>NZ_JALMDK010000009.1:257084-405922 GCF_023094165.1 Crossiella sp. S99.2 | reverse complement strand
CCGAACTCCGAATCCACCCTCCCCAAGATCGCGACTTATCCACATAACCCCACTTATCCACACCCCCCCCCCCCCCCCCCCGGCCCCCCCCCCCCCCCCCCCCCCCCCCCCCGCGCCCCCCCCCCCCCCCCCCCCCCCCCCCCCCCCCCCCCCTTGTGTGTTGGGCGTCTCCCTCCCCCCGTCCCAACACGGCCCCACCCTTGGTGGGGGGGGGGGGGGCCCCCCCCCCCGGGGGGGGGGGCCGGGCCCCGCCACAACCTCAGTTGCGCGGCTTCTCCCGCATCTCATAGGTCTCGATGATGTCCTCGACCTTGAGATCGGAGTAGTTGCCGAGCGTCAGACCACACTCGAAGCCCTCGCGGACCTCGGTGACGTCGTCCTTGAACCGGCGCAGCGTCGAGATCGGCAGGTTCTCCGCGATGACGTTGTTGTCGCGGAGGAGCCGGGCCTTGGTGTTCCGCTTGATCTCACCGGAGAGCACCATGCAACCCGCGATGGTGCCGACCTTGGAGGACTTGAAGACGTCGCGGATCTCGGCGCGGCCGAGCTGGACCTCTTCGTACTCCGGCTTGAGCATGCCCTTGAGCGCCTGCTCGATCTCGTCGATCGCCTGGTAGATCACGGTGTAGTACCGGATCTCCACGCCCTCGCGGTTGGCCAGCTCGGTGGCGCGACCCTCGGCCCGGACGTTGAAGCCCAGGACGATGGTGTTCTCCGCCGTGGCGAGGTTGATGTCGCTCTCGGTGACACCACCGACACCGCGGTGCACCACGTGCAGCTGGACGTCGTCGCCGACCTCGATCTTCATCAGAGCGGCTTCCAGCGCCTCGACGGTACCGGAGTTGTCGCCCTTGATGATCAGGTTGAGCTGGTTGGTCTCCTTCAGCGCGGAGTCCAGGTCCTCCAGGCTGATCCGCTTCCGCTTCGCCGCGTTCTGCGCGTTGCGGATCCGGGCCTGGCGACGCTCGGCGATCTGCCGGGCGACGCGGTCCTCGTCGACCACCAGGAAGGTGTCACCCGCACCCGGCACCGAGGTCAGACCGATGACCAGCACCGGACGCGACGGAGTCGCCTCGGTGACGTCCTCGTTGTGCTCATCCACCATGCGGCGCACTCGGCCGTAGGCGTCACCGGCGACGATCGAGTCACCCACGCGCAGCGTGCCGCGCTGGACGAGGACCGTGGCCACCGGGCCGCGGCCGCGGTCGAGGTGCGCCTCGATCGCGACACCCTGGGCCTCCATGGCCGGGTTGGCCCGCAGGTCCAGCGAGGCGTCCGCGGTGAGCAGGATCGCCTCGAGCAGGCCGTCGATGTTGATGCCCTGCCGCGCCGAGATGTCCACGAACATGGTCTCGCCGCCGTACTCCTCGGCGACCAGCCCGTATTCGGTGAGCTGCTGGCGGATCTTGTCGGGGTTCGCCCCCTCCTTGTCGATCTTGTTCACCGCGACCACGATCGGCGCGTTGGCCGCCTGGGCGTGGTTGATCGCCTCCACCGTCTGCGGCATCACACCGTCGTCGGCGGCGACCACGATCACCGCGATGTCGGTGGAGTTCGCACCACGGGCACGCATGGCGGTGAACGCCTCGTGACCGGGGGTGTCGATGAAGGTGATGAGCCGCTCGTTGCCGTCCAGCTGCGTCATCACCTGGTAGGCGCCGATGTGCTGGGTGATGCCGCCGGCCTCGCCCTCGTGGACGTTGGTCTTGCGGATCGTGTCCAGCAGTCGGGTCTTACCGTGGTCGACGTGACCCATGACGGTCACCACCGGCGGACGGATGACGAGGTCTTCCTCGTCACCGGCGTTCTCGCCGTAGGTGATCGCGAAGGAGGACAGCAGTTCGCGGTCCTCTTCCTCCGGGCTGACGACCTGGACCTGGTAGTTCATCTCCGAGCCGAGGAGCTCGAGCACCTCGTCGGAGACGGACTGGGTCGCGGTGACCATCTCACCGAGGTGGAAGAGCACCTGCACCAGCGCGGCCGGGTTGGCGCCGATCTTCTCGGCGAAGTCCGTCAGCGAGGCGCCGCGGGGAAGCCGGATGGCCTCGCCGCTGCCCTTCGGCAGACGCACGCCGCCGATGGACGGGGCCTGCATGTTGTCGAATTCCTGGCGCTTCTGGCGCTTGGACTTGCGACCACGGCGAGCCGGGCCACCGGGACGGCCGAAGGCACCCGCGGCGCCGCCACGGCCACCGGGACCACCCGGACGACCGCGGAAGCCACCGCCACCACCGGCGGGCGCGCCACCAGGGGCGCCACCGGGACCGCCGCGGAAACCGCCGCCGCCACCGCCACCACCGGGGCCACCACGGAAGCCACCGCCACCGCCGCCACCACCGGGACGACCAGCGCCGCCGCCACCACCGGGGCCGCCACGGAAGCCGCCACCGGCACCGCCGCCACCACCGGGACGGCCAGCGCCGCCGCCGGGGCCGCCACGGCCACCACCGGGACCACCCTGGCCACCACGGCCACCGCCGCCGGGACCAGCCGGACGAGCCGGCCGGGGCGGCATCATGCCCGGGTTGGGCCGAGGCGGCATGTTGCCCGGGGTCGGGCGCGGGCCACCGCTGCCCGGTGCGGGCCGGTCACCGCGCGGCGCGGGCGAAGGACGCCCGTCGCCGGGCCGCGAGTCGCTCGGCCGGGGCGGCATGGCGCCCGGCGTGCCGGGACGCGGGCCGGAAGGACGTGCGGGCGGCGCACCGGCGCCGACACCGAACGGGTTGTTGCCGGGACGCGGCGCGCGCGGACCGGGCTTCGGGGACTGCGGCTTCGGCGGCACGACACCGGCGTCCGGCGCCGGCTTGGGGCCGGGGCGCGGGCCGGGGCCGGGGCGAGACCCCGCGGGCCGATCGGCCTTGGGCTGCTCGGTCCGGGGCGCGTCGGCCTTGGGCTGCTCGACCTTGGGCTGTTCCATCCGCGGCTGCTCGACCTTGGGGGCCGGCTTGGGCTGCGGGGGCTTGGGGGCCGACGGGGCGGGAGCCGCCGCCGGTGCGGCCGCCGCCGCGGGAGCCGGAGCCTGCTCGACCGGCTTGGGAGCCGGCGGACGCGGGCCGGGCTTGGGGCCCGGGCCGGGACGACCCGGCATCGCGGCCGGGCCGGGCACCGGCGCGGACGGCCGGGCCTGCTCGCCGGCGGCCTTGGGCTTCACCTCGGTCGGCGACGGACGGGAAGCGGGCGGCGTGGGTCGCGGAGCGGCGCGCTTCGGGGAGTCGCTGGCACCCAGGGAGTCCCGAAGCCTGCGGGCGACGGGGGCTTCCACGGTGGACGACGCGGACTTGACGAACTCGCCAAGCTCCTTGAGCTTGTTCAGTACTTCCTTGCTGGTGACTCCGAGCTCCTTGGCGAGCTCGTGCACGCGGGCCTTGCCTGGCACTGGTCTCCTTATCTGGAGGCCAAGCGGCAGTCCCGCTCGACCTCGCCTACCGTCGAAACGCGCTCATGGCTTCAGCTTCACGGCTGACTCATGACGGGTCGACCTGCTTCCTTGTTCCGGACATGACGCGAGAGGTCCTCGCATCGGTGAAGATTCTCAAGCTCGCTGGTCGAGGTGATCCCTGACCTCTACTGCGTCCAACGGTCCCGGAACGCGCAACGCTCGCGGAAACGCCCGACGCCGCTCGGCCAGGCGTAGGCATTCCGGATCGGGGTGCAACCAGGCCCCCCTACCGGGCAACCTACGGCGAAGATCGAGAACGAGCGAATCGTCCTCGACCACCAATCGCAGCAGTTCAGTGGCCAACGCCCGGGACCGGCATCCGACACACGTCCGTACCGGACCTTCGTGCACGAAAACCGCTCCCCAGCGTTGCGCCAAGTTAGAGTCTAACGCTTCCAGCTCAGTCAGCCGAACCGGATGCCGTAGCACCGGCCGCCGCCGCTCCCGCCCCAGGTCCAGCGGGGTCCGCGTCACTGCGGATGTCGATCCGCCAGCCGGTGAGCCGGGCGGCCAGTCTGGCGTTCTGGCCTTCCTTGCCGATAGCCAGCGAGAGCTGGAAGTCCGGCACGATCACCCGGGCGGTCTTCGCCCGTTCGTCGACCACGTGCACCGCGACGACCTTGGCCGGCGAGAGCGCGTTGCCGACGAAGGTGGCCGGGTCCTCGGAGTAGTCGACGATGTCGATCTTCTCGCCGAACAGCTCGCTCATCACGTTGCGCACCCGGGCGCCCATCGGCCCGATGCACGCGCCCTTGGCGTTGACCCCGGACACGGTGGAGCGCACCGCGATCTTGGAACGGTGCCCGGCCTCGCGGGCGACCGCGGCGATCTCGACGGTGCCGTCGGCGATCTCCGGGACCTCCAGCGCGAACAGCCGCCGCACCAGGTGCGGGTGGGTGCGGGAGAGAGTGATCTGCGGTCCGCGCATGCCGCGGGAGACACCGACCACGTAGCACTTGATCCGGTTGCCGTGCTGGTAGTCCTCGCCGGGCACCTGCTCGGCCGGGGGCAGCACGCCCTCGGTGTCGCCGATCTGCACCACGACCATGCCGCGGGAGTTGGCCCGCGCGTCGCGCTGCACCACCCCTGCGATGAGTTCGTTCTCCTTGGCCGCGAACTCGCCGAAGGTCTTCTCGTGCTCGGCGTCACGCAGCCGCTGCAGGATGACCTGGCGCGCGGTGGTCGCCGCGATCCGGCCAAAGCCCTCCGGGGTGTCGTCCCACTCCTGGGCGATGGCCCCGTCGTGCGCTAGATCCTGCGCCAGCACCCGCACCAGGCCGGACTTGCGGTCGATGTCGACCCTGGCGTGCGGGGCGTGGCCCTCGGTGTGCTTGTACGCGGTGAGCAGCGCGGTCTCGATGGCTTCCAGGACAGTCTCGAAAGGGATGTCCTTGTCCCGTTCGATTGCCCGGAGTGCGGCGATATCGACGTTCACTTCGACTCCTCCTTCGATCCGTCCGTGCCCTGGCAACGGTCCAGCTTGATCAGTTCTTCGGCGGGCGGCTGGCGGAACTCCACCTCGACGATGGCCTTGGCCATCTCGCGGTAGGCGACCGTGCGCAGCTCGTCGTTCACCAGCAGCACCACGCCGCCGGTCTCGTGCTCGTCGGCCGGGCCGACCCGGCCGATGTACTCGGCGCCCTCGAGCGGCCGCACCTTCACCAGCCGGAGCCGGTTGCGCCGCCAGTGGCGGGGGTGGGTGAGCGGCCGGTCGATGCCCGGCGAGGTGACCTCGAGGGTGTAGGCGCTGGCCAGGATCGCGTCGTTGGCGTCGAGAGTGGCCGACACCGACCGGGACACCTTGGCGATCTCGTCCAGTCCGATGCCGTCGTCGGAGTCGACGACCACCCTGACCAGCCGACGCCGTCCCGCCTGCCGGATGTCGAGCTCCTCCAGCTCGAAACCCTCCTGGTGCACGGTCTCCCGCACTAGAGGTTCGAGCTGGGCGACGAGCTCGTCGCGCGGCGCGCTGGACACGTGGTCACTCCTTGTCTGCGGTGCAGGGGGTTGCGGCGGCGCCCGCAGATGGCAAGGGCCGTCCCGCGTCCGGTGCTGCACTTCACCGGCCGAGGTTGCTCAGCGTATCTCGTCGGAGGAGGTGCCCGGGTCCCGACGATCACCGCTCGTTCGGTTGAGTCGCCGACTGTGCGGTTCGGCGGGCCCGCCGGGCGGCCTGGCAGGATGACTCGGTGTGACCACCGTCCTCCCGCGTATCGGCCGCCGCCGGGTGCTCGTCGCCGGCGCACTCGCCGTGACGGCGCTGCCGCTGGCCAGCGCGTGCACTCCCGAACCGGCCCCTGAGCAAGCCGACCCCCTGGAGGCGCTGCTCAGCCGGGCCAGGACGGACATCGCCCTGGCCAAGGCCACCGCGACCACACACCAGGGCCTGGCCGCCCAGGCCGGGGCCGTCGCCGGTGACCGTCAGCAGCACGCCGAGGCCCTGCGGAAGGAGATCGACCGGGTCCGCCCCGCCCGTCCCTCGACCTCGGCTTCGGGCGCACCGACCGGCGACCCCGCCCCGCCGCCGGTCGTCGGTCAGCAGACCGCCGCGCTGACCGCGCTGCGCGAGGCCGTGGCCGCCGCGGAGAAGGAGGCGGCAGGCCTGGTCGCGGGCCTGCCGACGTACCGCGCCGGCCTGGTCGGCTCGGTCGCCGCCTGCTGCGCGAGCCTGCGGGAGGTGCTGGCATGACCTCGCCTCAGCCCAGCACCACGACCGCCACGATGGAGCCGGAAGCCCTCGCCGCCGTGCAACGCGCACTGGCCGCCGAACACGCCGCGGACTGGGCATACGGCCTGGCCACGGCGTTCGTGAAGGACTCGCTGCAGAACGCGCTCCGCGAGGGCGCCACCCTGCACCGGGCCCGCCGCGACGGCACCGAACGCCTGCTCCGCGACGCGGGCGCCACCCCGGTCGCCGCCGAGCCCGGCTACGCCCCACCACAGCCGGTCACCGACCAGCCGACGGCGATCACCCTGCTGGTCACCGCGGAAACCGACGCCGCGGCCGCCTGGCGCGCGGTGCTGGAACGCACCGCGGACGCGAACCTGCGCAGATCCAGCCTGGACGCCCTGACCTCGGCCGCGGTCCGCGCGACCCGGTGGCGCAAGGCAGGGGGCGCGACACCGCTCACGGTGCCGTTCCCCGGCCAGCCCTGATGGCCGACGGAGGAACCTGACGCACGGCCGCCAACCAGGCGCTGCGCTAACCGGCACCCGCGGTCGATGACGCGACTCCGGGATGTGCGCAATGGGTGCGCGCAAAACCAGTCCAACCACCACGGTCCGCCCGGTCTTGCCCTGCCCCCAACCCCACAACCTGCCCGGTCCGTCCACACAACGCGACGTACACACAACGCGACCCGAACCCGCGCCCGCAGCCGGGGGCCAGCGACCTCGTCGCTCAGCTCATGATCGCGCCGAACCGCAACGCGTCGGTGCTGATCGCCTTGAGCAAGTCCAGATCCGCCCGCCCCTCGGTGAAGAAGTCAGACTCGACGATGGTGACCACGGACCCGGTGACCGTGGAGGCATACCCCGCCCCGGTCAGCTTCCGAGGCCCATCCGGCACGGTGTAGCCGTCGCGGAGCAGATCGGTGATGTTGCCGGTCTTGTCCCGCGAGGCCAGTTGGTTCAGCTCAACGGCGCTCTTGCTGTCCGCCATCCGCACCACCGAGATGGACACAACCACCTTCGCCCCGTCCGCGGTGCTCGTGGTGTGCAGTGAACGCGCCACCTGCTGGCACTTCGAACTCGACAGGAACTCGGCGACGACCCCGTAGGCCCGCTTCCGGCAGTCCGTGTCCCGGTGCTCGGCATGCGCCTGGAACTGGTAGGCCGGAACCCCCGGCGGAGTTGTCGGCGTGCCCACCACCAGCGAAGGCTGGAAGGCAACCCACAACAACCCGGACAGGATGGCCACCCCCACCAGTCCCAAACCCTTGACCGCGTAGTTGACCGCCGGCCGCTCGACCAGCGAGGGCTCCCCCGCGACCGGGTGACCCTCGTCCACCCCGATGGACACAGCCGGCAACTGCGAGGTGCCGCTCCCCCGCCAGGGATCCGACAGTTCCCTCACCGGTCCGGATGAAAGATGCTCCGACACGGTTTCTCACCGTAATCGCATCCGGCCAGGACCACGAACCGAGTGGTCAATTGTGATTATCCCTCCTGGTAGGTCACTTCCAGCCGCGGCGGATGCCCCTCGGCACCTTCACTGGCCGACCACTTCTTCCACGCGAACACATCGCCCTCGTTCTCAGCCCGCAACCCCAGCCCACCCAAGGCGGCGGCGCCACCAGCCCACTCCCGCACCAGCCCGGTCAACTCCACCCCGACCGTGCCGTCCGGACAGTTCGCCGAGTACCCCAGGGTCTTCGTCGACCCGGCCACCTGTCGCAACCACGCAGGCTGCAGGCTCCAGGCGGTCTTCCCGTCAGCCACCCCGGTCTCCCACACCTGCCAGCCTCGCGGCTGACAAGACCACGAATGCCAGTTCCAGAGCTTCAACTCAGCCCGCCGGACCTGCTTCCCCCGCAGCCCTGCCAGCTGCCAGCCAAGAAACGACCGCGCGACGATTGCCCCGTCAAATGTCCCGACCCGAACGTCCGGCTGATCCCCCATCGGCGCGGTCAGGATGTTGCTCTGCACGTAGGTGTCCAGCACCGGCCCCAGCGACACACCCGCCGGCTCAGCTGCGAAATCCGACCCACTACTCCAGTCAACCCCGTTCCCAGCCATCGGCGTCCCAACCTCACCGCCACTGGGCACCAGCCGCTGCGCGAACCCATTGCGGGTCACCGTCACCACCAGGTCCTGCCCAGACCGTGCCTCCGGATAGGTCGCACGATTGCCCGCCAACACCGGCGCGGGCAACGGCGTCGGCCACTGCCGACTGACCCGAGCGGGCCCGTCCACCATCCGCGCCAACTCCGTGCTTCCCGCCCCGCCAAGACTCAACGCCCGAGGATGGGCAACCGGCTCGATCCGCCCACTCACGACCGCCCGCAGCGTGAGATCAACCGGTCGCCAGCCGCCACCGTCCCGCACATGCACCGGCCCGGTATGCAGCATCAAGGTGCGGGAGCCATCCGGATTGGCGAACGTCGAGGAGTACTCGGTCCGCGCCTCGACAAGCTCGACAGGTTGTTGCTGTGACTGCGCGGATCCGACCGGAACAAGAGCACTGACAAGGGCAACGACAACGGCCACACGGCGCACGAGCATGTCCCCACCATTGTGGTCGACCCCGGCCAACCGAAAGCCACCACCTCAACGTTCACCGTCCCGGGTGATTCCCAGAAACCCGACAACTCCCCGGCTCGAAAAATGTCAGTCCCTCCGCCTAGCGTCGATGGCATGTCTAACGACCAGCGGAAACGCCTCCGCGACCAATGGCGGAACCTCACCAGACTCCAGGCCGAGTTCAGCCGAACCATCGGCGAAGCCGACGCGCGCGGCGACTACAAACTGGACCGGCACACCTCGATGCGCTCCTGGCTGGTCCGCGAATTGCACATGACCGGATCCGAAGCGTCCCAACGGGTTTGCGTCGCCCGGCAACTCCGCGAACTGCCCAGGGTGACCGCATTGTTCACCGGCGGCGACCTCCCCTACCCACATGTCAGCCTGCTCGCCCGCACCCGCGTCGGCATCGGCGCCACCGCGTTCACCGCGGCCCTGCCAGACCTCCTGGCCACAGCCAAAGCCCTCGACGCGGGCCGCTTCCGCGAGCACGTCAGACAGGTCCGTCAAGAACACACCACTCCCCGGCGCGGCACAACGACAGACCGGTCAGGCCACGGTCGACTGGCCATCCGAACCCACGAGGACGGCACAGTCACTCTGCATGGCCGGCTGAATCAGGCTGGCGGCGCAACCCTGCAGGAGGCGCTGAACACAGTCCTGCCCACCCCGACCGGTGAAGCCCCGACCCCGAAG
The DNA here is from genome assembly GCF_023094165.1 of Crossiella sp. S99.2. Taxonomy (GTDB): domain Bacteria; phylum Actinomycetota; class Actinomycetes; order Mycobacteriales; family Pseudonocardiaceae; genus Crossiella. The sequence continues at coordinate 396,546 of NZ_JALMDK010000009.1, read as the reverse complement.
TCCGTGCGCCGCGCCGAGGCGCTGATCACCTTGTGCAAGCGCCAACTCACTTCGTTGCGGCAGAACACGTCACGTCGGATCCCGAGTTGGCCGGTTGGCCGAATGCGCCCCCGTCATCCATATCGCCATCTCGCCGGCACGCACCGCCCAGCCAGCACCACGGTGTCCTCGCCCAACCTTCGGCCGATTCATGCGGCGGCCACCCACATCCCCGCCATCAACGCCGCCAGCCCCATCCCCTTGCCACGTCAGGGCCACGTGTCCGGCCTTCGCGCCACCCCCGACAGCAGATTCCCACCTGTCCTGTCCGGCGTCGAAAGACGTCTGGGCGTCAACATGTCTGGTGCCACGACTACGTGAGTGCACCCAACACAAGGTCGACGTCCGCGGCGGTGTTGTAGAGGTGGAAGGACAAACGCGCTCTACCTGCCCGCACGCTGAACCGGACCCCCGCGGCCCGCAGTTGCCCGATCTGTTCTGTCGTCAATTCGAGAGAGGTGATCGCTGACCCGTTCCCCTGAAGTCCAAGTCCCCCGCGCACAGCGTCGACCAGTCCCACGCAGTGGTCGCGAACCGCCCCCAGGTCCAGCCCTGCCAGCCACGGAATCGCTGCCGCGGCACCCACCTGCGCAAACCACGCCGGTGACAGGTCAAGGCGTCGAGCATCGTTCGCCAAGCGCAACGGCAGGCCGTAGATCGAGGCCCACGGGTCCTCTCCGGCGTACCAGTTGGCGGCGAGGGGGAGCGTGCGTTCAAGCGCGTCTGGCCGGACAGCGAGCCAGGCGGCGCCACGCGGTGACAGCAGCCATTTGTAGGCGGCGCCGACGACCCAGTCGGCCCAGCCAAGCGAGAGCGGCATCCACCCGGCCGCTTGGCTGACGTCGAGCAGCACTGGGACGCCTGCGGCAGTGGTTGCCTCGCGGAGCGCGTCCGCGTCGAGCACGAAGCCGGTGGCCGACTGCACGAGGCTGACCGCGACCAGGTCGACATGCTCCACAGTGGACAGGAGCCTGTCTGGTTCGACCTCGGTGACTGTGATGCCGCGATGTGCTTGGGCGGCAAAGGGAAATGTCACGCTGGTGAAGTCGTCGGACAGGGTGAGGACGCGGGTGCCGTCTGGGATGCTGCCTGCGACCAGCGCTATCAGTTGGGACACACTGGCGCCGCTGGCGACCTGACCCGGTGGTACGCCGACCAGGGCAGCGAAGCCTGCTCGGGCACGGGTGACCTGTGCGTCGAAGTCTGGGGCGGTGTCGGCGCCGGTTCGCCAGCGGGCGATTGAGTCAGAGAGGGCGTCGGCCACGAAGGCGGGCGGAATACCGATGCTGGCGGTGTTCAGGTAGCCGATTGGGGCATCGAAGTTGTGTCCGTGGGTGAGGCGCACGAGTACGACCCTAGGTTGGGATCGGTACCGTGCGTGGGGTGTTGACCGAGGAGATCGAGGTCCGGACCGGATCGGTCGAGGTGGTCTACGACCTCACGGCCGAGTGTGAACGGTTCCTGGCGGATGCGGGTGGGCGCGACGGCCTGCTACATGTGTGGGTGCCCCACGCGACGGCGGGACTTGCGGTGCTGGAGACCGGCGCGGGCAGTGATGACGACCTGTTGGCCGCGTTGCGGGATCTGTTGCCGAAGGATGATCGGTGGCGGCATCGGCATGGTTCACGGGGGCATGGGCGGGATCACGTGCTGCCGGCGTTGTTGCCGCCCTATGCGACGGTGCCGGTGATTGGTGGGCGGATGGCGCTCGGGACGTGGCAGTCGGTGTGTTTGGTGGACACCAATGTGGACAATCCGGTGCGGAAGGTGCGGCTCAGCTTGCTGGCGGGGTGAGTTGAGGACGCTTGGTTTGGTGGGCAAGGCACATCACGGGTGAGTGTCCGGATAGCGGACGGAATCGTCCGAGAATCTTGACTCCGCGCTGGGTGCGGGTGAGGCTGCGGCGCATGGGTGACGGGGTTCGGGAGGGGTCTGGCGACGCCGTGGGGCGTGGGCCGCTCATCCGGGTGGTGAGTGCGGGCGTCATTGGCACCACGGTCGAGTTCTACGACTTCTTCTTGTACGGCGCGGCCGCGGCGACGATCTTCGGGCCGGTGTTCTTTCCGCAGGCCGACGGCTTGGTCGGGGTGTTGCTCGCGCTGGTCACCTATGCCGTTGGGTTTGTCGCACGGCCGTTGGGCGGCGTGGTGTTCGGGCACTTCGGCGACCGGGTTGGGCGGAAGAAGCTGCTCGCGGTGAGCCTGCTGCTCATGGGGGTGTCCTCGTTCCTGATCGGGGTGCTGCCCGGGTATGCCGAGATCGGGGTCGTGGCACCGGTGCTGCTGACGTTGCTGCGGCTGGTGCAGGGGTTCGCGCTGGGTGGTGAGTTCGGTGGGGCCGTGCTGCTTGTCGCCGAGCACGGGCCGGCTCGGCAGCGAGGATTCTGGACGGCTACGCCGCAGACTGGTGGGCCGTTGGGAAACCTGCTGGCCACCGCCGCGCTGGCGGCGACCGCGTACTCGATGAGCAGCGCTGACTACACCTCCTGGGGCTGGCGGATTCCGTTCCTGGCGTCCGTGGTGCTGGTGCTGGTCGGATTGTGGGTTCGGTTGCGGGTGGCCGAGTCGCCGTTGTTCGCCGAGGTGAAGCGGGAGGCTCGACCGGAGCGGGCGCCGCTGGTGACGGCGTTTCGGCGGCATCCGCGGGAGTTGTTCAGCGTGTTCGCGGCGCGGGTTGGGGAGAACGCGGCGTTTTACGTCTTCACGATCTTTTTGCTCGTCTACGCGAACCACATCGGGTTGCCCGCGGGAGCGGCCACGGTGGCGGTGACGGTGGGTTCTGTGGTGCAGGTGCTGGCGATGCTCGCTGGTGGGGCCTTGTCGGATCGGTTGGGGCGGCGGCCGGTGGCGGTGGTCGCCGCGGTGCTGGCCGCCGGGTGGACGGCAGCGTTCTTCCCCCTGGTCGCGACCAAGGACCAGGTGTGGGTGTTGCTCGCGGTGGGGGTGGGGTTGCTCCTGCACGGGTTGCTCACCGGGGCGCAGGCCGCCTTCTACGCGGAACTGTTCGACACGACAGTGCGGTACTCGGGTGTGTCGGTTGGCTACCAGGCGGCGACGATGCTGGCTGGAGCGGCGGCGCCGCTGGTCGGGACGCAGCTGTTGCGGAGCACCGGGTCGCCGGCGCCGGTGGCGTGGTTGCTCGCGGCGTGCCTGGGTTTGACGGTGGTCGGCATGTTGATCGTGCCGGAGACCCGACGGTCTCAGCTGCGTTAGGTACGGTGTCCAGCCGTGACGTGGTCTGGGGATCAGGGCAACAGGGGCGGCGGCGAGTTCACCGGGGCTTACGGGGGCCTGGGCGTGTTCGGCGAGGGTCAGCCCGAGCCGCCGAAGAACCGCCGGCGGACGGCGATCATCGCCGCGTTGAGCCTGGTCATCGTGGTTGGTCTGGCGTTTGTGGTCGTGTTGTTGGTCCGGGATGAGACACCGCCTCCCGTGGCGCAGAGCACTTCCCCGACCTCGTCGGCCGCGGCGGGCAGCAGTTCGAGCAGCACGAAGTCGGCGGCGGCGCAGACCATCACCAACACCGAGTCCGGGCTGACCTACAAGGTGCCCGCGTCCTGGCAGAAGGGCGGTGACGGGATGTCGCGCACGACGGCCGGGCCGATCCTGAAGGGCATGGCGGCGCGCTACCCGTATGACTGCGGCAACGGGCAGTTCACCCGCGCCGAGGTCGGCTCCGGTCGCACCGATGACACCAACCTCACTCGCGCGGCCAGCGACCTGGCCAAATACGTGGCCACCCAGGGCTACACGGTCGACAAGGTCGAGCCGAAAGTGGTGTTGAACGAGCCGAAGACCTTCGACAACAGCGGGACGACCGGGGTACTGGTGGTCGCGAACGCCACGACGGCCAAGACCAGTGAGTGCAACGCGCCGCGTGGACAGGTGATCGGGCTGGCGGTCAAGGGGGCGAAAGGCACCTCGGTGTTCATGCTCGACGTGTCCTACGAGGGCAAGAACGCGCAGTTCACGCCGACCGAGGACGAGATGAAACAGATCCTCGACTCGGTGCGGCTGGCCAAGTGACCGAACTCCCCGGGCCAGGACCGGTACGGTCGCGGGGTGACATCGTCAGGACCCGGCAACGGACAGGATCCGGCCTACTGGGAGCGGTATCAGAACACCGAGTTCTACGGCTCGGGTCCGGAGTACGGCGGGCTGGGGGTGTATCGGACCGACGGTCCGGTTCCGCCGCAGCCACCCCCTCCGCCGCAGCAGCGTGGTCGCCGGATCGCCGTGGTGGCGCTGAGCGCGGTGATCCTCATCGGGCTGGTGTCGATCGTGTTCCTGGTCAGCGGCTCGGGCGGGTCCGGGCCGAGTGAGACGAGCGCGGCGGCCGCCTCGGGCACTACCGGGCGGACCACGCGCGGCACCACCTCGCGCACTCCCGCGCCGACCACGACGCTGCCGAGCAAGTCGGTGACGCCGCAGGTCGCCGGGTGGCAGGCGGTCTGGACGAAGCGTGGGCTGGCCTATGACGTGCCGCGCGAGTGGAAGGTGCTGAGTCCGGCCACGATCGTCGGGTTCGAGGACGCGAACGGGCCGAAGGTCGCGATGAGCGGCGTGTCCACCTTCAAGGAGGGCTACTGCACCGCTGATCCGAAGCGGCGCACCGCGCGACGTGCGCTGGTCGGGATCGGTGGCGCGAAGGTGTCGGACGCGGCGAGCACCGCGGGAGAAGGAGCGAAGCTGTGGGCCGACGGCCGGTATGGCGAGGCCGAGGGCGTGCAGCCGCAGGTTGAGCTGGGCAAGGCGACGCCGATGATGGTGGGCGCCCGGGAGGCCTCGCGGGTCTCGGCGAAGGTGAAGGTGTCCGCCAAGCACGAGTGCGATCCGCCCGCAGGTGTGGTGCACGTGGTGGCGGTGAAGGGTGCGACGGTGGAGACCGGGGCGGTGTTCGTCATCCAGGCCGACCAGGACACGCCGGACTCGTTGAGCGCGGCCGACATGGAGAAGATGATCTCCAGCTTGCGGGTGGTGGAGTGATGACGCCGCACACGCTGGTGCTCTGGGATATCGATCTGACCCTGGTTGACCTGCGCGGAACCGGCGCTGACTGGTACGGGACCGTGCTGCGGCGGCTGGCTGGGCAGGCGATCCGGCATGTGCCGTCGATGCAGGGGCGGACTGAGCGGGCGATCACCACCGAGCTACTGAACCGGCATGGCATCCCGGACACCGAGGACGAGGTGCGGCGGGTGTTCGCCGCGCTGGTCGACGTGGTGGCCGAGGACCGCGAGGTGCTGCACGAACGTGGCAGCGCGTTACCGGGGGCGGCGGCGGTGCTGCGGGCGCTGGCGGACACGCCAGGAGTGGTGCAGAGCCTGGTCACCGGGAATCTGCCGGAGGTCGCGCGGTTCAAGCTGGACGCGTTCGGGCTGGATGAGCACGTGGACTTCGAGGTCGGCGGGTACGGGCACGAGTCGGTGGAGCGGCATCCGCTGGTGAGTACGGCGGTGACGCTGGCCGGACGCAAGTACGGGGTGGCGTTCCCGGCTGAGCGGGTGGTCGTGGTGGGCGACACGCCGCATGACGTGGCGGCGGCGTTGCACCACGGGGCGACCGCGGTCGGGGTGGCGACTGGGCGGTGTGACGCGGCCGAGTTGCGGGCGGCGGGGGCGCATGTGGTGTTGCCGGATCTGGTGGATACGGCGGGGGTGTTGGCGGCGCTGGTGCGCTGAGCTGCGGCGATGGTGCTCCGCAGCGCTCGTGGCTGCGGCGCTCGGGCGCTGCGGGGCTGCGGCGAGGGCCGGGGACCGGTGCGTCGTGGCTAGGTGGATTTGGCGGATTCGGGCTGGCTGACGATGGTCTTGTCGGCGGGGCCGGGTGCGGGTCTTGTCAGCGGGGATGGTGTGTGGATCGGCTGAGTGCCGCTGTCTCGCGCTGGTGACCGAGTGAGCTGGTGCGGACGTGACAGCGCCCCGGCGGTTGGTCGCCGGGGCGCTGCGGTCAGTGCTGGTGGTGCGGGCTGTCAGGGGTGCTCGGCCCCTGGGAGCTGAGTGGTCCCTGGCAGCTGGTCAGAAGCCGAGGGCCTTGCGGCCGCCGACAACCGGAAGCTCGATGTGGCTGGTCAGCAGCGAGATCGAGTTCTTGCCTGCCTTGGCGTCGACCGAGACGTAGCTCGCGTCGTTGGCCACGACCACCAGGCCGATGCGGTGACCGGCGGCGAAGATGTAGTCCTTCGGGTGCAGCTTCCAGCGCACGTAGTAGGACTGGCCGGGCTTGAGGTCGTGTTCCCAGCTCAGCGACAGGTGGTTCTTCACGTCGATCGCGCCACGGGTGACCACGACCGGGCGGAAGGCCGGGTCGCTGGCCGGGCCGTAGTCGACCAGGAGACCGGTCAGCGGAGTGCTGGTGGTCTCCGGGGTGACCCGGACGGTGACCTCGGAAGTGCCCGAGATCCTGGTGGGCTGCTTCAGCTCGGGGGTCAGGTAGGCGAGGCGGTTGGCCTTGGCCGCTTCCGGGCCGCCGATCGCGTTGACCTCGGTCTGCTGCGGGTCGTCGGTGAACGACTGGTTCCCGGCCGGCCAGCTCGGCAGCGAGCGCAGGGTGCCCGCGACGCCGTCGGTGGCCGGGCCGAAGAACAGGCGGGTGTCCTGCGCCTTCTTGTCCGGCCAGCTGGTCTGGGTCTCCCACTTGCCGTCCGGGCGCTGGATGTCGGCGATCGGCTCCTTCATCACGCCGTTGTCCAGGCCGTACAGCCAGTGGTCCATCCACCGGTGCATCGCGGCCTGCCACTCGGCCTGGCGCACGCCGTTCGGGTCGATGTGCCCGCCGCGCAGCAGCCACAGCTTGCGTGGGACATGGTTCTTGGCCAGCAGGTCCCACAGCTTGGAGTAGTGGGCCGGCTTGACGTTCCAGTCCTCCTGGCCGTGCACGACGAACACCGAGGCGCGGATGTTGTCCACGTCCGGCTTGTAGTCGCGTTCCCGCCAGAACGAGGTGTAGTTGAACGTGTCATCGCCGGAGTTGTCACCCAGCGCCTTGAGCTGCTCCTTGCAACGCTCGCGGGCAGCGGGGCTGGCGACGTAGCTGGCCAGCCACTGGGCGTAGCGCTCGTCCCAGCCGTTGCTGTAGCCGATGCCCTGGTCGCGGGTGTAGTCGTACCAGCTGGAGATCGCCGACATGGGCACGATCGTCTTGAGGCCCTTGATGCCGGTCGCGGCGACCGCGGTCGGCAGGGTGCCGTTGTAGGAGCCGCCGAGCATGCCCACGGCGCCGGTGCTCCAGGAGGCGACAGCGGGGGTGCCGTCGGCGTAGAAGGCCTTCGCGCGACCGTTGAGCCAGTCGATGGAGGCGGCGATGGACCGGGTGTCCTCCTTGCCGCCGGTGGTCGGGCAGCCGTCGGAGCGGGCGGTGCCCTGCATCTCGACCTCGACCACGGCGTAGCCGCGCGGCACGAAGAACTCGTCGTACCAGCGACGGAAGTCCTTCGGCAGCATCGGGATCTGCCGGTCCAGGCGATCGCGGGTCAGCAGCGGGGCCAGCTGGTAATACGGGCTGGCCTCCATCACGATCGGGACCTTCAGGCCGGAGTTGGTCTCCTTGGGACGCATGACGTCCGCGGCGATCCGGTCGAGCTTGCCGTCCGAGTCACTGTCGATCTTGGACTCGATGTAGACGGTTTCCTTCACCGCGTCGGCGTGGGAGTAGATCGGCTTGGTCTCGTTGCCGACCACCGGCCCCTGCGGGGTCGCCGCGGCGGAAAGCGGCATCAGCAACGCCGAGCCGGTGACCACAGCCACCAGACCGGCGAGCAGCGCGACTGGTCTGCGCGCGTGTTCCATGAATCCTCCTCCGGTCGCGCCTGCCTCACCGAGGCGCGACCGCTGACAGCTCACAGGACGAATGGGCCTGGCGGATCGACCTAATGGCGCAACCTTGTGCGCTCTGACCTGCTTCGAATGCTTGAAACCAGGCCGTTCGGGCCGAAACGAGCGGTGGTCCCGCCCGGGGTGCTGCCGGGCGGGACCACCGCTATTACCGGTGTTGTTCGGTGGGACGGTCGAGTTGTCAGCCGCCGAGCGCGGTGCTGCCGCCGACCAGCGGCAGGTCCACGCTGCTGGCGGCCAGCGACACCCGCAGACCGCGGGCCGCGGCGTCCACCGAGGCGTAGCTGCTCAGGTTGGCCACGAGCACCACGCCGATGCGGTGCCCGGCCGGGAACACGTAGTCCTTCGGGTGCAGCTCGAAACGGACCCGGTAGGCGGTGCCCGGCGTCAGCGGGGTGCCGCGCTGCAGCGACGCGTGGTTCTTGACGTCGATCGAGCCCTTGGTGACCACCTGGTAGGTGACCGCGGCCTGGCTTTCCAGCGGCGGCGCCGCGCAACCGGTGCGCAGGGCCAGGTCAGCGGCCTCACAGGACTCGGTGAGCAGCTGTTCCGGAGTCTTGTCGGACAGCGTGGTGGTGGTCGCCGGGCCGTAGTCGACCAGGACCGCGGTCAGCGGGGTGCTGGCGCTGTCCGGGGTGACCGAGACGTCGAGCTTGGTGGTGCCCGACAGCGTGGTGTTCTTGGTCAGCGGCGCGGTCAGGTAGGCGAGCCGGTTGGCCTTGGCGGTTTCCGGGGTGGACACCGCGGTGGTCTCGGTCTGGCTGCTGTTGTTGGTGAAGGACTGGGTGCCAGTGGCCGCGGTCTTGTTCAGCGAGCCGACCGCGCCGGAGGTGGCCGGGCCGAAGTACAGCTTGGCGTTGGCGGTGCCGGCCTGCGGCCAGCTGGAGTGGGTCTCCCAGGCGCCGTTGGGGCGCTGGATGTCAGCCTGCGGCTCGTTCATGATCCCGTTCTGCAGGCCGACCAGCCAGTGGTCCATCCACTTGTGCATCACGCGCTGCCACTCGGCCTGGCGGAAGCCGATCGGGTCGAGGTGGGCGCCGCGGTGCAGCCAGATCTTGCGCGGGGTGTTGTTCTTGACCAGCTCGTACCAGAGCTTGGAGTAGTGGCCGGGCTTGACGTTCCAGTCCTCCTGGCCGTGCACGACGAATACCGACGCCTTGATGTTGGCGGCGCTGGGGCGGTAGTCGCGTTCCTGCCAGAACGGGGTGTAGTCGAAGGTGTCGTCGCCGGCGTTGTCGCCGAGGGCCTTCACCTTGGCGGCGCACTTGGTCTTGGCGTCGGCGCTGATGACGTAGTTGGCCAGGTACTCCGGGTAGCGCCGGTCCCAGCCGCCGCTGTAGCCGATGCCCTGGTCGCGGGTGTAGTCGTACCAGCTGGAGATGGCCGCGATCGGCACGATGGTCTTGAGGCCCTCGATGCCGGCGGTGGCCACCGCGTTGGGCAGGGTGCCGTTGTAGGAGACGCCGAGCATGCCGACCTTGCCGGTGCTCCAGGAGGCGACCGCGGGCTTGCCGTCGGCGTAGTAGGCCTTGGTGCGGCCGTTGAGCCAGTCGATGGAGGCCACGATCGAGGCGGTGTCCTCCTTGCCGCCGGTGGTCGGGCAGCCCGCCGAGCGGGAGGTGCCCTGCATCTCCACCTCGACCACGGCGTAACCGCGCGGCACGAAGAACTCGTCGTACCAGCGGCCGAAGCCACGCGGCGCGGTGCCGGGGATCTGGCGGTCGGCGTCGACGGCGCGTTCGCGCGCGGTGGTGCCGCGGTAGTACGGGCTGGCCTCCATGACCACCGGCGACTTCAGGCCGGCGGTGTTGGTCTCCTTGGGGCGCATGACGTCGGCGGCGATGCGGTCGAGCTTGCCGTCACCGTCACTGTCGATCTTGGACTCGATGTAGACGGTCTCGCGGATGGCCTCGGCGTGGGAGTAGATCGGCTGGGTCTCGTCGGCGACGACGGACATCCCCGCGGGCGCGGGGGCGGCACTGGCCGGCAGGACGGCCAGAGTGCCCGCGAACGCGGCGGTCACCGCGGTCAGCAGGGTCAGGGTGGTGCGTGCAGGGCGCATGTGGTCCAGCACACAAGATCGCTGTGACCAGCAGATACGAACTAAAGGAGGTGCGTTTCAACAGATACATAAGCGACGTGGGCGGTTCCGCCTAACCGGTTAGTCCATTCGGCCGAGCGTGGATGTAGACCTTGGCGGCGTTGCCCGCGGCGATGCCGTGCACCAGGCGTTCGGCGGCGCGGACCGGCAGCGCGTCGGCGGCGACCCAGGTGTCCACCAGCCTGCCCAGTCCGCGCCGCCACAGCTTGGCGCCCAGGAACAGCAGCTCAGGCAGGCCGTAGCCGTCGGAGGAGTAGCAGACCGAGCTGAACGGGGCCAGCTCCAGCAGTTCGGCGAGCACCTCGTGCGCGCGCTCGCCCACGTAGGGCACGGCGAGTCCGACGTCAACCCGAACCTGCCCGTAGACGTGCGCGAGGAAGCCGGCGTTGCGGTGGAACGGCCAGCAGTGCAGCAGCATCACCGTGGCGCTGCCGTGCCGGGTCGCGGACAGGAAGTCGCTGAGCAGCAGCGGGTCGGCGCGCTGCAGCCGCAGGTCGGGGTCGCCGAAGCCGGTGTGCAGTTGCAGCGGCAGGCCCAGTTCGGCGCCGACCCGCACGCCCAGGTGCGCCAGCCAGCTGAGCAGCACGGGGTCGGCGAGCCGGCCGTCGCCCTCGCGCAGCCAGGTGTCCGCGGCCCGGGTGAACTCGGCCGCGGTGGGTGGCTGGGCGGGCAGTTCGAGGCCAGTGCGGTAGGCGACGATGCTCTTCAGGCCGACCGCGTGCGCGCCGCGGGTGCGCACCGCCGCCTCCACCGCCGCGGCGAGTCCGGCGGCGTCGGCGGTGCGGGAGACCTCTTCGAAGACCTGTTCCAGCCGCAGGATCTCGTGTGCCACGCCGCCGCCGAGTCCGGCCAGCTCAGTGGGGGTGGTCAGCGATACCGAGCTGTAGCCGGTGTCGACCAGCCAGGTGCCGACCCCGGCGGCGCGCAGCAGCCGACTGCTGACCTCCGACCAGCCCAGTTCCCAGCGCCGGGCCAGGTAACGCTCGGGATCGCAGTGCGGTTCGAGGTCGAGCAGCGGCGCGCACCAGCGCAGCACGGCCGCGCCCAGCAGCGAGTCGAACCCGCTGCGTCCCGGGTGCGCGGTGGGCGCCTCGGTGAGCAGCGCCTCGAAGGCGGGGCGGTCCAGGTCGGCGTCGACCACGCCGTGGCAGTGGTGGTCGAGCAGCGGCACCTCGTCGGTGATCATTCAGAACAGCCAGCGGGTGCGCGTGACGATCTCCTCCGCGTCGGCGTCGGCGAAGCGTTCCGCCTCGCCGCGGCGCACGGTGAGGATCGCGTCGTGCAGTGGCGCGCCGAGTGCCTCGGCCAGCACCTCGGAGCCTTCGAGCGCGTCCGCGGCCTCCAGCACCGAGGTCGGCAGCCGGTGCACGCCCGCCGCCGCGCGCTGGTCCTCGGTCATGGTGACCGGATCGCCGGTGATCTCCGGCGGCAGGGTCAGTTCGGCCCGGACCCCGGCCAGGCCGGCCGCGATGATGCCGCCGACCACCAGGTACGGGTTGGCGGTGGCGTCGAAGCACTTGATCTCGGCGTTGGCCGCGCTCGGCCGCTGACCGGCCGAGGGCGTGATGAACCGCAGCGCCGCCTCCCTGGTCTCCCGGCCCCAGCACTGCCAGGCGCCGGCCCAGAACGAGGGCTGCAGCCGCAGGAAGCTGGCCGGGTTCCCGGCGCCGATCGCGATCAGTCCGGGCAGTTCGCGCAGCACCCCGGCCAGGAACGCCTCGCCCACCGGTCGCAGACCGTGTCGGCCGGACCCGCCCGCGAACGCCGGTCCACCCTTGGTGTGCACGGACAGGTGAACATGCGCGCCGGAGCCGGACCGGCCGGCGACCGCGGTCGGCGCGAAACTGGCCCGCCAGCCGCGCGCCGCGGTGATCCGGCGGATGGTGTGCCGGACCAGCAGCACGTCGTCGGCGGCGGCCACCGGATCGTTCGGCTCGATGGACAGCTCCAGCTGTCCAAGTGCGTACTCGGGGTGGAACTGCTCGACCTCGATCTCCTGCCGGCCGAGCACCTGCACCAGGTCACGCGCGTAGTCGGCGACCGCCGACAACCGGGCCAGCCCGTAGCCCGGCCCCTCGAAGGCGGGCACGAACTCCGCGCCGGTGTCGGGCAGTCCGACCTGCCACTCGGTCTCGAAGGCCATCCGCAGTTCCAGGCCAAGCTCGGCCGCCGCGGCGACCTGCCGGGCGGCGAAGCTGCGCTGACACGCGGTGAAGACCTCACCGTCCTGGGTGAACTTGGTGGCCGGGGCCAGCGCCCACCCGGTCTGCGCGGCCAGCGGCACCAGCCGGTTCAGGTCCGGGATGAGCCGGAGGTCGCCGTCCGGCCCACCCAGGTACTTGCCGACCAGCGGCCGGTCGTCACAGGTGAAGGTCTCGAAGCAGGGCGAGGCGCCGACCCCGTGCCGGACGGCCGCGGCCAGCTTGCGGGAGGGCACCGCCTTGACCCGGACAATGCCCGCATTGTCCACAAAGGACAGTGCGATCAGGTCGATGCCCCCCGCTCGCAGACGGGCCGCCAGTTCGTCCACGCCGTTGGCGTCCAGGGGTAGCTGCGCAGTCACCTACGCAGGTCTACCTGGTGCCCGGGTGTCACGCCAGGTTCACCCGCGTACCAGGGCGACCAGCGTGGCCACGACCTCGTCCCGCGGCACGTCCTCGCGCTCGCCGGTGCGCCGGTCCTTGACCTCGACCACGCCGTTGGCCAGCCCGCGCCCGACCACCACGATGGTGGGCACGCCGACGAGTTCCGCGTCGGCGAACTTCACCCCGGGCGAGGCGGTGCGGTCGTCCAGGATCACCCGCACGCCCTGCGCGTCCAGCTCGGCGGCCAGCGATTCGCCGCCCTCGCGCAGAGTCTCGTCCTTGCCCGCGATGACCACGTGCACGTCGGCGGGCGCGATCTCGCGCGGCCAGATCAGCCCGCGACCGTCGTAGTGCTGTTCGGCCACCGCGGCGACCGCGCGGGAGACGCCGATGCCGTAGGAGCCCATGGTGATCCGGACCGGCTTGCTGTCCGGGCCGAGCGCGTCCAGCCCGAAGGCGTCGGCGTACTTGCGGCCGAGCTGGAAGATGTGGCCGATCTCGATGCCGCGCGCGGCGACCAGCACGCCGGCGCCGTCCGGCGAGGGGTCGCCCTCGCGGATCTCGGCGGCCTCGATCACGCCGTCGGGGGTGAAGTCGCGGCCGGCCACCAGGTCGATCACGTGGTGGTCGGCCTGGTCCGCGCCGGTGACCCAGGCGGTGCCGGTGACGATGCGCGGGTCGGCGAGGTAGCGGACCCCGTTGTCCTGGATGGCCTTCGGACCGATGTAGCCCTTGATCAGCCAGGGGTTGGCCTTGAAGTCGGCCTCTTCGAGCAGCGCGACCTCAAGCGGCGAGACCGAGGCCTCCAGGCGCTTGAAGTCGACCTCACGGTCGCCGGGCACGCCCACGGCGAGCAGGTCCCAGTCGGCGTCGCCGGGCTTGCGCACCTTGACCATGACGTTCTTCAGCGTGTCCGCGGCGGTGAACTCGCGGCCGAGGGAGGCGCCGTTGAGGAAGTCGACCAGGGTCTCGATGGTCGGCGTGTTCGGCGTGTGGTGGACCTGCGCCGCGGGCAGTCCCTCAAGCGCGCGAGCGGGCGGCACCGGCGTGGTGACGGCCTCGACGTTGGCCGCGTACCCGGACTCCAGGCACCGCACGAAGGTGTCCTCACCGGTCTCGCTCTCGGCGAGGAACTCCTCGGAGGCCGAGCCGCCCATCGCGCCGGAGACCGCGGAGACGACCACGTACTTGAGGCCGAGCCGGTCGAAGATCCGGATGTAGGCCTCGCGGTGCAGCTCGTAGGAGCGCTTGAGGCCCTCGTCGTCCAGGTCGAAGGAGTAGGAGTCCTTCATGACGAACTCGCGGCCGCGCAGGATGCCCGCGCGGGGCCGCGCCTCGTCCCGGTACTTGTTCTGGATCTGGTAGAGCACGGCCGGGTAGTCCTTGTAGGAGCCGTACTCGCCCTTGACCATGAGGGTGAACAGCTCCTCGTGGGTGGGCCCGAGCAGGTAGTCCGCCTTCTTGCGGTCCTGGAGCCGGAACAGGCTGTCGCCGTACTCGGTCCAGCGGCCGGTGGCCTCGTAGGGCTCCCGGGGCAGCAGCGCGGGGAAGTGCACCTCCTGGCCGCCGATGGCGTCCATCTCCTCGCGCACGACCTTCTCGATGTTGCGCAGCACCCGGTAGCCCAGCGGCAGCCAGGAGAACATGCCCGGCGCGACCCTGCGGACGTAGCCGGCGCGCACGAGCAGCTTGTGGCTCGGCACCTCGGCGTCCGCCGGATCCTCGCGCAGCGTGCGCAGGAACAACGACGACATCCTGGTGATCACGACGGGACTCCTGGGGTTTCGGGATCGGGTGGACGTGCGCTGACAAGACGCGCGGGAAAGCGTAGTGAAGGGTATCCGCGCAGCGCAGGCGGGTTGTCGGTGGCAGGGTCTAGCGTGCGCGCCATGACAGAGCGGACAGTGGGTTTGAGCATCGGCATGGTGACCATCGACTGCGCGGATCCGCAGGCGCAGGCCGGTTTCTGGACTCAGGTGCTGGGCGCCTCGGTCGCCGCGGACTACGGCGATTACGTGGTGCTCGCGCCACCGGGTCCGGGCGCCACTGGGATCGGGTTGCAGCGGGTCCCCGAGGAGCGGGCCGGCAAGAACCGGGTGCACATCGACCTCACCGGACCCGATCCGGACGCGCAGATCGAGCGGGTGGTGGGGCTGGGCGCCCGGGTGCTGGCCACACACGAGGTGCCGGGGCTGACCTGGACGGTGCTGGCCGATCCGGAGGGCAACGAGTTCTGCATCGCCAACCACGGCGACCCGGCCGAACTGGGCTGAGGACCGGCTTCGCGGTCGTCAGCCCTCGGTCGGTCGCGTGTGGTCAGCCGGGGCGGGCAGCCGTTCGCCGTGGGTGACCCAGCGGTGCACGACCTCGAAACCGGCGCGCCGGTACACGCCGAGCGCGCCGGTCGGGTTGTCCGTGTCCACGCCGAGCGCGGCGCGTGGGAATCCGGCGGCGGCGCAGCGGGCGAGCACGTCGGCGATCAGCGCGGCGGCCAGGCCGCGGCGGCGCCAGGGCCGTCGCACGCCGATGTCGCCGAGCCAGACCCGTTCCCGGCCCTGGTCGTCGCGGTCGTGCTCGCCGCGGAAGCAGAGCACGTATCCGGCGATCTGGTCGCCGTCGTAGGCCAGGCGGGACAGGTCGCGGCGGAAGATGCCGGATCCGACGAAGTTGTGCTGCCAGTAGCCGGGGTCGGCTTCGGGGCTGCCCCAGTGGTCGCCGAAGGTCTCCACGTAGGCGAGCCGGACCGCCTCGTCCGCGCTGACCGAATGGTCCTCGAAGCGCAGGCCCTCGGGCACCGGCGCGGTGACCAGGGGTGTGGTGAGGTCGCACGCCATGTCGAAGAACCAGCGCACCGGTTCCATCCCGGCGGCGGTGAGGATCTTCTCGTGGTCGGCGTCGTCGGCGTGGCGGCCCGCGGTGACAAAGCCAGGCAGGGCGCTGCCGCCGTCCCCGTGCATCCGCCGGGCACGGTCGCGCTGCCAGCGCAGCAAGGCGGTGCCGATGCCGCGGCGGCGGTGTCCGGGGTGCACGGCGCAATCGAGGCGGTACCAGAGTTTGGGCTCACCGGTGGGCTTGCGATAGACCGAGCCGACGGCGACGAGCGTCTCGCCGTGGAAGACGCCGAGGGAGTCGGTGGCCGGGTCGAAGCCGGGCACGGCCAGTTCCTCGGCGAGTTCGCTCGCGGAGTATTCCTCGCCGCCGGGGTCGGCCTTCTGCGTGGCGGCGGTCAGCGCGGCCCAGGCCGGGGTGTCGGCCTCGGTCAGCGGGCGATGGCTGAGGTCCGCGCCGAAGGTCTGCATGAGTAAGGAAGGTAGGGACCACCCAAGGAGGTGACGACTGAATTTCGCCGGGCCCCGGCCCGGATAGGGTGCGTTCGTGCTGGTGCTGCTCCCTCCTTCGGAAACCAAGGCCCCCGGCGGCGACGGACCCGCGCTCGCGGTGGACGGGCTGTTCGCGCCCGAGCTGAACCCGGTGCGGGAGAAGCTGCTGGACGCGCTGGTGGAACTGGCCGCCGACGTGCCCGCGAGCCTGGCCGCGCTCGGCATTTCCGCGCGGCAGTCCGCCGAGGTGGAGCGCAACGCCGAACTGCGGCGGGCGCCGACCATGCCCGCGCTGTCCCGCTACACCGGGGTGCTCTACGACGCGCTGGACGTGCCCGGGTTCGGCAAGGCGGAGCTGGCGCGGGCGAACGCGCGGCTGGCGGTGGCCTCGGCGTTGTTCGGCGTGCTCGCCGCGGACGACCGGATTCCGGCCTACCGGTTGTCCGGGGGCAGTGTGCTGCCCGCGATCGGACCGCTGGGCGCGCTGTGGCGGCCCGCGCTGGAGCCTGCGTTGACCACGGTGTCCGGGCTGGTGGTGGATCTGCGGTCGGGTGTGTACGCGAACCTGGCGAAGATCCCGGACGCGGTGACGGTGCGGGTGCTGACCGAGGCCGCGCGCGGCAAGCGGACCGTGGTCAGCCACCACAACAAGTCGCACAAGGGCAGGCTGGCGCGGGCGCTGGCGGTGACCAGGTCCGAACCGTCCACTGTGGACGGTGTGCGCAAGGTCGCGGCGGCCGCGGGCCTGCGGGTGGAGCGGGCTGGGGAGCTGGCCCTGGACGTGGTGGTCAGCGGCTGATCCGCCGCCGCGGAAATTCGGTTGTGCGCCACCGTTGTGGTCGTCATGCTGCTGTCGCACGCACCGGCGCCGGTGGTCATACCGGCTGGGTCGAGGAGGTGGGATCGATGGAACTTGCCATCGCCCTGGGCGCGGTTCGCCGCTGCCCGCCCGTTCTCCCCGCCGGTCGCTGACGCTTTCGCTCGCGCACGGCTGGGGTGTAGTCACCTAGGAGACCCAGCGTGCGCAGGCACGAGTACGACAACGCCTTCAGTTCATCCCGCACCCCGCGCCGCAAGAAGCGCTTCGACGACGAGGAACCGCGCGACGCGACCCGGCGGCGGCGCTTCGAGGAGCTGTCCCGCTCCGAACGCGGCCCCGGCCCCGTGCCGGACTGGCTGGTCACCGACCCGGACACCACCGACGTCGAGCTGGGTGTGCTCAAGACCGGCAAGGAAGCCGATGTGCACCTGATCGAGCGGACCGGCGCGGACGGGACCTCCTGTCTGCTGGCCGCCAAGCGGTATCGCGCCCGCGAGCACCGCATGTTCCACCGCGACGCCGGCTACCTGGACGGTCGCAAGGTCGCCGAGTCCCGGCAGATGCGCGCGATGGCGCAGCGCACCTCCTTCGGCCGCGATGTGATCAGCCAACAGTGGGCGGTCGCCGAGTTCGCCGTGCTCAGCCGGTTGTGGCTGGCCGGGGCGCCGGTGCCGTATCCGGTGCAGCTGGCCAACACCGAATTGCTGCTGGAGTTCCTCGGCGAACCCGACGGCACCGCAGCGCCCCGGCTGGCCCAGCTCCGCCCGGACCCGGACGAGCTGCGCGGCCTGTGGCGGCAACTGGTGCAGGCGCTGCTGGACCTGGCCGCCCAGGGCCTGACCCACGGCGACCTGTCCGCGTTCAACCTGCTCGTGCACCGCGGGCGGTTGATGCTGATCGACCTGCCCCAGGCGGTGGACCTGGTCGCCAACCCGGCGGCGGGCGGCTACCTGGATCGCGATGTGCGCGGGGTGTGCGACTGGTTCGTCAGCCGCGGCATGTCCCCTGGCGTGGCCGATCCGGACTGGCTGTCCGACCTGCTGGCCAGGGAGGCCGGCATCCGCTGACCCGCGCGGCACCGGAGTCCAACCGGTGGGCGCCGCGGTCCGCTTCGTGGACTCCGCGCGCCCACCGGTCCACCCCCGCGCTGACCTGTGCGGACGTTAGCTCGCTCACTAGGAGCTGGATCGGTGCGGAGCTTCTCCGGACACCAGCTACACTGATCAGGTACCGCGATCGGGCGGACGACCACTGGTCGCCGCCCAGCCATACTGAACGGCCCGTGGTGCCACACCACCCACCAGAGGCGCGCAACGCGCCGGGCTCGTCCTTGCGATCAGCTCCCGAAACGCCATCCATGGCGTGGGGCATCCCCGAGACGTGCCATGTCTCGGAGGTCATCTGTGTCCGTTGACACATCTGTCAGTCCCGTTCGCCCTGAGGACGCCGAGGGCGTCGTCGAGCAGGCGGTTCCTTCCTTCAGCGAGCTTGGGCTGCCGCTCCCGGTCGTGCAGGCGCTGACGCGCAAGGGCATCACCACCCCGTTCCCGATCCAGGCCGCCGCGATGCCCGACGCGCTCGCCGGCAAGGACGTGCTCGGACGGGGTCAGACCGGTTCCGGCAAGACCCTCGCGTTCGGCCTGCCGATGCTGACCCGCCTGGCCGGCTCGCACGCCAAGCCGCGCCAGCCGCGTGGCCTGGTGCTGGTGCCGACCCGCGAACTCGCGATGCAGGTCCAGGACTCGCTCACCGACTACGCCGACGCGCTCGGCCTGACCTGCCGCATGGTCGTCGGTGGCACCTCGTTCCCGAAGCAGATCAGCGCGCTGCGCCGCGGCGTCGACCTGCTGATCGCCACCCCCGGCCGGCTGGCCGACCACGTGCGCCAGGGCACCGCGGACCTGTCCGAGGTCACCGTGACCGCACTGGACGAGGCCGACCAGATGGCCGACATGGGCTTCCTGCCCCAGGTCCGCGAGCTGCTCGACCTGGTCGCCGCCGATGGTCAGCGCCTGCTGTTCTCCGCGACCCTCGACGGTGACGTGGACAAGCTGGTCCGCCAGTACCTGAAGAACCCGGTCACGCACTCGACCGCGCCCTCCTCGGCCAGCGTGACGACCATGGACCACCACGTGCTCCTGATCTCCGCCGAGGACAAGAACACCATCGTGGCCGAGGTCGGCGCGCGGGACGGTCGCACGATCATGTTCGTGCGCACCAAGCACACCGTGGACCGCCTGACCAAGAAGCTGCGCAGCCTGGGCGTTCGCGCCGGCGCGCTGCACGGCGGCAAGACCCAGGGCGCCCGCACCCGGACGCTGGCCGAGTTCCGCGAGGGCATCGCCCCGGTGCTGGTCGCCACCGACGTCGCCGCCCGCGGCATCCACGTCGACGGTGTCAGCCTGGTCCTGCACGTGGACCCGCCTGCCGACCCCAAGGACTACCTGCACCGCGCGGGCCGCACCGCGCGGGCCGGCGAGTCGGGCACCGTGGTCACCCTGGTGCTGCACAACCAGCGCCGCTCGGTGCAGGCGATGACCGGCAAGGCCGGCGTCAGCCCGGTGACCACCAAGGTCCGCCCCGGCGACCAGGCGCTGATCGAACTGACCGGCGCCCGCGAGCCCAGCGGCGAGCCGATCCCGGACGAGCCGGAGCGTCCCGTGGGCCGCCGCAAGTTCGGCGACCGGCCGGAGCGCGGCGAGGGCGGCGGCGGTTACCGCGGCCGGAGCAACTGGAACGACCGTGGCCAGGGTGGCCGGCCGAACCGCTTCAAGCCGAGCACCGACGAGCGCGGTGGCGCGTCCCGGCGGGACTACACCGAGGCCCGGCGCGACTTCCGCGACAGTGGCGAGGGCCGGTCCGACTCGGCCAACCGCGGCGAGTACCGCGGCGGTGGCGAGTACCGGTCCAACGACCGCGGCGGCTACCGCGGCAGTGACAACCGGAGCACCGACAGCCGGGGCGGCGACTTCCGCCGCACCGACGACACCCGTGGCCCCCGCCAGGGCGGCTACCGCGACAACGCCTCCCGGGACAGCGCCCCCCGCGAGGGCGGCTACCGGGAGAACCGTTACCCAGGTAACCGTTATTCGGAGAACCGCGCAGGCAGCGGCTCCTACGGCGAGAACCGCGGCTACGGCGAGAACCGCACCGCGGGCGAGCGCACCGCCGGCGGCGGCGACCGCTACCGCAGCGAGGGCAACCGCTACCGCGCCGACAACCGCGGTGAGGGTCGTTACGACACTCCTCGCTCGGACAACCGGCACAGCGCGGGCTCCGGCAGCACCGGCGAGAACCGCTACCGCTCCGGCGGCGACAACCGGCGCGCGGGCGGCGAAGGCTGGCGCGGCGGCGACGGTCGCCCGAGCGGCAACCGCAGCAGCAGCAGCAGCGGCGGCTGGCAGCAGCGCCGCCACACCGGCGGTGCCACCCACCGCCCGAGCGCGGGTCGCTGACAAGTAGCAACAGCACGAACGGGGCGGCCCCGGCACCAGATCGATGGTGCCGGGGCCGCCCCGTTTTTCGGCTTCCGGTACTGCGGGTGCTCTCGCCCGAGAGGTGGGTGCCTGGGACGGGGCTGGCTCACGTCGTACCAGCGCGGTCGACTGGTTCGCGCGGTCGCGGAGCGCCGAGTCACGTCCTGCGGTAGAGCGCCAAGCCACCGCACGCAATCGCCGAGCCGTCCCATCGCCGAGTTGTCAGGTCGCGCGGTCGTCAGGTCGCGCAGTCCTTCCGTCGCTGAATCGCACGGTCGCACGGTCGCACGGTCGCCGAGCATGCGCGGAGCCACCCGTCGCGTCCCCACGCACCAACCTCGGCCCACTCCCGAGACCCGCCCCGGCACTCCCCCAGGCCCGGCCGCGCCCTCAGCCTCCCAGCAGCCCCGGCACGACAGCGATCAGCTCGACCGGCCCGGCAGCTCCGCGGCCAGGCCCGCGACCGGCCCGACCACGATGATCGCCGGCGGTCGGATGCCCTCGTCCCGGATCGTCGCGCCCAGGCCGTCCAGCGTGCAGCGCAGCACGCGCTGGCTCCGGGTCGCGCCCTCCTGGATCACCGCGACCGGGGTGTCCGCGGGGCGGCCGTGTTCGATCAGCGCGGTGGCGAAGACCTCGGCCCGTTCCACCGCCATCAGCAGCACGAGGGTGCCGCGCAGCCGCGCCAGCAACGACCAGTCGACCAGGGAGCGCGGGTCGTCCGGCGCGACGTGCCCGGACACCACGACCACCTCATGCGCCACCCCGCGATGCGTCACGGGCACCTCGGCCAGGGCGGGCACGGCGAAGGCGCTGGTCACCCCGGGGACGACGGTGACCGGCACGCCTGCTTCGGCGCAGGCGATCAGTTCCTCGAAGCCGCGGCCGAAGACGTAGGAGTCACCGCCTTTGAGACGGACGACGAACTTCCCGGCCAGGGCGTTGTCGATCAGTGTCTTGTTGATGAACTCCTGGCTGGCTGCACGGCCGTAGGGGATCTTGGCCGCGTCCACGACCTCGGTCTGTGGCGGCAGGTCCTCCAGCAACTCGCGTGGCGCGAGCCGGTCGGCGACCACGACGTCGGCCCTGGCCAGCAGTCTGCGGCCGCGCACGGTGATCAGCTCCGGATCGCCGGGGCCGCCGCCGACCAGCGCCACGCCGGGCAGTTCACCGGCACTCACCCGCGGGTCGGTGCCCGCGTGCGCGTCGTCGAGCTGGCCGGTGCGCAGCGCGTCCAGCACGGTGTCGCGCACCGCGGCCGAGCGCAGTGGCCTGCCACCTGACAAGACCCCGAACAGCAGTCCGTCGTGCTCCCCCATCGCGGGTGTGACCGCGGTGCCCTTGACACCGATGTCGGCGCGCACGCAGAACACCCGTCGCGTCTCGGCCTCGGCGACCACCGCGGCGTTGACCTCCGGGTCGTCCGCGCAAGCCAAGACGTACCAGGCGGTGTCAAGATCGCCCTCGGCGTAGCGGCGGCGGGTCCAGGTGATCTCGCCGGCCTGGGCCATGGCATCCACCGCGGGCGTCGCCTCGGGGGCGATGACCTCCACCGCCGCGCCGACCGCGACCAGCCGGGGCAGGCGGCGCTGGGCGACGGTGCCGGCTCCGATGACGACGACCCGGCGGCCGGTGAGGTCGAGTCCGGCCAGATAGTGGTGCTCTGCGTGCATGGGAAACAGCATGCCCCGGGCCGCGGTGAAGTCCACGATGACGTCACCGAGCTGTGGTGATGACCATATCGATCATTGATTGGAATATTCCTCAGCAGGAAACGGTGAGAGCGGGGCGACCCTCACCACCGCCCCGCTCTCGTTGTTCGCCCGGTCAGGCAGTCAGGGCCGGGTAGTCGGTGTAGCCGCGGTGGTCGCCGCCGTAGAAGGTGGCCGGGTCGGCCTCGTTCAGGTCAGCGCCGGCGCGGAACCGCGCGGGCAGGTCCGGGTTGGCCAGGAACTGCCTGCCGAAGGCGACCAGGTCGCAGGCGCCGTCGGCGATCGCCTGCTCGCCGTGTTCCTTGCCGGTCGGCGCGCCGTCGTTGTTCGGGGAGAGGATGACCACGCCCGGCCACTGCGCGCGCAGCGTGCGGGTGAACTCGCGGCCCGCGCTCTCCACGATGTGCAGGTAGGCCAGGCCCAGCGGCGCGATCTCGCGCAGCAGCGCCGGGTACAGCTCCTCGGTCTCGGTCTCGCTGATCCCGTTGAAGGTGTTCGCCGGCGAGATGCGCAGGCCGACGCGCTCCGGGCCGATCGCCTTGGCGACCTCGGTGGCCACCTCGACGGCGAACCGAATTCGGTTGGCCACCGAGCCGCCGTACTTGTCCGCGCGCTGGTTGCTGCCGCTGGCCAGGAACTGGTGGATCAGGTAGCCGTTCGCCCCGTGCAGCTCGACGCCGTCGGCGCCGGCGCGAATCGCGTTGCGCGCGGCCTGGACGTACTCGGCCACGGTCTGCTCGACCTCGGCGGTGGTCAGCTCACGCGGCGTCTCGTTGTCCACCAGGCCCTCATAGGTGAAGGTCTGCCCCTCGGCGAGCACCGGCGACGGTGCCACCTGAAGTTCGCCGTCGTGCAGCGAGGAGTGGCCGATGCGGCCGGTGTGCATGATCTGGATGAAGATGCGGCCGCCCTCGGCGTGCACCGCGTCGGTGACCTTGCGCCAGCCCGCGACCTGCTCGTCGGTGTGCAGCCCAGGCGTGGTCACGTAGCCCTGGCCGATCGCCGACGGCTGGGTGCCCTCGGTGACGATCAGGCCGGCGCCGGCCCGCTGGGCGTAGTAGGTCGCCATGAGGTCGGTCGGCACCCCGTCCCGGTCGGCACGGTTACGCGTCATCGGGGACAGGACGATGCGGTTGGCCAGTCCAAGGCCGCCGATCTTCGCCTCGTCGAACAGGGTGCTCACGTGCGTCCTCCACAAGTTTTTCCCGACTGACTTACTTTCCATAAGCTTCCTGATCGAAGGTTAGCTTGTCAAGCGGAAGGCGCTAATCGGAGGTAAGCTGCACAAATGGACCAGATCACCCCCTACTGTCCGCAGTTCCAGGACGCCATGGAGGTGCTCGGTCGCCGGTGGACCGGGGCGATCGTGCGCGCCATGCTGGCCGGCCGGACCAGGTTCTCCGAGCTGACCGAGACCATCCCCGACCTGACCGACCGGCTGCTGTCGATCCGGCTCAAGGAGCTGGAGAGCGAGGGCATCGTCACCCGGCACGTGGAGCCGACCCGGCCGGTGCGCATCGAGTACCGGCTGACGGACAAGGGCCGCGAGCTGGCCGACGTGGTGATCCTGCTCGGCGACTGGGCGCACCGGCACGCCCCGCCGGAGGCGCAGGCCCAGTACGCCGCGATGAAGGCGGCCCAGGCGGCGAGCGCGGCTGGCGCCGCGGCGGCGAGACCGGCCGAATCCGCCACCGCGGAGCCGATCAATCAGACCTGAAACGAATTCGGAAACAGAAAAAGCTCTGCCTGCCCCGGGCGGCGGATGGGGCAGGCAGAGCAGTCTCTCTTCGGCGCGATCAGCACACTGGATGCGGATTTGACCGCCCGCCGCGAACTTCTCGCGGAACTACCACTTCGTGCTTCGTACTCCGTTCTCTGGCACCGCGGCGTCGGGGGGCTTCGGATAATCCCTTCGCCACCACTCGTGCTGTAGTGGCCACCACTTGCCTGCCGTGACAGGCCCGTTTCTCGACCTCCCCGAGTCTGGCCCGACTACGTCCCGGTGCTAAGTCAATGCCAACACGCGGCCAACAGGCTGGTCAACTGCACGGAAGTTGGATTTTCCGGGACCTGTGGAAACACGATCCGCGACGATTACCGGACGGTCACGGCCACAGAATTGACCGAACCAGCGAGTTCGACTGTCCTGGGTACACATTCGGTTGAACTCGTGCACGCGGCCGGTTCACTTCGGGCCGGATTTCTCAGTGTCCGGGGGCCCTGTGGATAGTCGCGACACCGATCACGACGGCGGTGCTAGCGTCGAACTCGGCCGGGTCCAGCTCGGCCAGCGGGATCCACCGGGCGGTCTGATCTGGCCGGCCCGGGTTGCGGACCACACCGGCTGGGGTGTCCGGTCCGCGGGATTCCAGCAACACGGTGCGGACCTCGGTCGCCAGGGTTTGCCAGGCGGTCGTGGGGCTCAGCCAGAGCGGCAGGTCGCTCGCGGCGAGTCCACGCAGACGCTGTTCTTGTTCGGGCCAGGGCTGGGCCGCGGACAGCAGCAGCTCGATGTGGCCGCCTGGTGCGGTGGTGCCGCTATGCGGTGCTGCGGCGGCATCGGGGTCTGCGGGCGAGTGCGATGCCTCGGGTGGCTGGTGTGGCGTGCTCGGCTGCACGGCCGGATTCGGGTGTGGGGCGGCGAGGGTTGGGGCACTTCGCAAGGCTGTGGCCGCGACTGCCATTGGAGACAGGCCGGGGACGGCCACCAGGGTGATTTCCGGGCCGGTGGCGGGGGAGGTTGGGCTCAGCAGGGCCACGGCGCGGCCGGCGGTGGCCAGGTCCACTGCCTGGGTGGCTGCTTCGTATGGGTTGCCGCTGGACCACAGTTCGGTGCCGGGGCGGACCAGGGTGCGGACCTGGGCGAGGTCTTGTTCGGTGCCGACCACCACGGCGGCTTTGCGGAGTTCCGCTTCGGCTCGGGGGACGCGTAGGTCGGGGTGACCGGGGCCGAGGTCGATGACGGCCAGGCGGCCTCGCGGGCGGATGCGGGCGGCGGCGACGGTGACGTTGCCGCGCGGGGTTTTCTCGGCGGCGAGTTCGGTGGGGGCGCCCTGGGCGAGGGTGGTGGCGGCGTGCAGGGCGGCGGCTTCGGCGACGCTGGGGGTGCCGGTGGTGGCGTGCACCTGGGGGCTGGGGTTGGGGACCTGGATGGTGGCCAGGGTGGGGGCGGGGTAGCGCAGCAGGCGGGCGGTTCGGGCGGTCCAGAAGCCGTGGTCCTCGACCGCTTCGACGATGCCAGGTTCGGCAGCCTTGGTCTCGACGGTGGCGAAGGCGAGCACGGCGCGGTGGTCCAGGCGGTGTTCGTCGGTCAGCGCGGCCACCGCGGTGGTGACGGCGGTGGTGGACACGCCGCTGCCGGCGCCGATGCCGACGACCAGGGTCCTGGGTACCAGGCGCAGGACGTGGCCTTCGGGTTCCGGGTTGGGCAGGCGGTCGTCCAGCAGGACTGTCCACTGTGGACTTTCATCGCCGAGCGGGGTGTCGGAGAGCAGGACGTTGGCCGGCAGGGCGGGCAGCGGGAAGCCGAGGGGGTTGGCCAGCCGGACGCGTTCGCCGGCCAGCACGGCGGCGCCGCAGGCGGTGAGGTCGCCGTCGACGGCGGCGTCGAGGAGTTCGACCAGGTCGTCCAGTGGCGTGGTGCCGGTGGCGTGTTCGGCGGCGGTGACGACTGCGGTGCCGCCGAGGATCTCGGCGACCTGCTCGGCGAGGTCGCGGGCGTTGCCCGCCGGGCCGTCGATGAGGGCTACGGCGAATCGTTCCGCCTCGTCGACGCAGACCACGGCCGGGTCGTTGTGGCGTTCGCGCAGCAGTGGGGCGAGCAGGCGGATGGTGGAGTCGGTGGCGAGCAGGAACACCGCGGCGTCCAGCTGGGGCCACAGGCGTTCCAGCGCGGGGCGGATCGGGCCGTCGGCGAGCACGGCGGCCGGGCCGAGGCGGCCCGCGAGTTCGGCGGCGGCTTGCCTTCCGGCGGCGCTCGCCGCGAACAGCCCGATCACACGGCAACGCTATCCGGCGTCCTCGCGGCGGCCGAACAGCAGGGTCGTCGGGTTGACCGCGGTGAGGGTGCTCGATCCGTCGGCCAGGGTGCCCAGCCGGGCGGCGCTGAGCTGGCAACCGTCGACCTGGTAACCGCCGCCGCGCAGCGCGTTGCGGCAGGCGGCGACCTCGTCCAGCGCGTTGAGGCCGACGACCACGCGTTCCGCGCCGACCGCGGCGCAAGCCTCGACGACCTTGGGACCGCCGCCGCCGACGTAGACCGCGTCCGGGGTGGGCAGGCCGGAGAGCACCGCGGGGGCCTCGCCCTCGACCATCCGGACGTCCACGCCGTGGTTGACCGCGTTGGCCACGATCCGCATGGTGTGCACCGGATTGCGCTCCACCGCGATCACCGCGGCGCCCAACCGTCCACATTCGACACCCAGCGCGCCCGAACCCGCGCCGACGTCCCACACCAGCATCCCGGGCCGCGGCGCGAGCCGGGCCAGGGCGAGGGCGCGGACCTCGGCGGAGGCGACCATGCCGTCGCGGTGGGCGAATGCCTCCTCGGGCAGCGCCCAGCCGCCGACCGCGGGCACCGGCTCGCCGCCGAGGTACCAGCCCGGCTCCGGCACCAGGCCGGGATCGGTGAGGCACAGCACCAGGTTCGGGTCCTTCCAACGCCGTTTCGCGGCCTTGGCCGGGGAAATCGAGGTGACGTTCTCGTCCGGGCCGCCCAGGTCCTCGGCCACGATCAGCGTGCGCCGCCAGCCCAGCAGGCCCGCGCCGATCTCGGCCGGACCGGCCACGCCCTCGGTGAACACCGCGACCGCCGGGCGGGCGCGGCAGACGTTGAGCGCCTTGCGCAGTTCGCGGCCCTGGGCGTTGACCACGGTGACGTCGTCGCTGGAACGGCCGATGCGGGCGAGCAGGCGCTGCACGGTGGAGAGCGCGGGCACCACCTGGGCGCGGATGTTGCGGGCCCGGATCTCCCGCAGGATCCCGAAATACCCGGGGTCGCCGTGGTCGAGCACCACGGCGGGGCCGTCCTCGTCGGTGAGCGAGCCGAGCGCGGTCAGCGCGGGCCCGAGCGGACCGAGTTCGATCCGGCGCGCCCCTTCGGGCGCGTGGAGTTCCAGCAGCCGACGCCTGCCGATGACCAGCCGCGCGTCGGCAAGGGCCTTCTGCGCGTCGGGGACCAGGGGACCGCCGTCGACGCCGACCACAGTGACCGTCATGTCGCCACCCACTCCGCCTCGGTTACGGCCACCACCGGCCGACCTGAAGTCGATCATGGCAACGCCGGGCCGGATCCGCTGGCGCGGCTCGCCGATGAACCGTTGAAGTACCCGAGTGGCGGCGGGCGCGCGGCGACAACGCCGTGCGTTCCGCTAAGTCCTCGTCCGCCGTCATCGGGTCAGCTGCTTCGCGGAGTCCGTTTGGTCCGCCGGGCGGCGGTGGACTTCGCCTTGCTCTTGCCTGCGGCGGATTTGCCCGCCGTCGGCGCCTTCACCGCGGGCTGGGCCGGGGTGGCCGCCCGCGATTCGGTCTTGGGGGCTTCGACCTCGACCGCGACCTTGACCGTCTCGATCCGCGGGGTCCCGGCCGGGTTGTCGGCCTGGGGTCGCTGGATCGCGGGGGCGGTGCCGTGGTGGGCCGGAACCTGCTGTGCCGCAGTGGTTTTCGCGGCGGGCGCGGGCGCGCTGGTGAAGCCGGCTCCGGTCTGGCCCGCACCGGTCGGGTGCGCGGCGTGCGCGCTCGTGGCGGCCGTGGCCGCGCCGTTCGTGGCCGAACCATTCGGGCTCACGCCGTTCGTGGCCGCGCCGTTCGTTCCCGCGCCGGATCTGGAAGCACCAGACTTGGCGGCGCGGTTCTGCTCGTCGTGCAGGGCCAGGGTGACCTGGCCGGAGCGGGTGGCGGCCGCGGCGGCGGCGCGCTTGGACGCGCCGGTGCGGTAGCGCGCGCCTGCCCGGGAGGACCGGGTGGACTCGAGCTGGTCGCGGCCGGACCACCAGGTGTTCGGGGTGGCGGGGGCCTCGGCCTCGACCACGGCTTCGGGTGGCTGCCCGGCGGCCAGGCGTTCGGCGCGGCGGGCGGTGAAATCACTGCGGCGGTAGCTCGCCGGGCGGGCCCCGGGCTGGTACAGCCGGGACCGCTGACCACCGGCGCGCAGCACCTGGCCGATCAGGAACAGCGTCTGCCGCCAGAGCTTGTGCTCCTTGACCGTGCCCAGCAGTTCGCCGAGCGTGGTCTGCACGAGCAGCTCGTCCGGCCAGCTCGTCTTGTACGCCACCACGACCGGGGTGTCCTCGGCGTACCCGCCCGCGCGCAGCTCCTCGACGAGCTGTTCGGTGCGGGCCGCGGACAACGCGACCGCCATGGTGCCGCCGTGCGCGGCCAGTTCACGCAGCTTCGCGCCGTCGGGCAGCGCGCCGGTATCGCCCTCGGGCCTGGTCAGCACGACCGGCGCGGCGGCCGAGACCGGGCCGAGTTCCCGGCCCGCGGCGGCCGCGGCGGCGGAGAGGGTCGAGACGCCGGGGACGATCTCGACCTCCAGGCCGATCTTCTGCGCGGCGTCGTACTGCTCCTGCACCGCGCCCCAGAGCGTGGCGTCGCCGGAGTGCAGGCGCACCACGGACAGCTTCTTCACCGCGGCCCGGCGGTAGACGTCGAGAACCTGTTCGTGGCTCACCCGGGAGCAGTCGATCAGCTCGGCCTCGGCGGCGGCGTGTTCGCGCACGCAGTCGGCGTCGACGACCGCGGGCGACCACACCACGATGTCCGCCTCGGCGATCCGCCGCGCGCCCCGCAGCGTGATCAGGTCGGCGGCACCGGGCCCCGCGCCGATGAACGAGATCCGACCACTCACAGCAGTTCCCCTCTCCCGCGGCAGGCGGAAGGACTTCTCTGTCCACTTCGGACTTGGCGCCGGTGTCGCGAGTCGGTGTGCTCCGAGCGTCCGGCGAGTAGGCGACGACGTTACCGCCTGCGATCCCCGGCCCGTGCAGCCCGGTACCCGCTAGACCAAGATCGCCACGTCACGTAGCCGCCGCTGCGCCGAATCGCCGGACCTGTGACGGTCCACCTAGGACAGTGGTGACTGTGTGTGTCGGGCAATCGATAGCCGCGCGCGAATGGACTGGAGGCCAGACCCTCGATCCGGCGTTCAGGGTTGGCGTGCGGCGAAGGTCGCGGCGCGGCTGACGAACCGGGCGATCGAGCCTGGATCCTCGGCCGGGTGGGTGTGCAGATAGGACGCGTGCACGCCGTCGAGCACAAAACCCTCGGCGCGGGGGCCCTCGTCCGCTCGCCAGGCCCAGGCCGCGGGGGCACCCGATGCGGGGATCAACTCGGTGCGGTGGAACTCGTGCGCGGTGCGGCGCGTTCCGGCCTGCTGCAGCGCCGAATCGCCGATCGCGACCGCGTCCCGGTAGCCGAGGGTCAGGCGCGGGGTCATCCGGGCGGCGGCGGGCAGCACCCCGCACATCGGGCGGCCGTCGAGTTCGCGGGCCAGGTAGAGCAGCCCGCCGCATTCGGCGTGCACGGGCGCGCCCGCGGTGGCCAGGGCGGCGACCGCGGCGCGCAGCGGGGCGTTGGCGGACAGCTGCTCGGCGTGCTGTTCCGGGAAGCCGCCGGGCAGCACGAGTCCGGTGGTGCCCGCGGGCAGGGCCTCGTCGCGGAGCGGGTCGAACACCTCGACCTGGGCGCCGGCGGCGGTGAGCAGTTCGGCGTGCTCGGTGTAGCCGAAGGTGAACGCGGAGCCGCCCGCGATGGCGATCACCGGCCGGCTCGGGCCGGGTTCCAGGCCGTGTTCCCAGGCCGCAGGGGGCAGGGGCGGGGCGGAGCGGGCGAGGCGGAGCACCGCGTCCAGGTCGACCGCGCCGGCGACCTTGTCCGCGAGCGCGTCCACCACCTCGGTGGCCGCGCGCCCGTGTTCGGCCGCGGTGACCAGGCCGAGGTGCCGGGAGGGCAACTCGAAGGCCGGGTCCCGCGGCAGGCTGCCGAGCACGTCCAGGCCGACCTCGGCGCAGGCCTCGGTGAGTACCTGGGTGTGCCGGTCGGAGCCGACCTTGTTGAGCAGCACCCCGGCGATCCGCACGGCCGGGTCGTAGCTGCGGAAGCCGTGCAGCAGCGCGGCCAGGCTGCGGCTCTGGCCGCGGGCGTCCACGACCAGCGCGACCGGCGCGTCCAGCAGGGTGGCCACGTGCGCGGTGGAGCCGTGGCCTGGCGTGCCCAGGCGGCCGTCGAACAGGCCCATCACGCCCTCGATGATCGCGATGTCGGCATCGCGCGCGCCGTGGGCGAACAGCGGGCGCACCCGGTCCTCGCCGCAGAGCACCGGGTCCAGGTTGCGGCCGGGGCGGCCGGTGGCCAGCGCGTGGTAGCCGGGGTCGATGTAGTCGGGGCCGACCTTGCCGGGGGCCACCCGGAGTCCGCGGCGGCGCAGCGCGGCCATCAGGCCGGTGGCGACCGTGGTCTTGCCCGCGCCGGAGCCGGGGGCGGCGATGACCAGCCGGGCTACCACTCGATCCCCCGCTGGCCCTTCTGCCCGGCGTCCATCGGGTGCTTGACCTTGGTCATCTCAGCGACCAGGTCGGCGGCTTCCAGCAGCGCGGGCGGGGCGTAGCGGCCGGTGATGATCACGTGCTGGTGGCCGGGGCGGTCGCGCAGGGTGGCCACGACCTCCTCGACGTCGATCCAGCCCCAGTGCATCGGATAGGTGAACTCGTCCAGCACGTACATGCCGTGCCGGGCTTCGCCGAGGCGGCGGGCGATCTCCCGCCAGCCCTCGCGGGCGGCCTCGGCGTGGTCGGTCTCGGTGCCCTTCTTCCGGCTCCAGGACCAGCCCTCGCCCATCTTGTGCCATTCGACCTCGCCGCCCTCGCCGGTCTGCTCGTGCAGCCTGCCGAGCGCGCGGAAGGCCTCCTCCTCGCCGACCTTCCACTTGGCGGACTTGACGAACTGGAACACGCCGATGGACCAGCCCTGGTTCCAGCCGCGCAGCGCCATGCCGAAGGCTGCGGTGGACTTGCCCTTCATCTCGCCGGTGTGCACCACCAGCAGCGGCCGGTTGCGGCGCTGCCGGGTGGTCATCCCGTCGGCGGGCACACTGGTCGGTTGTCCTTGCGGCATCGGATGTCCTCCCGGCTCAGGCCGCGCGGGCGGCGCGCACGACGCCGGCCACCCGGTCGGCTGACAACTCGTCCAGGGTCAGGCAGTTCGCGCCCAGGGCGTGGGCGAGCCGGGCGGCCAGGCCGAGGCGGACCAGGCCGTGTTCGCAGTCCACCACGATCGCGGCCACGCCATCGGCGGCGAGCAGGGCGGCGGCGCGCAGGGCGTCGCGGACCGGGTCGCCGTGCACGCCGACGGTGGCGCGGCCGTCGGTGACCACGACCAGCAGCGGGCGGCGTCGCGGATCGCGCAGGCGTTCGGCGGCCAGGGTCTTGCGGGCGCGCAGCAGGCCGTCGGCGAGGGGGGTGCGGCCGCCGGTGCGCAGCCGCTTGAGCCGGGCGGCGGCCGCGTCCACCGAGGAGGTCGGCGGCAGGGTCAGCTCGGCGGAGTTGCCGCGGAAAGTGACCAGGCCGACCTTGTCCCGCCGCTGGTAGGCGTCGCGCAGCAGGGACAGCACCGCGCCGCTGACCGCGGACATGCGTTTGCGGGCGGCCATCGAGCCGGAGGCGTCCACCGCGAAGAGCACCAGGTTGCCCTCCTTGCCCTCGCGGACCGCGCGTCGCACGTCCTCCCCGCGCAGCAGCAGGCCGGGGCCGGTGCGGCCGCGGGTGGACTGGTGCGGGGCGGCCGCGGCGACGGTGGCCGACAGGTGCAGCCCGTGCCCGTCCACTGTGGACGCGCGGACCACCCGGCCGAACTCCGAGCGGGACCGGGAACGTCGTCCGGGCGCGCCTTCGCCCAGGCCGGGGACCTGGAGCAGCCGGGCGCGGAAGGCGGGTGCGGGGGTGGCGGGGGCTTGTTCGCCGCCACCGGAGCCGCTCGGCCGCGAGGTGTCCGGCCCGGACCGCTCACCGTCCGAAGTGGACTGTTGCTCGCCCTGCGGCGGGGCGGAGTTCTCGCCGTGGTCCTGGCCGCCGCCGGGGCCGTCCGGGTCGTCCTCGGGCTCGGGCCGCGGTGGTTCGGCCTCGTCAGCGGCGGCGGAGAGGGCCTGCTGGAGCTGCTCCTCCTCCAGGCCGGGCTCGTCGAAGGGGTCGCGGCGCTTGCGGTGCGGCAACGCGAGCCGGGCGGCGACCTCGACATCGCCGGCGTCCACCGCCGCGGCGCCGCGCCAGGCGGCGTGCGCGAGCGCGGTGCGGGCCACCACCAGGTCGGCGCGCATGCCGTCGACCTCGAAGGCGGCGCACAGCGCGGCGATCCGGCGCAGTTCGACCTCGGGCAGTGTCACCGCGGCCAGGGCGGTGCGGGCGGTGGCGATGCGCGCGGCCAGGTCGGCGTCGTCCGGGGTCCAGCGGGCGGCGAAGCCCGCCGGGTCGGCCTCGTAGGCCAGGCGGCGGCGGACGACCTCGGTGCGGGTGTCGGTGTCGCGGGCGGCGAGCACGGTGACGGTCAGGCCGAACCGGTCGAGCAGCTGCGGCCGCAGTTCGCCCTCCTCCGGGTTCATCGTGCCGACCAGCAGGAAGCTCGCCGCGTGTGAGATGGACACGCCCTCGCGCTCGACGTGCGCGCGACCCATGGCGGCAGCGTCCAGCAGCAGGTCGACCAGGTGGTCGTGCAGCAGGTTGACCTCGTCCACGTACAGCACGCCGCGGTGCGCGCCGGCGAGCAGGCCGGGCTGGTAGGCGCGCACGCCCTCGGTGAGCGCGCGTTCCAGGTCGAGTGAGCCGACCAGGCGGTCCTCGGTGGCGCCGACCGGGAGTTCGACCAGCCGGGCCGGGCGGCTGGTGGCCGCGCCGTCGTGCGGGGCGTCCGGGCAGTTCAGGTCGGGGCGGGCCGGGTCGCAGGCGAAGCGGCAGTGCTCGACCACGGCGACCGCGGGCAGCAGCGCGGCCAGGCCACGCACGATGGTCGACTTGGCGGTGCCCTTCTCGCCGCGGACCAGCACCCCGCCGATGCCCGGGTGCACCGCGTTGAGCAACAGGGCGAGCCGGAGATCGGGGTGTCCGACCACTGCGGAGAACGGGTAGCCGACGGTCATGCGCGCGGTCCTTCCTCGGGTGTCCACGCCCGGGTCCGGAGGATCGAGGGGCCGAGTCTCCTGACTCCCGGAGGCGGGCTCCGGTCACAGTGGCGGGACCGTCCCGGATTCGCACCGGGTTCCTCGCTCACCCCTCGCTGACAAAGCAGTTCGCATCGTCGCACACGATCAGGTGGTCGCGACCGTCTCGCTGATCACGCTTGCCCTGGCCAGCGCGAGCAGGTCGGCGCGCACCTGCTCGATCGGCGTGCCCAGGTCCTCGGTGACATGCCGCACCAGCTCGGCGCGCATCGCGGCGAGCAGCGCGTGCGCGAGGAAGTCCGCGGAGCCCGCGCGCGCCGGGTTGGCCTGGGTGATCAGCTCGGCGAGCAGGCCGTGCCGGCCATCGCCGGGGCGGCAGCAGGCGCCGGGCGCGGACTGCGCTTCCAGGGCGGCGATCAGCGGGCGCAGTCGCCTGCTCTCGTCGAAGAGGACGCCGAGGCAGGCCAGCAGCCGGTGCACCGGATCCGCCGCGGCCGCGCAGGCCGTATCCACCTGGTTGGTTACCTCGTCCCGGTACTGGTCGAGGAGTTCGTGGATGAGTCCGCTGCGGTCGCCGAAGCGGCGGAACAACGTGCCCTTGCCGACCCCGGCCGCCAGCGCGATCTCGTCCATGGTGACCGCGTCCGGGCCGCGCTCGATGATGAGCCGCTCGGCCGCGGCGAGGATCGCCTGGCGGTTGCGGGCGGCGTCGGCGCGCTCGGCCACGGAACTACTCCTTGCGGTAACCGGACTGGCGGTCCGCATTCTAGCGATCAGACGCCGATTAACCGTCTGGTTACGTGGCGAGAGGGCATCCGCGTGGTCAGGCGCGGCGGGCGAGCACGCGCAGCGGGGCGCGGAAGGAGAGCAGGCCGAGCATGGGCGGTTCGGCTTCGAGGAGTTCCAGGCGGGGCAGGCGGCGGGCGACCTCGGTGAGCACCACGCTCGCCTCCGCCCTGGCCAGTCCCGCGCCCAGGCAGAAGTGGCGGCCGTGGCCGAAGGCCAGGTGCCGGCGGACCTCGGGGCGGGCCGGGCAGAACTGCTCGGGGTCGGGGAAGACGTCCGGGTCCGCGCCGGAGCCGGCGAGCAGGAGCAGCAGGTGCGCGCCGCGGGGCACCGGGACGCCGGACAGGGTGGCCGGGCGGGCGGCGATGCGGCGCCAGGTGTTCACCGGTGGTTCGTGACGCAGCACCTCCTCCACGCAGGCCGCGGCCAAGCCGGGCTCGCCCGCGGCCAACCGGGGCCACAGGTCGGCGCGCGGGATGAGGCGGTGCAGCAGCGTGCTGAGCAGCTGGCTGGTGGTCTCCTGACCGGCGATGAGCAGGAAATAGCAGACCCCGACCGCCTCGGCGACACGCAGTGGGCGGTCGCCGGGCGCGCGGTGCGCGGCGAGCTGACCGAACAGATCCGGGCTGCCGGGGGTGGCGGCGCGGATGCGGGCGGCCAGCCACTGGTGGAACTCCCCCGCAGCCTCGGCCAGGGCCTGGTGGCGGTCCGGGTCGGGGCGGCCCCAGAACAGTTCGAGGGAGGCCGCGCTCCACGCCTTGAGCACCGGCAGGTCCACCTCGTCGAGGCCGAGCAGTTCGAGCAGCACCCGGCAGGGCAGCTCCGCGGCCAGGCCGCTGACCAGGTCGAACGAGCCGGTGGCCGGGAGGCGGTCTAGGTAGTAGTTGGCGAGGGCGCGGATGCGGGGTTCGGCGTCGCGGACCCGGCCGGGGGTGAAGTAGGAGGCGACCAGGCGGCGCAGGCCGGTGTGGCTGTCGGTGCCGTTGTTGGCCAGGGTCGGCGGCAGCGAGAAGCGGGCCCTGGCCAGCACGCGCAGCTGCGGCGGCGGGATCGGGGTGATCGCGGTGAGCGCGTTGTCCGGGATGAACCCGTCCGGATCGGCCAGCACCGCGCGGACGTCGGCGTGCCTGCTGACCAGCCACAAGCCGGTGCGCTGGTCGTGGTGCACGGGTGCGCGTTCGCGGAGTTCGGCGAAGCTCGGCCATGGGTCGCCGACGAACCGCGGACCGAACAGGTCCAGCTCGTCCAGAGAACCCGTCGTCGCCCGCACGTCCAAAACGGTAGCCCGGCCAATGCGACACTCCGGCGGTGACCTCGACCACCCCGGACGTCTTCGCCTGGCTGGACACCCGCTCCCAGGCTCGCTCCCGGGCGGGCCTGACCCGCTCGCTGCGGCCGCGCGCCGCCGAGGCCGCCGCGCTGGACCTGGCCTCCAACGACTACCTCGGCCTCACCCGCGATCCGCGGGTCACCGAGGCCGCGGCGGCCGCGGCCCGCCGCTGGGGCGCGGGGGCGACCGGATCGCGGCTGGTCACCGGGTCGACCGAGTTGCACGCGGAGCTGGAGCACGAGCTGGCCGAGCACTGCGGCGCGGAGGCGGCGCTGGTCTTCTCCTCCGGGTTCCTGGCCAACCTGGGCGCGCTCACCGCGTTGTCCGGGCCGGGCACGCTGATCGTCACCGACGCGCACAACCACGCCTCGCTGATCGACGGCTGCCGGTTGTCCCGCGCCGAGGTGGCCGGCGCCGGGCATCGCGATCCGGCGGCGGTGACCAGGCTGCTGTCCGAACGCGTGAAGAAGCGTGCCCTGGTGGTGACCGATTCGGTGTTCTCGGTGGACGGCGATCTCGCGCCGCTGCCCGAGCTGGCCGACGCCTGCCGGGCGCACGGCGCGGCGCTGATCGTGGACGACGCGCACGGGCTCGGCGTGCTCGGCGACGGCGGGCGCGGCGGGGTGCACGCGGCGGGGCTGGCCGGGGCGGCGGATGTCGTGGTGACCACCACGCTGTCCAAATCGCTGGGCAGTCAGGGCGGGGCGGTGCTCGGGCCGCGACGGGTGATCGCGCACCTGGTGGACACCGCGCGCGGGTTCATCTTCGACACCGGACTGGCCCCGGCCTGCACGGGCGGGGCGCTGGCCGCGTTGCGGGTGCTGCGGGCCGAGCCTGAACTGGCCACGCGGGCCCGGGTTGTTGCGCGGGAGCTGGCCGGGCGGTTCGCGGCGGCCGGGTTCGCGGTGAGTTCGCCGACCGCGGCGGTGGTGTCGGTGCGCGCGCCCTCGCCCGCCGAGGCGGTGGAGTGGGCGGGCCGGTGCCGGGCGGACGGGGTCGCGGTCGGCTGTTTCCGGCCGCCGTCGGTGCCGGACCAGGTGTCGCGACTGCGGCTCACCGCGCGGGCGGATCTGTCCGCGGCGGACCTGGACCGGGCGGTGGAGATCATCACGCGCAACGCTCCGGCCGCCGCGCGGCAGGCCCGTTGAGGACAGGAGCGGCCGGCGCGACGGCGGGACCGCTGCCACCAGGTGCGGCGGGCCGCTGACGACAGTTGCCGCAAGCGCCGGGAGGCGAACATCCGCCCGCGCTGCTCCGTCCGGTGTGTCCGCGAGGGCTGAGTCCGGCACAGGACTGATGTTTTCCTTGCTTGTCACTCGAATGGCCCTAGGCTGCCGCGCATGACCATCAACCGGAGGCGCGCGCTCGGTCTGGGGACTGTGGCAGCGGCGGGCGCCATGCTGGGTTCCACCACGATCGCGGCGGCGCAGAACGAGCCCGTCGACGACGAGAGCGTCATTCCCACTTCCGCGGCGCACGCGCGCAGGCGGATCGAGCGGGTGTACCGGCGGGAGTCGCTGCGGGCCGGTGGCACCTGGTCCTCGTTCATCAGCGTCACCGATCCCGACGGCACCCCGGTCCCTGCGGTGGAGGCCGAGGCGGACCGCGTGGTCGAGGCCTACAGCGTCAACAAGATCGCGGTCGCCGCGGCGGTGCTGGACAAGATCGACCGCGGGTTGCTGACGCTGGACCAGCGGGTGGAGGTCACCAGCGCGATCGTCAGCAAGGACGGCGACGGCATTTTCGGTTTCGACGGGGCCTACCCGAGTTCGGTGACCCTGGGCCATGCCATGGCCAACCTGCTCACCGTCTCCGACAACACCGCGGTCCGGCTGTGCGGGCTGGTGTGCCCGGCGGCCGAGCTGAACGAGATCCTGCGCGCCAAGGGCTTCACGCACACCCAGGTGAAGCCGGTGGCCAACCCGAACCGGTTCTTCCTGGGCAAGACCACCCCGCGCGAGACGCACACGCTGCTGCGCAAGCTGGTCGACGGCACGCTGCTCTCGGCCGCCTCGACCGAGTACGTGCTGACCCTGCTGCGCTCGATGGCCGCCTT
The DNA here is from genome assembly GCF_023094165.1 of Crossiella sp. S99.2. Lineage (GTDB taxonomy): Bacteria > Actinomycetota > Actinomycetes > Mycobacteriales > Pseudonocardiaceae > Crossiella. The sequence goes on along the minus strand of NZ_JALMDK010000009.1, from coordinate 359,344 downwards.
CACCGACGGCGTCCGGCTGGAGCTGAACTCCGCCGAACGCGGCCGGGTGGCGACCAAGGCCGGCTGGTTCAACGACGGGCGCAACGAGGCGGGCATCGTCTTCGACACCGCGGGTAAACCGATGGTTACCTACTCGCTGTTCGCCTCCGGCGAGTTCCGCGGTGACCCTGCGGCCAACCTGAACGACTTCAGCACCACCCACCCGGCGCTGCGGGCCAGGGTCGCGCTGGGCCGCAAGATGGTCGACGCGGTCTCCCGCATCACCGCCAGCACCGCGCGCAGCCACCACCAGCCCGCCTACCAGCCCAGCAACGGCGGCTGACCAGCGGCAACGGACCAGGGTCTCAGGGCCGACCCGGAATCGGCCCCGGAGATCCGGGCTGATGGTGCTCCCTCGGGCGGGGGAGCACCATCACGCCGCGGCGGGACCCGGGGACGCGGCCGGGCCGCGATTCTCGGGGCATGACAAGGACAGCACGCAGATTCCTGGTGGCCGGACTGGCCGCCACGGCAGTTGTCAGCGGAGTCGCCGCGCCGGCGTTCGCGGCCGAGGCGCCGATGAGTGTGCGCGGGTCGGCGGGCGGGCAGCTCGGACCCGAGTTCGGTCCGATGGCCGGTGATCCGGTGCGGTTCGAGATCCAGGCCAGTGCCACCGACCCGATGAAGCCGAGCGGGACGTTCAAGGTCACTCACCACAAGCCGGATGGGTCGCTGCTGGCCCGGTTCTCCGGCGAGGTGACCGGACTGCACGCGGTCGGCCAGGTCGGCGTGGTGAACGGGAAGATCACCTGGGCCGAGCACCCGGGGGCGCCGCAGCTGGAGTTCGTGGGCAAGCCGGTGTCGCTGACCGTGCAGGACGAGGGGCGGCACGGGGACCGGATCGGCTGGGTGTGGGGGTTCTTCGGGCAGCCGGTGAGTCCGCTGCAGGGCACGGCGCCGGTGTTGCGGCTCAGCGATGGAGATCTGTCAGTGCGGGGGCCGGTACCCGGGGCGGACGCGGCAGGCAGGTCGGCTGCCGGGGGTGCGGACAAGACCGCGGTGGCAGCGGGCGACGGTGCTGAGAAGTCGGCTGCCGGGGGTTCCGGGCTGGCGGTCGCGGCGGAGCGGGATCGCGGTCACCTGCTCGCGGGCACGGTGCGCGGCACCAGCAAGGACCCCGAGTTCCTCGGCGATCCGCTGATGTTCTCGGTGGCGGCCCGGGTCGAGCCGGGGGCCACGCCGGACACCGCGAGCGGGCGGTTCCACGTCACCCACCACAAGCCGGACGGCGGCCTGGTCGCCGACTTCAGCGGTCGCATCACCTGCCTGGCGGTCGGCGGGCGGGTGGGCATGGCCACCGGGGTGGTGGAGGCGAGCGCGGATCCCGCGCACGTCGGGCTCAAGGTGTCCTTCTCCGTCTACGACAGGGCGCGCGGGGACCGGATCGGCTGGCTGTGGGGTGTGCCCGGGTCTGCTCCGGTGCTGGACTGCCAGGGATTCACACCCTTCTTCGCGCCTTCCACCGGCGGTTTCCTGGCCCGCGGGCTCTAGACCCAGCCGACAAGACGAACGGCGTCCTGACCATCGAGGGGGTGGTCAGGGCGCCGTTCTCGTGGTCAGGGGCGGGACATCTGGACGTGCGCGACGCCGCCGTCGAGGAACTCCGGGCCGGTGATCCGGTAGCCGAAACCTGCGTAGAAGCGGGTCACCGTGGTCTGCGCGTCCAGCACGGACGGGGCCTCGCCGATGTCGGTCAGCGCCTCGCGCATCAGCTCGCGGGACAGGCCCTTGCCGCGGACGTCCGCCCTGGTGACCACGCGGCCGACCCGGATGGTCGCGCCGTCGGGCTCGACCAGCAGGCGCAGGTAGGACAGTGGCGTGCCGTCGGCCTCGGCGAACCACAGGTGCCGGGTGACCGGGTCCAGGTCACGGCCGTCCAGGTCCGGGTAGGGGCTTTCCTGTTCGACGACGAAGACGTCCACGCGCAGGCGCAGCAGGGCGTAGAGGGTGCTCGCGTCCAGTTGGTCACCGGTGGCTCGGTACAGGGTGCTCACCTGCCGTTCCTATCACCTCGCGGAAAGTTCCCAAGATCGGCCGGGGTGAGGGAACACACGTAGTTTCCGCGTCAATGACCGCAAGTCTTCCTGTTAATATCCCATCAAGGCGAAAGATTGCCCGTTGACTCTGCTCTGAACCCATGGTTCGTCCTGCTGCCGCGAGGGAGGCGACATGTCTCTGGACCTGACCCAACTGCCTGCGTTCCTGATCGCCTGTGCCGTCGTGGTGCTGACGCCGGGGGTGGACGCGTTCCTGTTGCTGCGCACCTCGCTGCGGCAGGGCACCCGCCCCGGACTGCTCGCCCTGGCCGGCATCCACTCCGCCGCCCTGGTGCACGTCGCGCTGGTGGTCTCCGGGCTCGGCCTGCTGATCAGCCACTCGCCGGGTGTGCTCACCGCGCTGCGCTGGCTGGGCGCGGCCTACCTCGGCTACCTGGCCTTCTCCATCGCGCGCGGGCTGTGGCTGGCCCGTGGCGAACTGCGCACCGCGACCGCGGGTGAGCGGGCGGACGAGCGGCCGGGCAACGGGCCGTTCCTGCGCGGGTTCCTGTGCAACATCACCAACCCGAAGATGCTGCTGTTCTGCCTGGCCTTCCTGCCGCAGTTCATCGGCGCCGCGGGCAACCCGGTGCTCCAGCTCGGCGTGCTCGCCGCGGTGTTCATGGTGCTGGCCTTCGGCTGGGAGCTGGCGATCGTGCTGGCGGCGAGCCGGTTGCAGGAACGGCTCGCGCGACCGGTGGTGCTGAACGGGCTGGACGCCTTCTGCGCGGTAGCCTTCTTGAGCATGTCGGTCGGGCTGGTGCTCGGCAGCTGAGCCGCACGGCCCGCCGCCGTCCGACCCAGGGAGCCGCCCGTGTTCTTCATCCTCCAGGTAGTCATCACCGCCGTGGCGCTGTGGGTGTCCACAGCGTTGCCCGGCATCGACATCGGACCAGGTCCGGTCTCGGTCGGTGAGAAGATCGGCACGCTGTTGCTGGTCGGCCTGGTCTTCGGTCTGGTCAACGCGGTCATCAAGCCGGTGGTGAAGCTGGTTGGCTGCGTGTTCTACCTGTTGACCCTCGGGCTGATCGGCCTGGTGGTCAACGGCCTGCTGTTCATGCTGACCGGCTGGCTGGCGGACAAGCTGGACCTGCCGTTCCAGGTGACCGGGTTCTGGCCCGCGTTCTTCGGCGCGATCATCGTGGCCTTCGTGAGCTGGGTGCTGAACGCGGTTCTCCAGGCACGTGAGGCGCTGGACGACTGAGCACGACCCGCCGGCCGCTGCTAGGACCTGAGCACCAGGTCCAGCAGCGGCTGGTACGTGCTGACCCGCACGTACACCCCTGGCTGGTACGGCCGCGCGCAGCCGATGCCCCAGGAGGTCACGCCGACCAGTTTGCCGCCGGCGATCAGTGGACCGCCCGAGTCGCCCTGACAGGTGTCCACACCGCCGTTGGCGTACCCGGCGCACACCATCGAACTCGCCTCGAACCCGGCCAGCACCGCCTGGCAGAGCGGGTCGCCGACGATCGGCAGCGCGGCCTTGAGCAGGTAGCGGGACGGGAAACCGCCCTCGGCGGTGCGGCCCCAGCCGAGCGCGAGGGTGTAGGTGCCGGGGCCGTAGAGCAGGGTGTCCGCCGGAGTGGCCAGCGGCAGGGGCGGCTGGGACAGCGGCAGCGCGAGGCGGAGCACGGCGACGTCGTCGCCCGCGCGCACGTCGGTGTAGAACGGGTGGATCCAGATCCCGGTGAGCGCGCGGATCTCGCCGCCCAGGGTGAGCAGGTCCTCGCGGCCGGCGATGACCAGGAGATCTTTCGGCTGTCGGCCGACCGCGCAGTGTGCGGCGGTGAGGACCATGGCCGGGGCGACCAGGGTGCCACCGCACAGGGGCGTGCCGTCGGACTTGGTGATCGCGACCGTCCACGGGAACTCGAGGATCGAGGCGCGGATGCCGCCGACGACTCGGGAGTCGGTGGGGCCGGGTGCGGCGGGTGGCTCGGCCAGCGCGGGGGCCGGTGCGGCGAGGGTGAGCAGGAGCGCGGCGAAGACGACGCCGAGGGGTGCGCGGCGACCTGAAGACCCAGGCCAGGCGGGACCGCGCTGGGCCAGAGCGCGTTGGAGGAATTCGCCGAGCCGTATACGCGTGCCAGACCACATTGTCCGCTCCCGTCTGCTCGCCGCCCCGTGTCCAGGACAGCCCCGGCCGACCGGGTGGACAAGTCGAGTCGGCGAACGCAACCCACGTGAGTGACCGGGTCCGGACAAGCCGGGCACAGCCCGATGGGGCGGCCCGCGAACGGACCGCCCCATCGGGGTGCAGGGATATTCAGTTGTGGCCTCGCGGCAGGGCTAGGAAGTGATCTGCTGGGTCAGCACCGCGTGGTAGGGGGCGATCCGGGCGTAGACGCCGGGGTAGTTGGCCATCGCGCAGCCGCGGCCCCAGGAGGTGGCGCCGATGAGCTTGCCGCCGACGATCAGCGGGCCGCCGGAGTCACCCTGGCAGGTGTCCACGCCGCCCTGGGGCAGGCCCGCGCACACCATCGAGGTGTTGCTGTACTGCGGGTACGCGGTCTTGCAGGTCTGGTCCGAGGTCACCGGCACGTTCGCCTTGAGCAGGTAGCGCGAGGCGGAGCCGCCGGAGCTGGTGGTGCCCCAGCCCAGGATCAGCGCGCTCTGGCCCGCGGCGTAGAGCGCGGTGTCCGACGGGGTGGCCAGCGGCACGGTCGGGCTGCTGATGTTGCGGTCCAGGGTCAGCACCGAGACGTCGAAACCAGCGGTGGCGCTGGTGTAGCTGGGGTGCACCCAGATCTTGGTGACCTTGGCGACGGTGCCGGCGGTGCTCTGCTTGTCCTCTCGGCCGTGCACCACGAAGGTGCTGGCCGGCGAACGGCCCTTCGTGCAGTGCGCCGCGGTCACGACCTTGTTCGCCGCGACCAGGGTGCCGCCGCAGAACTGGCCGGATCCGGTGCTGCCGGAGGCCAGGTACACCGTGTACAGGTGCTGGCTGATCGTTGCCCGGGTGCCGCCGACGATCAACGGGTCGACATCGGAGGTCGACGGGGCCGGGGAGGCGTTCACAGCTGCCGCGGAGGTCAGCGTGACCGCCGCGACCGCGGCGACGACGCCGAGCATTCGGCCAAGGCGACGCAGGGTTACCGCCATGGTGGGGCTCCTTTTCTCGTGCCCTCGAACGAGTGGGAGACGCATACCAAGAGCAACAGAGGAGTGACCCGCCACACAACGGCCGTTCGATGTGGACCGTTCGGGCGGCGAGCCACTCCGTGCCTGTTAGGAGCTGATTTGCGTGGTGAGCTGGGTGTAGTAGCTGGACACCCTGGCGTACACACCGGGCTTGCCGGCCTGGGCGCAGCCTTCACCCCAAGAGGTGATTCCGACCAACTTGCCGCTGACCACAAGCGGACCACCGGAGTCGGCCTGGCAGGTGTCCTTGCCGCCCTGCGGGAAGCCCGCGCAGACCATGGACGCGTTCTTGTACTCCGAGTACGCGGTCGAACAGGTCTGATCGGAGGTCAGCGGTACGACGACCTGCCGGAGCGTGTCGGAGTAGTCGCCGTTGCCGGTGGTGTCGCCCCAGCCGAGCGCGCGGGCCTGGGTGCCCGCCTGGTACAGCGCCGAGTCCGTGGACTTGGCCAGCGGCAGGGTGGTGTAGTTGAGGTTGCGGTCCAGCGTCATGACCGCGACGTCATCGCCCTGGGTCACGCTGCGGTAGTTCGGGTGCTGCCAGACCTTGGTCACCTTGGCGGTGTGGCCTTCGCTGGTGCGCAGGTCGGTGCGGCCGGCCACGATCTGCCAGCGCGAGACGGCCTTGCCGGACGTGCAGTGCGCGGCGGTGACGACCTTGTTCGGCGCGGCGAGCGTGCCGCCGCACCACTGGGTGCCGTCGAGCAGCAGTGCGACGGTCCACGGGTACTGCTGGGTGGTCGCCGCGGTGCCGCCGACGATCAACGGATCCATGGTCGGCTCCGGCGGCGGCGCCGCGCTGGCCATGGCGCCGGGCGCCAGGCCGAGGGTCACGGCGGCTGCCGCGACCCCGATGAACTTGACCAGGCGATGCAGGGTGGTCGCCAACGGTCACTCCTTCCTCGTGCCCTCGTACGAGGTCCCGGCCCACGGTGGCCGGGTGCGCTGTAGGCAACGCGAGGAGTGTTTGCGGCGACAACCTTCCTTCGTCGTGACCCATTCGGCCTAAACAGTTAGTGACCGTCCGGGCCACCTGTGAGCAGGCGGAATCCAGCTCAGGAAGGCGGCGTTAATCTGTTGTTGCGGAAACCCGTAATGATCGGAAACCCGCTGGTAACGGACTGAACTGAAACTCAGCGGGTGGCGCGGCGCTGACCGAGCTGAGCGTTGATCTTGTCCAGGTAGTTGCCGATCTTGGTGTACACGCCCGGCTTGCCCTTCTGCGCGCAGCCCTCGCCCCAGGACGTGATGCCGATCAGCCGCCCCTCGGCGACCAGCGGACCACCCGAATCGCCCTGGCAGGCGTCGATGCCGCCCTCCTCGTACCCGGCGCAGAACATCTTGGCCGGGGTGTAGGTGCGGTAGGGCGTCTGACACTTGGCGTCCGGCAGCACCGGCACCTGCGCCTGCACCAGGTAGCGCGAGGTCGGCCCCGCTTCCCGGGTGGCGCCCCAGCCGACCACGGTGGCCTTGGTGCCCGGCCGGTAGCGCGGGTCGCCGAACTCGGCCAGCGGCAGGGTCGGGTAGGAGACCGGCGCGGCCAGGGTGAGCACGCCGACGTCGTCGCCGTTGAACACCGACTCGAACTTCTCGTGCGTCCAGATCCGGTTGACCGCCAGCACCTCGCCGGTGGTGCGGCTCTGCGTGTCGGTGCGGCCCGCGACCACCCGCACGTCGGCCGGGGCGCGATTGACCACGCAGTGCGCGGCGGTGAGCACCTTGGTCGGGGTGACCAGGGTGCCGCCGCAGTACTGGTTGCCCGCGCGGCCGACCAGGTAGACCGCCCACGGGTGGTTCTCGCTGGCCGTGGTGGTGCCGCCGACGATCCGGGCCGAGAGCGGCCGGACGTCCCCGGCCTGGGCCGACGGCTCGGCCGCCGGGCTCAGCGCCGAGTAGACCAGTCCGCCGAGGAGCACCAGCGCCGCCGCGGGCGCCAGCAGCCACCACCGGTTGCGCGGCGGTTCGGTGTTCGTCATCGGCTTACCTCTCACGACGGGTGGCCCCGGCCGCACCGCCGGGAGATGAACGCAGTGCGACGAGTCGGACACCCAGCGCACGCACGGGAGAGCATACTCGGTCGTTCGGTCGATCGATTACTACGCCAAACGGGTGCATTCGGTGAACGTGCCATCCTGAACGGGTGGGGAGCAGAAGCTGGATCGGACCGGTGGTGGCACTCGTGCTCGCGGCGACGCTGACCGCCTGCCAGGGCGCGGCGGCGCCGGTGAGCCCGAGCAGTGCGGGGCCGCCGGTGACCTTCCGGTTCGAGCAGCCGAGCACGTCGCCACCGAGCAGCCCGCCGCCCAGTGGCGAGGCGCGCACCGCTCCCCCGCCGCCAGTGTGGACAGTCGGCGCCCGGCCGCTGCCGCGCAGGCCGGACGGTTTCGGGCAGGTGCTGCCGACCCCGCCGGAACTGGCCCAGCGCCGGTTGCCGACCGCGGACCGGCTGGCGCCGCCCAGGGACGGGCAGTTCGCGGCGACGCTGGGCCCGGTGCCCGCGGAGGTGCTCGCGCGCAGCACCTGGCAACCGGCCTGCCCGGTCGGCGCGGACGGGTTGCGGTACCTGACGCTGTCCTTCTGGGGTTTCGACGACCGGCCGCACACCGGCGAGCTGATCGTGGCGGCGGGGGTCGCGGAGAACGTGCGCAAGGTGTTCGAGCGGCTGTACGCGGCGCGGTTCCCGATCGAGGAGATGCGAGTGACGGCCAAGCCCGAACTGGACGCCGCGCCGACCGGGGACGGCAACAACACCAACGGCTTCGTCTGCCGGCCTGCCCGCGGCCAGACCCGGTGGTCGGCGCACGCCAAGGGGCTGGCGGTGGATGTGAACCCGTTCGCCAACCCGTACCTGCGCGGGGATCTGGTGCTGCCGGAGCTGGCCTCGGCCTATGTGGACCGGCGGCAGCGCAAGCCCGGCATGATCCACTCCGGCGACGCGGTGGTGCAGGCGTTCGGCGCGATCGGCTGGACCTGGGGCGGGACCTGGCGCTCACCGAAGGACCTGATGCATTTCTCGGCGACCGGAGACTGAGGGCGGTCGCGGGGCGGCGGGGCGGCTGACAAGCGGTGGCCGAGGGCCAGGTGCGAGTGCGCGCGGGGCGGCTGGAAACTGGACACAGCGAACCGCCCGCCGGGCCTGGGGCCTGGCGGGCGGTTCGCGACTTGCCGGATTAACCGGTCAGTTTGCCGAGGGGCCGGAGCCCTTGTCCGAGCCGCCGCCGGAGCTGTCGCTGTCGCCGCGGTTGCCGCCGGTGAAGGAGTTCCACACCTTGCCCGCGGTGTCCGAGACCATGCTGCCGACCTCGCTGAGGACCTTGGCCAGGGGGTCCGCCGAGGAGACGATGGCCTCCTTGTAGGACTTGGCCGCGCCCTTGACGTCGTCTTTCCAGTTCGAGGTCGTGCTGTCGTCCTCCCGGCGCGGGTACTCCCCGGCCAGGATGTCGCGGTACTGATCGGTCGCCGCCCACTGCTGCAGGTCGGCGGCGCGCACCACGGGCAGCGGGTGGGTGAGCCCGTCCAGGTGGATGAGCTTGAGCACGCTGTCGCGCACGTCCTCGACGCCGTCGTAGTCGGCGGCCTGCTTGAGGTATTCGGCGGTGTCGATCTTGGAGGGATCGGTGACCCCGGAGAGGATCATGTGCACCCGCAGCGCCACGGCCGGGTCCTGCACACACAGCAGGCCGGCGCGGTCGGCGGAGAGCTGGGAGCGGCGGTGCCAGTCCTGCAGCGCGAGGATGATCGCGCGCAGGCCCCAGTACCCGACCGGCATCCAGGACATGCCCGCGGCCAGGCCGATCAGCCGGCGCAGGATCGTGTAGTACAGGACGTGCCCGGACAGGATGTGGCCCATCTCGTGGCCGAGGACGAACCGGAGCCCTTCCTCATCGAGCAGCTCGACCAGCCCGGTGGTGATGACGATGAACGGCTCGTCCATCCCCATCGCGTAGCTGTTCGGGTGCGGGTCGCGGGTGATGAAGAGGTCGGGCACCTGCTCGAGGTCGAGCACGGTGGCGCATTCCGCCCGGAGCCGGTGCAGCTCTGGATACTGGGTCTCGGAGACCTTGATCGAGGTCGCCAGGGCGAGCAGGCGCTCACTGCGCTCCGGAATGGCGCCGTAGATCGCCTTGAGGACCGCGGGGAAGCCGGGCACCGCGCGTGCGGTGGCCAGGGCGCCCCGATCGGCCGGGTGTTCGTAGGCCCTCGGGCTGATCTGTGGGAACCGGGTGCGCCCCGTCGCCACAGGCACCTGGGCCGCGTCGTCCGCCATCGTCAACCCCCGTTAGTCGGTGAAATAAGCGGTACTGGATTCGAGCGTACAGACGCGCACGCGACCTCGCCGTGGTCTCAGGGACAACTCAGGGGAAACTCAGGGTCGGGAACTTCGGAAGTCCGAATCGACCACGTGGCGCAACCGGCGGCGCTGGACGGCGCAGTTCACTACGGTAAACCGAAGTGCGCGTTTGTTTTCCTGATACCGCGAACTACGCCCATCCCGAAGTGCCATTCCGGTTCTTTGCCGCTTCGGTGATCAGTCTTGCCGCTCATTGCCGAGTGCTGATCTCATTCCTCTTGTCGGACCGCGACCCGACAAAGCCAAAGACAAAGCTCATGTGAAACACCAGGAATGGGAGTGGTAACAATGCGCAACGTCACCCGGATTCTGGCCGCAGGCACCTCCGCCCTCGCCCTGTCCGCCGGCCTGCTGCTCACCGGCGGCATCGCCTCGGCCGCCCCGGCCGGCACCGCCACCGCGCAGTCCGCCGAGTTCAGCTTCAGCGGCGCCACCGTGCTGGAGGCGACCACCAAGAAGCTCAAGCTGAAGCTGACCTCCGGCTCCACCGTGGACGTGACGCTGGGCAAGAACACCAGGATCGAGGGCACCGTGGCCGTCGGCGGCAAGGTCAACGTCAAGGGCATCAGCATCGCCGGCACACTGCTGGCCAGCTTGGTGATCGGCCGCTGACCCAAATATCGCAACCGAACCACCGCTGAGAGTGACCGTGGTCAACCGATTTGGTGGACCTCGGTCACTCTCAGCCGTTTGCATACCTGTCGGTAATGACGAATATGGTGAGAATGCCCCATCCACCCTGCCATCTCCCTAGTGATGAATGTTCACTGGCAGTTGAGCCCGATCAGGACTCACGTTAGGAACCGAGGGAGCCAGGACAATGCGATCCTTCACCAGACGAACCGTCGCCGTCGTTGCCGCCACAGCGATGTCCGCCGGATTGTTCCTCATCGCCGCACCGGCGATGGCAGCCACCCCCACCGCACCGGCCACGAGCACGGCCGTCGCGGGCGACCACGATGACTACGACTACGAGGACGCAGAGGTGGTCGCGGTCCTCAAGGCCGGGATCAAGGTCAAGCTCAAGACCGGAGCCATCGTCACACTGAGGGTCGGGTCCGGCTGCACGATCCTCAAGGGCGGCGTGCGGGTCAGCCTCGGTTCCATCAAGATCGGCGCGCGGGTCAACATCGGCCTCGCGCTGAGCATCAACATCCTGGGCATCAAGATCAAGATTCGCGGCCTGGCCGGATTGATCTCGATCGGTTAATCGCCACCTGGCGCGCGCCGAACCCACGACTGGCCGCCGCTCCTGCTCAGCAGGGCGGCGGCCAGTTGCGAGCGGCGGGCGATGCCCAGCTTCCGGTAGATGCGGGTGAGGTGCTGTTCCACCGCCCGCGAGGTGACCAGGAAACCCTGCGCGATCTCCCGGTTGGTCCGCCCACTCACCACCTGTTCGGCGATCCGCAGCTCGTGCGGGGTCAGTTCGCCGCCGTCGACCGGCTCGCCGCCGCGGCGGGCTTCGGTCAGTCCGGCCGCCTGTGCGCGCACCGCGTCGGCCAGCACCTCCGCCCCGCAGTCCTCGGCCAGCCGCAGCGCGCGCCGGAACAGCGCGCCGGCCTGGGTGGTCTTGCCGCGCGCGCCCAGGTGCAGGGCGAGTTCGGCCAGTGAGCGGGCCAGCTGCGCGCGGGCCGGGGAGGTCTCCAGCAGGCGCACCGACTCGGTGAGCAGGTCGAGGCGCTCGGCCTCGGGCGCGGTCAGCGCGGCGGTGCGCAGTGCCACGCCGAGCGGGCCTGCGCCACCCCAGCGCCGGGCCAGTGCCAGTTCCTCGGCCGCGAGTTGCTCTGCGCGTTCGCGCCGGCCGGTGATCAGGTAGAGCGGGACCGCGCAGGAGCGCCACACCAGCACCGCGCGGTCGGTCACGCCCCGGTCCTGAAAGCGCTTTCCGCATTGTTCCAGGTCGGCCAGGCCGCCGCTGAGGTCGCCCATGGCGGCCCGCAGCAGGCCGCGGACCAGCAGCAGGTAGTTGTAGCGCCAGCCCGTGGGCAGTTCGTCGGCCAGGCCGCGGGCGTGCAGCAGTTCGGCCGCGGCCGGGATCTGGCCGCGTTCCAGGAGGATCTCGACCAGGGTGGAGACGGCGAAGATGGTGGAGCTGCGGGTGCCGCTGCGCAGTTCGTCGAGCACGGCCAGCGCGGCGCGGGCGTCGGTCTCGGCCTCGGCCAGCGCGCCGCGGCGGCAGCGGACCTGGGCGCGCAGGCCGAGTGCGGCGGCGGCGCGCAGCGAGTAGCCGAGGCTGCGGGCCTGGGTGAGCAGTTCGGTGCAGTGCGCCTCGGCCAGGTCCAGTCGTTCCAGCACGAACAGGGCGGCGATCAGGTAGGCGAACTCCCAGCGTTCGGCCAGCTCGGCGCTCGGTCCGGTGGCCGGGGCGAGGCCGCGCTGAGCCCAGGCGCGCAGCACCAGCTGGTCGGCCTCGGCGGCGCTGGGCCCGCCGATGGCGGCCTGGAAGGCGAGCATGGTGTCGGCGAACCGGCTGGCCCGCATGGATCCGGGCGCCCCGCGCAGGCCGGCCAGGCGGTGCGGCAGGTCGGGCTGGACGTGGCAGTCGTCGACCTGCAGGCACAGCACGGACAGCCGGAGTTGCCTGGCCAGTTCGGGGTCGTGCGGTTCGACCCTGGGCACGGCGGCCTCCAGCAGGGCGATGGCCTCGGTGTGCCGGTCGGCCTCGCCGAGTTCCTGGGCCAGCGCGTGCGCGGCCCTGGCGCCGAGCACCGGGTCGAGGTCCTCGCCGGTGAGCTGGGTCAGGCGGCGGATGCCGGGTTCCGGGTCGATCTGGAGTTCGGTGAGGGCGAGTTCGAGCCGGAGTTCGTCCCGCTGGGTGGTGGGCTGGGGTTCGGCCAGGGCCCGGCGCAGGCAGCGCACGGCCAGGTCGGGGGCGCCGTTGGCGGCGGCGCCACGGGCGGCCCTGACCAGGGTGTCGGTGATCCAGTCGCCGGCCAGCGCGCCGGGCGGGGTGGCGGCCAGGTGGGCGGCGATCTGCTCGGCCGGTGCGGCGGTGGCGTGCAGGTGCGCGGCGGCCCTGGCGTGCGCGGTCTCCCGGTCGGCCGGGCCGGCCTCCGCGCCGAGGGCGGTGGCGACCAGGCCGTGCGCGAAGGTCAGCGGTTTGCCGTCGGCGAGGATGCCCAGGCCGGTCAGCTCGCGGGCGGCCTCGGCCGCCTCGGCCGGGCTGAGGCCGGCCACCGCGGCAGCCAGGTCCAGTTCGGCCGCGCCGAGCACGGCGACCGCGCGGGCCAGCCGGGTCACCTCGGCGGGCTGGGCGTGCACCCGGGGCAGCAGGAGCTGGGCCAGGTGCCGTTCGCTGAACTCCGGTATACCGGCGGCATACTCGGCGGTCGGCGGTATACCGGCGGCATACATCGAGTGCGCCAGCTCGCCGAGCAGGTACGGGTTGCCGCCGGTGGCCGCGGCGCAGGCGGCGGCGAACTCGGGCGCGACCGGCTCACCGAAGACGGCGGCGACCAGATCGGCGCAGTCCGCTCCGGCCAGGCCGGTCAGCGCGAGCGGCAGGCTGGCGGTGGTCAGGTCGTTGAGCGCGACCGGGTCGGCGACCTCGCGGCCGGCGCCCCTGGCCATGGCCAGCAGCACCGGCAGGCCGTGCAGGCGACGACGCAGATAGGCCAGCCAGCGCAGCGAGGGCGGGTCGGTGGACTCGACGTCGTCCACCGCGATGACCAGCGGCGCGGTCGCGGCCAGGTTGGCGGTGAAGCGGAACAGTCCGTGCAGGGCGGCGTAGGTGTCCAGTGCCGGGCGTTCCGCGGCGCCGGGCAGGCCCTCCCAGCCGAGCACCCGTTCGGCCAGCACCGCCGGTCCGGCCAGCAGCCGCTCCCGGCACTCCGCCGGCGCGGTGAGCAGCACCGGCTCCAGCAGCTGCCGGACCACGCCGAAGGCGAAATCGCGTTCCACCGGCGCGGCCTGCGCGCTGAGCACCAGCAGCCCGGCTTCCTCGGCCAGTTCGGCCACCGCGCGCAGCAGGTTGGACTTGCCCATGCCCGCGGTGCCGGTCACCAGCACCGCCCGCGGCAGCCCGCCACGCACGTCGTCCAGCAGGTCGCGGACCATCGCCAGCTCGGCGGACCGCCCGGTCAGCCGGGTGTCGCGCTCGGGCATCCATGGTCGCTGGCGCGTCATCGGCTGCTCCTCGAAGGCCACTTCGGGCTTCGCGGCGGTGCGAAATCTGAATGGAGGAAGACTAGGAAGCGGGGTGGACCGGCGGCCAGTCCACATTGGAGTTTGTGGTGCAGACTGTGATCGTGACAGCGGACCTGCTGGGGAATCCCTATACCGCGCGAACGATCAAGCTGGCCGCGGTCCGGAATGTGGACACGGTGGCCACCTTGGTGCACTACCCGGCGAAGTCGCCGGGCAAGGGCGCGCTGCTCTACGTGCACGGATTCTGCGACTACTTCTTCCAGACGCACGTCGCCGAGTTCTTCAGTGAACTCGGTTACGACTTCTACGCGCTGGATCTACGCGGCTACGGCCGGTCCTTGCGCCCAGGTCAGCTACCGAACTTCGTCACCGACCTGGCCCAGCACTTCGAGGAGCTGGACGCCGCCGCCGAGCTGATCCGCGCCGACGGGCACGAGCGGCTGGTCGTGCTGGCGCATTCCACCGGCGGGCTGATCACCCCGCTGTGGGCGCAGGCCCGCCGGGGCCGCCTGCCGCTGGACGCGCTGATCCTGAACAGCCCGTGGCTGGACCTGGCCGAGGGCTGGTTCAACCGGGTCATCGGCACCGCGCTGGTCCGGCTGATCGGCCGCTGGCTGCCGAAGCTGGTGATCAAGCCCTCGCTGCCGCCGACCTACGCGCACAGCCTGCTGGCCGCCCACCACGGCGAATGGGACTACAACCTGGCCTGGAAGCCGATCGAGCACTTCCCGGTGCGCGCGGGCTGGCTGCGCGCGGTGCGCCGCGGGCACGCGCGGGTGCACGCCGGGATCGACGTCGGCGCGCCGGTGCTGGTGCTGTGCTCGGACAAGAGCCTGCTGCACCGCAAGGCGTGGGAGGAAGCGGCCGGGCACGCGGACACCGTGCTGGATGTCGAGCAGATCGCCCGGTGGGCGCCGAAGCTGGCCGGCGAGGTGACGGTGACGCCGGTGCCGGACGCGCTGCACGACGTGTTCCTGTCCGCGCCCACGGTGCGGGAGCGGGCGCTGGCCGCGGCCAGGGACTGGCTGACCTCGCGCACCTCGCTCTGACCTGGGCGGATGTGGCCGCGGTCACCCGGAGTCGAATATCAGGGGTGTACCCCGAGGTGCAGACGCCGGGAAACGGGGAAAGTGAATGGGGAAGCGGCCGCAGCGAGCGGCCCGACTCCAGGAGGTACTCACGATGTCCGCCCCGATCAGGTCGCGACGCTTGGCCCGGTCGCGCAACAGTGTGTTCTTCGGCGTGGCCGGCGGGATCGCCGAGCGCTTCGGCTGGAAGCCCGGCACGGTGCGGTTGGCGTTCGTGATCTCGTGCGTGCTGCCTGGACCGCAGTTCCTGCTCTATCTGCTGCTCGCACTGTTCATGCGCTCCCCGGAGAAGTACTGACCGGCACTGAGCTGACCTGAAGCGGGGCCCCACCAGAGTGTTGGTGGGGCCCCGCTTCCTGTGTCGGCTCAGACCTGCGGGGCCCAGCCCGGCATCGGGTAGCCGGCCATCAGCTCGGCGACCTCGGCCGCGATCGCCTCGATGGCCTGCTCGTCTCCGTTGCCCGCCGCGGTGACCGCGCGGTCCATCCACTCCGCGACCTGCGGCATCTGCGCCACGCCCAGCCCGCGGGTGGTGATGCCCGCGGTGCCCAGCCGGATGCCGGAGGGGTCGAACGGCTTGCGCGGGTCGAACGGCACGGTGTTGTAGTTCAGCTCCACGCCCGCCCGGTCCAGTGCCTTGGCCGCGGGCTTGCCGCCGATGCCCTTGCCGGTCAGGTCGGCCAGGATCAGGTGGTTGTCGGTGCCGCCGGAGACCAGCTCGAATCCGCGTTCGGTCAGCGCCGCGGCCAGCGCCTTGGCGTTGGCGACCACGGCGTGCGCGTAGTCGCGGAAGGCCGGGCCGGACGCCTCGCCCAGGGCGACCGCGATGGCCGCGGTGGTGTGGTTGTGCGGACCGCCCTGCAGACCGGGGAAGACCGCCTTGTCCAGGGCCTTGGCGTGTTCGGCGTCGGAGAGCAGCATCGCGCCGCGCGGGCCGCGCAGGGTCTTGTGCGTGGTGGTGGTGATGACCTGGGCGTGCCCGACCGGGCTGGGGTGCGCGCCGCCGGCGATCAGGCCGGCGATGTGCGCGATGTCGGCGACCAGGATCGCGCCGACCTCGTTGGCGATCTCGGCGAAGGCCGGGAAGTCGATGGTGCGCGGGATCGCGGTGCCGCCACAGAAGATCAACTTCGGGCGTTCGGCGCGGGCCAGGTCACGCACCTGGTCCAGGTCCACCACGCCGGTTTCCTTGCGCACGCCGTACTGCACGCTGCGGAACCACTTGCCGGTGGCCGAGACGCTCCAGCCGTGGGTGAGGTGGCCGCCGGAGGGCAGCGCCATGCCCATCACCGTGTCACCCGGGCTGGCGAAGGCCAGGTAGACGGCGAGGTTGGCCGGGGAACCGGAGTAGGGCTGCACGTTGGCGTGGTCCACGCCGAACAGCGCCTTGGCCCGGTCCACGGCCATGGTCTCGATCGGGTCGATGAGCTGCTGGCCCTCGTAGTAGCGGCGGCCTGCGTAGCCCTCGGAGTACTTGTTGGTCAGCACGGTGCCGGTGGCCTCCAGCACGGCTTCGGAGACGTAGTTCTCCGAGGCGATCATGCGGAGCTTCTCGAACTGGCGACCGGCCTCGGCCTGCACGAGTTCGGCGAGCACCGGATCGGCGTGGCTGAGGTGGGGAAGGGCGGGCTGATGCATGAACGGTTCCTCCTCGCGGCACGGCAACGAATACCGGCTGCGCCCAGGCGTACGGCGCACACCGAACCGTGCCGCTCCCCGGTGGTTGAGTCCACCCGAACACGCCAGTCGCGACAGGATGATCCTAGCCTGCGACGGGGTAGTGCAGGGGTCGATAGGGTGACCGCAGCCGCGGTGACCGTGACCCGTGACATCCCCTTCTGGAGTGCCGATGAGCCTCGAACGTCCCGTCGCCCCCGACCCGTACAGCCTGCTGCCCAAGGTCGGCTCGTTCACCGTCACCTCCACCGAGGTGACCGACGGCGAGCAGCTGCCCAGCGCGCAGGTGTTCAACGGGATGGGCGTCTCCGGCGAGAACCGCTCCCCACAGCTGAGCTGGCGTGATTTCCCCGCCGAGACCAAGAGTTTCGCGGTGACCTGCTTCGATCCGGACGCGCCGACCCCGTCCGGGTTCTGGCACTGGCTGGTCGTCGACGTGCCCGGTTCGGTCACCGAGCTGGCCGCGGACGCGGGCCGGGCCGACGGCTCCGGACTGCCGGCCGGCGCCTTCCACGTGCGCACCGACTTCGGTGCCGAGGGGTACGGCGGGGCCGCGCCGCCTGCCGGGGACCGCCCGCACCGGTACATGTTCGCGGTGCACGCGCTGGATGTGCAGACCCTCGGCGTGGACGCCTCGGCGACCCCTGCGGTGGTCAGCTTCAACCTGGTGTTCCACACCCTGGCCCGGGCCGTGATCAGCCCGGTCTTCGCGCACTGACCGGTGGGAGTCCGGGTCTTACCGGCCTGGGTCGCGGCGATCTCCGCGGTCACGCTGGCGCTGGTGCTGTTCGTGCCCTACGTCGCCGTGCGCTACCGCAGGCGCGGCGACCTCGGCGCCGGGGATGTGGCGCTGGCCTTCGGGTTCCTGCTGTATCTGCTGGCGCTGATCGCCTATGTGATGGTGCCGATGCCGCCGGTGGGCCCGGACTTCTGTCAGTACTACGGCTGGGTGCGGCCGCAGTGGCAGCCGCTGCACGTGCTGACCGAGTGGCCGGCGGTGCGCACCTGGCGGGATCTGCCCAGGGTGGCCGCGGACGGCAGTTTCCGTTCCTTCGCGCTGAACGTGGCCTTCTTCGTGCCACTGGGCATGTTCCTGCGGCACCTGTTCCGGCGCGGGTTCGTCGGCACCGTGCTGATCGGGTTCGGGGTGTCGCTGCTGGTCGAGCTGACCCAGCTGACCGGGATCTGGTGGATCTACCCCTGCCCGTTCCGGATCTTCGACGTGGACGATCTGATCTCCAACACCAGCGGCGCGGCGATCGGGGTGTTGTTCGCGCCGTTGCTGCGGCTGGTGCCGGGGCAGCGGGCGGTGGCGGACGCGGGGTTGCCGCGGCCGGTGACGCGCTGGCGGCGGTTGCTGGCGATGGTGTGCGATCTGCTGCTGGTGTGGTGGGCCGGGCAGGTGTGCGCGCTGCTCGCGGGGGTGGCCGGGTTCGCGGGGCCGTGGGTGCCGGCGTGGGCGGAGTGGTGGGCGCCCGGGGTGGGGTTGCTGGTGCTGACGGTGGCGGCGCGCGGGGCGAGTCCGGGGCAGGTGATCGTGCGGCTGCGGCCGGTGGCGGCCGGGGAGGAAGCGGAGCGGCGGCCGGGTGTGGTGGCGATGCTGGTCCGGTGGCTGGTCGGGCTGGGTGGGGTGGCCGGGTTGCTGGGGCTCGCGGTGACGCCTACCGAGGTCCCGGGGGCAGAGATCGCCTGGTGGGTGGCGCTGGGATTGTTGCTGGTGCACGGTGTGTCCGCGGTCCTCGGCCGGGATCAGCGGGGAATCTCCGGACGGCTGTCCGGGTTGCAGGTGATCGACGCCCGGGTGTCCGCGGCACTCCCCGACCCCGCCGATGACCGGCGGCGAAGCAGCGACAGGCAGGATGGATAGCGTGCCTCATTACGACCTGGTCATCATCGGCAGCGGCTCGGGCAACTCGATCATCGACGAGCGGTTCGACGACTGGAACATCGCGATCGTGGAGAAGGGCGTCTTCGGCGGCACCTGCCTCAACGTCGGATGCATCCCGACCAAGATGTTCGTGCACCCCGCCGAACTCGCCAGCAGCCCGAAGGCCGCGGCCAAGCTGGGCGTGGACCTCGAACTGCACGGCGTGCGCTGGGCCGAGGTGCGCGATCGCGTCTTCGGCCGGATCGACCCGATCGCGGCCGGTGGTCAGCGCTATCGCGCGCAGGAGTGCCCCAACGTCACCGTCTACAGCGGCGAGGCGAAGTTCACCGGGCCCAAGCAGCTGGACACCGGCACCGGGGTGACGATCACCGCGGACCGCTTCGTCATCGCGGCGGGCAGCCGTCCGGTGGTGCCGTCGGTGGCCGGGATCGACGAGGTCGGCTACCACACCAACGAGACCGTGATGCGGCTGGCAGAGCTGCCGGCACGGATGGTGATCCTCGGCGGTGGGTTCGTGGCCACCGAGTTCGCGCACGTGTTCAGCTCCTTCGGCGTGCAGGTGACCGTGGTCAACCGGTCCGGGGCACTGCTGCGGGCCGAGGACGCCGACGTGTCCGCGCGGTTCACCGAGCTGGTCAGCCAGCGCTGGGACGTGCGGCTCAACCGCAAGGCACTGCGCGCGGAGCGGGTGGACGGCGTGGTCCGGCTGCACCTGGAGGGTCCCGAGGGCGCCGAGGTGGTGGAGGCCGAGGAGCTGCTGGTGGCGGCCGGGCGGATCCCGAACGCGCAGCTGCTGGAGGTCGAGGCGACCGGGGTGCGCACGCACGCGGACGGCCGGATCGTGGTGGACCAGCACCAGCGCACCGAGGTCGAGGGCATCTTCGCCCTCGGCGATGTCAGCTCGCCGCACCAGCTCAAGCACGTGGCCAACCACGAGGCGAAGATCGTCCAGCACAACCTGCTGCACCCGGAGTCGCCGCGGACCACCGATCACCGGTTCGTGCCGCACGCGGTGTTCTCCTCGCCGCAGGTGGCCTCGGTCGGGCTGACCGAGGACCAGGCCAAGGCGGCCGGGCTGGCGCACGTGGCGGTCACCCAGGAGTACGCGGGCATCGCCTACGGCTGGGCGATGGAGGACACCACCGGGTTCTGCAAGCTGATCGCGGACCCGGTCACCGGGCAGCTGCTGGGCGCGCACATCATCGGCCCGCAGGCCTCCACGCTGATCCAGCCGCTGATCCAGGCCATGCACTTCGGGCTGGACGCGCGGACCATGGCGCGCGGGCAGTACTGGATCCACCCGGCCATGCCGGAGCTGATCGAGAACGCGCTGCTCAAGATCTGAGCCGGGCCACCCGCGACCGCGTGCGCCGCGGTCGCGGGTGGGCTCAGACGTAGCGGGGGCGGCCGGCCAGGTAGCCGATCAGCAGCTGGATGGTCATGGCGAGCAGGACCAGCAGCAGCGAGGCGGTCCAGCCGCCGGTCCAGCCGTGCAGCATGCCGACGCCGAACGGGCCGATCGCGGCGATCAGGTAGCCCAGGCTCTGCGCCATCGCGGACAGCTCGGCGGTGTCGGCCACGGTGCGCGAGCGCAGCGTGATGAAGGTCAGCGCGAGCGGGAACAGTCCGCCCATGCCGACGCCGAGCAGCACCACCCACAGCACCGGGGACAGTGTGGGCAGCAACAGCAGGCCCAGCACACCGAGCAGCGAGGTCGCGGTCATCGCGACCGCCCAGCCGGACTGCGCGCGGCGGCGGGTGACCAGCGGCGGGATGATCAGCGCGGCGGGCACGCCGATGACCATCAGCGCGCCGAGCATGACGCCGGCGGTGGTCGGGTCGACGCCGGCGACATCGCGCAGGATCTCGGGCAGCCAGCCCATCCAGGTGTAGGCGACCAGCGACTGGATGCCGAAGAAGCCGGTGACGGCCCAGGCCAGCGGGTTGCGGAACAGGCTGGTGGTGCGCCCGGCGGCCGCGGTGGTGGACGCGGCGGCCGGGGCGGCGGCCGCCGGGGCGGGAGCGGCCTGGTCGGTGGCGGCCTGGACAGTCGCGGACGTGGCCGCGACGGCCGGGGAGTCAGTGGGGCGGGCGATGGTGGCCGGGGCGATGACGTCCGGGGTCGCGGCGGCGGCCGGGGCGGTGGCCTGGGCTGCCTGTTCCTCGGCGTCGTGGGCCAGGGCGGCCTGTTCCAGGGGCTGGGCGCGGCGGCGGGCCACCGCCCAGACGATCACCGCGATCACCGCGAGGCCAGCCCACAGGCCGACCGCGAGCCGCCAGCCGCCGACCCAGCGTTCCAGTGGGGCGGTGAAGGCAGCGGCGGCGGCGCCACCGGCGGAGAGCGCGGCGCTGTAGACGCCCATGACAAAACCGAGGCGGCCGGGGAAGGACTCCTTGACGACCACCGGGATCAGCACGTTGGCCACCGCGATCGAGGAGCAGGCGGCGAGCGTGCCGCCGAGCAGCACCGCTGGTCCGTCCAGCACCCGCAACGCGAGTCCCAGGCCGAGCAGGGCAAGGGCGAAACCGACCACGCGGAGGGCGCCGAATCGCCGCGCAAGCGTTGGCGCGACGAGACCGGCGAAACCGAAACACACCGTAGGCACAGCCGTGACCGCGCTGACCCAGACTGCCGAGACGCCCAGAGAATCACGCACCTCCGCCAGCACGGCGGCGAGGCTGGTCACGGCGGGACGGAGGTTCAGCGCGGCGAGCACGATTCCGACAATCAACAGCAGGCTGCCGCCGACGACCGTAGCTGCACGAGAGCGGTCGGAGCTGGCAGTCTGATCCGTTGACCGGATGTCGTCAGGGAGGGTCGGCGTCACGGTCACGCAAGTACTATAGGCAAACATGGGATGTCCGGATGAAAGGATGAGACTGTGCCGTTGGCCACTACCCGACGCACCGGCCTCGTCGAGCAGGTGATCGACCAGATGCGCACGCTGGTGACCAGCGGCGAATGGCCGATCGGGCGGCGGATTCCCGCCGAGCCCGAGCTTGTGACGGCGCTGGGCGTGGGCAGGAACACCGTCCGGGAGGCGGTCCGGGCGCTGGCGCACGCGGGATTGCTGGAGGTGCGGCAGGGCGACGGCACGTTCGTGCGCGCGACCAGTGAACTGTCGGGCGCGGTGCGCAGGCTGTGCGACGCCGAACTCCGCGATGTGCTGGAGGTGCGGCACGCCCTGGAGGTCGAGGGCGCTCGGCTGGCGGCGGTCCGCCGCAGCGAGGAAGACCTGCGCAGGCTGACCGAGGCCCTGGCCGAACGCGATGCGGCGCTGGCCGCCGGGGAATGGGATCGGATGGTGGTCACCGACACCGCCTTCCACCTGATGCTCGTCGAATGCTCGCAGAACCCGGTGCTCACCGAGCTGTACCGCGGGTTCACCGAGGCGGTGAAGGCCAGCGTCGCGACCACGGTTGATTCCGAGGCCGAGAGCGACCGGCACATCTCCCACCAGGACCTGCTGGCGGCGGTCCGGGACCGGGACCCCGACCGGGCGGCCCGCGAGGCGGGCGGCTTCATCGAGGAACTGCTCTCCACCCTCGGTTCTGCCGAGCACTGAGGTTGAGCGCCCCTTCGGCGATCCGGGTCCGGGACGGGGCCGGGTCACCGAGGGGGCGATTCGGGCCTACCGGGTGCGCAGGCGGGCCTCGCGGGCGTCCAGATCGGCGTTGAGCCGGGCGACCAGGCGGGCCAGATCGCGCTGGTCCTGTTCGGGCCAGTCGGCCAGCACACCGTGCAGCCAGGCGGCGCGGTCGGCCTGCACGATGGCGACCCGGCGCCTGCCCTCATCGGTGACCTGCAGCGGCTGGGTGCGCGCGTTCGGCGGGTTGTCCACCACCCGGACCAGACCACCGCCGGTGAGCTTGGCCACATGCCGACTGGCCGTGGACTTGTCCACGTTGAACATCCGGGACAGCTCGCCCACGGTCAGCTCGGGGCGCGCGGTGATCACCGCGAGGTACGGGTACGTGGTCTGATCCAGGCCTACGACCTCGGGATACCTGGTGGTCCAGAACCGCCAGAAGGCCTTGCGGGTGAACACGGTCAGCTCGTGTTCCAGCGCGGTGGTCAGCGCGCTGTCCGGTGTCGTCGGTTCGGCCCGGTTCGTCACGAAACCACCCTTCCACCTGTAGGTCCGGAACACCAGACAGACAGTTGCGCGGCGCAACCATCTGGTTTACCGTCGGAGACATCCCACCAATTTCAGCGATGAAGGGGGATCTCATGTGTGGAATCGCCGGCTGGGTCGGCTACCAGCGCGACCTGACCCAGGAGCAGGACACCGCCGCCGCGATGACCGAGACCATGGCCTGCCGCGGCCCCGATGACTCCGGCCTCTGGCTGGATCGGCACGCCGCGATCGGCCAGCGCAGGCTGGCCATCATCGACCTCGAAGGCGGCCGCCAGCCGATGGTGGCCGAACAGGACGGCCGCACCGCCGCGGTGCTCAGCTACAGCGGCGAGGTCTACAACTTCCGCGAACTGCGCGCCGAACTCCAGCGCCGCGGCCACCACTTCCGCACCGCCAGCGACACCGAGGTGGTGCTCACCGCCTACCTGGAATGGGGCCCGGCGCTGGTCGACCGGCTCAACGGCATGTACGCCTTCGCGATCTGGGACGCGCGCAGCGAGGAGTTGCTGCTGGTACGGGACCGGATGGGCATCAAGCCGCTCTACTACTACCCCACCGCCGACGGCGTGCTCTTCGGCTCCGAACCCAAGGCCATCCTGGCCAATCCCCTGGCCGAGGCGGTGCTGGACGCGGATGGGCTGCGCGAGGCGCTCGCCTTCGTCAAGACCCCTGAGCTGGGCATCCTGCGCGGCCTGTTCGAGGTGCGGCCGGGGTCGGTGGTCACGGTGTCCCGCAAGGGAATCGGCAAGTCCCGGTACTGGCAGCTGGAGGCCACCGAGCACACCGACGACCTGGACACCACCGTCGGCACCGTGCGCGAGTTGCTGGAGGACATCGTCGAGCGGCAGCTCATCGCGGATGTGCCGCTGTGCACGCTGCTCTCCGGCGGCCTGGACTCCAGCGCGCTGACCGCCTTGGCCGCCAAGGCGTTGACCGCGCAGGGCGCCGGGCCGGTGCGCTCGTTCTCGATCGATTTCGCCGGATACACCGACAACTTCCACGCCGACGCCTTCCGGGACAGCCCGGACGCGCCGTTCGTGGCCGAGGTGGCCGCGCACGTGGCCGCCGACCACACCAACATCGTGCTGGACAACGACGATCTGATGGACCCGGCGGTGCGCGCGGCCGCCCTGCACGCCCGCGATCTGCCCACCGGCATGGGCGAGATGGACTTCTCGCTGTACCTGCTGTTCCAGGCGATCCGCGGCCGGTCGACGGTGGCGCTGTCCGGGGAGTCCGCGGATGAGGTCTTCGGCGGCTACAAGTGGTTCCACGACCCCGCCGCGGTCAACGGCGGCACCTTCCCGTGGATCGCCGCGCGGGCGCACAGCCAGACCGAATCGGTCTATTCCGGGCTGGCGCAACGGCTTCAGCTACGCGACTACGTGCAACAGCGCTACCAGGAGGCCCTGACCGAGGTGCCGCGACTGGCCGGGGAAACCGGCCTGGAAGCGCGGATGCGGGAGCTGAGCTACCTGAACCTGACCCGGTTCGTGAACATCCTGCTGGACCGCAAGGACCGGATGAGCATGGCGGTCGGGCTTGAGGTGCGGGTGCCCTTCTGCGATCACCGCCTGGTGCAGTACGTGTTCAACGCGCCGTGGGCGATGAAGACCTTCGACGGCAAGGAGAAGAGCCTGCTGCGCGCGGCCACCGCGGACGTGCTGCCGCAGTCGGTGGTGCAGCGCAAGAAGAGCCCGTACCCCTCCACCCAGGACGCCGGGTATGAGAAGGCGCTGCGCGAGGAGCTGGCCACGGTGCTCACCGATTCGGCCGCGCCGGTGTGCGAACTGGTGCCACGCAAGGACATCCAGCAGCTCCTCGACTCGCCGCTGAACGCGGTGGGCTCGGACTCGGCGACCCGGCGCACAGTGGAATCACTGCTGGGCCTGAACCGGTGGATCCTGGACTACGACGTCCGGCTGGCGGTGTAGCTACCGCACGCCGACTTGGGCCAACTCGTACGCCCGGTTGGGCCAACGTGGCGTACGAGTTGGGCCAACTCGTCGGGTGGGCGGGGGTGCGGCCGAGCAGGGTCGCGGCCCGGAAGCCGGTCCGGGCGAGGGAGACCGGGAGCAGCCAGGCGATCTGGCCGCCGTTGCTGGGAGTCAGCCCGGACCCGGGTCGAAGGCGGCGTGTTCGGCCGCGCCGTAGACGATCCGGCCGCCCACCACGGTGAGCACCGAGGTGATCGCCGGGATGCGCGGCGCTGGCACGGTGAGGTAGTCCTCGGACAGCACCGCGAGGTCGGCGAACTTGCCGGGGGCGAGGCTGCCCTTGACCTGCTGTTCGCCGTTGAACCAGGCGCTGCCCACGGTCAGCCTGCGCAGGGCTTCCTCGCGAGAGAGCCGGGAGTCGGGGCCGAGCACGGTGTGGCCGCCGACGGTGCGGCCGGTGTGCAGCCAGTGCAGGGCCTGCCAGACGTTGTCGCTGGCCACCCTGGTGGCGTCGGTGCCGAGGCCGACCGGAATCCCGGCCCGCAGCATCCGGTTGACCGGCAACGCGTTCCGGGTGGCGGCGGGTCCGTAGCGCTGGGCGAACGCCTCGCCCTGGAAGGCCAGCCGGTGCTGGATGGCGATGCCGCCGCCGAGCGCGGCCACCCGGTCGATGTTGCGTGGCGAGATGGTCTCGGCGTGGTCCAGGACGAACCTGGTGCCGGGGGTGTGCACGCGTTCGATGACGTCCAGGAACCGGCTGATCGACTCGTCGTAGGTGGCGTGCAGCCGGAACGGCCAGCGTTGCCCGGCCAGGAACTCCAGGACCTTGGCCAGGTCGGATTCCATGGTCACCGGCAGGTCGGGGCGGGGCTGGAAGAAGGTCTCGTAGTCGCCGGCGGAGTAGACGAGCAGCTCGCCGGCGCCGATCATTCGCAGGAAGTCGTCGCCCGCGCCGGGGTGGGTGAGTGTGGCCATCCGCTGGTAGTCGGCGAGTTCGCCGCCGGGCTGCTGGGTGAAGACGTGGTAGCCGATCCGGACGGTGAGTTTGTGCTCGGCGTGCAGCCGGTCGATGACCGAATAGTCCTCGGGAAACCGTTGCCCGCCACCGCCGGCGTCGTTCGCGCTGGTCACGCCGCGGGCGTTGAGGTGACGCAGGTAGGCGCGGGTGGAGCGGTACTGGCTGTCCGGGTCGAGCTTGGACAGCTTGGCCAGGGTCGAGTAGAGCAGGGTGGCGTTGGGTTTGGCGATGAGCAGGCCGGTCGGGTTGCCCGCGGCGTCGCGTTGGATCTGCGAGCCGGGTGGTTCCGGGGTGTTCTTGTCGAAGCCGAGCACGCGCAGCGCGGTCTGGTTAAGCAGGGCGCGGTCGTAGAGGTGTAGCAGGAACACCGGGGTGTCCGGCACGGCGGCGTTGAGTTCGGCCAGGGTGGGCAGCCGTTGCTCGGCGAACTGGAACTGGCTGAACCCGCCGACCACCCGGATCCACTGGCCCGCCGGGGTGCGGGCCGCCTCGGCGCGCAGGACGCGCAGCGCGTCGGTGACCGAGCGGACCCCGGCCAGGGAGAGTTCGTTGGTGTAGCTCAGGCCCTGGCGGGTGAGGTGGGTGTGCGAGTCGTTGAGGCCGGGCACCACCCGGCGGCCGCGGAGGTCGAGCACCCGGGTGTGCGGGCCGAGGTGGGTGGTGGCGTCCTCGCCGACGGCCAGGATGCGGCCGTCGCGGATGGCCAGGGCGGTGGCGCGGGGGTGGTTCGGGTCGAGGGTGGTGATTTTTCCGTTGTGCAGCACCAGGTCGGCGGGGGCATCGGGAGTGGGGCGGGGCGCGGTGGCGGCTGAGCCGAGCGCGGTCGCGCCGGGCTGGGCGTTGGCGGGGGCGGAGCCGAGGGTGGCTGCCGCGGCCGCACCGAGTCCGGCGGTGAGGGCTTGGCGGCGGGTGAATTCGTGTTCGGACACAGGGGTTTCCTCGGCTCAGGAGAGGGGCAGGGTGGTGACGCCGAAGGGCAGGACCGGCGGGTTCGGGCCGGTCACGGCGGCGGGGCTGCCCTTGGAGTCGAACTGGGCGTTGACGACCAGGAGCCGGTTGCCGTGCCGGGCGACGCCGGTCGGGAAGCGGAAACTCGGGTCGCTGAGGTGGCCGGTCAGGGCGGCCGAGGCGAAGTCGGCGGCGAAGTGCAGCACGGCGACGTTGCGCGGCAGGTTCTGCGCGGCGTAGAGGGTGCGGCCGGTCAGGTGCAGGCCGTCCTGGGTTTCCAGCGCGCCCGGCGGCGTGGCGATCTTCACTACCTGCTTGGTGGCCAGGGTGATCCGGTAGAGGGCGTTCTCGTTGCGCTTGGAGACAATCAGGTAGCGACCGTCCGAAGTGGACACGATGCCGTTGACGTTGATCCCGGCCGCGCCCGCGCCGGTGGTGTAGGTCAGCGGGGTGCCGGTGAAGTCGAGGAACTTCTCCAGCCGGTAGCTGTCGCCGGTGCGCTGGATCCGGTACAGCCACGGGTTGATCGAGTCGGTGACGTAGTAGCCGCCGCCGGGGTGCACGGTGAGGTCGTTGAGGAAGGTGCTGGCCTCACCGTTGTGCAGGGTGATCACCAGGCGGGCGGTCCGGGTGTCGTAGACGTGCGCCTTGCCGCTCTGGCGGCCGAGCACGATCAGCCGGTCGCCGTCCAGGGCCAGGCCGTTGGCGATGGTCCGGCCGTCCGCGCCGGCCGGGGAGAACACGGTGACGTCGGGGCTGCCGACCTTGCCGCGGAAGAGGGTGCCGTCCTTGACCGAGCCGACGTAGTAGACGCCGGTGCGGTGGTCGACCGCGATGCTCTCCGGGAAGACCTCGTTGCCGGGCAGGGCGGTCAGGGTACTGCGCGGTGGCGCGGCCGAGGCCGTCGGCGTGAGCATCGACAGGGAACCGACAAGCAGGGCTGCGATGGTCCGGCGAAGCATCGAATCTCCTTGGGGGACAGGAAGTTCTGTGCCTCCGAGTCAATCGTCCCCGCACCCGCCGGGCCATCTCGATGCGTCGGTCAACCCATCAGAAAATCTATGGTGTCGCGGGTCACCCATCTACGCTGTTGCCATGTCCACCCGGGCCGAACTTGTGGCGCTGCGCTCCTTCCTCGCCGTCTACCGCACCGGCGGGGTGTCCAAGGCCGCGGACGCGCTGACGCTGTCCCAGCCCTCGGTCTCGCAGCACCTGCGCACGGTGGAGGCGGTGGCGGGACGGCCACTGTTCATGAAAGCCGGTCGGGGCATCGAGCCCACCGAGGCGGGGCACGCCCTGGCAGCGGAGATCGCCGACCACATCGACGCCCTGGAGCGCGCGGTGGACGCGTTGCGCCCAGCCGGCGACGGGCAGGCGGCGATGGTGTTCCTGGGCGCCCCGCATGACGCGCTGGCCGCGCTGGTGGTGCCCGCGCTGCCGCCGGTGCTGGCCAGTGGGCTGCTGGTGCGCTGCCGGACCGGGCTGGCCGCCGAGCTGGTGCCCGCGGTGCTGCGGGACGAGCTGGACATCGCGGTGCTCACCCAGGTCGGCGGCGCACCCACCCGCAAGCTGTACCTGGTGCACTTCGTGGACGAGGAGTTCGTGCTGGTGGGCCGGGCCGGGGAGCCGCCGTATGACCCGCGGCGGGACAGCAGGCCCTTCGCCGGGTACGCCGAGGAGATGCCGATGGCGCGCCGGTACTTCCGGGAGTGCTGGGGACAACGCCCGCCCACGCCGGTGCTGACCGTGCCGGATGTGCGCGCGGTGGCCGCGGCGGTGCGCGCCGGGGCCGGACTCGCGGTGCTGCCGCGGTACTTCGTCGAGGACGACCTGGCCGCCGGCGTGCTCACTGTGCTGCACCACCCGGCCAAGCCGGTGACCAACTCGATCCACCTGGCCACCCGGCGCGGCCGGGAGAACCTGCCCCGGATCCGCGCGGTGTTCACCGCCCTGTTGCGCTGAAGTTGTTGCCGCACAGGAGAACGGGCGCGGCCGGAGTACGCACGGCCGCGCCCGTTTGACTGGGTTGCTCAGTTGCGGTTGATGGTGAAGGTGGAGGTGGTGTTGCGGATGTCGGTGTGGTTGCCGGACAGCCGCAGGTTGGTGAAGGTGACCGAGCCGACCGCCGGACCCTGACCGGGTTCGGGCAGCTCGTTGGCCCACAGGGCGAAGCCGGACTTGGCGTCGAAGGCGTCACCGCTCTTGCGCGCCCCGGAGATGGAGACGTTGGTGAACACCGTGTCGGTGATCGGGTTCTCCGGGGAGCTGCCGGTGTACTTGGTCTGGAACATGATCCCGCTGTAGGTCGGGTCGATGATGTCCACATCGGACACCCGGATGTTGCGGAAGACCTTGGAGGCGGAGAACACCCAGATGCCGGGGAAGGTTTGGCCGTTCCAGAAGTGGCCGCCCGCCCGGACGATGGAGATGTTCTCGAACTTCGTCGGTCCCGGCCCGAACCCGTTCATCGGATAGCCGAAGTCCAGCGAGGAGATGGTGATCCCGGAGTAAACGAGGGTGTCGGCCACGTAGATGTTGCGGAAGACGTTGTCGTAGCCGCCGTAGACCGCGATGCCGGCCGCCCGCCAGGTCAGCGTGGAGGTCAGGTTCTCGTAGACGTTGTTCTTGATGTCCGCGCCACCGGCGTCGATCGCGGAGAACAACGCGAAGCTGTCGTCGCCGCTGGCCCGGGAATCGTTGTTGACCACGTGGTTGTCGGTGCTGCCGTTGGTCATGTTGATCGCGTCGGCGAACATGTTCCGGATCCGGGAGTTCTTGATGGTGATCCGGTCGGTGTTGGCGCCCCAGTACAGGCACACCATGTGCTCGTTCCAGATGTTGTCGATGACGATGTCGGCGACATTGCTGAAGTCGAACACCTTGCCGGGACCGTCGATCCGCGAGGTGTAGTTGCCGAGGTAGGCGAAGTTGGCGAAGGAGGAGCCGCCCGCGGTGCCCTCGGCGCGGAAGCCGATATCGGTGTTGTCCTGAGTGGAGGGTGCGTGGAACCTGGTGAACCAGGGTCCGGCGCCGGTGACCTTGACCGCCTTGCCGTAGACCTGGAACTTGCTGCTGGTCTGGTAGTCACCGGCGGGCAGGTACACCCCGACGAGATTCCCTGTGGTGTCCATCCGGACCTTGTCCAGCGCGTTCTGCACGTCCTGGTGGCCAAACCCGGTGGGCACGGTGTACTTGGCCGGGTCCGGGTTGGCGATCGGCGCGACCTGCTCGGTGTTGATGAAGTCGATCGCGTAGTTGGTGCTGTTGCCGCTGTCCTTCTGCAGCCTGATCTTGCTGCCGGCCGGGATGGTGCCGCTGAGCTTGAGGTGCGCCTCGTCGTAGATGTGCCGGGGCGCGCCCGCGCCCGGCGAGTTGCCGGGGCTGGCCTCCGCGCCGTAGAGCCAGGAGTACTTGGAGGTCAGGTTCAGCGGCTGGTGTGGCTGGCCGTTGACGTAGACGTTGAGCGTGGCGTCGATACCGCCACCACCGGCGGAGTCCGGGATGGAGAAGCGAGTCACCAGGGTGTTGGTGGCGGCCCTGGTGGTGAACTCGACGAAGCTGCCGGTGCTGTTGAGGGTGACCGCGCGGCGGCCGGATGCCTCGCCGGCGAGGTCGCCGATGGTGCGGTTCGGGCCGACCACGGACGCGCCGCCGCCGGTGACCGCGTCCTCGGCCTCATACATGTCATACGGCATGTTCGCGCCGCGGCCGACGAACAGGGCCTGGGTGCTGGTGTTGTTGGCGCGCTTGACCGGCAGCTCGTTCGCGTCATCGGCGAGCACGACCCGGACCGAGTGCCGTCCGGCCGCGGACGGCCAGCTGCCCAGGTTCACCGGGGCGGTGGTGCTGTCCGGGGTGATGACGCCGTTGTGCGTGCCGGTGAGCGTGCGCACCACGGTCCCGTTGGCGTCCAGCACGTTCAGCGTGATGCCGTGCGCGCCCGCGGCCGAGGCGATGCTGCCCTGGTTGCGGATGGACACCGCGAAGTTCACCGCGGCGCCGGGGGACGGGTTGTTCGGGGTCCAGCTCACCGCGGCGGCGACCAGGTCCGAGCTGGACACCGGGTTCACTACTAGGTGGCTGGCGTTGGTGTGGCTGTTGTCGGTCTCGTTCTGTTCGAGGACCTTGTTGTCCTCGTCGACCTTGGCGGTCACCGGGTAGCTGCCCGCGTCGCGCGGACCGAGGTCGGCGGTGACGGTGCTGCTCGCCCCCGCGGCCAGTGCGCCCACGGCGGCGGTGCCGACCTTGGTGTCGCCCAGGTAGAAGCCGACGCTGGTGGCGCCCGCGGCGGCGCTGCCCGCGTTGCGCACGGTGGCGCTCAGGCGCACCGGATCGGTTTCCACCGGGGTGGCCGGGGTCCAGGAGCTGCCGGTGACGGTCAGGTTCGGGTTCGGCGCGGGCACGCCGAGCACCTGGAATTCGGCCACCTGACCGGCGGGCGCGCCGGTGTTGCCGGTGAAGCGGAGCTGGATGTCCGCGGCCCGGCCGCGGGCCCCGATGGTCACCGTGTTGCCGGCTGCGGGGTCGAAGACGTGCTGAGCGGAGGCGGCGAGCGAGGTGAACGCACCGCCACTTTGGTCCCGGCCAAGGACTTCCAGGGTCTGGGTGCGGCGGCCCCAGGCGGTGCTGGGGTCGAGCTTGAGCACCACCGAGCTGAGGTCGGCGTTGGCGCCCAACGACACGGTGAGTGTGTTCGGGTAGCCGGCGCCGCCCTCCCAGTAGGTGCGCACGTCGTTGTCGTTGGCGTTGCCCGCGACGAAGGTGTGCACGTGCGAGGAGGCGGTGATCGGCTTGCCCTGGGCCAGGTTGGTGCCCGCGTCCGAGCCGGTGCGGGTGACCGTGTTGCTGTTGGGTGAGGCGTTGCCGGCGGCGTCGCGCGCCCGCACGTGGTAGGTGACGGTCGCGTTCACCGGCTGGGTGTCGGTGTAGGTCAGCACGTTCCCGGCCACGCTGCTGCGCAGGGTGTTGTTGGCGTAGATGTCGTAGCCGGTGACGCCCACGTTGTCGGTGGCCGCGGTCCAGGTCAGCCGGATCTGGTCCACGCCGGGCTGGGTGTGCGCGAGCCCGCCGGGCGCGGTGGGGGCCTGGGTGTCGCCGGTGGTGGGGCCGTAGATCTCGAACTCGGCCAGCTGCGCGGCGGGCCAGGCGGTGTTCGCGGTGATCTCCAGCCGCAGGTACCGGGTGGTGGTGGCGTTGAAGGTGATGGTCACCGTGTTCTGTGCCTGCGGGCTGAAGGTGTGCGCCCGGCCGGCGAGCAGTTCGGTGAAGGTGTCGCCGTTCTCGCTGCCGCGCACGGTGAGGGTCTGCGCGCGGGTCTCCCAGTTCGCCGGGAGCTTGAGCACCAGCCGGTTGACGCTGATCGAGGCGCCCAGATCGGCCTGGATCCATTGTGGGAAGGCGTTGTTGACGCTTTCCCAGTAGCTGCCCGGATTACCGTCGCCCGCGTTGGCCGCGGTGTAGTTCTGGTTCTGGCTGCTCGCGGTGAAGGTGGCCGCCGCTGCGATGTCCACTGTGGACGGTGTGGCCCGGCGGACCTCGACCTCGGCCAGCTGCGCGGCCCGGTCGCCGGAGTTCGCGCTGACCTCCAGGCGCAGGTAGCGGGTGGTGGTCGCGGGCAGGTCGATGCTCACCGTGTTGCCGGCGGCCGGGTCGAAGGTGTGCGCCCGGGAGGTGAGCAGGGTGTCGAAGCCGACCCCGTCCCTGCTGCCCTGCACGGCCAGTCGCTGGGTGCGTTTCGCCCAGCCCGCGGGCAGTTTCAGCTTGACCTGGTCGATCACCGACGCACCGCCGAGGTCCACCTGGGCCCACTGCGGGAGCGCGGCGCCCGCGCTCTGCCAGTAGGTGCCCTGGTCGCCGTCGGTGAGGGCGCGGGCGGTGTGCGCGGCCTCGGCGCTGCTGGCCGCCACCGGCTGCCGGACCGCGAGATCCGTTGCGGGGGCGGCGGTGGCCACTACGGGACCACCCAGGATGACCAGGCACAACGTGGCTAGGAAGGCGACGGGTCGGGACAGGGAGCGCTGCACTCTCATTGCGGTCCTCTTGTTTCTCATCCCCACGGCAGGGCAGCCAGGGAGGAGGTCATGCGCGGCGTTGCGCAGGAATTCACGGGACTCTGTACGGAATTACCGGTGCAATGTCAGATTTTTGCGCGGCGGGAGGCAAGAGTTACAGACGGGCTACGGCCGCGTCAACGGCTCGGCGGGGCTTGGTTCTGGAACGTGACAGCAAACCGCCGAATGGAGCAGCGGGGGTGCCCGCGGTGTGCGCGAACGGCCGCCCCGCCGCTGGTGTACAACCGTGATCAAGCTGGCCAGACTGCGGCCAAGCCGGGTCCGACCACACCGAGGAGTTGCCATGACCGCCGGGGCGCCCGAGACGGACCTGACCGGGTGGCGGCGCGCGCCGTTCACCGCGGCCGGTTCCACCTATGACTGCTTCGAGAAGGGCAGCGGCCCCGGTGTGGTGGTGCTGCCGGAGATCCCCGGCATGACGCCCTCGGTGCTGGGCTTCGCCGATCACCTGGTGGACAACGGGTTCACCGTGCTGATCGTGTCCGCCTTCGGCACGCCGGGCGCGCCGGAGAGCACCCGCACCGGGCTGCCGGTGGCGGCCAAGGCGTGTGTGTCCGCGGAGTTCCGGGCCTTCGCCACCAACGCGAAACGGCCGTTCAGCGACTACCTGCGCGCGGTCGCGCGGGACCTGAACGAGCGCACCCCAGGACCCGGCGTCGGCGTGATCGGCATGTGCTTCACCGGCGGTTTCGCGCTGGCCGCGGCGGTGGATGAGGTGGTGCTGGCCCCGGTGGGCAGTCAGCCGTCACTGCCGCTGCCGCTGGGGGCCCGGCGCAAGGCGGATCCGGGCATGTCGGAGGCGGAACTGTCCCGGATCGCGGCGCGCACGGTGGAGTCCGGGCTGTGCCTGATGGGGTTGCGGTTCAGCGCGGACCGGCTGGTCCCGGGCGAGCGGTTCCGGACGTTGACCGACCGGCTGGGCGAGGCGTTCCGGGTGGTGGAACTGGACTCGCGGCCGGGCAACGCGGACGGGTTCAAGTCGAACGCGCATTCGGTGCTGACCAGGGAAGTGCGGGAAGGCAACGCCGCGATGGCGGCCAGAGACCAGGTGGTGGCGTTCCTGCACGAGCGACTGGGCTGACCCCGGGCCGTCCCCGCGCGGCGGTGGTCAGTCCTGCTCCGCCGGGCTGATCACCCCGAGCAGGCTCGCGGCGCTGTCCCGGTTGTCCGCCCCGGCCGTCAGGTCCAGCACGCGGCGGGCCTCGGACTCGGTCGTCTCCGGCGGCACCACCAGCAGCACAAGCCGTTGCCCGGACTGGCCGGTCACCGTGATGGTGCGCGGATCGGGCGAGCGATAGCCCTCCAGCCGCACCACCCGGCCGCCGACGGTGAGCCGCCGGGGCGCGGGCAGCCAGTGCTCCAGGTGGTAGGTGACCCGGCTGACCGGTCCGAGCCGTTCCCGCAGCGCGGACAGCAGTGCGGGCAGGGCCCGGCCGAGGTCCATGCTGTTGGGCCACCAGCCGCCGTCGAGGAAACCGGGACTCGCGTCCACCGGCTTCACCTGGACTCGTGGCTCGTGCTGGACGGCGCCGGCGGCGGGGGGCTGGAAGTCCTGGCGTTGCGTGGATCCCGACGTCATGTCGGTCATCCCATCTCCGGCAGCGCTCAGGCGCCGGGTTCGGCGTACGCCCGAGGTTTGCTCAGCGAGAGCGCTGAATTCGGCCTGCCTCCGGTACCCGCACTCTACGCCCCCGGCGGGCGAAGCCGGGGCGCTCGCTCGCGCCTTCGGGTCAGCAACTGGGCGGTGCGCCGGGTGGGATGGCCGGGAGTCCTCGCGGTGCGCCGGATTCCAGCAGGCGTTGCACCGCGTCGGTGTCCAGGTGGTCGGCGACCAGGTCGCCCAGCAGGTCCAGCTGGGCGGCGCGGGCGGCGGCGAAATCGGTGTCCGGGGCCGGGGTGAAGCCGGTGCGGCCTGCCCTGGTCGCGGCCCAGGTCAGGAAGTCGCGGCGGAACCCGTCGTTCTCGAACAGGCCGTGCCAGTGCGTGCCCGCGATCGGTCCGTGCAGCGCGCCCTCCCCCGTGCCGTCGGGCAGGGTGATCAGCGGGGCGAGGTGCTCGGCGCGGCGGGCCGGGCGGCCGTGGTGGATCTCGTAGCCGCGCACCGGGTGCCCGAGCGCGGCGCCGGCCGGGTTGGCCAGGGTTTTGTCCGGGTGGAACTCGATGTCCAGGTCGAGCAGGCCGAGGCCGTCGACGGTGCCCGCCCTGGACTCGACCGGATCGTGCAAGGTGGCGGCCAGCATCTGGTAGCCGCCGCAGATGCCGGTGACCGGCAGGCCGGCGGCCGCGTGCCGGGTGATGGCCGCGGCCAGGCCGGTGCGGCGCAGCCAGTCCAGGTCGGCGACGGTGGACTTGGAGCCGGGCAGGACGACCAGGTCGGCGTCGGCCAGGCGGGAGGGCTCGGTGACGAAGCGGACCGAGACACCGGGTTCACCGGCCAGCGCCTCGACGTCGGTGGCGTTGGAGATCCGGGGCAGGCGCGGCACGGCGACGCGCAGCCACTGCTCGCCGACCGGCGCGGCCGGACGGCCGACCACCCCGTCGGCGGCGTAGGAGAGCGAGTCCTCGGCGTCCAGCCACAGCTCCTCCCGCCAGGGCAGCACACCGTGCACCGGGCGGCCGGTGAGCGCGGTGAGCTGGCGCAGACCCGGGTCCAGCAGGGCGGGGTCGCCGCGGAACTTGTTGATGACGAAGCCGCTGACCAGGGCCTGGTCCGCCGGGTCGAGCAGGGCCAGGGTGCCGAACAGGTGCGCGAAGACGCCGCCGCGGTCGATGTCGCCGACCACCAGCACCGGCAGGTTCGCCGCACGGGCCAGGCCCATGTTGGCGATGTCGTTGGCGCGCAGGTTGATCTCGGTCGGCGACCCGGCGCCCTCGCAGATCACCGCCTCGTACTCGGCGCGCAGGCCGTCCAGGGTGGCCAGCACGGTGGCGGCCAGGTGTGTCTTGCGCTCGCGGTAGGACAGCGCGGTGACCTCGCCGATCACCTTGCCCAGCAACACCACCTGCGAACTGCGGTCGCTGCCCGGTTTGAGCAGCACCGGGTTGAACCGCACCGAGGGCGCCAGCCCGGCCGCGGCGGCCTGCACCGCCTGGGCCCGGCCGATCTCGCCGCCGTCGGCGGTGACCACCGAGTTGTTGGACATGTTCTGCGCCTTGAACGGCGCCACCCGCACCCCGCGCCGGGCCAGCCAGCGGCACAGCCCGGCGACGAGCACGCTCTTGCCCGCGTCGGAGGTGGTGCCCGCGATCAGCAGGCCACCGCCGGTCAAGGCAGGGTCAGGATCTCGACACCGTCGGTGGTGACCAGCACGGTGTGCTCGAACTGCGCGGTGAACTTCTTGTCCTTGGTGGTCACCGTCCAGCCGTCGGCCCACATGTCGTAGTCGATGGTGCCCAGGGTGATCATCGGCTCGATGGTGAAGGTCATGCCCGGCTCCAGCACGGTGTCCATGCTGGGCTCGTCGTAGTGCAGCACGACCAGGCCGCTGTGGAAGGAGCGGCCGATGCCGTGCCCGGTGAAGTCGCGCACCACGCCGTAGCCGAACCGGTTGGCGTAGGCCTCGATGACCCGGCCGATCACGTTGATCTGGCGGCCCGGCTTGACCGCCTTGATCGCCCGGTGGGTGGCCTCCCTGGTCCGCTCGACCAGCAACTGGGCCTCTTCGGCGACGTTGCCTGCCAGGAAGGTGCCGTTGGTGTCGCCGTGCACGCCGCCGATGAACGCGGTGACGTCGACGTTGACGATGTCCCCGTCCTCGATCACCGTGGTGTCCGGGATGCCGTGGCAGATGACCTCGTTGAGCGAGGTGCAGCAGGACTTCGGGTAGTTCCGGTAGCCCAGCGTGGACGGGTAGGCCCCGTTGTCGCAGAGGAACTCGTGCACCACCGCGTCGACCTCGTCGGTGGTCGCGCCCGGCACGCACACCTTGCCCGCCTCGGCCAGTGCCTGCGCCGCGAGCCGCCCGGCCACCCGCATGGCCTCGATGATCTCCGGCGGCTGCACCCACGGATCGGTGTTGCGCTGGGGCGCCGGCTTGTCCACGTACTCGGGACGATCGATGTGAGCGGGCACGGGACGCCGCGGCGAGAGCTGGCCGGGCTTCAGTGGGGCACGGACGGGCATGCCCTCCAGCCTACGACGCCGGGCTTCGCGCGCGGACCGGACCGGCCGGTCCGGGACCGGAGGTCGCCTCAGCCGAACCCCGGCCGATCGGCAATCTCCTCTCTCCGGATTCGGCCATCCGGGTAGAATTCAACCGATCTCCCTAGGACCGCCTTCCGTTAGCCACCAGACGTCGATCCCGCATCAGGCAGACATCTGAACGGTGACGCTCTTCAGATTGAACGATTCGATGCTAGCCTTCGGGCATCGAGATCAATTTCAGGAACCGCAATTTTGCGGAGAGGTCGGCGCCATGGGCGACGCACGCGCAATACTTGATCTCCCCTCTCAAGGCAGTGATTCGAAACTCAAAAAGATGATCATCGAAATCATGGTCAAGCCTGACCGGCAGGCAGACCTCGCCCGGCGAACCGACTTGTCGGCGGCTTCTGTTTCCGCGGCGATAAAGGAGTTGACCAACAAGGGCCTGGTGGAGACCGAAAAAGGGAGTGGAAGTTCAGGCAAGTCGCGTGGCGGAAAAGTCCAGCTGCGGCAGCTACGCGGTGTCGTGGTCGGGGTGGATCTGGGGTTCAACCACATCTCGGTGGTGGCCAGGCCGGTGACCAGTTCGTTCGACCAGGTGGTCCAGCGCAGGGAGACGCCCGGCATGAACCGGGGTCTGCGCCTGCTGCTGCCCGATGTGCTGAACCTCATCCAGGACGCGGTCGAGGAGACCGGCCAGAAGATGACGGACGTGGTGACCACCGGCTTGGCCGTACCTCGGATGGTCGATCCGCTGACCGGCACGTTCACCCCTCCCGTGCTCGCGCCGTGGCGGGCGGAGGACCGGCCAGCGCAGGAACTCAGCGCGAAGCTCGGGGTGCCCGTGGCCATGGACAACGACGCGAATCTCGGCGCGCTGGCCGAGCAGACATACGGCTCCGACGAGGCTATCGAGCATGTCGCCTACGTGAAGGCGTCCACCGGCGTCGGCGTGGGCATCATGATCGGCTCGATCCTCCTGCGCGGGCAGCGCGGCATGGCCGGCGAACTCGGACACCTGACCATCGAGCCCGATGGCGAGATGTGCCTGTGCGGCGGACGCGGTTGTCTGGACACCATCGTGGGCGCCGAATCGCTCGTGGCTAAGGCCAAGCAGGCTCAGCGGGGCAGCTCGCGGGACATCCCGTCCACCCTGAGCGCACTCGTGCACAACGCGCAGAACGGTGACGCCGTGTGCGGCCGCATCCTCAACGACGCCGGCCGGGTGCTCGGCTTCGCGCTGGCCCAGCTGTGCAACCTCATCAACCCGCGGCACATCATCCTCGGCGGCGAACTCGCGGAGGCGGGACACCTGGTGCTGGACACCTGCCGCCAGGAACTGACGCGGTACGCCCTCACGGGCACGGTGCACCAGGACGGTGATTTCGAGCTGCGCACCAGCGCGTTGAGCCCGTTCGCCGAGGCTCAGGGCGCGCTCATACTCGGACTCCAGTCCAGATCGTCAAAATGAACGTTCCGGTGGACCGGATTCGACCATGACCGTTCATACCGAAAAATCGGTCTCATCAATTGCATCGTAGATCTGCCGAAAAGCTCGCCACTCGATCGGGGCCACCCGCCGGCCGGACTTGCCAACAACCAGGCAAATCTGCTCACATGGTGCCGCCAGCGAATTCCAGCACGCTCCGATCGAAGGTATGATCATGAGATTCTTCCGGCAAGCTCGCGCGAGACAGGACACAACACCGGATCGGCCAACAGCGAACACTGCGACGAACGAAACCGAGCAACACAGCGAACTGCCACTGGTGATCGATCTCGGCCATGTCCGGCACATAACGCTGGGCAGTTCGTCCAGCGGAAACGCGGACGCAAACTCGCAATACTACTGGTAACAGATTCATGGCATCCATGTCCATGGGCGGCCACGCACCGTGCGTTCTGGGCTCTTTCCCCGCGGCACCGGGCAGCGTCACCGGGACAGCCCCGATCGGCGCGACACCGGTCTGGCCAGGTCTGTCCGCCGCGGTCACCTGGGGTAGCTGGCGCCCCCGTGAGTTCCTCGCACTCACCTGCCCCGAGGCGCGCTTGCTGCTCATCGGGCACTGCACCGCTGACGACGCCCGGCTACGCGCCGACCTGGACACAGCCGTGCGGAGGGATCGGTTGGAACTCCTCACCCGGTGGCCGGGCAGCTTCCTCGCGATCGTGCTCACCGCGGAGAAACTCGTCGCGTTCGTCGATCTCGCCGGCCAGTACCCGTTGTACTACCACCCAGGCGAGCGGCTGGTCTTCGGCACGAGCCCGTTGCCCACCGCGGTGGCTTCGGGCGTCAAACTCAAGGCCGATCCGCTCGTCACCAGCGCGGAGATCTTCTGCGGTGCGGTGCCGATGCTCACGCATGGCGCGACACCGGTTCATGGGCTGCACCGGCTGGAGGCGGGCGAAGCGCTCCAGGTGACGGCCGCCGGAGCGGTCTCGCGCTGGACCTATGCGGATCTCTCGCCGGATCGGCGGCTCGCACCGCGTGCGGGAGCGGTGGCGTTACGCGAGTCGCTGGAGATCGCCGTCTCGAGCCGGACCGCGATCGAACAGGTGAGCACCGACTTCAGTGGCGGACTGGACTCCACCTCGATCGCCTTTCTCGCGGCCCGGCACTTGTCGGCCCCGTTGACCGCTTTCGTCTACCACTATCCCGACGCGCCTGCTGACGACCTCTGCCACGCGGTGCGCAACGCGGGCCTGAACTCGACGATCCGCCTGGAAATCGTGCCGGGAACGAGCGCGAGCCTGCCGTACCGGAATCTCGGCGCGCCGCCCCCCACCGGACTGCCTGACTTCGCGGCGGCCACGCACGAACGAAACCACCTCCGCCTACGGGCGGTGGCGGCCACCGGCGGGAGGGTGCACCTCGGCGGGGAGGGGGCCGATGCGCTGGTGGTCGCGCCACCCTCCTATCTGGGCGATCTCGCCAGCGCGGGACGGCTGCGCCAGTTGCTCGCGGATTCGGGCGCGTGGGCCCGGCTGCGGAACGAATCCCCGGCTCGGGTGTTGTCCCGGGCGATCCGGTTGTCGAGGACGCCGATGCACCGAGCACTACGCGGGTACGCCCGCCGGCTGGGCCGCTCGGATGCCCACCACCCGAGCTGGGTGGACGCGATCTCCTGGTGGCCTCCGCCAGGTCTGGAGTCCTCATGGCTCACCACCGGCGCGCGCCGCGCGCTGGTGGAGTTCGTGCATGATCACGCGGACCACGCGGTGCAGGTCGTGCAGAACGGTGGAGTCGCCGACTTCACCGCGCGGCACGACCTGCGGCGGTCCGGGGCAGTCCAACAGCAGCTGAGCGAAATGGCCCGTCCGTACGAGGTGTGGCCCCAGGCGCCGTTCCTGGACAATGACGTCATCCGCGCCTGCACCGCGTTGCCCGCGTACCGGCGCGCGACCGGAACGGTGTTCAAGCCCTTGATCCGCGCAGCAATGCGCGACGTGGTGCCCTCGGCCGCGCTGGATCGCGGTTCCAAGGGCAACTACCTGGGCGAGGACTACCGGGGCGTACGAGCCGAGGCCGCCGGACTGCGAAAACGACTCGCCGAGTCCCCGCTCGCGGATATGGGATTGATCGAGCCGGGATCAATCGTCCAATCGATCGATCGGGCGGTTATGGGGATCGGCACGCCCTTTCCGGCGCTGAATCGACTGATCGCCTACGACCTCTGGCTCAGGAGCTTGATGTGACCCGATCCGGCGCAACGCATCTCTGCGTTCCCCGCCATATACGCATCACCAGCAGTGCCAGTGGCGCGACATTCGCACTCAACCTGAGGTCCGGGCATTGGTACGTGCTGAATCACTTGGCCACCACACTGTGGCAGGAAATACTGCGCACAGGTGACAGCGATCGAGCCGCCGATACCCTGGCGAACCAGCATCCGCGCCTCACTCCGGAGGAATTCCGGCGCAATGCCCGGCTCCTGTTCACCGACCTGACCGAACAGGGCCTCCTCTCACTCCGGAGCGGCGTGCCCACTGCGGAACACCTGCCCATGATCGCCCAGAGCAAGCCGCTCGGGTCCATGGCAGCCGCGGCGGCGAGGCCGTCCCGGTGGATGCTGTTCCTAGCGCATATCGGACTCCTCGCGGCGTTCTGCCTGTTGCGGCTCCCGTTCCACCTGACCTTCCGGATCGTCGGTGCCCTTACCAGCAGGTGGTGCGCACGCGCCACGTCCCAGTCAGAAGCCCTGGTGACGGTCGCGGCGGTGGAGGCGGCAGCTGACCGGTACCCCGGCCGGGCCGCCTGCCTGGAACGGTCGCTGGGCTGCGTCATCACGGCGGCACTGTCCCGGCAAGGACTGCGCTGGGTCATCGGGGTCGCCGAGGACCCATGCCGTTTCCACGCCTGGGTGGAAACTGACGGCATCGCGGTTACGCGCTCACCGGCGCCGCACATCGACACCTTCACCCGAGTTCTCTCGACCTGACAAAAAAATGCTGCGACCGAGCCCCCAAAGGAGCTGGCCGCAGCACCCGCGCACTGTTGTCCTATTTGACTAGGAACTCGACCGAGACTCCGAAGTCCCCGAACAGGACGTACAGGACGCACACCGCGGGCAACAGCCCTCGACGCACGGCCGGAACACATTTCCGCCAGGCTCGACCGGCGGAGAACTTCACTTGAATTTCCAGGTCTGCCGCATTTCGATTTTTCATTCCGGGACTCCTCGCTGACTGGTCGACGTGGTGCCACTGTGCGCTCCGCTCACAGACAACACAACCGGGGTCAACTCGCCCCAGCTACGCGGAAACACGTGATTTCACAGGTTCACGAAAGTAGCCGCACGTCAATTTCCGGCTCTACCCAATTTCAGACTGAAGGAAATTGACGCCACCTCAACCCGCGCCGCGATCAGCTCGAACCCCAGCATGCCAGTCCTCGCACACCAAGCCGTATTGATCGCGCCACCGGCGGCCTGCTCCCCGCCCACCGTGACCGTCGACACCTGCACCTCGGCAGGTGGACGCCACCGACACGTCAGGCATGGCCAGCGAGCCGCGGAACCGCTGTTTTGACGAAGGCACCAACCCGAATGCCCGCCTCGTCATCACACACAAGAAGCAGAAGCCATGAGAAGCGCCCGCAAGGGTCAATCGGATGGATATCCGTCAGAATCCCAAGTTCACCCAAGTGGCCCAACAGTCGAACGTTCGTCCGGCCGAAGGCGGAGTTGGCGTGGCTAGCGCACCGCGCCCAGGAATCGGGCCGCCGCGTCCACCGCCGGGCCGGACGCGCCCGCGTCCACCACCAGCACCGCGAAGGCCAGGTCACCGCGGAAGCCGATGAACCAGCCGTGCGAGTGGGTGCCGTCGCCGAACTGCGCGGTGCCGGTCTTGCCGTGCACCTCGCCGAGCCGGTTCAGCTTCTTCGCGGTGCCGCTGAGGACGACCTCGCGCATCATCGGCCGGAGCTGGTCGGCGATCGCGGGCGGCGGGGCGGGCAGGCCGCCGACCACCTTGGTCTCGGTGCCGCGCAGCAGGTTCGGGGTGGGCATGGCGCCGCGGGCCGCGGTGGCCGCGACCAGGGCCATGCCGAACGGGGTGGTGACCACCTTGCCCTGGCCGAAGCCGTCCTCGGCCCGCTCCACCACCGGCTCGGCCGGCGGGACCTTGCCGGTCAGGGTGCGCACCCCGGCCAGGTCGAAGTCCACGCCGACGCCGAACTGCTTGGCCGCGTTGGTCAGCGAGTCGGCCGGCAGTTTGCTGGCCAGTTCGGCGAAGGTGGTGTTGCAGGAGGCGGCGAATGCCTGGTGCAGCGGCACGTTGCCCAGGTCGAACTCGTCGTTGTTGGGGATCTTGCGGCCCTGCAGGGTCCAGGTGCCGGGGCAGGGCAGCACCGTGTCCGGGGTGGCCGCCCCCGCCTGCAACGCGGCCGCCGCGGTGACCACCTTGAAGGTGGAGCCCGGCGGGTAGTTGCCGGTCAGCGCCAGCGAGCCGCCCTTGTCCGCCTCGGCGTTCTGGGCCACCGCGAGCACATCGCCGGTGGAGGGCTGGAAGGCGACCAGCATGGCCTGGTTCTTGATCGGCTCCAGCGCGTCCTCGGCCGCGGCCTGCACGCCCCGGCTCAGCGTCAGGGTGACCGCCTTGGCCGGCTGGGCCTGCTGCTCCTGCAGGGCCTCGACCTCGGTGCCGCCCGCGTTGAGGGTGACCACCCGCCAGCCCGCGGTGCCCGCGACCTGGTCCTCCACCGTCTTGCGCACCCCGGGCAGCACCTGGGAGGCGAACTCCTTGCCCGCGGGGGGCAGCAGCCGCGACTGGCTGCTGAAGCGGACCCCTGGCAGGTCGTAGATGGCGCCCTTGACCTGCTGGTAGTCCGCGTCGCGCAGGCTGACCACGGTGTAGGCCTGGCCCTCCGGCACCTTGTTCGCGCCGTCGGTCACGCTCTGCTGGGTGATCGACTTGTCGAAGCGGGACACCGCGGCGGCCAGCGCGCCCGCGGCCTTGGGCAGGTCACCGGCGGCCTTGCGGTCCAGCAGCACCGCGACGACCTTCTCCGGGTTGAGCAGCGCGCCGCCGTCCCGGTCCAGGATCGGCGCCAGCTGCGGCTGCTGCTCGCGCAGCGCGAGGGTCTGCTGCGGTTGCAGCTTCGGGTGGATCACGTTGGGCGCCCAGTGCACCCGCCAGGTCTTCTCGGTGCGGCGCAGCTCCAGTTTGCCCTGGTAGGCCCAGGTGCGACCGGCGCCGAGATCCCATTTCACGTCGTAAGTGGCACTCGCCGTGGTGGAGTCGTCCGCGGCTACCAGCGTCTGCTGCACGGTGGTGCTGACCGCGGTCGGCTTCAGCGCGGCGCGCACCCGGTCCAGCAGTTCCTTGGCCGGTTTGGGCTCGTCCGTGCTGTTCGCGGCGGTGGTGGTGTCGCCACCGGCGAAGGCGGACAGGAAGGTCTTGGCCGAGTCCTCGGGTTTGGGTTCGGCGCCGAACAGGCCGCAACCGGCGACCGGGAGCACGAGGAGGAGCGAGGCGGTGACGCTGACGACCCGGTGAGCGGACACGGCGGCCAGTATGCCGCGCACCCGTGTCTGCCCAGGATGAAGCCCGCCCTCAGCGCCGCTGACCTGGGGTGACCAATCCGGTCTCGTAGGCGACCACCACGGCCTGGGCCCGGCTGGACAGGTTGAGCTTGGCCATCGCCCGGTTGAGGTGGGTCTTCACGGTGGCCTCGCTGACCGCGAGTTCCTCGGCGATGCCGCCGTTGGTCAGCCCGCGCCCGACCAGGCGCAGCACCTCGACCTCGCGGCTGGTCAGCGGGGACAGCTCGGGGATCGGCTCCCAGCTCTGGGCGCCGCGGTGGGCGTAGGACTCGACCAATTTGCGGGTGATGTTGGGCGAGAACAGCATGTCCCCGCCCGCGATGGTGTGGATGGCGGCGAGCAGGCGTTCCGGCGGGGTGTCCTTGAGCAGGAAGCCCGACGCCCCGGCGCGCAGCGCGGCGTAGACGTACTCGTCCAGGTCGAAGGTGGTCAGCACCAGCACCTTCGGCTTGGGCCCCGACTGCTCGGCCAGGATCCGCCCGGTGGCGGCGGCCCCGCTCATCCCTGGCATGCGCAGGTCCATCAGCACCACGTCGGGGGTGGCCGCGGCGGTCAGCTCGATCGCCTCCTGGCCGTTGGCCGCCTCGCCGACCAC
Organism: Crossiella sp. S99.2; assembly: GCF_023094165.1. Lineage (GTDB taxonomy): Bacteria > Actinomycetota > Actinomycetes > Mycobacteriales > Pseudonocardiaceae > Crossiella. Next base: position 315,083 of record NZ_JALMDK010000009.1, on the reverse strand, counting down.
CTCCAGTCCGGGGGCGGCGGTGATCAGGGCGACGAAACCGGCGCGCACCAGCACCTGGTCGTCCACGACGAGGACGGTGGTCGTCACTGCGCACCTCATCCCAGTCGCCCCGGTGGCTACTCCAGCGGCGTGAGCGGCAGTCGCAGCTCCACCTCGAACCCGCCGTGCGCGCGCACGCCAGCGGAGAGGCTACCTTCGTAGAGCCGGGCCCGTTCCCGCATTCCGGCAAGGCCATGGCCCGGCGACCCCGACGCGACGGCCGCCGCACCGTCGCCGTCGTCGGCGATCCGCACGGTCAGCTCCCGCGGCCGGTACTCCAGGTGCACGGTGGCCGAGGCGGGCAGGGCGTGCTTGATGACGTTGGTCAGCGATTCCTGCACCACCCGGTAGGCGCACAGGTCCGGGCCGGGCGGCAGCGAGCGGCGCAGGCCGGTGACCACCAGTTCGGCCGACACCCCGGCGGCACGCACCCGCTCCAGCAGGGTCTCGATCTGGTCCAGGCCGGGCTGCGGGTCGAACTCCGGTTCCGGCGCGTCGTCGTCGGCGGGCAACCGCAGCACGGCCAGTACCCGGCGCATCTCGTCCAGGGCCTCCCGGCTGGTGTCGGCGATGGTGCCCAGCGCGGTGCTCGCGGTGGCCGGGTCGGTGTCGAAGACGTAGCGGGCCAGCCCGGCCTGCACCGAGATCACCGACATGTGGTGCGCGACCACGTCGTGCAGTTCGCGGGCGATGCGCACCCGTTCCTCGGTGACCGCGCGCTGGGCCTGCCGCTCCCGGTCGGCGTGCATCTCCACGGCCAGCTCGGCCAGCTGCCGGTTGCGCTGGGTCAGGCTGTGCCTGCTCGCGCCGAGCAACCAGGCCACGCTGGCGTGCAACATCCCCTGCAACAGGGTGACCCAGGAGTCCCTGGCCAGCGCGAGCACCACCACCATCAGCGGGATCACGGTCAGGATCACCGGCACGGACAACCGGGCCGGGCGGTGCACGGCCACCGTGTAGAGGGCCAGCCACACCCCGAACGGACTGATCACATCGGGGTACCCGCAGACCACGTAGACCGAGAAACCGGCGCTGGTCAGCAGCAGCACCGGGACCGGGGCGAGCCTGCGGAAGGCGTTGGGCATCACCGACAGCACGACCAGTCCGACGGTGACCTCGGTCAGCGGACCTACGCCGAACGGGGGGTCCCGATGGACCAACAGCAGGGCGACACCGGTGACGGCGGCGGCCACGATCGAGTCGGCGACCTGCGGCTGGAGCGCCAGGGCCCAGCGCAGTACCGATCTGATCATGCGCACGGACCAACGGTAGTGCGCGCCGGAGCGTGTCGCGCCGTACTTGCGCATGGCATCCGGCATACCGCAAAAGTTGCAGAACCGGGCCGGGCTACCACCCGAGTTGGTGGGAAAAGTCGGTTGGGAGTGCGACGACCACGCTCCGCACAGGGCATAGCTTGATTGCCGGTGTTCCTGCCGCCTGGGGGTTGGTGGGACCACCAGCTCGGGTAGTCGTCCCGGCCGGGTCGAGTACGGATGGGCCCCGACTCGGAGCCCGGCCGGGACGATTGCCTTCTTTTTTCAGCACAGTTGTGTCATTACAACTGTTCAGAACAGGATCGTGCTGAACTGCCCGACCTGGTTGAAGCCGATCCGCTGGTAGGCCGCGCGGGCCGGGGCGTTGTAGGCGTTGACGTAGAGGCTGGCGATCCGGCCGAGGCCGCGGACCAGCCGGTCGGCCACCGCGGCGGTGCCGGTGGTGCCCAGTCCCCTGCCCCGCTTGTCCGGGTGCACCCAGACACCCTGGATCTGGCCGACCCGCGCGGACATGGCGCCGATCTCGGCCTTGAACACGACCTCGCCGTCCTCGAACCGGGCGAACGCGCGCCCGCCCGCGACCAGTTCGGCGACCCTGGCCCGGTAGCTCACGCCACCGTCGTCGGCCCTGGGGTCGATGCCGACCTCTTCGATGAACATGGCCACCGCGGCGGGCAGGTAGCGGTCCAGCTCATCCGGCCGGACCGGGCGCACCAGCGGGTCGGGCGCGATCACCGGGGCGCCTGCCATGGCCATCAGCGGCTGGTCCTCGCGCACCTCGCGGGCCGGGCCCCACTCCGGGTTCAGCTCTTCCCACAGCGGCATGACCTGCTCGGCCGGTCCGACCAGTGAGGAGCAGCCGCGGCGACGGCGCAGCGCGCGGTCGGCGAATGCCTTGATCGCGGGTAAGTCACCGGCCAGCGGCACCAGGTTGGCGCCGGAGAAGCAGAGACCGTCCAGCCTGCCGCCGAAGCCCCAGAGTTCACCGCCCAGCCGCCAGGGATCACAACCGGCGATCTCCACCCGGGAGGCGACCATGCACGCTGCCACGGGGTCGGCGTCGAGGGCAGCCCGTACCGCTCGCAGATCGCGTTCCTCGAGCAGCCGAGCCCCGGCAAGCTTCAGCACCCCGCAAGTCTGCCAAACACAACCGGCGGAGGGCACACCATCACCCAATGGTCGTCATCCCCCGGTTCACAGAAAGTTCACCGGGGGATGACGGACTCGCCGATTGGCGGTTGACCTTGGGTCAGCCCGCGGCGGTCACCACGGGAGCGGCGCCCTCGACGGGCTCCATGTCCTCGGCGATCCGCATGGCCTCTTCGATCAGGGTCTCCACGATCTGCGACTCCGGCACGGTCTTGATGACCTTGCCCTTGACGAAGATCTGGCCCTTGCCGTTGCCGGAGGCGACCCCCAGGTCGGCCTCGCGGGCCTCACCGGGGCCGTTCACGACACAGCCCATGACCGCCACCCGCAGCGGCACCTCCATGCCCTCCAGACCGGCGGTGACCTGCTCGGCCAGGGTGTAGACGTCGACCTGGGCGCGGCCGCAGGAGGGGCAGGAGACGATCTCCAGCTTGCGCGGGCGCAGGTTGAGCGACTGCAGGATCTGGGTGCCGACCTTGATCTCCTCCACCGGCGGGGCGGAGAGCGAGACCCGGATGGTGTCGCCGATGCCGCGGGAGAGCAGCGCGCCGAAGGCCACCGCGGACTTGATGGTGCCCTGGAAAGTCGGGCCCGCCTCGGTGACGCCCAGGTGCAGCGGGTAGTCGCACTGCTCGGCCAGCAGCTCGTAGGCCCGGACCATGACGACCGGGTCGTTGTGCTTCACCGAGATCTTGATGTCGTGGTAGTCGTGTTCGGCGAAGAGCGAGGCCTCCCAGAGGGCCGACTCCACCAGCGCCTCCGGCGTGGCCTTGCCGTACTTGGCCAGCAGGCGCGGGTCCAGCGACCCGGCGTTGACGCCGATCCGGATCGGGATGCCCGCGTCCTTTGCCGCCTTGGCGATGTCCCCGACCTTGTCGTCGAACTTCTTGATGTTGCCCGGATTGACCCGGACCGCGGCGCAGCCGGCGTCAATGGCGGCGAATACGTACTTCGGCTGGAAATGGATATCCGCGATCACCGGAATACCGGACTTCTTCGCGATCGCCGGGAGCGCGTCCGCGTCGTCCTGGGACGGGCAGGCGACCCGCACGATGTCGCAGCCCGAAGCGGTCAGTTCGGCGATCTGCTGCAGGGTCGAGTTGACGTCAGAGGTCAGCGTGGTGGTCATGGATTGGATGGACACGGGGTGGTCGGAACCCACACCCACCTTGCCCACCTGGAGCTGACGGGTCTTGCGGCGCTCGGTCAGCACAGGCGGAGGCATCGCCGGAATGCCGAGCATGACACCGTCAACGGTCATCTTTGTTCAACTCCCCATAGGGTCGGCCGGTATTGACTACTTTACGCGACAGGGAAGTTCTCCCTTGGGGTCAGGTAGACCACCCCACGGACGGAAGTGTAACGAGATTCACCGCGCATGCATCTACGCAGAGTCACAAGTCTGCCGCCCAAACTGTGAGTTGGATCGATTCTGTCTTTCCCGAAAGGCTGTATGGGATGTGATCACAACTGCCGGTTGACTTCACCGCAAGGGTACTTGGCCGAACCATGATCTTCGCGGGGCAGGGGCGAGCGTCACGTGCGCGGCAGGTCAGCGAGCGATCCGGCGCAGGTCAGGCTCGGCGCCCCGCCGAGTTGGGCCAAGCGGTACGCCCACTTGGCCCAACCGGGCGTACGAGTTGGGCCAAGTCGACGGGTCAGCCGAGGCGGACGGGGTTGATGATGTCGGCGACCAGGACCAGGGCGCCGTAGGCGATGATCACCAGCGAGACGGCGTAGGCCAGCGGCATCAGCTTGGCGACGTCGAAGGGGCCCGGGTCGGGGCGGCGGCGGAGTTTGGCGAAGCCGCGGCGGACGGACTCGTACAGCGCGCCGGCGATGTGGCCGCCGTCCAGCGGGAGCATCGGCAGCATGTTGAACAGGAACAGGGACAGGTTCAGCGCGGCCAGGATGTTGATCATGGCGCTGATCCGCAGGTTGGCCGGGATGTCGGCGGCCGCGATCTCGCCGCCGATGCGGGCCACACCGACGATGCCGACCGGGGAGTTGCGGTCCCGTTCACCGCCGAAGACCGCGCTGACCAGGGCCGGGACCCGCTGCGGCAGCTGCACGATGGCGGCGGCCGCCTTGCCGAGCAGGCCGCCGATCTCGTGCACCACGCCGGTGACGCCCATGGTCTGCACCTCGGCGGTGGGCGAGAGTCCCAGGAAGCCGACGGTGACGTTCTTCTTCTCGTCGTCCAGGTCCGGCATCTCGGTGGCGATCAGCTTCGGGTTCAGCGTGAGCTGCTGCCCGCCGCGCTCGACCACCACCGGAATCGTCTTGCCGCCCGCCGCCCGGATCTCCAGCCGGACCGCGTCCCAGCTCTCCGCGGGCTTGCCGTTGAAGCTGAGGATCTTGTCGCCGGGCTGGAAACCGGCCGCACCCGCCGGGGCGGCCGGGGCGTCGGCCGGGCATTCCTTGGCGTTCTGCTGGCTGGCCGGCAGCACGCACTTGCTCACACTGGCCACCGTGGTGGTCGGCAGCAGCTTGCCGAAGCCCATCAGCGCGATGGAGAACAGCACCGCGGCCAGGATCAGGTTCATGAACGGTCCGGCGAACATGACGATGATCCGCTTCCACGGTTTCCGCTGGTAGAACTGGCGGTCACCGTCTTCCGGGCGGACCTCCTCGGCCGAGGCGCTGCGCGCGTCGTCGACCATCGAGGAGAACATGCCGGTGCTGCGGCTGCGGCCCAGCTTGCCGCCGCCCACCGGCGGCAACATCCCGATCATCCGGATGTAGCCGCCGAAGGGCAGCGCCTTGATGCCGTACTCGGTCTCGCCGACCTTCTTCGACCACAGCGTGCGCCCGAAGCCCACCATGTACTGGGTGACCTTGACGCCGAACAGCTTGGCCGTGCTGAGGTGGCCCAGCTCGTGCCAGGCGATGGAGAACAGGATCCCGAACACCAGGATCAGGACGCCCAGCACGAACATCATCTAGGTGGCTCCTCGTTCTGCTTACTCGGCCGTGGCGGGCACGCCGAGGAGTTCCTTGGCCCGGGTCCGGGCCCACTCCTCCGCTGCCAGCACCTCGTCAACGGTAGACGGTTCGGCGGACCACTGGTTGCCCTCATCCACAACCCGGGCGACCGTGTCCACAATGTCCAGGAAACCGAGGCCACCGGCACGGAAGGCGGCGACCGCCTCCTCGTTGGCCGCGTTGTACAGCGCGGGCATGCAGCCACCGGCCGTGCCCGCGGCCCTGGCCAGCGCCACCGCGGGGAACGCGGAGTCGTCCACCGGCTCGAAGGTCCAGGACTGGGCGAGGCTGAAGTCACAGGCTGGGGCCACGTCGGTGAGCCGGTCCGGCCAGGCCAGGGACAGCGCGATGGGCAGCCGCATGTCCGGCGGGCTGGCCTGGGCCAGGGTGGAGCCGTCGCTGAAGGTGACCATCGAGTGCACGATGGACTGCGGGTGCACGACGACGTCGATCTGGTCGTACGGCACGCCGTAGAGCAGCTGGGCCTCGATCAGCTCCAGCCCCTTGTTGATCATGGTGGCCGAGTTGATGGTGATCACTGGGCCCATCGACCAGTTCGGGTGCGCCATCGCCTGTTCCAGCGTGACCTGGGCCATCTGCTCCCTGGTGCGACCGCGGAAGGGGCCACCGGAGGCGGTCAGCACCAGCTTGGCGACCTCGCTGGCGCGTCCGCCGCGCAGGCACTGGGCGAGCGCGGAGTGCTCGGAGTCCACCGGCACGATCTGGCCCGGCTTGGCCAGCTTGGTGACCAGCGGACCGCCCGCGACCAGCGATTCCTTGTTGGCCAGCGCGAGCACCGCGCCGCTTTCCAGCGCGGCCAGCGTCGGGGCCAGGCCCTGCGAGCCGGGCATCGCGTTGAGCACCACGTCCGCCGGGTTGCCCTTGATCAGCTCGACCATCGAGCCCGGCCCGGCCAGGATCCGCGGCAGCCGCAGCTCACCGCGCTCGAACCCGCGCTGCTGCGCCTCGGCGTACAGCGCGAGCTGCAGGTCCTCCACGGCAGTCGCCCGCGCCAGCGCGACCACGGGCACCTCGAACTCCAGCGCCTGCGCGGCCACCGTGGCGGCGTCGCTGCCGCCCGCGGCGAGCCCGGCCACCCGGAAGCGGTCCGGGTGCCGACGGATGACATCCAGCGTCTGGGTGCCGATCGACCCGGTCGAGCCGAGCAGAATGACGGAACGCTGTGACTCGGAAGTGGGCATTCGGTACTCCATCACGGTCATTCTCCCTGATCCGGAATGCGGCCCGCCGCACGCGGCAGGACCATGCAGCCATCCTCGGGCATCGGCGCTCAGACGAGTGATCAGCAACAGGGTGTGAACGCCGAAGCGCCGGGTAACTCTGTCAGTGCGCAACGCGAGTCGCGCCACCGATGGCGCGATCAACTAAAAGGAGAGTCACGTGGGCATCCTCGGGTGGATCGTGGTCGGTCTCATCGCAGGTGCGCTGGCCAAGGCCATCATGCCCGGCAAGGACCCCGGCGGAATCCTGGTGACGATGCTGATCGGCATCGTCGGCGGCGTCCTCGGCGGCTTCGTCGGCCGGCTGATCTTCAACACCGACACCGGGTCCTTCTTCAACCTGCGGACCTGGCTGCTCTCGATCCTGGGCGCGGTGATCGTGCTCGCCATCTACCGGCTGGTCGTCGGGAAGAAAACCGCGGCTTGACCCTGAGCTGACGCTCACCGAAGCCCGGGACACCGTCGTTGTCCCGGGCTTCCGGCTGTTCAGGGACCGGTGGTCAGGACTTGATCACGCCACGCTGTGCGGCGGCCCTGGCCAGCCACTGCCCGGCCCGGTCGGCCAGCCGGGGGAAGTGCCGGTAGAGCCCGCTGACCAGGTGCGCGCTGCCCGGCGCGATGACCACGGCCTTGTTCCGGTCGATGCCGTGCAGCACGGCCTTGGCCAGCTGCTCGGGCTGGAAGGCCGGTCCCTTGCTCTCCAGGGCGGTGATCCGCTGCGCGCTGGGCACCGGCGGCAGGCCGGGGTTGGGGGTGAAGCCGGTGTTGGTCATGCCGGGGCAGACCACGGTGACCTTGACCCCGCGGGCCGCGGCCTCGGCGCGCAGCGTCTTGCTCAGCCCGACCACCGCGTGCTTGGTGGCCGCGTACGGCGCGATCATCGGGAATGGGGCCAGGCCGGCCACCGAGGCCATGTTCACGATGTGGCCGCAGCCCTGCTCCAGCATGATCGGGTAGGCCGCGTGCACGCCGTGGATGACCCCGCGCAGGTTCACATCCACCGCGAGGTTCCAGTGCTCCAGACCGAGGTCCTCCACCGCGCCCGCGATGATCACCCCGGCGTTGTTGATCATCAGGTCGAGCTTGCCGTGCTCCGCGCGCGCCGCCCGCACCACCTGGCCGACCGCGGCCGCGTCGGTGACGTCCAGCTGGGCCGCGCCGGCCTGTCCGGGCCCGTGCCCGGTGAGCCGCTCGGCCACCTCTTTCGCCTTGTCCCCGTTGAGGTCCGTGACCACGACCGTGTCGCCGCGCAGGACCAGTGCCGTCGCGATCGCCCGTCCGATGCCGGACGCCGCGCCGGTCACCACCGCCACCCTTGTCATGACCGAGAGCAATACCACGGTCACCGGATGAGGTCATGGGCCGATGGTCAGAAGTGCCCTGTGAGACCGGCGACGCCGGGGGCCATTGGCCACCCGGCGCCGCCGATCTGGAGAACCTGTGGCCGGTCAGGACCGGCTCAGGGTCACTTGGTGCTGTACACGCGGATCTTCATCGAGGTGCCGTCCTGCTGGAGCACCCGGATGCCGACGCCGGCGCCCGGCACCTTCACGCCCGCGGTCGGCTGTGCGGCCGACCAGTAGGGCTTGGTGTCGTCGAACAGCGGCTTGGCGGACTGTCCCCGCACGTAGCTCGACTTGCCGTTCACGTGCAGCGTGAACGAGTCGGACTTCTGCAGCGAGAACGGTGCGTCGTAGCCTGCGATGCGCGGCCGCCAGGCCTGACCCTCGAGGTTGTAGATCGGGTCGGGGTTGGCGTCGATCGGCAGGATCAGGCCCTCACCGGGGTGCGCGCTGGTGTTGTTGTCCACCTGCGAGGTGTCCCAGTAGGAGACCAGCAGACCGTCCTGGTACGGGAACCGCTCCGCCCAGCGCGGGCGAGCCGGCCAGCCGTAGTTGTACGGGCCCACCTGCATGTACTTGTCGAAGGAGGCGTAGGTCCGGTTCGTGGCCACGTAGAAGTGGTCGAAGGACTTGGTCTCCGTGCCGGTGGTGGTGCGGAAGCCCTTGAGCGTCCACCCGTTGTTGCCGCTCTCCGCGCCGTCGGTGAACACCGTCTGGCCGTCGGCGACGATCTTGAGGTCGTCGGCGAAGAAGCCGATCGGGGCCACGCCGCCATCGGTGATGTAGCGGAAGCGGACCAGCGCCTTCTTGCCGGCGATGGGGGTCAGCGGGATCTGGGTGTCGACCCACTTGCCGGCGCTGGTGTCGGTGATGGCCGGCTTGTCCGCGGCGTCCTTGGGGAACGCCTTGCCGTCCAGCGTGCCGTCCAGCGCGGTCCAGTTGGCCCCGTTGTCGGTGGAGTACTGCGCGTAGACGTAGTCGAAGTCGACCTCGATGTCGTAGCGCGCCTTGAGACTCAGCGTCGCCGCGGCCTTGCCGGTGAGGTCGACCTCCCTGGTGAGGGTGTTGTCCAGGCCGTCGCCCTGGCCACTCCACCACTGGTTGGCGCCGGCGAAGGGCGCGCCCAGCTGGCTGGTCTTCTGCTTGTCCGGCAACACGACCACGACACCCTGTGCCTTGTCGGTGTTGTACTCGTGCGGACCGAGGTCCAGCTGCTTGTCCTGGCCCGCGACCACGGTCTCGTAGTCCAGCCAGCCCAGCTGCAGCTTGTCCCAGGCGGACAGGTCAGCCGCGCGGGTGCCGATGCCCTCGTTGGCCGGGGAGACCCGGCTCTGGCCCATCAGCGACCACCAGTTGACGCCGTTCTCCGACGCCCCGCCCGGTCCGGCGGTGTCGTAGTGGTCCGGCAGGCCGAGGTCGTGGCCGTACTCGTGCGCGAACACGCCGAGCCCGCCGTTCTCCGGCTGGATGGTGTAGTCGCCGACCCAGATGCCGGTGTCACCGATCTGGGCGCCGCCGCGCTTGTTGAAGCCGGGGCCGGTCTGGCCGGAGCTGGTGTTGTAGGCGTACCAGCGGTGGGACCAGATCGCGTCCTCGCCCTGGTGCGGGTCGGCGTCGGCCTGGTCGCCGCCGGAGTGCACGATCTGGAAGTGGTCCAGGTAGCCGTCGGGCTCGTTGAAGTCGCCGTCGGCGTCGTAGTCGTACCGGTCCCAGGTGTCGTACTCGGCCAGCTTGGCCTTGATCTGCTCGGTGGTCTCACCGGCGGCCTTGCGGTCGGCGGCCCACTGGTTCACGCCGTCCTTGACCAGTTCCCAGGTGTTGTTGCAGGTGCTACCCGGGCACGGGAAACCGTTGGAGCGGCCGTAGCGCGCCTCGTTGTACTTGACCTTGACCCAGTCGGTGACCAGGCCGTCGACCGAGTACCGGCCGGAGGACTGCCGCTCGTAGAAGGTCTTCAGCGACTCGACGTTCTCGCCGGTGCCGAAGTACATCTTCTGGAAGTGGTCCTTGGAGTAGTCCGGCTGCCAGATGGTCGCGTTGTCCTGGCCGCGGTTGGGGGCCGGGATCTCGTTGTGCAGCGGGCCGTCGAAGCGGGCCGGACCAGGGGTCGCCGCGTGGGTGTCCTGGTCGGGGTACTGCGGGTGCCGGTCGTTGCCGAACTCGGTCAGGATGACGAAGATCTTGTCGGTCTTCTCCCTGGCCAGCTCCACGAACTGGTCGACCCGAGGGGACTCGACCGACTTGGCCGCCCGCTCCTGGCCGTTGACCTGCGGCTGCTGCTTGGGCGCGTCGCCAAGCTTGACCACGGTCGAGGAGCCGCGCTTCTCGGTCTTGGCCTCGCCGGAGAGGACCTGCGTGAGCGCCTCGGTGCGCAGCGCCCGCCGCTTGTCCTCCAGCGGGTTGGGCATCTCGTGCTCTGCCTCAACCTCGTTCACGGTCTTGGTCTTGGTGTCCGCGGCCGGTGCCGCGGTGGCGGACCAAGGCGCCGCCGCGCCGAGCAAAGCCACTACGGCCAGCCCGACGGTCATTCTTCTGTGCACGTGCCCTCCCGTGACAGGCGTCGGAGCAGATCAGGTGTGCAGTGACGCTCCGACAGCATGTTGAACGGAAGGAACCATACGAGCGATCCCGGCCAGGTGAAATGGTCAATACGCTTCGTGATGAAGCGGTTGCCTTTCGGCCCGCGCCCGGATGGCGGCGGTCAATCCGATCGACTGGTTGACTTGACCATGAGTGCACAGGCGGCGCGTGCCGCCGGATGAGGAGCCGCCGGATGACCGCCAGCGCGCAGCGGGTGCGCCAGGCCCGTGACCTGCTCGGGCAGGTCCACCAGCAGTTGGCCGAAGGGGGTAGCCGGGACCCCTCGATGGAGGAGGTGGTGAGCATCCTTACGGAGCTACCGGGCCTGCTCAGAGCCACTGCGGGGCTACTCGACCAGGTCGATCCGGCGGTCGCCGCGGTGGTGCTGAACAGCGCCTCCTCGCCGGGCTGGCTGCACTCCCCTGCCGAACGCGCCCGCTATGTGGCCAGCGCGCTGCGGAGCAAGGCCGACGACGTCGTGGGGATCACCGCGAAGCTGCGGCTGGCGCGCTGAACAGGTCTGGACCCATGCGCGGATTGCCAGTTTTGCATGGGTGCCCAGAGAGCCTGTTCAGCGCGATTCCCAGTTTTACCGTCACTACCCGGTGTTCACCCGATCGGGCTGGTCAACTCCAGTTTTCCGCCCCATCGCGCACAGCGCGGCGGCGGCCAGCAACACCCCGGCGGCCACCGCCGCGGTGACCTGCATGCCGCTGACGAAGGCGACTCGGGCGGCCTCGGCGAGCGCGGGCCCGGCCGGCCCGGTCAGCCCCTCGGCCACCGCGACCGCGCCGGCCGGGGTGTCCCTGGCCGCCTCGGCCGCGGCGGCGGGCAGTCCGGGCGGCAGCGCGCCGGTGATCTCGCCGCGGTAGACGAGTCCGATGCCGATGCTGCCCAGCACGGCCATGCCCAGCGCGCCGCCCAGTTCGGTGCCGGTCTCCGACAGCGCCGAGGCCGCGCCCGCGCGTCCTGGCGGGGCCGCGGCCAGCACCAGGTCGTTGGCCAGCGCGGTGACCAGGCCGAGGCCGAGGGCGGTCACGGTCATCCCGGCCACCACGGCGAGCAGTCCGGTGCGGTCGGTGGCCACGGTGGTCAGCAGCACCAGGCCGGCCGCGCCGACCACCAGTCCGGCCGCGATCACCAGGCCAGAGCGGAACCGCCGGGCCAGCGCCGGGCCGAGCGCGGTGCCGATGGCCATGCCCGCGAACACCGGCAGGCCCCAGAGTGCGGCCACGAACGGCCGGTAACCGAGCACGGTCTGCAGGTACTGGGCGGTGAACAGGGTGATGCCGCCGATGGCGAACAGGGTCAGCGTGGCGGCCAGGATGGCGGTCCCGAAGCCCGGGACGCGGAACAGGCCCAGGTCCAGCAGCGGGTCCGGGCGGCGCTGGCGGCGCAGGAACCACAGGCCGAAACCCAGGCCGAGCAGGATCGCGGTGACCGGCAGCCAGCCGAGGCCGTCGGCGGCGATGCGTTTGATGCCGTAGATCGCCGGCAGCAGGGCCAGCAGTGAGAGCCGCGCGCTAAGCAGGTCGAACCGGCCGGGCGCGGGGTCACGGGATTCCGGCAGCAGCACCGGGCCGAGCAGCAACAGCAGCGCCATCGCGGGCACGTTGACCAGGAACGCGGTCCCCCAGTGGAAGTTCTCCAGCAGCAGTCCGCCGAGCACCGGCCCGAGCACCGCGCCGCCGGCGAAGGCCGCGGTCCACACCGAGACCGCGGTGGCCCGCTGGGCCGGGTCGGGGAACATCGCGCGGATCAGCGCGAGGGTGGACGGGGCCAGGGTGGCGCCGCCGACGCCGAGCAGCGCCCTGGCGGCGATCAGCAGTTCCGGGCTGGTGGCGTTCGCGGCCAGCACCGAGGCCAGGCCGAAGAGCACTCCCCCGGCCAGCAGCAGTTTCCGGCGTCCGATGCGGTCGCCCAGGGTGCCCATGGTCACCAGCAGGCCGGCCAGCAGGAAGCCGTAGACGTCCATGATCCACAGCAGCTGTCCCCCGGACGGCTGAAGTTCGGCGGACAGGAACGGCACCGCGAACAGCAGTACGGACAGATCCATGGCCACCAGCAGGGCCGGGAGCACCAGCACCGCCAGGCCCAGCCATTGCCGCACCCCCGCGCGGTCAGACAAATCGGTCATGGCACTGAAATATACGTATGTCTAATACATTTGTATAGATTCTAGGATGTCGGCGTGGGACACCGTGAAGATCTGTTGGCCGGGGCCAAGCGCTGCCTGCTGGAGCGCGGCTACGCGCGCACCACGGCGCGGGACATCGTCGCCGCCTCCGGGACCAACCTCGCCAGCATCGGGTACCACTTCGGCTCCAAGGAGGCGTTGCTGACCCAGGCCCTGATCGAGGCGCTCACCGAGACCAGCGCTGAAGTGGAGCGGGCCATACCGGTCCGCCCGGACGCCCCCGTGATGCAGCGGCTGGAGGCGACCTGGAACCAGGTGATCACCTCCGCCACCGAGCAGCCCGAGCTGTGGCGGGCCAGCCTGGAGGCGTTCCTGGTCGGCGTGCGGCAGCCGCAGGTGATGGAGGTGCTCAAGGGGCTCTACGCGGCACAACGCCAGGAGTTCATCGCCGAGTTCAACGGCATCCCCCTGGAGCAGGTGGACCAGCGGGACGCGGACACCCTGGGCTCCCTGATGCTGGCCATCGCGGCGGGACTCACCTTGCAGACGATGGTCGACCCAGCCCGCGCCCCCCGCTCAGCCGACCTGGCGGCAGGACTACGCACCCTCGCCACCGCCCTGGAAGCCGACACCCCCTCCTGACCCCCGACGCGAGTGTTGGCCGTTATGGACGGTGTGTTGGCCGTTGTAGGCGGCATGTTGGCCGTTGTTGTACGCCACGTTGGCCGTTGTTGTACGGCCGCCGGCCGGGGTGGGGTGTGCCCTCCCCCGGCTGACGGGGGTGGGGAACCGCTCGGGGGAGTGTGAAAAGCCACCCCGGCCGCTGGTTTTCGGGCTTCACCCACCCACAACGGCCAACCTGGCGTACCACTTCGGCCAACACACCGTCCGCAACGGCCAACACGCCGGTGGGGGTTAGGGGGTTGTGGTCAGGTTTAGGTGGGTGCCTGCTTTTCGGGCTCGCCAGGAGGCTGTGGCTACGCCGGCTAGCAGCAGGACGGCGCTGGTGGCGACCATGGCGGTGGAGAGGGCGACTATTTCTGGGGAGATGCCGCGTTTGCTGGCTTGGCCGTAGATGAAGACCGGCAGGGTGGTGGAGCCCGCGTCGCCCAGGTAGCTGGAGATGACCACGTCGTCGAAGGAGAGCAGGAAGGCGAAGGCTGCGCCTGCGGCTACCGCGGGGGCGACCAGGGGCCAGGTCACGGTGCGGAAGGCGGTGAAGGGGGGTGCGCCGAGGTCGGCGGCGGCTTCTTCCAGGCGGGGGTCCATGCCTGCCAGGCGGGCTCGGACTACTACGACCACGAAGCTGAGGGAGAAGGCTACGTGCGCGGCGAGCAGGGCGCCGAAGCCGAGGGGGATGCCGGCGAGTTTGACGCAGAAGGCGAGCAGGCTGATGCCCATCACCACCTCGGGCACCACCAGGGGCAGGGTGAGCAGGACCGTCCAGATGGCTCGGCCGCGGAAGGCTTTGCGGAGGCCGAAGGCGGCCAGGGTGCCTAGCAAGACGCAGACCAGGGCGCTGGAGAAAGCCAGGCGCAGGGTCAGGCCGAGGGCGGTGAGGACTCGGTCGTCTTCGGCCAGGGCGGTGTACCAGCGGGTGCTGAAGCCGGTGATCCGGCTTACCTGGGCGGAGTCGTTGAACGACGCCAGGGCCAGCCAGCCGATCGGCAGGTAGAGGAAGGCGAAGACCAGGGCCACGGACAGGCCGAGTTTCCAGGGGCGTCTCACAGCACGTCCTCTCCTCGACGGCCGCGCAGCACGAGCACCAGGACGACCAGCACCAGCAGCAGTACCGCCATGGCCGAGCCGAGTGGCCAGTTGTTGCCGCTGCGGAACTGGTCGTCGATGACGCTGCCGAAGGTGGACTGGTCCACCCCGCCGAGCAGTTTCGGCGTGACGAAATCGCCCGCGGCCGGGACCAGCACCAGCAGTGAGCCGGCCAGCACGCCGGGCGCGACCCCGGGCAGCACGATCCGGAAGAAGGTGGACGCCCGGCCGTGGCCCAGGTCGTAACTCGCCTCGGCCAGGCGGTGGTCGAAGCGTTCGCAGGCCACATAGAGCGGCAGCACCATGAACGGCAGGAAGCCGTAGCTGAGGCCGAGGATCACCGCGCCGTCGGTGCGCAGGAAGCCGCCGTCGGCGTTCAGGCCGATCAGGCCGAGGGTTTGGTTGACCAGGCCGTCGTCGTCGAGCAGGGCCTTCCAGGCGTAGATGCGGGCCAGGTAGGAGGACCAGAACGGGACCAGCACCGCGGCCAGTAGCGCGGTGCGCCAGCGCCCGCCGTGCCGGGCGATGAACCAGGCCAGCGGGAAGCCCAGCAGCAGGCAGACCGCGGTGGTGGCCAGGGCATACAGGAGAGTGCGGCCGAAGATGGGCAGGAAGGCCGGATCCAGGGCGCTGCGGTATGCCTGGCTGGTCCAGGGCAGCACCACGTGCGTGACGCCGGTGTCGCGGGTGGCGAAGCTGTACTGCACCACCAGCGCGAGCGGGGCCAGCAGGAACAGCGCCAGCCACAGTCCGGCCGGGGAGAGCAGCGCGTGCCGTTTGAGCTGCGCGGCGAAGCGTCCGGTCAACCCGTCTTCACCTTGGTCCACGCGTCGGCGTAGCGGGCCTCGACCTCCCGGTCCAGGTCCTTGGTGAAGGGCAGTTTGGCCAGCGCCTCGGCCGAGGGGTAGACTAGCGGGTCCTCCAGCAACTCCTTCTCGATCATCGGCTTGGCCGCGGCGTTGGGGCTGCCGTAGCGGACCGCGTTGGCCAGTTTCGCGCCCACGTCGGCGCGCAGGATGTAGTCGATGAACCGGTGCGCGTTGGCCGCGTGCGGGGCGTTCTTGGGCACGCACAACAGGTCCACATAGGACAGTCCGCCCTCGGTGGGGATGGCGTAGGCGACGTCGGCGTTGTCGTCGCGGGCCTGGAAAGCGTCGCCGGAGTAGACCTGGGCGAGCACCACCTGGCCGGAGGCGAGCGGCTGGATCACGTCCGAGGTGATCTGGCCGATCTTCTTCTTCAGCGCCAGCAGGTACTTCACCGCGTCCTCGATCTTGCCGGCGTCGGTGGTGTTCGGGTCGTGGCCCAGCGCGAGCAGGCCCAGCGACATGCCGTCGCGGGCCTCGTCCAGGATCGAGCTGCGGCCCTTGATCGCCGGGTGGTCGAAGGCGCCGAAGCCGGTGAAGGTGCCCAGGGTCTTCTTGGAGTAGGCCAGCCCCGTCGTGCCCCAGGCCCACGGCGTGGAGAAGCGGTTGCCCGGGTCGTAGTCGGCGTCGGTGAAGCGCTTGTCCAGGTTGCGCAGGTTCGGGATCAGGTCGTGGTCCAGCGGCTGGAGCAGGCCGGCGCGGCGGAAGCGTCGCAGGAAATTGTCGCTGGGCACCACCAGGTCGTAGCCTGCGCCACCGGAAGCGATCTTGGCTTCCATCTCGTCGTTGGAGCTGAAGTTGTCGTAGGTGACCTTGATGCCCGAGTCGGCCTCGAACCCGCTGAGGGTGTCCGGCGCGATGTAGTCGGTCCAGTTGTAGAAGTTGAGCTGCTTCTCGTCCTTGGCGTTGCTCGCCTTGACCTTGCTCGGCTCCGGCGCGCCACTCGGCCCGCCGCCGGGGGCCTCGCCGATGCCGCAGGCGGTCAGCCCCTGGGCGGCCACCGCGAAGAAGGCCATCGAGCGCAGCATGCCGCGGCGGGTGACCCGCGGGCTGTCGGTGTCCCACAACCGGGCGATCCGCACCTGCTTGGTCATGGCCTCTTCCCCTGCTCGCCGAGGACAACGGTGTACTCCGGATCCCAGGCCAGCCGCACCGGCTGCCCTGGCGTGCCCGCGTCGGAGATCCGGCGGGTGTTCTGCACGAAGGCGACCAGCTGGCCGCCGCCGGGCACGTCGATCACGTACTGGGTGGACAGGCCGGTGTAGACCACGTCCAGCACGGTGCCCGCCAGCGCGCACCAGCCCGCGGGTGGCTGCTCGGCGCCGTCGAGGTCGTAGAGGTGCAATTTCTCCGGCCGCACGGTGACCGCGACCGGCTCGCCGTGCCCGAGGGCCCGGCCGGGAGCCTGGGCGCGCAGCCGGGTGACGCCGGGGGTGGCCAGCTCCAGCCAGCCGTCGGCGGACCCGGACACGGTGGCGTCCAGGATGTTGGAGGTGCCGATGAACCCGGCCACGAACCGGGTCGCGGGCCGCTCGTAGACGTCCTCGGGGTAGCCGACCTGCTCCACCTTGCCCGCGTTGAGCACCGCGATCCGGTGCGAGAGGACCAGCGCCTCCTCCTGGTCGTGGGTGACGTAGAGGAAGGTGGTGCCGACCTCGCGCTGGATCCGCATCAGCTCGATCTGCATCTGCTTGCGCAACTGGGCGTCCAGCGCGCCCAGCGGCTCGTCCAGCAGCAACAGCCGGGGCTGGGCGGCCAGCGCGCGGGCGATGGCCACCCGCTGCTGCTGCCCGCCGGAGAGCTGGGCGGGCCGCCGCCGGGCGAACCCGGACAGCTGCACCAGGTCCAGGTGCTCGCCGACCCGCTGCCTCAGTTCCGCGCCGCGCAGCTTCTTGCGGCGCAGCCCGTAGGCCACGTTGTCCCACACGCTCAGGTGCGGGAACAGCGCGTAGGACTGGAAGACGGTGTTCACATCGCGCCGGTAGGGCGGCACGCCGACCATGGACACCCCGTCCAGCTCGATCCGCCCGGCGTCCGGGTCGGCGAAGCCGGCGATCATCCGCAGCAGCGTGGTCTTGCCGCAGCCGGAGGGGCCGAGCACGGAGAAGAACTCGCCCTCGTGCACCCGCAGGTCCACGCCGTCGACGGCGACCTGGTCGGCGAATCGGCGGGTGACACCGTGGATCCCGACCGCGACCGGGGCGTAGGTGTCCGGGGTGCGCGCTTCGACGGGGTGGAACTCAGCGGTCAATCCGAGGACCTCCAGGCACAGCGGTGCCCCGGTCGGGGCGGCGGGATCGGGGCGAGGACGCGCCCGGCGGCGGGCTGGGCACGCGGGAGGTCAGCGTAATAGAGCAGGGCCGATCCCCGGAAAACGTGCCCGGCGTGAGTCCGGGGGCCCCGTGTGCGACGATGGGCATGTAGACGACCTACTTGTTGGCGTGGAGGGAACGATCGTGGCTACCGCCCCTGGCACGGAGCTGGACAAGCGGACCGGCGCTGCCCTCGACACGCATGACGAACCCTCGGTCGAATGGGGCTGGCACGGGCACTTCCCGCGCGCCACCAAGATCATGGGCTGGGTCTCGGTCATCGCCATGCTGGGCATGCTGATCGGCAACCACACCGGCTGGAACGAGGACGTCTACCTCATCCTGACCGCGGTGTTCATGGCGGGCGCGCTGATCCGCTGGCAGATCAAGGACCGCACCTCCTGGCGGAACTGACCGCCGCGTCCCACTCCTCGGTACGCCGGAACCGTCTCTTGCGCATGCCCGCATGAGACGGTTCGCTGCTGTCATGGATGTCGTGCTGGAGCCGTTCTGGCCCAGCCGACGCTGCCGTCTGTTCGACCAGTTCTGTAGGTAGGCCGCGCGCCCGGTGGGGTCCGCTGTCCTCATCCGCGCGTGGCCGGTCCGTTCGTGTCGTCCCCTCGCCACGCACAGAACGGGATCACCACCCATGTCCGTCACCGACGAACTGCTCGAGAACAACGCCGCCTACGCCGCCGCCTTCACCGGCCCGCTGCCCCTGCCGCCCGCCCGCGGCCTGGCCGTGCTCGCCTGCATGGACGCCCGGCTCGACGTCTACCGGGTGCTCGGCCTCCAGGAGGGCGAATCGCACGTCATCCGCAACGCCGGGGGCGTGGTCACCGAGGACGAGATCCGCTCGCTGGCGATCAGCCAGCGGCTGCTCGGCACCACCGAGATCATCCTCATCCACCACACCGACTGCGGGATGCTGACCTTCACCGACGACGGGTTCAAGGCCTCGATCCAGGCCGAGACCGGGGTCAAGCCGCCCTGGGCGGCGGAGGCGTTCAGCGATCTGGAGACCGATGTGCGCCAGTCCATCGCCCGGATCAGGAACAGCCCGTACCTCCCGCACACCGGCTCGGTGCGCGGGTTCGTCTTCGACGTCGCGACCGGAAAGCTGAACGAGGTCGTCTGATATATCGACCGTGAACCGTCCGTGTAGCCCCTCGGCCTAAGGTGCTGCCCATGAAGCCGAGGGGCATCGGTCGCGGGCGCGTGCCCATCGCACTGACCGCGCTGACCGTGACAGGTGCGGTGGTGGTGGCGCTGACCGGCGCGGCCACCCCGCGGGGTGGGGCGGACTTCCTGCAGAACGGGCACTGGGTGCACAACGCGGTGCTCGGCGGGATCTACCACCTCAACGGGGCGACCGGGGCGATCGACGCCCAGGTGGCCGCGCCGGAGGTGCCGGCGGGCAGTCAGGTGGTGCAGGGCAGCAGCAGTGGCTACGTCATCCTGCCGCGCGGGCAGGTCGTCGAGTTCAGCAAGTCCACGTTGCGGGTGGAGAAGACCACCCAGCTGCCCACGACCGCCGAGGCGCCGGTGCCGCTGCAGGTCACCGGCGGGCCGTACCTGGTGTTCAAGCAGGCGGGCAAGATCTCCCGGCTGGGTGGGCGCACCGCGGGCGAGGTGTCCACCGACGGCGCTGTGGGCGATCCGGTGGCCACCGCGGACGGCACCGTGTGGGTGCACCTGACCGACACCGGCGCGATCTGCAAGCTGACCAGGGAGGCCACCCGGCTGGCCTGTCCGGCCGCCGCGCCCAAGGGCCACGCCGGATCGCTGACCGTGGTCGCCGACCAGCCGGTGTTCCTGAACACCACCGCCGACACCGTGCACGCCGTGGGCGAGGGCCCGCTGGACGAGGGCACCAAGGTGGGCGCGGACCTGCCGCCGACCGCGCGGCCGGCCAGCACCGACGTGGACGGGCGGATCGCCGTGCTCGACCCGGGCGGCAGGCGGTTGCTGCTGGTGGACGCCGGTGGCCTGGACAAGAGCAGGCCCGCGGAGCAGCCCAGGGTGGTGAGCCTGCCCTCGGGTGAGTACGCCGACGTGGAGTCCTCGGGGCAGCGGGTGGTCGTGGTGGACAAGACCCGCAACTCGGTGCTCACCTACAACCGCGACGGCGGCCAGGTGGGGTCCACGCCGGTGCCGCCGGGCGCGACCAGGGTCAGCCGGGGCGAGGACTCCCGGGTGTATGTGGACAACGTGGACGGCACGCACGTGGTCGCGGTGGACCACGACGGCGGCGTCATCCCGGTGCCGATCACCAAGGACCGGATCAGCACCAGCGGCAAGCCGCCGCAGCCGCCGCCGGCCGAGCCCAGCCTGACCAGCGCGCAGGGCCCGCCCAGCTCCCGCAACCTGCCGCCGCGACTGGATCCGCCGCGGCGCGGCACCACCGTGGCCGCGCGGCCGAACACCGGTCGCCCGGTCGCCCCGGCCAGTCCGCCGGGTGCGCCGCCGGGAGTGCGGGCGAGTGCGGGCAACGGGCAGCTCACGGTGAACTGGGGCGCGGCCGCGGCCAACGGGGCGGCGGTGTCGGCCTACCACGTGTCCTGGACCTCCAGCGCGGGCGGCGACTCGGTCCGGGTCGGCGGTGGGGCACGCTCCAACGTGATCCGCGGGCTGGCGAACGGGACCGCGTACACGGTGACCGTGGTGGCGGAGAATCCGGCCGGGCGCGGGCCCGGCGCGCAGTCCAGGGCGACCCCGGTGGTGCCGAAGCCGGTGCGCTCGATCGAGTTGAGCCGCGGCAGGCCCGAGCTGTACAAGAACGACTGCACCTACCTGCCGCACAGCGCGCTGATGCGGGTGACCCTGCGCGGCTTCACCCCGGGCAGCCGGGTGCTCGTGATCCCCTACTCCGACAACAAGGACTACCGGAACGAGGGCACCACGCAGACCGTCGGCGGTGACGGCTCGGTGACCTTCCAGGCGTTCCACTTCTGCCAGGTCGGCAGGAATGTGTGGGTCCGGGGCGACGGCGTGCAGTCCAACACGATCAAATGGGTGAGTCAGTGACCAGGCTGACCCGGCGCGGCCTCGCCGTGCTGGTGTTCGCGGTGCTGCTGCTGATCGCCGGGGTGCTCGCCGGGCATCCGCTGCTGCGGGCGCTCGGCGGGCTGTGCGCGGGCGCGGTCGGCGCGGCGCTGGCGCTGGTGGTGCGACGGCCGAAAGTGGCGGTGACCAGGGAGGTCTACCCGGACCGGGTCGAGCGCGGCCGGCCCGCGCTGGCCCGGTTGCTGGTGCGCAACCCCGGCCCCCGGCGGCAGGTCGCGTTCACCGCGGGCGACCGGCTCGGCGAGGGCGTGCACGAGGTGCGGGTCAACGCGCTGCCACCAGGCACCGAGGCCAGCTACCACTACGAACTGTCCACCCAGAAACGCGGGCGGCTGCCGGTGGGGCCGCTGGTGCTGGAACGCACCGATCCGCTGGGCCTGGCCCGCGGCACGCTGTCCACCGGCACCGCGGCCACCGTGTGGGTGCATCCGCGCAGGCACCCGCTGCGGCTGGCCGTGCGCGGCACGCCCCGGCACCACCACGAGGGCCGGGTGGCCGAGGATCTGCACGGCTCGCTGGACCTGCGCGAGGTCCGCGAGTACCAGCCCGGCGACGAGGTCCGGCACCTGCACTGGAAGGCGGCGGCGCGCACCGGGCGGCTGATGGTGCGCCAGTACGCCGATCCGGACCAGCCGCGGCTCACCCTGCTGCTGGACACCAGGGCGGAATCGCTGTCCGCGCAAGGGTTCGAGGAGGCGGTGGAGGTGGCCGCCTCGGTGCTGCACGCGGCCGCGCTCGGCGGTCAGCGGTGCAGGCTGGTCACCCCCGGCGGGGTTGATCTGTCCACTTCGGACGGTCCAGCGGCCGCGCGGCGGTTGCTGGACGAACTGTGCGAACTGCCCCAGGACGCCTCGGCCGCGCTGGCCCCGCCGTCGCTGGCCCAGTCCCGGAGCCGGGACGGCGCGCTGGTCGTGGTGACCGGGGTGACGCTGGACGAGTCGACCGCGCTGGCCAGGCTGCGGGCGCGGTACCCGGCGACCACCGTGGTCGCGCTGGGCGAGTCGGTGACGCCGATCCCGGCCGGGCGGGTGATCCGGGCGGTAGACGCGGCCGCGGCGGTGCGCCGGTGGAACGCGGTGACCGGATGAGCACACGACAAACCCTGGCCGGGGTGCTGCTGGCCGGCGCGGTGGCCGGATTGCTGTTCGCGCCGGTGTTCGGGCTCGCGGAGCTGCTGCCCTCGGTGCTGGTGGTCACCCTGGTGCTGGCCGCGGGCAGCGAGCTGGTGGCGCGGTACCCGGCGCTGACGCCGTGGCGGCCATTGCTGCTCGGTGTGGCCGGGCTGCTGGGCATCGTGCAGACCGAGCTGTTCCCGACCACGCTGGCCGGGTTGCCGACCGGGGACACCCTGGCCGCGCTGGGCGCCGGGCTGGTCGACTCCTGGCAGCAGGCCCTGGACTCGACCTGGCCTGCCCGGCCCGAACCGGAACTGCTGCTGTTCGTGCCGCTGCTGGTGCTGGGCGCCGGACTGCTCGGGATCGAACTGGCGCACCGGGCCCGCGGTCCGCTGCCCGCGTTGCTGCCGAGTGCGGCGGTGCTGGGCCTGAGCCAGCTCTACGCGCCCGCGCCCGAAGGACTCGCGGTGGCCGCCGCGCTGGGCTACGCCGCCGCCGGCGTGCTGACGCTGGTGCGCGGGCGGGTGCGGCCGGTGGCGCTGGCCGCGGTGATCGGCGCCGCGCTGGCCGGCTCGGGACTCGCGGTGCTGGCGGATCCGTTGGGGCGCCCGGCTTATTCGCTCAAGGACGAGCGGACCACGCCGCTGCCGCCCGCGCCCACCGCCAGTCCCCTGGACGAGATCGCGGCCCGGCTGCGCGCCCCGGACCGGACGGTGTTCTCCTACACCGGCTCGGCCAAGGTGGACCGTTGGACCACGGTGGTGCTGACCCACTTCGACGGGACGAACTGGCGGCCCGACGAGTACTTCCAGCGCCTGGGCGCCGAACTCGCGCCGCCACCCGGCCTGCTCGACCCGCAACGCCGGGAAGCCGACATCACCACGCTGCCCGGCAGCGGGCGCTGGCTGCCCAGCCAGCCCTGGCCCGCCGCGGTGACCGGCCTGGATCCCTTGGTGGGCCCGGACAACGGCATGCTGTTCGGACCCGGCGGCATCACCAACTACCGGCTCGCCTGGTGGGAACCCCAGGCCGAGGGGCTCCTGGACGCGGCGATCGACCCGGAGGTGCCCGGCTGGCGGGACGACATCGGCGAAATCCCGCCCGGCGTGGCCGAACTGGCCACCGAGGCCGCCAAAGGACTGCGCGCGACCTTCCAGTCCGCCCTGCAATTGCAGCGCTACCTCACCGAGCACTACAAGGTGTCCGTCAGCAACGAGCTGCCGACCGGGCACGGCTGGCCGCAGATCCGGAAGTTCCTGTTGGAGGACAAGGAAGGCACCAGCGAGCAGTTCGCCACCGCCTACGTCGCGCTGGCCCGGTTGCTGGGCATCCCGGCCCGGGTCGCGGTCGGTTTCGCCGCACCGGCCACCGCCACCGCGGACGGACGGCGGGTGGTGCGCAACCGGGATGTGCTGGCCTGGCCCGAGGTCGCGGTGCAGGGCTTCGGCTGGGTGGCACTGGACCCGACCAAAACCGCGGCCAGGGACAGCAACGCCGACAGCGGCGGCCTGGCCGACCTGACCAATCAGGCCCGGCAGAAGCTGCCCGCGCCAGCGGACCTGCGCGACCCCGACCTGCCCGCCACCGGAACCGGTGACAGCGAAGAGGAAACGGCCGCCGGTGGCTGGCAGTGGCTGTGGTGGTCGCTGCTCGGACTGGTGCTCGCGCTGCCGGTGCTGTGGCTGGCCGGAGTGCCGTTGTGGCGGCTGCTGCGGCGCTGGCGACGGCGCCGGGCCACCGGCGCGGCCGCGGTGACCGGGGCGGTGGCCGAGGTGCGGGACCGGTTGCGCGCCTTCCGGATCCCGGTGACCCCTGGCATGACCGTGCGCGATCTGGCCATCGCGGCCGCGCCGCTGGCCGACCGGTTCACCGTGGACACCCTGCGGCTGCTGGCAGGCACCGTGGACACCGCGCTGTGGTCCGGCGCCCCGGCCACCGCCGAGCTGACCGACCGAGCCTGGGACGCCGAGCGACAGGTGCGCAAGAGCTTGTCCCGCAACGGATCCCTCCGCGACCGGCTGCGCGCCGCGCTGGATCCGCGCACCGCCTGACAGCTTCCGGCCAGACCGCCCCATCGCAGCGGCGGTCTGGCCAGCATGAGGCGGTGAACCGAACCTGTCTCCCCCTGCTGGCGGGCGTTGCCGCGCTGCTGCTGGGCGGGTGCGCCACGACCGCGCCCGCCCCGGCCACCTCCTCGACGACGCCCGCCAGCAGCACCGCACCGAGTTCCAGCAGCACCCCGCCACCACCGCCGCCCGCGCCGCTGCCCACCGCGGCCGCCGACGGCAGCAATCTGCGCGCCTGCACGGACGGGACCTGCGAGGTGCTGCTGGACAAACCCGCCACGATCAACCTGGTCAAGCAGCAGGTCGGCACGGTGCGGGTGGCCAAGATCGAGGCGGACTCGGTCACGCTGAACCTGACCTTCCCCAGTGGCCGGATCGAGTTCAACTGCGACCAGGGCGTGCAGTGCTCGCTGGTCGGCGCCACCGCCGGTTCCCCGGCGATGACCTTCGTGGTGGCCAGGACCGGCGGCTGGCTCACCACCAACGGGCTGCGCACCCAGGTCGTGGCCGTGCGCGACGGGGTCGCGGTCATCCGGCTGGGCCCGGCCTAGACCCAGGTCTTGCGCTGGTCCGAGACGGCGTGCAGGAACGGGTCGAAGTCCAGGTCGGTGCTCGCCGGATCGGCGTCCATCGGCAGGAACTCCTTGACCAGCTCGAAGACCTCCCGCTGGGCCGCGGCCACCGCGCGCTGGATGGTCTCCACGATGTCCGCGGCCAGCAGCTCCGAATCGGGCTGCCGGTACACGCGCGGGTTCAGCTCCAGTTCCAGCAGCTCACCGCGGGCGCCGACGGTCGCGCTGATCAGCCCGTCCGGTGAGTCGGCGGTGCCGGTGATGTCCCGCATGCCTTCGCGCAGCCTGCGCACCGAATCCGCCAGCTGCTGGATCCCCTGATCGGTCACTGTTCCTCCTGCACCGGGTTCGAGAGGCCAAGTGTGCTGCGGCGCAACAGGATCCGGCGCACGCTGACAGCTTGCGGCCAGGCCCGGCCGCGCGGGCCCGCCAGGCCGGACCATCGCAGGATGGGACGCATTCGCCTGCACGCCACCGTTTTCCTGGCGGCCACGCTGCTCGGCCTCGGCGCGGGCGGCGGGCTCGCCCTGGCCGCGCCGCCGCCCGGCACCTGCCACAACCCCACCCCTGCTCGGCCGGAGATCGCGCAATTGCCGTGGGCCCAACAGGTTCTGGCCCCGGACCGGGCCTGGCCGTTCAGCGACGGGGCCGGGGTGACAGTGGCCGTGGTGGACTCGGGAGTGGACGCCGATCACCCGCAGCTGGCGTCAAAGGTGTTGCGGGGCCGGGACTTCTACTACCTCGGCGGCCTGCCCGGCAACTTCGACTGCGTCTCGCACGGCACCGCGGTGGCCGGGATCATCGCGGCAGGCGAGGCGGACCGGATCGGGTTCCGCGGCATCGCGCCGGGCGCGCGGATCCTGCCGGTGCGGGTCAGCGACCGGGACCTGACCGACAACGGCGGCGCGGCCGCGATCGACCCGGTGGTGCTGGCCCGCGGCATCTGGTGGGCGGTGGACCAGGGCGTCAAGGTGCTCAACCTGTCGGTGTCCGGGCCGGTGGACAACGGGCACATCCGGGACGCGGTGGCCTACGCGGTCAGCAAGGACGTGCTGGTGGTGGCCGCGGCCGGGAACCAGCAGCCGGACAGCCCGCTCGCCTCCCGGCCCTCCTACCCGGCCGCCTACCCCGGGGTGCTCGGGGTAGGCGCGATCGACATCGACGGCGCGAAACTGCCCGCCTCCCAGCTCGGCGACTTCGTGGACCTGGTCGCGCCAGGGGCAGGCGTGCTCGGCCCGACCCGCGCCGGCGGGCACACCTACTTCACCGGCACCAGTTTCGCCGCGCCGTTCGTGGCCGGGACCGCCGCGCTGGTCCGCGCCCGCTGGCCGGAGCTGTCCGCGGCCGAGGTGACCCGGCGACTGCTGGCCACCGCCACCCCGGCGCGCGGCGGCAAGGGCAGTCCGGGCTACGGCGCGGGCGTGGTCGACCCGTATCGCGCGGTCACCGACGGCCTGTCCGCGGTGGCCCCGGTGCCGGTGCCGCCGCTGACCCATCCCGCGCCGGATGTGGCCCGGCTCAGCGCGGAAGCCTGGTGGCGGGACGCGGGCGAGCAGGCCAAGGCCGGCGCCGCGGCAGCCGTGGGCGCGGCGGTGCTGGCGGTGCTGATCGCGGTGGTGCTGCCGCGCGGCCGCCGCAGGCGCTGGGCCGCGAGCACCACCGATCCACTGCCCGCTGCCCCGGTCCGGGAGGAGCTGCCCGAGCAGGTGTTCCTGCTGCCGCCCCCGCCGGTGGAACGCTGACACACCACAAACCCCGGTCCGCCGCTGGCGCGGACCGGGGCCTGGGTGCCGAGGTCAGCCGATCGAGGTGCTGCCGATCCGCGAGATGGACTGCTGCAACGCGGTCTGCAGGTTCGTGTTGGTGTTCTGCACACCGCCGCGGATC
Source organism: Crossiella sp. S99.2 (assembly GCF_023094165.1). GTDB lineage: Bacteria > Actinomycetota > Actinomycetes > Mycobacteriales > Pseudonocardiaceae > Crossiella. The sequence goes on along the minus strand of NZ_JALMDK010000009.1, from coordinate 288,684 downwards.
TGCTCCACCAGCTCCTGACGCTGCTGGCTGACCGCCTTCCAGGCATCGTGCACACCGCCGAACTCGCCACCACCGGTGTCCGTCCAGTCCGAACCGGTGATTCCGGCGGCCTGGGCCATCTGGTCCATCTCGGACTGAATCTGGTTGATGGTGCCCAGCAACTGCTGCGCGAATCCATCGAGCTGTCCGAAGTTTCCGCGAACGACGTCTACCATTTCCTGCTCCCCTGTTCAGAACGCAATCAGATCAGTACGCGAGCGGCTCAGGTGGTGGTCAGTCCGGCGAAACCACCGGCGGAGTCCTGGTCCTGCTGCTCGTAGGTGCGCGAGGCGAAGGTGACGTTCTCGCCCAGCTCGGTCAGCGAGGCCACCACCCGCTGCACCCCGGTCACCCAGTTGTCGAAGGCCTGGTCGAAGCTGACCTTGGCCTGGCCCTCCCAGGCGCCGCTGAGCGCGTCGGCCTGGGCGGTGGCCCGCTGCCGGTGACCGTCGATGCTCTGCGCGATGTTCGTGGCGGCGGTACCGGTCTGCGCGATTCCGCTTACCGCACCGTGAATTTGCCCGGACATGCGGGCTCCCCTCATTCGGACGGCCAATGCCGTGTATTCCGGTCGACCTGACGCTAAAGCGGAGCGCGGCATCGCACGGCGGTCACGGCACCTTCCTGCCACCGCCATTTCCCGGCCCACGCATTCCAGGACGATCGGATTCCCCAGCCGATGAAGGAGGAATCCGTGGCGACGATCGTGGTGCGGCGGCCGCAGCGCAGACCCGCGCCCGAGCTGCCCTCCGGCGAGCTGGTCATCGACGCGCCGCCGGAGATCCCGGCGCCGGCGGGCAGGCAGTGGCAGCAGGCGCTGATGATGCTGCCGATGATCGCCGTGCTCGGCGCGTCCGTGCTGCTGTTCTCCGGTTCGGCCGCGGGCACGCTGCGGTACGTCGTCCTCGGCCTGTTCGGGGTGGCCGCGGTCGGCATGATCGTGATGACCTTCGTCACCGGCGGCGGCCCCAGCAAACGCGAAATGGGCCTTGCCAGGCGGTCCTACCTGCGTGGACTGGCCCAGCACCGGCTGCGGGTGCGGCGCACCGCGCACCGGCAGCGGGACGCGCTGGCCTACCTGCACCCCGAACCGCGGGCGCTGTGGTCGGTGGCCGCGAGCTACCGGCTGTGGGAACGCCGCCGGGACGACCCGGACTTCGCGGTGGCCCGGATCGGAGCAGGCGCGCAGAGCCTGTCCACCGCGATCATCGCGCCGGACACCAAACCCCTCGAACAGCTGGAACCGTTGTCCGCCTTGGCTTTGCGCCGGTTCATCAGCACCTTCACCGCCATCCCCGGCCTGCCGCTGGCCATCGCGGTCACCGGGTTCGGCCGGATCCACCTGCGCGGCGACAGCGACCGGGTGGTCGGCCTGGCCAGGGCCCTGGTCGCCTCGCTGGCCACCCTGCAAACCCCGGAGGACCTGCGGATCGCGGTGTGTGCGGGCCGGGACGAGCGCCCGGACTGGGAGTGGGTGAAGTGGCTGCCGCACGCACTGCACCCGGAGAAGACCGACGCGCTGGGCCCGCTGCGGCTGGTCGCGCCGACCGTGCCCGGCATCGAGGCCATGCTGGAGGACCTGCTGGCCCAGCGCCGCCGGTTCGACCCGGAGGCCGGGCACCCCGGCGGTGAACCGCACCTGGTGGTGGTCATCGACGGCGGCTCGACCATCGGCTCGGACCACCTGATGACCGGCGGCGGCGTGGAAGGCGTCACCGTGCTCGACCTGACCACGCTGCCGCCGCGGGCGCTGGACCGGGCCGCGGTGGTGCTGGAGGTGGCCGCGGACGGCACGCTGACCAGCGAGACCATCGACGGTGAGACCGAACTGGGCGTGGCCGACGAGCTGGACGCGATCGCCGCCGAGGGCCTGGCCCGGCAGCTCGCCCCGCTGCGTGGCGCCGACGGCGGCCGCGGTGAACAGCCGCTGAGCGCCTCGCTCGGACTGGGCGAACTGCTCGACATCGGCGACCCATACCTGTTCGACCCCACCCGGACCTGGGTGCAGCGGCCCAACCGGGACAAGCTGCGGATCCGCTTCGGCGTGCGCGCCGACGGCACCCCGATCGAGATCGACCTCAAGGAGTCCGCGCAGGACGGCATGGGCCCGCACGGGCTGCTGGTGGGCGCCACCGGCGCGGGCAAGAGCGAACTGCTGCGCACCCTGGTGCTCGCGCTGGCGGTGACCCACCCGCCCAGCTCGCTGAACTTCGCGCTGATCGACTTCAAGGGCGGGGCCACCTTCACCAAGCTGGACCGGCTGCCGCACACCAGCGCGGTGATCACCAACCTGGCCGAGGAACTGCCCCTGGTCGACCGGATGACCGACGCCATCAACGGCGAGCTGATCCGCCGCCAGGAACTGCTGCGCGCGGCCGGCAACTTCTCCTCGCTGCGCGACTACGAGAAGGCCCGCGCGGCGGGCGCGCCGCTGCCGGAGGTGCCCACGCTGTTCGTGGTGTGCGACGAGTTCAGCGAACTGCTCTCGGCCAAACCGGACTTCATCGACATGTTCGTGCAGATCGGCCGGATCGGCCGGGCACTGGGCGTGCACCTGCTGCTGGCCAGCCAGCGACTGGAGGAGGGCCGGTTGCGCGGCCTGGACACCTACCTGTCCTACCGGATCGGGCTGCGCACCTTCTCCGAGGCGGAAAGCCGGGTGGTGCTGGGCGTCGGCGACGCCTTCGCGCTGCCCCGCGCGCCAGGACACGGCTTCCTGAAGTCGGGCACCGAGCCGATGGTGCGGTTCCGCTCGGCCTACGTCTCCGGCGTGCACCGCCGCGCCGAGGCCGGTTCCAGTGGCGCCGGACCGCGCGCGCCCCGGCTGATGGCCTACTCCACCGCCTACCTCGCCCCGCCCGCCGACACCACGCCGGTGGTGACCGCGCCCGAGGACCCGGACGAGGGCGTCGGGGAGAGCCTGCTGGACGTGCTGGTCGAACGATTCGAGGGCAAAGGCGTGCCGGCACACCAGGTCTGGCTGCCCCCGCTGGCCGAGTCGCCGTCCCTGGACCAGCTGCTCGGCACCCCGGTCGAGGACCCGATCCGCGGCCTCGGGATCACCGAACCGCGGCTGGCCGGGCGGCTGCTCGCGGTGGCCGGGATCGTGGACCGGCCCCTGGAGCAGCGGCGCGAGCACCTGGTGCTGGACCTGTCCGCCGCGACCGGGCACGCCCTGGTCGTCGGCGCCCCGCACAGCGGCCGCAGCACCGCGCTGCGCACCCTGATCACCAGCCTCGCGCTCACCCACACCCCGCGCGAGGTCCAGTTCTACTGCCTCGACTTCGGCGGCGGCAGCCTCGGCGCCCTCACCGGCCTGCCGCACGTGGGCGGGGTGGCTGGCAGGCAGAACGCCGGCGCGGTGCGGCGCACGGTGGCCGAGGTGGTCACCGCGCTGACCCACCGGGAACGGCTCTTCGCCGAGCACGACATCGACGGCATGGCCGAGTTCCGCAGGCTGCGCGCGGAGGGCCGGTTCGCCGAGGAGGTGCACGGCGACGTGTTCCTGGTGGTGGACGGCTGGGCCACGCTGCGCAAGGAGTTCGAGGACCTGGAGGACCCGGTCGCCGACATCGCCGCGCGCGGCCTGTCCTACGGCATCCACGTGCTCGCCGCCTGCGGCCGCTCCTTCGACCTGCGGCCCAACATTCGCGACCTGTTCGGCAGCCGGATCGAGCTGCGCCTGGGCGATCCGCTGGACACCATGGTCGACCGGGCCAGCGCGAGCGCGGTGCCGGAGAACGCGCCCGGCCGCGGCGTCAGCATGGGCAAACACCAGCTGCTGCTCGCCCTGCCGCGCATCGACGGCGGCAACGATCCGCGTGATCTGCCCGCCGGGGTCGCCGAGTTGGTCAGCGGCGTCGCCCGCGGCTGGCACGGTCCGCGCGCGCCCAAGGTCCGGATGCTGCCCGCCAGCCTGTCCTACCCCGACCTGATCGCCATGGACGAGCAGCACCGCCTGGTCACCGGCATCGCCGAACGCGATCTCGCGCCGGTGCACTGGGACTACAAGGCCGATCCGCACCACCTGCTGCTGGGCGGCCCGGAGTCCGGCAAGACCACGTTCCTGCGGGTGCTGGCCCGCCGCATCCAGGAGACGATGACGCCGGAGCAGGCCCGGATCGTGCTCATCGACCACCGCCGCGGCCTGCTCGGCGAGGTCGGCGCGCCCTACCTGCTGGGCTACGGCACCGACAAGGCCACCACCGGCAGGCTGATGACCGAGGCCGCCACCGCGCTCACCGAACGGTTGCCGGGCAAGAACATCACGCCCGAACAGCTGCGCACCCGGAACTGGTGGGCGGGCCCGGAGATCTTCGTGCTGGTCGACGACTACGACCTGGTCGCCAGCCAGTACGACAACCCGATGCTGCCGTTGCTGGACTACCTGCCCCAGGGCCGTGACGTCGGCCTGCACGTGGTGCTGGCCCGGCGCACCGGCGGGGCCGGGCGGGCCATGTTCGAGCAGTTCTTCACCAGGCTCCGCGATGTCGGCTCACCCGGACTGATGTTGTCCGGGGACAAGGAGGAGGGACCGCTGCTGGGCGGGCTGAAGGCGGAGAAACTGCCGCCCGGCCGCGGCTGGCTGGTCGACCGCCGCGACTCGGCCCGCCTGGTGCAACTCGCCTGGCTGCCACCCGGCGAGGCGTGACCCACAAGCCCATCCGAGAGGGGAGATCCAGATGTCCGCACCACCGGGGCACATCAACGGCCGGATCAGCGCGATGCGCGATTTCGCCGACCAGCTACGCCAACCGGACTTCACCGCGGTCCGCGCCGCCGGCGCCGCCAGCGCCCAGGGCGCCGGCGGCGGCATGGAAGAAGGCACCGCGTTCGGCGCCGCGCACACCGAGGCGGTGACCAAGGTCGAGGCGTTCACCACGGCGGTGGACCAAGGCTACACCGCGTACAAGGGCCTGGCCGTCGGCGCGGCCGAGGAGTACTCGGGCCAGGACCGCGACAGCGCCCGGCAGATGCCGACCGGCGAGCGGACCGGGTGAGGGGGAGGTCATGGACTACACCACGATGGAGATCGAGCAGCAGGTCCAGCTGATCGAGGCGGAGATCGGCGGCGGCCGCGTCCAGCAGGTCACCAAGGCCCGCGAGATGTGGACCGCGCTGCACAACCAGCTGAGCCAGGCCAGTACCGACCTGCACGGCCGGGGTCAGGAACTGGGCCAGCACTGGCTGGACAGCGCCGGCCACCTCTTCGGCGACCAGGTCCAGGCCGGCGTGACCTCGCTGACCGACTGGACCGAACGCATCGCCACCGAACCCGCCTCCTCGCTGGCCAACCTCGCCGTCGCCCTGCCCCAGGCCCACGCCGGCGTCATGGCGACCTGGGAGTGGTTCCAGAAAGCGATCCAACAGGCTCCTGCCATGGAGGCCGAACTGCGCAGGCAGGCCAGCCAGAACGCGGGCGTCCCGATGAACCAGCTCGCCGCCCTGTTCACCCAGACCGCCGAAGCCACCCGCAACGCCCTGGGCACCGACTGGCGCGGCCCCCAGAACACCGCCGCCCCCAACTCCCCAGCCAACGCCACCGACGCCGCCCCCGGCGCCCCCACGGGCGCCCCACCCGGCGCACCCCCCGGCGGCCCGGCAGGTGCCCCTCCCGGCGGCCCCGCGGGCGCACCCCCCGGCGGCGCACCCGGCGGAGCCCCAGGCAGCCCACCCGGCGCTCCACCCGCACCCCCCGGCGGCCCCAGCCTCGCCGGCGGCACACCCACCCCAGCAGTGCCCAAACCCACCGTGCCACCCCCGCTCCCGTCCCTCCCGCCCCCCGTCAACACCCCGCCCCTCCCCCTGCTCCCCCCGGTCCCCACCGGTGGCCTGGGCGGCGCGGGCGGCCTGGCCGGGGCAAGGGGCGGCGGGGTCAAACCGCCCGGTCTCAAGGGCTCGGGCATCCTCGGCCCGCCACCCATCCCCCGCGCCGCCGCCATGGGCGCCGCGGTCAACCTGGCCCCACCCCCAGAGGCCCCGGTCGCCGCAGCGGGCACCACCGGCAGCACCAACGCCGCCAACTCCCTGTCCCGGGGCGCGGGCATCCCCCCGATGGCCCCGCCACTGGGCGGCGCCGGCGTGGGCGGCAACCAGCCCAAACCCGGCAGCGGCGCGGCGAAGAACGCGGGCACGGCGCCGGGCAAGGGCGTCAAGCGGGGCATTCCCGGCGTCCCGGCCCGGTTGGGCGGGCAGTCCGCGGGAGTCGCCGCGGTGCCGACCGGGTCCCGGCGACGCCGTGCGGAGGAGACCACGACGATCGAACTGCTGGACGAGGAGATGTGGCGCGTCGAGGGCGCACCGGCGGCCTCGGCCGTGGTGCAGCCCGAGCAGCCGCGTGGACGTCGCCGGTCTCGCTGACGGATCGGCGAAAGCCGTTGCCCCGCCCGGTTTTCCGGGCGGGGCAACGGTGTTTTCGGGGCTGGGCGGGCGGGCCAATGCCGATGCGCCACCATGCGCACGAATCCCGCTCATGGTGGCGCATCGGCCACTCGACCTCGGTTGTCCTCGCCTACGAACGTTTCGCGGCCTGCGGATCCAGTCCGCTGCCCAACGGGATGCGCGAGACCAGCCCGGCGGGCATCCGCACCGGCACAACCCCCTCGTACCCAAGCATCGCCAGCACGTCCGGGGCGGCCAGCGGGTGGTTGCGGCCCTGGTCGCTGACCAGGGACAGGGTGCCGACCGGGGCGGTTGGGCTGGGTAGCGCCTCGACCAGGGCCACTGAGCCCGGCGGGACCAGGACCCGGTCGGCCAGGGGCAGGCCGGTGTCGGTGCGGCGGGTGGTCAGCAGGGCCGGATCTCGTTGTGGCAGCACGGGATCCACCGTCACACCGGGCACCTGCTGGCCGGGTGCGAAGCTCGCGCACACGGTGGGCGCGCCTGCGGCCGAACCGGCGAACTCCGGGCGCTTGTCTGGGGCCTGGCCTGCCTTGGCTGGGGTCGCGGCGGCGAGCCGGGCGCCGCTGACGGCCAAGGGGCTCAACGTGATGCCGTTCAGTTCGCCGCCCAGGGCCTCGGCGGTGGGTTTGTGCGCGCGCTGGATCTCGTACTGCAGGGCCGAGATCGGGCGCAGCCGGTCGGCCTCGGCCAGGTAGTGCTGGGTCACCTCGCCCGAGGTGCGCACCAGCGCCAGCTCGCCGATCCGCAGGTCCGGTTTGCCGGGCACCGCGGTGCTCGGTTTTCCGGTGTCCGGCAACAAGATCGGCCCGATCGGCTCGCCTGCGGGCAGGTTGTCCACCAGTGCGGCGCCCGCCCGCAGCAGCGGACCGCGTTGCAGTGCCAGCCGGACCGCGCCGGTGTCGGCCTGGGCGATCCGGTGCCGGTGCCCGCGCCACACCAGCTGCCAGTCCCCCTTGTCCGGGAGTTCCAGCAGCAGCGCGGCATCGCCGAGCAGCCGACCGCCCGGGGGTGGCTGGCCGACCAGCAGCACCGACTCGTGCACCGCCGCGCCGGTGCTGTCCACCGCGGGCTGGGAGCACATGCTCCAGCCGCCGCCAAGCACCCGCTCCTTGCCCGGCAGCCCATCCGGCACGTCCACCAGCCCGATCCGCGGCGCCCGCGGCACCCCGACCAGGGAGTTCCGCGAGACGTCCATGGTCGGCGCGTACTTGCCCAGCGCCAGCAACGCGGAGGTGTGGTTGGTGACCGGCCGCAGCCTGTCGTCCACGTACACCAGCCGCGCCCCGGTCTCCTTCTCCACGATCACCGCGTCGCCGGAACGCCAGGCGTCCTTGCCGCCCGGCACGATCAGCCCGTACACGCCGAAGCCGGCCAGGATGATCACCGCCAGCGCGATGCTGCCGAGTGCGGACACGCTCGGCCGCCGGAACGGTGGCTGTTCCGGATCGGTCTCCCTGGTGACCAGCGCGGAGATCGCCCGCTGGGCCAGGAACTGGTGTGCCTGAAGCTGATCGCGACTCGATGCCATCTCAGCCGCCCAGCCCGCGCAGGTAGGCGTACAGGTCCAGCACCGCGCACACCACCGGGACCACGGCGAGCACCACCGCCACCTCGAACAGCTCGGCATAACGCCCGAGGTAGGGACTCGCCGGACCGGTGCTGTGCCGCAGACCGCCGAAGACGATCAGCCCGCCGACCACGAGCAGCACCGCACCGGCGATGGCCACCCGCCCGGCCAGCAACGGACCGAGCGCAAGGCACACCGCCCCGCACACCCCCGCGCCCAGCAACGGAATCCGTTGCCACAGCACGGGATACAGCCGCGCCCGGAGCAGGAACCCGAGTGTGAGCACCACCAGCAGCCACAACGCGGACGTGCGGCCACTGCGCACCAGCACCACCTGGCAGAGCACGGCCACCAGCCCGGCGCCGACCAGCATGCCGGTCAGCAACCCGTGTGCCCGCGACACCGCCTGGTACACCGCCGGTCGTGGCGGTTGCGGATCATCCCGAATGAGATCCGCGGTGGTGCGCGGCAGCACCGGCATCGGCACCCTGGCCAGCCGGATCGCCAGCGGAGCCAGCATCGGGGAGAACGCCAGCACCGCGCCGACCACGATCGCGGCCGCCTGGGCGCCATCGAAGACATCCAGGCTCGCGAGCACCCCGCCCAGCACGCCGAGCAGTCCACTGGTCGCCGCCGCGGCGAAGACCGGCAGTCCGTGTGCGGTGCCGAGATGACCGAGCACTGCCCCGAGCAACAGTGCCGCGCTGCCCGCCTGCACCTGGGGTGCGCCCAGGTCCAGCAGCGGGTGGCTGCCGGCCAGGAGCAAAGCTCCACCGAGGAAGGAGTACGGCAGCGCCAGCGCCCCGAAGACCGCGCCGGCCACCGCGTCTCCCGCGGTCCTGGCCAACGTAGCACCCACGGCGAGTAGCGCCAAACTCACCAGGAGTGACCACAAACCGGGCATCGGCCAGGGCGGTCCGGCCCGCAGCACCACCGCCAGACCCAGCAGCAGCACCACGCCGCCGACGGTCAGCGCGGCCCGCCGGGTGTGCCGCGCGCTCCAGGCCCGCCCGGCCCGGCCCGCCCCGTCGGCGATCGCGTCGACCAGGTCGTCGTACTCCAGCTCCGGCCATTCGGTGCGCCGCGAGGTCAGGTGCAGCACCTCGCCGTCCCGGATCCGGTACGAGCCGAGCGTGCGCCCCAGTTCCAGCGGCGAGCCGTCACCGCGCCGCAGCAGCCAGCCGCCGTCGCCCGCGCCGTCGTCGGCGAGGTGCTCCCCCGCGTGCCGCAACAGCCCCGGCACGATCTCGGCGACGCTGGACTGCTCGGGCAGCGCCATGTCGATGCGCCGGTGCGGCGCGGCGACCGTCACTCGCACCAGCCCGGTCGTGGTCATCGGCCTACCTCCTCGCACCGGCCGGTGCGGCAACAAGCTGCCGCCCGGCACGCACCTGTGGTTCGTCTTTCCTACGATCTGGTGGAGCGCCGCGACGGGGAACCGGGTCGGCAGCTAGCGGCCATCACCGGTGCGGACGGATGATTGGCGCCGGAGCGAAAAGCTGGAGGGGAGCCCGCGATGACCAGCAACGGGCCCGAGGAACTGGTTCTGCTCGGGGACGGTCCGGTGGCCACGGTGTACGCCGGGGTGCGCGCGGACACCGGGGAGGCGTACGCGCTGAAGGTCTTCCCGGCCAAACTGCCCAAGCGCACCCGCGCCGAGCTGGACCGTGAACTGGCCCGGCTGGCCGGTCTGCGCGACCGCGCGCCGGTGCTGGTCGCCGACGCGGTCGAGGACACCCCCGACGGCCGCACCGCGCTGCGGATGGAGCTGTGCTCGCAGTCCCTGCGCGAGCTGGTCACCAGCTGCGGCAGGCTGTCCGTGCCGGACGCGATCGCGCTGGGCCGCGCCGTGGCCACCGCGCTCTCCGCCGCGCACGGCGCCGGCCTGGTGCACGGCGGCGTCACCCCCGGCAACCTGCTGTTCCGCCCCACCGGCGAACCCGTGCTCGCCGACCTCGGCCTCACCCTGCGCCGCGCCTACCCCCGCGACCAGCGCACCGGCATCGACTTCGCCGCCCCGGAAACCCTGCGTGACGGCACCGTGGACGAACGCTCGGACCTCTACGGCCTGGGCGCGCTGCTGCACCTGGCTCTGTCCGGGGAGTCCCCGCACCCTGGCGCGATCGGCGAGCCGGAGGGTGAGCGGATGCTGCGTGTGCTCGGCACGCCGGTGCCGCCGCTGAACCGGGCGGACGTGCCCGAGGCGCTGGTGGCGGTGGTGTCGGCGTTGCTGAGCAAGGATCCGGCGCTGCGCCCGGCCGAGGCCGCGGTGGTCTCGGAGTGGCTGGCCCGGATCGGCGGCCCGGAGACGCGGACCGCGCGACCGACGACGCAAGGGCGCGGGTTCGACGATTTCGCCGAGCAGGTCCCGGCCTATCGCCCCGCGCCGCCCCACGGCACGCCGGGTCCGCACCAGCCCGGTGGACCCGCCGCTCGCCCCGGCCAGCCCGTCGCGGGCTATCCCGGCAACTCCGCGACCGGCCGCAGGCGCCCGGCGCCCCAGCCCGGCTCGTCAGCCCCCGGCGCCCCGGCCGCGGCCGACCCCGGCCCACTCGCCGCGGACCGCCCCGACCTGCCCGCGGACAACTTCCCGGACGCCTCCGCACCCCACCACCGGAACACCACCCAGTCCGACAAGGCCACCCCCGCGCCCCCGCAACCCCGCGGCGCCCCCTTGGTGATCTCCGGCCCGGCCCGGCCCGAACGCCCAGCCAGCCGCACCGGGCTGGTGCTCGGCGGCGTCGGCGTGCTCGCCGTGCTCGCCGTCGGCGCGGTGCTGCTGATCAGCGAGGACCCGGCCGAGATGGCCCTGCCGCCCGGCCCGGTCCCGGCCAGCGCCACCCCGTCGACCGCCGAGAAGCCGGTGGAGATCGTGCTGAAAGAGCCCGTGGTGCGCGGGAACAAGGTCGAACTGAACTGGCACAGCAGTGAAGCGATGTACTTCTCGGTCGCCGTGGCGCGCGAGAACCAGGACCGGGCCGACATGTCCACACTGCAGCGCAGCACCAGCCTCACGGTCGACATCGACCCGAATCTCAAGTACTGCTTCCAGGTCAGCGGTTCCAGCAGCGGCGCGGTCCACAAGAGCCAGATCAGGGCCATCAACGGAGCGACCTGCCGCGACTAGCGCGTGCTCTGGTTCAGCGCCGGGGCCGGGGTCGCGGCCAGCACGTCGGCCACGATCTCGGCCGGGCCGCGCTGGTTCAGCTCGGCGTCGGCGGTGAGCACCAGGCGGTGCGCGAGCACCGGCACCGCGACGTCCTTGATGTCATCCGGGGTGACGAAGTTGCGCCCCTCGGTGGCGGCCATCGCCTGGGCCGCGCGCACCAGCGCGATGCTGCCGCGCGGGCTCGCGCCGAAGCGGACCGCGGTGTGCTCGCGGGTGGCCCCGGCCAGCCGGGCGGCGTACTCGACCACCGCGCGGTCCAGGTGCGCCTTGCGGACCTCGGTGATCGCCGCGACCAGGGTCGGGATGTCGACCACGGCGGGCAGGTCGTCCGGGGAGACGCCCGCGCAGTCGCTCATGATCACCAGCACCTCGGCGTCGACGTCCGGGTAACCCACCGCCAACCGCATCAGGAACCGGTCGAGCTGGGCCTCGGGCAGCCGGTAGGTGCCCTCCATCTCGATCGGGTTCTGGGTGGCCACCACCAGGAACGGGCTGGGCACCGGATGGGTGACCGCGTCCACGGTGACCCGCCGCTCGGACATGACCTCCAGCAGCGCGGACTGGGTCTTGGGCGTGCCGCGGTTGATCTCGTCGGCGACCACCACGTTGGCGAAGATGCCGCCGGGGTGGAAGGTGAACTGCTCTTCCTTCTGGTGGTACACGGTCACGCCGGTGATGTCGCCGGGCAGCAGGTCGGGGGTGAACTGGATCCGGTTCCAGCTACCGCCGATGCTGCGCGCGATGCACCGGGCCAGCGTGGTCTTGCCCAGCCCCGGCACGTCCTCGATCAGCAGGTGCCCCTCGGCCAGCAGCGCGGCCACGGCCAGCCGGACCACCTCGGGTTTGCCGCGCAGCACCGACTGCACGTTGCGCGCGATCAGCGAGTAGACCTGCCCGGCCTGAGTGCCACTCATTCCCAACCCCCGTCGACGTCCATCCGCCCCAGCCTAGGAACACCCGGTATACCGCTCATCCACGGCCGGTACACAGCTCAGTCACCCGCCGGGAGTTCCAGCTCGAAGATCGCCCCGCCCTGCTCGGCGTTGTACACCCGCAGCGTGCCGCCGTGCGCCTGGGCCACCCAGCGCACGATGGCCAGTCCCAGCCCGCTGGACCCGCCGCCGCTGGTGAAGCGGTCCAGGGCGAGTTCGGCGCGTTCGGCGTCGATGCCGGGGCCCTGGTCGGCCACGGTGATCCGGTTGTCGGTGACGTGGACGTGCACCACCGCCGTGGCACCCGGCTGCCGCCCGTGCTGCAGGGCGTTGCCGATCAGGTTGGCCACCGCGCGCTGCACCAGCACCGGATCCGCGCTGACCTTGCTGGGGGTGGTGGTCAGCGTGATCCGCGCGCCCTCCGGCGGGGTGTCCTCGACCACCCCGGCGACCAGCTGGTCCAGCCAGATCGGCTGCCGGGCCAGTTCCTGCACCCCGGCGGCGAAGCGGGCCCGCATGAGCAGGCCCTCGATGATGCCGCCCATCCGCGCGGACAACCGGACCGCGCGCGGCAGCAGTTCGGCGTGCTGGTCCGGGTTGCGCAGCGCGGTCTCGGCCAGCGCGCGCAGCGCGGCCACTGGTTTGCGCAGGTCGTGCGCGATATCGCCGAGCAGCGCCTCCTGCTGGGCGAGCGCGTCCACCGCGGGGCGCATGGCCCGGCCGGAGAAGATGTGCCCGGCCAGCGCGCAGGCGCCGAGCAGCAGCGTGCCCACCGCGAACACGATCAGCACCCGCCGGTCGTGCCGGTCCTCGACCTCGCGCGCGTCCATCGCGGTGACCACCGCGCCCACGTAACGCTCAGTGGGGATCTTCAGCGCGTCCACCGACACCCTGAGCAGCTCGCCGCCGACACCACGCTGGTAGCTGTTGATCATGCTGTGAGTGTCGACGGACTGCCGGGCCAGACTGGTCAGCGTGGTCTCCGGCACCTTGGCGCAGGGCTTCTTGCTGGTGTGCTTGGTCGTCCAGGAGCCGTCGGGATGCCGTTCCAGCACGGTGATCTGCGGGCAGGCGTTGTCGAGCTGGTCGTCGCCGAGCGGCTCGGTGTCGAGCATGCCGGGGTAGCTGACCAGCCGGGCCACCACCGCGCCGGTCTGGCGCAGCTCGGCGTCCATGGCCTGCTCGCCCTGCTGCCGGTCCTCGCGGATCACCAGGTAGGCGAACAGGATCAGCCCGGCCGCGTTGAGCACGGTGAACAGCAGGGTGAGCAGGCGGCGGAGGCGGCGCAGCCCCTCGGCGGAGGTGGTGGTCACGCCGAGCCCAGCCGGAAGCCGCGACCGTGCAGGGTGTGGATCAGCCGGGGTTCGGCGAGCTTGGCACGCAGGCGTTTGACCACCGCGTCGACCACGTTGGACATCGGGTCGGCGCTGGAGTCCCAGCAGTGCTCGATCAGCTCGGTCCGGGAGACCGCCTGGCCCGCCCTGGTCAGCAGGTGCTCCAGCACGGCGAACTCCTTGTCGGAGACGGTCAGCAGCACCCCGGCCCGGCGGACCTCGCGGCGGGCGCAGTCCATCTCCAGGTCCTCGTGCCGCAGCACCGAGGGCCTGCCGCTGCCCGCGCGCCGGCACAGCGCGAGCACCCTGGCGGTCAGCTCGGCCACCGCGAACGGTTTGGCCAGGTAGTCGTCACCGCCGTGCTCGAACCCGGCGACCCGGTCGGCGAGCTTGTCCAGCGAGGTCAGGAACAGCACCGGGGTAGCCCAGCCCTGCTGCCGCCGCTGGTGCACATAGGTGATGGCGTCGCCGTCGGGCAGCATCCGGTCGAAGACCACGCAGGCGTGCTCACCGGCGCGCACGACCTGGTCGGCGGCGGCGATATCGGCGGCCTCGGCCACCGTCAGCCCGGCCGCCCGCAGCTCCGCGGCGACGGCGAAGCGCAGGTCATCGTCGTCCTCGACCACCAGAACGCGCACGGGGATCAATCCCGGTCGTGTCATGGAAACCTCATGTGGCCGCAGGGATGGTGAGTGCGATCGCGATTGGGGGCGGGGATGTTGCTCTTCCACGTACTGGGCCCGACCGAGGCCCGCGACCCGGCTGGGGCGGTGCTCGAGCTTGGTGCGCGGAAGCCCGTCACGGTGCTGGCTACCTTGCTGCTGCACCCTAACGCGTGGGTACGGGTGGGCCGTCTGATCGAGTCGACCTGGCATGAACAGGCCGTGCCCGCCTCGGCCGAGGCCAATCTCAAGACCTACATCTGCCGCCTGCGCCGGGTGCTGCCGCCCGCGCCGAGCGGGTCCCGGATCGACAGCAGGCCCGGCGCGTACCGGCTGCGGGTGGAGCCGGGCGAGCTGGACGCGGACCAGGTGGCCGGGCAGGCGAGCGCGGCCCGCGCGGCACTGGCCGGGGGCGATCCACACACCGCGATCACGCTGCTCACCGCGGCACTGGCGCACTGGCGTGGCCGGGCGTTCGAGGACCTGCCCGGCACGGACTTCCAGGCCGCCGCGGACCGGCTGGAGGAGACCCGCCGCGAACTGCGCGAAACCCTGGCCGAGGCCCAGCTCGCCGCGGGCGAGACGCAGGCCGCGATCGGCATCCTGCGCGGGCTGACCACCGACGACCCGTTGCGCGAGGGCGCGTGGACGCACCTGGTGCGCGCCCTGCACGCGGCGGGCCGCCGGGCCGAGGCGCTGGCCGCCTTCCGCCAGGCCCGCCGGATGCTGGCCGAGGAGCTGGGCGTGGATCCCAGTCCCGCGCTGGCCCAGGCGCACCAGCAGGCCCTCACCGCCGACACCGCTGCCCAGCCGCGACGCGAGTTGCCCAGGGACATCCCCGGTTTCACCGGCCGCGGCGCCGAACTGAGCGCGCTGGACCGGGCCGCTCCCGGTGGGACCGTGGTGCTCGACGGCATGACCGGCGTGGGCAAAACCGCGCTGGCCATCCACGCCGCGCACCGGTTGTCCGCCCGCTACCCCGACGGCCAGTTCTTCCTCGACCTGCGCGGCCACACCGACCCGCTGACCCCGGCCGACGCGCTGGCCCGGCTGCTCCGCGGCCTCGGCCACACCGCCATCCCGGCCGACGCCGACGAGTGCGCGGCGCTGTGGCGTTCGGAGCTGTCCCGCCGCCGGGTGCTGCTGGTGCTGGACGACGCCGCCGACGCCGACCAGGTCCGCCCGCTGCTGCCCGGCCCGTCGGCCAGCCTGACCTTGATCACCACCCGCACCCGCGGCTGGCGGCTGCCCGGCGAAACCCGGTACCCGCTGACCCTGTTGTCGCACAACGAGTCCGCCAGTCTGTTCCACACCGCGGCCGGCCCGCGCGAGCAGCCGCTGACCGCGCTGTCCCCGCTGACCGCGGTGCTGACCGCCTGCGCCGGACTGCCCGCCGCGCTGCACGCCGCCGCCACCCGGCTGGCCGTCCGTCCACTGTGGAGCACCGCGGACCTGGCCGACTGGCTCGGCACCGACCGCGGCCGGGACGAGCTGGCCCCCGAGGTGACCGGCTCGTACCGGCGACTCTCCGCCGGCGCGCGGGTCGCCTTCCACACCCTGGCCACGCTGCCGCCGGAGTTCGAGCTGCGCCAGGCCGCCCAGCACCTGGGCCTGCCCCAGCCGGAGGCCCGGCACCTGCTGGAGGAACTCACCGACCACCACCTCCTGGACGCCCCCGGCGCGGGCCGCTTCCGCACCCACCCGCTGATCCGCGACCGGGCCCGCCGCACCGCCCGCCCGCTGTCCAACGCCCGCGTCGCGTGAGGAGCGCACCCATGCCGCAGCATCCCCGGTCACCCGAGCCCGGCTGGCCCACCGGCCTGACCACCCGCACCACCGGCCCGATCCAGCCGAACACCGCACCGCCGCACGCGGTCACCCGCCCGGCGCCGCCCCCGCGGCACACCGGCCCGGCCCACCCGGCCCAGCACAGCGGCGCGTTCCCGGCGCAGGTCTCGCCGCACGCCGTCACTCGCCCCGTGCACCCCTCGCCGCACGCGGTCACCCGCCCCGTGCCGCCAGCCAACCCGCACCCCGGACTCGTGCTCGCGGCCGCCACCTCCGTCCGCCACACCCAGCCCCGCCCGGTCGCGCCAACCCCGCCGCCACCCGCGGCGCCCAGCACGGCCCGCCGCCTCCAGCTCCCCGCCCTGCGCATCCTCTGCTGGCAGCTCGCCGCGATCAGCACCGTGCTCGCCATCGGCCGCCCCTGGCCGCTGGCCACCGCGCTCGGCGTCAGCGCCGCCCTGCTCGCGCTCACCGCGATCCGGGTCCGCGGCCGCTGGCTGACCACCCTGCTGGCCACCCGGATCCGGCACACGCTCCGCCGCCGCGATCACGATCTCGGTGCCCCCGAACACGATCCGGCCGCCCTGCTGACCCTGCTCGCCCCGGCCACCCGCGCCCGCACCGCCACCATCGGCGGTGTCCCGGCCGGCCTGCTCAGCCATCCCGACGAACTGGTCGTGGTGCTGCAACCCCGGGCCGCCGACAGCGAGTTCCTGCGTGCCGCGGCCGCCGGGGCGCTGCTGCCCGATCCGGATCCGGACATGCCCGAGTTCGGCGCCCGCCTGGTCGTGCACACCGGCCCGGTGCGGGACCGGCCGCCACGCACCTGGCTGGCGGTGCGGGCGCTGCGGGATCCGGACATCTGCCGGGACGAGGACCTGACCACCGCGCTGGCCAACACCGTCCGCCGGGTGCTGCGCAGGCTCACCCGCGCCGGACTGCCGGCCGACGCACTGTCCGAAGAGGACCTCCGGGCGGTGCTGCCCGCGCTCACCCACACCGGATCCGGCCGCGGCGAGACCCGGGAGGACTGGCGGTTCTGGCGGGCGGGCGCGGTGGCCCAGGCCGGATTCCGGCTCGCCGGCTTCGCCGAACTGTCCACTTCGGACCGCGGTCCGCTGCTGGAACGCCTGCTGGCCACCGCGCCGGGGGTGGCGATCACGGTGGCCGTCAGCACCGGCGAGGACCGGGAGCCCACCGCGGTGCTCCGGATCGCCGCGACCAACGGCGCCGTGGTCGACGCGGCCGCCGCCGACCTGACCTACCTGGGCGAACGCCTCGGCGTACGCCTGGAACGACTCGACGGGCACCACGCCCGCGCCCTCGCCGCGACCATGCCGATCGGAGGCAACCCGCTGTGAACAGCCAGACTCCCGTGCTCTCCCTGCTGCGCCCGGCCGACCGCGCCCCAGCCCCGACCTCCACCGCGGTGGACACCCAGCTCGCCGGTGCGAGCAGGGAGGTGCTGGTGGCCCGACGCGGCAACACCGCGTTCCCGCGCCCGCTGGCCACCTTCCGCAAGATCGACCACGACAACCTGCGCCGCGGCGTGCGCTACCGGGTGCTGGTCACCGACCAGATCCGCACCGCGCCGGGGGCATCGCTCCAGCTCAGCGCGCTGGCACTGGCCGGGGCGGAGGTGCGCACGCTGCCCGAGGTGCCGATGGACGCCTTCGTCATCGACGGTTCGGTGGCCGTGCTGCCCGCCGAGGGCACCGACGGCTACCCGGGCCGGATCGCGATGTTCCGGCTGGCCGGGGTGGTGCGCACGACCACCGAACTGTTCGAGCGGGTGTGGCCGGCGGCGGTGCCGCTGATCGCCTCGGATCTGCCGGAGGCGGCCGAGTTGACGGTGCGCGAACGCGAGCTGCTCACCCTGCTCTTCGACGGGTGCACGGACGAGTCGGTCGCGGCCCGGCTGCGGATCTCGGTACGCACGGTCCGCCGGATGGTCTCCGACATCATGAACCGGCTCGGCGCGCGCAGCCGGTTCCAGGCCGGCGCCAAGGCGGCGGATCGCGGCTGGTTGATGGACCGCGTCGGCTGATCCCGGCCCGCGACGCGCAGCGGGTCAGCTACAGTCTGTCGCTGTGCGGGTACTGGTCACCGAGGATGACGAGAACCTGCGGGTCGCGGTCGAGGGATCCCTGCGGGGCGCGGGATTCGCCGTCGACGTCGCCACCGACCTGCCGGAAGCCGATGAGGCGCTCAGCGTCAACGCCTACGACTGCGTGGTGTTCGACCGGATGCTGCCCGCGGGCGACGCCCTGTCCTATGTCGCGGCCCGCCGGAGCGTCGGCTGGCCGGTGCCGGTGCTGTTCCTGACCGGCCGGGACAGCGTCGCCGACCGGATCGACGGCCTGGCCAGCGGCGACGACTACCTGGTCAAACCCTTCGCGATGATCGAACTGGTGGTCCGGGTCCGCAGCCTGTGCCGCCGCACCGGCCGCACCCCGGTCCCGGTCCTGCGCCACGGCTGCCTGGAACTGGACCCGGCCCGGCACGAGACCCACCGCGACGGCGCCCGCCTGGACCTCACCGGCAAGGAATTCGCCGTGCTGCACCGCCTGTTGCTGGCCGGCGGCGGCACGGTC
Organism: Crossiella sp. S99.2; assembly: GCF_023094165.1. Taxonomy (GTDB): domain Bacteria; phylum Actinomycetota; class Actinomycetes; order Mycobacteriales; family Pseudonocardiaceae; genus Crossiella. The sequence continues at coordinate 270,197 of NZ_JALMDK010000009.1, read as the reverse complement.
AGCCGCCCCGACCTGATCGCCGCTGCCTGGGACGAACTGGTCGCCCCCGCCTCCAACGTGCTGGACGTGGTGATCGCCCAGCTCCGCCGCAAACTCGGCCCGCCCCCGATGCTGCACACCGTGAAGGGCACCGGCTACTTCCTCCGCTGACCACCACCGAGGTCTGACCATGGGCATCGAACTCGAACTGCACTCCCAGCGCCCCAGCACCCGCAGCTGGAAGTCCTCCCGCGCCACCCTGCTCCGCGGCTCCTACGACCACGGCTACGACCTGGCCGACGCGCTGGCCACCCTGCGCGAGACCGACCCCGGCAAACTCCCCTGGATCGACCCATGCGGCAACACCCAGTTCAACGAACAGGAAGCCGAAGCCGCCCGCCACGAAATCCCTGCCCTGCTGGCCAAGTGCACCACCCCCGAGCAGTCCGCCGCCGTCCGCGACCTCGACAACCTGCTCCGCGACTGCGCCCACACCCCCGGCAGCTACCTCTGGTTCGTCGGCGACTGACGCCCCCGCGCCACCCAGTCGGCCACATCCCGTTCCGCGCCAAGCCCCACCGCGTCGAACAAATCCCCGCCGCCACTCACCGCACCCAGCCGGTCCAGCGCCGCGTTGATCGGCCACTCTCGCCACGGCCCCCGGAACTCCTCGGCGAACACCGGCCCCCAGTCAACCTCGCCATCCCGCCACACCACCGCGGACTGCGAACCCTCCCCACCGAAGAAGTCCGCCTCCACCAAGGCAATCGGCCCCGACCTCGACCACTCCGCCAGCACTCCGTCGACCCCGGAACCCCACTCCCGCAACAACTCCGCCGTCACCGGCACCAACCCCAGCCCCTGCCGCAACTCAACCACGACGGCCTGCTCGAACCCCACTGCCCGCGTCCGCAGCAGGTCGACCGCACCGATGATCGCGTTCAGCTCGTACATACCCCACCTCGCCGCAACACCTTGCCCAGCAACGCGGTGAGATCCTGCTCGACCTCAGCCAACAGATCGGCCCCGAAGACACACAGCGATTTCTCATGGGGATGTCCGAAGGTGCCCAGCCGCAGGTCTGGCGTGAGATAGAGGTAGTAGTCGCCGTTGGGACAGGCCTCGCCAAACCACTCCGGCTGTCCTGGGCCACCCACGCGATCCGGGTCAAAACGGTAGGGGGTGTGGTACCAGTCCAGCCAGTACAGGGGCTCGCCGGGTTTGACGCAGGCGCGCAGACCTCGCTCGATGACGCGCTCCAGCTCAGCCCCAGCTGATTCACCGGCCAGCGCGCCCAGCTGCCAGGTGACCGAGGCAGCAGGCTCAGCGATGGCAGGCATCGACTCCACGCCTGGTACGAACCGTAAATCCGTATGGACGCGATCCCAGATCCGCGTGTGCTCCGGTTCATCCAGTGCCACAGCCGGTCGCTCGTGGGCAGCCGGCCGAGTTGACGGGAGGTGGTAGGTGGTGACCGAGGTGATCGACCGGAAACCCGCACTGGTCAGCAGCTCCGCCAACACGCCGTCCGCCTCAGCCAGGATGTGCGACCTACCCCGGATCCGGGGATAACGACTGCGCCCGTGCGCCACCTCGCACAGCTTCGACAGGATCGCCGGCTGTGGCTCGGTCATGCCGCCGATCACCGCGAAATCCGTTCCCTGCACCAGGTCGACCCAGCCCGCGGCCACGATTCGGCCCCGCCGAAACAAGGTGACGGTCTGCAGGTTCCAGCCTTCTCGCTGGCCGTCGATGCACAACTCGGCGAATGGCGACCGGTGCGGGCCCGTGGCCGCGGCCAACTCCGGCACGTCCTCGAACTGCTTGAGTTCCACGCCATCCGGCAGCGTGTACTCGATGTTGATCCGCGCCAGGTCGGCGAGGAACAGCTGACGCGTCCACCCGGCCGTAAAACCGGCCGCCACCAACCGATCCCCCAGGTCCGCAGGCTCCCCGAGCCCGTACACCACCCACTCGACCGGCTCGTTCCGCTCAGCGAAGACCCGCACCTGCCGCGAGATCAACTCATCGAGACCATCAGCGGAAAGATCGGGATGACTGACCGTGCCGTGGGTGCCGTAATGAGTGCGGACAACCAGTTCATCCCGCTCGAACACCGCCCCGAGCGGCGGCCACTCAGGCACCCGCGCCCGAAGCTGCCCGTCGAACAGCGACCACAACCCAGCCACATCCACAGCGGCTCAGTCTTGAGCCCGATCCCCACCCCGGCAACCCAATTCGCCGGTAGCCACCGCCACCACGAAGCTCTCCGTGGACCCGTCCATCTGCCACGAATCAGCCGTGCACCGGATGCCCGCGGCACTCGCCGCCACCACCCGCAACCCGTCCAACGCCAACCGCGCCGACTCCCACGCGACCCCGTCCGGCCCGATCGCCACCAGGTCGGTATACGTCACCAGCAACAACAGCGCCGCCCCCGCCACCGGGACAACCTGATTCACCGGCTCACCCACGACGACCGCCCCCGCAGCAGGCTCGTCCACCCGCACCACCTGCGCAAGCCCGTCCACCACCACGCACATCTGCCCGGCCCCCGGCCCCGCGAAAACCCCATCCGCGCGGCCGGGCAGGCGCGCCGGAAACAGACCGACCCACTCCGCGGCGTCGGTCGGCGTCACCCGGATCACCCGCGGCATGCCGAACCGCCAGCCAGCCTCGTCGATCACGCGCCCGTCCGGGTCAAAGGCGAACACCGGACACGACCACTCACCAGTGGCCGGGTACTCGGGCTCAACCTCGACCACATAGGCGGGCTCGAAATCGAAACGCCGCAGCTGCCGTGCTTCGCTCACCCGGCGATCATGACGCGTCGATCCCCGGTGCTCCAACGATTTCAGCCCTGCGGTCGGACCCCGGTCTAAGACCCGGCGCCCCACGGGTCGAGCAGGGTGATGCCGGTGTCGGCGAAGTCCTTGGTGTTGCGGGTCGCCAGGCAGGCCGCGAACCGTCGGCAGATCGCGGCGATCTGCGCGTCCGCCGTGCTGATCGGCTGACCACGCTGGTCCCGCACGGCCGCGATCTCGCCGTAGTACACCGCCGCCCCACCGTCGAACGGCAGGATCTGACCCTGGAAGTCCTCGGTCAGGAGTTCGGAAACCTTGACCGCCAGCACGGTCTTGCGCTGACCGTCCGGCATCCGCTCGACCCCGTACGCCAGTTCGGCCGCGGTCACCGCGGTGAGGAAGACCTCCTCGGCCGGGTACCGGTCAATCCAGCGCACCACCGCGTCGTTCGGGGTTCGCCGCATCAGCTCGGAAATGACGTTGGTGTCGAGAACGATCACTCAGGGAACTCCGCCGCTCGGGCCCGCTCCACCCGCCGCGGCGGCTCGAACGCCACCTCGTCGACATCAGCGAAACGCTGCCGAATCCTCGACCCCATGCCCGGCCCGGACTCCGACCTGGTCAGCACCGACGCGAGGATCGCGCGCACCTCGGCCTCCATCGACCGACCGTGCTCAGCCGCGCGCACCCGGAGCTTCGCCTTCAGACTCTCGTCGAAGTCGCGGATCGTCAGGACCGCCATGATCCACCTCCGATGCTGTCATTGCAGTCAATGCTAGCACCAAAGCAACCACGCCCATCAGCCCTCAGCGGCAAGCTGCCCACAGGCCGCGGCGATCTCCTGCCCACGAGTGTCCCGCACCGTGCAGGTCACCCCCTGCGCCTCGACCCGCCGCGCGAACTCCCGCTCCACCGGCTTCGGACTCGCATCCCACTTGCTACCCGGCGTCGGGTTCAACGGGATCAGGTTGACGTGCGCCAGCTGCCCGAGATGCCTGCGCAGCAGGCTGCCCAGCAGATCCGCCCGCCAGCCGTGATCGTTGATCTCCTTGATCAGCGCGTACTCGATGGACACCCGCCGCCCGGTGCGGTCGGCGTACCCACGGGCCGACTCCAGCACCTCGGCGACCTTCCACCGGGTGTTCACCGGCACCAGCGTGTCCCGCAGCTCGTCATCCGGGGTGTGCAGCGACACCGCGAGCCGGACCGACAACTTCTCCTCGGTCATCTTCCGGATCGCCGGCACCAGCCCGACCGTGGACACCGTCACCGACCGCTGCGAAATGCCCAGCCCGTTCGGCGCCGGGTCGCAGATCCGGTGCACCGCGTCGATCACCCGGCGGTAGTTGGCCAGTGGCTCGCCCATGCCCATGAACACGATGTTGGACAGCCGGCCCGGCCCGCCCGGGAGCTCGCCGTCGCGCATGGCCACCGCGCCCAGCCGGACCTGTTCCACGATCTCCGCGGTGGACAGGTTGCGCTGCAGCCCGCCCTGGCCGGTGGCGCAGAACGGGCAGGCCATGCCGCAACCCGCCTGGCTGGAGATGCACAGCGTGGCCCGGTCCGGGTAGCGCATCAGCACGCTCTCGATCAGCGTGCCGTCGTGCGCGCGCAGCAGCGTCTTGCGAGTGGTGCCCTCATCGCAGCTCACCCGGCGCAGCTCGGTGAACAGCGGCGGCATCAGCTCGCTGGTGAGCCGGTCCCGGCTGGCCGCCGGGATGTCGGTCATCGTGGCCGGATCGGCGGTGAGCCTGCCGAAGTAGTGGTTGGAGAGCTGGTTCGCGCGGAACGGCTTCTCGCCAAGCTCGGCCACCGCGTCGCGGCGCTGCTCGGCCGAGAGGTCGGCGAGGTGCCGCGGCGGCAGGCCGCGCTTGGGGGCGTCGAACACGAGGGGCAACGAAGTCATGGCGACTACCAGTGTCCCACGTCGGCGGGGGTGCTCCTTACCACGCTCCTCAGGCTTGGTCCAGCTTCCGGGCCCGCGCCACCAGCTCGCCGAGCAGCTCCACCGCCTCCGCGACCGGCACGTCGTCGAACTGGTCGCCCACGGTGATCTCGATCGCACTCATCCTCGGCGAGGGCATCGTCCCGGCATAACGCGGCAGGTACACCCCGCGCTCCTCGCTCAGCCGCTCCCCCGCCACCAGCACCGACTCCGGGCTGGCCGCCAGGTGCAGGTGGAACAGCGGGGTCTGCGGCGGATCGCACAGCACCTCGACGCCCTCGACCCCACGCAGCCCGCGCGCCAGCTCCCGCGCGGTGGCCAGGTACTCCGGCACCCGCGGCAGGTTGGCGTCCAGCGACCACTCCGCGGCCAGCGCCGACGGCCAGGCCACCTCGGCCGCGCCACCCAGCCGGTGCCGCCAGACCCGGGCCGCCCGGCAGAACTCCTCGGTGCCGGCCAGCACCGCGTCCGAGATCCCGCCCAGTCCCTTGGTGGCCGAGACGTAGACCGAGTCGAACAGCCCGGCGATCTCGGCCAGCGGCCGCTGGTAGTACGGCTGGGCCAGGAACAGCCGCGCGCCGTCCAGGTGCGCGGCCGCGCCGCGCGCCCGCGCCCAGCCGGTCTGCGCCACCAGGTCGTCCCACTCCGGCAGCTGCCCGCCGATGCTGCGCTGCGGCAGCTCCAGCAGCAACGCCGCCAGTGGCTCGCCCACCTCCGTCAACTCCGCCAGGGTGAGCAGCCGCTCCCGCTCACCGACCCGTACTCCGTGCAGCCCGTGCACCACCGTGTAGCCCTGCTGCTCGGACTCGTCCAGGTGGCAGTACGGATGGAAGGCCACCGCCCGCCGCCCGCGCTCCTCCGCGTGCAGCCGCATCGCGACCTGCTGGGCCATGGTGCCGGTCGGGAACAGCACCGCGGCCTGCTTGCCCAGCAGCCCGGCGATCCGCTGCTCCAGCCTAGGCACCGCGTCATAGGGCTGTTCGCCAGGCGAAAGTTGGTTCGCCAGGCGAACAAGCATCAACTCGGGCGCGCCGCGGTGCGGGGCGTGCAGGGACAGCGACCGGAGCGGCGAGGTGGCAGCGGGCATGCCCGGCACAGTAGGGGCTCAGGGCAGCAGCAGGCCGCTGGATTTCCGGAGCACGTGCAGCCGGTAACCCACCGGAATCGTCAGCCCCGCGGTATCCGCGATCGCGCGCGCCGCGACCTTCGCGGAGAACTCGATCGAGAGCACCCGGACCAGGCTTTCCCGATCGGTGAACCGCCACAGGGTCTCGATCCGGTGGCAGGAGAACCCCAGCCGGGTGAAGAACTTCTCGATCCGGCGCGGGTGGTATCCGGGCACGTCAGCACGCAGCCACTTGCCATAAGGCGGCCGGGCGCCGTCCAGGTCGACCACGGCCAGCGCGCCGCCCGGCCGCAGCACCCGCATGGCCTCGGCGATCCCCGGTTCGCAGCCGGGTCCGAAGAAGTAGGCGGTGCGCGCGTGCACCAGGTCGACCGCCCCGTCGGGCAGCGGAAGGCGTTGCGCCGACCCGGCGAGCACGGACACGTTGGGCAACCCGGCCACCCGTTTGGCTGCCCGTTCGACCAGGGGCGGGTGCGGTTCGACCCCGAGCACCGAACGGGCCGAGGCGGCGAAGACCGGCAGGTGGAAGCCGTCGCCGCAGCCCACGTCCAGCACGTCCCGGCCCGCCCAGTCGACCTCCGCGCGCAGGGCTCGCCAGATCGCGCCCGCGCTGTCCTGGGCCTGGTTCTCGGTCTCGTACACATCCGGCCAGTGCCAGATGTTGGGGCTGGGCACCACGCCTGCGTTCTCCGCGGTCGAACTCACGCCGAACAGTTTGACAACTGAATGCCTTTCGTCACAGGGATTGTCGGTCGCCGGGCGTAATTTCAGGCCGTCGGCTTCCCCACCCGATCAGGAGCACCCGTATGCACAGTCCCGCGCCCTTGGATCCCTCCGGCGGCCACCCGTGCTGGGTGGACGTCGCCAGCGATGATCCGGAAACCTGCGTCCGCTTCTACTCGGGCCTGTTCGGCTGGGAGTTCGAGCCCGAGGTCAACGGCTACCGCCAGGCCCGGCTGGACGGCGAACCGGTCGGCGCGGTCTACCTGGCCAGGCGAGACCAGGCCCGCTTCCTCGGCTGGACGCTGTACCTGCACGTCACCAACGCCGAGGTGGCCGCCAAGCACATCGAGGCCGCCGGCGGTGCGGTGCTCAGCGGCCCGGTGCACGTGCCAGGCAAGGGCTACCTGCTGGTGGCCAAGGACCCGACCGGCGGCGTGATCGGGTTCTGGGAGACCGAACAGGGCTGGCACTTCGCCACCGGCAGGCCGGGCACGCTGTCCTGGGCCGAACTGAACACCAGGGACGGCCAGCGCGCGGACGTCTTCTTCGGCGGGCTGTTCGACTTCCGGCAGGAGCAGATCGGCGACGGCGCGAGCTTCGACTACGCCACCTGGTTCCGCAACGGCGAACCCCTGGTGGGGCGGATGCGGATGGGCCCGGAGTTCCCGCACGAGGTGCCCGCGCACTGGATGGTCTACTTCGGCGTCGATCCGGCCGTCGGCACGGACGCGATCGCGGCCCGCGCGGCCGAATTGGGCGGCAAGATCAGCTACGAGCCGTTCGACTCGCCCTTCGGCAGGCTCGCGATCCTGGAGGACCCCAGCGGCGGCACCTTCACTGTGGTGGACAGCTCCCGGCGCAGCGAGTCGACCAGCGCGGTGGACGACCCGTACGACGACTGACCGGCTACAGCGAGGGCACGAACGCGCGCAGCAGCAGCCAGGACACGACGGCCGAGGGCAGCAGGGAGTCCATCCGGTCCATCAGACCGCCGTGACCGGGCAGCAGCGTGCCCATGTCCTTGACCCCGAGATCGCGCTTGATCACCGACTCCATCAGGTCGCCCACGGTCGAGGTGACCACCAGGGCCGCGCCGAAGAGCATCCCCTGCCACCACGCGCCGTCCAGCAGCAGCGGCAGCGTGAGCGCGCCGGAGACCACCCCGGCCACCATCGACCCGGCGAAGCCCTCCCAGGACTTCTTCGGGCTGATCGAGGGCGCCATCGGGTGTTTGCCCAGGAAGACCCCTGCCGCGTAGCCGCCGGTGTCCGAGCAGACCACGCCGATCAGGAAGCACAGCACCCGGCCGGCGCCGTCCTCCGGCACCACCAGCATCGCGGCGAAGGCGGCGAACATCGGCACGTAGGCCGCGGTGAACACCGAGGCCGCGACATCGCGCAGGTAGCCGTCGATGCCACCGCGGAAACGCCAGACCAGGATGGCCAGCACCGTCACCACGAAGGCCGACAACAACCCGTTGCGCTCGAACGGCCAGGACAGCCACACCATGGCCTGCCCGCCGATGAGCACCGGCCAGCGGGCCACCTCGATGCCGGCGCCGCGGCGCAGCGCCCCGGACAGCTCCCAGGTCGCGGCCAGCACGGCCAGCGCGACCACGCCCACGAACAGTTCCCTGATCGTCAGCAGGGACACCAGAATCGCCGCACCCAGCAGCACGCCGACGGCGATCGCGGCGCCGAGATCCCGGCCCGCCTTCGACTGCCGTCCGGCGCCGGAAGAAGCTGACGAAGCAGCGCCCGGAACGTCCGACGACGCTCCGGGCGCATCCTCACGATCGCCGGTCGACACCCGCTCAGACCTCGAGTAGTTCGGTCTCTTTGTGCTTGACCAGCTCGTCCACCTGGCGGACGTACTTGTCGGTCAGCGTCTGCAGTTCCTTCTCCGCGCGCGCCACATCGTCCTCGCCCGCCTCGCCGTCCTTGGAGATGCGGTCGAGTTCGTCCTTGCACTTGCGCCGGATGTTGCGGATGGAGACCTTGCTGTCCTCACCCTTGCCCTTGGCGACCTTGACCATCTCCCGGCGGCGCTCCTCGGAGAGCTGCGGGATCAGCACCCGGATGATCGAGCCGTCGTTGGTCGGGTTCACCCCGAGGTCGGAGTCCCTGATCGCCTTCTCCAGCGCGTTGAGCTGGCTGAGGTCATAGGGCTTGATGACCGCCATCCGGGCCTCGGGGATGTTCACCGCGGCCAGTTGGTTCATCGGGGTGGGCGAGCCGTAGTAGTCGACGACGATGCGGGAGAACATCGCCGGCGTGGCCCGGCCGGTGCGGACCGCGGCGAGGTCCTCCTTGGCCACAGCCACCGCTTTTTCCATCTTCTCCTCGGCATCGAGGAGGGTCTCGTCGATCACGGCTGCTCCTAAATCTCGTTGGCCGGCTCCGCTGGTAGCTGTGTCACCATCCCAGCACGGCTGGGGAGGCGTTCAGCCGGCAGGGGTGCTGACCAGTGTGCCGATCTTCTCACCGCGCACCGCGCGCGCGATGTTGCCCTCGACCAGCAGGTTGAACACGATGATCGGCATGTTGTTGTCCATGCACAGGCTGAAGGCGGTCGCGTCGGCCACCTTCAGGCCGCGGCGCAACACCTCGTTGTGCGTGATGTGCTCGAACCGCTGCGCCTCGGGGTCCAGCTTCGGGTCGGCGGTGTAGACGCCGTCCACGGCCTTGGCCATGAGCACGACCTCGCAGCCGATCTCCAGCGCGCGCTGGGCGGCGGTGGTGTCGGTGGAGAAGTACGGCATGCCCGCGCCGCCGCCGAAGATGACCACGCGGCCCTTCTCCAGGTGCCGCATCGCGCGCCGCGGGATGTACGCCTCGGCGACCTGGCCCATGGTGATCGCGGTCTGCACCCGGGTGTCGATGCCGTGCTGGCGCTCCAGGAAGTCCTGCAGTGCCAGGCAGTTCATCACCGTGCCGAGCATGCCCATGTAGTCGGCCCGGGAACGGTCCATGCCGCGCTGCTGCAACTCGGCGCCGCGGAAGAAGTTGCCGCCGCCGATGACCACGCCGATCTGGGCGCCGGTGGCGACCACGTCGGCGATCTGCCGGGCGACCGCCTGCACCACATCCGGGTCGACGCCGACCTCGCCGCCGCCGAACATCTCCCCGCCGAGCTTGAGCAACACCCTGCGATAGCCGGTGTGTGCTGCGCCGTCCCCGGTCACGGTCAACCGTCCTCCTCGTCAGGCCATGGGCGGCCCTTGCTTGCGAAACTGTGCCCCGCCCTCACAGGTGAAGGCGGGGCACAGCCTCATGGTCCTCGTTCGGACCAGATGATGTTCATCGGGTCAGGCCGCTCAGGCCTGGCCCACCTCGAACCGGGCGAACCGGGTCACGGTGACGCCCTGGCCGTCGAGCACGGCCTTGACGTTCTTCTTGTTGTCCTGCACGGAGGCCTGCTCCAGCAGCACGGAGTCCTTGAAGAAGCCGTTGACGCGGCCTTCGACGATCTTGGGCAGGGCAGCCTCGGGCTTGCCCTCCTCCCGCGCGGTCTCCTCGGCGATCCGGCGCTCGTTGGCGACGATGTCGGCGGGCACCTCGTCCCGGGTGACGTAGCGCGGCTTCATCGCGGCGATCTGCATCGCGGCGCCACGGGCGGCGTCCTCGTTGGTGCCGGTGTACTCCACCAGCACGCCGACGGCCGGCGGCAGGTCGGAGGAGCGGCGGTGCAGGTAGACCGCGACGGAGCCGTCGAAGGAGACGACCCGGCGCAGCTCCAGCTTCTCGCCGATGCGGGCGGAGAGGCCGAGCACGGCGTCCTCGACGGTGCCCTCGTCCAGCTTCGCGGACTTCAGCTCGGCCAGATCGCCGATCTTGCCCTCGACCGCCACGGCCAGGACCTTGTCGGCCAGCGCCTGGAAGTCGTCGTTCTTGGCGACGAAGTCGGTCTCGCAGTTCAGCTCGACCATGACCCCACCGGACACGGCGACCAGGCCGTTGGCGGTGGTGCGCTCGGCGCGCTTGCCGACATCCTTGGCGCCCTTGATGCGCAGGATCTCGACGGCCTTGTCGAAGTCGCCATTGGCCTCTTCGAGCGCCTTCTTGCAGTCCATCATGCCGGCGGCGGTCAGCTCACGGAGCCGCTTCACATCAGCCGCGGTGTAGTTCGACATCGTGCGTCGTCCGTCCTTATTCGGTACGCAACGGGGTGCGGGGTGGAGGAGCCTGACGAGCCTCCGCCCGGCGCGACGGCCGGGCGGAGGTCGTTGATCAGGACTGGGCGCCTGCTTCGCCCTCGGTGGGGGCGGGAGCGCCCGCGGTCGCGTTGACCAGCAGCTCCTGCTCCCACTCGGCCAGCGGCTCCTCGACGGCGCCGGGCTTGTCCTCGCCCTCGGCGGCCTTGCCCTGGCCGGAGCGGGCCATCAGGCCGGCGGCGGCGGCCTCGGCGACGACCTTGGTCAGCAGCGCGGCCGACCGGATCGCGTCGTCGTTGCCCGGGATCGGGAAGTCGACCTCGTCGGGGTCGCAGTTCGTGTCCAGGATCGCCACGACCGGGATGCCCAGCTTGCGGGCCTCGCCGACGGCGATGTGCTCCTTCTTGGTGTCCACGATCCACACCGCGCTCGGCACCTTGGCCATGTCGCGGATACCGCCGAGGGTCTTCTCCAGCTTGTCCTTCTCACGGGTGAGCATCAGGATCTCTTTCTTGGTGAGACCCTGGAAGCCACCGGTCTGCTCCATCGACTCCAGCTCCTTGAGGCGCTGAAGACGCTTGTGCACGGTGGAGAAGTTCGTGAGCATGCCGCCCAGCCAGCGCTGGTTGACGAAGGGCATGCCGACCCGCAGGGCCTGGGAGGCGATGGCCTCCTGCGCCTGCTTCTTGGTGCCGACGAACAGGATGGTGCCGCCGTGGGCGACCGTCTCCTTGACGAACTCGTAGGCCCGGTCGATGTAGGTCAGCGTCTGCTGAAGGTCGATGATGTAGATGCCGTTGCGCTCGGTGAAGATGTAGCGCTTCATCTTCGGGTTCCAACGGCGGGTCTGGTGCCCGAAGTGCACGCCGCTGTCAAGCAGCTGCCTCATGGTGACGACGGCCATGGCCGGATGACACCTCATGTGCTCAGGCGCACCGGATAAACCGGCACGCGGAATGGTTGCCGCGAGCGACCGGTCGGCCACTCGCCCTGGTGTCAGGGCCGCAGCCCGAACCCGGGCCTCCCAACCTGCGGAAGATCCAGGACCACCGGGCCACGCGTCTCACATCGTGAGACCTGCGCTGACACGCGAAGTCAGTCCGCACAGAGACGGACCGCGCCAAAAGCATACGCCCCCACCCCACCGAACTCCGAATCCACCCTCCCCAAGATCGCGACTTATCCACATAACCCCACTTATCCACACCCCCCACCCCACCCCCTGGCCCAACCCACCCCACCCCCGCCACGGTGGACCCATGCCCCACCACCCCCACACCCCCGCCAACACCACAACCTCCCGGACGACCGCCCACCTGGCCGTCAAGGCGGTCGTCGTGGTGAAGGCCCTGGTCCTGGCGACCGCACTCGCCCTGGTGACCACGGCCCTGGCCGGATGTGCGGCGGAGGCCGGGGCAGCCCCGACCGCGGTCCGTAGCGCCGCCCCACCCCCGCTGTACCCCCGCAGCACCAGGTGGGTCTGGCCGCTCCCCGGTCGGCCGGCGGTGCTGCGGCGGTTCACCCCGCCGCAGCACCGCTACGGCCCAGGCCACCGAGGCATAGACCTGTCCGCCCCACCCAGCACCCCCGTCCTTGCCGCCTCAGCCGGAACGGTCACCTTCGCCGGCCCGGTGGCAGGCAGAGGCGTGATCACCCTGCACCACCCCAACGGCCTCAACACCACCTACGAGCCCGTAATCCCCCAGGTCCACCAAGGCCAACAAGTCCCCACCGCCGCACCCCTCGGCACCCTCGCCCCAGGCCACCCCGGCTGCCCGACCCCCGCCTGCCTGCACTGGGGCCTACGCCGCCACCACACCTACCTGAACCCCCTCCACCTACTAGCCCACCCCAAACCCCGCCTACTCCCCCTGCCCCCACCCCAAACCAACCCCAACCCCGCCCCCGCCTTCACTCCCGCCCTCCCACCAGCCACACGCACCCACCCCACAAACCCCACAACCCCAACCAATCCACGCGCCCCACCCACTCAACCCCCACCCCACAGCCCAACCTCCACCCCACAGCCCAACCCCCACCCCACAACCCAACCCCCACCCCACAAGCCCGCGCCCCACCCGCCAAACCCAGCCACCCACCGCCAGCCCCGCCAACGCGCCACCCCGGGTCCCACTCACCACGAAGCCCGCCCCGCCCCAGGCCCCGGCGCAACTTCCCCACAACGTCCCCGCCACCTGACCGCCCGACCACCTGGCCTCTGGCCTCTGGCCTCTGGCCTCTGGCCCAGCCTCACAGCGGCCGGCTGGCTCCGAGTCCCTGCCACCAACCCACCACTCGATTCCCAGCCCAGCCTCCAACCCAGCTCCCAGCTCCAGGTTCCTCTCCCAGCCCTCAACCCAACCCAACCCAACCCAAATCAGCT
>NZ_JALMDK010000009.1:0-256988 GCF_023094165.1 Crossiella sp. S99.2 | reverse complement strand
AGCTCCGGGCTCCGGGCTCCGGGCTCCGGGCTCCGGGCTCCGGGCTCCGGGCTCCGGGCTCCGGGCTCCGGGCTCCGGGCTCCGGGACAAAGCTCGCCCCTCCCTCCCTCCTTCCCTCCCTTGCCCCTCCGTCTCCCTACCCCCGCCTCCTTCCGTCCCCTGTCCCTCTCCCCCGAGCTGTCCCTCACCCCGAGCGCGGTCTCTCCAGCCGGGCCCAACTCACCCTCCCGACCGGAACTCACGCCCCCACCACCAAAACCACCCGTTCGGGATCAGGCGTGCCAGCCGGGCAACTGGTCCTCTGGAGACAGCTCCGGCGATCCAGGCGTCAACCGCCTCCACCACACACGGTTGACGCCACTCCGGGGCCACGTCCCAGCCCCAACCCAAGGAGGTCAAACAGAAACCCGCAGGCCGGTGGCCGCTTGGCGCCGAGCACCACCGGCAACGCAACCCAGTCACGAGACGACGACCTACTCGCACAACGGAACCAGCTCCGCTCCGAGCGTCCCCACCTTCAGACAACGCCTTCGGGCGCCCCGGTCACCATCCGGCTGGCCGAGAGCCGTCCGCGAACGCCAAGTTGTGCGGTGGCGGCAACCCAAGTCCACCCCGCATCAGCGCGACAGCCGTTCGCCCACTCAGCAGAAGCCCCCGCCGGCCAGGCATCCCACCCAGCCGACGCCACACCCCAAGGAGGCCGCCCCCACCACTCGGACACCCCAAGCAGGCAGCTCCAGCAGAACCCCACCGGAAGCATGCCGATCAACAGATACGCCAAGTCCGGCCAGTGAGCCTGATCGCGGCGCGATCACCGCATCATCAGATCTGTCAGGCCTCAGCCTGTTCGGCCATCTTGGTGCGCAGGCGCAGCACCGCACGGGTGTGCAGCTGGCAGACCCGGGACTCGGTGACGCCCAGGACCCGGCCGATTTCGGCGAGGGTCAGGTTCTCGAAGTAGTAGAGCGTGACCACGACCCGGTCGCGTTCGGAGAGTTGGGCGATCGCGTCGGCGAGCTGACGACGGCCGTCCTGGTCGACCAGGGCCGCGACCGGATCCTCGGCCCGGTCGTCCGGCAGGGTTTCCGCCAATGAGGCGGTGCCCCGGCCAGCGGCGATCAGTTCGTCCAGGGCGACCACGCTGGTGAGTTGGAGCTGGGCGAACAGTTCGCGCAGCTCGTCACTGCTGACGCCCAGTTCATCGGCCAGTTCCAGGTCGGTGGCGGTGCGCTGGAGCCGGGCCTCGAGCCGTTCCAGGGCACGTTCGACGTCGCGGGCACGGCTGCGGACCGAACGGGGCACCCAGTCCTGGGCGCGCAGGTCGTCCAGGATGGCGCCGCGGATGCGCTGCATGGCGTAGGTCTCGAACTTCAGCCCGCGTTCGGGCTCGAACTTCTCGATCGCGTCGACCAGTCCGAAAACACCGGACTGGACCAGGTCGGCGACGTCGACGTAGGACGGCAACCCGGTGCCGACCCGGCCGGCGACGTACTTGACCAGCGGCGCGTAGTGCAGGACGAGGCGGTCCCGGAGGGACTGTTCGCGGGCTACGCCGTAGGCGCGCCACAACGCGACGATGCCTGCCTCGACATCGTCGGCACTGCGCACCTCGCCGACGGTCGCGGTGGCCTCCTCGGGTTCCGGCTCGGACTCGTGGCCGTGGCCGCCAGGGGTCCCGGCACCGCGCCCCTGCCTGGGCGCCGTGCCTTCGTCAACGCCGTGACGACGAGCCCGTCCAAGGTGGGCGGAGCGGGTCTGTGGGGAGGACGCCGTTGACACGGTCGCTGTGCGGAAACCTCCCCCGGCATCGTCAGGAACGGGGGTGGGTTCGGTCATGTATCGCCTTCAGCCGTTCGACGGTGACGTGGGTGTAGAGCTGAGTCGTTGCGAGCGTAGCGTGACCGAGCAGTTCCTGAACGCTTCGGAGGTCGGCTCCGCCTTCGAGGAGATGGGTCGCGGCGGAGTGACGCAACCCATGCGGACCAATCGGGGCGGCGCCCGGCACGGAACCGATCATGTCGTGCACCACCCTCCTCACCACTCTGGGATCGAGCCTGCCACCGCGCGCGCCGAGGAACAACGCCGCATGTGAAGCGGCACAGACAAGTTGCGGCCGACCGCGCTCCAACCAGGCACGGATCGCCCGTTCGGCGGGCACCCCGTACGGGACTGAACGCTGCTTGCCGCCCTTGCCCATAACCAACGCGACACGCCGCGAGTGATCAATATCGCCCACGTCCAACCCACAGAGTTCCGCCACCCTAACCCCACTGGCGTACAGGAGTTCCACGATCGCGTGATCACGCAGCGCAACCGGATCACCCTCCGCTGCTCCGGAGGCTGAAGCCTCCATCGCGGCGGTGGCTTGATCAGCACGAAGCACCGCCGGAAGGTGCCGATGCGGCCGCGCCGAGGCCAGTCGAGGCCCTGGATCGTTGTCCAGGTAACCCGTCTTGGCCGCCCATCCGGTGAACGTCCGCGCCGCCGCGGCCCGTCGGGCCAGGGTGGTCCGGCTGGCCCCACCCGCCCGCTGGTCCGCGAGCCAGGACCGCAGCTCGCTGAGATCAAGTGCGCCCAGGTTCGGCGATGCCGTCAGACCGCCTCGGTCCTCATCCGCGGGTACGGCTGACGGCGGTGACCCGGCTGACGTTGCGGTCGGCGTTGCGGCCCCGGGCTCGGGCTCGACCCCGGGCTCGGGCTCGGGCTCGGGCTCGGGCCGAGAATCCGTACTGCCGGGACCTTCCGGGCCGTGGGTGAAGTGGGTCAGCAGGGAGACGACATCGCTCAGGTAGGCGCGGGCGGTGTGCGGGGAGACGTCGCGCTCCAGGGTCAGGTGGCGCTCGAACTCGTCCACGGACCGAGCCAGTGGGGCCGGGAGCTGGGCACGCGCGGATGCCGTTCCGGTGGCCCGACGGCGGTCCCCTCGCGGGGTCGGCATGCCATTCCTCCCTTGTGGCACGCCTGGCGGGCGGCGGCCTCCACCTGACACGCTGCGCGGTCGAGCGGACTCGGTCAAGTGGCACCGCCCAACAGTTGTGGGTGGTCGACGGGGTCCACGGGTTCGCTTTGATCATCTATTGGCTCGCAGCCGATGCCAACCCTCATCGCCCCTCTGGGCGAGTCCGGCGAGTTCCAATGCGGGGAGTAGTCCTCTGACCCGGCTCAGCGGCAGTCCGGACTCGACGGCTACCTCTTCCGCGCTCAATCCGGACCGCTCTGGCAACGCCTCGTGCACGCGGAGGGCATGGGGTTCCAGGCCATCGGTTTCCCTGCGCGGACCTTCCGGGGTGTCGGAGAGGTCGATCCCGATTCGGCCGGATGCCTCGATCACCTGAGCCGCGGTGCCGACCGGGACCGCGTGTCCGGACCGGAGCAGGGCAAGACAACCGACCGACATGGCCGAGTTGACCGGACCGGGCACAGCCATCAGCGGACGGCCCAGGGTGCGGGTGTGGGCGGCGGTGTTGGTGGCACCGCTGCGGATACCGGCCTCGACCACGACCGTGCCGCCACCAAGTGCGGCGATGAGTCGGTTGCGCACCAAAAATCTGTGCTTCGCAGGCTGGACGCCGGGTGGGTACTCACTGAGGATGAGGCCGCCCTGGGCAACGATCCGGCGCAACAGGCCGACATGTCCCGCCGGGTACGGGATGTCCAGACCGCAGGCGACCACGGCCACGGTCGGGCCGTTGCCGATGATCGCGCCACGGTGCGCCGCGCCGTCGATGCCCATGGCTGCTCCGGAGACGACGGTGACGCCGAGGTCGGCGAGTCCGATGCCGAGTTCGGTGGCGACCGTCTCGCCGTACGGGGTCGCCGACCGGGAGCCGACGATCGCGACCGCCCGCTCGACCAGCTCAGCCAGCGGCGCCTCGCCACGCACCCACAACGCCAACGGCGGCACCGCTTCCGGTGCGCCCTGAGCCGCGGCGGCAGCGAAGCTGGAGAACTGCCAGCTCGGCCAGTCGGGGTCCTCGGGAATGAGCAGGCGAGCGGGCAGGGCCTCGGCTGCGGCGAGGTCCTCCCGCGGGAGGAAGGCAGTGCGGCGGGCCTCGGTCTCCCTGGACACGGGTGGTGGGACGTCGCCGCGGTGAACTCGGTCGGCGGCCGCCACGGCACCCAACTCGGTGACGAAGCGGTGCAGGGCGGGGGCCGGGGGTTCGGCGACTCGGGACAGGTAGGCGCGGGCAAGGCGCAGGCGGGGGTCGTCCGCGCTCATGGGACTCCTGACGGGGTGGGAGGGCGGGGTTGGCGTGAAGGGCGGGTTGGGCTCGAAGTACGGGATGGGGACAAAGGTCCGGGGGGCAAAGGTCGGGTGGGGGCGGGGAGCCAGGGCTGGGGCTGGGTGCCGGACGGCTGGCGCCTGGGGGCTGACGCCCGGTGGGCTGGGCGCTTGGGGGCTGACGCCCGGTGGGCTGGGCGCTTGGGGGCTGATGGTCGAGATCGGGCGCGCTGGGGCTGGGCTCCGCTGGATACGGGGGGGACGGGACGCTGGGCTGGGGGTGGGCGGCGAACTGGGGGTGGTCAGGGACCGGGTTGGTCAGGGGCGGCGGGTGATCAGGGGCCAGGGGCAGTCAGGGGCCGGGTGCGGTCAGGGGCCACGGGATGGCGGTCAGGGGCGGGGGGCTCGGTCGCGGAACTCCAGGGCGGCGGCCACGTGGTCGGCGGTGGGGCGGTCGGACTGGTCGAGGTCGCTCAGGGTCCAGGCGACGCGTAAGCAGCGGTCGGCGCCTCGGCCGGTCAGGACCCCGTGGGCCAGGGAGCGGTCGAGCAGGGCCGTGGTGGGTTTCGGTAGGGCGTATTCGCGGTGCAGGGCGGGGCCGGGGACTGCTGCGTTGTTGGGCCAGCCGTGGTGGGACCAGCGGTGCTGGGCCCTGGCTCGGGCAGCAAGGACTCGGTGGCGGACGGTGGCGGTGTTCTCGGGTGGGTTGTCGGGGTCGACGTGCATGTGGCTGAGCGGGCGCATGCGGACCTGGAGGTCGACCCGGTCCAGCAGCGGGCCGGACAGGCGGGCGGCGTACCTGCGGCGGGCCGAGGACTGGCAGACGCATTCGCTGTCGCGGGGTGGAGCGCACGGGCAGGGGTTGGTGGCCAGGACCAGCTGGAACTGGGCTGGGTAGCGGACCAGGCCATCTCGGCGGGCCAGCCGGACCTCGCCCTGTTCCAGTGCGGTGCGCATGGATTCCAGGCGTTGCGGGCCGAGTTCGCCGACCTCGTCGATGAACAGGACTCCGTGGTGGGCGGTGCTGATCGCGCCGGGTTTGGCCAGGCCGGAGCCGCCGCCGATCAGGCCCGCGACCGAGATGGAGTGGTGCGGGGCGATGAAGGGCGGGCTGGTAATGAGTGGGGCGTCGGCGGACAGAGTGCCTGCCAGGGAATGGATCGCGGTGACTTCGAGGGACTGTTCGTCGGTGAGGGGTGGGACCAGGCCGGCGAGGCGTTCGGCGAGCATCGTCTTGCCGGTGCCGGGCGGGCCGACGAGCAGCAGGTGATGGCCACCGGCGGCGGCGACCTCCAGGGCCCAGCGGGCTTCGGGTTGGCCTACGACGTCGGTGAGGTCGGGGCAGGGGGTGGGCTGGTCGGTGGTCGCGGCCGGGGACGGGGTGGGGAGATCGGCTTCGCCGCGGAGCCAGCGGAGGACTTCGGCGAGGGTGCCGGCGCCGTAGACGTCGAGATCGGAGACCAGACCGGCTTCGGGGAGGGCGGGGCTGGGCACCACGGCTCGGCGGATGCCGGCGCGGCGGGCGGCGAGCAGGGCGGGCAGGATGCCGCGGATCGTGCGGAGGCGGCCGTCCAGGGCCAGCTCACCGAGCAAGGCGGTGGAGTCGAGCGCTTCCTGGGGGATGGCGGCCGCCGCGGCCAGGGCCACGCAGGCCAGGGCCAGGTCGTAGCCGGCGCCGGTTTTGGGGAGGGCGGCCGGGGACAGGGCGAAGGTGATCTTCCGGTCGGGCCAGGGTTCCTCGCTGTTGCAGACGGCGGCGCGAACCCGCTCCTTGGACTGCTGGAGCGCGGTGTCGGGCAGGCCGACGATCTGGACGCCTGGGCGGCCGCCGCCGAGGTCGGCCTCGATTTCGACGAGGAGGCCGTCCACGCCGAAGAGGGCTACGGACCAGGCTCGGGCCGGGGGCATAGGGGCGACTCCAGGGAGGGGGAGGGTGGGAGGAGGAGAGGAGGTGTGGGGAGAAGAGGGAGGGGCGAGCTTGGGCTGGCTGGGGGCTGGGGCTGGTGGAAAGGGGTGGGGCGCGGGCGAAGGCTGAGAAGGGAAGAGGGGCAGGGGCGGGTTGGGGGCGAGAGTGCGCGGGTTGGGGCGGGTGAACGAGCTGCGCCACGAGAACGGCAGGCAGCGGCACAGGCGAGGCAGGAGGGCTGACTGGGGGCCTGCGGGGGTTGGCGGGGTTGGGGGCTCGGGAGGCATGTGGAGGCGGCTGGAGCACGGGTATGGGCGTGCGGGGGTGGCCGGGCACGGGGTGGCTCGGCTGAGGGCTGGGGTGGGTTGCGGGAGTCCTGGGCGTGCGAGGGCCACGTGGGTGGGGAGGCTGGGGTGACGCGGGTGGCCCCGGTGGTGCCGGGCACCGGGAGGGGGTCCGGGGCTTCCGGGTGGGCTCCAGCGGGGGGCATCCGGGGGCTCGCGGGCGGGCTCCGGTGGGGTGAGCGTGTGGGCTCCGGTGGGAGCCGGGCGCGAGCTAGAGGATGGCTCTGCGGTGGTCGAGGGTTGGGGGGTCGCCGGGGGGCCACAGGATGGCTACCAGGTCACAGCGGATGGGGACCCAGGGGACGTGGTGGAGGGTCAGCCAGGATTCCGTGGACTCGCGGATGCGGCGGGCCTGACGGGGGGTCAGGGCGGCGGCGGGGGGCTCGAACGACGGGTCGCTGCGGGTTTTGACCTCGCAGACGATCAGGGTTTGGCCGTCGGTGGCCACCAGGTCGAGTTCGCCGTGGCGGCAGGTGTAGTTGGTGTCCAGGATGGTGAGGCCCTGGGACTCCAGGTACTGGGCGGCCAGGGCTTCGCCTTTGCGGCCCAGCGATTTGTTGTGGGTGGTGGCGCGGGAACGCAGGGTGGCGTTGAGGCTGGCGGCTGCGTTGCCGGTGGAGGCCGCGTTGCGGGTGGCGGTGCGCAGCGGGGTTGTGGTGGTGGGCATGGGGGCTCCCGGGGGTCGGAGGGGGTGTGCCTTCGACCTTTGTCGGGAGTGGGGGTTTGCGCCAGGTGGGGTTGGCGGGGGTTGTGGATAAGTGGGTGGGTGTGGATGGGTTGCGATCTTGAGGGGTGGGGAGAGAGGGAAGTGTGCTATTGGCCGAAGGGGCCGGATTCGGGGAGGCGGAGGTCTGGTTTGTCCAGTTCCTCCACGTTGACGTCCTTGAAGGTGATGACTCGGACGTTCTTCACAAACCTCGCGGGGCGGTACATGTCCCACACCCACGCATCCGACATGCGCACCTCGAAGTAGACCTCGCCGTCGGCGTTGCGCACCTGCACGTCCACCGCGTTGGCCAGATAGAACCGCCGCTCGGTCTCCACGACGTAGGCGAACTGACCGACTATGTCGCGGTATTCCTTGTAGAGCTGAAGCTCCATCTCGGTCTCGTACTTCTCGAGATCCTCCGCGCTCATCCGCCTTCGACCCCTCGTCGTGACACTGCCGCCCCCTCAGCGAGGCGTCCTGGTGGAACCAACACATTCTGGACTACCGGGGCAACGCCGTTTCGGGCGGTCGCGAGCAATCCGGTTTTCACCCGCCGGGGCGGGGTCAGGCCATGTTCATCGGCGGCGGCGATGACGTTCGCGTAGCTCCACCGGTGTTCGTCGGTGGGGCCGTGGGTTCGCAGTGCCGCGCTGTGTTCCGCGGTGCTGTAGCCCTTGTGCACGTCGAAGCCGTAGCGCGGGTGTCGCTGGTGTAACTCGGTCATGATGCGGTCCCTGGTGACCTTGGCCAGCACGCTGGCCGCGGCGACGCAGGCCACCGCCTGGTCGCCCTTGATGACCGGCATGTTGGGCGCGGTCAGGCCGGGGACCCGGAATCCGTCGGTGAGCACGTAGCCGGGATGTGGTGACAGCCTCGCCACCGCCCGGCGCATGCCCTCCAGGTTGACCACGTGGATGCCCAGGGCGTCCACCTCGGC
This sequence comes from Crossiella sp. S99.2, assembly GCF_023094165.1. Lineage (GTDB taxonomy): Bacteria > Actinomycetota > Actinomycetes > Mycobacteriales > Pseudonocardiaceae > Crossiella. Next base: position 248,870 of record NZ_JALMDK010000009.1, on the reverse strand, counting down.
CGGGCCGACCACCACCACCGAATGTGCCACCGACCGGTCCAGGACCAGGTCGTACATCCGGTCGCGGGTGGCCGCGGTGAGCAGTTTGGAATCGGTCAGGCCCTCGAACCGGCGCAGGTCGCCCGGACGCAGCACGCACGCGGCGACCACCAGCGGTCCGGCGCACGCGCCCCGTCCCGCCTCGTCGACCCCGGCCACCGGGCCCAGTCCGCGCCGGTCCAGCGCGGCCTGCAACGCCCAGTTGCCGGAGCTGCCGCGCACCACCGCACGCGGTGGGCGCAGCTGCGCCTTCGAGTCATCCGGACGGGGCGACACCTTGGCCCCAGCCATGATCAGTCGAGATCCCGCTTCTTCCGGGAACGGAGCGGGCGTAGGCCCCGGCGGATCAGCCACAGCGTGGGCACGGCGCCCACGATGCCCATCCCCGCGGGGATTCCGGCCTGCCACGGCGCGGCGCCCAGGGCTGCGGCCTGCGGGTTCGGGTCGTCGATGGTCTGCCAGCGGCTCGGCGGCAGCACGATGATCTGCGCCTTGCCGATCACGTTGGCCACCGGCACCGGACCGTGCCCCTCGGCCCGGGAGTCCGAGGAGTTGTTCCGGTTGTCGCCCATCATCCAGAGGTGGCCCTGCGGCACCGTGATCGGACCGAACCGGGTCTGGTCCTGGGCCCCGCCGTTACGCTCGGGATCCCAGTACAGGTAGGGCTCGGTCAACGGCTTGCCGTCGACCAGCAACCGGTTCTGGTCGTCGCAGCACTGCACGGTCTGCCCGCCGACCGCGATCACCCGCTTGACGAAGTCCCGCTCGTCCGGCGGCGCGAGGCCGATGAACGAGCCGAGGCCCTGCAGCCAGCGGACGAAGGAGTTCGACGAGCGGGACCCCACGATCTCCGGGCTCCACGAGTCGGGGCCGCGGAAGACCACGACGTCACCCGGCTCGGGATCGCTGAAGCGGTAGGTCACCTTGTCGACCAGGACCCGGTCGTTCGTGCACCCGTCGCAGCCGTGGAGCGTCTGCTCCATCGACTGCGACGGGATCACGTACACCCGGGCCAGGAACTCCTGGATCAGGAAGGTGAGCAGCAGCGCGACCACGATCAGGATCGGCAGCTCCTTCCAGAAGGAGCCCTTTTTCTTGGGCTTCTTCGTATGGAAGGGCTTCTCCTCCGGCGCCCCGGCCCCGGCCCCGGCGCGCGGGATGCCGTGGACGGGGGTGGAGTCATCCGGATCGTTGTGCTGAGGCTGGGAAGCCACGATGTCGGCCACCGAATCAGGCTACGTGACGGAGACGACGCCCGATCACTTGGCGGGGACCGTGTCCCGCTTCTCCTTGATCTTGGCGGCCTTGCCGCGCAGGTTGCGCAGGTAGTAGAGCTTGGCCCGGCGCACGTCGCCGCGGGTCACCAGCTCGATCTTGGCCAGGTTCGGGGAGTGCACCGGGAAGGTGCGCTCGACGCCGACGCCGAAGGAGACCTTGCGGACGGTGAAGGTCTCGCGGATGCCGCCGTTCTGGCGGCGGATGACCACGCCCTGGAAGACCTGCACGCGCTCACGAGAACCCTCGATGACGCGAACGTGCACCTTCAGCGTGTCGCCCGGGCGGAATTCCGGGATGTCAGAACGCAGCGACTGGGCGTCCAGAGCGTCCAGGGTGTTCATGGGTGTTCCGTCCTCGTCATTCTCAGAGTTCTCACTTACGCCCTAGGTCCGTCGCCGTGTCCGCGAGAGGGCCCGTCAGGGGTGAGCTTCCGGTGTGCGCGCCGGTCAGCGACCGGCAGCAGCAACCTGTCCAGTGTGCCAGACGGGGTAGTCGGGCACGAAATCGGCCTGGTCAGGCCGGGGGCTGCTCGGCACGGAGCTGGTCGAGCAGCTTCCGGTCGTGCTTGTCCAGCGCCTCATCCGGCAGCGCGGCCAGCAGCTCGGGGCGGCGGTGGAAGGTGCGCTCCAGGGCGCGGTCGCGGCGCCAGCGGTTGATCGCGGCGTGGTTGCCCGAGCGCAGCACGTCGGGCACCGGCATGTCCTGCCAGACCTCGGGCCGGGTGTAGCTGGGGCCTTCCAGCAGCCCGTCGGAGAAGGAGTCCTGCTCGTGCGATGCCTGGTTGCCCAGCACCCCGGGCAGCAGCCGGACCACGGCCTCGGCCATGACCAGCACCGCGGCCTCGCCGCCGATGAGCACGTAGTCGCCGATGGAGACCTCGTCCACCGGCATCCGCCGCGCGGCCGCGTCCACCACCCGCTGGTCGATGCCCTCGTACCGGCCACAGGCGAAGACCAGGTGCTGCTCGCGGGCGTAGGCGTGCGCCATGGCCTGGGTGAACGGCCGGCCCGCCGGGGTGGGCACGATCAGCCGCGGGGTGGGCTCGGCCGGGCAGATGGCATCCAGGGCCTCGCCCCAGACCTGCGGTTTCATCACCATGCCGGGGCCGCCGCCGTACGGGCTGTCGTCCACCGAGCGGTGCACGTCGTGCGCGTAGTCGCGCAGGTCGTGCACGCCGAGCTGGATGAGGCCGCGGTCCAGGGCCTTGCCGAGCAGCGCCTCGCGCAGCGGGGCAACGTACTCGGGGAAGATGGTGATGACGTCCAGGCGCACGAGCGTGTTCGTTCCTACTGGTCGAAGAGGCCCTCGGGCGGGTCGATGACGACCCGGCCGCCGGCGAGGTCGACCTCGGGCACGATCGCGGCCACGAAGGGCACGAGCAGCTCAGTGCCGTTGGCGTCGAGCACGAGCAGCTCGCCGCCGGGGCCGTGGATGACCTCGCGCACCACGCCGATGGCGGCTCCGGTGGTGTCCACCGCGGCCAGGCCTTCGAGCTGGTGGTCGTAGAAGGAGTCCGGCTCGGTGATCTCGGGCAGCGCGCTGACCGGGACGGTGAGCAGGACGCCGCGCAGGGAGTCGGCGGCACCGCGGTCGGCGATGCCCTCGAAGCTCACCAACAGCCGCCCGGCGTGTGGCCGGGCGGCTGTGACGGTGAGACGCCGGGCAACGCCCTGACGCGGCTTGCCGGTCAGGACGGTGCCGATGGCGAACCGGTCGTCCGGCTCGTCGGTGTGCACGTCCACGACGAGTTCGCCGCGGATGCCGTGCGACCGGGCGATGCGCCCGACGACCACTTCGGTGCTCACGGAGATGACGTCCGCGGCGCTCAGCGGTCGGTGTCGACGACGTCGACCCGGAGGCCGCGGCCGCCGATGCCGGACATGACGGTGCGCAGGGCGGTCGCCGTGCGACCGCCGCGGCCGATCACCTTGCCGAGGTCCTCGGGGTGCACGTGCACCTCGAGAGTCCGCCCACGGCGAGTCGTGATCAACTGGACGCGCACGTCGTCCGGGTGGTCGACGATGCCGCGGACCAGGTGCTCAAGAGCGTCCGCGAGTACCGTCATGCGCCGGCGTCCTCGGCCTTCTCGGCACCCTCGACGGCCGCGGGGGCCTCGTCGGCGGGCTTGTCGGCCTTCTTCGGGGCCTTCTTCGACTTCGGCGTGGTGGCGTCGGTCGACGGCTCCTCGCCAGCGGCGGCGAGCGCGGCCTCGAACAGGGACTTCTTGTCGGCCTTGGGCTCCTTGACCTTCAGGGTGCCCTCGGCGGGGGCCGGCAGGCCCTTGTACTTCTGCCAGTCACCGGTCAGCTCGAGCAGGCGCTGCACGGGCTCGGTCGGCTGCGCGCCGACACCCAGCCAGTACGCCGCACGCTCGGCGTTGACCTCGATGAAGCTCGGCTCGTCCTTGGGGTGGTACTTGCCAATCGTCTCGATCGCCTTGCCGTTGCGCCGGGTGCGCGCGTCGGCGACCACGATGCGGTAGTACGGCTGGCGGATCTTGCCAAGGCGCATGAGCTTGATCTTGACGGCCACGGGTAGCGGTGCTCCTCGAAATTTTGTGCTGCTCACGGGTGAGCGCCCACCTGTCCGCGTGGGGTTGCGGGTGTGGTGCGCTCGGTTGTCGGAGCCGTGGCACGGTGAGAGGGACCGACCATGGCGGACAGCCAGCCATTGTGCCAGACGGGGTGCGCCGGGGACGAATCCGGGGGCGGTTCAGGCGAAGGCGGCCAGGGTGACGCCTGCCCCGGTCAGCGCGGTCCGGACCGCGATCGCGTGCGCCACCGCGCCCGGGGTGTCCCCGTGCAGGCAGAGCGAGCGGGCCTGGCTGACCAGCACCGATCCGTCCACCGCGACGATCTCGCCGCGCTCGGCCAGCCGCACCGCGCGGTCCACCACGTCGGCGGTGCCGGTCAGCAGCGCGCCGGGCTGACTCCGCGGGACCAGGGTGCCCTCGGGGGTGTAGCCGCGGTCGGCGAATGCCTCCTGGACCGCGGGCAGGCCGGCCGCCTCAGCGGCGGCGAGCAGCCGGGAACCGGGCAGGCCGAGCACCGGGAGTTCGCCGAAGGCACGCACCCCGGCGACCACCGCGGCGGCCTGGGCCTGGTGGTGCACGACCGCGTTGTAGAGCGCGCCGTGCGGTTTGACGTAGCGGACCTCGGTGCCCGCCGCGCGGGCGCAGGCGGCCAGCGCGCCGATCTGGTAGAGCACCTCGTCGGCCAGTTCGGCCGGGTCGGCGTCGATGAAGCGGCGGCCGAAGCCGGCCAGGTCGCGGTAGGAGACCTGGGCGCCGACCGCGACCCCGGCGGTGGCCGCGGCCTGGCACACCCGGCGCATGGTGGCCGGATCGCCCGCGTGGAAGCCGCAGGCCACGTTGGCCGAGGTGACCACGTCCAGCAGCGCCTCGTCGTCGCCGAGCCGCCAGATGCCGAAGCCCTCGCCGAGGTCGCTGTTGAGGTCCAGCCTCACGCCGGGATCACCCCTGTCATGATCAGCAGCATGCCCAGCGCGGGCAGCAGGTTGTTGACCTGGTGCACCACGATGCTGGCCAGCAGGCCGCCGGTGTACATCCGGGCCAGGCCCATCGGGATCGCGATGAACAGCAGCAGCGGGGTGCGTTCGGGCTCGAAGTGGGCGACCGCGAAGACCATGGTGCTCAGCACGAACGCGGCCCAGCGGCCCCAGCCGAGGCGTTCCACCGCGCCCCAGAGCAGGCCGCGGTAGACGATCTCCTCGCACAGCGGGCCGACCAGCCACAGGTGCAGGAAGACGATCGCGGCCAGCACCGGGGACATGGACACGCCGTCGAGGACCTTGCCGACCGCGGAGTTGGCCTGGTCGTTGCCGACCCAGGCGGCCCAGATCCGGGTGGCGTAGAGGGTGGGCACCAGGGCGATCGCGCCGATGGCCAGGCCGATGCCGGCATGCCGCCAGTTCCAGCGCAGCCGCAGGTCGGCCAGTGGTCCGTTGCCGCGCACCACGGTGATCAGCACCGCGACCAGCGCGCCGGTCAGGGTGGGCAGGGACAACACCGCGACCAGTTCCAGCGGCCCGATCCGGGCGCCGGGGGCCGGCCGGAACAGCGCACTGAGCGTGACCGAGACCAGCAGGAACGCGCCGAAGGAGACCAGGAACGCGCCAAAGCCCCACCGGTGCGGTTTGGCCGGGGTGTCGAAGAGCGCGTCCGCCGGGCGCTCGCCGAGGCCGCGCAGGATCGTCCACCAGCGGAGCAATGCTGGAGGTTCGCCCACCGGCTCCGGCGACTGCGGTGCGTTCACGGGCGCCTCCGAGCAACTGGGCTTGCGATCGGGAAGAACTGTCCCACTCTAGCCAGAAGGACTACCCGGCGTAGTGGGGCCGGGAACTAGGACTACACCAGGTTGGCACCGAAGAAGAAGATCAGCGCGGGCAACAGGTTGTTCACCGCGTGCGCCACGATGCTGGCGCCGATGCGCCCGGTGAGCATCCTCGCCCAGCCCATCGCGACACCCTGGGCGAACAGCGCCAGGGTGCGGTCGGGTTCCTGGTGCATGAGCGAGAAGACCAGCGCGGTGAGCACCAGGATCGCGTACCTGGGCACCCGGTACTGCTCCAGCGCGCCCCACAGCGCGCCCCTGGTCAGCAGTTCCTCGGTGAGCGGGGCGCCGAGGAACAGGAACAGGGCGAGCAGGGCCAGCCAGATGGTGCGGCCCTCGTTGCCGGCGAAGATGCCGGTGGTCGGGGCCGGGGAGTCACCGCTGAGGCCGAACACGATCGGGTTGATGACGAAGGCGGCGCCGATGGAGATGGCGCCGCAGACCAGGCCGACCTTGAGGTCGCGCAGGGTGGGCACGATGCCGAAGTCGCGGCGCAGACCGCTGCCCTTCCACCAGCTCGCGATGGCCGGGACCAGGCCGAGCAGCAGGTTGGGCGCGAAGGAGAGCAGCAGCAGCGGGCCGAGCACCGGCGGATCGGCGGGGTCGAAGCCGCGGAACTGGCCGGCCATCACGGCGTTGATGATCAGTCCGGCCAGGTGGAAGGCGCCGTAGCCGAGGACGAAGACCAGGATGCCCCAGTGCACGCTGGTCCGGGTGGCGGCGACCTGCTGGGCCTCGTAGTAGGTGGGATGCAGGTAGGGATCGCGGTTCTGGTCGACGTCGCGCATGGGGGCGGAGTAGGTGGACCAGGACGGGGGCGGGGTGGGGCTGAGCGGGGTGAAGCCGGGCGGGGACGCCGGGGGCGCGAGTGGTGGGGGTGCGGTGGCGGGGAGTTGGTCGAGGCCGGGCGGGGTGGCCGGGGAGTGGCCGTAGCCGGGGATGGTGGCCGCGGGGAAGGTGACCGGAGGCTGGCCGAGGCCGTGGGGTGGCTCGGCGGGTGCGGTGGCGGCGGGCGCTTCGGGCGGCGGCGCGGCGGGCCAGGTGGGCTGCGGCTGGCCCGGGGACGCGGTGGCCTCGCCGCAGGGAGGCGGTGCGGGGCGGGTGAAGCCCGTGGGTGGGGTGGGCGCGTCCGCGTGGTCTGGGGCCCCGGTCATCTGGTCCTCCCCCGAATCAGGTGTACGGGTGGCCGCCGAGCACGACCAGTTCCGGGGTGCGCAGCACGCCCAGGTCGGCTCTCGGGTCCTCGGCGTAGACCACCAGGTCGGCCGGTGCGCCGTGGGTCAGGGCGGGCCTGCCCAGCCACTCGCGGGCGGCCCAGGACGCGGCGCCGATGGCCGCTTCCCGGCTCATGCCCACCCGGTGCAGGGCGGTGATCTCGTCGGCGATGCGGCCGTGTTTGATGCCGCCGCCCGCGTCGGTGCCTGCGTAGACCGGGACGCCTGCCTCGATCGCGGCGGCCATGGTGTCGGCGCAGCGGGCGTGCAGGTCGAGCATGTGTTCGGCGTAGCGCGGGTACTTGCCCGCCTTGGCGGCGATGCCCGGGAACAGCTCGATGTTGATCAGGGTGGGGACCAGGGCGGTGCCGCGGCGGGCCATCTCGGCGATGGTGTCCCCGGTGAGGCCGGTGCCGTGTTCGATGCAGTCGATGCCCGCGTTGACCAGGCCGGGGACCGCGTCCTCGGAGAAGACGTGCGCGGTGACCCTGGCGCCGGCGGCGTGCGCGGCGGCGATGGCCTCGGTGAGGATCCGGTCCGACCAGAGCGGGGCCAGGTCGCCGGTGCCGCGGTCGATCCAGTCGCCGACGATCTTGACCCAGCCGTCGCCGTTGGCGGCCTGTTCGGCCATGGCCGCTGGCAGCAGCTCCTCGTGTTCCAGCTCCGCGCTGATGTAGGGGATGTAGCGCTTGGGGCGGGAGAGGTGCCTGCCCGCGCGGATGATCCGGGGCAGGTCGGAGCGCTCCTGCAACGGACGGGTGTCCAGTGGGGAGCCGCAGTCGCGCAGCAGCAGCGCGCCGGCGTCGCGGTCGGTGCGGGCCTGGTCGATGGCCTCGGGCAGTTCCACCGCGCCGTTGGGGCCCAGGCCGACGTGGCAGTGCGCGTCGACCAGGCCGGGCAGCAGGTAGCCGCCCTCGTGCAGGGTCTGGGCGGCGCGGACGGGCTCATGCGAGATGAGCCCGTCCGCGATCCAGAGATCCCGGTGTTCGCCCTCGGGAAGGAGGACGCCGCGCAGGTGGAACGCTGGTGGTGCTTCGATCACTTGTCGAACTTCAGCTTCGAGGGGTCGAAGCCGGGCGGGAGCTGGTCCAGGTTGGACAGCGCCGGGGGCAACTCGTTGAGGCCCTTGGGCATGCCGGACAGGTCGGGCATGCCGCCGGGGAAGCCGGGCATGCCGCCCATGCCGGGGAAGCCGCCGCGGATCTTGGGCGGGGTCGGGCCCTTGCCCTTCTTCCCCTTCTTGCCCTTGCGGCCCTTGCCGCCGCCACGGGTGGCGCTGCCGCCGCCCATGCCGAAGCGGCCGGCCATCTGCTGCATCATCTTCTTGGCGTCGAAGAAGCGGTTGACCAGGTTGTTGATCTCGCTGATCGCCACCCCGGAGCCCTTGGCGATGCGCTGCCGCCGGGAGGCGTTGATGATCTTCGGGTCGGCCCTCTCGGCCGGGGTCATGCCGCGGATGATCGCCTGCACCCGGTCCAGCTGCTTCTCGTCGACCTGGGCGATGGCGTCCTTCATCTGCCCGGCGCCGGGCAGCATGCCGAGCAGGTTGGCGATCGGGCCCATCTTGCGCACGGCCATCATCTGCTGGAGGAAGTCCTCCAGGGTCAGCTCGCCCGCGCCCAGCTTCTGCGCCTGCTTCTCCGCCTCCTGGGCGTCGAAGACCTGTTCGGCCTGCTCGATCAGGGTGAGCACGTCACCCATGCCGAGGATGCGGCTGGCCATCCGGTCGGGGTGGAAGACGTCGAAGTCCTCCAGCTTCTCCCCGTTGGAGGCGTACATGATCGGCTGGCCGGTGACCTCGCGGACGCTGAGCGCGGCGCCACCGCGGGCGTCGCCGTCGAGCTTGGTCAGCACGACGCCGGTGAAGCCGACGCCCTCCTGGAAGGCGGTGGCGGTGCTGACCGCGTCCTGGCCGATCATCGCGTCGACCACGAACAGCACCTCGTCGGGCTGCACGGCGTCGCGGATGTCCGCGGCCTGCTTCATCAGCTCCTCGTCGACGCCGAGGCGGCCCGCGGTGTCGACGATGACCAGGTCGTGCTGGGACTTGCGGGCCTCTTCGATGGCCAGTCGGGCCACCGCGACCGGGTCGCCGACGCCGTTGCCCGGCTCGGGCGCGAACACCGGCACCCCGGCGCGCTGGCCGACGACCTGGAGCTGGTTGACCGCGTTGGGCCGCTGGAGGTCGCAGGCGACCAGCAGCGGGGTGTGGTTCTGCCCGGCCAGGTGCTTGGCCAGCTTGCCGGCCAGGGTGGTCTTACCGGCGCCCTGGAGACCGGCGAGCATGATCACCGTGGGCGGGGTCTTGGCCAGGTTGAGTCGCCGGGTCTCGCCGCCGAGGATGGCGACGAGTTCCTCGTTGACGATCTTGACGACCTGCTGGGCCGGGTTCAGCGCCTGAGAGACCTCGGCGCCCTTGGCCCGCTCCTTGATCTGCGCGATGAAGCTGCGCACGACGGGCAGCGCCACGTCGGCCTCAAGCAGTGCGATCCTGATCTCGCGACAGGTCGCGTCGATGTCGGCATCGGACAGTTTGCCCTTGCCGCGCAGGTTCTTCAGGACCGATGTGAGGCGGTCGGAAAGGGTGTCGAACACGGGTCTCGGGCTCCAGCGGGGTCAGGACGGCAACAGAGTTCCTGACCCTAAGGCTAGCCGTCAGCGCGACCGCGAACCCACCAACTCCAGTTTCAGCCCGTTCGCGACGTCCGAGCGGTAGATCAGGGTGACCTCCGGCCAGCCCCGCAGCGGCCGTCCGGCGGTCAGCCGGGCACTGATCCGCAGCGCCCGCCGGACGTGCTTGGCGAAGGAGTGCGGGCGGATCACCCTGGCCCTGGCGCGCTGTCCCGCGCGGGCCTGTTCCGGGGTGACCTCCAGCCACAGCATCCGCGGCTTGCGGCCGCTGAGCCGGGCCAGCAGGGACAGCCAGGTGCGGGTGGTCACCCTGGTGGCCGGCTCGTGCACGAGCACGGGGCCGGGCGCGGTGAGCGCGGCCCAGACGATGCGCAGGTGGTGCAGCAGGTGCACCAGCGGGCGGTAGCAGCGGTAGGGCAGGTTCGGCAGCCGCTCGGCCAGCGGATCGCGGACCTGGTCGGAGTCGAGCACGGTGTACGGGCCGCTGGCGCGCAGCTTGCGCAGCAGGGAGGACTTGCCTGCCCCGGGTAGGCCGGCGAGCAGCATCAGGTCGTGCGGTCCCGCGCGGACCACGAGTGGTCCGGTGCCGGGGCGGCTGGATGTCACGCCGGTGCTGTCCACAACTGAAGAACGTACGGGGCGAACCCGGACGTTCCGCCCACAGCCCGTCGACAGCGGATCGACAGGTGATCACGCGGAGAGCACCGATGGCGGCCTGGACCCCTCACCGGGCCGCCATCGGCTCTCCGCTGGTGACGCTGTGGCCTCCTGCCACGGCTCCCCACCGTGGTCCCCGAACCGCGTCACGGCAGTCAGCCTGGTCCATTCGTGCAGGTCAGCGCAGCGTGATGGCCCGTGAACCGGACCGCGTGGAACTACCTACGTCCCGCTACGCAGCCCTGCCTCCGCTACGGAGCGGGCTGCTGCTCAGCGGGCAGCGGCCAGCACGGCTTTCTCGATCTTGCGGCGGGCCGGGCTGATCTCGGTCATCCGTGCCTTGAGGCAGCATGTCGCTACGAGAAGTTGCCGGGATTGCGGGCTCGGCGGTATCCTCTTGTCAGCGGAGGAGGGGTCGTGGCTATGACGAAGTCGCAGGTGACGCAGGCACGTCAGTCGATCCTGCGCTCCGCTGGACGGTTCTGGTCTGCCGCGGACCTGCCACTCGCCTCGTCGACCCGGCAACATCTACTGGCCGAGCTGGCTCACCGTGGCGAGCTGTCGCATGTCCGGCGGGGTCTCTATTGGCGTGGCCGGAAGACCCCGCTGGGGATGAGCCCGCCGTCACCGGAGGCGTTGGTGGAGGAACTCGTCGGCAAGCTCGGGGTGGGGCCGGCGGGGTTGTCCGCCGCGCACCGGCTGCGCCTGTCGACTCAGGTGCCACGCAAGACACACATCGCCGTTCCGCACCGCCCGCCAACGTCATCCGGCCCGATCACCTTCGTGTCCCGGGCGGCTCGGTCGCGGCGCGCGACAGCTGCGCTGACCGCCATCGAAGTGGCGCTGCTCGAAGTGCTGGACGACTGGAGCCGCGTCATCGAAGTGCCGCTGCCCGACGCCTGGCGACGTCTGCTCAAAGCCGTCAAGGATGGCGAGGTGTCCGCGGCCCGGCTGGCGGAGGCATCGGGAACCGAACCGGCGCCGGCGCGGGTGCGCCTGTCGGCACTACTGACCCAGGCCGGCTTTGCCGACCACGCGAGGACCGTGCCTCGCGCCGACCCGCGGACCGCGCGGCAGGCGCTGCCTCGTGAACTCGCCGCGGCGGTGGCATGACATCCAGCGCGGCGGGCGCCCAGGAGCGTCTGTGGCGACACGAGGATCCCGAGGTCTTCGGGGCTACCGTGCTCACCGCCGCTGAGCAGCTGGGTGTGCAGCCGTTGGCCGTGGAGAAGGACTACTGGGCATGCCAGGCGCTGCGCGCGCTGGTCACGGCGTTTCCCGGACAGATCATCTTCAAGGGTGGCACGAGTCTGGAGAAGCTGCGGCTCATCCAACGGTTCTCCGAAGACCTCGACCTGCTCGTCGTGGCCGACTTCCCGAATGAACGTCAGGGCAGGAAACGACTGAAGGAAATGTGCTCGGTCGCCGCCAAGGCATTGGAGAGCGAGCAGGTCGGCGAGCTGGGTGGCGGGAACCTTGGCACCCTGCATCGCAAGGTGTACCTGACCCCGCCCATGGCCGAGACCGACGGGATCGCCACGGGATTGGCCGAGCCGGGCCGGGTACTCATCGAGCTTGGCCAGTCCGGTGGGCAACACCCGTCCGAACCGGTGCCGGTGACTGCGCTGCTCACCCGGCAGTTGCGGGCAGCGGGCTTCGACATCGCCGCTTACGACGATCTACGGTCCTTCGAGGTACCTGTCCTGCATCCCGGCCGGACGCTGCTGGAGAAGCTGCTGCGGGTCAACAACTTCAGCATGGATGACGATGCCCGCGCCACCGAGCACGGCTGGCCGCGCATCGGCCGTCAGTTCTACGACATCTGGGCCTTGCTCGGCGACGCACAGACCCTCGCCTTCCTCGCCGACCAGTCGACCGCCGGCGCGGTCCTCGCTGACTGCTACGCGATCTCGGAGAAGTTTCAGGGCGACCGCCCCCCGCCCGTCGGCGGGTTCAGTCGCTGCGCGGCCTTCGACCCCACTGGCCCGCTCGCCCCGCAACTGCGTCAACACCATGACGACGCAATGCGGAACCTCTACTACGGCGCTGAGCCGGGGCCCACTTTCGACGACGTGCTTGAGCGGGTGCACGCCAACGCGCACCCGCTGAACGTGCCGCGGGTCCTGTCGTCGGTTCCGCTCAGCTAAGGCGGTCCCCGGGTCAGCGGGCGGCGGCCAGCACGGCTTTCTCGATCTTGCGGCGGGCCGGGCTGCCGGGTTCGCACAGGCCGTTGTCCGCGGTGGTGAGGCTGAAGGAGTCGACGACGGTGCCGCCCAGGGTGGCCACCCTGGCCCAGCGCACGTCGACCTTGCAGCTCTCCAGGGCGGCCGCGATCCGGTGCAGCAGGCCGATCCGGTCGGTGGCGCGTAGTTCCAGCACCACCGCGCCGCTGGCCTCGTCGTCGAACCAGAGCACCTTGGGTGGGGCGATCTGCTCGGGCGGGCCGCCGTAGTCGCGTTCCTTGGCGGCCAGCCGGTCGGTCAGCGAGAGGGTGCCCTCGACCACCTTGACCAGTTGTTCGCGCAGCAGCGCGGCGTCGGGCAGGGTGCCGAAGCGCGGGGACACGGTGAAGGTCTCCACCCCGGCGCCGGCGTGCGCGCTGACCTCGGCCGCGTGCACTTCCAGGGAGTTGAGCGCGAGCACACCGCTGGCCAGGGAGAGCAGGCCGATCCGGTCCGGGGCGAGCACGGTGACGGTGGCGGTCTGGCCGTTCGGGGTGATCACCACGTGCGGTTTGCCGGAAGCGACCGCGGCTTCGGCCAGGGCCTGCTGTTCCGGGTCGAGCGGGCCGGGGCCTTCCAGGGTCTCCCCCGCCATGGCGGCGCGGCAGCGGTGGACCAGGTCGGCGATCAGGGCGGCCTTCCACTCCGTCCACACGCCGGGGCCGGTGGCCAGTGAGTCGGCCTCGGCCAGCGCGTGCAGCAGTTCCAGGGCCACCGGATCGCCGTCGAGGGTGTCCACCACCCGGTGCACGGTGGCCGGGTCCTCCACATCGCGGCGGGTGGCGGTGTGCGGCAGCAGCAGGTGGTGCCGGACCACCCTGGCCACGATGGTCACATCCGAGGGCCACAGGCCGAGGCGTTCGCAGACCTGGGTGGCCAGTGCGGCGCCGACCTCGGAGTGGTCGCCGTCGCGGCCCTTGCCGATGTCGTGCAGCAGGGTGGCCAGCAGCAGCAGGTCGGGGCGGGAGACGGTGGTGGCCAGCCGGGCCGCGTTGGCCACCGCGTGCACCAGGTGCCGGTCCACCGTCCAGGTGTGCGCGGCATCGCGTGGCGGCAGGTCGCGGACGGCGCCCCACTCCGGGAACAGCCGTCCCCACAGGTCGGTCCGGTCCAGCGCCTCGACCACGTCGATCAGCCCGCGGCCGCAGCCGAGCAGGGCAAGCAGTTCCTGGCGGGCCGCGCTGGGCCAGGGCCTGCGCAGTTCGGGCGCGGAGTCGGCCAGCCGGGCCAGGGTGCCGGCCGCGATCGGGCTGCCGGTGCGCGCGGCCGAGGCGGCCACCCGCAACAGCAGGCCGGGATCGCGGGCGGGCACCGCGTCGCGGGCCAGCGCGACCTCGCCGCCGTGCAGCACCACGCCGTCGTCCAGTGGCCGCCGGGCCGGGCCGCGGTTCCACGGGGCGCGACTGCTGAGTGCGGCGAAACCCTTGCGCGGCAACGCGTTGCGCGCGGTGCGCAGGGCCACGTCGACCGCGTAGGCCACGGTGCGGCCGGTGGCGGAGAGCAGCCGGGCCAGCTCGAAGCGGTCGCCGACGCCGAGCGCCATGGCGATCTCGTCGCCGTCCTCGGCCCGGATGACGTCGCGGGCCTTGCCGACGCCGCGGTGCAGTTCGGTGCGCACGTCCAGCAGCAGCGTGCGGGCGGCGCGGACCTCGGGGCCGGGCCGGTCCACCAGCTGGGTGGCGGCCAGCGCGTCGAGCAGGTTGAGATCGCGCAGGCCGCCCTTGCCGTTCTTCAGGTCGGGTTCGACCCGGTGCGCGACCTCGCCGGAGCGCTGCCAGCGGTGTTCGGCGGCCTCGACCAGGTCCTCGAACCGGGTCCGGATGCCGGCCCGCCAGCTCTGCCGGGCGCCGGCGGCGAGTCGTTCGGACAGTGCCTGGTCGCCGACCAGGTGCCGCACCTCCAGCAGGCCCAGCGCGGCACGCAGGTCGGTGGCGGCCACCTTCTCCGCCTCGGCGAGCGTGCGCACCGAGTGGTCCAGGCCGACCCCGGAGTTCCACAGCGGGTACCAGAGCCGGTCGGCCAGCGCGCCGACCTCGGTCCGTCCATTGTGGACAAGAACCAGGTCCAGATCCGAGTGTGGGGCCAGTTCCCGGCGGCCGAGCGCGCCGACGGCGATGAGTGCGGTGCCGCTGCCCGCGCCGCCGATGCCCGCCATGCCGGCATGGGCGGCCAGCCAGAAGTCGTGCAGGTCGACCAGCGCGGCGCGTAGTGGCTCCGCGGCCAGTTTCCGGTGGCCGGGCGCGGGCGCCAGCAGCAACTGCCGTGCTCGCACCAGGTCCGCCGCGGTTGGCCCGACCGATTCGCTGACCCCTGCGCTCATGCTGTGTCCCGCCTTGCTCGCAAGACGCCGGATGTGGCGGTCCCGTTGGGCGCCAACGGAACCGCCACATCCGGCCCTATCTACCTCTGGAACTGCTCAGATCGCGTCGGTGCCGCGTTCCCCGGTGCGCACCCGCACCACGGTGTCCACCGGGGTGACCCAGACCTTGCCGTCGCCGATCTTGCCGGTGCGGGCGGATTCGACGATCGCGTCGACCACCTTGTCCACCCCGGTGTCGTCGATGAGCACCTCGATGCGGACCTTGGGCACGAAGTCCACGGCGTACTCGGCGCCGCGGTAGACCTCGGTGTGCCCCTTCTGCCTGCCGTAGCCCTGGACCTCGCTGACGGTCATGCCGAGCACCCCGAGCTGCTCGAGCGCGGCCTTCACGTCGTCGATGGTGAACGGCTTGACGATCGCGGTTACCAGCTTCATGCCTTGCTCTCCTCAAGACTCGCGGTGGTGGAGGTCCCCGCCGACTTGAAGGCGCCGCCGCGGCCACCGAAGGTGGCGAACTCGTAGGCGCTCTCCGCGTGTTCGGCCTCGTCGATGCCCTCGACCTCGGCCTCCGGATCGACCCGGAAGCCGACGGTGACCTTGACCAGGAAGGCGATGAGCAAGGAGAGCACGAAGGAGTAGGCCAGCACCGCGAACGCGCCGACCGCCTGCTTGCCCAGCTGGTCGAAGCCGCCGCCGTAGAACAGGCCGTTGACCTTGGCCGGGGCCGACTCGGAGGCGAACAGACCGATCAGCAGGGTGCCGGCCATGCCGCCGACCAGGTGCACGCCGACCACGTCGAGCGAGTCGTCGTAGCCCAGCTTGTACTTGAGGCTGACCGCCAGGGCGCAGAGCACACCGGCGATGGCGCCGACCGCGATCGCGCCCAGCGGGGTGACCGCGGAACAGGCCGGGGTGATGGCGACCAGACCGGCCACGATGCCCGAGGCCGCGCCCAGGGTGGTGGGCTTGCCGTCCCGGATGCGCTCGACCAGCAGCCAGCCCAGGGTGGCGGCCGCGGTGGCGACCAGGGTGTTGACGAAGGTGACCGCGGCGGTGGTGTTGGCCGCCAGCGCGGAGCCCGCGTTGAAGCCGAACCAGCCGAACCACAGCAGACCAGCGCCGAGCACCACCAGCGGCAGGTTGTGCGGCTTCATCGGCTCCTTGGGCCAGCCGCGCCGCTTGCCCAGCACCAGCACCAGGGCCAGTGCCGCGGCGCCCGCGTTGATGTGCACCGCGGTGCCGCCGGCGAAGTCGATCGCGGCCAGCTGGTTGGCGATCCAGCCACCGGGGTCGATGACGTTGCCGTCCGCGTCCTTGCCGTCGAAGTCGAAGACCCAGTGCGCGACCGGGAAGTAGACCACCGTCACCCAGAGCGCGGTGAACAGCAGCCACGGCCCGAACCGGGCGCGGTCGGCCACGGCGCCGGAGATCAGCGCCACGGTGATGATCGCGAACATGGCCTGGAAGGCGACGAACGCCGTAGTGGGAATGGTGCCGGACAGCGACTCCGGACTCAGCAGGCCGTCCAGGCCGAAGAACTCGGTGGGATCGGCCAGCCAGCCGCCCGCCACGTCCTTGCCGAAGGTGAAGGAGTAGCCGAAGAGCACCCACAGCACGCCGACCACGGCCATGCTGCCGATGCTCATCATGAGCATGTTGAGCACGCTCTTCGCGCGCACCATGCCGCCGTAGAAGAACGCAAGTCCCGGCGTCATGAGCAGCACCAGAGCGGCGCTGATCAGCACCCAGGCGGTGTCGCCTTGATTCATTCTCGTAGTCCTCCCGTGCCTGCCACGTTGCACGGAAGGATCGAGATCCGGTGTTTCGTCCGGTTACGCCGGAGGTTTCACCGGCGTGAACTGTGCCGACGGTGTTGTTACGGCTGCGTTGCGCAGACCGTCCAACAGGACACCCAGATTGCGCCGCCACTGGTCCGGACGGGCGAGCAGGCCCATGGTGCGTTCGGCCGGGATGGCGGTGGCCAGCACGAAGAACACGTCGTGCGGGTCCAGGTCGGCGCGGATCGCGCCCGCGTCCTGGGTCCGCTGGATCAGGGCGGTCACCTCCTCGCGCAGCCGGTCCAGCGGGCCGCTGAGATTGAGGTCGCCGTCGCCGGCGAGCGCGGCGTGCAGGCCGCAGCTGGCCGCGCGCAGTTGCACGTAGGACTCGGCGAAGCCGGCGAAGGCCAGCCACGGATCGGGTTCCCTTGCGGCCTCGGCGACCAGTCCGGCCAGCGAGTCGATGGTGTCGATCAGGATCGCGCCGATCAGTTTTTCCACCGAGGGGACCCGGCGGTGCACGGTGCCCAGGCCGACCCCGGCCCGGTGCGCGATCTCCCTGGTGGTCACGCCCAGGCCCTGCTCGTCCAGGGCGGCGCGGGCGGCGGCCACCAGCCGGGCCACGTTGCGCCGGGCGTCGGCGCGCGCGGCGCCGGTGGAGAGCAGCTGCTCGACGGCGGACATGCAGGCAGTCTAGGGTCGAGCTAAACGGGTCACCGTGACCCGTTTATGAGGAGGACCCGATGATCGGAGTGGGCATCCTGGGCGCGAGCCCGGACCGGGGCTGGGCGGCCATGGCGCACCTGCCCGCGCTGGCCGCGTTGCCGGAGCAGTACCGGCTGGTCGCGGTGGGCACCAGCCGGGCGGAGAGCGCCAGGGAGGCGCAGCGGCGGTTCGGCGCGGCGCACGCCTTCACCAACGCCGAGGAGCTGGCCGGTCATCCCGAGGTGGACCTGGTGGTGGTCACGGTGAAGGTGCCCGCGCACCGGGAACTGGTGCTGGCCGCGCTGGCGGCGGGCAAGCACGTCTACTGCGAGTGGCCGCTGGGCCGCGACGCCGCGGAGGCCAAGGAACTCGCCCAGGCCGCCGAGGCTGCCGGGGTGCGCGCGGTGATCGGCCTGCAGGGCCGGTTCAGCCCGGCGGCGGTCGCGGCCAGGAAGCTGATCGACGAAGGCAAGATCGGGCGGATCCGGACGGCCACCCTGCTCAGCGCGCGGGCCAGGGGCGGTGCGGGCGGGGTCCCGGCCTGGATGGCCTACACCTTCGACCGGGCCAACGGCGCCGGGCTGGTGGAGGTGCTCGGCGGGCACGCGGTGGACCTGCTGCGGCACCTGGCCGGGCCGATCCGCTCGATCAGCAGCCGCGCCACGCTGCAGGTGCGGGAGCAGGTGATCGCCGAGACCGGGGAGCGGATCGAGGCGAACACCCCGGACCACCTGGCCGCGGTGGCCGAACTGGACGGCGGGGCGCTGGCCACCGTGCTGGTGCACGACAACGAACAGCTCCGGCCCCGGGTGCGCCTGGAGATCGCCGGGACCGAGGGCACGCTGACGCTGGTCTCCGCGCCAGAGCGCCAGTTGCTGGCGATCCAGCCGCAGATCGGGCGGCTGGAACTGCTGGACGCCCAGGGCGAGCCGGTGCCGCTGCCGGGTTCGGAGCTGCCGGTGCCCGCGGTCAACGTGGCCGCGCTCTACCGGCAGCTGGCGGTGGACCTGCGCACCGGGTCCAGGGTGGTCCCGGACTTCCGGGACGCCCTGGAACTGCACGAACTCCTGGTCAGGTAAGGAGAGCGTCCACGAAGGCGCCGGGGGCGAACGGGGCCAGGTCGTCCGGACCCTCGCCCAGGCCGACCAGCTTGACCGGGACGCCCAGTTCACGCTGGACCTGGAAGACGATGCCGCCCTTGGCGGTGCCGTCCAGCTTGGTCAGCACGATGCCGGTCACCTCGACCACATCGGAGAACACCCTGGCCTGGGTGAGGCCGTTCTGGCCGGTGGTGGCGTCCAGCACGAGCAGCACCTCGTCCACCTTGGCCTGCTTCTCCACCACCCGCTTGACCTTGCCCAGCTCGTCCATCAGGCCGGTCTTGGTGTGCAGGCGGCCGGCGGTGTCCACCAGGACCGCGTCCACGCCCGCTTCCACGCCGCGCTTGACCGCGTCGAAGGCCACGCTGGCCGGGTCGGCGCCTTCCTTGCCACGCACGATCTCCGCGCCCGCGCGCTCGGCCCAGGTGGCCAGCTGTTCGGCGGCGGCGGCGCGGAAGGTGTCGGCCGCGCCCAGGATCACCGTGCGGCCATCGCCGACCAGCACCCTGGCCAGTTTGCCGGTGGTGGTGGTCTTGCCGGTGCCGTTGACGCCGGTGATCAGCAGCACCGCCGGGCGGCCGTCGTGCGGCAGTGCGCGCACCGAGCGGTCCATCTCCGGCTTGAGCGCGTCCACCAGCACCTCGCGCAGCACCGCGCGGGCGGCCTCCGGGGTGCGCACGCCGCGGGTGACGATCTCCTTGCGCAGCCGGTCGATGATCTCCGCGGTGGTGGCCGCGCCCAGGTCGGCCAGCAGCAGGGTGTCCTCGACCTCGGTCCAGGAGTCCTCGTCCAGATCGCCCGCGCCGAGCAGTCCGAGCAGGCCCTGGCCGAACGCGGAGCGGGACTTGACCAGCCGTCCGCGCAGCCGCTCCAGGCGGCCCGCGGTGGGCGCGATCTCCTCCGGCGCCGGGCGGGTCTCGGCGACCACGACCGGCTCGATCGGGGCAGGCGCCTCGGCCGCGGGCGGCAGCGGCACGTCCACGATGTCCCGGCGCGGGGTGTCCCTGGGCACCGCGGCGTCATCGCCCACGCCTGGCTGCCCGTCGACCTCGGTGCGCTCGACGACCGGGTGTCCGGGTTCGACGGTCGGCGCGGTCGCGGTGTCCGTGCCGGGGGCGAAACTGATCTTGCTGTCCGCCTGGTAGGTCGACCGGGCCGGAACCTCGGGCTTGGCCTGCTCGGCAATGCTCACCCGGCGGCGCCGGGCCAGCACGATCCCGGTGACGAGCGCGACGAGCAGCACCGCGGCGACGGCTACGGCGATCCAGATCATTACTTCGGTGGACACGCCCCCATCCTCGCATCATGGGCGGTTCGACCCTCGCCGGAGGCAGGTGTGGGCGAGGATGTCGACCATGCAGCCCGGCCCACACCAGCACCAGCCCCACCAGCAACCGCAGTACCCGCCGCCCGGCTACGGCTACGGCTATCCGCAACCGCCGAAGAAGAACAACGGACCGGTGCTCGCGCTCGTGGTCGGGCTCGCCGTGCTGCTGGTCGCCGGGATCGGCGTGGTCGTCTACCTGAACTCCGGCGACCCGGCCGACTCCCCCGGCAGCAGCGCCGCGGCCGAGCCGGGCCCGGCGGACAAGTACACCGACCTGCCGGAGTGCGCCGCGCTCAACGCCAAGCTGACCCTGTTCCCGGACCTGATGCCCAAGGCCGCGGAGAAGAAGAAGGACACCCAGGCCGCCCGCGGTGACGGCGATCTGCAGACCGTGCGGGTCAAGTGCTCCTGGCGCACCAGGGAACCGGAGGCGACGGTGAGCGCGGACATCGTGCTGTTCGTCAGCGACGGCCAGCCCCAGCACAACGGGACCAAGGACGGCGCCCAGTACTGGCTGAGCATCGACCGTTCGGCGGAGGACCGGGTGGAGGGCGAGAACACGCTGTTTCCCAAGTCCACCGGCGGTGACGGCTGCTACGGGCGGTTCAGCGACGGCAACGTGCTGGTGACGATGAACCAGTTCGGTCCGGGCCTGCCCGGCGGGGCCAGCCACGGCCCGGAAATGGACCAGTGCCGGGACAACCTGGGCCCCAAGGGCAAGGAACTGGTGGCCGCGCTGAAGGGCTGATCTCGACTCGCTATCAACTTCGCCGTCAACTTCGGCGGACACTTGCGTAAACTTCCGCCATGCAATAGACCCATCTTGTGAAATCTTGGCGGGTGCTCGGGCTGCTGTCCGGCACGTCGATGGACGGCATCGACGTGGCCGCGGCCGAGTTCCGCCTGGCCGCCGACGGCTGGCTCGAACTGCGGCCGCTGGGCTGCCTGGACGTGCCCTATCCCGACGAGCTGCGCGCCGAACTGCTGGCCGCGCTGCCCCCGGCGGACTGTTCGGCCCGGCAGCTGTGCCGGCTGGACACGCTGGTCGGCCGGGCCTTCGGGGTGGCCGCGCTGCGCGGGCTCACCGAACTCTGCGCCGGCAAGGCCGATCTGATCGGCTCGCTCGGGCAGACGATCTACCACTGGGTGGAGGACGGCCGCTGCGAGGGCACCCTGCAGCTGGGCCAGCCCGCCTGGATCGCCGAGGCCACCGGACTGCCGGTGGTGGCCGACCTGCGGGCCAGGGATGTGGCCGCTGGCGGGCACGGGGCGCCGCTGGTCGGGCTGTTCGACCAGCTCTGGCTGGGCCACGGGCGGGCGCGCACGGCCGCGCTCAACCTCGGTGGCATCGCCAACATCAGCGTGGTCGGTGGCGGTCTGCCGCCGCTGGCCTACGACACAGGTCCGGGTAACGCGCTGCTGGATTCGGCCGCCCGGCTGCTACCGGAACGTCGGGAGCGCGATGAGGGGGGCCGGCTCGCCGCCATCGGCTCCCCTCACCCGGACCTGTTGTCAGCCCTGCTGGCCGATCCCTACTACGAGCTGGCGCCGCCGAAGTCCACCGGCAAGGAATATTTCACCGCCGAGTACCTGAACGCCGCCCTGAACCGCCTGTCCACGCCGCCCTCGGGCCCGGATCTGCTGGCCACTTTGGTGGAGCTGACCGCCCGCACGGTCGCCCAGGAGTGTGACCGGCAAGAGGCCACCCGGGTGGTGGCTTCCGGAGGCGGGGTGCACAACGCCACGCTGATGGCCGCCCTGAGCAGGCATCTCGCCCCGGCCGAGCTGGTCACCAGCGCGGCCGAGGGACTGCCTGCCGACGGCAAGGAGGGCTACCTTGCGGCGTTGCTCGGCCTGCTCACCTTCTGCGGTCAGCCCGGAAACCTGCCGGCGACCACAGGGGCGGTCGGCCCGCGCCCGCTGGGCAGCATCACCCCGGGCCGCACCGCGTTGCGACTGCCCGCACCATGGCCGCGACCACCGGTCGCGCTGCGCTGCGTGGCCACGGGGGCTGACCGGGGGCACATCACTGGGGAGCCGGTGCGAACCGGCGGTTAGAGCAGGAGGTGGGACGTGCGCAGTCTCGACCTGGCCATCATCGCGGTGTTCCTGGTGGGCATGCCGCTGCTGGGCATCTGGATCGGCGGCAGGCAGAAATCGGCCAGCGACTACTTCGTCGGCGAGGGCAAGATCTCGTGGTGGGTGGTCTGCCTGTCGGTGGTCTCCGCGGAGACCTCAACACTGACCGTGCTCAGCGTGCCGACGGTGGCCTACCTGGCCACCCCCGGCGCGGGCGGGATGACCTTCCTATCGCTGGCCATCGGCTACCTGCTGGGCCGGATCGTGGTCTCCTTCGTGCTGCTGCCCAAGTACGTGGCCGGTGACCTGGTCACCGCCTACGCCTTCCTGGGCAAGCGGTTCGGCGACGGGTTGCGCACCACCGCCTCGGTGACCTTCCTGTTCACCCGGCTGCTGGCCGACGGGCTGCGGTTGTTCGCCACCGCGATCCCGGTCAAGGTGGTGCTGGCCGCCTACGGCGTGGAGGCGAACTACTGGACGATCGTGTTCGTCCTGGGCATCGCGATGGTGGTCTACAGCTTCTTCGGCGGCGTGCGGGCGGTGGTCTGGGTCGATGCGATCCAGATGGTCTGGTACCTGCTCGGCGCGGCCGTGGTGATCTGGGTGCTGGCCGACCGGCTGCCCGGCGACTGGCTGGGCAAGGCCTTGGACGCCAACAAGTTCCAGGTCCTCGACCTCACCTCGGATCCGCGGTACAGCCCGTACGCGTTGCTGACCGCGGTGGTGGGCGGCGCGGTGCTGTCCATGGCCTCGCACGGCGCGGACCAGCTCATCGTGCAGCGGCTGATGGCCACCAGGGACGTGAAGGCGAGCCAGAAGGCGCTGATCGCCAGCGGTGTGGTGGTCTTCGTGCAGTTCGCGCTGTTCCTGTTCATCGGCGTGATGCTGTGGGCCTTCTACAACGCGGCCAAACCAGTGCAGGACCTGGGCCTGAACAACAACGACGAGCTGTTCGCCAACTTCATCGTCACCGAGTTGCCCAGCGGCCTGTCCGGCTTCGTGATCGCGGGCATCCTGGCCGCGGCGCTGAGTTCCTCGCTGGGCGCGCTGGCCTCCTCCACGGTCACCGACATCTACCAGCGGGTGGTCCGGCGGCCGCTGTCGGATACCGAACTGCTCAAGCAGGGCCGGATCTGGACGGTGATCTGGGCCGGGCTGCTGATCGTGTTCGCCGGGTTGTTCGCGCAGTTCACCTCGCGCGGCAACACCCTGGTCGAACAGGGCTTGTCGATCACCGGTTACACCTATGGCGCATTGCTCGGCGCGTTCCTGCTCGGGTTGATCGTGAAACGGGCCCGGCAGTCCGACGCGATCATCGCTTTCCTGGTGACGGTGGCGACGATGACCGCGATCATCCTGCCGCCGGTGCTCAGCGGGACGAAGGGGCTGGCGTTTCCCTGGTATCCGCCGCTGGGCGTGGCGATCACTTTGATCGTGGGCGGGTTGTTGTCGCTGCGGCATCGCGGTAGCCCGCCGCCGGTCGAGGAACCGGCCAGCGAGGCGAAGGCCGCCTGACGCGAAAAGGCCCCGGTTTCCAGGACGGAAACCGGGGCCTTTTCAGGCAGGCGTTACTGCGCGTTCACGATCACTTCTTGTTCGCGGTGAGGCAGAGCACGGTGCCGGTGGAACCGCTGCGGCCTTCCGGAACCCAGATCGCGTCCGTGGTGTCCGCGTGCGGGTCGCACAGCTCGATCTTGAAGTCGGCTTCCTTCTTGTCCTCGTACTTGCCGACGACCTTGTACTGCGCGTCCGCGCCGGCGCAGTCGACCTTGTTGGCCGAGCTGACCTTCTCGCCCTCGACCTTGGCCGCGATGCACTCGCCGACCTTGGCGCTCTGCGCGGAGTTCATGTAGCGGTAGACCGCGAAGCCACCAGCGACCAGGACCACGAGCAGGATGCCGAGGACCTTCGGCAGCACGCTCTTCTTCTTTTTCGGCGCGGCGGGCTGCTCGCCGGCCGGCTGAATCGGCTGGTCCTGCGGGGCGTTGGCCTGTGGGTTCGTCATCCCCAGTGTCTCCTTGTTGAAGTTCGCCCACATGGGCGACGCGCAATGGTGACATGGTGTCACCTACCGCACAAATCGAACGTTAATGTGTTACCGGCTCGAGACACAGGACGCGGCCTTTGCCGCCCTTTTTGCCCTCCCAGTAGACCGACTTCGCGGTCGGGAAGGGTTCGCAGACGTTGGTCAGGCCGAGTTGGACGGTGAACTCGCTCTGGTCCTCGACGATGCCGGCGACCTTGAAACTCGCCTCCGGCTTCGTGCAGTCGGCGCGCTTGTAGGAGTCGGCGTTGCCGGACTTGCCCTGCAGGCATTCGCCGACGGCGGCGTCCTTGGCGTTGGTGTAGCTGCTGTAGATACCGAATCCGGCCGCGATCGCGACGAAGATCCCGTAGCCGATGAGTTTCTTCGCCCAGCCGGGCAGGCCGGTCCGTGGTGCGGTCATCCCCAGTGTCTCCGATACATCCACTAGCCCAATCGGGCTACATGAACCGGCGACAGTGTGCCACAGGACCCGGCCTGACCTGCTGTGTTCTGAAACTCAGCCGGATTCGGTAACGGCGCGGGCCGCGGCCTGCCCGCCCAGGCCGCTGACCCCGCCGCCGCGTCTGCTGCCCGCCCCGGCCAGCAGCACCCGGCGCAGGCCGGGCATTGCCACGCCCCAGCGCTGGGCCGGGGTCTCGGCGGGTTCGTCATCGGCCAGCCAGGGCCAGCTCAGGTCGCCGTGGAAGATGTGCCCGCCGGGCATGCCGAGGTCCCGTTCCAGATCAACGGGGGTGGCTGCCTGCACGCAGGGATTGCCGTCGGCGTCGGTGGCGAGCACCTCGGACAGGGGTTCGGCCAGGTGCTGCTGGAGGGCGGCCAGCGCGGCGGCGGTGGCTTCCGCGCGGCGGTTGTGCTCGCGGAACAGGCGGGCGGGCGCGTGCAGGCCGAACAGGGTGAGCGTGTGGTAGCCCTCGGCGGCGAGCGGGCCGAGGATGGACGGGTCGGTCAGCGAGTGGCAGTAGACCTCGCACGGCAGCGGGTCGGGCAGTTTCCCTTGTGCGACAAGGGCATGGGCGGCTTCCAGCTCGGTGTAGGACTCGCCGAGGTGCAGGGTCCCGGCGAAGGCCTGGCGTGGGTCGGCGCCGCTGCGCAGCCGGGGCAGCCTGCGCAGCAACAGGTTCACCTTGAGCTGACTGCCCTCGGGGTCGGTGGCCGGGCGGCCGAGCAGGCGGTCGAGCACGGCGGGGGCGACCGCGGCGAGCACGTGGTCGGCACTGAATTCGCGGCCGTCCACTGTGGACACCTCGACCCGGTTTCCGTTCTCCCGCACCGCCTGCACCGGGGTGCCGGTGTGGATCTCGACGCCGGCGGCCTGGGCGGCGGCGGTGAGGGCGCCGGCCAGCGCGCCCATGCCGCCGACCGGGACCCGCCACTCCCCCGAGCTGTTGCCGGCCACGTGGTAGAGGAAGCAGCGGTTCTGCGCCAGGCCGGGGTCGGACAGCGAGCTGTCGATGCCGATCAGGCCGTCGGTGGCGACCACGCCGCGGATCAGGTCGTCGGCGAACTCGCGTTCCAGGACCTCGGAGAGTGGCCGTTCGACCAGGTCGTCCCAGGTGTCCGCGCCGGCCAGCGCGGTCACCCGGTCCCGCACCTCGGCACGCCGGGACAGCGGGCCATCCAGGGCCGGGCCGACCGCCTTGGCGAAGGCGTCGACGCGGCGGTAGAAGCGCTGCCAGGCGGTCCAGGCCGCGCCGGAGCCGGTGACCTCGGCGAAGGAGGCTTCGGTGGCGGGGCCGGGTTCGCGTTCGACCAGCAGCCCGAGATCGCGGCCGCCGCGATGGACCGGGGTGTAGGAGGACACCGCGCGGGAGCGCAGTTCCAGCGGCAGCCGCAGTTCGGCGGCCAGCGCGTCCGGCAGCAGGCTGACCAGGTAGGAGTACTGGGACAGCCGCGCGGGCTGACCTGGGAAGACCTGCTTGCCGATGGAGGCGCCGCCGAGGTGCCCGGCCCGTTCCAGCAAGCGGACCGAGCGCCCGGCTCTGGCCAGCAGCACCGCCGCGACCAGTCCGTTGTGCCCGCCGCCGACCACGATCACCTCGCTGTGTCCGTTCATGACAGCGATCGTGGCCGAGCGGGCGGGCTCAGCGATAGCGGCGATGGATCAGATCAGCAGCAGCGGGAGCAGCGCGAGCAGGAAGATCACGGCCATGATGGCGATCATCGGCACCAGCGCGGGGGTGGGCTGCGGCACCGGGCCGATCGCGCCACCGGCGAACATGAACGCGGGCGCGCGGTAGAACACCGGCACGTTCTGGCCCTCGGCGATCGGGATCATCGCCTCGGCCGGACCGGCGTCCATGAAGATGTAGTGGAAGTGCACCTTCACGTGGTACTGGCCGGGCGGCAGGTCGATCGGGGTCTGGCCCCATTCGATCGGGCCGGGCCTGCCGTTGATGGTCAGCGTGGGCTTGAACCAGTTGAGGATGAAGGCCAGCGGCAGGAACGAGGTGTCCAGCACCAGCCTGCCGTGGCCGGGCTGGGTCGGCGGGAACTGCTGCTGCGGCTGCTGACCCGGGTAACCCCCGGGGCCACCGGGACCGCCGGGGTAGGCGCCGGGCGGGGGCTGCTGCGCCGGGAAGCCGCCGCTGGGCGGGGCCTGGTACGGCTGGGTCGGCTGCGGGCCGGGGTACGGCTGCTGCTGGCCCGGGTAACCAGGCTGAGGCTGACCCGGGTACTGCTGCTGGCCAGGAAATGGCTGGCCAGGCTGCTGCCCGGGGAAGGGCTGCTGGCCCGGCTGATAGGGCTGCTGGCCGTAGGGCTGGTTCACGAGAGTGCTCTCCCCCGAGTGGGTGCGGTTCCGGATGCGCGTGACCTTAGAGGGTCAGGGGGCCGGAACCGGTTCCGGCTCAGGCGCGTTTTCCGGATCGTTTTTGGGCACGTGCTGGTGCTCGGCCGCGGGCGCCGCGGTGTCCACCCCGCGCATCCGCTGCGAGATGACCTGGCTGATGCCGTCGCCGCGCATGCTGACCCCGTAGAGCGCGTCCGCGATCTCCATGGTCGGCTTCTGGTGGGTGATCACGATGAGCTGCGACTTCTCCCGCAGCTGGGCGAAGAGCGTGATCAGCCTGCGCAGGTTGGTGTCGTCCAGGGCGGCCTCGACCTCGTCCATGATGTAGAACGGCGAGGGCCGGGCGCGGAAGATCGCCACCAGCATGGCCACCGCGGTCAGCGACTTCTCGCCGCCGGAGAGCAGGGACAGCCGCTTGACCTTCTTGCCGGGCGGCCGGGCCTCGACCTCGACGCCCGTGGTGAGCAGGTCCTCCGGGTTGGTGAGCAGCAGTTTGCCCTCGCCGCCGGGGAAGAGCGTCTGGAAGACCTGGACGAACTCCCTGGCCACGTCCTCGTAGGCGTCGGCGAACAGGGCCAGGATCCGCTCGTCGACTTCCTTGATCGTGTTGAACAGGTCGCGCCGGGCCGACTTGAGGTCCTCCAGCTGGGTGGAGAGGAACTTGTAGCGCTCCTCCAGCGCGGCGAACTCCTCCAGCGCGAGCGGGTTGACCTTGCCGAGCAGGGCGAGGTCGCGTTCGGCGCGCTTGGCCCGGCGTTCCTGGGTGGGCCGGTCATACGGCATCGGCTGCGGCGCGCTGACCTCCTCGCCGCGTTCCTTGGCCGCCTCGTACTCGCTGATCTCCAGCGCGGTGGGCGGGATGAAGGCCATCGGGCCGTACTCGCTGACCAGGTCGTCCAGGCCGATGCCGAAGTCGTCGGCGATCTTGGTTTCCAGCTGTTCGATGCGCAGCCGCTGCTCGGCGCGCAGCACCTCGTCCCGGTGCACCGCGTCGGTGAGCTTCTCCAGCTCGGTGCCGAGTTCGCGGACCCGGTTGCGCACCTTGCCGAGCAGGCCCTCGTGTTCGGCCTTGCGCACCTGGGCGGCGTCGCGTTCGGCGGCGGCGCGGGCCAGCGACAGCGCGATGCGGGTCAGCGCGGTCTCGCCGGCGGAGACGACCGCGTTGGCCACGGTGGCGCCGCGGGTGCGGGCGGCGCGGGCGCGTTCGGCGCGTTCCCTGGCCTCGCGTTCGGCGCGGGCGGCGCGGCGCAGCGAGTCGGCCCGGCCGATCAGGGCGCGGGCGCGTTCCTCGGAGGTGCGCTGGACCAGCCGCGCCTCCATCTCCTCCTGCCGGGCACTGGCCAGGCTGGCGGCGATGTCGTCCCGGGCGCTGGTGTCCGGCTCGTCGTCGGTTTCCTGCTCGCCTTCGACTTCCAGGAGCCGTTCTTCCAGCTCGGTGAGCCGGGTGAGGTTCTCCTCGCGGGAGTTCTCCACCTTGCTGCGCTGGCCTTCGAGGCGTTCGGCCTCGGCGAGTGCGGAGCGGGCGGCCTGGCCGAGCCGGGCCAGCCGTTCGGAGCTGCGGGCGCGCGCCACTCTGGCGTCGTTGACGGCTTCCTGGGCCAGGCCGACCTCGTCCCGGCGGGCGCGTTCCTCGGCACGGGCGCCTTCCAGCGCGGCACCGGCGGCTTCCAGGCGGTGTTCGGCCTCGGCGAGCTGGTCGCGGGCCTCGTCCACGGCGGCCTGGACCTCGATCACGCTCTGGCTGCGGCCGGAGCCGCCGACAGCCCAGTCCGCGCCGAGCACATCGCCGCCGGTGGTGACCGCGCGGACCTCGGGGTGCGCGGCGACCAGCGCGCCGGCCGCGGCCAGGTCCTCGACCACGGCCATCCGGTCCAGGGCGCGGAAGAGCGCGGGGCGCAGCTGTTGCGGCACGTGCACCAGGTCGGCGGCCCAGCGCGCGCCGGGCGGCAGCTGCGGCCAGCCAGCGCGGTCGGGCATGACCTGGTTGGCGCCGACGAGCAGACCGGCCCGGCCGGAGTCGGAGGTCTTGAGCAGTTCGAGTGCGGTGAGGGCGTCGCTGGTGCCGGTGAGCGCGACCGCGTCGGCGACCGGCCCGAGCGCGGCGGCCATGGCCACCTCGGCGCCGGGTTCCACGGTCATCAGCGCGGCCACCGAGCCGAGCAGTCCGGGCAGCCGGGAGCCGGCGGCGAGCAGCGCGCCCGCGCCGTCCTTGCGGGTCAGGCCGAGGGAGAGCGCGTCAACGCGGGCCTTCCAGGAGGCGATCTCGCGTTCGGCCTTGCGTTCGGCGGCGACCAGTTCGTCCACCCGGGCGCGGGCCTGCTTGTGCGCGGCCTGGGTGGATTGCTGGCGTTCGCCGATGCCGGTGTCGTCGTCCTCCTCGATCCCGCTGGCGGCCTTGGCCTCCTCGACCTCGATCTGGGCCAGCTCGGCGCGTTCGCGGGATTCGGCCAGGGCCACGGAGAGCCGTTCGATCTCCTCGGCGGTGGCCCCGGTCTTGCTGCGCAGCGCCTCGACCTGGCCGGCCAGCCGGGCCAGGCCCTCGCGGCGGTCGGCGATGGCCCGGATCGCGGCCAGGTGCGCGCGTTCGGCGTTCTTCAGCGCCTGCTCGAATTCGGTGCGGGTGGCCTGGGCGACGGTGAGCGCCTCGGTGGCCATCTCGGCGGCTTCCTGGAGTTCGGCCTCCTGCAGCGCGACCTCCTCGGCCTCGCGTTCCAGGTCGTCCGGGTCGCGGCCGCCGCGGTTGGCCTCCACCGGGGCGGAGAGGTGCCGGGCGCGTTCGGCGGCCAGCCGGACCGTGCCGCGCAGCCGTTCCTCCAGCGCGGACAGCCGGTACCAGGTCTCCTGGGCATTGGCCAGCATCGGCGCCTCGATCGCGAGGCGCTCCTCCAGCTCACCCTGTTCGGCCTGGGCGACCTGGAGCATCTGCTCGACCTCGGCCCGCCGCCGGCGCGCGGTGGCCTCGTCGGCCTCTTCCCTGGCCAGGTCGGTGCGCTGGGTGACCAGTTCGTCGGCGTAGAGCCGCAGCCGGGCATCGCGCAGGTCGGCCTGCACGGTTTGGGCTTTGCGCGCGATCTCGGCCTGTTTGCCCAGTGGTTTGAGCTGGCGGCGCAGTTCGGCGGTGAGGTCGGTGAGCCGGGTGAGGTTGGCCTGCATCGCGTCGAGCTTGCGAATGGCCTTCTCTTTGCGCTTGCGGTGCTTGAGCACCCCGGCGGCTTCCTCGATGAACGCGCGGCGCTCCTCGGGGCGGGACTGCAGGATCTGGCCGAGCATGCCCTGCCCGACGATGACGTGCATCTCCCGGCCGATGCCGGAGTCCGACAGCAGTTCCTGGATGTCGAGCAGGCGGCACTGGCTGCCGTTGATCTCGTACTCGCTGGAGCCCTCGCGGAACATCCGGCGGGTGATGCTGACCTCGGTGTACTCGATCGGCAGCGCGCCGTCGGAGTTGTCGATGGTCAGGGTCACCTCGGCCCGGCCCAGCGGCGGCCGCCCGGAGGTGCCGGCGAAGATGACGTCCTCCATCTTGCCGCCACGCAGGGCTTTCGCCCCTTGCTCCCCCATCACCCAGGCCAGCGCGTCCAGCACGTTGGACTTGCCGGAGCCGTTCGGGCCGACAACGCAGGTGATGCCCGGCTCGAAGCGCAGCGTGGTGGCCGAGGCGAAAGACTTGAAGCCCTTCAGCGTCAGGCTCTTGAGGTGCACGTGCGCCCGCTCCTTCCCGCGCTCACCGGTCGGGGTATCCGGGAGAGGGTACCCACGTCCACCGTTCGGACGTCGGAGCCGGGCCGGGTGTGCCGGGGTCTAGCGCTTGGGCCGAGGAAACGGCACGACCCGGCTGACCTCGTCTTCCGGGGCGTCCGGCTTGGCCCGGGAGCCGCCGCGGCGGGAGTTCCGGGGCAGTCGGATGTCACCCAAAGCGGGCCAGGCCAGGCCGCAGCGGTCCAGCGCGGAGAGCACCTCGCGCAGGGGTTCGGCCTTCTCGGTGGCCACGTACTCCCAGACGATGGCGCCGGCTTCGGGGCGCGGGCGGCGGCGGACGAAGCCGTGTTCGACGGTGTAGGCCAGCAGCGGGTCGAAGTCCTCGGCCTTCATGCCCAGGCCGCGGCGTAGCTCGACCGGCTCGCTGGTGCCGGCGAAGAGTTGTTCGAGGATGAGCAGAACGCGGAGGTCGCCGAGTTCGTCGAGTGCACGCGCTACCGAACCGACCACACCGGTGAAACTGGGCCTACCCGCCATGGCTTGACCTTACTTGATCTTTCGTGTGTCAGGCGTGGGCTCAGCGCTCGCGGAACCCGGCGAGACCACCCTTCGCGGCCGCCCATTGCTCCACCACGGTGGTCACCTGACCAGGGGTATCGCCCGAGTGGAGGAAGGTCAGTAGTTCTTCGCAGAGCTGGCGGTTTCCTTCCACCACCACCTCGACCCGGCCGTCCACCGCGTTGCGGGCCCAGCCGACCAAGCCGAGCTGCAATGCCTTTGCCCTGGTGGACCAGCGGAAACCCACCCCCTGCACCTGGCCGTGCACCCAGGCCGTGAGTCGCACCACTTCTGCCGTGTTCGCCACGGGTTCATCGTGCCGGACAACAGAAATCGGCCATGCAGGACCAACCGGGTTAACTCGATGGTGGTACGTTTCCTCGCCGTGACCACCCGGCGCAAGGAACGCAACCCTGGTGTGCTCGGTCTCGTCGCGATGATGGTGGGCGCCGCCGGCGCCTGCGGCCTGACCCTGATCGCGCCCACGGCCTTCCAGGCGCTGACCGGGATGGACCTCATCGCCAGCGCCGAGGCGGCGCGGGATGAGGTGACCGGCCAGCAGAACAGGGACGGCGCGCTCCCGCAGTGGAGCGGCGACGGCATCCTGGCCGCCCCGACCAGCGCGGTGAACCCGAGCAGTGGCACCAGCACGGCCGCCTCCAGCAGCCAGGCCCCGAGCAGCAGTGCCGAGGCGCCGCCGAGTTCGAGCGAGCAGCCCCCGCCGTCGAGCACCACCGGCGCACCGCCGCCGCCCACCAGCCAGACGGTGGCCAAGCCGCCGCCCACGACCACTACCACTCCGCCGCCGGCGGAGAACCCGGCCGCCTCGCCCGCGATGCGGGTGGCGCAGTTGGTGAACCAGGAGCGGGCCAGGGCGGGCTGCCGTAGCCTCCGAGTGGACGAGCGGTTGGTTACAGCGGCCCAGCGGCACGCGGCCGATATGGCCAGCCGCGGCTACTTCTCGCACACCGCACCAGAGGGCACGTCCTTCGTTGACAGAGCGCGATCGGCTGGTTACCCAGCGCCAGGCGGTGAGAACATCGCCAAGGGGCAACGTTCTGCCGAGAAGGTCATGGAGTCGTGGATGGGTTCAGCAGGTCACCGGGCGAACATCCTGAACTGTTCGTTCGTCGCAATCGGCGTCGGTCATGAGACCAGGGGCCCGCACTGGGTGCAGGTGTTCGGCAGATGACCATGTCCACCCCACCGCCGGAGCCGGGTCACCGCCGCTCCGACGTGCCCCGCGGCGCGGCCCTGGCCGCGGTCGCCCTGGCCACCGCCACCGCTTTCGCCGGCATCGCGGCCCTGAGCGCCACCACCAAGCCGGGCCCGCTGACGCCGAACAACGCGCGGCTGGACAACGTGGTGCTGCGCACGACGGTGTCCAACGGGACCACCGTCACGGTCACCGAGACGGTGTCGACCACCCCGTCCTCCAGCAGCAGTAGCACCTCGAAGACCAGCACCAGCACCTCGGGCACCAGCAAGTCGACCACGACCGGCAGCTCCGACCCCGGTCAGCCGACGACGAGCAACGGCGAGCCGCCGCCCCACCCCACGACGACCACCACCACGACCACGACGACAACCACCACCACCAGCCAGTCGACGGTGCCGAGCACCACCGCGACCACCACCAGCGGCTCCCGGCCACCCACCGGCGGGTGAGCAAGCTCGCCATCCACCCGTGCCGGTCGCTGTGCGCGTGGCAGGAGACGCGGGCGGAGATCGACGGGTTGCCGGTGCTGGCTTGCCGGGGGTGCGGGTCGCAGTGGATCCGGTCGGAGGGGTGGACGCCGATCGATCACACGGGGCAGATCCCGGATTGCGTGCGGGCGGAGCTGGCCAAGCGGTCGTGAGCCGGGTCAGCCGAGGTCCGTGCCCGGCGCGACCACCGGCAGGCCGCTGGCAGCCGCCGCTTTGGCCAGCCACTTGTCGTAGGTGATGAACGCGGTCAACTTCTCGCCACCGGAGATCAGCGAAACAGCCAAGGCCAGGTGGATCGCATCCCAAGATCGCAGGTCGGATTCCAGGTAGGCCGCCGCGGTCGTCCGCACATCCGGGTGGATCTCAACCCTGTTCAGCGATGCGAGCACACCGGTGACCGCCGCGAGCCCGCGTGGCTGGTAACGCCGCACCGCTCTCGGCACCTCGATCTCCGTGAGCACTGAGCAGAAAAGCCGTTGCCTGGCGCGAGCCGCAAGCCAGCCGTGCAGGTGCTTGGACTCTGGCTCAGCCAAGACCAGCTTGACAACCGCCGAACTGTCGAGATAGATCACCAGCGTTCCTCTTCTCGCATGGCGATCAGCGCTTCGGAAGCAGAACTTCCATTGCCAGGGATCGTCGGCATCCGGATTGGCCCTGACCTGGTTGCCGGGATGATCTTTCCCTCGGCCACCATGCGGTCGAACCACGAGTCCTCGATCGGCACGATCCGGGCGATGGGCTTGTCCTGGTTGGTGATCTCCACCGTTTCGCCGCGCTCGACGCGCGCCAGCACGCTGGCAACGTGTTGGACCAACTCGGACATCGGGATCTGCTCTGCTTGGCGCATAGCTCTATTCGTAATGTTTGCCTGCGTGGCACACCACCGCCGCCGCCCGCACTATCGGGCGATTAGTTCCGGGAGCAGGCGGTCCACCGCGCGCTGCCAGAACGCCGCGTGCGCCTCCGCCGACGTGGCGTGCCGGGTCTCGCCGTGCACCCGCCCCGCCCGCACCTGGTAGACCCGCCACGAATCCAGCCGCTCCGCGATCCGCAGCGTGTCCGAGCCCCGGCCGCCGCCCAGCGTGTAGCTGTCGTACGGGAAACCGTGGTCCCGCAACGCGATCGCCAGGTCCTGGGGCGTGGTCGGGTTGGTGTGCCAGGGAAGTTGGCGCCAATGGTGCAGGAGTTGTTCGTAGCGGGTGGGGGCGAAGCGGTCGGCGTGACGGTCCGGGGAGGCGATGCCGGGGGTCGAGAGGTACGGGGCGATCAGGTCGGCGGCGGCGTCGCCTTCGCGCTGGTAACTGGCCTGGACGCTGGTCTGGCCGCGTTCGGTGTAGCGGAGTTCCCAGTGACCGTTGGGTAGTTCGTGCAGGTGGGCCACGTCGTCGAAGCCGGGGCCTGGGCGGTGCACGCCGTGGGTCGGGGACTCGATGCCGATGGGCTTGGTCCAGCCGTTGCGCGCCTCGATGGCCAGGGCTTCGGGCAGGCTCAGGTCGTCCGGGGGTGACTCGGGTTCGGCGGCGGCCGGGAGCGGCTGGGGGTCGGCGCCGAGCAGGGTGGGCAGGTCCTCGTCGACCAGGCGGCGCCAGAACTCGGCGCAGGCGGCGGGTTCGGCGGTCCAGCCGGTGATCGGTTCGGTGCGGCCGGAGCGGACCCGGTGCACCCGCCAGCCCTGGATCCGCTGTTCCAGGCACAGGCGACCCTCGAACGCGCCGCCGTACAGCGAGTACGCGCTCGCGGGCACGCCGAGCTGGGCCAGCGCCTCGGCGAGCTGGCCGCGGGTGGCCGGGCGCAGCCGCCACGGGGTGTGCCGCCAGCGGGCCAGCAGGGTGTCGAAGGCGGCCTCGGTGGCGGGCCGCGGCGGCGGGGTGGTGCGGCCGAGCACGCCGGCCAGCAGCTCGGCGCACAGCTGCGACTCCAGGTTGAAGCACCGGTACGGGGTGACCCGCTCGCCGCGTTCGGAGCGGTACAGCAGCCACCCCGAGCCGGTTTCGGTGACCTGCCAGCCGGTGTCGAGCTGCCGTAGCGGCAGACCGTGCGTCTCCGACCAGATGGCGTAGTCGTCGGTGTGGCCGAGCTGCCGGAGCAGCGCGACCGTGGCGGGCACCGTGAGGTCGGCGGTCATACCGACCGACACTAGTTGCTACAGCTCGCTGACCACGTGCTGGGCGATCGGGCCGAAGGTCAGGCGCAGGTCGGTGAGCTGGCCGGCGGCCGGGATCCAGGCCAGTGGGGCGTAGTGCCGGACGATGCCGAGCTGCGGGCGCAGCAACGGCTCACCGCGCTCGTTGCGCGGCCATTCCACCTCGCCGCTGAGGGTGCGCGCCGGGATCAGCCAGTAGTCGCCGCCGCGGTACTTCCCACCGGCGGCGAACCAGACCTGCACGCCGTCCTCCAGGTCCAGCCACTTGCCCTCCTCCACCGGGCGGGCGTCGCCACGCTGGTCCCAGCGACGCAGGAACGCGTGCCGGCCCGGCCTGCCGACACCGGTGGCGGACTCGGTGGACAGTTCGATCCGCAGCGCCTCGGTGTCGATGTCGCGGATCTGGGCCAGTGGGCCGATCTCGCCGCGGGCCACCGAGGCGTCGTCGGCCAGCTCCACCCAGTCGCCAATGGACAGGCCGAGCTTGAGGTCCCTGGCGCCCTCGGCCAGGGTCACCCAGGTTTTGTCCACTGTGGACACCGGCAGGGCGACTGAACCGTTCTCCCGCGACCACTTGAAGGTGGGCTGCTTGCCGCCCGCGTGGATCTCCACCCGGTAGAGCTGGTTCTCCAGACCACGGAACCGGGCGTCGGGGGCGGACAGACAGGGGTCGTCCTCGGTGCGGGACGGACGTTCGGCGCGGGCGGCCAGTCTGCCGGTGGCGCGGCCGCGTTCGACCCAGCCGTCGAAGGCGGCCATCAGGTTCTCCGGGGTGGGGCGGTCCGGGATCTGCAGGCCGTCCTTGGCGGTCAGCGGCAGCACCTGCCAGCTGACCTTGGTGCGCGCGCTGGTGTCCGGCAGCGCCGGGCCGAGCGCGGTCTCCCGGATCTCCGGGTCCTGGATGGCGGTGACCAGGTGCTCGGTCACCAGAAGGTAAGCGAGGAAAGGGAATTCGGCGGGCAGGTGGTGGGCCTCGTCGGGGCGCTCCTGGTCGCGGTGGGCGTCCGGCTGGTCCCAGTAGGTCCACTCGGCCGGCGGCGCGGGTGCGGGGTCGGTTTCCGGGTCGTCGAGGACCGGGACGCCGCGTGGTGGGCGGGTGGCCTCGACCAGGATGCCGTCCACGTAGTACCGGCCGCCGCCGATGACCAGGCTGGCCGGGGCCTTGTCCTTGGGCAGGTAGGTGAGCTTGAAGCCGTTGGCGCCGCGCGGACCGCCGAAGCGGCCGATGACGTCGCCGATCGCGGTGCGCTGCCGGTGCTGGTTGATCAGCACCTGTTCGTTGGCCTCGGCGTCCAGCTGCACCCGGCCCTGCTGGGCGAGCACCGCGGAGAACCGCTTGTCCGGCCGGAAGGTCAGCCGGGAGAAGTCGCCGTGCATGTTCTGGTCCCCCTCTACGAGACGAAGATGGTCGCGGCGGTCATGCCTGCCGGCAGGAATTCGGTGAGCCGGGCGCGCAGGTTGTCCAGGCGCTGCGGCTGGAACAGGTCGTGGAAGGCGCCCATTTCACTGCCGTCCTCGGCGCCGCGGCTGATCTCCACGGCGCAGTCGGCGGCGAGCTGGGCGTAGCCAGGGGTGCCGTACCGGGTGCTGGTGAACCGGGGCCGCACGCGCAACTGCTCGACCTCGCCGCGCACCCCGTCGGGCTGGCAGCGGTATCGCCGAGGGGTGCGTGAACCCGGTGTGCTGTAACAGAACCGGAGACAGCCGAGGCCGCGCCGGGCCACGTGCACCCGGCCGTGGAAGATCGAGTTCTCGCCGAGCCGGATGGCGTGCGTGTGCACCTCGCCGATGATCGTGCTGCGCCGCACGGACAGGATCGCGTGCGCGTGCCGGCACTCCGGCGCGGACAGGGCTTCGCGGTCGGTGGCGGTGGCGTCCAGGACGCTGTCGGTGAGGTGGATGGGCAGCGGGTCGGTGTCGACCTCGTTGGCGATGACCAGGATGGTGCCCAGGATGCTGCGTTCGATCTGCACGCAGGCGGTGGTGTCCTCCAGCACCAGGCTGGGTTCCTCGGGGTGCGAGGGCTCGCAGTGCGGTTCCAGGGACCAGCCGGGCACGAGCGTGCAGTGCCGCAGCACCACCGCGCCGAGCGGTCCGGTGACGTGCACGCCGCGTCCGGCGATGAGCAGGCCGTCGAGCACCAGCCTGGCCCGGGGCGGGCAGCAGTCGTCCTCGGGTTCGCTGTCGGCGGCGGGGCCGCGGACGAGTAGTGCGTCCGGGCGGTTGCTGTACCAGTCGAGCAGCCGGATCACCGGCCGGGTGCCTTCGGCGGCGCGGACTTCGAGGCGTTCGCCGCGTTCCAGGGCGAGTTCGATCTGTTCCTGGTAGGCGCCGCTGTCGGTGATCTCGATGATCGCCTCGGGCCCGGCCTGGCCCTGCTGCTGGTCGGCCCGCCACTGCCGGAAGGCGGCCATGATCCCGCCGTGCGCACCGGGCCCGACCAGGTATTTGTCCACTGTGGACTGATGCGGGCGCGGGTATTCGCCGCCGCCGGTGTCGTCGCTGAAGGCGTGGTGGTAGCTGACCCAGACGCCGTTGCGTGGTGCGGTGCGCGGGCTGAACGCGATCCGGCCGAGCACCGGGTCCACCGCGACCTGCCTGCCGCGCGGGCGGTAGGCCCACCGGGTCAGGTCGGCCACCACCAGATCGGCCAGTGGCAAGGGTTCCTCCTCGCCGTCCCGCCAGATCTGGAGGCTCTTGCCCGGTCCGTAGTAGTCGGGCAGGGCGTCGGCGAGGGCGCGACGGCGGATGAAGGCGGGCACGTTGGCCGCTCCGGCCAGGTGCGCGGGCCCTGGTTCGGGTTCGGGGTTGGCGAGCAGGGGCTGGTTGTTGCCGAGAATGGAGAAGGTGAACAGGTTGCGCGCGCGGTCGATGCAGTAGGCCGGGGCGCGGGTGATCGAGTAGGGCTTGAGCCGCCACAGGAACACGCCGACCGCGGGTGGTCCGTACGCGCCGGCGGAGCCGCGGGCGGTGGTGTCGAAGGGCGAGCCGAGCAGGTCGAGGTCGGCGCCGCGGCGCAGGTCGACGTAACCGCCGCCGTACGCGGTGCGCGCGCTGGCCGCCGCCGGGCGGTTGGGATAGAGCCGGATCGGCTGGTGTGCTGCCAGCAGCGGCTGGATCTCGACCGCGCGGGCGGGCCAGTCGGCGACGGTGCGGGCGAGTTCCTCCAGCAGCGGCAATGTGCCTTTGCGGCGGCGGTTGGCCACGGTGTCGGCGACGTCGGCGCGGGGGGCGAGTCTGGCGGCTAATCGTTGCGCCGCTTGGTCTCCGCGGCTGGGCGTGGCGAGCGAAGCGACGGGCCGGGATTGCAGAGCTTCTTCGTAGCCGCGCAGCATCCGGTAGCCGACGAGATCGCCGAGGTAGGGCACCGCCCAGTCTGCGGCGGTTTCGATGAACCAGTCCTCGTAGAGTGCCTGGACGTCGGCGTCGACCAATTCGACCTGTTCGGCGAGCACCGCCAGCAGCGCGCGCAGCGGGCCGCCGGTCTCGGCGTCGCGCAACCGGTGGAACTGCGGCAGCAGGTCGTAGAGGCGGTCGGGATCGGGTGCGGGCATCACCGCACCTCCTTCAGGATCAACGTGTCCGGCAGGGTCGGTGACAGCAGCACGAACTGGGCGGGCCGCACCCCGCGGAAGACCACGACCACCCGGCCCCGATCCAGGGGCCTGGCGTCGGTGATGTCGGGGTTGAGCCGCACCAGTTCGGCGACGCTGATGCCGTGTTTGGCCGCGACCGCGGTGAGGGTTTCGGTCGGGCCGCTCGCCGGGGCGACGGTGTATCTGTCCACTGTGTACTGGGCGAGCCGGGCTGGCACGACCGGGTTGGGCCTGGCCAGGTCGGTGGCGAGCTGTTGCAGGCCAAGGGGTGTGATGCTGCCGGGCACCCCGGCGAAGGAGTCCACGTCCACGTGGTCCACGCCGGGCATGGCCTGTGCGGTGGCCAGCACCTCGGACAGGTAGGCGGGCTGGCCGAGTTCCCGCCCGGCGAAGCCCAGCCGGCCCAGCAGTGCGGCCCGCACCGCCGGTTCCACCAGGTCCCAGGAGTGGTCGGGGTGCACCCGGATGTTGGCCGCGATGACCAGCAGCACCGGTTCTCGGACCGCGACCTCGGCCGGCAGCCCGGCGTCGCCGTGCGCGGTGAAGGCGGCGCGCAGGGTGGTGATGAGGTCGGAGTCGGGGTGCAGTGGGATGTCGTCGGTGCCGGCCACGGTGACGTGCACGACCTGGCGGGAGCCGTTGTGCAGCTGCCGGGCCTCCGCGCGGCCGATTCCCGCTCGGGCGCGGGCGAAATCGGCGTAGTCGGGCACCGAGACCAGGCGGTCCAGCGCGGTGACCCGCAGTGGGATGTTGCGGCGGAGCTGGCCGGCGTCGTCGCGGTTGGCGCCGCCGTCGGCGGGCAGCGGGTTGGTGACCGCGGAGACACCGAGTGGGCGGGTGGTGAGCTGGGTGAGCTGGCCTGCCGTCACATTGCCGGATTTGCCGAGGCCGACCCGGTAACTGGCGCGCACGTTCTCCACGCCGGTGGGCAGCCGGGCGCCGTGCCTGCCGTCACCGAAGGTGATCTTGAGTGCGCCGGTGTCGGTCAGCGCGGTCACGTACACGCGTTCAGTGGGGCCGCGGCCGGCCAGGCTGTCCACCTCCTGCCAGCGCACCCCGTCCACCCGGATCTCCAGGGTGCTGTGCGCGCCAACGGGATTGTCCGCGGCCAGCCAGGTGAGCGGGCCCTGTCGGAGCAGGAAGGACTGGCCGGGTTTGCTCGCGTCGCCGCTGCCGATCGGCTCGTCGCGGCTGGCGCCGTGGGTGGCACGCACCACGTTGCCGTGCACCCGCACGCTGATGCGCAGGTAGCGGTGGGCGAGCGGGGCGGCCAGGGTGATCTCGGTGTGCACCTTCTCGCCCGGCCGCTCGGGGTCGACCTTCTGGGTCACCCCGGCGATCATGGCGAGTTCGGTGCCGCGCACGCCGGTGGTGCCGCCGGGCAGGTCGGCGCGTTCGCCGGTGACGATCACCCAGCGGCCCGGGGTGAGGCCGTCGTACAGTTCGGCCAGCTCGATCACGTTGCCAGCCACCGGTTCCGGCACCGGCTCCTCGGCCAGTTCCAGGCGGTCGCCGCGGGCGTACACGGTGGCGTCGCGCAGGTGCGAGAGCAGGGTGTCCTGCTTGTCCAGCCAGGGCCGGTCCAGGGTCAGTTCGGTGACCTTGGCGCTGATCCCGAAGGCCTGCTTGGCGATGGTGCGGGCGGTGGTGACCCTGGCGGTGACGGTGGACAGCTTCTCGTCGCCGCCGATCTCCCGGCCCTTGCGCGGCCTGGTGATCACCACCCAGCTGCCCGGTCCGATGCCCTCGTACACGCCGTCCAGGGCCAGGATCCGGCTCGGGGTGAGCGCGTAGGTCTGGATGGTGAAGTCCACGTGCTCCACGGTTTTTGGCGGTCCGGCGGTGGCGGCGATGCGCTGGAACCGGGCCAGGAAACCCTCGCCGTGTTCCTGCCACCAGGGTTCGTCGCCGACGGCCAGGGTGTGCTCCAGCACCGGCAGCGCCTCGCCGGTGAGCCGGACCTTGATCTTCTTTTCCGCGTTCTGCTCGAACACCTCGACCTTGCGTTCGGGCAGTTCTTTGCTGAAGGCGAAGGAGATTTTGCCGGTGGCCGGGGTGAAGGTGAACTGGCCGGGGCCGAGGTCGACGGTGACCTCCTCGGTGAGGTCGGTGAGGATGTGTTCCCAGGCCCCGTTGCCCGCGATGAAGTGCAGCACCACCCTGGTGGTGTGCACCTCGGCGTCGTAGTCCACCCGCAGCCGCAGGGTTTGCAGGGAGCGCAGTGACCATTCCTGCGGGGTGGCCACGCCGCCGGAGACCCGCAGTTCGGGTGGGGCGGTGGCGCCGAAGGGGGTGGCGACCACCCGCATCGCGTGCAGTTCCTGCAGGGCGAGCGGTGTGCTGA
The DNA here is from genome assembly GCF_023094165.1 of Crossiella sp. S99.2. Taxonomy (GTDB): domain Bacteria; phylum Actinomycetota; class Actinomycetes; order Mycobacteriales; family Pseudonocardiaceae; genus Crossiella. The sequence continues at coordinate 208,286 of NZ_JALMDK010000009.1, read as the reverse complement.
GGTCGGTCTGCCGCCAGGCCGGGTAGAGGCTGTCCCGGAGTCGATCGTCCAAAGCGGACAGCAGTTGGGCGCCGAGGTCCGAGCCGGGCGCGTAGATCCGGGCCAGTTCCCTTGCCAGGTACCGGGATCCGGCGGGTGGTCGGGTGGTGCTGGTGCGCAGTGCGCCGAGCAGGGCGCCCAGGCCGAGCACGGCCTCGCTGCGGCCGGGGACCTCGGCATCCAGGGCGAGGGCGTGGTAGAGGCGTTCCGGTGCGGGTTCCCAATCTTGCTTGGGTTCCAGCTTGCGCGCGGTCGTCTCCAGGGCGCCCAAGGTCTGGTCGAAGGACTTCAGCCAGGTGGCGATGTGCACGTAGTGCTCGGCCAGGGCGGTGGTCTCGGCCACGCGTTCGCGCAGCGCGGACACCTCCTTGGCGAAGCGGGTCGGGGTGGTGAGGGTGTGCCTGATCCGCCACAGCTCGGTCACCGGGCCCTCGACCAGGCGGCGCAGGATCGCGCTGCGCCGCACCACTTCCGGTGGTTGTTCCGGGTCGGCCGGGTCGGGGTCGACGAGCTTCTTCAGCTCAGCTAGTAGGTCCTTGTTCAGCTCGGCCAGGGTGGGCAGCGCGGGCTGGGGTAGGCCGATGGTGGTGACATCGCGGTCCCGGTCCAGGGTGACGCCGGGCACCACGGTGTGCTGCTGGCGGCCGGGTTCGGCGCCGAAGACGAACAGCAGCTGGTCGCCGGGTTTGAGGTTGGCGGAGACCCCGGCGACGTGCACGGCCGTGCGCTTGCCCAGATCGTCCATGGTGAACTGGTAGGGCCGGGTCTGCCGGACCCGCAGGTCGTTCCAGGACCAGCGGGCGAGCAGGTCCTCGATGGTCTCGAAGGACTGCGGCTCCTCCCCCGGCCCCGGCACGCTCTGGGTGCGCGCGCCACGCGGGATGCGGACCTGGAAGTCCCGGCCCTGCCGTGGATCGGCGTCCAGGGTGTAGGCCAGGAACGCGCCCGCGGCCACTCCGGGCCGCGGGGTGTGGCCGACCAGGCGGCCGAGCAGGGTGAGTGAGCGCTGCTCGGTCGCGGTGCGCAGGTAGCCCTCGTTGGCGATCCGCTCGGTGTAGAAGGTGAGCAGGTCGCCGAGCACCGCGCCGGCGTCCAGCAGGCCGATGGCCGGATCCTCGGTGCCGCGCACGGTGAGCGCGGCCAGCGCCGGGTAGGCGGGGCTGGACAATCGGGCGCGCATGCTGGCCAGGAACTCCGCGTGCGTGCCGACCCGGTGGGTGATCTCGTTGCGGGACGGCGGGTTGACCACCTCGACGGGGGTCAGCACCGCGGTCCCGGCACAGCAGTCGGAACAGCAGTCGTTCGTCACCGGGCACCTCCGAGCACGAAGGTCAGGCGGCCGTTCTCCGGCCGGTCGGGGTCGTTGTCGAGCTGGCCGATCTCCAAGGGCCCCAGTGGCAGCAGCCCGGCGGCGAGTTCGCCGTTGTCCTGGCCGAAGCGGCGGCGCAGGCGGCGGACCTGGGCGGTGACCACGCCGGGCAGCGCGGCGGCGCGGGCGACGAGCCGGGAGACCCGGATCGGTTCGCCGAAGCTGAGCGCGTCGGGGTGGAAGAAGCCGAGTGCGCCCTCCGGCAGTCGCCGGGTGCCGAAGGCCGCGCGCAGGGCGGCGAGCAGGTGCCCGCGCTGGTAGCCGTGGTCCACGCAGACGAACAGCTCGATGTCCAATGGCACGAGTGCCGCCGGGTTGACGAAGAGGCGGTGGCCGATGCGGCGGGCGGGTTCCAGGGCGGCGGCGACCGCGGCGAGCAGCGCCGGACTGGGCACACCCGCGCCGAGCGGGTCGACGGCCACGTGCGCCTCCTTGCCGCTGCCGTTCCAGCGGAGTTGGGCCGCGGCCCGTTGCACGCCAGGCACTTCGCTCGCCAGGCGGGCGTAGTCGGCGGCGGTGACCGCGCGGACCAGGCTGCGCCGGGGCGCGAGCGGGGCCAGTTGCCGGACTTCGTCGATGGGCTCGGGCTCCACGCCGCCGACCGCGGCGAGCGGATTGCGGACTCTCGTCACGCCGTCCGTCATGGCCCCGCAACAGAGTGCGAGGTGGGTGATGGCCTCCGCGCCGACGTTGCCCGCGACCCCGGTGCCGACCCGGTAGGCGATCTCCACCGTGCTGCCTGGCCTCGGTGCGAGGCCGCGTTTCCCGTCGCCGAAGCGGAGTTGCAGCCGGGCCGGGTTGTCCTCGGTCAGCTCGCCGACGAAGTGCCGGTCCCGCGGCCCGCTGGCCAGCAGCTCGCGCCGGGGTGTCCACTGTGGACCGGGCGGATCGCCGTCGTCCTCGGCCTGTTCGGTGACCAGCACCGCCGGCAGGGCGGCGCGAGGGTCGGTGCGCAGTGCGGAGCGGGCGGATCCGGCCAGGGCCTGTGCGCCGGGGTGCAGGCCCTCGGCGTGCTCGCGGCCCCAGCTCTGCCTGATCTCCCAGGCGATCCCGTCGGCCAGGACCACCCCGGCGGCGGCCCGGCCTGCCAGCACGCGCAGCCGGTCGAGCTTGGGCTTGAGCAGTTCTTCCTGGCGGGCCAGGAGTTCGCGCAGCGCGGGTTCGGGGCGTTCGCCGATGTTGAGCCGGGCCAGGAGTTTCTCGGTGAACAGCACGGCCAGCGCGGCGAGTGCGCGGCGATCCGGCGGGGTGCCGTCGCGGGCGTCCCGCCAGAGTCCGGTGAGCCAGTCGTGCACCCGGCCGGGGATCTCGCGCAGCCGCTCGGCCTGGGCAGCGGCCACGATGCGCGGCAACGGGAACACCACCCGCTGGGTGACCGGGGTGTTGCGCAGGATCGGCCGGAACGGGCGCGGCAGCGGCGGGTAGGTGACCTGGGCGAGCAGGGTGCGCAGCGCGGTGTGCTGGTCGGCGATGACCTCCGGCCGCACGACTTCGTGCTCGGTGCTGCCGCGGGAGAGCGAGATGCCGAGCCCGCCCCTGGCCACCGCAGCCGCGCCGAAGACCGCGTTGAGGCCGCGGACGTCGTCGGGGTCCAGGGGTTCGTGTTCGGCGGTCTGGCTGATCAGGGACTGGAGGTGGCCGACCGAGGGGTCGGCGGCGGCGCGGTCCGGGCAGCCGAACTCCGGTGGTTCGCAGCTCGGCGGGTCGACCGGTCCCGGGGGCACCAGAACCTCCTCGGGTCCGGCGCCGCAGAAGGTGAGCGAGCGGCCGTGGTCGACCAGCAGCACGTTGCCGCGCACCACACTCAGGTCGGTGAGCAGGCAGCAGTCCGGGCCGCCGACCGCGGACAGGCAGACGCTGAAGGTAAGCGCGTCCTCGGCGGACCAGGTGACTTCGAGCACCGGCTGGTCGTAGAGGTCGTCGCAGCCAGGGGTCACCGAGGTGAGCCGGACGGCCTGGCGGTGGGTGGGATCGGCGTCGGCCGCCGCGCCGGTGACCGGGCCGCGGACCTCCTCGATGATGATCACGTCACCGGGTTTGAGGTGCAGGGCCCGTTGCCGGGTGCGCGCGGTCTCCCCGCCCTGCCAGGCATCGCGCAGGGTGGCGGCGGTGGCGCCCGCGGGCAGGCAGCATTCTTCATCGCCCCAGGTCCAGAAGCGGATCAGGTTGTGCTCGGGCCGCACGGTGAGCGGGCAGGGCCGGACCGGCTCGAAGACCTCCACCACCGCGCCGGGCGGCAGGGTTTCCAGGTCCTCGTCGGAGAGCACGGTGCTGATCTCGGGGCGTTCGCCGGGCGGCAGGTGGCTGAGGTCGATGCTGACGAACCGGTAGTCCCCGGCCTCCAGGGTGTGCGTGTGCGCGGTGTCCAGGGCCACCCAGGCGCGGGCGTTGCAGCCGTCGTGCATGGCGTAGTCGACCAGCCGGGCGTGTCTGCGGACGGAGGTGCGGCGGCGGGCGGTGTCCAGGTATGCCTCGGTGGCGACCGCGTCCTGGCGGTAACCGAGCTGGTCACCGGCGTAGGCGAGCAGTTCGACCAGGGTGACGCCGAGATCGGGCACATGCCGTTCCAGCCAGGTCGGCACGGTCAGCGTCATCCGGTCCAGCAGCAGGCGGCGCAGCGTGTCGTAGTCCCGGGCCAGGTAGTTGATCTCCGGCGCCGGGCCTCCGACCCCGGGCGGGCAGGGTTCCGGTCGACAGTCCACATCGGACGGACAGCTGCGCCGGAAGTCGAAGGGCGCGCTGGCGTAGCGCGGGTCGAAGCCGGGGTAGGGCTCTGCCCCGGGGCGGCCGTAGGCGTTGGGGCGCACCAGGTGCAGCGTGTAGGTGGAGGCGTCGCCCGGCCGGTCCAGGCTCAGGTGCACCCGGTCGTCCAGCTCCGGGTCCGGCTGGCCTTCCAGGCGGACCTCGACCACCCGCAGCCCGGTGATCCGCCGCCCGCCGTCGATGCGGAAGTTGTCGCGGGCCAGGTCTTTGGGCGCCTTGCCGAGGAAGGTGACGGTGAGCGTGCGGCCGTCGTCGGCGACCTCCACCCCGTCGATCCCGTTCCACCGCTGCGCCCTGATCCGGCGCCGCCGCCCGTCCACCCGGCACTGCTGTTCCGCCGTCACTGGGTCCCCCTCCGCTCGAACACGTCGGTGCGCTGGGTGCCGGTGGGCCGGACCAGGTAGACCAGGTGCACGCGCAACAGGTTCTCCTCGCTGAGCACCTCCAGCGAGTAGATGTCGATCACGTCGCCGAGCCAGCGCTGCAACCCGGCCTGCACGGAGAGCTGGAGCGCGGAGGCGAATTCGGGGCTGTTCGGCGCGAACACCAGGTCCAGCAGCCCGCAGCCGAAGTCCGGCCGCATCACGCGTTCGCCGGGGCTGGTGAACAGCAGCTCCTCGATCATGTCCCGCACGTGCTCGTCGTAGCCGCGGTCGGCGGTGCGGCCCCTGCTGTCGATCCGGAACGGGAACGCCCAGTCCAGTCGACCCACCCGGGTCCGCGCGGCCGGTAACTCGACGATCCGCTTGTCTGCTCTGGCGCCCATCTCAGCGTCCCCCCGCCCGGCGTTGCACGGTGACGATCCGCGGTGGCCCCTGCGGGATCTGCTCGGCGCTCAGGCACAGCCCGACCGAGTCCTCCAGCAGCGCGGGCACCCCGTTGACCTTGATCGACACCGACGGCCGGACCCAGCGGATCGTCAAGCAGGGCTGGGGTTTCTGGCCGACGGTGAACGGGCAGCCGCTGATCGTGTAGATGTCGGACTGGACCGCGACCAGCTGGCTGCTCACCGCCACCCGGTGCTGGCCGGGCGCCACGGTGGCCTGGCCGCCGTGCGGACAGGTGACGGTCGCGTTGACGTGCAACAGGTTCATCGACATGCCTTGACCCCCATTCAGGTGCTGACGGTGAGCGCTCCCCGGTTGACCGTGACGGTCGCGCCGACCATCGTGATCACCGCGCCCTGCCCGTTGTCGAGCACGATTCCCCGGTCGGTGACGGACAGGCTGGCTCCGGTGCTGGTGCGCAGGGTGATGCCGGCGTTGCCGGGCTGGTCGGAGAGCAGGATATGTTGCCCGGCAACGGTTTGCAGCACCATGTTGGGTGTGATCGGCGGTCCCAGCAGCGCCACCGCGGGCACCTCGGCCTGGGAGCCGTACCAGCAGCCGGTCCAGATCGGGAAGCTCGGATCGCCCTGCTCGAACTCCACCCACACCCCGGCGCCGACCGGCGGCACCACGTACTGCCCCATCTGCGGTCCGGCCACCGGCAGGCAGGGCATCGCCCAGGACGAGGGCACGCTGCCGAGCACGTCCGGCACCTGGACCTGGATCCGGCCCTGGCGCAGCGGATCCACGTTGACCACCACCGTGCCCCGGAACTTGCCGAGGTACCGGTTGGGCTCAGGACTCATCGGCGTTCTCCTGGCGGGTTCACGGGATCACCCTGGGTTGCAGGGCGATCAGGCCTTCGCGGGCGAGGGTGAAGTTCTGGGTGTAGCTGCCGCGCTGCAGGTTGTGCGTGACGCTTTTGACGTAGTAGAGGCCGTCGTAGGTGATGCCGGCGCCGCGCACGCCGACCAGTTCGCGCGGCCGGAGCACGTGCCCGTACCGCACCACGTCCAGCTGCCCGGACCCGGTGACCGCGTCCGCGGACTCGGCCGCCTTGGCCAGCGTTTCGGCCAGTGCCATCGGGGTGTCCTTCTTGGCGGTGTCCGCGATGACCTTCTTCTTCAGCGCGGGCGCGGGCCGGGCCGCCAGCGGTGGTCGCAGCACGCTCACCTGCGGCACCGGCACCGGCGCGGACACCCGGGTGAACGGGATCTGCACCATGGCCACGGGTTGCTCGCGGGCGGCCCCGTCGAAGCTGAAGGTGAGTTGGTCCACTGTGGACGATCCGTCCGAGTTGACGGTGAGCGCGTGCTGCGGCACCCCCAGCCGCACCTCGGGTCCCCAGTAACCCTTGCTGACGCCCGGTGCGGGTCCGGGATCGAGGTAGAAGACGTACCCATTGGCCTTGGCCAGCTCGTTGAGGTAGCCGAGATCGGTGCCCTTCTGGAAGTCGATCCGCTGGGTCGGCATAGCGGCCTGCGGGAACAACTCCGGGATGACCACCGGCACGATGCCGTAGCCGGCGTACTGCGCGATGATCGCGGCCACCCTGGCGGATGGTGGCATCGCCGGGAACGGCACGCCCTCCCGTTCCTCCAGGTCCATCAGCACGGTCAGGTCCTCACCGGTGACGGTCAGCGTCGATTGCCCCGGCTGATTGCTGATCCCCACTTCCTGCCGGATGCACACCCCGTCCATCAGCACCGACGGCGTCCCGCGCACCGTGGCCATCAGCACCACCCGCACCTGTGGGTCGAAGAACCCGGCGGGCAGCAGCACGTTGTGGATGAGCCCCTTCTTGGACAGGTCGAAGGAGAGCTGGAACCCGCTGCGCTGCCCGGCGGTGACGGTGACCTGCGCGGAGAGCAGGGCCTCGGTCACCTCCCTCGGCGCGGGCACCGGAATCCGCCTGCCCAGCAACAGGGTCAGGTGAATGGGTGTGCGATCAGCGGCCATGGCTAGTCCAGCACCGGCCCGGGAACCCCGGCTGGCAAGGTGATCCGCAACCGCCGCCCCGGCTCGGCCAGCTCCCGCGGATCCAGCACCGGATTCGCGTCCGCGATCCGCCACCACTGCCCCGCGTCGCCGAACTGCCGATCCGCGATCAGCTCCACCCGCTCCCCCTCCCGCACCACGTGCTCCCCGATCTCGGCGAACTCAGCCGGATCCGGCAACAACCGCCGGGTCAGGTAGGGCACCCGCCGCCCATCCCCGGCAACCCGCTCCGCGGTCGGGATCCCGTAGTACCGGCTGGTCCGCGGATAAGCCGTCGGATCAGGCAAGAACTCAAGCGGCTCAGTCATCCTCAACCCCTCCCCTAGATGCTCGGCAACCCAAGCTGCGCCAACCGACCGGTCCCGCTGGCCGCCCCCAACCGCTCCTTCTGCGCCAAATGCGCCAGATACAACTCCGCACCCCGATGTCCTGCCGGCAAGTCGTTGACCGACAACACCCGCAACCCCAGACTCACCGCCGCCCGAATCGGATTCAGCTCGGGGTCGAATGCCTCCTCGGTGATGGCCAGCTCGGTGATCCGCACCGGCATGACCCGCCGCGTCCCCCAGACGAACAGGGTCAGCGGGGTCTCCATGGGAGTGATCTCCAACGTGCCCGCGGCGGCAAGTCGCTGGTTCGCGCGGAGCTGTCCGCTGGTGGGGTGCACGAGCATTTCCAGCACGGCGAGCTGTGGGTGGATACCGAAGGGCGCGGGCACGTCAAGCTGGTCGGTGGCGTCGATCTCGGCGGTGAACTTCCAGGTCTCGATCGCGGGGCCCTTGAGGCGTAAGGCTTCGGTGCGGTCGCCCTGTTCGGCGCCGGAGGCTTGGGGGGCGAGGGTGCGTTCGAGAGTGTCGGGGTTGAACTGCATGACGATGACGCGTTGCGGGGTGCCGCGTTCGGGGTCGACGACGACTATGCCGGAGCGGATGGGTTTGGGGATGTCGAGGTATCTGGTCACCGACCGGCTCCTGTCGTCAGAGCAGACCGGCTCGTGTTTGGATTGGTCATGCCGCTCATCGCTCCACCAGTCCCGGGCCTGCGTTACCTGCCCGGCTACCTCTGTCAGGAGGAGCAGGACGCGCTGCTGGATGTCGTCGACTCCCAGCCTTGGCTGACGGACCTGAAACGCCGGGTGCAGCACTACGGTTACCGGTACGACTACCGGCGCAAGACGGTCTCCAAGGACATGTACCTGGGCGCCCTGCCCGGCTGGGCCGCCGAACTGGCTGCTCGGATACGACAGGACGGAATCGTCCAGAAACCGTTCGACCAGATGATCGTGAACGAGTACGAGCCAGGCCAGGGCATCGCGGACCATGTGGACTGCTTGCCGTGCTTCGGCGAAGAGATCGTCTCCCTGAGTCTCGGATCGCGCTGTGTGATCCGACTGCGCTCTCTGGACCGCACTGCGGAGTTCCCGCTGGTCCTGGTACCCGGAAGCCTGCTGTTGCTCTCCGGCGACGCTCGGTACAAGTGGTCCCACGGCATTCCTGGTCGGAAGCGAGATGTTGTGGACAGCCGGGCACTGACGCGCGGGCGCAGGGTGTCACTGACCTTCCGGACCGTGCTGCCCCGCTGACTGACAGAACCAGGACGCCTCTAGCTGGCTGACGGACGCGCATAGACACCCCCAACGTCGACGAGTTCGTTGAGCCAGGAACAGAATCCGTCCAGATGCCACTCATATGGGCTCGGCTCGGTCTCCATCGTCGAGTAGGTCCGGTACACGCCGCTCCTCCGCTCGCCGGATACATCGAAGGCAAAGTCGAACTCATAGGTGTCGGACCGCCCTGCCTCGTCCTGGTGGTACACACACTGCGCGAACATCAGGAATCCGTTGCTGACGATCGGGCCTTCGGTATTGACGATGTCCAGCGCAACCTCGGAGAAACCGAGGACATCCACGAAAATCGTGTCGTCGCTGCTCTCGATCGCGAGTCCGGCGTAGCGCTCCAGGAACTCGACATAGCATTGGTCCTGTTGGAGCGCCGGGTAGGCCTCTAGGAACGAACGAACCGGCTCCGCGAGGGATCGGTCCGGTTCGGCCGGGTGAGCAGGTCCCCGTCCAAGGAGAACACCCGGGATCTCCGTGACCCTCGCCATGACGTCGTCAATACTCATCCGTCGTTCGCCTAACCTGTGGTGAAGATGTATGTGGTGGCCAATGAGACATCGACAGTGGCCGCTCCAGCTTCGGTTGTCTCATGGGTGTAACCACGGTAGCCCTCCGGGTCGAACCCGGTTTTCGAGACAAGACGCAGACCGGCGTCATTGGCGAGCTTCTCCGGTTTCCATTGCCTTTCGTAGTAGTTTCTCTTGCCTACCCTGAGCGCGACGATGATCTTGCCTCCGGCATTGAGACGAGTGCGCGCACTCGTGAAGAACACACTAAGCATCGCCCTGGCCCGCCCCGTGGCACCGGCCCGTTCCCCGCCGGGATGCGGGAACATCCAGATGATGGTGTCGAACTTGGGTTTGTCCTCCGCGCCCTCGTGCAACTTCGTCGCGTCTACCCCGAACTCGACCGTGACCTGGGCGCTGGCCAGCTGACCTGCTCGCCGCAAGGTCGCCGGGTCGGTGACTTCGTGCCGCTTTTTGTAGACGGTGGCGGTCACCTGACCTGGCAACGCGATGCCCAGCTTGAGGTTCGTCTCGGTGAAGCTGAGGTTCCCCTCCCCCACCAGCAGCACCTTGCCCGTGAACGGAACGAGGTTTCCGCTGTTGTCCGGATTCATCCGCGCATAGACCTGCCAGCCCTGAGCCGCCCGTCTGGCCCTGATCTCCTTGAACCGGAAGGTCCGTGCCACTGTGGCCAGGAAGGTGAAGAGCTGTCGTGTGGAGACGCCTCCCTGCCGCACCACGCTCGCGAATCTCGTGATGGCGGCCATTCCTCGGCGCCACCGTTCAACGACCGAATCGTCGTCCGGTTTCGCGACGTCCTTCTCCGAGGCTGGCGTTCGCGCCTGCGTGCGGGGCTGGAGGAACAGCACCCCGCCGTAGCGCCCACCATCGCCACGGGCGACTGGTGTGCCGGTGAGATCCGACAGCACCTCGCGAAAACCGCGAGTGACCACAGCAGAGGCTGACCGCAGCTTTGCCTCCATGGTGAACTGCGGAGATCCGTTCCGCTCGAAAGTAGTGAGCCGGTACCAGGCTCGCAGCGCGGCGAGCAGTGGGCGTGCGATGTTCTCGCGCAGTCCACGCTGGAGCAGGCGGTTGAGCCGGGGCCTGATCCTGCTGACAGCCCGCAGGAGCCTGCGTGCGTCCGACTGCGGCGAGTTCCGCTGTTCCTCCCACCGTCGTCGCTGTTCTGCTCTGCGACGCTGCCGTTCTTTCCACCGGTTCCGTAGCCGGTTGACGCGTTCGCGGACCTTGCGAGCGCTGTTCGCCAGCGCCTTGCCCAGCTTGCTGTTGCGCAGCTTCGCGCCCAGTGCCTTGGCTGCACCGCGCACCTTGTTCAGCCCGGTGCGGACCGCTCCCTTGGCTCTGTCCAACATGGACGGACGCTGGGCCGGCCCCGCCGGACGCCGAACCCCGGACCGCCCGGCCGCTGGACGCCCCCGCCCCGCCCCCGGCCGACCGCGAGTACCCACGACCGCCCCTGGACGACGGCGGCCCACCGGAACAGGACCCCGGCGGGGCGGCCGAAGGGCCTGGCTGGCGGAGCGAAGACCACGGCGGGCGGAGTTGACCGCACTGCCCGCCGCCCGGCGAGTGCCCCCGGCTGCCCGGCCCAGCCCGCGTCCGATCTTGGCGGCAATGCCCTTGAGCGTGCTGCCGACCCCCTTCGCCGTCCCCTTCAGCTTCGTCATCAGGAAGTTGGTGATGAACTCCAGCAACGCCACCACGCCTGCCGCGACGGCCTTGGCGAACAGGGCGGCGGCCGGGCCGGCGCGGACGGCTTTGAGGAAGGCGATGAAGGCGCCGATGGCGGCCAGGATCCGGCTGACCGTGCCCCAGGCGGCCATCAGGCCCTGGACGATGGCCAGGACTGCGCCGGCGGCGGGGATGATCAGGGAGACCAGGCGTTCGACGACGACCTGGATGATGATCATGGGGAGGGCGGCGATGATGCCGTCCCAGGCCATTTTGGCGATCTTGCCGATGGACAGGCAGCCGCGGACCAGGATGTCCATGATGGCTTTGCCCAGGCCGAGGACTTCTTCGACCTTGCCGTTGAACCATTCCTTGACGCCGGTCTGGATGGCGCCCCACAGGTGGTTCTGCACGCCGTCGCGGGCGCCGCCGCCGAGTTTGCCGAGCCAGGTGCCGACGCCGTCGGCGGCGATGTCGGCGATGATCGCGGCGAACTCGCCGAGCAGCTGGATGGCGGCCTTGGCGAACTCGATGGCGGCGTTGACCGCGGTGCGGACCACCTCGATCGCCGCCTTGAGCGCGGTTTCCAGCAGGCGGAGCAGGCCGGTGAGGGCTTTGGCGAGCAGGTCAAGCAGGGCTTTGACGCCTGCTTTGAGGGTGTCGGCCAGTGCGTTGACGGTGGCGATGGCGGCGTCGCGGAGGTCCTCGATGCCCTTGCGGATGCGGGCGGCCAGTTCGGGGAAGAACACCGCGAGCACGTCGCAGAGCGCGATCAGCACGTCGGCCAGGGTGTTGATCAGGGTGACGATCGCGTCGCGGACGAAGTCGATCGCCTTGGTCACCAGGTCGGTAAAGGTCCGGACGATGTTGTTGATCGCCTGGATGGCGGCGTTGAAGAAGCCGGTGACCGCGTCCAGCAGGTCGTTGAAGAAGGAGGTGACCTTCGAGGCCAGCCAGCTGAAGAAGCCGCCGCCCTCGGCCTCCTTCTCCTTGCGCCGCTTCTCCTCCGCGGCCTTGCGCTCGGCGTCCTGCCGCTCGCGCTGGATCTTGTCGTTCTCCTCGGTCTCCCGGCGCGCGTTGGCCTCGTCGGTCTCGGTCTTCTGCTTGACCACCTCGCCGTTGGCCTTGCCGTGCTCCTTGACCGCCTGCTCGTTGTTCTCCTCGATCTTCTGGTCCTGCTCGGCCCGCCACTCCTCCCGCTTGGCCGCGGCGTCCGTGCCGACCTTGCCCCGTTCGGCGGCCTGGGCCTGCGAGTTCTCCGCGACGGTGCGGGTCACCTCGGACTCGTGCCGGGCGTTCTCCTGCGCCACCGACTGCTCGTGACCCTGCCGTTCCGTGCCCAGCTGCCCCTGCCCCTGGGACACCGCGGCCTGCACCTGCGGACCGCGTTCCTGTTGCGCGACAACGGCGATGCCCTGGTCCGGGGCGGGTCCGCCGGGACCGGGCGCGGCCTGGCCACCGGCGGGCGCCGGGACCTCGGCGGCCAGGGTTTCGGCTGGCACGTTCGGGAAGATCTGGTCCTCGCCAAGGGGTTTGGCCGACTCCTCGCGCCCGGTGTTGTGCAGCTGCCGGGACTGCTCGGCGAGCTTGTGCTGCTGTTCGTCGGTGCGCGCCGGATCGGCCTGCCCGGTCAGTTCGACCTTCGGCGGCGGCGCGACCGTGGTGTTCATCGCCGGATCGGTGGTCGGCACATTCCGCACCGCCTGCTGCACGTTCTGCACATCGCCCGGGGTGACCTTGCCCTGGGTGTCCCCGGCCAGGTGCGGCCGCGGCACCGGCTGCTGCTCGCTGTGGACCTGCTCAGACTTGGCTTGTTTCTGCCGATCCGCCTCCTCGGCCTGGGCTCGCTCCAACCTGGCCCGCTCCGGATCCCCTGGCGGCGCGACCCGCGGAGGACCGTCGAGCGTCTGCGGCGCGCCGACCGGCCGTTCCATGCTGGGCGGCGCGGCCTGCAGCGCGGACTGTTGCTCGCCGACGGTGCGGGTGACCGAGGCGTCGACCTGGGACAGCGAGGTCTGCATGCGGTCGATGGGCAGGGTGCCGACCGCGGCGAGCGCGGCTTCCGGAGGCTGGCTGGAGACGTCGGGGGTGGCGGGTTGCTGTTCGGCCGGGGCGGCGGCCGGGGCCGGGGCGGCGCCTCCGCCCGCGGGGGCGGATTCGGGGGCGGCGGCTGTGGTGGTGGCTTCGGGGGCACCGGCGCAGGCGCCACCGCCGGGTTCGAGCGATGCCTCGGGACCAGCGGGGCCGGGGGTGTTGGCGCCGGCAGCGCCGGGGCCGGGTGCACCAAGATCGGGCTGAGTGCCGAGGCCATCCTGGACACCGCCGCCCGGACCGGGGACCGGAGCCTGCGCGGGACCGGATTCCGTTGCGGCACCGGGCATCTCGGCCGATTCGGCGGCCGGGACGGGTTCGGCGGGGCGCTCCTGCGTGGCGAGTGCGGCCGGTTCCGCCGGAGCGGCTTGCGGCGGCGCGGCCTCGGCCGGGGCCGGTTCGGCTGCGACCGGCGCCTCGGGTTCCGGGTCGTCCACTTCCGGTGGTTCCGGGGTCTGCTCGGCCTTCGTCGGCGGTGGTGCGGGGAAACTCGGCGCCTGCGCCGGAGCCGGTGGCGTGCCGCCCACGGGCAACGTCAACTGATCCGCGGTCGGCACCCGCGAGACATCCAGGTCCCCGGCCGGAAGGTGGTCCTCGGCCGTCAGTTCCGGCTGGGCCGGTTGCTCCGGCGGTTCCGGGTCCGGAGTGTCCACTTCGGACTCCGCGCCCGGCTCCAGGCCGAGCGGCTGCTCCTGTTCCGGTGGTTCTGCAGCGGTTTCCTCGCGTTCCAGCAAACCGTGCCGGGCCAGCGGGCTTTCCGGGCCGGTGACAGCGGCCTCGACACGTTCCGGCTGCACCGCGGGCTCGCGTGGATCGGCCCTGGCGGCGAGCGGTTCCGGGGTCGCACCGGCCGGTGGACCCGCTGCGGTGGGCGCGCCGAGGGCGCCGGGCAGCTGGGCCGCGGGTTGGGCGGCGGCTTCCCGGGCGGCCTGCTCCGGAGCGGGTTGCCCCGGCTCCTCCTGGGGCTGCTCCTCCTTCTTCTCCTCTTCCTTTTCCTCTTCCTTCTTCTCCGGCTCCGGTTCCGCGGGCTGCTCCGGCTCCGGCTCGGGCTGAGGTTCCGGCTGCTCCGGCTCGGTTTCCGGCTCCTGCGGCTCCGGCGCCGGCTGGGGTTCCGGCTCGGGCTCGGGTTCGAGTTCCGGCGTGGGCTGTTCCACTACCGGCTCGGGCACGGCGGCGTTCTCGACCTCCGGCGCGGCCGCGGTCTCGTCGACCTCCGCCATCAGTGCCAGCACCCGCGCGTACTCCGCCGACGGCAGTCGCCGCTCCAACCGCGCCAGCACCGTCTCCCGCAGCTCCGGCGTGAACCGCCCCAGCTGCAACCGCACCCGCCCGGAGGCGTCCGTCGGGTCCCCGCGCAGGCTCCGCAACACCGCCGCCACCAGGCGATCCACCAGCGTCGCCGGGTCCAGTCGTTCGGTGCGCAGGTGGTCCGCGGTCGTGGTGGCGTAGCGCATCCACCCGGCCGCCCTGGCCTTCTCCACGACCTCGCCCGGTCGTTCGGCCAGCGCCTCGGCCTCGCGTTCGGCCGGCTGGCCGGGGGTGCTGACCGCGCCCGGATCGCGGCCGACGGCCAGTTCGCCCATGGGGTGCGGGGTCTGGATGGTGTGCAGTAGTTCGTGGGTCAGCAGGTGGCGGCCTTCGACGGTTTCCGGGCGGTAGCGGCCCTTGGCGAAGAAGATGTCCTGGCCGACCGTGACCGCCTCCGCGCCGACCAGCTCGGCGACGGTGGCCGCGTCCTGGTCGGTGTGCACCCGGACCCGGCTGAAGTCGTGGCCCAGCCTGGTTTCCAGTTCGCGGCGCAGGCCGGGGTCGACCGGGTGGCCGGGGGCGGCCAGCACCTCGCGGAGTTCGCGCGGGGCCCTGGCCGCGGTGGCGTCCGGTTTCTTCCGCTCCGGGGGTTTGGCCGGGCGGCGCTCGACGGATCTGGTCATGGGCCGGCCGCCAACAGTCCACTGTGGACGGCCCTGGCCAGCGCCTGCCCCAGTCTGCGGGCAGACCTGGTGGGCGGTAGCGGCGGCGCCCCGCCCACCAGGTCGATTTCCCGTCCGGTGAACGGAACGGGGTGCTGGGTGAGCAGCCGGGTCAGTTCCCGTTGGAAGGACTCGGCCACCCGGTCGGCGTTGATCCGCCCGAAGCCGGTCAGCGCCAGCTCGCCGATCTCGATGCTCACACCCATCCGGCCACCTCCGGCGGGGTGAGCGCGCGCTCCAGCTTCAGGTACTCGGTGCGCGCGGCGGCCAGCAGATGCCGCATGGACAGCGACTGACCGGCCTCGGCCGCCAGGAAGGCCGCGGACAGCGCGACGTTGCGGATGCTGCCGCCTGCCACGGTCAGCTGGGCCAGTTTCCGCACGTCCAGGCCCTCGGTCGGGGTGCTGGCCGGGATGACCCGGCGCCAGATCTCGGCGCGTTCGGCCGGGCCGGGGAACGGGAAGTCGACCACGAACCGGATCCGCCGCAGGAACGCCGTATCCAGGGCCTTCTTCATGTTGGTGGTCAGGATGGCCAGGCCGCGGTAGGACTCCATCCGCATCAGCAGGTAGCTGACCTCGATGTTGGCGTAGCGGTCGTGGCTGTCCTTGATCTCGCTGCGCTTGCCGAACAGCGCGTCGGCCTCATCGAAGAGCAGCAGCGCGCCACCGCGTTCGGCCGCGTCGAAGACCCGGCGCAGGTTCTTCTCGGTCTCCCCGATGTACTTGCTGACCACCTGGGACAGGTCCACCACGAACAGGTCCAGCCCGAGCCGCCCGGCCAGCACCTCGGCGGCCAGGGTCTTGCCGGTGCCGCTGCCCCCGGCGAAGAGCGCGGTGACGCCGAGCCCGCGGCGCAGCACCTTCTCGAAGCCCCAGTCCTGGTGCACCACCGCCCGCTGCCGGACGTGCGCGATGATCTCCCGCAGGATGGTCTGCTGTGGCTGGGGCAGCACCAGATCCGCCCATTCCGCCCGGGGTTCGACCCGCCGGCCCAGTTCTTCCAGGGCCACTCTGGCGTGGTCCAGACCGGCCTGCCAGGCCAGTGCGGCCGGGTCCCCGCCCTCGCCCGCGCCCCGGCGCACCGATTCGCCCGCGGCCCGGATCACGTGACTGGGCAAGGAGAACTGGGCGGTCAGCCGCGCCAGGTCGGTCTCGGACATGGCCGCGCCGGACCCGTTGAGCGCCCCGGCCCACAGTCCGCGCTGCTCGTCCTCGGTCAGCGCGGGCACGGTGATCCGGGCCCGGCCCCTGGGGTTGCCGGCGAGCGGATCGGCGCTGGAGATCGCCACCGGCGCGCCCAGCTCGTGGGTGAACTGCTCCACCAGCGCACGCTGGGCCGGCGTGGCCTCGGTGACCTCGATCAGCAACGCGGCGGGCAACAGCAACGCCTCCCGCTCCCACAGCCGTCCGAGCAGCTCCCGTTCCGCCGGCGCACCGGGCAGGTCCTCGGCGCGCAGCACATACAGCGAGAGCCCGCCCTGATCGGCGGCGGCCGCGGCCACCTCCCAGCGGGTGCGCTCGTCGGCCCCGGCCAGTTCGGCCTGGGGCAGGCCGCCCGGCTCGTGCCAGTGCGCGAGCAGCGCCTGCGCCGACCGCCACTGCGAGTCGGGCAGTTCGGCCTCGGCGCGCACCCGGCGGAGAAGTCCGTGCAGCCGGGTGTCCACATAGGGCAGTCCGACCAGGAAGTGCAGCACCCGCTCGCTGATCCGCAGCCGCGCGGTGGTCAGTCCGCCGGGTTCGGGTTCGAGCAGCAGCCAGCGGCGCAGCGGCGCGATCGGCGGCAGCGCGCTCCAGTGCGGTTCGGCCAGGGCGGCCAGGGCCAGCGAGAAGGTCGGGTAGCCGCGGTCGGGGTCGCCGGCCGCGGCGGCGCAGCGGGCCGCGGTGCTGGGGTCGAGTTCCATCGCCGCGCACAGCAGCAGCACATCGCGCTCGAAGCCGGAGAGCCCGAAGCACACGCACAGCGCGTCCAGCGCGGTCAGTTCCCCTGGCGCCGCAACGCCTTCCGCGGCCTGACCGAGGCCGGCGGCATGCGCGTCCAGGCGCGCGAGCACCCGGCGCACCGCGGTGACCACCGCGTCCTGATGCACCCGCCGACCCCCTCTCCTCAGCCGGTGATCTCCACGCTTGGTCCGGTGAACGCGCCGCCGGCGAAGTCCAGCGGGCTCTGCGCGCCGTCCACCTGCACCCGCACCAGGTAGCGTCCGGCGACCACGTTCTTGATCGGCACGGTCAGTTCCCGCACCGGTTCGGGCACCCCGACCAGCGGGAACGGCGCGGTGAACTGGTAACTGCGGCCCCGCACGCCGGTGCCGTCGAGCAGTAGCTGGGCCCGCTGATCGGCCTCGACCGGGATGTCCAGCCGCAGCCACACGCCCTGCCCACGTCGTTCCGCGCGCAGCACCCGGGGCCGCCGGACATAGGGCGCGGCAGTGGATTCCAGCAGTGGCCGCGGCTCGCTGGCCGGATCGAGCTGGACCGGGTAGCGCAGTTGCACGGTGTGCACCCCTGGCGGCAGGTTGGCCGGCTGGCCGAGCACCACCTGGGCGTCGGCGATCCGGCGCACCGGCGCGACCAGGCCGCCGACCAGCGCGACCGGGTCGGGGCGGCCGAGGTTGAGCCCGGTCAGCACCAGATCCCGGTCCGCGGTGATCGGCCCGGTGTCCGGCGGGGTGGCCGGATCCGCGCCCGGCGGCAGTGAGAGCACCTGCTCCACCACCGGCCGGACGAACGGTTCGACGTGGATGTGCCTGCGCAGCACCGGTTTCCCGGCCTGCGGGGTGCTGCGGCCGTCCACCAGCACCAGCGAGGCGAGGTAGTGCAGCGACACCGCGTACGGCGTCTGGAACAGCATCGACCACAGCTTCGACTGGTCGTCCAGGTCGAGCTGGGCCGGGGTGAACCGGACCTTGTGCGGACTGGCCGCCAGATCGCTGCCGGCCAGATGGGGGTGGAAGAGCACCGCGTCCTCGATGTCCTTGCGGGACAGGATCGGGTCCTCGTGCAGCGCGCGCACCACACTGCCCAGCAACCGCTGCGGCAGCGCGCTGGCCTCCTCGCCGTAGAAGCTGATCAGGTAGTGCAGGTCCAGCGCGGCCTGGGGTTTGCGCAGCACCGCGCCGTCCGGGCCGCGGGTGGGCGCGTCGGCGTTGCGCAGCGAGCCGTTCGGGGTGACCTGGTACAGGAACACCGTGATGGTCGGGTCCGATGGCGGATCGGCCGGTGGTTTCTGCGGGTTGACGTTGACCGCGATCCCGACGTCCAGTGACCGGGCCAGGTAACCGCACAGGGCGTGCGTGACGGTGGCGATGGCCAGGGTGTTGCTCATCGGTCACCGCCGAGGTACTCGGCCAGGCCCAGCGCCGGTTCCGTCCGGCTCGGCCGGTCCCGTTGCCGGGCAAGGGGATCCGGCGCGGTGGCGGTGACCTCCAGCCTGCCGATGCTGACCGTCACCGACGGCGGCGCGGGTTCTACCGCGCGCCGCCGCCGTGGCGTCACCGCGGCCTGGGGTCGAGGCCCAGGCCGCGGTGGGGCTGCGGGGCCGACCGATGCGGCTGGGGATTCCACATCGGCCGGCCCGTGGGGTAGAGCGGCGGTAACCGGGATCCGCCGCTCCGTAATGGTCTCGTTGACAGAACGGTTCTGCTGGCACCCGGGTTCAACCACGGTGCGCACCGGCAGCAGCGCCGGCGTCGACACCGGCTCGGCCCCGGCGGACGCGGTCACCGGCGGGCCTGCCGTCGGTGAGTGCACCGGAACCGATTCCGCCACGGGTGCGGCGGCCGGTGGTGGGACGGCGCGCGGCGCTGCCGCCGGGCTCCCCGGACCTGCGACGGCCGGGGTGGTGGCCCGCGGTGGCTCGGCGGGATCGGGTTCCGCCGCCGCGAGTACGGAAGGCTCGAAGAGCTGGTTCAGCCGGGGCCGCACCGGGGTGGCGTCGGTGGGCAGGCCCGCGCCGGGCAGGCAGCGGGCGAGCAGCCGGTCGAGGAAGTCGGGCTCAGTCATGTCCCACCAGCTCCAGGTAGTAGCGGCGGCGGGTGGGGCTCAGCGCGAGCACCTCCGGCTCGGTCCAGCCGTAGGCCCCGGCCAGGGCGTGCACGTCGAGCAGCAGGCCGCGGGCCCAGGAGTCGAGTTCGGCCCACAGGTAGGCGGCGATGTCCAGCAGGGCCCTGGCCCGGCTGCCGCAGGCCACGCAGGGCACGTCGAGCAGCACCTCGGCGGCCGGGTCGAGCCGGGCGACGGCCTCGGCCACCGCGGTCCGCGCCGACGGCGGGAGGTCGTCGGCGCGGACCGGGTGGCCGTCGCGGGTGGCGGTCAGCACGATCCGCCGCAGCAACGCGGCCCGCGCGTCCCGGCCTGCCGCGCCGGCGGCGAGCACGTCGGCCGGCGTCGGCGGGCGCACCCGCACCCGGTAGCCGCCGTGTTCGACCTGCACCGCTTCGGCGGTCGGGCCGATGGCCAGCACCGCGCCCGCGGTGAAGTCGAACTCCAGTTCCTCGGCGCAGTCCGGGCAGGACAGCCGCCCGTTGAGCCGGTCGCCGAAGAGTTCCCGGCGCAGCCCGAACAGCTCGCGGTCCCGCTGCCCTACCGGGGCCGCGAGCAGCTCGGTGGCACCGGCCGCCGGGCGGGCCAGCCGGTGCAGCAGGAGCGCGCGCTGGGTGTGTCCGGCCGCCAGCCCGCGCTCCCAGGCATCCAGCAGCTCACTCGGCGCCGCCATCGGCTCAGGCCGGGTTGCTCAGCGACGGTTCCTCCGGTTCGGCGACCTCGTAGTCCCGTTCCCAGCCCTCGCATTCCAGCTTCAGGCTCTGGATGGCGACCGCGTTGGCGTTCGCGTCCAGCTCGCCCAGCACCTGGTACTCACTCGGCCAGGCCCGGTAGACCTTGTAGGCCAAGGCGACCTGACCGGACTCGTTGAGCACCTGGATGACGATGTCCTTGCGGAAGTCCCGCAGCGACATCTCCGCGCCGCGGCCCTGGCCGACCAGCCAGACCTTGTTGGCCCAGCGGTCGAAGTCCGGGTCGTGGGTGACCCCGCGTTCCAGGGTGATCGCCTCGAACTCGGTGCGGCCCGCCGACTTGCGCGGTGAGCTGGCGTCACCGCCGCTGCGGTGCTTGACCACCTCGGTGGTGCGCTTGAGCGGGCTGATCTTGGACACGCCTGCCACCACGCGGCCGTCGCAGACCACCAGGAACTTGAAGTTCTTGTACGGGTCGAACCGCTGCGGGTTGACGGTGAACTCGGCCATGAGTACCCCTAGACCTCGATCTGTCCGGCGAGCTGCTCGATCTTGATGATCACGAACTCCGCCGGTTTCAACGGGGCGAAGCCGACCAGGACATTCACCACGCCGCTGTTGATGTCGTTCTGCGTCGTGGTGTCCTTGTCGCATTTCACGAAGTAGGCGTCCCTGGCCGAGGTGCCCTGGAATGCGCCGCGCTCGAACAGCGAGTGCATGAATGCGCCGACATTCAGTCGAATTTGTGCCCAGAGCCGTTCGTCGTTGGGCTCGAAAACCACCCACTTGGTGCCGCGATACAGGCTTTCCTCGATCATCAGCGCGGTACGCCGGACCGGCACGTACTTCCACTGCGAGGGGGTCGCGTCCGCGCCGTCGAGGGTGCGCGCGCCCCAGACCACCGGGCCTATCACCGGGAAGGACCGGACGCAGTTCACGGCCAGCGGGTTGAGCAGGCCGTTCTCCGGATCCGTCATCGGCACGGTCAGGCCCTGCACCGAGTTGAGCCTGGTCTCGGTGCCCGCGGGGGCTTTCCACACGCCGCGTTCGGCGTCGGTGCGGGCCATCACGCCGGCCACCGCGCCGCAGGGCGGGAAGGCACGCAGCCGTCCACTGAGCGGGTCGAGCAGGTGCAGCCGCGGGAAGTAGAGCGCGGCGTGGTCGCTGCGGACCGAGCCGAGCCGGTGCAGGTTGGCCCGCACCGCGTCCACGCTCGACCACGCGGCCGGCGCGTCCACCAGCAGAAACATCCGTTTGGTCCGGCACAGCCTGCCGGCGTGGCCGAGCACGTCGACCATCCGGGTGAGGTCGGTGTCGCCGGGCAGCGCGGCGGCCTCGGGCAGGGCGAGCAGGCCGACGTCGTCGACATCGCGCAGCGCGTAGAGCCCGGTCTTGGCGCCCTCGTTGCCGATCAGCTCGGTGTGCCCCGGCAGATCGCCGTCCTCGCCCGCCTTGCCGGGGGCCTGGCCCTCGTTCTCGCCGCCGCCGAAGGCGTAGGCGGTGACGTTGCGACCGCCGCCGAAGCCGAGGTTGTTGCCGACCGCGCCTTCGAGTTTGAGCACCACACCCGCGTCGGCGGTGCCGGCGACGACCTGCAGCCGGTGCCCGCGCACGGTGACGGTGGCCGCGCCGTAGGTGCGATCACCGGGGGTGTCCGGCAGCGTGCGCAGCCTGTTCTCCAGCAGCAACGCCAGCTCGATCAGGTTGGCGGGCTTGGGATCGCCGGCTTTGAGCAGGGTCAGCTTGTGCACGGTCGACCCGCCGAGCACGGAAACTTCCAGCTCACCGGAGGGGTCGGGCGCGGCGCCGGGGAACTTGCCGGAGCTGGTGCCGACCGGGTCCGGCCGCTGGGTGGGCTCGGGATCGTTGTCCACGGTGAGGGTGACCAGCCGGGAACTGCCGTTGACCACGACGGCGACGTGCCGTTCGTGGTCGGGATCCATGGACAGGTCGGCGTAGCTCTCCCGCTGCCCGCTGGGGTGGCTGAGCTGGAGGTTGAAGGTGGCATCCGGCGTCGGAGTGCCGTGATCAACACTCACCCGCAACCCGTTTCCCCAGGTCCCTGGCTCACGAGCGCGCAGGGTGAGTACTCGTTTCTTCCCGGCGTCGGCCCGGCTGTAGATACCGGCGGTGGCGTGTTCGGCGCCCTTGGCGACCCGGACGATCACGGCGACGGTGCCACCGTTGAGGAAGAACTGCTGCACGGCGTAGCTGACCGCGCTGGCGCCGGCCAGGCCGCCGAAGCGACGCTCGAAGTCGGCGAAGCTGGTGATCGTGACGGCCTCGTTGACCGGGCCGCGGCTGGTGTAGCCGACGAAGGCGGTCACCGAGGTCGAGACCGCGGCGACCGTGCGGACCCGGCTGGGCAGCTCCTCGATGTAGACGCCTGGATAGGTCGGCGTGACGGGCATGCCACCTCCATTCCTCGAAACAGCGGCGTTCAAGGAAAAGAGCACATGCAGAATAAGACCCCCAGAAACCACGCCAACGCCAGACCAACCGCTGCAAGCAATTGATCACGTCAGAACGCGGTACGTGCCGGGATCCCCACCCCTTTTCCCCTCACACAACGGCCACACAAGGACCGTCGCCCAGTTTTGTGCTGCCCGCGGACAGGTGTCAACCGGTTCTACGCTTATGCTGCCTGGAAGAGCAGAGGATGACTCGAACGGCCCAACCACGGCATTCGGCCCATTCCCGGTTACTTAATCAAGTAAGTCCGGGACAACCGATCTTGCCGTTCCCCCGCGAATTCCCGGCAGTACGCGCCGACGCCGCAGGGGCCGGCCCAGCCCACGGGTCCGTCCGGCCGAACAACTCCTGCACCAAGCAGCCAGCCAACCCACCTCACCCCAACCTCCCAGTTGCGTTCACTGCGTCTATTGCGGATACTGCGTTTAGCGGAGGAGGCACCCATGACCACCCTGACGAACGACCAGGTGCAACCGGACGAGGGCGACGTCCGGACCGCCGACGCCGCCCTGGCCAGGGTCACCGACTACCTGGCCAGGCACCCCGACGGCCCCAACGAGATCCGCCTGCGGGTCGCCGAGGACGGCGAGGAACTGATCGTGCCGCGCGCCGCGGTCGAACTGTTCGCCCGGATCCTGGCGCACATGGCCGCGGGCCAGGGCGTCTCGGTGGTGCCCACCAACGCCGAACTGACCACCCAGCAGGCCGCCGACCTGCTCAACGTCTCCCGCCCGTACCTGATCGGCCTGCTCGACGCCGGCGAGATCGACTACCGCAAGGTGGGCAAACACCGCCGGATCCGGGTCACCTCGCTGCTGGGGTACCTGAGGCGGGACGACCACCGTCGACGCGAGGCGGCCGACGAGCTGACCGCGTTGACCCAGGAGATGGGTTTGACCTGAGTTGTCCTTCGTCGTGGTCTACGACGCGTGTGTGCTCTACCCCAGCACTCTGCGCGACCTGCTGATCCGCATCGCCCGCGCCGGTCTGGTGCAGGCGAGGTGGACCAACCGGATCCTGGACGAGGTCTTCGACAGCCTGCGCGCGCACCGGCCCGACCTGGCCCCGGACGCGCTCGCCCGCACCCGCAAGCTCATGGTGTGCGCGGTCCGGGACTGCCTGGTGACCAACTACGAACCGCTCGAAGCCGGGCTCGAACTCCCCGATCCGGACGACCGGCACGTGCTGGCCGCCGCGATCAAGGCCCGCGCGCAGGTGATCGTGACCAACAACCTCAAGGACTTCCCGCCGGGGCAGGTCGGGCAGTGGGACATCGAGGCGAAATCCGCCGACGACTTCGTGCTGGACCAGATCGACCTCGACGCCAAGGTCGTGTGGGGCTGCGTCCAGCAGATCGCATACGCCCGACGCCGCCCACCGGAACGCCCCGAGGACACCCTGCTCGCGCTGGAACGCAACGGCCTGATCCGCTCAGTAGCCGCCCTGCAACGCGCCTGACCCCCACCCCACAACCGCCAACGAGCCCTACAACTAGGGCTCGAACCGATACCCCATCCCCGGCTCGGTCAACAGGTGTCGCGGGTGCGCGGGTTCCGGTTCCAGCTTGCGCCGCAACTGCGCCAGGTACACCCGCAGATAATGCGTCTCCGTCGCGTAGTTCGGCCCCCACACCTCCTGCAGCAACTGCCGCTGCGCCACCAGCCGCCCCCGCCCACGCACCAGGACCTCCAGCACCCCCCACTCGGTCGGCGTCAGATGCACCTCGGCCCCGTCCTTGAGCACCTTCTTCGCCGCCAGGTCCACCGAGAAGGACGCCGTCTGCACGACGGGCTGTTCCTCCTCGCCGGAGTTGCTCGCCCGCCGGACCGCCGCGCGCAACCGGGCCAGCAGCTCGTCCATCCCGAACGGCTTGGTCACGTAGTCGTCCGCCCCGGCGTCCAGGGCCTCGACCTTGTCGGTGGAGTCGGTGCGGGCGGAGAGGACCAGGATGGGGACCCGGGTCCAGCCGCGGAGGCCGGAGATGACCTCGGTGCCGTCGATGTCGGGCAGGCCGAGGTCCAGGACCACGACATCGGGTTTGCCCTCGGCTGCCGCCTTCAACGCGGAGGCGCCGTCGTGTGCGGTCAGCACCTGGTAGCCACGGGCGGTCAGGTTGATCCGCAACGCCCGCACGATCTGCGGTTCGTCGTCGACGACCAGGACCTTGGTCATCCGGCTGTCTCCTCTTCGGCCATCCGGTACGCGGGCAGCGAGATCACCACGGTGAGCCCACCCCCGGGGGTGTCCTCGGCGTGGATGCTGCCACCCATCGCCTCGGTGAATCCCTTCGCCACGCTCAACCCCAGGCCCACGCCCCGGGTGTCGCGGTCGTTCAAACGCTGGAAGGGCTGGAACACGGTGGCGGCGGCGCCCTTGGGCAGGCCGGCGCCCTGGTCCACGATGCGCAGCTCGACCCGTTCGGCGTGCGCGCTGGCCCGCACCGCGACCACGAACCCGTCGCTGCCCGGTTTGCGGCCGTGCCGCAGCGCGTTGTCCACCACGTTCGCGATCACCCGCTCCAGCAGGCCGACGTCGGCGCACACCGGGACCAGGCTCTCGTCCACGTCGACCTCGACCTTGGACGGGTCGTCCACACTGCGCAGCGCCCTGGCCACCACCTCGTAGTAGCCCACCGCGCGCAACTGCGGCTGCACCGCGCCGGTGGCCAGCCGGGAGGAGTCGAGCAGGTTGTCCACCAGCCCGACCAGCCGGTCCGCCGACTCCTCCACCGTGGCCAGCAGATCCGCGGTGTCCACATCGGACAGCCGAAGCTCGGGGTCGCGCAGGCTGCTCACCGCGGCCTTGATCGAGGTCAGCGGGGTGCGCAGGTCGTGCCCCACCGCCGACAGCAGCGCGGTGCGCAACTCGGTGGTGGCCGCCTTGCGTTCGGCGGCCGCGGTCTTCACCGTCAGCCGCTGCTGCCGCAACGCCAGCAACGCCTGCCCCGCCACCGCCTCCAGCAGCCCCCGGTCCGCCGCGGGCAGCGCCCGGCCCTTGAGCGCCAGGTGCACCTCACTGCTGATCAGCACGTCCACATCGGCCTGGTCCGGATCGGTGGCCGGATCGGGGCCGGCCGCGGCGACCACATACCACTCGTCGTCCTCCTGCTCCTCCAGCATCGAGGCGGAGGTCAGCCCGAAGTTCTCGGTGATCTTCTCCAGCAACCGTTGCAGCGGCTCGGGATGGGTCAGCACGGTGCGCGCGTAGGAGGCCAGCAGCGCCGCCTCGGTGCGTGCCTTGGCCGCCTGCTCGGCCCGCCGCCCCGCCCGGTCCACCACCAGCGCCACCAGCACCGCGACCAGCACCATCGCGATGATGGTGATCACGTTCTCCTCGTTGGCGATGTCCAGGGTGTACAGCGGCGGGCTGAAGAAGAAGTTCAGCAGCAACCCGCTGAGCACCGCGGTCAGCACCGCCGGGCCCAGTCCGCCGATCAGCGCGACCACCACCACCGCGAGGAAGTAGCCGACCACGTCGGTGGAGATGCTCAGCGTCTCCTCGGCCACCACCCCGATCGCGGTGACCGTGGTCGGCAGCAGCAGCGCGGCGAACCAGCCGAAGGTCTTGCGCCACGGGCTCAGCACGCCACGGGCAGGTCCGCGGTGCCGCCGCAGCACGCCGCCCGCGTGATCGTGGGTGACCATGTGCACGTCGATCGACCCGGAGTGCTGCACGGTCCGCGAGCCGACGCCCTCGTCGAAGGCACGGGCCAGCCTGCTGCGCCGCGAGGTGCCCAGCACCAGCTGGGTCGCGTTGACCCCGCGGGCGAAGTCCAGCAACGCGGTCGGCACGTCGTCGCCGACCACGGTGTGGAAGGTCGCGCCCACGTCGTCGGCGAGCTTGCGGCAGCGCGCCACCGCCTGCGCGGAGGTCCCGGCCAGCCCGTCACTGCGCAGGATGTGCAGTGCCAGCAGCTCCGCGCCGGCCCGGTTGGCGATCCGGCTGGCCCGGCGGATCAGCGTTTCGCTCTCCGCGCCACCGGTGACGGCCACCACCACCCGTTCCCTGGTCTCCCAGGTGTCGGTGATCTCGTGCTCGGCCCGGTACCGCTGCAACGCCACGTCGACCTGGTCGGCCACCCACAGCAGCGCCAGCTCACGCAACGCGGTCAGGTTGCCCGGCCGGAAGTAGTTGCCCAGCGCCGCGTCGATCTTGTGCGCGGGGTAGATGTTGCCGTGCGCCATCCGCCGCCGCAGCGCCTCCGGGGTGACATCGACCAGCTCGACCTGCTCGGCCCGGCGCACCACCTCATCCGGCACGGTCTCCCGCTGCGGCACCCCGGTGATCCGCTGCACCACGTCGTTGAGCGACTCCAGGTGCTGCACGTTCACCGTGGAGAGCACATCGATCCCGGCCTCCAGGAGTTCCTCGATGTCCTCCCAGCGCTTGCTGTTGCGCGAGCCGGGCGCGTTGGTGTGCGCCAGCTCGTCGACCACCGCCACCTCGGGCGCGCGGGCCAGCAGCCCGTCGATGTCCAGCTCGGTCAGCTCGACCTCGCGGTGGGTCATCGCCTTGCGCGGCAACACTTCCAGCCCGCGCACGAGTTCCGCGGTCTTCTCCCGGCCGTGCGTCTCGAGGTAACCGACGACCACATCGGTGCCGCGTTCGAGCCGCCGGTGCGCCTCACACAGCATGTCGTAGGTCTTGCCGACGCCCGGCGCGGCGCCGAGGTAGATGCGCAACTCACCTCGGCGCCGCCGCTTGCCGTACTCGCTCACGGGTTCAGTCTGCACCTGGACCAGCCGGACCCTGGTCATCAACGCCGCGCGGCCTGCACAGCGAGGTTGAGTTTGAGCACGTTGACACCGGGCTCGCCGATCCCCTTGGCGGTGTTCTCCTCGATCAGCCGCCGGACCACGGCCAGGTCGACGCCGTTCTCCCTGGCCACCCGGGGCGCCTGGAGTTCGGCGTAGGCCGGACTGATGTGCGGGTCCAGCCCGGAGGCCGAGGCGGTGACCGCGTCGGCCGGGATCTTGCCCGCCTCGACCTGCTCACGGGCCACGATCGCGGCCTTGCGGTCCTCGATCGCCTTGCGCAGGTCCTCGTTGTCCCCGGCCTTGTTGGAACCGCCGGAACTGGCGGTGTCACCCGGGCTCGGCACGTCCTTGGTCAGCGCGGACGGGCGGTTGTGGAACCAGCGGTCCAGGGCCGGGTTGTCCTTGGCCCGCTCGTCCACCAGGTCGATGCCGATCAGCTCGGATCCGACCGGCTGGCCGTTCTGGTAGATGACCGACCCCTCCGCGTTGGCGGAGAGCCCCGGCAGCCTGCCGACGCCCCAGATGAGCAGTGGGTAGACCACGCCCAGCAGGACGGTCAGCACGAGCAAGACGCGCAGCCCGGCCATGGACTGCTTCCAGAGGGTGGAGATGGTGTGCACGTTCAGCCCCCGAATCCCGGGATGAGAGCGACCAGCAGGTCGATCAGCTTGATGCCGAGGAACGGCGTGATGATGCCGCCGAGGCCATAGATCAGCAGGTTCCGCCGCAGCAGCTGGGAGGCGCTGGACGGGGTGTACTGGACGCCCTTGAGCGCCAGCGGGATCAACGCGATGATGATCAACGCGTTGAAGATCACCGCGGACATGATGGCCGACTGCGGGGTGGCCAGCCGCATGATGTTGATCGAGTCCAGCTGCGGGTAGATGGCCATGAACATGGCAGGCAGGATCGCGAAGTACTTGGCCAGGTCGTTGGCGATGCTGAACGTGGTCAGCGCGCCCCTGGTGATCAGCATCTGCTTGCCGATCTCCACGATCTCGATCAGCTTGGTCGGGTCGGAGTCCAGGTCGACCATGTTGCCGGCCTCCTTGGCCGCGGCCGTCCCGGTGTTCATCGCCACCCCGACGTCGGCCTGGGCCAGCGCGGGCGCGTCGTTGGTGCCGTCGCCGGTCATCGCGACCAGCCGCCCGCCCTCCTGTTCCTTGCGGATCAGGGCCATCTTGTCCTCGGGCTTGGCCTCGGCGAGGTAGTCGTCCACGCCCGCCTCGGCCGCGATCGCCTTGGCGGTCAACGGGTTATCCCCGGTGACCATGACGGTGCGGATGCCCATCGCGCGCAGTTCGGCGAACCGCTCGCTCATACCCGACTTCACCACGTCGGAGAGCCGGATCACCCCGCGCACCAACGCTTTCCCGCCCGCGACCTCGGCCACCACCAGCGGTGTGCCGCCCTCGGCGGAGATCCGGTCCACGATCACCTGGACGTCCTCCGGGATCGCACCGCCGTTCTCGGCGACCCAGGCCCGCACCGCGCTGCCCGCGCCCTTGCGCACCAACCGGTCCGCAATGTCGATCCCGCTCATCCGGGTCTGCGCGGTGAACGGCACCGACTCCGCCGCCGCCTCCACCGCGGTGGCTTCGGGGGCCAGCCCGAAGTCCCGCACGCACAGTTCGACGATGCTGCGGCCCTCTGGGGTCTGGTCGGCCAGGCTGGCCAGCCGCGCGGCCGCGGCCAGTTCGTCCACAGTGGACCCGGCCACCGGCAGCAGCTCGGTGGCCCGCCGGTTGCCGAAGGTGATGGTGCCGGTCTTGTCCAGCAGCAGCACGTCGATATCGCCCGCGGCCTCCACCGCGCGCCCGGACTTGGCCAGCACGTTGCGCTGCACCAGCCGGTCCATGCCCGCGATGCCGATCGCGGAGAGCAGCGCGCCGATCGTGGTCGGGATCAGGCAGACCAGCAGCGCGACCAGCACGATCACCGACTGCTGGGAGCCGGAGTAGCCCGCCATCGGCTGCAACGCCACGACCACCAGCAGGAAGATGATGGTGAGCACCGAGAGCAGGATGGTGAGCGCGACCTCGTTCGGCGTCTTCTGCCGCTCCGCGCCCTCCACCAGCGCGATCATCCGGTCGACGAAGGTCTCCCCCGGCTTGGAGGTGATCTTGACGATGATCCGGTCGGAGAGCACGGTGGTGCCGCCGGTCACCGCGGACCGGTCGCCGCCGGACTCGCGGATCACCGGCGCGGACTCACCAGTGATGGCCGACTCGTCCACGGTCGCGATGCCGTCCACGATGTCGCCGTCGCCCGGGATCACCTGCCCGGCCTCGACCAGCACCAGATCGCCGGGGGCGAGCCGGTTGGCCGCGACCTCCTCCACAGTCAGGCTGGTGGCCTTGGCCGCGCCCTCGACCTTCAGTCCTGGCAACAGCTTGAAGGCGACCGTGTCGGTCTTCATCTTGCGCAGCGATTCGGCCTGCGCCTTGCCCCGGCCCTCGGCCACCGCCTCGGCCAGGTTGGCGAACAGGACGGTGAACCACAGCCAGGCCGCGGTGGCGATGCTGAACACCCCGGGCTGCACCACGGCGAAGACCGTGCTGAGCACCGAACCGGCCCACACCACGAACATCACCGGGTTGCGCAGCTGGTGCCGGGGGTCGAGCTTGCGCAGCGCGTCCGGCAGCGAGACCAGCAACTGCCGCGGGTTGAACACCCCGGCGGAGACCCGGCCGGTGCGCTCGGCGTGCACGTGCGCCGACTCGGCTGGTGTGCGCTGCGGGTGTTCCTTGGTGGGAGCGGTCATGACAGGGCCTCCGCAATGGGACCGAGGGCCAGCGCGGGCAGGAAGGTCAGCGCGGCGACGAGGACGACGGTGCCGGTCAACATGCCGGCGAACAGCGGGCCCGAGGTGGGCAGGGTGCCCGCCGAGGGCGGCACCTTCCGTTGCTGGGCAAGGGAACCGGCCAGGGTGAGCACGGCCAGGATCGGGATGAACCGGCCGAAGAGCATCGCCAGCCCCAGACTCACCTGGAAGAAGTCACTGGTGACGGTCAGCCCGCCGAACGCGCTGCCGTTGTTGTTGCCTGCTGAGGCATAGGCGTAGAGCACCTCGGAGAGCCCGTGCGCGCCCGGATTGTTCAGCGCACCGGCGGTCCCCGGCAGCGCGAGCGCGAGCCCGGCGCCGATCAGCACCACGGTCGGCATGGCCAGCATGGCGATGGCCGCGGCGGTGATCTCCTTGCGCCCCAGCTTCTTGCCGAGGTACTCCGGGGTGCGGCCGACCATCAGTCCGGCCAGGAACACCGCGATCACGGCGAGCACCAGGATGCCGTACAGGCCCGCGCCGACCCCGCCGGGCGCGACCTCGCCGAGCAGCATGTTCAGCAGGGCCACCCCGCCACCGAGGCCGGTGTAGCTGTCGTGCAGCGAGTTCACCGCGCCGGTGGAGGTGCCGGTGGTGGCCAC
Source organism: Crossiella sp. S99.2 (assembly GCF_023094165.1). Classification (GTDB taxonomy): domain Bacteria; phylum Actinomycetota; class Actinomycetes; order Mycobacteriales; family Pseudonocardiaceae; genus Crossiella. The sequence goes on along the minus strand of NZ_JALMDK010000009.1, from coordinate 178,020 downwards.
CGCGAACAGCGAGGAGCCCGGGATGCCGAAGCGGACCTCCTTGCCCTCCATGGCGCCGCCCGCGGCCAGCGCGGCGATCCCGTTCGGGTTGCTCTCCGCCCACCAGGCCACTGTTGTCATGATCGCGAACAGCAGGCCCATCACGCTGAGCAGCACGTAGCCCTGCTTGACGTCCTTGACCAGCTTGCCGAAGGTGCGGGTCAGCGCGACCGGGATGAGCAGGATCAGGAAGATCTGGAACAGGTTGGTCCAGGAGTTCGGGTTCTCGAACGGGTGCGCGGAGTTGGCGTTGAGGATGCCGCCGCCGTTGGTGCCCAGTTCCTTGATCGCCTCCTGGCTGGCCACCGGGGCCAGCGCCAGCACGTGCTGCTGGCCGTCCGGGGTGGTCACCGTGACGCCGGAGGACAGGCTCATCACCGCGCCGAAGGCGAGCAGCACGATCGCGGCCGCGATCGAGAGCGGCAGCAGCACGCGCACACAGCCGCGCACCAGGTCCACCCAGAAGTTGCCCAGCCGGTCGGTCTTGGCCCTGGTGAACCCGCGCACCACCGCCACCGCGACCGCGATGCCCACCGCGGCGGAGACGAAGTTCTGCACGGTCAGCCCGGCCAGCTGCACCGAGTGCCCCATGACCTGCTCGGGCACGTAGGACTGCCAGTTCGTGTTGGTCACGAAGCTGACCGCGGTGTTGAACGCGGTGGCCGGGTTGATCTCCCGGTCGAAGCCGAACGGCAGCCAGCCCTGGAAGCGCTGCAACAGGTACAGCAGCACCACCGAGACGAAGGAGAAGCCGAGCACACCGGCGGCGTAGGTGGTCCAGCGCTGCTCCGCGTCCGGGTTCACCCGAACGATCGCGTAGAGGCCACGCTCAATGCGCCAGTGCTTCTTGTCCTCGTACACCCGGGCCAGGTAGTCGCCCAGCGGGCGGTAGGCCGCCGCCAGCGCGACGAGCAGGAGGCCGACCTGGATCAGGCCGGTCCACAGGGAGGTCATCAGAACTTCTCCGGTCGGATCAGGGCGACGAACAGGTAGACGAGCAAGAACAGCGCGACCACCCCGCCCACCAGGTTGAACACGGCCGCGGTAGTCACAACCGCTCCAATCCGCGCAGCGTCAGCGCCAGCACAAGAAAGCCACCGATCAGCAGCACCGCGTAGGCCAGGTCGGCCATCTGCGCGCTCCCCTCTCGACTAGGTAGTTCGACAACGGGCGCCAGCGTGCATGCCGGGTTCAGGCCGCTGACCGGGCCTGATGACTCCTTGACGCCCCTGACGGTGGCATTGACGTGATCTTTACGCGCCCGGTGAGCCACCTCTCGCCCGTTTTCCACCCATCGAGGGGGTCCGATGGTCGGATGCGGTTACGTTCCGCATGCAACCGCCCGGCCGACTCACTCGTCTGAGAACAGGTCTGCTCGGCGGAACCAACCCGACTCAGAAGTAGGTAACTTCCCAGCCAAGGCTGGGGGCCAAGCGCGAGGAGGCGCGTCATGTGCGGAGTCACCGGCTGGGTCTCCTACGACCGGGAGCTGACCTCCGAAACGGTCACCCTCCGTGCCATGACCGCGACCCTGGCCCCCCGCGGCCCCGACGGCGAGGGCGTCTGGACCACCCGGCACGCCGGGCTGGGCCACCGCCGTCTTGCCATCATCGACCTGCCCGGCGGGGCGCAGCCGATGATCGCCGAGACCCCCGCGGGCGCGATCGCGCTCTCCTACAGCGGCGAGGTCTACAACTTCCGCGAACTGCGCGCCGAACTCCAGCGCCGCGGCCACCGCTTCCGCACCGCCGGCGACACCGAGGTCGTGCTCACCGCCTACCTGGAGTGGGGCGAGGACCTGGTCGAGCACCTCAACGGCATGTACGCCTTCGCCATCTGGGACGACCGCACCGAGCGGTTACTGCTGGTCCGGGACCGGCTCGGGGTCAAACCGCTGTTCATCTACCCCACCGCCGACGGCCTGCTCTTCGGCTCCGAACCCAAGGCCATCCTGGCCAACCCGCTCGCCCGCAAGGCGCTGGGCGAGGACGGGTTGCGGGAGATCTTCGGCTTCGTCAAGGTGCCCGGCTCCGCGGTCTGGCACGGCATGCGCGAGCTGAAACCCGGCACCCTGGCCGTGCTGGACCACAACGGGCTGCGCGAGCGGGTCTACTGGCGGGTCGAGGCGCTGCCGCACCTGGACGACACCGCCGAGTCCGTCGAGCACGTGCGCGAGCTGCTGCACGACATCATGCGCCGCCAGCTCATCGCCGACGTGCCGCAGTGCGTGCTGCTCTCCGGCGGCCTGGACTCCAGCGTGCTCACCGCGCTGGCCGCCGAGGTGCTGCACGAGCGCGGCGAGATCCCGCGCACCTTCGCGGTCTCCTTCGCCGGCGAACAGGACGGCTTCGTGCCGCACGTGCTGCAGGACAGCCTGGACGCGCCGTTCGTCCGGCAGGTCGCCCGGCACGTCGGCACCGAGCACACCGACGTCGTGCTGGACCACACCGCGCTGGCCGCCCCGGAGAACCGCGCGGCCGCGGTCACCGCGCGCGATCTGCCCACCGGCATGGGCGAGATGGACGTCTCGCTGCTGCTGCTCTTCCAGGCCGCCAGGGCCCGCTCCACGGTCGCGCTCTCCGGCGAGTCCGCGGACGAGGTCTTCGCCGGGTACTGGTGGCAGCACGACCAGGCCGCCCAGCAGGCGCCGATCTACCCGTGGATCGCCGGCATCGGCGGCGCGCAGAGCCAGACCCGCCCGCTGATCAACGCCGGCCTGGCCGCCCGGATGGACATCCCCGGCCACCTGGTGGGCGGCTACGCCGACGCGCTGGCCCAGGCCCCGGTGCTGGACACCGACGACCCGCACGAGCAGCGGCTGCGCCGGATCTGCCACGTGCACCTGAGCCAGTTCCTGACCAACATGCTCGACCGCAAGGACCGGATGAGCATGGCCGCCGGGCTGGAGGTCCGGGTGCCCTTCTGCGACCACCGCCTGGTGGAGTACGTCTACAACGCGCCGTGGGCGCTGAAAACCTTTGACGGCAAGGAGAAGAGCCTGCTGCGCGGGGCCGCTCGGGGCCTGCTGCCCAGCACCGTGCTGGAGCGCCGCAAGAGCCCCTACCCGTCCACCCAGGACGTGAAGTACCTGCTCGCGGTGCAGGACCAGCTGCACGAGCTGCTGAGCCGCCGGGACGCCACCGTGTTCGAGATCATCGAGCGGGACTGGGTGCGCGCGGTGGCCACCACCGACCCCGCGCTGATCGACCGCGCTACCAGACAGTTCCTGGAGCGGCTGCTCGACATAACGGTGTGGCTGGACATATACCGCCCCGAGATGCGACTGTGATGACGTACTAGGCGAACGAGTGTTCGGCGTTCCCCAGCGCCGGTTGTCCGGCGCTTTGCCCGATCTGCTCACTACTTAGCGGCGTCTCGCGGCACACAGTAGTGAACCGGGAGTAACTTTGTACTCCGCTCGGAGGTACGGGTACCCAAACGGTGGACTTCCACATGAGCCGTTGGTAATGTCCTCATTATGGCGTGATCCGGGGCACTTCTCCCGGGCACGTGGGGCCCTTAGCGCAGCGCGACACTGGGGAGAAACAATGCACGAGCGGGAGTTCCGGGCTTTCGTCTCGATTGCGGACCTCGGCCGTATGGACCTGGCGGCGAAGTCCCTCGGGTATTCACAGCCCGCAATCAGTTACCAGATCAAGTCTCTAGAGCAGTCCCTCGGGACCAAGCTGTTCACCCGCGATCCGGCGGGCGCACGGCTGACCAGGGAGGGTCAGATGATCCTCCCGTCGGTCCGGGCGGTCCTGATGCTGATCGACAGCATCAAGGAGCTGTCGGTTCGCCCAGGTGAGCCCAGCCCTGCGACCAGCTTCGAGTGGGCGACCAGCCAGCTTCGCAGCCAGTTGAAGTCAGGCTGACAACAAGATCAACTGCACCATCGGGTGGGCGGTCCGGCTCTCGGACTCGCCCACTTTTTTTGTTCACGGAACTAAGCAGTTCACAAAATGAAACAGCGTGGCGTAAACTACTTTGGCGTAAGTTGACATTTCTCCCAGAGAAACTTGGGATAGATTTAACGTTGGCCGGTAACCGGGGGCCGCTGACAAACCCGGCAGAAATACGAAGACCTGTTCATAAACGGCTCACGCGCGATCAGCGTCCCACAGCGCGGGCACGGCTGCCCAGTCTTTCCGTAAACTGCGAGCGAACGGTCGAAGTATCCCGACTGTCCGTTCACGTTTACGTAGAGTGAATCGAAGGACGTCCCACCGGCCCCCAATGCCTCCGCCATGACTTCGGTGGCGGCGTCCAGGACCCGCAGGGCGGCCGGGCGGGTCAGACCCCCGGTGGGCCGGGACCAGTGCAGCCGAGATCTCCAGAGAGCCTCGTCCGCGTAGATGTTGCCGATGCCGGACACCAGCGTCTGGTCCAGCAGCGCCCGCTTCAGCTCGGTCCGCTTGGCCCGCAGCGCGGCCACCGCCCGCTCCGGGTCGAAGGCCGGATCCATCGGGTCCCGGCCGATGTGCGCCACCGGATCCGGCAGCAACGTGCCGTCCACCTCGGCCAGTTCGGTCACCGCGAGCCCGCCGAAGGTGCGCTGGTCGACGAACCGCAGCTCCGGCCCGCCGTCGGCGAAGCTGATCCGCACCCGCAGGTGCTTCTCATCCGGCGCCCCCACCGGCTGCACCAGCATCTGCCCGCTCATGCCGAGGTGGGTCAGCAGCGCCTCGGTCCGCCCGTCGAGTTCCAGCCACAGGTACTTGCCCCGGCGCACCGCCGCGACCAGCCCGCGCCCGGCCAGCCTGCCGGCGAAGTCCAGCGGACCTGGCTCATGCCGCCGGATCGCCCTGGGGTGCAGCACCTCGACCGCGGCCATGGTGCGGCCGACCACATGCCGGTCCAGGCCCAGCCGGACAACCTCCACCTCGGGCAGCTCAGGCACTCCGACTCCCTCCTCGCACTCCGCCAACCGGCCGAGTCGTTGACAACGCTGTTGAGTAACCCACCCGAATGCCGCCAGAAAGCCCGCAATGGCCCCTGAGAGGCCCGCAGACGGACGAACCTGAGCGGCTGGTGTCTGGCACCTCAGGAAAACGTCAAAGACGCGTCAAGTGCCCTTGACGCGTCTTTGAGTGAAGCCGATGTGAACTTGAGGGCAGCCGAGTGGCCGAGGCAGCCGGGGGCTAGCCCGCGGCCTTGCCGTTGCCGTCCGCCTTGCCCGCGGACTCGGCGGCGGCGGCCTTCTCCTCGGCGGCCACCCGGACCTGTTCGGAGAGCGTGCGCCAGGCCGCCTCGGCGGCCTTCTGCTCGGCTTCCTTCTTGGTCCGGCCGTCGCCGTTGCCCAGTCCACGCCCGCCGACCAGCACGGTGGCCACGAACTCCTTGCGGTGGTCCGGCCCGGACTCGTCCACCCGGTACTCGGGCACACCGAGCGCGGCCGCCGCGGTCAGCTCCTGGAGGCTGGTCTTCCAGTCCAGGCCGGCGCCCCGCAACGGGGCCTCGGCCAGCGGACGGTCGAACAACCGGTGCACCAGGTCGCGCGCGGGTTCCACCCCGTGTTGCAGGTAGACCGCGCCGATCACGGCTTCCAGCCCATCGGCCAAGATGCTCGCCTTGTCCCGGCCGCCGGTGAGTTCCTCGCCCTTGCCCAGCAACAGGTGCGCACCCAGTCCACCAGGGCCCAGCTCACGAGCCACCCCGGCCAGCGCGTGCATGTTCACCACGCTGGCCCGGAGCTTCGCGAGCTGGCCCTCCGGCAGATCCGGGTGGGTGCGGTAAAGATGATCAGTGATCACCAGTCCGAGCACCGCGTCCCCCAGGAACTCAAGCCGTTCGTTGGGGGGCAACCCGCCATTCTCGTACGCGTACGAGCGGTGGGTCAGCGAGAGGGTGAACAGCTCGGCGTCGAGATCGACGCCGAGCGCCTTCAGCAGCAGGCTGCGGTCACTTGGCTGGCCTCGGGATCCCTTGCTTCCCATGCCTGCCCGCCCGGTCAGGCCGGCCGGGCGACCTGGCGGCCGTCGTACTGGCCACAGGTGGGGCAAGCGGTGTGCGGAAGCTTGGGCTTACGGCACGCACGGTTCTCGCAGGCGACCAGCGTCGGCGCGGTGGCCTTCCACTGGGCCCGCCGCGAACGCGTGTTGGACCGCGACATACGGCGCTTCGGAGCGGCCACGACTAGTTCTCCTCCTCGGTCCCGCCGAACCGCTTCTGTAGCGCGGCCCAGCGAGGATCCATCGTCTCATGCGTGTGGTTCGGGCCGAGATCGGCCCACTTGCCGCCGCACTCCGGACACAATCCCTTGCAGTCCGGCTCGCACAGCGGCGAGGACGGCAGCGCGGTCAACAGGCTGTCGCGCACCGCCGGTTCGAGGTCGATCAGGTCGTCGACGACCCGGCTGACCTCGTCTTCGTCCGTGCTCTCGTCCGTGGCGCTGTCCGGGTAGGCGAACAGCTCGGTGACCCTGATCTCCACCTCGCCGGTGAATGGGTCAAGGCAGCGGGAGCATTCGGCCGTGGTCGGACCGGCCACGCTCCCGGTGATCAGCACACCCTCCACGACCGCCTCGGCCAGGATGTCGATCTCGACTTCCTCGCCAGGGGCCAACCGGATCAGGTCCAGGCCGAAATCGCCCTCGGTGGTCACCGTGCGGTGGTACCTGCGGCTCAGGCCGGCGCGACGGCCAAGGTCCCTGGTATCGATGACCCAGGGTCCGGACGGGGTGCGCCGAAGTTCGGCTGAGTGGTGCTTGGACATGCTCACAGTCTTCATACGAGTCTCGCCACACGTGACTCGTGCAGCCTGAACAGCGTACGGGACAAGCCCGCGCAGAGGGAAATCAGCGACGCGTGCGGCCGCCGACCTCCTCCTCACGGTAGCCGTCCTGGTAGTCGAAGGGCACCGGGGAGGGCCCGCCGATGGGCCCGCGCAGCTGCTGGCGGCCCTTGGTCACGGTGCGCAGGGTGCGCCCGAGCAGCTCCTCGAAGTCGGCCAGCTTGCTGTCCACGTAGGCATCGCACTCGCTGCGCAGCCGGTCGGACTCGCCGTTGGCGGCGTCGACCAGGCGGGATGCCTCGGCGTGCGCGGCCCGCACCACCTCGGTCTGCTCGATCTGGCGGGCCTGCTCGGCGCGGCCCTCTTCCACGGCCCGCTCGTAGCTGGTGCGCCCCGCCTGGATCATCCGGTCGGCCTCGTCCTGCGAGCGGCCCACCAGGTCCTCGTACTCGCGGCGGCCCGCGGTCACGGTGCGCTCGGCCTCGGCCTGGGCCTCCGAGACCATCCGCTCCGCGCGGGCCCGAGCCTCGGCGAGCATGTGCTCGGCCTCGGCCCGGGCCTGCGACACGGTCTGTTCCGCCTCGGCCCGCGCGGAGCCGACGGACTGCTCGGACTCGGTGCGGGCCTTGGTCAGCACCTCGTCCCGGTGGTCCAGCACGTCCTGCGCGTCGTCCAGTTCCGCCGGAATCGCGTCGCGCACGTCGTCCAACAGCTCAAGGACGTCGCCACGCGGCACCACGCAACCGGAGGTCATCGGGACACCCCGTGCCTCCTCGACGATGGTGACCAGCTCGTCGAGCGCCTCGAACACCCGGTACACGTCGCACTCCTCGCCCCTGGGCCACGGTTACCCCTTCAGTGTGCCGTGTCCGGCCTTGCGGGTGACGCAGCCGGGGGCGTGTCCACCGAGGTTTGTCCGGGAGGTTGCCTAGGCGTTGATGTTGACCAGCACGAACGAGCGGTAGTGATCGGCGGTGTAGAAGAACTCGTTCGCGTTGCCCTTGACGATCCGGCGGGCGCCGCGGTGGCTGACGCCGGGGGTCTTCACGGTGTACTCGCGGTAGTAGCCAGCCGAGCACAGCGGCAGCAGCCGCTCCCGGTTGCCGAAGACGGTGTTGTCCTGGGGATAGGGGTAGGGCCCACCCTTCTTGATCAGGTTCACCGTGTCCCTGGCCTGCGCGGGCAGGCTGGACAGGTTGGATCGCCGGAACCCGGAGGTGTCCCCGCAGGCCGCGCTCACCGACAGCGTGTCGGCGACGGCGGAACCCGCGACGGGCACGAGCAGGGAGGCCAGCGTGATCAGGGCGGCGAGCAGGGTTTTCACTGCACGAGATGTGATCTGGCTCATGAGCCTCGAAGCTAACGATTGCGAATGATCGTCAACAGACATCGAGTTGAACCTTCGATGGCAGGCTTGGGGCCATGACTTCTGGGGTACAGCCGGAGTTCCGGCGGGCGGTGGCGACGGATGTGCCCGCCATCGTGGCCATGCTGGCCGATGACAAGCTGGGCGCGGGCCGGGAGCGGCCGGGCGATCCGGCCTACCTGACCGCGTTCCAGGCGATCGACGCCGACCCGAACCAGTTGCTGCTGGTCGCCGAGGCCGGCGGCGAGGTGGCGGGCACGCTGCAGCTCACCTTCATCCCAGGGCTGTCCCGGCTGGGCATGTCCAGGGCGCTGATCGAGGCGGTCCGGGTGTCCACGCACCAGCGCGGCGGCGGCCTCGGCCAGCGGATGGTGGAGTTCGCCATCGCCGAGGCCCGGCGGCGCGGCTGCGGTCTGGTCCAGTTGACCACCGACGCCAGTCGCGAGCACGCGCACCGGTTCTACGAGCGGCTCGGGTTCGTCGCGAGCCACGTCGGGATGAAGCTGGCTCTATGACATGGCGCGCTGGCGCGCGCGGTGATTTCGCTCCTGAAGTCGCCTCGTCGCGGCACCGCCACACCACGAAGCGAGCTTCGGTGTGTCGGCACCGCGACAAGGCGACGCGAAATCACAACCGCACTGCTGGCTGTTGTCCGGCGTGTCGCCTCCGGCGCCACGCGGGCCAACCTGTGCGAGAACTGATGCTCAGCTCTCGTCCTTCTCGGCCCGCCGCTCGGCCAGGCGCTTGGTGAGCGCCTCGTTGACCAGTGGCGGCAGCAGGTGGGAGACGTCGCCGCCGTAGGTGGCGACCTCCTTCACCAGCGAGCTGGACAGGAAGCTGTAGAGCGGGTTGGTGGAGACGAACAGCGTGTCCACCCCGGAGAGCTGATGGTTCATCTGGGCCATCTGCAGCTCGTAGTCGAAGTCGCTGACCGCGCGCAGGCCCTTGACGATCGCCCGGATGTCGTGGGTGCGGCAGTAGTCCACGAGCAGGCCGTGGAAGATGTCGATCCGCACGTTGGTCAGGTGCGCGGTCGCCTCGGTGAGCATGTCCATGCGCTCTTCGACGGTGAACAGCCCGCGCTTGCTCTTATTGATCATGACCGCGACGGTGACCTCGTCGAACTGGCCGGCGGCCCGCTCGATGATGTCCAGATGTCCGTTGGTGGCCGGGTCATAGGAGCCGGGGCACACGGCACGCCTCATAAGGCCGGACCGTAGCAGCCCACTCGCCGTGTGCCACCGGTCTCGCGGCGTTGGTGGGAAATGCCACAGGGCCCACCCCGGCGATCGGCGGTGGGCCCTGTGCAGGCGATGTGGTGTGCTCTAGTCGAGGTAGTCGCGCAGCACCTGGGAGCGCGACGGGTGCCTCAGCTTGGACATCGTCTTGGACTCGATCTGGCGGATCCGTTCCCTGGTCACGCCGTAGACCTGGCCGATCTCGTCCAGCGTGCGCGGCTGGCCGTCGGTGAGCCCGAACCGCAGCCGGACCACGCCCGCCTCGCGCTCGGACAGCGTGGCCAGCACCGACTGGAGCTGGTCCTGCAGCAGCGTGAAGGAGACCGCGTCCACGGCCACCACGGCCTCGGAGTCCTCGATGAAGTCACCGAGCTGCGAATCGCCCTCGTCGCCGATGGTCTGGTCCAGCGAGATCGGCTCTCGCGCGTACTGCTGGATCTCCAGGACCTTCTCGGGCGTGATGTCCATTTCCTTCGCGAGCTCTTCGGGGGTGGGCTCGCGACCCAGGTCCTGGAGCAGCTCACGCTGTATGCGGCCGAGCTTGTTGATCACTTCCACCATGTGCACCGGGATGCGGATGGTGCGGGCCTGGTCGGCCATGGCCCTGGTGATCGCCTGCCGGATCCACCACGTGGCGTAGGTGGAGAACTTGAAGCCCTTGGTGTAGTCGAACTTCTCCACCGCGCGGATCAGACCCAGGTTGCCCTCCTGGATCAGGTCCAGGAAGGCCATGCCACGGCCGGTGTAGCGCTTGGCCAGCGAGACGACCAGGCGGAGGTTCGCACCGAGCAGGTGGTTCTTGGCCTTCTCGCCGTCCCGGACGATCCAGCGGAGGTCGCGCCGCATCTGGGCGGCGAGCTTCTCCTCTTCCTCCTCGGCCTTGCGCAGCCGCTCCACCGCGTAGAGGCCGGCCTCAATCCGCTTGGCGAGTTCGACCTCCTCCTCCGCGTTGAGGAGGGCGACCTTGCCGATCTGCTTGAGATAGGCGCGAACCGAGTCGGCCGAGGCGGTGAGTTCGGCGTCCTTGCGGGCCTGCCGCAGCGCCTCGGACTCCTCCTCGTCCCAGACGAAGTCGCCGGACTTCTGCGGCTCCTCCTCGGCGGGCTCTTCCTCGACCGGCTCGTCGACGACGACGAGATCGGCCTCGTCCACCAGCTCCTCGTCGCCGGGCATCTCCTCGATCTCGCCCGGCTGCTCCTCGCCGTCGGCGCCCTTGGCCGCGCCCTTGGCGCCCTTGGCAGCCGGACCGGCCTTGGCCGCGGTCTTCTTCGCCGGGGCCTTGGCCCCAGCCGCCTTGGTGGTCTTGGCCGCTGGCTTCTTGGCCGCGGCCGGCTTCGCAGCGCTCTTCCGCGCCGTGCCCGGCGTGGTAGTCTCCTCGGCGTCAGCAGCCTGGGCTGAAGCGGACTTGCTCGCCTTGGCGACGCTGGAGCGTTGAGTTGCGGTTTCTGCGGCTGCCACGTACGCCCTTTCGCAACGGTCATCACAGTCGGCGGGGGCAATGAAGCCACAGCCGTCAGGATTCGGGGGAGAGCCTGAGGCCGGCGGAACTCGGGGGTTCAATCCCGGGCCTCGACCCTTGGCACGCGTTCCATTGTAGCGACGGTCGGGCCCCCTTGTTGCGCGCCGTCACGAGCAAGCACCGGTTCGCCGGCGTTATCCCTGCTAGATGGCGGATGATTCTTCGAACGCCACCCTGCGTCAGGCCCACTCAGCCCAGTGCACGGCGGTGTCCCCGTACTTGCGTGTGCGCAGCTCTGCCAGCGGCTCCGGCCAGTCCACCGCGCCGTCCCGAGCGGCCCGCTCGACCAGCACCAGCGCCCCGTTCGTGACCCATCCGTTAGCCACCAGCGCCGCCAGCGCCGCGGTCAGCGCGGCCCCGTCCACGGCGTAGGGCGGGTCGGCGAAGACCACGTCGTAGGGCGCGGCCGCGGGCAGCGCGAGCGCGGCGCCGACGGCGGCCGCCCTGACCTCGGCGCCCCGCAGGCCGACGGTGGCGATGTTGGCCCGGAGCACGTCCGCGGCCCGCCGGTCGGACTCCACGAACAACGCGTGCCCCGCCCCGCGGGAAAGCGCCTCCAGCCCGAGCGCCCCGGACCCCGCGTAGAGGTCGAGCACCCGCGCCCCGTCCAGATCCAGCGCCGCCTCCAGCGCACTGAACAACGCCTCCCGCACCCGCTCCGAAGTCGGCCGCGTCCCCTTGGGCGGCACGGTCAGCCGCCGCCCACCCGCCACCCCAGCCACAATCCGCGTCACCTGCCCATCATCGCTGGCCAGGCCAATCAGGCTGCACGCGTAACATATATGGCACGCTCGGGCAGAGATGGAGGTGGTTCGGATGAGTGGGCAGTTCTGGGCGGAGCTGGCCGAGGACCTGAAGGATCCGGAGTTCCTGCGCGAGTACGTCACCGAGTCCGTGCGGATCGCCACCGTCGACGCGATCGTCAACGCGGTCGACGAGGCCCTCCGACGGGAACACCTGTCCAAGGCGGACCTCGCGCGGGCGATCGGCGCTCAGCCCGCGTCGGTGCGCAGGCTGCTGTCGGCCCGCAACGTCAACCCCACGCTGGGCACGGTCGCCGAGGTGGCGGCCGTACTCGGCCTCCGACTGACGCTGGAACCCATCCCGGAGTCGGATCGGGAGATCATCACCGACCCGCTGCGCACCGGCGCGGCCGCGGACGCGCGGCGGGCGGCACAACGGCTGACCGAGATGCGCACCCGCCGCGCCCAGCAGGAGACGGTCTCCCGCTGACAGGCCACCACTCCAGCGTGTTGGCCGTTGTCGTACCTGGCGTTGGCCAGAACGACGGTGGCGTTCCCGGAGCGAGCAGGCCGCATCGACCAATCCGGCGTACGACAACGGCCAACACTCGGTCTGGGGTGGGCATAAAGCTCTCCCCTGGCTGGGCTCCGTCGGGCGGAGCCTGGCCAGGGGAGAGTTGTCGGGCAGGGGGTTCGGGTCAGCCGAGTTCGATCAGTAGGTCGCCGCCCTCGACCTGCTGGACCTTGCCGATGGCCAGGCGCTTGACCGTGCCCGCCTTCGGGGAGGTGATGGCGGCCTCCATCTTCATCGCCTCGATGGTGGCCACGGTCTGGCCCGACTCCACCTCATCGCCCTCGCCCACGGTCAGCGTGACCACCCCGGCGAAGGGCGCCGGCACGTGGTCGGCGTTGCCGCGGTCGGCCTTCTCCGCCTGGGGCACGTCCGCGGCGACCGAGCGGTCGCGGACCGCGATCGGGCGGAGCTGGCCGTTGAGGGTGGCCATCACCGTGCGCATGCCGCGGTCGTCGGCCTCGCCGATGGCTTCCAGGCCGATGAGCAGGCGGACGCCGGGTTCCAGGTCGACCGAGTATTCCTCGCCTGGGCGCAGGCCGTAGAAGAAGTCCTTGCTGCGCAGCACACTGGTGTTGCCGTAGGCCTCGCGGTGGGTGGTGAACTCCTTGGCGGGGGCCGGGAAGAGCAGTCGGTTGAGGGTTTGCCTGCGGTCGGTTTCCAGGCCGCGGCGGTCGTCGTCGGTCAGCTCGGCTACTCGCCTGGGTTCCTTGCGACCGGCCAGGGCCTTGGTACGGAAGGGTTCCGGCCAGCCGCCGGGCGGGTCGCCCAGTTCGCCGGAGAGGAAGCCGATCACCGAGTCCGGGATGTCGAAGCGGCCCGGCTCCTCCTCGAACTCCTCCGGCGCGACCCCGGCGCCGACCAGGTGCAGGGCCAGGTCGCCGACGACCTTGGAGGACGGGGTCACCTTGACCAGGCGGCCCAGCATCCGGTCGGCGGCGGCGTAGGTGGCCTCGATCTGCTCGAACTTCTCGCCAAGGCCCAGTGCGATGGCCTGCTGGCGCAGGTTGGAGAGCTGGCCGCCGGGGATCTCGTGGCTGTACACCCGGCCGGTCGGCGAGGGCAGGCCGGACTCGAACGGGGTGTAGATCCGCCGCACCGCCTCCCAGTACGGCTCCAGGTCGCACACCGCGCGCAGGTCCAGACCGGTCTCGCGCTCGGTGTGGTCGGTGGCCGCGACGATCGCGGACAGCGCGGGCTGGGAGGTCGTGCCCGCCATGGAGGCGGCCGCGCCGTCCACCGCGTCCACCCCGGCCGCGATCGCGGCGGTGTACGTGGCCAGCTGGCCACCAGGGGTGTCGTGGGTGTGCAGGTGCACCGGCAGGTCGAACTCCTTGCGCAGCGCCGAGACCAGGGTGGCCGCGGCGGGCGGGCGGAGCAGGCCGGCCATGTCCTTGACGCAGAGGATGTGCGCGCCCGCGGTGACCATCTGCTCGGCCAGCCGCAGGTAGTAGTCCAGCGTGTACAGCTTCTCGTTCGGGTCGGACAGGTCCGCGGTGTAGCAGAGCGCGACCTCGGCGATCGCGGTTCCGGTGTCCTGCACCGCGCGGATCGCCGGGATCATCTGCTCGACGTCGTTGAGCGCGTCGAAGATGCGGAAGATGTCGATGCCGGTGGCGGTGGCCTCCTCCACGAAAGCCTGCGTCACCGCCTCCGGGTAAGGCGTGTAGCCGACCGTGTTGCGGCCGCGCAGCAGCATCTGCAGGCAGATGTTGGGCACCGCCTCACGCAGGGCGGCCAGCCGCTCCCACGGGTCCTCGGCCAGGAAGCGCAGTGCCACGTCGTAGGTCGCGCCGCCCCAGCACTCCAGCGAGAACAGCTCCGGGGTCAGCCGGGCCACGTGCGGGGCCACCGCCAGCAGGTCCTTGGACCGGACCCGGGTGGCCAGCAGGGACTGGTGCGCGTCCCGGAAGGTGGTGTCGGTGACGCCGACCGCGGCGTTGCCGCGCAGCCAGCCGGCGAAGCCGCGTGGTCCCAGTTCGATCAACTTCTGCCGGGTGCCCGCGGCCGGGGTGGCGTTGAGGTCGGCGAAGGGCAGCTTCTGCGCCGGGTCCACCGTGCTCGGCCGGACGCCGTTGGGCTTGTTGACGGTGACGTCGGCGAGATAGGTGAGCAGCCGGGTGCCGCGGTCGGCGGAGTGCCGGGCGGTCAGCAGATGCGGGCGCTGCTCGATGAAGGAGGTGGTGACCCGGCCCTCCTGGAAGTCGACGTCGTCGAGCACCGCCTGCAGGAACGGGATGTTGGTGGACACGCCACGGATGCGGAACTCGGCCACCGCGCGCCGGGACTTGGCCACCGCGATGGCGAAGTTGCGGCCCCGGCAGGTCAGCTTGACCAGCATCGAGTCGAAGTGCGCCGAGATCGCGGTGCCGGCGAAGGTGGTGCCGCCGTCCAGGCGCACCCCGGAGCCGCCGGGCGAACGGTAGGCGGTGATCCGGCCGGTGTCCGGGCGGAAGCCGTTGGCCGGGTCCTCGGTGGTGATGCGGCACTGCAGCGCCGCTCCGTGCAGGACGATCGACTCCTGGGTCAGGCCGAGGTCGGCCAGGGTCTCCCCGGAGGCGATGCGGATCTGGGCCTGCACCAGGTCGACGTCGGTGACCTCCTCGGTCACCGTGTGCTCGACCTGGATCCGCGGGTTCATCTCGATGAAGACGTGCTTGCCCTGCCGGTCCAGCAGGAACTCCACGGTGCCCGCGTTGACGTAGCCGATCTGGCGGGCGAAGGCGACCGCGTCCGCGCAGATCCGGGCCCGCAGCTCGGGGTCCAGGTTGGGCGCGGGCGCGATCTCGATGACCTTCTGGTGCCGTCGCTGCACCGAACAGTCGCGTTCGTAGAGGTGGATCACGTTGCCCGCGCCGTCGGCGAGGATCTGCACCTCGATGTGCCGCGGCTCGACCACGGCCTGCTCCAGGAACACGGTGGCGTCGCCGAAGGCCGACTCGGCCTCCCGCATCGCCGCCTCCAGGGCCTCGCGCAGCGCCTCGGGCCGCTCGACCCGGCGCATCCCGCGTCCACCGCCACCGGCGACAGCCTTGACGAAGACCGGGAACCCGACGCCATCGGCCGCGGCCAGCAACTCCTCGACGTCGGCCGAGGGCGCGGAGGAGCCGAGCACCGGCAGTCCGGCCGCCTTGGCCGCGGCGATCGCGCGGGCCTTGTTGCCGGTCAGCTGGAGCACCTCGGGGGTCGGGCCCACGAAGGTGATGCCGGCTTCCCGGCAGGCGTGCGACAGGTCGGGGTTCTCCGAGAGGAAGCCGTAGCCGGGGTAGATCGCGTCCGCGCCCGCCTTGCGCGCGGCCTTGATCACCTCTTCCACGGACAGGTAGGCCCGCACCGGGTGCCCCGGATCACCGATCTCGTAGGCCTCGTCGGCCTTCAACCGGTGCAGGGAGTTGCGGTCCTCATGCGGGAACACGGCCACAGTGCCTGCGCCGAGTTCGTATGCCGCACGGAACGCGCGGATAGCGATCTCGCCGCGGTTGGCGACAAGGACCTTCCGGAACATAACCAGCTCCTCCTGGTGGCGGACAGGCCAGCCGAAGCACCGTATCGCGGTACTCCCGCCAGTCGGGAGAACCATCCCAGGTGACGGGCGTCTCCCCCGATGTGCGCAACCGGCCCCCAACTGGGTCGTTCGGCCGCGCAAAACCTCCGGTGGACGGGTGCGACGTTGACCCGCCCAGGTCCGTCGCGCACAGTGACCCCCCGTACGCAGGGGGGCCGGACGAGCAGAGGTCGTGATGGCAAGAGTCGTGTCCAGCATCGCCCAGTCGGTTCTGGTGGAGAACGACCACTTCACGCTGCACGACGACCGTGGCCCGGCGCCCAGCCTGCCACCGGACCCGGTGGACCGCGAACTGGTGCACGCCGATCTGGGGCACGCAGTCTTCCGCAGCGCCGCGAGCACGCACTACGCGGCGGTGCGGGTGGAGCTGTGGGACGGCGAGCCGCTGCGCTCCACCGCCGAGGGCTGGGACGCCAAGGGCGCGGTGGACGTGCTGGCGGGCAGCGCGCAGCTGGTGCTCGGACCGGTGGTCACGGTCAGCGAGGCCGCGCGGCTGTCGTTGCCGGTGCCAGGGCGGTACCGGATCGACGCGGCCGCGCGCGGGCGGACCGAGATCCAGGCGCTCGGGCCGGGGTCCTACGCGCACGGGGTGGAGAACTGGGTGATCCGGATCTGGCCGGTGGGTTAGCTCCGGGCAGTGGGTCAGGCCTTTTCCAGGTACTCGGCCTTCTCCGCGTCGACCAGGGACTGCAGCAGCGAGGCCAGGCCGGGGTAGGCGCGCAGCTCCGGGTCCTCGGTGAGCAGCGCCACCGCCTCGGTGCGGGCGGTGGCGATGACGTCCTCGTCGCGGAGCAGGGACAGCATCTTGAGGGTGGATTTGGCGCCGGACTGGGTGGTGCCCAGGATGTCGCCCTCGCGGCGGAGTTCCAGGTCCATCTGGGCCAGCTCGAAGCCGTCGGTGGTGGCGGCGACCGCGTCCAGGCGTTCCCTGGTGGCGGTGCCGCCGGGCGCCTCGGAGACCAGCAGGCACAGCCCGGCCGCGCTGCCCCGGCCGACCCGGCCGCGCAGCTGGTGCAGCTGGCTGACGCCGAAGCGGTCCGCGTCCATGATCGCCATCACGGTGGCGTTGGGCACGTTCACGCCGACCTCGACCACGGTGGTGGCCACCAGGACCTGGACCTTGCCGTCGGCGAAGCCGCGCATCACGGCGTCCTTGTCCTCCGGCGCGAGGCGGCCGTGCAGGATGCCCACGTTGAGCCCGGCGAGGGGTCCGGCGGCCAGCGCGGGGGCCACGTCCAGCACGGCCAGCGGCGGGCGGCGGTCGCTCTTGCCACCCTTGTCCTCCTTGGGCGGCTCCAGGCTCGGGTCGTCGGCGCCGTCGATATCGTCTTCTGCCTCGGCCTCACCGATCCGCGGGCAGACCACATATGCCTGGTGACCTGCGCGGACTTCCTCGGTGATGCGCTGCCAGACCCGGTCCAGCCAGGCCGGTTTCTCCGCGGTCGGCACCACGTTGGTGCTGATCGGGGAGCGGCCGCGGGGCAGTTCGCGCAGCGCGGAGACCTCCAGGTCGCCGTAGACGGTCATGGCCACCGTGCGCGGAATCGGGGTGGCGGTCATGACCAGCACATGCGGGCTGGTGCCCTCACTCGCCCTGGTGCGCAGCGCGTCGCGCTGTTCCACGCCGAAGCGGTGCTGTTCGTCCACCACGACCAGGCCGAGGTCGGCGAAGATGACCTTGTCCTGGATCAGCGCGTGCGTGCCGACCACGATCCCGGCCGTGCCGGAGGCGATGTCCAGCATCGCCTGCTTGCGTTCCTTGGTGCTCATCGAGCCGGTGAGCAGGGTGAGCCGGGTGGCGTGGCCCGGCGCGCCGAGTTCGCCCGCGCGGGCCAGGTCGCCGAGCATCTCGGCCAGTGAGCGGGCGTGCTGGGCGGCCAGCACCTCGGTCGGGGCGAGCATGGCCGCCTGCCTGCCCGCGTCCACCACCTGCAGCATCGCCCGCAGCGCGACGATGGTCTTGCCGGAGCCGACCTCGCCCTGCAGCAGCCGGTTCATCGGGTGCTCGCCGGAGAGGTCGGTGGCGACCGCCGCGCCGACCTCCTGCTGCCCCGCGGTGAGCTGGAACGGCAGCTGTTGGTCGAAGTCGGCGAGCACGCCCTCCGGCTTGGGCGCGCAGCGCGGTGCGGGCCGGGCGCCGGAGACGATCCGGCGCTGGGCCAGCACCAGCTGCACGGCCAGCGCCTCATCCCACTTGAGCCGGTTGCGCGCGCTGGTCACCTCGGCCCAGTCGGCTGGCCGGTGCACCTTGCGCAGCGAGGCGGACAGGTCGGCCAGGCCGTGCCGGGCGCGCACCACCTCCGGCAGCGGGTCCTCCGCGCCGTCCCACTGGTCCAGGACCTGGCGCACGCACTTCTCCACCACCCAGGTCTCGATGCCCTTGCTGGCCGGGTAGACCGGGATCAGGCCGCGGGCGAACTCGTCGGCGACCGAGTCGTCCTCGTCCGCGCCGAGCAGCTTGTAGTCGGGGTGGGCGAGCTGGAGCGCGCCGTTGAACGAGGTGACCTTGCCCGCGAACAGCCCGCGCTTGCCGACCACCAGGTCCTTGGCCCGGTGCGGCTGGTTGAAGAAGGCGATGGTCATCGCCCGCTGGCCGTCGGTGATCGTGGACTCCACGATCGAGCCGTACTTGGTCTTCATCCGGCGCACCGTGGTGGCGCGGACCTCGGCCAGCACGGTGGCATGCTCGCCGATCTCCAGTCCGGCGATGCTGGTCAGCTCGCCGCGCTCGGCGTAGCGGCGCGGATAGTGCCGGAGCAGGTCGCCGACGGTGCGCAGGTTCAGGCCTTTGTCCAGGGCCTCGGCGGTCTTGGCCCCGAGCACGTGGTCCAGCCGGTCGTCGAAGGTGGTCATCGCCGTCCATTCAACCGCGTGGCACTGACTATTCGACGCCCAGCAACACCATCGCGCCGCGCGGACCACCCGAGTACGCGGCCAGATCGACCTCGGGATGGGCGCGGCGCAGGTGTTCCTCGACCTCGCCGACCAGCTCCGGCGGCGCGGCCGCGCCGAGCAGCAGAGTCACCAGTTCGCCGCCGGCGGAGAGCATCCGGTCCAGCAGCTCGCACACGGCCGGGGCCGGATCGGCGCTGATCAGCACCACCTCGCGGTCGATCATGCCGAGCAGGTCGCCGGGCCGGCAGCGGCCTGCCCAGGTGATCGCCTCGGCTTGGGCCACGGCCAGTTCGCCGCGCCGGGTGGCCGCGGCGGCCTCGGCCATGGCCACCACGTCGTCGCCGTGCCGCCGCTGCGGGTCGTGCACGGCCAGCGCGGCCAGGCCCTGCACCGGGGAGGCGGTGGGCACCACGACCACGTCGTAGCCGGAGCGCATGGCGTGCTCGGCGGCGTCCTCGGCGATCATGGTCAGCTCGGGGTCGTTGGGCAGCACCACGATGTGCTTGGCGCCCGCGCCGGTGAGGGTGGCCAGCAGTTCGGCCGCGGCCGGCCGCTGCCCGGTCCACTGGCAGACCACCGCGCCCTCACCGCGGAACAGCTCGGCCAGCCCGTCCCCGTCGGCGAGCACCACCACGGCGCGGTCACGCAGCAGGCCGGTGGGTTCGGTGGGCAGCTGGTCGGCGAAGCGGATCACGGTGATCCGGTGTGGCCGGCCAGCCGCAACGCCAGCCTCGATGGCCGCGCCCACATCCTGGCAGTGCACGTGCACGGTCCACAGGCCGGCGCCGTCGGAGACCACCGAGACGCAGTCGCCCAGTTCGGCCAGCCGGGCGCGCAGGGCGCCGCAGCGGGTGTCGTCGGTGCTGTCCAGCAGGTACATGACCTCGTAGTCGTACTCGGCCGAACCCGCCTCGCGAGTGGCCTGCAGTTCGGCCTTGCCACGCCGGACCAGCGCGTCGAACCGGGCCGATGAGGGCAGCGGCAGGCCGGTGACCACGGCGGTGAGGGTTTCCAGCAGCACCAGCAGACCGCGGCCACCCGCGTCGACCACGCCGGCGCGGGCCAGTGCGGGCAGCTGGCTGGGGGTGCGGGCCAGTGCCTCGGCGGCGGCGGTGCTGGCGGCGAAGGCCACCTGGTCCAGGCTCTCGCCCGCCACGGCGGCGGCCTCGGCGGCGGCGTGCATGACGGTGAGCACGGTGCCAGGGGCCGGTTCGCTGACCGCGGCGGTGGCCAGCCGGTCGGCCAGGTGCAGCCCGTCCTTGAGCGCGGGCCCGGTCAGCGTGCCGTCCAGGCGCAACGCCTCGGCCAGCCCGCGCAACACCTGGGACAGGATCACCCCGGAGTTGCCGCGCGCCCCGGCCAGCGCGCCCTTGGCCAGCGCGGCCAGCGCCGACCCGCCGTCCACGGCGATGACCTGGTCCAGGGCCTCCAGCGCGGCCCGCATGGTGTGCAGCAGGTTGCTGCCGGTGTCCCCGTCGGGCACTGGGAAGACGTTGATGCGGTCGATCGCCTCGCGGTCGGCGGTCAGCGCCTGCACACAGGCCGCGGCCCATCCGCGCACCGCGACCGCGTCGAGCACCTGCAACACCTGCGGCCGCCTCCCTCTAGATGTTGCCAGCGAGACTAGTCGGTAGGGCCGGTTTGGTTGGGCGTGCGTGCACCAGATACGCTGTCGGGGTTGCCCGGCTCGGCCTGGGCTCATGCACGCATCCGCACCCGGGTACGTGCGCCCGTTTTTGCCAGCTGGCATCGCGGACTCTGTAGAACAACGTGTAAGGAGTGTCTGACGTGGCTGCCGTTTGCGACGTCTGTAGCAAGGGGCCGGGCTTCGGCAAGTCGGTCTCGCACTCCCACCGGAGGACCAACCGCCGGTGGAACCCGAACATTCAGACCGTGCGCGCGAAGATCGGCCTGTCGCAGCGCAAGCGCCTGAACGTGTGCACCTCCTGCCTCAAGGCGGGCAAGGTCGCCCGCGGCTGAGTTCGGCCGCAGCTTCGGCGAGAGGCCCGGATCACACCAGTGGTCCGGGCCTCTCGCTGTCTCAAGCCGGGCGCGTGTTGGCCGTTGTGGACGGTGTGTTGGCCGTTATGGGCGCCGGATTGGCCGTTGTTGTACGGCACGTTGGCCGTTGTGGACGGGTCGTTGGCCGTTGTCGTACGGCCGAAGGCCAGGGGCGGAGGGGTGAAACCCCCATGACGAGGGCTCTCGCGTGTTCTCCGTACGGCCTGGAGCATGCAGACCACACCTCACCGAGTGGCCCCTGCAACCTGCCGCCGCCCTAGCCTCCCAATCGTGACGGGGGCCGCTCGGTGAGGTGTGGTTGGCTGGCGGAAGGCCGTGCGGAGAGCACGCGAGCCCTCGGAGCCACGCTGGGTCTTGAGTCGGCAGCCTGCCCAGCCCCGCAACCCGCTCATCCCGGGGTTTGATCTGCCCCACCCCTCCGGTGGTCTGCCCGGCCGGCGAGGCCATCCTTTTTTGATCTTCGGCTCTGTTGCTGAGGTACACGAGCGAAGATCAAGAGCGTCCTCGCCGGACGGGCAGAAATCAAAGGATGGGGAACCGCTCGGAATGGGTTTTCGAAAAGCCACCCCGGCCACCGGTTTTCGGGCTTCGCTCGGTCGCAGCGACCTACGGCGTACGACAACGGCCAACCTGCCGTACGACAACGGCCAACACTCGCGGGTTTCTGGTTAGAGCTTCCAGTCCACGGGGGTGGCGCCCTGTTCTTCGAGCAGGGCGTTGGCGCGGGTGAAGGGGCGGGAGCCGAAGAAGCCTCGGTCGGCTGACATCGGGGACGGGTGGGCCGACTCGATGCAGGGCACGCCGCCCAGGAGGGGTTTCAGTTCTCGGGCGTCCCGGCCCCAGAGGATGGCCACCAGGGGGGTGCCTCGGCCGGCGAGGGCGACGATGGCCTGTTCGGTCACCTGTTCCCAGCCCTTGCCCCGGTGGGAGGCGGGGCGGCCGGGGGCCACGGTCAGGGAGCGGTTGAGCAGCAGGACGCCGCGCTCTGTCCATGGAGACAGATCGCCGTTGGGGGGCGGGGGAAAGCCCAGGTCCTCGCCGTACTCGCGGTAGATGTTGATCAGGCTCTTCGGCAGTGGGCGCACGTCGGCGGCCACCGAGAAGGACAGGCCGATGGCGTGGCCGGGGGTCGGGTAGGGGTCCTGCCCGACGATGAGCACGCGCACCTCGTCGAAGGGTTGTTTGAACGCGCGCAACACGTTCTCCCCCGCGGGTAGGTATCGCCGGTCAGCGGCGATCTCCTCCCGGAGGAACTCCCCCATCGAGCCGATCCGGTCGGCAACCGGGTCGAGCGCCTTGGCCCAACCGGCTTCCATGATCTCGTGCAGCGGACGTCCAACCACGGAACGTGACCCTAGCGGCGGACCGCCAGGCATGGACCAGTGGGTCAGGCGCTCACCGTGCGTCGCCGCAGCCGGAGTTGCCGGTGGCGCAACGGCAACGGCCGTGGCCAGGCACGCAGGAACAGTGCGGCGGCGTCCTCGGTGACCGCGCTGATGACGTCGGTGTGCTCGGCCGGGTCGTAGCCGACCAGCACCGCCTCGGCCGCGACCAGTTGCCGGGCGGCCACATCGCAGAGCACGGCCGCGACCAGCGGGCTGCCGGTCACCGGGTCGCCCAGCACCAGCGAGCGGCCGTGGCTGCCGATCACCGGCACGGCGTAGGCGGCCTCCCAGCGCCTGCCGTCGGCCGGGGGCCGGGGCGGGTAGCCGGGGTTGAACTCGACCAGCCTGGGCTGGATCCGCTTGGGCCGCACCGCGGTGCAGACCGGCAACGTCTCGCCGTCGGCCAGCCGCACGCTGATCCGCGCGCCGGCCTCCGGGACTCCGTGCATGGTCACCGGCACCGCTCGGTGCACCGGCAATGCCTCGCTGACCGCGCCGATCGGCAAGGACGCCAGTGGCGCGGCGGTGTTCGGATCGGCCAGCACCACCTCGGCCAGCACCTGTTCACCTCGGGCGGTGAACCGCTGCAGCGCGAGCGCGGGTCTGGACTCGGTACTCCCCATGGGCGCGCCGCAGCGCGCGTAGAACTTCGACAACATGTTCCTGCCCCCAGAAACATCGAACCTGTGGTCCGGGCAGGCCACTGCCCACCCACGATCAAGCCTACGCCGAGGGCCGACACTCTGGGGGTGACCGGAGGTGCGGTCACCCGTACGGCTGTCAGTCCAGCCGGCGCAGACCGTCCTTGTAGACCTTGATGTTGGCCACATACAGGTCAACCCCGGGCTGCACCCCGTTCTCCGGCACCTCGAAGTTCTCCTTGATCTTCGCGGGCACCCCGACAGCGAGCCTGCGGGCCGGGACGTGGCCGTTGTGCGAGACCACCGCGCCCGCGCCGACGATTGCGCCTTCCTCGACCACCGCCCCGTTGAGCACCACCGAGCCGGAGCCGATCAGGCAGCCGTCGCCGATCACCGCGCCCTCGATGTGCACGTTGTGCCCGACCACGCATCCGGCGCCGATCAGGGTCGGGTGGATGTGCGTGCAGTGCACGATCGTGCCGTCCTGCACACTCGTACGTTCCCCCACCTCGATCCGCCCGTAGTCACCGCGGAGCACGGCGGTGGGCCACACCGAGACGTGCGCGCCAAGGGTCACGTTGCCGATCACCACGGCATCGGGATGCACGTAGGCGGTCTCGTGGATTACCGGTTCCAGGTCACCAAGGGCGTAGACAGCCATACGGAACTCTAACGTTCACTCGGCCGCCGCCGGAACGGCGATCTGCTTGCCGAAACAGCGACTGTTGTCATACCCCGCGTACACCCCGAACTTGGCGATCGGGGCGTAGCCGCTGGAGGTGTAGAGCGCGATCGCCTCGGGCTGCTCGGTGCCGGTCTCCAGCACCATCCGGCGCCGCCCGGCGGCCAGCGCGGTGCGTTCCAGCTCGGCCAGCAGCACCCTGGCCAGGCCCCGGCCGCGGGCGGCCTGGACCACGAACATCCGCTTCAGCTCGGCGTCGCCGTCGGCGAAGCCGGGCTCGTCCGCGTCGTGCGCGCGCCAGCCGCCGCAGACCATCGGCACGCCGTCGAGGTAGCCGACCAGGAACAGGCCGCGCGGCGGGGCGAACTCGGCCGGGTCGACCGGGGTGATGTCCTCATCGCCATAACGGACCACGTACTCCTGCTGCACCTCGGCGATCAGCGCGGTGGCGTCGGGATGGTCGTAGGCGAGGGTGCGCAGTTCCACGGGAGCAATTTACGTCCCGAACGGGTGAGGATAAATACATCTTGCTGTATTTCTACTCACCCCAGGTCAGTCCCGGCGCCAGTGCTCCCAGCCCGCCGCGCCCTCGTACGGCCTGCCGTCCACGGTCACCCCAGGACCGCTGACCACCGAACCGATCACCGTCCAGCCCTCGGGCACCGCCTCGGCGCCGGGGAAGGTGGCGGCCAGCGCGTGGTCCTCGCCGCCGGTGAGCATCCAGTGCAGTGGATCGGCGCCCAGCGCGGAGGCCACGTCCAGCAGCCGCTGGTGCACCTCAAGGGATTTGCTGCGCACGTCCAGGCCGACCCCGGACGCCTCGGCCACATGCCCCAGGTCGGCGAGCAGGCCGTCAGAGATGTCGATCATCGAGGTGGCCCCGGCCCGCGCGGCCTGCGCCCCGGCCGCGTACGGCGGTTCCGGCACCCGCTGCGCGCCGACCACCGCCACCGGCGAGCGGAACCCGCGGCCCAGCACGGCCAGTCCGGCGGCGGCCCAGCCGAGCCGTCCGCAGTACGCGAGCAGGTCGCCCTGCCTCGCCCCGGAACGGGTCACCGGGTCCAGGCCGTCCAGGTGCCCGAGCGCGGTGACGGAGATCACCAGCTCCTTCGCGGTGACCATGTCGCCACCCACCACCCCGGCCCCGGCGAGCCGGGCTTCCTCCCACATCCCGGCCATCAGTCCCTCGGCCACCGCGACCGGTGTGCCGGGCGGGCAGGCCAGGCCGACCAGCACCGCGGTGGGCACCGCGCCCATGGCCACCACATCGGCCAGGTTCACCGCCACCGACTTGCGTCCGACCTGCTCAGGAGTGGACCAGTCCAATCGGAAGTGCACGCCCTCGACCAACACATCCGTGGAGGCGACCACCCGTCCGTCCGGCGCCGCCACCACCGCCGCGTCGTCGCCCGGACCGAGCAACGTGCTGGGTGGTTGCGCACGGCCATCGGTCACCCGGCGGATAAGCCCGAACTCACCCAGATCGGCGACGGTGTCCGCACTCTGCGGCGGCTCCGGGCACAAAGGGACCTCCAGTTCCGAGCTTTGCTTCCACCTCTGGGGTAAGTTCTGCCCACGATTCCTACCCCGAGCACAGCGGTCGAGACGAAGGGGCACGCCGTGGTCCAGGCTTACATCCTCATCCAGACCGAGGTCGGCAAAGCCGCCGCCGTGGCCGAGCGCATCGGCGGGATACCCGGGGTGATCACTTCCGAGGACGTGACCGGGCCCTACGACGTGATCGTGCGCGCGGAGGCGGACACCGTTGACGACCTCGGCCAGCTCGTGGTCGCCCAGGTGCAGGCAGTTGACGGCATCACCCGCACGCTGACCTGTCCTGTGGTGCACATCAAGTAAGCGCTATACACAGCCTGCCACCGCGCCCGTCCCGACCCGGGGACGGGCGCGGTGGCATGTCGTGGTTGGCTGGTTCCGTGGCACCGAACGACCGATCCATCCCGCGTCCGCTGTTGATCGCGCTGATCGCGCTGCCGTTGCTGTTGGTGGCGGGGGTCGGCACGCTCGGTCTGCTCTACGGCTCCGGCAGTTCCGGGGCCGCGCCGACCTCGAGCACGCCCGCGCCGATCCGCACCGGACCCGTTGCGCTGCCGCCAATCCCGGCCGAGCAGGCCGCCTCGCCCGCCTGCGGCAGGCTGATCCAGGCGCTGCCCAAGGAACTGACCTCCAGCGGCGAGCAGATCGGCCGCCGGGAGATCGTCGCGCCCGCGCCGGACGGGACCATGGTGTGGGGCAACGAGAAACGCGATCCGGTCATCCTGCGCTGCGGCCTCGGCCGCCCGGACGAGCTGAAGCCGGACAGCAGGCTGGCCGACATCTCCGGCGTGCAGTGGCTGGAGTTGCCGGGCCAGGGCGCCAGCAGCTGGGTCGCGGTGGACCGCGAGGTCTACGTGGTGCTCACCGTGCCGTCCCTCTCGGGCACCGGGCCGCTGCAGGGGGTGTCGGAGTCGATCCACGCCACGTTGCCGCAGCAGAAGGTCGACACCGGCACCGCCCCGAAGTAGCCCGTCAGCGCAGGCCGGTGCCGCGGGCGATCGCGGTCTCGATCAGGGTGCTCAGCAGGGTCGGATAGTCCACGCCGGTGACCGCCCACATCCGCGGGTACTGCGAGACCGGGGTGAAGCCCGGCATCGTGTTGACCTCGTTGACGATCAGCTGGTTGTCCTCGGTGAGGAAGAAGTCCACCCTGGCCAGGCCCTGGCAGTCCAGCGCGTGGAAGGCGGCCACCGCCTGGCGGCGGATCTCCTCGGAGACCTCGTCGTCGACCTTGGCCGGGAAGTCGAACTCGCAGACCTCCTCGGCGTCGAGGTACTTGGACTCGAAGTCGTAGAACTCGATGTCGCCGACCACCCGGATCTCCGAGGGCAGGGACGCCTCGACCCGGCCGTCCGGGAACTCCAGCACGCCGCATTCGATCTCGCGGCCGAGGATCGCGGCCTCCACCAGCACCTTGGGATCGGTCTGCCGGGCCAGCGCGATGGCCGCGTCCAGCTGGTCCCAGTCGCTGACCTTGGACACGCCGATGGAGGAGCCGGCGCGGGCCGGCTTGACGAACACCGGCAGCCCGAGCCGCTCGCGCTGGGCGTCGGTGAGGGTCTTGTCGCCGCGGCGCAGCACCACGAAGTCGCCGTTGCGCAGGCCTTCGGCGGCGAGCAGCTTCTTGGCGAACTCCTTGTCCATGCCCGCCGCGCTGGCCAGCACGCCCGCGCCGACGTAGGGCAGCCCGGCCATTTCCAGCAGGCCCTGGATGGTGCCGTCCTCGCCATAAGCGCCGTGCAGCACCGGGAAGACCACGTCGACCGCGCTCAGCACCTCGCCTGCGCGGTCCGCGCCCAGGTGCACCAGGTCCGGCCGGGTCGGGTCGGCGGGCAGGGCGAGCGCGCCGGTGGAACCGTCCACCTCGGGCAGCTTGCGGTCGCGGATCTCCAGCGCCTTGGGGTCGCTGGCGCCGAGCACCCAGGCGCCCTCGCGGGAGATGCCCACCGGGATGACCTCGAACCGGTCCCGGTCCAGGTGGGTCAGGATGCTGCCTGCGGACACACAGGAGATGGTGTGCTCAGTGCTGCGACCGCCGAAGACGACCGCCACCCTGGTCTTGCGCTGCGTCATGGGCCCCGACCCTACCCGCGCACTCTGGGCGACCATTCCGCCCCAAACCCGTACGCCGAGTTGGCCGATCTCGTACGCCGAGTTGGCCCAAGTCGTACGTCCAGTTGGCCCAAGTTAGCGTACGAGTTTGGCCAACTCGGCGTACCGGAACGGCCAACACGCGGTCAGGGGGTGAGCAGGTTGACCAGGGTGGGGAGGGCGGTGGTGAGCTGGGCGCGGGTGCAGTTGGTGTAGCCGACGGCGAGGCCGTGCCAGCGCGGGGTGGCCTGGTGGTGGCGGGCCAGGCCGTCCACGGACAGGCCGCGGGCGCGGGCGGCGGCGATCACCGCGCGTTCGGTGTCGAGGGAGTCCAGCAGCACCACCACGTGCCCGCCCGCGGAGTCGCCGAAGACCGGGGCCCCGGCCACGGAGAGTGCGGAGACCACGAGTTCGCGCCGCTCGGCCAGTTCCCGGCGCAGCCTGCGCAGGTGCCTGCCGAGGTCGCCGTTGCGGGCCAGCTGCACCATGACCTGCTGGCCGGCCGCGGCCGGGCTGACCCCGCAGCGGTGCCGGTAGTCGAGCACGGCGCGGGCGACCTCGGGCGGGGCCACCATCCAGCCCACGCCGAGGCTGGCGGAGAGGATCTTGCTGGTGGTGCCCAGGTGCACCACCACGTCCGGGGCGAGCGCGGCCAGCAGCGGCAGCGGGGCCACGTCGTAGCGCAGTTCGCCGTCGTAGTCGTCCTCGATGACCAGCCAGCCCTCGGCCCTGGCCCGCCGGACCAGTTCGACCCGGCGGGCGGCGGGCAGCCTGCCGCCGAGCGGGTACTGGTGGGCCGGGGAGCAGTAGACCGCGCGGATCCCGCTGGGCAGCGCGTCCACCACCAGGCCGTCCGCGTCGATCTCGGCCGGGATGACCCGCATGCCCGCGGCGCGCAGCGCGCCGACCGCGCGCTGGTAGCCGGGTTCCTCGATGGCCACCGTGTCGCCGGGCTGGAACAGCGCGCCGGCCAGTTCGGTGACCGCGGCCGAGGTGCCCAGGGTGGCCAGCACCGCCTCGGCCGGGGTGGCGCCCGCGCCGACCACCAGGCCGCGGTGCCGGAGCAGGTGCTCGGCGATGATCTCCCGGTAGGCGGTCAGGCCTGCGCGTTCCGGGCGCGGCATGGCCGGGACGTCGCCGGCGGCCCGCCAGGCCCGGCGCCAGGCCGCCCGGTCCACGCCGCCGGCCAGTGAGGCGCCCGGGACCAGGTCGATCAGGCCGGTGTCCTCGGACTCGGCTCGCCTGGCCGGTCCGGCGCTGGGGGTGACCGCGGGCGGGGTGGTGGTGACGTAGGTGCCGGAGCCGCGCCTGCCGCCGATCCAGCCCTCGGCGTGCAGCTGTTCGTAGGCGGCCGCGGTGACGGTGCGGCTGACCTGGAGCCGCCCGGCCAGCGCGCGGGTGGAGGGCAGCCGGTCGCCGTGCCGGAGCTGGCCGGTGGCCGCGGCCCGGCGCAGCGCGTCGGCGAGCTGCACGGCCAGGGGGGTGCCGTTGCCGCGGTCGAGCACGATGGGCAGTTCGGCGGGCAGCGCGGCGTCGAGCACGGTGAGTGGCCTCTCATATTCACCCGGTATTGGCACTGTGGGCATGCCAGTTCCCGCTCGAATACTAGGTGCCGTGACCACTGACGCGCTGTCCCCGACCGACCGCAGCACGATCCGCCGCGGCAAGGACCGAGCCCGCACCGACCGCGCCGAACTGCACGCGCTGCTCGACGGCGCGATGCTGTGCCACCTCGGCGTGGTCCTCGACGGCGTGCCGCTGGTGCTGCCCACCTGCTACGGCCGAGATGGGGACACGCTCTACCTGCACGGATCCTCCGGCGCGGCCAGTCTGCGGGCGGCGGGCGGCACCGAGGTGTGCGTGAGCGTGACCGAGCTGGACGGCATCGTCTACGCCCGCTCGGTGTTCCACTTCTCGGTCAACTACCGCAGCGCGGTGATCCACGGCCGGGCGATCCCGGTGGTCGGGGACGAAGCCCGCCTGCACGGCCTGCGCACGCTGACCGAGCACATCGCCCCCGGTTCCTGGGGCCACGCCCGGCAACCCGACAAGCGCGAACTGGCCGCCACCACGGTGCTCGCACTGGACCTGGCCGAGGCGGCGGTGAAGATGCGCTCCGGTCCGCCCGGCGACGACGAGGCCGACCTGGGCACGCCCGGTGTGTGGGCCGGGGTGCTGCCGCTACGCCGGGCCTGGGGCGAGCCGGAGCCCTGCCCGCTGCTGCCCGCCGGCGCCGAACCGCCGGCGCACGTTCAGTCCCGGACCGGGCCGATCGCGTAGTCCATCCGGTAGCGCGGCATGTCCCGGCGCTCGCCGTCGAAGACGTGGATGCTCACCGCGGGGTCCGGGCCCTCGTTGATCACCTGGTGCACGTAGTGCGGGCCGAACACCCTGGTCTGACCGGCGGTGAGGGCGTGCACCAGTTCGACCGGGCGGCCGTTCTCACCGAGCCGGGCGACCCGTTCGGCGAGCACGCCGGAGACCACGGCGAAGGCGCCGGTCGCGCCGCCGTGGTCGTGCAGTTCGGTTCGCTGGCCGGGCAGCCAGCTCATCAGCCAGATCTCGTGCTCGGCGGTGCGCTCCAGCAGCGCGGTGTAGCGCTCGGCCGGGTCATAGCGCAGCAGGTGCCCCCAGCGGGAGCGGTCCGCGGCCACGTTCATGGCGATGCGGGCGGGGTGGGCGGCGGCCCGGGTGCCATCGACGGCGACGGTGTTGGGCGGAACGGCGAACATGACTGAGGTCCTTCAAGCTGAGGGTGGTCGGCGCGCGGCACAGGGCCGGGACCGCGCCGGAAAACGCACTGCGGCGGGGTGTTTCAGCAGGAAGGACAACAGAGCGCGCTGGCAACTCGCCGGAGGCCGATGGGGCCTCGCTGGCACGAGGATGCGCGACTGGTCACGGGAGAATGGAAGCAGCCAGGCCGGAGGCCGGTCAAGCCGACCGGCAGAATCTCACAACGTGGGCCACGCCTTCGCCCGTTCGAGCAAGTGCGCGTGCGCCCTGGCGACCACCGGATCGGCCAGCCCGCCCACCCTGGTGGCCAGGAACCCGGTGTTCAGCGGCGGCACCGCCGGCTCGTGCAGCAGCTCCACCGACCCGGCGCTCAGCGCGGACTCGGCCACATAGCGGGGCAGCACGGACACGCCCATCCCGGCGATCACCGCGGTCAGCACCGCGCGCAGGTCCGGCACCACCACGGCCAGCGCGTTCGGCGGCCTGCGCCCGAAGGCGGTGCGCCAGTAGCGGCGGATGATCGGCAGGTCCTCGGCGTAGGCGACCAGCGGCAGGTGCGCCAGCGCGCGCACCGGGTCGGTGGCCAGCAGCTCGGCCCGCACGGTGCGGGCGAAGGCGGGCGCGCCGAGCAGCAGGAACTCCTCGTCCAGGAACGGGGTGGCGGCCACCCCGCGCTGGGTCGGCCGGATCGCCGAGACCACCAGGTCGAGGCGCTCCTCCAGCAGCGCGGTGAGCAGGTCCTCGGCCAGCCCGAACTGCACCCGCAGCCGCAGGCCGCAGGCGGTGAGCGGGGTCAGCGCGGGCAGCACCCGGAGCGTGGTCAGCTCGGCCGGTCCGCCCAGCCGGAGTTGGCCCTGGCCGACCAGGCACTGGTCGTCCTCGGGGTCGAAGGCACTGCGCAACTTGTCCACGTGCGAGGCGACCTGGGCGGCCAGGGTGTCCGCCCGCGGGGTGGGCCGCACGCCCTGGTTGGTGCGGGTGAACAGCTCCACGCCGAGCTGGCGTTCCAGCCGGGCGAGCTGACCGCTGACCGCGGGCTGGGACAGGCCACGCCGGGCCGCGGCCGCGGTGAGCGAGCCGGTGCGGTGGATCTCCAGGAAGGTGGCGAGCAGGTCCAGCTCGGGCACGACTCCTCCTCATCAGCGGTCATGCGAACTATTCCACGCCCGCCATAAGTTTGATGATGGCGACGAGGTGCGTGACCAGGCTCGGCGGGCCTAGCTTGGCGGCCATGACGAAGAAGATCCTGCTGGTGCTCACCGGCGCCGACTCACTCACCCTGGCCGACGGCTCGGCCCACCCCACCGGCTACTGGGTGGAGGAGGCCGCCGCCTCGCACCGCGCCTTCCGCGCGGCCGGCATCGAGGTGGACATCGCCACCCCCGGCGGCGTCACCCCCACCGCGGACCCGGGCAGCCGCGCGGGCCAGGACGACCTAGTTGCCTACCTGGACGGTCTCGGCGAGGCACTGACCAAGCCGCTGGACCTGGCCGCGGTGTCCCTGGACGGCTACGACGCGATCTACCTGCCCGGCGGCCACGGACCGATGACCGACCTGGCCACCAATGCGCACCTGGCCGCGTTGCTGACCATGGCTTTGGCCCAGGACAAGGTAATCGGCGCGCTCTGCCACGGCCTGGCCGGACTGCTCAGCGCGGGCAACGCCTTCGCCGGGCGGCGGCTGACCGTGTTCACCGACGCCGAGGAACGCCAGGCCCTCGGCGAGAACACCCCGTGGTGGCTGGAGACCGAGCTGCGCGGGCGCGGCGCGGTGATCGAGGCGGGCGAGCCGTGGAGCAACCACGTTGTGGTGGACGGGAAACTGGTCACCGGCCAGAACCCGCAGTCCACTGTGGACACCGCGAAGGCCGTGCTGGCCAAGCTGGCCTGATCGTCCACAGTGGACCGGGTCAGCGGTCCGCGGTCTCCAGTGCCAGCACAATGTCGGTGACCAGATCGGCGGTGTCCTCACATCCCGCGGACAGCCGCACGAACCCCTCGGGAACGGCGTCGCCCCACTGGGCCCGCCGGTCCGCGGTGGTGTGCAGGCCGCCGAAGCTGGTGGTGGCCGAGACCAGTTCGCTGGCGTCGATGAACCGGGCCACGGTCTCCTTGTCCGGCAGGGTGAACCGCAGCACCCCGCCGAACCGGGTCATCTGCCGCTTGGCGATCTCGTGCGCGGGATCGCCGGGCAGGCCCGGCCAGCGCAGGCCGGTGACGGCCGGATGCGCGCGCAACGCGGTGGCCAGCGCCTCGGCGTTCTGGGCCTGCCGGGCCAGCCGGAGGTCCAGGGTGCCCAATCCGCGGTGCGCCAGCCAGGTCTCGAACGGACCCGGGATGGCGCCGCTGAGCTTGCGGCCCTGGGCGAGCCGGGCGTACAGCCCGGGATCGTTGGTGGAGACGTGGCCCAGCAACAGATCGCTGTGCCCGGACAGCGCCTTGGTGTCGCTGGCCACCACCACATCCGCGCCCAGCTCCAGGGGGCGCTGGCCGAGCGGGGTGGCGGTGGTGTTGTCCACGGCCACGATCGCGCCCCGCTCGTGCGCGGCGTCGCTGAGCGCGATCAGGTCGCAGACGTCCAGCAGCGGGTTGGACGGGGTTTCCACCAGCACCAGCCGCACCCCGTCGAACACCTCGGGAGTCCACGGTCCTGGGGTGGCGATCTCCCGCATCCGCACGCCGAACTGACCGAGTTCCTCGCGCACGAGCTGCCGGGTGGCGTAGTAGCCGTCCGCGGGCACGATCACCGTGTCGCCCGAACGCAGGGTGGCGCGCAACAGGCCGGCGATGGCGGCCATGCCGGAGGGGTAGACCAGGGTCCGGCCGCCGTCGAGCGCGCCGATGGCCTCTTCGAGGACCTCCCAGGTCGGGTTCTCCGCGCGGCCGTAGGTGTTGCCGAGCGCGGCGGGCGCGGCCGGGCCGTCCTGGAGGTGGTAGACCGAGGCGAACACCGGCCCGGACACCAACGGCTGCCCCAGCACGGGTTTCCCGCTGCCCGCGTGCACGCACCGGGTGCCGTCGCCCCACTCCTCGTTCACTGTCGCTCGTCTTTCTGTGCCCGCCCCAACAGCTCGGCGGCCATCTTCAACGGTTCCAGCCCCTGGTGGCACACCCGGTACACGCCGTCGGTGATCGGCATGTCCACGCCGTGCCGGGCGGCCAGCTCGCGGATGGACGAGCAGGACTTCACGCCCTCGGCGACCTGACCGTTGGTGGCCTCCTGGGCCTGCACCAGGGTTTCCCCCCGGCCCAGCCGATCGCCGAAGGAGCGGTTGCGGGACAACGGCGAAGCGCAGGTGGCGACCAGGTCGCCGAGCCCGGCCAGGCCGGAGAAGGTGAGCGGGTCCGCGCCAAGGGCCACGCCCAGCCGGGCGGTTTCGGCCAGGCCGCGGGTGATCAGCGCGGCCATCGTGTTGTCGCCGTAGCCGAGTCCGCCCGCCATGCCGCAGGCCAGCGCGATCACGTTCTTGCAGGCGCCGCCCAGCTCGCAGCCCACCACGTCGGTGTTGGTGTAGGAGCGGAAGTAGTTGGTGAAGCAGGCACGCTGGAAGGCCACCGCGCGCTCGGCGTCCGGGCAGGCCACCACGCTGGCGGTGGGCTGCTCGGCGGCGATCTCGCGGGCCAGGTTCGGTCCGGAGACCACCGCGACCTGTCCGGCCGGGACACCGGCGACCTCGGCCACCACCTCGCTCATCCGCTTGAGCGTGCCCAGTTCCACGCCCTTGGCCAGGCTCACCAGGGTCGCGCCCGCGGGCAGCGCGGGCCGCCAGCCTGCCAGGTTCTCCCGCAGGGTCTGGCTGGGCACGGCCAGCACCACCGCCTGCGCGCCGTCCAGGGCGGCCAGCGGGTCCACTGTGGAGCGCAGGGTGGCGGGCAGCGGAATGCCCGGCAGGTAGTCGGGATTCTCGCCGCGGTCGGTGATGGCCGCGGCCACCTCGGGACGGCGGGCCCACAGCACCACATCGCGGCCGGCGTCGGCGAGCACCTTGGCGAAGGTGGTGCCCCAGGACCCGGCGCCCAGCACCGCGATCCGCTGCGGCATCACTGCTCGCCGTCCTTCGGGGCCGCGTTCTTCTCCACGGCCTCGCCCGAGTCGGCGTCCTTCTTCTTGCGCACGGTGTAGAACTCGGTCGGCGCGGTCTCCTGGCGTACCTCGGCCAGCAGCGTGCGCACCTCGCCCATCAGGTGATCGGTGACCTCGCGCAGCAGTTCGGCGTCCACCTCACGGCCCTGGAACCGGGACAGGTCCAGCGGCGGCCCGGCCTGGATGGTGACGTTCTTGCGCGGGAACAGGCTCAGCTTCTTCTTGTACTTGTCGAAGACCAGGTGGGTGTTCCAGTGCACCATCGGCACGCAGATCGCCTCGCCGTTGACGCAGTGGTCCACCGCCAGCCGCCCGACGCCGACGTGCGAGTGCATCGGCCAGACCTCGGGGTCCCTGGTGATGGTGCCCTCGGGGTAGATCACCACGACCTTGCCCTCGCCCAGCGCTTCCAGCCCGGACTGCAGGCTGCGGCGGGCGTCCACCGAGCCGCGGTGCACCGGGATCTGGCCGGAGCCCTTGAGGATCTGGCCGAGCACCGGGATCTTCCACAGGCTGGCCTTGGCCAGGAACCGGGGCACCCTGCGGGCGCTGCGCACGAACACCGCGCTGTAGACCGGGTCCAGGTAGGAGATGTGGTTGGCGACCACCAGTACCGGCCGGTCGAACGGGATGTGCTCGAGTCCGACGAACTTCCGCCTGGCCAGGATCCTGGTCATCGGGAAGAAGATCGCCGCGGCCAGCCCGACCCAGAAGCCGCCCTTCTCCTTCTTGGCCACCCTGTTGTCTCCTTCGTCTCACCGGTGCGTGTTGCCGCCGTGAGTCTTCCCCGCGAGGGTGGTGAAGGTCCAGTTGGGAGGATGTCAGGGTGTCCAACCGTGTCGATCTCGTGGTCCCGGTGAAGGTTCTGCTCCGGGCCAAGTCCAGGCTGCTCGGCGCCGCTGACGGCGGCGCGGGCGACCGGACCGCGCATGAACGCCTGGCCCTGGCCCTGGTGACCGACACCATGACCGCCGCCAGGGCGGCGCGTGGTGTGCGCAGGCTGCTGGCCATCACCTCGGACCCGAACGTGGCCGAGGTGCTCACCGGCCTGGGCGTGGAGACGGTGCCGGATGTGGCGGGCGGCCTGAACGCGGCCCTGGCCTACGGCGCGGAGCTGCTGCGCCAGGACCACCCGGACTGCCGGATCGGCGCCTTGCAGGCCGACCTGCCCGCGCTGCGGCCCGAGGAGCTGGACGCGGCCCTGGCCGCCGCGCCGGAACGGGCCTTCTGCCCGGACCGCCAGGGCACCGGCACCACCCTGCTCCTGGCCGGCCGCGGCCCGCTGAACCCTCGCTTCGGCCCCGGCTCGGCCACCGCGCACGCCGCCTCCGGCGCGGCCGAGCTACTGGGCCCCTGGCCCTCACTCCGCTGCGACGTCGACACCGCCGAAGACCTCCTCGCCGCCGCCACCCTCGGCCTGGGCGAACACACCGCCCGCCTACTCACCCCCGCCGCCTGACCACCCACTTGGGCAAAACCGGCGTACGAGTTGGGCCAACCCGGCGTACGAGTTGGCCCAACTCGTACGGTCAGCAGCAGCTGGCGGCGCCTTCGGTG
The DNA here is from genome assembly GCF_023094165.1 of Crossiella sp. S99.2. Taxonomy (GTDB): domain Bacteria; phylum Actinomycetota; class Actinomycetes; order Mycobacteriales; family Pseudonocardiaceae; genus Crossiella. Next base: position 142,603 of record NZ_JALMDK010000009.1, on the reverse strand, counting down.
CAGCCCTGGCCGCCTCGGCGCAGCACCATCGGGCAGGCCCAGCCGTAGTCGGGGTCCGGGGCCAGTGGCAGGCGGCCGGAGCGGTTGGTGGTGGTGAGCACCGCGCCGTCGACCGGCTTGCTGGTCTTGAGCACGACCTCCTGGCCGGCCTCCCGCGCCTCGTCCGCGCCCTTGGTCAGCTTGACGATCTCCACGCCGCGGGAGATGTCGGCGATGTAGGCCCGCCCCTTGTACCAATAGGGCGAGAAGGAGACCGCCGCCTCCGGCCGGTAGTAGGCGATCTGGAACGGCTTGGCCGGATCGCTGATGTCGATGAACCGGGTGCCCTGGCCGTAGAAGGAGTAGGCCACCACGCGGTCGTGGATGTCGAAGTAGTGCGCCGAGCAGCCCGCGTCGGTGATGGTGCCCTCCTGGTCGTGCGGGCTCCACACGCTGACCGTCTCCAGGTGGAACGGCTTCTGCTCGGTGGCCTGCCAGGACTCGCCCTTGCCGGAGCCCTTGAGCGAGGAGATCACGAACCGGCCCTGGTCGGCGCAGGTCGGCGAGCCGAAGGCTTCCTCGGTGTGCAGCAGCAGGCTGCCCGCCGGGTGCTTGGCCGAGGGCTTGGGGCCGTCGGCGAGCCGGTCGCCGACCGGGCGGATCGAGTTGTGGCTGAAGGCCCTCGGCATGTCCTTGGCCGGCACGCCGCCGCCCGCGTACGGGATCGGGTTGTTCGCGGTGGCCTCACGGAACTTCTTGGTCAGCGGGTCGAAGTGCCAGCCAGAGGTGCGGTAGCCACGGGTGCCGCCGGTGCCCGCGACCCAGGCGATGCCCGTGGCGTCCACCTGGACGTCGTGGGTCATGTGCGTCTTGCCCTGGTTGCGGTTGAGGTCCACGTAGGTGGCCGAGGTCTTGGGGTGGCGCGGATCCCGGATGTCGGTGACGAAGATCTTCCCGGACCGCTTGTACAGGTCCGGATCGGTCGTCGGGGTGCCGTCATAACCCGCGGTCCACAGGTACTGGCAGTCGTTGATGCAGGTGGTCGTGTGCCCGGTGCCCATCTCGGCGAAGCTGATCAGCTTCAGGTCGGCCGGGTCCTTGGCGTCCAGGATGTACACGCCGGTCGGCCGCTCGCCGCCGACCTGGCGCCCGAACGCGCTGCGCTCGCGGGCCATGAAGACCAGCTTGCGCTTGTGGTCGACGTCGACGTCCTCGTTCTCCCAGAACCGCTTGGTCACATCGTCGCCGGGCAGCGCCAGCGCCGCGTTCTCCAGGTGATCCAGGAACACCGGTTTGTCCGGATTGGACACGTCGTAGGACTTGAGGCCGAACTCACCGCTGACGAACATCACCTCCCGCTTCCGCCAGCCGGAGCGGTAGGTGGTGTAGTTGATCGAGATCGCGCCCTTGGTGTCGGGCAGCCGGTCGACCACCTCGACGTTGGCGGAGGCGGCCTGCAGTTCGGGCAGTTCGGCGGCGGCGGACTGCGCGGCGGACGGCGGCGCGGCCTGCGGCGCCGGACCGGCGACGGCGAACCCGCCCCCGGTCAGCGCGGTGGCCAGCGCGGCGGTCAGCACCACCAGCGTCTTCATCGTGGGGATCCCCTCTTCCTCAACGGCTCTCCCTGGCACCCTCGCAGCGGCCCCGGCCTGCGGCAACAGCCGTTAGTCGTAGGTCATTCGCCGTTGTCAGTAGTCTCCCCGGACATGGCAGAGACCGCGCCGGAACAGGCGACCGTGCACACCGTGCACGCCGATGGATCGCTCACCGCGCTGCGTGATGACGGCCTGCTGGTGGACGCGCCGGCCGCCGCGGTGGCCGCCGGGGGCTGGCTGGCTCCCCGTCCCGGGCAGCGGGTGACCCTGGACCGGACGGAGGGCCAGGTCACAGCGGTACGCCCACCGGTTCCGCCCGCTTAATCCGAAGTTCACACCGAGCAGGCGGTTCCCACCACGCGCAGGGCGCGATAACCGTCCCCGTCAGCAACAATGGCCGGGTGAGCACGGACCGCAGCGAGGAAAAGCCGACCGAACCGACGACGAAGCCGGGGCGCGCCCGGTCGTCCACTCGGAACACCACCGTGAAGGCCGCCACCTCCACCCAGCGGGGGCGCAAGACCACCCCCGCCGCGCCACCCGACTCCCCCGCGCCCGAGACCGTGAAGCCCGCCGCCCGGCGTACCCGCAAACCCGCCGAAGCCCCGCCCGAGCCCGCGGCCACGCCTGCCCCGCGCAGCCGGACCCGCCGCACGCCCAGTCAGCCCGCGGCGGTGGCCCTGCCCACGGACCGCAAACCCGCCGCGCCAGCGGAGGCGCCTGCCGCGGCCAAGCCGGCCACCACCCGGCGAGGTGCGGCCAAACCCGTCGCCAAACCCGCGACCGCCCGCCGCACCGCCGCCGCCCAGCGCCGCACCGCCAGCGCCACCGCGACGGCCGCACCGGCGAGCAACGGCGTCGCCGCCAGCGTGCCGCCCGCGAAGCAGGGCAACCCGGTCGCGCCCCCGCCACCGGTGGAGTCCGCGCCGCCCAAGGCTTCCCCGGCCGCGCCGCCCGCGGTGACCGAGCCGCCCACCATCAAGGACCTGCCCGACGACCGGTACTTCAACCGGGAACTCTCCTGGCTGGACTTCAACGCCAGGGTGCTCGCACTGGCCGAGGACGTCTCCGAACCGTTGCTGGAGCGGGCCAAGTTCCTGGCCATCTTCGCCTCGAACCTGGACGAGTTCTACATGGTCCGGGTGGCCGGGCTGAAGCGCCGCGAGGAGACCGGGCTGTCCGTGCGCAGCGCCGACGGCCTGTCCCCACGGGAACAACTCGCCCGCATCTCCACCCGCGCGCAGGACCTGGTCGAGCTGCACTCCCGCACCTTCCTGGACCAGATCCAGCCCGAGCTGGAGAAGTACCAGGTGCGCATCGTGGCCTGGGACGACCTGGACGACCCGGACCGGCTGCGGCTGACCAACTACTTCAGCGACCACATCTTCCCGGTGCTGACCCCCCTGGCCGTCGACCCGGCGCATCCCTTCCCCTACATCTCCGGCCTGTCCCTCAACCTCGCCGTCACCGTGCGGGATCCCGAAGGCGGGCAGGAACGCTTCGCCCGCGTCAAGGTGCCGGACAACGTGCCCAGGCTGGTCCGGGTCGAACTCGACCGGGACGCCGACACCGCGACCTACCTGCCGCTGGAAGAACTCATCTCGGCCCACCTCACCGACCTGTTCGCGGGCATGGACGTGCTGGAGCACCACGTGTTCCGGGTGACCCGCAACGCCGACCTGGAGGTCGAGGAGGACCGGGACGAGGACCTCCTGCAGGCCCTGGAACGGGAACTGGCCCGCCGCCGGTTCGGCCCGCCGGTGCGCCTGGAAGTCGCCGACACCATGAGCGAGCACATGCTCGAACTCCTGCTGCGCGAGCTGGAGGTGGACCCGCACGACGTGGTCGAGGTGCCCGGCCTGCTCGACCTGTCCTGCCTGTGGCAGCTCTACGGCCTGGCCCGCCCGGAACTCAAGGACAAGCCGTTCGTGCCTGCCACGCACCAGGCCTTCAGCGAGGGGGAGACGCCCAAGAGCGTGTTCGCCACCCTGCGCGAGGGCGATGTGCTCGTGCACCACCCGTATGACTCCTTCTCCACCAGCGTGCAGCGTTTCATCGAACAGGCCGCGGCCGACCCGCACGTGCTGGCCATCAAGCAGACCCTCTACCGCACCTCCGGTGACTCGCCGATCGTGGACGCGCTCATCGACGCGGCCGAGGCGGGCAAACAGGTCGTGGCGCTGGTGGAGCTGAAGGCCCGCTTCGACGAGCAGGCCAACATCAAGTGGGCCCGGCAGCTGGAACGCGCAGGCGTGCACGTGGTCTACGGCCTGGTGGGCCTCAAGACGCACTGCAAGACCGCGCTGGTGGTGCGGCAGGAGGGCTCCACCATCCGGCGCTACTGCCACATCGGCACCGGCAACTACAACCCCAAGACCGCCCGGCTGTACGAGGACATCGGCCTGCTCACCGCCGAACCCGCCATCGGCCAGGACCTCACCGACCTGTTCAACGTGCTCACCGGCTACTCCCGCCAGCACACCTACCGCAGCCTGCTGGTCGCGCCCTACGGCGTGCGCCGCGGCATCATCGAGCGGGTCGAGGCCGAGATCGCGCTGGCCCGGCAGGGCAAGACGACCGGGATCCGGCTGAAGGTCAACTCGCTGGTGGACGAACAGGTCATCGACGCCTTCTACCGCGCCTCCCAGGCCGGGGTGCCGATCGAGGTGGTGGTGCGCGGCATCTGCTCGCTAAAGCCAGGGGTGCCCGGACTGAGCGAGAACATCACCGTGCGCTCGATCCTGGGCCGCTTCCTGGAGCACTCCAGGGTGGTGCACTTCCGCGGCGGCAACGAGCACTGGTTCGGCAGCGCGGACATGATGCACCGCAACCTGGACCGCCGGATCGAGGTGATGGTCCGGGTGGCCGATCCCAAGCTGACGCACGATCTGGACGTGATGTTCGACTCCTGCATGGACCCGGCCACCCGCTGCTGGGAGCTGGAACCCAACGGGCACTGGAGTCCCTCGCCGCAGGCGGGCAATCGAGTGCTGGACCACCAGGAGGAGATGCTGCGCAGGCACGGGGCCAAGGCGTGAGCGCCCTGCACGCGGCGGGCGCCGCGCTGTGGCGGGAAACCCCGGCAGGCGTCGAACTGGCCGTGGCGCACCGCCCGCGCTACGACGACTGGTCACTGCCCAAGGGCAAGTGCGACCCCGGCGAGACGCTGACCGAGACCGCGGTCCGGGAAATCGCCGAGGAGACCGGCTACCGCGCGGTACTCGGCCGGATGCTGCCTGCCGCGCACTACGAGGTGTCCACTAAGGACGGAAATACGCGGCCGAAAAGAGTCACCTATTACTCCGCCGAGGCCATCGCCGGCGACTTCGCACCCAACGAAGAAGTCGACGAACTGCGCTGGCTGAGTGCGGACAAAGCCCGCGCGCTACTGAGTTACCAGCACGACCGGGTGGTGCTGGACGCCTTCACCGCACTGCCCGCCCGCGCCCGCACCGTGCTGCTGGTCCGGCACGCCAAGGCAGGCAAGCGGGAGAAGTGGGACGGGCCGGACGAGCTGCGCCCGCTCACACCCTCCGGCACGCACCAGGCGCGCTGCCTGGGCCGGATGCTGCCCGCCTTCGCCCCGCAGCGCCTCTACGCGGCTCCCAGGGTGCGTTGCGCGCAAACCGTAGCGCCGTTGGCGGAGCGACTCGGGCTGGCCATCGCCGAGGAATGGCTGCTGGCCGAGGAGGGCTTCTGGCCGGACCCGGACGCGGGGGTGCGCCGGTTCCTGGCCATCGCCGCCGAGGGGGCCGCGGTGGTCTCCAGTCAGGGCGGGGTGATCCCGGAATTGGTCGAGCGGCTGGCGGTCAAAGCGGGCCTGCCGCTGACCGAGTTCCCCAGTCGCAAGGGCAGCACCTGGATCCTCACCTTCGACGCTGATTCGGCCGGTCCGACGCTGCTCGCGGCGGACTACTGCGAAACCCCGCTGCCGCCGGTCCGCGACTGAGTCCAGGCACAAAGAAAGGCCCCGCCGGCGTCCCGGCGGGGCCTTATCTCAGTCTTCCCGAAGCGGTTTGGGTGTCAGGACCGCCTCAGGCGTGACTTCACTTCTTGCGGGACGCCGGCTTCTTGGCGGCCGGTGCCTTGGCGGCTGCGGGCTTCTTCGCAGCAGCGGCCGGCTTCTTTGCCGCGGCGGCCTTGGGGGCGGCAGCCTTGGCGGTGGTCGCCTTGGCGGCGGCCGGCTTCTTCGCAGCCGCGGCAGCCTTGGGGGCGGCAGCCTTGGCAGCGGGCTTCGCAGCCGCGGCCTTGCGGGTGGTCGCCGGCTTGGCGGCGGCCTTGGTGGCCGGCGCCTTGGTGGCGGTGGCGGTCGCCCGCGCGGTGCGCGTGGCGGTGGTCTTGGCCGCGGCAGCGGCCTTCGGGGCAGCGGCCTTGGCAGCGGCGGCCTTGGGGGCAGCGGCGGCCTTCGGCAGCTTGGTGGTGCCGCTGATCACGTTCTTGAACGTGGTGCCGGCGCGGAATGCGGGGACGTTGGTCTTCTTGACCTTCACGGTCTCACCGGTACGCGGGTTACGAGCGGTGCGGGCCGCGCGGGCACGCTTCTCGAAAACACCGAAGCCGGTGATGGTGACCTTGTCACCCTTGTGGACAGCGCGGACGATGACGTCGACGATGCCGTCGACTGCGGTGCCGGCGGTCTTCTTGTCGCCAAGACGCTCGGCGAGCGCATCGATGAGCTGGGCCTTGTTCACCTTCAGTCCCTCCCAGGACGCTTACGGCCCTACAACTCAGGCCGACTAGAAGGCAACGGTAAGGCCAAGCGCCAATACTTTCCACGCGCCACGCCCAAAAATCCATTGCGACGCGCGGAGTTCCGCCCGTCCGAGGTACTCCGGGCGGTGGAATGGGCGGGTTCGGGCCCCGCCGTTTCCGGACCTGAATCCCCTTCCCCACCAGGGGATTCAGGTCCGGCGAAGGCGGATTTCTCAGCCGCTGCGGGCCGGAAGGGTCCGCGGCAGCCAACTCGGCCGCGATTTTTCGAACGCATCAACACTTTCGGCGTGTCGCAGGGTGAGTCCGATGTCGTCGAGCCCCTCCAGCAGCCGCCAACGGGTGTAGTCGTCGACCTGGAAGGGCGCTTGGAACTCCTTGGCTCGCACCGTCTTCGACACGAGGTCCACAGTGACCTCGGTGCCCGGCTCGGCCTCCAGCAGCTTCCAGAGCTGCTCGACGTCGCTTTGCTCACACTGGGCGGCGAGCAAACCCTGCTTGCCGGAGTTGCCGCGGAAGATGTCGGCGAACCGGGAGGAGATCACCGCCCGGAACCCGTAGTCCCCCAGCGCCCACACCGCGTGCTCCCGGGAGGAGCCGGTGCCGAAGTCGGGTCCGGCCACCAGGACCGAGCCGTTCCGGAAGGGCTCGGCGTTGAGCACGAACTCGGGGTCGTTGCGCCAGGCGGCGAAGAGCCCGTCCTCGAATCCGGTCCGGGTGACCCGCTTCAGGTACACCGCCGGGATGATCTGGTCGGTGTCCACGTTGGACCGTCGCAGCGGCACCCCGACGCCCGTGTGCGTGGTGAACGGCTTCATCGCACCCATGTCAGAACCCCTCTCCGGCCAGATCCGCTGGCGAGGACAGATGACCGGTAACGGCCGTGGCCGCGGCCACCAACGGGGACACCAGGTGCGTCCGGCCGCCCTTGCCCTGCCGCCCCTCGAAGTTCCGGTTGGAGGTCGAGGCCGACCGCTCCCCCGGCTTGAGCTGATCCGGGTTCATGCCAAGGCACATCGAGCACCCGGCCTGCCGCCATTCCGCGCCCGCCGCGCTGAAGACCGTGTGCAGCCCCTCGGCCTCGGCCTGCGCGCGCACCCGCATCGACCCCGGCACCACCAGCATCCGCACGCCCTCGGCCACCTTGCGCCCCTTGAGCACAGCGGCCGCGGCGCGCAGGTCCTCGATACGTCCGTTCGTGCAGGAGCCGAGGAAGACGGTGTCCACCCCGATCTCCTTCAGCGGCTGCCCGGCGGTCAGCCCCATGTAGGCCAACGCCTTCTCCGCCGTAGTCCGTTCGACCTCATCCACGATCAGCTCGGGATCCGGCACCGAGGCCGACAGCGGCAGTCCCTGCCCCGGGTTCGTCCCCCAGGTCACAAACGGCGCCAACTCCGCCGCGTCAAGCACGATCTCCTCATCGAAGACCGCGTCGTCATCGGTCCGCAACGACTTCCAGTACGTCACCGCCGCGTCCCAGTCCGCGCCCTCGGCGGCGTGCGGCCGCCCCTTGAGGTACTCGAACGTGGTCTCGTCCGGCGCGATCATCCCGGCCCGCGCGCCGGCCTCGATCGACATGTTGCACACCGTCATCCGGGCTTCCATGGACAACGTGGTGATGGCACTGCCCCGGTACTCCAGGACATACCCCTGCCCCCCACCGGTACCGATCCGCGCGATCACCGCCAGGATCAGGTCCTTGGCCGTGACCCCCTCGGCGAGTTCGCCCTCCACCGTGATGGCCATCGTCTTGAACGGCCGCAACGGCAACGTCTGCGTGGCGAGCACATGCTCAACCTCAGAAGTCCCGATCCCAAACGCCAAGGCCCCAAACGCCCCATGCGTAGAGGTGTGGCTGTCCCCACACACCACAGTCATCCCAGGCTGGGTCAGCCCCAACTGCGGCCCGACCACGTGCACGATGCCCTGCTCCAGATCCCCCATGGGATGAAGCCGGACCCCGAACTCCTGACAGTTCTTCCGAAGCGTGTCCACCTGCGTCCGCGACACCAGGTCCGCGATCGGCTTGTCGATGTCCACAGTCGGCACGTTGTGGTCCTCAGTGGCAATAGTGAGATCCGGCCGCCGAACCGGTCTCCCCGCCAACCGCAGCCCGTCAAAGGCCTGCGGACTGGTCACTTCATGCACCAGGTGGAGATCGATGTACAGCAGATCGGGCTCAGCCCCACTGCCCCGACGCACAACATGCGCGTCCCACACCTTCTCCGCGAGCGTGCGTCCCATCGCTCCTCCGCTCGAGGTAAGAAAACAACGCTGGACTTCCCAAATACCGGGAAGTTAGTATCGGCTCGTGGGACAGCATAGCGGCATCGGAGTACTCGACAAGGCAGTGGCAGTGCTGCACGCGGTGGCAACCGACCCCTGCGGCCTGGCCGAGCTGTGCCAAAGAACAGGCCTGCCAAGGGCAACGGCACACCGCCTCGCAGTGGGCCTGGAAGTCCACCGCCTGCTCCAGCGAGGCCCCGACGGCCGCTGGCGCCCAGGCACCGCACTGGCCGAACTCGCAGGCGGGGTAACGGATCCCCTCCTCGACGCAGCCTCCGCGGTCCTGCCCAGACTCCGCGACATCACCGGCGAAAGCGTCCAGCTCTACCGCCGAGACGGCACCCAACGAGTCTGTGTGGCTTCCGCGGAACCCCCCGCGGGCCTACGAGACACCGTCCCCATCGGCTCCCGCCTCCCCATGACAGCCGGCAGCGGAGCCAAAGTCCTGGCCGCCTGGTCCGACCCCACCACCCAACGCGCAGTCCTGGCCGACGCCGTCTACGGCGAACGAACCCTCCTGGACGTAAGGCGCCGAGGCTGGGCCCAAAGCGTCGCAGAACGCGAACCAGGCGTAGCCAGCGTCAGCGCCCCCGTAAGAGACAGCACCGGCCAGGTAGTAGCCGCAGTCTCAGTCTCAGGCCCGGTAGACCGAATCGGCCGCCGCCCAGGAGCCCGCTGGGCCGCAGACCTCCTAGCCGCCGCAGAAGCCCTACAGTCCCGCCTCTAGTCCAGAGACCCTCCGGACACCCCAAAACCCGCACAACGGCCAACCAGACGCCCAACAACGCCCAACACACGCCACCAAGGGGAGCCAGCCGCTACGCACTAGCAGGCGAGGCTCCCCTTGTCCGTGACCCACATCACGCCCAGGTTGCAACCAAGCAACAACCCCACGACTCGGCCCCCGGGCCGAGAGCCCACGAGCGACGATCAACAAGGCAGATCGACAAGAGAACCCATCACAATTAGCGAGGCCAGCCCAAAGGGCTAGGCCAAAACAATGATGGAAATCAATAGAACCCCGCCAGTTCCGCAACAGAACCCCGCTGGTTCCGCAACCCACCGCACCGTGGGGGTCCGGGGGCTCGGCCCCCGGGTTAAAATGCGAAAGCGGCCCGATCCAGTTCCTCCGGATCAGACCGCTTCCACCGATGTAGCCCCGACGGGATTTGAACCCGCGCTACCGCCTTGAGAGGGCGGCGTCCTAGGCCGCTAGACGACGGGGCCTAGCTCAGAGGATTCCTATTTCTAGGCTTCCTCCTGCTGGGGTACCAGGACTCGAACCTAGACTAACGGAATCAGAATCCGTTGTGCTGCCAATTACACCATACCCCATCGCGCGATGGCCAACCCCAGGGGCTCCGTTCCGGAGTCTCTGTCGCTGTCCGCCGTGCTGAGATGAATACTAGACCACGATCCCAGCGAATACCTAATCGACCCCCCACGGACCCCTTCTGCCCAGCTCAACGCACTCGCAGCGGGGCCTCCGCCAGCTCGCACACCAACAGCTCCGGCAGCTGTTCCAGGGACCCGATCACGGACACTCGCGGCGGAAGATCGACAACCCCATCCCCGCTTCGATCGAGCCACACCCCGTACATCCCGGCATCCCGGGCCCCGACCGCGTCCAGGTCCAACCGATCCCCCACATGCACCGCCTGTTCTGGAGCGATCCCAAGTGCAGCGCAGGTCGTGTGGAAGATCACTTCGTCCGGCTTCGCCACGCCCAACTCGCCCGCGATGACGACTTCCTCGAAGTACTCGGCCAGCCCGCAGTCCGCCAGCTTCACCCGTTGGAGCGCCCCGCTGGCATTCGTGATCGCGGCCATCCGCAGTCCGGCCCCGCGCAACCACTCCAGACACGGCCCGGCGTCGTCGAAGAGCCGCCAGGCGCGGCGCATGGCGGCCACCCGGCGTTCCTCGCGGGCAATTGCCTCTGAGTCGGAGATGAACTCACCGAGATCGGCGAAGAAGGTGCGCGATCGCTCCTTGCGCATGGTGTCGTAGTCGATCTCGCCGGCAATGAGGCGGGCCAACTGACATTCCGTTGCGCGTTCCCAGGCTGACCACCCGTTGTCGTGACCGAGTAACGCGGCCAAACCGAGCCGGGCCGAAGTCGCATAGTCGACCAGTGTGTCATCGATGTCGAAGCACACTGCTCGGATTTGGCCGACCTTCTGCGGGGCAGCGGAGAACGCTAACGCGGATGTCACCCGGTGAGGTTAGACGCGTACCAGCCGTGTTCGAGACTGCTAAAGAGGTGACATTTGCCCGGCTGGCACGGTCAAGTGGTAATCCTGAGTAATCAAGACGCGGTGGGGACCGCCTCCAGCGCCCGCTCCAACCGCCCCAGCGAGCGGTCCCGGCCCAGCAGTTCGAGGGACTCGTACAGCGGCGGTGACACAGTGCGACCGCTCACCGCGACCCGCACCGGCGCGAACGCCTTACGCGGCTTCAGGCCCAGTCCGTCGATCAGCGCGCCCTTCAGCGCCGCCTCGATCGCCTCGGTCTGCCACTCCGCCACACCCGTCAGCGCCTCGATCGAGGCCCGCAGCACCGGCTCGGCGTCCGCGCCCAAAGCCTTCGCCGCCGACTCCGGCTCAACCTCGAACGCATCCTCTTCGGCGAACAGGAACGCGAGCATCCCGGCCGCCTCGGCCAGCAGCCCGACCCGCTCCTGCACCAGCGGCGCCGCGCCGGCCAGCAGCTCCAGCTGCTCCGCCGTCGGCTCCGCGGGCAGCACGGCCGCCTGCACCAGGTACGGCACCAGCCGCTGCCGGAAGTCCTCCGGCGCGAGCAGCCGCATGTGGCTGCCGTTGATCGCCTCGGCCTTTTTCAGGTCGAACCGGGCCGGGTTGGCCGAGACCTTGCCGATGTCGAATGCCTCGATCATCTCGGCCATGGTGAAGACGTCCCGGTCCTCGGCGATGGACCAGCCGAGCAGCGCGAGGTAGTTCAGCAGGCCCTCGGGCAGGAAACCCCGGTCCCGGTGGTGGAACAGGTTCGAGGACGGGTCCCGCTTGGACAGCTTCTTGTTGCCCTCGCCCATGACGAAGGGCAGGTGCCCGAACCGCGGCGTGCCCTGCGCCACCCCGATCCGCTCCAGCGCCGCGTACAACGCGATCTGCCGGGGGGTCGAGGGCAGCAGGTCCTCGCCACGCAGCACGTGCGTGATCCGCATCAGCGCGTCGTCGACCGGGTTCACCAACGTGTACAGCGGCTCGCCGTTGGCGCGCACCAGCACCTGGTCCGGGATCGAGCCGGCCGGGAAGGTGATCTCGCCGCGCACCAGGTCGGTGAAGGTGATGTCCGCGTTCGGCATCGGCAGCCGCAGCACGGGCTCGCGGCCCTGCGCGCGGTAGGCCGCCTTCTGCTCGTCGGTGAGGTCGCGGTCGAAGTTGTCGTAGCCCAGCTTGGGGTCGCGACCGGCCGCGCGGTGCCGCGCCTCGACCTCCTCCGGGGTGGAGAAGGACTCGTACAGCTCGCCCGCGGCCACCAGCTTGGCGATCACCTCGCGGTAGCTCTCCCGGCGCTGGCTCTGCCGGTACGGCGCGTGCGGGCCGCCGACCTCGGGGCCCTCGTCCCAGTCGAGCCCGAGCCAGCGCAGCGCGTCCAGCAGGGCCTCGTAGGACTCCTCGGAGTCCCGCGCGGCGTCGGTGTCCTCGATCCGGAAGACCAGCTTGCCGCCCTGGTTGCGGGCGTAGGCCCAGTTGAACAGCGCGGTGCGGATCAACCCCACGTGCGGGGTGCCGGTGGGGGAAGGACAGAAGCGCACGCGGACCTCATTCACGGCGGAGAGGTTACTCATCCGATCGGTGGTTGACGAACCGGTTGCCCCAGAGGATGCTGGCCTTATTCAACAGGCGTTGAAAAGGGGATGATCACCATGACTGACCAGGGCCCCACGGGGTGCGTCGTGATCGGCGGCGGACCGGCCGGGATGGTGCTGGGCCTGCTGCTGGCCCGCGCCGGGGTGCGGGTGACGGTGCTGGAGAAGCACGGGGACTTCCTGCGGGACTTCCGCGGCGACACGGTGCACCCGTCCACGCTGACGCTGCTGGACGAGCTGGGCCTTGGCGAGGAGTTCGCCAAGGTGCCGCAACGGCGGGTGGACCGGCTGCGGGTGCAGCTGGAGGACCGCATCCTGCCCGTCGGCGACCTGCGCCACCTGCCCGGCGACCATCAGCACATCGCACTGGTGCCGCAGTGGGATTTCCTGGATCTGCTCGCCGCGGCGGGCCGGCGCGAGCCCGGGTTCGAGCTGCGGATGAACACCGAGGTCACCGGCCTGATCAGGGAGAACGGCAAGGTCGCCGGCGTGCGCTACCGCGACCGGGAGACCGGGACCAGCGGCGAGCTGCGGGCCGGGCTGACCGTGGCCTGCGACGGCCGCAACTCGATCACGCGCGCCGCGGCCGGCCTGCGGACCAGGGAGTTCGGCGCGCCGATCGACGTGTGGTGGTTCCGGCTGCCCCGGCACGCGCAGGACCCCAGCGGCGGCATCGGCCGGTTCACCACGGGCCACGCCGCGGTGCTGATCGACCGCGGCGAGTACTTCCAGACCGCGTACCTGATCCGCAAAGGCTCGGACGCTCAGGTCCGCGCCGAGGGCGTGCAGGCATTCCGGGACCGGATCACCGGCCTGATCCCGTGGCTGGCCGACCGGGTGGACGCGATCGAATCGCTGGACGAGGTGAAGCTGCTCGACGTCCGGCTGAACCGGTTGCGCCGCTGGCACACCGACGGCCTGCTGTGCATCGGTGACGCCGCGCACGCCATGTCACCGGTGGGCGGCGTGGGCATCAACCTGGCCGTGCAGGACGCGGTGGCCACCGCCCGCCTGCTCGCCACCCCGCTGCGCCGCGGCCGGGTCCGCCCCGCCGACCTGGCCAGGGTGCAACGCCGCCGCTGGCTGCCCACGGCCCTGCTCCAGGGCCTCCAGCGCTTCGTGCACAAGCGCCTGCTCAGCCGGGCCCTCAGCGGCCAGATCCGCACCGGCGCCGGCGTGCCCAAGCCCATCGCACTGCTGCAACGGTTCCCGGTGCTCCAGCGCATCCCGGCCTACGTGGTCGGCATCGGCCCGCGCCCCGAACACGCCCCCGCCTTCGCCCGCCGCCCCACCACCCGCGTCTGACCCGCCCCACAACGGCCAACCAGGCGTACAACAACGGCCAACACACCGCCCATAACGGCAAACACACCGTACGAAACCGGCCAACACGCCGAGAGCGGAAACCCGCCCCGAGTGTTGGCCGTTATCGCGTGACCCCCCGGCGACAGGAAGCCGGGGCGGGTGTTCCCGCAGGTTGGCGGTCGGATCTGGCAGCACCGTGAAGGACCTGCACCGGGTCGTGGGGTACGCGGTTACCCCACACCACCCGCAGACCCCCGGAACTGTCGGTTCCCTCCGCTAGCCTGGGGAAACAGGGTGACCGTGCGCGCGGGTGCGTAGAGGGAGCCCACCTGTGCCGACCCGCACCCCCAGCACCACCCAGCACCACCCGGCCACCAAGGGGCCGAAGAACAGCAGGCCGAAGAAGCGCACCACCAACCAGAGCCCGGCCTCCCGGGACGCGCCCGGCAACGGGTGGGTGGAGCCGAAGCCGTCGGGCCGCTACCGCGGCCGGTACTACAACCCGTCCACCCGGACCAAGCCCGGCGAGACCTTCGACACCTGGGAAGAGGCCGACGCCTGGCAGATCAGGCAGCGCAAGGCCCTGTTCGGCATCTACGAAGACCAGGGGATCAAGCTCCCCACCTTCCGCCGCAAGGACACCCGGCTGACCTTCACCGAGGTCTGGAACGAGTGGTGGAGCCGTCACAAGTCCAACTCTGTGGCCACCCTGAACTCCTACCGCAACCACGCCCGCCAGCTGGACAAGTTCTTCGGCGAAACCCAGATCGACGTCATCAGCGAAGACCAGATCCGCTGCTGGCTGGCCGCCGCGCGCACCACCTTCAACCCGGACGGGTCGCGCAAGTGGAGTGAGACCACCCTCAACACGCGCTGGTCGGTGCTCAAGAACGTCCTGGCCTACGCCGCGGCCAAGGGCTACCGCCACGGCAACCCGTGCTCGGAGTTCTCCGCCCCGCAGGTGGGCAACTACAACTTCCGGGTCCTGACCGAGCAAGAGCTGTGCCTGATGACCTACTACCTGCCCTACAACCTGTGGCTGACCGCCCTGATCGCGCATGACTGCGGGCTGCGCGCGGGTGAGGTGCTGGGCATGCGGTGGGCCAACATCAAGTTGGACGTGCCCGGCCATGAGGTGATCACCGTGGCCGACGTCATGCAGTCCGACGGCACCATGCGCGGCTACCCCAAGGGCAAGACCATCCTGACCATCCCGCTCAGCGCCCGCGCAGCCGCGGCGCTGCTGGAACTGCGCGGCACGGGCGCCGACCGCAAGCCCGACCAGCAGACCGTGATCACCGACGGGCACGGCCAGCCGGTGAAGTACCCGGTGCTGCAACGGGAGTGGGCCAAGGCCCGGGTGAAGGCGGGCATGGATGGCAGTGACGGCCCGGCGCCGACCTTCCACGACTTGCGGCACACCTGTGCCACCAATCTGGCCAGGGCCAAGACCCCGGTCTACATCATGATGGCGATCATGAGGCACACCAAGGCGGATCAGTCGCTTCGGTATGTCAAGGCCGCGGGCGGCGGGGAGATGCGGTTCTACCTGGATCAGGTGGAGCAGGCCCAGACGGCGCCGATGCAGCCGGTCACGCTGGCCCAGATGCGCGGTTCGGTCGACCAGAGCACTCCGACCGTGCCGAGCGGTGCGGTACCGGTGCAGCCGCCGCGGGAAGACGGTGCGCTGCCCGGTTCGCGGCGCCCGGCCGACCGTGGCCCTGCTGCCCCGGCTGGACTGTCGCGTACCCGCCTGGGCCGCCGCAGCGCGGTGGGGGCCAGTGCCCCGGGCCGACGGCCGGGCCGGGTCGCCGGGCGGCGGGCAACCCGGACCTGACCGTCTCAGGCACAGTGGGCAGGTCCCTGGCGCTCGCCGGGGACCTGCTGCTGTACCGGGGCCTGTCCGGGGCCGGTCGCGTCTGTGTCGACGTCGTGGCCCTCGATCAACACCAGATCGGTGCAGCCGGGCCGGGGCCGGTGGTTCCGGTCGACGGCCAAGGCCGCGTTGGCCTCGGCCAGGTCCACGATCACCGCGGTGAAGTGCTCCAGGCCCTGCTGATCTGGGATCACCAGCCCCTTCCGGACGCGCAGCCCGAACAGTCCGTCTGCCCCCTCTTCGATCCGGTACGGCACTGTCAGGGCTGCGTCGCTGTGTACGCGTAGCGGCATGACCATTGAACTGTTTCCCCTCCCGTGCGGTCCTCCCCAGAACCGCACCGCTCTGCCGAGGTCTGGCCGGATGTCCCCCGACACCGGCCGGTGTCCCGTCCCTCGGCGTGCTCCCCCCGTTGGGAGCGTGTTCTCTAGTCCTCTACCAACGTGGATCGCTGATCACACCAGCGGATGTTTCATTCGGGATTCAACATCACCCGTTCGGTGGCTATTCGTCCGGATGCTGCGGAAAGTTCCGGATTGCGCCGCGCGAGACGGGCCGGTGGTGCTACCGCGTGCCCTGTTCGGCCTCGGCGAAGGCGGCCACCGCGGCGGCCCAGGCGGCTTGGCTGGTGGGGCTGAGTCGCCGGAAGTCCGCGATCATGTTCTTCTCCGCGGCGGTCAGGCTCTCCTCGGTGAGGGCGCACAGGCCGCTGTCCACGGCGAAGGCTTCGGAGACTTCTTCGATGCTGGACCCCAGCGCCTCGGCCAGTTGTTTGATCTTGGGTACACCGGCCCGGCGTGACCGGTTCTGTGAGGTGGGGCGGAGGTAGTAGGCCAGCGTCCCCCCGGCTAAGCCCTTCTGTCGCTCGTATTCGGCGACGGAGCCTTTCCCGACCTGGCGCAGGATCAGTTGTCCTACCGCGGATCTGACTTGACGTTCTGCCACTGGTTTCCCCCCTTGTTGGTCGGCTGGGTCTTCTCCGGCCGACCGCCCTTCACCGTTTCACCGCCCTGACCGGCGGCTGTTCGCGGTGCTGACCCGCAGTCCCCAGGATCTGCGGGTCAGCGTTCTGTCAGTGCGTTCGACTACACGTCCACACAGGTACCCATTCCGTTACACAGGTGCCCACACAGGTGTCGTCGCACAGGTGACTCATCCCTGAGTCGTACACGCGCACCGTACCGGGGTCTGATCCTCACGCCATGCCGCGACACATAGCGACAAGCGGTGACAACTTGTTGACAAAGTTGCAGGTACAAGGGCAGCGTGTGGGTTGCGACCGGAGCACGGTCCGCCGGGTGAGCAAGGAAGATCACTGTCCTGACCGCCGCACCCGCGCGCATGCTTCACCGCCTGGCCCACCCCAGTGGCGCCGTGCTCCGGTCGCACCGACGAGACGGGACGAAGACGTGCGGGCGCCGACCGGCGACCCGTAAGGGGGGCATCAGGCGTTGGACGCCAACCAGCACCACGAACACCAGGTCCGTGACTACACCTACGCCGAGGCGGCCCGGCTGCTGCGTATCTCCAAGCGCACCTTGCTGCGCCGGATCAAGGCCGGTGAACTGGTAGTCAACCGGGGCCACGGCTGCCCCACGATCAGCGCTGGCGCCCTTGAGGCGTACCGCAAACTGCGTGAGCGCAACGGCGCCCGCGCAGCTACCGCAGCAATGAAGGCCGCCCGCTCCGCACGCTGAGTTCTCCGCCGCGGAGCATCCGCTCGCGGCATCCACTGTGGACACACCTGCCGTCAGGGGAGGCGGCTTCGCCATGCGCAAAAACCGCACCAGCACGCCTGTGCCCAACACCACCCGCATCCGCTCCGGCGCTACCCGGGGGCCGCAGGCCAGCGAACTGGCCGGATGGCTGGACGCCTGGCAGCGCCGCCAGCAAGCCGAAGCCGACGCCCGGCAGGGACAGCCGGACGCCAACACCGCGGCATGGCTGCGCCGGATCACCGACCCGCCGTCGCGCACACGCCGGGTGGTGATCCGTTCCCGCAGCACGATCCAGACCACCCGGTGCGCGGGCTGCGGCACCGAGACGGTGACAGTGGAGACCACAACCGTGATCGAGGAGACGGACCGGGCGTGAGCACCGGCCAGCCGACGCCGGGCACCGCACACGCTGCGGTGCCCGGCGTTGCCCGTTGGGCGGAGCTGGCCGCCGAGGTGATCCGCTCGGCCGCCTCGGCGCCGGTGGCCGGGGATGCCGCCGCGGTGTGCGCGCTGCTGGTGCTGGACCCGCTCCACCACCGGGACGTCGTCGCGGTGGTGGGCGCGATCCTGGCCGCCGGGCAGCAGCACCCGGACGCCGAGGTCACCGCGAACACGTGGCGGGCGCACGTGCCCGGCTGGGTGGCGCCGCCGGTCATCGGCGCGACGGTCAAGCGCCTGGTGGCCCACGGCATCCTGCGCCCGACCGGCCGGTGGGTGCCCGCCGAGCACACCACCACCGGCCGCAACGGCGGCAAGCCCCAGCCTGTCTACACCCTGGACCTGTCCGACGTGCAGGAACCGGGGGCCGCGTGAGGCCCGCCCGCGCCGACCTGACCGCGGCCCGGCATTGCATCGCCGGGCGACTGGTGGCCGAGGAGCTGACCCCGGTGCAGCGCGAACTGGTCGTCTCGGTGCTGCACGCTCGGGGCTATCCCGATGCGCGTATCGCTGCGGTCACCCGCATGTCCAGCTACACCACCGGGCGCATCCGCCTGCGCCTCGGCCTAACCCCGCACCGGCCCGCCGCGGCCGGGTGCTGACCCATACCTGTCTATCCACTGTGGAGGAACACTGTGTCCGGCCAGCAGTACGCCCAATTCAGGATCGCGCGGTGGAGTGACCCGCGCTGGCGGGCACTCGGGCGCGACGCCCAATGGCTCTACACCCAGCTGGTGTCCCACCCGGACCGCAGCCTTGCCGGGGTGGTCCCGCTGCTGCGGCGCAAGTTCGCCGCGGGCGCGCACGGCACCACCCCGGCCGAGGTCTCCGCCGCCCTGGCCGAACTCGCCACGGCCGAGTTCGTGACAGTGGATGAGGACACCGAGGAAGTGCTAGTCCGAGGCTTCATTGCCGATGACGGTCTGTGGAAACAGCCCCGCATGCTGGCCGTCGCGCTGCGCAAGGCGCTGCTGATCCACTCCGCGGGCATTCGCGCGGACCTGGCCGCCGACTTGCGCCGTCTGCCCGCCGACCGGGTGGGCCATCAGGTGGAACCGGTCGTGTCTGCCCTGCTGGGAGGCCCTGACCCAACCCCTGACGTTGCCCAGGCTCAGGGGGTGGCCTCCGGCAATGGTGTAGGTGGTTACGTAAAGGGAGTAGAGGGGGCACCTGCACCTAGCACCCAACACCCCCACCAGCAGCCTCACGCGGGCACGCCCGCGCACGAGGCCGCCGCCCCGGGGCCGGAGCACTCCGCCCCCACGTCCGGCCCGGCCAACGTCTCGGTGCGCCTGGTCCTGAGCGCGGTTCCCCGCCAGCCCGAAGACGTCCAGCGTGAGCTGATCAACCAAACCGCTGGCCTGCTGGCCGAGGGCATCCCCGCCGAGACGGTGACCGCCGGACTCCGCCGCTGGTCGGCCCGGCCCCTCGGCCCGCGGGCGCTGCCCTCGCTGGTCGCCGAGGTCATGCGGCAGGTCCCCGAACGCAGCGTCCAGGCCAGCCGCACCGACGAGTGGGCCGCCGTCGCGGCGGAGCTGGCCGCCGAGTCCGACGACCCGCCCGGCCCGGCCCCGGCCGCCGACGGCGCCGAGGTGGACCGGGAGTTCACCGCCCTGGTCAGCAGCTGGCAGGGGCCACGGTGAACCCCGAGGAAGCCGCCCGGCTGCTCTCCCACGTGGCATCCCTGGACGCCCGGATACCGCGCCCCTCGGCCGAGGTGGCCCGCAGCTGGGCCGCCGTGCTTACCGCCGTGCCGCTACCCGCGGCCTGGACCGCGGCCAATGAGCACTACCGCCGTAGCCGGGACCCGCTCCGGCCTGAAGTGCTGGTCAGCGCCTGGCGCGGTCAGCGGCACCGGGAGGGTGGCCTTGCGGTCCTGGCGGTCAACCGGATCAGTCCGGAGCAGGCCGCCGCCGCTGCCGCCCGCGGCGCCGCCCGGGTGCGCGCTGCCATGGGGTGGGCCGACCGCACCGAGGCCGAACAGGCCGCCCTGGACCGCCCGTGCCCGGTCTGCGAGGCCGCGCCCCGGCAACGCTGCCGCAGGCTCACCCGCTCCGGCGACCACACCGACCTGAACGGGGTCCACGACTCCCGCTTTCAGGCCGAGGCTTCGACCAGCGGAAACGCCCATGCCGGCATTTTTGTTGATCATCCATAGAGGACAGTCCGAAGAGGAACGGGCCGCCGCCTGCGGGCGGCGGCAATGGAGGTGAACAGCCATGATCACGAACTCGATCCGGCGGTGCGTGCTGGACTGCCCGGCCGCCCGCCCGGCCGTGGCCGACCTGGGGTGGCTGGTGTGCGGGCCGTGCGCCAACCAGCTGGCCGCCGCGCTCCACGACGTAGTGGAGCTGTGGGGGTTGCTGCCCGAGGTGTTGGAGTCCGGATCGCTGCCCACCGACACCCCGCGTGGCTCGCCGGGGCCGACCGCGGGCACCCCGGCCCGCTTGGCGGTCATTGCCCTGCGGGACCCGCGCACCACCCGCGTGGACGACGGCGACCCACACAGCGTCGTGGCCGTGCTCTCCGCATGGGCACAAGCCGTGCGCGCCGACCGCGGCCTGTTCGCCCGGCGCGGTCCGGCCACCGTGCCCGGCGAAGCCCGCGTGCTCTCCTACAACCTCGGCTGGCTGATCAGCCGGTCCTGGATCACCGACTTCGCCACCGAACTCCGCGAGATCCACACCCAGCTACGCGCGGCCTGCGGGGACTTTGACCGCACCATCCCGGTGGGCCACTGCCCAACCCGCGTTCTGGGTGATGACGGGGAACCGGTGGCCTGCGGGGTGCACCTGCGGGCCGGGCTGAGCGCCGACGTGATCCGCTGCCGCGGCTGCGGCACGGCCTGGCCGTTCACCCAGTGGCCGGAGCTGGCCTACGCGCAGACCCCGCGTGCTGCCCGGCCGTTGCGGCGGGCCGCGTGAGCGGGGAGCGCCCGGCCGCGCCGGGCCTGCTGCCGGGCGAGGCCGCCGCCGACGCCGAGGCATTGGCCACCCGGCTGGGCATCAGCCCCGGCGCGGTGCGGGTGCGCGCCCACCGGCAGGGGTGGCGCCGGAAGGTGGGGCGCACCCACCGCGGCCGGACCGTGCTCTACGCCGTGGCCGACGCGATCAACAGCATGCAGAAGTGACCGAGGTCACCCTGCAATGTATCTAGACAACTCGGGGTTTGTAACGTACCTTCAGTCACGTTGGTGTTTTGTACCCAGCACCCCCCTGAGTTGAGAGCCCCGGCGCACACCCCCGCGCCGGGGCTCTCCTCACCCCTTGGCGCACAAGGAGATCAGGCGTCTAGCCGCCGTAGTACCAAGCGAGCAGCGCGGCCAGGAGCGCACCCAGCCCTACCCCCGCGGCAACGCGCCGCCGCCGACGTGGCCGCCACGCAGGCGGCGGCCCGCCGCGCCACAGGCACGCCCACTCGTAGAGCGTGCGGACCCCCTCGTCAGCCTGACGGATGCGCACCGAGAACCACTGCGCGAACGTCAGCCGCCGCGGGCGCAGGTCCGGACAGTTGCAGTCGCCCTCTGGCTCGCCTGCGTGATCGTCTACTCGGGACATCAGGCCCCCTGTCGCCTCTCTGGGATTGAACTATCCGCGGAGTGCATCCGGATGCGCCGCGTTCGATGGCGGCGACAGTATGCGAGAGCAACTCTCCATGTCGAATCGCTGCTCGATGTCAAAAACGGGCGTTTTTGCATGGATCACCATATCGTCGCTGGTAATTGGCCAACTGGTCGACACTGCCAGCAAGATCAACTGCCATAAAGTTCACTCATGAGAGTGAAATGTTTGGTTGACACTCGTTCTAAAACCCCAGGTGGGAAGGGTTATGGTTCAAGTTCCGGCAAGTTTTTAGCCGGGTTATGGGACGAGTTGGCGCCGCAATCTTTCGCGAATTTCTATCGAATAGAATCTATCCACTCTTCCGGATCGCTCCGTCTGCTGATCTGCCCACTGGACTATCAAGCGACCTGTCGAGTGAGTTGCCAAGTGGTCTGTCGAGTGGGGCGCCAATCGGAGTGTCAATCGGACGGCCAATCGGTGGGTCCATCAGTGGGGCAATCGACTACCCCGCGGCTACCACCTGTGTAGCTGGCGAGTGTCAGCGGTGTGTCTCGCAGGTCTCAGCGGGAGCACCCAGTTCTGAACGGAGGTGACCTCTGCCGCGTGCCCCGTCCACCTGCGTTGAAGCTGACTGCCCGGCCGCTGCCACGATTGGCGCCCGATGCCTTACGCACCAACGGAATCAGCTTGCCAGCGTCCGTCGGGCATCCGATCGGCACCGCGGTAGTGCAGCCGCCCGCGGCTATGGCCGGGACCACCGCGCCCGCTTCCGGCCCGGAGTTCTCCGCCGGGACCCGGTGTGTGTCCTGTGTGGACAGCGCCCGGCCACGGTCGCCGACCACTGGCCCCGGTCCCGCCGCCAGCTGGTTGCCGACGGCGTCGACCCGAACGACCCCGCGCACGGCCGCGGCCTGTGCAAGCCCTGCCACGACGGCCACACCGCACGCCACCAGCCCGGCGGCTGGGCTGCCCGTCACCGATCGTGACCGCCGAGGGGTGGGGGGCAACCCCTGGAATCCCCAGGGGGGACCGTCCCGTTGAACGGCCTCGCCAGGTGTACGGGTTTCAAGGGCACTTCCGGCCGCTACCTACGGTGATGACGGGCGGGGGTGATCCCCGTGAGCCGACGCCCCGGCCCCGCCCCGAAAGACCCCGCCGACCGCGCCCGCCGCAACGCCGACCCCCTGTTGGCCGGGGGCTCGGACTGGACGGAGCTGCCGGACACTCCCTACGCCGGGCAGGTCCCGGAGATCCCCGAGTGGGTGGACGTCGGCGCCGTCGGCCACGCCTTCTACGCCCGACTGGCCGAACTGCCGCAGGCCGCGGCCTGGTCGCCCGGCGACTGGCTGTCTCTCCAGTTGGCCCTGCCGCTGGTGGAGCGCTACCTCGCCCGGCCCACCGCCGAGGTGTTCAAGGCGGTCACGGCCGGACTCGGCGCCGGGCTCGGCCTCACCTCCGCCGACCTGGCCCGCCTGCGGCGCCGCATCGTGCCCGCCGACCCGGTGGCCGAGGACAGCGCCGACCCGGCTGAGCCCACGTCCCGGCGCCCGCCCCTGCGGCTGGTCGACCCGGCCCTGTTGCCGGATGAGTCCGGCTGATGCCGTGGCGGGAACCCGCGCACCCCGGTGAGTTCCCCACCCTCGGGCACCTGGTCTATGACTGGGTGGCTGAGCACCTGGTCATCCCCGACGGTGACCACAAAGGACAGCCGTTCCTGCTCACCGGCGAACAGTACGAGTTCGTCTGCTGGTGGTACCGGATCGACCCGGAGACAGGGAAGTTCGTCTACCGCCGCGGCCAGTTGATGCGCTCGCAGAAGTGGGGCAAGGGGCCGCTGTTGGCGGCCCTGTCCGCCGCTGAACTCCTCGGCCCGGTACTGCCGGATGGGTTCGACGCCGACGGGGAACCGGTCGGCCGCCCGTGGCCCACCCCGTGGGTGCAGCTCACCGCGGTGAGCGAGGACCAGGCGGACAACACCTACTCCGCGCTGTTGCCGATGCTGCGGGAGGGGCCGCTTGCCAACCGGCGCGGCCTGGACGTCGGCCTGACCCGGGTGGTGACCGCCACCGGCGGGCGCCTGCAACGGGTCACCGCATCCTCGGGCAGCAGGCTGGGGCAGCGGATCACCTTTGCCTGCCAGGACGAAACCCACCTGTGGACCCCGAGTTCCGGCGGGGTACGCCTGGCCGAGACCCAGCGCCGCAACCTCGGCGGGGTCGGCGGCCGGGCACTGGAGACCACCAACGCCTACCGCCCCGGCGAACGCTCCGTTGCGGAGTCGACCTACGAAGCCGCGCGCAAGGACCGCAGCGTCTACGTCAACGCCCGCCACGCCCGCCGACACCTGAACCTGACCCACACCCGCGCCGTGCGCGCGGAGCTGCGCCACGTCTACGGGGACTCGGTGTGGGTGGACCTGGACCGCATCCTTGCCGAGATCCGCGACCCCGCCACCGGCGAGACCAACGCCCGCCGCTACTTCCTCTCCGAACTGGTCGCCGGAGAGGACGCGTTCTTCGACCCGGCCCGCTGGGCCGCCTGCGCCCTGCCGGGACTGGAGATCGCGCCCGGGTCGGCGGTGACGCTGGGGTTCGACGGGTCGGTACGCCACGACTGCACCGGCCTGGTGGCCACCGACCTGGACAGCCGATTCCAAGAGGTGTTCGGGCTGTGGTCCCGGCCCGAGGATGCCGGGCCGGACTGGGAGATCAGCACCACCGAGGTGACCGCGGTCCTGACCGCCATCATGGACACCTACGACGTGCGCATGGTCTATGCCGACCCGTGGGCCGGGTGGCGCGACACCGTGGGCACGTGGGCGCTGAACTGGCCCGGCCGGGTCCGGGAGTTCGACACCACCATGGTCAAGCCCACGGCCACCGCCCTGGACTCCTACCGGACCGCGATCGGCCGGAAGTCCTTGTCCCACAACGGTGACCCGGTGTTCGCCGACCACGTCGCCAACGCCATGATCCGGCGCAGCGGCCGGTGGAACCTGATTGGCAAGGACCGCGACCACTCGCCCCGCAAGATCGACCTGGCCATGTGCGGGGCGCTGTCCTGGCAGGCGTACCTGGACGTGCTGGCCGCGGGCTGGACCTCCGAGGAGGCAGGCGAGGACCGCATGGTCTTGCTGCCCTGACGGCGCCGACCGGCACAGAATCGGCCACTCCGCCTTGTGCGAACACATGGCCATCTACCTGCGGGAACATCGATGCCGGCATTTCCCTGACTGTCCACAACGGACAGTCTTGTTGGCGCTGGTTCAGTCTTTTATGGACGGTGCTGCGGAAAAGATCAAACGCAAGGGGGTGATGCCCCTTGCGTTGGCCTGCCACCGTTACGGCCGAGGACGCCAGCCGCCTGACCGCGGCCCTGATCACCAGGCACGCCAACCATGTCCCCGGCCTGCTGACCGCGGACCGGTACTACGAAGGCCGCCCCGGCCTGTCCTACCTGGACCCGCAGCTTGTCCGGCTGCTCTCCGGCCGTATCCGGCAGGTGGTGGTGAACTGGCCGCGCCTGGTGGTCGACTCCCACGCGGAACGCTTGCAGCTCAAGGGATTCCGTCTCCCGAATCAGTCCGGGACAGACCTGGCACTCAACGAGCTGTGGCAGGCCAACGACCTGGACGAACAACAGCATGACCTGCATACCGAAGCCTTGGTCTACGGCCGCGCCTACGCCATCGTGGGCGCGGCGGCCGAGGCCGCCGACGTGCCGTTGGTGACGGTGGAGTCCCCGCTTGAGGTCCACACCGTCCACGACCCGCGCACCCGGCAGGTGGCCGCGGCGGTCAAGGCGTGGAAGGACGGCGCCGAGGAGTTCGCCACCCTGTACCTGACCGCCGAGACCTGGCTGATGCGCCGGGCCTCCCGCGGCTGGGTCGCCGACACCGTGGACCGCCACGGCCTCGGACAGGTCCCCGTGGTGCCCTTCGCCAACCGGTCCCGGCCCCGGAACCCTTACGGGGTCTCGGAACTGGCCGACGTCATCCCCCTAGCAGACGCGGTCAACAAGATCGCGACGGACATGATGGTCTCCGGGGAGTTCCACGCCATGCCGCGGCGGGTCGCCTACGGCTTCGCCGAAGAAGACTTCGTAGGCCCCGACGGGACCCCGCTCAACCGGTGGGCACGGGAGGCACACGCCCTGTGGGCCACCCGCAAGAGCCCCGGCGACGCGCGGGTGGAACAGCTGCCCGAAGCCGACCTGTCCAACTTCCACAACACCATCAACCAGCTTGCCCGGCTGGTGGCCTCCCTGTGCGGGTTGCCGCCGCACTACTTGGGGTTCAGCACCGACGTACCGGCCTCGGCCGATGCCATCCGCAGCAGTGAGGCCCGGCTTGTCCGCCGGGCCGAGGCCCGGCAGAACCGCTTCGGCGGATCGTGGGAACGCGTGATGCGGCTGGGGCGGCGCATTGCCACCGGGCGCACCGATCCGGGGTTACGGCACCTTGAGGCGCTGTGGTTCGACGCGGGCACCCCGACGGTGGCCCAGCGCGCCGACGCCTCGGTGAAGCTCTACGCCGACGGCCGCGGCCCGGTCACCCTGCGCCAGACCCGGGAAGACCTCGGCTACTCCGAAGCCACCATCCACCGGATGGAAGCCGACGACCACCAGGCCGCCCGGCTGGACGGCCTGCGCCTCGGCCTGGCCCCCACCCACGACATTGCCCCCGGCGGGGACGCGGCCTGACCGCGCGCCGGGCGGCTCCGCCGACCTGTCGCAGACCCCTGCCGGGCAGGCCCCCAGCCGGTCACACCGAGTACTTCCAGACTAAATGCCGGCATAGCATCTCCGCAGGTCAGGGCCCATGAAACGTCCTGCAGCACACTTACGCAGCGTCACACTTCGGTGTGGCAGGCTCGTCTGAGGGAGGTGCGGTATCCCGTCCTCGGCCACCCTGGCCCGTGCCCACCAACGGGCCTTTGAAGCCCGACTGTTCGCCCTGTTCCGCACCGTGCTGGCACTGTGGCGCCGCCAGGTCACCCCCGCCGCACTCTCCGCCGGGCACGCCCGGTGGCTGATCACCGCGGCGCCGGTGGTGAACCGCCATGTGGCGCTTGAGGTCCAGCTCGCTGCCCGGTACCTGGCCCTGGACCTGGCCCACCGTCTCGGCGAGGTCCCGCCGTTGCCGCCCCTGCCGGAGTGGACCCGCACCGACCGGGTGGCCTTGCCGGAGTTCGAGCACCCCGAAGGCCAGCCCGGTGACCCCGGCGGCCGGGTGCGCCTGGTGGAGCTGGACCCCACCGAGTTCACCCGTAACAGCGGGAAGTTCGGCGACGGTCCCGTCAGCACCACTGAGCGTCTGGCCGCCACCCGCGCCCGGCTGGCGGCCCGGATCAACTCCGGCACCGAGACGGCCGAGGCGGTGGAGGCCACCGGCCGGGAAGCCGCCTCGGCCGCGCTCACCATGGCTCAGCGCGCCGGACAGCGCGCCTACGCCAAAGCCGTGCGCTCCCAACGGGTCGCGGTCGCCTGGCGCCGCTGGGCCGAACCCAGCGCGTGCACCTGGTGCCGGATGTTGGAGTGGCGCGGCCCGGTCTACCGCCGGGACAACGCGGGCTTCGACGCCCACAACCACTGCCGCTGCGTCGGGGTGGCCGTGCTGGCCGGAGAGACCTACCAAACCCAGGTATGGCGCCGTGCCCCCGGCCGTAGCTCCGTCTGGGTCCCCGCCGGGGACAAGACCACCACGACCGCCCGCAGCAACGGCGCCGACTGACCCCCGACCACGCCCACACCCCCACGTCCCTGGTGGACAGAAAGGAGGTGCGGCATGTCCGACCCCGCCGCGCCCGACACCCCCGCCCCGGGCGAGCAGCCCACCCCGACCGCCCCCGTCCCGGCGGCTGTTCCGGCGGCGGGTGCCGTACCCGACCCGGTGGCCGCGGTCCTGGCCGAACTGGCCGCCGTCCGCGCCGCCCTCCCAGCCGCCACGGCCCCGGCTGCACCGGCGCCGCCTCCCGCGCCCCCTGCGGCCCCGCCAGCAGTCGAACAGGTCGCGGCCGAGTACGCGCCCCTGGCGGCCCGGCTGGACGCCGTAGAGGCCGCCCTAGCCGCCGACCGGGTCCGCCAGCTGCGTACCACCGCAGCCACCGCGCACGGTCTGGCCCCGGCCGATGTGGAGCTGATCACCGCCACCGACCCGGCCCAGATCACCGCGCAGGCCGCGCACCTGGCCGCCCGGCTGACCCCGCTCACCCGGCCCGCGCCCGATGCCGGGCAGGGCGCCCGCGGCGGCGCCACCGCCAGCACCGCCACCGGCATGGACCGGCTCCGCGCAGCCTTCGGCGCACTCAACACCAATCCCTAGAACCCCTGTCGCGTAAGGAGAATCCCGCCGAGTGGCTGTCACTCTCGCTCAGGCCGCAGCCCTGATCCCCGACCCCGTGGCCCGCGGGGTCGTGGAACTGTTCATCAAGGAATCCAACGTCCTGGACCGCCTTCCCCTGGAACCGGTCACCGGCAACGCCTGGTCCTACAACCAAGAGGAAGCCTTACCAGGCACGGCTTTCCGCACCGTCAACGAGGCTTACGTGGAATCCACCGGGGTCATCAACCAGGTGGTGGAAAAGCTGAAGATCCTCGGCGGTGACGCCGACGTGGACCGCTTCGTCCAGACCACCATGGGCGGCACCCTCGGGGACCACCTGGCCCAGCAGACCAACCTGAAAGTCCGCAGCACACAGGCCACCTTCAGTGAAGCGCTGTTCACCGGCGACACCCTGTTGGAGCCCAAGGGTTTCGACGGGCTGCGCAAGCGCCTGGTCCGCGATCAGGTCATCGACGCCACCGGCGACCTGACCCCCGGCACGGTGGAGGAAGCCCATGCCCAGCTTGATCAGCTGGACGCCCTGTGCGCCGCGGTCTCCGGCGGCCCGGATGTCATCTACGGCAACAAGTCCGTGGTGGCCAAGCTGAAGGGGTTGTTCCGCCGCTCCGGCGGGTTCGAGCAGGTCCGCAACGACATCACGGGTAAGACCGAACTCACCTGGAACGGTGTGCCTGTGGTGGACCCGGGCAACACCTTCGACGGGCGTCCGGTCCTGCCGGTCGACCCAACCAACGGGACCGACCTGTACGCCTTGCGCTTTGCCAGTGGCCCCGGCGAAGTCGGGGTCATGGGCATCACCAACGGCAACGTGCAGACCACCCAGCTTGGCGAGTTGCAGGACAAGCCCGCGCACCGGGTGCGGATCGAGTTCTACGCCGGGCTGGTGGTGCAGGGCGGCCAGGCCGCCGCCCGGCTGCGCGGTGTGAAGCTGAACTGACCCAGCCGTCCCTGTTCGATGCAAAGGAGGACCCCGCCCCCGTGGCAACCCGACTGTCCAACGACGTCACCAAGCCCCAGCCCACCGAACCCGGCGACGCCCCGGCCGACACCACCGACCGCCGGGAACGCGCCACCTCGGTGGCCCCGGACAAGCGGGCCGCCGCGGCGGCCGGACACCGCACGGTCAACGCCGTGGTCAAAGCCGGGGATCTGCCCGCCCTCCCGCCGCCGCCCGGCGGCGGCCGGGTGGAGACCTACAAGCAGCGCCGCGCCGACGGAACCGAGGTCACCGTCACGCACAACTACGACACCGGAACCACCGCCGTGGCCGCCCCGCCGACGCCCGAGGAGACCACCCCGGCCGAGGCGGCCCCGACCGGCCCGGCCGCCGAGGAGAGCGCCGCCGGGCAGGAAGCCGGACGAGGTGCCCGTACCCGAGGTTGACCCTGCCGCGGTGGCCGCCCTGCTGGGCAAGGACTCCCTGACCGCCGCCGAAGCCGCCCGCGCCCGCGTGCTGGCCGCGCTGTCGTGGGCGAGGATCACCGGCGCCAAACCTCGCCTGGCCGTGCGGGTTCCGGCCTCGGCGGCGGCTGTGCTGGCCGCGATCGTGGCCCGCAACATGCGCAACCCCAAGGGATACCGGGCTGAGAACCTGGGGGACTACAGCTACCAGCTTCTCGGCGGTGACCCCACCGCCCTGGACCCCACCGGCGAGGAGTGGACCCAGCTGGCGCCGGGCGACGCCTTCACCATCCTGCCCGGCGCTGCGCCGCCGCGGCCGACCTGCACAGGGGGGTGCTGCTGAGCCTGCTCACCGACGGCCCGGAGACGTTGACCGTCTACCCCGAACACCACACGACCGACGCCGAGGGCAACCCGGTGGCCGCGCCGGACTTCACCCGGCCGGTCACCGTGCCCGGCTGCTGGGTCTTTCCCTTGGACACCACCGAAGACCACACCACCGGGCAGCGCTCCACCGAGCGGTACCGGGTCTACACCCAGGCCGCTCCGGTCACCGCCTGGTCGGCGGTGGACTGGCGCGGCCAACGGTATGAAGTGGACGGAGAACCCCAGCAGTGGCAAGCACACCCGCCCCTGCACCACGTGCGCGCCACCATCAAGAAAGCAGGCTGATTGGCAACC
The DNA here is from genome assembly GCF_023094165.1 of Crossiella sp. S99.2. Lineage (GTDB taxonomy): Bacteria > Actinomycetota > Actinomycetes > Mycobacteriales > Pseudonocardiaceae > Crossiella. The sequence goes on along the minus strand of NZ_JALMDK010000009.1, from coordinate 112,879 downwards.
ATCAAACGCAACACCGTCTACGTCGTAACCCACATGCGCGGGGTCAAGGCCGCCGTGGCCGCCGAGGCCAAGCAGATCGGAGCACGGGCAACCAGCCTGCTGGCCGAGCATCGCCACGACGGGGACACCCGCGTTGAGGTCAACCGCCACAAGACCGACACCACCGTGGACCTGATCGATGACGGGAAGGCCGTCGTGGCTATCGAGTTCGGCCACCTCACCAGCACGGGCGAGTTCGTGCCCGGCCTGAACATCCTCAGCCGGGCCGCCGGACTCTGACCCCGCCCGCACCGCGCCGTTCTCGCCGACCGAGAGGGGGTGATGGTTGGACGCGGTGCCCCCGGCCGAGGTGGTGGTGGTCGCGGTACTGCGCGCGGCCCTGCCGGGCCTGAGCGTGGTCACCCTCATCCCGGCGCCCTCGGCCCGCAGGATGCCGCTGGTGTGGGTGCAGCGCACCGGCGGCGCCGCGGTTCACCCGCTCTGGCTGGACCGCGCCACCCTGGCCGCCGAGTGCTGGGCGGCCACCCGCCCGGCCGCGGCCGAACTCGCCGGGAAGGTCCGGGCCGCGCTGTTCGGCGCCTACCGCCGCCAGGCCGTCACCACGGTGGGCAGCCTGGCCAGCTTCCGTGAGCTGTCCGGCCCGGCCGAGATCCGCACCGCGGCCCAGCCGGAGAACCTGACCCGGATACGGGCCAGCTACGAACTCGGCATCCGCCCGCCACCTGCCCCCTGATCCGGAAGGAACCTGTTGCCGCTCAACGACTCTGCCGTCTTCCTGCCCTCGGTGGTGCACATCTTCACCGCCCCGGTGGGTGGCCCGGCGCCGACCCTGGCCATGGTCAAGGCCGCCCCGGCCACCGCCCCGGCCGGGTGGGATGACCTCGGCCACTCCTCCACCGAGGAAGACATCGAGTTCGACACCGACGGCGGGGACTCCGAGGTCAAGGGTTCCCGCCAGGTCCGCAACCTGCGGGAGATCACCGAGGCCACAGTGGACTTCCTGTCAGTGAACTCCATCCAGCTGACCAACGACACGCTGACCCTGTTCTACGGCCCCGGCGGGGACACCTCCAAGCCCGGCCAGTACGACGCACCCTCAGCGTTCGGCACCGCGGAACGCGGTGTCCTGCTGGTGTTCCTGGACGGTGCCAAGCGCGCCGGGCTGTGGTGGCCGCGGACCTCGATCCGCCGCAACGGCGGCATCGGCGCCGCCGCGGATGACTTTCTCCGCTTCCCGCTGCGCTTCACCCGGCTACAGGCATCCGGCCAGCCCTCCGAGCGCTGGCTTGCCGACGGCCTCGGCGCCACCCTGGCCCCGTAGCTCACTACCACCGTTCCCTTGTCCACCAACGGAAACGAGACGACATGACCAGCTTCACCCTGGCCGACCTGCACGCCGAGATGGAACGCCAGTTCGGGGACTTCACCTACACCACCGAGGCCGGGCCGGTGCGCCTGCGCGCGGTCCTGCGCCTGCCCGAGGCCGACCGCAGCAAGGTGGAACAGCTGCTCTCCTCCCTGGACGGCTCCACCACGCGCACCACCAACGACACCATGGCGGTCATGCGGCACGTGCTCTGTCTGTGTGCCGACCAGCCGGACCGGCTGTTCACTGAGCTGGACGCTCAGCCCGAAGCCGCCGCCCTGGTGCTGGTGCTGTTTCAGCGGTGGGCGGAGCACACCCAGCCGGGGGAAGCCTCGCGCTCGGCCAGCTGATCACCGACCACGGCGCGGCCCTGCTGGCCGACCTGCTCCGCTTCTACGGCCTGGACCTGGCCGACGTGCTCCGGCCGGGTTCCGGGCTGAGCCCCCGCCGTGTGCTGGCCCTGGCCGAGCAGCTACCCGAGGACAGTGCCACCGTGGCCTCCCTGCGCGGCGGCCCGGAACACCGCGGCTGGACCGGTGACCGCTACCTGTTGGCCGCGCTGGCCGACGCGGCCCGCCTGGGCAACTGGCAGCGCGGTGGCGGACACGGCCGCCGACCACAACCCGTTGCCCGGCCCCGGCTACGTCGCCGAGGTGCCGCGGCCGGGCTGATCTCCCGCACCATCGCCGGGCACCGCGCCCGGACACCCCGCAAATCCTAGTTCTCTGGCCTGCGGGGACCTTCACGCCGGCGTGAGCCTCCGATCCACTTGCGACAGTCTGCAATGGACTGTTGTGCGGGCCGGTCGCGGCTGACCGGCTTCCCTCCGTTCCTGTGCGGGTGGGGGGTGGTCGCGGGTGGCAGAGGCCAGTGGGCCGGAGGTCGGAAGTCTCCGGCTTCGGGTACGGCCCTACACCGGGAACTTCGTCCCCTCCCTACAGCGCTTCGCCGAGCGCACCGAGAACCGCACCGCGCTGGCCCTGCCGGTGGTGCTGGACACCAGCGGGTTGGACCGCCAGGCCAAGGCCGCCGCCGTGGTGGCTCAGCGGGTTGCGCGGGTGGAGCTGGCGGCCGGGCTGGACGTGCGCAAGGTGCTGGCCGAATTGGCCATCCTGGCCCGGCTGGCCACCGCCGCGGCGCCGCCGGTGGAAATTCCGGTGACCGTGCCAGTCTCGGCCTTCGCCCGGCTGCGCGGCCAGCTGGCCGACCACCTGCGTCAGCTCTCAGTGGTGCAGCGGGCACTGGAGATCAAGGCCGAGCTGGCCAAGGAAACCCCGGTCCGGCTGGCGCTGAGCGTGGCCGCCTTGGTAGGGCGGCTGTCCGTGGGCGCGGTGTTTCACCTGCGGGCGCAGCTGGACCGTGACCGGCTGGGCGCCGCCGCCGCGGCGGTCGGCAAGGTCATGCTCTCGCTCACCCAGCTGGGCCTGTCCGCGGGCGGGGTGGGCCTGGCCGTCGGCGGCCTGGTCAGCCTGGCCGGAGCTGCGTCGACGGCATCCGGCGCAGTGGCCCTGCTGCCTGCCGCGCTGCTGGCGGCCGGGGCCGCGGCGGTGACGTTGAAGCTGGGGTTCCACGGCCTCGGCGACGCACTGTCTTCTCTCAACGACACCAAGGCATTCAACGAAGCACTCAAGCAACTGGCGCCGAACGCCCGCGGCTTTGCCGTGGCAGTGCGGGAGATCGCGCCCGGCTTCCGCGACCTGCGCATGGACGTGCAGAACGCACTGTTCGACGGCATGGCCAAGCGGGTGAAAACCCTGGGGGCGGACTACCTTCCGGTGTTGCGCACCGGCCTGGTGGACACCGCCAGCTCCCTGAACAACGCCACGGCCGGATTCGCGGCCTTCGCCGCTGAACAGCAGACCATCCGCGACACCGCCGGAATCTTCGGCAACAGCCAGGCCGCGCTGTTCAACCTCACCGAGGCCGTTCAACCCTTGCTGACCGCGTTTCGCGACGTGGCCGCGGTGGCCTCGGAGTTCCTGCCCGGCCTGACCGCCGGGGCCGGGCAAGCAGCGCAGAAGTTCGCCGAGTTTGTAGGCAAGGCAAGGGAATCCGGTCGTCTGGCCGAGTGGATCAGCGCCGGGTTGGAGACCCTGGCCACCCTGCGGGAACTGCTGGGCAACGTCGTGGACATCATCGGCGCGGTTCTGAAAGCCGGGCAGGACACCGGCGGCGGCCTGCTCCAGATCATCACCCAGCTCACCGGCCAGGTCAGTGCGTTCCTGCGCTCCGCGGAGGGCCAGCAGATGCTGTCCGGCCTGTTCTCCACCCTGGCCTCGGTGGCCTCGGCCGTGCTGCCGATCCTGTTGGAAGTCGGCAAGATCGTGGGCACCGTGGTGGTTCCGGCCATCGGGAAGTTCATCACCGCCCTGTTGACCGGCGGCGGACCGCAAGCCCTGCTGGACGCGCTGCGTACTTCCCTTGAGACTATCGCCCCGGTCATGGAACCCCTGGGCACCGCGGTGTCGAACCTGGTTGCCGCGCTGGCGCCACTGCTTCCGGCGATAGCGGAGCTGGCCGGGAAGCTGCTCACGGTACTGGCCGAGGCACTGTCCAAAATCGACTGGAAACCGTTGGTGGACGGGGTACTTGCCCTTTTCGATGCGCTAGACCCGTTGCTAGAGCCCATATCCACGCTCATCACCGAACTGGGTGTGCTGATCAGCGACAGCCTCCCACAGGTCAAGTTCGGGCTGGAAGGGGTCAGTGTCGGAGTCCGGATCGCAGCCCACATCCTAGGGTTCTTGATCAGCGTGGTGAGCGAGGTGATTCATGCTTTCAACTGGCTTCGCAGCAGGATTTCCGAAGCGGCACAATGGATCGGGGACCGGATCGGGGAGCTTGCCGACTGGATCGGCCGCAAGCTGGATGAGGCCGGGCGGTTCTTCTCCGACCTGGGCGGCACCATCCGCCGCGCCCTCGGCGACGCTGGCCGCTGGCTGCTGGACACCGGCCGGGACATGGTCCGTGGATTAATCCAAGGCATCGGCGACATGGCCCGGTGGGTCTATGACAAGGTCCGTGACCTGGCCCGCGGAGCGGTGGACGCCATCAAGCGGTTCCTGGGAATCTCCAGTCCCAGCAAGGTCTTTGCCCGCCTCGGCCGCTTCACCGCCGAGGGCTTCGCCGACGGGATGACCGCTGGTATTCCCCTGGCCCTGGCCGCCGCGGCCCGGCTGGCCGAGGCGGCCGAGTTCGCCCCGCCGGAGTTCGGCCCGCCCGGCGGGACCGAACTGGCGGCCGGAGCACCCGGCGGGGTGGTCATCAACGTCTACCCGCGCGAAGGCCAGTCCGAAGAGTCCGTAGCCGCCGAAGTCGCCCGGCGCCTGGCCTTCCAAGGGAGGTTCCGCTGAGTAGCCCCACCGCCGGGTTCCCCACCGGCCTGCCGCTGGCCGAGACCTGGACCGTGGACGGGACGGTCTTCAACGGCGACCCGGCCGCCAACGGGGGTGCTGAGATCGTGGTGACCGATGAGTCCGGCTGGTTCTCCTCGGCGCCGGTGCGCACCGGCCGGGAAGACCGCCCCGATACCCATGGCACCTACCGCGCCCCGACGTGGCGCGGTGCCGCGGTCATCACCCTGGCCGGGTGGCTGTGGGCACCCAACCCGGTTACCCGGCGGGCCGCGGAGATCCGGCTAGCCGGGCTGTGCTCCGATCCGCACGCGCTGTATCCGTTGCGGCACAACGACACCAGCACCGGTGAGGACTCGGTGCGCCTGGTGGAGCTGGACGGCCCGGTCCTGATCAACCAGCAGGGACCCCGGCACGCCGGGTGGTCACTGCAACTGGCCGCCCCCGACCCGGCCCGGTACTCGGCCTACCCGAACACCCTGTCCACCGGGCTGCCCCGCGACGGCGGCGGCCTGGACTGGGATACCGGGGGCCTGGGCAGCCTGGACTTCACCGGTGGCGGCCTGGGCGGCCTGGACTTCGGCACCCCGTCCAGCACGGGCGCGCTGACCCTGACCAACCCGGGCAGCGCCCCGGCCTGGCCCGCCTTCACCATCACCGGCCCGGTCCAGTTCCCCGAGGTGATCGACCCGGCCACCGGCGCCGGGCTGGCCTTCGCCGGGGACCTGGCCGCCGGGCAGAGGCTGGTGATCGACACCCATCCGCACCGCCGCACCGTCACCCGCGACGGCATCGGCGGCTTCCGCCCCTACCTCCGTCAGGCCGCCTGGCTCTCCGTCCCGCCCGGCGGGGCGCTCACCGTCGCGTTCCGGGCCACCAGCTACACCGCCGACGCGCTGTTGACCGCGGCGTGGCACACCACCTGGTGGTAACCCAGCGTAGAGCGCCAGCTCCGGCCGGCGTGGACGTTTTCCCAGGTCGGCTCATGCCGGCCTGACTGCTGGCGACTACAGCAAGTCATCGAATCTGAGTGAAGGGGGACACCCTGCCCGCCGCCGTTCCCATGACCGACGCGTGGTCGCTGCAAGGCCGCAACTCCGCCCGCGACGGCCGCCACACCATGGCCGCCTACCTCGGCGCCCTGCCCGCCGCACCGTTCACCACCCGCCCCGGCGTGCTGCCCTCCACCACCACCGACGGCCGCGTGAGCGACCTGCGGGTGATCACCGCGCCGACCCCAGACCGGGCCGTCCAGGTACTGCCCGGCCACGCCGTCATCACCCGCCCCGGCGAAGGCCCCTACCTCTGTTGGTCGGCGGCCACGCTCACCGTGCCCGCCGACCCGGCCGACCCGACCAACCCGCGCACCGACCTGGTGGTGGCCCGCCTGTGGGACCCCGCCATCGGCGACCCCGCCGCCCCGCTCGGCCCGGTGGCCGAGGTCATCACCGGCCGGGCCTCGCCCACCCCGGCCCCGCCGGAGACCCCCGGCAACGCCATCGTGCTGGCCGAGCTGACCCGCCCGGCCGGAGTCGATGCGATCGACACCACCCGCATCACCGACCGCCGCCGCTCCGCGGTCCTGCGCGGCGCCGTGCGCGTCCTGCTGCCCGGCGACGACCCCGGCGAAGCCGGGGCGCACCCGGGCGCCTACCGCCACCGCAACGGACTGGAGTACTTCGACGGCACCCTGTGGCGCGGCATCCTGGCCCCGCCGCCGATCACCACCACCGTGGCCGAACGACGCGGCCACACCGAAGCAGAGATCCTGGTAGCCAACCTGACCGTCCCCGACCCGGGCTGGCCCTACGTCATCGTGGCCACCGGCGCCGCCGAGGTCATAGCCTCCGATCAGGAAGGCGAGGGTGTGCCCGCCGGGCGCGCTGACCTGACGTTGCGCCTGGACTCCTCGGCCGGGCCGGTGATTGGCGTAGGCGTCGGACCGGACACCGCCGCGGTGCGCGGAGCGGGCGGGACCGCCCGGCGACTGGTCCGCCAGACCATCACCCACCCCGGCCGCTCCGCCGTGCTCACCGGATCGCACGCCGTGCTGTTGCTGGTGACCCGGGCATTCGGGGACGCCAACTTCCGGATCGGTAGCGCCGGGTTCAACGGCTCCCTGATCGTGCAGGCGGTGCCCGCCTGACCCCCTTGTCTCCCAACTGGACCTGCCTGGCGTTTGAGACCACCACTGGGCGCATCGTGGCCGAACTCGACACCGTCGGCGCCCCGCAGTTCACCGCCGGGGTCAACGAACCCGGCTCCCTGCAAGCCACCATCCCCGTGGCGCACCTGGCCGAGGCCGAACGCGACCGGGTCCGCGGACTCCTCGGCCACCCCCGGATCTCCCTGGCGTGGTGCTACGGCGACTGGGTGGCCCAGGCCGGTCCGATGTGGACACACCGGGTCGCCGGGTCGAACGTGGTGGTGGGCGCCTCGGGGTTGTGGAAGCTGCTGGCCGAACGCGCGATCCTGCCCGCCTCCTACGCCTCGGTGACCGACCCGTCCGCAGACTCCACGTTCGGCCCGGCCGCCCTGGGCACGGTGGCCGCCGACATCGTGCGCGCCAACCTCGCCCGCCGCGGCGGGGCGCTGCCGATCGTCTTCCCCGCCCGCCTGCCCGGCGAGCACACCCGCAGCTACCGCGGCTACGAACTGCGCAGCGTCGGTGAAGCTCTGCGCACCATCACCGCAGAGGAGTTCGGGCCGGACATTGAGTTCCGGCCGCGGCTGCGCGCCGACCGCATCGCGATCGAATGGGTCATGCGGATCGGCGCCCCGTACCTGGGCGGGGAAGGGGCGCCCCCGGCCTGGGACTACGGCACCGGGCTGGCCGAGGTGGCGGTGGACTCCGACGCCACCAACCAAGCCTCCCGGACCTGGGTCCGCGGGGACGGGTGGGAACGCGGATCGCTGATCGGCCTGCACCGCGACGACACGTTGACCGACCGCGGCTGGCCGCTGGTGGACCACATCGTCACCGAACACACCTCGGTGCGCGAACTGTCCACCTTGGACCGGTTGGCCCGGTCCTACTCCGCGCTGTACCGGCGGCCGATCGAACTGTGGTCCGCCCGGGTCAACGTCCCGGCCGGTGGGGTTTCCCACCACCAGCTTGCCCCGGGCTTCACCGCGGTGTTCGGCATCACCGACCACCCCTGGATTCCCGCCGGGCAGTACACCCGCCGCGTCATCGGCATCGGCGCGGCCACCAACCCCACCGACTTGGCTCTGACCATTGAAGCCACCCCGGCCGAAAGGTGACCGCATGCCCTTGACCCCACGCACCAACGATCACGTGTTGGACTGGATGAGACGGGCTGAGTCCAGAATGGACGAAGCCGACCGCCGGACGCTCTACTCGGTGGTGATCTCCGCCGGTGGCCTGACCGTCCAAGACCTCGGCGGCATCAAACAGGTGGACCGCGACGGGGACACGGTGTTCTTCGTCGGCGGCGGCACCGGAGCCTTCACCCGCCCCGACGGGTCGCCCCAGCCGATTTCTTACCTGGCCGATGACCGCGGCAGGTGGAGAATCGCGGTCTTCGACCCCAACCCCAACCTCGGCGACTACCGCCAGTTCGTTGCCATCTATGACTACAGCGGCAACATCATCCTCGGCGACGACGTGGAATCCGGCACCGGGCTGGCCCGCCCCTACGTCCCCTTGTCGGTCAGTGACTCCCACTTCTCGCGCTGGCCGGGGACCGACCGCGGGGAGTGGACCACGCTGAGCAAGGTGCGGCTGTCCAACCAGCACCCCCGCTTGAGCATCGATGCCCGGCACACCACCGACCAGTCGGCCACCACCGGCGAAATTCGGCTGTGGGGCCGCACCGACGCCAACCCCGGCGGCACCCAGCTGGGCGAGACCAAACAGGTGGTGTTCGCGGAACAGCTGGGCGGGTGGACCGTGCCCGCCGTCGGCCGGTGGGCCGAAATGGCCGAGGTATGGCTACAGGCCCGCCGTACCGGGGGAACCGGCACCGTGCGGGCCTGTATCGCCTACGCCAGCGGGGTCCAGAGCTAGCGCTCAGGCGGAGCCGTTGCGCAACCCGTCGTCCAGGCAGTCCGGCACCGTCTCGCCCTTGCGGCACTTCTCCGGCGGCCGGGTCCACGTCGTGGTTGCAGGCGGGACCTGGGCTTCGGGGGTGCTGCTGGCCCCGCCGCCGTTCCCGCCGCCCGCACCCGGCTGGCCCCCGGTGCCCGGCCGGGCCGAGGCCGACGGCGCCGTGCTGCTGGCCGAGGCTGGGGCGGAGCTGCCCGCGGCCGGGCTGCCCGGCCCGCCGCCCGGCGCCGACGAGGTCGGCGCCGACTTCGCCCCGGCCGGACTCGTCGTCACCGTCGGGGCCACCGTCACCGGGTTGGGCTGCTGCTCCACCACCGTCACCGGGTCCGGCCCCGAGGTCACCAGGCCGATCACCACCACGCCGAGAACCGCGATCACCGCCAAGGCGCCGAAGAACACCTGTTGCGGAATCCGAGACAGCCGCGACACGCCAACCCCCTGAGTCACCGGCCGCCCCCCGGCGGCCGTATCCGCCTGTCTATCGCTCTGCGTGCCCGTAGCGCTACAGCCAAGGCCGAATACGCCCCTGTGCTGCAACAACAATCCCTGATTGGAGGGGTCGCCCTGCCTCATGCACTGACCTGGATGGGGGATGCCCTGCGCGCGGCTGGCCTGCGCGTGGTCGAGATCCCCGGATGGACCACCCGCGGCCACGGCAACGTCGCCGACATCCGCGGGGTGATGCTGCACCACACCGCCGGGCCGCCCGGCGGGGTCTTCCCCTCCCGCGGCGTGCTGATCAACGGCCGCAAAGGGCTGCCCGGCCCGATTGCCAACCTGGGCTTGGACCGTGACGGCACGTGGCACCTGGTGGCCGCCGGACAGGCGTGGCACGCCGGGAACGGGTACGCGCCGTGGTGCGGCCGGAACAACGGCAACGCCCACACCATCGGCATTGAAGCCGAGTCCACCGGCGGCGGGGACTGGACCCGCGCGCAGCTGGCCAGCTACCCCCGCGGCGTGGCCGCGCTGCTGGCCCGCCTGCGCCTCCCGGCCTCCCGCGCCATCGCTCACCGCGAATGGGCGCTTCCGCCCGGCCGCAAGGTCGACCCGGCCCGCTGGCCGGGCGACCTGCCCGGCTTCCGCGCCACCGTGGCGCGGCACCTCACCGAAGGGAACACCGCTCTGTCCTGGGACCAGCAGATCACCGACCACAAGGGGCTGACCCGGCCCGCAAGCCGCTGGACCACCGACGCGGCCAACAACGCCTACTTCGCCCTGGCCCACCTCACCGAACCGGTGCGTTCCCGCTACGTCGGCCCCGACGGGGTGCAGTCGGACTACCACGACGACCTGCGCGGCTTCGTGCTCAACACCGACGCCAACGCCTATGACACCAAGCGCCGGGTGATCGAGCTGGCCGCCGAGGTGGCCGCGCTGCGCACCGAGCTGGCCGCCGCCCGCGCCGCGCTGACCGTGGTCGGCGCCGACGTCGGCCAGACCCGCACCGACGTGGCGCAGGTGCTCACCCTGCTGCGCCCGCCCCAGCCCCCGGCCGCCAGCACCGGGCAGGTGGCTGCGTGAGCGAGGAGAAGACGCCGGAGCCCGCGCCGGACCGGTACCGCGGGGCGGGCATGTACCGCCACCGCGTACCGGTCCGGTGGCTCAAGGACGGCAAGACCCTGGGAATCAGCGTCCGTGCCCGGCTGGGCGGATACGACTACTACTGCGCGATCGGCCAGCCGGTCCGCGTCGGCCTGGACGAAGCCGAGGCATGGGGGCTGTGGGCCTGCCTGGGCGCCGCGCTGGCGGCCAGCAGCACCCGGCCGGACTGGCTGCGCACCGACCTTGAGGCCGAGTAGCCACAGGAAGAGGTAACTTTCCGTAGCCGTCCTGCAGGACGGCTACAAGCTTCTGACCTGCACGAACGGAATGCCGGCATTTGGTGGCCGGATACGTGTAGTCACCGCCTGGCGGGCCGAACACCGCCGGGCCGTCCGGCCGCCGCACCAGCTCACGGCCGCGGGCACCCGGCCCGCAGCCACCCACCGAAAGGAGACCCCCTGTTCACCCTCGCCTACTGGCGTGACCTCACCGAACGCATGATCACCACGGCCGCCGCCGCGGCCGTCGGCGCACTCGGCGGAGAGTCGTTCAACCTCTGGACCGTCGACGTCAGCCAGGTCACCGGCGTGGCCCTCGGCGCCGCCCTGGTCGCGCTGCTCCTCGGCCTGGCCGGTCGCGGCGTCGGCGACCCCAGCACCGCCGGGTTCACCAACCACCGCAAGACCAACACCTGACCCAGCCACAACAGCGCCCCCGCCCTGCAACCGCAGGGCGGGGGCCACCTGTCGTTGTGACGGACTCCGACGAAACCTGGGGTATCAGCGTCCGCACCCTGGACGACAGCGCGGTGTGGGGGCTGCGGTTTATAGAACACGGGCGGTAGCGTCCACTAGGTGACTTCCGAACAGACGTCTCCGGAACCCACCCGGTGGACCATTCACGGCGAGCGTGTAGTAGATGCAACACGGCGATTGTCTCTCAATATTGCATCGGTGGAGCTTCCGGATGGGGTTCGTTTTGAACAGTACGTGTTGAGAATGCCGAAAGCGGCAATGATGGTTGTCATAGACGACCATGATTGCGTACTTATGATGTATCGACACCGATTCATTATGGACAAGTGGGTCTGGGAACTCCCCGGCGGCTACGTAGATCCGAACGAGGAGCCTGCTATTACAGCCGCTCGCGAAGTTGAAGAGGAAACGGGTTGGCGACCTCGGAACGTTAGGCCCCTTGTTTCCCTGCAACCCATGGTTGGAAGTGCGGATGCCGAGAATCTAGTTTTCGTAGCCCGCGGCGCCGACTTCATCGGAGAGCCTGAAGATATCAACGAAGCTGAGCGTATTGATTGGGTCCCGCTGCATTCCGTGCGCAAGAAGATTGCGTCTGGCGAGATTATTGGAGCAGCATCTCAGGTGGGCCTGCTCCATGTGATTGCATACCCGGAAGACTACTGACTTTCGGGAGTTGAAATTCCCGCTTGCTCCATCTTCTCGTAGACCGCCTGAACCTGCAAGGTTGATCGAAATGGGGACAGGCGGTTTCCGAGATCGGCAAGATACGCCACTGTTCGCACTGAGCGGACACGTTGAGTCATATCCAGCGCCTTGATTCCGAGGGTGCATGCCTCTTCCGGCTGCCGCTTATCGGCAAGGATAGAGGCCAGCAAGGCGGTATTGAACAGACGTCCCCGATCGTAGCCTTCGTTCATAGCCAATGATCGGCGAGCGTACAGCTCTGCGTCGTCAAGCTGACCGAGTTCGCGGAAAGTGTGCGCGAACTTTGCGGCTAGATATGACTCATCGAAATAGGAAAGCCAAGCTGGTGTTTGACTGCTGCTGTATGAACCGAATACTCGCTCGGCCTCAGTCAAGGCGGCCAGACTGTTGCGCCTTTCGCCAAGCAGAGCGTATCCGTGAGCTTGCATCACCGAAGTCTCGGAGCAGAGGGCTGAAATTCCAGTCCGTTTGGCACTCTGGTGGGCCGACAATGCCAGATCGATAGCCGATTCGGCCGATCCAGAAAATGCTTCCTGATGACTCATGGCGGCGAACATTTCTGCCACAAGTGACTCATCGTTGGCCCTATCGCTTAGCTGAACGGCTTCGCGCAGGTGTCGCCGACCTTGCGGAGAGTTGCCAGTATCGTAGGCAATCCAAGCCGCTGCCTGATACATCTCTGCCGCAGCTCGATATAGCTCGAAATCCTCATTCGCCCTGCTGGCATTCCTGTGAAGTAGCGGCTGGACGTTGGACTTAAGAAACGAATCAATGGTGATCCTGATAGCCCTATGTCCGCCACCGTGCTTATTGTCTGCGTGTCGAAACGCCGCCGTCATTCCCCTGATTACAGATACGTCCGAACTCTCATTCGGGGATGCGGTCCCGGTAGCTGAATCGGATATCGGCTCCGGTAGAAATGAGGTACCCAAGGTGGTCGCCGTCAGGCTTGCGGCCTTGAGGAAGCTTCTGCGCTGCATGGCTTCAAGGCTACCTTGGCTCGTCGCGGATCTCGATTCCTCCAGGGCATAATTTACCTTGAACCATAGAAGTTGCGGAGGAATTATCAACCTTTCGGCCCACTCGCGAAGGCGATTAAGGTCAGATGGCGGAGAGCTAGCCCTTTCAAGCTTGCTTACCCTGGCTTGACCTATGCCCAGAAATACCGCCATGGCCAGTTGAGAAATTGTAGGATTATGGGCGTGCCTGTACGCGTACAGGAACCTACCGAAGTGTTGCGAGGCAAGAGCGGACTTGACCGCCGGGTTGTTCCAGGCTGCCGGGTCGTGTCGCGGCCGATCGATCCTCACGCAGGCAGTGTACCTGCTGACATCCACGGAGAGTAGCGACACGAACACGGTCTGACCTGCGGATATTCCTCCGAGGAATATCCGGGCTGCGGATATTCCTCGGAGACGTTTCGTTTGGCTTGCGCGCTGGTGATGCTTCCGGCCATGGCCGCATCACGTTGGGATTCTCCGTAGTCCCTACGTGCGGCTTGCTGCCGGGGATGGAGTCGGGAGGTTCGCCGTCCCGCATCTTCGTCCCCCATCCAAGCAAGCGGTGGGGCGTGGGCGCCTTGCATCCCACGCCCCACCGTTCCCAACGGTGAACGGGGCGAGCATGGGCGGAAAGCAGACGGAGCGAAAGGGCTGCATCCAGTGCAGCTTCAAGGGCGAGGTGATGATCAACGCGAACGTGCCGCCCTACTGGGGACCGTGCCCGGCGCATGACTGTCCGAGCCGTCCGCCGTGCACCAAACAGCCGTGCCTGGCCTGCGACTTCCCCAACCTCGCCTGGCGGGCGGCGGCACTGCCGGACCTGCCCCCTGTCCCGGAGCCACGGACGGCCGACCAGCAGGCCGATGGCGATACCGAGGGGCGGGAGGTTGAAGACGTTGCAGCACAACAGGTTTAAGTCACTGCTCCGGCAGGGCGCCATGCGGCTTTCGGCGCTCCGGCAGGTGTGCAGCGCGTGCGCGGACCACGACTTGCACCCGTGGATTCTCACGGACTTCCGGTTGCCCGAGAACGGCATGCTTGCCCTGCGCTGCGACTGCCCGCGGCCGTGCCGGTGCCGGGAAACCAGGGCCGTGCGGCTGCTGGTGTCCACGAAGTACGCCAGCCACCCGCCGGACCACTCGGCACCGCCGGAGCTGGCCGACCTGGTGAACCTGTACCACGCCTTCCAGTTCCGGTCGCAGCGGGCGCTGACCCGTGACGCTGCCCGGCAGAGCCCCCTGTTCGCCCGCGTCCGCAGGTTCGACCGGGCAGCGTTGGCCCTCAGCCTCGGCGGTGCCTCGGCGTGCCTTGCGTTGCTGGTCTGGGGGCCGTCGGTCGGCTGGCCGTTGAACGACATCGGCCAGGCCGCCGCCGGAGTGGCCATGCTGGTCCTGCTGGGCTTGGCGTGGCTGCTGTCCTACTCGCACGCCCCGGTGCTCTCCGCTGCGGTAGCCGCGCACGCCGAACGGTACGGCCCTCTCCGCGGAGCCGCCGACACCAGCGCCGAAGCCGACGTTGCCGCCGACACGCACCGCACCCAGGCACCCGCCGATCTCGCCGACCAGGGAGAGCAGCGGCCATGAACGAGTGGGTGTTTGCACTGCTGACGTTCGTCCCCGGCGTGTTCCTGGGGTGGATCATCCGCGACATGTGGCCGGGGCGCCGGACTGCCGAGGAGACGGCCGACCGGGACACCGACGAGTCACCCCGGCGCACCCCTGACAGGCCGGACTCGTGGTCGGCCGCCGCCCTGGTAGCCGCCGAGGCCAAGCACAACGTTTCCCGCCACGCCGCGGCACCTGTACGGGCACGGCACAGCTGCCACTGCCCGCGGCCTGCGGAGTGCAGCCACCGGAAGGTCACCGAACTGGACCCGCCGGATGAGGCGGAGGAAACCGAGCAAGCACTACCCGAGGCAGCGTGATGACGAACGCGTGGCACGTGATCCAACCCCTTGACGATGACCATGACCCGGATCAGTGCCCCAACAGCCCCACCGGGGAACACGACCACGTCGAGGTCTCGCCCGGCCAGTTGGAGTGCGAGCTGTGCTTGGACTCCCGTTCCGCCGAGCACAACGACAACTAGCCGGGCAGCGCACAGCAGTCAGCGAACAGAGCCGCGTAGGGCCGCATCCACCCGCAGGGCCGCGGTCCGACGTCCACAACGGCCGGGCAGGATGTCCGGCAGGGGTGATCCACAGGGAGGAACGCAGTGGAGACGAACAATCACGGCCACCAGACCGGCGTGACGCCGGAGGCCGCCGACCCGGCGCCGGACGCAGCCGAGGCGACCGCTCCACCGTCGGCCACCATCAAGGTGGCCAAGACCGGCCCCGACGTCTGGAGCTGGCTGGGTGGAGAAGACCGCAGCCGGTTTGAACAGGACTTCCGGGCCGCGTTGAGCGAGGTACACGACGACTTCGACGTGTCCCGGCTCCAAGAGGTCATTGACAGCTGGTGGGCGGTTGCCGTCAACATGGCCAACCCCGACCCCGACGCCGAGGCCGCGCGGGAGAAGTACGAGTCCGGGGACTCCAGTGGCCTGGTTGAGGTTCCGGCCGAGCAGCCGGAGAAGTGACCATGCCCTACAAGGTGATGTTGACTACCAGCGTCGAGGAGACGTTGCGTAAGGCATCCGCGGAGCAGCGGGCCGCGTTCAGCCGAAAGCGTGCCCAACTGGAGTCCAACCCAGAGGGCGCAGGTACGTACTCGGACAAGGACGGCATGTGGCACG
The DNA here is from genome assembly GCF_023094165.1 of Crossiella sp. S99.2. Classification (GTDB taxonomy): domain Bacteria; phylum Actinomycetota; class Actinomycetes; order Mycobacteriales; family Pseudonocardiaceae; genus Crossiella. Next base: position 97,349 of record NZ_JALMDK010000009.1, on the reverse strand, counting down.
GCGCCATGGGCGACGCCGGGGTACTGCGCTACAGCATCTACAAGGCCGTGGTGAAGGTGAACGTCTGGACGGTCCAGTTCGTCTAGCCCCGGCGTAGCCAGAGCGGCCCCACTCCGAGATCACGGAGTGGGGCCGCTCTGCGTTGTGCGGGCGGCGTGCGCCGGGGGGCAAACGGGGGGAAACACCCTCCGCAACCTGTCCGTGCCTGGCGCGATTCGGCGACGTTCGTCACTAGTTGACACGACACGCCGGGCGCTGGCATGGTCGAGTACTAGATTCCCGCAGCTCGCGGACATCCCACGCTGATAATGGCCGTTGTCGTACGCCGGTTTGGCCGTTGTGGGCGGTTACCTGGCGGCGACCGGGTTGGTGAGGGTGCCGAGGCCCTCGATGGAGACCGCGACGGTCTGGCCGGGGCGCATCGGGCCCACGCCGGCCGGGGTGCCGGTGAGGATCACATCGCCGGGCAGCAGGGTCATGATGTGCGAGATGAACTCGATCAGCGCCGGGACGTCGTGCACCATCTGCGCGGTGTGGCCGTCCTGCTTGACCTCGCCGTCGAGTTCGGTCTTGATCTCCACGTCCGCCGCGTCCAGCACGGTCTCCACCCACGGGCCCAGCGGGCAGAAGGTGTCGTAGGTCTTGGCCCGGCCGAAGCCGCCGTCGGCCTGCTGCTGGTCGCGGGCGGTGACGTCGTTGGCGATGGTGTAGCCCAGGATGACCTCCCTGGCCTTGGCCGCGGGGACGTCCTTGCACGGGCGGCCGATGACCACGGCCAGCTCGCCCTCGAAGTCCACCCGCTCGGAACTGGCCGGGAGCTTGATCGCCACGTTCGGGCCGATCACCGTGGTGGACGGCTTGAGGAAGATGATCGGGCTGGCCGGGGCCTCGCCACCCATCTCCTTGGCGTGGTCGGCGTAGTTGCGGCCGACGCAGACGACCTTGCTGGGCAGCATCGGCGCCAGCAGGCGGACATCGGCCAGCGGCCAGCGCCTGCCGGTGAACTGGACCTGGCCGAAGGGGTGTTCGGCGATCTCGGCCACGGTCAGCTGATCGGCCGGGCCGTCGAGGTCGCCCTCGATCGCGGCGAAGGCCATGCCCTCGGGGTGGGCTACACGAGCGATACGCACCGGATCACCCTACGACGGCGGCGCCGGGCGCGTCGGGGGACGTAGCACGTAGCCGGTGCGCGGGATGGTGTGGATCATCGGCTCGCGCCGGGCGTCGACCTTGCGGCGGAGGTAGCTGATGTAGGTCGGCACCACCGAGTCCTCGCCCGCGTAGTCGTACTCCCACACGTGGTCCAGGATGTGCTGCTTGGTCAGCACCCGGTTCTGGTGCGTCAGCAGGTGCCGCAGCAGTCGGAACTCGGTCGGACTCAGGTCCACCCTGGTCTCGTCCCGGTGCACCAGGTGCGCGTCCTCGTCCAGGTGCAGCCCGGCGCAGCTCAGCAGCGGCGAGCCGGCCCCGGTGCTGCGCCGCAGCGCCGCCCGGCAGCGGGCCACCAGCTCACCCAGGCTGAACGGTTTGCCCAGGTAGTCCGCGCCGGGCACGGACAGCCCGGTGATCTTGTCCTGCTGGGTGGCGTCCCGGCCGAGCAGGAACAGCACCGGGATCGAGCAGCCGAACCGGCACAGTTGATCGGCCAGGGAACCACCCGGCCCCTTGGCCAGCCGCAGGTCGAGCACGAGCAGATCAGGCCGCCGGCTCAGTCCCATGGCCAGCGCCGCCCCGCCGGTCCCGGCCACCTCGGCCTGGAACCCGGCCCGGCGCAACGCGTTGACGGCCAGGTCGGCCAGGTAGTGCTCGTCGTCGACGACCAGGATGCGCGCGCCCTCCGTCATCCGGACAGTGTCGACCACCCGGGGCCCGGAAAGCGAGTCGCCGCGGGAATCCTCTGTGGACTCCCGCGGCGAACCCGGCTCAGAGATCCTTCACCGAGTTGTAGAGATCACGTGCCTCCGGGCCGAAATACGGCGCCCGGTTGACCTTGTCCACATTGGTGCTGGTCACGCTGATCACGTCACCGAGCCCGGTGGGCTGGTAGTTGCGCAGCCAGGGCCCGCCGCTGGCGCCGTCGTTGCCGTCACAGGTCATCTTGTGCCGGTTGCTGAAGTCGTCCTTGGCCGCGATGCCCCAGCAGTACCACTGGACCTCGCCGTTCTCCATCCGGTACGGGTACCCGGAGACGTGCACGTGCTCGCGGTAGACGGTGTTGATGATCAGCCCGTGCCCGCCAGCCACATCGACCACCCGCCTGCCGTCGGGCAGGTCGTTCATCACCAGGAACGCGTAGTCAAACTTGCGGTCGCGCTTGTCCACCCACTGCGGCGCGGGCACGATGTAGGACGGGGTGAAGGTGGGCAGCTTGTCGCCGCGCTCATAGCCGGGGTGGTAGACGAAGTTCGAGGGCTGAGGCCCGATCCGGCTCACGCAGTGCCCCGCGGTCACCACGACCCGGCCGCTCGGGCTGTTGATCGAGCCCGCTGAACACGCGCCCGTGCTCCCGTCCGACAGGTCGAAGGTCAGCTTGCCGTTGGTCTTGGAGTACCAGGCATCCTTGGCGCCGGGTCCAGCCGTGGTGCCGGCGGGCGCGACCGGACTGGCCAGTCGTTCCGGTGCCGCGGGCGCCGCCTGCGCGGTGCCACCGGTGAGCACCACCCCCGCCAGCAACGCCAGCACCGGCACGATTCGTGCGATCCGCATTCTTGCTCTCCCCTAGCTCGGCGACAGCCCTGCTGGGCCGCCGCCGAATGCTAAGCAGCGGGAGAAGTCGTTGTCCCGCAACGGGATTCGACTTCTCCCTTTGAGGCAGAACACTAGGCCATCAGTGTGTGGCGAGCGTCTCCACGCGCATCGCCTTGTGTGCCAGCGCATCGCAGAGCGCCAGCCAGCTCGCCTCCACGATGTTGCCGTGCACGCCGACCGTGGTCCACTCGGCCGCGCCGTCGGAGGAGGCCACCAGCACCCTGGTCACCGCGTCGGTGCCGTGCTGTTCGGTGAGGATGCGCACCTTGTAGTCGATGAGTTGCACCGAGGCCAGCCAGGGCAGGTGCGGCAGCAGGGCCTTGCGCAGCGCGGCGTCCAGGGCGTGCACCGGGCCGTTGCCCTCGGCGGTGGCGATCACCCGTTCGCCGCCGACGTGAACCTTGACCGTGGCCTCGGAGATCACCACGCCGTCCGGGCGGTGGTCCAGCACAACCCGGTAGGAGTCAAGGACGAACGGCGGCGAGACCGTCTCCTGTGGACCGTCCGGAGTGGACATCTCGCCGCGCAGCAGCAGTTCCAGCGAGGCGTCGGCGGCCTCGAAGGACCAGCCGCGGGCCTCCAGTTCCTTGACCTTGCGCACGGTGCGGGTGACCGCTTCCCCCTGGCCGGCCAGGTCCAGTCCAAGCTCTTTTCCCTTGAGCTCGATACTGGCCCGGCCGGCCATCTCGGTGACCAGGACTCGCATGCCGTTGCCGACGGTGGCCGGATCGATGTGGTTGTACAGATCCGGGTCCACCTTGATCGCGCTCGCGTGCAGACCCGCCTTGTGAGCGAATGCTGCTGTCCCGACATACGCCTGGTGGGCGTCGGGTGCGATGTTGGCGATCTCGGCCAGGGCATGGGAAACGCGAGTCAGCTCGGACAGCGCAGCGGTGGGTAGCACCGGCATGTCCAGCTTGGTCACCAGGTTTGCCACCACGGCGAACAGGTCGGCGTTGCCGGCCCGTTCGCCGTAGCCGTTCGCGGTGCACTGCACGTGGGTGGCGCCGGCCTGCACGGCGGCCACGCTGTTGCCCACGGCGCAGGCGGTGTCGTCCTGGCAGTGGATGCCGACCCGGAACCCGGTCCGCTCCACCACCTCGGTGACGGTCTTGGCGATGCCCAGCGGGAGCTGGCCGCCGTTGGTGTCGCACAACACCACGACGTCCGCACCAGCCTCGACCCCGGCGCCGAGCACGCGCAGCGCGCAGTCCGGGTCATGGGCGTAGCCGTCGAAGAAGTGCTCGGCGTCCAGGAACACCCGGCGGCCCTGCCCGGTGAGGAAGGACACCGTGTCGGCGACCATCGCGGCCGCCTCCTCGACGCTGGTGCGCAGCGCGCGTTCGATGTGCCTGCGATCGGACTTGGCCACCAGCGTGATCACCGGCGCCTGCGAGTCCAGCAGCGCGCGCACTTGCGGATCGGTCTCCGCCCTGGCGCCCGGCCGCCGGGTAGCGCCGAAGGCGACCAGCGCAGCGTGCCGCAGTTGCAGCTCACCGGCCGCCGCCCTGGCGAAGAACTCGGTGTCCTTGGGCAGCGCGCCCGGCCAGCCACCCTCGATGAAGCCCACCCCGACCGAGTCCAGCAACCGGGCCACCGCGAGCTTGTCGGTGGCCGAGTAGGTGATGCCCTCGCGCTGCGCGCCGTCCCGCAGCGTCGTGTCGTAGACGTGGAAGCTGTCGCCGAGCGGGGTGTCGGCCGGGCTGGTGCGGGTCACGGGAGGCTCCATGTGGCGGGAGGCACTACGGGTTTCGACAGTCGGAAGGCCAAACAAAAAGACCCCCCGCGAATGCGAGAGGTCTGCGCGCCGGGTGCTGGAGAGGCACTACCCGGCGCGCTCGTCAATAATGATCACGAAACGTGAGGTCACGCCAAAGATGCTGCCACAGACCCGCACCGAATATCCAGCACACGGACGGGTGCTCCCAGATCGCGGGACGCGCCTGGTCACTCAGCAGCGGTGGCCAGCCTGCGGATTCCTTCCCTGACCCGCTCCGGCGACACCGAGTAGCCGACCCGCAGCCACTCGCGCAGGCCCTCGGCCGCGGAGTAGGCGGGCCCCGGCACCACCAGCACCCCGTGCTTGCGCGCCCGCGCGGCCAGCGCGACCGAGTCCCGGCCGGGCGCGCGCAGCCACAGCGCCGCCCCGCCCAGCGGCCGGGCGAACTCCCAGCCGGGCAGGTGTTCCCGCGCGGCTTGTTCGGCCGCGGCCAGTCCGGCGGAGAGCTGTCCCATCCGCAGCCGCCGGGCGTGATCGCTGTGCGGCAACAACTTCAGCCCGAGCAGCTGGCTGGGCACCGAACTGCCCAGATCGGCGGCGTTCTTCACCCGGCTCAGCCGCGTGATCAGCTCCGAGGGCCCGTGCACCCAGCCGACCCGCAGTCCGCCCCAGAACAGTTTGGACAGTGAGCCCACGGAGAACACGGTGGCCGGCACGCCGTGCTCGGCGGCCACCGCGGCCAGTGGCGCGGGCGGCGGCCAGCTCAGCGAGGTGTCCACAGTGGACCCATCGTCCACCACCGCCACCCCGGTGGCCGCGGCCGCGCGCACCACCCGCAGCCGGTCGGCCAGGCCGAGAGTGGCGCCGGTCGGGTTGTGCGCGGTGGGCAGCAGATAGAGCAGCTTCGGGCGGCGGGACTCCAGCAGCCGCTCCAGCACCTCGATGTCCACCCCGCCAGGACCGCGCCGCCCGGTGCGCACCGGCACCGAGAGCACCTTGGCTCCCCTGGCCCGGAACGCCTCCAGCGCGCCGCGGTAGGTGGGCTCCTCCAGCACGATTTCATCACCCGGTTGCAACAACCCCTGGGCGAGCATGTCCACGGCTTGTTGCGAGCCGCTGGTGACGATGACGTCCTCGGCCACCGCCGGCACCCCGCGCCCGGCCAGCTGACCGGCCAGCGCCACCCGCAGCTCGGGCAGGCCGCCGACGAAGTAGCCGTGATGGTCCAGCAGGCCGGCGTAGTCGGCCGCGCCCAGGGTGGCGGCGATCTCGGCCACCATCGGCAGGCCAGGCAGCGCGCCGGTGGACAGGTCCACGGTGTCCGGCGGGTTGGGCAGGTGCGCGCCGGTGAGCGGAGCCGGGACCGCGCCACTGCGGCCGAGGCCGAGCGCGCCCGCCCTGGACTCCGGCGCCGGATAGTCGATACCGGGCCGCCTTGCCCAGGTACCACTGCCCCGGCGGCTGGCCAGCCAGCCCTCGCTGCGCAGATCGTCGTAGGCGGCCACCACGGTGGACCGGCTCACCGCCAGGGATACCGCCATCGCCCGTTCGGCGGGCAGCCGGGTGCCCTCGGGCAGTTCGCCGCTTTCCACGAGCTGCCGGATCGCGAGGGCCAGCCGCCGGTGCAGGGACCCGGTTTCCTCGGTCCATCCCTGGAGTAGTCCAGCCAGACGGGTGACGCTGATCGCGGATTTGCCCAGTCGAGCGGACACCCGCAGTCCACCTCCGCGGAATTGGCCTGCTCAGGCCCGATCGGACCGGAGCAGTCTCTGATCTGATGGGCCGCAACGTATCGGAATGATCATTTCCGTTGTCGCGCACACCTCTTTCGACGTTACTTCACGCTGGACCGCCCCTGGAAGGAGCCGCTCGCCTTGGCGACCGTGGTGCTGGTCGGGACCCTGGACACCAAGGGAGTTGAGTACGCCTGGCTCGCCGAGCGGATCACCGCGGCGGGCTGCGCGGTGCTGTTGGTGGACACCGGAGTGCTCGGCGATCCGTTGACCAGGGCGGACATCAGCGCCCGGGAGGTCGCCGCGGCGGCGGGGGTGGAGCTGGGCGAGCTGCGCGCGGCCGGGGACCGGGGCGCGGCGCTGGCCGCGATGGCCACCGGCGCGGCCGCGATCGTCACCTGTCTGCACCAGCAGGGCATGCTGCACGGCATCATCGGCCTTGGCGGCTCCGGCGGGTCCGCGGTGGCCAGCGCCGCGATGCGGGCGCTGCCGGTCGGGGTGCCGAAACTGCTGGTCTCCACGATGGCCTCCGGGGACACCACGCCGTACGTGGACGCCCTCGACCTGGCCATGATGTACAGCGTGGTGGACATCGCCGGGCTCAACTCGGTCTCCGAGCTGATCCTGCGCAACGCGGCCAACGGGATCGCCGGCATGTCCCAGGGCTACGAGCACACACTGCAGAACACCGACCCGCGTGAGACGGAACCGCGGCCGGTGGTGGCCGCGACCATGTTCGGCGTCACCACCCCCGCGGTGGACGCCGCCCGCGCCCGGCTGACCGAACTCGGCTACGAGGTGCTCGTCTTCCACGCCACCGGCTCCGGCGGCAAGTCGATGGAAGCCCTGGCCGGAAGCGGACTGCTGGCCGGGGTGCTGGACCTGACCACCACCGAACTGGCCGACGACCTGGTCGGCGGGGTGCTCTCGGCCGGACCGCAGCGACTGGCCGCGGCGGGCCGGGCCGGGCTGCCACAGGTGGTGAGCCTCGGTGCGCTGGACATGGTCAACTTCGGTCCGCTGGAGACCGTGCCGGAACGCTTCGCCGAGCGGAACCTGTACGTGCACAACGCGACCGTGACCCTGATGCGCACCACCCCGGCGGAAAACCGGGAACTGGGCAGGCGGATCGCGGCCAAACTGCGCGCGGCCACCGGACCCGCCGCGTTGTTCGTGCCGCTGCGCGGGGTCTCCGCGATCGACGCCACGGACGGGCCCTTCGACGACCGGGTGGCCGACGCCGCCCTGTTCGGCGTGTTGCGCACCTCGCTCGCGGGCAGCACGGTGGAACTGCACGAGCACGACGCGCACATCAACGACCCGGAGTTCGCCGTCGCGATGGCCGACCGGTTGCACGAGTTGATCACAGCGGGGGCCCGGACCGGGAACGCGGCACTCGCGGGAGGGCCAGCGCGATGAGCCGCGAGGAAATCCTGGCCGGATTGCGGTCCACAGTGGAACAGGGCAGGCCGATCATCGGCGCGGGCGCGGGCAACGGCCTCTCCGCCAAGTGCGCCGAGGCCGGTGGCGCGGACCTGCTGATCATCTACAACTCCGGCCGGTACCGGATGAACGGCCGCGGTTCGCTGGCCGGGCTGATGCCCTACGGCGACGCGAACGCGATCGTGCTGGAGATGGCGGGCGAGGTGTTACCGGTGGTGCGGCACACCCCGGTGCTGGCCGGGGTCTGTGGCACGGATCCGTTCCGGGTCATGCCGCACTTCCTGGACCAGCTGGCCGCGCTCGGTTTCGCCGGCGTGCAGAACTTCCCCACGGTGGGCCTGATCGACGGGGTGTTCCGGGCCAACCTGGAGGAGACCGGGATGGGCTTCGATCTGGAGGTCGACCTCATCCGCCTTGCCGCGCAACGGGATCTGCTCACCGCACCGTACGTCTTCGACCCGGACCAGGCCGCCGCGATGGCCGCGGCGGGCGCGGATGTGCTGGTGCCGCACATGGGCCTGACCACCAAGGGCTCGATCGGCGCGGCCACCGCGGTGTCCCTGGACGAGGCGGTGGAACGGGTGCAGGCCATGCGGGACGCGGCGGTGGCGGTGAACCCGGACATCCTGGTGCTCTGCCACGGCGGCCCGATCGCCGAACCCGCCGACGCCGGGTACGTGCTGGCCCGGACCGAGGGGGTGGCCGGATTCTTCGGCGCCTCCTCGATGGAACGACTACCCACCGAGATCGCGCTGACCGCGCGGGTGGCGGAGTTCAAGAGCATCCCGATCTAGCCCCCCAGACCCGGCCGTCGACGGTTTCCCCCAGGACCCGAGTCGGCCTGCCAGTCGTCCGGTGCGGCCCGCCAGCCCACCGGACGACCCCGAAGCCCCCCGTGTTGCCCGTCATCACGGGGGGCTTCACCTAGGTCGTGTTTGGTGGACCTTGGTCGCGATCAATATCCACCAAACACGACCTACAACACAACAGGCCCCGACCGTCCACTTAGGACGATCGGGGCCCGTTGGGCTTGGGGGATCAGGCTCCGGTGCGCTGCCCGGAACTCACCAGCGCGGCCAGCCGGTCGCCGACCGCGTAGGTCGCGCCGGGCGCCGTGTGGTCCCTGGTGGCCAGGTCGAAGGCCACCGCGGCCTCGATCCGGCGGGCGGACTCGGGCTCGCCGAGGTGGTCGAGCATGAGCGCGACGGAGAGCACCGCCGCGGTCGGGTCGGCCACGCCCTGCCCCGCGATGTCCGGGGCGGAGCCGTGCACCGGCTCGAACATGCTCGGGTTGCGCCGGGTGACGTCCATGTTGCCGCTGGCCGCCAGGCCGATGCCGCCGGTGACCGCCGCGGCCAGGTCGGTGATGATGTCGCCGAAGAGGTTGTCGGTGACGATCACGTCGAACCGGCCCGGGTCGGTGACCAGGTGGATCGTGGTGGCGTCCACGTGCTGGTAGGCCACGGAGACGTCCGGGTACTGCAGCGAGACCTCCTCGACCACCCGCGACCACAACTGGCCCGCGTAGGTGAGCACGTTGGTCTTGTGCACCAGGGTGAGGTGCTTGCGCGGCCGGTTGGAGGCCCTGGCGAAGGCATCCCGCACCACGCGCTCGACCCCGAACAGCGTGTTGATGCTGACCTCGGTGGCGATCTCGTGCGGGGTGTCCTTGCGCAGCAGGCCGCCGTTGCCGGCGTAGAGGCCCTCGGTGCCCTCGCGCACCACGACCATGTCGACCTCTGGCGAGTCGGCCAGCGGGCTGCGCACGCCGGGGTAGAGCCGCGCCGGACGCAGGTTGACGTGGTGGTCAAGCTCGAAACGCAGGCGCAGCAACAGCCCTCGTTCGAGGATGCCGCTGGGCACCGACGGGTCGCCCACCGCGCCCAGCAGGATCGCGTCGTGCTGGCGCAGCTCGCCCAGCACGGATTCAGGCAATAGCTCCCCCGTGGCGTGCCAGCGGGCCGCACCGAGGTCGAAGCGGGTGATCTCCGCGGTCGGAAGGACCTCACCGAGCACCTTGAGCGCTTCAGCGATCACCTCGGGGCCGATCCCATCTCCTGGGATCACCGCGAGCCGCATGCACACACCTCCTGGCTAGTTGCCCCACCTACAGGGACAAACCGTTGCGCGCAGGTTACCGGCTGAGGGGCTGGAAAACGCAGTCCGGACACGCTTTCCGACCGATCTCTCCCGTACTGCGGGACACCCGATCGGGTTTCCCCCGTCAAGGGAGCCCGATTTTGGCCGTTTCGAAGGGTGGAAAGCCCGTCTCAACCGACGAAGTCCCGCCGTGGGGCGGGAGGATGGCAGCCTAACCGGGCTTCCGGGGGCGAAACCGGCTGCCAGCGGGGCGTGGCCGATGTTTGCCCAAAGTCCACTCGTCTGGGTGAGTAGGCGGCTTGGTCTCACTCCGGCTCGCGGGCGGAGAGCACCACCGTCGGCAGCGTTCCGGAGAGGGTTTCCGGGCTCAGCCGGACGCCGGTGACCCGCTCCGCCAGTGCCAGCGCGGCGGCGTCCGGATCGGGCGCGGTCCCACCATCCGGATCAAGGCCGACCGCCAGCATCACCGGCAGCAGCGCGTCCGGCAGGCTGCCCCAGCGCAGGTACGGCACCAGCTGGTCGAAGGCGGTGCGCAGGCCGCCGTCCACCGCGTGGCTGATCTGCCCGACCGAGTCCAGGTTGCGGTAGACCGAGAGCACCTCGCCGCCCGCGGAGACCACCGAGAGCACCTCGTCCAAAGTGGACTGGAACCCGTTCGGCTCCAGCACCAGCACCCAGTCGCTCACCTTGGTCACCGCGGCCAGCAGCAACGACTCGGGCAGCGCGTCCTGCTGCGCCCGGTCGATCGCGTCCAGCGTCATCGGCCGGGCCGTGTCCGGATCGGCCCCGAACCGGCGCAGCACCTCGGCCTCGTCGACCCCGCGCACGAAGGCCAGTGCGAACGCCGCCCCCAGCGGCAGCTCGGCCAGCCACGCGTAGTCCCCGGCGCCGTCACCCGCGCCGGAGAGCATCCCGACCCCTGGAGATCCACATACGCCGAATGCTGCCACCAGAACCCGCCGGACTCCACGGTCTTCCGTCGGTCCCGCCCATATCGACCAACGCCAGGTACCAAAACGGCCAACACCCCGTACAACAACGGCCAACACGCGCGCGGGTGCGAACCCGACCGGCGTGTTGGCCGTTGCAGGCGGTGTGTTGGCCGTTGTCGTACCGCGTGTTGGCCGTTGTCGTACCTGGTGTTGGCCGTTGTGGGTCGGGTTAGAAGGCGATGGCCTTCACGGTGCGCGCGCCGACGGTGGCGCCGATGGGCTCCAGCACGCCGGCGTCGACCGGGCGGTCCACCCGCAGCAGCATGGTGGCGTCCGCGCCGTCGCGGGTCTGGGAGATCTGCGCGGCCTCCACGTTGACCCCGGCCTCGCCGAGCAGGGTGCCCACGGTGCCCATCACGCCGGGGCGGTCCGGGTACTCCAGCAGCAGCACGTGGCCCTCGGCGCGCAGGTCGAAGCTGCGGCCGTTGACCTCGACCAGCTTCTCCACCTGGTTGCGGCCGCTGAGCGAGCCGGAGACGCTGTAGGCGGTGCCGTCCGCGCCGACCGTGCGCACGGTCACCAGGCTGCGGTGGTTGGCGCTCTCGGACTCGGTGACCACCCGCACGTCCACCCCGAGGTCGGCGGCCAGCTTGGGCGCGTTGACGAAGGTGACCTGCTCGTCGACCAGGTGCGCGAACACCCCGCGCAGCGCGGCCAGCGGCAGCACCCGGACGTCCTCAGTGGACAGTTCGCCGCGCACCTCGACGGTGACTGAGACCGGGGCCTTGTTGGCGCCGAAGGCGGCCAGCACCGCGCCCAGCTTCTGGGTCAGCGGCAGGTACGGCCGGACCTCCTCGCCGACCACGCCGCCGCCCTGCACGTTCACCGCGTCCGGCACGAAGTCCCCGCGCAGCGCGAGCACCACGGACCGGGCCACGTCGGTGCCCGCGCGGTCCTGGGCCTCGCCGGTGGAGGCGCCAAGGTGCGGGGTCACCACGGCCTTGGGCAGCTCGAAGAGCGGGCTCTCGGTGCACGGCTCGGTGGCGAAGACGTCGATGCCGGCGCCGCCGACCTGGCCCTCGCGGATGGCGTCGGCCAGCGCGGCCTCGTCGATCAGCCCGCCGCGGGCGGCGTTGACGATGAGCACGCCCTTCTTGGTCCTGGCCAGCTGCTCCTTGCCGATCAGACCCAGGGTCTCCGGGGTCTTGGGCAGGTGGATGGAGAAGGCGTCCGCGCGCTCCAGCAGCTCGTCCAGGCTGACCAGCTCGATGCCGAGCTGGGCCGCGCGGGCCGGGGCCACGTAGGGGTCGTAGGCGATCAGCGTGGTGCCGAAGGCGGCGATCCGCTGGGCGAAGAGCTGGCCGATCTTGCCGAGGCCGACCACGCCGACGGTCTTGCCGTTGAGTTCCACGCCGCCGTAGGCGCTGCGCTTCCACTGGCCGGTGCGCAGGCTGGCGTCGGCCGGGGCGATGTTGCGGGCCACCGCGAGCAGCAGCGCGACCGCGTGCTCGGCGGCGGAGACGATGTTGGAGGTGGGCGCGTTGACCACCATCACGCCGCGCGCGGTGGCGGCGGGCACCTCGACGTTGTCCAGGCCGACACCGGCCCTGGCCACGACCTTGAGCTTGCCGGCCGCGGCGAACACCTCGGCGTCGACCTTGGTCGCCGAGCGCACGAGCAGCGCGTCGGCCTCGGCCACCGCGGACAGCAGCGCGGTGCGGTCGGTGCCGTCGACGTGCCGGATCTCGACGTCGTCGCCGAGCACCTCGAGCACCGAGGGCGCGAGCTTCTCCGCGATCAAAACGACGGGGCGGTTGGGGTTGGTCACCGGTGCGCTCCTGAGAGGACGGATTGCCTTGGTCCGGGTCACCGCGTTGTGCCCCGAGCGGGAAAGCCGCAGTCTAGCTGCGGTGTTACCGGCATGTTTCAGGTGGCGGGGGCGAGCTTGGTCACCCCCGCTCCACCCGATGTTCACCAGGGCCAGGACTCACCAGGGTTCGGTGAACTCCCCGTCCTTGGCCCCGGCCAGGAACGCTTCCCATTCGCTGGTGGTGAAAACCAGGGTCGGCCCCTCGGGCTGCGCGCTGTTGCGCATCCCGATGTAGGTGGTCCCGGCGGAGTCGACGAAGGCGATCTCCACCTTGCCGGTGCCGTCCGGGTCCTCCTCACTGGAGAGCCACTGCGCCTGGGAGAAGTCGAGCGTGTCCCGGATCCCGGCCTTGTCGTCATAGACCGGGACCTTGCTGTTAGGCGCCGCGGTGTTCGGCACTGCCGTGCTGGGGTGCTGCCCAGTCACGCCCGGGACCCGTGCAGGGCCGGGGCACTGGCGAGGAAGCCGTGCCACTGCGCGCGACTGAAGGTCAGCGCGCCGCCGGCACGGTTCTTGGAATCCCGCACCGCGGCCGCCGCGGCGGGCAGCGCGACCTCGACGCAGTTGTTGCCGCCGCCGCTGTAGCTGCTGACGCGCCAGGAAAGCGATTCGGTGTTGTAGCTGGCCAACATGACTTGCTCCTTGCCGGATAACAGATGGTGCGATGGTCGAGCGCAGCGCCGGATGGCCTGCCTCCTGCTCATGCGAGCTCCTCCGCCATGGCGGCCATCAGGGCGACCGATTCCTCGGTGCCCAGCGCCGCGGCGCGGACGTGGTCGAAAACCGTGCTGTACAACCGGATCTCCTCCGGCTTCTCCAGGTAGAGCGCGCTGGTGAGGCTCTCCACGTAGACCACGGTCGGGTCCAGCGGATCGGGGAAGCCGAGCATGACGAACGGGCCGTCGGAGGCCGCGTGCCCGCCCGCGCTGAACGGGAGCACCTGGATCTCCACGTTCGGCAGCGAACTCATCTTCACCAGCCGGTCGAGCTGTTCGCGCATGACGTCGGCGTCGCCCACCCGCCGCCGCAGCGCGCCCTCGTCCAGCACGGCCCAGTACTTGGGTCCGTGGTCGGAGGAGAGCAGTCCCTGGCGAGCCATCCGGGCGGAGACCCGGCGCTCGACCTCGTTGGGCGCGGCCTTGGGCCGCACCGCGCGGAAGACCGCCAGCGCGTACCGTTCGGTCTGCAGCAGCCCCGGCACCACGAGGGACTCGAAGGTGCGGATCGAGGACGCCTCCGCCTCCATCCCGGCGAACCCGCCGGTGAGCACGTCGCCGTAGTTGTGCCACCAGCCCTTGAGTTTTGCCATCCGGGCCAGGTCGATCAGCGCGTTCTGCCGTTCACCCTCGACGCCGTAGAGCACCAGCATGTCCCGCACATCCCTCGGGTTGACCCCGGTGCGGCCGGTCTCGATCCGGCTCACCTTGGCCGCCGAGCACTCCAGGTGCGCCGCGACCTCCTCACAGGTGAGGTTCGAGCTTTCCCGTAGGCGCCGTAACTCGGAGGCCAGCCGCCTTCGGCGCACGGTCGGGCTGTGACTGGTGGACATCTCCTGGCCTCCGGGCAAGTTCGCGAGTTCGCGGCGCGCCCGTGGCGCGGTGCCGGCCGCCCGCCGTGACACGCAGTGAGAGGGAACTCGCGCAGTGTGCCCGCCCAGGCTAGCTAGCTGCAATCGCTTGTGGTTTGCAGGACGACACTCTCACCCGATCGTGTCTTTCGCAGTATGTACGTTGCATTTCTGGGCGCCCGTCTTGCACGCTAGGTACCCACGTCGTCGCTCTCCGAAATCGGCGGCGACCACCGGTCGTAAGCGCTCGGTGACGCAGACTACTCAAGTTAGGGGCGGTGGAGACCGTGTGGTCGTCAGGCAGGCCCATCCTGGATGTGCACGAGCCGCCGGATCGCTGCACGACCCGCGGCCGCGAGTGCTACCGCGCGGTGGCCACCCGGCTCGCCGAGCTGGCCGAACTCGCCGCGACCCAGCCCGACCCCGCCGCCCGCAACGCCTTGCTGCGCACCGTGCACGGCTGGCAGTTCCTGCTCGCCCAGCACCGCGCCGTCGGCCGGAAGAAACGCCGACGCTGCCGGTTATGCCGCCCCAGCTGGGGCCTTGGCGGCGAATGGCCTTGCCCCACCTGGCGAATCGCCTACGTCCAGCTGTGCCTGGTCGAGGATTCGCCCTCCCCTGAGCTGTCGTCCTGGCCCAGTAGCCCCCCGCCGGGCCAGGACGACATCCCCGTGCAGCGGGCCCGGCATCGCCTGCGGGTGGCCCCCGGCGTGGTGGCCTGAACCCAGCCCGCCGGACCGGAACTGCTGCGCCAGGCCGAATTTTCCGCGGCGGACCGGATTTTCGCGGCAGGCCGGCGATTCCGCGCCCGGCCAGAGCTTCCGCGGCGGGCGAAGGCGTTGTGGGGCGAGGACTTTGTGGCGGACATGGTCGGCACGGACCATCCCTGGGTCCGTGCCGATCATGCTGTCCAGGCCCGGCCGCGAGCGCGCGGCCACCCGCCGCTGACTACGGTGAGTGATAGCGCCCACCGTCACTGCCGCCGAACGGATCAGCTTCGCTGGACACGTCGGAGCGGTCTTGTGCAGGTTGCATCAACTTGCGTTACCGATGTGCAGGACCGCGGCGTCCACTTCATCGACCATGACCGGGTTACCGCACCGGCGGTCAACGGCATCGCCAGAACAGCGGCACTCCACCGCACCGCTGCCGCGCAGCCTGGTGGATGCGGTGCTGGTGCGGCAAGCGACCTTCGTCGCATCCCGGGTAGGTCTTGCCTCCCGGCGCGCGCCAATCCGCCGTACCACTCCGGCCAACCCGGCGTACAAGAACGGCCAACCCGGCGTACGACTTCGGCCAACACTCGGGGCGGGTGGGGCTTCGCCGGGAGTGTTGGCCGTTCTCGTACCGCGTGTTGGCCGTTGTGGGCCGCGTGTTGGCCGTTGTTGTACGCCGCGTTGGGCGTTGTGGGGCGGCCGGGTGGGGACTGGGGCGTCGGGGGCGGGTGTGGGCTAGTGCAGGGCGTGGCGGGGGCGGCTGTCGGCGAAGGCGGTGTGCTGGGCCGCGACCAGCATCTGCGGCAGGCCGCGTTCCACGGCCAGGAAGCGCTGGGCGCTGTCGTAGGCGCGGCAGGGCTCGAACGGGAGGCGGTGGCGGCGTTTGCCTGGCTGGCACTGGCGGCAGTGGCCGTACTCGTCCGGTTCGTGCGCGTCCAGCACGAGCTTCAACGCGGAGATGAGGCGGGGCATCTCTGCCCTGGCCAGCTCGGCCACGTCCGGGTCGTCGAGGGTGTGGATGAGGGTGAACAACTTGGCCAGGTGGGTTCGGACAGACTCGTCCAGGCCACCGGTCATGTTGCCGGTCATGGCTTTGCACGCTCCCCGCGTCGTCATGAGGCGGCGCTTCCGCCGTCTCCCTGCTGCCGGGCCGGGGTCCCAAGCCCTGCCGGCTGACTGCGGATCACTTGTCAACTCCATGCTAAATAAGCAAATTACCGAGTGAAATGAACTGATCGGGTGGGATCTCGGATCACCCTCCGTAACCCCCTGAACAGCGCGAACGCCGCCCACTCCAGGGTGGACGGCGTTCGCTCTGTGCTGGTTGCAGACGTCAGGCGGTCTCGGTGATGGGGCGGTCGACCCAGGACATGAGCGCCCGGAGCTTCTTGCCGGTCTCCTCGATCGGGTGAGCTTCGCCCTCCTGCTGGAGCTTGCGGTAGTTGGCGCGGCCGTTGTCGTCCTCGGCCACCCACTCCCGGGCGAAGGTGCCGTCCTGCACCTCGGTCAGGATCTTCTTCATCTCCTCCTTGACCGCGGCGGTGATCACGCGCGGGCCGCGGGTCAGGTCGCCGTACTCGGCGGTGTCGGAGATGGAGTAGCGCTGGCGCGCGATGCCGCCCTCGTACATGAGGTCGACGATCAGCTTCAGCTCGTGCAGGCACTCGAAGTAGGCGATCTCGGGGGCGTAGCCCGCCTCGGTCAGCACCTCGAAGCCGGCCTGCACCAGCGCGCTGGCGCCGCCGCAGAGCACCGCCTGCTCACCGAAGAGGTCGGTCTCGGTCTCCTCGGTGAAGGTGGTCTTGATGACGCCGGCCCGGCTGCCGCCGATGGCCTTGGCGTAGGAGAGCGCGAGCGCCTGGCCGTTGCCGGTGGCGTCCTGCTCGATCGCGATCAGGCAGGGCACGCCCTTGCCGTCGACGAACTGGCGGCGGACCAGGTGGCCGGGACCCTTCGGCGCGACCATGGCGACGTCCACATTGGACGGCGGGGTGATCAGGCCGTAGCGGATGTTGAAGCCGTGCCCGAAGAAGATCGCGTCGCCGTCGTTGAGGTTGGGCGCGATGTCCTTGGCGTAGATGTGCCGCTGCGCGGTGTCCGGCGCCAGGATCATGATCAGGTCCGCCTCGGCGGAGGCCTCGGCGGGGGTGAGGACGCGCAGGCCCTCCTCCTCGGCCTTGGCCCGGGACTTGCTGGTCTCCGGCAGGCCGATGCGGACGTCCACGCCCGAGTCGCGCAGGCTCAGCGCGTGCGCGTGGCCCTGGCTGCCGTAGCCGATCACCGCGACCTTGCGCCCCTGGATCACGCTGATGTCGGCGTCGTCGTCGTAGAAGATCTCGACACTCATTGCTCTTGCTTCTCCTGTCGTGCGTTATCTCAACGGACCGCGGTCGCGGTGATGGAACGGGCGCCCCTGCCGATGGCCACCATGCCGGACTGGACCATCTCCCTGATGCCGTAGGGCTCCAGCATGCGCAGCAGGGCGTCGAGCTTGTCGGCGGTGCCGGTGGCCTCGACGGTCAGCGCCTCCGGCGAGACGTCGACCACCTTGGCGCGGAAGAGCTGCACGGTCTCCAGCACCTGGCTGCGCACGGTGGCGTCGGCCCTGACCTTGACCAGCAACAGTTCCCGGCGCACCGAGGTGGCCCCGTCCAGCTCAACGATCTTGATGACGTTGACGAGCTTGTTGAGCTGCTTGGTGACCTGCTCCAGCGGCAGCAACTCCACGGCGACCACAATGGTCATCCGGGACACCTCGGGGTGTTCGGTCGGGCCGACCGCGAGGCTCTCGATGTTGAAGCCCCGCCGGGAAAACAGTCCGGCCACCCTGGCGAGCACACCGGGCTTGTTCTCCACCAGCACGCTGAGCGTGTGCCGAGTCATCGCCTCACACCTCGTCTTCGTCGAACAGCGGGCGGATGCCACGCGCGGCCATGATCTCGTCGTTGCCGGTGCCGGCGGCCACCATCGGCCACACCTGCGCGTCCTTGCCCACCACGAAATCGATCACGACCGGGCGGTCGTTGATCTCCATCGCCTGCTGGATCACCGAGTCGACCTCGTCCTTGGTCTCCGCGCGCAGACCGGCGCAGCCCAGCGCCTCGCCCAGCAGCACGAAGTCCGGGATGCGGTGCTTGTGCGTGCCCAGGTCGGTGTTGGAGTAGCGCTCGGAGTAGAAGAGGTTCTGCCACTGCCGGACCATGCCCAGGTTGCCGTTGTTCATCACCGCGACCTTGATCGGGATGCCCTCGATCGCGCAGGTGGCCAGTTCCTGGTTGGTCATCTGGAAACAGCCGTCGCCGTCGATGGCCCAGACCTGGGTGTCCGGCAGGCCCGCCTTGGCGCCCATGGCCGCGGGCACGGCGAAGCCCATGGTGCCCAGCCCGCCGGAGTTGATCCAGGTGGCCGGCTTCTCGTACTTGACGAACTGGGCGGCCCACATCTGGTGCTGGCCGACGCCCGCGGTGTAGACCGCGTCCGGCCCGACCAGCGCGCCGATCCGCTCGATGCAGTACTGCGGGGACAGCGAACCGTCGGCGGGCCAGTCATAACCCAGCGGGAACGAGCCGCGGATGTCGTTGAGCATGGTCCACCAGGCGGAGATGTCCGCCCTGGTGCCGCCGTCGTACTCGGCGCGCACCGCCGGGACCAGGTCGGCGATGATGTCCTTCACATCGCCCACGATCGGCACATCGGCCTTGCGGTTCTTGGAGATCTCGGCCGGATCGATGTCGGCGTGGATGACCTGCGCGTCCGGCGCGAAGGTGCCCAGCTGGCCGGTGACCCGGTCGTCGAAACGCGCGCCCAGGGTGATCAGCAGGTCCGAGCGCTGCAGCGCGGCCACCGCGGCGACCGTGCCGTGCATACCCGGCATGCCCAGGTGCGAGCGGTGCGAGTCGGGGAAGGCGCCGCGGGCCATCAGCGTGGTGACCACCGGGATGCCGGTCAGCTCTGCCAGGTCGAGCAGTTCGGCGCTGGCCTGGCCGCGGACCACGCCGCCGCCGACGTAGAGCACCGGGCGCTTGGCCGCGGCGATCAGCTTGGCCGCCTCGCGCACCTGCTTGCCGTGCGGTTTGGTGGTCGGCCGGTAGCCGGGCAGCCGCATCTCCGGCGGCCAGGTGAAGGAGGTGGTGGCCTGCAGGATGTCCTTGGGCAGGTCGACCAGGACCGGGCCGGGCCGGCCGGTGCTGGCGATGTGGAATGCCTCGGCGATCGCGCGCGGGATGTCCGCGGCCTCGGTCACCAGGATGTTGTGCTTGGTGATCGGCATGGTGATGCCGCAGATGTCGGCTTCCTGGAAGGCATCCGTGCCGATGGAGGAGCGGGCCACCTGACCGGTGATCGCGACCATCGGGATGGAATCCATGTAGGCGTCGGCGATCGGGGTGACCAGGTTGGTCGCGCCAGGTCCGGAGGTGGCCATGCACACACCCACCCGGCCGGTGGCGTGGGCGTACCCGGAGGCGGCGTGGCCCGCGCCCTGCTCGTGCCGGACCAGGATGTGCCGCAGCTTGGTGGAATCCAGCAGCGGGTCGTAGGCGGGCAGGATGGCGCCGCCGGGGATGCCGAAGACGATCTCGCAGCCCACCGACTCGAGCGAACGCACGAGCGACTGCGCGCCGGTCACCCGGACCGGAGCGCCGGCCGGCGGGGTCGGGCGGGGTCTTGCCCCCTGGGACGGCGGGGGCGGCGGCGTGGGCCTCACCTGGGTCATCGGGTCTGCCTCGTGTTCGGTGTGAGCAAGCTAAGGGCAACAAAAAACCCTCGTCGGCCCGGGTCGGCCATACGAGGGTTGCGCGTCGACGAGTGCTTCCTAGGCGTCGACGCGCCTGGGAAGTACGAGGAGGAAAGTCTTGCGCTGCACCCTGTCGACGCTAGTCCTTGGCCGGGACAGGCGTCAACTCTGCGGGACGGTACTCCCGCATGTTGGACACGACCGAGGGACATAGAACCTTCGACAGGGGGTGTTCACGCACGTGGGAGGATCGGTTCCGTGAGCGGACTGATTTTCCGGATCCCCACCACGGCTATGATTCCGGTGGCGTTGCTGTTCCTGTGCGCGACACCACTCGCCTTCGGCGCGCCGGGGCTCCAGGTGATCTACCTGGTGCCAATCGCACTGGTCCTGTGGGTGATCCGCACCAGGACCGTGGTCGACGCCGAACAGGTGCGCATCCGCACGATGTTCGGCGCCCGCAGCATCGCCTGGTCGGACATCGCCTCGCTGCGACTGACCAAGCGCTCCGGCGTGAAGGCCGTGCTGGCCGACGAGTCCGAGGTCACGCTGCCCGCGGTGCGGGTGCGCGATCTGGACGCGCTGGCCCAGGCCAGTGGCGGCCGCTTCGGCGAGTCCGGCACGACCGAACCCGGCAAAGACTGACGAACCCCGTTAAGGAGGAGCAGTGCCCCCGCTCCGCTCCCGCGTGACCACCCACGGCCGCAACGCGGCAGGCGCCCGTTCGCTGTGGCGCGCCACCGGTATGACCGATTCCGACTTCGGCAAGCCGATCGTGGCGATCGCCAACTCCTACACCCAGTTCGTGCCGGGCCACGTGCACCTGCGCGACCTCGGGGACATCGTGGCCGAGAAGATCGCCGAGGCCGGCGGGGTGGCCAGGGAGTTCCACACCATCGCGGTGGACGACGGCATCGCCATGGGGCACGGCGGCATGCTCTACTCGCTGCCCTCCCGCGAGCTGATCGCGGACGCGGTGGAGTACATGGTCAACGGCCACGCGGCGGACGCGCTGGTGTGCATCTCCAACTGCGACAAGATCACCCCCGGCATGCTGATGGCCGCGCTGCGGCTGAACATCCCGGTGGTCTTCGTCTCCGGCGGGCCGATGGAGGCAGGCAAGGCCGTGGTGGTGGACGGGGTCGCCCAGGCGCCCACCGACCTGATCACCGCGATCGCCGCCTCGGCCAGCCCGGACGTCGATGACGAGGGCCTGTCCATTGTGGAGCGCTCAGCCTGTCCGACCTGCGGCTCCTGTTCCGGCATGTTCACCGCGAACTCGATGAACTGCCTCACCGAGGCGCTCGGGCTGTCCCTGCCCGGCAACGGATCCACCCTGGCCACGCACGCCGCCCGCCGGGCGCTGTTCGAGCGGGCCGGCACCACCGTGGTGGAGCTGGCCAAGCGGTACTACCAGCAGGACGACGAATCCGCGCTGCCGCGCAACATCGCCAACCGGGCCGCGTTCGAGAACGCGATGGCCCTGGACGTGGCCATGGGCGGCTCGACCAACACGGTGCTGCACATCCTGGCCGCCGCGCACGAGGCGGAGATCGACTTCACCATGGCCGACATCGACGCGGTCAGCCGCCGGGTGCCCTGCCTGGCCAAGGTCAGCCCGAACTCCGACTACCACATGGAGGACGTGCACCGGGCCGGTGGCATCCCGGCCATCCTGGGCGAACTGGACCGCGGCGGGCTGCTCAACCGCGCGGTGCACACGGTGCACAGCGCGAACATCGACGAGTGGCTGGGCGCCTGGGACATCCGCGCCGAATCGCCCTCGGCCGAGGCGGTGGAGCTGTTCCACGCCGCGCCCGGCGGGGTGCGCACCACCCAGGCATTCTCCACCGAGAACCGCTGGTCCTCGCTGGACACCGACGCGGCGGGCGGCTGCATCCGGGACCGGGAGCACGCCTACACCAAGGACGGCGGCCTGGCGGTGCTGCGCGGCAACCTGGCCGAGGACGGCGCGGTGATCAAGACCGCCGGCATCGACGAGGAGCTGTGGGTCTTCCGCGGCCCGGCCCGGGTGGTGGAGAGCCAGGAGCAGGCGGTCTCGGCGATCCTGGGCAAGCAGGTGCAGCCCGGCGAGGTCGTGGTGGTCCGCTACGAGGGCCCCTCGGGCGGGCCGGGGATGCAGGAGATGTTGCACCCCACCGCGTTCCTCAAGGGCGCCGGGCTGGGCAAGGTGTGCGCGCTGATCACCGACGGCCGCTTCTCCGGCGGGTCCTCGGGCATCTCGGTCGGGCACATCTCGCCGGAGGCGGCCGACGGCGGGCTGATCGGGCTGGTCCAGGACGGGGACGAGATCGTCATCGACGTGCACCAGCGCAAGCTGGAACTGCTGGTGGACGCGGCGGTGCTGGCCGAGCGGCGGGCCAAGATGGAGGCCAGCGAGAACCCGTGGCAGCCGGTGGACCGGCAGCGCCCGGTGTCCAAGGCCCTGCGCGCCTACGCCCGGCTGGCCACCTCAGCCGCCACCGGCGCCGTCCGCGACCCCGGCAAATAACGGCCAGTTGGCCCAACTGGGACGCCAATTTGGCCCAACTGGGCGTACCAGTTGGGCCAAATTGACGAGCGGAGTGGGTTAGCGGAGGACTACCAGGGTGATTACCGAGGAGCCTGCCGCGACCAGGAGGAAGAGCACGCCCCACGGGAGTGGGACGCGCGCCCAGGCGCGGCCGTTGTCCAGCGCGGCGCGGCCGGGGCCGAGGAAGAGCAGCGCGGCGGCCAGGGCGCCGAGCACCAGGTCGAACTCGAAGCCGGTGCCGGTGGAGCCGAGGAAGAAGCCGTTGTTCCACTTCAGCGTGACCACGTTGATCATCACGCCGAGCAGTCCGGCCGCGCCGAGCGGGGTCAGGAAGCCGAGCACGATCAGCGCGCCGCCGCCCAGCTCGGTGATCCCGGTGACGTAGGCCAGGATCCGGGTCTGCTGGAACCCGAAGGACTCCAGGAATTTGGCGAATCCGCTGATGCCCGGTCCGTTGAACGCGCCGAAGAGTTTCTGCGCGCCGTGCGCGATGAACGTGCCACCGAGCACCAGGCGCAGGACGAGCAGCCCGAGGTCGGCGCCACCGTTCCACGCGAAGGGCTTGCGCCGCACGGTGTCCGCACCGCCGGCCTGGTCAACGGGCAGCGCCGCCGTGGTTCCGGTGGCCGTGTAGCCCGCGTCGTCGAAGTGGTGCGCGCCCCCGCTGGTGCCGGGGCCGCTGTCGTGAGTGCTCACGCCCAAGCAGGCTAGGTGATCCGGGCCACTTCGGCGACCCGGGCGGTGGGCCGGGGTTCGGCGCGCGAGCGGTGGACGCGGCAACGGCGCTGGTCAGCGCGCGGGCCTGTGAGATCGGCCTCGCCGCGGAGGTTGGGCCCGGTGGCGGCCGGGCTGGGTCAGTAGCTGCCGCGGATCAGGTTGTCCGGGTCCTGGCCGGCGGCGAACTGGGCGATCTGCCGGGCCACGATGGTGAACGCCCGCTGGTGCTGACCGGCCACGCTGCCCGCCACGTGCGGGGTGAGCAGCAGGTTCGGCGCGGTCCACAGCGGGTGGCCGGCAGGCAGCGGCTCCGGGTCGGTGACGTCCAGGGCGGCGCGCAGGCGGCCGCTGGTGAGTTCGGCCAGCAGCGCGTCGGTGTCCACCACCGGGCCGCGGGCGGCGTTGACGAAGATCGCGCCATCGGCCATGCAGGCCAGGAACTTGGCGTCCACCAGGTGCCGGGTGTCCTCGGTCATCGGCACCACCACGATCACCACGTCGTAGTTGCCGAGCAGGTCGGGCAGCTCGTCCTCGCCACGCACGCCCGCCCGCGCGGTGCGGCCGACCAGGGTGACCTCGGTGTCGAACGGGGTCAGCCTGCGTTCGAGCTGGTAGCCCAGATCACCGGCGCCGACGACCAGGATCCGCTTGTCCTGGAGGGTGTCGGTCGGGTGGTAGGTCCACTCCCCCGCGCGCTGGGCGGCGTCGAACTCGCGGAAGTCGCGGTAGATCGACAGCAGCGCGCCGACCACCCATTCCGCGGTGCTGCCGCCGTGCGCGCCCCGGCAGTTGGACAGCCGCACGTGCTCGGGCAGCGCGCCGATCCACGCCTCGGCGCCCGCGCTGAGCAGCTGCACCAGCTTGAGTTTCGGGAAGGTCTTCGCCAGCGGCACCAGTTTGCGCGAGGCCAGGAACGGGGGCACGAAGACCTCGGCCTCAACCGCCTCGGCGGGCATGCTGAGCTGGTCCTGCGGGTCGTAACTGACCACCCGCACCCCGTCGATCGCGGAGACCAGCTCGGCGGCCCCCGGGTAGTCGGGCAAGAGCACTGTCAGGGTCACCCGCCGACTCTAACCCCGGGTTCACCTGCGCCCACCTACCCTGGTGACCATGCCAGCCCCGGGTTCGACGCGACGGACGTCCCTTGTCGGGATGGTGGCGCTCGCCCTGCTGGTCTCCGGCTGCGCGAGTTTCCCCGAGGTCCGCCAGGCCGACTGGACCGAACAGCCCCGGCTGCAGCCGCAGGGCGGTCCGCCGCCCGGTGGCGGCGGGGGCGGCAGCGGCGGTGGCCAGCAGCAGCGGCCGAACACCCCGGTGCCGCCGCCGGATGGCTGCAAGGACTTCGACCCCGCCGTGGTGGCGACCTGCCTGGACCAGGTGGCCGCGGTCGCGGTGCTGCCGGACGGGCAGTCGGCGCTGGCCGCCGAGCGGGTCAGCGGCCGGATCTTCAAGGTCCAGCCCGGCCAGGCCCCGGTCGAGTTCGCCCGCATCCCGGTGGACGGCGCCGGTGGCGGCGGGCTGACCGGCCTGGCGCTCTCGCCCAGCTACGCCGAGGACGGCCTGGTCTTCGCCTACATCACCACCGGCGCGGACAACCGGGTGGTGCGCATCGCCAAGGGTGACGGCCCCAAGCCGGTGCTCACCGGCATCCCGCGCGGCGCGCGCAACAACGGCGGCGCGCTGGCCAAGGACCGCACCGGCGCGTTGCTGGTGGCCACCGGCAACGCGGGCAACGGCAACGCCGCCAACGATCCCGCCTCGCTGGCCGGCAAGGTCCTGCGGATCACCACCTCCGGCAAGCCCGCCGAGGGCAATCCGACGGCGGCCAGCGCGGTCATCGCCAACGGTCTGACCAGCCCCGGCGGCATCTGCAGCACCAGCGACCACCGCAGCACCTGGGTCACCGACCGCGCTGACAAGCAGGACGTGGTCTACAAGCTCGCCCTGGGCAAGCCGCTGGGCACCCCGGCCTGGACCTGGCCGGACCGCCCTGGTGTGGCGGGCTGCGCGGCCTACACCGACCGGTTGTCGGTGGCGCTGACCGCGGGCGCGGGCATGTTCAACCTGGCGCTGAGCAACACCGGCGCGTTCACCGGCCGGCCGGAGACCACGTTGAAGGGCGTCTACGGGCAGCTCGGCGGGGTCGACCTGGCGCCGGACGGCAACTCCTGGGTGGGCACGCTGAACAAGGCCGGCGGCAAACCGGTGTCCAGCGACGACCGGGTGTTCGTACTGCCGCCGCAGGGCGGCGGGGGCGGCGGGAACGACTAGGCCACCCTGCCCACTTGGCCCAACTCGGCGTACGACTTGGCCCAACCGGGCGTACCGGTTGGGCCAAGTCGTACGAGCTTGCTACTGGGCGCAGCGTTCCAGGATGAGTTCGCGGACGCGCTTGGCGTCGGCCTGGCCCTTGGTGGCCTTCATGACCGCGCCGACCACGGCGCCGGCCGCGGCGACCTTGCCGGCGCGGATCTTCTCGGCCACGTCCGGCTGGGCGGCCAGGGCCTCGTCGATCGCGGCGAGCAGGGCCGAGTCGTCGGAGACCACGACCAGGCCGCGGGCTTGCACCACGGTGTCCGGGTCACCCTCGCCGGCGAGCACGCCGTCGACGACCTGGCGGGCCAGCTTGTTGGTCAGCTTGCCCTCGGCCACCAGCACGATCACCCTGGCCAGCTGGGCCGGGGTGATGGCCAGCGCGGTCAGTTCGATGCCCTGGGTGTTGGCCTGCTGGGACAGGTAGGCCACCCACCAGGAGCGGGCCTCATCCGGCGAGGCGCCCGCTTCGACGGTGGCCGCGACCAGGTCCAGCGCGCCCGCGTTGACCAGGTCACGCAGTTCCAGGTCGGAGAGCTGCCAGTCCTGCTGGATGCGCTTGCGGCGCTGCCAGGGCAGTTCGGGCAGGGTCGCCCGCAGCTCCTCGACCCAGTCCCGGGTGGGCGCGATCGGCACCAGGTCGGGCTCCGGGAAGTACCGGTAGTCCTCGCTGGTCTCCTTGCGCCGTCCGGCCCTGGTGCTGCCGGTGGACTCGTCGAAGTGCCTGGTCTCCTGGATGACCTCGCCGCCGCTGGTCAGCACCGCGGCGTGCCTGCGCATCTCGAAGTGCACGGCCCGCTCGACGCTGCGCAGCGAGTTGACGTTCTTGGTCTCCGAGCGGGTGCCCAGCTCGGTGCTGCCCTTGGGCATCAGCGAGACGTTCGCGTCGCAGCGCAGCGAGCCCTGGTCCATCCGCACGTCGGAGACGTCGAGGGCCTTGAGCAGGTCGCGCAGCGCGCTGACGTAGGCGCGGGCCACCTCGGGCGCGCGCTCACCGGTGTCGTGGATCGTCTTGGTGACGATCTCGATCAGCGGCACGCCTGCCCGGTTGTAGTCCAGCAGGGAGAACTCCGCGCCGTGGATGCGCCCGGTCGCGCCGCCGACGTGCAGCGACTTGCCGGTGTCCTCCTCCATGTGCGCGCGCTCGATCTGCACCCGGAAGATCTCGCCGTCGTCGAGCACCACGTCCAGGTAGCCGTTGAAGGCGATGGGCTCGTCGTACTGCGAGGTCTGGAAGTTCTTCGGCATGTCCGGGTAGAAGTAGTTCTTGCGCGCGAACCGGCACCACTCCGCGATCTCGCAGTTGAGCGCGAGACCGATCCGGATGGCCGACTCGACCGCCTTGCCGTTGACCACCGGCAGCGCGCCGGGCAGGCCGAGGCAGGTCGGGCAGACCTGGGTGTTGGGGTCGGCGCCGAACTGTGTCGGACATCCGCAGAACATCTTCGTGTTGGTGTGCAGCTCGACGTGCACTTCCAGCCCCAGCACCGGGTCGAAGCGCTCGACCACGTCGGAGTAGGGCAGCAGGTCTGCCGTGACGTCAGTCGTCATCGCCGTCGTCCTCCCAGTCGGACAGGATGTCCCGCTTGAGCAGCTCGGACTGGAGCACCATCGTCCCGAGCAGTTCCTCGTCGTTGATCCCGGCGGTGCGCCGGGTACACCAGGTGGGCGTGCCGCTGGCGTCCAGGCACTTCACCACCGCGAGCGCCTCGATCGGCGTCCAGCCCTCGGGCAGCGGGAACAGTTCCAGTCCCCGCAGCACCTGGCCGACCGCCTGGCGGGTGTCCTCCCGCTCACTGCGTTCGCTCACCGCACGCCCGCCGCGAGGTCCGGCACCCGGTGGATCTGCGCACCGCCCTCGGCGTCGTTGCGCGCGACCTCATAGGCCGCGGCCACCCGGTACATCCGCTCATCGGCCAGCGCGGGCGCCATGATCTGCAGCCCGACCGGCAGCCCGTCCTCGTCGGAGAGGCCGCTGGGCACGCTCATCGCCGCGTTGCCCGCCAGGTTGGCCGGGATGGTGCACAGGTCGGCCAGGTACATCTGCATCGGGTCGGCGGTGCGCTCGCCGATGCGGAAGGCCGTGGTCGGCGTGGTCGGCGAGATCAGCACGTCGACCTGCTCGAACGCGGTGCTGAAGTCCCGCGAGATGAGCGTGCGGACCTTCTGCGCCGAGCCGTAGTAGGCGTCGTAGTAGCCGGCGGAGAGCGCGTAGGTGCCCAGGATGACCCGGCGCTTGACCTCGGCGCCGAACCCGGCCTCGCGGGTCAGCGACATGACCTGCTCGGCGTCCAGCGACGGGTCGTCGCCGCCGACCCGCAGGCCGTAGCGCATGGCGTCGAAGCGGGCCAGGTTGGAGGAGCACTCGCTGGGCGCGATCAGGTAGTAGGCGGGCAGCGCGTAGGTGAAGTTGGGGCAGGAGACCTCGACGACCTCCGCGCCCAGCTTCTCCAGGGTGGCCACCGCGGCCTCGAAGGAGCGCAGCACGCCCGGCTGGTAGCCGTCGCCGCTGAACTCGCTGACCACGCCGATGCGCAGGCCGGACAGGTCGCCGGTGGCGCCCTGGCGGGCGGCCGCGACCACCGGTGGCACCGGCACGTTCAGCGAGGTGGAGTCGAGCGGGTCGTGCCCGGCGATGACCTCGTGCAGCAGCGCCGCGTCCAGCACGGTGCGCGCGCACGGCCCGGCCTGGTCCAGCGAGGAGGAGAAGGCGACCAGGCCGTAGCGGGAAACGCCGCCGTAGGTGGGCTTGACGCCGACGGTGCCGGTGACCGCGCCGGGCTGGCGGATCGAGCCGCCGGTGTCGGTGCCGATGGCCAGGGGGGCCTCGAAGGCGGCCAGCGAGGCGGAGGAGCCGCCGCCGGAGCCGCCGGGGATGCGGTCCAGGTCCCACGGGTTGCGAGTGGGGCCGTAGGCGGAGTTCTCGGTGGAGGAGCCCATCGCGAACTCGTCCATGTTGGTCTTGCCGAGGATGACCACGCCCGCCTCGCGCAGCCGCCGGGTGACGGTGGCGTCGTACGGCGGGATCCAGCCCTCGAGCATCTTGGAGCCGCAGGTGGTGGGCACGCCCTTGGTGGTGAGCACGTCCTTGAGCGCCAGCGGCACCCCGGCCAGCGGCGAGGCCGGGGCCTCTCCGGCGGCGATGGACTTGTCCACGGCCTCGGCGGCGGCCAGCGCGCCCGCGGTGTCCACGTGCAGGAAGGCGTGCACCGCGCCGTCCACCGCGGCCACCCGGTCCAGGTGCGCCTTGGCGACCTCCACCGCGGAGACCTCCCGCGAGTGGATCTTCGCGGCCAGCTCGGCCGCGGTGAGCCTGGTCAGGTCAGTCATGATCACGCCTCCCCGAGGATGCGCGGCACGCGGAAGCGGCCGTCTTCGCTGGCGGGCGCGGCGGCGAGCGCGTCCTCGTGTGACAGGCAGGGCACGATCTCGTCGGCGCGGAAGACGTTGGTCAGCGGCACCGAGTGCGAGGTCGGCGGGACGTCCTCGGCGGCTACCTCGCCGACCTTGGCCACCGCCTGGATGATGCCGTCCAGCTGGCCGGCGAACAGGTCCAGTTCGGCATCGGTGACGGCGAGCCTGGCCAGTCTGGCCAGGTGCGCTACCTCGTCGCGCGAGATGGTGGGCACTGGTGGACTCCCTGAAAGTTGCTGCCCGGATGCGGGGCATTGTTCGGGGCGAGTCTATGGCGCACCCATGCGCGGTCCCGAACGGGTTGTTGGTCGGACGGTCACGCTGTGGATAACTGGGCGGGTTCTCCCGACATGTGGACGGCGGAATCGGCGTTGTCATCCGGGTCTGCGACAATCGGCGGCCGTGTCCTTCCTGATCCGCGTGCAGCTACCCGACCGTCCCGGCACCCTGGGGGCGGTCGCGTCGGCGCTCGGGGAGATCGGGGCCGACATTCTCAGCGTGGACGTGGTCGAACGCGGGGTCGGCGTGGCCATCGACGACCTGGTGGTGGAGCTGCCCTCGGGCCGCCTGCCGGACGTGCTGATCACCGCGGCCGAATCGGTCGAGGGCGTCGAGGTGGACGCGGTCCGGCCGTACGCGGGCATCCTGAACACCCACCGTGAGCTGGAACTGGTCGAGGAGATCGCCGCCGAGCCGCGCAAGGGGCTGGCGGTGTTCACCGAGGGCGTGCCGCGGATCATCCGGGCCGGCTGGGCCGTGGTGGTCGGCGTCAACGGCGACGGCCCGTACCGGATGGCGGCCAGCAGCGCCGCGCCGGAAACCAAGGCCATCGAGCTGCCCTGGCTGCCGCTGCACAAGGCGACGGTGCTCGACGGCGAGGAGCCGTGGGTGCCGGAGACCTGGCAGGAGCTGGGCACCGAGCTGGCCGCCACCCCGCTGGGCAACCCGGAGCGGGTGCTGTTGGTGGGACGGCCGGGCGGGCCGATGTTCCGGGCGGCGGAGGTGGCCAGGCTGGCGCACCTGGCCGGGATCGTCGCGGTGGTCCTGCCCGACTAGCGCGGGTTCCGGCGGCCCGCGTCTGCCGGATTGCAGACGCGGCGGGACCGTCCGGGCGGCGAGCCTGGGCGGGTGAACTTGACCTTTCGGGTGCTCGCCGCGGCGGTCGGCGCGACGCTGGCCGCGCTGATCGGGCAACCCGCCAGTGCCCTGCCCGTCCCGAGCCCCATGGCCGACGCCGTCGAGCCGAGTCCGCCGCCCTCGTTGTCCTGGCGGGACTGCGGCCCCGGCCTCCAGTGTGCCGCCCTGTCCGTGCCCACCGATCACGCCGCCCCCGCCGGCCCGCGCTTCGACCTCGGCCTGGCCCGCTTCCCCGCCCGCGACCAGTCCCGCCGCCTCGGCTCCATCGTGATCAACCCCGGCGGGCCGGGCGCGATCATCGACCTGCTGCCGCACCTGCGCGAGCAGTTCACCGACCTGACCCAGTGGTACGACGTGGTCCTGTTCGACCCGCGTGGGATGGGCCGCAGCGCCGGGATCACTTGCCCGAGTCCGGCCCCCATGCCGCTGGAATGGACCTTTCCGACCAAGGCCGCCTTCGACGAGTACACCGTGCGCAGCCGGGCTTTCGGCGAGAGCTGCACGGCCGCGGCCGGACCGCTGGCAGGCAAGCTGGACAGCAGGCAGGTCGCGCACGACCTGGACGCGCTGCGGGCCGCGCTCGGCGAATCCCGGTTGCGCTACCTGGGCAACTCCTACGGCACCGTGTTCGGCCAGGCCTACCTGTCCCTGTTCCCGCACCGGGCCGGGCGGTTCTTCCTGGACAGCGTGTACGACCACACCAACCGCTCGCAGCGGGACTGGGTGGCCTCGCGGGCCGCGGTGACCGAGCGGAACCTGCACCGGTTCGCCCAATGGTGTGATCGCACCCAGAGTTGCGCGCTGCACGGGCGGGATCTGGTGCGGGTGTGGACCGAGCTGGTGGCCCGTGCCGAGCGGCAGCCGATCCCGGCGCCGGGGGCGGTGCACGGCGGGCCGGGCACGGCCTCGCGGATCATCTCCAGCACCTTCTCGGACTTCGAGCGGGAGTGGCCGCGGCTGGCCGAGGGCATCGCCGAGGCCGCGGCGGGCGATGCCAGCAAACTCGTTGGCGTGCCGTCGATCCCGGTGGAGACCGACGTCAACCGGCTGATCAGCTGCTCGGATTTTCCCTACCCCACCGGGTACGCGGAAGTGAGCCGGATCGTGGCGGATGTCCGCGCCACCGTGGCGCCGTTGCTGGGCTGGCGGCACGCGTGGGTGAACGTGCTCAAGTGCACCGGCTTCCCCGCGGTGAAACCCTTTGCTCCGCAACCGATCCGGCCCGCGCTCCGGCCGCCGTCGCTGCTGGCCGACGGCATCCACGACGCGGTGACCACAGTGGACTACGGTCGCCGGGTGGCCGCGCAGCTGCCCGGTTCCCGGCACATCGCGGTGGACGGCGCGCACGCGAACTACCTCTACGGCGGCAACCGCTGCCTGCGGGACCACGTGCACCGCTACTTCACCACCGGCGCACTTCCGCCAAACGGCACGACCTGCCCGGCCAATCCCTGAACACTGACCCCGTGATCGCCTTGTCGCGGCCCCTGCGCCAGGACGCCCTCCTGGCCGGGGCCGCCTTCCTCGCCCTGGCCGGCGGCGTGCTGCTGGAACGCGGCACGCTGTCCTGGCCGCCGGTGCTGGCCAGCCTGGCGCTGAGCCTGCCGCTGGTGCTGCGCCGCCGGTACCCGGTCGGCGTGGCCCTGGTCTGCGCGGTGATCGCCTTCCTGGGCACCGGCCTGCCCGGCTGGTCCGGCCGCACGGTCACCGCGGCCGCGTTCTGCTCCGCCGTCTACCACCGGCGGGACCGGTTCGCGCTGGTGGTGACGTTGTCGCTGACCTGGACCGTGCTCTACGGTCTCGCCGCGCCCGCCCCGCCCGCGACCCCGTTCATCACCGAGGCGCTGCTGCTGGGCCTGTCCCCGATCGCAGCCGGGACCGCGTTGCGGCTGCACCGGGAGCGGGTGGAGTCGGCGGCCTCGCTGCGGCGGGCCGAACTGGGCCGGGTGGTCGCGGACGAGCGGCTGCGGATCGCCCGCGACGTGCACGACGCGGTGGGCCACCACCTGACCGCAATCCGGTTGCAGGCCATGGCGGGCAGCCGGGTGCCCACGGCCGCGCCGGGCGCCCTGGAACGGATCACCGAGCTGTCCGCGACGGCGCTGACCGAGACCCGCGAGTTGCTGGCGGCGCTGCGGGAGGAGCCGGGACTGGACCGGCTGCCGGAGCTGACGGCGCGGCTGGGCCACGGCGGGCCGCGGATCACCGTGCGCGGGGCGGACACGCCGGTGCCGGAGTTGCTGGGGCAGCACGCCTACCGGATCGTGCAGGAGTCGCTGACCAACGCGGTGCGGCACGCGGGCGCGGCGGAGATCGAGGTGGAGTTGCGGCGGAACGGGACGGAGCTGGAGATCACGGTCAGCGACAACGGGTCGGGCGGGCCGGCGTCGAACAGCGGCGGCCACGGTCTGCGCGGCCTTCGGGAGCGGGCCGAGCTGCTCGGCGGCTCCTGTGCGGCGGGGCCGGTCGACGGTGGCTGGCGGGTGCACGCGGTGCTGCCCTGGGACCCGCGATGATCCGGGTGCTGCTGGCCGACGACCAGCAACCCGTGCGCGAGGCACTGCGCCTGCTGCTCTCCGCCGAACCCGATATCGAGATCGTCGGCGAGGCGGCCAACGGCGCCGAGGCCGTGCACCTGACCCGCTGGCGCCGCCCCGACGTGGTGCTGATGGACATCCGGATGCCGCACCAGGACGGCCTGTCCGCGATCGAGGAGCTGGCAGGCACCCCGGCCCGGATCCTGGTGCTCACCACCTTCGACCTGGACGACTACCTCTACCGCGCGCTGCGGGCCGGGGCGGCCGGATTCCTGTTGAAGGACAACGATCCCGAGCTGCTGACCAGCGCGATCCGGGCGGCCCACCAGGGGCACGGGCTGATCGATCCCAAGGTGACCGGCAGCCTGGTGCGGCGGTTCGCCGAACTCTCACCCGCGCCGCCGGGACCGGAACTGGCCGCGCTGACCGGCCGGGAGCGAACCGTGTTGCGCGCCTTGGCCCGCGGGCTGAGCAACGCCGAGATCTCCGCCGAACTCGGCGTGGGCGAGGGCACGGTGAAAACCCACGTGGCCAGGGTGCTGGCCAAACTCGGACTGCGCACCCGGGTGCACGCGGTGATCTACGCGCACGAGCACGACCTGGGTTAGAACTCGGCCCGGTGGTCGGCCACCCACTGCCGGAAGGTGCGGGCTGGCCGACCGGTCACCGCAGCCACGTCAGCGGTGATCTCCGGATCGGGCTGGGCGGCCATGGTCGCGTAGGCATCCAGCAGGACGTCCACAAAGGACAGTGGAATGCCGTCGGCGATCAGCTGGGCGCGGGCGGCGGGCCGGTCGAGTTCCACCCAGCGCAGCGGGCGGCCGAGCACCTCGCCGAGGATCCGCACCTGCTCGGCCTGGCTGAGCACCGCGGGCCCGGTGAGCCGGTACACCCGGCCGTGATGGCCGTCCGCGGTGAGCGCGCGCACCGCGACCGCCGCGATGTCCGCCTCGTGCAGCAGCGCCATGCCCAGCCCGCCGTGACTGCCGCGCACCTGGTCCCCGGCCCGGATCTGCCCTGCCCACCACCGGGTGTTGACCGCGAACGTGCTCGGCCGCAACACCGTCCACTCCAGACCGCAGCGGCGGATCAGCTCCTCCTGCCGGTCCATGCTCAGGTCGCGCACCCCGCCCGAACCCAGGAACACCACCCGGCGCGCGTGCCGGGCGATCTCGGCCAGCACGCCGGGCAGGGCCGCGCCGCTGTGCAGTGGCCAGAGCAGGAACACCGCGTCCACCCCGCGCAGACAGTCCCGCAGGCTCTCCGGCCGCGCCAGATCGACCCGATCTCGTTGTGGCGTAACGACTTCCACCTCCGACAGCTGAGCGAGCAGCTCGCGGCCGACGTTGCCGGTCGCCCCGGTCACCAGAATCCGTGTTGTCATGCCCCCAGCGTTGGCTCGGGGTGCGGATTTCCGCCCGTGGCTTACCGTGATCCGGTGGAATCCGTCATGCTGGACGAGCTGGAGCGGGAAATCGTCAGCCGGCTCCGGGCGGACGGGCGGGCCCCGTTCCGCCGGATCGCCGCGGCCCTGGAGGTCTCGGAGAACACCGTGGCCCGCCGGTACCAGAAGCTGCGCGCGGCCGGGGTGCTGCGGGTGGTCGGCTCGGTCGACGGCCCGCTGATCGGCCGCACCTCCTGGACCCTGCGCATCCGCTGCACCCCCGACGCCGCCGACCCCATCGCCACCGCGCTGGCCCGCCGCCCGGACACCTTCTGGGTGCACCTGCTCGCCGGCGGCACCGAGATCTCCTGCAACGTCCAGGCCAGCTCCGACACCGCCCGCGACCAGCTGCTGATGGACAAACTGCCGCGCACCAGCCGGGTCCTGGACGTCAGCGCGCACGCCCTGCTCGGCGAATCCGGCCCCGAGGTGGCACTGGACGAGGGCGATCACACGCTGCTGGCCGCACTCGCCAGGGACGGCCGGACCCGGCACACCGAACTGGCCGCCGCCACCGGCTGGTCGGAGTCCACGGTGAAGCGCCGGATCGAGGGCCTGCGCGCCGCCGGAGTGCTGGTGTTCGAGGTGGATCTGCCCCCGGCGGCGCTGGGCCTGCGGGCCGAGGCGCGGCTGTGGCTGACCGTCCGGCCCTCGGCGCTGCGCCGGGTCGCCGCGGCGATCGCCGCCCACCCGGAGGTGGTCTTCAGCGCGGTCACCACCGGCCGGACCAACCTGACCGCGATGGTGGCCTGCCGCGATTCCGGTGCGCTGTACCGGTATCTGACCGACCGGATCGGCGGACTGGACGAGGTGCACACCGCGGAGACCGCGCCGGTGATCCGCACGGTGAAACGGGCCGGACCGGTGCTGACCTGACCGGGTCAGAACGCCTGGGCGGCCCGGATCAGCTCCGAGTTGTCCGCGGCTGGCTCGCCGTCGGGCAGCACCAGCGTGTCCTCCAACCCGATCCGGCGCGGCAGCCCCAGGCGGGCGGCCTCGGCCAGGACCGGCCAGGCGCCGGCCTCCTCGCCGTGCAACAGGATCGGCAGGTCGTCCGGCAGGAAGTCCAGGGCGTCGAGCAGGGCGGTGGCGGCGGGCAGGGAGCGGTCCGGGTGGGTTTCCTGGACCTCGGCCAGCACCCGGACCGTGCCGGGTGGCGGGCCACCGGCGGCCCGCAGGCGGCCGGCGGCCGGGATGGTGAACACGCCCAGTTCGATGCCGATGCCCGCCCGGTGCAGCACCGCGCAGACCTCCAGCCAGCCGGGTTCGTGCACATTCACCGAGGCCACGTCGGGACGGCCCGCGGCCAGGCCGGACCAGCCCGCGACGAGCTGGGCGCGGCGCACCGGGTCGGGGGTGATCCAGGCCCCGGTGCTGACGCCGATCTCCACGCCGGGGGCCGCGGCGCGCACGGTGGCGACCACGGTGGCCAGTTCGGGGCCGGCCAGGGTCTCCAGGCCGACCGCGTCCCTCGGGTGCAGGTGCACCGAGGTGACGCCCAGTTCGGCGACCTCGGCCACCGTGCTGGCCAGTTGCCAGGGGGTGATGGGCACGGCGGGGTGCGCCTCCGCCGGTCGGTTGCCGTTGGGACAGCACTGCAGCAGCGGAAGCATTGCTCGCTCCTAGCTGAGTTCCCGGACGAAGCCTTGCAGCCAGACTCCCGGAACCGGGGAGAAGTCGCGCGACGGCAACCGGGTGAACCCGTGCCGCTCGTAGAGCCGGTGCGCGGCGGTCATGTTCTTCGCACTGCACATCACCACCCGGCTCACGCCCAGGTCACGGCCGCGTTCCAGCACCGCGCGGAGCAGCACCTCGCCGATGCCGCGGCCGCGCTGGGCCGGGTCGACGGCCAGCATCCGGAACTCCAGCTCACCCGGTTGGGAGATCTCGGCGAAGATCGTGCCCGGGTGCACCACGGTGACCGTGCCGAGCACGGCGCCGTCGCCGTTCACCGCGACCAGCAGCTCCGCGCCGTCCGAGCGGGCCTGCGCGTCGCGCAGTTTCTCCTCATAGCCGCTGCCCTCCGGGATGACCTCGGCGGCGGCGTAGGCCGCCACGGTGACCGCGCCGACCGCCTCGATCTCGCCGGGGTCAGCCTTGCGGACCCGAATCCCCATCCCCATCCCGCGCACTCCCGTCCTCACCGATCGCGGCGACCTCGGTGGCCGCCGCCGGACCGGATTCCAGCAGCACCCGGAAGCCGTCCTCGTCGAGGACCGGCACCCTGAGCTGCACCGCCTTGTCGTACTTGGATCCTGGTGCCTCGCCGACCACGACAAAGCTGGTCTTTTTCGACACCGAGCCGACCGCCTTGCCGCCCCGGGACAGGATGGCCTCCTTGGCCTCGTCCCTGGAGAAGCCCGGCAGGCTGCCGGTGACCACAATGGACAGTCCGTCCAGCGTGCGCGGCACCGACTCGTCGCGCTGCTCGGCCAGCTGGACACCCGCCGCGGCCCAGGCTTCGACCACCGCGCGGTGCCAGTCCACCTCGAACCACTCGCGCACGGCCGCCACGATGGTCGGGCCGACCCCGTCGACCGCGGCCAACCGCTCCTCATCGGCCGCCGCGATCGCCTCGATCGAGCCCAGCTCACGAGCCAGGTCCCGGGCGGCCTTGGGGCCCACGTGCCGGATGGACAGCGCGACCAGGATCCGCCACAGCGGCCGGGTCTTGACCGCCTCCAGGTTCTCCAGCAGCTTCTGCCCGTTCGCGGACAGCTCGCCGGCCATGGTGCGGAACAGCGGGACCTGGACCAGCTTGGCCGCGTCCAGGTCGAATAGATCGCGCTCGTTAGTGTATACAGTAGAGCCGACCAGGGCGGCGGCGGCCTCGAAGCCGAGCACCTCGATGTCCAGCGCGGACCGGCCTGCCAGGTAGGACAGCCGCTCGCGCAGCTGGCCGGGGCAGAACTCGGCGTTCGGGCAGCGGATGTCCACATCCGCCTCCTTCATCGGCCGCAGCGTGGCCCCGCACTCCGGGCACTCCGTCGGCATCAGGAACTCGCGTTCGCTGCCGTCGCGGGCCTCCACCACCGGGCCGAGCACCTCGGGGATGACATCGCCCGCCTTGCGCAGCACGATCCGGTCGCCGATCAGCACGCCCTTGCGCCGGACCTCGTTGGCGTTGTGCAGGGTGGCTCGCGCGACCACCGATCCGGCCACCTTGACCGGCTCGGTCACCGCGAACGGGGTGACCCGGCCGGTGCGGCCCACGTTCACCCGGATGTCGAGCAGCTGGGTGGTGACCTCCTCCGGCGGGTACTTGTAGGCGATCGCCCAGCGCGGGGCGCGGGAGGTGGCGCCCAGGCGGCGCTGGTGGGTGACCTCGTCGACCTTGACCACCACGCCGTCGATCTCGTGCTCGGCGTCGTGCCGGTGCTCACCCCAGTAGGCGATGTGCGCGGTGACCTCGTCCACTGTGGACAGAACTCGGGTGTGCGCGGACACCCGCAATCCCCAGGCTTGCAGCGCGTTGTAGGAGTCGGACTGCCGCTCCGGCTCGAAGCCCGCGCGCTTGCCAAGGCCGTGGCAGATCATCCGCAGCGGGCGGCTCGCGGTGACCTTGGGGTCCTTCTGCCGCAACGAGCCGGCCGCCGCGTTGCGCGGGTTGGCGAAGGGCGGTTTGCCCGCCTCCACCTGCGCGGCGTTCAGCTCGGCGAACTCCACCAGGGTGAAAAAGACCTCGCCGCGGATCTCCACCAGCTCCGGCACCGGGTACCCGTCCGTGCCGACCAGGCGTTCGGGCACGTCGGCCAGGGTGCGCAGGTTGAGCGTGACGTCCTCGCCGGTGCGCCCGTCGCCGCGGGTGAGACCGCGTTCCAGCCGCCCGTCCCGGTAGAGCAGGTTGACCGCGAGGCCGTCGATCTTCAGCTCGCACAGGAAGTGCGCGTCCGCGCCGACCTCCTTCTGCACCCGCTCCACCCAGGCCTGGAGTTCCTCGGCGTTGAACGCGTTGTCCAGGCTGAGCATCCGCTCCAGGTGGTCCACCGGGACGAACTCGGTGGCGAAGCTGCCGCTGACCCGCTGAGTGGGCGAGTCGGGGGTGATCAGGACCGGGTGCTCGGCCTCCAGCCGTTGCAGCTCGCGGAAGAGCAGGTCGAACTCGGCGTCGGAGATGATCGGGGAGGTCACATAGTACCGGTACTGGTGGTCGGTGATCTCCTGGGCCAGCTCCGCGTGGCGCTCGCGCACCGCCGCGGACAGGTCCTGCACGCCCTCCGGCGCGACGGCTAGCTCACTGCTGTCGTTCCTGGTCACAGTAGGAAAGACTAGTCATCCCCACCGACAGTTCCGGCCGGTCAGCGGCCGGAGTGTCGGCGGTCCAGCTCCCGCACGAGTTCGCGCAGTTCGACCAGTGTGATGGCGTCCTCGGGTTCGGCGTCGGCGGTCTCCACCCGGCCCAGCCGGTCCCCGGCCAGCCGCTCGCCCAGGGTGGCGTCCAGCGGCAGGAAGGTCATCGCGGCCTTGCCCGCGTCGTCCAGGGCGGCGATGCCGGGGTGGAACACCGCTACGTCGACCAGCCCGGCCTCCTCGTCGATCAGCGCGGCCAGCCGCACCTGGGACAGCGGCAGCCGGTGCGCGCCGAGGTTGACGGTGACCTCGTTGGGATCGGGCACCGGCGGGACCGCGTCGTAGAACTCCCACATCGGCCCGGGATCGGGCGCGGCGGCCAGCCAGGCGTCGGTGTAGGGCCGCAGGTCGGGGTCGCCCTGGGCGCTCAGGACCAGCGCGTAGATGGCATGCTGGCCGCGTTCGACGGCGAACTGGAGGTTGGGGTGGATCGCGGTGACCGCCTCGACCACCAGGTTCTCCACCCGGCCCGGGTCCTTGTCCCCGAGCGCGGCGCTCACCTGCGGCAGCAGCTCGTCGTTCCAGCGCTGCCAGAACAGCACGGCGGCCTCCCGCGGGTCGGCGGGCTCGACCGGGTCGGGCTCGAAGCCGCCGCGCAGTTTGCGCAGGAACCGTTTCATGGCCGCCATTCCTTACCTCTGATCGCGGTATCTGAACCCACCGTAGCGTTGATGTCACCGGGCCGGGCGAGAAGCTCGGGTCGCGACTGCCAGCAATGCTGCCGCCGGCGCCGCCAGGGTCCGGCCGGCAGGCCACACCGCCCGCAGTTCCCGCCGCAGGTCGATGCCACTGACCGGCACCTCGACCAGGCGCCGGTCTGCCAGGTCCGCCTCGACCGCGAGCACGCTGAGCACCGCCGGACCCGATCCGGCGGCCACCGCGCCGCGCACGGCCGTGGTGGAGCCCAGTTCGACGAGCGCCCGGACCTTACCCACTCCAGTGCGTTCCATCGCCCGTTCGAGGGTTTCCCTGGTGCCGGAACCCCGTTCGCGGACCACCAGCGGGGTACCCACGAGTTCCCCCGGTCCAACCGGCCTGCGCCGTTTCGCCCACGGATGTCCCGGCGCGACCACCACGGCCAGCCGGTCCACCGCCACCCGCCGGGTGCGCAGGCCGCGCGGCACCGCCGGGGATTCGACGAAGCCGAGGTCGACCTCGCCGCGGCGGGCCAGTTCGGCCACCGCGGCGGAGTTGGTCACCTGCAGGCCCACGTACAGCTCGGGGTTGCCGCGGCGCAGTTCGGTGATCCAGCCGGGCACCAGGTGCTCGGCCACGGTCATGCTGGCCGCCACGCTCAGCTGCGCCACCCGGCGGGCGCGCAACGCGGCCGCGCCGTGCAGCAGCACGTCCAGTTCGGCGAGTACCCGTTTGGCCCATTCGGTGACCATCTGGCCGGACTCGGTGAGGGTGGAGCCCCTGGTGCTGCGGTCCACCAGCGCCAGGCCGAGCCGCTTCTCCAGGGTGGCCAGGCGTTTGCTGGCCGCGGGCTGGCTGATGCCCAGCTGGGTGGCGGCCTGGCCCAGGCTGCCCAGCTCGGCGAGCCGGACGAGCAGGGCGAGTGACTCGGGGTCCGGCGGCTTGCTCATAACCGGAGGGTATGACGACCTGCCGAAGACGGCCTACCGGAGTGTCACAGACGGGGCGACTCTGAGGTGGTGAGGACTTCTGTGCGTGGCCTGGCAATGGCGCCGGGTCTGGCCGTGGTCGCCATCGGTGTGGCGATCGCGCTGGCGGTGGCGGCGGTGGCGCCCGCGGTGAGCGCGCTGACCGTGGCGGTGGTGCTGGGCATCGCGGTGGGGAACCTGGGTTTCTTGCCGGAGCGCTGCGGCCCCGGACTGGCCTGGGCGGCCAAGCGGCTGGTGCGCGCCGGGGTGGTGCTGCTCGGCCTGCAACTCGCGGTGACCGATGTGCTGGACCTGGGCGGCGGCATGCTGGTGGTGGTGCTGGCCACCGTCTCGGGCACCTTCCTCGGCACCCGGCTGCTCGGCCGCTGGCTCGGGCTGCCCGCGGGACTGAGCACGTTGGTGGCCACCGGGTTCTCGATCTGCGGCGCGGCCGCGGTGGCCGCGATGGAGGGCGTGGTGCCGCGGCGGGACCGGGATGTGGCCACCGCGGTGGCGCTGGTCACCCTGTTCGGCAGCGTCTGGATGCTCGCGCTGCCCCTGGTCGCCGAACTGCTCGGGCTGTCCGCGCGGGCCACCGGCGGCTGGGCCGGGGCGAGCGTGCACGAGGTGGCGCAGGTGCTGGTCGGCGCGGCGCCCGCGGGTGCGGCGGCGGTGTCGGTGGCCGTGGTGGTGAAGCTGAGCCGGGTGGTGCTGCTCGCGCCGCTGGTGGCCATCGTGGGCCGTCGGCAGGGACGCTGGCTGCCGCCGGTGTTCGTGCTCGGCTTCGTGGCGATGATCCTGGTGCGCAGCAGTGGAATCCTGCCGGTGCCGGTGCTCGACGTGGCGAAACTGGCGGCGACGGTGCTGATGGCCGGGGCGTTGTTCGCCCTCGGCAGCACGGTGCGGCTCAAGGAGTTGCTGGCCACCGGGCCACGCGCGTTGGTGCTGGGCGCGGGATCCACCGCGCTGGTGGCCGGGATCTCGTTGGCGGGCTTGGCTTTGGTGGGCTGGTGACGGCCCCCGGTCGGGGTCAGGAGGCCGCCACCAGCACGTCTGTCGGCGACTTCGCCTGGCGTGCCGATCTTCCGGCGAGTTGGGCCAACTGGTACGCCGGTTTTGCCCAAGCGGGCGTACCAGTTGGCCCAAGTTGTGCGTGTGCTCAGCGCAGGGCGGTCAGGCCCAGCGCCAGTGTTCCGGTTGCGGTGTAGTCGATCGCGGGCTCGCTGCTCGGCCAGGCCCGGACGTCGTCGACGAACCGGGAGCCCTGCCCGTCGAAGGCCGCCATCGGGTGCGTGCACTCCACGCCGCCGCCCGGCAGGTCGCCGAGGCTGGCGAACTTCCCCTCCGCGTTCGGCCCGTTGACCACGCCGCCGACCAGGATCTTCTCCCCGCCGGTGGTGCTGCCGGAGAGGTTGGCCGCCTGGTGGTGCGGGCAGTACGGGAACCGGGGGCCGACGCCGATCACCAGGGACAGGCCCCAGGAGTTGGCGCCCAGGGCGAAGTTGCGCTGCTGGGAGCCGAAGGCGTCGTAGCCGCGGTCCCTGGTCACCGAGCGGTACAGCTCGACGGTGGCCGCGTAGCCGAAGCTGCGGGTGGCCACGTCGAAGGCGGTGATGTCCACCGCGGTGCGGAACGGGCTGGTCGCCGCGCGGGTCACACCCTTGTCCAGCTGCCGCCTGAGGTCGCCGATCAGCTGCGCCTCGGTCACCTGCGCGTTGCGGACCCACTTGGTGCGCAACACCTTCACCAGGTCGGTGTGGCCGAGTGCGCTGGTGTTGTACAGGTTCAGCGTGTCCTGGTCACCGGAAGCCAGGTACGCCTTGGCCCATTCGGTCGCCGCGGTGGCCCAGCCGTCGGCCCGGCGGTCGCCGAGGGCGTACCCGGCCAGCGCGAGCTGGGTGGCCCCGTACTCCAGGTCGTCGGTCCAGGAGTTCTCCGGGTAGTAGGAGTGCGGGAACGCGGTGGTGAGCTGGCCGACGTCGGTGGTCTTGGCCTGGGCGAAGACCGAGGCGGCCTGCTCCAGGTAGTACTTGGCCTTGCGCCAGTCGCGGCGGGCCTCCACCTGGGCGGCCAGCGCGAAGGCGGCCGCGGCGCGACCGGCCAGGTTGGGGCTGATCTTCTCGCCCGGCGCGGCGGCCCGGAACACCGGGCGGTGCTTGATGAAGTACTTCTCGTCGCCGGGCTTCACCTGGAGCTTGTCGTCGGTCTCCGGCAGCCGCCAGACGTCGTGGTCGCCGAGGATGCCCAGGTCCGGGCTGCCCACGCCGATGCCGACCTGCACGTAGAAGGTCTTGGACTTCTCGTCCCAGGCCTTGTCCAGCCACTTGAGCCCGAAGTCGATCTCGCTGGCCAGGGTGCGGTCGCGGTTGCCCGCGCGCTGCACCAGCAGCAGTTCGCCGATGGTGTAGGCGGTGTTGGAGGTGAACTTGACGAAGTCGCCGGCGTCCACCCACCCGCCTTCGAGGTCGACGGTCTGCCCGGTCGGCTTGAGCGGCTCGGCCAGCTGGTCGTCCGGCCGGAACTTCGGGGTGTCGTAGACGGTGGCCTTGGCGTCGCTGAGGTGCGCGGGCTGGCGATTCAGCTTGCCGGGCACCACATCGCCGCCGTCGCGCTGGGCGGCGTAGAAGTCGAAGGTCTTGTCCGCGACCGGGCCGAACAGCTCCCGGGCGGTGCCGATCTTGAAGGTGGCCGAGCTGGCCTGCACCGAGCCGGAGACGGTGACCCGGTAGCTGCCGGGCCGCTTGAGCGCGGAGAAGTCCAGCGGGTGCACCGCGGCGTAGCCGGCGTTCCAGCTGCCGAGGCTGGCCCCGGCCTTGCCCGCGAGCACGGTGCGGCCCGCGGTGTCGACCACCGTGAACCGGGCGCCCTCGCTGCTCGCGGGGGCCATCAGGTAACCGATCTTGGTCTCGTCGTGGGCGTAACCCACGCCGTCGAGCCGGATCTGGCCACTGGCGGCCGCGTTGGCGGACGCCGCGCTCACCATCACCGCACCGAGGGCCACCGCGGTGGTGACCGCCACGGTTCGGAGCAGGGCAGGGCGGGGAACACGCATGAACCCTCGGCATTCCTGGGCCGGCGGCCCAAATAGTTAATAAAGTTCTCTATTTGGCCGGAAAGTATTCCCGGACATATCGCCCAAGGTCAATGCGTAGCTGTACTAGGCATCCAGCGGCTCAGTCGGCACGGCCACCCGGCCCCGTGCTAGAAGGGAAAGATGCCGGATGAGAACCCCCAGCCCGCCCAGGCCAGCCCGCGACGGCGCGGCTGGTTCCTGCCCACGGTGGCGATCCTGTTCCTGCTGCTCGCACTTGCGGCGGGCTGGCTGATGTTCTTCGACCGCCAGCCGATGTTCCTGCCTGCCACGCTGCTGCGCGCCTACCCGCTGCACGTGCTGCTGCTCAGCCTGCTGGCCCTGGTCGTGCTCGGCTTCGCGCTGCGCCGCCAGCGCTGGCTGGCCGCCACCGCGGCCGGGCTGGCCGTGGCGCTGTCCGCGGCCACCGGCCTGGTGCCGATGACCGCCGCCGGGGACGCCGCGAGCCAGGCCGGCGCGCAGGTCAGCCTGGGCGAGTACCTGGCCAACGCGGCCTCGGCGAACTTCGGCAAGCCGGACACCGCGCGCACGGTGCGTTACGCCACGCCCGGCGGTCACGGGCTGGACCTGGACGTCTGGCCGAGCGAGGACGCCAACTCACGCAAGGCGGTGCTGCTGATCCACGGCGGCGGCTGGTCCAGCGGCAACCGGGGCATGACCCCGGAGTGGAACCGGCTGTTGACCCGGCAGGGCTTCACCGTCTTCGACATCGAGTACCGGATGGCCGGTGACGTGCCGCCGGGAACCGCTTGGCAGGCAACGGTGTCGGACAGCAAGTGCGCGCTGGCCTGGATCACCGCGAACGCGGCGAAGTACCGGATCGACCCGGACCGGATCTCGGTCTTCGGCCAGTCCGCCGGCGGCCACCTGGCGCTGATGACCGCGTACACCAGCGGCACCGACGCCTTCAAACCCAGCTGCGACCTGCCGGAGGGCAAAATCCGGTCCGCGGTGGACTTCTACGGTCCCTACGACCTGATCGCCTTCGCCACCGGCCCGGACGGCACCGACGCCGGGCGCTCGATCCTGAACACGGTGCTGGGCGGGTCCGCGGCCGAGCAGACCGAGCGCTACCGGACCTTCTCGCCGAGCAGCTACGTGCGGGCCGGCCTGCCGCCCACGCTGACCCTGCAGGGCGAGCGGGACTTCCTGGTGCCGCAGTCGCAGTCCCGGCTGTTGCAGGAGGCGCTGGGCAAGGCGGGTGTGCCGCACCGGGCGCATTTCCTGCCCTACACCGACCACGCCTTCGACGTGAGCTGGGGCTCGTACCAGACCCAGCTCGCCCGCTCGGCCGTGACCACTTTCCTGGCCGAGCGCGGCTAGCTCACCAGCCCTGCGGGGGCTCGGTGAACGCCTTGCCCATATCCCTGGTCAGCGACAACGCGCGGCGCACCCAGCTCAGCGAGGCGCCCGCCATCCCGCAGCACGGGGTGGCCACGGCGCGCTCGGCGAGCAGGTCGCGGCTGAAGCCGAGCCGGTCGACCAGGCGCAGGGCCGGTTCGGCCAGTGCGCGCAGGGTCGGCGGGGTGGCCGGTTCCAGGGAGGGCACCAGTCCGAGGAACAGCGTGGTGCCCGCGTCCCAGGTCTCGCCGAGTTCGTCCCAGAGCGCGGTGGGGGCCTTGCCGATCAGGGTGGCGTCCAGCGCGATCGCGTCCGCGCCGGCCATCCGGAAGAGGGTGACCGGCGGGCGCGGCGCGCAGCAGTGCACCACCACCGAGCAGCCGGTGGCGCCCTTGACCTGCTCGATGACCTCGGCCAGCAACGCCTGCGCGTCCGGGGCGGGCACCGCGGCGACGTTGCCGTAGCCGGAAGCGGTGGGCAGCCTGCCGTCCAGCACCGCGGGCAGGCCGGGCTCGTCGAGCTGGAGCACGATGTCCGCGCCGGTGCGCGCGCCGACCTCGGTGATGTGCCTGGTCAGGCCCTCGGCCAGGG
Source organism: Crossiella sp. S99.2 (assembly GCF_023094165.1). Taxonomy (GTDB): domain Bacteria; phylum Actinomycetota; class Actinomycetes; order Mycobacteriales; family Pseudonocardiaceae; genus Crossiella. The sequence goes on along the minus strand of NZ_JALMDK010000009.1, from coordinate 52,713 downwards.
AGGCGGCGAACTCGCGCAGCGCACCGCGGTCGGTGAGCACCCGGTGCCCACGAACCAGCTCGACCTGCGAGGTCAGCGTCCACGGCCCGGCGGCCTGCACCTTGACCGCGGACCGCGGCGACACGCCCTCCCACGCCTCGTCGAAGGCGTCCAGGTCGGTGCGCAGCAGATCGACGGCGCGGCGGTGATCGCGGCCGGGGCGGGCGGTGACCCGGTAGGCCGAGGGCACCAGCTCCACCGCCAGGTCGACCAGCAGTCCGGCGGTGCGGCCGATGATGTCCGCGCCGACCCCGCGGGCCGGCAGCTCGGGCAGGTGGGTCAGCTCGGGCAGTTCCCCGAGCACGATCCGCGCCGCCTCCAGTGGGTCGGTTCCGGGGAGCGAGCCAATACCGGTGGCCGTGCCGGGGTTCACCTTCACAGCCCAAGCCTGCCACCCACGCGCAAGCCCCGCCGCGCACACCCCGTCCACGCATATGGTCTAGACCTATTGACGCAGTGGTCCAGGCCACTTACGTTCGGACCAGCGCGGTTCACAACCCTGAACACCGCGAACCGCCTGTGCTGACTGACCGGGGAAGAACGCCGACCGGCCCCGAGCCTTCCCACGGGGCCGGTCGGCCCTCAGTCGCCCAGCGCCACCGCGACGGACAGGCTGTCCTCGTAGACGTGGTAGCGCGTGATCACCCCGTCCCGCACGGTGAATCGCAAGGCGCACAACGCGGTGTAGGCCCGTCCGGTCGCCTTGGCGATCTGCGAGATCTCGGCGAACAGCACCGCGTCCGCACCGTCGACCAGGATCTCCGGCGCCCGGCTCGGCGGGATGCCGGGAGTGTGCGCCTCGGCGATCTCGCGGAAGTGGTCCGCGACGTCGGATCTGGTGCGGCGCGGGCGGATCCAGGGCACGGCGGGGTGGCCGTCGGCCGGCCAGTTGAGCTGCCAGTCGACCTCGTCGGCGAACAACTCGGCGATGCGATCCGGGTCGCCTGCGACGACTCGGGTCAGGAATTCCTCAATGACAGCACGGGTTTCGGTGGGCACGAGCATCCTCTCGGGTGGATCTTCACCCGGACCCTAACCCGATCCACTGACACGGAGCGTCAGGGTTTCGCCGCCAGGGCCACTCGACCGGATGACGAGATTGACTGTTCATCCGTTCAACTTGACGAATGAATCGTCAACCTGAACGATTGCTTCATGCTGCTGTTCCGCGCGCCCGAGCTGGAACCAGAGGACTTCCGGGTCATCGACGAGATCGAGGACTTCCGGCGGCGCCTCCGGCACTTCCTGCGCGAACCGCGCCGCTGGAAGGGGCAGCTCCGGCGCAATCTGAAGGCGCGGGCCATCCGCGGTTCCAACAGCATCGAGGGCTATGAGGTCTCCCTCGACGACGCGGTGGCCCTGATCGAGGACGAGGAACCGCTCGACGCCGACCGGCTCACCTCGCTGGAGATCGTCGGCTACCGCAACGCGCTCACCTACGTCCAGCAACTGGCCGAGGACACCGAGTTCAGCCTGGACCAGTCGTTGTTGCGCAGCCTGCACTTCATGATGCTCGGCCACGACCTGTCCAAGAGCCCTGGCCGGTACCGGCAGAGTTCGATCTTCGTGCACGACGAGGAGCACGACGAGGTCGTCTACGAAGGCCCAGAGCCGGAACTGGTCCCCGAACTCATGCGGGCGCTGACCGAATCCCTGGCCGGGAACAGCAAGTGCCCGGTGTTCGTCCGGGCCGCGCTGGGTCACCTGAACCTGGTCATGATCCATCCGTTCCGGGACGGGAACGGACGGATGGCCCGCGCGCTGCAAACCCTGATCCTGGCCAGGGAGAAGATCCTCACCCCCGAGTTCAGCAGCATCGAGGAGTGGCTGGGGCGCAACACCGCCGCCTACTACGAGGCGCTCGCCGAGGTCGGCGGCGGCTCCTGGCGGCCGGACCGCGGCACGGGCGCCTGGATCCGGTTCAACCTGACCGCGCACCACATGCAGGCCCAGACCGTGCTGCGCCGGGTGGACGACGCGGCCAGGGTGTGGCGCGAGCTGGAAACCGTGCTGGCCCAGCGGAAACTGCCCGAGCGGACCGCGCTGGCGCTGTTCGACGCCTCGGTCGGGCTCACCGTCCGCCGCTCGGCCTATGGCCGGGACGCGGAGCTGGAGCCGGGCACGGCCGCGCGCGATCTCCGGCTGCTGGTCGCGGGCGGACTGCTGGTGCCGCATGGGGAAACCAAGTCCCGGATCTACGTGGCCAGCGAGGAACTGCGCTCGATCCGGAGCCAGGTGGTCACCTCGAAGGTTCAGCTGCGCAACCCTTATGACACCGGCAAAACCAGGGCTGCACCCAGGAAGAAGCTGCGCACACGCTGACCGGGAGGGCCGGATGCGCCCGCCGGGGCGGGGCGCATCCGGCAGCCCGTCAGAGGTGCAACACCGACAGGATGTTCCCCGCCGGATCGGTGAACCAGGCGATATCCGGCCCCCGCCCGTCCTTCGACCCCCAGGCGATCCCCCGCTCATCGGTCATCCCCGAGTACTGCTCGAACCGCACCCCCAGTGCGGTCAGAGCAGCCACCACCTCCGCGATGTCATCCACCGGGAAGTTCAGCACCGTGTACTCGGCGGGCACGTGATTCGGCTTGGGATAGACCAGCACCTCCGCCCCCGTCCCCAGGTGCAGGGTCAGCATGCCGTTGAACTCCGAGACCTTGAGGCCCAGGGTCTGTTCGTAGAAGGTGCGGGCGGCGGGGATGTCGTTGACGGAGAAGCCGGTGAAAGCCTTGGCGTTGCCGAGCATGGTCAGTTCCCCTCGCCGATGCGGGCCAGGTAGGCGGCGCTGAGCTGGATGATCTGGATGTAGTTGCCGTCGGGGTCGAGCAGGGTCGCGAACAGCATGCCCTCGCTGCGCTCCTCCAGCTCGACGAGCCAGGTGACGCCAAGGGAGTCCAGGTGGGCGGCGGTGTCGCGGGCGTTCTCGACGGTGAAGTTGAGGATGACGCGGCCGGGTTCGGCGGGGGTGGCGGCGATGTCGTCTCGCTGGTCGATGAGCACGGCGACCTCGCCGAAGACCAGGAAGCCGTCCTGGCTGGGCGCCACGCCGAAAGCCTTCTGGTACCAGCTGCTCAGGCGGTCGGGGTTGGTGCTGGCGAGCAGGATGCTGCCCAGGGTGACACTCATGGTTGCCTCCGGTTTTCGGGTCCTGTGGGACACCGACGAACGGGGGCCGGGCAAATCGACAGCTACACCTTGCGGTGCCAGGCGGCGACCATGGTGGGCAGCACGACGGCGAGCTGGAACGGGATCAGCAGGGCCACGATCACCACGCCCTTGCCGGGGCTGGGCAGGGCGAAGCCGAGCCAGACGCCGACCACCACCAGCTCGGTGCACAGCAGGGCCTGGCCGATCCGGTAGGCGCGGGCGTAGACCTCGCCGCGCAACGCGAGCTGGTACTCGTCCAGATTGCGTTCCGGCAGCTCCTCCACGCCCCTGGTGGATGCCTTGAGCAGGCCGATGCACAGCACGCAGGCCACGGTCACCAGCGCGGCGGCGATGAGCAGCAGCACCGGGCCGGCAGGCACCAGGGTGAACAGGGCGGCCTCGGCGAGGAGCAGCGCGATCAGCGCGCCGACCAGGCGGCGGCGGGCCGTCAGGGTGCGGAAGCGTTCGAACCTGGGGTCGTCGAGCAGCTGGGCGCGCCGGTAGGAGCGCTCCTCACGGTTGGTCACGGGTTCCGTCCTCCTCGCCATGCGCCTGCCGGGACATCTTCGCGCCCGCCGCGGTGAGCAGTCGCACCACCTCCGCGGTCAGCGGCAGCGGGCGGTGCCGGTGCACCACGTAGACCTCCCGCACCGGCGCGAGCCCGCTCAGTGATCGCACCACCACTCGCCGGTCCGCCACCGCGCCGAGCACGCTGGCCGGGACCAGTGAGACACCGACGCCCGCGCCGAGCAACCCGAGGGTCACCCCGTAGTCGCGGGTCTCGAAGGCCACGTGCAGCTCCAGCCGGGTCCGCGCGGCCAGCGCCTGCAGACAGACGCGGTTGGGCACGCCGGGGCTGCCGCTGATCCACTCCTCGTCCGCAAGGTCGGCCAGGGTGATGCGCTCGGACCCGGCCAGGCGGTGGCCGGCGGGCAGGACCAGGCGCAGCGGGTCGGTGAGCAGGCGGTGCCGCCGGGTGCCGCCCAGCGGGGGCAGGGTGACACCGGTGTACCGGTGGGTGATCAGCAGGTCCAGTTCGCGGGAGGCGACCAGGCCGTAGCCCTCGGGCGGTTCGATGTCGAGCAGGGCCAGCCGGACCGTGGGGTGGCGTTGCCGGAACTCGGCCAGCACCGCGGGCACCAGCAGCGCGCCCGCGGTGGCGAAGGTGCCCAGCGCGATGCGTTCCGGGGTGTTGCCGAGCAGTTCGCGCACCGCGTCCTCGGCGTCGCGCAGCTCGCCCAGCACGCGTTCGCCGTGCCGCACCAGCACTTCCCCCGCCGCGGTCGGCCGCACGCCGCCGGGTCCGCGGTCCAGCAGCCGGACGCCGACCGCACGCTCCAGTTTGGACAGTTGCTGGGACAGCGCGGAGGGCGTCACGGACAGTCGGAGCGCGGCCGCGCTGATCGAACCGGCGTGCGCCACCTCGACCAGCACCCGCAACCGATCGGCGTCCATGCCTTAAGTATCGCTACAAACCCCCGAGCAGACATCGCTTTTGCTGAAGTCCGGGCGGGGGCAGGCTGAGGCCATGACTCGACTCCCGACCCCGGCGGACGTGGCCAGCGCGGCCGAGCGGATCGCCCCGTACGTCCGGCGCACGCCGATGCTGCGCGTGACGGTGGACGGCAGGCCGCTGTGGCTCAAGCTGGAGCAGCTCCAGCTCACCGGCTCGTTCAAACTGCGTGGCGCGACGAACGCGCTGCTCAGCGGTCCGCGACCGGAGCGGGTGGCCACGGTCAGCGGCGGCAACCACGGGTACGCGGTGGGCACCGCGGCCCGGCTGCTGGACCTGCCGACCCGGGTGCACGTGCCGGTGTTCGCCGCGGAGAGCAAAGTCCGGCGGATCAAGGAGACCGGGGCCGAGGTGGTCCGGCACGAGACCTATCCGGAGGCCAACCGCGCGGCCCGGTTGGAGGGCGGCGAGCCGGGCGGCCTGTACGTCTCGGCCTACGACGATCCGGCGGTGATCGCCGGGCAGGGCACGGTCGGGCTGGAGATCGTCGCGGACGCGCCCGAGGTGGACGCGCTCTTCGTCGCGGTCGGCGGCGGCGGCGGGCTGGCCGCGGGACTCGCGCTGGGTGCCGGGCGGCGGATCATCGCGGTGGAGCCCGAGGGCTGCCACTGCCTGCACGCGGCCCTGGCGGCCGGGCAGCCGGTGCACACCGAGGTGGACTCGGTGGCGATGTCCGCGCTGGGCGCGGCCCAGGCCGGCGACCTGACCTACGCGATCCTGCGCGCGTCCGGGGTGGAATCGCACCTGGTGTCCGACGCGGAGCTGCTGGCCGCGCGGGACCGGCTCTGGGACGAGTTCCGGCTCGCCGTGGAGCCCGCGGCCGCGGTCCCGTTCGCGCTGTGGCTCAAGGACGAGGTCGCCGCCGAGCACCCGTGCGTGGTCCTGTGCGGCGCCAACACCGACTGGACCCCGGAGTCCTGACGCCGGCGTGTTGGCCGTTGTCGTACACCGAGTTGGGCCAACTGGTACGCCTGCTTGGCCAAACTCGTACGCCCGGTTTGCCCAAGTGGGCGCGGGCGGCGAGTTGGGCCAACTCGGCGTACCAGCTGGGCCAACTCGGCGTACGAGTTTGGCCAACTTGGCGTGCGACAACGGCCAACACGGGGTGGGGGTTAGCCGGTTGCGGTTGTGGCGGTTCTGGGGGCGGACAGGAGGGGGGCGAGGGCGAGTTCGGCCGCGCCGAGCAGGATCGGGTCGGGCAGCGCGCCGTTGATCAACTGGACCGGGTTGAGCCGGGCCACGTGGCTGGTTTCCATCGCGGTGCGGACCTGCTGGTGCGCGCCGGGGGCGGCGTGGATCGCGGCGAGCTGGCCGGTCAGCACCACCAGGTCCGGGTTCAGCAGGGTCACCAGCACGGCCAGGCCCTCGCCCAGCCGGGCCGCGGTGGTGTGCACGGCCGCGGCCGCGCCGGGATCGGCCAGCACCGCGGCCAGTGCCGCCCGCGGGTCGGCGGCGGTGGCGAAGGGGATCCCGGCCCGGTCCAGCAGGGCGCGGGCGTCGGCCTGGGTCTCGAAGCAGGCGGTCGCGCCGCAGGGGCAGTCGGCCGGGGTGGCCGAGCCCAGCTGGAGGTGACCGGCGGCCAGGGCGTGCCCCGCGCTGCCGCTGAACGGGACGCCGTGCTGGATGAGGCCGCCGCCGATGCCGATCTCCTCCCCGCACAGCACCACGGCCACCCTGGCCTCCTGGGCCGCGCCGTGCCTGCTTTCCGCGAGGGCGGCCAGGTGGCCGTCGTTGCACGGGAACAACGCCAGGCCGGGCAGGCGCTCGGCGAGCAGCGGGGAGAACGGGACGTCCCGCCAGCCCAGGTGGAAGGCGGTGTGGATCTGGCCGCGCTGAGCGTCCAGGACCGCGGGCACCGCGATCCCCAGGCCGGTCAGGCCGGGGTGGCGGCGCAGCAGCGGGGCGGCCAGCTCGGCGATCCGGTCGGCCACCGCCTCGGGGGTGCGGGCCCGCGGCGGCAGGGCGATCTCGGTCCGGTCGGTGATGGCACGGCCGAGGCCGACCGCGGCGATGGTGAGCGAACGCGGGCGGACCTGGGCGGCCAGCACTCGCGGTCGCGGCTGGACCGACACCTGCGGCGAGGGACGGCCCAGGCGGCGCGGTGACTCCGCCGGCGGGCCGCACTGGATCAGGCCGAGCTGCTCCAACCCGGTGATCGCCACCCCGGTCGCGCTGCGCGCCAGATCCAGCCGGCGGCCGATCTCCGCTCTGGTCAGCGGGCCGTGCCGGTGCACCAGCGACAGCAGCCGCTGCGGCGCGGGCTCGGTGAACGGGGTTGTGCTCACACCCCTAAGCCTGCCACGCTCACTTTGTTCTGCTTGAGAATAAAATCCGCACTGGTGACAGGGGGTATCTAGGTGATCACAGTGATTGGTTCGTTAGCGGGTCTGCTGACCACGGCCTGCTGGCTGCCGCAGGTGCTGCGCTGCCTGCGGCGCCGGAGCGCGCGCGATTTCTCCTGGGTGTACCTGGTCGCGCTCGGCCTCGGCGTGCTCGCCTGGGTGCTCTACGGCATCGCCAGGACCGACCCGGTGATCATCACGACCAACGCCACCACGCTGGTGCTGATCTCGGTGCTGGTCGCGGTCAAGCTGCGCACCGAACTGGGGAAAACACTGGTCAGCGCGTCCGAGTGATGGTGGCCGCGCCCAGCACCAGGTCACCGGCGGCCGCGTCTTGGCGGTAGAGCACCAGGCCCTGGCCGGGGGCGACGCCGCCGAGCGGCTCGCGCAGGCTGACCACGAGCTGGTCGCCGCGCAGCTGGGCCACCGCGCCCGCGATGCCGCCGTGCGCGCGCACCTGCACCACGCACTCCACCGGACCGTCCAGGGGCACGCCGGAGGGCCAGATCATCCGGTCGCCGACGAGTTCGGTGACCTGGAGGCGTTCCCGGCTGCCGACCCGGACGGTGCCGGAGACCGGTTCCAGGGACAGCACGTAGCGCGGGCGGCCGTCCGGCGCGGGCCGGTCCAGGCCGAGCCCGTGCCGCTGGCCGATGGTGAAGCCGTGCACGCCCTCGTGCCCGCCGAGCACCTCGCCGGTCTCGTCGTCGACCAGCTCGCCCGGCTGGGCGCCGAGCTTGTTGCGCAGGAACTTGCGGGTGTCGCCGTCGGGGATGAAGCAGATGTCGTGGCTGTCCGGCTTGTTGGCCACGGACAGGCCACGCTCCTCGGCCTCGGCGCGCACCGCGGTCTTGGTGGAGCCGCCGAGCGGGAACATGGCGTGGCTGAGCTGCTCGGGGGTGAGCGAGGCCAGCACGTAGGACTGGTCCTTGTCCACATCGGCGCTGCGGCGCAGTTCGGGGCAGCCGTCGAGCTGGGCCAGCCGGGCGTAGTGGCCGGTGGCCACCGCGTCGAAACCGAGCGCGATCGCCTTGTCCAGCAACGCGGCGAACTTGATCTTCTCGTTGCAGCGCAGGCAGGGGTTGGGCGTGCGGCCCGCCGCGTACTCGGCGACGAAGTCCTCGATCACGTCCTCGGTGAAGCGTTCGGCGAAGTCCCAGATGTAGAACGGGATGCCGAGCACGTCCGCGGCGCGGCGGGCGTCGTGGGAGTCCTCGATGGTGCAGCAGCCGCGGGAGCCGGTGCGCAGCGTGCCGGGCTTGGCCGACAGCGCCAGGTGCACGCCGGTCACCTCGTGACCGGCCTCGACCGCGCGCGCGGCGGCCACCGCCGAGTCGACCCCGCCGCTCATCGCGGCCAGCACTCGCATCGTCATCTCAGACTCCTGCCGGGGGTCGGACCGAACGCCGCAGGCCCGCCAGTCCGGCGCTGCGGGCCCGCGCCACCGCCGGTCCGATCGCGGCGCCCAGCGCGGCGATGTCGGCGGCGGTCGAGGTGTGGCCGAGGGAGAACCGCAGCGAGCCGCGGGCCCCGGCCGGATCCGCGCCCATGGCCAGCAGCACGTGACTGGGCTGGGCAACGCCCGCGGTGCAGGCAGAGCCGGTGGAGCATTCGATGCCCTTGGCGTCCAGCAGCATCAGCAGGCTGTCGCCCTCGCAGCCGGGGAAGGTGAAGTGCGCGTTGCCGGGCAGCCGACCCGGCATACCGTCCACAGTGGACTCGAAGCTGTCCCCGTTGAGCACCGCGTCGGGCACCGCGGCCAGCACCGCGGCGGCCAGTTCGGCGCGCAGTCCGAGGAGTTCGGCGGCGCGCTGTTCGCGTTCGGCGGCGACCTGCCGGGCCGCGGCGGCCAGGCCGAGCACGGCTGGCACGTCCAGGGTGCCGGAGCGGACCTCGCGCTCCTGGCCGCCGCCGTGCAGCAGCGGGGTGCAGGCGGTGTCCCGGCTCAGCAGCAGCAGGCCGATGCCGTAGGGGCCGCCGAACTTGTGCCCGGTGAGGGTGAGCGCGTCCGCGCCGAGCGCGGCGAAGTCCACCGGCAGCACCCCGGCGGCCTGCACCGCGTCGCTGTGCAGCGGGATGCCGTGCCGGTGCGCGATCCCGGCCAGGGTGCGGATCGGGTTGACCGTGCCGACCTCGTTGTTGGCCAGCATCACGCTGACCAGCGCCACGCTGTCCGGATCGGTCCCGATCGCGGCTTCGAGGGTCTCCTGCCGGATCCGGCCGGTGCGGTCGGCCTCCAGCCAGGTGATCTCGGCGCCCTCGTGCGTGGCCAGCCACTCGGCGGCATCCAGTACGGCGTGGTGTTCGACCGCGGAGACGAGCACCCGGCGGCGGCGCGGATCGGCCTGGCGGCGGGCCCAGTAGATGCCCTTGACCGCCAGGTTGTCGCTCTCGGTGCCGCCGCCGGTGAACAGCAGTTCGGACGGCCGGGCGCCGAAGGCGGCGGCGATGTCCTCGCGCGCCTCCTCCAGGAGCCTGCGCGCGCGACGGCCGGCGGAGTGCAGCGAGGAGGCGTTGCCCAGTCCGGACAACGCCTCACTCATCGCGGCGACCGCTCCCGGGAACATCGGGGTGGTCGCCGCGTGGTCGAGATATGTGCTCATCTGCCGAAGACCTGCTTGTCAGGGTCGAGCATTGCCACCGTCAAGGGTAGACCGGGTTGACAGGAAAGCCCCCATTGCGGCGACCCCGGCCATCAGGAGGTTGAGCACGATCACAGCGGTGGTCGGGTCGGCGGTGGAGCCGAGCAGGTTGAGCAGGACGCCGCCGATGCCCACGCAGGTGGCCTGGAGCAGCAGGTCGGAGATCTGCAACGCGCCGGAGTTGAAGCCGCGGTCGCCGGGTTCGGACATGCCGAGCACCTTGACCGAGGTGCTGGCCATGGCCAGGCCCATGCCGGAGCCCGCGAGCAGCCACAGCGGGATGGCCAGCCAGGACGGTCCCCAGGCAGGCGCCACGAAGACCATGGCGGCCAGGCTGATCGCGATCAGGATGAATCCGCGCTGGATGAGCAGGTGCCGGGGCATGTCGGGGTAGCGACCCTGCCACATCGAGGCCGCGGACCAGCCCAGCGCGCCCACGGTGAGCGGGATGCCGGCGGTGGCGGGCGAGTAGTGGTGCACCGAGGTCAGGGTCAGCGGCAGGTAGGACTCCACGGCGAAGAAGGAGCCGGAGAGCATGCCGCGCAGCAGCACGGTCACCGGCAGGCCGCGCCGGGCCAGCAGGGTGCCCTTGGGCAGCAGCTGGCGCAGTGCGGGCGCCAGCAGCGCCAGCCCGATCGCGGCGATGAGCAGCGAGGACCACTCCGGGTGCTGGCTGGCCCAGGTCAGCGCGGGCAGGCCGACCCCGGCGGCGAAGGCGGCCAGCGGCAGCCACTTGCGCGGCGTGGCCGGGATGTCGGCGCGTTCCCTGGCCCGCAGCGCGCGCAGGGTCGGGCCCAGCAGCAGCGCGCCGATCAGCACGAACGGGGCCAGGCCGAGGAAGACCCAGCGCCAGTGCAGGTACTGCACCAGCACCCCGGCGATGGTCGGGCCGACCAGCGCGGGCACCACCCAGGCCGCGGACAGCGCGCCGAAGACCGCGGGCCGGTCCCGCTCCGGGTAGACGATGGCGACCATGACGTAGAGCGCGACGATCTGCGAGCCCGCGCCCAGGCCCTGGAAGGCCCGGCCGATGAGCAGCTGGGTCATCGTGTCCGCGGTGCCCGCGACCACGAGTCCGATGAAGAACAGGGCGGGCCCGGCGACGATCCCCGGCACCGGCCCGACCCGGTCGGACACCCGGCCGGCGAAGACGTTGCCGATGACGCTGGCGGCCAGGAACGCGGTGAACGGCCAGGAGTACAGCGAGGCGCCGTCCAGGTCTTTGATGATCGTGGGCAGCGCGGTGCCCAGGCCCATCGCCTCGAAGGCGGCCAGGGTGATCAGCAGCAGCAGGCCGGTGGTGGTGGCCCGGCGGTCGGGAGCCCAGAGTGCGGACGGGGGCCGGGTACTCGTCGTCGAGGTCACGCAAGCACTCTGCATGCTCCAGTGCGGTGGAGGTCCAGCCCTTTTCTCAAGGTGCAGGTCACGCCGCCACGGGCACCTCGGGCCTGCCGTGCTCGACCTGCCGCCGGGCCGGAGCCTGTCCCAGCGCGCCGGTCACCGCGGCCTCGGCCAGGTCCGCCATGGAGCGCCGGTCGTGGCCCTCCGGCGTGATCAGCGGCAGCACGGAAGCCTCCACGACCAGGCCGCGCAGGGCCGCCGTGCGCAGCAGCGCGGTCAGCAGGGTCTCCTCGCCGAGGAAGCCGGAGGCGGTGGTCATCCGGTCGCCGACGACGAAGCGCAGCGCGACCGGCCGGGCCGGCATGCCCGCGTCGATCGCGGCCTGGAACGCCGCGTGCCGCCAGCGCCCGGTGGCCTGCCCGCACCAGGTGGTGCCCTCGGGGAAGACGCCGATCGCCGACCCGGTGCGCAACGCCTGCGCCACCTCGGCCACGGTCCGCGGCAACGTGGAGAGCTTGGGCCGGTCCACGAAGAAGGTGCCCGCGCGGGCGGCCAGCGCGCCGATCAGCGGCCAGTCCCTGACCTGGGCCTTGGCCAGCATGCGCACCGGCTGCAACGCGTTGAGCGCCACGATGTCCAGCCAGGAGCTGTGGTTGCCCACCACCAGCACGCCGCGGTCCCGCGGCCGCCGCCGTTCCTCGGCCACGCTCAGCGCGCCCGGCCGGTACACCCGCAGCCGCACGCCGAGCGCGCCCAGCACCATCCGGAACCAGCCACGGATCACCGTCGCCCGGCCGCGGGGGCCGAGCACGGACAGGGTCAGGGCGCACAGCGGTCCGGTCAGGACCACCGCGGCCAGGGTCACCAGGCGCAGCGCGCGCCGGGCCGGGGACACCGTCGGCAGGGTGTCCGCGGCCGGCAGGCACCAGGCCCCGCACGGCGAGTGCGGCATCCAGGAGTGCATTGCCTCTACGGGACCAGCGGTCATGGCTTCACTGTGACCAGTCCGGCTGAACCTAGGGGGAACCGCGCCTGACCGGCGGCTGAGCACTACCCGAAGGCGTGGCCCCGGTCCGCGGTTCCGGCGGCAGCGCGCCCTGGCCGTTGCGCAGCTGGGCGAATTCCGGGCCCAGCAGGAAGTTCAGGTAGCGCGGATCGACCCGCTGCATGGACAGCAGCACGTACATGTCCGCGACACCGAACTCCGGGTCGTGCGCCGGTCGTCCGCACACCCAGGCGCCGATCCGCAGGTAGCCCTTGAGCAACGCGGGCAGGGTGGCCTGCGGGATGCGCTCCACCCCGTCGGGGTCCCACGGGTTGCGCGGGGTGACCCGGTACTCCTCCGGCGCGTAGTGCCGGGTGCGCACGATGTCCCAGACGCTGGCCGCGTAGGACCCGCCGTCGGTCAGCGGCACCGAGGCGCAGCCGGCCAGCCAGGAGTGCCCGGACAGCAGCATGTACCGGGCGATGCCCGCCCACACCAGCCCGACCACGGACCCGGTGCGGTGGTCCGGGTGCACGCAGGAGCGTCCCGCCTCCACCAGGCTGTCCCGCAGCGGGTTGAGCGCGCTCAGCTCGAACTCGGTGTCGGAGTAGAGGCGCCCGGCCGCGGCGGCCCGCTCCGGCGGCAGCATCCGGTAGGTGCCGACGATCTCCTGGCTCCGGTCGTCCCGGACCACCAGGTGGTCGCAGAACTCGTCGAAGTAGTCCTCGTCGACGCCGGCGGTGCGACAGGAGATGTTGGCGCCCATCTCCTCGGCGAAAACCCGGTAGCGCAACCGCTGTGCGGCGCGCACCTCCTCGCTGTCCCTGGCCACCAGTAGGGAGTAGCGCGGAGCGTCATCGGACAGGTCCGCGCCCTTGGCGGCGGTGCTGACCAGCAGTCTGGACTGCGTCATGCACTCGGTGTACCCGCCCATTCGGCCCGAGGAAAGTCCATTCGATGACGCGTCGGTGGAAAATCGGTGAAGACCCTGTGCCGCCTCCGGGGAGACCCTGAGTGTTAAACCCGCGTGAGCTGGCGAGACGCGACCGAGGGGGTTCCGGACGCCGTTTCCGGCTCCGGAACCCCCTCGGAGGTCAACTTCATCCGGTCGGGCTAAGTGCCCGACAGGTGCTCAGCCCTTGCGCTTGCCGATCTCCTCGGTGAGCTGCGGGGCGACCTTGAACAGGTCCCCGACGATGCCGAAGTCGGCGATCTCGAAGATGGGCGCCTCGGTGTCCTTGTTGACCGCGACGATCGTCTTCGAGGTCTGCATGCCCGCGCGGTGCTGGATCGCGCCGGAGATGCCCAGCGCGATGTAGAGCTGCGGGGCGACCGTCTTGCCGGTCTGGCCGACCTGGAACTGGTGCGGGTAGTAGCCGGAGTCCACGGCGGCCCGGGAAGCGCCGACCGCGGCGCCCAGGCTGTCCGCGAGCTGCTCGACCACGGCGAAGCTCTCCGCGCTGCCCACGCCACGGCCGCCGGAGACGACCACGGATGCCTCGGACAGCTCGGGGCGGTCACCGCCGACCACCGGCTCCGAGCCGGTGACGCGGGCGACCCGGTCACCGGCGGCGGGGACCGTGACGGCCTCCTCCGCGGCGGCGCCGTCGGCCGGGCTGGCCTCGATCGCGCCCGGACGCACCGAGATGATCGGCACCCCCGAGGTGACCTGGGACTTCACCGTGTAGGCGCCACCGAAGACGGACTGGGTGGCGGTGCCGTCGGCGGCCACGTCGACCGCGTCGGTGAGCACACCCGAACCGATCCGGATGGCCAGCCGGCCGGCGATCTCCTTGCCGTCGATGGTGGCCGAGACCAGCACCGCGGCCGGGCTGACCCGGCCGGCCAGCTCGGCGAGCACCGCGACCTTCGGGGAGAGCAGCACGCTGGCCGCCTCCTCGGACTCGGCCACGTACACCTTGGCCGCGCCGTGGCCCGCGAGGGACTCCTTCAGCTTGGCGGCGGTGCCGGGCGAACCGACCACGACTGCGCTGGGCTCACCGAGTGAGCGCGCGGCCGTCAGCAGCTCGAAGGTCGACTTCTTGATCTCGCCGTCCACGTGGTCGACGAGGACCAGTACCTCGGACATGGGTCTTCCTCCCTCTGCTGCTCAGACGAGCTTCTGCGCGGACAGGTACTCGACGATCTTGGTGCCGCCGGTGCCGTCGTCCTCGATCTTCTGGCCACCGGAGCGCGGGGGCTTCGGCGCGGCCTCGACGACCTTGGTGCTGGCGGCGGCCAGGCCGACCTCGCCTGCGTCGATCCCGGCGTCAGCCAGGCTCAGCGAGCTGACCGGCTTCTTCTTGGCGGCCATGATGCCCTTGAAGGACGGGTACCGCGGCTCGTTGATCTTCTCGGTCACGCTGACCACGGCGGGCAGGGTGGCCTCGACGAAGGTCAGGCCCTCGTCGGTGACCCGCTGCACCTTGACCGTGGTGTCATCCAGCTCGACCTTGCTGGCCTGGGTGATCACCGGCAGGCCGAGCACCTCGGCGACCATGGCCGGCACGGCGCCGCCGCGGCCGTCGCTGGACTCGTTGCCAGCGATCACCAGGTCCACGCCGTCAATGCTGCTGACCAGCTTGGCCAGCGCCTTGGCGGTGGTCACCTGGCAGGAGCCGTGCAGCGCCGGGTCGGTGAGGTGGATGGCCTTGTCCGCGCCCATGGACAGGGCTTTGCGGATGGCCTCGGTGGTGCGCTCGGGGCCCATGGCGACCACGGTCACCTCGCCGCCGTGTGCCTCCTGGATGCGGAGGGCTTCTTCGACCGCGCGCTCGTTGATCTCGTCGAGCACGGCGTCGGCCGAGTCACGGTCCAACGTGTGGTCGGCTTCGGTGAGCTTGCGCTCGGAATAGGTGTCAGGCACCTGCTTGACCAGGACGACGATGTTCATGGGTCCTCTTCGACCTCCGAGACCAAGGACGGCATCCACCTGTGCGGGAGGATCTTCGCGAACCTTCCCACGTCGAAAGCCCCCAATGCACGGTGGCCTCGACCACCTGCATGTTACCCGCGAGTAATCTGCCTGCAAGGCGGCCTCAGCAGGCCCGATTCGTGACAGTGCTCACCATCCGGGTGCCCACTGGGGCGAGTTACCGCACTGAAACCGCTTCCCTGGATGCAAACCTTTAATACGGCGTCTAGCGTGGCCTGCCATGTACCGGCGAGTAGCAGTGGTCACTGACTCGACGGCCTGCCTGCCGACCGGGCTGGCCGAGCGGATGGGCATCTCCGTGGTCCAGTTGCAGTTGCAGGTGGGCGAGAAGGCCAGCGACGAGGCGTACCTGCCGCCGGACGAGGTGGCCGAGGCCATGCGCAACCAGATCCCGGTGCGCACCTCGCCGCCGCCCTCGGCCGCCTTCTTCTGGACCTATCAAGAGGCCGCCGCCCGGGGCGCGCAGGCCGTGGTGTCCGTACATCTCTCCGGCGAGCTGTCGCAGACCCTGGAAGCCGCCAAGGAGGCCGCCGCGCAGTCCCGGATCCCGGTGCACATCATCGACTCGCAGTCCTGCGGAATGAGCCTGGGCTACGGCGCGCTGGCCGCGGCCGAGGCGGCGGGCGCGGGCGCGAACGTGGCCCAGGTCCAGGGCATCGCCCAGTTCCGCTGCCACCACGCCAGCGAGTTCATCTACGTCGACACCCTGGACTGGCTGCGCAAGGGCGGCCGGATCGGCGCCGCCTCGGCCCTGATCGGCACCGCGCTGGGCATCAAACCGGTGCTGACCCTGCAGCGCGGCGAGATCGTGCCGTTCAGCAAGGTCCGCGGCGCCGACCGGGCGCTGGAGAAGCTGGTGGAGGCCGCGGTGGAGCGGGCAGGCGACCGGCCGGTGGACGTCGCGGTGGAGCACTTCGGCTCGCCGGATCGGGCGCGCAAGCTGCTGGAACAGCTCCAGGCCCGGGTCAGCTACGGCCGCGAGTTCCTGTTGACGCAGGTCAGCTCGATAATAGGAGCACACGTGGGGCCAGGGGCCCTGGGCGTGACGATCTCCCCGCTGCGCTGACGGCAGCTTGCTGCCAGCCCGTTCGCCAGGCCGCCGGGCGATCACACACTTCCGGCATGCCGATCGCCGAGCCGTCCAACCCGCTGTGGTGGCTGGTCCGACTACAGGTGCCGTGGCCGGACACCGATGAGGACCAGGCCGAGGAACTGTCCCGACAGTGGACGGACAACTCGGTCCGGCTCAGCGAGACCATCGACCGGGCCGAGCACACCGGCGCCCAGCTGCCCGGCAGCTGGGCGGACCCGGCCGGGCAGGCGCTGTCCGGCAGGCTGCGTGATTCCGCCGAGTTCCGCCGGGTCCAGGACGAGATGCGCCGGGTGGGCGAGGACGCGGGCCGCTTCGCCGCCGAGGTGCGCGGCGCCAAGCAGGCGATCGCCCAGTACATCGAGGAGAGCACGCCGAACTTCCTCAAGACCCTGCTGCTGGCCGCCACCCCCGCGGGCGCCGCGGCGCCCGGGATCTACGCCGCCGCGGTCGCCGAGAACCTGACTCAGCTCCTCGACGCCGCCGCCGACCGGATCCGCGGCGGGCAGAGCGCGACCGTGCTGCCCGATCCGGCCGCCGGCAAGTTCCCGCCACCGCCGCCAGGCAACGATCCGGAGGCCACCGCGGACTGGTGGAAGAACCTGACCGACGACCAGCGGGACACGATCATCGCCGAGCACCCGGAGTTGATCGGCAACCGGGACGGCATCCCGTTCGCCGACCGGGACAAGGCCAACATGAACCGGCTGCCCGAGGAACGGGCCCGGTTGCAGGCCGAACGGGACGAGCTGGTGCGGCGATACGAGAACGACCCGGACAAGCCGTTCCTGCATTGGGATCGGCAGGCCGAGGCCGAGGACCACCGCAAGCAGCTGGCCATCCTGGACGCCAAGCTCGCCTCGCTGAATGTGGTGGAGCAGGTGGCGAACAAGGACGGCCGCAGCCTGCTGCTGCTCACCACCGACAAGGAGCGGGTCGAGGCGGCCATCGGCAACGGCGATGTGGACAACGCCAACCAGGTCGCGGTGTTCACCCCCGGCCTGACCACCACCGTGGACGGCGCGCTGGACAGCTACGACAACGACCTGGCCGTGCTCAAGGAGCGCACCGAGACGGTGCTGAAGAACAACAACCGGGAGGGCGAAACGGTGGCCACGGTGGCCTACCTGGGCTATCAGGCGCCGCAGATCACCCTGGACAGCCTCACCGACCCGGCGCAGACGGTGGCCCTGGACAAGGCCGCGCGGGCGGGCGCGGACAACCTCGCCGGGTTCCTGCGCGGCATCGACGGGGCCCGCGCGGTGGACCCGCAGCTCACCGCGCTCGGCCACTCCTACGGCTCGACCACCACCGGTCTGGCCCTGTTGCAGGGCACCGGCGTGGACCGGGCCGCGTTCTGGGGCTCCCCCGGCGTCGGCACCACGAATCCGGCCGAGCTGGGCCTGTCCCCGGAGCGGATCCTGGTGCAGGAGAACCCGGACGACCCGGTCACCTACCCCGGCGTCTTCGGCGGCGACCCCGGCACCGGCCTGCCCTCCATCAGCGGCGACACCGGCGCCACGCCCCCGCGCTACCGCGATGACGCCGGGCCGCTGACCGCCGGTTCCGGCCATTCCGGGTACTCCGCCAGGGGCAGCACCAGCGTGCACAACATCGCCGCGCTGATCGCGGGCGAGCAGGACGACATCGCCCGGCGCCCGCCGATCAACCCCTGGGAGAACCTGACCACCGGCCGCGGACTGGGAGGCAACTGATGAGTTCGGCGGACATGGACCTGACCGCGGTGGACAGCTCGATGCGGTCACTGCGGGACAACGCGGATCAGTACCTGCTGGCCTGGGAGCGCGCGCGGGCCAAGCTGGACGGCTTCCTGCCCGCCCTCGGCGCCGGGGTGCTGGGCCAGGCGTTCACGCCGAAGTACCGGGAGGTGGACACCTCGATCCGGGAGGCGGCGGAGGTGGTGCCCCGGCGGTACCGGCGGTTCGCCCAGGCCGGGGCGGACTCGGTGATCCAGTACCGCGAGGCCGATCTGCGCAGTGCGCGCATGTTCCCCGGAGGCTGACCCTCGTCAAGGCGCGTCCCTGATGACGGTCGCACGGGGCGTGCCACTATGGCCGTATGAGCAAGGATCTTGCTGAGCTGCTGGGCACCCAGGAGACCGTCAGCCTGGAGTTCAAACAGTCAAGCAAGAACAGGGATGGCCTAGGCCAGGTCGTGTGCGCCTTGGCCAACGACCTGGCCAAGACTGGCGGCGGAGACCTCCTGGTTGGTGTCGCGGACAATGGCACTCCGGTGCCCGGAGTCGACATCAGTGACAACGAACTGCTGACTCTCACGGACTTCCTGCGCGACAGCGGCCGAATTCTGGACCGCCCCTGCCTCACCGTGGAGGTGGCGAGTTTTCGGGGCAGCCCGGTCATCCGCGTGCATGTCGAGGCGTCGTCCACGCCACCAGTGCGGTTCAAAGGCATTGCCTGGGTTCGTCCGGGTCCCACCACACGGGAAGCGACCCGGGATGACGAACGGGTGCTCAGCGAACGGCGGCGAGCCCTGGACGGCCCGTATGACACGCGGCCGATCCACAGCGCCGGTCTCGATGATCTGGACCTGTCGCTGTTCCGCTCGGACTACCTGCCCGCTGTGGTCGCGCCCGAGATCATCGAAGAGAATCACCGCCCGCTCGAACTTCAGCTCGCGTCCTTGCGCATGGCCACCTCCGACGACGTGCCCACGGTGGTTGGCGTGCTCGTGCTCGGCATCGATCCGAGTGCCCACATTCCGGGTGCCTACGTCCAGTTCGTCCGCTACCAGGGCGTTGATCTGGACGCGGCAGTGTCCGACGAGCAGGAACTCCGGTCCAACATCGTGGGTAGCGCGACCAGACTCGCCGCCGTGCTGCGTGGGCACCTGCACACCCGGCTGACCGACCACGACGGCTTTCGCGAAGAGCAGCGACCCGACTACCCGTTCGAGGCGTTGCGCGAGGTCTGCATGAACGCGGTCATGCACCGGAACTACGAATCCTCCTACGCGCCGGTGCGTATCGTGTGGTTCGACGATCGGATCGAGGTGACAAACCCGGGTGGCCCGTACGGACAGGTACGCGAGGACAACTTCGATCGGGTCAACGACTATCGCAACCCTTCGCTGGCAGCGGCGATGAAGTCGCTCGGTTATGTCAACCGATTCGGCCGGGGAATCGGCCGGATCCGGGCCGCCCTGGATCGCAACGGCAATCCACCACCCGAGTTCACGGTGGACGATTCGTCGTGGACCGTCGTACTCAGGAGAGCGACATGACGTCCATCGCGTTGTTCAACAACCAGGGCGGGGTGGGCAAGACGACGTTGACCTACCACCTGGCACACATGTTGCAACGACTCGGACATCGTGTACTCGCAGTGGATCTTGACCCGCAAGCCGATCTGACGTCGCTGTTTCTCCAGGACGAGGACCTGTCACTGGTGGCAGCCCAGCCGACGATCTCCACCATCACGGACGCGCTGGATCCGCTCATGCGCGGTCGCGGCGACATAGCCGAGCCCGAACTCCTGGAAGCGACCGATGGACTCTGGCTGCTGGCAGGCGACATCGGCATCGGAGACTTCGAAGACGGGCTGCACGATGCCTGGTCGCGAACCGTCCACGACGACGATCTCGGCTCAGTCCGGAAGGTGACCGCGATCCACCAGGTCATCGCGGCCGCCGAAAAACTGGTGGACGCGGACTTCGTGCTGATTGACCTCGGCCCCAACCTGGGAGCTGTCAATCGGGTGGCCCTGTTGTCCGCCGACACCGTGGTGGTCCCGGTGACCACGGACAGGTACTCGGCCCGGGGATTGCGTTCGCTCGGAGCAAGCCTGCGAAACTGGCGAGCCACCTGGCAACAGGATCTGCTGCCGAAGGTTCCCGGCGACATCGCGGCTCCGGTTGGACGCATGCACCCGCTCGGTTATGTGCTGGTGCGGTCTGCGATCACGCGCATCGACCGCCCATCACTGACCTACCAGCAACGAGTGGAGGCACTTCCGCGGATTTTCGCCGAGGCCCTGCTGGACGAACCGACGAGCGAACCGAGCACACCACACGAGCTGGCCACGATCAGGAACTATCGGACCCTTTCGCTGCTCTCCCAGGAACACCGGAAGCCAATGTTCGCCCTGCTCCCCGCGGACGGCGCATTGGGCAGCACAGGGGTACTTGTCCGGAAGTGTTACCAGGAGTTTCACCAGCTGGCGGCAGAGCTACTCCACCGGCTTGCCAGCCGTACCGCCGAGCAGAAGCCGGGCTGACCCTCGTACCTGGAGTTACTGACCGGTAGGGTACGACGGGTGACCGCCGAATCGCTGCCGCTCACCGGTGAGCGCACTGTCCCGGGCATCGCCGAGGAAAATTACTGGTTCCGTCGGCACGAGGCGGCGTACGCGGCGCTGTTGCCGCACTGCGCGGGCGCGACCGTGCTGGAGGCCGGTTGCGGGGAGGGCTACGGGGCGGATCTGATCGCCTCGGTGGCCGCGCGGGTGGTCGGGCTGGACTACGACGAGCTGACCGTGGCACACGTGGCCAAGTGCTATCCGCGGGTGTCGGTGCTGCGCGGGAACCTGGTCGCGCTGCCCTTCGCCGACGGCGCGGTCGACGTGGTGGCCAACCTGCAGGTGATCGAGCACCTGTGGGATCAGCCGGGGTTCCTGGCCGAGTGCCTGCGGGTGCTGCGGCCGGGTGGGCGGTTGCTGCTGACCACGCCGAACCGGATCACCTTCTCGCCGGGGCGGGACACCCCGTTGAACCCCTTCCACACCCGGGAACTGGCCGCGGCCGAGCTGGACGAACTGGTGCGCGCGGCGGGTTTCCGGGTGGAGCTGCTGGCCGGGTTGCACCACGGGCCGCGGCTGCGCGCGCTGGACGCCGCGCACGGCGGGTCGATCATCGAGGCGCAGGTGGCGGTGGTGCTCGGGGACGGGCCGTGGCCGGAGCCGTTGCTGAGCGATGTGGCCGGGGTCGGGGTCGCGGACTTCGCCATCCACACCGAGGACATCGACGCCAGCCTGGACCTGGTGGCCGTGGCGGTGCGGCCGTGAGCGCGGAGCCGATCGGCAGTTTCAGCCTGGTGCTGCACAGCCACCTGCCCTGGCTGAGCCACCACGGGGTGTGGCCGGTCGGCGAGGAATGGCTGTACCAGGCGTGGGCGCACTCCTACCAGCCGTTGCTGCGCATGCTGGACCGCTTCGCCGCCGAGGGCCGCCGGGACGTGCTGACCCTGGGCGTGACGCCGGTGCTGGCCGCGCAGCTCGACGATCCCTATTCCTTACGCGCCTACCACCACTGGCTGGGCTCCTGGCTCACTCGCGCGCACTTCGCCGGCGCCCAGTGGCGGCACGGTGATCCGCTGCTGCGCGAGCTGGCCGCGGCCGAGCACCGGCAGGCCGCGGCGACGCTGGCCGAGTTCGAGTCGCGGTGGCGGCACGGGTTCTCCCCGGTGCTGCGACCGTTGGCGGACAACGGGATCATCGAGTTGCTGGGTGGTCCGGCCACCCATCCGTTCCAGCCGCTGCTGGATCCCCGGTTGCGCGAATTCGCGTTGCGGCTGGGATTGGCCGACACCGCGTCCCGGGTGGGCCGGGCGCCGGAAGGGATCTGGGCGCCGGAGTGCGGGTACGCGCCGGGCATGGAGACCGGGTACGCGGCGGCCGGGGTGCGGCGGTTCCTGGTGGACGGTCCGGCCCTGCACGGCGACACCGCGGCGGCCCGGCCGGTCGGCTCCTCGGACGTGATCTGCTTCGGGCGGGACCTTGAGGTCACCTACCGGGTCTGGTCGCCCAAGGCCGGGTATCCCGGCGATCCGGCCTACCGGGACTTCCACACCTACGACCATCCGTCCGGGCTGAAACCCTCCCGGGTCACCGGGAAACACGTGCCGCCGGAGCAGAAACGGCCCTACGACCCGGAACTGGCCGCGGTCGCGGTGGCCCGGCACGCCGCGGACTTCGTGCACACCGTGGTGCGCAGGCTGACCGAACTGGCCGCGCGGGACGGGAACCCGGGTCTGGTGGTGGCCGCCTACGACACCGAGTTGTTCGGGCACTGGTGGCATGAGGGCCCGGCCTGGCTGGAGGCGGTGCTGCGCGCGCTGCCGGCGGCCGGGGTGCGGGTGACCACGCTGCGCGGCGCGCTGGACGCGGGTCACCTCGGCGCGCCGGTGGACCTGCCGGCCTCCTCCTGGGGTTCGGGCAAGGACTGGCGGGTCTGGGACGGCGAGCAGGTGGCCGATCTGGTCACCGACGGCGCGGACCTGCAACGCCGGGTACTGTCCACAGTGGACTCATCATTGGCCGGCACGACCCGCGACCTCGCCTTCGACCAGCTGGTGCGGGAGACGTTGCTGAGCCTGTCCAGTGACTGGGCGTTCATGGTCACCAAGGACTCCGCGGCCGACTACGCGCGGCGGCGGGCGAAGATCCACGGCGGGCACGCGCACGAGCTGGCCCGGCTGCTCTCCGAGGGCGACCGGAAGCGGGCACTGCGACTGGCCGCCGAACTGCGCGCGCCGGACGGATTGTTCGGTCAGCTCGACGCGCGTGGGCTGCGGGCCGGGTCCGGTGGGTAGGTTGTCGGCAGCAACGGGGAGGAACGGGTCCGCATGCGCGTGCTGATGTTGTCCTGGGAGTACCCGCCGGTCGTGGTCGGCGGCCTGGGCCGTCATGTGCACGCACTGGCGAAAAGCCTTGCCGCCCAAGGGCATGACGTGGTGGTGCTGTGCCGTCAGCCCGCGGGCACGGACGCGGTGACCCACCCCGGCGAGGACGTCGTGGGCGAGGGCGTGCGGGTGGTCCGGGTGGCCGAGGACCCGGCGCACCTGACCTTCGAGGACGATCTGGTCGCCTGGACGCTGGCCATGGGGCACGCGATGACCCGCACCGGCCTGGCGCTGCTGCGGGAGTGGCGGCCGCAGGTGGTGCACGCGCACGACTGGCTGGTCGCGCACGCCGCGATCACCCTGGCCGAGGCCGCGGACGCGCCACTGGTCTCCACCATCCACGCCACCGAGGCGGGCAGGCACAGCGGCTGGCTGTCCCACACGCTGAACCAGCAGATCCACTCGGTGGAATGGTGGCTGGCCAACCGCTCCGACGGCATGATCACCTGCTCGGCCGCCATGCGCGATGAGGCACTGCACCTGTTCGAGGTCGAGCCGGAGCTGATCACCGTGCTGCACAACGGGATCGAGCCCCGCCGCTGGCGCGTCGACCAGGCCGAGGTGGCCCGCGCCCGCGCCACGCACGCCCCCGACGGCGCGCCGCTGCTGCTCTTCTTCGGCAGGCTGGAATGGGAGAAGGGCGTCCAGGACCTGCTCGCCGCCCTGCCCCGGATCCGCCGCTCCCACCCCGGCGCCCGGCTCGTGGTGGCCGGCAAGGGAATCCACGAACCGCACCTGGTCGCCGCGGCCCGCAAACTCCGCGTCCGGCGCGCCGTCGACTTCGTCGGCCACCTCTCCGACCAGGCCCTCTCCGCCCTGCTGCCCGCCGCCGACACCGTCATCCTGCCCAGTCGCTACGAACCCTTCGGCATCGTCGCCCTGGAAGCCGCCGCGGCGGGCGCGCCCCTGGTCGCCTCCACCGCGGGCGGCCTGGGCGAGGTGGTGCGCGACGGGCGCACCGGGTTGTCGTTCACGCCGGGGGATCTGGACGGGCTGACCAGCGCGGTGCGCGCGGTGCTGGACGATCCGGCCGCGGCCAAGCGCCGGGCCAAGGCGGCCAAGGCGCGGCTGTCCACCGACTTCAACTGGGACCTGATCGCGGCGGACACGGCGGCGGTGTACGCGGCGACCAGCCGCCGTCCGCACCCGGTGCTGGGGCGGCCGAAGATCCCCTCCGGCAACGTCTTCGGCCGAGAGTAGCCGCTCGCTCCCCGACCTCGGGCCCCCGATTCGGGTAGCTTCGAGGCCATGCTGTTGTGGATCAACGGAACCTTCGGAGCCGGAAAGACCCAGGTCGCGCACGAGATCCAGCGTCGGTTGCCCGGTAGTCACATCGCCGATCCCGAGCACTTCGGCGCCGGGATGCACCGGATGATGCCCAGGGACAGCCGCGGTGACTTCCAGGACATCCCGCTGTGGCGCACCGGCACCAGGGAGATGCTGGACCAGATCGCCCCGGCCGCGGCCGGGGTGGTGATCGTGCCGATGACGCTGGTGAATCCCGCCTACTACGAGGAGATCATCGGCTGGCTGCGCGAGCGCGGGCACGAGGTCAGCCATCACACGCTGGTGGTGCCGGACCGGGAGTTGTTGCTGCGGCGGTTGCGCAGCCGGGGTGAGACCCGTAACGGCTGGGCCGCGCTGCAGTACGACCGCTGTGCCCCCGCGCTGGCCGATCCGCTCTTCGCCACGCACGTGCCTACCGTGGACCGCACCGTCGCCGAGGTCGCCGAGCTGGTGGCCGCTGGGGCCGGACTGCGGTTGCTGCCCAACCGGGACAACGCGCTGACCGCCCAGCTGCGGCGCTGGCAGGTCCAGCTCCGGCACATCCGGGTCGGCTGAGGCAGCCGGGCGGCGCGGCCGGTGACCGCGCCGCCGGGCTGGGGTTAGTCAGCCTGGGTTTGCCGCATGGCTTCCTTGGCCTTGCGGGCCATGTCGGCCACCGCGGCCCGCCGGGCGGCGTCCGCCTCGTAGTCCGCGCGCCGGTCCCGGACCACCCTGGCCGGTGCGCCGACCGCGATCGAGTACTCCGGAATATCTCCCTTGACCACCGCGTGCGCGCCCAGCACCGAACCGCGGCCGATCCTGGTCCCGCGTAAGACGGTGACCTTGGTGGCCAGCCAGCAGTCCGGGCCCAGCCGGACCGGGGTCTTCACGATGCCCTGGTCCTTGATCGGCTGGTGGATGTCCGCGGTGACGTGGTCGAAATCGCAGATGTAGACCCAGTCCGCGACCAGGGTGGAGGCGCCGATCTCGATGTCGAGATAGCAGTTGACCACGTTGTCCTTGCCGAAGACCGCCTTGTCGCCGATGCGCAGCGAACCCTCGTGGCAACGGATCGCGTTGCCGTCGCCGATGTGCACCCAGCGGCCGATCTCCAGCCGCCCGTAGCCCGGCCGGCAGTGCAGGTCGACCTTGCGGCCGAGGAAGACCATGCCGCGCAGGATCACGTGCGGGTTCAGCAGCCGGAACTTCAACAGCCGCCAGTAGCGGACCAGGTACCAGGGCGTCCAGGCGCGGTGCTTGATCACCCAGCGCAGGGAGGCCACGGTCAGGAACTTGGCCTGCCGCGGATCCCGCCGTGACTTCCGCCACGAACCCAGACGCGACGCGAGCGGCGCGCCCCACATGCTCGTCATGAAATCGAGACCCTAACGGGCCAGTAATAGGCAGGATAGGGGCCGTGCCTGTATCCATCACCGTTGTCGGCAGCGTCAACCTCGATCTCATCGCCCGGTTGCCCGTCCTGCCCCGTCCTGGCGAGACGCTGACCGCCACCCATTACGACCAGGCCCCCGGTGGCAAGGGGGCCAACCAGGCCCTGGCCGCGCGCAGGCTGGGCGCGGACGTGCGCCTGGTGGCCGCGGTCGGCGACGACGCGCTGGCCGAGGACGCGCTGGCCCTGCTGCGGGCGGCCGGGGTCGACCTGTCCGAGCTGGCCGTGGTGCCGGGACCGACCGGGCTGGCGCTGATCCAGGTCGACGAGTCCGCCGAGACCACCATCGTGGTGGTGCCCGGCGCCAACGCGCAGCTGGCCGTGCGGCCGGCGCAGCTCACCGGCGCAGACGGGGTGCTGACCGTGCTGGAGGTGCCGGAGGCGGCCGTGGTCGCCGCGGCCGAGCACGCCACCGGCTTCTTCGCGCTCAACGCCGCCCCGGCCCGCCCAGTGCCGGACGCGGTGCTGCGCCGGGCCGACCTGGTCGTGGTCAACCAGAGCGAGTTCGAGCAGATCGACAACATCGGGCTGGCCCGCACGGTGGCCATCACGCACGGCGCCAAGGGCGCGGAGCTGCGCCGGGACGGGCAGACCGTGGCCGAGGCCGCGCCGCCACGGGTGACCGCGGTGGACGGCACCGCGGCCGGGGACGCCTTCACCGCCGCGCTGATGATCGGCCTGCTCGAAGGCCGCTCCGACACCGAGGCGCTGCGCCGGGCCTGCGCGGTCGGCGCGCTCACCGCCACCCGGCACGGCGCCCAGCCCGCACTGCCCACCCGCGCCGAGGTAGAGGAGGTACTCGCATGAGCCCCACGCCCCTGATCCTGGACACCGACCCGGGGATCGACGACGCGGTCGCGTTCCTGTTCGCGGTGAACAGCCCCGAGCTGGACCTGCGTGCGGTGACCACCGTGTTCGGCAATGTCGGACCCGAGCTGACCAGCGCGAACGCCCTCCGGCTGCTCACCATGCTGGGCCGGGCTGATATCCCGGTCGGCATCGGCGCTGATCGTCCGCTGGTCTACCCGGCGGCCTTCCGCGCGGAGGGCTGGCACGGCACGGACGGCCTCGGCGGCCAGTCCGCGCTGCTGCCCGAGCCCACCGCCGCGCCGGACCCGCGGGGCGCGGTCCAGCTGATGGCCGACACCCTGCGCGCGGCCGAGTCGCCGGTGACCATCGTGGCCATCGGCCCGCTGACCAACGTGGCGTTGCTGCTGGCCAGCCACCCCGAGCTGAAGCCGAGGATCGGCCGGCTCTCGATCATGGGTGGTGGGCTGGCCGCCGGGAACACCACGCCCGCCGCCGAGTTCAACATCTGGAGCGACCCGGAGGCGGCCCGCCGGGTGCTGGTCGAGGAGGACGTGCCGACCAGCCTGGTCCCGCTGGACCTGTCCCTGCGCTGCGCGGTGGACGGCGCCTGGCTGGCCGAACTGGCCGCCGCGGGCGGTCCGGCCGAGACGCTGGCCAAGGTGGTCGACCACTACCGGCGGCAGTACCTGGCCTTCTACGGGGTGGACGAGGTGGCGCTGCACGACGTGCTCGCCGTGCTGGAGGCGGCCCGGCCCGGGATGCTGCGGCGGACCGCGCTGCCGGTGGAGGTGGACTGCGGCACCGGACCCGGCCGCGGCGCGACCTTCGGCAACCGGATGCCCGATGCCACCGGCCGCCGGATCGACGTGCTGCTGGACGCCGACGTGGCCGAGGTCAGCCGATTTGTGCTGGACCGGCTGACCGCCGGTATAGCGGCTACGCGCTGACACTTGCACCGGCAAGGGTCAACCTGCCGGGTACATGCGTGGATCCCTCGGGTGACCCGGCGTCCCCGAGGGTTCCACCGCTGTGCCGGACGTGCGACAAGGGTGGGGTGTTCACGACCGCCCGCTCCACCGCCCGCGTCCGTGCCGCCGTCGTCCCGTCGTTCCGGCTGAGCTGTCTGGCCCTGCTGCTGAGCTGTCTGGCCGGGTTGCTCGCCGTCCAGGCCCCGGCCGCCTCGGCCCGGGTGCGCGCGGTGGCCGAGCTGCCAACGGACCTGGAGAAGATCAGGGCGGGTGAGTCGACCGCGCTGTACGGCAGCCCCGAGCCGCGGGCGCTGGAACAGCGCAAATCCGCGGTGGTCAGCCTGGGCGACAGCCAGGTCTCGGGTGAGGGCGTGGGCAACTACGAACCCGGCACGGACGGCCCGGTGAACTTCTGTCACCGGTCGGTGGACGCCGCGGTGCACCAGGCTCGGTTCGACACCGAACTGAGGTTCAATCTCGCGTGCTCCGGCGCGGAGAGCACGCACCTGGTGTACCGCAGCGGCTCGAAGCAGTTCGACGAGCTGAACCAGGGCGACAGCCTGGCGATCAAGGCCCGCAACACCCGGATCCGGCTGATCTGGCTGATGTCGGGGGCCAACGACCACGGCGGCCTGGAATTCGGGCCGCTGGCCAAGGACTGCGCCGGCCGCAGACTGCTGCTGGCAGGCAACTGCTGGCCGGCCTACACCGACGTCATGCAGCAGCGGGTCAACAGCAGCCAGGCGTCGCTGGAGAAGGGCATCGCCAGCCTCCGGCAGACCATGCGGGACGCGGGTTACGGCGACGGGGACTACCAGTTCGTGCTCGGCAGCTACCCGAGCCCGTTCAGCCCCGACGTCGAGGACAACCCGAAGTTCCCCGGCTGGGACCAGGGCGGCTGCCTGATCTACCTCAAGGACCAGGCCTTCGGCCGGAACAAGGTGGTGCCGCTGTTCGAGCGCGCGGTCCGCCAGGCCGCGAAGAACACCGGCGCGCGCTACCTGGACACCAGCCGCCTGCTGCACGGCCACGAGGTCTGCACGGACAACCCCTGGGCGCGCGGCCTGACCTTCCTGGGCAGCCAGCAGTCCTTCCACCCCAACGAAGCGGGCCACACCGCCTACGGCGACTGCGTGACGGCCTTCTACGCCAACCCCGGCTGGGCCGAGGCCACCTGCGTCGACCCCGCGAGCACCGGCACGGCCACGCTGTACCGCGGCCTGCTGGACTTCCGCCAGCTCCGCAACACCAAGACCAGTCTGTGCGTGGACTCCGAGGGCTACTCGACCCGGGTCGGCTACCGGCTGCTGACCTGGAACTGCACCGGCGGCGGCAACCAGGGCTTCTGGCGAGACCCCGCCACCGCGTCGTTGCACATCGAGCTGAACCACGACCGCTGCGTGGGCCCGGCCGGTCCGGCGGTGGCGCCGGGGGCGGCGGCGCAGTTGCAGGAGTGCACCGGGGCGGCGAATCAGCGCTGGGCGGTAGTGGAGGGGCTGCTGCGCTCGACGGCCAACCCGGCGGTCTGCCTAGTGCCGGCGGCGGAGACGCCCGGGGCTGCGGTGCAGCTGACGGCGTGCAACCCGGCCGATCCGGCGCAGAGCTGGAGCTACGAGCCGCAGACCGGCGGCGTCGGCTTCGGCCACTCCGACTGGATCCCCACCAGCGCCTACTAACCCGTCCCCGCCCGCCGAGTTGGCCCAAGCGGTACGTCCGGTTGGGCAAACCGGGCGTACGAGTTGGGCCAACTCGTTCCGGAGCGGGGTTACATCGGGGCGCCGCAGAATTGGCAGTAGGGGGCGCCGGTGGCGGATTGGCAGTGTCTGCCGTCGGGGCTGACCGGGCACTCCGGGCGGGCCGCCACCGCACCGCGCGCCAACTCCTGCTCGGCCGCCACGGCCCCCACCAGCGTCATGCCGCCAGGGTGCCCCAGTTGACCATCGGATTATGTGTCGATCAGCACGCTGATGCGCCGAGCGGAGGGTGCGCATCGGGCGGCGGCCGCCGCCCCGCGACGAGCGGCACGCTGGCCGCCGTCGCGAGGCGAGGGTGGGGCTATTCGGGCTTGGTGCCGGTGATCAGGACGTTGTAGAAGGCTTCCCGGGGGATGAGGCCGGTGAGGAGTTTCTCGTCCACCCAGGACAGTCGCTGCCAGGTGCGGTAGGCGAACATCGCCCAGCCGAAGCCGAGTTTCTCCCTCGGCACCGCGGCCTCGAAGGTGCGGACCGGCCAGCCGAACAGGGCCGCGGTCAGCTCCTCCGTGCTGGCCCGGACGCCAGTCGCGCCGGCCGCGCGGGCCATCCGCTCCAGTTCGGTCGGGTCGAAGGTGTGCAGGTCGACCACGGACTCCAGGGCCGCCGCGCGGGAGGACTCGTCCAGCTCCTCCTGGGGGCGGCGCCAGGCGTCCAGGACCGGGAGCTTGGTCAGGTTGGTGGTCAGCCACCAGGTCAGGCGGCCCAGGCGGCGGGCGTAGAAGTCGCCGACCTTGGTGGGCTCGCCGGCGAAGACGAACCGGCCGCCGGGCTTGAGCACCCGTAACACCTCGGCGAAGGCCGCCTGCACGTCCGGGATGTGGTGCAGCACCGCGTGTCCGACCACCAGGTCGAAGCTCTCGTCCTCGTACGGGATGCGTTCGGCGTCGGCCACCCGGCCGTCCACGTCCAGGTCCAGGTTCTTCGCGTTGCGCAGCGCGACCTCGACCATGCCGGGCGAGAGGTCGGTGACCGAGCCCTTGTCGGCCACCCCGCCCTGCATCAGGTTGAGCAGGAAGAACCCGGTGCCCGAGCCCAGCTCCATGGCGTGCTTGTAAGGGCCGGCGTCACCAGCGGCGGCCTTGAACCGGCCGACCGCGTAGTCGATGCAGCGCTCGTCGTAGGAGATGGACCACTTCTCGTCGTAGGTGCCCGCCTCCCAGTCGTGGTAGAGCACGTTGGCGAGCTTGGGGTCCTGCCAGGCGGCCTCGACCTGCTCGGCCGTGGCGTGCGGATTGGGGGTGGGGTCAGCGGCCAACGAACTTCGCCTTTCCGGGACCGTTCTCCACGAACGAGGTCATGCCGATCTTCTGGTCCTCGGTGGCGAACAACGCGGAGAACAGGTGGCTCTCCAGCTTCATTCCGCTGTTGAGGTCGTTGTCCAGCCCGCCGTCGATGGCGGCCTTGGCCGCGGCCAGCGCGGCGGCCGGACCGGTCAGGAACGGCTGGACGTAGCGCAGTGCGGCGGCGTAGACGTCATCCGGCCCGACCACCTCGTCCACCATGCCGATCCGCAGCGCCTCCTCGGCGCCGACGAACCGGCCGGTGTAGACGATGTCCTTGGCCTTGCTCGGCCCGACCAGCCGCGCCAGCCGCTGAGTGCCACCGGCGCCAGGGATGATGCCGAGCAGGATCTCCGGCTGCCCCACCTTGGCGTTGTCCCCGGCGATCCTCCGGTCACAGCACAGCGCCAGCTCGAACCCGCCGCCCAGGGCGTAGCCGGTGATCGCGGCCACGGTCGGCTTGGGGATCTCCGCCACCGAGGACAGCGCCGAGGACAGCGCCCCGGCGCGGGCGGCCATGTCCGCGTAGGACATGTTCACCATTTCCTTGATGTCCGCCCCGGCTGCGAAGACCTTCGCGCCGCCGTAGACGATCACCGCGCGCACGTCGGCCCTGGTGGAGGCCTCGACCGCGGCGGCTCGGATCTCCTCCTGGACCTGCTTGTTCAGCGCGTTCATCGGCGGCCGGTCCAACCGGATGGTGCCTACCCCACCGTCGACTTCGAGCCTGACGAACTCACCCACGCTGGTGCCTCCAGTGTTGAATTGGCGCGCTCCGCGCGCGGGCGTTTTCGCTCTTAGTCGCCTCGTCGTGTACCCGCCGCACGCGAAGCAAGCTTCGGATGCGTCGGGCACACGACAAGGCAACGCGAAAACGCGACCGCACTGCTGGCGAAAGGCGCCTGGCGTGTCGCTGGCGCGCCACGCCGGGCATCTCGGAGGTCTTCCGCGCGCCGACCGTGTGCATACCCTCGGAAGGCTACCGCGCAGTAACCAACTGGGCTTCGCCGCTACTTCCGCCAGGCGAAGAAGCGGTTGCCGTTGCGTTGCAGGGTCAGGTTCTGGGCGAAGGCGGCGGAGAGGTTCTGCTCGGTCAGCACATCGTCCAGCAGGCCCTGGGCCACCACGCCGCCCTCGCGCAGCAGCAGCGCGTGGGTGAAGCCGGGCGGGATCTCCTCCACGTGGTGGGTCACCAGCACCATGGCGGGCGCGTCCGGGTCCATGGCCAGCTCGGAGAGCCGGGCCACCAGGTCCTCCCGGCCACCCAGGTCCAGGCCGGCCGCGGGCTCGTCCAGCAGCAGCATCTCCGGGTCGGTCATCAACGCGCGGGCGATCAGCGTGCGCTTGCGCTCGCCCTCGCTCAGCGTGCCGAAGGTCCGGTCACCCAGCTGCGCGATGCCCATCGCCTTGAGCAGCTCGTCGGCGCGGCGGGTGTCCTGCTGGTCGTAGTCCTCCCGCCAGCGGCCCAGCACCGCGTACCCGGCGCTGACCACCAGGTCGCGCACCAGTTCCTCGCCCGGCACCCTGGCGGCCAGGGCGGCCGAGCAGAAGCCGATCCGCGGGCGCAGCTCGAAGACGTCGGTGCGGCCGATCTTCTCGCCGAGGATGTGCACCGTCCCGTAGGTCGGATGCATCTCGGCGCCGGCCAGCCGCAGCAGGGTGGTCTTGCCAGCCCCGTTCGGGCCCAGCACCACCCAGCGCTCGTCCAGCTCCACCCGCCAGTCAATTCCACGGACCAGCGTGGTGCGCCCTCTTCGGACACCCACGGTGTCCATGCGCACCACCAGATCGGTTACATCGACACCGTTGGCCCCGCTGGCCGGCAGCCCGCCGTGCTCGGTCACGGACCCCATTCTTGTCATCCCGCTCCCGGGCCCGTCCACCGGGGAGGCACGCCGACCGCTCGGCGCTCCCGCAACCGGCCCCGGAGGAGGCAAGATCAAGGGCATGACTGCCGAGGTCGACACCCAGGTGCTCGCCGGAAGGCCGTTCCCGCTCGGGGCGCATCCCGAACCCGGCGGCGTCCGGTTCGCGGTGGCTTCGGCATCCGCCGAGGCAGTCGAGGTGTGCCTGGTCGAGGACGGGCCGACTGGCCTGGTGGAACGCCGGTACGAGCTGACCGAGCGCACCTTCGGCGTCTGGCACGGCCTGATCCCCGGCGTGACCCCTGGGCAGCGCTACGGCTACCGGGTGCACGGCCCGTACGAGCCCTACCGCGGGGTGCGCTGCAACCCGGCGAAAATCCTGCTCGACCCCTACGCCAGGCGGATCAGCGGCACTGTCACCGATCTGGACGCAACGCTGGGCCATCTGGGCGAGGATCCGATGAGCGGCATCCAGTCCGCGGTGGACTCGCTGGGCAGCGTGCCGCTGTCGGTGGTCACCGCGCCCGGCGGGCCGGACACCGGGCCGCGGCCGGAGGTGCCGTGGGAGGAGACGGTCGTCTACGAGCTGCACGTGCGCGGTTTCACCCAGCGGCACCCGGCCGTGCCGCCACACCTGCGCGGCACCTACCTGGGCGTGGCGCACCCGGTGGTCATCGAGCACCTGGTCCGGCTCGGGGTGACCGCGGTGGAACTGCTGCCGGTGCACTCTTTCGCCGACGAGCCCGCGCTGGCCAGGGCCGGGCGGCACAACTACTGGGGCTACTCCACCCTGGGCTTCCTGGCCCCGCACGCGGCCTACGCCAGCGAACCCGGCCGGGAGGTCGAGGAGTTCCGGGAAATGGTCGCCGCCCTGCACGCCGCCGGCATCGAGGTGCTGCTGGACGTGGTGTTCAACCACACCTGCGAGGGCGGCCTGGACGGCCCCACGCTGAGCTTCCGCGGCCTGGACGCGCCCGCCTACTACCTGCACGGGCCGGGCGGCGGCGGCTTCGACCTGACCGGCTGCGGCAACACCCTGGACGCGGGCTCGCCCACGGTGGTCCGGCTGGTCACCGACTCGCTGCGGTACTGGGCGGGCGAACTCGGCGTGGACGGGTTCCGGTTTGACCTGGCCAGCGTGCTGGGCAGGCCGGGCGGCGGCGGTTTCGACCAGCACGCCGGACTGCTCACCGCGATCGCCACCGACCCGCTGCTGTGCCAGCGCAAGCTGATCGCCGAGCCCTGGGACGCCACCGGCGAGGGCTACAAGGTCGGCGATTTCGGCGTGCAGTGGGCGGAGTGGAACGGCCGGTTCCGGGACACCGTGCGGGATTTCTGGCGCACCAGCACCGATGTCCGCGACCTGGCCTACCGGCTCACCGGGTCCTCCGACCTGTACGCAGACGATGGCAGACGGCCCTGGCAGTCGGTGAACTTCGTGACCGCGCACGACGGTTTCACCTTGCGCGACCTGGTCTCCTACAACGACAAGCACAACGAGGACAACGGCGAGGACAACCGGGACGGGGCCAACGACAACCGGTCCTGGAACCACGGTGTGGAGGGCGAGACCGCCGACGGCGCGGTGCTGGCCCTGCGGGCCCGGCAGGCCCGCAACCTGATGTCCTCGCTGCTGCTGGCCACCGGCGTGCCGATGCTGACCGCCGGCGATGAGCTGTGGCGCACCCAGGGCGGCAACAACAACGCCTACTGCCAGGACAACCAGATCTCCTGGCTGGACTGGACCGGGCCGACCGTGCCGGGCTCGCCCGCCTTCGCGATGCTCTCCTTCACCCGCCGGGTGATCGAGTTGCGCCGGCAGTGCCCTGCCCTGCGCCAGACCGAGTTCTTCGAGGGCAGGGCCACCCCGGAGGACGAGCCGGACCTGGTGTGGCTGCGCCCGGACGGCCAGGAGATGGCCGAGACGGACTGGTTCGACGGCTCCCGGCACTCCCTGGGCATGTGGATCGACGGCGCGGACTGCCGCAGCCACACCCGCTCCGGCGAGCAGGTGGAGGACCACTCCTGGCTGCTGGTGCTGCACGCCGATCCGGCGCCAGTGGAGTTCGTGCTGCCCGGCCCGGAGTACGCGCGCTGCTTCGAGCAGGTCCTGGACACCGGGTCGCCGGACGGGGCGCCCACCCTGCCCGGCCCACTCGCGCCGGGCACACCACTGCCGGTGCCGGGCCGCACATTGATGTTGTTGCGGGCCACTAGATGAGATGGCACTGACAGGAGGGTCAGGTTTCTGGCACGATCGGCTCATGATCTGCCCGCCGCTATGGCGTGACCGCACTATCGACCTGCTCCGGGTCGTCAGTTGCGCGTGTCCGCTGACGCGGCGCGGCCGCTGAGCCCTCTCTCCGCTCAGCGTCTCTCCCCTTCTTCGCTGGTCCGCACGCCCACGCGCGTTCTGGACCGGCGCCGCGCCGCGTCTGGCTCCGCACCCATCGAAGCCACCCGCGACCTGGAGCGAGCACGTGACGACTTCCCTGTCCCGTCCGGAGATCCACCCGGCCCTGGACCTGCCCTACCTGCACGATCTGCTGCATCCGCGCCGTCCGCTGTGGACCCCGCAGGAACTGCGCGGCCTGACCACCACGGTGACCACCGAGCTGACCACGCCGCTGCTGTCCATCCTGGAATTCGGCACTGAGGAACGCTGGTGGGCGCGGCTGGCGCTGACCGAGGGCGTGGAGCTGTGGCTGCTGTCCTGGTCCCAGGGCCAGGGCACCCTGCCGCACGACCACGGCGGCGCGTCCGGCTCGTTCACCGTGCTGCAGGGCGAGTTGCGCGAGGACTACCGCTACCCGGGCGGCCCGATCCGCTCGGCCGACCGGGCCACCGGCGCCACCGTCGCCTTCGGCCGCGGCCGGGCGCACCAGGTGCGCAACCTGGGCGTGCCCGGCGCGGCCAGCGTGCACGCCTACTCGCCGCCGCTGCTGCCGACCACCGAGTACGCCACGCTGGCCGAGTACGTCGCGGTGCCCGGACCGCGCACGCCGTCGGAGGAGAGCCGATGACCCAGACCGTCGAGGAGTTGCTGGCGCAGGCCAGGGCCGTGCTGGACCGGGTGGAACCGGCCGCCGCCGAGGAGTTGCGCCAGGCAGGCGCGCTGGTGGTG
Source organism: Crossiella sp. S99.2 (assembly GCF_023094165.1). GTDB lineage: Bacteria > Actinomycetota > Actinomycetes > Mycobacteriales > Pseudonocardiaceae > Crossiella. Next base: position 17,504 of record NZ_JALMDK010000009.1, on the reverse strand, counting down.
GACATCCGGCCGCTGGCCAACCGGGCCGCCGAGGGCGAGATCCCGGACGCGGTGCCGGTGGAGCGGATCGTGCTGGAGTGGCGGCTGGATCCGCGCGGCGAGTGGCGCCTGCCGGGCCTGCACGCCGACCGACAGGTGATCATCGTCTGCAACGAGGGCTATTCCTCCAGCCTGGCCGCCAGGGACGTGCAACGGCTGGGCCTGCACCGGGCCACCGACCTGGTCGGCGGGTTCCGGGCGTGGAAGGCGGCCGGGCTCCCGGTGGTGCCAGGGGGCACGCCGGCGGTGCCCTGACCAGCGCCACCCCGGGGTCCGGCTCGGGGATCGGCTCCGGGACGTCCCTGAGCCGGTGCGCGGCGGCGACCGCCAGGCTCGGTCGCATGCGCCGCCTGCCCGTGCTCGCCCTGTCCCTCGTCGGCCTGCTGCTCGCCGCGGTGCTACCCGCCGCGGCGAGCAGCACGCCCGCGCTGTCCTGGTCCCCCTGTGGTGACCAGCAGGTCCAGTGCGCCACCCTGCCGGTCCCCCGCGACTGGTCCGCGCCCCAGGCCGACAAGGTCGACCTCGCCCTGGCCCGCATCCCGGCCCGCGACCCGGCCACCCGCCGCGGCACCGTGCTGGCCCAGCTCGGTGGCCCCGCCCCCGGCCTGCCCTGGGCCACCGACCCGGCCCGCCGCGCCCGGCTGGCCGAGCTGACCGAGTTCTTCGACGTGGTCGTCTTCGACCTCCGCGGCCTGGGCGCCAGCGCCCCGCTGCGCTGCGATCCGGCCACCGCCACCGACGATCTCGGCATCACCGCGAGCCAGTTCGAGCACACCGCGCACCAGGCCCGGCTGCGCGGCTTCGCCAAGACCTGCGGCAACGACGCCCTGCTGCCGCACCTGGCCGCCACCGACGTGGCCCGGGACGTGGACGCGATCCGGGCAGCCCTCGGCGAGCAGCGGATCCGCTACTTCGGCAACTCCTACGGCACCCTGGTCGGCCAGGCCTACGCCGAACTGTTCCCGCAGCGGGTGCAGGCGATGGCGCTGGACAGCGTGCTCGACCACACCGAGCCCTTCGCCGAGTCCATGCTCAGCGGGGCGCGGCGGATGGCCGGGCGGCTGGACCGCTTCCGGGACTGGTGCCGGGAGCAGCGCTGCGTGCCGGGCGATCCGCTGCGGCTGTGGGACCGGCTGGTCCGCACCGGCTCCGGACCGGCCACGCCGGCGGACATCCGGATCGCGAGCATGCTCTACCTCTTCGGCGAGCGCTTCGACCTGCTCGCCGAAGCCCTGCGCGGTGACGGCTCCGGCTTCCTGCGCCCGGATGTGCTGCGCCCCGGCCACCTCCAGCCCGGCCGCGCGCAGCTCTGCCTGGACCTGCCGGCCGAGCCCGCCGACTTCACCGGCCTGGCCGAACTGGTGCGCCGGGCCGAGCGGATCGAACCCCGGCTCTCCGCCGCCTTCGTCTGGTTCCAGGCCCGGCAGTGCGCCGGGTGGCCGGTCCCGGCGAGCAACCCGCCACACCGCTTCCAGCCCGCCGGACTGCCGCCGGTGCTGCTGGCCAGCGCGACCGAGGACCCGGCCACGCCGCACGACGGCGCGCAGCGGGTGCACCGGATGCTGCCGGGCAGCTCGCTGATCACCGTGGCCGGGCGCAAACACGGCCTCTACCTCAGCGGCGAACGCTGTGTGCGGGACCGGGTGCACGCCTACCTGCTCGATGGCACGCTGCCGCCGCCGGAGTTCCGCTGCCCGTGACGTTGTCCAGCCCTTTTCCCCGCGTACACCGCGATTCCGCCCCATCGGGCGACAATTCGGTTGCGCCGCGGGGCCGGGGCAGGCCGCCGTCGGCCCTGACCAGTTCCGGTCCGGCCGCAACCATCGCCCTGGCCCGTTCCACCGTCCGTCCGGTCGCCGGAAAGGGCAGGTGAGCCCAGCAGCTCCCTAGCACGCCCACGCTCACCAGCGTGGACCGCCGCTGCCCCATCGGGCACACCTTGCCACCCTCGCATACGTCCGGACGCCCGACGGAACCGGCGAGTACCGCGTACCGTCTCGAAAGCATGGGCTCCCTGACTCGCCCGATCCGACCCGGACGGATGTTCATCGCCTCCGCGGCCATCGCCGTGGTGGCCCTGGAACGTGCCCTCGATCCGGCGGTGGTCGGCCTGCTCGGCGCGGTGATCGGCATGCTGGCCGAACTCATGGCGTTGCAGCTCGGCCTGCTCGTCGGCGCGCTGGCACTGCGGGTGCGGGTGCACGACGTGGTGCTGGGCCTGGGCGCCCGGGTCTACGAACTGCGGACGCCGCGCCGGACGGTGTCGCTGCGCCTGCTGCCGATCCTGCTCGGTGTGTCGGTCGGACCGGGGGCCGCGCCCGCGCAGTCCCGGATGTGGCTGGCCGGCGCGGTGTCGGCGGTCTGTGGCGCCGGAGCCGCGGCGGCCACCTTCACCGTCGTGGACGCCCCGTTCGGCCGCGGTCTGGCCGTCGGCGCGCTGGCCTCGGGCGTGTACTGCCTGCTGCCGCGCCGGGACGCGGGCACCACCTCCACCGGGTGGCTGCTGTTCCAGTTGCCCAGGTTGCCCAAGCACCGGGTCGCCGAATGGCAGTCCGCGCCGCTGGTGAACGAGGCCATCGACGCGGTCAACGGCGGCGACCTGGAGACCGCCGAGGCGCTGACCGCCGAACTCTCCAGGGAACACCCGGGCAGGCGCACCACCACCGCCACCCGGATCGCGCTACTGGAGGCCCGCGGCCGCTACGCCGAAGCGCTGGCGCTGACCATCGGCCTGGTCTCCGACCCCACCCAGGAACCCCGGGACCTGGCCTTCGCACTGGCCTCGCTGGCCGCGCTGACCGCGAACGCGGTGGAGGTCGGCCAGCTGGACGCGGCCACCGGCCTGCCCACCGCGCGGCAGGCGGTCGACGACGCCGAACAGCTCGGCTACCCGGGTTTCAAGCTCACCGGCACCAAGGCCCTGCTGGAACTGCTCGCGGGCAACGCCGACCGGGCCGCCATGCTGGCCCGCTCCGGCGCCCGGCACAGCGGCGCCACCCTCAGCCGCGCCGACGACCTGGCCACCCTGGCCAGGGCCCTGATGGCCACCGGTGACAACCGGGCCGCCCGGCTGGCCTTGGACGAGGCGGAGACGCTGGCCCCGTGGTGGCCCAGGGTCGCGGGCACCCGGGCCCGGCTCAGCGTCACCTGACCCGGCTTGCCGCCACCTGGCGGATGCGATCTGCTGTCAGACATGCCGCCACGCGCCTCCTGGACCTCCGGACCGCGCAGCGTCGTCGTCCTGGTCGGTTTCCTGCTGGCCAGCTACCTGGTCGCGGCGGTGGCAGGCATCTCGGCCAGAGCGGGCGTCGCGGCCTGGTACAACACCGCGCCCAAACCCTTCTTCACCCCGCCCAACTGGATGTTCCCGCCGATCTGGACCGTCATGTACGGCCTGATCGCGCTGGCCGCCTGGCAACTGTGGCTGCACCGCGACACCCACCCGCTGGAGGTCAGCCGCGGCCTGTGGCAGTGGTGGACCCAGCTGATGTTCAACCTGGCCTGGACCCCGATCTTCTTCGCGATCAAGTGGCTCTGGCCCGCCCTGATCCTGATCGTGGTGCTGGACGTGATGGTGTGGGTGACCCTGTGCAGCGCGGCGAAGGTGAGCAAGGCGGCCACCTGGTTGCTGGTCCCGTATTTCGGCTGGCTGCTGTACGCGACCGCGCTGAACCTGGGTGTGGCGCTGCTGAACTAGCAGGTGGCCAGCAGGGTGGGCACGGTCGGTTTGTACGGCCTGGCCGCGGTGAGCCGCACCGTGCAGAACCGGCGGAACAGGCTGTGCCCGATGTAGCGCGGGCTCACCAGCACGCACGGCATCAGGAACCCGACCAGGAAGTCGAGCCAGTCCGGATCGGCCAGGACCACGCGTCCGTAGAAGTGGTAGTACCGGCCGCTGGCCACCAGGTAGCCGGGGATGCCGCTGGTCACCTCGGCGATGGCGCCCAGCAGGGTGTCCAGATCGTCGAAGCCCTCGGGGTGCAGGTTCATGATCGCCAGGTGGCCGAGGAAGGCGCCTGCCGGGTCGAACAGCCGTGAGGTCACCGAGACCACGTCGAGCGGATCCAGCCCGGCCGCCATCAGCCGCAGCTCCGGCTCAAGCCCGCTCAGCGCGACCAGCCGCCCGGCGAAGGGCCCCTCGTGCGCCAGCCCCGCGCCGAGGTGCCGGATCTTGGCCCGCGGACCGGGGTGGTGCTCCCGCCAGTTCCGCCGGTTCCGGTGCTTGATCAGCTCGATCCGGGTGTCGGCGGGCAGCCCGAGGTCGTCGAGCAGCAGCTTGGCCAGCACCTGCACGGCTTCCAAGGGGCACCGGCCCCGGCTCAGCGCGCGAGGTAGAGCGCCAGCAGCAGCCCGGCCAGCACGGTCAGGAACACCAGCAGCACGTCCCGGCGCGCGAAGGCCGGTCGCGACGCGTAGGCCGCCACGGCCGTGGGCGTGGGCCGGCCGCGGAACTCGACGGCCGCGGCGGGCTCGGTGCGCACCACCTCGTCCGTGCTGAGCGGGCACCGGGCGAGCCTGCTGGGACTGCCTTCCAGCAGAAAGGCCAGGTACTCCGGGTTCACCATGATCGGGCAGTCCTCGGCGGCCATGGCGGCGCGGATATCCGCCTCGGTGACCCACTGGTCCTTCGGCCGGATGCCGAACCCGCCGCGCACCCGGACCCCGAACAGCACGCAGGGGTACCTGGCGAGACTGCCCGCGTTGCCGCTGAGGCCGTACCCGACGATGGGTTCGGGGTTGAGCTGGTTCAGGGTCACCCTGGCCGGGGCGATGCCCAGTTCCTCGGAGATCTCCCGATGCAGCGTGACGCTGAAGTCGCCGCCGTCCTCGGGCTCCTGCTTACCGCCGATGAGGTTGAGCCGGGCCCAGTCCTTGTTCAGCTCGAACAGGTAGCAGCTCTCGCCGCGTGCATTGCGGGCGTGGAAGATCCCGAAGGCGACCGGGCGTTCGGCCAACGGCTCGGGGAAGGCGCCGGAGCGGCGGTCCTGCTCGATCCGGCGCAGTTCGATCCGGTGCGCGAACTCGACCCCGCTGAGGCAGTCCTCCAGCAGCACACCCGACCGGTTCCAGTCCTCGACCAGTGTGTAGCCGTTGCGGTGGTACAGGCTGAGCATGAGCGGGACGTGCCTGGCCATCCGGCCGGATTCCCAGACCTGGACCGTGCGCTCCCTGACCTCCACCCGCACCGCGCCCAGCGAGGCGAGTCCGGCCAGGAACATCCGGACGTGCGCGGGCACCCCGCTCAGGTCGCGGCTGAACTCGCACTGTCCGGAGGCGGTGAACCGGCGGGCGAAGTCCTCGATCTGGGCCAGCTCCCCCGCGGTGAGCAGCGGGCTGGGTTCCCGGCTCATCGTGCTGCGCGGGTAGGGCTCCAGGTCCTCCCTGCGGAAGAATCGCAGCACCGATTTCCGCGCCTGCACAGACCGCATGCGTCCACGCTTTCAGTTCCGATCCGGCTCCACCGTGATCCGTCGCACAAATGGATCAGGTAAGAGCGCGGTCACCGGCGTGGCACGAATGCCGGTGGCCGCTCCCGGGTCGGGCAGCAGAACCTGGGCCCGTGGCGCGTATTCCAGCGTGATCTCCCGGCACCGGCCGCAGGGCGCGACGATCTCGTAGGCGCTCTCCGCGGCGAAGGTGGCCCGCAGCGCGACGACGGTCCGCACCGGCTCGCGGTGGAACCGGGCCCAGATGCCGAAGGCGAGTTGCTCCGCGCATACCGAACCGGCGCCGAACCGCGAGGCCAGGTTCAGCGCGGTCACCACCGCACCGCCGTCCAGCTTCAGTCCGGCCGCGATGTGGTGGCGCCCCGGCTCGGCCCGTTCGGCCAGCAGGAGCGCCACCTCCGCGATGAGGTCGTCCTCGGGCACGCTCAGCCCGCCAGCACCACGCGACCCAGTTCGGCCGCCGAGGCCAGCAGCGGGTGCCGCGGCAGCACCCGCACGGTGTACCCCGCCGATCCCGCGTACGGCAGCTCGATCTCGGCGAAGTAGCGCCCGTCGCCCTCGTAGCGCATCGGCACGGTGACCACGTCGCGCAGCTCGTCCGCGTCGTCCACCCGGCCGACCACGGCCTGCACCTCGACCTCGGCCGGTTCCAGGCCGGCCAGTTCGACCCGGGCGGTGACCGGCACGGTGGCGCCGAGCACCGGGGTGGCGGAGCTGCCGTTGGTGGCGAACTCGGTGTCGAGCACCTTGACCCGGCTCCACGCGGCCTGCATCCGGTGCCGGTAGCCGGTCAGCTCCTTGGCCCCGGCGAAACCGTTGTCCCGCACCGCGTGCGCGGAGCGGCCGGCCGGCGCGTAGTAGGTCTCCACGTACTCCTTGACCATGCGGGAGGCCTGCACGTTCGGGCCGAGGGAGGCCAGGGTGTGCCGGACCATGGCCATCCACTGGGCGGGCACGCCGTCCGGGCCGCGGTCGTAGAACAGCGGGGCGACCTGGTTGCCGAGCAGCTCGTAGAGCGCGGTGGCCTCCAGGTCGTCGCGGCGGTTGGGGTCGCTGACGCCGTCGGCGGTGGGGATGGCCCAGCCGTTGCTGCCGTCGTGGAACTCGTCCCACCAGCCGTCCCGGATGGACAGGTTGAGGCCGCCGTTGAGCGCGGACTTCATGCCCGAGGTGCCGCAGGCTTCCAGCGGGCGCAGCGGGTTGTTCAGCCACACGTCGCAGCCCCAGTACAGGTACCGGGCCATGGACATGTCGTAGTCGGGCAGGAACACGATCCGGTGGCGCACGCCGGCGTCGTCGGCGAAGCGCACGATCTGCTGGATCAGCGCCTTGCCGCCGTCGTCGGCCGGGTGCGATTTGCCGGCGACCACCAGCTGCACCGGGCGTTCGGGGTGCAGCAGCAGTTCGCGCAGCCGGTCGGCGTCGCGCAGCATCAGGGTGAGCCGCTTGTAGGTGGGCACCCGGCGGGCGAAGCCGACGGTGAGCACCTCGGGGTCGAAGACCGAGCTGGTCCAGCCCAGTTCCAGCGCGGAGGCGCCACGCTGCAGCCAGGACACCTTGACCCGGCGGCGGATCTCCTCGACCAGCCGGGAGCGCAGCGTGCTGCGCAGTTCCCACAGCCGCGCGTCGGTGACCGGCTCGAACCCGCGCAGGCCGACCCCACTGTCCACTTCGGACTCACCGAGCAGCTTGCTGATCTCGGTGGCGGCCCAGGTCGGGCCGTGCACGCCGTTGGTCACCGAGCCGATCGGGACCTCGCTGACGTCGAAGCCCGGCCACAGCCCGGAGAACATCTCCCGGCTGACCTTGCCGTGCAGCTGGGACACGCCGTTGGCGCGCTGGCCAAGGCGCAGGCCCATGTGCGCCATGTTGAACATGCCGGGGTTCTGCTCGGCGCCCAGGGCGAGCACCCGCTCGGAGGGGATGCCGGGCAGCAGGCCGCCGGACTCGTTGCCGGGCGCGCCGAAGTAGTGCTGCACCAGGTCGACCGGGAAGCGGTCGATGCCCGCCGGGACCGGGGTGTGCGTGGTGAACACGGTGCCCGCGCGCACGGTGGACAGCGCCTGGTCGAAGTCCAGGTTCTCGGTGGTGACCAGCTCGCGGATGCGTTCCAGGCCGAGGAAACCGGCGTGGCCCTCGTTGGTGTGGAAGACCGCGGGCTGCGGGTGCCCGGTCAGCTCGCAGTACACCCGGACCGCGCGCACGCCGCCGATGCCTGCCAGGATCTCCTGCCGGATGCGGTGGTTCTGGTCGCCGCCGTAGAGCCGGTCGGTGACCCCGCGCAGGTCGTCGTCGTTGTCCTCGACGTCGGAGTCGAGCAGCAGCAGCGGCACCCGGCCGACCTGGGCCTTCCAGATCCGCGCGCGCAGCACCCGGCCGGCCGGCATGGCCACGTGCACCAGGATCGGCGCGCCGGAGGGCTCGGTCAGCGGCTCCAGGGGCAGGCCGCGCGGGTCCAGCACCGGGTAGTGCTCGACCTGCCAGCCGTCCAGGGACAGCGACTGCCGGAAGTAGCCGGAGCGGTAGAGCAGGCCGACGCCGATCAGCGGCACGCCCAGGTCGGAGGCTGCCTTGAGGTGATCGCCCGCCAGCACGCCGAGGCCGCCGGAGTAGTTCGGCAGCGCTTCGGTGACGCCGAACTCCATCGAGAAGTAGGCGATGGAGGCGGGCAGGGTCTGCTCGCCGACGCCCTGGGCACCCTCGATCTCCTCCTGCCGCCGCTGGTACCAGCGCGGCTGGCCGAGGTAGCGCTGCAGGTCGTCGTCGATGGCCCTGGTCCGGGTGAGGAAGCTCTCGTCGGTGGCCAGCTTCTGCAGCCGTTCCACCGGGACCTGGGCGAGCAGCCGGATCGGGTCGCCGCCGGTGTCCTGCCAGATGGTCTCATCGACCGTGGCGAACAGGTCCTGGGTGGGCGGATGCCAGGCCCAGCGGAGGTTGGTCGCCAGTCGCCCCAGCGCGGCGATCGGCTCGGGCAGGCTGGCGCGGACGGTGAAGCGACGCAAAGCTCTCACGGACGCGGACCATATCCCGCGCCCCCGCACCGGTGGCAACATTCCCAGCGCAGCCTGCAAACAATTGCACGATCCACAGGCCGGAATCTGTCCACAAGGCCCCCTGGTCGGGACTGGACCGCTCGGGGGAACCCGCCCATGATGAGTGTGCGCCAGCGCACAGCGGGCTACCCCAACAAGGGCGAGCGAAGCGACGGGACATCGTCAATTCGTGTGATGCAGCCGCCTAGGCCGGTGAGGGCTGGCTGGATCGAGTCAGGCATGCTTGCAACTACCCGAATCCTGAGCGTGACGAAGGGCGGCGCCGGTGACTGGTCGGCTCGGTATCGACGAGGTCTCCCCCCTCATCGACTGCGGACGTTTCCCCGCCAAAACCGTTGCCGGCGAACATGTTCCGGTGTTTGCCACGGTCTGGCGGGAGGGCCACGACGCGATCGCGGCCACCGTGACCTGGAAAGGCCCCGGCGACCGGGTGTCCCGGCAGACCCGGATGGTCCCGGAGGGCGTCGGCCTGGACCGCTGGACGGCGGTGATCACCCCCGATCGGGAGGGCCTGTGGACCTTCCGGATCGACGCCTGGAGTGACCCGTGGGCCACCTGGCGGCACGCGGTGGAGGTCAAGGTCGGCGCCGGTCAGGGCGCGGCCGAACTGGACAACGACCTGGAGATCGGCGCCCGGCTGCTCGAACGGGTGGCCCGCCGACCCGATCGGCGCAACGAGCGGGCACAGCTGATGGCGGCCGCGCTCGGCCTGCGCGATGCCGCCAGGGGACTGCCGGAGCGGATCGCACTGGCGCTGTCCGAGCCGGTGCAACGGATCATGCACGACCACCCGGTGCGCGAGCTGCTGACCAAGGGCAAGTGGCAGCAGCTGTGGGCGGACCGCCAGCGCGCCCGGTACAGCTCCTGGTACGAGCTGTTCCCGCGCTCCACCGGCGGCTGGGACTCCTCGGGCAAGCCGGTGCACGGCACGTTCAGCACGGCCACCGCGGCGCTGGACCGGATCGCGGGCATGGGCTTCGACGTGGTCTACCTGCCGCCAATTCACCCGATCGGACGGATCAACCGGAAGGGCCCGAACAACAGCCTGGTCTCGGTGCCGGAGGACCCTGGTTCGCCGTGGGCGATCGGCGCCGAGGAGGGCGGGCACGACGCGATCCACCCCGACCTGGGCACGCTGGAGGAGTTCAAGGGCTTCGTGCACCGGGCAGGCGAGCTGGGCATGGAGATTGCCCTGGACCTGGCCCTGCAGTGCGCGCCGGACCACCCCTGGGCCGCCGAGCACCCGGAGTGGTTCACCGTGCGGCCGGACGGCACGATCGCCTACGCGGAGAACCCGCCGAAGAAGTACCAGGACATCTACCCGGTCAACTTCGACAACGACCCGCAGGGCATCTACGCCGAGGTGCTCCGGGTGGTGCTGCACTGGGCCGAGCACGGGGTGCGGATCTTCCGGGTGGACAACCCGCACACCAAGCCGCCGGACTTCTGGCACTGGCTGATCTGGCAGGTCAAGCAGACCCATCCGGATGTGCTGTTCCTATCCGAGGCGTTCACCCGCCCGGCCCGGATGTACGGGCTGGCCCGGCGCGGCTTCACCCAGTACTACACCTACTTCACCTGGCGCACCGCCAAGCAGGAGCTGATCGACTTCGGCGTGAGCCTGGTCGAGCACTGCCTGGACGGCACGCCCAACCTGTTCGTCAACACCCCGGACATCCTGCACGAGTCGTTGCAGCACGGCGGTCCGGCGATGTTCGCCATCCGGGCCGCGCTGGCCGCCACGCTCTCGCCGAGCTGGGGCGTGTACTCGGGGTACGAGCTGTACGAGGGCACCGCGGTGCGGCCGGGCAGCGAGGAGTACCTGGACTCGGAGAAGTACGAGCTGCGGCCGCGGGACTTCGCCGCGGCGCTGGCCGAGGGCCGGTCGCTGGAGCCGTGGCTGCGCAGGCTGAACGGGATCCGGCGGGCGCATCCGGCCCTGCACCAGCTGCGCACGCTGCACTTCCACCACGTGGACAACGACGCGCTGATCGCCTACTCCAAACAGGATCCGGCCACCGGGGACACCGTCGTGGTGGTGGTCAACCTGGACCCGAACAACGGCCAGCAGGGCACGTTGTGGTTGGACCTGCCCGCACTGGGTATGGACTGGGGAGAGCGTTTCGTTGCCCGCGACGAGGTCACCGGAGACATCTGGGACTGGGGTCAGGGCAACTTCGTCCGGCTGGAACCGCATCACTCGGTCGCCCACGTCGTGACGATCCAACGCTACTGAACCGAAACCTGTTGATCACGAAGCTGACGAAGGCTGGTCGTCATTGCCCAAGCCCCGAGAGTCCCGTGTGGAGGCGTCCATGACTGTTGTGCCCGGCCAAGCGGGTGTGCAGCACACCGGCGAGGCGCTGACCGCGGACGGCCATCTGGTCGAGCCCAAGGCGGAGGACTTCCGGCATGCCCGGCTGGCCCCGCGTGAGCCCGGCTGGTTCCAGCGCGCGGTGTTCTACGAGGCGCTGGTCCGGGCCTTCTCCGACTCCAACGGGGACGGCTCCGGCGACCTGCGGGGCCTGGCCGGACGGCTGGACTACCTGCGCTGGCTCGGGGTGGACTGCCTGTGGCTGCCGCCGTTCTACGCCTCGCCACTGCGCGACGGCGGTTACGACATCAGCGATTTCCGCTCGGTGCTGCCGGAGTTCGGCAACGTCGACGACTTCGTCTACCTGCTCGACGAGGCGCACCGGCGCGGCATCCGGGTGATCACCGACCTGGTGCTCAACCACACCTCGGACGCGCACTCCTGGTTCCAGCAGTCCCGCAGCGATCCCGAGGGGCCCTACGGCGACTTCTACGTGTGGAGCGACGACGACTCGCGCTACGCCGACGCGCGGATCATCTTCGTCGACACCGAAAGCTCCAACTGGACCTACGACCCGGTGCGCGGGCAGTTCTACTGGCACCGGTTCTTCTCCCACCAGCCGGATCTCAACTACGAGAACCCCGCGGTGCAGGAGGCCATGCTGGACGTGCTGCGGTTCTGGCTGGACCTGGGCATCGACGGTTTCCGGCTGGACGCGGTGCCCTACCTGTTCGAGGAGGAGGGCACCAACTGCGAGAACCTGCCCAAGACGCACGCCTTCCTGCAGCGTTGCCGCAAGGTCGTCGACGACGAGTACCCGGGCCGGGTGCTGCTGGCCGAGGCCAACCAGTGGCCGGCTGACGTGGTCCCCTATTTCGGCGCCACCGAGCTGGGCGGCGACGAATGCCACATGGCCTTCCACTTCCCGCTGATGCCGCGGATCTTCATGGCGGTGCGCCGGGAAAGCCGTTTCCCGATCTCGGAGATCCTCGCCCAGACCCCGGCCATCCCCTCGGGCTGCCAGTGGGGCATCTTCCTGCGCAACCACGACGAGCTGACCCTGGAAATGGTCACCGACGAGGAACGCGACTACATGTACGCGGAGTACGCCAAGGATCCGCGGATGAAGGCCAACATCGGCATCCGCAGGCGCCTGGCCCCGCTGCTGGAGAACGACCGCAACCAGCAGGAACTCTTCACCGCGTTGCTGCTGTCGCTGCCTGGTTCGCCGGTGCTCTACTACGGCGACGAGATCGGCATGGGCGACAACATCTGGCTCGGCGACCGCGACGGCGTGCGCACGCCGATGCAGTGGACGCCGGACCGCAACGCCGGGTTCTCCAAATGCGACCCGAACCGGGTCAACCTGCCGGTGATCAACGACCCGGTGTACGGCTACCAGGCGGTCAACGTCGAGGCGCAGCTGAACAACACCTCCTCGCTGCTGCACTGGACCCGGCGGATGATCGAGGTCCGCAAGGAGCACCCGGCCTTCGGGCTGGGCACCTTCACCGAACTGGGCTCCTCCAATCCGAGTGTGCTGGCCTACCTGCGGCGCTGGACACCGGAGGAGGATGGTGAACCGGAGGACGTGGTCTTCTGCGTGAACAACCTCTCCCGGTTCCCGCAGCCGGTGGAGCTGGACCTGTCCGCGTTCGCGGGGTACACCCCGATCGAGTTGACCGGCGGTGTGCACTTCCCGGCGATCGGTGAGCTGCCGTACCTGCTCACCTTGCCGGGGCACGGTTTCTACTGGTTCCAGATCGCCGCCACGGCAGAAAGTGGTGACGCCCGTTGACCTCAGCCCGGCTCGACCTCACCGTGCTCCCGGAAGCCCTGACCGGCGCGCTGCCCGACTGGCTACCGGGGCAGCGGTGGTTCGCCGGCAAGGACCGGCCGGTGCTCGGCGTGCGCACCCGGCGGCTGACCGTGTTGCGGGAGCAGGATCCCGCGCTGGTGCTGGCCGTGGTCGAGGTGGACCAGGGCGGCGAGCCGGAGCGGTACCAGCTGCTGCTGGGCGCCCGCCCGGTGCTGCCGGACTGGTTGCAGACACACCGGATCTGCGACTGGGACGGCTGGGGCTGCTACGACGCGGCGCACGATCCGGAGCTGGCGGGCGAGCTGATCGAGCTGATCGCGGCCGGCCGGGAGATCGAGGACCTGCGGTTCACGCCGGAGCCCGGAGTGGAGCTGACCACCGGGCTGCGCGGACGGCCGGTGGGGGTGGAGCAGAGCAACACCTCGCTGGTCTACGGCAGTCAGTACATCCTCAAGCTGTTCCGCAAGCTGGTGCCAGGGGAGAACCGGGACCTGACGCTGCACCGGGTACTGGCCGCTGCCGGGTGCGAGCACATCGCGCCGCCGCTGGGCTCGATCAGCGCGCCGGAGGGCACGCTCGGCATGGTGCAGTCCTTTGTGGAGGGTGCGGCGGACGGCTGGGCGATGGCCACCGCGAGCGTGCGGGACCTGATGGCCGAGGCGGATTTACACGCCGACGAGGTCGGCGGCGACTTCGCCGGCGAGGCGCGGCGGCTGGGCCACGCGGTGGCCGAGGTGCACGCGGACCTGCGGCGGGCGGCCGAGACCCGGCTGGCCACCCCGGGGGAACTCACCGCGCTGGTCGCGGCCATGCACCGCAGACTGGACGGCATGCTGGAGTCGGTGCCGGAGCTGGCCGAGCACGCCGAGGCGTTGCGCAAGGCCTTCGACGCGGCGGTGGCCGACGGTGAGCCGGTCGAGGTGCAGCACGTGCACGCGGACCTGCACCTGGGCCAGTGCCTGCGCACGGCCACCGGCTGGGTGCTGATCGACTTCGAGGGCGAGCCCGCCGCGCCCGCGGCCGAGCGCGCCCGGCTGCGCTCGCCGCTGCGCGATGTCGCGGGCATGCTGCGCTCCTTCGACTACGCCGCGCACCAGCGCCTGGTCGGGCACACCGACGACCATCAGCTGACCGTGCGCGCGCTGGAATGGGCGCAGCGCAACCGGACCGCGTTCTGCGCGGGCTACGCCGAGGTGGCGGGCGATCCGCGGGAGCACGCCGAGCTGTTGCGCGCGCTGGAGTTGGACAAGGCCGTCTACGAGGTGGCCTACGAGCACGCGAACCGGCCGGAGTGGCTGCCCATCCCGCTGTCCTCCATCGCCAGGATCACCTCCGGAGAGGAACCGTCGTGACCAGCCTGGACGCCTGCGCCCCGCACCCGGACGAGGTGCGGCGGCTGCTGACCGGCTCGCACCACGACCCGCACTCGGTGCTGGGCGCGCACCCGCACGCCGACGGCACGGTGGTGCGCGCGCTCAAACCGCACGCCAGCGCGGTGACCGTGCTGCAGGACGGGGGCCGGTACCCGCTGATCCCGGTCGGCGACATCGGCCTGTTCTCCGGCCCGGTCCCGCACCAGCCCGGCGACTACCGGCTGGAGGTGGTCTACGGCGACCACACCGAGACGGTGGACGACCCGTACCGCTGGCTGCCCACCCTGGGCGAGCTGGACCTGCACCTCATCGGCGAGGGCAGGCACGAACGCCTGTGGGACGCGCTCGGCGCGCACTACCGCAGCTATGAGACACCGAACGGCCTGGTCACCGGCACCTCGTTCGCGGTGTGGGCGCCGAACGCGCGCGGCGTGCGGGTGTGCGGAGACTTCGACGGCTGGAGCGGTCTGGCCAACCCGATGCGCTCGCTGGGTTCCAGCGGCGTGTGGGAGGTCTTCGTGCCCGGCGTGCAGCCCGGCACCAAGTACAAGTTCAAGCTGCTCGGCCAGGACAACTCCTGGTACGAGAAGGCGGACCCACTGGCCTTCTCCGCCGAGGTGCCGCCGGCCACCGCCTCGATCGTGACGGTGGACCGGCACGAGTGGGTGGACGCGGAGTGGCTGGTCACCCGCGAGGCCACCGACTGGAGCCGCAGCCCGATCAGCGTGTACGAGGTGCACCTGGGTTCCTGGAAGCCGGGCCTGGACTACCGCGAACTGGCCAAGGAACTCGGCGACTACCTCGAGCAGACCGGCTTCACCCACATCGAGCTGATGCCGGTGGCCGAACATCCCTTCGGCGGTTCCTGGGGCTACCAGGTCACCAGTTATTACGCCCCCACCTCCCGCTTCGGCAGCCCCGACGATTTCCGCTACTTCGTCGACCACCTGCACTCGCGCGGCATCGGCGTCATCGTCGACTGGGTCCCGGCCCATTTCCCCAAGGATTCCTGGGCCCTGGCCCAGTTCGACGGCCAGCCGCTGTACGAACACGCCGACCCCCGCCGCGGCGAACACCCCGACTGGGGCACTCTGGTCTTCGACTTCGGCCGCACCGAGGTCCGCAACTTCCTGGTCGCCAACGCGCTGTACTGGATCGACGAATTCCACATCGACGGCCTGCGCGTGGACGCGGTCGCCTCGATGCTCTACCTGGACTACTCCCGCGAAGAAGGCCAGTGGCTGCCGAACGCCCACGGCGGCCGGGAAAACCTGGACGCGGTCCAGTTCCTCCAGGAACTCAACGCCACTGTCTACAAGCGACACCCCGGCGTCATGATGATCGCCGAGGAGTCCACTTCCTGGCCCGGCGTCACCCGTCCCACGCATTTGGGCGGCCTCGGCTTCGGCTTCAAGTGGAACATGGGCTGGATGCACGACACCCTGCGCTACCTCCAGCACGACCCGGTGCACAGGTCCTACCACCACAACGAACTCACGTTCTCCCTGGTCTACGCCTGGAGCGAGAACTTCGTCCTCCCCCTGTCCCACGACGAGGTCGTGCACGGCAAGGGCTCCCTCTGGACCAGAATGCCCGGCGACCACTGGAACAAGGCCGCCGGCCTACGCGCCCTGCTCGCCTTCATGTGGGCCCACCCCGGGAAGCAGCTCCTCTTCATGGGCGGCGAATTCGGCCAGATCGCCGAATGGTCCGAGTCCCGCTCCCTGGACTGGCACCTCCTGGAAGACCCCCACCACGCAGGCATCCAAAAACTGGTCGCGGACCTGAACCACACCTACCGCGCCCACCCACCCCTGCACACCCAGGACACCAGCCCCGAAGGCTTCTCCTGGATCGACGCGAATGATTCGGCGGGCAACGTCCTCAGCTTCCTCCGCTACGACACCCACACCGCCACCCCAGTCGCCTGCATCGCCAACTTCGCCGGCATGCCCCACCACGACTACCGAATCGGCCTCCCCCACCCCGGCCACTGGCGAGAAATCCTCAACACAGACGCCGAAACCTACGGCGGCTCCGGCGTAGGCAACCTAGGCCGAATCCAAGCCACTCCCCACCCCCACCACGGCCGCCCAGCCTCCGCCCAACTCCAACTCCCCCCCACCGGCGTGGTCTGGCTCGCCTACGAAGGCCCCTGACCAACCAGCCCCCATCAGGGCCGGCCCAGCCTCACCCCCACACCTGGCTTGGCCCCAGCACCTGGCCTGGCCCCACCTGGCCACAGTGCCTCGCATCGCCTGGTCTGGCCTGGCCAGGCCCCAACACCTCACCTCAGCACGTCGCCTCGCTTCGCCTGGCCGCCCCCGACACCTGGCCCGGCCTGGCCTGGCCGCAACACCTCGCCAGGCTTGGCATGACCTGACCTGTCCCGCTCTGGCCGCTCCTGCCCTCTGGTCTGGCCTCGTCCCCGCATGCCCCCAGCACAGCCCCACTCCGCCGGCCCTACCCACTTGCCCCACCCGCTTGCTTTGCCCTCCCCGCTCTTCCTCCTCAGCCCGGGCTCCCCTTGCCCACCATCACAGTTCCCCGGGCAACCCTCCCGCGCACAGCACCACACAGTCCGAACTCTTCTTCAACACATCCACCACCACGGGATGCCCCGACGCGTAAACCGTCGGATAGTCCACCTCCCCCGCCCCGGCATCCACGGCGAAGGCGATCCGCTCCTCCCCCAACGAGTACTCGGTCAACACCCCCGGCTTGTCCCCCCGAGGATCAACCCGAGCCCAACGCCCCTCCTCCGCCGCCCAAACCCCCACCAGCCCGTGCAGCACAAACCCACCGGCCCCATCAGCCAGCCGCTGATAACACAACCCGGCCGGAATCCCCTTGGCCCGCAACAGGGCCACCAACAGATGCGACTTGGCATAACAAAGCCCAGTCCCCTGCGACACCACATCCGAGGCTCGCCAGGTAACCCGCCGATCCCCGGCATCCATCGAATGCGTCACCGCATCCCGAACCCACTCAAACGCAGCCCGCGGATACCCCTCGCCATGCAGTGCCCACAGCTCCTGCATCACGGCCTCCACCGCCGGACTCCGAAAGTCGACCACCTCATCGTCAACCAGGTAGTCCGCCAGCCCCGCCTCAGCCACAAAAGCAGTCAACGCCACCCCTCCCACGCCCGGCGGCCCGTTCGGTAGCCGCAAGCCGCATCACACCAGCCGCAATCCGTCGCCAGCCAGCGAAATACCGCCCACCACACCGCCGCGCCCAGCATCCGGCGCCCGCCACTCAGCGCCGAGCGCCCGGCCAAGCCCGTGCCCCAGCCGCGCCCACTACCCAGCCGCCAGCCCACCGAGGCCCGCTGGCCCGAGTCAGCTCGACCAGCCCAGCCTGGCCCGCCAAGCCGCGCACTGCCCGCAGCCCGCAGCCCGCAGCCCGCAGCCCGCAGCCCGCAGCCCGCAGCCCGCAGCCCGCAGCCCGCAGCCCGCA
>NZ_JALMDK010000008.1 GCF_023094165.1 Crossiella sp. S99.2 | reverse complement strand
GTCCAGCCCAACGCATGCACACCCTGCTCACCAAGCATCGCTAGCCCACCACGATGCAACCACCACTAGAAACCGCCCAACGGCCAACACGGGGATGGGGTGCTCAGGCGTCGAGCATGTCCGCGGTGACGACGCTCTCGGTGTCGCCGACGCCGAGTTCGCGGGCCTTCTTGTCGGCCATCGCCAGGAGACGCCTTATGCGGCCTGCCACCGCGTCCTTGGTCATCGGGGGTTCGGCGAGCTGGCCCAGCTCCTCCAGGGATGCCTGGCGGTGTGCCAGGCGCAGTGCGCCGGCGGCGACCAGGTGGTCGGGGACGTCGGCGCCGAGGATGTCCAGGGCGCGTTCGACCCTGGCGGCGGCGGCGACGGCGGCGCGGGCGGAGCGGCGCAGGTTGGCGTCGTCGAAGTTGGCCAGCCGGTTGGCGGTGGCCCTGACCTCGCGGCGCATCCGGCGTTCCTCCCAGGCCAGCACGCTGGAGTGCGCGCCGAGCCGGGTGAGCAGCGCGCCGATGGCGTCGCCGTCGCGGACCACGACCCGGTCGGCGCCGCGCACCTCGCGGGATTTGGCCTGGATGCCCATCCGCCGGGCCGCGCCGACCAGCGCGAGGGCTGCTTCGGGGCCGGGGCAGGTGACTTCCAGGGCGGAGGAGCGGCCGGGTTCGGTGAGCGAGCCGTGGGCGAGGAAGGCGCCCCGCCAGGCGGCCTCGGAATCGCAGGTGCCGCCGCTGACCACATGCGCGGGCAGGCCCCGCACCGGACGGCCCCTGGGGTCCAGGAGACCGGTCTGGCGGGCCAGGCCGTCGCCGTCCTTGACCACCCGGACCACGTACCGGGTGCCCTTGCGCAGCCCGCCCGAGGTGATCACGTGCACGTCGCTGATGTGCCCGAACAGTTCCTGGATCTCCTTGCGCAGCCTGCGCGCGGCCGATCCGGTGTCGATCTCGGCCTCCACCACGACGCGGCCGGCCACGATGTGCAGGCCGCCGGCGAAGCGCAGCAGCGAGGACACCTCGGCCCGGCGGCAGCAGGTCTTGGTGACAGCGAGACGGCTCAGCTCGTCCTTGACCGACGCGGTCATCGCCATGGCTGGCCCTCCTTGAGTGCGCCGGATCCCGGTCCGCGTGGACCGGGGATCTCGGCTAGTGCTTCTTGCAGACTCACCGCGAGCGCGGCCGGATCGTGCCGGTCCGGGGCGCCGTGGTGGCAGATCTTGCGCAGGGTGGTGACCGCGCCGAGCGCGGCGGCGGCCCGGCGCAACCGGTCCGGGGTGGACACCGAGTCGACGTCGGCGACCACCGCGTCCACCCGCAGCCGCGGCGCGTGCTCGGCCAGCACGTGGAGGTGCTGTTCCGGGGAGAAGCCCTCGGTCTCCCCCGGCTGTGGCACCAGGTTGAGCACGACGACCTTGCGCGCGGCGGTGTCGACCAGGGCTTCGTGCAGTTCGGGCACGAGCAGGTGCGGCAGCACGCTGGTGAACCAGGAGCCGGGTCCGAGCAGCACCACGTCGGCCTCGGTGACCGCGGTGACGGCCTCCTCGCAGGCCTTGGGCGCCTCAGCGCCGGGGGCGGCGCCTTGCAGCCGGACTCGCTGGACCCGGCCGGGGGTGCTGGCCACGGCGACCTGGCCGCGGATCCGGCGCACCGATTTCGGGTCGTCATCGAGGCCGACCACATCGGCTTCGATGTCCAGCGGCACCCGGCTCATCGGCAGCACCCGTCCACGCACTCCCAACAGTTTGCGCACCTCGTCCAGCACCGCCACCGGATCGCCGAGCACCTCCAGCAGCCCGGCCAGCACGAGGTTGCCCACCGCGTGCCCGGCCAGCGCGCCCGATCCGCCGAAGCGGTGCTGGAACACGTCCGTCCACAGTAGACGATCTTCGTCCGGGTCCGCCAACGCGGTCAGCGCCTTGCGCAGGTCGCCCGGTGGCAGCAGGCCCAGTTCCCGGCGCAGCCGCCCGGAGGAGCCGCCGTCGTCGGCCACCGTGACCACGGCGGTGACGTCGTCGGTCAGCCGCTTGAGCGCGGACAGCGTGGCCTGCAGGCCGTGGCCGCCGCCCAGTGCGACGGCCCGCATCGGCCTGCCCGGATTTCCGTTGGGTACCAGCGTCACTCCCGCCCCAGGTCCCGGTGCACGACCTTGACCGCCATCCCGTCCTCCTTGGCCAGCAACCCGGCGAGCTGCTCGGAGATCGCCACACTGCGGTGCTTACCACCCGTGCAGCCGATCGCCAGGGTCAGGTACCGCTTGCCTTCGCGGCGGTACCCGGCGCCGATGAGCCGCAGCAGCTCGTGGTAGCGCTCCAGGAACTCCTCCGCGCCCTCCTGGGAGAGCACGTAGTTGCGCACCGCCTCGTCCAGGCCGGTGAAGTCGCGCAGTTCCGGGATCCAGAACGGGTTGGGCAGGAACCGCACGTCCATCACCAGGTCGGCGTCCATCGGCAGGCCGTACTTGTAGCCGAAGGACAGCACGGTCACCCTGGTGCTGGCCGAGGTCTCGGTGCCGAAGGCGTCCTCGATCTTGGCGCGCAACTGGTGCACGGACAGGGCCGAGGTGTCCAGCACCAGGTCTGCCTCCTCCCGCAACGGAGTGAGCAGCCTACGCTCGTTGGCGATGCCGTCGGAGAGCCGCCCGTCGCCCTGCAGCGGGTGGCCGCGCCGGACGTGCTCGAAGCGGCGGATCAGCACCGCGTCGGTGGCTTCCAGGAACAGCACCTTGGGCTTGTAGCCGCGGGCGTCCAGGTCCTTGATCACCGCGGCCAGGTCGTCGGTGAACGCGCGGCTGCGCACGTCCATCACCACCGCGACCCGGGAGATGACGCCCTGGGCCTGGGCGCCCAGTTCGACCATGGTGGCGACCAGTTCCGGCGGCAGGTTGTCCACCACGAACCAGCCCAGGTCCTCCAGGCATTTGGCGGCGGTGCTGCGGCCGGCCCCGGACAGGCCGGTCACCACCGCCACCTCGACGCCGGTCTTCTCCTCGGTCACCCGTCCTCCTGCCGTCCCGGGACCGGTTCGGTCACCGTGGTTGTCTTCTGCGTGGCCTTGTTCTCCGTGCCCTGCAACGCCGCCAGCACGGCCAGCGCGGTCTGCCGTCCCACCCCCGGCACCTCGGTGAGCGCCTCGACGGTGGCGGCGCGGAGCTTGCGCACCGAGCCGAAGTGCTTGAGCAGCGCGGCCTTGCGGGATTCGCCGAGTCCCGCCACCTCGTCCAGGGCCGAGGTGGTCATCCGCTTGGACCGCTTCTGCCGGTGGTAGCGGATGGCGAAGTCGTGAGCCTTGTCCCGAATCTCCTGCACCAGGTACATCGCCGCGCTGTTGCGGGCCAGGATCACCGGATCGGGGTCGGCGGGCAGCCAGACCTCTTCCAGGCGTTTGGCGATGCCGATCACCGCGACATCGCTGATCTCCAGCTGGGTCAGCACCTCGGCGGCGGCGTTGACCTGCGGCGCGCCCCCGTCGATGACGAGCAGGTTGGGCGGGTAGGCGAAGCGGCGCGGTCGTCCGGTGGTGGGATCGATGCCGGGCCGGGCCTCGGTGTCGGCGTCGACCTCGCCGGTGGCCGGGGCGGTGCGGGCGATCTCCTCGACGTCGGCGCGGTGCCGGGCGAAGCGGCGGCGCACCACCTCGGCGATGGAGCCGACGTCCCCGCCGACATCGCCGGTCTCGGCGTCGCCCTTGATGGCGAAGTGCCGGAACTCGGATTTGCGGGCCAGGCCGTCCTCGAAGACCACCAGCGAGGCCACCACGTCGGTGCCCTGGATGTGGCTGACGTCCACGCATTCGATCCGCAGCGGCGCGGTCTCCAGCCCGAGCGCGTCCTGGAGTTCTTGCAGGGCAAGGGATCGGGCCGTGAGGTCGCCGGAGCGGCGGAGTTTGAACTGGGTGAACGCCTCGGCCGCGTTGCGCGCCACGGTCTCGGCCAGCGCGCGCTTGTCCCCGCGCTGGGGCACCCGCAGCTGCACCCGGGAGCCGCGCAGTCCGGAGAGCCAGTCGGTGACCGCTTCGGCGTCCGGGGGCAGTTCGGGCACCAGGACCTCGCGCGGCACCGCCTCGGCCGCCCCGCCGCCGTCGGCGGCCTCGCCGAGTTCGTCCTGTTCGCCGTAGAACTGGGTGAGGAACTGCTCGACCAGGCCGGGGGTGTCGACCTCCTCGACCTTGTCGATGACCCAGCCGCGCTGGCCGCGGACCCGGCCGCCGCGCACGTGGAAGACCTGCACGGCGGCGGCGAGTTCGTCCTGGGCGAAGGCGATCACGTCCGCGTCGGTGCCGTCGCCGAGCACCACGGCCTGCTTCTCCATGGCCCGGCGCAACGCGTCCAGGTCATCGCGCAACCGGGCGGCCTTCTCGAACTCCAGTTCCTCGGCGGCGGCCTGCATCTGTTTCTCCAGGCGGCGCATCATGGTGTCGGTGCGGCCGGAGAAGAAGTCGCAGAAGTCCTCGACGATCTCCCGGTGTTCCTCGGCGCTGACCTTGCCGACGCAGGGCGCGGCGCATTTGTCGATGTAGCCGAGCAGACAGGGGCGGCCGATCTGGCTGTGCCGCTTGAACAGTCCGCTGGTGCAGGTGCGCGCGGGGAAGACCCGCAGCAGCAGGTCGATGGTCTCGCGCAGCGCCCAGGCGTGCGAGTACGGGCCGAAGTAGCGCACGCCCTTGCGGCGCGGGCCGCGGTAGACCTGGAGCCGCGGGTACTCCTCGCCGACGGTGACCGCGAGCATCGGGTAGGACTTGTCGTCCCGGTAGCGCACGTTGAACCGGGGGTCGAACTCCTTGATCCAGGAGTACTCCAGTTGCAGCGCCTCGACCTCGGAGGACACCACGGTCCACTCCACCGAGGCGGCGGTGGTGACCATCTGCCGGGTGCGCGGATGCAGCCCGGCCAGGTCGGCGAAGTAGGAGGAGAGCCGGCTGCGCAGGCTCTTGGCCTTGCCGACGTAGATGACCCGTCCGGTGCCGTCGCGGAACTTGTACACGCCGAAGGAGTCCGGGATGGTTCCGGGCGCTGGACGATAGGTGGACGGATCGGGCACGCCGTAAGACTACGGCGACACACCGACAGCGGATCGCCTGGTCGGCTAGATCAGCACTATCCGCTCCCCGTCGACCTTGACCGGGATCTGGGTGAGCCCGGCCTTGGCCGGTCCCTTGCGCGCTTCGCCGGTCTCGCCGTCGAAGAGGCTGCCGTGCGTCGGACAGTCGATCACGCCGCCGACCGGTGGGCTGACCAGGTTGCCCCGGTGCGGGCAGCGCGGGTCGAAGGCGCGCACCGTGCCGTCCTTGGTGCGCACGATGAGCAGGATGCCGTTGCCCTCGGTCTCCACCAGCGCGCCGCCGGTGGCGGGCAGCGCGGAGAGCCTGGCCAGTTCGGCGCCGGGTTTGGCGGTGCCGGTGCCGCCGGTGCGCGGCGGTTTCCCGCTGCCGCAGGCGGCGGCGGTTCCGGCCAGGGCGAGCAGTCCACACAGGACCGTGCGACGGGACAGCGGTGGCGGCGGCATGCCGGACATCCTAAGAAGGGTGTCTAGTCTTCGGGCCGGTCGAGCCGGGCCAGGATCTCGGGGTCGCAGCCGCGGTCGGCGGCGGCGCGGCTGGCGGCGTCCCGGTCGCCCTCCCAGAGCAGGATCTCCACCAGTACGGTGTTGCGCCGCTGGTCGTCCTCGCCGGGCTGACGCAGCCAGCGCAGCACCCGCTGACGTTCGCGGTCCCAGGCCTTGGCGTGATCGGCGACCGCGCGCAGCCGGAGGAAGGCGTCCAGGCCGGGGCGGGCGCGGAAGGCGGTGCGGCGCAGTTCGACCGCGCGGTCCAGCCTGCCCAGCCGGACGCACTGGTCCACGGCGAGGTCCACCAGGCGGGGCACCGCGCCGGTGCCCTTGGCGGCGACCAGGCCGCGTTCCACCCAGGCCAGGGCCTGCTCACTGCGTCCGGCGGCCTCGAGTTCGGAGGCGATGCGCAGGTACTGCCAGGCGGTGGACAGGTCGGTGGCCAGGATCTGCACGGTGAGGTCGGGATCGCCGGTGTGCTCGGCGAGTTCGTGCACCAGCCGGGTGACCGCGGCGCGATGCCGGTCGTAGCGGCCGGTCTGGCCGAAGCGCACGGTGGGCAGGCCGCGGCAGGCGGCTTCGGCGCCCTGCCGGTAGTAGCCGAGTCCGGCGGCGCCGAGCGCGTCCGTGTACTCGGTGAGCCGCACCTCGGGGCCGTCCGGGTGGGCCAGTTGCAGCCGGATCAGCCAGCCGGCCAGCCGGTAGGGGTCGGGGCGGACCAGGCGGCAGGCGATGGCGTGCGCGACCAGGGCCCGCTGGGCCAGGTCGGCCAGTTCGTCCCAGTGGCCGCTGGCCTGGTGCGCGGCCCCGGCGAGGACCTCGACGACCTGTTCGGCGAACTGCACGGCCTCCTGGGCGCGGCCGTCGGAGACGAGGTCGTGCAGGGACTGGACCACCTGGTGCAACCGTTGCCAGTGCGCGGTGTCGTCCTGGTGCCCTGGCGGGGACAGCGAGCCGTGGAGGGTGCTGCGCAGCGCAGCCACATCGTGGAACTCGTCCCCTGCCCGGCCCGCCACGAGGAGATGAAACCGCACGGGTGAGCACTCCCGCGCGGGCTTGACCCCGTTCAGCGCAACGGATGCGACCAGGTGGCCCAATCAGGTGCGGCTAGGCGGCCGAGCGCAGTGCGGCGGGCGCGGTCAGCGTCCACACCGCGTGCGCGATCGCGTTGGTGTTGCGGGAGAGCGCGGCCGCGTTGACGTTGTTCACCCCGTCGCAGGAGCGGTGGTAGCAGGGGTCGAACGCCTGGCCGGCGGTGCCGCCCCACTTCTGTGCCTGCGCCGCGCTCTTGCGGACCTCGGCGCCGGTGAAGGTGCCACCGGTGGCGATGCCCGCGCGGGCGAAGGCGGCGTGGTCGGACCGGCCGCCGACGCTGGTCTGCTCGGTCTGCACGCCCGCGCCGCGGAAGTAGTTCTCCAGCAACGTGGTCAGCGCCGCGGACCCGGTGGGCTGGCCTGCGCTGCTGTAGACGAAGTAGCCGGGGTTGGGCGAGCCGATCATGTCGAAGTTGAGGTATGCCTTGATCTGGGCCTTCTGCGCCGCGGACAGGCTGGCGACCCAGCGGGTGGAGCCGATCAGCCCGAGTTCCTCCGCGCCCCACCAGCCGAAGCGCAGGTGCTTGGTGGTCTTGAGCTGCTGCTTGGCCACGGTCAGCGCGACCTCCAGGAGGCCGCTGGAGCCGGTGCCGTTGTCGTTGATGCCCGCGCCGGCGGAGACGCCGTCGAGGTGGCCGCCGAACATGATGGTGTTGTTCTCATCGCCGCCGGGCCAGTCGGCGATCAGGTTGTAGCCGGTGGCGCCGCTCTGAGTGAAGGTGTGCACGGTGGTGCGGAATCCGGCGGCGTCCAGCTTGCCCTTGACGTAGTCCACCGAGGCTTTGTAGCCAGGTCGCCCGTGGGCCCGGTTGCCGCCGTTGGCCGCGGCGATCTTGCCGAGTTCGGTGAGGTGCGCCTGGATGTTCGCGGTGGGAATGGTCGGCGGCGCGGCGGGCGCGGCCGCGGTGGCGGTGCCGGCGATGCCGCTGACGACCAGTGCGGCGGTGGCCGTCACCGAGCCGAGAACGAGTCGGAGTTTCACGCGGACCTCCCGATCGGGCTGATCGCGCAGGGTTGCGATCAGCTGCACGGCGAGTGTCGAACGGGCGTGACCGTGGGCGGTACCCGACTTTTGTCGGAAACAGTTAGCGGTATTGCGATGAGTGCATACGGTGCAGAACGGAAAACGCCGCCTCCGCTGCTGCGGAGACGGCGTCCCTGGGCTGGTGTTACTTGGTTTCGCCGTCGCTGAGTTCGGTCGAGTCGCCCGGGGTGGCCGGGGGTTCCGGCGCGGGCGCCGGGTCCACGACCGCGGGCGGGATGACCGGCGGGACCACGGCGACCGAGGAGCGGCCGGGTGGCGGCACGTCGGTCTGGGCGACCGCGGTGGCTTCCTTGACCGCGCGGGCGATCTCCGGGTCGGGCGCGGTGTCGAACCAGGAGGCGATCGACTCGTCGTCCTCCTCCGGCCTGGACTCGGTGTCCGGCGGCGGGGCCTCGTAACGGAAGACGCCGTCCTCGCCCTTGCTGCCGAACATCTTCGCGAAGCCCTGCAGCGCGTCGCCGAACTGGCTGGGCACCATCCACACCGTGTTGGAGTCGCCCTGGGCCATCTGCGGCAGCGTCTGGAGGTACTGGTAGGCCAGCAGTTCCGGCGTCGGCCGGCCCGCCTTGACCGCGGCGAAGACCTTCTCGATCGCCTTGGCCTGGCCCTGGGCCTGCAGGTAGCGCGCGGCCCGCTCGCCCTGCGCCTTGAGGATGCGGCTCTGCCGCTCGCCCTCGGCGGAGAGGATCGCGGCCTGCTTGCCACCCTCGGCGGCCAGGATCTGGGCCTGCTTCTGGCCTTCGGCGGTCTTGATGGAGGACTCGCGCTGGCCTTCGGCGGTGAGGATCATGGCGCGCTTCTCCCGGTCAGCGCGCATCTGCTTCTCCATCGAGTCCTGGATGGAGGGTGGCGGGTCGATCGCCTTCAGCTCCACCCTGGCCACCCGGATGCCCCAGCGGCCGGTGGCCTCGTCGAGCACGCCGCGCAGCTGGCCGTTGATGGAGTCACGCGAGGTCAGCGTCTGCTCCAGGCTCATGCCGCCGACCACGTTGCGGAGCGTGGTGGTGGTGAGCTGCTCGACGCCGATGATGTAGTTGGAGATCTCGTAGACCGCCGCCCTCGGGTCGGTGACCTGGAAGTAGACCACCGTGTCGATGGACACCGTGAGGTTGTCCTCGGTGATCACCGGCTGCGGCGGGAAGGAGACGACCTGCTCGCGCAGGTCGATCCGGGCCCGCACCCGGTCCAGGAAGGGCACCAGGACGTTGAGTCCGGGGGCCGCGACCGTGCGGAAGCGGCCCAGCCGCTCGATGACCGCCGCCTGCGCCTGCGGGATGACCAGCACTGCCTTGACGACAGCGACCAGCACCAGCAGGACTATGACGGCGACGACTACAACCGCGCCCACTCCAGCCTCCAACGCCTCAGCCTTCCGCCCACACGACCGCGGTCGCTCCAGCGATATCCATGACGGTGACGGCCCGTCCGACCTCGATCACCTGCGTCTCGTCGTAAGCGCGGGCCGACCAGATCTCGCCACTGAGTTTCACCTGTCCACCGTGAGCGTCCACAGTGGACAGTACTACTGCCTTGCCGCCGACCAGCGCTTCCACGTTGGTTTTCACATGGTCCCCGGCCAGCATCCGGCGGCGCAGCGCGGGCCGGACGGCCGCGAGCAACACGACCGAACTGACCGCGAACACCGCGACATCGACCCACAACACGTCGATCACCGCCGCGGATCCGGCGGCCGCCAGGGCCGCGACGCCGATCATGAGCAGCACGAAGTCACCAGAAAGCACTTCCGCTGCCAGAAGCAGGACTCCGGCTACCAGCCAGACCAGGGCGGCCATGTCGCCATCGTGGCAGAGTGCGCCACCCGTTGCCGACCGTGACCAGCCGCCGTGACCGACGTGTGATCTACCGGGCGACAGTTCTCACCCGATCCGGGATCACCCCCGCGAACCCACAGTGACGAAGTCAATTAGCCGTTCCACCGCACCGACCAACGGCGTCTCCAAGTCCCGAAACCCCCGAACCCCGGACAGCACCCGCCGCCACCCCGCGGCCGGTTCCCCCCACCCCAGCTCAGCACACACCCCGGTCTTCCAGTCCTGTCCCCGGGGAACCACCGGCCACTCCCGGATCCCCACCGAGCCAGGCTTGACCGCCTGCCAGATATCCACGTACGGGTGACCCGTGACAAGCACATCCGGGTGAGCCGCCCCCGCGACGATCCGAGATTCCTTGCTCCCCACCACAAGGTGATCCACCAACACCCCCAACCGCCGCCGCCCCCCAGGCCCGAACTCGGCCACCCGCGCGGCCAACTCGTCAATCCCGCCAAGGGGTTCGACCACCACCCCCGCCACCCGAAGGTCATGCCCCCACACCCGCTCGACCAGTTCCGCGTCGTGGATGCCCTCGACCCAGATCCGGCTGGCAGCAGCGGTCTTCGCCCGCAGCCCGTCAACCCGGACCGACCCAGAAGCGGAAGCGACGGGTTTGGCGGGCGCGGCGACCGGTTTGACCAGCGTCACCGGCTGCCCGTCGAGGAGGAAAGCGGCAGGCCGCAACGGGAAAAGCCGCTGCCGCCCATGCCGGTCCTCCAGCACGACGTTGGCGCCCTCGACCCGGAGAACGGCGCCACAGAAGCCACTGGCCGGATCCTCGACGACGAGATCCGGGTCGGCGGGGACTTCCGGGACGGCGCGGCGTTTGGGACCGCCGGCGAGCACGTCACGTCCGTAGGGATCGGATGGGGAGGGGCGCACGGGCGCTAGGGTAGTCGGGGCGTGGATGGGCTCGGCGGACTGCGGCGGGTGGGCTCGGCGCTGGCCGGTGAACTGCCGTGGCTGGTCCCTGGAGTGGGTCGACGAACTGCGGTGGATGGTCCCTGGAGTGGGCCGGTGAACTGCGCCGGTTTTGGCTGGCGCGGGGCGGTGACCTGCGGTTGGTGATTTGGTCCTGGTCGGAAGGCAACCTTTTCGGCGCGAAAAGCGTTCCGCAGAGGAAGCGGCGGGCGGGGCGGGGAAGACGCGGGCCGGGCTGGTGTGGATCGGAGCAGCCAGGCGGGGCAGGACGGCGCTGGCAGGACGGCGCTGGCCGAGCCGGACGGCGCAAGCCGGAGCGACGCTGGCCGCGACAGGCCGGGCCGGGCAGCGCGGGTCCGGAGCGTGGGCTGCGCGGGGCAGGCCGGAGCCAGGCCAGGTTGGAGCAGCCGGGCGCGGGTCCGGACGGGTAGCCGGGCGCGAATCGGGGCGAGCGGCCAGGCGAGCCGGAACGGGTGGGTGGCCAAGCGGGTTGCTGGGCGGGCCGCCGGGTGCTGGGTGCGCGGGGCGGCGACCCGCCGGGCCAGGGCCTAGTAACCTTTTGTGGTGCCTTGTGCCTCCGCGACCATGGCGGTCTGGACCTCCGCGTGGCTGAACGGTGCCGCGGCCTCCGATGACGTGCTCGACGCCCTCCTGGCGTGGGGCGAACTCCAGGAGGTCGCCGCGGGCGACGAACCCGCCGCCGAACGGTTCGACCTGCCATTGCCCGGCGATCGCCCGGTCGGGCCCGCCCTGCTGCTGGCCTGCCTGCGCCGGTCCGGGGCGAGCACCGGCGGGCTGGTGCTGCCCGCGCCGGGTGACGTGCGTGGGCTTGGTGGGCCGGGGCCGTTCGGGGTGGCCGCGTTGCGGGCCGGGGAGGCCGTGGTGCTGCCCTCGGCGGCGGTGGGGCTGGTGCCGGCGGAGGTCGCCGAGGGTGTGTTGCGGTGGTCGGTGTTCACCCTGCCCACTCCCCCGCACCTGGAGCACGTCGGCATCGGCGAGGCCGAGCACGGCATGACGGAGGCGGTCCGCGCGGCCGCGGCGACCCTGGTGTCGCTGGACGTGGCCCGGCACCGCCCAGGCGTGCGCACCGAGATCGACGCCGCTCTGCGCGCCCGCCCGCGCACCCCGTGGCCGCCCGGCATGCCGGGCCGCGCGCTGCGGGTGCTGGAGCGGGCCGCGGAGGTGGCCGCGATCGTGCGGGCGGCGATGAGCGATCCGGACGGTGGCGCGGTCTCCGCCTCGGCCGCGCGCGCCCGCACGGCGGCGTTGAAGCCGCTCTCCGACGCGGTCCGCTCGGCTCGTTGCGCCGCGGTCACCGAAGCCGTCCGCCAGCTCGCGAACCAGGCCGGTCGCCACTAACTCCGGCTCAGCGACCGCCGAGCGGACCGCGAACGTGGCGTCCCGTTCCGGCAAACACACCGACGGCTCCGGCACACGCACCGGCGGCCGCACTGGCACGGGCGGCCAAACCGGCCCACTCCGGCAAACACGCCGTACGACAGCGGCCAAGGCGGCGTCCCACAACGGCCAACACACCGTCCAGATCAGCCAACTCACCGTCCAGATCGGCCAACTCACCGTCCACAACGGCCAACTCACCGTCCGTATCGGCGAACACTCCGGCGGGGCGGTGGCCGTGGCGGAGTGTTCGCCGTTGGGTTGGCGGGTGGGGGCGGGGGTCAGGGGGTGGGGCGGGGGCGGGTGGGGGGTTCGCAGCAGCGGGGGGCGCAGGGGGTGCCGTTGCGGGTGCAGCCTGCTGCGGGGAGGGGGGAGAGTTTGCGGGGGGTGGTGTTGTGGGTGTGTTCGCGGATCAGGTCGACGATGAGGTGGGCGAAGCGGGGGTCTGGGCCGGGGGTGGCGGCTCGGGTGAAGGACATGCCGTGTTCGGTGGCTCGGTCCTTGGCTTCGGCGTCGAGGTCCCAGATGACTTCCAGGTGGTCGCTGACGAAGCCGATGGGGCTGACGACGAGGGCCTGGACGCCCTGGGCGTGCAGGGTGTCTACGTGGTCGACGATGTCGGGGGCCAGCCAGGGGATGTGGGGTGGGCCGGAGCGGGATTGCCAGACCACGTCGTACTCGGGCACGCCGACGGCCTCGGCGACCAGTCGGGCGGCTTCGGCGATCTGGCGGGAGTAGCGCCGGCCGCCTTCTTCGGGCGGGCCCGCGGCCTCGTCGGCGGAGGTGGGCACCGAGTGGGCGGTGAAGACCAGGCGGGCCTGGTCACGCTGGTCGGCGGGCAGCTCCGCGTAGGCCGCGCGGACTGCGTCGGCTACCGCGTCGACGAAGAGTGGGTGGTCGAAGAACTGGCGGAGTTTGACCAGGTCGAGGGCCTCGTCCACGGCGGTGCGGGCGCGGGTGATGTCCTCGTCGTACTGGCGGCAGGCCGAGTAGCCGCCGTAGGCGCTGGTCGGGAACACCAGCGCCGTGCGGATGCCGTCGGCGACCATCTTGGCGGCGGTGTCCTCCACCATGGGGTGCCAGTTGCGGTTGCCGAAGTAGACCGGCAACGTCATGCCCTGCCTGGCCAGTTCGGCGCGCACCGCGTCGATGATGGCCAGGTTGAGCCGGTTGATCGGCGAGACGCCGCCGAAGTGCAGGTAGTGCTGGGCGACCTCGTCCAGGCGTTCCGGCGGGACCCCTCGGCCCCTGGTGACGTTCTCCAGGAACGGCCGGACGTCCTCGGGCCCCTCCGGCCCGCCGAAGGACAGGAACAGCAACGCGTCGAAGCTCACCGGACAATCCTGCCCCCGCGCCGGATCTCGCACCGGGCGGGGGCAGGGTTGTCAGCCAGTTGTCAGTCAGTCACCGACGGCGTGCATGCCGCCGTCGACCATCACCATGGAACCGGTGGTGGCCGGGAACCAGTCGGACAGCAGCGCGCAGATGGCCTTGGCGGCCGGGGTGCGGTCGGAGGTGTCCCAGCCCATCGGGGCGCGCTTGGACCACAGGTCGTTGAAGTCGCTGAAGCCCGGGATGGACTTGGCGGCCATGGTCTCCAGGGGGCCCGCGGCGACCAGGTTGACCCGGATGCCCTGCGGACCCAGCTCGCGGGCCAGGTACTTGGTGCAGTTCTCCAGGGCGGCCTTGGCGAAGCCCATCCAGTTGTAGCTGCTCCAGGCGACCCTGGCGTCGAAGTCCATGCCCACGATCGAACCGCCGCCCTCCATCAGCGGCAGCACCGCCTTGGCCAGGGCCTTGAGCGAGAACGCCGAGGTGTGCACGGCGACGGAGACGTCCTCCCACGGCACGTCCAGGTACTTCTCGCCGAGGCAGGACGGCGGGGCGTAGCCGATGGAGTGCAGCACCCCGTCCAGCGCCGGGACGTGCTCGCTGATCTTCCCGGCGAGGGTGTCCAGGTGCTCCTGGTTGGTGACGTCGAGTTCGATCACCGGCGCGGGCTTGGGCAGGCGCTGCGCGATGCGCTCGACCAGCCGCAGCCGCCCGAAGCCGGTGAGCACGACCTCGGCCCCCTGCTCCTGGGCGATCCTTGCGGCGTGGAAGGCGATGGAGGCCTCGGTGATCACTCCGGTGATCAGCACCCGCTTGCCTTCGAGCAGTCCGGTCACGTGCTCTTCCTCCGAGTCGACCTAGTCAAGAAGTGGTGGTTGCTAAGGCTTTAGCCTGGCAGAACGGGTCAGTGACCCATGCCCATGCCCCCGTCGACCGGCAGCACCGCGCCGTTGACGTAGGAGGCGCCGTCGGAGGCGAGCCAGGTGACCGCGGCCGCGACCTCCTCGGTCTTGCCCGCGCGCCGGGCCGGGACGGTGACCAGCTGCTCCTTGAGGCTTTCGGCCAGGTGCGCGGTCATGTCGGTCTCGATGAAGCCGGGCGAGATGACGTTCGCGGTGATGTTGCGCGAGCCGAGTTCCCTGGCGATGGAGCGGGCGACGCCGACCAGGCCGGCCTTGCTCGCGGCGTAGTTGACCTGACCGGCCTGGCCGGAGAGGCCGACCACCGAGGAGATGAAGATCATGCGGCCCCAGCGCTTCTTCAGCATGCCGGAGGCCGCGCGCTTGGCGACCCGGTAGGCGCCGGTGAGGTTGGCGTCCACCACCTTGGTGAAGGACTCCTCGGACATGCGCAGCAGCAGCACGTCGTCGACGATCCCGGCGTTGGACACCAGCACCTCTACCGGGCCGTGCTGGGCCTCGACCTCGCTGAAGGCGCGGTCGACCTGCGCGGCGTCGGTGACGTCGCACTGCACCCCGAACAGGCCCTCGGGCGCGCCGGAGCCGCGGTGGGTGATGGCGACCTTGTCGCCCTGCTCGGCGAAGGCACGGGCGATCGCCAGGCCGATGCCTCGGTTGCCGCCAGTGACCAGTACCGACCTAGACACCGTGGGTCCTCCATGACTCGCGCGGTTGCTGCTGCGGACGGCGTCAGGCTAGTCGGTCGCCTCGAACCCGCAGGAAAAGGCATCGAAGATGCGTAACCAGCGCATCCGCGCGGCCGCGCGCGGTCTCACCCCGGCGCGGTCGCCGCGGGTGGCCATGGAGCATGCGGAAAAGGGGACGCGACCCATTCCGGGTCACGCCCCCGATCAATTCCGGGGAATTCAGCAGTACAGGTTGCCGCCGGGCGCGACACCGATGATGCCGGTGAAGCGCTGATAGTTGCTGACCCGGCTCTGCACCTGTCCGGGGTTCTTGCCGTCGCATTCCAGTGAACCATTGATGCTGCGAATGGTCTGGCCGAAGCCGCGGCTGTTCACCATGGCGTTGTGCGGGGTCATCGTGCCCGGCCCGTTCTGGGTCATCCAGTACCAGATCGCGGTGCGCCAGGAGACGGTGGCGTCGTTCTGCACCAGCCAGGGGTTGCCCAGCAGGTTGACCCCCAGGTAGTCACCGGCGGCCTTGTAGTTGAAGTTCCAGCTCAGCTGGATCGGCCCGCGCCCGTAGTAGGCGGCCTGCCCGGCCGGACAGCCGTAGGGCCTGCTGCGGTCGCAGTAGTGCGGGTAGTTGGCGGTGTTCTGTTCCACCACGTGCCGCAGCCCGCCGGTCTCGTGGCTGACGTTGGCCAGGAAGGCGGCCAGTTCCTGCCGCTGCACGGTGGCGCTGCCCTGGTTGGCGAAGGCCCCAATCGTTTGGGCGGCGTTGCGCAGGCCGGCGTAGGTGTAGAAACCGTTGCGGCTGGGGAACATCTGGTTGAACTGGCCCTCACTGATCATGAAGGCGGAGGGCGCGGCCGCGGCGGGGACCGCGACCACGAACCCGGCCGCGGACAGCACGGCGACCAGCAAGCCGAGAAGACGACGTCGCATAACACGCTCCTAGCTGCACAGGGGAAATGCGCGAGGCGGACCTCGCGAATTCGCAGTAGGACAGCACCGGACACCACGGAAGTGCGAAGCGCAGGGGTGGCCCCACAACCACTTCCGGGCGGCGGTGGCGACAGGTTCCGAACAACTGCGGGACCCATTTCGCCACAGGTGCGCGGCGGGCGGAAGTAACTTAAGTAGGGAGTTCGTAAATTTGGTCTGGACCATCGAATCCGGGGGCGTCCAAATGGGGTACTCGGACGAGTCCGGCGCGCAGTGCGACCCGGTGTGAGGCGTGGTTGTCCGGGCGCACCCTGGCGATGACCGGCTGGCCGGGCAGCTCGGTCCGGGCCCAGGTCACCACGGCCGAGGCCGCCTCGGCGCCGAGTCCGGCGCCCCAGGCGGCCGGGGCGAGCCGGTAGAGCAGGTTCAGCACCGGGCGTCCGGGTAGTTCCATGCGTTTGAGGCCGCAGAACCCGATCGGGTCAGTCGTTGCCGGGCGGCGCAGCACCCAGTAGCCGAAGCCGTGCCGCCGCCAGTGCTCGTCCCAGCGCCCGAACAGCTCCTCCGCCTCGGCGCGGCTACTCAGGGCATCGCCGGGGTTGTGCGCGCAGGCCAGGGGGTCGGCGTGGATGGCCAGGATCGCGTCGACGTCGCCCGCGACCGGCCGGCTCAGGACCAGCCGGCCGGTGCGCAACTCGGCGGTCATGGTCAGAGGCGGACCGGGTAGACCGGTTCGGGCACGTCGACCTTGATCCGGTGTTCGATGAAGATGCCGTGCCAGATCATGAAGCTGAGCACCGCCCAGAGCTGGCGGCTGCGGTCGCGCTCGCCGGTCTTGTGCTCGGCGAGCATGGCGAAAACGGCCTTCTTGTCCAGGATCTCGTCGGTCTTGGAGTCGGCGATGATGCCCCAGGCCCAGTCGTGCATCTCCTCCCGCAGCCAGTGCCGGATGGGCACCGGGAAGCCGAGTTTGCGCCGGTTGAGCACGTGCGGCGGGATGATCTTGGCCAGGGCCTGGCGCAGCGCGTACTTGGTGGTGCCACCGGCCAGTTTCTGGTCCAGGGGCACGGTGGAGGCGACCTTGAAGACCTCCATGTCCAGGAACGGCACCCGCAGTTCCAGGGAGTTGGCCATGGTGACCTTGTCGGCCTTGGTCAGGATGTCCCCGCGCAGCCAGGTGAACAGGTCCACGTGCTGCATCCGGGCCACCGGGTCCCAGTCCTTGGAGATCCGGTACCAGGGCTCGGTGATCTCCTTGAAGCCAATGCGTTCGTCGTAGTGCCGCAGCACGGCGCGCAGCTGCTCGTCCCGGAAGTTGCGCGCGTTGCCGTAGTAGCGCTCCTCCAGGGTGAGCGCGCCGCGGCGCAGCAGGTCCTTGCCGCGCACGCCCTCGGGGATCTTGGTGGAGACCTTGCCGAGCACCTTGCGCAGGCTGCCGGGCATCTTCTCGAACGGGGCCAGGGACAGCGGTTCGCCGTAGACGGTGTAGCCGCCGAAGAGTTCGTCCGCGCCCTCCCCCGACAGCACCGCCTTGACGTGTTTGCGGGCCTCGCGGGCGATGAACCACAGCGGCACCAGCGCCGGGTCGGCCACCGGATCGTCCAGGTACCAGATGATCAGCGGCATCGCCTGCATCATCTCCTGCGCGGAGACGGTGCGGACCACGTGCCGCACGCCGATCGCGGCCGCGGTCTCGGCGGCCACGTCGACCTCGGAGTAGCCCTCCCGCTCGAACCCGGCGGTGAACGCGATCAGGTTGGGGTTGAACTGTTTGGCCAGGGTGGCGGTGGCGGTGGAGTCGATGCCGCCGGAGAGGAACGCGCCGACGGTGACCTCCGGGTCGGAGATCATGTGCTTGCCCACCGAATCCCGCATGACATCGGCGATCCGCTGGTACAGCGCGTCCGCCTCGGCCTCCCCATTCACCGGCCGCGCGGTGAAGGTGGGGTTGAAGTAGCGGGCGAACTCCAGCTGCCCACCGGGCCGCAGCCGGAACGCGGTGCCGGACTCGACCCGGCGGATGCCGGTGTGCAGCGATTCGGGCTCGGGCACGTACTGGAGCACCAGGTAGTGCTGCAACGCGGTGAGGTCGAGTTCCTCGGCCA
The DNA here is from genome assembly GCF_023094165.1 of Crossiella sp. S99.2. Lineage (GTDB taxonomy): Bacteria > Actinomycetota > Actinomycetes > Mycobacteriales > Pseudonocardiaceae > Crossiella. The sequence continues at coordinate 409,730 of NZ_JALMDK010000008.1, read as the reverse complement.
CCCCGAGCACCCCGGAGAGTTCCAGGAGGCTCTTTTTCTCGCTGGAGAAGGCGATCCCGCCGGGACCGGCGGAGTAGTAGAGCGGCTTGATGCCGAACTGGTCGCGCGCGCCGAAGACGATCCGCTCCTGGGCGTCCCAGATCATGAAGGCGAACATGCCGCGCAGCTTGGGCAGAGCGGCAGGGCCGAGGTAGTGGTAGGCGGCCACGATGGACTCGCCGTCGCCCTGGGTGCGGAACCGGGCGCCGAAGCGGGCGGTCAGCTCGGCGCGCAGCTCGCGGTAGTTGTAGATCTCGCCGTTGAAGTTGAGCGTGTACCGGTTGGGCGCCTCGGGCGGGCCCCACACCAGGGGCTGGTGCGAGTGTTCGAGGTCGATGAAGCCGAGCCGGTTGAAGCCGTAGACGACCTCGGCGTCGGCCCAGGTGTCGTGCTCGTCGGGTCCACGGTGCCGCTGGCAGCGCATGGCCGCTCCGACCGCGCCGCGGGCGTTGGCCGCCTGGGCGGGGGTGGCGCAGATCAGTCCCAGCACTCCGCACACGTGGGGATTCACCTCGGGTTGCTCGTCGGGCCGGAAACTCCAGTATCCCGGGCGACCGGGTGGCGCCCGCCGACGGGTTACCTCAAGCGGAGGTAAGTTCTGCCCGCCGCCGCTTGCTGATCAGCGCGTTTGCCCACACCGTGACAGGCGTCTCAAGGAGGGCACATGTCGGTAGGCGTCAGCGCGGACGTCCCCAGCGGCGGGGGCAAACAGGGTGAACGGCGGGTCGTGGCGAATGTGCTGCGCGGCTCGATCGGCAACCTGGTGGAGTGGTACGACTGGTACGTTCACACAACGCTCTGACCTGCGGGTTTCCGCATGTGAGCGTCGGTGAGTCTCGGTGAGTCTCGGTGACACACCGCCCAGGTCAGGCCCTGAATTCCAGTGGCGGGATGTGAGTCTCGGTGAGCGTCGGTGAGTCGACCTCCGTCCCAGAATCTGTCCCAGATGTCCCAGACGACTGTCCATTGTGGACGATGGTGAGCGTCGGAGGCGTCGGACCGTTGAGCGCTGCTCGCGCACGTGCCGCCATGGCCGGGGTGAGCGAGGCGTAGTCCTGGGTCTGGTCCAGCGATGCATGCCCGAACAGCAAGGCGATCGTCCACGGGTCCACGTTGGCCTCGGTCAGGAGCTGCCAGAACCCGCGCCGCGCGGAGTAGGGCGACAGCCGCGGCAGGCCGGCCGCCCGCCACGCCTGGGCGACAGCGTTGGCGAACACCTGGTTCACCAGCGGAGCTTTCGTAGTCGGCGTCCGGAAGGCCAGGTCAGCGAGGCACTCACCGTATGGACGATGTTCGAGACCGCACGTGGGCGCGGGTGGGTGCAGCTCGAACCACAGGCGCCAGGCGTCCACGGCATGGCCGCTGAGCACGCTCCATCGCTCCGCCCCGTCCTTCGGGTACGGCTTGATAAACCGGGATGGCTCGTCACGGATGCCCTTCTTCGCGGGAAGATAGACCAGGACATCCCGAATGAGGACAGCCCCGTTGTCCAGGTCCAAATGATTCCGATGCAGCCCCCCGAACTCACCGGGCCGCGTGCCCATTTGCCTGGACATCCCGAGCGCGAATTGATAGTGCGGATGCAGGTGAGGAATAAGTCGCTCCATGTAGTCCTCGCCCAGAGTGTTCTTCGGCAGCACAGTCTGCTTGGGACTGGGGAGTTTAATTTTGATACACGGACTTGCGTCTAGCGCACCCTCCTCGACGGCAGCGATTAGCGATGTCCTCAGCAGCGAGTAGATACGGTGGCCCGTCTTGGGGGCCATTCCGGGCCTTCCAATGTTGAGGCCGTCAACCCACTTCTGCACGTCGGTTCGCCGGATCCGGTTGAGCGGAACTTCGCCCCATCGCGGCACCAGCCAGCGCAGAGCTATGTCCATCTCGCGCTGGTTGGTTGACTCTTCGATGGTGCGGTCGCCCCACCAGATGTCCAGCAGCCAGACGCGATACAGGGTTGTCGGCGGCACCCTGCGATCACGGTTGGTCGCAACCCGCCGCGCCTTGACCTCCAACTCTTGAGCTGCCGCCTTAGCTTCCCGCTTGGTCTTGAAATAGGGCGCTTTGGTATGGCACTTCTTCCCGTTGGCATCCCGGTAAACACCCCGATAACGCTTTGTCTTGCCTGGCAATTGTTCCGCACTTGCCATGATGCTCCCTTGTTCGAGCGAATCATGTGACGCAGGGCCGGCAACCCGACCCCGGGCAAGCCGGGAGAATAGCGGAGCCTCTGCTCCCACCAAGCAGAGGCTTCCCTAACTAGCCGCCAACTCCCGGGCGATCAATCGGAGGACCACCTCCTCGGGCACCCTGCGGTCCACCCAGATGGTGACTCGGTCACCGTTCCGCACCGACCAGAAGTCAGGAGTTGGCAGATCGGTTATGTGGAGTTCGAGCAGCTGCACGTCTCCTCCGCCTCTCTCGCCTCATGGCGAGGGCGGACGGTACGCCCAGCAAAAGGAAAACGCGGCAAACGGTTGCCTAAACCACCCAGAAGGCGCACAAAGCATTGCTGACCTGCAACAATGCGATAGGCCTAGATAACTATTTCAGCACGCAGCTAACGTCCAGAGTCACCGGGACGATCAGCCTCGCCCCCGTCGTCGAGTTCCTGGATCTTCGCGCGCACGAAGTCCAGCAGCGCCTGGCGCTCCGCCGGCGTGCGGTCGCCGGTCAGCGTGATCCACGCCTGCACGTCCGACGCCCCCGAGTCCACCGGCACTCGCTCGAAGCCAAGCGACTCGTCCACGGCATCCAGGACCGCGCGGACTTCGACGCCCAACGCCGCGGCCACGGCGCGGATGGTGTTGGGAGCCGGGTACTGCTGAATCTCGCGCCGAGTCAGGTTGAACAAGGCATTGCCGGTCAGCTCATGACCGGCCACGCGAGCGCGACCAGCAAGCTTCTCGTAGCTGAGTCCGAGTTCGCCCTTGCGGGTGTTGATCAGGTCGCTCAGGTTCACGGCCCTGTGTACCCCCGTCTGCCCTCGGATCATCAACTCCGAGTTTACGTCGTGACCGAATCGTGTCATCAACACCCTGTTGACGCCAGCCGCCACGCGGGTTAACGTCCTGGTGTCATCAACAGTGTGTTGATGACCTAAGGACATCAACCTGCCGTGGAGGCACACCGTGAGTTTTATCAGCGTCACGGTCCGCGACCTCAACACGCTGCGCAGATCGGTCCCGGCCACTCGGGGCGCCCAGCAGGCACTTGCCAACGCTGCCGGCGTTTCGGCGACACGGATCACGACACTCCTCAGCGGCGAACGCCTGCGGCTGAGGGTGCCGGTAGCCCGCCTGATCGAGATGGAACTGGGTGCCACGCCCGGTGACCTCTTCGTACTGGCCCCCGAGGACTACGAGGCGATTCGTGACTACCTCCCCCGTGCGGAGGTGCGCCGTGCCAGCTAGGGAAGACGACTCGTGGCTCACCGTCCCCCAAATCGCCAAGCACACCGGCCGCCACCCGCAGACCATCCGAGCCGCCCTGCGGAGCGGCGAACTCAAGGGAGTGCAGCGGGTCGAAGGCGGCATCTGGCGTGCCCTGCTCTCCGCCGTTGACCAGTGGGTTGACCCGAGCTTGGCCCGTTCGCGCCGCCGTCGCGCCGCCTGATCCCCGGTCCGGCTGGCGATCACCCCGAGACGCCAGCCGGACCGGCCCCACTCGACCAGTTCCCCGTTCATACGCGAGCCGCCCGCGCGCTGCGTCACCAGCGCGGACGAGCGGCCCGCCCCACCAGGAGAGGTACCTCCCGATGGACAACCCGAAGGTTACCGAGCGGCCCGGAGGGCTCGCCACGCTGGCCCGGCAGATCCGGCGCCTGCACGAGTCCGGTGCGCTCCACCAGGCCAGCACCAGGGACCAGCTCACGGCCCCGGCCGCTGCCGTCTCGCCGTGGTTCGCCGCGGCCACGACCACCCGGGCGGGGGTCTGACCATGCAGACCACCACCACCACCATCCCCGCCGTCCACCTGGACCAGGCCGACAACTGCACCCACTGCGGCGAGCACGCCTCCGTACACATCCGCCGCGGCGAGATCCTGGCCCCGGCCACCTTCCACCACGGCGAGCTGGCGCTGACCGCGCCGGTTGCGGCGGTGGCGTGATGACCACCGCGACCATGCTGCCCCGGCTGCGGGCGATCACCGCGCACATCGACCGCCACGAACTCCACCAGGCGGGCTCGGTCAGCATCACCATCCACCCCGACAACGACGACATCGTCATCGGCACGCACCACGGCGACGACAGGCTGCGGATGGCGGCCGCCTGGTACGAGTCCTTCACCGGGGCAATGATCTTCGGCCAGAGCCGGACCGTCGGCCACACCTGCCTGCACCTGCGCACCCTGCTGGAGGGCTGGGACACCTGGATGGTGCTGAACCTGGATGGTGCGGCCGCGACGGTCGCGACCGCGCGCTTCGAGCTGGACGCCCGCGATGAGCACGGCTGGCTGGAGAACCAGCCGGTGGATGTGGCCGTGCTGCGGACGTGGGCCGCCGAGGGTCTTCCGGCGGTGGTGGCGTGATGACCGCCCCCGCCACCACCGACAACGGGCGCGGCCTGCGCTGTGCCCTCCTGGCCCACCACCGGTTCCCGGTCGTGGCCACGACGACGACCAGGTCCCCACGCACGAAGACCAGCAGGGTGCAGGCCTACTGCGGGATCTGCGCGAGCTGCGTGCACTGCGGGCAGCTCGGCGCCATTCTCGACACCAGCGGCCGCGTGCTCTGCCGTGCCCACCACGACCCCGAGTCCGGGGCGTGGTTCACCGAGCTGACCCACTTCCCCGAGGCGTTCTGCACGGTGGCCCACCAGCCCCCGCGACCGGCCGTGGCCGCACTGGCCACCTGCACCAGCAACGGCACGGTGCGCCTGGACCGGAGCACCCGTCTGTGCCGGGACTGCGCCATGTGCGCCCGTCCGGACTGCACCGGCGAGGGCGTACAGCTCGACATCGAGGACCGCCCGAGGTGCTTCGAGCACCGTCACGACGAGGTCCGCACGGCCGGGCAGACGGACATGCTGGTGACGTCCATGCAGCACGCCTGGTACTTCGAGCTGCTGCGGGACGGTGCGTGATGCCCAGGACCGTGCTCGACACCATGACCCTGGCCGAGGCCTCCGCCGAGCTGCGCGCGGCGGGCTACACCGTGCGCACCCTGGCCGCCTCGGCCGCGGTGATCGCGACCCTGCACGCCGGGGACCTGCGGGCCTCGGTACTGCTCGACCCCGACACCGCGGTGCCCGCCGTCGCCCTGCACCGCACCAGCCAGGGCACGACCGCGCGCCTGTTCGAGCGCGACACCCGCATGATCGGCGGCCGTCTCCTCTCCTACACCCTGGTCTCCGCGGTCGGTCACGCCCGCGCCCTGGCCCGTCAGCTCGGCGTGGGGGTGGCGTGATGACCACCCCGCTGCACATCGGCGACCGCATCCCGCTGCCCCCGCACACCATGTGGGCGTTCGGGTTGCCCGGTGGCCGCCGGATGGACGGCTGCACCGCGCAGGTCACCCGGATCGGCCCGCCGATGCCGACCTGCGGGCTGGCGCCGCTGGTGGTGCTGACCTGCCCGGAGATCCCGGCCCTGCCCGAGTGGATGCTGATGGCCGCCGACCGCGAGGCGCTGGCTGCCCAGCTCGACCGGGCACGGTGGATGACCGCCCGCCGCACCTGGACGGCCGTCTGCCGCACCTGGGAATCCACCCGGCCCCACCGGGAGTTCGCCGCCGCTGTGGCCACGGTGACCGGGCTGCTGCTGGTGCTGGTCGTCATCGCCTGGCAAACCCTGGCCCCGCACGGCATCGGCCCCGCCGAAGCCCTCCTCGGCGGCCTGGTGCTGGCCACCGCCACCGCCGCGGTGTGCCGGATGCTGCGCCGCCGGAGCCCCCGGTGAGGCGGGACCGCGCCCGCGGCCGCGGGCGCCTGGCGTATGCGGGCGCGGTCCTGCGCGCGTTGTTCTTCCCCGTCCTGTTCGGGTTCGCCCTCGGCCTGGTCCTGGCCGGTGTTCCCGTGCTTGCCCTCATGACCGGCTGGGGCACCTGATGCCCCAGCCACAGAACGGAGCTGCCGTCATGGGCAAACTGCCCACCCACCCCGTCCACCCCGTCCACCCCGTCGTACCCCCCACCGGCCGTCTGCTGCGCTGGCTGGGTATCCACCGCGACCTGCCGCCGATCACCCGCCTGTCCCTGGCCGCGGACCTGCTCGACATCCAGCTCCAACTCGGCGACCCCGACGCGGAGTCCCTGGACAGCGTGCTCGGCCTGGCCCCCCGGGCGAAGGTGCTGCTGCCCGCGCTGCTGGCCTGGCACGACGTGATCACCTGCCAGGTGATCACGGTGGAGGACCGCAAAGACGCGGGCATCGCCTACATCCGCGTGCACGGCCTGGTCCCCGACGAGCTGCCCGACATCCCCGTAACGGTGTTGATCACCCTGATCGGGCAGGACCGTGACCTGCTGGTCGCCGGGCTGGGCTCGGCCTGCACCGGACAGATCGAGCCGGAATTCCTGCGCGCCCTGGTCGACTACTCCGTCGCCGAGGGCCTGCCCACCGACGCCGACGCCGCGGCGGTGACCGGATGAGCGAGACATCCACACCGCGGTTCGGTGGCCGCGACACGCTGCGCCGCATCGAACGCCACCTCGCCCGCCACAGCAGGCTGTACTTCCCCACGCGGATCGAGTTCGACTCGTGGAAGGGCGCCAGGCTCACGCTGAACCACTTCGTGGCCGAGCCCCGCGCGCACCGGCCGCTGGCCGAGTGGGCCTCCTCGCTGGCCACGATCGACAAGATCGAGCTGCACCCGCCGACCACCTCCGACCGCACCCACGTGCTCGGCCGCCTGTACGCCGTCAAGATCATCGGCCGTCTGGGTCGAGTGCCCTCGCCGATGGTCACCCTGTGGGACATCCTCCCGCTGGACCTGGACGAGCCGATGTACCCGGCCGACGCGCCCCGCGAGCTGAGCACGGCGGAGTGGTCAGCGCTGCTGGTCAAGCTCGAGCTGGCTGCATGACCGACCGCAGCGCCCGCCGCGCCCGCGGGGCCACGTGGCTCACCCCCGCCCAGCGCACCGCGCTCAACCTGGTCGCCCAGGGCCTGACCACCAACGAGATCGCCGCCCGCCTGGTCCTCTCGCCCTCCACGGTGAAAACCCGGATCACCGAGTGCATGGACCGGCTCGGCGCGAACACCCGCACGGTCGCGGTGATGATCGCCGCCCATCAAGGGCTGCTCGACTTCGCACTGGTACCGCTGCCCACACCCAGTCAGGTCCGGGACACCGGAGAGCGCAGGTGGAGTGCCGTCAACTACCACCCCTTCCCCCTCTCCGACGGAGAACCGGTGTGGCTGGCCCGCTACGGATCGATGACGGCCGAGCACGCCACCACCCTGGCCGGTCAGCTCCTGGCCGCCGCCCAGCACGCCAGGCAGGCACGCCGATGAGCACCCCCCACCGCGGCCGCGGCCTTACCGAACCCCAGATCGCCGTGCTCCGCCTGGTCGCCGAGGGCCTGACCAACGCCGAGATCGCCGCCCGGCTCCACATCGCCCTCGACACCGTGAAATCACGCCTGTTCACGATCATGAAACGTCTCGGCGTCCGGACCCGGGCGGCCGCGGTCCTGCACGCACTCCACCTCGGCCTGCTGGGCGTGGCCACCGTCCGCCTCGACGGCCCAGGGGTCATCGACCAGCAGGGCCAGGCCTACTTCCACAACATCGTCTGTGATCCCGCCCGCGCCCCTCGCCCCATCCGCGCCGCCACCGGGGAATGGATCTCCACCGTCGAGGCACTCACCCGTGCGGCCGCGCTGTTCTCGGCCGTTCACTACGCCCAGGGAGGGCGACTGTGATCCACCCCGACCCCCACCCCCTGGCCGCCACCACCGCCCAGGCCGTGGTGCGCGCGGTGGTGGGCACCGACCCCCACCGGCTCACCGTCCACGTCGAGGACTGGGCCGACCGCGTCCTGGGCCGCTCATGGATGGCGGCCGCCGGTAACCCGCCCGCCCTGAACTACTCGTTGCGCGCCGCGTGGGCCCGGCTGCCCGTCGACGACGACGTGCTCTACGTCCACGCCGCCACCCGGACCGGCCCGGCCTTGCTGATCCACGTCTCCGAACTCGCCACCACCACCGACGAAGGGGCACAGCCGTGACCACCCCAACCCCGCCGCCGCACCTGGGCACAGGCCGGATCATGCCGACCGCCGCCCTGGCCCTGCTGCTCGCCGCGGTCCACCGCCCCAGCGACCACCCCGCCGCCCACGGTTCGCCGGCCGCCGACCCGATCGGCACCGTGCGCCTGGCCCCCGACACCGACCGGCTGTCCCCGACCGCGCACCGCCGCATCAAACTCCCCGTCGGCGCATGGCCCGGCTACTACTGGCGGGACCTCACCGGCGGCAACCTGCGCGAACTTGTCGGCGACGACCTCGAGATGGCGGGCTGGCCGGTGCAGCCCTCCCACGAGGTCGCCGCCGTTCTCGACCACCCCCTGCCCACGGCGGCCACCTCGGAGGCCGTGATGTGGGAGACGGTCGAGGACGCCCTGGCCGCCGTCGACCTCACCGCCGACACCGAAGCCCGCCGCCGCGGACCGGACTGGGATGCCAACGCCGAACGCCTCCGCCGAATCCGCGACGTGATCCGACCGGAGCACGCCCGCCTGGCCGCGCAACTCCACCGGCTGCTGCACCGCCAGCGCAACGCCACCGAGGAGACCGCCAAGCTGGCAGCCCGCCTGGCCGAGGCCACCACGCGCATCGACGTGGTCACCAAGAAGTACACCGAGCGCCAGCAGGCGGCCGCGGAGTACTTCACCGCCGCGGTGAACTGGGGCGCGCGGTACCGGCAGTGCGCCACCGCGCTGGCCCAGACCATGGGCGAGCGGGACCAGGCCCGCGCCGAGCTGGCCCGCCTGCACGCCACCCCGGCCGAATCTGACCCGCAGACCACGTGGACGTGGACCTGCCTGGCCTGCCGCCAGACCGTCGAGATCACCGGCGGGCGGGTCGCGGTGCACCAGCACCACGGCGCGGTCACCCGGCCCTACTGGACCTCGGCGGACTGCCCGCTGTCCAAGGCCCCCGTCCGGCTCTTCCTCAACGACCCGCCGACCGGGTTCGACCTCGGCGAGTTCGACCCGGCCTGCCCGCTCTTCACCGTGGAGATCCAGCGATGAACCGCACCCGCCAGGACATCACCGACCTGCTCGCCGAAGACCTCCTCGGCCTGCTCGACTACACCTCGCGGGTGTTCAACGCCGCCGACGAGGGCAACGGGCACTACCTGCACGACAAGGCACGCGCGTTGCTGCTGGCCGCCCGCCGGGTCTATGACCGGCTCTCCACCGGCGACCGCCCGGACAACCCCACCGAGGCCCGCGAGTTCCACGAGACCGCGACGTTCGACCCGGTGCGCCTGCGCGCACTGCTCACCGACCAGGGCCGCTTCCACCGCGCGGGCCGGGCGCTCTACCCCCTCGGCGGGGACACATCCGCCGCGGCCGCCCAGCACGCTCTGGAACGGGCGGCGCTGGACTTGCAGTTTGGTGGCCCCGACACCGCCGGGTTGACCTCCGCCCAGGCGTGCGCGGTGGCGAAGTGGCTGCGCGAGCAGGCCCCGAAGCGGGTGACCCCGTGACCCTCGACCTCGACGACACCACCCACTGCCCCGGCGCCGAGGCATGCGCGGGCTGCGGGACCCCCGAGAACCTCCACCTCAACACCTACGACACCCAGCTGGGCGTGTACTGCCAGACCGTGTGCGCCCGCTGCACCACCGCGGGCTCACCGTCGCCGATGGGCCTGTACGACGTGATCGACCTGGTCCTGGCGCACTGCGGGCACCTGGGGTGTGACCTGGACGAGGCGGCCGCAGTCCGCGCCGCCGAGCGCGAGGACACCGCCGGAGGTGCCTGGTGAGCTACGAGACCCGCGCCTACGACACGCCGTCCCCGTTCGGCCCGGAACCGGTGGTCGTGCTCGTCGTCACCGGCACCCACGACGTGTCCCGCCTGGTCGGGCTGTTCGCCGGTGGCCCGGTGCTCATCGAGCAGATGCAGGTCGGCGAGACGATCCGCGCCCAGGTGCGCCGCCACAACGGCGGCAAGGCCGCGCTGGAGTTGCTGGCCGCGCACGGCGGCCCGGACTTCACCCAGGACGACACCGCCGGCGGTGCGCGATGAACGGCCGCGACCGCCTGCCGTGGCGGGACCGCCTCATCCTGCTGGCCTGGGCCGGACTGGCCAACCTCACCAGCCTGGTCCTGCGCTGGCGCACACCCACCCCCCGGCCAGCCCGCCCGACCGCCCGGCTGGCCCCGTGCCCGAGCCCCACCCCGGAGGCCTGCGACTGGCCTACCTGCACCAGCTGCACCACCGGGCCGGTGATGCCGACCGCGGACCACGTGCCGTGCGAGGGCTGCACCCGCCCCACCGCCGGGTTCGACGTCGACGGCACCTTGCTGTGCCCGGCCTGCATCGCCGAGATCACGGAGGCCGACCGTGGCTGACCTGTCCGCCGAACACCGACTGTCCTGCGACGGCGCCGACCATGTTCAGCCCGTCGGGGAATATGAGGGCCAGCCATATGACGGCCAGCACGGGGAGCCGTCGACCGGTGGCCTGCCGGAGCAGTGCATGTGCGGCCACTTGACCTACTTCTCCTGCCCGGACTGGTTCCCGGGAGAGGACGAACCGGACGTCATTCCTCCGTTGCCTGACTCCTTCGCCAACCCGTACCTGCTGTGCCCGCGGTGTCAGCGGCAGGTCACGAACGTGGACTTCGGCACTAGCCCTGCCCGGTCGCTGCCGTGTGGCCACACCGAGGGCTACGCCGACGTGTGCTTCTCGTGGGACCCGGTGCAGGGGTGCACCTGCCCGAGCGGAACCCACAAGGAGGCTCCCCATGGCTGACCTGCCCCCAGCAGAGGCAACATCCTGGGTCACCGAGTACGTCGTGTCGTGCCTGCCCTACGAGTCACTGTCCACAGTGGACGGCCATACCTTCGCGGTGACCGTGGCCTACGCCGGCCACGACCGGTGGGCCGTGCGCTACCTCAGCACCTGCTACGCCGCCGACGGCACCCGCTCCCACGAGCCAATCCCCTCCGCGCGCACCGAGGACTGGCTGGCCCGGCACCGCTTCGACCTGGACACCGCACTGCGCATCGCCCGCTGGGCCGCGCCGCAACTCCGCGTCAACGGCCGCACCGTCACCGACGCCCTCCGCCGCCACCAGGAACCACACGTGGCTGACTGCGAAATCTGCCCCGGCAACTGGAACTGCCACGGCGAGAACGACCCGGAGAACTGCACCTGCACGAACTGCACCGGCAACACCCGGTGCCCGGAGTGCAGGGAGGACGACAGTGGCGACTTCTGACCAGACCCCGGCCCCACCGGACAAGCGCGCGGATCTCGCTGGCCGGGTGTGCCGTCTGGTGCACCGGCACTTCCCGTACTGCGACCACAACCAGGTGAACGCCTTGGTGGGTCAGGTGTGGACCGAGGTTCAGATCACTCTGGACCAGAGGCTGCCTGCTCCGGCCACTGTGGACCGCGACACCCTCGCCGAGATCGCCGCCGAACGCGGCCGCCAGGACAAGCGGTTCGGCGAGCAGAACCACCGTGACGGCACCGGCAGCCTGGACCAGGTCGACCTGGCCAGGATCGCGAAGAAGTGGTGCGAGGACAGCTTCGGATCTGGATACGGCACGTGGGCTGACGTCCTGGCCGAGGAAGTCACCGAAGCGTGCGCCGAGCGCGACCCGGCGAAGCTGCGCGCCGAGCTGGTGCAGGTGGCTGCGGTGGCCGTGGCCTGGATCGAGGCCATCGACCGGCGCAAGGCCAGTGCTGGCCTCGCCGCCCTGCAGGAGGTGGACCGTGGCTGAGACCCACCGCCGAATGCGCTCGCTCGCCGTCGGCTCCGGCCTGGTCGCCGTGCTCGGCGCGGTGCTCACCGGCTGCACCGCCGAGACCCCGGCCGATGAATACGACCACGTCGCGGTCTGTGTGGACCCGCGCACCGGCGACCGCGTCGAAGACACCCGGTGCGGGGATGGCGACGGCGGGTCTGGCGGGATGGCCTGGTTCTGGATCTCCACCACCAGCAGCCACGCCGCGCCCGGGGTCGGCCAGCGCGTCAACCTCGCCCACGGCAGCTACACCCGGCCGCCGCAGACCTCCAGGGTGCAGCGCGGCGGAGTCCCTGCCGCCGGGGGCACGGTCACCCGCGGCGGGTTCGGCGTCTCCGGCACAGGAGGTGGTGGATGAACGCAACACCGAAGGCCCCACCGGCCTGGGTCCCCCTAGCTCGCCGGATCCTGGCGGCCTCCGCGGACAACCGGCACGCCGAGGCCTCCCGGCTCATGCAGGAACTCCTCAACCGGTACGGCTCCGCCGCCGGGCTGCCCGCCCTGTTCGCGATGATCGACGCCGCAAACACCAGCGCGGGCCACCGGGCTGGCCAGCACCCGCGCCAGCTGATGTACCTGTGTGCCGACACCGGCCAGCTCCAGACCGCCGACCAGGTGAACCCCGCGGTGCGCTGGGCTGGGCGCCTGATGGTCGCCCGCGCCGCCAACGACCGCGACCAGGCCGAGGCGCTGATCAACTCAGTCCCCTCCGACAACGACAAGCAGTGGTCGGACAACGTCCTCGCGGTGATCAACATGTGTGGGCAGATGGTGCGCGGGGCACGCGGCCGCGCCGGAGGCGGTGAGTCCGATAGCCGGTGACCACGATCGCGACCAGCACGCCCGCACCCGCTTCGCCGAGCTGTGCGCCCAGCTCGACGAGATGGTGGCCCAGCTTGGGGGACCGCGGTACTACAACCGCCGCGGCGAGCAGATCACCTACACCCAGCATCTGCTGAGCACCCCGGCCGATGTGTCCGTGGCCCGGACGGTCCTCGACGGCACCACGGTGGTGACCTCCTGCACCCAGCGGGACTTCGGTGGCAACCATCCGCCGCTGATCTTCGAGACGCTCGTGCAGTCCGACAACCCCGCCCTGCCCGATCAGATCGAGCGGTACGCCACCGAGGACGCCGCCCTCGCCGGCCATCAGCGCTGGGTCGAGCGCGCCCGCGCCGAACGGGAGGTGGTCGATGGCCCGCCCTGACCCGCCCGCCTCCCCGTCCGGCCGGTGGACGGAGATCCCGCTGGACGGCATGCCGTGCTCCTGGTGTCACCGCCCCGCCCTGCTCATGATCGTCAGCGGCTCCTACAGCGTGATCGGCCACACCGCCCGAGGTCTGCCGCTCTGCCCGCCTGATGCCATTCCCGGCCAGATCCCGGACCGGGGCTGACTCAGCCACAACTCCATACGCGGCCGCCTGGCCGACCTCCTCACATCCCTCTCGATCAGGCGGCCGCAGCCACCACCGCCGTCGCGGCCCCGGCCGCGCTGACCACGAGAGGGGTGCCCACATGTCCGCTCGCACACACGCCGCGGTGTACTTCGACATCTGGGACGACGAAGCCTTCTGCAGCCTGTCCGGCCCCAGCCAGCTCGTCCGGCACTTCCTGGTTGAGCAGCCCAACCTGGCCTACTCCGGGGTGCTGCCGCTGACCCTGGGCCGCTGGGCCCGCACACTCCGCTCCCTGGGCGCCGAGCGCCTCCGCACGGCCCTGGCCGAACTCGCCAGCACCGGCTTCGTCCTCATCGACGAGGACACCGAGGAAGTGTTGCTCAGGGACTTCGTGCGCTCCGACCGGCTCTGGCGCATGCCCCACATGCTGACCTGCTCCATCCGCGAGGCCCGCCTCATCCACTCCCCGAAGCTGCGCCAGGCCTACGGCGCCGACCTCGTCCGCATCATCGAGGACCCGGCCCTGGCCGAGGAGGTCGCCCGCAAGTTCAGCCCGGCCAACCGGGCCGCGGCCTACGAACTCGCCGGCGCCGCCCCACCATTCTCACCTCCCGGACCGCCCCCCGGGGAACCCCTGCCCCAACCCCTCGCGAACCCCTCCGCCAACCCCTCGGCAGGGGATAGCCCAACCCCTCCCCTAGCCCCTGCCCCAACCCCTGTCGCAACCCCTCGCGAGGGGCCTGGTGTAGGTGCAGGTGCTGGTGCACCTGCACCACAAGACCCCCCCTCCCCCCGCCAGCAGGCAGAACGCCCACCACCGCCCAGTTGCCAACGCCACGGGCGGCCGCGCCGAAACTGCCTCGCCTGCGCCAAGGCCGCCCTGCGCGCCTCGCTGCCCCCGCCCTGCTCCGACCACGAGGGCCGTCACCGCATCAACGCCGAGGGCCTGCCCGTGCGCTGCCCGGACTGCAACCCGCAAGGCGAGTTCGTCCCGGAGGTGCCGCGTCACCTCAGCGCCGTCGCCGGTGGTGGCTGATGGACCCCCGCGACCCGATCGCCCTCGCCTTCCCCGGCCGCTGCGGTCACCGCGACCTCGCCCAGCGCGTGCCGTGCCCGGACCCCGGCTGCGAAGCCGCCCCCGGCGCGCCGTGCCTGCGCCGTGACGGCGTGCCGATGGAGCACATGGACCACCCCCGGCGCCTGGCCATCGCCACCCGTGCCCTGCTGGCCGGCGACCTCCCCGACCCCGCACCGCCGCCCGCCCCCAGTACCACCGACCCCCGACAGGACCCGACCCGATGACCGCCAACGCCGACACCGCCCACGACGCCGCGGCCCGCGTCGAGCAGGCCGTGCAGAACGCGATCATGTGCCTGATCGCCGTGGCCGCCGGAGCCAGCGCCTTCACCCACGTGCACGACCTGTCCGTCAGCTACGGCCTGCCCGACTGGCAGGGCTGGAGCAACGCCGTCGTCATCGAGCTGCTCGCCGTGACCGCCGGGCTGGAGCTGCGGCGGCGTCGGCGCGAGGGCAAGACCCCCGCCTTCGCCGCCGGAGTCCTCGCCGTGGCCGTCCTGGTCTCCCTGGCCTGCCAGGTCGCCGAGGCCCACCCCTCGCCGTGGGGCTGGACCCTGTCCGCGGTCCCCGCCCTCGGCCTGCTCGCGGTGGTCAAGCTGGTCCTCGGCCGGACCACCACCCCCACCCCGGACCCGGCACCCGCGGAGCCGGTCACCGTCCGGACCGCGGACCACGACCCGAGCCCGGACCGGACCGCCCCGCCGGTCCAGCCCCCGCGCCCCGGACCGCCGGTCCGCGCCGCCGCGCCCGCCGGTCCGGACCGCGGACCGGACCCGGACCAGGGCCGCCCGGACCAGGGCCGCGGACCGCGGACCGCGCGGACCACGGACCTGGTCCCCGGACCGCCGGTCCGGACCCCGGCCCCGGCCTACGCCGCCGCGGTCCCGCGAACCGAGGTCCGCGCGGTCCTGGACCGAGACCCGCGCCTGGCCATCGCCGAGCGCCTGGTCCTCAAGGCGGGTCCGGACCGCCCGCCGACCCGCCGCCAGCTCGTCGAGGCCATCCGCGACGCCGGGCACCAGGTCGGCACCACCACCGCCGGGGACCTACTCCGCCAGGCCCGCGCCCGCCACTCGGGAGGACCACAGTGACCGAGACCGACCTGACCGCGGTCCTGGCCGCCATCGACGACGCGCTGGCCCCGGTGTGTGGCTGGCGCCAGGCCCGGCTGGACCCGGCCGCGCCGTCGCCGGACTTCTGCGAGGAGACCTGCCAGCAGCTGTTCCTGGAGCACCAGACCGACCCGCTGGTCGAGGCCGACGAGCTGGCCGGCCCTGAGGACCGGGCGCAGACCTCCGGGCGCCCGGTCCGCTCCGGCGGGGCCAGCAGGCAGCGACGGTTCTCCCCGCTGTGGGTGCCGGGCACGGTCGTGACCGCGGACCACATGCTGGCGGCTCTGGCCGGAGGCCGGATCGGCCTGGCCCCGGCCCGGACCGACTGGGCCCGGGAACACCGCCAGGTCCAGGAGCTCCTGGACCGGATGGCCGCCGAGCTCCACCCCGGCCCGGACCGCGGTCAGGGAGCGGGTCAGCCGGTCCGGACCGCCCGTGTCCGGAACCGTCAGCCTGACCCGGTGACCGGCCTGCGCGAGGTGACCGCGGACCGGGCGCGGTCGGCCGTGGCCCTCGGCATGGACGGCGTGGCCGCCGCGGCGGCCACCAGGAACCTTCAGCGCAACCTCGCCGCGATGATGTCCGCGGCACCGGTCCGGCTGTCCGCGACCGTCGCGCGGGCCATAGCGGACCTGGCCCCGCCGCCACCGCCACCACCGCCCCGGTCCGCTCTGGTCCGGGCCTGGTCCGAGCTCGCCCCCACGGCCGGGCAGCTGCTGCACCACGCGGGCCGGATCGTCGCGGCCATCGTGGGACAGCTGGCCGACGAGGTCCGCAGCCTGCGGCTGGTGGTCCGCGCGGTCCACGCCCTCGCCCGGCGGCGGTCCTGATGGCCGAGCTGGACCCCGGCCGCATGGCCACCGGCCGGCCGGTGGCCACCGCAGACGAACGCCGCGCCGGACTCGCCGCGGCCTGCTGGGTCCTGGGGACCGGGGCCACCGGGGACCAGGCGGTCCAGGTGTGCGCGGACCTGCTGCACCACCTCGGCCTGACCGCGTTCGCCCGCCAACCCCGACGCCGCAAACACCAGGCACGCGGCAACGAAACCCCCAGCGCTGACCAGGGAGCGACATGGACTTGATCGACTTCATCCGCGCCCGGCTCACTGAGGACGAGGCGGAAGCCCGCCAGTTCGATGGCGTGCGACCAGACCGGTACGAGGTCGACAACCTGGAGGTCTCACCCGAGTACGTGACCCTCTACATCAGCCCGGCCCGCGTGCTCCGCGATGTGGCTGCCGCCCGCGAGCTGCTCGACCTCTACATCGAGGTCTCCTACGCGGTCACCCCGGGCGGCAATGACTATGTTGCCTGGGGTCTCCGCACCGGGCTGGACATCGCGGTCCGGCTGCTGGTCACCCGCTGGGCCGACCACCCGGACTACCTCGCCGAATGGCGGCCACAGTGATCACCGGCGGCCTGTGCCTGCTGTGCCCGCGAACCACAGACCTGGGCTCCATGCTGTGCCCGCGATGCTCCAACGAACTGTGGCTGGCCCTGCGCCGACTCACCGAGACCTACGCGATCGTGGCCACCAGCACCAGCCTCCGCCTGCCCGGCACCAGCAGCGGCACCGGCCGAGCCACCCCCGGATACGGCTCGCGGTCCCCGGCCAACGACGACGTCATCATCCTCACCGACCCTCGCACCACCCTCGATGAGTCCCTGCGCGCCCGCTCTGTGCCCGCGGTGCTCTCCCAGTGGGTGCGACAGGTCGCCGAGGAGACCGGCGCCCTGCCCCCCGGCCCTGCCACCGTCGCCGCCGACGTGAACTACCTGGCCGGGCAATGGGGCTGGATCGCCCGGCAACCGTGGGTCGATGAGTTCGCCACCGAGATCCGCGAGCTGACCCAGGCCGTGATCGCGGCGCTGCGCCTGGAGCACCGGCCGGTGCCCATCGGCCCATGCCCCACCAAGGTGCTCGCCGCAGGCAGGATCCGGCCCTGCGGCCGGACTCTGCACGTGCGCCCCGCCGCCAGCCGGATCCGCTGTTCGGCCTGCGACACGGTGTGGCCGCGCCACCGGTGGGGTGAACTCGGCCAGGCCCTCGGCGACCCGCGCTCTGACTACGCCCAGCTGGCCACCTGGCTCAACATCCCAACCGGGACCCTGCGCCGCTGGCGCGCCCAAGACCGCTGGACCCCAGACCCAGCACGCGGCCGAGGCCGCGAGACCTGGCTGCGCGCGGAAGCCCTGGCCTCCTGGACCCGCCGCCACGGCACCGACCCCGGCGAGCCGCCTGATTCCGCCGTCACCTGAACGCCACCCGCGCCAAGAAAGGGCACTCACCCCCATGACCGACTCCTCCGCGGCCACCTCATCCGAGCGGGCCTGGCCCACACGGGCCGAGCTCTGGGCCGCACTCAGCACCGCGCGAACAGAGGAACGTGACTGCGGCAACCCCTGGCATGGAGTCCTGGACCGGCTGCTCGCCCACTCCGTTTTCGTCGAGACCCTCACGCAGGTAACCCGCATCCTGGAACAGGCCCGAGAAGGCGACTCCTACTCCGTGCGCCGCCAGGCGATGGACGCGATCAGCGCGGACCTGCCCGGCCCTGACGACGAGGACCGGCGGTTGATGCTGCTGACCGCTCGCGCGGCAGCGTACATGCGCTCCTCCACGACCGCGGTGCAGGAATGGGAGCTGGCTGTGCACGCCTACACCGCCTGCGCGCAGGCGGCGATCACCGCCGTAGCTGCCGGGCGCGGGCCAGCCAACGCCTGGGACCGGCTGCCCGGCGAGCCTGGGCTCAGCCCGTACCACCTCGACCAGCTTCCGATCTTGCCCGCTGGTATCCCGCGCTGGGAGAAGGGCTACTCACTGCTGGGCACCGCGGAGCGAGGTCTGGAGGAGGTCGAGGAGGCCGCGCGCGGCGCCCGGGAGCTGTGCGAGTGGGAGGACCCAGACACCGGCGAGATCATCGACACCAGCCCCGCCGAGCACATGATCGAGGAGTACGACGCCCTCCTTGAGGAAGCCGAGCGCCTGCCCGAGGCGCTGGCCGACTGGGCCACTGCGGTGTCCTGGACCCTGGCCACCACCCTGCGCGGCAGGCTGACCCCGCCCGTGCCCGCGGCCTGCGACACGCCATGAACTCTCTAGGTACTTGCCGCTGACCTGCGGCGAACATAACGTGTGCTCTGCTGGAACTGCTGCGGGCAGCGGCAGTCACGGCGTGGTTACGGAGTTCATCACCGAGACCCCCGCACCGGACATGGTGCGGGGGTCTCGGCGTAGCAGGGAGAGACCATGCAGCTGGCCAACCGCCACCCCAGCACCCAGCACCTCGGCAGGTTCTTCGCCTACAGCCACCTGCCCGAGCACCTCCAGGCCCCAGCACAGGTCATCCACGACGCCGCGGCCGACCTGCTCGCCCTGGTCCCCGACGGCCCGGAGCTGACCACCGGCCTGCGCAAGCTGCTGGAAGCCAAGGACTGCATGGTCCGCGCCCTGCTCTGACCTGGAGGTCCACCGTGATCCCCATCTGCCACGCCCCAGGCTGCGATGCCCCGGCCACCCGGTGCTGGCAGCGTGCCGCCACCGCGGCCGAACTCGCCTCGCTGCCCGAGCTGGCCGCCGCCGAAGGGCAGGCCGCCGCGGTCAAGCTGGGCTGTGACGAGCACGCCGTGCCCATCGAGGCCGCGGCCGCGCTGCACGAGGCGGACTGCCAGGCCCCGCCGGAATGCACCTGCACCCCAGCACACCCACCCGCCGACCCACTGCCCTTCTGAGCAGGGGGTGCCATGCCGCTGCGCCCCTGCCTCGGCACGTCGGCACGCCGCTGCGGCCAGCTCACCCCGAACCCGCGCTGCCGCACCTGCACCGCCGAGGTCGAGCTGACGCGCACCCAGGGCAAGCGGGCCAAGCGCCCGTACACCGCGGCCGAGCGAACCCGGCGCGCGCGTGCTGTCGCCGCTCACCGCGCACAGCACGGTGATGTCTGCCCAGGGTGGGAGGTGCCGGCCCACCGGGCCAGCGACCTGACCGCCGACCACCACACCCCGGTGGGGGCAGGAGGGCAGGAGGGTGGGGCACTCGGTGTGCTCTGTCGATCATGCAACGGCCGCAAGGGGGCATGGCCTGACCGTCACAATCAGTGACATCGAGTCTGATCATGGTCGGGCTGCTCCGAATGCCACCCCCCGGTCTTGATCCCTCCGACCTGGGCAAACGTGACCCCGCCACAGCCTCCCTTTTTTTGGTGGTACCACCGGCCCCCGTTTTCCCCGAACGGCCCATTTTCCGTGAGGAGTCATCACTCAGCGTGAAGGGGGTTGGGATGCCGCGGACGAAGAAACCCGCTGGTCAAGCCATCGACTCCCGCAACGGGCAGCGCGCCGAGCTGATCGTGATCACCGGCGGGGACACCCCCGCCAAGACGCCGCCGGCGCCGCGCGGGATGCGCGCGGATGCGATGAAACTCTGGCGGGCCTACTGGGCGGATGTGATCGCCGGGGTCTGCCAGCCCTCGGAGTTGTGGCTGGTCAGACGATGGATCTCGAACTTCAACCGCTACCAGATCCTCATGAGCGCCGCGGATGCCGAGCCGATGGTGCTCGGCTCCATGGGCCAGCAGCGTCTCAACCCCGCCTACGACCTGGCGCTGAAGCTGGAGGCCAGCCTGCGCGCCGATGAGGTGCAGCTGGGGTACGGGCCGAAGAACCGGGCGGGCCTGGGCATCGCGGTGGTCGAGCAGCAGCGCACGCTCAACGATCTCAACGCGCAGTACGGGGGCGAGGATGGCCGCACCGACCACGTCCCCGAAGAAGCCGACGACGAGGACCCCCGCCGCACGGCGGACTGACCCGGCCTGCCAAGCCTGCGGCTGGCGCCCGGCAACCGGGAAACTGTGGCCCTCCCAGGGGCACACGGCGGTGCGCTGGATCCAGGACAACCTCATCCACGGGGAAGGCGACTGGTACGGGCAGAAGTTCAAGCTCCGCCGCGACCAGAAGCTGTTCCTCTACCGCTGGTACGAGCACTGCGGCAACCGCAAGTGCGGGCAGTGGCGCTACGACGAAGCCCTGCGCGGGGCCGCCACCGGCGACGGCAAGACCGCGTTCGTGGCCGCCATCGTGTGCCTGGAGTTCGCCGGACCCTCCTCGATCGCCCCGCCCAGCCCGAACATCCCGATCGCCGCGGCCAGCTTCGACCAGGCCAACCTGCTCTTCAGCGTCGTGGCCACGATGCTGGGCGGCCGCGACAACATCGCCACCGAGTCCCCGCTCTGCGGGATGTTCGAGGTCTACGACACCGTGATCACCCGCCGGGACGGCAAGCCCGGAAAGATCCACCGGGTCGCCGCGGTGGCCGGCACGAACGAGGGTGGCCTGCCCTCGCTGTTCGTGTGCGACGAGCTGCACGAGTGGGGCGAGGTCGGCTCCAACCGCGCCCGCGTGGCCACCGTCATCGGCAAGAGCACCAAAAAGCGGCGGATGCCGCGCGGGGCCGGACGCATCCTGAACCTGTCCACCGCCGGGTTCGACGTCGACCACTCCCTGCTGGGCGCGATGTACAAGCTCGGCAAGAAGGCGGCGAAGAAGCCGAGCCTCGCGCCACGGTTCCTCTTCGACTGGCAGGAGGCGCCCGCCGGGCTGGACTACAAGCTGGCCAAGGACCGCGAGATCGCCGTCCGCGCCGCCTCCCAGGCCGCTGACCTCCAGTGGTCGGTGGCCGACCGGGTGGCCGAGTGGGGCAAGCCGAAGTACCCGGCGCACGAGTGGATCCGCTACTTCGCCAACCGGTGGGTACCCGTGACCGAAGACTCCTGGCTCAAGGACCACCCCGGCGCATGGGCCAGCTGCGAAGGCCGCTGGTCCTCCTCCGACAGCAACCCCTGGGTGCTCACGGTGGACATGGCGCTCAAACACGACAGCGTGGCCGTGGCCCGCGTCGAGCTGCTGCCCGACGGGCGGATCGCGGTCACCACGACCATCTGGACCGCGGAGAAGTCCAAGGACGGGCGGATCAACCACGCCGTGGTGTGGGACCACGTCAAGAAGCACGCCCGCGGCTCCGGCTTCCGCGGGGTGGTCTACGACCCGCGTTTCTTCGAGGTGCCCGCCCGGCTGCTGGAGGACGAGGGAATCCCGGTCATCCAGTTCGACCAGACCGCCCAGCGGATGGCACCGGCCTGCGGACTGACCTTCGACCTCATCCTGGCCGCCACCATCGTCCACAACGGCGACGAGGACCTGGCCGCGCACGTCCTCTCGGCCACCAAGCGCCTGCAGGAACGCGGCTTCACCTTGTCCAAGGGCCGGTCCAAGCGGCACATCGACGCCTGCATCGCGATGTGCATGGGCGTGTGGGTGCTGCACGAAGTCCCCGAACCGGAGGCCCCGCCGGCGGCCGCGGCCAACAACGCCCCGGCCGGGAACGACACCAGCGACCTGTTCCGCCCTACCCAACGACTCAGCCTCTAACCCAAGGAGGACAGGCCGTGCTGCTGTCCAACGTGCTCGGCGTGGCCGGGCTGACCGGCCTGGTGCTGGCGGTGTTCATGCTGACCGGCTCGCCGTGGTGGACGCTGCTGCTGGCCAGCCTGCTGCTGCTGTCCGTGGCCTACGCGATCTACACCCACACCCCACCCGCCGAGCCCGCGCCGAACACACCGCCCGCGGCCGCGGCGCCCGAACCCAGGCGAGGTGGCGTGTGAGGAGCTGGCTGTTTCCGACCCGGGCGACCGAGGCGACCCCCGCGCAGGTGGTGGCCACCGGCGCGGCCGGGGGCGCCTGGGGCACCGATCCTCTCGATGACGACCGCGGGTGGAAGCCCGCCGGGTCCGGCCGCCGTGAGGTTCCACCGTGGACCCAGGAGAAGTCGCGGATCTACTCGGTGGCGGCCTACCGCGCCAACCCCATGGCCAGGGCCATCATCGACACCTACACGAGCTTCTGTGTCGGCGATTCCGGTGTGTCCACAGTGGCCACCAACGCCGAGGTAGGCCAGGTGGTCGCCGAGTTCTGGAACGACCCGCGTAACCGGCTCGGTGACCGGCAGGAGGCGATGCTGCGGGACCAGCTGCTCACCGGCGAGACGCTGCTGGAGATGATGACCGGCACGGTCTCCGGGGTGACGCGTTTCTCCCCGATCGACACCACCGCGGTCACCGATGTGTTGCTGGAGAAGGGAAATCCGCTGTGGCCCCGCGCGGTCGTCCTCGGTGCGGGCGAGCAACGGCGCGAACTCACCGTCGCTCAGGTTGATGACAGCACCGGCCTGCGTGACGGCGAGGCGATGTGGTGGACCCCGTTCAAGGCGTTGATGTCCGACCGGCGCGGCCAGCCGTTCCTGGAGCCGGTGCTGGACTGGCTGGACTCCTACGACACCGTGCTGTCCAACCTGATCGACCGCACCGCGCTGGCCCGCTACCTGGTCTGGGACGTCACCGTCGACGGCGGCCAGGAGGAGATCGACGCGTTCGTGCGCGCCCGCGGCGGGCTGCACGTGCCGCGCTCCGGCGGGGTCGAGGTCCACAACGCCGCGGTGAAGTGGGAAGCCAAGAACGTCCAGACCGGCGCGTATGAGGACTCCGCGGCCGCCAAAGCGGTGCTGACCCTGGTCGCCGGTGGTACCGGCCTGGCCAAGACCTGGCTGGCCGAGCCCGAGGACGCCAACCGCGCCACGAGCTTGACGATGGCCGAGCCGGTGCGCCGCCGGGTCGCCGGGGTGCAGAAGGTGTGGCTGGGCAACCAGACCGAGATGACGCGCTACGCCGTCGACAAGGCCGTGGCCGCCCGCCGTCTGCCGGAGACGGTGACCGCGACCGACCCGAAATCCGGGACCACCTACGACATCCCGGCCTGCCAGTCGGTGATGGTCACCGGCCCCGAGGTCGCCGCCGCCGACGCCCAGATCACCGCCCAGGTCCTGCTCAACCTGTCCACCGGCCTGGAAAAGCTCGTCGCCACCGGCGCCCTGAGCACCGAGGCCGCGCAGATGGCCGCCCGCCGCGCCTGGGAGGACTACGTCGGGGTGCCCTATCACCACGACCTCGACAGCCCCGAGGCCGACCGGGACGACATCGCCACCCATATCGACGACACCGCGTCCGCGCCGCTGCGCGCGGTGACCTGATCCGTACCACCGCCCCGGAGGGCTCTGTCATGACGCAGTACCACGAGTTGGCCGCCCACATCCTCGGCATGAAGGTCAGCGAGATCACCGACGTGCAGCGCACCGCCAGCGGTCAGGTGGTCACCACCCACGACGGCCAGCGCACCCTGATCACCCCCGAGGGCCAGGCCGTGCCGCTGACCGGAGGCGAGTTGCTCGGCGAGCACAGCGAACCCGTTCCGCCGGCCGAGACCGACCCGGCTGCCGACGGCGAGGAGGTCGACGAGGACCCGGTTCCCGAAGGCACCGCCGAAGAAGTCCTGGCCTGGGTCGGAGAGGACACCGAGCGCGCCCGCCTGGCCCTGGAGCACGAGCAGGCCCGGGAGCGTCCGCGCGTGACGCTGTCCAAGGAACTGGAGAGGCTGGCGACCCCGTGACCGAGCAGAGGCACGGCTGGGTCACCCCGCGCCCGGACGGGACCCGGGAGAACTGCGGCGGGCCGGGCCGCTGCGCCCCGTGCAGCCACGAGTCCCTGCAGGCCGGATTCCGCGGCGAGCTGTCCCACCTGACCCAGCCCACACCCGAGCAGCTCACCTGCCCCAGCTGCGGTACCCGGTTCACCCCGGACCGCCTGGCGCGAGCCACCGAAGCCGAGGACGGCGACAAGCCCTACGGCGAGGTCGAGTACGCCGACCCGGGCTACCAGGCCGACGGCAAGAAGCGGTACCCGATCGACACCGCCAAGCACGTCAAGGCCGCCTGGTCCTACATCTCCCGGCCCGCCAACGCCGCGAAGTACAAGAAGGGCGACCTCAACCGGATCCGCGCCCGGATCAAGCGCGCCGCGCGCGGCTTCAAGATCCAGCTCGCCGAGGCCGCGGCCGAAGCGCTGATCAACGGCCAGCTTTCCTACAGCGACGTTCAGGAACTGCTCGGTGCCGCCTTGCGCGAACGCGCCCAGGCGGCCGTGGGCGGGTACTGCTGGGTGTGGGTGGTCGACCTGACCGGCGCCGAGGTCGTCTACCAGTCCGATGACACCGGCCTGTACCAGTGCTCCTACACCCTGAGCACCGGCCCGGACGGCAAGACCACGGTCACCCTGGGCGAGTCCGTCGAGGTCGCGCGCACCTACGCCCCCCTGTCCGCTTCGGACACCGAGACCGAGGCGGTCACCGAGGCGGTCACCGAGGAACGCGCCCACATCCTGGGCCGCGTCATCGAGTCCAAGGGCAACACCGCCGGCGGCGGGCGGATCTTCCGGGTCCGGGTCATCGCCTACGGCGACAGCAAGAACGGCCGCCGCTACCCCGAGTCGGTATTGCGCGAGGCGGTGGCGCTCTACGAAGGCGCCGGGGCCTATGACCACCACCGCGACGACGCCGAGCTGCGGACCTCCACCATCGCCGGACTGGTCGGGCACTACCGCAGCGTCGAGGCCACCGCCGACGGCCTCGAAGCCGACCTGCACCTGCTGCCCTCCGCGGCCCACGCCGCCGAGGCCCTCGATGCCAGCCTGGCCGCGCAGGCCGAAGGCCTGGCCCCGGTCGTGGGGATCTCCCACGACGTGATGGCCGAGTGGCGGCCGCTGCAGATCGGCGGCCGCCGCATCCAGGAAGCCACCGCGATCCGCAAGGTCAACTCGGTGGACATCGTCGCCAGCCCCGCCGCCGGCGGCCAGGCCACCCGCGCGGTGGCCGGCGGCATCGACCCCGACCCGGCAGGCACCCCGCCAGCCGGAGACAGCACGGAGGAGGACAGCGTGACCACCACTGAGAGCGTGCTCGCCGCACTCGGGACCGCCACGGACGAGCAGCTCGCCGCGGTCGGTCTGCGCAAGGACACCGCGGCCGCCACCACGGAATCGACGGCACCGCCGCCCGAGCCCGTGGGCGAGCTGAAGACCAGCTACCTCGGCCGCCTGATGATCCGAGGCAAGCTGGCCGAGGCGGGCCTGCCCGAGACCACGGTGGAGGCGGTGACCGAGGCGCTGCCCGAGCGCATCACCGAGTCCACCGTGGACACCCACATCGCCGCGATCAAGGCCAGCCTCGGCTTGATCGAGCGCGCCGGGCTGACCCCGCAGCACACCGCCGCGGTCCAGGTCACCCAGGAAGCCCTGGACAAGAAGAAGACCGCGCTGGACAACTTCTTCGCCGCCAACTACCGCGAGGGCTACCGCTCGTTCAAGGAAGCCTTCGTCGACATCAGCGGCGTCCGGCCGCTGGCCCTCGACGACGACTTCAACAAGACGATGCTGCGGGAGTCCATCGGCGGCCGCGGCAACTATGACTCCGCCCGGACCAGCCGGTCCACCGAGTCGCTGACCTCCACCAGCTGGGATGCCATCCTCGGCGACAGCATCACCCGCCGCATGGTCGCCGAGTACGGCCGGCCGAACTTGCAGACCTGGCGGCAGATTGTCTCCAGCATCGTGCCGGTCAACGACTTCCGGTCGCAGAAGATCGACCGGCTCGGCGGGTACGGTGTCCTGCCCGCGGTCAACCAGGGCGCTCCCTATCAGCCGCTGACCAGCCCTGGGGATGAGGAAGCCAGCTACGCGATCACCAAGCGCGGCGGGACCGAAGACCTCACCCTGGAGATGCTGGCCAACGACGACATCCGTTCCATCCAGCAGCTGCCCACCAAGCTCGGCCTGGCCGCCGCGCAGACGCTGTACCGCTTCGTGTGGGACATCCTGCCCACCAACGCCGCGACCAGCTACGACAGCACGGCGTTGTTCCACACCAACCACGCCAACACCGACGCGGCTGCGGTGCTGGGACAGTCCACACTGGCCACCGGGCGCCGCAAGATGCGCCAGCAGACCGCCTACGGCGATTCCTCCGATGTGCTCTCGATCATCCCGCGCACGCTGGTGGTGCCCTCCGCGCTGGAAGAGATTGCCTTCCAGCTGGTCACCTCGGCGGTGGCGATCCCCTCCACTCCGGCCGGCCCGTCGGACACCCCGAACCTGCACCAGGGCATGCAGATGCTGGTCATCGACTACTACAGCGACGCCAACGACTGGTTCGTCATCTGCGATCCGAGCTACTGCCCCACGATCGAGATGGGCTTCTACCAGGGCCGCGAGGATCCGGAATTGTTCACCCAGGCCGATCCGTCGGTGGGCTCGATGTTCGACGCCGACAAGATCACCTACAAGATCAGGCACACCTACTCCGGCGCGGTCCTGGACCACCGCGGGTTCTACCGCGGCGCCAACTGACCCACCCTCCCACAAGTCCGTGCTTCACCTCGGCGAGCGCTCGCCGAGGTGAAGCACGGACGCCTCCCCCTAGAACCGTTGTCCTGCAAGGAGATAACAGTGCCGCAGCTCAAGGAAATCCGGGGCGACCAGTGGTTTGCGATCAACGTCGCCGGTGCCGGGGTGGCCGCCACCGTGGCGGAGTTCGCCGGACTGATCGTGCCGTTCAATGCCAAGGTCACCGCGGCCAAGTGGGTGCCGGAGTCCTCCATCACCGCCCACGCCGCCAACTACTTCACGCTGACCCTGCGCAACCGGACTACCGGGGCGGGCTCCCTGCTGGCAGCCAGTCGCGCGTATTCCGCGGTCAACTCCGTCGCCATGGCCCCGGAGTCGATGACCCTGTCGGGGACCGCGGCCAACCTCAACGTCGCCGAGGGCGACCACCTCTCGGTGGAGAAGCTCGTCGCCGGTGACGGCCTGGCGATGCCCGCCGGTGTGGTCATGGTCGCCCTCCAGGTCCGCTGATGAGCAACCGTCCCGCAGCCAACCCGGTCGGGGTCACCACCTCCGCCGCGGTGTTCTCCGGCGCGTGCGTCTACAAGGGGGTGTCGGTGCGGGAGACTGCCGGGGCGGTGGCCTCGCTGCGTATCTTCGACGGCACCACGGCCGCCGGTACCCTTCTCGCGGCGATCTCCCTGCCCGCCAACGGGTCCTTCGCCGAGAACCTGCCCGACGGTGTCCGGGCCACCACCGGCATCTACTTCTCGGTGGTGGCCGGGGCGGTCGAGGGTTCGGTCAGGGTGGGGTGATGCAGCCATGCCCACGCTGACCCGCGTAGCCCGCACCAGCGCGGCCACGCTGGACCACGTTTTCCTGGTGGGCGAGACGGCCACGGACTCCACCACCACGGTGACCGTGGCCGTCACCGACGCCAACGGCGCCACGGTCATCTCCGGCAACGCCACCTCCGCCGGCGCCGCCACCGGCCGCTACACCTTCCCGTTGCCCGGCCAGGCCCTGCTGGGGCTGCTGACGGTGGCCTGGTCGGCGACCATCGCCGCCACCGCGGTGACCGAGCAGGATCAGGTGGAGATCACCGGCGGGTTCCTGTTCACCCTGGTCGAGGGCCGCGGCTCGGATGAGTCGCTGACCTCGACCACGAAGTACCCCACAGCGAAGCTGGTCGAGGCCCGGCTGGAGGTCGAGCAGGAGTGCGAAGAGATTTGCGACCGGGCCTTCGTGCCGCGCTACCGCCGTGCCCTGCTGGATGGCACCGGCACCTCCGAGCTGGTGTTGCCCACCAGCGACGTGCGCTCGATTCGCGCGGTGCGCATGGCGCCCCGGGCGGGCGGGACGTTCACCGCGTTCACCGCCTCCGAGCTGGCCGCGCTCGTCGCTACTGAGGCCCAGGTCCTGCGCCGGGTGGACAGCAACGTCTTCACCGAGGGCCTGGCCAACGTCATCGTCGAGTACGAGCACGGCTGGGACGCGCCGCCGGCGGATCTGAAAAAGGCTGCGCTGCAACGGCTTCGCAGCCGGTTGAACCTCACGCGCACCAACATCCCCGACCGCGCCGCCAGCTTCGTCAGCTCCGAGGGCGGCACCTACCGGCTGACCCTGCCCGCCAAGTACCAGACGGGCTTGCCGGAGGTCGATGCGATCTACGCCCGCTACTCCCGGCGTGCGAGTTCCGAGGACGGCGAGGGCGGCACCAGCGGCGGGCCGGCCTCGCGGACGCTGGACTTCGATCCGCAGTACTACTCGCTCTACCACGGTGGGAGGCGCTGATGGCCGGAACCAACGCGGTGGTGATCAAGAAGGCCCTGGTGGCTCTGCTCACCGCGGCGCCGTCGCTGGCCAGTGTGCAGGTGGCGTATCAGTGGCCGGGCCGGATCACCGAGCGCGAACTCATCCATCTGGGCCGGGTGCGCGCCAGCCAGGAGTACGCCGCGTTCAAAGCCACGGGCAGGATCCCGCGGCACGAAACGCTCATGGTCTCCGTGCACATCATCGTCATCCTTCCCGGCGGCAGTGTGGAGGAGACCGACGAGCGCGCTACCGCGCTGGGCCTGGTCCTGGAAGAGGCTGTCGCCGCCGATGCCAACCTGACCGACCCGGCGGGCCTGCTCTACGGAGGGGTGGACTCGGTGGAGCTGGAGTACGAACTCACCGATGACGGCGCCACCAGCCTGCTGACCTACGAACTGAAGTTCGAGTCGCGCCTGACCTGATCTCCTGACACCCCAACATCTTCAGCGTCTGACCGGATCGCACCCGGCGCGCTGCCGCACGCCTTGGAGGCACCGTGCCCCGAATGCGCAGCCCCTACGACGAGGACCGCCACATCCCGTGGCTGGGCCGAGACGTCAGCCCTGACGAGGTGGTCGAGGTCCCGGCCGAGTTCGTCGAGAACTTCCTGGCCGCCGGGTGGACCGAGGCCGACAAGCCCGCGGCGCCACGCAAGAAGGCCGCCGCCGAAGAGATCGTGGAGGGCTGAGATGGGGATCGGATCCGGTCTGGGCAGCAGCCTCGGCGCCCGCGCCGAGAGCACCTACGGCACGTACCTGGCGCCGAACTTGCGCTGGTATGAGTGCAACTCGGTCAAGCTCGGCAAGACCAAGAACGTCGTGATGTCCAAGGCCCTGGCCACGCGCACGGTGTCGCCGGCCAGTCGCCGCGCGGTCACCACCAGGGGCGGTGGCGGTTCCTTCGAGATGGAGGTCTCGCGCAAGGGCGGGCTGGGGTTGCTGCTCAACACGCTGATCGGTGGCACGGTCACCCCGGCCCAGCAGGCCGCCACCGCCGCCTATCTCCAGACCCATCCGCTCGGCGCCACAACGGATCCCTTCGGCAAGAGCCTGACCCTCCAGCTCGGCACCCCGGATGCCGGGGGCACCTCCCGCCCCTACACCCACCTCGGCGCCAAGTTGACCGCGGCGGAGTTCTCCTGCGGGATCGACGAGTACCTGATGGCGAGCTTCGAGGTCGACTCCCGCGATGTCACCGAAGCCGAAACCCTTGTCGCGCCAAGCTATCTGGCCGCGACGAAGGCATGGCACTTCGGCCTGGGCACGATCAAGGTCGGGGCCACCGTCGGCGCGGCCGCCGCGGTCGACGGCGTCCGCAAGATGGCGCTGAAGTTCGACAGAAAAATGGATGTCGAGCGCCAATATTTCGGTGGCGGTGGTCTCAAGGACGAGCCGATCCTCAATGACTTCACCGAGATCACCGGAACGATGGAGGCCGACTACATCACCAAGGCGGATTTCGCCGACCGGTTCCGCGACGACACCCAGTTCTCCCTGATCTGGGAGTTCGTGGGCGATGTCATCGAAACCTCCTACTCCGAGACGCTGCGCTTCACCCTGCCCGCGGTGTTCCTGGATGACCAGAGCCCGAGCCCGGACGGCCCGGGGCTGGTGAAGATGCCGCTGAAGTTCACCGTCCTCAACGACGGCACCAACGCCCCGGCCACGGTGGAGATCATCAGCGTGGACACCGCGCTGTGAGAACGGGGGGTGCGCGGTGGTGGTCGACATGCGCGTGTTCGGCGCCGACCGGTTCAAGGTCGTTGCCGCCAAGTTGAAGAAGGCCGGCCACACCGGGATCTACCGGTCCCTGGCCAAAGCCATCCGGGTCTCCACCAAAGACGCCGTCGACGACGTCAAACGAACGGTGGAGTCCCTGCAGATCGACGGCCAGGGCTCCGGCGGCAGAGGTGGCGGTGCCCGCGCCCGCTCCGCACACGCCCTGTCCAAGCGCCGCAAGATCAGCGCCGCTGCCCGCGCCAAGGCCCAGGCGGGCAGCGGCCTGCGGGCCAGCGTCAGCCGCGCCATCCGCACCCACATCCGCGCCAGCGGCCGCCCCACCGCCGCGGTGCGGATCAAGGTCGAGCGAAACCTCATGCCGCCGGATCAGCGGAAGCTGCCCGGCCACATGGAGAAGGGCTCGTGGAGGCATCCGGTGTTCGGCAACCAGCAGAACTGGGTTGCCCAGACCTCCACCCCGAACTGGTTCAAAGGGACATTGCGCAAGCACGGTCCGGCCGTGCGCCGCGAGATCGACCGCCAGGTCACTGCCGCCATCAGGTCCATCTAGGACACACCGAGAGGAGGCCCCCGTGCCGCTGCTGCGCTACACCTTCGACGAGCTGGCCAACCCCGAGCTGGTCGGCAAGACCATCGAGCTCGACACCGACGTGCTGATGCTCGATGAAGCCGAGGACGTGGAGAAGGTCACCGGCAAAGCCATCGCCGTAGTCCATGACGAGTTCACCCAGGATCGGGCCGCCGGGATCCGCGCGTTCGTGTGGCTGGCGGTGCGCCGAGCCGGGATCGACCTCAAGTACAGCGAGCTGCGGTTCAACGTGAAGGCCACGTTCATGGTCGTCACCGCGCCCGGCACCGAGGAGGCTGCACCGGGCGACCCTTTGGACCAGCCCGAGACCGACCCAGTCTCAGTGCCGACCTAGACCGCTACGAGCCGCTGTTCCGGCACCTGTTCCACCTCACTCCCGCCCAGACTCGCCGACTCTCCTACGTTGCCTGGTTGCGGCACCGGCAATTCGCCGATGACTGGCGCAGCCAGTTCGCCGCACCGGATCAATCCCCGGATTCCTAGGAACACCAACACATCCGGGGGGTGAGCCGTGGCTGACCTCACCTACACCATCCTCGGCATCGACCGCGGTTCGCCCGCCTTCGACAACGTCGCCAAAGCCGTGGACCGGGCCGCGCAGCGGTTGGAGAACCTCGGCTCGGTCAGCATCAAGGCCCTGGGCGGGGTCGCGGCCGCGGGCACCGCGTCCTCGGTGCTCATCGGCGGGGCGATGGCCGGCAGCAGCGTCGCGTTCCTCGGGATGGCCGTGGCCGCGCAGGCCAGCAACGAGCGCGTGCGTTCCAGCTTCGCCGAACTCGGTGGCGGGGTGCGCACCGAGATCACCGCCATGACCTCCCACATCGCCCCCGAGCTGGAGGCGGTGGCCGGGAAGCTGACCACGACTTTCGGTCAGCTCAAGCCGCTGTTGCAGACCGCGTTCAATGCCGCCGGGCCTCAGCTGCAAACCCTGACCGACGGGGTCAGCGCGTTCGCCCTCAACGCCATGCCAGGGATGGTCCGCAGCGTCCAGCGCGCCGGACCAGTGTTCGAGGGCCTGCGGGATCTGCTCGCCGACGTCGGTTCCGGCGTGTCGGGTTTCCTGGATGAGCTGTCGAAGGGCTCGACCGGCGCCGGGACTGTCCTGAGTGGACTCGGCGGGCTGCTGCGCAGCATCCTCCCGGCCGCCGGTGCGCTGATCCGGCAACTCTCCGACGGCGCGGCCGGAAGCTTCGGCGCCATCTCCGGCGCCGTGCTGGGCGCGGTCCAGGTTTTCGGTCAGCTCTCCGGCGGGGCGCTGCCGGTGCTGACCGTGGCGCTGACCGCGGCGGCCCACGTCCTGGAGGGCGTCAGCTCGATCCTGTCCCCCTTGGCCGGGGTGCTGGGTTCGGTCACCGGCGCGATCCTGGCCGGTGCCCTGGCCTGGAAAGTGTTCTCGGCCGCCTCCGCCGGGATCACCACCGTGATCGGCGGCATCGACCGTGTGCGCACCAAGATGGCCGAGGCCACCACCGGCGCCTCCGGGTTCTTCGCCCGGATGCGCGGCCTGGGCGGGCTGCTGGGCGGACCGCTGGGGCTGGCCATCGGCGCGGTGACCATCGGCCTCGGGCTGCTCGGTGGCGCCCAGGAGTCCAGCGCCGAGGCCGCCGCCCGCCATGCCGGGTTCGCCCAGACCCTCTCCGCGGCGCTGCGGGAATCCGGTGGGGTCATCGATGCCAACGTGCGCAAGCAGGCCGCCGCCGATGAAGGCACCGCCAAGGCGATCAAGTCAGCGCGGGACTTCGGCATCGCCAGTGCCCAGGTCGTGGACGGGGTGCTGGGCCAGGGCAAGGCCATGGACGAGCTGCGGGCCAAGCTGGAAAAGGTCGTCGAGGCCGAGAAGGTCATGCAGCACTCCACCCGCACCGGGCTGGACACCTGGACCGGGGCCTACACCACCAAGGGAGACAACGCCCGCAGCCTGCTCGAGGACCTCAACGCGCTGAGCCAGAAGACCAAGGAGCAGGTCCAGGCCGAGAAGGATTACGCCACGGCGACCCAGACCGTGGGCCGGTCCCTGCTGGACTCCTCCGGCGCGGGCAAGCAGTTCGGCGCGGCCATCAAAATCCTCAGCGATGCCATGGCCACCGGGGATGAGAAAGCCAAGGCGCTGGTGGATGCGCTGAACGCGCTGTCGGGGACGGACATCTCCCTGGAGCAGAGTACCGCCAAGATCCACGACGGCCTGGCCAAGCTCGGCGACATGTTCGACAAGTCGGTGAACAAGGCCGACGGGTGGGGCAAGTCGCTGATCACCCAGGACGGGCACGTCAACACCGCCACCAAAAACGGCCGCGGCCTCCTGGACGTCATGACCGGGCTGCGCGATTCCACGGCCGAAGCCGCGCAGAAAACCTACGATCTGGCCATCGCGCAGGGAGACTCGATCCCGGTCGCGCTGGACAAGGCGACCAAGGTGGTACAGACCAGCCGCGACGGCATCCTCAAACATGCCAAGGCATTGGGCCTGAACAAGGACGAAGCCAAGTTGCTGGCCGACCAGTACGACATCTACCCCGAGCTGATCGCGACCTTGATCAAGCAGCCGGGCATGCCGGAGGCCCAGCGGGAGCTGACGATGCTGGGCGCGCTGCTCAAGGGCATCCCGCCGGACAAGCCCATCAGGGTCAAGAGCCTGTCCGAAGAGGCACAGCGGATGGTCGAGCATTTCGGTGGCACGGTGGAACGCCTCAAGGACGGCGACGTGCTGATCTCCGCGAACACCAGGCCGGCGCTGAACGCGATCAGCAACATCCCGCGCTCCTTGCAGGGCACCATCCACTACTACGCCTCCGTGCACGCCGGGGCGCTCAAGTCCGGCAACGGCATCGCGGGGGGCCGGGCCGCCGGCGGCCCGGTCAAGGCCGGCCAGGTGTACATGGTCGGTGAGCAGGGTGTGGAGCTGTTCCGCCCTGACCAGGACGGCACGATCATCCCCAACGACGCCACCGAACGCGTCCTGGGCGGCCGTGCCCCCACCCAGGTGCTGGTGCCCGCCCCGCGCACCCCGTCCGGCACCGGCGCGATAACGGTGACCATCAACATCCACGGCGCCACCGACGCCAGGGCCGTCGCTGAGGAAGTGCGGCGCTCGCTGCTGCAGCTGCGCCGCGAACTCGGCGGCGCGGGCCTCGGCTTCGACGACTAGGAGGGGTGAGTCCATGCCGTCGGTGCCCGTGGTCGAAGTCGCCTTCTCGACCGATCCGCTCTCGGCCAGTCCGGTGTGGACCGACATCACCCGGCATGTCCGGCTACAGCAGGGCATCGCGATCCGGCGTGGTCGCAGTGACGAGCTGGCCATCATCCAGGCCGGGACCTGCCGCATGACGCTGGGCAACCGCGACGGTCGGTTCACCCCCGACAACG
This sequence comes from Crossiella sp. S99.2, assembly GCF_023094165.1. Classification (GTDB taxonomy): domain Bacteria; phylum Actinomycetota; class Actinomycetes; order Mycobacteriales; family Pseudonocardiaceae; genus Crossiella. The sequence goes on along the minus strand of NZ_JALMDK010000008.1, from coordinate 375,411 downwards.
CGGCCAGCCCGTACTACCCGTACGTGGTCAAAGGCAGGCGGATGCGGGTCCGCCTGGTCCATGTCGAGACCAACTACATCACCAACCCGAGCATGGAGACCGACGCCGCCGACTGGAGTGCGGCCGGGACCGTGCTGCCCACCGTGGCGCAGTCCGCGACCCGCGCGCACCACGGCACCAAATCGCTGCTGGTCACCTGGGGCACCGGCGGGATCGGCCCGGCCGCCCAGATCACCGTGCTCGGCCTGGAGGTCGGCACCGCCTACACCGCCGCCGCGTGGGTGTGGGTCGCGGGCGGCTCGGTGGCCGTCCGGCTCGGCGTGGCCGGTATCGCCACCGGCACCGCCAGCACCACCACCGGCGCGTGGGAACAGATCACCTACACCTGGACGGCGACCGCGGTCCAGCACACCCTGCAGCTGACCCCGTCCACCAGCCCGACCTCGGGCCACCAGGTGTGGCTGGATGAGGTGATGGTGGGTGCCGGGTCAACTCCGGTCACCTTCTCCGCCACCGGCGCGCTGGTGTCCTCCCGCTACAACGGGTTCGTCTCCGGCTGGCCGGTGCACTGGCCCGGCGGCGGACTCATGTCCGAGGTCGACCTCGGCGCCACCGACCTGTTCAAGCGCCTCAACCAGCGCAAGCTGCGCTCCCTCCTCGAAGAGGAAGTGCTGGTCGACGCCCCGCTGGCCTACTACCCGATGAGCGAACCCCGGGATTCCCTGTACTGCGGGGACATCTCCGGCATCTCCGGCAACGGCAGCCTCGGCCTGGTCCAGGCCGGCAGCGGCGGCACCCTGGAGTTCGGCGGCTCCACCGGCCCGGCCGCCGACGGGCTGTCCGCACCGAAGTTCACCCCGGTGGACGCCAACAACGGCCTGTACCTGTTCTCCGACTTGGGCAGCATGGTCGAGCAGCAGACCGGGATCGGCTACATCAGCCTGGAGTGCTGGCTCTCCACCGACACCCAGGGCCGCACGCTGATGATGGTCCGCTCCAGCGACCACGCCTACAAAGCCACTGTCTCGCTGGAGTCCGGCACCGGCAAACTCAAGATCGTTTTTCAGCAGCAGCTGGCCAGCGCGACCGTCGTGTGGGACACCCCCAACCTCGCCGACACCTCGGTACACCACATCGTCTACGAGGAATCCGCCTCCGGCGGACGGGTGTGGGTCGACGGTGTCGACGAAGGATTGCAGGCCGGTGCGCTGCTGCTGGCCAACCTCCGCAGGTTGGAGGTCGGCGGCACCGACGGCGTGGGCCTGTGGACCGGCGGCGGGATCAGCCACGTGGCCATCTACGCCACCGCCGGTGGGCTGGGTGGTACCCGCATCGGTGTGCACAACACCGCCGGAGCCACCGGATTCGCCGGTGAGGGCGGCAACGCCAGGGTGCCGCGGCTGGCTGCCTACGCCGGCGCGATCAGCGTGGCCACCCAGGGAACCCTGTGGACACAGCTGGCCTCCCAGGGCGCCGGGGGCAAAACGGTGCTGGCGATGATGCAGGAAGCCGCGGCCACCGAGAGCGCGCAGCTGTTCGCCGCGCGCAGCAACGGCATCACCTACCAGTCCCGGGACATCCGCTACAACCGCACGTCCTCGGTGACCCTGGCCGCCCTCGACCTGGAGGGCGATGTTGCCTGGGCCGACGACGATCAGTTCCTGGCCAACATCGTCAACGGATCCCGTCCCAACGGACCGGCGATCCGGGTCCGCGACACCGCCTCGATCACCGCGCACGGCCACTACGAATCCGATCTGAACCTGCTGCACTACAACGATTCCAACTTGCTGGACGCGGTCAACTGGCGGTTGAACCGGCACGCCGACCCGGCACCCCGGCTGGGCAGGCTGCCGATCGAGGCGGCCCATCTGCCCACCGCGACCTACCGGGCGCTGCTGGACGTCACGATCAGCGACGTCATCACCGTCACCGGCCTGCAAAGCCAAGCCCCAGCGTCCTCGGCGACGGTCACCGTCGAGGGCTACACCGAGGTGATCTCCCCGGGTCAGCACCGCTGGACCTTCGACACCAGCCCGTCCTCTGTGGACCAGGTGTGGGTGCTGGACAGCTCCATCTACTCGGTGCTGGGCACCTCGACCCGCCTGGCCCTGTGAAGTGAAAGGGGGAAACCCGTGCCGATCAAGACCGTGGAAAGCGCGTGGCCGGACGCGCCGGAGGGCTGGTCCACACAGGACTGGAAGGCCCTGCCCGCCGCTGAACGCGGGCTGTGGCAGGTGCAGGACACCCTGGTGCGGCTCGGCCATCCGATGCCCTCCGGGCTGGACGCCGAGCATCCGGTGTACGCACGCCTGGACCACAGTCGGTGGATCGTGCAGTGCCCGGAGTGCTCCAGTGCCCAGCTGGCCGCGACCAGCGACCCGCGGTTCTACTGCATCGAATGCGCCAACAACGCCACCGGTCTGTGGCGGCCAGTGCTGTGGCCGGAGGACCGCCCGGCGGTGGAGACCGCGGCGCTGGCCCGCTCCGGCCCGACGATGTGGGCCCACGCCTCCGACCGTGCTCCGGCCGCACGCCATGTGCGCCAGCAGATCGACCCGCCCCGCCGACCAGACCGGCCACCGCGCCCGGACCGCCAGCCGCCGCAGGGGAGGTGATCCGTGGGCACCGTCCCCGCGCCCCGCACCTGGGTCAGTGGCGAGGTTGTTACTGCCGGGTACATGAACAGTGACATCAACTCCGCGATCTCCTGGATCCTCGGCGGATACCCGCTGTTCAAAGCGGTGCAGTCCGTCTCGCAGGTGCTGAACAACACCACGTGGACGTCGCTGACCTTCACCACCGAGGACCTCGACCGCGACAACGGCCACTCCACCAGCGTCAACACCAGCCGCTACACCTCCCAGACCGCCGGGCGTTACCGCGTCGGCGGCGGGGTCACCTTCAACTTCACCGGCACCTCAATCGTGGCCACCCGCCTGGCGGTCAACGGCACCCCGGTCAACGGCAGCGCCGAGTTTCACGGGAAGTCCAACAACAACTTCTCCTCGGCCCGTACCGACGACATCGTCTACTTGGGCGTCGGTGACTACGTCGAGGTGCAGGCGTGGCATGACGCGGGATCCGCTTGGGGGACCGAGGTTTCCGGCGGTGACGTCGGCCCGCATTTCCGGGCACAGTGGATTTCGTCCTAAGTGGACTAACCGGGCCGAGGTGATCATGGGTGACCTTGCCGCGCTGCTCACCGCGATCGGGACCCTGATCACCGCGATCGGCGCCACCACCGCGTTGTTGATCAACTCCCTCCGTACCAGCCGCCGCGAGCGGTCCGCCGCGGCGGATGACGTCCTTGACCGACTCCGCGCGGCCGCCGAGGACGGCGTGATCACCGTCGAGGAGATCGCCGAGATCATGCGGGACGAGGAGGACGGCGATGACCGATGACCAGTTCCGCGAGATGGCCGAACCGGCCGTGCGCCGGGCGCGGGACACGCGCGGGCACCGCCTCGGCCTCCTGCTGGCCCTGCTCGCCGCGGCCGCGATGTGCGCTTTCGGCCTGGTCTACCTGAACCAACGTTCGGAGCTGCGGGGCGAGATCGATCAGCTGGGCCGCCAGGCCGCGGCGATGCAGACCAGCGCGGCCGCGGCCGACGCCGCCGCCCGCGCACTGGCTGATCAGGTCCGCGCGCTCGGGCAGACCCCGGTGGTCACCCCGCGCCCGGACCCGCCCACCCCGGTGCCCGCACGGGGGATCGCCGGGACCACGGTCACCACCGACGGGCGCCTGCTGGTGGCCTACTCCGATGGCGTGACCGAGGACAAGGGCCGCGTCCTGGGCAAGGACGGCAAGGACGGTGTGTCCCCACCGGGGATCACCGGCGCCGAGCTGCTCGACGGCGTGCTGGTGCTGCGCTGGTCGGATGGCCGCGCCGAGATCCTCGGCCGGGTCATCGGCCCCACCGGCGCGACCGGCCGCGGCATCCGTTCGGTGACCGTGGCCGAGGGGCGCCTGGTGGTCACCTACGACGACGGCACCACCCAGGACGCGGGAGCCCTGCCGCCCGGCCCACCGGGCCCGCCCGGACCGGCGGGTCGCGGGATCACCCGCACCGAGGTGCGCGAGTGCCGCTGGTACGTCACCTACTCCACCGGCGAGACCGAGGACGCGGGACCGGCCTGCGCCACCATCACCCCCACGACCGTGCCGAGTTCGACACCGAGGGCCAGGCCGACGACGGCACCGACCCGCACCAGCGCCCGGTGACTTCTGGTTTCGCGACGAGTTCGGAGGTCACATGATCGCGTCCCCACACCACTCCGGCCGCGGCGGCGCCCGGGTCCGCCTGGTCGTCGTCCACACCGCCGAGGGCGCCCGCACCGTCGAGGCGCTCGGCCGGTTCTTCCAGGGCAAGACCCAGGCATCCAGCCACGTCGGCATCGACGACCACCGCATCGAGCAGTACGTGCCCTACGACCGCGCGGCGTGGACGCTGCGCTCCGGCAACCCGGTCAGCGACAACGCCGAGCTGTGCGGCTTCGCCCGCTGGGACCGCGCCGAATGGCTGCGCCACCCACGGATGCTCGACCTCACCGCGGCGTGGATCTGGCAACGCTGTTCGGCACGCGGCATCCCGATCCGCAAGCTCACCCCAGCCCAGGTCGCGGCCGGGGAGTCCGGGGTGTGCGGGCATCACGACTGGACGGAGGGCATGAAGGAGGGCTCCCACTGGGATCCCGGACCGCACTTCCCCTGGGACTTGGTCATGGCCAAGGCCGGGGACTCAACAGGAGGTGACGACGTGTCCTACGACGACGCGTACCGCGCGATCAGGGACGTGCTCAACGAAGAGTTCGCCAACCCGAACGAGTCGGGCCGCAACACCACACTGCGCCAGCAGATCGCGCACTGCGACTGGCGGGCCGACCACATCGTCGGCCAGCTCGCCCCGCCGATCGGCGAGGTCCTCGGCCTGCTCCGCCCCGGCGGGTTCCTCGCCGCGCTGATCGCGCGTGCGGCCGAGAACGATGATGTCGACGAGGCCGAGCTTGCCCGCAACATCAACTGGGGCACGGTCTCCTCCACGCTGCTCAGCGAGCTGGCCACCGCCACCGCGAACGAACTCGACCGCCGCGCGCGCGTTCGTCTCGACACTGCGGAGGACCCGGCATGACCCAGCCCGTCCCGGCCGGGGACGCCCGGTCCCGCGCGCTGCGCACACTCGGCCAGAACTTGCTGATCGATGTCGGCCTGGCCGTGCTGGTCGTGGCCCTGCCACTGATCTCGTCCGAGACCATCGCCTGGAGCCTGGTGCTGGCCTCGGTCGGCCGGACGGCGCTGGTGACCGCGGTGGCCTACCTGCACCGCACCCTGGACGCCTACCGCACCGCACAGCGGTAGGCCCGGCCGCCCTTCCTCTCGGCCGGTCCCACAACAACGCGCCCCACCCTCCCGCGCCGGGAGGGTGGGGCGCGTTTGTGCGTAATCAGCTAGCGCGGCCGGTTCGCAGGCCAGGCGCTACCGCGGACCTGGTCAGCTGAACTGCACGCGCCAGATCACGACGCGCACCACGGAGTCGTGGATGGTGTAGCAGACGATGCCGTGCTCGCCCATGTCCCCGTAGTAGCGGTCTTCCTTCTCCACGTACCGGCCCGCGTCGTGCGGATCGGTCAACAGTTGCCGCCGCTTCCGCTCGAACGCCGCCTTCGCAGCCGCGGGCGCGGTGGCCAGGGTGGCCTTGGCGACGTCGGCAACGAGCACCTCGTAGGTCATGGCCTCTCGCCGCCGTCATAGACCGGTGCCGGGCTGACCTCGGACTCGTCGCCGTCGCGGTACCGCTCGATCGCCTCGTCCACCTCGCGGTCGGGGTTGGCGGTGCCCCACGCAGCAGGCCACCAGGCGTGCACGACCTTGGTCAGCCGGTCGAGGTCGAAGTCCTCTCCGGTCTTGGCCAGCGCCGCCCTGAACTCGTCCTCGAAGGAGGTACGCGCCTCCCCGGTCAGCGCTGCCCACACCGCAGGTCCGGTCTTGGCCACCGGGACGATGTCCTGCGCGGTGTCCCGACCGATCTCGACGTCAACACCGTTGTTCTCGCCCATCTGCTTCCTCCCGTGGATCTCCTTCACCGGCGCGTACGCGCGCACCGGAGCCTTCCTGCACCATCGGTACTTCTCATCGAGGTCAGCACAGTCGGCGCACACCGAGTTCACCGGCCAGATGATGCTGTCGGGTCCCACCGGGCTGGTGTCACCGCCAGCTCCAGCGCAACCGCTCTTCGTCCTGCTCGATCTGCCGCTGGCAGTCCTCGCACACCTCCACCACCGGCGCGTCTACCGCCGGTGCGTTCGGCAGCGGCGGCGCTAGGGGGCTGCGGTCGAGCAGCTCCACGATCTGCACCACCCAGCAGCACCGCGCCGACACCACCGGCAGCGCGCTGTCCAGCCCTGCCGAGTACACCTGGTGGGCCCGCTCGACGGTGCCTGAGCGGCCGCGTACCCACCGGTACAGCGGGCTGGTCACCCGTACCGCCACAGCGTGCCGGGCTGCTCGCGCGCGCCGCGCGGCCGCGCGGCCGGGTCGGGCAGTAGTGACCCGATCTCCAGCATGCACGCCCCGCAGCCCGGTGGCACGGGGCCGGTGAGCACCGTCCAGCTGTGCGCGGGCGCGGTGTGTGTGCAGACCGCGCTGAGGCTCTTCTTCGTCGAGTCCGTGACCTCGGTCAGCATCATCGCGTGGGCCAGGCCGTCATAGGTGCTGCGCCGCCACACGCACGGCACGGGCGCTGGTGTCGGTGTGCTCATGCTGACCCCCGCGCGGAGACGGCGACGGATGGGGGGCCGGAGGCCGCCGCCGTCTCCACTGCCCGACCGCGCCGCACGGGGTGGTGCCCGTGTGCTGCGGTCGGATCCGACGGCCGAGGGGGGAATGCCGCCGGGGTTGGTGGGGCGGAGACGGGAGCAGGCAGGCCACCGCCCCGCTCGACCGTCCCCACCCATGCGCCGCGCCGGCCAGCACGGCGCACCACCACACGGGACCCAGCCAGCACGACCTGGGATCCCGCTACCGGCCCTGCGCCCACACAAAACGCAGGGACCGGATCCTGTTCAACCTGGGTGCTGGCGGTGAGGCCAGCCTCGCGGAACTGCCGCACCAGACTCGGCGTCGAGTCACGTCCTCGCAGGACGCGGGTGGCATGGCGGGCGGCCGCGCGCCGGAGGGTTGCGCGCACCGGCTCGGACACCAACGCCCGGTAGGCCAGCGCGAGGACCGGCAGCAGCACCGCCACCCGGAAGACCAGCTCATCCATTGTTCGACTCCCGCCGGACCGGGCTGGGATACATCGGCAGGGAGGTCGCGTCCTCGCGGTCGAGCAGCTCGGCCACCGACACCGAGCCGGGGAAGACGGCGGGCCGCCCGCCGCGGCGGATCGCCAGCACCGCGAACAGCGGCACCCCGACCGCCGCCGTGATGGCGACGAACCACAGGGCCGCGCTCATCGCGGGCCTCGCTTGGGTTTGCCCCGGCCGTCAAAGTCAGGTACCCAGCCCTCGCCGGGCTCTTCTGCACCGTACGACCATGACTTCGGGAGCGCGTCGATCACGTGGTTGCGGTGCCGCGCCCCCTCCTCCGCGGAGAGGATGACGGGCTCGTCCGCACCGATCTGGAGATGAATCCGGTCGTCGGGAAGCTGTCGAGTGGTGATGGTCCGCGGCTGTCCCTGTCGGCCGACGCCGACAGCCCGCCGTTCCGGGCCTGGAAGTTGCTGTTCTGTCATCGCCCTGCCTCCCCACCTGTCGGCTGAACAGGAAGGCCCCCGGGTCGCTATGTGGGGACACGCGACCCGGGGGCCCGTCTCAGGAGTGCGGGGCAGAGCCTCCGCCATCGGCGAGCACGTCGGTGGGGACCGGAGCACCTGGCCACAGGTAGTCCGTGTCGGAGCACAGCATGCCGTACTCGACGGGGATGCTGGAATTTCCGTCCATCGCGACTTCTCCTTCTGTCACGACGAACGGTATGACCAGCAAAAACGCGCTTGTGCCCTACAAGGGCACAAGCGCGTTGTTCGCTCGGACGGGTTAAGCGGTCATCCCCATGCGGTACGCGAGACCCCGAAGATCGTGACTGACAGCTTCTCGGCGCACCCGGTTGAGCAGCCCCGTGACGGTGGCCCTCGCGAAGTTGTTCGACCGCACCCGAAGCGGGGCCAACGCCTCGCCCTTGCGGAACTCCGCAACTGCATCGGCCTCACGTCCACGCACCTCGGCAAGTGCCCGGCCGCGGTCGATACAGAACTTCGCCGCGCGCTCCGGGTTGGTGATCGCGGCAAGGTTGACGCTGTCGCCGAACCGAATCGACTCCTCGTAGTCGCCACGTTCCAGAGCCGTGCTCGCCTGGTAGAGGAGCACGTTCGTCGGGCCGAAGGTCGCGACAGTCGGACTACAGTCACCAGCCCGCTTGGCCACCTCCGCGGCTGCGGCCAGTCGCTCGTCCGCCTCGGCCGCACGGCCGGTGACCGCAGCGGTGAGCGCGGAGACCAGGCACAGCGAGCCGTATGCGGCGATGGCTGGGTCACCCTCGATCCGGCCTGTGAGCGACCGGGCCACGTCGGCGCTCTCGGACGCGATGCGATAGGCGTGCGCCATCGCGTCGTTGCCCATGGGCAGAAGAGCGTGAGCCAACGAGAACTTAGCGACCGCCGTCCACCCGTCACCCAGTTCGGTCGCAACCTGAACCGCGCGATCTGATGCGGTGTACGCCTCCATCGAATAGGAGAAGGCGTGCATCAGCGCCGACGCCGAAACGAGCGTGTGGATCAGCGCCTGCATGGCCTCGACGCGCTCTTCGCCTCGTTCCTGGACGACCGCCGTGTGAAGTCCAGTCACCAAGCTGGGGAGAATCCGGCCGAGCGCGGCGAAATCACAATCGGTTCGGTACCCGATCGCTTGTTGCGTTTCCGTAACCAACTGCCGCACCGGCCGCCTGGCCCCCTCGGCAGGCTTGCCGAACTCTGTGGTGACCAAGGCGACCCGGAGCGCTGGAAGTGTGGCTTGCGCTTCAGCCATGGCCGGGTCGGTCGACTGCGAAGGCTGGCCGGTCAATGCGGACGGCGCAACTTCGAACGCGGCCGCCAGCGCGCAGATCGTGCTACGCGAATTCAGCGGCTGCTCGTCTCGTTCCAGGCGTCCGTAGTAGGAGGCGCTGATTCCGGCCAGCCCGGCGATCTGCCGCATGTTCTTGCCGCGGATCGCGCGCAGTTCGCGCAGGCGTTGACCATCTGTCAGTTCGTGCACGGGTGTCCCCTTCCGCGCCTAACGTGACCCTCACGATAGCGCGTGGGGACGCAACCTGGGCAGCCGCCGCCCGCTCAGTGTGGGCAGGCGGCTACCCAGGGCCACCGTTGCCGAGCGATGGTCTGTCCCAGATTTGTCCCAAAACTGGCTAGCACCAAGATCCACAACTCCTACCTCAAGCGGAGGTAAGTTCTGCCCGTTCCCGCTTGCCCTCACCTCCCCCGGCCACGACTGTGACAGGGGTCTCTAGGAGGGCACATGTCGGTTGGCGTCAGCGCGGACGTCCCCAGCGGCGGGGGCAAACAGGGTGAGAAGCGGGTCGTGGCGAACGTGCTGCGCGGCTCGATCGGCAACCTGGTCGAATGGTACGACTGGTATGCGTACACAGCGTTCAGCATCTACTTCGCCAGTTCGTTCTTCCCCAAGAACGACTCCACCGCGGAGCTGCTGAACACCGCCGCGGTGTTCGCGGTCGGCTTCCTGATGCGTCCCATCGGCGGCTGGATGCTGGGCCGCTACGCCGACCGGTTCGGCCGCCGGGCCGCGCTGACCCTGTCCGTGACGCTGATGGCGGCCGGGTCCCTGGTCATCGCGGTCACCCCGTCCTACACCTCGATCGGTCTGGCCGCGCCCGCGCTGCTGGTGGCCGCGCGACTGTTGCAGGGCCTGTCGGTGGGCGGTGAGTACGCCACCTCGGCGACCTACCTCTCCGAGGTCGCCTCACCGGGCAAGCGCGGGTTCTACTCCAGCTTCCAGTACGTCACGCTGACCGCGGGCCAGCTGCTCGCCCTCGGCGTGCAGATCGTGCTGCAGCAGGTGCTGACCGAGGAGCAGATGCACTCCTGGGGCTGGCGGATCGCCTTCGTCATCGGCGCGGCGGGCGCGATCGTGGTGATGTGGCTGCGGCGCAGCATGGACGAGTCGGAGAGCTTCAAGAAGGTCGCCCAGGCCGAGGAGGGCAAGACCCCGCAGCGCGGCACCCTGCGCGCCCTGCTGCAGCACCCCAGGGAGTGCCTGCTGGTGGTCGGCCTGACCCTGGGCGGCACGGTGGCCTTCTACACCTACACCACCTACCTCCAGAAGTTCATGGTCAACACCAGCGGCATCAGCAAGCAGAACGCGGCCTGGATCAACTTTCTCGCCCTGGTCGTCTTCGTGGTGATCCAGCCCCTGGCGGGCAAGCTGTCCGACCGGATCGGGCGACGGCCGCTGCTGCTGTTCTTCGGCGTCTGCGGCACCCTGGGCACCGTCCCGCTGCTGACCGCGCTGGCCGGCACCAACTCCCCCGTCGCCGCGTTCTTCCTGATGCTGGCCGGGCTGATCATCGTCACCGGCTACACCTCGATCAACGCGATCGTGAAGGCCGAGCTGTTCCCCACCAACATCCGCGCGTTGGGTGTCGGTCTGCCGTACGCGCTGACCGTGGCCATCTTCGGCGGGTCCGCGGAGGGCATCGCGCTCTGGCTGAAGCTGCAGGGCATGGAGTCGGTGTACTTCTACTACGTCGCCGGGTGCGTGCTGGTCTCGCTGATCGTCTACAGCAGCATGCGGGAGACCTCGAAGTCCTCCCCCCTGGAAGAGGGCTCGTTCCGCTGATCGCCGTTCTTGATCATCACAGCTCTTGATCATCACTGTTTCTGATGGACCCGATTTCCGCTGATCACCGGGCCCGCCGGGTGGTGCTTGTCGCCCACCCGGCGGGCTTTTGGCCACTTCCCCGGGTGCGATGGCTCCGATCGGGCTAATCTGCCCGCGGTATCCGCGTTTCACGGCCATCTGGGGTATTGACGATGCGACAACTGAGTGCCGTGATGGCGGTGTTGCTCACCGCCACCGCGCTCACGGCCTGCACCCAGGTCTCTCCTGGGACACCGAAGGCCGGGCCTTCCACCCGCAACATCGCTGATGAGATCAAGGGTGGTCCGACCTCCGAGCTGCGCAAGACCTTCTCCACCACTCCGCAGCAGGTCAACGACTACTGGAACAGCGACCGGCTGCGGGACGCCCGGCCCAAGCAGCCCGGTCCCAACGACGGCGGCAGCGACGTGCCGAAGGAGAACCCGGGCGCGCAGGTGGTGATCCAGCCATCCGACGGGGTGATCGGGCAGGTCAAGCCGGACTCCAACGGCACCAACCCGCGCGGCGACGCCTGGTCGCGGGCCGGGCTGAGCGAGACCACGGTGGGCAGGCTCTACTACACCTTCGGCGGCAAGCCGTACGTGTGCTCGGCCTCGGTGGTCAACTCGGGGTCCAAGGTCCTGGTGGCCACCGCGGGGCACTGCGTGTGGGAGACCCAGGGCGAGAAGATGTGGGCGGACAACGTGATGTTCGTGCCCGGTGACCGGGCCGGGCAGTCCCCGCACGGCAAGTGGGCGGCGGAGTCGATCTACACCACCCGCGAGTTCCTGACCAAGGCGGAAAGCTCCGACCGGGGCACCTCCGGCGAGGGCTGGGCCTACGACATCGCCTTCCTGCGGATGCGGCCGCTCAACGGCAAGAAGATCCAGGACGCGCTCGGCGCGCAGGGCATGGCCTTCGGCGTGCTGGCCGAGGGGCTGACCGCGATCGGCTACCCGACCGCGCCGCCCTTTGACGGCAAGGTGATGCGGTACTGCTCCTCGCCGAACTGGGTCAAGGGCCCCTTCGGCGACTACACCATCAACTGCGTGATGACGCCCGGCTGTTCGGGCGGACCCTGGTTCACCCGGTTCGATCCGGGGCGCGGCGCCGGAATCGTGGTCTCGGTGTCCTCGGTGGGCAACGCCAGGACGCTCTCCGGCGCGGTGCTCGGCCAGGTGGCGCACAACCTCTACAAGCAGGCGGACGCGGGATGATGACGATGACCCAGCGGCGCGGCCGGCTGGCCGCGCTGGCCGGCGCACTGGCCGTGACGATCACCGCGGCGGGGTGCAGCAGCGCCTCCCCCGGGCTCGCCCTGGCCGACCAGCAGGCGGTCACCGCCTACATGGCGGCCCAGTTCGACGGCGCGTTCAAGAAACTCGACCAGGAGCTGATCAAACCACGGGACGAGAAGTCGACCGTGTTCTGGCACGGGCGGTTCAACGAACGCAAGACGGACAAGGAGATCGACGTCTTCCGCTACCAGGCGGCGGACAAGGGCAAGCCGGAGCCGCCCGCGATCTTCACCAAGTCCCGCACCAGCAAGGACATGAAGGACAACCTGGACCAGTACCACCCGAGCGGCTCGGAGTGGGACTACCTGCTGCTGGGTGAGCGGTTCCGCTCGCTGGCCACCACCCCGTGGGTGCGGTTCCCGACCTTCACCCCCAAGGACGGGTTCAACGTGTGCCTGCTGACCGGGGTGCAGACGGTGTGCGCCATGCAGGACGCGATGAAGGCCACCCAGAAGTCCTCGCCGGCCGGGCTGATCAAGGAGTACCGGCAGCAGGCCGACGGCTCCGCCGAACTGCTCACCGGGGTCACCCTCAAGTCCTTTGTGGACAACCGGGTGCTGAGCTTCCCGGAGGAGTTCAAGAAGCAGATGACCCCGCCGATGCTGGAGTCCTTCCTGCGCACCACGGTGGTCCTGGACCCGCAGGGGCAGCTCAAGAAGATCGAGATCAACGGGATCGTGGACAAGGGTGGTCCGAAGGTCGAGATCCAGGTGGGGTACGAGATCCTGGGCAAGGCCACCGCGAAGGACTTCCCGCCGGAGCCCTCGCCGCTGGACCGGACCGATCTGCCCGATCTGAACGCCCGCAAGGACTTCTTCAACCGGCTCGCCGCGCTGTAGATACCGAGGTAAGAGATGAGCAACCCGTACCAGCCGCAGCAGCCGCAGTGGGGCGGTCAGCCGCAGCAGCCGAATCCGTACCAGCAGCCGCAGCAGCCGCTGCCCGCGCAACCGCAGTGGGGCGGGCAGCCGACGCCGACGCCCGGCTACCCGCAGCAGGGCGCGCCCACCCCGCCGCCCGGCTACCCCCAGCCGCAGGGCCCCGGCGGCCCTGGCGGTCCCTACGGCGGCGCGCCCTACGGCGGGCAGCCGCAGCAGGAGCCGAAGAAGTCCGACGGCAGCGCGAAGAAGCCGCTGCTCTACGGCCTGGTCGGCCTGGTGCTGATCGGGATCGTCTTCGGTGTGCTGGCCTTCCTGGGCGTGTTCACCAGCAAGGTCCTGGACACCAAGGCGGTGCAGACGGGCGTGCAGAAGGTGCTGACCGAGAACTTCGGCATCGCCAAGGTCACCGCGGTGACCTGCCCGAACCAGCCCGCGATCAAGTCCGGTAACACCTTCACCTGCACCGCCACCGTGGACGGCAAGCAGCGGCAGGTGCCGGTGAAGGTCACCAACGACTCCGGTGAGTACGAGGTCGGCCAGCCCAAATAGGCTGCCACACATGAAGGTGCTGCTGGTGGAGGACGACGACGGGGTCGCGGACGCCCTCGTCGAGGTCCTCACCGCGCACGGGCACCAGCCCCGCCGGGTCCGGCACGGCGCGGACGCGCTGACCGGGCACCGGGAGGTGGACCTGGTGCTCCTCGATCTGGGTCTGCCCGACGGCGACGGCCTTGAGGTGCTGCGCAAGCTGCGCCGGGTGGCCACCGTGCCGGTGATGGTGCTGACCGCGCGCGGCGACGAACGCTCCGTCGTGCGCGGTCTGCGCCTGGGCGCCGACGACTACCTGGTCAAACCGGTCCGGCTGGCCGAGTTGCTGGCCAGGATGGACGTGGTCACCCGGCGCGCCGCGCACCGGGCCGCCGCCGGGGAACCCACGGACGAGGTGGTCACCGGCGACGTCCGGATCGACCTGGCCAGCCGCCGGGTCGAGGTGGCCGGGGCGCCGATCACGTTGACCGCCAAGGAATTCGACCTCCTCGCCGCGCTGGCCCGCCGGATCGGGGCCGCGGTCAGCCGCCAGCAGCTCATGGACGAACTCTGGGGCGACGCCTACCTGGCGATCTCCCGGTCCCTGGACGTGCACATCGCCCAGCTGCGGGCCAAACTGGGCCGCCCCACCCTGATCAGCACCATCCGCGGTTTCGGCTACCGGCTGGAGTCCTAGGTGCGGCGGCGACTCCTGGTGGTGCTGCTGGCCTTCTCCGTGCTGGCGGTGGCCGCCTTCGCCTGGCCGCTGCTGATGAGCACCGCCACCGAACGCACCCAGCAACTCCTGCTCTCCCGCACCGCCGACCTGGACCGCTTCGCCGCACTGGCCGACACCGCGGGCACGACTGGCGATCTGGGCGCGCTGACCGCGGAGATCCAGCGCTACGGCGAACTGTACGGCGAGGCGGTGCTGGTGGTGGACACCCGCCGCGGCCCCCTGGCGGCCACCGGCGACCTCCGCCCCGCCGACCCGGCCGTGGTCCGCCTGGTCGACGGCGCGCTGCGCAACGAACGTCAGTCCACAGTGGACCCGTTGACGCCCTGGTCCAGCGAGCCGGTGCTGCTGGCCCGCCCGATCGGCACCGGCATCCGGGTCACCGGGGCGGTGGTGCTGCGCGCCGCGGTGACCGCCGCCGCCGGGGACATCGCCCGCCGCTGGAGTGTGGTGCTGCTCGGCGCGCTGGCCGCCGCGCTGGCCTGCGTGAGCCTGGCCCTTGGCGTGTCCCGCTGGGTGCTGCGGCCGCTGCGCGCACTGGAACGCGGGGTGCGCGCGGTGGCCTCCGGGGAGCCGCACGCCCAGGTCGCGGTGCACGGCCCGGCCGAACTCCGGGTGGTGGCCGCGGCGTTCAACCAGATGTCCGACGCGGTCTCCGACGCCGCCGAACGCCAGCGCCGCCTGGTCGCCGAAGCCTCGCACCAGCTGCGCAACCCGATGACCGCGCTGCGGCTGCGAGTGGACGCGCTCGGCCCCTCGGTCGCCCAGCCCGCCCAGCGCTCCTACCAGTCCGTGCTCGGCGAGGTCGACCGCCTGGAATCACTCCTCGACGGGCTGCTCACCCTGGCCAGCGCGGAAAACCGGGCCGCCGAACTCCGCTCACCGTCCACATTGGACGAACCCCCGGCGGACTGCGAACCGCTGCTGGTGCTGGCCGATCGCCGGGACGCCTGGTCCGCCGCGGCCACCGCCGCCGGGATCACCCTGCACATCGGCCGCACCCCCGGCACGCCGGTGCTGGCCGCCTTCCCCGCCGACGAACTCGCCCAGGTCCTCGACGTGGTCCTGGACAACGCGATCAAGTACGCCGGACCCGACGCCGTGATCACCCTGGCGTTGCAGGCCGAACCGGAAACCCTGCGGCTCAGCGTCACCGACAACGGCCCCGGCCTGTCCGCCGAGGAACTCGCCCTGGCCACCGAACGGTTCTGGCGCTCGCAGGAACATCGCGGCAGCCGCGGCACCGGCCTGGGCCTGGCCATCGCCGAACAACTCGTCACCGCCCACGGCGGCCGACTCTCCCTGGAAGCGGCGCAACCGCACGGCCTGTCCGTCCACATCGGACTCCCCAGGGCCGCCGGATGACCCTGTCCCGCAGGCTGTTCCTGCTCACCCCACTGGCCGCGCTGGCCTGCACCGCCAGGGACTACCCCGGCCCGCCGCGCCCGCTGTCCATCGGCGCGGGCGAACCCGGCGGCCCCTACCTGGCCTTCGCCACCCGGCTGGCCGCCGAGATCGCCGCCGCCGAACCCGATTTGCGTGCCACCCCGGCGCAAACCCAGGCCAGCGTGGCCAACCTGCGCCTGCTCGGCACCCGCGAGGTCGACCTGGCCCTGGCACACGCCGACGCCTGCGAGGCCGCCGCCACCGCCGCCGCCCCGTTCACCGACCGTCTGCCGCTGCGCGCGCTCGGCCGGATCTACGAGAACTACCTGCAGATCGCGGTCCCGGCAGCCAGTCCGGTGCGCCGGGTGGCCGAACTCGCGGGCCGCCGGATCGCCATGGGCGCACCGGGTTCCGGCGCGGCCATGGTCGCCGACCGCATCACCACCCGGCTCAACCTCACCCCCGGCCCGCAACTGCGGCTGGCCGAGGCCGCCGCCGCACTCGCCGAGGGCAGGGTGGACGCGCTGGTGTGGTCCGGCGGAGTGCCCACCCCGGCCCTGGAGGAACTCGACATCCGCACGCCGATCCGGTTGCTGCCCCTGGACGACGTGCTGCCCGCGCTGCGCGGCGCGCACGGCCCGGTGTACGAACAGGTGTCGGTGCCCAGCGGCGTATATCGCGCGCCGCGGCCGATCCCGACCATCGGGGTGGCGAATCTGGTGGTGTGCCGGGAAGAACTCCCGGTTGAGGTGGCGGCGGCGGTGACCCGGGTGCTGCTCACCCGGGCCGACCGCCTGATCCCGCAAGACGCCCTCGGCATCCAGTTCCTCGATCCGCGGGCGCTGATCAGCACCGCGGCCATTCCACTGCACCCCGGCGCGGCCGGGGTCTACCGCGAACTACACGGCTGAGTTCAGCGCTGCTTCGGGATGACCGGCGGGATCACCGGATCCTCGCCGTTGACCGCGCGGCTGAACCGATCGGTCACCACGGACAGGAACTCCGGGTGGGTGAGCACCCAGAACCGCTGCTCCCGCACCGCGTCGACGACCGCGTCCGCGACCTCCTCGGCGGGCTTGCCCGCGCGGACCGCCGCGCCGATCGCCTCGCTGGCCTTGGCCATCAACTTGGCCTCCAGGCCCTCCCCGTTGGCGGGCGGGGTGCTGGCGGCGATGTTGGACTTGGTCCAGGCCGGGCACAACACCGAGGCGCGCAGCGGGGATCCGGTGATCACGAACTCGTGGTGCATGGTCTCGGTCAGCCCGACCACCGCGTGTTTTGTTGCCGCGTAAGGACCGTTGCCCATCCCGGCGAGCAGGCCGCTCATCGACGCGGTGTTGACGATGTGGCCCTCGTCCTGGGCCATCATCCTGGGCAGGAAGGCGTGCTGGCCGTGGATCACGCCCCACAGGTTGATGTCGATGGCGCGCTTCCACTCCTCCAGGGTGAGCCGCCAGGTCAGCCCGGAACTGCCGATGCCCGCGTTGTTGCACAGCACATGCGCGGCGCCGAACTCGTCATAGGTGCGCTCGGCGAGGGTCTCCAGGTCCGCGGCCTTGGCCACGTCCGCCTGCACACCGATGGCCTGGACACCCTTGTCCTGGAAGGACTTCACCAGTGCTTCGAGGGCCGAGGAGTCCACATCGGACAGCGCGAGGCGCATGCCCTGGGCGGCGAAGGCGGTGGCCAGGGCGGTGCCGATGCCGCCAGCGGCACCGGTGATGACGGCGACTTTGCCGGTCAGGTCTCGCACAGCGAACTCCTAACTCAGAGGGCCGGGTCCAGGACGAGTTTGCCGACGGTGCGGCGGGCCCGCAGGTCCTCGTGCGCGGTGCGGGACGCCGACATCGGGTACTCGCCACCGATCTGCGGGCGCAGCTTGCCCTCGCGCACCAGCGCCACCATCTCGTCGAAGGGCGCCTGCACCAGGGTGGCCGGGTCACGCAGGCAGTCGATCAGCCAGAAGCCGACGATGGACTGGGAGCCGCGCATCAGCTTGGCCGGCAGCACCGGGGTGGGCTGCACCCGGCCCGCGCTGCCGTAGGCCACGATCCGGCCGAAGGGGGCCAGCACGCTCAGCGAGTCGTCGAACACCGGCCCGCCGACCATTTCCAGGACCACGTCGATCCGCTTGCCGCCGTTGGCCTCCCGCAGCCGCTCGGCCAGACCCTCCGGCGCGCCGTCGACCGCGACGTCCGCGCCCAGGTCCAGGGCCAGCTTGCGCTTGTCCTCGGTGGAGGCGGTGGCGATCACGGTGCCCGCGCCGAAAGCCTTGGCCAGCTGCACCGCGAGCGAACCCACGCCACCGGCGGCGGCGTGCACCACCACCGACTCGCCCGGCTGGATCCGCGCGGAGGTCTTGAGAATGTGCCAGGCGGTGGTGCCCTGGCAGATCAGCGCGAGCGCGTCGCCGCTGGAGATGTCCTCCGGCACGTCGAAAAGACGCTCCGGCGCGGCCACCACCTTGCTCGCGTAACCACCGGAGTCGATCAGCGCGATCACCCGGCGGCCCTCCGCGGTGCGGCCGATGACCTCACCGCCCGGGATCAGCGGCAGCTTGGCCGGGGCCAGGTAGGAGTTCTCCACGTTGTGGGTGTCGCCGTAGTTGACGCCGACGCGGTCGACCTCGACCAGCACCTGCCCGTCCCCCGCGACCGGATCCGGCAGGTCCACCAGCTGCATGACCTCGGGTCCGCCGAACTCGGTGATCTGTACCGCGCGCACGTGCCGCTCCTTTGCCCTGCCCCAGTGCCTACAACTGCTGTACGGCGTACAGTACGCTGTACAGTAAGGAGGAGGCAACCATGACCGAACAGCTGCAGCGCAAACGTGCGCCTCGTAACACGCTCAACCCCGAGCTGATCGTGCGCACCGCCCTGGACCTGCTCGACGCCGAGGGCGTGGAGTCCTTCGGCATGCGCGCGCTGGCCAAGCAACTCGGCGTCGGCCCGATGGCCCTCTACACCTACTTCCGCGGCCGGGACGAGTTGTTCGACGCCGTCCGTGACCATGCCATGGCCGAGCACCCGGTGCGGGCCGAAGGCGAAACCTGGCAAGAGCGGGTCCGGGTGGCCTGCCGGGCCATCCGGGACATGATGCTGGCCCACCCCTGCCTGGTGCAGTTGTTCACCGCGCGCCCGCTGGCCGGGCACGAGGTGCCGCACGCGGTGGAAGCGCTGCTCAGCGTGCTGCGCGCGGCCGGGTTCGACCGGGAGTCCGCGGTCCGGGCCTACCTCACCCTGTTCAACCACGTGCTCGGCGTGGCCGCCTGGGAGGTCCAGCTCAGCAGGCAACTGGCCGACCCGGCGGGCCGGCGGGCCCTGCGCGAGACCCTGGATGGCTTGTCCCGCACCAGGTATCCGACCCTGGTGGACCTGGTGCCCGAACTCAACCGCAGCGGCGGCCCGGCCCAGTACGAGTTCGGGCTGGACCTGCTGATCAGTGGCCTGGAACAGGTCCTGGCCCGGCGGGAGGCCGGGCCAGGCGCCTGACCATCACGGACTGACCCCGGTGGCAGAGGTCAGGCGGCGTACTGCGACTGCACGGCGGTGATCTCGTGCACGAGCTGCTGGCAGTCCGGGTCCCGGCGGCGGGCCGCTTCCAGGCGCAGCGGCGTCAGCCGGTCCAGCACCCGGCGGGACTGAAGCTGTTCGGCCGAGGCGACCGCGGCCACCGCCGCCGGGACGCCGAGCCGGTGATCACCCGCGCGCAGATACCCGGTGGCCAGGGCGATCCGCTCGAAGGTCTGGCTGCGCGCGGTGAGTTCGGTGCGCAGCCCGATGGAGTGCTCGAAGAGCGGGATGGCCCGGAACGGGTCGCCGTCGCGCATCTCCAGGTGCATCATGCCCTCGCTCGCGGCCAGGTCGGCCGCGGTGAAGAACGAGGCCCAGCTGGGCCGTTCCGGTGCGCCGTACTCCTGGGCGCGGGCGAAGTCCCGGCGCGCGCGGGCCATCGCGGTGCCGGCCAGATCCGGCCGGTTGAGCTTGCCGTAGGCCCAGGCCTGGTTGGCCGCGAGCACCGCGCCGGCATGCGCGTCGGCGGCGTCCGCGGCCGGGATCTCGCCCAGCTGGAACAGTTTCAGCGCGTCGTTGACCGCGCCGTTGTGCAGCTCGATCCGGGCCGCGGCGTAGAGCACGCTGCACATCAGGCCGTGGTCCCCGGCCTGCTTGGCCAGTTCCACCGCCTGCACGTAGTGGTAGCGGGCGGCGTCGGCCAGGCCGACGTCGAAGGAGGTCCAGCCGGCGAACCGGTGCGCGCCGGCGACCGCGCTGAGCAGTCGTTCGCGGACCGCGTCCGTGCAGTCCGCGTCGAGCAATCGTCTGCACCAGGAGACATGCGCGATGGCCGCGTCCCGGACCGACCCCCCGCCCTGCTGGTAGTCCAGGGCCTTCAACGCCCCCGTCGCTGCCTCGATCCGCCGCACGTCCTCCAGTCCCAGCCGGCCTGGCACGGGGGTCGGACTGGCCACATCGCGCAGTGGTCCCAGTTGCCCCCAGCCGAAGTCCAGCGTCGCACCGACGACGGCGCTCGCGGCGGCGGCGAGGAACCTGCGCCGTTGCACGTCCTCGTCCTCCCTCCCGCCGGATGGCCCAACCGCGGCTACTCCAGGTGAGTAACCCATCCCCATGTAACCACGCGGAATGCCTAATCCGTCACCTATACGGGCGAGCACGTCATAGGCCATCACCTGACGGCCCTTGGTGATCTCGGAGACCTCGGACTGCGACTGTCCGGTCCGGGCGGCAATGCGCTTCTGGGTGATGCCGAGTCGGCGCAACAGCTGGTAGACGCGGGAGATGTCCCGGCGCACCAACGCGGTGCGCATCTCGGGTTCGTCCCACGTCGAGGAGTGGATCGGTGGATCTCGATCCTCTACGCCGCTCATAGGGCCCCCTACCCATGGCGTGGCTCACATCGGGCTAGTACCGAGAGTAGCGGTATAGACCACTCGATCACCCACCCGTTCGGCGTAAACCCGGGTAAATCGGGCAGAAATTCTGCTCCCCGTAACCACTTCCCCGCCAGAGCCAGGTGGCGGGAACCGATCCACCCGATCGCGCATTGACGGTCACAGCGCACCGGCCTAGCTTTGTAAGCAGTTGCTTACAAGCGAAGTCGGGAGCGTCGCAATGACCACCACGAGAGCTGCCGCCACGGATCTCGACCCCATCCCGTACCCGTTCAACGAGGCCGCGGGCCTGGGTCTGTCCGATCTCTACGAGCAGATCCGCAACACCCCCGGCATGCTGCGGGTCACCCTCCCCTACGGCGAACCGGCCTGGCTGGCCACCCGCTACGCCGACGCCCGTTTTGTGTTGGGCGACAAGCGGTTCAGCCGGGCGATGGCCGAGGTCAAGGACGCGCCGCGGCAGTGGCCGGTGATCCGCCCCGGCGGCATCCTGGCGATGGACCCACCCGACCACACCCGCCTGCGCACCCTGGTCACCAAGGCCTTCACCGTGCGCCGCGTCGAGCAACTCCGCCCGAGGGTGATCGACCTGGCCGAGTCCCTGATCACCGGCCTGATCGAAAAGGGCCCGCCCGCCGACCTGGTGGAGGAGTACGCCCTCCCCATCCCGGTCGCGGTGATCTGCGAACTCCTGGGCGTCCCGACCGAGGACCGCCCGCAGTTCCGGGTGTGGAGCGACAACGCGCTGTCCACCACCGGCCTGACCCCGGAGGAAATGGCGCAGAACCAGGAAGACCTGCGCGCCTACATGGGCAAGCTGATCAACGAACACCGCGCCGCCCCGCAGGACGACCTGATGACCGCCCTGATCGAGGCCCGCGACGTGGGCGACCGCCTCACCGAACTGGAAATGGTCGACCTGTGCGTCGGCATCCTCATCGCAGGCCACGAAACCACCGCCACCCAGATCCCCAACTTCCTCTGGATGCTCCTGGACAACCCCGACCAGCTCAAAAAACTCCAGGCCGAACCAGAACTGATCCCCAACGCGGTAGAGGAACTCCTCCGCTTCACCCCCCTGGGCGTCGGCGCCAGCTTCCCCCGCTACGCCACCGAGGACGTGCATGTCGGCGAGGTCCTGGTCAAGGCAGGCGAGCCGGTACTCGTCTCGGTAGGCTCAGCCAACCGAGACGCCCTCAAGTTCACCGACCCCGGCGTCCTGGACGTGACCAGGGAGAACATCCAGCACCTCGGCTTCGGCCACGGCGTCCACCACTGCCTGGGCGCCCAACTCGCCCGCATGGAACTCCAGGAAGCCCTCCGGGTCCTCCTGGCCCGCCTCCCCGGCCTCCACCTGGCAGGCGACATCACCTGGAAAACCCAGATGATCGTCCGAGGCCCCCGCACCATGCCCATCGCCTGGTAACCCACGGCCCACTTGGGCCAAGTCGTACGCCAATTTGGGCAAAGTGGGCGTACTACTTGGCCCAAGTGGGCATCAGGGGAGGCGTTGGCCGAAGAGGAGGGAGGTGCCGGCCGCGACGATGAGGGCCAGGGTGCCGAGCATCAGCCAGGGGCGGCTGGCGTCGTCTTCCTTGGTCTCGTAGCCGATCTGTTCGCCCAGGGTGTCGTAGACCTTCTGCAGCTGCTCCGCGGTGTCCGCCTTGTGGAAGTCGCCGCCGGAAGCCTCGGCGATCTCCTTCATGGTCTCCACGTCCGCGGGCACGTTGGTGACCCGGCCCTCGGTCTCGATCGTGCCGTAGTCCGTGCCGAAGGCGATCGCCGAGATCGGGATCTTCGCCTTGCCCGCCCGGGTCGCGACCTCGACCGGCTCCGCGCCGACCGTCTTCTTGCCGTCGGTCATCAGCACGATCCGGGCGGGCGGCGGGCCGTCCGCGCCGGTGAGCAGTTTGCCGAAGGACTCGATGGTGGCCATGGCCGCGTTCAGCGCGTCACCGGTGGCGGTGGCGGGGCCCAGCTTGAGGGTGTCGATGGAGTCGGCCACCGGTTTGCGGTCGACCGTGGGCGAGACCAGCACCACCGCGGAGCCCGCGAAGGAGATCAGGCCCAGGTTGACGCCCTTGGTCAGACCCTCGGTGAAGGACTTGGCCGACTTCTTCGCCGCTTCCAGCCGGGTCGGTTTGATGTCGGTGGCCTGCATGGACAGCGACACGTCGATCACCAGCATCACCGTGGCCCGGTTGCGCGGCACCCGCTGTTCCGAGGTCGGGCCGGTAAGCGCGACGGTGAGCAGGATCAGCGACACCGCCAGCAGCGCGGGCGGCACGTGCCGGACCCAGTTCTGCCGCTTGGGGATGACCTTCTCGAGCAGCTCCAGGTTGGTGAAGCGCATGACATACCGGCGCCGGCGCCGCTGCACCAGCAGGTACACCACCACCAGCACCGCCACCGCGAGCGCCAGCAGGAACCACCAGGGCGCGGTGAATCCGCGCAGGCTGAGGCCGAACATCAGGCCACTCCTCCCGACCAGCGGCGCTTGCGGGCCACCACGAACCGGACGGTGTCGGCGACCCAGTCCGAGTCGGTGCGCAGCACCAGGTGACCGGCGCCGGCGCCACGCAGCACCGCGGCCACCTGGTCCCGGTGCGCACTGGCCGCGGCGGCGAATTCCTTGCGCAGCAACGGGGTGGTGTGCACCTCGCGCTGTTTGCCGCTCTCCGGATCGGACAGGACGACGGTTCCCACGTCGGGCAGCTCCACGTCTCGCGGGTCGAGCACCTCGATGGCCAGCAGGTCGTGCCGGGCCGACAGCGCGCGCATGGGGCGCTCCCAGCTCAGCGGACCGAGGAAGTCCGAGATCACCACGGCCAGGCCGCGCCGGCGCGGCGGGCGGCGCAACTGTTCCAGGGCCAGCGCCAGGTCGCCGCGGGTGCCGTCCGGGGCGCGTTTGGTCTGCGCGATCCGGCGCAGCAGGCCGCTGCCGTGCGCGAGGCCACCGCGGGCGGGGACGCGTTCGGTGTGCTCGCCGGTGGACACGATCGCGCCGATCCGGTTGCCACCGCCCCCGGTCAGGTGCGTCACCGCGGACACCGCGGCCACCGCCAGCTCCCGCTTCTCGCAGGCGGCGGTGCCGAAGTCCAGGCTCGGCGACAGGTCGACCACGACCCAGGTCTCCAGCTCGCGGTCGGCCACCGTCTCCCGGATGTGCGGCACGGTGGTGCGGGCGGTGACCGCCCAGTCCATCCGGCGCACGTCGTCACCCGGCTGGTACGGCCGCGCCTCGCCCGGTTCGGTGCCCGGCCCCGGCACCAGGCCGAGGTGGTTGCCCTGCAGCAACCCGTCCAGCCTGCGCCGGACGGTCAGCTCCAGGGTGCGCAACGCCACGTCGAGGCGACCCTCGTCCAGCGCGGGCGGCGCCCAGGACGGCCGCTTGACCGCCGGGGTCTCCGGCGCGGCCGGGGTGTCGGGGGTCGGCGTGCCGGTCACGGGCGCTGGACCGGCGCGGCCTGCGGGACGGGCGGCGGCTGCATCGGCGCGCCAAGCTGCGGCTGCGGCGCCTGCGGGCGCGCGGAGACCTGCGGCAGCGGCACGGTCTGCAGCACCCGGGAGACCAGGTGGTCCATGGGCACACCGTCGGCGAGCGCGTCGTAGGACAGCACCAGGCGGTGCCGCAGCACGTCCGGCACCACGTCCACCACGTCCTGCGGCAGCACGTAGTCCCGGCCGCGGACCAGGGCCAGCGCGCGGGCGGCGGCCACGATGCCCAGGGTGGCGCGCGGGGAGGCGCCGTAGGCGATCCAGCCCGCCACGTCGCCGAGGCCGTGCTCGTTGGGCGAGCGGGTGGCCAGCACCACCCGGACCACGTAGTCGACCAGCGCGTGGTGCACGAAGACCTTGCTGGCCACGCCCTGCAGCCGGACCAGCTCCTCCGGGCTGAGCACCTGGGACGGCTCCGGCGGGGTGACGCCCATCCGGTAGACGATCTCGCGCTCTTCCTCGGCGGTCGGGTACTCCACGATGATCTTGAACAGGAAGCGGTCGCGCTGCGCCTCGGGCAGCGGGTAGACACCCTCGTTCTCGATCGGGTTCTGGGTGGCCAGCACCAGGAACGGGTCGGGCATCGGGAAGGTCTTGCCGCCGATGGACACGTGCCGCTCGGCCATCACCTCCAGCATGGCCGACTGCACCTTGGCGGGCGCGCGGTTGATCTCGTCGGCGAGCACGAAGTTGGCCACCACCGGGCCCAGCTCGACGTCGAAGCTCTCGGTGCCCTGCCGGTAGATCCGGGTGCCAAGGATGTCGGCCGGCACCAGGTCGGGGGTGAACTGGAGGCGGGAGAAGGAGCCGCCGACCACCCGCGCGAAGGTCTCCACCGCGAGGGTCTTGGCCACGCCGGGCACGCCCTCCAGCAGCAGGTGCCCCTTGGCGAGCAGGCCCACCAGCATGCGTTCCACCAGCCGGTCCTGGCCGACGATGACGCGCTTGACCTCGAACACGGTGCGCTCGAGCAGTTGTGCGTCGCGCGCGGGCGTGATCGCGGCCGCGCCCTCGGCGTACCCGGGCTCGGTCACTGGCGAACCTCCTAGAACGAAAGACTGTGTACCGGCACGCACCCCACTCGTGCCGGTACACAGCAAACCTCGCGTCGGGTATGACGGCTGTGAAGATCAGTCCAAGAGAACCGGCAGGGTGTCCAGCGCCCGCATGCCGCTGATCCGCAGCTTCAGCTCCTCGGCCGGCACTGCCAGCCGCATCCCGGGGAAACGCTCGATCAGCGCGCCCACGGCCACCTCACCCTCCAGTTTGGCCAGTCGCGCGCCGAGGCAGAAGTGGATGCCGTGGCCGAAACCGAGGTGCTTGCCCGCGTCCCTGGTGACGTCCAGGCGGTCCGGGTCGGTGAAGACCGCCGGGTCCCGGTTGGCCAAGGTCACCCCGGCGTAGACCGCGCTGCCGGCCGGGATCACCACGCCGCCCACCGGCAGGTCCGCGGTGATGGCCCGGTTGAGGCCGGGGTTGATCGGCCCGTCGAAGCGCAGGATCTCCTCCATCGCGCTGTTGCGCAGCTCCGGCCGGGTGCGCAGCACCTCGAACTGGTCGGGGTGGGTGAGCAGCGCGCGCATGCCCAGCGCGATCAGGTTGGTGGTGGTCTCGTGCCCGGCGAAGATCAGCAACGCGGACATCGCGACCATCTCCGCGTCGCTGAGGTGCTGGCCGTCGACCTCCACCGCGGCCAGGTCGCCGAGCAGGTCCCCCGCGCCCTCGCCCCGTTTGACCACGACCAGCTCACGCAGGTACTCGGCCATGTCGTTGAGCAGCCCGATGTGCTTGGGCGCGTTGGCCAGATCGACGAACAGCGAGGTCATCGCGTGCGACCACTCCCGGAACAGCTCCCGCT
Source organism: Crossiella sp. S99.2 (assembly GCF_023094165.1). GTDB lineage: Bacteria > Actinomycetota > Actinomycetes > Mycobacteriales > Pseudonocardiaceae > Crossiella. The sequence continues at coordinate 349,451 of NZ_JALMDK010000008.1, read as the reverse complement.
TGTCCACCGGCGCGCCGAGCAGCTCGCAGATCACCCTGATCGGCACCTGGAAGGCGTACTCCGCCACCAGATCCACCGGCCCGGTCCGCCCGGCCAGCTCGTCGAGCAGCTCCCCGGAAATCTGTTCGATCCGCGGCCGCAGCGCGTCCACCCGGCGGGCGCTGAAGGCGCGCACCACGAGCTTGCGCTGCCGGGTGTGCTCCGGCGGGTCCAGTTGCAGCATCGACCCGCCGAGCAGCTCGCCGATGGCCATCAGCGCCTCGCCGATCGGGCCCCGCGGGTTGGCCGGCACCTGCACCCGCACGGTGGCCTGCGGCGCGGCCAGCAGCGCGGTGACATCGGCGTGCCGGGTGAGCGCCCACTGCTGCCGCCCGCCCCGCTCCCAGAGCAGCTTCGGCGGCTCCGGCTCGGTGATCTCCGCCAGGGCCGGGCCCAACGCCTGGATGCTCGCGACGATCTGGTCTTCCTCGTACCGCGTGGTCGACATTTCCCCTCCTCAACACCAGTTCACTACGTTCGTAGTACTACCATAGCAGTGACTTTCCGGGCGAGCGGGCGGGAGTGCGGCAGACTGATCACGTGCCACCCCAGAACGAAGCGCGCAAGAAGCACCTGGCCGACGCCGCGATCGACGTCCTGGCCAGGGACGGCGGCCACGGGCTGACCCACCGGACGGTGGACAAACACGCCGCGGTGCCCACCGGGACGACCTCGAACTACTTCCGCACCAGGGACGCGCTCTGGGTGGCGGTGGCCAACCGGGTGGCCGAACGGCACTGGGAGATCATCAGCACCATCGAGGGTTTCCCGGGGAAGATGGCCACCCCGGACGAGGCGTCCGAGGCGATCGGCCTGATGCTGACCGGGGTGGAGGACGAGGGCCGGATCTTCAACCTGGCCATGCTGGAGCTGAACCTGGAGGCGATCCGGCGACCGGGCCTGCGGCCGACCCTGCACGAGCTGAACGAGCTGGTCACCAAGCAGATGGGGCTCAACCACCGACTACAGGGCCTCCCGGCCGACCGGGAGACCCTGGACATGATCGGGATCTTCCTGCGCGGCCTGCAGCTGAGCATGCTGATGCCGTGGAACCTGGGCCAGACCTACGATCCCTCGAAGCTGATCGAGCGGGCCTACGGGGCCATGCTGACCACCGCGCCGGATCAGCGCGAGCTGCCCGAATCCGGATAACCGGCCCGCCAGGCGGCGAGGTCCTCGGGCGTGTCCACATCCCGCCCCTCGCGCACGTCCGCGGGCACCTCCACCACGGTCAACCCGCCGAAGAGCGCGCGCAACGCCGCGCCGACGAGATTGTCCGGCATGGCCGCGCGCAACGCGCCGATCCGCCACACCCCGGTGAGCCACTGCCGCCTGCCCTCAGCCACCAGCAGCGCGCCATCCGCTTCGTCCACTTCGGACAGTGCGGCGCGCAGCCGGGACACCGTGGCGGCGGTGACACCCGGTTGGTCGGCGGCGAGCACCGCCACCAGACCCTCCGATGCAGACAGTCGGGACAGCCCGGCCCCCAGTGCCGCAAGCGGTCCCGATCCGACTGGTTCCTCACGTGTCCAGGACACCGGGCGGGTCACCGTCCGTTGTGGACCGACCACCACCACGCGCTCCGCCGCCGCGACAGCGTCCAGCGCGTGGTCCAGCAGGCTGCGTCCGCCGAGTCGCAGGGCCGGTTTGTCCACGCCGTGCAATCGGCTCGCCCGTCCCCCGGCGAGCACCACGGCGTCCCAGCGTGTCATCGATGATCAGCCCGCCGCCCGCAACGCGGCCACGGCCTCGGCGAGGTCGGGGTCGTTGGCGGCCTTGTCCAGCGCGGAACTGAGCGTTTCCCGGTAGACCGGTTCGGCCAGCGCCTGGCGTTCCCTGCCTTCCGGGGTGAGCATCGAGTACACCCCGCGCCGATCGTTCTCGCAGGGGTCCCGCACGGTCAGCCCGGCCTCCTCCAGCCGCGCGACCAGCCGGGACACCGAACTCTGGTTGAGCCCGATGGCGTCGGCGAGCACCTGCATGCGCAGGCTGCACCCGTCCACCTCGGCCAGCCTGCTCAGCGCCCGGTACTCGGTCAGCCCGAGCCCGAACCGCCGCTGCAACGCCTTGGCCAGCTCCTGCTCGATCCGCCCGTGCAGGGTGATCACCCGGCGCCAGGCCGGTTCGTCGACCGCGTCCGGCGCGGCCGTCGTCGTGTTCTTCGCCGTCACTGTCTTCCCCACAACCACGCCCCTTGACCGGAGCCTACCTCCGGTGCCAGTATCCAACTCGGTCGAAGTACATGTAGGTGCATGCATCTACTCTATCCCCTAGGAAGGTCCCCGTCCTATGCGCTCGTTCTTGTTCCTCCTCGGCAGCTCACGCCTGGGTGGTAACACAGAGACATTGGCACGTAACGCAGCGGAAAATCTCCCTACGAACGTCGAGCAACAGTGGTTCAACCTCGCCACGATGCCCCTGACGGACTATGCGGACCGCCGCCATGTGCCGGGCAATCGTCTGCACGCGGCGCCACAGGGCACCGAGAAGCTCCTGCTGGACGCCACCGTGGCAGCCACCGACATCGTGATCGCCTCGCCGACCTACTGGTACACGGTGTCCTCCTCGACCAAGCGCTACCTCGATTATTGGAGCGATTGGTTCGACATCGAGGAGCTGGGCTTCAAGGGCCGGATGGCCGGGAAGCGCCTGTGGGTGATCACCGCGTTGAGCGAGGAGCCGCACCAGGCGGACGCCTTGATCGACACGCTCCGGCGGTCGGCGGAGTACTTGAAGATGGAGTTCGGGGGTGCGCTGACCGGCAACGGCAGCAAGCCGGACGACGTGCTGGCCGACACCGAGGCGATGGCCAACGCGAAGGTGTTCTTCGCCTCGGTGTGAGTGGTTGTACTGGGGGTTTGCCCGCTCTCACGGTTGAGAGCGGGCAACACCGTCCACGTGGATTTCGATGTCCCGGCCGTCCAGTGGACTCAGGTCGGGAGATCCGCAGCGGGACAGGTAGAGCGTGCTCAGCGGCAGGGCGGCGATCGGCTCGGCCGAGGGCAGCTCGCCGCCGAAGAGCCGGAGGCTGCTCAGTGCCGGGAAGCGGTCGGCGAGCTGGTCGAGGCAGCGCGGATCGGCCCACCAGCTGAAGTACAGGGTGCGCACGGTCGCCCAGGCCCGTCCCGTGGACGAGTCGAGCCTGGCCAGGTCGTTCAGGGACAGCCGGTCCAGCCTGGGCAGGTCGTCCAGTGCGGCGTAGTCGGTGATCCGGGTCAGCTGGTCGAGTTTCAGGGTGCGCAGCCCGGTCAGCGGTCGCAGGAACTCCAGATCCGCCCAGGGTTCTCGTTGGTACAGCGTGAGATCGGTCAGCCCGGGGAGCTGGGCCAGCACGTCGAGCCGCCGGTAGTGCGCGGCGCCCATCAGGTGCAGATGCCGGATCCGGCGGTGGCCCAGCAGCGGGCCGAGGTCCACCGGCTGCCCGTCGAATCTGAGCCACAGCGCGTTGGTCAGCGGCAGCCCGTCGAGCACTTCCAGGCCGCCCACCTGGTCCTCGGCCACCGCCACGCCCACCTGGGTCAGCCGGCGCAGCTTGGCCAGGTGCGGCAGGAACCGGCCCCGGCTGATCTGGATGAGGCCGTTGTGCAGTGGCGCGTCGGCCAGGACCTCCTCGGCGTAGCGGGCCGGGTCGAACATCCGCCAGGCCCGGATCAGCTCCTGCTGCACGCGGTGCCGTGGATCCCGCGCGTATCCGGCCAGGGTGGTGCGGGCCTCGGTGCTGCCGGTGAGTGCGGCGGCCTGCACGGTGGCCACCGCCGCGGCCTCGGAGAGTTCGTCCACTGTGGACGGTAGGTAGCGCAGCAGGCGATGGCCGATCGCGGCCAGGGACTCGGTTTCCCGGATGCTGCGGGGTGGCACCAGGTGGGTGCGGATGAGGGTGTCGATCCGGTCGTGCAGGCCGGCGTCGATCTCCTGCACGGTTTCCAGGCAGGCCGCGGCGAGCAGGCGCAAACGCCTGGCGCGTCGGGGTTCGCGGTCGGCTCGGTCCAGGATCTCGGTCAGGAGTTCGTCGGCCTGGGTGCGTTTGGCGTGGCCGGCGGCCATCACCACGGTTTCCCACCAACTGTCGAGGTGGGCGTGCGCGACCAGGGTGTCGATGTGGTCCTGTTCGGTGGCTTCGCTGGCAGCCAGGTACTCCTGGAAGGTGCGGTGCAGGAAGTCGACCCGGCCGGGCACGGGTTCGCGCAGCACGCCACTGCGTTCCAGGAGGTGGTCGAGGATTTCCGGTGCTGCTTCGGTGACGTTGGGCATGGCCGGGAGTTTGCGGGCGAGGTGGCCGAGGGCCTTGTCCCTGGGCAGTTCGATCCGGTTGGCCAGGGTGAGCCGCCAGGCGAGGTCGCGCAGCAGCACCCGTTTCTGGGCGACGTCCAGGAGTCCGGCGATGCGGCGTTTGGCGTCCCGGATGTCGAGGAGCATGGCCAGGGCGCGTTCGTAGAGTTCCATCCGGCTGCGTGGCAGATCACCCACGTGGTCCAGGTTGAGCGCGCACAACAGGGCGCACAGCAACGGGTTCGCGGCCAGTGCGCGGAGTTGCGGACGGTTGGCGAACTGGTTGAGCAGGCGTTGCCGGGCGGCGGGCAGGTCGCCGGGTGCGCAGGGCAGGAACTTGGCTTGTTCGGCGGCGGTGTGCCAGCGTTCGATGAACTGGCGGATGTCGTCACCGGCCATGGGTTCGAGGAGCACGGCCCGGAATCCTTCGTCGGCCAGCCATTTCTCCTCCACCGCGGCGGGCCGAGCGGTGACCACGATCCGGGCGAGGGGGAATTCGGCGACGAGTTGCCGCAGCCAGTTGCGCACCTCGGCGCGTTGCCCGGCGGGCACTTCGTCGACGCCGTCCAGGAGCACCAGTCCGGTCCCGTCGCTGAGCCGCCGGTGCGCCCAGCCTTCGGGCATCTGGGCCCCGCGCATCGGCCAGGCGTGCGTGAGCAGTTGTTCCGGCCGGGGCAGCTCCCCCGCGGCGAAACTGCGTAGCCGCACCGGGAACGGCACGCACCCGTTCCACTCGGCGAGCCCTCCGGTGAAGTGGCCGCGGGCCGCGGTGACCGCGAGCCAGTCGAGAAGGGTGGTCTTGCCGGAGCCGGCCTCGCCGCGCACCAGGGTGCGTTCGGTGGCCCCGATCGCGGCCTCCACCCGTCCGCTGACCGGCCCGCGTTCGATCTCGCCGAACCAGCGTCCGTCGGCGAGTTCCCGCCGGGCCCGCGGCTGCGTGGTCTCGGACACCGACAGGCTCAGGTAAGCCACGCTCAACGCCAGCCGCGGCTGTTCCTGCATGGTGAGCCCCAGCAGTTCCAGTCTGTCCAATGTGGACTGGAGGTGCCGCAGGTACCCGGCGGTGAACTCGGCGTCGTGTCCCGTTCCGCGCGGGGCGTGCAGGGTGCTGCGCGGGATCCGGGCCAGCACCTCGTCCAGTTGCCCGCTCAACGCGCCCAGCCGCCCGAGCGCCTCGGCGAGGGCCCTGGGTTGGAAGGCGGGCAGCCAGCGCACCACCTCGACCAGGTACCGGCAGCTCTGGTCGAGGGCGACCTCGTAGAGCCGGGCCCCGTCTTCGGACAGCCCGGCCACCCGGACCTGGCCGGGACACACCGAGCGCACGTGCGCGGCGAGCTTGTCGGCGTCGAGGTCGACCCCCAGGAGCAGGTCGTCGGAGAGTTCGACCTCGGCGAGGGCGTCCCCGGCGGCGTCCAGGGCGGCCTGGATCTCGTTGCCGGGTAGGCCGGGAAAGCGGTTGTCCAGCAAGGGTTCGAGGCGTTCGGCGACTTGGAGGCCGAGGTTGTTAAGGAAGTTGTCCCACTTGCGCAGGTGCAGTGGACTGGCGAGTTGTTCGGCGGCCAGTTCGGCGAGGGTGGAGACGCGTTCCTTGCGTTCCCGGTGCTTGCGCAGCCAGGCGGCCGCGGCCCTGGTGGCCACGGCCTGGCCGAGTTTGAGCACTTCCACGCCGCTGATCACGGCCTCCTCGTGGTGTGGTCGCTTCGCCGGATCTCCAACTTCCGCAACGACAACCGCTCCAGCGGAGCTGAGGTGCGGGCGACGTACCGATCGATGGTCAGTGTGTCCAGGTTGGGAAACAAGTCCGGAAGTCGGTCAAGCACATCGAGACCTGCCTCGCCCAACAGCAGCCGCGAGACGCTCGGCCAAGCCTGCCCAGAACTGCTTGCCAGGCTCGCGCGGGACCAGAGGTTCAAACACCACAGGGAGTTCAGGTCGTCGAGTGGGGAATAGTCGTCGATGTTGTAGAGCTGATCCAGCGACAGGGTCAACAGGTTGGGCAGCGCACGCAGGAACCGGATCTCGGCCATGGGTTCGAGTTGGAACAGCGCCAGGTGGACCAGCGCGGGCAACCGGGTCAGCACGTCATGCCGCTGGTAGTTCGCGGCGGCGAAGAGTTCCACGGTGCGCAGCAGTGGGTGTTCGGCCAATGGTTCCAGATCAACGGTCTCGTGCTGGAGATCAAGATTCACCGCGGTGAGTTTGGGCAGACCGGCGATGATGTCCAGCGGCACCAGGCGGCGGCCCGACTCCAGGTCGACCCGCAGACTGCGTAGGCGGGTCAGCCGATCGACGTACGGCAGCAGGTGCTCGTCCTTCACCTTGATATGCCCATCCTTCAAGGGCGCCTCGGCCAGCACTTCCTCCGCGTACCGCTGCGGTTCGAAGTACCGCCAGGCTCGGGACAGCTCTTCCTGCACCCGATGCCGCGGATCCCCCGCATACCCGCGCAACAGCGCCAGCGCCTCCTGGTTCTCCGTGAATGCCGCCGCCCGCACAGTCGCCGCCGCCGAAGCTTCGGACAGATCGTCCAAAGTGGACGGAAAGTACCGCAGCACCCGATGCCCAATGGTGGCAAGCGATCCCGCCTCACGCACACTGCGCGGCGGCACCAGATGCTGCTCGATCACCGCATCCACCCGCGCTCGCACCGGCGGATCCAGTTCATCCACCGTCTCCAGGCAGGCCGCCGCCAGCAGCCGCAAATGCCTGGCCCGCCGAGGTTCCGACTCCGCGCGATCCAGGATCTCGGTCAGCAGCAGATCGGCCTGGGTGCGTTTCGCGTGTCCGCAGGCCATCACGATGGTCTCCCACCACACGTCCAGGTGCGCCTGCGAGACCAGCTTCTCGATCCGCCCCTGCTCGGTCGCCTCACTCGCCGCCAGGTACTCCTGGAAGGTCCGGTGCACGAAGTCCACCGTGCCCGGCACCGGTTCCCGCAACACGCCGCTGCGTTCCAGGAGGTGGTCCAGGATGTGATCCGCGGACTCGGTGACATTCGGCATCGCGGGCAGTTTGCGGGCCACGTGTTCCTCGGCGCGGGACCGGGAGAGTTCGATCCGGTTGGCCTCGGTGAGTCGCCAGGCCAGGTCGCGCAACAGGACTCGTTTCTGGGCCACGTCCAGGATTCCGGGGATGCCGCGCTTGACGTCCCTGGTCTCCAGGAACATTTCCAGGGCCCTGCGGTACAGCTCCATCCGGTTGCGTGGCAGTTCGGTGACCTGGTCCAGGTTGAGGGCGCACAACATGGCGGCCAGCAACGGGTTCGCGGCCAGGGTGCGCAGGTGTGGGCGGCTGGCGAACTGGTTGCGCAGGCGGCGCTGGGCGGCGGGCAGTTCGGCCGGGTCGCAGGGCAGGGTGTGCGCGCGGTGCGCGGCCTCGTGCCAGCGGGCCACGAACTGGTCGAGGTCCTCGCGGTTCATCGGTTCCAGGGTGACCGCGGCGAAACCCTCGGCGGCCAGCCATTTCGCCTCGGCCGCGGCGGGGCGGGCGGTGACCACGATCCGGGCTTGCGGGAACTCGCGGGCCAGTTCGGCCAGCCAGGCGTGCACCTGCGGCCGCCGCGCGGACGGCACCTCGTCCACTCCGTCGACCAGCAGCAACGCACTGCCTTCGTCGAGGCGGCGGTGCACCCACAGTTCGGGCATTTCGGCGGCGCGGCTGGGCCAGGCGTCCTGGAGGAACTGTTCCGGGCGGGGCAGCTCGCCGGTGGCGTGCGCGCGCAGCCGGATCACGAAGGGCACGCAGGAGTTCCAGTCCGCGAGCTGCTCGGTGAAGGCGGCGCGGGCGGCGGTGACGGCGAGCCAGTGCAGCAGGGTGGTCTTGCCGGAACCCGCCTCACCACGGACAAAACTGCGGTCCGCCGCGCCGATCGCGGCCTCCACCCGGCCGGTGCTGGTGGTCTCCTCGCCGGTCTCGGCGAACCAGTGCCGGTCCGGACGTCGCCGGGTCGACCGGCTGCGGCAGTCCACCACACTGGACACGCTCAGGCTCAGGTACGCCATGCTCAACGCCAACTTGGGCTGTTCGTGCGTTGCCAGCCCGAGCAGCAGCACACTGTCCAATGTGGACTCGATGTGCCGCAGGTAGGCCGCGGTGAACTCGGCGTCGTGGCCGGTGGCCCGGGGCGCGTGCAGGGTGGAGCGCGGCACCCGGGCCAGCAACTCGTCGAGCTGGGCGGTCTGCGCGGTCAGCCGGGACAGGGTTTCGGCGAGCGCGCGGGGTGGCAGCGCGGGCAGGTGCTGGATCACCTGGGCCAGGTAGCGGCAGGACTGGTCCAGGGCGATGTCGTAGAGCTGGGCGGCGGGTTCGGCCAGGCCGCGGGGCGGCGGGCAGACCGCGCGGACGTGCGCGGCGAGCTTGTCCCCGTCGGCGTCGACCGCGAACAGCAGCTCATCGGTCAGCTCGACCTCGGCCAAGGCGTCCCCGGCGCCGGCCAGCGCGGCGGCGATCTCGTTTCCTGGTAGGGATTTGAACCGGGTGGCCAGGACCAGTTCCAGGCGTTCGGCGACCTGCCCGCCGACGTTGCCCAGCAGCCGGTTCAGCTTGTCCCGCTGCACCGGGCCGGCCAGTTCCGCCGCGGCCAGTTCGGCCAGGCTGGCCGTGCGCTGCTGCCGGGCCCGGTGCCTGCGCAGCCACGCGGTCACCGCCTTCTCCGCGATGATCTTGCCCAGGTCGAGCAGCTCCAGCCCGCTGATGACAGCCTCCCCCGTCTCCGGTGCCGTGCGCAGTCTGTCGAATGCCCGCCCGGCCCGGTTAGCGAACCGGCAGGAATGTCAGTCGTTCGGCCTACCCTGCCGGTCATGACCGCTACTCCGCCGCGCCCGCTGGCGCCGGGTGACATCGTGACCGCCTTCAGCGAGCACCTCGGCGAGTGGACCGCGGCCCAGGTCACCCGGCTCTCCCCGGAGTCGGAACTGGCCGTGGTGCTGGAGCTGGCCTGGTCCGGCCCGGAGCCCGCCACCGTGGCCGAGCTGGGCGAGGTGGAGCCGTTGCGGCTGACCCACCACAGCTGGAACGGCACCCTGGCGCACACCAACTGGGAGTGGGTGCTGCCGCGCAGCTATCGGGTGCTCGGCTCGCTGCCGCTGCTGGGCCCGGAGGTGACGAACTCCTACTCCAGCGGCTGGTACCTCGGGCACCAGCTGCACCTGCAACGCCGCTGGGACGCGCAGATCACCGAGGAGCCGGTCACGCCGTGGGCGGCCGAGTACACCGGCGCCGAGATCGGCCGGGCCGAGCCGGACCCGGGCGTGCGCTGGCTGACCGTGCGCGGCGTCGAGGAATTGGACTGCGCGCCGCTGGTCACCAAATTCCCCCACCTCCAGCACCTCACCCTGCGCGGCAGACTGGGCCTGCTGCGCAACGCCGTCGCGCTCAACGAGCTGACCGGGCTGCGCAGGCTCGCCGTGTGGGAGCTGTTCGGCATGACCGCCGCCGATTGCCTGCTGCCGCACCGGGTCCCGGAGATCGAGGCGATCAGCCTGGACGGCATCCCGGCCGAGTACGCCGCCGCCACCCGCAAGAAGTGGAAGCCGGAAATCCCCCAGGGCGTGCACCTGGACATCCGCGGCGCCCGCAAACCCGAGTGGGTGGCGGAGAACCGGGACAACCCGCTGCGGAACTGGGACGGGCGGCAGGGCATCGGCCCGGCCCGGTACAAGAAGGCGATCGCCCAGTACAAGCAGACCCGGCGCGCGGTGCTGGCCGTACTCGCCGACCCCGCCGCCGACCGGCCCGCCCAGCTGGCCGAGATCGGCCGCGAGTACGGCGAGCTGTTCAACCGCCTGGACGGCCGGAGCCCGTTCATCGGCGCGGTCGAACGCGAGGAGCTGTTCGAGGCGCTCACCGCCATCGCGCCGGACCAGCCGGCGGTGGCCACGGCCCTGGCGGCCGGGGTGGACGCGGTGCGCGACTGGTGAACGGCCGAAATCCGCGCGCGCTCCCGGGTTCGGCTGATAAGAATCGGTGCACGTGACAACAGTTGTGGAGATCAGGCCGCGGCGAGCGCTCGCGGTGTCGGCGACGGTGATCGCCGGGGTGGGCCTGGCCGGACAGGCGCGGATCAACGGCGAGTTCGGGGCCCGGCTCGGCAGTGGGTTCGCCGCCTCGCTGCTGACCACCGCGGGCGGGTTGCTGGTGCTGCTGGCCGTGGTGCCCGCGCTACCGGCCGGCCGGCGCGGACTGCGCACGCTGCGGGACGCGGTGCGCGGCGGCGAGTTGCGCTGGTGGCAGTGCGCGGGCGGGATCGCCGGCGCACTGATCGTGGGTGGTCAGGGTGTCACGGTCACCTCCCTCGGGGTCGCGGTGTTCACTGTGGCGATCGTGGCCGGCACGGTCAGCGGCAGCCTGGCCGCGGACCGCTGGGGGCTCGGACCGGGTGGCGTGCGGCCGGTGACCACGGCCCGGCTCGGCGGCGCGCTGCTGTGCGTGCTGGCGGTCGCGGTGGCCGGACTGGACCGCTTTGGCAACACCAGCACCCTCATCCTGGTGGCGTTACCCCTGATCGCGGGGGCGGCCGGGGCGGTGCAGTCGGCGTTCAACGGCCGGGTGGCCGCCGCGGCGGGTTCGCCCTGGCCCGCGACCACCCTCAACTTCCTGGTCGCCACCCTGACCCTGGCCGTGCTGCTCGGCGTGCAGGTGGCCGTGCAGGGCTGGCCCGGCCGGGACTTCCCCGCGCAGCAGTGGTTCTACCTGGCGGGCATGATCGGCATCGCCGTGGTCGCGGTGGCCACCCTGGCCGTGCGCGAGATCGGCGTCCTGGTCTACGGCCTGGCCAGCGTGGCCGGACAGCTGCTCGGCGCGGTGGTCATCGACGCGGTCACCCCCGGCCCGACCCCGACCCTGGCCACCTGGGCTGGCGCGGCGCTCACCCTGGTCGCGGTGCTTCTGGCGGCCCGCATAACTCCTCGCCACCAACCTGGGAGTGGTGGCTATATCTCCGGACCACACGCCGGGCTGAAATGACCTGGTGAAGGGCTCGGGGCTCGCGCGATCCGCGGATCTGGTCTGCTATCAGGCGTGCGGGACGCTCGCGTGGGCGAGAGACCGCCGGCCGGAGTGGGTGCACGACCGGCTGGTGGCGGGTCAGCCGGTGGTGCTGTGCTGGGCACAAGCGGCCGTGGTGCCGCTACATGCGTTGTGCCCCAAACGACCCTGGACCGAACGGCATGATGCGGTGGCACCGCGGACGTGTCTGACCGAACGTGCGGGGAAGTGGGTGTTCGAGCACGTCGCCTCCCACGATCCCGCGGTGGTGTGGATGGCGCGGCAGCAGTGGGTGGACTGGGCGACGATCATGCGGTCGGGTCGACGACACCGCCCACTCGCGTGCGACCGGCACTCACTCAACGCTGTCCGCCACCTGGATCGCCAGCCTCGGCCGGACTCTGCTCGCCTGGCGTGCGAACTTCCTCGCTCACGCGACCGTCCCGAGGTGTCCAACCGACCGAATGCCACAACCTAAAGATCAAGAACTTGAAGCGGACAGCCCGAGGATTCCACACCTTCGCCAACTACCGATTGCGACTATTGCTCAACCACGGACGAATCCACCAAGATCACTTGACATCACGGATTCGAACCCGTCGTCCCAGCCTGGTGACGTAGAGCCGCTATGTCACCCGAAGCAAGTTGACTACTCCATTCGCGTGAACTAACGTCGCCCAGATGTAGGCATTGCCAGAGTGCGGTAGCATACATTTGCTAGCATTTATGCTACTAGGGGGATCTCGTGGACTGCACGCCGGGGCAATACCGGGTTCGAATCGAGCATGCGAGCAACAAGCCCGAGGAACCCTTGGCGGCGGCCGGTATTTAGGCGGGAAATCCTGAGGTATGGCAGCGAGAGGATTGTCCGCCAAATTCGGGGTGGCGGTCGATCTGAATTAGGGCTTATCGAGTTTGCCACTATGGCAACCGCGATCCCTCTCGCAACCAGAGCCAGCCCGTCAACTTCAGGCAGATTTTCTGCGCGCGATATGCGAATTTTTGTTTCGGGGGGTGACCTGTTTGCGGTTTAGTAATGAATCAGATCAGGGAATGCGTTCGACCACGCCCCATGCCGGACCGGGTGGCGAGCTGACTTATCCTATCTCTTTCGGGATTCTTGGCTCCACGGTCATCCGTGGACACGACGGCGTCGACAGGCAATTACCGGTCAAGACAAGCCAGGTGCTCGCATTGCTGTTGACTTCACTGGGGAACGTGTTGCCAAGCGTTCGAATCATTCGCTCCCTCTGGGGTGACACTCCGCCAAATTCTGCAAGATCAATGATTCGTGACCATGTAAAGAAAATCCGTCAAACAATTGAGGAAAGCGAGGAGTTGACACTGGTTGCAACTCATGGCGGTTACCGGCTCAACGTGAATGACTCCTTCGTTGACGCTCGAGTATTCGAGTCTCTGGCTGGCCAGGCAAGGGAAGGTGTCCGGTCGGGAGACTTCATCATGGCCGAGGAGAGGCTACTCAAAGCGCTTGCCCTATGGCGAGACGTGGAGGCCCTCACTGATGTGCGTAACATCATCGAACTCGAAGGTGAGGCCGTTCGGCTCGAAGAATGGCGGCTGCAGTGTCAGCAGGATCTGATCCGGTGTCAACTGGTGACCGGACGCCCGGAGCAGGCCATACCGAATCTTCGGATGCTCACCGTGCAGTACCCGATCCGGGAACGTTTCTGGGTACTGCTCATGTTGGCCCAGAGCGCGCTCGGACGTGGCCCCGAAGCCAGTGCGACCTACCGTCAGGCGCAGCGGGTGTGTGTGGAGGAGAACGGGATGCCACCCTCCGCCGAGCTCAACCTGGTCCACGAGGGAATCCTTCGGGGAGAGCCCGTCGAGCACATGATTCAGGTCGTGTGCTTCGCCCCGCCAGTTCGATAGGTGAACCGGTATGAGCCCGGCCGGGCTCATACCGCCCCCTCAGCCGACCAGAGGGTGCGGGCAGTGAGGACGGCACCTGCGATCGTGACCCCGAGCAGCGTGATCGCGACGGCGAGGACCGTGACGGGCGTGCGTGAGAACAACAGCACGCCCGCTGGGGCGAGGCCGATTGCGGTGAAGCCGAAGGACAACGGGACGCGTAGAACGCCACGGCCGCCGAGACTCACCGCCAGCGCGCCCGCCGTCAGCACGGTGGTGATCACCATCGGAATCAGCAGGGCGCCGGTCAGCCAGGTGCCGCCGCCGATGGCGCCGCCGACCAGCAGTGCCAGCCACGGCAGTTCAGCGCCGATGGCCGCGGCAGCCGCCGGAACAGCGGTCACGCACAGCAGGGCCGGCAACGGGCGCAGCGGCGCCACCCAGAGGTGATGGTGGTCGAGTTCTACGGCGATCCCGGTGAAGGAACTGGTCACGACCGTGATGAGCAGGACGAAGGCCACTGGGAGCCAGGCAACGCCCGGCGCGAAGACCAGCAGCGCGACGGTGATCAGCAACTCCACGCCGAGTTCGAGGCCGAAGGTGGGCATCATCCGGCGTTGCTGGGCCGCGCCGCGGAACAGCAACGCCCGCTCGCCGGTCAGCCGCGCGTCGCCGGACCACGAGCGCAAACCGGTCTGGAACCAGTTCGACCCGGTCTCCAGGCCGCTCGTGTCCCGGCGCATGGCAACCTGGAGTTCGGCATTTTGACGGGCTCGCTCGTCCGCGGCTTCGACGTATCCGCGAGCCCGCCAGATCACGACGGCCGCCAGCAGTGCGACGCCGGCCATGGGAACGACTACCCACTGCGCTCCGACCGCCGCCGGCTCGACCAGCGTCAGCAACCACCGCTGGACCACCAGCTCACCCCGCAGGACCGGCTCGCCTATCGTCAGGGCGAGTGCTCCAGCGAAGACCAGCACAACCCCGCGGGTGATCCAGGTGGCCCGCCGCGCGGCGAGATGCGCCATCAGCCCGATCAGGCGCACGGTCAGTACAGCCACGCCGACCACGAAGGCGAGCTTCCACGCCGGAAGTACCGGCTGGGACATCAGCGCCCGGGACACCGCCGCACCACCGCCGGCAAGCAGGGCCAGCAGCACCGGATAACCGAACAGATGCCGGGCCAGCAGCACCCGTCGGCCGCCGGGCGCGGTCATCAGCCACGACACGTCGGCGACATCCAGCCGGAGTGGGGTGCGGAACGTGGCGGTCAGGGCGACGACCGGCAACAGGAACGGCGCGCACATACCGACGATGTCCACCAGCGACGAGGGCAGTGCGGCTCCCGTGGTGGCCCCCAGCACGGTGATCTGGAGGGTGACGCTCACCAACAGGCCGAGGACAACGGCGATCAGCGCGCCGGGCCTTTCCTTGGTCAGCAGAACCCTGCGCCGCCATCGACGTAGCGTCAGGTAACCCCAGGCGTGGACGGGCGCGGCGGCGGTCACGATGTCTCCCCAACTCCGGAGACCGCACCGGCGGCGGAGTCCCCGAGACTGTCGGTCAAGGCGAGATAGCTGCTCTCCAGGTCGGCGCCCGCGGGCAGCCCGGCTTCGCGACACAGTTCGTCCAGCGTTCCCTGGGCGATCACCCGCCCACGCTCGAGCACGACCACCCGATCCGCCAGCCGGACCACGTCGCTGAGGATGTGGGTGGCGACCAGCACGCCAGCACCATCCGCGGCGAGCTCACGGACCAGGGTGCGCAGCTCCGCTGAGTTCCGCGGATCAAGCCCGTTGAACGGCTCGTCCAGCAACAGCATGCCTGCACCACGCAGCAGGGCCATCACCAGCGCCAGCCTCCGCCGCATCCCCTGGGAAAGCTCGTGGGACAGCGTGTCCCGGCGGTCGGCGAGCCCGAATCGTTCGAGCAGTTCCTCAGCCGCGGGACGCCAGCACTCCAGCCGGTAGAGCAGCGCGACGAACACGATGTGCTCCCAGACGGACACTCCGGGGTAGAGATCGGGCTGTTCGGGCATCAGTGAGGTGCTGCGCTGTGCCTGCGGAGTCCCAGCCTCATGTCCCCCAACGGTGATCCGGCCGGAGTCGAGGTTGATCAGCCCGACCGAAGCCCGGAAGAACGTGGACTTTCCCGCGCCGTTCGGTCCGATCAACGCGGTGACCGCGCCGACAGGGCAGGTGAACGAGGCGTCGGCGAGCACGGTCCGGTCGCCATAGCGTTTGTGGGCGTCCGCGCACTTCAGCGCCACGGTGGCGGTCGGGGAGATTTTTACCATACATACATATTGCATCCTGTCGGGCAGGATAGCAATATGTTCGTACTGTCAAAGTAGGAGGACCGCATGCCGAAGGTGGTGGACCGGGCAGCGCGCCGGCGCCAGGTAGCCGAAGCCGTCTGGCAGGTCGTCCGCGAACACGGGCCCGGCGGAGCGACGATGCGCAGGGTCGCGGATCGGGCCGGGATGTCGATCGGGCTCGTCCAGCACTACTTCTCCAGCAAGGAGGAGATGGAGAGGTTCGCCCTCGACAGCATGGTCGCCGCCGCGCAGGAACGGATGCGCGCGCGACTGGATTTCTCGGGTGCGCCAGAGTCCGTCAGGGCGACCATCCGGATGGTCCTGGTGGAGTCGACGATCCCCGCCGATGATGAACGGATCGCCCAATACCAGGTCCTGCTCTCCTATTCTCTAGCCGCCCTGCGGGATGAGGGGCGGGCGCGGGAACTGCGGGCCAGCGCCGAGGAGATGCGCGACTTCCTCTCCGGGCAGATACGCCAGGCCAAGGAACAGGGCGAACTACCCGCCGAGGTGGTTCCCGAGGAAGAGGCGACTCTGCTTGCATGTTTTGCAGACGGTTGCGGACAGCAGATCCTGTTGGGGCAGTTGGATTCGACACAGGCTACGCAGGCTCTCGATCGCATGCTCGACCGGCTTTTCGGTTGCGCCACTCAGAAAATAGGAGATGTGAGACAAGGATGACCACGAAAAATGATCTTCGGACGATGGTGGCCGAGTACTCCCGTCGAGTCTGGAACGAACACGATCTCGCTGCCGTCGACGACTTCGCGCCTGCATGCACCCTGTTGCTCAACCCGGAAGGTGACACCTACGTCAGCCGCGACGAACTCAAGGACCGCATACGGGAGGTCCTGCGCATCATGCCGGATCACCGCCTCGACATCGGGACGATCGTCGCGGGCGAGGACAGCGTCATCTTCACCTGGGAAGTCTCGGGAAACTGGCGAGACGGCGATCGCGGCACCTTCCCGGTCCACTTCGGTGGCATGACCTACTGGAAGATCGTCGACGACCGGATCGCGGAGCGGGACGGCATCAACGATATGGCGACCTTCGGCTGGCAGATGGGCGTGCACAAGCGCCGTGTCCGGGTGCTGATGCCGATCTGACCGGACGCCCGAGCCGAACTGCCGCCGATCCACCCGAATCTCACGCGCAACCGTTCGGAAAAATACCGGCAGCTCCCGCGATGGCCTCCCCTGCCAGGAGATGCTTGCGTTCGTGGTCAGAACGACCATCCTGTTTTCAGCCGCTGGACGGTTGAACAGGTCTTGGCGATAAGGGGAGACTATGTCGCAGGAGACTCTTGAGGTCACCAACCTCGAAGCGCTGTTCGGGGAGGTTGAGGAGCAGAAGGAACTCTTCGATTCGTCAATGGCGGGCATCGACACCAGCGGTGGCCTGGTCATGACCACCATCCCGTGTCTCACCACCGTCGGGCGTATTTCCATCGTGCAGAAGTGCTGACAACCAGGCACCTGCACCGGATCCACTGAGAATGGCGGCCGGGCCGGTCATCGGCCCGGCCGTCTTCCTCCTCTTGTATCGAGCCATATCCCCGCGTTCTCCGGAGAAGCAATGCGATCTGAAGCGGATATCCCTCGGTTCTTTGAACTGGCCGATCTCGTAACCCCGATGGTGCTGCGGGTCGCGGCAACCCTGCGCCTGGCCGAGCACGTGCAGGAGGGAGCCGGCACGGTCGAGGAGCTGGCGGAGCGCACCGGCTGTGTGCCCCGGGTGCTGGGCAAGATCATGGATCACCTGGTGGCACTGGAGATTTTTGACTGGAACGCGGCGGGTAGCCTTGAGTTGACCCCTCTCGGACTGCCGTTGCTGCCCAGTTGGGAAGACGGCTCGTTCCGCGCCTTCCTTGATCTGGACGACGTGGCCGGCCGCGCTGAGATGTCGATCACTGGGCTGCTGCACACGGCGCGCACCGGCCGCACCGCGTACGAGGGTGAGCGCGGCAGGACTCTGTGGGATGACGTCAACGAGCGGGCCGGTGCGGACCAGGGAATCGCCGAGCTGGCCTCGATCGAGCCCGCATTCGACGCCGAACTGGTCATCGATTGCTACGACTGGTCCCGATGGCACCACGTGATCGACGTTGGCGGGAACAACGGCGCGATGCTCGGCGCGATCCTGCACGCCCATCCGCAGCTGAAGGGCACGCTGCTCGATCTGCCGAAGTTCGCCGACCTCGGCCATCGGACCATGCGGCACTGGGAGGTCGGGGAACGTGTGAGCGTGCTGCCGGGGAGCTTCTTCGAACCTCTGCCCGACCACGGAGACGTGTACCTGCTCTCGGCGATCCTGGCGGACTGGGCCGACGAGCAGGCCGTCGAGATCCTACGGCGGTGCGGTCGGGCGGCCGGTCCCACCGGACGGGTGTTGCTCGCGGAAGTCCATCTGACCGACCACGAGGACCTGGAGCCGCCCCTGCGCACCGCGATGGCGGTGCGGCTGGAGGCGAGCATCACCGAACCGGACCGGACGGTGGACGAGCTGCTGGAACTGGCGGATCGCGCGGGCCTGGACCTTACCTGGCGGGGACCCGCGACCAGGGTCCGCTCACTGTTGGAACTGCGACCGCGTGAGCACGGTGCCCAGGCGTGATCGCCGACACGACGGCTCTGGGCGGGCGTGCGCACGTGCGCCGCGGGATCGAGGCCGACCAGTGGGTCATCCGCAAGACACGTCCCGCCACTCGCGCCGGGCGAGGCCGTGGCCTGTTCCTGGAAGCGGAGCTGCAGAGCGCGGCCGCGGCCCGGTTCGCGGGATGGTGCCCGCGTCCGGTCGAGCCACCCCTGCACTGCACCGGCGAGGCGCTCACCACGAGGTACTACGACGACATGGTGACCGTCGAGCACCTCTTCACCCAGCCCGATCTGCTCATCCAGGTGGCCGGTCGGGTCGGCACGGCCATTGCCTGGCTGCACGGGACCGACCGCACGACAGTGGCGAACCTGCCGGCGGCCGCGGTCGAGTCCCCGCCATTGGAACCGTTTCCGTTGGCCACGATCGGCGAGCGGTCGGGGGCGACCCTCGAACTCGCCGCGGTGCTCCAGCGAGAGGGCTTCGTTGACGTGCTGTACTCGGCGAAGTCGCCGGACCAGCCGGACGTGTTCGCACACGGCGACCTGAAGTTCGACAACGTCCTGACCACGCGCGCCGGTGCTGACCTGAAGTTCATCGACTGGGAATGCGCTGGGCGCGGTGCGGCGGTCATCGACCTGGCGGCGTTCTCGGCCTCCCTGCTCTATGAAGGCATCCGGCTCGGCGCAGTGGCCGCAGAGGTGTCCGTCGAGTCAGGACTGGACACGGCCGACGCCGAGACGACCAAGGCGTGGGCGGCGATCGCCGCGTTCCTGGCCGGATACCGGGCGCCGGGCGGGGGCGCCGCGGTTCCGGTGGACACACTGATCCGGCTGTGCGCCCGGTTCCTGCTTGCGAGGGCCACGGGTTACACCGATGCCGTCGGTACGTTCGATCGCCTGCCAAGGAGCCTGGTCCGCGTCGCGAAGAACATGGTGTTCCGGACCGAACTATTCGAGCGGAGATTCCGATGACTTCCGCCAGAATGGCCCGACTGCTCGCCGATCAGCGGTTTCTCGACGAATTGTGGTCGTTGTACCGCGCGCAGGGCGACTCCAGCCCGGCGTCGGGAAAACGCCGCGCCACCCGACTGCTGTACGCCCGACTGCATCTGGGTTTGTCGGATGAATCCGGGCTGGACGGCGCCACCGCGGAGGACATCACCGCCGAGTTCGCCGCTGCCCTCCGCGAACGCCTCGGAGCGCGGCGGCGCGGGCAGACAGGCTGGCGACTGGTCGAGCCAGACTCCGACGGTGCAGCCCTGCTGCGACGGCAGGACGGTCTGCTCGCGACCGCCGAGTCGGGGGAGTACACCTGCGATGCAGCGGGCGCGGCGACCGTGCGGTGGCCGAGTCTGGAGACCGGCACGATGCCGGGCTGGGTGTGGTTCAGTGGCAGGCGTTTCGAGGAGATCAAGACCGGGACACCGTTGCTGCGCTTCTATCTGGGCCTGCGCGGCGAGCAGCGCGCCGCCGTCTGGGGCGACCTGGTCACCGCCTTGGACGAGACTGAGGCGCCGTTCGCGTCCAAAATTCTCCTCAAGGACAGCGAGCGTCCGGACAGCGTCGTCGTGTACTGCCACGGCGGCGCCGCCGTAGCCGTGCGCACGGTGATCGACGAAGCGGCGCCGGCCCAGGTCCGGACGGCGCGGCCGGCGGGTTTCGCCGTCCCTGCCGGGCACGGTCTGGCCGTCGCTCATCCCGAGGTCGGCGAGGAATTCCAGGGCAGTCTGGGCATGCAGCGCAGCGAACTGGTCTGGCAGGCCATTGAGAGCCGAGGCCGGAGCTTCACCGCTGCGGCTGACCTGCGTCGACTGTGGCGGATCCTGGACTCTCAGGAGTCCCGTGTCGGCAGGCTTCTCCGGGGCAGCGGATGACTGAGCAGGAGCCGGTCCGGCCTCGGCGGGTGCTGGTGGTCATCACCGGCAGCATCATGGCCGCCTTCATGCCGACCTGGATCTCGCTGATCCGCGCTGAGCTGCGCTGTGTGGTGCAAGTGCTGCTGACCGAGTCAGCGGCCGAACTGGTTTCCGCGCAAGCGCTTTCGGCGCTGACTGGACGCCCCATCGCCGGGCCGGCCTGGCGCGCGGACCAGAGCGGGGGTGCCGAGCACGTGGTGCTGGCGCAGTGGGCGGAGATCGTAGTGGTGGTGCCGGCGACGATGAACTTCTGCGCGAAACTCACCGTCGGGCTGTGTGACGACCTCGCCTCGACGACAGTCCATTCGGCGACGGCGCCGACGGTGCTCGTGCCGTCGCTGCCGACGGGCTGCCTCGCCAAACCCGCCACCCGCCGGGTCTTGGGAACGCTGTCAGAAGACGGCCACTTGCTGGTGCGGGGAACCGCCACGAGCGTGACGACCGGTGAGCAGGAGAGCGGCGGACCGGGCACCATCGACGATCTCATCGGCGCCCTGATCACGCTCGGGGTTGCCCCAGTCTCCGCCCTTGCCACCTGAATCCCCATCATGAGAGGAAAGGACGACGAGCATGTCAAACGCGGATGTGGTGCACAGCTTCGCGGACGCCATCTGGAACAAGCAGCAGTTGCACCGGTTTCCCGAGTTCATGTGGGAGGACGTGCGACTGTGCGGGCTGGGCGATGAGGCACCGATCGTGGGCATCGACCAACTCGTCACGGAAACCGCCCGATGGCTGGGGCTATACAGCGCCGTGCAGATGAAGGTGATCAGGACGGTCGCCGAAGAGGACCGGATCGCGTGGCAATGGCAGCTCACCGGCACGGTGGTGGAGCCCCGTCTGGCCTCGCCGCGGGCGCCCAAGCCCGAGGACAACGGCCCATGGGGCCAGGAGGTCGTCGTCAATGGAATCAGCATCAGCACGTTCCGGGACGGGCGCATCGCCGAGGAGGTGACCCAGAGCGGCGTCGCGGAGTTCCTCGGTCAGCTCGGTTATCCGCCGAAGGCCGCAGGGTAGCCACACCGGATGCGCCTGGCCGCGACGATGCCGGCGCAGCGCGCTTGACCAGGATTGCCAAGTTCCGCCGGATCACCGGCATCATGATCGGGAAGCGGGAGGTTCACTGGCCCGAGGGGCCTGGTTGACGGGCTGTGCACGGCCCTGACGGCGGGTAAGCCCGGTAGGCGGCACGACACCTACCCGTTCGAGTCCGGCACCGGCAGCGCATAGATCCAGGAGTAGATCGCCTCGTGTCACACCCGACCTGCCTGCTCGCCCGGGTGCCGCAGCCGCAACCTGCCCGCCACCTACTCCGGGGAAACTCTTACCCAGCAACGACACCACCGACTGTGTCGTCACTTGGACGACCGACATCGCCGCCAGTCGACGAACACGCTGAACGGGTGCGCCGCCCAGGCCGCCTACACCCGTCGCGGCTCAGCCCAGCTCCGGTTCGATCCCGGTCAGCTCGGCGCTGACCTGCCACAGCCGGGCCGCAGCCGCGCGGTCCGCGAACACCCCGCGCACCGCCGCCTCCCTCGGCGCACCTCGCAGGCCGAACACCCGCGGTAGCCACAACTGGCCAGGGCGCACCGCCGGGTCCAGCACCGCGTGCACCGCGATCCGGGCGGCCTTGTCCTTGCCCTGCAACAACATCCCGGCCGGCAGCGCGCCCAGGCGCTGACCGGTGGTGCGCACGTGCACCGGCGGCCGGGACGGGGTGAGCGAATCCAGGGCGCCGCCGGGATGGGTGATGACGCTCAGCGTCGTGCTGCTCCGGCGGGCGAACTCGAACCCGAACAGCATCTGGGCCAGCTTGGACCGGGCGTAGCTGCGGGCAGGCTGGTAGTCCCGGGTGCTGTGCAGGTCGTCGAAGTCCAGGGCGACCGATTTCGCGGTGAGGCTGCCGGTGGTCACCACCCGGCTGCCCGCGGTGGCGGCCAGCAGCGGGGCCAGGTGCGCGATCAGCGCGAAGTGGCCGAGGTGGTTGGTGGCGAACATCAACTCGTGGCCCTCGGCGCTCAGCCGGCGGTCCGGCTCGTCCAGGTACACGCCCGCGTTGAGCACCACCGCATCGAGGCGGTCCACCGCCAGATCGTCCACAGTGGACTTGAGCGAGGACAGGTCGGCCAGGTCCATGGCCAGGTGGCGGACCCGCGCGCCGGGCACCCTGGTGCGGATCGAGGTCAGCGCGGCCTCGGCCCTGGCCGGGTTCCGGCTGCCGAGCAGCACCGTGGCGCCGGTGGCCGCGAGCTGTTCGGCGACGAAGTACCCGATGCCCGCGTTGCCTCCGGTGACCAGGAAGTTCCGACCCTCGGCCCGCTGGTTGAACGACATGGACGCAAGATAGCCGGAATTGCTACAAAGTCGCAATGACTCCGACTTTGTAGTCACTAGCCGTTCAGGTACGGTCCGGGCATGGCGCGGACTCCCACAACCGGGCGGCGGGAACGCAAGAAGGCCGCCACCCGCCAGGCGCTGGCCGACGCGGCGCTGCGACTGTTCCTGGAGCGGGGCTTCGACCAGGTCACCGTGGCCCAGATCGCCGAGGCCGCGGACACCGCGGTGTCCACCCTGTTCGCGCATTTCCCCGGCGGCAAGGAGGCGCTGATCCTGGGCGACGGCGCCGAACGGGCGGCCGCGCTGACCGCCGCGGTCCGCGAGCGCCCGGTGGCCAGCTCGATCCTGGTGGCGCTCAAGGAGTTCCTGGCCACCCGCGGTCCGTTCCACCCGGATCCTGGCCCGGACTACCGCCGCCGCACCGACCTGGTGGTGGCCACCCCCGCGCTGCGCGCGCACGCCCGCACCCTGTGGACCGGCGCCGAGGCCGCGCTGACCAGGGTGCTCGCCGCGGAGACCGGCCGGGCCGAGGACGATCTGTCGCTGCGACTGCTGGCTCGCTACGTGCTGGAGATCCCCGACCTGGCCGCGCGGGCCGACGACCCGAGGGCCGCCCTGGACACCGCCTTCGCCCACCTGGAACGCGGCTGGCCGGGGATCTGAGCCCACGGCTCAGCGCAGCGCGTCGTAGATCGCCTTGACGTAGGTCCCGCTGCGGTCGGAGCCGATGATGCCGGGCGCCATCCGGTTCATCACGTAGGAGATCGTCATCCGCCGCTCCAGATCCATGATGATCATCGAGCCGCCCCAGCCGCCCCAGAAGCAGATCTTGCCCTCGGGGATCCAGGGCAGCAGGTCCTGACGGGGCAGGGCGTAGCCGATCCCCCAGCGCAGCGGGATGCCCAGGGAGAGGTCGATGCCGTTGGCCTGCTCGGTGAAGATGGCCTCGATGGTGTCCTGGCCCAGCAGCCGGACGCCGTCGACCGTGCCGCCGAGGGCGAGCGCGGAGAGCATCCTGGCCACTGATCGGGCGTTGCCGTGCCCGTTCGCCCCGCCGATGTCCGCGCCGCGCCAGGCCGCGGTCTTGGCCACCTCCGCGGTCATCACCGGTCCGGTCAGGCCCCGGACGATCAGGCTGTCCGGACCCAGCGCTTCCAGGTCGAAGTCCAGGGGCGGCGGCGGTACCAGGTCCGCGATCCGGCCCCAGTCCTGCTCGGCCGCGCCGATCTGGAAGTCCGCGCCCAGTGGGCCGGCGATCTCCTCGGCGACGAACCGCTTCAGCGGCTTGCCGCTCACCCGGCGGACGACCTCGCCGACCAGGTGGCCGAAGTTGAGCAGGTGGTAGCCGGAGGCGGTGCCCGGTTCCCACCACGGGGCCTGCGCGGCCAGCATCGCGGTGGAGCGCTCCCAGTCGAAGACGTCCTCGGCCACGACGGGCTGGTCCCAGGCCGAGACGCCGGAGGTGTGCGAGAGCAGGTGGCGGACCTCGATCTCGGCCTTGCCGTTGGCGGCGAACTCGGGCCAGTACTTCGCCACCGGCGCGTACAGGTCGAGGTCGCCGCGGTCCACCAGCATCAGCGCCGCCAGGCTGGTGACGGTCTTGGTGGTGGACCAGACGTTGGTGATGGTGTGCTCGTCCCACACCGTGCCGCGGGCCTGGTCGCGGTAGCCGCCCCAGAGGTCGAGCACGGTCTCGCCGTCGATGTCGAGCACCAGGGACGCGCCCAGTTCCTCGCCGGTGGCCACGTTCTCCGCGAACGCGGCGCGGACGGTCTCGAATCGGGCATCGTGTTTGCCCCGGATCTCGGTCATGCCGTTAAGCTAAAACCTGACGTTGACGTCAGAGGCAAGGGTTGAGTGCGAACAGGCAACAGGTGGGTCCGAACAGGCAAGGAATGGGTCTGGGCATGCGCATCGGCGAGCTGGCGGCCAGGACGGGCGTGAGTGTCCGGGCGCTGCGGTACTACGAGGAACAGCAACTGCTGGTGTCGGAGCGCAGCGCGAGCGGGCAGCGGCACTATCCCGACGGCGCGGTCGGCCGGGTCCAGCTGATCCAGCAGCTCTACGCGGCCGGCCTGTCCAGCCGGACCATCCTGGGCATCCTGCCGTGTGTGCTGACCGGCGAGGTGACCCCGGAGCTGCTCGACCGGCTGACCACCGAGCGGGACCGGATCAACGGCCAGATCGCCGGGCTGACCTCGACCAGGGACCGGCTCAACGCCATCATCACCACCTCCGCCTCCTCGATGGCCGCGGGAAAGCCGTGCGCGGCGCAGCCCTGATGACACCGGAGGAGCTGCCGGAGTGGTTGCCGGGCTGGTGTGTGGACGTGCTGGGGGCCGAGCCGGTCGGCGTGCGGTTCGCGCTGCGGTCGATCTCGGCGGTGTACGGGCTGCGGCTGGCCGGCGGGCGGGACGTAGTGGTGAAGGCACGGACGGACGACGGCCGGGCCGCGTCCTGTGTGGCCGCGCAGAAACTGTTGGCGGAGCGGGGATTCCCGTGTCCCCGGCCGGTCACGCCGGTGGTCGGGGTCGGCGCGCTGGCCGTGCACGCCGAGCAGTCCCGGCCCGGCGGTGACCTGCTGCGCGGTGATTCGCCGGCGGTCGCGGTGCGCTACGCGGCGGTGTTCGCCCGGCTGATGGCCGCACTGACCGAGGTGACCGTGCCGCCGCCGCTGCCGAATCCGCGCTGGGCGCGGTGGGATCACCGGGATTCCGGGCTGTGGCCCGCGATCGGCTTCCTCGACGAACGGGACCAGCGTGCCGTGCCCGGTTACGTCGTCGACACGGCCGAGCGGGCCCGCGCGCGGTTGCTGGCCGCCGACCTGCCGTGTGTGCTGGGCCACGCCGACTTCGAGGCGCAGAACCTGCGCTGGCGCAACGGAAACGTGTGGGCCGTGCACGACTGGGACAGCCTGGCCTGGCAGCCCGAGGCGGCCCTGGTGGGCGCGGCATCCGGGACCTTCGCCAGCGCCTCGCCGCCGACCCTGGCCCCGATCGAGAGTTCCGCCGCGTTCCTGGCCGCGTATCAGGAGATCCGGCGACGCCGGTTCACCAAGGCGGAGCAGGAGATCGCGTGGGCGGCCAGCCTGTGGCCGGCCGTGCACAACGCCCGCTGGGAGGCACTGCACGGCGACAAACCGGTGTGCGGCAACGCCGTCCGGGTGCAGGCGGCCGAGCGCCTGCGCCGAGGCGCCCCGGTCAGGCGCACGGGGCCGGGACCGGCCGGGCCAGCACCTGGTCCAGGACTTCGGTAAGGAACCGCGCCGGGTCCGGGACCGGCGTCGTGACCCGCATCGCGACGATCGCGTCCGGTCGCACGAGCAGGGCCCCGTCCTCGGACAGCCACGGTGCGCGAACCCGGTGCGCCGGCAGTCCGGCCGCCGCCGCGGCATCAAGCCACCGGTCCCCCGCGGCGCCTGCCAGCAGGGTCCACCGGGACGCGACCAGGTCGAGCGTGGAGACCCCGTCGACCCACGCGTGCGGCACCCGGGACCCCGGCGACCCGTCCAGCGCCACCGCCAGGTCCACTGTGGACGGAAGTTCCGGCCGAGCATCGACGACGGCGGCCGAGTCGTACCGCTGGCCCAGGTGCACGACCGGCGCCGCCCACACCCCCGCGGCCGCCCTGGCGGCGTCGGCCTCCGGTCCAAGCCCCCAGTGCAGCGCCGGGTCGGCGAGCCTGCGCGTGGCCTGGTCCATCGTCGCCGCGGCGACCGGCTCGCGCTCCTGCCGGTAGGTGTCGAGCAGCCCGGCGCCCGCCGCGCCGTGGTGCACGGCAGCCAGCTTCCACGCCAGGTTGTGCGCGTCCGCGACCCCGGTGTTGAGGCCGAACGCGCCCAGCGGTGACACGGTGTGCGCGGCGTCGCCGGCGAGGAACACCCGGCCGAGCGCGAAGCGGTCGGCCAGGACACTGCAGGGCCGCCACGGGAGCACGCTGCGCACCTCCACGGCGAGGCCCGGATCGCCGACCGCCGCCCGGACGACCGCGACACAGCGCTCGGGCGTGAAGTCCTCGGGGCGCTCGCCCCCGTCGACGTCGCAGGCGATGTGGAAGACCCAGTTCGTCTCGCCGTCCACGGTCGCCAGCAGCCCGGGCGCCGCCGGTGTGGTGATCGTGCAGGTGCCGAAGGACATTCCCCGCAGGTGGGGCCGGAGGTCGGCGTGGAACAGGATGTTGATCATCGACTTGCCCAGGTCGCCCGCCCCGGAGGTGCGCACGCCCAGCGCAGTCCGCACGGCGCTGTGCGTGCCGTCGGCGGCCACCACGTACGCGCAGCGCACCGAGTAGCGGCCGTCGGGCCCGTCCAGTTCGACCTCGACCCCGCCGGCGTCCTGGGTGATCCCGACCAGGCGGGTCGACCAGCGCAGCTCCGCGCCGCGGCGCGCCAGGTCGGCCGCCACCACGGCGTCGAGGCGGTCCTGCGCGCAGACCCCGCGCAGCCGGAACGGCGTTGTGTCCAGTTCGGCGGCGGGCGGGGCGGGCGGGGCGGGCATGGGCACGGTCACCACGTCGCCCGCGCCCATCTCGGCCACGGTCCGGGCCACCGCCTTGGCCGTGGCGCCGCGGAGGTCGACCGCGACGGCGTCGACGGCGGCGTCCAGGCCGAGTTCGCGGAGGATCTCGACGGTGCGCGGCCCGATGCCGGTGGCGCGCGGGTGGGCCGAGGGCCCGGACCGGCGTTCGACGAGCATCGTGGGGACGCCGTGGTGGGTGAGCAGTGCCGCGGCGAGCAGCCCGACGCTGCCACCGCCGACCACCAGCACCGGCACTTCTGGATACGTTGTATCTGTCATGGCTACACCGTAGCCAGAAGGTAGGATGCCGGTCAACGGAGAAAGGAACCACCCGTGACCGAACCCGCTCCTTGGTCGGTGTGGACCAGGCCCCGCCCCGAACCGCGCCGACGTGCGCCGGGGGTGGACCAGTACGTGGCCGCGGCGCTGGCCGTGGCCGACGCGGAGGGCCTGGCCGCGGTGTCGATGCGCCGGGTCGCGGGCGACCTCGGTTCCGGGACGGCCACCCTCTACCGCTACATCACCAACCGCGACGAACTGGTGGACCTGATGGTCGACGCGGCACAGGGCGAGGACTCGCTCCCCGAGCCCGCGCGGGACTGGCGCGCCGACCTGGCCGCGGTCGCGCACTCGCTGCGCGCGACCCTGCTGCGGCACCCGTGGCTGGCGGGCGAACTGGCCGGCAGGCCCTCGCTCGGCCCCAACTCGTTGCGGCGGTCGGAATCCGCGCTGCGCGCCGCCGTCGCGCTCACCCCCGACATCACCCTGGCCGCCCAGGCGCTCGGCGCCGTGCACGCCTACGTGCTGGGCTCGGTGGCCAACCAGCAGGCTGCCCGGCGCGCCGAGCAGCGCACCGGCCTGACCGAGGAGCAGTGGCAGCGCAGCGTGGGCCCCTACATCAGCGAGGTGCTCGCGGCGGGCGAGCACCCGATGCTCGCCCGCCGCGTGCACGAAGCCGAGGAACTCGGCCCCGACACCGAGTTCGCGTTCGGCCTGGACTGCGTGCTCGACGGTCTCGCGGCCCGGTTGGGTCGCTGACCGGTCAGACCAGGCGCACCGCGTAGGGCATCAGCCCGCCGTAGCGCACCGGTGAGATCCGTACCCGGGAGCCGGAGTGTGGGGCCTCGACCATCCGGCCGCCGCCCAGGTACATCGCCACGTGGTGGATGCGCCCGCCGGTGGCCCAGAACAGCATGTCGCCCGCTGCCATCTGGGACAGCGGCACCCGGCGGCCGTAGTTGTACTGGTAGCCGCTGTAGTGCGGCAGGTTGATGCCGATCCCGGCGTAGGCGTAGATCATCAGGCCGGAGCAGTCGAAGCCGACCTTGCGGTAGTCGCCGTAGGAGTCGGCCACGCCACCGTCCCGGATGCCGCGGGTGGGGCCGGAGCCGTTGCCGCCGCCCCAGGCGTAGACCACGCCGAGCTGGGCGAGCGCGCGGTTGATCGCGATCTGCACGCCGCGGCCGGGGGCCGGGGCGACGGTGGGCCTGGCCGCGGTCTGCGGGCGGGAGGCCGGGCGGCCCTGCGCGGCGGCGGCCGCGGCGGCCCGGCGGGCTTCCTCGGCCTCGCGGCGCTGCCGTTCCTCTTCCTCGCGCCGCTTGGCGGCCAGCCAGTCCTCGTAGCGCTGCCGCTGGCCCTGCAGGCCGCTGACGTGGTTGCGCGCCTCGAAGAGCTGCTTCTCCACCGAGGTCCTGGTGGCCTCGATCTCGTTGGCCCGCGCTTCCTGGGTGCTGCCCGCCTGCACGGCCACGGCCTGGGCCTTGTCCGCGACCCGCTTGGCCGCCTCGGCCTCGTTCTGCTTGGCCTCGGCCAGTTCCAGGGCCTTGCGGGCCAGCGAGTCCTTGTTGGCCTTGTCCGTGCGCGCCCGGCGCATGACTTCCAGGACGTTGGCCTGGGAGCCGCTGATCAGCTCCAGCATCTCGGTGCGGTCCAGGATCTCCTGGGGGTTCTTGGCGGTGAACAGCGCGCCGGTGGTGTCGAGCAGGTTGCCGTTCTGGTAGGTCGCGGCGACGAAGACGTCGGCCTTGGCGCGCAGGTCGTCGATGGCCTTGGCGGCGGCGTCGGCCTCGGCGCGGGCGCCGCGGGCCTCGGCCTTGGCCCGGTCCGCGACCTCCTGGGCGGCTTCCAGGTCGACCAGGGCCTTCATCGCCTCCTCGCGGCGGAGTTCGACGTCGGCCATCAGCTCGTCCAGGCGGGCCTCGGCCCGGCTGAGTTCGTTGGCCAGCCTGCCGACCTCGCCCGCCTTGGAGTCGACCTGGGCGCGCCCGTCGCGGATGTCGGCGTCGCTGGGGTTGGGCGGTGGCGGCGGCACGGCGACCGCCACGCCGGGCGTGCCCGCCAGTAGCGCGGCCGCCAGCGCGGTCATCGCCAAGCCCAAGACGAGGTTCCGTCGTGTCGGCATGTCGCCCACCTCCGAACCTTCCCTCCGCCGGTCGCGCCCAGCCGCCAACCCCCGCTCGGCCTACACGCCGGGTACCGAACGGCTGCGGTCGGACACGCTGAGCAACTGTGACATTCAGCCCCACCAGTCGCCAGTGATCTCAACATGAACACGCGCCTCATCCCTCACACGTGTCACATTTACTGGGGACAATGTCGCCCGATTGAGGCATTCAGCACACACGCTGTGCACAAAAAAGCTCGGGGCACACGAGGTGCCCCGAGCTGCGGAAACGATCCGGTAAAGGGTCTAGTTCACCTTGCGGTCCAAACCGGCCCAGTAGGGCTCGCGAAGCTTGAACTTCTGGATTTTCCCGGTGGCCGTGCGCGGAATGGACTCGCGGAACTCGACTGTCGTCGGCGCCTTGTAGCCGGCCAGCTTTTGCTTGCAGTGCGCGATGATGTCGGCCTCGCTGACCTGCGCGCCCTCGCTCACCACGACCAGCGCCTTGATCGTTTCACCCCATTTGTCATCCGGTACTCCGATGACGGCTACTTCAGCCACGGACGGGTGACTGAACACGCAGTCCTCGACCTCGATGGAGGAGACGTTCTCCCCGCCGGTGATGATCACGTCCTTCTTGCGGTCGGAGATCGTCAGGTGGCCCTCCTCGTCCAGGGTGCCGCCGTCGCCGGTGTGGAACCAGCCGCCTTCCAGGGCCGCCTCGGTGGCCGCCGGGTTCTCCCAGTAGCCGCCGAGCACGGTGTTGGCGCGGGCCAGCACCTCGCCGGTGCCGGAGATCTTGAGCCGCACGCCGATGCCGGGCGCGCCCGCGCGGGAGAGCTTGCGGGCCCGCTCGTCGGTGGAGAGATCGGTGTCGGCGGGGCGGGTGCGGTTGAAGGTGAGGAAGGGCGAGGTCTCGGTGAGGCCGTAGAGCTGCTGGAACTGCCAGCCGAGTTCCTCCTCGATGCGGGCGATGGTGCGGGTGGGCGGCGGCGCGCCCGCGCACACGATGCGCACCTTGTCCCGGCCGGGGATCTCGCCGTCCCAGTCCTGCGCGGCGTCCAGCACCAGGTTCCACACCGCGGGCGCGCCACAGGCCAGCGTGACGCCGTGCTGCTGCACCCGGCGCAGGATCTCGGCGCCGTCGACCTTGCGCAGCACCACCTGCGGCACGCCCAGCCCGGTGGCGGCGAAGGGCATGCCCCAGCCGTTGCAGTGGAACATCGGCAGCGTGTGCAGGTAGACATCGCGTTCCCAGACCCTGGCGTGCAGGCCGAAGGTCATCGCGTTGATCCAGATGTTGCGATGGGTCATCTGCACGCCCTTGGGGCGGGCGGTGGTGCCGGAGGTGTAGTTGATGGTGGCGGTCGCGTCCTCATCGGGCGCGGCCCAGGCCCTCGGCTCGGTGTCGAAGCGCATCACCTCGGCCTCGGTCTGCTCGCCGAGGACGAACTTGTGCCGGGCGGTGGTCCCGGTCAGCGCGGGCGCGAGTTCGGGATCGACCAGCAGCACCGAGGCGCCACTGTGGCCGATGATGTAGTCGATCTCCTCCGGCCGCAGCCGGAAGTTCACCGGCACGCAGATCCGCCCGCTGGCCGGGACCGCGTGCAACAGTTCGAGCAGCCGGGCCGAGTTGTGGCTGACCACGGCGACCCGCTCGCCCTCGCCCACCCCGAGCCGGTCCAGCCCGGCCTGCCAGGCCCGCGCCCGCCGGGCCATCTCGCCATAGGTCGTGGCCGGCACCACCGCGGCCGGCTGGCTGGGTTCGTCGATCACCGCGGTGCTGCTGGGAAAGACGGTCTCCGCCCGGTCAAGGAAGTCGGCGACGGTCAACGGTACCCGCATCGTTCAGGCTCCTCCGGTTCGTCCGAATGGCCACCGACGGTAGTGAGCCCAGGTTCCCGCTGTCAGCTCACCCCTTCCCCCCGCCGGGTGACCCAGCGGCAGACGAGCCCCACCAGTCGCCAAACGGTCCCCCAAGAACCAACACACCGCGTGTTGGCCGTTCTGGTACACCACGTTGGCCGTTGTCGTACGCCACGTTGGCCGTTGTGCGACGCGGTTGTGCCCACTTCGGACCGAGGGCCCGCCGCCCGCCGCCCAGTTGGACCAACTCGGCGTACCAGTTGGGCCAAACCGGCGTACCAGTTGGGCCAACTCGGCGTACGAGAACGGCCAACACTCCGCGTGGGGGGTCCTGGGGTCAGGTGGCGAGGAATTCGAGGCGGTTGCCGACTGGGTCGGTGGTGTGGAAGCGGTCTCGGCCGGGGATCTCGGCTGGGTCCGCCCAGTTCACCTGGTGGCCTGCGGCGGTGAGGACGCCGGCCAGGGTGTGCACGTCGGTGATGAAGGCGGGGTGGGCCTTGGCCGAGGGCCGGAAGCCGTCCTCGGCGCCGATGTGCAGCTCGCCGCCGCCGGGCACGGCGAACCAGCAGCCGCCGCGGGCGGCCAGCAGCGGGGGTTTGGGGATCTCGGTCCAGCCGAGCACGCCGGTGTAGTAGGCGCGCATGGTGTCCTCGCAGCCGGGTGGGCCTGCCAGTTGGACGTGGTGGATCATGGTGGTTCTCCTTGTCTCACAGTCGTTTTCGGCCGAGTGCGTGCACCAGGGCGACCGTGGCGGCGAGCAACCCCGCGGACAGGGTGACGTTGAGGGCAAGCTGGCCGAGGGCGTGCGTGCCGTCGGCGCCTTCGAGGAGGGTCATCAGGTTGCCGATGGGTGGGATCCGGCCGAGGAAGATGACCAGGACCACGCCGAGCAGGATGGTGCTGACCGCGTGCACCGGGCGGTGCAGCAGCGGGCGGGCGCAGAGCAGTCCGAGGGCCACGCCGAGCAGCCCGCTGCCCAGGTGGGCGAGGGCGCCGGCGAGCAGCAGGCTGGGTGGCTGCGGACGCGGGTTGACGACCAGGGGCACGAGCAGCGCAATGGCGATGAGGGTCAGCAGGGCCAGTACCGCCAGGGTGACCAGCGCGGCGAGCACCCGGCCCCAGCCGCGTGCGGTGACCAGGGTGACCTGCCGCTGGACCGGGTCCTCGGCGTTGCAGATGACCATGGTCAGCGCGGCCGCCACCGGGTAGAGGACCAGCGCGGTGCCCTGGTAGGCCGACAGCGGCGGACCGGGGTCGCCGCTGTTGAGCATGCCCAGCACGGCCAGGAACACCAGCGCGGGCAGGAAGAAGACCTGGGCGCGCAGCAGGTCGGCGGCCAGGTAGCGGAGCAGGGCCAGGTGGCGGGTCAGCACGGTCACCGGGTCACCTCGCCGCCGCCGAGTTCGCGGGCGGTGGCGCGCAGCGCGTCGGCCCGGTGCGCGGGCACCCGCAGGGTCAGTTCGACCAGGTCGTCGTGGCTGGTCTCGTGCACCCGGATCCGGCCGTCGGCGATCTCCACCAGGCGGTCCCGGCGGATCAGCTCGTGATGCTCCTCGTGGTCGATGAGCAGCACGTTCGTCCCCGCCGCCGCGGCCTCGGCGAGCAGTTCGCCCAGCACCCCGGCGGCGGTGGTGTCCAGGCCGGCCCACGGCTCGTCCAGCACCAGCAGCCCAGTTGGCGCGAGCAGGGCCTGGGTCACCGCGATCTTCTGCGTGTTGCCCTTGGAGAGCCGGTTCATCGGCTCGTCCGGCTCCCCGGCGAAGGCCAGCCGGGTGAGCAGTTCCTCGATCCGGGACTCGGTGACCGCGCGGGCCTGACCGCGGAGGGCGCCCAGGTGTCGGAGGTAGTCCCGCGGGGAAAGCCGCAGGTGTGCCGGGAACCGTTCGGGCACGTAGCCCACCTGCGCCGGCCTGCCGCGCACCCGCCCCAGGCTCGGCTGGCACACACCCGCGACCACCCGGAGCAGGGTGGACTTGCCCGACCCGTTGCGGCCACGCACCACTGTGGTCTGCCCGCCGGGCAAGGTCAGCTCGACCTCGCTCAGCACCAGCCGGCCACGCCCGTAGCGCTTGCCGACCCCCTCCAGCCGCAGCATCCCCAGTCCTCTCGCTCCCCCGGTGTGTCCGGTGCCACGTCCCATCCAACCCGACACGCGTCACCCCCGGTTGAACCTGAATATAGGACAAGCGTACTGTTAGAGCCAGGAGGGCACGGCGGCGCACTCGGCCCGGGTGCGCAAGACTCGCCCTCGTTCCCCGAACTTGCACGCACCGCCGCGAGATGGAGTTGCACGTGACCGCACCCGTGAGCAAAGACAGCTTCGGCGCACGCGGCACGCTGACCGTCGGCGACGCCTCCTATGAGGTGTTCCGACTCAGCGCCGTGGAGGGCGCCCAGCGCCTGCCGTACAGCCTGAAGATCCTGCTGGAAAACCTGCTGCGCACCGAGGACGGCGCGAACATCACCGCCGACCACGTCCGCGCCCTGGGCAGCTGGGACCCGAAGGCCGATCCCGCCACCGAAATCCAGTTCACCCCGGCCCGGGTGATCATGCAGGACTTCACCGGCGTGCCCTGTGTCGTTGACCTGGCCACCATGCGCGAGGCCGTCACCCAGCTCGGTGGCGACCCCTCGAAGGTCAACCCCCTGGCACCCGCCGAACTGGTGATCGACCACTCGGTGATCGCCGACATCTTCGGCCGCCCGGACGCCTTCGAGCGCAACGTGGACCTGGAGTACGAGCGCAACCGCGAGCGCTACCAGTTCCTGCGCTGGGGCCAGACCGCCTTCGACGAGTTCAAGGTCGTCCCGCCGGGCACCGGCATCGTGCACCAGGTCAACATCGAACACCTGGCGCGCGTGGTGATGATCCGCAACGGCCAGGCCTACCCGGACACCGTGGTCGGCACCGACAGCCACACCACCATGGTCAACGGCATCGGCGTGCTCGGCTGGGGCGTGGGCGGCATCGAGGCCGAGGCCGCGATGCTCGGCCAGCCGGTGTCCATGCTGATCCCGCGCGTGGTCGGCTTCAAGCTGCACGGCGAGCTGCCCCCCGGCGCCACCGCCACCGACCTGGTGCTGACCATCACCGAGATGCTGCGCAAGCACGGCGTGGTCGGCAAGTTCGTCGAGTTCTACGGCTCGGGCGTGACCGCGGTGCCGCTGGCCAACCGCGCCACCATCGGCAACATGAGCCCCGAGTTCGGCTCCACCGCCGCGATCTTCCCGATCGACCAGGAGACCGTGGACTACCTGCGCCTGACCGGCCGCAGCGCCGAGCAGCTCGCGCTGGTCGAGGCCTACGCCAAGGAGCAGGGCCTCTGGCACGACCCGGCCGCCGAGCCGGACTTCTCCGAGCACCTGGAACTGGACCTGTCCACGGTGGTCCCCTCCATCGCAGGCCCGAAGCGGCCGCAGGACCGGATCTCGCTGTCCGGGGCCAAGGAGCAGTTCCACACCGACATCCGCAACTACGTCGCGGACGAGGACGGCGTGGACGAGGCCAGCGAGGAGTCCTTCCCGGCCTCCGACGCCCCGGCGAGCAACTCGCGCGCCAACGGCGCCCGCCCGCACCGTACCGTCCCGGTGACCCTGGCCGACGGCACCGAGACCACCCTGGACCACGGGCACGTGGCGATCGCCTCGATCACCTCCTGCACCAACACCTCCAACCCCTCGGTGATGCTGGGCGCGGCCCTGCTGGCCAAGAACGCGGTGGAGCGCGGCCTGACCCGCAAGCCGTGGGTGAAGACCTCCCTGGCGCCGGGCTCCAAGGTCGTCATGGACTACTACGAGAAGGCCGAACTGCTGCCGTACCTGGAGAAGCTCGGCTTCCACCTGGTCGGTTACGGCTGCGTCACCTGCATCGGCAACTCCGGCCCGCTGCCGGAGGAGATCTCCAAGGCCATCAACGACAACGACCTGTCGGTGGTCTCGGTGCTCTCCGGCAACCGGAACTTCGAGGGCCGGATCAGCCCCGACATCAAGATGAACTACCTGGCCTCCCCGCCCCTGGTGGTGGCCTACGCCCTCGCGGGCACCATGGACCTGGACCTCAACACCGAACCGCTGGGCACCGACCCGGACGGCAAGCCGGTGTTCCTGGCCGACATCTGGCCCACCCCGCAGGAGATCCAGGACGTCATCGCGACCTCGATCAACTCGGAGATGTTCGTCAAGGACTACGCCGACGTCTTCGCCGGTGACGAGCGCTGGAAGTCTCTGCCCACCCCCACGGGCAAGACCTTCGAGTGGGCCGATGACTCCACCTACGTGCGCAAGCCCCCGTACTTCGAGGGCATGGAGATGGCCACCAAGCCGGTCACCGACGTCAGCGGCGCCCGGGTGCTGGCCCTGCTGGGCGACTCGGTCACCACCGACCACATCAGCCCGGCCGGTTCGATCAAGCCGGACTCGCCCGCGGGCAAGTACCTCAGCGAGCACGGCGTGGCCCGCAAGGACTTCAACAGCTACGGCTCCCGCCGCGGCAACCACGAGGTCATGATCCGCGGCACCTTCGCCAACATCCGGCTGCGCAACCTGCTCCTGGACGACGTCCAAGGCGGCTTCACCCGCAACTTCCTGGCCGACGGCGAACAGACCACCATCTACGAGGCCAGCGCGGCCTACGCCGAGGCGGGCATCCCGCTGGTGGTCCTGGCCGGCAAGGAATACGGCTCCGGTTCCTCCCGGGACTGGGCGGCCAAGGGCACCAGCCTGCTGGGCGTCCGGGTGGTCATCGCCGAGTCCTTCGAGCGCATCCACCGCTCGAACCTGATCGGCATGGGCGTGCTGCCGCTGCAGTTCCCGGCAGGCCAGACCGCGGCCACCCTGGGGCTCAACGGCACCGAGACCTACGACTTCGCCGGCGTGACCGAACTGAACAACGGCACCACCCCGCGCACGGTCCAGGTCACCGCGACCAAGACCGATGGCGAGAAGGTCGAGTTCGACGCGGTCGTGCGCATCGACACCCCCGGCGAGGCGGACTACTACCGCAACGGCGGCATCATGCAGTACGTGCTGCGCAAGATGGTCCGCAGCTGACCACCTGAGCAGAACTGAGGCGGGGCGGGAAGGCCGATGGTCTTCCCGCCCCGTCCTGTGTGGACAGACCTCAGCGCTCGGTCACCGCGGGCGGCACCGGAACCGGATAGCCGGACGGGCCGATGTTCTTGTCCAGGGACTTCTTCCACTCCCCGCTGCTGATCATCTTCTCGATCGCGGAGTTCACCTTGCCCTTGCCGGGCAGGTCCTCGATGGCGATGCCGATCCCGTACCGCTCCGGGTTGAACGGCTTGCCCACCACCTTGAGCAGCTCCGGGTTCTGCGCGGCGTACCCGGCCAGGATCACGTCGTCGGTGGTCACCGCGTCCACGTTGCCCAGCAGCAGGGCGCTGATGCACTCGGAGTACCGGAAGTACTCCACCAGCTGCGTGGTCTTGGCGAAGCGGTCCTTGATGGTCTGCGCGGAGGTGGTGTTCGGCACCGTGCACAGCTTCTTGCCGTTCAACGACTCCGGACCGGTGATGTCGTTGGTGTTCAACCGGACCAGCAGGCCCTGCCCGGCGATGAAGTACGGCCCGGCGAAGGCGATCCGGGTCTTGCGGTCCTCGGTGATGGAGAACGAGGTCACCACCAGGTCCACCGAGCCGTCCCGCAGCGACTTCTCCCGGTCCCCCGCCCTGGTCTCCCGCCAGGTGATGCTGCCCGCGTCCACGCCGAGTTCCCTGGCCACATACTCGGCCACGTCCACGTCGAAGCCTTCGAACTTGCCTTCCGCCACCCGTTCGGACAGGCCAGGCTGGTCATAGGCGATGCCGATGGTGAGCTTCTTGGTCTTGGCGGCCCGGTTGACCACCGAAACGTCCCTGGCCTCCTCCTCCGGCGCGGTGCCGCAGCCGGCGATGAGGACCATCGCCACCAGCACGGCCGCCGCAGCACGGAAGCCGAGCGTGCCTGACTTGCGCATCTCCTTGTGCCCTCCCGCCCATTCACTCAAGGCGTGCAGTCTGGTCATGCGCGGGCAAAGGATTTCACCCCTCGTGACCGTTCCGATGCGGGCACGTTGTGCTGCCTCCACTCGACTGTCCGTTCTCCGAGAACGGCCGAAAGTCGCTGGCAGACCGAGCGCTCTTGTTGGTTAATCGATAACACAGATCGACAGCGGCTCCGGCACGCGCGCGACCCCGCCCCGGAGGCCGGGACGGGGTCGTGCGGACGTGCGGCAGGCCGGGTTCAGCGGCTCACGCGAAGGGCTGGGCGTTGGGCTGGCAGACGATCCCGTCGGCCGGGGCCTTCAGCTCGGACAGGTAGGCGGTGGTGATGTCGTCGGCGCACTTGGAGCGGCCCAGGATGGCGTGGCCGAAGGAGTCCACGCTGACCAGGCGGGCCGAGCCGAGCTGCTTGGCCATCCGCTGCGAGAACGCGTACGGGGTGGCCGGGTCGTAATAGTTCCCGATCACCACGATCGGGTTCGCCGTCTTCTTGTGCCAGGGTCCGGCGTACCGGTCCGAGCCGCCGGGCCAGCTGGCGCAGGGCACCGCGTCGAAGGCCTGGAAGCGGCCGAAGGTGGGGAACTGCTTCTCCCAGATCTTGGCGATCACCGGGTAGGCCGCGGACAGCCGCAGGTAGGGCTTGTCGATGCAGTTGACGCCGTAGAAGGAGTCGTCGGCGGTGTAGGGCGTGTCGGCCAGGGCGTCCCGCTTGGCCTGCGGGTTGTTCCTGGTCAGGAAGTCCGAGGGGCCCGCGGGGGCCGATTCGATCATGATGCCCGCGTCGGCCGGGGTCATCGCGGTGTATGCCTGCTGCAGGGCCACGGCCAGCGGCGCGAAGTTGGCCGCGCCGTACATGGCGCTGCTGACGTTGCTGGTGAAGGCGCTCAGCGTCAGCTTGGCCCCGGTGGGCAGGGTGATCGGCTCCTGCTGCAGCCGGGTGCGCAGCGCGTCGAACTTCTTCCGGGTGTCGCCCTCGCTGAAGGCGCACTTCGGACCGGCCGCCGTGCACCGCTTGAGGAAGCCGTCCAGGGCCAGCTCGAAGCCCTCGGCGCGCTGCCGGTCGGACTCCAGGCCGTCGCCGGTGCGCAGTTCGGGGTCGACGTTGCCGTCGATGACGATCGCCCGGGTCCGCTTGGGGAACATGTTGGCGTAGGTCGACCCGATCAGGGTGCCGTAGGAGAAGCCGACGAAGGTCAGCTTCTCATCGCCCACGGCCTGCCGGAGCACGTCCAGGTCCCGGACCACGTCCTTGGTGGACATGTGCCGGAGCAGCGGTCCGGCGTTCTTCGCGCAGGCCGCGCTGTAGTCCTTGCCGGCCTGGACGGCGTCCCGGACCTCCTGCGCGGTGAACGGCACTGAGGGCTGCCGGGAGAACACCTTCTCCGCGTCCTCGGCGGTGGTGAAGCAGCGCAGCGGGCTGCTGCGGGCCACCCCGCGCGGGTCGAAGCCGACGATGTCGAACCGCTTGAGCACCTCGGCGCCGTAGCGCCGGTCGGCCCGGATCGGGCCGAGGTAGCCGGAGCCGCCGGGCCCGCCGGGGTTGATGAACATCGAGCCGATCCGGCGGGCCGGATCGTCGGCCAGCCGCCGGAGCAGCGCGATCTCCACCGAGCCGGTGCTGGGCTTGCGGTAGTCGATCGGCACCTTGTAGGTGGCGCAGCCGAACCGGGTGCGGTCAGCTTGGGGGTCGTTGACGAACACCGCGTCGGGGCACGGCGCCCACTGCACCGACTCCAGGCCGAACTGCTGGAGGTTCTCCTCATCGGACGCCGCCGCGCCGGTGCCGGCCAGCGCGGTGGCCGCGACCACCGCCACCGCGGTCACCGCCCCTGTTCTGCGCAGCCACCTGAAACCCTGTCGGGCCACCGCTGTCTCCTTAGCTGGGTCGAACACAAGTCTGGGTGGAACCCTCACAGCCCGCGGCGGCCCGGACAAGCACCGGTCATTCACTGAATGCGCTGAACCCGCGCTGGTCAGCGCCCGATCAGGAACTCCCCCGGCTGAAGCGCGCGGTCCACGATCCGCAAATCGCCGAGCCAGCCGTAGTAGCTCTTCTCCACCTTCCGCCCATAGGCGTAGGCCCCGATCACCCAGCCGCCGGCCGCGGCCGGGATGCCGATCGCCGGGGTGTCGGGGTTGCGCAGCAGTGGCGCGCCGTCCACGTGCAGCACGCTGCGGCGGCCGTCGTTGACCACGGCCACGTGCCACCAGTGCTCGCGCGGCAGTTCGTGGCCCCAGTTGGTGGACAGGCCCTCCTGGTTGCGCGGGAACACCGCCCACTGGAACGCGGCCCCGTCGGAGAGGTTCAGCGTGGCCAGGGGCTCGTGCGGGTCGTCGCCGGTCTTGCCGGCGTCCGCGCCGGTGGCGACCGTGGTGAACAGCCCGCACCAGGCGTGGCGGCCGTCGAAGTCCTTGGGCAGCTTGACGAACGCCTCGATGGTGTAGCCGCGGGAGAAGGTCAGCCGGGTCAGCGGCGCGTCGGCCGCGGTGCGCAGGTAGCCGCCGCCGCGCAGGCGCAGGCTGCCGTGGCCGGGCTGGTCCGGGTGGTGTTCGGCGGTGTGGGTGAGCGTGTCGGCCGGCGCGCCGGGCAGCGCGTCCCTGGTGAGGTGGTTGCCGTGGCCGGACAGGTCGGCGTATTTCCCGGCCTGGTCGAAGCGCCAGTAGGCCACCGTGCCGGGGATCAGCAGCTCGCGCGCGGGCCGGGCCGGGCGGACCGGCGGCGGCGCGAACCGGCGGAACCGCTCGGTGAAGTCGATCTCCACGGTGAACCGGTCGGCGGGCCCGGTGCGCTGGATCTCCTGCCGCTCCAGCACGTTCAGCCGTTCCGGCTTGCGCCCGAGCAGCCACGGCGAGACGGTTTCCACGTCGATCACGTTGCGCGCCAGGTCGAAGTGGTAGAGCCGGAGCATGGCGCTGCCGCCGTAGTAGCGGTCCTGGTAGTTGGCGATGTGCAGGTGCGTCTCGGTGCCCGCCTTGTTGCGCAACGTGGTGCGGCCGGGCGGCCAGAAGTGCCCGTTGAGGGTCAGGAAGATCCGGTCTTCCTCGGCGATGAGCTGGTCCCACATCTGTTGTCCCGCCACGGAAAGCTCGGCCACGCCGGTGCCGCCGTCGGCGTGCACGAGTTCGTGCGTGGTGAGGATGACCGGCAGCTTCGGGTGTTTGGCCAGTACCTGCCGCACCCAGGCGTAGCCGCCGGCCGAGACCCGCCAATCCAGGGCCAGCAGCAGCCAGTCCCGGCCGGCGGCGCGGAAGACGTGGTAGCTGTTGTAGCCGCCCGGCGCGGCGCCCCGGAAGGTCGGCGAGTGCCGGAACCGGTGCGGCCCAAAGGCATCCAGGTAGGGGCTGCGGCCGCGCTGGTCGTCGGTGCGCGAGTTGATGTCGTGGTTGCCTGCCAGCACGCTGTAGGGGAAACGTCGCCGGTCGAGCACCCGGAAGGCGCGGTCGGCCTCGGCGATCTCCTCGGGCCGGCCGTTCTCGGTGACATCGCCGAGGTGGGCCAGGAACACGATGTTCTGTTCCCTGGCCTGGTCGAGCACGTACTCGAAGGTGGCTTCCAGGGGTTCCCGGTCGCCGCGGTCGAGGTCGAAGAGGTACTGGGTGTCCGGCACCACGGCGAGGGTGAAACGCGGGTTGTCGGTGTCCGCGCCCCGGTGGCTCGCCGCCCCGGCCTCCTCGGGCGCGGCGTGCGCGGGCAGGGCCACGCCGCCCAGCATGGTCGCGCTCACACCGAGCAGGCCGCTGGTGCGCAGGAAGGCGCG
Source organism: Crossiella sp. S99.2 (assembly GCF_023094165.1). Taxonomy (GTDB): domain Bacteria; phylum Actinomycetota; class Actinomycetes; order Mycobacteriales; family Pseudonocardiaceae; genus Crossiella. The sequence continues at coordinate 308,594 of NZ_JALMDK010000008.1, read as the reverse complement.
CCGGTTCGCCGAGGGTCCGTCACTCATGGCCGGATGTTAGGAACACCAACCTCAACGGCGGCAACCCGAAGTCCGAACACGGCCGGAACGGCGGGTGAACAGGGGCAGATCACACCACCATGGCGTGCACCGCGGCCGGGGCGTGCCCGGTGCGCCGGTAGGCCCGCCAGGCGGCGGCGAGCCGGACCACGCTCTCGGTGAGGTCCTCGGGCGGGGCGGTGAACGGGATGCGCAGGTGGTCGGCGCCGCTGCCGTCCATGGACAGCGAGTCCCCCGGCAGCACCGCCACGCCGTGCCGCAGCGCGACCTGGGCGTAGGCGGAGGCGTCCCCACTGGGCAGCCGCACCCACAGGCACTGCCCGCCGCCCGCCTGCCGGAACCGCCAGCCCGGCAGTCGTTCGGCGAGTTGCCCGCACAGGTGGTCGTGCCGCTCCCGCAGCTGGTCACCGCGGCGGCGGGCGATCTCCGGCAGCGCGGGCAGCAGTTCGGCCGCGGCGAGCTGTTCGAGCACCGCGCTGCCCAGGTCGTGGATGGACTTGATCCGCGCGAGCTGCGCGATCTGGCCGGCCGAGGCCCGGATCCAGCCCAGCCGCATGCCGCCCCACACCACCTTGCTCAGCGAGCCGACGGTGATCACCACCCCGGGCGGGGCGAACGCGGCCAGGTTCGGCGGATCCTCGCTGCCGTCCAGGGAAAGCCCGGCCAGGACGTCGTCCTCGATCACCGGCACCGCGTGCTCGGCGGCGACCTCGGCGATGCGCCGACGGGCCAGGGCGGGCACGGTGCTGCCGGTCGGATTGTGGTGGGTGAGGTTGAGGTAGGCCAGATCGGGCCGGTCCGCGGCGACCGCGCGACTCCAGGCCGCCACATCCAGGCCGTCCGGCCCGGTCGGCGCGGTCCGCACCAGCGCGGCGGCCTCCCGGAACAACTCCAGGGCGCCCGGGTAGGTCGGCGCCTGCACCAGCACCTGGTCGCCGGGTTCGAGGAAGAGCCGGGCCAGTAGCGCGAGGGCCTGCTGTCCGCCGGTGGTGACCAGGATCTGCCCCGGTTCGGTGGGCAGCCCGCGGCCGGTGTGCCGTTCGGCGAGCGCGGCCCGTAACTCGGGATGGCCCATCGGGTGGTAGCCGATGTCGCCGCTGTCCAGCTCCGGCAGCCGAGGCAGGGCCCGCTGGTAGGCGGCGGCGAGTTCCGGCGGCGGCCCGTACGGCGCCGCACAGGCCAGCGGCAGGATGTCGTCGAGGGGTTCCAGGTAATTCAGGAACAACGGATTGGCCGGCGCGACCTGAGCGCCCCGCCACCCGGTGAGCACCGCCGGCGCCACCCAGGTCCCCCGCCCCTGGTGCCGCTCCAGCTTCCGCTCCTGCCGAAGCCGGTCATAGGCGGCGACCACGGTCGTCCGCCCCACCGCCAGCCGCTCGGCCAGGGTCCGGTCCGGCGGCAGCGCGGCCCGCGGCGGCAGCTGTCCCGAGTCGATGAGCAGCCGCAACCGCTCGGCCAGCAACAGGTACAACGGCCCCCGCCCAGCCGACCACCGGCCGAGCTGCGCGACGAGTCGGTCCACCGCCCACGGTATTGGCTCCATTGCCAAACCAATCTACCCGAGATTGGCGCTGTCCCACCCCCACGGCCCGCACCAGGCTGAACCCATGACCTCCACCCGCCCGGAAACCCGCGCCGTGCACATCACCGCCCCCGCCCTGCCCAACTCCCGCCCCATCAGCGTCCCGCTCTACCAGGCATCCAATTTCGCCTTCGACGACCCGGATGCCCTGGCCGCCGCCCTGAACTCCCCGGACAGCGGCTTCGTCTACAGCCGCTACGCCAACCCCACCACCCGGGCCCTGGAAGACACCCTCGCGGCGCTGGAGAACGGAGTGGGCGCGGTCGCCACCGCCTCCGGCATGGGCGCGATCAACTCGGCCCTGCTCGCCCTGCTCAGCTCCGGCGACCACGTGATCGCCCAGCGATGTATTTACGGCGGCGCCTTCGCCAGCCTCAACGACCTGGCCGCCCGATTCGGCGTCGAGGTCACCTACATCCCCGGCGAAGACCCCGCTGAGGTCGAGAAAGCCCTACGCCCCAACACCCGTCTGCTCTACCTGGAAACCATCGCCAACCCGGTGACCCGGGTAATCAACCTCCCCACCTTCCTGGCCGCTGGCAAAGCCGCCAACCTGACCACCCTGGTCGACAACACCTTCGCCACGCCCCTGCTGTGCCAGCCCCTCACCCACGGCGCCGACATCGTCCTGCACTCCGCCACCAAATATCTGGGCGGCCACAGCGACATCACCGGCGGCATCCTGGCCTTCGCCACCGAGGAACTGCACCACAAGGTCTGGCACTACTCGATGGAACTGGGCGCCATGCCGGATCCCTTCGCCGCCTGGCTGACCATCCGCGGCATCCAGACCCTCCCCGTACGCATGCGCCAGCACTGCGCGAACGCCGCCCTGCTCGCGCACCGCCTGACCGAACACCCGGCGGTGACCGCGGTGCACTGGCCCGGATTGGCCTCCCACCCAGACCACCAGATCGCCAAGGAGTTGCTCGCGGACTTCGGCGGCATGATCGCCTTCGAGCTGGCAGGCGGCCGGGCGGCCGGGCACGCGTTCAGCAAGGGGGTGCGGGTGGTGCAGCTGGCCGCGTCGCTGGGCGGGGTGGAGTCGACTGTGCTGCATCCGGCGAGCACTTCGCACCGGCAGTTGAACGAGCAGGAGCTGGCCGCGGCCGGGATCGGCGCGGGGATGGTGCGGTTGTCGGTGGGGATCGAACACGCGGAAGACCTGTGGGCGGACATCGACCAGGCTCTGCCGGCCTGACCTCGCGGGTGCCCGCGGCGATGACTGGGTGTCCGGTGTGGCGAACTCCTCCGGGAGTCACCGGACGCCCTGTGTGACGTTCCCGTGGCGGTGTCCCCGCCCGTGGCATCCGCCCGGGAGCGTCACACCCATCCCGGAATCCGGTCTGTTCGGCGGACTTCGGGGCGCGACCCTGGTTAGCGTGGCGGCATGCTCACGATCGAGGTCACCGAGACGATCGGCTGCACGCCCGCGGAGCTGCTGGAGTTCGTGCTGGACGCGCGGCGGTACGCCCAGGTCGACCGCAAGATCCACCCTGTGTTGTGGATGCGGCGGGAGGGGGAGGTGACCGAGTTCGCGTTCCGGGCCAGGATCGCGGGGTTGCCGGGGCCGGTGACGGTGTCGCGGATGCGGTTGACGCCTGGGCTGCGGGTTGATGTCGCGCTGGCGCCGTCGCCCGCCAATCGGCGGGGGCGGCTGTTCTCCGAGTTCGACGCCAGCTTTGTGTGCACGCCGGTCGCGGGTGGGACCCGGTTGGTGCGGACGCTCAACTTCCGGTTCCGGGCCTGGTTGCGCTGGGTGGAGCCGTTGCTGCGACGCCAGGTGCTGGCAGAGGTCGAGGAGGAAGTTCGGCTGGCCAAGCGGTATCTGGAGGGGGCGGAGTAGGACATGGGCAGGGGCCGCCCCCACGACGGTTGGGCGGAGGCGGCCCCTGGGGTCAGTTCTTGGTGAGTAGGAAGACTCGGATCTCGCGATTTCCCGCTCGTTCGGCGTAGGTGTTGTAGGCGGGCCAGACCTTGACGATCTCGGACCAGACCTTGGCTCGTTCCTCGCCGGTGACCAGACGGCCGGTCACCGGGAAGTTCTTGGCGCGCAAGGTGACCTGGGCCTCGGGGGTCGCCAGGAGGTTCACCGACCAGGCCGGGTGGTGCTGCTGGCCCCAGTTCGAGCCGGTGACGATGAACTGCTCGCCATAGGGCACGAACAACAGCGGCACCGACCTGGGTTGACCGCTTTTGCGGCCCGTGGTGGTCAGCAGCAGGGCGGGCAGGCCCAGCAGCTCGGACACGCTGATCTTGCCCTTGGTGCGCTGCTGGATCTTGACGTCCAGCGGGACGAGCTTGCGGCCGAGTTTGGCGAACCACTCCTGGCGGCCGAACTTGACCGCCAGGTTGCGAACAAGATTCATGTTTAGACCTTATTATCCCTCGGCGCGGGCTAGCGAGACCCCGAACCTACCCGCCGGGTCGGTCCACCATTTGCGCAGGTCGAAGCCTGCGGCGGCGAGTTCCCGGCGGACGCCGGACTGGCGGAACTTAGCCGAGACCTCGGTGCGCATCTCCTCCCCCGCGTCGAACTTGACCTCCAGGTCCAGGGCGTCGACGCGCACGCTCATCGGCTTGGTGGCGCGCAGCCGCATCTCGATCCACTCCCAGTCCTCGTCCCAGACCGCGACGTGCTCGAAGGCGTCGACCTCGAAGTCGGCGGCCAGTTCGCGGTTGAGCACGCGCAGCACGTTGCGGTTGAAGTCCGCGGTCACGCCCTGGCTGTCGTCGTAGGCGCGGACCAGGGTGTCCTGGTCCTTGACCAGGTCGGTGCCCAGCAGCAGCCACTCCCCCGGTTGCAGGGCGGCGCGGATGTCGGCGAAGAAGTCGGCGCGTTCGGCCGGGAGCAGGTTGCCGATGGTGCCGCCCAGGAAGGCGACCAGGCGCCTGCCGCCGACCGGAAGCCGGTCCAGGTGGCGGGTGAAGTCGCCGACCACGCCGCGGACCTCCAGGCCCGGGTAGTCCTCGGCCAGCGCGGCGGTGGACTGGAGCAGCGCGGCGGCCGAGACGTCCAGCGGCACGAAGCGGTGCAGGGTGTGGTTGGCGCGCAAGGCATCCAGCAGCAGGCGGGTTTTGACGGAGGAGCCGGAGCCGAGTTCCACCATGGTCTCCGCGCCGGTGGTGGCGGCGATCTCCCCGGCCACCTGGGCCAGCACCTCGCGTTCGGCGCCGGTGGGGTAATACTCGGGTAGTTCAGTGATCTGTTCGAACAGCTCACTGCCGCGTTCGTCGTAGAACCACTTGGGCGGCAAGGACTTCGGGTTGGCGGTGAGTCCACTGAGGACATCGGCGCGCAGTGCGGCGGCCGCGTCGTGCTCGGTCAGATGGATGTCCAGGACAGGCAGGGTCATCGATGATCCTCAAGGGAGATTATGTCCAGAGTGGACGAATTGGCCAGCACCAGATGCCGGTCGGGGACCGGCTGCCAGTCGCGCTCATCAGTGGGTTCGGAGGCGACGATCACGGATTTTCCCGTATGAAGCACGGACAACGAGTGCCACCACGTAGTGGCCACGATGTTCGTGCCGTCGGTCAGCAACAGGTTGAGCCGGGAGTCCGGGGCGGCCGCGGCCACCGTCCGGACGAGATCGGACACCGCGGTCGCGGCGGGTTCGCCCGCGCGCAATCGCCTGCGCAGCAACGCCCACAGCAGGGCGGAGTCGGTGGCGGCGTCCAGGGTGAGCAGGTCGGTCGCCGGGAGGGTCTCGGCCAGGGCGGCCAGGGAGTGCGGCCAGCCGGTGACTTTTCCGTTGTGGCTGAACAGCCATTGGCCGTCCAGGAAGGGGGCGTTGGCGGATTCGGTCACCGGCATGCCGACGGTGGCCGAGCGCACCGCGGCCAGCACCGCGCCGGAAGACACCGCGCCCGCCCAGGAGGCGAAGGAGGTGTCCGTCCAGAGTGGACTGGCGCTGCGGTGCCGGACCGGGGCGGCGCCGGGCTGGGGGTACCAGCCGACGCCGTGACCGTCGGCGTTGATCGTGCCGCCGCCGCGCATGTCCGCGGGCGCCCAGGACTGCCGCAGCAACGAGTGCGGCGGGGTCAGCACCAGGTCGGCCAAGGGCATGGCGGGGCCCAGGTAAGCCAGATGGCGGCACACGCCTAGCGGTTCACTTCCTCTGCACGCGCGTCGCGCGCGCACCGGAATCCACTGAAGATCTGTCGGCGGACCGGGTGGTCCCAGTTGCGGAAGGTGCCGCGCACCGACACCTGGTCGGTGCCGAAACTGCCGCCGCGCAACATCTTGTAGTCGCCGCGGAAGAACACCTTGGAGTACTCGTCATAGGGGAAGGCGGCGAATCCCGGGTAGGGCAGGAAGTCGCTGTCCAGCCACTCCCAGACATCGCCGATGAGCTGGCGCACCCCCAGCGGGGAAGCGCCGTCCGGATAGGACCCGGCGGGCGCGGGACGCAGGTGCCGCTGGCCCAGGTTGGCGTGTTCGGGACCGGGATCGGCGTCGCCCCAGGGATATCTGCGGGAGCGGCCGGTGGCCGGGTCGAAGCGGGCGGCCTTCTCCCACTCCGGTTCGGTGGGCAGCCGCTTGCCCGCCCAGCGGGCGTACGCCTGGGCTTCGTGGAAGCTGACGTGCAGCACGGGTTCGTTGTCCGGCACCGGTTCCAGCACGCCGAAGCGTCGGCGCAGCCAGCCGTCGTGGCCGTCGGAACGCCAGAACAGCGGGGCGGAGAGGTTGGCGCGCTGCCGGTGCGCCCAGCCCGCCTCGCTCCACCAGCGTTCGTCGTCGTAACCGCCGGCGGCGATGAACTGGCGGTAGGCGCCGTTGGTGACCGGGGTGGTGTCCAGGAAGAAGTCGGCCACCTGCACCGGATGCGCTGGGCGTTCGTTGTCCAGCGCCCACGGTTCGGTGGAGGTGCCCATCTCGAACCGGCCGCCGGGAATCAGCACCTCGGCCGGCAGTCTGTCCACATCGGAGGGTGGGTCCGGCGGCGGTGGAGCGTGCAGGGCGGCCGGGCCGATGCGGAGCTGGTGGGTGGCGAGCATGGTCTCGTCGTGCTGCTGCTCGTGCTGGGCGATCATGCCGAAGGCGAACGCGCCGTCGAGCAGCCGGCCGCCCTCCAGGGGCGAGGTGTCGAGCACGTCCAGGACCTTCTCCCGCACCTCGCGCACATAGGTCCTGGCCTCCCGCGGGTTGAGCAGCGGGAGTTGCGGACGGCCTGCGCGGGGGTGTTTGAAGGCGTCGTACAGCTCGTCGATGTCCTGGCGCACCGGGTCCCGGCCGCCGACATCGCGCACCAGCCAGAGTTCCTCCTGGTTGCCGATGTGCGCGTAGTCCCAGATCAGCGGCGACATCAGCTTGGAGTGCTGTTTGACCAGATCGGCCTCGTCGATGGACTCGGTGAGCCCGGTGCTGCGATTCCTGGCCCGCTGTAAGGATTCCGCGACCGTGTCGCGTAGCTGCTCGATGGGCAGATCGACTGGGTTGACGGTCATGCCAGCTCCTCGGCCGCGCCGACCGGAGCACGGCCGGCCAACAGGTATCCCACGGTCTCCTCGACCAGCGCCCTGGTGGCGGCTGGCAGCCCTAGCTCGGGCAACGCGCGCAGCGCCAGGTCGAAGACCCGTGGCGCCACCATGGCCAGCACCGGATCGGCGAGGCCGTGCCGCGCCGCCTCGACCCAGCGGTCGGCGGCCTGACTCACCGCGTCCAGCGCGCTGTCCACTGTGGACTCCCGGTGGAACAGCGCGATCAGCAGTGCCACCGGGACGGTCCACTCGCCGGTCGGCTGGGTGTCCAGGTAGCGGATCTCGAGGTACCCGCGCGGGCGGACCGGCGGGAACATCGTGCTGAGGTGGTAGTCCAGGTCGTCGGTGCTCGGGCGGCGCTCCAGCGCGCCGTCGGCCCAGGCGCCGAAGGTCAGGCCCGGCGGCGCGTCCCAGCAGGTGCCGGGGCGGCGCAGGCAGATCAGCGGGGTGTCCATGACCCGGCGCGCCCAGTCCGCGGCCGGGTCGGTGCTGACCTCGCCGGCTCTGGTGCGGTTGGGATCGGTGCCGAACAGGGTGCGCATCCGGGCCGAGGCCCAGCCGGTGCGCCGCCCGGCGAACTCCGCGGAGTTGGCGAAGGCCGCCGCCAGCACCGGCCCCAGCGCGTGCGCTGCGGCCCAGCGGGTGGCGACCCGGCCGGGTTCGCCCGCGTCCACGCAGACCTGGAGTCCGGCGGTGCTGCACATCATGGTCCGGCCGTCCGGTCCGCGGCGGTTGAACGCGGTCTCCATGGCCGCGTAGCGCGGGACCTGGAGCAGTCGGTGCGGGAGCCGGTGCGCGTCGATGCCGTGCTGACCCAGCCGGAGTCCGGCGCCGCGCAGGAGTTCGATGAGATAGGCGATGTCGGCGGTGGCCACGGGCAGCAGCCCGGCCAGGCTGGGCGCCGGTTGGGTGGAAATCTCGACCTGGCCACCGGGTTCGACGGTGATCAGGGAGCCGTTCGGGAGCGGGTGGTGCGGGCTGCCCTGGACCAGCAGCGGTGGTGCATGCGTGCCCAGTGCGTCACGGAGCGTGTTCAGACTGAGTGGTCGACCGGGCTGGTCCGCGTGGTGCACGGTCCATTCCAGTTCGACCCCGACCAGCTCGGGTGGGCCGGTTTTGAAGCAGACAGAGGCGACATATGCCTCTGCCTCCGCCCGGTCGTGCAGCGGTTGGGACAGCGGTTCCGCGAAGGTGGTGGCTTCTGACGGCATCACTTTTGATCACCCCTTGTGATCGACCGACATCCGAAGCTACACGCCGAAAGTGAACCTCGCACTCCAACGATCGGCTAGCTGGGGAGACGGTGCCGCCGGGGGCGACGATCGTGGCCCGGACACCGGGGCAGGGATGCCGGGGTGCTGCGGGCGCAGGGCTGGGTGTCTGCGCCCGCAGCGGCTACCGGCTGGGGTGGTCAGCCGGCCTTGGCGTTGGAACGGCCGCGCAGCACGGTGTTGGCGGTGCTGTTGGCCTTGATCGCGGCCTCGATCTGGGCCATGGTCGAACCGGAGGTCAGACCGGGGACGGTGGTGGTGTTGAGGGCGTAGAGGGTGAAGGTGTACGGGTTGGTGTTGCCGCCGGGGCAGGGACCGAAGAACTTCTGCGCGTTGGCCCCGCTGCCCATGGCCTTCTGCTTGGCGCCGCCCTGACCGGGGACGGTGAAGCCCGCTGGCAGGTCATCGGGCAGCTTGAGGGTGGCGGCGGGGATGTCCCAGATCGCCCAGTGCAGTTTGTTGCCGTTGTTGACCCGGTCGGCGAAGACGATCGCGTACGCCTTGGCGCCCACCGTGCCCGCGCCCCAGGCCAGCGGCGGGGACGGGTCCTGGCCGGCGACCTTGTCCCCGGCGCAGGTGTGCCGGGCCGGGATCATCGCGTCGTCGGCGAAGGCCGTGCTGGACAGCTTGAAGTCGCCGGGCTGCGGTTCGCCGCCCTCGTACTGGACGTCGATGCGCAGGATGCGGTCGTTGCCCGTGGTGCCGTCCTTGTCGGTGCTGGTGGTCAGCCAGATGTCGCCCTGCTTGTCCACCTCCACCGTGCGCAGCCTGCCGTAGCTGCCCTGGAAGTAGATCTTCTGGTCGACCAGGTTGCCGCTGGCGTCGATGCGCATCCGGTAGATCCGCTCGCCCCTGGTGGTGGCGACGAAGACGTGGTCGTTGATGATGGTCAGCCCGCTGGGGCTGGCGGCACTGGTGGACCAGGTCTTCTTCGGCGGGATGGTGCCCGCGCAACCGGAGCCGGAGGTGCCTTCGCACTTGTCCCAGCCGTAGTTGCCGCCCTTGGTGATCAGGTTGACCTCGTCCTGCTGGGAGTTGCCGAACTCCGAGGCCCACAACCGGCCCTGCGAGTCGAAGTCCAGGCCCTGCACGTTGCGGTGGCCGTAGCTCCAGATCGCCTTGCCGGGGAAGGGATTGTCCGCGGGGATGCTGCCGTCGGCGTTGAGCCGCAGGATCTTGCCCGCGTTGTTGTTCAGGTTCTGCGCGTTCGGGCCGTTCTGGGCGTCACCGGTGGAGATGAACAGGTGCTTGCCGTCCGGGCTGAAGCGCAGCCTGCCGCCGTTGTGGAAGCGGCTCTTCGGGGTGCCGCTGAGCAGGGTCTGCCAGCCGGAGAGGGTGTTGCCCTCCAGCTTGACCCGCACGAGCTGGTTGCCCGAGGACGCCGTGTGGTAGATGTAGACCAATCCGTCACTGGCGAAGTTCGGCGAGACCTCCAGGCCCAGCGCGCCGCCCTCGCCGCCGGTGCTCTGCGCGCCGGGGATCTTGCCGAGCACGGTCTTCTGGCCGGCCGGGGTCACCCGCAGCACGTTGAAGCTCTCCCGCTCGGTCACCAGCGCGGAGCCGTCCGGCAGGAACGCCAGGCCCCAGGCCACGTCCACGCCGCCGACGATCTGGCTGACCGCGCCCGGCTCGGGCACGCCGGTGCCGCCGCTGGGGCTGGTGGTCACGGTGATCGGGCCGGAGAGGTCCGAGCGGTTGCCCGCGGCGTCCCTGGCCCGCACCTGGAAGGTGTAGGCCTTGTTCGCGGCCAGGCCGGCCGCGGTGTGCGTGGTGGTGCTGCCGTCGGCGGTGCCGGTCTGCGCGCCGTCGGTGAAGATCTCGTAGCCGGTGACCTTCACATTGTCCGTGGAGGCGTTCCAGGCCAGGTCGACACTGGTCGAGGTCTTGCCGGGGGAACGCAGCGAACCGGGGACGGTCGGCTTCTCGTTGTCCGGCGGGGCCGGGTCGGTGCGCACCGGCACCGCGTTGGAGGCCGGCGAGACGTTGCCCGCGGCGTCCTTGGCGAAGACCGTCCAGTCGTAGAGGGTGTCCGGCTCCAGGTTGTCCACCGTGGCCGCCAGGACCGCGCCGACGCTCTTCATCAGCTGGCCGTGCTGGTAGATGTCGTAGCCGGTGACGCCCACGTTGTCACTGGCCGCGTCCCAGGCCAGCGAGACCGAGCTGGCGGTCTTGCCGGTGGAGCGCAGGTTCGGCGGCGGGGTCGGCGCCTGGGTGTCGCTGCTCTCCACCGAGAGCTTGTCCACGTTCGGGCCGCCGTTGGCGGTCACCGCGGTGGCCCGGATCTTGTTCGCGCCCGCCTTCAGGGTGGCGGTGATGTTCTTGGTGGTCCAGGTGGTCCACGCGCCGGTGCCCTCGAAGGCCAGGTCGTTGGCCACGATCGCGCCGTCCACGGCCACATCCATGGCCCGGTTCACCGCGGTGCCGTTGGCATAGCGCAGGGTGAGGGTCTGGGCGCCCGCGGCGGCCGCGGTGACCGTCCACTCGACGTAGCTGCCGGTCACGTTGGTGTAGTTGACGAAGCCCCGTCCGGTGAACCCGGTGTGGTTGGACTCGACGACTCCCTGGGAGATCGACGCGTCCTCTGCCTCGTAGTCGGTGGGCGCCGCGCTCGCGGCGGGAGCGGAGCCCACGGCGAACGCCGCGAGCGCCACAGCGATGGAGGCCGCGGTCACACGTCGTGACCGGGCTGGACTCGTTGCCACAGTTACCTCACACAGCTTGCGGAAGTGCGGTCGTCTGCAGGGGCGGCGGACGTGCGCGAGCTGGCGGACTCACCTGGTGCCTGGCCGGAAAACGCGGACAGTAAACAAAGTTTCCTAACCCGCGGGCCAGATAACACCACCGCGACCCCGGGCTGTCAACGGCCGGTCGTCGGGATGCGAGAACGTTTGCAGGAATGAACCCGATCGGCCGTGGGATGAATCCCGACTGTGAAGTACGTACGTACGGTTTGCACCCGCCCGGTTCGGACTGTCACGATCAGTAGGTGCCACGGGTAAGCCAGGACCACCTCGACGCGCGCCGCCGCCAGATCCTCGACGGGGCGCGGAGTTGCTTTGCCCGCTTCGGGTACGAGGGTGCCACGGTCCGCCGCCTGGAGGAAGCCACCGCGCTCTCCCGCGGCGCCATCTTCCACCACTTCCGGGACAAGGAGTCGTTGTTCCTGGCGCTGGCCGAGGACGACGCGCACCGGATGGCGCAGGTGGTGGCCGAGCAGGGCCTGGTGCAGGTGATGCGCGAGCTGCTCAAACACGAGTCGCACGACGGCGGCGAGCACCCGGCGGACTGGCTGGGCACCCGCCTGGAGGTCTCCCGGCGACTGCGCACCGATCCGGACTTCCGGGCCCGCTGGGCCGAACGCTCCGAGGCACTGACCGCGGCCACCAAAGCCCGGCTGCAACGGCAGCGCGAGGCCGGAAACCTCCGCGACGACGTGGACGTCGACGTGCTGACCGGATTCCTCGAACTGGTCCTGGAAGGCCTGGTCTCGCACCTGGCCATGGGCCTGCCCGCCGACGACCTCGACCCAGTGCTGGACCTGGTCGAGGAAACCGTCCGCCGCCACCGCCGCTCCCTGCCCTAGCCCCTGCCCCGCCCCACTTGGGCCAACTGGCACGCCCACTTGAGCCAAACCGGCGTACCACTTGGCCCAACTCGCCGAAAGCCCGGCACCGCAGGGCAAATTCGCCACCAAGACGTACGAAACCGGCCAACACGCCGTACCAGAACGGCCAACGCGGCGTACGAGAACGGCCAACACGCCGCGGGGGTCCAAGCCCGCGCGCGTGTTGGCCGTTGTGGACGGTGTGTTGGCTGTTGTGGGTGGGTTAGGGGGTGGGGGTGGTGTCGGTGAGGTGTTCGCCGAGGGCGGCTCGGGTGCGGCGGACGTGCTGGCGGGCGAGTTCGGCGGCCAGGCCGGCGTCCCGGTTGCGGATCGCGGTGACCAGGGCCTGGTGTTCGGCGATGCTGTCCGCGCCGCGGGCGGGGGCGACCGCGGCGAAGTAGAAGCGGACCCGTTTGGCCAGGCCGGCGCGGATCCCGGCGAGGACCTCGTTGTGCGCGCAGGCCGCGATCGCGGCATGGAAGTGCTCGTTGATGGTGGGCAGCCGCTCGGGTTCCTCGCAGTCGAGGGCCTCCCGGCCGAGTTCGACCAGTTCGGTCAGCCGGGCCAGCTGCGGTTCGGTGCGGCGCAACGCGGCCTTGGCCGAGATCTCGCCCTCCAGCACGGTGCGCGCCTCGAACAGGTCCACCACCTCCTGAGTGGACCAGGTGCGCACGAACGCGCCCTCCCGCGGCCGCAGCTCGATCCAGCCCGCGGTGTCCAGCGCGCGCAGCGTCTCACGGACTGGGAGGCGGCTCACCCCGAAATGCTGGGCCAGCTCGTCCGGGTCCAGGCGCTGTCCCGGGGTCAGGGCGCCGTCCAGGATCGCCTCCTCCAGCAGGCGATACAGCTGATGTCCCAACGGGGTCGGCGCGCTGAGTCCGGGCAGCTCGGTTACCTTGGCCGTCGGCGTGTCATTGCGCGGCCTGGGCACGAGCGCCTCCTAGTTGCCATATCAACAATCTGCTGCAAATACTGTAGCCATTTCCGTCCGCCGCCAAACCGAGGATGCGCATGCCCGACCAGCTCGACCAGGTCCAGCACTCCCCCGTCCGGCAGGCGCCGACCGCCCTGCTCGCCATCGGGCTGACCAGCGGTCTGCTCTCCGGATTGTTCGGTGTCGGCGGCGGGGTCCTGATCGTTCCGGCCCTGGTGCTGCTGGCGGGTTTCGGCCAGAAGCTCGCGCACGGCACCTCACTCGCCGCGGTGGTGCCGATCTCGATCACCGGCGCGATCGGCTACGCCGTGGACGGGTCGGTGAACTGGCTGGTGGCCGCGCTGCTGGCGGCCGGGTCCATGGCGGGTGCGGTGCTGGGCACCTGGCTGCTGCACGTGCTGCCGGTGCGCTGGCTGCGCTACGGCTTCGCCGCGGTGCTGCTGTTCACCGCGATCCGGCTCGGTTTCGAGACCCCGCAACGGCTCAGCGAGGTCGAACTCGGCGTGGGCGGGGCGGCGCTGATGCTCGCGCTGGGCCTGCTGGTGGGCACGCTGTCCGGGATGTTCGGCGTGGGCGGCGGGATCATCATGGTGCCGGCGATGATCCTGCTCTTCGGCATCAGCGACGTGGTGGCCAAGGGCACCTCGCTGCTGGTGGTCATCCCGACCGGGATCATCGCCACCGTGCAGAACCTCAAGCGCGGCAACACCGATCTGCGGTCGGCCGCGATCCTCGGCCTGGCCGGGGTGGTCTCGGCCTACGGCGGCGTGCTGCTCGCGCTACTGCTGCCGCCACGCCTCTCGGTGGTGCTTTTCGCCGCGCTGCTGGCCTTCACCGCCTACCGCATGCTCAGGGCCAAGTCGGACTAGCTCAGCCGCCGGTGAAGCGGCCGAAGAAGGTCGCGATCGGCCCGAGCCGGTCGAGCACGCCGTTGAGCCAGGCCAGCGCCGAGTCGGCGTTGACGATCAGCCACACCCCGATCGCGACGGCCCCGATCACCAGCACCGCCGCCAGCAGGCCGCCCACGAGCAGCAGCCGGAACAGGAACCGGCGGGCGCCCCGGGCCGCGCCGGAGCCTGCCGCCGTCCTGGCGGATTCGACGTACCTGTTGAGCTGATTCATCTCACTTCTCCCTTGCGGTTGCCGTGCTGGTGAGCCCATCATATAGTCACATTGCAATGTATGCATGAGTCACATGGCGGAGGCAGGAGCGACACGATGGCGAGCACCAAACATGGCGGACTGTTCGGCGAACGCGGCGAGCTGGTGTTCGCGCTGCTCGCCGGTGCCCTGCTGGGCATGGGCGTGGCCCTGGACGCGCTGGGCGCCGCACCGGGCCTGACGCTGGGCGTCAACGTGCTGGCGTTCGCGTTCGGCGCCTACCACACCGTGCCCGAGGCGTATCAGAAGATCCGGGCCAGGCGGTTCGAGATCGACTTCCTGATGCTGGTGGCGGCCGCGGGCGCGGCGGCTCTCGGCTCGGTCGCCGAAGGCGCGTTGCTGCTGTTCCTGTTCGGCATCGGCCACGCCCTGGAGAGCTACGCGATGGCCAGGGCCCGGCGCTCCATCGAGGCACTGGCCGACCTGGCCCCCAGGACCGCGCTGGTCCGCCGCGGCGCCGACCTCACCGAGGTGGACATCGAGGAGCTGCGGATCGGCGAGGTGGTGCTGGTCCGGCCGAACCTGCGGCTGCCCGCCGACGGCTTCGTCATCGCCGGGCTGAGCAGCGTCGACCAGGCGCCGGTGACCGGGGAGAGCGTGCCCGCCGACAAGAGCCCGGTGCCCGACCCCGAGATCGCGGCGGCAAACCCGGAGCTGATCCAGGCGCACTCACGGGTGTTCGCCGGCACCATCAACGGCGCCGGCGCGCTCGAAGTGCGGGTAACCCGGCCCGCGGCGGACAGCACCCTGGCCAGGGTGGTCCGGCTGGTCACCGAAGCCCAGCAGGAGACCTCGCCGACCCAGCGGTTCACCGACCGGTTCCAGCGGATCTTCGTCCCGGTGGTGCTCGCCATCGTGGTGCTGCTGCTCTTCGCCGGCCTGGTCCTCGACGAACCGTTCAGCGCCACCCTCTACCGGGCGCTCGCCGTGCTGGTCGCGGCCAGCCCGTGCGCGCTGGCCATCGCCACCCCGAGCGCGGTGCTCTCCGCCCTGGCCCGCGCGGCGCGGGCCGGCGTGCTGGTCAAGGGCGGCGCGCCCCTGGAACAGCTGGGCAGGCTGCGCGCGATCGCCTTCGACAAGACCGGCACCCTGACCCAGGGCACCCCGCGCCTGGCCGACGTGGTGACCGCCGCCAGTGTCAGTGCCGAGGAACTGCTCGCGGTCGCCGTGGCCGTCGAGAGCCAGAGCGACCACCCCCTGGCCAGGGCCGTGGTGCGGGACGGCCGGGCCCGCCTCGGCGACGCGCCGACGCCGACCGCGACCGCGGTCCGCTCGGTCACCGGACGCGGCGTGCTGGCCACCGTCGAGGGCACCGAGGTCTGGATCGGCAAGCGCGAGCTGTTCACCGAGGTGGACCTGACGCCGCCGCGCGAACTGGACGAGGCCCTGACCCGTCTGGAAGCCGCCGGCCGCACCACGATGCTGGTCCGCGCCGGTCAGCGCTGGCTGGGCGGGCTCGGCCTGATGGACCTGCCGCGGCCCCAGGCGGCCTCGGTGATCAACCGCCTGCACCGGCTCGGCATCCGCCGCACGATCATGATCTCCGGGGACAACCAGCAGGTGGTCACCGCCGTCGCGACCGAGGTCGGGGTCACCGAGGCGCACGGCGACCTGCTGCCCGAGCACAAGGTCGACCAGGTCACCCGGCTGCGGCGGCGGGAGGGCAAGGTCGCCATGGTCGGCGACGGCGTGAACGACGCCCCGGCCATGGCCACCGCCACGGTCGGCATCGCCATGGGCGCCGCCGGCTCCGACGTGGCCCTGGAAACCGCCGACGTCGCCTTGATGGCCGACGACCTGGACACGCTGCCCTTCGCCGTCGGCCTGAGCCGCCAGGCCGGGCGGATCATCCGGCAGAACCTGTTCGCCAGCCTCGGCGTGGTCGCGGTGCTGATCCCGGCCACCATCCTGGGCCTGGGCATCGGCCCCGCGGTGGCCATCCACGAGGGCTCCACCCTCATCGTGGTGGCCAACGCACTGCGCCTGCTGGCCTACCGCACCCGGCGCGCCCCGATCTAGCCGCGCAGCACCGCGAGCTTGCTCAACGTGCTGCGCCCGGTGATCCGCACCCGCGGCCCCCGAGCCTGGGTGGCGCCCGGCAGCGCCCGCTTGCCCAGCACCGCGCTGCCCTCGTCCAGCACGGTCGCGTCGGGCGGCACCGTGATGATCACCTTGCCGCAGAAGGCGGTGGCCACCACCTCGACCTCGGTGTCCCCGGAGAGCCCGGACAGGTCCAGGATCACCGCGCCGAAGACCGCCTTGACCTCCACCCGCCCCGGTTCCATCGCGCGCTGGATCTTGCTGCCCACCGCGACCACCCGCTGCGCGGGCACCGCGGGCGCGCCCAGATCGGCCAGCACCGGCAACAGTTCGGCCGAGGTGCGCGCGTCATAGGCCCTGGCCAGTCGCTCATTGTGCTCGGGCCAGGTCAGCCTGCCGTCGGCGACCGCGGTGTTGAGCTGGGCGACCGCGACCTCCCGCTCCTGGTCGGTGATCCGCAGCACCGGACGATCGTCCTCGGCGGCCATGACAGTCCCCCCTGGTTCTCTCAGTGCGCGAGATTCTTTCGTGACGCAGAGTTCTCGTCAAGCGGACCGGCGGCCAACCGAACGGGTCAAGGCACTCCCGCCGTCCGGCCGCTTGTCCGTGGCAGTGGGTGACGGGACAGTGGAACAAAGTTGTTCCACTTGGAGCAGGACATGCCCAGTACACCGCAGTTGTCCCGAGGGGCCCGCACCCGGCACCGGGTGCTCGACGCCGCCGCCCGGCTGCTGGCCAAGGACCCGGGCGCGAGCCTGGGCGAGATCGCCGCGGCCGCCGGAATCGGGCGCACCACCGTGCACCGGCACTATCCGACCAGGGACGATCTGTTGCAGGCACTGGCCTTCGACGCCCTCGCCGCCATCGCGGAGGGCGTCGGCGAAGTCCCGATGGCCACCGAACCGCCGGAGCGGGCACTGCTCGCGCTGGCCACCGCGTTGCTGCCGCTGGGTCCCCGGGTGTCCTGGCTGGCCAACGAGCGTTCGCTGACCGCCAACCGCGAGGTGCTGGCCGGCTTCGAGCGGGTCGCCCGGCCGCTGAGCGAACTGGTGGAACGCGAACAGGCCGCGGGCCGCTTCGCCCCGCACCTGGCGCCGCACTGGGTGGTGCAGGTGTTCGTGGCGGTGCTGTGCGCGGCCTGGGAGGCCGTGGACAACGGCGAGCTGGCCCCGAGAGCGGCGCCGGAACTGGTGGTCGAGACCGTGCTGAGAGGGGTCGCCCGATGACCGTGCTGGGACATCTGAGGTCGCAGCTGACCTTCCTGAGCCATCGCGCCGCGCTGTGGGGAGCGTCCGCGATCGGTGATCCCGGCGCGCGGCTGGTGCGCCGAGGCACCGCCGACCCGTACCCGCTGTATGAGGAGATCCGCGAGGCCGGGCCGCTGGTGCGCAGCCGGTTCGGCTTCTACGTCGGCGCCGGGCACGAGCTGTCCGCGCGGCTGCTGCGGGACGAGCGCTTCGGCATGCCCGGCCCGCACGGGGTGTTCCCGCAACGGGCCGCCACCGAACCGGTGCACCCGATCGAGGACTCGTTCCTGATGATGGACCCGCCCGACCACACCCGGCTGCGCAGGCTGGTCGCGCCCTGGTTCACCTCGCGCACGATGGCCCGGCGCGCCGAGGAGATCGAGCGGATCGTGGCCGACTGCCTGGACGAGTTCGAGGACGCCGGCGAGGTCGACCTGATCCCGTTGTTCGCCAACCGGGTGCCGGTGCAGGTGATCTGCGACCTGCTGGGCGTGCCGGCGCCGGAGCACGAGCGCTTCCGCGGCTGGGCCAACCGGATCGCGCCCGCCTTCGACGGGGTCAACTCGGTCGGGGAGTTCGAGCGGCTGCGGCAGGTCATGCTCGAACTGCAGGAGTTCTTCACCGAGCTGATCGCCTTCCGCCGCAGGCATCCGGCCGAGGACATGCTCAGCGGACTGGTGCACGCCAAGGTCGACGGGGAATCGTTGAGCACCAAGGATCTCCTGGCCACCAGCGGGTTGCTGCTGCTGGCCGGGTTCGGCACCACGGTGAACCTGATCGGCAAGGGCGCGCTCGGCCTGCTCACCCATCCGGACGCGCTGGGCCACCTGCGCCGCGATCCCGGACTGGCCGCCGCGGTGGTGGAGGAGACCCTGCGCTACGACCCGCCGGTGCACCTGACCTCGCGCTTCGCCAGGAAGGACGCCGAGGTGGCCGGGTTCCGGATCCGGCGGGGCGAGCAGATCGTGCTCTCCCTCGCCGGGGCGAACCGGGATCCGGCGGTGTTCGACCACCCGGACCAGTTCGACCCGACCCGCCCCAACGCCAGGGAACACCTGGCCTTCTCCGGCGGGATCCACTTCTGCGTCGGCGCGGCGCTGGCCCGGCTGGAGGCCGGGATCGCGTTGCGCGCGCTGTTCCAGCGGCACCCTCGGCTAGAGCTGGCCGGGGCGCCGGAACGCGGTGACGGGCGGACATTGCCGATGCTGACCAGCCTGCCCGTGCACTGCCCGCGCCGGGCGGCCAGTTCGGCGGCCTGACCCGGCGCGGGCAGCGACGTCAGATGATCAGTTGACGCCGTGCATGAGTCGCTTGACCCGGTTGGCGCCGATCCACAGGAACACGGCCAGCAGGATCGCGGCGCCGCCGAGCAGGCCGAAGTAGGCCAGTTCGGACATGGTGGTGGACAGCGGCGCGATCTGACCGGCGATGCCGTTGCCGGCCGCGGTGGCCAGGAACCACAGGCCCATCATCTGCGAGGCGAAGGCGGCCGGGGCCAGCTTCGTGGTCGCGGACAGGCCCACCGGGGACAGGCACAGCTCGCCGACCGTCTGCACCGCGAAGACCAGCAGCAGCCACAGCGCGCCGACCTTCTCACCGCTGAGCCCGGCCACCGCGAGGATGCCGAAGGACAGGCCGATCAGCACCAGCGCGACGGCGAACTTGCGCGGGGTGGACGGCTGCCGGGTGCCCAGGCGCAGCCACAGCGCGGCGACCAGGGGGGCCAGCAGGATGATGAAGGCCGGGTTCACCGACTGGAACCAGGGGGCCGGGAACTCCCAGCCGAAGATGTTCCGGTCGACCCGCTCCTCGGCGTAGATGTTGAGCACCGTGCCGGCCTGCTCGAAGATCATCCAGAACAGGGTGGCGCCGATGAACAGCGGGATATACGCCTTGACCCGGTCCCGCTCCACCGGAGTGGTCTTGTCGCTGCGCAGCATGAAGGCGAAGTAGCCGGCGGGCAGCAGGATGGACATGCCGCTGATCAGCAGCACCACGCCGCCGACCTCCAGCACGCCGAGCAGGATCGCGGCCACCACCGCGGCGACCACCGCGAGCACGATGCCGACCAGCCGGCCGACGATCTTGGCGCGCTGGTCCTCGGGCAGCGGGTTGGTCGGGTGCAGCCCGGCCTCGCCGAGGTTCTTGCGGGTCAGCACGTACTGAACCAGGCCGAAGAACATGCCGACCGCGGCAACGCCGAAGCCGACGTGGTAGCCCCACTGGGCGGCCAGGAAACCGCACAGCAGCGGCGCGATACCGCCACCGATGTTGATCGACATGTAGAAGATGGTGAAGCCGGCGTCCCGGCGCGGGTCGTCCTCGCTGTAGAGGCGGCCGACGATGCTGGAGATGTTCGGCTTGAGCAGGCTGGTGCCCAGCACGATCAGCACCAGGCCCACATAGGTGGTCGAGGCGCCGGCCGGGATGGCCATGCTGATGTGCCCGAACATGATCAGGATGCCGCCGTAGAGCAGCGCTTTCTGCGCGCCGAGCAGGCGGTCGGCGATCCAGCCACCCGGCAGGGAGCCCATGTACACCGCGGCGGCGTAGACCGAGCCGACCGCGATCGCGGTCTCCTTGGGGATGCCCAGACCGCCCTCACTCACGGCCTTGTAGAGGTAGATGACCAGCAGCGCCTTCATCCCGTAATAGGAGAACCGCTCCCACATCTCGGTGAAGAAGAGGCTGGACAGCCCTCTTGGCTGGCCGAAGAAGCCGCGTTGCGGCGCCGCTTCGTTGACGGTCGCGCTCACGGTGAGGTCCCTCCTGATGTCACACCGCCCGGGTTAACCGGACCTGTCAAAGGCGGAAGAGTACGCGCGTCCGATTTGACTCGACAACGGCCCGTCTTTCACCGAATTAAGTGCTACGAAAGGACCTGGTGACCCAGGTCTCATTCACTGCTAAAACGCTTGGTCAGCACAACCGCCAGATCCGGATCGACCGCGAGCGCGGCACGGGCGCGGGCCAGCAGGTCCAGCTTTTCGTCGGGCAGATCCCGCCACTCCCCCGGCTCCGCCGCGTGCCCGGCCATGGTCGCGAGGTACCCGAGATAGGCCGCGGACTGCCTGCCCAGCACGACCGCGTCGCCCTGGAGCGCGGGCGGATCGGCGAGCAGCGGGCCGAGTCGCGAGGGGTCAGTGGCCCTGGCGAGCCAGCCGGTCAACTCGGCGGCGGTGGGGTCGTCGAGGGCGGCCGCGCGGCGGAGTTGACCGTCCACAACGGAACGCAGGTCGGCGGCGATGAGGTGTCCGGAAAGGACGGTGAACTCGGCGGAGCCGGTTTTCTCCTTGGCGTGCACCAGGTTCAGCACGGCACGGAGCAGGTCACGGGGCAGCCCTCCGGCCAGGCTGTGACAGAGCCAGAGGAAGGGTTCGGGCAGGACCAGGGCCCGTCCGGCGAGCAACTGCCGGGCGTGGGCGAGGTCGAGCCGGGACACCGCGACCACCTCGTCGAAGGCGCTGTCGAAGGTGCTGCGCACGGTCAGCGCCCGCAGGTCGAAGGCAGCGAGGGCGTCCTCGGAGACCGAGACCAGGAAGTGGCAGCCACGGACCCCGAAGAGCGACTTGAGGTCGTTGAGGAATCGTTCCGCGTCCTCGGCGGTGTCGATCTTGTCCAGCTCGTCGATCCCGATGACGACCTTTCCGTCCTGGCCGAGTAACTCCAGGAATTCCCGCAGGTCACCGACAAGCTCCGGATAGCCGCGGACGAGTTCGGTGTGTTCCCGGCCACGTCCGGCACTGAATTCCAGCCCGGCGGCGAGTTTCATCCCGCCGGTCCGATTCGCGGTGTCCTTGCGTTGGAATCGCAGTGTCCGCAGGTTCTGCCTGGCCAGTGTCACCACCGAACTGGCTTCCCGCCCACGCCGCCGTTCCGCCCGCGCGTCCGCTTCGGCGACGACCACCCCGGCCAGTGCCACCGCGAGTCCGCCGATACCAATGGCGACTTCGGGAT
Source organism: Crossiella sp. S99.2 (assembly GCF_023094165.1). Taxonomy (GTDB): domain Bacteria; phylum Actinomycetota; class Actinomycetes; order Mycobacteriales; family Pseudonocardiaceae; genus Crossiella. The sequence goes on along the minus strand of NZ_JALMDK010000008.1, from coordinate 287,275 downwards.
TGCCCGCCACCCAGCCGCGCCCCGCGCTGACCAGATCCCAGCCGAAACCCAGCACCGCGATCAGGGCGCCGAGCGTGACCAGTCCCGTGCCCAGCAACCGGCGCGCGGAGGGCGTCTCACTGGGCTCGGTCAGGCCGCCGGGCGAGGTACGCACCACCTGTTCGCAGACGGTCTGGAACAGGTGCACCAGGAACTCGCGGCGGTCGTAGCTGGTGGGCGCGGGTACGAAGACGGTGAGGTGGTCGGCGAGGTCCCGGCCGCAGAGGCGGCGGAGCAGGGTGCTCTTGCCGACGCCTCGGGGGCCGCTGACGCCGACGCTGCTCTGGGCGAGGGTGTCGACGAGCCATTCGATGCGGTCGCTGGTGTCGCTGCGCACGAAGCCTTCGGGGCGGGACAGCTCACCGAGGAAGCAGATGTTGAGATCGGGCAGCAGCAGGCCGTACCGGCGTGGCACCGCCTCGGCGTCCTGCCTGGGCAGCAGCAGGCCCACCAGCCGGTCGAGGAACTCCAGTTCGGCCGTCTTGGCCTGGTGGACCAGGGTCAGCGGTACCCCCGGAACCCGGTCCCAGTCCAGGGTGGCGGTCTTGGTGAGGGCGCGCAGCAGTTCGCCGTAGGGCAGGCTGCGCAGCCGCTGCAACAGCATGAGCAACCCCAGCACGGCGGCGACCGGGAGGACCACCGCCGCCACGGTGGCCGGGTGGGTGGGCCCGGCCAGCGCCAGCACGGCGGTCGCCAGTCCGAGGAGGTAACCGGGGAGTCCCGCCGCCCATCGCATCCGCCGGATCAGGTGCGCGCCCACCAGGGCCACGGTGAGCGCCAGGAAGACCGCGACCGCACGCGCCAGCGGCGACAGCGGGGCTAGGACCAATACCCCGGCTGCGGAGATGGCCGCCCCGAGCACCACCCAGCACAGCAGCGGGAACAGCCAGTGGCGGGCCAGGCGCACCGGCCAGCTCGCCGGGACCGCGCGCAGCACGGCCTGCCTGGTCTGGTCGGCCTGTTCGCGCAGCCTGCGCTCGGTCCGGCCAGGAAACTGCGCCCGGCTGTGCCGGGCGAGGGTGCGCCGGGCGTCCGTCTCGAACTGGCGGCGCAACTCGACGACGCCGCCGGTGTGCCCCAGCACCTCGGGCCGGTCGAGCAGCCGGGCGATGACCGTGTCCAGCCGATCGGCGATGGCGCGGGCGGTGCGGTGATCTTCTTCGAGCCGCCGGACTCCGCTGACCTCGGAACGCGGCACCAGCCACGGCGCGGGCAGCGCGGTCAGGCAGACCAGCACCACCAGCACACCCGTGCCAGGAACGGGCACCGCCAGCCCGGCGCCGATCGGGATCAGCAGCAGGTAAACCAGCACGGCCTGGATCAGCGCACTGATCAGAATCTCGACCCGGGCCGCCAGCTTGCGGTAGCGGGCCTCGCCGAATACGACCACTTCCGTGGGAGTCCATGGCTGGGCCAGGGTGGCCAGCACGCCCGCGAGACTGGTGACCAGCAGCAAACCAGACAGACCCAGCCAGGGCGGCTGGACACCGGCCAGAGACGAGCCCAGCCAGGCCAGTGCGGCGACCAGGGCCGTCCGGCCCATCGCCGAGCCGATCGCGATCCAGATCCGCATGCCTCCAGGCAAGCGGATCCCAGCGCAGTCGCCATCACCCGGAGAGGTGACGCTCCAAGCCCGGCAACACGAGTTCCCGGTGCGCCTTGATCACCCGGGCGAACACGTCCTCCGGATCGGCCGCCCACACCTCCTCGTGGAACACCTCCACCTCCGCGAACCCCGAGTACCCGGCAGCCGCCACGCACCCGCCCAGCACCCCGAAGTCGATGTGCCCCTGCCCCGGAATCCCGCGCCCCGCAAGGACATCCGCCGGCAACGGAGTGATCCAGTCGCACACCTGGTACAGCGCGATCCGCTCCCCCGCCCGCGCGATCTGGGCCTCTACCTCCGGGTCCCACCACACGTGCACGGTGTCCACCACCACCCGCACCACGGGGCTGCCGATGGCCTCCACCATGTCCAGGGCCTGTTTCAGCGTAGACAGCACGCCGCGATCCGCGCAGAAGACCGGGTGCATCGGTTCCAGGGCCAGGACCACGTTCCGTTCGGCGGCGTAGGGGGCGAGTTCGGCGACCGCGTCGGCGACCCGGGTTCGAGCGGCGGGCAGGTCGCGGTCGAACAGGCCGCCGACGACCAGGACCAGGGACTGGGCTTCGAGTTGTGCGGCTTCGTCGATGGCGCGGCGGTTGTCGGCGAGGGCCTCGGGCTGGTTGGCGGGGTTGGTGAGGAAGCCGCCCCGGCAGAGGGAGGTGACTGTGAGGCCGGATTCCCTTACCTGGTGGGCGGTTTTGCTGACGCCGTTGGTGTGGACCGGGTCACGCCACAGGCCCACCGCGGGGACCTGGTGGCGCCGGCAGGCGTCCAGGAACTGCGGCACGGTGAGGCTGCGGACGGTCATCTGGTTCATGGACAGGCGGTTCACGACTCGACTCCCGCGGTGGCCAGGAAGGTGCGCCAGCGGTGGGCGGCCAGGTCCGGGTCGGGCAGCAGCCCCGTCCGGTCGGCCAGGCGGAGGACCTCGGCCAGGTGGGGTAGGGAGCGGGCCGACTGGGCGCCGTTGACCATGGTGAAGTTGGCCTGGTGGCCGGTGAGCCAGGCGAGGAAGGTCAGCCCGGTCTTGTAGTGGTAGGTCGGGGTGGCGAACAAATGGCTGGACAGCGGGACCGTGGTGGCCAGCTGCGCGCGGAAACCCGCGGTGTCCCCGGCGTCCAACAGGGACAGTGCCGCGGCGGCGATCGGGGCGATGCCGTCCAGGATGCCCAGCAGGGCGTCGCTGTGGCCCTGCTCGTCGCCGGCGATCAGCTCCGGGTAGTGGTAGTCGTCGCCGGTGTAGCAGCGCACGCCTTCCGGCAGCCGCCTGCGCAGGTCGATCTCGTGCCCGGCGTCGAGCAGCGACACCTTGATTCCGTCCACTGTGGACGCGTGCGCGTGGATCAGGTCCAGGAAGTGCCCGGTGGCCTCGGCGACCTCGGTGCTGCCCCAGTATCCGGTGAGCGCGGGGTCGAAGGCCGGGCCCAGCCAGTGCAGGATCACCGGACGGTCGGCGGCGCGCAGCACCCGGTCGTAGACCCGGTGGTAGTCCTCGGGTGCGCGGGCGGTGGCGGCCAGGGCGCGGCTGCACATCAGGATCGGCTGGACCTCGGCCTCGGCGGCCACCTCCAGCTGTGCCAGGTAGGCATCGGCGACCTGGTCCAGGGTGGCCGGGCCGGTGAGGTGGTCGGTGCCGATGCCGGCGGCGATCCGGCCGCCGCAGGCGCGGGCCTCCTTGGCACTGCGGCGGATCAGCTCGGCCGCGGTCGGCCAGTCCAGGCCCATGCCGCGTTGCGCGGTGTCCATCGCCTCGGCCACGCCGAGTCCGTGCCGCCACAGGTGGTGCCGGTAGGCCAGGGTGCTGTCCCAGTCCAGTTCGGGCGGGGCGCCGGGGGTGTTGTCGGCGAACGGGCAGGCGACCACGTGCGCGGCGGCCAGGACCTGGCGCGAACTCGACGGTCTGGCCGGGGGTGGCCAGCGCCAGCCGCGGGTGTCCAGGGTGTGCCGGTGCAGGGCGCCGCCGGGCTGGGGCAGCCGGACCTCGGTCACGTCAGCTCCGGCACGCTCAGCCGCCTGCCCTCGGCGGAGGAGCGCAGGCCCAGTTCGGCCAGCTGCACGCCGCGGGCGGCGGTGTGGAAGTTGTGCGGGTACGCCTCGGCCGGTTCCGGGTCGGCCAGGTGCCGGAGGAACTCGGTCCACTGCTCTTTGAAGCCGTTGTCGTGACTGGCGTTGTCCGGCACCGGATGCCACTGCGAGCGGAAGTCCGCCTCCACCGGCAGATCCGGGTTCCACACCGGTTTCGGCGTGTGCGCGCGGTGCTGGGCCACGCACTCGCGCAGCCCGGCCACCGCGCTGCCCTGCACACCGTCCACCTGGAACTCGACCAGCTCGTCCCGCCGCACCCGGGTGCACCAGGAGGAGTTGACCTGCGCGATCACACCCTCACCCAGCTCGAAGATGGCGTAGGCGGCGTCGTCCGCGGTCGCCTGGTAGGGCTCCCCCTGTTCGTCCCACCGTTGCGGGACATGGGTGACCGCGCGCGCGGTGACCGCGGTGATCGGGCCGAACAGGCCCTCCAGGAGGTAACTCCAGTGGCAGAACATGTCCAGCACGATGCCGCCACCGTCCTGCGCGCGATAGTTCCAACTGGGTCGTTGCGCCGGTTGCCAGTCGCCCTCGAACACCCAGTAGCCGAACTCGCCGCGCACGCTGAGCACCCGGCCGAAGAACCCGCCGTCCAGGAGCCGCCGCAGCTTCTTGATGCCGGGCAGGTACAGCTTGTCCGCGACCACGCCGTGCCGGATCCCGGCGGCCTCGGCGGCCCTGGCCAGCTCCAGCGCGGCGGGCACGTCCGGGGCGACGGGTTTCTCCGCGTAGACGTGCTTGCCCGCGGCGATGGCCCGGTGCACCGAGGCGACCCTGGCGCTGGTCACCTGGGCGTCGAAGTAGACCGCCACCCCTGGATCGGCCAGCACACCGTCCACCTCGGTGCTCCAGCGCGGCAGGTCGTGCCGGTCGGCGATGTCCTTGAGCTTGGCCGGATCCCGGCCCACCAGCACCGGCTCTGGTAACAAGGTGTCCCCATTCGGCAACCGGATGCCGCCCTCGTCCCGGATCGCCAGCAGCGAGCGCACCAGATGTTGCCGGTAGCCCATGCGTCCGGTGACTCCGTTGAGTGCGATCCCGATGGGGCGCACCGACATATCGACCTCCCGTAAACTCCGGCGGCAGTCTGGAAAGCGCTTTCCAACACGCTACGGTCACGGGCTCGCCACCGTCAAGGCGCGGGCCAGCTACTCTGCGTACCGCGAGTATGGAGGTGGACCGTTGACGCAACGGCAGGTCACGCTGGCCGAGGTGGCCAGACAGGCGAGCGTGTCCTTGGCGACCGCGTCCCGCGTGCTGAACGGCAGCACGCGGCAGGTGAGCACCGAACTGCGGGACCGGGTGCTGTCCACGGCGCGTTCCCTCGGCTATCTCCCGAACGCTTCGGCGCAGGCTTTGGCGCGCAACTCCAGCGTGCTGGTCGGCCTGGTGGTGCACGACATCGCTGATCCGTACTTCTCCTCCATCGCCGCCGGGGTGACCAAGGTGGCTGAGGAGAACGGGCTGATCGTGGTGCTCGGCACCACCAACCGGGATCCCGGCCGGGAGCTGGCGCTGCTGTCCACCCTGCGCGCGCACCGGGCCAGGGCGATCGTGCTGGCCGGCACCCGCACCACCGACCGCAACACCACCGCGCAACTGGCCGCCGAGGTGCAGGCGTTCACCGCGCAGGGCGGCCGGCTGGCGTGCGTGTCCCAGGCCAGGCTGCCCGCGGACACGGTGATCCCGGCCAACAAACTGGGCGCCACCAAACTGGCCCGCGCCCTGGTCGAGCAAGGTCACCGGCGCTTCGCCGTGCTGGCCGGACCCGCCGAGCTGGTCAGTGCCAGGGACCGGCTGGCCGGGTTCCGCGCCGGACTGGCCGAATCCGGCATCGAACTCGCCGCTGACGCGGTGCTGCACGGCGGCTTCACCCGGGACGGCGGCTTCGCGGCGGCTCAGCAGCTGCTGACCGGCAAGACCGGCGCGACCTGTGTGTTCGCCGTCAACGACGTGATGGCGCTGGGCGCGATGGCCGCCTTCCGGCAGGCCGGACTGACCGTGCCGAACGACATCTCGGTGGCCGGGTTCGACGACATCCCCACCCTGTCCGACCTGGTGCCCTCGCTGACCACGGTCCGGCTGCCCCTGGAGGAGATGGGCGAGCGCGCGGCCCGGCTGGCCCTGGACGAGCAGCCGCCACCGCAGACCCGCTCGATCCGGATCAACGGCGAGGTCGTGCTGCGCGACTCGACGGCACCGCCGCGCTGAGAGCACCCTCAGACACGCGGGACATTCCCACTTAGAGGGGACATGGGTCACAGAAACGCGGCCGGACCGCGTTTGTCCAGCGCTTACACTGGGTAGGATCCGCGCACGCGGGTCCGATTCTGTGATCCATCCTGTTTGAGGAGTGAAGCACCCCGTGCCAGACGCGCGGTCCCCCGGAAACAGTAGCGAGCCGGGGGAAAGCCCCGGCTGTCATAGCGGCCCGGACACCCGCCTCCGCGGAGGCGAGCGGTGACCGGAACGCTATCCATCGTGCTCAGCCTGGTCGGCCTGCTGGTGCTGACCCTGGGTACCGGCCTTTTTGTGGCCGCCGAATTCTCCCTGTCCGCGCTGGAGCGCAGCACCGTCGACGCGCACGCCCGTGCCGTCGGCGACCGCAGGGCCAAGCAGGTCCAGCACGCGCACCGGACCCTGTCCTTCCAGCTTTCCGGCGCGCAGCTGGGCATCAGCATCACCACCCTGGTCACCGGCTACCTGGCCGAACCGGCCATCGCCCGGCTCACCGGACCACTGCTGATCTGGCTGGGCCTGCCCCAGTCGGTGGCGCTGGTGCTGGCGGTGGCTTTGGCGGTGCTGCTGGCCAACGTGCTGTCCATGGTCTTCGGCGAACTCGTGCCCAAGAACCTGGCCATCGCCCGGCCGCTGCCCACCGCCCGCGCCACCGCGGGCCTGCAGGCCGGGTTCTCCGGCGTGTTCCGGTGGGTGATCACCGGACTCAACGGCGCGGCCAACTGGATCGTGCGCGGCTTCGGCGTCGAACCGGTGGAGGAGCTGCGCTCGGCGCGGTCCCCGCACGAACTCGGCTCCCTGGTGCGCACCAGCGCGGCCCGCGGCTCCCTGGACAAGGGCACCGCCACCCTGCTGGACCGGTCGCTGCGTTTCGGCGACCGGCTCGCCGACGAGCTGATGACGCCCAGGGTGCACGTGCAGGCGCTGCGCTCGGATGCCACCGTGCCCGATCTGATCGAGCTGAGCCAGCGCACCGGGTTCTCCCGGTTCCCGGTGCACAGCGGCGATCTGGACGACGTGATCGGCGTGGTGCACGTCAAGCAGGCATTCGGCGTGCCGGTGGACCAGCGCGACACCACCAGGGTCGCCTCCCTCGCCCGGCCGGTGCCGACGGTGCCGGACACCCTGGAGGGCGACGCGCTGCTGGACCGGCTGCGTGCCTCCGGACTCCAGGTCGCGCTGGTGGTGGACGAGTACGGCGGCACCGCCGGACTGGTCACCCTGGAGGACCTGGTCGAGGAGATCGTCGGCGATGTGCGCGATGAGCACGATCGCGGCGAGGTCAACCCGGTCCGCCCGCTGGGCAAGCAGAGCTGGATGGTCTCCGGGCTGCTGCGCGGCGACGAGGTGGCCGAGGCCACCGGCTTCGACCTGCCCGAAGGCGACTACGAGACCATCGCCGGCTACGTGCTCTACCGGCTCGGCCGGATCCCCCAGGTCGGCGACGAGGTACGGCACGACGGCTGGCGGCTCACCGTGATGCGGATGGACCGCAACCGGATCGCCGACCTGCGGGTCACCCGCGTGCCCGAGGCCGTGCCTGCCGGGACCGCGGTCGTCCCCGAGGAGGTGCCGGCATGAGCGGCGGAACAGCCCTGATCGTCTCGTTGCTGTTGCTGGGTTTGAACGCCTTCTTCGTCGGCGCCGAGTTCGCTCTGATCAGCGCCCGCCGGGATCGCCTGGAGGCCCTCGCCGACGCAGGTTCGGCCGGGGCCCGCACGGTGATCAGGGCCAGTGAGCAGATCTCGCTGATGCTGGCCGGCGCGCAACTGGGCATCACGCTGTGCTCGATCGCGCTGGGCGCCATCGCCAAACCGGCGGTGGCCGCGCACCTGAGCCCGCTGCTGCTGCCGCTGGGCGTGCCCGAGGCGGTGGCCGATGTGCTGGCCTTCATCGCCGCGGTGCTCATCGTGGTGGTGCTGCACATCGTGCTCGGCGAAATGGTGCCCAAGAACATCGCCATCGCGGGCCCCGAGCGCACCTCACTGCGCATGGTGCCCGCGCTGGTGTTCTTCGTGCGCCTGGTCCGCCCGGTGATCACGGTGCTGAACTGGCTGGCCAACGGCGTGCTGCGGCTGCTCAAGGTGGAACCGAAGGACGAGATCGACACCGCCTACACCCCCACCGAACTGTCCGAGCTGATCGCCGAATCCCGGCGCGAGGGCCTCCTCGATGACTCCGAACACCGCCGCCTGACCCAGACCCTGTCCTCGGCCCAGCGCACCGTGGCCGATGTGCTGGTGCCACTGGACAAACTGACCACGGTGCCGGAACGCCCCACGGTCGGCGACGTGCAGCAGGCGGTCGTGCGCACCGGGTACTCCCGTTTCCCGGTGCGCACCGCCACCGGGTCGGTGCGGGGCTACCTGCACGTCAAGGACGTCCTGGACCTGGCCAGCGCCGACCCGGCAACCCCCGTGCCCCTGAACCGGATCCGCGGCCTCCCCGAACTCCCGGCGGACGCCCGCCTGGACGAGGCGGTCGCGGCGCTGCGGCGCGCGCAAAGCCACCTCGCGGGCGCGGTCGCCGCGGACGGCGCGGTACTGGGCGTAGTCGCGCTGGAGGACCTGGTCGAGGAGTACGTAGGCACGGTCCGAGACGCCACCCACGTCCCAAGCTAATCGTCCACCTGTTGCGAAACAGGCGTGGCGCGCAGCGACACGGCGAGCCGTTAACCAGAGGCGGGGTACCGATTTTTCGCGTTGCCTTGTCGTGTGCCCGACGCATCCGAAGCTTGCTTCGCGTGCGGCGGGTACACGACGAGGCGACTTCGAAGCGAAAAATCCAGCGGCGCGGAGCGCGCCAAAGACAACAGGGCCGGCACCCACATGCCAGGTGCCGGCCCCGTTGCGCGGGAACCTCCGCGCTCGGGGCAAATCGTGACATCCGCCCGCTCGAGTCGCGGTATCCCGCCCTGGTGGTTGCCAGCGACGGAGGCGGCGCGGTCGGCCCTGCTCCGACCGCACCGTCCCGCTGACGACCCTTGGCGTTGCCCCCGTATGGGTACGAACGGGAGTCACACCCCTGAACTGTGAGCTGACTCACACGCTCTCGGACGACGCGCCTGTACACAGAATAGCGAGAGAATCACGGACTGTAATCCTCCTCGCTAGTGGGGACACCCCATGCGGAACGCGTCGCCGCCCGCCATGTCCTTCTCCGCCGCCGATTGGGGCCAGTGCGTCAGACTGCGCCCCGAACTCGTCCGCCTCGCCGCCCGCCGTGGCGCGGGGGACGATGCCGAAGACCTCGTGCACGAGGCCTTCATCCGCACCGCCGCGCACCCGGATCTGGATCGCAGCCGGTTGCGCCCGTTCCTGATGACCGTGGTCAAACGGCTGTGCGTGGACCATCTGCGCCGCCAGTCGGTGGCCAACCGGATCTTCGACCATCCAATGCTGGCCCCGGTGGCAGGCGCGGGCGTGGCCGAGGCGGTCACCGACCGGATGCACGCCCGCTGGATGCTCGACCAGCCCGATCTGCTGGCCGAGGCCGACCGGCGGATCCTGATGCTGCTCGCCGACGGCCGCTCCTACCGCGAGGTCGGCGCACGGCTGCGGATCAGCGAACTGGCGGTTGAACAGGCCGCCCGCGCCGGACGCCGCAGGCTACGCCGCAAGATCGGACAGGTGGTATCGGCCGAACGATGACCAGACCGAGCCCGCTCCAGCTGATCGTCTGGAGCCGCCATCACCTCGCGGTGGTCCAGCCGGTGGGCCGGCTGGACCTGTCCTCCCAGCAACGGTTGCTGGACGGCCTGTTCAAGGTCGCCGCGACCGAACCCGCCGCACTGGTGGTGATCCTGGACAAACTGGAGCTGGGCTCACCGTCGTCGCTGGGCATCTTCCACCGGGTCTGGCGGCAGGTGAACGTGTGGCCGGACATCCCGATGGCCCTGGTCGCCGAGGACCCGGAACTCCAGCAGGCGATAGCGGCGGGCCGGCTGGCCCGGCTGCTGCCGGTGTGTCCGACGCTGACCGAGGCGGTGCGGGTGTGCCGCAGTCCGCCCTCGGTCCGGCAGCGGCAGATGCACCTGCCGTGCGGGGACATCAGCGGGCTGCGCGCCCGGCTGTTCGTCACCGAGGCGTGCCTGGACTGGGGGCAGCACGAGCCCCTCGGCGACGCGCTGCTGATCGTGCAGGAACTGGTGTCGGCCGCGGTCGCCGAGGGCGGCCCCGAACTGTGGGTGCGGGTGCGGCTGCGCGATATCCGGCTGACCCTGTCGGTGCGGGACCGGACACCGGACGCGCTGACCCAGACCCCGCCCGTGCTCGGTCAGCTGGCCTTGGCGCACGGGCGCACGCCGAGCCCTGGCGGCGGGGTCTCCTGGGCGGTGCTGCGCGGTCAGTGACCTAGAATCGGCTGGTGGCCGCGCTGTCAGCAGAGCACCTCGTCCTCGGCGAGGCGGACTGGCATGCACAGCGCGCGACCTACCTGGAGCGCATCCGCCCGTGGACCGACGGGCACCGCGAACGCAAGGCGGCGGGCGAGAAACACCCGGTGCTCGACTTCATGTTCACCTACTACAGCTTCAAGCCCGCGCAGCTGGAACGGTGGCACCCGGGGCCCGGTGTGACCCTGGCCGGGGACTCGGCCGCGGAGTACCTGCGCAAGCCCGCCTACACCCGCACCCCCGACGGGGTCACCCTGGATCCGGCCGCGTTCCCGCCCGCCCGGCGGCGCACCGCCGAGTTCGTCGCGGCACTGCTGAGCGCGACCGCGAGCCGTCCGCCCCGGCTGGGCTGCTTCGGTCTGCACGAGTGGGCGATGGTCTACCGGACCGATCCGGAGCAGGTCCGGCACGTGGGCTGGCCGCTGCGGCTGGGCCACGCGGGCACCGACGAACTGGTGGAGAACAGCCAGATCCGGTGTTCGCATTTCGACGCCTTCCGGTTCTTCACCGAGCCCGCCCGGCCGCGCAACACCCTGCAGCCGACCAGGGAGAGCCAGGTCGCGCTGGAGCAGCCGGGGTGCCTGCACGCGACCATGGACCTGTTCCGGTGGGCCTACAAACTCGCCCCGTACCCGCCTTCGGCACTGATCGCGGACTGTTTCGAGTTGGCCCTGGATGTGCGCGAACTGGACATGCGGGCCAGCCCGTACGATCTCGCCGCACTGGGTTATCCGCCGGTCCGGATCGAAACCACGGAAGGCCGCGCCGAGTACGTCAAAATGCAAAGTGCATTTTCCCAGCGGGCCGAGCCGCTCCGCGCCGCGCTGGTCGACCTGTGCCGTACGCTGCTCCGATGGCCGGGAGCGGGGACGCCGGAGGCCGACCATGACGATCACGAGACGTTTCCGCAAACCTCGGCTTCCATCCACTCTCCGTAACATATCTTGACGCTCTTGTGTCACCTGTTAGCGTGACACGTCAACGGCTGATGGCTGTTGATTACCAACGGTTTGATGGTGATCCCGGTGGGAAATGCCGGATGGTCACGCGGGGCTGAAGGGGACGTCGGATGGCTCGACACCGCGCGGCTGGGGAAGGCACCCGGCGCGGGATGGCTCGATGGCCCTTTGTCATCGTTGGTGTCGTCGCGCTGTTCGTGCTCGGCTATCTGAGCTGGACCTGGCTGGGCGGCATCCTGGACCGCCGGGCCGCCGCGCAGGCCGGCGAGTGCAGGCAGGGTGAGCTGGTGCTGCGGATGGCGGTCACGCCGAGCGTGGCCGATCCACTGCAGAGCGCCGCGATCGCCTGGAACGGGCAGCGCCCGGTGATCGACGACTACTGCCTGCGGGTGGAGATCCAGGCGCTGGACTCCCCCACCGTGCTCACCGCGCTCACCCAGGGCTGGGACACCGGAAAACTCGGCCAGCCGCCCTCGGCCTGGCTGCCGGAGTCCTCACTGTGGGTCAACCAGCTGCGCGCGCAGAACAAGTCGCTGCTGGGCGCGCCGGCGGAGTCCATCGGCAACTCCCCGGTGGTGCTCGCGGTGCCCGAACCCGCGGCGCAGCCACTGCGCTCCGGGCAGGGGTTCCGCTGGAGCGAGGTTCCAGGACTGCTCGCCGCCCCGGACGGCTGGAAGCGCTTCGGCATGAGCGACTGGGGCCGGTTCACCATGGGGGTGCCGGACCTGGTGCGCAACCCGGCCAGCGCGCTGGCCGTGCAGTGCGCGCTGGCCTGGGCCGGGAAGAAGGAACGCGGCCCGGTGACCATGGACATGCTGACCCAGCCCGCGGTGCGCGCCGCGCTGAACCAGGTGGCCAAGGCCAAGGTCGCGGGCGTGCCGCCGACCACCCAGGACGCCCTGGTCGAGCTGAGCAAGACCCCCGACCTGGCCACCTCGCCCTACGACGGCGTGCCGGTGCTGGAGATCGATTTGTTCCGCCGGAACCTGGGCGTGGACGGCAAACCGAAGCCGGACAAGCCGCTCTACGGCATCCCGGCCACCGGCCCGGCGCCCTCGGCGGACTTCCCGCTGCTGCCGCTGTCCGGGGACTGGATCAAGGACGCCCAGGTGCGCGCGGCGCAGAAGTTCGGCGACTTCCTGCGCGAGCCCGCCCAGGAGAAGGTCCTCGCCCAGCAGGCCGGGGTGCGCGTGCGCAGCACCAACGAACGCCCGCTGACCTCGCCGGGGATCACCTGGATCGCCAACGACGACCTGCTGGCGCCCGCGGATGAGAACACCTCGCAACAGCTGGCCGCGTCCTGGGCCAGTTCGGCCGACAACGGCCAGACGGTGACCATGCTGGTGGACGTGTCCGGGTCGATGCACGCCGACGGCGGCCAGGACAAATCCCGGATGGACTGGCTCAAAGCCGCGTTGCGGGGCCAGGTGGACCGGTCGGTGTCGGGTTCTTTGGGTATGTGGGAGTTCTCCCGGTCCCTGGACGGCAAGAAGCCGTACCGCCAACTGGTGCCGACCAAGGGTATTGAGCAGCAGCGCAACGCTCTGCGGGGTGCGATCGAGGGCCTCAAGCCGGTGAGCGCCACCCAGCTGTACTCAAGCCTGGCTGTGGTGTACCGCTCGGCTGTGGAGAATTACGAGCAAGGGCGGACGAACCGGATCGTGGTGCTCACCGACGGCCCCAACGACGGCGGTCTGAACCTGCAACAGTTGCAGGCCGAGCTGGACAAGGTGCGTAACCCGAACAAGAAGGTCTCGATCAGCTTCATCACGATCGGCCCCGACCCGGAACGCGCCCCACTCACCAAGATCGCCCAGTCCACGGGCGGCTCGGTGTCCGTCGCCGCGGACGGCGCGGCGATCGACCCCGCGCTGGCGCAGTTGCTCTCCGCCGGCTGACCTCGTTCCTCCGCCGAGGACCCTGTCGACGTGACGGTGGCCGGGACGCACATGCCGCACCCGGGCACGAATGGAGTGGGTAATGGCAGCAGACCGCCCCGCGCCGCGATGGCGCAAGAGCAGCTACAGCAGCGGCAACGGGGAGAACTGCGTGGAGGTGGCGGGTTCCCCGGACGCGGTGGTGGTACGTGACTCGAAGAATCAGGACGGGCCTGAGCTGTCGTTCTCCCGGGGGGCGTTCGCGGCTTTTCTGAACAATCTGGATGAGTTGGATGCTCGCGGTCGAGAGGGGCACGGCGACGGGGAGGACTGAGGCGGCTGTGGTCCTTTGTGGACGGTTGGCCGACCGGACGCTGCCGCCGAACCGGCGGCGTGATCCACACCCCCGGACCACTTGGGCCAACTGGTACGCCCGCTTTGGCCAAACCGGCGTACCAGTTGGGCCAACTCGATAGCAGAAGCGCCCCGGACCGTTGGCCCGGGGCGCTTCTTGTTCTTGCCGGTCAGCTCTCGAAGGCGCTGATCGGCGGGCAGGAGCACACCAGGTTCCGGTCGCCCTTCGCCCCGTCGATCCGGCGCACCGGCGGCCAGATCTTCGGCCGGTCCGACTTCATCGGGAAGGCCGCTTCGGCCCGGGTGTACGGGTGGTCCCAGTCCCCGGTCAGGGATTCCGCGGTGTGCGGGGCGTTGCGCAGCGGGTTGTTCTCCACCGGCCACTCGCCCGCGCCGACCTTGTCGATCTCCTTGCGGATGGCGATCATGGCCTCGCAGAAGCGGTCCAGCTCGGCCAGGTCCTCGCTTTCGGTGGGTTCGACCATGAGGGTGCCCGCCACCGGGAAGGACATGGTGGGGGCGTGCAGGCCGTAGTCGGCCAGGCGCTTGGCCACGTCGTCGACGGTGACGCCGGTGGCCTTGGTGATGGGGCGCAGGTCGAGGATGCACTCGTGGGCGACGAAGCCGCCCTCGCCGGTGTAGAGGACCGGGAAGTGCTCGTCGAGTTTGCGGGCCACGTAGTTCGCCGCGGCGACGGCGGTCAGGGTGGCGCGGCGCAGGCCGTCGGGGCCCATCATCCGGACGTAGGCCCAGGAGATCGGCAGGATCGAGGCGCTGCCCCACGGTGCCGCGCTGATCGGGCCGACGCCGGTGGCCGGGCCTGCGGTGGGCTGCAGCGGGTGGTTGGGCAGGAAGGGCGCCAGGTGTTCGCGGACGCCGATCGGGCCGACACCGGGGCCGCCGCCGCCGTGCGGGATGCAGAAGGTCTTGTGCAGGTTCAGGTGGCTGACGTCGCTGCCGAACTTGCCGGGGCGGGCCAGACCGACCAGGGCGTTGAGGTTGGCGCCGTCGACGTAGACCTGGCCGCCCGCCTCGTGCACCAGGGCGCACACCTCGGCGACCGTTTCCTCGTACACGCCATGCGTGGACGGGTAGGTGATCATGATGGCGGACAGGTCGTCGCGGTGGGCCTCGACGGTCTCGCGCAGGTGGCCGAGGTCGATGTTGCCCTTGTCGTCGCAGCGGACCACGATCACCCGCATGCCGGCCATCACCGCGCTGGCGGCGTTGGTGCCGTGCGCGGAGGAGGGGATCAGGCAGACGTCGCGGGCTTCCTGGCCGCGGCTGCGGTGGTAGGCGCGGATGGCGAGCAGGCCGGCGAACTCGCCCTGGCTGCCCGCGTTGGGCTGCACGCTGACCGCGTCGTAGCCGGTGACCTCGGCCAGCCATGCCTCCAGGTCGTGCACCAGGGAGAGCAGGCCGGCGGCGTCGGCGGCGGGGGCGAAGGGGTGCAGCCCGGCGAACTCCGGCCAGGTGATGGATTCCATCTCCGTGGTGGCGTTGAGCTTCATGGTGCAGGAGCCGAGCGGGATCATGCTGCGGTCCAGCGCCACGTCCTTGTCGGAGAGGCCGCGCAGGTAACGCAGCAGCGCGGTCTCCGAGCGGTGCGCGTGGAAGACCGGGTGGGTCAGGTAGTCCGAGGTGCGGTTCAGCGCGCCGCCGAGGGCGTCGGGGGTCTCGGCGTCGAGGGCGTCCACGTCGCCGGTGACGCCGAATGCCTGCCACACCAGCGCGAGGTGCTCGCGGGTGGTGGTCTCGTCGCAGGCGATGCCGACGTGGTCGTTGTCGGCCAGGCGCAGGTTGACGCCCAGGGCGCGGGCCTTGGCCACGATCTCGGCGGCCTTGCCGGGCACGTGCGCGAGCACGGTGTCGAAGAAGCGCTCGTGCCGCAGGTCGACGCCGCCGGCGCGCAGGCCGGCGCCGAGCACGGTGGCCAGCCGGTGCACCCGGGTGGCGATGCCGCGCAGGCCCTCGGGGCCGTGGTAGACCGCGTACATCGCGGCGATCACCGCGAGCAGCACCTGGGCGGTGCAGATGTTGCTGGTGGCCTTCTCCCGGCGGATGTGCTGTTCGCGGGTCTGCAGCGCGAGCCGGTAGGCGGGGTTGCCGTCGGCGTCCACGCTGACCCCGACCAGACGGCCGGGCAGCTGGCGTTCGAGTCCGGCGCGCACCGCCATGTAGCCGGCGTGCGGGCCGCCGAAGCCCATCGGCACGCCGAAGCGCTGGGTGGTGCCGACCACGACGTCCGCGCCGAACTCGCCGGGCGGGACCAGCAGGGTCAGCGCGAGGAGGTCCGCGGCGACGGCGACCTGGGCGCCACGCTCGTGCGCCTGTTCGACCAGGGCCCGGTAGTCGCGGACCTCGCCGCCCGCACCGGGGTAGGCCAGCAGCACGCCGAAGAACTCGCCCTCGGGCAGGCCCTGGCTGAGGTCGGCGAGCACGATCTCGATGCCGAGCGGTTCGGCCCTGGTCTCGATGACCGCGATGGTCTGCGGCAGCGAGTCGGCGTCGACGACGAACCGCGGCGACTTGGACTTGCCGGCGCGGCGCACCAGCGTCATCGCCTCGGCGGCGGCGGTGCCCTCGTCGAGCATGGAGGCGTTGGCGGTGTCCAGGCCGGTCAGGTCGGCGACCATGGTCTGGAAGTTGAGCAGGGCTTCCAGGCGGCCCTGGGAGATCTCCGGCTGGTACGGGGTGTACGCGGTGTACCAGGCCGGGCTTTCCAGGATGTTGCGCTTGATCACCGGCGGGGTCACGGTGCCGTAGTAGCCGAGCCCGATCATCGGGGCCTTGACCGTGTTGCGGTCGGCCAGCGCGCGCAGTTCGGCCAGCGCCTCGGACTCGGTGGCCGGGGCGGGCAGGGCCAGGGTCAGCTCACCCTCGCGGATCACCTGGGGCACTGCCCGCTGGGCGAGTTCCTCCAGCGAGCCGACCCCGATGACGTCGAGCATCCGGGCCAGTTCGGCGGGCCGCGGACCGACGTGCCGGTCGGCGAAGGGCGTGCCGTGCTCCAGCGCGGCCAACGGGATGCGATCGGGGTTCGGCTGGGTCATGCTCTCGCCTCCGGCGCCTAGGGGTGGGCATGCGGAACTGCCCTCCCCCTCTGTCCGTACCCGGTGTCCGAGCGCCTGAGAGCTTCACCCGGTCACGGCGGACCGGACTTGCACCGTCGGCGGGTCCACGCGCAGCGCGCGGGGACCGCTTTCCAGAGGTGTCTGCCCACACGGTCCGCTTGGCCTGAGAGGTTCCGGGGAGGAGTTGCTCCTTCGGCGCCGGACCGATGGCTCCGGTCCGGGCTCTCCCGCGTGGGGATCACGACTACGCGCGAGATCCTACCCCGCCGGAGTTCACCGGAAGTTTCCGACGTGCCCAAGAACACCAGGTCACCAACGGTGGTCAGGGACAGATACAGGTGGTGGTCGTGCTGGTACGCCGAGTGGTCGTGGTGGTGCTGCGCCGAGTGCTGCTGGTGGTGGGCCGGGTGGTGCTGGTCCGGCTGATCGTGGTGCTGGTCAGCGGCAGCTGGCTGCCCACCCTGGTCGGGCTCGGCGAGCTGCCACCGGGTTCGAGCACCGCCTGGGTCAGGAACACCCCGACCACCGCCGCCACCACCGCGCCGACAGCCCCGATGACCGCGGCGCTACGTTCGAAGGCCATAGCCCTCCCCCAATCCGGAGACCGTTCGCACCAGCGAGGATGCGTCCGGTCCCGGTCGGTGGGACTAGGTCGTTCGGGTCATCGGCGGTAACGATCGCGGTTACCTGGACAGCCCCTGGTCAGCCGCTGCTCGGCGGGCCGCACTCGGCGGGCTGGCCGAGCCTGCCCTGGCGGCACACCCGGTAGGCGCTGGGGGTGCTGAACCGGAAGGCTTCCCGCACCTGTTCCCGGGAGGCGCCGCACTGGGTCTGGGAGATGTCGGTCCAGTTCGTGCCGGCGAATGCCTCCGCCCAGTAGCAGTTCTCCGCGGGCGCCCTGGTGTCGAAGATCCCGGCGACGGTGGTGACGCACTGCGGGGTGCACACGGTCTGCGCCGAGGCGCTGAGCTGGGCCCGGCCGTCGGGGTGGCTGACGCTGATCGAGCCCAGCGGCGCGGCGGCGATGCGGCCGTGGATGTCCCAGACCGGGGTGCGCGCCTGCGGGCCGCAGTCCGGCCAGTCACCGCGGCAGATCCGGTAGAAGCCAGGCGGGAAGTCCCGCCAGGACTTGGCGACCTGGCTCT
The DNA here is from genome assembly GCF_023094165.1 of Crossiella sp. S99.2. Classification (GTDB taxonomy): domain Bacteria; phylum Actinomycetota; class Actinomycetes; order Mycobacteriales; family Pseudonocardiaceae; genus Crossiella. The sequence goes on along the minus strand of NZ_JALMDK010000008.1, from coordinate 269,505 downwards.
TGTCCAGGCCGCACTGGGGTTCGGTGAACGGCAACCACAACCCGCGCATCGAACCTTCCAGCCGGTAGCACTCCCCCGGCGGGCCCGCGGTGACGAAGACCCCGCGCACCGTGTCGGTGCACCCGGGATCGCAGACCCTGGTGACCTGGGCGGCGAAACCGGCCTGCTCGTGCCGCAGGATCAGCGGCCTGGTGACGCCCTCGGCACCGGCCACGGCGGGCGCGGCCAGGCCGAGCGCCGCGGCCAGCACCGCGAGCAACAGCAACACAACACGTCGAATCATGACTGGTGAACCCCCTGATCGCGGCCACCCTCCGGCGGCCCGCGGTCAGTGTTGGGCACCCCGCGCCCTGGCAGAAGAGCGGCAGCGGTTTCCTGCCCCGGCGGTCGACCCGTTCGGAGCAGGAACGGCGGCTCAGCCGGTCTGCCGGTCCCGGCGCTTGCGGGACAGCTCGTCGTCCTCGCCGGGCAGCAGCTCCACGCCGTCGGCCCGTTCGGCCGGGAACTCGTGGATGGTGCCGCTGATCTCGCGCATCGCCCCGCTGACCGCGATCCCGAACACGCCCTGGCCGCCTTGCAGCAGATCCACCACCTCCTCCGGGGAGGTGCACTCGTACACCGTGGTGCCGTCGCTGAACAGCGTGATCCGGGCCAGGTCGCGCACGCCGCGGCGGCGCAGGTGATCCACCGCGACCCGGATGTTCTGCAGCGAGACCCCGGTGTCCAGCAGACGTTTGACCACCTTCAGGACCAGGATGTCCTTGAAGGAGTAGAGGCGCTGGCTCCCGGAGCCGTGGGCACTCCTTATGGTCGGCGCGACCAATCCGGTGCGGGCCCAGTAGTCGAGCTGCCGGTAGGTGATCCCGGCGATCTGACAGGCGGCGGGTCCCCGGTAGCCGACCAGTTCGTCCGGCAACGACAGGTCCGGGAACAAGGCACCCTGCTCGGGCGCGCCTCGATCGCTGGGCGCTTCCTCGACCACGCGTGCCTCCCCTCGGCCGACCATCTGGTCGGCAACGGCGACCGCACGCCCGTGCGCACACTGGCGTGCCGGTCCTGAGCAGGCGGCCGGGAAGTGGATCCACCCCGGCGCGATTGACTCGCCACCGACGGTAAGACGGCCCATCCCCCGGGTCAACGCGACGCGCGGGGAAGGCTCCCGCGTCACGCTCGGAGCGCGGGTCCGGTTCACTCTTCTGAACCGATCCCCGCGCTGTCACCTGGTCGGACGGTCACGAGCGGCCACGCATCCCAGCACAACCGCCACAAGATCACAGCTTGACCACACGATGGTGTGATGGACGAAGGTTGTTGATCACCCAATGACCAGGGCCCGGCGACGCCGCTCACGCGGTGTCGCCGGGCCCTGGCAAAAGTCAGCGTTTGTCTCTAGGTGTCTGCCCCGCGGAAGTCCTCCGGTGACACGGAGTCCAGGAACTCGCGGAACTTCTCCACCTCGTCCTCCTGCTCGTCCGGGATGACCAGACCCGCCTCGGCGAGCACGGACTCCTCGGCGTGGATGGGCACCCCGACCCGCAGCGCGAGCGCCACCGAGTCGCTCGGCCGGGCCGAGACCCGCACATCCCCGTCGAAGACCAGCTCCGCGAAGAAGGTGCCCTCCTGCAGGTCGGTGATCCGGACCTGTTCGAGCTGCCGCCCCAGTGCCCCGATCACGTCCTTGAGCAGGTCGTGGGTCAGCGGCCGGGAGGGCCGCACCCCCTGCTGCTCCAGTGCGATCGCGGTCGCCTCCACCGAGCCGATCCAGATCGGCAGATAGCGGTCACCTTCGGTTTCACGCAGCAGCAGGATCGGCTGGTTCGCGGGCAGCTCCACCCGCACACCGACGACGCGCATCTCGCTCATCGGAACTCGCCTCCTCCAGTGCGTTGGACCGCAACATCCCCACCATGACGAGGATCGCGTACCGACTCCTTCGACGCTACCCGCCGCAGGACACGGTTGCCCGCTCCAGTCCATGTCATCGCGGGCACGAATATCACGTTTCGGCCGCGACCTGCGCGGGAGTCACCCGCCGGTCACGCCCCGCAGTCCGATCTTGACCAGCAACGTGTGCAGCGTCACGGACAACGCGGCCAGCTCTCTGACCACCTCATCCGCCCTGGCCCTGGCGTCCCGGTCGCGTTGCCTGGCCAGTGGCGCCGCGATTTGCTCCACCAGCCCGACTTCCCGGTCGGCGGAGGAACGAAACGCGCGCAGGTGGCGGGGTTCGATGCCGAACTCGGTCATCGCGCGCACGGTGCGGACCAGCGCGGCGGTGTCGGAGTCGTAGAACCCGGCGGCGCCCGCCCGCACCAGCCCGTACCGCTCCAGCTCGATCAGGGTGGCCGCGTCGATGCCGGTGGTCTCCAGCAGCTCCTCGCGGGTCAGCCGGATCTCGCCGCCGCGCTCGAAGGCGGTGGCGGTGGGCAGGCCGTCCACCGCGACCAGCGTCCGCGGCGGGCGCGGGGCCGGACCGGAGGGCACCTCTCCGTCGTCGATCGCCTCCAGCTGCTCCTTGATCACCTTCAGCGGCAGGTAGTGATCCCGCTGGGCGGCGAGCACGAAACGGAGACGTTCGACGTCGATCGGGGAGAACTGGCGGTACCCCGAGGGGGTACGCGCCGGGCGGACCAAGCCTTCCGATTCCAGGAACCGGATCTTGGAGATGGTCACCTCGGGGAACTCGGCCCGGAGCTGCGAGAGCACCGTGCCGATGCTGAGGCCACCACGCTGGGGCCGCCCGGCCGCCGTCACTGAGCCGGTGCGCCGGGGCCGGTCAGGAAGACCAGTCGGAACTTGCCGATCTGGACCTCGTCCCCGTTGGCCAGCACCGCGGTGTCCACCGGAGCCCGGTTGACGTAGGTGCCGTTGAGGCTGCCGACGTCGACCACGACGAACTCCCCGCCCTCACGGCGGAACTCGGCGTGCCGCCGGGAAACCGTGACGTCGTCGAGGAAGATGTCGCTGTCGGGGTGCCTGCCGGAGCTGGTGGTGTCCCGGTCGAGCAGGAAGCGCGAACCCGCGTTCGGGCCACGCTTGACCACCAGCAGGGCCGAACCCGACGGCAGCGCGTCAACGCCGGAGATCGCGGGCTCGGGAGCCGCGGTCTCGGTGCCTTCGACCTCGGAGAGGAAGTCGGCGCGGAAGATCGAAGTGGACTCTGCGGGACGCTCCGGCGGAACGCCGGGCCCGTCGTGCGTGCTCACCTGAGTGCTCCTCGTGCCGGATGGATCATGCGAAGTGTCCTGCCAACGTACCGTGTTGGTCTCGTCGTTCCCTGAGCGGCTCCTGCGCTTGCCGAAGAGCCGGCGAAAGATCGAGATCACGCTTCGCTGATCTTCTCGGCATAGGCGGCGGCGTCGAGCAGCTGCTCCAGCGCCGCGGCGTCGTCCAGCCGCAGCTCGAAGAGCCACCCGTCGCCGTAGGGATCGGAGTTGATGGTCTCCGGCGCGGTGACCACGACCTCGTTGACCGCGGTGACCTCGCCGGCCAGCGGCGCGTAGATGTCCGAGACGCTCTTGGTCGACTCGACCTCGCCGACGGAATCGCCGGGCTTGACCGTCTCGCCGACCGAGGGCGGCTGCACGAACACCACGTCACCCAGCGCGCTCTGCGCGTAGTCGGTGATGCCGATGCGCACCACGCCGTCGCCGGTGACCTGCACCCACTCGTGCTCGTCCGTGTACTTCAACTGCTCGGGCACATTCACCGAGTGTTCTCCTCCCGTGCCGGTGCGACGCGCCGACCAACTTGTGTCAACCGGCTGGTCGAGCGTATTTCTGCTTGCGTTCCGCTCGCAACGCGGTGATCTCCACGCGGTCCTGTTGCTGGATGCGTGTCGAGCCGCCCTTGCGTTCCACTGTGTCCACCACCCCACCGGGGATGTTCAGTGCCGCGGCAAGAGTAGGGGGATCGCCGATGGCCGTGATCACGTAGGGCAGGGTCAGGGTGGTCCCGTCGATCCGGATCAGCCCGTCCGCGCCGGTCAGCGCGGTGTCCACGCCCACCCGCACCGGTCCGGCCTGCAGTGCCTCGGCGCCTGCGTTGCGCAGTTCCTGGATGACGTCCAGCAGCACCTCGGGCCCGAGTTTGCCGGTGCCGTCGTTGATCTCGATCCGCAGTCCGGGTCCGGCCACCGGCACCGTGCCGGTGAGCACGGCCAGCGCGGTGACCCGGCGGCGGGCCTCCTCCAGGGCCGCGGCCGAGGCGTTGCCACCCTCCTGCAGCCTGCGCAGGGTGGCCTCGGATTCGGCGATCTCCTTGCGCAGCGAGGCTTCCTTGGCCTGCAGGCCGTCCAGCAGCACGATCAGGTCCTGCGGCCGGGCCTCGGCCAGGCCCTCGCCGGTCTGGGTGCGCCGGACCTGGGCGACCAGGGCCACGCCCAGCACCAGGCAGAGCAGCACCATGGTGGAGCCGGTGACCCAGCGGTTGTCCCTGATCCGGACCAGGCGGTGTTTGGCGCCGGTGCGCTGCGGCGATTCCGGTTCGGCCATCTCAGGCCTTGAACAGGTGTCGCCGGATGGCCGCGGCGTTGCCGAAGATCCGGATGCCGAAGACCACCACGACCGCGGTGGACAGTTGCGCGCCCACGCCCAGTTCGTCGCCCAGCCACACGATCAGCGCGGCGATGACGACGTTGGAGACGAAGGAGACCACGAAGACCTTGGCGTCGAACTTGCCGTCCAGCCGGGCCCGGATGCCGCCGAAGAGCGCGTCCAGCGCGGCGACCACCGCGATCGGCAGGTAGGGCTGAGCCCATTCGGGCACCGTGGGGTCCAGCCACAGGCCGAGCAGGACGCCCACGGCCAGGGCGAACAGGGCGATCACCGTTTTCCTCCAGTGGTGCTGGTGGGCGGGGTGGTCGAACGCGGCGGCGGCTGGGTGGTCGAGGAGACCGGCGGGCGGGTGACGGTGGCGGCCATTCTGCCTTCGGTGATCCCGGCGGCGGCCAGGCGCAGCTCGTCGCGGGTCTCCACGGTGTACACGGTGCCGTAGTCGGCGGCGAAGCCGAGGAAGCGGCGGCTGGCCTCGGTGAGCGCGAGCGCGTCGCGCATCTCGGCGGGCGAGCCGATCGCCTCCAGCAGGTAGGGCTGGGTGATCGGCCGGTTGTCCACCAGCATCGCGCCGCCGGCCTGCCGGATGGTGGCCCGCGGCTGCAACCGGACGCCGCCCACCGCGACCGCCTCGGCCCCGCTCGACCACAGCGCGTTGACCAGCACCTGCAGGTCCCGGTCCAGGATGTTCTGGTGGTTCTGCCCGCCGCGGGCCTCGATCGGGTCCCGGACGGTGATCAGCAGTCCCGGTCCGCGCACCGCGACCGCGCCGGCGGCCTGGTTGAGCGCGGTGAGCCGGTCCAGTTCGGCCCGGCCCGCCTCGTCGCCGTCCAGGGCGCGGCCGCGGGCCTGGTCCAGGGACTGGGCCAGTTCGGCGGCGCGGCGGCTCAGCTCCTCGGTGTTGGCGCGGGCGGCCTGCACGTCATCGGCCAGGCTGCGCCGGGCCTGGTCGGCGTCCGGGGCGCGCTGACCGGCGTCGGAGGCGGCCACGCCCATCAGCAGTCCGGCCAGCAAGGCACCGCCGACCAGCCAAGCCCGGTGACTGCGTCGTTTCGGGGGCTCGCCGCCACGACGCTGGTGCGCCTCGTCGTAGCCGGCGTCGAGGTGGTCGCCGAGCAGCTGGCCCAGGATGCCCAGCTCAGCGGGTTTCGGGTCAGCCACCGGCGGCCTGCGCGAGGCGGGGCGGGGCGCCCGCACGCAGCGCGCCGCCGAGCTGGATCAGGTAGAGCACGGCCGCCCACACGTACATGGCGCTGCCCCAGATGGTGAAGGCGTAGGCCAGCGGGCGGAACCACTCGGCGCCGGTGTAGGTGCCGTCGGTGAGCAGCAGCAGCGGGAAGGCGTACATCAGGCAGAAGGTGGCGGCCTTGCCGACGTAGTGCACCTCGAACGGGCCGTAGCCAAGGCGGCGCAGCACCAGCACCGCGACGCCGAGCACGATCTCCCGGCCGACCAGCACCGCGACCACCCACCAGGGCACGATGTCGCGGATCAGGAAGGCGATCAGGGTGGCCAGGATGTAGAGCCGGTCGGCCGCCGGGTCGAGCAGGGCGCCGAGGCGGCTGGACTGGTTGAGCCAGCGGGCCAGTTTGCCGTCCAGCCAGTCACTGAGACCGGCGACGATCAGCACGATCAACGCGGCGATGTCCGCTTTCGGGCCCAGCAACAGCCACAGGAACAGCGGGACTCCGGCGAGCCGGAGGAAGCTCAGGATGTTCGGAACGGTCCACACCCGGTCCGGCAGCTCGGCCTGTGCCGGTTCCTGCCTGGTGCTGCTCACTCGTTCCCCTCCAGCCACCCGTCTGATCCGCGCTGCTCAGGGTGCCACACCGGTTCGGGGTCGATGTGGGGTGGCCCGAGGGGATCAGACGGGTGGCGAGGGCGCCGCGACTCAGTCGCGGCGGGTGCTCCACCCCTGACGCTGCAGATCCGCATTCGTCAGCAACTGCGCGCGGCCCCGGTCATCGACTCCGGCCCAGCGGGAGCGGCCGAAGCCCTGCTCCAGGACGAACGCGTGTCCCCCGCTCCACACCACACTGCACGGCGCGGTGGGCAGGCTGGACAGGCGGGTCGTACTCGCCGGGTCGTCGATGGTCGCGAAGACCGTCTGTGCGCTCATGGTGGGCGGCACCTCCATCAGGTAGTTCGGCTCACCGCGGTTAAGCGTTAGCGGCGATGAACCAATGATGTGGTGCGCGCGACAGGTTTAGGTCCGATTCGGACTGGGTAGCGGTGACCGGCGCCACGGCGTCGGTGAAGGGCAACCAGGACTTCGTCCCGGCTAAAGCCTTGATGTCCTATCGACCGGAAGTTTCCTGGCCGAAACACGAAGTAACAGGTCAGAGCGGTGCGCGGCCTTGACAGCCGTCTGGTCTAACGACGACGGAGCCGCACGCTGGGCGCGCGGCTCCGTCGACGAACGGTTGAGCGGCCTCAGCCGGCCAGCTCCTCCAGGGCCTGCTGGGCGGCGGCCAGCTCGGCCTGCAGCTGCTCGACGCGCTGGCGGTGCCGTTCCCGGGCGGCGTCGATGACGGACTGGACGGCCTCGGCCGCCTCCTCCGGCAGCTCGGCGGCCAGGTTCGCCACGTTGGCCGCGGCCACCGGTGCGGGCTTGACCTTCTTCTTGCCGCTGACGACCTCGACGGTCCACTCGCCGTCAGCGGTGGCGGTGAGGGTGACCGTCAGCTCGGCTGCCCCGGCGGACGGGGCCTTCTTGGCCGCGGGCTTGGCCGGCTTCGGCTTGTCCGCGGGCTTCTCGGCGGGGACGGGCGGGGCGGACTCGGCCGCGGGGGCGGCCGGAGCCGACGACTCGGCCGCGGGCGACTGCGCGGGGGACGCGGGCGCCTCGTTGGGGGACTCGGCCTCTGCCGTGGTCACGGGAACCTCCTCGGTTGGGGTCACCGTCCGTTTGCGGGACGGCTTGGTGATGGTGACTTCGCTCGGTGAGAAGGACAGCACGTCCATCGACCCGGTCGGCCGGACCTGGATGAAGTCGCCCTCCGACTCCTCACCCAGGGCCAGCACCTTGCCGGAACGACCTTCCTCGACGCCAACGGCCGAGGAGGTGAACCACACGATCGGGAGGCGTCCCTCGGTGAGTTCACCGCGGACGTGGTCCAGATCCTGCTCCGACAACGCCTGGGAAATCGACAACTCTTCTCCTAGCAGGGGGTTGATCTTGATGATCTTGGTCAGCGGAAGAAAGCTTGCCGCACACCCCTGACAAAACATATCGGGAGGGTCCGAGGCGTCGAATCGGGCCGCCAGCGGGCATGATCGGGGTATGACGCAGCAGAACCTGTGGCTGGCCGATGTCGACGGCAACCTGGTCCGGGCCGCTCAGGTGGTCGGCCTGAGCGTGTACGCCCTCGGTGGCTACCCGGTCGGCAAGGACGCGCCCGGCGAGGTCACCCTTCGCGCCGATCTGGCCGCCACCGCCCCGGACGGCTCCAGCCTGACCCGCACCCTGACCGCCGCGCTGCCCTTCGCCGTGGTCGACGAACTGCGCAGGCACCTGGTGCAGCAGCTGGCCCGGCTGGGCGAGTCCGCGGAGCCGGTGGTGCTGCGGGTGGAACTGAAGGACAACGTGATCCGCTGGACGGTGGACCGCTTCGGCGCCCGCCCCGAGGCGCCCGCGCCGGCGCCGGTCCCGGAGGCCGCCCCCGCGGGCGTGCCCGGCTGAGAACCGAGTGACCGGGCGGCGCCGGTGATCGGCGCCGCCCGGGTACCTCGGCAGGCTCACTCCACGGTGAGGCTCTTGGCCAGGTTGCGCGGGCGGTCGATGTCCCGGCCGAGCTTCTCCGCGATGTGGTGGGCGAAGAGCTGTAGCGGGATGCCGAGCAGCACCGGGTCGAGCTGGACCTCGTTGCGCGGCACGAACAGCACGTCGTCGGCCAGGCCGGCGGGCAGTTCGGTGTTGGTCACCGCGATGACGGGGCCGCCGCGGGCCTTGATCTCCTCGATGGTGGCCAGGTTCTTGCCGAAGGTCTCATCGGCGGGGATGACCACCACCGAGGGCATCTCCGGGTTGATCAAGGCCAGGGGTCCGTGCTTCAGCTCGGCCGACTGGTATGCCTCGGCGTGGATGTAGGAGATCTCCTTGAGCTTCTGCGCGCCCTCGCGGGCCACCGGGAAGCCGCGCACCCGGCCGACGAAGAACATGTGCCGGGCGTCGGCGTACTTGTGCGCGACCGCGCGGATGGCCTCCTCGGCGGCGAGGATCTCGCTGATCTGGTCCGGCAGCCCGCGCAGCCCGTCGACCAGGCGGCGGCCGTCGGCCAGGCTGAGGTCGCGGACCCGGCCCAGGTGCAGGGCGAGCAGGGCGAAGGAGGCGGCCATGTTGGTGAAGGACTTGGTCGCGGCCACCGAGACCTCGGGTCCGGCGTGCAGGAACAGCCCGCTGCCGCATTCCCGGGCGATGGCGCTGCCGACCACGTTGACCACGCCGAGCAGGCGGCCGCCCTTGCGCTTGAGTTCGGCCACCGCGGCCAGGGTGTCGGCGGTCTCGCCGGACTGGCTGACCGCGATGTAGAGGGTGTCGGGGTCGATCACCGGGTTGCGGTAGCGGAACTCCGAGGACGGTTCGGCGTCCGCGGGGATCCGGGCGAGTTCCTCGACCAGGGTCGCGCCGATCTGGCCCGCGTAGTAGGAGGATCCGCTGCCCAGGAACTTCACCCGCCGGATCGAGCGCACCTCGCGCGCGTCCAGGCCCACCCCGCCGAGCCGGGCGGTGCTGAAGCGCTCGTCCAGGCGGCCGCGCAGGGCCCGGTCCAGTGCGGCGGGCTGCTCGTGGATCTCCTTGTGCAGGAAGGTCTCGTGCCCGCCGCGGTCGTAGTCCTCGATGCTCATGGCCAGCGTGGTCGGCGTCTTGGCCACCGCGGAACGGTCCAGCCTGCTGGTCACGTACTCCCCGGCGCGCACGGTGGCGAGTTCGCCGTCGTCGAGGTAGACCACCTGCTGGGTGAAGCGGACCAGCGCGGCGACGTCGGAGGCGATGAACATCTCGTCGTTGCCGATGCCCAGCACCACCGGGCTGCCCTGCCGCGCCACCACCAGTTCCTGCGGGAATCGGGTGTCGAGCACCACGATCCCGTAGGTGCCCTCGACCTCGGAGAGGGCCTCGCGCACCGCGTCTTCCAGGCGCTCGGCCGAGCTGCGGGCGACCAGGTGGGCCAGCACCTCGGTGTCGGTCTCGGAGCTGAACTCGGCGCCCTCGGCGCTCAGCTTGGCCCGCAGCACCTCGGCGTTCTCGATGATCCCGTTGTGCACCAGGGAGATCCGCCCGGTGGGGTCCAGGTGCGGGTGCGCGTTGGCGTCGGTGGGCTCACCGTGGGTGGCCCACCGGGTGTGCGCGATCCCGATCCCGCCGAGGAGCTTGTCCGGCACCAGTTCGCGCAGTTCGGCCACGCGCACGGCGGCCTTGACCACCTTGAGCCTGCCCTTGCTCAGCACGGCCAGCCCGGTCGAGTCGTAGCCGCGGTACTCCAGCCGGTGCAGGCCCTCCAGGAGCACCTCGGCCGCGTCCCGGTGTCCGACATAACCGACAAGTCCGCACATACGCTGTTTCTCCCTGCTCAGTGGATGATCCGGTCAGCCGTAGACGATCCGGCGCAGCTGCCGCGCGGACAGCGCGGGCGCGGCCACCGGCCGTCCGGCCAGTTCCGCCGCCACGATCGCCCAGATGTCGTCGTTGCGGCGGTTGCGCCGTTTCAGTTCCCGGTGCCGCCGCCGGACGTAGTCCTCGACCGGTTCGGCGAAGTAGCCCAGGACATCGCTGACCACCCGCGCCGCGACCGCCGGTGGCAGCCCCGTGCTCGCGACCACGTGCCGTACGAGATCGTCCGGCAACGGCGGCGCGCCCACAGGTACCTCCAGCCCCGAGACTGCCCCGCCGCGGTCCGACTGAGCAACATTCCTGCCCGGATTCGGGCAAGCCAGCCTCCCATACTGCCCCGTCCGGCGGTGTTAGCGTCGCCGCGTGGCCGACTCGCGTGACGTGCTGACCCGCCCGGCACCCGCCCCTGACCGCGTGCTGCGGTACGGACCAGGACCGGACCGGGTGATCGATGTCAGATACCCGGTGGCCGAAGGCCCGCACCCGGTGATCGTGGTGGTGCACGGCGGTTTCTGGCTCGCCGAGTACGACCGCACGCACACCGGCCCGATGTGCGCGGCCCTGGCCGACGAGGGCTATCTGGTGGCGACCATCGAGTACAACCGGGTCGGCCAGCCCGAGGGCGGCTGGCCGGGCACCCTGGACGATGTGGCGGCCGCGCTGGACGCGCTGCCCGGTCTGCTCGGCGCGTCGGCGGATCCCGATCGGGTGGTTCTGCTCGGCCATTCCGCGGGCGGCCAGCTGGCCATGTGGTCGGCCAGCCGCCACCGCCTGCCCGCGCACAACCCCTGGCACCTGGCGCGCCGCCCGGCCCTGCGCGGCGTGGTGTCCCTGGCCGGGGTGCTGGATCTGGTGCTGGCCAACGAGGAGCAGCTCGGCGACGGCGCGGTGGCCGGTCTGCTCGGCGGCCACCCGGACTCGCACTGGGAGCACTACGCCGCCGCCGACCCCGCCCGCCTGGTGCCCACCGGCGTCCGCGGCATCCTGCTCCAGGGCCTGGCCGATCCGTGGGTGCCGCCGGAGGTCAGCCGCTCCTACGCGGCCGCGGCTGTGGCCGCCGGCGACCCCACTGAGCTGCGCGAACTCCCCGGCGAGGGCCACTACGGGGTGATCGACCCGGACTCCGCGGCCTGGCCCGAGGTGCTGCGCGCTTTGTCCGACCTCATGGCCTGACCGGCCGACTCAGTTGTGCCGCTGGGCGCGGAAGACCGTGTCGTGGGTGTGCGGCGTGCCCGGCGGCGCCGGACTCACCCGCGGCCGGGTCTCGTTGACCAGGGTGGTCCAGCCCTCGCCCAGCGCCTCGGCGAAGTCGGCGGGCGCGTAGAAGTCGGCCATCCTGATCGGCGTGCCGTCGTGGCCCTGGTGGTCGTGCCCCGCGGCCAGGTCGTGGCCGACCACCAGCAGCGTCCCGCCGGGCGCCACCGCCTCGGCCAGCGCGCGCAGACTGGCCGGTCCCAGTGCCCGGTGCAGCGGGAAGTAGCTCAGCGCGACCAGGTCGAAGGCGGCCGGGGGCGGTGGGGTGGCCGGCATATCGGAGTGCAGCAGGGTCAGCGTCACCTCGCGTGCCCTGGCGGCCTCGCCCGCCCTGGTCAGCGCCTCCTGGGAGATGTCGGCGGCGGTCACCCGCCAGCCCTGTTCGGCCAGCCAGATCGCGTCGGCGCCCTCCCCGCAGCCCACTTCGAGGGCCCGGCCCGGCGCGAGGCCGCTGATCTCGACGACCAGCACGCCGTTGGGCGCGCCGCTCCACACCTGGTCGCGGGTCCGGTACAGGGTGTCCCAGTAGGTCTCGTCCATGGGGACACCGTGCGCCTGTTCCGGCCCGGCTGACAATGTTCCTTGCCGGAATGGCAAATCAGACCACGCCGGCGATCACCTCGACCGCGGTCAGCGCGTCGGCGTAGCGCACGTACAGCGGGGCGAACCCGAAGCGCAGCACGTCCGGGGGCCGGTAGTCGCCGATGACCTCCCGCGCGATGAGTTCCTTCATCACCTGTCCGGCGTCCGGCACGGACAGCGCGATGTGGTTGCCGCGGCCGGCGTCGCGCGGGGTGCGCACGGTGACCCGGTCGCCGAGCAGTTCGTCCACACAGGACAGGAAGAAGTCGGTCAGCCGCAGGCCCTTGGCCCGGACCTCGGCGATGCTGGTCTTGTCCCACACGTCCAGGGCGGCGTCCAGGGCCAGCATGGACAGGATGTCCGGGGTGCCGGTGCGGCCCCTGGTCACGCCAGCGCCGGGGGTGTAGTCGGGGGTCATCGCGAACGGTTCGGCGTGCCCGCACCAACCCGACAGCGGTTGGTCGAAGGCGTCCTGGAAGCGTTGCGGCACATAGAGGAACGCGGGCGCGCCGGGTCCGCCGTTGAGGAACTTGTAGGTGCAGCCGACCGCCAGGTCGACCTGGTGGGAGTCCAGTTCCACCGGCAGCGCGCCGACGCTGTGGCACAGGTCCCAGACCACCAGCGCGCCCGCCCGGTGCGCGGCCTCGGTGATGGCGCCCATGTCGTGCAGCACGCCGGAGCGGAAGTCGACGTGGTTGGCCAGCAGCACCGCGGTGTGCTCGCTCATCTCGGCGGCGGCCTCGGGCATGGGCACCGGCCGGACCCGCACCCCGGTGAGCCGGGCCACCGAGGCGGCGATGTAGCCGTCGGTGGGGAAGGTCGCCGCGTCCACCAGCAGTTCCGGCCGTCCCGGGTTGAGCCGGATCGCGGCCACCAGGGCCTTGAACAGGTTGACGCTGGTGGAGTCGCCGACCACGACCTGACCCGGCGCGCTGCCGATGAGCGGGGCGAGCCGGTCGCCGAGGCGTTCCGGCGTCCCCCACCAGCCCTCGCCCCAGCCGCGGATCAGGCGACGGCCCCACTGCTGTCCCACCACCTCGGCCAGGCGTGGTGCGACCGCGCGCGGCAACGCGCCGAGGGAGTTTCCGTTGAGGTAGACCACATCCGGGTCGAGATCGAACTCGTCCCGGCAGTGCGCGATCGGGTCGAGCGCGTCCAGTTTCCTCGCGGTGTCGGCCAAACTCATCGTGCTCTCCATCCTCAGTGCCAGCCGCCCAGTCACAGTCGCTCAGTCACAGCAGCGCGGTCCTCAGACGTAGCTGCGCGCGGTCCACAGCTCGGGGAAAACGGTGCGCTGCACCCGTTTCTCCAGCCAGGCCACGCCCGCCGAGCCGCCGGTGCCGACCTTGGCGCCCATGGCGCGGCGGGTGGCCAGCAGGTGGTCGTAGCGCCAGCGCGCGAACTCCTCGGCGATATCGGTGAGCACCTCGCCGAGCCGCTGCTCGTCATGGTGCTTGGTGCGGTCGGAGTAGATCAGCGTCCAGACCTGCTCCACCCGCGGATCCGGTTGGTAGGGCTGGGTGAAGTCGCGGTCCTGGGCCGAGGCCGGCACGTCGTAGCCGCGGCGGCGCAGCAGGCCGAGCGCGTCGTCGTAGAGGCTGGGCCGGGCCAGCGCCTCCTCCAGTTCGGCGTGCATCGCGGGCACCGCCCGGTGCGGCACGAGCAGTGAGGCCGACTTCTCGCCGAGCAGGAACTCCACGTGCCGGTACATGCCGGACTGGAACCCGGAGCCCTCGCCGAGGTTGGCCCGGAAGGCGTTGAACTCCTCGGGGGTCATCCGCGCGATCGAGCGCCAGGCCGCGTTGAGCCCCTGCACGTGCAGCACACTGCGGTGCAGGGTGCGGACCGCGGAGTCCAGGTCGTCGGCGCGCATCTCGGTCTGCGCCTGCCGCCACTCGAAGCACAACAGTCCGAAGTAGAGTTCCATGATCTGGGTGATGACCAGGAAGGACATCTCGCCGGGGTCGGCGGACCAGCGCTGCTGCAAGGAATGCAGCACCGAGGCGTGCACGTAGTCCTCATATGGCGTGGTGCCGCCGAAGTCCAGCTTCGGCTCCGCCATGATCGGACAGCCGCCGGTGTCGGTCATGGTCCTCCCCTCGTGGTGGACCTCAATTCCACCGCTGTCCCGGCCAAACCGGAATGGGCGGCGACGGCGAATCCGGTGGTCGCGCCTTGCGTTCGAATCCGGTTGGGCCGCCTAGGCTCACGTTCGTGAACTCGGAGCTAGACAAGGTCGACTGGGCGCTGCTGGAGGCGTTGCAGGCCGATGCGCGGCTGTCCTACAACGAGTTGTCGCGCCGGGTGCACGTCTCGCCACCGACCGTGGCGCAGCGGGTGCGGCGGCTGGAGCAGCTCGGCGTGATCGCCGGGTACCACGCCCGGGTGGACCCGAGCATCGCCGGCCGGCCGGTGATCGCGTTGGTGCGCATGAAGTGTTACGGCGCGCGCTGCATCACCGTGCACCCCGAACTGCTCGACGACTGCCCCGAGGTGCTGGAGGTGGTCCGGCTGACCGGCGACATCTGCTCGGTGGTCAAGGTCGCGGCCAGTTCCATCCGCGCCCTGGAACGCCTGCTGGAACGACTGTCGACCTACGGCGAGACCTCCAGCGCGATGGTCCTGTCCACCCCGGTGGACTGGCGCCCGGTGACCGAACCCGCGGACTGACGCCACCACGAGATCCCCAGCCCCAGCACCCAGAGCTGCACCACCCCGGCCAGCGGCGCCACCACCGGGAACCCGAAGCCGGGCACCCGCAGGAACATCAGGCAGCCGCCGAGGAACCACCCGGTCGCCGCGACCAGCCCCAGCACACACAGCCACCCCGGCGCGCGCCGGGATCGCAGCAGCACCAGCGCCCACACCGCGAAGGCCAGCCCGAACAGCACCTGGACCAGCATGGTCGTGGAGCCGACCACGGCCCGGAACATCAGGTCCAGCTCGGCGTGCGCGCCCGCCTCGGCGAGCTGGGCGAAGCCGAACCCGTCCAGCGCGAAGTCGATGGCGAACACGGTGAAGCCGATGACCAGCAGCGGCCGGGCCAGCCGGACCAGCAGCGCACCGGGTCCGGCCACGATCAACGAGCCCACCGCGGTGAAGGCGACCACCCACAGCAGCAGGGCGAGGATCGTGCCCAGATGGATGGCCCGCCAGTCCCGCGCGAGCACGTGCCCGGCCAGCTCGTGCGCGGTGCCGGGCAGGAACCCGTGCACCAGGGTGAGCACCAGGTAGGCGACCGAACCGATGACCGCGCAGCAGGCGGCCACCCGCAGTGCAGTTCTCTCCATCTCGAACCCCCTCTATCAGTGATAGGGAAAAATCTATCACTGATAGAGTCCCGGTTGTGGCGCTTGACCTCCCTCGGATCACCGCAGCCGCGGTACGGCTGCTGGACGAACACGGCCTGGCCGCGCTGAGCACGCGCAAGCTGGCCGCCGAACTGGGCGTGCGCTCCGCGACGCTGTACTGGCACGTCCGCGACAAGGACGAACTGCTGGACCTGGTCGCCGAGGCGATCTGCGCCGAGGCGTTCGACATCGACGAGTCCCTGCCCTGGCGCGACCAGCTCGCCACCGGCCTACGCCAGTTCCGTGCCCTGCTGCGCGCGCACCGGGACGCCGCCCAGCTGCTGCGGCTGCGCCCGCCCCGCGGCCCGCACCGGTTGGGCCACATCGAGACCACCACCCGGATCCTGCTGACCGCGGGCTTCACTCCCGCGGACACCGCGGCGATCTCGGTGCTGCTGGCCGATCACGTGCTCGCCTCGGCCGCCGAGGACGACCGCCGGGCCGGCGCGGCCCCGCGCGCGGAGCTGACCGGCTCGCCCGGCTCGCCCGCGGAGTTCCCGCACCTGCGCCAGGTGGCGCCCGCCTACCGGGAGCTGACCGGCGAGGCGTTGTTCGAGCTGGGCGTGGCAGTGCTACTGGACGGGCTGGCCGCGAAGCTGACCAAGTCCGCCTCCGCCTAACCGCGCCGCGACGCGCGCTCGTGGCAGCCGCGGCGGTGCCTTAGCGGTACTGGCGGAAGTCCGGATCGCGCTTCTCGGCGAAGGCCGCCGCGCCCTCCTTCCCCTCCGGGGTCTCGGTGAACAGTTCCAGGCCGTCGAAGGCCAGGTGGGAGATCCCGCCGATGTGGTCGGTGTCGGCGTTGAACGAGTGCTTGAGGAAGCGCAGCGCGGTCGGCGAGTAGGAGCCGATCTTGCGGGCCCAGGCGCGGGCGGTGTCGAGCAGTTCCGCGGCCGGGACGACCTGGTTGACCAGGTTCCAGCGTTCGGCGGTGTGCGCGTCGAACAGGTCGAGCAGGAACCAGATCTGCCGCGCCCGCTTCTCCCCCACCACCCGGGCCAGGTAGGCGGAGCCGAATCCGGCGTCGAAGGAGCCGACCCTGGGGCCGGACTGGCCGAAGCGGGCGTGCTCGGCGGCCACGGTC
Organism: Crossiella sp. S99.2; assembly: GCF_023094165.1. Classification (GTDB taxonomy): domain Bacteria; phylum Actinomycetota; class Actinomycetes; order Mycobacteriales; family Pseudonocardiaceae; genus Crossiella. The sequence goes on along the minus strand of NZ_JALMDK010000008.1, from coordinate 253,071 downwards.
AGGTCGCACAGCACGTGCAGCACGTGACCGCCGCCCACCGCGACGCCGTTGACCGCGGCGATCACCGGTTTGGGCACGTCCCGGATGAGCCGGTGCAGCCGTTCGATCTCGAAGGTGCTCCATTCGGTCTCGCCGTAGCCACCGGTCTCGGCCCGCTCCTTGACGTCGCCGCCCGCGCAGAAGGCCCGCTCACCGGCGCCGGTGAGGATGATCGCGGCCACCCGCTTGTCCGCCCAGGCGTGTTTGAACGCCGCGATCAGCTCGTCCACGGTGCGGCCGCGGAAGGAGTTCATCCGCTCCGGCCGGTTGATGGTGATCACCGCGTGGTTGTCGTCCTCGACGGTGTAGCCGATGTCGGTGAAGTCCTCGATCCGCACGGTTCTCCTCGTCCTCTCAGTCGGTCTGGACGAGCACGGCCATGCCCTGCCCGACCCCGATGCACGCCGCGACCACGCCCAGCCCGCCACCGCGCCGCCGCAGCCCGCGCGCGCAGTCCACGATCGCCCTGGGCATGGAGGCGCCCAGGGGGTGCCCGAGGGCGATGGCGCCGCCGTCCGGGTTGACCAGGTCGGTATCCAGTTTGCAGCCCTCGGCGGCGAGCTGGTCCAGGGTGGACAGCACCATCGCGGCGAATGCCTCGTTGATCTCCCAGCGGGCGATGTCCCGGTGGGACAGGCCGTTGCGGTGCAGCAGGGTGAGGATCGCGGGCACCGGGGCGACCGCGAAGCGGTGCGGGTCGGTGGCCGCAGTCGTGCTGTCCTTGATGCGCGCCAACGGTTCCAGGCCCAGCTCGGCCGCGGCTGCCCTGGTGCTCAGCAGGGCGGCCAGGGCGCCGTCGGAGAGCGGGGAGGAGTTTCCCGCGGTGACGGCCCCGTCCGGGCTGAACGCCGGGCGCAGGCGGGCCAGCGCGGCGGCCGAGGTGTCCGGGCGCAGCGCCTCGTCCCTGCTGACCTGCCCGACCGGCAGGACCCAGTCGTGCGAGCCGTTGTCCCAGGCGGTGCTCGCCAGCCGGTGCGAGCGCAGCGCCCACTCGTCCTGGGCGGCCCGGCCGATGCCCAGGTCCGCGGCGACCTGTTCGGCGCAGGCGCCCAGGCTCGCGGTCCACTCGGCCGGGAACTTCGGGTTGACCAGCCGCCAGCCGAGTGCGGTGGAGACCATCTCCATCCGCTGCGGCAGCACCTCCTCGGGGCGGGGCACCACGAACGGCGCGCGGGACATGCCCTCCACCCCACCGGCGATGGCGATCCGCCCCGCCCCCACCGCGAGCAGGCGGGCGGCCTGGACGACTGCCTCGCCACCGGAGGCGCACAGCCGATTGACGGTCACGCCCGGCACGGTCACCGGCAGCCCGGCGAGCAGCGCCGCCATCCGGCCGATGTTGCGGTTCTCCTCCCCGGCGCCATTGGTGTTGCCGTAGACGACCTCGTCCACCAGGGCCGGGTCGAGGCCGGGGTTGCGGCGGGTCAGCTCGGCGATGGGCAGGGCGGCCAGGTCGTCGACCCGGACCCCGGCCAGGCCGCCACGATGGCGGCCGAACGGGGTGCGCACGGCATCGAGCAGATAGGCGTCCATATGTCGTCATCTTGACGGTCGTCACCAACGTTTGACAAGCTTCGCAGGTGATGGCACGCACCAGCCTGGTCACCGGCGCCGGCCGGGGCATCGGCGCGGCCGTGGCCCGCCGGTTGTCCGGCGAGGGCCACCGGGTGGCGCTCACCGCGCGCAGCGAGGCCGAACTGCGGGCGGTCGCGGCCACCCTGCCCGGGGAGTCCCTGGTGCTCCCGGCCGATCTCACCGAACCGGGGGCGGTGGCCGGCCTGTTCGACGCGGTGGAGGCCGCCTGGTCGCCGGTGGAGATCCTGGTCGCCAACGCGGGTTCGGGCACCGCCACCCCGCTGCACCGGATCACCGACGAGGAGTGGTCGGCCGCCCTGGCGCTCAACCTCACCGCCCCGTTCCAGTGCCTGCGCCGGGCCATCCCGGCCATGCGCGCGGCGGGCTGGGGACGGCTGATCGTCATCGCGAGCACCGCGGCCAAACAGGGCGAGGCGCACCTCGCCGCGTACACCGCGGCCAAGCACGGGGTGCTGGGCCTGGTCCGGACGGCAGCGGCCGAACTGGCGCGGACCGGGGTGACCGCGAACGCGATCTGCCCGGCGTATGTGGACACGCCGATGACCGAGCGGACCGTGGACGCGGTCGCCGAGCGCACCGGCAGGCCACGGGCGGAGATCCGGGCGATGCTGGCCGGGAAACAGCCGATCGGGCGCATGATCTCGGTCGAGGAGGTCGCGGACGCGGTCTCCTTCTGCGTGGCGAGTCCGGCGTTCACCGGACAGGGGTTGAACATCGACGGCGGGACGGTGCAGTCGTGAGTCTGGAACGGGTCAATCCGCCGGAGCTGGCCAGGCCCTCGGGCTTCAGTCACGCGGTGGTCGCCGGGGCCGGCCGGACGGTGTACCTGGCCGGGCAGACCGCGCTGGACGCGGACGGCCAGATCGTGGGCACGGATGTGGTGGCGCAGTTCCGCCAGGCCCTGGGCAATCTGCTGACCGCGTTGCGGGCGGCGGGCGGCGGGCCGGATCAGCTCGCGACGCTGACCATCTACCTGACCGACGTCGAGGACTACAAGGCGCGCGGCAAGGAGATCGGCAAGGTCTGGCGCGAGCTGGCCGGCGAGTCGTACCCGGCGATGGCCGCGATCGGGATCGCACGGCTGTGGGACCGCGAGGCGCTGGTGGAGGTGCAGGGAACCGCGGTGCTGGACTGAGGACAGCCGGACGCACAGCGGCCGTCGCGATGCCGTGAACCCGGACCTTTCCCTTGCGCGATAAGGAATCGGACGGGTGGCGGCGGGTAGGGTGAGCTGCATGACTGGGTGTCTCCAGACGGTCTAGGTGGTCGGTGGTGGACCTGCCGCGCCAGTCTGCGCACACCTCCGCAACGTGTTCGCATAGCGAAGAAAAGTTCGCTAGGGGGCCAGTGTCGGTGAGTCGTGGAACGCTCCTCGCATGGCACTCACCCAGCCCGCACATGTAGCGGAGACATGGTCGGCGGACACCCGGCAGCCCTTGCCCCTGGACGGTTCCGAACGCGAGATCCTGACCGCCTACCTGGACTGGCACCGGACCACCTTCGAGCTGAAATGCCGGGGCGTCGCACCGGAAGCCCTGTCCCACGCCCAGATTCCACCGTCGAGCCTGACCCTGCACGGGCTACTGCGGCACCTGTCCGGGGCGGAACGGTGGTGGTTCCAGATGCAGTTCGCCCAGCGGGACGTGCCGCACCTGTACTACTCCGACGAGGACCCCAGCCAGGACTTCGACAGCCTGGACGGGGACGTCGACGAGGCGTTCGCGGTGTGGCGGGCCGAGGTGGCGAAGTCGCGGGAGATCCTGGCCGCGCACGCGCTGGAGGACACCGGGGTCCACCTGGCCACCGGGCGGCCGCTGGCCTTACGCCGGGTCGTGGTGCACATGATCGCGGAGTACGCGCGGCACTGCGGGCACGCGGATCTCTTACGGGAGCGGACCGACGGGGTCACCGGCCACTGATGCGCCTGCTCACCGACGCGGAGTTCCGCGCGACCATCCAGACCCATCCGGTCCTCGTCGCCGCCGAGGTGCCCGCGGTGGTCCGGGCCTATCTGAAGTCGGTCCCGCGTGCCCAGCGGCGTGGGTTCGCGGCCACGCCCGAGGCGGTGCGGGACATGCCGGAGCTGGGCTTCCGGCATGTGCTGTTCCCCGGTCCGCGGAACGTGTTTCTCGTGGTGGTGCTGGACGTGCCTGCCTGCACGGTGCTGGGCCACCACGTGCTGGATCTCAACCAGCTCTATGGAGTCAGGAGGTGATGCGGGACTCGGCGTGGTCGTGCGCGGCCGGGGCGAGCTTGTCCTGCAGCGCGGTGAACAACTCGGCGGCTTCGGCGCCGGGCCAGTCCGCCGGCAGCAACTCGGCAGGCAGGCCCGGGTCCAGGTAGGGCAGGCGGCGCCAGGCCGTGAGCAGGCGGACGTAGTCGGCGAATGCCTCGGCGGGCTGCACCGTGCGGCGGCGACGCCAGCGGGCCAGCAGTGGGCGGTGCGCGGTGAGGAACTCCGTGTACAGCGCGCGCAGGGCGGCCAGGTCCCACCAGGTGGCGACCTTGTCGGTCAGTTCGGCGAAGCCCAGGTGGTCGGCGCGGAACAGGTCGACGTAGGCGGACAGGTCCAGGCGGGAGAGGACCTCGGCGGTCTCGGCACGCAGGTGTGCCGGGGCGATCCACACGCCGGGGGCGGTGTTGCCGAAGCCGAGCCGGGTGAGCTGGGAGCGCAGGGTGTGCCGCTTCTGGCGCTCGGACTCGGGGACGGAGAACACCGCCAGCACCCAGCCGTCGGCCACGGTGGCCCTCGGACGCTCGAAGATGCGGTGGTCGCCCTCGCGCAGGATGAGTCTGGCCTGCTCGGACAGGGCGTATCCGGCCGCGCCACCCACCCGGGAGGCGTCCAGGATGCCGCGTCGCTTGAGCCGGGAGATGGAGGACCGCACCGCCGGTTCGTCCACGCCCAGTTCGCCCAGCAGGCGGATCAGGGCGGCCACCGACAGCCAGCCGCCGACCTCGCGGGCGTAGAGGCCGTAGACGGTGACGATGAGCTGGCGGGGTTGCGCGGACTGGGCGTCCGCCGCTCCCCCGTCCACTTCGGACAGGTCAACCAGGGTGGTCACCGGCAAACGATATCGCGTCGATGCGTATGTCGGCCTATTGACTGTCGTCATGAACGGTGAATACTGGCCGGGCAGCTCACCGACGCCGAGACGAGGTGCGTGCCCGTGGATCTGTCCCGCTCAGCACACGTCGACACGTTCTGCCGGGACCACCTGCCACCGCGCGAGCAGTGGCCGGAACTGGAGTTCAGCCTGCCCGAGCTGGTCTACCCGGACCGGCTGAACTGCGCGGTCACCCTGTTGGAGGACACCATCGCCCGGCACGGCGCGGACCGGCCGTGCCTGCTCAGCCCCACCGGTCCGGCCTGGACCTACGGGCAGTTGCGGGACCGGGCGAACCAGGTCGCGCGGGTGCTGGTGGAGGACTGCGGGCTGGTGCCGGGCAACCGGGTGCTGCTACGCGGGCCGAACAACCCGTGGCTGGTGGCCTGCTGGTTCGGCGTGCTGCGGGCAGGCGGGGTCGCGGTCACCACCATGCCGCTGCTGCGCTCGGGTGAACTGCGCACGCTGACCGAGATCGCGAAACCGGCGATCGCGCTGTGCGACAACCGGTTCCTGGCCGAGCTGGCGGCCGTGGACCTGCCGGTGATCAGCTACGGCGGCGATGACCCGGCGGACCTGACGGTGCGCGCGGCGGCGAAACCGGCCGGGTTCGCGCCGGTGGCCACCGCGGCGGACGACGTGGCGTTGCTGGCCTTCACCTCCGGCACCACCGGGCGGCCCAAGGCGACGTTGCACTTCCACCGGGATGTGCTGGCCAACTCCGACACCTTCGCCCGGCACGTGCTGCGCCCGGACGCGCGGGACGTCTTCACCGGCACTCCCCCGCTGGGCTTCACCTTCGGTCTCGGCGGCCTGGTGGTGTTCCCGCTGCACGTGGGCGCGGCGACGCTGTTGCTGGAGCGGGCCACGCCGGCCGAGCTGGCCGAGGCGGTGCGGGAGCATGGGGTGACCGTGCTGTTCACCGCGCCGACGGCGTACCGGGCGATGCTGGCGGCCGGACTGGCGGACCGATTACGCGGGTTGCGGCGGGCGGTCTCGGCCGGCGAGGCGTTGCCGAGCGCGGTGTGGCACGAGGCCGAGCGGGCGACCGGGTTGCGGATCATCGAGGGCATCGGCGCGACCGAGTTGCTGCACATCTTCATCTCCGCCGCCGATGACGACATCCGGCCTGGCGCCACCGGCCGACCGGTCCCCGGGTTCCGGGCGGAAATCCTGGACGAGCACGGGAAACCGGCGCCGGACGGCGTGGTCGGCAGGCTCGCGGTGCGCGGCCCGACCGGCTGCCGCTACCTGGACGACGAGCGGCAACTGAGCTACGTGCGGGACGGCTGGAACCTCACCGGCGACGCCTACCTGCGCGATGCCGACGGCTACTTCTGGTACCAGGCCCGCACCGACGACATGATCATCTCCTCCGGCTACAACATCGCCGGCCCGGAGGTGGAGAACGCCCTGCTCAGCCATGCCGAGGTAGTCGAATGCGGGGTGGTCGGCGCGCCGGACGAGCAGCGCGGCATGGTGGTGCACGCCTATGTGGTGCTCGCCCCTGACGTCACCGGCGACGCGGCCAAAGCGACCGAACTGCAGGACTTCGTGAAGAGCGTGATCGCGCCGTACAAGTACCCGCGGGTGATCGAGTTCCTGCCCGAGCTGCCCCGCACCACCACCGGCAAGCTGCAACGATTCCGGCTGCGCGAACGCGCCGCGGCGGAGTCTGGGACCATCGGCGGGTGATCCTGCACATCTGCTCGCACGCGGACTGGGCCGCGGCCCAGGAGTCCGGACGGCACGAACCCGCGGGCTACGCCGCCGAGGGCTTCGTGCACTGCAGCGACTTCGGCCTGGTCCACCTCCCGGCGAACCGCCTCTTCCGCGGCCGGGACGACCTGGTGCTGCTGGTCGTCGACCCGGACCTGCTGGACGCGGAACTGGTGTGGGAGCGGGCCTCCAGCGATCCGGGCAACCCGTCCGCGCCGTGGTTCCCGCACGTCTACGGCACGATCCCGGTGTCCGCGGTGATCGCCGTGCACGACTTCCCGGAGCAGCCGCACGGTTTCGAGCTGCCCGCGGCGCTGCATCGCTGGCCGATCGCGCGCACCCACACCAGGACGGCGACCCCCGCCGAGCGCTGAGGTAGTCCGGCCCGGAGCGCGGGCTGTCAGAGCGGCATGAAGCGGCCGCCGTTGACATCCAGGACCACCCCGGTGATGTACGAAGCCTCGGCCGAGCACAGGAACAGGATCGGGTCGACCGCCTCCCGCAGCTCGGGCATGCGGCGCAACGGGATCGCGTTGAGCACCTCGTCGCGTTCCGCCTGGCTCAGGTCGTCGAACATGCCCTGTAACCGGTCGGTGAGGAACAACCCGGGCGCGATCGCGTTGACGCGCACGCCGTCCGGGCCTGCCTCCTTCGCCAGTCGCTTGGTCAGGCCGACCAGGGCCGCCTTGCTCGCCGCGTAGGGCACGCCGGTGACCGGGGAGGGCTGGCGGCCGCCGATCGAGGAGGTGGTGACGATGGCGCCGTCACCCGCGGCGGCCAGGTACGGCAGGGCGGCCTGGCAGCAGTAGAACGTGCCTTTGAGGTTCACGTCGACCACCAGGTCCAGGTGTTCCGGTTCGATGTCCGCCAGGTCCTTCGGGGTGCCCAGGGAGCCGCCGGCCAGGGCGACCAGGAGGTGCGGGCCGCCCAGGTCCCGGTGGATGGCGGCCATCACCTCGGTGACCTGGGCCGGGTCGCGCACGTCCACCGTGTACCCCGCCGCTACCGCACCGCCGCTGGTCAGGTCCTCGGCGAAGTCCGCCGCGCCCGCCACATCCAGTACCGCGACCGCGGCGCCCTCGGCGGCGAAGCCCGCGCAGACCGCGCGGCCCAGGCCGCCGGTGCCGCCGGTGACCACTGCCGTCCGGCCCTCGAAGCGCATCCCGACCTCCGGTGTGGCATTTCGTTCTGTTGACGGTCGTCAGGATTGCAGCATACCCTGGCGAGGTGCGAATCGCGGTTGTCGGTGGCGGGCCAGGCGGGCTCTACTTCGCCGCGCTGGCGCGTCAGCTCGGTCCTGAACACGAGATCACCGTGTGGGAGCGCAACGCGGCCGATGACACCTTCGGGTTCGGCGTGGTGTTCTCCGATGAGACCCTCGGCGGCATCGAGCACGCCGATCCGGTGATCCACCAGGCCATGCAGCGGGAGTTCGCGCGCTGGGACGACATCGACGTGCACTACCGCGGCGAGGTGATCACCTCCGGCGGGCACGGGTTCGCCGCGATGAGCCGCCGACGACTGTTGCAGGTGTTGCACGAGCGGTGCGCCGAGGTCGGGGTGCGGGTGCGACTGTCCACCCCGGCGCCGGAGGTGGCCGAGCTGGCCGCCACGCACGATCTGGTGGTGGCCGCGGACGGGGTCAACTCCGCGGTGCGCGCCCGGTACGCGGAGGTGTTCCAGCCCAGCGTGGAATCGCGGCGGTGCCGGTACATGTGGCTGGGCACCGACCTGGTGTTCCCCGCGTTCCTGTTCCACATCAAGGACACCCCGCACGGGGTGATGCAGATCCACGGCTATCCCTACGACGCCAAGGGCAGCACGTTCATCGTGGAGATGCACGAGGACGTGTGGCAGCGCGCCGGGTTCGCCCGGCACTATCGGGACGATCTCGCGCCAGGTGAGAGCGACGAGGGGTCGATCGCGATGCTGCGCGAGCTGTTCCCCGAGGTCCTCGACGGGCATGAGCTGTACGCGAACAACTCGCGCTGGGTCACCTTCGGCACCGTGCGCAACCAGACCTGGCGGCACGGCAACATCGTGCTGCTCGGCGACGCCGCGCACACCGCGCACTTCTCCATCGGCTCCGGCACCAAACTCGCCATGGAGGACGCCCTCGCGCTGGCCGCCTGCCTGCACGAGGAGTCCACAGTGGACAGTGCGCTGGCCGCCTACGAGGCCGAGCGGCGGCCGGTGGTGCTCTCCACCCAGCGCGCGGCGCAGGCCAGTCTGGAGTGGTTCGAGAACCTGGGTGGCTACGCGCATCAGGCGCCCGAACAGTTCGCCTTCAACATCCTCACCCGCAGCCGCCGGGTCACCTACGACAACCTGCGGCTGCGCGATCCGGAGTTCGTGGCCGGGATCGACTCCTGGTTCGCCGCCGGCGGCGAGGTCCGGCCGCCGATGTTCCAGCCCTACCGGCTCGGCGAGCTGGAGCTGAAGAACCGGATCGTGGTCTCCCCCATGGACACCTATTCCGCCACCGACGGCACCCCGAACGACTTCCACCTGGTGCACCTGGGCGGCAAGGCACTCGGCGGCGCCGGACTGGTGATGACCGAGATGGTCTGCGTGTCCGCCTCCGGGCGGATCACCCCCGGATGCGCCGGGCTGTACCGGCCCGAGCACGAGGACGGGTGGCGGCGGGTAGTGGACTTCGTGCACGGCAACACCTCCGCCCGCATCGGTGTCCAAATCGGACACTCGGGGCGCAAGGGGTCCACCCGGTTGATGTGGGATGGCATCGACCAGCCGCTGCCCGCCGGGAACTGGCCGGTGTGCGGGCCCTCACCGCTGCGCTACGCCCCGGACAACCAGGTGCCCAGGGAGCTGGACCGGGCGGAAATGCTGCTGATCCGGGAGCAGTTCGCCGACGCCGCCCGCTCGGCCGCGCGGGCCGGGTTCGATGTGCTGGAACTGCACTGCGCGCACGGCTACCTGCTGTCCTCGTTCCTGTCGCCGCTGACCAACCAGCGCACCGATGAGTACGGCGGCAGCCTGGCGAACCGGTTGCGCTACCCCCTCGAAGTCTTCGACGCGGTGCGCGCGGCCTGGCCGGTGGAGCGGCCGATGACGGTGCGTATCTCGGCCACCGACTGGGCCGACGGCGGGGTGGACATCGAGGAGGCCCTGGCCATCGCGGACGCCTTCGCCCGGCACGGCGCGGCCGGGATCGACGTGTCCACCGGGCAGGTCGTCTCCACCGAACAACCCGCGTACGGGCGCAGCTTCCAGACCCCCTTCGCCGACCGGATCCGCAACGAGATCGGGCGCAAACACGGCATCGCGGTGATCGCGGTCGGGGCCATCTCCTCCGCGGACGACGTCAACTCGATCCTGCTGGCCGGCCGGGCCGACCTGTGCGCGCTGGGCCGCACCCACCTTTACGATCCACAATGGACACTGCACGCGGCCGCCGAACAGGACTACGCCGGACCGGCCGCGGACTGGCCGGCGCAGTTCCGGGCCGGGCGGCGACGCCCGCAGACCGGGCGCACGGACGGGCCGCGGCCACGGCTGGACCTGGTCCGGGAAGGCGAACCGGCCACCCGGCACGCGCGCTGGACTCCGGACGGCGCGTGATGCGCGCCCTGGCCGCGTTGTGGTCAGCCCGCTCGGTGGCCGTGATCGGCGCGACCGAACGACCAGGGGCACTGGGCGGGCGGCCGGTGGAATTCCTGCTGCGGTACGGGTATCAGGGGCGCGTGCTGCCAGTGCATCCGAAGAACGAGACGGTGTTCGGGCTGCCCGCCTATCCGACGGTGGCGGCGTGTCCCGGGCCGGTGGACCTGGCGATGATCATGGTGGCGGCGGACCGGGTGCCCGCGGCGATCGAGGACTGCGTCGCGGCCGGAGTGCGGGCGGCGATCGTGTGCTCCTCCGGGTTCGCCGAGACCGGCGACGAGGGTGCATTGCGGCAGGAAGCCCTGGTGGCGCAGGCGAAAGCGAGTGGACTGCGGGTCCTGGGACCTAACTGCATCGGGTCGGTTGGGGTGGCGAGTGGGCAGGTGACCTCGTTCAGCCCGCTGTTCGAGGCGGCCTCGACCCGGCTGGTGCCGGGGTCGCTGGCGCTGGTGAGTCAGAGCGGGGCCCTGGGATTCGGGGCGGTGAGCCTGGCCTTCGAGCGCGGGCTGGGGCTGGGCTGGGCGGTGAGCACCGGCAATGAGGCCGAGGTGACCGCGCTGGAAGTGCTGGCGACACTGGCCGAGGAGCCCGGATGCACCGGGTTGCTGGGGTATGTGGAGTCGCTGGCGGATGTCGAGTCGTTGCGGCGGTTGGCCGCGGCGGGCAAACCGGTGGCGCTGGTCAAGGCCGGGCGGTCGGCGGCGGGGGCGCGGGCGGTGGCCTCGCACACCGGGGCGCTGGCCACCGACGACCGGGTGACCGACGCGGTGCTGCGGCGGTACGGGATCGTGCGAGTGTCCGATGTGGACGAACTCCTCGACGTCGGCGAGGCGTTCGCGGCCGGGATGCGGGCCAGCGGGGACCGGGTCGCGGTGGTGACCACCTCGGGTGGGTCCGGGATTCTGGCCGCGGACGCGTTGGCGCAGCAGGGTTTGCGGCTGGCGGAGTTGGGGGCCGGGACGCGGGCGGCGTTGGCGGAGGTCGTGCCGGCGTACGGGTCGGTGGAGAATCCGGTGGATGTCACGGCGGCGGTGATGGCGCGGCCGGAGTTGTTCCAGCGGTGCCTGGACGTGGTGGCGGCGGATCCGGCGGTGGATGTGGTGCTGGCCTGTTTCTGCGTGCTGACCGGGTCGGATGTGGCCGGGATCGCGGACGGGCTGGCGCGGGTGCGGCGGGAGACGGGGAAGGCGGTGCTGGTCGCGCGGACCGGGGCGGAGCACTTGGCGCCGGGGGCGGGGGCGGTGTTGCGGGCTGGTGGGGTGCCGGTTTATCCGACGCCCGGCCGGGCGGTGCTGGTGGCGGCGGCCGCGGTGCGGGCCGGGGCGCGGGTGGCGGTGGCGGCGGCGGGCACGGCAGGCACGGCAGGCACGGCAGGCACGGCAGGCACGGCAGGCACGGCAGGGGGAATTGTGGCTCCCGCCAATGGGATCAGCGAGGCCGACTTCAAGGACTTGCTGCGGGAGCATGGGATTCCGGTGCCGCTGGGGCGGGTGGTCGACTCGGCTGAGGACGCCGTTGTGGCGGTGGGCGAGGTGGGTGGGCGCGCCGTGTTCAAGGCCGTGGTGCCCGGGTTGGTGCACAAGACCGAGGCCGGTGGGGTTGTGCTGGATGTGGATCCTGGGGCTGCGGCTGGGGTTTATGAACGGCTGGCGGGGTTGGGTGGGGCGGTGCTGGTTGAGGAGTTCGTGACTGGCGCGGTGGAGGTGCTGGTCGGGGTGGCTCCTGGACCCTGTGGACCGATGCTGGCGTTGGGGTTGGGCGGGATCTTCGCCGAAGTGCTCGATGACGTGGTGCTGGCGCCGTTGCCGGTGGATGCGGATGAGGTGCGGCGGATGGTGGGTGAGTTGCGGGGATCCGCCTTGCTGTATGGGGTTCGGGGGCGGGCCGCGGTGGACGTGGATGCCCTGATTGATCTTGTGGTACGGGTGAGTTCGCTGGTGTCGGGGTGGGGTGGGCAGGTGGATCTCAATCCGGTGGCGGTACTGCCACACGGGGTTCGGGTCCTGGACGCGGTGTACCTGGCCGAAGGAGCTGACTGAGGTGGATGTCGGACGGGTGGTCGCTCGGGCAACACGGCGGTTCGGGGCGCGGACTGCCCTGGACGGGCCGCAGGGGCGGCAGAGTTTCGGGCAGCTCGGGGATCGGGTGGCCCGGCTGGCCAATGGGTTGCGGGGCTTGGGACTCTCCGCCGGGGATCGGGTTCTGGATCTGCAGACCAATCAGAACACCTATGTGGAGACTGATCTGGCGCTGGCCGCCGCCGGACTGGTGCGGGTGGCGTTGAACTATCGGTTGCATCCGCGGGACTGGGAGCACATCGCGGATGACTGCGGGGCGACCGCGCTGATCTACGACGCGCGGTTCGCCGAGCCGACCGAGGCGTTGCGGGACGGACTGGCCGGGCGGGTGGTGGTCATCGGGGACGGGCCGGGGATCCGGTACGAACGCCTGATCGGCGACGCGGCGACGGGGTGGCCGTCGGGGGTGCTGGACGCGGATGCGTTGGTGTCGTTGAACTATTCCTCCGGGACCACCGGGCGACCCAAGGGCGCGCAGCGCACGCACCGGAATCGGCTGGCCAGCGTGGTCAACATGACCTCGGATGTGCTCGGGGTGATCCCGGGTGGCGCGGACACCTACCTGCACGCCGGGCCGATCACGCACACCAGCGGCCTGTTCGTACTGCCGTTCCTGGCGGCGGGGGCGGCGCAACTCATTCTGCCGCAGTGGGATCCGGGCGCCGTGCTGGACGCGGTGGCGCGGCGCGGGGTCACGCACACCGCACTGGTGCCGACGATGATCGCGCGGCTGCTGGCGATGCCGGAGTGCGACCGGAAGACCATGCGGGGCTTGAAGATGCTGGGTTACGCGGGCGCGCCGATGCCGCCGGAGCAGATCCGGCAGGCCTTCGAGCGGATCACGCCGAACCTGGTGCAGTACTACGGACTGGTCGAGGCCATTCCGCCGGTGACCGTGCTGGACGCGGCCGATCACGCGGCGGGTCTGGGGAAACAGCCGGAGCTGCTGACCTCGGCCGGGCGGCCCGCGTTCGGGGTCGAACTGCGGGTGGTGGACGAGGACGGGATGGACGTCGCGGCGGGTGAGATCGGGGAGGTGATCACCCGGGGCGAGCATGTGATGCGCGGGTACTGGCAGTCCGGGCGGCGCACCGATCTGGGCAAGAGCGTGCGGGACGGGTGGTTGCACACCGGCGACCTGGGCCGGCTGGACGAGGCCGAACGGCTGTGGCTGGTGGACCGCAAGGGCGACATGATCATCTCCGGTGGGTACAACATCTACCCGCGGGAGGTGGAGGACGTGCTCGCCGAGGTGCCGGGTGTGCATGAGGTCGCGGTGGTGGGCATCGCCGATCCGGACTGGGGGCAGCGGGTGGTCGCCGCCTACTCCGTCCACAATGGAGTGTCGGTGGACGAGGACGTGCTGCTGGCGCACTGCCGGGATCGACTGGCCGCGTACAAGAAACCCAAGGAGCTACACCGGGTGAGCAGTTTTCCGTTGAACTCCACCGGGAAGATCGCCAAACAGGTGCTGCGGCAGACGCTCGGCGAGCGGGAGGGCTGAGTCGTGGTGGAGCGGCTGCGCGCGGACTACGCGCCCGACGGGGCCGAGCACCCCGGGGAATTCCCTTACACGCGTGGGGTTTCGGCCGAGCCGAAGCCGTGGATCATGGGACAGTACGCGGGGTTCGGCACACCCGCGGCCAGCAACCGGCGGTTCCAGCAGCTACTCACCGCCGGGGTGACCGGGTTCAGCGTCGCCCTCGACCTGCCCACCCAGCTGGGCCTGGACTCCGACCACCCCCTGGCCGCAGGCGAGGTCGGGCGGGTCGGGGTGGCCATCGACTCACTCGCCGACGTCGAAACGCTGATGGACGGCATCCCCCTGGAGCGCATCAGCCAGGTGCGCACCACCGCGAACTCCATCGGCTACATCTGGGCCGCGATGTTCCTGGCCCTGGCCAAACGCCGCGGCGTCGACCCGAATTCGTTCGGGCTGTTCATCCAGAACGACGTGCTCAAGGAGTTCATCGCGCGGGGCACCCAGATTTTCCCGCCGGAAGCCTCGCTACAGCTCGCGGTGGACGTCATCGAACACGCGTCCGCGCACGCCGCGCGCTGGGTACCCCTGGCCATGAGCGGCTACCACATCCGGGAGGCCGGAGCGGACGCCGTGCAGGAAATCGCCTTCACCTTCGCCAACGCCCGCGCCTACCTGGACGAGTGCGTACGCCGCGGGATGAGCGTGGACGACGTCGCGCCGACCCTGTTCACCTTCCTCTCCAGCAACATCGACCTGCTCCGCGAGGTCGCCAAATTCCGCGCTGCCCGGCGGGTCTGGGCCCGGCTGACCAGGGACCACTACGGCGCGATCGACCCGCGCTCACACCAGTTGCGGATCTTCGCCTTCACCGCCGGATCCTCACTGACCGCGCAGCAACCACTGAACAACGTGGCCCGCACCACCGTCGAAGCCACCGCCGCGGCCCTGGCCGGGGTGCAGACCCTGCACGTGTGCGCCTACGACGAAGCCCTCGGCGTGCCCACCGAGGCCGCGGCCACCCTGGCCCTGCGCACCCAGCAGGTCGTCGCGTTCGAGACCGGACTGACCGAGACGGTCGACCCGCTCGCCGGTTCCTACGCGGTGGAATCCCTCACCGACGAACTGGAAGCGCGGATCTGGGGCCTGCTCGGCGAGATCGAGGACCGCGGCGGCGCGCTGGCCTGCATCGGCTCCGGCTGGTTCCAGCGCGAACTCTCCGACGCCGCCTACCGGTACGCGGTGGAGGTGGAAAGCGGCGAACGGCCCGTGGTCGGGGTCAACCTGTACCCCTCCGGCGCCGAACCCCTCGAAGTCTTCTCGGTGGACCCGGGCGCGGAGGCCGAACAGGTCGCGGCCGTACAACGAGTGCGCGCGGAACGGGACGCGACCGCGGTCGAACACGCCCTGGACGAACTGAGCGCGGTGGCCAAGGCGGGCGGGAACGTGGTGCCCGCCTGCGTAGTCGCGGTGGAGGCCTACGCCACCGTGGGCGAGATCGTGGACCGGTTGCGGGAGATCCACGGCCGCTGGCAGCCCACCACCGCCTTCTAACGCGCCCGCGCGCCCTGCGCCCGGCTCAGCGGCAGTTCGATCGAGGAGGAATCGGCGAAGGTCAGGCGCAGCAACGGTCGCCGCCGCGAGCCGTACACCCGCATCGACTCGTAGCGGCCCTCCCACAGCGTGCGCACCTCGCCGTTGGCAGTCACGAACACCGTCACCCGGTTGCCGCCCGCGGCCAGCCACGGCTCCCGGTTGATCCCACCCAGCCGCACCGTCCGGGACGCCTCGCCCAGGCCGACCGCCAGCGCGCCCGGCCCCGTCCCACGCACCTTCGGCTTGCGCTCACTGCGATCCCAGCCGCCAGGGGCCAGGATCGAGGCCGACACCGCGACCGCGATCAGCAGCACCGCGGGCACCATCCACACCAGGTGCAGCTGCCACGGCGCGCCGGGGACCTTGGGCGGGTAGCCGCGGACCGCGTAATCCGGCCGCTTGGCGAAATCGGCCACCACCACGACCTCGGGCCAGACCCGGCTGATCGCCCTGGTGGCCGCGTCCTCACTGCGCATGCCCAGACCGTACGGCCCCGGGACCGGGTCCTACAGCCGGTGGAGGCGAACGCAGCCGCTAGTCAGCGCAGGTCCAGACTTTCGTCAGGGGCGGCGGGACAGCGCCTCGCGGGCCATCAGCGTGGCGGCGATGAACACGATCGGCATGGCCAGGATGGACACGAACGGGATGGCGCACAGCAGATAGGCCGGCACGCCAAGACCCAGCACCATGCCGCGGTGCCTGCGCAGGATGTGGTGCCGCTGCTTGAGGGTCAGGCCGCGGCGGGTGAACGGGACCGCGGAGAACTCCAGGGCCAGGATCCAGCCGCCCACACAGGCCACCAGCACCGGGATCACGGTCTGGCCGACCACCGGGATGAACCCGGCGAACAGCAGCGGCAGGTTGATCAGGATGCTGACCGCGACCAGCAGGATCGAATCCCGGATGCCCAGCCACAGCATCCGGCCCCAGGAGACCTTCTCCGCGTCCGGCACCCCGCCCAGGCTGTCCTCGACGGTTTCGGAGATGTGCTCGTAGAACGGGCCGCCCACGACCAGGGTGATGGCGGTGAAGGCGACCACGCTGACCGCGATGGCGCCCAGCACCACGGCCAGGCCGGCGACGAACCGGGTGGTCTGGCGCAGCCAGTCCGACCAGGTGTCGGCGAACGGGGTCAGCCAGGTGGCCAGGTCACCGGCCCAGTAGGCCAGGGTGATCAGGCCGCCGAGCATCAGCAGCGTGGTCAGCACCGCCGGGATGGCGCCCAGGAGCAGCAGTTTCGGGTTGCGGAAGGCGATGCCGACCGCGCGGCCCAGGAAGCCGAGACCGGTGAGGACGCCGGGTTTGCCAGGGGCGGGGACCTGGGCTGGATGTGACATACCGATCATCGTAGGGGTGCCACATCCAGCCAGGAGGGCGAATCAGGCCTCGTCCGCCTCTTCCTCGGCGTCGGGGTCGTACTCGGTGACCTCGCCGTCCCAGCCGACCTCGACCAGCTCGATGCCGGGGGCCTCGTTGACCACGGCGAAGGGGTCGATGAAGTAGGACAGGGCGTCGGCCGGGTCGGCCTCCAGTGCGGCGATGGCCTCCACGCGGGCTTCCTCCGACACCTCGGTGTCGGCCTTCAGCTGCTCCAGCGCAGCGGCCTTCAGCTCACCCTCATCGGTGAGCTCCACGATCAGCTCGACGTTCAGCCGGATGTACCGCGGCGCGGTCTCGGTGCTCATGGGCAGAAACATAGGCCACGCCACCGGGGCGGCTTTCGCTGGGCTGCCAGTCACGTCGTCGCAGGTCCAAGGCTTGCACCCCGTCAGGTGAAATCCAGCGGAACGGGGTTGACGCGGGCGTCAGGACAGGGTGTGCCGGACCTGGGCGAGCAGGCCGTCCCGGTGCTCGGGACCGACCGTGCTCAGCGTGGCCGAGAGCGTCTCCAGGGCCGCGGCCAGGGGGTCCGGCAGCACGGCCAGGCGCAGGGTGGCGAAGGCGGCGGTCTGCTGCCGGAGGCCGCCGGGGAAGGCCACGGTGCTGGGCACGCCGGGATCGGCGAGCAGCCGCTCCCCCGCCACCCGCCAGTCGGTGAACGGCTCCTCGCCGCGGTCCACCGCGGCCAGCGCGCCGGTGATCCAGTCCAGCGTGGTCAGCCCGGCGGCGGCACAGGCCTGGCGGGCCAGTCCGGCGGCCAGGTCACGCTGAGCGGCCGGCGCGGCCGCGGCGAGGGCCTCGGCCACCTCCCGGTGCTCGCGGATCACCTTGCGGGCGTTGCCCTTGAGGTGCCGCAACGCGGGACTGGGCGGCTCGCCACCCCAGCGGCGGATGTCCTCCTGGCGTTGCCGCAGCGCCGCCCGCACCTGCTCCTCCGCGCTACGGCGGGCTTCCTCGGCGGCGAGTTCGGCCGGGGTGGGCGGCGGCGGGAGTTTGCGGGCCTCGGCATGCCAGTAGGCGGCGTTCTTGCTGGTCTGGCGGCGCACCGCGTCGGGGGCGGGCTCGGCGGGCCAGAGCTGGAGCAGGTAGCGGTCCACGACGCCGTCCTCGGTAATCGCGTCGTTGGCGGCGTCCATGCCCTGGGCGCAGTAGCGGA
The DNA here is from genome assembly GCF_023094165.1 of Crossiella sp. S99.2. Lineage (GTDB taxonomy): Bacteria > Actinomycetota > Actinomycetes > Mycobacteriales > Pseudonocardiaceae > Crossiella. The sequence goes on along the minus strand of NZ_JALMDK010000008.1, from coordinate 235,296 downwards.
TCCGGTACTCCCCCGGCGGCAGATCGAGGGCGTACCAGCGTTCGCCCCACTCGCTGAGCACGGGATCATCGCCGGTCAGCTGACACGACGCTTCGACCACATCCGGCCAGTCCTCGCCGAGCGGGGGCTCCTGCTCGTGCAGCTCGATGGTCAGGCCCACCTCGCCGGTGTGCCTGCCGGTGATCAGGAACAACAGCTCGGGACGGGCCGCGCCGAGCAGCCCGTTCGACTGGCCCCGGAAGCTCGCGCTCAGGTCGCCGTCGAACGGGCTGTCCCGGTTCAGCAGGTACATCTGTCCGTAGTGCACGGACACGGTGTGGTCCAGCAGCGGCCTCACGGCAGCGGCACCGGCTGGTGCGCGCTGACCGCGGTGCCGAAGATCGGCTGGCCGGCGCCGTTGAAGGACAGCGGTTGCAACCGGACACTGCGGCCCATCCAGCCCGTGCCCGGGTACTGCCGGGCGTGGTAGGTGATCCACCAGCGGCCGTTGACCTGGATGAATCCATTGTGGCCAGGGGCGATGGTGCTGTCCTGGCCGTGGAAGACGCAGTCGCCGGACTTGGACCAGGCGGTCGGCTCGGTGGGCGAGCCGTTGAGGGTGAGCAGGCCGATGCAGTAGTCGTCGGTCCAGCTCGCGTTCGCCGAGAAGGTCATGAACAGCTGGTTCTGCGGACCGATGATCGGCTGCGGGCCTTCGTTGAGCAGCACGTTCGCGTGGTTGGGCCGGGTCTCCCAGCGCTGGGTCGGCGAGGAGATCTTGACCCGGGGACCGGCCGGGGTCATCGGATCGTGCATCCTGGCCACGTACAGGTGCTGGACCTCGTTGGCGTTGCCGTAGTCCCGATCCCAGCCGGACCAGGCGTAGTAGCCCTGACCGTCCTTTTCGAACCACACGCCGTCAATGGCCCACTGCCCGTCCGGCAGCCGCTGTTCACCCAGATAGTCGTACGGGCCCGAAGGATCGTCGGTACGGCCACGCAGCGCGAACATCCGATGACTTCGGCCGTTGCCGTTGTCCGAGGCGCCGGTGAAGAAAATCCACCACTGGTTGCGGATCCGTTGCAGTTCCGGCGCCCACACCTCGGTGCAGGCGATGGCCGGGCACTGCGGATGCCGCCACAGCACGATCGGCGGCGCGTCGCGCAGGCCCTCCACCGAGCCGGACTTGCGGATCACCAGGTCGTTGCCGTTGTACTGGTCGCCCTGCAGCAGGTAGTAGACGTTGTTGTGCCGCACCATGGTCGGGTCGGCGCCGCGGTCCAGCAGCGAGTTGTAGAACACCCCGGAGATCAGCGGCGAGCTGGTCCGGAAGGTCGCGTCGGCCCGGAACAGCGGACTGTTGTCGTTGTCCGCCAGGTAGACCTGCCCGCCGGCGTGCCGCAGGAAGGCGTTGCCGAACTGGAAGGACCGCAGGGACACCGCGTTGGGGTCGGCCAGCCCGGACACCTGGCAGAACGTGGCGTCCTCACGGAAACCGCGGCTGTCCTGGAAGCCGTCCAGGCGCAGCCTGCCGTTCTGGTGCCGCAGGTAGTGCCGCTTGAAGTTGCGCGACTCCAGCGACACGCAGTTGCCGGCCAGACCAGGGACAACGGCCCAGGTCGCGTCCGCCCGCGCCCACTCAGGGCTGTGCGGGTAGATGTCGTCCAGCCGGGCCCAGCCGCCGCCGTGGCGGACGTACCCGTTGGGAATGTTGAAGGCCCGCAAGGAGGTGTACGTCGGGGCCTGACCGCTCTGGGCGGTGGCTATCGGCTCGGCGATCAGCCCGAAGGCGAGCCCGATGATCCCCAGGAACGCGACCCAGCGCGCAGGGCGAGACCACATCGCCGACCCCCTTTGGTCGAGCATGCCGCGTGTCGGACCATGGTAGGTAGCCAAACGGCGGGGTTGAAGCGGCCATCCGGTGCCTATCGCTTGCCGCACAACCCCTTACGTCGACTGCCTGATCGACACGGTAAGTCATAGAGGTCCGATCTCCCTACTCGCCACGACAACTTCTTGATCACGACCCGACGAAAGGCGGCGCGGCGGCTGGCCCCCGGCAGTAGGCGTCCGGAGCCAAACCGGCAGAACAAGGCGGGTGCGACTTGGCCCGTTTGGAGTCATTTCATACAGTTTATTCAGTACGCTCGCACTGATACCGGACACTGATGTATTCGTTCGGTAGCCACAGGAAGGAGTTGTCCGGTGCCCAAGGTCGTCGATCACGAACAGCGGCGCCGCGAGCTGGGCCGGGCGCTCTGGCAGGTGATCCGGCAGCAGGGCATCGACGGCGCCTCGGTGCGCAGCGTGGCCCGCGAGGCAGGCTGGTCGCCGAGTTCGGTGCAGTACTACTTCACCACCCAGTCCGACCTGCTCGCCTTCGCGATGCGGATGATCTCCGAGGTGCTGCGCCGGGCGCCCACCAGGAGCACACTGCCGCCGGACCCGAGGGACGCGGCCCAGGAAGCCCTGGAACGCATGCTGCCCATGGAGTCCGAGCTGCGCGCGGTGGCCGAGGTGTGGGTGGCCTTCCTGTCCCGCACCCTGGTCGACGACGAGGCGCGGCGGATCAACCGCGGCGGTCACGAGCACCTGTCCCGGACCTGCCGCCGCCTGCTGGACGAGCTGGCGGCGAACGGGATGCTGGCCGAGGGCCTGGACCTGAGGCTGGAGGCGGACCGGCTGCACGTGCTGATGGACGGCATGGTGCTGCACGCGGTGACCGCCCCCGACCTGATGCCGCCGGAGCGGCTGCGCGCGGTGCTGCACCGCCAGCTCACCAGCCTGCTCGCCAAGGACTGATCCAGTCCACACTCGACAGTCCACAATGGACTTCGTTTCCAGCTGACCCACACTTGGGACACGGCTATCTCACAATCGCCCGCAGGCCCCTTGCCGGAGCAATCCGGTAAGGGGTCTTGTCAGTTAACGCGCGAGTAGGTACGGTCCGTTCATCTGGCAACAGCCCTTATCAGACGCCCGGAGAAAAGGGGCGAACATGTCGAGTAGTTCCCGTCGTCGTGCGCTACTGACCAGCCTGCTCACCGCCGTTCTGACCCTGTCCACGCTGGTCACGACCCCTGCGAGTGCCGAAACGGCCGGGGTGCCACTGCCCTCGGCCGATCCCTTCTACCGTCCCCCTGCCCCGCTGCCGCCGGTGGCCGCCGGCGATATCCTGCGTTCCCGGCCGATCGTGGCCAAGGCATTGGTGCTGCCGTTCCCGGTGCGTGCCTGGCAGGTGCTGCACCGCTCCACCAACAACCAGGGCGCGCCCAACGCGGTGGTCGCCACCGTGCTGGTGCCGCACACGCCCTGGACCAACGGCCCGCGTCCCCTGGTCGCCTACAACATCGGCACCCACGGCCTGTCCTCGAACTGCGCGCCCTCGTTCTGGTTCCGCGCCGGGATCGAGTACGAGCTGGCGCTGATGACCCTGGCCCTGGCCAAGGGCTGGGCGGTCGTGGTCAGCGACTACGAAGGCTCGGCCACCACCGGCCCGCACACCTACACCGCGGGCCGCCCCACCGGGCACGCGGTGCTGGACGGAATCCGTGCCGCGCAACGACTTCCCGAGGCCGGACTGGATCCGAAGGGCCCGGTCGGCATCTGGGGTTACTCCGAAGGTGGACTCGCCTCCTCCTGGGCGGCCGAGCTGCAACCGGGGTACGCGCCGGAGCTGAACGTGCGTGGGGTGGCCGCGGGCGGGGTGCCCAGGGACATCGGCAACGTCGGCTACAAGATCGACGGCGGCCCGTTCTTCGGCTTCTTCCTGGCCGCCGCGATCGGACTGGACACCGCGCATCCGGAGATGCAGCTGGAAAAGGTGCTCAACGCCAAGGGCCGCAAGGCTTTCGCCGAGGTGCGGAATCAGTGCCACGCGCAGTGGACGCCGCCGTACGCCTTCCACCGGATCAGCGAGTTCACCGAGGTGCCCGATCCGATCCAGCTGCCGCAGTTCCAGCAGGTGCTGGCGCACAACAGACTGGGCACCGGCACCCCGGCGATTCCGGCCTATGTCTACCAATCGGTCAACGACGAGTTCATGCCGATCAACGACGCCCGGCAGCTGGTCCGCGGCTGGTGCTCGCGCGGGGTGCCGGTGCAGCTGCGGGAAAGCCTGCTGAGCGAGCACATCAGCCTGGCGATCACCGGTGCGCCCGGTGCGGTGCACTGGCTGGCCGACCGGTTCGGCAACCGTCCGGCGCCGAGCAACTGCTGAGTGAGGGGATGGCTGACGTGACGCGGACCTATCCCGCGATCGCCGACCTGGCCGCCTGGGCGGGCGAGGTCTACGGTGACGCGCCCGCACTGCGGTTCCACCGGGACGGCGACTGGCAGGACCTGTCCTACGCCGGACTCGCGGGAGCGGTCCGCGCCACCGCCGACGGCCTCACCGGCATCGGCATCGGCCCCGGCGACCGGGTCGCGGTGCTGGCCGAGACCGGTCCGGAGTGGACGGTGGCCGACCTGGCCATCGCCGCGGTCGGCGCGGTTGTGGTGCCGGTCTACCCCACCAACTCGGCACCGGAATGCGCCTGGGTGCTGGGTGATTCCGGGGCGAAACTGGTCTTCTGCGGCAACGCGGCGCAGGTGGACCGGGTGACCGGGTTGCGGCCGGAACTCCCGGAGCTGCAGCACATCGTGAGCTTCACCGAGGTGCCTGGGGCGGTCTCGCTGGCGGAACTGCGTGCTCGCGGGGTGCGCGCGGCTCCGCCCTCCCCGGACCTCAACACGATCATCTACACCTCCGGCACCACCGGCCCGCCCAAGGGCTGCCTGCTGACCGAGCGGAACTGGCACGCCGCGCTGAACGCGATCGGCCCGCTGGTCCGGGTGGGACCCGGCGACGTGATGTTCCTGTACCTGCCGCAGGCGCACATGTTCGCCCGCATCGTGCAGTTCCTGACCCTGGCGCACGGGGCCACACTGGGCTTCTACCGCGGCGACATCCGGCAGTTGCTGCCCGACCTGGCTGCGTTGCGCCCGACGATTCTGCCGTCGGTGCCCCGGCTGTTCGAGAAGGTGCACACCACCGTGCAAGCCCTGGGGCTACCGGCGGAGCAGGTCCCGGAGATGGTGCGCAACGCTTTTGGCGGGCGGTTGCGGGAGGCGCTAACCGGGGCCGCGCCGATCGCGCCCGCCGTGCTGGAGTTCTTCGCCGGCTGCGGGATCCCGGTGTATGAGGCGTATGGGATGACCGAGTCCACCGCGTTGATCAGCGGCAACCACCCGGACGCCTGGAAGTTCGGCACCGTGGGCAAACCCTTCCCCGGTATCGAGGTGCGCATCGCCGCCGACGGCGAGGTGCTGGCGCGCGGCGAGAACGTCTTCCCCGGCTACCACAACAACCCGGACGCCACCTCGGCCACCGTGATCGACGGCTGGCTGCACACCGGTGATCTGGGCGCCCTGGACGAGGACGGGTTCCTGCGGATCACCGGACGCAAGAAGGACATCATCATCACCGCCGGCGGCAAGAACCTCACCCCGGCCAACCTGGAGAACGACCTGCGCGGCTGCCGCTGGATCTCCCAGGCGGTCATGCACGGCGACCGCCGCCCGTATCCGGTCGCCCTGATCACCCTGGACCCGGACGAACTGCCGAACCTGGCCCGGGAACTGGGAATCAGCGTCGAGCCCGCGGAACTGGCCGGGCACCCGAGGGTGCGCGCGCTGATCGAGGAGGTGGTGGCCGCGGCCAACGAGGCGTACGCGCCGCCGGAGCGGATCCGCCGATTCGCCTTGCTGGCGCGGGATTTCAGCGTGGAGACCGGGGAGCTGACGCCGACGTTGAAGCTGCGGCGGGCGGTGGTGGCGGCCCGCTACGCGGCCGAGCTGGACGCGCTCTACCCGGAAAACTGAAGCTAGGGCGGCAGCACCGCGGCGATCACGCCGTCCACCACCCGGCCACGTTCGGCCGCGGGCTGCCGCCACCAGCCCGAGCAACCGTGCACGCACGGATGCCGCAACTGCCGCAGCACCAACGAACCACCGGGTCCGGGCGCGGGCTGGGTCCACTCGAAGAAGCCGGTGCCGCGGCACAGCGTGCAGGGCGTCTCAGTGCTGACCGGGGACGTCTCCAACGCCACCACACCTCCCGCAGGCCGCGTAGTCCTTGTCGGGCACGGTGCCGGAACCGAAGCAATCAGGACAGAGCTTCATACGTACGAGCATTCAGCATGACTGATCGACACCAACGGGAAACTGGCAACATTCACCGCTTTTCATCCGGAAGTGCACCCCGTACCGCCATCCGAGTGTTGGCCGAAATGGACGGTGTGTTGGCCGTTGTCGTACGGGGTGTTGGCCGTTGTGGGGCGAGGCAAGGGTGGCGCCACGACGAGGGCCGCTCGGTGAGGTGTGGTTGGCTTGCGGAAGGTCGTGCGGCGAACACGCGAGCCCTCGGAGCCGCGCTGGATGCGGCCCCAGCAGCCCAAACCCCGCCCCGCAACCTACTCATCCCGGCTCTTGATCCAAACCCCGTACCACTTGGGCCAACTGGTACGCCCACTTGAGCCAAACCGGCGTACCAGTTGGCCCAACTCGCCGGAAGATCGGCACGCCAGGGCGAAATCGCGACCAGCGGCGTACAACAACGGCCAACACCCCGTCCCATAACGGCCAACACTCGGGTGGGGTGGGTTAGTGCTGGATCTGGGAGGTGGCTATGCGGGCGATTTCTTTGGTGATGTCCTCGATTGGGGTGTTGCCGCCGAGTACTGACCAGTGGTGCACGAGTTCGTTGACCGCGCCCATCAGGGCGATCGCGGTGAGCCGGAAATCGCGGGGCTGGGCCTCGCCGCGGTCGACCGCGCGGTGTGCCTCGGCTTCCAGGAGGTCGATCCAGCGTTCGCGCCAGCCTGCCCGGTAGCGCTCGACCTCGGCGCTGACGCCGACCACCTCGACGTAGGCGACCCTGGCCAGCCGGGGGTCGTGCGCGGTGGCGTCGAGGTAGGTGTGCACGGCGAGCTGGGTGCGTTCCACCAGGCCGGCCTCGGGCAGTCGGGCGAAGGCGGTGCGCACGGCCTCGATGGCGGCGGTGTTGACCCGGTCGTGCAAGGCCATCAGCAGGGCTTCCCGGCTGCCGAACTCCTCGTAGAAGTTACGGGTGGACACCGCGGCCTGGGCGCAGAGCCGTTCGATGCTGGCGGCGGCGTAGCCCTCGGTGCCGAAGAGTTCCAGGCCGGCGGCGAGCATCCGGTCCCGGCGTTGCGCCCGGCGGTCCGCGGCCGAGCGACCCGCGTAGTCCCGTCGTGCCACCGGTCCCGCGCCCATGACCCTCCTCCAGTGCGCTGCTGCCGGGTCACTGTACCGACCAAGCTCGCCCGGCTCACTCCGATGGCGGGCACCGGATCGTCGGGTGCGCGCTGACCATGGAGGTTCGGCCGTCATTGCGAGGAGGGCGCTGACATGCCCGAACAGGACCATTCCGCCGATTTCCGCTACTGCGCCCTGCGCGCCCAGTCCGCCCCCGCGGTGCCCGAGGGGCTGAACCAGGAACGGGTGCGGGCGATACTCCGGACCCGCTCCAAATGGGCCAACGGCACGGTGCTGCACTACTACTTCTTCGACCGGGACACCGACGGCGAGCAGGTGCGCTTCTCCGATGGCAGCACCCGGTTCGTCTCCTGGGTGGGCGCGGAGCCGCAGCGGGAGGTGGTGCGGCGGGCCTTCCGGTCCTGGCAGGAGCTGGGCATCGGGCTGCGCTTCGAGGAGGTGCCGGACCGGGCCCAGTCGGAGCTGCGGATCGGGTTCATGGACGGCGACGGCTCCTGGTCGTATGTGGGCCGGGACGTGGTGCTGCACGCCGGGGTCAACGACCGGACGATGAACTTCGGCTGGGACCTGACCGAGGACGACTACGGCATGACCACGGCCCTGCACGAGATCGGCCACACCCTGGGCATGCCGCACGAGCACCAGAACCCGTTCGCCGGCATCGAGTGGGACGAGGCGAAGGTCTACGCCTCGCTGTCCGGTCCGCCGAACTTCTGGGACCGGCAGACCATCTTCCACAACATCCTGCGCAAACTGGCCAACGACGAGGTCACGGGCTCGTCCTGGGACCCGGATTCGATCATGCACTACGGCTTCGGCCCCGGCCTGATCCGCCAGCCGGCCAGGTACGCGGGCGGTCTGCGCCCGCCGGGGGTGCTGTCCCCGGTGGACAAGGAGTTCGTGCGCAAGTGGTACCCGGCCCCGACCGGCGCGCCGACCGCGCTGGAGCACCTCAAGACGGTGCAGCTGGAGCTGGCGGCCGGTCAGCAGGCCGACTTCAGCATCACCCCGGCGGCCTCCGGCAAGTTCCAGATCGGCACCTTCGGTGGCTGCGACGCGGTGCTGGTGCTCTTCGAGGAGATCGACGGCCAGCCGGTGTACCTGGCCGGCGACGATGACAGCGGCACCGACCTGAACGCGCTGATCGAGGCGAAACTGGTGCAGGGCAGGCGCTACCTCGTTCGGCTGCGGCTGTACTACTCGTGGAGCTTCGGCGGGGTCGGACTGATGTACTGGTGAAGGCCGGTGGGGCGGGTCCGCCCGCCCCACCGCGCGGCCAGGGTCGTCCGGGAGGAGAAGACACGTGGCAGAACTCGGTCCGGAGGTGCGGGAGTGGCTGGCCAAGCCGCTGTTCTGGCATCTGGCCACGCTCAACGCGGATGGATCGCCGCAGGTCACGCCGATGTGGGCGGAGGCGGACGGGGATCGGGTGCTGATCAACACCGCGCTGGGCCGGGTCAAGGAGGATAACCTGCGGCGCGATCCCCGGGTGTCGCTGTCGGCGACCTCGCCGGACAACCCCTACGACCGGGTGGAGATCCGCGGCCGGGTGGTGGAGTTCGTGACCGGTGCGGTCGCCGAGCGGGGCATGGACCGGCTGGCGAAGAAGTACGTCGGCACCGACAAGTACGAGTGGCTGGTCCCGGGTGAGCGGCGGGTGATCCTGGTGATCGAGCCGCTCCGGGTGCGCCGGGTGGTCGGGGTGGAGCCGTTCCGGCCGGGCGCGCTGGAGCGCCCCTGAGGCCCACGGGGCGACCCGAACGGCGCAACCCCTTCGGATGACAGCGACTGCCACGGACTGAGCCGTCCGGCCTCATCCGCCGCCTGAGCGGTGACAAGACCGGACGAAATTCTTGACATCGATGTCAGTGCCGGGCTTCGCTTTCGTCCGGGTTGTGCCGGGTCGAGTCCAGCACAGCCGTCTGCACCCCCCGACATCCCAGGCGGAGGACTCGAAGCGTGAGGAACAGAGTGCGCGCAGCACGATCACCGATGATGCTGGTCTGCGCGAGCATCGTGGCGCTGAGCCTGGCCGGGTCCCCGGTCGCGCTGGCGGCGCCACCGGAGACAGACCAGGGACAGCCCATGGAAGGCACCTCGTTCGCCACCTCCTTCGAGGCAGGCGAGCCACAGCCGACGTGGACCGACACGCCCGAGACCGGGCCGGATGGCAAACCGAAGGCGTCCGGCGTGACCGGCGCGGACTCGGTGAGCATCCCGGGCAGCGTCAACGACAAGATCACCGCCACCGCGGCCAGCGCGGAGAACACCGTCGGCGGTGAAGTCAGGGACAACCTCTTCGACGGCAGCCTGGCCTCCAAGTGGCTGGCCTTCGAACGCACCGGCTGGGTCTCGCTGACCCTGTCCGAGGCGGTCGCGGTGCAGAAGTACGCGATCTCCTCGGCCAACGACGCGGCCGAGCGGGACCCGAAGGACTGGACCCTCAAGGGCTCCACCGACGGCGTCAACTGGACCACTGTGGACAGTCGGACCGGCGAGAGCTTCGCGAAGCGGCACGAGACCAAGACCTTCACGCTGACCAACACGGTCCCCTACCAGCACTACCGCCTGGACATCACGCTGAACAACGGCGCCTCGCTGATCCAGCTGGCCGAGTTGCAGCTGGCCGGGCCGAGCAACGGGCAGTTCCCGCCGTACATGCGCACCGTCGCGGGCAAGGGCCCGGCCGGCGGGTACAACGTGCGCAACAACAGCGGGTTCACCGGTTCGCGCGCCTTCCGCTACCTGGGCACGCACGAGGCCAAGGGCCGCGGCTACTCCTACAACAAGGTCTTCGACGTCGACATCCAGGTCGGCCGGGACACCGAGTTGTCCTACCTGATCTTCCCGGAGTTCGTCTCCGGGGACATGAACTACCCCAGCACGCACGCCGCACTGGACCTGGCCTTCGCCGACGGCACCTACCTCAGTGACCTCAAGGCCACCGACCAGCACGGGTTCGAGCTGTCGCCGCGCGGTCAGGGCGCCTCGAAGGTGCTCTACACCAACCAGTGGAACCTGCAGCAGTCGGTGATCGGCAAGGTCGCCGCGGGCAAGACGATCAAGCGGATCCTGGTGGCCTACGACAACCCGAACGGCCCGGCCAGCTTCTCCGGCTGGGTGGACGACATCCGGGTGGGCACCGCGCCGAAGATCAGCGCCAAGCGGCCCTCCGAGCACGTGATCACCACCCGCGGCACCAACTCCAGCTCCAACTTCTCCCGGGGCAACAACTTCCCGGCGACCGCGGTGCCGCACGGCTTCAACTTCTGGTCCCCGATGACCAACGCGGGCACCACCAGCTGGCTGTATGAGTACGCCAAGGCCAACAACCCGCAGAACCTGCCCACGTTGCAGGCCTTCACCGCCAGCCACCAGCCCAGCCCGTGGATGGGCGACCGGCAGACCTTCCAGGTGATGCCCTCGGCCGAGGGCACGCCGAAGCTGGACCGGGCCGCGCGCGCCCTGCCGTTCAAGCACGTCAACGAAACGGCGCAGGCGCACTACTACGGCGTGACCTTCGAGAACGGGATGAAGACCGAGATCGCGCCGACGGATCACGCGGCGCTGTTCCGGTTCACCTTCACCGGGGACACCTCCAGCCTGTTGTTCGACAACGTCAACAACAACGGCGGGCTGACCCTGGACCCGGCCACCGGCACCGTCTCCGGCTTCTCCGACATCAAGAGCGGCCTGTCCACCGGCGCCACCCGGCTGTTCGTGCACGCCACCTTCGACCGTCCCGCGGTCGCCGGCGGCAAGCTGACCGGGGCGGGCCGGGACAACGTCACCGGGTACCTGCGCTTCGACACCCCGGCCGACAACCGCACCGTGACCATGCGGATCGCGACCTCGCTGCTGAGCGTGGAGCAGGCCAAGAAGAACCTGGCCCTGGAAGTGTCCACTTCGGACACTTTCGACTCGGTCAAGGAGCGCGCGCAGACCGAGTGGGACAAGCAGCTGCGCGTGATCGAGGTCGAGGGCGCCACCCAGGACCAGCTGCACACGCTGTACTCCAACCTGTACCGCCTGTTCCTGTACCCGAACTCCGGGCACGAGAACGTGGGCAGCAAGGACAAGCCGGTCCTCAAGCACGCCAGCCCGGTGGCCCCGCCGACCGGTCCGGACACCCCGGTGAGCACCGGCGCGAAGATCGTCGACGGCAAGATCTACGTCAACAACGGGTTCTGGGACACCTACCGGACCACCTGGCCTGCCTACTCGCTGTTCACGCCGAAGAAGGCGGGCGAGATGGCCGAGGGCTTCGTGCAGCAGTACAAGGAAGGCGGCTGGGTCTCCCGCTGGTCCTCCCCCGGCTACGCGAACCTGATGGTGGGCACCAGCTCGGATGTGGCCTTCGCCGATGCCTACCGCAAGGGCGTGACCAACTTCGACGTGCGCGCCGCCTATGACGCCGCGGTGAAGAACGCCACCGTGGCCCCGCCGAACCCGGGCGTGGGCCGCAAGGGCCTGGACACCTCGGTGTTCCTGGGCTACACCTCCACCAACACCGGTGAGGGCATGTCCTGGGCCCTGGACGGCTACATCAACGACTACGGCATCGCCGTGCTGGCCAAGACCCTCTACGAGGAGGCCAGGCCGAATGACCCGCGCCGCAAGGAGTTCAAGGAGAACTACGAGTACTTCCTGAACCGGGCGCAGAACTACGTCAACATGTTCGACTCGAAGGTCGGCTTCTTCCAGGGCCGCAAGCCCGACGGCAGCTGGCGGGTCGAGCCGGACAAGTACGAGCCGCGTGAATGGGGCCACGACTACACCGAGACCAACGCCTGGAACATGGCCTTCCACGCACCGCAGGACGGTCAGGGCCTGGCCAACCTCTACGGCGGCCGGGACAAGCTGGCGGCCAAGCTGGACAAGTTCTTCAGCACCCCGGAGACCGCGGAGTTCCCCGGCTCCTACGGCGGGATCATCCACGAGATGATCGAGGCCAGGGATGTGCGGATGGGCCAGTACGGGCACAGCAACCAGCCCTCGCACCACATCACCTACATGTACGACTACGTGGGCCAGCCGTGGAAGACCCAGGAGAAGGTGCGCGAGGTGCTGTCCCGGCAGTACACCGGGTCCACCATCGGCCAGGGCTACGGCGGTGACGAGGACAACGGCGAGCTGTCCGCCTGGTGGCTGTTCAGCGCGCTCGGCTTCTACCCGCTGCAGATGGGCAATCCCAGCTACGCCATCGGTTCCCCGCTGTTCACCAAGGCCACCGTGCACCTGGAGAACAGCAAGGACCTGGTGATCAAGGCGCCGAAGAACAGCCTGCGCAACGTCTACGTGCAGGGCCTGAAGGTCAACGGCCGCAACTACGGCAAGACCGACCTGCCGCACGAGTTGATCGCCAAGGGCGGCACCCTGGAATTCGACATGGGCGACAAGCCCTCCAGGTGGGGCACTGACAAGGACGCCGCCCCCAAGTCGATCACCGAGGGCAGCGCGGTCCCCGCGCCGCTGCGTGACGCCGAGGGCACCCGCACCGCGTCGGTGGACGTGACCCCGTTGACGGACAACAGTTCCGCCACCGAGATCGCCTTCCCCGGCAAGACCGGCTGGGTGCAGTTCCAGCCCAAGGTCCAGACCGACCCGGTCACCTTCTACACCCTGACCTCCGGCAAGGCCGAGGCCGACCCGTCCGGCTGGGTGCTGAAGGGTTCCTACGACGGCAAGAACTGGGCCACGGTCGACGAACGCAAGAACGAGAAGTTCGCCTGGCGCCAGCACACCAGGGCGTTCAAGGTCGCCAACCCCGGCCGGTACAGCCAGTACCGCCTGGAGATCACCGGCGGCGCGGGCGCCACGGTGTCCGTGGCCGAGGTCGAGTTCCTCAGCAAGCCGGCGGCCAAGCCCAGCAAGGAGATCACCGGCAAGCACGAGGGCCCGCTCACAGTCACCGAGGGCACCACGGTCCTGCGCGACGCCGAGATCACCGGCCCGGTCACCATCGCCCCCGGCGCCACCCTGCACGCCTACGGCAGCCGCATCAGCGGCCCGCTGTCAGCTACTGGCGCCGCCGGCGTGGTTCTGTTCAACAGCAACGTCTCGGGTCCGATCAGCATCACCGGCACCACCGGCGAGCTGAGCATCGAATCCACCCGGATCGAAGGCCCGGTGACCCTGGTGGGCAACACCGCCCAGGAGGCCCCCGTGGTCTCCGCCAGCGGCATCCAGGGACCGGTCACCTGTGCGGGCAACACCACCGCACCGGTGGACAACGGCTTCGACAACACCGGCACCGGCCCCCGAACCGGCCAGTGCCAGGACCTGTGAGCCGCTAGCCAGCTGAACGACCGATGGGCCCTCCCCGCAACGGGAGGGCCCATCGTCGTACCCGGCCTCAGTCCTCCATCGCCTGGTAGGCCGCGGTCCAGAAGTCCTTGATCAGCAACCGGGACACCGGCGAATCCTGCGCCACCTGGGTCAGCAACACCCCACTGAACCCGGCCGCCGGATCAGCCTGCGCCGAGGTCCCCAGCCCGCCATCCCACCCGAACTGCCCCACCTGCGCGAATCCCCGCCGCACGATCCGCACCCCCATGCCGAACCCAAACCCGCCGTGGTCGCCGAAGAACTCGTTCAGCTCGTCCTTCTCCACCTTCTGCGCGGGCGTGAGCTGATCCGAGGTCAGCAACGCCACCGAGGCCCGGGACAACACCCGCTCACCCCGATACTTCCCACCCTGCAACAACATCCGCTGGAACGCGTGGTAGTCCGCAGTGGTCGAGACCAGCCCGTCCCCACCCGTCTCGAACTTGGGCGGCTTGCTGTACTTGCCCCCCACGGCCGGATCCCACACCACCAGCTCCCCCGTGGCCGGATCGTGCGCGTAGCTGGTGGGCAACCGATCAATCTTGTCCTCAGGAACGAAAAACCCGGTGTCCACCATCCCCAGCGGCGCGAAAATCCGCTCCCGCAAGAAGTCTCCGAGCAACCCCCCGGTCACCCGCGCGACCAGCAACCCCAACACATCCGAACCCACGTGATAGAGCCACTTCTCCCCCGGCTGAGCCATCAACGGCAACGACCCCAGCCGCTGAATCCACACGTCCGGCTCAAACCCGGACGGCGGCACCAGCAACCCCAACTCCCCCATCGCCCGCCGGATAGGCGTGTCGGCGCCGGTCAGATCAACCCCGAACCCCCAGGTGAACGTCAGCAGATCCCGCACGGTGATGGCCCGCCGGGCCGGCACCGTGTCCGTCACCTCGGCATCCGGCCGCACCAGCACCCGCCGATTCGCCAGCTCCGGCAACCACTCCTCCACCGAGTCATCCAGCCGCAACCGGCACTCCTCCACCAGCGCCATCACCCCGGCCGCGATGATCGGTTTGGTGGCGGAGGCGAGCCGGAAAATCGAGTCCTCCGCCATCGCCGCCCCACCCCCCACATGCATGTTCCCCAGCACCTCGACGTGCGTCTCATCCGCGGTCCCGAGCAACGCGACCAGCCCCGGCACCTCCCCGGAATCCACCCGCTTCGCCAACTGCTCCCGAACCAGCCGCAGCCCCGCCTTGTTCATCGTCACTCCCCAGTCGCGCACATCGTTCACGTCTTGCGCACACTGTACGCACCCGCACCTCGGCACCGCAACCCACCCCTGCCGAACCAGTTGGGCCAACTCGTACGCCCACTTGGGCCAACCGGGCGTACGAGTTGGCCCAACTCGGCGGCGGATGGGCACTCCGCGGGACTCGCAAACGGGGAGGCCGCACGACGAGCCGGGCCGGGTCGCGCAGGAAACCGTTGACCTAGTGGTCTAAACCACCTAGCGTGTGACGCACGCCGCCAGCGTGCCCCCTGTACCTCGTCCCCTGCGGAGTTACAGATGACCAGTACACGTCGGCGCACCATGGCCGGAACCCTCGTGGCCGCATTCGCGACCGCGGCCGCCCTCATCGCTTCCCTGGCCCCAGCCTCGATCGCGGCGCCAGTCACCGCGGCCGAACAGGCAGCGGAGCCAGTGGCCGCGGCCGCGCCCAACAAGGTGATCGGCTACTTCGCCCAGTGGGGCACCTACGCCCGGAACTACCACGTGAAGAACATCGTCACGAGTGGTTCCGCGTCGAAGCTGACCCACATCAACTATGCCTTCGGCAATGTCACCAACGGCCAGTGCGCCATCGGTGACGCCTACGCCGACTACGATCGCGCCTACACCGCCGACCTCAGTGTCGACGGCAAGGCCGACACCTGGGATCCGGGTGTGCTGCGCGGCAGTTTCGGTCAGCTGCGCAAGCTGAAGAAGCAGTTCCCGCACATCAAGGTGCTGTGGTCCTTCGGTGGCTGGACCTGGTCCGGCGGCTTCGGCCAGGCGTCCAAGAACGCCGCGGCCTTCGCCGAGTCCTGCTACAAGCTGGTCGAGGACCCGCGCTGGGCGGATGTCTTCGACGGGATCGACATCGACTGGGAGTACCCGAACGCCTGCGGGCTTTCCTGTGACACCAGCGGTTTCGGCTCGTTCAAGACGCTGATCGAGGCGCTGCGCAAGCGGTTCGGCGGCAACAACCTGGTCACCGCCGCGATCACCGCGGACGGCTCCAACGGCGGCAAGATCGACGCCGCGGACTACGCGGGCGCCGCGCAGTACCTGGACTGGTACCTGCCGATGACCTATGACTACTTCGGCGCGTTCAACGCCCAGGGCCCGACCGCCCCGCACTCTCCGCTGACCTCCTACACCGGTATCCCGCAGCAGGGCTTCAACTCCGACGCGGCGATCCAGAAGCTCAAGAGCAAGGGCATCCCGGCCAGCAAACTGTTGCTGGGCATCGGTTTCTACGGTCGCGGCTGGACCGGCGTGACCAAGAAGGAGCCGGGCGGCACCGCGACCGGCGCCGCGCCGGGCACCTATGAGGCCGGTATCGAGGACTACAAGGTGCTCAAGACCAAGTGCCCCAGCAACGGCACGGTCGCCGGCACCGCGTACGCCTACTGCGGCAACCAGTGGTGGAGCTACGACACGCCGAGCACCATCCGCAGCAAGGGTTCCTACGCCAAGACCCAGAACCTGGGCGGCGCGTTCTTCTGGGAACTCTCCGGTGACACCAGCAACGGCGAACTGATCACCGCGGTCAAGGGCGGCATCAGCTAATCCCTTGCCGCACCAAGGCAACCGGGGTGGTCCCACCACTGGGACCACCCCGGTCTCCATCACTCCGAGATGGCCAGCGTCTCGTAGTACTCCTTCTGCGCCGGGTAGTAGTCGTCAAAACTGGGCAGCGCGTTGCCTTCCCTGGACGCGACCAGCATGTCCAGGTAGTACTCCCACCCAGGCCCGATGTCCCCGGCGCCCTCCCGGTTCTCCCGGTGGTGCACCAGCTTCAGCTCGCTCACACCGTCCACTTCGGACACTTCGACGGTGAGCAGCCAGACGCCGACCTCGTCCACGGTGCTCAGCTTCAGCAGCCGGGGCGGCACGCAGTCGTCGATGCGAATGTCCATCCACCCCTGCCCCTCCTCGAAGACCATCTGCACCTTGATCGTGCGACCCGGACCGGATTCCCCGGTCCACGGCCCAAACCAGCGCGCGGTGCGCTCGGATTCGGTCAGGCTGGCCCAGACATCCTCGGCCGGGGCACGAAAAGTGCGCGTGAGCACCAGATCAACTCCGGCCTCGGTGCCGAACAACCGGCCGGTGGGCAACGGATTCATGCCGTGTTCTCCTTGTCCTCCACCGCCGGGGGCCGCGCACGGTGTTCCCGGCGGGTGCGGTAGACCTCGGTTTCCAGTGCGTCGAGCCGGTGTTCCCACCCGGTCGGCCGCTCGAATTGGACCAGCCAGGCGGCCAGTTCCCGGAAGCGTTGCGGATCAAGGGTGTACAGCCGCTGCCTGCCGACCAGCTCGTCCTGAACCAGCCCGCTCTCCCGCAGCACCCGCAGGTGCCTGCTCACCGCGGGCCGGCTGATCTCGAACCGCCCGGCGATCTCGCCTGCGGACAGCCGGCCGTCCCGGAGCAGCACCAGGATCTCCCGGCGCACCGGATCGGCGATCGCGCCCGCCACCTCATCCACGACCGGAAGCGTAACCCATCGGTTACGCGTTGGCCAGTCAG
Organism: Crossiella sp. S99.2; assembly: GCF_023094165.1. Lineage (GTDB taxonomy): Bacteria > Actinomycetota > Actinomycetes > Mycobacteriales > Pseudonocardiaceae > Crossiella. The sequence continues at coordinate 217,970 of NZ_JALMDK010000008.1, read as the reverse complement.
AGCACCTTCAGCTCGACGATCCGCCAGTTCGGGCCGTCCCGCCGCGCGGTGATCTCCAGCTGCGCCGCGCCGGAGTTCTGCACGTTGTCCCCGGTCCGCAGCATCTGCTGGTCGACGAAGATCAGCAGGGTGGCGGTGTCGCCCTGGATCTCCCGCACGCCTGCCGCCCGGATGGTGGTGGTGAGCACCAGTTTCTGTGCCGGCGCGACCTTGCGGACCTCGGCGAACAGCTCGCGGTACTGCTCGATGGCCCGGCCGTCGAGCACCCGGGCGGCGGCCTGTTCGGTGCGGCCGGTGTCGGCGTGGTCGTAGCTGAAGGTGTCCCGGACCGCGTCGGTGACCTGTCGCAGCACCACATCCGTCGTGGCGTTGTCGACCAGCGCGACATTCCCGCCCGGCCGCAGCGACTGCGTGGCAACCGCGGCCCAGATCACGAACCCGATGGCGACCACCAACACCACACTCAGCACCGGGACCAGCGGAAACCGCCGCTGCACTGGAGCTTCCGAGGTCGGTTCGCCGGGTTCTGGCACGGTCTCCGTTGGGGCGGGCAACGGCGGCTCAACCTCTGCCGGGGCGATCTCCACAGCCACCGCGTTCTCGGGCGGGCTCGCGGCAGGTCGAGTGACCACCGGTTCGGCGGCCGCCACTGGCTTCGGATGCCGCCCGGCCACCACCCGCACCCGCCGCACCGGCTTCTTCACCCCACGCCCGCGCGTCACGGCCCACCCACCCCCATCGTCTGCAACCGCCCCACCCGCCACCCCGCCGCGGTCCGGGTCAGCTCCGCCGACAACCGGCTGCGCTGGGTGCTCGGCTGCGCCCCGTCCCTGGCCACCGTCACCTCCACCGCCGCGATCAGCCGCGCCGCCCCGGCGTGACCGTCCACAGTGGTCAGTGCCGCCGACAGCAGCTTCGCCGTGGTCGCGGTCCGCGCTGTCTTGATGTCCCTGGCGTGCTGTTCCCGGTTCTGCGCCAGTTCCTCCAGCAACGTCCCGGTGGCCACCTCCCGCCAGCGCGCCAGTCCCGCCTCCACCTCCCGGTGATCCAGGGTGTTCAGCTCCACCACCGCCCGCTGCCCGGCGGCCAGGGCGGCGTCCCGTTCCACGGCTTGCCGCAGATCCGGATCCCCGCTCGCCGCCCACCAGCCCCAGCCACACCATCCGGCCGCGACCAGCGCGACCGCGACCAATCCACAAAGGACGGTCCTCATCGTCCCTCCAACCCCAGCAATTGCCCCAAAGTCCGCGGCCCGCGTTGCTGCCCGAGTAGTCCCAGTGGGCCGGGCAACCCCGGGTCCGCCTGCTGTTGCCTGGCCGGTGGCGACACCACGGGCCGCCCGCCGAATGGCGCGTTCTGCGACCCGCGCACCCCGGTCGGGCTGTTCGGCGGCTCCGCGCAGTACGCCTTGTTGTTCAACGGCGCGTCCGTCGTCTCCTTGCCCGGCCGCTGTTTGGTGCCCTCATAGCCTTTGGTGCAGCTGAACGGGTCGAAGAAGTTCAGCACCAGCCCCAAATGCCCGGTCCCATCCCCGGACGCGGTCGGCGAGGTCGCGGTGATCACCGGAAACGCCACCAGCAACTGCTCCAACCCAGCGGTCCGCGCACTGGTGATCCGGCTGGTGGTCAACAGATTCGCCAGCAGCACCGACAACCCCGTCCCGGATCGCCGCAGCAGGTCATCGGTTCGCGCCGCGACCTCCGGCACCTCCTTGGCCAGCACCCGCAGATCCGGGTCCGACCGCCGCAGCTGATCGGCCAGCTCGCGCAGACTCCGGCTGTAGTCCACGATCTGCCGACTCTGCTCCTCCTGCGTGCCCAGCACCGTCTTGGCGTTGGCCAGCAACTCCTTGGTCTGCGGCAGGTGCTGGATCGCGGTCCGGGTCAGGCTGTCCGCACTGTCCAGCAACCGCTGCAGGTCCGGCCCGGCATCGGCGAAGGCCGTGTTCAACTCGCCGACCACCGTCCGCAGCGAGTCCACCGGCACGCTCTTGACCAGGCGGTGCGCATCGGCCAGCACCGAGGACACCTCAGCCGGAATGGTCGTGCGCTGCTGCTCGATCACCGACCCCTCGGCCAGGTACGGCCCGCTGGTGTGCTTGGGCCGCAGGTCCACGTACTGTTCCCCCACCGCGGACCGGGTCGCCACCACTGCCTCGGTGTCCGCCGGGATCCGCGGCGCGGAGTGTTCGATGTCCAGCTCGACCTCAAGCCCGCGCTCGGTCAGGTGCAGCTGCCCGACCCGCCCCACCGCGACACCGCGATAGGTGACCTCGGCATTGGTGAAGATCCCCCCGGAGTCGGCCAGCTGCAAGGTGACCAGGAACCCGCGGGTGCCGAACAGCCGGTCCAGTCCCGCGTACCGGGCGCCCACGTAGCTGAGTCCGAGCGCCGCGATGGCCAGGAACAGTCCAATTCGGATGATCACGCCCCGGCTCATCGCCGACCACCCAGAATCGTGTGCAACAACCCGCCGAGCCCGCCCAGCAAACCCGGTTGCTCGGGCAGTTTGGGAGTCCCTGGAGTCCCACCCGGCAGCAGCGGCTCAGCCGGGGGCTTGCGTGGATCCGGTGGCTGGATGATCGGCTGGTTGGAGCGGGTGAGGTTGTCCAGGATCGAACTCAGGTCCAGGTCCAGCTTCACATCCGCGTTGACGTAGTCGCCGCGCAGGGTGTGCAAAGTTTGGTCGGTGAACGGGAAGCTCACCAGGATCTCCAGGGACTTGGGCAGGTTCTCGCCGGCCTCGGCGATCTTGCGCAGCACCGGTTCGAGAAGCTTCAGGTCGGCGACCAGGTTGGTCGAGCTGCGGCGCACGGTGTCGGTGGCGGTGACCGCGAGTTTGTCCAGTGCCCGCAACATCTCCACCAGCTGGTCCCGCTGGGTGTTGAGCACCGCGAGGCCGGGCGCCAGGTGGTCCAGTGCGGTGGTCAGGTTGTGTCGCTGCGCGACCAGCGTGCTGGACAACCGGCTGATCGAGTCGATGGCCCTGGTGATCCCCACCCGCTGCCCGTCCAGATCCGCCACCACCTTGTCCACAGTGGACAGAAGTGCGCGCAACCGGGCCTCGTTCCCGGCCAGTGCCGCGTCCAGTTCGGTGGTGATCGTCCGCAACTGCCCGACCCCGCCGCCGTTGAGCAGCAACGACAGCGCGCCCAGCACCTCCTCGATCTCGGTGCTGCGGTTGGTGCGGTCCAGGGGGATCACCGCACCCTCGGCCAACTGCCCCTCGGGTTCCTTGGGCGCGGCCAGTTCGACGAACTTCTCCCCCAGCAGACTCGACTGGCGTAACCGCGCCAGCGCGTTGCCGGGCAATCGCACCGCCCCGTTGACCGCGAGTCGCACCTCCGCGGTCGCGTAGTCCGCGCCGAGCTTGATCTCTTCCACCCGCCCCACCGCGACGTCGTTCACCTTCACCCCGGCCTGCGGCACCAGATCCAACACATCCGCGAACCGCACGGTGACCCGGTACGGCGCGTCACCGAGGTCCGCGCCGCCTGGCAGCGGCAGCCCGTACATCCCGGTGCACCCCGTCAACACCACCACCAGCGCCAGCACCCAGCACCTGCGTACGAGTTGGGCCAAGTCGTACGCCCAGTTGGGCCAACGGGCCGTACGACTTTGGCCAAGTCGGCGTGCGAGAACTCGGGTGGGGGGCATTAGCGGCCGCCTAGGAGGGGGAGTTTGGGGAGGCGGCCTTGTTGCAGGCTGGCGAGGATTTCGGCGGGGCTGGGGAGTTTGAGGACGCCGTCCAGGAGGGGGGCGAGTTGGGCGCAGGCGTCGCCGATCAGTTTGGGGAGCTGTTTGGGGGTTCCGGCCTGGATGACCCGGCAGAGCAGCAGGACCGGTGGGTAGGTGAGTTCGTTGATCGCGCCGCGGACGGCGAAGGTGCCGGAGGCGGCGTCGTAGCTGTTGAGGTAGTTGGTGGCGGCCAGCGGCGCCACGTCCAGGACCTCCGCGAGTGCGGCGCGCTGGTCGACCAGGACCTTGGTGACGCTGGCGAGTTTGTCCACTGTGGACTTCAGCCGGTCCTGGTTGGCGGTGATGAACTCCTTGACGTCGATCATCGCCCCGGCCAGCCCTTGCAGGGCCGCGCCGAGTTGTTCACGTTCGGCGGCGAGGTGGCCGCTGACCGAGGCAAGGCGGTTGTTGAAGGCGCGGAGCTGGCCGTCCGAGGCGACCAGGGCCGCGGTGAACTGGCGCAGGCCGTCGACGGTGGCGAAGAGGTCCTTGCGGGAGCGGTTGAGGGTTTCCGCGGCGGCGGCCAGGTCTTTGACGGTGGCGTTGAGTGCGGCGCCGTTGCCTTTGAGGTTGGCCGCGGCGGTGTCCAGCAGGCCGGACAGCGCGCCGTTCTTGTTCGCCCCGTCCGGTCCCAGTGCCCGGCTCAGTTCGCCGACGTCGCCGAGCAGTTCGTCCAGTTCGACCGGGATCATGGTGCGGGTCAACGGGATTTCGGCGCCACCGGCCAGTTCGGGGCCGGTCTCGTAGGCGGGGGTGAGCTGGAGGTAGCGGTCGCTGACCAGGCTGGGCGCGATCACCACGGCCTTGGCCTCGGCGGGAATCCGGATGCCGCGGTCGACCTCGAATCGCACCCGGACCCGCTCGCCCTCGGGGGTCACCTCGCGCACCCGCCCGACCGGCACGCCGAGCACCCGCACTTCCGAGCCCGGGTACAGTCCGACGGTGCGGGCGAAGAACGCGGTGATCGACGAGCCGCCGGAGCCGCCCTGCAGCCAGACCAGCGAGGCGCTCAGCAGTAACGCGGTCACGCAGGCCAGGGCGAGGACGTTGGTGAGGCTGCGGCCGGTGGTGTTGCGGTGGGTCATCGGCCACCTCCGGTGAGCGGCGGGGTGCAGATGTTCTCGTTGATCTCGAACACGCCGACCTTGGCGTAGGGCGGGACCAGGCCGCAGAAGTAGCCGTCGAACCAGCGCCCGTTGCCGATGGTGTTGTTGAACAGCCGCACGTACGGGGCCAGGTCGCGTAGTCCGGCGCTGAGCTGGTCCTGGTTGTGTTGCAGGATTCCGGTGACCTTGTCCAGTTCCTTGAGCGCCGGGCCGAGCTGGGCCCGGTTGTCCGCGACCAGGCCCTTGAGTTGCGCCGCGAGATCCTTGGTGCCGCGCAGCAACGCGCTGATCGCGGCCTTGCGCCGGTCCAGCTCACCGAGTAGCTGGCTGGCGTCGGCGATCAGTCGCTTGACCTGCTCGTCGCGTCCGGCCAGGGTGCCGCTGAGCTGGGAGGTGTTGGCCAGCAACGCCGCGAGCTGGTCGTCCCGGCTGGCGATGGTGCGGGACAACGCGGACAGGCCGTCCAGGGCCGACTTGGTCTTGTCGGGGGTGTTGCGGAAGGTGTCGGTGAGCACCTGGAAGCTGTCCGCGAGCTGACGGGTGTCTACTTTGGACACTGTTTCGCCGAGCTGGTTGACCGCGTCGGTGACGTCGAAGGGGGTGGTGGTGCGGGCCAGTGGGATGGGTTCGGCCGGGCGTTGCGGCTGGGCGCCGTCGGGGATGAGGGACAGGTACTTGTCGCCGAGCAGGGTCTTGATCTCGATGGCGGCGGTGGTGCGGTCGCCGAGCCGGGTCTCGCTGAGCCGGAAGCCGACCAGGACCTTGTTGCCTGCCAGGCTGATCGTGGTCACCCGGCCCACCTTGACCCCGGCCACCCGCACCTCGTTGCCGGTGCGCAGGCCACCGGCCTCGGCGAATTCGGCGGTGTAGGTGGTGCCGCCGCCGATGATCGGCAGGTCCTCGGCGTTGAAGGCGGCCAGGGTGCCCAGCAGCAGGCCGGCCACGGTGATCGCGCCGATCCTGGTCTGCGCGCTCGCGCTCACCCGCCTCATTGGCTGCACCGTTCCGGCATCGGGGTGCCCACCAGGGGCAGCAACGGCAGGTCCACGGTGAGGCCGAGGGCGCCGACGCCGACCTTGCCGGAGATGCGGCAGGCGAAGAAGTTGAACCAGCCGCCGTAGCTGGCGACTCTGGCGATGGAGCGGACCTTGGCCGGGAAGCGGTCCAGGAAGTTCTCCAGGAGGTCGCTGCGGTTGCCGAGTTGCCCGGCGATCTGGCCCAGGGCGCCGATATCGGCCTTGAGCGCGGGGCGGGCGGCGTCCAGGAGTCCGGCGGTGACCTGGGTCAGTTCGCCGAGGGCGGCGATGGCCTGGCCGATGGGCTGGCGTTGCGCGGCCAGGCCGCTGGCCAGTCGTTGCAGCTGGTCGAGCAGGCCGGTGAGTTCGCCGGTGCGGCCGTTGACAGTGTCGAGGACGGTGTTGAGGTTGGCCACGACCTCGCCGATCACCTTGTCCTTGGCCGCGATGGCCGAGGTGAGTGAGGCGGTGTGGCCGAGGATGCTCTCGATGGTGCCGCCCTCGCCCTGGAACACCTGGATGATCTCGCCGGCGAGTTTGTTGACCTGGTCCGGGTTGAGGGCCTGGAACAGCGGGCGGAAACCGTTGAACAGCACGGTGAGATTGAGTGCGGGCCGGGTGCGGCTGAGTGGGATTTCCGTTCCCCAGGGGAGTTTCTGCCGGATGTCGCCGTTGTCCAGGGCGAGGGCGAGGTAGCGCTGGCCGACCAGGTTGCGGTACTTGACGGTCAGGGTGACCGCGGCGGGCAGCGGGGTGGCACTGTCCACTTCGAACTCGACCCTGGCCTGTTTCTGATCTGCCACGGTGATCGAGGTGACGCTGCCGAGCCGGACGCCGGACATGCGGACCTCGTCGCCGACGTTGAGGCCGGTGACATCGGTGAATCTGGCCGCGTACCCGGATTTGGGGCCGCCGGTGGAGTTGGCGATGGTGAGTGCCAGCAACGCGGTCAGCGTCACGGTCACCGCGGTGAACACGGTGAGTTTGGCCAGTGGGGAGAGCACGTTCATCGCAGGGTCACCTCCGTGCCCCGGAACATCGGTCCCAGCATCAGTCCGGCCCACTCCGGCACCTCGGCCACCGGCTTCGCCAGGATCGGCGCGGCCAGCGCGTTGATCAGTTCGCGTTCCGGCCGGGAGTTGGCGACCGAGGGCACTGATGCCGGGTGGGTGGAACCGTCCAGGACCGGGCCACCGGGCGGGTATTGCGGGAATCGGCCGGGTGGTTTGGCGGGTGGGTAACAGCGGGGGCCGCGTTGGTCGAGGTACTTGGGCACGTCCACGCCCGGCCGGTACTTGCCGCGGCTGGCGGTGATCTCCAGGGTGAACTTGGCGATGTGCGGTTCCTTGCTGCCCTTGCCGAAGGTCTTGTCCGTGTTGGGGATCATCGCGACGAGTTGTTCCAGCAGACAGGGGTACTCGGGCGCGTACTTGGCCAGCACCTCCAGGGTCGGTTTGCCTTCGGCGACGAGTGCGATCAGGTTGTCCCGGTTGACTTTCAGGAACGCTTCGATGTCGATGGCGGCCAGGGTCACGTTACCGAACAGGGCGCGCAGGTTGTGCTGCTGGTCGACCACGGTCCGGGTTGTGGTGGTGGCGTCGGAGAGAGCCTGGATCAGGTCGGGGGCGGCGGTGGTGTAGGTGTCGGCGACCTTGGCCAGTGCCTTGAGGTCGGCGCGCAGATCCGGCAGGGACGGGGCGAGGCCGTCCAGGTAGTCGCCGAGCCGGATCAGGGTGTTGCCGAGTTGCTTTCCCCTGCCGCGCAAGGCGTTGGCCATCGCGGTGAGGGTGGCGGAGAGCTGATCGGGGCGGACCGCGGTGAGCACCGGCAGCAGATCGTTGAGCACCGCTTCGATCTCCACCCCGGCCTGGCTACGGTCCAGGCCGATGGTCTGACCGTCCACAAGGGACTTCCCGCTGCGCCGCTCCGGCGGTTGCAGGGCAACATAGCGTTCGCCGAAGAGGGTTTTGGGCAGCAGGCGGGCGGTGACCTCGGCCGGAATCAGCGGGATCCGGTCGGGTTGCAGAGCCAGTTCCAGCACCGCCCGGTCCTGGCCGGCCCGGATGGCCCGGACCTCGCCGACGATCAGTCCGCGCACCTTGACATCCGCGCCCGCCCGCAACTGGGTACCGGCCCGATCCACCTCCAGCAGCACGGTGGCCACCGGCGTGAAAGCCTTGCGGTACACCGCGATCGAGCCCGCCACGAACAGCGCTACCACCAGCAGGAACACCAGTCCCAGCAACTGGAAGCGCAATGGCGCGGTGCGGTCGTTCATCCGGCGATCCGCACGGTGGTGGTGGAACCCCAGATGGCCAGGCTGAGGAAGAGATCCAGGAACATCTGCGCCACGATCGCCGCGCGCACCGCCCGGCCCACCGCCACCCCGACCCCGGCCGGGCCGCCGCTGGCGGTGTAGCCGTAGTAGCAGTGCACCAAGATGATCACGACGGCGAACACGACGACCTTGAGGAAGGACCACAGCACGTCGGCGGGCGGCAGGAACAGGCCGAAGTAGTGGTCGTAGGTGCCGGCGGACTGGCCGTAGAAGAGCACGGTGACCACCCGGGAGGCCAGGTAGGAGCAGAGCAGGCCGACCACGTAGAGCGGGATCACCGCGCCGAGTCCGGCCAGGATGCGGGTGGTCACCAGGTAGGGCAGGCTGCGCACGCCCATGACCTCCAGGGCGTCGATCTCCTCGGAGATGCGCATCGCGCCGAGCTGGGCGGTGAAGCCGCAGCCGACCGTGGCCGAGAGCGCGAGTCCGGCGGAGAGCGGGGCGACCTCGCGGGTGTTGAAGTAGGCGGAGATGAACCCGGTGAGGGTGGAGGTGCCGAGCTGGTTGAGCGCGGAATAGCCTTGCAGGCCAACGACCGCGCCGGTGAACACGGTCATGCCGATCATCACGCCGAGGGTGCCGCCGATCAGGGCCAGGGCGCCGCTGCCGAAGCTGACCTCGGTGAGCAGCCGCAGGATTTCCCTGGTGTAGCGGCGAATGGTCAGCGGGATCAGGGCGAGGGCGCGCAGGCAGAACCAGAGCTGGCGGCCCAGTGCCTCCAGTCCCGGCACGGGTAATCGGACCTTGCGCGCCACCACGACCACGGGCTCACCCGCCCTTCGCCGGGACGAGCTGGAGGTAGACGCCGGTGATCACCATGTTGATCAGGAACAGCAGCAGGAAGGTGATCACCACGGCCTGGTTCACCGCGTCCCCAACACCTTTCGGACCAGCCGAGGGATTCAGCCCGCGGTAGGCGGCCACGATGCCCGCGACGAAGCCGTAGAGGAACGCCTTGAACTCGCTGATCCACAGGTCGGAGAGCTGGGCCAGTGCGGAGAAGCTGGACAGGTAGGCGCCGGGGGTGCCGCCCTGCAGCACCACGTTGAAGAAGAACCCGCCGAGCACGCCGACCACGCTGACGACTCCGTTGAGCAGCACCGCGATCAGCATCGCGCCGAGCACCCTGGGCAGGATCAGCCGGTGCACCGGAGACACCCCGAGCACCTCCAGGGCGTCGATCTCCTCGCGGATGGTGCGGGCCCCGATGTCCGCGCACATCGCCGAACCTCCCGCTCCCGCAACGAGAAGCGCGGTGATCAGTGGGCTGGCCTGCTGGATGATGGCGAGGGCGCCCGCGGCGCCGGTGAAGGACTGGGCGCCGATCTGCTGGGTGAGCGAGCCGAGTTGCAGGGAGATAACCGCGCCGAAGGGGATCGCGACCAGCGCGGTGGGCAGGATCGTGACGCTGGCGAAGAACCAGGCTTGCCGGATCGACTCGGCGAGTGGGAACGGCCTGCGGGGCAGGCTGGCCAGCACTTCCCAGGACAGCAGGCTCATCCGCCCGACCTGGCGCAGTGCAGCCAGGCCGGGCCGGCCTTGCCGTGCGGGAGGAGCGGTCATCCGACCGACCCGAACGCGTGCGTCGCGGTGGCGCCGCCGTCCGCGGCGAACTCGCCGCCGGAGCAGTAGGAGCTTTCGTCGCTGGCCAGGAACAGCACCACGTTGGCCACCTCCTCGGGCTGGCCGATCCGCTTCATCGGCACCAATTTGCCCATGGCGGTGCGGTCCAGTTCGATGCCGCCCAGTGCCTCGCCGGCCATCTGGGTGTCCATCGCGCCGGGGTGCACCGAGTTCACCCGCACGCCCTGCGCGGCCAGTTCCAGCGCGGCCACCTTGGTCATGCCGCGGATGGCGAATTTGCTGGCGGTGTAGGCGGACAGGGTCGGCATCCCGGCCAGACCCTCCACAGAGGACACGTTGACGATGGAGCCGGCGCGGGCCTCGGTCATCACCGGGATCACCGCGCGCATGCCGAGGAAGCAGCCGATCTGGTTGACCCGGATCACCCGCTCGTAGTCGGCCAGGGTGGTCTGCGCCAGCGGCGCGAAGTGCAGCACCGCGGCGTTGTTGACCAGCACATCTAGGCGGCCCAGATCGCTGACGGTCTCGGCGACCACCCCGGCCCAGTCGTCCTCCGAACCGACGTCCAGGTGCCGGTAACGGGCCTGGGGTCCGAATTCCTCGGCGAGCCGGTGGCCGGTGTCGTCGGCGATATCGGCCAGCACCACCGTGGCTCCCTCGCGCACGAACCGGCGGGCCACCGCTTCGCCGAGTCCGCGGGCCGCACCGGTGACCAGGGCGACCTTGCCGTCCAGTCTCACATCAGCTCCTCGGTCAGCGGTAGCAGCACGGTTTTCAGTTCGGTGTATGCCTCATACGCGCTGCGCCCGCCCTCGCGGCCCAGCCCGGACTGCTTGAACCCGCCGAAGGGCAGGTGCGGTTCGACGGTGAATCCGTTGATGCCAATGGTTCCGGCGCGGAGTTTGCGGGCGACGCGGAAGGCGCGCTGGCTGTCCGCGGTGTAGATCCCGGCGCCCAGGCCGTACTCGGTGTCGTTGGCCAGCCGGATCGCCTCGTCCTCATCGGTGAACGGCACCACCACGAGCACCGGGCCGAAGATCTCTTCTTGCGCGATGGCCATGTTGTTGTCCACGTCGGCGAAGATGGTGGGCTGCACGAAGTGGCCGGTGCTGAGGTCACCCTCCACTTTGGACCCGCCGGTGACCAGCCGGGCGCCTTCCTCCTGACCCCGGTTGATGTAGCCGAGCACCCGCTCCAGCTGGCGTTCGTTGATCAGCGGGCTGGCCAGGGTGCCCGCGTCGAACGGGTCGCCGTAGGTGATCACGCCGGCCATCAGCTGCGCGGCGGCCAGGAACTCGTCGTAGACGTCGCGGTGCACCAGGGCCCGGCTGTGCGCCACGCAGGCCTGGCCGGACAGGCCCATGGTGACGGTGCCCATCGAGGTCATCCCGGCCAGGCCGATGTTCGGCGCGTCCGGGAACACCAGGCTGGGGCTCTTGCCGCCGAGTTCCAGGGAAACCCGTGTGAAGGTGCTAGCCGATGCCTCCACGATCCGTCTGCCGACCGCGCGGCTGCCGGTGAAGCTGATCTTGTCCACCGCGGGGTGGGTGATCAGTGCCTCGCCCACCGTGGCGCCGGGGCCGGTGACCACACTGACCACGCCGTCGGGCAACCCGGCCTCGGCCAGCAGTTCCACCATGCGCAGCACCGAGAACGTGGCGTACTCCGACGGTTTGACCACCACCGTGCATCCGGCGGCCAGCGCGGGCGCGAGTTTCTGCGCGAACAGCAGGAACGGCGCGTTCCAGGGCAGGATCGCGGCGACCACGCCCACCGGTTCGCGGAAGGTCATGGCCAGGTGATCACCGCCCTGGTACGGCGGCAGGGTGTCCCCGCCGAGCTTGTCGATCCAGCCGGCGTGGTGGTCGAAGACGTCCGCGGCCGCGCCCACCGAGGTGGTGTAGACCCCGCCGAAGGACAGCGGCACGCTGTTGTCCAGTGCCTGCAACGCTTGCAGCTCGGCGGTGTGCTCACGCAGCAGGTTGCTGTAGCGGTGCAAGGTACGGATGCGTTCCCCGGCACGGGCTCTGGGCCACGGACCCTCGTCGAAGGCGCGGCGGGCGGCGCGCACGGCTTCGTCCACATCGGACACGGTGGCCACCGCGAAGCCGCCGATCTCCTCGCCGGTGGCCGGATGCCGGTGCCGCCAGAGTTCGCCGTCGGCCGCCGCCCGCCACTTCCCGTCGACCAGCAGCAGACCCTCGGACAGGCCCGCGGTGTCCCGGTGCGGCAACACGGTGAGCGGCATGGCTACTCCTTCGCTGGCGGATCAGGGGCGGGCCTGCAACGCGTTCAGCTCGGTGCAGGCGAAGGTGCGCTCGGCCGGGCGGCCGGTGAAGTAGTCGCCGACGGTGGCGTCCAGCTCGGCCAGGGTCCAGGTGTCCCCGGTGCTGACGAACCGTTGTTCCACCGTGGGCGGGGCGAGCAGGGCGACCATGCCGCCGTGCACCACGAACACCTGGCCGTTGATGGACTCGGCGGCGGGCGCGGCGAGGTAGGCGACAAAGGGCGCGACGTGTTGTGGGTCAAGGGGATCCAGGCCTTCGGCGGGGGCCTCGCCGAAGACGTGCCGGGTCATGCCGGTGCGGGCCCGCGGGCAGATCGCGTTGGCGCGCACCCCGTAGTGCGCCAGGGCCCTGGCGGTGGACACGGTCAGCGCGGCGATGCCCGCCTTGGCCGCGGCGTAGTTGGCCTGGCCGGGCGAGCCGAGCAGGAAGGATTCCGAGGCGGTGTTCACGATCCGGCCGTACACCGGGCCGTCGGTGTACTTGGCCTGCTGCCGCCAGTACGCGCTGGCGTTGCGGGACACCAGGAAATGCCCGCGCAGGTGCACCCGGATCACCAGGTCCCAGTCCTCGTCGGAGAGGTTGAACAGCATCCGGTCGCGCAGCACGCCGGCGTTGTTGACCACCACGTGCAGGCCGCCGAACTCGGCCAGCGCGGCGGCCAGCAACGCGTCCGCGGTGGCCCGCTCGGCGATGTCCCCGGCCACCACGGTGACCGCGCCACCAGCAGCCTTGATCAGCTCGGCGGTCTCCTCGGCCGCGCCGGGCAGGTCGTTGAGCACCACACTGGCCCCGGCCGTAGCCAGTGCCAGCGCTTCCGCGCGCCCGAGTCCGGCGCCGGCGCCGGTCACCACGGCGACCTTGCCGGACAGGCTCAGCCCATCGTCCACAAGCGACACCCGCCTAGTCGAAGGTCACGATCTGCCGGATCACCTTGCCGCCGCGCAGGGTGTCCAGGCCGTCGTTGATCTCGGCCAGGGGCAGCCTGCGGCTGATCATGCCGTCCAGGTCGAGCTGCCCGGCCCGCCAGAAGTCGATCATCTTGGCCGAGTCGCGGCGGACGTCGGCCGAGCCGTAGAAGGAGCCCAGCAACCGTTTCTCGTGCAGGAAGAGTTCCTGGGCGGAGAAGCTGACCTGGGCCTCGGCCCGCCCGGCGCCGACCACCACCACGGTGCCGCCGCGGCGGGCGGAGTCCCAGGCGGAGCGGATGGTGGCGGGCAGGCCGACCACCTCGAACGCGTAGTCCGCGCCCTCGCCACCGGTCAGCTCGGGCAGCAGCGCGGGGAGTTCTTCGGGGGTGGCGGTGTGCGTGGCGCCGAACTTGAGCGCGGCCTCGTGCTTGTCCCGCACCGGGTCCACCGCGATGATCGTGCTCGCCCCGGCGATCCGCGCGCCCTGCAACGTGGACACGCCGACCCCGCCGCAGCCGATCACCACCACGGTCGAACCGGGTTGCACCGCGGCCGTGTTGAGCACCGCGCCCGCGCCGGTGAGCACGCCGCAGCCGATCAGCGCGGCGATCTCGAACGGCACGTCCGCGGGCACCTTGATCGCCGCGGGCTGCGGCACCACCAGCTCCTCGGCGAAGGTGCCGCAGCCGGCGAACCCGAACAGCGGCTGCTCGCCCTTGGTGAAGCGGGGTTTCATGAAGGACTCGATCGCGTACACCGCGCACAGGTGCGGCTGGCCACGCAGACAGGACTTGCAGCGCAGGCAGGGTGGCACGAAGGTGATCAGCACGTGGTCACCCACCGCCAGATCGGTGACCGCCGAGCCGATCTCCACCACCTCGCCCGCGCCCTCGTGGCCGAGCACACCCGGCGCCAGCGCGGGCAGGGTGCCGTCCATGGCGTGCAGATCGCTGTGGCAGATGCCGGAGGCGCGCACCGCCACCCGCACGTCGAAGGGACCGGGCGGGACCGTGGCCACATCGGTCCGCAGCTCCAGCCGGTCGTCGCCAACCTGGTTCAGCACGGCAGCCTTCACCGAATCCACTCCTCGATGAGTAGTGTGCCCTCGGATGGGGACCGACACTAGAATGTGTTCTCGATCTGAGCAAGGGCCAACTGAGTGGCACAGGTGTACCGGGGTGGAAGACTCAAGTACACGTTCCGGATTCGAAAGAACGTGTTCTAGTATTGACCCATGCGGATCGCCTTCACGCGGGAACAGCAGCAGTTGCGCGCGGACTTGCGGGCGTACTTCGCCGAGCTGATGACCCCGGAGCGGCGCGCGGCGCTGTACTCCGGCGGCGGCGGGGACTACGGCGACCGCGCCACCTATCTGGAGGTGGTGCGGCAGATGGGCCGGGACGGCTGGCTCGCGCTGGGCTGGCCGCGCGAGTACGGCGGTCAGGAACGCCCGCTGCTGGATCAACTGATCTTCACCGACGAGGCGGCCACCGCGGGCGCGCCGGTGCCGTTCCTGACCCTCAACAGCGTGGCCCCGACGATCATGCGCTTCGGCACGGACGAGCAGAAGTCCTTCTTCCTGCCCCGGATCGCCGCCGGTGAGCTGCACTTCGCCATCGGCTACTCCGAGCCGGAGGCGGGCACCGACCTGGCCTCGCTGCGCACCAGGGCGGTGCGCGAGGGGGACGAGTGGGTGATCAACGGGCAGAAGATGTGGACCAGCCTGATCCAGTACGCCGACTACGTGTGGCTGGCCTGCCGCACGGATCCGGAGGCGCCCAAGCACAAGGGTCTCAGCGTGCTGATCGTGCCCACCGACGCGCCCGGGTTCTCCTGGACGCCGGTGCGCACCATGGCCGGACCGGGCACCAGCGCCACCTACTACAGCGACATCCGGGTGCCCGCGGGGGCGTTGGTGGGTGAGGTGAACAAGGGCTGGCCGCTGATCACCAACCAGCTCAACCACGAACGCGTCGCGCTCACCTCGGCCGCGCCGATCCGCAACGCCCTGCAGGAGGTCCTGGACTGGGCGAAGGCGACCAAACTGCCCGACGGCACGCGCGTGGCCGACCAGGAGTGGGTGCAGATCCACCTGGCCAGGGTGCACGCGAAGGTGGAGTACCTGAAGCTGCTGAACTGGCGGATCGCCTGGGGCGCGGCGCACACCCCGACCCCGGCGGACGCCTCCGCCACCAAGGTCTACGGCACCGAACTGGCCACCGAGGCATACCGGCTGCTGATGGAGGTGCTCGGCCCCGCCGCCACCCTGCGCGCGGGCGCGCCAGGGGCCGCGCTGCACGGCAAGATCGAACGGCTGCACCGGTCCTGCCTGATCCTGACCTTCGGCGGCGGCACCAACGAGGTGCAACGCGACATCATCGCCGCCACCGCCCTCGGCCTCCCCATCCGCCGCTAACCCGCCCGTCGAGTTGGCCCAACTCGGCGTACCAGTTGGGCCAACGACCCGTACGACTTTGGCCAACTCGGCGTACGAGAACTGGAGAGATCGTGGACTTCAGCAGCAGCGAGGCGCAGGACGCACTGTCCACTTTGGCCGGTGAGATCCTGAGCGACCAGGTCACCCAGGAGCGGCTGCGGGCCGCCGAGTCCGCGCCGGACCGGTTCGACCGTCCACTGTGGAATATGCTTGGGGCGTCAGGGCTGCTCGGGGCCGGGATTCCGGAAGCGGTGGGCGGGTCCGGGTACGGCGTGCTGGAGCAGTGCTCGGTGCTGGTCGCGCTGGGCCGGGCGGTCGCGCCGGTGCCGTACCTGGCCTCCACCGTGCTCGCGGCCTCGGCCATCGCCGAGTTCGGCGGGTCGATCGCGCGCGACCGCTGGCTGCCGGGGGCCCTGGCCGGGGAGACGGTGCTGACCGCCGCCCTCACCGACGAGACCGCCAGCACCGCCGAACCCACCGGCGACGGCTGGCTGCTCACCGGCACCAAGACCGCGGTCCCCGCAGGCGGGATCGCCGCGGCCTTCCTGGTCCCCGCGGACACCCCCGACGGGCCGCGGGTGTTCCTGGTGACGCCGGCGGACCCGCGGGTGTCGGTGCGGCGGCAGGAGATCGTGGACGGGGCAGGCACCGCGCAGCTCGAACTCAGCGCCACTCCCCTGCCCGCGGACCGGGTCCTGGACCCCGCGGCGGTGGAGTTCCTGCACACCAGGGCCGTGCTCGGCTGGTGCGCACTACAGCTCGGCATCACCGAACGGGCCCTGGAACTGACCGCCGAGTACGCCCGCGAGCGGGTCCAGTTCGGCCGCCCGATCGGCCAGTTCCAGGCCGTGGCCCAGCGACTGGCCGACGCCTATGTGGACGTGCAGGGCATCCGGCTCACCCTGTGGCAGGCGGCCTGGCGGGTCAGCGAGGGCCTGCCCAGTTCGGAGGCCCTGGCCACGGCCAAGTTCTGGGCCGCCGACGCCGGGCACCGGGTGGCGCACACCGCGGTGCACGTGCACGGCGGCGTCGGCATCGACCTGGACCACCGGCTGCACCGCTATTTCGTGGCCGCCAAACACGCCGAGTTCGCCCTGGGCGGCGCCACCGCGCACCTGCGTGCGCTAGGCGCCGCCCTGGTCCACCGTCCCTAACTCCCGGCAGGCAGGCCGGTGCTGATCTCGGTGCGGTTGAGCGGGCGCAGGATCATGCCGTAGCTGTAATCGAGATCGGCCCGGACCTTGTACTTGGCCCGGATGTTGTTCGGGGTGTCGCCGACGCCACTGGCGGCGTAGGCGGCGCTGAGCGTGGTCCAGCCCGGATTCTTCTTCAGCTGGAACGGGTACTCGGCCCGGTCGGTGTCGTCGTAGCTGCTCACGCTGACGTCGTTGACCCCGCTGATCAGCAGCCCGCCGGTGCGCCCGTCAGTGAGCAGCGCCCACCGGGAGTCCGTCCGGTTGCCGTGATCCTGCGGCTTTCCGTACCCGCGCTGTTCAGCGTCCACTGTGGACTGCCACACGCCGATCGGGCTGCCCTCGCGCCGGTCGTTGTAGCTCTCGATCTGCCTTCCGTACCAGGCGAACCGCTGGAACTCCGCGGGCACGCCGAGGCTGAACCCGATCCGCGGCAGGTACGGCAGGGTGCGCATCCGGCCGGCCGGCCGCACCTCGTGGCCGAGCGAGATGGTGCCCGCACCGTCCACTGTGTACCGCACGGTCTGCCCGAAGGAAGCGTCGGCGACGTCGGGGGCGGCCACCGTGCTGCGCACCACCACCGCGTTGCCCTCCACCGCGACCGAGTCGACCTTGGTGCGCAGCCGGTCCAGTCCGGCGGCCCGCCACAGCGGCGCCTCGGCCTGGCCCCAGTCCACCGCCTCGTTGTCGATCGGCGCGCGCCAGGCGTTGAGCCGAGGGCCCTGCTTGAGCAGTTCGACCTCGCCGACCCGCATCGAGCTGAGCGTGCCGGTGCGCTTGTCCACCACATAGCGGAACCCGTTGCCCTGCACCACGACCTGGTTGAAGCCGTTCACGAGGACGGGTCGTCCGGTGGCCGGGGGCGGGGCGGCGCCGGGCACCACCTTGCCGCCCGCGCCGAACTGGTCGTGCGCAAACAGTTCGCCGCCGGGTCGCAGCACCCGCGCGGTGAGGAACCGCTCCCGGTCGGCGGGGTTGGCCACGGCCGGGATCGGCACGGTCATGGTCTGGCCGGGTTCGACCCGCAGCGGCTGCTCGCCCTGCCGGATGTCCTTGCCGCCCTCGGTGATCCGCCAGTGCAGCCGCACGCCCTCGATCGGCGCGAACCGCTGCTCGTTGCTGATCCGCAGGTTCCCGTCGGCGTAGGCGAAGCGCAGCGGCTGGTGCGCCCAGGCCAGTTGCGCGGTTTCCGGCTGGAGTCGCCGGTCCGCGTCCACCAGGCCGTCCGCGCCGGACTGGTGCGCGCCGAAGGAGTCGTACCGGCCCGCGTCCACGGTCCGGTCGAAGTCCAGCGCCAGCACCGCGGTGCCGCTCGGATCGGCGGCCAGCTCCTGCGCGCTCAGCGCCCGGTCGTACACCCGGGCGTCGTCGATCAGTCCGTGCGCCATCCGGCCGTTATGGTCCTCGTGCAGTTCGGAGTTGCGGCCGATGTTGACCTGCTCGGCAGTGTTGTTCACCGGGCCGGACCAGGCTTTCTGGCCGACCTCCTTGCCGTCGATGTAGAGGCGCAGCATGGCTCCGTCGTAGCTGCCGCTGACCCGGTGCCAGTTGCCGAAGAAGTCGGCGGGCACGGTGGCGTGCACGAACCGCCAATCACCTTGGGAGTACACGAAGAACTCCAGGGTGCGCTGGTCCTTCATCTTCAGCGCGAACTGGTGGTCGCCCTTGGCGATCACGGTGAAGTCGCCGCGCCACTGGGTGGCCGGTTTCACCCAGGCGTCCAGGGTGAGCGGCCCGGTGAGGTCGAGCTTGCGATCCCGGTAGACCTCGACGAAATCGTCCAGGCCGGACAGGCTGACCGCCTTGCCGCGCCTGCCGTCCACCAGTTCCGGCATCCCGTTGAGGTGCGCGGTGATCTTGTTGGGCGAGTGGTCCGGGGTGAGTTTCAGCGGCAGGCTCAGGTTCTGCTCGGCCCAGTCCCAGATGAATCCGCCCTGCAGCACCGGATTGGCCCGGATGACGTCCCAGAACTCGCGGAAGTTGCCGAGGCTGTTGCCCTGGGCGTGCGCGTATTCGCCCATGATGACCGGTTTTGTGCTGTCCCGGCCCTGTTTGGCGTGCTCGTCCGGGTGCGGGTATCGCGGTCCCCATACGTCCGCGTACGGTGCGTCGCCGTCGGGCCGGTTGGACTGGTGGTAGAGGGGACGGCCGGGCGCGTTCTTCTTGGCCCACTCGGCCATCTTGTAGTGGCCTGCGCCGAGCCCGGCCTCGTTGCCGGTGTCCCACATGAACACGCTGGGGTGGTTCTTGTCCCGCTGCACCATGGCCACGAACCGTTCCAGGAACGCGTCCTGCCATTCCGGCTTGTCCGCCAGGCAGTTGCTCGGGCAGTGCTCGCGGGAGTGGGTCTCGATGTCCACCTCGTCGTCGATCCACAGCCCGTGCTGGTCGGCCAGGTCGTAGAAGTGCGGATCGGACGGGTAATGCGAGGTGCGCACCGCGTTCACGTGCAGCTGCTTCATCAGCCGCACATCCTGGAGCTGCTTGTCCCGCGGCTGGTGCCTGCCGTGCCGGGCGTCGGTCTCGGCCCGGTTGACGCCCTTGAACAGCACCTGTTTGCCGTTGACCAGCAGCTGCTTGTCCTTGATGGACAGTTCGCGGAAGCCGATGGTCTCCCTGGTGGTGTGCACGGTTTTCCCGTCCGGGCCAACGAGTTCCAGCACCAGGGCGTGCAGGTTCGGGGTCTCGTCGGTCCACTTGGCCGGGTTGGTCAACGGGGTGCTCAGGGTGAGTTTGGCGGTCTCGCCGGTCAGCTCCGCCTCGCCGGTGGCGGTGGCGATCACCCGGCCGCCCGCCTCGTACACGGTCGCGTTGACCCGGTGTTTCCCGTTGCTGCCACCGGGTTTGCGGGCGAGTTCGATGGTGGCGTCCAGTCGCGCGTCCCGGTGGTTGTCGTCCAGATCGGTGTGCACGGTGAGATCGCGGAGGAAGCTGGCAGGGGTGGAGTAGAGCCACACCGAGCGGAAGATCCCGGCGAAGCGCCACTGGTCGACGTCCTCCAGGTAGGCCCCAGCGGCCCAGCGGTGCACCTGCACGGCCAGCCGGTTGGTGCCCGGCCGCAGCGCGTCGGTGATGTCGAACTCGGCCGGGGTGTAGCCGCCCTGGTCGTAGCCGACCCGTTTTCCGTTGACCCACACGAAATAGCTGGACGTGGTGCCCTCGAAGCGGAGCATGGTGCGGCGGTCGGCGAAGTCAGCGGGGACGGTGAAGTCCTTGGCGTAGGCCGCGGTCGGATTGATGTCCCTGGGCACCTTGGGCGGGGTGTCCGGCACGATCTCCTCGGCGATGTTGCGGAAGATCGGGTGGTCCAGACCGTCGGTCTGCCAGGTGTGCGGCACCCGCACGGTGCGCCAGCCGCGCACGTCGTAGTCGGCGGCGCTGAACCCGGCTGGCACCTTCTCCGGCAGCTCGGCCATCTGGATCTTCCAGTCACCGTCCAGGCTCTGCGTGAACGGCGTGCGTTCATCCCCGCGCAGCGCGGCGGCGTGATCGGTATAGGGCCGCAGTTCGGCGTGGTGCGGCTCCTGGCCCTCACCGGTGATCCGCGGATTCTCCAGGTAGGAGTACACGTCCAAGGCTGGTTGCGCCGTGCCGATCGGCAACTGCCCACCGGCCAGCAGAGCCGCTGACAACGTTGTCGCAAGCACGGCCCGATGTCTCACCCGCACGGTTCGATCCTCCCGATCGGCACCCGGTCCTCAGCGAGCCTGCGCGGCCGCCGGTGCGGGCTCAACCTCCGATCGGGGGGAACTTGCTGACCGGGTGTGGACTTTCAGCCAAGTTCGGCGAGCCTGCGCACGGTCTCCTGGTATTCGGCGACCAGTTCGGTCATGATCCGCGCGACCGGGCGGACCTGGTTCATCCGGCCGACGATCTGGCCGACCGGCATCGCCACCACCTCGGGGTCATCGGCGGCGGCGAGCCGCTGGTGCGCCTGGCTGACCAGGAGGTTCTGCAACGGCATCGGCAGTGGTTCGGGCGCGTCCGGCGCGGCCCAGGCTTCGGTCCAGCGGGTGCGCAGCAGCCGGGCGGGTTTGCCGGTGTAGATGCGGGAGCGCACGGTGTCGCTGGAGCGGGCCGCGAGGAGGGCGCGCTGGGTGGCCGAATTGGGGCCGCCGAGGGTGTATTCGGCGCTGGTGAGCCAGTAGGAACCCATCCAGACCCCTTGCGCGCCAAGGGCGATGGCCGCGGCGGCCTGGCGGCCGGAGCCGATGCCGCCCGCGGCGAGCACCGGGACCCGGGCGCCGACGGCGTCCACGATCTCGGGCAGCAGCACCATGGTGGCGATCTCCCCGGTGTGCCCGCCCGCCTCATAACCTTGGGAGACCACGATGTCCACCCCGCCGTAGACGTGCCGGACCGCGTGCTCGGCCCGGCCGGCCAGCGCGGCGACCAGGACGTCGTGCTGGTGCGCGCGGTCGATCACGTCGATGGGCGGCGGGCCGAGCGCGTTGGCGATCAACCGGATCGGATGCCCGAGGGCAACGTCCACATGGGACCGTGCGACTGAGTGCAGCCAGCCGAGCACACCGCCGGGTTCGGTCTCGGCGGTCTCCGGTACGCCGAGTTGGGCGAGGGTGCGGTGCACGAACTCCCGGTGTGCCAAGGGGATCAGCGCGTCCAAGTCGACCGCGGTGCCCTCTTTCGGCGCTGCCGCGGGCATGACGATGTCCACGCCGTAGGGTTTGCCGTCGGTGTTGGCGTCCATCCAGTCCAGAGCGGCGTCCAGGTCCTCGGCCCGGTTGTAGCGCACACAGCCGAGCACACCGAGTCCCCCGGCTCGGCTGATCGCGGCGGCGACCTGTTCGGACGGGGTGAACCCGAGCACCGGGTACTCGATGCCCAGGGTCTCACACAGCGACGTTCGCATCCCGGTGCTCCTCGACATAGCGTTGCGCCCAGCGGTAATCCGGTTTCCCGCTGGCGGTGCGGCCGATCTCGGTGACCAGCCACAGGCTGCGCGGCACCTTGTACCCGGCGATCAGGCCGCGGACATGCTCGTCCAGCGCGGCAAAGCTCGGTGTGGCACCGGGTCTGGGTTGCACCAGCGCGGCCACCCGGCGGCCGAGCCGGTCGTCCGGGATGCCGACCACGAGCGCGTCGAAGACGTCCGGATGCGATTTGAGCGCGCCTTCGACCTCCTCCGGGTAGACCTTCTCGCCCGCGGTGTTGATGCTGGTGTTTCCCCGGCCCAGCAAGGTGACCGTGCCGTCGGCCTCGACCCTGGCGTAGTCGCCGGGGATGGCGTAGCGGCGGCCGTCTATCTCGGTGAGCATGGTCGCGGTCTTGACCGGATCCTTGTAATAGCCCAACGGCACGTGCCCCGACCGCGCCAACCTGCCCACAACCCCTGGGGCCACTGGCTTTCCGTCCTCGCCGATCACCACGGTGTCCGCGTCCACCTTGACCCGGGGGCCGTCCTTGGGCTGCCCGTCGCGGCCGATCACGCCGATGCCGCTGAACCCGGTCTCGGAGGAGCCGATCGCGTCGGTGAGCATGATGTTGGGCAGCGCGGCGACGTACTGTTCCTTGACACTGGGCGAGAACAACGCCGCGCTGCTGGAGACCGCGTACAGCGAGGAGGCGTCGTAGCCGCCGCGGTGGTATGCCTCGATGAGCGGGCGGGCCATGGCGTCGCCGACGATGGTGAGCACGTTGACCCGGTGCCGCCCGATCGCCCGCCACACCTCGTCCGCGTCGAAGTGCGGCACCAGCACCACGGTGCCGCCGCCGAACAGGCTCTGGAAGGTGGCCCACTGCGCGGCGCCGTGGATGAGCGGGGCCACCGGCAGCCGGATCAGCGCGAAGTCCCTACCAGCGCGGCATTGGTGCCATTCGTCGGGCAGGCGGGCGCCGCTGAGGAAGTCGATGCCGCCGCCGAGCACCCGCCAGATGTCCTCGTGCCGCCACACCACGCCCTTGGGATGGCCGGTGGTGCCGCCGGTGTAGAGGATGTAGTGATCGTCGGGGCTGCGCTCGGCGAAATCGCGGTCCGGGGCGCCGTCGGCGAGCGCGTCCGGGTAGGCCACGCCGGTGAACTCCTGGCCAGACTCATCCGGGATGACCACGGTGTGCCGCAGCCCAGGGACCTGCGGCAGCACTTCGGCGACCACCTCGCTGTGCCGCTGCTCGTGGATCAGCGCGACCAGGTCGGCGTTGCTGAACAGGTACTGCAACTCGTTCTTGAGATAGCGGTAGTTGATGTTGATCGCGACCGCGCGCAGCTTGTACGCGGCGATCATCGCCTCCACCGCCTCGATGGAGTTACGCGAGTGCACCCCGATGTGCGAACCGGGTACGACCCCGTTTTTTCGCAGGTGGTGAGCGAGTCTGTTCGATCGCTCCTCCAGCTCCGCGTAGCTGACCTGACGGCCACCGCAGATCACGGCGACGCGCTCGGGCACGAGATCGACGGCATGTTCGACGAGATCCGCGATGTTGACGGCCACGCTTCGAAAGTAGAACGTGTTATCGTTATCCGGCAATAGCCCATGGAGAGGAGAACGACTCCATGCCCGCTGACGCTCCGCATTGCCTGGTGGAACAACGAGACGCCGTGCTCGTGGTGACGCTGAACCGCCCGGAGGCCCGCAACGCCCTGTCCGGCCCGATGCTGTCGATCATGCGCGAGGCCTGGGACGAGGTGGACAACAACCCCGCCATCCGGGCCTGCGTGCTCACCGGCGCGGGCGGCGCCTTCTGCGCCGGCGCGGACCTCAAGGCGATGACCCAGTCCCACCCGAGCGAGCAGTTCCGCGCGGGCTTCGACCTGGCGGTGATCCCCGCGCTGCTGAAAGGCCGCCGACTCGGCAAACCCTTGCTGGCCGCCGTGGAAGGTCCGGCGATCGCGGGTGGCACCGAGATCCTGCAGGCGACCGATATCCGGGTGGCCGGGGAGAGCGCGCGGTTCGGCGTGTCCGAGGCGCGGTGGGGTTTGTTCCCGTTGGGGGGCAGCGCGGTCCGGCTACCGCGGCAGATCCCGTACACCCTGGCCGCGGACCTGTTGCTGACCGGCAGGCACATCACCGCGGCCGAGGCCAAGGAGATCGGCCTGATCGGTCACGTGGTCCCCGACGGCCAGGCCCTGGACAAGGCCCTGGAACTGGCGAAGCTGATCGCGGCCAACGGACCCCTTGCGGTGCAGGCGATCCTGCGCACGATCCGGGACACCGAGGCACTGCCCGAGGACGAGGCGTTCCAGCTGGAGGCCAAACTGGGCGCCGCGGTCTTCGCCAGCGCGGACGCCAAGGAAGGCCCCCGCGCCTTCAAGGAAAAACGCCCACCCCAGTTCCGCGGCGAGTAACCCACCCCACCAGCTCCACCGCTCCCCCGCACCACTTGGGCCAACCGGTACGCCCACTTGGGCAAAACCGGCGTACCAGTTGGCCCAACTCGCCGGAAGACCGGCACGCCAGGGCGAATTCGCCACCAGAGCCGTCCCACAACGCCCAACCCGGTGTCCCACAACGGCCAACCCGGCGTACAACTTCGGCCAACTCGCCGTCCATTTCGGCCAACACGCGGGTCACCCTCCGGGCCCGGCGTGTTGGCCGTTGTGGGCGGTGAGTTGGCCGTTGTGGACGGTGAGTTGGCCGTTGTGGACGGGGTGTTGGCCGGAGTGGGCGGTGGGTTGGCTGTTGTGGGTCAGTACACGCCAGCGGCGAGTTTGCGGTGGTCCCAGCTGGCGATGCGGCTGCGGTGGAAGGTGATCGCGACTCGTTTCACCGCCTGCCGGGCGATGTGTTCCTGCGCGGCCTCGTCCACCGGGCCGCCGCCGTAGCGGGTGAGGATCGCCGTCCCCACCCGCAGCACGGCCGCCGGGTCGGTCTCCACCTGCGCGGTGCCCTCCATGGACACCCCGCGCAGCTTCTCGTAACTGTCCCCGGCCTCCACCAGGCAGCTCAGCCGCGGGTCCCGGCGCAGGTTGAGCACCTTCTGCGAGGAGGCGTAGGTCCAGAACACGATCTCCCCGTCCAGCAGGGCGAACCACATCGGCACCACGTGCGGGTGGCCGGTCGGGCCGAGGCTGGCCACCACCAGCGTGCGGTGCTCGGCGAGGAAATCCTCCACCTCGGCCGGGGACATGGTGATCTGGTCGCGGCGACTCATGCTGCTCCCTCTCAGATGTTGCGTGCGCTGCCCGCCCAGTACGGTTCGCGCAGCCTGCGCTTGTACAGCTTGCCGTTGGGATCCCTGGGCAGCGAGTCGAGGTAGTCGATGCTGCGCGGCAGTTTGAACCGGGCCAGCCGGGTGCCGGCGTAGGCGAGCAGCTCCTCGGTGAGCGCGGCGTCCGCGACCACCCCGTCGGCGGGCTGCACCACCGCCTTGACCTCCTCGCCCCAGTCCGGGTGCGGGATGCCGAACACCGCCACATCGGCCACCTTCGGGTGCACCGCCAGTTCGCCCTCGATCTCGGCCGGGTAGATGTTCACCCCACCGGAGATGATCATGTCGTTGCGCCGGTCGCACAGGAACAGGTAGCCGTCGGCGTCCAGGTAGCCGATGTCGCCCATGGTGAACAGCTCGCCGACCCGGTTGGCCTTCGTCTTCTCCGGATCGCCGTGGTACTGGAACGTGGTCACCGCCCCGGCCTGCAGATACACCAATCCGGGCTCGCCTACCGGACGGTCGGTACCTTCCTCGTCAAGCACCCTGACCTGCGAACCCGGCCAGGGCAGGCCGACCGAACCGGGCTTGGCCAGCCACTGGGCGGAGTCGATCACCGCGCCGCCGCCCTCGGTGGCCGCGTAGTACTCCATGATCACCGGCCCCAGCCACTCGATCATCCGGCGCTTGGTCTCCGGCGGGCAGGGCGCGGCCCCGTGCACGATCTTGCGCAGCGAGGACAGGTCGTAGCGCGCCCGGGTCTCCGCCGGCAGCGTGAGCAGGCGGTTGAACTGGGTGGGCACCACGTGGCTGTGCGTGATCCCGTGCCGTTCGATCAGCCGCAGCGACTCCTCGGCGTCCCAGCCGTCCATCAGCACCACCGGATGCCCGTAGAGCACCGAGACGACGCCGAAACTGAGCACCGCGGCGTGGTAGAGCGGCGAACCGCACAGGTGCACGTGCCCGTCGTGCGGCTTGAGGTCGAACAGGGCGAAGAACAGCCGGTTGCGGGCCGGGATCTCGTCCACCGGCTCCCCGGTGAGCGGCCGGCGCACGCCTTTCGGACGGCCGGTGGTGCCGGAGGTGTACAGCATCGGCGAACCCAGCACCCGACCGTCCGGTCGGTAGGGAGGTTCATTTTCACCCAGTTCGGTCAGCGGCCGGAACCCGTCGATCTCGCCGACCGCGAACCGCGCTTGTTCGGGCACCGCGGCGCCGTCCACCGCGGCCTGGGCGGACTCGGTGAAGCGTTCGTGCGCGACGAAGGCCTTGGCCCCGCTGTCCCCGATGATGTAGTTGATCTCGGGGCCGACCAGGTGCCAGTTCACCGGCACGAAGTACAGCCCGGTCTGCAGGGCGGCGAAGAACACCGCGAGCAGGTCGGCGGAGTTGGGCAGCAGCGCGACCACGGTGTCCTCCGGCCGCAGGCCCAGCGCCTGCAAGCCCCGGCCGTAGCGGTCGGCCCGCCGGACCAGTTCGCCGTAGCTCACCTCGGTCCCGTCCGGTTCGACCACCGCGATCCGGTCCGGGTACGCCTGCGCGATCTGCCACAGTCCGGTCGGCTCGCTCATACCGCCACCTCGCTCTCGCTCGACGCCACGGCCGCGCCGGCCGCGCGCACCGCCACAGCCGTACCTACCGCGCGTACCGCCGCGGCGTCCTGACAGCCGACGACCAGCATGCTCACCCCGGCCGCCGCCCATCGCCGCACTTCCGCGCGCACCCGCTCCGGCCCGCCGATGATGGTCACCTCGGACACCATCTCATCGGGCACCGCCCGCGCGGCGTCCTCCTTTCGACCGGCCCCGAACAGCCGCGTCACCTCGGCCACCACCTCGCCGTATCCCATCCTGGTGAACACGTCGGCGTGGAAGTTCATCGACGGCGCGCCCATGCCGCCGAGGTAGAGCGCGTAGGTCGGTTTGAGCCGGGCGAGTTCGGCGGCCGGGTCCTCGGTGACCACCACCGGCACGCTCACCGCGATCTCGAAGTCCGCGGCACCGCGCCGCGCGCCGGGCCGGGCGAAGCCCTCCTCCAGGTACTCGCGGTACATCCCGGCCAGCCGCGGCGTGTAGTAGATGGCCAGCCAGCCGTCGGCGATCTCCGCGGTCTGCGCGATGTTCGCCGGACCTTCCGCGCCGAGCCAGATCGGCAGGTCGGCGCGCAGCGGGTGGGTGATCGGCTTGAGCGGGCGGCCCAGGCCGAGTGCGCCGGAACCGGTGTAGGGCAACGGGTAGTGCGGCCCGTCGTTGCGCACCGGGGCTTCCCTGGCGAGCACCTGGCGGATGATCGAGACGTACTCCCTGGTGCGGGCCAGGGGTTTGCGGAAGGGCTGCCCGTACCAGCCCTCCACCACCTGCGGTCCGGACACGCCGAGGCCGAGGATGGCCCGGCCGCCGGAGAGGTGGTCCAGGGTGAGGGCGTGCATGGCGCAGGCGGCCGGGCTGCGCGCGGAGAGCTGGGCCACCGAGGTGCCCAGCCGGATCCGTTCGGTGCGCGAGCCCCACCAGGCCAGTGGGGTGAAGGCGTCCGAGCCCCAGGACTCGGCGGCGAAGACCGCGTCGAACCCGGCCCGCTCCGCCTCGGTAACGAGTTCCAGGGTGTCCGCCGGTGGTCCCGCACCCCAGTAGCCGAGCTGCAACCCAAGCCGCATAGCGCACAACCATCCTTCCGGGGTCTGCCTACGCCTACCATCTTGCCGCAAAAACGAGAACGTGTTTCACTCATTTTGTGACCGTGAGCCACGAGCCGCTCAGCGCTGAGCTTCGGGTGGAGTTCGCCTACACCCGCTCGCTCGGGCCGACGCTCGGCGCCTTCCTGACCGCCCTGCGCGAGCACCGCGTGCTGGGTGTCCGCGGCGCGGACGGACGGGTGCACGTGCCGCCCGCCGAATACGACCCGGTGACCGCGCAACCACTCACCGAACTGGTCGAAGTGGGCAGCGCCGGGACCGTGCTGAGCTGGACCTGGCAGCCGGAACCCCTTGCCGGACAACCACTGGCGCGACCGTTCGCGTGGGCGTTGATCAGACTGGACGGCGCGGACACCGCCCTGCTGCACGCGGTGGACGCACCCGGCCCCGGCGCGATGTCGATCGGTCTGCGGGTCCGCGCCCGCTGGGCGGCAGAACCGGTCGGCGCGATCACCGACCTGGCCTGCTTCGAACTGCTGGACTCCCCCACCCCGGAACCGCCAGTGCAATCCTTCGCCGAACCGGTGCGCGGCACGGTCAGCCCGGTCGACCTACGCTACCGGCACAGCGCCTCGGCCGCGGAAAGCGAATTCCTGCGCGGCGTGGAGCAGGGCAGGCTGACCGGCCAGCGCTGCTCGGTGTGCACGCAGGTCTACATCCCACCGCGCGGCGCCTGCCCCACCGACGGCGTGCCGCTGACCGACTGGGTCGAACTGGCCGAGGAGGGCACGGTGACCAGTTTCTGCGTGGTCAACGTGCCGTTCCTGGGCCAGCGCATCCAGCCGCCGTACGTGGCCGCCTCGGTGTTGCTGGACGGCGCGGACATCCCGTTCCAGCACCTGGTGCTGGGCATCGCGCCCGAGCAGGTCCGGATGGGCCTGCGGGTGCGCGCGGTGTGGCGGCCCCGCGAGCAGTGGGGCCACACCCTGGAGAACATCGACCACTTCACCCCGACCGGCGCGCCCGATGCCCCGTTCGACAGCTTCGCCCGCCACCTGTAGCCCACCACCAGCAGAGGAGCCGGCCGTGCCGGAGGTCGCCGTCGTCGGATTCGCCCAGTCCCCGGCCGTGCGCCGGACTTCGGCGTCCGGCAACGGGGTCGAACTGCTCGTGCCGCTGTTCCAGCAGGTCTACGCGGACACCGGACTGTCCAAAGAGGACATCGAGTTCTGGTGTTCCGGCTCCTCGGACTACCTGGCCGGGCGGGCGTTCTCCTTCGTCTCCGCGGTGGACGCGATCGGCGCGTTCCCGCCGATCAGCGAATCGCACGTGGAGATGGACGCGGCCTGGGCGCTCTACGAAGCCTGGGTGCGGCTCAAGCTCGGTGAGGTGGACGTCGCGCTGGTGTACGGGTTCGGCAAGTCCTCGGCCGGTGAACTGCGCCGGGTGCTTGCCCTGCAACTGGACCCGTACCTGATGACCCCGCTGTGGCCGGACTCGGTGAGCATCGCCGGGTTGCAGGCCCGCCTGGGCATGGCCCAGGGCCGGTGGAGTGAACGCGCGATGGCCGAGGTCGCCGCCCGCTCCCGGGCCGACGCCCGCGACAACCCGGATGCCCAACTCGCCGGCACGCCAACGATTGAGGAACTCCTGGACCAGCCCTACCTGGCGGATCCGTTGCGCGCGCACGACTGCGCGCCGATCAGCGACGGCGCGGCGGTGGTGGTCCTGGCCGCCGGGGACCGGGCCCTCGACCTGTGCCCGCGACCGGCGTGGATCACCGGTCTCGAGCACCGGATCGACAGCGGCCAGCTCGGCGCCCGCGACCTCACCGCCGTCCCCTCCGCGGTCGCCGCGGCCCAGGCGGCGGGCAGCGACGGAGTGCAGGTGGCCGAGTTGCACGCGCCGTTCACCCACCAGGAAATCCTGCTCCGCCAGCAACTCGGGCTCGACGAGGCTCGGATCAACCCCTCCGGCGGTGTGCTCGCGGGCAACCCGATGTTCGCCGCCGGACTGGCCAGGATCGGTTTGGCCGCACGGCATATCCACTCGGGTGCGGCGGACCGGGTGCTGGCGCACGCCACCAGTGGCCCGTGCCTGCAACAAAACCTGGTGTGTGTCCTGGGGGGCGAGGACTGATGGCCCAGCTCGCGGCCGTGCTCGGCACCGGCCAGACCCACCACGCGGCCAAACGCCTGGACGTCTCCATGGCCGGACTCTGCCGCGAGGCCGTGGACCGGGCCCTGGCCGACGCCGGCGTCGAACTCGCCGACATCGACGCGATCGTGCTCGGCAAGGCGCCAGACCTGTTCGAGGGCGTCATGATGCCCGAACTGCACCTGGCCGACGCCCTGGGCGCCACCGGAAAACCGTTGCTGCGGGTGCACACCGCCGGTTCGGTCGGCGGCTCCACCGCGGTGGTCGCGGCCAGCCTGGTGCAGGCCGGGATCCACCGCCGCGTGCTGGCCGTGGCCTTCGAGAAGCAGTCCGAGTCCAACGCGATGTGGGCGCTGTCCGTGCCCACCCCGTTCATCATGCCGGTGCACGCCGGCGCGGGCGGCTACTTCGCACCCCATGTGCGCGCCTACATCCGGCGCGCGGCGGCGCCCGAGCACATCGGCGCGCTGGTCGCGGTCAAGGACCGCCGCAACGGCGCGCTGAACCCGCACGCACACCTGCGGCAACCGGACATCACCCTGGAATCGGTGCAGGCATCGCCGATGCTGTGGGACCCGATCCGCTACGACGAGACCTGCCCCTCCTCCGATGGGGCCGCCGCGATCGTGCTCGGCGACGAGACCGCGGCGCGCGCCGCACCCGGCAACGTGGCCTGGGTGCATGCCACCGCGATGCGCACCGAACCGACCAGCTTCGCCGGCCGGGACCAGGTCAACCCGCGCGCCGGACAGGAAGCGGCGGCGGCGTTGTGGCGGCAGGCCGGGATCACCGATCCGCTGCGGCAGATCGACGTGGCCGAGATCTACGTGCCGTTCTCCTGGTTCGAGCCGATGTGGCTGGAAAACCTCGGTTTCGCCGAAGCCGGTCAGGGCTGGAAGCTCACCGAAGCGGGCGAGACCGAACTCACCGGTCGCCTGCCGGTGAACCCCTCCGGTGGCGTGCTGTCCACCAATCCCATTGGCGCATCAGGGTTGCTGCGCTTCGCCGAGGCCGCCCGGCAGGTGCAGGGCCGCGCGGGCGCACATCAGGTCGACGGGGCGCGCACCGCGATGGGGCACGCCTACGGCGGTGGATCGCAGTTCTTCGCACTGTGGGTGGTGGGATCGGACAGACCGGGAGACTGACAATGAGCACACCCGTACGACGACGGACCCTGTTCAAGGTGGCTGCGGCGGGCGCAGGAGCCGCGGTCGCCTCCGGGGCGCTCGGCCGCTTCGGCGCGCTGGCCGCCTACGGCGAAGTGCCCGCGCTGGCCGGGAAAACCGCCATCGTGGTCGGCAGCGGGTTCAGCGGGGCGGTCGCCGCGCTGCGACTCGGTCAGGCCGGGGTGCGCACCACGGTGCTCGAACGCGGCCGCCGCTGGGAGGTCAGCCCCAGCGGAGACACCTTCTGCACCATCAAGAACCCGGACTGGCGGTGCGCCTGGTTCCACGACCGGCCGCCGCTCGGCCTGGACATCAACAAGAAGATCGACCGCAAGGCCGGGCTGATCGCCACCCACGAGGGCGAGGGCATCCGGGTGCTCAGCGGCTCCGGCGTCGGCGGCGGCTCCCTGGTCATCGGCCTGTACATGCCGCAGCCACGCCGATCCGAATGGGACAAGGTCTACCCGAGTCAACTGCCCTTCGACGAGATGGACAGCACCTACTGGCCGCGTGCCAGGGAGAACCTCAAGGTCGGCTTCATTCCACCGGATGTGCAGGCGCACCCGCAGTACCGGGGCGCGCGGGCCTGGCTGGAGTACCTGGCCGAGTTCGGCAAGGAGCCGGTGCCAATCCCGTTCGCGGTGGACTGGAACGCCATTCGCGAGGAACTGCAAGGAAAACGCGTCGCCTGCCACAGCATCGGCGAAGGCCCCTTCGGCAGCAACTCCGGCGCGAAGAACAGCGTGGACCGCACCTACCTGGCCCGCGCCACCGCCACCGGCAACGTGACCATCCTGGCCCAGCACGAGGTCACCGAGATCCGCGAGGTCGCCGGCCGGTACGAGGTCGTGGTCAAACTGACCAACGACAACGGGGATGTGCTGTCCACCAAGAAGATGGACGCCGACTACCTGTTCCTGGCCGCCGGGTCGGTGTACTCCTCCGGGTTGATCGTCACCGCCAAGGCCAAGGGCTGGCTGCCCAAACTCAACGAGCAGATTGGCAAGGGCTGGGGCAACAACGGCGACTTCCTCGTCCTGCGGATGACCCTGCGCAAGGACGTCGGCTTCGACCAGGGCGGGCCGGGCAACGTCAAGTTCTTCGACGACAAGAACCCGTTCGCGCCGACCTCGATGGCCTGGGAAGCCGCGCCGGTGCCCAACATCCTCAACGTCGCCTCCACCACGCACCTGATCACCTCGGTCACCCCGGAACGCGGTGAGGTGCGCTACGACCCGGCCACCGGCGGCGGCAAGGTGTACTGGCCCTATGGTGTGATGGAAACCCTGGGCGAGAAGGCCGGGCGGGACCTGGCCACCCGGTTCTGGTGGGAGACCGAGGGCAAGAAGGGCTTCCTGTTCAACGGTCTGCCCAACTACGACCGCGGCACCGCGCACGGATTGGGCGCCCGCAACACCTATCACCCCCTCGGCGGACTGGTGATGGGCCAGGCCACCGAGTTCACCGGGCAGCTCAAGGGATATCCCGGCCTGTACTGCGTGGACGGCGCGCTGCTGCCCGGTTCCACCTGCCTGGCCAACCCGTCGCTGACCATCACCGCCAACGCGGAACGATGTCTGGACCTGTTCCTGGCCAACGCGATCAAGGGAGCGAAGCGGTGAAGTTCACCTGCGCGGTGGCGATGAGTCCGATCGAGCAGTTGCCCGAACTCGCGCGCACCGCCGAGGAATGCGGGTTCGCCAGTATCGCGCTGCCCGACTCGCTGTTCTTCTCCGAACAGGTCTCCGCCGACTACCCCTACACCCCTGACGGCAACCGGTTCTGGACCGAGGAAACGCCGTGGGCCGACCCGATGGTGGCCGCCGCCGCGATGGGCGCGGTCACCTCCCGGATCGGCTTCTACACCCAGGTGCTCAAACTCGGCTCACGCAACCCGGTGCTGCTGGCCCGACAGGTCGGCTCGGTGGCGGTGCTCACCGGCAACCGGTTCGGACTCGGCGTCGGCCTCGGCTGGTCACCGGAAGAGTTCGAGTGGTGCGGAACGTCCTATGTGGACAGAGGGCCGCGCGGGGACGAGGCGATCGAGGTGCTCAAGCTGATCCTCGGCGGCGGCATGGTCGAATACCACGGCGAGCACTACCAATTCGGCAAACTGCGGATGAGCCCGGCGCCGACCAAGCCGGTGCCCATCTACGTCGGCGGTCACAGCGGACCGGGACTGCGGCGGGCCGCACGCATCGGCGACGGCTGGACCTCGGCGATGATGAGCTTCGCTGACCTCAAAACCACCATCGCCCGGCTGACCGAACTGCGCGCCGGCTACGGACGCGCGGAGGAACCCTTCGAGATCCAGGCGGTCTGCATCGACCGGTTCGGCCTGGAGGGCTACCGGGAACAAGCCGCGATCGGCGTCACCGACGCGATCACCATGCCCTGGATCATGGACGGGGTGCCCTTCGACGGGCCGCTGTCGGCGAAACAGGACTCGATGCGCAAGTTCGCCGAGACGATCATCGCCAAACTGTGAGGAGCGCTGGATGACGGTCACCTGGACCGCCCCCGACGGCGAACACCCGGCGCGGGCGGCCTCCATCCGCTCGATGACCGCGGTCGCCGCCGGGGACAAGGAGGGCTGGCTCGCGCTGTGGGCCGAGGACGCCGTGGTGGAGGACCCGGTCGGGCCGTCGATCTTCGACCAGACCGGGAAAGGCCATCACGGAAGGGCGGCCATCGGGGCGTTCTGGGACCTCACCATCGGGCACATGGCCCGGATGGAATTCGCCATCACCGACTCCTTCGCCAGCGGGGACGAGGTGGCCAACGTGGGCACCATCTCGGCCATCGCCGCTGATGGGACCCGCATCGACACCGACGGCGTGTTCGTCTACCGGGTCGGCGAGGACGGGCTGCTGCGGTCGCTGCGGGCGTTCTGGGAACTCGACCGGGCCTTGTCCACTGTCAGCAAACAGGAAGGTTGAGCACCGCCCATCCCCGATATGATGCGAGTGCATGACAACATGCGACCAAGCAGCTTCTTGGGGGTGGGCGTGACCCAGATCCACGGCACGGTGGCACCAGGTTTCGAGCCGGTGCGCGATGCCTTCCTGACCAACTTCACCGACGGCGGCGACGTCGGCGCCGCGGTCACCGTGTACCAGCGCGGGCAGAAGGTCGTCGACCTGTGGGGCGGCGTGGCCGACGTCGACACCGGCCGCGCGTGGGACCAGGACACCATCCAGCTGGTCTTCTCCACCAGCAAGGGCGTCACCGCGACCATCGCGCATCTGCTGGTCCAGCGCGGGGAGCTGGACCTGGACGCGCCGGTGGCCCAGTACTGGCCGGAGTTCGCCGCCGCGGGCAAGCAGGACATCCCGGTGCGCTGGCTGCTGTCCCACCAGGCCGGGCTGGCCGCGCCGGAGAAGCGGTTCCCGCTGGCCTGGCTGGCCGAATGGGACCCGATCGTCGAGCAGCTCGCCGCCCAGCAGCCCAACTGGGAGCCCGGCACCGCGCACGGCTACCACGGGGTCACCTACGGCTGGCTGATCGGCGAGGTCATCCGCCGGATCACCGGGCGCACCATCGGCGCCATCCTGGCCGAGGACGTGGCCAAGCCGCTGGGCCTGGACCTGTGGATCGGCCTGCCGAAGGAGCAGGAACCCCGGGTGGGCAAGTTCATCGAGGCCGATCTGTCCGTCCCGCCACCGGCGCTGGACACCCTGCCGCCGCACATCGCCGCGACGCTGGCCGCTTTCAGCGACCCGAACTCCTTCAGCATGCGCGCGCTGAACGTGATCGCCGACCCGATGCCGCCCAACAGCCCGGAACTGCGGGCCGCCGAGGTGCCCGCGGTCAGCGCGGTCGGCACCGCGGACGCCTTCGCCCGGCTGTACGCGAGCACGGTCGGCGAGGTCGACGGCTTCCGGCTGCTGGACCGGGAGACCGTGGACCGGGCCCGGAGCCTCCAGGCGTACGGCCCGGACAAGGTGATCATGATGCCGACCGCCTGGGGCCTCGGTTACATGACCGGCGCGCACGCCGAGGGCGTCACCCCGACGATCAGCCTGCTCGGGCCGGGGACGTTCGGGCACGGCGGCTACGGCGGTTCGCTGGCCTTCGGCGATGTGGACCACGAGATCGGCTTCGGCTACGTGATGAACACAATCCACAGTGGACTGACCGGCGAGGGCGCCACCGCGGGCCGGCTGGTCGAGGCGCTCAAGGGCGTGCTGGCGGGTTGAGTTCCGCGCACCGGCGGCGTGCGGGTGACCGGGCGCCGCCGGTTCGCGTTGGGCGGACGGGGTGAGGTTGATGGCCGAGGTGCACGGCACGGTAGCGCCCGGGTTCGAGGCGGTGCGCGAAGTGTTCGCGCGCAACTTCACCGAGGGCGGCGAACTCGGCGCGGCGGTGTGCGTGTATCGGCACGGGCGCAAGGTGGTCGACCTCTGGGGCGGGATCGCGGACGACCGCACCGGACGACCATGGCAGCGGGACACTCTGCAGCTGGTGTACTCGGTCAGCAAGGGCGTCACCGCGATGCTGGCGCACCTGCTGGTCGAACGCGGCGAGCTGGACCTGGACGCGCCGGTGGCCCGGTACTGGCCGGAGTTCGCCGCCGCGGGCAAGCAGGACATCCCGGTGCGCTGGCTGCTGTCCCACCAGGCCGGATTGCCCGCGCTGGACGAGCGGTTCCCGGTGGCGGAGGTGGCCGAGTGGGACCGGGTGGTGGCCCGGCTGGCGGCGCAGAAACCGTGGTGGACACCGGGAACCGAACAGGGTTACCACGCCTGGACCTTCGGCTGGCTGGTCGGCGAGGTGATCCGGCGGGTCACCGGGCGCGACTTTGGCGAGGTGTTCGCCGCGGAGATCGCCGATCGGGTGGGCGCGGAGGTGTGGTTCGGACTGCCCGCGGAACTGGAACCGAGGGTGTCCCGGATCGTGTCCACGCCGCCGCGCGCGGCCGTGGCGCCACCGGCTGATCTGCCCGAGTCAACGCGAAAGCTGTTGGCGGAGTACGACGACCCGGATTCGCTGATCATGCGGTCGTTCGATCTGACCACCACGACGTTGACCCCGAACACCCGGTTGATGCACGCGGCGGAGATCCCGGCCGCCGCTGGGATCGGCACCGCGGAGGGGTTCGCGCGGCTGTACGCGGCCACCGTGGGCGAAGTGGACGGAATGCGTTTGCTGGCACCGGAAACCGTGGAGCGGGCACGGGCCACCCAGACCGCGGGACTGGACCGGGTGCTGGTCAAACCGGCTCGCTGGGCGCTGGGATTCATCCCGCACGGGCAGCTGCCGGGCGAGCTGACCATGCTGGGCCCGGGGTCCTTCGGGCATGACGGGCACGGCGGATCCCTGGCCTTCGGCGATGTCCAGCACGGGATCGGGTTCGCCTACGTGATGAACCGGCTCCAGCACTCCCCACCCGACGGCGGCTGTTCCGGGCGCCTGGTCACGGCGTTGCGGACCGCGCTGGGTCAGTAGGCGACCGGGAACTCCTTGATCCCGTTGAGCCAGCCCGAACGCAGCCGCCGGGGCTCACCGGCCTTGCGGATGTCGGGCAGGTGGTCGGCGATGGCGTTGAAGATGAGGTCGATCTCCAGCCGGGCCAGGCTGGCGCCCAGGCAGAAATGCGCGCCGCTGCCGCCAAAACCCAGGTGCGGGTTGGGATCGCGGGTGATGTCGAAACGCTCTGGGTGGCTGAAGACGTCCTCGTCGAAGTTGGCCGAGCTGTAGAACATGCCGATCCGGTCGCCGGATTTCACCTGCACGCCACCGATTTCGGTGTCCGCGGTGGCGGTGCGCTGGAAGGAGACCACCGGGGTGGCCCAGCGCACGATCTCATCCGCGGTGGTCTTGGGGCGCTCGGCCTTGTACAGCTCCCACTGTTCCGGATTGTCCAGGAAGGCCATCATGCCGTGCGTGATCGCGTTGCGGGTGGTCTCGTTTCCCGCTACCGCCAACAGGATGACGAAGAAACCGAACTCGTCGGCGGAGAGCGAGTCACCGTCCACATCGGCCTGGACCAGCTTGGTCACGATGTCCGGCATCGGGCACTTCTTGCGCTCCTCGGCCATGTTCATCGAGTAGGCCAGGATCTGGGCGGCGGCCATCGCCGAGTCGGTCTGGAACTCCGGATCGTCGTAGCCGATCATCTCGTTGGACCAGTCGAAGATCTTGCGCCGGTCCTCCTGGGGCACGCCGAGCAGTTCGGCGATGGCCTGCAACGGAAGTTCGCAGGCGATATCGGTGACGAAGTCGCCAACGCCGTCGGTGCGTGCGGCCTCGACAATGCGGTGCGCGCGTTCGGCGAGGGCGTCCCGGAGTCCGGCGATGGCGCGCACCGAGAAGCCGCGGGAGACGATGCCGCGCAACTTGGTGTGCTCGGGCGGATCCTGGTTGAGCATGATGAGTCGTTGCAGGTCAAGCTGTTCCCTGGTCATGTCCGAGCCGAACCGGATGATCGCGGTGTTGGCGGAGCTGGAGAACAGGCGGCTGTCCAGGGAGACCCGCTTGACATCGGCGTGCCTGCTCACCACCCAGTAACCCTGGTCAGGGAACCCGTCCCGCCCCGGCGGTTTGGCGTTCCAGAACACCGGCGAGGTGCGCCGCAGCTCGGCGAACTCCTCGATGGGCAGCCGCTGCGCGTACACGTCGGGGTCGGTGAAGTCGAAACCCCGGGGAAGTTGGGGCAGGGCCATGGCTGTCCTCCGTGCTCACACAGCGATGTGGAACAGGTTCTACTGGATTCAAACACGAGACCCGCGTTGAGTGAAGGGTGTTCACTGAGTCTTACCAACCTCACTGAAACGTGTTCTACTCATACATATGGCTACTGATCCACGGTGAGGAGTTCCCATGGGCGACCCGGTCATCGTCGGCGCGGTGCGCACACCGATCGGGCGGCGCGGCGGCTGGTTGTCCGGGGTGCACGCGGCGGAGTTGCTGGGTGTGGCACTGCGCGGGGTGTTGGCCCGGGTGGCGGTACCCGCGGCGGAGGTCGACCAAGTAGCGGCCGGGTGCGTGACCCAGGCGGGCGAGCAGGCGGGCAACATCGCGCGCAACGCGTGGCTGCACGCGGGCCTGCCAGAGACCACCGGCTGCTTCACCTTGGACGCCCAGTGCGGGTCGGCCCAGCACGCGGCGCATCTGGTGGCGGCGCAGATCGCGGCCGGGGCGATCCAGGTGGGGATCGCCTGCGGGGTGGAGGCGATGAGCCGGGTTCCGTTGCGCAGCAACATGAACGGCCCCACCGGGATGCCGCGCCCGTCATCCTGGGACCTTGACCTGCCGAACCAGTTCGAGGCAGCCGAACGGATCGCGGCGCGTCGCGGGCTGACCCGGCGGGACCTGGACGAGTTCGGGATGCGGTCACAGTTGCTGGCGCAACAGGCCTGGGCGGGCGGCCGGTTCGACCGGGAGCTGGTGCCGGTGCAGCTTTCCGAGGCGGTGCAGCGGGATCAGGGGTTGCGGGAAAGCAGTCCGGAAGCCCTGGCCGGTTTGAAGCCGGTGCTGGACGGCGGTGTGCACACGGCGGCCACCGCCTCGCAGATCTCGGACGGGGCCGCGGCGGTGCTCATCATGGACGCGGGGCGAGCGGCGGAACTCGGCATCGCGCCACGCGCCCGGATCCGCGCCCAGTGCCTGATCGGCGCGGAGACCTACTACCACCTGGACGGCCCAGTGCAGGCCACCGAACGGTTGTTGACCCGGGCGGGGATGCGGCTGGCGGATGTGGACCTGGTGGAGGTGAACGAGGCTTTCGCGGCCGTGCCGTTGTCCTGGCTGAGCGTGTACGGGGAGGCCCCGGACCGGCTGAACGTCAACGGCGGCGCGATCGCGCTGGGGCACCCGGTGGGCAGCACCGGAGCCCGGCTGCTGACCACGGCATTGCACGAGCTGGAACGACGGGACGCGACCACCGCGCTGATCACCATGTGCGCCGGCGGCGCCATGGCCACCGGCACAATCCTGGAGCGAGTTGCCTGACCGATCCACCCCATCCCACGCCGAGTTGGCCCAAGTCGTACGCCTAGTTGGCCCAACTGGTACGCCCACTTTGGCCAACTCGACGGATATGGGTGGCGGGTCAGGTTCCGTAGGCCGGGGTGGGCGGGGGGCTGGCGGCGAGCAGGCGGGTGACCGCGTCGCCGATCTCCGTCACCGGCCAGCGTGATCCCCGGTCGAGGAATGGGCCGTGCCGCCAGCCGTCCGCGACGCTGATCCGCCCGCCCTCGACCTCGAACATCCGGCCGGTCACCTCGCCGGACTGCTCACTGCCCAGCCACACCACCAGCGGCGAGACGTTCTCCGGCGCCATCGCGTCGAACTCGGTTTCCGTTGGCGCCGCCATGGTTTCGGCGAAGGCCAGCTCGGTCATCCGGGTCCGGGCGGCCGGGGCGATCGCGTTCACCGTCACCCCGTACCGGGCGAGTTCGGCCGCGGCGACCGCGGTCAGCCCGGCGATCCCGGCCTTGGCGGCGCTGTAGTTGCCCTGGCCGACGCTGCCCAGTAACCCCGCCCCGGAACTGGTGTTGACCACCCGGGCCTGGATCGGCCTGCCCGCCCGGTGTTCGGAGCGCCAGTAGGCCGCCGCGTGCCGCAGTGGGGCCATGTGTCCCTTGAGGTGGACCCGGATCACCGCGTCCCACTCGTGTTCCTCCATGTTGACCAGCATCCGGTCGCGCAGGAAACCGGCGTTGTTCACCAGCACGTCCAACTGGCCGAAGGATTCCACCGCCGATCGGATCAGTCGCAGCGCGCCCTGCCAGTCCGCGATGTCCTCGGTGTTGGCCACGGCTTGGCCGCCCAGGGCGAGGATCTCGTTGACCACGGACTGCGCCGGGCTGGTGTCGGCGCCCAGCCCGTTGAGCGAGACCCCGGCGTCGTTGACCACTACCCGGGCGCCTGCCTCGGCGAACGCGAGTGCGTGCGCGCGCCCGAGGCCACGGCCGGCGCCGGTGATGATGACGACGCGGTTGTGGCACAGCGGGGTCATGGGGCCTCCCGGGAGGTGCTTGCCGACAGGAAGGCCGGTGACTCACCTCCGCCGTGCACCGGGAGCGTAGCGCCGCTGACGTAGGAGGCGAGGGGGGAGGCCAGGAATACCGCGCAGGAACCGATTTCCGCCGGGTCGGCGAGTCGGCCGAGCGGGACCGTACGGCCCACCGCGGCGATGCCCGCCTCGTCGCCGTAGTGCAGGTGGGAGAGTTCGGTGCGCACCATGCCCACGGCGAGGGCGTTCACCCGCACCTTGGGGGCCCATTCGACGGCCAGGGTGGCGGTGAGGTTGTCGATCCCGGCCTTGGCCGCGCCATAGGCCGCTGTTCCCGGGCTCGGCCGTCGGCCGCTGACACTGCTGATCATCACGATCGCTCCCCCGCTGTCCTGTTCCTGCATCACCCGGTTGGCGGCCTGGGATACGAGCAGCGGGGCGAGGAGGTTCAGTTCGACCACCTTGGCGTGGAACCGGGGCGAGACCTCGGCGGCCATCGCGAACGGTGCGCCGCCGGCGTTGTTGACCAGGATGTCCAGCCGGCCGTGGGTCTGGATGATGGTGTCGACCAGGGTGTCCACCTGGGCCGGGTCACGGACGTCACACGGCAGGTGCTCGGGTGCGCGGCCGGCCTCCTCGATCGGCTGATCGGGTGGCCTGCGGGCACAGGTGACGACGATGGCTCCGGCGGCGAGGAAAGCCCGGGTGATACCCGCACCCACGCCACGTACGCCGCCCGTGATCAGCACTACTCGGCCGTCCAGGGACAGATCCACCGCACACCTCCGGGGCTAGGCCGGGCGCCGGGCTTGCTGTTAACGTACCAAGCAATCGCTAGGTTTGGAAGAAGGCGCCATGGGCATCACCCGGAACGCGGCCGAGACCTCGATATCCGTTGTGACACTGGACTTTCCGCCGGTCAACGCGTTGCCCGCGCAGGCTTGGCACGACCTGGCCGACACCATCACCGAGGCCGGCCGGGACCCGGCCACGCACGTGCTGGTGCTGCGTGCGGAGGGGCGCGGGTTCTGCGCGGGGGTGGATCTCAAGGAACTCCAGGCCGATCCGGACCGGGCGGCGATCATCGGGGTGAACCGGGGGTGCGCGGCGGCGTTCGGCGCGGTCTACGACTGTCCGGTGCCGGTGGTGGTGGCGGTGCAGGGATTCTGCCTGGGCGGTGGGATCGGCCTGGTGGGCAACGCCGACATCGTGGTGGCGGCCGAGGACGCGAGTTTCGGCTTGCCGGAAGTGGATCGCGGCGCGCTGGGGGCCGCGACGCATCTCGCGCGGCTGGTCCCACAGCACTTGATGCGGGCCTTGTACTTCACCGCCTCGCGGATCGACGCGCGGGCATTGCTGCACCACGGTTCGGTGTACCGGGTGGCGCCGCGGGCCGAACTGGACGAGGCGGCCCTGTCCGTGGCGCGGGAGATCGCGGCCAAGGATCCGCGGGTGATCCGGCGGGCCAAGGAGGCGATCAACGGGATCGATCCGCAGCCGGTGCACCGGAGTTACCGCTATGAGCAGGGATTCACCTTCGAGCTGAACCTGACCGGGGCGGCGGATGAGGCCCGCCAGGCTTTCCTTGACCGCGGTTGAACGGGAGGATCACCATGCGGGACAAGCGGATGACCGCGCGAGACGTGGTCGCCGAGCTGGCCGATGGGATGATCGTCGGGATCGGCGGCTGGGGGTCGCGGCGCAAGCCGATGGCGCTGGTCGAGGCGATCCTGCGATCACCGGTGCGGGATCTCACCGTGGTGTCCTACGGCGGCCCGGACCTGGGCATGCTGTGCGCGGCGGGCAAGGTACGCAAGGCGATCTACGGGTTTGTCTCGCTGGACACCATCGCGTACGACCCATGGTTCCAGCAGGTGCGGCAACGCGGCGGTCTTGACGTGTCCGAAGTGGACGAAGGCATGCTGCAGACCGGGTTGCGCGCGGCCGGGCACCGGCTGCCGTTCCTGCCGATCCGGGCCGGACTGGCCTCCGATGTGCTGCGGGTCAATCCCGAGCTGCGCCTGGTCGAATGCCCCTACACCGGGGAGAAACTGGTCGCCATGCCCGCGCTGCCCCTGGATGTCGCGCTGGTGCACCTCAACCTCGCCGATGCGCACGGCAACGCCCGCTACCTCGGCCCGGACCCCTACTTCGACGACCTGTTCTGCCTGGCCGCCGCCCGCCGCTACGTCTCCTGCGAACGGATCGTGGACACCGCCGACCTCATCGCCGCCGGACCACCACAGGGCTTGCTGCTCAACCGGATGATGGTGGACGGGGTGATCGAGGCGCCCGGCGGCGCGGGCTTCACCAGCTGCGTCCCCGACTACGACCGGGACGAGAACCGCCAGCGCGCCTATGCCAACGCGGCTCGCGAGCAATCCTGGGAGTCCTTTGTGGACAGCTACCTGCGGGAGGACTGAGATGACCGCGACCAGGGCCGAGGTGTGCGTGGCCGCCTGCGCCGACCTGTTCCGCGACGACGGCGAGATCCTGGCCAGCCCGATGGGCCTGATCCCCACCCTGGGCGCGCGGCTGGCCCGGCTGACCACCGCTCCGGAGTTGTTGCTCAGTGACGGCGAGGCCACCCTGCTCGCCGGGACGCCGGCCCTCGGCGAGTCCGCGCCCGCCGAGGGCTGGCTG
Organism: Crossiella sp. S99.2; assembly: GCF_023094165.1. Classification (GTDB taxonomy): domain Bacteria; phylum Actinomycetota; class Actinomycetes; order Mycobacteriales; family Pseudonocardiaceae; genus Crossiella. Next base: position 175,700 of record NZ_JALMDK010000008.1, on the reverse strand, counting down.
CCCTACCGCCAGGTCTTCGACGTGGTCGCGCACGGCCGCCGGCACGTAATCATGGGCGCCAACCAGATCGACCGGCACGGCAACCAGAACATCTCCTGCATCGGCCCGCACGAACAGCCCACCCGGCAACTGCTCGGCGTGCGCGGCGCCCCCGGCAACACGGTCAACCACCGCACCAGTTATTGGGTGCCGCGGCACAGCAAACGCGTGTTCGTCCCGGCCGTGGACCTGGTCTCCGGCGTGGGCACCGATCGCGATCCCGGCCGCTTCCACGACCTGCACCGGGTGGTCACCAACCTGGCCGTGCTCGATTTCACCGGCCCGGACGGCACCCTGCGCCTGCGCTCGGTACACCCCGGCGTTACCGTCGAAGAGGTCCTGGAGCAGACCGGATTCCCGTTGCACATCAACGGTCATACCGAGACCCGGCGGCCGGACGAACGCGAACTGGCACTGATCCGGCAGCTGGACCCGCAGGCCCGGCGCGACCGCGAGGTGCCGTGATGGACACCGCGCTCACCCGCCTGGTCGGCGTGCGGCACCCGGTGGTGCAGACCGGCATGGGCTGGGTGGCCGGCCCCCGGCTGGTCTCGGCCACCGCCAACGCGGGCGGCCTGGGCATCCTCGCCTCCGCCACCATGACCTTCGCTGAACTGGAGCACGCGATCCGGGAAACCCGGTCCCGCACCAGGAATCCGTTCGGCGTCAACCTGCGGGCCGACGCGCAGGACGCCGCGGCCCGGGTGGACCTGCTGATCCGCGAACAAGTCCGGGTCGTCTCCTTCGCCCTGGCCCCGAAACCCGAGCTGATCACCAAGCTCAAGGCGGCCGGGATCGTGGTGATCCCCTCGGTGGGCGCGGCCCGGCACGCCCGCAAGGTCGCGGACTGGGGCGCGGACGCGGTGCTGGTGCAGGGCAACGAGGGCGGCGGCCACACCGGCGGCATCGCCACCACCCTGCTACTGCCCGCGGTGGTGGACGCGGTGGACCTGCCGGTGATCGCCGCCGGCGGCTTCTTCGACGGCCGCGGCCTCGCCGCCGCGCTCTGCTACGGCGCGGCCGGGATCGCCATGGGCACCCGGTTCCTGCTCACCCAGGAAAGCCCGGTCCCGGACGCGGTCAAACAGCGCTACCTGGCACACGACCTCAACGGCACCGTGGTGACGCACAAGGTCGACGGCCTGCCACACCGGGTGCTGCGCACCGAACTGGTGGATCGCCTGGAGCACAACGGAAACCTGCGTGGCCTGCTCCGCGCCCTGGCCAACGCCCGCCGCTTCCGCCGCCTCACCGGCCAACCATGGCCCACCCTGATCCGCGAAGGAATCACCTTACGCCGCAACAAAAAACTCAGCTGGGCGCAAACCATCATGGCCGCCAACACCCCCATGCTGCTACGCGCCGGTCTCGTCCAGGGCGACCCCGCCGCCGGAGTACTCGCCTCCGGCCAGGTCGTCGGCCTCCTCGAAGACCTCCCAACCTGCGCCGAACTCATCGAACACCTAGTCACCGAAGCCGAAGAAGTACTACGCCGCAACAACCCCGCCTAACCAGATCACCGGAAGTGCCGCCGCCCACTCGATCCGGTCGACGTCCGCCGTCGAGTTGGGCCAAGTGGTACGCCCAGTTGGGCCAACTATGCGTACGGCTTTGCCCAACTCGACGTTGGGTGGGTTGCGGACCGGGCTGGCGGCTTGTGGCTTAGGCTCGGCCCGGGGTGCGGCCGAAGGCGCGGCGGAAGACGTCGATGAACGCGCTCGGTGTGGCCCAGCCGCAGCGGTGCGCCACCGTGGTCACCGGCAGGTCCTCGGCCAGCAGGATCAACGCGTGCTGCAACCGCAACTGGGTCCGCCACTGCGGGAACGACATGCCCAGCTCGGCCCGGCACAGCCGGGACAGCGTGCGCTCACTCGCGCCGAACTCCACCCCGAACTCGCCCAGCGTGCGCCCGTCCGCCGGATCCGCGTCCAGCCGCGCGCACACCGCCGCCAGCCGCGCGTCCCGCGCCGCGGGCAGCCGGATCGGCTCCTGCGGCGACTGCCGCACCTGGTCCAGCAGCACGGTCAGCAGCCGCCGCCGTTCCGGGGTGTCCCGGTCGCCGAAGGCGGTGTAGCCGATGATCAGCTCGCGCAGCAGCGGCCCGACCGCGAGCACCGCCGGCTGGTCCAGACCGAGGGGATTCTGGGTGAGCGGCAGGCCGATCAGGTGCAGGTCGATCCGCCCGTACGCCCGGTGCTCGTGCGTCACCCCGGCCGGCACCCACAGCGCCTTGGTCGCCGGGGCCAGCCACCGGCCCGCGTCCGTGCGCACCGCGAGCACCCCGGTGGCGGCGTAGAGGATCTGGTGGTCGTCGTGCCGGTGCGCGTCGATGCCCGACCCCGCGGCCAGTTCCTTGTGTGTGGTCGGCGCCACCGGCATATGGCGGGATTTCGACATTGTCTGGCAGTTTACCGGAAGCACGCCGCCCGGCCCAGGGGCAGGCTGAAGCCCATGCAGACCTCACGACGAGTGCCCACGCTGCTGCTGGCGGTCGGGCACGGCAGTGTCGACCTGTTCCAGGGCGCGGTGCCGGTGCTGGTGCCGTTCCTAGTGGCCGAGCGCGGTTACGGCTACCTCGCGGTGTCCGGCCTGGCGCTGGCCGCGAGCCTGCTGTCCTCGGTGGCGCAGCCACTGTTCGGCCTGTGGACCGACCGCCGCCCACTGCCCTGGCTGGCCCCGATCGGCCTGGTGCTGGCCGGACTGGGCATCGCCCTGGCCGGCCTGGTCGACAGTTATCCGCTGACCTTCGCCGCGGTCGCGCTCAGCGGCCTGGGCGTGGCCGCCTACCACCCGGAGGCGGCCCGGCTGGCCCGCGCGGTCACCGGCGGCGACCCGGTCGGTATGAGCACCTTCTCCGTCGGCGGCAACATCGGCTTCGCCCTGGCCCCGGTACTGGCCGCCCCGGTACTCGCCCTCGGCGGCCTGCAAGCGGCCCCGCTCCTGCTGGTGCTCACCACGATCGGCCTGCTCGCCACCCTCCCCTTGCTGGGCAAGCACTCCCCCGCCCCCAGCGCCCACAAGACCAAGCCCGGCAAGGACAACTGGCCTGCCTTCCGCACCCTGTCCGCGGTGATCGTGGTCCGCTCGATCGGTTACATCGGCCTGAGCACCTTCCTCGGCCTGTTCGTCCAGCAGCGGGTGCACGCCAGCGCCACCGCGAGCGCGGCCGCGTTGTTCGTGCTGTACGCCGCCGGCGCGCTGGGCACCATGCTCGGCGGCAGGCTGGCCCGCCGCTGGGGCCGGGTCCGGGTGCTGTGGATCTCCTACGCCAGCGCGGTTCCGGCGCTCGCCGGAGTCGTGCTGGTACCCGGTCCGGCCCTGTACCTGTTCATCGCGGCCACCGCCATCGCCTTCTCCGTCCCGTTCTCGCTGCACGTCACCCTGGGCCAGGACTACCTGCCGAACCGGATCGGCACCGCCAGCGGCGTCACCCTGGGCCTGGCGGTCAGCGCGGGCGGCGTGTTCGCGCCACTGCTGGGCCTGCTCGCCGACGCCACCTCGCTGCAGGTCACCCTGGCCTGCCTGGTGGTCCTGCCCGCCGCGGCCTGGCTGCTGGGCCGCCGGCTGCCCGAGCCGGAGCTGACCGTTGTCGGCCACAACGACCCGGCCCGCGCCGGTTCCCGGTAACACTCGAACCCATGCCACGACGGATCGCCGCGCTGGTGCTGACGCTGTGCACCGGACTCGGCCTCACCACGCTGCCCGGTCACGCCGCCCCGCCCGCCGGTCCCTACCCATCGGTCGGGGCGGGCACGCGTTTCCTGGACCAGGATCGCCTGCTCGGCGATCTGCCGGAACCGGGCTGGTTCAAGGCGAACATCCCGTTCGTGGACCTGCCGGACGCGCAGGTGCGGGAGATCTACTACTACCGCTGGAAGGTCTACCAGGAGGCGCTGAAGTACACCGGCCCGCGCGAGGGCTGGATCGTCAGCGAGTTCCTCGGCCCGGTCGGCTATTCCGCGCCCAGCGGCGGCATCGTGGCCGCCGCCGGCCACCACGTGTACGAGGGCCGCTGGCTGCGCGACACCCGTTACCTGGACGACTACCTGCGCTATTGGTTGCGCGGCAACGGCGCCGGCCCCAAACCCGCCACCGAGTTCCTGAACAAGAACACCACCGACTGGGCGCACCAGTACTCCAGCTGGCTGGCGGACGCGACCGTGGCCAGAGCGGAGATCACCGGCGACTGGCGCTTCGCCACCGACCTGCTCCCCGAGTTGCGCAGGCACTGGGACCGCTGGTCCCCGCAACTGGACACCAGCACCGGCTTGTACTGGCAAACCCCGGTCTGGGACGCGATGGAGTACACCGCCAGCTCCTACCAGAGCCCCGACCCCTACCACGGCGGCGACGGCTTCCGCCCCACCCTGAACACCTACCAGATCGCCGACGCCCGAGCCATCGCCGCGCTGTCCCGCCGCACCGGCGACCACACCACCGCCGCCTACTTCACCCAACGAGCCAAAGACCTCTCCGACGCCCAGCAAAAATGGCTCTGGGACCCCCAATCCGCCTTCTACAAACACGTCATGCGCGACAACAACCCCGCTCACCTCAAGATCGCCGACCGCGAACAGATCGGCTTCGTCCCCTGGGCCTTCCGCACCGCCCCCGCCGGCAATGCCGCCGCCTGGTCCCAACTCACCGACCCCCAGGGCTTCGACGCTCCCTACGGCCCACCCACCGTGGAACGCCGCAGTCCCTGGTTCATGCACGAGGCGGACAAGGGCTGCTGCCGCTGGGACGGCCCCAGCTGGCCCTACGCCACCAGCCAAACCCTCACCGCCCTGGCCAACCTGCTGATCGAGTACCCGCCCCAGTCCTATGTAGACAAAGACGACTACTACACCGCCCTACGCCGCTACGCCCAGACCCAGTACAAAAACGGGCGCCCCCACGTGGCCGAAGCCCATCACCCGGACCGTCCACAATGGATGTACGACACCCCAGGCCACAGCCAGGACTACAACCACTCCACCTACACCGACCTGGTCCTCTCCGGCCTGCTGGGCATCCGCCCCCAACCAGACGCCTCCGTCCTGATCCACCCCCTGACCCCCAAGTCCTGGACCCACTTCGCCGTGGAGAACCTCCCGTACCGCGGCCGCAACCTGACTGTCCTCTGGGACCAGGACGGCACCAAGTACAAGCAGGGCAAAGGCTTCCGCGTCTACCTCGACGGCAAGCCGGTAGCCACCCGCCCCACCCCAGGCCCCCTGCGCATCCCGGTCCCCGACGGCCCCCGCCACCCCCTCCTCCACCAGATCGACGACGCGGCCAACCCCTCAACCCAAGGCTTCCCCCAGGCCACCGCCTCCTACGCCAACCCCGGCGACGCCCCCAGCAAAGCCAACGACGGCCAGAACTTCTTCCTAGACGTCCCCGGCACCCGCTGGACCACCTACCGCTCCCCCAACCCCGAAGACTGGCTGGCCCTGGACTTCGGCCGCCCCACCCCAACCTCCGACGTCCGCCTCTACTTCTACGACGACCGCGGCGGCGTCCAACCCCCGGCCTCATTCTCCTTGCAGCACAAGCGATCCGACGGCACCTGGGCCGAGATCCCCGGCCAGCGCCGCAGCCACGCCACCCCGGTCGGCAACGACCTGACCCGGATCACCTTCCCCACCCTGGACACCACCGCGCTGCGCGTGGTCGCCAAACCCAAACCGGGCACCGCCTTCGGCCTGACCGCCTTCCAATCCTGGCGAACCCCCTAGACCGCGTGCCACAACAGCCAACGTGGCGTACAGCTTCAGCCAACACGCGGGCGGGTTTTCACTCCAGCTCGGCGGGTTCCACTACCGCGCTGCGGATGTGTTCGTACACCACGCTTGTCCGCACATCCACCACCTCCGGCCGCTCCGTCAGCCGGTCGATCACGAACGCGTACAGGCTGTGGTTGTCCGGCACCGCCACGTGGATGAGGAAGTCCTCGCCCCCGGAGACCACGAACACCCCCACCGTCTCCGGCAATCCCGTCACCCACTCCCGGAACGCCTCGATCCGCGGCCGGGACGGTGGCCGGATCCGCACCGCGATCAGCGCCTGCACCGGCCGCCCGATCCGGTCCAGATCCACCTCGGCCCGGAACCCGCTGATCACCCCGCGCTCGCGCAACCCGCGCACCCGCTCCAGTGAGGTGGACGGCGAAACCCCGGTCGCGGCAGCCAGTTCCCGGTTGGTGCGCCGACCATCCCGCTGGAGTTCCCGCAACAACGCCTGATCAAGTTCGTCGAGCTTGTACATATCAGGCTTCTCTCCGAATTAAGTTCGATTACCGCGCGATCATACCGCTGAACCGCCTAGCCTTCGGAGTCATGTCCGCATTTAGCACGCCATCTGAGCTGGTCACCGAAGAACTGCGCACCGACCAGTCCACCCGGCAGACCCGGATCAAGTGGGTCATGGTCGTCGACGCCGAACTGCCCGCCGGCCTGATCGCCAACGCCACCGCCTGCCTGGGCGCGGTGATCGGCCGGGCCCTGCCCAACGTGCTCGGCCCCGACACCAAAGACGGTTCCGGCAGCGTGCACCCCGGCCTGCCCTGGCTGGGCTGCCCGATCCTGGCCGCGGACGCCGCCGCGCTGACCCGCATCCGCGCCAAGGCCGAGGACCGCCCGGACATCTTCGTCGCCGACATGTCCGAACTCGCCCAGACCAGCCGCGTCTACGACGAGTACCAGGACACCCTGGCCGGCACCGAGGACATCCGCTACCGCGCGATCACCATCGCCGGCCCACGCAACCGGATCGACAAGCTGGTCGGCGGACTTCCCTTGCTGCGCTGAACTATCCCGCCACCATGCCGTCCCAGGCGCGCAGCGTCAGCTCCACCACTCGCTCCAGCTGCGCCCGGGACGCCCCACCCGCCGCCTGCACCGACACCCCGAACGCGAGCGCGCCAACATAACGAGCCAGGTCAGCCGGATCCACAGTGGACGGCAACTCCCCTGCCCGCCGAGCCCGCCGGAACCGCTCCCGCAGCGCGAGTTCCCCATCCCGCCGCCACACCGCCAGCTCCTCCCGGATCTCCGCATTCTCCGGCCCGGACACCAGCGCGCCTTGCACCCCAAGGCATCCCCGTGGGCAGCCCTTGGTCGTGGTCACGGTGACCGCGCCGCGCAGGAACACCTCGACCGCTTCCCGCGCGGTGGGCTGCGCCAACGCCTCGCTCATATGCGTGGCGTAGTGCGTGGAGTAGTGCGCCAGCGCCCGGCGGAACAGCTCGGCCTTGTTGCCATAGGCGGCGTACAGGCTGGGCCGGTTGACTCCGACCGCCTCGGTCAGGTCGGTCAGCGCCGCGCCCGCGTACCCCTGCCGCCAGAACACCCGCAGCGCCGCATCCAGCCCAGCGTCCATGTCGAACTCCCGCGGCCTACCAGCAGGCATCCCACACCTCCGCCACCGTAACGGCTACCACTCGGTACAGAATAAGCTTGACAGCACCCGCCCGCCAGCCGTAAATCTGTACCGACCGATAAATAATCGTGGTTGAGGAGCAGGTCATGGCACAGCAGCTCGCCGGTCGGGTCGCGCTGGTGACGGGTGGATCACGCGGAATCGGCGCCGGGGTGGCGATCCGGCTGGCCAGGGAGGGTGCGGCGGTCGCGCTGACCTACGCCAACTCACCGGACCGCGCGGCCGAGGTGGTGCGGACCATTACCGAGGCGGGCGGGCGCGCGATCGCGATCAAAGCGGATTCCGCTTCAGAAGCCGAGGTGACCGCCTCCGTGGCCCAGACCGTGGCCGAGTTTGGCGGGCTGGACATCCTGGTCAACAACGCCGGCGGCGGCCGCTGGGCCACGGTCGACCAGGCCACCCTGGCCGACTTCGACCAGACCTTCGCGGTCAACGTGCGCGCGGTGTTCGTCGCGGTCCAGGCGGCCCTGCCACACCTGCGCGACGGCGGCCGGATCATCACCATCGGCAGCATCAACGGCGACCGCATGCCGGTGCCGGGCGGCGCGATCTACGCCGCCACCAAGGCCGCCCTGGACGGTCTCACCAAGGGCTTCGCCCGCGATCTCGGCCCGCGCGGGATCACCGTGACCAATGTGCAGCCCGGCCCGGTGGACACCGAACTCAACCCGGCCGACGGCCCGATCGCGGACACGATGCGCGCGCTGATGGCGTTGCCGCGCTACGGCACCGTCGAGGAGGTGGCCAGTTTCGTGGCCTACCTGGCCGGCCCGGAGTCCAGTTTCATCACCGGGACCAGCCTGGACATCGACGGCGGCTTCGGCGCCTGAGCACACCGGCTCGATCCGGGTGTTCCGCTCAGGCCGCGCGGTCGCACAGGCACTGCACACAGGACTCGGCGAACACCCGGATCGCCTCCCGGTCATCCTCACTCCGCCAGATCACCGCCAGCTCGGCGGGCGGCAGACCGGTGACCGGGCGGCAGATCACGTCAGGTCGTTGGTACAGCTCGACATTGCCCGCGGCGAGCAGACTCACCCCAAGCCCAGCGGCCACCGCCTCGAAGCTTTCCTCCGCGGTCGCGGCCTCCACCCCGATCCGCGCCGGGGTGTCCCGATACTCGGTGGCCAGCCAGAAGTCCCGCTGTAGCCCCGCGTTCGCGGGCAGCGCGACGAACGGCTCCCCGGCGAGTTCGGCGAAGGACACCGTGTCCGAAGTGGACAGTCGGTGCCCGACGGGCAGCGCCGCCCACAGCGGTTCGGTGCTCACCACCTTCCAGGACAGTCCGGCCTGTGCGGGCACCGGCAGCCAGCTGATCGCCACATCCGTCTGCCCGTCGAGCAGCCCGGCGGCCGGGTCGGTCCAGCTGACCTGCCGGAAACTCAGTCGCCACTGCGGCAGCACCGCACCCAGCCGGGCGGTCACGGCGGGGATCAGCCCGCGCCCGATCCGGGTCTGGAAACCCACGGTGAGCACGGTGTCACAACAGGAAGCCACCTCGCCGACCTGCCGCCGCGCCTGTTCCCAGCGCTCCAGCAGCTCCCTGGCCAGCGGCAGCAACGCGGCCCCGGCGGGGGTGAGCGCCACGGTGCGCCGGTCCCGGTCGAACAGCTCGGTGCGCAGCTGGGTCTCCAGCTGGCGGATCTGGCGGCTCAGCGTGGGCTGGGCGATGAACAGCCGGTCGCTGGCCGCCCTGGTGAAGCTCAGCTCCTCGGCCACAACTACGCACTTCTTACAGCACTCAGCAACCACGCGCTGAGCTGCGCAAACACGTCGGACGTCGACAGTAGTGCCACGGAAGATCATCTACTGTCGGCTTGACGTGCCGCGCGCCGTTCTGGAAGGCCGCCAGGGTTGTACGCTGGTCAGACGCAGATCAACTCTGACATCAGTGGGGGATCGCGAGATGACTTCTCCGGGCCTACAGCGAGGTGTCCCAAGCCGTGCGGCCAGCGACCGCCGTCGTTGTTCTGGCTGCGGATCAGTTCTCGCGGCCGACAACAACGCGCGCATGTGCAGTAGGTGCCACAGGGACCAACGCGATCAGCTTTGTACGCCACCGATTCTCAGGGACGAATTTTTCGAGACTGAAGACTTCCGAGCAGCTTTCGAGAGTCGACACATGGGCAGGGTATTTAGGTCGTACCGCTATCACCCTCACCATCTCCAGATGTTCGGCAAGGCGCTTAACCAGGAACTTCTGGGACGCTGGCTCGGCATGACACAGGCGCAGATTAGCAAGATCGAAAACGGCAAGCCAGAGCAAAATCTCGAAATCCTCCAGAATTTCGCCAAGATTCTGCATCTTCCGCAGCGTCTGCTGTGGTTCGATCTTCCAGGGCAAAGCCGACTGGAACCACCACGCGCGACCCACGACGAACTGATTACGCCAGCACCCAGGGACGGCTCTGTAGTCGCGTCCACTGGGATGGACACGTTCGGATTGATAACACTAGGCACACATCACAATATACTCGTTCCGTCAGCAAATAACCATGGGAGAATGCCCATGAGAGCTGAGCTACTGGCGCACTACGAATCCCTGACCAAAAACTATCGACAGATTGACTATCAGGCCGGTGCCCGCGCGGTCTATGGCGACACTATTACCCATCTAAACCGCCTGATGACAGTATCTGATCAAGTGTCGTCCGAGTTGTACGGGCCGTATATAGCCTTGCTGGGCGACACGGCACAACTAGCGGCTTGGCTTGCGATTGACGGTCAGGACTATACGGCGGCCCGACATTTCTGCTCAATTGCACTATCGAGCGCCGAAGAGGCCGAAGATCCGACTTTGCATTCTTACGTACTCGGCGTGATGAGTTACATTCACCTTCATGCCCAACGGGGAAGTGAAGCAATACGACTGCTTGACTGTGCACTGAGGATTGCTAATACGCCACGCTTCGACGTTAATCCGGCGGTTCGATCCTGGCTTTACGAAGCGTTGGCCGAAGCCCATGCTTTTGCTGGCGACCAAAAAGCAGGCGCGAAAGCACTCATGGAATCGGAACGGCTATTTGATGCCGTACAATCGGATAGCGTGCCGCAGTGGCTTGGCTTCTATAACAGCCCAGAGCATGCTACTCGACTTAAAGGCCGCTGCCTACTCCGCCTTGGCGATTCCTCAGCCGCGATTACCGCTCTTGAATCGGCATGCGAAATGCTTCCGGAGCAGTACGTACGAGAACGTTCCGGCACGCTTATCGACCTGGCTGCGGCTCACCTTCTGGACTCCGGCAAGTCACCTGCGCCCGAACCTGAGGCAGCCGCTGACACCGCCCATGAAGCCTGGCGGCTAGCGACTCTGACCGATTCGAGGCGGAATCAGCGCCGCATACGCGAACTACTACCGGCTTTCAAGCCATACGCTAACCTGGAGATCGTCCAATCCCTAACCGATAAGGTGCAATAGGCCGGACCATGCGCAACGTTGATTGCAGCACCACATGAACCGCTGGGTATGGCCTGGAATTGGCGCGCTGGCTTTACTGTGGGGCGGAGCATATCTGGTTATTGACGTGGCACTACGCGGATTTCCTCCCGTATTGGTGGTCTTGATTCGGGTAGCACTGGCGGCGTTGTTTCTGCTTCCTTTTGCACTGAAACAAGGAGTGTTGCCAGCACTCAAGAAGCAGCCCGGATGGGTGCTGCTAACCGTGCTACTGCAAGCCACGGCACCGATGCTACTGCTTACAATCGGCCAGCATTGGCTGTCGCCCGGGTTGGCAGGCATAATCATTGGCTCACAGCCGCTTTTCGTCGCCGTATTGGCCATGAAATTTGCACCGAACGAGCGACCTCAAGGATTGCTTGGTTTACTCGGCTTGCTGCTCGGTTTCGCTGGCTTGGTACTCTTGTTCGGAATAGACCTGACTGGCGGCATGCAGGCTCTACTTGGCGGGATATTGCTTGTCCTGTCGGCATTGTGCTACGCATGTGGAGCACTCCTGATTCACAAGAAGCTCACTTTCGCCGAGCCATTAGGTATCGCAACCGTTGCCATGCTGGTGTCTGTAGTCGTTCTACTCATCCCGGGCCTACTCGCACTCCCGGACGCCAAGCCGACGTCAGCCAGCATTGCCGCGCTTATCTCTTTGGGCATCGTGTTTACCGGCGTAACACTGACCTTGAACTACTCCCTGATCAGGCACGCCGGACCAGCTCGGGCAACATTGGCTTTCTACCTGTCGCCTGGCGTCGCAGTGATACTGAGCTGGTTGCTACTCGGTGAGCATGTCTCATGGAGCACCACTATCGGACTAGTGGCCATTGTGGCTGGATCGGCATTGGCTGCCAATCGGACACGGGCCGAATAGGTGCGGCACACAGGGACTCAGGCCAGGGACGCGGCAGGGAGACAGGGACTTTTCCCTGCCCCCTCCCTGACCCAAAGTCCCTGGGCTAACCAGCCCAAACACGGTTCAGGGACCCTCCGGGGCACAGTCTCAGAACCTCGCTGAGCCCCCTCACATCGCAGGTTCCGCCAGCATGACGCGGGTCCCTCCCTGCCCTTGCGGCCCTCACACGCTCACATGCCGCTGACCTGCGGCTAGTCCCGTGCAGGATGCGTTATTCCGAAGTTGGCATAGCCGCTGCGACAGGTTGGGGTCTTACTTAAGGGACGGCTCGCAATCCTGCGCGTCGCAACCAAGAGCAAAGGACCCCAACAGCAATGAGAAACATCGTCTCCAACCGGTCGGCCGTGAACGCGGCCGGAGTGACCGCTAACCGACGCATGGCACCCGGCGCGTACCCGAAGGTCACCACGGGCGTTCACCGGGCCTGTGGCGTGATCGCCGACGGGGGTGGTGGTCACGGCCGCTAACCCACCACCGGACACCGCTCACACACCAGGGAACCGAGGAAGCAGCGATGATCACCAGGCCGGAGTTCTGGCACCTGATCAGGAGGACCCACGGCGGCACAAGGGACGGTCGACCTCCGCCCGGATCGCTTGTGAGAGCCACGATTCACACGGAACGACCGTCCAGGGTGGACAGTCGCAATGCGACACGGTCCGAGTGCCGCTCCCCCGCCAGGGCGACGCCTGGCGGGCCGCCACCGTGGAACGGCCTCAGACGGCCGGAGAGAGCACGAACAGGCGTCGGCGCGCCGGTTCCCCGGTCGGCACCGCAACGGGCCCTCAGGCGCGCCCTGGGCGTGCTGGCGTGCCGACGCCTGAGGAGTGGGCGCGCGAACAGTTGAAGAACGCGCCGCCACGGTCCGCAGCGTGGGCGCGTGCCGTGGCGGCCATTTACGGTTTGGACAGCCCACAGGAGCGATAGACTCAACCGAATAGCAAAAGAGGCCCTGGCAATCAGCCAGGGCCTCTTCACTATGGCTATGCGGCGCGGGGACTCGGACGGGGAGGGGCGGGAGGGGCGGGGAGTTCTCCCCGCCGAGTCCCCGCCGCAGCCTCCACAGTCTGACCAGCGTGAACATGGGTTGGGGAGGCAAAGCCGGGCAACTGGAACGGCACCGGAACACCCCAGGGAACGCGGTATGCCGACCCAACCACGATGGGGCTTTATGTGTCTTGGCGAAATACAGGCGTGAGTTGGTCTGGGTGAAATCGGACGCCCTTGCCCGCAGACTGGATCACGACGGCGGTCAGGCTCTTGGCGATTGCAGCCTGTTTCTGTTCCATCGTGAATTCCGGGTTCTCCCACTCCTTGGCCAGGTCGGCTACGAAGCTTCGACGTGCGTCCTGTCGCGCGTTGTACCGGTGTTGTTCGCGGCGGAGTTCCGCTACTTTGGCTTCCATGCGCGCAAGGCTGGGGAAATGAAGCTCTGCGGAGTACTCGCCCGCCTCGTACTTGCGAATGGACTCCTCAATTCGAGCAATGTAGCCCGCCAGTTCTTTCTCTTTCGGCCACGGCGGCAGTTCCTCCACTTTGCGTGACTCGATTCTTTGCTGGTCTGCGATGACCAGTGCCTTAATGTATTCATCGATCGGTTCGGCCACGCGCGCAATCCCGCCGCAACCCCCGGCCCCTTTGGCCTGACACCGGTAGACCGCAACTAGTTTCTTGGTGCGCGGGTCGCGACGGGTTGCGCCGATCATTCGGGCGTTGCATTTGCCGCACCGCACGAACGGCGACAACAGGTAGATAGTGCGGTAGCCGCGACCCTTAGCACCCAACCGTGATTGTTCGCCCCGTGCCGCAGGCGACCACGCCCGCTTGACAGCCTCGTACTGTTCTTCGGTGAGAATCGGTTCCCATTGCCCGCGCACCGGCTGGCCATTCTCATCCCTCAGCGCCTCACCATGATGGGTGACGAATCCGCAGATACGCGGCCGGAAAAACATGCCGCGAATAGTGCCCGCAAGCCACGGCACGCCGGTGACCGTCTTAATCCCGCGCTTGTTCCATTGCTTCGCCAGGTTCAGAGGACTGACACCCGCAAGAATACGCGGAACCGCCTCTACGATATGCGCTGACTCTCGCTTGTTCAGGGTTATACGGTCCTTGCGCCATCCGAACGGGCGCAGTCGGCCGCCATGATTCTTGCCCGCGTACGCGGCCCGCCGCTTTCCGTCCACTACGCGCCGCGAGGTGTTCCGGGACTCGGAATTGCGCTGGTTGACTAGGCTGCGCGCGGAATCGATACCCGCATCCGACGACAGATCAATGTTCCCGGTCATGCTGACGACATACACGCCGTACAACTCGACCACGTCGATCAGGTCTTCCAGAATGCGCGGGTCACGCGTCGCGCGGTCAATGTCCACAACCGCGAGTGCGTTACATTCACCGCGACGCAACGCCGTCAGAATCGCTTCCCAATCAGGCCGGACCACCCGATAGCCGAACGTGCCATCCGGCAACTTGACGCGCTTTCGCCTGAATGAGGAAACATTCGGTTCAGGTACTTCACGCTCGATTCGCCCGCCAATGCCTTTGACGAACTTACGGAGATCATCCAACTGGTGATCGACTTGACCCGCGTCGTCGGCACCGCGTCCGGCCGGTACCTTGGACTCGCGGGCCGAGAGTGCCCAAACTAGCTGGTCAGGGTCCCGCTCGATCAGCGTCCGACCCCGTTCCCGACGTGGCGGCGTGGTAGTCATAGACCGAAGTATGCAGTAGGAGATCCGTAGCTACCGCCACGAAGTAGCGCAGATCCCGCAGGTGAGGCTCCATAGCAACAGGCTATAACAACAGGTCTTGGACGCGGGGCCGAATCGGCCAGACGATGGCGGCATGGATCTGAGCGTGCAGGGGCTGAACCTGCGACACACGGTGGACCCCGAGCAGACCACCCGGCTGGCCCGGCTGGCCGAGGACCTGGGTATGCGCGGCTGGTGGGCCAGCGAGCACGTGGTGCTGCCCAGCCCGGCCCCCGCGGACACCCCGATGAACCCCCTGGAACCGATCCTGGACCCGTTGGTGCACCTGAGTTTCGTCGCCGCGGTCACCCAGCGCCTCGAACTGGGCACCGCGATCATCATTCTGCCGCAACGCAATCCCGTGGTGCTGGCCAAGCAGGTGGCCAGCCTGGACCATCTCAGCCGGGGCCGGTTCACCCTGGGCGTCGGCGCGGGCTACCTGGAACCGGAAATGACCGCGGTGGGCGTGCCGATGTCCGAACGCGGCGCGCGCACCGACGAGTACCTGGACGCGATGAACGCGTTGTGGCGGCAGGACGCGCCGTCCTTCGACGGGAAGTTCGCCCGGTTCGCCAACGTGGACGCGCACCCGAAACCGGCCGACCAGCGGATCGTGGTCGGCGGCCACAGCCCGGCGGCCTACCGGCGCGCGGTCTCCCGCGGCCACGGCTGGTACGGAGTGGCCGGCAACGCCGAGGATCTGCACCGCAGCCTGGCCGGGCTACGCAAGGCCGCCGACCAGGTAGACCGCCCGGAACGCCTGGGCCGCCTGCGCATCCACCTGGTCCAGTCCCCCACCCCGCCGACCCAGGCCGACGCGGAGGAGTACCGCGAACTCGGCGTGGACGAACTGGTGCTGTTCCCGACCTACGACACCGGCCCGGACGAGATCGCCCGCGAGCTGGAGACCTTCGTCAAACTCGGCTAACACGCCGAGTTGGCCCAAGTCGTACGCCCAGTTGGCCCAGTTGGGTGTCCCGGTTGGGCCAACTCGACGGCCGGCCTCGGTCTACCGCGTCCGCAAGGTCTGCAGCACCGCGGTCAGCACGAGGTCGACCTCCTCGGCGGCCACGGTCTGCGGGTTCAGCGCGATCGCGTCCGCGCCGAGCACGCCGACCGCGACCCTGGGTTCCCCGGCCAGCAAGGCGGCCACCACCCGATCCCGGTCCGGTCCGATGTGGACGATCGCCCGGGAGTGCGGCTGCCCGGCTTCGCTGGGATAGCCGCGCTCTAGGCGTACCCCGGGCACCGCGGCCAGTCCGGTCAGCCACCGGTCCACCGCCGCCTCGTACCCGGCCAGCACCGCGGTCTCGTCCTGGGCCAGGTTCCATTCCACCGCGGCGAGCAGGCCGAGCAGTTCCTCCTTGCCCACCTTCATGCCGCGCCCGACCCCGTGGTTCGGCGAGCCGTGCACCCGGCAGCCCTCGATCAGCGATCGCCTGCCCAGCACCAGCCCGGAGGACTGCGGTCCGCGCAATCCCTTGCCACCACTGACAACCACGGCCGCCGCGCCGAGTTCCACCGTGTGCCGCCACAGAGTGCTGATCGGCGGGATCTGCGCGGCCGCGTCCACGATCACCGGCACCCCGGTGGCCACCACCTCGGCCAGCTCCGGCGCGCCCTCGGCGAAACGCGGGCCCGCGTACCACAGCACCGCCGCGGTACGCGGCCCGATCTCGGTGGTCAGTTTCGCCCCGGTGAGCCGGGCCGCCTCCTCATATCCCTTGCGCTGCGCGGCGAACACCACCACCTCGTCCCTGGGCAGCCCTCGGGTGTCCGGCAGCCGCGCCGCCAGCTCCGGGTCGGCGCCGGCCAGGCAGGCGGCCACCGCGTGCACGGTGCCCGCCCAGGCGCCGCAGGTCACGTACCCGGCTTCGTTGCCGGTCAGCTCGGCCAGCCGGTCGCCGACCGCGCGGTGCAGTTCGGCCAGGTCCACGAACTCCCGCCCCGCCGCCACCATCGCCGCGGCCACCGGGGGCGCCAGCACCGAGCCGCCGAGCCTGGTCAGGGTGGAGTCGGCGTTGATCACCGGCCGGATGCCGAGATCCTGGTAGGTCATCGGGGCACCAGGCCGAACTTGCTCATCGGGGCCACGCCGAGTTGGCCGGCCAGCCAGGTGTCCAGAGTCGCGTCGTCCTCGGCGTCCCGGTGGCTGAGCTGGAGATCGCGGCCCACCCGCAGAGTGGCGGCGGTGATCGACTCGGCATGCCGGTCCGGGTCGAAGAGGGACCTGGTGTGCTGGATGCGGTCGGTGTGCTCCGGGTAGGCGTGTAGCCGGTCGGCGATCTCCTGCTCGACCTCCGGCGGCCCGGAGCTGCGCACCGCGGCGAAGCCGGGGCGGCGGGCGGCGGTGAGCAGGGCCAGGTCATCGCCGGTGACCGCGGTCCTGGCCGGGTCGACCTCCGGGCAGGAGCGCAGGAATTCCGCGCCGCGCAGGCAATCGGCGACTATTCCTCGGTACACATAGGACAGTGGATCCTCGATGCCGAGGGTGGCCAGTCCGGGATAGCCGGCCTGGAAGGGCACGTCGGCGAGGCGCTGGCCACGGTGCATCACGGTGAAAGTCAGGTAGCGCAGCCGGTCCCGGTAGTGCGGGGGCTGGTTGACACTGCCGTAGCGCGGGGTCTCCAGCACCGCGGGGAACGGCCCGGCGCCGGTGGGAATGCTGAGGAAGCCGAAGATGCGGTACGGACCGATGCTGGTGAGGTGCACGTCGTAGGCGGTGAAGTCCACTGTGGACCTGGCAGGGACCTCGGTGAGCACCGGTCCGGCCGGGACCGCGGCCAGCTCCTCGTCCACGGCCCGCCAGTACTGGTCGAACTCACTCATCGCACCGCCTCCGGGGTCAGGTGTCCGGCCAGGAACGCCTCGATCTTGGGTTGCACCCAGTGCAGGCCGGCGTGGTGCGCGCAGCCCGCGTAGGTGTCCAGGACCTTGTCCCCGCCGAGTTCGCGGAACACGGCGAATCCGGTCTCCGGCGGGCACACATCGTCCTCCAGGCCGAGGTACACATAGGACGGCGCCCGCACCAGCGGCGCGAAGTTCATGCCGTCGTAGTAGGCCACCGACTGCTGGATCGCCTCGGCGTGCTCCGGGTGCACCCGCAGGTACTCGGTGATCTCCTCGTACGGATAGGAATGGGTGAGCTTGGTAGAGGCCCAGATCCCGCACAGGTACGGCGCCCCGGCGGCGAAGCAGCGGACCAGGTCCGGGCGCAGTGCGGCGCTGACGATGCCGAGTCCGCCGCCCTGACTGGAGCCCTGCACACCGATCCGCTGCTCGTCGACCTCGGGCCGGGCGGCGAGCACGTCCAGGGCGCGGATCACATCGGCGTAGAAGCCGCGGTAGCCGTAGGTGTGGTGGTCGACGATGTTGTGCGTGAGCAGGCCGGGGTAGCCGGGGTTGAACACCGCGTTGGAGCGGAGTTTCCCGCGTGGGGCCACCGAGAGGGTGGCGTAGCCCAGCTCGGCCCAGTACCGGGGCACGTCGGGTTCGCTGATATAGCCCGGAATCGTGACCAGGCCGGGGAAAACGCGGCCTTCGCCGCGGGGCACCGCGTACCAGGCGGCGATCTCGACGTCCTGGTAGCTGGTGTAGCGCAGGTCGAACACGGCCACCGTGTCGGTGGACAGGGTGGGCAGGTAGGCCAGGGCGGCGTCGGGTTCGGGCAGACCGTCCAGGGTCTGCGCCCAGAACTCGGTGAAGTCCGGCGGCCGGGGCACGGTGAGCACCGCGGTGGCGGGGTCGCGGGTGGCGGTCACGGTCGTCCTCTCGTCAGGGCGCGGCCGTCCGCGGCCGCGAACAGGTGGATCTGGGCCGGGTCGAGTCCGATGTGGACAAAGCTGTCCTGGCTGAGCAGGAACGGGGACGGCACCCTGGCCTTGACCAGGGCGTCGCCGACGTCGACGGTGACCAGCACGTCGGAGCCGAGCAGTTCGGCCACGAACACCCGGCCGGGCAGGTAACCGGGCCGGGGCATATCCGCGATCCGCACGTGCTCGGGCCGGATGCCCAGCTCCACCTCGCCGGTGGGCACGTCGGCGGCGGCCGGGGGCAGGTCGAGCACCACTCCCCCGCCGCGGAACCGGCGCACCCCGTCCTCGTCGCGGATCTCACCGGGCAGCAGGTTCATCGGCGGGCTGCCCATGAACGCGGCCACGAACCGGTTGGCCGGCCGCTGGTAGATCTCCTCGGGTGGCGCGCACTGCTGGAGTTTCCCGTCGGACATCACCGCGATCCGGTCGGACATGGTCATCGCCTCGACCTGGTCGTGGGTGACGTAGATGAAGGTGCGGGACAGGTCGGCGTGCAGGCGTTTGATCTCCGCGCGCATGTGCACCCGCAGCTGGACGTCCAGATTGGACAGTGGCTCGTCGAGCAGGTAGGCGCCCGCATCGCGGACGATGGCCCGGCCCAAGGCCACGCGTTGGCGTTGGCCGCCGGAGAGTTCGCGGGGTTTGCGGTCGAGCAGGTCGGTGATGCCCAGGGCTTCAGCGGCGGTGCGCACCTTCTCCGCGATTTCCGGTTTGGGCACCCGCATCATCTTCAGCGCGAACCCGATGTTCTGCGCGACCGTCCGATGTGGATAGAGCGCGTAGCTTTGGAACACCATGGCCACATCGCGTTTGTTCGCGGGCAGATAGCCCACCGGCTGCTCGTCGAAGAAGATTTCCCCGCCGCTGGGCCGTTCCAGGCCGCAGATCATCCGCAGCGTGGTGGATTTGCCGCAGCCGGACGGGCCGACCAGGGTCAGGAACTCCCGGTCCCGCACGGTGAGGGTGAGATCCTCGACCGCGGTGGCGCGGCCGAATTCCTTGCGCACCCGTTCCAGGCGTACCTCGGCCATCGGCCCTCCCTATCCCTTGACCGAACCGGCGGCCATACCGGTCACGATGAGCCGTTGGAAGATGAGCACCAGCACCAAAGGCGGCAGCACGGCGAGCACGCCGGAGGCGGCCATCACGGTGAACTGGGTGTTGATGTCAGTGGCGAAGTTGGCCGCGATCACCGGCATGGTCTTGGCCGCGGTGGTGCTGGTGAGGAACAGCGCGAACATGAACTCGTTCCAGGCGGTCATGAAGGAGAACACGGCGGCGGCGACCAGTCCGGGCGCGGAGATCGGCAACACCACCGAGAACATGGTGCGGAACCAGCCGCACCGGTCGACCCGGGCCGCGTCCTCCAGTTCCCGTGGCACCGCGCGGAAGAAGTCCTTGAGCACCCAGATGGTCACCGGCAGCGCGAAGGTGGTGTAGGACAGGATCAGCGCCCAGTAGGTGTCGAGCAGGTCGAGCTGCCGCATCAGCAGGTAGAACGGCACGATGATGGCCACCCCCGGCACCATCCTGGTGACCAGGTACAGGATGAGCAGCACCCGGCTGCCGCGGAAGTTGAGCCGGGAGAAGGAGTAGGCGGCGAACACCGCGAGCAGCAGGTTGAGCAGCGCGGTCAGCGTGGCCACCAGGAGGCTGTTGCCCAGTGCGAACGGGGTTTCCTTCACTGCCCGCCCGCCGACCAGGGCCTGGGCGGCGGTGGGGTCGACGAAGGCGCGGTAGTTCTCCAGGGTCGGCTGATCCGGGATCCACTGCGGTGGCAGCGAATTCGCGTCGGCCTCGGTCATGAAGCTCATCGCGACGATCCAGTAGAACGGCAGTACGAGGTAGGCGGCGAAGACCAGGGCCAGCACCGAGACCAGGATCTTCTTCCACGGGATGCGGTAGCGCAGTGGGATCGTGGTCATACCTCGAAGCTCCCTCGCCGGTAGAGCAGCCCGACATAGCCGACCGAGACCACCATGGTGATCAGCGTGATCACCCACGCGTAGGCGCTGCCGAGTCCGACGTCGGTGTAGCTCAGCACCCGTTGCACGGTCAGCAAAGCAACGGTGCCGGTGGCGTCGCCGGGGCCGCCGCCGGTGAGCACGTAAATGGTGTCGAAGGCCCGGAAGGCGTTCATCGTCTCCAGGATCAGCACGATCAGCAGCGGGTGCAGCAGCCAGGGCAGGGTGACCTCGCGGAAGCGTTGCCAGGGCCCGGCCCGGTCCACGGTGGCCGCGTCGTACAGCTCGCCGGGGATGGTGGACAGCCCGGCCAGGAGGATGATCACCGCGAACGGCAGGGTGTTCCAGACCTGGGCGAAGGCGGTGAGCAGGAACGCGCCGGTGGCCGAGGACAGCCAGGCCTGGTACTCGTCAATCCAGCCGAGATCGGTGAGCAATCCGTTGAGCGCGCCGGTTTTCGCGTCGAACACGGTGCGCCACATGAGTCCGTTGACCACGCCGGGCATCGCCCAGGGCAGCAGCACCAGGCTGCGCAGCACCCCACGGCCGAAGAAGGTCTCGTTGAGCACCAGGGCCATGGACAGGCCGAGCAGCACAGTGGCGCCGACCACGGTGAGCACGAACAACGCGGACACACCCAGCGAACGCAGGAACGCGGGATCGTCCACTAAGGACAGATAGTTGTCCAGGCCGATGAACTTGCGCACCGCGGGCTGGGCCAGGTTGTCCCGGTGCAGGCTCACCCAGAACGAGTAGCCGATCGGATAGGCCACCAGCAGCAGCAGGGCGAGCAGCGCGGGCGCGTTCATCGCGTAGCCGCGGGCGGTGTCGCTCCAGGGTTTGCGGGTCTTGGCGGGGGCGGTCACGAGTACCTCCGGGCGAGCAGCTCGGCGCTGCGGTCCAGGGCGGCGGCGGCCCCGGCGGCGTCGGTCTGGTCGGTGAGCAGGCGCTGCACGGTTTTCTGCAGGCCGTGCTCGTATTCGGCGTACCAGGGCACAGCTAGGACGTTGCGGGCCTTGGCCATCCCGGCCAGCTCGGAGTAGACGGCCGGGTCGGTGAACTTGGCCAGCGCGCTGGTGATCTCCGGATCCCGTTCCAGGGCCGGGAAAGCGAAGCCCAGTCCGCGTTTGAGAAACCAGAACCGGGCGGTGAGCGGGCTGCCCCGTTCGTCGTAGCCGCCGAGGTAGCGCAGCAGCCGGAACGCCTGGTCCTTGACCTGGGTGTGCGCGGCCAGGCAGTACATCCGGGTATTGCCCGCGGTGCCCAGTCGCCGCCCGTCCAGGCTGGGCACGTAGCCGAGTTTCACTCGTCCGGCGACCTTGGACCGGGCCGGGTCGTTGAAGGCGCGGGCGGCGTAGCGGGCGCCGATGGTGAAGGCGTACTGCCCGGCCATGAACGCGTTATCCAGGGGCACCGGGGTTTGCTGCAGTGAGGCAGGGTCGATCACCTTGGTGACGGTGGCCGCCCGCCGCACCCAGGCCAGCACGTCCCGGACCGCGGGGTCGTTGCCGGCGTTGGGGCGCAGGTCGTCGGTGAACAGCGCGCCGCCGCTGCCGTAGAGCACGGTCCAGATCCAGCCGGACCAGGTGTCGGAGAGCTGGGCCGGGAAACCAATGGGATAGCGCAGGATCCCGGCCTCTTTGATGCGCAGCGCCTGCGCCTCCAGCTCGTCCAGGCTGGCCGGTGGGGTGCTGATCCCGGCCTTGCCGAGCAGTTCGGCGTTGTACAGCAGTCCGTGGCAGTCGGTGTAGTACGGCAGCCCGTACCGTTTTCCCTGGTACGTCATGGCTTTCGCGTTGGACTCGTACAGTCCTTTGTAGACTTCATCCACCCCGGGCAGGTCGTCGATCGGTTGCAGGTAGCCGGCCTGCGCCCAGCTGGCCAGGGAATCGTCGTAGCAGTACAGCGCGTCCGGCCCGTTGTCGCCGGTGAACTCGGCGACCACCTTGCGCACGTACTGGGCGCTGGTGATCGGGGTGTACTCGATCCGCAGGTCCGGGTTGGCCTGGCCGAAGCTGTCCAGGTTCTGCTGCACCAGGGTGGCCTCGTAGTCCCAGCCCTCGAACCAGACCGCGCCGGTGCGCTGACCGCTCCGGCCGCAAGCGGCGAGCACGGGTAGCGCGGCGGCCGCGGTGAGCAGGGTGCGGCGGGACAGGCCCATCACGATTCCCTTCCCGTGACCGCCTGGACCGCGTCGCCGATCGCCAGCCGGTACAGCCGGGTCGGGCGGCCCTTGCGGTGGTTCTGCGCGGTGCCGTCCGCCCGCACCAGGCCGCCGGCGATGAGCTTGCGGATCAGCCTGCGCCCGCTGGGATCGGTGATGCCGAGGGAGTCGGCCAGGTCGCTGGGCGCGATCGCCTTGCCGTGCAAGGTCTTCTCCAGCGCGGCCAGCCGGGACAGGGTCACCGTGCTCAGGCCGGCACCGCGCGCCAGGGTTTCCAGTTCGGCGGTGTGCGCGCGGTAGGCGAAGGTCAGCGCGGGCTGCGCCCGGCCCATCGGGCCGATGATCACCCCGCTGTCGTCGATGAGGTAGCCGCAGGAAACACCCTCGGCCTCGGCGCGGGCGGCGGCGCGTTCGGCCAGCAGCACGCAGTTGCGGGCCGAGGCGCCCACGCCGAACCCGGCGACCACCCGGGAGCCGAGCGCGGCCTCGGCGTGCCCGAGCACCGGCACCGACACCCAGTGGTCGGTGATCCGCTCGAACAGGGCGTGCTGGGCGAAGACCACCACGCCGCGCCGGTCCCGGTTCTCGATCCACGCGTCGGCGAACTCGCTGGTCTGCACCAGCAGGTTCAGCAACCGCACTCTGGTCCGGTCCAGGTCCACCGCACCGTCCCTTGTGGACAGTAAGAAGACCCCGGCGGCGAACCGCTGCGCACTGGCCCGCTGGGATTCGATCCGCAGCACCAGCTCGTGCAGCTGGGCGCGCACGGTGGAGACCACCTGCTCGGTGGTAACCAGGCGGCCCGCGCCGAGTTCCCTGGCCACCGCGGTGCGCATGGTCAGCGCGCACCCGCCGGGCTCGCGAGCCAGGAACTCCCGGTGGAAGGCCACGATCTCCGCCGGCGACTGCTCCGGCGCGTACGGCAGCACCGCGATCCGGGCGCGATCCGCGCCGAGCGCCGCGGCGACCTCGTCCACGATCCCGGTCTCGAAGGTGTCGATGCTGACCGGCTGCGCGGCCCAGCCCCTGGCCAGCACCCGGCAGAACATCAGCGACAGGTCCAGCGCGACCGGTTTGGTGACGGTGACCTGCAGGTCCGGCGGCAGCAGATCCCGGCATTCGGCATAGGGCATCAGACCGAGCAGCAACCCGTCGAGGTGTTGCCGCGCAAGCAGTCGCGCCACCGCGGGCCGGATCTGCTCCTCGCGTTCGTAGGTCACCCACTCCAGGCGCACCCCGGCCAGGGTGCGCGCGGCCTCCTGGAAGGTCGCCAGCCCCTGGGCGTGGAAAACCAGTCCCAGCACCGTTTCCATGACCACCTCGCCGCCGGTGTTCCGCACCAGGTTCGCAAATGGTTCGTTTGTCGCGGTGCCCGAAAGCTAGCGCGCGGGGCGGGTACGTCGACAGCGCCGATCGTCGGGTTCGCCACCCGATCGATTGATCATCGGGGACTGGGCGGGCCGATTTCCGGTTCCGGCCTTACCTTCCGGGCATGTTGCTCACTGTGCTCGCGCAAGACAATCCCGAGGACATGCTGACCCGGATCGCCGGGGTCCTCTTCGGCGTCGCCGGCGGGATCATCGGGATCCTGTACCTGCTGCTGTTCCTGTTCGCGCTGATCTCGATCCTGCGCAGCCAGCGGCTCACCGGCGGCGGCAAGTTCCTGTGGATCGTGGTCGCGCTGGCCTACCCGTTCCTGGGCAGCCTGGGCTGGTTCATCTTCGGCAAATCGGCCCAGCTGGTGAAACAGGGCACCTACACCGGCTAACGACGTGAGCGGCGGGGAGTGAGCCGGACGGTCGGCAGCACCGGCGCCGGGATCCGCTCCCCGTTGTGCGCGGGAATCACCCCGAACCGCACCGGATCCGGGGCCTCCCAGGCTTCCCGGGCCGCGGCGATGTCCTCGTGCGTGCGGCCGACGAAGTTCCACCACATCACCAGGTCGTCCGGGAACGGCTCGCCGCCCAGCAACACCAGGCGAGCCCCGTCCGCACTGCCGATCTCCAGCTTGGCGCGGTCCAGCCCGAGGTAGAGCAACGGCCCGGCCGCCAGCTCCACCCCGTCGATGGTCACGGATCCGTCGATCACCAGCACCGCGTGCTCGAAGTCCGGCCGCAGCGGCAGCGCACCGCCACCCGGTTCGAGGGTCACCTCCGCCCCGACCAGCGGCGTGTAGGTGGTCGCGGGCGAGACGGTCTCGCCCAGCGCGCCCATGAACACCACGGCCGATACCCCGTCGCCGGTGTATCGCGGCAACTGGACGTGCTGCTCGAAGTGTGGTGCCACATCGGCTTTGCCGGCGGGCAGCGCGACCCACAGCTGCAACGCGTGCAGCACCGAGTCGGCGCCGACGGAGAACTCCGAGTGCGCGATCCCGTGCCCCGCGGTCATCAGGTTCAGCTGCCCCGGCCGCAGCACCGCGTCCGAGCCGACGGTGTCCCGGTGCCGGATCTCCCCGGCCAGCGGCCAGGTGACGGTCTGCAGCCCGATGTGCGGATGCGGCAGCACGGACATGTCCAGGCGCTGCGGCCCGAACTCATCGAGAAAGCACCAGGCGCCCACGGTGGGCCGGGCCCGTTGCGGCAGCAGCCGTTGCACCCGCATCGCGCGCAGCCCGCCGAGCGGGACCTCGCGTGGTTCCAGGAGTTCGGTGACCGCGCCCGGTCCGGCGCCGGCGTGGCAGGGGGTGACCGCGGGGGTGGTGTCGAGGTTGCTCATCACGCCTGCTCCGGCCAGGCCACCCGGCCGGCGAAGTCGGGGTGGCGGGTCAGGTAGCGGGCGATGAACGGGCACAGCGGCACGATCTCCAGGTCCCGCCCTGCGGTGTCGGCCAAGGCGTCCGCGGCCAGCACGCCACCGAGTCCACGGCCGCCGAACTCCTCGAACACCTCGGTGTGGGTGAAGTAGGCGCGGCCGTCCCGCAGCTGGTACTCGGCGAACCCGGCGAGCACGCCGTCCACGGTCACCTCGTACCGGTTCGCCTGCTCGTTCCGCGTCACCTGGACGTCCTGCTCAGCCATGACCGCTCCGATCGCCGGGTCACCCCCGACGCTAATCAGCTCTGGTTTCCATGTCAACCACATCGCTATAGTGGGTGCCATGGCAGGCGAGCAATGGCTGGACGAGCGGCAGCATCAGGCGTGGCGGGGCTTCCTGGCCATGCAGTCCCGGCTGCTCTCCCACCTGGCCCGCGAGCTGCAACGGCAGAGCGGCCTGTCCGACGCCGACTACGCGGTGCTGGTCGGCCTGTCCGAGGCCCCGGACGGCAGGCTGCGGCTGCACGAACTCGGCGCCGAACTCCAGTGGCAGAAAAGCAGGCTGTCCAAGCAGATCACCCGCATGCAGGACCGCGGTCTGGTGCAACGCGAGGAGTGCCCGACCGACGGCCGGGGCGCCTTCGCCACCCTGACCGGCCAGGGGCGCGCCACCATCGAGGCGGCCGCGCCCCTGCACGTCGACCAGGTCCGCCGGTACTTCGCGGACGTGCTGACCCCGGCCCAGCTGACCGCGCTGACCGAGATCACCGGCACCGTGCTCGACCACCTGTCGGCAGCCGAGCCCCCGCAGCAGTGACCGAGTGGCTCAGCCGAGTTCGGCGAGTTTCGGCGCCAGCGGGACGCAGCGCCGCTCGATCCACTCCGCCGGGCTGCCCTCGCCCGGCGGCACCAGGATCACCGTGCTGATGCCCAGTGCGGCGTACTCGGCCAGTTCGCGGGTGGTCTGGTCCAGATCGCCACTGTCCAGGGCCGCGCTGCGGTAGAGCAGGGTGCGCTGAACCTCGGCCGGGTCGCGGCCCAGGTCGGCGCAGTGCGCGTCCAGCACGCCCAGCTTGTGTTTGACCCCCTCCACCCCGATGGCGAACAGGTTGCAGGCGTCGGCGTACTGGGCGACCAGCCGCAACGTCTTGCGCTCACCGCCACCGCCGATCAGGATGCGCGGCCGTGGCGAACTGACCGCGGGCGGCGAGTTCAGCGTCTCGGCGAGCTGGTAGTGCTTGCCCGCGTAGGCCCCGTTGCCGGCCGGATCCCACATCTGGCCGCAGATCTGGAGCGTCTCCTCCAGGCGCTCGAACCGCTCGGCCGTGGCCGGGTACGGCACGCCAAGGCCACGGTGTTCCCGGTCGTACCAGGCGGCGCCGATGCCGAGGAAGGCGCGGCCGCCGGAGAGCACGTCCAGGGTGGTGACGATCTTGGCCAGCAGCCCGGGGTGGCGGTAGGTGACGCCGGTGACCAGCAGCCCCAGCCGGGCCGCGCTGGTGTGCGCGGCCAGGAAGCCGAGGGTGGTGTAACCCTCCAGCATCGGATGTTCGGCCAGACCGTTCTGTTCCATCTGGAAGTAGTGGTCCATCACCGACAGCGTTTCCGCGCCGGCGGCCTCGACGGCACGCCCGGTAGCGGCCAGCTCGGCGGCCAGTCCGGCCGGGTCAGCGGGGTGGTTGAAGGTGGTGAGGTGGATGCCCAGTCGCATGCCCTCCGACGCTAGACCTTGGAGCACACTCCAGGTCAAGTCCACAATGGACTGTCAGCCAACCAACCATTCTGTTGACAAACCCACTACCCGCTGTTTCCCTGCCGGAATGGCTCGTGACGCGGAACAAACCAAACGTCGGCTGTTGGACGCGGCCATCGCCGAGTTCGCCGCCTACGGCATCGCCGGCGCCCGGGTGGACCGGATCGCGGAGCAGGCCAAGGCCAACAAGGCGATGATCTACTCCTACTTCGGCAACAAGGAGCAGCTCTTCGACGCCGCGTTCGACCTGCTGGTCAACGGCACCGTCAATGAGGTGCCGATCGACGCCGACGACCTGCCCGGCTACGCGGGACGGCTCTTCGACCGGTTCTGGCAGTCCCCCGAGGTGGTCCGGCTCTCCGCCTGGCACCGCCTGGAGCGCGGCGCGGACGGGCCGCTGCACGAGCGGGTGGCGCAGGCGCACCGGGACAAGATCGCCGCGATCGAGGCCGCGCAGGCGGACGGGCGGCTGCCGGGACACATCCCCGCGGCGGGCCTGCTGAGCCTGGTGCTGGTGCTCTCGACGATGTGGACGCCGGGTAACCCGGACGCGGCCTCGACCAAGTTCGTCACCACCAAGAAGGCCCGGCGAGAGACCGTCACCGAGGCGGTTCGCCAGATCGTGCGCACCTGATCGATTCGGGAACTTTCGCTATTCGGACACGCCTGCCACGCTGCTGGTTCAGGTAAGTGATCAAGCGCTAGTCCGAATGCGCAGGCGGGAGCATGCGAGAGCGCTTCCACCAAACTCTTGACACGGATGTAACCGGGCGGTCAGGATCGGCGCGGCTTTCCCAGGCCCGCGCCGTAACACTCCGCAACTTCCGCCTCAAGGGAACGGATCGTTCATGGCAAGAAGATCGTCGGTTGGCTCTCGCGCCTGTCGGATCGGGTTGGCCGTGCTGCTCGGGGTCAGCATGGCCGGCGGGATCGCCAGCGCCGCGCCGGAGCCGGACGTGACCGCAGCGGCCAAGCAGCCGGTGGTGGGCAAGCCCGATCTGGGCTGGGACGGCTGCGCCCGGATCCAGGACAAGCTGCCCGCCTTCGCCGACTGGCCCAAGGTCAAGAGCAACATCGGGCGCAACGCCGCGGACGAGCGGCGGATCGCCAAGATCCTCTCCGAGCTGACCCTGGCGGAGAAGGTCGGCCAGATGATCCAGCCGGAGATCGCCGCGATCACCCCGGCCGAGGTCAAGCAGTACGGCATCGGCACCGTGCTCAACGGCGGCGGTTCCTGGCCTGGCAAGAACAAGAAGGCCACCCCGCAGGACTGGCTGACCCTGGCCGACGCCTACTGGCAGGCGTCGAAGGAGTCCCGCACCCAGATCCCGGTGATCTGGGGCATCGACGCCGTGCACGGCAACAACAACGTCTTCGGCACCACCGTCTTCCCGCACAACATCGGCCTGGGCGCGGCGCAGGACCCGTGCCTGATCCGGGACATCGGCAAGGCCACCGCCGAGCAGGTGCGCGCCACCGGTCAGGACTGGGCGTTCGCGCCGACCCTCGCCGTGGTCAAGGACGACCGCTGGGGCCGCACCTACGAGGGCTTCTCCGAGGACCCGCGGATCACCCGCGCCTACGGCTACGAGGCCACCCGCGGCCTGCAGGGCAACAACCCGCGCGGCATCGGCTCCGACGGCGTGATCGCCACCGCCAAGCACTTCATGGGCGACGGCGGCACCACCAAGGGCAAGGACCAGGGCGTCAACGCCTCCTCCAAGGCCGACATGATCAACACCCACGGGCAGGGCTACTACGGCTCGCTGGCCGCGGGCGCGCAGAGCGTGATGATCTCGTTCAACAGCTGGACGAACGAGGAGCAGGGCATCAAGGAGGGCAAGCTCCACGGCTCCAAGCTGATGGTGGACGAGGTCCTCAAGAACAAGATGGGCTTCGACGGTCTGGTCGTCTCCGACTGGAACGGCCACGGCCAGGTCGACGGCTGCACCAACGCCAGCTGCGCGCGGGCGGTGAACGCGGGCATCGACGTGTTCATGGTGCCGCACGAGTGGAAAGCCTTCCTCACCAACACCATCGCCCAGGTCACCAGCGGCGAGATCCCGATGGCGCGGATCGACGACGCGGTCACCCGCATCCTGCGCGTGAAGCTGCGCTCCGGGCTGTTCGAGGCCAAGAAGCCCTCCGAGCGTGAGCACGCCGGCAAGGCGGATGCCCAGCGCGCCAAGGACATCGCCCGCGAGGCGGCGCGCAAGTCGCAGGTGCTGCTCAAGAACGACAAGCGGGTGCTGCCGCTCTCGCCGCGGTCCAAGGTCCTGGTGGTCGGCAAGAGCGCGGACAGCCTGCAGAACCAGACCGGCGGCTGGACGCTGACCTGGCAGGGCACCGGCAACACCAACGCCGACTTCCCCAACGGCACCACCATTCTCGGCGGTCTCCAGCAGGCCCTCGGCGAGGCGAATGTGACCTTCGCGGAGAAGGCCGAGAACGTCGACCCGGCGAAGTTCGACGCGGTGATCGCGGTCATCGGCGAGACCCCGTACGCCGAGGGCACCGGGGACATCGGCAAGCGTTCCCTGGAGGCGGCCAAGCTGTTCCCGGAGGACCTGGCCGTGCTGGACAAGGTCGCGGGCAAGGGCGCCCCGGTGGTGACGGTCTACGTCGCGGGCCGTCCGCTGCACGTGAACAAGGAGCTGAACCGCTCGGACGCGTTCGTGGCGGCCTGGCTGCCGGGCACCGAGGGCGCGGGCGTGGCGGACATGCTGGTGCGCGGCTGGCACACCGGATTCGGCTACCAGGGCAAGCTGTCCTACTCCTGGCCGAAGGCGGCCTGTCAGACGCCGCTCAACGCGGAGCAGAAGGACTACGACCCGCTGTTCAAGTACGGCTACGGCCTGCGGAACTGGGAGACCGGCAACGTCGGCAAGCTGGACGAGACCTCGCCGGAGAGCTGCTCCCCGCCCGGTGGCGGCACCGCGGATGAGGACCTGGAAGTGTTCGTGCGCAAGGACATCAAGCCGTTCAAGGGTTACATCGGGTCGCCGGAGAGCTGGGGCGGCACCGAGATCGGTCCCGACGGCACCGCCGCGCACGCCTCGATCAGTGTGGAGCCGACCGACGTCAGCGTGCAGGGCGACGGGCTCAAGACCACCTGGAACGGCACCGCGCCCGGTCAGCTGTACATGCAGGCCCCCGCTCCCGGCGAGGACCTGCGCGGCTACCAGAACGCCAACGGCGCGCTGGTCTTCGACGTGATCGTGGGCCAGGCCCCGGCCAACCGCACGGTGATCTCCACCCACTGCGGTTACCCGTGCCAGGGCGAGGTGGCGGCGACCAAGCTGTTCACCGACCTGCCGGTCGGGCAGAAGCAGACGGTGAAGATCCCGGTGTCCTGTTTCGCGGAGAAGGGCCTGGACCTGGAGGCGGTCAACACGCCGTTCCTGGTCTACACCGACGGCGCGTTCCAGGCCAGTTTCGCCAACGTGCGCTGGGTGCCCAAGGCAGCCGGTGATCCCGACGCGAAGAAGTGTTCCGATCTGACCTAGCCGCGGTCGAGTTGACCGGATTCCGCGCGTCTACCGACCGTTCGGTAGGCGCGCGGCCGGGTCAGCGAAGTCCGGTTCGGAAAACGGGGGTGCCCCGTCTGCGCGGGCGGCAGACGGGGCACCCCCGTGTCGAAGGGTCTTACTGTTCGGCGCGGATGTGCGCGGTGAGGCGGGTCAGCAACGCGGTCAGCCGGGCCACCTCGGCGCGTTCGCCGGGGGAGAGTTCCTCGATCGCGGCGGCCAGCCGGTCCGCGCGGCGGCGGCGTTCGGTGTCCAGGAGTTCCCGCCCGGCGGCGGTCAGGCGCAGCGGCACTTTGCGGCCGTCGGTGGCGTGCCTACCCGGTTCGATGAGTCCGGCGGCCACGAGTTCCTTGACCGCCTTGGCCGCGGACTGGTGCCGGATCTGACGTCGCCCGGCCAGTTCCGCGGTGGTCAGCGGGCCTTCCCGGTCCAGGTGCCCGAGCAGGGCCAGCTCGCCGGGTGGCATCAGCTGTCCGCCGCGCGCGGTGCGCACCAGGGCGCCGATCGCGGTGCGCAGCTCCTCCGCCAGCTCCCCGCTGTCCGTCATGCCCCGAATCCTAATCAGAAGTACAGCTCGGCTGTGGACTGTTCAGTTGGCCGGATTTTCAGTGCGCCCAGTAGATCAGTGCCGCCCGGAGATCAGGTGCACTCGCAGCGGTTCGGGGATGCTCCGGTCGAACAGGGTGGGGTGCGGGCGGCCGAGTTCGGTGAGCTGGTCCAGGAGGTCGAGGTGTCCGCCGGTCCAGCCGTGCTCGGCCAGCCAGGTCGCCGGGTCCGGGTCGGGTCCGCCGACGGTGTTGGCGACCAGGAGTTCGCACAGCGCGTGGTCCTGCGGGTCGGTGAGCACGGCGTCGGTCATCCGCGGGCGGCGGGACATGTACTCGGTGAGCAGGGTGCTGCCGGCCGCGGTCTGCTCGGTGACGGTGTCCAGGAGCGCGTTGGCTGCGGTTTCCGGGAAGTACATGAGCAGTCCCTCGGCCACCCACACGGTCGGCCAGGCGGGGTTGAATCCGGCTCGGCGCAACGCCCGCGGCCAGTCCTCCCGCAGGTCCACCGGCACCGGGATCCGTGGCGTGCTGGGCAGATGCCCGGCGAGCACGGCGGATTTGAACTCGTGCACCTCGGCGGTGTCGACCTCGTAGAGCACGGTCCCGGCGGGCAGCGCGAGCCGGAACGCGCGGGTGTCCAGTCCGGCGCCGAGCAGCACGACCTGCCGCGGCCCGTGTTCCTTGGCGGTGGCGGCCTGGATGGCCCGGTCGTAGCAGACGGTGCGGCCGGCGAGGTAGCCGTTCATGCCGGTCCACAGCTCGGAGGAGCCGTCTTCGGCGGCGGGTCCCAGCCGGGGCAGTCCGGCCAGGGTGGTGTCCCCGGCGACCTCGACGAACCGGGCGGCCAGGGGGTCGGTGAACAGCGCGTCCGGGCGGGCGGTTTCGACCGCGCGGTTGTAGGCGGTCATCAGGCCGGTGAACCCGACGGCGACGGGCAGCCGGATCTGGGTGCTCACTCGAACTCACATCCCGGGTTGGGTTCGTCGACGGCGAGCGGGGCGCCGTGCGGGAGGACGTAGAGGACTTCCAGGACCAGGGGTTCGGTGCCCAGGTTGCGGCCGACGTGCACGTAGTCGGGCCGTTCCGTGATCGTCTGGCCGCGGCGGTAGACGCCGTCGCTGGCGCAGTCGGCTGCGAAGTGGCTGAGCACGCCGCCGCGGACCACGCCGTGCAGGGTGCCGAGGTGGCGGTGCCAGCCGGTGCTGCCGCCGGCGGCGATGGTGATCTCACGCAGCACGTAGTCGGTGTCGCCGACGGTGTGCTGGGCGAGCAGTTTCGCGGTGACCCCGCGGGCGGGGGTGGCGGAGGCGGCTGGGGCGAGCAGCACCGAGCCAAGCAGTGCCAGGGCGGCCAGGATGGCCCGGATCGACAGTCGCATGTGGACGGAAAGCGGTTCCCGTCACGGTTATTCCCGGGACCCGCCGGGCTGCCGCTGGGTGTGCCCGGAGGGGCGGGATTCGGTGTCCCCCAGGGCTATTTCGCGGCCGGGGCGGTGCCCACGTGCAGGTGCACCACGCCCCCGGAGAGCGGTCGCCAGGCCACCCGGGTCCAGCCGGCCGCGGTGAGCTGCTCGCCGAGCCGGGGCGGGGTGTGCCAGGCCTGGATGGACTCGGCGAGGTACTGGTATGCCTCGGGGTTGGTGCTGACCCGGCGGGCGATCAGCGGGATGACGTGCCGCAGGTAAGCCGTGAACAGCGCGCCGTTGAGGCGCTGCGGCGGGATGCTGAACTCGCAGACAACCAGGCGTCCGCCGGGCCGGGTGACCGCGAGCATCTCGCGCAGCGCGGCGGTCGAGTCGGCGATGTTGCGCAGCCCGAAGGAGATGGTCACCGCGTCGAAAGCGCCCCTGGCGAAGGGCAGCGCCAGTGCGTCGGCGGCGATCCGCGGCATGCCCGGGTGGCGGCGGCCGGCCACGCCGAGCATGCCGAGGGAGAGGTCGCTGGCCACCGCTCGCGCGCCGGTGGCGGCCAGGGCCGCGGTGGAGGTCCCGGTGCCCGCGGCCACATCCAGGACGCGCTTGCCGGGTCCGGCGCCGGCCGCGGCGGCCATCTCCCGGCCCCAGGCGTCCATCCGGCCCCACCACAGGCGGGCGCGGGTGCGGTCGTAGCCGTCGGCGACCTGGTCGAACATGGCCGACACCTGGCTGGTCTGCTTGTCGAGGTTCGCGCGCACCATGACCATCAGCATGCCAGTGGCCCCGGCGCACCCCCGCTCACGCCTGCACGGCCTCCGGCCCCGCTCCCGCCTGGGCTCCCGGCGCGGCTTCCGGCTCTCGCCTCGCCCCCTGCCGTTCCGCCTCCGGCCGCGCCGGTTCCGACCGTTCGGTCGGCACCCGTCCCGCCCCGCGCCCGGCCACCACGGCCACCGCCACCGCGGCAAGCAGCCCGATCACCGCGAACAGGTAGAAACCCCACGGATAGGCGATGCCCGCCGCGACCAGCCAACCCCCCAGCAGCGGTCCGGTGATGCCGCCGAGCCGGCCCATGCCGGTGGTCCAGCCCAGCCCGGTGGCGCGGGCGTGCGGCGGGTAGACGTGCTGGGTGTAGGCGTAGATCAGCACCTGCGCGCTGAAGACGAAGCAGCCGGCCAGGAAGACCACCACGTACAGCCCGAGGGTGGGCAGCCGCAGGCTGAACAGGGCCAGGAACACCGCGGCGCCGAGGAACCAGCCGATCACCGATTTGCGCACGCCGACCCGGTCCGCGACCCGCCCGGCGATGAGCAGCCCGACCACCGCGCCGACGTTGAGGGTGAGCAGCAACCCGAGCGCGTCACCCAGCGGATACCCGGCCTGGCGCATGATCTGCGGAAGCCAGGTGTTGAGCCCGTAGACCAGCACCAGCCCGAGGAAGGTGCTGACCCAGAACGCGATGGTGGCCCGCAACAGCCGGCCCTGGAACAGCGTGCGCACCACGGTGCCCGCCGCGGCCGTGCTCGACCCGGCGGCCACCTCGGCGCGGGCGCGCTCGAAGGCGGCGGACTCCGGCAGATGCCGGATCATCAACGGCACCAACACCAGCGCGGGCAGCGCCCCGGCGACGAACATGGCCCGCCACCCCAACTGCGGGATCAACAGCAGTCCCAGCAACGAAGTCAGCACCGCACCCGCGTGGTACCCGGTCATCACCAGCGTGGCCGCGCTGCTGGAGCGTCCCCGCTCCGCACTGGCCTCGGACACCATGCTGATCGCCGTAGGCAAACACCCACCCAGTCCCAACCCCGCCAGGAACCGCAACGCCCCGAAGATCAGCGCCGAGGGCGCGAACGCGCACAACAACGTGCACACGGAGAAGATCGTCACCGACAAGATCAACGTTTTCCGGCGCCCGATGACATCGGTGACGGTCCCGATCGTCAGCCCGCCGATCATCATCCCGACCAACCCGATGGTCGACACCGCCGCGCCGGTGCCCGCAGTCAGCCCCCACACCCCGTCGGCGAGCAACACGGGTAACACCACACCCAGGACCACCAGGTCGAATCCGTCCAGCAGGACAGCGGTCCAGCAGAGTGGCTGCACCCAACTGCGGCGCGGGTTTCTGGTCTGCATCACGCGGGCTCCTTCGCCGGCCGTCCAAGGTCCGGCAAGCCTAGGAACGTGACCCGAACCACTACCACGCTACCCTTCCACTGAGCGGAAAACCCCAGCCCACCCCCACCCCTTTTTCTCTAGCACACCCCCAGGAGTCCACAATGGACACTCCCCCGCCCCGCTCAGTGACCCTCCGCGCCCTCACCCTCCTGTCCACCTTCACCCCCACCCACCCTCGCCAGACCCTCTCCGAACTCTCCCGCCGCTCCGCCCTCCCCCTGGCCACCGTCCACCGACTCCTCGGCGACCTCACCACCTGGGGCGCGGTCACCCGAGACCCCGACGGCGCCTACCGAATAGGCCTGCGCCTGTGGGAACTCGGCATGCTCACCCCCGCCGCCAGCCGCCTACGAGAAGTAGCCCTCCCCTTCATGCAGGACCTGTACGAATCCACCCGGGAGAACATCCACCTGGCAGTAAGAGTCGGCCACGAAGCCCTGTACGTGGACCGGCTGAGCGGCCACAGATCAGTCCCCATCATCTCCCGAGCCGGCAGCCGCCTCCCCCTGCACGCCACCGGAGTAGGCAAGGTCCTCCTCGCCCACCAGGACCCGGAATTCGTCCGCCACTTCTGCGCCACCAACCCACCCCGCTGCACCCAGTACACGATCGTGGAGCCCGGCCGCCTGTCCCGGGAACTGAAGGAAGTGCGCCGCCGGGGATTCGCCCTGACCTCAGAGGAGATGACCCTGGGGACCTGCTCGGTAGCGGTGCCGGTGCGGGATGCCGACGGGGCGGTGATCGCGGCACTGGGGATGGTGCTGCACACGGTGCGGGCTGATCTGGCGAAACAGGCACCGGGGTTGCAGGCGGCGGCGATGGGGATCGAGCAGCGGTTGGGGGCCGGGGAGGAGGAGTGGCCGTAGGAGCGGCGGCCGTAGAATGGGACGGGAGCGAAGGTTGCCGCCGACTCGGGGTGGGTGCCGTCCGAGCTGGCGTGGGTGCCGTCCAGAGGGGCCGAATCACCCGAACGAGCCCAAGATCCAGACGGGAAAGCAACCTTTTTGGCCCGAAAAGCGTTCCGCAGAGGAAGCGGTGGCGGGGGCGGGCCAGAGGTAGCGGGCCGGGCCAGGCCAGAGGTAGCGGGCCGGGCGTGGCGGGGCGAGGCGGCCGCGGCAGGCGGGCCGGACACGGCTCAACGGCCGACACGGCTCGACGGCCCCGGCCAGCCGGACAACCAACGGCCAGCCAGACGACCGCAGGCCAGCGTGGCCGTGGCGCGCGGGCCAGCACGGCCGAGGGCGGGCCAGCACGGCCGAGGGCGGGCAGCACGGCCGAGGGCGGGTGGGACCGACCAGCCCGCCGAGCGGCCCCGCGACGGGCGCACGCGACCTGCGGGTGAAGCCGCATCAGGTCGGCGATGGGCCCAGGGGGCAGTGGCCAGGCCCGCCCGCGCAGAGTCGGAGCCGTGTGCAATCGGCGAGCGCGGTGCGAGGGAGCCGTGCGCGAGGGAGCCGTGCGCACGGCTAGTCGCGTGCGACGGGCGCACAGAGTGTCCTTTGTGGACAGCGGAATCCAGGCGAGGCGGGGCTCGGCCGATGCCGGGGGTTCCGGCATCAGCCAACGCCGCACGGTGTGTGTCGAGGCCGGCAACCGGCAAGTGGCGAGTGGCCTCGAACGGGTGGAACCGAGGTGCTTGATGTGCTGGTGACCCGATCGGGGTAGTTCTGCGCCCCCGGGTCGCGGTCTGGGGCTGGTCTGGTGACCTTGGCGCGACCGCTACCGGCCTCGGCGGTGCTCTGCCGTCGAGGGGGAAGTGCCCGACCCGCCAACGGGTCAGGGCTGGTGGATCAGGACCTCACCGAGTTGGCGTCGGCCTCAGCGCGCAGGACTTCGTCCAGGCGCTCAAGGAACAGCTCGAAGCTGATCTCCGGCGGGAGGATGTCGTCCTCGCCGGTCAGCTCTACCTGCGGAAACTCGTCGACGGGCAGATCGACGCGGTCATCGACCGGCTGCGCTGGCTCGCGATCGAGCGCGAACAGATCCTGCTGCCCTTTGATGGTGTTGGACGGTTCGGTGACCGTGGCCTGACTCCCGTTCGCACTTGCCGGGCCGTGCGCGATGCGTGGCATCGCGGCCCGCCAAGTGACCTTCGAACTGGTGATACGGCTTCGCCGAACCGGGTGCGGCGTGAACACGAACGTCTCCGTTCTGGCCAGTTGAGAAGTACCCCCACAGAGAGGGTAACGAATCGGAGAAGAATACTGCTAATAGGACTCGGTCACTCGACTTCCGGCGAGTTGCCGCGGAGCACTGTCAGCGGCCATACCCGCCATGATCAGCTACTTTCGCCGTCGCCAGAGCAGCGGTGTTGCCGTTGGCGCGCAGACGCTGGCGGCTTCGCGACATCGTGCTGAGGCGTTCGTCACCGTCAATTACGGACCGCCGTCAGCACGGAAAAGGCGGCACCGTGAAGCACCCGTTCGGACCAACGGGTTGTGCGTTCTCCGGACACCCGGGCGAGGCAGCGAGCACGCCGGCACCGGCAGGGCGGGGGCGCCGACCGCGAGCCAGCGCGCGGACGCCCGAGGCCACCGGAGATCGAGACCGCGGGCGGAAGCGAGGACGGGGCAGGGCGAGGACGGGGGCAGGGCGGAGGCGAAGGGCGAGGCAGGAGCGAAGAACGGCCGGGGCGCAAGTCGGAGTGCCGGAGTCCGGAGCCAGGTGGCCAATCGCGGTGGCCTTGCGGCCGAATGGGAACTCAGCGCGGGCCTCTGCGACGGTCCAGGTGTCGTTGACCGGACGTGCGACCCGACCCGTGTTCGCGGTGGATCTCGGTGGTCGGGCTGGATCCCTTGTGCGGGAACAATTCCGGGCCCGAGTGGCGGCGCCGCGGCGAATTCCGGTCGAGTCCACTGTGGACAACTCGCGCAGCGCCGGGGCGATGTCGGGCGCGCGGGCGTTGACGCGGGCGGCGCTGGGACCCGGCGGCAGGCGATTGCTGGCACAGAGTCTGGATTGTGCGGTTTTGTGCCACACACCCTTGGTGATCGTGAGTGTGCGCGGTGCACATCAACTCGTGTTGACAGACCCATTAGCGTGACTGCCATCACTCGTTCGCGAGCGACGGTTGTACAGGTAAATCGCCTGGTAGCAGGGGGCAGGACACGTGAATTGGAATGCGCTCTCCGGTGGGACGCGAGGTGGGGCGGCGCCGGAGGATCAACTCCGCGGCGACGGGGGATTTCGGCGGCAGGTCACGGGGTCGACGGGCGTGCCGCGGTGGCCGAAGCGGTATGGCGATGTGCCGTTGCCGGCGGACTGTTTCCAGCCTCGCGTCGAGGGGTCGCGACTGGCGGAGCTGCTCGCGGACGGGCATTCGGTGGTGCTTGCCGGGCCGGGCGGAGCGGGCAAGACCCAGCTCGCCGCGGACCACGTGCGCCGGGTCTCTGGAGATCTGGACCTGCTGGTGTGGGTCAGTGCGACCTCGCGGGAAGCGGTGGTCGCGGCGTTCGCGGCTGTCTATGCCGGCTTGACGGGGTTCGGTGGCGGTGCGGACGTTGCGGCGCAACGGTTTCTGGGCTGGCTGGCGAACGCGCCGCAGCGCCGGCTGGTGGTCCTGGACGATGTGCGCGCACTCGCCGACCTCGCCGGACTGTGGCCGCCGGGGCCGGTGCTGGCGACCACGCGGGAGCAAGACGCGGCGGCGCTGGGCGAGCGGCGCGTACTGGAGGTCGGGAGATTCGGCGTCGAGGAGGCCGGGGCTTACCTGGCGACGCGGTTCGGTGCGGACCCGTGCCTACTAGCCGGGACGGCGGGGCTGGCCGAGGCTCTCGGGCGGTGGCCGCTGGCGTTGGCACTGGCCGGCGCGGTTGGGCTTGAGCAGGAGCCGGGCCAGGCGACACGGGAACTGACCCGCGGGCGGTGTCGGGAGTTGTCGCCGGAACGTGGCGCGCTACCGGACTCATCCGCCGCTGTGGGTATGACCTGGGCTTTCTCGGTTGAGCGGGCCAATCGGCGGGAGCCGGTGGGGCTGGCTCGGCCGCTGCTGGCGCTGGTGAGCCTGCTCGAACCGAACGGGGTGCCCGAGCAAGTGATCACCGGTCCGGTGGTGCTGGGCTGGCTTGGTGCGGTCACCGGGCAGGTGGTGGACGCCGACCAGGTGCGGGCGGCGGTGCGCGGACTGCACCGGCTGAGCCTGCTGGCCCAGGATCCGGGGTCGCCGGATCGGGTGATCCGGGTGTCCGAACTGGTGCAGCGGGCCGTGCGGGAGGACCTCGGCGAGCGGCTGGGTGCGGTGGCGAAGGTGGCGGCGGACGCGCTCTACGACGTCTGGCCGTCGGCGGAAGAGGACGGGCCGCTGGTCCGGGCGTTGCGGGCGAACACCGCGGCGTTGCGGCGGCACCTCGACGGTCAGGGGTGGGTGGCCGGGCATCCGTTGCTGTTCCGGGCCGGGAACAGCCTGGGCGAGAGCGGGCAGGCCGCGGCGGCGGTGCGTTACTTCGCTGATGTATGCGCCCTTACCGAACGGTCGGTAGGCGCGCGAAATCCGGGCACGTTGACCGCGCGGCACGACCGGGCGTACTGGTGCGGGGAGGCCGGGGAGGTCGCGACCGCGGTGCGCGACCTGGAACGGGTGTGCGCCGATCAGGCCGGGGTGCTGGGGCCGCGACATCCGCACACGCTGACCACCCGGCACAACCTGGCCCGCTGGCGGGGGCAGGCAGGGCGGCACGCGCGGATCGTCGCGGAGCTGGCCGCGGTGCTCGACGATCAGCTCGCCGTGCTCGGCCCTCGGCATCCGCACACCCTGACCACCCGGCATGACCTGGCCCGCTGGCGGGGCGCGACCGGTGACGCGGCCACCGCGGTGACCGAACTGGAACAGCTGTTGCGGGACCAGATCTTCGCGCTGGGACCCTGGCACCCGAACACCTTGACCACCCGGCACAACCTGGCGCGCTGGCGCGGCCACGCGGGTGACGCCGAGGCGGCCGTGACCGAGCTGGCCAGGGTGCTCGACGACCAGGTGCGGGAACTCGGGCCGTGGCACCCGAACATCCTGATCACCTGTCACAACCTGGTGCACTGGCGGATGGTCCTGGACGGCGCCGCGACACCCTGATCCGCCAAGCGGGTCACGATCATCGCCCAGGTTGATCTCCTGGGGGTATCAGCGGCTTCACCGGGGGTTTTCGCGGTTACGATCCGGCCGTGCGCGTGCCTGACTCCGGAGTCCTCGAACGTGAGCCGGAGCTTTCCCGGATCCAGGCCGCGCTGGAATCGGCCGCCCGCGGCGAAGGCCGGGTGGTGATCATCGAGGGCCGCGCCGGGATCGGCAAGACCCGGCTCGTCCAGGCCACCAGGGAGCTGGCCAAGGCACGCGGATTCGGCCGGTTGCAGGCCGTCGGCGACGCCCTGGAAAGCGCCATGGCCTGGGGTGTCGTCCGGCAGATGGTCGAGCGGTCGGTGTCCCGCTACACCGGCGAGATCCGGGCCGCGCTGCTGGCCGGGCCCTCCGGCGACGCCCTGCGCGCCCTGGACGCCGCCGCGACCGACCCGAGCGAGGCCGAACTGGCCCGCACCCTGCACTCGCTGTGGTGGGTGGCGGTGGACCTGTCCGCCACCCGGCCGCTGCTGATCACCGTGGACGACGCGCACTGGGCCGACCTGTCCTCGGCGCAGTTCCTGGTCTACCTGTCCCGGCGGATCGCGGACCTGCCGATCGCGCTGGTCGTGGCCACCCGCCCGCCCGCGGAGAACACCGGGCCGCTGGCCCAGCTCAGCGTGTCCCGGCAGGCCGAACGAGTACTGCCCCGGCCGTTGAGCGTGGCCGCGCTGACCGACCTACTGACCGTTCGGTCGGCGCCCGCGCCAGTCGTGGTGACCGCGGTGCACGCGGCCAGCGGCGGCAACCCGTTCCTGGCCAGGGTGCTGGTCGACGAACTGGACGCGCTGGGGCTGTCCCTGGATGCCCCGGGCACCGCGGCGCGGGTCGGGACGCTCGGGCCGAGCACGGTGTTCCGGGCCGCGCTGGGCCGGTTGCCCGCGGACGCGGTGCGGCTGGCCGGCGCCGCGGCGGTGCTGGGAGTGGGCAGCGATCCGTGGCAGGCGGGCGCGATCACCGGGCTCGACCCGGCCGCGCTGACCGTTGCCGCCGAAGCCCTGGCCGCGGCGAATGTGCTGGTCAGCGATGGGGATCATCTGGTTTTTGTGCATCCGGTGGTGCGCGAGGCGGTGCTGGCCGATCTGGGACCGGTAGCGCGGACGGCGTTGCACGCGCGGGCCGCGGTGGAACTGGCCGCGGCGAACGCGCCGGCCGACCGGATCGCCGCGCACCTCGCGCAAGCCCCGCGCGGCACCCTGCCCGAGGCGGCGGCGGTGCTGCGCAAGGCAGCCGTGGCGCTGCTGGCCGCAGGGGACGCGCGGACCGCGACCGCGCACCTGACCAGGGCCGTTGACGAGGATCCAGACGATCCGGCGTTGCGGGCCGAGCTGGGGCGGGCGTTGCTGCGCACCGGGGAGGCCGCGCGGGCCAGGGACGAACTACGCGCCGCGGCGGTCGGGCTGCCGGATGCCGAGCTGGTCGCGGCGGCGGCCTCGGCGACCGCGGTGGTCGACGGGCCGAGGGTGGCCATCGCCGAACTGGAGGCCGCGATCCGGGCCCGCCCGGCCGGGGACCGGGACGTGGGGCGGCTGCACCTGGAGGCGCGGCTTGCGGTGATCCGCTCGTTCCTGCCGGAGCAGCGGCGCCGGTCCTCCGAACACCTGCGCGGGTACGCGAGCCTGCCCGGCGGCACCCCCGACGAGCGGACGTTGCTGGGACTGCTGGCGCAGATGGGGCGGTACGAGGTCGCGCCGGCCGCCGAGGTCGCCGCCACCGCGAGCCGGGCGCTGGCCAACGGCGCCTACTTCGACGACGCCACCGGGTCCACCGAGGCCATGGTCGCCTGGGTGGTCGCGCTGCTCGCGCTGATCTCCGCGGACGGCACCGAACCGGCGCGCCGGGAGATCGACCGGGCGCGGCTGCGGGTGCGCGCGCACGGGTCGCCGGTGGAGTTCGCCATGGTCGCCAACGCGGCGCTGTTCCTGAACTGGCGGCTCGGCGAGGTCACCGCGATGGACGCCGAGTCCGAGGGCGCGCTGGCCGCGATCACCTGCGAGGACCCCGCCCCGCACGTGATCGCCTTGCGCGCCACCGGCACCCACTTCAGCGCCTACGCCGCCCTGGAACGCGGTGACCTGGACGCCGCGACCGCCGCGCTGGACCGTTTCGAGGCCGAACACCCCGACCGGCCGCGGCTGATGCCCACCATCTGGCTGCACGAACCCCGGGCGCTGATCGCGCTCGGGCACGGCGATCCACGACAGGCACGTGCCCAGGCGTTGCGGCAGCGGGACCTGATGCTGGAGGCGGGCCTGGACCCGCCGACCATTCCGTGGCGGGCGCCCGCGGTGCGCGCGGCAATGCTGCTCGGCGACACCGGCGAGGCCCTCGAACTGGCCGCGGAACAGCTGGCCATCGCACGGCGCTGGGGCGCCTCGACCGAGGTGGGCGCGGCACTGCGGCTGTTCGCGCACGCCGATCCGGACCGGCGACTGGCCCTGCTGACCGAGTCGATCGCGGTGCTGGAAACCGGTCCGGCGCGGCTGGAACTGGCCCGGTCGCTGGTCGACCTGGGCCAGGCGCTGCGGGTGGCGCGGCGGCGGGGCGACGCGCGGGAGGTGCTGCACCGGGGCATCGACCTGGCCGGAGACTGCGGGTCCGCGGCCCTGCGGCAACGCGCGATCGAAGCCCTGGAAGCGCTGGGCGACCGGCCGCGGCGGCCGATGTTCGCCGGTCCCGAGGCGCTCACCGCCAGCGAACGCCGGGTCGCCGGCCTGGCCGCGGCCGGGCGGGCCAACCGGGAGATCGCCCAGGAGCTGTTCGTGACCCCCAAGACGGTGGAGAACCACCTCGGCCGGATCTACACCAAACTCGGCATCGCCGGCCGCCGCGACCTGGCCCAGGCACTCGTGTAGGGGGTCCGCGCCGAGATGAGGGATCGCCCCTCATGACCTTGGGGGGTCCCGCAGAACAGGCTCTACCTAACACGCCGCGAGGGGCGGCGCAGACCGAAGGTAGGAGCCATGATCCGCAAGGCCAGCACCCTGATTCTCGCCGCCGCCGCGGCCGCCGCCACCGCGGCCGCGCTCCCGGGAACCGCCGCCGCGGACATCGCGCCGCCCCCCGCGTGCGTCCGCTCCACCGACGTCCAGGGCGCCGACTTCGACGTCAAGCAGTGCGGCGTCAGCGACGTCGACCAGTTCCGGGCCGGCCTGGAGAACGACGGCAACGCCTACTGCGGCCCCGCCTCGCTGTACAACGTGCTGCACTACTGGGCCAACGAGAAGAACGCCCCCGTCGGCTGGCAGACCACCGACCTGCGCAACCTCAACCCCAAGGACCAGGCCGACTACAACGTCATCACCAACTCCATCTGGCGCATCGGCATCGACGCCAAGTACGACGGCGGCACCAGCATGGGCAACCTGCGCAACGCCTTCACCATCGCCACCAAGAAGGCCAGGGACGCAGGCTGGACCATCACCAACGGCAACATCAGCTCGCACACCGCCGCCGACTTCTCCGGCGACCTGGCCAAGAAGCTCAACGAAGGCCCCGTGCAGATGGTCTACGGCCGCTACAAGACCGGCCCGCAGACCGGAAGCCTGGAGCGCAACGGCGGGCACATCGTGACTGTGGTCGCGGCCAAGGGTTCCTTCGGCGGGAACACCGTGCAGCTGAAGCTGGCGGACCCGGGGCGCGCGTGGGACCACGGGGACGGGGACTACCTGAAGAACCAGTCGGCGTACGAGTCGCTGGACGTGACGCTGACCCGCCGGGTGATCAACGAGTACGTGCCGGTGGACGACGACCCGGAGACCGCTGAGGACGAGAGCCTGAAGCCGGGGAGCTACCGGACGGTGAACCGGTGGGAGCTGACCGGGCCGCGGTACGTGGGGACCACTCGGCAGATGGTGGAGACGTTCAACTGGTTCGGGATGGCTCCCTGATCTCGGCTGGCTTCCTGGTCGGGCTGAACGGGCTGTTCTCGGATGGCTCCCGGATCGGGTTGACTTCGGATTGCTCACTGATCGGGTGAATGTTGGGGCCGGTTGGAGGGTCGGCTGGCCGGTTGGACGAGGTGAGCTGAGTGGGTTGTGACTGAGGGCCCCGCCTGGTGGCGGGGCCTTTGGTACGTTCGGAGCGGGTTGGGGTGGCGGCTCCGGTGGAGTGGCTTGGGTGGGTCGGATGGACCTGATCGGGGTCAAGATCCAGACGGGGAAGCAACCTTTTCGGCTTGAAAAGCGTTCCGCAGAGGAAGCGGTGGCGGGGGCGGGGCGGGCGCGGGCCAGGAGTGGGTCCAGGGGTCCAGCGTGGCGGGCCGGTCGGGCCGGTCGATCGGTCGGGCAGGCGGGCGCGACGGGGAGCTACGGCGCGACGGGCTGGTCGGTGAGGTCGGACGCGACGGGCTGGAGGGTCACGCGGGACTGGAGGGTCACGCGCAGGGCTGGTGGGTCACGCGCGCCGGGCGCGCCAGCCGGGGCGTGGGACACGCGGGGCGCGACACGCGGTCGGCGACACGCCACCTGATCGAGTTGGTTGCCTGGGCATGCCCTGGGCTACCACCATGGGAGGTACCTGGGCACTCCGAACGGCGGGCTGGTCGCGATGACGGGATCCACGGGCACACCGTTCGACACCCTGCTGGACGAGGCTGAGCCGGTGGCTCCTCGGGGGCGGCGGGTTGTGGTCGGGGTGCTGAAGTTGGTGGGGTTGTGCGCGTTGGGCGGGATGCTGGCGGCGGGGGTGTTGTTTCCGCTGGCCGGGGGTGCGGGCACGGTCGCGGTGCTGGCCAGTGACGATGTCGACCGGACCGCGGCGGCGTTGATCGCGGATGAGGCGCCGCAGATGACCGCGTTGCTGGACAGCGAGGGGCGGCCGTTCGCGCACGTGTACGACCAGTACCGGGTGCCGGTGCCGGCCGCGGAGATCTCGGACTCGGTGAAGTCGGCGCTGGTCGCGATCGAGGACCATCGCTTCTACGACCACCAGGGGGTGGATCCGGTGGCGTTGGGGCGGGCGGCGCTGGCCAACGCGGTGTCCGGGCGGATTTCGCAGGGTGGGTCGACGTTGACCCAGCAGTACGTGAAGAACCACCTCACGCACATCTCGGCCGAGACCGCGGTGGAGCGGACCCGCGCGCAGGAG
Organism: Crossiella sp. S99.2; assembly: GCF_023094165.1. Classification (GTDB taxonomy): domain Bacteria; phylum Actinomycetota; class Actinomycetes; order Mycobacteriales; family Pseudonocardiaceae; genus Crossiella. The sequence goes on along the minus strand of NZ_JALMDK010000008.1, from coordinate 130,808 downwards.
CAGTCGATGGCGCGGAAGGTGCGCGAGTTGCGGATCGCGTTGCAGCTTGAGCACACCCTGAGCAAGGACGAGATCCTGGCCCGGTACCTCAACACCGTGCCGTTCGGGCAGGGTGCGTTCGGCATCCAGGCCGCGGCGCGGGCGTACTTCGACACCACGCAGGACAAGTTGACCGTCGCCCAGGCCGCGTTGCTGGCCGGGATCGTGAACGAGCCGAGTGCGTTGAACCCGTACCGGCATCCGGAGCGGGCTTTGGTGCGGCGCAACGTGGTTCTCGACGAAATGGTCCGGCAGGGCCGGTTGCCCGCCGCGGTCGGCGCGGCGGAGAAGAAGACCAACCTGGACATCGTGCCCACGCCCGCGCGGCCGGCCAACGGCTGCGTCGGCACCGGCGACGCGGGCTACTTCTGCGACTATGCCTTGAAATACCTGGAAAACTCCGGCTTCCAGCGGGACGATCTGCGTCGCGGCGGCTACACCGTCAAGACCACCCTGGACCGGGACGCGCTGACCAAGGCCAAGGCCGCGGTGGACGCCGAAGTGCCGCCGCAGACCCGGAATGTGGCCAACGCGATGGCGATCGTCCAGCCCGGCAAGGACAAACACCGCGTCATCGCGCTGACCGCCAACCGCACCTACGGTCTCAACCGCGACGCGCGGGAAACCACCCTCGGCCTGCCCTACGCGCCGCAGAACCACGGTGCGGGCTCCATCTACAAGATCTTCACCGCCGCCGCGCTGCTCGAACAGGGCGGCACGATCACCGAATCGGTGCCGGTGCCGGACTCCTACGTCTCCCCCGTCTTCCTCGGCGGCGCGGCCAGTTGCCCGCCGGGCGCGCTGGGGCTGCGCAAGTACTGCGTGCAGAACGCGGGTGAGTACCCGGCCCGGATGAGCCTGCAGGACGCGCTGGCAAAATCGCCGAACACCACGTTCGTGCACCTGCTGGAGCGAGTCGGGGTCAAGGCCGCGGTGGACATGGCGCAGCGGCTCGGGCTGCGGTCGCTGGGCACCATGATCGCCGCGGAGGACCGCAAGAAACGACCGATCGGTAGGTTCTTCGCCGAGCAGAACTTCGGTTCCTTCACCCTCGGCCCGACGCCGACCAGCACCCTGGAACTGGCCAACGTCGGCGCCACCCTGGCCAGTGAGGGCAAGTGGTGCCCGCCGAGTCCGATCGAGACCGTGCTGGACCGCCGCGGCAACCCGGTCCCGGTGCGCGATCAGGCGTGCGAGCAGGTGGTGCAGCCGGGGCTGGCCAACGCGATGACCGTGGCGCTGAGCAAGGACACCCAGGGCGGCACCGCGACCACCGCGGCGCGCGGGGTGAAGTGGGACCGGCCGATGGCTGGCAAGACCGGCACCACCCAGGAGCACAAGTCGGCCGGATTCCTCGGGTTCACCCCGCAGTTGTCGGCCGCGGTGTTCACCTTCGACGACACGCCCGCGCCGCAGACGCTGTGCGATTCCGGGGTGAACCAGCCGCCGCGGCCTTGCTCGTCCGGGCGCTACATCTACGGCGGGAAGTACTCGGCGCGCACCTGGTTCCGCGCGATGAACGGGGACAACGGGCACGGCGGGATCATGAGCGGGATGCGGGTGGCGGGGCTGCCGGAGGTGGAACGGCGGTACCTGCACAGCGATCGGCCGCGGCCGGTGGATCTCTCCGATATCGGGGATCGCAGGCCGCAGCCGTCGAAGACGCGGACGGTGAGCGCCACGCCGCCGCCGACCACCAGCGCCGGCGGCGGGCCGGTGACCACGACGCCGAGCAGACCGCCGGTCACGACCCGGCCGACCACGCCGCCGCCGACCAGGACCAAGCCGACCGGCATTGGCTGACCCGCCGGCCCGCCCGTTCGTCTACCGACCGGTCGGTAGACGAACGGGCGGCAGCCGGGTTGCCGGACGACGTCCCTGGTGCGCGGGTGGTCGGGTGGCGGGGCAGACTTCCGCCATGACCTCGGAGACGATCACCGCCGCGGACGCGGGCAGCTGGACGCTCGGCGACCGGACCGTGCACCGCCTCGGCTTCGGCGCGATGCGCCTGACGCACCAGGCCGACGGCTCCCCCAGCGACCGGGACCGGGCGATCTCGGTGCTGCGGCGCGCGGTCGAGCTGGGCGTGAACCACATCGACACCGCCGCCTTCTACTTCTCTCCGCTGCGCTCGGCGAACGAGCTGATCAACACCGCGCTGGCGCCCTACCCAGAGGACCTGGTGATCACCACCAAGGTGGGTCCCGGCAAGGACCCCGCGGGCGAGTGGCTGCCGCTGGCCCGGCCCGACCAGCTGCGCGGCCAGGTCGAGGAGAACCTGCGGCAGCTCGGCCGGGATCACCTGGACGTGGTGAACCTGCGGGTGCACGGCCCGGAGTCGATCGCCGAGCGCTTCGGCGCGCTGGCCGAGTTGCGCCAGGCCGGGCTGATCCGGCATCTGGGCATCTCCAACGTGCGCGCGCACCACCTGGCCGAGGCGCAGGCCATCGCGCCGGTGGTGTGCGTGCAGAACCAGTACGGTCTCGGCGCGCCCGCGCGTCAGGACGACTTCCTGCGCCTGTGCGGTGCGCAGGGGGTGGCGTTCGTGCCGTTCTTCGCCATCGCCGGCGCGGGCAAGGAGTCCGGCGCGGGCGGAGCGGAGGACACCGAGGTGGTGGCCATCGCCACCGCGCGCGGGGTGAGCACGGCCCAGGTGCGGCTGGCCTGGACGCTGCAGCTGGGCCCACACGTGCTGGCGATTCCCGGGACCGGCAACCCGGAGCACCTGGCGGCCAACATCGCGGCCGGGTCGCTGCGGCTCACCGACGACGAACTGGCCCGGCTGGCCGCGGTGCATCAGGGTTCCGGATGACCTCGACAATGCTGGCCAGACTGTCCTGACCGAATCCGTCGGCGAGGCGCCGGTCCAGGAATTCCTTGATGGGCGCCATCAGGTCGGGCGCTATTCCCTGTTCGCGCCCGGCCTGGATTATCTTGGCCAGTCCGTGCGCGTTCAGGGAAACGGTGGACACTGCGCCGCCGTAGTCGCCGGAATCAACCTGTTTCGCCGCGCCCCGGATACTGGGCAGCACGACATTCGTCAGCCAGGATTCGACGAAGGGCAGCAGCCGCTCCCCCGACCCGGTCAGCGCGAACCCCTGCAGTGCGCTGGTCAGCGTGGCCCACAGGATGCCGAGCAGGGCCAGGTCGTACTGGGCCGCGCTGCCCGGGTCGGCGCCGAAGTACACCGGGCTGCCCAGCGCGCCGAGCACTGACTCGCACTCCCGGTAAACCTGCCGGTCACCGGCATAGAATAGCTGAGTCTGGGGCTGACCGACCGCCGGGGGCACGGCCAGCACGGTGCCGTCGAGATAGCGCAGACCGAGTCCGCGCGCCCAGTCCGCGGCCGCGCGGGCCTCGCTGGGCAGTCCGGAGGTGAGGTTCACCAGCACCTTGCCGGACAGGTTGTCGCGTACCGGTTCGAGCACCTCGTACAGCGCCGGATAATCGAGCACGCACACCAGCAGAATGTCGTTGTCGGCGACCGCGGCGGCGACGTCGGCCGCCTTTCGCGCACCGCGTGCCAGCAAAGGATCCGCCTTGTCAGCGGACCGGTTCCACACCGTCGTCGCATATCCGGAATTCAGGAAAGCACCGGCGATCGCCGCGCCCATCCTGCCGAGCCCCAGCACCGTAATCACATTTCCAACCTAGGTCGGCGGGGAATCGCGCTCAAGTACGCACATCAAGGTAAGTGCCCCGCCGGAGTTATCCTGGCCTCGACTTGGGGGTGGGCGGATGAAGGTGCGGACGCGGCTGACGCACTGCGCGGTGGAGGCCGCGATGCAGGTGGTCACCGGCAAGTGGAAGGTGCACATCCTGTGGGCGCTCAGCCCGCGGCCACGCCGGTTCGGCGAGCTGCGGCGGTTGCTGCCCGGGGTCAGCGACAAGGTGCTCATCGACCAGCTGCGCGAGCTGATGACCGACGAGATCGTGCACCGGGACAGCCATCCGGGTCCCGTGCCGCACGTGGAGTACTCACTGACCGCACGCGGCGCGGCGCTCAACGAGGCGCTGCGCCCGCTCGGCGCGTGGGGCCGCGAACACCTGTGACCAGGGCGGACCGGGTGCGTCGGACCAGCTACGGCAGCCCGGCCGGGCCCAGTTTCTCGGCGGCCAGGGCGTGTTCGGCGACCTGGCAGGCGTTGGGCACGTCGCCGGCGTAGGCGGCCAGCCGGGCCAGCATCCCGCGCAGCACCGCGCGCTCGGACTCGTCGAGGGGGGTCAGCACGGTGTCCTCGACCGCGCTGAGCCTGCGTTCCAGTCGGCACAGCTCGGCCTGGCCGGTTTCGGTGATCACGATCTGCCGGGAGCGGCGGTCGGCCGGATCGGGGCGGCGCTCGACGAATCCGGCGCGTTCCAGGTCGTCGAGCAGGTAGGTCATCACGGTGCGGTCCACACCGAGCTGCTGGGCCAGCGCGATCTGGCTGGGCGCCTCACCGCGGGCCGCGGCGGAGAGCACCTGGTAACCGCGCGGGCCACCGGGCAGGTCGTCCACGGCGCGATCAGCCGCCTTGAAGTACCCCCGCACGACCGCGCTCAACGCCAGGCCGAAGTCGAACTGCGCAGGTCGTTGCTGGTGCTGGTCCACCTACTCAGCATAGTCCGCCGCTGTGGCTCACAATACGTTCTGTTGACAAGATAGTCTGTTGAACAGAACATCTTGTCGACAGCTGTTCTGGAGAGCAGCGCTTCTTGTGGAGGGAAGACGATGACTCTGCTGCGCGTGGACACGAGCATCAGGACCGAGGGCTCGGTCAGCCGGGCGCTGGGCGACACCTTCGAGCAGAACTGGCTGGCCGCCCGCCCCGGCACCCCGGTCCGCCGCCGGGACGTGGGCCGACACCCGCTGCCCGCCGACGTCTGGCCGCAGTCGGTGTCCACGGTCTGGACCCCGGCCGAGGAGTGGACCGACGAGCAGCGCGCGGCGGCGAAGCTGGCCACCGAACTGGCCGATGAGTTGCTCGGCGCGGACGGCCTGCTGCTGACCGCCCCGCTGTACAACTTCGGCGTGCCAACCCAGGCCAAGGCCTGGATCGACCTGCTGCTCACCGAACCGCGCCTGTCCCCCGCGAAAGGTCAGCAGCCGCTCAAGGGCCGGCCGGCGGCGCTGATCGTGGCTCGCGGCGGCGGCTACGGGCCGGGCACCCCGCGCGAGGGCTGGGACCACGGCACGCCATGGCTGCACCGGATCCTCCACGACGTCTTCGCGATGGACGTGCGCGTGGTCGACGCCGAACTGACCCTGGCCGACGTCAACCCCGCCATGGCCGAACTACGCGAACTGGCGGCGCAGTCCCGGGAGCAGGCGCACACGCTGGCCGGGAAGGTCGCACCGGAACTGGCCGGGATCGTCGCGGCCTGACCCGGCGGTGGGCCGCCGGTCGCGGCGAGGCAGGTCATCGGGGTGTCCGGCGCCGAACACCCCGATGCCACGCCGCCGATCCCCGCGCCAGGCCCCGGCGGTGACCAGGCAGAATTCCGGCCATGACCGCCCTGCCCGAGCAGCTCCAGTCCGCAGTGGACACTGCCCTGCGCCGCTTCCCGCAACAGGAACTGGCCCGCGCGGTCACCCGCCTGATCATCCGCTACCGCCAGGGCGAAGCCGCCACCACCCCCATCCTGGTCACCCCGGTCGACGCCGCCGCCTACGCCGGCTACCGCATGCCCGGCACCTATGCCGCCGTCCGCTCCGCCCTGACCGAGATCGCCCGCCAGCTCCCGGATTTCGCCCCCCGCAGCCTGATCGACGTCGGCGGCGGAACGGGGACGGCGGTGTGGGCGGCGACGGACACCTGGCCGTCGCTGGGCGAGTTGACGGTGGTGGAGCAGGCGCCGGAAGTCGTCGCGCTGGGGCGGCGGTTGATGGCGGAGGCGCCGCGACTGCGGGAGACGGTGTGGCAGCGGGGACGGATCGACCCGGCGGCGGAGGCGCCGCGGGCGGATGTGGTGACGCTGTCGTATGTGCTGGGCGAGCTGCCGGAGACGACCCGGGCGGCGACGGTGCGGTGGCTGGCTCAGTCGGCTGGGTTGCTGGTGTTGATCGAACCGGGCACGCCCGCGGGGTATGAGCGGATTGTGCGGGCGCGGGATGAGTTGATCGGGCAGGAGCGGGCGGTGGTGGCGCCTTGTCCGCATCAGCGGGATTGCCCGATTCCGCCGGGGCAGGATTGGTGCCATTTTTCGGCTCGGTTGCCGCGGGTTGGGGCGCATCGGGTGATCAAGGAGGGGTCGCTCAACTTCGAGGACGAGAAGTTCTCGTATGTGGCGGTGGCTGGGGCGGGGGCGTTGGGGGTCGAGGGGTCTGGTGGGACTGGGGTTGTGGCGGGGCGGGCGGCTAATCGGGTGTTGCGGCATCCGGTGAAGCGGAAGGGGCTGGTGGCGTTGCGGTTGTGCACGGGGGTGGATGGGCTGGCCGAGGTGACCGTGACGAAGCGGCACGGGGCGGATTACCGGGCGGCACGGGATGTCGAGTGGGGCGAGGAGTGGGCGCCGAGCACCCCGGGCCACGGCTGACCAACGGTCGTACGAACTGAGCCAGTTCCGGAATCGTGTGCCCGAGCCATTGGAGATAGGGCTGGGACCTTGGGGGAAGGCGCTGGTGGTTATTCCGTCAGGTACGCGCCCAGGCCCAGTTCTTCGGCGGTGCTGGCTACCTTGTGCAGGACTGTGCCTGCTCGGTCGTACCAGTCCGCGTCCTCGTCCGGGTCTGCCAGGAACTCGGCCAGGGTGGCCAGCACGTCGCGGAGGGCGTCCTCGGTGGCGCCGTCGCCGCCGCCGATCACCAGGTAGGGCTCGTTCAGTTCGTCGTGCAGTCTGGTCAGGGCCTCGCGCAGGGCGGCGTTCGCGCGGTCGTGCTGGCCTGCCTGGTAGCGGGCCTCGCTCAGGTAGATCAGCGCCGAGGTGACCATGCGGTGCAGCAAGGAGGTGACGAAGTCGCCTCGGTTGGCCATGGACTTGGACAGCTCGATGCCGCGTTCGCGATAGCCCGCGGACTCGGCGAAGCGGCCCAGTGCGGCGCACGCGCGGCCGAGCACCTCCAGGGTCAGGGCCAGGTCGTACAGGTCGCCCGCGGCCATCAGCAGATCCAGGGCCCGGCCGCCGGAGACCAGGGCGTCCTCGGGGCGGCCGAGGCGGGTCTGGTTGGCGGCCAGGCCGAGCAGGCCGGCGCCCTCGCCGACCGCGGAGCCCGCGGCGCGGAACAGGGCCAGGGCGGCGGTGGCTTCTTCCAGGGCTCCCGCGTAGTCGCCTTCGAGTTGGCGTACGCCGATGGCCTGGCGGTGGGTGTAGGCGCGGGCCAGGGTGTCGCCGGCGACGGTGAACCCGGTCAGCGACTCGGCCAGCAGCGTGCGGGCCGCGCCGAAACGGCCGTGGTGGGCCTCGATCCGGGCGATGCCGCGACGGGCGTAGGCCACGCCCAGGGTGTCGCCGATGTCGGTGGCGGCGCGCAGCGCGGTCCGGTTCACCGTTTCCAGGTCACGCCAGTGGCCTGCCCAGTCCAGGTAGTGCCGCATCATCCAGGCCAGCATCCAGGCCTGGCGCTCGAACCCGGCCGTGGCGGCGCGCTGGGTCAGGCCGATCAGCACCGGGTGTTCCAGGATGAACCAGTCCAGGGCCTGCTCGTAGCTGGCGAAACCGCGGGGGCTGACCGCCGGATCGGGCTCGCCGGGGGTGGGCAGGTCCTGGTGCGCGGACAGGACCCTGGCCGCGGTGTAGGCGGTGTGCAGGTGGTGTTCCAGGCCGCGGCGCAGCACCGCGCGCTGGTCGGCGGCACTGTCCTGGGCGGCCACCAGTTCCAGGGCGTAGGCACGCAGCAGGTCGTGGGTGTGGAAGCGGCCGGGCGCGATCTCGGCGACCAGGTGGGCGGCGGTCAGCTCGCGGAACAGTGCCTGCGCGCGGGCCACCGGCAGACCGGCCAGGCTGGCCGCGGCACGCAGGTCGATGCTGGTGGAGGGGTGGAAGGAGAGCAGCCGGAACAGCCGGGCGGCGGGCACGGACAACGCGCGGTAGGACCAGGACAGCACCGAGCGGACGTCGGAGCGGCTGTCCGCGCCGGTGAAGGCGTCCAGCCCGCCGCGCGCGGCCTCCAGTTCCTCGGCGACCGCGGCCAGGCTGAACGCCGGGTGGTACGCGGCGCGGGCGCACACCACGGCCAGGGCCAGCGGCAACCGGGCGCAGGCGGCGATGATCGCGCGCACCGCCTCGGGTTCGGCCGCCACCCGGGCCCGGCCCAGCCTGCGGGCCAGGAAGGCGGTGGCGTCTTCCTCGCTGAGGATGTCCAGCGCCACGGTGTGCGCGCCGGTGGCCGCGACCAGCCCGGACAGCTCGACCCGGCTGGTGACCAGCACGAAGCAGTTCGGGTTGCCCGGCAGCAGCGGCAGCACCTGGGCGGTGTCGCGGGCGTTGTCCAGCAGGATCAGGCAGCGGCGCTCGGCGAGCACGCTGCGGTAGAGCGCGGTCAGCGCGTCCAGGCGGTCCGGGCGGAGCTGAGTAGGTACGCACAACGCATCCAGGAGGCCCCACACCGCCTCCCGCGGCTCCACCACGACCTCCTCGGGTTCGAATCCGCGCAGGTCGACGTAGAGCTGGCCGTCCGGGAAGTCCGCGGCCACCTGGTGTGCCCAGCGGACCGCGAAGGTGGTCTTGCCGACCCCGGCGGTGCCGTGCACGACGGCGACCGCGGGGCAGCTCTGCTCCGGCGGGTCCGGCATGGTCAGCGCGGCCAGTTCGGCGGCGCGGCCGATGAAGGCGGGCAGGTCCGGCGGCAGCTGGGCCGGGGTGACCACCGGGGTGGCGGCCGGAGTGACCTTGGGCTGCTCGCGTGGGCCACCGAGCAGTTCGGGGTCGGCGCGCAGGATGCGGTAGTGCAGTTCGCGCACGGTCGGGCCAGGGTCCACGCCCAGTTCCTCGGCCAGCAGGGTGCGCAGTTTGTCATAGACGGCAAGGGCTTCGGCCTGCCGTCCGGCCCGGTAGAGGCCGAGCATCAGCAGCTCGTGCAGCCGCTCCCGCAGCGGTTCGGCCTGTGCCTCGGCAGCCAGCCGCTCCACCAGGTCGGGGCAGCGGCCCAGGTCCAGTTCGAGCCCGGCCAGCTCCTCGACCACGCCGAGCCTGCGGCGGCGCAGCCGGGCGCGTTCGGCGTCGGCGGTCTCGCCGTGCAGCCCGGCCAGGGGCTCGCCGTCCCACTCCTGGACCGCGCTTTTGTACAGCTCGGCGGCGGCCCTGATCTCCCCGCGCGCCCTGGCGGCCTCCGCCGCGCGCACGTCCCGGCGGAACCGGCCCAGGTCGACGGCGTCCTCGGGCACCCGGACCGCGTAGCCGCCACCGGTGGAGACGATCACCGGATCGGCCTCGCCGGTCTCCAGGACCCGGCGCAGCCGCTGGACGTAGGTGCGGATGGTGCCGCGGGCCGCGCGGGGCACCGACTCGCCCCACAGGGCGGCGGCGATCTCCTCGACCGGGACCGCCCGCCCGTCCGCCAGCAGCAATGTGGCCAGGGTCAGTCGCTGTTGCGGTGACCCGAGGTTCAGCTCGGCTCCGTCGTGCCAGGCACGAACCGGCCCGAGCAATCCGAACGCCAGCCCCTGCTTCACTGAGCTCCCCTTGCTGCCTGGAACTCTAGTGTAATCCCCCGCACAGTCCGGCTTTTTCGCCTGCGGCCCCGGGGAATCGCCGGCTCAGATGGCCCCGACGCGCAGCGCGTAGGAGACCGCGTGCGCCCGGTTTCGCAGTTCCAGCCGGGAAAGCAGGTCCTGCATGATCTTCTTGATGGTGCGCTCGGAGTAGCTGAGCTGGGTGGCGATGTGCGCGGTGTCCTCACCCTGGGCGATCAGCCGCAGCACCTCGACCTCGCGCGCGGTCAGCCCGCCGGAGGTCAGCCCCTGCTTGGCCAGCAGATCGCTCTGGAAGCCGCGGGCCTCGTCGACCAGCCACCGGGTCAGCTTCTCCGGCAGCACCGCGCCGCCCGCCCTGGTGGCGATGAGCGCCCTGGTCACCAGGCGGGCGGAGATGTCGCGGCGGGGCAGGATGCTGACCACGCCGACCCCGAAGATCCGGCTGAGGTGGCGTTCCCGCAACGGTCCGGCCACCAGCACCACCCGCTGGGCGAAGTTCTCGGCACGGTCGGCCATCGCGGCCAGATCGTCGATCAACTCGTCGGTGACGCTGTTGCCGAGCACCAGCACCACGTCCGCTGGAGCGCTCTCACCCGCAGCCAGCAAGTGCAGGTCGGGCGAGAGAGCGAGCTGCGGAATCATCTCCGCGGCCAGTAGTTGGTCGTCCACCCGCACCGCGACGGTGATCCGGTCGCGCGGCTCCGCGGCCCGCAGGAACGCGGAGTTGCCGCCCACGCCGACCGGGACAACGGATTTCAGCGACGTCGTGCCCTCAACCTCATTGGACAAGCTCAAGCCCATGGCGGCGGCCCCTTTTCTGTGTCCCCTCGACCCACAGCAAAGCGCAGGGCTGTCAACGCGGCGTCAACGAGCTGTCAATGGTCCCGCCGGACACACTTTCCCGCCCCCGAACGCCCTGGTCAGTCACGGGGCGTGGCGACCGGCCGGGCCGGGCGGGAGTTGGGGAGAGCCGCGGGCGCGGGCCGGCGGAGTGTCGAGGAGGGGTCCACCGGAACGGCGTGCGCACGGGGGTCAGCGCGTGGCACACACCATCCAGGGATCCCGCGGCCCACGGCTTCCCGTTCTTCATCTCGGTAGGCCAGGACAACCGGCGCACGGCAGGAGAGTTCGTCCCGAGGGGATGGGAGGAACGCTGCGGCGGGAGGGGGGATTCCCGCGCCATGCGCCGGCCGACCGACGACTTCTTCCCCAGCAAGCGCCTCGGCCAACCCCGCACAGCATCAACCCCCTGATCGGCCCTGATCCAGCCCGCCGGTTGTACAGCGAGCCGTCCACGCAGGTCAGGGGGTTGTTCGAACTTCCCGGTCCGGCAAATTCGGCGCGATCATGCGTCCATTCGTGGCACCGGCGGGTCGGTCATGATCACTTCGGGGGGCCCGATTTCCGGGTGGGTGGGGCGGTGCGCTAGGCTTCACCACGTTCGAGAGAACAACGCAAGACCGGGACGTGGCGCAGCTTGGTAGCGCACTTGACTGGGGGTCAAGGGGTCGCAGGTTCAAATCCTGTCGTCCCGACGGTCTGAGGAGTCCTCGCAGGTCACCACCTGCGAGGACTCCTTTTTTATGATCTTGGCACTGCCTTCGAGGTCGAGCACGCCGCTCAGCGACACCTTGACTCGGAGGACCGCCCGATGCCTCTGCTCGACCTGGACAAGCTCACCGCCGACCTGTCCACGACCTTCTCCGGCTTCCTGCGCGACTGGGACCGCACCCTGCGCTCAGGCAACTACCCCGAGACCACCCGCTACAACTACCTCCTCGCCGCCGCCCAGCTCGCCGGCTACCTGGCCGAGCACTCCCCCGACCCGGACGCCGACGAGGCCGCCGAGGACCCCACCGCGGTCACCAGGGCACACGTCGAGTCCTTCCAGGCGTGGATGATCGAGACCCGCTCCGCCGCCACGGCGCTGAACAAGCACAAGGGCCTGCAGCAGTTCTTCAAATGGCTCCGGGACGACGAGGAGGAAATCGACCGGTCCCCCATGGAGCGGGTAAGGCAACCCAAGCCCCCCAAGAAGCTCATCCCGGTCATCCGCGACGAGGACACCAAGAAGGTCCTGACCACCTGCAAAGGCAAGTCCTTCGTCAATCTCCGTGACGAGGCGCTCATTCGCCTGTACTACAACACCGGCGCCCGCCTCTCCGAAGTCGGCAACGTCAACCTCGACGACCTCAACCTCAACACCGACTCCGTCCACTACCACGGCAAAGGCAACAGGGACCGCCGAGTCCGCTTCGGCCCCCGAACCGCCCGCGCCCTCAGCCGCTACCTCCGAGCCCGGGACAAACACGTCGGCGCGAACCTGCCCCACCTCTGGCTCGCCGAACGCGGCGCCCGGCGGCTGGCCCCCAACGGCATCAAGATCATGATCAAACGCCGGGGCCTACGGGTGGGCCTGACCGGCGTCCACGCCCACCGGTGGCGCCACAACTTCGCCCACGAATGGAAACGCGCCGGCGGCGACACCGGCGACCTCATGCTCCTGCTCGGCTGGACCTCCGAGGACATGCCTCGCCACTATGGCGAGAGCGCCGCCGCCGAACGAGCCCAGGAAACCCAGCTGCGCATGGGGATCGGCGAAAATGTCTGAGCGCCAGCACCCTCCTTCCACGGCTTCCGCCAGGCCGGACCCGATCATCCGCGCGGTGACCGCGATCATGGCCACGGTCGTCGGCCTGACCTTCCTGTTCGGCTTCGGCAACGTGCTGAGCCTGGCCCTCCGCCTGGGCGTGCCGGTCTGGATCGCCCCACTCGTGGCACCCGCGGTCGACCTGTCGATCCTTGGCCTCCTGCTCGCCATCCGGCACCTCGCGGTGACCGGCGCCGCACCTCAGCTGCTGCGCCCGGCCCGCCGCCTGCTGATCTTCTGCAGCACGGTGACACTCGCGCTCAACATCGCCGACCCGATCATCACCGGCCACTGGGGCCGAGCAGCCTTCGACGCGGTCGGCCCACTGCTGTTGATCGGCTGGGCAGAGGTCGGCCCCGGCATCCTGCACACCATCGCCACCACCACCGAATCCGTCCGGCACCAGCCCGCACGCTCTGAGCCAATCCGGGAGCCCGAACCAGTTCGACCCCCGGAAGCACAGCAATCAACCAGCAGCGGCAGACCGAACCGGCTGGACGAACTGCTCCAACGTGCACGGTACGAAGACCGCCAGCACTGGGAAATGCATCATCGGCCGATCTCCGCGGAGACCCTCCGCAAGCGGTTCCGGATCGGAGCCACGCTCGCCAGAACGCTGGTGGCCATGATCAGAGAGCGCCCCGCCCAGGCGAACACGGCGACGTGAGCACCACGGTCGCCTTGTCGGATGGACTGGGATGTGAACTACAGCAGGCGCTCCCGGTTGCTCTCTGCCTCACCCCGGACCTCGTCGAAGAACATCTCGTCGACCTGCTCGTCATGGGCGTCATAGTCTTCTTCGGACGGCTCGTCCTGACTTGGGTCGTGCTCCACCGGACCGTCGTCGTACTCCCGGTAGAGCAGCCAGCAACCGCGGATGCCGTCCAGAAGGTCTTCGAGCAGATCTTGCGCCGGCCGAGCCGGATCCAGCGTGGTGATCCGGTCAGGCATCAGCGCCTCCCGAACTTCTCCGACTTGCTTTCCCAATCGCCGAGCCTGCGCCTCTGCCTCGTTAATCTGCTCAATCAGGGCCGCCAGGTCAGGGATGTGCCCGGTGGCCGCGACCATCGCCTCAGCAATCAGGCTGGTGACGACCTGTCGCGGCGTCTCACCATCGTTGAGGCGTTCAAGCACCAGGGTCGGGGTACGTACCTGAATGGCCTCGATGTCATCGGCTTCGAGCACTACCTGCCTCGGATCGCGTCCCGCCGCCTCACCGGCGACATCGGCCGCCGCCTGCAACCAGTGCGCCGCGGCCACGGACGCTGCGACGGGATCGACCTCTGCGAACAACCGATCACTCCCAAGCGGGTGCTCTTGCAGGATGGCATCCGCGGCGCTGACCTGAACGGGGGAAGCATCGGCCCGGGTAAGCTGCACGGCCTGCCGGGCACGCCCGCTGAAGTCGCCGCGTTCGGCTGCCTCGATCGCGGCAAGTTCCGCCTCGGCATCGGCCACGATCCGCTCCACCAAGGCACTGTCGGCGACGCGGTGCAGTTGGCGCCCGACCTGGTGCGCGGACTCTGTGACCGGGCTGTACTCCTGCACCATCGTGCCGTCACCCTGAGGGAGATGGGGACTCCTGATCGCCTCGATGACGGCGGCGAGGGCTTCCCGCTCCTGCTCACGTCGCCACCCCTCCGTGTTGATCTCGACGCTGCCAGCTGCACTCGCCGGGTGGGTGTAGGTCCGCCAGGCGCAACGAGATAGCTGAGTGAGGGCGTGGCCCAGCCGGATCCCATCGTCGTCGACAACCGAGGTCGGCAGTTCCGCGACCAACTCAGCCACGCTTCCTACACCGACATCCCAGGTCGCGAGGAGCGCCCGGCGGGCCATATCATAGGCGTATCGGGTCATGGTCCAATTGTCTCGTATTGACGACATCTGTTGTCGTGTGCCGCTGACGGTCTTTCACCTCCATCCGACATAACAGCGCCTCGTGGCGCACCGGAATCCGTGCCAGAACCAAAATTCGAACGTCGTTGACACGAACTCGTCCGCGAGTCCGTTCGGCGCGCCGGCGCTGGTGTCTCGGCTGTCGCGGTGGACTTGCGGGAGCCGGGCCGCGTGGGCTGCGGACCATCCCACAGGTGTGGGGCACACACTTCCCGACCTGCACGTTTACCACGGCACTAGGAATTCGTCCCCGTGGGCTCGCCAGCGGATGAGCAGTGAGCCCGTCAAGTTCGTAGGGCTGGCACCTGCGGTCTCCTGCGGTACGGATCGCGACGACTGCTCGTTGTCAGCCGGGTGCACCAGCACGGCAGCGCCGTCCCCGATTGCAGCGGAGACGTTGTCCCACAAGTGCCGGACTCTGGCCGACACGGTGCCCACGCACATACCCGGCTGGCCTCCAGCAGCCATCGGCTCAACGCACCGTGCACCTGATCCGGGACCGCGGTGGTGGCAAGCACGACCGTCCACTGCACGACGATCCTCCTGCCTCCACCACTGGCCTGCCCGGCGTAGTTGATGCCAGCGGGCAGCACGCCCAGCTCCGGGTCCCACAGCGACACCAACTCGGCCGTCTCGTGCTCCGGCAGCGGTTCGGCTTCCCCGGGTGCGAGGAGTTGCTGGATATCGGCGACGATGCGGGGCAGCAGCTTGATCAGCCGCAGCTCGTCGCGGAAGCGGCGGCGGGCCTGCTGCTCCGGGTTGGTTGCCTTGTGCGGGGCGAAGGTCAGCAGATAGTCATGGCGGTCTGGTGCAGGTCGGCGATGTCGTAGCTGAGTGCGCCAGGCAGCTGCGCGGCCCGGTCTTCAGGCCGAAGGAACGACGACGGCGGGATCCCGGATGTGCGGGGATGCGGTGCGTTACACACGTCCCACCTGGTGCACTATCCTCTCCAACGCCTTGAGCTGCCTCAAGAGAGTCGGAAGTACCTGTGCCCGCAGGGGTTCCTGCTCGCACCCCTGACCGGTTTTGGCGATCTCGGCCGCCAGCTCCCGCAGTTCGGGTACCGCGGTCGTGCGGAGCGTGTCGGCCAGTTGCCGAGCGCGTTCGAGCTGTTCCTCGGTCTGCACGCGTTTCTTTCCGCCGCGCCACAGTTCCAGGTCCATACCGACGGGGTGGATCGGCCGACCGGACTTCTGCGAGGCCTTGGTGATGATGTGGATGCCGTGTGCGTCGAGGTCGCCCCACGCCGCGATTGGAATGTCTTTCGGAAGTTCGTCCGAGCTGAGGAACCGAATCAGACCCCGATGCATGTAGCCGCCGCCGAAGACGCATAGCCATCGGTCGGTGATGTCATCGGACTCGCACACCCGCTGGAAGGTGTCGATGTTCTCGACGATCAGGATGCCGTGCGCCCTGATGTCGAGCTCGCCGAGCAGTTCGATCCCGCGCGCCGGCAGACCGAGCCAGGGCTCACAGGCTCGCGCGTCGGCGATCACGTCGTCCGCGGTCCAGACGAGCGGCCCACGCAGCCGAAGTTCGACGTCGGAGCCCACGAACACCTCGTCGAGCGGTTTGCCGATCAGGTTCATGAACGCCAGCTCACGGGCGAAGGTCCAGCCCTTGGTATTGCCCCAGGCGCTGCCGGCGAGCTCTTTCGCCGAAACCTCCTGCCCGAGGTCGAGCCGCCGGTAGAGCTCGACGGCGGCGAGGAGCACCGCGTGGTACACCGACCACGATCGGGCCTTGGTTCGCGACTGCGATGGCACCTCGAGCACAGCGCCCGTACCAAGTTCTTCAAGATGCCGAAGTTCATCAGCCAAGCGTCGTTCCTGGCTGATCGCGGCGATCAGGGCCGCATGGCTCCGTTCGTTGCGTGCCAGGACGTCCAGCCGGTCCTGGCGGCGCTGGGCCCGGGAGTCGGCCAGCGGCCTGCCGATGATCGTGGCAAGCGTGTCGTGCAACCCCGGCCCGTTTGTCAGCTTGGCTTTCAGTTCCCGTTCCAGTACGTGGAGCTGGACACGGGCCTGGCCCGTCACACCGGGTTTCCAGTTCAACAGCCACTCGACCACGTCCACCTCGCGGCGGGTCAGATCATCGACGTTGATCACCACCGATTTCGCGTTGCCGTCCTCCTCAAGACGGTCCAGCACGGTGGTGCGCAACCAACGCCATTCCCCATTGTCCTGCAATGCCGGAAGGATCTCCGTCAGCTCCTCACTCATCCGAGGCCGCTCATCTCGTGCTCCAGCATGTGGTGTTCCTCCCGGCCGTCCCAGACGGTGTGTACCGCGAGTACACCGTCCAAGGCCTGGTCGACGACAAGATGGTAGATCGCCAAACCGTCCAGCTGCGGATGCAGGCCCTGCTCGGACTCGCTGGTGGCCACGAGGTCGAGGTCCAGGTGTTTGACGAGCGCGAACAACGCGCCGCGGTTCTCGGCGTCGACCCCGGCGAAGACCTCGTCGAGCAAGATCAGCCGAGGGCAACCCGGGCCGTTGTCGTTGTTCTCCGTCACGCGGATGCGGCTGGCCTGGCAGTGCGTAGCCGCCGCCGCGAACAGTGGCATGTGCAAGGCGATCGCCTTCTCACCGCCAGACATCTGGGCGTGCAGCCTACTGCTCAATCGAGCTGGCGGTCCGTCATCGCGGCTGACCATCAGCACAAACCGGAACCACAGCCGGTAATCGAGCAGCCGCGCCATCTGCTCTCGCCAGGTCATCCCGAGATTCTTGCCTCGTTCTCGCTGGATCCGCTTCTGGTAGAACTCGATCAGCTCCGCCCGTTGACTCGGCCAGAGCGTGCCCGCCGGCTTCTTCAGGTGTTCGAGCACCCGGTCGGGCATGTCGCCTTTCGGGTCTGGCTCCCACCCCAGTTGGAAGCGCAATCCGGATCCCGTCGGGTGTGCGCCCATGAGCTGGTTCGCCTGGGACAGCAGCGTCTTCGCGGCACGGAGGTGGTTGCTGACCGTAAGCCGCACCTCGTCGGACAGGAACCGCTCGAACACCTCCGATTCACTGGCCCGCAGCAGATCGTCGATCTCCTTCCGTTCGTCGAGCAGCTGACGCAGCGTGGCCCGCAGCGGACGTTCGAGGCCATTGCGGGCACCGGTGACGACCAGCACACTGCCCCGGTCGAAGCGCTCCCGGAGTACGACTCGTCCAGCGAGCTGGGCCTCGATCTCTTGGCGAACGGCGCCGACCCTGGTGTGCGCGGCGTCCAGCTGCCTGCCGTCACGGCTCTGTCGCGGAACGACGTCCGCGATTCTCGCGGCCCACGCGCACAGGTCGGGCAGTCGGTCCGGACTGTCCTCGAACGTGAGCGGCAGCGCCGGGGCGGCCTCTGCCAGCTCCTCGCTCACGGCGGCGATCAGCCCGAGCCGGTGCAGGTCGGCGAACTGGTTCGCGTCGCCGGCCAGGGCCCGACGAGCCCGGTTGGCGGTTTCCCCGGCAGCCGCCGATTCGGCGGCGAGCCGCTGGACCTCGCCGTGCGTCTCCAGCTCCTTGGCACTGGCCTTCGCCAGTTCCTCCTCGTTATGGACCAGCCCAGCCGCCAGCTCGGCATGATTGGCCATCAACTCCTGGTAGGGCTTGCCCATGTCGGCGTTGAGCCGCTCGTACTGGCGCTCCGCGTCCTTCGCCGTGGCAATGGCGGTGTCGGCCTCTTGGCGTGCGGCCTCCGCCACCCCGGCTGCCTCGACGGCGTCCGCCGTCCGCTGACCCGCCTCGATGCTCCGTTCCTCCGCCAGCGCCGCCGCACCCAGCCAGGACTGGCCGTCGACCCGGAACTGGCCGAGGTTCTTGCGCAGTTCAGGCAGCCACTCCTGCTTGCCGGTCAGGTCGGCTAGCCGGAGCGCGGTATCGGCAACCATTTGTGCTGATTCCGCCTCGTTTCGCCGGGTTGTCTCCTCCTGTTGAAAGGTCTTGAGCTGACGTGTCTCGACGGCGACCATCGTCTCCTTGGCAACGAGGTCGGATCTGCACTCGGCCAATGCCGCAGGACTTGGCAGCGCACGGACCTGCTCGTCCAAATCGCGCTGCCGTTGATCGACAATCTCGGTCGCGGTGTCGAAGACCGCGATGGCCTGTCCGCACTGCGTCCTCATCCGCGACACTGCCTCATCGGGCCAGCGGACCGCGTCCAACACCCGCACATCCTGCTCCCACACCAGGGTCGTAACCGAATCGGCCAGCTCCCCGAGACCCGCGAGCCCGCCATCGGCCCAGGCGGTCAGCGGGTGCGCATCGATCTCGATCGGGGTGCTGCCAACCGGGGAGAGGGCGGTGTTGCCCTGCTCGGCCGCCTTGGCCACCGCGTCCGCCACCTTCCGCACCCCGGTGGCCACCACGGCAAGCTGGTGGGTGAACCGTGTCCGGGTACGGACGACCACGTTGTCCGTCTGCCGCCAAGCCTCGTCATCGGGGACGCCGGCCCGTTCGTCGGTGAGCCGCCGGCCGGACTCTTCGTTCGCGGTGAGCACCTCATTCAGACGGCGCCGCTCAACCGCCAGCTCCTGCAGGATCTCCGCCAGCTCGTGTATACGGCGGCGGCGGCGTGCTTCCCGGCTGGCCGCGCCGACATACTCGGACGTGTCCTTGTGGTACGCACCACGAAGCGGACCGATCGCCCAGCTCCCATCGAGGCCGACAGTCAGATGATCGCCGAAGTCCTGCTGGACCGTGGGTACCAGCCGCACTCGCTCCAGCAGGGCGGTCACCACGGACTCCGGCATGGGACAGTTGCCGTCAGCAAGCGAGGGGTCCGGTCGCAGTGCCCCGGCCAGCGAGCCTGGCACCGGTGCGCTCATGGTGGTCAGCACGAGGTCGGCCACCGGCCTGCCGTCCTGATCGGCGAGCACGGAGCCGTCGGGCAGTACCCAGGCGTCGAGCAGTCCGGCGCCTTCCAGCGCTGCCTCAAGCAGCGCACAGGCCTCGGTGTCGTCAGCGTCGAGGAAGTCGACAAGCAGGTAAAACGGTGCGCCCGGCCGTTCGGCGCGGCTGGCAAGGCGCGTGCCAGGCGGCTCGGGTGCCTGGACCGCACCCTCGATGAGCTGGTCGAGCTCGGATCGGGCTTCGTCGTGGGCACGGTCGTTCTCGTCGATCTCCATTCGCAGTGGTACCGCCGCCTCGGCAAGCTGCTGTGAGCGCCTGCCGAACGCCAGATCGGTCCAGGTGCGGACCTGGTCCCGGGTGAGCTGGAGCGGAGCGGGCGCCGAGAGGTGGTCCGGAACCGCCAGCCCGAGTGGCAGTTCACGTAGGCCGAGCACCCACCGCGCCACAGTGTCCGCGAACGCGACCCGTTCGCCACGCAGTCGCCACGCGTCCTCCCACAACTGGCGCAGCGAGCCGCGAAGCGTGTCGAGGTAGTCACCGAATTCGCCGAGGTGTTCAGGGAGCCCGGCCACGACGGGCCGTGCCTTGGCGAGCTCACCGGCCATGACGCTCAGTTGCCGCTGGCGCGTTTGGCGGGCGTCGGTGGTCCAATCGGCGACCGCCTGCTCGCACGTGGCCCGTGGCCATTCAGCGGGCGCGGGTGCACCGACGGTCAGTTGCGGGCTGGTGCCGACCCAGTCCGCCACGGCCTCCAGGTAGAGATCGATCTGTTCCGCGCAGGCATGATTGGCGGTGACGACGGCTTCCTGGGCGGAGGTGACAGCGTCCTTGGCGCTTCGGGTTCGCTCTACCGCAGTGGCCAGCCGGTCTGCCGCGTCCGTGGACCGTCGGGTCAACATCAGCAGGTGTTCGAGCTCCTTGTCCGCCTCCTCACAGGCCGAGTGCAATCTCTGGGCCGCGATCGGCGAGTGCCGGCGCGGGTCCTCGTGTTCGGCGAACTCGGCGGCGAGCCGGACCGCCAGCTCCCACAACGAGCGCCTGGACAGGTCGAGCGCGGCACGTTCGGCGGCCTCTCCGGCCGCACCGCGACCGGCCTGCGCTTCCTGCGCGGCGACGTTGGCCAGCTCGGCCTTGTGATGTAGGGCCGCGGCGGTATACCGCGTGAGCTGGGCGCGGCCGTCCAGGCTGTTGGCCGCCGATCGCAGGCCGTCCGCCTTCTCCCGGAGCGGTTCGATCTGGGCGCCTTGGGCGAACAGCGGCAGCTTCTCGATCGCCTGAAGCTCGGCGGTGGCTGTTCGGACCTTGTCAGTGACTGTTTTTTTCGCCTCTTGCACGGAGTTGAAGTCCGTCTTCGCCGTGGTGAGTGCGGCGGAGAGTGCCTTGTGCCGGACCATCGTCTCGTCCAGCAGGTTCGCACTGGCGGCCAGCGCCGTCGAGCGCAGGCCGATGAGTGCGTGCAGGTAGCCGAGGTAGGCATTGAACACCTTGGTGAGTGCGGCCTCCGCCTCAAGCAGCTGGCGTGCCTTCTCCCGGTGCCGGTCCAACCGCTCGAACCCATCGGCCAGCTCCTCGGTGACCACCTCGTCGACCGGTGGCAGCGACTCCCTGAGCACCTCCGCGAGCTTGTCCTCCGACAGCTTGTCGGACAGCTTCGGCTTGCGGAGGTTGAGCATTGCCTTGCGAAGAGCGTCGAACTGCCGCTCCTCCAGCCGGTACAGCACTCGGTTGACCTCATCCCGGTACGCCCCGGATGTCGAGTGGATCCGACCGCTGAGGCCGAGGACACTCAGGCTCTCCAGGTCGGCCGTGAGCTGGTTCTGGCCCACTGCCTCGGTACCGGCGGAACCGAGGTGGAGTTGTCCCTGTTCCCGGCCGATCCGCGCCGAGGTGGTGAAGTACCACGCGTTCGTGTTCTTGCTCGACCTGGTGGCCTGGAGGCCCGCCCCGGTGGTGAAAAACTGCGCGCCCTGGTCGGTGATCCGGCCGTACTCCACCCAGACATAGCCGCGGGCACTCGTCCGGTCTGGGTTGCTGTCATGGCCGATGAGCCAGGTGTGCATGGTGCGGGTCCGGCTGCCGAAGGTGGACAGTTTCTCCGGCCGCAGATCGGCGTCCAGCAAGAACGGCAGCAGGACTTCGAGCGCCATCGACTTGCCGGTGCCGTTGTTGCCACGGAGCAGCAGACGCCCACGGTAGAAGGTGAAGATCTGCTCGTCGTAGCGGAAAAGACCCAGGATGCCTGCCCGCAACGGCTGCCAGCGTCGTCGGTTCGGCATCGGCAAACCGTGCAGGATCTCGGCGGGCGCGATGCTGTTCATCGGTCCTCCCGGCCGCTGATGATGACCTGGCGGAACCGGCCCAGCGCGGACTGAAGCACCAATCCATTGCGATCTGGCCGGGCCAGCCCGAAGGCGCACAGGCGGTCGCTGACCTGACTCGTGAGGTGTTCGCCACCGCCCGCCTTGCGGTAGGTCTTCGCCCAGGTTGGTCGCTCCGCGAGCAGCCGTCCGATTTCGACGAGCAGCCGTCCGGACGGAATCCAGCGGGGCAGCTCGGCCTCTTCCGTGTTGAGCCGCATGCACACCATCAGCGCAGCTTGGTCGACGATCGCGTTCAGGCGGGGGAACTCGGTGTCGGTGCTTTCGGTAGTCGGGTCGATCGCGCACCAGCCGTCCCGGCGGACCTCCAGCTCGAACCCGGTATCCGACAGCAGGCGGCTCAGCTGGCGCGTGCCGGTGTCGAGCCACCGACGTTCGACCGCCGAGAGACTGTCGACGTACACGACGGGTTCATCGAGCAGTCGTCGCATCACCATCCTCCGCGCGGACTGCTGCTGCGCGGAGGTAAGGCGTTCCTCGCCGAGGATGGCGGGAGAGCTGTCCTGGACTGTGGACTGCGGCGCCGGGGCGAAGGAGACGAAGATGTCCACCAAGCGGTGCTCGTCGATGTCGTACAGGGCGTCCGCGCCGTCCTGCAGCTCGTAGTCACCCTCGTTGTCCACGAGGGTGATCACGCCGATCCTGGTCATCTCCTTCAGCACGTCCACCATCGCGGAGCGCTGGTCGCCGGTTGCCGTGTAGCCGGGCAACGCGTCGTCGGCAGTGGTTCGGATGGCGACCCGTTTGACGATCTCCTGCAGCGATACCTGGCCGCGGGGGAACTCGCGCAGGACCGCGGCCACGACACAGAGAAGTGAGTAGCGGGAACGGTCGAACGGGAACGGCTGCCAGCGTCCGGTGGTCATCATCGGCCGTAGGACCGCGACATCGGTCGTGAGTTTGCGTAACCGCGCGAACCCCTTCTCCGCTTCGACCTTCAGTTCCCAGCCGACGTTCGAGGAGAACCAAGCGTGGAGCGCACGCTGCCGCCTGACGACAAGGCCGAACACCTCGCCGACGGACCAGTCAAGCATCGGTTCGCGGAGCAGAGCGCGAATACACCGGGCGAACTCGGCCCTGCTGTGCTCGTCGGACACCCCCGAGGTCACCATGACTCGTCCTCCTCGTCCCACTGCTCGGCAGGTGTGTCCTCGGGACCAGTGCCGATCGTCCCTCGGGTCCAGGTGATCTCGACCTCGAAGTCGGCCAAGGTCACGTATCCGCCAACCGTGTGCAGTACTGCGGCCTCCGACGACCGGTCGGCCCCGAGTGCGATCTGCAGGCGGCCGTCGGTGCTCCGCGTCCGGCGGACTCCGGTGCCATCGAGTCGGGCGTGATGGGCCTTCTGAATGAGACCGATCAGGAGCAACAGGCAGGTGTACTCCAACCGCTGAGTGACCTCGGACAGCCGGACGCGTCCGAGCGCGACCAGCGTGGCCCGAGCCTCCTCGTTGATCTGTTTGTCGTTGAGCGCCTTGACGGCCAGCCAGTGCTTGTCGGCGCGGTGATCGGACACGTGCGGCGCGCGCCGTGGCTGATCCGAAGTGCTGATCGAGCGTAGCCGGATCATCATCGGTGGCACCGGGACCTGGTGCCAGGTTCGCGTCGGCGCGTAGAGCTGGCCGGGGTCCTCCTCGGTGAAGTGCCGCGCGCCGCCCAGACCCGTGGCCGAGTACCACAGGCGGTGCGACTCGTGGTCGTCTTCGGTCTGGTGAAACCTCCTGGCCATGCCGATGACATCCTCGGACCAGGCGGAAGGGGCCCTGCGGGCGATGTCGAGACGATCGAGGACCTTGCCGATGCCCCCGACGGCCCGTAGGAGGACCTTCCGAAGCTTGTCGACGCCCGACACGGTCTCGGTGCTGGGCTCGAACCATTCCCGGACACCCGAGACGTGCCGCCACGCCACATCGGCCCAGGAGTCTCGGTCGTGCCCGGGGCCGGCTTCGAGCTCACCGGCGCTCTCACCGGCGACGTCCAGGCCCTGTGCCAGTCGATCAGGACCGATCTGGTGCAAGTCGGCGAGTGCGCGGCGGATATCGGCGGAGACGTCGGCCAGGTCGTCGCTGAACTCGGAGATGTAGACGATGGTCTCGACCTTGAACACCTGGTACTCGTCGACGTTGACAGTGACGGCGTTGAGCATCCGGTTGACCTGGTGCACGAAGGCACTGGCGTTGCTGGTCAGCGACTTGAAGGTGCGGTGCAGCTCCTCGACGGCGTGGTAGACGGCGGTGCCGGCGATGGCCCGCACCTTCAGCAACGACACCAGCGTGGTGAGCAGTTCGAGCACTCGGGCCAGCGCGACGCGTTGCAGGCCGACCTGCCGGCGGAGCCCGTCCTCGAACCCGGCCAACGCGTCATGCGCGGACTCGCCTTCCTGGCTGAGGTCATAGACCCGTTCGCGCTGGCGGTAGGCATCGAGGCTGGTGGCGTAGGAGTTGTCCTCGTCTGGTAGGAGGTTGCCCCATCCGGCCAGTTTCTCCAGCCTGTCGTTGAGGATGTGCCGCGCCAGCTCCAGCGGGGGTTCCGCCGAGCGTAACGCGGTGTCGATCTGCTCGACCCGTAGTGGCAGCTCGTAACTGGCGGCCGCGTCCAGGAACACGTCCATGATCGCTCGGTACTCCGGGGCGTGCTCACCCGTCGCGTACGCCAGGAGCTGCTGCCGGTCACCTGTTCCACGTCGCACCGACGTTTGTCCTCCCCCCATGATCAGCAGCAGCCTTGGCTCATCGTGTCCCGGTACGGACGGGGACACGTCCCGTCGAAGAGCGCAAGTTACTCCAACATGGCAATTCTGAATCCCTCGTTTACGGGAAATGTTGTGTACCAAGGAATCTGGAATCTAGAGAGATCGACCATCGTTGGCGAGCTGGGTCCCTCCGTCGATGCACGCTGCGTATCCTTGTCGCCTTCGCGGCTAGACAGAGTGGGAGTGTCGAACGGTCGTGCGCCTGGAGAATTACTCAGTGACCGGATTCCGGTCGCTCACCGAGATCAGGGAAGTGCCCATCGGCTCGCCGACGATCGTGGCCGGACACAACGACGGCGGCAAGACCGCAGCGCTGGTAGCACTGGGCTTTCTGCTCGGCGAGCACCAGATGGCACCCGCGGATCTGTCGTACCTGCCCGACAGCTCGGAGGGCCGCTGCGGTTCGGTCGAGGTAACCGGCCTGTTCATGCTTGACCCCTGGGAGCAAAGCCAGTTCCTGCTTCCGGAGTGGATGCTGATGCGACGAGTGTTCGGCACCGAGCGGAACGGATGGGAATGCCTGATCGCGGTGCCCGCGGACGAGGAGCTGCGTAACTTGGAGAGTCTGGGCGCGACAGAACTGCGCGGGCTGGTCAAGAAGTACAACCTCAGTCCCGAGGCTAGCCGCAAGGCCGACTACCTGAAGGTCTTGCGGGAGTACGCCCGCGAGATCAGCGACGACGAGGACTGGGTGACGGCGCCGGCCGGTCTGTCGGCGCGCCTGCCCCGGCTGCTTGCCTTCGATGGCAGGGCACAGACACCGGAGCAGGCCGTGGTCGCGGCGCTGACGACCCGCTTCGACGAGCACACGAACGCCCCGGACCTGCTCGGCCGGGTCGGGGAGATCGAAGAGGAGATCAAGCAACGGCTCCGCACGGACTCGAAGTCGTTGTGCGACCACATCAAGCTCCGCTGCCCCGACATCACCGACCTCGTCGTCGAACCCGAGGTCTCGTTCAAGAAGGGGTTCCGGAACGCCAACCTGCGCCTTGTCCGCGGCAACCGTGGCCCGGTCGAGCTCGACCGGGCCGGCCAGGGCAGCACCCGGCGGATCTCGCTGGCGATCTGGGAGTGGGCCAGCCAACTGCTGGCCGAGAAGAACCCGAACGAGGCGACCGTTGGTGACGACGACGAACCGACGCCACCGCCGGTACAGACGATCGTCGTCTACGACGAGCCGGACACGCACCTCGACTACCGGTTCCAGCGCGCCGTGATGGACCTGATCAGGGAACAGAGCGCCATCCCGAACGTCAATGTCGTGGTCGCGACGCACTCGATGAACCTCATCGACGGCGTCGACATCGCCGACGTGGTCAACCTCAAGCTCGTGGATGGCCACACCGTCGTTGAGCGCCTCGGTCATGAGACGCATGAGGAGATCGACCGCTTCCTGGGGAAGGTCGCGGAGAGCCTGGGCATCCGCAACTCCGTGCTGTTGCACGAGCGGCTGTTCGTCGCGGTTGAGGGGCCGAGCGAGCAGCAGGCGTTCCCGCTGTTATTCCGGCTGAGCGAAGGATTGACGCTACAGGCGGCCGGTATCGCGCTGTGGGCCTGTGACAACAACGAGGGCGCGTTGCACCTGGCGGCGTACCTGGCCGCCCGCGGTCGTCGCGTCCGGCTGGTGGCTGACGCGGACAGCCGACGGAACAGGATGTTCAGCCACAGCAACCTCACCCGTCACTTCGGCGCGCAGCCGAACGACTTCGCCACCTTCCTCGGCGAGGCGGAGGGGCACGCGGAGTTCGAGGCCGTCTTCGACGACGCGCTCTGGGCTCGCGTCGCCAACGAACGGTGGCCACGCAGGGCCAGAGATTGGACCGCGCACGACTTCGCGGTCCTGCGCTCCGGAAAGTTCAGCTCCGACGTGCTGGAGATGCTCAGACAGGGGAGCGAGGCCGGGCCGCAAGGCAAACCCGACATGATGTGCTCGCTTGCGCTGAGCCTGCGCAAGCCCGAGGACGTGCCGGAAGCGCTTCGCAAGCTCTTCGAGGAGTTGCGCGAGCTAGCCGCAGCGTAAGAGGAAGGTGTCGTCAACGGTGCGGTCGGTCTGTTCGCGGCGGGCACGCATGCGTTGCTTGCGCTGCTGGTCCGTCGGTGGCGTCCAGCCGTGCCAGCCGACCGGTGGTTTCCACTGCCGATAGTGTCCGGCCAAAGGGAGCCCGCACCACCGGCACCCGTTCGGTGTAGGGAGCTGGCCGTCCGACTGTTCGGTCCCCGCTGTCATCTGCCCTCCAACCGTCAGTTCAGTTCTACCCTGCACCCATGACATTTCTGGGGCCGGTTACCTGAACCTTGGGGCTCTTTATGGTTTAAGGGCTAGGGCGAGGAACCGGCTGGCGGCGTAGATCCGAGCCACCAGAACTCGGCCATCGCGGAACCTCCGCTCACCGGCAGCAGGCATGCCGCCGCGCCGACGTCGGTCAAGCCCCCTGTTCGGTCCACAACTAGGCGAGCAGGGTGCCCGGCACCGGGGGCGAACCCACCAACCACCCGGACTTCCTGGGCATCGTGGCCGCCTTCCGCTCAGCCGGGATGGAGGTGGGGATCTGCACCAACGCCACCACCCTCGACTCGGGCACGATCGGCGAGTTGGCCCGGCTTCAGGTGCGCTGCAACGTCTCCCTGGACGGCTTCGCCGAGCACTCCCACAGCAGGTTCCGGGCCCGGCCGGGCGCCTTCGTCGAGACAGTGGCCACCGTCCGCGCGCTCGCGGCGGCCGGGATCCTGCAAGGGCTGCTGTGCACGCCGAACAACCTGGCCGGCAACCAGGAGTACGCGCAGCTGTGCGCCTTCGCCCGCGAGGTCGGGGCCCGCTACGTGCTGCTCAACCCGCTGGGCAGCATGGGCCGCGGAGTCCAGGCCCAGCGCGGGCTGGCCAAGTCGATGGCCCACATG
Organism: Crossiella sp. S99.2; assembly: GCF_023094165.1. GTDB lineage: Bacteria > Actinomycetota > Actinomycetes > Mycobacteriales > Pseudonocardiaceae > Crossiella. The sequence goes on along the minus strand of NZ_JALMDK010000008.1, from coordinate 103,755 downwards.
CAGCAAATCCACGCGCTGACCGCGGCCTTCGACGGCCCGGAGCTGGACATCGCCCACATCCGTTTCCCCAACCCCGATGGCAAGCCGCTGGCCGGGTGCGAGGCCGGAACGATCCTCTATGTCTTCACCCTCGGCGAGGTCACCGTCTGCCCGTACCTGGTCTTCGCCGCCCGCACTCCGGGCTCCCAGCACCCCGACACCGAGTTCATCGTGGGCAACATCTTCACCGACGCCGACCTGGCTGGACGGCTGGAGAACTACCGCTTCCACGACCGCTACCAGCTCGGCGCCAACCCGACTTGCGGGTCGTGCGCGGTGAACTCCGACTACGGGAAGGGCTGTCCCGCAGCGGTCATCGCCGCCGGCGGCCGCATCGGCGAACTTGACGCCGAGCAGTGCCCGCGCGAGTCGATTCTGCCCAGCCAGGCGGGGAGGCGGCTGCTGCCGCTGATGCCGGCGTGAGCACCGAAACCCTGGAGCAGCCTCGCCTACCTGGCACGCTGATCACCCTCGACGGGCCCGGCGGGGCCGGCAAGTCCACTCTCACGCGCCTGCTCACCCAGCGGCTGAGGGCGGCCGGGTGGCCGGTACACGCCACCGCCGGGCCTTCCTGGGCTCCTCTCGGTGAACTCGCCCGCCACGGCACCGACACCTACCACGGCATGGCGCTGGCGTGCTTGTGCGCGGCCGATCGCCACCACCAGCTCGCGGTGGAGATCCTGCCCGCGCTGCAGGAAGGCCAGATCGTGCTCTGTGACCGGTACCTGCCCTCCTCGCTGGTACTCCAGGGCCTCGACGGTATCCCCACCGAGACGGTGTGGGCGCTCAACCGCGGGGTCTACCGCCCCGACCTGACGCTGATCCTCACCGCCGACCCCGCGGTACTGGCCGCCCGGTTGCGGCAGCGGGGCACCCACAGCAGGTTCGAGCGCGCCGCCGACAGCAGCCTCCGGGAGTCCCAGCTCTACCTCACCGCCCAGGCCGAGCTGCACACCGCGGGTTGGCCCACCACGACAGTGGAGACCGCGACCGCGCCCCCGGAGGACGCGGCTGCCAGGATCGTCTCGCTCATCCGACCCCTCGCGAAGGAGACCCGCGCGGCATGTTGAGCCTGCTGACCCTCAACCTCGGCGCCCCCGCACTCGCCCGCGCCCGCCTGCAGCTGCCCTGGCTGGCCGCTCGGGAGGAAGACGTGCTGGTGCTGACCGAACCCAGCGCGGGGGAGGGCAGCGCGTACCTGGCCGAGCGCTTCTCCTCCGCCGGCTACACGGTCACCTTCCCCGAACATGCCCCCGGCGAGCGCGGGGTGATGCTCGTCAGCAAGCTGGCCACCACCATCGATGCGCTGGGCGCGGCGCTGGACTACCTTCCCACGCGGGCGGCCGCGGTGGTGGTGGAGACCACCAACGGTCCGCTGCGCATCGCCGGAGCCTACGTGCCCTCCCGGGATGCCACCGCGGTCAAGACCGAGCAGAAACAGCGCTGGATTGCCGCGTTCGACGACGCGTTGACCCGCACCGCCTCCGAGGCGCCGCTGCTGCTGGGCGATCTCAACGTGATCGAACCCGGCCACGAACCCGCACACCGCAGCCAGTTCGCCCCCTTTGAGTACGACTTCTACGCTGGCCTGACCGCCCGGCACGGCCTGGTCGACCTGTTCCGGCACAAGCACCCCGACCGCGTCGAGCACAGCTGGGCCCGGCAAACACACTACGGCTACCGCTACGACCACGCCTACGGCAGCCCCACCCTCGCGCAGCGACTCCTGAAGTGCGTCTACGACCACTCGACCCGGCAAGAAATAGTGGAGCGGCCCGCGCTGACCGACCACTCTGGGCTTAGCGTGCACCTGGAGCTGACCGCTACCGCACCGCTGCTACCGTCGGACCCCGTCACGGCCGCTGGGCAGGCCGATGCGGAGATGACCCTGTTCTGACCCCGCCCGGCTCCGGCAGCTGCGACCCGCCTGTCAGCCGAGTGCGAGGACCCGTCGCCGGATGCCCACCACCAGCGCAGCGCAGCGGATCGGCGCCCGCGTGCTTCTGCTCGATCCCGAAGGTCGGGTACTGCTCGTCCACGCCCGCGACCCCGACGAACCCGCCCACCACTGGTGGGAACTGCCCAGCGGCAGAGTGGACGAGGGAGAGAGCCTGGAGTCCGCGGCCCGGCGCGAACTCGGCGAAGAAGCCGGCATCGCGCTGGAGGAACTGGGGCGCAAGGTGTTCGTGCGGGAGTCCCGATTTGTGTACCGGGGGCGGAACCATCACCGTGTGGATCATGTGTTCCTCGCCCGTCTCACCGGCACCGAGAAGCAGGTCCAGCTGGCCCTGAGCCCGAATGAGAAGGCCGGTGTGATCGAGCGCCGGTGGTGGTCAGCAGCGGACCTGCGTCGCTGCACGGACAAACTGCTGCCCGCTACCCTGCCCGAACTGCTGGAGGATGTCCTGGCCGACCGGCTGGGCAACGTAGCGCGGGTCCTCACCGACTAGCGCCCGACCTCACCAGGACCTGCTCTGACTGCTCGGATAGGCAATCACGCTGGTTACATCAAGAAGGTCGTCAGGACAGAAAGTTCAGAAGCTAGGCGGATAGTCGCAACGGGGCACCCGGATGACCGGGTGCCCCGTTTTCGTTGTGCGGCAACAGTTACGCGGGTGTGAGCGCCGGGTTGAACTCGGCGTTGAGTACGCCGAGCGTGAACGCAGCCCATTCGCCCGAGTCGAACAAGAGCACGTTGTCCGGCGAGGCGCTGTTGCGCATCGCGACGTACACCGCGCCTACGTGCGGGAGGAACGCGTACTCGACCCGCGTGCCGCCGGCTGGGGCGGCACCGCGCCACTCGGCGTGGGCGAAGTCCAGGAGAGGGCGGACGGCGGCCTTGTCTCTGTGGCGGCCGGGGGTGTAAATGCTCACCGGCCACGTAGCGCGCTCGGCTGGGTCGGTGATCATGGCGAGGAACGCGGCCCAGGCGGCGTTGGAGAACGACAGGACACCATCGTCGCGGGCCTTGCTGTCTCGAACGTAGGTCCCTCCCGGGGAGGGCGCGACTTCCACGCAGTCATTGGTCTTGTTGTCAACCGTGGTACCGCTAAAGCTGGCGGTGATCCACCTCAGTGTTCTCATGGCTAGATAGGTCCTCACGGCATTTGCGGATCCAGGCCACCGATTCGGCTGGCTCCAACGCCGCCTTGGCGGCGGTGTTGAACGCGGTCCGAAGGTGCTGCACGACGTCTTGATTGTCCATCAACGAGCCGCCCGTGGACGTCTCAAGGTAGGCCGACCAGCTCGTGTCATCGTCGGGATCACCGATGATCGTGCACCCTGTGGCAAGGCTGCCCTTGATGGCGCCGTCGCGGACCTTGTGGACGTAGATGCCGACGTTAGGCCGCTCCGCAAGCCGTTCGATCTTGCGGAGCTGTTCAACTGCTGCGTCTACATCACCATTCAAGTCGCCAAGCAGCCGCATGAACACGGACTCGTCGATGATCGCGCGATAGTTCGCTGGCTGGTCTCTGGTCAGGCACGCCTGCCGTGCCATCCGTGCCGCCACGGCTGATTCCGAGTTGACCCCGCGGTGCTGCCCCTGGGCCAACAGTTCCGTCTGGAGCAGGCCCGGAATGTGAATCGACGAGACGGTCAGGATCACGGGCGCCCACTGCTCTCTGCGCGCGTGTTCCTTGAAGTCGCGCGGAGTGTCGTCCGGGAGCTTGAGGCTGGTCCTCGGTGATGACCTCGGGATCATCTCCCACAGGTTGGAGACTTCCTCGGCTTCCTGCTGCGTTGCGTTGCAGTGGCTGAGCCATACCTCAACCTGTGCCCAGGCTGGGTTCGAGTGGCCGCTCTCCCACTTTTGCAGGGTGCTCTTGCCGACCCGCAACAGCTCAGCCAGTTCTACGACGCTCAGGCGAGCGCGCTTGCGCAGGTCGCGGAGCAGTCGGCCGAAGTCGCGGCGCTTGCGAGTCGGTGGCGTGGGCATGCAAGGAGCCTAGTCGGAACAGCCAAGAAGAGAAGCTTCCCCTATCGGGGGTATGCGGAGAAGCTTCTCCTTTGCTACGGTTGTCAGCGTCACCGCAGCTCACGCGGCGGCCCTGCGGATCACAGATCTAGAGGTGCTGCACGACACGCGTAGCAGGCGGAGGCAGGTGGGCAGGGCTGCAGCAGGGCGTCGCGGCCCTGTCCACCCCGCAGGCGAGCACCACCATTCGCATGCGCCATTCGGCGCCTGTGTCCCCCGGTGACCGCATTCTCCGATGCGTCGCCGCGGTGGTGCTTGGGCGGGCGGGGCCACCCTCCCCTCTTTGGGGTCGGCCCTGCCCGCTCTCAGGCGGGCACCCGCGTTGCAGAGGCGCGAGTGCCGACGGGCGGGTCCCGCGTCACCTTTTCCGCGAGCGACCCGCCCAGAGCACGGCCGTGTCGCCCGGCGTCATCCGCCAGGTGGCGCCAGGTCGCTGGTGCGGCCGTGCTCACTCGGGTGGACGGGGCTGCGGGTTTTGAAGTTGGCCCGGCGGCCCCGTCCACCCCCCGAAGCACGGTGGAGCACGGGAGTAGACGCGGACCGTGCTCCACCGGTCTCACCTGTGGACGTCTCACCTGTGGACAGGGGTTGGCATGGACGAATGCATACTCGGCGCGCTGGAGGGCGCCTTGATCACCCTCATCACCATCGGCACGACAATGCTGCTCAACATGTGGCGAGGTCGCCGCCGTGGCTGACAGCAACGCCAACCAGTCCGGGCCCGCGGGTACCGTCCAGATCGCAGCTCACCACGTTCCTGGCCGCGCTCCGCGCATCGAAATGCCTTCCCTTGCAAGGGAAATGGCTGAAGAAACGCAGGACCGGGAGGCTGACCATGCGAACCGATGACTACCTGAACGGCGTGATCCACGGGGGCGGCGGTGTCCTTGTCCTAGTGCTGCTGATCGCGACCGTGCGGTACTGGCGCGTGTGCGTTCTGGACGCTGAAGAATTCACCGCGCGACACCTCGCCGACGATCCGGACCCGCGGCGCGCCTCTGCGGAGAGGATCGCCGCTTGGAATGCCTGCCGGGACAACTATCCGGTGCTGCTGTCGGCAACCCAGCGGCGCACCGCGCTGCCATCCGCCGGTGTTCCCGTCCCGAATCCGGGGGGCCACGTGCTCGCTCCGCCTAGGATTCCCGTTGCACGCCAAGGCGATAGCCCGACGCACACGCGCAACCACCACAGCGCCGAACGCGGCCAGGATCGCACCCAGCAACTCGATCCGCCCACAGTCGAGTTCTTCGCGATTCGCGACGTCCTAGCCGGGCGGTGAGGTCATGACGAGCTGGAAGACTGCACGTCTGTCCATTTCAGACAGTGAGCAACGGGCGATACAGGTTGCGCTTTGGCACCTGCTTGACGAGCACAACATGAACCTGTGGAACGCAGCTCGCGTGCTCGACGTACCGATCGACCTGGTGAAGTCGATCTTCAATGGGATGGGGCGGCCGAAGTTTCGCGCGCTCAATTCCGATGAACGCCACCGACTTGCCCTTGTTGTTCGCGAACTTGTCGATCGCGAATTCCCCGTGTCCATCAGCGAGATCGCAGCAACAATCGGCGCTAGTACCAACTTCGTCGCCTCGCTGCTGGAGGAGTTGGAGCGTGCGAAGCACGCCCCGGTGGCCAGTGATGCCGGATGACCGTCGACGCCGCCGACGCCAACAACCACAGCCCGGACCGGTCCCTGTGCCGTTCGGAAGTGAACGAAGGGCGCCCGCACAACCTCATCCCGTGGCGCGACGGGACCGGGAGTTGCCTCTACTGCGGACAAACACACCTGCTGCCGGACCGGCTCTGGCGCGGGCACATCGTGTGGCCCACCCGCTCGCCCGGCCAGGAAGGAACGAACTCATGACCCCCGGGGCAGACCATCACCACGACCCGTTCGGCACGGACAACAAGCTGATGGGCGTGGCAATGGGGCACCTGCAATCCACAAGCAGCGTTCAGATGCTCAGGGATCAGTGGAACGCGGTCGCCCGTGCTGCGGAGCCGTTGGAATGGTTCTTCGACGGTGAGCGCCGCCCCACGGATGTTACTGCGGAGCAGGCAGGTAAGGCGTTCGTCGAACTGCACCGCGCGGTCTCCGCCCTTGGCCGCGGTCTGGGGTGCTGCATGTGCACGGCACGAGACCTGGTGTTTGCCCTCTCGACCGCCGAAGGGATCCAAGTAGCCCGCCCCGCCGGCACCGCCCCGCCGGGCTGACAGCCCCCATCAAGCCGCGGCGGGCAGACGCCCCGCCGACCACCCAACGGGAAGGAGAGCACCGCGAGAGATTGAACGCTCATCTGCGCCGGACGAACGCTGCGCCGAGGTCGTCCGGCCCCCGGCACCTCGCTGTACGCCCATACGCCGGGGACTCGGGACAGGTACGTCCTCCCCAAAGTGGTGTACCGATCCCGCCGTTCTCACTGAAGAAGGAAGGGAAAACCGGTGGCATGCGCGAAGTGCGGTGACCGGGGCCTGCTCACCAGCCGGACCGTTACAACCGTGCACAGGCAGGACGACGAACGCACCGAGGTAGACCGCGTCGACCGCGACGCGACCGAGTTCCCCTGCCCGGACTGTCCGGCAGGTGAGCGCGAGCGCCGCCGTTGCGGCGATGCCTGATGTTCTCCGACCTTGAAGGCAAGGTTCGTGGGATGGTGGCGGATTTCCGTGCCTCCGCTGCCAAAGGCGAAGTTGCCGATGGACAGCTCGTCGCTGATGCGCTATTTGACGTGCTTGATCAGCACGAGTTGGACCGGTATGGCGCCTGCGACCAGTGCAGCCTGGCCGGTTCGATCTTCGGCAGGATCCTGCGCCGCCGTGTCCTGTGCCGCGCCTATCGGAAGGTCAAGGACACCCTGGAATCCGGCCTGACCGAGGACCACGGCCGCCATGCCCTACGGGCGCCTGTCACCTGACCTCGGTCCGGTTGCTTCGCCTTGATCGAGGCCATCGGGCCAACGGACCAGCACGGCCCTTCAGCCGTGAACCCAACCGCACGGAAGCGCCGACCGGTCTCAACCAACCTGATCGGAATTGCCATGACCAGCACTCCGGGCACCAACCACCGGGAGTCAATTCTTGGTGGTGCCCCAGGACTTCCTGGGGCAAGCCGTGTGGGAGAGCCCTGGCTGGACCGCTGGTACTCGCTCGGTGACGAGCTGACCCTGGTGCTGGCCGTGACCGCCAACCTGATCCTGTTCGCTGGACCGGCCTTGGCACGGTGGTTGTGGGATCGACCGGCGGAGCGGACGGTTGCGTGGCTCAAGGTTCGCCTCGCGCACTGGCGTGGCAACCAATGCCGCGCTCAGGTGCGCCGGATCAGGCACGTCTGCGCGGACTGTCCACAATGGGCCAGGCTGCTTCCCGGTGCCCGGCCGAGCTGCCTTCCGCAGCAAGTCGTTCAGCGCGACCGGCCTGCAGTGGCGGTGACGGCGAGTCCCTCCGCTATCACCGCGCCGAGGCCTCTCACGAGAACGGCATGTTCCCGACCGCGGATGGCGCCGACGGGATCTGGAGAGAAGGGGGACGGCCGCCGCGCGGCGGCCGTCCCCGCAGGGTGGGAACCAGTCGGAGCGGCGGCCGTCCCGCCGCCCGCACCCGCGGATCGACCCAGCCACACGCGACGCATCCGAGTTGTCAGGACGGCGACCGCGCCCTGCACTGCCGCCACCCCTGCCTCCACAGCGATGACCAACGCGCCGAGACGACCTGCAAGAAGTGCGGGGTGGGCGGCATGAACGGGACCGCGGTCCCGGTCGGCGGGGGCTACGAACACCAGATCCGCACCAGGCTCGACTCGGGCCAGGTCATCGCCTGGTGCGGCCAGGCGTTCTCCCCGGGCGGCACTCCCGCGGTCGGGCCCTGCCCGCAGTGCCAGCGGGCCCGCGAGAAACCGATGGACACCGGCAACAGCGGCAGCCATTGAGCAATTGATCATCTTTCAGGAGCACACGTGAAACCCGGCAACCCCAACCGCCCACAGTCCAGACTGGCCGCGGTGCACCCACTGCATCCGCAGCCGAACCACCCTGACGAGCGCGGCGAGGTCATCGACCTCAGCGAGCTGTTCGGCCCGGACAGCTTTCCCGAGGATGTCCAGATTCGGCTGGTGGCGGTCTTGCCCAGCCTCCCGCCGGACATCCGAATCCAGGTCGGTCGTGCCGCGTACGGAATCTCGTTGGCGCACAAGGCTCTTATGGCGATCGGCGACTTCTACGTCCAGAACCCGGACGGGACCGACAAGCCGTGACATCAACGAAGGTCCACCGCGGCAACAAGTCCCGCCCTCCCGTCCCCGGGCGCTGGAACGAGGCTGCTGCGCGGCAAGCGGTCAGCTACCTCTGTCCGCGTGGTCACGAGTTCGTGGTGCCCTTCGCCGACGAGGCGGACCCACCGTCCACATGGGAGTGCCGTACGCACAGCACCGAGTCACCAGCGGTCGGCGCCAAGCCGCCATCCAGACCGGCCAAGCCGCCACGGACCCCGTGGGACATGCTGCTGGAGCGCCGCAGTATCCCGCAGCTGGAGCAACTATTGAACGAACGACTGAATCTGCGCCGCCGGACACGGAACCTCCCTGTGCCGGAGGAAATCCGAGCCCAGGAAGCGCTTCTGGCCAGCCTGTGCATCCTGCCCCGGGAGACCCCGTGATCCGCAACCCCAGCCGTGCCGACCGCAGACGCGCGACCGCGATCGTCGACGGCCTGCCGCCTATGTTCGCACCACTGCAACTGGTGCTGACCGACTTGGTGAAGATCTGCGCGGGAGTGGAGTGGGCCTTCCAAGGACAGGTGGACTACGACCCGCTGTACATCGCGCTCGCCGAGGCGACCCAGGAGGTGGGCTCTGCCTACGAGAACGTGGTGTGCGGCTACCTGCGCGGCCAGACCCACCTGGAGATTTTAGAAGCCCGCTTTGCTCAGCAGAATCGCACGACCAGGCGAGGACCGCTCTCCCCAGCGATCGACGATCCCGACTTCGCCGCGCTCGTGCAGCGTCATGCCGCGGTGCTGGACGAACTGGTCGAGTACATGAAGGACCAGGTCCGGGCTCGGCGTGCAGCTGGACGTGCGCGGTGAGACGGGTAGGCCGCGCGGCGGGCGATGTCGAGTTGGACCTGGTGGTGTTCGCGAAGTCGCCAACGCGGGCAGGTGACCGTCCACGACAGGTGCGGCCGTGGCGGCCCGATCGGAGTAGCGGCGGAGTCATTGTCTGCGTGTCTACGGAATCGGCGCGTAGGCCGTAGCTGACCCTGCCGATAGCCCTGATCTGAATCAGATCAGTCGATTTTCCTTCTATACCAAGAGGTTGTGGGTGCGATGCCGGATGCGAGTTGCCGGTCCGAGATGGACCGGTACGAGCGGGAGCTGGCTATTCGATTCCAAGTGCCGCACGCGGTTGCGGTCTCCAGTGGCACCGTGGCGATCCACCTCGCCCTGGCCGCGTTGGGAATCGGCACCGGTGACGAAGTCCTGGTGCCCGCGCTGGCTCCGGCGAGTTCGGTGGCACCGGTGCTCGATGTCGGCGCGCGGCCGGTCTTCGTCGACTGCGGACCCAGCGGCGCCGGGCTGGACCTGGCGGACATGGAAGCCAAGATCACCGTGCTGTCCAAGGCCGTGATGTTGGTGCACCAGTGGGGCCGTACCGGAGACGCCCAGCGCACAGTCGAGTTCGCCGGTGCCCACGGCCTACGGGTGATCGAGGACGCCAGCCAGGCCATCGGCACCAACATCGACGGCGCGCCTGCGGGGACCTTGGGGGACATCGGGTGCTTCTCCACTCGTGCGGGCAACCTCCTGGACTCCGGTGAGGGTGGATTCCTGCTGACCCACGACATCGAGTTCGCCGGGGCCTGCCGCACGCTCCGCCAGCACGGCCAGGATCCGGCCACTGCAACAACCACGCCCGCGGTGCCGGGCAACAGCTACCGCCTCGCCAACCCGCTGGCCGCCATCGCCCGAGCCAAGCTGGCCGACTTGGACGAGACGCTTCGCGATCAGGCACGGCGGACCCTGTTGCTGACCAAGCACCTTCTTGGCGCATCCGGGTTGGTCATCCCGTACGCCGCGGGACCGGAGAGCTGGAACGGGCACAGCCTGCTGGCACACCTGGACATGCCAGCCCCACGGGAGTTCTGCGCCCACCTGGCGGTCCGCGGAGTACCCAACAGCGTGGGCACCTACGGGCTGACCTCAGCAGACCAGGTACCCGCCTTCAGTGCCTACGTCGAGCAACCATGCCTTCGCGCTCGGGCAGTGGTGGACACCATGTTGGCGATCAGCCTGCCCGCCAAGGTGACCGAGGACCAGGTTCGCGAGTTCGCCACGATCATCGCCAGTGAGGCACTGCAATGGAATCCGGCATGAAGTCCCCGTTCCCAGGCGCCTCCAGTACGCACTGTGCTCGGTCTCAGCGAAGCTGGTCCGCAGCCATGAGAGAACAAAACCTTTACACGCCAATGATGTCTGCCCGAAGTGACTGCTAAGGAAGCTACACGATGAACTACTACCATGACCCATCCGGCCGGTGGCGGGACTCCGCCGAGGATGCGGCTGAAGGTACGGCAAACCGCGTGTTCGCCGCGCTCACCTTCAAGTTGGCGCTGGCCACCGTGGTGCCGACGGTGGTGGCGGTGCTCGCCTTCCTCGTCGTGCTGTGGCTGGCCGTGAACGCACTCAGCATCCTCACCGGCTGGGGCTTGGTGCTTGCTGTTGTGTCCTGGTGTGCAATGGCTTTCACGCTCCTCATATTGCTGTCCCGGCGTACCGGCCCGCTGTTGAAGGCCGACCGTCGGCCGGAGCCCAAGCCGAGGAATGTCAACCTGGACGAACTCACCAACGTCGGTGCGTGGGCGTTCCGCCTTGTCACGCTGCCGCTGCCGTTGCTGGCGACCGTCGAGCTGACCGCCTCCGGCTGGCAGTGGGGTTGGGCGCTGGCGGCCACGGTTGTCGGCTGGCTTGCACCTGACGCCTCACTGGTCGCGACCTTCGTTGCCCGCCGGTCGCTGTTGCGGCTGTGGGACTTCCGTGCTCCGCGCTCGATCGACTCACCGGAGTAGCTGACTTCAGCGCAGAGGAGAACCGCCGCTACCGCGACAACAGCTCGTCCAGATGGTGAGTGAGTGGTTTGACGAGTTCCGGGTGATCGCCTTGGGCGGCGCGGTTGAGCAGGCGTGCGCCGACGCAGAGCTGCGCGACCCGTCCGGCGGGAGTGTCGAGCACGTCCGCGAAGACCTCGTGCACGGTGCGGGCCGCGCTGGGTATGAGCAGGCTGTAGCAGTACAACGTTGCCGCGTCCGTGCCGACCGGGCCGCGGCCCCAGGACTCCCAGTCCAGGATGACCAGTTCGGGGCTGAGCAGGTTGGCCCAGTGCAGGTCACCGTGGACGGTTTCCCACTGCTCAACCTGGATGACGACATGGTCGCCGAACGCCTTGCGTAGTCTGGCGTCGATCTTGTCCTGGTCGGCATGCACTCGTTCGGTGGGGGTCGCGGCCAGCCGGTCAACGGATCGATGGAGGTTTGCCCACCAGGCGTTGGCGAGGTTGACATCTCGGTGGAGGACGTCGGTCGGCGAGCAAGGAAGTCCGTTCAGCAGCGGCATGACCTCGGCGCGCTGGGTGCGCCAGTCCCACTCGGTCCATTCAGTGCTGGCCAGCACGGTGGGCTTGGGAATGCCGTCGAAGCTGTTCGCATCGACGTTGCCGGTCCAGGCCGGTCCGCGGGCCCACTCCACCTCGGAGCTGGCCACGCGCAGCCACCGCGGTCCAGCCGGTCCCTCGGCACGGGCGCCGACGGAGCGCAGCCGCCACCCGAAGACCGGGTTGCCGGTGACAGTCAGGTCGAACTCCTCGGCGGCACGGGCGAGGTTGAGCCGCATCCAGTTGCGGAACTTCGCGTCCGGGTCGGTCTCCGGCTCGGGGGTCAGGCCGGGATGGTTCATGACTCGGTGAGGTGACGCAGGTAGCTGTCGGGGTTGTTCATGTAGCGGCGCCAGTGGTCGACCAGCTCCAGCTGATCCCATCGCACCCGGTGGAAGCCGTGCTCGCCGACTTCGACGATGTCCGCCCCGGGCACGGAGGCCAGGATCGGTGAGTGGGTGGCGCACACGACCTGGGCTCCGGTCTGGCCGAGCTGGTGCAGGAGCGCGACCAGTTGCAGGGTGGAGTCGAAGGACAGCGCGGCCTCGGGTTCGTCCAGGACGTAGAAGCCCGGGTCGCGGAACATGGCGGCGAAGACGGCCAGGAAGCCCTCGCCGTGGCTCAGCGCCGCGGTGTCCTCATCCCAGTAGCCGGGGACGCCGCCGAGGTTCTCGGTCATGCTGAAGGCGGTCTCCGCGCGCAGGAAGAAGCCCTTCTTCTTCACCCGGGGGCCGCTGAGCATGCGCGCGCCCTGGGCGGTGGTCTCCAGGCGGAGGACCTCGCCGAGCGGGGTCTTCACCGGGTTCGGCCGGCCGGTCTTGGCCGCGGCCCGTCCGCCCTGCGAGTCCAGCCGGAAGCCTTCGGCGATGGCCTCGGCCAGGGTGGACTTGCCGGTGCCGTTGCCGCCGACGAGGAAGGTGACCGGGTGGGTGAAGGTCAGGCCCTCCTTGGCCAGCTGGGACACGCACGGCACGGTGAACGGCCAGTCCTCGTGGTCGTCGGGTTGCAGGCCGTCGGGGATGTAGGCGCGGCGGACGAACACCGTTCTCCTAGGCGTCGTAGTTGGGTTGGCAGCCACCCTTGGGCGTGCACGGCCCGTTGCCGGTGGGCCAGCAGTGGGGTCGGCAAGCGGGTCCGCAGCTTGGGCCGCACTTCGGGTCGCACAACCCCGAGGTGCCCCGGGTGGCGAAGTGGGCCTCCAAGGTCTGGGTGGCCTCGGCCATGGCCGGGCTGGTGAGGATGTCGGCGAGGCTGTTCATCCTGACGTTGCCGACCGGCATCCACCGGGAGAACACGCATGGCCACACCGAGCCGTCCGGGGAGATGGCGACTTGTCCGCGGGCGCAGTGGCCGCAGAGCTGGTCCATGCTCGGGGTGCGGTCCCGCACGCCGCGGCCGACCTGGCGCAGGTGGTCCACGCCGATGTCGGTGACGCCCAGCTCGGCGAGTTCGGCGCGGGCCTGCTCGACTCGCTGGCCGTCCCGCACGTCGATCAACCCGACGCGCAGCGGGATCGAGCGGCGCAGGGCCTCGATGATGTTGGTCTTGGTTCGCGGGTGGCTGCCGCGTCGGCGGGTGATCGCGGCGTGTTCGCCGGGGCGGTCGGAGTAGTAGCTGGTGGCCAGGCGCACGCCGGGTTGGGCGAGGACCTTCCAGAGCTGCGGCGGCACGTGCACCAGGTTAGAGAAGACCTCGACCTCCAGCCCACGGCCGCGGGCCTGGTTCACCATCTCGGGCAGCCCGGGGTGAAGCGCTGGCTCGCCGCCGATGAACTGGACCATTCTCCCGCCGAGTTGCGCGACTTCGTCGATCACCCGAGTCCAGTCCTCGGGGCGCATGGTGCCGTTGGTGCTCTTCGGGCCGGAGTCGGCGTAGCAGTGCTCGCACTCCAGCTGGCATTTTCCGGTGACCTCGAACCACGCGAACTCCAGGTGTTGCACGGCAAGCTCCCGTCTTCAACATCGCGGCCAATCGAACTTCTCCTGGCGCCCCAGGTGGAGAGCGGTGATCGACTGCCTCATCCCCGGGGTGATCCGACGACCTGCCACTCCTCCGCAGTCAGGGGCGGCTCGGTCAAGGGCGGACGGCCTGGACCGAGCAGAGCGCCGAGCAGGACTTGCGGTGTCAGAAGCCGGAGTGGGGACGCCGAGAGGGTGTAGACGTCGAATTGCGCGGCGGCCACCGCGGCGCGGCCGGTGGCGGCCCAGGCAAGTCGGTTCAGAAATGCCTGGCCAATGCCGGAGAAGCGGCTGGGGCGGGGACCGATGGTGCTGGGGTAGCGGAGATCCTGGCTGGTGGCCATCGTCCAGGCCAGATCCGTCTGGCGGGCAACGGCCCGCTGGACGATTGGGCCGCCGCGGTCGAGCCCGTGCCGCCGGAGGCCGTCTTGGAGAGCGAGAGCGCAGCGGGCGGCGATGGCCATGCCGTGGCCGTAGACGGGGTTGAAGGTGCAGGCCGCGTCGCCGAGCACGACCAAGCTGGTCGGCCACGGCTTGATCTGTTCGTAGTGCCGGCGGCGGTTGCCGGGGATGCGGTACTGCCGCGGTTCTGTCAGCGGTTCGGCGCGGGCGATGAGGTCGGCGATGACCGGGTGGCGGAGGTCCCTGGCGAAGCGGGCGAAGCCCTCGTCGTCAACCGGTGGCTTGGCTGAACGTGGGCCGACCAGCGTGACGATCCACCGGTGGCCCTCGATGGGCAGCAGGACGCCGGCCTGCAGCACCGGGCTGGTGATCGGGTCGGAGGCGATATTGATCTCGGGGAAGTTGTCCCGAGCGCCTTCGGGGGCGCGATAGAAGCGGGTGGAGTAGAAGATGTCCGGGTCGATCTTCTCCTCGGTGACCTCGGGCAGGCCGAGGTCGACGAGCCAGCGCGGAGCGCGGGAGGTGTTCCCGGTCGCGTCGATGACGAAGTCGGCATCGAGGTGCTCGACGGCTTGGGTATCGCGGTCGCGTAGCTGTGCTCCGGTGATCCGCTGCGCGTCGCCGAGCAGGCCGACTGCCTCGGTGCCCTCGCGGACGGTGATCTTCTTGTCCCGCAGGACTTTGCCGCGGACAACCCAGTCGAGCAGGGCACGGGAACAGCTGATCAGGAACTGGGCCTCGTCGAAGCGCCGCAGCCAGCCGCGGGAGGCCAGGGCCAGGAACCTGCTCGGCAGACCGATGCGCTGGGCGCCGTGGGCGGCAAGGGTATCGAGGGTGCCGGGCAGCAGCTGCTCGATGGTGTGCGCACCGCCGGCGATCAGCACGTGGGTATGGCCCCCCTGCGGAGTGCCTTTGCGTTCAAGGGGACCGTCGGGGAACCGGTCGCGCTCGATGATCGTGACCTTGTCGACGAACTCGGTGAGCACGGACGCGGCGAGCATCCCCGCCAGCCCGCCGCCCAGGACTACGGCGTGGATCGGTTTCCCAGGCATGCGAACACCCTCTCCGTCAGGCGGGTTTCGGGCTACTCGACAGTTCGGCGATGGCGCGCGAGATGAGGACCAGTCGCGCTCGTTCACTCGCGAAGGCACGCTTGGTGTTGGTGGGAGCATCGACCTGTTCGAGCACGGCGTCGGCCCTGGTTCCGGTGTGCTTGGCCTCGATCGCGGCCCGGATCTCCGCCGCCTCCGCGCGCGCCATGCTGTCCTCGGTGGACAGATCAGCTGCCTGGCCGCGTTGCGCGACAACAGGTGCAAGCCGCGGATCGCGGTACGGGCTGAGTTGGTGCAGCCAGTCGTGGATCTCCATGAGACGCCACAACAGCCGTGTTCGCAGGCTCAGCCGATCCCGTAGCGTCTGGGGGCGGTGGACCATCTTGGGCTCGACCGGCCGAAGCACCTGCCACAGCACGCGTAGCTCGCGATAGTCGCGCCGGTCACCGAGGTAGCGGGAGATTCGCTGACGCAGCAAGGGAATCCTCGGTCCCCATACGGCGATCGTCATACCCACCAACCCCACGGGCACGCCGAGGCCGGCGATCCGCGGTGCCACGATCACACCCCAGTAGCTGAGGTCGGCACCGAACCGAATGCCGATCACCGCGAACAGGTAGACCAGGCCGTGGACGGCTGGGAACACGGAGCCGATCGCGATCAGCTTGAGCCCGCGCCGCAACCACCGTTGCGAATCCGTGGTGCCATTGGCCCATTGCCAGCAGTTGTAGATCGCGATGGTGACCGCGATGGTATACGCGGTGAAGTGCAGCAGGATCAGTTCGCCGAGGTACGGGGTCGCGGCAAACGCGCTGGTGAAGTCGACGTGGTGGGATGAGTTGGGCGCTCCCAGCGCGAACAGGGTTATCTCGCCGACGATCACAGCGGCGTGGGCGAGGAGCACAAGGCGTGCCGCCCGCCACGCCTTGTCCCTGTCCGGCGAGTGGCGCCAGTAGGCGATCGAGACCTGGGCAAAGCAGGCCCAGAGCAGGCCGGGCACGAAGACGAACAGAACGGCGATGCTGGGTACACCGGTCAGGGTGTTGATGTAGGCGCCCGCGGCCGGCGAGGAGAGCGCGAACGAGATGGCGGCGCACAGCGAGCCGATGCAGATGGCCTGAATCATGGGCTTGTACCGAGTCGGAGCCAGGATCGCGGCCCGGTACTTGTAGGCCACCAGCAATAGCGGACCGAGCCCGCACAGCAAGTACAGGGCGTTACTCATGGCTGTCGCGCTTCGGGTTGAAGATCAGCATGTGCCAGACCCCAGCAACTCGGTCATCGTCCGCGGGCCGAAACGGCTCGATGTCCTGCTGGTGTGCCCAGTCGAGCAGGCCCTGCATGAGAACGCCGGCCACGTGCTCGGCCTCGTGCTCGTCGGCGTTGGACCAGACGGTCCGCTGGGCGATCACGGTGAGCGTCTCCTCGGACAGGTCCGGGTGGAGGAGCTGATCAGCTTCCTGAGTGTTCAGGACGATGTGCTGGTGGCCGCAGAGCATGTGCGCGAGTTCGTGCAGCAGGATGAGTACGCGGTGCGTCCAGCTTCGAGCCGTGGTGACGAGCACGGCGTACGCGCCGTCCTGCCCCATCGCCGACACGCCGCTGAGCACGTCGCCGAGCGGCTGGAAGCGCAGGTAGATCGGTCGCTGCAGCCTGTTCGCCACCACCTCGCACAGCCGGATGCACACGGTCTCCGTGGTAGCCGACCGATCCAGGGCCAGTTCCTGGATCAGTCCGTCGCGGAGTTCGCGTAGCTGCCGCCCCCTCATGCCCTCACCCCGGCGGCTGCCGGTCTGTTTCCGCCACACCGCCACTGTCGGCTGCGGCGCCGGGGTCATCGATGGCCTGCCTGGCCGCGTGCTGGGCCTCGGCGCTGGGCTTGAGGGCCTTGGCCAGCGCGAGATAGACCTCGTCCCGAATGTTCGCCGGTTGTCCGGTGGCGCGCAGGATGAGCGACTCCACGCCGAGGTCCTTCATCAGCCAGAGGTTCCTGAGCTGGGACTCCATCCGTTCGGCCAGCTCCTCGTCGAAGAAGTAGGCCGGGTCGGCGCCGAACGCCTCGGCCAGCATGATCATGTGGCGCAGGCGGGGATTCAGGTTCTTGCCGGTGCGCAGATCGGCGATCGTGTTCGGCGAGATCGTCCACCCCTCACCTCCCGGTTCCTCGCCGCGCTTGCGCACCTTGGCGACCACGGCGTCGTGGCTCAACTCGCCCTTGCCTGCTGGGTGGACCAGGGCGAAGAGGACGTTCAACTTCTCTCGGAACGGCCGCCGAGGCAGGCTGGTCGGCGTGCGGTCGCGCCGACCACCGACGAAGTGGGCCGGGTGCACATCGAACGCGGTTGCCAGCGCTTCGACGGTGTCCAGTCCCGGATCCCGCTGTCCTCGGCGAAGTTGGGTGATGAAGCTCTGGCTGACGCCGATGGTCTCGGCCAGCCAGGTGTTCGAGAACTGCCCCAGGCGCGCTGAATCAGCCGCGGTGCACAGCTCATTCAGCACCGCGGAAAACCGTGGTCGACTGCTGTTGACCACGCCGTCACCTCCGAAGCCTCCGCCCCGTTCCCCAACACCATCAAACGCCTGTACGGTTTTGCAGACGATCCCCCGATCGGGTTCATTCCTGTTCAGATGCGCCCGGGTGTGCCTACCATGCTGCCAGTATCCACGTTTCTGACCACATGAAGATCAAGTGACTCAAAACGGTGCAGGGCAGTTCTGGCTGGTCCTGCGCAGCGGAAGGCGTCAAGCACGGATCAGCAGTCCCAGGGAGGCACGGCGGTGCGTACGCAGGCGGCATCTTTCGGCCACGACGGCCATGCGGGACCTGAGCCTGACGCCGAGCTTGGCGGGGCGCCAGCTCCCATCCCACGCATGGCCGAGGACGGGGTGCCGACGAGCGTTGGCGCGGGACCACGCTGTGACGCCTGCGGCCAGGCGCTCGACTCTGCTCGGCGCGACCACCTGACCCGACTTCCGGACCGTTGGGCATGGGAAGTCGAGGCACCGCAAGCATTGCGGGTGGCCGCGGACCGCGGAACGTCGCTGGTGCTGCTGGTCCTCGACATCGACAACTTCAAGAAGATCAACGACACCTGCGGTCACCTCGCCGGCGACGAGGTGCTCCGCGCCGTGGCGACCGCCCTCCGGGCCGCCGTTCGGCGAGGGGACGTGCTCAGCCGCTACGGCGGAGATGAATTCCTCGCCCTGTGCACCGTGACCGACGAGCACGACGCGATCGACGTGGCGCGCCAGATGTGTCAGGCGGTGCGGGAACTGGATGTCCGCGCACCTGACGCTCGGCGGGGCACCGCCGTGATGATCTCGGAGGTGACCGTGTCGATCGGCGCGGCGTTCTTCCCGGCGATCCACGGATGCGCCATTGGCCTGACCGAAGCGCTTCGGCACGCAGACGCGGCGCTCTTGGAGGCCAAGAGCATGAGTGAAGATCGCACGTGTCTCGTATTTCTCGGCTCTGACGCCACGGTGAACTCGGGGGTGGGTGATCGACTTCCAGACGCGAACCACTGGAATCGCACCTAAGAAATGCGACCACGAAGGTAACTGACAGAACTGAGTCTCGGAGGCGTCGGGCCTCCGGCGGAACGGCGGCGATTCGGGTTGGGGATCCGTTGAACGATGCCGCTCGAACAAGGGAGGGGATTGTGGTGGGCAATCGTATCGACTGGCAAGGCATCTATCGCACTACTCGACAACTTCACCCCGAGTGGTCGACGGCCGTGCTCGCCGCGCTGCACGGCGGCCCCCTGCGTTACATGGTGCTACGTAGGACTATCCAGAACGGTGATCTCGCGCAAGGTAAGATTCTGCACGACAGCGTACTCAACAAGACCTTGCAGATTCTGTTGGATGACCAGCTGATCTGGCGCGAGGACATGTCGATCGGCGCGCAGTCCATAGTTTGCTATGGCCTGACAAAGAAGGCTGATAACCTGGTTCAGCGCCTGAACTCGGCAGTGGTGCACCCTCCAGGGCAAGCGGTCCGCTAATTTTGCGGCCGCCGCTCCGGGGTCGAGATCAGCAGGAGTCCACCTCTCGAAGGGAGAGCGTGGCGATCTTCCACGTTCCTTCGCTGTTGCGCGCGGTCGCGCTTGCCAGGATCCGGTCGGGTCGAACTGCATCTACTTGCCCGTCCCTGGCTTTGTACTTGCGCCAGTTCGAGGTGTTGACGCAATCGAGTAGGTCGACTTCCAGTGGCACCTCCGGGATTCGTACCGCTGTGATCTGCGGATTGGGATCCGGCTTGCCCAGAGTGACTCTTCCGGCCATGGAATCGGCGTAGAGCATCTGACGCAGCTCGACCAGCGCTGCCCCGGTGGCGTGCGCGGAGAGGCCGCTCGCGTGCTGGTTCGCGCTGGCCGCGGCGATCGTGAACTGGTGCCACATGGCCAGATACGTCTCTTTCACTTGGCGTGCGGCCGCGCCATCGGCGCCGGCTACCCGGCCCGGTTCGGGCCTCGCTTGCGCCGAGGTAGTCGCGACCGAGCTGGGAGTGATGGTCGCCGGTTCTGCGGTCTCAGTGAAATTTTTCGGGGCGTGACCGCATGAGACAACAACCATGGCCACGCCTGCGACGACGACCCCGACGCGAACATTGTGATGAGTGAATGACATAGCCCCTCCGCTGCTTGTCCTCGCGACTGCCTCAGCATTACCCACGGTGCCCCACTAGCTTCAAGGCGAGTCCGCACTAGCTTTTTGGCTAGTGCGGGATGTTTCTCCTGTCGCAATCCTGGATCGACAGGAACCTGGCGTACACCTCAAGAAAGGTGCACGTACTAGCCTTGAAACTAGCGGGAGGGTCTGCGGTAGACAGATACTCGTTAGGCCGATGACCGCTTCGGCTGGATCAGAACAGGAGGAACCAGATTCTCGCCCGCCGACCCCGGTCGGGATGCGAGCGACCTGACAAGTGCCAGGAATTTGTACACCTGGCGTGATCCGTAGGCACTCCCCACCGCACGAGCAGACGCTCGTGCCCGGGTCGGCCACCCCCACCCCCTGGGTGGCCGACCCGCCCGATCGGGTGAATTGAGGCCCGGAATCCCATGGTTGCGTTGGCGCTAGTACGGGGGCGGCGGTGTACCAAAGTGAGGTAAGCAAGTTTGGATCTTGAAATTTGCCATTTCTGGAGGTGAAACCATGCTCAGTCGCCACAGCGGGAGTGCCCCGAGCATGTTCCTGTCGCCGTCGCCTGACTCTGGCCTGCTGGTCGGGCCAACCACGATCCCGATCCCGTGTTACCTGGTTCCGCAGCTGAAACTCATCGCTGCCGATCTCAGGACGGAGGACTTGATGGCGAGGTACCTGAACGGAGGAGCGCAGGATGTTCCTGGCCGTTCTCTGCGGGGCCGCTGGTCTTCTCGCCGGCCCGGTGCTGCTGGCCTGCCTCCACCAGCTCGACCCGGACCGCGATCCGCGGTCGGTGCATCGCCTGTGCGTGTGGGCGGGTGTGGCCGCGGTGTCGGCCTTGGTGGTGCGTGGGGCGCGTTTTCCTGGTTCCCCGGACCTTCTCGCGTGGTGCTGGCTGGTGGTCTTCGGCGTGGTGCTGGCCGTGATCGACTGGCTATACCGGCGCCTGCCGCACCCGCTTACCGCTGTGCTCGGGCTGGGTGGACTGGTGTTGCTCACGGTGGCCTCGGCGCAGGTGGGCCGGTTCGACGGGGTGTGGCGCGGTGTGGTCGCCGCGGCCGTGGTCGGCCTGGTGACAGTTGGGCTGCATCTGGTCCGCCCGGACGGGTTCGGCGGCGGCGACGCGGTGCTGCTGCCGGTCTTGGCGCTGTTCCTGGGCTACTTGGGCTGGGAGCACCTGTTCTGCGGACTGCTGGTGTCGTTCCTGCTGACCGGGGTGGTCGCGGCCGCCCTGCTGGCCACGGGGCGGGCCCGGTGGGGCCAGGGAGCCGGGTTTCCGGCCGGGCCGCCGTTGATCGCCGGGGCACTGTTCGTCGTGATCTTCCATTGACCGCGGTGCAGTCGCCGCGCCGACCGGAGCGGAGTCAGCCATGACCAGCGCAACCGGAAGGGGCCGGGCGGCCATCGGAGTGCTGTTGCCCGGCCTGCTGCTCTCCGGTGCCTGCACACCCAAAGAGCGTTCCAGCCCACCACCGGCGAAGTCGTCGCCGGTGACCCAGCAGGCGTCGCCCACGAGCGCCCTGCCGGACGCCTCCGCGGCGGTGACTGCGGTGTACCACGACTTCTGGCAGCTGGCCGGCACCATCGACAAGCGCCCGGAACCGGAGTGGCAGCCCAGCCTGAGCAAGGTGGCGGTGGATCCACAGCTACGCAGGATGGTTCAGGGGCTTGGACTGCTGCGCGAACAGTCGGTCGTGCTCTACGGAACGACCACCGCCAGGATCACCGGCGTGCAGGTCGCCGGAGACCGGGCCACGGTGCAGGACTGCCAGGACGCCAGCACCAGCGGGCAGGCCGACGCCAAGTCGGGAAAGCCGAAAACCGTTGGGGTGCCTCGCAATCCGGTCACCGCCACGCTGCTACGCGGCACCGACAGGCAGTGGCGTGTCGCCGATGTTGTTTTCGGTGGGGGCGCCTGCCGATGACTGCCCGGCGTACGTTCCTCACGGCGGCCGTGCTCGCCGCGCTGCTCGCGGCCACCGCCAACAGGCCCGCGGTGGCCGATCCGAACCGGGATGGCCGGATCGTCGTGGTCCCCGGCGATCACCGCGGCTACATCGGCGCCCCGACCGTGGACCTCGGCGCCGCCGCACCCGGCCAACCGGGACGTGCCGGTCGTGGCGCGAGTGCTTCCGGCGGTCACGCCGGTTCGGCACCGGCCTGCACCTACTCTCCTGCCGCGCACAGCCCGTCGGAAATGTTCGCCAAATTCGGCCAATGGCACGCGGGGTCGCTGGGCGGGGACGGCAAGGCCGCCTACACCCGCACCTGCCCCGGCATGGCCAGCAGTTGGGTGACCGGCCCGACCCCGGCCCCGGGTGTCACGGCCGTGTCGATCCTGCCCAGCCCCGCCGAGCTGGCCGCCCAGGCGTTTGAGCAGTTGGTGTTGCCGTTGCCGGTGCCGCGGTTGTCCCCGGACGTGCAGCTGGCCGACGGACGCCGCGCGACCGTGGTGGGCGAGCACACCTGGTTGTGGACTGAGCCGGTGGTGTGGCGGCCGCAGGTGGAGCGGGTGCAGGCCGGGCCGGTGTGGGCCCAGGTCACCGCGACCCCGACGACGCTGACCTTCGACTCCGGCATGGGCCAGGGCCGCACCTGCACAGGTCCCGGCACCCCGTACACCCGCACAGCCGGGCTGCACGCCCCGTCGCCTACCTGCGACTTCGTCTACCTGCGCTCCTCCCACGGCCGACCCGGCGAGCAGGTCCGCGCGGTGTTCGCCATCAGCTGGTCGGTGAGCTGGGCCGGTTCGACCGGCACTGCGCCCGCCGGGGGCCGGCTGCCCGATCTGGTCTCCCGGGCCGAGCTGACCCTGGCTGTTGTGGAGGCCCAGGCCCTCCGGCGCGACCAAGCGGCGAGTTCCGCGTTATCAGGAAAGGGGTGAACACCATGAGACCTCCACTCCCGCCCACTGCCACCCCAGGCCCGGCGCCCACCGCCCCGGAGTCACCCTCACCCCGCCCGAGCAACCCCGCGCGTCTGCCACGGCGCCGCCGGTTGTGGTTGGTGGGAACCGCGGTGGTGCTGGCCACCGCCGCGGGCTTCGGCAACCACCTGCTCATCGCCTCCTACGACGCCCGGGTCGCCGTGCTGGTGCTGGCCCGCACGGTGGAGTGGGGCCATCGCATCGTCGAGGCCGACCTGGCCGTGGCCCACATCGTGCAAGACCCGGCCGCACAGATGATCCGGGCCGAAGAGCAGGCCGCGGTCATCGGCAAGACTGCGGTGACCACGCTGACCACCGGCAGCGTGCTCGCCCCGAAGCAGATCTCTGACACACCGGTTCCCGGTGCGGGACAGCACCTTCTCGGCCTGGGCAGCAAACCCGGCCTACCTGCCCGTGGTCTGCGCCCCGGCGAGCGGGTCCTGGTGACCCCGGTCGTCTCTGGCCAGACCGGGGCCGTCGAGACCGCCCTTCGCGGGGCCGGGTTCCCGGCGCGGGTGTTCGGAATCGGCGGGGAGCCCGCGCAGGGCACGGTCACCGTCGACGTCGTGATCGCCACCGAGCACCTCGACAAGGCCACCGCGGCCGCGGCCGGCCCGGTGATCATCACCGTGCTCGGCCCCGGGAACTAAGGAGGTGTGCAACGTGATGGCCCTGATCGTGATCACCTCCGGCAAGTCCTCGCCCGGCACAACCACTACGGTGGCCGCTCTGACCTACGGCTGGCCGGCGCCGCTGGTGCTCGCCGACTGCGACCCCGCCGGCGGCGACCTGGCCACCGGATGGCTATCCCCGTGGTGGCTGACCGGAAAGCTGCACCCCGACCAGGGACTGCTGTCCTTCTCCACCGCGACCCGCCACACCACCACCATCACCGCCGACCTGCTGGCCCCGCACCTGCAACCCGTTCCTCCCGCGCCGCGGGCCCGGCTGCTGGCCGGGCTCGCCGATCCGGCGCAGGCGATCTCGCTGCAGGAGGGCGGCTGGACGCGCCTGGCCCAGGCACTCACCGCGCTGGGCACAATGCCCAACGGTCCGGTGGATGTTCTGGTCGACGGCGGTCGGCTCACCGCGGAGGCGGAGGTGCCGTGGCCGGTGCTGGAGGCCGCCGATCTGGTCCTGCTCGCGGTACGCCCGGTGCCACGCCACCTGCACTCCGCACAACCAGCACTCACCCTGCTGCGCCAACGGATCCCAACGGAACGACTGGGCCTGGCGGTGTGTGGCACCGGCCAGCTCGGCGTGCGGGAAGCCCACACCGTGCTGGGGATACCCGCCCGCCTGGGCTTGCCCGAAGACCCGGACACCGCGCAGGTCTTCAGCGACGGCCTGCCCGCCGAGGCGAAGGTGCATCGAACCAAGCTGGCCCGTACCGCCGCCCGCGCCGCAAGCCGCCTGCACGAGGCGGGAGCCACGATCCGGCGCTCCCACTGGATGCCGACGAACACGGGGGTGGCGCGATGACCTCGGACCAACCCGGACAGACCCACCTCCCGACCGGGCACCACACGCACTGGCGCGGCGGCCTGCGTGCCGTCACCACCGACCATCCCGGCGCCCCGCCGGTGAAGGAACAGCCGTCGGCGCGGCCGTCCAGGGACCTGGTGGACCAGATCCGGCTCGCCGTCGCGGTCCGCCTGGACGAACTCGGTCAGGACGACGTTCCTGCCCAGGAGACCCGCAATCCGGCGGCGGAGCATGCGCGGATGCTTGCGCTGGCTCATGAAGAGATCACCGACTGGGTCGTGCGCAACGCCCAAGCCGGCCGCCCACCGGTGCCGCTGTCCTTCGAGCGGGAACTCGCCCAGGCAGTGGTGGCCTCGATGGCCGGGCTGGGCGCGCTGCTTCCCTTGCTGGAACGCGAAGACGTGGAGAACATCCACATCCACGGCTACGACCGCGTCTGGCTGGAGCTGGCCGACGGATCGCTGGAACGCTGGCAGTATGTGGTGGCCGATTCCGATGCCACCCTGATTACGATGGTGGCCGATCTGGCTGCCCGGATGGGCCAGACCGCCCGCGAGTTCAGCCCCGCCAACCCCATGGTCTCCTTCCGCATCCCCGCGGGCGGGCTGCTCGGGGCGCGGTTGTCCGCGGTGATGTCGCTGACCGACCGCCCCCGGATCGCCATCCGCCGCCACCGCCTCCACGACGTCGGCCTGGACGACCTGGTGCGGGCCGGCACCCTGGACTCGATCCTGGTTGCCTTCCTGCGCGCGGCGGTGCGGGCGGGCAAGAACATCGTCGTCACCGGCGGCCCCTACACCGGCAAGACCACCGCCCTGCGCGCCCTGGCCCGGGAAATCCCCGCCAACGAACACCTCATCACCGTCGAAGACGACGCAGAACTGGGCCTGGACCTCCTCGGCACCCACACCCTGGTCACACCCCTGGAGGCCCGGCAGGGCAACGCCGAAGGCGCCGGCGAGGTCACCCTGGACGACCTCCTCAAACAGACATTGCGGCATTCCCCGAGCCGGGTCCTGGTCGGTGAGGTCCGGGCCGGGGAGGTCACCTCCCTGCTGCGCGCGCTGGGCAACGGCGCCGCCGGGGGCATGTGCACCCTGCACGCGGCCTCCGCGGCCGCGGTCACCGACCGCATCGCCGCCCTCGGCCAACTCGCCGCACCTCCGCTGCCGGTGGAGGCCGCCTACCGCTGGACCGCCTCCGCGATCGACCTCGTCGTGCATCTGGCCAAGGTCGACCACCACGACCCGCACTCCGGCCGGTTCAGCCGCCAGCGCTACGTCACCGAGATCGCCGAACTCGGCCCCGTCGGGGACACCGGCCGCCCCGACCTCACCCACCTGTTCAGCCCCCGCCCGGTAGACGGCCGCGCTATCCCTGCCTTCCCACCCAGCCCCGGATTGATGGCCGATCTGATCCGGCACGGCTTCGACCCCGCCCTGCTGCACCAGACCGAGGGCGACTGGCAACCCGCGTTCCTGCGCCGGGATCTGTCATGACCGCCCTGCCCGCAGTACTGGGTGTGGCCTTGGCGACCGCGGTCTTGCTGGCCGCCACCAGCTTGCGCGCCCCGGCCCCACCCGCCGAGCGCGGCGGTTCGGGTCGACGCGGGTGGAACGCCTGGGTGTGGGGCCGGCGGTGGGCTCGGCCGCGAGCCACGCTGTCTGCTGTCGTCGCGGGTGGTTTGGTGTGGTGGGTCAGCGGCTGGCCGGTGGCCGCGGTCGCGGCGGCGATCGGGGTGGTGCTGGTGCCGCGCGCGGTGGCCCAGCCCGGCAACCGCGGCATGATCGCCACTCTGGAGGCGCTGGCCGAGTGGATCCGGCGCGTGGCCGATCTGCTGGGTTCCGGCGCGGGCGGGCTGGAGTCGGCGTTGACCGCCAGCGCCCGCACCGCACCTGCCCCGATCGCCGAACACGTCCAGGCCCTGGCCGCGCGCACCCGCGCCGGCGGGACGGAACCGGCGCTGTGGGCCTTCGCCCGCGACCTCGACCACGCCGCCGCCCACCGCGTCGTGGCCTGCCTGCTCCTGCGCCTGCGCAGCGGCGGCCGCGGCCTGCTGCCCATCCTCACCGAACTGGCACAGTCGCTACGACAAGACGTCGCCGCCCGCCGCGAAGTCGAAGCCGATCGCGCCAAAATCCGCACCAGTGTGCGGGCGCTGCTGGGCATCATCGCCGCCATGACCGCCGCCTTGTCGGTCTTCACCGAGGACTACCTCACCCCCTTCGACACGCTCGTCGGGCAGCTGTGGCTGGCCCTGGCGCTGGGATTCCTCGCACTGGCCTGCGTATGGCTGGCCACCTTGACCCGGCCCCGCCCGGAACCAGGATTCCTGTTGCACCGCCCGCGTTTCCTCGGCCGAACACCACGGCGGTGGACACCGTGAACGCCCTGATCCTCGGAGTCTGCGCCGGGCTCGCCGTCACCTTGCTGGTGATCGCGATCGCACCCCCGGCCCCGCTCAACATCGCCGCGGCCATGGCCCGCGTGCAGAACCACCACGCCGCACCCCAGGCCAGTACGACACAGGGGACTCGTCGGCCATCGTGGCCGGTGCGCGTCCTGGCCGGGCTCGCGGAGCGTTCGGCGCGAACATCCAACCGGTGGTGGGGCGTGCCGGTGCTGGACCTGGAGTTGTTGGAGCGCACGGTCACCGGCTACGTGGCGGCCAGGCTCACCTGGGCTGCCCTCGGTGGGCTCACCGCCATCGTTCTCGGTGTCGTCGTCGAGCTGGACATCGTGACGGTCACCATGCTGGCCGTGGTCGGCATGGTCACGGCCTCGCTGATCCCGGGCGTCCGGATCACCCGGGCCGCGACCGCGGCACGGGCGGAGTTCACCCGCACCCTTGCCTCCTACCTCGAACTGGTCGCCCAGGAACGCGCCGCCGGCGCCGCAGCGGCACAAGCGCTCGGTGAGGCCGCCTCCCTGGGCAGTGGCTGGGTCCTCGGCCAGATCCGCGCGATCCTGCACCGCGCCCGCCTCACCGGCACTCCCGCCTGGGACGCCCTTGCCCAGTGGGGACAACGGTTCCGGGTGCCCGCGGTGGTCGAGCTGGCCGACATCCTGGCCACCGCCGCCGAGGGCGCCGCCGTCTACACCACCCTGACCGCCAAAGCCGCCGCACTGCGCCAAGCCACCCTGGCCGCTGACCGGGAAGAGGCCAACCGCCGCTCCGAACGCCTCGTCGGACCGTTGGCGTGCCTGCTGATCGGCTTCCTGATCGTCATCGTCTACCCGCTGATCGCCCGACTGTAGAAGGGATGTGGACATCTCATGCTCCGCTCACCCCGAGCCCCGGACCGCTGGAGAAACCTCCCGCACCGGCTCGCACTCCAAATCGTCCTCACCGTCACCGACCTGGCCGAGAAGGCCACCACCGTGCGTCGCCGCACCGGCAGGCGCCGGGGCGGGGACGACGGCGTGGAAACGGTGGAGATCGCCATCGGCATCGCACTGGGCGTCGCGCTGGCCCTGCTCGTCTGGGCCGCCTACAAGGCAATCGCCCAGAAGTACCTCGACCAACTGCCCTAAACCGAGGTCCACCATGAACAACACCACCGTCCACACAGGACATAGCCCGATGCTGCGGCACCGCTGGAAGGATCGTGGAGCGGCGACCGTGCAACTGGCGGTGCTGCTGCCCCTGTTCTTCCTGCTGTTCTCCGCCGCTACGCAGGCCGGGGTGTACTGGTATGCCCGCAGTCTGTGCCAGGCCGCCGCCCAGCACGGCTTGCAAACAGTACGCACGCTCACCGGCACCCCGGCCGAGGGACAGGCCGCCGCCCGAGCTTTCCTGGAGCGCACCGGCAACGGCCTGGTCACCAACTCCGCGGTCAGCACCACCGGCAGCACGCCCACCACCGTGCGCGTGGAGGTCACCGCCTCCGTGCTCCGCCTGGTCCCGATCCCCGGCCTGGACCTGCGCATCACCCGCAGCGTCACCGGCGCCAAGGAACGCTTCACCACCCCCAACGACACCGGGAACCCGCGATGACCCGCCGCCACCCCCGGCGCGGGAGCGCGGACGGGTCGGTCAGCGTGGAGTTCGCCGCCGCGGCTATTCCGGTCCTGTTGCTGTTCACCACCGTCCTGATCGCCGCCGGCCGGGTCATGCTTGCCCACACCGTGGTCACCGACGCCGCCATCGCCGCGGCCCGCACCGCTTCCTTGGCCCGCACCGCCACCCAGGCTCAGCACACCGCCACCGCCACCGCGCGCCGGGTGCTCACCGAGCAGGATCTGCACTGCCGCAGCCTCACCGTGAGTGTGGACACCTCCGGCTTCACCGTCCCGCCCGGCCAACCGGCCATGGTGTCCGCGACGGTGACCTGTGTGGCCGAACTGGCCGACCTCGCCCTCCCCATTCCGGGCAGCAAGTTCCTCCAGGACACCTTCATCAGCCCCCTGGATCCCTTCCGGGGCCGGACATGAACCCCGCGACCCGGCACCGTGTGGACGACAGCGGTGCGGTCAGCGTCATGACCGCCATCCTGGGCTTCGCCCTGGTGCTGGTGCTCGCCCTGGTCGTGGACGGCACCGGGAAGATCCGCGCCTACTCCCGTGCTGATGCCCTCGCCGCCGAAACCGCCCGCGCGGCCTTGACCGCCGTGGACACTCGCAGCAACCCGATCCAACTCGACGTCCCCGCCGCCCACACCGCGGCCCGCGGCCACCTGGCCCGCTCCGGCTGCCCCGGCACGGTGGAGATCACCTCCGCCCGCACAGTGCTCGTTCAGGTGCGCTGCACCGAGCAGGCCCGGATCGGTCTGCTCGGTTCCCACTACACCGTCACCGGCACCGCCACCGCCGGGCTCGACATCGGCACCGGACCAACCTCGCTTCGTCGGGACCGGTGATGGACGGCCGGGCAGGACCTCGCGGCTGGGCCGACATCGCCCGCGGCCTGGGCGCGGTGCTGCTTGTGCTGACGCTGGTGGTGGGCCTGCCGATCGGACTGCTGGCTGTGGGCAGCGACCCGCGGCAGTTGCTGCCCGACGAACTACCGGGACTGGACGACCTGCCGCGGCGAGAGGAGATCCTCCCGTGGCTGGAATCGGCCTGGCACCGGCTGCGCTTCGCCTATGGCGCCGGCACGCTGATCCCCGGTCTGCTGCTGGTGGTGCTCTGGGTGACCTGGCTGGCCATGCTCGGCCTGGTCCTGGCCGAGACCATCCACCAACTGCGCCACGGCATCCGCACCCTGCGCGGCGGGGTCGGTCCGCGGCGGTGGATCGCCGGGCTGATCGCCACGGTCCTCATCGCGCTGTTGCCCCAGTCCGCGCTGGCCCTGCCCGCCACCGGGTCGAGAACAGTGGCCACCGCCGTGCACGACCCCGACCGCGTCATCGGGCCCCCGAAAGCCAGCGACAGCAAGCCGTTCACTGTCGACGGCGGGTTGGCGGGTCGTCGCACGGTGGACCCGGCGGTGCGCCCGGAATGCCCCCGGATCACCGTGCGGCCCGGTGACACCATGACCAGCCTGGCCCACACCCACCTGGGCGATCCCCGCCGCTACCACGAGATCCACCGTCTCAACGCCGACCGCATCCCCAACCCCGACCTGCTCTACCCCGGCGACGTGCTGTTGCTCCCGCCACCGGCCCGCACCACGCCCGCGGGGATGGTCGCGGTGACGGTCGCCGCCGGGGAGACCGCTTCCACGATCGCGCAACGGGAGTACGGCCACCACGGCGGCTGGTGGCGGCTGTGGGAGGACAACCACCACCGCCCCCAACCCGACGGCCGCGCCTGGACCAACCCGGACCATCTCCGCCCCGGCTGGCAACTCTGGATCACTGCGCCACCACCGCCCTCACCTCCAACACCACCTCCAACACCACCTTCTCCACCCCCTTCAGCACCGCCAACTCCGGCCCCGAACGAGCCCGCGGACCGTGGTGATCCGGCCCCGGCCGAAGCAGGGTTCGAGCTGTCCACCGGTGCCTTCGTCAGCCTCGGCCTGGCCACCGCGGTCACCACCGCGCTGGCCACCCTCGCCCTCCGGAAACGCCGCCGCTATCGAATAGGCAGCGGCGAGCGCGCCGACCTGCACCAGCCCCTCGCCCCGGTCGTCCGCGCCTTGCGCATCGCCCACGACCACGCCCTCCCCGCCGCACCATCCACGCCGGCCCTTCCACTGGGGCAGGCCATCCTCGGCGTCCGCGACGGCCACGAACTCGCCCTCAACCTGGCCGCCACCCACGGCCTCGGCCTGCAGGGCCCCGGCGCCGCAGATGCAGCCCGAGCCCTGCTGCTCCACCTGCTCACCACCGCCACCCAGCACCAGCGCCGGACGCGAATCCTGCTGCCACGCAACGACGTGGACACCGTCTTCGACGGCGTCGACACCACGCGCCTGCCCGCGGCGATCACCGTGACGCCGATCTTGCAGGCCGCCTTGGAGGAGATGGAGGCGGCCCTGCTCACCCACACGCGCCTGACCACCGAAACCCGCCAACTCCCACCAGAGCGCGAGCAGCTCGTCCTGCTCGCCCGGCCCACCGCCGACCAGCATCGACTCCAGGCGATCCTCGACCACGGCACCGCCCTCAACCTGGCCGCCATCCTGCTCGGCCCCTGGCCTCACGGGGCCACCGTCCACGTCGCGCCGGACGGCACCACCTCAGCCACCGAGTCCAACCAGGGAGATCAGCTCACGGGCATCCGCCTGTTCACTCTGCCCGCCACCGACACCGCCGACGTGCTCGCGGTGCTGCACCAGGCCGCCACCCCGGAGGAGCGCCCGGCCATCCCGCCCGAACCGGCGAGAGCCGAAGTCACCGTCCTCGAAACCACCGCCGAGGTGCCGGCGACCCGCTCCACGCCGACCACCCCGGCCGACACCGCACCCACCATCGCGTCGACTCCAGCCAGCCCCGGCGAACCCGAGCAACAGGCTGCTCCGCTCCGGCTCCAGGTGTTCGGCCAACTCCGGCTGAGCAGGGTCGACAGCGGCGAACTGCACGACCTCACCGGCGCGCTGACCGGCAAGCAGTGGGAAATCCTGGTCTTCCTGGCCCTGCACCCGCGCGGTGTCCGCCGCGAGGCCCTCAACGAGGCCATCTGGCCGGACAGCCCCACCTCCCGCCCCTACAACGCCATGCACTACACGCTCTCCCGGCTCCGCCACGCCATGCGCACGGCAACCGGCAGCCAGATCACCAACCTGATCCGCAACCACGACGGCCGCTACCACCTCGACCACACCCTGGTCAGCACCGACTACCACCGCTTCCAGAGCACCATCACCAGCCGAGACCGATCCACCGAGACCCGCCACCGCGGTCTGGCCGAGGCTCTCGACCTCTACCGCGGCGACCTGGCCGAGGACCTCAGCAGAACCTGGCTGGACGCGCCGAGGGAAGCCGCCCGCCGCGATGCCCTGGACGCCCTCGGGTTTCTCCTTCGCGCTGAAGACAATCCCGACATCCGGCTGCGATTGCTGGAGCGCGCACGGCTACTCGACCCCTATAATGAGGACATCTACCGAAGTATCATCCGCACGCAGGCGCGGCTAGGACAATTCGATGCCATCAGGCGCACGCACGCACTGCTGATCGCCAGCCTGCACGACATCGAACAACACCCGAGTCGTGACACCGAGAAGCTCGTCGAGGATATGGAACGCCTCGGCCGGAACGTGCCTTCCGGCAGGCCAGGTTAGGGAAAAGCCGGAGTCGAATTCCGATCCGAGCTGACCACTCGTAGGGCCTATGGCCCGTGGCGGTGCGATCTCACTGAAGCCGGTCCTACGGTCCCGATAGGGCGCCAGCCGGGCTTCCTCGCACCCGTCCAGCTAGGCAGGCAGGGATGCCGACCATCGAAGTCACTGGTAGCTGCCACCTGCGGGGCTACCGATGTTGGGGCCGACTCGCCTGCTGGTAGGCATCTGAACAGGTTGGGCGCGGCGGCGGTGTGCTCGGTGATGATCGACGACCAGCCTCTGTCGCCCGCCCAACTCCCAGCAAGTATATATTCGACATTTTCACTCTCTTATTACCTCACCTTTCGCTGCCGTCAAGCATTCTTGCTCTCGGGTCAAATTGAGTGAATCGAACCATTGATAATACGTATGTCGCACCTATTCAGACTGAAAAGAATCATGAGAATCACCCGAATTCCACCTTGTGTTTTCCGAAATTCAGGGTAGCGTCGAAGGTGTCGGACAAAGGGACGGCAACCCCGGAAGCTGACGGTTCACTCTCCAAATGTCCGCCTGATCCCGCAAAGGGGATGACTGCAATGACCTGCATTGACACTCATGTCTCCGACTACTCTCTGAACGTTGATGCCGAAGAGACGATTCGCGCCGTGCTCGCCGCGGCAGACCGTCCGTGGGGCCGGCGCCTGAACGACGCGCTGCTGCTGGCCGCGTCCGAGGCAACGGCCTACGCCGTCACGCCGTACACCCCGGTCCCCATGGCCGACCTCCGCCCGGACGTTCCACCGCGCGTGGACCGGCCGGACATCGCCGCCTGCGACGCTGCCGGCGTCCTGCACGCGCTGGCCCGAACCGGGTTGGCCGAGGTGCGCACGGTCTGGTCCGAGCCGTACACCGATGCCTACCTGAACACCGGCCGCCGACTTCTCGCCGTGCACGTGCTCCGGCCCTTCGTAGTCCTGGGCGTGCGGTACTGGCATTCCCGCGAGGCACTCGACCGCCTGGCCCGGACCGGGCACGCCTACTCCGACCAGTGGGAGCTGACCGAGCGCAGCCACATCGTCCCGGCCGGCTGGTACCTCGTCGGTCTGGTCGGCGATCTCTTCTTCACCCTGGTCGGCGCGGCCGCCATGGACTTCGACCCCGACGAACACCCCGATGTCGTCGCCGAACGCCTGGCGCTGCGCGCCCTGGACACCGAAGGCTTCGCCGCCTCCCACTGCAGGGCCGAGTGCGCAGCTTGTGGCAGCCGGTGGGGCGCCGAGTCCGGTTCGTGGTGGTTCCGGCCCGAAGGCGACACCACTGCCCGCGGCTGGGACTTCGACACCCTCGGCGAGGTCAGCGACAACGGCACCGTCCCGTGCCCGCACTGCAAGGCCGGTCAGGTCGGATTCTGCATCTCCTGACCACACCCGGAGCTACGCAGATCCGCGCGGGTCCTGAACCTTGTGCCCGGCAACACCTTTGCTCTGTCCACACAGGACATCTGTGCGCGGACCGGGGACGGCAACCCCCACCACGCACCCTCTCCACACCCCGACCCAACCCCTTTTGGAGTTCGCCATGTCCACCGCCACGAAGACCCGCCGCACCAGCCGTCGCAGCCTCACCCCCGAAGAACGGGAAGAACGGCTCTCCGTCGCCCGGCAACAGCTGCTTGACGGCGTCGACAAGCTGATGAGCGCCGAGGGCTGGCAGCAGCTCATCGCCGCCCGCGCGTGGCTGCGCCGTTACAGCCTCAACAACCTGATCATGATCCTGGAGCAGTGCCCCGAGGCCAGGGACGTCCGCCCCCACTCGGAGTGGAAACAGCTCGGCTACGGCTACATGCGCAAAGGAACCCACAAGATCAAAATCTGGAAGCCGGTGTTCCGCAAGCCCAACCCCGACGAGACCACCACACCCACGGCGGCTACCACCGAGGACAAGCCCGAACAGCGCAAGACCCTGTCCGGGTTCATGCTCGTGCCCGTCGTCGACGTCTCCCAGCTCCAGGACACCCCGCCCGCCCCGGCGCCCGTCGCGCAGCCGCGCGCGCTCTCCGGTGACGCTCCGGCCGGCCTGTGGGACGGCATCGCCACCCAGATCCGCGCCCTGGGCTACACGATCGACCGGGGTGACTGCGGCCCCGCCAACGGCCGGACCAACTTCACCCGCCGACGGGTGAGCATCCGGGAGGATCTGGCCAGTGCGCAGGCGGCGAAGACCCTCACCCACGAACTCGCCCACATCCTCTGCGAACACGACACCCGCCCCGCAGCTCTCCGCGCGCTGTGCGAGGTCGAAGCAGAGTCCGTGGCCTGCATCGTGACCGCGGTCTGCGGCCTGGACAGCCTGGCCTACTCCGTGCCCTACGTGGCGCACTGGGCCACCGACCGCGACACCGCCCATGCCAGTGCGCACCGGGTGCTTGCCGTCGCCGATCTCATCCTTGGGCGACTGGAGGCAACCTCGGCGAGCCCCGAGCCATCCGACCTGGCCGCCACTGAGGCGCCCGACGGTGACCAGCAGCGGCCGGTCGCGGAGATGGCGGTTGCCTGACCGGCAGGCGGTTCCCGGAACCCAGCTGTGGTGAGCGGGTCGGTGGTGGAACCCGGCGGGTGAAACATCCCAAGGGATGCGGCAACTCACCCGCCGGGCCTCTCCAAACATCGACGCCCACAAGGAGCACCGACCCCGGCGCCCAGGGGCGCCAGGTGCTCAGTCTAGGGCGCGTCCCAACCTCGCGCGCCAAGTCGCTCGCGCGGCCCCGGAACAGCCGATGCCCCGACAGGACCGGCTGTGCCCGCGTTGCCTTGGGCTGCCTCGAACCGGCACCACCCGGATCCACAATGGACGGACAGCGACATGAACACCGAGAACTTTTCGGCACCGGCGGGGGAATCCGGGACACGGGAGCTGACCATCTGGCACTCCTACGAACAGGGGACCATCCTCGGCGGAACCTCCAAGGGAGATCGCGCCGGCGAGTTGCTCGGGCGCGCCGGACTCGGCTGGAAGTGGTCCCGGCACATCGTGACACCCGACGGAGACGACGGCGCCTGGTACATCCGCAGGAGCCGCGACAAACCGGCCCGCCGCGGACAGATCGAGCACGCGGCCGAGCATCTCCGCCAGGCCGGCTACCGAGTCGCGGTACACCTGGACACCACCCCGCGGGACATGCACGTCTCCGAGGCCGAGCGCGCAGATCGGATGCACAAGCGCGCCGAGGCGCTGCAGGCCAAGGCCGCCGGCCAGAACAACACCGCGGCCAGCCTGGCCGAGCAGGCCGAATGCTGTTTCCCGGACAACGGCCAGCCCCTGCTGGTCGGCCACCACAGCTACAAGCGCGATCTGCGCCGCAGGGAACGGGGCTGGACCAAACTCGGCCAGAGCGCCGAACTCGCCGTCACTGCCGAACACACCAGCCGCCGCGCGAACACCGCGCGAAAACACATGCAGCACCGTCAAGACCCGCTCCGCGTCACCCGCCGAATCCGCACCCTGGAAGCGGAGTTGCGCAGGTGGCAACACGCACTCAACGGAGACCATGACCAGCCTGCGGACACCGCCGTCCATGACGGTCGAGAAGGTCGCCATCCCACACCCGAGTGGGTCACCCGGGCGCGGGAGGAGATGGCCCACATCGAGATCGAGAACCAGTTCGACCACTGGCGCGCCATGCGCCAGCAGCATCTGGCCGACGGCACGGCAAACGACTATGGCCCAGACAAGATCAAGAAAGGCGACTTCGTACAGGACAAGATCGGCTGGGCCGAGGTAGTCCGAGTAAACAAGAAGTCGGTCACGATCAACTTCATGCCGATGCAGTCTGGCGTGTGTTTCACCTCTACAGTTCGCTACGATCAGATTCGCGACCACCGTGTCAACCGGCGTGGATAAGCCGATGGCTCGACCGATCTAGATCATCGATCTAACGACGACCGCTCCGCGCCAGGCTTCCAAATCCGCACAGATTCGATATAGAGCTGACTGAAGTTGTTCCAAAAATCGGACCCGCGTTCCTTTCGGATGCTATTTAGATATGGCTCACATAGCTCATGTAGCTCTATGATCGAATTTCCCCATTCGGTTGCTATGATTCCATGCGGGAGCATCTTGTTATGAGTAGCAATTCCAACAAGATCGTACGTGCGACATACCTTCTCGAAGTTCTCCCTAAGTGAAGGCTCCATTTCCTTATGTGTGCCACTGGTCTCACGATGGATTCTTAGATCGCGAAACAGCTCCCGTCTTGCCTTGACGGACTCATCATTCGATAACAAATCGGCCGCCCAGATGAAAACGCTGCCGATTGCGTTCCGGCGAGCTATCCGAGCCAGGACGACTGCGATCACCAGATTGATGACTGCTGCGAGAGCGCTCGCTCCAGCGGCTACAGCAATCACAACAC
The DNA here is from genome assembly GCF_023094165.1 of Crossiella sp. S99.2. Taxonomy (GTDB): domain Bacteria; phylum Actinomycetota; class Actinomycetes; order Mycobacteriales; family Pseudonocardiaceae; genus Crossiella. The sequence continues at coordinate 67,570 of NZ_JALMDK010000008.1, read as the reverse complement.
TTGTGGACACCCGTGGACTCCTTTGCTGTGACAACTAAAGACATAGATCGGCACAAATCATTGCACAGCTTTCCGCAATTCTAGGGCGATGCAACTAATTGAGTGATTATGAATGCTCACTATGGCGATTCGATCCCTCTTCTTCTAGGTCCATCGGGGCGGCTATCTGGTGGATCCCGCTGTGTGTCTCACGCGGGCGTCTATGGCTATCCTCAACGGCAGAAATCACCAAGGTGCTCGTCGCCCCTGTTTCGCTGGGGTCGTGACTTCCGAGATGCTTGAGCAAATGATCACGTAGCACTCATCTGCGCATGCGACTGCCTCGTTAACATGGAGAGTGCCATTGACGTAGGTTCCGCAAGCACCTGACCACTTGTACGTCGGGCTGCTGCTCGTTTCGCAGTGATTGACCACTTATTATGCCGCACTCTTGTGTGGCTGCTGACCGAATTCCTTTGCGCTGTCCGGCAAAGTGAGTTATAGGTGCCTGCAGACATTCGGGCTGTCGAGCGCTCGCAGCAGGGCTCGGCTGTGGCGGATCGGTTGTTGGCCGACCGCGCCTGTCCAACAGGCGCAGAGCAGTCAGGTAGCGGTGCCGAGGTACGCCAGGCGTGCCGTGACGTCTACGGTCTGTGGTGAGTCCAGCTCAGTGTAGATCGCCAGTGCCTGCTGGAGCAGGTCGCGGGCCTCGTCGACTGCGCCGACACGCGCCATGATTTTGCCGAGACACTGCAGGCTCACGGCTTCAGCGCGCCTGGCTCCGACATCGCGGCACGCGGCGAGTGAACGGTGATACGCATCGATCGCGTCAGCGAAGCGACCCACCTGTTCCAGCGTCGCACCAAGGCTATGTAACGCGAAGCCCTCGCCGTGCCGGTCGCCGATCTCCTGGCGGAGGGCAAGCGAACGCTGCAGGCAATCGAGGGACTCGTCGAACCGGCCGAGGTCTCGATAGACGCCGCCCATACGGCTGAGTGTCACGGCCTCGCTCCGGAGATCTTTCGCGGCCCTACTCAGGGAAAGCGCTTCGTGGTAGCACGCCAGGGCATCGTCGAACCGGGTCAGGTGGCGGTAGGCGTTGCCCAGGTTCGTGAGGCTGCCCGCCAGGCCTTGGTGGTCGCCGATCTCGCGGCGGATGGACGCCGCCTTGGCGAAATACGCGGCGGCTTCGCCGAAGCGTTCGAGGTCCATGTGGGGAGTCCCGAGTGCGCTGGTGATCCACGCTTCGAGGGCACGATCTCCGATCTGCTCCGCCGAAGACAACCCGATCTCGTAGGCGGTGATCCAATCCGACCATGGTTTGCGGAGGTCGAAGTAGCTCCACAAGGCACGGGTAAAGCGGGCCGCGATCCAATGTTCACCTATCTGCGCCGCGTATCGGATCGCGGCGACCAGGTTCGCGGACTCTTGTTCGCACCACGACAACGCCTCGTCGCGCGAGGAGAACGAGGCCGGCGTGGTCACGAGATCCGCCAGGCCGAGCGGCATGACCGGGTGATGAGGCAGCAACAGGCGGTCAGCGGCATCCGCGGTGCGGAGGTACCAGATGAGCATCCGGCGGGTGGCCGCTTCTCGTTGCGGCTCCTCGGTTTCCGCCTGTTCTGCTGCGTAGACGCGCAGCAGATCGTGAAGCCGGTAACGGCCGCGTCCGCTCGCCTGGATCAGGTGAGCGTCCTTCAGCGACTGGAGCAGGCCTCTCGTCGGGAGAGGTGGCATGTCGGCGAGCGCGGCGACGATGTCCACACCGAAGTCGGGGCCGGGGTGCAGACCGAGCAGCCGGAACAGGCGTGCGGACCCAGGTGCCAGGCTGCGATAGGACCATGAGAACACAGCGCGTGCGGCGGTGGCGATGTCGTCGCCACTGAGGAAGTCGAGACGGTGGCGTTCATCGGCCAACTCGTTGACCAGGTCGGCTAGCGGAATGTGTTCGCCAGCGACGGCGCGTTCCGCCGCGATGCGCAGCGCGAGTGGCAGGCGGGCACAGTGCCGGGCGAGAGCCTCGGCGGCATCCGGCTCGGCGTCGAACCGGTCCACTCCGGCGACCTGCCGGAGCAGGGCGCCGGCCTCAGTCGCGGATAGCGTCTCAAGGGTCAGTCGGCTGGCTCCGTCGCGGGACACCAGACCCGCGAGGCTGCTTCGGCTGGTGGTTACCACCAGGCATCCTCCCGATCCCGGCAATAGCGGGCGGACCTGGTCGGCTGAGCCCGCGTTGTCCAGCAAGACCAGCATCCGGCGTCCGTCGAGCATCGACCGGTAATGCGCGGCTTGAGCATCGAACCGGGCGGGCACAGACCCGGTCGGGACGCCGAGCGCGTGCAGGAATCCTTCCAGTGCCTGCTCCGGCCTCACTGGTGCGTCTGGCGCGTAGCCGGACAAGTCAATGTAGAGCTGGCCGTCGGGAAAATGCTGACGCACGCGGTGCGCCCAGTGCACAGCCAGTGCGGTCTTGCCGACGCCGGCGGTGCCCGCGATCACGACAACGGCCGTGCCCTGGTTGAGGAAGGCATCGAGTGCCGCGAACTCGGACTCGCGGCCGACGAATCGCGGCACGTCGGCGGGAAGCTGATGTGGTGTGACGGAACGCGGAGACTGGTGCACGTACACGTCGCCGTGGAGGTTACGTGCCTGCACAACGTTCCCGGCCAAACCATGGAACTCATTCACCACATCGCCGAGGATAGCTACGCGAGCGCTTTTCCTGACTAGTCCGTCGGTGGTGAGATCCGGTTCGGGATCTACGGGGACTCGCGTGCGCCACACTGGGTGCCAGATTTCCGCTCATCAGCATGAGCGCTCACTACACGTGGGTTGCACGGTAGCTCCTTGCGTGCCTGCCGCAGTGCCGGGCAGCCCCGGGGCAGAGCACAGCTGTTGTCTCGCGACGGTGGTCTTCCGCAGTACCTGATCAGGTGATCACATAGTGCTCATCTACACGCGGACACGTGGTCAAGTTTGCGGAACCTGCAAGTCAATCCTTGCTGGCAGGCCGGGTCGCACCGGCGAAGTCGTCACCCTTGTAGCGGTGGTCGTCGATCTGGACAGGCTGACCGAAGGTCGGCGCGTTGATCATCTTGCTGTTGCCTAGGTAGAGGCCAACGTGGCGGATCTTGATGTGCGGGTTGCCGTAGAACACGAGGTCTCCCGGCAGCAGTGGCTGTCCGGCTGGCACACGGGGTCCGGCGTGGAACTGGGTATGCGCTGTGCGCGGTAGGTGGATCCCGGCGTGGGCATAGGCGGCCTTGGTCAGCCCGGAGCAGTCGAACCCACCTTCGGCCCCGCCGTCGCCGCCCCACACGTAGGGCTGGCCGAGTTGTTGGCAAGCAAAGCGAATTGCGGCGTGCGCGGCCGGGCTGAGTGCCTGGATGTCGTCGCAGTTCCCGGTTCCTGCCGCGGCGGCGTTGGCGTAGCGCTCGGCTTGGGCGAGGACCTTGCGGACGTACCAGTCGGCCCGGTTGTAGGTGAAGATCGCGCGGTAGAGGTCTTGTCTATGGCGGGCGCCGGAGTCGCACAGGTAGTGCGCCGCAGCGTGGATCGCATCATGCGGGTCGTAGCGCGAAGGTGGGGTCGCTCCGCCCGATGGGAACCGGTGGCGTCGGACGACTTCGTCGAAGGTGGGCTGGAGGAACTGCATCGGCCCGCCCGCCCCAGCAGGATTCTGTCCACCGTGGACTCCGGGGAGGGGCGAGCGGCCGTGATCGGTCTCGACCTTGCCGATGGCAGCCAGGATGCTCCAGTCCAGTCCGGGGCACTGGGTGGCCGCGGTGCGGTAGAGGACGAGGTAGTTGCCGGGGGTGTCGGCCAGGGCCTCGGCGCCGGGGTGGCTGCCAGTTGTGCCGGTCACGCTGGTGGCGAGGTGGATGAGGAAGGCGGCGAGGACCACCGGGATCGCCACGATGACCGCCATCGCGGCGAGTACGAACTTCACGGCTGAGCCCCGGGGGCTGCGGGTGAAGGGGGCATCGGCGTTGGGGGCGTCAACCTGGTCTGGACCGCAGTCGGCTTGCGCTCCGGCTCGGTGGTGGTGGCCGAGTTGGTGATTGGCCAAAGGTCGGCGAGTGCGATCAGTTCAAGGCGACGTTGGTCGGCGGCCGGTCCAGCCAGCGGCAGCCATCCTGTGGTCGCGTTGCTGCCTGCGGTGGTGGTGGCGATGGGGACCAGCGCGGGGTGGACCAGGCTGGCCGTGGCTTCGGCCAGGGCTCGGCGGGCGGTGGCCTCGCGGCGGTGGCTGGGGAAGTGGAAGAGCACGGGGGTCCGGATCGCGGTGGCCGCGGCCAGGCGGGCGTAGTCGGTGAGCTTGGTGGTGAGGCGGGTGAGGGATTCTGTGCCGAAGTCGTACTCCAGGAAGAACTCGAACTCACGTCCGTCCTCCTGCCAGCGGCCGTAGGCATCAGGGCGGACGATGTCGCCGAAGTGGGCCGCACAGCGGGTTTCCGGCCACCAGGCGGTCAGGCAACTCCGGGTGGCGGGGCGGCGGGCGTGGGCAATGAGGGTGGTGAACAAGCCGTTGACGCCGATGGTGTGGGCCAGGCGCAGGGAGTGGGCGATGCCGATGGCGGTGGTGTGGCGGTAGCCGAGGGCTTCTGGGGCCAGGTCGTCCTCGTGGGCCAGCGTGGTCGCGCCGGCGGTGTCGAGGATGTAGTGCATGGGCATCGTGCCGGTGGTGATGAAGGGTTGGAAGCGGTCCAGGACGCGCCAGAGGTAGAGCTGGCGGAGGCGGTGGTTGGCCGCACGGGTGGAGGGGAAGGTCAGCTGCTCGATCTGGTGGGTGGTGAGCACGCGGTGCTCGAAGAGCATGCGGGCCAGCCACCGGTCGCGTGGGGTGAGGCGGGCGGCCAGGCGGGTGTGGTGGGCGCCGGTGGCCGCGGCGCGCGGGGTAGGGCGTTGAGGCAGGTGGCCGCGGAGTTTCCGTTGGGGCGTGACGTTGGTGATCATCTGGTTCTCCTAGTCGGCGAAATGGGCGGGATTGCATTGGGTGCGATATTGAGCAGATCGGTGTGATCGCTGTCCGACCTGGTCGTCGGCATGAGCGATGTAGGCGTACAAGGAAAGGAGCACGAGGCTACTTGTGGCAGGTTGCACGTACGCAGTAGCTCTGGACCCGGCGCATATGGTGTTCGAGGCGATTTTGGAGGGTTGGCGACGGCAGCAATCAGCCCTGGCATTGGACACAGGCTCAGGGTGAGAAGTTCGTCGATCTTCTGCGTCGCGGTGATTTGCCTATCCTGGCGTCGATCGCGCGGACCTGTGAGGTTCTGATCAACTCGGGGAGCAGCGCTGCGGCGGACGTTCGATATTAGTCAAACCTCGGCATCGCAGCGTGATTGAGTCTGTGCTGCCCTGCAGCTGACCAAGGAGATGCGCCAGTTCTCTGTAGAATTTCGGTCAGCGAGAGTGGCGTACCGTCAGCGCTGGAGAGGGTCTGCGGTGGCGTTGGGAGGTCGGATGAATCTCGCTTTGCTGGTAGCAGCGGTGGGTGTAGCGATCGGCCTGGTGGGACTCCCCCTGACATGGGCAAACTGGAAGCGCGGCCGGAGCGACCGGACGTCGGGACGCTTCGTCCGGATTTCTGAGCACGTGCATGGCCAGCAAGCCCATCTCCATGCGCGGGCGTGGTCAGGCGTGCGACCCGAGTGGGCGAACGACGAGGTTCCGATGCTGACCTGCAAGGGCTGGATTCTGCCTGCTCCAATTTCCGTAGAGGCGATTCGATTGGACTGGGATGACAACCCGCCTATCACCGATCAATCCAATGTGGCGCGTATCCGAGCGCGCAAGCTCATGCCGCAGCGTAATGACGGAGACAGGTATCCCACCTACAGTGACGCCTTGGTCCAATTGACAGGCCGATCGCACCTCTATGATGGGTATCTTTACCGCCCCATCTCGATCAACACTACGGCGGACACCCTTCGAATCCGGTTCACCCAGGGCCGCTACTTCGATCACCTCGACACCACGGAGGTCCTGGCCTTTGAGGCGGCATCCAGAGATCTCGCGGGACGGGGCTCGCTCGAAGGCTCCTATCGGCGCTGGCTGAGTGACCCTTTCGACCTGACTCGCCGATCAACTGGCCTGGGAACGGTCACGTTAACGATCAGGGTCGATGCAGGCCGGGCGGGCTTCTACATGCACAAGCGGGATGCGGCCAGGGTAGTCGTCGGCCCCGGCGTTGTTCACACTATCCCGGCTGGCGAGTTCACTCCCTCTGACATCGGGTTGGATGCAATGCGTGCGGACTTCGATCTGTGGCGCACAGTAATGCGCGAGTTCGCCGAGGAGTTCCTGGATGTCGAGGAAGCATACGGCCGCGGCGGACGCCCCCTGGACTACGAGCACGATTGGCCCTTCGACAAACTCACACGTGCCCGCGCAACCGGCCAAATACGGCCATACGTTCTCGGAATCGGCCTCGACGCGTTGACTTGGAAGCCGGAGTTGCTTCTTGTGTGTCTGATCGACGGACCGGCGTTCGATGCGATTTTCGCCACGATGACCAGCTCCGGCAGAGAGGGCACGATCATCGTCGGCCCCCATGGACACGGTATCCCGTTCGACTTCACGAACATCAGCAACTACGTCCGTGATAGCAACACCCGGGGCGCCGCCAAGGCGTGCTTGAACCTGGCTTGGCGTCATCGCGCGCTGCTGGGACTTTCCGACGACGAGCAGAGCCCGCCAACAACGGCTGACAGATCGTTATAGCTCAGCCCGATATCGCTACTAACACCTGCCGTCGCACGACGGTAGGTCACTGCTTCGGACAGGTGACTACTTGGATCACCGACCGTTCAGCATCAGGTCAGGCGGCCCGGCGTGGATCCCAGGTGGTACGGGGCGCCGGTCCGGGTGCCAGGGCTGGTGGGCGGGTGTTGGCCGCGGCAGCGGTACGGATGGCCCGTGCGCGGCCGGGGATGGGGGGTGGGAGTTTGCGGGTGCGGGCGGTGAAGGGGCGGGTTTCTTCGCCGTCGGTGAGCAGGCGGGTGGCGATGTGGAAGGCGCCCAGGTGGGACAGGTCGTGTTCGGTGAGGCGGGGGTGGGTGTGGCGGGCCAGGTGGCGGGCGTCTTCGGGGCTGGCGGTGAAGAAGACCTTGGAGCGGGTGTTGGCTGAGATGCCGGCGTGCAGGTCCTTGGTGAGCTGGTCGAGGTGCTGGTGGGCCAGGACCATGGACAGGCGGTAGCCGCGGGCTTCGGCGAGGAGGTCTTCCAGGGGGTAGGGCAGGTTGAGGAAGTTGTGGCATTCGTCGACGTAGAGGGCGCAGTCGCGGCGTCGGCGTTGGGGGAGGCGGGCGCGGCGGGTGGCGGCTTGCCAGGTGGCGGCCAGGATGATGGAGCCGACCAGGCTGGTGGTGTCGATGCCGAGGGCGTCTTTGGCGATGCGCACCAGGCAGATTCCGCCGTCGAGGACTGTGGTCATGTCCACTGTGGAGGGTCCTGCGGCGAGGGCGTTGCGGACGAACGGGCGCAGGAGCAGGCCGCGGAGTTTGTTCATCAGCGGGGCGATGATGTGGGCGCGGGCGGGGTCGGAGAGTGTGTTGTAGCCGGCCCAGAAGCCGAGCAGGACTTCGTCGTGGAGGTGTTGGGTGGCGCGGGCGCGGAAGGCGGGCACCGTGAGCAGCTTGGGCACGTCCAGCAGGGTGGGGGTGCCGGGTTGGGTGGTGAGGGTGAGCAGGCTCGCGCGGAGGATGTCTTCGGTGCGGGGGCCCCAGGAGGAGGCGTAGATCCGGGCGAAGATCGAGACCAGATTGTCCACGGTGCGGGCGGTGTCGTTGCCCTCCAACGGGTTAAGCACCGGGGGGTGGGTGGGGCTGTCGGCGTCGAAGAGCACCACCTTCTCGCCTACCTCCTCGGGTAGGCGCTGCAGGAGGTCCTGGACCAGGTCGCCTTTGGGGTCGATGACTACTGCGCCGCGGCCTGCTTGGGCGTCGGCGAGCACGAGGTTGGCGATCAGCTCGGACTTGCCGGAGCCGGTCTTGCCCAGGATGTGGAGGTGGTGGCGGGCGTCGGCGACGTGCAGGCCGATCGGGCGAGGGTGTCCGGTGTCGCTGATCCCGAGCGGTTTGACCTGCGGTCCGGTGGTGGCGATGCCGGGTGGTGGGGTGAGGGAGCGGGCGCCGGCGCGGTGTAGGCCGGGAACGGCTTCGTCCATGGGCAGGTGGGCCAGGGCGGCGAGTTCGGGCACCGAGAGCAGATCACCGGTGTCCAGGCGCCGGGAGGCGATCGTGGCCGCTGGGTGGGGTAGGCGGGTGCGGCGGTAGTGGTTGTGTTCGGCGTAGGGGGCGAAGGCGGAGGCCAGGGCGTGGCCTCGGCCGCGGAGCACGGCCCGGATCGCGGCGCGTTCCTGCGGGGTGGGTTCGGCGGTCAGGGTGGTGGTGGCGAGGTAGCGGATGCGGGTGTCGTATTGCGGTTCCCGCTGTTTGGCCACGATGGCCCGGTCCTGGGCGGTGTAGTCCATGCTGGTCTGCCGGTCCAGCCGCGGTGCCGCGGTGTTGGTGCGGGTGGTGTGGGTGCCGGGGGTGAGCAGGTCGAGCAGGCTGCTGATCGGGTTGATCGGTCGGCCGGTGTGCAGGCGTTGGGCGGCGCGGCGGGCTCGTGCGAGGCGGCGCCCGGTGACCGGGCGGGCCAGGATCTGCACGCGGATGTGTTCGTGCGGGCCGAGGGTGGCTGGGACGCCGAGCAGGGCGCGGAGGGGGTCGGTGGCGAAGGTGCTGCGGATGGGCAGCGCTTCGGTGCGGGCCAGGCGGAGTTCACCGCCGACCGCCTCGACATGACCGCGGTGCGCCGGCGGCGGTGCCGGGGTGGTGTGGGTGCGTGCGCCGGGCCAGGCGGCTTCGATCGCGCGCTCGACCAGCCCTGGGGGTATGAGGCCGGGGACCCACAGCTGGATCTGCAGGCCGTTGGCGGTGAAGTCGTACTCGAAGCTGAGGTGGGGCTGGCCGTGCAGCAGTCGTTTCCAGGCGGGGTGGAGCAGGCCGATGAGGTTGGCCCACAAGGTGATCGCGCCGGTGGGCTCGACGGTGGGCGGGGCCAGCACGGTGATCAGCCGGGCGTCGGTGGCCAGCCGGGTGTGGTTGCGGCGGCGCCAGGCCCGGCGGAGGAGCGTCACCGAGGTGGCCAGCACCAGGAGGACACCGGCGGCCGTCGGTCCCCAGTTCAGGAGCAGGTCCCTGGCCGCGGTCGCCAGGTTGGCGAGCGCGTCCCATGGGTTGAGCAGGTAGTCCGCGATCGGCGAGGCGTACGGATTCCCGTTGCCTTCCAACAGGTTCCCGGCGGGCGGCAAGTGAGGGGTGACGTTAGGCAGCATCAAGATCGACCTCCTCAGACAGCTCACTGACGGCCCCGGGGGTCAGGGACTCCAGGTCTACGAACGCCTCTGGCGTGGTCTCCGGTGTGGTCTCGGTCAGGGCGGCCAGCTCCGCGGGTGAGGTGGTGATCAGGGCGTGCTCAGCCGGGGAGGCGAGGGCTTGGAAGGCGACCCGGTGGGGTCCGGTGGCCAGCAGGCCCTGGCCCTGGGCGGCGGAGAGCAGGAACTGGCGTTCCCCGGCGGAGAGGGTGAAGGCGTGGCCGATCTCCTCGATGGCCTGCGCGGCCTGGCGCAGCAAGATCTGGGTGGCGGCGTTGGCGATCACGGCCTTGCCGATCTCGGAGCCCAGGACGTCGGCGGCGTCCTGGGTGGCCACGGTGAGTCCGGCCCAGTGCTTGCGGCCGGCTTTGGCCATGCGGAAGAGGAACTCCGCGCCGGCGGGCTGGCGCATCAGCATCCAGGCTTCGTCGACCACGACCAGCCGGGGGCGGCGGATCGCGGCGTTGGAAACCTGCCGCCACACCGCGTCCAACGCGAGCAGGGTGCCGAGGGGTTTGAGTTCCTCGGCCAGCTCCCGCAGGGAGAACACGACGAAGTGTCCGTCCTGGCGCAGGGTGGTGGGCTTGGCGAACAGCCCGGAGAACGCGCCGGTGGTGTAGGGCTGCAACCGCGCGGCCAGCGTCACCGCGGCCGGGTCGCGCACCTGGGTCAGGGCGGTGGCCAGGTCGGCCAGCAGCGGGGCCGGGCGTAGCCAGGTGCGGGGGTCGGCGGTGATCCCGGCCGCGGCGTAGGTCGCGGTGATCGCGCGGTCCAGGGCGAGGCGTTGGGCGGCGTCGAGTTCGGTGCCGAGTAGAACGGCGATCACGGTGTGCAGGAACAGGGAGCGGCGCACCAGGGCGTCCCGGGGTGCGGTGCGCCGTCCGTCCGGGCGGGTGTGCACCGGCAGGTCGAGGGGGTTGAGGTGGACTCCGGTGGCGCCCAGTTGCAGGTGGGTGCCGCCGATCGCGTTGGCCAGGCGGGCGTATTCGTCTTCGGGGTCGACGATGAGCACCTGGATCCCGCGGTAGAGCGAGCGCAGGGCTTCGAGTTTGACCAGGTAGGACTTGCCGGCGCCGGAGCTGCCCAGGATGACGGAGTTGTGGTTGGCGCAGGCGAAGCGGTCGTGGTGGACAAGTCCTTGGGAGCCGAGGTTGAACCCGTAGAGCACCCCGGTCGGTGCTGCGGCCGAGGCCGGGTCCGGGGCCGGGAGGTCCGGGCTGGTGAACGGGAAGCTGGCCGCGAGCGCGGTGGTGTCGAAGGTGCGCCTCAGTCCGAGCTGGTCCAGGCCCAGTGGCAGAGTGGTGATCCAGGCTTGCAGGCTGCGGTAGCTGGCGGGTTTGGCATCCAGGAGCAGGGAGGCGGCCAGGGAGCGGACCGCGGCGACCTCGGTGGCCAGCTCTGGTGCGGTGTGGGCGTGCACGGTGAGGTAGAGGCCGAAGCGGAACAGTTTGTCCTGGCTGCGGGCCAGCCGGTCGGCCAGGTCTTCGGCATCGCGCAGGGCGACCGCGGCGTGCGGGTCCAGGCCCGTGCCGGAGCCGAGCCGGGCGACCTGTTTCTTGAGGCGCTCGGCGGCGGTGACCGGGTCGACGGGCTCGATGTGCAGGCTGACGTCCAGGCGCCCGGGGTAGGTCAGCAGCGGCTGGAGCCAGCCGGGGTGGACCTCGCGGGGGTAGCCGGTGACGGCGAAGGAGGCCACTTGCTCGCCGCCGACCTCCAGGTGCCGGGCGCCGACGGTGATCGCGTCCGGGGTGAACACCCCGCTGCCCGCGGTGCTGGTGCGCCTCATCGCTGTTCACCCCCGTCCTGGTAGGTGCTGGCGGTGGTGCCGAAGGCGGCCGGGTTCCAGCCGCCGGTGGGCGCGGTGGTGATCACCTCGTCGGCGGTGGCCATCGCGGTGCCGGGCGGGATGAGCGAGTCGGGGTTGCAGGCCGCGGCCAGCACGCTGGTCGCCGTGCCGGGATCCAGCGCGGTGACGGTGATCCCGGCCGGTGCCAGCAGCGCGGTGGCTTCCTGCACCCGCTGGGCAAGCCGCGTCTCCGCGGCGCGGCGCGCCCCCTCATCCGGCCGCACCGGTTGGCGGCTGCGGTTTCGGCGCAGCAGTGCCAGCGGCGAGCCGAGTCCGCCGGATCCGGTGGTGTGGAGGGGTTCGCGCAGGACCAGGAGGACTTGGCGGCGCAGCAGGTCGGTGGTGGCGGCCAGTTGGGTGAGGTAGTCGGCGTGTTCGCGGGCAGCGTGTTCCAGCGCGGGGTGGGGTAGTCGGGGCGCGCTCTCGTGCAGTTCGGCGATCTGGGTGGACAGGTCCAGGCGCTGGGCGCGCACCAGCAGTTGCGCCGGGGCGGTCAGGCCGTTGAGGAAGCGGGCGAAGACGGCGACGAGGGCTTGTTGCTCGGCGGCGGTGCGCAGCCCGAAGTTGACTGTGGAGCACACCGCCAGCACGGCCAGGCCGTCCGGGCCGAGGTCGATGACCCCGGCGTCGGTGACGGCTTCGGCGGGCAACTCCAGCGGGACCGGGGACACCGCCCCGGACCCGCCCGCGGTGGTGGCGTGCTGGGCCAGCCACTGCGGGACGGCGGGGATGCCTTCGGGGGCGGCGACGCGGTGCCGCGGGCTCAGCGCCTGCCGCAGTGCGGCGAGGGCGAGGCGGTCCAGGCTGATCCCGTCCCGCTGACCCATCGCCACGACCGCGGTGATCGCCGCGATCGGCAGCGCGGCCAACGCGAAGACCAGCAACGGGACCAGGTCACGGGTGAGGTGGTAGGCGCCGTAGAGCAGGCCGGCGGCAGCGGCGAGGATGAGCACCTGCCGCCCGGTGAGCGGGCCGAGGATGCGATCGGGCCGGTCGACATCGGCGGGGATACGCACTGCATAGGACCCGCTCGTTCGGGTCTCGTGGTAGCTCACTGGTGATCACTCATCCCTTCCATCCGTTGCGCGGCCGGGAGTTGCCGGTGTTGTTCGAGCGCCGCACGCGGCGGGGCTTGTGGTTCGTGTGCGAGGTCGACGGCCGGGCGCGGGTGACGTTGCGGCAGGAGTGGACCGATCGCGGTGTCCCGGCCGCCGAGCAGCGGCTCGCTGCCGAGGGCCTGACAGTGTTGCGTGCCGTGATCGACGCGATGGCGACCCGCTGTTCGAGCGACCCTGAGGTGGGTGAATGATGATCTTGGTGGTGCTCAGATGTGACAGTGGCGGCCTTGGCGGGCCGGGAGTGAGGCGCGGTGGCCGCGGCGTGGTGCGGGGAAGCGGTGATGGCCGTGGCGAACATGCTGGAATCGTTGCTGCGCAAGAACAATCGCGGCGGTGGTCGCGGTGAACGGGACCTCGAAGATCACCACGGAGCATCGGGCCCGCAGCGCGGTGGTGTATGTGCGGCAGTCGACTCTGATGCAGGTCCGCGAGCACGGCGAGTCGACCGCCCGCCAATACGGTCTGTCGAGCGTGGCAGTCGAGCTCGGGTGGACCGCCGAGCAGGTCATCGTCGTGGACGCCGATCTCGGGGTCTCGGGCCGATTCGGCTCCGAGCGCGACGGGTTCCGCGAGCTGATCTCGCGGGTGTGTCTGGGCGAGGTCGGCGCGATCTTCGGGCTGGAAGTGTCGCGGCTGGCGCGTTCCTCGGCCGAGTTCGCCCGCCTGCTGGAACTCGCCCGGTTGACCGACACACTGCTGATCGACGGCGATGGGGTCTACGACCTGGGCGATGTCAACGACCGGCTGCTGCTCGGGCTCAAGGGCTCGATGTCGGAGGCCGAGCTGCATCTGCTCGCCGGCCGGCTGCACGGCGCGAAACTCGCGGCCGCGCATCGCGGCGAGCTGCGCGCGCCGCTGCCAGTGGGGTTCGTCTACGACCTCGACAACCAGGTGGTGATCGACCCGGATGAGCAGGTCCGCACGGCGGTGGAGGACCTGTTCTCCGAGTTCGCGCGCACCGGCTCGGCCTACGGTGTGGTCAAGGCGTTCGCCGACACCGGACGGTTGTTCCCGCAACGCGCTTGGGGCGGGGTGTGGTCCGGCCGCTTGAAGTGGGGCAAGCTCGGCCACTACCGGGTGCTGCAAGCGTTGAAGAATCCCGTCTACGCCGGCGCCTACGCCTATGGCCGCACCTATGACAAGCGCCGCGTCCAACCGGACGGCACGGTGCGCTCGTCGCGGCGCAATCGCGCCCGCGAGGAGTGGACGGTGCTCATCCCCGAGCACCACGAGGGCTACCTCAGCTGGCAGCAGTTTCTGGACAATGAGGCCAAACTCGCCGCCAACCACACCGCCCGCGGGGCCCGACCACCTCGGGAGGGCACCGCGTTGTGTCAGGGCATCATCTACTGCGGCGCCTGTGGCGCGCGGATGGGCAGCCGCTATGGCAAGCGGCACTATGTGTTCTACGTGTGCGCCGCCGAGCGTGACCAGGCCACAACCGTGGACTGCCGGTCGGTCGCGGTGTCCACCGTGGACGAGGTGGTCGGCCGGTTGCTGCTCGATGCGGTCACGCCCGAGCAGATCACCTCGGCGCTGGTGGTCGCTGACGAGGTCACCCAACGCCACGTCCGGTCGCATCGGGCCGCCGAACTCGCCGTGGAGCGCGCCCGTTACGAGGCCGACCGTGCCGAACGAGCCTTCTCCCAGGTGGAACCGGAGAATCGTTTGGTGGCAAGGAGTTTGGAGTCTCGCTGGGAGACCAAACTTGCCGCGCTGGCCGAGGCCGAGGCCGCGTTGGAGACCGCGCGAGCGGCGAAACCGCCGCTGCCGCCCCGCTCGAGGCTGGAGGCGTTGGCCGCGGATCTGCCGCGGTTGTGGGATGACCCGGACACCAGTCCGCGGGACCGCAAACGCCTGTTGCGGACCCTCATCGCCGACGTCACCCTGCTGCCCACCGACCACGAGGGGCAGGTGCGGATCGGTGTGCGCTGGCACACCGGCGCCACCGACGAGATCACCGCCAACCGCAAAGGCCCCGGCCGCACCCCCGCCACAGCACTGGAGATCATCCGCCGGTACGGTGCGGTCAAGACCAGCCAGCAACTCGCCGACCAGCTCCACGCCGCTGGCCTGACCACCGGCAAGGGTCGCCCATTCGATGCTGCGGCCGTCGCCCGCATCCGGGACACCTACGGCATTCCCGGCCCACGCACCGCCGCGGTCCAGGACGGCGAGGTCAGTGTCACCCAAGCCGCCGAGTTGCTGGGCGTGACTAACAAAGCGATCTACTACTGGATCCGCCACGACCTGGTGCCTGTCCGGCGCGTCGAGGCCAGCAGACGCTGGTGCATCCCCTGGGACGACCACAGCCAGGCCATCTACCGGCAACAGGCCGCCAAGCCCACATCGCGCGGCAAACGGACTACCCCAACAACCGCAGGAGGTGCAGTTTGAAACGACCGTCGGGATGCGAATGGGCGAGGTCATGACTCACCTCCAGATCGAGTCGGTGGGGCAGGCTGCGGCGGCTGGAACATCAACGTCGTCACGGTGAAGTCCGGACCGCTCGCCGACGTGGCACCCGGAGCAGGTGGGGACTGGAACTGCGTGGGGGCAGGAGTGTGGGAGCGAGCGCGGCGTCCGACGGGTGCCACCGCCGGATGCCCGAACACCGGGGCCGCGGGCGCGGAGTCGGCGATGCGGGGCTGGACCAGTTGCTCCGGGGTGGCGGGCTGGAACCGCAAGTGCGTGGGCACCGGCGCGGCGGGCACGAGAACTGGGGTGTTCGCTGGGACCGCGGCGGGCTGGAACCGCAGCGGACTGGGCGCGGCCGCGGGGCGGGCAATGGGCTGCGCGGCGGTGGGCCGGTCGGGAACCGGGGGCTGGAACTGGGTCATGGCGGGGGCCTCCGGGGCGTGACGCGGAGCCAGGTCATGGGTCGGGGTCTGCGGGGCGGGTTGCTGGAAGCGGACCGCGCCGACCCGGCTGCCCGGCTGCTGGTGGGTGAGGGCGGCGGCGCGGTGCTCGCGCAGACGGCGGGCGATGGCCTCCGGGCCGCCGATGCCGGCCAGGCCGCCCCACTGGCGGATCGCCATCGGCCACGGCGGCTCGCTGACCGCACCCGGCTGCGGCCGCACGGCGGCGGCGCGGGTGTGGGAGGAGGCGGTGTTTCTGCGGTGTCCGCTGACCAGGCCGAAGGTCTTGCCGATGACGTAGGCGCGCAGCAGCCCGCCCATCAGGGAGCGGCCCTGGCTGATCTTGAGCGGCTTGAAGATCCAGAAGGGGATCTTGACCAGGATGTAGAGCAGCGCGAGCCCCACCAGCAGGTTGACCAGGCCCCCGGTGGTCGGCCCGAACACCGTGAACCCCGGGGCCAGGATCACCCGCAACGCGGTGATCAAGGTCAACGACTGGGCAAGCTGCACCGCCAGACAGCCGCCGAAGGCTTTCCACCACCACCTAGCGACCCCGTCGGAGACCGACAGGGCGTGGCCCATGAGCAGCAGCGGGGCGGCCACGATGAGGATCACGGTCAGGGCGACCCGCACGATGTAGGTCAGCAGCACCGCGATCACGCCGATGGCCACCGCGATCATCAACAGGGCCTGGATGATGCTCATCCCGAAGGCCGGGTTGAGCAGGAGGAGCTTGAGCGCGTCGGCGGCCTCGGTCGGGTTCACCCCGGGCCCCATCACCGCGGCCGAGAGCGCGTTGGCCAACTCGATGGCCTTGACCGCCACGAACAGCGACAGCGCGCTGGCCAGGAACCCGGTGAGCAGCCGCGGCAGGATCTCCTGCGCCGAGGCGCGGGTCTGCACGGTCTGGTAGGCCATCAGCTGGATCCCGGCGAAGACCACGAGCAGCCCGTAGCAGGCCAGCACGATCTCCCAGGAGGACTGCCACAACTGCCCGATCCGGGGCACCGATGCCGGGGTCGGGGTGGTGAGCAGGGTGTTGCCGAGCAGCTCCAGCAACGGGTTGAGCGCGGAGGCGGCGATGTCCCGGAACAACTCGGTCAGCATGGTGTCCAGGCAGACCGACCAGGTCGAGGTGTCCCACAGGGAGCAGACCAGCTTCCCCGACCCGCCGGGTTGCCCCGGCGGCCGGCCGGGGGTGGTCGGCTGCGGGATGCAGCCCGGCCCGGTACACGGTCCCGGTGACGTGCTCGGCACCGTGGTGGTGGGGTTCGCCGAAGTGGGCGGCGCGGGCGGAGTTGGCGCAGGGGTGGGCTGGGCGCTCGCGGTGACCGCCACGGCCACGGCCAGCAACAGGCCCAGACTCACCGCCAAGGCCCACCCGGCCCAGGTCCGGGACACGCCGCGGCGGCGTGGCCTTCCTGTTGTGGGCGGGCTGGTGGCGGTCATGGTCCGGCCCCGACGATCCGCTTGAGGATCTCCACGATCAGCGGGGCCAGCAGCGCCACCGCGTACCCCACGCCCGCGCACTTGAGCGCCAACTTGGCCTTGCTGACCTCACCGGGATCCCCGCCGGCCGCGAGGTAGCGGGCGCCGCCGAAGCTGAGGAACAGGGTGGCCAGCCCGCCGAGGATGCCCGCCAGCCACAGCTGGAGATTGCTGAGCACTTCCTCCAACGACTTCGCCAGCGCCAGCACCGCGACCGGTTCGGCCTGCGCCGAGGACGCCGCCCCCAGCCATCCCACCGCGAGCAACGACACGACCGGCACCGCTCGGCGCACCGTGTGCCACGGTCCCCAATCGCACCCAGTCCTCCGATGACCGCGGGCGTTACCCGCGGCGGTGGACACGAAGTGGTCGTCAGGGTGCTGGGGGTTGGCAGGTTGGGTCGGGGGCCGTTCGGTGGTGAGTGGGGGCGGGGTCAGGCACATGGGGGCACCTCCGAACGGCGCGGGGAGGACGGAGTGGTCTCACGCTCCTGAACTCCGGAATCCGAGCCGGTCTTGGACATCCCGCGCCGGACTTTCCGCCTGGACCGACCTCGGGATTCGGTCACCGAACGTGGTCGAGGAGGACGGGGCTGGCGGCGGGGTGCGGTGGGCTCGGCGGTGTCCTCGCACAGGTAGGAGCGCAGCCGGGCCTCGGCGCGCTGGCGCATCTTGTAGGCCGCCCACAGCTTCATCCGGCTCCGGGCCGCCCAGTCGGTCATGGGCAGTTCTTCCAGCCGGGTCGCCCCGATGACCGCGGCCTCGATCCGGGTCAGGACCCCCTCATCCACCGCGCGGGCCAGCACCAGATCCGGGTGCCCCCAGGGCGGGTGCGGCGCTCGGGAGAAGAACCCCGAAGGCAGCGGGGTCGGCGCGGCCAGGGCCTCGGCGACCGCGGCGTGCCCGGCACGGAAGGCCGCCCACCGCAAGCGCAGCATGATCTTCGGGCGGCGCAGATCGATCGTGGTGACCGCGGCGAGGAACCCGCGCAGGACCTCGCCGGCGACATCGGCCGGGTCGGCGGCGAAGCGGTCGGTCAGGCGCGCGGTGACCGAGGTGAGCGCGGGCAGGGCCATACCGACCGCAGCCACCGTCCAGGTCGCGCCCTCGGTGCGCGAGCGCAGCACCAGGTGCGCCCACACCGCATCCCGGGTCGACTGGCGGCAGCGGCGCTCCAGCACCAGATCGCGGAGTTCATCCAGAGGGACCTGGCGATCCGGAAGCCCGGGAAACCGGCGCCCGTTCAGCGCCACCGGATACGGTCCGGTGACCAGCCACTCGAAGGCGCCACGTGCCACATCGAGCGCATTCTCCGAATACGATTCGCCGTCGCTGCGGCGCGAGGTCGAACGTGTAGGCATGACGTATCTCCTGCGGCGTCGAGGTGTTCAACAACGACGCCAGTACGCCACGACGATTACTAGCGAAATGCTAGGACGATACTATGTTGATCTCCCGGTGCCGCTATGGAACTACTAGATCCTGCTGAATTCGCGACACAATGAGGGCCGGGCACCGGCGGCATACAGGGAAACCCACAAGATGGAACTAGTAGTCGATGAGCTGCGGTTTTATCGTTGATCTAGTTGTGGACTAGTAGTCGACTGCTTGCTTGTCCGGCCACGAGCTGCACGCCTGGTTCAACCTGTCGAAAAAATCTTGGAAGAGCTTCACTCGTCGAATCGGGCTGCGACGGTGGACGTCGGCGAGAGTGCGTAGTGGTGGATCCACAGCGCGTCGCCTTCCCGCGATGGACTGCAAAGTTGATGGGCTTTTGTCCAATAGGTGCGACAGAATCGGACTTAAGGGGCGTCCAGTAGTTCGCCACTCGCCCAGCAGAGGCCCCCATGACTTCACAGAGCGGTTCCGGTTCGCCCGGCAATCCAATCAACACCCCCAGCGCCGCTATCCCGCGGCGCGGAGAACTCGGTCGGCGATCAGGGTGCCGTACCCGATCACGACCCTGCCAGCCCGCTGAGGGGCCGACCCGGTTGGCCACGGTGTTGCCCTGTGCCCGACACTCCAGCGGCCCGCCCTCGACGGCCTGGCTCCTGACCGCAATCATCAAGATCGTCACCGTATACACCCGGCCCGGCCAGCGGGTGCTGCTGCTCGCGCCATCGTGCTCCGGACTACCGCTGGCGAGCATCGGCCCGGAGGTCCGGACGCCGTCCAGGCACCGCGAGTACGACTGCTTCCTCGAAGCACGCTGGGCCGTCTTCCGGCTCGGCCGGACTGTCCAGGTCCGGGCCGAGGGGCAAGCCGCGGCGCATCCGGGCGACAGCTCGCCACCGCACGCCGAGTCCGAGTCCGGACCCGGACTCCTGCCGGCCGCCCCGAGTCGCCTTGGCGACGGCGAGGTGAGTCCGGACCAGCCAGCCGATGCAATTACCAGTCCGGGTCTGGACTCCTTCGACCTGATCATCATCGCGGTCGAGTCCTCCGCCTCGGACCATCCCGAACTGCGCTACTGGCCCTCCCGCCTCACGCGCCGCGGCACCCTCGCGGTCATCACACACAGCGACCGGACTGCCAGTGGATTCCGCGATCCGACCGGCACCGTAGTCCGGACCGTTCGGGAGTCCGGACTCTGCTACCTCGATCACCTGGCCCTGCTCCGAGAGCCTGTCTGCCAGCCCCGCTCTGATGGCGGCGAGGACGGCCTCGCTGGTGAGCAGTCCTTCGCCGATCTCCTCGTCTTCACCGCCGCCCCATCCGGTGAGGTTGCTCCGGCGAATCGCGGAGACCTCCGATGACCGGCCACTCGCCGAACTCGGGTCCCTCGTCGGTGTGGATGACCGGCGAACGCACCCTGGCCGACCAACTCCGCTGCGGCGGCTACACCCCAGCCACCCAGTTCGATCACGAACAGGTCCCGCCCAAGATCGCCGCACACGCCATCGCCGCCCTCAGCCGCCCCGGCGACCTGGTCCTGGACCCCGACTGCGGTGCAGGCACCGTGCCAACCGAAGCCCTCTACGCCGACCGCCGTGCCATCGGCCTCACCTCTAACCCGCGATGGCGACGAGTGGCGCGTAGGAACATCACCGCAGCCCGCCGCAACGGTGCTCAACGGCCCGGAACCGTGATCACCGGAGACGCCAGCCTCCTCCGCGACGCTGAGGCAACCGGCCTCGCCGGCCAGGTCGACCTCGTGTTGACCGGCTTCCGAATGACCGACCGCACGCCGACCGAGTCAGTGCCGGACACCGACTGCGAACGGCTCGCCGAGGGACTGTCGTTCTGCCGCCCGCTCCTTCGCGCCGGCGGACGCATCGTGGTCATCATCCGTCCAGTTCGATACGGGGGCGCCCTGCTCGACCTGCCTGCCAGAGTGCTGGAGGCGGGAAGCGCCGTCGGGTTCGTGCCAATGCAGCGCGGCATTGCCCTCACCGCGAGGGTCCGCGGACACCGAGTGATCACCCGTGCCGGATTCGCCGAACGCCAAGCTGCTGCCCGAGCATGCGCAGGCGGAGTGCCGGTCGCCCTCACCGCCCACTACGACGTGGTGATCTTCCAGGCACCTGTCTTCCCGGACAGCCTCGCCAACAACGCGATCACCGGGTGGCAGCCCGCGCCAGCCACCGCGCTGTCGGGACGACTGCTCACCTCCGAACCGGACCCGGATCGGAAATGGGCGACATGATCATCCAGCAGCGCTGCCGTGAGTGCAGCTGGCGCACCACTTACCGCCGATGGAACGCAGCAGTGCGCGCTGCGCGTCGGCACCGGTGCAGTACCTCTCCCCTGGACTTCCGCCCAGGCATTCCGGGGGCCGCGGCAGGTGGCCTCCGGACGGCTTCTTGCCAACCTGGTCGCATCCTGCGAGTAGCCCATGGGCACTGAGCTTGAACGACTGGCTGCCTCGCTGCCGAAGATGTGGGCCAGCTTCCTGCGGGACTGGGACCGCACACTGCGGGCCGGGAACTACCCGGCGACCACGCGCTACAACTACCTGCTGGCTGCGGTTCAGCTGGCTCGATACCTGGCCGAATACGCTGCCGAAGTTGAAGCACACGATGCCGCCGAGGACCCGACCGCAGTGCGCAAGGAGCACGTGGAGGCGTTCCAGGCTTGGATGATCAAGACCCGCTCGCCGGCCACCGCCTTGAACAAGCACAAGGGACTGAAGCAGTTCTTCAAGTGGTTGCTGTTCGATGAGGAGGAGATCGACCGCTCGCCGATGGAGCGGGTGCGGCAGCCCAAAACCACGAAGAGGCTCGTGCCGGTCATCCGGGACGACGACACCAAGTTGGTCCTCGCGACCTGCAAGCCCAAGGCGTTCATCCACGTTCGCGACGAGGCGATCATCAGGCTTTACTACAACACCGGAGCGCGGCTGTCCGAAGTCGGTCGACTGCTCACCGAGGACATCGATCTCAAACTCGACTCCGTGCGGTACCACGGCAAAGGCGACAAGGAGCGCCGCGTGCGGTTCGGCCCGAAGACCGCGCGAGCCATCAGCCGCTACCTGCGCCTGCGGGACAACCATGTCGGCGCGAACCTCCCGAACCTTTGGCTGGCCGAACGCGGTCGTCGCGCACTCGCCCCGAACGGCATCAAGATCATGCTGAGGCGGCGCGGCGCTGCTGCCGGGCTCCAACGAGTACATGCCCACCGGTGGCGTCACAACTTCGCCCACGAGTGGAAACTCGCCGGCGGCGACACCGGCGATCTGATGCTCCTGCTCGGGTGGAACTCGGAGGACATGCCGCGGCACTACGGCGCTAGCGCCGCTGCCGAACGAGCCCAAGAAACCCAGTTGCGTATGGGGATCGGCGAGAATGTCTGACCGGGCGGCAAACGGAGAACGTCAGCAGCCAGCCGGACCCCGTCGCGGCATGACGTCTGAGCAGCGGAGCCTTCGCGCCCGGCAGGCCGCCCACGCCTCATGGGCAAGGACGAGCGACCGAACCGCTCGGACATCGCGGGGCATCCAGGCATTCCTTGACCGCTTCGAACAGCAGGTGGATCCCGACCACCGCCTTCCAACGGAGACTCGACAGCAGATGGCCAGGCACGCCAGGACGGCGCACATGCTGATGCTGGCTCGACGCTCGACTGAGGCCCGGCGGCGGCACAGGCGCCGGTACGCTTCCCCGGGCGACGACGGCAAGGGCTGAGCCGGTCTTCTGCAACCCGCTGAGCCGGACGGACACACCGACGGACCGCTGAAACCGAGTCGAGCCGACGCTGGTCCGGAACAAGGCGATCGTCCGCCTGATCGGCGGTGCACCGACCGCGACATCGTCGAAGCACCGCTCTACGGCGGCGGCCTGACCCACATGAACGCTGAGCCCCGCCGCATCCTCCGCCAGCTGGAGGGCCGCGGCGGCGAGTGGTCGAACGTCGCGGTGATGCGCCAATCCACATCGCTGGAACCACCACCCTGCGCGTGGACGACTGCCTCTGACTCACTGAAGAGCGAGGCGCCATGAAGGTGCCAGCCGCGCGCCCTCGCAGCGACGGCAGCACCTCCGCATCATGCTCGGTATATCTCGTGGTACAATTTTGAGGCAACCCTGGAGGAGCCTGTGCCCGCAGATGTCGTCGCAATCGCGCAACCGCGGATGCTCGTGCTTGCGCGCGAGTCACGTGGCTGGAAGCAGGGTGACGTCGCGAAGGCGATGAAGGCTCTCGACGGTGACGACTCGAAGGTGAGCCAGGCATATGTCAGCCGAGCGGAGTCCGGCAAGCTGCCGGTCAGCGGCGACCGCCTGGACCTGTACGCGAACGCGCTCGGTTACCCGGCCGAACTCTTGACGCTCGAACGCGGTGAGATCGGGGCTGGCGCCGGTTTGATCCACCACCGCAAGCAGCAGGCGGTGGCCGCACCGGAGCTGCGGCGCATCCACGCGATCCTGAACCTGACGCGCGTGCAGCTGGCCGGGCTACTCGACGGTGTCCCCCGCTCGATCGAGGCGAAGATCCCTCAGATCGCCGTGGACGACTACCTGTCGCCGGAAGAAGCAGCGGACGAACTCAGGGCCGAGTGGGGCTTGCCGGGCGGACCGATCGACTCGATCATCGCGATCCTGGAGGCAGCTGGCGGACTCGTGCTGGCTCGATCTCTTGTCGCACCGGCCCCGTTGAACTCCGGGAACGACTCGGTGCCGGTGGACGCGGTCAGCAGTTGCACTCCGGGCGAGGACCCGATCGTCTTGCTCAACGCGGGGACGCCGGGAGACCGGCAGAGGTTCACCCTGGCCCACGAGCTGGGGCACATGGTGATGCACACCATCCCGCACCCGGACCAGGAGAAGCAGGCCAACAGGTTCGCCGCCCAGCTCCTGATGCCGGCGAAGGACATCCGTGCGAACTTCCAGGGCGCCGTCGATCTCAGGCTGTTGCTGTCGCTCAAGGAGCAGTGGCACGTCTCGATGTGGGCCTTGCTGCGCCGTGCGCACACGTTGGACGAAATCAGCGACTGGCAGTACCGCACGCTCGCGGTCCAGATGGCGAGTCTTGGCTACCGGACCACGGAACCGAGCAGTCTTGATCCCGAACAACCCGTCGCCGTTCGCGCCGCGGTTGACTGGCGGCTCGACCATGGCAGCGACGTCGACTCCCTCGCCCGCGCCGCCCTGCTGCGACCAGAGGAATTTACCTGCCTCTATCTCGGCAGCACCACCAGACTTCCCATCTCGACGATCACTGCCGAGGTACGCACATGATCGAGAAATCACTCCCCGGACAGCCACATCAAGGTGCGATGCAGCTCGCGCCCGATGCACGGGCTGCGGCACTGCAGGCGCTGAGCCTTGCCCCCAAGCCCGCCGCACCGGCAGGACCGGTCGGCGAGCTGACCGACAGGGTGCTTGTCCACGCCTGCTTCGACACCGGCTACCAGCTGCTCGACCTGCTGCCGTCCGATGTCAGCGGCCTGGTCCTGCGCGGCGCGAAGGCGAACTCGGGCATCACGAAGCTGCGGCACAACCGGTACCAGGGCGCGCTGGTGCCGGACCCGGAAGGCTACACACGGGCCGCCGCAACCGAGGACGAGCCGTTCGCCCTTCCCACCGAGGGCGGTCTGTTCCCGGTATCGCTCAACGATGTTCTCCAAGCACAGCTGGATGCTGGCGCGACCGCGGCCATGACCCCGACGGGCTACCTCCCTGCCGGCCAACCAGCCCCGCTCAAGGCCGCGGCGAGGCTCGTCGAGCGACTGGACCGCGACGATTTCCTCTTCAGCGTGCCCATCGCCGTCGCCTGGCTCTCCCACGACCACTTCCCTCAGCTCCTCGCGATCCTCAAGCGCCTCACGGTGCCGAAGGCGATCATGCTGGGTGGGCAGTACGACCCGA
This sequence comes from Crossiella sp. S99.2, assembly GCF_023094165.1. GTDB lineage: Bacteria > Actinomycetota > Actinomycetes > Mycobacteriales > Pseudonocardiaceae > Crossiella. Next base: position 43,617 of record NZ_JALMDK010000008.1, on the reverse strand, counting down.
TGGACAGAAAGAAGGGCGTGGTCGCCAACCTGCGCCGCCTTGTCGCAGAGGCGGGGCATGTCGCGGTTTTTCGCACCGACCTCACCGCGTTCGACGCCATGAGCCACGGCGCGTTCGCCGCCTCGATCGGCACCGGGGGCAGCCTGCGCCACGTCGTCCCGTTCGGACAGATCCCGCTCGCGGGGAAGGGGAAGGAGAAAGACCGGTCCCCCAGCGTGTTGTTCCCGGAGCTGATGTCCTTCCACAAGGGCAACCTGCTTGCCGAGAGGTTCGCCAACTTGGAAACTCCGCCAGCGTGCTGGTGCGGCAGCTGCCATGGACGCAAGCTGGACACCTTCCTGGACAAGCCCGACTCCTTGGCCGCGCACGCACACGGCGTGCACATCTGGAACGAGTGGGGCGCCGAGATGCGTGCTCAGCGCGTCCTTGGCGAGCGTGCGGAGTGGTGGCAGAAGCGCTGCCAGAAGGCAATCGACCACTGCGACACGGTGAACATCGAGATCGGGCGGGAAGACGCATTCGACGCCCCCGGTCCGCTTAAGGCATGGGCGGGATTGCCGATCTGGCCGTCTACGCCCTGATCCGGGCGTAGACCTCTTCCTCGAACCACCAATGCGCCGGGGTGTGACGCTTGCGGACGTACCGGCACGGTTCAACGACCATGTCCAGCTCGTGACCGTCGAACACGCACACCCCAGTCCCGTAGAACGACGCCCTCATCAGCAAATCCGAGCTGTCCGCCGGCAACGCACGAAGCACCAAAGCCTTGGCACAGAACGGCGTGAAGCGGCCAGCCCGCTTGAGGCCAGTTGCCCAGTCCTTCGCCGCAACCAGCGCGAACCGAGTCCTGACCGGCGCCACGGCCAGCCGTGTCACGTGGTGGCGGTCGACCTCAACGGTCAACGGAGGCGCCGCGCGGAGGTGCTGCCGCTGCCTCTCGGTGAGGTCTCGCAACGCAACAGGTTGGTCGACCGGCAAGTTCATGAGCGTGTCCAGGAACGCCATCGACGGCGCGTCCGGTTGGTCGGCGTACCCGGCTCGCCTCGGCACCTCAACGGCATCCGGCTCGTACACCAAGCCGACGGTGAAGCCGAACATCCGGACAACCGCGGTCTCCACGCGGGATGCATCCGCCAGCGGCACCGAGCCCGCCACCGTGGTCGAGGCAGCGCGAACCGCAGCAGCCATGGCGGTCGTCATGATGCCTTCACCTCGATCGTCGCGAGCCCTTCGGCGAGCACCCCCATGGGCTCCCACACGGAGCCCTCCGCGCGGCGGTACCAACGCCGACGGTCAGGCAACCGCTGTGGAAGCTTGTCGACAAGACCCGCGCGGAGCAAATCGTTGATCGGCGGGTAGTACACGCTTGCCGCCACGCCCTGCTGCACCGCCAGATCCGAGAGGTTGACGCCGTTGTCCCCGGCCCTGGCCAACGCCGCGAGCAGCTCCAGCTTGTGACGGTTCCCGAACAGCAGCAATGACGCCCTCCTACCCGGTGGGCACTCGGCGAGAGACATGTCACGACCATAGTGATTCGCGAATCACGAATCAATCTTCCTGGGGCCAATGTCACGACGTGATGTCACCAACGCCGTTCCCATCCGTCTGGAGAACCGCCCACACCTACCGGGCGGTCTGTCGTCCATGTGAGTGGTCCCGGCTCAGCACCGCCCAACCGCGGGTGCCGTGCGGACAAACTCGATGGCATGGACGGCCGGGGCCCGGACACCCACAATCAGGTGCACGGCGGCGATCTCGGTGCCGTGGTCCAGGCTGGCGCCATCCACCACCTCACCTTCTACCAGCCTGGGCAACCCCCTGTCGTTCCCCGGCAACTGCCCCTGGCCGCGGCCGGGTTCACCGGCCGTGCCGAGCACCTGGCCACGCTCGACGCCCTTCTCCCCACCAGTGGTGGCTACGCCGAAGGCACGGTGGTGATCTCGGCCGTGGATGGCACCGCCGGGGTCGGCAAGACCACGCTGGCCGTGCACTGGGCCCACCGCGTCCAGCACCATTTCCCCGACGGCACCCTCTTCGTCAACCTCCGCGGCTACGACCCCACTACCCCCGCCACCACCGACGAGGTCCTGCCCGCCTTCCTGCACGCCCTCGGCGTACCCCCTGAGAACCTGCCGCCCAGCCTCCACGCCCAGACCGGCCTCTACCGCTCAATCCTGGCCGGACGCCGGGTGCTGATCGTGCTGGACAACGCCAGCTCCACCGACCAGGTCCGCCAACTGCTCCCCGGCACCGCCGGCTGCCTCGTTCTCATCACCAGCCGGGCCAGCCTCACGGGCCTGGTCATCGGCCACTCCGCCACCCGCCTCACCCTGGACCTACTCACCCCCGCCGAAGCCCACCAACTCCTGCACACACTCCTCGGCCCAGCCCGCCTGGCCGCCGAGCCCGAGGCCACCGCCACACTGATCCATTACTGCGCCCGCCTGCCTCTGGCACTGCGCCTGGCCGCCGGGCACGCCTTGGCCTACTCGCACACCACTCTCAGTGAGCTGGCCGCTGAGATGGCCGACGCCCGGCACCGCCTGGACCTGCTGACCGACACCGACGACCCCACCCTGGCCGTCCGCGCCGTGTTCGCCTGGTCCTACCAGCGCCTCACCGACAATCACGCCCGCCTGTTCCGCCGCCTCGGGCTACACCCTGGGCCGGAGTTCAGCCTGGCCGCGTCGGCCGCCATTGCCGGGACCGAGCTCGACCGAGCCCGGCGGCTGCTGACCTCACTCACCCAGGCCCACCTGGTGCAGCAGACCGCCCGAGACCGTTACCGCTTCCACGACCTGCTGCGCGCCTACGCCAGTGAACTCGCCGACACCGAAGATCACCCCGACGACCAAACCCGGCTGCACCAGGTCGTGCTGGAGTGGTACGCCCACCACGCCAAGGCCGCCCTCCAGGTCGCCTCTCCGGCGCACTCCTCTTGGTATCCACCTTTGGAAATACCGACCTCGGCTTACCCAGAGGTCGTGTTCACGGACCCGGCTGAGGCTTGGAACTGGGTGCGGGCAGAGTGGGACAACCTGGTCGCCGCAGCTCGGCGCGCGACTGAACGCAATCCGGTCGAACTCGCCCTCCTCCTCTGGACCGCTGTCTCCTGGTTTTCGCTTTACAGAGCACGCTTTGGCGAGGCGCGGGAGCTTCTCCAGCTGTGTGGGATGCTGGCGCGGCGTATCGGTGACCGAATCACCGAATGCACCGTGCTCCAGATGACAGGCGAGCACCTGGCACACCTGGGCCGTTGGGATGAGGCCCTCGACGTGTACTGGGATGCGCTGGCGCTGGCACGGGAGCTGGGCGATCCATGGCGGGAAGCGTGCTCCCTGCTCGACCTTGGATCGTGGTGCAACAAGCAGGGGCGACACGCCGATGCTCTCGGCCACTTGTGGGAGGCTCTGCCGCTGTGCCCCGGAGCCCAGCATGGCCGATTGGAGGGGGTGATCGAGTGTCAGATCAGCGCGGCGCTGGCAGGGCTGGGCGACTTCGAGCAGGCACTACCTCACGCGGAACGCGGCGTAATGCTCCGGCGACACGCAGGTGACAACATAGGCGAAGCTTGGTCACTGGAACAGTTGGCACGCGCTTGCCAGGGTCTAGGCAGACACCAGCAAGCGATCGCTGTATGCGAGCAGGCCCTGAGCAACACCGAGAGATTCTTCCTGTTGGGCAGAGCCGGAGTGCTTGACACGTTGGGAGTCTCGTTGGGCCATACCGGTGACACCACGCGGGCGATTGCCTGCTGGCGGGAGGCATTAGCCATCTACGAGGACTTCGAGGACTACCGGGCCGCAGACCTTCACGAACGGCTGCGCATGCTGGATCCTGGTGGCCACGGACCTGGGTAGCTGGCCGCGCTGGCCTTCGCCGCGGAGGGCAGTCCACTGCACCTGCACATCCCGACCCGGACCAAGGGAAGGCGCATTACACAATCATTGCGTTGATGGGCCGGGGTTGTCTGGTCGTCACGGCCAGCCTTGCAAACCATAGACTCCTTTACTCGGCCAGTTACACTGGAGGCTGACCTCGAAGAACAGGCCGGAGCATGTCGCTCAGTCGTTCCACGACTGGGGGTCAAGGGGTCGCAGGTTCAAATCCTGTCGTCCCGACGGTTTTGTACATGTCGAGGGCCTGATCATCCTTGTGATGGTCAGGCCCTCGGTCGTTTGTCCGTGACATGTGCGGCGGACACGGGGAAGTGCCGCCTCATTTGGTGGCGACTTCGACCTCCGCCAGCCCGTTGCCGTCCCACTCGGACTGGGTGATCTTGAACTCGCCGAACAGGGCGAAGGCGCCGACCTTGTCCAGGGTGAGGGTGGCCCGGGTGCCGGTGGGGTAGGACAGGGAGAAGTCGACCCCGCCCTTGCCGATCTTCGTCACCTTGAAGACGGGTCGGCCCGCGCCCACGTTGATGGTCATGTTCCGCTTGATCCGGAGCACGCAATCGCCGTCCGTGCAGGCACGCGGGTCGTTCGTCGGCAGCTCGACCGACGGTAGGGGCGATGGTGGAGGCGGCGGCGGTGGGGTCCATTCGGACGTCGGCGGCGGGCTCGTCGTGGGTGAGACCGGCACTGTCGTGGTGGGGCTGTTCGAGGTGGGCGCTGAGGTCGCGGCCGGGCCCTCCGCTGCGCAGCCACCGGCCAGCGCTGCGACGAACAGCAGCGCGGTCAGCCTGTTGTTTTCTCTCGCAGGTGCCACCGCGCCAGTGTGCGGTGGGTCGTGGCGGCCGTGTTCTGGGTGACAGCTAGCGGTCAGCCTGGGGCATCGCCGTTGTCGTCACCAGGCCGAGGTGGTGGCCGAGCGGAGCCAGGTTTCGGTCATCAGGGTGGTCATCAGGCCCTGGTCGCGGAGTTCGGGGGAGGTTGGGGAGGTGACGATGCGGCGGACGGCGTTGGCGTCGACCAGGCCCTGGTGGCCCAGGGCGGCGTTGGTCCAGAGGGCGACGAGTTCTTCGCGGTGGCGGATGAGGCCCAGTTCGGCGTCCTGGGTGGCCTCTGCCTTGGTGGCGCGGGACAGGGAGCGGGGCGGGACGATGCCGCGGAGGGCCGCTACCTGCAGTGGGCGGTAGCGCCAGGGGGTGACGCGGTCCTCGATCCGGACGGACAGGGCGGCGTCGACCACGTGGTCGTCGAAGTAGGGGTGGGTGGTGGGGACGCCGGCCAGGCGGGAGATGTCGTCCAGGGCTCGCATGTCCTCGGTGCTGGAGCGGATGTCGGCGAGTTCGGCGTGGGTGCCGGGGGTGCTGGCCAGGGGGTGGGCGGTGCGGGCGGCGGCTTGTAGTTCGGTGTCGATCAGGTCCAGGCAGTCGGGGGTAAGCCAGCTGGGCACCTGTAGTGGTGCGGTCCAGCGGAGTCTTGGCGTGTCGGGGGCCATGGGGGTGGAGTCGCGCACGGTCAGGCCGGCCAGCCAGGCGCGGTAGCCGCGGCGGTCGGTGAGTTGGGCCAGGACCGCGCGCCAGCGCCAGGAATCCAGGGCCCGGTAGCCGCGGAGGCGGGACAGGGTCAGCAGGGGGTGGCGGAGGGCGGTGGCGTGGAAGTGGTTGGGGGCGCCGAAGAAGAGGTGGTCGCCGCCGTTGCCGGTGAGGTGCAGGCGGCTGCCCTTGGCGGCCATCAGGGTCTGGGCGACCACGGCGCGGCGGCGGGACAGGGTGATCCGGGAGGGGAAGTCCCAGCGGTCGCGCGGGTCGAAGGCGCCCTCGTAGAACAGGGGGACGTCGGCGGTGGGCACCATGAGGTGGCCGAGGTCGGGGAGCTGCTCCAGCGCGCGGCGGGTCCACACGCCGTCGTCGTTGACTCGTTCGTCCAGCAGCAGGGTGCAGGCCAGGAGGTTGGCGCCGTTGGCATGCCGGCTGGCCAGGAAGCACAGGGAGGTGGAGTCGAGGCCGCCGGAGAGGTCCAGGCTGACGGTGCCGCCGCCGGCGGTGCGCACGCTGACCGCGGTGGCCAGGGCCGTCCGGGTGCGGGCAGCTCCGGCTTCGAGGGGCAGGTCGGGGGTGGGCGGGTGGTGCCAGCGGTTGCGGGTGGCGCCGCCGGTGGAGTGGGCGAGCAGGTACTCGCCGGGGCGGACCGCCTCGATTCCTTGCCACATCGCGCGTTCGGCCAGTTCCACGGGCAGGGGCTGGACCAGGCGGAGCGCGACCGCGCCCCGGTCGACCGGGGCGTTGACCAGGGCGGCCAGGGCCGCGGCGCGGTCGCCGGCCAGCACGGCGTCGCCGACGCGGGTGGTGAAGACCCGGCGGGAGCCGTAGGCGGTGCCGCGCACCAGCGTCTCGCCGTCGACGGAGGCCACCAGGTGGAAGCTGCCCGGCCAGGATCTGGTGGTCGTGCACAGGTCGGCGGCGGAGCGGGTGAGTGCCGCGCGCCGGGTCAGTTCGGCCTGGTCGAGGTCGAAGGTGCCGGCCAGGGCGAGCATCGTGCTGCCGGCGCGGGCGAGCAGGAACTCGTGGTCGTCCCAGCGGCCGACGATCCAGGGGCGGCCGGACGGGTGCCGGAGCACGCGGGCGCCGGTGGCCTGCCGCTGCGCTCGCTCGGCGGGCTCGCGCGCGTCCTCGCGGTCGGGGAAGACGAAGAAGAACGGCAGTTCCTGGCTCTCCATCGTGGTCACCGCTTCCTGGGGTCTCTGGTGCCGGGAGGAAGACATGCCGGGCCGAGGGTGTCCTCGGCCCGGCACGAGACGGTCCGGGTGGGTCAGAACTTGCCGCCCACGACGATCCCGTCGAAGAACCCGGACGGACGGAAACCGGTCACCGCTGCGAAGGAACCGACAAAAAGAATTACCGGCGTTTCGTACAGGGACTTCTTCGACATGCCGAACCCTCCAACTGGTATGTGCCTGATTGGTGTCGCACAACATCGGTGGCCCGTGTTGGCTGTTTCGAACCGTACGCATTCACGCTGGTTCCGACAATGGCGGCACGGTGATCAGTCGAACCCAATCCCGGTGTTCGCCCGGTTCGCCGACGAGTTTTTCACCCACTTCGATCCAGGCATGGGCGCCGAAAGGCGGCCGGGCTCCCACGCCGACGCACCAGGTGGGCCAGACTCCGTAGGCCCGGCACAGCAGCACCGCGGACAGCGACCTCGGCAGGCACGCCTTCACCCCGTGCAGGCTGATCCGGCCGGCCAGCACGACCCGGCGGGCGGCCATGGCCTGGGCGAAGGTGGCTGGCCGGGCGCCCCGGCTCAGTCGCGCGAGCACCCGCTGCAGGTGGTGCGGTTTCAGCCGCGCCAGCACCCTGGCCAGCAGGACCGCCACCTGGGCGCGCAGCCGCATCGCGCGGGTCCGGGGCGGGAACTGGTCGCGGTGCAGCGCCCCGAGCACACTCATCCGGTGACCACCCCGGCCGCGCGCAGGGCGTCTACCAGCGCGGTCACGTCGGCGGCGGCGACGTCATCATCCACCTCGAACTCCTCGACCAGCCGCTGGGCCGCGCCTGCCGGGTCGCCGCCGTCGACGAGCACCTTGGCGGCCACCGCCGCGGTCGGGTTGAGTTGCCAGTAGTTCCCGGTCCGGGTGTCCAGCAGCACGACACCGTATTCGGTTTCCGCGACCGAAACGTGCTCACGGAAGGTCAATCCCATCTCGCCACCCACTTCACTCGGACGAACAGTTCTTTCCCCACTCGGCGACCGCAGGCCGCCCACTGTCGTGCAACTGTGGAATGACCTCAGTCGCACACCGCGGCACGCGGAAAGGGCGTAGTCAGGCCGTCACCCGAGTGCCGGTGCGCAGTTCCTCGGCGAACTCGCGCCAGGCCTCCGCGCACCCGATGGCCAGATCGGCGACCACCGCGCGGGAGTGCGGCGGCATCGTGTCCAGGCGGTCGGCCCAGTCCTCCGGGCCGATGGCGTGCGTGGCGAGCCAGCGCAGCAGCAGCCGACCGGTCTCGGTGAACCGCAGGGACGGGTCCTGCTGGAGGATCCGCAGGATCGCGTCCTTGCCCCGGTGCCCGCCGTCGCGGGCGGGGTGGTGGTCGCCGCGGGGGATGTCCCTGGTCCGCGGCTGGTTCGCGCCCTGTTCGAGGGCGCGGAGCTTGGGCGGCACCGGGTCCTCGCCGCGGGACACCCGGTCCCGGACGTCCTTGGCGGTGCTGACCGAGATCCCCGCGGTCCGCGCGACCGCGCGCAGCGAGGCGCCGGGGCTGTGCGCGAAGGTCTCGCCGGCGATCCGCCTGCCTTCGGCGGTGCTCAGCGGACGGACCCGGCCGTCCCGGCCGACCCGCGCATCCGGCGCCGCGGTGTCCTCGCCTGCCCGGCGGCGCAGTGCCGCGACCGTTTTCGGGGACAGTCCGGCGGCGCCGGCGATGGCCCGGTCGGACCACTGCGGATAGACCTCCAGGATGCGCTGGGCCGCGGATTCGCGATCGCCGAGTGACAACGGCAGACCGTGCGCGATGTTGGCTTCCACGGCGAGCACAAAAGCGGCGTTTTCGTCCCCGTCGAAGAAACGGACTTCGATCTCGTATCGCCCATTCAGGATGGCCGCTTTGAGCCGGTGCATCCCGTCGATGACTTGACTGTTGTCCCGGCGTACGAGTATTGGCGGGAGGGCGCCCTCGAACTCGGCGAGCGCACGGATGTGCTCAGGATCCTCACCGTCACGGCGAGGTGAGTCCGCCGGGATGATCGAGTCGATCGGCACCATTGTGATGGTGTCCCATTCGGTCGAATCGCATTCGCGGGCAGACCGCACGCACAACCCCCTGCACCAGTCCAGCACGTGATTCGGCCATCGTGTCATTGCGGCCGTCCGAAGATTACCAATGGATGCCGGTCCGACGCTGGCGGTATGCAGATTCTTTGATCTTCACAGGCGGGTATTCAGGCAGGATTGAAGGGGTGTTCAGGAATACTTGAAGGGCGGTGTCCGGATTGTCCCGGACACCGCCTTCTGCGAGTGGGTCAACCTGTTGTGCATCGGGTGTTACCCCGCTGGATGCCCCTACGGGCACAAAACCACCGGTCCGCGACTTACCCAGGTAGGGTCGGACTCGTCTGGCTTCTGGGTGGGGAAGGAACCGCGGGTGGGGGATTTCTTGACGGCGACCGCGCTGGTGGCGCGGGGCGCGACGGCCGGTGCGCACGAGTTCGGGGTTGACCTGGACGGTCAGTGGGCGCTCGCGGACAAGCCCAACGGCGGCTATCTGCTCGCGGTGCTCGGCCGGGCCGCCGCCGCGGTCTCCGGGGCGGAGCATCCGCATCTCACCGCGATCAGCGGCTCCTTCATCCAGTCCCCCGCCCCCGGACCGGCCGTGGTCACCGCGGAGGTCCTGCGGGCCGGGCGCGGGTCGACCCAGGTGCGGGCGCGGTTGAGCCAGGACGGGGTGCCGCGGGTAGAAGCGTTGATCACCCAGGGTCTGCTTGCTGACGCGGAGCCGTGGTGGTCCGGGGCGGAGCCGGTGGAGTTGCCGCCGTTGGCGGACTGCCCGCGCTCGCCGGTGGAGGCGCCCGGTGGGGCGTTCCGGATCCACCTGCTGGAAGTGGTGGAGCAGTACCTCGATCCGGCGATGCTCGGGTTCATGCGGGGCAAGCCGACCGGGCGGGGTGTGTTCGCCGGGTGGCTGCGGCTGGCCGACGGCAGCGACTGGGATCCGTTGAGCCTGCTGGTCGCCCTGGACGCGTTGCCGCCGGTGGGTTACGACCTCGGCGTGCCCGGCTGGTCGCCGACGGTGCAGTTCAGCGCCTATGTCCGCGGACTGTGCGCGCCGGGGCCGATCCGGGTGCGCGCGGCCGCGGGCGAGGTCGGCGGCGGGCATGTGGACGAGTCGGTCTCCGCCTGGGACAGCAAGGGCAGGCTGGTCGCGCAGGGGCGGCAGGTGGCTTCGGTCCGGCTGCCCGGTCAGGGTTGAGCCGGCCGGGCTCGGGGGTGCTGTGATGCCGTTGCTCGACGTCGCGGGCGGGCCGCTGGAGTACGTGGTCATCGACGGGCGCGCGGACCTGGCGCCGTTGGTGTTCCTGCATCACGGGGTCGGCTCGGTCGCGGGCTGGTTCCGGTTCCACGCGCGGATCGCGGCCGCCACCGGGCGGCGGGTGCTGGCCTACACCCGGCACGGCTACGGCGGTTCGGCGCCCGCGCGGTTGCCGCGTCGGCCGGACTACCTCGACCACGAGGCGACCGTGGTGCTGCCGGAAGTGCTGGCCCGCTTGGGCATTGAGCGTCCGATCCTCATTGGACACAGTGACGGGGCGGCGATCGCGGTGCTGTACGCGGCCGAGCCGTCGCGGCCGGTGCGCGGGCTGGCGTTGCTGGCGCCGCTGGTGTTCGTGGAGGAACGCACCGTGCGCGGGATCCGCTCGACCGGGCGGAAGTTCACCGAGGGCGACCTGCGGGCCGAGGTGGCCACCATCCACGCCGATCCGGATGGCGCTTTCCTCGGCTGGCACGACACCTGGCTGTCGCCGGAGTTCCGCGACTGGAGTGTGCTCGACCGGCTGGGCCGGATCGGGCAGCCGGTGCTGGTGGTGGACGGCACCAAGGACAAGTACGCCACCGCGGCCCAGGGTGACGCGGTGTGCGCCGGGGTCGCCGGGCCGGTGTCCAGGGTTGTGGTGCCCGACGGCATGCACATGATCCACTTCAGTCATCCGGCGGAGACCAGGGCGGCGGTGCTGGACTTCCTGGGCGCGGTCGATCCGGAGCCCGCCGTCGAACGCCTGGACGCCGCGTTGTCGGCCGCGGCGGCCCGGTTCCCGGACCGGCCCGCGCTGGCCGCCGGGGACGAGGTGCTCAGCTACGCCGAGTTGGACCGGGCCGTCACCGAGCTGGCCGGACGGCTCTCCGACGCGGGCCGCAAACCGGGTGAGCGGCTTGGGGTGTTGCTACCCAAGGGAATCGGCGCGGTGATCGCGATCTACGCCGGGCTGCGGCTGGGCCTGGTGGTGGCGCCGCTGGACCCGGCCGACCCAGCGGCCCGGATCGCGCGGATGGTGCGTGGCGCGGGCATCCGATTCCTGTTGTGCGGCGAGCAGACCCTGGCCAAGGCGACCCGGGTGGGCGAGGGACCGGCGCTGGACCTCGGCGGCACGAGCACCCTGGTTCCGGTCGCCGCGGCGGACCCGCCCGCGCTCGGAGTCGCCGAGGACGGCGGGTACATCCTGTTCACCTCGGGCAGCACCGGGTGGCCCAAGGGCGTGCTGCTGTCGCACCGCAACGTGCTGCACTTCGCCCACTGGGCGGTCGGCGAACTGGGGCTGGGGCCTGCGGACCGGATCGGCTCGCAGTCCGCGCTGGGCTTCGACCTGAGCACCTTCGACCTGTTCGCCACCGCGCTGGCCGGGGCCTGCGTCGACCTGATGCCCGACCACCTGCGGCTGTTCCCTGGCGAGCTTCTCGACTGGCTGGATCAGCGCCGGATCTCGGTGTTCTACGCGGTGCCCTCGCTGTACCAGGGCATGCTGCTGCACGGCGAGTGGGAACAGCGGCCGCCGGGCGCTCTCCGGCTGGCCGTGTTCGCCGGGGAGCCTTTCCCGCCCCAGTACCTGGAGCGCTGTCTGCGTGCCGTGCCGCAGGTGCGGTTCCACAACCTCTACGGCCCGACCGAGACGAATGTGTGCACGCACGAACCCGTTCCGCCGTCCTGGTCGGCCCTGGACGGCCTGTCGATCGGCCGGGCCATTCCCGGCGACTTCGTGGAAGTCCTTGACGAGCAAGGACTTCCGACCGACGGCGACGGCGAGATCCACGTGGCGGGCGCGACCGTGTTCCTCGGCTACCTGGTCGACGGCGAGTTGCTCGACCCGGCCCGCGAGGTCCGTTTCCGGGACGGGGTGACCCGGCGCACCTACCCGACCGGCGACCTCGGCCACTTCGAAGCGGACGGCAGGCTGCACCTGCGCGGCCGGCGGGACCACCAGGTGAAGCGGCACGGGCACCGCATCGACCTGGAGGACATCGAAAGCGCACTGCTCGAAGTGTCCGATGTGGACGCCGCCGCGGTGGTGCTCAAGTCCGGCGCACCACACGCCGGTGAGATCTGGGCGTATGTGGTCGGCGCGGATTCCCTGACCCCGCAACGGATATCCGCCGCACTCGCGGCCGCACTGCCCCGCCGGATGCTGCCTGACCGGGTACTGCCGGTGGCCGGATTACCGGTGAACCAACGCGGGAAGCTCGACCGAGCCGCCCTGTCCGAACGGAGTGCCTGACGTGCCGACCCTGACCACCGTCGACGAGCTGTGCGCGCTGATCCGCGACTGCGTGGCCTGGACCGAGGACGATGTTCCGGTGGCGGTCACCCCGGACACCGAGTTGCTGGCCCTGGGTTTGCTGGACTCGCTGACCATCCGGCGCATCGTGGCCGAACTCGCCGCGGCCGGCGTGGCCGTGCCGGATGCCCGGGTGGTCGCGGCGACCTTCCGCAGCCCGGCCGCGCTGTGGCAGGTCGTCACCGAACTGCGCGACGCGGCCTGATGGACTTCGACCAGTCCCCCGCCCAGCGCGCGCGGTACGCCGACACCGTGGCGGCGCTGCGGGAACTGCCCGCCGGTACGGAGTTCGACCGCGACCGCTGGCAGCGGCTCGGCGCACTCGGGCTGCTGGGTGCCTGCGTGCCGGCAGACCAAGGCGGCCAAGGACTTGGCGCCCTGGACACGGCACTCCAGTTCGAGGCCGCGGGATATGCCTGTCCCGATGTCGGCCTGCTCTTCGCCGCGGGCGCGCACCTGTTCGCCTGCGCCATGCCGATCGCCCGCTTCGGCGCCGCGGACCTGCGCGCCAGGGTGCTGCCCGGGATGTGCACGGGCGAGCTGATCGCGGGCAACTGCATGACCGAGGACGGCGCCGGTTCCGACATCTCCCGGCTGAGCACCACCGCCACCGCGGTGCCCGGCGGCTACCGGCTCAACGGCGCGAAAGCCTTTGTCACCAACGGTCCGGTCGCCGACCTGCACCTGGTCTACGCCACCACCGACCCTCAGGCAGGCCAGTGGGGCATCACCGCCTTCCTGGTCCCCGCGACCAGCGAGGGCGTGCGCGTCGGCGAGCCTCTCGACAAGCTCGGCATGACCGGCGCCGCCGCGAGCACCGTCGGCTTCGAGGACTGTTTCGTCGCGGAGTCAACGGTGCTGGGCGCTCCCGGCCAGGGCACCGAGATCTTCCAGCACTCCATGTCCTGGGAACGCGCCTGCCTGTTCGCGCTGTTCCTGGGCGTGCAGGACCGCCTGATCGAACGCAGCGCCGAACACGCCAGGGACCGCCGCCAGTTCGGCCGCCGCCTCACCGATTTCCAGGCCGTCTCGCACCGCCTGGCCGAGGCGAAACTCCGGGTCGAGTCCGCCCGGCTGCTGCTCTACCGGGCCTGCTGGTCGATCGACGCCGGACGCCCGTCCGCGCTGTTCACCGCACTGTCCAAACTGGCCACTTCGGAGGGCATGCTGGCCACCGCGACCGACGCGGTGCGGTTGTTCGGCTGGCGCGGCTACCTGGCCGGGCACGAGGTGTCGGCGGCGCTGGGCGACGCGATCGGCGGCACCCTGTTCTCCGGCACCTCCGACATCCAGCGCCAGCTCATCGCCCTGGAACTGCTCGACCAACTCAGCAGGTAGCGGCTGGTCAGACGCTGCGCAGCACCGAGACCACGGTGCCCAGCACCACGGCCTTGTCCCCGTCGATGACCTCGTAGGCCGGGTTGCGGGGCTCCAGGTAGACGTGGCCGTTGCGGCGGCGGTAGACCTTGACGGTGGCCTCGTCGTCGATCATGGCGGCCACGATCTGACCGGAGTGCGCCTCGGTGGTCTGCCGGACCACAACCATGTCGCCGTCGCAGATGGCGGCGTCGATCATGGAGTCACCGCGGACGCGCAGCGCGAACACGGTGCCGCGCCCGGTGAGTTCGCGGGGCAAAGTCAGCTGATCGTCCAGGTGCTCTTCGGCGGTGATCGGGCTGCCCGCGGCGATGTCGCCGACGACGGGGACGGTGACCGAGTCCTCATTCGCCTTGTGCGCGGCGTTGTCCCGCAGGAACAGCCGGACGTCGATCGGCCGGGACATGGACGCGCTGCGGCGCAGGAATCCCTTGTCCTCCAGGCTCGTCAGGTGCTTGGACACCGTGGAGGACGAACGCAGGCCGAGGGCGTCGCCGATCTGCCGGGTGCTCGGCGAGTAGCCGTGCCGCTGGACCCAGTCCCGGATCGTGACCAGGATCTGCTGCTGCCGCGGCGGCAGGGACGCGGCGTCCAGGTGCTCGAACACGTCAAGATCGTCGTAGGCGGTCACCAGCGGAATGGTAGAGGTCCGGTCTGGACCGCGGGCGGGCGGGCGTGGTAACGGGTGTGGCAGGGTGCCGGTATGCGGGTGGCGGTGGTGTCCGGGGGTGAGCCGGGGCATGTTTTCCCGGCGATCGCGTTGTGCCTGCGGCTGATCGAGGCCGGGGACGAGCCGACGCTGTTCACCGTGGGGCCGTGGGTGGACGCCGCGATCGAGGCGGGGATTCCGGTGCCGCGGCTGACCGGGCTGCCCCTGGACGATGCGGGTGGGCGGGAGGATCTGGGGCGGTGGCAGCACGAGCGGGCGGCGGCGATGGCCACCGCGCTGGCGCCGTGGATCGCGGCGGTGCGGCCGGAGCTGGTGGTGTGCGATGTGCTCGCGCCGGGAGGTGGGTTGGCCGCGGAACTGCTGGGGGTGCCGTGGGTGAAGTTGTCGCCGCATCCGCTGTACGAGCCCTCGCGGGGGTTGCCGCCGCTGGGCAGTGGGCTCGCGGTGGGGACCGGGATCGCCGGGCGGGTGCGGGATTCGGTGTTGCGGGCGGCCACCGGGCGGGCGATCCGGTTGGGTGAGCGGCAGCGGGCGCGGGCTCGGCTGGGACTCGGGTTGGCAGCGCGGGAACCCGGACCAGCGGCGCGGTTGATCGCGACGTTGCCGGCGTTGGAGGTGGCGCGGCCGGACTGGCCGGGGAACGCGCGGGTGGTGGGGCCGTTACTGTGGGAGCCGACCGGTGCCGTGCTGGAACCGCCGCCGGGGGACGCGCCGCTGGTGCTGATCTCGGCTTCGACCGCGGTGGCCGGGGCGGCGGGGGTGGCCGAGGCGACCGTGGAAGCGTTGGCGGGTATGGGGGTTCGGGCGGTGGTGTGCACGTTCGGGGCGCCACCCGCCGGGCTGCCGGACTGGGCGCGGGCGGGGCTGGGGCGGCAGGATGTGTTGCTGCGGCAGGCTTCCGTGCTGGTCGGTGGCGGCGGGCACGGGGTGCTGGCCAAGGCGCTGCTGGCGGGAGTGCCGATGGTGGTGGTGCCGGGTGGCGGGGATCAGTGGGAGCTGGCCAACCGGGCCGCACGGCAGGGCAGTGCGGTGATCGTGCGGCCGCCGCGGGCAGAAGCGTTGCGGGCGGCGGTTTCCCGGGTGCTGGGCGAGCCGGGGTTCGCGGCCGCGGCGTTGCGGGCGGCCGATCTGGACGGGGTGTGGGATCCGGTGCGGGTGTGCCGGGACGCGGTCACCGGTGCCGTGACGTGAGCGGCACCGGTGACGCGAGCCGGACTCAGTACGCGGCTTCCAGGGCGATGCGCCGGGCGGTCACCTCGGCCGGGTCGTCGCCGAAGACGAGCAGTTGCAGGGTGGCCTGGCGGATCGGGTTGTCGGTGCGCGCGGTGTCGTGCCCGGCCAGCACCAGCAGGCCGCCCGCGGCCAGTGCCGGGCGCAACCCGGTGAGCAGCTCGGCCAGTGGCGCGGCCACCGTCAGCTTCACCGACTCGGCCGGGCGATCGAGGGCCTCGGGCCGGACGGATTGCAGTGCCAGCAACGGGATCGAGCCGCTGGTGATGCGGAAGTTCAGGTCCAGCATGATCAGTCTGCCGTCGGCGGTCTGCGCGCAGTCCAGGCTGCACAGGCCGCGGTAGCCGGCGTCGGCGGCACGCTGGGCGATGGCAACGCATTCCGCGCGCAGCTCCGCGGGCAGCGGGGTGACCAGGCCGAAGCGGCCGCCGGTGTAGATCCCGGCCGCGTCGACGTGCTGTTCGGTGACGGCGAGCAGGCGGGCGGTGGCATCGGCGGCGACGTAGAGCTGGATGCCCCAGTTGCGCCGGATGTCCAGGTACTCCTCGACCACGAACTCGCCGAGCACCTCGGTGAAGGCGGGCAGCGTGACCGGCTCGTCGGCCAGGTGCAGGCACACGTCCAGGCTGCCGCCGTGCGCGTCGTCGGTGGCGGCCTTGAGCACCCAGGACTTCTGCACCGGGGTGGCTTCGGCCAGTTCCGCGCGGGAGACCACGGTGCGCCGGGCCCGGAACCGCGGGTCGACGAAGGTGTTGATGCTCGCCTTGTTGTTCAGGTGCCCGACCAGCGCCGCGCTCTTGACCGAGTGCTCCTCCGCGCACAACGCGGCCGGCTGCGGGTATTCCATCGAGATCCGCAGCCCGTCCCCGACCGCCTCCCGCACCCTGGCCGCGAACTCCACCTCACCGCGGAAGGCCCGCAGGTCCGCGCCGACCGGTAGCCCGCCGTCGCGCAGCATCGCCAGCAGTATCGGGTCGGTGCCACCCGCGCTGCAGATCACCGCGGTGTCCCCGGCGATGCCGATCGGCCGGGCGGAAAGCACATCGCGGGTGTGCCGGGAGCCGCTGACCGCCCCGGTGGCCTCCACCGCGGGACGAGCGCAGACGGCGACGCCGGGACCATAGACATCGATGAGAGCACGGGGGGCGCCGAGCGACGGCGACAGGACGGTGGTCAGACTGATGGGGAACCTCATGAGGTAGCGGGGTGGCGACGGCGACGCCCCGGCACGGGCGTAACGCGACTTGGGCCGTACGGGTGACGACGAATCCGGCCCTGGCGAGTCGGCTTCCGGTGACGGGCCGATCGATACTCGCGAGCCTGCCCCCACAGTCTCACGTCCCGGCCGTATTGCCCAGCGGGGCGGCGGCGGACAGCAGAACGCCCGCACCCGCGAGTGATCGCGGGGTGCGGGCGTGGTCACGCCAGGGTCAGCGCGTGCCGACCAGGTCGATCACGAACACCAGGGTCTTGCCGGAGAGCCGGTGCCCGGCGCCCGCGGGGCCGTAGGCGAGTTCCGGCGGGACGGTGAGCTGCCGCCGTCCGCCGACCTTCATGCCGGGGATCCCGCGCTGCCAGCCCGCGATCAGATTGCCCAGCGGGAACTCGATGGTCTGGCCGCGGTTCCAGGAGGAGTCGAACTCCTCGCCCGTCTCGAACTCCACGCCGACGTAGTGCACCTCGACCGTGCCGCCAGGGGTCGCTTCCGCGCCCTCCCCCACCGTCAGGTCGGCCACCACGAGTTCGGTAGGCGGCGGGCCACCCTGGAAGTCGATTTCCGGCTTCGTCATGCGTCGGATCCCTTCATTTTCTCGCCGTCAGCGGATCGCGCCCACCGTAGCCGCCGGGGCGCGGGCTCACGACACGGAGCGGTAGTGCTCGGCGATCTCGTCGCTCGTGGTCAGCCAGACCCCGGGGTGGTTGACCACGTACTCCAGTGCCTCTTCCAGATACCGGTGCCGGAACGGCTGGTTGATCACGAACGGGTGCAGGGCCAGGGCCATCACCCGGCCGCTGTCCGCGGAATCGGCGTAGAGCTGGTCGAACTGGTCCTTGACCACCCGGACGAACTCGGGCCCGCTCAGGCTCTTGCCGAGGAACAGGCCGATGTCGTTGAGTTCCACCGAGTACGGCACGCTCAGCAGGCCGGGCACGGTCAGCGGGTACGGCTGGTCGTCGTTGGTCCAGTCCAGCAGGTACCCCAGCCCCAGCTCGGCCAGCAGCCGCGGCGTCTGGAAGGTCTCGGTGAGCGCGGGCCCCATCCAGCCGCGCGGCCGGCGGCCGGTGTGCGCCTCGATGGTGTCCACCACCTCGGTGAGGTAGGCGCGTTCCTCCTCCACGGTCATGTCGGCCTGCAGGGTGGAGTTGTTCTTGCCGTGCGCCAGCCAGGTCCAGTCCCGCTCCCGCCCTGCCTCGATGATCTGCGGATACCGTTGCGCCACATCGGAATTGAGCAGCACGCTGGCCCGCAGGCCGAGGCGGTCCAGGGTCTTGATCAGCCGCCAGATGCCGACCCGGGGGCCGTAGTCGCGCCAGCCGTAGTTGAGCGGGTCCGGCGACAGGTGCGTGGTGCCGGCGAAGATGCTGGTGGAGGGCTGGTCCACCAGGTAGTGCTCGACGTTGACGCCGAGGTAGAAGGCGACCCGGGCGCCGCCGGGCCAGTGCAGCGGCGGGCGGTCGACGATCGGGCTGTACGCGAAGGGCGGGTTGTCCATGCCGCCATGCTCGAACCTTCACACTGATGTGAAGGTCAAGCGCTGGGTTGCCAGGGCGGCTTGATCCAGTCCCAGTGTGGCACCGGCTCGTGCGCGTTGGGGGTGGCGCCGGGTGCGGAGAACAGCACGGCCAGGCGGCTGCCCCATTCCAGATACCCGGCGAAGGCGGCGCGGAACTCCGGGTCGGCGGGCAGTCCGGCCTCGTCGGCGGCGTCCTGCAGCAGTGTGACCCAGCGGCGGCGCTGCGCCTCGGTGATGCCGCGGCCGAGGTGACGGAAACATGGTCGACCCTGACCAAGCAGGTCTCCGGCGATCATGTGCGGGTGCCCGCCGTGCCCGGCGCTGTAGTCGGCGGGGCCGCCGAGCACCTCGCCGAGCCAGGTCGCCACGTGCTGGGCGTGCCGCGGATCCATCTCCCGGAACACCGGCGCCAGCACCGGGTCCTGCGCCACCTGGCGGTAGAAGACCTCGGTCAGCCGCAGCAGGGCCGAGTGCCCGCCCGCCCAGTCGTACAGCGTCGGCGGCCGCGCCCCACCCTGGCCGGCCACCGGCGTCGGCTCGTAGTGCCGCATCTCCTCGATGTCGCCGACGTAGCCGCGGATCTCGGCGAAAAACGGCGGGAAGTACGGCCCCTGCCGGAACCCGCCCAGGTGCGCCTGAGCCGAGGTCCAGCGGATCCGCAGCACATACTTCGACGGATCCTCCACGCAGCGGCTGAGGTCGTAGTCCACGCATTCCGGCGCACCGGCCAGTGCGGTGGCGGCCCGTGCGTAGGCCGCCTCGAAGTCCGCGGCGGCGGCGGGTGGAATCGTGTAACGCAGGTATTCGACGATCACCCGGTCAGGCAACCAGCGGTGGCCGGACCGGGCAACCACGCACTTTTCGGTACGTACCTGGGGAGAACGAGCATGGCGACACGCCCGAGGCGCTATCACTGCGCGGTCGAGTTGGCGGTGGAGATCATCGGCGGCCGGTGGAAACCGGTGATCCTGGCCCACCTCAAGGAAGGGGTGCACCGCTACGGCGAACTGCGCCGCCGGATGCCGGGGGTCAGCGAGAAGATGCTGACCCAGCAACTCCGCGAGCTGGAGGCCGCTGGCCTGGTACGACGGGAAAGCCTGGACGGCAAGGTGCCGCACGTGGAGTACCGGCTCACCGCCGAGGGCGCCGCACTCGGCCCGGCCCTGACCGCCCTGCACGCCTGGGGTGTGGACCGGGCGGCCAGCCGCGGCATCGCCTTCGAACCGCTGCCGTAACCGCGCTACGCGAACCCGGTCGGCAAAACTCGTTCGAGCGAGCTGTTCGAACTCGCCAGAAGTCGAGCCCAACTCCCGATACGCTGTCGCATCGTGGGCCTGTCCCTCCCCCCTTTGGCGGGCCCACACCGGGCGCTGGTCTGCCCATCCCCCCTGGCCGGCCAGCGCCCCCCGGAGGCGGAACGCTCGTCACCGAGTGTCACGCCCCGGGTCGGACGTGCGAGGGTAGGCGGATGAAGCCCGGTCGACTCGTCCTGATCCTCACCCTGCTCGTGGTCGCGGGCCTGCTGATCTGGCTCGCGCTGAGCCGCTGGGACGACGCCAACAAGATCGCCACCACCGCCTCCGCCCTGGGCGCGGTGGCCTCGGTCGGCATCGCGGTCTGGGCGGCCCTGCGTACAACCAAACCCGGCGGCACGATCCGGGTCTCTGGCACCGGCAAGGCCACCGCGACCGGCTCCGGCAGCGCGAACACCGGCATCCGCGGCAAGCCCAACGGCACCGCCGAGGCGAAGAACACCGGCGATGCCAACTCCGGCGGCGGTGACGCCAACACCGGGATCCGGCTTGACTGACCAACCTCGCCACATCAAGGTGCGGGACACCGGCCCAGCCACCACCAGCTCCGGCGGCTACGCCAACACCGGCGTGCACATCGGTGACGTCAACCTGCTCACCGGCGTCCCCGTCCGCACCAACTACCGCCACCAGGTAAGACGGATCGCACCCCCACAACTCCTGGACCGCGAGCGCGAACTCGCCGAGCTGGCCGAGTTCTGCACCTCCCCCGACACCGCGGGCCACTACCGCTGGTGGCAGGCCAGCGCCTGGTCCGGCAAAACCGCCCTGCTGTCCTGGTTCGTGCTGAACCCGCCGCCCGGGGTGCGGGTGATCTCCTTCTTCATCACCGCCCGCCTGGCCGGCCAGAACAACCGATCAGCCTTCCTGGACAACCTCCTGGAACAACTCCTCGCCCTACTCGGCGAAACCGTCCCCCCGTTCCTCACCGAGTCCACCCGCGAACCCCACCTGCTGGCCCGCCTGGACCACGCCGCCCAGCTCTGCCAGGACCGCGGCGAACACCTGATCCTGCTGGTAGACGGCCTGGACGAGGATCGAGGCGTCACCACCGGCCCCGACGCCCACAGCATCGCCGCCCTACTCCCGGACACGCCACCGGCGGGCATGCGCGTCCTGGTCGCAGGCCGCCCCAACCCACCCGTCCCCGCCGACGTCCCCCCGCACCACCCGTTGCACGCCAAGGACATCGTCCGCCCCCTGGCCCCCTCCCCCGCCGCCAAAGCCATCCGCCGGGAGATGGAACGGGACCTGCACGGCCTGCTCGGCGGCACCCCGCTCGAACAGGACCTCCTGGGCCTGCTCACCGCGGCAGGCGGCGGCCTGACCAAATTCGATCTGGCCGAACTGACCACCTGCTCACCGTGGGAGGTCGCCAGCCACCTCAACACGGTGACCGGCCGCAGCTTCGCCCGCCGCGACAGCCACTACTTCCCCGAAAACTCCCCCGAGGTCTTCCTGCTGGGCCACGAAGACATCCAGCTCACCGCCCAGGACATGCTCGGCCCAGCTCGCCTGGACGCCTATCGCGACCGGCTGCACGCCTGGGCGGACGGCTACCGCGATCGCGGGTGGCCCGCTGGCACGCCGGAGTACCTGGTTCGTGGCTATCACACGATGCTGACGGCGCTGGGGGATCTGGAGCGGTTGACCGCGCTGGTGACCGATCCGCGGTGGCAGGAGCGGATGCACGAGTACTCGGGCAGCGACAGCAACGCCCTCGCCGAGATCGTGTCGGTGCTGGCGGGACATGTCGAGCGGGAGCAGCCGGACCTGACCGCGATCACCCGCCTGGCCATCCACCGCGACCACCTCAACGACCGACACAGCGACATCCCCGCCGGGCTTCCCGCGGCCTGGGCGATGGTGGGCCAGGTCAGCCGCGCCGAGGCCCTGCTCCAGTTCCTCACCTCGGCCCCCACCCGCTTTGACGGGCTGCTGGCACTCGCGGAGACACTCGCCGATCCCGTCCGGGCGACCACCTTGCTCGTGGAGGCCACGCCGCTGGCCAGGGGCCACAAGGACCTACTCCGGCTCGCAGCGGCGCACGCCCGCATCGGCGACCATGACCGAGCGGCCGCACTGGTGCGCCAGGTCGAAGACCAGGCCGCCGCCGCTGCCCCCGAGGACCGATCCGGGATCCTGCTCGACCTCGCGCTGACGTGTTTCGATTGCGGCGAGACCGAATCAGCCATCGAGATCATCACCGCGGTCGAGTCGGCGCCCGCCCACCCCGACCCGGTGGACCGGGTCGCGCAACTGACCGAGATCGCCATGGCCCGCGCTCACCTGGGCGAGGTGACAAGCGCGTGCAGGCTGGCCGCTGAGGCTGAGCGGCTGCTGCCCTCGGTTTCGGACCACGATGAGCCCTGGCTGCTGGACAATCTGGCCAGGGTGCTGGCGCGATGCGGAGACGCCGACCGCGCCGAGACGGTCACCCGCGGCATCCCCGCCAACGCCCGGGACAACGCGCTGCGGGAGGTCGCGATCGCCTTCGCCCGCGGCGGCGACCTGAGCCGGAGCGCGGCGATCATCCTGAGCATGGAATACGAGACCTCGAAGGTCGAGGCGATGGCGCTGGTCGCCGCGGACCTCGACCGGCAGCAGGCCCTGGTCTGGCTCGCCGAGGCCATCGAGGACACCTACGACCGGGCCCTAGCCCAGGCCGACATCACCACGGCGCTGGTACGGCTCGGTGACCTGGACCGCGCCGAGGCCAACTCGCGGGCCATCGGGGCTCCCAGCACACACGCGACCTCGTTGATCGCCGTGGCCACGGCACACGCGCGAGCGGGAGCAGTGGATCAAGCCTTCGCCCTGGTCAGTGACGCCTACGCCTACGTCAGAGCACACGGTGACCGGGTTCGCCTGGCGAAGACGCTGCTCTCCACCGCGCAGGCGTGCAACCGAGCCGGGGACCACCCACGGGCCGTCCGCCTGCTCGGCAAGGCCGAGCCGTGGGCCCGGGGCAGTGACAACGGCGCCGGGCGGGGGAATCTGCTGTGCCTGCTGGCCGAGGCCCTGCTTGACGCGGGCGCGTTCGACCAGGCCAAGACCCTGGCCGACACGGTTCCCGAAGACTGGCGGGCGGTGGCCGCCACCTACCTCACCGAGCGCCTGGCCACCAGCGGCGACCTCCCGCGTGCGGAGGCGATCGCCCGGACGATCCCCGCCCACCGGGCCAAATACTGGGCCTTGCTGTCGGTCGCGGACGCCGGTAAGGCCGAGCTGATCGACGAGGTCGAGGCGCACGCTGACGAAGAAGACGACCCGCGCTTGCGGGAGGAACTGCTCGCGCGCATGGCCGAGAGCATGGCCAGCCATGACGGACCGCGAGCGGCCGAACTGGTGGACCGGGCGGTCGCCACCGCACGATCGCTGACCTTGGTCGACCTCCGGTTCGCGGCGCTGGGCGCGGCCGCGTTGGGACACGCCAGGCTCGGCCAGGACCAGGAATCGGCGGCACTGCTGGCCGAGGTGGAACGCATGGCCTCGCTGGCACAACTGGACCTCGAGGAGAAACCCGAGGTGATGCCCGGGATCGTCGCCGGTCTGGCCCGGATTGGCGACTTCGACCGCGCGGAGGAGCTGATCAGCGCTCTCCCCAGGCTCCAACGCGGCGAGTCGCTGCGCGAATGCGTCCGGCACCTGGCGGCCCGCGGTGACCTCGACCGCGCCAGGCGGCTCGCCAGGACGATCGTCAGGTCTGATTCCCGGATGCGGGCGCTGCTGGCAGTGGCACAGGCCGACCCCGCCCGGCGCGCGGAACTGCTCGACGAGGCGGAAATGGCCATCAGAGTCGGCAGCCGCGACTTCCAGGCCGGGATGCTGATCGAGATCGCCGCTCACACACCCGAGCGCGCAGTGCGACTGATCGCGCGGGCGATCCAGCTGCACAACCTGGACAACGCAGTCGGCGAGCTGGTCCGCGTCCTGCCCAGCGCCATCGACACCATCGAGCAGGAACTGGCCGTGATCTCCGGCGACTGACCGCCGCCGGAGACCCGCCAAGACCTACTTCTTCCGCTTCTCCCGCACCCGCACCGACACCTGCACCGGCGTGCCCGCGAACCCGAACTCCTCGCGGAACTTGCGCTCGATGAACCGCCGGTAGCTCGCCTCCAGGAACCCGGAGGCGAACAGCACCAGGGTCGGCGGGCGCACCGCGGCCTGAGTCGCGAACAGGACCTTCGGCTGCTTGCCGCTGCGGACCGGCGGCGGGGTGGCCGCGATCAGGTCGGACAGCCAGGAGTTGAGCTGGCCGGTCGGGACGCGGCGTTCCCAGGAGTTCAGCGAGGTGCGCAGCGCCGGGGCGAGCTTGGCCACGGCGCGGCCGGTGAGCGCGGAGATGTTGACCCGCTCGGCCCACGGCACCCGCTTGAGGTCCCGCTCCAGTTCCCTGGTCATGGCCAGCCGGCGGTCCTCGTCGACCAGGTCCCACTTGTTGAAGGCCAGCACCAGGCCGCGGCCTGCCTCGACCACCATGGTGATCACCCGCTGGTCCTGCTCGCTGATCGGGGTGCTGGCGTCCAGCAGCACGATGGCGACCTCGGCGGTCTCGATCGCGGAGTGGGTGCGCAGCGACGCGTAGTACTCGGCGCCCTGGGCGAAGTTCACTCGTTTGCGCAGGCCCGCGGTGTCCACGAAGCGCCAGACCTCGTCGTCCAGCTCGATCAGCGAGTCGACCGGGTCGACCGTGGTGCCCGCGACATCGTGCACGACCGAGCGCTGTTCGCCGGCCAGCTTGTTCAGCAGGCTCGACTTGCCCACGTTCGGCCGACCGACCAGGGCCACCCGCCGCGGGCCGCCCACCGGCGCGCGGAAGTCGTCCCGCGGGCTCTCCGGCAGCACCTCCAGGACCTTGTCCAGCAGGTCGCCGCTGCCCCGGCCGTGCAGACCGCTGACCGGGAAGGGCTCGCCGAGACCGAGCGACCACAGGCTGGCCACGTCGGCGTTGAGCCGGTCGTCGTCGACCTTGGTGGCCACCAGGATCACCGGGCGGTCGGCGCGGCGGAGCAGCCGGGCCACGGTCTCCTCGGTGGTGGTGGCGCCGACGGTGGCGTCCACCACGACCATGATCGCGTCCGCGGTGCGCATGGCGTACTCGGCCTGCGCGGCCACCGCGGCCTGCAGACCGCTGGCGTCGGGCTCCCAGCCGCCGGTGTCGACCACGTTGAAGCGGCGGCCGTTCCACATCGCCTCGTAGGTCACCCGGTCGCGGGTCACCCCTGGCACGTCCTGCACGACCGCCTCACGGCGGCCCAGAATGCGGTTGACCAGGGTCGACTTGCCCACGTTGGGGCGGCCGACCACGGCCAGCACCGGCAACGGCTTGGCGCCGTCCTCGATACCGCCGTCCTCGATCGCGTTCTCCACCGCGGCCCAGTCGGCCTCATCAGTCCATGTGCCGTCCAGGCTCACGCGCTGTCTCCTTCTTGCTGCTCGGCGTTGCCCGGGTACCCGGCACGCATCACGTCCAACTCCGCGACCAGTTCGGCCAGGTGCCCGCGGATCACCTCGGTCGCCTCGGTCAGGGCGGCCTTGCCCTTGCCGGCAGGCAGCGCGAACGGCGTGCCGAAGAGCACGTCCACGCGCGGCCGGAACCGGCGCCCTGATCCTTCCGGACGGCGGAAGCCACGGCACGCCACGGGCAACACCAGAGCGCCACCCGATCGGGCGAGCCAGGCCGCGCCGTTGGCGGCCTTGACCACCTCGCCGGTGCCCCTGGTGCCTTCCGGGAACACCCCGACCAGCCCGCCGTCGCGCAGCAGCCGCACCGCGGTCAGCAGCGGCGTCCGGTCCGGGGCGCCGCGGCGCACCGGGAGCTGGCCGAGCCGCCGCAGGAACTTGCCGAGCGGGCCCTGGAACTGTTCGTGCTTGACCAGGAACACCGATCGGCGACCGAGCACACAGAAGAGTACGGGACCGTCCAGGAAGGCGGTGTGGTTGGCCACCATGACCACCGCTCCGGTGCGCGGGATCCGCTCCTTGCGGTGCAGGTGCAGGCGGTACGGGGTGCGCGCGACCACGGTGCCGAGGCCGCGGCAGAAGTCGTTGAACCAGGGCCAGGCGCCTTCGGGCAGGCCGCTGGGGCGTTCGGTCACGGCCCGGTCCGCTCCGGCACCGCGCTCAGGCCAGCCTGCTCCGCCAGTTCGACCAGGCGGGCGACCACGCCGTCGATGTCCAGTTCGGTGGTGTCGACCTCGATCGCGTCCTCGGCCTTGCGCAGCGGCGAGGTCTTGCGGGTCGAGTCGTAGGTGTCCCGGCGCTGCACGTCGGCCAGCACCGCCTCGACCGAGGCGGCCCGCCCGGCGCGCACGTCCTGGTCGACCCGGCGCTGGGCGCGGGCCTCGGCCGAGGCGGTGAGGTAGATCTTGAGATCGGCGGCCGGGGCGACCGTGGTGCCGATATCGCGGCCCTCGGCCACGATCCGCCCGCCCGCGGCCACCACGTCGGCGATGATCTGCTGCTGCTGGGCCACGATCAGCTCGCGCACCGCGGGCACCGCGGAGACCGGGGACACCGCGAGGGTGACCTCGGGCCCGCGGATCTCGGCGGCCACGTCCTCGGTGCGCTCCAGGTCGGCCGGGTCCGGATCGGCCAGCTCGATGGTCGGGCCCAGCGGGTCGGTGCCGACCAGCATCCGGGTGCCCTCGACCACGGCGAGCACCTTGCCCGCGTCGTTCGGGTCGACTCCGGCCCGCAGCACGGCGAGGGTGGCGGCGCGGTACATCGCGCCGGTGTCCAGGTACCGGGCGCCGAGTGCGGTCGCGAGCCGCCGGGTGACCGTGGACTTGCCGGTACCAGCCGGACCGTCCACCGCCACCACACCACGCACGCCCTGTGTCACCGTGAGCCTCCTCGCCTACCCCAACAAGCGTCCGCCGGATATTGTGCCGCCTCGGCCGGGACCCGCCCGCACCAGCCGGAACACAACTGCCGATCCGGCAGTCCCGGATGCCGTTGCCCCGGCACGGAAATCAGCTCACCAGCACTGATGTCCGGCCGGGACCAAGGTGGCAGCGGTCACATCAAATCGGCCTGGCAGCGGGCCTAGTCCTTGCCGCCGTCCACCACGATCTCACTCCCGGTGATGCCCGCGGCCCCCGCCGAGGCCAGGAACCCGACCGCCGCGGCGACCTCGTCCGCGGTCACCAGTCTGCCGATCGGCGTGCCCGCCGTCACCCCGGCGATGGCGTCCCCGATCTCCAGTTCGGCCCGCTTGGAGGCGATCAGCCCCGGCGTGACCAGGTTGACCGTGATCCCGGCCCGCCCCACCTCCCAGGCCAGGCTGCGCGAGGCCCCGTGCAACGCGGCCTTGGCCGCCCCGTACGCGACCGCCCCCGGCAGCCCCGAGTGCACCAGCGTGGAGGAGATCGACACGATCCGCCCGTGCCCCGCCGCGAGCATGCCCGGCAGCACCGCACGGATCAGCGAGAGCGTGCCCTCCACGTTGTGCCGCACCAGATTCCGCCAACTCGCGTCCGCCGCCTCGACGAAGGGGGAGAAGTCCGGCCGCCGGGTGTCCGGCTGCGGCAACGCGTTGTTCACCAGCACGCCCACCGGCCCGAACCCGGCCGCCTCGATCGCCCCGAGCAGAGCCGCCGCCCCGTCCGGATCACCCAACTCGAACGGCAGCGCCAGCGCGGGCGTCCCGGCCTCGCGCAGCTCCGCGGCCAGGGTTTCCGCCCGCTCGGCGGCCCGCTGATAGGTCAGCACCACCGGATGCCCCGCCGCCGCCAGCACCCGGCTGATCGCCGTGCCCAGCAGCCCAGAACCCCCGGTGACCAGCGCGGTTGCCCCATGTTCAGACATGATGATCTCCCCAGATAGATAGTCGGCTATGTATTTGGTCAAAAACCTGCAAGCCCAGCCACATCCCGTCGAGTTGGCCCAACCGGTACGCCGAGTTGGCCAAAGCGGGCGTACGAGTTGGCCCAAGTGGCACGTGGGCGCGGATCAAGCCGGCGATTCGCCGCCGAAGCTACGGCGCAACAGTCGCACCAGCTCCGCCCGCTCCCCCTCGGCGAGCCCAGCGCCCAGCCGGACTTCCGCCTCCCGCCAAGCCTCCTCCACCGCCGGCCGAGCCGCCCGTCCCCGCTCCGTCAACCAGATCCGCACCTTGCGCGCGTCCCGCTCATGCGCGCCCCGGCGCAGGAACCCCGCGGCTTCCAGGCGTTTGACCGCCTTGGCCACCGTGGGCTGCTCGACCCCCAGCCGCTGCACGAGTTCGGCCTGACACAGACCGTCCTCCCGCCACAGCTCGTCGAGCAGGAAGTCCTGCCCGGCGGACAGACCGGCCTCGCCCAGCGCCGAGTCCAGTGGCCGTCGCCACCGCTTGAAGGCGGCGAGCAGTTGGTAGGAATCGTGCCGTCGGAGGCTCACCCTGACGATGGTAAGGTTACATAGTCGGCTATGGATTCCGCAAGCCGCAGGACGAGTTAGGGTGGAAACGTGCATGTCGAGGTCACGCCACTGCCTGGAATCGGCACCCGTCAGGACTTCCTGACCAAGACCGGCCGCCGGATCGGGGTGATCACCCATCGGGACGGCCACTTCGAGCTGATCGCGTCCAAATCGGACGATCCGGACGCGTGCGTGGCCTCGATCCCGCTCTCCACCGAGGAGGCAGGCGCGCTGGCCAGTCTGCTGGGCGCGCCGCAGCTGGTGGCTCAGCTCCGGGCCGAGCAGAACGAACTCGCCGGGGTCACCACCAAGCAGCTGCCGCTCTCCCCCGGCTCGCCGTTCGACGGGCGGCCGATGGGTGACACCGAGCTGCGCTCGCGCACCGGCGCGTCCATCGTCGCGGTGGTGCGCGCGGGCAGCGTGCACCCCTCCCCCAAGCCGGACTACATCCTCGGCGGCGGCGACCTGCTGGTGGTCGTGGGCACCGGTCCGGGCCTCAAGGCCGCGGCGGACATCCTCGACAAGGGCTGATCCTGGTGCACCACACGGCTTTGGCTCTGATCGAACTCGGCGCGGTGTTCTTCGGCCTCGGTCTGCTGGGCCGGCTGGCCTGGAAGATCGGCGTCTCGCCGATCCCGCTGTACCTGATCGGCGGCGTCGCCTTCGGCAAGGGCGGCATCGTCCCGCTGACCGGCATCGAGGAGTTCACCGGCATCGCCGCCGAGATCGGCGTGGTGCTGCTGCTGTTACTGCTCGGGCTGGAGTACTCGGCGAACGAACTGGTCACCGGGCTCAAGCGGTCCTGGGTGGCCGGGGTCGTCGACCTGGTCCTCAACGCCACCCCTGGCGTGGCCGCCGCGCTCATCCTGGGCTGGGGCCCGATCGGCGCGCTGGCCATGGGCGGGGTCACCTACATCTCCAGCTCCGGCATCGTGGCCAAGGTGCTGGGCGATCTGGGCCGCCTGGGCAACCGGGAAACCCCAGTGGTGCTGTCCATCCTGGTCTTCGAGGACCTGGCGATGGCGGTCTACCTCCCGGTGCTCACCGCCCTGCTGGCCGGCGTGAGCTTCTGGGGCGGACTGTCCACTGTGGGCATCGCCCTGCTCGCCGTCTCGGTCGTGTTGATCATCGCGATCAAGTTCGGCCGCTACGTCTCCACCCTGGTCGACAGCCCCGATCCCGAGGTCTTCCTGCTCCGGGTCCTGGGTCTGGCACTGCTGGTGGCCGGACTGGCCTCCCAGCTCCAGGTCTCCGCCGCGGTCGGCGCCTTCCTGCTGGGCATCGCGATCTCCGGCTCCACCGCGGAGAACGCCACCAAGCTCCTCGAACCGTTGCGGGACCTGTTCGCCGCGGTCTTCTTCGTGGTCTTCGGCCTCAACACCGACCCGCGCGACGTGCCGCCGGTGCTCGGCGTCGCGGTGGCCCTGGTCATCGTGACCACCGCGACCAAGATGCTCACCGGCTGGTTCGCCGCGGGCCAGCAGGGCATCGCCCGGCTCGGCAGGCTGAGAACCGGCGCGGCTCTGGTGGCCAGAGGCGAGTTCTCCATCGTGATCGCGGGCCTGGCGGTCGCCTCCGGCGCGGTGGACTCCCAACTCGCCCCGCTCGCCACCGCCTACGTGCTGCTGATGGCGGTCTTCGGCCCGGTCGCGGCCCGCGTGGTGGAACCGTTGGCGCGCAAGGCGGTCGCCCTGCGCACGAGAACCGCCTGACGTACGAGTTGGCCCAACTCGTACGTCCAGTTGGGCAAACCTGGAGTACGAGTTGGGCCAACTCGGCGTGTGTCGCCGGGGGGGGTCAGCAGTACAGGCCCCCGCCCGGGGTGACACCGATGATGTTGCTGAAGTTCTGGTAGGCGGTGACCCGGCTCTGCACCTGCGCCGGGTTCTTGCCATCGCACTCCAGCGACCCGTTGATGCTCCGGATCGTCTGCCCGAACCCGTGGCCGCCGACCATCGCGTTGTGCGGGGTCATCGAGCCCGGCCCGTTCTGCGTGTTCCAGTACCAGAGCGCCGTCTTCCAGGCGATCGCCGGGTCGTTCTGCACCAGCCAGGGGTTGCCCAGCAGGTCGATGCCCAGCGCGTCACCGGCGGCCTTGTAGTTGAAGTTCCAGCTCAGCTGGATCGGGCCGCGGCCGTAGTAGGCGGCCTGACCGGCGGGGCAGCCGTAGGGCTGGCTGCGGTCGCAGTAGTGCGGGTAGTTGGCGGTGTTCTGCTCCACGATGTGCACCAGGCCGCCGGTCTCGTGGTTGGCGTTGGCCAGGAACGCGGCCGCCTCCTGCTTGCGCACCACATCGGTGCCGGTCTTGGCGAAGGCCGGGAACGCCGCGACCGCGTTGAGTAGACCCTGGTAGGTGTAGAAGGGGTTCCGGCTGGGGAACATCTGGTTGAACTGGGCCTCGCTCACCACGAACGCGCCCGGGTCGCCAGGGTCGCCGCCGCCGTCACAGGAGTACGGCTCCCAATACCAGGTGCTGATCACCGGGTCGTAGCCCGGGTTCTCGTGCTTGGCGCGGTAGTACTTGCCGTCGGTGTAGCGCACGATCGAACCTGCCGGGTACAGCTGTCCGGCCACCCAGTTCGGGTGGCTGCAGGTCGGCGTGCCGCCCCCGCCGCCGCAGGCGCCCTGGTCGGCCCACACCGCCGCGCCGCCGGGGGTTTCGTTCTGGGTCCACCACTTCGCCGAGTAGTTGCGGCCGTTGTGCGAGACCTGGGCCCCGCCGGTGTACTGCTGACTCGCGTTCCAGCCCGCCGCGCAGGCGGCGGCCTCGGCCTGCGGAGTGGGGACGAACAGGGCGAGTGCGCCCGCGACGAGTGCCGCCAGCGCCAGTCCGATGAAGCGTTTCATGGTGGCTCCTTCAGTGCTCTGCACAGGGATCAGCGTCATGCGCCGATGGAGCGGAGCAGCATCGGCAGGGAGTGCTTCAGGGCGCGCTCCCAGTAGGGCCAGTTGTGGCGACCGGCCCCGTACAGATCAGTGCTCAGCGCAACCCCGTTGCGCCGCAACTCCTTTGCCAGCGACCCGGTCTGCTCGCCGAGCAGTTCCTCCACCCAGTCGTGGGTCGACCCCGGCGGGTCGAGCGGTCCGGGCCGTCCGTCGCCACTGGCCAGGTACACCGGGGTGTGGCGCAGCCGGGCGGCCAGGTCGAACGGGTTGTGCGCGCGCCAGATCCGTTCCTGGGCAACGGGATCGCCCCACAGCGCGTTCTTGTCGAAGCCGCGTTCGGTCAGGATCCGCTGCACCAGGTCGGTGCCGCGGGAACCCTGGTACCGGGTGTGCACCACCCCGCTGTACGCGGCCGCGTAGCTGAACAAGCCCGGATGCCTTGCAGCGTAAGACAGTGCGCCGAACCCGCCCATCGACAGTCCGGCCACCGCACGCCGCTGGTTCGCCCGGAACTCCTTCTCCAGCAACCGTTTCAGCTCACCCAGATGGAACCTCTCCCAGGCCGGGCCGTCGCCCAGCCAGTTCGAGTAGAACCCGGCCGCGCCGCCCTCGGGCATCACGATCAGCGCCTGCGCGCCCGCGGTGGCCGCCGCGCCGTCCATGTTGACCGTCCAGGATCGGTACCCGGTCTCGCCCTCGCAGCACCCGTGCAGCAGGAACAACGTCGGCCAGCGCCACCCCGGCTGCTCCCGGTACCCGGCCGGCAGCAGCACCCGGACGCCGACCTCCTTGCCGCCCAACGCATCCGAGCGCACCGCCAGTTCGACCAGCCGCTCGGACAGGGTGGTGGAGCGGACGATCCGCGCCCCGCTCTCCGCCGCGGTGGCCGGGACGGCGAGCAACACGTTGAGCAGCAAGGCGAACACGAGTAGCAGCGCACGAAGTCGCATGGAATCCCCCAGGTGGCGTGGGTGATGGGGCGGCCCGCGCACCCGGATGGGAGTGCGGCTGCGCGGACCGCCGGTCGGGAACGGCTCAGCCGAGCGAGTTCAGGTGCGGCTTGACCGTGTTGGCGAACTGCTTGCCGTTGCTGTGATCCCAGTTGATCGACCAGGTCATCACGCCACGCAGATCGGCCGCCGCCGCGCCGGGCTTGAAGGCGCCGCAGCTCTGCAGCTTGACCAGGCAGCTGGCCGCGTTGTTCACCACCGAGGGCGAGACGTACCCGCTGCCCGCGCCGCTGGTGGAGGCGGGCACGCCGAGCGCCACCTGGTCCGGCCGCAACGTCTTGAGCAGGATGCAGGCCTGGCCGGTGATGAAGTCGATGTTGCCCTGGTGCACCACGCCGCCGTTGCAGTCGTTCATCGACCCGGAGTTGTAGTACTGGGTGTGCACCACGGTCAGGATGTCCTTGGTGGCCTCGATCAGCGGCATGTACCGGCCGCTGGGCTGCACGTCCAGGGTCTGCGGGGCCATGGTGTAGATGAAGTTCGCGCCGAAGGTGTTGCGCAGCTGGCGGACCGCGTTGGCCACGTTCGCGGCGTGCAGCCCGTGCTCCAGGTCGATGTCGACCCCGTCCACGCCGAACTTGCGGATCAGCGCGGTCATCGTCTCCACGAACGCGCCGATGTTGGCCGCGTTGCTGAAGTCCACGTTGCCCTTCTCGCCGCCGATGGAGAAGACGAATCGCTTGCCCTGGGCCTTTTTCGCCGCGATGTCGGCGATCATGTCCGCGTCGCTGTACCCGCCCAGCGCGCTGGACAGTCCGGAGTCGACGCTGAAGCCGACCGCGCCGGGCCGGGTGGTGAGCGCGTCGGCGAAGGCGATCGCGATCAGGTCGTACTGCGGGTCGATGTCCCGGATGCGCAGGTTCGCCGCGCCGTTGACGAAGTTCTGCCAGTACCCGGTCAGGATCCGCTTGGGCAGCGGCCCACCCGGGTTGCCGGTGCCGCCGGTGGTGCTGGCCGACACCGCGCCCGAGCGGGTGGACTCACCGACCGTGTTGTACGCGCTGACCTGGTAGGAGTAGCTGGTCGACGGGCTCAGGCCGGTGTCGGTGTGGGAGGTCCCGGTGACGCTGGCGACCCGGCTGCCGCCGCGGTAGACGTGGTAGCCGGCCGCGCCGGAGACCGCCGACCAGGACAGCGAGATCGAGGAGCTGGTGGGCGAACCCGCGCTCAGCCCGCCGGGGGTGGCGGGGGCCTGCGGGTCGGGGTCGCCGGTGCCGGGCGGGCCGGTCAGCGCGACGTCGTCGACGAAGTAGGCGCCCTGGCCGTACCAGCCGTGCGTGTAGATGGTGACCCGGCTGGTGTTCGCGCCGGTGGTGAAGCTGGTGGACAGCTGGGTCCAGGCACTGCTGCCCGGACTCCAGGTGCTCACGTCGGTGCCGCCGGTGCCGCTGGCGCCCAGGTAGGTGTAACTGCCCTGCACCCACGCGGTCAGCGTGTAGCTGGAACTCGCCTTCACCGGCACCGACTGGGAGCAGCGCGCGTTGTCCTGCCCGGCCGGGGTGGTGGTCAGCGCCGCCGAGCCGGAGCGCACCGGGCTGGCCACCGTGCTGCCGCCCGCGGTGCAGGTCCAGCCCGCGGTGCTCTGCTCGAACCCGGGATTGGCCGCCAGGTTCGGTTCGGCCGCGATCGCCGGGACCCCCAGTCCCAACGCGGCCGTGGCCACGGCCAGAAGTCCCACCAGCAGTTGCTGACGTCTGCGCGTCACGACAACCTCCACACCTCGCGAGCAACGGACAACCGTTTGGCGGCGGTGTGTTGCTCTCGGCGTGGAGCCGTGTTGTAGTGCGGCTCACACCGAGACTGGCGTGAACCCAAAATGGACTAGACCACTCTGCTGTGTCAAGAGTGTGAACAGAACCGGCCTACCGGTGGGCTGCGGGTTGAGCGAACGGGATGGCGGCGGCGGGTTGCGCCGTTTGGTCGAACGGGTTGCGCCACAAGCCTCTGCGGGCGAGCACCGGGAGCACGCCCTCGCCGAACCAGTAGGCCTCCTCCAGGTGCGGATGCCCGGACAGCACGAACTCCTCGATGCCCAGGGCGTGATACTCCGCGATCCGGTCCGCGACCTCCTCGTGGCTGCCGACCAGCGCGGTGCCCGCTCCCCCACGCACCAGGCCGACCCCGGCCCACAGGTTCGGCGAGATCTCCAGGCCGTCCGTTGATCCGCCGTGCAACGCGATCATCCGCCGCTGTCCCTCGGACTCGCTGCGGGCCAGACCCTGTTGCACTGCCTCGATTGTGGCCGGATCCAGGGCGTCCAGGAGCCGCTGCGCCTCGGCCCAGGCGTGTTGCGCGGTGTCCCTGGCGATCACGTGCAGCCGGATGCCGAACCGCACCACCCGGCCCGCTTCGGCGGCCAGTTTCCGGATCCAGGCGACCTTCTCCGCGACCTGCGCGGGTGGTTCGCCCCAGGTGAGGTAGACGTCGGCGTGCCGGGCGGCAACCGCGCCGGCGGCCGGGCTGGAGCCGCCGAAGTAGATGGGCGGCACCGGATCCGGCACCCTGGTCAGCTCGGCGCCCTCCACGGC
Organism: Crossiella sp. S99.2; assembly: GCF_023094165.1. Taxonomy (GTDB): domain Bacteria; phylum Actinomycetota; class Actinomycetes; order Mycobacteriales; family Pseudonocardiaceae; genus Crossiella. The sequence continues at coordinate 9,247 of NZ_JALMDK010000008.1, read as the reverse complement.
CAGGTGCGCGCCGGTGTGGTTGACCCGTTCGCCGCGCCACAGCCGGCCGACGATGTCCAGGAACTCCCCGGTGCGGGCGTAGCGCTCGTCCTTGCTCAGGAAGTCGCCGTGCGCGCGCTGTTCCTGGCTTTCCCCGCCGGTGACCACGTTGAGCAGCAACCGTCCGCCGGAATGCCGCTGGTAGGTGGCCGCCATCTGCGCGGCGAGTGTGGGTGAGAGCAGCCCTGGCCGGAAGGCGACCAGGAACTTGAGGCGTTCGGTGACCTCGGTGAGCATCGCGGTGGACAGCCAGGCGTCCTCGCACCAGGCCCCGGTCGGGGTGAGCGCGCCGGCGAAGCCGAGTTGCTCGGCGCTGCGGGCGATCTGGCCGAGGTAGGCCAGGGTGGCCGGGCGGGCGCCGCCCGCGGTGCTGGTGTGCACGCCGTGACCACCGCCGACCAGGTAGCGGCTGTCGCCGTAGGTGGGCAGGAACCAGTGGCAGGTGAGGGTCATCGGAGTCCGATCAGCTGGCCGCGAGCAGTTCGCCGCGGCGCCGGTGCACCGCGGCGGAGAAGGTGTCCACAATGGACAGAAGAGTGCGTTCGGCGTCCTCGGCGAGCGCGATCCCGGTGTCGGTGCGCTCGATGTGCTTGTCCAGCACGAAATAGCCTTGCACGATGTGGTGCGCGCCCAGGGAGTTGAGCACCGGCCGCAGCGCGTAGTCCAGTGCCAGCACGTGTGCCGGGCTGCCGCCGGTGAGCAGCGGCAGCACCACCTTGCCGGCAAAGGCGAACTGCGGCAACAGGTCCAGCAGTGCCTTGAGCACCCCGGTGTAGGCGGCCTTGTACACCGGGGAGGCGACCACCAGGCCGTCGGCCTCGGCGATGGCCCGCACCACCTCGGCGATCCGCGGATGGTGCGGGTCGGCGGCGAGCAGTGCCTCGGCGGGCAGGGTGCGCACCGCGACGGCGCGCACCCGATGGTCCTGTTCGCCCAGCCGGTCCGCGAGCTGTTCGGCCAGGGCCGCGGTTTTCGAGCTGGCGGAAGGACTTCCGGAGATCACCAGAATCGTCGGCATACGCTGCTCCCTAGCTGAGTTCGTGCCGGTAGGCCGCGCCCCAGCCGACGATGCAGCGCACCTGGCTCAGCGCGTACTCGAAACCGTTGCCCTCCGCGAGCACGGCGAGTTTCCTGGACTAGCTGAGAGAATTCGGACAGCCTTGGGCGGCGACACGGACGAGGTCGACGTGCCGGCGCCGGACGAGAGGCGTCGAAGGGGACACGCCATTGATGGCAACAGGTCCGGGTGGCACTGTCAACGGCGCGTCCCGGCGGTTCCCGTTCCCTGGGACGTGATTGACCGGCCCCCGGCCAATTCCTAGCGTGCGAATCATGAACCGGGGAACCCTGGTCGTCCTGCCCGGCCGTGGCGAGCACGCCGACCGCTATTCGAGGTTGACCGCGCGGTTGGCGGTCGACGGCTACCAGGTGCGGGTCGCGGACCTGCCCGAGCCAGAACCAGCACTCGCGCTGGCCCGCGTGCACACGCTGGCCAAGACGGCCGAAGGCCCGCTGTACCTGCTCGGCGCGGACACCGGCGCGCTGCTCGCGCTGCACGTGGCGCGGTTCGAGCCGGCGGTGCGCGCGGTGATCGCCGCGGGGGTGCCCGGCGGCGCGCTGCCCGCCGACGGCGAGACCCTGGACTTCGACGACGAGCTGAAGCTGCGGCTGCACAACACCGAGGCGCGGACCGAACTGGCCGCCGACGAGCGGCTGCGGCGCGGCGAGCTGCTGCGCACCCCGGTGCCGCCCGCGCTGGCCGAGGCGGCCCTGGCCGGTGGGCCGGACCTGCCGGTGCTGGTGCTGCACGGCGACGCGGATGTGCTGTGCCCGCCGCTCACCGCCCGGACGCTGGCCCTGCGGCTGCGCCAGTCACGCTTCGTCACCGTGGCCGAGAGCAGGCACGACGTGCTGCACGACAGCCATCACCGGAGCGTAGCGGCACAGATCGTGCAGCTGTTGGAGCAGACGAGGACCAGTCGCTACTCCACCCCGGCGCTGCGAGTCTCGATTCGGTCGACGTTCTGACACCGGGTCCCCGGAAGGGGGGACAAGGCGGCACCAAGATCGGGTGATTCGCCGTGGTGCCGCCCGGCGGAATCGGACAGCACCGCTTACCGTCCGCGACATGACCTTCTCTACCCCGGGTGCAAGGTCGTGCAAGCTGGCGACCATCGCACTGCTGCTGTTCGCCGCGGCTGCCCCTGCCCAGGCCGCGGAATCCGGCGCCGAACGCGCCTTCGCCGGCGCGGGCGCGGCCGAGACCAGGGACGGCACGGTGTACCAGCCCAGCGGCAAGCCGCTTGGGCTCGACGTCAGCGGCCATCAGGGCGCGGTGAACTGGGCCGAGGTCAAGAGCAAGGGCGCCACCTTCGCCTACGTCAAGGCGACCGAGGGCACCGGGTTCAAGAACCCGCAGTTCAAAGGCCAGTACAACGGTTCCTCCGGGGTCGGGCTGATCCGCGGCTCCTACCACTTCGCGCTGCCCGACCGCTCCGGCGGCGCGGCCCAGGCGGACTACTTCGTGGACAACGGCGGCGGCTGGTCCGGCGACGGACGCACCCTGCCCGGCGCGCTGGACATCGAGTACAACCCTTACGGCCCAACGTGTTACGGCAAGAGCCCGGCCGCGATGGTGGCCTGGATCCGGGAGTTCAGCGACCAGTACGTCAAGCGCGCCAAGCGGCATCCCACCATCTACACCACCACCAACTGGTGGAAGCAGTGCACCGGCAACGATCCGTCCTTCGGCCAGGACCATCCGCTGTGGCTGGCCAGGTACGCCGAGGCGCCGGGGGAACGGCCCGCGGGGTGGAACTTCCACACCTTCTGGCAGTTCAACGACAAGGGCACGTTCCCCGGCGACCAGAACGAGTTCAACGGCACCCTGGACCGGCTCAGGGTCTTCGCCAAGGGCTGACCCCGCGCCGCGGGTTCAGCCGCCCAGCCAGCGGACGAACGGGGTGTCGTCGGTGAACGGCGGCCAGCCCGGATCCCCGTTGGCCGCGAAGGAGGTCCAGCTCAGGTTGACCGCGCGAGCCAGGTCCCGCGGCGGCGCTTCGCCTTCCAGGGTCGAGTGACCCAGGTTGTCGAAGACGAAGCCGAGTTCCAGTCCGTGCGCGGCCCCCGCGCCGGGCACCGGCGAACGCCAGCCGAACTCGTAGACGTAGGTGGCCGCGGCGCCGGCCCTGGACTCCGCCAGCGCGTACACCGGTTCCCGGAAGACCAGCTCGGTCAGCGCGGCCGCGGCCGCCTCGTCCTTGGCCAGCAACAGGAGTTCGTCGGAGTTGGTACCGATCAGCAGTTCGGTGTCCCGGCCCGCACCGTCCAGGACTGCCTGGTAGGGGTGGTGCGGCAGGACCTGCCCGTCGAGCACCGGGCCGAAAGCCATCGAGGAGTTGGCCACGGATTCGCCCCAGCGCACCGGATCCGGATCCGCCATGACGGCCAGGGCCAGTCCGCTGGACAGCTCGGCCAGCCGCTCCGGCGCCACCGTGGCCAGTCCGGCCGCGGTGGCCGGCACCCCGGCCTGGTCCGCGAGTTCCTTGGCGATCCGCTCCGCGTCCACAGTGGACAGTGCGGAGCGGGCGGCCGCGCTCTGCAGCACGGCGCGGTGCAGCAGCCCGGTGTCCAGTGACAGCAAGGACAGCACCGCGCTGGCGCCTGCCGAGCTGCCGCTCACCGTGACCCGGTCCGGATCACCGCCGAAGGCACCGATCTCGCGCTGGACCCACTCCAGGGCGGCCCGCTGGTCCAGCAGCGCCCGGTTGGCCGGGGCGTCGGGCAGATAGGCGTAGCCTTCCGCGCCGAGCCGGTAGCTGACCGAGACGAACACGATCCCGTTGGCCGCGAACGCCCGCCCGTCGAAGATCGGCTGGGCGGCGGACCCGGTGACGTGCGCGCCACCGTGGATCCACACCAGCACCGGCCGCCGCGCGTCGTCCACGCCCGGCGTCCACACGTTGAGGTTGAGGTATTCCGCGCCCGGAATGGCCGGTTCGACCAGAAACTCCAGTCCCGGCCCGTGCAGGCTCGCCGCGGGCGCGGTGGCACCGAACTCGGTGGCCGCCCGCACCCCGTCCCACGGCCGCACCGGCTCCGGCGCGGCGAACCGTCCGATCCCCCGCGGGGCGGAAGCGTAGGGAATACCCAGAAAACGGACGATTCCGTCGGCACTCTGTCCCCGGACCCGACCGTGGGACGTGGCCGCCAGCACCTCGGTCACCGCGTGGCCCCCTGGAACCACGGCGGCGGCAGGTCCGGCGACCCAGCCTTGATCGGAAAGCCCTTACCCCCCGGACACGCAACCATCATCGGTCTTTCCTCGTTCTTCTGGCGCTCCTGGAGCCCCCAGCCAGGCATCCGGCCGTCCTCCACAACGCAGCATAACCAGGAAAACCAACCGACCGGTCACCTTGTTCCAAGCTTCGAATTAACTGATCCAGCGTGTTGGCCGAACTCGTACGCCACGTTGGCCGTTGTGGACGGGCACCCGCCGAGTTGGGCCAACTCGGCGTCCCAGTTGGGCCAACGACCCGTACCACTTGGGCCAACTCGGCGTACGAGAACGGCCAACACGCTGGGAGGGGTTAGCGGAGTTTGGCGTTGAGGTAGTCGGCGTTGAGGCGGGCAATCGATTCCAGGGGGATTCCCTTGGGGCAGACCGTGGTGCATTCGCCCGCGTTGGTGCAGCCGCCGAAGCCCAGGGCGTCATGGGTGGTGAGCATGTTGATCACCCGGGTGTCGCGTTCCGGCTGGCCTTGCGGCAGCAGGCCGAGGTGGGTGACCTTGGCGGCGGTGAACAGCAGGCCGGAGCCGTTGGGGCAGGCCGCCACGCAGGCGCCGCAGCCGATGCAGGCGGCGGCCTCGAAGGCGGTGTCGGCGTCGGGTTTGGGCACGGGGGTGGCGTGCGCGTCGGGGGCGCTGCCGGTGGGGGCGCTGACGTAGCCGCCGGCCTGGATGATCTCGTCGAAGGCGCTGCGGTCCACGACCAGGTCCTTGACCACCGGGAACGGCGCGGCCCGCCACGGCTCGATGGTGATGGAGTCGCCGTCGTCGAAGTGGCGCATGTGCAGCTGGCAGGCGGTGGTGGCCTTTTCCGGGCCGTGCGCGATGCCGTTGATCATCATGCCGCACATGCCGCAGATGCCCTCGCGGCAGTCGTGGTCGAAGGCCACCGGCTCGTCGCCGGCCAGGGTGAGCTTCTCGTTGAGCACGTCGAGCATCTCCAGGAAGGACATGTCCTCGGAGACCTCTTCGAGCTGGTAGCGCACCATCCTGCCCTTGTCCTCGGGCCCGGTCTGGCGCCAGATGTTGAGGGTCAGTCTCACTTGTAGCTCCGCTGGCTGGGGGTGACGTGGTCGAAGGCGAGGTTTTCCTTGTGCAGCACCGGTGACTGGCCCGCGCCGGCGAACTCCCAGGCGGCGACGTAGCTGAACTGCTCGTCGTCGCGGCGGGCCTCGCCGTCGGGGGTCTGGCTCTCGGCGCGGAAGTGGCCGCCGCAGGATTCGGTGCGGTGCAGGGCGTCCACGCACATCAGCTCGGCCAGCTCGAAGAAGTCGGCCACCCGGCCCGCCTTCTCCAGTGCCTGGTTGAGGCCCTCGCCGGTGCCGGGCACCTTGACCTCGCGCCAGAACTCCGCGCGCAGCTCGGGAATGCGTTCCAGGGCCTTGCGCAGGCCCTCCTCGCTGCGTTCCATGCCGCAGTGGTCCCACATCAGGCGACCGAGTTCGCGGTGGAAGTCATCCACTGTTCTCGTTCCGTTCACCGACAGCAGCTTGTCCACAGTGGACTTCACCCCGGCGACCGCGTCCACCGCGGCCGGGTGCTCCGCGCCCACCGCCTCGAACGGGCCGTCGGCGAGGTAGTCGCCGATGGTGTTGGGCAGCACGAAGTACCCGTCGGCCAGGCCCTGCATCAGCGCGCTCGCGCCGAGCCGGTTGGCGCCGTGGTCGGAGAAGTTGGCCTCGCCGATGACGAACAGCCCTGGAATGGTGCTGCGCAGGTCGTAGTCCACCCACAGCCCGCCCATGGTGTAGTGCACCGCGGGGTAGATGCGCATCGGCACCGAGTACGGGTCCTCGCCGGTGATGCGCTGGTACATCTCGAACAGGTTGCCGTAGCTGGCCGAGACCGCGTCCCGGCCGAGGCGGCGGATCGCGTCGGCGAAGTCCAGGTACACGCCCAGCCCGCCCGGCCCGACCCCGCGGCCGGCGTCGCAGACGTTCTTCGCCGCCCTGGAGGCGATGTCGCGCGGCACCAGGTTGCCGAAGCTGGGGTAGATCCGCTCCAGGTAGTAGTCGCGCTCGTCCTCGGGGATCTCATTGGGCGGCCTGGTGTCCCCGGCCTGCTGTGGCACCCACACCCGGCCGTCGTTGCGCAGCGACTCGCTCATCAGGGTCAGCTTGGACTGGTGGTCGCCGCTGACCGGGATGCAGGTCGGGTGGATCTGGGTGTAGCAGGGGTTGGCGAACAGCGCGCCGCGCCGGTGCGCCCGCCAGATCGCGGTGGTGTTGCAGCCCTTGGCGTTGGTGGAGAGGTAGAAGGCGTTGCCGTAGCCGCCGGTGGCCAGCACCACCGCGTCGGCGAAGTGGGTGGAGACCTCGCCGGAGACCAGGTCGCGGACCACGATGCCGCGGGCCCGGCCGTCGGCCACGATCAGGTCCAGCATCTCGGTGCGCGGGTGCATGGTGACCCGGCCGGCGTGGATCTGCCGGGACAGCGCCTGGTACGCGCCGAGCAGCAGCTGCTGTCCGGTCTGGCCGCGGGCGTAGAAGGTGCGGGCCACCTGCGCGCCGCCGAAGGAGCGGGTGTCCAGCAGGCCGCCGTACTCGCGGGCGAAGGGCACGCCCTGGGCCACGCACTGGTCGATGATCTGGGTGCTGATCTCGGCCAGCCGGTGCACGTTGGACTCCCGCGCCCGGAAGTCGCCGCCCTTGACCGTGTCGTAGAACAGGCGGTGCACGCTGTCGCCGTCGTTGCGGTAGTTCTTGGCCGCGTTGATCCCGCCTTGCGCGGCGATGCTGTGCGCCCGGCGCGGGCTGTCCTGGTAGCAGAAGGAGCTGACCTGGTAGCCCAGTTCGGCCAGGGTGGCCGCGGCCGAACCGCCGGCCAGGCCGGTGCCGACCACGATCACGCTCAGCTTGCGCTTGTTGGCCGGGTTGACCAGCCGCGCGCCGAAGCGGCGGCGTTCCCAGCGGCTCTCGATCGGGCCGTCCGGCGCCCGGGTGTCGGCGATCGGGTCGCCCTCGACGAAATAGCTCATGTCAGCTCACCAACCCGGTCAGCACAGCGAAGGGGACGGACAGGTAACCGGCGCAGATCAGCACCGCCACGGTCAGCGCGATCAGCCGCAGCCGCGCCTCGGTGCGGGCCCGGCCGCGGCCGAGGCTGCGCAGCGCGCTCCACACCCCGTGCCGCAGGTGGAAGCCCAGGGTCAGCACCGCCAGGGTGTAGACCAGCACCACCGGCCAGCGCTGGAAATCCGAGGTGACGTTGTTGTACGCCTCGCCGTGCACCCCGTGCGGGTTGAGCCACAGCAGGGTCAGGTCCATCAGGTGGTAGAGCACGAACAGCGCGATGATCACCCCGCCCCAGCGCATGGTCCGGGCCGCGTAGCTGCCCTGCACCTTGCTCCGGTGGTGGTAGCGCACCGGCCGGGCCCTGCGGGCGCGGCGGGCCAGCATGGTGGCGGCGATGATGTGCGCGAAGACCGCGACCAGCAGCCCGATCCGCATGATCCAGAGCAGTCCGCGCTCCGGGATGAGCGGTTCGCCGACGGTGCGCAGGAAGCGCGCGTAGCTGTCGAAGGACTCGGCGCCGAAGAAGATCTTGAGGTTGCCGACCATGTGCGCCACGACGAAGCCGAACAGGGCCAGTCCGGTCACGGCCATGACGGCCTTGAGGATCACCGAGGAGATCCGGGGCGACCGGCGGACACGGCCGGTCGGCGTCCGTGGTGGGACGGCGGTGGTCAAGCTGGGAACAGCCATGGAGCGACGGTAGGAGCGCTGCGACGAGTCGTCCAATATATGGAATGGCTGGACTCGATAGCCCTACGCTATCGAAATGAACTTGCAGCAGCTCGGGTACTTCCTGGCGGTCGCGCAGACCCGGCACTTCACCCAGGCCGCCGACCTGCAGAATGTGGCGCAGCCCTCACTCTCCAAGCAGATCAAGGTCCTGGAGGAGGAGCTGGGCGCCCCGCTGTTCAGCCGCGCCCGCGGCAACATCGCGCTCACCCCGGCGGGCGAGGCGCTGCTGCCACTGGCCCGGCGCATCCTGGCCGATGTGGACACCGCGCGGCTGGAGGTCCAGGAACTCGTCGGCCTGCGCCGCGGCCGGGTCCGGCTGGGCGCGACGCCGAGCATGTGCGTGAGCCTGGTCGCCGAGGTGCTGCGCCGCTTCCGCGACCGGTATCCCGGGATCCGCCTGGTGGTGCAGGAGAGCGGCTCGCAGGACCTGGTCCGGGACCTGACCCGCGGCGAACTGGACCTGGCGCTGATCATCGTGCCCGGCAGCGGCGCCGAACCCGCGCTGACCACCACGCCGATCCTGCGCGAACCCCTGGTGGTGGCCAGCCCGGCCAGCGCGAAGCCGCTGACCCGGTGGACCCACCTCAAGATCGAGGAGCTGGCCGCGCGGGAACTGGTGATGTTCCGCCCCGGCTACGACCTGCGCGAGGCCACCCTGGCCGCCTGCCGCCGGGCCGGGATCGAACCGCGGTTCGCGGTGGAGGGCGGCGAGATGGACGCGGTGCTGCGGTTCGTGGAAACCGGGCTCGGCCTGGCGCTGGTGCCGAGTCTGGTGCTGGTCAACCGGCCCGGCCTGCGGGCCACCCCACTGGCGCCGCCGGGGATCCCGCGCACCATCGCGCTGGCACACCGGACCGATGTGGCGCTGACCAACGCGGCCGCGGCCTTCCGGGACACGGTCCTGGAGTACGTGCGCGACGCGGTGTTCCCACGCGGCGTGGAGGCCCTGCTAGGCCCCTGAACACTCACGCCGTGTTGGCCGTTGTGGACGCCGTGTTGGCCGATCCGGACGGCTCGTTGGCCGATCCGGGCCCGCTTGGCCCAACTTGGCGTACCAGTTTGGCCAACCGGGCGTACGAGTTTGGCCAACTCGGCGTATGAGGTGCCCCGAGTTTTCCGGACACGTCCCCAAGTAGAATTGACGGAGAGTCCGGAGGGAACGAGACGTGGCAAAG
>NZ_JALMDK010000007.1:3098-539781 GCF_023094165.1 Crossiella sp. S99.2 | reverse complement strand
AAGGTCATCGTGCTTCCTGACCTCAGACGATGCAACGACCCCTAGAAACCACCCTGTCGTACGGTGTGTTGGCCGTTCTGGACGGCGAGTTGGGCCAACTGGTACGCCGATTTGGCTCAAGTGGGCGTACCAGTTGGCCCAAGTGGTACGGGGGTGCGGATCACGCCGCCGACCGCACGGCCGGTCCAGCGGTCAGCGAGGCAGGCACCGCGGTGCCGCCTCCGCCGCGGCAGGCAGCACCGCCAGCGAGACGGTGATCGCCAAGGTCACAGCGGCGTTTCTCTTGCCTCGCCTGGCTTTTTCGTTCCCGGCTCAGCCCGCGGTGACCGCGCCGGAGCGCAGTTCGGTGTCTCCCGGCACGGGCTCGGCAGCGTCGCGCCCAAGGGCGAGCACGGCGTTGGATCCGTCCACGTGCACCACGCGCGAGCGGTACCCGGCGCACTCGGCGTCCTCAAGCTCCACATAGGACAGAATGATGACCAGGTCGCCGGGCTGCACCAGGTGCGCGGCGCCGCCGTTCATGCCGATGACCCCGCTGCCCCGTTCACCGGTGATGGCGTAGGTGATCAGCCTGGCCCCGTTGCTGACGTCCACGACGTGCACCTGCTCGCCCTCGACGATGCCCGCCGCCGTCATCAGGTCCTCGTCGATGGTGACCGACCCGACGTAGTGCAGGTCGGCCTGGGTGACCGTGGCGCGGTGGATCTTCCCGCCCAACATGGTCCGTCGCATGTGCTTGTCTCCCAAGCTGTTCGCGCGTTGATCTTGGCCCGCAGGCGCGGCAGATCAAGAGTTAGCACCGGGAGACACTCAGCGGCGGCCGAGCGGGTTTTCGAGGTAGGACAAGGGGTACGAACGGGCAATCGGGCCGGTCAGTCCTCGACCGCGGTCAAATCGCCGGGCATGACCGTGGCGATCAGGCCCGCGACGAACCGCGGCACGTCCTCGGCGGCGAGCACCAGTCGCGGTTCGTGGTGATCCGAGCCCTGGAAGACCTCGACCGACCGCACGCCCGGGTCATCCGCCGAACCCGCGACACCGATGATCGTCCAGCGTCCATGTTGCGGCCGGGTGTTGGCGAAGTGGCTGAATTCCGGTTCTGCGCTACTCACAACTGCTCCTGTGCGGGCGGGGCGGGCAGGTCGAGTCCCTGCGCCCAGCTGCGTTCCTGGCCACGCCGGGCAATCCGCCATCCTTGCGGCGTGCGGACGTACTCGTCGGTGTACCACATGCCCAGCAGCGCGACCCGCTGCTCAGCGCCCGGCAACACGATCGAGTTCAGGCACATCAGCCGCCCAGTGGCCCGGTCGCCGTCAACCCGGATGTCCAGGTTCCCGTTCAGGTGCTGGGTGGCCGGGAACATCGCCAGGCTCTGCGCGAGCCATTCCTTCATCTCGGGGAAATTGCCCGCGATGCCGCCGAAGGCGGTGTAGTCGATATGCGCGTCCGCAACAAAAACCTCGTCCAGGGCGGCGAAATCCTTGCTGTCGATCGCGGTCGAGTACGCCGTCAACAGGCTCTGGATCTCCAGCCGGTCGGAGATCTCCTGAATGCCGAGCACCTGGCCTCCTAGAACACAAGATCGGTTACTCCGACCATCATGCTCGCTGAGACAGCGCGGATCACTGTACAAAAAGACAAGAACAGGTGGAAGATCGGGCAGGAGCACGGTTTCCGCGCGCTCCTGCCCGCATTCGGCCTACGCCTTGACCAGCGAGCCCACCCACTGCTCGACCGTCTCGGCGGTCCGCCCGGAGTCCTCCTTGGCCAGCGAGAAGTGGTCCGCGTCAATGGTGCGGACCTCCCCCGCGGGCACCGCCGACTCCGGCAATTCGCCAACCGTGTTGCCGTCCAGATCCCGCCCGCAGCGAACCAGCAGGCGCGGCACGGTGGATTCCAGGACGTCGATGGTGGCGAGTTTGCTGAACCAGTGGGCCATCGCGGACAACCGGGCGGTGGACAGGGTGATCGGCGAGGAACCGATCTTGTCCAGGTAGTAGTTGGTCATCTGGCCGAAGTCGCTGCCCTCGCCGTCGTGGCGGACGCTGAGGGTGTCCAGCATGACCACGCCCTCGGGCCGGATGCCCCAGACCTGTTCCAGCACACCGGCCGCGGCCAGCGCGATGGAGCCGCCGGAGGAGTGGCCGAGCAGGACGAAAGGCTGGCCCTCACTGGCTTCCAGGGCGCTTTCGACGACCGCGCGGACGGCGGCGTCACCGGTGGCTGGCAGGTGTTCCTCGTCGGCGAAGCCCATCAGGGGCAGGGCGCTGACTCGCCTGCGGCCGCGGAAGTGGGCGGCGATGCGGGCGTACTGGTGCACGCCGCCGGTGATCACCGGGGAGCTGACGCAGATGATGGTGGGAGCCGTCGGGCCGTCGGCGAGGATGGTGGCCTTGGACAGGGCGACCAGGTCTGCTGGGCTGTCGAAGGTGGGGCGGAGGTTGGCGACCGCCTTGAGCATGCCCAGGCCCTCGCGGACCTTGCCGGTGTGCACGGCGTCGGCGAAGAGCTGGTCCAGGGTGTCCGCGGCGCCGCCGCCACCGGAGTTGCCGTTGCTGGAACCGCCGCCCACGCTGACGGATTCGGCAAGTTCGGAGCGCAGGCGCTGGGCCAGGGCGACCGGGGTTTTGGTGTCGAAGACGACGGTGGAGGGCAGGCGCAGGCCGGTGACGTCGGCGAGTTTGTTGCGCAGTTCGACCGCGATGAGGGAGTCGAAGCCGGATTCCAGGAAGCCGCGTTCGGGGTCCAGGCCCGCTCGGTCGTGGTGGCCGAGCAGGGCGGCGGCGTGGGTGATCACCAAGTCGCGCAACAGTTCTTCCTGGCCGGTGGCGCCCAGGGCACGCAGGCGGTCACGCAGGCCGGAGGGGGCGGGAGTGCCTGCGGCGGCCGAGCGGCGGCCGCCCTGGATGATGCCGCGCAGCAACGCCGGGACCGCGGTGGACTGGCCTGCCACGCGTTTGCCGACCTTGATCGGGATGATCAGCGGTTCGTCGGATTCGGTGGCCGAGTCGAACATGCGCATGCCCTGCTCGGTGGAGATCTCGGGCAGGCCGGAGGAGTCGATCCGGCGGACCTGGCCCTCGTCCAGGCCGCTGGTCAGCTCGCTGCGTTCGGCCCACAAGCCCCAGGCCAGCGAGGTGGCCGGCAGGCCCTGGTCGCGGCGGTGTGCGGCCAGGGTGTCCAGGAAGACGTTGGCGGCGGCGTAGTTGGCCTGGCCGGGGCTGCCGGTCACGCCCGCCACCGAGGAGAAGAGCACAAACGCGCTCAGTTCGTGGTCGCGGGTGAGTTCGTGCAGGTGCCAGGCGGCGTCCACCTTGGGGCGCAACACCTTCCGCAGCCGTTCGGGGTCGAGTTTGGTGACCACGCCGTCGTCGAGCACCCCTGCCGTGTGCACCACGGCGGAGAGCGGGTGTTCGGCCGGGATGCCGTTCAGGACAGCGGCGAGCGCGTCCCGGTCGGTGATGTCGGCGGCAACGATATCCGCGTCGGCGCCGGCAGCCTGGAGTTCCTGGCGGAGAGTGGCGGCGCCGGGGGCGTCCGGGCCGCGGCGGCTGACCAGCAGCAGGCGGCGCACGCCGTGCTCGGTGACCAGGTGTTTGGCCAGGGCGCCGCCGAGGGTGCCGGTGCCGCCGGTGAGCAGGGTGGTGCCGGTGGGGGCGATACCGCCGCGGATGGTGAGCACGACCTTGCCGATGTGCTTGGCCAGGCTCAGGTGCCGGAAGGCTTCCTTGGCGCGGCGCACGTTCCAGCGGGTGATCGGCAGCGGCCGCAGCTCGCCCTGGTCGAACAGCTCGATCAGGCTGCGCAGCAGGCGCTGGATCTCCTCGGGGTGCACGGTGCCCAGGTCCATTGCCCGGTACCAGCGGCCGTCGAGGTCCTCGGCGGTGCGGATGTCGGTCTTGCCCATCTCCACGAATCGGCCGCCCTCGGCGAGCACCCGCAGCGAGGCGTCCACGAACTCGCCGGAGAGCGCGTTGAGCACCACGTCCACGCCGCGTCCGCCGGTGACCGCGCCGAAGCGGGCGGCGAAGTCGGTGTCCCTGGAGTTGGCGATGTGGTCCTCGGCCACGCCCAGTTGGCGCAGGGTGTCCTGCTTGCCCGCACTGGCGGTGGCGAAGACCTCCGCGCCCAGGTGCTGGGCCAGCTGGATGGCGGCCATGCCCACGCCACCGGCGCCCGCGTGCACCAGGATCGACTGGCCGGCGCGCAGTTCGGCCAGGTCGACCAGGCAGTGGTAGGCGGTGAGGAAGGCGATCGGGATGGAGGCCGCGGTCTCCTCGGTCCAGCCAGCCGGAATCGCGGTCAGGAAGCGTTCGTCGGCGGCGACCGCGTGGGTGCCGAAGCCGCCGGTGATCATGCCGAAGACCCGGTCGCCGACCCGGAGTTCGGTGGCTTCGGGGCCGATTTCGACGACCTCGCCCGCGGCCTCGGCGCCGAAGGCTCCGGCCTGTCCGGGGTACATGCCGAGGGCGTTGAGCACGTCGCGGAAGTTGACGCCCGCCGCGGTGATCTTGACTCGGACCTCGCGGCCGGTGAGCGGGCGTTCGGCGTCCGGATTTGCTGCCAGGACAAGGGCGTCGAGGCTGCCGTGGCCGGTGGTGTCCAGGCGCCACGGGCCTTCAGTGGGCGGCAGCAGGCCGGAGCCGGAGGCCAGGGTGGCCAGGCGGCCGACCCGGATGGCGCCGTCGCGGACCAGGGCCTGGGTTTCGCCGTCTTCCAGGAGGCTGGGCAGGCCGGGCAGCACGGCGGCCGAGCTGTCCTCGGTGTCCAGGTCGATGAGCAGGAACTTGCCGGGGTGTTCGGACTGGGTGGAGCGGACCAGGCCGTGGATCGGGGCGGCGGCCAGGTCGCGGACCGGGTCGTCGGCGCCGCCGGAGACGGCGTTGCAGGTCACGAACAGCACCCGGGTGCGGGCCAGCGCGGCGTCGGCGGTGAGGTGCTGGATGATCTCCAGGGCCTGCGCGGTGAGCTGGTGCGCGGTGCTGACGATCTCGGCGCCGGGGTTGCTTTGCAGTGGCACGACCAGGATTTCTGGGACGCTGCCCGCGAGGTCGGCCAGGGTGTCCACGTAGGTGGTGGCCCGGCCGCCGATCAGTTCGATGGCCGAGGCCAGGCCGAAGATGTCGCCGCCGAGGATGGCCCAGCTCGCCTCGGTCGCGCGCAGTTCGGTGCTCAGCGGGGTCCAGTCCAGGCGGAACAGCGATTCCTGCTCGTCGCGGGCGACCGGGGCGGCGGTGCTGACGGCCGCGGCCGAGCGCAGCACCAGCGAGGCCGCGGAGAACACGGGCGCGCCGGTGGTGTCGGTGGCGGTCAGCGACACGGTGTCCGGACCGGCCTCGGTGAGCCGCACTCGCAGCCGGGCCGCACCGGCGGCGTGCAGGCAAACCTGGTTCCAGGTAAAGGGAAGCAGGCGGCTGCCGGGGTCGGGGTTGGTGGCGAAGGGGACGGCGTGCAGGGCGGCGTCCAGCAGGGCGGGGTGCAGGCCGAAGCCGCCGTTGTCCTCTTCCGTGCCAGGCAGTTCGACCTCGGCGTAGACCGCGTCCTTGCCCAGCCACACCGATTGCAGGCCGCGGAACTTGTGGCCGAACTCCAGGGTGTCGTAGAACCCTTCCAGTGCAACGGGTTCCGCGCCCGCGGGCGGCCATTCGGCGAGCCGGTCGGGCTCGGCGACCGGTTCGGGGCTGAGGATGGCGCTGGCGTGCCGGGTCCACGGGGTGTCGGCGTCGCCGGCGGGGCGGGCGTAGATGCCGAGTTCGCGACGCCCGTCGGCGTCGGGGGCGGCGATGGTGAGCTGGATGGTCAGGGTGTCGGTGGCGCGCAACAACAACGGCACGGCGAGGGTGAGTTCCTCCACCGTGGGGCAGTCGACCAGGTCACCGGCGCGCACGGCGAGTTCGAGGAAACCGGTGCCGGGCAACAGGATCAGCCCGCCGACCACGTGGTCGGCCAGCCAGGGGTGTCCGGCCAGGGAGAGCCTGCCGACGCAGACGACCTGCTCGCCGCCCGCGGGTTCGACCACGGCGTCCAGCCAGGGGTGGTCGGCGCGGCCGAGTCCGGCGGCGGTGACGTCCACCGCGCTGGTGGCGGCGGCGCGCGGCCAGTGGCGGTTGCGCTGGAATGGGTAGGTGGGCAGGGAAATCTTGCGTGGCTGGGCGGCGGTGAAGGCCGGGTCCCAGTCGATCTGGACGCCGCGCACGTGCGCCTCGGCCAGGGAGGTGAGCACCCGGCGGGTGCCGCCGTCCTCGCGGCGCAGGGTGCCCACGCCGAGCAGGGTTTCGCCGGTGTCCTCGCCGATCTCGGTGATCGCGGGGGTGAGCACCGGGTGCGCGCTGATCTCGATGAAGGTGCGGAAACCCTCGCTCAGGAGCTGGCGCACGGCCGGGTCGAAACGGACCTCGCCGCGCAGGTTGTGGAACCAGTGCTCGGCGGTGAAGTCGGGTCCGGTGACCCAGGCGCCGGTGGCCGGGGAGAACAGCGGGATCGTCGGCGTGCTCGGCTGGAGATCGCCGAGCTGGGCCAGCAATTCCTCGCGGATGGTCTCCACCTGCGGGGAGTGCGAGGCGTAGTCCACGCTGATCAGCTTGGCCTTGACACCGTCCGCGATCAGCGACTCGACCAACGATTCCACCCCGGCGACCGCGCCGGAGATGATCACCGAGCGCGGGCCGTTGACCGCGGCCACGGCCACGCCGTCGAGTGCGGCCACGCGCTCGCGGACCTCGTTGGCGGGCAACGGAATCGCGGCCATCGCACCGTGTCCGGACAGCCGCCGGGCGATGGCGGCGCTGCGCAGCGCGACCACGCGGGCGGCGGCGGGCAGGTCGAGTGCGCCCGCGATGACCGCGGCGGCGAGTTCGCCCTGGGAGTGTCCGAGCACCGCGTCCGGCCGCACGCCGTGCTGCTGCCAGATCGCGGCGAGCGCGACCATGATGGCGAAGGAGGCGGGCTGGACCACGTCAACGCGGTCGAGGGTGGCGGTGTCCACGTTGCCGCGCAACACCTCGGTGAGCGACCAGTCGGTGTGCGGGGCGAGCGCGGCCGCGCATTCCTCGATCTTGGCGGCGAACACCGGCGACTCGTCCAGCAGCGCCTTGCCCATACCGACCCACTGCGCGCCCTGGCCGGGGAAGACGAAGGCGATCCGGCCCGTCTTGCCGGTGGATCCGTTGACCAGCGCGGGATTCGGGAGTTCGTCGAGCAGTGCGCGCAGTCCGGCGGTCAGCTCCTCGCCGTCGCCGATGACCACGGCGCGGTGCTCGAAGCGGCTGCGGGTGGCGGCCAGGGAGTAGCCGAGGTCGACCGGGTCGCCGGGGTGGTCCAGGAGGCGTTCGGCCTGGGCGCGCAGAGCTTGGGGGCTGCGGCCGGAGAGCAGCCAGGGCAATGCGGCGGGTTTGACCGGCGGTGCTTCGGCTTCGGCGGGCTCCTCGGCTGGGCCCTGTTCGAGCACGATGTGCGCGTTGGTGCCGCTGATGCCGAAGGAGGAGATGCCGGAGCGACGCGGCCGTCCGGTGTCCGGCCAGGCGATCTTCTCGGTGAGCAGGCGGACCTCGCCCGCGGTCCAGTCGATGTGGCTGGAGGGGGTGTCCACATGGAGGGTCTGCGGCAGCACACCGTGCCGCATGGCCAGCACCATCTTGATCACACCGGCCACGCCCGCGGCGGCCTGGGTGTGGCCCAGGTTGGACTTGACCGAGCCCAGCCAGAGCGGGATTTCCCGCTCCTGCCCGTAGGCGGCGAGCAGGGCCTCGGCCTCGATCGGGTCGCCGAGCCGGGTGCCGGTGCCGTGCGCCTCAACGGCGTCCACATCGGACGGAGTGAGTCCGGCGGCGGCCAGCGCGGCCCGGATAACGCGTTGCTGGGACGGACCGTTCGGCGCGGTCAGCCCGTTGGAGGCGCCGTCGGAGTTCACCGCGGACCCACGCAGCAGCGCCAAGACCTGGTGCCCGTTGCGGCGCGCGTCAGCCAGGGTTTCCACCAGCAGCAGGCCGACACCCTCGGACCAGCCGGTGCCGTCCGCGCCCTCGGCGAATGCCTTGCACAGTCCGTCCGGCGCGAGCCCGCCCTGCCGGGTGAACCCGGCGAAGCCCATCGCGGTGGACATCACGGTGACCCCACCGGCCAGGGCGAGCGAGCACTCCCCCGACCGCACGGCCTGGGCCGCGGAGTGCAGCGCGACCAAGGAGGAGGAGCAGGCGGTGTCGATGGTGACCGCCGGGCCCTCCAGGCCGAGCACGTAGGCGATCCGGCCGGAGACCACGCTCGCGGCCAGCCCGGTGCCCGCGTGCCCGGCGACATCCTCGCCACCGCGCAGCACGAGTTCGGAGTAGTCCTGCCCGTTGGTGCCCACGAACACGCCGGTCTTGCTGCCCCGCACCGCGTGCGGGTCGATACCGGCCCGTTCGAAGGTCTCCCAGGCGGTCTCCAGCAGCAGGCGCTGCTGCGGGTCCATCGCGAGGGCCTCACGGGGTGAGATGCCGAAGAACCCGGCGTCGAAATCGGCCACCCCGGTGAGGAATCCGCCCCGGTCGGTGGCGCTGTGGCCCTCGCCGTCACCGCTGAGGATGCGCAGGTCCCAGCCTCGGTCGGTGGGGAACGGGGCCATCACGTCCGCCCCGTCGGCCAGCACCGACCACAGGTCCTCGGGCGAGGCGACCCCGCCGGGGAACCGGCAGGCCATGCCGACGATGGCGACGGGTTCCTGCCTGCCGCTCTCCAGCTCCTCGAGTCGCCGCCGGGTGTCGTGCAGATCGGCGGTTACCCACTTGAGGTAGTCGACGAGTTTGCTGTCTTCCGGCATATGGTTTCGACCCTTCCCGTGGGACCTGCGTGGCAAGTCTTGGGGGGACGGGCCAGGGAAATCCCTAGGGTGTGGCCGTCACAGGAATACGCGGGCGATCTCCAGCCACTTCCGCGCGTCCACGCCGACCGCGGTGAGGCCGGTCTGGTCCAGGGACCTGCGGTGGGTGACCCGCAGACAGAAGTCGAGCGCACTGCCCCCGACCAGTTGGTCGGCGTCCGCGGGGCCCCAGGTCCAGGTTTCGCCGTCGGGACCGGTGAGTTCGACGCGGAACGGCGCAGGTGGGGTGGGGAGCTGGGCGGCGTAGAACGACAGTTCTCGGCCTACGACGCCCAGTGCGGCGATGTGCCGGAGCCGACCGGTCGGTTGGCGGAGGACACCGAGGGTGTCGAAGATGTCCTGGCCGTGTGCCCAGGTTTCCATCAGCCGGAGCGGGACCATGAGCGTTGCGGTCAGTTGCGAGCCGAACCACGGGAACGCGTGGTCCAGTGGGATGTCGCCGAGGGCCGCGGCCAGCTCGGTTCGGCCGGTGCGCCAGCGTTCCAGGAGTGCCGAACGCGGGGTGGCCGCGCCCGCGGCGGCGTCCAGGTCGGCGTGGTCGCTGCCCGCGGCTTCGGCCTGTTTCAGGACGAGGTCGAACGCCTCCGGGGTGCGGATGGCGGTGAGCACGTTCTCGTCGGCGATGGCGAGGTGCGCGATCTGGTGGGCGATGGTCCAGCCCGCGGCCGGCGTGGCCTGGGACCAGTCGGGGTGCGCGGAGACCAGGGCGTCCAGTTCCTCGCCTTCGGCCACCAGGTCGGGCAGCGCGATGGCACGGTCCACAGTGGACAGGTCAAGGCCGTAGTCCAGCATCCGGTATCACTTTCACCTGCGGCGACGGAAGTGACGCCAGGCTAGAACGGGACGGAGTACGGCCGCTCCCGCACCAGCTCGTAGATCTTGCGCAGCCACGGCTCCCGGACGGCGGGCAGCCGGGCCAGGGTGTGCCGGAATACGTCCAGGTCAGGCCGGGTCGGGCCGAGTGGATGCCGCGGCAGCGGATCGTCGCGCAGGACGCTCACGGGCAGGCCGCCACTGACCGGAATCGGCCGCTGCACGGGGTGGAAGACGAGGTGCGTCCACACCTCGACCGCCAGCGGCACGGGGATCGCGGTGCTCTGCGGCTGCCATGGCTCGCCGGTCTGCGGGTGGCGTGGCACCAGGGCGATGTCCGCGGCGGCGGTGGGCAGGCCGGGTCCGGCCAGGGCCGCCCGCTTCGCCGGTGGGCCCGGCGGGAGCAGCGCGTCGAGTGGGCGGCGGAACAGGTCCGCGAGCGGGCCGTCGGGGACGGTGACGGGTGCGCCGTCTGATGCTGCCAGGAGCAAGGCCAGCGTCATCCCGGTCGCCGCCTCCCAGCGCGGGTCGCTCCACCCGGACAGATCGATTGGCGGGAAGGGCTCACTCGCCGCCACCAGCTCCGCCCAACCGAGCGGTCGGTCCGCGGGTCCGGCGATGGGTAGTTGACGCACGGCGTGCGGGGCGAGCCGGGCCTCCTGCCAGTACGAGCAGTCGTCGATGCGGGTCGCGACCGGTTGTCCGCAACGCTCGCAGGCCAGGTTGGGGCCGTCGCTCCCGGCCACCCCCAGGCAGTAGCCGTCCAGTCGGTCGGGAATCAGGACGGTGCCGTAGAGGTCACCCGGCGCGAGGACGATCGCTCCCGGTTCGCCGCAGGAGAGGGAGTACATCGGCGCGAACACACCGCGCGCGGCTGCCGCGTCCTCGCCGATCTCGCTCCAGCGCCGCCAGGGCGGGCCGGCGGGCTCCGGGTCGACGGCGTAGGTGCCCGGCTCCATGAGTGCGGGAAGCAGGGTGTGCCCGTAGCTCTGGTGGGCGTGCACCGGGAGGGCGATACGCGATACCGGATTGGTCAGTACGGCGTCGCATTGCGCGCACGCGAACACAGCCATGCGTCCTCCCCCACCCCTGGACCCGGGCAGCATGCCAGCTCCGCGGTCGGGGGCCAACCGATTTGGTGACCGGCCTCAGCCGCAGAGCGCGGTCTGCACGACCTTGAGGTAGGCCGCCCCGTCAGCCTCTGTGTCCACCGTGGTGACCGACCCGATAATCCGCCTGCTCCCGTCAGCGGTGCTCAAAGCGAGGCTGAGATAGCCGAACAGGCCGCCGGTGTGGCCCCAGACCTGGACGCCGCAGGGGAAGGTCAGGCCGCGGAGACCCAGTCCCCAGCCTTCGCTGACCGGAGTGGTGCGGGTCAGTTCGGCCTGCTGGGCGGGGGCCAGCAATCGGCCGCTCAGCAGGGCGGTGAGGAAGCGGTCCAGGTCGGCGGTGGTGGAGGTCATGCCGCCGCCGGCGCCCCAGACGGTGGGGTTGTGCGTGGTGACGTCGTGGAGGCGGCCGTCCACCCGGAGGTAGCCGTGGGCGTGGGGGCCGTCCAGGAACGGGTGGTCGCTCGGGGTGCGGGTGTGGGACAGGCGCAGGGGTTGCAGGATTCGGCGGCGGACCTCCGCGGTCCACGGGCGGCCGGTGATCTTCTCGATGAGCAGGGCCAGGACCTCGTAGCCGGTGTTGGTGTAGGCGAACTTGGCGCCCGGCGGGTGTTCCAGTGGGCGCTGGGTGGCTGCCCGCACGGCGTCCAGGGGTGTGCGGTGGTCGAAGCGGCGGTCCAGGAAGAGTTGGGGGGACTCGCCGATCGGCGCGATGTGGTCCCAGAGACCGCTGGTGTGCTGCAACAGGTTCCGGACCGTGATGACCTCGGGATAGGGCAGCAGGCCGGGCAGGTGGCGGGACACCGGGTCGTCCAGGTCCAGGCGGCCTTCGCCGGCCAGTTGCAGGGTGGTGGTGGCGACGAAGGTCTTGGTGATGCTGCCGATGCGGAATCGGCCGTCCAGCGGGACCGGCTGGTTGCCACCAAGCCGGGTGGTGCCCGCGCCGACAGGGAAGGACGCTCCGGTGCGGGTGACCCGGTACTGGGCGCCGATGACGCCGGTGGCGACCAGGGCGGTGGTGTCGCGCTGAACCGCCTCCCGCAGTGGATCGGGGGCCGCGGCGGCTTGGCTCGGCGTGCTCAGGAGCAGCAGCGCGCACAGGGCCGCGGCGGCGCGAACAGGCATCATCGGACTCCCCCACCGGTGTCGTGTTCCCGGTCCATGCTGCCCGAAATCGGGGCGATCGGCTCGTGGACAGCCACAGCTCCAGCTAAATACCTGGTGGTGGCGAGTGGGCCGTCCGCAGGATGCGGGCATGCAGTCACGGGTAGCGGTGGTCACCGGCGGTGGGTCCGGTATTGGAGCGGGTATCGCGCAGGCGCTGGCGGGCCTGGGGCATCGGGTCGCGGTGCTGGACCGGGTGGACAGGGCCGCGACCCGGGTGGTCGAGGAGATCCGGGCGGCCGGTGGATCGGCGTTGGCGGTGTCCGCTGACGTCAGTGATCCCGGCGGTGTCGACCGAGCGGTTGGCGAGGTGACGGCGGCCTGGGGACCAGTGGGCATCCTGGTCAACAACGCCGGGTTTGCCAGGGACAACCCGGTCCTGGACATGCCGCTTGCCGACTGGGATTCAGTGCTGGACACGCATTTGCGGGGCAGTTTCCTGTTGCTCAAGGCAACGGCGCCGGGCATGCGGGCGGCGGGCTGGGGGCGGATCGTCAATATTTCCAGCATTTCCGCGCTCGGGGACGACGAGCGGGTCAACTACGTCGCGGCCAAGGCTGGCCTGGAAGGGTTGACCCGGGCGGCTGCGCTGGACCTCGCGCCGTTCGGGATCACCGTGAACGCGGTGGGGCCCGGGGTGGTGCAGACCGCGATGACCACGGTGAGCGCGGCTCGGGCTGGGCGAACCTTGGCGGAGCACCTGGAGGTGCAGGCGAAGTCGATTCCGCGGGGGCGGATCGGGACGCCGCATGACATCGCGCGGGCGGTGCTGTTCTTCGCGGCTGAGGATGCGGATTTTGTTACGGGGCAAGTGCTTTACGTCAGTGGCGGGCCGCACGGCTGACATGGTCGTGGGCTGGGGTCAGGGCGTCGTCGCGCCTGACCCCAGCCCACGGGGCCTTACTGGGTGACCGGTACGGCCTCGGCATTACGCCGTGGTTCCTCCCCGTACCGGCCGTCCTTCACTCTGCTACCTCGCCAACGCGGAAACGCGCAGTGTTTCGTGCTGTCACGGCTTTTCCCACTCGTTGTCCAGCAGGTCGAACAGCTCCTCATCCGTGGCCGCCTCGAAGTCGACCTCGCCGTTGTCGCCGCCGCTCTTGGCGCTCCAGCCGGCCAGCAGCAGGTCGAGTTTGCCGCTGATCTGCTGGCGGAGGCCGTCGTCGGTGGCCAGGGCGGCGAGTTCGGCGCCGAGTTTGTCGAGTTGGCGCAACACCTCCGTGGCCGGGTCGGTTTCGGCGGGAGCCAGGAGTGGGAGCAGGTAGTCGGCGAGGACCTCCGGGGTGGGGTGGTCGAACAGGAGGGAGACCGGGAGGCGGCGGCCCAACGCCGCGCCCAGGCGGTTGCGGAGTTCGACTGTGGTGAGGGAGTCGAAGCCGAGTTCCTGGAAGCGGCGGTCGCGGGCGACGGCGGACGGGTCGGCGTGGCCGAGGACGGCGGCGGCCTGGTCGCGGACCAGGTCGACGACGACTTCGTGGCGTTGGGTCACCGGGGCTTCGGCGAGTGTGGCCAGGAAGTCGGCTGCCGGGTCGCCGATGGCGCCGCGCTGGTCGGAGGTGCGGACCAGGGCGCGGAGCAGTGGAGGGACCTGGCCGGAGGAGCGGATGGAGGCCAGGTCCAGGCGGAGTGGGACGGGAACGGCTTCGGGGCCGGACGGGAGGCCGTCGAAGAGGGCCATGCCTTCCTCGGCGGACAGTGGCAGGACGCCGAGGCGGCGCATTCTGGCGGCTTCGGCGGTGCTGACCATGCCGTCGTCCAGGGACCAGGGGCCCCAGGCGATGGAGGTGGCCGGCAGGCCCTGGGCGCGGCGGTGCTGGGCGAGGGCGTCGATGAAGCTGTTGGCGGCGGCGTAGCTGGCCTGGCCGCCGTTGCCAAAGACGCCCGCGACCGAGGAGAACAGCACGAACGCGGTCAGGTCCAGGTGCTGGGTCAGCTCGTGCAGGTGCCAGGCGGCGTCGACCTTGGGGCGCAGCACCGGGGTGAGCGCGTCGGGGGTGAGGCCGGTGATCACGCCGTCGTCGAGCACACCGGCGGCGTGCACCACGGCCTGGATCGAGTGCTCGGCGGGTACCGCGGCCAGGGCTGCCGCGATGGCGTCGCGGTCGCCGACGTCGCAGGCCCGGAGTTCGGCTGTGGCGCCGTGGGTGGCGAGTTCGGCGGCCAATTCCGTTGCGCCCGTTGCCGATGCGCCGCTGCGGCTGAGCAGGAGCAGGTGGCGGATGCCGTGCCGGGCGACCAGGTGCCGGGCCACGACCTTGCCCAGGCCGCCGGTGCCGCCGGTGATGACCACGGTGCGGTCCGGGTCCCACTTGGTGCCGGTGTCCTGCTGGACCGGCAGCCGGTGCAGCCGCGCGGCCAGGGTGCGGCTGCCGCGGACGAGCACCTGCGGCTCCTCCTCCAGCAGCGCCAGGGCGGATTCGGGGATGTCGTCCTGGTCCAGGTCGAGCAGGCCGAAGCGGCCAGGCTGCTCGTGCTGGGCCGAGCGGATCAGGCCCCAGATCGCCGCGCCGCCAACGTCTTCCGGTTCGGCGCCGATGGCCTTGCGGGTGACCAGGACCAGGCGGGAGGCGGCGAAACGCTCCTCGGCCAGCCATCGCTGCACCACGGCCAGGGTCTCGCCGAGCCGGTCGTGTGCGGCGGCGGCCAGGTCGCCGGTGGTGGCGTTGCAGCGCAACAGGACCAGCGGGGGTGGGGTGTCGAGTTCGTCGAGTGAGGTGATCTCGGCCCAGTCCGGGAGCAGCGCGGTGGTGTGTGCCGGGGTCCAGGCCAGGTGGAACAGGGTGTCCTGGGCGCGGTCGGCGGCGGCGAGCTGTTCGGTGGAGACCGGGCGGACCCGGAGGGTGTCCACTGTGGCCACTGGTTGACCGTCCACATCGGACGCGTGCAGGGTGAGGCCCTGTTCGGTGCGGGTCAGCTTGACCCGCAAGGCGTTGGCGCCGGTGCGGTGCACGGTGACGCCCTCCCAGGTGTGCGGGACAGCAGCCTCGCCGGTGCCCGCGGCAGCGACCATGGCCGCGTGCAGGGCCGCGTCCAGCAGGGCCGGGTGCAGACCGAAAGACGTTGCCTGGTCAGCGAAATCGGCGTGCAGGGCGACCTCGGCGTACAGCTCCTCCTCGTGCCGCCACAGGGCGCGCAGGCCGCGGAAGGCCGGGCCGTAGCCGAAACCGGCGTCGGTGAGCGCGTCGTAGCAGCCGGTCAGGTCGACCGCCTCGGCACCGGCCGGGGGCCAGGCTTCGGTGAGTTCGGTCGGCCGGGCCACCTGGTCGTCAAGGGCGCCGCTGGCGTTGAGGGTCCACTGTTCGTCCTCGCCCTCGGGGCGGGAGTGGATGGTGACCTCGCGTTCGCCAGTGTCGGTGGCCTCGCCGACCCGGACCTGGACCTGCACCGCGCCCTCGGCGGGCAGCAGCAGCGGGGCGGACAGGGTCAGGTCGACCAGCCTGCCGCAGCCGATCCGGTTGCCCGCCCAGATGGCCAGCTCGGCCAATCCCGTGCCGGGGAACAGGACCCGGCCGAGCACCGCGTGATCGGCCAGCCAGGGCTGGGTGCGCAGGGAAAGCCTGCTGGCGAACAACGCGCCGCGGCCGTCGGCGAACTCGGCGACCGCGCCGAGCAGTGGGTGGGCCGATTCGGCCAGGCCGAACGCGCGCACCTCTCCCAACCGGTTGGTAGGCGCCTGGCTTGCCTGCGGCCAGTAGCGCTCGTGCTGGAAGGCGTAGGTCGGCAGGTCTACCAGGTTCGCGCCGGGGAACAGTTCCGGCCAGCGCACGGTCCGGCCCCAGCAGTGCAGGGCGGACAGCGCGGTCAGGCTGGCGGTGATCTCGTCCAGGTCGGCGCCGCCGGTGGCGACCACCAGACCGGCCTGGTCACCGCCCTGTTCCAGGTTCTCCAGCAGGGCCGACTTGAGTCCGGCGCGCGGGCCGAGTTCCAGGAAGACCTGGCTACCGGCCGCACGCAGGGCGGCCACGGTGTCGGCGAAGCGGACGGTCTGGCGGACGTGCCGCACCCAGAAGTCCGGATCGCCCAGCTCCTCCGCGCCAACACGGGTGCCGGTCAGCGCGGAAACCAACGGGATGGTCGGTTCGCTGACGGTGATGCCGTCAATGGCGGCCGCGAACTCGGCCAGCATCGGCTCCATCAGCGGCGAGTGGAAGGCGTGACTGACGGTGAGGCGTTTGGTGTCCCGGCCTTGCGTGGCAAGGGTTTCCGCGATGGCCAGCACCGCGTCCTCGGCGCCGGCCAGGACCAGTGAGCCGGGGGCGTTGACCGCGGCGACCGACACCTGATCGGTGAGCAGCGGCAGCACCTCGGCCTCGGTGGCCCGGACCGCGATCATCACGCCACCGACCGGCAGGTTGGCCATCAGCCGGGCCCGCGCACTGACCAGCGTGCAGGCGTCGGACAGCGAGACCGCGCCGCTGACGTGCGCGGCGGCCAGTTCACCGATCGAGTGCCCGGCGAGGTAGTCGGGCCGAGCGCCCCAGGACTCGAACAGGCGGAACAGCGCGACCTCGAAGGCGAACAGGGCAGGCTGGGTCCACCGGGTGTCGTTGAGCGCGGCCGGGTCCTCGCCCCAGATCACCTCCCGCAGCTCGTCCCACTTGGGCAAACTCGTACGCCCACTTGGGCCAACCGGGCGTACGAGTTGGGCAAACTCGGCGAGCACCGCGTCAAAGGCGGCGGCGAAGGCCGGGTAGCGGGCGTGCAGGTCGCGGCCCATGCCGAGGCGTTGGGAGCCCTGGCCGGAGAAGACGAAGGCGGTGCGGCCACCGGCGGGTGAGCCGAGGACCAGGGCCGGGTCGGTCTTGCCCTCGGCGAGTGCGGTGAGCGCGGCGCGGGCGGTGGACAGGTCGGCCGGGTCGGCCAGTACCGCGGCGCGGTGCCGGAACGCCGAGCGGCCGGTGGCCAGGGAGAAGCCGAGGTCGACCGGGTTGACCTCGCCGGTGCGGAGCTGGGCGAGCAGGCGGCCGGCCTGGGCTCGCAGGGCGTGCTCGCCACGGGCGGAGAGCAGCCACGGGACCACACCGGTTTCCGCGCGCTTACCGACCGGTCGGTCGGGGGCTTGTTCGAGGACCACGTGCGCGTTGGTGCCGCTGATGCCGAAGGAGGACACCGCGCCGCGCCGGGGCCGGTCGACCTGCGGCCAGGGGGTGGTTTCGGCGAGCAGTTCGATCTGGCCTTCGGTCCAGTCGACCTCGGTGGAGGGGGTGTCCAGGTTGACCGTGGGCGGCAGTTCGCCGTGCTGGATGGCCAGCACCATCTTGATCACACCGGCGACGCCCGCGGCGGCCTGGGTGTGGCCCAGGTTGGATTTGACCGAGCCGAGCAGCAGCGGGGTGTCGCGGTCCTGGCCGTAGGTGGCGAGCAGGGCCTGGGCTTCGATCGGGTCGCCCAGGGTGGTGCCGGTGCCGTGGCCTTCGACCGCGTCAACGTCCGAAGTGGACAGTCCGGCGCTGGCCAGTGCCTGGCGGATGACGCGTTGCTGGGACGGGCCGTTGGGGGCAGTGAGGCCGTTGCTGGCGCCGTCGGAGTTGATCGCCGAGCCCTTGACCACGGCCAGGATCTGGTGGCCGTTGCGCTGGGCGTCGGAGAGCCGTTCGAGCACGAGCATGCCGACGCCTTCGGCCCAGGCCACGCCGTCGGCGTTGTCGGAGTAGGACTTGCACCGGCCGTCCGGGGCGAGCCCGTTCTGCCGGGTGAACTCCACGAACGCGCCCGGGGTGGCCAGCACGGTCGCGCCACCGGCCAGCACCAGCGAGCACTCCCCCGCCCGCAGCGCCTGGGCGGCCCAGTGCAGGGCGACCAGCGAGGAGGAGCAGGCGGTGTCGACGGTGACCGCGGGGCCTTCCAGGCCGAGGATGTAGGAGATCCGGCCGGAGGCGACGCTGGGTGCGTTGCCGCTGCCGCGGAAGCCCTCGAACTCATCGGCGGTGAGCATGCTGCCGTAGTCGGCGTACATGATCCCGGCGAAGACACCGGTGTCGCTGCCGCGCAGGGCGGCTGGGTCGATCCCGGCTCGTTCCAGGGCTTCCCAGCTGGCTTCCAGGAGCAGGCGGTGCTGGGCGTCGGTGGCCAGGGCCTCGCGCGGGCTCATACCGAAGAACTCGGCGTCGAACCCGGCCACGTCGGCCATGAACCCGCCGCGCCCGGTGATCGAGGCACCGGCGGCACCGGCTTCCTGGCCGATGAGCGAGTCCAGGTCCCAGCCGCGGTCCCGGGGGAAGTCCGAGGTGGCGTCCCTGCCGGCGCTGAGCAGCTTCCACAGGTCTTCGGGTGAGTTGACGCCGCCGGGGAAGCGGCAGCCGATGCCGACGATCGCGATGGGTTCGTCGTTGGCGGCGGTGGTGCGGGTCTTGGTGGCGGGGGCGTCGGCTGCGCCGAGCAGTTCGTCGAGGAGGTGCCGGGTGAGCACGGTGGCCGACGGGTAGTCGAAGACCAGCGTGGCGGGCAGGCGCAGGCCGAGTTCGGCGGTGAGCTGGTTGCGCAGTTCGACCGCGGTGAGCGAGTCGAAGCCGAGTTCGGCGAAGGAGCGGTCCGGGTCGATCAGGTGCGCGCCGTCGTGCGCGAGCACCGCGGCGACCCTGGTGCGGACCATCTCCTCCAGGACCTCGTGGCGGTCGGCCGGGCTGAGCTTGCCGAGGCGTTCGATCAGGCCGGTGGCGGTGGCCGACGCCTTTGCGGTGCGCCGGTTGTTGCGGCGCGGGGTGACCAGGTGGTGCAGGACCGGCGGGAGCTGGTCCTGGGCGCGCAGGGCGGCCAGGTTGAGGCGGACCGGCAGCAGCACCGGCTCGTCCCTGGTGAGCGCGGCGTCGAAGAGGCCGAGGGCCTGGTCCACCGGCAGCAGCGGCAGTCCGGTCTGTTCCAGGCGGTCCCGTTCGGCGGTGGACAGCCTTGCGGTCATGCCGGTTTCCGGTGCCCAGCCGCCCCAGCCGAGCGCGATGGCAGGCAGGCCGTTCGCGTGGCGGTGGCGGGCCAGGGCGTCGACGAAGGCGTTGGCCGCCGCGTAGTTGCCCTGTCCGGCCGCGCCCATGGTCCCGGCGAGGGAAGAGAAGAGCACGAACGCGGTGAGGTCGCGGTCCTGGGTGGCTTCGTGCAGGTGCCAGGCAGCCTCGGCCTTGGCGCCGAGGGCCTTGGCCAGGCGGTCCGGGGTGAGTGAGTCGATCACGCCGTCGTCGAGCACACCGGCGCAGTGCACCACCGCGGTGAGGTCGGCGATGTCGTTGACCAGGGCGGTGATCGCGGTCCGGTCGGAGACGTCGCAGGCGACCAGGCGGGCGGTGGCGCCGAGTTCGGTGAGTTCGGCGAGCAGGTCGGCCGCGCCGGGGGTGTCCGGGCCGCGGCGGCTGGCCAGGACCAGGCTGCGCACGCCGTGGGTGTCGGCCAGGCGGCGGGCGATCAGGCGGCCGAGGCCGTCCACGCCGCCGGTGACCAGCACGGTGCCGTCCCAACCGATCGGTCGGGGCTCGGGCTTCGGTGCTCTGGCCAGGCGTCCGGCCAGGATGTCGGTGCCGCGGACCACGAGTTGGGGTTCGTCGGAGGTGAGGGCGGCGGCGGGCGGGGTGTCGGTCTGGTCGAGGTCGATCAGGCGGAACAGGCCGGGGTGTTCGGACTGCGCGCTGCGCACCAGGCCCCACACCGCGGCGGCGGCCGGATCGACGCCCGTGGTCGCGCCGCGGGTCACGATGATCAGCGGCTCGGCGGCGGCGGAGTGCTGCTGGAGCAGGGCGAGGGCCTCGGTGGTGAGGGTCAGCGCAGAGCCGGGCAGCTCGCCGGGGGTGCCGGTGAACTCGACCACGGTGGTGCTGTTTTCCTGCTGTGGTGCGGTATTCGCGGGGATCGGGGTCCAGTCCAAGGTGAACAGCGAGTCGCCCAGGTTGACGCCCTCGGCCGGGTCGGCCTCCCTGGTGAGCAGGGCCTCGACGGTGACCACGGGCAGGCCGTCGGTGTCGACCGCGTGGATGGTGACGGCGTCGGGGTTGTGCGCGCTGGGGGCCAGCCGGGCGCGCAGCTGCTGGGCGCCGGAGGCGTGCAGGCGGACGCGTTCCCAGGAGAACGGCAGCCGGGGTCGGCCGCCTTCGCCGGCGGCGATGAGGGCGTGCAGGGTGGCGTCGAGCAGGGCCGGGTGCAGGCCGTAGCCGGCCTGGCTGTCCTCGGCCAGGGTGACCTCGGCGAACAGTTCGGTGCCGCGCTGCCAGAGTGCGGTCAGGCCCTGGAAGGCCGGGCCGTAGGCGAAGCCGCGGCGGGCGAATTCCTCGTAGCAGTCGGCCAGATCAACTGGGTGGCTGCCTTCGGGCGGCCAGACCGTGGTGTCGAAGTCGGTGGCGTCAGTGGCGGGTGCGGGGGCGAGCAGGCCGCTGGCGTGCCGGGTCCACGGTTCGTCCTCGGTGTCGGCCGGGCGGGAGTGGATGGTGATCGGCCGGTTGCCGCGATCATCCTGCGCGCCAACGACTACCTGCAGGTTGACCGCGCCGTCGGCGGGCACCGGCAGGGCGGCGGCCATGGTGAGTTCCTCGACCAGGTCGCAGCCGACCAGGTCACCGGCGCGGAAGGCGAGTTCGACAAAACCCGCGCCGGGGAACAGGATCCGGTCGTTCACCTGGTGATCGGGCAGCCACGGGTGCGCGACCGGCGACAGGCGGCCGCTGAGCAGCACCTCGCCGGTGGCGGCCAGTCCGGTGCTCGCCGCGAGCAGCGGGTGCCGGGTGACCTCCAGGCCAAGTGCGGTGGCCTCGCCGCGGCCGGGGCCGGGCGCGGGCCAGTAGCGGCGGTGCTGGAACGGGTAGGTGGGCAGGTCGACCACGGAGCCACCGGCCAGCAACCTGGTCCAGTCGATCCGGGCGCCGCCGACGTGCAGGGCGGCCAGGCCGCGCAGCACGGCTTCCTCTTCGTCGGTGTCCGGCCGCAGCACCGGGGCGGCGACCGAACCTGTTGGCAGCACGTCACTCGCGGCGGCGGAGAGCTGGCCGTCGGGGCCGAGTTCGAGCACCGCGCGCACGCCGAGTTCGCCGAGGGTGCTGACGGCGTCGGCGAAGCGTACGCAGCCGCGGACCTGCTCGGCCCAGTAGCCGGGGGTGCGCAGTTCCTCGGCTTCGGCGAGTTTGCCGGTCAGGGTGGAGATGACCGGGATTGTCGCTTCGCCGAAGGAGATTCCGTCGATGGCGGCGGTGAACTCGGCGAGCATCGGGTCCATCAGCGGGGAGTGGAAGGCGTGGCTGACGGCCAGCTTCCGGGTCCGGTGGCCCGCTTCGGCGAGCTGGTCGGCGAGTGCGGTGACCGCCTCGGCCGCGCCGGAGAGGACCACGCTGTCCGGGCGGTTGATCGCGGCGATGGCCACCTGGTCGGTGAGCAGCGGGCGGACCTCGGCCTCGGGGGCCTGTACGGCGATCATGACGCCGCCCGCGGGCAGGTTGGCCATCAGCTGGGCGCGGGCGCTGACCAGGGTGCAGGCGTCGGACAGCGAGAGGATGCCGCTGACGTGCGCTGCGGCGATCTCGCCAATGGAGTGCCCGACCAGGTAGTCGGGCCGCTGGCCCCAGGATTCGACCAGTCGGTAGGTGGCGACTTCCAGGGCGAACAGGGCGGGCTGGGCCCAGCGGGTGTCGTTGAGGGCGTCGGCGTCCTCGCCCCACATCACCTCGCGCAGATCGTCCCACTTGGGCAAACTCGTACGCCCACTTGGGCCAACCGGGCGTACGAGTTGGGCAAACTCGGCGATGGCCGCGTCCAGGGCCTCGGCGAACACCGGGAACCGCTGGTACAGCTCGCGGCCCATGCCGAGGCGTTGCGAGCCCTGGCCGGAGAAGACGTAGGCGGTGCGGCCGTCTTCGGTGGCCACGCCGCGGGCCAGTTCGACGCCGTCGAGGAGCACGGCGCGGTGGTCGAACAGGGCCCTGGTGGTGGCCAGGGAGTAGGCGATGTCGGCCGGGTTGCCGTCCAGGACGCGGGTTTGGTCGAGCACGGCGTCCAGGGCGGGGGCGGACTGGGCGGAGACCAGCCACGGGACCTTGTGCGCCGGGGTTTCGTTGGCGCGCTTGGGTTTGACCGGGGGCTGCTCCAGGATCACGTGGGCGTTGGTGCCGCTGATGCCGAAGGAGGAGACGCCGACCCGGCGGGGGCGGTTGACCTCGGGCCAGGTGGTTTGCTCAGTGAGCAGTTCGACCTCGCCCGCGGTCCAGTCGACCTTGGTGGAGGCGGTGTCGGCGTGCAGGGTGCGTGGCAGCACACCGTGATCCATGGCCTGGATCATCTTGATCATACCCGCGACGCCGGCCGCGGCCTGGGTGTGGCCCAGGTTGGACTTGATCGAGCCGAGCAGCAGCGGGCGGCCCTCGGGGCGGTCCTGGCCGTAGGTGGCGAGCAGGGCCTGGGCTTCGATCGGGTCGCCGAGCGGGGTGCCGGTGCCGTGGCCTTCGACCGCGTCGACGTCCGAAGTGGACAGTCCGGCGGCGGAGAGCGCCTGGTGGATGACGCGTTGCTGGGACGGGCCATTGGGGGCGGTGAGGCCGTTGCTGGCGCCGTCGGAGTTGACCGCGGATCCCTTGAGCACTGCCAGGATCCGGTGGCCGTTGCGCTGGGCGTCGGAGAGCCGTTCGAGCACGAGCATGCCGACGCCTTCGGACCAGCCGACGCCGTCCGCGCCCTCGCCGTATGCCTTGCAGCGGCCGTCCTCGGAGAGTCCGCCCTGGCGGGAGAACTCCAGGAACGCGCCGGGGGTGGACATCACGGTGACGCCACCGGCCACCGCGATGGTGGCTTCCCCGGTCCGCAGCGCCTGGGCGGCCAGGTGCACCGCGACCAGGGAGGAAGAACACGCGGTGTCGATCGTGACCGCGGGGCCTTCCAGGCCGAGGGCGTAGGCGACCCGGCCGGAGGCGATGCTGGCCGCGCTGCCGTTGCCGCGGAAGCCGTCGAACTCGGGGCCTTCCAGGAGCATCGCGTAGTCGTTGTACATCACGCCGGTGAACACGCCGGTCCGGCTGCCGCGCAACGAACTCGGGTCGACGCCCGCGCGTTCCAGGGCCTCCCAGGTGACTTCCAGGAGCAGGCGCTGCTGGACGTCGGTGGTGACCGCCTCGCGCGGGCTGATGCCGAAGAAGTCGGCGTCGAATTGTGCTGCCTGCAACAGGAATCCGCCGTTGCGGGTGTAGCTGGTGCCGGGGTGTTCGCGGTCCGGGTGGTAGAGGCGGCCGACGTCCCAGCCGCGGTCGGGCGGGAACTCGGAGACCGCGTCCACACCGTGAGTGACCAGGTGCCACAGGTCTTCCGGCGAGTTGACCCCGCCCGGGTAGCGGCAGCTCATGCCGACCACCGCGATCGGATCCCCGGCGACCGCGCGGACCTGGGTGGTCTGCACCGGCCGGTCCGCGCCGACCCCGAGTTCGCCCAACAGGTAGTCGGCGATGGCGGCGGCGGAGGGGTGGTCGAAGGCCAGGGTGGCGGGCAGTTTGAGGCCGGTGTCGGCGCCGAGCTGGTTGCGCAGTTCGACCGCGGCCAGGGAGTCCAGGCCGAGGTCCTGCAGGGCGCGCTGGGGCTTGATGGAGGCGCCGCTGTCGTGGCCGAGCACCCCGGCGATCCGCCCGCGCACCAGGTCTTCCAGCAGGACCCGGCGTTCGTCCTTGCCCAGTCCGGCGAGCTTGGCGGCCAGGCCGCCGTTGACCCGCTGCTGACCGCGCGCGGCCCGCTTGCCGGGGCGGATCAGGCCGCGGAACACCGCGGGGATCTCGCCCCTGGACCGGATCGCGGCCAGGTCGAACAGGATCGGCGCGACCGAGGGTTCGTCGATGGCCAGCGCGAGGTCGAACAGCGCGAGACCGTCCACAGTGGACATGAGTGGGGTGCCGGTGCGGGCCAGGCGGGCCCGGTCGGCCTCGGCCAGACGGCTTGCCATCCCGGCTGAAGCCCAGCCGCCCCAGGCCATGGAGCGGGCGGGCAGGCCGAGGGTGTGCCGGTGGGCGGCGAGGGCGTCCAGGAAGGCGTTGGCCGCGGCGTAGTTGGCCTGGCCCGGCGCGCCGAGCAGGCCACCGGCCGAGGAGAACAGCACAAACGCGGCCAGGTCGCGGTCGCGGGTGGCTTCGTGCAGGTGCCAGGCGGCGTCGACCTTGGGTCGCAACACAGTTGCCAGGCGTTCGGGGGTGAGCGCGGGGATCAACGCGTCGTCGAGCACGCCAGCGGAGTGCACGACTCCGGTGAGATCGGCGATGCCGTTGGCCAGGTCGGTGACGGCCTGCTGGTCGGACAGGTCGCAGGCGACGACCTCGACCGGGATGCCGAGTTCCTCGACCAGTTCGGTCACACCCTCGGCGGCCGCGCCACGTCGACTGGCCAGGACCAGGCGGGCCACGCCCTGCTCGGCCAGGTGCTTCGCGATGACCGCGCCGAGTCCGCTGGTACCGCCAGTGATCAGTACCGAACCCTCGGTGGGCCAGGCGAACGGTTCTTCGGCGGGGGTGATCCGGGTCAGGCGGGCGGCATGCAGGACGCCGTCGCGCAGGGCCAGCTGGGGTTCGGCCGGGTCGAGGGCACCGGTGGGCAGGTCGGCGGGGGTGAGGTCGCCTGCCGGGACGGTGCTGTCCAGGTCGAGCAGGCCGAAGGCGTCCGGGCTTTCGGCTTGAGCGGAGCGGACCAGGCCCCAGACTGCCGCGGCGGCTGGGTTTTCGCCGGTGGTCGCGCCGCGGGTGAGGAAGACCAGGCGGGGGCCGCCGCCGGCGATTCGCTGTTGCAGCAGGGCGAGTACGCGGGCGGTCTCGGTGTGCGCGTCCTGACGCGGGTCATCGCCGGTGGTGATCTGGACCAGCGTGGCGTCCAGGTCATTGTCCACTGTGGACGTGACCGGGATCCAGCCCAGCGAGTACAGCGAGTCCGCACGCGACCGGGTCGCCGCGGCGGCGCGTTCGCGCATCCGCAGGGCGGACACGGTCAGCACCGGCTCACCGGCCGGGTCGGCGGCCTCGATGGTCAGCGCGCCGGCCTCGGGCTGGCTGACCCGCACCCGCAGCGAGGTCGCCCCCGTCGCGTGCAGGGTCACGCCGTCCCACTGGAACGGCAGCGTGTCCGGGTTGCCGCCGGCCGCGCCGACCAGGGTGGTGTGCAGGCTGGCATCGAGCAGCGCCGGGTGCAGGGTGAAGCCGTCGGCCTCGGTGACCAGGGCGACCTCGGCGTACAGGTCGCCGTTGTGCCGCCACAGGGCGTGCAGGCGCTGGAAGGCCGGGCCGTAGTGGAAACCGTGGGTGGCGAACTCGTCGTAGCAACCGGCGAGGTCAACGGGTTCGGCGTTGGTGGGCGGCCACACGGTGGCGTCGAAGCCAAGCTGGACTGGGGTTTCCTCGGTGCTGAGCAGGCCGCTGGCGTGCAGGATCCAGTCGCCATCCAGGCCGTCACCGCGGGAGTGGATGGTGACGCGACGGCGTCCGGCCTCCTCGGGCTCGACGAGCACCTGGACGGTCACCGCGCCCGCGCTGGGCAGGATGAGCGGGGCGGCCAGGGTGAGGTCGGCCAGCTGGGCGCAGCCGAGTTCGTCGCCCGCGCGCAACGCGAGTTCGACAAATCCGGCCCCGGCAAAGAGAACCTGGTCACCGACCGTGTGGTCGGCGAGCCAGGGGTGGGCGTCCAGGGACAGGCGGCCGGTGAGCATCAGCGCGCCGGTGTCGGCGATGGTGACCGCGCCGCCGAGCAGCGGGTGGTCGGTGGAGCTGAGGCCGACCGAGGCGGCATCGCCGGTGGCGCGGAAGGGCGCGGGCCAGAATTCGGTCTGGTCGAAGGCGTAGGTGGGCAGGTCGACCCGGTGTGCACCGGGGTAGCAGCCGGTCCAGTCCACCGGGGCGCCGGCCACGTTGGCCAGGGCCAGTGAGCGGTAGACCCGGTCCAGGCCGCCGTCATCCCGGCGCAGCGTGGGCACGACCACCGCGGTGCTGCCGGTGTCGTCGATGGTGCCGGAGATGCCGGGGACCAGCACCGGGTGCGGGCTGACCTCGATGAACAGGCCGCGGCCCTGGCGGAGCAGGGTGCGCACGGCGGGCTCGAACTGGACGGTCTCGCGCATGTTGCGGAACCAGTACTCGGCGGTCAGCCCGGCCGGGTCGATCCACTCCCCCGTGACCGTGGACAGCATCGGCACTTCGAGGGAGGTGCGCGGTTGCAGGTCGGCGAGGGCAGTCAGCACGCGGTCATGCACGCGGTCGAACATTGCCGAGTGGGCCGGGAAGTCACCGGCGACCGAGCCGACCCGGATGCCGTCGGCCTCCAGGATGGCGCGGAGTTCGTCGAGTGCGGCGTATTCGCCGGAGACCACGGTGGCGTTGGGGCCGTTGACCGCGGCGATGCCCAGGCGGTCGGCGAAGTCGGCCAGGCGGGGCTGCACCTGGGCGAGCGGCAGGGCGACCGCGATCATGGAGCCCTGGCCGCAGAGTTCCTCGGCGATGGCCTTGCTGCGCACCGAGATCACCAGTGCACCGTCCTCAAGGGACAGTGCACCCGCGATGCAGGCGGCGGCGACCTCGCCCTGGGAGTGGCCGAGCACGGCGGAGGGGCGGACGCCGTGTGCCCGCCAGAGTTCGGCGAGGGAGACGCTGACCGCCCACATGGTCGGCTGGGCCACGTCAATCCGGTCCAGGCCGGGTGCGTCTGGATTGCCGCGCAAGACGTCGAGCACGGAGAAGTCCAGGTGCGGGGCCAGTGCGGCGGCGCAGCGGGCCATGGCTTCGGCGAAGACCGGCGACTGCTCCAGCAGCTGCGCGCCCATGCCGGTCCAGTAGGCGCCCTGGCCGGGGAAGGCGAAGGCGATGGCACGCCCGGCATCCGGGGCCTCGCCGATGATCGGTCCGGTCTCACCCGCGGCGAGGGCGCGGAGTCCGGCGAGGAGTTCTTCGGTGTCCGAGCCGATCACGACCGCGCGGTGCGGCAGGGTGGCGCGACCGGCGGCCAGGGACAGGCCGACGTCGGCCGGGTGCAGCCCAGTCACGGCCTCGGTCAGGCGTTCGGCCAGGGCGCGCACGCTGTTCTTAGTC
Organism: Crossiella sp. S99.2; assembly: GCF_023094165.1. Lineage (GTDB taxonomy): Bacteria > Actinomycetota > Actinomycetes > Mycobacteriales > Pseudonocardiaceae > Crossiella. The sequence continues at coordinate 512,839 of NZ_JALMDK010000007.1, read as the reverse complement.
TGGCCGGAGAGCACCCAGGGCAGCACACCTTCGTGCTGGGTGGGCGCGGGTTCCGGGGCTGGCGGCGGCTCTTCGAGGACGACGTGCGCGTTGGTGCCGCTGATGCCGAAGGAGGACACCGCGGCCCGGCGCGGCCGATCCAGTTGCGGCCACGGGGTTTCCGCGGCCAGCAGCTCGACCTCGCCGGCCTGCCAGTCCACGTGTGAGGACGGGGTTTCCAGGTGCAGGGTCTTCGGCAGCAGGCCGTGCCGCATGGCCATGACCATCTTGATGATCCCGGCGACGCCGGCGGCGGCCTGGGTGTGGCCCAGGTTGGACTTGATCGAGCCGAGGAACAGCGGCTCTTCCCGGTCCTGGCCGTAGGTGGCGACCACCGCTTCGGCCTCGATCGGGTCACCGAGCGGGGTGCCGGTGCCGTGGCCCTCGACCACGTCAACGTCCGAAGTGGACAGTCCGGCGCTGGCGAGCGCGGCCCGGATGACTCGTTGCTGGGCGGGGCCGTTGGGGGCGCTCATGCCGTTGGAGGCGCCGTCGGAGTTGACTGCGGAGCCCTTGATCAGGCCGAGTACCTGGTGGCCGTTGCGGCGGGCGTCGGAAAGGCGTTCCAGTACCAGCATGCCGACGCCTTCGGACCAGGCCACGCCGTCGGCGGTGTCGGAGTAGGAGCGGCAGCGGCCGTCCGGGGACAGCCCGCCCTGCCGGGAGAACTCCACGAACGCGCCGGGGGTGGCCATGATCGCCACGCCACCGGCCAGGGCCAGCTCGCATTCGCCGTTGCGCAGGGCCTGTCCGGCCAGGTGCACCGCGACCAGGGAGGAGGAGCAGGCGGTGTCGACGGTGAGGGTCGGCCCTTCCAGGCCGAAGGTGTAGGCGACCCGGCCGGAGGCGATGGCCGCGGAGCCGCCGTTGCCGCGGAAGCCCTCGAACTCGTCCGCGCCGAGCAGGGTGGCGTAGTCGGTGTACATCACCCCGGCGAAGACCGCGGTGGCGCTGCCGCGCAAGGAGGTCGGGTCCATCCCGGCCCGTTCCAGGGCCTCCCAGGTGGCTTCCAGCAGCAGGCGTTGCTGGGCGTCGGTGGACAGGGCCTCGCGTGGGCTCATCCGGAACAACTCGGCGTCGAACTTGCCCGCGTCGTGCAGGAAGCCGCCGTGCCGGACGTAGGAGGTGCCGGGCAGGTCGGAGTCGCGGCCGAACAGCGCGGCCATGTCCCAGCCGCGGTTGTCCGGGAACTCGCTGATCGCGTCGACACCGTCGTGCACCACGCGCCACAGGTCATCCGGCGAGCCGACGCCGCCGGGGTAGCGGCAGCTCATGCCCACGATGGCGATCGGCTCGTCGGCACGGACCACAGTGGACGGTCGCTGCGGGGTGGGGGTGACGGCCCCGCCGAGCAGTTCGCCGAGCAGGTACTCGGTGAGCTTGAGCGCGTTGGGGTGGTCGAAGACCAGGGTGGCGGGCAGCCGGATTCCGGTGTCGCCGCCGAGGCGGTTGCGGAGTTCGACGGCGGTGAGCGAGTCGAAGCCGAGGTCGTTGAAGTTGCGCGAGGGGTCGAGGGCGACGTCCTCGCCGTGGCCGAGCACACCGGCGACCGCGGTCAGGGTGAGCTTGAGCAAGGCCGAGGAACGCTCGGCCTCGGGCAGTGCGGCCAGTCGTCCGGCCAGCTCGCCCGCGGCTCCCGCGGCTGCTCCGGCGGCGCGGCGGGAGGAGGTACGGATCAAGGCGCGCAACAGGTGTGGCGGCCTGCCGAGGGATCGCAGGGTGGCGAGGTCGAGGCGGGCGGGCATGAGCACCGGGCGGTGGTCGGCCAGGGAGGCGTCGAACAGGGCCAGGCCCTGCTCGTCGGTGAGTGCGGGCATGCCACCGCGGGCGGCGCGCTTCTGGTCGACGTCGGAACGTCCGGCGGTGATGCCGGTTTCCGAGGCCCAGACACCCCAGGCCAGGGACACCGCGGGCAGGCCGAGGCCGTGCCGGTGCCGGGCGAGCGCGTCGAGGTAGGCGTTGGCGGCGGAGTAGTTGCCTTGCCCGGCCGAACCCACGGTGCCCGCGGCGGAGGAGAACAGCACGAACGCGGTGAGGTCGCGGTCGCGGGTCAGCTCGTGCAGGTGCCAGGCGGCATCGGCCTTGGCGCGCAAGGCATTTGCCAGGCGTTCGGGGGTCTGCGATTCGATCAGGCCGTCGTCGACCACACCGGCGGCGTGCACCACCGCGGTCAGTTCCGGCAGCTGGGCAACAAGATCGGCCACGGCGGCGCGGTCGGAGACATCGCAGGCCAAAACCCGGACCGCGGCACCGAGTTCGGTCAGTTCGGCGATGGCTGCAGCGGCTTCGGGCGCGCTGGGTCCACGGCGGCTGACCAGGACCAGGTCGCGCACGCCGCGCTGGGTGACCAGGTGGGTGGCGAGCAGACGGCCCAGGCCACCGAGACCGCCGGTGATCAGCACCGTGCCGGTCTCGGACCACAGCGCGGGCTGTTCGGGGATGCCGACCCGGTTGAGGCGAGCGCCGGAGAGCTGGTTGTCCCGCACGGTGAGCTGGGGTTCGTCCGAGCCGAGGGCCTGGGCGAGGGTCTCGCCGGTGGATTCCTCGTCCAGGTCGATCAGGGTGAACCGGCCAGGCTGTTCGGACTGGGCGGCACGCACCAGGCCCCATACCGCGGCGGCGGCCAGGTCCTGGCCGGTGACCGCGCCGTGGGTGACGAAGATGAGCCGGGTTTCCGCGCTCGCGGTCAGGCACTGCTGGATCAGGTCCAGGGCCTGGCTGGTGAGTTCGAGGGCGGAGGCGGGTTCGTCGGTGCCTACCAGGCTGACCACCGCGCTGTCCCCGGCCTCGGCCACCGAATCGGCGACCCGGACTTCGACCGCGCCCGCAAGGCGGTTGCGGAGTTCGAGGACGTCCGCACCGACGATGGTGACCGGTTCGCCCGAGGCGGTCGCGGTGACCGGGGACCAGTCCAGCTCGAACAGCGAGTTGCGGTCCAGGGCAGGGCCCGCGGTGTCGGCGGTGGGCAGGGTGCGCATGAGCAGCGCGTCCACCGAGATCACCGGGTCGCCCGCGGTGTCGGTGGCCTGGATGCGCATGGTCGCGCCGCCGGAGTGGCTGATCCGCACCCGCAGCACCGCGGCGCCGGCGGCGTGCAGGGTGACGCCCTGCCAGGAGAACGGCATCTGGCCGGGGGCCTCAACTCCGTGGCCCAGCACGGAAGAAGCCTGTACGGCGGCGTCGAGCAGGGCGGGGTGCAGGCCGAATGCCTCGGCCTCGCGGGCCTGCGGCAGGGCGACCTCGGCGAAGACCTCGCCCGGTCGCTTCCAGACCGCGCGCACGCCGCGGAACTCGGGGCCGTAGTCGAAGCCGCGTTCGGTGAACCAGGGGTAGAACACCGCCATGTCAACGGGTTCCGCGCCTTCTGGCGGCCAGGTCGGGTCGACGGGTTCGGCGGTGTGGCCGGTACTGGCGAGCAGACCGCTGGCGTGCAGGGTCCACGGCTCGTCGACCGAGTTCTCCGGGCGGGAGTGGATGGCGATCTCGCGCTGGCCTGCGTTGTCCGAGCCGACCGAGACCTGGAGCTGCACCGCGCCGCGGTCGGGCAGCATCAGCGGGGTGACCATGGTCAGCTCTTCGACCCGGTCACAGCCCACGCCGTCGCCGGCTCGCCCGGCCAGTTCGAGGAAAGCGGTGCCGGGGAACAGGGTTCGCGCGGAGACCACGTGGTCGGCCAGCCAGGGCTGGGTGTTGACCGAGACCCGTCCGGTGAAGACCACGCCGCTGTCGTCGGCCATGCTGACCAGGGCGGCGAGCAGCGGGTGCCCGACGGCTTCCTGGCCGAGGCCGCTGGCGTCGCCGCCGTCCTCGCGGCAGATCACCCAGTACGGCTTGCGCTGGAACGGGTAGGTGGGCAGGTCGACCGGGGAACCGTTGGCGCACCAGGGTGTCCAGTCCACCGGGGCGCCGGTGACGTAGAGCGCGGCGAGTCCGGCGAGGGCGCTGTCCACCTCGGGGCGGTCGCGCCGCAGCACCGGAGCGGCGGCCAGGGTGGGCGCGATCTCGGTGACCGCGGCGCACAGGCGACCGTCCGGCCCGAGTTCGGCCAGGCGAGCAGTGCCTACTGCGGCAAGGGTTTCGATGGCGTCGGCGAAGCGGACCGGCTCGCGGACCTGGCGCACCCAGTAGCCGGGGCTGCCGAAGTCGGGGACCGGGCCGACGGTGGAGATGACCGGGATTTCCGCCTTGCCCACGGTGATCCCGACGATGGCTTCGGCGAACTCGGCCAGCATCGGTTCCATCAGCGGCGAGTGGAAGGCGTGGCTGGTACGCAGCCGCCTGCTCCGCTCGAACCGCGCGGCCAGCCGCTCCACGGCCTCCTCGGTGCCGGAGACCACGGTGGCGTTGGGGCCGTTGACCGCGGCGATACCAACATGTTCGTCCAGCAGTGGCAGGACTTCAGCCTCGGGCACCGGCAGTGAGGCCATCGCGCCACCGGCGGGCAGCGCCTGCATCAGGCGCGCGCGGGCCGAGACCACCTTGCAGGCATCCGACAGCGACAGGATCCCGGCCACATGCGCCGCGGCCAGCTCGCCAATCGAGTGCCCGACAACACGATCCGGGCGCACACCCCAGGACTCCAGGAGCCGGAACAGCGAAACCTCAAGGGCGAACAGGGCGGGCTGGGCGTTGCCGGTCTCGTCCAGGGCGGCGGCGTCCTCGCCCCACATGACCTCGCGGACACCCTCGCCCAGTTCGGCGATGATCGCGTCGAAAGCTGCGGCGAAGGCCGGGAACTGTTGGTACAGCTCGTGTCCCATGCCCAGGCGCTGCGAGCCCTGGCCGGAGAAGACATACGCGGTGCCGCCGCCGGTGACCGATCCCCTGGCCAGTTCCCGGCCGTTGAGGATCACGGCCCGGTGGTCGAACTTGGCCCTGGTGGCCAGCAAGGAAAAACCGATGTCGGCCGGGTCGCCGGACAGGTCGCGGAGCTGGTCGATCCGGGCGTCCAGACCCTCCAGCGACCGCGCGCTGACCACCCACGGCACCGGCAGCTCCGAGACCACCGGCTCGGCGGCTTCGGGGGTGTCCTCGGGCGGCGGGGCCTGCTCGATGATCACGTGCGCGTTGGTGCCGCTGATGCCGAAGGAGGACACGCCCGCACGCCGCGGCCGGTCGGTTTCGGGCCAGCTGCGGGATTCGGTGACGAGCTGGACCTGCCCGTCGCCCCAGTCCACCTGGGTGGTCGGCGCGTCCACGTGCAGGGTCGCCGGGACCACGCCGTGCTCGATGGCCAGGGCCATCTTGATGATGCCCGCGACGCCCGCACCGGCCTGGGTGTGGCCGATATTGGACTTCACCGACCCCAGCAGCAGCGGACGGTCGGCCGGGCGGCCCTGGCCGTAGACCGCCAGCAGCGCGTCGGCCTCGATCGGGTCCCCGAGCGTCGTGCCGGTGCCGTGCCCGTCAACGGCGTCCACCATTTCCGGGGTCAGCTGGGCGCTTTCCAGCGCGGCCTGGATGACCCGTTGCTGGGACGGGCCGTTCGGTGCGGTGAGCGAGCTGCTGGCGCCGTCGGAGTTGACCGCGGAACCACGCACCACGGCCAAAATCTTGCGGCCGTTGCGCTGGGCGTCGGCGAGGCGTTCCAGCAGCAGCACCCCGCCGCCCTCGCCCCAGCCCACCCCGTCGGCGGCGTCGGCGAAGGACTTGCAGCGCCCGTCCACGGCCAGGCCGCGCTGCCGGGAGAACTCCACGAACAGCCCGGAGTTGGGCAGCACGGTCGCGCCACCCACCAGGGCCAGCTTGGCCTCGCCACTGCGCAGCGCCTGCGCGGCCAGGTGCAGCGCGACCAGCGAGGAGGAGCACGCGGTGTCCACGGTCAGCGCGGGCCCGCGCAGCCCCAGCAGGTAGGAGACCCGGCCGGAGATGACGCTGGCCGCGGTGCCGGTGGCGAGCTGACCCTCGACCTCCTCCGGCGGAGTGCCGCGGATGCCGTAGCCCATGCTGATGCCGCCGACGAAGACCGCGGTGTCACTGCCGCGCAGGCCGTGCGGGTCCAGCCGGGCCCGTTCCACCGCCTCCCAGCACAGCTCCAGGACCAGGCGTTGCTGCGGGTCCATGGCCAGGGCTTCGCGCGGGCTGATGCCGAAGAAGTCGGCGTCGAACCCGCTGGCGCCCTCCAGGAACGCCGCCTCGCGCACATAACTGGTACCGGCGTGGTCGGGGTCGTCGTGGAAGAACCCGTCCAGTTCCCAGCCGCGGTCGGTGGGGAACTCGCCGACGGTGTCCCGCTCGTCGACGAGCACCTGCCACAGCTGCTCCGGCGTCTCGATCCCGCCGGCGAACCGGCAGGACATGCCCACGATCGCGATCGGCTCGCTGTCCTGGGCCTCCACGTCGCGCAACCGCTGCCGGGTGCGCCGAAGGTCCGCGGTGACCAGCTTGAGATAGTCCCGGAGCTTGTCCTCGGTACCGGTCATGTGCGCCTCGTTGCCCTTCCGCGTCGCGACGAGGCGGTGGGGTCAGCTCAGCCCCAGCTCCTCGTCGATCAGAGCGAACATCTCGTCGTCACTCGCCGTGGCGAGGCCGACCTCGTGCTGATCCGCTCCCGGCTGGGCGCGGCCGTCTTGAAGAGTCCACAGGAGTTGGGCCAAGCCATTTACCAGTTTTGTCCGCGACTCCTCATCCAGTTCGGAGCCGGCCACGGCGGCCTCCAGGCGGGCCAGTTCGGTGAACGCGGCCCCCTCCCCCGCGCTGTCCACGAGCTGTCCGCGCAGGTAGCGGGCGAGTTCGAGGATGTTGGCGTAGTCGAAGATCAGCGCGGCGGGCAGGCGCAGGCCGGTGCGGGCGCCGAGCACGTTGCGCAGCTCGACCCCGTTGAGCGAGGTCATGCCGAGGTCGACGAAGCCGCGCAGCCGGTCCAGGTCGGCGTGGTTGTCGTAGCCGAGCAGATGCGCGCACTCGGTGGCGACCAGATCGGCCAGGAGGGTCTCCTGTTCCTTCTCGCTGAGCCCGCCCAGCTTCGCGGTCAGCTCGGCGCCCCGGCTGCTGGCCGCGGCGGGGCTGACGGCCTCGCCGGCGGCCGTGCCGCGCACCAGGCCACGCAGTAGCGCGGGCACCGCGTCCCGGTCCACCGCGCGCAGGTCCAGCGGCGCGGCCACGACCAGGGCGGTGGACACGGCGGTGACCGCGTCCAGCATCGCGGGTCCCTGCGCGGGTTCGATCGGGATCATGCCGGAGCGGCGCAGCCGGGCCCACTCGGCTTCGGCGAGCGCGCCACCCATTCCACCGTCGCCGCCCCAGAGGCCCCAGGCGATCGAGGTGGCGGGCAGGCCCTGGGCGCGCCTGCGGTAGGCCAGGGCGTCCAGGAAGGCGTTGGCGGCGCTGTAGGGGCCCTGGCCGGGGCCGCCGGTGAGCCCGGCGATGGAGGAGTAGGTGACGAAGGCGGTCAGCTCGTGGTCGCGGGTCAGCTCGTCCAGGACCAGGGCGGCGTCCACCTTGGGGCGCAGCACCTGGGCGAGCTGATCGGCGGTGAGGTTGGGCAGCAGGTTGTCGCCCACCACACCCGCGGTGTGCACCACGCCGGTGAGCGGGGCTTCGGACGGCACCGAGTTGAGCAGTTCCTTGACCGCGGTGCGGTCGGCGATATCGCAGGCGGCCACCCGGACCTCCGCGCCCAGCTCGGTCAGCTCCTGGGTGAGCGCGGCTGCGCCGGTTGCGTCGGGGCCGGTGCGGCTGGCCAGGATCAGGTGCCGGATGCCGTGCTGGGTGACCAGGTGCCGGGCGAGTTCGCTGCCGAGTTTGCCGGTGCCGCCGGTGATGAGCACGGTGCCCTCGGTGGGCCACTGCCAGCTCGGCTCGGCCGCCTCGGCGCGGGCCAGGCGCGGCACGGTGACCGCGCCCGCGCGCACGGCGAGCTGCGGTTCCCCGCTGCCCAGCGCGGCGAGCAGGGCGGTGGCGGATTCGTCGGTGCCGTCGATGTCGGCGAGCACGAACCGGCCGGGGTACTCGGACTGGGCGGTGCGGACCAGGCCCCACACGCCCGCGTCGGCGATGCCGTTGAGCTTGTCCTCGGGGCCGGTGCCGATGGCCTGGGCGGTCACCACGACCAGGCGGGCCTCGGCGAACCGGTCGTCGGCCAGCCAGTCCTGGATGGCGGTGAGGGTCTGGGTGACCGACTGCCGGGCCGCGTCCGCGAGATCGCCGACGCTGGCCGCCACTGGCAGCAGCACGAACTCGGGCACATGCCCGCCGCGCGCCTCGACCAGGGTGGCGAAGCTGCCGGAGGGCTCGCCGACCGCGCCACCGCGCAGGAGGGCCTCGGCCAGCTCGCTGTCACCCAGGACCACGGCGGTGCTGGTGCTTTCGGCGGTGAGTTGCCGCCAGCGCACCTCGAACAGCGCGTCCCCGCCCACGGCCGGGCCACTGGAAGCCTGGAGCTGGGCCGGGTCGACGGTGCGCATCATCAGCGAGCCGATGCTGGCGATCGGCGCGCCCGCGGAGTCGGTGAGGGTGATGGCCAGGGTGTCCGCGCCGGTGACCCGCAGGTGCACCCGGGCCGCGCTCGCGCCCGCGGCGTGCAGCTGGACCTCGTTCCAGGAGAACGGCAGCAGCATGCCCTCCCCCGTCTCCTGCGGGGCGGCGAAGGCGCTGGCGCGCAGGGCGGCGTCCAGGAGTGCGGGGTGCAGGCCGAAGCGGCTGGCGGACTTGCTGTAGTTCTCCGCGAGGCGGACCTCGGCGTAGACCTCGCCGTCCTTGGTCCAGGCGGCTTCCATGCCGGGCTGGTCGGCCACGGACAGCGCTTCCGCGCCCGCGGGCGGCCAGGCGGCGACCGGGGCGGGGGCATCTGGGAGGTCGGCGCCCAGGGTGCCGGTGGCGTTCTCCGTCCACTGTGGACTACCGGCGAAGCGGGAGTAAATCCGGATGTCCCGGTCCCCGTTGCCGTCGGCCGCGCCGACCAGGACCTGGAGGAACACCGGGCTGTCGTCGGGCAGCACCACCGGGCGGACGATGGCCAGTTCGCGCAGGGTCGGGCAGTTGACCTCGTCACCGGCCCGGATGGCGAGTTCGACCAGGGCCGCGCCCGGGATGAGCACCGAGTCGCCGACGATGTGGTCGGCCAGCCAGCCGTGACTGGCGCGGGCCACGCGGCCGGTGAGCAGGGTGCCGCCGGTGTCGGGCAGCTGGGCGACCGCGCCGAGCAGCGGGTGGTCGGCGTTGCCGAGGCCGGTGCTGGTCAGGTCGCCGGACATGCCACTGCGTTCCAGCCAGTAGTGCTGGTGCTGGAAAGCGTAGGTGGGCAAGGAGATCCGCTGCGCGCCCGCGCCGGTGAACAGCGCGGTCCAGTCCACGGTGACGCCGTGCACGTGCAGGTGGGCCAGGCTGAGCAGCAGCCGGGTCGCGCCGCCGTCCTCGCGGCGCAGGGTGCCGGTGACCACGGTGTTGTCCAGTTCCAGCTCGTCCAGGGCCTCCTGGATCGGCGCGGTGAGCACCGGGTGGCTGCTGGCCTCCACAAACGCACCGAAACCGGCCTCGGCCAACGAACGCACGGCATTCGTGAACTGCACGGTCTGGCGCAGGTTGCGCAGCCAGTACTCGGCGTCGGCGGTGCCCGGCTCGATCCACTGACTGTCCACAGTGGACCACCAGGGCACGGTGCCCGGCTGCACGGTGAGGTCGGCGAGGACTTCGCGCAGGCGGTCGGCGATGGCGTCCACCTGGTGGCTGTGCGAGGCGTAGTCCACCGGGATGACCCGGGTCCGGTAGCCCTCCGCGATGCAGCGGGCTTCCAGCTCGGCGAGGGCGGCGACGTCACCGGCGAACACGGTGGCGGTCGGGCCGTTGATCGCGGCGACCGAGAGCTGCCCGGCCCACTGGGTCAGGTCGATCTTGTCGGCGGGCGCGGCCACGGACATCATGCCGCCGCGTCCGGCCAGGTCCTCGGCAATGGCCTGGCTGCGCAGCACCACGACCTTGGCGGCGTCTTCGAGGGAGAGCACGCCGGTGACGCAGGCGGCGGCGATCTCACCCTGGGAGTGGCCGATCACCGCGTCCGGCTTGACCCCGGCAGCCTCCCACACGGCGGCCAGGGAGACCATCACGGCGAAGGAGGCGGGCTGCACGACGTCGACCCGGTCCAGGTCGCCGCCGCTTCCAATGACCTCCAGCAAGGAGAATCCGGTCAGCGGGTCCAGGGCGGCCGCGCATTCGGCCATCCGGGCGGCGAACACCGGCGAATCCTTGAGCAGGTCGGCGCCCATGCCTACCCACTGCGCGCCTTGGCCGGGGAAGACGAACACGGTCTTGCCCTCGACCACGGTCCGGCCGCTCACCACCGCGTTGGAGGTCTCGTCAGCCACCAGGGCCTCAAGTCCCGCAACGGCTTCCGCACGATCGGCGGCGACGACGACCGCACGGTGGTCCAGCACGGCGCGGGAGCTGGCCAGGGTGAACCCGATGTCCACCAGGCTGCCCTCGGGCTGCGCGGCGAGCCGGGTGGCCTGGGCGCGCAGCGCGGCCGGGACAGCGGCGGAGAGCACCCACGGCACCACACCACCGGCGGAGACCAGGCCCGCCGGTTCGGGGGTTTCCTCGACGGCTTCGGGTGCCGGGGCCTGTTCCAGGATGAGGTGCGCGTTGGTGCCGCTCACGCCGAAGGAGGACACGCCCGCGCGGCGCGGCCGGTCGGATTCGGGCCAGGGCTGGGCTTCGGCCAGCAGCCGGACATCCCCAGCCGACCAGTCCACTTTGGACGTCGGCTCGTCGGCGTGCAAAGTCTTGGGCAGCACACCGTGTCGCAGTGCCTGCACCATCTTGATCACGCCACCGACTCCGGCGGCGGCCTGGGTGTGCCCGATGTTGGACTTGAGCGAGCCGAGCCAGAGCGGCCGGTCCTCGGGCCGGTTCTGCCCATAGGTGGCGATCACGGCCTGCGCCTCGATCGGGTCGCCGAGCACCGTGCCGGTGCCGTGGGCTTCCACCGCGTCCACGTCGGTCGGGGTGAGTCCGGCCGAGGCCAGCGCCTGCCGGATCACCCGCTGCTGGGCCGGTCCGCTGGGTGCGGTGAGGCCGTTGGAGGCGCCGTCCTGGTTGACCGCGGTGCCGCGGATCACCGCGAGCACCTGGTGCCCGTTGCGCTGCGCGACGGAGAGGCGTTCGAGCAGGATCAGGCCGACGCCCTCACTCCAGGAGGTGCCGTCGGCGGCGTCGGCGAAGGACTTGCAGCGCCCGTCCTTGGCCATGCCGCGCTGCAAGGAGAACACCACGAACGCGCCGGGCGTCGCCATCACCATCGCGCCACCGGCCAGCGCCATCGAGCAGTCGCCCGCGCGCAGCGCCTGCACGGCCCAGTGCATGGCGACCAGGGAGGAGGAGCAGCCGGTGTCCACAGTGACGGCCGGGCCGAGCAGGCCGAGGGAGTAGGAGATCCGGCCGGAGGCGACGCTGTTCGCGCTGCCGGTGGCCAGGTAGCCCTGGTACTCGTCCAGGGAGCTGTCGGCGTTCATCGAGTAGCCGTTGGTGGCCACGCCGGTGAACACGCCGATATCGCTGTCCCGCAACGAGGCCGGGTTGATGCCCGCGTCCTCGAAGGTCTCCCACGCGGTTTCCAGCAGCTGGCGCTGCTGCGGGTCGGTGGCCATCGCCTCGCGCGGGGACATGCCGAAGTGCGCGGCGTCGAAATCGCCTGCCCCGTCGAGGAATCCGCCCTCGGTGACGTAGGTCTTGCCCACCGCGTCCGGGTCCGGGTCGAACAGGTTCTCCAGGTCCCAGCCACGGTCCTTGGGGAACGGCGTGATCGCGTCACCGCCGCGCTGCACCAGGTCCCACAGGTCATCCGGCGAGGCCACCCCGCCCGGGAACCGGCAGCCCATGCCGACGATGGCGATCGGCTCGTCAACCGCCGCCTCGGCCTCACGCAGCCGCTGCCGGGTGGTGTGCAGCTCGGCGGTGACCTTCTTGAGGTAGGAGAGGACCTTGTCGTCGCTGCTCATCGGTGATCTCCAGTGGTGGTGTAGGCATCGAGTTGGCCCAAGTCGTACGCCCGGTTGGGCCAACTTGACGTACGACTTGGGCCAAGTCGACGGGCTGGCAGGCGGCTAGTCATTGCCCAGCTCCGAGTCGATGAAGGCGAAGACGTCCTCGGCCGTCGCGGCCTCCAGGTTCTCCGCGACGGTGCCGCCGCCGGTGGCCGCCGAGTTCTCGGTGAGGCGGGCGGTGAGGCGGTGCAGTCTGGTGGTGAGCTTGGCCTGTTCGACGGCCTCGGCCGGGAGTGCGAGCAGGCTGGCTTCCAGGCGTTCCAGCTGGGCCTGCACGTATTCCAGGGAGTTGCTGTCGGTGTGGCCGAGTTCGGTGCGGATCCGCTTGGCCAGCGCGCTGGCCCTGGGGTGGTCGAACACCGAGGTGGCCGGCAGCCGCAGGCCGGTGCGCTTGTTGAGGCGGTTGCGCAGTTCCACCGCGGTCAGCGAGTCGAAGCCGATATCGCTGAACGCCCGGTCCGCCACCGCCGACTTGTCCGCGTAGCCGAGCACCGCGGCGGCCTCGGCCTGGACCAGGTCGACGAGCATCCGGTCCTGGTCCTCGGCGGTGAGTCCACTGAGCTTGGCGGCGAACTCGCTGGTGCCCGCCCCGTCGGCCGGTTCCTCCGGCGCGAGCAGGGCGACCACCTCGGGCAGGCCGTTGAGCAGCGGGCGGCTGCGGGTGAGGGTGTAGCCGGGGGCGAAACGCTCCCAGTCGATGTCGGCGATCACCCGGTGCGGCGAGCCTTCGCCCACCGCGAGTGCCATGGCGTGGGTGGCCTGGGCCGGGTCGAGGGTGTGCAGGCCCATCCGGCGGAGCTGTTCGGCGGCCTCGCGGTCGACCATGCCGGCCTCGCCACCCCAGGCGCCCCAGGCAATCGCGGTCGCGGCCTGGCCGCGCGCCCTTCGAGCGTGTGCCAGGCCGTCGAGGTAGGCGTTGCCCGCGGCGTAGGCGAGCTGGCCGCTGCCGCCCCAGGTCGCCGCCCCCGAGGAGAACATGACGAACGCGTCCAGGTCGTGCTCGCGCAGCAGCTCGTCCAGGTGCGCTGCGCCGGTGATCTTGGCGTGGCTGATCTGGGCGAACTCCTCGGCGGACATCTCCGAGAGCGGGGTTTCCGGGCGGGCGATGCCCGCGGCGTGCACCACGCCGGTGAGCGGCTGCCCGGCCGGGATGGCGTTGATGACCTCGGCGAGCTGGTCCCGGTTGGTGACATCGCAGGCAGCGACGGTGACTTCGGCACCGAGTTCGTTCAGTTCGGCGGTGAGTTCGGCGACGCCGTCGGCCTCAGGACCCTTGCGGCTCAACAACACCAGGCGCTCGGCGCCGTTGGTGGCGGCCCAGCGGGCGATGTGCGCGCCGAGTGCGCCGGTGCCGCCGGTGACCAGCACGGTGCCGCGTGGCTGCCAGGCTTGTGCGCTGGCAACGGGATCGCGGCGAAGGCGCCTGCCGAAGGCGGCGGATTCGCGGATGGCCACCTGGTCCTCGCCCTCGGTGCCGGTAAGCACCGCGCCCAGCCGGTCGAGCGTGGCAGAGCCGAACTGTTCGGGCAGGTCGATGACGCCGCCCCAGAGCGCGGGGCGGTCCAGGCCGAGCACGATGCCCATGCCCCACAGCTGCGGCTGCCAGTCGCTGGTCAGTTCGGCCGGGTCGGTCACCGCGACCGCGCCGCGAGTGAGCACCCACACCGGCGCGAGCAGCCCCGCCCGTTCCACCGCCTGCACCAGCGCGAGGGTGTCCGCGGGCTGGTCGTCGGTGGCGGGCAGGGACAGGATGCCGGTGTAGTCGCCGGGGACCAGCTGGTCCGGGGTGGTCTGGACGACCTTGGCGCCGCGAGCGGTGAGGCCGTCGGCAAGGGTGGCGGCCAGGTCGCCGCTATCGCGGGTGACGAGCAGCCAGGTTCCTTCCAGGGCAACGGTTCCGGGCGTGGTGAGCGGAGCCCAGTCGATCCGGTAGGACCACTGGTCGAGCGCGACGGCTTCCTGGTGGCGGCGTCGCCAGGAGGTGAGGCCGGGCAGGATCGGCGCGAGGGCTGCTTCGTCCACGCCGAGCGATCCGGCCAGTGCGGTGACATCGCCCTGTTCGACCGAGGTCCAGAACTCGCTGTCGGCAACTCCGGCCACGACCTCGGACGGTTCAGCCCAGTACAGCTCGCGCTGGAAGGCGTAGGTGGGCAAGGAGATCCGCTTGCCGCCCGCGCCGAGGAACAGTCGCGGCCAGTCCACCGGGATGCCGCGCACGTGCAGCTGGGCCAGGCTCAGCAGCAGCCGGGTGGCGCCGCCGTCCTCGCGACGCAGGGTGCCGGTGACCACGGTGTCGGGCAGGTTGCGGCCGTCCAGGGTTTCCTGGATGGCGGCGGTGAGCACCGGGTGGCTGCTGACCTCGACGAACGCGGCGTACCCTGCATCGGCGAGCGCGCCGACGGCCTGGCCGAACTGCACGGTCTGGCGCAGGTTGCGGAACCAGTAGTCGGCTGGCACTTCCGCCGGGTCGAGCCACTGATTGTCCACTGTGGACCACCAGGGCACCGAGCCCTCCTGGATGGTGATGCCAGCGAGCACCTCGGCCAGTTCGGCTTCGAGGAGGTCGACGTGGTGGCTGTGCGAGGCGTAGTCCACCGGGATCACCCGGGTCCGGTTGCCGCGTTCGGCGCACCATTCGGCGAGCTGTTCCATGGCCTGCACATCACCGGCGACCACCGTGGCGCTGGGGCCGTTGATGGCGGCGACGGAAATCGTGTCCGCCCACGGGGTGAGGTCGATCGCCTCGGCGGGGGCGGCCACCGACATCATGCCGCCGCGTCCGGCCAGGCCGTTCGCGATGGCCTTGCTGCGCAGGACGACCACCTTGGCGGCGTCGGTCAGGGAGAGCGCGCCAGTGACGCAGGCGGCGGCGATCTCGCCCTGGGAGTGCCCGATCACCGCGTGCGGCCGGACACCCGCGGATTCCCATACCGCGGCAAGGGAAACCATCATCGCGAAGGACACCGGCTGCACCACGTCCACCCGGTCCAGCTCACCGCCGCCGGACACGACATCCAGCAGCGACCACCCAGTGAGCGGGTCCAGTGCCGCGGCGACTTCGGCCAGGCGGGCGGCGAAGACCGGCGAGGACTTGAGCAGTTCGGCACCCATGCCGACCCACTGCGCGCCCTGGCCGGGGAAGACGAACGCGACCCGGCCGTCCACCGATGCCTGGCCGCTGACCACGTAGCCGGAGGGCTCGTCGTTGGCCAGATCAGCCAGTGCGGCAACGGTTTCGGCGGTGCTGGGTGCCACGACCACGGCACGATGTTCCAGGGTGGCTCTGGTGGTAGCGAGGGACCAGCCGAGGTCGACCGGGTCAGCCCCGGTGTAGTCGGCGAGCTTGGCTGCCTGTCCGCGCAAAGCGGATGCGGCCGAGCCGGAGAGCACCCACGGGACCACGCCGCCGGAGGCGACCAGGCCGGATCCGTTGGCGGAGACCGGTTCCTCGATCTCCGGGGCCTGCTCGATGATCACGTGCGCGTTGGTGCCGCTGACCCCGAAGGAGGACACCGCCGCGCGGCGCGGCCGTTCAACCTCGGGCCAGGGCCGCGCCTCGGCGAGCAGTTCGACCGAGCCAGTGGACCAGTCGACCTTGGTGGAGGGTTCGGTGATGTGCAGCGACTTCGGCATGATCCCGTACCGCAGGGCCTGCACCATCTTGATGATCCCGCCGACACCGGCTGCTGCCTGGGTGTGCCCGATGTTGGACTTCAGCGACCCCAGCCACAGCGGCTCTTCCCGGTGCTGCCCGTAGGTGGCGAGCAGGGCCTGAGCCTCGATCGGGTCGCCCAGGGTGGTGCCGGTGCCGTGCGCCTCCACCACGTCGATGTCCGAAGTGGACAGTCCGGCGCTGGCCAGCGCGGAGCGGATCACCCGCTGCTGGGCCGGGCCGCTGGGGGCGGACAGGCCGTTGGAGGCGCCGTCGGAGTTGATGGCGGATCCCTTGACCACGGCCAAGATCCGGTGCCCGTGGCGCTTGGCGTCGGAGAGCCGTTCGAGGACCAGCACGCCGACGCCCTCGCCCCAGGCCACGCCGTCGGCGTCGTCGGAGAAGGACCGGCTGCGGCCGTCCGGGGACAGCGCGCGCTGGCGGGAGAACTCGATGAACCCGGCCGGGGTGGACATCACGGTCACGCCACCGGCCAGTGCCAGCCCGCATTCCCCGGCCCGCAACGCCTGCGCGGCCAGGTGCAGCGCGACCAGCGAGGAGGAGCAGGCGGTGTCGACGGTGACGGTCGGGCCTTCCAGGCCGAGCGCGTAGGCGACCCGGCCGGAGGCGACGCTGGCCAGGCCGCCGGTGGCCTGGTGGCCTTCGTATTCCTGGCCGAGCAGGTTCGGGTAGTCATTGCAGCTCAACCCGGTGAACACACCGGTTGCTGTGCCGCGCAACGCCTTCGGGTCGATCCCGGCCTGTTCCAGAGCTTCCCAGGAGGTTTCCAGCAGCAGCCGCTGCTGCGGGTCGGTGGCCACGGCCTCCCGCGGCGACATGCCGAAGAAACCGGGGTCGAATTCGCCCGCCTCGTGCAGGAAACCGGCGCGGCGGGTGTAGCTGCGGCCCTTGCGGTCGGGGTCCGGGTCGTAGAGGTTGCCGAGGTCCCAGCCGCGGTTGACCGGGAAGTCGGTGGTGGCGTCGATGCCGTCGGAAACCAGGTCCCACAACGCGTCCGGGCCGTCCACGCCACCGGCGAAGTGGCAGCCGATGCCGACGATCGCGATGGGTTCGTCGGCGGCGATCGGTCCCTGCTGGTGGCCGTCGGCGCTCGGTGCGCCGGAGATTTCCCGGAGCAGGAACTCACTGAGCACAGCGACGGTCGGGTAGTCGAAGGCCAGCGTGGCGGGCAGGTTCAGGCCGGTAGCGGCGGAGAGGCCGCGGCTCAGGCGCAGGGCCAGCAGGGAGTCGAAGCCGAGTTCCTGGAACGGCCGGTCGGCCGGGATCCGGCCCGGGTGACCGAGCACGGCCGCGACCCGTTCGCTGACCAGTTCCCGCAGCGCGCGGGCCTGGTCCTCGGCCGAGCGGTCGAGCACCACGGGCTCGGCCACCGCCACATCCGCCGAGTTGGCCCAAGTGGTACGGCCAGTTGGCCCAACTGGTACGCCCGCTTGGGCAAACTGGGTGGTGGGCCAGTGCCGCCTGCCCTGGAAGGCGTAGGTCGGCAGGTCCACCAGGGTCGCGGCGGGGATCAAACTCGGCCAGTCGATCCCGACGCCGGCCACGTGCAGTTCGGCCAGGCCGCGCAGCAGCGAGCGCCGCTCGTCGGCCTGATCCGCGTGCAGCAGCGAGGTCACCGCGGCCTCGGCGGGCAGGGCTTCGGCCACTGCGACGCCGAGGGTGGAGCCGGGGCCGAGTTCCAGCACCGCGCGCACGCCCGCCTCGGCCAGGGTGGCCAGCGCGTCGGCGAACCGGACCGGCTCGCGGACCTGGCGGACCCAGTAGTCCGGGCTGCCGAAGTCGGTGACCTCACCGACCGTGGAGATCACCGGGATGCTGGCCTGTCCAACGGAAATCCCGTCGATGGCGGCGGCGAACTCGGTGAGCATCGGGTCCATCAGCGTGGAGTGGAAGGCATGGCTGACCGGGAGCTTCTTGGTGCGGATGCCCTGGGCGGCAATGGCTTCGGCGACCTCGTGCACGGCGTCCGCGTCACCGGAGAGCACCAGGCTTTCCGGCGCGTTGATCGCGGCGATGGAGACGCCCTCGCGGCCGTTGATCAGGTCGGTGACCAGGTCCTCCCCCGCTGCCACGGCGACCATCGCGCCGCCGGTGGGCAGGGCCTGCATCAGCCGGGCGCGGGCCGAGACCAGCGCGCAGGCGTCGGTCAGCGACAGCACGCCGGCGACGTGCGCGGCGGCGAGTTCGCCGATGGAGTGGCCGACCAGGTAGTCGGGACGCACGCCCCAGGTCTCGACCAGCCGGAACAGCGCGACCTCGATCGCGAACAGGGCGGGCTGGGCTGAGCCGGTCTGGTTGAGCGCGGCGGCGTCCTCGCCCCAGATCACCGCGCGCAGATCGTCGTCGAACTCGGCGAGCACGGCGTCGAAAGCGGCGGCGAAGACCGGGAAACGCTGGTACAGATCGCGTCCCATGCACAGGCGTTGCGCACCTTGGCCGGAGAAGACAAAAGCGGTCTTGCCGGGGATGACCACACCGCGGGCCACAGCCGCGCCGTCGAGCAGCACCGAGCGGTGGCTGAACCCGGTGCGGCGGAAGGCCAGTGAGTAAGCGACATCGGTGACCGGCTCGTGTGCCAGGATCGCCTGCACCCGCTCGATCTGGGCGTCCAGCGCGTCCGGGTTCTTGGCCGAGACCAGCAGCGGGACCAGGTCCTCGGACGGGGTTTCCGTTGCGGGAGCGGCGATTGGCGGCTGTTCCAGGATCACGTGCGCGTTGGTGCCGCTCACGCCGAACGCGGAGACCGCGGCGCGACGCGGCCGGTCCGGTGAGGTCCACTCGACTGCTTCAGTGACCAGGCGGATCTCGCCGGTGGACCAGTCCACCTGGGCGGACGGCTCGGTGACATGCAGGGTGCGCGGCACGATCCCGTGCTGCATGGACTGCACCATCTTGATGATCCCGCCGACCCCCGCGGCGGCTTGGGTGTGCCCGATGTTGGACTTGAGCGAACCCAGCCACAGCGGGGCTTCCCGGTCCTGCCCGTAGGTGGCGAGCAGGGCCTGGGCCTCGATCGGGTCGCCGAGCCGGGTGCCGGTGCCGTGCGCCTCCACCACGTCAACGTCCGAAGTGGACAGTCCGGCGGCGGCAAGGGCTTCCTGGAT
The DNA here is from genome assembly GCF_023094165.1 of Crossiella sp. S99.2. Taxonomy (GTDB): domain Bacteria; phylum Actinomycetota; class Actinomycetes; order Mycobacteriales; family Pseudonocardiaceae; genus Crossiella. Next base: position 494,045 of record NZ_JALMDK010000007.1, on the reverse strand, counting down.
CACCCGCTGCTGGGCCGGTCCGTTGGGGGCGGTGAGGCCGGTGGAAGCGCCGTCGGAGTTGACCGCGGATCCCTTGACCACAGCCAGAATCCGGTGCCCGTGTCGCTGTGCGTCGGAGAGCCGTTCGAGCACGAGCACGCCGACGCCCTCGGACCAGGCGGTGCCGTCAGCGGTGTCGGAGAACGCCTTACACCGGCCATCCGGGGCCAGCGCCCGCTGCCGGGAGAATTCGATGTGCGCGGCCGGAGTGGACATCACGGTGACGCCACCGGCCAGGGCCAGGGAGCATTCGCCGGAGCGCAGGGCCTGGGCGGCCAGGTGCAGCGCGACCAGCGAGGAGGAGCAGGCCGTGTCCAGGCTGAGGACCGGGCCCTCCAGGCCGAACAGGTAGGCGACCCGGCCGGAGGCGACGCTGGCGATGCTGCCGGTGGAGCGGTGGCCTTCGTACTCCGCGCCGAGCAGGGTGCCGTAGTCGGTGGCGCTGACGCCGGTGAACACGCCGGTTTTGCTGCCGCGCAACCGGTGTGGCGGGATGCCCGCGTGTTCCAGGGCCTCCCAGGAGGTTTCCAGCAGCAGCCGCTGCTGCGGGTCGGTGGCGGCGGCTTCGTGCGGGGACATGCCGAAGAAGTCCGCGTCGAAGGTGTCCGCTTCGCGCAGGAAGTAGCCGGACTTCACGTACACGGTGCCGGGGTGGTCCGGGTCCTCGTGGTACAGCGAATCGAGGGGCCAGCCGCGGTCGGCGGGGAACTCGGTGAGCGCGTCGCCACCGGCCTCCACCAGGCTCCACAACGCCTGCGGACTGTCAATGCCGCCGGGGAAGCGGCAGCCCATGCCGACGATCACGATCGGATCGGACTGGTCGACCGTGGCGACCGGGGTCGCGGTGCGCACGGCCTGGCCGCCGGTGAGTTCCCGGTGCAGGTAGTCGGCGAGCGCGGTGACGGTGGAGTAGTCGAAGGCCAGCGTGGCAGGCAGCGCCAGGCCGGTGGCCGCGGACAGCGCGCGGCTGAGTTCCACCGCGGACAGCGAGGTGAAGCCGAGGTCGCCGAAGGGGGTGTCCTCGGCGATACCGTCGGCGTAGCGCAGTACCGCGGCGATCCGGTCGCCGATGAGCGCGCGGAGTTCGGCCGGGCTGCTGGCGCGGACGACGGGTGCGTCCACAGTGGACTGTGGGGCGGCCGGGGTGGCCAGGGCACGCAGGGCATGCGGCACGGCGGCGGACTGGCTGAGCACCGTGGCGTCCAGGCGGGCGCCGGCGACCACGTCCGACGCACCGGCGATGGCGCGGTCGAACAGGGCCAGGCCCTGTGCCTCGGTCATCCCGGTGAGGCCGACGTGGGACAGCGACTGCCAGTCGTCGGCGGAGAGCCCGGTGGCCATGCCGACCGTCCACGGGCCCCAGGCGATGGAGAGTCCGGGCAGAGCGGCGGCGCGGCGGGCGCGGGCGAGTTCGTCCAGGGCGGCGTTCGCGGCGGCGTAACTGGCCTGACCGCGGGCGCCGACGATGCCGGCGAGCGAGGAGAAGACCACGAACGCCTGCAGGTCGAGTTCGCGGGTGGCTTCGTGCAGGTGGTAGGCCCCGTCGACCTTGGCACGCAACACAGTCGCGAGGCGGTCCGGGGTGAGTGCCGGGATCAGCGCGTCGTCCACGACTCCGGCGGAGTGCACGACCGCGCCGAGGTCCTCGATGCCGTTGACCAGGTCAGCGACCGCGTTCCGGTCGGCCAGGTCGCAGGCCACGATCCGCACGTCGGCGTCGATTCCGGCGGCCCACTCGGTGATGCCCTCGGCTGCGGGACCACTGCGGCTGGCCAGGACCAGGCGGCGGAAACCCTGGCCGACCAGGTGGTTGGCGAGGGCGCGGCCGATGCCGCCGGTGCCACCGGCGATCAGCACTGTGCGCTCGCGGTCCCAGCTCGCCTCGGCCACCCGCGGCTGGAGCGGCCCGAACCGGGGTGCGAGCACCTGACCGGCGCGGACCAGCAGGCTGGGTTCCTCGCCGGTGAGGTGCGGGGTGGCGAGTTCGACCTCGACCGGGGTGTTGGCGGCCAGGTGCAGGAAGCGACCCGGGTATTCGGCGGCGGCGGAGCGGATCACGCCGGCCACGGCCGCGGCGGCCAGGCCCTCGACCGGGGTGACCACGACCAGGCGGTCGGTTTCCTCGGTCAGCCAGCGCTGCACCAGGGTGAGTGCCTCGGTGGCCGCGTTGAGCACGGCGTCCGGGTCGTCCGTGGCCTGCCCGGCCTCGGCGAGGACCACGGCGGGCGGGTTTTCGATGGCCTGGACGGTCTGGGGCAGCCAGTCCACGCCGAACAGGGTTCCGCCGCTAGTGACGGCCACCTCGGGCCAGTAGCGGCGGTGCTGGAACGGGTAGGTGGGCAGCTCGACCACCCCGGCGGCGGGCAGCAGCCGGGTCCAGTCCACCGGGGTTCCGGCCACGTGCAGACCCGCGACCCCGGCCAGCACTGATTCGGCCTCTACCGATCGGTCGGCGCGCAGCAGCGAGGTGACCACGGCCTGCTCGGGCAGCGACTCGGCGGCGGCCGCGCACAACAGTCCATCCGGGCCGACCTCCAGCACGGTCCGGACACGCGCGGCCGCCAGGGCCGAGATCGCCGCGGCGAACCGCACTGGCTCGCGCACCTGGCGCACCCAGTACTCGGTGCTGCGCAGGTCCTCGCCCAGGGCGAGTTCGCCGGTGACTGTGGAGATCACCGGGATGCGCGGTTCGCGGAAGCTGATCGAGCCAAGGGATTCGCCGTATTCGGCGTGCATGGGCTCCATCAGCGGGGAGTGGAAGGCGTGGCTGACCGAGAGCAGCTTGGTGCGCCGCCCGCGTCCGCCGAGGACCTCCTTGACCTCGGCCACCGCCTCAGCCTCGCCCGCCAGCACGATGTTGCGGGCGGCGTTGATCGCGGCAATGGACACCGCGGGCCGGTCCGCGAGGACTTCGGCGACCTCGGCCTCGTCGGCTTCGACCGCCAGCATCGCGCCACCGGCGGGCAGCGCCTGCATCAGCCGGGCACGGGCCGAGACCAGCGCGCAGGCGTCGGTGAGCGAGAGGATGCCGGACACGTGCGCGGCCGCGATCTCGCCAATGGAGTGGCCGACCAGGTAGTCGGGGCGCACACCCCAGGATTCGAGCAGCCGGAACAACGCGACCTCGATGGCGAAGATCGCCGGCTGCGCCCAGCCGGTCTGGTTGAGCTGGTCGGCGTCCTCGCCCCAGATCACCTCGCGCAAATCGGACCACTTGGGCAAACTCGTACGCCCACTTGGGCCAACCGGGCGTACCAGTTGGGCCAACTCGGCGAGCACCGCGTCAAAAGCCTCGGCGAACGCCGGGAAGCGAGCGTGCAGCTCGCGGCCCATGCCCAGGCGCTGCGCGCCCTGGCCGGAGAAGACGAACGCGGTCGCGCCCTCGACGGTGGTGCCGCGGGCGATTTCGTGGTCGCCCAGCAGGACCGCGCGGTGTTCGAAGGCGGTGCGGGTGGTGGCGAGCGAGTAGGCGATGTCCACAGTGGACTCGGCGGTGAGCAACGGGCGCAGGCGGGCGATCTGCTCGTCCAGCGCGGCTGCGGTTCGCGCGGCCACTGGCAGCGGGACCAGGTCGGCCTCGATGGTGGGGCGTTCGGGCTCCGGCGGGGCCTGTTCCAGGATGACGTGTGCGTTGGTGCCGCTGATGCCGAAGGAGGACACCGCGGACCGGCGCGGGCGGCCGACCTCGGGCCAGGGCACCTCTTCGGTGAGCAGCCGGACCTCGCCGCTGGACCAGTCGACCTGGTCGGAGGGCTCGGTGAGGTGCAGGGTGCGCGGCACGATCCCGCGCTGCATGGCCTGCACCATCTTGATCACGCCACCGACGCCGGCGGCGGCCTGGCTGTGGCCGATGTTGGACTTGAGCGAGCCGAGCAGCAGCGGCTGGTCCCGGTCCTGGCCGTAGGTGGCGAGCAAGGCGCGGGCCTCGATCGGGTCGCCGAGCGAGGTGCCGGTACCGTGCGCCTCCACCACGTCAACATCCGAAGTGGACAGTCCGGCGGAGTTCAGCGCCGCGCGGATCACCTTGCGCTGCGCGGTGCCGCTGGGGGCGGTGAGGCCGTTGGAGGCGCCGTCGGAGTTGATCGCGGAGCCCTTGAGCACAGCCAGGATCCGGTGGCCGTTGCGGCGTGCGTCGGAAAGCCGTTCCAGCACAACGACACCGACGCCCTCGGACCAGCCGGTGCCGTCGGCGGAGTTGGAGAATGCCTTGCAGCGGCCGTCCGCGGACATCACCCGCTGCCGGGAGAACTCCACGAACGCGGTGGGCGTGGACATCACGGTCGCGCCACCGGCGATGGCGAGGGAGCATTCGCCGGCGCGCAGGGACTGGGCGGCCAGGTGCAGGGACACCAGCGAGGAGGAGCACGCCGTGTCCACCGAGACCACCGGGCCCTCCAGACCCAGGGTGTAGGCGACGCGGCCGGAGGCGACGCTGTGCGTGCTGCCGATGCTCTGCTCGCCCTCGAAGTCGGCGGCCAGCAGCGGCCCGTAGTCGGTGTAGATCACACCGGTGAACACGCCGGAGTCACTGCCGCGCAACGACCTCGGCTCGATGCCGGCGCGTTCCAGGGCTTCCCAGGTGGTTTCCAGCAGGAGTCGCTGCTGGGCGTCGGTGGCCATGGCCTCGCGCGGGGACATGCCGAAGAAGGCGGCGTCGAATTCGGCGGCGTCGTGCAGGAAGCCGCCGGAGCGCACGTAGGTGGTGCCGCGCCGGTCCGGGTCGGGGTCGTAGATCCCCTCGACGTCCCAGCCTCGGTCGGTGGGGAACTCGGTGATGGCGTCCACGCCGTCGGTGACCAGCTGCCACAGGCCGTCCGGGTCGACCACGCCGCCCGGGTAGCGGCAGCCCATGCCGACGATGACGATCGGGTCGGAGTCGTCGATCCGCCGGGTCGGCCGGTCGGTGACGGCGAGGTCGTCGGACCCGGTCAGCTCGGCGAGGAGGTGGTCGGCGAGGGCGATCACGTTGGGGTACTCGAACACCAGCGTGGTGGGCAGGGCGAGTTTGGTGGCTTCGGCGAGGGCGCGGCTGAGTTCGACCGCAGTCATCGAGTCGAAGCCCAGTTCGCGGAAGGCCCGGTCCACGGGGACCTCGCCGGTGTGCCGCAGCACGGCGGCGACCCGGGCCCGCACCAGTTCGCGCACGGCGGTGAGCTGTTCGGCGCGGGTGCCGCTGAGCAGGCCGGACACCCCGGCCAGCGCGGCCTTGCCCCGGCGCACCCCGCGCTTACCCGCGAACTCGCGCAGCACGGGCGGCAGCACGTCCTGGCGGCGCACGGCGGCGAAGTCGATTGGCGCGACCAGTGCGGACGCGGTGTTGGTGGCAATCAGCCGGTCGAAGGCAGCCAGGCCCTCAGTGGCGGTGAGCTGGCGGAATCCGGCGGCGATCATCCGCTGCCGGTCGGTCTCGGTCAGCGCGGCGGACAGGCCGATTTCCCAGGCGGCCCAGGAGATCGCGAGGCCGGGCAGGCCCCTGGATCGGCGGTCGCGGACCAGTTCGTCCAGGGCGGCGTCGGCGGCGGTGTAGGCGGCCTGGCCCGCGTTGCCGAAGATCCCGGCGGCCGAGGAGAAGACCACGAATCCGGCGAGGTTCCGGTCGCGAGTGGCTTCGTGCAGGTGCCAGGCGGCGTCGAACTTGGGCCGGAGCACGGCGGAGAGTCGTTCGGCGGTCAGGGATTCGACCACGGCGTCGTCCAGCACACCGGCGGCGTGCACGACCGCGGTGAGCGGGCCGTCAACACTGTCGATCAGCTGCTGGACCGAGTCCACAGTGGACAGATCGCAGGCGATGGCCTGGGCGCCGAGTTCCGCGCACAGTTCGGCGGCGCCGGGGGCGTCCGGGCCGCGGCGGCTGGCCAGGACCAGGCGGCGGAAGCCCTGGGCGGCCAGGTGCCGGGCGAGCGCGCTGCCCAATCCGCCGGTGCCGCCGGTGATCAGAACGGTGGCGTCGCGATCCCAGGTGAGTGCGGTGGATTCGGGAGTGTGGCGGCGCAGGCGGGCGGCCTGAACCTGGCCGTTGTGGATGCGCAGGCGGGGTTCGTCGTCGCTGAGGAAGGGCAGGGCGACGGCGGGGTCGGTGCCCGCGGGCACGGCGAGGTGGGTGAAGCGACCGGGGTGTTCGGCGCTGACCGAGCGGAGGAAGCCGCCCACGGCTGCGGCGGCCGGGCCGGAGTCGGGGGTGACGATGGCCAGGCGGGCGGGATTGCCCTGGGCCAGCCAGTCGCGGACGAGTTCGAGGGTCTGGGCGGTGGCGTGGTGGACGGCGTCGAGGTCGTCGCCCCGGGTGGCGATCTCGGCGAGGACCACCTCTGGCTGCGTCTCTACCGAACGGTCGGTAGGCACGCGGTCGGGCTGTTCCGCCGGTACGTCGGTCAGCGTTGCCCAGTCCAGGGTGAATAGGTCGGCCCCGGACTCCGCCGCGATCTCGACCGCGCGCAGGGTGACCGAGCGGGCGGTGAGCACTGGGTCGCCGGAGGGATCGGTCGCGACCAGTTCCCACTCGTCCCCGCCCAGCCCGGTCAGCCGCACCTTCAGCGTGCTGGCTCCGGTGGCGTGCAGGGTGACGTCCTGCCATTCCACCGGTCGCAGGTCGTCCTCGATCGCGGCGTGCAGCAACCCGGGGTGCAGGCCGAAGCCGGGGTCGGTGGCGCCGTCGGGCAGCGACACCTCGGTGACCTGTCCACCTTCGCTAGACAGGTCCAGTTCGCGCGGGTTCTTGGCAAGCTGGCCCGACGCGTGCCGGGTCCACTCCTCATCGGAGTCGGCCGGGCGGGCGTGCACCGACACGGTGCGTCGGTCGTCGCCTGCCGCGCCGATGACGATCTGGATCTGGGACCCGCCGTCGGGCAGGACCAGCGGAGTCAGTTCGGTCAGGCTGGCCACCCGGGCGTAGCCGACCTCATCGGCCGCGCGCACCACCAGTTCCAGCAGCGCGCTGCCCGGCACGGTGGCCTGATCAGCAAGCCAGGGATGGGTTTCCCGGGACAGGCGGCCGGTGAGCACAGTGCCCGAGCCGTCGCCGAGCGGGACGGCCGCGCCGAGCACCGGGTGCCGGGTGGCGGTCAGGCCGAACGCGGCGGCGTCGCCACCGATGCGCGGGGCCGGCCAGTAACGCTGGCGCTGGAAGGCGTAGGTGGGCAGGTCCACCTGGGTGCCGGACCCGGCGAACCAGGCCGCCCAGTCCACCTTGCCGCCGCGCACCCACCACTGGCCAACGGATTCCAGCAGTCGCCGGGCCCCGCCCTCGCCGCGGCGCAGGGTGCCGGTGACCACGCCCTCGGCGCCGATCAGGTCCAGGGTGGCCTGGATTTCGGCGGCCAGCACGGGGTGCGGGCTGACCTCGACGACCCGGGTGTGTCCGGCGCGGATCAGGCCCTCGATGGCGGTGTGGAAGCCGACCCGCTGACGCAGGTTGCGGAACCAGTAGCCGCCGTTCAGCTCGGTGGTGTCCAGCCAGCCGTCGGTGACCGTGGAGTAGAACGGCACCGCACCGGCCTGCGGACGCACCTCGGCGAGCAGCTGGCCCAGTTCGGTTTCCAGCTCGGCCACGAAGTGCGAGTGCGAGGCGTAGTCCACCGCGATCTGCTTGACCCGCACGCCATCGGCCTCGCAGCCGCGCACGAATTCCTGGATCGCGCCGATCTCACCGGAGACCACCACGGCGGCCGGACCGTTGACCGCGGCCACGCCAACGCCGTCGATGAGGCGGGCTTCGACCTCGGCGACGGGCAACGCCACCGAGGCCATACCACCACGCCCGGCCAGCACCCGGGCGATCAACTGCGACCGCCGGGCGACGACCAAAGCACCGTCCTGCAACGACAATCCACCAGCCACGACCGCGGCCGCGACCTCGCCCTGCGAGTGGCCAACCACCGCGTCCGGCTGCACACCGAGCGACTGCCAGACCGCGGCGAGCGAGACGTTCACGGCCCAGGTGACCGGCTGCACGACGTCGACCCGGGCGAGCAGCTGCTCGTCGCCGAGTGCGTCGACCAGGTTCCAATCCACATGCGGTGCAAGGGCTTCCGCGCATTCGTCCAGTCGCGCGGCGAACACCGGGTACTGCTCGCGCAGTTCGAGGGCCATGCCGACCCACTGCGAGCCCTGGCCAGGGAAAACGAAGACCGAGTTGCCGCCCGTGAACACCGTGCCTGAGACCACTCCCCCAGCCTCGGCGAACCCGGTGTCGGCAAAGCCTTGCAACAGCCCGGAAAGCTCGCCCGCATCCGCACCGACCACTACCGACCGCACCGCCAGCGCGGCCCGCGAGGAGATCGAGGAGAACCCGGCGTCCAGCGCGGTCGGCGCGTCCGGACCGCTCAGCAGTGCGGCCAGTCGCGCGGCCTGGCCACGCAGTGCGGGCTCGACCTTGGCCGACAACGCCACCGGCACCACGGCCGGAGCCGTTGCGGGCTCAGTGGATTCGGCCTCCTCGGGGGCCTGCTCGATCACGATGTGCGCGTTGGTGCCGCTGACGCCGAAGGAGGACACGGCCGCGCGGCGCGGGCGGTCGACGGCGGGCCACGGGGTGGTCTCGGTCAGCAGTTCCACCGCGCCGACCGACCAGTCCACGTGTGCCGAGGGTTCGGTGACGTGCAAGGTCTTGGGCGCCACGCCGTAGCGCACGGCCTGCACCATCTTGATCACACCGGCCACGCCGGCCGCGGCCTGGGTGTGGCCCAGGTTGGACTTGATCGAACCCAGCAGCAGGGGGATTTCCCGGCCCTGGCCGTAGGTGTTGAGCAGGGCCTGGGCCTCGATCGGGTCGCCCAGGGTGGTGCCGGTGCCGTGTGCCTCCACCACGTCGACGTCCGAAGTGGACAGTCGGGCCTCGCGCAGCGCGTCCTGGATGACGCGTTGCTGGGACGGTCCGTTGGGGGCGGTGAGGCCGTTGGAGGCGCCGTCCTGGTTGATCGCGCTGCCGGTGATCACCGCGAGGACCCGGTGGCCGTTGCGGCGGGCGTCGGAGAGGCGTTCCAGCACGATCACGCCGACGCCCTCGGCCCAGGCGGTGCCGTTGGCGGAGTCGGAGAATGCCTTGCAGCGGCCGTCGGGGGCGAGTCCGCCCTGGCGGGTGAACTCGATGAACGCGGTGGGCTGGGTCATCACCGAGGCGCCACCGGCCAGGGCCAGGTTGCACTCGCCGTTGCGCAGCGCGCGCATGGCCAGGTGGATGGTGACCAGCGAGGAGGAGCAGCCGGTGTCGACGGTGACCGCGGGGCCTTCCAGACCGAGGGCGTAGGAGACCCGGCCGGAGGCGACGCTGGGCGCGCTGTTCAGGCTCAGGTAGCCGCGGGAGTCCTCGGGGTCGAGCAGGTCGCCGTAGTCGCCGTAGACCAGGCCGGTGTAGACGCCGGTCCGGCTGCCCTTCAGGGTTTCCGGGTCGATCCGGGCGTGTTCCAGTGCCTCCCAGGAGGTTTCCAGCAGCAGCCGATGCTGGGCGTCGGCGGTCAGCGACTCCCGGGGGGACATGCCGAAGAACTCGGAGTCGAACATGGCCGCGTCGTCCAGGAAGCCGCCGACCCGAGGGAAATCCACCCCGCCGGTCGGCCAGTTCCGGTCGGCGGGCACGCCGGACATGACGTCCCGCTCGTCCCGGACCAGTTCCCACAGGTCTTCTGGCCCGCGCACGCCGCCAGGGAACCGGCAGCCGATGCCCACGACCGCGATCGGCTCCCGGCCCTGCGCCTCAAGCTCCTCGATGCGCTGGCGCGCGCGGCGCAGGTCGACCGTGACCTTGCGGAGGTAGTCGACAACCTTGTCCTGCTGTTCTGGCATCCGGTGTACCTGCCCGTCGGCTACAGAGCTCGTCATTCCTGCGGTGCAGCGAAGTTGTCGTCGATGAGGTCGAACAGTTCCTCCACCGACACCGAGTTGATGTCGGCTTCGGAGGGTCCGTCCTCGCGCGGTTCGTCGCGCCGCAGCGCGGCGGCGAGTTCGTCCAGTCGCCGCAGCAGCACGGCCCGGTCGGCGCGGGCCGCGGCCGGGTCGGTGAGCGCGGTTTCCAGCTGTCCCAACAGTTCCAGCGGTGATTCGACCCGGGTCAGGTCGGTCAGGTTGAACTCGGTGAGCAGGTGCCCGACCAGCGCGTTGATCGTCGGGTAGTCGAACACCAGGGTGGCGGGCAGTCGCCTGCCCACCGCCGCGCCGAGCTTGTTGCGCAGCTCGACCGCGGTGAGCGAGTCGAAGCCGAGGTCCTTGAACGTGCGGTCGGGAGCGACCGCGTCCGCGCCGCTGAAGCCGAGTACCGCGGCCACGTGTTCGCGGGCGATGGCGCCGAGCAGTTCGCGCCGGGCCTCGGGGCTCAGCGTGGCCAGCCTGGCCTCCAGACCACCCGCGCCGGTACTGGTCTTGGCGGCGCTGCGGCGGTCCTTTTTGGTCAGTTCGCGCAGTACCGCGGACAGGTCCGGGTCGGCTGCGAGGGCGTTGCGGTCCAGCACCAGCGGCAGGGTGAGGGCCCGGTCGGTGGCTGCGGCCGCGTCGAACATGGCCAGGCCCTGCGCCACCGTGAACGGCACAATTCCCTTGCGCCGCAACCGGTCGTGGTCGGCGGCGCTGAGGTGGCCGGTCATCCCGGTGGCCTGCGCCCAGGCGCCCCAGGCCAGGGACACCGCGGCCAAACCGTCGGCGCGGCGTTGCTGGCACAGCGCGTCCAGCCAGGCATTCGCCGCGGCGTAGTTGGCCTGGCCTGCGGTGCCGAGCACGCCGGTGGCGGAGGAGAAGACCACAAATCCGGCCAGGTCGAGTTCGCGGGTGGCCTGGTGCAGGTGCCAGGCGGCGTCGATCTTGGGCCGCAGCACCCGGTGCAGCTGGTCGGGGGTGAGACTGTCCACAGTGGCGTCGTCCAGGACCCCGGCCGCGTGCACCACGGCGGTGAGTCCGCCGCGTGCGGTCAGGTCGGCGACAAGTGCTTGCACCGCAGCGGGATCGCTGGTGTCGCAGGCGACGATCTCGGCGCGGGTGCCGGTGGCGGCGAGTTCCTCGGCCAGTTCGGTGGCGCCTTCGGCGTTGGCGCCGCTGCGGCTGGCCAGCACCAGCCAGTCGAAGCCCTGACTCGCCAGGTGCCGGGCGAGTTCGCGGCCGAGGCCGCCGGTGCCGCCGGTGATCAGCACCGCGCGACTGGTGTCCCAGGTGCGCGGGATGGTGAGCACGAGCTTGCCGGTGTGCTTGGCCTGACTCATGAACCGGAAGGCGTCCACCGCGCGCCGCAGGTCCCAGGACCTGGTGGGCAGCGGGGTGATCGCCCCCTGCTCGAAGAGTTCGAGCAGCTCGTTGAGCATCCCGCGGGTGCGTTCCGGACCGGCCTCGTCGACGTGGAACGCCTCGTAGACCACGCCGGGCCACGGCGCGAGTTCGGCTTCGGTGCGTACGTCGTTGACGCCCATCTCGGCGAACCGGCCGCCGGGGGCGAGCAGGCCGAGCGAGGCGTCCACGAATTCGTTGGCCAGGGAGTTGAGCACCACGTCCACGGCGGGGAACTGGGTGGCGAAGTCCAGGGTGCGGGTGGAGGCGATGTGGTCGTCGGGGATGCCGAGGCCGCGCAGGGTGTCCCACTTGGGTTCGCTGGCGGTGGCGTAGACCTCGGCGCCCAGGTGCTGGGCGAGCTGGATGGCGGCCATGCCGACGCCGCCGGTGCCGGCGTGGATGAGCACCTTCTCGCCGGGCTTGAGCGCGGCGATGTCGACCAGGCCGTAGTAGGCGGTGAGGTAGGCGGCGGGCACGCTGGCGGCCTCGACGTCGGTCCAGTCGGCCGGGATCCGGGCCACGTGCCGGTGATCGACGACCACCATCGGCCCGAATCCGCCGTCAACCACACCGAGCACCCGGTCACCGGGGGCCAGATCGTCAACGCCAGGACCGGTTTCCACCACCACGCCGACGGCTTCGGCGCCCATCTGCCCGGCCATGCCCTCGATCTGGTCGAGGACCTTGCCGTAGCCGAGGGTGCCGAGCACATCGCGGAAGTTGATGCCCGCGGCGCGGATCGCCACCCGCACCTTGCCCTCGGTGAGCGGGAGGTCGGCGGCGGTGGTCGGCACCAGGCCGAGTCCGTCCACCGAGCCGGGGTTGCGGGCGTCCATCCGCCAGTCCCGGCGGTGGATCGGGGCGAGCAGGGTGCTGGTGTCGGGAACCAGGCGGGGCACGCAGACCTGGCCGTCGATGACGGCGAGCTGTGGTTCGTTGCCCTCGGCCAGGTGCGGCAGGGCGAGTGGAATGTCCTCAGTGGACTCGATGTCCAGGAGGCCGAAGCGGCCGGGATGTTCGGAGAGCGCGGTGCGCACCAGGCCCCAGGCGGTGGCTGCGGCCAGGTCCTGACCGGAGCGCGCGCCCTGGGTGATCAGCACCAGCCGCGAGCCATCGTACTGTTCGGCCAGCCACTGCTGCACCAGGTTCAGGGTCAACTCGGCGGTGTCGTGCGCGGAGCTAACCGGGTCACCGGCCACTGTGGACAGTGGGAAAAGGACGGTCGGCGGGATCTCGGTGAGTTCGGCCAGATCCGCCACGGTGACCAGCCCGGCTGGGTCGGTGCCCGCAGTGGTCAGCGGCGTCCAGTCCACTGTGTACAGCGAGACGGGCTCGCTGCTGGTGATTGCCGCACCCGAGGCCGCGCGCAGGCGCAGGGACTGGGTGGTGAAGACGAGTGCGCCGGTCTCGTCGGCCACGGTCAGTGCGACCAGGCTGTCGGCGCCGTCCGCGCCGAGGTGGCGCAGTCGGGCGCGCAGCGCGGTCGCGCCGGTGGCGTGCAGGTCGGCGTGCTCCCAGGCGAACGGGAGGGCACCTGCGGCGACCTCCTGGTCGGAGATCAGCACGGTCTGCAGGGCCGCGTCCAGCAACGCCGGGTGCAGGCCAAAACCGTTGACTGACAAGCGTTCCGGGAGGCTGATCTCGGCCAGGACCTCGCCGTCGGCGTGCCAGGCGCGGGTGAGGCCGCGGAAGGCGGGGCCGTACTGGTAGCCGGAGTCGGCGGCCTGCTCGTAGAAGGCGGCCAGGTCGATCTCGACCGCGCCGCGCGGCGGCCACACCGCGTCGAAGTCCGCTGTCTGGTCAGGGGTTCCGGGGGCGAGGACGCCGGTGGCGTGCCGGGTCCAGGCGGCGTCGGCGGTGCGGGCGTGCACGGCCAGGGTGCGGCGGCCGTCCTCGTCGGGGGCCTCCACCTTGACCTGGATCTCGACCTCCCGACCGGTCGGTAGGACCAGCGGCGCGCCGAGGATCAGTTCCTCGACCCGGCCGCAGTCGACCTCATCGCCCGCGCGGACCGCGAGTTCGACAAATGCGGTGGCGGGCAGGATGGCGGTGCCGTTGACCTGGTGGTCGGACAGCCAGGGCTGGGTGTCCCTGGACAGCCGGCCGGTGAGCAGCACACCCGAGCCGTCACCGAGGGGTACCGCGGCACCCAGCACCGGGTGGTTGGTCGCGGTCAGGCCGAACGCGGAGGCGTCGCCGGAAAGCTTTGCGGCTGGCCAGAACCGCTGGTGCTGGAACGGGTAGGTGGGCAGGTCCACGATCTGCGCGCCGGTCCCGGCGAACCAGGCCGCCCAGTCGACCAAGCCACCGCGACTCCACCACTGGCCAACGGAGTCCAGCAGGCGCCGGGCGCCGCCCTCGCCACGCCGCAGCGAGCCGGTCACCACGCCCTCGACGCCCGCGGCATCCAGGGTGGCCTCGATCTCGGCCACCAGCACCGGGTGCGGGCTGACCTCGACCACCCGGCGGTGCCCGGACTCGATCAGCCGCTGGATCGAGCCGTGGAAGTCGACCCGCTGGCGCAGGTTGCGGAACCAGTAGCCGCCGTCGAGGTTGGCGGTGTCCAGCCAGTCGCCAGTGACGGTGGAGTAGAACGGGATCCCGCCGGTGCGCGGTTCGACGTCGGCGAGCACCTGGCCGAGTTCTTCTTCCAGGTCGGCGACGAAGTGCGAGTGCGAGGCGTAGTCCACCGCGATCCGCTTGACCCGCAGCTCCTCGGCCTCGCAACCGCGGACGAACTCCTCCAGCGCGGCGACCTCACCGGAGACCACCACGGCGGCGGGACCGTTCACGGCCGCGATCCCAACGCCGTCGCGGAGCCGGGCTTCGACCTCGGCGACGGGCAACGCCACCGAGGCCATGCCACCACATCCGGCCAGCAGCCGGGCGATGAGCTGCGAACGACGGGCAACGACCAAAGCACCGTCCTGCAAGGACAATCCGCCAGCGACGACTGCGGCGGCGACCTCGCCCTGTGAGTGGCCGACCACAGCGTCTGGCTGCACGCCGAGTGACTGCCAGACCGCGGCGAGGGAGACGTTCACGGCCCAGGTGACCGGCTGCACGACGTCGACCCTGGCGAGTAGTTCCTCGTCGGAGAGGGCGTCGACCAGGTGCCAGTCCACGTGTGGGGCAAGGGCTTCGGCGCATTCGGCGAACCGGGCGGCGAAGACCGGGGACTCGTCGAGCAGTTCCCGGGCCATGCCCACCCACTGCGAGCCCTGGCCGGGGAAGACGAACACCGAGCGCGCACCGGCGCCCGGGGCGGGCACGGTGCCGGACTCGGCGAAGGCGCGCAGCGAGTCTGCCAGCTCGGCGGAGTTCCCGCCCACGACCACGGTGCGCACCGGCAGCGCGGCCCGCCCGGTGGCGAGGGAGAAGCCGACATTGGTAGCGCCCTCGGCAAGGGTGTCGGCCAGGCGAACTGCCTGTGCCTTCAGCGCCTCCGCCGACTTCGCCGAGAGCACCAGCGGCACCACAGCAATTTCCGCAGCACTACCAACCGGTCGGTCGGGAGCCTGTTCCAGGATCACGTGCGCGTTGGTTCCGCTGGCGCCGAAGGAAGAGACTCCGGCCCGGCGCGGCCGGTCGACCTCGGGCCAGGGCACCGTCTCGGTCAGCAACTCGACCGAGCCCGCGGCCCAGTCCACGTGACTGGTCCGGTCAGACACGTGCAGGGTCTTGGGTGCGGCGCCGTGCTCCATCGCCTGCACCATCTTGATCACACCCGCCACTCCGGCTGCTGCCTGGGTGTGGCCGAAGTTGGACTTGATCGAGCCCAGCAGCAGCGGGTTGGGCCGGTTCTGGCCGTAGACGTCGACCAGGGCCTGGGCCTCGATCGGGTCTCCGAGCGTCGTGCCGGTGCCGTGGCCCTCGACCACGTCGACCTCGGCGGCGGCCAGGCCGGCGTCGTGCAGTGCGGACAGGATCACCCGCTGCTGGGACGGGCCATTCGGTGCGGTCAGGCCGTTGGAGGCACCGTCCTGGTTGACCGCGGTGCCGCGCACGATCGCGCGCACCCGGTGGCCAAGTCGCACGGCGTCGGAAAGTCGTTCCAGGACAAGGACACCCACGCCCTCGCCCCAGCCGGTGCCGTCGGCGGAGTCGGAGAATGCCTTGCAGCGCCCGTCGATCGCGAGCCCGCCCTGGCGGGAGAACTCGACGAACAGGCTCGGCGTGGACAGCACGGTCACCCCGCCGACCAGCGCCAGGGAGCACTCCCCCGAACGCAGTGCCCGGGTGCCCAGGTGCAGGGCGACCAGCGAGGAGGAGCACGCGGTGTCGACGGTGACCGCCGGGCCTTCCAGGCCGAGGGCGTAGGAGACCCGGCCGGAGGCGACGCTGGGCGCGCTGCCGGTGGACTGGAAGCCCTCGAACTCGCCGCCGCCCAGCAGGGTCGCGTAGTCGCTGTACATGACACCGGCGAACACCCCGGTCTCGCTGCCCTTGAGTGTGCCGGGGTCGATGCCCGCGTGTTCCAGGGCCTCCCAGGCGTTTTCGAGCAGCAGCCGGTGCTGGGCGTCGGTGGCCATGGCCTCGCGCGGGGACATGCCGAAGAAGGCCGCGTCGAAATCGCCCGCGCCGTAAAGGAAACTGCCCAGGCGGGTGTGCGAGGTGCCCAGGCGGTCCGGGGTGGGGTCGAACAGGCGGGCGGTGTCCCAGCCGCGGTCCAGGGGGAAGTCCGAGGTGGTGTCGGTGCCCGCGGCGACCAGTCGCCACAGGTCGGCGGGGCCTTCGATGCCGCCGGGGTAGCGGCAGGCCATGCCGACGATGACCACCGGGTCGTCGTCGGTGGCGGACTGCGGGCGGGCGCTGGTGGTGGCGGCCGCGCGCGGGGTGAGTTCGAGGATGGCGGCGATACGGCCCGCGATGGCCTCGGGAGTCGGGTAGTCGAAGGCCAGGGTGGAGGTCAGCGCGGCGCCGGTGGCGGCGGTGAGCCTGCGGCGCAGTTCCACCGCCATCAGCGAGTCCAGGCCGCGGGAGACCAGGGCCTCGTCGGCGGGCACGCCGGACGGATCGGTGATGCCCAGGACGCCCGCTGCCTCGCGGACCACGATCGCGGTCAACTCGGCGAGCTGCTTGTCCCTGGGCAGCGCAGCCAGGCGGTCCTTGAGGGTTTCGGGTTCGTCGGCGGTGCGGGCGGCGGCCTGGCGCGGGGCCAGCCGGACGAGGGTGCGCAGGACCGCGGACAGGTGGCCGCCCTGCTCGGCCTCCTGCCGCGGTCCGCGCAGGTCGAGGCGGACCGGGGCGAGGGCGGGCTCGGTCCGGCCGAGCGCGGTGTCCAGCAGGCCAAGCCCGTGCCGCAGTGGGAAGGCGACAATGCCCTGCCTGCGCATCCGGGCGAGTTCGGCGGTGCCGAGGTGGCCGGTCATACCGTCCGCGTCGGGTTCCCACAGGCCCCAGGCGAGGCTGGTGGCGGGCAGGCCGGCGCGCTGGCGGCGGGCGGCGATCTCGTCGAGCACGGAGTTGGCGGCGGCGTAGGTGCTCTGACCCGCCGTGCCGAGCACGCCGGCGGCCGAGGAGAACAGCACGAACGCGGCCAGTGGCGCGTCCCTGGTCAGCTCACACAGGTGCAGCGCGCCGGAGACCTTGGCGTTGAAGACCTCGGCCAGCCGCGCGCCGTTCTGGTGCAGCAGCAGGCCGTCGTCCAGGACCCCGGCCAGGTGCACCACGGCAGTGAGCGGGGTGTCGATGCTGTCCAGGAGTGCGGCCACGGCGTCCCGGCCGGCGACGTCGCAGGCCACGATCCGGGCCTGGGCGCCCGCGGCGGCCAGGGTTTCGGCGAGTTCGGTGGCGCCGGGGGCGTCGGGGCCGCGGCGGGAGGTGAGCACCAGGTTGCGGGCGCCGTGCGCGCGGACCAGGTGTTGTGCCACGGCCGCGCCGAGCTGGCCGGTGCCGCCGGTGATCAGCACGGTGCCGTCCGGGTCGAGCCGGACGGTCTCGTTGATCTCGTCGAACAGCCGGGCCAGCCGCGGGGTGTACAGGCCGTCCTCGCGCACCAGGAGTTCGGGTTCGGGCAGGTCCAGGGCGGTGTCGGGCAGGGTGCGGGTGCCGACGTCGATCCAGCGCAGCACCCGGTCCGGGTGTTCGGCGCGGGCGGAACGCAGCAGGCCGCGCACGGCCGCGCCGGCCAGTCCACCGCCGCTGACCCAGACCAGTTCGGCCGCGGGGGCTTCGGTGAGGACACGCTGGATCGCGGCCAGGGCCTCGGCTGCGGCCTCGGCGACCGGGAAGTCCTCCCGGCCGGTCGCGTCGATGATCACTCGCTCGATGTCGGCGGGCAGTTCGCCGAGCGGGAGCGTTCCCGTGAACGTGCTCGGCCGGGCGGCGGGCTCAGCGGGCGCGGTGACCCGCTGCTCCTCGATCCGGTAGAGGTCCTGGGTACGTCCGGCGCCGGCCTGGATCTGCTCGGGCCGGGCGGTGCGCAGGTCCAGGCGCTGCACCCGGGCCACCGGCGCGCCGGTGGTGTCGGCCAACCACACGGACAGGCGACGGCCATCGGAGGTGGCCTCGGCCTGTACCCGCACGCGCAGTTCGCTCGCGCCGGTGGCGAAGAGTTCGACCCCGGACCACTCGAAGGGCATCTGCACGTGGTCGGCGGTCTGGCCGCCGTCGGCGCAGGCCCGCATCACGTTCAGCGCGCCGTCCAGTAGCGCGGGGTGCAGGGCGTAGGGCTCGCCGTCCAGGCCGTCGGGCAGCCGGACCGTGCCGTAGCCGATGCCGTCGCGCACCCAGAGTCCGGTGGTGGTCAGGAAGCCGGGGCCGTAGTCCACGCCCTGGTCGGCGAAGCGGTCGTAGAGGCCGTCCAGTTCGACCACCTCCGCACCGGGCACCGGCCATTCGCGCAGGTCGGCGAACTCGGGGGCGTCGGTGGCGGCGGGGGCGGAGTCGAGTTCACCGGCGGCGTGCAGGGTCCACTCGTGTTCCGCGCCGGAGGGGCGGCTGTGGATCGCGATCGGGTGGCGGCCGTCGACCGCGGGGCCGATGGCGACCTGGACGCGCACCGAGGAGGTCTCGGGCAGCATCATCGGCGCCACCATGACCAGGCTGGTGACCTGGGCCAGACCGAGCCGGTGCGCGGCGGCGATGGCCAGTTCCATCAGCCCGGTGCCGGCCAGCACGATGTGGCCGTGCACCACGTGATCGCCCAGCCACGGGTGTTCGGTGACGGAGAGGCGACCGGCGAGCACCTGGCCGAGCCCACCGGCCAGCGCGGGTTCCACGATCAGCCAGGGGTGGGTGAGCGGGGCGAGTTCCAGTGCGCCGTCGGCGCCGCGCGGGGTGACCCAGTAGCGGCTGCGCTGGAACGGGTAGGTGGGCAGGTCGACCGGGCGCAGGTCGGTGTCGGTGAACACGGCGGGCCAGTCGACCTCGATGCCGTGTGCGTGCGCCTCGGCGAGTCCGGTCAGCACGGCTTCGGCCTCGGGCCGGTCGCGGCGCTGGGCGGCGACCACGGCGACGCGCTGGCGGGCCTCGGCCACGCAGTCGCCGACCATGGCCGCGCCGGAGCCGTCCGGGCCGAGTTCCAGGAACCTGGTGACCCCGGCTTCGAGCAACGTGGTGACGCCCGCGGCGAAGCGGACGGTGGAGCGGACGTGCGAGACCCAGTAGCCGGGGTCGCAGACCTCGGCGCTGATCAGGCCGCCGGTGACGTTGGAGACCAGGCCGATCTCGGGTTCGCGTGCGGTGGCCCGTCCGGCGACCTCGGCGAATTCGGCGAGCATGGGTTCCATCAGCGGCGAGTGGTAGGCGTGCTCCATGACCAGGCGCTTGACCTCGCGGCCCTGGGCAAGCAGCGTTTCGGTGATCTCCTCGATGGCGGCGACGGTGCCGGAGAGGATGACCGAGTTGGGTCCGTTGACCAGTCCGGCGACCAGTTCGTGCTCGCGGTTTTCCAGCAGTGGCAACAGGTCCTGCTCGGACGCGCGCACCGCGAGCATGGCGCCGCCGGGCGGCAGCGACTGCATGAGCAGGCCGCGGGCGGCCACCAGCGAGCAGGCGTCGGGCAGGGACCAGACTCCGGCGACGTGCGCGGCGGCGAGTTCGCCGGTGGAGTAGCCGAGGACGTAGTTCGGGACAACGCCCCAGGATTCGACCAGGCGGTAGAGCGCGACCTGGAAGGCGAACAGCGCTGGCTGGGTGAAGCCGATCTGGTTGAGCAGCTCGGCTTCCGGGGTGTCCTTGGCGGCGAAGGTGATCTCGCGCAGCGGCCGGGGCAGCAGCGGATCGAGGTGCGCGCAGACCGCGTCGTAGGCGGCGGCGAAGGCAGGGAAGGTGCGGTACAGCTCGGCGCCCATGGCCGCGCGCTGGGCGCCCTGGCCGGGGAAGACGAACGCGGTCTTGCCCGCGAGCGCGGACCCGGTGACCACGCCGGGAATGGGCTCGCCAGCGGCGATCGCGCGCAGTCCGGCGATCAGCTCGTCGGCGTCGGAGCCGATGACGGCGGCGCGGCGGGCCAGCCGGGCACGGGTGGAGACCAGGGACCAGGCGACGTCGACCGGCCGGTGCCCGGCCACAGCCTCGGCCAGGCTCTCGGCCTGGGCCCGCAACGCGGCCTCGGTGTGCCCCGACAGCACCCACGGCACGATCGGACCGTCCACCCCTCCGTCCCACTTGGGCAAACTCGTACGCCCACTTGGGCCAACTTGGCGTACGACTTGGCCCAAGTCGTCGGCGGGCGCGGGGGCTTGTTCGACGATCATGTGGGCGTTGGTGCCGCTGATGCCGAAGGCGGAGATTCCGGCGCGGTAGGGGCGGTCGGCGGCGGGCAGGATCTGGTGTTCGGTGACCAGGTTGATGCCGCCTACCGACCAGTCGACGCGGGTGCTGGGTTCCTGGGCGTGCAGGGAGCGGGGGGCCTCGCCGCGGCGCAGCGACTCGACGATCTTGATGAACCCGGCGACGCCGGCCGCGGCCTGGGTGTGGCCGAGATTGGACTTGACGCCGCCGAGCAGTGCGGGGGTGCCCCCTGAACGGGCTTTGCCATAGGTGGCAAGCAAAGCGCGGGCTTCGATGGGGTCGCCGAGGCGGGTGCCGGTGCCGTGCGCTTCGAGGAGGTCGACCTCGGCGGCGTCCAGGTCGGCGTCGGCCAGTGCGGCGCGGATGACTCGCTGCTGGGCGTTCGCGCTCGGCGCGGACAGGCCGTTGGAGGCGCCGTCGGAGTTGATCGCGGAGCCGCGGATGACCGCGAGGATCGGGCGGCCGGAAGCCAATGCGGCCGAGAGCGGTTGCAGCAGGACCAGGCCGCTGCCCTCGGAGAAGCCGGTGCCGTCGGCGTCCTCGCTGAACGCGCGGCAGCGCCCGTCCGGCGAGAGCCCGCCCTGGCGGCTGAATTCCACCAGCAGCTGCGGTCCGGCCATCACGGTGGCGCCACCGGCCAGTGCGAGCGAGCACTCCCCCGCGCGCAGTGCCCGCACCGCGCTGTGCAGGGCGACCAGCGAGGAGGAGCAGGCGGTGTCGACGGTGACGGCGGGGCCTTCCAGCCCTAGTACATAAGAGATCCGGCCCGCGAGGACGCTGGCCGCGCCGCCGGTGAGGGCGTGGCCCTCGGAGTCGCCGCTGCCCTGGGTCAGTCCGGCGTAGTCCTGGCCGTTGGTGCCGATGTAGACGCCGACATCGCTGCCGCGCAAGGACTCCGGCACGATCCGGGCCCGTTCCAGGGCCTCCCAGGCGTTTTCCAGCAGCAGTCGCTGCTGCGGGTCCATGGCCAGGGCCTCGCGCGGGGAGATCCCGAAGAAGGCGGCGTCGAATTCGCCTGCCGCGTCAAGGAATCCGCCTGCCCGCGCGTACAGCGTGCCGGGGTTGTCGGGGTCCGGGTCGTACAGGGTGTCCAGGTCCCAGCCGCGGTCGCCGGGCAGCGGCCCGATGGCCTCCTCACCGGCGGCCAGCAGGCGCCAGAGGTCCTCGGGCGAGCTGATGCCACCGGGGAACCGGCAGCTCATCGCGAGCACCGCGATCGGTTCGCTCGACCGGGCGCGCTCCTCGCGAAGCGCGTTCAGTTCGCTGGTGGCCCGCTTGAGGTACTCACGCAGCTTCTGCTCGGTCGCCGTCACGTGTTCCTCCGGCTCATGGTGATGCTGTCGATGAGGTCGAACAGTTCGTCGTCGGAGACGTCCTCCATCGGCGCGGCGGCTTCTTCCGCCACGGCCGGGACGTCCTCGGACGCGTCGAGGTCGAGCTGGGCTAACAGGTGTTGTGCCACCGCGACCGGGGTGGGCTCCTCGAAGACCAGGGTCACCGGCAGCCGCAGACCCGCTTCCGCGCTGATCCGCTTGCTCAGGTCGGCCCCGGTCACCGAGTCGATGCCCAGGTCGCGGAAGGTGCTGGTCTCCTCGGGCCGGTCGCCGCGCCGGTAGCCGAGCACGGTGGCGGTGTGCCGCAGCACCACGTCCAGCACGAGTTCGGGGCGGCGGCGGGCGGGCAGGGCTACCAACCGTTCAGTCAGGCTCTCCTCCGCCGCCGTTTCGGCGGGGGCGGTGCGGCGGGCGTCGGGCAGGTCGGCCAGCAACGCGCTGGGGCGCAACGCGGTGAGGGTCGGGGTGAAGCGGTCCCAGTTGATGTCGGCGACCAGCTGGGTGGCCCGGCCCCCGTCGATGGCCTCCTGCAGGGCACGCAGGGCCAGTTCCGGGTCCATGCAGTTGATGCCGTGCCGTTCCAGGGTGGGGCGCACCGCGGAGGTGGCCATGCCGTCGCCGTCCCAGGCGCCGAAGGCGACCGAGGTGGCGGGCTGGCCCTGGGCGCGGCGCAGTTCGGCGAGCGCGTCCAGACCGGCGTTGGCCGGGGCGTAGTTGCCCTGGCCGGGAATGCCCACCGTGGCGCCGATGGTGGAGAAGAGCACGAACGCGGACAGGTTCATTCCGGCGGTCTGCTCGTGCAGGTTCCACGCGCCGGCGATCTTGGCCCGCTGGGCCACCGCGACCTGTTCCAGGTGCAGGGCGTGCAGTGGCGCGTCGGCCAGCACGGCGGCGGTGTGCACCACCGCGTCGAGGTCGCCGATCCGGTCCAGCAAGGTGCGCAGTTGCACCCGGTCGGCGACGTCGCAGGCCTCGATCCGGGTGTGCACGCCGCGGGCGGTGAGTTCCGCGCGCAGTTCGGCCGCGCCGGGTGCGGCCGGGCCGCGGCGGCTGACCAGCACGATCCGGTCCGCGCCGCGGTCGGCCAGCCAGCGGGCCACGTGCCCGCCGAGCGCGCCGGTGCCGCCGGTGACCAGCACGGTGCCACGCGGCCGCCAGTCGGCGTGGTCGGCGCGCTGGTCGGCGGGGCGGACCAGGCGGCAGGCCAGGGTGCCGAAGGATCGCAGGGCGAGCTGGTCCTCGCCGTCGCCGCGGGTGAGCGCGGCGGCGAGCTGCCGCCAGCTGCCCTCGCGGGGCAGTGCGGGCACGTCGATCAGGCCGCCCCAGCGGTCGTGGTGCTCGTGTCCGGCGACCCGGCCCATCCCCCAGATCATCCGCTGGTCCGGGCGGACCTCGTGGTCGCCGGGGTCGGTGATCATCGCGCCGCTGGTCACGCACCACAGCGGCGCGCTGATCCCGGCGTCGCCCAGTGCCTGCACGGCAAGCAAAGTGGCCGCGTAGCCGGCGGGCACACCGGGGTGGTCGATCCGGTCGCCGGGGATCAGCGCGAGCAGGCTGAGCACGCCGGTGAGGTCCTCGCCGAGGGCGGATTCGCAGACGGCGGAGAGGGTTTCCCGGCTCGGGTGGTGCTCGCATTCCAGGGTGATCAGCCGCATGCCTTGCTGGGCAAGGACATCGACGGCTTCCACCCAGGGGCCTTCGCCCTTGGGGGTGAGCACGAGCCAGGTGCCGGTGGCCGGGCAGGCGGTGGGTTCGGCGACCGAGCGCCAGGCGGTGGCGTAGCGCCAGTTGCCGATCATGCCAGCCGCGTTCTCCCTGCGGTGCCAGCCGGCGAGGGCGGCGACGAGTTCGGGCAGGGTGGCGGCGGGTGAGATGGCCAGGAGGCTCTGCAGACCGTCCAGATCGGCCTGTTGCACCAGGTTCCAGAAGGATTCGGCGGGCTGGGCGGCGGCCGGAGTGACCGCGGGGGTGCTCTCCAGCCAGTAGTGCTGGTGCTGGAAGCGGTAGGCGGGCAGGTCTACCAACCGAGCGGTCGGGAGCTGCCAGTCCACTGGCAGGCCGTGCGCCTGGGCGTGGGCGAGCGCGGTGAGGAACCGGCGGCGGCCACCGTCGTCGCGGCGCAGGCTACCGAAGGCGACCGCCTCGGGGCTGGCGTCCTGGATGCCCATGGTGAGCACCGGGTGCGGGCTGACCTCGATGAAGATCCGGTGCCCTGCTTCGATCAGCGCGCCGATGGTGGCCTCGAACTCCACTGTGGACCGGAGGTTGTCGTACCAGTACTGGGCGTTGAGGCCGCGGGTGTCCAGGGCCTCGCCGGTGACGGTGGAGTAGAAGGCGGCCTGGGCCTTGCGCGGCCGGATCGGGGCCAGCTCGGCCAGGAGTTCATCCACAATGGACTCGACGTGGGCGGAGTGCGAGGCGTAGTCCACCGGGAGTTGCCGGGCGCGCACGCCGTCGGCTTCGAGTTGGACGATGAATTCGGCGAGGGCTTCGGGGTCGCCGGAGACCACGGTGGAGCCGGGTCCGTTGGCGGCGGCCAGGGAGATCCGGCCATCCCATTCTTCCAGGCGGGCAACGGCTTCGGCGCGGGAGAGCATGGTGGAGACCATGCCGCCGCGGCCGGCCAGGGTGCGGGCGATGGCCTGGGAGCGCAGCGCCACGATCCGCGCGCCGTCTTCCAGGGAGAGCGCGCCGACCGCACAGGCGGCGGCGATCTCGCCCTGGGAGTGGCCGACCACCGCGGCCGGGCGCACACCGTGTGCGGCCCAGAGCGCGGCCAGGGAGACCATCACGGCCCACAGTGCGGGCTGCACCACGTCGACCCGGCGCAGCGCGTCCTCGTCGGCGAGGGCCTCGGTCAGGGTCCAGTCGGTGTAGGGCTTGAGGGCTTGCTGGCAGTCGGCGAGCGCGGCGGCGAAGGCCGGGGCGCTGTCCAGGAGGTCCAGGGCCATGCCAGCCCACTGCGAGCCCTGGCCGGGGAAGACCAGCACCGGGCCGGGCTGGTCTTTGGCCCGGCCCAGGACCAGTCCGGGTGCTTCCTCGCCGGCGGCCAGCGCGGCGAGTCCGTCGAGGAGTTCCTGGCGGTCGCCGACCAGCACCGCGCGGTGCTCGAAGGCGGTGCGGGTGGCGGCCAGGGAATGGCCGACGTCGGCGATCCGCAGGCCGGGGTTGGCGCTTACGTGGGTGCGCAGGGCGTCGGCCTGGGCGCGCAGGGCGGGGGCGGACTGGGCGGAGAGCGGCCAGGCCACCGGTTCGCCGGAGTCGGCGCCGCCGTCGACGGCGGTCCAGTCGACGTCCACGCCGTCTGTCCACAGTAGACCGAGCAGGTCTTCGAGGGTTTCTGGTGCGGAGCGGTCCCGGCGGCAGGTCCAGAACACTTCGGTACCAAGGGTTTTGGCGACCGAGACGCGCAGCACCGGGTGCGGGCCGATCTCCACTACCCTGCTTCCCACGGGGAGTGCGCGCACGGCCTTGACCAGGCGCATCGGCTCGCACATGTTGCGGGCCCAGTAGGCCGCGTCCAGGGCGGTCCCGGCCAGTTCGGCGCCGGTGACGGTGGAGATGAAGGGGATCGTGGTCTCGGCGGGGGTGAGATCGCCGAGCAGGGTGATCAGCTCGGCGGCCAGGGGGCTGAGTTCGCGGCTGTGCGAGGGGTAGTCGATGGCCACCCTGGCGGTGAAGATCCCGGCCTCGCCGAGTTCCTGTTCGGCGGCGGCGATGGCGGCGATGTTGCCGGACAGGGCGACCTGCCCCGGCGACAACTCCCCGGCCAGGGTGAGCCGGTCGCCGAAGCGTTGTTCCGCCTCGGCCACATCGAGATCGCAGACCAGCACGGTGCCGGTGCCGGAAGCTCGTTCGCCGACCAGGCGGGACCAGAGTCCGATGACCTGGGCGCCCTGGGCGGTGGTCAGCGCACCGGCGGCGACCGCGGCGGCCACCTCGCCGACGCTCTGCCCGAACACCGCCGCGGGCCGGGCACCCCAGGCTTCCAGGGTGCGGAAGAGCGCGACCTGCACCGCGAACAGCACGGGCTGCACCACCTCGACCCTTTCCAGGGGCCGGGCGGAGGTCAGGTCGGCCAGCACGGACCGGCCGAGCACCGAAGTGAGGTGAGCGTCCACTTCGGACAGTTCGGCGCGGAACTCGGGCTGGGTCAACAGGTCCCGGCCCATGCCGGTCCACTGGCTGCCGTGGCCGGAGAAGCCAAAGACCAGCGGCGCGTCGGTGGCCTCGCCGACGGTGGCGCGGGCCAGCAGGTCGGCCAGGTCACCGGGTCGGTCCAAGGCGGCGAAGGCTCGGTGCGGACCGGATCCGTTGTGCGGCAACGAAGTGATCGAGCCGCGGGCGGTATCGGCGATGTCCCGCCACAGCTGCTCGGCGCTGTCCGCGGCCAGCGCGACCAGGTTCCGGCGGCGGGCGGGCGGCTGGGCCAGCGCGAGGTGCACGTTGGTGCCACCGAAGCCGAAGCCGCTGACCCCGGCGTAACGCGGGCCCTCGGGCCAGGCACTGCGATCGGTGACCACCTGGAGGCGTTCGGCGGCGAAGTCGATGGCCGGGTTGGGCGCCTCGAAGTGCAGGCTGGCCGGGAGTTCGCCGTGGTGCAGCGAGAGCGCGGTCTTGAGCAGGCCGAGCACGCCCGCGGCGGGTTCGAGGTGGCCGAAGTTCGTCTTGGCCGAGCCGATCCGCAGTGGTTCCACCCGGTCCGGCGCGAAAACCTCGCCGAGTGCGGAGGCTTCGATCACGTCGCCGAGCTTGGTGCCGGTGCCGTGAGCCTCCACATAGGACACCTGGGCGGGCGCGATCCCGGCGGACTGCCAGGCCTGGCGCAGCACGTCGGTCTGTGCCTCGGGGTTGGGCGCGGTGAGGCCGTTGGAGGCGCCGTCGTTGTTCATCGCGCTGCCCAGCAGCACCGCGTAGATCCGGTCACCCTCGCGCAGCGCGTCGGAAAGCCTGCGCAGCACCACGATGCCGCAGCCCTCGCTGCGCACGTAGCCGTTGGCGCCTGCGTCGAAGGCCCGGCACTGGGCGTCCGGGTTGACCCCGCCGAACTTGGTCATCGCGACCGTGGTGTGCGGGGTGAGCATCAGGTTCACGCCACCGGCCAGGGCCAGGTCGGACTCGCCGCGGCGCAGGCTGTGCGCGGCCAGGTGCACCGCGGCCAGGGAGGAGCTGCACGCGGAGCCGACGGAGAGCGCAGGGCCTTGCAGGCCAAGGGCATAGGCGACCCGGGCGGGCACGATCGAGGTGTCCCAGCCGACCGCGGAGTGCGAGCCGGTCGCGTTCGGGTCGGCGCCGGTGGCCTGCTGGTACTCCTGCCACATGGTGCCCAGGAACACCCCGGTCCGGGTGCCGGTCAGCCCGGTCGGCACGATCCGCGCGTCCTCCAGCGCGGACCAGGCCACCTCCAGGGTGATCCGCTGCTGCGGGTCGGTGTGCTCGGCCTCCGCGGGTGACATGCGGAAGAAGGCCGCGTCGAACCCGGCGATATCGTCCAGGAACCCGCCGCGGCGGGTGGTCATCTTGCCGGGCTGGGCCACGTCCTGGTCGAACCAGGCGTCGGCGTTCCAGCGATCGGCAGGCACCGGCCCAATCGCGTCCACCTCGCCGAGCAGCGCGTCCCAGAGCTGGCCAGGGGAGCCGATACCGCCGGGCAGGCGGCAGCCCAGCCCGACGATCGCGATCGGCTCATCCCGCATCGTGGGAGCCGCCTGCACCGCCACGGCCGGGGCCGGGGCCCCGTCCAGGAAGGCGGTCAGCGCGGCCACCGTGGGGTGCCGGTACGGCGCCCAGGCGGGCACCGGCCGCCCCAGCCGCCGGGACAACTCCTCGGTCAGGCCGGTCAGACCGGCCGAGTCCAGACCCAGCTCACGCAGTGCCACCTCGGCTGGGACCGCGTCCGCGGCCATTCCTAGCCGCGTGGCCGCGGCAGCGCGCACGTGTGCCAGACATGTATCGGCCTCACTTCGCATCCCGACCACCTTGCCGCCGTTTCCCAGGGGATTCCCGGAGCGACGTTACAAACGGCCAACTGCGGATTCCCCCAGACACGGGCGCGCGGAATCTCTAGCAGTTTCCGGGATGGGCGGGCTTCACCCTGTTCGCATGGCAGAGGTCGCTGACCGAACGCGTAAGCCCATCATGCTGGTCAGCCTGCCGGCGGCCGGCCTGGCCAACCCGATGCTGGTGCTGGCAGGCGAGCTGGCCCGCCGCGGTGTGCAGGACGTGATCTTCGCCAGCGACGAGGTCCGGCGGGCCGACGTCGAGGCGCTGACCGCCGCCAGCAAGATCGAGTTCGTCTCGCTCGGCGAGCAGGTCCCGGAACTTTCTCCCACCACGTGGGACGAACCAACCTATCGGTCGGTAACCCAGCGCTCGCGTTTCGGCGCCTTCCGCGCGCTGCTGCGGCACAACATGAAGCCCGAAATCACCGTCGACAAGCACAAGCAGCTCGAAGCCGCGGTCGAGGCGCACCAGCCCGCGCTGATGGTGATCGACGTGATGTGCAGGCACGCGCTGGACATCGCCATCACCAAGGGCATCCCGTACGTGCTGAGCTGCCCGTTCGTGGCCAGCAACATCGTCAGCCGGACCACCCCGTTCGGCCCGAGCTACACCCCCGACGACTTCCCGACCCCTCGGTCGGCCCTGCCGTACCCGATGTCGGCAGGCCAGAAGCTGCGCAACAAGCTCTTCCAGCTGCGCACCCTGGCCCTGTTCCTCACCCCGAGCATGGGCAAACGGGTGCAGGCCGCGGCCAAGATCGGCCAAGAATTGGGAGTTTCCGCCGAGGCACGCAAGCCCCTGGCCGGGTTCGAACGGGCGGAGAAGGTGCTCTGCTACTCCCTGCCCGACCTGGACTACCCCTTCGACGTGCCCGAGAAGTTCAGCTTCGTCGGCGCCATGGTGCCACCCCTCCCCCAGGCTCCTGCAGACGAACTGACCGACTGGTTGGACGGGCACCAGAACGTCGTATACATGGGTTTCGGCACGATCACCCGGCTCACCAAGAGCGATGTGGCCGCGCTGGTCGAGGTCGCCCGCCGGGTCGAGGGCAAGGCACACGTGCTGTGGTCGCTGCCCAAGTCCCAGCAACCACTCCTGCCCGCCGATCTGCCCGCCAACCTGCGCGTGGAGGGCTGGGTGCCCTCGCAGCTGGACGTGCTGGCGCACCCCAATGTGCGGGTCTTCGTCAACCACGGCGGCGGCAACGCCTTCCACGAGAGCGTCTACTTCGGCAAGCCGCAGGTGGTGCGGCCGCTGTGGGTGGACTGCTACGACCAGGCGGTCCGGGTGCAGAGCATGGGCCTGGGCCTGACTGTGGACCGGCCGGCCGAGATCAACGCCGACGACCTGACCGGCAAGCTGCTCCCGGTGCTGGGCCAGAAGACCTACGCCGAAGCCTCCCAGCGATTCGCCGCTGCGATGACCAAGGCCGGCGGGCGCACCGCCGCCGCGGATCTGCTCCTGTCCCTCCCGCAACTCACCGAGACGAGCAACTCATGAGCTACCGGTACCCCGTCTCCATGCCGACCCTGGCCGGTCGCGAACTCGAGTACGTCACGGCCGGTATCCAGCAGGGCTGGATCTCCTCGCTCGGCCCGCACGTGCGCAAGTTCGAGGAGGCTTTCGCCAACTACAACCAGATGTCGCACGGCGTGGCCTGTTCCTCCGGCACCGCCGCGCTGACCCTGGCCATGCGCGCCATCGGCGTCGGCCCGGGTGATGAGGTGATCGTCCCCGAGTTCACCATGATCGCCTCGGCCTGGTCGGTCACCTACACCGGCGCCACCCCCGTCTTCGTCGACTGCGGCGACGACCTCAACATCGACGTCAGCAAGATCGAAGAGAAAATCACCCCACGCACCAAGGCAATCATGCCGGTGCACATCTACGGCCGCCGCTGCGACATGGACCCCATCATGGAGCTGGCGCACGAGTACAACCTCAAGGTGGTCGAGGACTCGGCCGAGTCCCACGGCGTCCGCCCGGTCGCGCACATCGCCGCGTTCTCGTTGTACGCCAACAAAATCATCACCTCCGGCGAGGGCGGCGTCTGCGTCACCAACGACCCCGTCCTGGACGCCCAGATGCGCCACCTGCGCGGCATGGCCTTCTCCCCCGACCACAGCTTCCTGCACCGCAAGCTCGGCTACAACTTCCGCATGACCGACATGCAGGCCGCGGTCGCCCTCGCCCAGACCGAACAGCTGGACGAGTTCCTGGCCGCCCGCAAGGAGATCGAGCGCCGCTACGACGAGGGCCTGGCCGACATCAAGGGCATCACGGTGATGCCGCCGCGGGATGTGCTGTGGATGTACGACGTCCTGGCGGAGGACCGCGAGGCGCTGCGGGCGCACCTGAAGACGGAGGGCATTGAGACCCGCCGGTTCTTCAAGCCGATGAGCCAGCAGCCGGGGTACTTCGACGCGTCGTGGACGAGTTTGAACGCGGCTCGGTTCGCGGCTTCCGGATTTTATCTGCCGACGTATGTGGGGCTGACGGCGGAGGACCAGGAGTACATCGTGGCCAAGGTGCGGGACTTCTACCGCGGCCGGTGACCTGATCGGTTCCCGAACCCGGGCGGCACCCCACGGCACTGGGGTGTCGCCCGGGTTTTTCGCATTCACCAACCGGCTACACACAGTGTCGAATCGAGTACGATAGGTCATCGGAGCAGGCTGGGCACGGCCGACCAGGCGCCGACCACCAGCCACACCACAGGAACTGGGCAGACTGATGACCGCGCGCCTCGAGTCAACCGGTACACCGGCTTCGAGGAGATGTTCGACCACGAGCACATCGCCTCGATCAACCCGCTCGCGACGCGCGAGGAACAGCTGGCTGACATCCGCCAGATCTACCCACCCGAACGCGAGGCCCTGGGGGTGGTCGCGATCGGCATCGAACTCGTCGGCCCACCCCTGCCAAACCCACTCGCCGATCTGCTCTCCCAAGGACGTCCCGCATGACCGAGGACTGGACCACCCGTGCCCGGCAGCTCGCCGACCAGCTCACCGCGGACGGCGTACTGCACGACCAGCGGTGGCACCGGGCGCTCACGGCCGTGCCCCGGCACCGGCTGGCCCCGCGCATCTATCAGCAGACCGGCACCGCGTGGCAGCTCATCGACGGCGACGATCCCGCGCAACGCGAACAGTGGCTCGCCGCCGTCTACGCCAACACCGGCCTGGTGACCGCGCTCGCGGAGGAGAACGGCCAGCAGGTGACCCGCTCGTCCACCACCACGCCGAGCCTGATGATCCGCATGCTGGAGGCGTTGGACCTCGACGGCGGCCACCGGGTGCTGGAGATCGGCACCGGCACCGGCTACAACGCGGCCCTGCTCGCGCACGCGCTGGGCGCCGCCAACGTCTACTCCGTGGATGTGGACCGGGACCTCGTGGATCTCGCCCGGGACCGGCTTGCCGCGCTGGGAATCCGGCCGACGCTGCTCACCGCCGATGGCGCGGCGGGCCTACCGGAGCACGGCCCGTACGACCGGATCATCGCCACGTGCGCATTGCCCACCGTCCCGTGGAGCTGGGCTGGGCAACTGCACGTCGGCGGCATCGCGCTAGTCGATGTCAAACCGCTGGTCAACGCGGGGAACCTGGTGCGGCTGCACCGGAAACCGGATCGGCTCGAAGGGCGATTCCTGCCGAAGTGGGCGACCTTCATGCCCATGCGGTCAGCCCAGTTCCCGCTCGATGCGGCCGCCGCGGGATACGACCACCGCGTCGGCAGGCTCTCCGCGACCAGTCTGCCCGCCTCCCCGTTCGACAACCTGGTCGCCTGGTTCCTCGCCCACTTCCACCTGCCCGCCGGTATCTGGTCCGGTCTGCGGCTGGACCAGGGCACCGGTGAGCCCGTCGCGCACTTCCTCACGGCCACCGACGGATCTTGGTACGATGTCGAACTGGCGGCCGAGGATGGCTACCGCAAGGTCCGCCAAGGCGGTGCGCAGCAGCTGTGGAGTCACCTGGAGACCGCGCTGCTCAGCTGGCGGGAGCTGGGCCGGCCGGGCTGGGAACGGTTCGGCATGACCGTGACCCCGGACGCGACCTGGATCTGGCTCGACCATCCGGCCCACCGAATCGGCGAGCTGAGCCACCGATAGGCACGCCACCAGCGATCTCATCCGGATTTCAGCGCTCGCTGGCACGCTCCGCCCGTAGGACGAAGGCTACGGAGGAGGAGTACTTCGTGATCAGACACAGTGGGCGCCGGTCGCTGGCTGTCGCCCTGGTGGCCGGGCTGGCGCTGGTCGCCTCGGGCGGCGCCGCGCAGGCCGCCGGTGATCACGCCGACACCCAGGCGGCGCTCGACGGCTATCAGTCGCATGCCGGGCCGGGGGCGGCGGTGTACGCGGGGAACGCGGCCGGGTCGTGGCATCTGACCGCGGGTAGTGCGTCGATCAGCGCTGCGCGGCCGATCAAGTCGGATGAGCACTTCCGGATCGCCAGTCAGACCAAGACTTTCACCGCCGCGGTGGTCATGCAGTTGGTCGATGAGGGCAAGGTGGTGCTGGACGCGCCGATCGAGCGTTACCTGCCCGGTTTGGTGCAGGGCAACGGTTATGACGGGAATCGGATCACTGTTCGGCAGATTTTGCAGCATACGGCGGGGATTCCGGATCTGAACGTGCTGGACTTCGCGCCGAAGGTGGCGGGGCTGCTCAAGCCGGATGGCAGTGTGGAGCCGCGCAGTCTGGTCAAGCTCGCGTTGCAGACCTATCCGCCGGCGTCCGCGCCCGGGGCCCAGGTGCTCTACAGCAATCTGGGGTACATGGTGAATGGGTTGCTGGTCGAGCAGGTGACCGGGGTTTCCATGCGGGAGGCGGTCACCAGCCGGATCATCAACCGGCTGGGGCTGACCCGGACCGTCTACTCGGCGGCGGGCGATCGGACGTTGCCCGCGCCGTTCATCCCCGGCTACCGGGGAGTGCGGTTCGGGCCGGTGCAGTTCTGGACCGAGACCACCACGATGCCGGTGGGGGCCGAGCCTTCGCTGTCCAGTTCCGCGGGCGCGATGGTGTCCAGCTTGGCGGACATGACCAGGTTCTTCCGGGCGTTGCTGGCCGGGCAGGTCGTCTCGCCTGCCGCGCTGACCGAGATGCGCAAGATCGCGACCATCGCCAACCCCGCTGATCCGCGCTGGCTGGGGGTGGGGCTCGGGTTGCAGCTGATCTCGTTGTCCTGCGGCGGACAGGCGTGGTTCCACAACGGGTACGGCTTCTCCGGCTACACCTCGATCACCGCGGCGACCGAGGACGGGCGGTACGCCTCGATGATGACCAACGCCTGGGAGTTCACCTCGATCAAGCCCACGCCGGTGGACGTGATCGAGTCCGCGCTCTGCGGCAGCAGGTAACGCCGCAGGTGGTGGCGGGGTCCTCGCGCTGCTCTGCCACCACGCCGCGGTGCACCGCCGCCCGGATCCGGTGCAGCTCCGGCCCTGGGCGGGCGTCCAGGTCGGTGGCGAGCCGGACGTGGAACCGGTCGAAGACGGACAGGGCGTCGGCGGGGCGGCCGCTGGCCGCGAGGGCCTGCATGAGCAGGGCGGCCAGGGGTTCGTGGTGGGGGTGCACCGCGGTCAGGGACCACAGGTCGTCGAGTACCTCGTGGCCGAGGTGGAGTTGGCAGCGGGCTTTGGCCATGGACAGGGTGAGGCGGCGGTCGGTGAGGCGGAGGCGTTCGGTTTCGGCGAAGGGGCCGGGCAGGCCGGGCAAGGGGTTGCCGCGGAACAGGTTCAGGGCTCGTTGGTACGCGCGGGCCGCGGTGGGCAGGTCGCCGGTGTGCTCGGCGGACTCGGCCTGGGTGGTCAGCTCGGTGAGGGTAGTCAGGTCGAGGTCTGCTTCGGAGCTGGGCAGGCGGTAGCCGCGGCGGTTGTGTTCGATGACGGGGTTTGCGTTGTGGCGCAGGGCTTTGCGGAGTTTGTAGACATAGACCTGGATCACGTTGGCTAGGGGTGGTTCCAGGCCCCAGACCCGGTCGCGCAGCTCGGACTGGCTGACGGTGGTGTCGGGGCGCAGGACCAGGGCGGCGAGCAGGCTTTGCTGGCGGATTGGGCCCAGGTCAAGGGATTGGGCGCCGCGCCAGGCGCGCAGGGGGCCGAGGACGGAGATCCGCAGGCGGGCTTCGGGGGCCGGGGTGGGTTGGGGGGTGGTGATGCCGTGGTCGAAGGCGTAGACGATGAGGGCGGCTCGGTCGCGGAGGTGGAGTTTGGTCTGGAGGTGCTGGATGTGGCCGGCCACCGCGTCCTCGGTGAGGGCCAGCTCGGTGCCGATCTCGGCGTTGGTCCGGCCGCGGCCGACCGCGTGCAGCAGCCGGTGTTCGGTGCCGGTGAGCTGGTCTGTTGTGGTGGCTGGCACTGCGGCTCCTCGGTTCCTGGGCGGACCCGCTGAGCGTGCTGGCCGGGGCGAGGGGCGGACCAGGGCGGCAATCGGCCATTTGTGGCCGGTTACTTCGCCAGGGTGGCCAGCTGCTGCCGGATGCGGTCGGCGTCGGGGCTGCGGCCCTGTTGCCGGTACAGCCGCAGGGCCTGCCGCCAGCAGTCACCGGCCTGGTCGTCCGCGCCGAGGGAGTGCTGGGCGGCGGCCAGTTTGGCCAGGGTGTTGGCCTCCTCGTAGGTGTTGCCGAGGTCGCGGAAGACAGTGAGGGCCTGCTGGTAGTAGTCGCGGGCGTCGGGGTGCCTGCCGGTGTGGTGGGCGATGTAGCCGAGGCTGTCCAGGGTGTAGCCCAGGGCGTCCAGGGTCGCGGTGCCGTCCTGGTGGCCGCGGTGCAGGGTCAGCGCGGTCTCGCAGTGCACGCGGGCCTGCTCGTACTCGCCGAGCAGGGCGTGGTACCAGCCGACCGCGTTGAGCGCCTGGGCTTCCCGCCGGGTCAGGGTGAGTTTCCGGTACAGGTGCAGGGCTTGGGTGGCGTGGTCGAGCGCGACCTGGTTGTCCCCTTGGCGTTCGCTGGCCCAGGCGAGGGTGTGCTGGGTGTGGGCCTGGGCGAGCAGGTCGCCGGTGTGTTCGGCCAGGTCCAGGGCTTGGCGGAGGTGCCGCACGGCTTCGTCGTGGTGGCCGAGGCGGGCGTGGGCGTGGCCGAGCAGCCGGTGGGCCCGCGATCGGGCGGCGGGCTCGTTGAGGGCTTCGGCGGCGGTCAGGCCCGCTTGCCACACCGTGAGTGCGCCGTGCAGCTGGCCGCGCCGCCGGTGGAAGACGTCCAGGGCGCAGGCCAGTTGCCAGACCTGGCGGTGCAGGCCGTGGGTGCTGGCCAGCTGGTGGATCGCGGCCAGGTTGGCCTGTTCGGCGTCGAACCAGGCGGCGGGGTTGACGGGCGAGCGGCCGGTGGCGGTGGGTTCGAGGGGGAACGGTTCGCGGTGGGGTTCCAGGAGGCGGTCGGCGGCGTGCGCGGTGTGCAGGTAGTACTCGACCAGGCGGGTCAGCGCGGGCTGCCGGTCCGGGTCGGTGGCCACGGCGGTGGCGGCGTAGCTGCGGACCAGGTCGTGGAAGCGGTAGCGGCCGGACACGCACTGCTGCAACAAATGCGCGTCGACAAGGTCCTCCAGCAGCCGTTCGGTGGCGTGCGAGGCGCGGCAGGCGAGTGCGGCGGCGGCCTGCGCGTCGAAGTCCGGTCCGGGATGCAGGCCCAGCAATCGGAACAAGCGCTGCTGTTCGGGCGTGAGGTGTTGGTAGGACAGGGAAAACGCGGCGGCCACGCTGCGATCGCCGGTGCTCAGGTCGGTCAGGCCGTCGCGCAGCCGCCCGGCCAGATAGGCCACTGTCCACACTGGACGGCTGCGCAACCGGGCGGCGGCAATGCGGATGGCCAGTGGCAGATAGCCGCACAGCCGGACCAGTTCGGCGACGGATTCCTGTTGTCCGGCAACCCGTTCCGCCCCGGCAACACTGGCGAACAACTCGATCGCCTCCGCCTCGGGCAGCACGTCCAGGGACAGCACCTGCGCGCCGTCCAGATCGGCCAGGCTGCCGCGGCTGGTCACCAGGGCCAGACAGCCGGCCGAGCCCGGTAGCAGCGGGCGGACCTGGGCCGCACCGGCGGCGTTGTCCAGTAGCACCAGCACTTTCCGCTCGGCCAGCTCGGCCCGCCACAGTGCGGACCGCTCAGCGAGCCCGGCCGGAATCCGGTCCCCTGGCACGCCCAGCGCCCGCAGCAACACCTCCAGCGCCGCAACGGGATCAGTGGCCTGCTCGGCGCTGGCGTGTCCGTGCAGGTCGAGGAACAATCGGCCGTCGGGATAGCGGTCGGCCAGCCGGTGCGCGAGGTGCACGGCGAGGGTGGTCTTGCCCACGCCCGCCATCCCGTCGATGGCCTCGATCACCACCGCCCTGCCGTCGCCCACGGCCAGCAGCCGGTCGATTTCCGCGGTCCGGCCGGTGAAATCGGCGAGGTCGCCGGGCAGGTCGTCCCGACCGACCGGTTGGGCCGGGTCGTCCACGGCGGCGGCCAGCAACCGGCCGCGTTCCTGCGGATCCAGTTCGAGGGCGTCGGCCAGTCGCCGGGCGGTGGACGGGCGTGGGTCGCCGCGGGTGCCGGTCTCCAGGCCGCCGATGGTGCGCACGCCGACGCCGGACCGTTCCGCCAGCTGTTCCTGGGTCAGCCCGGCCAGCGTCCTGGCCTGCCGCAACGCCAAGCCGAACCGACCGATCACCGGTCGAGGTTAGCGCGCCCGGATCCGCCGCCACAGCACTGCCAGCACCAGCACTGCCACCGGCAGGACCAGCAGCAGATCGGGCACCCGGGCGCTGATTCCGCTGAGCCAGACCTGCAGCGAGAACTGGCTGTCCACGTCGGCGAGTCCGCCCAGGTTGGCGGTGCCGTCGGTGAGCAGGAACAGCACGCCGATGCCGATGAACAGCGCTCCGGACAGCAGGCTGGTGCTGTGCGTTGACCAGGATCCGATGGTGATCGTCCGGCCGCGCAGCCAGCCGCGGTTGCCCAGGTCGAACCGGTCCCACAGCAGTGCGAGCAGGAACAGCGGCGCGGCCATGCCGAAGGCGTAGACGGCCATCAGCAGGCCGCCGTAGACCGGGTCGCCGCCGGCCGCGGACACGGTGAGCACCGCGCCGAGCAGCGGTCCGGCGCAGAACCCGGCCAGCCCGTACACCGCGCCGAGCGCGAACACCGAGGCGGTGGAGGAGATCCGGATCCGGGCCGCCGCGCGTTGCGCCGCGCCGACGGCGAAACCCTTGCCCAGGATGGTGATCACGCCCAACACCACCAGCACGATCCCGCCGACCAGGGTGACGGTGTCGCGGTAGCGGGTGACCAGCGAGCCGATCGCGCCGACCCCGGCACCCAGGGGCACCAGCACCAGCGCGAGCCCGGCGTAGAACACCGCGGTGCGGCCGAGCAACGCGGCGGTGCGGTCGAAGGCGTAGGCGAAAAACGACGGCAGCAGCAACGCCGAACAGGGGCTGACCAGCGACAACACCCCGCCAAACAGCGCGCCGAGCAGGCCGATGTCGGTCACGACCGGGACTTCGCCGCGTCGATGATCTCCTGGAACCGCTGCACCGGCTGGGCGCCGACGATCGGGCGGCCGTTGATCATGAACGCGGGGGTGCCGGTGAAGCCGAGGGACTGGGCCTCGGCAGCGTCCCGGCCGATCTGCTCGTCAAAGGCGGTGCCACCCAGGTCCGTGGCGAAACGGCCCAGATCGGGCACGCCCGCCTTGCGCGCGAACTCGCGCAGCACCTCCGGGGTCAGGTCGGGATGGCCCTTGGCCGGGGCCTCGGCGTACACCGCGTGGTTGAACGCCCAGAACTTGCCCTGTGCCGCGGCCGCCCGCCCGGCCCTGGCCGCCAGCATGGATGGTTCGCCGAAGATCGGCAGATCCCGCCACTCGATGCGCAGCGTCCCGTCCCCGACGTACTGCTTGACCAGCGCGGGCTCGTGCTCGCGGCTGAACTTGGCGCAGAACGGGCAGCGGTAGTCGGAGTAGATGACCAGCACCACCGGCGCGCCGACCTCGCCCTGGGCGAGTGGATCACCCGAGGTCCGGCGGGCGAGGTTGGCGAGTGGGCTGGTCGTGCTCTGACCCGCCGTGGAGGTGGCGGCCGGGCTTGAGGTCTCCCCCGCCGGGCGCACGATGAGGTACACCACCAGGCCGATCGCGGCCACCGCGACCACGATGGCCAGCCAGCCATCCCGTCCTACCGGGTTCCGCCGCATGCTCGTCCGCACCGTCCTTCCGGGACACATACTACTAACCTACTTAGTAGCTTAGTAGTTCGTCCGCGGTCAGTAACCGGCGGCCCCGAAGCAGTAGGCCAGCACGGCGCAGGCGACGAGTGCGCCGGCGGCCACGGCCGGGGCCAGCGCGAACAGCATGGCCACCGGGTAGTCCCAGCGCACCGGCAACCAGCGCAGCCCACCGCTCTGCTGGTCCAGCCAGCACAACCGGGCGTCCACGGCGTCCCTGGACATGGCCAGCGCCGCGGCCGGCGTGCCGTGCTCGCGCACCGCCAGCAACGCGGCCCGCACCGGCCCCGGCCCGTGTTCCCGGGCGGCGGCGGCATCCGCGGCCAGCTCCACCAGCACCGGGATCGCGCCCGCGGCCTTGCGGCACAACGGGATGAACGGCAGCGCCGCGCCCATGATCCCGGCGAGCAGCACCAGCAGGTGGTGCCGACCGCGCAGGTGCGCGTACTCGTGGGCCAGCACCGCGTCCCGCTGCGGCGCGCTCAACGCGGCCACCCCACGCGTGGCGACCACGCAACCGGACCGGCCGCCAACGCTGTAGGCGACCGGCTGGTCCTCCTCCAGCCACAGCACCCGGTCCCGCCCGGCCCGGCACACCGACCGCAGCAGCGACACGTGCTCGTCCCGCCACCGGCGTTGCGCCCGCACCATCCGCGTCGCGACCAGTCCGACCCAGCCGAGCAGCCCGAACAACCCCAGCGCGGCGCCGAGCCGGACTAGGTCCAGCCAGTCCACCGCACCCTCGGCGCGCACCAGGTTGACGCAGCTGTCCGCCATCCCGATCACCCCGTCCACCTCGCCGCCCCAGGGCAGCAGGAGCAGGGTCGCCGAGGTCACCGCGCACAACGGCACCAGCACCAGCGAACTGATCCACCCGGCCAGCGCCAGCCCCGGCCGCACACTCGGCCGCACCGCGCCGAGCAGGTACACCGGCCCGACCGTAGCGACCAGCACCGCCGCCAGCAGCAGTCCGAGCGCCAGGGTCATGACGGGTCCCGCCGCTTGCGTAGCGCCCGCCGCAGGATGTCGGTCTCGGCGGGTGAGGCCGAGCGGGCGAAGTGCAGCAGCACGCTTTCGGCGTGGCCACTGGAGTCGAGCACATCCCGCAGCAACCGCGCGCCGACCTCGGCCCGGGTCTGGGCGGGGAGGTACTCGTAGGCCCGGCCGGCGCGCTCGCGGCGGACGAGGCCCTTGCCGTGCAGGTTGTCCAGGATGGTCATGATGGTGGTGTAGGCGAGTGGCCGGGGGTCGGCGAGGCGGTCGAGGACCTGACGGACGCGCAGGGGTTCGGTGGCGGCCCAGAGGACGTCCATGACCTTGCTTTCCAGCTCACCCAGACCGCGCATCACACCTCCCAAGTACTAACCGACTTAGTATATGGGGTATGCGTCCGCTGCTCTTCCTCGACGTCGACGGACCGCTCATCCCCTTCGGCGGCGAGCCGCGGCTGTACGCGAATCCCGAGTCCGACGGGAACCCACTGCTGGCCAGGATCAACCCCCGACACGGCCCCCGGTTGACGGCACTGGACTGCGAGTTGGTCTGGGCGACGACCTGGATGGACGAGGCGAACGAGTGCGTCGCGCCCCGGCTCGGGCTGCCGCGACTGGCGGTCGTCGAGTGGCCGGAAACCTCCGAGTTCGAGGAGCAGGACGAGCGCGCCGGGCTGCATTAGAAGACGCGGGCTCTGGTCGACTGGGCGGCGGGGCGGGCGTTCCTCTGGGTTGACGATGAGATCACCGACGCTGATCGGGCCTGGGTGTCAGCACACCATCCGGAGCCTGCGCTGTTGCATCGGGTTGATCCCCGGCTGGGACTCACCGACGCCGACTACGCCGCGCTCGGCGAGTGGCTGCGGCCTTGACTCGGACGCAACCGTAAGTCAATACTTACCGTTCGTGGGCACTAACCAAGTTGGGGACGGATGGGACGCGCTGGGTGATCGCACCAGGCGCGCCATCGTCGAATGCCTGGCCGAGAGGCCGCGTGCGGTCGGCGAGCTGGCCGAGGAGTTACCGGTCAGCAGGCCTGCGGTGTCCCAGCACCTCAAAGTGCTGAAGGACGCCGGTCTGGTCACCGATCGGATGGCGGGCACGCGGCGGATCTATCGGCTCAACCCGGCCGGGATGGCCGCGTTGCGCGATCAGCTGGACACGTTCTGGAACCGAGCGCTGAGCGGCTATGCGGAAGTAGTCGAACAACCGACAGAGGAGAGTTCATGACCCAGGCAACCGCGGTGGTCCGCAAACAGATCGTCGTCGAGGCGCCGGTCGAGCGGGCCTTCGACGTGTTCACCCAGCGGTTCGGGGATTTCAAGCCCGCCGAGCACAATTTGCTCGGTGCGGAGATCGCCGAAACCGTCTTCGAACCGCGGGTCGGCGGGCACATCTACGATCGCGGCGTGGACGGCAGCGAATGCCGCTGGGCCCGCGTGCTGACCTATGAGCCGCCGGATCGGGTGGTGTTCAGCTGGGACATCAGTCCGCAGTGGCAGGTCGAGACCGAGCCGGAGAACACCAGCGAGGTCGAGATCCGGTTCATCGCCGAGACGCCGCAACGCACCCGGGTCGAGCTGGAACACCGCAACATCGACCGCCACGGCCCTGGCTGGCAGTCCCTGGCCGACGGTATCGCCGGCGATGCCGGCTGGCCGCTGTACCTGGACCGCTACCTCGCGCTGTGCACTGAGGTCGGCTAGTTGTGCGGCAATAACCTCAGCCCTGGAACGGCCTGCCTTCGGCGTCCAGGTCGGCGACCAGCTCGACCACGCTGATCCGCAGGTGGTACTTGCTGGTCATGCCCTCCAGCACCACGAACAGGACGTCCTCGGTCTGCCGGAACACCGTCCGCCGCCGCAGTCGCCGTGGGTGCGTCGGGCGGTAGTTGCGGGCCAGCTCGGCCGCGACGGCCCTGGCGTGTTCGCGGCTGGTGGCGGGCTGGATTGGGCCCAGTGCCCAGACGTAGGCCTCCTGGCCGTGCTGGCTCTGTTCCACCATCGCGGCCCACCGGCCCTGGGTCTCGTGCACGGCGGAATCCTAGTGCGCGGCACCAACATCCGACGCCGGAAGGCGCCCGTGCACCGTGTGGTGCGCGGGCGCCTCGGCGTTGGACTCCCGGGCCGGTCGGCGAACCTGACCCGGCAGGGCTCAGGAGCAGGGAGCGATGGCGTCCCAGTGGACGTCCATGGCCTTGCTCTCCAACTCGCCCAGACCGCACACGTCCCAAGTACTATCTAGGTCAGTAGATGAGTTGTGCGGGAAGCGGATTCACGACTCCCACGGCTGCGCTCGGCCATACGGCGGCGCGGCGCAGTAGAGCAGGTGGCTGCTCAACCACGTCAGAACCTCCTCAGGAAGGTTCGACGGACTCGTCCGAAGCACCGCGGCAAGCTGGTCAACAGGCGGCATCCGCTGTGGAATCCCCGCCAGGGCTGCTGCTCCGGTACCCGGATCTCCCCATGCCGGATGGTCGGGATTCGCAAGCAGGATCCGGATCCGGTCGACGATCACCGTCCAGCCGGGCATCCCCTTGTGATCGCGCCCGTAACCCAACGCCCTGTTCACCAGGTACACCGGAAGTGGCTCAGCCACACACGTGTGATCGGCGAGATTCATCAACGTGTTCGTCCGGTTCTTCACGTGCTTGGCATATCGCCCAAGGGCACCGTGGCCTAGGTCCTTGAGATTCCTGCCGCCAGTGCCTGCCCAGGGGCGGGTACGATCCAGTAGATGCTGCTCGAAGTCGAGCAATCCGCTTGCCAGGTTCCGGGCTGTCAACGCTTTGACCGCCTCACCGTGCAGCGCAGTGGACTCGGCGAACATGGCCGCGTCGCTTGGGCCTCGTCGACTGGCGTGCATGTCCTCAACGGGACTGTTCCTCCAGACCTCGAGGACCAGTCCGACGGCCATCGCGTTCACGATGGCCTCGGCACCAAGGATGCCTTGCTCTGCACAGCGTTCAGCGTGAAAACCCGCAAGACTGGTCAGCACCTCGCAGTTGGCCGCAGCGCCGGCACACCTCACACCAGCAGCCTCCGTTTCCGGCATATCCCCACCCCTCGCACGGAACGATCCAGGAAGCAGTCCCACCGGTCCATCTCGTTGGCTCAGTGGTCACAGCTCCGAATCACGTTCCAGTGGCCGCGAAGCTGTTGTCAAGGGATCGGGTCCAGTCCGGCCGAACAGGGCTTTACAGTTCTGCGGGCAATCCCGGGACACGCTCTCGCCACAGGAAGAACACGACGAAGGTGGCAATCATTGCCAGGACACCAAGGCCAAGAGCCACGATGTCGCTCGCGGACCACTGAATTATCCCCAGTGTGGAGAGCACCGTGGCCACTGAGCCACCCAAGAATGTTCCCCGAACGCCCCAGTAGCCGAGCGCGTCGTAGCGGAGCGGATTGCGCCGGATGTAGTGTTCCCAGCCAATGTGGCCTGCTGGCATGCGTGGTTCGAGGTAGGTCTTGATGTAGGTGCCGCACCGCATGATCGCGTGTGCCAGGTTCAGCCAGTAGAGGCCGAGGATCATGGCGAGTACCGGGTAGAGACTCATGATCGCGGCGTTCTTCGTCTGGTAGCCGACGGATAGGATTGTGCCGAGGGCAACCACCGAGACACCGACGAGTTGGAACTGAAGCTCGATGTGTTTCAACAGTTCGGCGCGCAGCGCGGTGAACTCCGCGATTGCCAACTGGTTTCTGTGGTCGTTTGTATTCTGGTCTGACAAGGTACCGCCTTGGCCCGTCGAGGTCCCGCAGTGTCCTACCTTTCGGCTCGGTGCGGGCGAACGTTACTGCGTGGGATCACGGCAGGCAGACAGGTTGACGAGCCGAGGCGCCCGTGCACCGTGTGGTGTGCGGGCGCCTCGGCGTTGATCCCCGGGCCGGTCGGCGAACACGACCCGGGAAATCTCAGGAGCGGTCCCGCCGCCCCAGCTCGTTGTCGATGAACGCGAGCAGATCATCCGCACTCGCCGAAGAAATCCGGTCGGCCACCTGCGGCTGCTCCTCCGCCGGACCGGACCACCGGTTCAGCAGTTGCCGCAACCGCGAGGTGACCCCGGCCTTGGTGACCTCGTCCGCCTCGGCCGCCGCCATCGCGGCCTCCAGGCGATCAAGCTCGTTCAGCACGGTTGGGCCGGACTCGGCTGCCGCACTCGAATCCAGTTGTTCGGTCAGGTGTTCGGCGAGGCGGGCGGGGGTGGCGTAGTCGAAGGCCAGTGCGGCGGGCATCCGCAGGCCGGTAAGCGCCGACAACCGGTTGCGGAGTTCGACGGCGGTCAGGGAGTCCAGGCCGAGTTCGGCGAACTTCTGTTCGGGTTCGATGGCTTCGCTGGACTGGTGGCCGAGGACTGCCGCCAACTCGGTGACGACCATGGTGGTGACCGCGCGCAGGCGTTCCTGCGGGTTGAGGCCACGCAGGGTGTCGGCGGTTCCTGCGCCGTTGCTGCGGACGGCGGCGCGGCGGCGGGTGCGGATCAGGCCGCGCAGCAGGTGCGGGACCTCGGTGGTGACGACGGTGCCCGCGCCGGTGGTGACCAGGGGGACCAGCAGGGAGGCTGGGCTGGTCAGGGACTGGTCGAAGAGGGTCATGCCCAACTCGGCGGTCATCCTGCTGGCGCCCAGGGCGGCGGCTCGGCGGCCGCCGGTGTCCTGTTCGGCGGCGGCCATGCCGACCGTCCAGGGGCCCCAGGCCAGGGACAGTGCTGCCTGGCCGTGGTGGCGGCGGTGCGCGGCCAGGGCGTCCAGGTAGGCGTTGGCGGCGGCGTAGTTGGCCTGGCCGGGGGAACCCATGATGCCCGCCTGCGAGGAGTACAGGACGAAGCTGGCCAGGTCGCGGTCCTTGCTGGCCTGGTGCAGGTGCCAGGCGGCTTCGGACTTGGCGGCCAGCACGGCGGCGAGTCGTTGCGGGGTAAGGCTTTCCACCACGCCGTCGTCGAGCACACCG
Source organism: Crossiella sp. S99.2 (assembly GCF_023094165.1). GTDB lineage: Bacteria > Actinomycetota > Actinomycetes > Mycobacteriales > Pseudonocardiaceae > Crossiella. The sequence continues at coordinate 450,530 of NZ_JALMDK010000007.1, read as the reverse complement.
GCGGCGTGCACGATCGCGGTGAGGTCGGGGATGCCGTGGACGAGATCCCGGACCGCGGTGGCGTCGGCGACGTCGCAGGCGACGATCGAGACGGTCGCGCCCAACTCGGTGAGTTCGGTGGTCAGCTCGGTGGCGCCGGGGGCGTCGGGGCCGCGGCGGCTGGTCAGGATCAGGTTGCGCTGGCCCGAGTTCGTGACCAGGTGGCGGGCCAGGATGGCGCCCAGGCCGCCGGTGCCGCCGGTGATCAGCACGGTGCCGTCGGGGTTCCAGGGGCGGTCGGTGCTGCTGTGGTCGGTGGGGGCGGCGAGGCGGGCCACCCTGGCGACGCCGGCGCGGACCGCGACCTGGGGTTCGTCGGCGAGGGCCGCGGTGGCCAGTTCGATTTCCTGGGTGGATTCGACGTCGAGCAGGGCGAAGCGCCCGGGGTGTTCGGCGCCTGCGGAGCGGGTCAGGCCCCAGACCGCGGCACCGGCCAGGTCGGTCACGTCCTCGCCCGCGCAGGCCACCGCACCGCTGGTGACCAGCACCAGCTTCGCGGTGGCGAAGCGCTCGTCGGCGATCCAGCGCTGCACCAGGTCCAGCGCCCAGACCGTGGCCCGGCGGACCTCCGCCGGTTCACCGCCACCGGCGGGCACCCGGACCAGCACGCGCTCCGGCACCGGTCCGGCGGCCAGTTCGTCCAGGGTGTCGGCCTGGCGGAGGTGGGTGAGGTCCAGGCCGCCGCCGAGCACGGCGGTGCTGACCGGGGTCTGGTCGGTGTCCTGGCCCTGCGGCCAGTCCACCACGAGCAGGGAGCCGGGGCTGGACTCGCGGGTGGATCGGTTATGCGCGCGGCCCTCGATTTCCCGGTGCCGCAACACATCCACGTTCAGCACCGGTCGACCGGCCGGGTCGGCGGCTTCGACGGTGAGGCCGTCCTCGCCGATGGCGGCGAACCGGACGCGGAGGGTGGTCGCGCCGCTGGCGAGCAGCGAAACCCCTTCCCAGGCAACGGGTTCGCGCCAAGTCTGGCCTGCCCAGCTGGTGAGTGGCAGGGCCAGCAGGGCGGCGCTGAGCAGGGCCGGGTGCAGCCCGAACGCCTCGGCGCCGTCGGCTTCCTCGGGCAGGCTGACCTCGGCGAAAACTTCTTCGCCGCGTACCCAGACCGCTTCCAGGCCCTGGAAGGCGGGCCCGTGCTCGAAGCCGGAGTCGGCGAACTGTTCGTAGCAGTCGGTCAGGTCGATCGGTTGGGCCTGGGCGGGCGGCCAGGTCGCGGCGAATTCCATGGCCGGATCGGGCTGGTCCTCGCCGAGTTTGCCGAGCGCGTGCTGGGTCCAGGAGCCGGTGTTCTCCCGGCGGGAGTGCACGGTGACCCGGCGGCAGCCGCTGCTGCCCGGGTCGACCCGCACCTGCACCTGCACACTGCCATCAGCGGGAATCACCAACGGCGACAACACCGCCAGCCGCTTCACCAGTGGGCAGCCGACCTCGTCCCCGGCTCGCACCACGAGTTCGAGCAGTGCGGCGGCGGGCAGCACGATGGTCTCGCCGTCGCGATGTTCGCGCAGCCACGGGTGGTCGGTGGGCGAGAGCCGCCCGGTGAGCACCACGCCGCCGCCGTCGGCCAGTGCGACCGCGGCGCCGAGCAGCGGGTGCGCGGTGTCGGCCAGGCCGAGTCCGGCGGCGTCGGCCATCCTGGTGGTGATGGTCGGCCAGAACCGCTGGTGCTGGAACGGGTAGGTGGGCAGCGGCAGGGTGGCCGGGGCCGGGGCGCCGGGACTGGTCCACAGCGCGGTCCAGTCCACCTTGCCACCGGCCACGTACAGCGTGCCGAGGCCACGCAGCAGGGCCTCGTCCTCGGCGACGTCCTTGCGCAGCGTGGGTGCGGTGATCACCCCGGATTCGAGGGAGCTTTGCACTGCGGCGCAAAGGGATCCGTCAGGTCCGAGTTCCAGGAACCGGCTGACCTTGGCCGCGGACAGCACGGTGATCGCGTCGGCGAAGCGCACGGTGTCGCGCACCTGCGCGGCCCAGTACCCGGGGGTGCGCAGGTCCTCGCCACCGGCGCGGCGGCCGGTGCGGGTGGACACCACCGGGATAGCCGGTTCGGCGAAGGAGATCCCGGCGATGGCGGCGGTGAACTCGGCCAGCATCGGGTCCATCAGCGGCGAGTGGAAGGCGTGACTGACGGCGAGCCGCTTGGTCTTGTGGCCTTGGGCGGCAAGCACTTCGGCGAGGGCGAGCACCGCAGCCTCGTCGCCGGAGAGCACCACGCCCTCGGGCGAGTTGATCGCCGCGATCGCGACCCCTTCGGTGAGCTGTGGCTCGACCTCGGCCTCGGTGGCCTGCACGGCCACCATCGCGCCACCGGTGGGCAGTGCCTGCATGAGCCGGGCGCGTGCGGTGACCAGCGCGCAGGCGTCGGACAGCGAGAACACCCCGGCCACGTGCGCCGCGGCCACCTCGCCAATCGAGTGGCCGACCAGGAAGTCCGGCCGCACACCCCAGGACTCCAGCAGCCGGAACAGGGCCACCTCCAGCGCGAACAGCGCGGGCTGGGCCCAGCCGGTCTGCGCCAGCAGCTCGGCGTCCTCGCCCCACATCACCTCGCGCACCTCGTCCCACTTGGGCAAACTCGTACGCCCACTTGGGCCAACCGGGCGTACCAGTTGGGCCAACTCGGCGAGGACCGAGTCAAAAGCCTGGGCGAACGCCGGGAACCGGTCGTACAGCTCGCGGCCCATGCCGAGACGTTGCGAGCCCTGGCCGGAGAAGACAAAAGCGGTGCGGCCCTCGGTGACCCGGCCCTTGGCGATCACCGCGCCGTCGCGCAGCACGGCCCGGTGGTCGAAGGCGACCCGGGTGGTGGCCAGCGCGTGCGCCAGTTCCACCGCCGGGACCTCGTCCCGCAGCGTGTTGACCTGGTCGATGCGGGCGAGCAGCGCGGCATCGGACTTGCCGGAGACCACCAGGGGAAGCGGGGTTTCCGGGGCGATCCAGGCTGCCGCGGGCGCGGTCACGGGGGGCTGTTCCAGGATCACGTGTGCGTTGGTGCCGCTGATGCCGAAGGAGGAGACACCTGCCCGGCGCGGGCGGTTGACCGTGGGCCAGTCCCGGCGCTGCGGCAGCAGTTGCACCGCGCCCTCGGTCCAGTCCACGTGCCCGCTCGGGTTCTCCGCGTGCAGGGTGCGCGGCGCGATTCCGTTACGCAGCGCGTAAATCATCTTGATGATGCCGGCGGCGCCCGCGGCGGCCTGGGAGTGGCCGAAGTTGGACTTGATCGAGCCGAGCAGCAGTGGCTGTTCCCGGTCCTGGCCGTAGGTGGCCAGCAGGGCCTGGACTTCGATCGGGTCGCCGAGGCGGGTGCCGGTGCCGTGGCCCTCGACCAGGTCGACGTCCGAAGTGGACAGTCCGGCGTCGGCGAGGGCGGTGCGGATGACGCGTTGCTGGGACGGGCCATTCGGGGCGGTGAGGCCGTTGGAGGCGCCGTCGGAGTTGACCGCGGTGCCCTTGACGACGGCGAGGACCTGGTGGCCGTTGCGCTGGGCGTCGGAAAGTCGTTCCAGCACAAGGACTCCGGCGCCTTCGGACCAGCCGGTGCCGTCGGCGTCGTCGGAGTAGGAGCGGCAACGGCCGTCGGAGGCCAGGCCGCCCTGCTTGTCGAATTCGGAGAACGGGGACAGCGAGGACAGCACGGTCACGCCACCGGCCAGGGCGAGCGAGACCTCCCCGGAACGCAGGGCGCGCACCGCGAGGTGCACCGCGACCAGCGAGGACGAGCACGCCGTGTCGACGGTGACCGAGGGGCCTTCCAGGCCGAGGGTGTAGGAGATCCGGCCGGAGATCACGCTGGAGACCGCGCCGGTCATGGCGAAGCCTTCCAGGCGCGGGTCGCGGGCGACGATGCTGGCGTAGGCCGGGTCGGAGGAGCCGAGGTAGACGCCGGTCGCGCTACCTACCAAGCGGTCGGCGGCGATGCCGGCGTGTTCCACGGCCTCCCAGGCGGTTTCCAGGACCAGGCGCTGCTGCGGGTCCATCGCGGTGGCCTCACGCGGTGAGATGCCGAAGAAGGCGGCGTCGAATCCGGCTACGTCGTCCAGGAACCCGCCGCTGGGCGGCTGTGCTCCGGCTGGCAGGCCGAGGTCACCGGCGCGGGCGGCGGGCATATCGGCCACCGCGTCGGTGCCGTTGAGCACCAGCTGCCACAGGTCTTCCGGCGAGGCGACCCCGCCCGGGTACCGGCAGCCCGCGCCGACGATGACGATCGGGTCGTCGTCGGTGGCGATGGTCCTGGCGACGGTCGGAGTAGCCGCGGCGGCGGTGCCCTCGATGGCGTCGAGCAGGTAGGCGGCGACCTGGTCCGGGTTCGGGTAGTCGAAGGCCAGGGTGGCGGGCAGGCGCAGCCCAGTGGCCTCGGTGAGGCGGTTGCGCAGTTCGACCGCGGTCAGCGAGCTGAAGCCCTGCTGCCGGAAGTCCAGCCGCGCGTCCACCTCGTCGGCACCGGCGTGTCCAAGCACCGCGGCGGCCTGCACCCGGACCAGTTCCGTGAGGTAGTCCAGGCGTTCGTCCGCGGCCAGCCCGGCCAGCTTGGCGGCCAGTCCGGAGCCCGGTTGCTGTTGCGCGCCAACGGCCTTGCGCCGCCCGGTCTTGACCAGCTCACGCAGCAGGTGCGGCACCTCGGCCTCGCCGGGCACGGCACTGCCGCCGAGCAGCAGCGGCACGATCAGCGCGCGGTCGGTGGCCAGGGCCGCGTCGAACAAGGCCATGCCCTGGGCGGCGGAGATCCGGCGGGCGCCGGTCGCGTTCACCCGGCGCAGGTCGTCCTCGCCGAGTTCGCCCGCCATACCGGTTTCCCAGGCGCCCCAAGCCAGTGAGGTCGCGGGCAGGCCGCGCTGGCGGCGGTACTCGGCGAGTGCGTCCAGGTAGGTGTTGGCGGCGGCGTAGTTGGCCTGTCCCGGCGAGCCCATCACGCCCGCGGAGGAGGAGTAGAGCACAAACCCGGCCAGCTCGCGGTCCTGGGTGGCCTGGTGGAGTTGCCAGGCGGCCTCAGCCTTGGGGGCGAGCACCGCGGCGAGTCGTTCGGGGGTGAGGCGGTCGACGATGCCGTCGTCCAGCACGCCCGCGAGGTGCACGACCGCGGTGAGGTCCGGGATTCCGGTGACGAGTCCGCGCACGGCCTCGGGGTTGGTGAGATCGCTGGCCACCAGCGAAACCCGGTCGCCGAACTCGGCCAGGATGTCCCCCGCGCCGGGGGCATCCGGACCGCGGCGGCTGGCCAGCACCAGGTGCCGCTGGCCGTGCGCGGAGATCAGGTGACGGGCCAGGGTGAGCCCCAGCGCGCCGGTGCCACCGGTCAGCAACACGGAACCGTCGCGGTCCCAGGTGCTGTCGGTGTCCTGCGTGACGATCTTGCGCAGGCGGGCGACCAGGGCCGCTCCCCCGCGCACCGCGACCTGCGGTTCGCCGGAAGCCAGCACCGGCAGGGCAATCGGCAGGTCGGCGTCGGTCTCGATGTCCAGGAGGCCGAAGCGGCCGGGGTGTTCGGTCTGGGCCGAGCGCACCAGGCCCCACAGGGCGGAAGTGGCCAGGCCGGTGTCCTCGGTGATCTCGCCGACCGCGCCCTGGGTGACGAACACCAGGCGGGCGTGGGCGTGGCGGTCCTCGGCGATCCAGTTCTGCACCAGGCCGAGCACCCGGGTGGTGAGGGTGGACATGTCGGCGTCGGCGTTGATCCGGGCCAGCACCAGGCCGGGAATCTCCTCGCCCAGCGTGTCCAGCTCGGCCACGTCGACCTGCGCCGCGGGCACCTCGGGGGCCGCGACCCAGTCGACGCCGAAGAGGATCTGACCGTCCACAGTGGATGAATCAGCGATCTCCTGGCCGCGCACCGCGGCTACGGACAGCACCGGCAGGCCGGCGCCGTCGGTCGCCTCGATCGCCACCCGGTCGTCGTCCAGCTGGGTCAGCCGGACGCGCAGGTCCGAGGCGCCAAAGGCGTGCAGGGTCACGCTTTCCCAGTCCACCGGGACGCGTTCGTCCGGCCAGGCGGCGGAAAGGACCGCGCCGAGCAGCACCGGGTGCAGGCCGTACTCGCCGCCGTCGCGCACCGTCTCTGGCAACTCGACCTCGACGAACGGTTCCGTGTCCGCGGCGGCGACCGGCTGGTACCCGCCCGGGTTGAGTTCACCGGCGGCGTGGCGCACCCACGTTGCCTCCGGGTCACCGTCCGGGCGGGAGTACATGGTGATGGTGTGCGCGGCGTCCACCCGCACCTGGACCTGCAGGCCACCACGCGCGGGCAGGGCCAGCGGGACCTCGGTGGTCAGCCGCCGCACTCCCCCGCAGCCCACCTGGTCGGCGGCGCGGATGGCCATTTCCAGCAGCGCGGACTGCGCCTGCTCGGCCAGCCAGGGTTGGGTGGCAAGGGAAATCCGGCCGGTCAGGGTGACGCCGGAGTCGTCGGCCATCGGCACGGAGGCGCCGAGCAGCGGGTGCCCAGTTGGGGACTGGCCGAGTCCGGCCGGGTCGCCGGGGCGAGCAGAGGCGCCGGGCCAGTAGCGCTGGTGCTGGAAGGCATAGGTGGGCAGGTCGATGACGGAGCCGCCGTCGATCAGGTCCGGCCAGTGCACGCCGACCCCGGCCACGTGGGCCGTCGCCAGGCCGCGGAGCAGCGCGGTCTCCTCATCGGCCTGGTCGGCGCGCAGCAGGCTGGTGGAGATCGCCTCGCTGGGCAGGATCTCGGTCGCGGCGGCGGCCAGCAGGCCGTCCGGGCCGATCTCGATCACCGCGGTGACATCGTGCGCGGCCAGCTCGGTGAGTGCGTCGGCGAAGAGCACGCTGCCGCGGACCTGGTTGACCCAGTACTCCGGGGTGCGCAACTCCTCCGCGGTGGCGAGCTTGCCGGTCAGTGTGGAGACCACCGGAATGGTGGCTTCAGCAAAGGAGATCCCGGCCAGCGCGTCGGCGAACTCGGCCAGCATCGGGTCCATCAGCGGCGAGTGGAAGGCGTGGCTGACGGTGAGCCGCTTGGTCTTGTGGCCGCGGTCGGCGAGGGTCTGAGCGAGCGCGGTGACCGCGTCCTCGGCCCCGGAGAGCACCACGCTGGTGGGTCCGTTGACCGCGGCGATGGACACCTCGGACTGGCCCGACAGCAGGGGTTCGACCTCGGCGGCGGTGGCCCGGACCGCGATCATCGCGCCACCGGTGGGCAACGCCTGCATCAGCCGGGCCCGCGCGGTGACCAGCGCACAGGCGTCGGTCAGCGTGAGCACCCCGGCCACGTGTGCCGCGGCCACCTCGCCAATGGAGTGGCCGACCAGGTAGTCGGGGCGCACACCCCAGGAGTCGATCAGCCGGAAGAGGGCCACTTCCAGCGCGAACAGCGCGGGCTGGGCCCAGCCGGTCTGCGCGAGCTGCGCGGGGTCTTCGCCCCACATCACGTCGAGCAGTTCGTCCCACTTGGGCAAACTCGTACGCCCACTTGGGCCAACCGGGCGTACCAGTTGGGCCAACTCGGCGAGTACGGCGTCAAAGGCTTGGGCGAAGACCGGGAACCGGTCGTGCAGCTGGCGGCCCATGCCGAGGCGCTGGGAGCCTTGGCCGGAGAACAGGAAGGCGGTCCGGCCCTCGGTGACCACGCCTCGAGCGAGGGGGGTGCCGTTGAGCAGGACGGCGCGGTGGTCGAGGGTGGCGCGGGTGGTGGCCAGGGAGTAGGCGAGGTCCACAAGGGACGGTGTGGAGGCCAGAACGGCTTGCACGCGGTCGATCTGGGCGTCCAGGGCGGCGGCGGAGCGGGCGGAGACCAGGAGTGGGACCGGGGAACCTTCGCGCACCGCAGTGGCGGCGACGGGGGTGGTGGCCGGGGGCTGTTCGATGATCAGGTGGGCGTTGGTGCCGCTGACGCCGAAGGCGGAGACTGCCGCGCGGCGGGGGCGGTCGACGGAGGGCCAGTCGGTCTGGTCGATGGTGAGCTGGATGTCGCCGGCGGTCCAGTCGATGTGGGTGGACGGGGTGCCCACGTGCAGCGTGCGCGGCACCACGCCGTGCCGGATGGCCTGCACCATCTTGATAATGCTGGCGACACCGGCGGCGGCCTGGGTGTGGCCCAGGTTGGACTTGATCGAGCCGAGCAGCAGCGGCTGGTCCCGGTCCTGGCCGTAGGTGGCCAGCAGGGCCTGGACTTCGATCGGGTCGCCGAGGCGGGTGCCGGTGCCGTGGCCCTCGACCACATCGACGTCCACTGTGGACAGACCGGCGTCGGCGAGGGCGGCGCGGATGACGCGTTGCTGGGACGGGCCATTCGGGGCGGTCAGGCCGTTGGAGGCGCCGTCGGAGTTGACCGCGGAGCCCTTGACCACGGCCAGGATGTGGTGGCCGTTGCGCTGGGCGTCGGAAAGACGTTCCAGGACAAGGACTCCGGCGCCCTCGGCCCAGCCGGTCCCGGCGGCGTCATCGGAGTAGGAGCGGCAGCGACCGTCCGAGGACAGCCCGCCCTGCTTGGCGAATTCGGCGAACGGGCCGGGGGTGGACAGGATCGCGACGCCACCGGCCAGGGCCAGGGTGCACTCGCCGGACTGCAGCGCCCGCGCCGCCAGGTGGATGGCCACCAGCGAGGAGGAGCAGGCGGTGTCCACGGTGAGCGTGGGGCCTTCCAGGCCGAGCACGTAGGAGACCCGGCCGGAGAGCACGCTGGAGGTGGTGCCGGTCATGATGAATCCGGCCACCGAGCTGCCCTCGCTGGCCAGCAGCGAGACGTAGTTGGCATCGCCCGCGCCGACGTAGACGCCGGTCGGGCTGCCGGACAGGCTGGTCGGGTCGATGCCCGCGCGTTCCAGAGCCTCCCAGGAGACCTCCAGAAGCACCCGCTGCTGCGGGTCCATCGCGATGGCCTCGCGCGGGGAGATGCCGAAGAATCCGGCGTCGAACCCGGCCGCGTCGGCCAGGAACCCGCCGCGCAGCGACTCCGCGCCTTCGATGTCCCAGCCGCGGTCGGGCGGGCAGCCGCCGATGGCGTCGCCGCCGTCTAGCACCAGTTGCCACAGATCCTCTGGTGAGGCGATGCCCTCGGCGTAGCGGCAGCTCATGCCGACGATCACGATCGGGTCGTCGTGTGCCGAGGTGCCACGGATGGCCGGGGTGGTGGTGTCCTCGGCCGCGCCTTCCAGGCGGGTGAGCAGGAAGGCGGCGACCTGGACCGGGGTCGGGTAGTCGAAGACTAGGGTGGCGGGCAGGTTCAGGCCGGTGACCGCGGTGAGGCGGTTGCGGAGTTCGACCGCGGACAGCGAGTCGAAGCCCTGCTCGCGGAACTCTTGCTTGGGACCGACCAGCTTGATCGAGGGGTGGCCGAGTACGGCGGCCACCTCGGTGCGCACGATCTCGGTGAGGAAATCCGACCGATCGGTTGGCCGCAGTGCGGCGAGCCGGGTGCTGAGCGTGGTGGTGCCGGGGGTGCTGCCGGTGGCGGCGGCACTGCGGCGGCCGGTGCGGACCAGGTTGCGCAGGATGGCCGGGACGGGTCCGGTCGCGGTACCGCCGCCCACGGCGGTGGCGGCGACCACGATGGCCCGGTCGGCGGACGCGGCCACGTCGAACATGGCGTTGCCACGGGCCGCGTCGATCAGGGCCAGGCCCTTGGCGGCCAGGCGGCGGCTGTGCTCGGTGCCCAGGCCGGTGGTGAGCCCGGCTTCCCAAGGGCCCCAGGCGATCGAGCTGCCGGGCAGGCCGAGGTCGCGGCGATAGGCCGAGAGGGAGTCGAGGAAGCTGTTGGCCGCGGCGTAGCTGCCCTGGCCGGGGCTGCCGAGCACGCCGGCGGCCGAGGAGTACAGGACGAACGCGGCCAGCTCCTGACCGAGGGTGGCCTGGTGCAGGTGCCAGGCGGCGGAAGCCTTGGGGCGCAACACAGTCGCGAGGCGGTCGGCGGTGAGGGATTCGACCACGCCGTCGTCGATGACCGCGGCGGTGTGCACCACGGCGGTGAGCGGGCTGATCCGGGCGACGAGTTCTTGCACCGCAACGGGATCGGTCACATCGCAGGCCGCGAACTCGACCCGGTCGCCGAGGGCTTCGCGGAGTTCGGCCACGCCGGGGGCGTCCGCGCCGCGGCGGCTGGCCAGGACGATCCGCTGCTGGCCTCGCTCGACGAGATGCCGGGCCAGGACGCCGGCGAGTTCGCCGCTGCCGCCGGTGATCAGGACGGCCTTGTCCGGGTCCCAGGCGGTGGGTTCGGACTGGGTGGGCAGGCGGGTGAGGCGGGCGGCACGCAGCACGCCGTCGCGCAGCAGGAGTTGGGGTTCGTCGCCGGTGAGGCCGGGCAGGGCGAGTTCGAGGGCATCCAGGGAGTCAACGTCGAGCAGTACGAAGCGGCCCGGGTGTTCGGAGGCCGCGGAGCGGACTAGGCCCCAGACCGCAGACGCGCCGAGGTCGGTGACGGTCTCGACCGCGCCGCTGGTCACCACGACCAGGCGCGAGTTGGCGAAGCGTTCTTCGGTAAGCCAGCGCTGCACCAGTTCGAGGGCCTGTCCGGCCAGTTCCCCAGTCTGTTCCGCACCCTCGCTGTGCAGGGGCGCGAAGACGACCTCGGGCACCGGACCATCGCCCAGCGAGTCGAGCATCGCCCAGGTCGGTGCGACGCCATTCGCTTGCAGCGCAACCCAATCCAGCGCGAATAGCGAGTCGGTCACGCCGGGCCGGGCGACCTGTTCGGCGTCCCGGGTGCGGAGTGCGTCCACCGAGAACACCGGGCCACCGGCCGGATCCACGGCCGACAGCTCAAGCCCGTCCGGACCCTCGCTCCAGCGCACCCGCAGCACCGCGGCACCGGCCGCGTGCAGCGTGACGCCCTGCCATTCACCGATCGTCCCGGGTGCGAGTGCCGCACGGCCGGGCAGGAAGGCGGTGGCCTGCAGGGCGGCGTCCAGCAGGGCCGGGTGCAACGCGAAGGCGGCGGCTTCCTGGCTGCGGCTGTTCAGGCTTTCCGGCAGGGCGACCTCGGCGTGGATCTCCTCGCCGAGTCGCCAGACCTCGCGCAGGCCGTGGAACATCGGGCCGCGGTCGAGGACCTCGTGGTGGTTGTCCAGGCTCACCGGTTCCGCGCCGGGCGGCGGCCAGGGCAGGGCCTCGGCCGGGGCGGGGTCGCCGGGGGTGAGGGTGGCGGTGCCGTGTTCGGTCCACTCGCGGTCACTGCGGGCCGGACGGGAGTGCACGCTGACCGGGCGGCGGCCCAGGTCGTCGGCCGGACCGACCCGGACCTGGAGGGCGAGCTGCTCGTTGACGATCAGCGGGCGGGACACCCGGAGTTCGCCGATCCGGTCGCAGCCAACCTGATCGGCCGCGGTGAGCACGAGTTCCATCAGTCCGGCGTCGGGGAACCACACCTCGCCGCCGACCAGGTGGTCGGCCAGCCAGGGCTGGTCACCCACGGACAACCGGCCGCTAACGAGGAGGCTGCCGTCCTCGGCGGAGGCGGTGACCGCGCCGAGCATCGGGTGGAAGATCGGGATCAGGCCGAGGCCGGCCGCGTTGTTGGTGCGCTGTTCGCCGACCGGCCAGTAGCGCTCGCGCTGGAAGGCATAGGTGGGCAGGTCGACCACGGCGGCGCCGGAGTCGCGGAAGAACTCGGCCCAGTCCACGGTGCCACCGGCCACGTGCAGCCGGGACAGGCCGCGCAGCAGCACGATCTCCTCGGCGCTGTCGTCGCGTTCCTCGCGGTCGTCCCGCAACAGCGCGATGACCGCGCGTTCGCCCTCGGTCTCGGCCAGGGTCTCGTGCACCATCGAGGACAGCGCGCCGCCGGGGCCGACCTCGACGAACCGGGCGACGGCCGCGGCGGCCAGTGTGCGCACGCCGTCGGCGAAGCGGACGGTGCGGTGCACCTGGGCGACCCAGTAGTCGGCGTCGAGCTGTTCGCCCTGGACGAGTTCGCCGGTGACCGTGGAGCAGATCGGGATGCGGGCGCGCTCGGGGGTGAGCGCGGCGACCGCGGTGCGGAACTCGGCCAGCATCGGTTCCATCAACGGCGAATGGAAGGCATGGCTGACCGGCAGGGTTTTGGTGCGGTGCCCGCGGTTCGCCAGGATCTCGGCCAGCTCGCCGACTGCGGTCAAAACCCCGGAGAGCACCACCGAGCGCGGCCCGTTGACGGCGGCGATGGCCACCTCGGGGTACTCGGCGAGCAGCGGGGTGATCTCGGCCTCGGTGGCGTCCACCGCGACCATCGAGCCACCGGCGGGCAGCGCGGACATCAGCCGGGATCGGGCCGCGACCAGCGCGCAGGCGTCGGCGGCGGAGTACACCCCGGACACGTGTGCGGCGGCGATCTCGCCGACCGAGTGGCCGATCAGCAGATCCGGTCGCACACCCCAGGATTCGAGCAGCCGGAACAACGCGACCTCGATGGCGAACAACGCGGGCTGCGTCCAGCCGGTGTTCTCCAGCCGCTTCGGATCCGCACCCCACAGCACCTCGCGCAGGGAGCCGCCGAGGTGGCCCTCGAAGGCGTCCGCGAGCTGGTCGAAAGCCGTGGCGAAGGCCGGGAAACGCGCGTACAGCGCCTGTCCCATGCCGAGTCGTTGCGCGCCCTGGCCGGGGAAGAGGAAGGCGGTCTTGCCCGCTACCGGCGAGCCTTCGATCACGCCGGAGTCGCGCTCGCCGTTGGCCAGTGCGCTCAGCCCGGCGGGGTCCAGCACCACGGCCCGGCTGGTGAAGGTGGATCGGGTGGTGGCCAGCGAGAAACCCAGGTCGACCGGTCGACTGTCCACAGTAGACAGGAGCGCGGCGGCCTGAGCGCGCAGGGCGGCGTCGGTGCGACCGGAGAGCACCCAGGGCACCACCCCGGGCGGGTGCGCCACCGCGGGCGGTTCGGCGGCTTCCGGGGCCTGTTCGACGATGACGTGTGTGTTGGTGCCGCTGGCGCCGAAGGAGGACACGCCGGCCCGGCGCGGACGGTCCACCTCGGGCCAGGCGGTGGTTTTGGTGACCAGGTCGATGGCGCCCGCGGTCCAGTCGATGTGCGAGCTGGGGCGGTCCACGTGCAGGGTCTTGGGCACCGCGCCGTGCCGGATCGCCTGTACCACCTTGATGATGCCCGCGACGCCGGCGGCGGCCTGGGTGTGCCCGATGTTGGACTTGATGGAGCCCAGCAGCAGCGGGGTTTCCCGGTCCTTGCCGTAGGTGGCCAGGAGGGCCTGGGCTTCGATCGGGTCGCCGAGTTTGGTGCCGGTGCCGTGCGCCTCGACGATGTCGACCTCGGCCGGGGTGAGCCGGGCGTTGCGCAGCGCGGCCCGGATGACCCGGCGCTGGGCCGGTCCGCTGGGCGCGGTCATGCCGTTGGAGGCGCCGTCGGAGTTCATCGCGGTGCCGCGGATGACCGCCAGGATGCGCCGGTTCTGCGCCTGCGCCTCGGAAAGTCGTTGCAGCACCAGCACACCGGCGCCCTCGGCCCAGCCGGTGCCGTCGGCAGCCTCGGCGAAAGCCTTGCAGCGCCCGTCCGAGGACAGCGCGCCCTGGGCGGCGAATTCGACGAATCCGGCGGTGCTGGAGAGCACGCTGACGCCGCCGACGAGCGCGATCGAGCACTCCCCCGCCCGCAGTGCCCTGGCCGCCAGGTGCAGTGCGACCAGGGATGAGGAGCAGCCGGTGTCCACGGTGAGGGTGGGGCCGCGGAAGCCGAAGATGTAGGAGACGCGGCCGGAGAGCAGGCTGCTGGACTGGGCGGTCTGCCATTCGATCGCGCCCATCGGCACCCGGTAGTCGCCGGTGCCGCCGCCGACGAACACGCCGGTGTCGCCGCCGCGCAGGCCGACCGGGTCGATGCCCGCGCGTTCCAGGGCTTCCCAGCCGACTTCCAGCAGCAGCCGCTGTTGCGGGTCCAGGATGAGCGCCTCGCGCGGGGAAATCCGGAAGAAGGTCGGATCGAACCCGGCCACGTCTTCGACGAATCCACCGAACCGGGGCACCTCGGGACCGCCCTGGCCGGGCAGTGCGTCCAAGGCGGCGAAGTCCCAGCCGCGGTCGGTGGGCATGTCGCCGATGGCGTCCACGCCGTTCTCCGCGAGTTGCCACAGGTCCTCAGGTGAGGCGATGCCGCCGGGGTAGCGGCAGGCCATGCCGAGGATGGCGATCGGCTCGACAGCCGCGGATTCCAGCTTCGCGTTCTGCTGACGCAGCGTCTCGGCCTGCTTGAGCGCCGCGCGCAGCGCGTCGACGACCTTGTTGTTCTGGGCTGCCATGTCGTTCACGCCCTCGGCCCCTCTTCGTCCGCGCTAGCGCCCAGCGCCAGCCGCACCAGATCGTCGACGTCCAACCCGTCGATCTCCCCGGCCTCGTGGTGCTCGCCTGCTTCGGCGGGCGGTGGGTACTCGTCCGGATCCTCATCCGGATCGCCGAGCAGTTCGGCCAGCAGGTGTTCGGCCAGTTCCACCGGGGTGGGGTGGTCGAAGGCCAGGGTCACCGGCAGTTCCAGGCCGGTGGCCGCGCCGAGCTGGTTGCGCAGGTCGACCGCGGTCAGCGACTCGAAGCCGAGTTCGCGGAAGGCCCGGTCCGCCTCCACCAGGTGCGCCCCGGCCAGGCCGAGCACGTTCGCGGCCCGTTCCCGGACCAGTTCGACCAGCACCGCCAGTCGTTCCTCGGCTGGGAGTTCGGCCAGGCGGTCGCGTAGTTCGGCCGCGGCGGAGGCGGTGTCCCGGCTTTCCCGTTCGGCCTCGGCCAGCGCGGTGCGGGCCTCGGGCACGCCGGTGAGCAATCGGCTGGCGCGCTTGGCGGTGAAGGCCGGGGCGAACTTGCTCCAGTCGACCTCGGCGACGACCACCGAGGGCCGGTCCGCGGCAACAAGTCCGCGCAGGGCGGTCACCGCGGCCAGTGGGTCGACTGCCAGGAGGCCGTTGGCTTCCAGGTGGCGCAGCAGGTCGCTGTCCTCGCCGCCGCGCCAGGCGCCCCAGGTGACCGCGGTGGCAGCGAGTCCACGGTGACGGCGGCGGGCGGCCAGTGCCTCCAGGTGCGCGCCGGCGGCGGCTTCCACCGCGCGTCCGGCGGCGCCCCAGGTGGCCGAGATGGGGGCGGAGAACACGAGTGCGTCGAGTTCGGTGTCCCGCAACAGTTCGTCGAGTGCGGCGGCCGGGGCGACCGCATCGTCCACAGTGGACGCGGTGGCGGCGACCGAGACTACGGCGGCGGTCAGCGGCTGGTCGGCTGGCACGGATTCCAGTGCCACCTCAAGGGTTTCCCGGTTGCCCGGGTTGCCGGCGAGCTGGGTCAGGCCGACTCCGCGTCCTGCCAGGTCGGCGGAGAGTTGGGCGTCGATCTCCGCGCCGACCAGCACCACGTGTGCGGCTCCGGCCTCGGCGAGTTGCCGGGCCAGTGCGCCGCCGTGCGCGTCGACCACGAGCACGGTGCCGCTGGGTGTCCACACCCCGTCGCCGAGCTGGGCCCGGGTCAGTCGCCGGGCGTGTGCGCCGGTGGACCGGATGGCGATCTGGTCCTCGGCGCCGGTGAGGGCGGCGAGCAGGGGTTCGGTCAGGTTCGGGGTGAACGGCTCGGGCAGGTCGATCAGCCCGCCCCAGTGTTCCGGCTGTTCCAGTGCGGCGACTCGGCCCGCGCCCCAGCGAGCTGCCTGGGCCGCAACGGGTTCCGCGTCGTTGTCGGTCACGGTGACCGCCTGCCGGGTGAGCCACCACAGCGGGGCCTGGACCTCGGCGGCCACGGCCTCGGGCCACTGCTCGGTGAGCAGGGACACGATGCCGGAGACACCGGCGGGCAGGCTGTCCGGACCGGTGTACTCCACCGGGGTGACGGCCTCGCCGAGTGCGGTGATCACCGCGGTGGTCCACTCGTCCTGGGCCCAGTCGGCGGGCACCAGCGCGGCCCACTTGCCTTGCAGCGCAACGCCCGCAGCCGCGGGGAGCGGAGTCCAGCCGATCTGGTAGGTCCAAGACTTCGCGGCCTGCTGTTCGCGTTGCTTGCGCCGCCAGGTGGACAGTGCGGGCAGCACCGCGGCCAGGGCCTGCTCGTCCAGCTCCAGCGAACTGGCCAGGGAAGCGAGGTCGCCCTGTTCCACCGCGGACCAGAAGTCGCCGTCCGCCTGGGATTGCGCTGCTGGGGCGGGCGCGGCCAATTCGGGCCAGTAGCGCTCGTGCTGGAAGGCGTAGGTGGGCAGGTTGACGGTGGCCGTGCGCGGGCCGAAGAAGGCTGGCCAGTCCACGGACGCGCCGTGGGCGTGCAGGCGGCCGAGGGCGGTGAGCAGGGTCTGCTGCTCGTCGCGGTCGCCGCGCAGCACCGGGGTGACCAGGGCGGCACGCTGCGGCAGGGACTGTTCGGCCATCGGGGTGAGCACGCCGTGCGGGCCGACCTCGACGAAGGTGCGCGTGCCCAGGTCGTGCAGGGTGCGTACCGCGTCGGCGAACCGGACTGCCTCGCGGGCCTGCCGGACCCAGTAGTCCGGCGAGCACAACTGTTCGGTGCTGGCGAGCTGGCCGGTGAGTCCGGAGATCACCGGGATCGACGGTTCCTGGTAGCTGACCTTGGCCGCGACCGCGCGCAGGTCGTCGAGCATCGGGTCCATCAGCGCGGAGTGGAAGGCGTGGCTGACCTGCATGGTGGTGGTGCGGCGGCCCATCCCGGCGAGTTTGGCCGCGACGTTGTGCACCGCGTCCGCCTCACCGGAGAGCACCACCGAACCGGGGCTGTTGACCGCGGCGACGGAGACCCGGCCGTTGACCAGGTCGGTGACCTCGTCCTCGGCGGCCTCCACCGCGACCATCGCGCCACCGGCAGGCAGCGCGGCCATCAGGCGACCGCGAGCCGCGACGAGTGCGCAGGCGTCGGACAGGGAGAACACCCCGGCGACGTGCGCGGCGGCCAGTTCGCCAATGGAGTGGCCGGTGACGAAGGCCGGGCTGACGCCCCAGGATTCGAGCAGCCGGAACAGCGCGACTTCGATGGCGAACAGCGCGGGCTGGGCCATGTCGGTGCTGGTGAGTGCGGCAGGATCGGTGCCCCACAACACTTCGCGCAGCGGCTGGTCCAGCACGGTGTCGAACTCGGCGAGCACCTCATCGAGGGCGGCGGCGAAGACCGGGTAGCGCTGGTGCAGGGTCTGGCCCATGCCGAGTCGCTGGGAACCCTGGCCGGTGAACAGGAACGCGGTCTCACCCGGTGCCGCCGCGGTGTCCCTGGCGACCTCGATCAGGCCGTCGGGCGTGCTGAGCAGCACCGCGCGATGCCGCAGCGCGGCCCGCTGGGTGGCGAGGGCGAGTCCGATGTCCGCGCGGGACTGTTCGGGGTTTCCGTTGGCGTAGGCGGTGATCCGGTCGATCTGGGCGGTGATCGCGGCTGCCGAGCCCGCGCCGATCAGCCAGGGCACCACGGTGGGTTCCGGCTGTGACGGGACTTCCGGCTCGGCCGGGATACCCTCGATGATCACGTGCGCGTTGGTGCCGCTGATACCGAAGGCCGAGACACCAGCACGGCGCGGCCGGTCGATGACAGGCCACTCGGTGTTCTCGGTGTTCAGGGCGAGGGAACCCGCGGACCAGTCCACGTGCGGCGAGGGTTCGTCCGCGCCCAGGGTCTTGGGCAGCACCCCGTTGCGTACCGCGAGCACCATCTTGATCACGCCCGCGACGCCGGCCGCGCCCTGGGTGTGGCCCAGGTTGGACTTGACCGAGCCGAGCAGCAGTGGCTCGGGGCGGTCCTGGCCGTAGGCGGCGAGCAGGGCCTGGGCCTCGATCGGGTCGCCGAGCGTGGTGCCGGTGCCGTGTGCCTCGACGGCGTCCACTTCGGACGGTCGCAGTCCGGCGTCGGCGAGCGCGGCCCGGATGACCCGTTGCTGGGCCGGTCCGTTGGGTGCGGTGAGGCCGTTGGACGCGCCGTCGGAGTTGATCGCCGAGCCCTTGATCACGGCGAGGACCTGGCGGCCGTTACGCCGGGCATCCGAAAGCCGTTCCAGGACAAGCATTCCGGCGCCTTCGGACCAGCTGGTGCCGTCGGCGCCCGCGCCGAAGGGCTTGCAGCGGCCGTCGGCGGCGAGCCCGCCTGACTTGCTGAACTCGATGAACGAGCCCGGTGTGGACATCACCGACACGCCACCGACCAGCGCCAGTGAGCATTCGCCGTCCCGCAGCGCACGCCCGGCCCAGTGCAGGGCGACCAGCGAGGCGGAGCAGGCGGTGTCGATGGTGATGGCCGGGCCTTCGAGGCCGAAGGTGTAGGCGAGCCGGCCGGACATGACGCTGGCGGTGTTGCCGGTGGCCACGTGCCCGCCGAGCCGTTCCATGTCCGCGGCCTGACCGAGCAGGGTCAGGTAGTCCTGGCCGTTGGTGCCGACGAACACCCCGGCGTTGCTGCCACGCAAGGAGTTCGGGTCGACTCCGGCGCGTTCCAGGGCTTCCCAGGCGGTTTCCAGCAGCAGGCGCTGCTGGGGGTCCATGGCCATGGCTTCGCGCGGGGAGATGCCGAAGAACGGGGCGTCGAAGTCGGCCACGCCGGGCAGGAAGCCACCGCGGGTGGTGGCGGATCCGGCCGCGGCCAGGAGTTCCAGGTCCCAGCCTCGGTCGGCCGGGAAGTCCACGATGCCGTCCCTGCCTTGTACCAGCAGGTCCCAGAGTTCCTCTGGCGAGCTGATGCCGCCGGGGAAGCGGCAGCCGATGCCGACCACCGCGATCGGCTCGTCGTTGCGCGCGGCCACCTGGACCGGTGCGGCCGTCGCGGACCCGAGCAGTTCGCTGATCAGGAAGGCGGCCAGCTCGCGCGGGGTCGGGTGGTCGTAGACCAGGGAGGCGGTGAGTTTGAGCCCGGTCGCGGTGGCCAGGCCGTTGCGCAGTTCCAGGGTGGTCAGCGAGTCGAAGCCGAGGTCGCGGAACGGGAGTTCCACGTCCACGGTGTCGATTCCGCTGTGCCCCAGCACCATCGCGACCTGGCCGCGGACCAGTTCGGCCATCCGCCGCGCCCGGGCCGGGCCGGACAGACCCTCCAACTCGGTGCGCAGCTTGGATCCGTGCTGGGCCTCGGGTTCGGCCGTTGCCACGGGGGCCACGTGCAGTTCGGCCAGTAGTGGCATCGGGCGGGCGGCGGCCAGGGCCGGGGCGAACCGGGACCAGTCCACATCGGCCACGGTGAGGGTGGCCTCGCCGCCGATCGCCTTGGCCAGCGCGCCGATCCCCCGGCTCGCGGCCAGCGGGAACAGGCCCGCCCGGCGCATCCGCTCGGTGCCCGCCTCTGCTGCCATGCCCGCGCCTGCCCATGGTCCCCAGGCCACCGCTGTCGCCGGGATTCCGGCGTTGCGGCGGGTTTGGGCGAGGGCGTCCAGGTAGGCGTTGGCGGCGGCGTAGTTGGCCTGGCCCGCGCCGCCGATGACGCCGGCGGTGGAGGTGAACAGGACAAACGCGTCGAGGTCGGTGGTGAGTTCGTGCAGGTGTCTGGCGGACAACGCCTTCGCGGCCAGTACGCGGTCGAAGGCGTCCGGGCCGAGGCTGTCGATCACCCCGTCCTCGACCACCCCGGCAGCGTGGAAGACCGCGTTCGGCGGGTGTTCGGCGAGCAGTGCGGCCAGGGCGTCCCGGTCGGCCACATCGCAGGCAGCCACGGTGACCTGGACACCCAGCTCGGTCAGCTCGGCGACCAGTTCCTGGGCACCGGGGGCTTCGCCGCCACGGCGGCTGGCGAGCACCAGGTGCGCCGCGCCCTCGCGGGCCAGCCAGCGGGCCAGGTGCCCGCCGATGCCGCCGGTCGCGCCGGTGACCAGCACGGTGCCGCTGGGCTGGTACTGGCCCTCGGCGGCGTTGGCGGCGCGGACCAGCCTGCGGCCGAGCACGCCCTCGGGGCGCACCGCGACCTGGTCCTCAGCGCCGAATCCGCTGGTGACCACGGCGGCCAGCCGGGCCAGCACATCCGCGTCAACCTCTGCGGGCAGGTCGGCCAGACCGCCCCAGGTGTCGGGGTATTCGAGCGCGGCGACCCGGCCGAAGCCCCAGACCGCGGCCTGTTCCGGATCGGTGTCCGCGTCATGGGTCAGGCACCACACCGGCGCGGTGATGCCCGCGTCAGTCAGTGCCTGCAAGGAAAGCGCGGTCTGCGGCAGGGACGGCACGGTGAGCAGCAGCACGCCGCGCACCGGGCTGTCCGCCAGTCCGGCCAGGTCTGCCCGGTCCGACACGGTGACCCGCTCAGCGGATTCGGCGACCAGGTCCAGGAGGCCGGGCAGCCACTCCGGCTCACCCTCGCCTGCCAGTACCAGCCAGCGGCCTTCCGGCGCGGGTGCGGGCACCTCGGCCAGCTTGCGCCAGTCCACCCGGTAACGCAGATCGTCCACAGTGGACTGCCGGGTGACCGCGGGCGCGCTCGGCCAGTACCGCTCGCGCTGGAACGCGTAGGTGGGCAGCTCGACCCGCCGCGCGCCGGAGCCGGTGAAGAACGCGGCCCAGTCCACGGAAACGCCGTGCACGTGCAGGGCCGAGATCGCGCTCAGGGTGGCCGGGACCTCGGGCCTTCCCTTGCGCAGCAACGGGATGCGCAGGGCGTCGAAGTCCTCGGGCAGGCAGCCCTCGGCCAGGCCGGACAGCACGCCGTCCGGGCCCAGTTCGACGAAGTTGGCCACGCCCTGCTCGGCCAGGTACGCGATGCCGTCAGCGAACCTGACGGCCTGGCGGGCGTGCTGCACCCAGTATTCGGGCGAGCACAGCTGTTCCGCGGTGGCCAGGGTGCCGGTCAGGTTGGACACCACGGCCAGGCGCGGAGCCCGGTAGGTCAGCGTCCGGGCGACCGCGGCGAACTCGGCCAGCATCGGATCCAGGTGCGGCGAGTGGAACGCGTGGCTGACCTTCAGCCGCGAGATCCGGCGACCAAGGCCCTTGAAGTGTTCGGCGACCTCGTCGACCGCGTCCGCGTCGCCGGAGACGACCAGCGAGCGCGGGCCGTTGATCGAGGCAATGGAGACTCGATCCCGTTCCAGGGCAAGGAATTCCGCCTCGGTGGCTTCCACCGCGGTCATCGCGCCGCCGTCGGGCAGTGCGTCCATCAGCCGGGCGCGGGCCGCGACCAGGGTGCAGGCGTCGGCGAGGGAGAGCACTTCGGCGACGTGTGCGGCGACCAGTTCGCCGATGGAGTGGCCGGTGACGTAGTCCGGGGTGATGCCCCAGGAGGTGAGCAGCCGGTACAGCGCCACCTCGACCGCGAACAGCGCGGGCTGAGCGAACCCGGTGCGGTGCAACAACTCCGCCTCGGGGCTGTCCGGTGCGGCGAAGAGCACCTCGCGCAGCGGGCGGTCGAGTTCGGTGTCCAGGTGCGCGGCGACCTCGTCGAGCGCGTCGGCGAAGACCTCGAACCGCTGGTACAGCTCGGCGCCCATGCCGGCGCGCTGGCTGCCCTGTCCGGTGAACAGGAACGCGGTGCGGTCCCGCCGCGCGCGGCCGGTGACCAGCCCGGGAGCCGGTCGCCCCTCGCTCAGTTCGATCAGGCCCTGTCGCAGCTCGTCGAGGTCGGCGGCGACCAGGGCGGCCCGGTGCTCGAACACCGCGCGGCCGGTGGCGGTGGCGGCGGCCAGATCGGTCACCGTCAGCGCCGGGTCACCGTCCACAGTGGACAGTAGTCGGGCAGCCTGAGCCTGGAGCGCACGCGGGTTGCGGGCCGAGACCAGCACGGGCAGCGGACCATCGAGCTGATCGGCGGCGGCTTCCTCGGGCTGCGCGGGGGCCTGTTCCAGGACCATGTGCACGTTGGTGCCGCTGAGCCCGAAGGAGGACACGCCCGCGCGGCGCGGCCTGCCGGTCTCCGGCCAGTCGGTCTGCTCGTGCAGCAGGTCGATCGACCCGGCGGTCCAGTCCACGTGCGTGGACGGGGTGTCCGCGTGCAGGGTCCTGGGCAGCACCCCGTGTTGCAGGGCCTGGACCATCTTGATGACGCTGGCCACGCCGGAGGCCATCTGGGTGTGCCCGATGTTGGACTTGACCGAGCCGAGCAGCAGCGGCCGCTCCCGGTCCTGCCCGTAGGTGGCCAGCAGGGCGCGGGCCTCGATCGGGTCGCCGAGCGCGGTGCCGGTGCCGTGGCCCTCCACCGCGTCCACCTCGGCCGGACTGATCTGGGCGGCGGCGAGCGCGTCCACGATGACCTGTTGCTGGGCCGCGCCACTGGGGGCGGTGAGGCCGTTGGAGGCGCCGTCGGAGTTGGCCGCCGAACCGCGCAGCACAGCAAGGACCTGGTGCCCGTTGCGCTGGGCGTCGGAGAGCCGTTCCAGCAGCACCAGGCCAACGCCCTCGGCGAGGGTCATGCCGTCGGCGGAATCCGCGTATGCCTTGCACCGGCCGTCGTGCGCCAGGACCTGCTGTCGGCTGAAGCCGATGAACGAGTTGGGCGTGGACATGATCGCCACGCCGCCGGCCAGGGCCAGGCTGCTCTCGCCGGTCTTGAGCGAGCGAGCGGCCAGGTGGATGGCCATCAGCGAGGAGGAGCAGGCGGTGTCCAGGGTCAGCGAGGGACCCTCGAAGCCGAACAGGTAGTTGATCCGGCCGGAGATGATGCTCGGCAGCGCGCCGGTGACCAGGTGCCCGGCCACGTCGGCGGCGTCGGACTCGCTCTGCACGGCGGCGGCCGCGGCCACGTTGTAGTCGGTGTAGCTGGCCCCGATGAAGGTGCCGGTGCGGCTGCCGCGCAGGCCGTGCGGGTCCAGCCCGGAGCGCTCGAAGGCTTCCCAGGCGGTTTCCAGCAGCAGGCGTTGCTGCGGGTCCATGGCCACGGCTTCCCGTGGTGAGACACCGAAGAAGCCGGGGTCGAAGTCGGCGGCCTCGTGCAGGAATCCGCCCTGGGCGTCGGCGAATCCGTCGGTGATCCAGCCGCGGTCGGTGGGCAGGCCGGAGATGGCGTCCACACCGTCCACGGCCAGCTGCCACAGGCCCTCGGGGGTGTTGGCGCCGCCGGGGTAGCGGCAGGCCATGCCGACGATCGCGATCGGCTCGTCGTCCACCGCGACCGAAGTTGTTGCGGTGGAAGGAGTTGCCGGTGCGTTGCCGAGGAGTTCGCCGAGCAGGAAGGCGACCAGCGCGGTCGGGTTGGTGTGCTCGAAGACCAGGGTGGCGGGCAGGGTGAGCCCGGTGGCCCTGGCCAGGCGGTTGCGCAGGTCGACCGCCATCACCGAGTCGAACCCGGCTTCGCGGAAGGCCCGGTGGTCGGGCAGTGCGTCGCCGGACTTGTGGCCCAGCACGGTCGCGGCCTCGGCCCGCACCAGTTCGAGGAGCTTCTGCTCCCGCTGGGACGGGGCCAGCGCGAGCAGCGTGGTAGCCAGTTCGCCACCGGCGGCGGGACCGGCGGTGACCGTTTCCGCTTGGGGCTGCTGGATTGCCGGGATTTCGTCGAAGAGGGTGGTGGCCCTGGCGGCGGTGTAGACCGGGTAGTAGGTGGCCCAGTCCACATCGGCCACCGCCACTGCGGTCTCATCAGCGTCCAGCGCGGCACGCAGGCCAGTAAGGGCGAGCGCGGGTTCCATGAAGGTCAGGCCGCTGCGCACGATCTGGCTCGGGTCGACCCGGCCCAGTTCCTTGTCATCGGCCCAGATGCCCCAGAACACGGCGGTGGCCGCGCGGCCCTGGGCGCGGCGGCGTTCGGCGAGGGCGTGCAGGTAGGCGTTGCCCGCGACGTAGGCCGCGTGCCTGCCGGTGCCCCAGAGCCCGGCCACCGAGGAGAACAGCACGAACCGATCGAGGTCGGTCTGTGCAAAGACCTCGTCCAGGTTGGCCGCGCCGGTGACCTTGGCGGCCAGCACCCGGTCGAAGTCGACCGGGTTGGTCTCCTCGATCGAGGCCAGTTCGATGATCGCGGCCGCGTGGATCACGGTGCGGATCGAGCGGCCCTGGCTGATCAGGCGGTCGCGCAAGGCGATCAGCGCGGCCTTGTCGGTGACGTCGCAGGCGGCGGCCTCGGCCTCGATGCCCAGTTCGGCGAGTTCGTTCAGCAGCGCGATCGAGCGCGGATGTTCCGCGCCGCCACGGCTGAGCAGCACCAGGTGTTCCAGGCCCTGCTCGACGGCCCAGCGGGCCACGTGTGGGGCCAGGGTGCCGGAGCCGCCGGTGATGATCGCGGTGCCGCGCGGGGTCCAGCGGTGCTGGCCGTTCGCGGGGGCCGCAGGCACGACCCGGCGGGCGTAGAGGCTGCCGCCGCGCACGGCGAGCTGGTCCTCGGCGAGTTCGCCGGAAAGTGCGGCCACCACGGCGTTGTGGTCGGTGCTGGCGAGTTCGGCGGGCAGGTCGAGGACGCCGCCGAAGCGGTCGGCGTGTTCCAGGGCCGCGGTCCAGCCGAAGCCGCTGACCATGGCCTGCACGGGGTTGCTCACCTGGTCGGAGCCGCCGATGGCGAGTGCGCCTCGGGTGAGCAG
This sequence comes from Crossiella sp. S99.2, assembly GCF_023094165.1. GTDB lineage: Bacteria > Actinomycetota > Actinomycetes > Mycobacteriales > Pseudonocardiaceae > Crossiella. The sequence continues at coordinate 426,202 of NZ_JALMDK010000007.1, read as the reverse complement.
CCAGAGCGGGGCCTCGACGCCTGCCGCGCCGAGGGCCTGGGTGAGCGCCAGGGTGGCGGACAAGCCCTGCGGCAGCGCGGAAAGCTCGGGGACCAGGGTTTCGTCGAGGGCGAGGGTCGACAGGACACCGGCGACGGGATCGGTGCCCAGGCGAGCCGCGATCTCGTCGCGGTTGGTGCCGGGGTTGTCCAGTCGCTGGACCTCGACACCTTGTCCAGCAAGGACTTCGGCGATCTGAGCGGCTAGCGGGTCCTCGGCGCCGGTTGTCACCAGCAGCCAGGTTCCGCTCAGCTCGTTCTTGCGGCCGATCTTCTGCGGCACCCAGCGGGCCCGGTAGCGCCAGGAGTCCACCGTGGCTGCCTGGCCGCGTCGCCGCCGCCAGTCGGTCAGCGCGGGGAGCACACTGGCCAGCGAGGCCGGGTCCACCCCGAAGTCCGCGGCCAGCTCGGCCGGGTCGGCGGCTTCCAGCGCGGCCCAGGCCGCGTCGTCGGAGGCGCCGGCCTCGGTGGTCGGCATGATCGGGGCGAGCCAGAAGCTGTCGTGCTGGAAGGCGTAGGTGGGCAGGTCGACCCGCCGCGCGCCGGTTCCGGCGAAGGCCGCGGTCCAGTCCACCTCGACGCCGCGTACGAACGCCTCGGCCACGGAGGTCAGTGCCCGGTCCAGGCCGCCGTCCTCGCGGCGCAAGGTGCCGGTGACCACAATCTGCTTGCCCAGCTCGTCGGCGGTTTCCTGCACGGCCATGGTGAGCACCGGGTGACTGCTGGCCTCGATGAACCGCCGGTACCCGGCCTCGATCAGGGCGCGCACCGCCGGGGCGAAGCCGACCTGTTCGCGCAGGTTGGTGTACCAGTACTCGGCGTCCATGCCGGTGGTGTCCAGCCAGTCGCCGGTCACCGTGGAGTAGAAGGGAATCTCCGACTCACGCGGCTGAATCGGCGCGAGGTCGGTGAGCAGGTCGGCGCTCAGGTTGGCCACGTGCGGGGAGTGCGAGGCGTAGTCCACCGCGACCCGGCGGAACCGGATCTCCTCAGCGGCCAGCTGTTCGCCGAGTGCGTCCAGAGCTGCCGGGATGCCACAGACAACGACCGAGCGCGGGCTGTTCAACGCGGCCAGGTGCAGGTGCTCGCCCAGTCGCGGCAGGATCTCCTCGGCGGACAGGGCCACCGACATCATGCCGCCGGAGCCACCCATCCGCCGCCGGATCGCCTGGCTGCGCAAGGCAACCACGCGGGCGCCATCGGGCAGCGAGAGCGCGCCGGAGACGACCGCGGCGGCGATCTCGCCCTGGGAGTGGCCGAGCACCGCGTCCGGCCGCACGCCGTAGGACTGCCACAGCGCGGCGAGGGAGACCATCACCGCGAACGAGGCGGGTTGCACCACGTCCACGAGTTCCAGGCTGGGCGCGTCCGGCGCGCCGCGGACCAGGTCGAGCAGGGAGAAGTCAATGAACGGGTCGAGCGCGGCGGCGCATTCGGCCATCCGGGCGGCGAAAACCGGTGACTCGTCGAGCAGTTTCGCGCCCATGCCGAGCCATTGCGCGCCCTGGCCGGGGAAGACGAACAGGGTGCGGCCGTCGATATCGGCCACCCCGCTGACCACCCCGGGTGCGGACTCGCCGTCAGCGAGCGAGCGCACCAGGTCTTCGTGCCCGTCCGCGCCGGTGATCAGCACCGCGCGGTGGTCGAAGGTGGAGCGGCTGGTCACCAGCGAGTAACCCAGATCCAGCGCGGATGCGTCCACTGTGGACAGTTGTTCGGCCTGGCCACGCAAGGCGTTCTCGCTCTTGGCTGCCAGCGCCAGCGGCACGGCGGCCGGCGGTGTCACCGGAACCGTGGCGGGGGCGGACGGGGTGTCGTCCTGTTCCAGGATGACGTGCGCGTTGGTGCCGCTGATGCCGAAGGAGGACACCGCGGCCCGGCGCGGCCGGTCCCGCCGCTCCCACTCGACCGGTTCGGCCAGCGGGGTGACCGCGCTGGCACTCCAGTCCACGTGCGTGGACAGCGTGTCCACGTGCAGGGTCTTCGGCAGCTGTCCGTACCGCATCGCCATGATCATCTTGATCACACCGGCAACCCCGGCGGCGGACTGGCTGTGCCCGATGTTGGACTTGATCGACCCCAGCCAGAGCGGCTGCTCGGGCGAGCGCTCCAGGCCGTAGGTCCGTTGCAGGGCCTGGGCTTCGATCGGGTCGCCCAGGGCGGTGCCGGTGCCGTGTGCCTCGACCACGTCCACGTCGTCGGCGGTCAGCCGGGCATTGGCCAGGGCCTGCCGGATGACGCGTTCCTGGGACGGGCCGTTGGGGGCGGTGAGTCCGTTGGAGGCGCCGTCAGAGTTGATCGCCGAGCCCTTGAGCACCGCGAGCACCGGACGGCCGTCCCGGCGGGCGTCGGAAAGTCGTTGCAGGACCAGCATGCCGATGCCCTCGGCCAGCACCATGCCGTCGGCCTCGTCGGAGAACGCCTTGGACCGGCCGTCGGCGGCGAGTGCGCGCTGGCGGCTGAAGGCGATCCACGGCCCCGGGTTGGGCATCACGGTGACACCACCGGCGACCGCGAGGGTGGTCTCACCGTTGCGGAGTGCTTGTGCGGCAAGGTGAATCGCGACCAGCGAGGAGGAGCAGGCGGTGTCCACGGTGACCGCGGGGCCTTCCAGGCCGAGCACGTAGGCGACCCGGCCGGAGAGGATGCTCGGGATGGTGCCGGTGACCACCTGGCCGTCAACCTCTTGGCCTGCCCCGTATTCGGTGTAGCTGGAGCCGACGTAGGTGCCGGTGAGCGTGCCGCGCAACGCCTGCGGGTCCAGACCGGCCCGCTCGAACGCCTCCCAGGTGACTTCCAGGAGCAGTCGCTGCTGCGGGTCCATGCCCAGGGCTTCGCGCGGGGAGATGCCGAAGAAGGCGGGGTCGAAGGCGTCCGGGTCGGTGAGGAAACCGCCCTGGGTGGTGTAGGTGGTGGTCGGGTTGTCCGGGTCCGGGTCGTAGATGGCGGCCTCGGGCCAGCCGCGCTCGGGTGGGAAGCCGGAGATGGCGTCCACGCCGTCGGCGACCAGTCGCCAGAGCTGTTCCGGGTCGGTGATGCCACCGGGGTAGCGGCAGCTGAGGCCGACGATGGCGATCGGCTCGTCGGCGGCGATGGCGGCCACCGGGCCGGTCACGCCGTCGCGGGCGCCGGAGATCTCCGCACGCACGTACTTGGCGAGGGCCTCTGGGGTGGGGTGGTCGAAGACCATGGTGTTGGACAGCGGGCGGCCGGTGAGTTTGCCGAGTCGCCTGCGCAGTTCGATCGCGCCGAGGGAGTCGAAGCCGAGGTCGCGGAAGGCGCGGCGCTCGTTCAGCTCGGCCGGGCTGTCGTGGCCGAGCACGGCTGCCGCCTCGGCGCGGACCACGTCCACCAGTACCCGCAACTGGTCCACTTCGGACAGTCGAGCGAGGCGGGCGGTGAGTTCGGTCTGGGTGCCGGACGCGGGTGCGTCGGCGGCGGTCTCGACCAGTCCGGCCAGCAAGGCGCTGGGGCGGCGGGAGGTGAAGACCTGGAGATAGGTGGTCCAGTCGATGTCGGCGATCATCACCGCGGGCTGGTCACCGGCGAGGGCGCGGCGCAGTTCGGCCAGTGCGGGGCCGGTGAGCAGCGGGCGCATGCCGTGCCGGGCCAGGCGTTCGCGGGCGGTGTCGTCGGCGGCCAGCCCGGCCTCGGCCCACGGGCCCCAGCCCAGGCTGGTGGCGTTGAAGCCGCGTGCACGCCGGTTCTCGGCGAGAGCGTCCAGGTAGGCATTCGCCGCGCTGTAGGCGGCCTGGCCGCCGCTGCCCACAACTCCGGCGATGGAGCCGAAGAGCACGAACAGGTCCAGGTCAGCCTCGGCGAGCAGCGCGTCCAGGTTGGCCGCGCCGAGCACCTTGGCCGCCATCGAGGCGGACAGTTCGGCGGGGTCGGTGTCGACGATCGGACGCAGTTCGCTGACCCCGGCCGCGTGCACCACACCGATCAGCGGGTGTTCGGCGGGGACGGCATCCAGCACGGCGGCCAGGGCGTCCCGGTCGGCGGCGTCGCAGGCCCGGAAGTCCACGGTGGCACCAAGTTCGGCCAGTTCGGCGGCCAGGGTGCGGGCACCGGGGGCGTCGGGGCCCTTGCGGCTGGTGAGCACCAGGTGCCGGACGCCGGCGGTGGCCAGCCAGCGGGCGACCTCGCCGCCGAGTCCGCCGGTGCCGCCGGTGATCAGCACGGTGCCCTCGGTGGGCAGTTCCGCGGTCAGCTCGGCGCCTTCGTGGCGGACGAGTCGACGGCCATAGGCTCCGGCGGCACGCAGTGCGAGCTGGTCCTCCCCCGGCCAGGCCGCGCCCAGTGCCCGGACCAGGTCGCCCGGGTTGGCGTCTTCGGCGAGGTCGATCAGACCACCCCAGCCGGCCGGGAATTCCAGCGCGGCAGCGCGGCCGTAGCCCCACACCGTTGCCTGGTCCGGGTTTGGTGGCAGGTCATCGGTTCCGGTACACACAGCCTGTCGAGTGACAGTCCACAGTGGAGCGTCAACGCCAGCGGCCACCAAAGCACGCAACAGGTTGTGCGTGCCGATCAGCGGCTGACCGGAGAGCACCCCGGCGACGTCCTGGTCCAGCTCGGCCAGCCGGGTCGGCAGCGTGGCGTCCAGGGCGAGCTGACGTACCTGCGCGCCATGGCTTTCCAGGGTCGCGGCGAGTTCATCCGCCACGTCCACCAGCAGCCACAGCCCGGAAAGCTGCGGCACGGCAACGGATCCGAGTGCCGCCCAGTCCGCCCGGTACCGCAGTTCCGCAGGACGCGCGACGGGAGTGCTGGCGCGGGGCCAGAAGAGCTGGTGGTCGAAGGCGTAGGTGGGCAGGTCGAGCACGGTGCGACCGGGGCCGAAGAAGGCATCCCAGTCCACGTCCACGCCCTGGATGTGCAAGCGCCCCAAGGCTTCGACCAGTGTGCGTTCCTCTTCCCGCTTGGCTCGCAGGGCGGGCACCGGTTCGATGTCGGCGCTCTCGCCCAGGGTTTCCGCGGCCATCGCGCAGAGCACGCTGTCCGGGCCGATCTCCACGAACGCGCCCACACCGAGGCGGGCGGCGGTGCGGACGGCGTCGGCGAAGCGCACGGTGGCCCGGACCTGGCCGGCCCAGTACTCGGGTGAGCACAGTTCGGTGTCCTCGACCAGCTGGCCGGTCACCGTGGACACGATCGGGATGGTCGGCGGCTGGTAGTCCACTTCCCCCGCTACCGCAAGGAATTCGGTCAGCATGCCGTCCATGTGCGGGGTGTGGAAGGCGTGGCTGGTGTTGAGCCGCCGGGTCCGCCTGCCCTGTTCGGCAAAGTGGGCGGCCACCGCCAGGGTGGCTTCCTCATCGCCGCCGAGCACCACCGAACGCGGCCCGTTGACGGCGCTGATCACCACGCCGTCGGTGAGTTCGGGTCGGACCTCCTCCTCGGTGGCCTGTACCGCGACCATGGCGCCGTCCTGGCGCAGGGCCTGCATCAGCCGACCGCGGGCGACCACCAGTTTGGCGGCGTCTGCCAGGGAGAACACCCCGGCCACGTGTGCGGCGGCGAGTTCGCCGATGGAGTGGCCGATCAGGAAGTCCGGCCGCACGCCCCAGGATTCCAGCAGCCGGTGCAGGGCCACCTCCAGGGCGAACACGGCGGGCTGGGTCCACTCGGTGCGGTCCAGCAGCTCGGCGTCCGCGGCGAACATGACCTCGGCGAGCGGGCGGTCCAGGTGCGGGTCGACCGCGGCGAAGACCTCTTCGAGTGCCGTGGCGAAGACCGGGAACCGTTGGCGCAGTTCGGCTCCCATGCCGGGACGCTGGCTGCCCTGGCCGGTGAACAACGCGGTCAGCCGCAGGTTCGGGCTGGCCTCGCCGGTGGCCACGGCTGGGCTGGGTCCGCCGTCGGCGAGCGCGGCCAGCGCCTTGCGCAGGGCGGCGGGGTCGGCGGCGGTGAGCACCGCGCGGTGCTCGAACCGGGACCGGGTGGCGGCCAGGGAGTAGGCCAGGTCGGTGAGCCGGGTGGTCTCGGTGACCTGCGGCGCGAGCCGGGATGCCTGACGCCGCAACGCGGTGGCGCTACGCGCGGACAGCAGCACCGGCGCGATGATCTCCGGTTCGGCCGTGATCTCCCGTGCGGCGGGCGCGGGCGGGGCCTCCAGGATGACGTGCGCGTTGGTGCCGCTGAAACCGAAGGAGGACACCGCCGCACGGCGCGGGCGATCGGCTTCCGGCCACACGGTGGGTTCGGCCAGCAGGGACAGTGCGCCCTCGGCCCAGTCCACGTGCGAGGACGGGGTGTCCACGTGCAGCGTCTTGGGCACCTGGCCGTGCCGCATCGCCAGGACCATCTTGATGATCCCGGCGACACCGGCGGCGGCCTGAGTGTGCCCGATGTTGGACTTCACCGAGCCGAGCAGCACGGGCTCGGTGCGGTCCTGGCCGTAGGTGGCCAGCAGTGCACGCGCCTCCACCGGGTCACCCAAAGCGGTGCCGGTGCCGTGGCCCTCGATCACGTCAACGTCCGAAGTGGACAGTCCAGCCCCGGCGAGCGCATCCCGGATGACCCGTTGCTGCGCACCGCCGTTGGGGGCGGTGAGTCCGTTGGAGGAACCGTCGGAGTTGACCGCACTGCCGCGCACCACGGCCAGGATCTGGTGCCCGTTGCGGATGGCGTCGGACTGGCGTTCCAGCACCACGACGCCGACGCCCTCGGCCCAGCTCACGCCGTCTGCGGAGTCGGAATATGCCTTGCAGCGCCCGTCCTTGGCCAAGCCGCGCTGCCGGGAGAACTCGATGAACGCGCCCGGCGTGGCCATCACGGTCACCCCACCGGCCAGCGCCAGGGTGCACTCGCCGGAGCGCAATGCCTGCATGGCCCAGTGCATGGCGACCAGGGAGGAAGAACACGCGGTGTCCACGGTGACCGCGGGGCCTTCCAGGCCGAGCGCGTAGGACACCCGGCCGGAGACGATGCTGCCGGAGGTGCCGGTGCCCGCGTGGCCCTCGAAGTCCGCGCCAGCCAGCAGTGCGCCATAGTCGCCGTACATGACCCCGGCGAACACACCGGTCCGGCTGCCGCGCAACCGCCGCGGGTCGATGCCCGCGCGTTCGATGGCCTCCCAAGAGACCTCAAGCAGCAGCCGCTGCTGAGCGTCGGTGGCCAGGGCTTCGCGCGGGCCCATGCCGAAGAAGGCCGGGTCGAACTGGCCGGCGTCACGCAGGAAGCCGCCGGAGCGGGTGTAGGCGGTGCCGGGGTGGTCGGGGTCCGGGTGGTACAGCGTGGCCAGGTCCCAGCCGCGGTTGTCCGGGAAACCGGTGATGGCGTCCCGGCCCTCGGCGAGCAGGCCCCACAGGTCGTCCGGGGAGCTGACGCCGCCGGGGTAGCGGCAGCCCATGCCGACGATGACGATCGGGTCGTCGCTGACCGCGCCGTAGGGCACGGCCGAGACGGCGACCGGTCCAGAAACCGAGCCGCTTTCGCGGAGGATGTGTTCGACGAGTTCGCCCAGGTTGGGGTGGTCGAACACCAGGGTCGGGGACAGCCGCAGGCCGGTGGCGGCGCTGAGCCGGTTGCGCAGTTCGACCGCGGTGAGCGAGTCGAAGCCGAGTTCGGCCAGTGGCCGGCCGGGGTCGATGGTGGCGCTGTCGGTGTGGCCGAGGACAGCGGCGATCTGCTGGGACACCAGGTCGGTGGCCTCGCGTTTGCCGAGTACGGCGTGCTGTTTGGGCCGTTGGCCGCCGAGCGGTCCGGCGGTGACCCGGCGGCGGGTCTGGCCGAGCAGGCCGCGCAGCACCGAGGGCACCTCGGGGGCCGAGCGCAGCACGCCGAAGTCCAGGCGCACCGGCGCGAGCACCGGTTCCCCTGCGGTGCGGGCGAGGTCGAACAGGGCCAGGCCGTCGGACTCGGACAGCGGCGGGGTGCCGAGTCGGCGCAGGCGCTGGACCTGGGCGCCGCCGAGTTCGGCGGTCATGCCCGCGGTCTCCGCCCACGGTCCCCAGGCGAGCGAGACGCCGGGCAGGCCGAGGGTGCGGCGGTGCGCGGTGAGCGCGTCCAGGAAGGCGTTGCCCGCGGCGTAGTTTCCCTGTCCTGGCGCGCCGAGCAGGCCGGCGAGGGAGGAGAACAGCACCAGGGCGGCGGTGTCGCCGATCAGGTCATGGAGGTGCCAGGCGCCGTCGACCTTAGGCCGCAGCGCGGCGGTGAGCTGCTCGGCGGTGAGGGTGGAGATCACGCCGTCGGCGAGCACTCCGGCGGAGTGGCAGACGGCAGTGATCGGGTGCTCGGCCGGAACCTGGTGCAGTGCCTGGGAAAGTGAGTCGCGGTCGGCGACATCGCAAGCCGCCACGGTGACCAGTGCGCCGAGTTCGGTCAGCTCAGCAACGAGGTTTTCGGCACCGGCGGTGGCCAGGCCGCTGCGGCTGAGCAGCAGCAGGGAACGCACCCCCCGGGCGGTGACCAGGTGGCGGGCGAGCACCGAGCCGAGGCCGCTGAGGCCGCCGGTGATGACCACGGTGCCGTTCTCGTCCCAGGCCGCCGGAGCCTCTTCGGCCGGGATCGCCCGCGCCAGTCGGGCGGCCAGGATCTTGTTGTCCTGCAAGGCGAGTTGCGGTTCCGAACCGGCCAGCGCGGTGCGCACCAGCTCGGCGGTGACAGTGGCGGCCGGGTCGAGGTCGAGCAGCCGGAACCGGCCCGGGTGCTCGGCCTGTGCGGTGCGCACCAGGCCCCACACCGCGGCGGCGGCCGGGTCGGTGACCGCGCCGGTCGCGCCGCGAGTGACAAAAATCAGTTCGGTGCCAGGGAATCGGCTGTCTTCCAGCCAGTCCCGCAACCGAGCCAGGGCCGAGGCGGTCAGTTCGTGCGCGCCGGGTCGCGGGGATTCTTCGGTCCAGGTCTGGTGCAGCACCACCGTGGGCATCTCGCCCTCGGCCAGGGTGTCCAGGTCCGCCGCCACCGGGAGTTCGAGCAGTGCGGCCAAGCCGAAGTGGTCCGGCCCGAGCAGGCCGATCCGGGCCGGGGTGATGGGCGCCTCGCCGGATTCGGTCCAGGCCAGGCGGTACAGGTTGCCGGTGGCCACCGGCGCGCTGCCACTCGGCGTGCGCAGCACCACCGCGCCGACCGCGGCGATCAGCGCGCCGGTGTGGTCGGAGATGGTCAGCGAGATCCTGTCCCCGGCAGGCGTCAGCCGCACTCGCGCGGCAGAAGCACCCGCGGCGTGCAGGCGCACGTCCTCCCAGTGGAACGGCAGGCCGCCCCGCACACTCGCGTCGAGTTCGGCCAGGTGTGCGGCGTGCAGTGCGGAGTCCAGGAGAACCGGGTGCAGCCCGAACTCGGCCGCGTCGCCCGCAACCTCGGCGGGCAGTTCGACCTCGGCGAAGACCTCGGTGCCCAGCTTCCAGGCGGCCCGCAGGCCCTGGAAACTTGGTCCATAGTGGACTCCGCCGTCACCCATGCCCACATACAGTCCGGACACATCAACAGGTTCCGCGCCCGCAGGTGGCCACTCGGCCTCGCCCGCGATCGCTTCTACCGCACCGCGTTCCAGGATGGCGGTGGCGTGTTTGGTCCAGGGCAGGTCGTCCTGGTCGTCCGGGCGGGAGTAGACGGCGACCTCGCGCCGCCCGTCCTCGTCCGGGCCGATCTGCAGCTGGAGCTGCACGCCGCCGTCGCCGGGCAGGCGCAGGGCGGTGGTGGTGGTCAGTTCGCGGATGCTGTCGCAGCCAACCTCATCGGCCGCGCGGGTGACCAGTTCGATCAGGGCCGCGCCGGGCAGCACCACGTCCGTGCCGACCCGGTGTCCGGCCAGCCAAGGGTGATCGCGTACGGCCAGCCGCCCGGTGAGCAGCGTGCCCTCCGAGCCGGCCAGCGATACGGTGGCGGCCAGCAGTGGGTGCCGGGCCGCGCTGAGCCCGGCCGAGCGCACGCTGCCGACATCGGCGCGGTAGCCGTCCCGCGGCCAGAACCGCCTGCGCTGGAACGGATAGGTCGGCAGGTCCACCTCGGTGGCGGCGAGGCCGTCGAAGTAGGCGGCCCAGCGCAGGGCCACGCCGCTGCCGTGCAGCACGGTGAGCGCGGTGGTGATCGCCTCGACCTCGCCGCGGTCCGGCCGCAGCACCGAGGTGATCGCGGGCGCGGGGTCGGCGGTGGCCAGACTGCTCTCGGTGAGGGTGCCGAGGGTGGTGTCCGGGCCGAGTTCCAGGAAGGCGCGCACACCGTGTTCGTGCAGCCAGGACACCGCGTCGGCGAAGCGCACGGTGGCCCGGATCTGCCCGGCCCAGTATTCGGCGCTGGTCAACTCGGCCACGGTGGCCTGCGCGCCGGTGACCGTGGAGACCACCGGAATTCGGGGCGGCTGCGGGGAAAGGCCCTCGACCACGCGCTGGAACTCCGCCACGGCGGGGTCCATGTGCGGGGAGTGGAAGGCGTGCGAGACGTGCAGCCGCCGGGTGCGCCTGCCCTGTTCGGCAAAGCCGGCAGCGATCTCGGTGACCGCGTCCTCGTCGCCGGAGAGCACCACGTGCCGCGGCCCGTTCACCGCGGCCAGGGTCACCTGCGCTTCGCGTCCGGTCAGCAGCGGGCGGATCTCGGCCTCGGTGGCGTCCACCGCGACCATCGCGCCACCGGTGGGCAGCGCCTGCATCAACCGCGCGCGAGCGGCGACCAGCGTGGCGGCCTCGGTCAGGGTGAACACCCCGGCCAGGTGCGCGGCGGCGATCTCGCCGACGGAGTGCCCGGCCAGGAAATCCGGGCTGACGCCCCAAGACTCCAGGAGCCGGAACAGGGCCACCTCGACCGCGAAGATCGCGGGCTGGGCGAATCCGGTGCGCGCCAAGGCTTCCGCGTCTTCGCCCCAGACGATCTCGCGCAGCGGGGTGTCCAGCAGCGGGTCGAACTCGGCCAGCACCGCGTCAAAAGTCTCGGCGAAGACAGGGAAACGGCCGTGCAGTTCGCGGCCCATGGCCAGTCGCTGCGAACCCTGCCCGGCGAAGAGCACGGCCAGTTTCGGCCGCTCGTGCACCACACTGCCGACCGCGGCGCCCTCGGCCAGCTCGGCCAGTGCGGCGCGGGCTGCGTCGAGATCGGCCACCACCAGCGCGGCGCGGTGCTCGAACGGCGAGCGCGCCACCGCAAGGGAGTAGGCCAGGTCGGTGGTGTTCAGGCCCGGTTCGGTGTCCAGGCGGGCCACCAGGTTCGTGGCCTGCGCGCGCAGCGCGTCCGCGGTGCGACCGGCCACCAGCAGTGGCACCGGCCAGGTCTTGGGATCCGGTTTGGGTTCGGGCTTGGGCTCGGTGGCCTGCTCCTCCTCCGGCTCCAGCTCCAGGATCACGTGCGCGTTGGTGCCGCTGAGCCCGAAGGAGGACACGCCGGCGCGGCGCGGTTCCCCGGTCTCCGGCCACGGGGTGGCCTCGGTGAGCAGCTCGACCCGGCCGACGGTCCAGTCGACCTGATCGGTGGGCCTGCGCACGTGGAGTGTCTGCGGGGCAAGGCCGTGCCGCATGGCCTGCACCATCTTGATCACACCGGCCACGCCCGCGGCGGACTGGGTGTGCCCCAGGTTCGACTTGATCGACCCCAGCAGCAGCGGCCGCTCGCGGTCCCGGCCGTAGACGGCCAGCAGCGCCTCGGCCTCCACCGGGTCGCCGAGTGCGGTGCCGGTGCCGTGCGCCTCCACCACGTCCACCTGACGCGGGGCCAGCCGGGCGTCCTGCAGGGCCGCTTCGATGACGCGTTGCTGGGACGGGCCGTTCGGGGCGGTCAGCCCGTTGGACGCGCCATCGGAGTTCACCGCCGAACCGCTGACCACCGCGAGGATCCGGTGGCCGTTGCGGCGGGCGTCGGAAAGGCGTTCCAGCATGAGCACGCCGACGCCCTCGGACCAGCCGGTGCCGTCGGCGTCGTCGGAGAAGGACCGGCAGTAGCCGTCCGCGGCCAGCCCGCCCTGCTTGTTGAACTCGGTGATGGTGCCCGGACTGGACATCACCGTGACCCCGCCGGCCAGTGCCAGCGAGCACTCCCCCGCGCGCAGTGCCCTGGCCGCCAGGTGCAGCGTGACCAGGGAGGTCGAACACGCGGTGTCCACGGTCAGCGTCGGGCCGACCAGTCCGAAGACGTAGGCCAACCGTCCACTGAGGACACTGGAGGTGGTGCCGGTGAGCGCGTACCCGCCGACGTTGTCCCGCGGGCCGAGCCGGTAGTCCTGCGGGATGGCGCCGACGAACACCCCGGTGCTGGAACCCTTGAGGGTGAGCGGATCCAGCCCGGAGCGTTCCATCGCCTCCCAGGAGACCTCCAGCAGCAGCCGCTGCTGGGGGTCCATGGCGAGGGCTTCGCGCGGAGAGATGCCGAAGAACTCCGGATCGAACATCGGTGCGTCGTAAAGGAAGCCGCCGGAGATGGGCGAGGCGGAACCGCCTTCGTCCAGGTACCAGCCGCGATCGGCCGGGAGGCTGCCGACCCCGTCGGACGCTGACTCGACCAGTCGCCACAGATCCTCGGGAGAGGTGATGTCGCCGGGGTAGCGACACGCCATCCCGATGATGGCGATCGGTTCGTGGGAGGCCGCCTCAAGCTCGTGCAGGCGGCGCCGGGTCCGTTGCAGGTCGGCGCTGGCACGCTTGAGGTAGTCGCGGAGTTTCTGTTCGTTGTCCATCGGCACCTGGTGTTGTCGGGGACTCGGTGAGCTACCAGGCCACAGGCAGCGAATCGACGCTCACGGCGAACCGATCGTCGTCCGCGCCCACGCCCAGCACCTCTTGTAGCTCCGCGTCGAGTCGCAAGGTCGGAATCCGGGTGAACAAGGTGGTGAAGATGACGTCCAGCTCCATCCGCACCAGCGGAGCCCCGACGCAGTGCCACGCCCCGTGCGCGAACGTCAGGTGCTGATTGGGATTTCGCCGGAGGTCGATCCGCTCGGCGTCCGGGAACGCGCTCGGGTCGAAGTTGCCGACACCGAAGTCCGGCAACACGAGGTCGCCGCCGCGAATGGTCTCCCCGGCGATCTCGATGTCCTCCTGCGCGTAGTGCGGCAGCCAGAGACCGCCGACGTTGTTGGTGCGCAGTAGTTCCTCGATGGCGGTGGCCATCAGCTCCGGCTTGCTCATCAGTTCCTCGCGGAGGTCCGGACGAGTCAGCAGGCGCAGTGTTCCGTTCACCACGGCGGCCGAGGTGCTGCCGTGACCGGCGAAGATCAGCATGATCGCCAGCGAAGCGAGGTTCCAGTCGTCCACCCGGTCGCTGAGCGCCGAGAGGAAGTCATCGCCCGGATTTCGGCGCTTCTCCGCGGCCAGTTCGGCCAGGAAGGACAACGCCGCCATCCGGTCCTCTTCGGTGGCGTCCATGCGGTGCATGACATCGAGCAGTTCGAGCAGTTTCGTCCTGGCGTCCACGGGCACGCCGATCAGCTCGAACAGCACCAGACCTGGCACCGGCATGGCGAACTCAGCGCGCAGGTCCACCGGGTGACCCTGGCTGAGCATCCGATCGATCGCCTCATCGACCACGGCCTGCACCCGGGGCCGCAGCGTCACCATTCGCTTGCGCGAGAAGTAGGGCGCCACCAGCCCGCGGACCTCGGCGTGGACCTCCCTCGGGTCCATGTCACCGACTTCGGTCGCGGCCATTTCCAGCATGGAGTTGTCGTAAACCCGGGGCGCGTTGCGCGGATCCGGGTGCGTGCGGCCAATCCTTCTGTCCACGAGCAGCGCGCGGATTTCCTCGAACCCCAGCACCAGCCAGGCGTGATCGCCGGTGGACGTGCGAACCCGCCACAGCGGCTTCTCCGCCAGCATGGCGAGCATGACCGGGTTGTCGGTCAGTGCGGGGACACGGAGGGATTCCAGGTCAACTGGCTGCTTTGACAAGGTGAAACCTTTCTTCCCGGGGCGGTTGCTCTGGGACCGGTACACCGAGTCTCACGTAGCTGCGAAGCGGAAATCCTTAGTGTCGGGACGGAGAAGCTAGAACCCACCGGCGTGTTGGCCGTTGTCGTACCCAGTCTTGGCCGAACTGGTACGCCCAGGCTGGTCCTGGGCGTACCAGTTCGGCCAACACACCGTCCAGAACGGCCAACACGCCGTACGACAACGGCCAACACGGTGTGGGGCTTCAGGGGGTGGGGACCGGGGTTAGGGCGGCCACGCTGGCCTGCACCGAGGCCACTACCTGGGCGACGTCCTCGTCGGTGATGGACTGGTGCAGGGGTAGCAGGATGGTGGTCTCCGCGGCCAGTTCGGTGCCGGGCAGGTCGGCGTCCACCGCGCCGTAGATGGGCACCCGGTGCAGCGGCGGGTAGCGGAAAGTGGTGTACACGCCGGCCGCGAGGAGGTCGGCGGCGATGCGGTCGCGTAGCGCGGTCTCGCACTGGATCCAGTAGAAGTAGCCCGAACTGCGGTGTCCGGTGGGCAGCGGCGGCGGGGTGGTCACGCCCGGCACGTCGGCCAGCAGCCGGTCGTAGGCCGCGGCGATCTCCAGCCTGCGCCCGACGAACCCCGGCAGTTTGGCCAGCTGCACGCTGCCGATCGCGCCGGTGATGTCGTTGCCCATGATCCGGCGGCCGAACTCCTCGATCTCCAGGTCCCACCAGCGCTGGGCGCGGGCCTTGGACTTGACGAAGCCGCTGGCCGATTTGCCCAGCCCGAAGTAGGCCAGCCGCTTGGCCCTGGCCGCCACCTCGGGGTCGCGCGCGTAGAACATGCCGCCGTCGCCGGTGACCAGGATCTTCATCGCGTCGAAGCTCCACACCGCGATATCGCCGAAGGTCCCGCAGGCTCGTCCGTCCACAGTGGAGGCGACCGCGCAGGCGGCGTCCTCGATCAGGGTGATCTCCCGCTCCCGGCACAGCTTGGCGACCGCCTCGATATCGCCGGGCTGGCCGCCGAAGTGCAGGGTGAGCACCGCTTTGGTAGCCGGGGTCAGCGCCGCGGCGATGTGCTCGGCGCTGGGGTTCATCGTGGCCGGGTCCACATCGCAGAACACCGGCCGGGCCCCAGAAGCGGCGACCGCGTTGCCCGCGGCGACGAAGTGGGCCGAGGGCAGCACCACGTCGTCACCGGGACCCAGCCCGAGCAGTTCGATGGCCAGGAACAGCCCGGAGGTAGCGCTGTTGATGTGGAAGACCTGCTCAGCGGGCACGTCGAGATGCGCGGCGAACTCGGCTTCGAAGGCCGCCGCCCGCGCCCCGTAGCCGAGCCAGTTGCTCTCGAACACCTCAGCGACCGCCGCCGCCTCCTCCGCCCCAAGCGAAGGCTGGAACACATTGATCTTGGCCATCAGGCCCCTCCTACCTAGACGACGAGTTTGCCCAACTGGTACGCCCACTTTGCCCAACTTGGCGTACGACTTGGGCCAACTCGGGGCGGGGTGGGGTCAGTTCGGCGCGGTGGCGACGAACAGGCCCCGGCCGGTCGGGGGGCCCGGGTGGTACTGGACGGTCAGGCCGGCGGACTCGAAGGCGTCGGTGTACTCGCTGATGTGGAACAGCGACAGCACGTCCAGCTCGGTGAAGCTCTCCACGCCGGTGTGGTCGGCCACCGTGTAGTGGATGGTCATCCGGCTGGTGTTGCCGTCCTTGACGGTGTGCGAAACGCGGGTGATGGCCTGCTCGCTGTCCTGGTAGGCCGAGGCGGCGAAGTAGCCGGGCAGGAAGGTCTCCGGCGTCCACCACGGCTCCACGATGACCACGCCGCCGGGGTTGAGGTGCGCGGCCATCCGGCTCAGCACCGTCTTCAACTCACCCACCGAGGTCGGATACGCGATGCTGTAACACATGCAGGTGATCGCGTCGTAGCGCTTGCCGAGGTCGAACTCGCGCATGTCCGCCTCGACGATGTCCGCCGCGGGCAGCTTGGTCCTGGCCACCTCGCACATCCCGGCGGACAGCTCCACGCCGTCGGCGACCTCGAAGTGCTGGGCCATAGTGACCAGGTGGTTGCCGGTGCCGCAGGCGACATCCAGCACCGAGCTGGCGCCCGGCTTCAACGTCTTGATCCTGGTGGCCAGCATCTCGGCCTCGGCGCCCCAGTCCTTGCCGTTGCGGGTGCCGTAGACCACGTCGTAGATCGCTGCCTGGCGGTGTCCGTACTCGGTGCCCATAGGTCATCTCTCCGTGTCAGGTCGTCCGGGCGCCCCGCCGCCCTGGTGCGCGCGGACGCGCTCGGTCAGCAGTGGGATCAGCTCAGCGGGGAAAGGCAGGGTGTCCAGCTCCCGCCGGAAGCGGGCCGCGCCCGCGCGGAACTCCGGTTCGGTGAGCAGCCGGGACAGCGCGGCCTTGGCCTTCTCCGGGGTGAAGTCCTCGGCGGCGAGCACCAGCCCGTTGCCGGTGGCGGCCACTCCGCGCGCCACGTTGTGCTCACCCCAGTTGGGCACCGGGCAGAGCAGCTGCGGCACCTCGTGCACGCCCGCGGTCATCACCGAGCCCTCGCCCGCGTGGTTGATGATCACCGCGCAGGTCGGCAGGATCTGGCTCAACGGCACGTAGTCGATGATCCGCAGGTTCTCCGGCGGGTTCTCGATCGGCTTGGTCTTGTCCAGGGTGACCACCAGCTCGATGTCCAGCTCGCACAGCGTGCGCACGGTGTCCTCGAAGCTGGATCCGCTGACGTGGAACAACAATCGGCCACGCCCGGAGGTGCCGAAGGTCATCACCACCCGCGGCCGCGGCGGCGGGGTGGTCACCCAGGACTGGGCGACCGCGCCGCCGTTGTAGGGCGCCCAGCGCATGGGCAGGTAGTCGATGCCGGTGGGGATCCGCCAGCCGGCGGGCCGCTGGTCGATGCTGGACTGGCCGAGGATCTGGGTTTCGCTGAACTCCAGGCCGTAGGGCTCCAGCATCGGGGCCATCATCCAGTCCAGCGAGCCCTCGATGATCATGTCGCCGGTGGGCTCGCGGCGGGAGTAGCGCTCCCACAGCCAGCCCACATTGTCCTGGCCCCACAACAGCCGCGCGTGCGGGATGCCGGTGGCCTCGGCGGCCACCGCGGCCTGGATGCACAGCGGGTCCCACAGCACCAGATCCGGTTTCCAGTCCCGGCACAGCGCGACCAGCTCAGGCAGATCGGGCGTGTGCAAGGACAACGCGCCGACCAGGGTCAGCCACGCCTTGTGCCACGGCTCGTCCTCCTCGCCGCGGATGGCCAGATCGTTGTCCAGGTCCTCCAGGTCGTGCAGGTTCGCGTTGAACTCCAGCATGGCCTGCATGCGCTCGTTGTCGCAGGAGCCGAAGGCGATCGCGGGCAGGCCGCTCTGGCCGACCTCGTGCGCCATCGACGGATGCACCGCCACCCGCACCTCGTGGCACTGGGCCTGCAACGACCAGGCCAGCGGCACCATCGGGTAGACGTGCGCCGCAGCCGGGAAGCTGACAAAAAGTACCCGCACAGCCGAACTCCGTCCTAAGTAGACTTACCAGGCCCAGGCTTCGGGCCCGGGTCCGCCGTTGCCGACGGGCGGGAAGATCAGTTCCAGCTCTTCCAGCAACGGCGCCGGGAGTTCCAGCTCCATCGCGTTGAGCGCGCCGATCAACTGCTCGGCGGTGCGCGGTCCGATCACCGGGGCGGTCACCCCCGGCTGGTTCATCACCCAGGCCATGCCGACCTCGGCCGGGTCCAGTCCGTGGCTCTCGCACAGCTTCTCGTAGCTGGCGATCGCGTCGCCGTGCTTGGGCATGGCCACCTGTGCCCGGCCCTGCGCGGTCTTGACCGCCGAGCCCTCGGCCAGCTTGCGCAGCGCGCCGGAGAGCAGCCCGCCGTGCAGTGGCGACCAGGGCAGCACGGCCAGCCCGTACTTCTGCGCGGCCGGGATCAGCTCCAGTTCCACCGCCCTGGTGACCAGGTTGTACACGCAGCTTTCCGCGACCAGGCCGAGGAAATTCCGTTCCCTGGCACTGGCCTGGGCCTCCACCAGGTGCCAGCCGGCGAAGTTGGAGGAGCCGACGTAGCGGATTTTCCCTTGCCCCACCAGGTGTTCCATTGCCTGCCACACCTCCTCCCAGGGCGCGGACCGGTCGATGTGGTGCATGAACAGCACGTCGATCCAATCGGTGCGCAGCCGCTTGAGCGAGGCTTCGCAGGAGGCGATGATGTTGCGCGCGGACAGCCCGGAATCGTTGGGCAGGTCGGTCATCGGGTTGCCGACCTTGGTGGAGAGCACCACCTTCTCCCGGCGCAGCCCGCCGAGGGCGAAGTAGTCGCCGAGCAGTTCCTCGGTGTAGCCCTTGTGTTTCTGCCAGCCGTAGAGGTTGGCGGTGTCGAGGAAGTTGACCCCGCGCTCCAGCGCCAGGTCCAGCAGGTCCACCGCCTCCTGCTCGGTGGTGCGCACGCCGAGATTCAGCGTGCCGAAGCAGATCGGGCTGACCCGCAACGCGGTCCGCCCCAGGGTGGTGTACTCCATCGCTGGTCTCCTCGGCCGGGCGATCAGTGGGGGGACCGCAGGGCCTGCGGCGCCGGTGCCAGTTCGCCGTTGACCAGTTCCATGATCAGGTCCGCGCCGCGTTCCCGGCCACCCGCGGCCTGCTGGATCGCGGCAATGCGTTCCGCGGCCTGCCGGAAGGAGGGCTCGGTGAGCACCCTGGTCAGTTTGGCGGCGATGTCCTCGGGTTCGATCAGGTGCGGCCGGTTGACCGTCAGGCTCAGCCCGAAGGACTCACCGCGCCGGGCGATATCGTGACAGTCGGCGAACATCGGCCGCGTCACCATCGGCTTGCCGAAGTAGAGGCTCTCGTGGAACCCATTGCTGCCGGCGTGCGTGAAGAACACCTTGACACTCGGGTGCGCCAGCACATCAAACTGCGACGGCAACCAAGACTCCACCCGCAGGTTCGGCGGCAACTCAGCCGCCGGCGGCAACAACTCATGCCGCTCCTTGGGCAAGTTCCACAACACATGGTGCCGCCCATTGAGCTTCCGAGCGACCTCCACGATCCCGGCCACCTCAGCCCGATTGAGCCGCTGCAAGGTGCCCAGTCCGATGTAGACCACCGACTCGTGCGCGTCCAGCCACTCGCTCACCGGATTCGCCCCCGGCGCCTCCGGCAACGGCGGCACCATCGCCCCCGTCAACCGCAATCCCGCCGGCCGCGGGAACGGAAAGTCCACCTCAGCGACGGAGAACGCCATCACGAACTTCGACTCGGTGACCTGCCCATCCGCCCGGGTGTCCTCCCGCCGGATCCCCGCCTCCTGCTGAAGCTTCACGTACTCCGTCAGATGCGGCCGCATCTTCTTGCCCATGTACATCGCCAACGTCCGCAACCCAAACAGCATGTTCTTCAGCTTCTGCACCGGGTTCATCGGGAACGGCAACCCGGTGTTGGGCCGCGGGAAGTGCTTCGGCAGGTGCGACTTCGCCATCAACGGCACCCACGAGGCGTAGGAGTGACTGGGCAGGAACGGCAACGTGGCCACAAACGGGATCTTGCGCGCGATGGCAAGAGCATGCGCGAACCCACTCGCACTCTCGATCACCATCAACGCGGGCTTCAGCTCATCCACCGCAGCGGTGAGCCGCCGATACTCCTCAGCCATCAACTTCGGCTGCATGACCATCTGCAACGATTCCCGGTGCGAGACGAACTTCGACCGGCTGGCGAACCGCGCGTACGCCGCATCGTCCATTGTGGACAGCGACAGCTCCGGCGGCCCCGCCCCGAGCGAGACGAACTTCAGCCCCCGCTCCTCGATCTGCGCCCGCCGCGACTCGTCCGTGGCGTACCAGACCTCCGGCACCCCCCGGTCGACCAGCTCACCGGCGAGCACCAGCATCGGATTGAGCAGCCCACTCTCCGGCCTGCTCACAAACAGGATCGGCCGCCGGTCGCCCACACTCATCCCCAGCACCTTCCGGAAGACAACACAACTACCTTTCTCACACACCCACCCCCGGGTTTTCCCGAGTCTTCCCCACCCTCATCCGCCGTGTCGGCCGTTCTCGTACGGCGTGTTGGCCGTTCTTGTACGCCGAGTTGGCCCAACTCGTACGCCCCGTTGGCCCAACTCGTACGCCCGGTTGGGCAAACTCGTCCGCCCCGCCGAGTTGGGCAAACTCGCACGCCCACTTGGCCCAAGTTGGCGTCCCACTTGGGCCAACTCGCCGTCCACTTCGGCCAACACGACGTCCACTTCGGCCAACTCGGCGGGTGGGGTTAGCGGAGGCCGCGGAGGCAGGCGAAGAGGCTGCGGGCCTCGACGTTGACGTAGCGGCTGTGCTGGAGCAGGCCGTTGATCTGGTGCAGGGTCAGCCAGCGGTAGTCCGGCAGCTCCTCGCCGCCGAAGTCCGGCGGCACCTCCACGATCACGTACCGGTTGCGCGCGTGGTAGAACCGCCCGCCCTCCTCCGACAGCACCGTGTCGAAGAGCACCCGCCGCGGATCCGCCTTCAGCACATAGTCCAGGAACGGCGGCTGCGCGTGTTCCATCCCTAGTTTCGTGTACGTGTCCGGGCTGCACTGCACGGTGGACGCCAGCTCCACCACATCCAGGTACCCGGGTTCGACCCGCGCGTTCACCAGCGCGTGCAACACCCCGTCCACGTTCTTCACCAGCAGCGCCACCATCCCCAGCCCATGCGGCTGGATCAGCGGCTGCGTCCACCCGGACACCTCGCGGCTGTTCGTCTTGACCCGCACCGCCACCACGCTGAAGTACGCGCCGCTCTCATGCTGGATCTCGTGACTCGTCCGCCGCCAGTGCTCCACCGAACGCAACGGGACCAGCTCAGTGCTCAACTGGGTGTCGGAATGCCGCGAGGTGATCCAGCTCAGCACCTCCGCGGGCGAGAACATGCTGCCCGCATAAGGATCGCAGGAGCGAGCGATCGCCTCGGCCAGTCCGTCGCCGACCGTGTCGTTGCCGCCCTCGAAGCCGGAAGGCATGCAGGACAACACAGTCCGCGCGTCCATGTTCACGAAGTCGTCCACCGCGAGCAGCTGGTTGAGCTGGCCCAGGGTGACCCAGGCGAAGTCGTCGAGCACCTCGACGTCCTCGTCCACCTCCACGATCATGTTCCGGTTCCGCTTGCGGTAGAACCACGATCCCTGCTCAGACTGCAGCACATCGGCCAGCACGCGGTGCCGGGCGAAGTCGCGGAAGTAGTCCAGGTACGGCACCGACGCGCCGCCGTGTGCCTTGGTGTAGTTGCTTCTGGTGGCCTGCACGGTCGGGGACAGCTGCACGCCGTTGACGTTGCCCGGCTCGGCCTTGGCCTGCATCAGGCAGTGCAGCACCCCGTCGATCTCCTTGACCAGGATGCCCAGGATGCCGATCTCGGGCTGGTTGATGATCGGCTGGGTCCAGGTCGGGATCGGGCCGGAATTGGTCTCCACCTTCAGCCCGCACACGCTGAAGAACCGGCCGGTGTCGTGCCCCAGGTCGCCGGTGTCGGGGTTGAAGGCCCAGCGGTCCAGCTCGTCGAAGGCGATCAGTTCGGCCTCGTGGGTCTGCACCAGTCCACGCTCGAACACCCAGTCACGCACATCGGCCGGGGAGGAGGCGGTGCCCGCCACCTCACCGGCCGAGCGCGCCAGCCGATGGCGCAGGATCTGGTCTGGCTTGCGGAGTGCCGGGGTCCCGGTTCCACTGCTCATAACGGCTCCTCGCGCCATCGGCTGCTTCCCTACTGCCGTTGGTACACGTGCGGGTGTAGGGACTTCCCCAGAGTTCCCCGCACGAGCCCGGTGATCAGCTCAGATCAAGCCGCGGCCGGTAGATGTCCAGCCAGGTGGCGACGTCGATGGCGCGGTCGAGGTTCTCCCGCACCACCTCCGGCATGCCCACCGGATCCAGCGCCACCGTCTCCTCCAGCCACTTCCGGTTCATGATCGAGAACACCGGGTGGTTGTCGGCGGCGAGGAACTCCTTGGCCATCCGCTGCAACTCCGCGGCGTAGCGCGGGTCCTGGGTGGCCGGGTACGGGCTCTTGACCCGCTCGGCCACGCTGGCGGGCAGCAGCGGGCCGGTGGCCGCGCGCAGCAGGCTCTTCTCCCGGCCGTCGAAGGTCATCATCTCCCACGGCACGTTGTAGACGTACTCGACCAGCCGGTGGTCGCAGAAGGGCACCCGCACCTCCAGCCCGGTCGCCATGCTGATCCGGTCCTTGCGGTCCAGCAGCAGCGGCAGGAACCGGGTCAGGTGCAGGTACTTGAGCACCCGGGTGGCGTGCTCCTCGTCGGACTCGCCGTCGAGCCGGTCCACCTCGGCGACCGCGACCTGGTACTGGTCCTGGATGTAGGTCTCCATGTCCAGCGCCGCGGAGAGATCGTCGTTGAGGACCTCGTCGACCTCGGCCTCCTCCAGCATCTCCACCAGCGGCACCATCCACGGGAAGATCTCGGCCTCGCGGATGGCGGGCACGTGGAACCACGGGTAGCCGGCGAAGACCTCGTCCGCGCCCTCACCGGAGAGCGCGACCGTGGAGCGTTCCTTGATCGCCTTGAACAGCAGGTACAGCGAGACGTCCACATCGGCGATGCCGATCGGGAAACCGCGGGCGGCCACCACCGAGGAGCGGGTCTCCGGGTCGAGCATGGCGTCCGGGGACAGCACGATGGCCTGGTGCTCGGCGTTGACGTGCTCGGCCACCGCCTGGGCATAGGGCGCGTCCGGGGTGCCGCGCATGGTGTCGGCCTGGAAGTTCTCGGTCAGCCCGGTGAAGTCCACGGTGAAGCTGCGGGCCCGCTCGCCCTGCCCGGCCAGCTCACGCGCGGCCACCGCGGTCAGCGAGCTGGAGTCCAGGCCGCCGGAGAGCAGCACGCACCGCGGCACGTCGGCGACCAGCTGGTCCCTGGTGATCTCGCTGATCAGGTCGTGGATCTCGGCGATGGTGGTCTCGAGGTCGGCGGTGTGCTCGCGCGGGGTGAGCCGCCAGTAGATCCGGTCCCGCTGCCCGTCCCGGTCGAACTCGACCAGCCCGCCCGGCCGGACCTCGTGCATGCCGGTCCACACGCCGTGCCCCGGTGTCTTGCAGGCGCCGAACATCTCCCGCAGGCCCACCAGGTTGAGCACCGCCTCGGCCTCGGGGTGGGCCAGGATCGCCCTGGGCTCGGAGCCGAAGAGCACCCCGTCCTCGGTCGGGTAGAAGTACAGCGGCTTGATGCCCAGCCGGTCGCGGAACAGGACCAGCTTGTCCACCCGGCCGTCCCAGATCGCGAAGGCGTACATGCCGTGCAGCTTCTCGGCGAAGTCGGCGCCCCACTCCAGGTAGCCGCGCAGCACCACCTCGGTGTCGCTGGTGGTGCCGAACTCGTGGCCGAGCGCGCGTAACTCCTCGCGCAGCACGGCGAAGTTGTAGACCTCGCCGCTGTAGGTCAGCGCGATCTCGCCCTCGGGGGTGTCCAGGGTCATCGGCTGCACGCCGCCGGCCAGGTCGATGATCGCCAGCCTGCGATGGCCGAGGGCGATGTGCTCGCGCACCCACACGCCACCGTCATCGGGTCCGCGACACCACATCGTGTCGGTCATCGCGTCCAGGACCGCCCGGTCCTGATTCAGGTCACGGTTGAACGCGAGCCAACCGGTAATTCCGCACATGTGGGGGCCTCCACCACGCTCGAAATCAAGAAAACCATTCAGTTGAAATGGCATCGGCGGTGATTCCGGTTAGGACGGCGGGCCCACACCGGCACAACACCGCTCAATGAGCATCCGGGCGGCGTTCCGGCAGCTCAGAGAGCGCTCACAGCACAGCCCCAACCGGATGCTGGCGGCTGCATCAGCTGCGTTGTTACCCGGACCGAGGTAGGGACTTCACCAGTGTTGGCGTAGTGGTTCTGACCGGAGGAACTGCGTGCCGCGCAAGGCATCCGCCCGGCCGGTGGGTCGGCAGGGCGGTGCGGATCAGACTGATCGACTGCCGGAAACCGCGGCGGGCGGGCGCAGCGCCTCGGCCAGCTGGACCCGGCGCTCGATGCCCAGTTTGCGGTATGAGCTGGTCAAATGCTTCTCCACGGCCCGCCTGCTGATCTCCAGCCGACCGGCGATCTCGTGGTTGCCCAGACCCCGCGCGGCCAGCTCGGCCACGGTGGCCTCGGTGGGGGTCAACCGGGTGGCCGGGGCCGGAACCGACGGGCTGTCAAGGGAAACGGCACTCTGGCCGGTACTCGCCATCATGCCCTCCTCGGCCCCGCCGCGGCCCTCCATCAACTGCTCGGCGAGCTGCCCGGCCTGCGCCAGCACCCGCTCCCCCTCGGCGGGCGAGATTTTCTGAAGGCGCTTTCCCAGCCGCTTCAGCGTCCAGGCCAATTCCGTCTTGTTGCCCGCCTGCCGGAACAATTCCACGGCCTGCCGGAGGTGTTCGAGACCGCGGGCGCCGGGGGTGATGATGCCGAGCAGGTAGCTGCCGCGGGCAATTCCGTTGGGCGATCCCCAGGCCAGTGCCCGGCGCTGGTGTTCCTCGGCCAGCGCGACGGCCTCGGCCTGCTGGCCGACCCGGTGGTGCAGCGCGGCGGCCATGCACTGCCAGGGCAGCACGGCCTGGTTGCGCCAGCCCGCCCGGTCGAGGAGGTTGCCGCCGTCGAGGATCTGGGCCAGCGCGGCCTCGTGGTCCCCGGCGGCTTCGGCCAGCAGCGCGCGCATGGTGCGGCGCAGCGCGTACATCCGCAGGTCGGTCTCGGAGCCGGTGATCTCCAGCGCCCGCCGGGCCAGGTCCACATCGCGGGCCACCATGGCCACCGCGCCCAGCGCCAGCGCGGAGGAGACGATCATCTCCTGGGTGTCCCCGCCGACCAGGTCCACCGCGTGCAGCGCGGCTTCCTTGGCCCTGGCCACCTGGCCGCGGCCGAGCAGGGTCATGCTGCACTGGGCCTGCACCAGGGACTGGAAGGCGGCAGGCGAGGGCTGGCGGGCGTGCGCGAGCACCGCGTCCAGCCAGGAGGCGGCGGCATCGCCCTGGTCGGCGGCCAGCAGCACCGCGGGCAGGATCTGCATGAAGGAGCCGATCTGCACCGAGTTGGCGGGCACCCTGGCCACGATCTGGCGGGCCATCCTGGCCACCTCGGTGCTGGGCACCTCCCCGGTCAGCGTGACCGCCTCCAGCAGCACCACCCGCAGTTCCTGTTCGGCGGGGCAGGCGCGACCGGCGTCGAAACCCAGTTCGCGCAACCGTTCCCCCGCGGTGGCCACCAGTGTGCGGTCGGGCATGCCTGCCTGCCGCCAGCGGGCTTCCAGCCGCAGCGCGATGTCCAGGTCGTGCCCGCTGAGCCCGTCGGTCGGGCCGATCTTGTCCCGGACGTCCTTGAGCAGCGCGGCCAGCTGCGGGTCGTAGCCGGAGACCCGCAGCGGCATCCAGGACAGCGCCTCGGCCCGGCTGCGGTGATCCGGTAGCAGCCGGGCGGCCTGCACCAGATGCTGTTTGGCCGCGGCGGGCCAGGCGTCGAGTTCGGTGGCGGCCAGTTCGACCAGCAGTTCAGCCCGGCGGCCGTCCTCGGGCGGGGAGTCCAGCAGCGCGCGCCGGAAGTAGCGCACCGCGATCTCCGGGGCGCCGCGTCTGCGCGCGGAGACCGCGGCGGCCTTGAGCAGGTCCAGGCCGCGCCGGTCGTGCATGCCGTCGACCTGCACCAGCTGGGCGGCGACCTCCTCCGGTCCGGCCCCGCATTCGGCCAGGTGCTCGGCCGCGGCGCGGTGCAGCCGGGAACTCTCCGCGGAGCCGATGAACTCCGAGACCACCTTGGTCAGCGCCGCGGTGGGCACCACCCGGCCGTCGATCTCGTCCAGCGCGCCGCCGACCCGGCGCAGCACGCTTTTGGCGGTGCGGCATTCGGCCGGGGTCAGTTCGCTGAGCCGGGCCAGCAGCAGCTCGGTGGCCTGTTCGGCCAGGATCACGGTGGCGGTGGCGAAGGCGGAGACCACCCGGTCCCGGCGCAGCAACGCCCGCAACTGCTCCCGCCGCAACGCCCCGGCCAGTTCGCGCACCCGGGGCACCTCGGTGAACTGCCCGCGCAGCCGCTGGTGCACGGCCCGGTCCAGCAGGGCCAGCAACGCCTTGGGCGAACCACCGGTGACCTCGTGGCAGACCTCGGCGAAGGCCGGATCGTTGTCCGGGCCGAACCGTTGTGCCACCAGGTCCGCGGTGGTGCCGGGGGTGAAGGCCGCCGCTTCCAGGCGGTAACCGGTGACGTCCAGGATCTCCTGGATCAGCAGCGCGCGTTCGCTCACCGCGTCCGGGGTGGTCACCGCGATCAGCAGCCGGGCGCCGTGCAGCCGGGAGGCCAGGAAGGCCAGCGCGCGCAGCGAGGCCTCGTCCACCCAGTGCAGGTCGTCGATCACGACCACCACGGTCTGGGTGGCGCTGAGCCGTTTGAGGGTGGCGTGCAGGCCGTGCACGAAACAGCCGAGCGAACCGGGTCCGAACTCGCTGGTCTGGTCCAGGCCGCCGCCTTCCAGGATCGCGGCCAGCATGCCGCGCGGGGTGTCCCGCGCCTCGATCCCGCCGTAGACCAGCGGGGTGACCAGCTGCCGGACCACGCCGATGGGCAGGTCCCGTTCGGACTCCGCACCGCTGGCCCGCAGCACCAGCGCGCCCTCGGCCGCGGCCAGCTCGACCAGTGCCCTGGCCAGTGCGGTCCGCCCGGCGCCTGCCGGGCCGCCGATGTGCAGCAGCGCGCCGCGCCCGGAGGCCACCTCGCGCACTGCCTCGCGCATCTGCCGGAGTTCGGGGCCGCGCTCCCGCAACGTCATTCAGCACCCGCCCGCGGTCGGTCCCACCCTGGCGAGCAGTTCGTCCCGCCCGCGCACACCGAGCTTGCGGTAGACCTTGGTCAGCCGCAGCTCGATCGTTCGCCTGGTGACGCCGAGGCGCGCCGCGGCCTCGCCGTTGGCCGCGCCACCGACCACCAGGCCGACCACCTCGCGTTCCACCGGGGTCAGCGCGGCGAGCAGGTCCAGCGGCAGCCCGATCGGCACCGACACGGCCACCGGCTCGGTCCGGCGCGGCGGCGGCTGGTCCGGCAGGTCGGGGATTTCCACGCCGATGGCCCGGAATCCGGCCAGCGAACGCTCCTCCGGGATGTCCAGTGCTTCCCCGCAGCCCCACCGCTCCAGCACCGCGTCCTCCTCGGCCCGCAGCGCCATCGCGCGCTCGGTGTCGCCGAGCAGCTGGTGGGCCAGGGAGGCGCCGAAACGCCAGGGCAGCAGCACCGGGTTGCGCCAGCCGCGGCTGAGCAGCACCCGCCCGCATTCCTCGAAGAGCACCAGGGCCCGCTCGGGCTGCCCGGCGACCAGGCGGACCTCGGCGCGGGCGTAGAGCAGCAGGCTCCAGCCCACGCCCCGGTCGGCCAGCTGCGCGTCCGGCCGCCCGGCCAGTTTCCGCGCCTCGTCCAGGCGCCCGCCGCGGATCAGCGCCATGATCTCGGCCGAGGCGACCCGGGAGGCCAGCGCCGGATGCCAGGAGGGCAGCGGCAGTTCGCGTTTGGCCGCCTCGATCACCGCGAGGGCCTGTTCGGGGTCGCCGCGGCGCAGGATGATGCCGGACTGGCCGAGCATGGCCTGGGCCGCCGCCGCCCGCGCACCCCGCCTGCGGGCGTCGTGGGCGAGGGTCTCGTAGCCCGCGGCGGACTCCTCCACCGCGTCGGCGCACAGCAGTGCCCGCGCGGCGGCGAAGCGGCACATCAGCGGCGCGCCGTCGCCCTCGGCCAGCACCAGCCGGGCCAGTTCGAGGACCCGCGGCCGGTCCTCGGCCCTGGTGGCCAGCTGCCAGGCCAGCACCGCGGCCTCGGCCGCGTCCACCGGGGTGCGGGCGGGCGAGGGCAGCACGGTGGCCGGGGTCTCCAGGTCCGGGCCTGCCTCGTCCTGGGCCAGCCAGCCGAGTGCGCCCAGCGGGGAGAGTTCGGTGGCGGTGCGGGTGCGCGCGGACTCGCGGTAGGCGTCGGAGACCAGTCGCCGGGTGGTTTCCGCGTCGCCGCGGGAAAGCAGCAGGTCGGCGGCCTCGACCACCGAGTCCCCGGAGTCGGCGCCGTTGTGCAGCACCAGGACCTCGCGCAGCCTGCCGTCACTGGCCTCGGGCTGGTCCACCACTTCCAGGCAGGCCAGCCGGATGAGCAGCCGGGAGCGCACCAGGTCGGTCATCGGCTCGCGCAGGGCCCGGCGCAACGCGGTGATCGCCGCGTCCCGCTTGCCCTCACGCAGCAGACAGGTGGCCGCGGCGGCGAAGACCTCGCCGGCCCACTGCTGCCCGGCGACCGGCACGCCACCGAGCAACTCGGCGACTGTGAGCGCTCCCATTTCGAGTACACGACCAAGTTCGGCCGCCCGCATGCTCAGCGCGGCCCGGTCCGCGGCGTCCCGGCCGGCGAAGGCGTCCACCGCGAAGCCGGGGCAGGCCAGCCGGGGTGCGGTGCTGCCGACCACCAGCCCGGCCTCGGCCAGCGCGCCGAGCGCGGCCAGCTCGCCGGCCCGCTCCAGCGCGGTGACCATGGCCAGGCCGAACCGCCCGCCACCGGCGGCCATGGTGCGCAGCAACGCGGCCGCCTCCAGGGGTAGCGTGCGCACCACCCTGGCGACCCGCTCGGTCCAGTCCGCCCGCGCGACCTCGTACACCTCGGTCAGCTTCGCCGGAATCAGTGGCAGATCAGCGGAGTTGAAGTGCCGGGCCACCGCGGCGAGCACCGCGGGCCTGCCCATGGATGCCTGGGTGGCCGCCCTGGCCACCTCTTCCTCCACCGGCCTGCCGGTCAGCTCCGCCAGCAGCTCCTGGGCTTCCGGCACGGCCAGCGCGCGCAACCGCAGCTGGGTGGGCACGCCGGCGGGGGTGGCCGAGCAGTCCGCGCCCACCACCCGCACCAGCGGGCCGTGCGCGGAGCCCAGCAGCATGATCGGGTGCTCGCGCACCTGCTGGGCCATCTCGGCGAACCAGCGCAACGACCAGCGGTCGGCCCAGTGCAGGTCGTCCACGGCGATCAGCAGTGGCCGCCGGGCCGCCAGCGCGGTGAACTCCCGGCACAGCAACGCGTTGAGGTCGGTCGGATTGGGCGCCTGCTCGCAGGAGACCGCCAGGTCCGCGATCCGTCCCGGGGGGAGCAGATCGGAGAGCAGCCGGGTCACCACCGAGTACGGAATGGCCGATTCGGAGGGGGCGCACGGCGCGAAGGACACGCCGAGGCCCAGCGACTGCGCCCGCGACACGGTGTGCCGCAACACGAACGACCGGCCCGAACCTACCGGGCCGCTGACACCCACGATCTGGGACTGACCCTCACCCAACCCCTCGACCAACTCATCCAGCACACCGACTACCGATGTGTCACGTGCTGACTCGTCCCCGACGACGAGGTGGACAAGGCTCATGACGACCCCTATCCGGGTTCTCCAACCGACAGAAGGCAAGCCCCACCCAGCTCCAGCCACAATTCGTGACCAGCGGCCGACACATCCGCATCCCTTGAACCCGCTGCCCTTACTACGGTTTGGAGTTCGCACTCTCCATCACTGCTCACGGCCAGCAAAGCCCCATATCAAGTATGTTGAAGGGGTTCCTGGGGTTCTGCACAAAATTTGAGCTTAACTTGATCCTGATGACTGGTCGTTTCACGGTCGGCATGCCCGTGTAACCCACTCGAGAACTGAGTTACTGGCCAGTTCTCGCCATCCCCAGGACCATCTTCCCCCGCGACGCACAGCCCGGTGACAACCCGACGCCGGGCTGTGCGTCGCCCAGCGGGAACTGCTCGTTCAAGATCGACAACACCCCATCATCTAGACGTTTCCTTGTGCTGAGCCGGTTTCACTGGGGCGAAGAGCGGGTGAGTCATCCTGTAGTTGGTCCACTCGCGACACCGCACTTGCACCGGCATCAAGGAGACCATGTGCGTAGGCGAGCGCTGATCACTGGAATCACGGGACAGGATGGCTCCTACCTGGCCGAACACCTGCTTGAGCAGGGGTACCAGGTCTGGGGGCTCATCCGCGGGCAAGCCAACCCACGCAAGTCGCGGGTGAGCAGGCTGGTCAAGGATCTGTCCTTTGTGGACGGAGACCTGCTGGATCAGGGCAGTCTGATCTCGGCGGTGGACCTGGTCCAGCCGGACGAGGTCTACAACCTGGGCGCGATCTCCTTCGTGCCGCTGTCCTGGCAGCAGGCGGAACTGACCACCGAGGTCAACGGCATGGGCGTGCTGCGCATGCTGGAGGCCATCCGGCTGGTCTGCGGCCTGGACAAGTCGCGGGCCGGCGGCAACGACACGATCCGCTTCTACCAGGCATCCTCCTCGGAGATGTTCGGCATGGTGGCCGAGACCCCGCAGCGGGAGACCACCATCTTCCACCCGCGCAGCCCCTACGGCGTGGCCAAGACCTACGGCCACTTCATCACCAAGAACTACCGCGAGTCCTTCGGCATGTACGGGGTCTCCGGCATCCTGTTCAACCACGAGTCCCCGCGCCGCGGCGCCGAGTTCGTGACCCGCAAGATCTCCCTCGCGGTCGCCCAGATCAAGCTGGGCCTGCAGAAGGAACTGCGCCTGGGCAACCTGGACGCGGTGCGCGACTGGGGCTTCGCCGGGGACTACGTGCGGGCCATGCACCTGATGCTGCAGCAGGAGGAGCCCACCGACTACGTCATCGGCACCGGCCGGATGCACTCGGTGCGCGATGCCGTGCGGATCGCCTTCGAGGCCGTGGATCTGGACTGGCGGGACTACGTGGTGATCGACCCGGAGCTGGTGCGCCCGGCCGAGGTCGAGACGCTGTGCGCGGACGCGAGCCGGGCCAAGCTGGAGCTGGGCTGGACGCCGAACGTGGACTTCACCGAGCTGATGAACATGATGGTGGAGTCGGACCTGCGCGAGGTCACCCGCACCAACCAGATCGAGGAACTGCTGCCCGCGGGCGGCTGGTAGGCGCTACCCAGACGGCCACGCGCCGGTCCGCGATCCCGCGGCCGGCGCGTTTCCACGTCCGGACCCGCTCGGCGAACGGGCGCACG
The DNA here is from genome assembly GCF_023094165.1 of Crossiella sp. S99.2. Classification (GTDB taxonomy): domain Bacteria; phylum Actinomycetota; class Actinomycetes; order Mycobacteriales; family Pseudonocardiaceae; genus Crossiella. The sequence goes on along the minus strand of NZ_JALMDK010000007.1, from coordinate 395,312 downwards.
AAAAGGCCGGTACGACGGGAGGTCGTACCGGCCAGGGGAAGCGCGAGGGTCACTCGGCGATCTTCGTCCGTCCGCACCAGTTGTAAACGGGGAGGTTCTCCTCGCCCACGCTCTGGTTCTGCCCGTGATAGGCGAAGTGCTCGTAGCCGGCGCCAAAGGCGACCTTGATTTTCTGATCGAGCCGGTCCACATTGCGGACCGGTTCGATGAGGGACAGTTCGGCCGGTCCACCGGACAAGAAGATTCGGGTGCTCATCTCGTTTCCTCCTCTGGGCTGGCTCAACTATGCGACCTACATCACCAGGAAAACCGTTGAAGGATCCGGAGCCGGGCTCCGTGGCGACATTCCGCCGCGATCAAACCCTGCCGGAGTCAGACCGTGCTGCGGCTGGCGCCCAGGGCCCGGCTGATCTCCGCCTGCACCGCGGCCTGGTGCTCGGTGAGGAAGAAGTGCCCGCCCGGATACACCTGGATCCGGCATTCGCCGTCGGTGTGCCCGCGCCAGGCCTCGGCCTCGGCGATCGTCGTCTTGGGATCGTTGTCCCCGGTGAGCACTGTGATCGGACAGCTCACCCTGCGCCCGGGTTGTGCCCGGTAGGTCTCGATGGCGCGATAGTCGTTGCGCAGCGCGGGCAGGCTCATCCGGAGGATCTCCTCATCGGCGAGCACGGCGCCGTCAGTGCCGTTCAGGGTGGCCATCTCGGCGATGATCGCGTCGTCCCCGCGCCGGTGGGTGCTCTCCTCGCGAACCGAGGACGGCGCCCGGCGCCCGGAGGCGATCAGTTCGAGCGGGGGTTGCCCGCCGTCCTGCTCCAGCCGCCAGGCGAGTTCGAAGCCGATAGTGGCGCCCATGCTGTGCCCGAACAGCACGGTCGGCTTCGGAGTGAGTGCGGCCAGTTCGGCCGCGATGTGTTCGGCGAGCTTCTCGATATCGGCGATTCCCGGATCACGGAGCCGATCCTGCCTGCCGGGGTACTGAATCGCGACCACATCCACCGCCGGCGCGAGGTTTCGCGAAACCGGGTAGTAGAAGCTGGCCGATCCGCCGGCGTGCGGCAAGCACACCAGCCTGGTGGCGCTCGCCGCCGAGGGATGGAAGCGCCTAATCCACTGCGTTGTCTCGGTGTCGGCTATCGCCACGGGCGTAGTTCCCTTCCTCAGACCCCACCATGACGATGACGTTCCCGGCTGCCCGCCGGGTGTCATCGCCGTACGCATTCATTGCTGAACTACGCAGAGCTGTTAATGCCACGCACACTCGGAGTGACTTGAGTTTTACTTGACATAGGCGGGGAGCACCCGGGGCGGCCACGAGCCGACGCCGAAGAGTCCCATTGAATACGCTTTCGAAACGAGCGCCGGACGGTTCTTCGCCTTCAACCGGCGCAACAGCGTCGTAACGTGGTATTCAACTCCGCCGCGGCTCAGGTGCAGCATCGAAGCCAGCTGCACGGTGGAAACACCGGCCGCGACACCCTCCAGAATCCGGGCGTCCATGTCGGTCAGGAGCTTGCGCCCCGATGACAGCATGTGACCAGTGCGGTCGGTCTGCTCCGGCCGCACGATGACCATGATGCGCTGCACCTTGCCGGCCTCGCCGACCACCGCCACCCCGGTCAGCTCACCGCTGAAGTCCGGCTCGCCACTGCGCAGACCAGCGATTTGGCTGGAAAAGCGCCCCTTCTGCCCGTCCAGGAGCCGGCCCAGCCCCTGCGTGACACTGTCCCGCACGCTGGGGTGAAGCAGCTCCGCGAACGTTCGCCCGCAGGCATCGGCAGCAGACCTGCCGAAGAGCCTAAGAAGCCTCGAATTTGCCTCAGTCACTCGCAGTGACGAATCCAGTGTCGCCACACAGATGCCCGACTGGTCGAAGAGAGATCGAACCAGTTCCTGTGCGTCATCCACCTTCCGTACCACGCTAACCGAATCATGCATTGCCGCCGCTGCTACGTCCACACTCATCGGATGACCAGTCCTCCCGTTTAGAGATTGTGATCGAGCCCCCCCAAGGCACGTTCACCCAGTTGGGTTCCTCAACGGAATTGATCGTCTGGGTATGCCCCAAGACCTGTCAACGCGAGACTAACAGCCTGTCTTAAGACTGTGGTCCTCCGCACCTTCAGGTTCGGACCGTGCGGACCCCCGCGCTGACCGGCGGAAATGCGGCACGGTGACCGCACACTGACACCCGCAACCACCTCATTCAGGCGAAACTGTCACCGTAGGCAATTGGCGATTACTGGGAGTCACCATCAAATCAATCTCAAGTTTGGCAGATGACGGCCATTGTTATACGGAGAACTACATTTCTTGTCATCCAGCCCGAGAGCAGCGCCATCAACACGTGTAGACGAAGCATGGCGTACTCCGATCCGACTAAATCCCGGGGTAGTGCCATGACATCGAGCCTCTTGATTCAACGCTTGCCCGCCGGACTTCGTGGGTAGGTTCGAGGCGATTTCCCGTCGAGACTCCGGGAGCGGTTATGGACCTGCGGAACCACACGGCGAACCCCCTCCGGTGCGCCCACCAGGCAGGTGTCCTCCCTGCGAGCGGCCCGGCTGTCCTCCGGGAGGACTACGCCGCGACGGAGCCTGACCGGGGAGACAGCTCGGCCGCCGCGACGGGTTCTCGTCACGGCGGCCGAGGTCCGGGCTGGTTCAGCGTCCCCGCACCACCACTTCGGCCAGCGACAACGGATCGGTGGCCGAGGCCAGCTGCACTCGCACGTGCTGCCCGGCCCGGCCCGCCAGGCCGATCGCGCTAGGCCGCCCGGCCATCCCGGGCTGGTGCACCGCGAAAACCCCCGGCGTGGCGAGGGCATCGCGCAGCGAATCCGCGGTGATCGGCGCGTCCGAGACCAACACCCAGTAGTCGGCGAGCCGCCGCGCACAGCAATCAGTGCGGTTCCAGATCTCGATGGTCTCGATCGCCACCGGCCGGCCGAGGTCCACCTGCCACCACGCCTGGTTCGACGGTTCGGCGGTGTGCGAGGTGGAGTTGTCCCGGCTGAAGTCGCCGCCGGTGTTGCCGTCCACCGCCCGCTCCGGCACCCCGCCCCAGCCCAGACTGACCTGGCTGGCGGCCTTGCCCCTGGCCTGGTTCGGCAGCACCACCCGCACCTGGCTGGCCAGCTCCAGCTCCCTGGCCACCCCGGTCACCACCGCCCGCACCTCTTCTATGGCAGGTGTGGCGTCCGCGGGCACGGTCACCGGCACCAGCACGGTCCGCGTCTGCCCCGGCGCCAGCCCGGCGAAGGGCACCGCCGCCCCGACCGTCCAGTCGGCAGGGGCCCGCAGCGCGACCGCACCGCTGACCTCCCGGGACCGCAGGTTGGTCACCCGCACCGGGATCTCGACCCGGCTGCCGGTCTCCACCTGCGCGGGCGGTGCAGCCCAACCGACCACCCGGTCGGTAGGCGCGACCAATCCGCTCAACCGCGCCCCCAGCTCCTGGCCCTGGTGCGCGGGTTCGGCCCTGGCGATGGTCACCGGCGTGACCTGGCGCGCCCGCACGGTGAACGGGCCGATCGCGCCGCCGAGCAGCTGGGCCCCGGTCAGCACCCGGCTCTGCTCCCCCACGCTGACCCGGTACCGGGTGTCCGGCTCGGCGCTCCCGCGCAAGGTCAGCGACACCGCGCCGGACCGCTCGCCACTGAGGTAGGCGGTCTGCCGCACGCTCGTCTGCCGGGTGCTGGGGTAACTGCCCTGGTCGGCATAGCTGTTGCCGCGCTCAAAATCGTCCTCGCCCAGCACCCACGCACCGTCCCGGCCCGCGGTCACCGTGTTCGCCGGGATGATCCGCAACTCCCCCGCCAGCTCCACCTTCAGCACCGGCAACACCAGATCCCGCGGCGTGGCGGGCAACCGCACCACCAGATCGGCGCCGTCCTGCCGCCAGTCCAGCCGGCCGGCACCGTCCTCGCCGACCCGGCGCACCCGGGTGGCCAGTCCGGGCAGCCGCAGCTCACCGGTCGTTGGCCACTGCGTGACATGCAGGAACAGCTCGTTCCCGTTGGCGGTGACCTCACCCCACGGCTGCCCGCCGAACCGGGTCGCCGACGCGCCCAGCACCGCCCCCGGATGCCTGCTCAGCCAGGACCCGATGCCGCGCAACACCTCCGCCTCGAACTCCACCACCGAACCGTCCCCGCGCGGACCGATGTTGAGCAGGTAGTTCCCGCCCCTGGCCCGCACGCTGGTCAGCCCGACCACCAGATCGCGGATCTTGCCGGGCAGATCCTCCCGCTTCTGCCAGCTCCGGTAGCCCCAGGTCTCGTGGTAGATCGAGGCCGGCGTCTGCCAGGTGCCATCCAGGGGCACGGTCGGGATCTCGTTGTCCCCCAGCGTGCGGAAGTCCCCGGCGTTGTTCCAGACCCGGCTGTTGATCACCGCCCGCGGCCGCAGTTCCCGCACGATCCCGGCGAACCGCTGGCTCTGCCGCACGGTTGGTGCCGACATGTCGAACCAGACCTCGGCGATCTCGCCGTAGTTGGTCATCAGCTCGCGCAGCTGGGCCTCGATCACCGGCTCCATCGAGGCCGGGATCGGGTTGTTGTTGCCGCCGTCGAAGCTGTGCCCCTGGTGCCAGTCGACCAGCGAGAAGTACACCCCGAACCCGAGTCCCTGGGCCCGGCAGGCATCGCCGAGCAGCTTGAGCGGGTCCTTCTTATAGGGGGTCGCGTCGACCACGTTGTAGCCGGTGTTGGCGGTGCCGAACATGGAGAAGCCGTCATGGTGCTTGCTGGTGATCACCACGTACTTCATGCCCGCCTGCTTGGCGAGTGAGCAGATCGCCGCCGGATCGAACTTCGCCGGCTGGAACCGGGCGGCCACCTCGCGGTACTCGGCCTCGGAGATGTTGGCCCACATCTGGATCTGCTCGCTGTAGCCGCTGGTCACTGGCTGCCCGCGCCACACCCCGCCGAGTTCGGAGTACACGCCCCAGTGGATGAACATGCCGAACTGCAACCGCTGCCAGGCAGCGAGTTCCGGGTCCGGACTCAGCCCCACCACGCCGGGCACACCCCGCACCGGCCGCTGCTGCTCTGCCGCCCCCGCCGCCCCGGTCAGGCTCAGGCCCAGTAACAGGGCGAGCAGCAGGCAGCACGATCTCCGCATCATCGGGTTCTCCTCGTTGAGCACCGACGGAACGTCAATACATCCGACCAAAGCAGTCCGAAAGTTACATCTGAGCCCCCAGTGGTCACAACGGCCGAAGGATTCATTGGATGTCTGTGCTCCGCGCGAACCCGAACCCCGCCAACCGGGTTCCCCGGCATCTCCCTGGTACGCGGTGTCCGCGGCCGCACGCCGTCCCTAGCATCACCGCAGGCGCGGGAGTGGGGCCCGCCGGCGAGGGGGATGCCGTGCACCGGGACGTCCACAACCAGGCGACCAACAGCCAGAACGTGGTCATGGCAGGCGCCATCCACGACGGCGTGCACTTCTACCAGGGTTATCTGGACCGCCGGACCAGCCGGCTGGCGATCGGCGCGCTGGTGCTCGGGCTGTGCGGATTCCTGCCGGTGTTCATCCCGATCGCGTTCACCTTCGCGATCATCGTGCTCACCCGGCTGGCCAGACTGGGCAACAGCACCGGCGACCAGTCCGGAAGCACGGCCTTCAGTCCACCCCACCCGGACACGCAGACACCGACCGCGCCGCACTCCGGCAGCTCGCCGGTCGCCACACCAGGCTCAACGCACCCCGGCGGACCACCGATCGCCGCGCCGGGCGCAACAAACCCCGCCGCACCACCAATCCCCGCACCAGGCACCACCCACCCCGGCGGCCCCGCGACCCCCGTCCACTTCAGCCAACCCACGCCACCCCAACCAAATCCGGCTCCCTCGCCCTTCCCCAGCAGCCCCGCCGCAACCCAGCCGGCGGACCTCTCGGCACCCATCGCCGGGCCGCCCGCCTTTCCCGCGGGAATGCCGGGGCCGGTCACCGGATTCGGCACCGGCGCGACGGCTGCGACCGGCACGGCGGGCGCGGCGGCGGGCCTCGTCGGCATGGTCGCGGCGAGCAAGACCATCGCGCTGGCCATGGCGCTCCTGGGGCTGCTGTTCTCCCTGGTCTGGGGCGGGGTCTGGACCGCGGGCATCATCCAGGTGACCAGCACCGCCGACGGCTGCGTGACCCCACCAGCCGGTCACGCCAACGCCTGCACGCTCACACCGGGCGACTGCCTCATCCGGCCGTCACTCTCGACCGAAGCTGTTGCCGTCCGGCTGACCAGCTGCACCGAACCGCACGACGCCCAGGCGTTCGGCGCGTACAGCGGGGGCTCCGGCCCGTGGCCGGGCTGGAACGGATTCCTCGCGGGCACAAAGGCCAACTGCCCCGCCATCGCGCAGCGGAACGTGAACCTGGCCGCCCTGACCGAATCCGACCAGATCGGCTACCTGGCGCCGAACGAGGCGTCCTGGAACGCGGGCTACCGCAACGTGATCTGCATGGCCTACCACAGCGGCGGGAGCTGGACCAGTTCGATCCTGCAGCCCGGCGCTGACCTGTCCCTGCCGACCAGATGAGGCGACCTACCGGGGCAGCAGCACCTCAGTCACCCTGCGCCCAGGCCGCCACCGGCAGCGACAGGTACACGCCGAAGTCGTCCAGCCCGGTGGCGGCCGCGAGGTCGGCGTGCAGCCGGTCCACCCGCTGCTGGCGGTCGGTGGCCCGGCTCTCGAACCACTTGGACCGCACCTCGATCACCACCGGCAGTCCACCGCGGTCCAGCGGACCCAGCGGCCGGAACCGGATGTCCACATCCCCCGGCTGCAGATCCCCGTCGTAGGGCTCCTCCGGGCAGGCCACGGCCAGCGACACCAGGTGCGGCAGCACCGAGCCGAGTTCCCGCAACTTCGGTTCGCCGATCTCCGGCGCGTAAGTGACTTCCACCAGCGGCACCCGTCCACCCTAGCCGCGACCGTGCCGGCGTCAGATCGCCCACAGCGCGGTGGCAAGCTCCTCGGCCTTCGTCACCGCGATCCCCGGGGTGTCGACCAGCGCCGCGTCGAGCACCGCAGCCAGCCCGGCCGGGATCGTGCGGTCCCGGTCGCGGATCGGCACCACCGGATCGGTCAGCACCACCAGCACCGGGTCCTCGCCCGGTGGGAAGGTGCGCGGGGAGGCGCCGGTCAGCATCCAGTACAGGCTGGCCGCGGCGGCCCACACGTCGACCTCGGGTTTGGCGTACTTGTAGTCGATGATCTGCGGGCGGGGCATGAACGCGACGCTGCCGCCGAGGGCGCCGGTGCGGGTGTGGCCGGACAGCCCGGCCCGGTCGAATGCCTTGGCCAGGCCGAAATCGGCGAGTTTGGCGATCGGGTCGTCGGGTGGTCCGGTGAGGAAGATGTTGTGCGGCTTGACATCCCGGTGCACCAGGCCCACCCCCGGCGCACTGCCGCCGTCGGCGAGGCTGACCCACGGGATGGGCGCCTGGTGCGCGTAGGCCAGGGCGTCCAGCACCTGCAACGTGATCGAGACGGCCTCCGCGACCGGCAGCGGGCCGCGGCGGGCCACCAGTTCGGCCACACTGCCACCCTCGCAGTAGCCGCTGGCCAGCACGAACGCCGAGCCGCCCGCACCGGCGCCGCGGAACTCCAGCACGTTGGGGTGGTTGAGCGCGCGGGTGTTCTCGATCTCGCGCAGGAAGGCGTTGCGGGCCTTGCGGTCCACCGCGTCCTCGCCCCACAGGGTCTTGATCGCGACCAGGGTGCCGTCGGCCAGGTCCTTGGCCAGGTGCACCACACCCTGGCTGCCCTGGCCCAGTTTGCGCACCAGCTCGTAGCCGCTGAGCCCGACCGAGAACCGCAGCACCGTGGCGCCGACGCTGATCTCATCGCCGTGCAGCAGCCGCGTTTCCCCGGTGACCGGCTCGCCGTTGACCCGGGTTCCGTTGCGGCTGCCCAGATCCCGCAGCCGCGCCTCGGGCGGGTCGATCTCCAGCACGCAGTGCCTGCGGGAGACCCGTTTGTCGCCGGTGCCCAGGCGCAGGTCGCAGTCCAGCGAACGGCCGATCACGCAGCTGGCGGGTTCGCGGAAAACCTTGTCCCGCACCAGATCGTCCGCGGAGAGGGTGACGGTGGTGCGCATGTCAGCCGCGGTCCCGGACGTCCTCGTACACCCGGTAGGCCAGGCTGGCCTCCTCGGTGCGGCCCAGTTCCTTCAACGCGTGCGCCCGGTTGTAGTAGTTCTCCGGCACATCCGGGCCGTCGCTGAGCGCGATCTCGATCGCGGCCAGCGCCTCGGCGGGCCGGCCCAGCCGGATCAGCGCCGCGCCGAGCGCGCCGTGGGCGTGCGCGCGCAGGTGTTCGGTGTGGTCGGCGCCCTGCCCGGCCGCGTCCAGCCGGATGGCCTGTTCGCAGCAGGCCAGCGCCGCCTCGGCCTGGTCCAGATCGATCAGCGTGTACGCCTTGTCGACCAGGGCGGCCAGGTAGTGCGGCTGGATCCGCAGCGCGCGGTCGTACCCGCGCACGGCCCGTTCGGGCTGGTTGGACAGCCGGCAGACGTTGGCCTGATCGAACAGGGCCTGCACGTTGTGCGGGTCGAGCCGGGCCACCTGCTCCAGCGCGGCCACCGCATCGCCGTAGCGACCCAGCTCCCGCAGCACCAGTCCACGCTGGAAGTGCGCGTCGAGGTGACCGGAGCGCTGTCCCAGCACCCGGTCGAACACGGCCAGTGCCTCGGCGAACCGCCCGCTCTCGGCCAGGGTCACGCCCTCGGCGTGCAGTTCGGCCACGGCGGCCTTGGGCCTGCTCCAGATCTCCGGCCGCCGCGCGCCGTCGGCGAGCTTGCCGCCGCAGCCGGTGCAGCGCGGTCCGCGGAACAGCCCGCCCCGCCCGGCCAGGCAGCGGTCGCAGTAGTTCTGGTGGCAGTCCTGGCAGATCCGGAAGCTGATCGCGAAGTGCTCGGGGTCGGCGCGGGCCACCGGGTTGCCGCCGGGCGCCTTGGACACCGAGATCATCCGCCGGCAGCCCCAGCCAGAACACACCAGCAGCACAAGCAGTCCCTTCGTTCAGCCCTCCGCGGGAAAGTCATAGTCCCAGTCCAGTTCCCACACCCGCAGCGTTTTCCGCCGACTGGCAGAGATCACGATCCGCCCGTCCGCGCTCACCTGCACCGATCCCACTGGTTCGGGCTGCCCCGCCAGCTCCCACAGGCAACGCCCCGCCACCGGATCCCACACTCGCACAGTGTGATCGGCCGCCACGGAGAACAGGAACCGGCCGTGCGCGAGCAGTCCGGTGATCGCCCCACTGTGCCCATCCAATGACCGGATCCCTCGCTGCGCGGCCACATCCCACACCCACAGCGACCCGTCCTCGGCGCCGGAGTAACCGGCATGTCCGTCCGCGCTGATCGCCAACGCGGTCAACGGAGCCTCGTGCCCGGCCAGCACGCCCAGGTACTCCCCTGTTGGCGGCTCCCACACGAACGCCGTCCGGGTCGGCCCACTCAACAGTCCAATCCGCCCGTCCGCACTCACCGCGACCAGGCTGCTCCGCCCCACCGCACCACCAAGCACCTTGACCAGCCGCCCGGCCGCGTCCCAGATCGACAGCATTCCCTTGCCGTCCTGGGCGAACACCCGGCGTCCGTCCGGACTGAACCGCAGCCGCCCCACGCGGTGGGACTGCCGCCCCAGCACCCGCCCCCGCCGCCACCGGCCCAGCCCCCAGACCCGCAGCGTCAGATCCTCCCCCGCCGACACCACCTGCCGACCGTCCGGACTCACCGCCACCGCGAGCACTTCACCCCGATGCCCGGCAAACTCCCGAATCCGTTCCCCGGTAACGAGATCCCACACCCGGACCTTCCCGTCCGCGCAGCCGGTGACCACACACCGCCCGGCCGGATCCAGCGCGAGCCCCGTCACCGCGTCCCCATGCCCGGCCAGCCGATGCACCCGCTCGCCACTCGCCGGCTCCCACACCTCCACCACGCGCGACACCACGGACACCACCAGCCCACCATCGGCCCGCAACACACTCCGCTCCCCCACGAACTCCCGCACCAGCCGCGCCCCCAGCAACCCAGTCGCCCGGCCCTGCCGCCCCAACCGCGCCCACCGCGTCAGCAGCTCCGGATTCCGTTGGTAGCCAGGCACATCCAGCGCCGCCCGCAACTCCGCCGCCGCGCCCGCCCACCGCTGTTCCCCCACCAGCCGATCCGCCCGCGCCAGCGCCGAGGCGACCACGTCCGCCGCATCGGTCAACGCCACCGCGGGCAACGGCCGCGGATAACTCCACGGTGCCAGAGGCCCACCGGGCGGCAATTCCCAGCGCCGCACCAACCGTTTCGCGCTCCCGGTAAACGCCACCCGCCCGTCCGCGCTCAACACCAGCGCCGAGGTCCATCCCGCGGTGTCCTCGTAGGTCCGCACACACCGCCCACCCACCAGGTCGAACACCCGCAACCCCACCGAATCCGCCACCGCCGCCCGAGCCCCGTCCGCGCTGACCGCAGCCGTCTCGGCCCACCCGACCCCCCGTTCCAGCGTGCGCACCCGCTCCCCGGTTCCCGTCCGCCACACCGAAACGGCACTGCCCCCGACCACCAACGCGATCCGTCCATCCACGCTGAACGACACCTGCCCGCCGCCCACCCCGAATGACCGCACCAATCGCCCACTGTCCAACTCCCACAACCGGATCCGCCGGGTCTGCCGATGCCAGCGCACCACCAGCCCATCCAGGCTGATCACCACCGCCACGCCATAGTGATCACCAGGACTGGCCTGCTCCAGAACGTGCAGCAGCTCCCCGGCGGCCGACCACAGCAGAACCGCCCCATCCACCCCCGCGGTGACCACTCGCCGTCCATCCGGACTCACCGCGATCCCGTTCACCCGCCCCGAATGCGCCGCCCACTGCCAAGACTTCTCCAGTGCCCGGACCAGCACCGACCCGTCAACACCACCCGCCGCCAGCACGCCGCCGTCGGCGCTCAACCCGATCGCCGCAACGCCCCGTGCCAGCCCCGCCAACCGATGCCGCAACGCACCGGTGCGCGCGTCCCACACCCGCACCGACCCGCCGTCCGCGGCCTCCCGTTCCCGCCCACCGGAAGCCAGCACCAGCCCATCCGCGCTCAACGCGACCGCACTGACGTCATCGTCCTGCCCGGCCAGCCCCAGCGGTTCTCCCGACGACGCCAACTTCTCCGCCCGCCCCAGCGCGGCAACCACCTCAGCCGCACCAGGCTGCCGCCGCACCGCCTCGGCCAGCAATTCCCGCGCCCGCCCGGCATCCCCCCGTTCCAGCTGCACCAGCCCCAGCAAATACTCCACCCGATGACTGGCCGCCACCTCCGCCAGCAACCCGCTATCCGTCAGCCGCCCCGCCCGCCACCGGTGCAGCCCCCAGTTGTACACCGCGTGCGGATGCCGCGGATCGGCCCGCAAAGCCTTCTCCCACAACGTCTCCGCCCGCTCAGCCAGCCCAAGGTCCACCATGGACAGCGCCTGGTTGGACAACCCATCCGCCAGCAACGTCGCCGCACTCGGCGTCACCCGCGGATAGACGCCGACCTCATCCCCATAAACCCCAACAAGTTCCTCGGCGATCTCCGCCATCCCAGTCGGCCGGTCACCAGGCTCGACCTGAAAACACCGCCGCAGCAACCGCACCAAACCCGTTGGCATGACCGGAAACTCCGCGGTCCCACCCGCCAGGTAAGCCGCGAACGCCTCCCCCGCCGCCTGCCCGAACCGGGTCGGCGGCCTCCCGGTGAACAGTTCCAGCACGGTCACCGCCCAGGACCACACATCCGTCGCCCCGGTCAGCCGCACCTGCGCACCCGCCGCCGCCCGCGCCTGCTCCGGGGAGCAGTAGGCGGGCGTCAGCCCACCACAACTGACCAGCCCGCTCTCAGCAGCGGCAACCTCTCCCGCCGCCACCCGAGCCTTGGCCAGTCCGAAATCGGTGACCTTGACCGTGCCGTCCAGCCCGAGCAACACGTTGGCGGGCTTGACATCCTGGTGCACCAGACCGGAATCGTGCGCGTGCGCCAACCCCCAGGCCGTCTGGATCGCGATGTCCAGCAACCGCCCCAGCCCGTCCCGGTAGATCGACCGCTCGCGCACCGCGGTGGCCAGATCCCCACCATCCACCCACTCCGCGAACACCCGGGGCACCCCGCCCAGCCGCCGCACGTACACACAGCCCACGGTGTTCGGATGCGCCCCCAGCCCCACCCAGGACTCGGCCTCCGCCTCGAACCCACGCACCCCCGACGCCGAGGCCACCAGCTCCCGCCGCGGCGCCTTCACCGCCAGGTCGACCTCCCAGCCGAGGTGCCGCACCCGGTGGACCAGGCCCATGCCGCCGGTGCGGATCACCGCCAGAACCTCATACAAGTCAAGGACAATCTGCCCCGGCCGCCACAGCTCATCCCCCATGCCGGGGACGCTACACCCGCACCGCCGCCCGGAACCCGGCCGGATCCTCCACACCCAGTTCAATCACCCGCACCAGCCCGCCGCTCCGGCCCAGCCGTGCGGTCGCCGGCTCCGGCAGGTGCAGGGTCAGGTTGGTGAGGCCACGCCCGTTCGGCAGCACCAGCACGTCGTCGGTGATCGCCGCCCGCCCCGGCCGCGTTTCCCGTTCGGCCACCACGGTTCCCGGCCAGGGCACCGTCACCACCACATCATGTCCGGCGCGCAACTCCAGCCGGTCGGGCAGCAGCCGGTGCGGGTGGGTGCGCGGCACCGCCCAGTAACCCACCACGATGACCAGCGAGTACAGCCCGACCAGGTCATGCGCCAGCCGCACCCCCGGCCACGGGATCAGCTGGTGCAGCACCACCAGCTCGACCACGATGACCACCAGCAGCACCGCGAACACCCGGCCCCGCCCCGCGCTGTACCCGCCGATCCCCGGCCGCGGCCGCCGCAGGAGCGTGCCGACCGCGACCAGACTGGCCAGCTCCCTGGTGACCGCCCAGGCCAGTGGCGTGGGCAGCACCTGGTAGTAGGACCGCCGGAACGCGGTCCATCGCGGCTCCCCCGCCCGCCTGCGCCGGATCGCGAGCACCGTGGCGTAGCCCATCGACCCGAGCACCAGCGCGATGTGCGGAATCTCCAGCACTACCAGCAGTAGCAGTGCGTCCCGCCAACTGACCAGCCCGGTCAGCAGTGCCACGGCCTCCCCGCCGAGCACCACCGCCGGGATGATCACCAACAGCCGTCGCCACCCCGTCGACCAGTTCCCGCTCATGCCGCCATGCTCGAACCCGGTCCCTGGGGCAGGGTCAAGCCGCGGTGGTCAGTACGGCCGGTCCCCCGCGATCGCCACCCGCTCGGCCACCCTGGCATGCGGGTGGTAGTCGTTGACCGCGTAGTGCTGGGTCGCCCGGTTGTCCCAGAACGCCACCGAATCCGGCTGCCAGCGGAAGCGGACCTGGTACTCGGGGACGTGCGCCTGGGTGAACAGGTAGTGCAGCAGGCGGTCGCTCTCCGCGCGGGGCAGGCCAACGATGTGGGTGGTGAAGGCCTGGTTGACGAACAGAGTGCGGCGGCCGGTTTCCGGGTGACGGCGGACCACGGGGTGCGTCACCGGCGGGAACTGTTCCTGGTGGCGGGCAAGGAGTTCCGGGTCGGTGAAGCGGTCGAACCCGGGCAGGTAGTCGTGCACGGCCCGCAGTCCCTCGATCCGTTCCCGGACCGACTCGGGCAGGTTGTCGTAGGCGGCGGCCATGTCCGCCCACAGCGTGTCCCCGCCGATCGGCGGCACAGTGAGCAGCCGCAACACCGAACCCAGCGCCGGATTGGGCCGGAAGGTGACGTCGGTGTGCCAGATGTTCTCCAGCCCCGGCATCGCCGCGCTGCGCTCGAACCGGGTCACCTCCGCGGTATCGCCCTGCGGGATGAACGGATTGGTCTCCAGCTCCCCCCAGTGCGCGGCAAAGGCCCGCTGCTGCCCCGGCGTGATCCGCTGCTCCCGGAAGAACAGCACCTTCCACTCCAGCAACGCCCGGTTCACCTCGTCACGCAGCAACGGAGTCAGTGGTTCGGCCAGGTCGACGCCGTGGATCTGGGCGCCGATCACCCGGCCCAGCGGGCGCAGGGTGAACAGTTCGTAGGGTCGCTCCGCAATGCCCTCGGGCAGGCGGCGGAGTTGCCGGGAGCCTTCGAGAATGCCGTCATCGGGGGTGCTGGCGGCGCGCAGGATCGGCACATGTGTGGTCATGACAGGAGTCCTTGGGATCGAGCGGCTGCGGACGCGAGGTGACGCGCTACGCGGGCGGCGATCCCAGCCGGCCATGGCGAACCAGCAGCGCGGCGGTCCGGACGCCACACCAGCGGGACCACGCGCAGGGCGCGCCCACGTTCCGCTCGATTGCCATGCCCTGATGATCCGGCCTGGCCACGGATTGGGCAAGGGCTCCCAGCATCCGGGAGCCGCCGGGCTACCTGTCGATGCCGGCGGCGTACTGCGCCACCCCGTTGCCGAAGGACCAGTCCAGCAGCTCGTTCTCGACCAGGTTCACCAGCACGTTGCGCGGTTCGGTGCCCGCGTACTCCTGGGCCAGCTCGGCGATCCGCCGGTACAGCGCCTGTTTCAACTCCGCCGACCGCCCGGCCCGCAACGTGATCGCGATGAACACGATCCCGTCATCCTTGTGTATACCAAGGAAATTGTCGTACCGCAGCGTGCTGCTGACCCCGTCGTGGCTCACCAGCACCTGGAACCGGTCATCCGGTGGGACACCGATGGTCTCGACCAGGGCGTCCTGCACGGCGTTGCCGAGGGCTTCCAGGCGGGACTGGTCGGCGTGCAGGGCGTCGATGCGAACGAAGGGCATTGTCAGGACTTTCCTTCCGGGTTCTTGGCGGCGGCGAGCAGGGCGAGGATGCCGTCCATGGCGCGGGCGTGGACCTCGGCCGAACCCTCGGCGCGGGCCAGCACGTAGCCGCCCTGCACCACGGCGACCAGCGCGGTGGCGGTGGCGGCCGGGTCCGGGATGCTGAGTTCGCCGCTCTGCACGCCCTCGGCGAGCAGCGTGGTCAGGCGGGTGGTGACCCAGGCGAAGGTCTCCTCCACCGGGCGGCGCAGGTCCGGGTCGGCCATCACCTCCGGGTCCTGGGTGAGGCGGCCGACCGGGCAGCCCTTGAGCACCTCGCGTTCGCGGCGCAGGTAGGCGGTGATGCGGGCGAGCACGGTGCCGCGCGCGGTGAACTCGGCGTCGGCGCGCTCGCGCATCTCCTCGGCGCTGCGGGTGATCGCGGCCAGCGCCAGCTCGGGTTTGCCGGAGAAGTGGTGGTACATACTGCCCTGGCCCGCGCCGGAACGTTCCTGGATGGCCTTGGGGCTGGTGCCGACGTACCCGCGCTCCCACAGCAGTTCGCGCGTGCTCTCGATGAGCTTCTCCCTGGTGTCCACGAGCTGACCATACATACTAGTAGGTACAGACACAAGCTCCGGCGCGCACTCCCGGGCAGCCGGGGCACTGGCGTTGACTTGCCGGAAACTTGCGCTTTACGCTCGAAGAGAGCGCTCTCTCACCGTCTGCGTCCCCCGACCTCAGGTGGATCGATGAGCCCTGCGTCAGCTCTCCGGCTGCGCCGAATCGCCGTGCTCGCCGCGGCCCTCGGCCTGGCCCCCCTGCTCAGTCCGATCGCCGCTCCGGCTGCCAGCGCGGCCGCCTGCGGCACCGAGAACCTCGCGCTGCACCGCCCGGCGACCAGCTCCTCCACCGAGAACGGCGGCACCCAACCCGCCGCGGCGGTGGACGGCGATGCCGGCACCCGCTGGTCCAGCGCGTTCAGCGATCCCCAGTGGCTCCAGCTCGACCTGGGCGGCCCGAAGCAGCTCTGCCGGGTCACCCTGAACTGGGAAACCGCGCACGCCAAGGCATTCCAGGTCCAGGTCTCCGATGACGCGGCCACCTGGCGGAGCGTGCACACCGCCACCGACAGCGCGGGCGGCCTGCAGCAGCTCGACGTGGCCGGGACCGGGCGATACCTGCGGGTGCACGGCACCCAGCGGGCCACCGGGTACGGCTATTCGCTGTGGGAGGTCGGCGCGTACGCGGTGACCGACGGCAGTGATCCGGTGCTGCCGCCGACCGATCCGCGCAACCCGGACTTCGGCCCGAACGTGCTCGTGGTCGACCCGCGTTCGTCCACTGTGGACACCCAGAACCGATTGAACGCCATCGCCAGGGAACAGCGGACCAACCAGTTCGGGCCACAGCGGCACGCGGTGTTGTTCAAGCCGGGCAACTACAACGCCGATGTGGATCTCCGCTTCTACACCCAGGTCGCCGGACTCGGCCTACACCCGGACGATGTGAACATCAACGGGCACGTGCGGGTGGAGGCGGACTGGTTGCAGCAGGGCGAGGACCCGAACAACCTGGGCAACGCCACCCAGAACTTCTGGCGGTCCGCGGAGAACATGTCGGTGACCTTGCCGCCCAACACCATTGAGCGCTGGGCGGTGGCGCAGGCCGCGCCGTACCGGCGGATGCACGTGCGCGGGCAGCTGCACCTGTGGAACGGGCACGACGGCTGGGCCAGCGGCGGCTGGATCTCGGACAGCAAGATCGACGGCGTGGTGGTTTCCGGTTCGCAGCAACAGTTCATGACCCGCAACACCCAACTCGTGGACGGCTGGGCCGGGTCGGTGTGGAACATGGTCTTCGTCGGTTCCACCGGCACTCCACCGCCGAACTTCCCCAACCCCTCGCACACCGTGCTGCCCACCACCCCGGTGATCCGGGAGAAGCCGTTCCTGCACGTGAACGCCGCGGGTGACTACGGCGTGTTCGTGCCCTCGTTGCGGCACAACGCTTCCGGCACCAGCTGGGCCAGTGGCAGCACGGCGGGGTCCTCGATCTCGTTGAGCCAGTTCTACCTGGTCAAGCCGGGCACCCCGGCGGCCACCATCAACGCCGCGCTCAACCAGGGCAGGCACCTGCTGTTCACCCCTGGCGTGCACCGGATCGACGACACCATCCGGGTCACCCGCCCGGACACCGTGGTGCTCGGATTGGGGCTGGCCACCGTCATTCCCACCACCGGCAAGGCGGCCATCTCGGTGTCCGATGTGGACGGTGTGAAGCTGGCCGGGCTGCTGGTGGACGCGGGCCCGGTGAACTCGCCGGTGCTGGTCGAACTCGGTGAGCCCGGATCGAGCCGGGACCACGCGGCCAATCCGGTGTCCGTGCACGACCTGTTCCTGCGGGTCGGCGGCGCGGGCCCTGGGAAGGCGACGGTGAGCCTGCGGGTCAACAGCCACGACACGATCATCGATCACGTCTGGGCCTGGCGCGGCGACCACGGCGACGGCGTGGGCTGGACGGTGAACACCGGCGCGAACGGCGTGGTGGTCAACGGCGCCGACGTCACCGCCTATGGCCTCTTCGCCGAGCACTACCAGCAGCACAACGTGCTGTGGAACGGCGAGAACGGCCGCACCTACATGTTCCAGAACGAACTGCCCTACGACCCGCCGGACCAGGCGTCCTGGATGAACGGCGGCACCCAGGGCTGGGCGGCGTACAAGGTGGCCGATTCGGTGAACCGGCACGAGGGCTGGGGCCTGGGCAGCTACTGCTACAACAACGTCAACCCGAGCGTGGTCACCGCGAACTCCTTCGAGGTACCCCGAAAACCAGGCGTGCGCATGCACAACCTGGCCGCGGTCTCCCTGGGCGGAGTAGGCACAATCAGCAACATCATCAACGGCGTCGGCGGCCCCGCCAACACCACCACCCAGGTCCGCTACCTCACCGAATACCCCTAACCCCCCGCCGTGTTGGCCGTTGTCGTACCCAGTCTTGGCCGAACTGGTACGACTTGGGCCAACTGGTACGCCCACTTTGGCCAACTCGGCGTACCAGTTGGGCCAACTCGGCGTCCAGAACGGCCAACACGGGGCGGGGTGGGTTAGGCGGGGAGGGCGGCTTCGATGGCGGTGATCACCGTGTTGTCCTCGGGGGTGGTGGTTGGGCGGAAGCGGGCCACTACCTTGCCTGCCGGGTCGAGCAGGAACTTCTCGAAGTTCCACTGGATGTCGCCGGCCTCGCCCGCGGCGTCGGCGGTGGTGACCAGCTCGGCGTAGAGCGGGTGCCGGTCCGGCCCGTTGACGTCGATCTTGGCCATCATCGGGAAGGTGACGCCGTAACTGGTCGAGCAGAAGGTCTGGATCTCCGCCGCGCTGCCCGGCTCCTGGCCGCCGAACTGGTTGCACGGGAAGCCGACCACGGCGAACCCGCGTTCGGCGTAGCGCTCGTGGATGGCCTCCAGGCCGAGGTACTGATTGGTCAGGCCGCACTTGGAGGCGACGTTGACGATCAGCACGGCCTTGCCGCTCAGCTCGCCCAGGGTGGTGGGTTCGCCGGTGAGGGTCTGCAGCGGGATGTCGTACAGGGTCACGCACTCACGCTAGCCGCCCGGTCCGCCGCCACCCGGTTCGGGGGTGGCGGACCGGGCGCGCGGGTCACTTACGGCAGTCGGTCAGCTTCTGCTTGGCCTCGGTGAGCGCCTTGGCGGTCTCGTTGGCCTTGGTGCGGCCGGCCTCCGCCTTCTCGCGGGCCTCCATGGCCTCCACGATCAGCCCGGTGGCCTTGGCCATCAGGTCGGCCGACTTGGCCGCGGCCTCCGCGGAGTCGGCGGCCTGCGCGGCGCCGCCCTTCTTGGCCTTCTCGTGCAGTTCCTTGGCCTTCTCGCTGGCCTTGTCGGCCTCGGCGTTGGCCGTGTCCTTGGTCTTGTTGACCTCGGCGAGCTTGCCCTCGGCGGTCTTGGCCGCGGTGTCGGCTTCGGTGTTGGCCTTCTCCGCGGCGGCGACCGCGGACTGCTGCTGATCGCAGTTGGCCGGAGCCGCGGGTGCGCCGCCACCGCAACCGGCGGCGAGCAACGCGCCACCCAGGGTGAGGGCGAGCAGGGCGAGGCGGGTGGAAGACATCATGTTCACTCTGTTTCTGCTTCGGTGCGCGCCGGAACTACTCCCCCAGGGTCAATCGCGCGCCGACCGCCCCTGACCTGCGCACCCTAACCGGGATCAGCGCAGGCCAGGCACCTGATTTTCGAGTTGTGCGGATGTTGTGGAGGTGATGTGTACGGCCCGGTGTGCTCCGTCACTTCGGTAACGGCGCCACGGCGTGCAGCTGGCGGGCGCCGCGGGCGGTGTCCAGGTACTCGCGCACCCGGTGGATCAGTCCATTGTGGACCTCGAAGACCAGGCAGTAGTCGTTGGCGTAGTGGCTGCCGTCGGCCAGGGTGGCGGTCATGGTCTCCTCGACGATCACCGTGTCACCCACGGCGTGGAAGCCGCGGAAGGTGACCCCGATATCGCTGGTGAACAGGCGGGGGAAGTCCACGGCCAGGAAGTGCGCGATCTGCTCGCGGCCCACCATGTGGTTGGTGATGTCCAGGGCGCGGGCGGTGGCATTCCCTGCCGGGGCAAGCCATTCCGCGTCGGGGGTGAAGACGGCGGCGATCCGGTCCCGGTCGCGGGTGCTGAAGGTCTGCCAGGCTTGTCGGACGATCTCGGCGCTCATGCCGCCGAGGTTAGGGATGTCCGACGGGGGCTGGCTGGCGAGATTCCGGCGTGATCACCTGGGCCAGGAGGTCGGTGAGATCGCGCAGGGCGGCGTCGCGGTCCTCGGTCATCCGGACCCCCGCTGTGTTGAGCACGATCTCGTCGACCCCGGCCTCCCGATAGCGTTGCAGCCCAGTCGCGATCTCCCGGGCCGAGCCGGTGAGGACCACGTCCGCGTCGACCAGGGCGCGGGCGCTGAGGCCGGGTTGGGCGGGGTGCACGCGCAGGCCGGCGCGGCGGAGCATGTCGATGTAGTGCGGGGCGGACAGGTGTTCGCGGGCCGCGTTCAGGGCCACCAGGTGTGGATCGCGGCCGTAGCGGCGGATCGCGACGTGCACCACCGCCACGATCCGGGGCACAGGGCGGCCGGCTTTGGCGGCGCCAGCTTCGAGTTCCGGGCGCAGGACGGTGCGGAGGTAGTCCGGCGGGGTCATCCAGGTGATCGCGGCGTCGGCGAGTTCCCCGGCCAGGCGGGCCGCGGCGGGGCGCAGGACGCCGAGGCCGAGTTCGACCGGTGGGTGGTCGAGTGGGGGCAGGGCGCCGTGCATGCGGTACTCGCGGCCCTGGTGGTTGACGACCTCGCCGGCGAGCAGGCCGCGCAGGATGGTGAGGTAGTCGGCGATCGCGGTGAGTGGGCTGGGATAGGGCTTGCCGTGCAAGGATTCCACGAGTTCCGGGGCGCCCGCGCCGATGCCCAGCACCGGGCTGTGGCCGGTGAGCGCGGCCAGGGAGCGGGCGTGCAGGGCGGCCTCGTAGGGGTGGCGCAGCGCGGTCAGGGTGACGCTGGTGCCCACCGGCACGGTCAGGCCAGCGCCGGCCAGGTAGGCGAAGCCCTGGTGGGTTTCCAGGCCGAGGGACTGGCCCTGCCACAGGCGGTGGGCGGCGGTGTCGCGGACCAACTCGGCGTACGGGGTGAGGTCGGCCGGGCTGGCGGGCATCACCGGGACGAAGATCGAGGTTTTCACGTGTGCTCCGGCTGGTATCCGGCGGCCTGCAGGTTGAACAGGTAGGCGTAGTGGCCGCCGAGGCGCATCAGTTCGGCGTGCGTGCCCTGTTCGACCAGTCGGCCGCCCTCGATGACGATGATCTTGTCGGCGATCCGGACGGTGGAGAACCGGTGTGCCACCAGCAGGCTGGTGGAGCGGTCCGCGATGCTGCGGAAGCGTTGGAAGATCTCGGTTTCGGCCTCTGCGTCGATGGAGGCGGTGGGCTCGTCCAGCACCACGATCGGCGCGGCCCGCATGAACGCCCGAGCCAGGGCGACCTTCTGCCACTGGCCGCCGGAGAGCTGGCTGCCGTTCTCGAAGTGGCGGCCCAGCATGGCGTCGTAGCCGTCCGACAGAGTGTCCACAATGGAATCCGCGCCACTGGCCTCGGCGGCGCGGCGGACCCGGGCGGTGTCGGCGCGGTGTTCGATCTGGCCGAAGCCGATGTTGTCCCGCACCGGCAGTTCGTACTTGATGTAGTCCTGGAAGATCACTCCCAGGTTGCGGCGCAGCTCCTCCAGGTCGTATTCCTCGATCGGCACGCCTTCGAGGAGGATCTGGCCGCCGGTGGGTTCGTAGAGCCTGGTGAGCAGTTTGACCAGGGTGGTCTTGCCGGCGCCGTTCTGCCCGACCAGGGCCACGCAGTTCCCTGCGGGCAGGGTGAAGCTGACCCGGTCGAGAACCTGGTCCTCGGTGCCCGGGTAGGTGAAGCTGACCTCCCGGAATTCGATGCCCTGACGCAGTTTCGCCGGGAATTTCCGGTTGCCGCCGCGGATCTGCCGTTCGGGCAGGTCGAACAGCTCGAACAGGTTGCTCACGAACAGCTTGTTCTCGAACAGGTTGGCCACACCCACCAGCAGGCTGTGCCCGGATGCCTGCACGATCCCGATGGCTTGCAGGTACCCGGCCAGCTCGCCGAGCCGACCAGTCTCCATTGTGGACAGCATCGCGAACACCAGTGCACCGGCCGAGATCAGTACGCTGAGCAGACCGAACACGCCGAGCGAGACCGACTGGCGGCGGGTCAGATCGCGGTCCACCTTGAGGAAGCGGCGCACCTGGTCCCGGTAGGCGCCGATAAGATGGTCGCCGAGCTGGAAGAGCCGGACCTCCTTGAACGAGTGGTCCGTGGTGGTCAGGTACTGGAGATAGAACAGCCTGCGGCGATCGGCGGCCCGGCCGTACTCGATCTCGTACATCTTCTTGCCGTACCACATCTGCGCGATGGCGGACGGGATCGGCGAGAGCAGGATCAGCACCGCGACCCAGAAGTTCCAGGAGAACAGCACCGCGGACACGGACAGGATGGTGATCAGTTCGCGGGCGAAGCCGAGGGTGTCGGTGAACAGCTGGTGGATGCGCGATCCGCTGCTCTCCTGGAAGGCCCGCTGCAACTTGTCGTAGGAGTCGGCGCTCTCGTAGTCCTGCAGGTCCATCCGGGTGCCCTTGCGCATCACCTCCTCGCCCACCGCGGTGGACAGGTGCAGCCGCAGCACCGAGTCCAGATAGCCGTGCCACACCCCGAGCAGGTGCGCCATTACGGACACGGCCAGGATCAGCAGGCCCACCGCGAGCACCGCCGAGCCGTGCTCGCCCACGCCGCCGGCGGTGATCGCGTCGGCCACGGTCTGCACCGCGCTGGCGGTGAGTTGCAGCTGCACCGCGGGCACCACCGACACCGCGACGGTGACCAGGATCAGCGCCAGCACCCGCAAGGGACTGAGGTCCCACAGCATCTTGGCGATCCGCAGCCAGTGGTTCTTGGTGGTCATGCCCGTGCCTCCGGTGCGGGTCGGCCGCCGATGGCGCGCAAAGTGTGCCGCCACACGGCGTAGAGGTGCGATTCCCGGCGCAGGTCGATCGGCAGCAGCCGGTTGATCTGCATGTGCGCCAGGCTGCCCAGCACGCTGGACTCGGCGCCCCACAGCACGCCCTCGGCCGCGGCCACCCGCACCGCGTGCGCGGCGGCTTCGACCGATTCCTGTTGCGGGGCCAGGATTTCGCTGATCAGCCGATGGTGGTCGCGGCCCAGTTCGTGCGGCCGGTAGTCCCAGGGCACGAGCAGTTCGGTGAGGTAGGCCCGCTGCTGCTGGAACTCGGTGCGCGCGGCCTCGGCGTCCGCGCCGCCGCTGCCGGGCAGCAACTCCATGCGTTCGCGCGGGGTCAGACCCCATTGCCGGTACAGGGTGTCCACCGCGGCGATGGCGGCGAACTCCGGCCGGATGCCGTCCTTGTCGTTGTGCAGCAACGCGACCAGCTCGGCGGTGACCTCGCTGTTGGCGGCGAAGAGCGGCTCCACGGTGTCGAAGACGGGCGGGCCGCCGTAGCGTTCGATCTCCGGGGTGTAGCCCGCGATGGCGGTGTCGAAGGCCAGGCCCTCCTCGGCCAGCTGTCCACTCCAGATGGTCAGGTACCAGAGAAGTTGCGGCGCCACTTCGAGATCGGCCGCGCGGAAGCGCAGGCGCAGGTGCGGACGCGGGTCCATGTAGCGGATGTAGAACCAGCGGTCGATGAGCCCCTGTTCGCGCAGCATCGCGACCAGTTCGCGCAGCCGGGTGGCGATGACCTCGTCCTGCTGGGTGATGCCCGCGTACAGCTTGAGGAAGGTCCACTGTCCGCCGGGCAGGTGCTGCCGGATGATCTCGGGTGCGTTGCCGGTCGGTGCGGTGAGGGTGACCTCGCTGCGCGCGGTGTCCGCGCTGTTCTTCGCGATCAACGGGACGACGATCTCCTCCAGGTAGGCCGCGCCGTCGGCATCGCGCAGCCACTGCTGGTCGAAGGCGGGCAGCATTTCGTGCAGGGTCACCGGTTCCGGGCCGCGGTTGCATTCGGTGGCCAGCTCGTCCAGGCACATCGGGTGCTCCAGGTCGAGCAGCAGCCGGTTGTCCGCCTCCACCAGGTACACGTGCCGCGGCACCTTCCAGCGGTCCCGCCAGGCCCGCACCTCGGCGGGGAAGTCCTTGCCCGGCAAGGCGTTCAGGGTCCACTGGGCGGGGCGCAGCACGACCTTGCCGCGGGTGACCCTGGGCAGGAACGGCATGGTTTCCAGTGGGCCCCAGCGGAATCCGCAGGGCATGGCGTAGCCGTCGTTGGAGACCTCCAGCACGAACCTGGCCACGTTGGGCGCCACGTGCGGGCTGAGCATGTGGTTCTGCGAGACCACCACCTGCTTGCCCAACCGCTTGGACCACAGGAAAAACCGGTCCTCGTTCGCGCCGACGCATAGGTCGGCCAGGTCGATCACCCGGTCCGGCGGCACCGAGGGCGTGGTGTTCACCGGCACCTCGTACCCGCGCAGCAACGGGCGCAGCGCCACGTTGGCCGCGCGGCCATGGTTGGGCAGGTAGCACAGTTCGGCGTAGACGACCTCGGGGCTCAGCTCCTCCTCGCGCCGGGCGTAGCCGCGCAGCCGGTCCACCGCGTCCTCGCCGAGCAGGTCGAAGAACCGCCCGGAGGTCCGGCCGCCGAAGGCCAGGCCCTCCTGCCGCAGCACCGCCCGCCACGCACCGCTGTCTACCGACCGGTCGGTAGAGATCTGCGCGAAGACGTCCAGGGCCGGGTACAGCGCGAGCGGCGGGGCGTCCTCCAGTGGGGCGAAGCGGTGCAGCCACTCGTCGGTCAGCTCGATCTCGTGCTCGCCCGCGCACCAGGCCTGCACGGCGAACTCGGTGAGCACCCGGTCGAAGTCCTGCTGCCAGGGTTCTTGGACGTTGTGCGGCAACGGATAGCCGCGCGGCGGCTCGGTGTAGGTGGGCGGCGCGTCCAGGCCGTGTTCGGGGCTGAGCAGTTCCAGCACCGGCACCAGGGCGAGCAGCCCGTACCGTTCGGTGAAGGCGTCCCGGTACTGGGCCAGATGATGGTTGTGCCCTGGCAGCGCGGCGGACAGGCGCATCAGGCAGTCCACCGCCTCGGCCACCGCCTCGCCGACCGCGCCGGAGAGCCGGGTGCGCGGCAGGTCCAGGGTGGCGTCGAGCTGGTAGGTCGGGCCGGTGTGCTCGGGAGTCAGGGCACGCTGGGCGGCGGTCAGCTCGGCGAGTGCGGCCGGCTCGGGCTCGGTGGCGGCGCGGTGGGCGAGGTTGATCACCTCGCGCAGGGACTCGGCGATCTCGCCCGCGGCCTCGATCCCGGCGAGTTGCTTGGCCAGCTGGGCTTCGGGCTGGGCCACGGTCAGCGGCGGGCGCAGGTCGCTGGTGAGGAAGTTGAGCGTGCGCAGTTCCTCGACCAGCCCGCTCACTCTGGCCGGGTCGACGCCGGGGAACTCCTCGGCCAGTCCGGCGAGCAGCTGGGCCAGTGGGATCGGGGTGGCGGCCAGCCTGGTCACCGCCAGCGCCGCGGTGGTGGCCCGCACCCGGACCGCGCGATTGTCATTGTGGCCGTAGATATCGGCGTAGGGCAGCACGAGGCGGTCGCCGCTGCGGTGCACGCTGGAGTTGAGCACCACCCGCAGATGCGGGCGCAGCTGCTCATCGGACTCCAGCTGTTTGATCAGGGTGAGCAGCCAGGCCATGTCGGCGCGGATCCGGTTGTCCCGCAACGCTGATTCGCCCAGGCAGGCAGTGGTCTCCGGGCCGAACTCGCCGACGGCCACGCCAGAAAACGCACCGAAGGGGGTGGGCCGGGTGGTCATCCGGATCAGGTAGCGCAGCAGCCGGGAGTGCAGCCGCCGGGTGCGTTTGTCCGTGGTGGCCGAGCTTTCCGCCCGGTCCAGCGCGTCCACCAGGTCGCCGCTGGCCACGGTCAGCGCGCGGCGCACCGCGGGCTGAGCGGCCAAAGCATACAACCGTTGCCTTACCTCGGCGCGTGCCTGGTCCGGGTTGTCGGTGGTGGTGGCGAGCAGGTCCTGGTAGACCCCGGCGGGCAGCGCGGGGGCGCGCAGCAGGAAGAAGTCGGCGGGTTCGTAGCGTGGCCCGGCCATGGTCACCGCACCAGGAAGGCGGTCAGCCAGGACGGCCGGACTGGGCTGACCGCGGCGAGCAGGGTCAGCGCCACCCCGGTCGACCCGGTGAGCAGCGCGGGGCTGTCCACGAACACGCCCGGCTCCTCCTCATCCCGGAACACCAGGGGGTTGGCCGGATCGGCGTGTCCGAGCAGTTCGGTCAGCAGCCGCGGCGTGTGCTCGCGGGCCAAGTCGCTGCCCGCGGTGGCGAATTCGAGGCAGATCGCCAGCAATCCGGCCACGCCGTGGCAGAAGGTCGGCGAGAGCACGGGTTCGGCCACGCTGCGCCGCAGCACGCCCTCGAACGCCTCGATCGCGGCGGTGCGCAGCTGGTCATCGCCCAGCGCGTCGGCCACCGCGAGCAGGGACACGGCCACACCGGCGGTGCCGTAGCACCAGGCGATCTGGTCGTGCGGCTGGTTCGGACGGACCTCCTCGCCGGTGGCGGCCACCGGGATCTCGGTGGCCCACACCGGTCCGTGCGGATCGGCGCGGCGCACCGCCAGCAGCCAGTCGGTCATCCGCCGGATGGCCTCCTCCTGCCCTGGCCTGCGCAGTCCGCGCTGCCAGGCCACGGCCAGCGCGGCGACCGCGCCGGGGATGCCGTGCGCCATGCCGAGGTTGAGGTAGCCGCCGGGGAACTCGCGTGGATCGCGGCCCAGCGGCGCGCACAGTTCGGGGGCGATCAGCCAGCGCCGGGTCAGGGTGAGGTCGCGGGGCGGGGCGCTGAGCCAGATCAGGTAGTCCAGGAGCTTGTCCGCGGCGGGGTGCAGGGCCTGGTCCGGTTCGGCGATCGAGCACAGGTAGGCCAGCGTGCCGGCCGCGCCGCTGATCATGTCGTAGTCGGAGTCGCTGACCGCGCGCTCAACCATCGGCAGGTCCAGATCGGCGATCTGGGCGGCGAACTGGTCGTGCAGCCTGCCCAGACTCGGCGCGAACCGGGGCTCGGCCTCGGCGCAGCCCGCCACGCACAGCGCGAGGCCACCGGTGCCGGAGAACACCCCCGGCGCGAGCAGCGGCTGGGCCTGGGTGCCGGCCACCGCCTCCCGGATGAAGGCAAAACCGGCGCTGAGCGAACGCGCGCTCTCTACCGCATTGGGGGCGGCCGCCGAAGCGTGCACATGGAGTAATGCGATTCCGGCGTGGCCATACCCGAAGCTGGGGAAGTACCATTCCATCGGATGCTTCGTCTGCTCGGTGAATCGCATTACATGATCGATGACGGTGGCGGAATCCGCCGTTCTCCGCGCGACCTCGCAGGCGACTTCCCGGGCTTTGGCGGCAAGCGCGCCCGGAACAACTCCATGCCAGGCGGCGACGGATTCATCGGCCACCAATACCCGGTTGGGAGCGGAACCTCGCTCCGATTCTGCGCGCATGACAACCCCTGTTCGTCGGCTTTCCAACCGCCCGGCGCACGGGCAGGATGCGGTAGGTTGAGCGGCGGGTGCTGCCGGGTCGTCGACACCCGGCAGCACCCGCCTTCAGCCCGTTGAGCTGCGCTTTTTTAGCGCTTGGGGCAACCGGCGGTGCAGGCGCCCTGGGTGCACTGGCAGGTGAACCTCGAGCAGAGCGGGGTCCGGGTGCAGGCCAGTCGGGTGATCACACTGGTAATCGACAGCGGCTGGGCCTGGCCATTGGCCGCGGCCGGAGTGCTGACCCTGGCATCCAGATCAAAGGCATCCATGGGACACTTCACCTTTCCATCAGTTCTCCGGTCAGTCGACCGGATGACATTCCGGCGCGAATGTCTCGCGCTCACTTCGGACCCTAGGTGCGGCCGCGTACACAGCGCTGTCACAGGATTGCGGTGACCCGATGACCACGTCTTACTGTGAGTAGTGCCTTCCCCAGTAGCAGCGCGCTATGGTGTCCTCCTCCTGTGCTAATTGGGGGTTTGACGTGCCCGAACGCGACAACAGGCTGTACTGCGAGGTACTCGGCGCGCTGGCCGCGCGCCGCGGTCCGGTGGACATCGAGCTGGGCTGGTCCCGGCAACAGGCGGTTCTCGCGGTTCTGCTCACCCGGATGAACCAGCCGGTGCCGGTGGAGGCATTGGTGGAGGCGGTGTGGGCGGACTCGCCGCCGCAGGGCGCGCGCAACACGGTGCAGACCAACATCAGCCGGTTGCGCCGCGCGCTGCGGCCGGCCGGCGCCACGCACGACCGGGATTCGGTGGTGCTGCGCACCGACGCGGGTTATCTGTTGCGCGGTGCGCCCGATCAGCTGGACGCGCTGGTCTTCGAGCAGGAACTGGATGCCGCCCAGGAGCATCAGCGGGCCGGGCGGCTGGCCGCGGCCACCGAGTCGGTCAGTTCGGCGCTGGGCCGCTGGCGCGGTGAGCCGTTCAGCGGATTGGACAGCCCCTACCTGCACGCGCATCGGCTGCGATTACGGGAGTCCCGTCTGCTGGCCCAGGAACTGTCCGCGGCGCTGTCGCTGGACCGTGGTGAACACCGCTCGGTGGTGGCCGAGCTGACCGCGCTGGTGACCCGCAACCCGCTGCGGGAACGGTTGCGGGAGTTGCTGATGCTCGCGCTGTACCGCTCGGGCAGGCAGGCCGAGGCCCTGGGGGTGTTCCAGGAGGCCCGCACCGCACTGGCCGACCAGCTCGGCATCGACCCCGGCCCCGCGTTGCGCGGCCTGCACCAGCGCATCCTGACCCGGGATCCGGAACTGTCCGCGCCGCCGCGCCGGGCCTGCCCACCGGTGGTGATCACCCCGGCGGTGGCGGTGGAACAGCTGCCCGCCGATCCGCTCTCCTTCACCGGCCGGGACGCCGAACTGCGGCGACTGACCGGGTCCGCGGCCGCGGCGGAAATCCACGTGCTGGACGGAATGCCCGGGATCGGCAAGACCACCCTGGCCGTACGCGCCGCCCGGCTGCTCGCCCCCGACTACCCGGACGGCACGATCTTCCTGCGGCTCAACGCCTTCGCCGCCGGTCAGGAACCGTTGTCCGCGCACGCCGCGCTGGGCGGCCTGCTGGACGCGGCCGGGTTGCCCGCCGCGGCGATGCCGGACACCGAGCACGGGCGGGCCGCGCTGTGGCGGGAGTCCTTGCGGGACAAGCGAATGCTGCTGGTGCTGGATGACGCGGCCGGGCATGAGCAGGTCCGGCCGCTGTTGCCGGGTCCTGGCCGCTGCCGGGTGCTGATCACCAGCAGGCGGCGGCTGAGCGCGCTGGAGGGGGTGCGGTCGCTGGAGCTGAACCCGCTGCCGCTGGAACAGGCCGCCCGGCTGTTCCAGCACCTGACGGGTCCGCGCGAGCAACCGGCCGATCCGGCCGCGACCCGGCAGCTGGTGTCACTGTGCGGCGGGCTGCCACTGGCGATCACCCTGCTGGCCGGGCGGGTGCGCCACCACCCGCGCTGGACCGACCGCTACCTGGCCGATCTGCTGTCCTCGGCGCGAACCCGGCTCAGCGAGCTGCACGCGGAAAACGTCACGCTCACCGCCGCGTTCGACCGCTCCTACCGCGGCCTGCCCGCCGAAGGACGGCGGCTGTTCCGCTGCCTGGGCCTGTCCGCTGGCGTCGAGGTGGACCTGCCGACCACCTCGGTCCTGGCCGGACTGACCGCGGCGGAAACCCGGCACGGCCTGGAACGCCTGTACGACAACCATTTGCTCACCGAGTCCGCCCCCGGCCGCTACCTACTCCACGACCTGATCAAGGAGTACGCCCGCACCCTCGCCGAACTGGAAGACCCCACCCTCGAAGCCGAATTCCACCGCTCCCCCGGCCTAACCCAACGCGCCGGCTAACCCACCCACCCCGTGTTGGCCGTTCTCGTACGGCGTGTTGGCCGTTCTGGACGTCGAGTTGGCCCAAGTCGTACGTCGAGTTGGCCCAAGTGGGCGTACCACTTGGGCCAACTCGACGGCGGAGGCGGAACTTCAGGCGTCCCGACGTTGGTCCAGGCGCTCGGGCAGCGGCTGAAAGCCCGCTGACCGATAGGTGGCGACCGCGCCGGCGTTGGTGGTCGGGGTGCACACGAGCGCGCTGCTGGAACCCAGTTCCCGGAGCGCGGCCGCCGCGGCGAGGCTGATCGCGGTGCCGTGGCCGTGACCGCGGTGGTCCCGGTGCACCCCCATCGGCTCCAGCACCCCCGGCTTGCCCGGACCGGCTGACCACACGGTCACCGCCGCCACCGCGTTGCCCTGCTCGTCGTGGGCGACCAGGCACCGGGCGTCGGCGTAGGGCAGGCCGGCGGCCATCGCGTGCCAGCGTTCGTCGGTGAACTTCGAGGTGCCGAAGGCGGACCGGAGCACGGCGGCCTGCACGTGCGCCCGCTCCGGTCCGATCACCTCGATCCGCACGCCCGGATCCGGCACCGGCTCGGTGAGGTCGCGGCGCAGCGGCGTCCACGGCTCGTCGGCGCGCCAGCCATCGGCGGCGAGCAGGTCCTTGACCAGTGGGGCGGTTGGCGCTTCGAGGCAGACCGCGCCCGCGGGCAGCACGCCGCGGGCTGGGTCGGTCAGGTCGGCGACCAGTTGCCGGGCCAGCTCCTCGTCCTGTCGCGCCGCGGGTTCGATGGTCAGCCGCAACAGGTCCGGGCCATCGAGGAGTCCGACGGCGAGCAGTCGTCCGGCCCGGCGCCAGGTGCGGACCGCCGCGGCGGTGGCCTCGGCGCCGAGCCGCCAGTACCAGCCCACATCGCCCGGGTGCAGTTGCATGGGCGCGCCGTCGTACTGCCAGTCCTGCAGCGCGTGCACGGCCGCGCTCAGCCCGTCGACGTCCGGTGTGCCCATCACGATCGCCATCACCGGATCAGACACCACCGCGTCGGCTGTCCGCACCCGATTTCCGGTCGGCGGCGTCGGTGCGCGGCCGGGCGCGGGTGGTGCGGTCCAGGTAGGCGATGCCGTCGAACTCCGCGCCCAGCCGCACGGACACGGTCTCCTTCTTCAGCGCGGGCCAGAACCCGATCACCGAGCCGTAGGCGCGCATCCGCTGTTTGCCGTCCAGCCACGCGCGCAGCACCGGATCCGCGCCCGCGGCCCGCAGGTCCAGGAGGTGATCACCCCCGGCCTGGGCGAGCTGCCATTCCAGGGTGCCGGACTCGGCCGGGTCCAGCTCGAACTCAGCCAGCTCGCTGGTGCCCAGTTTCATTGCCTGGAACCCGCCCTGGTTGGTCACCAGCGCGAGCGCGTAGTAGCCGTCGCCGAGCCAGTCCCGCAGTTCGGCGCCGAGCGCGGCCTCCTTGCTGGAGCGGGTGGCGGCGGCCAGATGTCCGTTGTGCGCCCACACCATCGCCCGCGCGCCGGGTTCGGCCAGGATCCGCCGCAACGCCTCGGCCATGGTCCGGTCCCGCAGGTGTCCCCCGGCCTGTCCCAGTGTAGGCAAGGTCCGGATCTCCGCGGCCCGATCCACCGCCCAGGCATGCCATTCGGCCTCCCGCCACCCGTCGTTGTCGGCGGGGTGCGCGGCCAGCCAGGCCACCGTGTCGGCCACCACCGCGCGCGCCGCGAGCACCTCGGACTGGGCCGCGCCCGGCCGCACTCCGGGGATCTTCCGCCAGAGCTGCCGGAACGCTTCGCTGATGATCCGGCCGACGCTGAGTTTGCTGAACTCCGCCCGCAACGCCTTGACCGCGCCCCGGAAGGTGGTGGCCCGCGCACTGTCCACTGTGTCCAGATACCCGGCGATCGCCTCGGTGCCGGCGCGTTCCAGCACCGGGTCGACACCGCGGAAGCGCACGCGTTGGTCGAGGGGCAGGTCCGCGTTGTGCGCACGCAGCCATTCGATCAGCGCGAGGACCTCCTCGGTGTCCCAGGTCCAGTAGCCGAGCTTGGCCAGCACCTCGGCGGCGGATCCGGTGCCGTGCACCACGTAGTCGTCCACGGCCCGGCAGGAGGACCAGCCCGCCTCGATGGCGAAGACGGTGAAGGACAGCCGGGTCACCAGGAATTCGACCAGGCGGTGCTTGAGGGTGAAGAACTCCCTGGTGCCGTGGGTGGCCTCGCCGAGTCCGACGACCCGGACGCCGTCGAGCGCGGCGGTCAGGGGAGTCAGGTCGTCGAGGGCGTGGCCGGGGTTGGTGCTGTGCAAGGGGATGGTGTGGTTGGCCAGGGTGGTGCGGAGCTGGTCGGCCTGGGGCTCACGTGACATTCGGTGACCTCATGACATCGGAGGGTACCGAAGATCAGCAACGCGGTGCGCTCGCCGGAACGGCGCTGGTGGCTGGGGCGGCCTGCGGGACTGCGGTTCAGCCGCTGGGCAATGGGACTGCGCCCGTGACCACCGAGCCGAACAGTCCCAGTACCAGGCAGTGCCCGAACGCTCAGGAGGTCCGGCGGCGACCGGTGCTCGCCAGCCGGCGCCAGAGCGGTTCTGCCCATCTACCGACCGTTCGGTAGATACGCGTGCAGCAGCACCTGCCGACATCACCAAGCCCGCGCTCGCTCCAGCCCCGCCGGGATTCTGCGTGCATCTACCGACCGTTCGGTAGATGCACGCGAAGCATGCCTTGACCCCAGCACCCCAACCGTGCTCACACGTCCCGAGCCGCAGCCAACTCCAACGCCGTGCGGACGAACCGGGCGACCCACGGCGACCGGCTGCCCTCCGGCCAGAGCAGCAGGGTCCGATACGGGGCCGCGTCCAGCACCGGGCGGTAGATCACATCCGGCCGGACGTTGCGCGCCGCCAGCGAGGCCGGCACCAGCGCCACCGCCTGCCCCAGGGCGATCACCTCCAGCAACTGCGCGCTGTCCCGGACCAGCGGGCCGTCGACCGGACGGTCGGGGTTGCCCAGCCAGTAGTCGCGGTCGATGGTGGCCGAGTCACGCCAGCGGGGTGCTGGTTCGGTGGCCAGGTCGGCGGTGGTCAGGGTGGCGCGCTGGGCCAGGGGGTGACTGGCGGGCAGGGCGGCGACGCGGGGTTCGGTGTGCAGGGGTTCGGTGTCCAAACCTCGGGTGTTGACGCAGGAGGCGATCGCCACGTCCGCGCGGCCGTCCCGGATCAGGTCGGCCTGGGCGCCGAACTCGCTGAGCAGGATCTCGATCTCCGGGGCGGCCGGGTCGGCGTGGAACCGGGCCTTGAGCTGGTGCAGCAACTCGGTGGCCACACCCGGGTACACAGTGACCACCAGGCCGCGGCCGGACTGGGCCGCGCGCCGGGTCCGGCGGACCGCGGCGTCCAGGGCGCCGAGCACCACGGTGGCTTCTTTGAGCAGGGTCTCGCCGGCTTCGGTCAGGGTCAGGCGGGGGCCGGTGCGGTCGAAGAGCGCGACGCCGAGCCGGCGTTCCAGTTGGCGCATGGCCCGGGACAGCGGGGGCTGGGCGATGCCGAGTCGGGCGGCGGCGCGGGTGATGTTGCGGTCCTCGGCGACCGCGTGGAAGTAGCGCAGTTCGCGGATTTCCGGGTCGGGCATACCGCCAGGGTATGGCGCGGCACCGGATCGGTCTTGGTCTTCCGGTGACTGGGCGGCTGGAGTGGGCGGTATGCAGGCGAATGACGTAGCGCTGGTGACCGGCGCCAACAAGGGCATCGGCCGGGAGATCGTCCGGCAGCTCGCGCTCCAGGGTTACACCGTGTACCTCGGCGCCCGGGATGCGGAACGCGGGCAGGCTGCGGTGGCGGAACTGGTGGCACAGCAGGGGGAATCGGGCGGGGACATCCGGGTCGTGCGGCTCGATGTGACCGACGCGGACTCGGTCCGGGCGGCCGTGGACCGGATCGAGGACCAGGTGGGGCGGCTGGATGTGCTGGTCAACAATGCCGGGATCGTGGTCGAGTGGGGTGTCCGGACCGAGCAGGTCACGGCCGCGCAGCTGCGCGAGGTGTTCGAGGTCAACGTGTTCGGCGTGGTCACCGTGACCGCGGCCTGCGTGCCGCTGCTGCGCCGCTCCGGCAACCCGCGGATCGTCAACATGTCCAGCGGACTCGGCTCGCTCGGCCTGCTCAGCGACCCGGCGAGCCCGTTCTCCGCCAAGGACCTACTCGCCTACAGCGCCTCCAAGGCCGCGCTCAACGCGCTGACCCTGGGCTACGCCGACGCCCTGCGCGCCGACGGTTTCAAGGTCAACGCGACCAGCCCCGGCCTGGTGCGGACCGACGGCAACGCCGCCGCGACCTTCCCCCGCGGCGACCGCGGTCCGGCCGAGGGCGCCGTTGTCCCGGTTGGGCTCGCCACCCTCCCCGCGGACGGTCCCACCGGCGTCTTCCGCGGCCCGGAAGCCTTGGACCAGACCATCCCGTGGTGAACGCGTCCAGCGTCCAGCGGGCTGACCGGGCTGTTCCTTGACGTGAACCCGCAGCTCATTTATGGTCTAGACCACGTCACACTGAGTGACGCACGGACCCGCCGCCGCCGTCCGTGTCCCGGCAATCGGCCTTGGCCGTCGCCGCGGACGCGAGAGCGGAGCGAGTGGCGTGTGTGTCCGCGTTCCCCGTTCCGCGGTGCCGGTTTGACCGGCGCAGGCACCTGTTGACCGCGCGCGACGGGACACGGCGTTGTGCGCACCGGCGGCCTGATCACCCCTGTAGGTCGGGCCGCGACGCTGGGAGCTGACCCAATGAAGCTCAGACGTTTCCTCGCGATGGCCACGGCCGCCATCGGCATCACCCCGTTCCTGCTCGTGGTCCTGCCCGCGAGTTCGGCCTTCGCGCACGGCTACATCTCCTCCCCGCCGAGCCGGCAGGCCCAGTGCGCGCAGGGCACCGTGCCCTGTGGGCCGATCAAGTACGAACCGCAGAGCGTGGAGGGGCCCAAGGGACTGCGCAGTTGCAGTGGTGGCAACGCGCCGTTCGCCGACCTCGACGATGACGGCAAGGGCTGGAAGGCGACCTCGGTCGGCAACACGGTGAACTTCACCTGGACCTTCACCGCCCGGCACCGCACCCGCGACTACGAGTACTACCTCAACGGCCAGCGGATCGCGCTGGTCGACGGCGGCAACGTACAACCACCGCCGACCGTCTCGCACACGGTGAACCTGGGTGGCGCGACCGGCAGGCAGAAGCTGCTGGCGATCTGGAACATCGGCGACACGCCCATGGCCTTCTACGCCTGTGTCGACCTGCAGATCGGCGGCGGTGGCACGCCCACCACCAGTCCGACCACCAAGACCACCACTCCCACCACGACCGCGACACCGCCGCCCGGCGGGACCTGGGCGGCGAACACCGCCTACCAGGTGGGC
This sequence comes from Crossiella sp. S99.2, assembly GCF_023094165.1. Lineage (GTDB taxonomy): Bacteria > Actinomycetota > Actinomycetes > Mycobacteriales > Pseudonocardiaceae > Crossiella. Next base: position 360,688 of record NZ_JALMDK010000007.1, on the reverse strand, counting down.
AGCCAGGTCACCTACAACGGCTCGACCTACCGCTGCACGCTGGCGCACACCGCGCTGCCCGGCTGGGAACCGCCGAACACCCCTGCCCTGTGGCAACAGGTCTGATCACGGCACGCAGGCTCGCGCCCCAGCCGCCGGGGGCGCGGGCCCGCCAGGAAAGGCAGTCATCGTGAACCGTGCCACGCTCGTCCCGATCCTGTTGGGCGCGTTGGTGTTCGCCGGGTGCGCGAGCCCCGGGCCCGGCCCGACCGCACCGCCGTCGTCGTCGAACCGGGTCGCCGCATCCACCACCGCTGGCGCGGACTTCAACGACGCCGACGTGATGTTCCTGCAGATGATGATCCCGCACCACGGGCAGGCGGTGGAGATCGCGCGGCTGGCCAAGACCAAGGCCACCCGCAAGGAGATCCGGGACCTGGCCGCGGCGGTGGAGGCGACCCAGGTCAGCGAGGCGGAGAGCATGACCGCCTGGCTGCGGGCCTGGGGCAAGCCGACCGAGGCGGACACCGACCCGAACGCGCACGCCCACCACGGCGGCATGCCCGCCACTTCCAAGGACGTCATCAACGCCCTGGCCAAGGGCGGTCCGACCTTCGACCGGGACGCGGTCAACGTGCTGACCGGACATCAGCACGGCGCGGTGGAGATGGCCCGCACCGAGCTCAAGGACGGGCGCAATCCCCAGGCCAAACAACTGGCGGACCGGATCGTGCAGTCCCGCACCGCCCAGATCCAGCAGCTGCTAACCCTGCTCGGCCAGTCCTAACCCCCCGGCGTGTTGGCCGTTGTCGTACCCAGTCTTGGCCGAACTGGTACGCCTGTGCTGGCCCTGGCGTACCAGTTCAGCCAAGACACCGTCCAGAACGGCCAACACACCGTACGACAACGGCCAACACGATGTGCTTAGGTGGAGAGCTTGGCCAGCAAGGAGAAGCCGGGGCGGTCGACTGGGGCTGTGGTTGCTGACAGGAGGACTGCGCCGGTGGACGCGGCTCGGTCGAGGCCGAGCCAGGTGCGGAAGCCGCCGGTGCCGCCGTTGTGCCAGGTGATCTCGCGGCCTTGGTGGAGCTGGGTGAGCCAGGCGGCGCCGATGCGGACCCGGGGGCCGGCCAGGTCGGTCACCGGGTCCAGCGCGGCGATGCCGGGCGCGGAACCGTCCAGCAGCGCGGCGGTCAGCGTTGCCATGTCCTGGATCGAGGCGCGGATGCCGCCGGCGGGGCCGACCGCCTCGCCGGTCCACGGCTCCCGTGGACGACCGGATTTACTGCGGCCCGGCACGGCTCCCGACCGGATCTGGTAGGGCGTCTCGGGCAGGTAGAAGTGGTGCAGGCCAAGGGGTTCGGTGATGCGCTGGCGGAGCAGGTCCGGGTAGCTGGTCCGGGCCGCGCGGGCCAGGGCGTGGCCGAGCAGTTCGTAGCCGAGGTTGGAGTAGCGGAAGCGCGGCTTGCCCGGTTGGACGCGGTCGAGGCAGGTGAGCAGCTCGGCCAGGGTTTCGCCGTAGGGGTTGGCACCGTGCCGCCACAGCGCGATCGTCTTGCGCAGCAGGGAACCGGTGGGCGCCAGCCGGGGCAGGCCGGAGTGGTGCGTGCTGACCGCGGCGAGGGTCAGCGCGGCGGCCGGGGCCTGGCCGAGCGGCAACAGGTCACCGAGGGTGGTGGCGGAGGCGATCTGCTCGCGGGCCAGGGCGTCGGCGTAGAGCAGGCCGGTGACGCCCTTGCTGATCGAGCCGATCTCGAAGTCCGCGGTCAGCTCCGCGCCGACACCGGCCACGCTGATCTCGCCGGATTTGACAGTGGCCACCGCGAAGACTGGGTGTCGCTTGCCCAGTCGCTCCTGCACTCGCTGTGCCAGTTCCCGGTCACCGTTGATCACACGCCTCGACCTCCCCAGGTGCCCCCCAGTCTAGGGCCGGGCGCACTCGAAGCTGCGGGCGGCATCGGGGTCGCCGCCGCGATACCGTGGCCAGGCCGGGGATTCGCACAGCGGGCGGGTGCGCCCGGCGTTGGCCGGATTCTTGTCGCTGACCACCGGATGCCGCGGCGGCCGGTGGCCTTCCACCCAGTTCTCCAGGGCGGTCAGCGAATCCCAGCCCGCCGCGAACGCGGGCGTGACGTTGGCGTGGTTGGCGCCCGGCACCAGGTAGAACCGGGCGAAGCGGCGTACGTCGTGCTCGCCCACGACCCGTTGCACGCGGCTGAAATAGTCCACTGTGGACCGATGGCTGACCAGCTCGTCGGCCGTGCCGTGTACCAGGATCAGCTTGCCGCCGGCGCGGGCGAACGGTCGCAGGTCGGGATTGTTGATGTCCTGCAACGCGGACAGCTCGCTGATCCGGTGCCGCCACGGGCCGGGCTGGCGGGGGTCGATGGCGAGTGGGTTGTGCGCGGGGTCCCTGGTGAGGAAGTGCCGGACCCACTGGTCCCAGAACTGCACGCCGTACCCACTGGTCTTGGGCATCGGGTTGGCCGGGGCCTGACTGCCCAGGCCGAGCAGGGCGGTGGACATGGCCGCGCCGGAGCGGAACGGGAATCCGGGGTAGCCGGTCTCCCCGCTGGCGATCCGGTAGTGCCACCGCAGTGGCGCGGACATCGCCGTCACGGACTGGATCTGCTTGTCGGACAAGCAGAAATCTCCATGATCGGCACCTTCGGGGCAACGCAGCGCACGCGGGTCGAAGTGGCACCCCGCTTCGTTGGACACCACCCCGTCGCGCAGCCCGTCCTCGCCGTCGCAGGCGTTGATCACCGCGCGGTGCAGCAGCGATTGCTTGGCCGGACTGGGAAACGCGCCCGGCTGGGACAGAATGTGGGCCTGGTAACCGAAGAACAGGTCCAGACTGGCGGCGTTCCAGGCCGGGTAGGCCGAGAGCACGCCGTCAAAATCGGCGGGCCAGCGCTGGGCGACGGCCAGGGCCTCGCGGCCGCCGGTGGAGCCGCCGGCGAAGTAGCTGTGCACCGGCCGCGCGCCGGAATAGTGCTGGGCGATAACGGATCTGGCCGCGTCGCGGGTCTTCTTGAGCGCGTCGCCGGCGAAGTTGCGTAGTGCTTCGTCGTTGCGGCCGAAGGAACCGTCCAGGGACCGGGTCGGCTGGAAGTCGGGCGCGGCTTGGTGGCCGGAGTCGCTGGCGAAGGTGGCGTAGCCGCGGGCCAGTGGGCCGGGCTGGTCGGCGGGTCCGAACGGCAGGTTGCCCGCGATGTCGGGGATGGTGCCGTTGTACCCGCCGCCGCCGAACATCATCGCCTTGTGGTTCCACCGGGTCGGCAGGCCGAGCCGGAACTGGATGTCCGGGGCCGCGGGGTCCACCGGGTGGATCGCGGCCTCGACCCGGCAGTACTCGCCGACCGGCCCGGCGGGCGGGATCAGTTGTGCGGCGGTGACTTCGCCGCCCGAGCTGGGCAGGCCGATCGCCCGCGCCGGGATGGTGGTGCCAACCAGTCCGGCACAGTTGGCGGATTGCGCGTGCGCGAGTGGGAATGCGGTCGCGGTCAGTGCCAGGGTCAGCACCGCAACGGCGAGGTTCCTTCGCATGGCCACCCTCCATCAACGCGGGAACCCACGGTAAGCACCCGATCTCCACCGCGCCATGTGGTCGCGCCACACTTCCGGCGCACGCAGGCTGTGCCGCGACCACATCCGCGAAGCCCGAACAGTGTTGTGCCGCACCAGCGACAACCCGGTCCCGGTCTTCCTACCATCACAGCACGCCGCACCGTGGAGGAGTGCCATGTCGAACCGCCGTCCCGTCACCCAGGTGCTCGCGGCACTGGCCGCCATCGCGCTGTTCCTGGTCACCGTGCCCAGCCCGGCTGCTGCGGCAACACTGCCCGAGGTCACCGGATTCGGCAGCAATCCCGGGAATCTACAGATGTTCCGCTACGTGCCCGCAGGGTTGCCGCCGGGCCGTCCGGTGGTGGTGGCACTGCACGGCTGCACCCAGAACGCCGCCGCCTACGCGAACACCGGCTGGCCGCAGCTGGCCGAGCGGGCGAGGTTCACCGTGGTGTTCCCGCAGCAGCGCTCGGCGAACAACCTCAACCTGTGCTTCAACTGGTTCGAGCCGGGTGACACCCGCCGGGACGCCGGGGAAGCCTTGTCCGTCAAGCAAATGGTGGACAAGGCCAAGCAGGACAACGGTTCCAGCACCGCCTACGTCACCGGCCTGTCCGCGGGTGGCGCGATGACCGCGGCCATGCTCGCCAGCTACCCCGAGGTGTTCGCCGGTGGCGGCATCATCGCCGGAATCCCTTACCAGTGCGCCACTTCGGTGCTCACCGCGTTCGGCTGCATGAACCCCGGCCGCGACCTCACCCCGGCGCAGTGGGGTGACAAGGTGCGCGCGACCAGTCCGCACACCGGTCCGCGGCCGAAGGTGTCGATCTGGCAGGGCAGCGCGGACTTCACCGTGGCCCCGCGCAACGCCACCGAGCTGGTGGAGCAATGGACTGATGTCCATGGCACCGACCAGATCCCCGACCGCACCGACACCGTCGCGGGCTACCCGCACCGGGTGTACGGCGAGACCGTGGAGCAGTTCACCATCACCGGCATGGGCCACGGCCAGCCCGTCGACCCGGGCACCGGCCCGGCCCAGTGCGGCACGGCGGGCGCCTACCTCCTGGACGTCAACATCTGCGCCGCCCACCACCTGATCCGCTTCTGGGGCCTCTAGCCGCGCGGCGGTGAGGCGACCGCGTTCAGCAGGTCCAGTGCGATCATTTCCACCGGCACCCAGCCGTTGATGCCCGCGCCTTTCGGCCCGTAGACGGTCAGCCGCACGCCGTCCTCGTGGAAGAAGCGCCGGGCCTGCCAATCGGTGCCCCAGGGCAGGAATCCGTCGGGCGCGTGCACCCCGTCGCGAGCGAAGCGGAACTGGCCGTAGGCCACCTCGCCGTCGTGTTCGAACCTGGCGCGCAGCGCTCGCAGGACGGGCTCCCGGCACTGATCGATGATCAGCCTGGACAGCGCGGCCTGCCTGCGCACGCCGTGGATGACCAGGAAGCCCTCGGCCGGAGCGGCCAGGTGGACCTCGATATAGTCGTGGTAAGTCGTCATGGTGCCGAAACCCTGGCTGGTGGCCACCGGCCGGTGCATCAGGTGCCCGATCGCGGGCCACGGGATGGCGAGCTGATCCTCCGGGGTGCGGATGATCAGTTGCTCGGCGCTGACCTGGTAGCCGCGCCAGCCGCCCTTGGGCGGCACCCAGATGATGAACGCCAGCCTGCCCAGCAGGGCGCCACCAGCGAAGAGGCCACCGGCCCACGGGCCCGCCAGCGCGAAGACCGCGCCGCCCGCGATCCCGAACAGGCCGGCCATGGCCAGGATAAGGGTGGTGAAGTAGTGGCGCTGGTTGCGGAACTGGCGGACCACGCCGGGCGCCAGGGCCCGCGCCGGTCTGCTCCTGGCCGGTGCCGTCCAGCCCACCAACACCCCGACCAGCAGGAACACGAAGCCGATCAGGCCGGGCAGGATCGCCACCGGTCCGCTGTCGGTCAGCACCAGGACCAGCGTGAGCACCAGCAGCACGACGCCGGCCGCGAGGCAGCCGACGACCACCACCCGCAGCCTGCGCGCCGTGTTCACCATCGCCGCTCCCCCACTCCTCGATCCCGGGACCGGCAATTCAGCCACGCCACTTCCGGGACCCCTCCCGAGGCCGAGCAAGCGGCCCTCGTCGCCGTGTTGGCCGAGTTGGCGAATCGGTGTCACGTAACCACTTGGGCCAACTGGTACGCCCGCTTGGGCAAAACCGGCGTACCAGTTGGCCCAACTCGCCGGTGGGGTGCGGCGTGCTCAGAGCCGGAACACCAGGTCCAGGGCGGCTTTGCGTGGGTGCAGGCGGTACTGCGGCAGCACGCCGGGTCCGCAGGAGTTGGTGCCGAGGCCGTGCTGGGCCAGGTCCAGGTTGAGGTGGATCTGGTCGGTGGGCGCCAGATCGGTGGTGTGGCGGGCGGCTTCCAGGGTTTCGGTGGTCCAGCGGCGGGCGGTGAGGTCGAAGGTGGGCGAACCCTCGATGCGCAGGACTTGTCCGTCTACTGTGGACAGTTTGGCCCAGCGGACGTCGATCCGGTTCCCGTTCTCCTGGGGGAAGACGTACGGGGTCTGGAGTTCGTCGACGGTGGCGGTGTGGCGGCCGATGCGGGCGGCCTGGCGGCTGTCGGCGTAGGCCTCGCCGGGGCCGCCGCCGAACCAGGTCACCCGGTCGAACGTGCCGGGGATGGCCAGGCGCAGGCCGAGGCGGGGCAGCGTGCACGGCCATTCGCCGTCGGGGGCCAGGTCGACGCGCAGGCGCAGGGAATCGGCGTCTGCGGTCCAGAGGTAGTCGGCGAGCAGGCCGAAGGCCAGGCCGGGTGGGGCGACCCTGGTGCGGACCAGGAGCTGGGTGTCGCCGGTGTGGATTTCCGCGATGCGGTGCTGGACACGGTGCAGTCCGGCCGCGCGCCAGGCGGTGGCGTCCGGGTGGTGTTCGCCGCGGTCGTTGTCGGTGGTGGCCCGCCACAGGTCGACTCGCGGGCCGGTGACCTGGTGGCCGCCGAGGCTGGTCAGCCTGCCGGTGTGCGGGTCGAAACCGCCGAGGCCCAGGCGTAGTTCCGTTGGCGCGTGCAGGATCCGGACCGCGCCGGTGCGCACGGGCGGACTGGCCGGGGTGATGGGGAGCTGACCCCAGCCGATCAGGTGCCCGGCCTTGGCCCAGCGGGTGTCGGCGGCCAGGGTGGCGTGGACGGTGAGCCAGGTTTCGCCTTGGGTAACCGGGAGTTCGGGCAGGGGCAGGTCGATGGACTGTCCGGAGTGGACGGTGTCGACGGGCAGTTCGCCGTGGGCTACCGGGGCGCCTTCGGTTTCCAGGGTCCAGTGGAAGGACAGGTGGTCCAGGGTGCGGTAGTCGTGGTGGTTCTCGACGCGAATTCCGTTGGCGGTGGCGATGATCCGCACTGGTTCGTAGATTTTGGCGAGTTCGGTCAGGCCGGGTGAAGGGGTGCGGTCGGGGAAGAGCAGGCCGTCGATGACGAAGTTGCCGTCGTGGATGGTTTCGCCGAAGTCGCCGCCGTAGGCGAAGTACTCGCGGCCGTCCGGGGTGTGCTGGCGGATACCGTGGTCGATCCACTCCCAGATGAAGCCGCCCTGGCAGCGCGGGTGCCGCTCGAAGAGTTCGCGGTACTCCAGGAGGCCGCCGGGGCCGTTGCCCATGGCGTGGGCGTATTCGCAGAGCAGGAACGGGAGTTCGCGGTGGCGTGGGTTGTCTGCCTCGCCGCGGCCGATCTTGTCGACCTCCCGGGTGTCGGCGTACATCCGGCTGTACACGTCGACGTAGGCGCAGTCGCGGTCGCCTTCGTAGTGGATCGGACGGCCGGGGTCGCGATCGCGAGTCCACTGGGCCATGCGGGCGAAGTTGGCGCCGGTGTGGCCTTCGTTGCCCAGGGACCACAGGATGATGCTGGGATGGTTCTTGTCGCGTTCCACCATGCGGCGCATGCGATCCAGGTAGGCGTCGCTCCACTGTGGATCGTCGCCGGGGTTGCGGTCCCAGCCGAATCGGTCGAACCCGTGGGTTTCCAGGTCACATTCGTCGATCACCCAGAGGCCGTACTCGTCGCAGAGTTCCAGGAAGGCCGGGTCGGGCGGGTAGTGGCTGGTGCGGACGGCGTTGATGTTGTGCCGCTTCATCAGTTCGATGTCGGCGCGGGCGGTCTCCAGGGGCACGGCGCGGCCGTGGTCGGGGTGGTGCTCGTGCCAGTTGACGCCACGGAAGAACACCCGCCTGCCGTTGACCTTGACCTGACCGTCCGCAATGGACACTGTCCGGAAGCCGATGCGAACCTGGACGCGTTCGGCGTCGGTGGCCAGTTCACCTTGGTACAGGCGGGGTTCCTCAGCACTCCACGGGTCAACGGCGGCGAAGCTGATCGGCTGGGTGGCCGGGTGGTCGTGCAGGCCGAGTTCGGGGATGCTCAGGCGCACGGCCGGATCGGTGTCCACCGACAGCGTGCCGCGGCCGGTGTGGCGGTCGTAGCCGGCGTGGATCCAGTAGTCCGGGATGCCACCAGCCGGGCGGGCCAGCAGGGTGACGGCGCGGAAGATGCCGGAGAGCCACCACATGTCCTGGTCTTCCAGGTAGCTGGCCGCCGACCACTGGTGCACCCGCACGACGAGGAGGTTCTCCCCCGCGCGCAGCAGCGGGCCAACCTCGAACTCGCTGGGCAGCCTGCTGCCCTTGGTGACGCCGAGTTCGTTGCCGTTGAGCCAGATCCGGGCGCAGGAGTCGATGCCGTCGAAGCGCAGCACGGCGGGCTGGGTGAGCCAGTCGCCGTCCAGGGTGAAGCGCCGCCGGTAGTCGCCGGTCGGGTTGTCCGAGGGGACGCGGGGCGGGTCGACCGGGAACGGGTAGTTGACGTTGGTGTAGGCGGGTTTGCCGTGGCCGTGCAGTTGCCAGTGCGCGGGCACCGGCAGGTCGGCCCAGCCGGAGTCGTCGAATTCCGGGTACTCGATGCCCTCGGGAGCCGAGGGGATGTTGGGGGACAACAGGAAACGCCAGTCGCCGACCAGCTCCAGCGAACGCGCGTCCGAGCGGAAGTGCGCGCGCGGACGCAGGCTGCCGTGACCGGGGGCGGGGTCCTCGACGTAGGACGACGACATGGTTTCCTTTCCTGGTATGGGTTTACTCAGCCCTTGAGGGCGCCGGCGGCGATGTTCTTGATGAAGTGCCGGGCGCCGAAGAGAAAGACGATGATCAGCGGCACGATCGCCACCAGGGTGCCCGCCATGACCACGCTGTAGTCCTGCACGTAGACGCCCTTGAGCTGGGACAGCGCCACCTGCAGGGTGACGTTGCCGGCGTCGACGAGGACCACCAGCGGCCACAGGTAGTCGTTCCAGGCGTTGACGAAGGTGAAGATGCCCAGGAAGGCCATGGCCGGGCGCAGCAGTGGCAGTGCGATGGTCCAGTAGATCCGGAAGAACCCGGCGCCGTCCATCCGCGCGGCCTCCAGGAGTTCATCCGGCAGGGCCTGGCGGCAGTACTGGCGCATCCAGAAGATGCCGAAGGCGTTGGCCGCGGCCGGGATGATCAGCGCCTTGAGGTCGCCGACCCAGCCGATCCCGGCCATGATGCTGAACTGCGGGATGGCCGCCAGCTGGGTGGGCACCACGAAGGTGGCCAGCAGCAGTCCAAAAAGGACAGAGCTGCCCGGGAACTGGTACTTGGCGAAGGTGAAGGCGGCCAGCGAGTCGAAGAACAGCACCAGCAGCGTGGTCGCGATGGCCACGATCAGCGTGTTCAGCAGGGAGCCGAAGAAGTCGATCCGGGCGAAGACCTCGCCGATGTTGGCGAACAGCTTGCCGCCGAAGGTCAGCGTGGGCGGGGTGGAGTAGATGTCGCCGGTGCTGTTGGAGGCCATCACGGCCAGCCAGTAGTACGGGAAGACCAGCACCAGCGCGCCGATGGTGAGCGCGAGATAAGTCAGGATCCGGCCGGAGCGGGTCATCGAATGCCTCCCGGGGCGCTCTCCGGGCGCTGGATCAGCCGCCAGTTGATGATCGAGAAGATCACCACGACCAGGAACACGCCCCAGGCGATGGCCGAGCCGTAGCCGAAGTCGCTGTGCACGAACGCCTCGTTGTACAGGTAGAGCACCATGGTCATGCCCGCGCCCTCGGTGCCGCCGCGGTCGCCGAGCAGCACCTGGGACTCGGTGAAGACCTGCATGCCACCGATGGCCGACATCACCACCGAGAACAGCAATACCGGGCGCAGCAACGGAAGCGTCACCGAGAAGAAGGTGCGCAGCCTGCCCGCACCGTCCACTTTGGCCGCTTCCAGCACGTCGTTCGGGATGGCCTGCAGGCCGGCCAGGAAGATGATCGCGTTGTACCCGGTCCAGCGCCAGATGATCATCAGCGAGATGGCCACCCGGATGCCCCACGGGCTGGTCAGCCATTCCACCTGGCCAACGCCGAGCAGGCCGAGCAGCCAGTTGAGGATGCCGAACTCGCTGCTGAAAATCGAGCCGAACACCAGCGACATGGCCACCACCGAGGTGACATTCGGCAGGAAGTAGGCCACCTGGAACATGCCGCGCAGCCGGATCGAGGAGTTCAGGCCGAGCGCGACCAGCAGGGCCAGCGCGGTCATCGGGATCGTGGACATCACCCAGATCAGCAGGGTGTTGTAGATGGAGTGCCAGAAGATGGGGTCGGTGAACAGGAAGGCGAAGTTGTCCAGCCCGACCCACTCCATCGGGCCGACGCCGTTCCAGCGTTGCAGCGCGAGGTAGAAGGAGTAGAGCACCGGGTAGGCGCCGAACACCGCGAAGAGGATGAAGAACGGCGAGATGGCCAGGTAGTAGGGCAGGTAGCGGCGCGCGCGGCGGCTCCTGCTCAGCGTGGCGGCCGGCATCAGAGCGCCCCCTTCCTGCGCAGCAGAGTGTCCACTGTGGACTGTGCGTCGTCCCAGGCTCGTTCCGGGTCCTTGCCGCCGAGTTCGATGTTGGTCAGCTCGTCGGTGTAGATATCGCTGAGCTGGATGTCGTAGGCGCTGAAGTAGGCGGGCTGGACCTCGGTGGCGGCCTTGCCGAACACGCTCATGGTGGCCTGGCCGCCGAAGAACGGCTCGGGTTCCAGCAGCCGCGGATCGGTGTAGGCGGCCAGGCTGGACGGGAACAGCCCGGCCTCCAGGTAGGCGCGCACCTGGTTCTCCGGCGACATCAGCCAGCGCACCACCTCAAATGCCTGCTCCGGTCGCGGGCACTGCCGGGTGATACACAGGTAGGAGCCGCCCTGATTGCCCGCGCCGCCGGGACTGCGGCAGACCCGCCATTTGCCAGCGGTGTTCGGCGCGGACTTCTTCAGGTCGCTGGTCACCCAGGAGGCGTTGACGAAGCTGACCTCCTTGCCGCCGGTCCAGGCGGCGTGCCGGTCCACCGATTTGCCGGGGTCCTGCGAGCCGGAGTACCCGGCGGTCAGGCCACGCCGGAACGCGGTCAGCGCCCGGTCCCAGGCCTGGCGCACCTGCGGCTGGTCACCGACGAAGCGGCCCTGCTTGTCGAAGTACTTCTGCGGCAGCTGGGCCAGGACGTAGGTGAAGACCATCTTGGTGTCGGTGATCAGGTACCGGCCGGGGAGTTTGCGTTGCACGCGTTCGGCGAAGTCGAAGTAGTCCTCCCAGGTGGACACCGCGGCGGCCACCTCCTCCGGTTCGCTGGGCATGCCGGCCTCGGCGAAGACGTCCTGGCGGTAGTAGAGCGCGGCCGGGCCGATGTCGATCGGGAAGCCCAGTTGCCTGCCGCTCGCGGTGGCCCCGGACTGCCACTTCCAGCCCAGGTACTCCGGCTCCACCGCCTGCGCGCCCACGGTGCGCAGGTCGGCGAACTGGTCGGCGTCCGGGAAGTAGGTGGCGATGTCGTCGCCAACCATGGTGATGTCGGGCAGGTATGCCTGCCCGGACAGCGTGGCGAACAGGCGTTGCCGCAGGTCGGTGGTTGGCGAGAGGTTGAGCGCATCCGCGCCGAAGTGCCGCACGGCGTCCGCGAGCACCCCGTCGGCCAGGCCGTTCTTGGTGTAGAGCACGGTCAGCCTGCCCGGACTGGCCGTGGTCGGGCTGGCGCAGGCCGTGGCGCCCAGGGCGAGTGCGGCGGCCAGAAAACTTCTCCGAGTCAGCGTCATCGAGGACCCTTCGAGCCGGGCCGTGAACGTTCACGTGAACGTTCACGGACTGCGCGGAAGTGTCGCTCGGCCACTCCGGGCTGTCAAGCAGCGTCGCAGGTCAGGCCGAGCCGCGCAGCCGCAACTCGCCCCGGACGACCAGGTCTTCGGGGGCGGCGGCGCGCTCACCGGCGAGCAGCCGGGCCACGTCCTCGATGGCGAGGGTGCCCAGGCGGGTGGTGTCGATGGCCACGCTGGTCAGCGGCGGTTCGATCAGCGCGCCGAGTTCCAGGCCGTCGAAGCCGATCAGGGCCAGGTCCGCCGGGATGCGCAGGCCGAGCTGGCGGGCCCGGCGCAGCGCGCCGATGGCGATGATGTCGTTGAAGGTGAGCAGCGCGGTGATCTCCGGGTGGGCGGCATGCAGGGCCTCGAAGGCCAGTGCTCCCCCGTCGATGGACTGGTTGGCGCCGAGGATCCAGCCCGGGTCCAGGACCAGTCCGGCGCTGGTGGCGGCGGCGCGGAACCAGCGTTGCCGGATGCTGGGTTCGGCGCGGCGGTTGTGGTCGAGCATGCCGATCCGGGTGTGCCCGCCCGCGACCAGGTGGTCCACCGCGGCGGCGATGCCGGCTTCGCCGTCGATGCGGATCGAGCTGAACCGGGGGTTGTGGTGCTCGCGGCCGAGGAAGACCACCGGCAGCCCGGCGACGTGCCGTTCGATCTCCTCCTCGGGCTGGCTGAAGTAGCCGACCACGGCGTCCACCTGGGAGCCGATCACCCGCAGGGTGCCGATCTCCTGCTCCGGGCTGTCCGCGGTGTCGTGCACGACCACGTGCCAGTCCCTGGCCCTGGCCGCTTCCAGGGCGCTGGCGGCGATCTCGGTGAAGAAGGGGTTGCGCAGGTCGGGGATGACCAGGCCGATGGTGACGGTGTCCTGCCGCACCAGTCCCCTGGCGAACCGGCTGGGCCGGTAGCCGAGGGTGCGGGCGGCGTCCAGGACGCGTTGTTTGGTGCCGCCGTCGATCTCGCCCTTGTCGTTGAGCGCGCGGGACACGGTCTGCCGGGACACCCCGGCCGACCGCGCCACGTCGTGAATCGTCACCCGCTTCATCGCCGAGGAGTATGCCCGCTCCGGCGCAGCCACCACTCGGCGACGAGCACGCAGGTCAGGAAACTCGCCCAGGTGGTGATGGCGTGCGCCGTCCTGGGTTCCAGCACCTGCAACAGCGGCACGGCGAGCACCCGGTCCAGCATGATCGAGACGGTTAGCGCGAAGCTGCGGATCATCCAGCGCCGGTGCACCCGGAACTGCCGCCGCCGCGCGGCCAGGTAGGCGGTCCAGGTCGTGGCCAGCCAGGCGATCCCGCCGAGCAGGTTGCCCGCCATGGTCAGCGGCCCGCGTTCGCTGAGCGCCCCCACCACCAGCGCGGTCAGTCCCGCCGGCAGCACCCCGCCGAAGACGTAGACCCGCCCCAGCCAGCGGTGCACCGGCAGGGACCAGGCGCGCATCGCGGGCCAGATCTGGAAGCACACGGTCAGCAGCGCGATGGCGCCGAAGATCACGTGCACGGCCAGCAGCGGGAAGTGCCAGTCCACGCCGGGCCGCAGCGGCGTGCGCGACTGGGCGGGGTCGGGTTGCAGGTACGGCGGCAGTGAGACCAGCACGAACAACACCGAGACCGCGAGCAGCGGGACGGTCCAGGGACGCCGCCACCACGGCTTCCGGGTCGCGCGGGCGCGCTCAGTCGTGGTCACGGTGACTTCCCCCCAGTCGGACCGGCCGCGTGCTCGCGGCCTCGGCACCAGGAACCCTGCCGGGATAACTGCCCCCGGACCTCAGTCGATTCGACTGCACCTAAGGTCGGCTGGGTGATCCACGGCAGGCAGGCCGAACGCGCGGCCCTCACCGGACTGCTCCAGGACGCCCGCGAGGGCCGGGCCAGGGCGCTGGTGCTGCGCGGGGAAGCCGGCATCGGCAAGAGCACCCTGCTGCGGGACACCGGATCGGCCGCCGCGGACTTCACCGTGCTGCGCTGCGCCGGGGTGGAAACCGAGGTGCGGCAACCCTTCAGTGGCCTGCACCAGCTCCTGCACCCCGTCTCGCTGCCGCTGTCCGCGCTCTCCCCCGCCGCCGCGACCGCGGTGCGGCACGCGCTGAGCCAGGAGGACGGGCCGCCGGGTTCGGAACTGCTGGTGTGCACCGCGGTGCTCGATCTGCTCGGCGCGCTCGCCGCGGCCCGCCCGTTGCTGGTGCTTGTCGACGACCTGCACTGGCTGGACCGGTCCTCGGCGACCGCGCTGGTCTTCGCCGCGCGCAGGCTCAGCACGGAGAACCTGGCCCTGCTGCTGGCCGTCCGGTCGCCGGATGAGTCCACTGTGGACATCGCGGATCTGGCGGAGCTGCCGCTGTCCGGCCTGTCCGCGGGCGCGGCCGCGGAGCTGCTGGCCGAACTGGACTGGCCCGCGCCGGAGCCAGTGCGGGCGGCGGTGCTCGGCCACACCGGCGGCAACCCGCTGGCCCTGGTCGAACTGGCCGCGCTGGGCAGTCCGGGCGAGGTCGCCGGGGAACTGGCGCTGCACGGCACGGTGCCGGTCGGCGCGCGCATCCGGGCCGCCTTCCAGCGCCGCCTGCACGCCCTGCCCGAACCGTCCCGGTCGGCGCTGCTGCTGGCCGCCGCCGAGGATTCCGGCCACACCGCCGTGGTGCTCGGCGCGTTGCCCCGGCTCGGGCTGCCCGCCGACGCGCTGGACGCGGCCTGCGCGGCCGGACTGGTCGATCTCACCGGGCCGGAGCTGCGGTTCCGGCATCCGCTGGTGCGCTCGGTCGCCTACGCCCAAGCCACCTTCCCGGCACGGGCCGCCGCGCACCGGGCGCTGGCCGAGCAGGCCGCGGCGCGCGGTGACCGGCAGCGCGCGGTGTGGCACCGCGCGGTCGCGGCCACCGAACCGGATGAGGAACTGGCCGGTGAGCTGGAACGGATCGCGGAATCGGTGCGCGGCCGGGGCGGGGAGGCCGCGGTCACCGCGGTGCTGCGGCACGCCGCCCGCCTGAGCAGCACCGCCGAGGGCCGCCGGGACCGGCTGCTGGCCGCCGCGTTCGTCGCGCTGGACTCCGGTCAGCCCGAACTGGCCCGCGAACTGACCGCCGAGATCATGGCCGAGCCCGCGCCGGTCGCGGTGCTGGCCCGGCTCACCGCGACCGTCGAGGCCTACAGCGGCGACCCGGACCTGGCCTGGCGGCAGCTCCAGCGCTGCGCCGACCTGCTCAAGGACCCCCTGGAAGCGGCCTGGACCCTGGTGTTGGCCGCCAACTGCGCCTACCACGCCGACGACGTGTTCGCCGCGCATGACGCCGCCGCCCGGATCGCCGGGCTGGACGTGCCGCCCGCGGTGCGGCGGGCCGGCGAGGCGCTCGCTCAGGCCCCGCACGCCGAATGCGACCTGTGGGGACTGCTCGCCGAGCTGGCCCCGGCCCAGCCCGCCGTGGGCGGCCGGGCCTGGATGTGGGTGCTGGCCATCGGCTGGCTCGGCCCGGACCCCCGGCAGGCACTGGCCGTGGCCGAGGCGGCCCGCACCCAGCTCCGGGCGGTCGGCTCGGCGGCCTCCCTGGTGGAACTGCTGTTCTGGCAGGCCGACCTGGCCTATCGGGCCGGGGACTGGGACGCGGGCGTGGCCGCCGCCGAGGAGGGTCTGCGCCTGACCCACGAGACCGGGCAACGCGGCCAGCAGGCCAACCTGCACGCGCTGCTGGCCCGCTACGCCGCCGCCAGGGGCGAGGCCGCGGCCTGCCGCGAGCACGCCGAACGCGCGCTGGCCCTGGCGGTGCCGATGCGGCAGCGGGCCGCGGCGGCGGTGGCCACGCACGCGCTGGCCTTGCTGGCGCTGGCCGAGGGGGATCCGGCGACGGCGCTGGACCGGCTCATCGAGGTGGTCGCGCCGGACGGGCCGCGGGCGCACCGGCTGATCGCGCTGCACGCGCTGCCGGACCTGGCCGAGGCGGCGAACCGGCTGGATCGCGCGGAACTACTCAACGGCCTGGTCGGGAACCGGGAGTCAGCGGGGGTGGGCGCGGAGCTGCGCCACGTGCCGTGGGTGCGCGCGACCGTGCAGCGCGTGCGCGCGCTGGCCACCGGCGAGGTCGCCGACCACGAGCTGGCGCTGACCTTGGCCGAGTCCGCCGACCGCCCGTTCGAGCTGGCCAGGGCCGCGCTCCAGCTGGGCGCCCGGTTGCGCCGGGACGGTCAGCCGGTGCGCGCCCGGCAACCGCTGAGCACCGCCGTGGACGCCTTCACCCGCCTCGGCGCCCGCCCGTGGGCCGAGGCGGCCGCCGCGGAATTGCGCGCGGCGGGCGCAGGCAGCCCGGCCCGGGGCGCCGCGGGCGAGGTGCTCAGTCCGCAGGAGTTGGCGGTGGCGCGGCTGGCCGCCCGCGGGCTGAGCAACCGGGAGATCGGCGATCGCCTGTTCCTGAGCCCGCGCACGGTCGGCTCGCACCTGTACCGGCTGTTCCCGAAGCTGGGCATCATCAGCCGCGCCCAGCTCCGAGACCTACCGCTCTAACCAAGCCGCCCCGCCACCGTGTTGGCCGTTCTGGACGCCGAGTTGGCCCAACTGGTACGCCGAGTTGGCCCAAGTGGGCGTACCAGTTGGCCCAAGTCGTACCAGTTCGGCCAAGACTGGGTACGACAACGGCCAACACGCCGGCGGGGTGCGGAGCTGGCTAGCTGCGGGTGGCGCGTGGGGTGGTTGGGTCGCCTGCGTTGATGTGCAGGACCAGGTCGGCGCCGTCCAGGGTGGGCTGGTCGAGGGGGAAGTAGCCCTGGCGTGGGTTTGTTTCGGCGCGGCAGCGGGCCGGGTCGACCGTGGTGGCCTTGGTCAGGCCCCAGTCGGCGAACTGGCGTTGCAGCTGGCCCTCGTAGCTCTCCGGTTCGGGTTCGCCCAGCCCGAGCGCGGCGCTGCGGCCGAGGCTGCCCACGATCACGGTGTACCGCTCGCCCAGCAGCGAGCTGACGATGGCGCCCGCGGTCACCCAGCTGAGGTCCATCTCGCCCAGTCGCCAGCTCGCCCGGTTGCGTTGCAGATGCGCGTTGGAGGAGAAGACCAGGGTCGGGCCGCGGGTGGCCTCGATCTCGCGGATGTGCAGCAGGTTGCGGGCCATGTGCGCGTCCCGGTTCTCCAGCAGGGCGGAGACTCGGGCGTTCTGTGCCATCGGTTTGGCGCACTGCCGGTGGTAGCTGAGCAGGGCGAGTCCGGCGGAGAGCTGGGTCCTGGCCCGGTGCCAGCGCGCCTGGGAGGTGGTCGCGATGAGTTCCGGGGCGCGGGAGTAGAGCGCGGTGTGCAGATCGTCGCCGAGCGCGTGCAGCCGGTCGGCGGTGGGGGTGGCGCCGGGGGAACTGGCCGGGTCCAGCACGGCCTCGGTGCGGCTCCACTGCTCGTCCGGACCGGCCAGGCTCGCCAGGTCGAGGTCCAGTCCCAGGTAGTCGCGGGCGTGTTCGAGGTAACCCAGCGGGCTGGGCGCGTTCATCGTCTCGGTCGGGAGATCGAAGCCGTGGAAGGCGATCCGGTCGGCGGGCGCCCGGTCCTGGTTGTACTCGCGCAGCCAGGCGACCAGGTCCCGGTTGGGCGCGAGTTCGCCGAAACTGTGCGAGAAGCCCTCGGACAGCGCCGCGTCCAGGGTGCCGGCGCCGTCCTGGACGTAGTCGTCGACGGCAAGCGCGGCCACCCGGTCGGTCTCCAGTGCGATGGACCGGACGCCGAGGTCGGCCAGCTGGACGAGCAGTTCGTTGCGGATCTGTCCGAAGGCCGGTTCCTGGTGGGTGGGCTCGCCGAAGCCCAGCAGCTCGACGGTGGCGGTGTCGAAGTCGCGAATGTCCTGACTCATGAGGTTCAAGCGTATCGTTGAAAGACCTATTGAGACTTATCCCGCGCTGACCGTTGTATGCTGCGGAAAAGTCTCCAAACGGCGGTAACCCTTGCGACCACATGACCTCGCGCGTGAGCACGGCATCTCGACCCAGGCGGTCCGCAACTACGAGCAGGACGGCTTCCTGCCGCCTGCCGACCGCACCGCCAGCGGCTACCGGGTCTACACCGAGGCGCACGCGGCCGCACTGCGTGCCTTCCTCGCCCTGATCCCGGCCTACGGGCACGCGACCGCGGGCCAGCTGATGAACGCGGTCAACCGGGGCGAGATCGACCAGGTGCTCAAGATCATCGACCGCGGGCACGCCCAGCTGCTCCGCGACCGGGAAACCCTGGCCGCGGTGCGGACCGCGGTGGACCACCTGACCGCCGAGACCGCCCCCGCCGAGTCGGCCGACCCCGAACCACGGACCGTCGGCGAACTCGCGCACCAGCTCCAGGTGACGCCGGCGACCCTGCGCAACTGGGAGGACGCGGGCATCCTGACTCCCGCGCGCGACCCGATGACCGGCTACCGGATCTTCCACGCCAGTGACGTCCGGGATGCCGAACTGGCCCACCTGCTGCGGCGCGGCGGCTATCCGCTGGACCGGATTTCCACTGTGGTGCACCAGATCCGGACCGCGGGTGGCACCGACACGCTGGCCCGCGCGCTGGCGGACTGGCAGCGCAAACTCACCGAGCGCGGCCTGGCCATGCTGCACTCGGCGACTCGACTGAGCCAGTGCCTGGACCTGTGACAGGGAACCCGGCCGCGCGGCCCGACGTTGGGTCCGGTGTGGAGAACGCGATGCTGTGGACCATCCCGGGCGGGGTGCTGCTGATGGTCGCGGTGGGGGTCTACGAGCTGATCCGGCACCGGCGGCGCAGGCGCGGTGGCACGCCGCTGACCGCGACCTATGTCAACGAGCTGACCGCGATGTTCTACGGCACCAAGCGAGACGAACTGGACCACCGGCAGTCCATGTCGATGATGCGCGAGGACCAGGTACAGGGCGCGCCGCCGCCATTGGGCATCGACCTGGACCGGGGCACCGCGGTGCTGCGACCGGAAGATCGCCGCCAGACCTGAGCTGCCCCGTGTTGTCACGCAGCGTTAGCATGTCACCACGGGGAGGGGGCCGGGGTGGACAACGCACCGTCGATCGTGCGGATCCTGGACGCCGAGGGAGCAGTGGCCGGGACCGGGTTCCTGGTCACCAGCGAACTGGCGCTGACCTGCGCGCACGTCCTGGGCGAGCAGGATTCGATCACGCTGGATTTCCCGCTGCTGGACGGCGATTCCACCGTGTCCGCGCGGGTGGTCGCCGCCGTGGCCGAGGCGGATATCGCGGTGCTGCGGCTGGACGTCACGCCGCCGGGTGCGGTGCCCTCCCGGTTGTCGCGCGAGCCGGTGCGCTGGGGCGAGCAGGTCCGGGTGTTCGGGTTCCCGCCGGAACTGGAACACGGGGTGTGGGTGGCTGCGGAGTTGCGCGCGGCCACCGCGGCGGGCTGGGTGCAGATCGAGTCCGCGCCAGGGCGGCGGCGGGTCGGTCCGGGGTTCAGCGGCTCGCCGGTGTACTCCCCCGCGGCCGGCGGCGTAGTCGGCATGGTGGTGGCGGCCGAGCGCGGCGCCGGGACCACCACCGCGTATGTGCTGCCGGTGGCGGCGTTGCTGGCCGCGGATCCCGGAATCGCGGCGCCGGATCCGGCGGAGGTGTGCCCGTACCGGGGTCTGGAGCCTTTTGGCGAGGAGCACGCCGACGGGTTCCGCGGGCGGGCGGAGCTGACCGGTCAGGTGCTGGATGTTGTTGCGGCGCAACCGGTTGTGGTGGTGGCCGGGCCGTCGGGCAGCGGCAAGTCCTCGCTGGTGCGGGCCGGGGTGGTGCCCGGGGTGCGGCGGCGCGGGATGGACGTGGTGCTGTTCCGGGTACTGGCCGGGGATCCGCTGACCGCGTTCGCGCTGGCGTTGCTGGGTCCGGACGCCGGGTTGGCGGCGGCGGAGGAGCTGGGGAAACGGCTCGATTCGCCGGAGAAAGCGTTGCCCTGGTTGCTGGAGCGGGCCGGGCCGGGTGGACTGCTGATCGGGATCGACCAGTTCGAGGAGATCCCGCCGGAGCAGGCCCGCGAGCTGTTTGCCGCGTTGTTCAACCTGGTCAGCGCCGCACCCCGGCAACGGGATGGCTCGCCGACCTTGGTGCTGGTGCTGACCCTGCGCTCGGGCACCCTGGACGAACTGGTCACCAGCCAGAGCGCGGACGCGGTGCGCGACGGCGTGGTGTTCGTGCCGCCGATGACCCGCGCCCAGCTCGCCGAGGCGGTCCGCGCGGACGGTGTGAGCTTCGAAAACGGCCTGGTGGACCGGATCCTGCACGACGCGGGCACCGAACCGGGCACCTTGCCGCTGGTGGAGTTCACCCTGGCCCGGCTGTGGGAACAGCGCGAGGCCGGTCAACTCACCAACAGGGCCTACGGCGAGCTGGACGGGGTGGCGGGCGCGCTCGCCGGGTACGCCGAGGGGCTCTATGGGCGGCTGAGTCCGGAGGAACAGCAGGCGGCGCGACGGTTGCTGACCGGATTGGCCCGCCCGGACGACAGCGGGTTCCAGCGCCGCCAGATGCCACTGTCCGATGTGGACTATGAGCTGCTTCCGGTGCTGGGCAAGCTTTCCACCGGCCGGTTGGTCGTGGTGGACGGCCAGGCCAAGATCGTCGAACTGGCCCACCAGGCTCTGCTGCACCGGTGGCCGCGATTGAAGGGGTGGCTGGCGGAGGAGCGGGAATTCCTGTCCTGGCGGCAACAACTGCGGGACAGCCTGACGCGGTGGCAGCTGGATGGCCGGGAGGAGGACGGGTTGCTGCGCGGGCTGGCGTTGGCCAGAGCCGAGCAGTGGCAACCGAAACTGACCGCCGACGAACGCGAGTACGTTGGGGCGAGCCGAATCCGGGCGCAGCGGAGGCGACGGAGGCGGCGGGTGTTGGTCGGGGTGATCACCGCGCTGGCACTGGTGGCCAGTGGGCTGGCGGTGACGACCTACTGGGCCAACCTGGAGACTCAGGAGCAGTTGCAGACGGCTCAGTCCCGGGCGCTGGCGGCCGAGTCGGACGCGTTGCAGAGCAGCGATCCACGCTCCGCGCTGCAACTGGCCCAGACTGCCTGGCACCTCGCGCCGACCACCGAGGCGTGGGGTGCGCTGTTCAAGCAGTACGTGCGGTACCAGGAGGTGGACAAGCTTTTCCAGGGACTGTGGCCGGGCAAGCTGCGCCAGGTGCTGAGCAGTACCGACGGGGGCACCACGGTACTGGTCAACGAGGAGGGTCAGCCCTCGTGGTGGACTGGGCTCAACGGCGACCACCCGGTCCAGGCCCGCGCCCTGGATCGCCCGCCGACCGACGGGATGTTCCAGCTCAGCCCGTCCGGCAAGGCCCTGGCCTTCACCAGCGCGGACGGCACGGTCCTGTTGTGGCGGCGGGACAGTCCGGACGTGGTCATGCTGCGGGCGAAACTGCCGGTGCCCCCCGGCGTGGGGGTGCGCTCGGTCAGCTTCTCACCTGATGAGGACCGGCTGCTGATCAGCCGAACCGGGAAGCCAGCGGCCTTGGAGCTGTGGGATCTTCCTCAGCGAAAGCAACTACCGATCCCTGACACGCTCAACCCGATCGGGTACGTGGCCTACCTGGGGACCGCGCCGAACACGATGGTGTATCAGGCCGACGGTGCGACCAGCTTCGACCTGAACACCGGTCGGGCGCTCCGGCAGTCGCACGTGGCCAACTCGCTGGGTTTGATTGGGGAGAACGGCGCTGCGCTGGTCGAGTGCGCGGACGACACGAAGCTGCGGGTGCGCGAGATCGCCACCGGCGCGCTGCGCGGCGAGTTCCCGGTGCCCAGCTGCTTTGATCTCACCCTCAAACTGGACAGCACCACGAACTATGCGCTGTTCCCAGGCAACGCCGAGACGGACGAGTCGCATCAGGGTCTCGGGGTCGCCAACCTGCGCACCGGCGCCTACCACCGGCTCACCATCCCGGCACTGAGTCTGTCCAACGACATCGAGGTGATGGAGAGGCTCCTGCACAAGGTCTCGGTGTTCCCCGGTGCGGACGGGCGTCCCACGGTGCTGTTCGGCGCGCGAAACCTGCTGTACCGGCAACCCGGCCAGGATCCGGCGCCCCCCGTGCCCTCGGTGAACACCGTCCGCAGCCACGACGGGGAATTCGCCGTCAGCTACGACCTCTCCGGCCGGGTCTTCCTGCGTGCCCGGACCGGGACCGTCCTCAGCAGCACCGCAGGGTCGGCCAAGCGGGACTTCGCCATCCAGGGCAACTCGATCGAGTTCACCGCCGACAACAAGCGGCTGCTGACCATCGAGGACAACACGCTGGTGATCTACTCGGTACCCACGCTCGCGGTGGAACGGCGGATCGAACTGCCCAAGCCCCCGGACAGTACCCGGCTCCTGCCGTGGGAGAGCAGCCTGCGCGACCTGGGGAACGGGCAGGTTGTCGTCCTGCACGCGGACAAGCTCAGCCGGTGGGTGCTGGCCGACGGCAAACAGGTCGGCGAGCCCATCTCCCCACAGCCCCACCGCACCGAACCGCCACACGCCAATTCCGGGGCGATGCTGGCGGCTCAGCCGGGCAATCCGGCCGAGGTGGCGGTGATCCAACGCAGCGGCGACGTCGAGCTGTGGCACTTGGACCAGCGCAAACGGATCGGCATCCTCGGCCAGACCAGTGCCAGGTCCGAGATGGTCCACTTCACCGCCGATCCGCCAGGGGTGCTAGTGCTCACCGCGGACAACACGATCCGGTCCTGGGAGCTGAATCCGCTACGCGAACGGGGCAGACCGATCGCGGTCGGATCATCGGTCCGCCTGCTCGGCCCGGCCCCCGGCGGCAAGGTGATCACCGCCGGGGGCGGGATCCACGGCCACACCGCCAAGCTCTGGGATGTGGCCACGGCCAAGCTGATGGGCACCTTCACCAGTGACCGCGACAGTGACCCCTGGCTACTGACCGGCGATGAGCTGATCGATCTCACCGCGGCCGGGCGGCGGTCGGTGCGACTGGAGCCGGAGTTGTGGCGAACAGTGTTGTGCGCGCACAACAACAGGGACTTCACCGAGCCTGAACGCGCCATGCTGACCCACCTGAACGTCCCCGCCGAGCGGCCCTGCACCGCCCCCTGAACCGTCCGCAATGGACCGAGTGACCCAGCTGGTCTAGACCTAGGACTTTCGTCCCTGTCCGGGCACCCGCGACCCTGGCAGCGTGGAGGGGATGCCACCGTTCCCGGCCGCCACGGAGCGCTTGATGAGCACGGAGTTCCCGCGTACGTCCGCCCTGCTCAACGCGGTCGAACTGGCCAACAGCGCGCCCTCGCCCGGACGCCGTAGCTGGCAGTGGCGGGTCAGTGATTCCGCCCTGCACCTGCACGCCGAGAGCAACCTGATCGGCTGTGGCGCGGGTCTGCACTACGCGCAGATCTCCCTCGCCGCGCAGGGCTGGGTCACCGTGGTCACCCGGTTCCCGGATCCGTTGGCGCCCAACCGGGTGGCCACCGTCGAGATCCTGGACCAGCGGGAGCCGACCACCGACGCGGTGGTGCTGGCCACGGCTGCGCTGACCCGGCTGGCCGCCAGGGACGGGAGTACACGGGCGATGTCGCCGACGTTGCTGCACACGCTGATCACCATCGCGGGCCGGTATGGGGTGGCGTTGCATTCGTTGACCGACCTCGACGTCGGGCTGGACACGCTGCTGGCGCTGACCACGGTGAACCCGGATCGGCGGGCGGCGCGGCTGGCCACCGGTGAAGCCGTGGCTGCGGTGTTGCTGGCGGCGGAGACCAGTGGGGTGCGGGCCGAACTGCTCGGGTCCGGGCGGATGGTCTGGCGGGCCAGGGCATTGCTGGCGCGGGCGATGGCGCTGGGCGGGGGCACGCCGCAGGCGGTGCTGCGGGCCGCGCACTGAGCCGCTCAGCCGGGCTCGGCCGGGCGGAGGACCACTGTCGGGCAGGGTGCGTGCAGCAGCAGTGATCGGCTGGTGGAGCCGAGCAGCAGTCCGGCGAATCCGCCCAGGCCGCGGGCGCCGACCACCAGCAGTTGCGCGTCCGCGGCTGCCCGCAGCAACGCCCGCACCGGCCGGTCCCGGACCACTACCCGCTGCACCCGCACCTCCGGGTAGCGCTCCGTCCAGTCCGTCAGCCGCTGGCCCAGCAGTGCGTGGTGTTCCTCGGCCAGTCCGGTCCAGTCCGCGGGCATCGGATCCTGGTCCAGCACCGCGTCCGCCCAGGCCAGCACTGCCACCACCGGCGCACCCCGGCGGGCGGCCGCGGCGAAGGCGAAACCGATGGCCCGCTCACCGGGCAGCGAGCCGTCCGCGCCGACCACCACCCGCCCGTGCTCCGGCACGCAGCCGCGGACCACCACCACCGGCGAGCGCGCGTGCGTGCTCAACGCCAGTGCCGTGGATCCCAGCAACAGCCCGGCGAACCCGCCCAGCCCGCGCGAACCCACCACCAGCAGCCGGGCCCGGCCGGACTCCTCGATCAGCGCCGCCGCCGCGCTCTGCTCCCGCACCCGCTGTTCCACCGGCACCTCCGCGGACACCGTCCTGGCCACCTCTGCTGCCTCGGCCAGGCAGTCGGCGGCGTGTCTGCGCAGGCTGGCCCGCACCTCGGCCACTGTGCCGTCGAGTTCCGGCAGACCCCAGTCGGGCAGGTGGAAGGCGAAGACCAGGCGCAGCACCCCGTCCTGGCGCAGGCATTCCCTGGCCGCCCACAGCACCGCGTTGAGCGCGGACTCGGAGCCGTCGATCCCGACGACAATCCGTGCGGCAGGCCCGGACATTTGATCTCCTTCCAGCGGGACGATCCAGCCTGCCGGGCCGGCGGCGGGCTGGGCAGAGTCGAAGGGCCCTCTCCGTTTGGTCTCGGTTCGGGGCCGGGGCTAACCGCCGCCGGCCGGCTGACGACGAGCAGGCGTGGGCAACTCAGGGAAGCCGCGCCGCCGGGTGGCCGGACTGCGCAGACCCGCGCCGCGCGGGTGGCGCCGAGCGGTCGGGATGTTCAGCTGGGACGGGTGGCTGAAGGTGACCGCGCTGCTCACCTCGCTGGCCACGGTGGCGGCGCTGTGGTTCACCGCCGAGTCGTTGCGCGCGACCAGGGGACAACTCGGGCTGATCGAGCAGGGGCAGTACACCGACCGGTTCGGCAAGGCGGTCGAACAGCTCGGCTCGGACAAGCCCGCGATCCGGATGGGCGGCCTCTACGCGCTGGAACGGCTGGCCCGGGATTCGGCGCGGGATCACGCGACGATCGTGGAGGTGCTCTCGGCCTACGTCCGCGAGCACGCCCCGCGCGACACCTGCCGTGGCCCACGGCCCGCCGCCGATGTGCAGACCGCGCTCACCGTGCTCGGCCGCCGGGACGCCGGGCGCGACCAGTACGCCCGGATCGACTGGCGTGGGGCCTGCCTGGCCGGGGCGGAACTGTCCCAGGCCCACCTCGGGCAGGCCCGGCTGGACGGGGTCAACCTGCGCGATGCCGTGCTGCGCGGCGCGAATCTCACCGGTGCCCAGCTGCGGGACGCCGATCTCACCAACGCCTACCTGGTGGGCACGAACCTCCGCGGCGCGGACCTGCACCAGAGCAGGCTGGCCGGGGCCTTCGTCGGCGTCCGGGGCCCGATCGGCAACGCCGACAATACGGTGCGTCTACACGAGATCCGGACCCAGAGTCCGCCGGTCGCCGAGCAGCGCACGGTCGGGCTCGCGGCCCTGCCCACCGAGGACTCGGTGTGGATGGACTACTGGCGGCAGCAACACGACCGCTCCGGCGATCTGAACATGGACCAGACCGGAATCTCCGCCGCGCTGGGGGCGCAATTCGCGGTCATGCCGGGCACCGACCCGCCGGACTGGGAACGCTGCCGGCTCGCCCAGAACTGGGTGACCCGGGTCGAGTTCGCCGAACTGCGGACGGGCAGCAACCTGTGCGCCAGAACCCGCGAGGGCAGGCTCGCCCGGTTGACGGTGGTCAAGGTGCCGCCATCCCCGATCACCGGGGGCACTTTCCTGTTCAGCGGGCTGACCTGGCAGCGGGACTGACCGGCCCGGGACCTTCGACCCTGCTGTGCGGCCCGGGTTGCTGTCAGCCTGTCCGCCCATGACCGCCGCGGCCTTTCACCTCGATGACAACGACCCCAGGCACTCGATCCCGGCCGACCTGGCGCCCTGCCGGGACTGCCTGCGCGAACTGTTCGACCCGGCCGACCGGCGCCACCGCTACCCGTTCATCAGCTGCGCGGACTGCGGGCCACGGGCCGCCATCGCCGAACGGGTGCCCGGCGACCGCGACCACGCCACCACCGCGCGGTTCGTGCTGTGCCCGGCCTGCGCCGGGGAGTACACCGATCCGGACAGTCGCAGGCGCCGCTGTCCCTCGCTCGGCTGCCCGGACTGCGGGCCGCGATTGTCCTGGCATGGCAACGAGACTGGCGATCCGCTGGCCACCGCGGTGCGGGTGCTGCGGCGCGGCGGGATCGTGGCGGTCAAGGGCGTGGCCGGATATCAGCTGCTGTGCGTGGCCGACCGGGAAGAACCGGTGCGCGCGTTGCGGATGGCGAAAGGGCGGCCCGCCAAGCCGTTCGCGGTGCTGGTGGCCGATCTGGCGGCGGCGCGGCGCAGTGCGATCGTGCCGCCGGAGGCCGCGTTGCTGCTGTACTCGCCGCGCCGGCCGACGGTGTTGCTGCGGCGCGGCGCGGAGGACGGGTTCGCCGCGGCCGTGGCGCCGGAGCTGCCGGAGATCGGGCTGACCCTGCCGCAAAGTCCGTTGCAGCACCTGTTGCTGGCCGAGTTGGGGCGGCCGCTGGTGCTCACCGCGGGCCGGCGGGAGGGGCAGGGCGCGATCACCGAGGAGGAGACCGCGGTGCGGGAGCTGGGGCCGCGGTGCGCCGGGGTGCTCAGCCACGACCTGCCGATCGCGCTGGGCCAGGACGATTCGGTGCTGCGGCTGGTGCGGCGGCGGCCAATGCTGTTGCGGCGCGGGCGCGGGCACACCCCGGAGCCGTTGCCACTGCCCTATCTCGCGCCGGAACCGGTGCTCGCGCTCGGCTCGCGCTCCGACCACACCGTGTGCCTGGGGCTGGGCGAGTCGGCGGTGCTCGGCCCGCATCACGGGGCCCTGGAAGCGATGCCGCCGTTCACCGCGCTGCACCGTTCGGCCGAGCTGCTCTGCCACCAGTTCGGCGTGGCGCCCAAGGTGTTCGCGCACGATCTGCACCCCCGGCACCCCTCCACCCTGCACGCCCTGCGCCGCCCGTCTGCCCGCCGGATCGCGGTGCAGCACCACCACGCGCACCTGGCCGCCACCGCCGCCGAACACCGGGTCCGCGCGCCGTTCCTCGGCCTGGCCTACGACGAGCTGGCGCTGGGCGATGACGGCACACTGTGGGGCGGCGAACTGCTGCTGTGCGACTACACCGGCTACCGGCGGCTGGGCCGCTTCGGCCACGCGCCACTGCCCGGCGGGCCCAGCGCGGTGCGCTACCCGGCGCAGATGGCCCTGGGCTACCTCACCGGCAGCGAGGCACTCGGTTCCGCCCGGCCGAGCATGCCGCTGACCAAGAACTTCCTATCCCGGTTCCCGCCCGGACGGCTGGCCGCGGTGCGCCGGATGGTGCGGGAACGACCGGGTCCGGTGACCTCCAGCGTGGCCCGGCTCTTCGACGCGGTGGCCAGCCTGCTCGGCATCCGGGACGAGAACGGCTACCCCGGCGAGGCGATGCTGCACCTGGAACACGCCGCCGCCCGCTACGGCCGGGCCCCCGCCCTGCCCTGGCGGCTGGTCCGCCGGGACGAGCTGCACGTGGTCGATCCGGTGCCGACCCTGCGCGCGGTGCTCGCCCAGGCCCAGCACTGCTCGCCCGGCGAGGTCGCCGCCCGCTTCCACAGCACGATCGCCGAGGTCAGCGCGGCCATGCTGGCCAAGGCCGCCCGCCGCACCGGGGTGTGGCGGATCTGCCTCAGCGGCTCGGTGTTCCAGAACCGGCTGCTCACCGAAACCCTGCTGGACCTGCTCGCCGAGGGTGGCTACCAGGCGTGCGTCGGGTCGCTGGCGCCGGTCAACGACGGCGGGCTCAGCTATGGACAAGCCGTGGTCGCCACGGCCCGGCTGGCCGCCGAATAAGGCCGGATGCCTTGCCGCACCGGGTCTTTCGGCGGTCCGGCCGGGACCTTAGGCCCTGCTGGGCGGGCCGGGGCGCGCCGCAGGCTGGCTGGCGGGGTCGCGCGGCGAGACGAGGTGTGATGTTCGAGGCCAGCAGGCTGTGGGAGCTGTCCGAGCGGGAATGCCTGCACCTGCTGGGTATCGCGCGGATCGGCCGGATCGTGTTCACCGAGCAGGCGCTGCCGGCGATCCTGCCGGTGCGTTTTGTGCTGTGCGACGGCGGAATCATCCTGCGCACCGCCCCGGAAGGCAGGCTGGCCAAGGCGGTGCGGGGTGCGGTGGTGGCCTTCGAGGCCGACCACTTCACCGGCACGCACTGCGCAGGCTGGAGCGTGGTGGCGCTGGGCCGGGTGCGGGTAGTGCGGGATCCGTTGCCCGGCACCGCGGTGACCGCGCTGGACCGGTGCGCGGAACCGTCCGGGGCGCGCCCGCACTACCTGCGGATCGGCATCGAACTGCTCTCCGGCCACCGGCACAGCGCGTGAGTCCTTGGCGGCCAGGGTCTTTCGGCACTGATCCGGCCCGGACGCGGTGGTCACGCTGTACGCCTGCCGACCAGTGGAGGCCCTTGTGAACCCGCCAGAAACAACCCCCCGGATCATGCTCGACCAGGACGGCGGACTCGCGCTGGCCCGGCTGCTGGACGAGACGGTGCGCGCCGAGCCGGGCCTGCCCAAACCACCGCAGGACGCCGCGGTGTTCCCGGTGAGCGCCGGGCCGGTGGCGCTGAGCGTGGACGCCTACGTGGCCGCGCCCCGGTTCTTCCCCGGCGGCGACCTGGGTTCGCTCGCGGTGCACGGCACCATCAACAACCTGGCCATGCGCGGGGCCGAACCCGTCGCGCTGGGCCTGGCCTACGTGGTCGAGGAGGGCCTGCCCGAACCGGAACTGCACCGGGTGAGCGTCTCGGCGGCCAAGGCCGCGCAGGATGCCGGGGTGCCGGTGGTCACCGGCGACACCAAGATCGTGCCCAGGGGCGCGGTGGACGGACTCCAGCTCACCGCGACCGGTCTCGGCGTGACCCTGACCAACGCGCCGCCCACCGCGGGCCGAGGGCTGCCCGGCGATGTGGTGGTGCTGTCCGGGCCGATCGGCCTGCACGGGGCGGCCATGCTGGACGCCCGCGATGAACTGGGCCTGGCCGTCTCCATCCGCTCCGACACCCGTCCCCTGCACCGCCTGGTGGCCGCGATGACCGCGGCCGGCGGCGGCGGGGTGCACGCGCTGCGCGATCCCGCCCGCGGCGGACTCGCCGGCGCGCTCACCGGGCTGGCCGGCGCGGCGGGGGTGGGCATCGAGTTGTTCGAGGCGGCGGTGCCGGTGCCGGTGGAGGTCGTCGCGGCGGGCAAGGTCTTCGAGGCCGACCCGTGGGAACTGCCCTGCGCGGGCTGCCTGGTCGCGTTGCTGCGCCCGGCCGCGGCCGAGCGGGTGCTCGCGGCCATGCGCGCCGAACCCGGCGGCGCCCAGGCCACCGTCATCGGCGAGGTCACCCCCGGCCCGGCGGGGCAGGTCACCGCGTGGACGGTGGGCGGGGTCGCCCGTCAGGTGGAACCCCCGGCGGCGGCCCGGTTCGCCCGGCTGTTCTGACCCGCTCGCGGTGGTAGGTTGCCCGGATTTCACTGGTATAACTGCCGACTGCTGCATGACACCTTGGCAAGTGTCAGCCCCGTAGGAGGCACATCGAGGTCAGAGCCCAGCTCGAACGGGTGACGGCGCAAGTCGCACCGGAATCTGTCTCCCTCCGCCACTACCGTGATCGTTGTGGAACGCGGTAGGCGGGGTAGCTGAATGACTTTGACGGTCATCCATGCCTACCGTTTTGCCCTGGACCCGACTCCGCGTCAGGTCGGTGCGCTGGTACGGCATTGCGGGGCAGCCCGAGTCGCGTTCAACTGGGGCCTCGCGCTGGTCAAGGCCAACCTCGCGCAGCGTGCTGCTGAGCGTTCCTACGCCATCACCGAAGAGGCATTGACGCCGCCGGTGAGCTGGTCGATGTACTCGCTGCGCAAGAGGTGGAACACCGTCAAGGCCGAGGTCGCCCCGTGGTGGGCTGAATGCTCGAAAGAGGCCTACGCGACCGGCTTCGACCAGCTCGCCCACGCGCTGCGGACCTGGTCGGACTCCAAGCGCGGCAAGCGGAGGGGACCACGTGTGGGTTTCCCGCGCTTCAAGTCGAAACGGAAGGCCAATTCGTCGTGCCGGTTCACCACCGGGGCGATCCGGCTGGAACCCGACCGCAAGCACGTCACACTGCCCATGCTTGGCACGATCAAAACCCACGAGTCCACCCGTAAACTGCACCGCCGGATCACCGACGGCACCGCCAGAATCATCTCTGCGAGGGTTCGCCGGGAGGCCGGCCGCTGGTTCTGCTCCTTCACCGTCGAGGTCCAGCGCAGTGTGAGCGCCCCGAGGCGGCCGAAGACGGTGATCGGGGTGGATCTCGGTGTGAAGACCCTCGCGGTGTTCTCCGACGGCCGCGCTCCGGTGGAGAACCCGAGGCACTACGACACCGCTCGACGCAGGCTCGCTCGCCTGTCCCGCACGGTTTCGCGACGTCACGGCCCAGATCGGCGTACCGGGACGCGACCGTCGAAGCGATGGGAGCGAGCGAATCTCCGGCGCAATCGTGTCCACCACCGCATCGGGAATCTGCGCCGGGATGCGATTCACAAGCTCACGACCAGCTTGGCTCGTGAGTACGGCATAGTTGTGGTGGAAGACCTCAACGTGGCGGGAATGGTGGGCAACCGCAGGCTTGCCCGCGCGCTTGCCGATGCCGGGTTTGGTGAGATCCGCCGCCAGCTCGTCTACAAGACGATCTGGCACGGCGGGTGCTTGACTGTGGCGGATCGGTGGTTTCCCAGTTCCAAGACGTGTTCCGGTTGTCAGGCAGTGAAACCCAAACTGCCGCTTCGGGTGCGTACCTACCTCTGTGAGCATTGCGGTCTGGTCCTCGACCGGGATGTCAATGCCGCACGCAACCTCGCCGCGCTGGTGAAGCGGCACGTCGCCGGGAGTGGCCCGGAGACGCGAAACGGATGTGGAGCCGACCGTCAGACCAAGCCTGGCTTGGCAGGTGGCTGTGAAGCGTCCACCCCGCTCCGGGCGGTCCCCGCCTGGGCAAGACGGGGACCTTCGCCCAGCAATGGGCGAATCATGGAAAGTCACTGACACTTCGATGAACGGATCATGCGATGAAGCGGATGTTCGGGGCTTGCTGGCGGCTGCTGCTGGCGCTCACGCTGGTGTTCACCGCGACCGCGGCGACCGCGCCAGGGACGGCACAGGCGGTGGACTACCCCGGTGGCAAGCGGATCTACGCGGTCACCATCGGCGGTATCCACCCGGACAGCACCGGGAAGCAGTCCTTCGCCCGGCTGGCCATGTACTACTTCAACGGCAACGGCACGGTGACCGAGTCGTTCTGGTTCTGGGACTGGGGCACCGGCTACCCGCACGCCAACATCAAGCCGACCTCGGCGGGCTGCGTGGGCAAGGCCTGCGAGATCCACACCTCCGGCGGGTTCCAGGCCGGTGCGCTGACCAAGTCGCTCAACGGCACCTACACCAACGACGGCACCCAGGTGGTGATCACCTGGGATGGCGGGATGACCGAGACCTGGGCGGTGGGCAAGCCGACCGCGAAGCTCAGCTCGATCGGCCTGCGGAGTTCCAGCTACGGCGCCACCGTCGGCCAGGGCTACGGCAGCAACGCCCCGCACGACACCTTTGTGCCGCTGAACAAGGTCCCGCGGCACAAGTACCTGGGCCGGCAGAACTCCATCACCTACGTGGTGAAGACCGGCAAGATCGAGACCGACACCGGCACCTCGATCATGGACCTGACCTCGACGGCCTGGAAGCAGTGCAACGGCGACTGCCTCAGCGCGGGCCTGCCTGTCGGCTCCCCGGAAGCCTGCTCCGCCTGCAAACCCGGTGAGACCAGGGCGATCCGGTACTACCTGGCCTCGGAGGGCGGGCGGAAGAACTACTACGAGCACCACTGCACCTGCCTGCGCGCCACCGGCTCCGACTGCTACGACGGGGGATCGCACGTCAAGCCGCAGTTGCAGATCATCGACGACGACGGGGTGCTGCACGGCTGGGTCGGCGTGGAGGCGTCCAACCGGGAAGCCAAGCGCGGCACCCTGGGCGTGCACTGGCACGCGGACGTCTGAGGGTCAGCGCAGCCGCCGGGTCAGCGCGGTCCCGGCCAGCGCCAGCAGGCCGGTGAGCAGCACCAGGCCCAGGCCGTCCAGGCCGATCCAGGTGAGTCCGACGGCGGTCCGCAGTACCGGGACCGCCGTCAGGGCAAGGGAAACTCCCAGGGTGCCGACCAGCAGCAGCGGGGTGCGGCGGGCGCCGGTCCAGCCGGATTCCAGCGGCCAGCGTTCGCCGCGGCACACCAGGGCCAGGGCGAGCTGACCGGCGAGCAGAGCCAGCACCAGCCGGGTCCGGGCGTCGGCCGGATCGCCGAGAGTCGCGCACAGCAAGGACAACGCTGCCAGCAGGATGGCGTCGGGCAGCGCGGGCAGTAGCCGGAACCGTTGCGGGGCTTGGTACAGCGGGTCGCCGGGCGGGTGGTCCACGGCCAATGCGGTCGCGGGCAGCACCCCGGCGGCCAGGGCCAGCCAGGCCAGGTGCACCGGGTGCACCGGCGGGGCCGGCAGCAGCAGGGTCGCGCCGAGCACGGTGAGCAGCAGGCCGAGTCCGGCGGCGGCCAGGTAGCTCAGGGCGGCGTGCCGGTTGCGGGCCGCCCGGCGGCTGTGCCTGATCGCGGCGGGCAGCGCGCCCGGCCGATCCCCCGGCACCAGCACATTCGCCGCCCGGCCACCGGTGGCGATGCCCAGGTCGGCGGCCAGCAAGGCGCGGGCGAAGGTGAGCCGGTCGCTGACCACGGCGACCACCTCGCCCGCCGCGCGGTGCGTCGCGACAAGATCGACGGCCGCGGACGCTGCGCCGACCGGCACCACCCGCACGCCGCTGCGGCGCAGTTCGGCCGTCGGCCAGGCCGGCCGGGCCGGGTTGGTGATGCCCAGCAGTCCCACCACTTCCAGCCCCGGCGGCGGCCCTTCGCCCTCGATGTCCACTGTGGACTGTGACCTGGCCTGGGCGAGCACCAGCACCCGGTGCCCGCCCTTGGTCAGCTCGGCCACGGCCAGCGCGAACCGCTCGTCCGGGGCACAGTGCGGCAGCATCGCGTCCGGGTCGCCGAGCACGGTGACCACGGTGGCCCGGCCCAGCCGGTGTGCGGCGATCTGCCCGTAGTCCGCCTGCCGCCGGTGCAGCAAGAAGCCCACCGGCGGCAACGTCTGCTCGACCGCACCCGCCGCTGTCCGCAGCACCGCGTGCTCGGCCGGGCCCTCCTCCTCGGCGCCGAGGACGCGCAGCACCGCCAGCCACAGCCCGGTCAGCTCGTGTCCCGGCGCCGGGATCACCGCGGACAACTTGGGCGTGCCGGCGCAGGCCAGGCCGTCGCCGTCCAAGCAGAGCACGGACAACCGGGCCAGGGCGTCCACCGCCAGGGGATCCCGCACCACCGCACCGGCGGTCGCCATCCGCCGGGCCGCCGCGGTCCGGGCCAGCGCGGTCACCGTGGCCGGGCGGACCGCGCACACGGCGGCGAGCAGCACCGCGCCCAGCACCAGCCAGTGCGGCCACTCCCCCGGCGCGCGCAGGCTGAGCAACGCGGTGAGCAGGACCGCGGTCAGCGCGGCAGCCACCGCCAGCAGCCGCAACGCCGCCGGTAACGGGTCCACCAGAGTTTGGCTGGTTGGCAGCGCACGCACCCGTCCCAGCCCCGATCCGGCCAGCACCACCGCCCCGGCCACCGGTCCGCCGTCGAGCACCAGACCTTGATCGTCCACAATGGACAGATCGGCTGACAGGATGTCTCCGGGCGCCAGCACCAGCAAATCCCCGCGTACCAGGTCCTCCACCGCAACCGGTTGCGCCCGGCCGTCCCGCATCGCGGTCGCCTGCCGCGCCGGCGCGGCCAGGGCGTGCGCGGCAACCCCGGCCGACCAGCCGGCCAGCAGCACCGCGGCGGCCAGGGTGAGCAGGCCGCTGCCGGTCTGCCGCCAGCCCAGCAGGTCGAACAGCCCGGACAGCACCAGCATCAGCGCGGGCGGACCACACAGCACCCCCAGGAATCGCGCCACCAGCGACGGTTCCCGCGGCCGGTGCCCGGCCCGCAGCAACGCCACCTCGGCCGAACTGAGCCCGGCCGGTCTCGCCGGATCCGCCATCGCCACCCGCCTCCCGCTGTGCACCGGGCCCCCACGGTGCCGCGCCGGTCGGGCCGCCAACACGGTCCAAGGTCCCTGGTGCTGTCTGTGTCACAAAAGAACGGCACTACGGTTAGGGGTGATCTCCCCGATTCCTCCGCGTGACAAGCCGTGACACTCTGTCAGACTGACCACTGACCGCCACACCGCCACGGAGCCCCCAAGATGCGTCCGCAGCACGGCAATCCACGGCCGGCCGGCAGCACGCCGGTGACCGCGGGCCTACGGCTCGACGAGCTGCTCAGCGAGGTGCAGGACCGGCTCACCGAGATCGTCAAAACCCGGGATCGATTACAGGGCCTGCTGGATGCCGTGATGGCGGTGGGTTCGGGACTGGAACTGGACTCCACGCTGCGCCGCATCGTGCTGGCCGCCACCGAACTGGTCGACGCCCAGTACGGCGCCCTCGGCGTGCTCGGCACCACCGACGAACTCAGCCAGTTCATCTACATCGGCATCGACGAGGACACCCGCGCCGCCATGGGCCACCTGCCCGAAGGCAAGGGTTTGCTCGGCTCGCTCAGCGAGGACCCGCACGTACTGCGCCTGGCCGACCTGACCGCCCACCCCTCCTGCGTGGGTTTTCCGCTCAACCACCCGCCGATGCGCCGGTTCCTGGGCGCGCCGATCCGGGTCCGCGACGAGGTCTTCGGCAACCTGTACCTGACCGAGAAACGCGACGGCGCCGAGTTCACCGCCGAGGACGAGGTGGTGCTGCAGGCCCTAGCCGCGGCGGCGGGCGTGGCGGTGGACAACGCCCGGCTGTTCGAACAGGCCCGCAGGCGGCAGCGCTGGCTGGAGGCCACCAGCGAGATCACCACCGCGCTGCTGTCCGGCTGTTCGGCCCAGGACGCGCTGCGCCTGATCGCCCAGCGCACCCTGGAACTCTCCGCCGCCGACCTGGCCCTGATCCTGCTCACCCCCGACGAGCCCGCCGAGGGCTACGTGGTCGCCGCCGCGATGGGCACCGGCGCCGCGGACATCCTGGACCGGTCCGTGTCCAGCCCGATCGCCCGGTACACCGCCACCACCCCGGTGCTCATCCCCGACCTGTCCGCGGCCACGGATCCAGTGCTGGAAGGCATCGCCCGCACCCACGACCTCACGTCGTCTCTAGCCGTCCCACTGGGCGCCGAGGGCGGGGCCACCGGCCTGTTGCTGGCCGCCCGCCACCGCGAGCGCGCCGCCTTCCTGCCCGACCAGGTCCCGGTCCTGGCCTCCTTCGCCAACCAGGCATCCCTGGCCCTGGAGTTGGCGGAAAAACACCGCACCCAACGCCAGCTGGACATCTTCGCCGACCGCGACCGCATCGCCAGAGACCTGCACGACCACGTCATCCAGCGCCTGTACTCCACCGGGCTGACCCTGCAGGGCACCATGCACCTGGCAGGCGACGACCTGGCCCGCGCCCGCCTGCAGGAAGCGGTCGAACAACTCGACCAGACCGTCCGCGAGATCCGCACCTCCATCTTCGACCTGCACACCCCACCCACCGCCACCCCCACCAGCCTGCGCCGCCGCCTGCTGGACACCGTCGCCGAGGTCACCGGCCAAACCCCCCTCGCCGCCGCCGTCCGCCTCTCCGGCGCCATCGACACCCTGGTCCCACCGGACCTGGCGCCCGAGGTGGACGCGGTGCTGCGCGAGGCGCTGAGCAACACCGTCCGGCACGCGGGCGCGACCGAGGTGCTGGTGCGGGTGGAGGCGGGGGCGGAGCTGGTCGTGGAGGTCACCGACAACGGGGTGGGCATCCCGGCCGACGCGGTGCACAGCGGGCTGGCGAACCTGCGGGAACGAGCCGAATGCCGCGGCGGCACAGTCACACTGACCCACGCCGAACCCCGGGGCACCCGCCTGCATTGGACGGTCCCGCTGGACTAACCAGGTGACCTGAACTGGGGCCGCTTACTCGTTCCGGCCCGCCTCCGCCGTCGAGTTGGCCAAAGTGGTACGCCCACTTGGGCCAACTATGCGTACGACTTTGGCCAACTCGGCGTTGGGGGTTGCTGTGCCCGCCGTGCTACTCCGTCCGGCGCAGCTTGGTCGCGTACACCGCCACCTGTGTCCGCCGCTCCATCCCCAGCTTGGCCAGCAAATGCGACACGTAGTTCTTCACCGTCTTCTCCGCCAGGAACATCCGATCGCCGATCTGCCGATTCGTCAGCCCCTCGCCAATCAACTCCAGCACCGTGCGTTCCTGATGCGTCAGCACCTTCAACGGATCGTCCTGCTCCCGCTCCCGCCGCACCCTGGCCAGCAACGCCGAGGTGGTCCGCGCGTCCAGCAACGACCCGCCGGCCCCCACCGTGCGAATAGCCCCCACCAGGTCATGCCCCAGCACCTGCTTGAGCACAAAACCCGCCGCCCCGGCCAGCACCGCGTCCATCAACGCCTCGTCATCGCCGAACGAGGTCAGCATCAGCACCCGCAACTCCGGCGTGCCCGACCGCAACTCCCGGCACAACTCGATCCCGTTGCCATCCGGCAGCCGCACATCCAGCACCGCCACCGCCGGCCCCACCGCGGGCACCCTGGCCAGCGCCTCGGCACAGGAGGACGCCTCACCGACCACCTCGATATCGGGATGCGCGGCCAGCAGGTGCATCACCCCACGCCGCACGATCTCGTGGTCGTCAACCAGGAACACCCGGGTCACCATGCCGCCAGCCTTACCGCAGTAACGCGAGCCGGGCAATGCTCCTTCGGCCCAACTCGGCGATAACGCCGCTATGTCACTAACGCCGCCCTGTTGCCTGGCTAACGCACCCCCGCCCAGCGCGGTTAGCTGGTCACGAACCCCCACGGATTCCTGCTAAGAACCAACAAATGGGGACGATCACGGACTTACGACTGCTCGGCGAACTGGAGGTGCACTCGACCGCTGGTCCGGTCAATGTCAGCGCCGGGAAGCTCCAGGTGTTGCTGGCCGCCTTGCTGCTGCATGCCAATCAGACCGTGCCGGCCGATCGGTTGGTCGCGGTGTTGTGGGAGCAGCCGACGGTCGGCGCGCGGGCGACGCTGCACGTCTACATCGGACGGTTGCGGCGGGTGCTCGGTGGCGGGGCGGAAGGGCTGCTGCGGACCCGGGCGGACGGGTACTCGCTGGTGATCGAGCCGGAACTGCTTGACCTGTACCGGTTTCGGCGGCTGGTCGAACAGGCGGCGGGCGTGGGAGACGTGCGGCGGGAGAACGAGTTGTTGCGGCGGGCGCTGGAGTTGTGGCGTGGGCCCGCGCTGGCGGGAGTGCCTTCGGTGGCGTTGCGGCGCACCCTGGCCGCGGGGCTGGAGGAAGAGCGGCTGCGGGCCCTGGAACGGCGGATCGAAACCGATCTGGAGTTGGGGCGGCATGGGGATCTGGTCGCGGAGTTGTTCGGGCTGACCAGGGATCAGCCGTTGCGGGAGGCGTTTCACCAGCAGCTGATGCTCGCGTTGTACCGCTCCGGCAGGCAGACCGAGGCGCTGGCCGCCTACCGGGTCGCGCGCGACCTGCTCGTCCGCGAACTCGGGCTGGAGCCGGGGGCGGGGCTGAGCGCGTTGCACCAGGCCATCCTGCGTGGTGATCCGCTGCTCGCCCGGCCGATGGTGGTCGCGGTGCCGGTGCCGAGGGAGTTACCCAGGGACAACGCCGCGCTGTGCGGGCGGGCCGCCGAACTCGCCGAGCTGACCGCAGCTCTACCTACCGATCGGTCGGCTGGGCTGCCGGTGGTGGCGATCACCGGGCCGCCGGGTTGTGGCAAGACCGCGCTGGCTGTGCGGTGGGCGCACCGGGTCGGGCACCGGTTCCCGGACGGGCACCTGTTCCTGGACCTGCACGGCTACAGCCAGGACCCGCCGCTGACCGCCGCCGCGGCGCTGGCCCGGCTGCTGCGGGCGTTCGGGATTCCACTGGACGGGCTGCCCGCGGACGTGGCGGAGCTGGCCGCGCGGTACCGGTCGGTGCTGCACGACCGGCGGGTGTTGCTGGTGCTGGACAACGCCCGCGACGCCGAGCACATCCGGCCGTTGCTGCCCGGCGCGGCCGGCTGCCTGGTGGTGGTGACCAGCCGGGACCGGCTGCGCGGGCTGCCGGTGGCCGACGCGGCGGCGGTGTTGCCGCTCGGGCCGCTGACCGCCGAGGCCGGTCGCGAGCTGCTGGGCGAGGTGCTCGGGGCGGCGCGGCTGGCAGACGAACCGCAGGCGGTGGCCGATCTGGTGGACCTGTGCGGTCAGCTGCCGCTGGCCCTGCGCATCGCCGCGGTGGACCTGGCGGGGCGGCCGGGCAGCCCGATCGGCGCGCACGTGGCCGCGTTGCGCGGCGGGGACCGGCTCGGCGGGCTCGCGCTGGACGGTGATCCGCGGTCCTCGGTGCGCGCCGCCTTCGACCTGTCCTACACCCGGCTCGCGCCCCCGGCGCGCCGCCTGTTCCGGCTGACCGCGATCGCGCCCGTACGCGACCTGACCGCCACCACCGCGGCCGCCATCGCCGGTCTGCCGATCGCGGAAACCCAGCGGCTGCTGGACATCCTGGTCGCCGCGCACCTGGTAGAGCCGGACGGTCCGCACCGCTTTGGCCTGCCCGATCTGCTGCGCGAGTACGCCGCCGGGCGCGCGCTGGCCGAGGACACCGCCGCGCAACGCAAGGCCGCCGCGCACCGGTTGCTCGACTGCCAACTGCACAGTGCCCGGATCGCGGCCCGGCTGCTGTTCCCGGACCGCCCGCACGCCCCGGTGCCCGACCCGCTGCCAGGGGTCAGTCCGGCGGAGCTGACCGGGGCGGCATCGGCCACACGGTGGCTGGCCGCCGAATGTGGCAATCTGGTCACGGCGATCGCCGAGGCGGACGGGCACGGGCTGCCCGAGTACGCCGGACTGCTGGCCGGGGCCCTGCGCGACTGCGATGTCAAGGCGGCTAACGCGGCGCGTTAGCGATATGTCAGCCAAACGACGCCGCGCGGCTGGAAAAACGACCGGGCCGGCCCTAAGGTCTGCCCGGTACAAATCCACGGCGAGCTTTTTTCTGCGCCGGATCCCTGGATTTTCTTGCGAGAGGAAACCGCACGTGTCCCAGCAGCACCCCTACCCGCCGGTCCAGCCGATGCAGGTCGCGCCGCAGCCGAGCAACGGCATTGGCACCACCGGTTTCATCCTCGGCCTGGTAGGGCTGATCATCTCCCTGATCCCGCTTTTCGGCGTGATCGCGTGGCCGCTGGTCATTCTCGGCATCATCTTTTCCGCCATCGGACTGGTGCGGATCAAGAACGGCAAGGCCAACAACAAGGGCCTGACGATCTCCGGTCTGGTCGCCGCGGTGGTCGGCCTCGGCATCTGCATCACCTGGACGGTGCTCGCGGCCATGGCGGTGAACAACGTGCGCAACGAGCTGGACCGGGTGGCCAAGGTGGAGTACGAGGTCACCGGCACCGCCACCGACGTCGAGGTCACCTACGGCGAGGTGCTCAAGCCGCAGGAGGAGAAGGTGGCCAAGCTGCCCTGGACCAAGCAGACCGAGAACAAGGGTGTGCTCAAGGGCGGTTCGCTGGTCGTCACCATCGGGGCCAAGGGCGGCTCGGCGACCTGCAAGATCACCGTGGACGGCAAGGTCGTCTCGACCAAGACCAGCGACGGCGCCTTCAAGGTGCTCTCCTGCACCGGCGTCTGAGCCACGCACGCGGTGAGATGGGGGCGGCGCTTCCGCCCCCATTTTCGCCTCACTCCGCGGCGGCGCGGCGTTGTTCGGCCCGCTGGGCCAGCACGTCCAGCATCCGCCGCCACGACGGTGACTGCTCGGCGATCAGGGTGAACGCCAGCTGCAACGGCCCGTCCCGGCTGGTGTCCCGGTCCCGTGCGATCTCGAAGGCGTCCATCTCGTCGATGAGCTGATCCACCCGCGGATCGTGCGGATCCCAGTCCAGCGCCGCGGTGGCGGTGAGGTAGAGCCGCACCGTGTCCGGGTCCTCGAAACTGGCCGTCTTCTGCCGGAGCCACTCCGGCAACGATTCCGGGGCCAGCGCCCGGAACAGCACCCAGGTGTCGCGTTCCAGCCGCACCGCCCGCTCGCTGACCCCCAGAGCCCGCGCCCGGTCCAGGTTGGCCACCATGTCCGGCGGCAGGTACAACCCCTCGCCGCTGGTCAGCGCGGCGATCCGGCGGCGATCCTCGGCCAGCTGGTCGATCTTGCGCCGCAATTCCGCGTCCAGGTCGGCGATGGCGGCGGCGAACTCGGGTGGCTGGGCGTGCAGCAGCGCGTCGATCCGGGCCAGCGGCACCCCGGCGTCGGCCAGGGTCTTGATCCGGATCAGGTCCACCGCCATCTGCGCGCTGTAGCGCCGGTAACCGGAGCGATCGCGTTCGGGTTCGGGCAGCAGGCCGATGTGGTGGTAGTGGCGCACGGTGCGCACGGTGACGCCCGCGGCCGTCGCGAGCTGGCTGATCGTGAGCACCGGTGTCCCCTCGGTAGGGCTAGGACTTGCGAGCAGTCTTTAACCCTCACGCAGCGTCAAGGTCAAGCCCACGCACCCGCTCAGGGTTTGCGCGCGACCCCCGCGCACAGCCAGTCCCCGTCCGCGGGCGGCGCGGCGTTGAGGTAGGCCTCCGGCCGCCACTCCCAGGTCCGCACCAAGCCGGGTTCGACCAGTTCGAAGTCGCCGAAGAGCTTGCCGATGGCGCCGACATCGCGCACGTACACCGAATCCCGGGTGCCGCGCATCCGCTCGGTGATCTCGCCGGTGGCCGCGCCGACCAGATGGTCGGTGAGGTGGGTGAGCGCGAAGTAGCTGCCCGAGGGCACGGCCGCGCGGTAGCGGGCGGCCACGCCGAACGGGTCCTGTTCCGGGGAGAAGTAGTGGAACAGGGTCATGGCGAGCACGCCGACCGGCTGGCTGAAGTCGAGCAGGCGCTGGGTCGCCTGCGCGTTCAGCACCTTGTCCACATCGGCCGCGTCCGCGTGCACGACCTCGGCGTTGTCGTTGTGCCGCAACAACAACTGGGTGTGCGCGACCGCGACTTCCTCATAGTCGACATAGACCACCCGGCTGCCGGGCGCGGCGGACTGGGCGATCTCGTGCACGTTGCCGCGGGTCGGGATGCCCGAGCCCAGGTCCAGGAACTGCCGCACGCCCTGGCTGACCAGGAAACCAACCGCTCGGTAGAGAAAGGCGCGGTTGAGCTGGGCCAGGTCCCTGGCGCCGGGATGCGCGGCGATGGCGCGTTCGGCGAACTCCCGGTCCACCGCGAAATTGTGCCCGCCGCCGAGCAGGTAGTCATAGATCCGGGCCGCGCTGGGCCGCCCGAGATCCAGT
Organism: Crossiella sp. S99.2; assembly: GCF_023094165.1. Taxonomy (GTDB): domain Bacteria; phylum Actinomycetota; class Actinomycetes; order Mycobacteriales; family Pseudonocardiaceae; genus Crossiella. The sequence continues at coordinate 319,362 of NZ_JALMDK010000007.1, read as the reverse complement.
CCACTCGGAATCCAGTCCTCCACCATCGTCCACGAACCGCCGATCGTGATGATCACCGGCGGCCGAGGTTACCGAAGTCGCCGGACCCGGTGCCAACCACCCACTCGGTAGGGCAATAAATCCGTACCACTACGGATAGGTCCTCGGATTGTTCCCGCTCCCCCGTGCTGACCATGCTCACTGCATCCGTTTCCCCTGCGAGACAAACGGAGCACCGCATGCGAAGAACACTCGGAACACTGATCGTCAGCACCGCGCTGGCCTTGGCGGCCGGTCCGGCCGCGCAGGCCGAGGCCACCGGCGTGGTGCTCAACGCGGGCGCGGCGGAGGCCATCCCCGGCCAGTACATCGTGGGCCTGCGCGGGGCCGGGTCCCTGGACGCCTCCGCCGCCACCGCGGTGAGCGCCGAATCCGCCGCACTGACCCAGGTCTACGGCGGCACGATTGGTTTCACATACTCAGCCGCGTTGCGTGGATTCTCGGTGGCGATGTCGCCCCGGCAGGCCGAGCGGCTGGCCGCAGATCCCAAGGTGGACTTCGTGCAGCAGTCGCTGTGGGTCCGCGCGGCCACGGTCAAGGCGCCCGCCGGTGAGCAGCCGAACGCGCCCTGGGGCCTGGACCAGATCGACGGCGCCAACGACGGCACCTACAAGTACCCCAACACCGGCACCGGCGTCACCGTGTACAACACCGACACCGAGCTGAACCTGGACCACGTCTCCTTCGAGGGCCGGGCCAAGTCCGGCTACGACTTCATCGACAACGACACCAACGTCAACGACTGCAAGGGCCAGTTCGACCAGGGCCACGGCACGCACACCGGCGGCACCTCCAGCAGCGAGGCGTACGGGGTGGCCAAGGACGTCACCATCATCGGGGTGAAGGTGCTGGGCTGCGACGGCAACGGCCCGGACGCCGCCTCGATCAAGGGCATCGACTGGGTCACCCAGAACGCGCGCAAGCCCGCGGTGGCCAACGCGAGCTGGACCTCCGGCGGCGCGGGCGCGGACCCCGAGGGCATCAACCGGGCGATGAAGAACTCCATCGCGGCCGGCATCACCTGGGTGGTGGCGGCGGGCAACGAGAACCAGGACGCCTGCAACGTCAGCCCGGCCAAGCTGCCCGAGGCGATCACCGTGGCGGCCACCCAGGACGAGCAGAACACCGAGGCCGGCTACTCCAACCACGGGTCCTGCGTGGACATCTACGCGCCCGGCTCCAACATCAACTCGGCCAGCAACTCCGACAACAACGGCAGCAGGGGCATGCAGGGCACCTCGATGGCCGCCCCGCACGTCACCGGCGGCGCGGCGCTGTACCTGGCCGCCAACACCGGAGCCAGCCCGCAGCAGGTGCGGGACGCGCTGGTGAACAACGCCCAGTCCGGCGTGGTGCGCAACATCGGCCCCGGCTCGCCGAACAAGTTCCTCGACGTCAGCAAGTTCGGCGGCGGCACCCAGCCCGGCAAGCCGTCCGCCGAGTTCACCGGCGACTGCGCCAACTCGCTGACCTGCTCCTTCGACGGCTCCGCGTCCAAGCCCGGCACCGGCGGCAGCTCGATCACCGGCTACAAGTGGGAGTTCGGCGACACCGCCACCGGCGAGGGCGCCAAGCCCTCGCACACCTACGCCAAGGACGGCGAGTACCGGGTCACCCTGACCGTCACCGACGACAAGGGCGCCACCTCCGCTCCGGTCACCAAGTCGGTGCGCGCGGGCAAGCCCCCGGCCGGTCAGCCGCCGACGGCCTCCTTCACCGTGTCCTGCCAGCGCGACAAGTGCTCGTTCAACGGCAGCGGCAGCACCGACCCGGACAACGACATCGACGCCTACGCCTGGGACTTCGGCGACGGCCAGACCGGCACCGGCGCGACCACCAGCCACAGTTACCCGAACAAGCAGGCCAGCTACGCGGTCAAGCTGACCGTGACCGACAAGACCGGCAACAGCAACTCCACCAGCAAGCAGGTCCAGTGCTGGAGCTTCGGCTCCGGGCAGGCGTTCTGCTTCGGCTGAGACTCCTCCGGGCAGGGGGACGGCGGCCCGTGCGCTCCGGCGTACGGGCCGTCGAGCTGCCCCGGTGTGCCCGGCCCGGCTCCGGCGTGCTGTGATCGTGTCCGGCATGGAATGGAGGTGGCCGGTGTGGTTGCCGGGTTGCGGCGAGTGACAGCGCGGACAACACCGCCCTCCGGCACGCCTTCGCCCCGGCGGGACTGGCTGCTGCGGGTACCGGCCGCGATCGGCGCGGGTGTGCTGCTCTATTTCAGTTTCCCGCCACACCAGTTCTGGTGGCTGGCCCCGATCGCGATCGCCAGCTACGGCCTGGTCCTGCACGAGCGGTCCAAACGCGCGGCCGCCGGCTACAGTCTGCTGTTCGCCCTGTCCTTCTTCCTGCTGCACCTGTTGTGGCTCCAGGACTTCCTCGGCCGCGACCTGGGTCCGTGGCCCTGGCTCGGCCTGTCCCTGGTGATGGCGCTCTACCTCACCGCGGCCGGTGCGCTGATGCCGCTGGTCGCCCGGTTGCCCGGCGCGCCGGTGTGGCTGGCGCTGCTGTTCGTGCTCTCCGAGGCGGTGCGCGGCCGGTTTCCCTACGGCGGCTTCCCGTGGGGCAAGCTGGCCTTCGGGCAGGTCGAGGGGCCGCTGCTCGGGCTGGCCGCGATTGGCGGGGTGCCGCTGGTGTCCTTCGCCGTGGCGCTGCTCGGTTTTGGCCTGTCCGCACTGATCCTGCGGGCCCGCGCGACCGTGTCGGCGCGCGGCTGGGTTGGTTTGGCCATCCCAGTGGTGCTGCCGGTGGTCGCCGCGCTGGCCGCCTGGCCGCTGGTCGGCGTGGACGCCCAGACCGGCACCCGCACCATCGCCGTGGTGCAGGGCAACGCCCCCGACGTCGGCATCCGGCTGCTCGGCGAACTGCCCACCATCCGCCGCAACCACCTCCAGACCAGCCGCGAACTGGCCGCCGCCATCCGCGCGGGCACCTCGCCCAAACCCGACCTGGTCGTCTGGCCCGAGTCCACCACCGGCTTCAACGGCCCCGACCCCGCCATCGACGCCGCCGTCGCCGAACTCGGCGTGCCCACCCTGATCGGCGGCCTGTACCGGGTACCCAGTGGCCAGGAGAACGCCTACGTCACCTGGGATCCGGTCACCGGCCAGGGCCCCCGCTACGTCAAGCAGCAGCTGGTCCCGTTCTCCGAGTTCATGCCCCTGCGCGAGGTCGCCCGGCTGTTCTCTCCCTTCGCCGACAGCGCCGACCTGATCGCGGGCACCCGCCCCGGCGTGCTCACCGCCGCGGGCGCCCCGCTCGGCGTGGCCATCTGCTACGAGGTCGCCTACGACTACGTGCTGCGCGAGGACGTGGACAACGGCGCCCAGCTGCTCATCGTGCCCACCAACAACGCCTGGTTCGGCCGCGGCGACATGACCTACCAGCAGCTGGCCATGGCCCGGCTGCGCGCGGTGGAACACGGCCGCGCGGTGGTGGTCGCGGCCACCAGCGGCGTCAGCGCCACCATCCGCCCGGACGGCACCGTGACGCAGTCGCTGAACATGTACACCCCGGGCACCCTCACCGAGACCCTGCCGCTGCGCACCGCCACCACCATCGCCGACCGGCTCGGGAGGTGGACCGAGATCGGCATGATCGTGCTGGCCCTGCTGGCGGTGGCGGCCGGGATCCGGCGCGGGGTAAGGGAACGGCGCTCAGCCCAGGACTGATCCTGACCGGGTCCGGCCACCCGCGCGCACCGGTCTCGCGGTCCCAGCCGTCCTATGGTCATGTGGCCACGCCGTTTCCGAAGCCGCGCGGAGCCGCCTGATGCCCGACCCCTGCCTGCTCGCCGTCGCCGCCGAACTCCCGCCCTCCCGCTACACCACGGACGAGCTGCTGGCCGCCGCGGACGGCAGGCTCAGCGACCGGCTGACCGGAATGCTGGCCGGACTGGGCGCGCGGGCGGTGCGCAGTCGCCTGGCCAAGGCCGAGGTGGACCCAGCCTCGATCGGCCTGGTGCTCGGGGTGACCAGCAGTCCGGGGCGGCTGCTGCCGAGTCTGGTGTGCGACCTGTTCGCGCTGCTGCCGGAGATCCCGCGCGAAGCGGTGGCGCTGAGCCTGGAGTACCTGGGTTGCTCCGTCATTGCCAAGGTGGTGGACACCGCGCGCTGGTTCCTCACCGCCGAACCCGGCAAGCACGTCCTGGTCTGCTTCCTGGACGCGATCACCCCGCTCTCGCCCCCGCTGCCCGGGGAGTACGCGCACTTCAGCGAGGTGACCGCGGACCGGCGCCAGGACACCGTGAACGCGATGCACGGTTTCCTTTTCGGCGACGCCTCGGTCGCGATGCTGCTGGGCGCGGACGGCGACGGGCCGGTGTTCGGGCCGGTGACGCACCTGACCAACGAACTGCCCGCGGACGCCGAACTGGGCACCGTGCCCGATGGCGGCTCAGACCTGCCGGTGGTGCACGGGCGGCGGCTCTACACCCTCAGCGCGGAGGTCACCCCGCACGGCACGCACTACGCCACCAGCACCGTGCGTTCCCTGCTGGCCACCGGGACCAGCGGGCTGGACAAGCCGTCCGAAGCCAACCCGGTGCTGTTGCACACCGGCAGCAACCGGATCCTGGACGGGCTGTGCGAGGAGTTCGGCATCGACCCGGACGGCGCGGCGGTCACCTCCTCCTACCGGGTGCTGCGCGAGTACGGCAACACCCTGGGCTGCTCGGTGCCGCTGATGTTCGCCGACCCGGTGCACCGCGCGCCCGGCGTGGGCCTGGTCGTCGCGGCGACACCGTCGACGTCCCGATGCGGGCTGTCTACGGTCTCGACGCGGCGGACCGGATCACGCGGTTGTCCGTGGTCTTCACCGGCCCGCCCGCACCGGGCCGGATCGGCTGAGGGTCAGGCCGGGCAGGGCGGCTGATAGTCCAGTCCCGGCAGGTATTTCTCCCACTGCTGCTCGGTGATCCGCGGATAGGCCATCGCGCAGATCCGCGCCGCCGCGCGCTCGGTGTCGATGTCCCAGATCCGCAGCGTGCGGTCGGCGCTCACGCTGGCCACCCGCTTGCCGTCCGGGCTGAACTGGGCCTGGTAGACGGTGTTGCCGTGGCCGCTGAGGGTGGCGAACTCGCTCGGCTTGGCCGGATCGGCGAGGTTGTGCAGGCGGATGACCCCCTCGTTGTCGGCCACCGCCAGGGTGTTCCCGTCCGGGCTGAAGGCCACCGACTGCACGGTCGAGCCGCTGTCGCCGATCTCGGCCAGCACCGCGGCGCGGGCCGGTTCGCTGATATCCCAGATCTGCAGCCGGTGATCGTTGCCGAAGGTCACCAGGTTCCGGCTGTTCGGGCTGAACACCGCCCCGGTGGCGCCGCCGGGATGATCGCGCAGCGAGGCGACCTCCCTGGGCGCGGTGCGGTCGGTGAGATCCCACAGGCGGACCGTGCCGTCCAGTCCGGCCGAGGCCAGCAGCTTGCCGTCCGGGCTGAAGCCGACATCCAGCACGTCCCCGTTGTGCTCGACCAGCATGATCGGCTTGCCCGGCTTGGCCGGATCCCGCAGGTCCCACAGGCCGATCCGGTTGTCCCAGCTGGAGGTGGCGACCAGGGTGCCGTCGGGGTGCACGGCCACCGTGTCCACCGCGTTCTCATGCCCGGCCAGGGTGGAGAGCAGCTTCGGGCGCGCCGGATCGGCCAGGTCCCAGACCCGGACCAGGCGGTCCAGGCTCGCGGTGAACAGATGCCTGCCGTCCTTGCTGATCACCACGCTGTCCACCGGGCCGCCGTGCTCGGGCAGCCTGGCCACCGGCTCCACCAGGTTGTCGTCGGTGACCTGCCAGATACTGGGCACCCGGTCCGAGCCGCTGGTCACCACCAGTTTGCCGTTCGAGCTGTAGGCCATCGCGCTGATCGAGTCGGCGTGCTGCGGCAGGCCCTGGCGGCGCAGATCGGCCAGCTTCACCGTGCGGTCGTCGCTGCTGGTGGCCAGGGTGATGCCGTCAGGGCTGAACGAGGCGCGCCACACCGCGTCGGTGTGCCCACGCACCACGGCCAGCTCTCGCGGCCGCCGCGGATCGGTGATGTCCCACAGCCGGGTGGAGGCATCGGCGCTGGTGCTGGCCAGCGCGGTGCCGCCGGGGGCGAAGGTGACCGCGTGCACCGCCTGGGTGTGCCCGGTCATGGTGGACAGTTCCACCGGGCGGGCCGGATCCCTGATGTCCCACAGCTTGATCAGCCGGTCGGTGCCCGAGGTGGCCAGCAGCTTGCCGTCCGCGCTGAACACCGCGTCCTGCACCCCGTCGGCATGCTTGCCGGGGAAGGGAATCTCCCGTGGCCGCCGCGGCTCGCTGACGTCCCAGAGCTTGACCAGCCCGTCCCAGCCCGCGGTGGCCAGCAGCGGGCGGACCGGGCTGAACCCGACCGCGTGGATCAGGTCGGCGTGCGCCTCGGTCACGCTGAGCAGCTGCGGCCGGTCCGGGTTGGCGATGTCCCACATCCGCAGCGTCTTGTCCACCGCGACGGTGACCAGCAGCTTCCCGTCGGCGCTGAAGTCGACGTCCTCGACGTTGCCGCTGTGCCCGGTGAGCAGGCCGAGTGCCCGCGGCCGGCTCGGATCGGTGAGGTCCCACAGCCGGGCCGTGCGATCCAGCGCCGCGGTGGCCAGCAGCTTGCCGTCCTTGCTCCACGCGGCGTTGTGCAGTCCCGCGTGATGTCCGTCCATAGTGGACAGAAGCTTGGGCCGGTGCCGGTCGCGGACATCCCACAGCCGCACCACCCGGTCGTCATCGGCGCCACCGATCACCAGCAGCGGCTCGGTGGGGTGGAACAGGGTGGCCGAGGTGGCCCGGGAATGCGGGCCGATGATGGTGGTGAAGGGTTCCGCCGAGGTGCTGAGCACGCTGTCCGCGGACTCGCGCACCGGATCGGCGCGGTAGGCGGCCAGCCGGAGCTGCCAGGACAGCGCCGGGTTGGTCGCCCGCAACGCCTCGGCCTGCACCACCGCCTTCTGCACCAGCGCGCTGGTGCGCTGCGCCGCGGTGCGCTGCTCGGCCCACACCGCGAATCCGGTGGCGGTGCCGGTCAGCAGCAGCAACGTGGTCAGCAACGCGACCAGCTGACGCAGCCGCCGGTCCCGGTGCCGCCGGACCCGCTCCTCCTTGTGCTCGGCGGCGGTGCTGGCGGTCAGGAAGTCCTGCTCACCGCGGTTGAGCACCCGGTCGGGTCCGCGCCGGGCCCAGTCGGTGGCCAGCGCCAGCTGCGCGCCGCGGTAGAGCGCGCCCGGATCGCGGTCCAGCCGCACCCACTCCTCGGCGGCCTCGCCCAGCCGGCGCGCGGTGCGCAGGCCGTCCCGGTCCTCGGTCAGCCATTCCCGCAGTCTGGGCCAGCAACGGATGATCGCCTCGTGCGCGAGGTCGGCGTGATCCTGGTTGAGGGTGAGCAACCTGGCCTGCGCCAAGCGTTCCAGCACCACGGTCAGCTCGGGTTCGCCGGTGTCCAGCTCGGTCCTGGCGACCCGGCGCTTGGTGTCCTCGGTGCCCTCGCCGAGTTCGATCAGCCGCAGGAACACCTGCCGGGCCAGGTCCTGCTGGGTGTCGGTGAAGCTGTCGTAGACGCTCTCCGCGGTCTGCCCGATCGCGCCCTCGATCCCGCCGCTGGCCTCGTAACCGGCCAGGGTGAGGGTGTTGCCGCGGCGGCGGCGCCAGGTCTCCACCAGCGCGTGCGAGAGCAGCGGCAGCACTCCCGGCTGCCCGGCCGCCTCGCTGACCAGCCGGGTGACCAGCGCGGTCTCCACCGCGTTGCCCGCGTTGACCGCGGGCCGGGTGATCGCCTGCCGGAGCTGTTCCACCGTCATCGGCGCGGCCAGGATCTGCCCGTCCTGCAGGGCCTCGGCCAGTTCGGGGTAGCGGGCGCAGTGCGCGTAGAAGTCCGCGCGCAGGCCGATGACCACCTTGACCCGGCCGTCGGTGGTGGCCGCGGCCGAGGTCAGCGCGGTGACGAAACGCTGCCGCTCGGCCGGGTCGTGGCAGCGGGTGAACAACTCCTCGAACTGGTCCACCACCAGCACCAGCTCGGCCTCGGCCGGCCGGGATCCGTCGAGCAGGAACCCGACCTCGTCCATCGGGTGCGGGCCAGGGGTGAGCAGCACGCCGTGCTCCAGCCGCGGCAGCACCCCGGCGCGCAGCACCGAGGACTTGCCCGAGCCGGAAGCGCCCACGACCACCACCAGCGCCCGCACCGCGAGCAGCTCCAGCACCTGGTTGACCAGGCTTTCCCGGCCGAAGAAGCGATCGGCGTCACCCGGACCGTAGGCGGTGAGCCCGACGTAGGGCGCGTTCAGCTCCTCGGCGGCCAGCCCGGCGAGCGCGTCCTGGTCGATCTCCTTGGCCAGGTCCCGCCAGCGGGCCTCCCACTCGGCCTCCTCGCCGCCACAGGCGCGCACATAGGCCAGGGTCACCGCCAGACTGGGCAGTTTGCGCCCGCGCGCTGCCTCGGAGAGCGTGCTCACCGAGTAGTGCACCAGCCTGGCGAGGTCCCGATAGGACGGATTCCCCGCCTTCTCCCGCAACCGCCGCAGTTCGAAGGCGAACCGCTGCAATTCTCCTGCGTCCGGATCCACTGGCAGCTCTGGCCGCGGCACCTACCGTCCTTCCTGTGACCCCTCAGCAATCGCCCATCCTAGGGGCCGATTGCCGCCACACCTGTCCGACTGGTCAGGGGAGGATGGGATCACTGCCCCGGAGCCTGTTCCAGGGGCAGCTCGGGTGAGCAGGCCGACGCCCCGATCACGCTGGCCCAGCGCTGTTCCGGGCAGTCCCCACGGGCCAGGCGCGTGCGTGTGCGGTGAGATCCGGCACCCGGACTGGATCAGGATTGTCGATGCCCGCCAGCGCTGTCACGCGATCCAGCTCACGTCGCGGCTCCACTGTGGACCGGCGGCGCCATCGTCAGCCCCGGCGAGCGCGCCGCACCTTGCGATCGATCAGGTACCGGATCAACGGCGGGCACACCGCGGCCAGGTAGGTCAGCAGCCCGGCCTGCCGATCCGGCACGATCGTGACCGACCGCCGCTGGATCCCGCGCACGATCGCGCCGGCCACCGCCTCGGCGGTCATCGGCCGTACCGTGCCGCTGATCGCGTGCGTCTCGGCGGGCTTGAACTGGTTCTCATACGCCAGTTGCGGTGTGTCCACATCCGGCGGATACACACACCCCACGTGCACCCCGTGCGGCCGCAACTCGGTGCCCAGCGTCTCCAGCAGTCCACGCACCGCGAACTTGGCCGGGGCGTAGGCGGTGTAGCCGAAAATCCCGATCATCCCCAGCATCGAGGACACCCCGACGATCGATCCCGAACCCCGCCGCACCATCTCCGGCGCCACCGCCCGGATCGGCCAGAGCGTGCCGAAGTAGTCGACCTCCACGGTCTCCCGGAAAACCTGATCCGCCAGCTCGCCGAAGTGCCCCGGCCGGGCAATCCCGGCACAGGTGATCAAGACATCGCACGGCCCGAATTCGGCCCCCGCCAGCCTGATCGCCGCCTGCACCGCCACCTGATCGGTGACATCAACCGGCACCGCCAGCGCCCGCGCGCCCAGCTCCCGCAGCTCCGCGACCGCCGCGTCCAACCGCTCCGGCGTCCGCGCCAGCAAGGACAACCGCGCGCCCCGGGCGGCCAGCAGCCGGGCGGTGGCCAGTCCGATCCCGCTGGACCCGCCGGTGATCACCACATGCCTGCCCTCGAACGACCGCGCGCCGCCAGCCCTACCCACGACCACATCCCCTCCAGGTCAGCGAAGGCCCAGCCATGGGACGACGCCAGGACAGCCCGGCCGAGTGAACTAGGTCCCCGCCCCGCTGACAACGTCCGAGAAGGCAGACCTGATCGTCACGAGCCGCTGAGGGGGTCAAGTGCACTTGTCGGCCCGCGCCGGAATACTGCGAAGCGTGTTCGTGCCAGAACTGCTCGGTCGCACCGAAGCCATCGCCACCCTGCGCGCCGCCGTGGGCCGTGGTGGCTTCGTGCTGGTCACCGGCGAGGCCGGGATCGGCAAGACCAGCCTGGTCACCGCCGTGTCCGCGCAGACTGACGCCCTGGTGCTCACCGGAGCCTGCTGGGGCGACGCCGGCGTGCCCGATCGCTGGCCGTGGGTGCAGATCACCCGGGCCCTGCGCGCCGCCGCCACCCCCGCCGAATGGGCAGCCGCGGCCCCCACCCTGGAAGCCCTGCTCGGCGAACGCGAACCAGCTGAATTCCCGCTGGCCGACGCCCTCACCGAACTCCTGACCACGCTAGCCGCCCGCCACCCGGTACTGCTGGTCCTGGAAGACCTGCACTGGGCCGACACGGCCTCGATCACCCTGCTCGAATTCGTGGTCCAGCACACCCGCCACAGCACCTTGGTCATCGTCGCCACCTATCGCGACGGCGAGGTCAACGACCCCGGGCATCCCCTGGCCGCCACCCTGCCCGCCCTGTCCGCCAAGGCAATCCAGCTCCCCCTCGGCGGCCTGGACGAACAGGCGGTCGGCGAACTCATCCTCCGCACCACCGGCGTGACCCCCGACGCGGACCTGGTGACCCACATCCACCACCGCACCGCCGGAAACCCCTTCTTCGTAGAACAAACCGCCCGCCTCTGGCAGGGCGGCAGCCCCCTGGACACCCTGGACCCAGGCATCAGCGCCCTGCTGCACCGCAGACTTTCCCGCCTCCCGGACCAGGTCGTGGACCTGCTCGGCACCGTGGCGATCCTGGGCCACACCGCCCACCGGGACCTGCTGACCGCCCTGCACCCCACCGCACCCGTACCCCGCCTGCTCGACCAGGCTCAGGCAGCTCGCCTGATCCGCCACGACGGCAACCACATCCGCTTCCAGCACGACCTGCTCCGCGACACAGTCCGAAATGGACTGTCCACTCCCGCCACCCGCCACGCGGCCGTGGTCAACGCCGCCACCAACCCGGCCCTGGCAGCACTGTTGCTCCCCGCCGAACTGGCCCACCACGCCCATCACGGCGCCACAGCCCTGCCCGCGGCGGAAGTCCTGCGCCACCAACTCACCGCCGCCGAAGAAGCCACCGCCCGCTTCGCCTTCGACGAAGCCGCCCGCCACTACCGCAACGCCCTGCACCACCTCCCCAACCCCGCCCCGGCTGACACCGCCCCACCCCACCCCGCCCCAGACCACACAGCCCCGCCTCACCCCGCTCGGACCCACCCCCGCGGCCAGCTCCACCGGGCTCGCATCCAGCTGCATCTCGGCGAGTCCGCCCACCTGGCGGGCGACCGGGCCACCGCCCGTGCCGCCTTCACCGCCGCCATGACCACCGCCCGCGACCTGAACGACCCCGAACTCCTGGCCCGCACCGCCCTGACCCTGTTCTGGCTGAGCCGCCAGGACCGCGCCGACCCCGAGCACCTGGTCTTCATCCGGGCCGTGCACAACCGGCTGGTCCCGGACGCCCCGGCCGATCACGAGCAAACCGGCAACGACCTCAGCCGCCACGCCGCCAACCTGGCCCGCCAGGTCGGCGATGACAGCTCGCTGCGCTTCGCGCTGCTGGCCCGCCTGGGCTCGCTCTGGGCCATGGACACCGCCCAGGCCCGCGCCGACCTGACCGTCGAACTCCTGGACCTGGCCCACCGCACCCAGGACGCCAACCTGACCTTCGAGGCCACCGCCTGGCGCGCCAGCACCCTGCTGGAACTGGGCGATCCCGCCCATCAGGCCGCCCACCAGGCAGTCCAGGTCATGGCCGCCCGCACCAACCTCCCGGTCCACCGCCACGAGGCCGAAGTCAGCGGCGCCCTGCTGGCCACCCTGCGCGGCGAGTTCGCCGCCGCCCGCACCCAGGCCGACCGGGCCAGGGACACCGGCGACCAGCCCTACTTCAACGCCCACGACCTCTGGACCCTGCAACGCACTGCCATCGCCCTGCGCCAGGGCCGCCCCGAGGAACTGCTCCGCATCCTGTCCCACCGCGACCCCCACTTCCTGCCGCTGCTGGACGCGGTACTCGCCACCCACCACGGCGACCTGGACACCGCCACCCGCCTCCTGGCCGAGGAAGGCACCCCGTCCCGCTGGTTCAAGGCCCTCTGGCTCCGCCTACGCACCGAGGTCGCCATCCTGTCCGCCAACCCGGCCCAGATCGCCGCCATCCGCGCCGACCTGCTCCCCTACGCCGACCAGTGGGCACTCACCGGCACAGTGGTGGTCGAAGGCCCTGTCCGCGGCTGGCTGGCCGCCCTGGACGCCGCCGAGGGCAACTGGCCGGCCGCCATCACCGGCTACACCGCCGTGATCGAAGCCGCCACCCGTCTGAACGCCCACCCCTGGATCGCGGAGGCCCGCGCCAACCTCGCGCGGGTTCTGCTGGCCAGGGACGCCGATGACGAGACGGGCCGGGCGCTGCTCGCGGTCGCGGAGGAGGAGGCCGCGCGGCTGGAGATGGCGCTGCCGGGGCAGGCGATGTTGCCCGCCCGGGAAATGCTTCCAGGGCAGGCAGCGCTTCCAGGGCAGGCCGCACTTCCCGTGCAGGCAGCACTTCCCGTGCAGGCAGTGCCGCCCATGCAGGCGACGGCGGCCACGCGGGCCAGCACAGCCACGCGGGCCAGCACGGCCGACCGCGATGGGCCACCCGCGGGGTCCGGCGCCGCACAGGTGTCGCCGCCGCCCGCGACCGAGAACGGGCCAACCACGCCGGCAGCCCCATCTCCGGACAGTGGCTCAGCCACCCCGGTCATGTTGCCAGGCAGCAGCCCAGCCACTCCCGCAACACCTCCGGGTGGCCACCCCGTCGCACCGCACGCTGTCGGCCTTGGGCCGCCGGCTTCGCCAGTCGCGCCCCGCGCCGACCAGACCGCTCCACCTGCCACGTCCCCTGCCGACCAGACCGCTCCGCCTGCCACGTCCCCTGCCGACCAGACCTCTCCCGCTGCCACTTCCCCTGCCGCGCCGGGCGAACAACCCGTCGGCACGCCGGCCGAGCCTTCCGCCGTCGCCTCGCTGGGGGAGAACGTGTTCCGGTCCGAGGACGGGGTGTGGACGCTCAGCTTCGGTGGCCGAACCATCCACCTCGCGGACACCAAGGGGCTTCGGGATCTGCACTTCCTGCTGGGTGCGCCGGATGGGGAGGCATCGGCGGTGCGACTGCTGGCGCCGGAGGGTGGCGAGGTGGTGGCCGCGGCTCGCGGTTTTGGCGGGGATGACCTGCTTGATGACGCGGCCAAGGCAGCCTATCGGCGGCGGCTGGTGGCGTTGGAGGAGGAGATCGAGGATGCCGTGGACGATCGACGGGCCATGGCGCTGGATCGGGAACGACAGGCGTTGATCGACGAGCTGCGCGCGGCCACCGGTCTGCTGGGACGGTCCCGCCGCCTGGGCGATGAGGCGGAACGCGCACGCAAGGCCGTGACCAACCGCATCCGGGACACGTTGCGCCGCTTGGACACCCGGCATCCGGAGCTGGCCCGGCATCTCCGGGAGGCCGTGTTCACCGGCGCCACCTGCCGGTATCGGCCAGTGACGCCGGTGAAGTGGCGACTGTGACATGGCGGCGGTGACTGTCCGCCCTGGCCACGCCCGGATTACGGCCGGGGCAGGCCGCGGAAGAAGTCGCGCACATCCGCGGTGAACAGCTCCGGCGCTTCCATGGCGAAGAAGTGACCGCCACGGTCGTACTCGGTCCAGCGGACGATGTTGTGGTCTCGTTCGGCGAACCGGCGGATGGTGACATCCATGGGCCCCACCAGCACCCCGGTCGACACCCCACTGGATGTGGTGCTGTCCCCGGAGTCCTCCTCGGACCAGGCGGCCGCGGTGATGCTCTCGTAGTAGATCTGGGACGCCGATCCCGCGGTGCCGGTCAGCCAGTAGAGGCTGATATCGGTCAGCATCCGGTCCCAGGGGATGGCCTCCTCTGGCAGTCCTTTCTCCGGGAAGGTCAGCTCCTTGAACTTCTCCATGATCCAGGCCAGCTGCCCCACCGGTGAGTCGTGCAGGGCATAGGCCAGGGTCTGCGGACGCTGGGACTGGACCTGGAGGTAGCCGTCGTTGAAGTTCTGCATCCTCGCCCAGCGGTCCGCGTCGGGCTCGCTCAGCTCGTCCAGTTCGCCTTCGGCCCCGATCGGGAAGGACATCAGGGCATTCACGTGCACGCCGACGACTCGGTCCGGGACCAGCCGCCCGATGTCCGGCCCGACCCAGGAACCCGTGTCGCCACCCTGCACCCCGTATCGCGCATAGCCCAGCCGGGCCATCAGCTCGACCATCGCGGCCGCCATCCTCTTGCTGTTCCAGCCGGGTTCGGCCAGCGGCGAGGAGAAGGCGAAGCCGGGCAGGGACGGGATCACCAGGTGGAAGGCGTCAGCCGGGTCGCCGCCGTGGGCGACCGGATCGGTCAGCGGACCGATGACGTCCTGGAACTCCACGAACGAGCCTGGCCAGCCGTGTAAGAGGATCAGCGGAGTCGCCCCGGGCTCGGCGGAGGTGACGTGCAGGAAATGCACGGTCTGCCCGTCGATCTCCGTGGTGAACTGCGGGAACTCGTTGAGCGCTGCCTCCTGCGCGCGCCAGTCGTAGGTGGTACGCCAGTACTCGACCAGCGCACGCAGGTAGTCCGGCGGCACTCCACGGCTCCAGCCGACGCCGGGTAACGCGTCCGGCCAGCGGGTGGCCGCCAGCCGGACGCGCAGGTCGACCAGATCCACCTCGGGGATGGCGATCCGGAACGGGGAGATCGTCACTGACTTCCCTTGTCGGGCCGGAACAGGTCGGCGTTCTCGGTGGCCCACTGGGCGAAGGTCAGCGCGGGCCGCCCGACGACCTCGCCGACGGTGGGCACCGGGTGCTTGCCGATGTCCGGCGGGTTGGCCCCCAGCTCGACCGCGAAGTCGATGTAGTCGGAGTCCATGCCCGCCGCGGCCATCCCGGCCCGCAGCTCCTCCTCGGTCTGCTGCACGACCTTGATCTCGTGCCCGGTCGCCGCGGACAGTAAGGCGATCCGCTCCGCCGCGGTGAGCGCCTCGGGCCCGGTCAGCAGGTAGCTCTGGCCCGCGTGCCCGTCCTGGGTGAGGGCGGCCACCGCCACGGCGGCGATGTCGGCCTCGTGCACGGCCGCGCTCGGCGCGTTGCCGAACACCCGGACCAGGCCCTCGGTGCGGATCTCCTCGGCCCACTCGGTGGCATTGGCCATGAACTCCACCGGCCGCAGCCAGGTCCACCCCAGTTCGCTGGCGGAGAGCGCCTGCTCGACGCTGGTCTCCTCCCAGCCACCGAGCACGCTGACCCGCTGGACACCGGCCCGCGCCGCCAGCGCCACCAGCTCGTGTCCAGTGTCCACCGTCCCGTGCCCGGCCACCGTGATCATGTGCAGACCGGTGACACCCTCCAGCGCGGGCTCCACGCTCGCCGGGTTGCTCAGATCGCCACGGGCCAGCTCGACCTCGGCGGGCAGCCCAGCCTGCTCCGGGTTCCGCGTCAGCGCCCGCACCCGGTGCCCCCCGGCCAGCAGCTGCCGCACCACCTCTCGGCCCACCGTGCCAGTCGCCCCAGCCACCAGGATCGTCATTCTTCGCCACCTCTTCGCATCACCACGCCGTCGGTCGACGCTCACCCCGAAGGCGCCAGGCCAGTTCTAGCGATCGCTAGGCGCGCACTGCTGGAGCGGTAGTCGGGGTCTGGCGGGCATGGGCTGGGTGGCAGTCGCGATCTGGCGTTGATCACCACTGGTGGTGCGTCGGCACGAGCTGACCGGCGAATGGCCGACCCGATGACGTGCGCAACCCACCCCGGAATCGCCTATCTGACCTGCCAAAACTGCCCGGCGGCGGCCTGCCCGCGGTCTTGGACGCCGTCCGGGGCCAAGCCCGGCGGCAAATGCCAGATGCGACCTGGCAGGTGCTAGATGGGACCTGGCGCCTTCGGGTTGAGGCGTGGTGGCCGGTGATCGGACAGAACGGTTTCGAGCAGAACGGAATTGGAGTGAACATGAAGACGTAGCGTGAAGGCATGGACCTCGCAAAGGTGTTCGTTGACGTACCCCGGCCCGGCCCGGTCAACGGCTGGACCTTTTGCTACCACGATGACGAGCTAGAACTGCTCGGTGGCGACCCCGCGCTGGTACCTGACGACCTGGCGCGACAGTTCGCCTACTTCGTCTCGTTGCGGGCCAAGGCCGTCGACAACACCGGTGATTCGATCGAGCAGACGAACGTCCGGGCCTATCGCCTGGGCTGAGCACTGAACGCGGATGTGGCCGGTCGCTCCGGCCACACCCGTTCAGGCCGCGCAGGTCACCTCACGGGCAAGAGCGAGCGGGTTCAGGTTGCTGCTGTAGGAAATCCAGAAATGGTGCGTCCGGCGAGGAGCTTCCCCCTTCTTCTGCCAGACGGTTGTCTTGCTGTAGGCCCACTGAAAAAGGACCGGCAAACTGGGACTCGGGTTTGCACACCGGGGGCGGGATGTCAGGCGGCGGAGCAATGTTGATATTGACGCCTGCCGACGCCTTCGTATAGGTCACCATCCCACTCACTGCCATCAAGGCCGCGACAAACGCGAATCTTGGCAACCATCGACGAAAATGTCCCGCTGTTGATCCCATGGCCACACCGATAAGCCTGACCGCGGATCGACTTCGACAACAGTCGAGTCACTCATGCCTCAGCCGTGAATTTGTCACGACTCCACCACGGCGGACAGCCCGATGAGCTGGTTGGTCAGGCCCTGGACGAGGCTGGTCCGGAACATCTCCGCGGCCGGTGGCACCCGCATCTCGGCCATCACCTGGGCGATCTGCTCGGTCGGGTTGGCATAGGGCCACAGGCCGCCGGTGATGACGAACACCGCTGCCGCGAAGTGCGTGGCCGCGGCCGCGTCGAGCTGGGGCAGGGCGGCGCGGACCTGGGCGGCCAGGCGGAGGGTGTGCTGGGTGGCCTCGCGTTTGAAGGTGCGGGCGAACTCCACGGTGATGTTGCGTTCCAGCACCGCGGCCATGCCGCTGATCAGTTCGCACAGCCGGGGGCGGGCGATCAGGCTGCGCGCGATCTCCCCCGCCACCGCGGCCTCCACGCCGAACCGACCCGTGGCGGCCTGGGCGACTCGCGGCAGCTCCTGGTCCAGCTCGTCCAGCCAGCCGGCCCACTGGCGGTCCAGGATTTCCAGGTAGATGGCCTCGCGGCTGTCGAAGTAGCGCAGCACGTTGGACTTGGCCAGCCCGACCCGGTCGCTCAGTTCGCGCAGGCTGATCTCGGCCAGCGGGCGTTCGGCGAGCATGGTCATGGCGGCGTCCAGGATCGCGGCGCGGCGGGCCTGGACCTGTTCAGGCCGCCGCGCGCGCTGGAAGTCACCGGGCGTGGTCATACCTTCCAGGATATCAGCCCGGCGGTCTGATAGTGGCGGGGGCGGGCAGGGTCACGAGTTCGGCGGGCAGGTCGAAGGCCATGGCCTGGCGGTCGGCCAGGGTGTAGCCGGGCCAGCCGGGATCACCGGTGCGGACGAAGCCGATCCACGCGGTCTGCGCCGCCTCGACCAGTTCCGCCTGCTGGTCCGGGGTGCCCCCGAGCAGTGGCGAACCGGCGAACGCGGCCAGGGTGCCGAAGACGTAAGGCAATTCGGCGCAGTGGTACACGCCGTCGTCATCCGGCCAGCGCCACCAGAAGAACGGGACCGGCCTGCCGACCTCGGCCCGATGTTCGGCCAGGCGGAAGCTGCCGGTGACGAAGTGCGCGGCGAAGGCGTCCGGCGGGATGTGCGGCGGCAGGCCGTCAATTCGCTCCCCCGCGGTGCAGCCGATCATCAGGTCCAGGTGGTCCAGGCCGCCCGCGATGGCCGCCGCACCCGGCGCCGTGGTCAGCACCTGGCCGTCGACGTAGGGGATGAATGTCGGGCTGCCGGGTGCGATCGTGCGCCATTCCCGCGCGGCTTCGAGTTGCGCGGCCAGGACCTGTTCGATGGAGAGCGCGCGCAGTGCGGCCAGGTCGCCGTCCGGGATGCCCGCGGCGGTGCGGAACAGGTCGGCGGTGAGGATGGCGCGATCCTCGTGGCCGCTGTCCACGTCGAACGGGGTGCTCTGCAGGATCACCCGCCGGAACAGGCCCCTCGCCCGGGGCAGGGTGGCCAGGGCGAGGATCGAGTAGGCGCCCGCGGACTGGCCGGCCACGGTGACCTGGTCCGGGTCGCCGCCGAAAGCGCCGATGTTGTCCCGGACCCACTCCAGCGCGGCCAGCTGGTCCTGGAGGCCGAAGTTGCCCTCACCCTCGGGCGTGCGCAGGTAGCCGAGCGCGCCGAGGCGGTAGTTCACGCCGACCACAACAACCCCGCGGTGGGCCAGGTGCTCGCCGGAGTAACAGGCGGCCGAGGCCGAGCCGAGCTGGAACAGGCCGCCGTGCAGCCAGACCAGCACCGGCAAGCCCTCGGCCTGCTCCGGGGCCCAGACGTTGACGGTGAGGCAGTCCTCGCCGAAGCCGGGCACCGCCTTGGGCACCAGCCTGCTCGGCGCCGGGTCCTGCACCGCGGCCAGACCGGGGGCGGTGGCGTCCCTGACTCCGGCCCACGGCAGCACCGGCGCGGGCGCGGCGAAGCGCAGGTCGCCGAGTGGCGGGGCGGCGTACGGGACGCCGAGATGGGCGCGGACGCCGCTGCTCAGGACGCCGCGCAGGGCGCCGCTGGTGATCGACACCGTGGTCATGGCCGCATTCTCGCGCATCCCGGGCACCGCGTCCGCGCATTTACCGCCGTTGTGTCGTTTGGGTCCAAACGATATAACGGGGGTATGCAGGGATTCCTCTACCCGCGGACGCCGAGCGGCCGGGCCGCGCTGGTGCCGCCGCCGCCGTGGCACTACTCCGGCGATCTGCTCACCGTGGAGTACCGCACCGATCCGGCCAAGGTCGCCGCCCTGCTCCCGCCCCCGCTGAACCCGGCGCCGGTGGATCCCGGGGCGGTGGCGGTGATCTGGGCGGACTGGCAGTCCTGTTCGGACGGTCGGGCCGAGCTGCTGGACCCGGTGCGCAGCCAGTACAAGGAATGTTTCGTAGTGGTGCGCTGCGAGTTCGGCGGGCGGATCTACTCGCGGTGCGTTTACATCTGGGTGGACAAGGACTTCGCCATCGCCCGCGGCCTGCACCAGGGCTATCCGAAGAAACTGGGCAGCATCCACCAGACCCGCCCGCACCCGCACGGCCCGGCGCCGCGGATCGAGGCCGGGGCCCGCTTCGGCGCGACCCTGGCCGCGGCGGACCGGCGACTGGCCGAGGCCGTGGTGGAACTGGTGGAACCCGCTGAGCGCAACGGTTTTGTCAACGGCCACTCGATGGCACACCACCGCTGGCTGCCCGGCATCGAACGCGGCACCCCGGACGCGCTGGCCCAACTGGTCGCCTCCGGGGCCGCCTCGGGCGAGGCCGGGCAGCCCTGGCGGGGCACCGCCGAGTTGCGGTTGTTCGAGGCCCCGACCGAGGAACTGGCCGAGTTGACCGTCGAGGAGCCGATCGGCGCCTACTACAACCAGCTCGGCGCGACCTGGGACGGCGGCAGCGTGCTGGCCGACCGAGTCTGACAGGCCGCGGCGAACTCGGCGAAGAGCCGCTGCTGGGCCGGATCGGTGTGCGCGGTGTCCTCCGGATGCCATTGCACGCCAAGGAACCAGCCGCGCGCCGACACCGCGCGCACCGCCTCGATGGTGCGGTCCTTGGCGAAGGCGATCGGCGAGAGCCCACGGCCCAGGGTGGCGATCCGCTGGTGGTGGAAGCAGGACACCGTCATCGGGCCCTCGCAGGTGGTGATGCCGTGCACCAGGTGGCGGTGCGCGCCGGGTCCCATGTCCTGTTCCAGGGTGCCGCCCAGGGCCACGTTGACCACGTGCAGGCCGCGGCAGACCGCGAACAGCGGCCGTCCGCTGGCCAGCGCCCACTCGGCCACGGCCAGGTCGAACAGGTCCTGTTCGGCGTCCACGTCGTACACGGTGTCGCTGGCCACCCGCTGCCCGTAACACCCCGGGTCCAGGTCACCGCCGCCGGGCAGCAGCACCCCGTCGGCGAACCCGAACCGCTGCTCCAGGTCATCCGGCGAATCCGGGTGCACGGCAAGGGGCTCCGCGCCGGCCCGGAGCACCGCGGCGGACAGCGCGCGGGCGGTGACCAGGGCGGCGTAGCGCAGCGCCGAGGCGCTCGCGGCGAAACGAGCGGGGATGATCACGCGCGGTCGGTTCATGGGATCGCGATCCAGGTCGTGGTCAGGTCGGTGAACTTGTCCAGGGCGTGGCGGGATTTGTCGCGGCCGTGCCCGGAAAGTCCTATCCCACCGAACGGCACACTTTCGTCCCCTTCCTCATAACAGTTCACCCATACCGTGCCCGCGCGCAGCCGCCGGGACACCCGGTGCGCCACGCCGAGATCGGCGGTCCAGACCGCGGCGGCCAGGCCGTAGCCGGTGTCGTTGGCCAGTTCGACGGCCTGTTCCTCGGTGTCGAAGGTGAGCACGGACAGCACCGGGCCGAAGACCTCCTCGCGCACGATCCGCTGGTCCGGGCGGAGGCCGGTGAGCACGGTCGGCGGGAAGCGCAGGCCGTCCGGGGTGCCGCCCAGCGCGAGTTCCGCGCCCTCGGCGACGGCCTGGTCGACGTGGGCCCGGACCGCGTCCCGCTGCTTCGCACTGACCAGTGGGCCCATCCGGGTCGCCGGGTCCAGGGGGTCGCCGGGGGTGTAGTCGGCGGCGCGTTCGGCGATGCGGGTCAGGACCTCCTCGGCAATCGGGCGGTGCAGCAGCAGCCGGGAGCCCGCGGTGCACATCTGGCCGGCGTTGAAGAAGATCGCCCAGGCGGCGGTGTCCGCGGCGGCGGCCAGGTCGGGGGCGTCGGCGAAGATCAGGTTGGGCGATTTGCCGCCGAGTTCCAGCCAGACCCGTTTGAGGTTGGAGTCGGCGGCGTAGCGCAGGAACTCCCGGCCGACCGCGGTGGAGCCGGTGAAGGTGAGCACGTCGACGCCGGGGTGGCGGCCCAGGGCGGCGCCGGTGACCGGGCCGGGGCCGTTGAGGATGCTGACCACGCCGTCCGGGAAACCGGCCTCGGCGATCAGGGCGGCCAGGTGCAGGGCGGAGAGCGGGGACTGTTCGGCGGGTTTGAGCAGCACCGTGTTGCCCGCGGCCAGGGCGGGGGCCAGTTTCCAGGCGGCCATGGTCAGCGGGAAGTTCCACGGGGTCACCGCGGCCACCACCCCGGCCGGGCGGCGGGTGACCAGGGCCAGCGCACTCGGATCCGTGTCGGCGACCTCGCCCGGTTCCTTGCCGGCCAGTTCGGCGTACCAGCGGAAAGTCCGGGCCACCGCCGGGATCTCGATACTCAGCGCCTCCCGGATCGGCTTGCCCATTTCCAGGGAGATCAGCAGGGCCAGTGACTCGGCGTCCCGCTCGATGAGTTCCGCCAGGCGGAACAGGTAGGCTGCGCGCACCCTGGGCCCCGATCGGGACCAGCGCTCGAAGGCCGCGCGTGCCGCCAGCACGGCTCTGTCCACTTGGGACGCTCCTGCCGCGCCGACCTCGGCCACCAGCCCGTTCGCCCGCGGCGAGAACACCGGCAGCGACTCCTCAGCCTGGACGAACTCGCCGCCGAGGAACACCCCCGCCGAATGCCGCACCCCGCTGGCCCGTTCGATCCACCGATCCCGTGTCAGCACCGCGTCCTCCCACTCTTGACCGGTCCGGCCGCACTCCGTACCGTTTGGACCCAAACGATATTCCGGGAGGCAGCGAAATGCCACAGCAGACCGGGCTCGCGGTGGACCCGGGACACTGGATCGGCGGCCGCAGACAGCGCTCCGCGGCGAGGTTCACCGACCACTCCCCCATCGACGGCACGCTGATCGGCGAGTTCGACCGGGGCGGGGCCGAGCAGGTCGACGCGGCGGTCCAGGCCGCCCAGCGGGCTTTCCCCGGCTGGGCGAAGACGCCGAGGGCCGAACGGGCCCGGCTGCTGCACGCCATCGCCGACGGCATCGAGGCCCGCCTGGACGAGCTGGCCGCGGCCGAGACCCTGGACAACGGCGCGCTGCTGCGCTCGCACCTGCGCGGGGTGATCCCCCGGGCCGCGCACAACTTCCGTTTCTTCGCCGACTGGCTCACCGACGGCCTGCACCGGGACGATCTGGACACCCGCGGCCACCGCAACCGGATCAGCTGGGACCCGGCCGGGGTGTGCGCGCTGATCACCCCGTGGAACGCGCCGCTGATGCTGGCCACCTGGAAGATCGCGCCCGCGCTGGCCGCCGGGAACACCGTGGTGCACAAGCCAGCCGAGTGGTCCCCGGTCACCGCCTCGCTGCTGGCCGACATCACCGCCGCGGCCGGACTGCCCGCCGGCGTGTTCAACGTGGTGCAGGGCCTGGGCGCGGAGGCCGGTGACGCGCTGACCCGGCATCCGGGCGTGCGGCGGATCAGCTTCACCGGCTCGGTGCCCACCGCGCGCACCATCGCGGCCAACGCGGCCGCCACGCTGACGCCGGTATCGCTGGAGCTGGGCGGGAAATCGCCGCTGCTGGTCTTCGCCGACGCCGACCTGGACCTGGCCGTGGACCTCGCCGTCGGCCAGTACGACAACGCCGGTCAGGTGTGCCTGTCCGCGGTCCGGCTGCTGGTCGCCGAGGAGGTGCACGACGAGTTCCTGCACCGGTTCCTGGCCAAGGCGGGTCAGCTCAAGCAGGGCGATCCGCGGTTGCCGGAGACCGATCTCGGCCCGCAGATCCACCGGCGGCAGTTCGACCGGATCGACGGCTTCGTGCAGCGCGCGCTGGCCGAGGGCGCGACCGCGTTGCACGGCGGCGGCCCCAACACCGACCTCGGCGGCCTCTACTACCAGCCCACGCTGCTCACCGGCGCGGCGCCCGGCAGCGAGATCCTCACCGAGGAGGTGTTCGGTCCCGTCCTGACGCTGCAACGGTTCCGCACCGAGGCGGAGGCGGTGGCGCTGGCCAACAACACCCGGTTCGGGCTGGCCGCGGCCGTGGTCACCGGTGATCCGGAACGCGCCGAACGGGTCACGCACGACCTGGTGGCCGGGACGGTGTGGGTGAACTGCTTCTTCGTGCGCGATCTGCGCGCGCCCTTCGGTGGCAGTCGCGAGTCCGGGATCGGGCGCGAGGGCGGCGACTGGAGCTTCGACTTCTTCTGCGATGTCAAGAACACCGTGTTCGCGCCGACCGGCTGGGGGAACCGTGGGTGAGGTGGTGGGCGCTGGCCTGCTCTCGCACGTGCCGACGATCATGCTGGATGAGAGCATCCGGCGGGAGTTGAACAACGGCAAGGACACCACGCTGGTCGCCGGGTTACACCGGCTGCGCACCGAGGTCTTCGACGTGCTCGACTACGACACCGTGGTGGTGCTGGACTCGCACTGGGCGACCACGGTGGAGTTCGTGGTCACCGCGCAGGACCACCGCGCCGGGCTGTTCACCTCCGAGGAACTGCCCCGCGGCATGTGCCGGATCCCGTACGACTTTCCCGGCGATCCCGAACTGGCGCAGGCGATCGCGGCGCACGGCGAGTACAGGGGCACCTGGATCACCCCGATCGCCGACCACTACCTGCCGATCTACTACGCCACCGTCAACCTGTGGCATTACCTTGGCGCGCCAGGGAAACGCTGGATCTCCATCGGGGTCTGCCAGACCGCCGAGGAGGAGGACAACCTGCGGCTGGGCCGGGCGCTGGCCGACGGCATCGCGGCCACCGACCGCAAGGTGCTGCTACTGGCCTCCGGCGCGCTCTCACACCGGTTCTGGCCACTGCGGCAACTCCGCGATCATGAGGCTTCCGGGATCGAGCACATCTTCACCCCCGAGGCGGCCAAGGCCGATCTGGAGCGCATCGACTGGTTTGGCGCGGGTGATCACGCCCGGGTGCTGGACACCATGGCCGAGTTCCAGAAGTTCAAGCCGGAGGCGGGTTTCGCGCACTACCTGATGCTGGCCGGGGCACTCGGCGAGCACCGGTGGACCGCGCCCGGCAGGCTGTTCTCCGCCTACGAGAACGCCATCGGCACCGGACAGGCGCACATCTGGTTCGACCGGCCCGCCAGTGGCTGGACCGGCGACGGGCAGGAAGGGTGAGCACCGTGGAGTACCGCCGCATTCTGCTCGACGGCGTGGTCACCGAAGTGCACCGGATCGGCGACCGGCTGGTGTCCAGGGACGGCCGCGCGATCAGCGTCACCGAGGCCGCGCACCTGGCCCCGGTGCAGCCCAGCAAAATCGTCGCGGTGCACCTCAACTACCGCAGCCGGGTCGACGAGTTCGGCACCCGATTGCCTGATGCGCCAACATATTTCCACAAGCCGGTGTCCGCGCTCAACGCGCACGGCGGCGATGTGGTGCGCCCGGCTGGCTGCAAGTTCCTCAACTACGAGGGCGAGATCGCGGTGGTGATCGGCCGCACCTGCCGCAACATCGCACCGGCCGACGCCGGGCACTACATCGCCGGGTACACCGTGGCGAATGACTATGGGCTGCACGACTTCCGGGACACCGACGCCGGATCCATGTTGCGGGTCAAGGGATCCGACACCCTGGCCCCGATCGGACCGGGCGTGGTGCCGGACTGGGACTTCCGCGGCAAGCGGATCCGCACCCTGGTCAACGACGAGGTGGTGCAGGACGGGAACACCGACGAGATGCAGTGGGACATGCACTACCTGGTCGCCGACATCGCCCGCACCATCACCCTGGTACCCGGCGATGTGCTGCTCACCGGCACCCCGGCCAACTCCCGCCCGGTCGAACCGGGAGACGTGGTGGAGGTCGAGGTGGAGGGGCTCGGCGTGCTGCGGAACCGGATCGTCACCGGGCCGGAGCCGGTGCGCGCCGACGTGGGCGCGCAGCCGACCGAGTCCGAGGAAGTGCGCTCGACCGCGCTGGGCGGGGACTGGGAATTCCGGGGGATTCGCCCGCCGGCGCGGTAGGTTGGCCTGATGTTGCTGGAACGCAAGCAGGCAGTCATCTACGGTGCCGCGGGCCAGATCGGCAGCGCGGTGGCCGCCGAATTCGCCCGCCAGGGCGCCACCGTGCACCTCACCGGCCGCACCCAGTCCCGGCTGGACGCGCTCGCGGAAACCATCCGCGCCGAGGGCGGCCGGGCGGAGACCGCCGTGCTCGACGCCCTGGACGAGCCCGCGGTGGACGCGCACGCCGCCGAGGTCGCGGACCGCTTCGGCACCCTGGACATTTCCTTCAACCTCATCACCCACGGCGACGTCCAGGGCATCCCCCTGGATCAAATGTCCACAATGGACGTCATGACGGTGGTGGACACCGCGGTACGCACCACCTTCATCACCTCCCGCGCCGCCGCCCGCCACATGATCCGGCAACGCTCCGGCGTGATCCTCACCTTCGGCGGCAAGGGCGACCCGGTGCCCGGCTACCACCTGGGCGGGCTGCAGGTCGCCTTCGACGCGGTGGACTCGCTGCGCCGGGCAATGGCCAACGAGTGGGGCAAGCACGGCATCCGCGCGGTCACCCTGCTGACCTCGGGGATCATCGACTCGGTCCCGGCGGGCGACCCGGCGATGGCGGAGATCCTGCAGGGCATGGTGGACGGGACGATGCTGAAGCGGGCGGCCACCCGGGAGGATGTGGGGCGGGTGGCGGCGTTCGCGGCCTCGGAGCACGCGCGCACGATCACCGGATCGCCGATCAACATCAGCTGCGGCGCGATCGTGGACTGAGCGGGAATCCCGGCCAGCGGCGGAAAAGCAGGCGGCCACCACGGGTGACGGGCGTGTGGGGTGGCCGCCCACAAACGCCACCCTAGTCCCGGCGAACCCGGCCCCAGGCCCGCGGCGGCCGGGGCTGTCCGAACGGTCACGCGCCCCTACCCGAACGGTCCGTCCGGATGGCCGTTCCCGGTCAAGCGCCCCCACCGACCACCCGGACGGGCTAGGCGAACCCGGCCGCGCACCAGAGGTCCGGCCCCGGCCGTCGACCTCCTCCAGGTCGGCGGGCGGGGCCGGGGTTCGGGTGGGTCGCAATGCCCTAGGCGGATAGCGACTCGAAGGGCACGGCCAGTTCGGGATCCGCGCCGTAGGGGTGGTCGATGACGAACTTCCAGGTGCCGTCGGGTTGTTGGCGGACCACCTCGATGCCGTGGTGGGTCAGTTCGACGGGGGCGCCGTCCGCGCCGGTGCCGGTGATCCGCCACTGCGAGCGCAGCACCGCGATGTCCCCGCTACGGGTCACGTGGTGCACGACCAGGTCCATGTGCGGGCGCAGGCCGACGTAGCCGGCCATGACCTCGCGGATCCCGGTGTCGCCGGTGGCCACCTCGCCGCCGAGGTGGGCCAGGCGGCGCACGCTGGCGGCGGGCTCGTACAGCTCGACCGCGGCGGCCAGGTCCTGTTCGTTGAACGCCTTGGCCAGCAGGTGGTCGCAGTCCTGTGGTTCCCATGCGGGCATGGCTGTCTCCCTGAAGTTCGGGTGCGGGGGTCAGAAGCGGGCGGCCAGCGACGCGGCCTGGGCGTGCGCCTGGGCGCGGTCGGGTTCGGCGCTGGTGGTGACCAGGTTGGGGCGGAAGGAAATCTCGGCGATGTCGGTGATGCCTGCCCAGCGCAGCCAGTCGGTGAGGTAGGGCTGCTGGAAGTCGGCGCCGAAGCGGGGGCCACGATCCGGCGCGTACACCGCGCTGGTGTAGATCACCGCGGCCTTCTTGCCGGTGAGCAGCCCTCGATAGCCCTGCTCGGGGTCGAAGCCGAAGACCTTGCCTGGCTGGCTGATCACGTCGATGAACTGCTTGAGGATGTACGGGATGCCCGCGTTCCACATCGGCACGCTGAACAGGTAGCGGTCCGCGGCGTCGAAGCGCTCGAAGGTCCGTTCCGCCGCCCGCCACGCCTGGGCGGCCGCGCCGGTGGGCTGCTGCCCGGCGAAGATCGCCATCTTGGCCTCGGCGGCGGCCGGGCCGAACTCCGGCAGCGTGCCGTCCCACAGGTCGAAGGTCCCTACCGATCGGTCGGGATGGATGTCGAGGTAGGTCTTCAAGAACGTGCCGGCAATGGCCAGTGACTCGGAGGCGGCCCCGCGGGGCGAGGCGGAGATGTGCAACAGGGTGCTCATGCGGTACTCCCCAGACAGTCAAACGGACCGGAGTCCTCTTACCGTTCTCACGGTAGCGGACTCCGGTCCGCTTAGCTCGGGTTGTGCCCGCCGTCACACCGTTCCGTCGAGCACCGCCCGTACCAACCGCTCGCCGCCGGCGAGCACCCGCTTCAGATCGAACTCGGCCTTGGTCGCCTGGCGCAGGTCGGCGGCCAGCGGCGCGAGCAGGGCGTGCGCGAGGTAGTCGGCGTCCAACGTAGGCCGGGCGTCGGTCAGCAGGATGACGACGTGCCGGTGCCAGAACCGGTAGGCGCCAACCCGGTAGCGCGCGCCCGGACTGGCCGTCTCGGACAGGTGCACCAGGTCCAGGTTGATCTCCAGGAACTCGGCGTAGGCGCGATGGAAGGCGAGCAGTCGATCACCCGCCGCCGCACCCGGCCCCAGCGGTGGCGGGCCGCTGATGATCGCGCCCTGGAGGTCGCGTTCCCTGGCGTCCAGCAGCGCCGCAGCCATCCCGGCCTTGTCGCCGAAGCGGCGGAACAGGGTGCCCTTGCCGACCTTGGCGGCCGCGGCGATCTGGTCCATGGACACCCCGTCCACGCCGTGCCGCTCGAACAACTCGGCCGCGGCCGCCAGGATCTTCAGCCGGTTCCGGGCGGCGTCGGCGCGCTCCTTGGGCGGACTCTGGCCGATCTGCAGCAGTTCGGTTTCCGGTTGCTCTCCCATAGCAAGGGGACCTTAGTCCGAATCCCCGCCAGGGCGCGGACGCCTCAGCCGCGTGCGCTCGTCACGGGCAGGCCGGCCCGCACCCAGTCCTGGATGCCCTCGCGGTACTTGCGCACGTTGGTGTAGCCCAGGGCGGTCAGCCGGTCGGCGACCTGGCCGCTGTTCGGACAGGTCGGACCGGTGCAGTAGGTGACGATCGCCGCGTCCCGGTCCGGCAGCAGCCCGGCCGCCTTCGCCTCGACGTCGGCCAGTACCAGTTCGAGCGCGCCCGGCAGGTGCTGCTGGGCGTAGTACTCGCCGCCCAGGGTGTCCAGCACGAGCACGGCCTGCTGCTCGATCGCGAGCTTCAGCTCGTCCCGGGTGATCACTGCGGTCATGGTGCACTCCCTCAGATATTCGGACCGTGGTCCGCTTGAACCTGAAGGTAATGGACCGCAGTCCGGTTCTGCAAGCTCGGGAGTTGCCTGCGCGCTCAGCCCAGGAAGCGGGTCAGCATCGGCAGCACCAGGTCCACCCGGCGCACCACCTCCATGTGCGTGGTCCGCGGCAGCACCGCCAGCTGCGCGTTGGGCAGGTGCCGGTGGAACTCGACCGCGTGCTCCAGCCGCATGAAGTCGTTGTCCCCCACGATAAGCAGCGACTCCGCGGTGATCCGGCCGAGCTGCTCCGGCGTCCAGCCCGCCCAGCCGTGCACGGTGACCTGGAGCTTCTCCAGGAACTTGTCGAAGTGGTCCGGGTCCGGGGCGACCGCTCGGTAGGCGGTGACCATCGCGGCGAAGTCCGCCTCGGTGGGCAGCAGGTCGGAGGTCTGCGCCGGGTCGGTGATCTCCGGCTTGTAGCCATCCGGGTGGAAGTGGGTGGCGGCCAGCGCCAGCTTGCCCACCCGCGCCGGGTAGTCCAGGCCGATCTGGGCGGCGACCAGGCCGCCGAGGCTGTAACCGAACAGGTCTACCTGCTCGACGCCCAGGTGGTCCAGCACGCCGATCACGTCGGCAGCGAAACCGGCGATACTGCCCGGGGCCTCCCGGTCGGCGGTGTGGCCGTGGCCCTGCAGCTCGATCGCGATCACCTGGTGCCGCTGCGCGAGAGCGCCCACCAGCGACCCGAAGGACAGGTCGATGGTGAGCGCCCCGCCGTGCAGCAGGACCAGCGGGCTACCCGCGCCGTGGATCTCGTAGTACACGGCCAGGTCGGACAGCGGGGCGTAGCCAGTGGTGCCGGTCATGGTCCATCTCCTTGTTCGACGCCTTCACCAGCATGGACGGGTTTCGGGCGACGAACTCATCGGACACACGTTGTGAACCAGGTCACATCAACAGTAGGCGGCGGTGAGCACCCCCTGCAGCGCGGGCGTGGGGTTGGCCAGCTGCTGGTTGACGTTGAGCCCGATCACCTTGCCGCCGGTGGCGTCACTGGCGGCCCAGCTGTTGAAGCCGGGGATGGAACCGCCGTGGCCCCACACCGAGATGCCGCAACTGAGGTCGGTGCGCATCAGCCCGAGCCCGTAACCGCCCTGGCGTCCGGTCATCGGCACCGCGGTGGTCATCTCCCTGAGCTGCGCGGCGGGCAGCAACCGACCGCTCAGTAGGGCGCGGAAGAACCTGCCGAGGTCGTCCGCGGTGGAGATCAGCTCGCCCGCGGCGTCGGCCATGGTCGGGCTGATCCTGGTGACCTCGACCCGGCGCTGGGGGTTCGCCGGGTCGGCGGTGTAGCCGCTGAGGTGCGGGCCGCTGATGGTGGTCTTGCGGTAGGGCAGTTCGGTGTCGCGCAGGCCGAGTGGGCGCAGGATCCGGTCGGTCACCGCCTGCCGCCAGTCCCGGCCGGTGACCTTGCCGATCACCATGCCCGCCAGCAGGTAGCCGGTGTTGGAGTAGGACCAGCCCTGGCCGGGCGGGAAGGTCGGCTGGTCGTTGACGATGAGCTTGAGCAGCTGGTCCGGGGTGTACTCGGTGAGCACGGCGCCGGGGCTGAAGTCCAGGTGCGGCACGAAGTCCGGCAGCCCGGAGGTGTGTTGCAACAGCTGCCGCAGGGTGATGTTCTCGCCGTTCTTCACCGCCCCTGGCAACCACTTGGCGACCTTGTCATCCAGGGACAGCTTGCCGTCGCCGACGAGTTGCAGCAGCGCGGTGGCCACGAACGGCTTGGTGACGCTGCCGATCCGGAACCGGTCGGTGGCGCGGGGCGCGCGGCCGCTGGTGAGGTCGGCCTGGCCGGCGACGTAGGTCTGCCTGCCGGTGCGGCGGTCGTTGACCACGGTGAGCCCGCCCGGCGCGCCCGCGTCCAGGGCTGCCTGGAGTGCCTGCTGAACCTTGCCGGTGCCGGTCGGCTGCGCGAGCGCGACGCCACCGGAGAGCACCAGCGCCACGGTGAGCGCCGGTGAGATCAACCTTCTGAGCACGGGAAACCATCCTTTTCTACGCGGACCCCCCGTGCCCACCACATCAGTCCGGCCGCGCTGTTCTCTTGTGCGATCGGCCAAGATCAGGGCCGGGCGCCGCGCCGATCGCACAACCCTTGCTACCGCGAGCCCATCGCGGTGGGATGGCGGCATGATCACCGTCGCGCCCTGCCCGCCGGACCGGGTCGAGTGGCTGGTCCGGCTGCTGACCGGCTATCACCTGGCCACCGAGGCGGAGAAGGGCGCTCCGGCGCCGGACGCCACCGGGTTGCCGGAGCGCTACCGCCGGGAGGTGCTGGATCCGCTGGGTTCGTTCGCGGACGGCCTGGTGTTGCTGGCGTCCACTGTGGACGAACCGGTGGGGTGTGTGGTGCTGACCGCAGACGGCGAGCTGAAACGGCTGTGGGTGGATCCGGGCTGGCGCGGCAAGGGCGTGGCCCGGCACCTCACCGAGGCCGCGGTGCAGGCGGCCGGGACCGGGGTGCGGTTGTCGGTGTGGGACTGGCGGACTGACGCGATCGGGTTGTACCGGCGGCTCGGGTTCCGCGAGGTCGAATCCTGGGACGAGCGGGACGGGATGGTGTGTTTCAGGCTGGATCCGCCACGCTGACCTCGATCCGCAACCCGGTGGACGCGCCCGGCGCCAGGGTGGTGAGCGGGCCGAGAATCTCGCATTCCACGATCTCGTCCGGTGGGTTGAGGTTGCCCAGGGCGGCGATTGGTTCGGGCAGCGGGGATTCCAGCCAGACTTCCAGCGGCGAGCCACCGTCCGGATACTCGGCGGCACTGTCCACAGTGAACCGCTGGGTGAGCGAGCGGCGGCCGTGGTGGGTGACCCAGCCCACGCTGCCAGGGAAGCCGAGTTTGCCCACGGTGGCCTGGCTGGGCACCGTCACCAGGTCACCGTCGATCCGGTGTTCGACCGGGTGGGTGGTGGTGATCAGGTCGCGGACCCTGGGCTCGGGGCGGTCGGTGAGTCCGATGTGGACGGTTCCGGCCGGGAGCTGGGTGACGTTCCACAGCGACCAGCGGACCGGGTGCTCGCCGGTGTTGGTGGCGGTGAGGTCGAGGCAGTAGCCGGCGTCCTTGGCGTGCAGGGTGAAGCGGCGGGTCAGGCGCAGGCCGGTGTGCGGGTCGTGGCCGCTGGTCAGGGTGACGGACAAGCCTTCGACGGCGGCGGTGTACGGGCCGGAGTCCAGCACCGGGTCGGGTGGGCCGGGCCATTCGTGCGCGCCGGACCAGCCCTGCGGGGCGGGCCAGGTCTTGTCGCCGCCGTAGTTGACCCAGTCGCCCATCTCCCCGGAGTTGGGTGCGAACCGGTGCCCGCCAACGGGTTGCAGCTCGTCGTCGAGCAGCCTCGGGTTGCGCCACAACACCTCGACGCCCTCATGCCGCAGGGAGAGCAGGCGGCCACCGAGCGCGGGCAGGAAACCCAGCCGCAGCACGCCGTTGTCCAGCCAGATCGCCTCGGTCACCATTCGGCCAGACTGCCGTCCTCGTGCCGCCACACCGGGTTGCGCCAGTGGTGGCCGGTCTCGGCGGCGCGGCGGACCGCGGTCTCGTCGATCTCGATGCCCAGGCCGGGGCCGAGCGGGCGGCGGGCGTGGCCGTCGACGAAGTCGAACGGGGTGGTGTCGAGGAGGTAGTCCAGGAGTTCGCCGCCGGTGTTGTAGTGCAGGCGCAGGCTTTGTTCCTGGATGAGGAAGTTGGGCGTGGCGAAGGCGATCTGCAGGCTGGCGGCCAGTGCGATCGGGCCGAGCGGGCAGTGCGGGGCGATGCTGGCGCCGTAGATCTCGGCCAGCGCGCCGATCCGCCGTAACTCGGAGATGCCGCCGGCGTGCGAGGGATCCGGTTGCAGCACCGCGACGCCGGCGTCCAGCGCCGGTTTGACCTCCCAGCGCGAGTACAGCCGCTCCCCCACCGCCACCGGCACCGTGCTGGCCTGCACCACCGAGGCCAGCGCATTGCCTTGCAGCTCAGGCAGAACCGGTTCTTCGACGAACATCGGCTGCACCTCCTCCAACATCCGCACCAGCCGCCGGGCCATCGCCGGGCTGGTGCGGCCGTGGAAGTCGATGGCCAGATCCCCGTGCGGGCCAAGGGCTTCCCTGGCCTGCCGGGCCCGGTCGAGGGCGGCGTTGGCCTGGGCGGGGGTGTCGATCGCGGTGAGCGGCCCGGCCACGTTCATCTTCACCGCGGTGTACCCGGCCTCGACCTGCCTGGTCACGGCGTCGAAAATGCCGTCCGGCCGGTCGCCGCCCACCCAGGAGTAGACCCGCACCCGATCGCGCACCGGGCCGCCGAGCAGCTCGTGCACCGGGCAGTCCCGCGCCTTGCCCGCGATATCCCACAGCGCCTGGTCGTAGCCGGACAGCGCGCTGGAGAGCACCGGTCCGCCGCGGTAGAAACCACTGCGCCGCAACACCTGCCAGTGATCCTCGATGCGCAGCGGGTCCTGGCCGAGCACCAGTTCGGACAGCTCGTGCACGGCCGCGCGCACGGTCTCCGCCCGGCCCTCCACCACCGGCTCGCCCCAGCCGACGAGGCCCTCATCGGTGCTGATCTTGAGGAACAGCCAGCGCGGCGCGACCAGAAAGGTCTCGATCCCGGTGATCTTCACTCATACCCCCTCATGACGAGTCCTTGGCCGCTGACCAGCCGCCGTCGACCACCAGTTCCGCCCCGGTGACGAAGCTGGCCGCCGGGGAGAGCAGGAAGTTGACCACCTCCGCCACCTCGGCAGGCTCACCCAGCCGCCGGGCCGGGGTGGCCCTGGCACTGCGTTCCCGGTCGGCCTGGCTGACCCGGTCCCAGGCGGCGGTGAGCACCGGGCCGGGCAGCACCGCGTTGACCCGCACCTCCGGCGCGTACTCCACCGCGAGCTGCCGGGCCAGCGACACCAGTCCGCCTTTGCTGGCGGCGTAGCCGGGGTGGCCGGGGATGCCGAAGTGCGCGTGCACCGAGGACACCAGCACCACCGCGCCGCGCCGGGGCATCAGCGTGGGCAGGCAGGCGTGCGCGGCCAGGTAGGCGCCGGTGAGGTTGACCTCTAGTTGCCGGGTCCACTCGGCCCGGCTCTGCTCGTGCAGTGGCCGCACGGTGACGGTGAAGGCGTTGCATACCAGCGCGTCCACCCCACCGGCCAGGTCGTCGGCCAGTTCCAGCACCCGTCGCCAGGTGTCCTCGGCGGCCACGTCGCCTACTAGGGGGTGGGTGCCGTTGTCCATTGTGGACGCGACCAGGTCGACGCCGATGACCTGGTAGTCCGCTGCCGCCAGACGTCGGGCGGTCGCGGCGCCGATGCCCGCCGCCGCTCCGGTGACCACCGCGCACCGCGACCGTCCCGACATGGCTACTCCCCTTTCAGAGCCTGGACTGGGACACGCGGTTGTCCGGTCCGCGGTGCACCAGCCAGGCCGAGCCGTTCGCGCCAGGGGCGGCGCCGACCGCGCCGACAACACTGTTGCTGGCGAACTCGGTTCGCTTGAACCAGCCGCCCCAGTTGCCGTCGGTCCGGTTGACCTGCCACAGCGTGTAGTCGCCTGCCCTGGCGAACAGGTAGATCCTGTCCTGTGTGGACAGTAGCGTCGGACTGCCGCTGATCACGCCACCCAGGCCGGTCCACGCGCCCCAGTTGCCCGCGGTGTCGCGCTGGCGGACCCAGACGGCGTCCTCGGCGGTGCGCACCGCGACGAAGGTGCCGTCGGAGACCACGGCCGCGCCGGGGCGGCCGTAGGTGGGCTTGTCCCCGGGGGCGCCGATGCTGGTCCAGGCGGAGTCGGCCGTGCGGGTCCAGATTTTGCCGTCGGCACCGCGGCCGAACAGGCTCCAGTTGTCGGGACTGGTGAAGGCCACGCTGGGCGAGTCGGTGAGGCTGCCGCCGAGGCGCTGCCACGGTCCCCACACCCCGGCGCGGGAGGTGCGGCGGTAGGCGGCGTTGTCCAGGCCGCGCACGAACACGTCGATCCGGTTGCCCGCGCTGGCGTAGGCGGCGGGCTGGCCGAGGATCCGGCCGCCGGTGGGGCCGCCGAGCGGGGTCCAGCGCTGGGACCATTTGTCGCCGGTGCGGAGCTGCTGTTCGAGGACGCCGTGTTCGTTGCGCTGGAAGGCGACCGCGGTGGCGTCGTCGAAGCGGACCAGGGCCGGGCTGGCCGAGGCCGCGCCGCCAAGGGAGTCACCGGGGGCCAGTTCGGCGCCGCGCAGCTTGAGCATGGCGGTGCCGTGCGCGGGCACGGTGGCGGTGTAGGAGCCGGTGGCCTTGCCGCGGTCGGCGCGGGCGCGCAGGTCGCGGACGGCAACCTCGCCCTGGAGTCCGGCGTCGGCGAACTTCACCGTGATCTCGGCGGGCTGATCACCGCGGTTGAGCAGGACGACCGAGCGTTCACCGGCGCGGGAGAGCACCTTGCTGTAGATGTCGGTGCTGCCGTTGTTGCCAATCCGCACGCCCTGGATGGCCCGGCGGTCCTGGTTGACCGCGAGGATCTCCGGGTTGCGCAGGGTGCGGATCATCGATTCGGGCAGGGTGCGCGGATCGGAGCCGATGATCAGCGGCGCGGCCATCTGCGCCCACATCACGAACTGGGTGGTGGACTCCTCCTCGTTGAGTTCGAGGGTGCCCTTCTCGGTGCGGCGCATAGGGATCAGGTAGTCCGGGTCGTTGAAGTGACCGGGCCCGCTGGCTTCCGGGTGCGCGGCGTTGTCGTCCATGTTGCGCAACATGTCCCGCCAGATCCCCTCATACGGGGTGCCGAAGGCGACATCGGTGGAGGAGCGCCAGGAGTCGGCCACGGTGGGGCCGAAGCTGTAGGAGATGCCGGCCACCTGGTCCGGGCCGTGCGGCACGCTCCAGGCGTCGGTGACCGGGTTGCACAGGTTGAGCAGCATTGGCCGCCCGGCCTTGCGCACCGCGGCGGAAAACTCGGCGAAGGCCTTGGCGGGCTTCATGTTCTGGTGGATGCCGCAGAGGAAGTCGATTTTGATCGCGTCGAACTTCCAGCGGGCGAACTGCTTGGTGTCGCGTTCGTAGTAGCCGCCGCTGCCGACCCCGCAGTTCTTGCCGTCCCAGGCGCCCGCGTCGGTGTAGATCCCGGCCTTGAATCCCTTGCGGTGCAGGTCTTCCACCAGCTGGTCGAAGCCGTTGGGGAACTTGACCGGGTCGATCACCAGGTCACCGGCGGCGTTGCGGGCCTGCGGCGCGGTCCAGCCGCCGTCAATCCAGATGATCTTGTATCCGGCGTCGCGCAAACCGCTGGCGGCCATGTGGTCGGCGACCCCGCGGATGCTGGCCTCGGTGGGCGCGCCGGTGCCGTAGTAGGTGTTCCAGCCCATGTACGGGGTGTCGGCCAGGCCGCTGTCGTAGTACTCGGGCGCGCCCTGATCGACCGCGGCACTGGTGTGCGCGGCCTCCTCGGGCGACGCGGCGGCGGGCAGCGTCGCGGCGAGCATGGCCAGGGCGGCCAGTGCCGTGCCGCGCCGTAACAGGGTTCTCATGGCAGGGTCACCTCTCGTCGTTGGTGGGTGTCCAGCACGGTGACGGCGGCGTCGTCGGCCGGGGTCCAGTCGAAGGGGAGCCCGGCGTACAGCAGGTGCGCGCCCGAGTAGCGGGCGCCGGTTGTTCTGTCCACATAGGACGCGGCGGGGTTCAGTCCGCGCAGGCGGACGCGGGCGGAGCGGCCGGGAACCAGGGGTGCGCCGTCCAGGCGGCCGGTGTTCCAGGCCAGCACGACCACCGTGTCACCGGCGGTGTACTGCACGGCTTCGGTGTCCCGGTCGGCGCGTGGCCGGTGCACCACGCCGGTGTGGATGATGCCGCGGATCTTCTTGTACTGGGCGATGAGTTCGGTGGCTTCGGCACGTTGTCCGGCGGACCACTTGCCGAGGTCCGCGCCGATGCCCAGGACCCCGGCCATAGCGGTGACGAAGCGGAACTTGAGTGAGCGCGGGCGCGGGTCAAATATTCCGGGGGCGTCGGTGACCCAGGAGCTGAGCAGGTGCGGGGCGTGCGCCAGCAGGAAACCGTCCTGAATGGACAGTCGGTCCAGGGGTCCGGTGTTGTCGCTGGGCCAGAGCACGTCGGTACGGGCGATGGTGGCCAGGTCGGTGCGCGCGCCGCCACCGGCGCAGGCTTCGATGGTGACGTGCGGGTAGGTGGTGCGCAGGTGGTCGAGCAGGCGGTGGTAGTTGGCCACGTGCGCGGCGTCCAGGTCACCGGCCGGGCCGCCGCGTTCGGTGGGCGGGCGGTTCATGTCCCACTTGAGGTAGCTGATCGGGTAGTCGTCCAGGAGCTTGCCGAGGGTGTCCCGGAGGAACAGGTAGACGTCCTCGCGGCCCAGGTCGAGCAGGAGCTGGTTGCGGATCAGGGTGGCCGGTCGGCCGTCGATCCGGTAGACCCAGTCCGGGTGTTCGGCGTAGAGCTTCGACTTGGGGCTGACCGATTCCGGCTCCACCCACAGCCCGAAGTCCAGTCCCAGCGCCCGGATCTGCTGGACGAACGCGCCAAATCCTTCGAGGAAGGCGGATTCGTCGGGGGTCCAGTCGCCGAGGCCGCCAGTGTCGTCGTGGCGGCCGGTGAACCAGCCGTCGTCGACCACGAACAGCTCAACCCCGAGGTCCGCGGCGACCTTGGCCAGCGCGAGCTGACCGGGGCCGTCGACGTCGAATCCGGTGGCCTCCCAGGAGTTGTAGAGCACCGGGCGGGCGCGCGGCCGGGACAGGCTGCGATCGTAGGCATGCCAGACCCGGGACAGCCCGTCCAGACCGTCCACACTGGACGCGAGCGCGAGTTCCGGGGTCGACAACCGCTGTCCTGGGGCCAGTCGGATCGGGCCGGGATGTGGCAACCGTCCGGCGTGCACCCGGGTCCACCCGGCCGGTTCGATCTCCGCCTCCAGTTGCCAGGAACCGGACCAGGCAAGGGAAATTCCCCAGGCCGGGCCGTCGGGTTCGGCGGCGTCCTGCACGGCGAGCCAGGGCACGGCCGCGTGTCCAGGCACGCCGAAGCGGCTGTGTAGCCCGAAGCGCCCGGCGGGCAGGATCAGTTCGCGGCGCTGGAACTCCTGGGACCACTGGCCGGTCAGGTAGGTCAGCCTGGCCCCGGCGGACCCGGTCGGGATGCAGACTCCGGCCGAGTCGAGGCGGCTGAGTTCGAGGTCGGCCGGGCCGGTGTTGGTGAACTCGACCCAGCGCAGCAGCACGTCCTGGCCAGGCACCGCCTGGTAGCACAGCTCCGCCCACAGCCCGGACAGCTCGTCGGCGAAGGTCAGTCGCAGAGTGTCCGAAGTGGACTCGGACTCGACCAGGGACCACCAGGTCTCCCCCGCCACCTCCAGGTCCGCGCCGCCGAAGGCCCGCAGCCCGCGCGGCGCGTACTCGATCGGCGCGGCGTCGGCCTCGGTGATGAAATGCACCTCACCGTTGTTACGCAACGGCGAGGGCCCGTCCTCAATGCCGTGCGGACCCCAGGAATGCAGTTCCGCCCAGCGTCCGTCGGGGGCCAGCGCGACCGTGTAGGAGGTGGTGGCCAGCCTGAGTGTCCAGTTGGTCATTTCACCGCGCCGATCGCGAGTCCGGAGATGAAGTGCTTCTGGAAGCGCAGGAACACCGCCACCGTCGGGATGGCGGCCAGCACCGACCCGGCCGCGATCACGTTCCAGGTCGACACGTACTGCCCCTGCAGGCCGAGCAGCGCGGGCGTCACCGGCATCACCGTGCCCGAGCGCAGCACCGTGATCGCCCACAGCAGGTCGTTGAACACCCAGGTGAAGGCCAAGGCGCTCAACGCGGCCAGCGCGGGCCGGGCCAGTGGCAGGATGACCGACCAGAAGATCCGGATCGGCCCGGCCCCGTCGATCACCGCGGCCTGCTGGATCTCGTTCGGGATCGCGCGCAGGAACCCTTGCAGCACAAAGGTGTAGAAGCCCAGCCCGAAGCCGACCTGCACGATGACCAGCGCGGACAGCGTGTCGTAGATGCCCAGCACCTCGGTCAGTTTGGCCACCGGCACCAGCAGGATCTGCGGTGGCAACAGGTTCCCGGCCAGCATGACCAGGAGGATGCTGCGCCGGAACGGGATCTCGTAGCGGCTCAGCGCGAAGGCCGCCGCCGCGCTCAGTGCCAGGGACAGCAACACGGTCGGCACGGTGACCAGGAGGCTGTTCAGCATCGCGCCGCCCACCCCGCCCTCACCCCAGGCCTGGGCGAAGGGTTCCAGGGTGAACGAGCCGGGCAGGCTGCCCAGACCGTTGCTCGCCACATCGTCGAAGGTGCGGATGCTGGTCACCAACACCAGCGCGATCGGCAGCAGCCACAGCACGGACAGCGTGCCCGCGCCCGCATGGA
The DNA here is from genome assembly GCF_023094165.1 of Crossiella sp. S99.2. GTDB lineage: Bacteria > Actinomycetota > Actinomycetes > Mycobacteriales > Pseudonocardiaceae > Crossiella. The sequence goes on along the minus strand of NZ_JALMDK010000007.1, from coordinate 280,835 downwards.
AGAGGAATGTCCTTACCCGGCGGGGAATCACGCTTCCTCCTCGCGCAGCACGCGGACCAGGTAGGTGACGATCACGCCGAAGGCCAGCAGGAAGATCACCACGGCCAGCGCGGAGGCGTACCCGAGCCGCAGGGTCTGGAAGGCGGTGCTGTACATGTAGGTGCTGAGCAGTTCCGAGGAGTGGTAGGGCCCGCCCTTGGTCATCGACCACACCACGTCGAAGGAGCGCAGCGAGTCGATCACGATCACGGACAGGATCACCGAGTTGACCGGGCGCAGCTGCGGCCAGGTGACAAAGCGGAATTGCTGCCACGGACTGGCCCCGTCCAGCTTGGCCGCCTCGTACAGCGCCGGGTCGATCCCCTTGAGCCCGGCCAGGTATAGCACCATCACGTACCCGAGTTGCCGCCACAGCGCGGGGGCGAGCAGCGCGTACAGCGCGGTGTCCGGATCGGCCAGCCAGGACCGCTGCCACTCGCCGAGGCCGACGGTGTCCAGCAGCGAGTTGACCAGGCCGTCCGGCTGGTACAGCCCTTGCCAGATCAGCGAAGTCGCGACCAGGGAGAACACCACCGGGGTGAACAGCGCGGCGCGGTAGAAGCCGACGCCCTTGCGTTCCCGTTGCAGCAGCATGGCCAGGGCCAGACCACCCGCGGCCGAGACCCCGCCGAAGAGCACCAGCCAGATCGCGGTGTTGGCGAAGGCGGTGCCGAAGGTGGGGTCGGAGAACAGTTCGGCGTAGTTGTCAAACCCGGCCCAGGTGGGTGGGGATACGCCGTCCCAGGAGGTCAGGGACAGGTAGAATCCTTGCAGCGCGGGCCAGAACACCCAGAACGCCTCAACCGCGAACGGGACGAACACGAACAGCAGCAGGATCGGTGGCAGCCGGTGTCGGCGCCGGCGCGCCGGGGCGGCGAGGACGGTCATCTCAGGAGTTCCACACCTTCTGCGCGGCGGCCTGCCACTCGGTGAGGATGGAGCTGATCTCGTTGGGGCGCTGGATGAACCGGATCAGCGCGGTGTCCGCGGTGGGCTGCAACGCGTCGCTGGAGTCCCGGTTGAAGAACTGGGTCAGCTCCTTGGCCTCCTGCAACATCTTGCGGCCCTTGAGCACCAGCGGAGTGCCACTGTCCTTTGCGGACGGATGGGCAGGCAGGATGGTGCCGGAGGAGTTGCGGATGTACAGCTCCTGGGCCGGCGCGGTGGCCGCGTACTTGAGGAATTCCTTGGTGGCGGCCAGGTGCGGGGTGCGGGAACTGGCGAAGAAGCCGTCGGTGGGGGCTTCCTCGGCCACCGGCACGGCCGGGTCCAGGATCGGGAACTGGAAGAAGTCGATGTCGTCCAGGGCTTCCTTGGGTGCGGCGTCGGCGAAGAAGGTGCCGATCAGCATCATCCCGGTGCGGCCCTGCAGCAGCGAGGTGGTGGCGTCCTGGAACGGGATCGCGGTGCCGCGCGGGTCGAAGTGCGGCAGCACGGTCTTCCAGGTCTCCAGCACCTTGGCCACCTTGGGATCGTCGAAGCGGCCCTTGCCCGCCAGCAGATCGCGGTGGAACGGGGCGCCGTTGATCCGGATGTTGAGGTAGTCGAACCAGGCCGAGGAGGTCCACTGGGTGCCGCCGCCCGCGCCCAGCCCGATCGGCTCGATCCCCTTGCCGCGCAAGGTCTCGCACAGTGCGAGGAACTCGCTCCAGGTGTTCGGCGGTGTCACGCCCCACCTGGCGAAGTTGCTCTTGCGGTAGAAGAAACCCCACCAGTAGTAGGTGGTGGGCACGAACACCAGCTTGCCGGCGCCGTCGCCGCTGAGGGTGCGGAAGGACTGGCTGTAGTCCCCCATGCCCTGCCAGACATCGCCGACGTCGAGCAGCAGGCCCTTGCGCGCGTACCCGGCCAGGATCGAGCCGGGGTACCAGGTGTAGGTGTCCGGCGGAGTGGCCGAGGTGAGGTAGCTGGGCAGCTGGGTGCGGAAGGTCTCCGAGGCCACCGTGTTCACCGCCGCCTTGGCCGCACCCGAATCGCTGAAGCCCTTGGCCAGCGCCTCGATCGCGGCCTTGGCCGCCGGGGCGGACAGGTTGGATTGGATGCTCACCGCACCCGCGGTCTGCTGCACCGCGCCGCTGGAGGCCGAGGTGGCGCAGCCGCCGAGCACCGCGGCGCCGCCGAGCGCACCCATTCCTAGCAGGAAGTTTCTGCGACTGACCTCGATCATTGCCTGCACCTCGTTGTGGGGATCTGGGCCGCGCGGATGGTCATCCGGGGTCACAGGCTCGCAAGCCACGCTCGCAGTGTCAAGATTAATTCCTAATTTACGAGCAATCGCCCGTCCGTGCCGTCAGCTCGTTACTGTGCGGGCATGACCACGCACCGTCCCCGCGGCGTGCACGGCCAGACCGTCGAGGTGCTGGCCAGCCGCATCCTGTCCAGCGAGCTGGCCGAGGGCGAGACCCTGGACCTGCCCGCGTTGCGCGCGGAACTGGACGTGAGCCTGACCGCGCTGCGCGAGGCGCTGAAGGTGCTCACCGCCAAGGGGATGATCGACGCGCGGCAGAAGCGCGGCACCTTCGTGCAGCCCCGCAGCTCGTGGAACATGCTGGACACCGACGTGATGCGCTGGCAGACCGCGACCACCGCGGCCGCCGACCTGTTCGACGAGCTGACCGAGGTCCGCGCGGTGGTCGAACCCGCCGCGGCCCGGATGGCCGCCCGCCGCGCCAACCCGATCGAGGTCGAGGCACTGGCCGCGGCACTGGAGCGGATGGCCGCCGCCGGTGCGGACACCGAGGAGATGGTGGCCGCCGACCTGGAGTTCCACCGGGCGCTGTTGTCGGCCACGCACAACAACTTCCTGGTGCAGATCGAGCGGGTGATCGCGATCGGGCTGGCCGCCAGGGACCGCCTGGTGCACGGCGCGGACCCGGCCGACGATCCGGTGCCGAGCCACCGCGCGGTGTACGAGGCGGTGCGGTCCGGGGATCCGGCTGCGGCCGAGGCGGCGATGCGCGCCCTGGTGGACAAGTCCAGCGCGGACTTGAACCGGGTGAAACGCCCGATCGCCTAAGTCGAGCCGAATTCGACAACGATACCCAGGGAAGTTCGCGAAGACCGGCCGCGATTTCGACCACTCCGCTTATGCACCTCACCCGACCGAGCGAAGAGTCCGCCACTTTCCCGCACATCAGCCCAGGTCAGCTACACAATCAGCCGCTATCTGCGTTTACCCGGACTGCCGTAACGTCGAGATCCGTTCTCACTTCGCGCATTCTCCGGAGGCTCTCGTGCGTCGACCTTCGCTGTCCACATTCGCCGTCCTGACCACCGTGACACTGTGCGCCGCCGCATTCGCCACGCCCGCGACGGCCACCCCGGCCACCCTGACCGAAGCCGCCGGACCGACCGCCCTGGAGACTGCCCGGACCGCACTGAGCACCGCGCTCGGTGGCAGCTTCGCCGGTTCCTGGCTGGACCTGAACACGGGCAAGCTCGTCGTCGGCGTCACCGACCCCGCCGGCTCGGCCCGGGTCCGTGCGGCGGGCGCGATCCCGAAGACCGTGCAGCACAGCGAATCCCGACTACGCCAGCTACAGTCCACTTTAGACAATAGGGCGACCAGCGCACCCGACTCGGTCGCCGGATGGCACGTCGACCTGCCCGCCAACCAGCTTGTGGTCAGCCTGGTCGGCAACGACCCCGCCGGAGCGGCCTGGATCCACGGCAGCGGCCTCCCCGGCATCCGGGTCGACCGGGTGGCCGCCGCACCCCAGCTGCTCTGGGACATCATTGGCGGACAAGGACTCTACTTCTCCGGGCATCGCTGTTCGGTAGGGTTCAGCGCGTTCCACGACGACGATCACTACGTGCTCACCGCCGGACACTGCGCCAGGCACGGCGGCACGGTCCGCGGCGCCGGCGGCACCATCGGCACGGTGAGCCGATCCTCCTTCCCCGGCAATGACTACGGCACCGTCCGGGTGAGCAAGGACGACGCGAACATCACGTCCAAGGTGGACCGCTACGGCGAGGGCTCGGACGTGCGCATCGAGGGCAGCTCGGCGGTCGGCATCAACGGCCGGGTCTGCCGCTCCGGCTCCACCACCGGCTGGCACTGCGGCCGGGTGCTGGCCATCGACGAGACCGCCAACTACGGCGACGGCAACGTCGTCCGCGGCCTGACCCGAACCGACGCCTGCGCCGAACGGGGTGACTCCGGCGGCTCCTTCGTCAGCCGCCCCGAACACGGGCGAGCGGAGGCCCAGGGGATGCTCTCCGGCGGGTCCGGCAACTGCAAGGACGGTGGCGGCACCTACTTCCAACCGGTCCGCGAGGTGCTCCGGCGCTACGACCTGACCCTGAAAACCACCTGATCCGACCGTCCGCTGGCGGCGCCGTCCGGACCCCCGAACAGCGCCGCCGGCGGACACCTCATGGTAGCGCTCTCACCTTACGGCGCAAGAGGATGCGCGTTGATCGGAAGCCCTCCGCACGGCTCTTGTAGCTGTCCGACACCGGCCACTAGGTTCCGGCGACGTTGCCTACCTGGAGGTACTCGTGCGCCGTTTATGTGGTGGCTTCCTACTCTCCGTCCTGCTGGTCTCAGCCGGGCTACCGGCACTCGCCCAGGCCGCTCCGGCATCCTTCGATCCCGCCGCCGCGGTCACCCTGATCACCGGCGACAAGGTCGTCCCCGGCACCAACGGCGGCACCGGTCACCTGATCCCCGGGCCCGGCCGGGAGCGGCAGACCTTCACCAGCTACCAGTCCCAGGGCCACACCTACGTGATCCCCGCCGACGCCGCGCCCCTGCTCGCCGACAAGATCATCGACCGGCGGCTCTTCGACGTCACCGAACTGCGGGCGTACCGGGGCCCGATCCCGCTCATCGTCAAGTACGCCAACGCGGAACGGCCCCTCGCCCGGATGGCGGGCGCGCTCGATCTGCCCAGCATCAACGCCACCGCGGTCAAGGTTGAGCCCGCCGCGTTCTGGCGCGACCTGACCGGCCCCGCGCTAAAGTCCAGTGGTATCGCCAAGATCTGGCTGGACGGGCAGCGCCAGGCCACCCTCGACCACAGCGTCCAGCAGATCGGCGCGCCCACCGCGTGGGCGGCCGGGTACACCGGCGCCGGGGTGACCGTGGCGGTGCTGGACACCGGGGTGGACAACACGCACCCGGACCTGGCCGACCGCGAGGTGGGTGGCAAGAACTTCTCCGGCTCGCCTGACGCACTGGACCACTACGGCCACGGCACGCACGTGGCCTCCACCATCGCGGGCACCGGCGCGAAGTCCGGCGGCAAGTACCGCGGGGTCGCCCCTGGCGCCCGGATCCTGGACGTGAAAGTGCTGGCGGACAACGGGTCCGGCGCGGACTCGGGAATCATCGCCGGGATGCAGTGGGCCGCGGAGCAGGGCGCGCACATCGTCAACATGAGCCTCGGCGACTGGGACACCCCGGAACTCGACCCGCTTGAGGAAGCGGTGAACACGTTGTCCGCCAAGCACGGCACGCTGTTCGTGATCGCCGCCGGCAACGCGGGCCCGCGGGGAGGCACGATCCACTCGCCCGGCAGCGCGGACGCGGCGCTGACCGTCGGCGCGGTGGACCGCGACAACAAGCTCGCCGAGTTCTCCTCCCGCGGCCCGCGCAAGGACGGCGGGATGATCAAACCGGACCTCACCGCGCCCGGCGTGGACATCGTGGCCGCGCGGCACGCCGACGGCAAGATCGGCGAGCCGGTCGGCGACGGCTACACCAGGCTGTCCGGCACCTCCATGGCCACCCCGCACGTGGCCGGTGCGGCGGCTTTGCTTGCCCAGCAACACCCCGGCCTGACCGGTGACCAGCTGAAGGCAGTGCTTACCGGCTCTAGCACGCCGACCCCGGGGCTGACCCCGTTCGAGCAAGGCGCGGGCCGGGTGGACTCGGCGAAGGTGCTCAAGCAGACCGTCACCACCAAGCCGATCAGCCTGAGCCTGGGCAAGAACCGGTGGCCGCACACCGGCAAACCCGCGGTCACCAAGGAGATCAGCTACGCCAACAGCGGCAGCACGCCGGTGACCCTGGACCTCAAGATGGACACCACCGGCGGCGTGTTCAGCGTGTCCCCCAACCAGATCGTCATTCCCGCCGGCGGAAGTGCCGCTGCCACCGTGAAAGCGGAGGTGACCAAGGCTCCGGACGGTGGCAAGTTCGGCGGTGCGGTGCTGGCCACCGGCGGCGGGATGTCCGTGCGCACGGCGGTCGAGATCGATCTTGAGGTCGAGAGTTACGACGTGACCATCGCCGCACACGACCGGACCGGGGCGGCGCCGCGTTTCGCGAACGCCTTCCTGGTCAACGTGGACACCGACGAGGCCGTGTTCCCTGGCGGCTTCACCAACGGCAAGGTGGTCCAGCGGCTCGCGGCCGGGCGGTACCTGCTCTCCGGCTCGGTGACGACCGACGAGCCGTACGCGCACGACGTGCTGAACGCGCCGAACCTGCGGATCACCGGACCGGCCACGATCACCCTCGACGCCCGCACCACCAAGCCGCTCGACCTCACCCTGCCCGAAGCGGATGCGCGGTTGTCGTTGCTGCAGATCGGTTTCGAGCGGCTCGCCGGGCCACACCGGTACACCATCAGCAGTTTCTCGCGCGGCGGCGACGTGCGCGACGTCGGCTTCGCCCAGGTCGGCCCGGACGCCCCGGCCGGCGAGGTCACCGGAGGGTTGCACACCAACTGGACCACGCCCACCGGGCTGTACGGCCTGGCCTGGTACCGCAAGGGCGGCGTCCACACTGGACTGTCCAAGGTGGTCAAGCCCGCGGACCTGGCCACAGTGCGGGTGAATCTCGGCCCGGTGACCGGCCAGTCCTACGTCGGACTGACCTCGTCACCGCACAACGCCAGGGCCGACTGGGGCTTGGGCACGCTGACACCGGTGAAACCCGGTGTCTACACCGAGTTCTACGGCGGGGAGAACGCCGACTGGTCCCGCCGGCTGAGCCTGCCCGGCCAGAACCACCAGTCGTTCGTGGGCGCGGTGAAGTCGTACGCGCCGGGCCGGACCTACTCGGAGTCCTTGTACCGTGGCGTTTTCGGGCCCGCTTTCCCGGACACCCGGGACGATCAGTGGACGCAGCAACGCGGTGAACTCATGGTCATCACCCTGCCGCTGTTCAGCGACGGCGCGGGCAACGCGGGCTTCTCGGCCACCACCTCCGCCTCGACCAAGCTGTACCGCGACGGTCAACTCTTCGGCGAGACCCGCGACGCCGGGGGCGGCCGGTTCGTGCTCCCGGCCGGCCGGGCCACTTACCGGGTGACCACCGAGGCCACCCGCACCGGCCACACCCAGGCCACCAAGGTCAGCGGCAGCTGGACCTTCCAGGGCGACCGAACCCCGGGCGTCACCCAGTACCCGGTCTCCGCCGTCCGCTTCACCCCGGCGCTGGACGACGCGGGCAGTGCCCCCAGGGGCTTGTTCGCGCTGCCCGTCTCGGTCGAGAACCAGGCGGGCACCAGTTCCCGGCAACGCCTGCAGGTGGTCCAGGTCTCCTACGACCAGGGCGCCACCTGGAAGACCGCGCCGGTGCTCGGCGGCCGCGCGCTGCTGTACCACCCGGACAACGCCAAGTCGGTGTCGTTGCGGGCCACCGCGGCGGACCAGGCGGGCAACTCCGTCGACCAGACCATCATCGACGCCTACCTGCTGCGTTAGCCATGCCCGGGTGGGGTGCCGAGTGCGGCGCCCCACCCGGAGCCCAGGGGTAGCAACCGATTTTCCGCCGGTCAAGCCAGGTCGGCAAAACCTGCCCCATCGGGACCAGATTCGGCTCAGATCCGCGACCGCGCGGGCATGATCCCGGTGTCTGAACGTGTTGTCCCGAGGGGGGATTGTCGTGAACCAGTCGTTGCCGTCCCGGCGTGCCGCGCTCACCGGCCTGGCCGCGTTGTCCGCGACCGCGCTGACCGGCTCCGGGGTGGCCGCCGCCGCGCCTGCCGACCCGGTGCCGACGCGCGTGGTCGACCTGGGCGCCATCGGGGTCGACCGCAACGGCGGCGGTGACCCGGTGGAGAACGCCAGGCTGATCCAGCTGGCGTTGAACAAACTGGCCGACAACCACGTGCTGCACATCCCGGCGGGCACCTACCTGATCGCGCCCAAGCCCGGGGTCTGGCACGCCGCGCCGATCCTGACCATCCCGCCCTGCCGCAACCTGATCGTGCGCGGCGACGGCCCGGCCTCGGTGCTCAAGGTCGCCGACCAGCCCGCCCCGGACAAGCCCTACGTCTACGGCGCGGTGCTCGGTTTCGCCCAGGGCCCGGTGGTGCCGGACCTGGTGTGCTTCACCGACTTCACCATCGATCACAACTGTGAGCGGAACAAGCCGCCGGTGGAGATCGAGTCCAACGGCAAGATGGTCCCGGTGCTGGTGAGTTCGATCTCCAGCTACGCCTACACGCCGAAGTTCGGCCGGATCACCGTGCGGCACCTGACCGTGCACCGCGCCGACGCCCGGGTGTCGCTGTACTTCCCCGGCCAGGCCGACTCCGGCAGCGTCGCGGTGCACGACTGCCTGTGGACCGAGGCGAGCAACCGCACCGGCGCGGCCGAGGACGACCACTCCTTCGTCAACGCCACCTGCACCTCACTCACCGTGCTGCACAACAGGTTCCACGGCGTGTCCTGGGAGAGAGCGCCGCGCACCGCGATCGAGACGCACGCCACCAACACCGTGGTGCAGGGCAACCTGATCGAGAAGTTCCAGATCGGGATCAACATCACCGGCAACGCCCGGCACGGCGGCACCACCTACCGGCATCTGTGCCAGGACAACCTGATCGAGACCAGCCGGGACGGCATCCTGATCTGGTCGCACCGCTACGGCACGCACACCACCACCGTCGGCTTCGAGGACATGACCATCTCCGGCAACCACGTCACGCTACGGCCGGAGAAGTACACCGGCGCCGTGGCCAGTGGCAAGGGCATGCGTGGCATCGGTGTGTTCGCGGTGAAGAAGGGCGGCTCCGTCGAGAATCCCCCGCCCAGCATTGGTTTCCGCAACCTGCTGGTGGCGGGCAACACCATCCGCTACCCGCAGGAGTACGTGGTCCTGGACTACGTGTACCTGACCGAACTGGAGCGGCGGGCCGGCGCGCTGTCCTTCGCCTTCCACAACACCACCGCCGCGGACGCGGTCTACGACAACGTGCGGATCACCGGCAACACCGTCTACGACTGCGCGTTCTCCGGGCTCTACATCGAGGGCGGGCGCTGGCGCGGACTCCAGGTGGACAACAACGCCTTCGTCGACTGCGCGCACTCCAACTCCGGCCGGCGCCAGCCCGCCTACAACAACAAGGCGCTGCGGATCGCGGTGCAGCTGCTCAGCGACTGCGTGATCGCGGGCAACACCTTCCACACCAACCCCGCGCCCCAGCACTTCCGCAACCGGATCAACGGCTACCTCCAGGTCGAGCACACCGGCCCGGACCGGCACCGGTTTGTCGTCGCCGGCAACGTGATCACCATCGACCCGGCCTTCACCCCCAGCGAGGTCACCGAATACCTGCACATCGCCGGGCCCAACACCCAGTGGTCCTTCGACGGCGCGGTGCCCAGGGCGAGCGTGCCAATCACCAACAACGCACCCGGCGGCACCGGCTCCCGGATCCGGGTGGACCAGTCCGAGATCACCGCCACCCGCACCGCGAACGCCTGGCAGCAACAAGGTTCCGGCACCGCGGCGCCAACCGGCGCCGGCTTCCAGCCCGGCGACGTATGGCTGAACACCGCGATCTCAGCGACAAACCCAGTGCACTCCTGGGTATGCGTAACCGGCGGCACGGTCCCAGCCTGGCGCGAACTACGCCTGTCCTGAGCCAGAAGCCCCCGTGTTGGCCGTTGTGGACGGCGAGTTGGCCCAACTGGTACGCCGGTTTGGCCAAAGTGGGCGTACCAGTTGGCCCAAGTGGTACGGGAGTGCGGATCACGCCGCCGATTGGCCAAGACTGGGTACGACAACGGCCAACACGCCGCGTGGCCGCGGGGTCCGGTACGGGGACCCCGCGGCCAGCTGTCAGCGGGGAATCACCTTGAAGGTGGACACCAGGTGGTCGGAATACAGCGCGGCGAGCACCGCAATCGCGTTCGCCACCACGTTGAGACTGGCGACCAGGTAGTCGTAGGCGCTGGTCGGGTTCAGCGCTGGGTGGGTTGGCGCGCTCGGCGGCTGGACCTGACCGTTCACCGGTGCCCTGAGCAGTCCGGGCAGCCGGTTGTAGTCACCCAGCACGGCGTAGCCGAAGGCCGGGCCGAGCGCGGTCACCATGGCGTCGATCTCGCCGAGCAGTCTGGCGGCGTCATTGCCGCCACCGGACCAGGCGTGCACGGTGAAGTAGAACATGTTCCCGAATCGGACGCCCAGCGCCGCCCGGCCGCCCATCGGGTTGGGCACGACCACGACCTCATCGGGTCGCTCCCTGGTGACGATCGCCAGGTTGACCCGCCGTGCGCCGGGATCGGTCTCCAGGAAGAACACGTGATAGCCCGGACGACTCGCGGTGCCACCCCACCGGTACTGCCTGGCGAGCGGCGCGCCCGGCACCGGATTGCCCAGCGGGCGGGCGCTGTCCGGCGGCTGTCCGGCCTCCTGGAGCGCGACCACCCGGTTCTGATTGGCCAGTGGCTGCACGACCCTGTTCCACTTGTCCTCACTACTGGCGCAGGCGCCCTGCATGTTCCAGGTGGCCACCTGGTTCGGGTCGGCCTGCCGCGCCGAAGCCGGGGCGACGGCGGTCCGGCCGGCCGGACCGGTCGAGCCTGCGCCCGGGATCTTGCAGAGCAGCGGCTGATCCGTGCCGGATGCCTCGGCGGGCAGCTTCCAGAACTGCCGGGTGTCCGACTGGCCGCACGGGGCGAGGATCACCCGGCCCCATTTGTAGGTCCACCACAGCGAGTTCGCGGTCTCGAAGGTGACGCAGTTGCCGGGAAACTTGGCCGACTCGATCTGGCCGGTGCTCAGGAAATTCCATTGCTGCCCGATGCTGTTGTCACACGACTGCGATTCGGTGTAGCTGGACAGTGCCGACTGCTGCATGCACCGATAGCGGCGTTGCTGCTTCGAGTAGCCGCCGACCATTCGGCCGGTGGTGGTGCGCACCCACAGGTCGGAGTAGTCGTGCCAGGTGCCGCCCTTGTCGTAGTTGGCGCAGGCGGTCACAAAGGGCCGGTACTCGTCGTTGTCCTCGGTCGGCTCGGCGTGGTAGAGGCAGACCGGGTACTGGCCCCAGCCGCCACCAGGGGCTTGATCACCGTTCCACGCCTGGAAGACGCCGGTGCCGGGATCACCCGGGTTCAGCTTGCCGTTGTTCTCCGCGTGCGCTGTGCCAGGCAGCACCGCCACGACACCGGTCAGGATCATGGCCAGGCTCAGCCCTGCGGCGAGCACCAGCCGGGATAGGGATAATCCAGGGAACGAAGAATTCTTCATGATTGGCCTGACTTCCGCTTACGTGAATCCCATGACGCGAATCCCAGTCAGGAAATGTAGCGCCCTGTCAGAGCCGTTCTCGCGGAGTTGACCGGATTGTGTGACACCCACATTCACCGAACCCCATATCTAGGGAAATTCCACATTATTAGGGCACCGCCGTGAAGAACTCGTAGGAGTGGCCGTCGGGGTCCCGCACGTAGACCCCGCGGCCACCGCCGAGGCTGTTGGTCCGCCGGTCCCAGCCGTGTTCCACCCCCGAGCCGTAGTCGATCGCCAGGTCGGCGGCCAGCACGGCGAGCAGGGCGTCGAACCGGGCGTCGTCGAGCAGGAAGGCGTAGTGCCCGGCAGCCAGGGGCTGGTCGTCGGCGAAGTCCAGGGTCAGCTCGGCATTGACCCGCAGCGCCGCGAACGGCCCGGCGGCACCGGGCTCGCCGCCGATAAGCCTTGCCAGGAAACGGGATCCGGCCCAGCGGTCGGCGACCGGGATGATCAGGTGGTTCAGCGTGATGGTCATGGTCCCGCAGCATATGCGTGCGAATCGCACACGACAAGGGTGCGATTCGCACATGTCTAGGATAGGTTGACAGCCATGGCGCGCTCCGATGACGGCGGTCCGGCGTTGTTCCGGCTGGTGCGGTTCTGGTCCCGGCGCTGGGCCGGCCTGGCCGCGGGCGAACAACGCCAGGTCCAGCACGTGCACACCCTCGAAGCCGTGCACAGCGCGGTGACCGGCGGGGTGGAACCGAGCGTGGGCGAGATCGCGCACCGGTTGGGCCTGGATCACTCCGGGGCCAGCCGCCTGGTCCGGGACGCCACCGCCGCGGGTTACCTGGCCCGCGCCGAGTCCGAAGTGGACAGACGGCGGACGGTGCCACGGCTCACCGGGTCCGGGCGGAAACTCCTGACCGGCGCACTGGACTGGCAACGGGAAGCCTTCGGCGAGCTGACCGCGGACTGGGCCGAGGCGGACCGGCAGCGTTTCGCCGGCTACCTCCAGCGCCTGGCCGAACAGGTCGACGGCCCCCAGCGCTCAGGCTGAATCCCGCACGCCCGCCGGGCCGAGCAGCCCGCCCACAACACTCAGCCTGACCCCGCGCCCCACTTCTCCCGCAACTCCGCCGGAATCGTCAACGCCGTCGACTGCCCGTCGGTCAACTGCCGCACGTTCACGCTCAACAACAGCCGCGCCGCGCGATCCAGCACCCGCCGGGCCACCTCGCTCTCGTCCTCGGCCCGCTCCAGCCGCCGCATCACCCGCACCCCGAACCCGACCACCCGGCCCCAGCCACGTTGCTTGGGCACCCGCAGCCAATCCGCGACCTCCGGGTTCACCACCTGCCGCACCATCGCGGGCACCACCCCGTCAAAAGCCTTGCCCGGCATGAGTTTCCGGTACAGCTCAACCAATGCCGAGGTCAGCTCGACGCCATCCTCCGACGGCCCGTAGCTCGCCTCGACCAGGGTGGTGTTGAGCGCTTCGGCCTCGGCCAGGGTCTCCGGCATCGCCTCGGTGCGGATGCCCAGCAGGTGCCCGGCGACCCGCCACACGTGGTAGTAGTCCTCGGCCTCCTGCTCGGTCACCGAGATGCCGATCCGGCGCATGCCGATGATCACCTGCACGGAGAAGATGAGCAGTGCGCCGAGCAGGTCCTGCTGGCAGATCGGCACCCCGTCGCGCTCGTGATCCCATTCCGGCGAGCGCGCGATGAAGTAGCGGACCGCGGCGTGGATCAGCCGGGTCTTCTGGATCACCGGCACGAACGAGCCACCACTGGTGAACGGCTTGGGCGCCATCAGGCTCAGCACGAACTGCGCGGTCTCGGACAGCCTGCGGTGCGGCTGGTTGAGCCGGTGGGTCAGGGTCAGCACCTTGGACGGGCGCGGCTGGGCGTAACAGTTGACCATGGCGCCGAAGGAGAGCACCGAGGCCACATGCATGCCGTCATCGAGGAAGAACTCCTGCGCGCGACTCACCCTGGCGAGGTCGGTCCACGGCGGCGGGTTGTCGGTGGCGATCAGGAACTCGCGCACCACAGGTGGCAGGTGTTCCGGGATGGGCTCGTCATTGGCGCGCAACTCGGCGAGCAGGGTGTTCACCCGGCTGATCTCGCCGGTGGCCACCAGCTCGGCGATGACCGCGTCAGCGGGCGGATCACCCTGGAACTTGAGAGCCTCGATCGCGCGTTCGTCCACGCGTTGATCCTGACCCGGCGCATACGTTGGCAAAGCCGCCGTTCGAGCGCCGCCGCGCTCCGTTCGAGTGATCAGATCGGCGGGATGATGCCCTCCGGCACGCCCTGCACGCCGAGGTCGATCACGACGCCGGCCACCGGGTACCGCTCCCAGACCTTCTCCGCGATCTGCTTGGCCGTCTTGCTGCGCCCGGCGACGATCTTGACCAGCGCGGCCGCGGACAGCAGCCCGACGATCAGCTCGTCCTGCTCGGCCGGGTCCTCCGCGCCGAAGAGCACCGCCTTGATGTCGGCGTGGATCTTGTTCCGGCGGGCGGTGTCCACCAGGTGCCAGGTGGTGTTGGAGAAGATCAGCTTGCGCCGCTCGGTGCGCGACTCCACCGCGCCCTCGGCGACCAGCCGCCCCAGCACCCGGTCCTTCTGCCCGGTCGACAGCCGCGCGATGGCCTCCTTGACGACAGATCCCTTGTGCTCCTCCAGCGCGGCCAGCGCCTCGTTCAGCGCGGGCACCCCGGTGTCGGAGTCGTCGGTGACGAAAAGCCGGTTGTCCTCGCCGAACAGCTCCAGCCGTTCCAGCTGGGCCAGCTCGATCAGCAGCGCGACCGCGAACAGCCCGTCCAGGGACCGCCGGGTGGCGAACTGGCCGTCTTCGGTGAGCAGGAGCAGCGCGAAGTCGTCGACCAGCGCGGACGGGGCGTCGTTCGTAGGCACGCCCGCATCCTATGACCTGCCAGGACTCGGGTCCGAACCCACCCGGGCCGCAAAAGGGCAGGTTGAGGGCCTCGCATCCGCGATCGGGGCAGGGCCCAGTGCGCCAGGCCCATGAAAGGCCAGGACGCGTCACCGAGGAACTCGCTGAAACGAGCAAGGAGCGACAGCCCGGCTCCGAGGCGGAGGTGTCTAGCCGCTGCGTTGTTGGCCCCACCCCGGCGCCTTGTGCACACACTAGAAGCGGACTGCCACCAAAAAGTTTGGAAGAGCCCACCTCAACTCGGCGAGGGTTACAGACCGCTCATCTCTCAGGCGTTCGGGTGAACGGTATCCGCCACTTCTGAGCAACCGGCTGATCGGCACCACGGAGAGATAGTTGACCGTCGAACGACAGGATCGAACACTTGAGCGAACGACGTGCGACTAGCGGGTCATATACGTGAAACCGCAGCGTAAGGTACCCCTGAGCGGAAGTTCCGCTTAGGCAGAGCTTCCATCCAGGGGTACCGACGTAGACACTCGAACCCTACCGTTGCTCTCTTGCACTCGCCATATGAGGGCAAGAAGTCTGATCGGGTCGGAGCCCTGCCAGCTACGTGGTAGGAGGTCCCTTTGGACCCAAACAGGCCGCCCGTCGGGCTCATCCTCGACTTCGCCAACTGCAAGCTCGGCCGCCAGGCCAGCTTGGTGCGCGAGCAGCACAAGATGCTCACTGATCCGGACCGCCAGCCGTGGAACTTCTACGGTCCGATGATCACCGCCATGAAGAGCTTCGCCTCTGACGTGACTCGTACTGAGGTTCTGGACTCCGCAGTTCGCAAGGTACGTGGCACGACGAAAGCCCGTCACTACATGGCGCTACGGGAAGGCTTCGTCACCGCTTGGAACTCGGGCTACGCAAATGTTCCTGTCGGGGCTGCTGTCTTCCGGGGCAAGACCATCGGCATGACAGTGAACCCTCAGTTGGCCTACAAGACCGCGGCAGACGACCTCGCGGTGGTCTACCTGTATCTGAAGGAAGAGCAGCTGACGAAGGACGCTGCTCAGCCGATCCTGTTCGCGATGAACGAAGTGATGGGCGATCTTCTGCCAGGAGCGCGTCCGAGGATCCTCGATATCCGTCGCACACGGTTCCATCAGATCGACAAGAGGCTCTCTGTCGCCTCGCAGGGTCTGCAAGTCGCAGGGATCCTTGGTCAGTGGGCCGCTATGTGGGCGGACTTCGAGTAGGAGTACCCGGCAGGACACTCCCGTGTTCCCCGCCCCATCCTCGGGAAGTGCCACAGACCGACCATTGAGGACAGTCCTCAGCGGTCGGTCTGTGCTGGCTGTCGCGCCGAGGTCCCCTGAGCGAAGTCAGGTCGGTGGCAGATGATCAGGATCCATCTTCGCGCCGTCAAATCATCGGGATGACACCCTCGCCGGAGCCCTGGAACGCCTGCTCCGCGAACACCCCCAGTGCCGGGTGCCGCGCCCACAGCCGCTCGGTCAGCGACTCGGCCCGTTCGGCGTGTTCTTGCTGGTCAGAGACCACTTCCAAGAGGTCTGCGGAGTGCAGGTAGGCGAGCAGCAGCTCGGTGCGGTGGTCCGGTTCGACGCTCTCCGCCAGCGCGGCGTGCAGCCGGGCGCGGAAGGCGTGCCGGGTGTCGGTCTCGGTCAGCGGCCACACCGTGGTGCTGAACAGCAGCCGCCTGCGCTGCTTCTCCTCGCGGACCAGACCCGCCGCGACCAGCCGCGTCATCACCCGGTCCAGGACACCGACCGCGACCAGGCCGAGGGCGTCGCGCACGATCGAACCCTCGGCTTCACCAAGCCGCGCGAGGGTGTCGTTGAGCAGGTTGTCGCTGGTCTGGGTGCTGTCCTGGACGAAGAGGCGGTGTTCCTCGTCGAAGAGTTCCAGGCGGTCCAGCGCGGCCAGCTCGAACATCAGGGCGCCGGCGAAGAGGCCCTCGGCGCTGCGTTTGGGGCTGAACCGGCCGGTGTCGTCGAGCAGTAGCAGGGCCAGGTCCTCGGCCAGTGTCCGGTTCGTCATGCTCGGCTCCCCAACTCGGCGGCCACGAAACGCAACCGCATGTGGTCCAGTTCCCCGGATCCGGTGAACGCGGCCGGGTCCATCCCGGTCTGCTCGGCCAGCAACGCCCCCGGGTGCAGCAGTTCGCCGACGGCAGGCCGGAAACCGTGTTCGGCGAGTTCGCCGTCCAACCGGTCGGGAGCGAGCATGGCGAGCACGTTGTGTGCGAGGAAGCGGTCGGTGGCGCCGTCCGGGCCGATCCGCTCGGCGTAGAAGTTGGCGGTCTGCCTGCCTTCGGCGGCACTGCGCCGGGTTCCGGCCAGCACAAAACCGCCCGCACCGGTGGGGCCGAGCGGGATCACGTCGTGTTCCTCGCGGTGTTCGTCCGGACTGGTCGGGCCGGGCAGGTGGTCGAAGATCAAGGTGCCGCCCGGGTGCAGGTGCCGGGCCGCGGTGGCGAAGAGCCGGGACCGGTCGGCGGGGTTGGTGAAGGTGGACACGGACAGTCCGCTGAGCAGCACGTGGTCGAAGCGGCGGCCCAGATCCAGGGTGAGCACATCGGCCTCGGTGAAGGTGCACCGGGCGGCGACCTCGGCGGACAGCTTGGCGCGGCGGCGTTGCGCGCGGGCGAGCATGGCCGGGGCGTTGTCCACGGCGGTGACGGTGTGGCCGGCGGTGGCCAGCAGGGTGCTGAGCCGGCCGGTGCCACAGCACAGGTCCAGCACCTGGGCCGGGTTCTGGCCCACCCGGCGGGCCAGCCAGGTCAGGTCGGCGGTGAAGTTCTCCGCCATGCCACCGTAGAAATCGGCGAAGAAGCCCTCGTACAGGTCCACCACCCGCATCCCGGGCAGCGGCAGCATCCGCAGCGTGGCGAAGGGGCCGAAGAACGGTTCGGTGCGGGCCGGGGCGGTCACTTCGCGGCTCCGGTGAGCAGCTGGGTGGCGGCGAGTTCGCGGTACAGGTCGTCACCGTCCACAAGGGACTGATGCGAGCCGGTGGCGCGGACCTGCCCCTGTTCCAGCACCACGATCTGGTCCGCCTCGGTGATGGTGGACAGGCGGTGCGCGATCAGCAACACCGTGCACTGCTCGGCCGCGCGGGCGATGGTGGTGCGCAATGCCTGTTCATTGCGCGAGTCGAGCTGACCGGTGGCCTCGTCCAGCAGCAGCACGTCCGGACGGCGCAGCAGCGCGCGGGCGATGGCCAGTCGCTGCCGCTCCCCGCCGGAGAGGGTGACGCCGCGGGAGCCGACCGAGGTGTCCAGGCCCTGCGGCAATCCGGCCACAAAATCGGTGAGCATGGTGGCGCGCAACACTTCCTCGATCTCGGCGTCGGTGGCCTCGGGCGCGGAGTAGAGCAGGTTCTGCCGCACGGTGCCGGACAACGTGGTGGCGTCCTGCTCAACGTAGGCCAGCCTGCGCCGCACCTCGCCACGGGGCAGGGTGGCGATGTCCACGTCGTCAAGTAGGATCTCGCCCTGCTCCGGCTCGTAGAAGCGTTGCAGCAGACCAAAAAGCGTGGTCTTACCGGCACCGGACGGGCCGACCAGGGCGGTCTGCGCACGGGCGCGGGCGGTGAAGGAGACGCCGGTCAGCGCGGGCGAGCGGTCGGCGTACTGGAAGTGCACACCGCGCACGGTCACCGTCGGCGGCTTGCGCGGGGCCGGGGCGGTGTCCAGGTCCACATCGTCCTCGGCGGGGATGTTCTGCACCTCCTCGATCCGGCCGATCGCGCCCAAACCCGTTTGCAGGGTGGAAAAACCGCCGATCAGCGACACGATCGGGTCGGAGAGGTAGAACAGGTAGAGCAGGAAGGCGATCAGCGCGGACAGCGACAGCGACCCGGCCGCGACGAACATGCCGCCCACGCCCAGCACCGCCAGGAAGGCCAGCTGCACCGAGACCCCGGAGATCATGCTGACCACCGCGGTGTACTTGGCGCTGGTCAGTCCGGCCTCATACGCGCTGTCCACGGCCGCGTTGGCCTGTTCGGTCTCCCGCGCCTCCGCGCCGTTGGCCTTGACCAGCCGGGCCGCACCCAGGATGCGTTCCAGGGCCGCGCCGACCGCGCCCACCGACTCCTGCGCGCGGGCCACCGACAGCCGGATCTTGGGCAGCACCACCATCAGCAGCAGGCCGACCACCACCAGCACGCCCAGGGTGATCAGCAGCAGGCCCAGGTGCAGGGTGGCCATCAGCACCACCGCGGCGATCAGGGTGAGCCCACCGCTGACGATCATGACCAGGCCGTCGGTGGCCGCGCTCTGCAACAGCGTGCTGTCCGAGGTGACCCTGGCGGAGAGGTCACCCGGCTGCCGGGAGTCCAGTTCGGCCACCTTGACCCGGATCAGCCGGTGCACCAGGCCGCGGCGGACCTGCCGGATCACCCGTTGCGAAGTGCGTTGCTGCAACCAGGCGTTCAGCCCGGTCACCGCCATGCCGCCGATGAGCAGGCCCAGCAACAACAACACCGGGCCGAGCACGCCGCCGCCGGTGGTCAGACCGTCCAATGTGGACCGGGCCACCATCGGTTGGGCCAGGCCGGCCGCGCTGGCGAGCAGGGACAGCAGCAGCGTGATGACGAGCACCCCGCGGTGCGGTCGCGCGTACTGGAGCAGCGTGCGGAAGGCGCCCGGCTGTGGTGCAGGCGGCGCGAACTGGGCGTACAGCGCGGCCTGCGCCTCCGCCGCGGACAGCGCGCCCGGCGGGTCTTCGAGTGCGGTCGCGGCGGTGACGCCGGTACGGGTAGCCATAGGTCAGTCCCCAGATATCGCGTGGCCGGCGTGGCGGCATGGTGACCTGCGGGCACGCCGGAAGTTTCCCCAGATGACCGCACCGTACACCGAACTCGTGTCGAGCCGCCATTGTTTGACTGTCGATGGAGGGAAACCTCCATACCGCGTCTGCGCCATATGTGAAAACGGATGTTTCGGTTGCAACCGCCTTCTCGGCCATGCTAGGAAGGTATTGCTCAATCCAACTGGGGGAACGAGTGCACGTCTGAACTGGGGGCACGATCCTGACGTATCCGCTGGATACGGCGCATTCGCCGGGCCATGCCCACTGCCGACAGACCTGCTCATCCCCCGTGTACCGAGTATAGGGGAATTCAATGCAGAACATGCAGGAGCGCGACCTGTTCACCGGCTACGCGGCCTACACCACCGCCGAGGAGCTGAGCCTGACCGAGCACGACACCGCGGAGGCCGGCATCACGCCCGCCACCCCGGCGATCACCCCGGCCACGCCATCCAGCATCCCGTGTGTGCAGGGCACCATCCTCACCATTCGCTTCATGTGCTGATGGTTCGAATTGTTTGACGCTCATTTCACTCGAACCACATAACGTGAGGTGAGTGCAGGAATAGGGGATTTGAAAGAAACCCCGAAGAACGGCTGATACAAGTCACTCTTTCGAGTGAGTTGTGCGGTCGGCGGGCTGCGCTGACCAGCGTGAAAACACAGTCTCTGGCCGAGCTGATAGCTGGTCAGCGCAGTCCGACCGCCCACCCTACTGACGTGCGCTCAGGCGAGCAACCAATCCTGGGGGAACGGTGTCTTCGTCACCGCCACTCGTCCCGAGTGTGCTTTCACCACCCGAACTACCCGTGCGCAACCTGCTCGTCGTGGGCACCGGCGCGCTCGGGGTGAGCATGCTGCCGTTCTGGCTGAACTGGTTGCGGCACAACTATCCCGGTCTCACCGTGCGGGTCGCGCTGACCCGGAGTGCCACCAGACTCGTGTCGCCGCAGGCGGTTGCCGCGATGACCCGGACGCCGGTGTTCTTCGACGAGTGGACCGAGCAGCCCGCGCCGGTCGCCCCGCACGTGGAGCTGGCCGAGTGGGCCGACGCCATCGTGGTGCAGGCGGCCACCGTGCACTTCCTGTCCAGGCTGGCCCTGGGCCTGACCGACACCCCGCTGCTGCTCGCGTTGCAGCTCACCGCCGCCCCGGTGGGCATCGCGCCCTCACTGCCTCCCGGCGCCGAACGCAGCCCTGCCATCGCCGCGCATCTGTCCACATTGGACTCGGACCCGCGGTTCGAGCTGGCCCGGCCCACCGCCGCGCACAGCGCCGCCACCGGCGGCCCGGACGGTGAGACCGCCGACCTGCCCACGGTGTTGTCGCTGCTCTCGGCCCGCCTCGGGGTGGCCCCGCAGGCCGAACTGGACTTCGGCACCGGCTTCCAGCGCACCCGGGTCTACCCCGACGGCGAGTCCGCGTTCCGCTGGCTGCGCACCGCGGGCGCGCAGCGCGCGGAACCGCTCGTCCCGGTGTCCGCGGAGGTCGCCGCGTTGCTGCCCGCGGACACCCCGGCCGAGTTCAGCACCCCTGAATTCGTCCACAGTGGACACTCCTATCGGACGCCCGGCCGGTCCTCGGCCGCGGACTGGCTCTTCCGCGAGCACCCCAACGTCCCGGCGCTGATCGGCTCCGCACTGCACGCCGTGGGCCGCTCGCTGCGGGTGCTGCACGACTCCCCCGGCTCGGTCTCGGCCACCGCACCCGGCCCGGCCCGGCTGGTGCGCTGGCTGGACGGCGACAGCGACCTGCGCGCACAGGCCGCGGCGGCCTGGGGCGCGCAGCGGCTGGACACCGTGCGGTACTGGTGCAGCTGGGCCGCCCGGCCGGGCACCCTGATCCACGGTGGGGTCTCCCTGGCCTCGATCGTGCCACCGCTGTCCGCGGGCCGGGTCGGCCTGCTCAGCGGCCCGGAACTGGCCACCGGACCGGCCGAGTTGGACCTGGGCTGGCTGCTCGGCGAACTCCTGGAGCTGCGCGAGCAGGAACGGCTCGGCGTGCTCGCCGGGGTGCCGCACGACTGCCAACGACTGGCCGAGGCATTCCTGCAGGGCTACGGCCCGGACTTCGACGCCGCCGCTGCCTGCCGGGCCGCGGTGCTGCGCTTCCTGACCCACCTGCACGACCACGCCGTCTACGTCGGCGCGAACGACCAGCTGCCGCGATACCTGGCACTGGCCGCGGATCTGATCGACGAGGAGGGCAAGCGTGCGCTCGGCTGAGACCACCCGGCACCGGTTCAACCCGACCGCCCCCGCCAGCGCGGTCAACACTCTGCTCGCCGGCCTGAGCCTGGGCGAGCTGCCCACCGACGGGCTGACCTCCTACGGCGGCCGCAACACCAACTGGGCGGGTACCACTGGCACCGGCCGGGCCGTGTTCGTCAAACACTTCACGGATCCGGCCGCACTGCGGCGATCGGTGGCCTTCGAGGAGTTGTCCGCCGGGCGGATCCCGGCGCCGCGCTGCCTCGGCTGGTCCGAAGTGGACGGTCTCCAGGTCTTCGAACTGCTCGCCGAGGCGCACTCCGGCGCGGAACTGGTGCAGGACGGGCACTTCGACGCGCAACTGTCCGCGCGAGCCGGGTCGCTGCTGGCGCAGGTGCACAGCCTGGACGGTCCGGAGCTGGACACCACTCCCCCGCAACTGCCCTCGCTGGAGTTGCTGGCCGCGCTGCCGCTGGCGGTGCTGGGCGAGCTGAGCATGGCGCAGTTGCAGGCATGGACGCTGATGCAGGAGGACGCCGAGTTCCTGGCCGCGGTGCACCGGCTGCGTGCCCTGGAGGCCGCCGCGCCGCAGGTCCCCGCGCACACCGACCTGCGGCTGGACCAGTTCGTGCTGGCCGGCGGCGAGTTGCGCCTGCTGGACTGGGAGGAGTTCCGGCTGGCCGACGCCGCCCGCGATGTCGGCGCGTTCGTCGGCGAGTGGCTGTTCCAGGCCACCTTCAAAATCACCGACAGCGAGGCGCCCGAACTGCGGCACGAGGACATCGTGCAGCGCGGGGTCACCGCTTTCCGCGGCTACCGGGGCCACCTGGACGCCTTCTGGCGGGCCTACCTGGATCGGCGCGGCGCGGTGGACGCCGGGTTCACCGAGCGGGCAGCGGGTTTCGCGGGCTGGCAGCTGTTCGAGCGGCTGCTCAGCGTCGGCCGGGAACGCTCGGTGCTCAGCCCGATCGCCCGCGCCGCCGCCGGCGTCGGCCGCACCGTGCTGCTCAATCCGCGCGCGGCCACCGGCCTACTTGGACTGTCCACTTCGGACACTGAGGTGGCGGCATGAGCCTGACCGGATACCTGGACCGGATCTCGGTGGACCTGGACGACCTCTCCGCCGAGGTGTGCGGGCTGGCGGTGCGCGGCCGGACCGTGCGTGAGCTGCGCGCGAAACTGGCCGCCGCGCTGTACAACGAGATCCACACCGGCCAGACCACCTTGTCCAGCACCGAATCCCTGCCCGACCGAAGCCTGCGCGACCACGACTTCGAGCGGGCGCTGGCCGAGGTGGTGCCGCACGACACCGCGCCGGTGCCCGCCGAGGTGCTGCGGGTGACCCCGGCCGGGGACGTGGTGGTGCGACTGCTCGGCGTACGCGCCGGGGTGCCCGCCGAATCGGTGCCCAGCGGGGTCGAGCTGAACCCCGGGGACTGGATCGAACTGGGCATGCCGTCCCGGCGGCCCGCGGTCTCCGCCGGATTCTTCCTGGTCGAAGGCTCGCGCGGCGGGTTCGCCAGCGCGGCCGGGTTGCGCCGGATGTTCTTCCACGTCACCGAACCCGACGCCGCGCCGGGCATGTGGGGTGTGGTGCTCAAGACCCTGGAAGCCCGCGGACTGCGTTACCGGGCCAAGGCACTGTCGGTGCGCGCGGCCTACCCGCGCCGGGACGCCGTCGTAGTGTACCTGCCCGGCGAAGAACCATTGGTGGAGCAGGAGATCGCCGCCGAACTGGCTGGCTCGCCCGGCCTGGGCGCCAGCACCTCCGGCTTCGCCGAACGCCTCGCCCCCGGCATCGCGCGGGCCTGGGAACCGGCCGACCCGCGGCCGGAGTACGCCTCGATGAGCTTCGGCCAGCACCGCAGCGCCGCCCTGGCCGAGGCCCTGATCAGCCACGCCCGCACCCCGGAGACACCACTGGACCTGGTGCTGCGGAACAGCTTCCGCGCCGCGTGCGTCAACCCGGCCGACCCGGCCCGCAACCTGGAGGAGACGGCATGACCCAGACCAGCGAGACGGCCTTCGCCTCGATCGACCAGCTCGCCTACGCCGGGATGTACGGCGATCAGACCGCGCCGGTCTACGACCTGATGTACCCAGCAGGCCCCAACGACGAGGAATGCGCGGACTTCGTGGCCGGCCTGCTGCCCGCCGGAGCCTCGGTGCTGGAACTCGGCGTGGGCACCGGACGTCTGGCGGTTCCCTTGGTGGACAAGGGTTTCCGCGTGCACGGCGTGGACGCCTCCCAGGGCATGCTGGCCAAGCTGGCCGAACGCGACCCCGAGGGCCGGGTGGGCAGCACGCACGCCACCTTCACCGACTACCGCCTGGACGAGCGCTTCGACCTGGTGCTGGGCTCCTTCAACGCGCTGTGCCTGCTGCAAAGCTCGGACGACCAGGTCGCCGCACTTCGCAACGCCCGCACCCACCTCGCCCCTGGCGGCAAGGTGGTGCTGGAGACCTTCGAGCCGGCGAAGTTCCACTCCCAGCAGCAGACCGAGATGAACACCTACCCGCTGGGCCCGAACTCGGTGGTCATCGAGTCGATGAAGACCGTGCGCGCGCTACAGCTGATCTTCCTGACCACCTCGATCTTCGACGAGAGCAGCAAGCCCGAGGTCGCGGTGACCTTCCTGCGCTACATCTGGCCAGGGGAGCTGGACCAGATGGCCGCGCGGGCCGGACTGCGCCTGGTGGAGCGGTTCGCGGGCTGGAAGCGGCAGGCCATCGACGACGGCGCCGCGGTGTACGTCTCGGTGTTCGAGGCGGACGACCAGGCGTGACCCTGCTCCGCAACGGCCTGACCGTGCTGCTGGACCCGGCCGCCCGGCCGGGTCTGACCGCGGTCGCGCTCACCGTCGCCGCGGGCTCCGGCGCCGACCCACCCGGCCGCCACGGCCTCGCGCACGTGGTGGAACACCTGATGTTCCAACGGGAATCGGACTTCGCCGCCCGGGTCGAGGGCTGGGGCGGGTCGAGCAACGCTACCACCCACCGCGACCTCACCCTGTTCCACACCGTGGTGCCCGACGAAGCCCTGCCCGGCCTGCTCGCCCTGGAAGCCCAGCGGTTGCACGGACTCGGCGCCGACGGGCTGGCCGCCGAGTTGCCGGTGGTGGGCGAGGAGATCCGCGGCATCCTGGACCGGACCCGCGGCGGTTTCCCGTGGCGGCCGCTGTCCCGGGCACTGCTGTCCCGGTCCGAATGGCTGGACCCGTATGGCGAACCGGCCGAAGTGGCCGCGGTGACGGCTGCCGACTGCGAAGCGTTCATCAGCACGCACTACCGGCCGGACAACTTCACGCTGACCATCTCGGGCAGCTTCGACGCCGACCGGGTCCGGGCGCTGGTCGCGGCAGAGTTCGCCGACCTGCCCACCCGAAATCCCGCCACCCCAACGACTTCCGCTGCGTCCGCCCCTGCCGCCAGCACACTCGCCCCGGACCAGCTCGCGATCGGCTACGTCCTGCCCGCCGATCCCGCCGAGTACCTCGCGACCGTGCTGCTGGCCGCCATCCTCTCCGGCAGCCGGATTCCCGCCCTGGTCCGCTCCGGTGGTCCGGTGCTGGCCGCCACCTTCGAAACCGGCTACCAGGGCCGGTTCCAGGAACACCGCGCCCCGGATCTGGCCGCCAGTCGGATCCGGCGGCGTCCCGGTGCGACCGCCGCTGAGGCGGTGGCCGCGATCGAGGCCGAGGTGCGCCGGATCGCGGTGTCCGGCCCCGGGACCGCCGAGTACCAGCGCGCGGTCAACCGGCTCCTGCTGAACCACCACCAGGAGCAGGATCACGTGCTCAGCCGGGTGCAGCACCTGGCCCGGCGTCAGGTGCTGGGCACCGCGCCACTGCCGGCATCGCTGGCCGGCCTGAGCCCCGACGCTGTCCGTGCGGCCGCCGCCGCACTGGGCGGCCACGGCCGGACGGTGCTGTCCGGCGAGGAGGGACCGTCGTGAATGGACTGTCCACATCAGACGAGGTCCGGCTACCCAACGGGTTGCGGCTGCTGACCATTCCCGAGCGCCGCATCCCAGTGGCCGAGGTCCGCCTGGTCATCCCGTTCGCCAGGGTCGGCCCCGAGGCGGCCTCGCTGGACCTGCTGGCCGCCTGCCTGCTCACCGGCGCCCGCGATCGGGACCGGCGGGCCTTCGCCGAGGCCGTGGCCGACTGCGGAGGCCGCCTCGACGTCCTGGTCGGCCCGGAGGAACTGACCCTCGCCGGCAGTGTGCTGTGCGCCGGCCTGCCTCAGCTGCTGCGCCTGCTGCACGGCGTCCTGGTGGCGCCCGGCTACACCGCCGCCGAGCTGAACCACGCCTGGGCCAAGGCCGCGAACACCGTGCCCGGCCCGCGCACCCAGGCCCAGCGTGCCCTGCTGTCCCAACGCTTCCTGAACCACCCCCTGGCCACCGACCCGGCCGATGCCCGGCCACCCGCGACCACGCCCGAGGACCTGCACCGGGTGCATCAGGCCGTGCTCACCCCGCACGAGGCCGTCCTGGTGCTCGCCGGGTCGATCGGCCCCGCCGAGATCGCGCTGGCCACCGAACTTTTCGGCTGCTGGCAGGGTCCGCTCACCCGCTATTCGGTGCCGCCGCTGCGTTACCGCGAGTCCACCGAGATCACCGGCGACGCCGAGACCGGCCTGATCCTGCTGGCCGCCCCCGCCGTCGACTCCGCCGATCCGCGTTGTGCCGCGCTGGACGTGGCCAACCAGGTCTTCGGCGGCCTCACCAGTTCCCGGCTGATGCGCAGGCTGCGCGCGGAACTCGCCCTGGTCTACTCGGCCACCTCGACCTTCCAGGTGAGCCGCGGCGGCAGCTGGCTGTTGCTGGACACCACCGGCGCCCCGGCCTCGGTGCCGCGCATCGTCACCGAGATCCAGGCCCTGCTGACCGGCTTCACACCGACCCCGGACGAATTCGAGCAGGCCCGCCAGTACGCCATCGGCATGACCCGGCTCGGTGTGGCCAGTCTGGCCGACCTGGCCACCGCCGCGGCCGGGTACGCCGCCTACGGCCTGAGCCCACGCTGGCTGCTGACCTACCCGGAACAGTTGCGGGCCCTGACCCTGGCCGAGGTAGCCGCGGCGGCCGAGGAGTTCCTGCGCCCACACTGTTTCACCGGAGTCACCGCCTGATTGTCGGTGCCGTGGCTAGGGTGGAGATCGTGACCGAGGAAACGAAACAGGTGTCGGTATCGCGGCGGATCGCCGCTCCGGCAGCCGAGATCTTCCGCGTGCTGGCCGAACCACGGCGGCACGTGGAACTGGACGCCTCCCGCATGCTCCGCGAGGCCGTGTTCGAGGGTGCGCTCTCGGGTGTGGGCCAGGTCTTCACCATGAAGATGTACTACAAGCCGTTCGGCGACTACGAGATGGACAACCACGTGGTGGCCTTCGAGCCGGACCAGCGCATTGGCTGGCGGCCGGTCGCCGGTCGCGGCCACCCGGAACCGGGCAGTTCCTGGGGTCAGCGGTGGATCTTCGAGCTGAGCCCGGACGGCCCGGATGCCACGGTGGTGACCCAGATTTTCGACCTCACCGACATGGCCGAAGAGCACCGCGCCTCGGTCACCCATGGCGAGACCTGGCGGCCCGGCATGACCAAGACCCTGGAACGCCTCGACACCCTGTGCACTAGCGGCTGAACTCCTGACTCGCCGCGGCTGCTCAGCCGCAGCCGTCGAGTTGGCCCAAGTGGGACGACCAGTTGTCCC
This sequence comes from Crossiella sp. S99.2, assembly GCF_023094165.1. GTDB lineage: Bacteria > Actinomycetota > Actinomycetes > Mycobacteriales > Pseudonocardiaceae > Crossiella. The sequence continues at coordinate 253,720 of NZ_JALMDK010000007.1, read as the reverse complement.
AACCAGGCGTACGACTTGGGCCAACTCGACGCTGAGCGGTTTCCACAACCATCCGTTGTGGATCGGCGCGAGTCGGTTGTTTGCGCCATCGCGGCGGCGCTCGCTTGGATCTCCCCCGTGCGCAGATCATTGGGACGGGAATTCGGCTGGCTGTGGGCGTCCTTCGCGGTCAGCTCGCTCGGCAGCCGACTCGCCATCCAGGCTTTCCCGCTGGTCGCCCTGCTGGTGCTGGACGCCGGGACGGCGCAGGTGTCCGTGCTGGCCGCGGCCGGGCTGGCGGCGGGGGCGGTGCTGGGGATCCCGCTGGGGCCGTGGGTGGAGTTCCGGCGCAAACGCTCGGTGCTGATCGGCGCGGACCTGCTCCGCTGCGCGGCGATGTTGAGCGTGCCGGTGGCCTACGCGCTGGGGTGGCTGGGTTTCGCGCAGTTGCTGGTGGTGTCGATGGTGACCGCGGTCGCCGACATCGCCGCCCGCTCGGCCAGCGGCGCCTGGTTGAAACAGCTGGTGCGCCGCGAGGACCTGGTGCACGCCACCGGCCGCCTGGAGGCCACCACCTGGACCGCCACCACCCTGGGGCCGCCGCTGGGCGGGCTGGCGATCGCCGCGTTCGGGCCGATGGCCACCCTGGTCGCCGACGCGGTCAGCTACCTGCTGTCGGCAGCGGGTATCCGGGCCGCGGGCGGCCGGGAGCGCCTGCCGGCACGCGCCGCCGCGTCCCGGGCCGGGGAGCTGCTCGCCGGGTGGCGGCACATCTGGCAGCACCCCGGGCTGAAGTTGTTGCTGGGCAACACGATCCTGGTCAACGGCCTGATCATGGCGACCGCGCCGCTGGCCCTGGTGCTCATGGTGCGGGAGCTGGGTTTCACGCTGTGGGAGTACGGCCTGGCCTTCGCCCTGCCCTGTCTCGGCGGTCTGCTCGGCGCGCGGCTGGCCCCCGGGCTGGTGGCGCGATTCGGGTCGGCGCGGGTGCTGCGGGTGGCCGGGGTGGCCCGGGTGTGCTGGCCGGTGGGCCTGGTGCTGGTCGGACCGGGCCTGCCGGGCCTGCTGCTGGTGATCGGTGTCCAGTTCGGGCTGGTGACCTGCATGGGCGTGTTCAACCCGGTGTTCGCGGCCTACCGCCTCGCGGAGGTCCCGACCGATCGGTCGGCGCGGGTGCTGGCGGCGTGGACGGTGACCAGCAACCTGACCGTGGCGGGGCTGACCGCGGTGTGGGGTGTGCTGGCGGCGTGCACCGGCGCGCGGGCCGCGATCGGCATCGCCGGAGTCCTCATCCTGGCGACCCCGCTCCTACTCCCCCGCAGTGTTGGCCGATCTCGTACCCCGTCTTTGCCGTTGTAGGGCGAGTTGGGCCAACTGGTACGCCGGTTTTGCCCAAGCGGGCGTACCAGTTGGCCCAAGTGGTGCGGGGTGGGTCAGGCCGGGATGTGCCTGCGGGACTGGACGATGTGGAAGCGCCCGGTGACATAGGCCGGGTCGGTCAGCGCCGCGGTGGCCGCCGGGTTGGCGCCGGTGCCGTGGAAGTCGCTGAAGGCCGCGCTCTGGTTGACGAACACGCCGCCGGTCAGGTTCTCCGACAGGTGCACGCCCGCGGTCAGCGCCGCTTCCCTGGCCGCGTCGATCACGGCCGCCTCGGTGGAGTAGACCGAGGCGGTCAGCGCGCCCTTGGCCTGCACCGAGCCGCGGAAGATGTCCAGGGAGTGCTCGGTGGAGTCGGTGCTGATCACGAACGAGATCGGGCCGAACCACTCGCGGGTGTAGGTTTCCTCGTCCTTGGCGTCCAGGCGCACCACCAGCGGGGTGCGGATGGTGGCGCCGGGGTGTTCCGGGTCCTCGACCGGGGTGGAGGCGTGTGCGACGGCGCCCACGTTCTCCGCGTCGGCCAGGCGCTGCTTGACGCCGTCGTTGACGATGGCGCCCAGGGTGCCGACGGCGCGGGCCGGGTCGCCGAGCAGCTTGTCCAGGGCCGCACCCAGGTCGGCGGCGAAGGCTTCCGGGGTGCGGTCGCCGACGTCGGTGCGCACGCCGCCCGCGGGGACCAGGATGTTCTGCGGGGTGGTGCACATCTGTCCACTGTAGAGGGACAGGGAGAAGGACAGGTTGCGCAGCAAGCCCTTGTAGTCGTCGGTGGAGTCGACCACGACGGTGTTCAGGCCGGCCTTCTCGGTGTAGACCACGGCCTGGCGGGCGTTGCCCTCCAGCCAGTCGCCGAACTCGGTGGAGCCGGTGAAGTCGACGATCCGGATGTCCGGGTGGACGGCCAGGTCCGCGGCGATCGGCTTGCCGGGGGCTTCCACGGCCAGGGTCACCAGGTTGGCGTCGAAGCCGGCCTCGGTGAGCACCTCGCGGGCGATGGAGACGGTCAGCGCCAGCGGCAGCACCGCGCCAGGGTGCGGCTTGACGATCACCGGGTTGCCGGTGACCAGGCTGGCGAACAGGCCGGGGTAGGTGTTCCAGGTCGGGAAGGTGTTGCAGGCGATGACCAGGGAGACCCCGCGCGGCACCGCGGTGAAGGTCTTGTCCATCACCAGCGGGTCGCCCTTGCGCTGCGGCTTGGCCCAGCGGGCGCTGCGCGGCTGGCGGGCCTGCTCGGCGTAGGCGTAGGCGATCGCCTCCAGGCCGCGGTCCTGGGCGTGCGGGCCACCGGCCTGGAAGGCCATCACAAACGCCTGGCCGGTGGTGTGCTGCACGGCGTGCGCGAACTCGAAGCTGCGCGCGTTGATCCGGTGCAGGACTTCCAGGGCCACCCCGGCGCGCACCGCGGGACCGGCGTCGCGCCAGGCGGTCATGCCTGCCTTGGCCGCCGCGATCAGCTCGGCCGGTTCGCTGCGCGGGTAGCGGATGCCCAGTTCCAGGCCGAACGGCGAGACCTCGGTGCCCACATGCTCGACGATGCCCGGCTGGTCGAGCGCGTAGTCCTTGCCCAGCAACGCCTGGAACGCGGCTTCACCGGCGGGGGCCGCGTCCTCGCCGTAGACCGACTTGCTGGGGGTCTCGGGGAACGGCGACCAGTACTCGCGGGCGTCGATCGCGGTGACCGCGTGGTCGAGCTGCTCGGCGTGCTTGGCGTGGAAGTCCTGGGCGGACATGCCCTCTCCTCGGATCGCGGGCGAACGGGTGGTCAACAGCCGGATGATCACAGACGAGCCAACAGGCCGAGTGGCGACTCGACGGCGTCGGCTACGAAGCGGAGGAAACCACCGGCCACTCCACCGTCGCACACCCGGTGGTCGAAGGTGAAGGACAACTGGGTGATCTTTCGGACCGCCAGCTGGCCGTCCACCGCCCAGGGCCGGTCGATGATCCGGCCGATGCCGAGCATGGCCGCCTCGGGGTGGTTGATGATCGGGGTGGAGCCGTCCACGCCGAACACCCCGTAGTTGTTGAGGGTGAAGGTGCCGCCGGTGAGATCGGCCGGTTCCAGGGTGCCGGTGCGGGCGCGTTCGGTGAGCGCGGCCATCGCGGCGGCCAGTTCGGCGGTGCTCAGGCGGTCGGCGTTGCGCACCACCGGGACTACCAGGCCGCGGTCGGTCTGGGCGGCGAAGCCGAGGTTGATGTGTGGCCAGCGCAGGATTTCCCGGGCCGGACCGTCCACAGAGGAATTCAGTTCCGGGTAACGCTTGAGTCCGGCCACGCAGATCCGGCCGAACAGGGCCAGCAGGCTGATCTTCTGCTCGGGGCAGGCCGCCTGCACCGCTTTCTTGGCTTCCAGCAAGGCGGTGGCGTCGGCGTCCACCCAGGTGGTGGCGTCCGGGATCTCGGTGCGGCTGCGGCTGAGTTTGTCCGCGACCGCCCGGCGCAGCCCGCGCAGCGGAATCCGTTCCGGCCCACCGGCATCGGGCAGGGTGACCGCGGCTGGCGCGTTGCTGGCCGCGGCGATGGCGGCCTCGACGTCCTTGCGCAGCACGATCCCGGCGGGTCCGCTGGGGGTGATCGCGGTGAGGTCGATGTCGTGTTGTTTGGCCAGACCGCGGACCAGTGGGTTGATCACCCGGGGAGCCAGCGCGGGTTCGGGTGCGGGCACGGCGGCGACCAGGGCGGGCTGACGGCGGCGGCGACGCCGGGATCCGTTGTCCTCCTTGGTGCCGTAGCCGATCAGCACGTTGCCGGAGCCTTCGGGTTCCTTGGTTCCGGCGCGTTCTTCGGTGCGGTAGGTCTCGTGTGCGCCCTCGGCGGAGACGGTGATCAGCGGTTTACCGACCTCCAGCACCGCACCGGACTCGCCGTGCAGCGTCAACACGGTGCCGGCGAAGGGAATCGGCACCTCGACCGCGGCCTTGGCGGTCTCCACCTCGACCACGACCTGGTCCACGGTCACCGTGTCCCCCACGGCGACCCGCCAGCTCACCACCTCCGCCTCGGTCAGTCCTTCACCGAGGTCGGGAAGCCGGAACACCTGCTCGGTCACGCGACCACCTCGGCGACGTAGCGCAGGTCCGGCTTGTCGTCGCGCTGCAACCGGTCCAGGGTGTCCAGGATCCGGTCCACGCCAGGCAGGTGCGCGTGTTCCAGCATGGGCGGCGGGTAGGGGATGTCGAAGCCGCTGACCCGCAGCACGGGCGCGTGCAGGGAGTGGAAGCAGCGTTCCTGCACCCGGGCGGCGATTTCCGCGCCGACGCCGGCGAAGCCCTGGGCCTCCTGCACGACCACGCAGCGGCCGGTGCGGCGGACCGAGGCGGCCACTGTCTCGTCGTCGAAGGGCACGATGCTGCGCAGGTCCACGACCTCGACGTCCCAGCCCTCTTCCGTGGCGGCCTCGGCGGCCTGCAGCGCGACCGGGGTGGACGGGCCGTAGGCGACGAGGGTGACGTCCTTGCCACGCCTGCGGATCGCGGCCCGGCCGAACGGCTCGCCGCGGGTGAGTTCGACGTCGGCCTTGGCCCAGTACAGCTTCTTGGGCTCCAGGAAGATCACCGGGTCGGGGTCGTCGATGGCCGCGCGCAGCAGCGAGTAGGCGTCCTCGACGGTGGCCGGGGTGACCACCTTGAGGCCGGGGGTGTGCGCGTAGTAGGCCTCGCTGGAGTCGCAGTGGTGTTCCACGCCGCCGATGCCACCGGCATAGGGCACCCGGATGACCATCGGCAGGGACAGCGCGCCGCGGGTGCGGTTGCGCAGTTTGGCCACGTGCGAGGCGATCTGCTCGAAGGCGGGGTAGGCGAAGGCGTCGAACTGCATTTCCACCACGGGTTTCATCCCACCCATGGCCATGCCCACGGCCAGCCCAACGATCCCGGCCTCTGCTAGGGGGGTGTCGAAGCAGCGGTCCTCGCCGAGGTCGCGGGTGATGCCGTCGGTGATCCGGAAGACGCCGCCGAGCGCGCCGACGTCCTCCCCGAAGACCACGACCCGCTCGTCTTCCTTGATGGCATCGCGTAACGCCTGGTTCAGCGCCTGGGCCATGGACAGGTTCGGCATCTCAGCGCTCCTCGGCGTCGAGTTCGGCGGCCAGCATCTCCTGCTGTTCGCGGAGCTGGCTGGTGGGTTCGGCGAAGACGTGCGCGAACAACTCCATCGGCGCGACCGTCGGTTCGGCGTTCATCCGGGTGCGCAGGTCGGCGGCCTTGGCTTCGGCCTCGGCGGTCCAGGCCGCGATGTCCTCTTCGGACAGTGCGCCGAGGTCGCGGAGGTGTTTTTCCAGCCGGGCCATGGGATCCCGGCCAAGCCAGCGCTGGACTTCCTCGTCCTCGCGGTACCGGGTGGCGTCGTCGGCGTTGGTGTGCGCCTCCATCCGGTAGGTGTGCGCCTCGATCAGGAAGGGCCCGTTGCCGGAGCGGGCGTGTTCGACGGCGGCCTGGAGCACGGCGAGCATGGCCACCGGATCGTTGCCGTCGACCTGTTCGGAGCGCACGCCGTAGCCGATGCCCTTGTAGGACAACGCGGGCGCGGCGCTCTGCTTGGACAGCGGCACCGAGATGGCGTAGCCGTTGCTCTGCACCAGGAAGATCACCGGGGCGTTGAACACGGCGGCGAAGTTGAGGGCTTCGTGGAAGTCGCCCTCGCTGGTGGCGCCGTCGCCGATGAAGGCGAGCACCACGGTGTCCCGGCCCTGCCGCTTTTCCGCGAAGGCCAGTCCGGTGGCGTGCAGGGTCTGGGTGGCCAGGGGGGTGCACTGGGGTGCGGTGCGTACGGCCTTGGGGTCGTAGCCGCAGTGCCAGTCGCCGCGCAGCAGGGTGAGCACTTCGACCGGGTCCAGGCCGCGAGCGACCAGGGCCATGGACTCTCGGTAGGTGGGGAAGACCCAGTCGGTGTCGCGCAGGGCGAGCACGGCGCCGATCTGGCAGGCCTCCTGGCCGCGGCTGGAGGGGTATACGGCGAGGCGGCCCTGTTTGGTCAGCGCGGTGGCCTGGGTGTCGAACCGGCGGCCGATGATCATGCGCCGGTATGCCTCGCGGAGCAGGGCCACGGGCGGTGCGGCGTAGCCGGCCTGGAAATCGGCCGGGCTGCCGTCCTCGGCGAGGAACCGGACCGGGGTCACGGAGGGCAGCAGCGCGTCAGGGCGCGCGGGAGCTTCGGTCACGGCGAACCTCCTAGTCGGACGTCCCTGTCTGACAGGCGTCCTCAAATGGTTGCCCCGTACGGGTGGCTGGCTCAAGATGTGCCAGAAACAGCAGACGAACGGCTTCCCTGAAACGTGAAAGGCGGCAATATGTCCATCGACAGCGGTGCCGTTGGCTCAGCGGGCGGACAGATGGCCACCTCTCTGGATGAGGTGGACCGCTCGATCCTGAGAGTGCTGGCCAAGGACGGCCGGATCTCGATCAGAACCCTGGCCGAGCGGCTGCACATCTCGCGCACCAACGCCTACGCCAGAATCGACCGCTTGGTAGGCGACAAGGTGATCACCGGGTTCGGCGCCCGGATCGATCCGGCGCGGGCCGGCCTGGGCACCACCGCGATGGTGGTGGTGACCATCGAGCAGGCGTCATGGCGCGAGGTGTCCGAGCAGTTGCGCTCGATTCAGTACGTGGAACACCTGACCATGGTCGGTGGCGACTTCGACGTGCTCGTGCTAGTGCGCGCCCCGGACAACCAGGCCCTCCGGGAGATCGTGCTGGAGCGGATTCAGGAAGTGCTCGGCGTGCGTTCAACACGGACCTGGCTGGTGTTCGACGAGGTCACGGGCACGCACCCGGGCCTGAGCTAGCCAAAGTGTGACTAAAAAGTTAAGGCAAACCTGTAACGGCACCTACTAACGAACTCTTGCTTACTCCGTTCGGGTCAACCATGCTGCGTCTAGTGGCTGCGAGTAACCGCCCCTGACATGCAGCCACAACTCCGTGTGGTGAGGGCTACACGGCGGAGTGAACGGAGTAACAGATGGCACGAGACCGACGCAGGGCCGCACTGGGCGCCGGGCTGATCGCCGGCACCTCCCTGCTCGCCCTGGTCGCTTCGGCGCTGCCCGGCCTCGCCGCGCCCGCTGAAGGTCAGATCCTCAACGCCGGCACCGCCAACGCGGTCGCGGGCAGCTACATCGTCACGCTGAAGGATGGCGCTGCCGGTGCGCAGGACCTGGCCTCCCGGTTCGGCGGCAAGGTCACCGCGACCTACGACAAGACCCTCAACGGCTTCGCCGTCTCGCTGAGCGAGCAGCAGGCCAAGCGGCTGGCCGCGGACTCCCGCGTGGCCTCCGTGGAGCAGGACGGCGTGGTCAGCCTCGCCGGCGAACAGCTCAACCCCGAGTGGGGCCTGGACCGGCTTGACCAGCAGTCCCTGCCGCTGGACAAGAAGTTCACCTACGGCAACGAGGGCGCGGGCGTGACCGCCTACATCCTCGACACCGGGGTGCGCATGACGCACCAGGAGTTCGGTGGCCGGGCCAAGAGCGGCTACGACTTCATCGACAACGACGCCGACGCCAGCGACTGCCAGGGTCACGGAACGCACGTGGCGGGCACCGTGGGCGGCACCAAGTACGGCGTGGCGAAGAAGGCGGACCTGGTCGGGGTGCGCGTGCTCAACTGCCAGGGCTCCGGTCAGTGGTCGCAGATCATCGCGGGCATCGACTGGGTCGCGAAGAACGCCAAGAAGCCGGCCGTGGCCAACATGAGCCTCGGCGGCACCGGCAGCAACGCGGCCATGGAGAACGCGGTCAAGAAGGCGGTCGCCGCGGGCGTCACCTTCGCGATCGCCGGTGGCAACTCCGGCGCCGATGCCTGCAACTTCACCCCGGCCCGGGTGCCGGAGGCGATCACCGTGGGCGCCACCCAGCAGAACGACGCCCGCGCGGTGTGGCAGGGCGCCTCGGTCGCCTCGAACTGGGGCAAGTGCCTGGACATCTTCGCCCCCGGCACCGCGACCGTGTCCGCGATCCACACCAACGACACGGGCACGTCCACCAAGAGCGGCACCAGCATGGCCACCCCGCACGTCGCGGGCGCGGTCGCGCTGTACCTCTCGGTGAACCAGCAGGCGACGCCGCAGCAGGTCCGCGACGCGCTGGTGAACAACGCGGTGAGCGACAAGCTGACCGACATCAAGACCGGTTCGCCGAACAAGCTGCTCAACGTCAGCTTCATCAAGTAAGGCAAGTGCGCTGACCGGCCGGGGCCGGGTGCGCGGGGCCCTCCCCCGCCACCCGGCCCCGGTTTTATTCAGCGGCGCGTTCCGGCCCCGGCGGCCAGGATGTCCGCTGTGGTCACCAAGATGCACGCCGACGAGGTCGAACTGGACGTCGCCAGGGTCCGGGGCCTGCTCGCCGAGCAGTTCCCGCACTGGGCCGACCTTCCGTTGTCCCGCCTCGCCTCGGCGGGCACCGACAACGCGATGTTCCGTCTGGGCGCGGACATGGTGGTCCGGCTGCCCCGGATCGCCGGCAGCGCCGACCAGGTCGCCTTCGAACAACGCTGGCTCCCCCGCCTGGCCCCCGAACTCCCGGTCCCGGTGCCTGTACCGCTGGGCCACGGCGTGCCCGGCGCCGGATTCCCTTGGCACTGGTCGGTTTTCCGCTGGCTCGACGGCGCGAACCCCGCTGTCGACCACCTCGACTCGCCCGCCCGACTGGCCACCGACCTGGCCGGGTTCATCACCGCCCTGCACCGGATCGAACCGGACGGCCCGCCCTGCTCCCGCGGCCGCGCACTGTCCACAAGGGACGAACCAACCAGGCACGCACTGTCCCAGTTGGACGCGGAGATCGACGTGCCCGCGGCAACCGCGTTGTGGGATCAGGCATTGCGGGCCCCGGAGTGGTCCGGCGCACCGGTGTGGCTGCACAGCGACCTCTCCCCCGGCAACGTCCTGCTCGACCGGGGACGGCTCAGTGGCGTAATCGACTTCGGCGTCGCGGGCACCGGGGATCCGGCGGTGGACCTGATCCCGGCGTGGAACCTGTTGCCCGCGAGCGCTCGGGAGGAATTCCGGGCGGCTACGGGGGTGGACGCGGCGACCTGGGCACGTGGGCGGGGGTGGGCGTTGTCGATCTCGCTGATCCAGCTGCCGTATTACCTGCACACCAACCCGGTGCTGGTGGCCAGCTCCCGGCACGTGATCCGGGAGATCCTGACGGAGGCTGCGATAGAGTAACAAGCCGTAACGCTGAGTGGCCGCCGGTGGACGTTCCTGCCGAGGCAGGAAGGAGGCGGCATGCGCCAATGGCTGTCTGCCCTGGTCACCGCCCTGGTGACCACCGGCGTGGGCATCAGCGTCAACGTGGCCACCGACCTGGGATCGAACTGGTGGGCCTGGGCCGCGGTCGGCGGCTGCACCCTGGCCGCCGCCGGAGTGGCCTGGTGGACCCAGCGGCCCGCGCCCGCCGGCGGCGGCCAGACCGCGATCGCGTCGGACCACGCCACCATCCAGCAGGCCGGGCGCGACATCATCCAGGGGCCGCGGTGACCGACCGGCAGTTCGCGATCGGGTCCGGCCACGCCCGGATCCAGCAAGCCGGGCGCGACATCGTCAACCACTATGTCTCCGGCGAGGAGCCACCACGGATCAGTCCGCCGCGCCGGGTCAGTGCGGCAGCCAGGATGCTGTTCGGCGCCCACCCGCCGGTGCCGCTGGGACGGCCGACGACCTGGTTGCGGCCGGACGCGGACATCGTGCCGGTGCAGCCGCGGCCGGAGGTGGACGAGTTGCGGCGGTGGTGCGTTTCGCCGGGGCGGTCGCGGTTGCGGCTGGTGTGTGGGCGGGGTGGGCAGGGTAAGACGCAGTTGGGGCGGCAGCTCACCGGGCAGTTGCGGAAGCTGGGGTGGCTGGCGGGGTTTCTGGACGCGGCTCAGGGGTGGCCGGAGATCGAGGCGGCGCTGGGCAGCAAGCTGGTGCAGCGCAAGGACACCTTGCTGGTGGTGGATTACGCGGAGAACCAGGCGCTGACGTTGAACCGGTTGGCGGACCTGGTTCGGCGGTCGCCGCGGGTGCGGGTGTTGTTGCTGGCCCGGCATGAGGGTGGGTGGTGGCGGGATCTGGTGGATGAGCCCGCTTGGTCTGGGTTGGTGGATCCGGTTGCGTTGCCGTTGGGGTCGTTGACTGATCAGTTGCCGCCGGATCGGGTTCGCGCTGTGCATGGTGATGCGGCGCGGTGTTATTCGGATCGACTGGGTCGTCCGGTGCCTGAGTTGTCCTGGCAGGAGCGGCGGTGTACGACGACCCTGGATCTGTACGCCGATGCGTTGCTTCAGGTGCTGGATGCTGAGTCGCCGGTGCGGAGCGGGGTGCCGGATGATCCGGTGTCGGATGTTCTTGCGCACGAACGGCGACATGTGCGGCAGGCACTGCGGGCCGAGGGTGTTCCGGTGTCTGCGGCTGATCTTGACTGGATGTTGCTCGCGCCTTACCTGGTTCCGGCGGGCACCTTGGCTGAGGCAGTGACGGCGTTGGAGTCGTTGCCGTTGCAGGAGAAGGGTGCTCTCGCGAAGGCTGCCCGGGTGCTGGGTGGGTTGTATCCGGATGAGGCAGGTGGGGTGTGGGCGCCGCCTCGGCCGGACCGGTTGGCGGACACGCATGTGCTGGCGGTGGCCGCGGGCTCGGTGTCCGACGGGGATTGGGTCGAGGCCGCGGTTGCCTTGTGCGGCAACGATGGGCGGCCGGTTCGGTTGCTGCTGCGTTGTCTGTCCACGCCGCGGGCCGATCCGGTTGGGCTTCGTCGGGTCGAGCAGGCGGTGGGCGAGCTGGTGGTCCGGCAGCCGAGGACTTGTTTGCTGCCGGTGATCCTGGCCGAACCACGACGGTTCGAAGCGGAGATCCTCCAGGTACTGCGACCGGATAGTCCTGACTCTCAGCTCGGCCATGACAGCCTCCAAGCAATAGATCTCGTCTTGGGGAACCTGATCCCATCCGTTGCCTGGGCAAAGATCGCAATGGTCATCTCGGCTCGGCTAGTAGCGGAGACAACACCCACAGAGGATGCGAGCGATGCGGAGTACTTCCAGTACGCACTCAAACTGAGCACCCTCGGCGGCAGGCAGGGCCTCGTTGGGCTACATCGGCAGGCATTGGCCGTCAGCGAGCAGGCGGTAGCAATCCTGCGTCAGCTCGCGGATACCAACCACGGCTGCTACCTGCCAGCACTGGCGACCGCGTTGGGCAACCTGAGTGTCGGTCTGGCGACGGCCGAGCGACTGACCGAGGCACTGGTGGCAAGTGCCGACAAAGTCCGGATCTGGCAAACGCTGGCCGAGGAAAATCCCGACAGGTTCCTGCCCGAGTTCGCCTCTTCCCTGGACGGCCTTGGCCTCATTCACTTGCAGGCGGACAACATCGAAGAGTCGCTTGCCAGCGCAGAAGAGGCCGTCTCGATACACCGCAAGCTGGTGAGCAATGATTCTGCTCATCTCCCTGGCCTCGCCCGAGGGCTGAATTTCCTTGCTCCCTGTCTGGTCACGGCTGGCCGAGCAGCGGACGCCCTGGCAGCAACCACAGAGGCCGTCGAGTTGTACTGGAGACTCGCAGCGGACAACGACGCCTACCTACCCGAATTGGCCAGCTCGTTGCTCGGCTTTACCCTGGCCAGGACCACCATCGCCCACGACCTGCCTGCGGCGCTGATCGCAGCCACCGAAATGGTTGATCTCTACCAGCAGTTGGCCGAGCAACTCCCGCAGCGGTTTGCCGGTGATCTAGAGACGGCAAACCGGATCCTGGCTCTCGTCCGCAACCAGCTCTAGTCCGCCTGGTGGGTCCAGATCTCCAGGAACACGACCTTGCCGTCCCGCTCCAACCGCTCCGGCTCCCCCGCCGCGAGCTGATACCCCGCCGACCGAGCAACCCCCTTGCTCGGATCATTCGTCGTGTTGATCCGGAGCCGGATTTCGTCCAGCCCAAGCACATCGTGCCCAAACTCCGTCAGCAGCCGGGTAGTCCGCACCGCCAGCCCCTGCCCCCGATGCGCGGGCCCCACCACATACCCCGCCTCAGCCCGGGTCGGCGCCAGAAAAGCCAGTCCCAGCGCGGTCTTGCCGTCCGTGGTGATCGCCAGGTGCAGACGATTGTCCTCGGCACGGGTGCGGCGGATCATCGCCAGGTAGTCGGCGGGGTCGAAGGGGCTGGGGATGGGGGTGTTCGCGTGGATCTCGGGGTGGTCGAGGAGTTCGGTCATCGTTTCCAGGTCGGCGTCGTCCCATTCGCGGAGTACCAGGCCGTGGCCGGTGAGGGTGAGGGGCCAGGCCAAGGGGTCCACGGGCTGCTCCTGTCGGGATCAGGGTCGGTCAAGATCACGGTACGGCTTGCCGTGGTAACCGGCCAACAAGGTTTTGGGCAGGGGGCCCTTGATGCGGGCACCGCCCTCTTTTTCCTCCCAGGCGTGGGCCAGGATGCCGACGCTGCGGGAGAGCAGGAACAGGCCGCGGGCGAGTTCGGCGGGGAAGCCGAGTTCGGCGTAGATGATGGCGGTGGCGCCGTCGATGTTCATCGGGATCGGCTTGGATCGGCCTGCGGCCAGGGCTTTTTCCAGGGCCAGGCCGGCGGCTAGGGCGTTGCCGGGGACCTCGCCCTCATCGACTGCGGCCTGGACCTGGGCGAGCAGCGGGTCGCGGCGGGGGTCGTGCGGGTGGAAGCGGTGGCCGAAGCCGGGGACGTGTTTTCCGGCTGCACGGTGCAGGGCGATCAGGTCGGCCGGGGTCTCGCCGGCGATGATGCGGTGCAGGAGGTGGACGCATTGCTGGCCCGCGCCGCCGTGCACGTCGCCGAGCAGGCCGACACCGGTGGCCACCGCGGAGTTCAGGCCGACGCCGCAGGTGGCGGCCATCCGGGCGGCGGCGATGGAGGGGGCTTGCGGGCCGTGGTCGACGGCGGCGACCAGGGCCGCTTCCAGCAAACGGGACTGGGCGGGGGTGGGCAGGTCGCCGCGCAGCATCAGCCAGATCTGGTCGATGAAGGTGATCTGGCCGATGAGTTGTTCGACCGGGTAGCCGCGGAGCAGGATCTCGCCGGGGCGGATCCGGGTGATCGCGGTGGACCACCAGTCGGTGACCGGGCTGGGTTCGCCGCTCATACCGCGCCTCGCTCTCGCAACCGGTCGATCTCCTCGGGCGGATAACCCAGTTCCGCCAGCACTTCCCGGGTGTGCTCACCCAGCAGCGGTGGCGGTGACGCGGGGCGGGCGGACTCGCCGTCGACCCGGACCGGGCTGCCCAGCACGTCCAGCGCGCGGTCCCGGCCGTCCGGGAATGGCAGCCGGTGCACGAACTCGCGGGCCGCGAGTTGTTCCAGGCCAAGGGCATCCGGCACGGACAGCACCCGGGCGGCGGGCACGCCGGCGTCGGAGAGGATCTCCTCCCACTCCTTGGCGGTGCGCTGGGCGAGGGCCGGTTCGAGTTCGGCGCGGAGTTGCTCGCGGTGGGTCTTGCGGTCCACCGGGTGGGTGAAACGGTTGTCACTCAATAGATCCTCCCGACCGAGCAGTCGGGACAGGGTGGCGAACTGTTGCTGGCGGTTGGCGGCGATGTTGAGGTGGCCGTCGGCGGTGGCGAAGGTGCCGGAGGGGGCGGCGGTGAAGTTCTCGTTGCCGATCGGCTCCGGATCGTGGCCGGTGATCAGGTAGTTGGAGGTGACCCAGCCCATCGCGGTGAGCGCGGCCTCCAGCATGGACACGTCCAGGAACGCGCCCTCGCCGGTGCGTTCCCGGCGCAGCAGCGCGGCGGTGACCGCGTAGGCGGCGACCAGGCCGCCGAGGGTGTCGGCCACCGGGAATCCGGCGCGCAGCGGGGTGATCTCGGGGGTGCCGGTCACGCTCATCATCCCGCTGAGGCCCTGCACGATCTGGTCGTAGGCGGGCCGGGAACGCATCGGCCCGGTCTGGCCGAAGCCGGAGATCGCGCAGTAGACCAGGCCGGGATTGGCTGCCCGCAACACATCCCAGCCCAGGCCGAGCCGATCCATCACCCCTGGCCGGTAGTTCTCCACCAGCACATCGGCCTCGGTCACCGCGCGCAGCAGCGCCGCCCGGCCGTCGGGGTCCTTGAGGTTGATCGTCAGCGACCGCTTGCCCGCGTTCTGCGCCAGGAAGGACGCGCCAAGCAGATCATCGGACAGGCCGCGGTCCGCGCCGAGCTGGCGGGCCAGGTCGCCGGTGCCGGGCACCTCGACCTTGACCACATCCGCGCCCTGCAAGGCCAGCTGGTAGCAGGCGAACGGGCCGGCCAGCACCGTGGTCAGGTCCAGCACCCGCACCCCGGCCAGCAACGCGGCCATCAGCTCACCCCGCCGATGCAGTCCAGCGCGGTCAGCTTCCGGGCCGAATCCACCAGCAGGGCGCCGAATCCGGCCACCGCGGTCTCGGTGAACCGCGCGGTCGGGCCGCCCAGCGCGAGCGCGGCCAGCACCTGACCGTCCCGGCCGAACACCGGCGCGGCCACCCCGGACACGCCTTCCTCACGTTCGCCATGGCTCACCGACCACCCGGTCAGCGCGGCCGCGCGGGCCCGTTCGGCCAGGGTCTGCGCCCAGTTCTCGTGCGGGGCCTGCCGCGCGATCGCGGCGATATCGGGCTGCTCCGCCCTGGACAGCAGCACGTGGCTGGCCGCACCGGACCACAGCGGCATCTCGGCGCCGACCCGGACCACGTGCCGCAGCGTGCGGGTGCCCTCCTGCCTCGCGATGCACACCCTGGCCCGCTGCTGCCGCACGTACAGGTGCACTGCCTCGCCGCCGCTGGCCTGGCTCAGCTCGGCCAGCAGGGCCAGTGCCGCCTCGGGCAGCTGCCAGGTGGAGCGGGCCAGTTCGGCCCAGCGCAGCAACGCCGGACCCGGCACGGTGCGCCCGTCACCGCGGCTCCACAGCAGCCCGCACTGCTCCAGGGTGTGCACCAGCCGGACCACGGTCGTCTTGGCCAGACCGGTGGCGTCGGTCAGCTCGCGCACGGTGCGGCTGGGGTGCTCGGCGTCGTAGAGCGCGAGCAGTTCCACCGCCCGTTGCACGCTGCGCACCCCGGACGACTCGGATTCGGACACAACTCCCCCTTGCCTGGGACTGGACGGGTCCATAACATCACCGAACCACTCAGCGGCACAAGTGTACCACCAGGTGGTACTCGACAAAGGAGTCCGGATGATTCGTCCCAGGGTGGCCCTGGCCGCGGTGCTCGGCACCACCGTGGAGTGGTACGACTTCGCGCTCTACGGCACCGCCGCGGCCCTGGTCTTCAACAAGCTCTACTTCCCCGGCAGCGATCCACTGGTCGGCACCGTGCTGGCCTACGGCACCTTCGCCATCGGTTTCCTGGCCCGCCCGCTCGGCGGCGCCTACTTCGGCGAACGCGGGGACACCAAGGGGCGCAAGAACGTCCTGGTCGCCACCCTGCTGCTGATGGGGGTGGCCACCACCGGGATCGGCCTGCTGCCCACCTACGGCCAGATCGGCCTGGCCGCGCCGATCCTGTTGACCCTGCTGCGTTTTGTGCAGGGTTTCGCCGCGGGTGGGGAGAAGACCGGGGCGCTGATCATCCTGTTCGAGAACTCACCGCCCAAGTGGCGCGGCTTCCTCACCTCACTGCCCGCGATCGGCACCGGCACCGGAACCCTGTTGTCCACCGGCGCTTTCGCCCTGGTCACCGCGACACTGTCCGAAAAGGACTTTCTGGACTGGGGCTGGCGGGTGCCGTTCCTGCTGGGCGCCGCGCTGACCCTGTTCGGCCTGTGGATCCGCCGTTCCATCGACGAGACCGAGGAGTTCAAGCGGGCCGGCGTGCCCGCGCCCACGGTGCGCCGTCCGCTGCGGGAACGGTTGGCGCACAGCAGGTTCATGGAGGCATGGCGCCGCTACCCGCGGCAGATGCTGATCGTCATCTGCGCGGGCGCCGGGGAGAACGCCGGGTTCTACGTCTTCGGCACCTTCTCCGTGGCCTACGCCCAGGACCGCCAGCTGCCCACCGCCGCACTGCTCAGCGGCATCTCCATCGCCGCCGCGATCAAGCTGATCACCGTGCCCGCCTTCGGCGCGCTGTCGGACCGGATCGGCCGCCGCCCGGTCTCCATCGGCGGCGCGCTGGTGCTGCTGGCCGCCGCCTGGCCGTTCTTCCTGCTGCTCGACGGCGGCCAGACCTGGGCCATCTGGCTGGCACTGCTGATCACCCTGGGCATCGGCCAGTCCGCCATTCTTGGTTCCCAGCCAGCGTTCTTCGCCGAACTCTTCGACACCAAGGTGCGCTTCAGCGCGGTCGGCGTGGCCAACAACATCGGCACCGTGCTCACCGGCGGCCTGGCCCCGCTGCTGGCCACCGCGCTGCTGTTGTGGTTTGACCACAACGTGTTCGGCGTGGTGGTGTTCGTGGCGCTGATGAGTGGGCTGACCGCGGTCACCGTGGCGCTGGCCCCGGAGACCCGGCACGTGGAACCGGCGCCCGCGCCCGTCCCGACTAACAGGTAGGCCGGCGCGGCAGGTCCAGCAGGTGCCGCTGCCACTGCTGTTCGGTCAGCTGCCCGGTGCTGGCGCAGATCCGGTCCACCGCCCTGGCCACGTCCAGATCCAGCAGCCGCGCGGTGTTCGTGCCGTCGCCGACGACCAGGTGCCGGGCATCGGAGCGGAAGGCGAGCACCGAACCCGCGTTGTTCCCGGTGCTGATCGGCCCGCCGATCGGACCGGCGTTGGCCGGATCCGACACCCGCCACAGCCGCATCGTGCTGTCGTTGCCGGTGCTGGCCAGGGTGCCGCCGTCGGGACTGAAGGTCATCGCGGTGATCTGTTTGGTGTGTCCGGACAGGGTGCCGAGCTGACGCGGGTTGGCCGGGTCGGCGATCGACCACAGCACAATGGCGTCCTCGCGGTAGGACAGCGCCAGGGTGCGGCCGTCCGGGCTGATCGCCAGCCGGTCCACCGGGCCGGGCATGGTGATCCGGCCGCGCCGCACCGGGTTGGCCGGATCGCTGACATCCCACAGCTGCACGGTGCGATCCAGGCTGGAGGTCACCAGCAGGCGGCCGTCCGAGCGGTAGGCGAGCACCATGACCTCGCGATCGTGCGCGTCCAGCTTGCCCAGTTGCCTGGGGTTGCGCGGATCGCTGATGTCCCACAGCCTGCTGGTCAGATCGGTCTCGTTGGTCGCCATGGCAAGGCCGTCCGGGCTCAGCGTGATCCCGCCGGTGAAGGCGGTGCCCAGGGTGAACTCGTGGAGCAGCACCGGATCGCGCGGATTGGTGAGGTCCCACAGCCGCACCAGCGAGGTGTTGCTGAGGGTGGCCAGCAGGCGACCGTTCTTGGCCAGCCGAAGCTGGGTCGGGCAGTCCTGGCACTTCCGCGCCGTGTTGACCGCGGGCAGCTCGGCCACCGTCTGCACCGGCTCACCGTCCACTGTGGACCAGATTCGGATCTTCTGGTCCTTGGCCCCGGTCACGGTGACCCGCCCGTCCGGGCTGACCACCACGGAGTCCATCGGTTCCTGGTGCCCGATCAGCACTTCCGCCGGCAGCGACCACAGCCGCACCGTGCCGTCACCGGCGCCAGTGGCCACGGTGCGGCCGTCCGGGCTGAAGGCCAGCGAGTAGATGGTGCCGCCGGTGCCGGCCAGCGGCGGCCCGATGCTGGTCACCGCGGTGGGATTGGCGACGTTCCACAACACCGCGAGCCCATCCCCGCCCGCGGTGGCCATTATCGTGCCCTCGCGGTTGAACGACACCTGCCACACCGCGCCGTTGTGCCCGCTCACCAGGTTGAACAGCGGGCTGCCGTCGGCGACCCGCCACAGTCGCAGGCTGGAGTCCCGGCTGCCCGCGACCAGTGTCTGCCCATCGGGGGTGAAGGCCGCGGTGTACACGCTGTCGCTGGCGCCGGTCAGGTTCCGCGGCCCGCGCAGCTCGCCACCGGTCAGCTCCCACAGCCGGACCGGGCCATCGCCGCCCGCGGTGACCAGGGTGCGCCGGTCCGAGCTGAAGGCCAGCGCCCACATCTCGCCGTCGGTGCCCGGCCACGGGCCGCCCAGCGGCCGCGGCTTGGCCGGCTCGGAGAGGTCCCACAGCCGTACTGTGCCGCTGTCCTGTCCGGTGGCCAGCACCTGCCCGTCCGGGTGGAAGGCGGCGATGTTGACCCGCTCCTTGTCCTCCTCCGCCGCCACCAGCCAGCTGGTCACCAGCACGGGTGCGGCCGGGTCGGTGAGGCGCCACAGCCGCACCCTGCCCTCGGCCCCGGCCGCGGCCAGCAGCTTGCCGTCCGGGCTGAACACCACGGTGCTCAGCAAGCCATGGCGCCCCTCCAGCGGTGGCCCCCACGGCCGCACGTTCGCCGGATCGCGGACGTCCCACAGCCGGACCGTGCCGTCGTCCCCGGTGGTGGCCAGCATCTTCCCGTCCCGGCTGAAATCGGCCTGGAAGACCTCGCCGACGTGCCCGGTCAGGCTTTCGGCCAGCGGGGTGTTGCGGGTGCCGACCAGCCGGGTGTGCACGCTCTGATCCTGCGGGCGCAGCCGGTGCGCGGCCAGGTTGAGCTGCGCGGACAGCGAGGGATCGCTCGCGGCGAGCCGGTCGGCCTCGGCCAGCACGTGCCGGAAACTCGCGTCGTCGCGCTGTCGTTCGGCGGTGGCCCGTTGCTGGAAGGCCACGATCGCGGTGGTGGAGGCCAGCAGCGCGAAGGCCACCACCGCGGCCACGAGTTGCCGCAGCCGCCGGGTCCGCCGCCGCTGCCCGGCCACCTCCTCCTCCCGTGCGCGCTCGGCCGCGGTGAGGAACTCCCGCTCCCGCACCGTCATCGCCTCCCCGCCGCCCGCCGCCCAGGCACTGGCCTGGGCCAGCCGGACCCCGCGGTAGAGCGCGGCCGGATCGCGGTCCAGGGACTCCCAGGTGTCGGTGGCCTCGGTGAGCAGGCGGTGCGTGCGCAGGCCCTCGCGGTCGGCGGCCAGCCAGTCGTGCAGCCGTGGCCAGTACCGGATCAGGGCCTCGTGGCTGATCTCCAGGCCGTCCTGGTCGGCGGTGACCAGGCGGGCGGAGACCAGTTCGGCGACCACGTGCGCGGTGTCCGGATGGTCGTCGAGTTCCCGGTGGTAGAGGCGGCGTTTGGTGTCCTCGGTGCCTTCGCCGAGCGCGGTCAGCCGCAGGAACAGGTGCCGGGCCACGGTTTGCTGGGCCTGGTCGAACCCGGCGTAGGTGCCCTCGGCGGTGCGCGCGATGGCGTGCGCGATCCCGCCGACGGCCTGGTAGCCGACCGAGGTGAGCGTGGTGCCGTGCCTGCGCCGCCAGGTTTCCAGCAGCGCGTGCGAGACCAGCGGCAACACTCCCGGCTGCCCGGCCGTCTCGGCCATCACGGTGGCCACCAAGGCGTTTTCCAAGCGGTAGCCGCGGTCCAAGGCGGGCCGGGTGATCGCCTCGCGCAGCTGTTCGGTGGTCATCGGGCCGAGCAGCACCTGCCCGTCCTGGATGGCCTCGACCAGCTCGGCGTGCGCGGCGCAGTGGGTGTAGAAGTCGGTGCGCGCGCCCAGCACCACCCGCACCCGGCTGGTCGGCGCACTGGCCGCGTGCAACAGCATGGCCAGGAACAGCTCGCGTTCGGCCGGGTCCGCGCAGAGGGTGAAGACCTCCTCGAACTGGTCCACCACCACCAGCAGTTCCACGCCCTCCCGGTCTGCCAGGGCCTGCCGGACCCGCAGGTGCAGGTGCTCGGCGCCGCGGCCGAACTCCGCGCGCAGCACGGCCGCGGATTCGCCGATGAGCGCGGCCAGTTGCACCGCGCATTCCTCCACCGGCTGCCTGCCCGGCGACATCAGCAGCACCGGCGGCGGGTTCTCCCCCTTGCGCACGGTGGCGATCAGCCCGGCCCGTAACAACGAGGATTTCCCGGCCCCGGACGCGCCGAAGACGGCCAGGAATCGCCGTAGTGCCAGGCGGTGGATGAGTTGTCCGACAATCTCGGCGCGGCCGAAGAAGCGGTCCGCGTCCGTGGCCTGGAAGGCGGCCAGGCCGACATAGGGCGCGTCGGATTCCACCGGCGGCGGCTTTTCCGCCTCCTCCTCGGGCTGGGCCAATTCGGCCGCGACCCGGTGCCAGCGGGATTCCCATTCCCCGGCATCGCCCGCGCAGGCCCGGACAAAGGCCAGGGTCGCGGCGAGGCTGGGCAGTCGTTTGCCCCCGGCGGCATCGGCGAGGGTGGTGGCCGAGTAGTGCGAGCGGCGGGCCAGTTCCCGGTAGGTCGGACCGCCCGCGGCCGTACGCAGGGCACGGAGGTCGCGGGCGAAGCCGGTCAGTGCGTCATCGCCGGAGCCGAGCGGTTGTTCGGTGCGTGGCATGCGGGTCCCCCAGCAGGTGGTGCGTTGTCCGGAGCCTGTTGTACGACCCCCACCGTCGTGACACCGGACAACCCGAAGGCAGTAGACATCACCCTGTCGCATTCAGCAGCGGGATGCGGCAACTCACAGAAACACGCGTCATCCGCAGGGGGCGAGGCTGTCAGCGCCGGGCGGGCTGTGACAGCCATCTGTTGGTGGTGGCGTGTGTGGGGGGCCGCCGCCGCGCCGGATAGCTGGGGGTTATCCGGGGCGGCGGCGGCCGAGGGGGTCAGCTGCCGTCGATCAACCTGATCGCGAGCGCGGGACTGAACTGACCGGCGGGAATGCCAGGGGCGATACCGCAGTCGCCGTCGGAGTTGCCGGGGGTCTTGACCCACAGCAGCATTTCCGCGCCGCCACCGACCTGGGCGGGCACGCCGAGCTTCCGGCCGGGCGGATTGCACCACTGCCCGTTGTGGCCATTGCCGTTGCGGCTGGTGTCGATCACGAATTTGGCTGGGTAACCCAGGGCGGCGACCACCGAGCCGGCGTAGCTCTGGGAGGCGGCGGTCGGGTAGTAGTTGGACACGTTGACCGCGAAGCCGCGCACGTTGCGCACCCCGGCCGAGTTCAGCCGGGTGGCCATGGTGGCGGCGGGCACCCAGCCGGCGTTGCCGCCGTCGAGGTAGGCGAAGGTGTTGGGAGCCTTCTGCCGGAGCTGCTGGGTGGCGTAGGTGAGCATGCCGAGGCGTTCCTGGATGGCGGCCTCGCTCATGCACTCGAAATCGCCCAGCGCGTCCGGCTCGATCACCACTACCGCGGGTTTGGCGCCGATCCCGGCGGCCAGGCTGGAGATCCAGGTCCGGTAGGCGGCCGGACTGCCCGCGCCACCGCCGGAGTGGCCGCCGCAGGCGTCCCTACCGGGCAGATGGTAGGGCAACCAGCACCGGCAGCTTGTCGTGGCTGTCGGCCGCGCCGACGTAACTGGCCACGGTGGCGCCGATGTTGGCGTCCGCGCCAAACCACCTACCGATCGGTCGGTTCGCGATCGCGGACTGGATGCGCGCGGCGCGGGCGTCGCCGGGGTTGTTGCGCGCCCAGACCGCGGGCGCGGAGTTCGGGTTGACGTAGAAGCCGCTGGTGAGGTCGATCGGGTTGGCCGCGAGCGCGGGTGGCGCGGTGGCCAGGAGCAGGGCGGTTGCGGACAGGGCCAGCCGGGCGGTCCACGACATTGTGGAATCCCTTCGGTTGCAGAGGTCAGCGGGTGTCGGCGAAGGCCGCCACCCAGGCCAGGGCGGAGTTCCAGTTGATCGCCACCTCGTTGGTGGAGAAGGAGCCGATGTCGTCCAGGTAGCACTTGGCCGGGGCGCAGCCGGGCAGATTCTGCTGGGCCACCGGGTCCTGCAGCCCGGGGTTGGGGCCGCCGGCCAGCGCGCCGGCCGGCGGGTTGGGCAGGGTGGGGTCGAGCTGGTTGGCCCAGTGCCGGTGGTGCTGGTTGCGGCTGGCCCGTTCGCCGTAGCCGCTGACAAAGGACTGGTTGAGCGCGTTGCGGCCGAGCAGGTAGTCCATCGCGGCGAGCACCGCGTCCCGGTAGCCGGGCCTGCCGGTGAGGTCGTACGCGGTGGCGATGATCATCGCGTGGTTGGCGGTGGAACTGGTGGAGCCCCAGGCGTACTCGCCGGGGTTGGGGTAACCCTGGCCCTGCTGGTGCCGCACATAGCCGTCAGCGACGGTCAGGATTCGTTGGCGGGCAGCGAGAACGCGGTCGACGGGGAAGCGCAGGGGGTGGCGGGCGATGGTCAGGTCGGCCAGGCCGCCGGTGTCCTTCCAGGAGAATCCGGCCGGGGTGAGCGTGCTGGTGAGGTGGCGCAGGTAGCCGGGTTCGCCGGTGGTGGCGTGCAGTTCGGCCGCGGCCCAGGAGAACTCGTCGCGCACGTCAGTGTCGTCGTAGGGGCCGCCGCCGGTGGTCTCCCTGGGGGCGAACCGGTCCGGGTGACGCAGTGCGGCCTGCCACGCGGTGTCGGCGGCCTCCCGGCAGCGCTGGGCGAAGGCCCGGTCCCAGCGGGTCCAGATCCGGGCGCAGCGGGCGGCGGCCGCGGCCAGGTTGAGGGTGGCGGCGGTGGACGGCGGGTGCAGGTAACGGGGTTGCGGGTCCAGGTGCGGCAGCAGCGGGTGCCCGGTCCAGGCCAGGTCGTGGATCTTGTGATGGGCCAGGCCCGCCAGGGGTTGCCCGGCCGGGACCTGCATGCGCAGCAGGAACTCCAGCTGCCAGCGGGCTTCGTCGAGCACGTCCGGGATGCCGTTGCGCTGCTCGGGGATGCGCAGCAGGCCGTCGCGCTGGCCGGTGGGGTCCCAGCGGTCGCGGGCGCGTTCGTAGAGGTCCAGGAGCTGCCAGACGGCCAGGCCGCCGTTGACCACGTACTTGCCGTGATCGCCCGCGTCGTACCAGCCGCCGCGCGCGTCCAGGGTGTGGTCGCAGCTGCCGGGCAGGCAGGGCACCGCGGTGTCACCCTGGTTCGGCGCGACGTCGAGGTGCCCGGCCGGGCGGGCGTGTGCCGCGCCGACGTGCTGGGCCTCGATCGGGATGCCGCTGCGGTTGTGGAAGAAGTACTGCAACGCATCGCGGCGCAGCTGTTCGTATGGCCGATCCAGCAGGTCGAACGGCTCGCTGACCTCCTTGCCCACGACCAGGGTGTAGCCGGTGCCCCGGGTGCGGAGCTGGGAGAAGTCGGCCAGGTGGACGTGATCACGGGAGTCGGAGTCCTGGCCGTACACCCGGGTCCGGCCGGTGGCCACCACCGCTCCGGTGGCGTTCTTCACCTGCCACGGCAACGATTGCGTTGATGTGTCCACAATGGAGGCTTGTTTCGGGCCGTTGACCTGGTAGCCGTGCTGGTTGACCCGGACGGCCGAACCGTAGTGCCAGCCGCCGCCGGGCGGGATCACGCCGCCGGTGAGCGAAACATTGTCCACACACAGGGTGTAGGACTGAGTGGCGCCACCTGCCTGGAGCGACACCTGGGCGTGTCTACTGGCCACAGTGGACAGTCCGGTGAACTCGAAGGTCTGCGGGGTCTCGGTGAGCGTGACCTGCTTGTTGATCGTGCTGCTGTGCGGTGGCGCGGTGAGTTGCAGGCTGATCCGGATCGGCGCCTTGCCGGTGGCGGTGAAGCGGAGCGTGTAGGGCTGACCGGCCTCCAGGGGGATCTCGTTCTGGCCGATCATGGCGTCCCACGGATTTGTTGTCCCCGCTGGGATGTCCGCGCACAGGCGACCGGCCTCGACCCGGGAGGGCGTGTTGCCACTGCTCCACCACGGGGTTTTGCCGGTGTCGAAGGAACCGTTGAGCACGCGTTGGTAGGGCTGGGCGTGTGCGGGCGGCGCGAGGCCGATCAACAGCAGGGGCAGCAGAGCGGCCACGGACAGCCTGCGGGTGGTGGTCATACCGGGGGACCTCTCGGGTCGGCAGGGGTCCCGGCACAGCACGGCGTCAGTGCCGAATGGTCGACCCTGGCGGCCGCGGCTGTCAACGGTTACGCTGCTGTAAGCGCTTCCAATTCCACCCTGCACTCCGGCTCTAGCGACGGCGTCACCGCAGCTAGACGGCACCGTGTAATCCTGTTATCGCTTCAGTTAGACCGACTGATGGGGTCCGATCCATGACCGAGCGGCCACCCACCCTGGACGCGGTGGCCCAGCGCGCGGGCGTGTCCACCGGCACGGTGTCCCGGGTGCTCAACAACGCCCAGCACGTCAGCCAGAAGGCGCGTCAGGCGGTGGAGCGGGCGATCGAGGAACTGGGCTACGTGCCCAACACCGCCGCGCGTTCCCTGGCCGCGCGGCGGCGTGGCGCGGTGGTACTGGCCATCTCCAGCGAGGATCCGGCGCTGACCGCGAACCTGTTCTTCGCCGAGGTGATCACCGGAGTGAACGCGGTGATCGAGGAAACCGACCTGCAACTGCTGCTGGTATTGGCTGCCTCCCAGCGCGGCCAGGACCGGTTCACCAGGGTGCTGCACGCCGCCGACGGCGTGCTGCTGCTGGCCTTGCGCGAACACGATCCGCTGAGCAAACTCGCCGCGGACAGCGGTTTGCCGGTCGTGCACGGCGGCCAGCCACTGGGCCACACCCCGCGGCACTACGTGGACGCGGACAACCGCGGTGGCGCCCGGCTGGCCACCGAACACCTGCTCTCCCTTGGCCGCCAGCGCATCGCCACCATCACCGGCGGCACCGACCAGCAGGTCGCGCTGGCCCGCCACCTCGGCTACCGCGAGGCCCTGGCACTGGCCGGACTGAGCGACAAACGGTTGGCGCACAGCGATTTCACCGAGTCCGGCGGCGCGGCCGCGATGACCCGGCTACTGGCCGAACACCCGGACCTGGACGCGGTGTTCGTCGCCTCCGACGCGATGGCCGCCGGGGCACTCACCGTGTTGCGGACCCAGGGCCGCCGGGTGCCGGCGGACGTGGCGGTGGTGGGGTTCAACGACATCGTGACCGCGCAACACACCCAGCCCACGCTGACCACCATCCGCCAGCCGATCGAGGCGCTGGGCCGGGAAATGACCCGGATGCTGATCCGCCTGATCAACGGCGAGCAGCCGACCTCCCTGATCCTGCCCACCGAACTCATCCGCCGCGACTCGGCCTAGCCCTACGTGCCGCACCCGCCGTCGAGTTGGCCCAAGTCGTACGCCTAGTTGGCCCAACTGGGCGTACCACTTTGGCCAACTCGACAGTGGAGGCCGGCGGCACCGCTCAGCCGGTCGCCAGGCGGAAGCTGCGGGCGGGGAAGGTGGGGAAGGAGTGCAGGTCGTTGGCGGGGATGGTGATCGCGTGGCCGGTGCAGTCGGTGCTGCGGAAGAACTTCAGGGTGTGCGGGGTGTTGTTGAACTCGGCGCGCACCACGAATGAGGTGGTGGTGCAGGCGGTGCTGGGCGCGGGGTGCAGCTCGGTCTGGCCGGAGAACTGGATCGTCTCCCACACCCGCAGTCCCGCCGGGTGGGCCGGGTCGGCGGCGGCCGGTGCGGCCAGGCCGAGCGAGCCTGCCAGCGCGAGTACCCCTGCGGCGTAGCTGATCCTCTTACCGCGCACTGATTTCTCCTCACTGAATGCCACTGGTCGATCGCGCTCCGAGCATGTTGGTTCAACATGAAAGTTTCAAGACAAATGTCCCGGCGGGCCGAGCTGGTGGCCCATCGGGACATTCAGCGCAGTACTGGTAACGCGGGTTCGCCGCTGAGCACGGGTGCGCCCAGGTCGATCCGCAGCCGGGCGCCGTCCCCGGCCCACAGCAGCTCGATCCAGTCCGCGCCCACGGTGATCTCGTTGAGCGCCTTGACCTCCGGTGCGCCGCTGAGGGTGGCCACCGCGAGGTGCAAGGTGGTGCCGCCCGCCGCGCCACGCAGCCGGGGCAGGGTGGCGAACGGGGTGTAGGCCGTGCCCTGTGGCGCGCGCACCTCGTCCTGCCCGGTCCAGCCGTGCAGCCCAGACAATCCTGAGTGCACCAGGGAATCCGGTCCGGTGGCCCAGCCGGTCAGCTCGACCGCGGCTCCCGGTGGCGCGCCGACCACCCGGTGCACTCGCAGCTCGACGGCGCCCTTGGCCACGGTGAGGCTCTCCACCCGCAGCCCTGGCACCATCGGCGGGCCGGATGGGAACACCGGGCGATGCCAGGAGGCTGCCCAGCCCCAGCCGTCCCCGGTCCCGGCGCCGAGCGGCCGGATGCGGCGGCGGACACTGCGGATGCCGTCGACCAGGACGCTGAAGTGGTTGTCCGCCTGGTTGGTTTTGGCGGTGGGGCCGGTGTGCGTGGAGTAGGCCAGCCGGCCGTAGTGCGGGTCGTCCTGGGCGGCGGACTCGGGTTCGTGCGGGCGGACGTGATCGCTGCCGTGGTTGTGCAGCCGGACGATCCCGTCCGCCCTGGTGGTCTGCACCAGCAGTCCCGGGCCGGGCAACGCGAGCACCCGGTCCGGGCCTTCCACTGGCGCGGACTGTTCGACCTCTGTCCACAGTGGATGATCTGGTGGAGCGAGCAGGCAGACGAAGGCTTTCGAGGCCCAGTAAGGTGATCCTGGTCCGGAATAATGCTGTAGCGTGGGTTCGTGCGGGCCGTGCCAGCCCAGGCTGAGCAGGCCGTCGGTGGCCGAACCGCGGTCCAGGAAGTAACGCAGCGCGCCGCTGAGCACGCGACGGGAGGCGCCGGGGGTGAGCGGGGTGTCGCCGGTGAGCGCGCCCAGGCCGATCGCGGCGGTGGCGGCGAAGCGGTAGGTGAGCGACCGTCCGAAGTGGATTGGCGCGCCGTCTCCGCCGAACAGCAACGAAAAGCTGTCCAGGTGCTCGCGCAGTCTGGCCTGGTGCACGGTGTCCCGCTCCCCCGCCAGGTGCTGGTCCAGCACCGGATACAGGTGCAGGGCCCAGCCGTTGTAGTGGTCGAAGGCGCGGCCGTCGCCGTCGGCGTACCAGCCCTGGCCGCGGTACCAGGTCTCCAGCAGCTCCAGCGCACGGGTCCGGGCCCGCGCCGTGTGCGCGTTGGCGCGGCCGACCGATTCCAGGAATCCCGCGACGGTGTAAGGGAAGAGGTACCAGTTGTTGGGCGCGGGCACGTGCGTGAGCGCGTCGTGCAGCCAGGCCGCCACCCGGTCCTGGGTGGCCGGATCCAGGTTGTCCCACAACCACTCTCTGGTCAGCCGCAGGCCGAGGGCGACCGAGGCGGACTCGACCATGGGCTGGCCGTGGACGTGGTGATCGCGGATCAGCGGCCAGGACTCGTGATCGTCCCGGCCCGGCGTGGCCGTGCCCGCGGTCAGCCCCTCGGCGTAGCGGCCGAGCCAGCCGTGCGGGTCGGCGCCCCGCTCCCCGGCCACCCGGAACGCGGCGGCCAGGAAGGTGCGCGCGTAGCCCTCCAGGCCGTCGGAACGCACGCCACTGTGCGCGGGCCTGCCGGGCAGGTCCAGGCGGGCGCCGCGCGGACTGGCCCAGCGCCAGGCCGCGGTGAGCAGCCCGTCGGCCACGGCCCCCCAGTGCGCGCGGGTGAAACCGGTGTGCGGACTCAGGTTCCGGTCTTCTTCGGGCAGTCTCATGCCAGCCGGTCCAGCCTTTCGCGTTGTACCGGGTGGGCGAACCCGGCGCCCGTGCTCCAGCGGGCGATCTCGGCGGCGGCGTGTTCGGCCAGCCGTCCCCACTCGTTGCCCTGGGATCCGGCCAGGTGTGGGCTGATGAGCACGTTCTCGCTGTGCCACAACGGATGTTGCTTGGGCAGCAGTTCGGGATCGGTGACGTCCAGCACCGCCCGCACCCGCCCGGCCAGTGCCGCCTCGGCCAGTGCTTCCTGGTCCACCACCGCGCCGCGGGCGGTGTTGATCAGCATCGCGTCCGGCCGCATCGAGTCGATCAGTTCGCGGCTGACCAGGCCGTGGGTGGCGGGCAGCAGTGGAGTGTGCACGCTGACGACGTCGCCACGGGCGAACAGCTCGGGCAGGCTCACCGGCTCGACGCCGAGTTCCCGCGCCTCCTCTTCGGTGACGTACGGATCGTGCAGCAGCACCCGGAAGTCGTAGGGGCGCAACAGTTCGATCACCCGTCGGCCGATCATCGAGGCGGACAGGATGCCCACCGTGCGACCGAAGTTGCCCAGCGACCGGGAGGTGCGCAGCCACCGGCTGGGATCCTCCCCGCTGGCCCGGTACTCGCGGGCGCGTTCGAGAACTTTCTTGCCGCTCAACAGGATCATCGCCAGGGTGTACTCGGCCACCGGCAGCGCGTTGGCCGCGGCGGCCGAGGACACCTCGATCCCCCGGTCCCAGCACGCCTGCGTCACGTACCCGCGCACCGTGCCACCGGTGTGCACCACCGCGCGCAGCCTGGGTGCCGCGGCCAGCACCTCGGCGGTCAGCGGCGGGCAGCCCCAGCCGATGATCAGGACCTCGGCCTCGGCCAGCGCGGCGCGGGCGGCGGCGGTTCCGAATTCAGCCAGCACCACGTCCGGGAGCAGGTCGCAGACCCGGTCGAAGGCGGCCAGCGCCGCCGGGTCGAGCACGGCCTCGGCGGCCTCCGGCGACATGGCCAGCACGGCCCGCGGGCGGCTCATTTGACCGCCCCCGCGGTCAGACCGGAACGCCAGAATCGTTGCAGTAAAAGGAAAGCCACGATCAGCGGTAGCACCGCCAGCAGCGATCCTGTGATCACCAGCGGGTAGTACTCCGGGGACACCCTGGCCGCGCTGTTCCAGGTGTAGAGCCCGAGGCTGACCGGGTAGAGCTGCTGGTCGGAGAGCATCACCATGGGCAGGAAGAAGTTGTTCCAGATCGCGGTGAGCTGGAACAGGAACACGGTGACCACCCCGGGTCCGAGCATGCGCAGCGCGACCCGGAAGAACATGGTCAGCTCGCCCGCGCCGTCGATCCGCGCCGCCTCCAGCACCTCGCCGGGCACGTAGCCCTGACTGAAGATCCGGCCCAGGTACACGCCGAAAGGGTTGAACAGCACCGGGATGAACACCGCCCAGAAAGTGTTGACCAGTCCGCTGGCCGAGGCCATCAGGTACAGCGGCAGCGCCAGCACGGTCTGCGGCACCATCACCGCCGCGAGCACCAGTCCGAAGAGCTTTTCCTTGTGCCGGAACAGGTATTTGTCGAAGGCGTACCCGCAGGCAATGCTCACCACCGCGCTGATCCCGGCGCCGACCCCGGCGTAGAGCAGGCTGTTGAGATACCAGCGGCCGAACAGCCCTTTGTCCTCGGCGAAGACGTCGGCGAGGTTCTGCCAGAAGGAGAAGTTGGTCAGCGACAACACCTCGCTGTTGAACAACGCGTCCCGGTCCTTGGTGGCGGCCAGCAGCAGCCACAGCACCGGCAGCAGGGTGTAGAGCACGAACAGGCCGACCACGGTGTTCACCGCGATCCGGCCGAACAGCCGCGGACGCAGCGCGGCGGGCAGATCGGTGGCACTCATGCGGTCTCCCCACGGGCGGCGGTCCGGTTGCTCCAGCGGGTGATGCCATAGGACAGCGCGATGGTGGCCAGCAGCAGGATCACCGAGGCGGCCGCGGCCAGGCTGTAGTTGTTGCGGGTGAAGGCCGCGTCGTAGATGTACATGCTCGGCGAGAACCGGGAGCTGATCATCGGCGTGGACTGGCTGAGCAGCATGGGTTCGGTGAACAGTTGCAGCGCCCAGATCAGGGTGAACATCGAGACCATCACGATCGAGGAGCGCACCAGCGGGACCTTGAGCCGCAACGCGGTGCGCACCGGTCCGGCCCCGTCCACCACGGCCGCCTCCACCACCTCGCGCGGCACGGCCTGCAGCGCGGCGTAGAAGATCACCATGTTGTAGCCGAGGTTGCTCCACAGCGCGATGTTCACCATGGACGGCAACACGGTCCGCACGCCGAGGAAGTCCACGGTGATGTCGGCCTGCGCCAGCAGATCGATCACCGGGCTGAGGCCGGGGGTGTAGAGGTAGAGCCAGATGATCGCGGCGATGATGCCGGGCACCGCGTGCGGCAGGAACAACGCCAGCTGCGCCCAGGCCCGCAGTCGCGCGGCGCCGGAGTCCAGCAGCAGCGCCAGGCCGAGCGCGCCGAGGACCATCAGCGGGATGTAGAGCAGGCAGTACAGCGCGACGGTGGCCATGCCGCCGAGGAAGGTCGGGTCGGTGAGCACCGCCTGGTAGGCGCGCAGGCCGATGAACACGGTGGATTCCGGGCCGAAGCCCAGGCCCGGCTGGTCGTCGCTGAAGAAGCTCAGCCACACCGCGGTGCCGACCGGCAGCAGGAACACCAGGGTGAACAGCACGAAGAACGGCGCCATCAACAGCGCGCAGGCCAGCCTGCCGCGCTTCACCCGGTCACCTCGGTGGTGGTCAGGCCCAGCGCGCGCAGGTCCGGCATGGTTCCGCTGTGCGCCTCCCGCACCGCCTCCAGGAGGCTGCCGTGGCCGCCGCCGGCGCGGGCGAAGCCGTCGTGCATGAGCTTGAGCGTGGCGGTCATCCGCGGCCCCCAGGTCCAGCCGTCCCGGATCTTGCGGGCCTCGGTGTCGAAGAGCCGGTAGATGTCCTGGCCGCCGTAGTAGGCGCGGTCGAATGCCTGGCTGCCCACCTCCACCAGCGCGGACGCGGCCGGGTACTGGCTGCTGGTGCCGCTGGACAGCCTGGCGCGCAAGGAATCCGGGTGCGAGACCTGCCACTCGATGAACTCCATCGCCGCCTCTGGGAAAGCGCTTGCCTGAGTGACCGCGAAAGTGGATCCCCCGTGCGTGGCAACGGACTCCTTGGTCACGCCGTCCCACTGCGGCATGGGCGCGATCTTCCACAGCCCCTTCTGCCCCGGCCGGGCGTTCATCTGCGCACCCGCGTCCCAGGCGCCGGTGAGCCGGGTCAGCACCCGGCCCTGCCCGATCTGGGCGTCGGCGTGCGTGCTGTCCGCGGCGTTGGTGTGGACCAGCTGCTCATCGATGAGCTGCTGCCAGTAGGCGGCGACCCGCCGGGTGGGCTCGTCGGCGATGGAGACGTTCCAGGCGCCGCCGGTGGTGCTGAACCACTGCGCCCCCGCCTGCCAGGAGAACCCGGCGAACTGCGCGCCGCCGTCGGTGGCGAACAGCACCAGCCGCCGGTCCCCCGGCAGCCGGCGGGCTACCCTGGCCAGTTCGGCGAACTCGCCCCAGGTGCGCGGCACGGCGAGGTTGTGCTGGGCGAACAGGTCGGCCCGGTAGTGCAGCACCATCGGCTCGACGTCCAGCGGCACCGTGAACACCCGGTTCTCGAACGTGGTCAGCCCCCAGGCCTGCGGCAGCAACTTGGCCCGCAGCCGATCACTGATCAACCCGGTCAGATCCCGCAACACCCCGTCAATGGCGAATCCAGGGACCTGGGGGTACTCGATGGTGGCCACATCCGGCGGATTCCCGGCGCGGGCGGCGTTGCTGAGCTTGGCGTACCCGCCCTGCCCGCCCGAGGGCACCTGCTGGAAGTCGACGAAGATCCGGTTCTGCGATTTGTTGAACGCCTCCACCACCTGGCGACTGCCCCGCAGTGAGGACCAGAAGGTGATCCGCACCGGTCCCCCGCCCGGCCCCGGTTTCCGTGGCGTGGGATCCGGACCGCAGGCGCCGAGCACCGGTAGCGCGACGGCCGCGGCAAGCAGCGAACGACGGCTCAAGCGAGTCGACATCGGCACCTCCGTTGGCAGGATGAGGTCACCGAATCCTGATCGCCTGAGCATTTCAGGTCAATAGAACGATCAGACAAACTCAAACCGGTCAAACGATCAGATCGATCGGGTGGATCCCCGCACCTTGAGGTCCGGGATCAGCTCCACCCGGCGAGTCCGCCATTCGCCCGGGGTGGCCAGCCGGTGCAGGAGAAGCTCGGCGGCGGCGCGTCCGACCTGGGCTTTTGGCGGGGCGACGGCGGTGAGGGGCGGGCTGCCGAGGGCGGCGACGACGTCGTCGTAGGCGACGATGGAGCAGTCGTCGGGGACCCGGATGCCGGCTTCGGCGAGTTGCTGGACGAGCATGAGGGCGTCGACGTCGCCGTGCAGGATGGCGGCGGTGGCGCGGTGCTCGCGCAGGACGGCGGCGAGGCCGGGTTGGGCGTCGGGGGTCGCGGACAGCCGCGCACTCCGCCCGCCTGCCGCGGCGGCGATCCGCGGCGCACCCGCCTCGGGCAGCGCCGACCCCGCATCGGCTCCGGCGGCGATCCACTCGACGGCGGTGGCCAGGCTCGGCTCGACCCGCCCGGATGGCGCATCCGCCCCCGCGTCCGCCGCGCTCAGCACCACCGCCCAGTCCTCGATCTCCGCCCGGTAGGACGCGATCTCCGCGAAGGCCGCCCGCAACGTCCGCGCCGTCGGACTGTCATCCCGCGCCGCCAGCACGATCCGCCGGTGTCCCAGCGCGACCAGGTGCGCCACCGCCAGGTGCATCCCGTACCAGTGGTCGGTGCACACCGAGTCCAGTCCGTGCAAGGCGCTGCCTGGCCAGGGCCTGCGTTCCATCAGCACCAGGGGGACCCGCACCGCCGCCAGCCAGTCGTCGGCGAGTTCGGCCGCCGTGGTCCGCCAGCGGGGCGCGATCAGCAGTCCGCGCACATCCTCGGCCAGCACCCGCTCCACGATCGGCCGCTCCGCGCCTGCGACCTGCGGCGCGATGTGCAGCACCACCCGCATCCCGGCTTCTTCCAATGCGGTGCGGGCGCCGTGCATGGTTTCGTGCAGGTAGGCGTGCCGTTCCGGGACGACCAGGGCGACCGCGCCACCCTCGGCGGGCGGGGGCGCGGGGGTGGGTTCGGGGGCGCGCAGGGAGCGGGCGATGCCGTGGCCGCGGCGGAGGGTGCCCGCCTTGGCGAGTTCCTCGACGTCGCGGCGGATGGTGACGACCGAGACGTCCAGCTCGGTGGCCAGGTCGGTCACCCGGACCGAGCCACGGGACTGGACGGCGGCCAGGATCCGTCGACGTCTGGCCTCGCTTGGCTCTCGCATCCGGTACCGCCCGTGTTCGTTTGATCGTTTGGCGGAGCATAACCGCGGATGAGCGACCATTCGCAATGTAAACGTCTTCAGTGAGCGGTTGATCCGATCGGTTGGTGATCGCTCGGGTGGAGAGCGCCCGGCGACCGGATGTAACGGCGGAACGGGGCGGCGAACAGAAGAGCAGGCGGCGGGTGATCGGGGCCGCCCGGGTGCCAGCGGATCAGCCCGCGCCGACAGCACCCCCCGCGGGCAAGGAGCGCTGCGGGGCGGCCGGAACACCCCGGCCGCCCCGCGCACTCACGGCGTCGCGTTGAACTGCGCCGAATACAACCGGTGATAAGCCCCTTGCGCCGCAAGGAGTTCCTCGTGATTCCCCTGCTCCACGATCCGCCCCGCCTCCATCACCAGGATCACATCCGCATCCCGGATCGTCGACAGCCGGTGCGCGATCACGAAGCTGGTCCGGGCCGTGCGCAGGTTGGCCATCGCGTGTTGCACCAACGATTCCGTGCGGGTGTCGACCGAACTCGTGGCCTCGTCCAGGATCAACAGCGACGGATCCGCCAGGAAGGCGCGGGCGATGGTCAGCAGTTGCTTCTCCCCCGCACTGACGTTGCCGCCTTCCTCGTCGATCACCGTGTCGTAGCCCTCCGGCAGGGTGCGCACGAAGTGGTCCACGAACGCGGCCTTGGCCGCGGCCAGGATCTCCGCCTCGGTGGCGTCGGGGCGGCCGTAGGCGATGTTGTCCCGGATGGTGCCGCCGAAGAGCCAGGTGTCCTGCAGCACCATGCCGATCTGGCCGCGCAGGTCCTCGCGTTTCAGGCTGGTGATGTCGGTGCCGTCCAAGGTGATCCGGCCGGCGTCGAGTTCGTAGAAGCGCATGATCAGGTTGACCAGGGTGGTCTTGCCCGCGCCGGTGGGGCCGACGATGGCCACGGTCTGACCCGGTTCGGCGACCAGGGACAGGTTCTCGATCAGTGGCTGATCAAGACTGTAGGAGAAGCTGACCCGCTCGAACTCCACCCGGCCATGGCGTTGTGCCGGAAGGGAACTCCGCACCGGGTCGGGCTGCTGTTCCTCGGCGTCGAGCAGCTCGAAGACGCGTTCGGCCGAGGCCACGCCGGACTGCAGCAGGTTGGCCATGGAGGCGACCTGGGTCAGCGGCTGGGTGAACTGGCGGGAGTACTGCAGGAACGCCTGCACCTCGCCCAGGGTCATCGCGCCGCTGGTGATGCGCAGGCCGCCGACCACCGCGATGAGCACGTAGCTGAGGTTGGACAGGAACATCATCGCGGGCATGATCAGCCCGGAGATGAACTGCGCGCCCAGGCTGGAGCCGAACAGTTTCTCGTTGCGGCTGGCGAACTCCGCCTCGGACTCGCGCTGTCGACCGAAGACCTTGACCAGCTGGTGTCCGGTGAACGCCTCCTCGATGTGCGCGTTGAGCGCGCCGACCTCGCGCCACTGCGCCACGAACAACTTCTGCGAGCGCTTGCCGATCTGGGCGGTGATCACCATGGACAGCGGGATGATCAGCAGCGCGATCACCGCCAGCAGCGGGGAGATGGTGAACATCATCACCAGCACGCCGACCACGGTCAGCAGCGAGGTCAGCGACTGGTTCAGCGTTTGCTGCAACGTGGTGGAGATGTTGTCGATGTCGTTGGTGACCCTGGACAACAGCTCACCGCGGGGCTGGCTGTCGAAGTAGCGCAACGGCAACCGGTGCAACTTCTCCTCGACATCCTCGCGCAGCCGGTACACCACCCGCTGCACCACCCCGTTGAGCAGCAGGCCCATCAGGTAGGCGAACGCCGCGGACACCAGGTACAGCCCGAGCACCCAGGTCAGCGTCACGCCGAGGGCGGCGAAGTCGATGTGCGCGTTGGCATCCCCGCGCATCCGGCCGAGCACGCCGTTGAAGATGATGTCGGTGGCCTGGCCCAGGATCTTCGGCCCGGCAACGGAAAAGCCGACGCTGAGCACACCGAGGGCGAGCACGGCGAACAGTTTCGGGCGCTCCGGCCGCATCCGGCCGAAGAGTCGTTTCGCCGAGGACTTGAAGCTTTTCGCCTTGCCCATCGGCATGCCCATGCCGGGAAAACGCCCGCCCATGGGCCCCGATGCCGGTGGCCGGGGGGCGGTGCTCGTGGTGGGGGCGCTCATGCCGCTTGCTCCGGAGTCAGCTGGGACTGGACGATCTCCCGGTAGGTCGGGCAGGAGTCCAGCAGTTCGTGGTGGGTGCCGGTGCCGACGATGGATCCGTTGTCCAGCACGATGATCTGGTCGGCGTCCAGGATGGTGGACACGCGTTGCGCCACCACCAGCACGGCCGCCTGCCCGGTGTGCGGGCGCAGTGCGGCGCGCAGCCGGGCGTCGGTGGCCAGGTCCAGTGCGGAGAAGGAGTCGTCGAACAGGTAGATCTCCGGTTTCCGCACCAGGGCGCGGGCGATGGACAGGCGTTGCCGCTGTCCGCCGGAGACGTTGGTGCCGCCCTGGGTGATCGGCGCGTCCAGCCCGCCGGGCATGTCCGTGACGAAGTCCTTGGCCTGGGCGATCTCCAAGGCCTGCCACAGTTCCGCGTCGGTCGCGTCCGGATTTCCGTACCGCAGGTTGCCGGCCACGGTGCCGGTGAACAGGTAGGGCCGTTGCGGGACAAGGCCGATCCGCTCCCAGAGCAGTTCCGGCGCGGCCTCGCGCACGTCCACCCCGTCCACCAGCACCGCGCCCGCGGTCACGTCCACCAGCCGCGGGATGAGCGAGAGCAGGGTGGTCTTGCCGGCGCCGGTGCTGCCGATGATCGCGGTGGTCTGCCCGGCCCGCGCGCGGAAGGACACGTTGTGCAGCACGGGTTCGGCCGCGCCAGGGTAGCGGAACTCGACGTCCCGGAACTCCAGTTCGCCGTGCCCGCGCAGCTCGCGCACCGGATTGTCCGGCGGCCGCACCGAAGGTTCGGTGTCCAGCACCTCGTTGATCCGCTCCGCGCACACCGCGGCGCGCGGGATCAGGGTGGCGATGAAGGTGGCCATCATCACCGCCATCAGGATCTGCAGCAGGTAGTTGAGGAAGGCGGTCAGCGCGCCGATCTGCATCTGCCCCAGATCCACCCGGTCCGCACCGAACCACAGCACGGCCACGCCGGAGACGTTGAGCACCAGGATGACCACCGGGAACAGCAGCGCCTGCACCCGGCCGACCCGCAGCGCGGTGTCGGTGAGTGCGTCGTTGGCCGCGGCGAACCGCTTGGTCTCACCGGGTTCGCGGACAAAGGCACGCACCACCCGGACGCCGGTGAGCTGCTCCCGCAGCACCCGGTTGACCTGGTCGATGCGGTCCTGCATCTTGCGGAACTGCGGCACCGTGCGGGAGACGATCAGCCCGATCGCGATCACCAGCACCGGCACGCAGACCAGCAGCAGCCAGGACAGGCCGAGGTCCTCGCGCAGCGCCATCACGATGCCGCCCACGCACATGATCGGCGCGGTCACCAGCATGGTGCACACCAGCACCACGATGATCTGCACCTGCTGCACGTCGTTGGTACTACGGGTGATCAGCGAGGGCGCGCCGAAGGTGCTGACCTCGCGGGCGGAGAACTCACCGACCCGGTGGAAGACCGCGGCGCGCACATCGCGGCCGAAGGCCATCGCACAGCGGGCGCCGAAGTAGACCGCGCCGATCGAACAGACGATCTGGAGGAGGGTGACGGCCAGCATCCAGCCGCCGGTGGACAGGATGTAGCCGGTATCGCCGGTGGCGATGCCGTGGTCGATGATGTCGGCGTTCAGGCTGGGCAGGTACAGCGAGGCGATCGTGCCGATGAGTTGCAGCACGAGCACCGCCGACAGCTCCCGCGTGTACGGCCGTAGATAGGTACGTAACAGTCGGTTCAACACCGAATACCCCACAGAAGAAACGTTCCGTATCTTACGTTTCCAACGTAGACTCCCAGCCTAAGAAACGCAACGTACTTAAAGGGGCAGGGTGAGCGAGCCGAAGTCGCGCCGCCGCGGTGCCGAGCTGGAACAGGCCATTCTGGACGCGGCCTGGACCGAGCTGAGTGAGACCGGGTACAACCGGCTCACCATCGAGGCGGTGGCCGCACGAGCCGGGACCAGCAAGCCGGTGATCTACCGCCGCTGGTCGAACCGGGCCGAACTGGTCCTGGCGGCCTGGAACCACCGGCTACCGGCGCGGATGGACCCGCTGCCCACGGACACCGGGTCCCTGCGCGGCGACCTGATCAAGATGTTCACCGAGATCGCGCGGCGGATCGAGGGCATGCTCAGCGAGATGCTCGCCGGGGTGATGGGCGAGACGTTCCGGCACCCGGAGATCACCGCGGTGCTGCGCGAACGCCTGCACAACTCGCCACTGGCCGAGGTGCTGACCAAGATCCTGCGCGAGGCGGCAGCCCGAGGGGAACTGGACCCCCTCGAACTGTCCCCTCGGCTGATCCAGCTGCCGATCAACCTGGTCCGCCTGGAGGCCATCCACGGCGGCGAGAAGATCACCGACGACACCATCCACGCCCTGGTGGACGAGGTCTACCTGCCGCTGCTGCGCGGACTGGAACTCACCGCGCGCGAAACAACGAGTTGACCTCGCCAAAGGGCAGACCGTCGGCGAGCGCGTCGTAACCGCCGGTCGTCAGGAGTTCCCGCGCCGCCCGTGCGGTGGCGGCGAGCGCGGCCTGGGCGATGCCGGAGCCCACGCTGACCCTGGCCACCCCCAGCTCACCGAGCCGGGCCACCGTGGGGGCGCCGGGCATGGCCATGATGTTGAGCGGGCCGTGCAGGGCTTCGACCAGGGCGGTGATGGTGTCCTCGGCGATGACGCCGGGCACGAACACGCAGTCCGCACCGGCGGCGAAGGCGGCGTTGCCGCGGGAAATCGCCTCGGCGAGGGCTTCGGGGCCGCTGCCGCCGAGCAGGTAGACGTCGGTGCGCGCGTTGAGGACCAGGTCCGCGTCGGCCTTGCGGGCCAGCCGGATCCGGTCCGCGGCGGCGGCCGGGTCGAGCAGCGCGCCCTGCGCGGAATCCTCGACGTTGACCCCGGCCACGCCCAGTTCGGCCAGTTCGGCGACGGTGCCGGCCAGATCGTCGTAGCCGCCCTCGACATCGGCGGTGACCGGGATGGACACCGTGTCCAGGATGGCGCGCACGGCGGCGATCATCCCGGCCCGGTCCAGGCCCTCGCCGTCCGGACGGCCGTGCGCCCAGGACACGCCCGCGCTGGTGGTGGCGATGGCCGCGGCGCCGGCGGCCTCGATGACACGCGCGCTGGCCGGGTCCCAGGCGTTGGGCAGGACCAGCGGGCGGAGTTCGTGCAGCCGCCGGAACTCGGCGGCGTGGTGGGTTCGGCTCACTCTCCCAGCTTGTGTGCCAGGCGGGCACCTGCCTATCTTTTTCGCCTCAGCTAAAACGATGGGCAGGTCTGGTGGTCGCGATCGGGTTCGCCGCACAGGGTGTGGCCAGGGTGCGACTGTCCGTGTCCTGTCTGTGGGAGGTCGTGGCCGGGCTGCGGGTGCGGCGCGGCGGCGAGGGCCGGGTGCTGCACGCGCCCTGGCTCGCGCGCACCGCGGGTCCGCCGGCGGACTCGCTGCTGTGGCAACTGGTCCCGGCCGCACCGCACTACATCCCGGACTTCCTCACCCCGCCGCCGCCGGCCCCGGACCTGACCGCCGAACTGGCCGTGCTGACCGCCACCCCACCCGAGCTGGTGCGCGAACACCTGGCCCTGTCCGGCATCCCGGCGACCCCGGAGATCCAGGCACTGCACGAGGATCCGGCGGCCGGGCTGACCCGGCTGGCCGCGGAGATCACCGGGTACTGGCAGCGCGCGCTGGCGCCGGACTGGCCGCGGATCCGGGCACTGCTGGACCGGGAGGTCTTCCGCGGCGCGCGGGTGCTGGCCGAGCAGGGCACCGGCGCGCTGCTCAACGACCTGCACGAGTCGGTGCGCTGGGACGGCGCGGCGCTGACCGTGGCCAACAACCACTGCCAGGCCCCGAACGTCACCGACGGCCCCGGCCTGGTGCTGATCCCCTCGGTTTTCGTCTGGCCCTCGGTGCTCAGCATCTCCGCCGGCGAGGCCCCGCAACTGGCCTACCCGGCCCGTGGTGTCGCCGCACTGTGGGAAAACCCTTCCGGCCCAACGGAAAACCTGGGCGCGGTGCTCGGCCGCTCCCGGGCGAGGTTGCTGACCGAGATGACCGCGCCCACCTCCACCACCGAACTGGCCCGCCGCACCGGGATGTCCGCGGGTGCGGTGTCCCAGCACCTCAACGCCTTGCGCGGCGCGGGTCTGGTGGCCAGCCACCGGGTGGGCAAGGGGGTGCTGAGCGCGCGCACCGCGCTGGCCGAGGCGTTACTGGGCGGCGGCGCGGGCTGAGGCGGCGGCGAGGTAGTCCAGCGCGGCGGTCTCCTCGGTGAGCCAGCCGGTGTAGTCGACCGGGTTGGCGAAGAGCTGGGCGAACCGGTGCGCCACCTCGGGCACCCGCTGCGCGGTGTCCAAAGTGGACATGACGTGCGCGGGTGGCGGGTCGAGCAGGTCGAGGCTGAACCGGGTGGCGTGCTCGGCCCGCGCCCAGCACCGGGCGAACGCCCCGTGCATGAACTCCGCGTCGAACGGCCGATCACCGTGCGCCACAATGGCTTCCTCGTAACTGCGGGCGGCGTGCGCGGCCATGTTCGCGCCCTGCCCGGACAGCGGATCGTTGGTGACCGCGGTGTCCCCCATGGCCAGCACCAGCGCACCCGAGGGCAGCGTGCCGACGGGGTGGCGGACCACCGGGGTGATCCGGCCGTGCAGGAACTCCAGCGGCCCGGCCGGCTCGGTGCCGTCCAGAATGCCGCCCTGCCAAGGAAAATGCTCCCGCATCAGCTGCTGGGCGCGGGCCAGGTGCGCGTGCGCGTCGGTGATGTCGTCCCAGCGGTCCAGGGGTCCGCCGGGCACCGCGAAGATCCCGGCGCCGTAGACCGGACCGTCGACGGAGAGGATCGGCAGCCCGAAGCACTCGCCGTGCGGACCGAGCGCGAAGCTGAGTCCGGGCTGCGGCGTGCCACCCCGCACGTACAGCACCCCGATACTGCGCCGCGGCTGGGTATGCGGCGACAATTCAGGGTTGCGTGGGAACAACTGGTCGAACTGCGGTCCGCGGCCCGCCGCGACCACCACCAGGTCGAACTCCCGGGCGTAGGGCTCCAGCTCGTCCGGGGTGACCCGGTGCAGCCGGAGTTCGCCGCCCCGCCGGGTGAACTCGGCCATCCAGTCCGCGACCTTCACCCGCTGGTCCACCGACTGCGCGGGCTGGTCCAGCGGCGCCTGCCAGGACATGCCGGGCGCGGTGAAGGAGACGGTTTCCACCGGGATCGCGCGGTCGTCCCAGAAGTTGATGCCGAGTTCGCGCTCGCGGACCAGGGCGGGGTGGAACACGCACTGGTTGGAGATCAGGCGTCCGGCCAGCACCTCGGCGGCGGGGCGTTCGGCGACCACGGTCACCGCGTAACCGTGCCGCAGAAGTCCCAGCCCCAGCACCAAACCGGCCTGCCCGGCCCCGATGATCACGATCCGCCGCATGCCCCCGAGTCAACACCCGGCCCCGCCAAGTCGCCCGCGAGTGGATCATCTCTGCCCACTCGCGCCGCGATGTTCGCCCTGATGGCCGACTACTTCTCGCAGGCCACGCCGTCACCGTCCCGGTCGAGGTGTTTGCCGTACCCCGGTTCGCCGCGATGCAGCGGAGCCGCGCCCTTGCTCCTGACGTCGTCGCAGTTCTTGTAGTACACCGGAGCCGGTTTGGTCTGCCGGGTCGGTTCCGGCGCGGGCGGCGGTTCCGGGCTGGGATCCGGACGGCGTGTGGTGGGCGGCGGGGCCTCGGTGGTGGTGCTGGGCTGGGATTTGTCCACCCGCAGCACCAGCCGGGTGGTGACGGCCACCGCGGTGCCCATGCTGGTCACCGACACCACCCGCCAGTTCGACTCCACGATCACCTGCCGCCCGTCGACGGACTCCACCCGCACATCCCGGAACCCCAGCGCCGCCAGTTCGGCCTTGGCTTCCTTGGGGTTCTTGCCGATCACCCCCGGCGGCACGATCACGCCGGCCGGAGTCTCGGCCGCCGCGGACACCGTCACCGAGGTGCCAGGGTCCGTTGTGCCGCGGCCGCCGGTCAGGCCGCCGATGATCGCCAGCCCGAGCAGGACCAGGCCCGCCACCCACGGCCACTTGCGTTTACGCGACTGCCACCACGTTGTCAGACTCACTCGCCGTTCCTCCCCTGGACGGATATCACCTGCACGTCGTGAGTTGATCCGGTGGCGTTACGGTCCGGGCGGAAAATAGGTTGCCGCCGCCGATACCGTCGGCGCCATGAGTTTCTTCTTCCGACGCTGAGCGACCGCCGGCGGCTCACGGGTATCCCCATCGCCGGTGATGCGGGACGGCAGCACGCCGTCCCGGGTCGCGACGTGGGAGAAGATCAAGTGATCTTTCGTGTTTCTCCGCGTCCGGGCGCAGTCGTCCGCTGGTGACGGCCGCGCGCCTGGTGGCGCGGACGGTGCGGGGTCTGGAACAGATGGTGGCCGATGAGGTCCGCCTGCTGGGCGCCGTGGAGTGGGTGGGGTATCGGGAGGTCGGATTCCGTTGTGCGGAGCCGACTTCGGCGGTACTCGGGTTGCGGTGTGCCGATGATGTGCTGGTGCACGGTGCTTCGGTGCGGGGTGTCGGGGCCGCGCGGGCTGATCTCGGGCGGCTGACCGCCGCGGTGCTGGCGATGCCGGTGGCGGAGTCGCTGGCGGTGCGGAAGCGGTGTGGTGGCGCGGACACCGTTGCGGGGGTTGAGGTTTCGGCTTCGTTCGTGGGGCGGCGGAACTTCAGCCGGTATGACATCGAGGACGCGGTGGGTGGTCCGCTGGCCGCGCGGTTGGGGGTGCCGTACTGGAGCAGGCGGGGTGGGGTCGCGCCGCCGGGTGGTGGGTTGGGCTGGCGGGTGACGCTGGAAGGTGAGCGGGCGCTGGTGGGGTTGCGGATTGGCGAGCGGCCGTTGCACCGGCGGGAGTATCGGCGGGTGACGCGGGCAGGGAGTGTGCATCCGCCGGTGGCCGCGGCGATGGCGCGGCTGGGTGGAGTTGGCGGCCGGATGCTGGATCCCTGTTGTGGGGCGGGGACTCTGGCGGTGGAGGCGGCGTTGGCCGGGGCGGAGCTGGTGCTGGGGTTTGACCGGGATGCGGAGGCGGTGGCGGCTGCGCGGGCGAACTGGGGTGGGGTGACGGGGGCGGACATGGTCGGGGGCGCGGGCGATGCGCGGCCGGGAGCCGGGGTCGGCTGGGAGCCGGCGAGTTCCGGGCAGGCGGGGGCCGTCGACTGGGAAGCGGCGGGCTCCGAGCAGGCGGGGACCGGGGTTGCCTGGAGCGTGACGGATGCCGGGCGGGCGAGGGCCGGGACTGCTTCGAGTGTGGCGGACGACGGGCGGGCGGAGGCTGAGGTCGCCCGGAATGTGCCGAACGCCGGGCAGGTGGGGGCCAGGGTTGCCTGGGCTGTGGCGGATGCCGGGCGGATTCCCGTTGCCGACGGCGCCATCGACCTCGTGCTCTGCAATCCGCCATGGGACCGCCAGGTTCCGGCCGCCGGGATCCTCGCCCGACGCCCGGACCGCTTCTGGCGGGAGTTGCGCCGGGTACTGCGGCCCGGCGGGCGGGCGGTGCTGCTGTTGCCGGAGCACGGCATCCGGCCCGCCGGGTTCCGGGTCCTCTCCCGGGTGCCGATCAGCCTGGCCGGGCGGCAGCCGGAGATCGTCACGCTGGCGGCACCTGGCCCGACCGATCGGTAGGTTCCCCTGCGGGCGGGCCGTCTCCTGGCGAACCCGCCCGCCGGGGCCGATCACTGTGGGATCGTGCGGGCGGCACATCCGAGCACCGGAGGTTCGACACGTGATCCGCCGCCTGGCCGCCGTCACCCTGGCCACCGCACTGGCCCTACCGCTGCCCACCGCCGGCGCGGTCGCCCCGCCGAACTACGGCGACTACGCGCTGGTCTTCGAGCGTGCCGCCGGGCAGCTCTGGACCGAGGGCGTGGTGGCCAGCCAGTGGGCCTGGAAACCGCTCAACGCGGACAAGACCGAGTCCGAGATCGCCTGGGGCCATCCGAAGGAATGGCCGCCCGGCTACGGCGAGCACTTCGTCAAGGACGGGGACTGGCTGCTGGTCAACGGCTACTTCGACCACACCAACAGCAACTTCAACACCCAGCGGGTGACCGCGGAGTCCATCGGCGACGCCCACTGCGCCAACATGCAGCCACTGCCGTCTATCGGAGGTAGACAGCACTACGTGCGCTGGACCATCCCGGCCACCGCCTACTGCCTCTCCGCCACCGGCACGATCAAGGTCGGCGCGAACG
The DNA here is from genome assembly GCF_023094165.1 of Crossiella sp. S99.2. Lineage (GTDB taxonomy): Bacteria > Actinomycetota > Actinomycetes > Mycobacteriales > Pseudonocardiaceae > Crossiella. Next base: position 210,230 of record NZ_JALMDK010000007.1, on the reverse strand, counting down.
GCGCGGTGGTGAACTTCCGGCACGAGCAGATCTGGTACCCGCCCGCGCCGTGCGCCAACAGCTTCCTCGGCGACCAGCTGTGCATCCGCCAGCACGAGCGCTGGTACGACGACAAGGGCGTGCCGTTCTCGCTGTCGCTGGAACGGGATCAGCACATCGCGCTGGGCGTGGGCATGGGGTTCCGGATCCACCAGACCTACGACCGCGGCTGGCCCGCCGAAATCAAGCAGTGGCAGGCCGAGCTGCGGTACGCCTGGCGCTGGTGAGGGGTCAGGGGCGGCGGGCGCGCACCAGGTAGGCGGCCGAGCCGTAGCGCACGCCGTCCTCGGTCAGGTGCGCGGCCAGGTCCGCCCGCACCGCCTCGACGATCCGGGCCTGGGTGTCCGCGTCCTGCTCGCGCATGATCCAGCCGAACTGCTCGGTGATGAACTCCAGCGCGTCCGGGACATCGCGGCCGAACCACATCTGCTCGCTGACCGGGTCCACCGCGATATCGGTGAATCCGGCGGTGCTCAGCAGGTCCCTGGTCAGGTCCGGATCGGTGAGCCCGCCCGCGGTCGGCGGTGGCGTCGTGGGCTCGACGCCGTTAGCGAAGGCGGTGCGGAAGGTGCGCATCCACTCGTTGCGCGGCATGGGTTGCCAGCTCAGCAGGGTGAGCAGGCCGCCGGGGCGCAGCGCGCGGGCCAGGTTGGCGAAGGCGGCGGGGGCGTCGCCGAAGAACATCGCGCCGTGCCTGCTGACCACCCGGTCGAAGGCGTGCTCGGTGAAGGGGTGCACCTGGGCGTCGAGCTGGCCGAACACCGCGTTGGGCAGATTCTCCCGGCCGGCGAGTTCCCTGGCCAGCGCGAGCATGGGCGCGGACAGGTCGACCCCGAGCGCCAGTCCCGATTTCGCCTGCCGCGCGGCGTCCCTGGTGACCTGACCGGCCCCGCAGCCGACGTCCAGCACGGTGGAATCCGGCTCAATCGCGGCCGCGGCGAAGAAGTGCTCCCGGTAGCGGGCCACACCCGCGTCGAAGCGGTCGGCACGCCGGGCCCAGAACTCGCCCTGGCCGCCGTCCCAGGCTTGCAGTTGTTCGGTGTTGGACGGGTCGACTAGCAACTCACTGCTCCGTTTCAGACGCCGATCGCGCCATCGATCCGCTCCCGCAGGAGATCGGCGTGTCCGTTGTGCCGGGCGTACTCCTCGACCAGGTGGATCAGCACCCAGCGCAGCGACACCGTCCCGCGCCAGCCGTCCACACCCTCGACGTCCAGGCTGTCGGCCGCCGCGACGAACTGCTCGGCGAAGGCGACCTCGGCCCGCCAGTGCGCCCAGGCCGCCTCGATCACCGCCGGATCGGGTGCGGCGCCGTCGAAATCGGCGTCCGGCCGGTCGTCGGTGACATACAGCGGCGGCACGTCCTGACCGGCCAGCACCCGCCGGAACCAGCGGCGCTCCACCTCGGCCAGGTGCCGGATGAGGCCGAGCAGGGACAGCGTGGACGGCCCTACCGATCGGTCGGCGAGCGCGCGGTCCAGGCCGGCGCACTTGAGTTCCAGGGTGGCGCGCTGGCCGTGCAGGATGCCGAGCAGCACCGCTCGTTCGGCGCCGGTGGCCGGTGCGGCCAGCCGCGGGTCGCGGTCGGCGGGGACGAACATCTCCGCACGGCGGCGCGGGCTGGCGGTGCTCACGAGCTGACCCTACGGGGCGGCGAGCACGTCCACAGCTCGTTTTCGCACCTCGGCCTCATCCACTTGCACACCCAGCCCCTGACCGGTCGGGACCTGGGCGACACCGTCGCTGACCTGCACTGTTGTCCCGCCGACGTAGGCGGAGTCGATGAACTGCCTGCCGTTGAGGTCGACCGGGCCGGTGATGCCGTGCGCGGCGAAGAGGTGCAGCGCGGCGGCCAGCCCCAGGTCGGAGTCGGTCAGGCCGGAGCCCATCAGCCGCACCCCGCTGTCCTGGGCGAGCTGGCACAGGCGGCGGGACAGGGTCAGGCCGCCGGTGCGCTGCACCTTGGCGATGGCCACGTCTACCGCGTCCAGACGGATGAAGGTGGCCAGATCGGTGGGATGGCGCAGGCTCTCGTCCAGCGCGATCGGCAGCGGGCTCAGCACCCGCAACCGGCGCAGCCCACCGATGTCGTTGGCCGGCAACGGTTGTTCGAACTCGGTGACGCCCAGCCCGTGCAGTTCGCGGGCCAGTCGGAGCGCGCTGTCCACGGTGTAGGCCTGGTTGGCGTCCACCCACAGCGGCGCGTCCGGGGCGGCCGCGCGGGCCGCGGCGACCACGGCCAGGTCGGTGCGCTCGGCGTGCAGACCGATCTTGACCTTGAACGCCCGGTAGCCGGCAGCCAGGCCCTCGGCCACCGAATCGGCCACCTCGGCCGGGGTCTGGCCGGAGAGCACCCAGGCCAGTTGGATCCGCTCGGCGCGGCGCTGACCCCACAGCACGCCCAGCGGCACGCCCAGCGCGTGGCCGAGCAGGTCGTGCAGGGCGATGTCCACCGCGGATTTGGCCAGTGGCGCGCCGATGGAGAAACCGCGGTTGATCACGCGGTCGAACACCGCGGTCACGCCGTCCAGGTCCCAGGCCGGGCGGCCGAGGATGGCCGGGGCGAGGTAGCGGTCAATGGTGGTGACGATGGATTCGGCGGTCTCGTAGGTCCAGGCCGGGATCGGGGTGGCCTCGCCCCAGCCGCACACCCCGTCCGCGCTGACCTTGACCAGGATCCGGATGCTGGGCCGCCCGGCCACCGCCACCGCGCCACCGGCCACCCCGAAGTCGCGCAGGGTCGGCAGCGCCACCGCGAAGGTCTCGACCCGCTCGATCGTGAGGCCGGACAACGTCATCGGGCTCCCTCCCCCTCTTGACCGTGCTGGACGACGGCTCTAGCGTACTGACCCAACGCGATTCGGAAAGCGCTTTCCGACTGGACAGTGCTGAGCGTACGGCGCTTTCCACCGGAGAACGGGGAGCCGATGACCGAGCGCGAATCCGCAGGCGCCGCCCGCGCCCGCCGGTGGCTGGAACGCTCCTGGCGGCCGGTCGCGCTGCTGGCCGCCGGCCTGCTGGCCTGGCAGTTGATCACCGTCACCGGCCTGGTCGCGCCCTACCTGGTGCCCTCCCCCGGCGCGACGCTGTCGGTCTTCGCCGCCAAATGGTCCTACCTCGGCGAACACACCTGGGTCACCAGCTACGAAACCCTGCTGGGCTTCCTGATCGCCGCGGTGCTGGGCGTGCTGGCCGCGGTGGTGATGGTCTACTCGCCGACCGTGGAACGCACGCTCTACCCGATCCTGTTGTTCGCCCAGGTGATTCCCAAGATCGCGATCGCGCCGCTGTTCGTGGTGTGGCTGGGTTTCGGCCTGGAGCCCAAGGTCCTGGTGGCGGTGCTGATCGCGTTCTTCCCGGTGGTGATCTCCATGGTCACCGGGCTCAAGTCGGTCAGCGCGGAAATGCTGGAACTGGCCGCCACCATGGGCGGCGGGGCGGTCAAGACCTTCGTCAAGATCCGCTTCCCGGCCGCGCTGCCCCAGTTGTTCGCCGGCCTGAAGGTCGCGGTGACGCTGGCGGTGACCGGCGCGGTGGTCGGCGAGTTCGTCGGCGCCAACGAGGGCCTGGGCTACGTGATCCTGCAGGCCAACGGAAACCTCGACACACCAATGCTGTTCGCCGGCCTGATCCTGATGTCGATGATCGGCGTCGTGCTGTTCGTCCTGCTGGAGGCCGCCGAGGCGCTGCTGCTGCCCTGGCACGTCAGCCGCCGCACCCCGACCGACACGACCCTCTAGTCGAAAGGCCACCGCCCATGAGGACCACCGGTCGCGCTCTGCTCGCCGCGCTGTTGTTAGTGACCGCCACCGCGTGCGGCGGTGGCGGCGCGCCCGATCCGGGCAGGCAGATCACCCTGACCCTGAACTGGTATCCCTACGGCGAGCACGCGCCGTTCTACCACGGGCTCAAGCAGGGGATCTTCCGCAAGCACGGGATCAACCTGAAAATCCAGGCGGGCCAAGGCTCCGGCAAGACCGTGCAGGCCGTCGGCGGCGGCCAGACCGAGTTCGGCTGGGCCGACACCGCCTCGCTGCTCACCGCGGTCGACTCCGGCGTCCCGGTGAAAAGCCTCGGCGTGTACCTGCAAACCACTCCCGCTTCGGTGCAGTTCTTCGGGGACAAGGGATTCAGCAAACCCAGCGACCTCAAGGGCCGCACCGTCGCGCTGACCGCCGGCGACGCGCTGTCCAAGACCTTCGGCGCCTTCCTCAAACAGAACGGCATGACCGAGACCGACGTCCGCATCCAGAACATCGACCCGGCGGGCAAGATCGCCGCGGTGATCGCGGACCGGGCCGACTCACTGGTCGGCAACGCCAACGACCAAGGCCCCACCATCCAGGACAAGGCGAAGAAACCCGTGTCCTACCTGCGTTTCGCCGATTTCGGCCTGAACTACTACAGCGACGGCCTGCTCACCTCCACCGCCCTGCTGGACAAGGACCCGGACCTGGTCAAGCGCATGGTCGCGGCCACCACCGAAGCCTGGGCGGAAGCGGAGAAGAACCCGGCCGCCGCGGTGGAGTCCATGCAGGGCGCCGCCGAACAGCTGCCGCCGCCCGCGGTGGTGCTGGACCAGTTCACCGCCACCCGCGCCCTGCTGCGCACCGAGTCCACCCGCAACCTGGCGCCCGGGGTGAACATCGAGGCCGATTGGAAGGCCACCATCGAGGTGTTCGTGCGCACCGGAGTCCTGGCCACGGCAAAGGATCCCTCGACCTACTGGGCGCACACCGTGGCGGCCAAGGGATGAGCCGGGTGATCACTACCCGCACCAGCCACGCCGTGCAACTGAACGCGGTCACCGTCCGCTTCCGCGCCCGCAAGCTCGCGGTGACCGCGGTCGAGGAGGTGTCGCTGGATGTCGAACCGGGCGAGTTCGTCAGCATCGTCGGCCCCTCCGGCTGCGGCAAGTCCACCCTGCTGAAACTGGTGGCGGGCCTGCTTTCCCCGTCCGCGGGCACGGTCCGCCTGCTCGGCGACCAGGTCCGCGGCCCCCGGCACGACATCGGCTACGTCTTCCAACGCGCCGCCCTGCTGGACTGGCGCTCGGCCCGGCGCAACATCCTGCTCCAGGCGGAAATGCGCGGCATGCCAACGGCCGAGGCCCGGCAACGCACGGACGAGCTGATCGAGTTGACTGGGTTGAGCGGCTTCGCCGACGCGCTGCCGCACGAGCTGTCCGGCGGGATGCAGCAGCGGGTGGCGCTGTGCCGGGCGTTGCTGCACCGGCCGCGGGTGCTGCTGATGGATGAGCCCTTCGGCGCGCTGGACGCGCTGACCCGGGAGCAGATGAACGTGGAGCTGCACCGGATCTGGCGAGAGACCGGCACGACGGTGTTGCTGGTGACGCACTCGATCGCGGAGTCGGCTTATCTGGCCAACCGGGTGGTGGTGCTGACGGCGCGGCCGGGGCGGGTCGCGGAGATCATTCCGGTGGGGTTGCCGGAGCGGCGGGGGTATGCGGAGACGATGGCGTTGCCCGGGTTCTCGACGGTGACGGGGCGGATCCGGGAGTTGCTAGGGGCGGCGACTGCGGCGGAGTGAGGCTGACGGCTGGCCAGGGGGCCGCAGGGCGGGACGGGGCGAGGCGGTCACGACACGAGCCTGACGGCTGCGGGGGCGGGGGCGGCCACGCTCGCGGAACAGGTCCGCGGCGCGGAGGCCGGGGTCGGGAGCCGTGACTGGATCGGCCCTGCCTCGGCTGAGCCCAGGGTCGCGTGCCTACCGAATGGTCGGTGGGCACGCGGGACAGCAGGTCTGCGTGCCTACCGAACGGTCGGTCACCTTGCACGTTGGCTGGTTCGCACCTCTACCGAACGGTCGGTCGGCTTACGCGTTGGCTGGTTCGCACCTCTACCGAACGGTCGGTCGGCTTACGTGATCTGGTGCTGGGCCGCGCCGACCAGGCGTTCCCGCGCGGACCTGCTCGCGCGACAGCGCCGCTCCCTCTTCCCCTTCCCTCCCGGCTGATCTTCGCTCTTCGCCCACGACGATTAATTTCGATCGACACTGAAATAATCGCGACGCCAGAGAAAACAAGCCAGCCGGAAGCGCAACTGGCCACCCCGAACGGCCTGGCTCAGCCCGAGTGAGCCGTGCTCAGAACGCCGGGATCTTGGTGATCGGCGAGTTGCCGTCACCGGCGGGAGTCAGCGTGATCTGCCAGCCCCGGTTGCCCTGGAACCCCTGCAGGAACTTGGCGAACCCGCAGTCCCTGGTGAACCCCCGCCGCCCGGCGTCCCAGTCCACCCCGGTCTTGTAGTAGACCCCGTAGGTCCCGCTGGGCAGTCCGGTCAGCGTGGCGCTGGCGCCGGCCCGCACGTAGATGGTGGCGCGCGGGTCGGTTGGTTCGCCGACCACCGCGGAGACCGCCACGTCCTGCTTGCCGTTGTTGGTCACCGCCAGGGTGCCGCCGCCCTTGGCGCCGGCGCGGTGCACCACCTCGCCGTTGGCCGCTCGGCGGTTGGGCAGGTCAGGGGGCTCGGGTGGCAGCGGCAGGCCGGCGAACTTCAGGCCGGCCTTGGTCAGTTCGGCCGGGAACCCGCGCATGTTGTCCCGGCGCAGCTCGACGATCGTGCTGACCTTGGAGTTACGCACGAAGACGCCCTCGTCAACCCGGGTGCCGCACTCGGTCAAGCGGTCGCTGATCGTCAGCGGCTGCGTCATCGCGCTCAGGCCCAGGAAATAGCTGTCGAAGCGCCGGTGCTGGCCGCGCAGATCCGCTGGTGGCGTCAGGTCGCGGAACTTCATGTTCTGCTTCATCAGCGCGTTGCCGAGGGCGGCGCGGGCGATGTTCAGCTCCGCCAACGTGTTCGCCGCGACGACCCGCTCGCCCAGCGGGCGGACCACATCCTCCAGCTCGGTGAGCGCGGCCTGGTACTGCTCCCTGCTCAGTTCGACCGGTGCGGCACTGGTGCTGCTGCTGGTCGGCGCCGGTGCGCTCGGGCCACCGCAGGCGCCCACGGTCAGCAGCGCGACGGCCAGCACAGCCGACACGGTTGCCGAGTTCCCCATGACTCGTCCCCCAGATCGTCCTCCTGCTGCGGCGCAGGCTAGCAGCGGCCGGCCGGGTCCGCTCGGCCAGGCTGGTCCGGGCACAGTGGACGGTGCTGTGTCGTAGTTGTGTCGCAGCGCGCCGCTGACCGTGCCCCGGCCCCGTTGCCACCGCATACTGGCTTGGTGGCCGCGATTCTGCTCGTCGAGGATGACCCGCTGGTGCGTCGTGGGCTGCAGCTCGCGCTGACCCGGCACGGCCACGAGGTCCGCACCGCCGAGGACGGCGAGACCGGGTTGCGCGAGCTGGCCGGCACGCCGCCGGACATCGTGGTGCTGGACGTGATGCTGCCCGGGATGGACGGGTTCGAGGTGTGCCGCCGGATCCGGACCTCCGGGGCGGTGCCGGTGATCATGCTGACCGCGCGCGGTGACGACTTCGACGTGGTGCACGGGCTGGCCGCCGGGGCGGATGACTACGTGATCAAACCGGCCCAGCCGACGGTGCTGGACGCGCGGATCCGGGCGGTGTTGCGGCGGGTCGGGGTGGAACCGGACGGGGTGCTCGGCGGCGGGGCGCTGGTGATCAATCCGGTGGCGGCGACGGTGTCGCTGGCCGGGGCGCCGGTGGCGTTGACGCCGACGGAGTTCCGGTTGCTGCTGACGCTGGCCCGCGCGCCGGGGCGGGTGTTCAGTCGGCAGCAGTTGCTGGAACTGGTGTGGGAGCACGACTATCTCGGCGACTCGCGGCTGGTGGACAACTGCGTGCAGCGGTTGCGGGCCAAGATCGAGGACTCGGCGCGGGAGCCGGCGCACGTGCAGACCGTGCGCGGTTTCGGCTACCGGTTTGGTCCCGGATGAGGCGACACAGCCTGCGCACCCGGCTGGTGGTGGCGTTTGTGCTGGTCACCGGGCTGGGCGCGGTGGCGGCGACCTGGGCGAGCGCGGGGTCGGCGCGGGCCGCGCTGCTGAGTGAGGCGCAGCAGCGGCTGACCGGGGAACTGACCGCGCGGATCGGTGCGGTGGCAGCACAGGTGAGTTTCCCGCCGGACCAGGCCACGCTGGACCGGCTGCGGGCGGCGGTGGGCGACAACACGCTGGTGTCCACTGTGGACCTACAGGCCGGCGCCGGGGCGGAGCGGGCGGCCGAGGCGTTGCGCACCGCGGTGCGGGAGCGTAATCGGCTGGTGTGGCAACGGGTTGAGCAAGATGGGCCGCGACTGCTGATCGGCACCCCCGTCATGATCACCGCGGTGGACGGACAGCGGCGGCCCTCGGGCATCGAGGTCTACGCGGTGCGCGATCTGGCCGGCACCCAGGCGCAGCTGGACGAACTGACCATGGCCGCCGCGCGCACCAGCGCGATCGCGTTGCCGCTGGCGGTACTGGTCGCGTTGCTCGCCGCGGGCGGGGTGTTGCGGCCGGTGCGGCGGGTGCGGGACACCGCGCGCAGGCTGGCCGCCGGAGACCTGGACGCGCGATTGCCGGTGCGGGGCAAGGACGAACTGGCCGAACTGGCGGGCACGGTCAACGAGATGGCGGGCTCCTTGCAGCACACCGTGGCCGAGCTGCGGCGGCTGGAAGCCGACGCGCGCCGGTTCGTCGCCGATGTCTCGCATGAGCTGCGCACCCCGCTGAGCACACTGGCCGCGGTGAGCGAGATCCTCCAGGGCAGCAGCGCGCAACTCGGTGCGGCGGAACGGGAATCGGCGGAACTGGCGGTGGCCGCGACCCAGCGGCTGGTCCGGCTGGTCGAGGAGTTGATGGAGGTTTCCCGGTTCGACGCGGGCATGGCGCAGCTGCGCATCGAGCCGGTCGAGGTGGGTGGGGCGATCCGGGACTGCCTGCGGGCCCGCGGCTGGCTCGACCGGGTGCGGACCGAGTTGCCCGAGCCGGTTCCGGCGCGACTGGACCGGCGTCGGCTGGACGTGATCCTGGCGAACCTGGTCGGCAACGCGTTGCGGCACGGCGGGCCACCGGTCACCGTGACACTGCGCGCCGAGGCCAGGCGGATCGAGATCGAGGTGACCGACCGGGGTCCCGGACTGCCGGAAGCGGTGCTGCCACACGTGTTCGACCGGTTCTACAAGGCCGACGCGGCCCGCTCGGGCACTGAGGGCAGTGGGCTGGGCCTGTCCATCGCGCGGGCGAACGCCCGGCTGCACGGCGGCGACCTGACCGCGGCGAACCGGCCAAGCGGCGGCGCGTGCTTCCGCCTGGTGCTGCCCAGGGAGGCGACATGAGGCGGATCGGCTTGGCGGCGCTGGTGTTGCTGACCGCGGGCTGTGCCATCCCATCGTCCACTGTGGAGGATGGCGGCGAGGCGCCGACCGGGGTCTCGCCAGGGATCACACTGTACTTTGTGGACGGTCAGGGCCGGTTGCGGCCGGACGAGCGCCACACCAGGAACCTCGGCTCGATCGGCGAGGCGGTGTCCCTGCTGCTCACCGGTCCCGGCAGCGCGGCGCCCGCCCTGCACACCGAGATCACCGTCACTGGCACGACCAGGGTGTACGCGACCACCGAGCCGGACCTGATCACCCTCACCCTGCCGCTGACCCGCGACGAAGTGACCGACCGCGGGGTGGACCAGGTGGTCTGCACCGCGCTGGGCGTGCACGTGCAGAGCGGCGGATCGGCGACGACCAGGGTGCAGTTGAACTTCACCCTGCCCGGCGCCGATCCGCACGGTCCACGCACCTGTCCGGCGACCTAGCAGCCGTGGAACTGTTTGTCCCCGGCCCAGCCGGTGTTGGCCCAGGTTTCCGGTGCCACCCGGGCGATCCCGGAGTAGCGGGCGGCGAGCGCGTCGAGCAGCCAGGCGGTGAAGCGGGCCGCGCCAGCGGGGCAGGTGTGGATGCCGTCGGAGCTGCGCTCGATCCGGCCGTCCCGTTCCCGCTGGTACGCCTCGCCCCAGACCTCCTTGCCCTCCAGCACCGTGGCGCCGGTCGCCTTGATCGCGTCGGTGGTGCGCCCCAGCTCGGCCATGTGCCCGGCGTAGAAATCGTCCGGGCGGATCGGCGGCATGGTCACGAACACCACCTTGGCGCCGCCTGCCTCGCGCACCAGGCGTTCATAGCCGGCACGCTGTTCGGCCGGGCTGCCCCAGTCGTAGGTGGTGACCTGGTACACCAGCACATCCGGGCGGAACTCGGCGAGCACGCGGGGCAGTTCGGCCCAGGTGGACTCGGCCAGCGGGCCGACCACCCCGCCACCACCGGCGGCGGCGATCGACTTCAGGGTGAGCCCGCTCGCCTTGGCCGCGGCGGACAGCGGCAAGGCCAGTCCGGCGGCGATCGAGTCGCCCATGAACAGCACCTTGGACACCTTGGGGCCGTTGGCCGACACCGCGGGGCGGCCGCCGAGCGCGCTGGTGTCGATCGCCGCGGTGGCCGGGCGGGGCAGCACGATCCAGGTCAGTGCGACCACGACCAGGCTCGCCGCGAACGCCGCCAGGCCGGTGCGGCCACGGGCCCAGGCTGCCCGGTACCGGATCGGATCCTCCACCAACACCTTGGACAGCACGGCCAGTCCCAGCGACACGGCGCAGACCAGCAGCGTCCACAGCCAGCCGTCCAGGCCGGTCTTTTCCTTGGACAGCAACAGGAATACCGGCCAGTGCCACAGGTAAAGCCCGTAGGAGACCAGACCCAGCCCACGCAACGGCTGCCAGCACAATCCGCGGTCCAGCACCGAGCCGGGCGCCAGCAGGATGAGCAGCGCGGCGGCCAGGGACAGCGCGAACAGCCCGCCCTGGAACAACATCGGCGACTTCTCCCCGTCGACCAGCAGCCAGGCCAGCGCCAGGCCGAGGGCCAGCGGCACCGCGGTCCAGGACGGCAGCGTCCGCCGCACCCACTCGCGCACCGGCTCGGTGGCCGCCAGCGCGCCCAGCAGCAGGGCGAAGGCGCGGGTGTCGGTGCCGGTGTAGACCCGGTCCGGGTCGGTGAGCACCAGCATCAGTCCCAGCGAGGCCAGCGCGCCCAGTCCGGCGGCCAGTGCCACCGCGCGCTGGCGGCGCAGGCCGAACACGACCAGCGGCCACAGCAGGTAGAACTGCTCCTCCACCGCGACGCTCCACAGGTGCCCGAACACCCGGCCCGGCCCGAACCGGTCCCAGTACCCGGCCGATTCGGCCAGCAGGTGCCAGTTCGCCAGGTTGAGCTGCACCCACGGACCGTCTGCCAGCGCTGTGCGCAACAGGTCGGGTGAGCCGAAGGCCCAGGTCAGCAGGGTGACCCCGGGCAGCAGCACGGCGAGAGCCGGCCACAGCCGGCGGATCCGGCGGCCCCAGAACGCGGTCAGCGAACGGGTGTGATCACGCAGTAGCAGGTCGGTGATCAGGTAGCCGGAGAGCACGAAAAACAGGTCCACGCCGAGGAATCCGCCGCTGAGGTGGCCCGCGTGGAAGAGCAGCACCCCGGCCACGGCCAGGCCGCGCAGCCCGTCCAGCGCGGGCAGCCGCGGCCGCGCGCCGGGCTCGGCGACCGGGCGCGCCGACAGTAGGTTGGTCATGCCCCGAGCCAACGCGTCCAGTTCCCCGCCTGGATCTCCGTCCTGTCGCAGTCTTGTCGCGGCACAATGGCCCGGTGCCGGCCCTGGGAACCACCGCGTTGCTGATCCTCGTCCCGGCCGCCGAGCCGCTGCTGGAGGCGGCCCGCGCGGTCAATCCGGCCACGGTCCGGCCCGGTCTGCCCGCGCACGTCACCGTCAGCTACCCGTTCGTTCCGTTCACCGAGGATCTGACCGCCGCCGTCCACTCGCTCGCCGCGGACACCTCGCCGATCGATCTCACGCTGGCCGAAGTTGTTGTCAGACCGGGCTTTCTGGCCGTCACCGCACCCGGCGCCCAGGAACTGGCGGACCGGGCCGGGCAGCGCTGGCCCTGGCTGCGGCCCTATGACGGGCGGTTCGGCGAGCGGCCGCCAACGCATCTCACCGTGGCGCTGGGGGCGAGTGCGGGCGAGGCGGACCGGATCGGCGAGCAGGTGCGCGCGCTGCTGCCGATCCGCCTCGCCGCGACCGGGCTGGAACTGGTGGAGCGGACCGTCCGGGGCTGGCAGGTGCGGCTCAGCGCGCCGTTCGGTCCGGGCTGAGCGCAAGACCCGGGGCAGCCGCCCGCGCAACCGCTCGGCCAGTGCCACACCGCCCTGGTACGGGGTGGCCGGATCGCGGCGGGACTGGAGCACCAGCGGGGTGGTGGTCAGGCCGTGGCCGGCGATCCGGACCTGCGGGCTGGGCTGCTGCGGCCAGAACGCGCAGGGCAGGTCGGCGAGCATGAAGTACCGGCCGTTGAACGGAAACCGGCGCTCCAGCTCGGCCGCGTCCCGTTCGTAGACCGCGGGATCGCGCGGCCAGCGGTCCTCACCACAGGTCAACCCGAGGAACACCGAGGTCATGTTCAGCGGCCGGTGCTCGCCGCCACCGCTGGGCAGCTCGGCGCCGAAGGGACGGGTGGCCTCCAGCAGCAGGGTCCCGGTGCGCTCCCGGTTCAGCTCGACCAGCAGCCGCTCCACCAGACCCCAGGTCCGCCGGTAGTTGACGTAGAACCCGGTGGCGCTGAACAGGGTGTCGCCGGTGGCGAACCGGCCGGGCTGCTTCGGATCGGCGATCGGGTTGTCCTGCAACCACTTCCGCAGGCGGGTCCAGGTGGCCAGCAGTTCGGCCCTGGTGCCGCCGAGGCCGTTGGTCGCGTGTCTGCTCACGATGTCGTCGAACATCTCGTTGGTGCGCTGCTCTTTTGCCTCGGCCTGGGCGACCCGGCTGCGCCGCCAGGCCCAGTCGGGGTGGATCGCCGAGTCCAGCACCGCCCGTTCCGGCGCGTACGGCTGGGCCGGGGTACGCGGGCCGACCAGGCCGCCGCAGTCGATCGGGGTGCCGTTGACCGTGCCGCGCGGGGCGAACCCGATCAGGTCGTAGCTCGCCGCCAGTTCCGGGAACCCAGCCCAGAGCGCGGTCCAGGCGAAGACGCCGTCCGCGCCCGGACCGCCCGGGTTGGTGAGCAGGACCCCGCGGCGGCGGGCCGGATCGGTCGCCTTGATCCGGCTGACCCCGATGCTGATCCGCTCCGCCCACGGCCGCGAGTAGTCCCGCGGCACGCTGAGCCGGGCGCACTCGATGGCCACCCCAGTCGGCGCGCCGGCAAATCCGGCGCAGTCCCCCAGCTGATCGGCCTTGCCTCCGGCTCGGCCCCGGCCGGCGTGGTGATCAGGCCGGTCCCCGCCAGGCCCCGAGCGCGAGCGCCACCCAACGTCGAGCACGCGGCATGTCGATCCGCCCTGCGTCGTAACCCCCACTACCCGCTTCAGCCTACCGAAAAGTCCGATTCCGGGTCACGGGTTAGTCACTGTGCGTAACACCTCGTCAGGCCTGCCCGACAGCGGGATGTCCTGAACCAACGTCGCTGAGGTGGGCAATGGCTCTGAGTGTCTGGCTGTCCCTGTTGTCCCCGGTGGTGGCGTTGCTCATCGCGTTCTGGGGATTCCGGCGGTCCACCAGGGCGGATCGGTTGCGGGCCTTCTTCGACCTGCACGAGCGGTACCTGTCCGCGGAGGTGCGGGCCGGGCGGCGGATCTTGCACCAGCGGGTGGCCGGGCGCTCGGCGGCGGAACTGGCCGAGCTGGACCGGGACAGCCTGGACCGGATCGGGTACACCCTCGCGGTGCTCAACTCGATCGCGATCGCCTGCGCGGGCGGCTACGTGGACCGGCGGCTGGTGCGGCGCAGCATGGGCCGTTCCTATGCCGGCGCGATCGCGGCGGCCCAGCCCTACATCGACCGGGTCGAGGCACTGCGCGGCTTCCGGCCCTACCCCTTCGCCGAATCACTGGCCGAGCAACTGCGGGAGGGCGCGCATGTCGAACCCCGGGACTGACCGCAGGCTCCGGTTGTGCGTGGTGCAGCTGGACGGGCTGCCGCACGCGCGTACCGCGGAAAGCCTGTGGCTGCCCGCCGAACCCCTCTACGCGGCAGGCGCCGGACCCGGCGAGCTGTCCGCGGCGCACCTGTTCAGCGGCGCCCACCCCACCGTCTACGACGGCATCCAGGAACTGTCCACTTCGGCCACTCGATCCTGCCTGACCGAGCTGATGTCCTTCCTGGACCGGCAATCCGCCGATGTGGTGGTCTTCCCGGAGTACCTGGTGCCGCTGGGCTGCCTGGAGACCCTGCGCGAGTTCTCCGCGGGCCGGGTGGTGGTGGCCGGACTGGGATTTGTGCGCAACCTGGCCGAGGCCGGCGAGCTGGTCGCACTGGCCGAATCGGACTGGCAGGCCGGAAACCTGGTGCACCGCAACGTCTCCGTGCTCATCCACGACGGCAGCGTGCACCTGATCACCAAACTTTCCCTTGCCGACGGGGAGAACGCGACCGCGGGCGAGGGCGTGCGGATCGTGGAACTGACCCTGCGCGGGCGGCAGGTGCGGCTGGCGGTCGCGGTGTGCAAGGACTATTTGCTGTGGGAGAGCAATGCGACCGTGCAGCGCGCCGACATCGTGTGCGTGCCCGCCAACTCCCCCACCATGCTGCCGTTCCAGCCGGACGCGCCGCGGGATCACGTGCGGCTGCTGGCCAACGCGGCCTGCCACGGCGGCTCCCAGATCATCGTGCCCGCGCTGGACGGTCCACTGGTCAACCGGCTGGGCGTGGAGCCAATCGGCAAAGGATTCCAGGCGGTGATCCTGGTCGAGTACGACAGTTATCCGCGGCGGCCCACCGCGCTGGCCAACCCGGAGAACAGCCTGGCGTTGCGCGCCCAGATCATCGGCGCGGCCGACGCGGCCGAACTGGCGGTGCTCGCCGAACTGGCCGAGCTGACCGCGACCACACCGGGAAAAGCGTTGCGGGCCCAGGTGAGTGAGCTGCGCGCCCGGCTGGCCGGGACCGGTCCGCTCGTGCAGGCCCTGGAGGCCTACGACATCTACCTGGCCCAGGGTTTCGACCCGGACAAGGAACTGCACGACCTGCTATGCACGCACCTCGCGGTGACCGGCGGCGGCCAGTCGGTCATCCGCGGCCGCCAGGCCCGCTACATCGTGTCCATGCTGCGCGAGCTGGAGGCCGCCTGCGCGGGCAGTTTCGGCGCGGCCAGGGACACCTACCAGCGGCTGGCCGAACGGTTCGCGGCAGCCGATGAGCCCGAGCTGGTGGTGGTGCCCGTGCCGCGGCAGGCCCCACCGGCCGAACCGGAGCGGCCGAGTCTGCTCAAGTACACCCGCTCCACCGCGCGGGACGGCACCCGCTCGGAGAGCTGGGAGATCCACGATCCCGACCTGGCCAGGGAATTCCTCCTCAATCCGCCGACCAAGACCGATCGGGGAGCCAGCGATGAGTGAGTCGACCGCATCGGAGATCCGGCTGGCAGGCCAGGTCCGGCAACTGCGCGCGCGGCTGGCCGGGCCGGGCGGCGACAGCGTGGAGACCAGGGCCGCGCTGGCGCTGGCGTTGCTGCGACTGGGCGGGCACCAGGCCCGCACCGGCG
Source organism: Crossiella sp. S99.2 (assembly GCF_023094165.1). GTDB lineage: Bacteria > Actinomycetota > Actinomycetes > Mycobacteriales > Pseudonocardiaceae > Crossiella. The sequence goes on along the minus strand of NZ_JALMDK010000007.1, from coordinate 194,713 downwards.
CGCGGGTGGCCGCGCTGACCGCCGCCAGGGAAGCCGCCGCACTGACCCTGGACCTCGCCAAGTCCACTGTGGACTATCCGGCGCGGACCCGGGAGTGGTTGTCGCTGCTGAGTCATTCGCTGCAGATCGAGTACGAGGTGACCAGGGAGCTGGACGTGCTGGACCGGGCGATCAGCACGCTCAACCAGGTGCTCGGGATGCTCGAACCCGACGACCGCGATCTCAGCGGGCACCTGTCCAACCTGGGCAACGCGTTGCGGCAGCGGCATGAGCACACCTTCGACGAGCGGGACCTGCAGCACGCGGTGCGCAGGCAGCGGCAGGCATTGCGCTGTGCCCCCGACGACGACCGGGACCGCTCCGCGCTGCTGGCCAACCTGGGCGCCTCGCTGCGGCTGCACTACGAGCGCACCGGCGACCTGGACTCCCTGGACGAGGCGATCGCGGTGCTGCGCCAGGCCACCGCGGCCACCTCGCCGGAACACCCCGGCCGGTTGCGCAGGCTGTCCAACCTGGGCGCGGCCCTGCGCGCGCGGCACAGCAGGCTGGCCGATCCGGCCGACCTGACCGAGGCGGAGGCGATCCTGCGCCGGGCCACCGCCGGCATGCTGCCGGACTCCGACGATGCCCTGGCCGTGCTGTCCAATCTGGCCAACGTGTTGCAGGACGAGGCGGACGCGTTGCGGGACAGCGCGAAACTGGCCGAGGCGGCCGAGGTGTTCCGCCAGGTCGCCGACCGGCGGTGCGTGCTGCTCGGGCCGGAACACCCCGACACCCTGGCCACCCGCAACAACCTGGCCAACATCCTGGCCCAGCAAGGCGAACTGGCCGCGGCCGAGGAAACCTACACCGCGCTGCTGGCCGATCTGCCCAGGGTGCTCGGCGCGGACCACCCGGACACCCTGGCCAGTCGCAACAACCTGGCCAACGTGCTTGCCCAGCAAGGGAAACTGGCCGAGGCGGAAGCCGCGTACACCGCGCTGCTCACCGATCAGCTGCGGGTGCTGGGCGCCGATCACCCGGACACCCTGGACTGCCGCAACAACCTGGCCACCGCACTGACCCAGCAGGGCAAACTGGTGCTGGCGCAGCAGACCTACCAGGAGGTGCTGGCCGCGCAACTGCGGGTGCGCGGCGAGGACCATCCGGACACCCAGCGCACCAAGGCGTTGCTCTCCGGCCTGGCCGACATGCTGTGCAGCCGGGTGAGCGTGGTGGTGCCCAGGGTGATGCTGGTGGTGCACACCAACTCCACCGCCGACAGCGCGGACCAGGCGCGGATCACGTTGCGGCGCCGGATGTACGAGGCACTGAAGAACGCGGTCACCCGCAGCCACATCCCGTGGGCGGACTGCGCCACCGAGAGCTACGGCGAGGGCGTGCTGCTGTTGTTGTCCCCCCAGGTCTCCCGGGAACAACTGGTGGCAATGGTGCCGGACAACCTGTCCCGCGAACTCCGCGCGGTCAACGCGAACCTGCTGCCCATCGACCAGTTGCGGCTGCGGGTGGCCATGCACGCGGGTCCGGTCCGGGTCGACGACCGCGGCGTCACCAGCCCCGCCGTCCGGGAGACCTTCGGCATGGCCGACGCCCCCGCCCTGCACGAATCCCTGCGCCGGGACCGCGCCGACCTGGCCCTGATCATCTCCGACGCCCTCTACCAGAGCACCACCCGCACCCCCGGCGCCCTGTTCCGCCCGGCCAGGGTCCCGGTGCGCAACGCCGACCTGCTGGCCTGGATCCTGCACCGGCCCCGGGAACTCACGGTGGGGCAACCCCATCCGGGATATCGACCGTCCACTGTGGACCCGTATGTGCTGGTGCTGGCCACCGACGCGTTGCTGGCGGTGCCACTGTGCCGGTTCCCGTACAGCAGACAGCGGTTGCTGGACTCACTGGACCCGGCGATCAGTTCCTCGGTGCACCGGGATTCCCGGGCCCGCCAGGAGGTGCAGAACATCCTGCGCACCTGTCTGGCCCATGAGGACGGGTTGAGTCAGTTGCTGGCGGCGGTGCGACAGCTGGAACACACGACGTTGCCGGTGCGGCACCTGACCACGACACTGGCCCGGCTGTTCGCCGATCGGGGGAAGCCGGGGCCGCGGCCGAACTGAGCAGGACGTCGAGTTGGCCCAAGTGGGACGCCCACTTGGGCCAACTACGCGTACGACTTGGGCCAACTCGGCGGGTACGGGTCAGGCTGCGCCGGTGAGGACTGGGGTGGGGGCGTGCGGGCGGACCAGTTCGGCGTAGACCTGCTCGAAGGTGGCCAGGGTGGTGTCCAGGGCGTGCCGGGTGATCAGCTGGGAGCTGGCCGCGCCCATGGTGGCCCGCTGGTCCGGGTCGGCGGCCAGGGCGGCCAGGTGGCCGGTGAGCGCGTCCAGGTCAGCCGGCGGGTACAGGTGGCCGTTGACGCCGGGGTGGACCAGGTGCGGCAGGGCCATCGCGTCGGCGGCGACCACCGGGAGGCCTGCGGCCATGGCCTCCATGGTGGCCAGGCTTTGCAGTTCGGCGGTGCCGGGCATGCAGAAGATGTCGTTGCGGCGGTAGGCCTGGACCAGGTCCTCGTCGGAGACCACACCGCGGAAGCGCACCCGGTCGGTGACGCCCAACTCGGCGGCCAGGCTTTCCAGGCGGGTGCGGCAGAAGCCGTCGCCGACCAGTTCGGCGCGCAGGCCGGGGATCCGGGACACCGCGTGGATCAGCTCGTGCACGTTCTTCTCCGCGTCCAGGCGGCCGACGAAGAGCACCGAAGTGTCCACTGTGGACTTCGACGCACGCGGGGCGGCGTAGTGCTCGATGTCGATCCCGCAGGAGATCGCCCTCGGCTTGCCGGGGAAGTGGTTGGCGGTCAGCAGGTTCACCGCGCGTGGGGTGGGCGCGGTGACGATGCCGGCCTCGCGGTAGACCCGGACCAGGTCGCGCCAGCCCAGCCGGGCCAGCGAGCGGCGCAGCGCGGCCGGGATCTTGAGGTAGCCGAACAGGTTCTCCGGCATGAAATGGTTGGTGGCCACCGTCGGCACCTGCCGGGCGGTGGCCGCGCGCAGCACGGCGCGGCCGACCGGGAAATGTGACTGCACGTGCACCACGTCCGGGTCCAGCCCGGCCAGCAGGTCCGCGGCCTTGCGGGTCTGCCAGGGCAGGCTGATCCGGAAGTCGGGGTGGAACGGGGTGCGCACCGAGGGCAGGTGGTGGATGGTGATCCCGCCGTCGGTCACGGTGCCCGGCTCACCGCCGGGCGAGGGGCAGATCACGTGCACGTCGTGGCCGCGCGCGGCCAGGCCGTGGGCCAGCCGGCCGGCGAAGTTGGCCGCGCCGTTGACATCGGGCGGGAAGGTGTCCGCGCCCACTACGATCCGCAGCCCGGACCCGGTGCGGCGTGACGACATCACTTGCTCCTCTGGTGCGGCGACTTCTCGTTGGTCTGGCACGGATCGGGCCAGCACCACCACGCCGCCGACGGCCAGCAGCGCGAGCGCGGCCTGCCCGGCGGCGGTGGCGGGAGTGAGGTAGGCGGCCTCGCCGTAGAGCAGCAGGCCGGTGCTGACCGCGGTCAGCGGGTCCAGCACGGTGATCGCGCCGACCACCACCGCGGTCGGTCCGGCGGCGTAGGCCTGGTGCATCACCCAGCCGCCGACGGCCAGCAGCAGCCCGGCCTCCGCGGCGATCAGCAGACCGCCCCACTGCGGGTCGGCGGTGAACAGCTGGCCGGTGGCGGATTTGGTGAGCACCGAACCGAGTCCAAAAAGGACAGCGGCGGAGGCGGCGAGCACCGCACAGCGGGCCTGACCCCGCACTCGCAGACCGGCCACGGCCACCAGCAACGCGCCGAACGCGGCCAGGTGCACCGCGCCGGGCACCGCGACCGCCGTGACCACCGCGGGCGAGACGGCCAGCGCGACAAAGCCGAACACCCCGCCGCACACCGCGAACACGGCCAGCCGCACCGGTGCCGCGATCGGCTGCCGCCGGGCGCGGGCGGTGAAGACCACGGTCAGCACCAGGCTCAGCACGCCCAGCGGTTGCACGATCACCATGGGCGCCAAGGCCAGCGCGAGCACGTGCAGGCCGCTGCCGAGCACGGCGAACCCGGTGCCGGTGAGCCAGCCGCGCGAGCGGACCGTGCCGGCCAGGCCGCGCAGGGTGAGCGAGCCGTCGGCGTCGTGGCCGCGCACCGCGGAGTGCTGCAAGGACACCGCGGCGGCGAACAGGCAGGCGGCCAGCAACGCTAGGAGAACAGCGAGCGGAATCATGCTCACGGGGTGGTGCTCCGCATCAACGGGGCCAGCGAGACCAGCAACAGCCCGTGCGCGATCAGCGCGACCCGCTGCAGCGCGCCCTGCGGCAGCGCCGGGATCACCTGGGCCAGGCCGAAGGCGGCGGCGGTGAGCAGGGTGGCCACCGCGGCCCACTGCACCCGGCGCAGCGAGAGCACCCGGCGGCCCGCGGTGCTGAGCACGTGCACGATCCGCAGCGCGGCCACCGGCAGGCAGGTCATGAAGACCGCGCCGCCGAAGCGATGGATCTCACCGGACACAGTGGACACCGTGCTGCTCACGTTGCCGGGGAACACCGCCACCGAGGCCAGTCCGCCCGCCCACAGCCCGAGGAAGATGCCGGCCGGCCGGTCCACCGGCAGCCGGGTCAGGATCAGCCCGCCGCCGACGAGGATGCAGAGCTGGGCGATGAGGAACAGCGCGGTGGAGTGGAAGGTGTAGTCACTGACCGGGTCCCACAGCGGGTCGACCTCGACGGTGTAGGCGAAACCGAGGTAGCCGACCAGCAGGGTGGCCAGGCCGAGCAGCGTGAACGCGACCGGCGCGGGGCCCGCCCGGGTGATCGTCCTGCTGGTGGTGGTCACCTCCCCGAGGGTTCGCGGCGATCATGAAGGGACGATGAGAGATCACCCGGGGTTTGGTTAAGAGTCCGTGGCGGCCGCGGGCAGGGTGAGCGAGACCCGGGCCCCGCCGACGGCGTTCCGGCCGGCAGTGGCGTTGCCGCCGTGCAGGGTGGCGATCTGGTCCACGATGGCCAGGCCGAGGCCGGAACCGGGCAGCGCGCGGGCGGTGTCGGCCCGGTAGAAGCGCTGGAAGACGTGCGGCAGGTCGGCCTCGGGGATGCCGGGACCCTCGTCGTCGACCACGATCCGCACCTGGTCGCCGCCGGTCTCCAGGGTCACCGTGACCGTGCCGCCCAGTGGGCTCCACTTGGCCGCGTTGTCCAGCAGGTTCAGCACCGCCCGTTGCAGCGAGCGCGGCCTGCCGATGATCTCCGCCGAGTGCAGGTCGGTGTGGAAGACCAGGTTGGGGGCGCGCGGCCGGACCCGTTCCACTGCGGCGGCCACCACCTCGGCCAGGTCCACCCGGCGCTCGGGTTCGGTGGAGCGGTCCGTCTTGGCCAGCTCGACCAGTTCGCTGACCAGCGAGGTCAGCTCGCCCGCCTGCACCTCCAGGTCGGTGAGCAGCCGGTCCCGGTCCTCGGCGGGCAGCACCCGGGCCGGATCGGTCTGCCGGGTGGCGTGCGCGAGCAGTTCGATGTTGTTGCGCAGGCTGGTCAGCGGGGTGCGCAGCTCGTGCCCGGCGTCCTCGACCAGGCGTCGCTGGGCGTCCCTGGACACCGCCAGCGCGGCCAGCATCGCGTTGAACGCCTCGGCCAGCCGGGCGATCTCGCCGGTGCCCTGCACGGAGATGCCCTGGTCCAGGTCCTGGGTGCGGGCCACCCGCTCGGCCCCGGCGGTGAGCGCGTCCACCGGCCGCAACGCGGTGCGGGCCACGATCAGCCCGACCCCGGCCGCCACCGCCACCCCGGCCAGGCAGACCAGGATGTGCCAGAACCCCAGCACGCCCAGGGTCTCCCGCAGTCCCTGGATCTCCTTGCCGACCTGCACCGCGCCGCCGTCGGGCCGGGGCGCGGTCCACACCCGGTAGAGGTCGTTGTCCAGCACCCGGTCCTCGCTGAACTCCGCGATCGAGCGGTCGGCGACCTTGGCCGCGCCCGCGCTGACCGGCACCGCCTCCTCTCGGCCCGCGAAGCGCACCGGGGTGCCGCCCGGGTCCAGGAACTGCACGAAGATGTCCCCGGTCCGGTCCGGCCGGGGCCGTCTGCCGTCGCTGTCGCCCTCGGGCCGGTCCACGTCGTGCAGTGCGTCCAGGGCGTCCTTCGGGGTGGCCCGCTCCCCGGCGAGCTGGCTGTAGGAGCGCAGCTGGTTGTCGAAGTTCTGCTCCAGCTTGGCCCGCACCAGCAGCCAGGAGCCCAGCGACACCGCGGCCACCGCCACCGCCACCGCCCCGGCGACCAGCACGATCAGCCGGCCGCGCAGGGACAGCTCGCGCCAGCGGGCCGCGCGCAGCCGGGCCAGCCAGGTGCTCACAGCGGTTCCTCGCGCAGCACGTAGCCGACCCCGCGCACGGTGTGCAGCAGCCGGGGTTCGCCCTGGGCCTCCAGTTTGCGCCGCAGGTAGCCGACGTAGACGTCCAGGCCGTTGGAGGCCGAGCCGAAGTCGTAGCCCCAGACCTGCTCGAAGACCAGGGTCCGGGTGAGCACCAGTCGCGGGTGCCGCAGGAAGGTCTCCAGGATGGCGAACTCGGTCCTGGTCAGCCGCAGCTGCCGCCCGGCCCGGTTGACCTCCCTGGTGCCCGGGTGCAGCACCAGGTCGCCGAAGGTCAGCGACTCCCCCGCGCTCGGTGGCGGCGCGGCGTCTGGCTCGGCCGGTCCCTGCCCCGCCCGCCGCAACATGGCCCGCACCCTGGCCAGCAGTTCCTGCAGGGCGAAGGGTTTCACCAGGTAGTCGTCGGCGCCGGCGTCCAGCCCGGCCACCCGGTCGGCGACCTCGTCCCGGGCGGTGAGCATCAGGACGGGCACGAAGTTGCCCTCGGCCCGCAGATCCCGGCAGCTGTCCAGGCCGTTGCGCACCGGCATCATCACGTCGAGGATCACGCCGTCGAACTTCTCCGCCCGGATCCGGGCCAGCGCCTCGGCGCCGTCGGCGGCCAGGGAGACGGTGTAGCCCTCGAACCGCAGCGTCCGGGACAGCGAGTCCCGCACGGCCTCCTCGTCATCCACGATCAGCAGGTGCACGCATCGAGCGTAGCCGCCCCAGCTCGGCCAGTCTGAGCAGCAGAAGCCGGTGCCGGAACTCGTAGCCGGGGCCGCTGCGGCGGAGCAGGCCGCGCTGGTGGGCGTCGTGCAGGAAGGCGAGCAGGTTCCGGGGCAGACTGCCGTCGAGGGCGAGCAGCCAGCGGGTGAGGGTGAAGGAGGCGGAGGCGAACCGCAGGCGCAGGCACAGGCAGGCGAAGACCACCACGACCACGCCGGGGATGCCCGCCTGCTGCCAGGCCAAGGCGAGGCCAAGCCCGCCGGACAACAGCAGGCCCAGGTGCTGGCTGCGGGCGTAGGACCGGTCCGCGCGCAGCACGGCCTGTGGCTCTCGGTCGAAGTCGACCGGGGTGTCCGCCATGACGAACCCGTACCGCCCCAGCGCCGCGATGGCGACCGCGAACGCGGCCAGCACCAGCGTCACCAGGAGCCGGGACCTCGGATCCGAGTCCGGGTGCTGCGCCGGGAGCACCCGGAGCAGCACCCCAATGGCCGTGGCCACCGCGATCGCCCAGCCCAGCGCGATCCGCCGGGCGCGCCGGAGTGCCACCCGGCTCACCGGGTGCGGGAACTTCGGGCTCGCCCACCCGGTGGCGGCCAGACCGGCGGCCGCGCCGAGGGCGGCCCCGAGCGCGGCCCGCGGCGTGCCGTCCAGCCAGTCCGCGGACCACACCCCGAGCACCAGGCCGAGCACGGCGCCGAGCGCGACCAGAGGGTGCAACAGCCGCAACAGCCAGCTCCGCAGCGGCGGGAGCCCGAAATGCAGGTCCCACCAGTCGACGCCGACGATGTTCCAGCGGTCCTGGTACCGGGCCAGGAAGATCATCCACCGCTCGACGTCGTCCGGGTGGTGGCCGCGATGGTCCCGATACAGGGTCGGGATCAGGCCGTCGAGGAGGTGGTGTTCGATCGCGGCGCGGTCCGGGAGTCGCAGCAGGTCGGCCGGATCGGTGGCCGGGTCGGCGTAGAGGGTGCGGGCCAGCGAGAGCATCAGCGGGGTCGCCAGCACGGTGGCCAGCTCACCGCAGGGCTCAGCTCGGAGGTGGTCGAGCACCGGGCGCCAGCGTTGCGCGGTCAGCGGGTTGGTGTCCAGGTAGGCGAGCATGTCGTTGGCGGACACCGGTTCCAGCTCGATCACCGCCGCCCCGGCCAGTGGCGACTCGGTGTGCTCGATCAGCTCGCGGTACTCGGTGGTGCGGCAGGTCAGGATCAGCGGTTTGCCGCCGTCCACGGCGAGGTTGATGCCCTCCAGGGCGGACGGCAGGTGCTCGTGGGGCAGTTCGTCGAGGCCGTCCAGGATCGGCAGGATCCGGCCGGTGGTCAGTAATCGTTGGCACGCCTTGACATCGCCGAGCGCGGTGTGTTCCCTGGCCAGCCCTTCGGCCAGCCATTCGTAGAGCGATTTCTCCCAGTCCCAGGAGCCGACCTGCACCAGGAACGGCACCGGATCCGTCTCGTCGCGGGTACTCAGCAGGTCCAGCAGCAACAGCATGGCCAGGGTGGACTTGCCGCCGCCCGGCTCGCCGAGGATGACCAGCTGCGGGTGTGGCAGGGTGCGGAATCCCGTTGCGGCGTCAAGGATGTCTCCGGACAACTCGGTACTCGCCGTGGCGGCCACCGGCAGCGTGGCGGCCACCGGCAGCGTGGAGGACGCCCAGCGCACCCGGATCGGGGCCGGGCGGCGCACTCCGCGAACGGCGGCCTCGGTGTCCCAGCGGGACCGCACGTCCTCGGCGAAGCGGGTCAGGTCGGGCTCCGGTGGCTTGCGCTGGCGGCGGAAGGTGGCCACGCCGACGGCCAGGGAGGCGGCGCTGACCAGCACACCCAGGATGGTGCTGAGTTTCTGCGCGGTGTCCAGGTCCGGGCCGCGCCAGAGCGTGCCGCCGAGGGTGGCCAGCAGGACGCCGAGCACCACTCCGGCGCCCGCGAGCGCGAAACCCGTTGCGGTGCGCCGGGCCATGCCTGACTCCCCTGCGGTCGCTGCCGAGTCAGGACACCATAGGAGTCGCGGCGGGCCGGGTCGGGGCGTTCCGGTGCCGGGTCACCCGATCGGCGAATCGCACCCGGCCCGGCACCACCGCCCGCGTCCCTACCGACCGTTCGGTGAGGACGCGAACTTCGGGCCACCCGAGCCCGCATCCCTACCGACCGGTCGGTGAGGAGACGGACTTCAGGCCACTACCGCCCGCGGCCCCACCGAACGGTCGGTAAGCAGGCGGACTTCAGGCCACCCGGGCAAGCGTCCCTACCGAACGGTCGGTGAGCACGCGGACATCAGGCCACCCGAGTCCGCGTCTCTACCGAACAGTCGGTAGGGACGCAAATGTCTAGCCACCCGAGGCCGCGTCCTTACCGAACGGTCGGTAGGGCTGCGGATTTCAGGCCACCCGGTCCAGCGCCGCCCGGAAGCCGCGCACCCGCTCGGCCACCGCCGCCGTCCCGCCGCCGTCGAGGAGTTCCCGGACCAGGGCCGAGCCGACCGCCACGCCGTCGGCCTCGGCGCAGATCTCGGTGGCCAGTTCCGGGGTTCCGATGCCGAACCCGGCGATCACCGGCACGGTGGCGTGCCGACGCAGCCGGGTCACGGTGTCCTTGGCCTCCGCGGCCAGCCGGGTGTGTTCGCCGGTGGTGCGCATGGCGGTCATGGAGTACACGAATCCCCTGCTGGCGGCGCAGATCCGGGCCAGCCGGTCGTCCGCGCAGTCGGGGGCGCCAAGCAGCACCACGCTGACCCCGGCCCGTTCGGCCACCGCACGGAACTCCTCGCTCTCCTCCAGGGGCAGATCCGAGACGATCACGCCACTGACCCCGGCCTCGGCCAGGCGGGCCGGGAAGTCCGGGATGCCCAGGGCGACATTCGCGTAGGTCATGGCGACCAGCGGCACATCAATGTCCACTGTGGACAGTTCTTTGAGGACTGTCTCCGGGGTCGCGCCGCGGGCCAGGGCCGCGGCGGCGGCGCGTTGCACGACCGGGCCGTCGACCATGGGGTCGGAGAACGGGAGGCCGATCTCCAGGGCGTCGGCGCCGGCTGCGGCCAGCGCGCGGGCCACCTCCAGCCAGTCCGCGGACATGCCGCCCATCAGATAGGGGATCAGCAGTTTGCGGTCGCGGGGCAGGGTCAGCATGCGAGGTTCTCCCGGATCTGGTGGACGTCCTTGTCGCCGCGACCAGACAGGGTCAGCAGCACGGTGGTTCCGGTGGGCAGCTCGGAAGTCCCGGCCGCACGCAGAATCCAGGCCAGCGCGTGCGCGGACTCCAGCGCGGGCAGGATGCCCTCGGTGACGGCCAGCGCGCGGACCGCGGCCAGGGCCTCCTCGTCGGTGACCGTGGGGTAGCGGACCCGGCCGGTGGCGGCCAGGTGCATGTGCTCGGGGCCGATGCCCGGGTAGTCCAGGCCGGCGGAGATCGAGTGCGCCTCGGCGATCTGCACGCCCTCCTGCAGGAAGTGCGAGCGGAAGCCGTGCAGGATGCCGGGGGTGCCGGTGCTGACCGCCGCCCCGCCCGCGGCCTCCACGCCGATGAGTTCGGCCGGGGTGTCCACGAACCCGGCGAAGGTGCCCGCCGCGTTGGAACCACCGCCCACGCAGGCCACCACGACATCGGGGATCCCGTCCGGCAGCAGTTCCGCGGCCTGGGCGCGGGCCTCGTCGCCGATCACCCGTTGCAGTTCGCGCACCAGGTACGGGTACGGGTGCGGGCCGAGCACCGAGCCGAGGCAGTAGTGCGCGGTCCTGGTCTCGCTGACCCAGGCGCGCAGCGCGGCGTTGGTGGCCTCCTTCAACGTGCCCGCCGACCCGGGCACGCCTGCCGGGACCACCTCGGCGCCGAGCAGTTCCATCCGGAAGACGTTCAGCTCCTGCCGCCGCATGTCGGTGTGTCCCATGTGGACAGTGCAGTCCAGGCCGAGCAGTGCGGCGGCGGTCGCGGTGGCCACCCCGTGCGAGCCCGCGCCGGTCTCCGCGATCAGCTTGGTCCGGCCCATCCGTTTGGCCAGCAGCGCCTGCCCCAGCACATTGTTGATCTTGTGTGAGCCGGTGTGCGCGAGGTCCTCCCGCTTGAGCAGCAGCCGGACGCCTAGGCGCTCGCCCAGTCGCACGCACTCGGTCAGCGGCGTCGGCCTGCCCACGTAGGTGGCCAGCAGCCGGTGGTATTCGGCGACGAACGCCGGATCGTGCCACGCGTCGAGGAATGCCTCCTCGACCTCCCGGCAGGCCGGGACCAGTGCTTCCGGCAGGAACCGGCCGCCGAATTCGCCGAAGCGACCGGTGGCGTCGGGCTGCCCCATCAGCTTGTCAGTCCTCACAGTTCTAGAACTCTAGCACTCTAGTTCGTGGATTACACTCCCCCGGTGACCGAGCAGACCACCGGCTACGACCAGCGGGTGCCGAAATACCTGGCCATCTACCGTGCGCTGGCCGCCGAGATCAGCGACGGCACGCACCAGCCGGGGGCCGCGCTACCCCCGCAACGCCAGCTCGCCGACCGCTTCGGCGTCACCCTGATGACCGTGCGCCAGGCCCTGCGCACGCTCCAGGACGACGGCCTGGTCGAGGCCCGCCCCGGCACCGGCACCTTCGTCCGCCGGCCCGGGTTCGCCTACCACCTGACCGGGCTGCGCAGCCTGTCCGAGGAACTGACCGGGCAGGGCCTGGACCTGCGCACCGAGGTCCTCTCCGCCGACCTGGTCAGCGCGCCCGAGGAGGTGGCCGCCCGGCTCGGCCTGGCCCCCGGCGCCCGGGTGCTGGCCGTGGACCGCCTGCGCAGCGCCAGCCCCGAACCCGGCGCGCCGGTGGTGCCGCTGCTGTTGCAGACCTCTTTCCTGACCGAACGGTTGGGCGGGCTGCTGGACGTGGCCGAGTTGCGGCACCACTCGCTGTACCGGCTGCTCGGCGAACGTCTGGGCCGCCCGGTGACCAGCGCCGAGGAACGGCTGCAGGCGGTCGCGCTGACCGAACGCGAGGCCGCGCTACTCGACCGCCCGGTCGGTTCGCCCGCGCTGTTGAGCCGCCGCCTGAGCCGGGACGAGGCGGGCAACCCCCTGGTCGACGACCGGGCGATCATGGTCGGTGACGGCACCGTGGTGGTGGCCGAACGGGCGGCCACCGAGGTCAGCCTCACCTACCGCACCCAGCACTCACCTGGGTAACCCAGCCGCGACCCACTCGTTGGAGTGAGTGTCGAGCAAACCGCGTACACAGCGTGTCGCGCTCCGGTATCGAGAGAACATGAGCACGCTGGGGGGCAACGGAGCCGCGCCGACGCTGCACCGGAACGCGTCGACCGGGACGGTGTTACTGGTCGGCGAGACCCTGATGCGCCGGACCATGGCGCCGCGACTGCACGATCTGCGGATCGGCCAGGTGCACCAGGCCGCCTCGGCCGCGGCCGCGCTGGAGTTCGCCGCGCTGGCCGGACCGTGCGCGCTGGCCGTGATCGACCTGATCCCACCGGACACCGAGGGCATCCGCCTGGTCCGCGAGCTGAAATCCCGTGGCTGGCCGCAGGTGCTGGTGGTGGTCTCGCCGGAGGAGCCGCTGGCGGTGGCCGCGGCCTTCCAGGCGGGCGCGCAGGGCTACCTGCTCCGGCCCGGCCGCGAGGTGGCGGTGCCGGATCCGGTGTGGGAGCTGACCAACCGGGAGATCGACGTGCTGCGACTGGTCGCCGACGGCCGGTCCAACAAGGACATCGGCGGCGAACTCGGCCTGTCCGCACGCACCGTGGACACCCACCTGTGGCGGATCGGCCGCAGGCTGGGCTCCGGCGACCGCGCGCTGCTGGTCACCCTGGCGCTGCGGGCCGGGATCATCACCTGACCCCCGCCGCCGGTGCGGCAGCGGGGGCAGCGGCTCGTCAGCGGGTGGTGACCAGCTCGGGTTCCGGCAGTCCGGCCGGCGCCCGGCGCAGGATCACCCCGGCGAGCGCGGCGGTCCCGACGACCAGCACACCCAGCGCGGCCAACGTCCAGCCATCCGGCGCGGCGATCGACTGCCCGCGCAACGCCTGCCAGGTCACCAGCGCGATGATTCCCGCATAGGTCCCGGTCCCCAGCCACACCAGGCGGGAGCGGGTCAGCGGATCGGCCAGTCGCGGGCGACGCCGGCCGGCGATCCCCAGCAGCAACGCGAGCAGGGGCAGGGCCTGCATGGCGTGGATGCCGATGAAATGCGGAATGCGCAGGTCACCGCCGGTCAGGCTCCACCCGGTCAGCGGCATCCCCGGCCCGCCGTCGGGCACGCCGACACTGTGCGCGCCGATGACGGGCTGGTGCAGGCCCTGTTGCAGCACCTGGAGCTGGTCCGCGGTGGGACCGGTCATCAGGAAGGCCAGGCCGATGCCGACCGAGCCGAGCACGATGCCGCCGCGGATCGCCCAGGCCATCGGCCGGTCCGGCAGCCGGTCCTTGAGCAGGGCGATGCCCTGGACCATGTTGAGCAGCCAGGCCAGCGTGATCATGGAGCCCATCAGCCGGAACAGCGCGGCGTCGAACGGGGTGCCGTTGTTGAAGTGGCTGCCCTGGCCGCGGACCACCTGGAACACGATGATCACCACTTCCACGGTGACCAGCACGGCGATGACGGTGGCCGTCCACCAGGTCCAGCGGCGGCGCTTCTGTTGCAGGGACAGCATCCAGGCCCAGGTGGGCAGGTAGAGCAGCAGGGACACCGCGAACTTGAGCGGTTTGCCCCAGATCGGCTCACCACGCAGCACCCGGTCATCCAGCGCCAGGCCGGCCAGCGAGAGCACTGTGGCCAGCGCCATCAGCGCGGTGGCGATCAGCAACGGACGGTGCCAGTGCCGGATCGGGAGTAAGGCAGGGCGGAACATCTCAGACCTCCAGGCGAGAACTACTGTCTCTCTGACCGCGCGCTATCGATACACTAGCTATCGATAGCCAAAGTATCAAGGAGGCTGCTGTGCGCATCGGCGACCTGAGCCGGCTCACCGGAATCCCGGTCCCGACGATCAAGTACTACCAACGCGAGGGCCTGCTGCCCTACGGCGAACGGGCCGGCTACAACCAGGTGCACTACGCCGAGGAACACCTGCGGCGACTACGTTTGGTGCGCGCGCTGGTCGATCTCGGGCGGCTGCCGATCGCCACCGCGAAGCAGGTCCTGGAAGCGGTGGACGGGCCGGAGAAGGATCTGTTCAAGTCACTCGGCCAGGTGCACTACGCGATCACCGAACGGCCCGGCGCGGACGAACCCGCGACCGAGCCGGTGCAGGAGCTGCTCGACCGGCTGGGCTGGCAGGTCAGCGAGGAGAACCCGTCCCGGGCCGCCCTGGCCGGACTGCTGGGCACGCTCACCGAACTGGGCCACACCGAACTGCTGACCAGGCTGGACGACTACGCCGGACTGGCCGGGCAGCTCGCCGCCCTGGACGTCGGTTTCCTGGAGCGGCGGGGCAGCCAGGACGAGGTCCTGGAGTCCGCGGTGGTGATCACGTTGCTGGGCGATGTGCTGGTCTCGCTGCTGCGGCGGATGGCCCAAGAGGACCGGTCCACCCAGTTCCGCGAGTCCTGAGCCTCAGCCGCGCTGACCTTGCAGCCACTGGCCGGCCAGCCGGATCAGCTGGGAGCGGCGGCGGGTGCCGAGCTTGTCCCGGACCGCGTCCAGATGCCGGTGCACGGTGCGCAACGCGATGCCCAGCTCCTCGGCGATCTCCCGGTTGTCATAGCTCTTGGCCAGGCAGCGCAACACATCCAGCTCGCGCGCGGTGAGCCGGGGCCGGTCCGCCTCGGCCACGATCGCCGCGGCCAGCTCAGCCGGGAACACCGGCCCGGCCCGCACCGCGGTGACCGCGGCGGCGAGTTCGGCCGAGGGCGCGGACTTGGGCACATAGCCGTGCGCGCCGGCCCGGATCGCGCGCAGCACCTCGGTCAGCGGGGCCTGGGAGAGCACCAGGATCCGGGTGTCCGGGCTGTGCTCACGCAGTTCGCCGACCAGGTCGACGCCGTCGGCACCGGCCAGGTGCAGGTCCAGCAGCACCACCGCGGGCCGGTGCGCGTGCACCGCCTGGCGGGCCGCGGTCAGGTCCCCGGCCTCCAGCACGGTGTGCCCGGCCCTGGCCAGTCCGACCCGCACGCCCTCCCTGGTCACCGGGTGGTCGTCCACCACCAGCACGGTCACGCCGACCTCCGTTCCGGCGGCAGGCTCAGCTCGACCTCGGTGCCGCGGCCCGGCCTGCCGTGGATGCGGGCCACCCCGCCGAGCCGGGTCAGCCGGGCCCGCACGCTCAGCAGCAGGCCGAGCCTGCCGTTCGCGCGCAGCGAGTCCTCGTCGAAGTCGAAGCCGATCCCGTTGTCCCGCACCACCACCGTCACCGCGCCCGCCTCCTCCAGCACACTGACCCAGACCCGGCCGGCCCGTGCGTGCTTGATCACGTTGCACAGGGCCTCGCGCACCGCGGCGAGCAGTTCGGCGGCCACCGCCTCGGCCACCGGCACCGGCCCGGCGGTCACCACCTGGAGGTCCAGTTCCGGGTGTTCGGCGGCCAGTCGCTCCAGCGCGGCGGTCAGCGAGACCTCGCCCGCGGTCACCGGTTCCGGTTGCGGCACAACAAGATTGCGCAGGTTGCGCTCCTGTCTGCGGATCTCGGCCAGCAGCGGCCGCAGGTCCCCGGCGGCCACCGGTCCGGCCGCGGCCAGGTCCGCGCCACCGCGGTGGATGGCGGCGAGTTGTTGCAGCACCTCGTCGTGGATGCGCGCGGCCAGCCGTTCCCGCTCGGCCAGCCGGGCGGCCTGATCACCGGCGCGGGCGGCGTGTTCGGCGAGCCGGGTGAACTGGCGGGCGGCCAGGCCGACGCTGGCGCCGAGCAGCACGTGCGCCAGCGCGGTGCCGGTCAGCTCCAGAACCTCCACAAAGGACAGTTCGAGCAGCGGGGCACCGTTGAGGGCGTAGGACAACGGCAGCGCGCCTGCCACCACCAGGCCCGCGCCGATGCCGCCTGCCACGTGGTGCACCGCGGCCCAGGCCGCCACCGCCGCCATCGGATAGGCCGAGGTGATCGAGGGGTGGTTGGTCAGCACGTGCCCGTGCGGGTGGATCAGCCCGCCCGCCAGCACCAGTCCCACCGCGAGGGTCAGATCCAGCACGAGCACCGGGATGAAGCGCCGGACGGCGGCCAGGGTCAGCCACAACGTCCAGCCCAGGGTGATCAGCAGGGCCGCCGCGGACAGCATCGGGGTGATCGACTGGCCGCCGACCCCGGCCACCAGGGCCATCCAGGCGAAGGCGAGCCAGCGATAGGCCAGCACCAGCCCCATCGGGGCCGGATGCCTGCCCATCGGGGCATTGCGGTAGCCCTGCATGCCGTGTCACCCCCCAGAATTCCGGGCGCGACACTACCGAAGGGGGATCCGATGCGACCGGGCCTGAGTGAGATCCTCGGCGCCCAGTTCGCCTGGTGGCAGCTGGGTTTCCGCCTGCGCCGCACGATCGGGCGGCTCTGTGGGCAGGGCCGGGCGCACCCTGATCAACACGTCTGGACCGTGGCCACCCGCTGGGCGCACCAGCTGCTGGCCGCGCCGTGGTGGTGGCGGCTGACCAAGACCACGCTGGTCACCGGGTTCTCCGTGCTGGGCGTGGCGGCCACGGCGGGCACGCTGTACGAGCGGCTGTCCGCGGCCTTCGCGGTGAGCGCGGCGGTGCTGGTGGTGGTGCCGCTGGCGGTGCTCTCGGCGTGGCGGCACACCTGCCTCGCACGGGCCATCCTGCGCTTGACGCCGCCGCTGGAAGTCAAGGCGGCCAAGGGAATGCCGGTGCTGCGCCTGGTCTCGGCGGGGCTGCTGGTGAGCCTGGCGGCGACCTCGCTGGTGTTCGTGGTGTGGCAGGAGCACGCCGCGGTGCACGGCTGTGCCAACCGACCGGTCGAGCCGGAGGCGCATCGCTGGTGGGTGGCGCGTGGCGGGCGGGACGGGGTGGGCTGTCCGCTCGGCGGGGTGCAGCGGAGCGCCCAGGGCGAGTGGGCGGTGCGCACCGAGCGGGGTGTGGTGCTGACCAGGGCGCCCGCGCTCGGCGTATTCACCGTGTCGGCGGACCTGTTCGACGCCTGGCAGGCCAGCGGCGGGGCGGCCGGACCGCTCGGCCAGCCGATCGAACTCCAGTCCGCCGACGGCGCCAGCGAGTACGTCAACTTCAGCGGCGGGCACCTGGTGCGCGCGCCCGGCCAGTCACCCCGGCTGGTGCGCGATCAGCCCTACCTGCGCACCCTGGAGGTGGGCATCTGCGTCGGCCCGGACCGGCCGTGCCTGGTGCGAGCCAGCCGGATGGGAGGGACCATCCGGCTGGGCTGGCACTGGGGCAACGCGGATGCCTACAACGTCTCCTGGTGGTCGGCGGGCGGTTTCGACGTGATCGGCACCGAGGTGGCCGGGACCGAGTTCACCATCACCGGCATCGATCCCGGCCGCGCCTACGGCATCGGCTTGCAGGCCTGCGACAAACAGTTCCTGCGGAAATCCCGCTGCACCCAGAAAGCGGAATACATCGTCCGGCCTTGACCGGAAAGGCAGGCGCGGGAATTTCCCCGCGCCTGCCGGTCAGAATTTCCTCAGGCCACCGGCTTCCACTGCTGGTTGTTGCCGCCCCAGCAGCCGGACTGGATGACGTCCGCGCCGTGCAACTTGCTGGCGTCCTTGACATCCAGGCATTTGCCACCGGTGTGGGTGGGCAGGAATTCGCGGTAACCCTCGCTGGTCTCCCGCTGCCACCAGCGCTGGTTGGTCCGGCGCTCGCAGTTGGCCTGGAGCACGTTCGCCCCGGAATGGGTGTGCGCCCAGGCCACGTCCAAACACATGCCGCTGTTGCGGTTGACGATCTCGAAGACGTTGCCGCCTACGTGGTTGACGTCCCACCGCTGGTGCGCGGCACCGGTGCAGTTGGCCATCCGGACATCGGCGGCGTGCTGGGTGCTGGCGTCGACGACCTCCATGCACATATTGGCGTCGGCGGCGTGCCGGGGGACGAGTTTGACATTGGTGAAATCCTGGGCCGCGTTCGCGGTGCCCGCGGTCATCAGTCCCAGGCTGGTCATGAGGGTGCCCACGGCCAGCACGGCGGCGGCTGTTCTGTTGCGCATGTTCTCTCCTTGGTTCGTCCTGCCGCCACAGCTTGCCGAGTTCGGCCGGGGCACCACCACGTCCAGGAATTCCCATTTTCACTGGGTATGTTTACCCACGCGGCACCAGAATCCAGGCGAGCAGCGCACCCAGCGCCGCCGCGATTCCGGCCACGGTGAAAGCCAGCATCGGCGACACCGCGGTGAGATAACCGCCGATGGCCGAACCGATCGGATGCCCGACCAGGTTGAGGCTGATCGAGACCGCCAATACCCGGCCCAGCCAAGCCGGGTCGGTGCGGCGCTGGCGCAGGGTCAGCAGGCCGACGTTGACCGGACCGGCGGCGAAGCTGAGCAGCATCAGGCCGAGCACCAGACCGGCGGTGCCGCCGAGGGCGATCAGCGGGATGGCGGCCACCGCGGAGACCAGGATGCCGAGGATGATCGCGAACCGTTCCCGGCCAGCGCGCAGGTGGTGACCGGCCAGCAGCGCGCCGAGCATCCCGCCGAGCCCGGCCAGGCCCCACAACAGACCGGCGAGGTCCGGGGCGCTCGTGGTCACCGCGACCGTCAGCACCCCCCAGGCGATCTGGTAAAGGCCGTAGGACAGGACCAGGGCACGCAACAGCGGATGGCTGAGCACGAACCGCACGCCCTGCGCCGCCGAGCGGACCAGCCCGGTGTCCGTGGTGGCCGGTGCGGTGCGCCCGGCGTTGGCGGGCAACGTGATCAGCAGCAGCCAGGCCCCGGTGTAGAGCACGGCGATGGTGACCAGGGTGAGCTGTCCACCGGCCAGCGCGAACAGGCCACCGGCCAGCACCGGACCGGTGATCTCGACCAGGTTGTAGGCGCCGGAGTCCAGGGCGTTGGCGCGTTCCAGGGCGTTGTCCGGGACCAGCCTCGGCATCAGGGTGCGGATCCCGGCCAGGCTGAGCGGGCTGGTCAGCGAGAACAACGCGGCCAGCAGCACCAGCGCCACCGCATCGCCCGGACCCGTTGCCAGCACAGCGATCGCGCCAATCAGCAGCGCGCTGGCCAGCTGGTCTACCGCGATCGCGCGCACCGAGCCGAAGCGGTCCAGCACCGCCCCGGCCAGCGGACTGAGCAGCACACCCGGCGCGTAGGCGGCGAACATGGTGATCCCGGCGAGCGCCGGTGAGCCGGAGACCGCCAGCACATGCAGCACCAGAGCGAGCGAGAGCATCTCCCCCGCGAGCCGGGCCAGCAGCGCGGAGCCGAGCAGCCGCCCCACCCTGGGCAGCGCGAGCACCTGGCGATAGGTCGACATGCCGATCATGCTGCCGGAAACTCGCTGGACGCCCACCCGGTTTTCCCAGTGTGATCAGCCGGATGGATATCGACGTGACGCTGGTGCGCGACCTGGTGGCGGCGCAGTTCCCGCGCTGGGCGGACCTGCCGGTGACCCGGGTGGCCAAGCCTGGAGTGGACAACGCGACGCTGCGGCTGGGCGCGGACATGTCGGTGCGGCTGCCCCGGTTCGAGCGCTGGATCGGCCAGGTGCACCGCGAACAACGCTGGCTGCCCGTGCTCGCGCCGCGCCTGCCGCTACCGGTGCCGATCCCCCTGGCGCAGGGCGAACCCAGCGCGACCTACCCGTACCCGTGGTCGGTCTACCGCTGG
Organism: Crossiella sp. S99.2; assembly: GCF_023094165.1. Lineage (GTDB taxonomy): Bacteria > Actinomycetota > Actinomycetes > Mycobacteriales > Pseudonocardiaceae > Crossiella. The sequence goes on along the minus strand of NZ_JALMDK010000007.1, from coordinate 174,913 downwards.
CTCGACGGCGACCGCGCCGACCAGGTCCCCCTGGACCTGCCCACGGTCGCCCTCGACCTGGCCGAGTTTCTCCTTGCCCTGCAAGCGATCGAGACCACCGACGGCCCGCAGCCGGAGTGGAGCAACGGCTTCCGCGGCGCGGACCTCGCCGATCCCCGGGACTCCCCCGTGGTCACCAACCGGCTTGAAGCCCGGATCGGGGCCCTGCGCGGCCTGACCGACACCGACGCGCTCACCGAGGTGTGGCAGGCCGGACTGGCCGCCCCCGCCTGGGACCGGCCACCGGTGTGGGTGCACGGCGACTTGGGCCCGCGGCCGGGTATGGGGCCTGTCCGGAGTGCTGCCCGACCCCGCCGAGCTGGCCCCCGACCACCCCGCCGCATCCGCAACGCGACGCAAGCTGGACGGGATGATCGCGGACCTCCGCGACTAAAACCCACCGGCGTGTTGGCCGTTGTCGTACCCAGTCTTGGCCGAACTGGTACGCCAGTCGGCCAACACACCGCCCACAACCGCCAACACACCGCCCACAACGGCCAACACACCGCCCACAACGGCCAAGACACCGTACGACAACGGCCAACACGGTGCGGGGGGTTAGAGCTGGTCCAGTGTGAAGTCGTCTAGCTGGAGCCAGGTGTCTTTGCCGTCTAGGGCCCAGGTTCCGCCGAAGACCTCGATCTCGGCGCTGTCGGCGACGAAGTCCACGGTCAGGCGGGTGTAGTCGCCGAGGTGGCCGAACTTGCGCTCGGCCGGCACACCCGTGTCCCGGCGCACGCCGAAGTAGCCGTCAGTGGTGGTGGCCGAACTCCGCAGCCAACCGGACAGTCGGTAGCGCTGTCCGGGCCGTACCGCGAGCCGCTGGGTCACCGCGTGCCAGCCGCTGGTCTCGCGCACCCAGGCGTTGTTCGCCCCGGTGTGCGCCAGGCCCGAGCCGTAGTCGATGCCGCCCTTGCCGGTGATCGTCCACGGACCAGCGGCCGCACCGGCCGGCCGGTCCTCGAAACCGCCGTCGGACAACAGGTTTGGCTCCGGCAGCGACTGGTCCAGCCGCAACCGCATGAGCTTGGAGTGGTAGGGACCCCACTGCGACATGACGAAGTGGATCTCGTTGCTGCGCGCGCTGTCCGGGTGCAGGAACGCGCCGTAGAGCGCCGGATGGTCGGTGCCGCGCACCACCACCCGGCCGCCGGTCCACGGTCCGGTCGGGGCGGGCGCGGTGCGCAGCACGATCGCGGCCCGGCTCTCGTCCAGGGTCAGCGCGACCCAGCGCCGCAGCACCGTGTTGTACTGCACCGACAACTCGCCGATCTGCCCGCCGAAGACCGGGATCGCCCGGTCCAGGCCACCGAGCTGCCAGCCGTCCGCTGTCCAGTACTCATAGACACCCAGTTCCAGCACCCGGTGCTCCGGCACCCTGGCCAGGTGTGCCGCGCCGAAGCGGCCGTTGGGCGTGCCGAACAGGTAGGTGTAGCCACCGTCCTTGGCGAACGCGCCGAGCTGGAACCGTGCCCCGCCACCGGAATTTGACCAGCGCAACGCCGGATCCTTCACCCAGCTGCGGCCGCCGTCATCGGAGTAGGCGAGCCCCGAGTAGTTCGTGGTCCACGGGCCCCAGCTTTTGATCGACATGTAGTGCACGACGTCCCGGTTGCCCGCGGCCACCCCGGCGGTCGGGATGACGGTGATCTCGGACACCGCCGGATCGCGGTGCAGCAGCTCCGCGGCGTGCCCTGGCCGGTCGGTGATCATCGAGTCGATGCCCAGGCCGTCGGCCAGGTTGGTGTCGGTGGAGTGGGCCAGCACGTTGAATCGCCAGTCCGCGGTCTCCGGCCCGGCCCCGTGACCACCCCAGCCCGCGCCGTAGGTGTCGCCGAACATGATCGCGGTTCGATCCCGGCCGTCCCGCCACATGATGCCCAGATCGGTGGCGTGCACCGCGAACCGTTCCCTGGTGCGGTTGATGTCGTTGGCGCCCTGGCCCGCGACGAGCGCGACCTGCTCGGCCAGCTGCGGTGCCGCCGCGGCCGGAACCACACTCACCAGCCCCAGCACCAATCCGGTCACCAGTACCGCGCCAACGCGGCGTTTCGTCCCCATATCCCCCATCCTGGCGCACTCCGGGATGGCCGATCAGCAGTTCGGCGAAGTACACCAGGTACACCAGCGGTCGCCGCGGGTTCTCCGCGTGCAGGCTCTTGGCCAGCTCGTTCTGCTCGAACAGAGCGCGTTGCGCGGCCAGCAGCCGATCGTCCCGGCCGAAGACCTGGCCGGCGGAATCGCTGTAGCCCACGCAGGTGCGCGCTCCCGCCCTGTTCGCGGTGTGGCCTCAACCGCCCACGTGGATGACCGGCCGGCGGTCCGGGTCCTCCTCCGCGGTGCGCAGGATCTCGCGCACCACCGGCGGGGTGTCGCCCTGGCCGAGGATCAGGTAGCGGAACAGGTGGCCGAGCGGGCTGCCCTCGCTCCACTCGAAGTGGCAGTGCGGGCGCACCCCGGTGGCATCGCGCAGGGCCAGCAGGATGGCCGCGATCGCGTTGGGCGCGGCCGGGCTGTCCACCCGCAGCACCCGGTGGCCGTCGATGTCCACGCCGCGGACCCGGAGCACCTCGGCGAAGTCGGAGGGGTCGACCACGTCGATCTCCAGGAAGATCACGTCGGCGGCGCCGGGCACCGGGTTGAGGCCGCGCTGTTCGCGTTCCTTCGACGAGTACTCGGCGTTGTCCCCGCTCTGCCGCTTGTTGGCGATGATGTTGAGCTGGCCGTCGTGCTCGATCGAGTCGGCGATGAACTTCCGCGCGGTCTCGTCGAACTCGATGTGCTCTGCGCGCAGTTCGGTGGTGCGGGAGATCCGGGAGATCAGCGAGACGACGACGATGCCGAGGATGAACAGCGCCGAGATGGCGATGCCATCCGGCTTGCGGATCACGTTCTCCACCAAGGCGTAGATGAGTACCAGGGTGAGCACGGTGAACCCGGCGGCGGCCCGCTTCTGCCGGTGCCGCCAGGCCGAGATGGCTACCGCGACCGCGCCGGAGACCATCATGGCCAGGATCCCGGTGGCGTAGGCGCCTGCCTGCTTGTTGACATCGGCGTTGAACGCGATGGTGATGATCACGCTGATCAGGGTGTAGACCAGCACCACCGGCCGCACCGCGCGACCCCATTCCGGGGCCATGCCGTAGGCGGGCAGGTACCGCGGCACGATGTTGATCAGCCCGGCCATCGCCGAGGCGCCGGCGAACCACAGGATCAGGATGCTGCTGATGTCATAGGCGGTGCCGAACAGCTCGCCGAGTTCCTGGTGCGCCAGATAGGCCATGGCGCGGCCGTTGGCCGGACCGCCGGGCTTGAACGCCTCGTGCGGGATGAGCACGGTGGTGATCAGGCTGGTGGCGAGCAGGTAGACGGACATGATCAGCGCGGCCGCGGTGAGCAGCTTGCGGGTGTTGCGGATCCGGTCCCACAGCCGCTCCTGCTCGGTTTTCCCGTCCGCGGCGACCAGCGGCATCATGCTGACCCCGGTCTCGAACCCGGACAGGCCCAGCACCAGCGAGGGGAAGGCGATCAGGGCCGGGCCGATGATGCCGGTGAACCCGCCCTGGCCGGAGGTCAGCGCGTCGAACCACCGGTCCAGGACCTCGGGGTGGCTGAACACATCCACCAGGCCGACCACCGAGACCACCGCGTTGAGCAGCAGGAACACCGCTACCAGGGGGATGGCCACGCCGACGGCCTCGCTGAAGCCGAGCAGGAAGACGAAGCCGAGGATGAGCAGCAGCCCAATGGTGATGGGCACCGCCAGGCCGTGCAGGGCCTCGCTGAGGTAGGGGTTCTCCAGCACGTGCACGGTGGCGTCGGCGGAGGACAGGGTGATGGTGACGATCCAGGAGGTCACCACGAAACCCAGTAGCACCAGCACGAATATCTTGCCGCGCCAGAACGGCAGCAGGTCCTCCAGCATGGCCACCGAGCCCTGGCCGTGCGGGCTCTCCGCGGCGACCCGGCGGTACATCGGCAGCATGCCGAGCAGGGTCAGCGCCACGATCACCAGCGTGGCCAGCGGGGAGAGCCAGCCCGCGGAGAGCACCGCGATGCCGGGCAGGTAGGACAGCGTGGAAAAATAGTCAACACCCGTCAGGCACATGACTTTCCACCAGGACTGCGGCTTGGCGTGCGCCTCGTCCGCCTCCGGGCCGACCGGGGCGACCCGGTTGGCCAGCAACCAGCGGCTGACCTTGCCGCGGGGGTGCCGTGGGGGCACCGGACTGTCCATCCGGTCCGGGATCGTGACCCGCTCGCCGCCGCTCATCCGTGCATCCCCTCCGCCGTCTCCGCCCCCATATCGCGCCGTGACCATGCCAGGAAGCAGATCGGCGCGCAGCACCGGGCCGGTCATTGACCGGTTTGTCTGGTGGCGCCCGATTGCTGATATCAACACTTCGTGCGCACCTCACCCGATCGTGTCCCCACCATGTGATTCTCAGCAGGTGGTGGCGCCAACCCTGCGGCGCTACTCCTGGGGAGAGGACACCCGATCGTGCGTCCCTGGCATTCGATCGCCGTACTGATCGCCACCGTCACGGTGGCCACCGGACTCATCGCGCAGGCCCCCGCGGCCACCGGCGCGGCGCCGGCCATCACGGTGGCCCAGGCCATCGGCCAGCAGACCGGGGCCGCGGCCACCGTGCGCGGCTACGTGGTCGGCCAGCCCACCGCGACCAGCACCGTGCTACGGGCGAACTTCCCCAACGACTACGCCCTGGCCCTGGCCGACACCGCGGGCCAGACCAACACCGGCCAGATGTTGTACGTGCAGATCAGCTCCGGCTACCGCGCGGCCTGGGGCCTCAAGACCAACCCGGGCCTGCTGGGCAAGCAGATCGAGGTGACCGGCCCGCTCGGCGCCTACTTCGCGCACCCCGGCCTGACCTCACCGACCGGCTTCGCCTTCGCCGGCACACAGCCGACCACGAGTACCGGTCCGACCAGCACCAGCGCGGGCGGCGGCCCCGGCGAGTACGACAGCACCTACTACAAGGACGCGATCGGCCGCACCGGGCCGGCGCTGAAGTCCGCACTGCACACCATCATCAAGTCCCAGACCAAACTCAGCTACGACCAGGTGTGGAACGCGCTCAAGGCCACCGACCAGGATCCGGCCAAACCGGACAACGTGATCCTGCTGTACTCCGGCCGCTCGCAGAGCAAGAGCAGCAACGGCGGCAAGCCGGATGACTGGAACCGGGAACACGTCTGGGCCAAGTCGCACGGCGATTTCGGCACCGCCACCGGCCCCGGCACCGACCTGCACCACCTGCGCCCCGAGGACGTCTCGGTCAACGCCGACCGCGGCAACAAGGACTTCGACCAGGGCGGCTCCCCCGCCAACCAGGCCCCCGGCAGCTTCACCGACGCCGATTCCTGGGAGCCCCGCAACGAGGTCAAGGGCGATGTGGCCCGGATGATCTTCTACATGGCGGTGCGCTACGAAGGCGGCGACGGTTTCGCCAACCTGGAGATCAACGACAGCGTCAACAACGGCAGCAACCCGTACCAGGGCCGGTTGTCCGTGCTGCGGCAGTGGAACGCCCAGGACCCGCCGGATGCCTTCGAGAAGCGCCGCAACCAGGTGATCTACGAGACCTACCAGCGCAACCGCAACCCGTTCATCGACCACCCGGAGTGGGTCAGCTCGATCTGGGGCTGACCTCCGGCCGGCCAGAATTCTCGGCAGCCGGGCATCGGGCCCGGCTGCTAGTTTCCGCTCGTGTTCAAGAAGATGCTCGGCGCCTTCGGCCTCGGCACCCCCACCGCCACCACGGTGCCGCACACCCGGGAGATCGAACCCGGCCGGCCACTCGCCGGCACGGTGCACCTCCAGGGCGGCAACACCGACACCGAGATCAGTCAGGTGGCCCTGGTGCTGGTCACCGCGGTCACGGTGGACGGCCCGGAACGCCTGATCATCGGCGAGTTCCAGCGCGTGGTGGTGCAGCAGTCGGTCCGGCTGCTCGCGGGCCGGCAACTCACCCTGCCCTTCACCATCCCGGTGCCGTGGGAAACCCCGATCACCGCGGTGGGCCCCGCGTTGCTGCCGGACGTCGCGGTCGAACTGCGCACCGAGCTGATCACCGACGGCGCGCCGGTCCAGGTCGATCCGGTGTCGTTGCTGGTGCAGCCGATGGCCGGGCAGGACCGGGTGCTGGACGCGGTGGGTGAGCTGGGGCTGCAGTTCCGCAACGCCGAGGTGGTGGCGGGGCGGGTGCCGGAGGCGGTGCAGGAACTGGGATTCTTCCAGCGGTGGTTCTTCTATCCGCCGGCGCGGTTCGCGGGGCGGTTGAACGAGGTTGAGCTGGCTTTTGTGGCTGGGGGTGGCGGGTTGGTGGTGTCGCTGATCGCGGATCGGCGGGTGGCGGGGGCGGCGCGGTACTCGCTGGGGCAGGAGGAGGCGGCGGCGCTGGAGTGGGAGTCGGTGCTCGGGGAGTGGCTCGCGGGGGCGGCCGGAGCTGGGGTCGCAGGCGAGCCTGGGATGGGTCCGGCGTTGGGCGAGGGCCAGCCTGGTGCGGCCTCCGCGCCAGGGAATGGGCCGGTTTTCCAGCAGCAGCAAGCGTATCCGGGTCAGCCTGGACAGCCGAATGAGCAGGGATCGCGGGGGGCTGACGTGGGCAAGATCGTGGCGGCGGGGGCCGCGGGCGTGGTCGGCGGGATGATCATCAACGAGATGCTGGACGACGACCAGGACGTGCTCTGACCTGCTTCCCTGTCAGGCCTCGCTGGCTGCCCCTGGTCAGTACCCTGCGCGCGGCGGAGGCGTTCGGGCAACTGCAGCCGCAGTTGTCCGCCGGGGCCAAGCCACTTGATCGGGCAGCCTTGGTCCGGCTGGTCTCAGCTGAGGCCAACACGGTGCCGCGGGCACGCATCGAGGACGTCGTGGTCGACGAGGCCGCCCGCGGTCACACGGTTGGCGCGGCCTTGGCCGAGGAGGCCGTTCGCTTGGTCCGGCTGGCCGGTGCCCGCACGGTGGACCTGACATCCCGGACCTCACGCGACGCGGCCAACCGGCTGTACGAACGTCTGGGCTTCCAGTTGCGCGAGTCGCGGGTCAGTCGACTTCCGCTCGGCTGACGTCCCGGACGACGCACCGCCCGGACTGAGTCCGCGGTACCAGCGCGCTACCTGGTGGGGATACGGGCGAGCTGTTGGGTCCGTGGTTCGGCGGCACCTCGTAGTGGCGGGGCGCGGGGGTCTGTTCGACTGGCGGGCTTGCGCGTTCGGCAGGTTGGGCCGGTGGTCCTGGTGGGGGTGTTCCGGGGTACCCGGGTTGGGGGCGGTGGGGGTGGGGCGATATTGGTAGGGCATGACTAACGTGCATCCGGTCGATGAGCGGCTTGGCGCTGGGCGGCTGGCGGTGCTGGGTTTGCAGCACGTGCTGGTGTTGTATGCCGGGGCGGTGGCGGCGCCGGTGGTGCTGGCGGCGGGGCTGGGGTTGCCTGCGGCGGATGTCGTCTACCTGGTGGCGACTGATCTGTTGTTGTGTGGGTTGGGCACCCTGTTGCAGTCGCTGGGGGTGTGGAAGGTCGGCGTGCGGATGCCGATGGTGCTGGGGGCGGCGTTCACCAGTGTCGCGCCGATGCTGGTGATCGCGCAGGGGCATGACATCCGCACTATGTATGGGGCGTTGCTGGTTTCCGGGGTGTTCATGGTGCTGGCGGCGCCGTTGTTCGCCCGGCTGTTGCGGTTCTTCCCGCCGGTGGTGATGGGGACCGCGATCACGTTGATCGGGATCCAGCTGGTGCCGGTGGCGGCGGGGATGATCGTGGGGGTCAATCCGGCCGCGCCGGGGTTCGGCGGCCCTGGGGCCATTGGGCTGGCGCTGGTTGTGGTGGTTGTTGTGGTTGCGGTGCATCGGTTTTTGCCGAGTGGGGTTCGGCAGGTGTCGATTTTGCTTGGGCTCCTGGTGGGTACCGGGGTCGCCGTGGTGCTGGGGTTGGTTGATCTGGGGGCGGTGTTCCGGGGGCCGGTTGTGGGGTTTCCGGAGCCGTTTCACTTTGGGCTGCCGAGCTTTGAGTGGTCGGCGATCCTGTCGCTGATCATCATTCAGATCGTGATCATGGTGGAGTGTGCCGGGCAGGTGCAGGCGGTGGGGACCGCGGTGGACAAGCCGGTGGGTCCTGCGGATGTGGCCGCCAGTCTGCGCGCCGATGGGCTGATCACCATGCTGGCGAGCGTGTTTCAGTCGTTCATGTACGTCACCTATGCGCAGAACATCGGCATGGTGAGTGTGACCAAGGTGCGCAGTCGGTACGTCACGGCGGTGGCTGGTGGGATCGCGTTGGCGCTGAGCTTCTTTCCGTTCATGGGGCGGGTTGTGTCGGTGGTGCCGCAGCCGGTGCTGGGTGGGGCCGCGTTGGTGATGGTGGCTACCGTGGCCTTGGTTGGGGTGCGGATTCTGTCCACTGTGGACCTTCAGGATGGGCGGAATTTGGTGGTGGTGGCGGTTTCGGTGGGGGTTGGGCTACTGCCTACGGTGCAGCCTGCGTTCTACAGCCAGTTTCCGCCTTCGGCGCAGTTGTTCCTGAGTAGCAGTGTGGCCACCGGGACCGTGGTCGCTTTTGTGTTGAATCTGGTGTTGCCTCAGCGTAAGGACTGAGCGACCAGGTCCAGGGCGTGCAGGGACTCCTGCATGCCGGCTTCCATGCCGGTTTCCAGGATCAGGTCGCGCAGCGCCTGGTCCGGGTGGTCGACCAGCAGGTGCAGGTGGGTGCGGTCGCCCTCGCCGGTGAAGGTGTAGGTGCACAGCACGGGCTGCTCGGGTTCGGGCACACCTGGCTGCTCGTACACCTCGGTGCAGACCACCCGCTGCTCCGGCACGATCTCGCGGTACTCGCCGTGGAAGGCGACCTCGAAGCCGCCGTTGGCGATCATGACGAAGCGCCACTGGCCGCCGGCCCGGAGGTCGATCTCGGCCGAGGTGACCTGGCCGCGTTGACCCGCCCACCAGCGTTTGACCAGTTCAGGCGTGGTCCATGCCTTGTACACCAGGTGCCGGGGCGCGTTGAACTCGCGCGTGATCAGCATCTGGGTGTCACTGGGCAGGGTCAGCACCGCCGAGTGGTTCGCCGTTGTGCTCATGCTCTTCCTCCGTCAGCTCCGCCAGCACCTCGTCCAGCAGCTCGAAACGCTCTTCCCACAGCTGTTCATAACGCCGCACCCAGTCGTGGATGGGCTTGAGCGGCCCGCCGTTCATCCGGTACAGCCGCTGCCGCCCCTCGTCGCGCACCTCGACCAGGCCGACCTCGCGCAGCACACGCAGGTGCTTGGACACCTGTGGCTGCGCCAGACCGAGCGCGCTGACCAGGTCGTTCACCGCTCGCTCGCCGCCGGAGAGCAGGTCGAGGATCTCCCGCCGCCGGGGTTCGGCTATCGCGTTGAACGCGTCTGTGGTCGTTGCCGCTCGCGCCATGGGACCATCGTATACCCATATGGGAATAGGTCAAGCGGGCAGGCAGGCGCGGGCGATGGCGTCCGCGTCGGCCAGGATCACCGAGGCGGCGAAGGGTCGGATGCCGGCCGCGGTCAGCCAGTGCCCGCCCTCGGTGGGCACCCCGAAGGCGAACCGGCGCGGATGCACTCCCCCGGCGGCGTCGAGCAGGTGGCAGGGTCGCCTGGTCACCGCCAGGCCGCCGGTGACCAGGTGCCCGCCCTCGGCCAGCGGCAGCCGGTGCAGTGTGGCCTCACCTCGCTCGAACAGGGTGCGCAACAAGGGATCCCGGGTGCGCCGCAGATCGGGCACGGGCAGCCTGGACTCCACCAGCGCCCGCACCGGGTGCGCCTCGGGCAGCGCGGAGTGGATCACGAACTCCCCCGGTTCGCAGGCCACCCGGATCCGCGGTCCGACCACCTCCACCACCCCGGCCCTGATCAGCGCACCCAGTTCCTCGACCCGTTCCAGCGGCGGCCCGATGGCCAGGAACGTGTTGAGCGGGTCGAACCAGCCGCGTAGCTCGGTCCGCCAGGACTCCGCGGTCAGCCCGCCGTGTTCGACCAGCTCGCGCAGCTCGTTGCGCAGGTCCCGCAGCACATCCAGGGCAGCCTTGCGTGGCCCGGACCGATTGCCCCGCCTGGCCTGCAGCACATCGTCGTCCACATAGGACAGCAGCCAGTCCCGGTAGGTGCGGGCGCTGCCAAGCTGTTCGGGCATGGACGGATCGGCCAGCCGGTGCCAGTCCCAGGGCGGCGGGTCGGCCAGCCCGGACCGCGCCAGGTAGGTGCCGTGATAGACCGCGCGCACCTCGCGATCGAGTTCGGGCCAGATGTCCTCGCGGAAGCGCAGCGGGGTGCCGCCGTCGGCGCGGGCCCGCAGTTTGGCCACTCGCGCCGCGGTCAGGAACACTGGTTCGTGCCGTCCGGCCGCGCCCTTCTGGTTGACCGCGCGGGCGTGGTGCGGCACCCCGCGCCGGCAACCCGCGACCAGCCGCGGTTCGCGCCCGGATCCGTGGTAGCGCAACCGCCCGCCGTGCTCCCGGCGGAACCGGCCACCGCGGCCGACGGTGAGCAGGGAGAGATAGTCGAAGAAGCACAATCCCATGCCACGCAACGCCACCGCCTGTCCCGGCGCGAGCACGTCCAGGTCCACCTCGGCCGGATTTCCCGGCGGCACATAGGTCAGCCCGTACCGGCGGGCGAACTCGCCCAGCGCCAGCTCAGCCGGATCAGGTCGTTGACTGAGGTGCCCCTGGGCCAGCACCACCGCGTCCAGTCCACTCAGGACAGTGCCATCGGCGAGGTGGACCCGTTGCCGCCCATCGGCTTCCGCGGTCAGGTCGACCGCGAGCACCGGCTGCCGCCGGATGGTCACCTCGGCGGGCGCGGTGCTGATGACGTGCCGCAGGAACCAGTCGAGGTACCGGCCGTAACAGGCCCGCGAGGCGTAGGTGCCCGGCGGCAGTCCCGCCCATTCGGCCAGGCTCGGGCCAGTACGCACCGGACCGGCGCAATCGACCGTGTGGTCGGGAAACATGCTGACCTGCTCGGCCACCGTGTTCATCACCAGCAGCGGGGACACCCCGGTGTGCCAGGTCCGCCCGCCCGAACCGAGGTGCGGGTCCACCAGGAACACGGTCAACCGTCTACCGGCCGGTCGGTTGGCGCACAGTCGGGCCAGTACCGCGAGGCCGCGCGGACCGAGGCCGATCAGACAGATCCGGATCTCACGCGCATGCACCGGGGGCCTCCACAAACGAATGCGGGAATGGCGCCGATTCTGTGCGGGGGCGGGTGAACGCGTCAATTGCCGCAGTCACACCGGGGCCGACTCACACCGAAAGCATGAGCGGCTACTCCGGTCGAGTCGCCTCCAGACGTGGTTCCTCTCACGCAAGGCCACCAGAACAACCGATTACCGACACTGACCAGTCGATCAGGTGTCACTGGGATTAACCCGGTCAAAAATACTGACCCACTGGTAACGTCGAAATCAGGCGGAGCGGCTGACCACGCTGGTCAATTGACTCGTGGACAATTTTGCGAAACACAGGAGATTTCCCATGCGCAGGGTTGCACTGACTCTTGCCGCCGTATTCGCGGCCGGCGCCGCACTGACCGGAACCGCGCAGGCCACCCCGGCGGTCGGCGAGGTGATCGTCTACAGCCTGGACACCATGCCGGTGGCGATCTTCGACAACCCCAAGGGCTGCTACTCGATCCCGGTCGGCGCGCACGTGCTGATCAACCGGACGAACAGGCCGGTGGAGATCTACCCGAACCCGGCCTGCTTGCTCCTGCCGATCCTGACTCTCAAGGAGGACACCGGGGCGCACGCGCCACCGGCCGCCGGCTCGTTCCGGGTCTAGTCATCACGCCATCCATGCAGCTAGGAGCCATCTCGTGGGGTTGGACCTTGTCGTCATCGGACTGGGTTACGTCGGGTTGCCGCTGGCTCGGCTGGCCAGCGCGGCCGGGCTGTCCGTGGCCGGATACGACCTCTCCCCGACCGTGGTCAGCGACCTCAACCGGGGCCGGTCGAGCACTCCCGATGTGGCTCCGGCGGAGGTCGCGGCCATGCTCGCGGCCGGCTTCCAGGCCACCACCGACCCGGCCGTGCTGGACGCCGCCGACACCGTGGTGATCTGCGTGCCGACCGGTCTGACCAGCGACGGAGCCCCGGACCTCGGTCACGTCCTGGCGGCCGCGCACACCCTGGCCGGCCGGTTGCAGCCCGGGATGCTGGTGGTGCTGGAGTCCACCAGCTACCCGGGCACCACCGACGAGGTGCTGCGGCCGGTCCTGGAGCGGGGTTCGGGCCTGCGCGCCGGGGAGGACTTCCACCTCGGGTTCTCCCCGGAGCGCATCGATCCGGGAAACCGCAGGTACGGGCCGCGCAACACGCCCAAGGTGATCAGCGGGCACACCCCGCTGTGCGCCAAGCACGTGGCCGCGTTCTACCAGGATCTGGTGGACACGGTGATCGTCGCGAGCGGCACCCGCGAGGCCGAGATGGCCAAGCTGCTGGAGAACACCCACCGGCTGGTGAACATCGCGCTGGTCAACGAGGTCGCGGTGTTCTGCCGGCAGCTCGGCATCGACGTGTGGGACGTGCTGCACTGCGCGGCCACCAAGCCCTACGGCTACTCTGCGTTCACCCCCGGACCGGGTGTGGGCGGCCACTGCATCCCGGTCGACCCGCGCTACCTGCTCAGCAAGGCGGAATCGGCGGGCTTCACCTTCTCCCTGGTCAACGCGGCGTTCCAGGTCACCGAGCGGATGCCGGAGTACATCGCGGACCGGGCCGGGGAGCTGCTGGCCGAGGCGGGCGGACTGGCCGGGGCCGAGGTGCTGTTACTCGGGGTGACCTACAAGCCGGATGTGCCGGATCTACGTGGCTCGCCCGCCTTCGCGGTGGCCGAGGCACTCCGGCGACACGGCGCCGACCTGCGCTTTCACGATCCGTTCGCCGCGGAGTTCGTCGTCGCGGGCGCCCCGGTGCCCAGGGAGCTGGACCTGGCCGCGGGGCTGGGCCGGGCCGAGCTGACGATTCTGCTGCAGAACCACCGCTGTTATCAGCCGAACCGGTTGGCCCGTGCCGCCCGGCTGCTGTTCGACACCCGCGGCACGGTGCCGGGAGGGAGTGTGGCGCATCTCTGATCGATCGTCTGTGACTTTTTGCGCATTCGATCGAAGTTTCATGCGGACTGACGGGCCGGGTGCCCATCCGGTTTCCACTGTTCTACGTTTGACTCATCAGCGAGTCTTCGCCTTCTTGCTGTTCTCTTATCGAGGAGAGGAAGTTCGAGTTCCATGACAACCGCCGTGAAGAACGAGCGCCAGATCCAGCGTTTCAAGAAGTGGGATGTCAACGGGAACGGCCGTATCGAGCGGTCCGACTACGAGGCGGAGGCCAGGCGCATCATCAACGCCTTCGGCGAGAGCGAGTCCACCCCGCGCGGGCGGGCGGTGCTGGACGCGTTCATCGGCATGTTCGAGTACCAGGCCATCGAGGCCGGGGTCGGGCCGGACGGGGCGCTGTCCGAGGACCAGTTCCTCGCCGTGAACGAGAAGCTGATGTTCCGGGACGGCGATGTCGGCTTCAGCCGGCTGCTGCGCCCGACCATCCGCGCCATCGTCGACCTGTGTGACACCGATGGCGACGGCGAGGTGAACCCGACCGAGTTCAAGAAGTGGATGAAGGCGATCGGGGTGCCGGTGGCCGACGCGGACGCCTCCTTCCGCGCGATCGACAGCAACGGCAACGGTGCGCTGTCGGTGGAGGAACTGGTGAACGCGGTGCGTGACTTCCACAACGGCACCCTGGACGTGCCACTGCTGGGCAGCTGATCCACACACCACGAGGCCCCCGGGAGTGTTGACTCCCGGGGGCCTCGGCCTGTGTTCAGCGGCGGACCAGCTGCGGGATCACCGCGGGTTGCTGGACGAACCGCACGGCCTGTTCCGGCCGCAGGTCCAGTTCCTCGCCGCTGACCGGCGTGGTCGCGGCGATGAGGATGTTGTAGTGGTTGGGGAAATGGCAGGCGTCGAAGCCGAGCACGGTGCCGATGTGGTGGTGGCCGATCCACACCTCGTCGCCGCGGTCGATCACGCCGGCGTCGGTGATCTCGGCGAAGCCCAGGAAGCCGACCCGGTCGATCCGGCTGCCGGGCGCGGTGTCCTGGTGGTCGGTGCTGACCAGCTCGTGCACCTCGCCGCGGCGCACGCACCGGCTGGCGTGCTCTTCTAGGTGCATCCCGCGGTCGGTTCGCTTGTGCACCAGCACTTTCACCAGCACGCCGCCGATGGTCCGCTTGGGGCCGTTCTCCCGCATCAACGCTCCTGACCGGTCGGTAGGGCAAGTTCCGCCTGGTAGACCTCGTGCACCAGGGACAGTGCGGCCAGGCCGTCCGCCGGGTCGCCGCCGGTGCGCACCAGGTGCGCGAATTCGCGCAGCACGCCGAGGTACTCGTGCCAGAGCGAGCCTTTGAACTCGCTGTGCCCGGCGAGCATGTCCGCGTGCAGCACCTGTCCGTCGGCCAGGGTGACCCACACGTCCTTGGTCTCCCCCGCAAAGGACCAGTCCAGTTCGACCTCGGCCGGGATGCCGGTGGCCGAGCGCAGGCGCACCAGGGCCTGCCGGTCCACGCCGGTCTCGTCGCGCCGGACGTCCGCGCCGGTCAGCTCGACCGGGCCGAGGAACTGGCGGACCAGGTCGAAGGCGTTGGGCCCGTTGTCGGCCACGCAGCCGCCGCCGCAGCGGGCCGGGTCCAGGTACCAGCGGTCCCGGCCCACGTGGTCCTCGATGCGTTCCAGGTAGCGCACCCGCAGCGCGGTGATCGGCGGCAGCGCGGGCAGTCGTTCCAGCAGGGCGCGCACGGTGGCGTTGTAGCGCCGGTGGAAGGCGGTGAACAGTGGCAACCCGGCCGCGCGGGCCTGTGCGGTGAGGGCGCGGCCGTCGGCGAGGGTGGTGGCCACCGGCTTCTCCACGCACACCGGCAGGCCCAGGGCGAGCGCGTCCCGGCTGACCGGGACATGCGCGTCGTTGGGCACGGTGACCACCACCGCGTCCAGGCCGGGCCGGGTGAGCAGGCCCAGGTGGCTGGTGTGGCAGGGCACCTGACCCCGGTGCGGGGCCAGGGCTTCCGGATCCCGGTCGCACACCCCGGCCAGTTCGATGCCGTCGATCTCCTTGATCGCGGCCAGGTAGAACCGGGAGATCACCCCGAGTCCGATCACGCCGACGCGCATCACAGCCTCCCGATGCCGAGCAGCTCGGCGACCTCGTGGAGTTCGGCGTGCAGGGCCGGTGGTATCGGCAGGCCGTCACGCAGGTGGCTCGCGGCGCGTTCGCCTTCGTGCCAGCCGGGATAGCGCACGCCATCCTCCGATGTGGACGGACAGTCGAGCAGCGCGCCGAAGACCTCGGCGGTCTGGCGCTGGAAGGATTTGCCGTGTCGCAGGGCGGCCGGGGCGATGGCGATGGCGGCGTAGCCGATGTCGTCGTCCTGGCCGCGGTCGCCGGTGTAGGCGTCCCGGCTGGGTCCGGTGCCCGCACCGGAGAGCAGCGCGCCGAGAATCTCCACCACCAGGCCGAGCCCGAATCCCTTGTACGCGCCGGTTTCCGGGTCGCCGCCGAGCCAGCGCAACTGGGCCTCACCGCGGTCGAAGGCGGCCGGATCGGTGACCGGTGCACCGTCCACATCGGACAGCCAGCCGGGCGGGATGGACTCTCCCGCGCGGGCGGCGGCGCGGATGCGGCCGGTGGGCACCACGGTGGTGCTCATGTCCAGCACGAACGGATGGCCGGCGCCGGCGGGGGCGGCCACGCTGAGCGGGTTGGTGCCGAGCATGGCGACCGTGCCGCCGGGCGGGTGCGCGATCCGCTGACCGCCGCAGTTGCCGGCCAGCAGGCCGATCATGCCGTGCCGGGCGGCCAGTGCGGTGTGGTGGCCCGCACAGCCGAAGTGGGTGGCGCCGCGGACCGAGACCAGGCCGATGCCGTGGGTGCGGGCCCGGTCGACCGCGTCCGCCATCGCCTCGGTGGCCTGCCACAGGCCGAGCGCGCGGCGGGCGTCGACCAGGGCGGCGGCGCCGAGGTCGGTGAGCACCACGGGTTCGGCGGCCGGATCGGCCCGGCCGTCCTGGAACAGCGGCAGGTACAGGCGGGTGAGGTTGGCCAGGCCGTGCGAGGTCAGGCCGGTGAGGTCGCCATGGCAGAGCGCGGCGGCCGCGGCGCGGGCCCGGCCCGGGGGCAGACCGAGGGCGCGGAACACCTCGGTGGTCCAGCCCAGCAGGTCCACTGTGGACACCCGGGTGGCGACGCCGGTGGTGGTCATGGGGCTCCGATCTCGGTGGCGAAGGCGAGCAGCAGGCGTCGGATGGTGTCGGCGAAGGCGTCCAGGTCGGCCAGGTCGGCGAACTCCCCGGCGGCGTGCGCGTTGTTGCCGTCCAGGGTGCCGGGACCGAGTACCACGGTGGCGGTGTCCGGGACCCCGGCCAGCCAGATCGCGTCGCAGGTGAACGCGGGTTGTTCGGCGGGCCAGCGCGGGATGTCCAGGCCGGTCAACAGGTTCTCCGTCCACGGGTCGGCGCCGGTGAGCGCGGGCAGGCCGCGTTTGTGCCAGTCCAGGCGGGTGATGTTCTCGGCGTCGGCGGCGGTGCGGGCGAACTGGCGGCTGTGCGCGAACCGGCGGCGGAAGGCGGCCAGGCCCTCCCGCACCGCGGTGGTGACCGCGTGTTCGAGGTGGGTGGCGGAGGCGGGTTCGGCGTAGGAGAGGTTGAGCAGCAGGCGGCCGGAGCCGTAGACCCGGTTGTGCAGCCGGCCGGTGTGCAGTCCGGCCACGCACACCTCGCCGTCGGTGTGCCGGGAGTCCAGGGCCTGGGCCAGGTGCTGGGACAGGAAGCCGAGCAGCACGGTCGCGTTGTGCCCGGCGTAGGGGGTGTCGTCGATGGCGTCCTGCCCGTCGACCCGCACGCAGGCGGTCATCGCGGCGGTGGCCCTGGGCAGGTAGCGGCCGCCGGTGGGTTCGCAGAAGACGTTGAGCCGCCCGACATAGCCGGCCTCCACCAGTGGCCGGGTGCCGATGGTGCCGAGTGCGCCGCCCTCTTCGCCGGAGACCGCCTGCACCAGCACGCCGATGTCCTTGCCCAGTCTGGGTTCTACGGCGCGGGCCGCGCGGATCCCCGCCAGCAGAGCCACAGCCGGGCCCTTGGCGTCGATCGCGCCGCGACCGCGGAAGCGGCGGCCGTCGAAGGCGACCGGTTCGATCCCGGCCACGGTGTCCAGGTGCACGTTGAACATCACCGTGCGGGATCTGGGTTGTTCCGGGCCGAGTCGCAGCACGAGACTGGGTTGGCAGGCAAGGAAATCCGGGTTTTCGGCGGCGGCGCGGACCACGCTGGGCACATCGGGGCGCCGGGCCGCGGCGAGATCGGCCGGGGCGTGCCGCACGGTGTCCAGGCCGAACTCGGCGGCGGCCTCGGCGTAGACCCGCTGGGCGTCCCACAGCCGGGGCGGCGGGCCGGTGTCCTCGATTTCCAGGGGTCCGGCGGTGGGGAGTTCGAGCAGGTCGAGCAGCAGCCAGTGGTCAGCGGGTCGCAGCACGGCCGCTCATCTCGTTGCGTAGCAGGGTTTCCAGTGCGAGCCCGGCTTGATGGAACGACTCGGCCTGATCTCCGGTTGCCTGCAAGCCTTCGTGCGGCACCAGGGACAGATGTGGTTCCAGGGACAGGGATCCGGTGTAGCCGTGGTCGAGCAGCAGCCGCAGGCAGTCGGCCACCCTGGCCTCACCCGCGCCGGGCACGGTGTAGACCGGTCCCGCCAGGGCGTCCTTGACGTGCACGTGCGCGACGTGCTCGACGATCTGGGAGAGCACCTGGTAGGCGTCGTACCCGGCGGAGATGCCGTTGCCGGTGTCGAACAACAGTTTCAGCGCCGGAGAGTCCACTTCGGACAGCAGATCCAGCATGTTCGCCGCGCTGGTGCCTGCCCAGCCCGAGCAGTTCTCGTGCAGCAGGGTGATCCCGGCGGACTCGGCCAGCTTGGCCAGCACCCGGATCCGGTCCACCACCCGCCGCCGCCAACCGGATTCGGGCAGGCCGTCGTTGGGGTAGGACATGATCCGCACGTACCGGCAGTCCAGCCGGTGGCAGTGCTCGATCAACCGGCCCAGTTCGGCCAGGTCCGCGGCCAGTGGGGTGCTGATCGGGCGGGACCAGTTGCCGATCCGCGAGGCCAGGCAGACCACCTCGATCCCGGCCAGGTCGAGCCGGTCCGGGTCCAGGTCGGCCAGCCACACTCCGTCCACGGTGCGCAGCTCGATCTCGCGCCAGCCCAGCCGCCGGATCGCGGCCAGCTGACCGGGCAGGTCCGGCGCGGCCTCATCGCCGATTCCGGTGCGGCGCAACGGTTCAGCCGACATGGATCGGCAGCTCGGCGGTGCGTGCGGGCGGGATCAGCGGTGGTTCCGGCTCAGTGAGTCCGGCGCGGGCCTTGGCCTCGGCGAGCAGCCGCACCACCTCGCACTGCAGCACCAGCGAGGTGGTGGACGGGGCCTGACGCTGGTAGCGGCGGTAGGTGTGCAGCAGGAACGCGGTCAGCGAATCGTCGGGGAAGCTCAGGTTGACCACTCGTTCCGGGGTGCGCACGCTGAGCTGGGCGTGGTGGTCGTCGGCGCTGACCGGGTAGTGCCCGACCGCCTCGCCGCCGTCGAAGCTGAGGGTGATCCGGCGTTCGCGCACCGGCGAGGTCAGCGAGGAGGTGATCTCGGTACGCACCCCGCCGCCGTGTTGCAGGGTGAGCCAGGCTCCGCCCAGGCCGGTCCGCGTGCGGCCCTCGCTGACCAGGTCGGTGGCGCCGGAGTCGACCAGTTCGGCCCGCCCGGCCAGTCGCAGTGCGACCCCGACCGAGTGCGGGAGTTCGACGTCGAAGGCGGTGGGGTGCCCGGCGGAGGCCAGGGATCGGCGGAACCGGGATTTGTGCTGGGCCATGCTGATCCGGCGCAGCGGGCCGAGCTGACCGCCGCGGACCAGGTCCTCCAGCCGCTGGGTCAGCGCGCTGGACTGCCACTGGGCCACCACCACCAGGTCCAGCCAGCGGCGTTGCCGCAGCTCGGACAGGCGGGCCAGGTCGGCGATGCTGGTGGCCAGCGGCTTCTCCACGATGATCTTGCGGAAGCCGTGGTCGGCGAGTTCGGCGAGCAGGGTCGGCCTGCTGGTCGGCGGGGTGCACAGGTGCACCACGGCCCGGATCGGCTCCAGCTGGGCGGCGGCCTCGGCGATGCTGCCCGCGACCACCACGCCGGCGGGGGCGGTCTCCGGCGCGGAGGTGTCGCAGGCGATCACCGGTCCCGGGTCGAACAGTCGTGGGTGTTCGCCGGACTCCCTGGCCCGCAACAGGATCGGCAGGTGCAGTTCGGCGCCGGCCCGGCCCAGTCCCACGACAAAGGTCTGCAACATGTTCTACCCGTTCACCCCGAAAACGGCGGACCCGGAATTCCGGACCCCGGACAGCAGCAAGAAGCCGACCGACCTCGGTTGCCGGACGACAAATTGGCGATGATGACCCCTTTGCACATTCATCCCCCGTGGAAGCGCTGTCAAGGCGGCAATCGACACCGCTACCAGATGAGGTGAATCTTTCTCCGAGTGTGCGATCGGCCCTCGACAAGCCAGGCGTGATTCCTACGCTCAGTCGCGAGCATCGACACCGAGAGTAGCGGAGGTGGGCACCCTGAGCAGCCCTGCGCAAGCGGGTATTTCGCATTCCGCGCCGGTTCCGTTTTTCACCCAATCCGCCTCGTTCGAGCAGCTCTGGCCACTGATCAGCGAACGAGCGGGGCAAGTTGTTTCACACGGCAAGTACTCGCATGGCCGCCAGGTCGCCGAACTGGAACAGGCGCTGTGCGCCTATACCGGCGCCCGGTTCGCCCTCGGCGTGAACAGCGGCACCGACGCGCTGGTGCTGTTGCTGCGGGCGGCCGGGCTGGCGCCGGGCGATGAGGTGCTGGTGCCCGCGTTCACCTTCATCGCCACGGCCTCGGCGGTGGTGCTGGCCGGGGGCAGGCCGGTGTTCACCGACATCGAGCCGACCAGTTACGCGATGGACCCGGCCGCGATGGAGGCCGCGATCACCCCGCGCTGCCGGTTCGTGCTGCCGGTGCACCTGTTCCACCAGCTCGCGGACCTGGACGCACTCGGCGCGGTGGCCCGGCGGGCCGGACTGACCATGATCGAGGACAGCGCGGAGGCGATCGGCATGCGCTGGAACGGCAGGCACGCCGGACTACTGGGCACGGGCGGGGTGCTGTCCTTCTTCCCGACCAAGACCCTGGGCGCGCTGGGCGATGCCGGGGCGGTGCTGACCGACGATCCGCTGATCGCCGAGCGGGTGGCCGCACTGCGGCATCACGGGCGGGGCGGGCGCACATTGGACCATTTCCCTGGCATCGCCAACGAAACCGGGTTGTCCGGGTGCAACAGCAAGATGGACGACCTGCAGGCCGCGGTGCTGCTGGCCAAGCTCACCCGGCTCGACGCGGACATAGCCCGCCGCGGTGAGCTGGCCGCCGCGTATTCGGCGCAGTTGTCCCGTATTTCCGGGATAACCCGGCTACCCACGGTAGTAAAAAGAAATGCGGACACCACCGGGGCGTACTACGTATACCTGATCGAGGTAGACGACCGGGATGAGTTGGCCGGATACCTGGCCGCCCGCGGGATCGAAACCGAGATCTACTACCCCACTCCGCTGCATCTCCAGCCCTGTTTCGCCCACCTGGGGCATCGGCCCGGGGACTTCCCAGTGGCCGAGGCGGCCTGCCGGCGCGCACTGGCCCTGCCGCTGTACCCGGACCTGACCGTGGCGCAGGTGGACCGGGTGTGCGCGGCGATCGGCGAGTTCTACTCCGGGAGCGCGTGATGGTGCCCTTCTTCCCCGACGACCTGTTCGCCGCCGACCGCGAGGTGCTCCTGGACCTGCTCTACGAGCTGGGCACCGGACCGGCGCAGCGGTTCATCCTGGGCGAGCACACCGCCAGATTCGAGCGGGAACTGCGCGAGCAGCTCGGCGCGGCGGACGTGGTGACCTGTTCCAGTGGCACCTCGGCACTGACATTGTTGTTGCACGCCATGGGCGTCGGTCCCGGCGATGAGGTGATCACGCCCGCTTTCGGTTGCGCGCCACTGGCTTCCACCGTGGTCAACCTGGGCGCGCGACCGGTGTTCGCCGATATCGACCCGGTCACCATGACCATGGACCCGGCGCAGGCCGAGCGGCTGATCTCACCGCGTACCAAGGTGGTGCTGCCCGCGCACATGTTCTCCGCGATGGCCGATATGCCCGCCTTCGCCGATCTCGCGGCGCGGCACGGGTTGCGGTTGCTGGAGGATTCCGCGGTCGCCCAGGGCGGGGTGCTGGACGGTCGGCCGGCCGGGCTGTGGGGTGAGGCGGGGGTGTATTCCTTCGTCCAGGTCAAGACCTTCGGCAGCATCGGCGAGGGCGGGGCCGTGGTGACCAAGGATCCCGAACTGGGCCGGGCGGTGCGAATGTTGCGCAACCACGGCCAGGACGGCCGGACCCGGTTCCGGCACCACCGGATCGGCTACAACAGCCGGTTCGACGAGCTGATGGCGTTGTTCCAGCTGCACCGCCTGCCCGGCCTGCCCGAGCGGCTGGAACGGCGGGCGCACATCGCCGCCTACTACAACGCCCGGTTCGAACCCCTTGCCGAGCAAGGGATCCGGCCACCGCCGGGCGGCCGGAACGGGCGCTGCTACTACGTGTACTGCCTGCGCGCGCAACGCCGGGACGAGCTGCAACAGCACCTGGCGCAACAGGGTGTGGGCACGCACGTCTACTACCCCCGGCCGCTACCGCGTCAGCCCGCTTTCTCTTCCTGGGCAACGGGTTCCTGGCCGCAGGCCGAGCTGGCCAGCCGGGAGATCCTGGCGTTGCCGATCTACCCGCACCTCACCGACGCCCAGGTCGAGCAGATCGCCGACGCCGTCTGCTCGTTCGTGCCCGCCCCGGCCCCGGCCGGCACTCGATGAAGGAGAGCGCGTGAGCACCGTCGCCCTGCCCGTCGAAGGCAGGCTGCGCACCTACGCGCGGCTGGCCAAACTGGATATCTTCGACTACTACCTGAGCCTGCCGCTGGTCCTGTCCCTGCTGCCACTGGGCCTGCTCACCGAACCCGGGATCCTGGTGCTGCTGGGGCTTTTCCTGGCCGGGGAGATCATCCTGATGGCCTCGCTGGTGGCCTTCGACGATCTGACCGGGTTCCGCGACGGCAGCGACGCGATCAACTACGGCCCGGACGCGCCCGCCCGCCGGATGCTGCGGAAACCCTTGGTGGCCGGGACATTGACCGAGAACCAGGTGCTCCGCTTCGCCTGGGGCGCGTTCCTGCTCGGCGCGCTGTGCTGGGCGGGCGCGGTGTGGCTGGCGCCCGCGCCGCCGATGTGGGCGCTGGTGCTCACCGGGGTGATGCTGGTGCTGTACCCGCAGTACTCCTACGGGCTCAAACTCAGCTACATCGGCTGCCAGGAGTTCTACCTGGCCTTCATCGGCTGGGTGCTGGTGCTGGCCCCGATCGGCCTGGCCGGGGGCGAGCTGACCGGGTTCACCGTGGTGCAGGCACTGCTGTTCGGGTTGGGGCCGTTGCTGTTCGGGGTGTACTCCAACACCAACGACGTGCGCGGGGACCGCACCGTCGGGCGGATCACGGTGGCCACCAGGACCAGCGCGGCGGGCAACCGGCTGTTCGTGCTCGCGCTGACCCTGGTCGAGATGGCGCTCATCGTCGGCTCCTCGGCGCTGGAAATCGCGCCCTGGTGGTTTGCTTTCGCGTTGGCGCCCACGTTGATCCTGCGCGCGTTGCAGTTCGGGCAGGGCTTCCGGGACGGCGACATCCTGCGCGCCCGCAGGCTCGGCATCCACGTGCACCGGATCACCGTGACACTGCTGATCGTGATCAACCTGGTGGTGCGGCAATCATGAGCACCGACCTGGATGTGGCGGTGGTCGGCGCGGGCATCGCCGGACTGACCCTGGCGCACACATTGCGGCAGGCCGGGCGTTCGGTGCGGGTGTTCGAGGCCGCCGAACACGTGGGCGGGCGGATGACCACCGTGCGCCGGGACGGCTACGCCATCGACACCGGCGCCGAGCAGATCTCTGGTCGCGGCTACGACCAGACCTGGCGGCTGCTGCACGAACTGGGCGTGGATCCCGTTGCGGTGCCCAAGGTTTCCGGTGAGGTCGGGATGTGGCGGGACGGGCGCGCGCACGCCGGGGTGGCGCATCCGCGTGGAGTGCTCACCGGGGCGGGGCTCTCGCCGCGGGCCCGGCTGGACCTGGTGCGGCTGCTGGTCACCGGGGCGAGCCGGGCCAGGACGGCCACGGTGGCCGAGTTCGGCAGGCGCTACCACCCGGACATCGGCGCGTACCTGCTGCAGCCGGTCACCGGCGGGTTCTTCGGCTGGCACCAGGACCGGTCGGCGGCGGCCCCGTTCCTGCACCTGCTGCGGATGGTCGGGCCGTCCACCGGGTGGCGCACCTACCGCGACGGCATGGACACCCTGGCCCGGCTGCTGGCCACCCGGCTGGACGTGACCACCGGCTGCGCGGTACGGGAAGTGTTGGCGGGCAACGGATCTGCCCGCCTGAGCACCGATGCGGGCACGTTCACCGCGCGCACGGTCGCGCTCTGCCTGCCCGCACCACAGGCCAGGACGATCTACGTGAACCCGCCCGCCGCCAATCAGTCCTATGTGGACGCTTGCACGTACACGCCGATGCTCAAGGTGAGCTGCCTGCTGGACCGGCCGCTGGGACCGGAGTGCGCGCGCGAGCTGTACTGCCTGCTGCTGCCCGAGATCGAGGACGGTGTGCTCGGCGGGATCGTGGTCGACCACGCCAAGCACCGCTCGCGCGCACCCCACGGCAAGGGGCTGCTCACCCTGCTCGCCGCACCCAGGGCCATCCCGGATCTCCTTGACGCGCCAGAGGATCTGGTCACCGGCACGCTGACCACGGCGGCGGAGAAATACGTGCCCGGCCTGGCCGCGGCCTTGATCTCCGCGCACAGCCACCGGTTCCGGCACGGCCTGCCCGAGGCCACCCCGGCCGCACTGCGCCTGCAACCCGCCTTCCACCGGCGGCCACCCGGCCCGGTGGAGTACGCGGGCGACTGGATCCTGTTGCGCCCCAACAGCGAGGCCGCCGTGCGGAGCGCACTGCTGGCCGCCCGGCGGATCCAGGCCACCACCACACTCAGCCCGCGGAGGGAACCGGCGTGAGACCACACGACATGGGCGTGCTCTTCGACGAGTGCGCCGAACGCGGCACCGGCACCATCGTGCACCTGGACCGGCCGTTCGACCTGGCCCCCGGCACCAGCCACGACCTGCCAGCACTGGCCGGACTGGTGCGCGCCATGGCGGGCTGGCTGGCCGCCGCCGGACTGCGCCGGGGCGAACGGGTGGCCATCCTCAAGGACAACCACTGGGACTACGACCTCCTTGCCTGCGCGGCGATCCGGCTCGGCGCGGTGCCCGCGCTGCTGTCCGGCCACCTGCCGCCGGAGACGGTCGAGGTGCTGCTCAAACGCCTCGACCCGGCACTGCTGGTCAGCACCGGCCGCCATCTCGCTGTGGGTGATCTGCCCGCGCTGGCCCGGCGCACACTCACCCTGGACCACGGGCCCGAGGGCGTACTCACCCTGGACGAGGTGCGCGGCCACCAAGCTCCTGGCCCGCAACGGCGTGCCGACGACGACCCGCTGGTGATCAACCACACCTCGGGCACCACCGGACTGCCCAAGCTGGTCACCCACTCCACCAAGACGATCATCGGGCGGCTGGCCCGGTTCGAGGCGATCCGCTGGCCGGTGATCGGCACCCGGCGCACCGACACGGTGGCCAGCGCCAGTTCCTTCGCGCACGGCCGCACCTTCTGCTGGACCGCCAGCGTGCTCTGCCTGGCCCCGGCGAAGATCCTCATCCTCAGCGGCGAGCACGACCGGGAACTACTCGAACAGCATCCGCCGAGCACCCTGGAAGCGTTGCCCTCCTGGTACGTGCGGCACCAGCAGCTCACCACGGACCCGGCCAACCCGTTCCGGCGGGTCCGGCTGTTCGTCAGCACCTACGACGCCATGCACCCGCCCACCGTGCGCGCCTACCTGCACGCCTCCCAGCGCAACCGTCCACTGTGGATGCAGGGCTGGGGACAGACCGAGACCGGACCGCTCACCTTCCGCTTCCTCACCCGCAAAGCTCTGGCCCGCAACCATGATCCGGAGCCCACCACCCGGAACCTCGGCCACCCGCTGCCGGGACGAACCCGGTTGCGGGTGGTCGATCCCAGCACCTTCACCCCGCTGCCGCCAGGGCACACCGGGCTGGTGCTGGCCCGCACCAAGGCCCGCTGCCTGGACTACGTGGGCGAGCCGGACCGGTTCGCGGCCAAGGACACCGCGGGCTGGTGGAACACCGGCGACCTGGGCAGGCAGACCCGCTCCGGCGCGATCCTGTTCCTGGACCGCGAGGTCGACCGCACCCCCGAGCTGAGCTGCGTACACACCGAGGACCTCCTGGAAGAGCGGCTGCCCGAGGTCCTGGAGGCCGTGGTGCTCGGCGTGCGCGGGCAACCGCCGATCCCGGTGCTGGTCACCGCGGACGGCACCCTGGACCCGGTCGCCTGGACCCGCGCCCTGCGTGACCTGCCGCCGCTGGCCGACCCGGTCGCGCTCACCTGGGCGGAGGTCCCACGCACCGGCACCGGCAAGGTCCGCCGTCAACAGCTTCTCGACCGACTGGTCGGTAGGGCTGAGCGACACGGCAGCGGGCGGTGGACATGAGCGCCCCGACCTTCTCCGACAACCGCAGCGAACACGCCGCTGACCAGCACCTATTCCTCTCCGAAGCCTACGATCTAATCACCCGTGCCCGGCTCGCCGAGGCCGGGGTTGGCAGCGGCTGGCGGTGTCTGGAGGTCGGCGCGGGCAACGGCGGCATCGCCCGCTGGCTGGCCGGGCGGGTCGGCCCGGACGGCTGGGTGCTGGCCACCGACCTGGAACCCCGGCACCTCACCCCGCAACGCCGGTTGTCCGTGCTGCGGCACGACATCCGGCACGATCCACTGCCGAGCAACGCCTTCGACCTGGTGCACGCCCGCCAGGTGCTGCCACTGCTGCCCGAACGGCTGTCCGTGCTGCACCGGCTGGTCGGCGCGGTGCGGCCCGGCGGGGTGCTGCAACTCGACGATCTCGACCTCGGCTACGGACCCGCCCTGCTCACCCCGGACCAGCGGGCCGCCGAGCTGTACCAGAAGTTCCTGACCGCCAAGGCCGCGGTGATGTCCGCGACCGGCGCCGACAGCACCTGGGGCAGCCGGGTCGCGACCGCGATGCGGGCCGCCGGACTCGTCGAGATCGACCCGGTGCCGTACCTGAGCCAGTGGCGGCCGGACTCACCGGGGCTGCGGCTCCAGCTCAACCACACCTACCGATTGCGAGAACCCTTGCTGGCCGCCGGCCTGACCGAGCACGACCTCACCGAACTGCGTGCCCTGCTCACCGATCCCGGCTTCCGCGCCGTCTCCTGCGTGTTCTACTCGGTGCAGGGACGGCGGCCGTGAGCCCGGTGCGGCTGGACACCGAGGCCGCCGCCGCGCGCATCCTGGCCTGGCGGCAACTCCAGACCCTGGGCGTGGAGGGCCAGGACGCGGAGTGCGTGGTGGCCTGGGCCGGTCCGGTGGCCGCACCGCTGCTGGACGAGACCACCGTGCAGGCCGCCTGCGGGATCGCGCACGTGCACGGCCGCCGCTACGGCAGACCGACCACGCTGGACGTGGACTACGCCACCGTGCTGGCCGGAGTCCTTGCCGCGCAAGGAGTCCTGGCCGTCCTGGTGGCCCGGCAGCGCGGCCTGCGACTGCGCCGGGCAGAGACCTCGGTGGCGCAGGCCGCGCTGCTGTCGGTGTCGCAGTACCTGGCCGCGCGCACCGCGGGCGACGACTGGGCCGAACCCCTGCACCCCGGCGGTCCGCCCTTCGTCGCCAGCGACGGGGTGCGGTTCGAGGTGGAGACCTTCGAAGCCGAGCGCTGGCACCGGTTCTGGACCGTGCTGGCCGCCGAACCGGAAGCGATCCGGGCCGGCTGGCGGCCGTTCCAGCACCGCTACGCCACCGCCACCTGCCCACTGCCCGAACCGCTGTTCCGGGCCGCCAACCGGGTTTCCTTCGGCGCGGCGCACGCCGCCGCCGACCTCACCGGGGTCAGCGTGCTGCGGCTCAACCCGGCCGGGCACAGCCTGGCCGACCTGCCGCCCTGGCGGATCACCTCGCTCGGCCCCGCGTCCCGACCGAACGGTCGGTTGGCACGCGAGAATCCCCTGGACGGCCTGGTGGTGATCGAGGCCGGACGGCGATTGCAGGGCCCGATGGCCGGACACCTGTTGCGGCTGCTCGGCGCCAGGGTGATCCGCCTGGAACCCCGCGGCGGGGACCTGTTGCGGGGCATGCCGCCGATGGCCGGGGACACCTCGGCCCGCTTCCGCGCCATCAACGACGGCAAACACGTGGTCGAGGTCGACCTCAAATCCCGCGCCGGCCGGGCCGAACTCCTCGACATGGTCACCGGCGCGGACGTGTTCCTGCACAACTGGGCGCCCGGCAAGGCCGCGCAACTCCGCCTGGACGCCGAAGACCTGGCCAAGGTGCGTCCCGGGCTGGTCTACGCCTGGGCCTCGGGCTGGGGCGATCACCTCGGCGACCGCCCACCACTGGGCACCGACTTCATGGTGCAGGCCTACAGCGGACTCGCCGCCGAGGTCCGGCCAGCCAGGGAACCCGCCGCGCCCTCCCTGATGACCCTCACCGACATCCTCGGCGGACTGGTCAGCGCCCAGGGCGTGCTCGCCGGTCTGCTGGCCCGCTTCCGCGGTGGCCGCGGCCGCCGGGTCGACTCCTCACTGCTCTCCGCCGCCGCCGTGCTGCGCCGGATGCCGCGCACCCCGCGCCGCGAACCACTGTCCACACTGGACGGTTGGCTGGCGGTCTCGGCGGATCCCAAGCACAACAGCAGGATCGCCAAGGCATTCGACCTGCCCGACCCGCCCGGTTACGCCCACCTCGCGATGCGCTGCGCCCAGCAGTCCACCAGTCACTGGCTGGACCGGCTGACCGCGGTCGGCGTGCCCGCGGTACGGGTGTGCACCGACCTGGCCGAACTGCCCGGCGATCCGCGGTTCGGCGCGGTGCTGCGGCAGGACAACGGCTTCGCCACCCCCACCCTGCCCTGGGAGTTCTCGTGAGCTGGACCTCGAACAACGGCATCGTGTTGCACGATCTGGTGCCGCACGCGCTGCGCAGGCAGTGGGTCCGCGAGGGCCATTGCCCCGACCTGGACGTCTACACCGCCTTCCGCCAGCAGGTGAAGGCCCGGCCCTGCCGGATCGCGGTCAGCGACGAACTCGGCTGCCTGGACTACGTCGACCTGGACCGGGAGGTGCGCCGGATCGCCACCGCGTTGCGCGCGGCCGGACTGGGGCAGCGGGACATCATCGGCATCCAGCTGCCCAACGGCCGCCACGCGGTGGCCGCCGAGCTCGCGGTGGCCGCGCTCGGCGCAGTGTCCCTGCCCTATCCGTACGGTCGCGGCACCCGGGACTCGGTCAGTCTGCTCGGCCGTTCCCTGGCCGCCGCGCTGATCACCGTGGCCCGCCCCGAACTGCCCACGCTGTGCCCGGTCTTCGTCTTCGGCCCGGCCCCCGAGGGCTGCATGTCCCTGGACGAGGCCCCGGTCCCGCCGGAGCCGTGGACACCCGCGGTGATCGACCCGGACGGCCCGGCGCGCATCCTGGTCACCTCCGGCTCCGAAGCACAACCCAAGATGATCGCCTACTCGCACAACGCCTTCCTCGGCGGCCGGGCCCGCTACGTGCGTTCGCTGCACACCGGCGAGGGCCCGATGCGCAATCTCGTGCTGGTGCCGCTGTCCTCCTCCTACGGCTCCCTCGGCGTCCCGGTCACCCTGGCCGCGCTCGGCGGAACCCTGATCACCCAACCGAAATTCGACCCGGCCGACGCCCTCCGGCTGATCACCGAACAACGCCCGACGCACCTGTTCGGCGTGCCCACCATGCTGCGCCGCATAGTCGGCCAGCCCCGTCAGTCCCCAGAGGACACTTCATCGCTGCGGGCGGTGGTGTCCAGCTCGGCCGCGTTCCCGCCCAGTCTGCTGACGGACTGCCGGAAACGGCTGGCGGACAACGTGATCACCGTGTACGGCTCGGCCGACGGCGTCAACTGCCACACTGCCCGCACCGGCATCTCCCCCACCACCGGCACCGGCCTGCCCGACCCGGCGGTCGCCCAGCTGCAGATCCTCTCCCCCACCGGCAGGCCACTGCCCCGCGGCGAGGAGGGCGAGATCATCGCGCTGGGTCCGATGACCCCGCTGTGCTACGTCGCCGACCCCGGTCTGGACGCCACCTACCGACTGGACGGTTGGGTGCGCACCGGCGACCTGGGTCAGCTGGACCGCGACGGCTGCCTGCACGTCTCCGGCAGGCTCAAGCAGATCGTCAACCGCGGCGGCCTCAACATCAGCCCCGCCGAGGTCGAGGCGCACCTGTCCACCCATCCGGACATCGCGGACGTCGCCTGCGTGCCGGTGCCCGACCCGGAACTGGGCGAGCGACTGGCCGCCTGCCTGGTCCAGCACCCCAGCACCGAACCGCTGACGCTGGCGGCGCTGACGGGTTACCTGGAACGGGAACGGGGCCTGGAACGCCGGAAGTTGCCGGAGGTGCTGGTGCCGCTGGCGGAGTTGCCGTTGGGGCCGACCGGGAAGGTGTGCCGGCACACGCTGAGCGCGCTGGCCGCCGACCGTCCCGCGCCACCACCGCCCCGGCAACCGCAGGGTGAACCAGCGCGCAGGTGAGGTCGGCGGGCCGGCCCCCGCCAAATTCGGTTGCCGCACCAACCGGCCCCGGCGCACCCTCCCCTCATGACCGAAATCCTGACGCTCCTGTCCCGACCCGCCGACCGACCGGCCGGTCGGCAGCAGCGCACCCACCTCACCTGGAGGCCGATCCACCCTCGGTCATGATCGAGGCGCTGGTCGCCGGACTGCTCGCGGGCTATGGCATCGCCATGCCGGTCGGCGCGGTCGCGACCTACCTCGTCGCCCTCTCCGCCCGCACCAGCCTGCGCATCGGCGCCGCGGCTGCCCTGGGCGTCGCGGCGGCCGACGGTCTCTACGCCTTGCTGGCAGTGCTCGGCGGGGCCGCGCTCACCGATCTGCTCCGGCCCGTCGCCGAACCACTGCGCTGGGCCTCGGTGCTGATCCTGGTGGGACTGGCGATCCGGACCGCCTACTCCGCGGTGCGCCGGTTCCGGGACGGCCAGGACCCGGCTTCCACGGAGTCACCGCCGAAGCCGGGCCGGGCGTTCCTGTTGCTGCTGGGGATCACCGTGCTCAACCCCACCACGGTGGTGTACTTCTCCGCGTTGGTGCTGGGCCGATCCGGCGCCGCGGCCACCGGGTGGAGCGCGATCGTGTTCGTGCTGGCCGCTTTCCTCGCCTCGGCGAGCTGGCAACTGGTGCTGGCCACCGGCGGCAGTCTGCTGGGCAGGGTGCTCACCGGACCGCGCGGACGACTGGCGACCGCACTGGCCTCAGCAACGCTGATCACCGGCCTGGCGATCAGCCTGGTCCTCGGCTAGCACCCACCCACCGGAGTGTTGGCCGAACTCGTACGCAGTCTTGGCCGTTCTGGTACCAGGTGTTGGCCGTTCTGGTCGCCCGGGGCGGCGCGGGCGTCCACAACGGCCAACCTGGTGTACGAGTTCGGCCAACACACCGTCCCATAACGGCCAACACTCCGGGGTGGTCAGTCCTTCATCTTCAGGCCGAGGGACTTGCGGATGGCGCGGTAGTCCAGCTTGTCGTAGCGGTAACCGATGTAGCTCCACGGCAGCCCGTCGGTGATGCTGCGCGCGCTCACCCGGGACAGGTGGTCGCGGGCGCGTTCGCGTTCCCCGGCCAGGTACAGCCCGGCGCCGAGCAGGTGGTGCGCCTCGATGTTGCGGTGGTGCGGGCGCAGGCCGGCCAGCCAGGTGTCGCTGATCCGCACCAGCTGCGTGCTGATGTGCGGGCGGCCGAAGTAGTCCAGGGGTTCGACGTCGGTGCCCAGCATGACCTCCAGGTGCGCGGCCACGGCCAGCGCGCCCAAGGGTTCCCCCGGCGGGGCGGAGTCGGCGACCTCGCTGGTGAATTCGAGGACCTCCCGGTGGCTGCCCTGCCACTTCTCGCACAGCACCTGGACCCGGGAGTAGTGCGCGCCGTAGTGGTACGGGTCGCGGTCGGTCAGCTCCTGCCAGACCTCGTCCATCTCGTCCCGGCTGACCTGCAGCCCCAGTCCGCGCCACTGGAGTTTGTCCCAGGGCACCGGGTCGGCCGGGCGCAGTTCGGCGGCGCGCATCAGCGGGTCGTAGGCGCCGCCGAGGATGAACCAGAACTGCTCGAACTGCTCCCGGCTGACCTGGTCCGCGGTGGCTCCGGTGCGCACCTTCCAGGCGTGCTGGATCCGGGTGGCGCCCAGCAGCAGCTGCAGGTCGGCGTCGTCGGGGTTGGCGGCGGCGATCTTGCCCAGCTCGTCCACGGTGCGGACCAGGATCTTGCTGATCTTGCCGATCCGGTCGGCGCGCAACTCGTGCTCGCCCTGGGTGGCCGCGGCCAGCTTCCAGGCGACCTCCAGGTCACCCTTGTAGAGGTCGTGCTCGGCGGCCTTGAAGTCCGGGTCGGGCTGGCCCGCGTCGGTGCTGATGCCGATGTCGCGCAGGACACGCATGATCATCATGAATTTGCTGGGCACGGCGTTTCTCCAGGCGCGAGAAGGGGTTCAGTGACGCTTGATGCGGGCGCGCAGGCGGCTCCAGGAGCTGGTCCTGACCTGCCGGGGGATCTCGTGGTCGGCCCGAGGGGGTTTGGGCACCACCACCCCTGGCGGCACGCCGCGGTCGATCAGGTCGGGCAGCGCGGCCCCGTACTTCCACAGGGTGGGCTCGACCCGCAGGTGCAGCCCGTCCCGGCCGATCAGGTGCCGGGCGCCGTCCGGCCAGGCCAGCATCGCGGCGCAGTCGGCGAACCGGATGGTGATGAACTCCGGTCCGCTGATCAGGCTGATCCCGGTCGGCCCGACGCACAGTCGCGGACGGCCGGTGGTGCCGGGGCCGAACGGGTTCTGCTCACCGGGCTGGGCGGATTCGATGGGCAGCAGGATCTCGCCCTCGACCCGGCCGGTGGAGGTGTACGGCGCGGCGACATAGCGGTCGCCCGCGGGGGTGTGGCCCTCGGGGACCATGAGCAGGATGTTGTCCCGCACCGTGATCCCGACATCCTGGATGTCCTCGGCGCACAGGGTTTCCAGCTCCGCCTCCACCGAGGCGATGGTGGGCGGTTCGGCGCCGAACAACTCGGCGTGCGCCGCGCCCACCGGCAGCCCGGCCCGGATCCGCGGGTCCAGCAACGGGGCCCGGCGCAGTTCGATCAGCTCGGCCACCTCGTGTTCCTTGGGCGGCAACTCGGCCAGCCAGTCGATCACCTCGGTGAAACCGCGGACCAGTCGCGAGTGGACAGAGGACAAACCGTCGGCGAAGGCGGTGATCTCAGCCATATACGCGTCCCGCCGGTCATAGGTCGCGGTCTGGCTGTAGCTGATCCCCTCCGCGGTGCGCAGGCTCTGGAACAGCCTGCGCTGCAACAGATCCGCGTAGGCGGTGGCCGCGGTGGAGCGTTCCACCACACTGCCCGCGGCCACCCCGTTGAGGCTGGCGTTGAAGTAGGCGGGGGTGCGGCGCAGCGTGCAGGTGGGTTCCGGTGTCGGCACGCGTGGCCCGGCGGGCAGTTCCAGTCGCAGCCCGTCCGGGGGCGGGCCGCCGATGAGCCACAGCGCGGCGTTGCCGGTGGTGAACCAGGCCCGCGCCCAGGCCCGGACCTCCGCCGGACTGTGCAGGCCGACACCGAATTCGTCGTAGCCGCTCAGGCCGTAGGTGGCCGCGCCGTAGCGCCAGATGGCCAGTGAGGACTGGATGTCCCGGCTGCGGCCGTCGGCCTCGGTGAGCAGCAGCTGGTTCTCCGCGGCGATCCGGTCCACCGGCAGCTCGGCCAGCGCGGCGCACAGCCGGGTGAAGAAGTCGCGCACGTGCTCGGCGTCGCCGTGGGTGAGGAAGGTGGTCAGGGTGGCGTCGACGCTGCCGTTGGACTGATCGTGCCTGGCCCCGGCCTGGTGCAGGGCGAGGTGTTCGACCAGGTGCGTGATGCCGCGCCGGGCGAGTCGTTCATCGGCGTGGCCGACCCGGAACACCAGGCCCGCGGTCAGCTCGCCCTCGTGCTCGGACCAGAACACCGGCACACCGTCGATCTCGGTGCGAACCCATTCCACCCCGTGACTCCCCATACGCGCATACCCCGATCGGGGCCGCGCGCACTATACGACGGGGTGATGGGGCCGCGCGAGTGGTTCTCGGCCGGGCGTCCCCGGTTTACGTGACATTCATCAGGTCCAGCGCGCTGTGCTGGCGGGCGGCGTCGGCCCGGTCGAACGGCCCGGCCCAGCGCAGGCCGTAGGTGTCCAGGGTGGTGCGGGTCCGCGTGTACGCCGAATCGGCCTGTCTGCGCAGGTAGGCGCGGTAAGGACGGTCGGGCAGGAGCTGGTTGAGGGCGCCGAGTCCGCGGACGTAGGCGCCCTTGAACGAGGGTCCGTCCGGATCGCAGTCGTTGTTGGGTTCGCAGGGTTCGCGCAGGATGCCGCCGGGGTTGAGCGCGGTGCTGGTGGTGGAGGCGTCGGCCAGGCGGCGGGCGCGGGCCAGCGGCGCGGGGTCGCCGGTGGCGCGGTGCAGTTCGACCAGCGCGTTCAGGATGACGCCCTGGTTGTAGGTCCAGGCGGGTTTGCCGTCGTTGCGGCAGGTGGCCATGGTGACGCCGTCGTTGACCAGCCCGGCGCTGTTGATCATTCCGGTGCCCTGGAACCAGGTCCACCCCGCGCGGGCCCGGTCGCGGAAGGCGGTGTCACCCGGGATCCGGTTGTGCAGGGCGGCGTTGAGCTGGATGTAGAGCGAGTTGGTGATCGCGTTCTTCACCCGCCGGTCGGTCTTCCAGTACACCCCGCCGCCGCAGCGGCCGTCCCAGTAGGCGTGCATGTGTCCGGCGTCGATCCGGGCGGTGTTGAGGTAGCGGCGGTCGCCGGTGAGGTCGTAGGCGGCGATCCAGGCCAGGCCCCACCAGCCGGTGTCGTCCAGGAACTCGTTGCGGAACTCGCCGAGCGCGGCGGCGCGGTTGCGGTCGTAGGTGGTGGCGATGGCGTGCCGGTAACTGTCCATTCCGGACACCCGGATGTTGTCGATGATCGCGGTGAGCGCGTTGGCCGAGTTCCACCAGCCGCTGGTGTCGAACAGGCCGGTGTCCCGGTTGTAGAACTGCATCAGCGCGGTGGCCGCGGCGGTGCGCCGGTCGTAGGCGTTCCAGGTGGTCCGGGCCCAGGCGGTGCAGGCGATCTCGGGGCGGTCCTTGGCTTTCGCGCAGGCGCGCAGCGCGCCTACCGCTCGGTTGGCCCAGTCGTCGACGTTGTACATCAGCGTGCGCCAGCCACCGCGTCCGGCGGGCACGGCGGTATTGCCCAGGCGCGGGGTCCAGCTGCGGCCGCCGTCGAAAGAGCGGTCCAGCCAGACCTCGTCACCGGGAGTGGCTGCGTCCAGGGCGGCCCAGCCCATGGCGTCGGTGTCGTTGAAGTGCAACGAGATCCGTCGGCCGAACAGGGTGACGTCCAGGGCCGCGCGGTCCTGCGGGGCCAGGGCGGGGTCGCGGGCGTCGCAGTGCCGGTTGCACACGGTGGCGGCGGCGTGTGCGGACGGGGTCATGGTCAGCAGGGTCGCGGTGATCAGGGCAGCGGTCAACGCCGGGCGCAGCATGGTGACCTCCTGGACCGGGCGCTCCGGCAGGGGTGGGTGCGCGGCCGGGTCCAACTCGAACGTAGGCCGGGTCGGCGCGGGCCGTCAACGGCCGGAATCGGCCAGTCGGGGTGGAACCCGTTCCGCGACAAGGACATCGGGCTGCCCCGTCGACCCGGTCCGCAGCTCGCAGGCACACCTACCGACCGTTCGGTAGGTGTGCCTGAGGGGGGCCGGGTTGGTCAGGCCGGGTAGGTGCGGGTTTCGGTGGCCTTGAGGGCGGCCCAGAGGGTGTCGCCGGGGGTGAGGCGGAGTTCGGCGATGGTGGCGGTGGTGACGTCGGCGAGCACCGGTGGGTTGCCGTGCAGCCGGACCCGGGTGGTGTGGCCGTGCTGCTCGATACCGTCCACGGTCACCGGCCACACGTTGCGCGGGCTGCCGCCGGGTTTGTCCCGGTGCAGGCCGACCGCGGAAGGCGGGAAGGCCACGTGCACCGCTCCGGTGGCGGGTTCGGCGATGGTGAGGCTGCCCCCGGCGTCCAGGGTGACGGTGCCGCCATCGGCGTGGCCGCGGTGCAGGTTGAGGCCGACCAGGTTGGCCACATAGTCGGTGCGCGGGCGCTGCGCGACCTCCAGGGGCGGGCCTTCCTGGACGATGCGGCCGTGTTCCAGGATGACCAGGCGGTCGGCCAGCACCATGGCGTCCAGGGGGTCGTGGGTGACCAGCAGGGTGTGGCCGGGGTAGTCGCGCAGGTGCCGGCCGAGGTCGGCGCGCACCCGCAGCCGGGTGCCGGCGTCCAGGGCGGCCAGGGGTTCGTCGAGCAGCAGCAGGTCCGGGCTGGTGGCCAGGGCGCGGGCCAGTGCGACCCGCTGGGCCTGGCCCCCGGACAGGGCGCGCGGGCGGGTGTTCAGGTGTTCGGCCAGGCCCACCCGATCCAGCCAGCGGGCGGCTTCGGCGCGTGCCTCGGCGCGGCGGATTCCCCTGGCGCGCAAGCCGAAAGCCACGTTCTCCAGCGCGGAGAGGTGCCCGAAGAGCAGGTAGTCCTGGAAGACCACGCCGATCGGCCGGTATTCGGCGGGGCGGAACACCTTGGGCGGCTGGTCCCAGACCTGCTCGCCGAGCCGGATGTGCCCTTCGGTCACCGGAAGCAGCCCGGCCAGTGCGCGCAACGCGGTGGTCTTGCCCGCGCCGTTGGGGCCGAGCAGGGCGATGACCTCGCCGGGTTCGATGGTGAGCGGGAGGTCGAGGCGGAACTCGCCGCGGGTGAGCCGGAGGTCGGCGTGCAGGGTCATGTGGCTCCGTTGATCCACCGGTCGCGCAGCAGGGCGAGCACCGCGACGGAGACCAGCAGCAGCACCAGGCTGAGCACGATGGCCGCCTCGGGTTCGATCTCCAGGGCGAGGTAGACGGCCAGTGGCATGGTGGTGGTGCGGCCGGGGAAGTTGCCGGCGAAGGTGATGGTGGCGCCGAATTCGCCGAGTGCGCGGGCCCAGCACAGCACCGCGCCCGCGATCACACCCGGGAAGATCGAGGGCAGGGTGACCCGCCGGAAGGTCAGCCACCGGGACGCGCCCAGCGTGGCCGCGGCCTCTTCGAGTCTGCCGTCCCCGGCGCGCAACGCGCCCTCCACCGAGATGACCAGGAACGGCAGTGCGACAAAGGCTTCGGCGAGCACGACGCCGGCGGTGGTGAACGGCAGCGAGATGCCGAACCACTCGTCCAGGTACTGCCCGATCACCCCGCGCCGGCCGAGCACGAGCAGCAGCGCGACCCCGCCGACCACCGGCGGCAGCACCAGCGGCACGGTGACCAGGGCCCGGATCAGTCCGCGCCCCGGCAGGTCGCCCCTGGCCAGCAGCCAGGCCAGGGGGATGCCCAGTACCAGGCAGATCAGCGTGGCCAGGGTCGCGCACAGCAGCGAAAGCCGTAGTGCCGCACCGATTTCCGGGCTGAACAGCTGTTCGGGCAGCCGGGCCCAGGGCGCGCGCACGAGCAGCCCGAGCAGCGGCACGAGCAGGAAGGCCAGTCCCAGCAGGGCCGGGACGACCAGCAGCGCCGGGCGGCGGCGGGCGACGCGCCGGGTCATGGACCGTCGAACCCGGCCTCGGCGAGCACCGCCCGGCCCTTGTCCGAACGCACGTAGTCGAGGAATGCCTTGGCGCCACTGGCATTGGGCGCTGTGGCCAGGGCGGCCAGCGGGTAGTCGTTGATCGCCTGATCGGCCTCGGCGAAGGTGATCCCGTCCACCTCGGCGCCCGCGGAGCGCACGTCGGTCCGGTAGACCAGCGCCGCGTCCACCTCGCCTAGCCGCACCTTGGTCAGCACCGCCTTGACGTCCTGTTCAAGCGTGTCCGGCTGCCCGGTGACCTTGGCCGCCTGCAACACTTTCTTGGCCCCCGCCCCGCACGGCACCTGCTCCGCGCACAGCGCGATCTTCAGCTCGGCCCGCCCGAAGTCGGCCAGCCCGGTGACCTTGGCCGGGTTTCCCTTGGGCACCGCGATCTGCAACCTGTTGCGGGCGAAGGTCACCGGGGTCTCGGTGACGGTCTTGGTGTCGGTGACCTGCTTCATGTTCGCCGGCGCGGCCGAGGCGAACACGTCCGCGGGCGCGCCCTGGTTGAGCTGCTGGGCCAGTGCCGAGGAGGCGCCGAAGTTGAAGGTCACCTTCACGCCGGGGTTGGCCGCCTCGAAGTCCTTGCCGATCCGGGTGAAGGACTCGGTCAGCGAGGCCGCCGCGAACACGGTCACCGCCCCACCCGCCCCGGCCGGTGGCGCCGGAGCCGACCCACAGCCCGCGAGGACCAGCAACGCCACCAGGGGAACAACCCGCCGCATTCATGCCTCCGGAATCTCGACAACGACATGGGTGGACTTGATCGAGGCGACCGCGACGCTGCCCACCTCCAGGCCCAGCTCGTCCGCTGCTTCGCGGCTCATCAGCGACACCACCCGGAACGGCCCGGCCTGCAACTCCACCTGCGCCATCACCCCGTCCTTGACCACCCGGGTGACGATCCCGCGCATCCGGTTCCGCGCCGAGGCCGCCACGGTCGCCCCCGGCTCCGGCGTCTCCGCCAGTCGCCGCGCGAACTCGGCCAGCTCCCGCCCTTCGATCGCCTTACGCCCGTTAGCCCCCACCACCACGGGCAGCCGCCCCTGCTCCACCCACCGGCGCACGGTGTCATCGGAGACCCCCAGCAGCGCGGCGGCCTCGCTGATCCGCAGATTCGGCATGCCGGGGACTCTACCTCCGCAGTTGCGGCACACGGGGTGACGCGGGTGCTCGTTCGCGGATCAACACCGCACGGTGCCCGCGCCGTGACCCGGGGCGAGGTTTCCGCGCTTGCTGAATCCGGCCCGCCCGCGGGCGCCGATCTCCTACTGTGCCGCGGTGCGCCGAACCCTGCCCGCCCTCGCCCTCCTGCTCACCGCCTGCGCCACTCCCCCGCCGCCACCGGCCCCGGCACCACCCGCCGCCCCGACCGCCGCGTCCAGCAGCGCCGCCCCGGCCGGCGCCGTCGCCGTCCCCGACCTGCAGGCCCGCTGGTGGACCTGGGCCTCCTCCCGCCCCGAGGCCACCAACCCGGTGGCCGACCGCACCGGCGCGCACTGCGCGCTCGACCAGCCCAGGGACGTCTGGCTGCTCGCCGGTTCCTTCGGCGAGAATCTCAGCCGCCGCTGCACCGTCCCCGCCGATCTGCCCCTGGCCGGTCCGGTGGTCAACCTGGTCGCGGACAAGGCCGAATGCACCCGGTTCCTGGCGGCCGCCAGCGGTCAGCTGCTGCTCAACGGCGAACGCCAGGAGATCGAGCGGATCGAGCCCACCGAGATCACCTTCCGCTCGGTCGCCGGGAACCCGGTCACCCAGCGGTCAGGCCGGACCCGCACCTACGGCTGCGGACTGTGGTTCACCCTGCCCAAGCTCAAGCCTGGCAAGCACAACCTGGTGATCACCGGCCGCAGCGCGGACTTCGCGCTCGAGGTCACCTACGAGCTGACAGTCTCCGCCCGGACCTGAGCCAGCAGTCCCGTCCGCGACTCGCCGGCGTGT
This sequence comes from Crossiella sp. S99.2, assembly GCF_023094165.1. GTDB lineage: Bacteria > Actinomycetota > Actinomycetes > Mycobacteriales > Pseudonocardiaceae > Crossiella. The sequence goes on along the minus strand of NZ_JALMDK010000007.1, from coordinate 135,917 downwards.
TGGCCGTTGTCGTACGCCACGTTGGCCCAACTCGACCCGGCGTGCCGCTCTTCCGGCGAGTTGGGCCAACCGGTACGCCAGTTTTGCCCAAGCGGGCGTACCAGTTGGGCCAAGTGGTACGCACATTCGGCCAACACGGGGGCGGGTGGGTGTTCAGGGGCGGGGGATGTTGCGGAGGTTGCTGCGGGCCAGGTCGATCATTTTGCCCACGCCGCCGTTGAGGACCGTCTTGCCTGCTGCCAGGGCGAAGCCGCGGACCATCTCGCCGGTGATCTTCGGTGGCAGGGACAGCGCGTTGGGGTCGGTGACGAGTTCGACCAGGGCGGGGCCGGGGTGGGTGAAGGCGTCTCGCAACGCGGTCTCGACCTCGGCGGGCTTCTCTGCGCGGATCGCGTGGATGCCGGCGGCCTTGGCGATCGCGGCGAAGTTGACCTGGGGGTGGTCGGTGCCGTGGTCGGGGAGGCCGTCGACCAGCATTTCCAGTTTGACCATGCCCAGGCTGGCGTTGTTGAACACCACCACCTTCACCGGGATGTCCGCGCCGGAGAGGGTGAGCAGGTCGCCGAGCAGCATGGACAGGCCGCCGTCGCCGGAGAGGGCGACCACCTGGCGGTCGGGGTAGGCGAGTTGGGCGCCGATGGCTTGGGGCAGGGCGTTGGCCATGCTGCCGTGGCGGAAGGAGCCGATCATGCGGCGGCGGCCGTTGGGGGTGAGGTAGCGGGCGGCCCAGACGTTGTTCATGCCGGTGTCGATGGTGAAGACGGTGTCGGCGGCGGCGACCTCGTCCAGTACCGCGGCCGCGTACTCCGGGTGGATCGGGGTGCGTTCGGCGATGTCCTTGGTGTAGGCGTCGACGACCTTCTCCAGGCGGTCGGCGTGCTTGCGCAGCATCTTGTCCAGGTAGGACCGGTCGGTGCGCTGCTTCACCTTGGGCAGCAAGGCTTGCAGGGTTTCCTGGACGCTGCCGTGCACGGCCAGTTCGAGGGGGGTGCGGCGGCCCAGGCGGGTGAGGTCGTGGTCGATCTGGATGGTGCGGGCCTGGGGCAGGAAGTTGTCGTAGGGGAAATCGGTGCCCAGCAGGATGATCCGGTCCGCCTGGTGCATGGCCTCGAAGCAGGCGCCGTAGCCGAGCAGGCCGCTCATGCCGACGTCGTAGGGGTTGTCGAACTGGATCCACTCCTTGCCGCCGAAGGAGTGGCCGACCGGCGCGCCGAGCCTGCCCGCCAGTGCCATCACCTCGGCGTGCGCGCCCCGGGCGCCCGCGCCGACGAACAGCATGACCTTCTCGGCGCTGTCAAGAAGTTCCGCCAGTTCGCCTACCGTCCGGTCGGTAGGGATGACGGGTGAGGGGCGGACCCTGGTCACCGGCGGGGTGGGTGCGGTGGCCTTGCGGTCAGCCAGGTCGCCCGGGATGGTCAGCACCGACACGCCGCCGCGGCCCAGCGCGGTCTGCATGGCGATGCGCAGCAGGCGGGGCAGCTGTTCGGGCTGGGAGACGAGTTCGCTGTAGTGGCTGCACTCGGCGAAAAGCTGCTCCGGGTGGGTCTCCTGGAAGAAGCCGGTGCCGATCTGCGCGGCCGGGATGTGCGAGGCGATGGCCAGCACCGGCGCGCCACTGCGGTGCGCGTCGAACAGGCCGTTGATCAGGTGCAGGTTGCCGGGACCGCTGCTGCCCGCGCAGACCGCCAACCGACCGGTCAGTTGGGCCTCGGCCGAGGCGGCGAAGGCGGCGGTCTCCTCATGCCGCACGTGCACCCACTCGATGCCCTCGGTGCGGCGGACCGCGTCCACGATCGGGTTCAGGCTGTCCCCGACGATGCCGTAGATCCGCTGGACCCCGGCCTCGCGCAGCAGGTGCACGAGCTGCTCGGCCACATTCGTCATGTTGTCCTCCTCCAGCTGCTAGTTCCCAGCCTGCGCCGGGCTAACCCATGCGTCCAATGCCGAGTTTCCGGCCCATCGATACCCTTGACACATGGATCTGCGGACCTTGACCTGGTTCCGGGAGGTCGCCGAGGGCGCCACGGTCACCGAGACCGCGCGCCGCGCGCACCTGACCCAGCCCGCGCTGTCCCGGGCGCTGGCCAGACTGGACCAGGAAACCGGCGCCGCCCTGTTCCAGCGAGTCGGCAAGACCCTGGTGCCCACCCCGGCCGGACACCTGTTCAAGACCTGCGTGACCGAGGTGCTGGACCGCTACGCCCAGGGCCTGCGCGCGGTGGCCGACCTGACCGACCCAGGACGGGGCACGGTGCCGCTGACCTTCCTGCACACCCTGGGCACCTGGCTGGTGCCGCCACTGCTGAGCCGGTTCCGCGCCGGGTTCCCGGACATCGCCTTCGAGCTGACCCAGCACGGCGAGGCGGGTCTGGCCGCGGCACTGCTCTCCGGCACCGCCGACCTGGCCGTGACCAGCGACGATCCCGGCCACCCTCAGCTGCGCTGGCAGCACCTGCTGACCGAACCGCTGTTCCTGGCCGTGCCGCCGCGACACCGGCTGGCCCGCCGGTCCCGGGTCCGGCTGGCCGACCTCGCCGAGGAACCGTTCATCCTGCTCCGCCCGGGTTACGCGTTGCGCGCCACCACCGAGGACCGCTGCCGCCAGGCCGGCTTCACCCCGCGGGTGGGCTTCGAGGGCGAGGAGGTGGAGACCCTGCGTGGCCTGGTCGCCGCCGGACTCGGCGTCGCGCTGCTGCCACTGCCCGGCGGCGAGCCGGCCACCCCGCACCTGCGGCTCACCGACGTGCCTGCCACCAGGGACATCGGCCTGATGTGGCTGGCCGACCGGGAGCTGCCGCCCGCCTCGGCGGAGTTCCGGGAGCACGTGCTCGACACCGTCGCCGGTGGTCTGGACGTCCCCTGGCAACGGGGGAAACCAGCGAGGTAGGGTCCGCGTCCATGGACGCGACCCCCCTGCCCGATCCCGCGGACTGGCAACGAATCGCCCGCCCGGATCGCCGCCTGTCCATCGCGCTGGCCGCACTGTATGAGTATTACCCGACCCTGGACGGTCCGCCCGGCGCCGAGCACGAGTCCTATGTGGATGGTGCGGTGGCCCGGCTCGCCCCGGCGTTCCAGGCCGACGCCGCCCGCGCCGAGGTGGTCGCCGGCGCGATCCGGCACGCGATCTCCTTCCCGACCTGGCAGTCCCTGGTCCGGACCAGCGGCCTGGTCCCCCTGGACGCGGTGCGGCTGATGGTGGCCATGGTCAAGACCGCCGCGAACGGTCCCGGCGACCGCGGCTGAGAAAAATCTTGGCCGGATTTTCGCCGTGGTGTCGATCCGAGGCTCCTGGGTTCGTGTAGAGAGCGAACCAAGGAGGAGATTGACATGGCCCAGTACCTGCTCAGCATCTACCAGCCGGACGGCCCCACCCCGCCGCCGGAGTTCCTCGACCCGATCATGAAGAAGCTGGACGCGGTCAACGCGGACCTGATCGCCTCGGGCGCCCGGGTCTTCGCCGCTGGACTGTTCCCGCCCAGCACCGCCACCGTGATCAGGGCCAGGGACGAAGAAGTGCTGATGACCGACGGCCCGTTCACCGAGGGCAAGGAGCACATCGGCGGCTTCACCGTGATCCAGGTCGAGGACCTGGACGCGGCCCTGGGCTGGGGCACCCGGCTGGCCGAGGCGCTCGGCCTGCCCATCGAAGTGCGGCCCATGTACGAGTGATGGACGTCGAAGCGGTCTTCCGCGCCGAATACGGACGCGCGGTGGCAGTGCTGGTCCGCCTGCTCGGCGATATCGATCTCGCCGAGGAGGCGGTCCAGGACGCCTTCGTCACCGCGCTGCGCCGCTGGCCCGCGGACGGCCTGCCGCCCAGTCCGGCGGGCTGGATCATCACCACCGCCCGCAACCGGGCGATCGACCGGCACCGGCGCGAGTCCGGCCGGGAAAGCCGGGAAGCCGAGGCGCTGCTGGCACACGGTCCCGAGGAACCGGTGGAGGTGGGTGCGGTGCGCGACGACCAGCTGCGGCTGATCTTCACCTGCTGCCACCCGGCACTGGCCCCCGCGGCCAGGGTCGCGCTGACCCTGCGCCTGCTCGGCGGACTGTCCACTGTGGAGATAGCAAAAGCCTTCCTGGTGCCGGAATCCACCATGGCGCAACGACTGGTGCGGGCCAAGGGCAAGATCCGGGACGCCCGCATCCCGTACCGGGTGCCGCGCGAGGCGGACCTGCCGGACCGGCTGCGCTCGGTGCTGGCCGTGCTGTACCTGGTCTTCACCGAGGGCCACACCGCCACCGCGGGCGACCGCCTGGACCGGCCCGACCTCGGCGCGGAGGCGATCCGGCTGGCCAGGGTGCTGGCCGGGCTGATGCCGGATGAGCCCGAGGTCTGGGGCCTGCTCGCGCTGATGCTGCTGGTGGAGTCCAGGCGGGCGGCCCGCACCGGCCAGGACGGCGAGCTGATCCCACTGTCCGAACAGGACCGTACGCGCTGGAATTCCGGCTATATCCAGGAAGGCCAGGCGATCGTCGAGGCGTGCATCCGGCGCGGGCTGCCGGGCCCGTACCAGATCCAGGCCGCGATCAACGCCGTGCACGCCGACCCGCCGCCCACCGACTGGACCGCCATCGTCACCCTCTACGACCAGCTGCTCAGCCGCACCCCCACCCCGATCGTCGCACTCAACCGGGCGGTCGCCGTCGCCGAGGTCGACGGCCCGGCCGCCGCGCTGGCCCTGATCGAACACCTGGAACTGCCCGGCTACCACCTGCTGCCCGCCATCCGCGCCGACTTGCTGCACCGCCTGGGCCGCACCGCCGAGGCGATCGCCGCCTACGACCAGGCGATCAGCCTCGCGGGCAACGCCGCCGAACAGGACTTCCTGCGCCGCCGCCGCGACCGGCACGCACCAGACTCCTAGCCCGCACGAGACAACCGGCATCGTCGACGACGGCGGCCGTCTGGCTCAATCCGCCTCTACAGGCAACCCCGTCGGCGGCTGGGCCGATCGCACCCGGCTTCGCATACTCGGGTGATGAGTGCCTGGGAGCTGCGCGTGCGGGCCGGCGGCCACGGCGAGGCCGGCTCGCTGGTGGTCGCGATGACCGGGCTGGCCGCGCTGGTCGGGTTGCTGGCCGCACTGGCGGTGGTCGGGTACGCGGCGATGAACCAGGACCCCGCGCCCTGGGCGTCGGACTCGATGCTCGTGGTGGTGCCCATCGCCATCGCCGCGGTGCTCATCCCGTTCGCGCTGTTCCTGCTGCGCCACCGGGAAGTCTCCGCGCACACCGTGCGGATCACCGCGGACCGGGTCGAGACGGTCAGCCGGTCGGGCGCGGACACCCGGCCGCTGACCGCACTGCGCGCGGTGACCGTGCAGCACACCTTCGTCAGTCACCTGCCGCGCTGGACCCACCTGATCCTGCACTTCGAAACCTGCAATGTGCGTTCCCGGCAGTTCCCCTACCGCGCCGGCCTGGCCGCCGAACTCACCGCGGTGCTCGCGGAATGCCAGGTCGCGGTGACTGAAGCCGTCAGTGAGACCAATCCTGATTGAGCCACCCGCTGTCATCCGGTCGAACGACCAGATCGTCCACAATGGACAGTCGCGGGAATCGGCAAATTTGCTGCCAGGGCAAGCTGAATGTGTTCGTTCGGGTAAAAACGACCTCCGCGTGTTTACGCGCCTGTCGCCGGAGCGCTAGAAAAGATTTATGTTCGTCGACTTCCAGACCCTCCGGTTCACCAGGGACCACACCTGGGTCCGGCACCGCGGCGACTCGCTGCGAGTGGGCTTGACCGATGTGCTCACCCGCGGCCTGACCGATCTGGTCGAGGTGGGCCTACCGCCGCTGGGCGGTGACGTCCACCTGTTGACCCCGTGCGGATTCCTGGCCACCCGGACCTGGTTCGGCGACCTGTTCGCGCCGATGTCCGGGCTCGTGGTGGAACGCAACGAACGGCTCTTCGACGATCCCGGCCTGGTCGTGCGCGACCCATACGACACCGGCTGGCTCTTCGAGATCCGCACCACCGGCGACCCGCTGCTGGACACCCTCGACGGCGCCGACTACCTCGAACTGGTCAGCCAGGTTCCCTAGGCGGTAGCGAGCAACAGCAGACCCAGCGAAGGCATCCCCACCACCGCGAGCGCGCCGAGGGCCGTGGTGATCCGGTACTGCATGAGCAACGCGACGAACTCGCGGATGAACGCGCTCGGCAGGAAGTACAGCGCGGTGCGCGAACCCACCACCCGCATCCGCAGCTTCAGCTGATACGACAGCACCGCGGTGCGGAAGACGTGGTAGTTGTTGGTCACCGCGACGATCCGCGCCCCCGGCCGCGCCGGGGTCACCAGCGCCGAGCTGAATCGCAAATTCTCCTCGGTGGTGCGGGCCCGGTCCTCCAGCACGATGTGCTCGGCCGGGACCTCGCGGGCCAGCAGGTAGTCCCGCATCGCGGCCGCCTCGGTGGTGGTCTCCCCCGGTCCCTGGCCGCCGGAGACCACCAGCACCGGCTCACCCCCGGCCGCGCGATCCCTGCGGTAGAGCGCCAGACCGCGCTCGATCCTGGCCGCCAGCAGCGGCGGCACCCGGTCCCCGATCAGGCCGCTGCCCAGCACCACGATCGCGTCCACCCGGCCCCGGCTGCTCAGCGACCCGTACACAATGGAGTAGGCCAGCAGGCTGACGAACAGGAACGCGAAGTAGCCGAAGGCCAGGATCACCGCGATCAACACGAGTTGCGCGGAACGTTCCAGCCGCCAGCCGAAGATCACGGTGAACCCGAGCAGCCCGATCGTCGTCAATCCTGTGAGCAGGGACAGCAGGTTGGCCGGCCGGAAGGACTCGCGGCGTAGCATGATCACTCCGTTGGCGACCAAGGCGAACGGCAGCACCAGCCCGATGAGCAGGGCGAGCAGCCCCAGCACCACCACGATCGTGCCGTAGCCGTACTGGCCCAGCTCCCACAACGCCCACAGACCACCGAAGAACAACAGGATGCCGAACCACACCGCGTTGCTCATCCGGCGGGGTTCGCGCACCACCCGCACCAGAAAGACGAGGCCCGCGATTCCTGCCAGGATTCCGAACAGCACGTCAGCCCTCTCCGACCCGACCGGCGACCGTCCACAGTGTGCAGTACCGGCCGAGAGCGCGAACACCGGGCCGCCCGCGGTCGACATCGGGCCGCCGATGATCCCCGGCGGACCCTCCCGCGCGGCCCGCAACACGCTGCTGCGTACCCCGGATCCGTGCCCGGATGCCCCCGCCGACTTTCGCCGGAGCCCGCCAGCCGCCAAGGTAGTAGCCGGACCAGGAGGCGCGGTGGGCAGTTACCCCTTCGACAACGCGGTGGACGCCGCGCGGACCCGGATGGCCGCGCTGGAGGCCACCTATGACGCGGTGACCACCCCGCTGCTGACCGCGCTGGGTGTGGCGCCGGGCTGGCGCTGCTGGGAGGTCGGCGCCGGCGGCGGTTCGATCGCCCGCTGGCTGGGCGAGCGGGTCGGCCCGGAGGGCTACGTGCTGGCCACCGACCTGGACACCCGGCTGCTGGAGCTGGATCCGCCGGTGCAGATCCAGCGGCACGACGTGCTCACCGACCCGCTGCCGCCGGGCGGCTTTGACCTGATCCACTGCCGGCTGGTGCTCATCCACCACCCGGCGCGAGATGCCGCGGTGGCCAAGCTGACCGCCGCGCTCAACCCCGGCGGGGTGCTGCTGCTGGAGGAGATCCTGCCCAAGGAGCAGCGGGTGCTCAGCACCGCCACCTGCCAGCAGGACTCGTTCTGGGCGGTGCAGACCCAGGTGCTGGAGGTGCTCACCAAACTCGGCTCCGACGACCTGGACTGGGCCCTCGGCGTGGAGAAACTGTTTGTCCACTGTGGACTCGACCAGGTCGCGGCCAGCCGGTCCACCCCGATCTGGGTGGGCGGCGGCGAGGGCAGCAGGCTGTTGCTGGCCAACGCCTGGGAGCTGCGGGACAAGCTGCGCGCGGCCGGGGTCGAGCCGGGCGAACTGGCCCAGTTCACCCGGCTGCTGCGCGATCCCGGGTTCAGCGTCACGGCCTATCCGCTGCTCAGCACCTGGGGCCGGGCCCCGCGTTAGGCGTCGGGGGCCAGGGCCTTGCAGAGCAACGGGATCAGCCGGGCGCCCGCCTCGCCGCGGTAGCCGATCATGGCGTGCCCGGCGATGACCATCGCCTTGACGTCGTGCACGTCCACATCCGACCGCACCGCGCCCGCCTGCTGGGCGCGGGCCAGCAGCACGCCGAGCGCGGCCTTGAACTCGGCGGTGCGCTCGGGTTCGGCGGTCTCGATGTCGAAGCTGCTGCCCGCGAAGGCGTCCATCAGGCCCTGGTCGGTGCTGTACTCGTGGATGAAGCGGGTGAAGTAGCCGTAGAAGGCCGCGCCGGGATCGGCTGCCTCGGCCAGCTCCCGCGCGCGGGCGATGAGCTGGTCGAACTGGTCGGCCACGATCGCCCGGAACAGCGCCTCCTTGGTCGGGAAGTGCCGGTACACCGTGCCCGCGCCGACGCCGGCCCGCCGGGCGATCTCGTCGATCGGCACCCCGAGCCCCTCGGTCGCGAAGGTCTCGTACGCCACCCGCAACAGGCGTTCCCGATTGCGAACAGCATCCGACCTGGTCTTCTTCAACACACCCTCCCCCAGCGTTGGACAAACGGGGCGCGCGTTCCGTATGTTCGTAAACGGAACGCACACCCCGGATTATAGGTGGGAGCAGCCATGAGCAAGTGGAGTGCGGCCGATGTGCCGAGTCAGTCCGGCCGGGTCGCGATCGTCACCGGCGCCAACACCGGGATCGGCTTCCACACCGCGGAGGTGCTGGCCCAGCGCGGTGCGACCGTGGTGCTGGCGGTGCGCGATGTGGAGAAGGGCAAGCGGGCCGCGGACCGGATCGCGGGCACCGCGCCGGGCGCGCACCTGGTGGTGCAGCGACTGGACCTGACCTCCCTGGACTCGGTGCGCCAGGCCGCCACCGACCTGCGGGACGGCTTCGACCAGGTCGACCTGCTGATCAACAACGCCGGGGTGATGTACACGCCGAAACTGACCACCCAGGACGGTTTCGAGCTGCAGTTCGGCACCAACCACCTGGGCCACTTCGCCTTCACCGGCCTGCTGCTGGACCGGCTGCTGGCCACCGCGGGCTCGCGGGTGGTGACCGTGTCCAGCATGGCGCACACCATCCGCGCGAAGATCCACTTCGATGACCTGCAGCTGACCCGCTCCTACGACCGGATCGGCGCGTACGGCCAGTCCAAGCTGGCGAATCTGATGTTCAGCTACGAGCTGCAGCGGCGGCTGACCGCACACGGCGGCCCGACCCTGGCGGTGGCCGCGCACCCGGGTGTCTCGATGACCGAGCTGGTCCGCAACTCCCCACTGCCGCTGCGGGTGGGCTCCAAGCTCCTCGGCGGACTGTTGAGTCAGCCCGCCGATCAGGGCGCGCTGCCCACGCTGCGCGCGGCGGTGGATCCGGCGGTCCAGGGCGGCCAGTACTACGGTCCGGACGGTTTCCGCGAGCTGCGTGGCGCGCCGGTGGTGGTGCGGTCCAGCAGTCAGTCCCGCGACGCTGACCAGCAGCTTCGGCTGTGGACGGAGTCCGAACGGCTCACCGGTGTGACCTTCCCCGTGTGATCACTCGGTTTCACCGCGCCGCTCCCGGTGGTATTCGGCAAGCTGAAGCCCAGCAACCCAGGGAGGCGGCATGGCCGGAACGATCGTGGTGGGTGTGGACGGCTCGACCGAAAGCCTGCGCGCCCTCGGCTGGTCCCTGGCAGAGGCCGATCGGCGGGACGCCGAGGTGGTCGCGGTGATCGCCTGGGTGCCCAACCCGGTCCCGTCCTCGGCGACCCCGTTCACCATGGCCGACCCGGTCGACCTGGGTGTCGACCACGAGAAGGTGCACCGGGAACGCCTGGACGAGGCGATCACGGAGGTGACCGGCGGCGGCGAGCACCCGGTGCGCACGGTGGTGCGGCAGGGCTATGCCGGTGACGTGCTGACCGAGGAGGCCGCGCAGGCGGATCTGCTGGTGGTGGGCAGTCACGGGCACGGCCGGTTGTACAGCGCGGTGCTCGGCTCGACCAGCACCGAATGCATCCGGAAGGCGACCTGTCCGGTAGTCGTGATCCCGCCGAAGCTGGTGCCGCGCTAGCGGATCAGCCCGGTGCGGCGCGGGTCGATCAGGTCGGGCTGGACGCGTTCGAGTTCTGTCTCGAAGGCGGTCCAGCCCTGGGCCGCGACGAATGCGGCCTCGCCGCGGCTGATCGGGATCAGCCACACCAGCACGATGCCGAACGGCCGTCCGTCCGAGCTGGGCTCGGCCACGGCGAAGTCGTCGTCGTGGTGCACCGGCGCGGCGGCATAGAAGGCCTCCATCAGGCTGTCCGGCAGGATCGGGCCGTGTGGACCGAGCACGTCGCCGCGCAGCAGAGCCGTTTCCTCGGCGAGCAGCCCCTCGGCGATCTGCTGGAGCATCGCCGGGAACGGGCCGTCGGCCTGCTCCGACGGCACTGAGATCAGCAGTTCCTGGTGGATGCCCTTGCCCGAGGTCCGGGAGCGCAGGTGTTTGTCGCTGAGCCCGACGGTGGCGAAGGTGGTGACGCCGGGCAGCGCCCCGCCGTCGCACTGGACGATGGTGAACGGCATCGGCCCGCCGTCCGGGTCGGTGTCCCAGCCGTGCTGGACCGGGCCCAGGCGGCTTTCCAGGTGTGCGATCAGGTTCATCTCACTCGCCAGCCTAGAGCGCGGACCAGTCCAGTACCCGGTCGGCCCGGTCGCGGATGCGCGCGAGCAGGCCAAGCCGGGTGGCGCGCAGGACCGGATCGTCCACCAGCACCAGGACATCGTCGAAGAACCGGGTGACCGGGTCGATGAGAACCGTTGCGGCGCGGGCGAACCCGGCCAGCTCGGTCGCGGACGGCATCGTGGACACGGCCTGGTGCAAGGCGATCTCGGCGGGGTCGACCAGACGGGCCGGGTCGTACTCGGCGGTGGTGCCGGGCGGGACGATCCGGCGGACCCGTTGCAGGGCGGCGACCAGGTTGGCGAAACCCGGGTCCGCGCTCAGGTCGACCAGTTCGCGCAGGGTGGCGTCGGCGGTCGCGGGCGAGGCGGCCAGGGGCAGCACGGCGGCCACCCGGCGATGGTCGTGACCGGCGTCCAGGAGTTGCTGTTCGTAGCGGCGGAGCAGGAAATCGCGAGCCTGCGCCGGTAGGTCGATGTGCAGCTGGCGGGCGGCGGCGCGCAGGCCGTCGTCCAGGGTGAGCGGGAGTTCGGGGCGGGCGCGCAGGATGGCGAGGATGCCCAGGGCGGCGCGGCGCAGGCCGAACGGGTCGGAGCTGCCGGTGGGCGCGGCGCCGACGCTGAACAGGCCGGCCAGCAGGTCGAACCGGTCGGCCAGGGCGAGCAGCGCGCCGGGGGTGGTGGCGGGCAGGTCGTCGGTGGCGGTGCGCGGCAGTTCCAGGTCGAACAGGGCCTGGGCGACAGCCTCGGATTCGCCGGCGCGGCGGGCGTAGTCGCGGGCCATCACACCAGCCAGCGCGGGCAGTTCTACGACCAGGTGGGTGGCCAGGTCGAATTTGGCCAGCTCGCCCGCGCGGCGCAGGACGTCCCGGTCCACCGGCAGCTCGGCGGCCAATTCCGTTGCCACCGCGGCGATGCGGTCCGCGCGGTCGGCCATCGAGCCGAGCCGGTCGGCGAAGGTCAGCGCGGCCAAGCCGGCGCGGAAGCTGTCCGGGGTGCGGGTCAGATCGGCGCGCCAGAAGAAGGCCGCGTCCTCGTACCTGGCCCGCAGCACCGCCTCGTTGCCCGCGCGCACCACCTCGGGCACGCAGTCGCCGTTGGCCACCGCGAGAAAGTGCGGCAGCAGCACGCCCTCGGCGTCCCGGACCGCCAGGTAGCGCTGGTGTTTGCGCATCACCGTGGTCAGGATCTCCGGTGGCAGTTCCAGGTAGGCCGGGTCGAAGCCACCCAGGATGGTGGTCGGCGACTCGACCAGGTTGACCACCTCGGCCAGCACACCGAAGTCCGGCACACCGCCGACTTCCTTGGCCAGTGCGGTGGCGGCCTCGACGATCAGCCGCCTGCGTTCGTCGGCGTCGGCGATCACGTTGTGCTGCTTGAGAAAGTCGAGGTAGCCGGTGGCATCGGGCACCTCGACCACCGGCCGCGGCGCACTGCGGTGCACCCGGGTGGTCCGGCCACCGGCCACTGTGGACACCGCTAGCGGGATCTCAGTGTCGCCGAGCAGGGCGAGCAGCCAGCGGATCGGGCGGGCGAAGGAGAGCGCGGGATCGTGCCAGCGCATGTTCTGCTCCGCCCGCAACTCGCCGACCAGGTGGGCCAGCAACTCGCTCAGTACGGTCACCGCACCCCGGCCGGGTTCGATCCGGCGCACGCCGACGTGCTCGCCGATCCGTTCCAGCTCCTCGACCGCGACACCCTGACCACGCGCGAAACCCAGCGCGGCCTTGGTCGGCACACCGTCCACATAGGACCGGTCAAGGCCGGGGCCGCGGACGGTGCGTTCGGCGTCGATCTCCCGCGGCGCGACCGCGTCCACCACGGCCACGATCCGGCGCGGGGTGCCGTGCACCCGGATCTCGCCGTGCGCCAACCGGGTCGCGCCGAGCCGCCTGGCCAGCGCGTCCCGGACCGCCGCGACGGTGCGGGTCACCTCGGCCGGTGGCAGTTCCTCCACGCCGATCTCGAAGACCAGCGTCGCCGGTTCGGTGACCTCCGGCAGCACCTCGGGTAGCGTGGCGGGCGGCGGGAATTCCGTGCTGCCAAGGGGATGGCCGAGTTCGGCGCGGCGCTCGGCCCAGAGTTGGGCGACCTCGCGGGCCAGCGCGCGCATCCGGCCGAAGTACTGGGCGCGTTCGGTGGCGCTGACCGCACCGCGCGCGTCGAGCACGTTGAACAGGTGCGAGCAGCGCAGCACGCAGCCGTGCGCGGGCACCGGCAGCCGCCGGTCGAGCAGGCGGCGGGCCTCGGCGGCCTGGGCCTCGAACAACTCCCTGGTCATCGGCACATCGGCCTCGTCCAGGTAGTACCGGCTCAGCTCGTACTCGGCCTGGCCGAACGCCTCGCCGTAGCTGATGCCGGGCGCGTAGGCGATGTCCTTGAAGTGCTCGACACCCTGCACCGCCATCATGATCCGCTCGACGCCGTAGGTGATCTCCACCGACACCGGGTCCAGGGTCTGGCCGCCCGCCTGCTGGAAGTAGGTGAACTGGGTGATCTCCAGGCCGTCCAGCCACACCTCCCAGCCCAGGCCCCAGGCGCCCAGGGCGGGCGAGGCCCAGTTGTCCTCCACGAACCGTATGTCGTGCGCGGCCACGTCCACGCCGATCGCGGCCAGACTGCCCAGGTACAGCTCCTGCGCATGGCCGGGATCGGGTTTGAGCAGCACCTGGAACTGGGTGTGCGTCTGCAGCCGGTTGGGGTTCTCGCCGTAGCGTGAGTCGTCCGGGCGCACACTGGGTTCCACATAGGACACTCGCCACGGCTCAGGGCCGAGCACGCGCAGGATGGTGGCCGGGTTCAGGGTTCCGGCGCCGACCTCGGAGTTGACCGGCTGGACGACCAGGCAGCCCTGGCTCGTCCAGTAGTTCGTCAACGCCAGCAACACGTCCTGCATGGTCGGCATGGCCCGAGTCTAGGTGCGGACCACCACGGCGACATCCGATTTACAGGTCCCGCCGGTAGCAGCGGGACAGCGCCGAGCCGACGTAGACGCCGAAGTTCTCGATCGGCCGGTAGCCCTCGCGCTCATAGAAGCGCATCGCCTCCGGCTGTTCGGTCCCGGTCTCCAGCAACAGGGTGCGCAACTCCCGCCGCCGGGCCTCGTTCTCCAGTGCCCGCAACAACGCCACCGCCACCCCGCTGCCGCGCGCGGACGGCGTCACGTACATCCGCTTGATCTCCACCGAGTCCGGCCCGAGCACCCGCAGCGCGCCACAACCGACCGCCTGCCCGTCAGCGTCCCTGGCCAGCAGGAACACCGCGATATCGGCCGCTGAGGGCGGGGTTCCCGGCTCGTGGTCGTCGATGCCGTAACGGGCGTCCAGCTCCTCCTGCTGCGCCTTGCGCAGCACGGCGCCCTCCGGATCCGCCCAGCTCACCTCGGTCACCTGGAAGGTCATCAGCCACCCCTCTCGTCGTAACAGACGTTACGGTAACATGCGTTACGAGAGGTGGTGGCCGATGGCGAGGATCGCGGATCGGGCGGAGCAGGGCAGGCGGATCTCCGCCGCGGTGTGGCGACTGATGGCCGAGACCGGTCCGCAGGGGCTGACCCTGCGGGCGGTGGCCGCGGCGGCGGGCTGCACCACCGGCCTGGTGCTGCACCGCTTCCCGGACAAGCGGGCGTTGCTGCGCCACGCCAGGGATCTGCTGCACGAACGCACCGGGGCCGCGATGGACGAGCTGACGGGGGCGGGCGGGTCACCGGCGGCGGTGCTGCGCGCGGTGCTGCGGCACGCCGCCTCGGTGGATCCGGCCAAACAGCAGGAGGCCAGGGTGTGGCTGGGTTACCTGGCCGCCGCCCTGGGTGACGACGACCTCGCCGACCGGCACCGGAGCGCGAACCGGGCCTTCCTCAGCCGGATCGACCGCCTGGTCGGCCAGGTCCGTCCACAGTGGACCAAGGCGCGACGGGCCACGGTGAGCCTGTCCCTGGTCTCGCTGATCGAGGGCATGAACACCCTGGCGGTGGCCGATCCGGAGACCTACCGGCCCACCCGGCAGATCGCGGTGCTGGACTCGACCCTGGCCGCACTGGACCTCACCGATCCCCCGGCCTGAACCTGCCCGCTCATCAGACCATGCCGCCGTTGGCGCGCAACACCTGCGCGTTCACCCAGCGCGCCGGACCGGCCAGGAACGAGACCACCTCGGCGATGTCCGCCGGCGTGCCGATCCGCTCCAGCGGGGCCATCTTGGCCATCCGGTCGATCAGGTCGGCGTCCTTGCCCTCCAGGAACAACGCGGTCGCGGTCGGGCCGGGGGCCACCGCGTTGACCGTGATGTCCCGGCCGCGCAGCTCCTTGGCCAGGATCTTGGTCAGCACCTCCACCGCGCCCTTGGCGGCGGTGTAGGCGGCGTAGGTCGGCAGCAGGGTGCCCATCACCGAGGTGGAGAAGTTGATGATCGCGCCACCCTGGCGGACCCGGTTCGCGGCCAGCTTGGCCACCACGAACGGGCCGCGGATGTTGGTCCGGTGCAGCCGGTCGAGCTGATCCAGATCGAGGTCGGCCACGGTGGACAGGTGCATGATCCCCGCGGCGTGCACCACCACGTCCACCCCGCCGAAGGCCTGCTCGGCCGCGTCGAACACCGCGGTCATCGCCGCCTCGTCGGCCACGTCGGCCTGCACCGCGATGGCCTGCCCACCGGCCGCGGTGATCTCACCTACCGCTTGGTCGGCTTCGGCCTTGTTGCCGCCGTAGACCAGCACCACGGCCTGGCCGTCGGCGGCCAGCCGCTGTGCGCTCGCCCGGCCGATGCCGCGCGATCCACCGGTGACGATCGCGACCCGCTGCTGCGCAGGAACAGTCATCGTTCCACTCCCTAACTGGCGTTTCCGTTGCTAACGACATCACCGTATCACTGATACCGGAGCGACGCTACTAGAAGTTTGTTATCGTTGATTGCATGACCGAGAAGAGCGCCGAGGCCACCAGGGACCGCCTGGTGAGAGCGGCTGCCGAGCTACTGGCCGAGGGCGGCCGGGACGCGGTGTCCACCCGTGCGGTGAGCGCCGCGGCCGGGGTGCAGGCACCCACTCTCTACCGACTGTTCGGGGACAAGGACGGCCTCCTGGAGGCGGTGGCCGCGCACGGCTTCGCCGAGTACCTGACCGACAAGGTCGCCCTCGGGGAGAGCGACAATCCGGTCGAGGACCTGCGCCGCGGCTGGGACCTGCACGTCCAGTTCGGCCTGACCCACCCCGCCTTCTACCTGCTGATGTACGGCGATCCGAAGGCGGGCGCCTCCTCCGCGGCGGGCAAGGAGGCGGAGAACAAGCTGCGCCGGATCGTGCAGCGCATCGCCGAGGCAGGCCAGCTGCGGGTCAGCGTCAGCCGCGGCGCGGAACTGGTGCACGCCACCGGCAAGGGCGTGGTGCTGACCCTGATCGGCACCCCGGAGGACGAGCGGGACATGGAGTTCGCCGCCGCCGCCCGGGAGCACGTGATCAGCTCAATCACCACCGGCGGGCAGGCGCTCGGCGACACCGATGTGCCCGCCCGCGCCGCCGGACTGGCCGCCGCGCTGCGCAGCGATCCGGTGGGTGCACTGTCCGGGACCGAGCAGGCGCTGCTGGTGGAGTGGCTGGACCGGATCGCGGATGCCTGAAATCCGCTGGCCGCCCCGATCCGGGCCGCACTACCCTGCACCGGGTGGCTGGTGATCGTTTCCCGGTGCTGTGGCTGTGCGGCCCTTCCGGCGTGGGCAAGTCCACGGTGGGCTGGGAGATCCACACCCAGCTGCCGGGGACCGGCTATGTCGACACGGATCAGCTCGGCCTGTGCTCCCCCGTCCCCGCCGACGACCCGGCCAACCATCGGATCAAGGCGGCCAACCTGGCCGCGATGCTGCCCGCCTACCGAACGGTCGGTAGAGAGGGGCTGATCGTCTCCGGCATCCTGGAGAACGCCACCGTCGCCCGGCGCTACACCGGCGCGCTGCCCGGTGCGGCGGTGACGCTGTGCCGGTTGCGGGTCAGGGCCACAGAGTTGCGGGACCGGATCCACCGGCGCGGCTGGCTGACCGAACTGGCCGAGGCCGCGGTGCGGGAGGCCGAGGCCATGGACCGCAACGACTTCGCCGATCTGTGCGTGGACACCACCGGGCTGTCCACGGTGGCGGTGGCGCGGCTGGTGCTGGAGCGGTGGGCGCGGTGACCGCGTTGCTGTTGTGCGGGCCGCGCGCGGTCGGCAAGTCGGTGGTGGGCTGGCAGGTCTACGCGCACCTGGCACGCACCGGGGTCGCCGTCGCCTATCTCGACCTGGCCCAGCTCGGCTTCTGCCAGCCGGACTCGACCTGGCTGACCGCGCGCAACCTCGCCTCGGCCTGGACGACCTTCCGCGCCAACGGCATCCGGTCGCTCGTGCTCTCCGGCGATATCAGTGGGCCCGCCGTGCTCGACTCCTATGCCGAGGCGCTGCCCGGGATCAGGCTGACCGTGTGCGAGCTGCGGGCCGGTCGCGAGCGGCTGACCGAACGGATCCTGGCGCGCGGCCAGGGACACGGGCCGCCGATCCCCGGTGACGACCTGCGCGGCCGCGATCCGGACGAGCTGCGCCGGCTCGCCGCCGAATCCCCGATTCGCCGCCCGATCGGCGACCTCCGAGTGGACACCGACAACCGGTCTGTCGCCGAGGTGGCCGACCGGGTCCGGCTGGCCTGGCTCAGCCCTTGACCGCGCCCGCGGTCAGTCCGCGCACCAATGCCTTCTGCAGCAACAGGAACCCCAGCACCACCGGGATGCTCACCACCAGCGAGGCGGCCATCACCTGGTTCCAGTACACGCTGGACTGGGTGGCGTAACCCCGCAAGCCCACGGCCAGGGTGCGGGTGTCGGCGGTGGTGAGCACCGAGGCGAAGAGCACCTCGCTCCAGGCGGTCATGAAGCTGTAGATCGCCACCGCGGCCACCCCGGGCAGCGCGGCGGGCAGCACCACCCGGAACAGCGCGCCCACCGGCCCGCAACCGTCCACTGTGGCCTGTTCGTCGAGTTCCCGTGGGATGGAGTCGAAGTAGCCGAGCAGCAGGTAGATGGAGAACGGCAGCGCGAAGGTCAGGTAGGTGATGATCAGCCCGGCCTGGCTGCCGAACAGGCGCAGCCCGGTGACCCGGTCCAGGTTGACGAACAACAGGAACAGCGGCAGCAGGAACAGGATGCCGGGGAACATCTGGGTGGACAGCACCGCGGTGAGGAAGGCGCCGCGGCCGCGGAAACGGTAGCGGCTCAACGAGTACGCGGCCAGGATCGCGATCACCATGGAGCAGGCGGTGGCGCCCAGCGCGACCACCGCGCTGTTGAGGAAGTACCGGGCCAGCGGCACCGTGCGCCACATCTCCCGGAACGGCTCCAGGGTGAGCACGCTGGGCCAGGCGGTGAACGGGCCCTGCACATCGCGCAGCGGCTTCACCGCGGAGGTGATCATCACGTACACCGGGGTGAGCGCGAACCCGGTCAGCGCCACGATCACCAACCGCCGCGACCAGCGCACCACCGCGGACTCACCCATCCCGCCGCCTCCGTCCGGTCAGCGCCAGGTAGCCGATCGTCACCAGCAGCAGGAAACCCAGCATCAGCATGGACATCGCCGAGCCAAGGCCGAAGTTCCAGGTGACGAAGGAGGACTGGTAGATGTGCAGGGACACCACGTCCGCCTCGGCCGGGGCGGCCGCGCCGAAGAGGGTGAACGGGGTGGTGAAGTCGTTGCAGGACCACAGGAACAGCACCAGCACGAGCACCGTGGTGACCGGCCGCAACAGCGGCAGCGTCACCGCGAACAGCCGGCGCCACGGTCCCGCGCCGTCCAGGTCGGCGGCCTCGTACAGCTCGGCCGGGATGCTCTGTAGCCCAGCGGTGATGGTGAGGAAGGCGAACGGCCAGGTCCGCCACACCGCGACCACGACCAGACTCGCGAAGCTGTTCGGCCCGACCAGCCAGAACAGCCGGTCCTCGGTGAGGCCGAGCCAGTCCACCAGCACCGTGTTCACCAGGCCGGTGTCGCGTTGCAGCATGAAGTTCCAGGTGATCACACTGGAGAACACCGGCAGTGCGAACGGGATCAGCAGCAGCGTGCGCAGCAATCCCCTGCCCCGGAACGCCTTGCGCATCGCCACCGCGCCCGCGAGGCCGAGCAGGAACGCCCCACTCACCGCGAGCAGACTGAACGCCAGGGTGATCCCGAAGGAGCGCAGCAGATCCGCGCCGACCGGGCCGGTCAGGTCGGCGGCCAGCCGGTAGTTGTCCAATCCGGCCGCCGGGGCCCGGGTGAGGTCGCGGATGGCGAACTGGTTGAGCCGCAACAGGCTCATCACCGCACCGGCCAGCATCGGCAGCACGTGCACCAGCAGTTCGACCAGCAACGCGGGCGCCAGCAACAGGTACGGCAGCAGCCGGACCGCGCGGCGCCGGCCCGGGGTCGATCCGCTCATCCGCCGCCGCGCATCCGCTCGTCGACCGCGGCCAGCTCGGCCCGGATGTCGGCCACCGCGACGGTCCCGCCACCGGCGACCTTGGCCAGGAGGTCCTTGACCGCGGTGCCCACCAGGGTCTCGAACTGGGCTTCCTGGGGGATCATCGGCATGGTCTCGGCGGTGCCGGCCAGCACCTCCCGGAAGGTCCGCGTCACCGGGCCCTGGAACCGCGGATCGTCATAGGCGGCGGTGGCCACCGGCAGCGAGCCGAGCGCCGCGTTGACCGTGCGCTGGGTGTCCGGGCTGGTCATGAACTCGACGAACTTCAGCGCGCCCTCCGTGTTGTCGGTGTCGGCGAACACGCCGAGGTTGATCCCGGCCACGTGGCTGGTGATCCGTTTTCCGCCCGGTGGCAATGGATCCGGCACCGGGATCGGCGCGACCCCGTAGTCCTGTTCCGCCATTCCGTTGGCGTGCAAGCCCATGGTGGCGTGGCTCTGCAACATCACCATCGCGGTCCGCCCGGTGGCGAAGTCCTTGAGCGGCTGGGTGTCGTTCTGGTATTCGGCGTTGCCCGGGTTGACCACCTTCGCCCCGGCCACCAGGTCCAGGTACTGCCCGATGCCCGCGGCGAGCTGCGGTGAGTCCACAGTGGACCGGTTGCCCTCGAACAGGGTCGCGCCGTGCTGGCGGCCGAAGATGAACGCGAGGTGCGCGTTCGAGGTGTAGCTGGATCCCATGATGCCCAGCCCCCAACGGTCCTTGGCCGGTTCGGTGAGCTTGCGCGCGGTGTCCAGGAACTCGGCCCAGGTGCCCGGCGGGGCGCTGATCCCCGCCTCGGCGAAGCGTTTCCTGCTGTAGTACAGGCCGTAGGCCAGGCCGTACAACGGAACCGCGGCCGGTGGCTGCCCGGCCGCGCCGGTGGAGGTCAGCGTGCTGGGCAGGAACCGGTCCCGGCCGCCGACCTTGGCCAGCGCTGGCTCGTCGAAGGGCAGCAGCGCGCCGCTGGCCTGCAGCGAGGCCGACCAGGTGTTGCCGATGTTGAGCACATCCGGCCCCTGCCCGCTGGAGGCCGCGGCCAGGATCCGGTTGAGCAGGTCCGACCAGGGAATCACCTCCAGCTCGACCTCGATCCCGGTGCGCCGGGTGAACTCGGCCAGTCGCGGGGTGAGGATCTCCCGGTCCCGGTCCAGGCTGGCCGACTGGTTGCTAGCCCAGTAGGTGAGCGTGCCGCTGCCACCGCGGTCCTCGGCCGGGTCGCAGCCGGAAAGACCGACGGCGAACAGGATCAGCCCGACCGCGGCGAGTCCGGGTAACCGCATGACGCTCCTCATCTGACCGTGGCGGCGGCAGCGTGGAATGCGCTCTCCAGGATGCCGGGATCGCCCCGGATCAGCGCCCTGCGGAGGTCGGGTCCTGACCGGTTTCAGCCGTTCGGCCGCGTTGCCCGGGTTAAGCCGTGTTTGGTGGCCTGGGCCGGATAGGGTGGTGGGTGTGATCCGAGATGAGGCACGGCCGACGCTGGAGGATGTCGCCGCGCACGCGGGCGTCTCCCGGTCCACCGCGTCCAGGGCGCTCAACGAGGAGAGCTACGTCAGCGCCCGGTCCAGGGAGAAGGTGCTCGACTCCGCCCGCGAGCTGGGCTACTCGCCCAACCAGGCGGCCCGCTCGCTGGTCACCCGCCGCACCAACGCGGTCGCCCTGGTGCTCTCCGAGCCGGAGACCAAGTTCCTGGAGGACCCCTACTTCGCCGAGATCGTCCGCGGCGCCTTCCGCCAGTTGTCCGCGCTGGGCAGTCAGATGCTGATGATGCTGGTGGACAGCGAGGAGGACATCCCTGGCACGGTGCGCTTCCTGGACGGCGGACACGTGGACGGCGCGCTGATCTTCGCCTCACACCAGGCCGACCAGCTGCCCGCCGCACTGCGTCCGCTGCGGCTGCCGATGGTCTACGGCGGTGGCAGGCCGGGCGGGGCCATCCGCGGCCTGCACCTGGTGGACTTCGACAACACCGGCGGCGCGAAGCTCGCGGTGGAGCACCTGCGGTCGTTGGGGCGCAAGCGGATCGGCACTGTGACCGGCCCGCAGGACCAGCGCTCGGCGGTGGACCGGCGTACCGGCTGGCAGCAGACCCTCGGCCTGTCCGACCGGGCCGCGGCCCGGCTGGCCGAGGAGGGCGACTTCACCACCGAGGGCGGCGAGCAGGCCATGCGCCGGCTGCTGGCCAGGGTGCCGAACCTGGACGCGGTCTTCGTGGGCAACGACCCCATGGCCGCCGGCGCCCTGCGCGCGCTGCAGACCGCGGGCCGGCGAGTGCCCGAGGATGTGGCGCTGGTCGGCTTCGACGACCACCCCGGCCTGGCCGAGGCGACCAACCCGCCGCTGACCACCGTGCATCAGGACCCGCGGGAGCAGGTCCGGCAGATGGTGGCCACCCTGCAGCAGCTCATCGACGGCGACACCCCGCCACCGCGCCGCCGGGTGCTGCCGGTCCGCCTGGTCCGCCGCGCCTCGGCCTGACCGGTCCGGCGATCGGCCGTGCCGTCAACGGTTGATTTTCGCGCATCTACCGACCGGTCGGTAGATGCGCGTGCACGGTGCCACCCGCCCAACTGTAAAGACCGCACTTCCCAGCAGGGCAGCACATCCGTAGACTCCGACGCATTCTGGGAGCGCTCCCAGAAACCGCCGCCTGTGTCCCTGTCACGTCGGCAACTCGGAGTTCAGATGAGCAGATGGTCAGTGTTGCCCGTGCTCAGCACGGTGCTCGCCACCCTCGCCCTGCTGGGCCCACCGGCCCAGGCCGCACCCTCGGGCTTCTACGTCGATCCGGCCACCAACGCGGCCAAATGGGTGGCCGCCAACCCCGGTGACGGCCGCATGCCGGTGATCCGCGACCGGATCGCCGCGGTGCCCCAGGCCCGCTGGTTCACCAGCACCAACACCGCTACCGTGCGCGGCCAGGTGGACGAACTGGTCGGCGCGGCGGCCAGGGCCGGGAAGGTGCCGATCCTGGTGGTCTACAACGTCCCGAACCGGGACTGCGGCGGCCCCAGCGGCGGCGGCGCCTCCAGTCACAGCGCCTACCGCCAGTGGGTGGACCAGGTCGCCGCGGGCCTGGCCGGCCGACCGGCCAGCATCGTGCTGGAACCGGATGTGCTGGCGCTGATGTCCAACTGCCAGAACGAGGCCCAGCAGGCGGAAACCCGGGCGTCCATGGCGTACGCGGGCAAGAAGCTCAAGTCCGGTTCGGCCGCGGCCAGGGTGTACTTCGACGCCGCGCACTCCAACTGGCACAGTGCCGCGGAGATGGCTGCCCGGCTCACCCAGTCGGACGTGCTCAACAGTGCCGACGGCATCTCGCTCAACGTGTCCAACTACCGGCACACCAGCGCGGAAACCGCCTACGCCAAGGACATCCTGTCCCGGCTGGGCAGTCCCCGGCTGCGCGCGGTGATCGACACCAGCCGCAACGGCAACGGCCCGCTCGGCAGTGATTGGTGCGATCCGGCAGGTCGCGCCGTAGGCACGCCGAGCACCACCAACACCGGCGACCCGCTGATCGCGGCCTACCTGTGGGTGAAACTGCCCGGCGAGTCCGACGGCTGCATCGGCCCCGCGGGCCAGTTCGTGCCGCAACGCGCCTACGAACTGGCCACCGGCTGACCCCGCCTGGGGCAGGCGCCCAGCCTGCCCCAGGCTGTGGCCTGCCCCAAACGGCCTACGTCAGTTCCCGCCGAGCAACCGCTCAATCTCGGCCAGTTCCCCCTCCGCGAAGTCCAGCTTGCCGGTGGCCGCGACGTTGTCGGTGAGCTGCTTGACACTGCTCGCGCCGATCAACGCCGAGGTGACCCGCTCCCCACGCAACACCCAGGCCAGCGCGAGCTGGGCGAGGGTCTGGCCACGCTGCCGGGCGACCTCGTTGAGCCCACGGGTCAGCGTGAGCTGCTGCTCGGTGATCCGCTCGGCGTTGAGGAACGGGCTGGCCCCCGCGGCCCGCGAGTCAGCCGGAATCCCATCCAGGTAGCGATCGGTCAGCAACCCCTGCGCCAACGGCGAGAACGCGATCGAGCCGGCGCCCACCTCGTCCAGCACATCCTGCAGCCCGTCCTCGATCCACCGGTTCACCATCGAGTAAGAAGGCTGGTGGATCAGCAACGGCGTGCCCAGCTCCGCCAACACCCCCGCCGCCTCCCGGGTCTGCTCCGGCGAGTAGTTGGACACCCCCGCATAAAGCGCTTTCCCCTGACGCACCAGGGAATCCAGCGCTCCCATGGTCTCCTCGATGGGCGTGTCCGGGTCCGGCCGGTGGTGGTAGAAGACATCCACGTAGTCCAGCCCAAGCCGCCGCAAACTGGCGTCCAAAGAGGACACCAGGTACTTGCGCGACCCCCACTCCCCGTACGGCCCCGGGTGCATCAGGTACCCGGCCTTGGTCGAGACGATCAGCTCATCCCGGTACGGCCGCAGATCCGCGGCGAACAACCGCCCGAAGTTCTCCTCCGCGGCACCCGGCGGCGGCCCGTAGTTGTTGGCCAGGTCGAAATGCGTGACCCCCAGATCGAAGGCGGCCCGCACGATGTCGCGCTGGGTCTCCAGATCCTTGGCCTGCCCGAAGTTGTGCCACAGCCCCAAGGAGATCGCGGGCAACTTCAGGCCACTGCGACCGCACCGGCGATAGGGCATGGCGTCGTAACGCGCGTCAGCGGCGAGGTAGGTCATCGTGCTCCTTGCTACCAGGTGTGCAGATGTCAACCTCGGCTGGCCCCGGAGTGACAGCCTGAGGTGGACCCGCGCGAGCTCTCTTCAGACTGACGGTAGTTGGTCGAGCAGCCCGACGGGGTCGGTGCTGTAGGCGACCATCCAGCTGGGGTCGATGCGATACCAGACGTTCTCTTCCCAGAACGGGTCATCGCTGTCGCCGTCGTAGTGGTTGACGAGGTAGTCGCGGATTGCCGGCCAAGTCGGGTCGCTGCTCGTCCCCTCGGGGTTCAGCGGAACGGCGTGTCCGTGCGTGAAGATGCCGAGCTGCTCGCCGCGCATGAAGGTCGCGCTGATGCCGGGCCGCGCCGCGAGATGACGGGCTTTAGCGGCCTGGCGGTGGGTGCCGACGATCCAGCGGCCGTGCAGGAAGTGCCCGTCGACGCCGCTGATGCGTGGCTCACCGCGCCGGGTGACTGTGGCGATGGCCAGGGTGCACATGCCGTGGCAGACTCGGACGACCTGCTCGGCGTCCAAGGTGCTTTCACCTGGCCGGATGATCGATTTGAGGTGGCTGCTGGAGCCGGCCAAAGACGTGTCGAGCAGGACTTGGAGGCTGTGGAGCTCGTCGGGAGTCTCGAACATTCGGCTAGCTAATCAGCTCCCACCGACAGTGTCGGCTCAGTGCGCAGCCGCCGACCGGGCGTGGGCGAGTCGGTAGGTGGGGCCAACTCGAACCGTCACAACCTCCCGGCGAGCCAACCCCGGTGGAGCCAGATCAGACCGTCACGGTGGGGCCAAAGCAGGCTGACATCCTCACAGGTGGGCGCATCGGGGAGATCGTAACCACCCGGGGTCTCAGACCGGCGCCAACGGAAGCCCGGCCCCGCGACCACCCTGTCCAAGACGCTAAACCAGGTACTGGTCATGCCGTGCGTAGAACTCCGCCCACTGGTCATCGCTGAGCACCCGCCCACTCCCCCGGATCTCCACGAGTTCGCGAAAGAACTCCTCCCGCGGCGCCCCCGGCGCGAACAACACAAGCATGGAAGCAGGCTCCCCGGAGTTGTTCGCGAACCCATGCACCCCACCCTCCGGCACATAGAGAAAGTCCCCTGCCCCAGCGTCAATATGCCGCTCCCCATTGAAAAAGGTCACCACCCCGGAGAGCACGTAGAACGACTCGGAAAAAGTCCGATGAAAATGCGCCCCCGCCCCACCCCCAGTACCGTCCATGTCCCACCGAAACAACCCGTATCGCCCCTCGGTCAGGGAACCGGGCGCGGTGAAGAACGTGCGACCGGTGGGGCGCTGGAGGAACTCCACGTCGCTGCTGGGGCGGTAGATCGCGTTCTGCTCGCCGAGGTCGCCAAGGTAGGACACCAGCGGATAGTAAGTCGCCCACCACCACGGCGCGCGCGATCCAACCAAACTCCGCCCCCATGCCGAACCTCCAGCCCCACACCGGGCCACCGTCCCCACAGCGCACACGACTCAGTCCGGCTCCGCACCGAGTTCCGGCAGACTGAAAAGGTGCCAACGATCCGCCCCGCCACCCCCGCCGATCTCGCCCGCCTACCCGAGATCGACAACTCCTTCACCACAGACGCGATCATCGAAGTCACCACCACCCCCCAAGGCTTCGAGCTGAAAGAACGCCCCCTCCCCACCCCCATCCACAAGACCTACCCAGTCGACGAAGACCCCGCCGACGCCCCCACCCAGGTCTACGTCGCCACCGAAGGCGACACCCTGTGCGGCTTCATCGCCCTCACCCACGAAACCTGGAACCACCGCCTGTCCATCACGGCCATCGAGCTGTCCCCCACCCACCGCGGCCAAGGCCTCGGCCGGGCCCTGATGGAACAAGGCGCCACCTACGGCAAATCCCAGGGCGCCCGCACTTACTGGCTGGAAGTCACCAACCTCAACGCCCCAGCCATCCGCGCCTACCAGCACTGGGGCTTCACCTTCTGTGGCCTCGACACCACCCTGTACACCGGCACCAGCACCCCCACCGAAACCGCCCTCTTCATGAGCCGTTCCCTGGAACCCGCGCCCGCAGCCACATCGACATCCGCCTCGGCATCCGCGCCCCAGGGTGCGACCGCGCCCACGACCGCTCCCGGGCCGGTGGCCGCACCCACACCCGCGCCCTCAGCCGCGCCCGCGCCCGCACTCGATCCCGCGCCCACACCCACAGCGGATCTCCCAGCCGCACCCGATCCCCATCCCCATCCCGCGCCCGCCCCCGATCTCGCGCCCACAGCCGCTCCTACGCCCAAGCCCGAGGACCGGCCATGACCGAGCGGAAACCGGCCGGAGCCGGCTGGGAGACCTGGGTCGAACGCCAGATCCGCGAATCGATGGAACGCGGCGAGTTCGACAACCTCGCAGGCGCGGGCAAACCCCTACCCGATGCCAACCAGCCTTACGAGGAGATGTGGTGGCTCAACCGGAAGCTGGCCGAGGAACAACTCACCAACCTGCCGCCAAGTCTGATCTTGCGCCGCGATGCGGAGACGGCCTACGACGCGGCACTGGCGGCGCCCACTGAGGCCCAGGCTCGGGCGATCATCGAAGCGATCAATGTCCGGATCGCGGCGGCCATCCGCAACCCGCCGCCTGGGCCCGGAGTGAACCTGGTGCCGTTCAGCGTGCGGAAGGTGTTGAAGGCTCGGCGGTCGCATCAGGCGGGCTGAGCTGCCAGCCGACCTGGCGTCAGACGGGCTGGGGCCGGATGTCCAGGCGCAGGCGCCCTGCACAGGTCACGCCGGTGCGTTCTCATCCCGTGCCCGGGGCAGCTCTCGCTCGCGGAGCGTGCTTCCGTTCTCCGGCCTTTGGCGTTTCTCTGGGCCTTGGCGCTTCTCCGGGCCTTGGGTGTTCCCGTTCTTCCGGTGGCCGGTTGGGCGAGTCGTGTCGGAGCCCGGGTGCTTCCGTTCTTGGGCCTCTGCCGGGGTGGGCCGCGCTGGGTCCTGTGGGCTGGGTTGGGGACCTGGGGGTGTCCTGCGCCGCCCTCCGCTTTGTACTGCGGTAACGAAATGACCATGGGGCTGAGTTCCCTGGAGCGTTCACTATTACGGGGATTCCAGGTTCACTCTTGCTAGCGATCGATGGAGCGGGGATTCGTTACTCGTTGCGACTTGTGGAGCCCGAGGTTCAGTTGCGAGCCGGGGTGGGGGCGGTTCGCGAGGGTTCTGGGGACGCGGGGCGCGGTGGGTGGATTGGTCGTGAGTTGAACATAGCGGGGAAGTTGGCGGCGTGGGGGTGGCTGTCCACAGGGTGCCGGTCAGGGGGTTTGGGGGGTGGGGTAGGTGGCGTTGGTGAGGGCTTCCGAGTGGGTCCAGAGGGTGGTGGTGGCGATGGGGGTCAGGCCTCGGCCGCGGAGGGGTTCTTGGGTTACCTGGTTTTTGTGGAGGGTTTTGCCTGGGGAGAGCATCTGGCCGGCGGGGGCTTCGGGGGCCGTTGCGGCGTAGTTGATGGGGAGGGCTGCTTGGGTTACCGGGCGGCCGAGTAAGCCGGCGATGCTGCCGGTGATGCGGCTGACAATCGGGCCGGGGGCGCTGCTGAGCATGGGGGTTCGGGCGATGCCGGGGTGGGTGAGCATGCTTTTGACTGGGGAGTTTGTGGCGCGGAGGCGACGATCCAACTCAGTGGCGAATAGGACGTTGGCGAGTTTGGAGTTCGCGTAGGCGCGGCCTGAGCTGTAGCCGCGGGTGAGGTGGAGGTTGTCGAAGTCGAAGTGGCCGAGTTTGTACAGGAAGGACGCCACCGTCACCACGCGTGGGTCGTTACCGTTGGCCAGGTTGGGCAGCAGCAGGGCGGTCAGCAGGAAGTGGCCCAGGTGGTTGGTGGCCAGGTGGAGTTCGTGGCCCTGGGCGGAGACCGCGTGCGGTTGGTTGCCGATGCCGGCGTTGTTGACCAGGACGTCTACCTGGTCGCCGCGGGATTCCAGGTCTGTGGCGAAGGATCTGACCGAGTCCAGGTCGGAGGTGTCGAGTTTGTGGATGGCCAGGTTGGCGCTGGGGAACTGGGGGCGCAGGGCTTCCGCTTTGGCGGGGTTGCGGACGGCCATGATGACTCGGGCGCCGCGGGCGGACAGGGCTTGCGCGACAGCCAGGCCCAGGCCGCTGGTGGCGCCGGTGATCACTGCCGTGCGGCCGGTCTGGTCGGGCATGGTGGCGAGGGTCCAGGTCCGCACAGCTACCTCCTGCTAACCGGATTTGCTATCCGCCTGCACCGTAGCATAAGCGGATGAGCCATCCGTTAGTAGGACTCCGGCGACCGTGATCTCCAGGGCCTCGCGCAGGGCACGGATGGCGGGGGCGGCTTGACGGTCGGGACACAGCACTGCCAGGCGGTTGCCGGTGGCGGACATGAAGTCCAGGGTGACGCCGATTCTGGTCAGGGCCTCGCAGAAGATCGGGTGGATGGCGGGGTCCGAGCGCAGGCCGGAGCCGGTGACCGCCACCTCGGCGATGTCGCTGTCCAGGGTGAGGTGGGTGAAGCCGAGGTGCGGCCGGGCCGCTTGGAGGGCCGCGGCGACGCGGGCGCCTGCGGTTCTGGGGATTATCGCGGCCCAACCGTCCGGTCGGTAGGTAATGGCGTAGGTGGGGACCTGCTGGTTCGCGATCGCGCGGAGCAACGGGGCCAGCAGGACCTGGCCGGTGACGGTGATCTTGGCGTGGGTGTGCGAACTGTGGATGCGGTGCAGGACTGCCTGTTCCATGGCCCCTCCGATGGGCCAGGCGTGGGCTCCGCCGCCGAAGCCCACGCCTGGGGTCCGCTCAGCCGTACAGCACCTGGCCGTCGCCGATCCGGTGCACCCGGGACCGCCGCAGGTCCTGGGTGGCGAAACTCCGTTGCAGCCAGCGGTCCTGGCCGTCGTAGCGCGGGGTGAACCCGGTGCGGCCGTGCACGGTCACTCGATTGTCCACAATGGCCAGATCGCCGGGCACCAGATAGTGGGTCAACGCGTTGGCGGCGAACAGGTTCTGCAGTTCGGCCATGGCGGTGCGGGCGGGCTCGGTGAGCGGGGTGGTGGCGGCGAAGTCGACCAGGACGTCCGGGTCGTCGGGGGCGCCGGCGAGCACCGCGTGCGGTTCGGTCTCGCCAGCGGGCAGGCCGAAGGACGGGGGTGGGGCGGTGACGAATTCCCGGCGGAACAGCACTTCCCGGCTCTGGTCGCTCAACAGGTCGTGCACCTGGCGGATGGACGCGGTGCGCAGGCCGGCCTCCCGGTCGTGGTCGGCACGCAGGCACAGCAGCAGCACGTAGTCCGGCCGGTTGTCGTGGAAGGCGTTCTCGTTGTGGAAGGACAGCAGCACCGAGCCCTCGTTGCCCTGGAAATCCTCGCTGCCGGGCACCGGCACCACGTTGTGCACCAGCGCGCCGGACTTCTCCGGGCGGAACGCGATCACGTCGCCGAGCAGGTGGGTGACCATCATCAGCGTGGCGGCCGGGATGGTGGCCGCGCGTTGCACGGATCCGCTCTGCGTAGGGGTTTCCGGCACCAGAGACTCGTCCACCGGGAGGCCGCGGATCACCAGCGCGCCGCTGGGGCCGGAGTCCCGCCGGTAGCCGGACAGGGCGCGGCGCAGGGAGATCGGCAGCTCGTGCGCGCGCTCCGCGGCCGCGCGCACCCAGCCGCGGTCGTCAACGCGTCCATCCTCGGTAGACAGTAAGGCGCTCGCGACCTCCTCGACGGCGAGTGCGTTGGCGCGGTTGAGGGTCAGTACGCCCGCGGGCGCGTCGACCTCGAGGACCATCGACATCAGTTCACATCCTTCTGCGCGTCTTCGGGGGTTGCCATCAGGCGGGTCAGCACCCGCGCCACCTCGGCGACCTGCGGCGCCCGCAGAACGCCGAGGTGGTTGCCGCCGACCCGGTGCACGTCCAGCCCGCCGGTGGCCAGTTCGGCCCAGCGCTGGGTGTAGTCGACGAAGTTCACGCCGACCGCGACCTCGTGTTCACCGGCGGCCAGCTCGTCCCCGGCGATCAGGTGCAGTGGCCCGGGATAGGGCTCGTGCCGGTAGTCCAGGCGGGTTTGCAGCAGCTCGCGCCACACCCGCACCCTGGCCGGCCAGAACTCATCGCCCGGCACCGGCGGGTCGATCCGGCCGTCGTCGACGATCAGTTCCAGCACCGCCACGGCCTGTTCCTGGAGACCGGGCACCTCCTCGGCGGGGGCGGTGGCCAGTTCGGCCAACAGGTGTTCGGCGCGGCGGAAGCGGGCCATGAACTCGTGCATGTTGGCGCGTTCGTAGCTGTCCAGCGCGGGGTCGAGCAGCATGAAGGTGACCTGCTCGCCCTCGGCGCGCAGCCTGCGGGCCATCTCGGTGGTGATCTGGCTGCCGCCGCACCAACCGAGCAGTCGGTAGGGACCACTGGGTTGCAGGCGGCGGAGCTGGGCGAGGTTCAGTTCGGCGATGTGGTGCACGCTCTCCGGCGCCGGGCAGCGGCGGCTCAGGCCGGGCCACTCGAAGGCGGCGACCGGCTGGTCCGGGTCGAGGTGTTCGGCAAGCTGGGCGAACCAGTGCGCACTGCCGGGATGCACGCAGAACAGGGGCGCTCTGGTACCGCCGCGGCGCAGCCACACCACCGCGTCCAGACTGTCCACTTCGGACTGTTCAGCGCTGCCGTCGCCGAGCACGCGGGCGAGTTCGGCGACGGTGCGATGCTCGTAGAAGTCCCGGAAGGACAGTCGGATGCCGTGTTCCTCGCGGAGTTTCACGATGATCCGCATGACGCTGAGCGAGTGGCCGCCGAGTTCGGTGAAGCTGTCGTGCACGCCGATCCGGCCCCGTTTCAGCGCCCCGGCCCAGGCGCGGGTCAGGATGTTCTCCAGCGCGGTGCGCGGCGCCTGGAACCGGGCACTGCTCCTGGCCACTTCGGGTTGCGGGAGCCGGGCGGTGTCGACCTTGCCGTTGCTGGTCAGCGGCAGCTCGTCGAGTTCGAGGAAGGCTTGGGGCACCAGGTAATCGGGCAGGATCTCGGCCAGTTTCGCTGGCAGGGCGGGGAGATCCAGGGTGGTGTCCTCGGCGGGGACCAGGTAGGCGATGAGTTCCTTGTCGCCGGCGGACGCGATGTGCACGCGCACGATGACGTCCTGCAGCGGGATCTGGCGGTGCAGGGCGGCCTCGATCTCGCCGAGTTCGATCCGGTAGCCGCGGATCTTGACCTGGTGGTCGACCCGGCCGGCGAACTCCAGCACGCCGTCGGCGCGGTAGCGGGCCAGGTCGCCGGTGCGGTACAGCCGCGCACCCGGTTGTGCGGCAAAGGGATCCGGGATGAACCGGGCGGCGGTCAGCTCAGGTCGTTCGACGTAGCCGCGGGCGAGCTGGGCGCCGCCGATGTACAGCTCCCCCGCCACGCCGACCGGCACCAGCTCCAGGTTGGCGTCCAGCACCCGCATCACCGTGTTGGCGATGGGCTTGCCGATGGGCAGCACCCCGGGTTCCAGGCCGTTGGCCGGGGCCTCCAACCAGGAGCAGCCGACGGTGGTCTCGGTAGGGCCGTACTCGTTGTCCACCACCGTGTCCGGGGCGTGTTGTGCCCAGGTGGACACCATGTCCCGCACCAGTTCCTCGCCGCCGGCGATGATCCGGCCGGTGGCCCGGCGGGCCGCTGCCGGGGTGAGCGACTGGTTGAGCACGGCCAGGTGTGAGGGGGTCAGTTTGAGCAGGCCGAACTCGCCTTCCTCCAGCGCGGCCACCAGGGCGTCGATGCCCGGGGTGCCGTCGTCGGCGGTGATCGTGACCGGTTGGCCGGTGAGCAGCGCGGGGAAGATCGAGGTGACCGGCAGGTCGAAGGCGACCGAGGAGTACAGCGGGGATCCCTTGCCGCGCAACGGGGTGTACGCGCCGAGGCACCACAGCACGTAGTTGACCAGGTTGCGGTGTTCGATCATGACGCCCTTGGGCGTGCCGGTCGAGCCGGAGGTGTAGATGATGTAGGCCAGCGAGTCCGGAGTGGATGTGCGACCGAGGTCCGCTGTGGACTGGTGGTCGAGGTCGCTCTGGTCGAGGAGGACGAGTTCCTTGCCGGGCACCAGATGTGCGGTGGCGGATTCGGCGAGCACGACTTCGGCGTGGGTCTCGGCGAGCAGGTCGGTGAGGCGCTGGGCCGGGTGGGTGGGGTCGAGCGGCAGGTAGGCGGCGCCCGCCTTGAGCACACCCAGCAGGGCGGCGACCAGGTCCGGGCCGCGGCGGAGCAGGATGCCGACCCTGGATTCCTGGCCGACACCGAGGGAGCGCAGGTGATGTGCGATCCGGTTGGCGCGGGCGTTGAGCGCGGAATAGTCCACAGTGGACCCGTCTGCACAGTGCAGGGCGGTCGCGTCCGGGGTCCGGCTGACCTGCTGCTCGAACAGCTCGTGCAGGCACAGCTCCGGATACTCGGCCACCTCGCCGTGAGCGAAGGACAGCAGCCGCGCGGTTTCCACCTCGTCCAAGCCGTTGTCGCTGGCGTTGCCGCCCGGGTCGGCGGCCATGAGTTCCAGGATTCGCCGGTACAGCCGGGCCAGGCGTTCGCCGTTGGCGCGGCTGATCCGCTCCGGCCGGGCGGCCAGGAACAGCGCGCCGGGGAAGGTCCAGACATCCAGGGCGAACTCGTTGGGGCTGACGTCGACCACCCCGGCGGACTCGATCCGGCGCGCGTCCAGCACGTGGAAGTCCAGGTAGGTGAACGCGGTTTCCACCAGCGAGGCGCCGCCGCCCCAGGCGCGCTGCATCTCCGGCAGCGGGAACCGGCGGTGCGGCCAGACCGCGACCTCCTCGGCGAAGACCTGGCGCACCAGGTCAAGCCAGGTCGAGCCGGTCAGTTCGACGCCGACCGGGACGGTGTTGAGGTGCATGCCGCGCACGGTCTCGCCGCCGCTGGTCTCCAGCCGCCCGTTGCACACCAGGCCGGTGTGAAACCGGGTGGAACCACTGAGCACGCTGAGTGCCTTGAGGTGCGCGGTGAACAGCACGCTCTTGAGCGAGACGCCCGCGACCACGGCGAGGGCGCGCAGGCCGGGTTCGAGGTCGGCGATCGGGACGCCGATCTTGTACGCGGTCTCGCCGCTGCCGGGTTCGGCCGCCCAGCCCTCGGGCAGTTCGACCCGGTCGAGCCGGCCGAGCCTGTCCTGCCAGAACTCGCGGTCGGTGTTCTCCTTGAGGGAGCGCTGTTCCAGGGCGATGTAGTCGGCGAACCGGACACTGTGGACGGTCGGCTCGGCAGGTTCGCGGCCCGCGCGCAGGGCGCGGTAGTCGGCCATCAGCTCGGTGATCAGCGAGTGGTGGCTCCAGCCGTCCAGGATGGCGTGGCACTCGATGAAGGAGAACGTCCAGCGGTCCGTGGCGGTCTGGTGGGCGTGGAAGCGCAGCATCGGCGCGGTGCCGACGTCGAACGGCGTGGCGCGGGTGGTGCTGATGAAGCGCTGGATCTCGGCGTCCGGATCGGCGCTGTCCCGCAGGTCGTGGTAGCCGACCTCGATCGCGCCCGTCGGGTGCACGAGCTGGAGCGGTTGGCTGAATCCGTTGAGGTCGAAGGAGGTGCGCAGGATCTCGTGCCGTTGTCCCAGCAGGGCCGCGGCCTGACGCAGTGCGGTCAGGTCGAACGGGCCGTCGTCGTTGATCGGCAGCAGGGTGATGTTGTGGTACGGGTTTTCCTCGCTGTCGGCGATCATCTGGTAGACCATGGCGGCCTGCACCATGGACATCGGGTAGGCGTCCACCAGCCCGGCGGGCAACGCGGCCCGGTCCGCCGGGTCGAGCAGGGCGAAGGCGTCGACCCGGCGCTCCTCGGCGTTGTCCACTGTGGACTGGTCGCGGGTCTCGCTGAACCGGGCGAGTTCCTCGACGGTCTGGTGCAGCAGCAGGTTCTGCACGGACAGGTCGATGCCGCGCGGGCGCAGCGCGCCGACCACCCGGATGGCGCGGATGGAGTCGCCGCCCAGGGTGAAGAAGTTGTCCCGCACGCCGACCGTGGGCACGCCGAGCACCTCGGCCCAGGTCTCGGCGATGATCTGTTCGACCGGGTTGCGCGGGGCGAGCTGATCGGCGGTGTGCTGGGCGCGGTGGGCGTCCGGATCGGGCAGCGCGGCGTGGTCGATCTTGCCGTTCACGGTGAGCGGGAAGGACTCCAGAGGCACGAACAGGGCGGGCACCATGTAGGCGGGCAGGGTCCGGCCGAGGTGTTCGCGCAGGTCGGTGATCTCGGCAGGCGCGCCGGTGAAGTAGGCGACCAGGCGGGACTGGTGGGCCAGCACGACGGCCTTGTCCACGGCCGGGTGGGCGGTGAGGGCGGCTTCGATCTCGCCGGGCTCGATGCGATGACCGCGGATCTTGACCTGGTTGTCGGCGCGGCCGAGGAACTCCAGGTCAGCGACCGAAGACCTGCTCGCAGGGTCGAGCGTGGGCACAGCCCGGTAGCGGGCCAGGTCGCCGGTGCGGTACATGCGGGCGCCGGGGGTGGTGGCGTAGGGGTCGGGGCCGAAGCGGTCGGCGGTGAGGGCGGGGCGGCCGAGATAGCCGCGGGCCAGGCCGGGGCCGGAGACGTAGACCTGGCCGGGCACGCCGATCGGGACCGGGTTCAGTTCCGCGTCCAGCACGTACAGCCGGAGGTCGCGCAGCGCGCCGCCGACCGGGCTGCGCTGGTCCCCGTGCAGGTCGCCGCTACCGACCGGACGGTAGGTGACGTGCACGGTGGTCTCGGTGATCCCGTACATGTTGACCAGTTCGGGCCGCTGGTCGCCGAAGCGGTCGAGCCAGGGCGCGAGTTCGGTGATGTCCAGGGCCTCGCCGCCGAAGACCACGGTGCGCAGGGACAGCGCGTCGGCGGACAGGTCGGTCTGGGTGACCGCCTCGATCAGGCCGCGGAAGGCGGAGGGGGTCTGGTTGAGCACGGTGACCCGTTCGCTGACCAGCAGGTCGAGGAAGTCCCGCGGGGACCGGGAGATCTCGTACGGCACGACCACCGCGGTGCCGCCGTGCAGCAGGGCGCCCCAGAGTTCCCAGACGGAGAAGTCGAAGGCGTAGGAGTGGAACAGGGTCCAGACGTCGGTGGGGCCGAAGCCGAAGTCGGGTTCGCAGGCCCGCAGCAGGCGCAGCACGTTGGCGTGGGTGACCTGCACGCCCTTGGGTTTGCCGGTGGAGCCGGAGGTGTAGATGACGTAGGCCAGGTTGTCCGGCGCGGCCAGGGGTTCGGGGTTGATGTCCGGGCGGCCGGGCTGGTCGACCGGGAGGCTGTCGACGCCGGGCAGCGGGGTGCCGGTGATCGTGAGGGCGACCTCGGCGTCGTCCAGCAGGTAAGCCAACCGATCGGTAGGGGCGGCCGGGTCCAGGGGCAGGTAGCCCGCGCCGGACTTGAGCACGCCGAGCAGGGCGATGACCAGGTCCAGGCCGCGGTCCAGACAGACGCCGACCAGGTGGTCGGGACCGGCGCCACGGGCACGCAGCTCGTGCGCGAGGCGGTTGGCGCGGGTGTTCAGCTCGGCGTAGGTGAGGCTGGCGCCGCGGTGCCGGACCGCGATCGCCTCGGGGGCGCGCCGGACCTGGGCCTGGAATACCTCGGCCAGGGATTCCGCCGCCGGGAAGTGGCGGCCGGTGCCGCCCCACGGGCCGAGCAGCTGCTCGCGTTCGGGTTGGGTGAGCAGTTGCAGGGTTCCCACCCGACCGGTCGGTAGGGCGACGATGCTGGTCAGCAGCTGGGTGAAGTGGCCGATCAGCCGCTGGATGGTGGCGGCGTCGAACAGCGCGGTGGCGTATTCGAGCTGGCCGGTCAGGGAGCCGTCGGGGTGGGTGGCCAGGGCCAGGCCGAGGTCGAACTTGGCCGCGTTCCACTCGACCGGCTCCTGCTCGGCGCGCAGGCCGCTCAGTTCGGTGGCCTGCTGGCTGGTGAGCTGGAAGACGACCTGGAACAGCGGGTTCCGGGACGGATCGCGTTCAGGAGCCAGTGCGTCGACGATGCGCTCGAACGGGGTGTGCTGGTGCGCGTAGGCGTCCAGGGCGGTCTCGCGAACCCGGCTGAGCAGGTCGAGGAAGCTCGGGTCGCCGGAGAGGTCGGTGCGCAGCACCACGGTGTTGACGAACAGCCCGAGCAGGTTCTGCGTCTCGGCGCGGTCGCGACCGGCGACCGGGCTGCCCACCACCACGTCGTGCTGACCGGCGTAGCGGCCGAGCAGCAGCTGGAAGGCGGCCAGCAGCACCATGAACGGCGTCGCGCCCTGCTGCCTGCCCAGGGCGAGCAGCGGTTCGGCCAGGGTCGCGGGCACGGTGAAGTTCTCGCTGGCTCCGCGCGGGTCCCGGATCGGGCCTCTCGACCGGTCGGTAGGCAGCGCCAGCGGGGTGAGGCCGTCCAGGGTCTTGCGCCAGTGCGCGAGCTGCTCGGCGAGCTTCGGACCGGCGAGCTGATCACGTTGCCAGGCGGCGTAATCGGCGTACTGCACCGGGACCGGCGGCAGCGGCGAGGGCATGCCGGCGGCGAAGGTGGCGTAGAGACTGTCCAGTTCGGCCAGCAGCACCGACTCGGACCAGCCGTCGGCGGCGATGTGGTGGGTGGTGATCAGCAGGATCTGGTCCTCGGCGGTGAGCCGGATGAACAGGGCCCGGATCGGGTGCTCGGCGGCCAGATCCATCGGGCGCTGTCCGTCGGCGTCGATCAGCTTGGCGATCCGGGCGGCCGAATTGGCGCCGCGCAGGTCGGCCTCGCGCCAGCTGATCGGCGCGGGCGGGTCGATCACCTGGACCGGCTCACCGTCCACTGTGGAGTACCGGGTGCGCAGGATCTCATGCCGGGCCACGATCTCGTCCAGGGCTGCGCGCAACGCGGGCACGTCGATGGGCCCGCGCAACCGCAGGCGCAGTGGCATCAGGTACTCGGTGCCGCCGGGCTGGATCTGGTCCAGCACCCACAGCCGCCGCTGGGCGAACGACAGCGGCAGCGCGCCATCCCTGGCGACCGGGGTGATCCCGGCGTCCGGTGCGGCGGGGCTGAGACCGCGCAGTCTGCGCTGCAACAGTTCCGCGCGGGAGATTGAGCTGGTGCTCATCCGTTCGCCTTCCTGCTCCGGGTCGGCCGATCAGTGGACAGCCTGCCGAGCGGAGGCGGTGGTAGAGCAGAGTCAGCGTGGTACCTCTGTCGGCAACCGGGACTGCCTGCGTGGTTGCCGGTCCTTCTCTGTGTCCTGCTCTGGACGCCGAGAACCATCGGGCGTATGAGCGAAGAGGTGCCGCCGCTGCGGCGTAACCGGGACTTCCTGCTGTTGTGGTCGGGTTCGGCGGTGTCCAGCCTCGGCGCGAACGCCTCCAGCGTGGCCTATCCGCTGCTGGTGCTGGCGCTGACCGGTTCACCGGTGGACGCCGGGCTGAGCGGGTTCATCGCGCTGCTGCCGCAACTGGTGTTCCAGGTGCCGGCCGGCGCGCTGGTGGACCGGTGGAACCGCAAGCGGGTGATGATCTGGTGCGACATCCTGCGCGCGCTGGCCATCGGCACCCTGGCGGTGGCGCTGGTGAGCGATTCGCTGACGTTGCCGCACATCCTGGCGGTCGGGTTCGTCGAGGGGGTGCTGACCGTGACGTTCAAGATCGCGGCGGCGGCCGCGGTGCCGAACGTGGTGCACCCGAGTCATCTGACCTTCGCCTTGTCCCGCAACGAGGCCAGGGAGCGGGGTGCGGCGATGCTGGGTCAGCCGCTGGGCGGGGCGTTGTTCGGGCTGGGCCGGGCGGTGCCGTTCCTGTTCGACGCGGTGACCTACCTGGTGTCCCTGGTCTCGTTGTTGTTGATCCGCACCGATTTCCAGGCCGAGCGCAAGCCGCGGCGGCTGGAGCTGGGCGCCGGGATCGCCTGGTTGTGGCGGCAGCCGTTCCTGCGGATGACCACGTTCCTGGTGGCGGGCAGCAACTTCCTGTTCCGCGCGCTGTTCCTGGTGGTGATCGTGATGGCCGCGGACTACGGCGCCTCGCCGACCCTGGTGGGTGTGATGTTCGGACTGGCCGCGGTGGGCGGGGTGCTGGGTTCGCTGGCCGCGCCCGCGCTGGAGCGCAGGCTGTCGATGAAGGTGGTGGTGATCGCGGCGAACTGGGCCTGGGGCCTGCTGGTGCCGATGGTGTTGCTGGTGCCCAATCCCTATGTGCTGGGCGCGGTGTACGCGTTGATGTGCTTTGTCGGTCCGGTGTGGAATGTGGCGATCTCGGCGTATCAGCTCGCGGTGACGCCGGATCACATCCAGGGTCGGGTGCTGGGGGCGGCGGGGATGATCGCGTTCGGCGCGGTGCCGTTGGGCTCGTTGCTGGGCGGGTTCGCGCTGGAGTGGATCGGGGCGCGGGCGACGGTGTGGGCGCTGGCGGTGTGGATGATCGGGCTGGCGATCGTGGCCACGGTGAGTCCGGCGGTGCGTAACGCGCCCAGTCTGGATTCGGCGCGGCCGGTGGCGGAGCCGGTCGCGGTCCGCTGAACACAGCGTCGAGCCCCCGCCCCGAGTTTCCGGGGCGGGGGCTTTTTGTGTTGTGCTCAGCGGGGATCGGCCACCGCGACGAAGCGGAGTTCGGCGGTGTGCGGTTCGCGGTTGTGGTCGGGCAGCCAGGCCTGGTCCGGAGTGGGCAGCATCTCGGTGATGGTGAGCTGGGCGGCCGGGTCCTTGCGGGCGAGGCGGCGGATGGCTTTGGCCAGGATGTTGAGGTAGACGGGGCTGTCGAAGTCGACGTAGAACGGGCGGGGTTCGGCCGGGGAGGTGACGAAGACGAAGCGGGGCAGGGTGTTCGTCTCGCGCCATTGGCGGAGGCGAACGAAACGGCGGGGTTCGGACTTCTCCTCGGCGGCGGTGACCTCGGCGGCCGGGAAGCGCCAGGTCTCGCGGGTGACGACCAGGTTGTCGACGGTGATCCGCGGGGTGTGCGGGGCTTCCGGGAGCAGGCGGAACAGGTCCATGGCCAGGGTGGTCAGGACGTGGCCGAAGACGTCGATCACCGGGAACCGGGTGCCGTCGGGCAGCACCGCCTGGAGGGTGTCCTGCCGTTCGACCTGGATGTCCGCGCTGGCGTGGATGTGGGGGCGGGCCGGGTCGGCGGTCTGGTCGACCAGGGCGACGTAGTGGTCCTCGGGGCGGATCAGGGTGTGCCGGATCCTGGCGGAGAGGCGGGAGCGGTGTTCCTTGGGCAGCAAGGGAAGCAGGCGGGGCTCAGGATGGTCCCTGGTGGTGCTGGCCAGCAGTTCGGACTGGTCCGGGTGCTGGTTGACGAACAGGGAGGCGCCCAGGGTGTTGGTGGCCACGTGCAGTTCGCCGAGTACCAGGTGGTCCTCGGTGAGCAGGATGTCGGGGCTGAGATAGCGGGCCGCGGTCCAGCCGGGGGCCCGGTTGCCGAAGGCCACCGACACCCGGTGCTCAATGTCCTTTGTGGACCGCTTGACCCGGCTGCCACTGCCCGGGTTGAGGATGATGCCCCAGCGGCGCTGGAACTCCTGCTGCAACTCGGTCGCGTCCTCGGCGGCGGCGCCGTGCAGGATGGGCATGCAGGCGAACCAGAAGTCGGCCAGGTTGACCGGGCCGTTGGCGGCCAGACGGTCGAAGACCTCCTCGGCGCGGTGCAGGACCCGGTCGGCGAGGTTGGCGGTCAGCCAGGTGGCGCTGGTCAGGAACAGGGACAGTGGGGCCAGCGCGTCCAGCACCCGGTGGCCAGCGGTGGCGGTGGCGCTGCGCCGGCAGTCGGCGTAGACCAGTGCCCGGCATGGCGCGGTGCTCGCCGACTTCTCGCGGACCGCGGCGGTGTCGGTGAGGGCGACGAAGTCCTGTTCCAGCTTGGTGAGCGCGGCGGCCAGGGTGTCCGCGTCGGTGGCGGCGGCGACCTCGGCGCGGCCGCGTTCCAGGGTGTCCAGGGCGGCTTCGGCCTTGGCACGCTGGGGTTCGTCCTCGACGGTGGCCAGCCAGGTGCGCAGCCAGCGTTCCGGGTGCGCGTCGGCCGGGATCTCCAGGCGCCACACCAGCCAGCGGCGGGCGACCAGGTCGGCCAGTAGTGCCGACACATCCAGGTCGGGGTTGGACCGGGTCAGGTGGTGGGCCGAACGGGTGCCGTCGCATTGCGTCAGCAGGCGATGCTGCTCCGGGGTGATCGGCTGCGGTGGTCGGCTGGGGATGGTGACCGCGTCCTGTCCGATGTGGACGAACGGTACGCGGCGAGGTGCGATCCACTGGCGCAGTGCGGGTTCCAGGGTGCGGGCGAGGGTGTCGATGGCCCAGCTGGCGAAGTAGACGTTGGTTTCCGCGATCAGCGACTCGCCGGGGTCGACGGTGACACCGGTCTGGGTCAGGTCCCAGCGACCCCAACCGACCGGGCCGAAAAAGCCGATGGTGTCGTTCTTGACGCAGAACCGTTGCCAGTAATGGGCGATGAGTTCCTCGCGCTGGCGGGGCATGCTGGTGCGGCCGGCCGCGGTGGGTGTCCAGTCCAGGAAGGGTTTGATGCCGGTGGTCAGCACCGGGCGGTTCTGCCAGGCGACCGCGGCCCGGAAGTCGGGCCGGGCCGCGATGTCCTGGAGATCCCTGGCGGTCTGCACCGCGGCTTCCTGGTAGGTCTCCTCGAACCCTTGCCAGTCCACACCGGAGAGTCGATCGTCCCGGTCGAACTTGTCTGCGGCCTGGGCCAGGCCGGCGGGCGCGAGCCGGAGCACCCCGCCGGCGGGGAAACCCGGGCCGCGCAACGCGAACTGGTCCCACAGTCGCCAGTTCTGGTCCAGGCGCACCTCGTCCGCACCCATTGGGCTCACCCCTGTGCCGGTTCGAGTTCCAGCACGCCGGCCAGGTCGATCGGCGAGGGGTAGGCGAAGACCAGCGCCACCGGCACTTCGACGCCGAGGGCCTCCTGAAGGCGAGCGGTGATCTGGAAAGCGGCCAGGGAATCGCCGCCGGCCTCGAAGAAGTCGCTGGCGGTGTCCAGGTGCTCATCGCCCAGTGTCTCGCGGTAGATCGCGGCGATCAGTTCGGGCACGTCCACCTTGAGGTCGTTGGTCATGGCTGTCCTTTCGCTGTGGTGTTTCCGCCGGAGACGATCGCGACGGCGGTGCCGGTCCACCCGGCGCGCAGCGCGCCCGCGAGGGCCACGGCGCCACTGGGTTCGGCGTTGACCCCGTTGCGTCGCAACAGGTCGAGTGCGTGGCGGATGGCCTCGTCGGACACGCCGATCAGGTCGTCCACCCGGTGCTGGATGATCGGGAACGGCACC
Source organism: Crossiella sp. S99.2 (assembly GCF_023094165.1). Classification (GTDB taxonomy): domain Bacteria; phylum Actinomycetota; class Actinomycetes; order Mycobacteriales; family Pseudonocardiaceae; genus Crossiella. Next base: position 94,882 of record NZ_JALMDK010000007.1, on the reverse strand, counting down.
TCGCCGGGTCGCTGGCCGCGCAGGCCGTCGGCGATGGTGTCCGGTGGCGGCAGTTCGACCGGTTGCCCGGCGGCCAGTGAGCGCGCGTACCGGCGGCAGGCGGCGGGTTCCACGCCGATCACCCGGACCCTGTTTCCCAGCGCGGCCAGGCAGGAACCGGCGAGCAGACCACCGCCGCCAGTGGGGACGAAGATCGTGTCGGTCTCGGGTGCGTCGGCGAGGATCTCCAGGGCGACCGTGCCCGCGCCCGCGACCACCAGGTCGTGGTCGGAGGAGGGCAGCAGGAACGCGCCGGTGTTCGCGGCCAGTTCGCGGGCATGTCGTTCGCGGTCGGCCACTCCCCCGGGCACCGCGACGATGTCCGCGCCGAGTTCCCGGATCCGGACGGCCTTGACCGGACTGGCTCCCGCGGCCATCACGACCGTGACGGTGACGCCGAGCCGGGCACCCAGGGTGGCCACCGCGATGCCGTGGTTGCCGGAGGAACCGGCCACGACGGCGGTGACCCCGGTGCCCAGCAAGGCGTTGGCCGCGCCGCGGAGTTTGAAGGAGCCGCTGCGCTGGCGGTGCTCGGCCTTGAGTCGCAGGCCGGGCAGGCAGGGCAGCAATGGGGTGTGCCGGATCTGGGCGGCGATCCGGTCCGCGGCGGCCGAGACGTCGGCGTGGCCGAGTTGCAGGGCGGGCGTGGTCATCGGGCCAGGGCCTTGCGGTCGGTCTTGCCGGTGCTGGTGGTGGGCAGCTGGTCGATGCGGGCGAACCGGCGCGGCATCAGGTGCGGTGGCAGGGTTTTCCCGAGGTGCGTGCGCAGGTCTGCGTCGGTGGTGGTCGTGAGGTCGCCAGTGATGTGGGCGATCAGGTGGACGCGGCCGCGGTCGTCGGTGGCGGCGGTGATGACCGCGCCGGTGACCGCGGGGTGGGTCAGCAGGGCGGCTTCGACCTCGGCCGGGTCGACCCGGTAGCCGCGGATCTTGATCTGCCGGTCCACCCGGCCCAGATACTCCAGGATGCCGTCCTCGGTGCGGCGGGCCAGATCGCCGGTGCGATACCTGCGGGAGCCGGGCTCGCCGAAGGGGTCCGGGCGGAAGCGGTCCGCGGTGAGACCGGGCCGGTCCGCGTACCCACGTGCGACGCTCAGACCGCCGAGGTGGATCTCGCCGATGGTGTTGGGCGGCACCGGATTTCCTTGATCGTCCAGGAGATGCGCGGTGACGCCGTCGACCGGCAGACCGATGTGGTCGGCGCTGAGGTCAGGGACGACCGGGACGCGGTGGCGGGTGGAGGTCATGGTGCACTCGGTCGGGCCGTACTGGTTGACCAGGCTGCCCGCGATCAGGTCCCGGCCACCGGCAGCGAGGAAGGGGCGCAGGGACTCACCGCTGGACACCACGAGCCGCAAGCGGTGCAGATCCGCGGCGATGTCCTTGTACTGGGCCAGGAAGGTGAGGAAGGACGGAGTCACGCTGAGCACGGTGTTGACCTCGTACTGGCGGATCACCGCGGCGAACTCGTTGGCGCGCAACAGGGATTCCCGTGGCGCGAGCACCAGTCGCCTGCCCGCGAGCAGTGGGGCGAAGATGTCCCGGATGGACGCGTCGTAGCCCAGCGGGGCCAGTTGCACGGCGGTGGTGTGCGGGCCGAGGTCGTAGTCCCGGGCCAGGAATCGCAGGTAGGAGTCCAGGCCGCGGCGTTCGATCAGCACCGCGTTGGGGGTTCCGGTGGATCCGGAGGTGTGGCTGACGTAGGCCAGCGACCGGGGTGACACCGGGGGCAGGGGTGCGATGGCTGGGGTGAGCCGGTCCAGCAGGGTGGTGCGGCCGGGGAAGGACAGCGTGACCTGGCTGGTGGTGAGCAGGTGCGCAGTTTGTCCACTGTGGAGCATGGCGGCCAGGCGCTGGGGTGGCTGGTCGATGTCCAGGGTCAGGAACGCGCCGCCGGCGTGCAGCACGGCGGCCATCGCGACCACCGCGTCCACACCTCTGGGCACGGCGATGGCGCAGACCTGTTCCGGGCGCAGTCCTTCGACCACAAGGCATTGGGCCAGTCGGACGATCCGGTTGCGCAGTTCGCCGTAGGACACGGTGCGGTCCGGGGTGATGATCGCGGGGGTGTGTGGCGGGTTGGCCAGCAACTCGTCCACGAAACCGGTCATGACGCACCGCCGGTCTGGTCCACCGCGACGAAGCGGAGTTCGGAGGTGTAGCGCTGCCCCTGGTCGTCGGTGAGCCAGGCCTGTTCCGGGTTGGGCAGCATCTCGCTGACCGTGATCCGGCCGTCCGGGTCGGTGCGGGCGAGGCGGCGGGCGGCCTTGGCCAGGATGTTGACGTAGACCGGGCTGTCGAAGTCGACGTAGAACGGCCGGGGTTCGGTGGGCGAGGTGACGAAGACGTACCGGGGCAGGTCCAGTTCCTCCCGCCACTGCCGGGCCTTGACGAACCGGCGAGCTTCGTTCTTCTCCGCGGTGAACTCCAGGCTCGCGGCGGTGAACCGCCAGGTCTCCCTGGCGATGATCATGCGGTCCACGGTGATCCGCGGCGAGTGCTCGGCGTTGGTGCGCAGCGAGAAGCGGTCCATGACCCGGTTGGTGAGCGCGTTGCCGAAGACATCCAAGAGTGGGAACTCGGCGCCGTCGGGCAGGATCGCGAGCAGCCGGTCGTCCCGGTCGAGCACCTCGACGTCGGCGCTGTTGAGGGCGCGCGGGTTGTGCGGGTCGGCGGTGTAGTCGACCATCCCGGCGAAGTAGTCCTCGGGACGCACCAGGGCCGGGCGGCTGCGGGTGGACCAGCGCGGCGGCTGTTCCTTGGGCAGCATGGGCATCAGCCGCGGACCGGGGAAGTCCATTGTGGTCTCGGCGAGCAGCTCGTTGATGTCCGGGTGCTGCATGGCGAACAGGGAGGCGCCGACGGTGTTCATCGCCACATGCAGTTCGCCGAGCACCAGCTCGAACTCGCCGCGGGCCACCGCGTCAGCGTCCTCGGCCAGGATCAGCACGTCCGGACTCACGTATCGGGCAATATTCCAGGCGTCGCCGGGTTCGCCGAACGCCGCCTCCACCTGGTCTTTCAGGTCCACTGAGGACAGTCGGACCCGGCGGGCGCCCTCAGGCGCGTTGATGATCCGGGTCCAGCGTTCACGCAGTTCGGCCTGGATGCGGTCGATCTCGGCGGTGGAGTCGGGGTGCGGCACCGGCAGGCATTCGAACCAGAGCGCGCCCAGGTCGACCCGGCCGTGCTTGGCGAGCAGCTTCTCGTAGGCAGCGCGGATGCGGGTGGTCATCGACTCGGCGAACCGGTTGGTGAGCCAGCGGGCCGCGGTCAGGCACAGGGCCAGTGGGGTGAGTTCGGCCAGCACGGCCGAGCCCAGGGTGGCGGTGGCCGAGCGGCGGCAGTCGGCGTAGACCAGTGAGCGGCAGGGGGCGGTGCGGCTGTTCTTGGCCCGGACCGCGGCGGACTCGGTGAGCGCGGCGAAGTCCTGTTCCAGCGCGGCCATCGCCGCCGCCAGCGCGTCCGCGTCACCATAGGCGTGGTGGATGCGTTGTTTGGCCTGCTCCAGCACGGCGAGTTTGGCCAGGGCGCGATCGCGGACCGCCGGGTCACCGACTCGCTCCATTGTGGACCGCAGGTGCTGCTCGGGATGGGCGGTGGTCGGGACTTCCAGCCGCCACACCGCGCAGCGCCGCTTGACCAGGTCCTCGATCCCGGCCAGCACCTCCTCCTCGCTCCGGCCGAGCTGGGTGGCCAGGTCGACCGGGGAGCGGGTGCCGTCGCAGCTTGCAAGGAGTTCACGCTGGTCCGGGCTGATCGGCTGGGGTGGGCGGCCGGGCAGGTGCACGGAGTCGGCGTTGATCCGGACGAAGGACACCCGGCGGGGTGGGGTCCAGCGGCGCAGGGCGGGGTCCTCGCCGAGCACGCGGGCGAGGGTGTCGATGGCCCAGCTGGAGAAGTACACAGTGGACTCGGCGATCAGCCCCTGCCCCGGGTCGACCGTCACGCCTTCCTGGTCCAGGTCCCAGCGGCCCCAGCCGACCGGGCCGAAGAAGCCGATGGTGTCGTTCTTCACGCAGAACCGCTGCCAGTAGTGGGCCACCAGCTCCTCGCGCTGGCGGGGCATGCTGCTGCGGCCGGCGGCGGTGGGGGTCCAGTCCAGGAAGGGCTTGATGCCGGTGCCGAGCACGGTGCGGTTCTGCCAGGCCACCGCGGCGCGGAAGTCGGGCCGGGCTGCGATGTCCTGGAGGGCCAGTGCGGTCCGCACCGCGGCCGTACCGAACTCCTCCTCGAAGGCAGTCCAGTCCACACCGGACAGTGGGGTGCCCCGGTCGAACTTGTCCGCGGCCGCGGCCAGGCCGTCCGGGGCCAGCCGCAGCACTCCGGCCGCGGGGAAACCGGGCCCACGCAGGGAGAACTGGGACCACAGCCGCCAGCCGCCGGTGGGGAGGAAGACGTTGTCGGACATCGCGACGGACACCTTTCGGATCAGGCCGTGCACCATTCCAGGACTGCGCGTGCACTGTGGTACTTGTTCTCCGCCTGCGTGAACGCGATGCTGGCCGGGCCGTCGAGCACCTCGGCGGTGACCTCTTCGCCGCGGTGCGCGGGCAGGTCGTGCATGAACACCGCGCCGGGACAGGCCGCCAGCAGCGCACTGTCCACCTGGAACGGTGCGAAGATCGCCCGCCAGTTCGGGTCGGGTTTGCTGGTGCCGGTGGTCTGCCAGCGGGTGGTGTAGACGACGTCGACCTCGGGCAGGTCGGCCAGGTCGTGCCGCTGCTCAATCCGGGCGCCGCTGCGTTTGGCGCTGATCTGGCCGCGTTCGACGAAACTCGCCGGGACGCCGTAGCCGGGTGGCGTGCGCAAGTGCAGTTCGGTGCCGGGGAAGCGGGGCAGGGCCAGGGACAGCGCGGTCGCGGTGTTGTTGCCCTCCCCCACATACAGCACGCGCAGCCCGTCGACCCGGCCGAAGTGGCGGGTCAGCGTGGTGAGGTCGGTGAGGGCCTGGGTGGGGTGTTCCTCCGCGGTCATCGCGTTGATCACCGCCATCCGGTGCTGGGCCGCGTAGGCGCGGAGTTCCCGTTCCGGTCCGGCGGTGCGGGCGACCAGGACGTCGAGCATGCCGGCGAGCACCGCGCCGGTGTCCTCGACGGACTCGCCGGTGTTCTCCTGGAGATCGCCGGGACCGTAGGTGATCAGCTGGGCGCCCAGGCGCAGCGCGCCGGCGGAGAAGGCGGTGCGGGTGCGGGTGGAGGTGCGGCGGAACAGCACCGCGACCACCAGGTCCCGCAACGGTTTCGCGCCTTCGAGGTCGCCCGCGGAATACTCGGCGCCGCGCTGGACCAGCCGGCGCAGGTCCTCATCGGACAGATCGTCGATGGAGATCAGGTGTCGTCGGTCGGACATCGTTGGCTCCTCACCGGTTCCGGGTGCTGTGCAGGGCGTCGCGGAGCACGTCGAGTCCGCGGTCCAGCCGGGCGATGTCGATGGTCAGCGGCGGCAGCACCTTGATCACCTCGTCGTGGCGGCCGCACAGCTCCACGATCAGGCCGTGCTCGAACGCGTGTCGCTGCACCAGGTCCGCGCGCTCCGGCCCGCCGGCGTTGGCCAGGTCGATGCCCAGGGCCATGCCGCGGCCGCGGGTGACGATCGCCGGATCCAGGAGTTCGGTGCGGAAGCGGTCCAGGCGGCGGGACGCCACGGCCAGGTCGGTGTGGAACTTGGTCTGCCGCCACAGGTCCAGGGCCGCGGTGGCGGCGACGAAGGCGAGCTGGTTGCCGCGGAAGGTGCCGGTGTGCTCACCCGGCTCCCACACGTCCAGGTCGCGGCGGAACAGGGTCAGCGAGAGTGGGAGTCCGTAGCCGCCGATGGACTTGGACACGGTGACCATGTCCGGCACCACCCCGGCGTGCTCGAAGCAGAAGAAGGTGCCGGTGCGGCCGCAGCCCGCCTGGATCTCGTCGAAGATCAGCAGGATGCCGTGCCGTTCGGTGAGCGCGCGCAGCGAGCGCAGCCAGTCCGGGGAGGCCGGGTAGATACCGCCCTCCATCTGCATGGGTTCGACGATCACCGCGGCCGGGATCTCGAAGCCGGAGGACGGGTCGGCGAGCAGGCGCTCCAGGTAGCCGACCGAGTCGAAGATCCCCTGTGGACTGTCCTCATAGGGCACGAAGGTGACGTCGGAGGGCCCGATTCCGCCGGCCCGGCGGGCGCGGCGGCTGCCGGTGACGGCCAGCGAGCCGCGGGACATGCCGTGGTAGGCGCCGGTGAAGGCGACCACGCCGGTGCGGCCGGTGGCCTTGCGGGCCAGTTTGAGCGCGGCCTCGACCGCGTCGGTGCCGGTGGGCCCGCAGAACTGGATCTTGTAGTCCAGGTCGCGCGGACGCAGCACGACCTCGGCGAAGGCGTTGAGGAACTCGCGTTTGGCCACGGTGTGCATGTCCAGGCCGTGCACGATGCCGTCGGCGGCCAGGTACTCGGTGAGGCGGCGCTTGATGAACTCGTTGTTGTGCCCGTAGTTCAGGGTGCCCGCGCCGCAGAAGAAGTCGATGAAGACCCGGCCGTCCTCGCCGTGCAGTTCGGCGCCCTTGGCGCGGTGGAAGACGATCGGGAACTTCCGGCAGTAGCTGCGCACCTCGGATTCGAGGTCCTGGAACACCGAGAAGTCGGTGGCCGCGGTGTGCGTGCCGGGGTGGTGCGCGGTGACGGTCATCGTGCGGTCCTCTCGGGTGGTGGCGGTCAGCGCTCGCCGGGATCAGCCAGGATCGCGGCGACCTCTTCGTCGGAGAGCTGGTTGATCTCCGCCTCGATGGCCTGCTGCACCGCCTCGGCCAGGGTGGCGATGGTGGTGGCCTCGAACAGGCGGCGCAGCGGCAGGTCGATGCCGAAGACCACGTTCAGCCGGGCCAGCACGCGGGTGGCGAGCAGGGAGTGCGCGCCGAGGGCGAACACGTCGTCCTCGACCCCGATCCGGCTCAGGCCGAGCACCTCGCTCCAGATCCCGGACACGATGTGCTCGGTCGGGGTTCTCGGTGCCAGGTAGGGGCTGTCGAGGTCGGGGCGGTCGATCTCGGGTCGCGGCAACGCCTTGCGGTCGACCTTCTTGCTCGGGGTGAGCGGCAGTTCGGGCAGGAAGGTCCACAGGCCGGGCACCATGTACTCGGGCAGCCGTTCCGCCGCGAACGCGCGCAGGTCGGTGATCTCCGGTGTCCGGTCCTGCGGCACCAGGTAGGCGACCAGTCGCCGGTCGCCGGGCTGCACGTCCCTGGCCACCACGACCGCGGCGCGGATCGCCGGATGCTGGGCGAGCACGGCTTCGATCTCGCCCAGTTCAATCCGGAAGCCGCGGAGTTTCACCTGGTGGTCGATGCGGCCGAGGAACTCGATGGTGCCGTCGGGCAGGTAGCGCACCAGGTCGCCGGTGCGGTACAGGCGGTCGCCTGGTTGCGTGCCGAACGGGTCGGGGACGAACTTCTCCGCGGTCAGTTCGGGTCGCCGGTGGTAGCCGCGGGCCAGCCGGACGCCGCCGAGCAGCAGTTCTCCTGGCACGCCAACGGGTACCGGGTCGCCGTGTCTGTCCACAATGTACGCGCTGGTACCGGGAACGGGGCGGCCGATGGGCAGGGCAGCCTCGGCGCGGGCCGCGGCGGGCACGGTGGTGATGGGGTGCAGCAGGCAGGTGACGGTGGCCTCGGTGGGGCCGTAGTTGCACAGGAACCGGCCGGGCAGCCCGGTCGCGGCCCACTGCCGGGCGTCCTCGACGGTGACCACGTCGCTGCCCACATTCATCAGCCGCAGGCCGCGCAGTCGCGGATCGCCGGGCTGGAGGGTGCGCAGGACCTCGCGGTAGTAGGCGGGGGTGATCTCCATGATGGTGATGCCGTGTTCGTGGATCCGGTCGGGCAGTTCGGCCGGGCTCCAGAACAGCGGGTCGGCCACCACGATGCTCGCGCCGACCAGCAGGGTGGCCGCGATCTGGTCCATAGCCACGTCGAAGGTCAGCGCGGACAGCAGTACCACCCGGTCGGTCGGCCGGATGTCGTACTGCTCGGCGATGACCCGGCAGTGGTGGGCGTAGGAGCCGTGTTCGATCAACACACCCTTGGGGCGCCCGGTCGAGCCCGAAGTGAAGATCATGTAGGCCAGGTGGGCCGGGGTGACCAGCGGAGTGAGGTTGGTCGCCGGGCGCTGGGCGATGGCCTGCGCTTCGTCGGACAACCTAACGACCGGTCGGTCGGTGGACAGGCGCCGGTCGCCGGTGGTGATCACCAGGTGTGCGGTGGCGTCGGCGAGCATGAAGGTGAGCCGGTCGGCCGGGTGGTCCGGGTCGATCGGGACGTAGGCGCCGCCGGCCTTGAGCACGGCGAGCAGGGAGATCACCGCGTCCAGGCCACGGTCCAGGCAGACCGCGACGATGGTCTCCGGTCCGACGCCGTGCGCGCGCAGGTGGTGGGCGAGCTGGTTGGCGCGGGCGTTGAGTTCGGCGTAGCTGAGTCGTTCGGGGCCGAAGGAGACCGCTTCGGCGTCCGGGTGCTGCTGCACGCGCTGCTCGAACAGTGCGGGCACGCAGGCCGGGGTTTCCGCGGGGGCTGGCGGGTTCCACTCGTGCCGGAGCTGGCGCTGTTCGGGTTCGGTGAGCATGGCCAGTGCGTCGAGGGGCAGGGCGGGATTGGTGACGGCGTCGTGCAGCAAGTTGAGGTAGTGCCCGGCCATCCGCTGGATGGTGGACTCGTCGAACAGCGCGGTGGCGTACTCGAACAGTCCGGTGAGACTGCCGTCAGCGCGCCGCCCCAGGGACAGGGTGAGGTCGAACTTGGCGGTGCGCCAGGGAGCCTGTACGCGTTCGACGGTCAGGCCGGGCAGGCGGAGTGGAGTGCGCTGGGCCTGTTGCAGCTCGAACATGACCTGGAACAGCGGGTTGCGGGACAGGTCGCGTTCGGGCTGGAGTTCGTCCACCAAGCGCTCGAAGGGCAGGTCCTGGTGCGAAAACGCGCCGATCACGTGCTCGCGGACCTGGTCGATGAGTGCGGCAAAACTGGGGACACCGGTGAGGGATTCACGCAGTACCACCGTGTTGAGGAAGGCGCCGAGCATGTCCTCCACCTCGGCCCTGGTGCGCCCGGCCACCGGGGTGCCGACCGCGACGTCGGACTGGCCGGTGTGCCGGGCGAGCACCAGGTGGAAGGCGGCCAGCAGCACCATGAACGGGGTAGCGCCGTGCGCGCGAGCCAGGGTGTCGACCGCGGTGGTGGTGTCGGCGGGGATCTCGATGGCCAGCAGGTCGCCGCGACTGTCCCTTGTGGACGGCCTTGGCCGGTCGCCGGGGAGTTCGAGCTGGGGCAGGTGGGCGAGGCGGTCGCGCCAGTAGGTCAGGTGGCGTTCGGGTTCGGGGCCGGTGGACCAGTGGTGTTGCCAGGCTGCGAAGTCCGCGTACTGGACGGTGGCTGCGGTGGGCGGGTTGCCGCCGGTGGTGCGGGATTCGTAGTAGTGGCCCAGGTCTCGGGTGAGCACGTCGATGGACCAGGCGTCGACCGCGACGTGGTGGACGGTGAGCGCGATCAGGTGTTCGTCCGGGCGGATGCGGATCAGCAAGGCGCGGAACGGGATTTCCGCATCGAGCGCGAACGGGCGGGCGGTGTCGGCGTGCACCAGGGTTTCGGCCTGGGTGACGGCTTCCTGGTAGGGCAACGTGGTCAGGTCGATCGGGTGCAGGTCGAGGTTGGTGGCCGGGTCAATGACCTGGATCGGATCGCCCAGCGGAGCCAGGTAGCGGGTACGCAGGATCTCGTGCCGGGCCACCACATCGTCCAGGGCGCCGCTGAACGCGGCCAGGTCCAGGGGGCCGCGCAGGCGCAGGACCAGGGGCACCAGGTACTCGGCACTGCCGGGTTCGAGCTGGTCCAGGAACCACATCCGGCGTTGGGCCGAGGAGGGCGGCAGGTCGACGTCCCGGGGCACCCGGACGATCGGGTCGACTCGACTGTCCGATGTGGACACCAGGTCGGCGAGGGCTTCGACGGTGCGGCGGGTGAAGACCTCGGCGACCGGGATGTCCACGCCGAAGGCGGTGCGCAGCCGGAAGACCAGGCGGGTGGCGAGCAGGGAATGACCGCCCAGGGCGAAGAAGTCGTCGGTCGCGCCGATCCTAGGTGAGCCGAGCAGTTCGGCGAACTGGGCGGCGATGGTGACTTCGGCCGGGGTGCGGGGTTCGAGGTGTTCGGTGGTGGTTTCCAGGCCGTCGAGGCCGGGCAGCGCGGCGCGGTCGATCTTGCCGCTGGCGGTGAGCGGCAGGGCGTCCAGGAAACGCAGCACCGCGGGGATCATGGCTTCGGGCAGCCGATCCGCGAGGTGCGCCCGGATCTCGGCCTGGTCGATCTCGGTGCTGGTGACCAGGTGGGCGACCAGGCGCTGGTCGTCGCCGACTGGGTAGACCTCGACCGCGGCGGCGGAGATCGCGGGGTGTTCGCACAGCGCGATCTCGATCTCGCCGGGTTCGATCCGGACGCCGCGCAGTTTGACCTGGCGGTCCAGGCGGCCCAGGTATTCCAGCACGCCGTCCGCGCGCCACCGGGCCAGGTCGCCGGTGCGGTAGAGACGTTCGCCGGGTTGGACTGGGAACGGGTTGGGCGCGAAGCGTTCCGCGGTGAGGTCGCCGCGGTCGTGGTAGCCGCGGGCCAGGTTGACTCCGGCCACGCAGAGTTCGCCGGGCACGCCGATCGGGGCGAGCTGGTTGTCCCGGTCGAGGACCAGGATCCGGGTGTTGTCCAGCGGGCGGCCGATGGCGACGATCTCGTTCGGCTCGTCGCCGGTGTACTGCCAGGCGGTGACGTCGATGGCGCATTCGGTGGGGCCGTAGGTGTTGGTGAGCCGCACCGGGACCTGGTTGAGCAGCTCGTCGCACAGGTCGGCGGGCAGGGGTTCGCCCGCGCAGAACACCAGGCGCAGCGCGGTGCAGTCGGCCAGACCGGGTTGCTGGATCAGGATTCTCAGCACCGAGGGCACCAGTTGGAGCACGGTCACCCGGTGTTCGATCATCGCGGCGACCATGGCGGCCGGGTCGCGGGGCACGCCGTCGGCGGCGACCACCACGGTGCCACCGGAGACCAGTGGGGCCAGGAACTCCCACATCGAGGCGTCGAAGCTGACCGTGGTCTTCTGCAGCACCCGATCGGCCGGGCCGAGGCCGTGTTCGCGCACGGTCCACAGCACCCGGTTGCGGATGGCCTCGTGGCTGATCACCACGCCCTTGGGGCGGCCGGTGGATCCGGAGGTGTAGATGACGTAGGCGGCACCAGCCGGGTCCAGTGTGGACAGTGGCTCGATGCTGGGTTCCGGACCCGGCTCGTCCAGCAGCAACAGCGGGATCCGGGTTTCGGGGAGATCGTCGCGGATCCAGGACTGGCTGATCAGTACCTGGGCGCCACTGTCCCGGAGCACGTGTTCGCGGCGCTGCGGCGGGTGGGCCGGGTCGATCGGAACGTAGGCGGCGCCGGCTTTGAGCACCCCGAGCACGGCGGTGACCAGGTCGGCGTCCCGGCGCAGGGCGACCGCCACCGGGGTTTCCGGGCGGACGCCGAGGGTGCGCAGCTGCCGGGCCAGGCGGTCTGCGCGGGTGTGCAGTTCGGCGTAGGTCAGGCTGGTGTCGCCGAAGATCACCGCGGTGGCGTCCGGGGTGCGCCGGGCCTGGTCGGTGAACAGGTCGGGCAGGGTGGCGGCGGGACGCTGGGTCCAGGCGTCGGTCCAGCCGGTGGTGAGGCGGGAACGTTCGGCGTCGTCCAGGAAATCGGCCTGGTGCAGCGGGTGATCCGGGTCGGCCAGCACGGTGGCGAGCAGGCGGCCGTAGTGCTCGGCCAGACGTTCCACTGTGGACTCATCGAACAGGGCGGTGGCGTACTCGAAGCCACAGCGAAGTGAGCCGTCGGCGCGGTGCAGCACGGAGAGCATCAGGTCGAACTTGGCGATGGGCCAGCTGATCCCGATCTGCTCGACACCCAGTCCGGGCAGGGTGAACGGGGCCGGATTGTCCGGGCGGACCTCGAACATCACCTGGAACAGCGGATTGCGGGACGGATCGCGGTCGGGCGCGAGTTCGGCCACGATCCGCTCGAACGGGATGTCGGCGTGCGCGTAGGCGTCCAGGGCGGTGTCCCGGACCCGGGTGAGCAGGTCGGTGAAGCTTGGGTTGCCGCTGAGATCGCCGCGCAGCACCAGGGTGTTGGCGAAGAACCCGAGCAGCTCGTCCAGTTCGGGGCGGCCGCGGCCGGCGACCGCGGTGCCGACCGGGATGTCCTGGCCGCCGCCGTGCCGGGCGAGCAGGGCCTGGAAGGCGGCCAGCAGCACCATGAACGGGGTCGCACCGTGTTGCCTGGCCAGGGTTTCGGTGGCGCGACCGAGTTCGGCGGGCAGTTCGACGGCCAGCCGGTCGCCACGCCAGTCGCGCACGCGAGGTCGGCGGCGGTCGGTTGGCAGGTCCACAGTGGACAGATTCGCCAGGATCTCGCGCCAGTGGTCGAGGCGGATGGCGAACTCGGGGGTGTCCGCGGTGGTGCGCTGCCAGGTGGCGTAGTCCGCGTACTGCACCGGGGGCGGTGGCGGCGGGGTTTCGCCGTGGTGGCGGGCGGTGTAGAGGCGGTTGAGGTCGGTGGCCAGGACCTCGGCGGACCAACCGTCGGAGCTGATGTGGTGCAGTGTCAGCAGGAACAGGTGGTCGGTGGCGCTGACCCGGATCAGGGTGGCGCGGGCCGGGAGCTGGGTGGCCAGGTCGAAGGGCTGCCGCAGATCGGCGTGCACCAGGTCCAGGGGATCGCCGTCGGTGGTCAAGGTGGTGAACGGGATCCGCGCGGCCGGGTCGATGAGCTGGACCGGTTCGCCGTCCTGTTCGGTGTAGCGGGTACGCAGGATCGCCTGCCGGTCGGCCAAGTCCTGCACGGCGTTGCGCAGGGCGGGTTCGTCGAGTTCGCCGGTCAGGCGCAGGACGAACGGGACCAGATAGTCGGTGCCGCCGGGGGCGAGCCGGTCCAGGAACCACAGGCGCTGCTGGGCGAAGGACAGCGGCAGCGGGCCGTCGTGGGAGACCGGGGTGATCGGCAGCTGACCGGGTCCGGCGGCGGTGATCACCTCGGCCAGGCGGGCCACGGTGCGCGCGGTGAAGACCTCAGCCAGGGGGAGTTCGACGTCGAGTTGGGCGCGCAGCCGGGCGGCGATCCGGGTGGCGAGCAGGGAGTTGCCGCCGAGCAGGAAGAAGTCCTCATGCACACCAACCCGCGGCAGCTCAAGGAATTCGGCCCAGACCGCGGCCACCGCGTGCTCGATCGGAGTGCGCGGGGCAACGTACTCGATGTCGGTGGGTCGGCGATGTGCGGACGGGTCGGGCAGGGCCTTGCGATCGACCTTGCCACTGGCGGTCTTGGGCAACACGGGCAGCACCACGTACTGGGCGGGCACCAGATGTTCGGGCAGGTGCTGACCCAGTTCGGCGCGCAGGCCGGTGACGTCGATGTCCACTGTGGACGCCAGATAGGCGACCAGGTTGCCGCGGTGCGCGACCACGGCAGCCTCCCGGATGTCCGGGTGCGTGGTCAGCGCGGCCTCGACCTCGCCGGGTTCGATCCGGAACCCGCGGATCTTGACCTGGGTGTCCACTCTGGACACGAACTCCAATTCGCCGTCGGCCCGGTGTCGCACCAGGTCGCCGCTGCGGTACAGCCGGGCGCCCGAGGTGAACGGGTCGGGCACGAACTTGGCCGCGGTGAGCGCGCTCTGGTTGTGGTAGCCACGGGCGACCTGGTCGCCGCCGATGTACAGCTCCCCCACCGCACCTGGCAGCACCGGCCGCAGCTCGGTGTCGAGGACGTACATGGTGGTGTTGGCGATCGGCGCGCCGATCGGCAGCGGGCCGGGATCGAGTTCACCGGCCCGGCGGATGAGCACCGAGCAGCCGACGGTGGTTTCGGTGGGGCCGTATTCGTTGAACACCACGGTGTCCGGGGCGTGCCGTCGCCACGGGTCCAGCAGCGCGCCGGTGAGCAGCTCACCGCCGGCGACCACGTGCGGAGCGCCGGTGCGCAGGGCGCGCGGGGAGAGTTCCTGGCCGAGCACACCGACGTGTGTGGGGGTGAGCTTGAGCAGGTCAAAAGTGTTGTGCTCCAAGGCATGCACCAGCGCGTCGAGGCCGGGTGAGCCGTCGTCGGCGGTGAGGGTGACCGGGACGCCGGTGAGCAGCGCGGGGTAGAGCGAGGTGACCGGCAGGTCGAAGGCGACCGAGGAGTAGAGCGCGGTGCCGTGGGTGTGGCTGCCGTAGGCGGTGGCCGCCCAGCTGACGTAGTTGACCAGGTTGCGGTGGGTGATGGTGACACCCTTGGGTTTCCCGGTGGAGCCGGAGGTGAAGATCACGTAGGCGGCGTTGTCCGGATGGGCGACCTGGACCGGGGGTTCCGTGGCGAGTTCGACTTCGGCACTGATCTCGTTGACCAGCAAAGCCACCCCGGCCTCGGTGAGCAGATCCACGCGCCGGGCTGGTGGGTCGGCCGGGTTGAGCGGTAGATAGGCCCCGCCCGCCTTCAACACCCCGAGCAGCGCCACCACCAGGTCGAAGCCGCGCGGCAGGCACACCCCGACCAGCGACTCCGGCCCGATCCCCTTGCCCCGCAGCAGGTGTGCGAACCCGTTGGCACGCTGGTCCAGCTCACGGAAGCTCAGCTCCCCGTCCGGACCGCGCAGCGCGATCGCATCCGGGGTGCGCTTGGCCTGGGCCGCGAACAGCTCGTGCAGGCACTCGCCGGGCAACGCGGTGGCGGTGTCGTTGTACTTGGCGATCAGGTCGCGGCGGTCCTCGGCGGAGATGAGTTCGATCTCGGCCACCGGGGTGTCCGGTGTGGACAGTGCGGTGCGCAGCAGCTGTTGGTAGCCCTCGGCGATCCGGCGCACGGTGGTCTCGTCGAACAACGCGGTGGCGTACTGCAGCCGGGCAGCCAGGGTGCCATCGGCGCGGATGTCCATATCCAGCAGCAGATCGAACGGGGTGCCCAGCAGCGGGGTCGGCACCAGATCGGTGTCCAGGCCGGGCAGGGTGATCGGCTCGGCCACCGCGTTGCGCAACGAGAAGGAGACCTGGAACAGCGGGTTGCGGGACAGGTCGCGGTCCGGGGCCAGCTCCGCCACGATCCGCTCGAACGGCAGGTCGGCGTGCGAGAACGCGGCCAGCGCGGTGGCCCGCACCCGGTCCACCAGTTCACTGAAGGCAGGTCGGCCGGAGACGTCGCCGCGCAGCACCAGGGTGTTGGCGAACAGGCCGATCAGCGGTTCGGCCTCGGTGCGGGTGCGACCGGCGACCGGGGTGCCCACGGCGAGGTCGGTCTGCCCGGTGTAGCGGGCCAGCAACGCCTCGAAAGCGGCCAGCAGCACCATGAACCGGGTGGCGCGGCGGCTCCTGGCGTAGGCGTCGACCTGGGCGACCAGCTCCGGTGGCAGCTGGAACCGGACCACATCGCCCGCGCCGTCCCAGACAGTGGGGCGCGGCCGGTCGGTGGGCAGTTCCAGCGGGGTCAGGCCGTCGAGGCTGGTGCGCCAGAAGTCGAGCTGCTTACTCAACCGGTCCCCGGTGAGTCGCTCGCGCTGCCAGGCGGCGAAGTCCGCGTACTGCAAGGACAACTCGGGCAACTCGGCAGCGGGGCCGCCGGTGCGCTCGTGGTATCCGGCGGCCAGCTCACGGGCCAGCACACCCCAGGACCAGCCGTCGAAGGCGATGTGGTGCACCACGAACAGCAGCAGATGCTCGTCCTCGGCCAGGCGCACCAGGGTCAGTCGCAGTGGCGGCGCGGTGCTCAGGTCGATCGGGCGGCGCAACTCCAGTTCGACCAGCTCGGCCAGTCGTGCTTCCACCTCCGGCGACCCGCTCAGGTCATGCCAGCTCGGCACACTGTCCACTTCGGACTCAACGATCTGCCCGGCCGTGGTGTAGCGGGTACGCAGGATCTCGTGCCGCGCGATGATCCCGTGGAACGCCCCGGTCAGCGCGGACACATCCAGGTCGCCCTGCACCCGCAGCGCCAGTGGCAGCAGGTAGTCCGGCGCGCCGGGACGGAGCTGGTCGAGGAACAACAGCCGTTGCTGTGCGAACGACGTCACCCTGGCACCGCTGTCCACCGGTCACCTCCACCTGCTTGGCCCTGGTCCACCGAAGAGTGCGGCCGGCACCCCCTGTCTCGCCAGGGAAGGAACAGCAGCGCTCGACCGCCACTGCCGGTGCGCGTTTGTCCCTATGGCCCACCACCGGTGCCGGGGGACGCTCGGCGGGCCAGTACACCGACCCGGGAGGACGGCATGACCGAGGAGAACGACGAGGCCGTGTACCGCGTCGTGCGCAACGACGAGGAGCAGTACTCGATCTGGCGGGCCGACCGGGAACTGCCGCTCGGCTGGCACGCCGAGGGCACCGAGGGATCCCGGCAGGACTGCCTGGACCACATCGGCCGGGTGTGGACCGACATGCGCCCGCTGAGCCTGCGCCGCCGCATGGAACAGGTGAGCTGACCGGCATGAGCGGCTACGGCGCCGGTTCGGCCGGGGTGCTCGGCACGATCGGCGGGACCCCGCTGGTCGAGCTGACCAGGTTGTTGCCCGGCAGCGGGTTCCGGGTGCACGCGAAGCTGGAGGCGGCCAATCCCGGTGGCAGCATCAAGGATCGGTCCGCGTACGCGATGCTGACCGAGGCGGTGCGCACCGGCGCGGTCGTGCCCGGCCGGTCGGTGGTGGTGGAGTCCAGTTCCGGCAACCTCGGCATCGGACTCGCCCAGGTGTGCCGGATCCTGGAGCTGCGCTTCATTTGTGTGGTGGACCCGCGCACCAACCCGCAGAACATCGCGATCATGCGGGCCTACGGCGCCGAGGTGCACACCGTCACCGACCGCGATCCGGCCACCGGCGAGTACCTGCCGATGCGCAGGCGCCGGGTGCGGGAACTGCTGGCCACGCTGCCGGATGCGTACTGCCCCAACCAGTACGGCAACCCCCGCAACGCCTGGGCGCACCGCGGCACCATGCGCGAGATCGTCGAGGCGCTGGACGGCGAGCTGGATTTCCTGCTGTGCACGGTGAGTTCGGCCGGGACGTTGCGCGGGTGCGCGGAGTACGCGCGGGAGCACGGGCTGGGGGTGCGGATCATCGCGGTGGACGCGGAAAGCAGCGCGATCTTCCACACCCCGGTGGGCAACCGGCTGATTCCCGGGCACGGCGCGGCGGTGCGGCCGGAGTTGTTCCGGCCGGGGCTGGCCGATGAGGTGGTGCACGTCAACGACCTGGACTGCGTGGTCGGCTGCCGCAGGCTCGCGGTGCGGGAGGCGATCCTGGCCGGCGGGTCCTCCGGCGCGGTGGTCTCGGCGCTGCACCGGCTGCGGGAGCGGATCCCGGCCGGGGCGAACTGCGCGCTGATCCTGCCCGACCGCGGCGAGCGGTACCTCGACACGATCTACGACGACGACTGGGTCGCGGCCCAGTTCGGCGACGTCACCGAACTGTGGAAGGACGACGCGATGGAGGTGGCCAGGTGCTGATCCTCGGCAACGACACGGTCCGGCGGGTGCTGGACGGGCGGGAGCTGGAGGTGCTGGCCGCGGTGCGGCAGGCCTACGTGCAGCACGCGCGGGGCGAGACCGCGTTGCCGCACTCGGTGTTCCTGCGTTTCCCGGACGACACCCGCAACCGGATCATCGGGCTGCCCGCCTATCTCGGTGGCGCGCAGGCGGTCGCCGGGATGAAGTGGATCGCCAGCTTCCCCGGCAACGTCGCCCTCGGCCTGCAGCGGGCCTCGGCCGCGATCGTGCTGAACTCCATGCGCACCGGCAATCCCGTTGCGCTGCTGGAGGGTTCGACCATCTCGGCCCGGCGCACCGCGGCCAGCGCGGCCCTGGCCGCGGCGACTTTGCCCGGCGCCACACCGGATTCCGGGGTCACCCTGATCGGCTGCGGGGTGATCAACCGGGAGGTGCTGCGGTTCCTCCGGGTGGTGCGGCCCGAACTGCGCGCGGTGACCGTGTTCGACCTGGACCGCGAGCGGGCGGCGGCCTTCGCCACCTGCGCCGACCCGGAGCTGACCGTCACCGTGGCCACCGACCTCGACCAGGCCCTGGCCGCGAACCTGCTGATCTCCTTCGCCACCACCGCTTCCGTGCCGCACGTGGACCTCAGCGCCTGCCGGCCCGGCACGCTGGTGCTCGGCCTGTCCCTGCGCGATGTCACCATCGACGGGGTCCTGGGCGCGGTGAACATCGTCGACGACCACGACCACGTGTGCCGCGCGGCCACCTCGTTGCACCTGGCCGAACAGCACCTGGGCCACCGCGAGTTCATCACCGGCGCGCTCGGCGACCTGCTCGACACCGGCACCGACCACCGGCGGGACCCGCACCGGGTGACCCTGTTCTCCCCCTTCGGTCTCGGCGTGCTCGACCTGGCCGTGTCCGCGCTGGTGCTGCGGGTCGCGCGGGAGTCCGGGCTCGGGGTGGAACTCACCGACTTCCTACCCGCCGAGGAGGCCGCCTTGAGTTCCACCGGCTGATCGCCTGCCGCACGAAGGCCCCGTCGCGACGACGGGGCCTTTTCCTTGTGTGGCAGTGACTATCCGGAGATCAGATCAGTCCGGCGCGGACCGCGCGGGCCACCGCGTGCGAGCGGTTGCGCACCTGGAGCCGGGCCATCAGCTCGTAGATCACGTTCTTCACGGTGTGCCCGGAACAGGACAGCGAACGGGCGATCGCGGCGTTGCCGTGCCCGTCGGCCATCAAGGTCAGCACCGCGGTCTGCCGCGCGGTGAGTGTGCGGGGCGCGGTGACCACCGCGGTCTCCGGCCCGGACAGCAGCCGGGCCAGCACCTCCGAGGGCAACCGGCCGTCGCCGTGCCGGGCCGAGTGCACCGCGGCGACCAACTGGTCGGTAGTGGTGCGCCGGGCGTGCAACAGCACGCTGACCCCAGTGCGCACCGCGCGCAGCACACCCGCGGGGGCGAAGGTGTCGGCCAGCACCATCAACCGCCGGGCCCGCCCGGACTCGGCAGCTGTCAGTGCCTGCTCCGGCGTGGCGAGGGCGGCGTCCAGTGCCTCCTCCACCGTGCCGCCCGCCGCCAGGGTCACCGTCGCCTCCGCCGGGTCGACCGCGATACCCGCGCGGGCCAACAACTCCAGCGCCCCGGCCCGGACCATCGCGTCGGTCGCGTCCAGCCGCACCCGCAACTGCGCCACCGCGGTCACAGCAGACCCGCCCGCAACGCGTAGGCCACCGCGTGCGCGCGGTTGCGCAGCCGGAACCGGTGCGTGATGTCGTGCACCACGCTGACCACGGTCCGCGGCGAGTAGCACAGTTCCTGGGCGATCTCCCCGGTCTCCCGCCCGTCCGCGACCAGCCGCAGCACCTCGCGTTCCCGCTCGTTCAGCGTCACCCCGCCGACGCCGGCCCGCGCGACCGGCCGGGCGCGGTGCTCCAGCAGCGAGTCGAGCAGATCCGGCGGCACCGTGCAGTCACCGCCCGCGGCGGCCAGCACGGTGCGGGCCAGCCGGTCCGCACTGGCCTCCCGGCGGCGCAGCAGGCCACGGGCGCCCGCGGCGATGGCGTGCAGGGCCTCCGCGGGTTGCAGATCGGTGGCCACCAGCACCACCTCCGGCCGGTCCGGGCCGTTCCTGGTCTCCCGCACCAGGTCCAGCACGGCCTCGGCCACCGCGTCCACGATCACCACGGTCACCTCCGCGGCCTCGGCCGGGCCCGCCACGGCCACATCCGGGCAACTGTGCAATGCACCGGTCGCGCCGGCTTCCAGCATTGGGTCCATCGCGACGACGCTGACCCGCACCGGCTCACCCATCCGGTCCCTCCTCGGTCGTGTTGCCTCCTGTTGACAAGCCAATACGTGCCCGACCGACGGCACATCGGGTTCGACCACCCACATTTCCGCCACCCACGCACCGGACCACCCACAATCTCCCCCTACCGACCGGTCGGTAGGCGAACATGCCTCCCCCCGACGGGGATCACGCGGTCAGCGTGGCCAGGCGGTCCGGGGACGTCGAGCTGAAGACGATCAACGCCGGACCGGGGCGGCCACCGTGCCGCCCTCATGCAGCGCACAGGGCAGCAACACGTGTCGGCCCGAGTCCGGACTCCGGCCCGCCAGCAGCTCGACCAGCATCCGCACCGCGGCGGCGCCCATCTCCTCACGCGGGATGCGGAACATCGACCAGTCCACCGCCGAGCCCCCGCCACCCTGACTGGGATCGTTGTCCCCCAACAGAATCAACGACAGGTCACCCGGCAGGCTCAACCCCGCCGCGGTGGCCTGCGCGTACAACCCCTCGGCCATCGCGGTGGTCTCGACCAGCACCCCGGTCACCTGCTCGGCGGCCAGCGCGTGCCACACCTCCGCCGGATCCTCCTGGTGCAGTACCAGGGGTGTGCGCCGGTGGCGACGGGCGGCCAGCTCGTGGCCGCGCCGCCGGTCCACGGTGGGTTCGTGGTCCCCGGCCACGCCCAGCAGGGCGATCCGCCGATGACCCAGCCGCCACAGCCAGTCATAGCACTGCCTGGTCGCCTCGACGTAGTCCGCGCCGACGTAGTCGATCGGCCCAGCCGGGGACTCGCGGCGGCCGATGAAGACGAACGGGAACCGCTCCCGCACCAGCCGGGCCAGGTCGGCCGGATCGTTGTGCCGCCCCAGCAGGATGCTGCCGTCGGCGATGCCCAGCCGGTTGGTCCCGTTCTCATACACCTGGCGGCGGCCGGCACGACGCCCGGAACTGGTGAACAGCAACAGGTCGTAGCCCTGGGCCTCGGCCTCCGCCTCGATGCCGAGCAGGATCGGGCGGTAGAAGTCGGCGGGGAAGACCGACTCGTAGCTGAACACGCCGAGGATGTTGTTCCCCTTGCCGCGCAACCGCCTGCCCATGATGTCCACGGTGTACCCGGTGCCGCGCAACGCCTGCTCCACCCGGGCCCGGGTCTCCGGCGCGATCGGCACCCCGCTGGATCCGTTGAGCACCAGCGAGACCATCGCCTGCGACACACCGGCGATCCGCGCGACCTCGGCTTGGGTGACCCGCTTCATGCCCAGCCCCTCAGTCCGCCCGGCCCGGCCAGGTCAGGGTCGCCAGCTCACGGCCGGAGGAGCCCAGATCCGGTGGCAGCTCAGGGTTGTGGCCGTGCTCCCGCAGCACCCGGTCGACCTCGGCGGCGGACTCCGGTGGCAGGCACAGGCGGCGGCGAGTGGTCTCGACCAGCTCGGCGAAGTCCCGGTGCTCGGGTTCCGGCGGTCGCCGCCAGCGGGTGAGGTGGGGGTGCACGCCGAGTTCGCCCAGTGCGGCGATCAGGTCATCGACGGTGGGACCCTCGGGGCGGGTGATGCCGTGAAAGTGTTGCCACAGCGGATTGAGGTCGATCAGCGGGTGCCGGGCCGCGGTCTCCAGCACCACGCTGCGCCGCGCGGCCGCGGTGAGGGCGGCGACGAACGGGGCGAGGTCGGGCACGTTGTACACCACGTTGCCGCACACCACGACATCGGCGACCCCGGCTCGTGTGGCCAGGTCCGGCCAGCGGCCGCGCAGTCCGCGGGTGGGTACACCGAGGGCCTCCGCGCCCTCGACGCAGGCGGCGAGCAGGTCGGCGTCGGCGTCCACCGCGGTGAACTCGGTGACCAGCCCGGCGGCCAGCAGTGGCAGGCTGCTCGCCCCGGCCCCGGCGCCGATGTCCAGCAGCGAACCGGATTCGTCCAGTTCCACCCGGGCCCGGTCCAAGGTGGCCCCGGTGGGCGCGGCGAGCTGGGCGGCGGCGCGGCGGCGGAACACCTGACGCGGCAACACCCACGGCGATTCGGCGGCCCCGGCCAGCACGTGCGCCGGGATGGCCCAGTCGGCGAGCTGCCGGGCCCAGCGTTCCTGTGCGGTGCTCACCTGGCCAGCATAGGGCCGGGCCGCGGGCTCCTCGCCCCGCGGCCCCGGCCCGTTGATGCTATGCGGCCAGCGCGGGCGTGTCAGCCTTGCGCTGCTGACGCTCCAGCAGCAGGCCGAACACGCTGGCCAGCACCGTCCACAGGGTGGCCAGCTGGAGCAGCGAGTACAGCCGGAACTGCCAGAGCAGCGGGGCCGGGATGTCCGCCGGAATCGGATCGTTGTTGGCGGGCAACAGGAAAACCACCAGCGCCAGCAGGACCACAGTGGACAGTCCGGTCAGCACCAGCCGGACCGAGCGGTCCACGCCCTTGCCCGCCAGGAACCGGTTGAACCACGGCGCGAGGTTGGCCAGCACCAGCCCCGCGACGATGACCGCCAGGTACAGCAGCGTGCGTTCCTCCACAGTGGACGGATCGCCGACGCCGGGCGGGTTGGCCGGATACTTCAGGCCGGGCAGCAAGGAGATCGTCAGGAACCCGACGCCGCCCAGCAGCACCGCGCGGTCCAGGTCGGCCCGGCCGGGCAGCCGGTGGCGCAGCCGCGCGAAGGCGACCGCGAACACCAGGCCGATGGACAGCCCGATCACCACGGTGGCCAGCAGTCCGCCGACGAGCTGGGTGCCCCGGTCGAACAGTTCCTCGTGGTGATCGCCCGCCGCGGGGTCGGCCGGGCGGGCCTCCTCCACAGCGAGCGCCGCTTCCAGCGGGATCTCGGTCAGGAAGTACTGCACCGCGGCGCCGGCCAGCCCGGCGACCACGCCGGCCAGGGCGCCGCGGAGCAGCGTGGACCCAAAGGTGGGAGTAGTCATCTATGCGGCCCCGTTCAGTGGCACGGAACGCCGAGCGCGTGCCGCCCGTCGTGGGCGAACTCGTGGATCAGCTCGGAGCTGTGCGCCAGCAACAGGCCGTTCTCCTGCAACAGCACGTACAGCACGATCAGCGCGGCGGCGGCGACCAGCCAGGACCAGGCTGGCACCGCGATGGCGGTCGGACGATCGGGGGACGCGGCAGATGCCGACATGTTCTCCTCCATGCCTCGTGGACGGTTCCGTACGCGCCGCAGCCGGTCTCCTGGCTCCCGGATCGTGGCCACGTCTCAGGCCTTCCCAGACGGCGGAACCGCCCAGTGACACTGTTCGAGACGGGACTTCCCCGGTCACAGTGGCGAGGACCACGCCGGATTCACACCGGCTTCCCGAACACTGCGGCTCAGTGACCGTAAGCCACCTGCCAGCAACGCAGCCAGCTCTGAATGGGTCATCAGGATCACAATCCGGTGGCGATCCGGCATAGCGCGGAACTTTCGTCGCGTTCCTGCGTTCAGCTGCTGGGATCCGGTGCCGGATCGTTGCGCAGCCTGCGGTAGAGGTGGCCGTCGCGCCACTGTTCGGTCTGGTGCTCCGGGTGGCGACGGCCACGGCCGGCACCGCGCGCGTCCCAGGCGAGGAATCCTGTTGCCACGCCGTCGATCTCGCGGGAACCGGGCCAGTCCGGGCCGACCAGCCAGGGTTCGGTGGCGAACCGGCGGAACAGGGCCAGGTCCGGCTCGGTCACCGGAGGCAACACGGGCACGGGCATGGCTCAGACGTCCGCGGCGATCCGGGTCAGCAGTTCGGCGGTGACGGGGTCGCGGGTGGCGGTGGCCGCGGTCATCGCGGCGAGCTGGTCGATCAGCCAGTCGATCAGCTCTTCGCGGCCGTGATTGCGTTCCTGCAACCAGATCAGCAGGGTGCCCTCGACCACCGCGACCCAGCAGCGCAGGGTCAGCAGCATGAACGGGCTCGGCTCGGTGACCCCGGTGACGGTGAGGATCTCCCGCACCGCCACGTGCCGGACCTCGTCGATGAGCGTGTCGGTGTCCTGGGTGGCGACCACGGATCCGCTGCGCAGCAACGCGATGTAGGCGGTGGCGTAGGTGTCGGCGACGTCGACGAACACGCCGAGGGAGCCCCGGAGCTGGTCGATCAGGGTGCCGGGCTCGCGCCGGGTCAGCCGGTCCACCAGCTCGTCCACCGCGGTGCGCAGCGCGGCCACGTGCACCTCGCGCAGGCTGCCGAAGTAGCGGTAGAACAGCGCTCTGGACACGTCGGCGTGGGTGATGATGTCCTCGATCGACACCAGTTCCGGCGCCCGGCTGCTGTACAGCTCCAGGGCCGCGCCGATGAGGTCCTCGCGGCGTTCGGCCGGGGACATCCGGCGTTTGCGCCGGGGCGGGCTGCTCGTCTCGGTCAGTTCAGTCATGTCCGGTTCATCATCACAGATCCAGCGTGAGCCGGGTGCGCGCGCGGGTCACGCAGATGCGCGTCTGGTCCGCCTCGTCGGCCGGATGGGCGCGGTCCGGTTCGCCGTCGAGCACCCGGACCCGGCAGGTGCCGCAGAATCCCTGCTGGCAGGAGTAGCCGATATCGGGCAGCACGGCGCGGATCGCGGTGAGCGCGGAGACCTCGGCGGGCACCGGCACGGTGACGCCGGTGCGGCGCAGCTCGACCTCGAACGGCGCGCCGCCCAGGATCGGCGGTGGGCTGAAACGTTCGCTGTAGAGCGGCCTGGTCACCGGAACGACCTGGCTGACCGCGGCGAGCATGGGTGGCGGGCCGCAGCAGTAGAGCACCGAGTCGCCGGGGTCGACCAGCTCCGCCGCGGTGGGCGGGCCGCCGTGCTCGTCGTCGGCGTGCACCCGCACCCGGTCGCCGTAGCCTGCCAGCTCGGCCAGGAACGGCAGGCTGGCCCGCGACCGTCCACTGTAGACAAGTCGCCAGTCCGCGCCCGCCCTGGCCGCGGCGTGCACCATCGGCAGGATCGGGGTGATCCCGATGCCACCGGCCAGGAACAGGTAGCGCGGGGCGCGGACGAACGGGAAGGCGTTGCGCGGCCCGCGGATGCCCAGTTCGTCCCCGGCGCGCAGTTCGTGCACCTCCCGCGATCCGCCGCCGCCCCCGGCGATGCGGCGCACCGCGATCCGATACCCGACCGAACGGTCGGTAGGGTCCCCGCACAGCGAGTACTGCCGTCGCCTGCCCGAGGGCAGGTGGACGTCGAGGTGGTGGCCGGGCTGCCAGGCGGGTAGCGGGGTCCGGTCGGCGGCCACCAGGCGCAGGCTCACCACGTCCTCGGCCTCGGCCCTGACCTCGGCGATCCGCACCCGCCGCGGTGGCTCGGGCGGCCGCTCGGCAACTCCGCCGCGGCGCAGCATCCGGATGTAGGTGTCCATCGCGCGCGCCGCCCAGCCGACCAGTCGGTCGGGACCGGTGCCGATGGGGTGCGGCGGGGTGTCCTGGCGGGTCATCAGTGCCCCGCGGCCCTGGCCGCGGGCGAGGTCGCCAGGTAGGCCACGGCCCGCGCGGTGGAGCCCTCCTGGGAGGGGTGGTAGGAGCGGCGCAGGAAGGTGGACAGCTTGCGCAGCAGCGAA
Organism: Crossiella sp. S99.2; assembly: GCF_023094165.1. Taxonomy (GTDB): domain Bacteria; phylum Actinomycetota; class Actinomycetes; order Mycobacteriales; family Pseudonocardiaceae; genus Crossiella. Next base: position 69,564 of record NZ_JALMDK010000007.1, on the reverse strand, counting down.
CCGTAGCCGGGCAGCAGCCCGCGCCGGGCACTGCGCGGCACATCCCGCCAGCGCGGCCGGACCTGCCCGCGCAGCACCGGGTCGGCCTGCATCAGGTAGCGCAGGCCGCGCACCCAGCACAGCACCAGCGCGGGCCCGACGACGGCCATCGCGCGCAGTCGGCGCGGGTAGCTGCCGTCGATGTGCTGGTACAGGTCGAAGGCGACCGAGCGGTGCTCGACCTCCTCCGCGCCATGCCAGCGCAGCAGGTCCAGCATGGTCGGATCGATGCCGGCCCGGTCCAGGCCGCGGGCGTCCAGGACCCACTGCCCGAGGAAGGCCGTGACGTGCTCCACCGCGGCCACGTAGGCCAGCCGTTCGATCAGCCAGGCCCGCTGCCCGCGTGCGTCCAGGTCCCGGTCGCCGAGGATCCGACTGAAGATCCACTCCACCTGCCGCACGTACGGATCGGGGTCGATCCCCTGTTCCCGCAGGTGTTCCTGGGCGCCCTGGTGCGATTCGGCGTGCACCGCCTCCTGCCCGACGAAACCGATCACCTGCTCGCGCAGTTCGGCGTCCCGGATCAGTGGCAGCGCCTGCTGGAAGACCCGGACGAACCAGCGTTCGCCCTCGGGCAGCAGCAGGTGTGTGACGTTGAGGATATGGGTGGTGAACGGCTCCCCCGGCACCCAGTGCAGCGGGGTGTTCGACCAGTCGAAGTGCACGTCTCGCGGGGTGAGGACCAGCCGGTCGGGTTGCTCGTGGCTCATCGGACGCTCCGGTGATCAGTGTTCCGGTGGATCAGTGCGGGGTGAGGTCGTAGCGGGCGGCGGCGCGCAGCAGTCCGGGGGTGAGCCGGGAGAGCAGCAGTCCGGCGTGCGCCTCGGGGGTCACCGGCGCGATCGGCTTGTCCTGGTGCACGGCGAGCAGGATCGCCCGCGCCACCTTCGACGGCGGGTAGTTCCGCCTGCGGTACAACGCGGACGTGCTGGCGCGGGCCTGTTCCTGCCCGCGGTCGTCCAGGCCGACGAACCGGGTGCTGCGGGTGATGTTGGTGTTGACGATGCCGGGGCAGACCGCGGTGACGCCGATCCGGTGCGGGGCGAGTTCGGCGCGCAGGCACTGGGTCAGGGTGAGCACCGCGGACTTGGTGGTGGCGTAGGCGGGCAGGGTGCGCGAGTGCAGGTAGGCCGCGGCGGAGGCGATGTTGACCAGGTGCCCGCCCTCACCTCTTTCGACCAGTTGGTCGGCGAAGATGCGGGAGCCGTGGATGACGCCCCACAGGTTGACGTCGATGACCCGCTGCCAGTCCTGGGTGCTGGTGTCCAGCAGCGTCCCGGCCATGCCGATCCCGGCGTTGTTGATCACCACGTCGGGCACGCCGCGGGTGCGCCGGACCTCCTCGGCGAAGGCGATCATGGCTTTCTCGTCGGCCACGTCCACGGTGTGCGCGCTGGCGCTGATCCCGAACAACTCGGCCAGTTCGGCGGTGCGCGCGGCCGACTCACCGTCCACATCGGACACCACCACGTCGGCGCCGTGCTCGGCGAAGGCCAGCGCGGTCTCCCGGCCGATGCCGCTGCCCGCGCCGGTGACCAGCACCAGGTGGTCGGCCCAGCGCTGCTTGGGCCGCAGCGGGCGGATCCGGCGCAGTGACCGGGTTTCCGGCGCGCCGTCGAGGTGGTCGGCGAACTCGGTGACGCAGCGGGCGATGACCTCCGGGCGGCTGCGCGGCAGCCAGTGCCCGCCGGCGATCCGGCGCACCCGCAGATCACTGGCCCAGCGCGCGATGTCGGTCTGCACCGAGGTGCTGACGAAGGGATCGCGGGTCGGCGCGAGCACCTGCACCGGCAGGTCGGTGTGCCGCTGGACCGGCTTGGCGAAGCGCGGGCCCATATTGGCGCGGTAGAGCTGGAGACCGTGCACGCCGTCGGCCGTGGCGGGCGGCGGCAGGGCCACGCCGTCGCCGAGCTTGACCAGGCGGCCCATCACCCTGGGCAGCACGCCGGTGCGCCAGGCGAGTTCGGGCAGGAACGGGAGCTGGAAGAAGCCGATGTAGCCGGAGAACACCAGCTGCTGCACCAGTTCGCGCAGCCGCCGCGGGCTGGGCCTGCGGATCCGCTCGCGGATCCAGTGACCCGCGTGGTCCAGGCAGGGGCCGGAAATCGAGGTGTAGGAACGGAACCGCGACTTCAGCTCCGGATCGGTCACGGCGTGCCAGGCCTGGATCGAGCCCCAGTCGTGCGCGAGCAGGTGCACCGGCCGGTCCGGGCTGACCGCGTCGAGCACCGCGGTCAGGTCGGCGGTGAGCCGGTCGAGCAGATAATCCTTCCGTGCCTTGGGTTTATCCGATTCACCCGCGCCGCGCACATCGTAGGCGACGACGTGGAAGCGTTCGGCGAGCCGGATCGCGACGTCGGTCCACACCGAACTGTCGTCCGGGTAGCCGTGTACACACAGGACGGTCGGCGCGGCCGGGTCGCCCCATTCGCGCACGGCGAGCTGGACCCCGTCGCCTTGGACGAACCGTGTCATCGGGTTTCCGCCTTCCCCTGCCAGTGCCGGACGTGCGGGAGGTCGTCGTCGAGCCAGTACGCGTCGGTGTCGGTGACCACCAGGATCTCCTCGAATTTCACGCCCACCCCGCGGAAACCGATGTGCGGTTCCACCGCCCACAGCCCGGGAGTGGCGGGGTGGTTGGAGATCTCGCCGTTGGCCCACAACGGGGAGCGGTGGTGCAGCCGCTCGACCAGCAGGTCCCCGAACAGGGTTTGCAGGGAGCGGACGCCGAACCCGGCCACGATGAACTTCGGCAGCCGCGAGGTGACCTTGCCGACCTGGTGCGCGATCACCCGGCCCGGGTAGACGCGGTGCCGGTTGTCGTAGCCCTGCTCGCCGATCAGCGCGTCGACCGCGCGGTAGATGTCGCGCAGGGTCTGCCCGGCGCGGACCTGCTCGACAATCAGCGAGCGGTAGGCGGCCAGGTCGTCGCGGAGTCGCTCGAAGATCGGGTTGTGGCCGAGGCAGCCCGCGTAGCCGATGTCGGCGACGTAGCCGTCCCGCACCGGGGCGCAGTCCAGGATGAACGGCATGTTCGCCGACAGCCGCCGGTTGCTGGGGAAGAACTGGGTGGGCACCCGGAAACCGCGGAAGGCGGTGCGGTCGCCGAACCAGGCGAACGGGGTGTGGAACCAGTCCTGCACACCGCGTTCGGTGAGCCAGTCCCGCAACCGCCGCGCGGCCACGCGCTCGGTCACCCCCGGTTCCAGGGTGGCCGCGACAGCCTGGGCGCCCGCGTAGGCGAGCTGTTGCAGCTCCCGGAACCCGGTCAGGTCGGCGGTCTCCAGCACCCCGTTGTGAGACATGATGTCATGTTAGACATTCTGTCAATAGCGCTCGTCTACCGACCGGACGGTAGGCGAGCGAACGCCGGGTCAGAGCGGGGACGGGTCGTCCATCAGTCCCAGGTCCGGCGGCACCAGCGTGGTGGAGAGCACCAGCTCACGCAGCAGGTTGTCGTTGAGCGCGTTGCCCACCGGCTCGCCCACCTCGGCCTTGGTCAGCCCGGCCACTCCCCCGGCGGACAACCGCGCCCGCACCTCGGTGACCATGTGTTCGACCCGCTTGAGCGTCCAGCCCGCCCTGGGCTGCAGGGTGGCCAGGACCTCCGCGGTGTGCTGCCGGGACATCGGCTGCGGCCGGGCGTCGTGCAGCAGGTAGCGCTGTCCGAGCACGACCAGCATCAGTTTCTCCGCCGGCCGCAGCACCCAGGTGCGCGGCGGCCGGGTCGGCTCGCCGTGCTTGGGCGCGGGCCTGCCGCCGTCGGCGCCGGCCACGTAGACCTCCAGGAGGTGCTCCCGGTTGCGCGCGCCGCGGATGAACAGCGGGGTGTAGCCGTCGGTCAGCGGGACCTCGTCCTCCCCGCCGCACAGCAGCAGCGCGCCGGGGAACCGGATCGGCAACCGGCCGGTGTTGCCCACCCACCACTGGCCGGACCGCCTGGTCAGCACCCCGTGCCGCCTGCTCACCTGGACATCGTCCTCACCGACGCAGACGTCCACGTCCGGCCGGTTGCGACCGAAACTGACCTGGCGGCCGTCGAACGGCGACATCCGCACGCCACCGGTGACGGTCAGCGCGTACACCTCGCCCGGCTCGGCGCGCTCGACGCCGTGCGCCAGGCTGCGGTGCTTGCGGGGCAGCAGCGCGCTGCCCGGCTGGGGTGCGGTCATTCCGGCCTCCTCGTCCATGCTCGGACCAGTGTCCAACCGACCGGTCGGGATCCCTCCCATCTCGTCCGCGACACGGGCTACGGCGAGAGCCGGGCCGCCACCTGGCGGGCGACCGTGGTCGCCGCCGCGCAGAGTTGCTCACCGGGCAGGTCATCGCGGATCACCACCCGCACCAGCTCGACCATCTGTTTGGCGTTCAGGTCGAGATAGGGGCGGTGCACGATGGACACATCGCAGGTCCCCTTGCCGAAGCCGTCCGGGTCGACGTAGGCGGTGTGGCCGCTGAGGGTGAGCTTCGTGCCGTCCAGTCCGCCGGGCTGGTTCCGGTCGAAGATCACGGTCAGCTTCCGGCGGACCCGTTCCCAGTCGCATTCCCAGTTGCCGAACCCGGGGTCGGCGGCGGTGTGCCCGCCGACCGCGGCGGCGGCCTCGGCTTCGGTGACCAGCGCGCAGGCTTCCAGGCGGATCAACGCGTCCGGCGCGGGGTCCTGGTCGCGCCGCGGGATCTTGCCGCCGCCCAGCACGATCATCGCGCCGCTGGTGACCGCGTCGGCCATCGCGCAGAGCTGGGCGGGTTTGCCGTCCACGTGTTTGGCACTGACCAGGACCCGGTTGCCGTCGTTGAGCCGGAGGGTCCGGCGGCACTGGCCGTCCTGTTCCGGGGCGCGGTCGATCGCGATGGCGGTGGCGGTGATCTCGGTCGGCGCGTTGTTCGCGCGGGTCTCCAGTTCGACCCGGACGTCGGCCTCGTCGTCTTCCTGCTCGCTGAGCTTGACCAGCACGTCGCACCGGTTGAAGTTGCCGTAGTCCGGGTCCAGTGTGGCCTGCCCGAATCGGCTCAGCGAGGCGGGATCGGTCAGTGTGCACGGGTCCGCGGTGCGCTGGTCGCCGGTGATCGAGTCCGGGCTGCCCGGGATGGCCCACCACACCAGCGTCGCCGCGACCAGCCCGAGCGCCACCGCGGCCGCGCCCAGCGCCAGGCCCTTGCGCCTGCGCCGCACCGAGGGCGGGATCCGGATGGTGGCCTCGCTGCCGTTGGCCACCTGGCTCAGCATCGCCTCGGCCTCGGCGGCACCCGGCCGGTCGCCGGGTCGCTTGCGCAGCAACGCTTCCAGCACCGGACCGAGCGATCCGGCCTGGCGCTGCGGCTCGATCTGGTAGCCGGCCGCGCGGTGCACCTGGCCGTACGGGCTGACCGTGGTCCGGCCCCACGGCGAAACGCCCTCCACGGCCGCGAACAGCGTGGCGCCCAAGGAGAAGACGTCCGCGGCGGTCTCGCCCGCCTCGCCCCTGGCGACCTCGGGGGCGAGGAAGCCGGGGGTGCCGTCCAGGCTGCCGCTGCCGGTGCGGGTCTCCTCGGTCCAGCGCGCGATGCCCAGGTCGGTCAGCTTCGCCACGCCCCGCTCGGTGACCAGGACGTTGCCGGGCTTGACATCCCGGTGCACCAGGCCGGCCTCGTGCATGGCGGTCAGCGCGGCGGCGAGCTGCAGGCCGATCCGGGCGACCTGCTCGGGCGGCAGCGGACCGTCCGCCTCGATCAGCTCGTCGAGGTTGCGGGCGTTGAGGTATTCCATGACCAGCCAACGGTCTTCGCCGAAGAGCAGCACGTCGAAGACGGTGATCACGTTGGGGTGGTTGAGCCCGGCGCCCAGCCGGGCCTCGCGCCGGGTCTGGCTGCCCCCGTGCTCGCCGTCAGCGGCATGCGATCGCTTGAGCGCCACCGTGCGGTCCAGCTCCAGGTCGGTCGCCCGCCAGACGACGCCCATGCCCCCGGCGCCTAACCGCTCCTCCAGACGATAACGCTCAGCAATCAACTGCCTACTGCGCATGCGGCCAGTGTAGGGAGGCATGGACGGCTCCCCACCCCGGGTCACCCGATCCACGCAGCACCGCTACCGACCGGCCGGTAGGCGCGGCCGCGCACCGAACCACTCTGGACAACCGAGGTCCGGGAACCTTCCCAGCGCCCGGCCCTAGCGTCCGCCGCATCCGGTGCGGCAACCCGCCGGGTCAGTGCGAGGAGAGGAATCCACATGATCGGAAAGGTGTCGGCGGTCATCGCGGCGATGGGGGTCGTCGTAGCGCTCACCCCGGCCGCGGCCGGGGTCGCCGAACCGGCCAGGTCCCGCCTGGTGATCTCCCAGGGCGGCACCGCTGAACAGCCGCTGATCGTCGACGGCACCGGCAAGGACGTCAACGGCATCACGGTCAACGCCAGTCACGTGGTGATCCGCAACTTCCGCCTGCTCGATCCGGAGGCGCCCGGGATTCGCGCGCAGGGCAACAACATCACCCTGGAGGACAACACGATCACCAAGCCGCGCAACGGCGATGGCGACGGCATCCGGTTCTTCGGCGCCGGGATCAAGATCCTGCGCAACACGATCTCGGGCACCAGCAACCGGTACGGGCACGCGGACTGCATGCAGACCTACGCCACCAACACCCCGGCCAGCCAGGATGTGCTGATCGAGGGCAACCGGTGCGAGAAGATCGACAACATGTGCCTGATGGCCGAGGGCCCCAACGAAGGCGAGGGCAGCGGGCGCGGTCATTCGCACCACTTCACCATCCGCGGCAACTTCTGCGAGACGCTGAAGGCATCCCAGACGCTGATGTTCGAGGACATCCAGCACGCCACGATCGAGCAGAACGAGTTCGCCGCCTCGCCGGTGAAGGCGATCGGGCTGGCGATCAAGTCCACCAACGCGACCGTGCGCGGCAACAAGGTCAGCCCCGGCATCCGCTACGAGGTCGGCATCGACGACTCCTCCCGCCCCGGCTACCAGGGCCCCAAGCCCGGCGGCCGTCCCTGATCCACCGGGACCCGGCCGCCCGGCACCAGGGCAGCCGGGTCCCGGCATGTGGGAAAGTCATCACCATCAGAGAAAACCGGCCTTGGACGCCCCCGCGGTCTGCCCCGGAAGCTGGGTCCGGACCGAGGAGGACATTGATGACGGACCTGGCCTTGCCGCTGGCAGGAAAACTGATCGCGCGAGACCACCAGGGCTGGAGCCCGGAACTGCGCGCGGAGTTCCACCGCAACGCGCACAACGGCGCGGTCGGCAGCCGCCTGATCGAGGTGACCAGGCAGACCCGGCTGTGGGAGGTCCGGCTGGCACCCGGGGAACGCCTGCCCGCACACCGGCACGTGCTCGACTACTCCTGGACCGCCGTCCACGGTGGACACAGTCGCCAGCACAGCCACGACGGCAGCACCCGCGAGGTGACCTACCGGTCGGGAGACAGCAAGTTCCTGGCCTTCACCGCGGGCCGGTTCCTGCTGCACGACCTGGAGAACATCGGCGACACCCCACTGCTGTTCATCACCACCGAGTTCCTGAACAGCCCCAACCCGCCCCTGCCGCGGTAGCTCCGCACCGGCGTCGGCTCACTCCCCTACCGACCGGTCGGGCGGCGCGGGCAGAAAGGCGGGCACCACGGCCGCCGCGCGCTCCAGCAGTTCCAGGAACGCCCCGGCCATCGGATCCGGCGCCCGCCGGGTGAACGCCGCGACCGGCCTGCGCACCGCCGGTTCCGGGAAGGCCACGGTCATCGCGTCGGTGGGCACCAGGATGTTGGCAGGCACCAGCGCCACGCCCAGTCCCGCCGCGGCCAGCCGGGGCGCGGCACTGGTCTGCGCGGTCCGCACCGACACGATCGGACTGAACCCGGCCGCCGCGCAGGTCCGATCCACCACCTCGGCCAGCCCGTTCACCGGGTCGAAGTGCACCCACCGCCGCTGCGCCAGCCCCGCCACCGGCAACCGCTCCCCCACCGGGGCCGACTCACCGGTCGGCAGGATCAGCACGAACTCCTCGGTGCCCAGCTCCCGCACCGGCCCGTCCCAGTCCCTCGGCCGAGGCGAGACGGCGACGTCGGCGAACCCGTCCCGCACCACCTGCTCCAGGTGGTCCCGGTGGGTGAACTCGGTGATCCGCAACTCGACCTCGGGGTGCTCCTCCCGCCACAGCCGCACCACCGGCAGCAACGCGCCGAGCGTCAGCGACTGCACCACGGCCACGTGCAGCTCGCCGGTGAGCAACCCGGCCGCCCGCCGACCGATCTCCCGCACCCGGCGCGCCTCGGCCAGCGCGCTGCGCGCCGCGGGCAGCACCGCCCGGCCGACCGCGGTCAGCTCCACCCCACGCGGCAACCGCTCCAGCAACGGCGCCCCGACCACCCGTTCGAGTTCCCGGACACTGCGCGAGAGGGCGGGCTGGGTCAGCAGCAACACCTCGGCGGCCGCCGTGAACGTCCCACTGTCCACAACCCCGACAAAACACTCCAACTGCCGCACGGTGACCACCCACGAACCCTAGGCCGCGCGGGTCCCCGGCCGCTCAGTGGTGGCGCAGGGCGAGGATCGCGTGCGCGCCGCGCACGAGTTCGATGTGCAACTCGTTGGCGGGGATGTCGGCGAACAGGGCGACGGGGTTGGTCACCGCGCCCAGGGCCTGGGTGGCGAGCAGCCGTCGGCGCCAGTCGGCGAAGCCGTCGGCGAGCACGTCCCTGGCGCGGTCGATGAGCGACTGGAACTGGTTGACGACCTCGGCGGTCTGCTCGCCGCGCACGGAGTCGTCCCGCAGCAGCAGGCCCATGGCCTGCCGGTGCGCGATCATGACCCAGGCGAAGCCGTTGAGCACGTGGTCCCGGCGCTCTTCCTGTTCCGCCTGCGGGTGGATCCTGTCGAACACGCCCTCCAGCTCGGCCAGGGGTTCCCGCACGAGCAGCGCCAGGATCGCGGACTTGCCCGCGTGGTAGTGGTACAGCGAGGCTTTGGTGATGCCGACCGCCGCGGCGATCTGCTGCATCGAGGTGCCGCCGTAGGTGTGCTGACTGAACAAGGTCCTGGCCTCGTCCATAATCCGTGTCCAGGTCTTGTCTGGCATTCGAATCCTCTCATTTCCGCTGGTCGAACGACCGTACCAGCCAATCGGCAGGCAACCATCCAACCGGTCAGTAGGCTCCTTACGGCCGTCTACCAACCGGTCGGTAGGCGTGCGTGACAACGCGGAGGTGCGTCGTGCATGAGATCAACGGGACGGTCCGGACGGGGTTCGAGGGAGTCCGGGACGCCTTCACCCGGAACTTCACCGAGGGACGGGAAGCCGGCGCGGGACTCGTCGTGCTGCACCACGGGAATCCGCTGGTGGACCTGTGGGGCGGCCTGGCCGATCCGGCCACCGGACGCCGCTGGCAGCGCGACACCCTGGCCACGGTGGCATCCACGACCAAGGCGATGGCGGCGGTCGCGGCGCTGACGCTGGTCGACCGGGGGCTGGTGGAGCTGGACGAGCCGATCGCGCGGTATTGGCCGGAGTTCGCCGCGGCGGGCAAGGCCGGGGTCACCCTGCGGATGTTGTTGTCGCACAGCTCGGGCCTGGTCACCCTGGACGCGGATCCGATCACGTACCCGGACCTGGTCGCGATCACGCCGACCTTCGACAAGATCGCGGCAGCCGGGCTGGAGTGGGCGCCGGGCAGCGCGCACGGGTATCACGGGGTGACGCTGGGACACGCGTTGAGCGGACTGGTGCACCGGGTTACCGAACGGTCGGTCGGGACGTATTTCGCGGCGGAGATCGCCGGGCCACTGGGACTGGACTGCTTCATCGGGTTACCGGAGGCGGAGCTGCCGCGGTTGGCGCGGCTGGTGTTGCCCGGAATGGCCGAGGAGGTCCGGCTGGGTGAGACCGAGTTGCGGGAGTGGGCGGAGGCGGCGGTGGATCCGCTGTCGCTGGGGTATCGGGCAACGCAGGGAAGTTTGGCGATCGGGTGGGCGGAGGCGACGGATCCGAAGTTCGCGCTGGTGGAGGCGCCGTCCACGGATGGGGTGGCGAGCGCGGCGGGACTGGCCGGGCTGTTCGCGTCCCTACTGAACGGTCGGGCGGTGTCGCGGGAGTTGGTTGATCAGGCTCGGCGGCGGCATGCGAGCGGGGTTGACCGGGTGCTGGGGTGCCGGACGGACTGGGGGCTGGGATTCATGCTGCCGGGTGGGCCGATGGTGCCGGATGCGTTGCCGGAGGGGGCTTTTGGGCATGGCGGGAGCACGGGGGCGTTCGGGTTCGCGGATCCGGGGACCGGGTTGAGTTTCGGGTATGTGCCGAATCGGGGGGCGGAGTTGTTGGAGGGGGTTGGGTTTCGGGTGACGGGGTTGGTGGAGGCGGTGTACGCGGCTGTTCGGGGTGGCGGGTTGGGGTGAGAGCGGGTCGGGACCAGGCGTAGGCAAGGGGCCGCCGGCCGAGCCGGGCAGGGCCGTCCGGGGTTTGTTGACGGGGGTTTGGGCCGGGGCTATGTTCGTATGTAGAACTTTTGTGCGCAATGCGAACATTGGAGCGGGCGATGGCGGAGATCGTGTCGCTGGCGGATGGGGTCGCCGAGCTGGTGCGTGACGGGGATGTGGTCGCGCTGGAGGGGTTCACCCATCTGATACCGATGGCGGCCGGGCGCGAGATCATCCGGCAGGGGCGGCGGGAGCTGACCCTGGTTCGGATGACGCCGGATCTGGTGTACGACCAGCTGATCGGCGCGGGCTGTGCGCGCAAGCTGGTGTTCTCCTGGGGTGGGAATCCCGGAGTTGGTTCGTTGCACCGGTTTCGGGACGCGGTGGAGCACGCGTGGCCGCGGGCGTTGGAGCTGGAGGAACACAGTCACGCGGGCATGGCCAACCGGTATGTGGCTGGGGCGTCCGGGTTGCCGTTCGCGGTGTTGCGCGGCTACTCGGGGACCGATCTTGGCGCGGTGACGCCTACCATCCGGTCGGTTGACTGTCCCTTCACCGGGGAGCGGTTGGCGGCAGTGGCCGCATTGAACCCGGATGTGACGGTGGTGCACGCGCAGCGGTCCGATCGTCGGGGCAATGTGCAGCTCTGGGGATTGCTCGGGGTGCAGAAAGAAGCAGTGCTGGCCGCTCGGCGGAGTTTGGTGACCGTCGAGGAGGTGGTGGACGAGCTGTCACCGGTGCCGGGGGCGATCGTGTTGCCATCGTGGGCGGTCACCCGGGTCGCCGTGGTGCCGGGTGGGGCCCATCCCTCCTACGCGCAGGGATATTCCGAGCGGGACAACCAGTGGTACCAGGACTGGGACGCGATCTCGCGGGATCGGGAACGGTTCCGGGAATGGTTGCGGGACAACGTTTTCGCGGACTCCGGGAGCCTGGCATGAGCGAGTACTCCGCGGATGAGATGATGACGGTGGCTGCGGCCAGGGCGTTGCGGGACGGGGTTCGCTGCTTCGTCGGGATCGGATTGCCTTCCACCGCGGCGAATCTGGCCCGGCTGACGCACGCGCCGGATTTGGTGCTGATCTACGAGTCGGGGACCCTCGGATCCAAACCAGATCGGCTGCCCGCCTCGATCGGCGACGGGATCCTGGGTGAGACCGCGGATGCGGTGATCAGTGTGCCCGAGGTGTTCAACTACTGGTTGCAGCCTGGGCGGATTGACGTGGGTTTCCTTGGCGCGGCGCAGTTGGACCGGTTCGCCAACATCAACACGACCGTGGTCGGGGACTACCACCAGCCCAAGGTCCGGCTGCCCGGCGCCGGTGGGGCACCGGAGATCGCGGCCTCCTGCCGGGAGGTTTTTGTGGTGGTCCGGCAGAATCCGCGAAGCTTTGTGGAGCGGGTGGACTTCGTGACCTCGGTCGGACACGGTTCCGGGGCCGGTGACCGGGAACGGCTGGGACTGCGGGGCGCCGGGCCGACGACCGTGATCACCGATCTTGGCGTGTTGCGGCCGGACGCGGAGACACGGGAACTCACGTTGACGCAGGTGCATCCGGGTGTGTCGGTGGGGCAGGTGCGGGCGGCCACCGGGTGGGAGCTGCGGGTCTCCCCCGAGTTGAGCGAGACACCGGCGCCGACCGCAGCCGAGCTGGCGATGCTGCGGGACTTGAAGGGGCGGTCATGACCGAGGTGTTCTTGCTGGACGGGGTGCGGACTCCGTTCGGACGGCACGGTGGCGCGCTGTCGGGCATTCGGCCGGATGACCTGGCGGCGGTGGTGTTGCGGGCGTTGACCGAGCGGGTCGGATGTGATCCGGGGTCGGTGGACGAGGTGGTGTTCGGGGCGGCCAATCAGGCCGGGGAGGACAACCGGAACGTGGCGCGGATGGCCACCCTGCTGGCCGGGTGGCCGACCTCGGTGCCGGGCACCACGGTGAACCGGTTGTGCGGATCCAGTTTGGACGCGGCCATGCACGCCTCGCGGATGATCGCGGTCGGGGACGCCTCGCTGGTGGCGGTGGGCGGCGTGGAATCGATGAGCCGCGCGCCATGGGTGTTGCCCAAGCCCGCCAAGGGTTTCCCTGCGGCGGACGCGACGTTGCACTCCACCACGCTGGGCTGGCGGATGGTGAATCCGGCGATGCCGCCACAGTGGACGGTGTCGTTGGGTGAAAGCACCGAGATCCTGGCCGAACAGTCCGAAGTGGACAGAGCAAGTCAGGACGAGTTCGCGTTGCGGAGTCATCGACTGGCCGCCGCGGCCTGGGATGCGGGGCACTTCGACGAGCAGGTGGTCGCGGTACCCGGGGTTTCGCTGACCCGGGACGAGAGCATCCGGGCGGATACCACCGCGGCGAAGCTGGCCGGGTTGAAGCCGGTTTTCCGTCCACAAGGGACGGTCACGGCCGGGAACTCCTCGCCGTTGAACGACGGGGCCTCAGCGGTGTTGCTGGGTGATGCGGACGCGGCGCGGCGGTTGGGCGTGACGCCGCTGGCCCGGGTCGCCGGACGTGGTGCGGCCGGAGTTGATCCGGACGTGTTCGGGCTGGGGCCGGTGCGGGCGGCGGAGATCGCGTTGCGGCGGGCCGGGATCGGCTGGTCGGATCTGACCGCGGTGGAGTTGAACGAGGCGTTCGCGGCGCAGGCGTTGGCCTGCCTGCGGGCCTGGCCGGAGCTGGATCCGGAGATCGTCAACACCGACGGCGGCGCGATCGCGCTGGGGCATCCGCTGGGTGCCTCGGGCGGGCGGTTGCTGACCCAGCTGGCACATCGGCTACGGCGTGCGGGCGGTGGCTGGGGCCTTGCCACACTGTGCATCGGGGTCGGGCAGGGTCTGGCCGTGGTGCTGCAGGCGTGAGCGGGAGTGAGATGGACGAGCAGGCGGAGCGGGGCGCGCACCATGTGCAGTCGCTGGCGCGTGGGCTGGCGGTGATCACCGCGTTCGGCCCGGACACACCGGAGCTGACGCTGAGCGAGGTGGCCAGGGAGACCGGGATGACCAGGGCCGCCGCGCGCCGGTTCCTGCTGACCCTGGTGGACCTGGGGTACGTGCGCACCGACGGCAAGCAGTTCGCGCTGACCGCGCGGGTGCTGGAACTGGGCTACGCCTACCTGTCCAGCCAGTCGCTGCCGGAGGTGGCGCAACCGCACCTGGAGCGGTTGTCGGCCGAGGTCGGCGAGTCCAGTTCGGTGTCGGTGCTCGACGGCGGGTTCGTGGTGTACGTCGCGCGGGCGGCGGTGACCCGGATCATGACCGTCGGGATCAGTGTGGGGACCCGGTTTCCGGCCTTCGCCACCTCGATGGGGCAGGTGCTGCTGGCCGAGCTGGACCCGGCGGCGTTGCAGGATGCGTTGGCGGCCAGCGGGTTGACCCGGCTGACCACGCGGACGATCACCTCGGCGGATCGGTTGCGGGAGCAGTTGCGGGTGGTGCGGGAGCAGGGCTGGGCCGTGGTGGATCAGGAGTTGGAGGAGGGGTTGCGGTCGGTGGCGGCGCCGATCCGGGATCGGGCGGGACGGGTGGTGGCGGCGGCGAACATCGCCACGCATGCCAGCCGATTCTCCGCGGCGGCGCTGGAATCGGAGTTGCTGCCGCGGTTGCTGTTGGCGTGCAAGGGGATCGAGGGTGACCTGCGCGCCCGGCGTTGAGCGCCCTACCCGGCTGCGATGCGGAAGGTGAAGTTCAGCGACCGCCACGGGCCGGGCCGACCGTCGGGAGCCGGGCCCTGGTGTTCGGGGAAGTCGACGATCAGGCCGGTCTTGACGCCGAACACCGTGTCGGAGTCCAGGTATCGGCCGCCCTGGACGAAGAGCTGGGTCACCAGGGTGCGGTAGCCGGGCTTGGCGATCATGAAGTGCACGTGCGGGGCGCGGTAGGGGTGGCGGCCGACCGCGGCGAGCAGTTGGCCGACCGGGCCGTCCTCGGGGATGGGGTACTCGGCGGGCAGGATCGCGGCGAAGGTGAGCTTTCCCAGGGAATTCGTGTGGAAGCGAGCGCGGAGCACCGGTCCTTCCAGGTCCGGCAGCTGGACGTCGTAGAAGCCGTCTTCGTTGGCCTGCCAGACATCCACCACCGCGTCGGCGACCGGGGTGCCGCCGATGTCGGTGACAGTGATGTCGGCGAACATCGGGGTGCCGGGCAGTCCGGCGGCCAGGTCGGCGCCGTGCGGGGTCTCGGGTGGACCGTCCACATAGAACGGTCCGAGCACCGCGGACGGGGTGGTGTCGGGGGTTCTGGAGTTGGCGAGGATGTCGACCGCGCTGGAGACCCCGAGCACGTCCGAGAGCAGCACGAACTCCTGGCGGGTCGGGGTGCTGATCTGGCCGGTGCGGGTCAGGAATTCCACCGCTCGCTGCCATTCCGGCTGGGTGAGGTCGTTGCGGCCGACGTAGCCGTGCAAGGTGCGGACCAGATCACCCAGTAGCTCGCGGGTCCGCCGATCGGGGGTGTTGGCGAAGCTGGCCACGACCTCGTCGGTGAGGGGGTTGAGGTCGGGTGGACCGGAAGACTGTGGGGCGTGGCCGTTCCAGGCGTCGGTCAGCAACGCGGTGAGGCCGTCGGCGGTGACCGGGCGCGGATTCGGGTAGGGGGTGGCAGTGGCGAGTTCGACCACCCTGGGCAGGTCGGCCTGGGCCAAACCCAATTCCCGCAACGAGATCGGTCCACCCAGGTCAACGATCAGGTCGTACAGGCCGCGGGGTGCGTCGGTGACGCCGAGGGCCCCGGCGATCAGGCGCATCGCGGCCGGGGCGGCGGCAGCGTTGTAGGCCACGGCGTGCGGCAGCACAACGGTGTGGGTTTGCGCGTGCGGCAGGCCAAACGCGCCACCCAGGGTGTGGCAGAGCTTGTGATGCAGACCCATACCGACCGAGCCAAGGCAGGTCCCGGCCAGCCAAGCGCCCTGCAACGCATCCGCGCGGGCGCCGGCATCAGCCGGGTCGGCCACGATGCGAGGCAGCGCGCGGACCAGCAGGGCGATCGACTCGACCGCGAGGCGTTCGGTGACCGGGTTGGCCTGCGGGGCGTAGAGCGCCTCCACCGCGTGCGCCATCGCGTTGACCCCACTGGTCACCGACAGCGCGACCGGCAGGCCGAGGGTCAGCTCGACGTCGTAGATCACCGTCTCCGGCAGCACCTTCGGCGAGGTCAGCGTCGTCTTGCGGCCGTGCTCGGTCTGGCCCAGCACCGCGGTGACCTCGGACCCGGCGTAGGTCGTGGGCAGCACCACCTGCGGCAGGTCGGTGCGCAACGCGAGGGCCTTGGCCAGGCCGGTGGCCGAGCCGCCACCGACCGCGACCAGGCAGTCGATGTCGTTGGCCCGCAGCAGTTCCAGCGCGGACTCGGTGACCTCGACCGGCGTGTGCATGGCAGCCCAGTCGAACCGGGCGGCCAGCAGCGGGCCGAGCGCGGCCGCGGCCCGGTCGGTCCCAGTCTCGGCCCGGTCGATCCCAGTCGCAGCCCGGTCGGTGCCCGCCGCGGAGGTGCCCAGCAGCAGGGCTCTGCTGCCGCCGAGGGCGCGGACCTCCGCGGGCAGCCGGCTCAGCGTGCCCGCGCCGAAGACGATCCGGGCGGGGTTGGCGGTGTACTCGAACTCGGCCATGCGGGCAGTATCCGGCGGATCTCCGGATTCGGCCCTGCACAAACGCGCTGTCCTCGCTGCACAGAACGCGCATCACCCGGTCCGGCGAACCGCGGCGGGGCCTCGGCGGTGCGGGGCTGGGCCGGGGTCGCCGGGGTGCGGCCGCAGCGGCGGGCGGCGGGCGGCGGGGCTGGTGGGCGGCGGGGCCGGTGGAGGCTGAGTCTGAGGGGGCTGGGCTGGGGCTGGGGCTGGGGCTGGGGGCGATTGGGGCAGCGGTGCGGGTGGCGCGCTTCCTATTGTTCACGCAACGCGGGAAGTGCCGATTTGGTTCCCAGCGTATCCACAGGGGCGCCTCTGGGCCGACCGTTGTCCACAATGTGCTGGTCAGGCATGGTTCCGGGGCAGCCAGGGCGTGGCTGGATGTTACCGCAGGGGGTCGCGGGCGCCCGGTTTCTCGGGCAGCCGGGCCTCACCCGCCACCTCGCTCACCGGCGCCTCGCCCACTGTCTTCTCGCCCACCGTCTCCTCGGCCAGGTGGACGTGCACCGTGTCCTGGGGATCGCGCAGCTCCACCGTCAGTTCGTGGTGCGCGGGCTGCCAGAACAGTCCCCCGGCGGGGCGCCCCGCGCCCCGGTCGGGCCGGGGTGTGCTGGTGGCTGCGGGCCGGGGCGAACTCGGCGCGATGCGGACGTTCGTGCTGGGTGGAGAGGTGGACGTGGCTCAGCCCGAGCCCGGTGGTGGTCCGCTCGGGCTGAGCCCACGGTTGGGCGGGACTGCCGTTGGGGTCGGCGAGTCCCAGCTCAGCGGGTGGAGTAGGAGTGCGCTCCGGTGCCGGCCAGTTTGCCGCCTGCCACGATCAGGTATTCGTCGCGGATCGGGGAACCATCGAAGAAGTTCTCCAGGATCTCCCGGGTGCCTGCGGCGTAGCGGGTTTGCGCGGACAGTGAGGAGCCGGAGATGTGTGGGGTCATGCCGTGGTGCGGCATGGTGCGCCACGGGTGGTCGGCGGGGGCGGGCTGCGGGTACCAGACGTCGCCGGCGTATCCGGCCAGGTGACCGGACTCCAGTGCGCGGACTACCGCGTCCTGGTCGGCGATCTTGGCTCGGGCGGTGTTGATCAGGTAGGCGCCGCGGCGCATGGTCGAGATGAGGTGGTCGTTGAAGAGGCCCTCGGTCTCCGGGTGCAGGGGGGCGTTGACGGTGACCACGTCGCAGTGCGGCGCCATCGCGGCCGCGTCCGGGTGAAAGGTCAGGCCCAGCTCCTGCTCGACCTCGGCGGGCAGGCGGTGCCGGTCGGTGTAATGCAGGTGCACGTCGAAGGGCTTGAGCCTGCGCAGCACGGCCAGGCCGATCCGGCCGGCGGCGACCGTGCCGACGTGCATGCCCTCCAGGTCGTAGGAGCGGGCCACCGCGTCCGCGATGTGCCAGCCGCCCTCGTTGACGATCCGGTGCGCGGGCAAGTAATTGCGGACCAGGCCGAGGATCATCATCACCACGTGCTCGGCCACGCTGATGCTGTTGCAGTAGGTGACCTCGGCGAC
This sequence comes from Crossiella sp. S99.2, assembly GCF_023094165.1. Classification (GTDB taxonomy): domain Bacteria; phylum Actinomycetota; class Actinomycetes; order Mycobacteriales; family Pseudonocardiaceae; genus Crossiella. The sequence goes on along the minus strand of NZ_JALMDK010000007.1, from coordinate 52,005 downwards.
GGTCACCCCGGCCTCGATCGCGGCGGCCAGGTCCACGTGGTCCGAGCCGATGCCGGCGGTGACCGCGAGCTTGAGGTTGCGGGCCTTGGCGATCCGTTCCGGGGTGAGGTAGGCGGGCCAGAACGGCTGCGAGATCACCACGTCCGCGTCGGCCAGCTCGCGCTCGAACACCGAGTCGGGGCCGTCCTTGTCCGAGGTCACCACCAGGGTGTGGCCGCGGCTCTCCAGGAATCGGCGCAGGCCCAGCTCGCCGGAGACGCTGCCGAGCAGCGCGCCGGGGGTGAAGTCGATCGCCTGCGGGGTGGGCAGGGTCTGGCCACCTGGGTAGGCGTCCAGGTGCGGGAGGTCGTCCCTGGCGTACCCGGTCGGGTAGCCGTCGACCGGGTCGTCGTAGAGCACGCACAGCACCTTCGCCATCTCGCCGTCTCCTCGCGCTGGGGGTGGGTTTCCCTTGCCTCCCACAGCGTTCTGCCCGGCAACGGCGCAGGTCAAAGCGTTCTTTCCTGTTGATCGATAGGCGCGGGCTATGACAGGTGGCCGCGCGCCACCCGGTCCAGTTCGGCGCGCACGTCGAGTGAGCGGGCCACCTCGGCCAGGGCCGCGGCCATCGGCGCCTCCGGATCGCGGTCCGCGGTGACCAGGCCGACCCTCGGGGTCTGCGCGGTGCCGTGCAGCCGGAGTACCCGCATGCCGGCCGGCACGCCGAACATGTGCAGCCAGGCGTGCGAGATGACCGAGTACCAGGTCCGGGTGGCCACGTGGGCGTAGAGCGCGGCCACCGAGTCGGTCTCCACCGCCGGGGCCACGGTCGCGCCCGCCGCGGCGAACAGCTCGTCCAGGATCCGCCGGTTGCGCATCTCCGGGGACAGCAGGCACAGCGGCACCGCGGCCGCCTCGGCCCAGCTCGCCGACCCCTGACGAGCAAGATCACTGTCGCTCGGCGCGAGCAAGAGATAGCGTTCCTCGTATACGGGGAGTCGCCGGACCCGGCCCAGCTGCTCACCGTCCAAATAGGTCAGTCCGGCGTCCAGCTCGAACTCGGCCAGGCCGTGCGCGATGTCCCGGGAGGACAGTGCGCGCAGTGAGACCTTGGCGTGCGGATGTCGTTGGCAGAACGGGGCTGTGAGCAACGAGACCGCGGTGAGCGCGGTGGGGATGGCCCCGATCCGGACTGTCCCGGTGAGGCCCTCGCGCATGGCGGACAGGTCGTCCTGGAGTGCGTCCCGCTCGGCCAGGATGCGGTGCGCCCACAGCAGAACGCGCTCACCCTCCGCAGTCAGGCCGGCGAATTTGCGGCCCCGGTCGACCAGTGGCGCGCCCAGTTCCTTCTCCAGCGAACGGATCGCCGCGGACAGCGAGGGCTGCGAAACGTGGCAGGCCGCGGCGGCCCGGCCGAAGTGCCGCTCCCGCGCGAGCGCGACCAGGTACTCCAGTTGACGCAACAGCACACCTCAGCATGGTCCAGTCCAGCGGTCGCGGTCCAGCCCGCGCAACCGATTCCACATTGCCGCGCAACCGATTCCACATGGGGTTTTCACGGTTCTGAACCCGTCCACAATGGACAATCAGTGAATTGAGTCCGACCCGGATGGACGATTTCCCGGAAATGCGGGAACCCCTAGCATCGCCGGGGTGCTGCGGCGGCGAACCCCACACGTAATTCCCATTCCAGCGACCCGGCAGGTTGTGACCACCAGGTTTTCCCTGCGTACCACCGCTTTCGCGCTATCCGGCGCACTGGCCCTGAGCAGCTGCGCCTCCCCGGTCGCCGGTGGTGGCGACACCCCCGGCACCAGCGGCGCGACCACCTCGGTCAGCCTCGGGGTGGTCCCCGTCATCGACGTGGCACCCATCTACCTAGGCAAAGAAAAGGGTTTCTTCAGCAAACGGGGTATCGACCTGCGTTTGGAGACCGGCCAGGGCGGCGCGGCCATCCTGCCCGGGGTGATGAGCAGCCAGCTCACCTTCGGTTTCAGCAACATGACCTCGCTGCTCGTGGCCAGGGACAAGGGCCTCGACGTCAAGGTGGTGGCCAACGGCACCTCCTCGACCGGCAAGTCCGGTGCCGATTTCGGCGCCGTGGTGGTCCGCGGCGACTCCCCCGTGCAGAACGCCAAGGACCTGGCCGGCCGCAGTGTCGCGGTGAACACCCTGAAGAACATCGGCGACACCACGGTGCGTGCCTCGGTGCGCAAGGCGGGCGGCGATCCGGCCGCGGTGAAATTCACCGAGCTGGCCTTCCCGGACATGCCCGCGGCACTGGCCAAGGGCAATGTGGACGCGGCCTGGGTGGTGGAACCCTTCCTCACCATGGCCAAGAACCAGGGCGCCAGGGTGGTGGCCTGGAACTTCGTGGACACCGCGCCGAAACTGACCGTGGCGGCCTATTTCACCTCGGCCAAGGTGCGCGCCGAACAACCCGATCTGGTGCGCCGGTTCACCGAGGCGGCCAAGGAATCCGCCACCTACGCCACCGCGCACCCCGATGAGGCGCGGCAGGCGATCACCAGCTACACGAAGATCACCAAGGAGCAGGTGGCCGCGCTGACCCTGCCGGACTGGCCCGCTGAGGTGAACCGCGAATCGGTGGCTGTGCTGGCCGATCTCGCCCCCCAGGACGGCCTGGTCTCCGGCAAGCCCGACCTGACCGCGCTGCTGCCATGATCCTCACCTCCCCGGTGCGCGGCGCCGGCACCTCGGCCACCACCCTCGGCGCGCTCGGCGTGGCGGGGCTGGCGGTCGTGCTGGAACTGGCGCCGCGCCTCGGGCTGGTGTCCACTGTGTACCTGCCACCGCTGACCGAGATGCTCGGCGCGCTCGCCGCCGAGGCGGCCAGTCCGGTGTTCTGGTTCTCCCTCTACGAAACCCTGCGCGGCTGGGCCATCGGCCTGCTGCTGGCCGTCGGCGGCGGAATCCTGCTTGGGGTGCCGATCGGGCTGCTGCCCGTGGTGCGCCGGGCCACCGCCTCCACCATCGAGTTTCTGCGGCCGATCCCCTCGGTCGCGCTGGTTCCCTTGGCGGTGCTGCTTTTCGGCACCGATCTGCGCTCGACCCTGCTGCTCGTGGTGTACGCGGCCTTCTGGCAGGTGCTGGTGCAGGTGATCGCCGGGGTGCGCGATGTGGACCCGGTCGCGATGGACACCGCCACGGTGTACCGGCTCGGGCTGTGCGCCAGGGTGCGCCGGGTGGTCTGGCCCAGTGCGTTGCCCTACGTGCTCACCGGGGTGCGGCTGGGCGCGAGTGTCGCGCTGGTGCTCGCGGTCACCGGCGAGCTGGTCATCGGCAGTCCCGGACTGGGCAGGCAGATCGCGCTGGCCCAGTCCAGCGGCGCCATCGCCACGCTGTACGCGCTGGTGCTGGTGACCGGTCTGGTCGGCATGCTGCTCAACCTGGTTTTCCGGGCGGTGGAACGGCATGTGCTGGCCTGGCATCCGGCCGTGCGAGGTGACTCGGTCCGGTGACCGCCAGACTGCTCCGACGCCTCGCCTACGCGGTGGGGCTGCCGGGAGTCCTCTTCTGCCTGTGGTGGTTGTCCTCTTCGGACAGTCAGAACATCTACCTCCCCCCGTTGTCCCGGATCCTGGCCACCTTCGGCGAGGTGTGGTTCTCCGAGCGGCTGCTCAACGACGTGCTGCCCAGTCTCGGCCGCCTCGCCACCGGATTCGCGCTGGCCGCGGTGCTCGGCATCGGTCTGGGTGTCCTCATCGGACTCAACCGGACCGTGCGGCTGGCCACCGAGCCGGTGCTGGAGTTCTTCCGCGCCATCCCGCCCCCGGTGCTGGTGCCGATCCTGATGCTGTTCGCGGGCATCGAGGACACCATGAAGATCACCGTGATCGCCGCGGGCGCGGTGTGGCCGGTGCTGCTCAACACGGTGGAGGGGGTGCGCGGCATCGACGAGGTGCTGCGGGACACCGCCCGGTTGTACCGGCTGCGCGGGATCACCGTGCTGTGGCACCTGGTGCTGCGCTCGGCCAGCCCGCGGATCTTCACCGGGTTGCGGCAGGCGCTGTCCATCGCGGTGATCCTGATGGTGGTGAGCGAGATGTTCGCCGCCACCAACGGACTCGGCTTCACGATCATCTCCTTCCAGCGCGGTTTCGCGATCCCGGAGATGTGGAGCGGCATCATCCTGCTCGGACTGCTCGGCGTCGCGCTGTCCCTGCTGTTCCGCGTGGCCGAACGCCGCGCGCTGTCCTGGTACCTCGGCCTCCGGCGCGCCCAGCGGGACGACGGATGAGCCGGGACGTCACGGAGGCGAGGCAAGGCATGCTCACGGTGCGGGAGCTGCACAAGGTCTACCCCGGGGAGAACCGGACGGTGGAGGCGGTCCGCGAGGTCAGTCTGGAGGTCGCGGACGGCGAACTGGTCTGCCTGGTCGGCCCCTCCGGCTGCGGCAAGACGACCCTGCTCAAATGCCTCTCCGGCCTGCTGCCACCCACGGGCGGCAGCGTTGCGGTGAACGGGAAACCGGTCACCGGGCCGCCGGTGGAGCTGGCCATGGTGTTCCAGGAGTACGGGCGCAGCCTGTTCCCCTGGCTGACCGTGTGGGAGAACGTGCAACTGCCGTTGCGGCAGAAGAAGATGGCCAAGGCCGAACGGGAACGCCTTGGCAGACTGGCACTCTCGGCCGTCGACCTGGCCGGGGACCACGACGCCTACCCGTGGCAGCTCTCCGGCGGCATGCAACAGCGGGTGGCCATCGCGCGCGCGGTGGCCTACCAGCCGCGGGTGCTGCTGATGGACGAGCCCTTCGCCGCGGTGGACGCGCAGACCAGGGCCGATCTGGAGGACCTGATCCGCCGGGTGTGGCGGGATCTGGGCGTCACGATCCTCTTCGTCACCCACGACATCGACGAGGCGGTCTACCTGGGCGAGCGGGTGATCGTGCTCTCCAGCGCGCCGACCGTGGTGCAGCAGGAGATCCGGATCGACCTGCCGGCCGAGCGCGATCAGTTGCACACCAGGGCGTTACCACGCTTCGCCGAATTACGGGCGGAAGTGTACGAGCAGATCCAGAAAGCCAAAGCGTCCGCGACCCGCTGACCGGAAGGAGGATTAGCTCGTGCGCACCAGGGTTGGCATCGTCGGCGCCGGACCGGCCGGACTGCTCCTGTCCCACCTGTTGCACCGCAACGGGATCGACTCGGTTGTGCTGGAAACCCGCAGCCGCTCCTACATCGAGAAGCGGGTCCGCGCCGGGGTTCTGGAGGCCCCGACCGTGGAACTGTTGCGCGAGGCCGGGGTGGCCGATCGCCTCGACCGGGAAAGCCTGACCCACCACGGGATCCTGCTGCGCTTCGACGGGGTGGAGCACCGGATCGACTTCGCCGACCTGGTCGGCAAGGCGGTCACCGTGTACGGGCAGCAGGAACTGGTCAAGGACCTGGTCGCCACCCGGCTGCGCGACGGCGGCGACCTGCGCTTCGAGGTGCGGGACGTGCGCCTGCACGACCTGACCACCGAGTCACCGTGGATCGGCTACACCGACCGGCACGGCAGGCCGCAGGTGCTCGACTGCGAGGTCATCGCGGGCTGCGACGGCTTCCACGGCGTCACCCGCCCGGCCGCGCCCACCCTGACCGCGCTGGAACACCGCTACCCCTTCGCCTGGCTGGGCATCCTGGCCCGCACGCCCCCGACCCGCGCCGAGGTGGTCTACGCCGCGCACGACCGGGGTTTCGCGCTGGCCAGCATGCGCACCCCCGACATCAGCAGGCTCTACCTCCAGGTGTCCACAGAGGACACTCCGGCGGACTGGCCCGCCGAGCGGATCTGGGCCGAGCTGAGCGCCCGGCTGGGCGAGGAGATCCGGCCCGGCGAAATCCTGGAGACCATCAACACCGACCTGCGGGCCTTCGTCGCCGAACCCATGCGGCACGGGCGGTTGTTCCTGGCCGGGGACGCCGCGCACATCGTGCCGCCCACCGGCGCCAAGGGCCTCAACCTGGCCATCGCCGACGTCGCGCTGCTGGCCGATGCCTTCACCGCGTTGCTGGCCGAGAACGACGAGCGCCCGGCCGAGTCCTATTCGGACACCGCGCTGCGCCGGGTCTGGCGGGCGCAGCGGTTCTCCTCGCTGATGACCGACATGCTGCACCGCTCCCCCGGCGCGGACAAGTTCCAGCGCTACCTCCAGCTCTCCCAGCTGCACCACACCGTCAGCTCGACCGCCGCGGCGACCAGTCTCGCCGAGGACTACGTCGGACCACCCTTCGCCCGCACGATCGCCGTGCCGAGTTAGGAAAGCCCCCGATGAACCCGCGAACCCGCAGACCCCGATCAGTCGCGCTGTTACTGTCCCTGCTGCTGTTGGCCACCGGCTGTGGCGTCTTCGGCGGCAGTGCCGGCGGCAGCGGGACGCCGGTGCAGGAACAGCGGATCCGGCTCGGCATCATGCCGGTGGTCGACGTCGCGCCGGTGCACATCGCGCTGACCAAGGGCTACTTCAAGGCCGAGGGCCTCAAGGTGGAGCTGACCACCATCCAGGGCGGCGGGCCAGGGGTGGCGGGCATGCTCAAGGACGAGCTGGACTTCACCTTCGGCAACTGGGTGTCCTTCTTCGCCGCCGAGGCCAAGGGCACCGCCAAGAACGCGGGCGGCATCAAACTCGCCGCGGACGGCTACCAGGCGCGGGCCAACATGTTCCTGGTGCTCACCGGACCGGACTCGCCGATCCGCGGACCGAAGGACCTGGCGGGCAAGAAGATCGCCATCAACACCTTCAAGAACATCCTGGAGCTGACCGCGCGGGCCACCCTGGAGGCCAACAACGTCGACCCGAAAACGGTGACGTTCGTGGAAATGCCGTTCCCGGACATGCAGGCGGCGTTGCAGAGCAAGAAGGTCGACGCCGCGTTCATGGTGGAACCCTTCATCAGCAAGGCCGAACGCACCCTGGGCGCGGTCCCGGTGCTGGACGCGGCCAGCGGCCCCACCTCCGACATCCCGATCGCCGGGTACGCCACCACCGGCGCCTTCGCCAAGGCGCACCCCAAGGCGGTGGAGGCGTTCCGTCGGGCGCTCAACCGCGGCCAGCAGGACGCCGCCCGCAAGTCCACAGTGGAATCACTGCTGCCCGGCTTCGCCCAGATCGACGCGGAAACCGCGGCACTGGTGCACTTCGGGGTGTACCCGATCAGCATCGACGCCACCCGGTTGCAACGGGTCGCCGACCTCATGCGCACCTACGGACTGCTAGAGGCGCCGATGGACATCAAACCAATGCTGCTCGGCGGGAGCCCGGCATGAGCGAGCACGAGAAGCCCAAGTCCCCCAACGGACGTTCGCTGTCCCCGCGGAACTGGCCACTGCGCAGCAAACTCGCGGTGGTGCTGCTGGTGCCCGCGCTGAGCACGGTGACCCTGGCCGGGTTGCGGCTGAGCAGTCAGCTCGGCGACGTGGACCTGTTCGCCAAGGTGCAGCAGGAACTGCAGATCGCGGGCAAGGTGGTGGCCACCGGCACCGCGCTGCAACGGGAACGCGACGCCGCGGTGTCCTATGTGGCCAGTGGCAGAGCGGCGGGCGGACCGGAGCACAGCAACCGGATCTCCGCGGTGGACCTGCAGGTCGGCGAGTTGCGCGCGCTCGGCGCGGCGGCCACCGGGATCGGCGGCGGGGTACGCGGCTCGTTCGAGGTCGCGCTGGAATCCCTGGACAAGCTGGGCGCGTTGCGGCGCACCGTGCAGGGCACCAAATACCCGGTGGGCGCGACCATCACCGGCTACACCCAGATCATGGACTCGCTGACCCAGGTGCAGCGGGCCGCGACCGCCGGGGTCAACGACCCGGTGCTCACCCCGCTGGCCACCGCGGCCAAGGCGCTGGCCGATGCCAAGGAACAGCTCGCGGTGCAGAACGCGATCCTGCAGGCCGCGGCCCGCGCCGAGGAGTTCCCGCCCGGCCAGGTCACCGCGCTGCGCTCGGCCCGCTCCCGCTTCGACGCGGCGCTGGCCGAGTTCGAGAGCACCGCCAGCCTGGCCGACCGGCAGCGCTACCTGGACACGGTCAGCGGACCGCCGGTGGACGGGCTGAACCGGCTGGTGCAGCTGGCGTTGGTGCAGGCCGACGCCGGGCAGCCGGTGACCATCGACGACGTCGAGGTGCTGCGCGACGGTGACCGCACGGTCGCCCTGGTGGCCGAGGTGCTCACCAACATCCAGCAACAGGCGGAGAAATCCGTGGTGACCGTGATCGCGGACGCCCGCGCCGCGGTGTACCGGGACTCCGCGCTGGTCGGCCTGGCCCTGCTGGCCGCGTTCGCACTGATGATCATGGTGGCGCGCTGGATGCTGGTGCCATTGCGCGCCCTGCGCGGCGCGGCGCTGGACATCGCGCGGGTGCGGCTGCCCGCGGTGATCAGCCGGATCCGTGCGGAGAAGGATCCCAGGGCCTCGGCGGAGACCGCGGTCGCGCCGGTGCCGGTGCACACCACCGACGAGGTGGGCCAGGTGGCCAGGGCCTTCGACGTGGTGCACAAGGAGGCGGTGCGGCTCGCGGTGGCGGAGATGGCCTTGCGCGCCAACGTCAACGAGATGTTCACCAACCTGTCCCGGCGCAGCCAGGAGATGGTGGAGCGGCAGATCGACCTGATCGACCGCCTGGAGCAGGAGGAACTGGACCCCGATCACCTGGCCCGCCTGTTCGAGCTGGACCACCTGGCCACCCGGATGCGCCGCAACAGCGAGAACCTCCTCGTCCTCTCCGGCACCAGCCCGGAGCGGTGGGTGACCCGGCCGGTGCCGGTGTTCGAGGTGATCGGCGCGGCACTGTCCGAAGTGGAGGCTTACGCCAGGGTCGAGGTGCTGCCGGTGCCGGAGACCCTGATCCAGGGCCGGGTGGTCACCGACCTCACGCACCTGGTGGCCGAGCTGCTGGACAACGCGACCGAGTTCTCCCCGCCCACCACCAAGGTCTCGGTGCGCGCGGTGCAGACCCGCTCCGGCAAACTGGTGATCAAGATCAGGGACCGCGGCATCGGGATGAGCCAGGAGGACCTGGTCCGGTTCAACGAGCGGCTGGCCGCCCCGCCCGAGGTGGACGTGTCGGTGACCCGCGCGATGGGCTTGTTCGTGGTTGGCGAACTGGCCAAGCGGCACTCGATCACGGTGCAGCTCAAGGACGACGAGTTCGAGGGCGGTACCACCGCGCTGGTCATCCTGCCCCCGGCGCTGTTGCACAAGGCGGATGCCCCGATCCCCCCGGATCCGTTGCAGCGCAGCGGGACCGATGCGAACCCGCTCCCCCGTCCACGGGTTCGCATCGGCCGGGGGGACACCACCGTCCGGGCAGGCACCCCGCACCGGGAACTCACCCTGTCGGAGTGGTTCAGCGCCTCCTGTGGCACCGAGGAACCCCAGGTGCCCGCCCTGCCCGCGCCGCAACGCCCGGTCCGGCCGGAAACGCCCGCGGTCAGCGTCACCTCGTCCTGGGTCTCCCCCGCCGATGACGGCTGGCAGGCCGCGGCCGCGCTGTCCGCACCGGTCGAGCACAACGCGACCGAGGCCGGACTGCCCAAGCGGGTGCCGAAGTCCTTGCTGGTGCCCGGTTCCCCGCAGCGGCGGCACGCGCTGGTGGAGCAGCCCGCGCCCCGGCCGGGGTCAGGGCCGAACGCGGAGCACCTGCGGGACCGGTTCTCCGCCTACCAGCAAGGCGTCCGGCACGGCCGGGAATCCGCCGACGACCACACCCCGCCGCCAGGGACCTTCGGCGGCGGGCTCACCGACAACGGCCACCACACCTCCGGGATCCCCAGCCAACCCGGCGGTCCCCGTGTCCCCGCGGAGGATCCGCTGGCGGACGACCGAATTCTGGCGAACAAGGAGCGGCAGTGAGCAGCGAGACCGAACGGCTAGAGGACTTCCACTGGCTGGTCGACGATTTTGTCAACCGGGCGGCCGGGGTCTCGCACGCGGTGGTGCTCTCCGCCGACGGCCTGCTGCTGGCCGGTTCCAACCGCCTGCCCGGTCAGCGCGCCCAGCAGTTGTCCGCGGTGGTGTCCGGGCTGGTCAGCCTGACCAGCGGGGCGGCCCGGTGTTTCGAGTCGGGCGAGGTGAAGCAGACCATCGTGGCGATGGAACGCGGATACCTGTTCCTGATGACGATCAGCGACGGCTCCTGTCTGGCCGCGCTGGCCGCGCCGACCTGCGATATCGGCATGGTGGGGTATGCGATGGCGCGCCTGGTCGAGCGGGTCGGGCCGCAGCTGACACCGGAGTTGCGGGCGCAGTTGCACGCGGCCGCGGCGGTGCCGGCGATGCGCAACTGAGCAGGGTGGCGGTGTCGGTATTCGCGTCTCTACCGACCGGTCGGTAGAGACGCGCGGAACAAAGCGCCCGGATCCGGGGTTCTGGCCAGGAGAACCCAGTGGAGGTATGGCATGGCGGAGAAGAAGGTCCTGGAACCGGGCCCGGATCACCCGATCACCATCGAGCCGCACCGGGGCCGGGTGGTGGTGCTGGCCGGGGACACCGTGCTCGCCGACACCAGCGCCGCCCTGACGCTGCGGGAATCCACCTACCCGGCGGTGCTCTACATCCCGCGCGCGGACACCAAGGTCGAGAACCTCGCCCGCACCGAGCAGTCGACCTACTGCCCGTACAAGGGTGAGGCCGCCTACTTCAGTGTGCCCGCGCTCGGTGTGCGCGGGGAGAACTCGGTGTGGACCTATGAGACCCCGTACCCGGCGGTCGCCGAGATCAAGGAGCACGTGGCCTTCTACCCCGACCGCGTGACGATCAGCGAGTCCTAGCCGGCGAGGCGGCGCAGCCACTCGCGCAGCAGCTGCGCCTCGCCGTCGCTGAGTCCGGCCGGATCGCCGTCCAGGGCGGCCAGCAAAGCCACCGCCGCGGTCGGCACGGTGGCCTCGCCCGCGGCCGCCGGGGCGTCGGTGAGCAGGGCGTCGATCACGTTGTCCCGCAACCGGTCCGACAGCCCCAGGTCCCTGGTCGGCTCCGGCTGGGCGATCAGGCTGAGGGCGACGCCGACGTTGGCGGCCACGATCTGCCGGGCCGCCTCCGCCGGGGTCACCCGCAGCCTGCCCTGCTGGGCGATCCGGCGCAGCAGTTCCAGCAGCATGGCCTCGGCGGCGCCGGTCAGCGCGCACGGGGCGCCGGGTTCGACCTGGCCGTAGAGCAGCACGTAGAAGCCGGGGTGGTCCAGGCCGAACCGGACGTGGTTGTCCCAGCCCCGGCGCAGCGCGGCCACCGGATCGCCCTCGGGCACCGGCTCCTCGTCCAGGTACTGGCTGAGGCCGTAGTCGGCGACGCTGTCCAGCAGGCCCTGTTTGCTGCCGAAGTGGTGGTACAGCGTCGGCGCCTGCACCCCGGCCCGCTCGCAGATCGCCCTGGTGGAGACCTTGCCGTCCGGGGAATCGTGCAGGAGCTGACCGGCGGCGAGCAGCAGGCGGTCCCTGGTGACGCTGCTCCCCCGCCGCTTCTCGGTCATATAGCAACTATAGCGTTTGACTCTCTACCGACCGGTCGGTTGGGACAGTTCCGCCAGTGGATCGGTGTGCCGCGGGGTCCAGTCGAGTTCGCGGCGGGCCCGCGCACCGCTGACCCGCTGATCCAGGGCCAGTGCTTCGGCGAACGCGCCGAGCTGGGCCTCGGCCTGGCCGGGATCCAGGGTGGCCACGGTCGCGCCGACCGACTTGGCCACCGCGCCCAGCACCTCGGCCTGGGTCGGGAAGGTGTCCAGGGTGCCGCAGTAACTCGATCCGGCCGGGGCGGACAGGGCCAGGGCGTACAGCTCGGCGATGTCCTCGACGTGCACCAGCGACCAGCGGTTGCCGCCGTCCCCGACGCACGGCACCGCCCCGGTGGCCCGGCCGGGCGCGGCGAAGACCTGCTCGATGATGCCGCCGCCGTTGCCGTAGACCAGGCTGGGCATGACCAGCACCGGGTGCCCACCAGTCTCGGCGTGCGCGAGCACGGTGCGTTCGTTACCGGTCCGCCAGGCGGTGACTCGCGGCGGCCGGTGCGGGGTGGTCTCCTCGGCGATGCCGTCGGTGTCGCCGAAAACCCAGGTGCCGCCGGTGTGCACATACGGGCCGCGGCCGTCGAGTCCGGCGAGCAACGCCTGCGCGGCGGCCAGGTCGATCACCTGGGCGTCCGCACTGAACACCTGGCCGAGGTGGATCGCCGCGTCCGCGGCGGCGGCGTTGGCGCGCAACACCTCCAGGTCGGTCAGCTCACCGGGCACGGGGGTCGCGCCGAGGTCGGCGACCAGGGCGGCTGAGGAGTCGCTGCGGGTCAGTGCGGTGACCTGGTGGCCGTGGCCGCACAGCACGGGGATGAGGTGGCGGCCGAGGTAGCCGGAGCCGCCGGTCAGGAAAATGTTCATGCCAGCAGTCTGCGTCCGGACAAAGCCGCTGGTCCAAGACCTGTTCTGGCGTCTGTGATGCCCGGCGGGTATCAGACTTCGGCGGCGATGGCGGCGAACTCGGCCAGCAGCGGATTGCGCCGGGTGCTGTCCCAGGCCAGGCAGACCCGGTTGGGCGCGAGGTCGGTGATCGGGATGTGCGTGACGTCGGGCCGCTGGTAGAAGCTGACCGCGGACATCGGCAGCACAACCACCCCGTGCCCGGCGGCCACGTGTTCCAGCTTCTCCTCCATCGTGCGCAACACCGGCCCCGCGCTCGGCCCGCCGCCGACCTGGTCCCGCCACTCCGGCACGGCGGCCGGGACCTGCAGCAGGTGCTCGTCGGCGAGGTCGGCGATCTCCACCGTCTCCTTGCCGGCCAGGCGGTGATCGGCGGGCACCAGCACCGCCCGGGGATCGAGGAACAGGTCCCGGACGGTCAGCCCGGCCGGGTCGATCGGTTGGCGCACAAAGCACACGTCCACCCGGCCGTCGTGGATGACCGCGGTCTGCTCGGTCCACTCCACCCGCTGCACGTCCACGGTCAGCTCCGGGTGACGGCGACTCAGCTCGCGCACCGCGGCGGTCACGATCAGGCCGGGCATGAACCCGACGGTGAACCGGTCCCCGCGCGCGGCCCGGCCGACCCTGCGGCGCAACGCCTCCGCGCCGGCCAACAGCGGCCGGGCGTCGGCGAGCAACTGCTCCCCGGCCGGGGTCAGCTCGGTGGCGCGGCGGTCCCGGCGGAACAGCTGGACCTTGAGTTCCTCTTCCAGGGCCCGGATCTGCCGGGACAGCACGGGTTGCGCGATGTGCAGCGCTTCGGCGGCCCGGCCGAAGTGGAGGTGTTCGGCGACCGCGACGAAGTAGCGCAGCTTGCGCAGGTCGACGTCCATGCCACCTCCCGCGCCGAAGGTATCAGCCGGTGAGCCGGAAGGCGGTCCGGCCGGAGGCGGCGCCGTTGACCTGCACCTCGATCTCGTGCTCGCCCGGGTAGTACACGCGGGTGCTGATCACCTTGAAGGAATGCCTGCGGGAGAAGGTGATCCGCTCCCCCGGCGCGAGCACGCAGGTGGTCAGCTTGAACACCTTGGGGGTGCGTTTGCCGTTGGCCTTGAGGTGGTGCACCACGTAGTCCACGGCCAGGGTGGCCGGGCTCGCGCCGGTGTTCTCCAGCCGCACCGCGAACGGCAGTTCGGCGCCGATCGCGACCGTGCGCCCGGCCAGTTCCGGCCCGTGCACGAGGACTCCGGCGACGGGGGCGAAACCCAGTAGCGCCAAGGCTTCCGGGTGGCCCTTCTTGATCAGCGTGCGCAGCGCGTGCCGGACCAGCCGGGGCGTGTGCTCGGCCGGCTCGGCCAGCCAGCGGGCCGCGGTCGCCACCACCAGGTCGCCCTCGGTGCGGCTGAGGTCGTTGAGGTGGTTGGCCACCGAGCGGCGCACGTACTCGCTCTCGTCCCGGTACAACGCGTCCAGGATCGGGATGGTGCGCTCCGGGCGGTCCAGGATCGGCCGGACCTTGCGCGCCCACGGCAGGTGCGCCCGGGTGCCCTCGCTGGCCAGCCTGCGCACATGCTCGTCCGGATCCCGGGTCCAGGTCTGGATGATCGGCAGCGCCTGGTCCAGATCGGCCGACAACAGCGGGCGGATGGCGAACTCGGCGGTCAGCCGCGGGGTCAGCGCGGCGAGCAGGGCCAGGGCCTCGGCGAGGGCGGGCGGGTCCTGGGCGAGGGCGCGCGCGGACACCGCCTCGGTGACCGGCCAGACCAGCCAGCCGGTGAACCCCGGATCGGCCAGCGCGGCCCGGAATTGTCGGTCCAGGCTGGGATAGTCGCCGGGCAGGTCGGCCAGCAGCGCGTCCTTGAGCAGGTCGCTGCGCTCGCGCAGGCTCAGCCCGGCCAGTCCCTTGGCCGCGCGGCGCAGCGTGGGCAGCCGGGAACCGGGCGCGATCCGGGCGATGCCCCGGACCAGATGGGCGGCGACGTCAGGGCCGAGCAGCTCGTCCGCGGTGGGCATGCGACTCCCGTTCCAGGTGCTATGTTTGCTATACAGAGGACTATAGCAGCACCTCAAGGAGGATTCGGTGACCGCTCGACTCGGCACGCACGGCGTGTGGCTGGCCCCGCAGCACACCCCCTCGCTGACCAGCTACGTCCAGGAGGCAGAGGACCTCGGCTACGGCACCGCCTGGATCGGCCACGGCAACGCCGCCCTCGGCGAACTCGAACAGCACGACGCGCTGCTGTCCGCGACCAGCACGATCACCGTGGCCAGCGCGATCGTGAACATGTGGACCAACGAACCCGAGGCGGTGGCCCGCGGCTTCCACCGGATCGCGGACCGGCACGGCGAGCGGTTCCTGCTCGGCGTCGGCGTCGGCCACCCGGAGGCGGTGGCGGTCTACCAGAAGCCCTACGCCAAGGTCGTGGAGTACCTGGACCGCCTCGACGAGGCCGGGGTGCCCAGGAAGTCGATCGTGCTGGCCGCGCTCGGCCCGAAAACCCTGAAACTGGCCGGGGAACGCACCCTCGGCGCCACCCCGTACCTGATGCCGGTCGCACACACCGCGCAGGCCCGCGAGCTGGTCGGCGACGGGCTGCTGGTCCCCGAGCAGACCCTGGTCGTGGACGCCGATCCGGCGCGGGCCAGGGCCGCGGCGCGGGAGTTCCTGGACATCTACCTCGGCCTGCGCAACTACATGGGCACCCTGGTCAAGCACGGGCTGACCGAGGAGGAGGTGGCCCGGCCGGGCAGCGACCGGATGATCGACCTGGTGGTCCCCTTCGGCAGCCCCGAGCAGCTGACGGAACGGCTCGCCGAGCAGGTCAAGGCGGGTGCGGACCACGTCGGCATCCAGGTGGTGACCAGGGACGCGGGCGATCCGATGCCGGGCTACCGGGCCCTGGCCACGGCGCTGTGGTGAGCTGATCCGGGTGGTCAGTAGCTGCTGACCGCGCCGGCGCCCACGGACAGGTGGTGCGCGACCAGGTCCAGGACCCGGTTCAGCCGGGCCACCTCGTGGTTGAACACGGCGAAGCGCAGCGGTCCCTGCCGGGCGCGGCGGGCGAAGAGCCGGGTCTGGTGCACCACGAACCGGGCCGGGCCGACCGCGCTGTCGGTGGACAGCCCGCCGCTCTCCCTGGCCAGCACCGACTCGATCCGGTCGGCGAGTTGGTCGGCCTTGTGTGCCTGGGCGGCGGCCAGTTCCTGCAGGGTGCTCGGCGCGCTGCGTTCGGCCGCGGGCAACAGCGGCTCGAACCGGTCACGCCCGGAGAGTTCGGCCCACAACATCACCCCTAGAGCCTGGTTGGCCACCCGCAGCACGGACGCGTGCTGACCACGTGGCGACCCTCCGTTCACTTCTGGCGTCACTCCGACGGGTTAACCGTTGCTCCGATACGCCAAACTTGCCTGCCGTCGAAAGATCCATAACCCGACTGCGACCGGCCGCGCCCTTACCCTCACCCCGGCGGGTTTCCGCAGCTCACCGGGGTGAAGACGGCGACTGCGGAGCCGAGCGACCGGCAGAAACATCACCAGATGGAGTGCGTTTAGGGCTGTCCGGCTCAGCCGATCGGCGCCAGGTAGACCCACGCCCCGTCCACCCGCTCGAACCGGCTGTTCTCGTGCAGCCGGTCGTCCTTGTCCTGGTAGCGGTAGTGCGCGTTGAACTCGACCGTGCCCTCCTGGTGGAACAGCCCGCCGCCGGTGGCGCCGAGGATCTCCAGGTGGGTCCAGCGCAGGTCGGTGTCGAAGTCGACCTCGACCGGGCGGGTCCGCGGGTGCCAGCTGCGCAACAGGTACGCCTCGTCCCGGAGCGCGTATGCGCTGAACCGGGAGCGCATCAGCAGTTCGGCGGTGGCGGCGGCGCGTTCGCCGCGATGCAGCGCGCCGCAGCAGTCCGGGTAGGACGTGGGCAGGCCGCAGGGACAGGATTTCGCCATGCCGCCATTGTCCGCAGCGGTGGCCCGGCGACGGCAACCGGGCCGATACTGACCGCATGGACCGCGAGAAGGTCGACCTCACCGGTGCTCCGGCGACCATGCTGGCCACCCTCTACAGCAAGGCGGTGGACTCCCGCGCGCCCGATTCGGTGCTGCACGACGAGACCGCGGCGCGGGCGGTGGACCGGATCGAGTACGACTTCGCGCACACCGGCCTGCGCGCACGCGACGGGATCTCCGCGGTGGTGCGCTCCAAGGAGTTCGACCGCCGCGCCCAGGCCGTGCTGGACCGGCACGCCGAACTGACCGTGCTGCACCTGGGCTGCGGCCTGGACACCCGGGTCTACCGCCTGGCCCCGCCGCCCACGGTGGCCTGGTACGACATCGACTACCCCGAGGTCATCGCGCTGCGCCGCCGCCTCTACCCGGAGCGGCCCGGCCTGCGGATGATCGGCTCCTCGGTCACCGACCCGGGTCTGCTGGCCGACATCCCCGGTGACCGCCCGGTGCTGGTGATCGCCGAGGGCGTGACGCTGTACCTGCGCACCGCCGAGGGTCTGGCCACCTTCCGGCGCATCGTCGAGCACTTCCCCGCGGGCACGCTGATCTTCGACGGCTACAGCTCGGCCGGGATCTGGGTGCAGCAGCGCACCGGCGTGGTCAAGGCCTCGGGTTCCCGGCTGGAGTGGGCCATCGACGCTCCCGGGGACCTGGTGCGGGAGGTGCCCGGCCTGGTGTTCGACCAGGAGTGGTGGTTCCCCGGTCCGGCGGAGCGGCGCGCGCACTACCCGTGGTTCCAGCGCCAGGTGTTGCGGGCGCTGTTCGCCTCCCCGTTCAAACGACTCGGCCGCGGCCTGACCTACCACTTCGGGAGCCCGTCATGACCGACCCGGAATGGGAGGGCCGCCTCGCCGCGACCTGGGCCCAGCGGTACACAGTGGACGGACACGAGCTGGTGGTGCGGGTCGAGGACCTGGCCGCCGAACTCCCACCGTGCAGCCCGGTGGCCGCGTTCGAACGCGCGTGTTCCTGGGATGCCTCCGGGCACAGTGATCGGGCTGTTCCGCTGTACCGCGAGGCGCTGGAACGCGGTCTGGACGAGCATCGGCGGCGGCGGGCGGTGATCCAGCTGGCCAGCTCGCTGCGCACCCTGGGCGAGGCGGAGGAGAGCGTCCGGCTGCTCACCGCCGAACGCGAACGCACCTCCGACGACCTGGACGACGCGGTCCGCGCCTTCCTGGCCCTCGCCCTGGCCGACTGCGGTCGCGACCGCGAAGCCCTCGCGGTCGCGATGGAAACCCTGTCCCCCCACATCCCCTGCTACCAACGAGCCCTCAGCACCTACGCCCGCCACCTCTGACCCCGCGCGAGTGCGCGCGCGTGTTGGCCGCTGTCGTACGCCGAGTTGGCCAAAGTGGTACGGCGAGTTGGGCCTAATGGGCGTACGAGTTGGGCCAACTCGGCGGGCGACGGTCCGGAACGGCCAACGTGGCGTACGAGTTCAGCCAACGTGGCGTACGACAACGGCCAACACGCGGGCTGGGGGTCAGGGGAAGGCGCGGAGGGGGAGGCGGTAGGCGACTCGGCGGGCGGAGACGCGCAGGCCGAGGGCGACCAGTGCCTGCCACAGCACGCGGTCGCGGGTTTCGGTCAGCTCCACCAGGAGGACTTCCGGGTGTGCCTGCCGCAACTCCCGGACCGCGTGGCTGATCAGTGCGGCCAGTTCCAGGGGGAAGGCGCCGTGGTGGTGTACCCGGGCGATCACCGCTTTGACGCCGTCGCAGACCACGTTGAGCTGGGCCAGCACCTCGCCGGTGCCGGTGCGCAGGTCGGCGCGCAGGTCGGGGTCCAGGGCGGTCAGGTCCAGGCGGATGTCCTCCGGGGTGTGCGGGTGGGTGGTGCTGGCGGTGTGCAGTTCGGCGTAGCGGTGGAGTTCGTCGCCGGTGGGGGCGACGGTGGTGCAGCGGGTGCGGGCCGTGGGGATGTCGGCCGGGGGCTGCCAGAACTGGAGGCTGGGGATGAGCCAGCGGCGGGACAGTTCGCGGTGTTCGGCGGCGCCCAGGGCCTGGGCCAGCTGGTAGTCGATCTCGTCGTCGGTGCTGGACCACAGCAGGGCGGTGCGGTCGCGGTCCCTGGCCAGGTTCGCGGCGGCGTCGACCAGGGTGGCCAGCAGGGCCAGTTCCTGGTCGGTGAGGCCGAGGAAGAGCGGGAAACCGTTGGCGAGCTGGTCGGCCTCGCGTTCGGCCAGGGTCCAGTGCACGGTGGCCGCCGGCGCCTCGTCCACGAGCACGGCCCAGCCCACCACCTCGTCCTCGTCCTTGGCGACCAGGGTGGCCAGCAGGCCGTGGATCGGCTCGGCTTCGAGCGGTTCCAGGCCCGCGGTGCGGCGCAATTCGGCGTGCAGGGCGGCGGGCAGCGCCGGATCGGTGCTGGACTCGACGGTGTAGCGGCTCCAGGCGGCGACGGCGTATTCGATGGTGCTGGTGTTCACAAACCCAGTCTGTGCAGGTCGCGGGCTGCCAGCCAGGTTGTGCGGGGATCTGTCACGAGTTCCGCACAGGAGTCGAACAAGTTCTGCGGGTTCCGATCAGTTGACTCACGATGAGCCGGAGATCAAGAGAACGGAGCGCGGTCGATGTCGGATCAACAGCGGCGGCAGTCGGAACGATGGTTCCGGGCACAAGGGTTGCCGTGGCTGGTGCACGGGCGCAACACCTTCGGCGAGACCCTGTTGCGCGCCGCGCCCGCGTTGACGGCGTTGCTGCTCTACGACCTGATGACCACCGAGTTCGAGTTGCTGGTGCCCGACAGCGACGAGCAGTTCGACGCCTTCCTGGACGATCCGCTGTACCTGCTGCTCTACTTCGCCAACTTCGCGCTGGTCTACCTGGTGCCCGCGGTGGCCGCCTGGCAGGTGCTGCGCTGGTCCCAGGACCGCGACGCCAGCGCGCTGTCCACCGTCGCGGTGCTCGCCCTGTGCCTCGGCGAGGTCATCGGCGTGCCGGTGGTCGACCACCTGGCCGGGGTCGCCGACTGGCACTGGTCCTACGCGCTGCACGGGCTGATCTGGGACCTGGCGATCATCGCGCTGGCCGCGGCCGGGGCGGGCGCGGTGTTCGTGTGGGCGCTGCGGGTGGCGGTGCGGCAGTTGCGGGTACTGGGTTTGCTGGCCACCAGGGCGTTGCCGCTGCTGCTGTTGTTCGTCACGTTCTTCTTCTACAACGCCGAGGTCTGGCAGATCACCTCGCACCTGCCGCGGCCGATGCTGTGGGGCGTGCTGAGCCTGTTCGCCACGGTGGGCTTGCTGTTCCTGTTCGCGGTGGCCCAGGACGAACTGCGGGATCTGGCCAAGGAAACCGGTCCGGAACGGATTCCGTTGCGGCGCAGGGAGAACGCGAACCTGGTCGCGGTGCTCGCGCTGGCCCAGGCGTTGCAGGCGGCGGTGTTCGGGTTGCTGGTGTTCGGTTTCTTCCTGCTGCTGGGGTCGATGTCGATCCGGCCGGAGGTGATCAAGATGTGGATCACCAAGGATCCGAGCACCGGCAAACTGTTCAACGTGCTGCTGCCGGTGTCCCAGGAACTGGTGCAGGCCTCGATGTTCCTGGCGGTGTTCTCCGCGCTCTACTTCGCCACCGCGGTGTTCACCGACGGCAAGTACCGGGACGCGTTCTTCCACCCGCTGCTGGGCCAGATCACGGTGTCGCTGGCGGAACGGCAGAAGTACCTGACCCGCTGGCCGCGGCGGGCAGCCGCAAGGTGAACGCCGAGCCCTGACCCAGGGTGCTGGTCGCGGTGACCGCGCCGCCCTGGGCCTCGGTCAGCCTGCGCACGATGACCAGGCCGAGCCCACTGCCCCCGGTGCGCCGGCTGCGGGACTTCTCCGCCCGCCAGAACCGGTCGAAGACCAGCGGCAGTTCCTCCGGGTCGATGCCGGATCCGTTGTCCGCCACCGTGATCAGCACGTCCGGACCGTCGGCGCGGGCGGACAGCGTGACCTGGCCGCCGCGCGCGGTGTGCCGTAGCGCGTTGCTCACCAGGTTGGCCACCGCCTGCCGCAGTCGCACCGGATCCGCTTGCACGACAAGGTTTTCCGGCGCGTCCACAGCCACCGTCAGCCCCAGTTCGGCGGCCTGGGCCTGGTTGGCCATGGCCACGCTGAGCAGGGTCTCGGCCACCGGCAGCCGCTGCGGGTGCAGCCGGAGCTGACCGGATTCGGCCAGGGCCAGGTCCTGCAGGTCGTCGATGAGTTGTTGCAGGGTCAGGGTTTCCGTCAGGAGCACGTTGACCAGGTCGGGTTCCATCGGACGCTGCCCGTCGGCGGCGGCCTCCAGCCAGCCGCGCAGCGTGGTGAGCGGGCTGCGCAGCTCGTGCGAGATGTCGCCGATCATGTCCCGGCGTTGCCGCTCGGCCTGTTCCAGGTGCGCGGACAACTCGTTGAACACCAACGAGAGCCGCCCGATCTCACCGGCGTCCTTGACCGCCACCCTGGCCGAGGTGTCGCCGTCGCGCATGCGTTCGGCGGTGGCGGCCAGCGCGTGCACCGGGCGCAGCAACCGGGTGGCCAGGTAGGCGCTGACCCCGACCATCACCAGCAGCACCAGGCCGCCGGCCAGCACCAGCGGCCAGGCCCCGGCCGCGGTCAGCCCGGCCACCCCTGGCGGATCGGCCACGAACAGCAGCGCGGAGGGGGCGATGAAGGTGACCAGCTGGTGCCTGCGACTCTCGGCCAGGCAGGTCAGCAGCTCGTCCTCGTCGTCGCGGTCCCCCGGGACGACGATCTCGCCTTCCTCACCCAGTTCCAGCCGCACCGGCAGCGCCCCGCGCTCACGCAGACAGCTCTCCACCCGGCCGGACAGCTCGGCCAGCGCCGCCTTCTCAGTGGCGCTGGGCACGCGCAATTCGCCCGCGCGGCACGGGTTCTCGGTGTCGGTGTAGTAGTTTTCCGCCACCGACCGGTCGTTGTTGAGCACCTCCACCGTGGACCGCGACCCGTTGCGCCGCAGGCAGTCCACCACCTCACGGGCCCGATTCGCGGACCGTTCCCGCTCCGCCGCGCTCAGCCGGAACGGCCCCACCGCGCGCGGATCGATGCCGTCCAGGGCCCCCTCGTTGGTCAGTGCCGGGTTGAGTTCCATCGGGTCCACTGTGGACGCCGCCTTGGCCGGCAAAGGCGTGCCGGGCGCGGAGTCCACGATGACCGTGCGGTCCCTGGTGGTCAGCGCGATCCGCCTGCCGGTGCCACTGGCCAGTCCGGTGACCAGCGAGCCGACCTCGTCCCAGCGCGGGTGGGTGGCCGCGTATCCCAGCAGGGACTGGTAGATGGTGGTGTCCTCGGCCAGGGTCTGGCCCTGTTCGGCCCGGATGGCCCGGCTGGTGCTGTTCGCGGCCAGCCAGGCGGTGACCGCGACCGTGCACGCGCCGACCAGCACGGTGGCGGCCAGCAGCCGGACGAACATGCGGTGCCGCAACGGAACCGAGCGGGTCGACTCAGACATCGGCGGACTGCTCGGCGAGTTTGTACCCGACGCCGTACACCGTGAGCAGGTACTCCGGGTTGCGCGGCGAACGCTCGATCTTCTTGCGCAGGTTCATGATGTGCACATCGATGGCCCGTTCGGTAACGAACTCGTGCCCGAACACCTGCTCGATCAGCTGCCGCCGCTCGAACACCCGGCCCGGCGCGGCGGCCAGCGCGGCCAGCAACCGGAACTCCGCGGCCGCGCAGTCCACCCGCTGCCCGCGCATGGTCACCTCGTGCCGCACCGGATCCACCACCAGCTCCCCCACCCGGTACTGCGGTTCGGGCGCGGCCGCGGTGTGCCTGCCCCGCCACAGCAACGCGCGCACCCTGGCCATCAGCTCCCGCGGGCTGTACGGCTTGGTGAGGTAGTCGTCGGCGCCGGCGGCGAACCCGCGCAGCAGATCGTCCTCTGTGGACCGTGCGGTGAGCATGAGCACCGGTAGGTCGAACTCCGCGCGCAGCGACCGGCACACCTCGACGCCCTCCACCTCGGGCAGCATCAGGTCCAGCACCAGCAGGTCCGGCCGCCGGGCGCGGACCAGGCGCAACGCGGCGTGGCCGTCCTCGGCCACCTGCACGGTGTGGCCCTCCCGGCGGAGCTGGAAGGTCAGCAGCTCGGCCTGCCTGGGGTCGTCCTCGGCCACGACGATGTAGGCGCACACGAGCCCATTATGGACAGTGCGGCGGACCCGCCGTCAGAACCGGGCCAGCAACCGGTCGCGGGCGATCTCCAGGTGCTCGGTCATCGCCTTGCGCGCGGCCACCGCCTTGCCCTCGATCAGCGCGGCCACGATCAGCCGGTGCTCCTCGATGGTCTGCTCCCCCGCCGGTTGCTGGTAGGACAGCCGGAAGAAGTGCAGGTGGCAGTGGGTGCGACTGAACGCCTGCTCGACCGCGGCGTTGCCGGCCACGCGCAGGATCAGCTGGTGCAGCCGGGTGTCGTGCGCGGACAGCAGCTTGTACCCGTCATAACCGTCGCCGATGGGCGCGCTCGGGCAGCTGGCCAGCTCGGCCGCCAGCTCCGCGGCGAAAGCCTTGGTCATGGCTTTCGCCGCGGTGGCCGCGCTGGGCGGTTCCAGCAGCAGGCGGAGGCCGTACATGTCCTCGACCTCCTTGCGGGTCAGCAGCGGGGTGGTGCGGTAGCCGCGCAGTGGCAGCCTGCTGACCAGGCCCTCCGACTCCAGCCGGGCCAGCGCCTCGCGCACCGGGGTGCCCGAGACGTCCAGTTCGCGGGCCACCTCGTCGATGTTGACCCGCTCGCCCGGCTCGATCCCGTGGTTCATGATCAGCGCCCGGATCTGCTCGTACACCCCGTCCGCGAGCACCTGGCGACCCGGCAAGGCCGCCATCCGCCTGCCCCCGTCCGACACAACACCCTCCCCTAGAACGTTGTCACTCCCGCCGGAATTCGATCAGCATGGCCTGTTGCGGGTCCAAAGTCGGCAACGGCACACCGGCGGTGGTCAGGATCGCACCGGGCAGCCGCACCCAGTCCCGCTGGGCGTCGGTGAACCACCCCGGCGCGGCTACCTGCCGACCGGTCGGTAGGCCCAGCTCGGTCCGGATCCGCACCCGGTACTCGGCGGTGGCGTCGAGTCCGGGGAAGCGCACCCGCCCGGACTGGCCTTCCACCGAGCTGGCCAGGCGCGCCCAGCAGAACAGCGCCGAGTCCGCGCCGACCACGCCGTGCAGCAGGGTGACCTCGCCTTCCAGGTCCGCGCGGACCACCCGGCCGCTGTGCAGCAGCGGGCGGAACTCGCGGTACAGCCCGGCCCAGGCGGTGAACTTGGCGAGCTGTTCGGCGGACAGCCTGGTCAGGTCGGCCTCGATGCCGGCGTGCCCGAACAGCGCGGTGGCGAAGCGGAAGGAGTCGTCGGTGTCCCGGCCGGTGGTGTGGCTGTGCCGGTCGCCGACGTGCGCGCCGATCAGCTCCGGCGGGATGAGCTGGGTGGTCCAGCGCTGGATCTGCTGGCGTTCCACCGGGTCGTTGCAGTCCGAGCCCCACACCCGGTCGGTGCGGGCCAGGATGCCCAGGTCGACCCGGCCGCCGCCGCCCGCGCAGCTCTCGATCTCCAGGGCGGGGAAGCGGGCCTTCAGCTCGTCCAGCAGCCGGTACAGCGCCAGGGTCTGCGCCCTACCGGCCGGTCGGTCGCCTGCCGGATCGCGATGCACGGCCTCGTGCAGTTCCCGGTTGTGGTCCCACTTGAGGTAGTCGATCCGGTACTCCCCGACCAGCGCGATCAGCCTGCCCAGGATGTGCTCGTAGGCGTCGGGGTGGGCGATGTTGAGCACGTACTGGTGCCGGGAGGGCGCGCCGAGGCCGACGCTGGGGCCGAGCAGCCAGTCCGGGTGCGCGCGGGCCAGGTCGGAGTCCAGGTTGATCATCTCGGGTTCCACCCACAGGCCGAACTGCAGGCCGAGGCCGCGCACGTGCTCGACCAGCGGGCCGAGGCCCTGCGGCCACATCTCCTCGGAGACCACCCAGTCGCCGAGGCCGCGGGTGTCGTTGCGGCGGCTGCCGAACCAGCCGTCGTCCAGCACCAGGCGCTCGACCCCGACCTTGGCCGCGGCGTCGGCCAGGCTGCGCAGCCGGTCCAGGTCGTGGTCGAAGTAGACGGCCTCCCAGGTGTTGAGCACCAGCGGGCGCGGGTTCGCCGGGTGTGTTGCCCTGGCCCGCAGCCGGGTGTGGATACGCTCCGCGATCCCGTCCAGGCCTTCGTTCGAAAAAGTGAACAGGCATTCTGGACTTTCGTACACCTCACCGGGGGCCAGCCGGACCTCGCCGGGGGTCAGCAGCTCGCCGCCACCGAGCACCGCGGCGTGTGGCCCCGCGCCCTCGGGCAGCTGCTCGGCGAGGTAGCGCTGGTTGCCGCTCCAGGCCACGTGCACGCCCCACACCTCGCCGGTGCCGAAGTCGAAGCCCGGGGTCCCGGCCAGCAGCAGGTGCGGCGAGTCGTGACCGGGCTTGCCGCGCCGGACCTCGCGGACGTGGCTGCCGTAGTTGAGCGGGGTGCGCTGCGGGGAACGCTCGCGGCACCACTTGCCGGTGAAGTCGAGCAGCTCACCGGCCCGCCGGGGCAGCGGCAGCAGCGTGCTGACCCCGGCCAGGTCGTACGGCTCCCCTACCGAACGGTCGGTAAGGACGCTGCGCACGGACAGGACACCGGCCGCGTCGAGGTGGTAATGCAGCTCGACGTCGAGTTCGGAGACCTGGTCGGTCAGCCGCATGACCAGCGCGGTTCCGTCCAGGTCGGCCTCGGTGAGCCGTAACCGCGGGGTGGTGCGGCGGCCGGCCCGGTGGCCCTGGTGCCCTGGGGTGCCGGACCAGCCGTCGGCCTCGGTGGGCCACACGGTGAGCGTGCGCGGCAGGTCCGGCGCGTTGTTGAGCACGGCGGGCGTCGCGGTGCCGGCCAGCGCGGCCAGTCCGGTCGCGGTCAGCTCGCCGAGGTCGGCGCCCCAGTGCAGCAGCACCGGCAGGTCACCGCGCAGGTCGACCACCACGCCGACCCCGGCGGCACGCAACTGGACGATCTCCCCGTCACACCTGGGCATCGGGCCCCTTCCTCCGCAGCTCGATCACTTCTTCGCCAGCAGATCCTTGCTCTTCTGCGCCATTTCCGCGAACACATCGTCGTTGCGGGTGCCGGAGAAGTACGCCTCGAACAAGGGTTCCACAGCGGCCTGGATGGCCGCGCCGTTGCCGTAGACGACCGAGGGGTAGAGCACGCCGGTCTTCATCGCCTCGGTGAACACCGACAGGTCCACTCCTTGGGAGGCCATGGTCTTGGCACTGGCGTCCATGGCGGCCGGAATCGACGGGAAGAAGCTGCCACTGGCGCCCGCGGTGATCTGGCAGTCCACCGAACCCATGTGACTGAGCCACTTCCAGGTCGCCTCGGCCTTCTTGCTGCCTGCCCAGATGACGTTGCCGTTGGAGTTGCTCAGCACCGCCCGGGTCTGGCGGTCGGGGCCGAGCACGGTGGGCGCGAGGCCGACCTTGACGCCGGGCAGTTTGGCGAAGGTGGCCGCGGTCCAGGAGCCGCCGGTGCTCATCGCGACCTTGCCGGAGGCGAGCTGGTCGGTCTCGGTGCCGGACTTGAACTCGCCGAGTTTGGGCGCGAAGCCGCGGTCGACCAGCGAGCGCACCCAGGTCATGGTCTTGGTGAAGCGCGGGTCGGTGTAGTTGAAGGTGCTGGGCCAGGACTGGGTGTCGCCCTGCCGCCAGCCGAGGGTGGAGACGAAGCTGCTCCAGGTGGTCTGGCCGATGAAGTCCTTGGCGGCCAGCGCGCCGAAGCCGTAGACGGCGACGTTGTTCTTGTCGTAGCCGGGCTGGTCGCCGCGCACGCCCTTGCCGTCCACGCTGAGCTTGGCCACCAGTTTCTCGAAGGTGCCGCCATTGTCCGGGTTCCAGTCCAGCTGGCTGACCGCCTTGGGATCCACGCCGGCCTTGGTGAGCAGGTCGGTGTTGTGGTAGAGCCCGGTGGCGGCCCAGTCCAGGGGCAGTGCGTACTGCTTGCCGTCGGTGAACTTCCACGAGTCCACGCCGACGGAGAACTTCTTCAGGTCGAAGTTGCTGGACTTGATGAACTCGTCCAGGGATAACAACTGGTGTTGCGCTGCATAGGCCTGGAAGAACTGCACGCTGTTCTGGAAGCCGTCCGGCGCGTTCCCGGCCACGAACCCGGCGGTGATCTTGGTGAAGTAGTCCTCCACCGCGTACTGGCTGATCTTCACCTTGAGCCCGGGGTTGGCGGCCTCGAAGCCGGGCACGCATTGCTGGTAGGCGGCGGCCTGCTTGTCGTCCCAGGTCCACCACTGGATGGCGTCGCCGTCGGCGCCTGCGTTGCCGGAGCAGCCCGCCAGGGCGGTGGCGGCGAGAGCGAGCGCGGCGGCCGCGAGGGAGCGAAACCTCATTGTTCCTCCATTGTGGACGGTCGGAGCAGGGGGTCGAAGCCGGCGAGCGCGATCGCGAGGTCCGCCGCCCCGCCCGCCTCGTGGCCGTTGTGGTCCCAGACCTGGATCTGTTTGGGCCCTCGGTAGACGTGGTAGGCGCCGAAGGCGGTGGAGGGCGGGCAGATGTCGTCGCAAAGCCCAGTGGCGAACCAGGCGGCGGCGTTCGCCCTTGCCGCGAACGCGATGCCGTCGAAGTAGCCGAGGGTGCGGAAGACCCGGTCGGCGCTGTGCCTGCGGGCGGCGAGGTAGCCGGTGATCTCGCGATAGGGCGCGGTGCCGGTGATCCGCAGGGCGCGCTGGATGTCGGTGAGGAACGGGGCCTGGGCGAACAGCGCGGTGAGGTCAGGCAGGAGTCCGGCGGTGGCCAGTGCGATGCCGCCGCCCTGGCTGTTGCCGACTACCGCGACTCGCCGCGGATCGACGAAGTCCAGTGACCGCACGGTGTCCACGGCACGCACCGCGTCGGTGAAGATCCGGCGGTAGACGTAGTCGTGCTCATCCTCGATTCCCCTGGTGAGGAAACCGGGGTAGGACGGCGCGCTGCCCACGGGATCGGCGGTCGCGCCGCCAGCGTGGTCGCCGCCCTGGCCGCGGGCGTCCATGATCAGGTGCGCGCAGCCCGCGGCGGACCAGACCAGGTCGTCCAGGGGGTGGCCGCGACCGCTGCCGTAGCCGTGGAACTGCACGATCGCGGGCAGGCGGCCGGTGCGGCGACGGGGCAGGCGCAGCCAGCCGCGGATGGGGTGGCCGCCAAACCCAGCGAAGGTGACGTCGAAGACCTCGACGGTGCGCAGGTGGGTGGCGACCGGGTCCAGGCGCACGGCGAGGTCGTGTGTCCGGGCCTCGCGCAAGGTGTTGTGCCAGAAGGCATCGAAGTCAGCCGGTGCGGTGTAGTCGCTGCGGTAGGCCAGGAGTTGCGGGCGGTCCAGGTCGGTGAGCATGCCGGTCACCCCACCGTGAGCGAGTCGAGCCGGGCGGAACCACCGACGTCGAGGCGGACCTCGGTGGTGCGTTCCCGGTGCCGCACCCGGATCGGCCGGGCCGGGTTGCCGGACAGTCTGTGCACCACGCACTGGGTGAGCAGTCCGCCCCGCCATTCCAGGTCCACGGCGAGGCCGCCGCGGCAGCGCAGGCCGGTGACCGCGCCGTCCGGCCAGTCCTTCGGCAGCGCGGGCAGCAGGTGCACCGCGGAACCGTGGCTCTGCACCACAAGTTCGGACAGGGCGGCGGTGAAGCCGAAGTTGCCGTCGATCTGGAACGGCGGGTGGGTGCTGAACAGGTTGGGCAGCAACCCACCCCACTCGGAACCGTCCACCGGGGCGTTGCGGTGCGGGTCGCCGGTGCAGGGCTGACTGGCTTCCAGGAACAGCTCGCGGGCGGTCTCGCCGTCGCCGAGCCGGGCCCGCAGCGCGATCTTCCAGGCCCAGGACCAGCCCATCGCGCCATTTCCGCGCCGGTCCAGGAGATTCCGGGCGGCCTCGGCGAGTTCGGGAGTGCCGTCGGGGTCGATCTGGTTGAGCGGGAACACCGCGACCATCTGGGACATGTGCCGGTGCCGCGGGTCGACCTCGGGCAGGTCCGCAGCCCACTCGCCGAGCCAGCCGCCCGCGGTGATGGGCAATGGCCGCAGCTTGGGCAGCACCGAGTCGATCT
Source organism: Crossiella sp. S99.2 (assembly GCF_023094165.1). Taxonomy (GTDB): domain Bacteria; phylum Actinomycetota; class Actinomycetes; order Mycobacteriales; family Pseudonocardiaceae; genus Crossiella. The sequence continues at coordinate 23,574 of NZ_JALMDK010000007.1, read as the reverse complement.
CCAGGCACACCGGATCCTGGCGCAGGCCAAGGACTTCGGCGGCGGCCAGGCAGCGGGTGAAGACCGCGCGGATCAGCGCGACGTCCATGGTCGGGCTGTGCGTCAACGATTCCGGGGTTCCGGCGGCGGCGCGGAAGAGGTTCTCCGGGGACGTGCCGGGCAGCGTGTCCAGGTGCCCGTCGGTGCCTTCGACCAGCCAGTCCAGGCAGAACTCGGCGCAGCCACGCAGCAGCGGCCAGCCGCGCTCGCGCAGAAACTCACCGTCCACTGTGTACTCGTAACGGTCCCAGGCGTGCTGCACCAGCCAGGCCCCGCCCAGCATCCATAGCGCCCAGGACGGGTTGCCATGGCCCATCCCGGCGGGCAGCGCGTAACCCCAGGGATCGGTGTTGTGGTGGGTGACCCAGCCGCGGGCGCCGTACAGCTCGCGGGCCACCTCGGTTCCGGTCACCGCGAGCCGGTCCAGCAGATCGAACAGCGGGTCGTGGCACTCACTGAGCCCGGTGGATTCGGCCGGCCAGTAGTTCATCTGGGTGTTGATGTTGATGGTGTAGTTGGACGACCAGGCCGGGCGCGGGTCGGCGTTCCAGATGCCCTGGAGGTTGGCCGGTGGGCCCGCGCCGGGCCGGGAGGAGGCAGCGAGGAGGTAGCGGCCCCACTGGAAGAGCACGGTGGCGGCGAGCTGTTCGTCGTTGCCGGACAACACCTCGCGGGCCACGTCGACCACGCCGCCACGCCGGTCGCCGATCCGCAGGGTGGTGGCGGCCAGCAATGGGCGCAGGTCGGCCTCGTGTTCGGCGCGCAGTTCGGCGGGGCCGCGCCGGGCGGCCCTGGCGGCGATACCGGTGGCGGTGGCGATGTGGGACTGGCGGGTTCGGGCCGGCGTGCCGGTCCAGTGGTCGGCGGCGCTGGTGGCTGAGGCTAGGGTGATCAGCAGCCGGGTCAAACCGGTGACGGCCAGGCGTCCGTCCACAGTAGACACCATGCCGTCGGTGTTCAGGCGCAGGGCGAGCACGCCGAACGGGTCGTAGCCGTCGATCGGGCCGTCGGCGTAGCGGAGCGGTTCGGCGACCTCGGGTTCGTGCAGTGGCGCGCCGTCGACCGGGATCTGCACGCCGAGCACGAGCCCGTCCGAGTCGGCGGTGGCCAGGACTGTCCGGAGTGGACTGGACAGGGCGAGTCCGGCGTTGAGCCTGCCGCCGGTGACGGTGAGCGAGACGGTGACGGTGCCACTGGGCCTGCTGACCCAGGTCTCGCGTTCCACCTCGCAACTGTCCACAGTGGACTTCTCGCGGATTATTCCGTTGTCCAGGTTGAGATATCGGCCGTGGTACTCGCCATCGCCGTCCAGGGTGAGCAGCAGGTCGCCGAAGGGCAGGAACTCCTGGCTGTACGGTCCTTCGAAGGTCATCAGCAGCTTCTCGGCCAGCCGGTGGTCCCCGGCGAGCAGCGCGGTGCGCACCTCGGCCAGTCGCGCCGGTCCGGCTCCGGCGTCCAAGACGTCGGCCAGCGCGGCGGTCGGTCCGCCGGGGGTGCCGGACCACACGGTGGCGTCATTGAGCTGGATCCGGGCCGCGTGCACACCGCCGAAGACCATCGCACCCAGGCGCCCGTTGCCCAGTGGCAGGGCCTGGTTCCAGTGGTCGGCCGGGTCGGGCCAGAACAGTTCGAGGTCGGTCATCCGCTCGCTCACTTGATGCCGGTGAAGCCGATGGAGTTGACGATCCGCTTGCCGAAGGCGAGCACCAGCAGGAACATCGGCAGCGCGGCGACCAGGGTGGCCGCCATCAGCCCGGCCCAGTCCAAAGCGGACTGCGGCGAGGACTGTTTGAACACGGCCAGCGCCAGGGTCAGCGGGCGGGTGTCCTCGCTGTTGCTGACCAGCAGTGGCCAGATGAAGTAGTTCCAGGTGTTGATGAAGTTGAGCAGGAACACGGTGGCGATCGGCGCGGCCGACATCGGCAGCACGATGGTGGCGAAGATCCGCAGCGGCCCGGCGCCGTCCACAGTGGCCGCTTCCTCGATCTCCCGGTTGAGGCCGAGCATGAACTGCCGCAGGAAGAACAGGGTGAAGCCGGAGAAGATCCCGTAGGGCAGCACCAGCCCGCCGAAGGTGTCGGTCAGGCCGAGATCGCGCACCAGCACGAAGTTGGGCAGCAGGGTCAGGATCTCCGGCACCATCAGCGAGCACAGCAGGACTCCGAAGACCAGGTTGCGGCCGCGCCAGCGGAGCCGGGCGAAGGCGTAGGCCGCGGCGGCGGAGAAGAACACCACCAGCACGGTCTGGGCGGTGGCGTAGATGACGGAGTTCCGCAGGTACAGCGCGGTGTTCAGGGATGCCCCGGACCCACCCTCGGCCAGCGCTTCGGCGGTACTGGCCAATCCGAGCACCCGCTTGAACGCGCCCCAGGTGAAGCCGACCGGGAACAGCGAGGACGGGTCGGTGAGCAGCGCGAAGTTGTTGGACAGCGCGGTGCGCAGGATCCAGTAGAACGGGAACAGCGTCACCGCCATGATCACGATCAGGCACAGCCAGGCCAGGATCCGCCCCGGCGACAACGGTTTCCGCGTGCTGGTTGCCATGTCTGCTCCTCAGTCCAGATCGGACTCGTTGGCGCGGGCGAGTCGCAACTGGATGAAGGTGACCACGATGAGCATCGCGAACAGGGTCAGCGACATCGTGGCGGCGTAACCGAAATCGAACTGGCTGAACGCCTTGTGGTAGATGTACATATTGAGCACGTTGGAGGCATTCGCCGGGCCGCCCTTGGTGGTGACCTGGACGATGTCGAAGATCTGGAAAGCGCTGATGATGTTCAGGATGACCACCATCACCAGCACCGGCCGCAGCAGCGGCAACGTGAGGTGCCGGAACATCTTCAGCTCGCTCGCCCCGTCCACCCGCCCGGCCTCGTACACGGTGGGCGGGATGGCCTGTAGTCCGGCGAAGACCAGCACCGCGTAGTAGCCCATCCACTTCCACACGTTGATCACCGCGAGGGTGGGGATGGCCCAGCCCTCGTTGAAGAAGAACACCGGCTGTCCGAACAGCTCGCGCAGCCACACGTTCACGATGCCCAGCTGCGGGTCGAGCATCAGCTGCCACACCAGCGCGGCCACCACGCCGGAGATGAGGAACGGCAGGATGATCACGCCGCGGATGAGGACCGACTGGGTCAGCCGGTGCAGCATCACCGCGGTCAGCACGGACAGGAACACCCCGAGCAGCACCGAGAGCACCACGAACTCCACGGTGATGCCCAGGGCGTTCCAGAAGACGTCGTCCCGCCAGAGCTGCCGGAAGTTGTCCAGGCCGATCCACTTCGGCGGGGTGAGCACGTGGAACTCGGTGAAGCTCAGGTAGACCCCGCGCAGTGCCGGGTAGGCGAAGAACACGCCGAAGCCCAGCAGCGCGGGCGCCACCAGCAACCAGGCCACCGGGGTGTCCCGGCGCCGGATCCTGTTGCGTTGCACGGTCACCTGGCGCTCCTCAGACCGTGATCTTGTCGATGTCGGCGACGTACTCGCGTGGATTCCCGAACCGCACCGCGTTGGCACCGGCCTTGAGCCGCACCGGCACGGTGATCCGCTGGGGGCGGTCCCACTCGTTGTCGTTGCTGCCCGCCATGGGGATCTGGATCTCCTGCTCCCCCACGCCGAGCACGGCGGTGCGGCCGGAGTCGGCGGCCACGTAGTCGATGGTCATCAGATAGGTGCCGTCGGCCGGGACGGTGACCGCGGGGAAGGTGAGTGTGCCGGAAACGCCGAGGTTGCCTGCCTTGCCGCCCTGGGCACACCCGGAACAGCCCGACCGGCCCGCGCCGCCCGTGAGCACGTTGGCCTGGTCCTCACCCTCGTAACTGCTTGGACCGCCGGCGACGGTGGCCGGGAATTCGGTGCTGGGCAGGGATTTCCGGCCGTCCTTGCCGACCGCGAGCACGGTGATCCGGTGTGCGCTGCCCGGTTCCAGACCGGTGAGGGTGACTCCCGGGCCGGACACGGTGCGCACGCGGTTGCCGTCCAGCAGCACGTCGTAGCCGCTGATTCCCTTGCGGTACGCGGAAGGTTGCCAGGCCAGGGCGAGACTGCCCGCACCGGTCCCGGTGCCGCGGATGATCGTGGGGATCGTCGGCCGATCACCACGGTCTGGCGGCGTGACCCGCAGCAGCCGGGAACCGTGTGCGGGCAGCAGGGCCGAGAACCCGGCGGCGCGGCCGAGTTCCCGGTGGCTCCAGAGGTCGCGAACCCTTGCCTCGCCGGTGAAACCGACGTCCCGCCAGTCCGCGCGCACGGTGGCCGGGGCCGCGCCGAGGTTGAACAGCGCGACCGTGTAGCTGCCGTCGTCGTTGCGCGCGGACCAGACCTGCTGATCACTGGCCTGACTCACCGGGCGAGCGGGTTTCCCGGCCTGGTTAACCGCGATCACCTCATCGTTGGTGATCAGCGAGAGGCCATAACTGTCCAATGTGGTCAGATCGTCGCCGAGGTAGAGCGGACTGGCCTGGATGGCCCAGAACGTCAGATAGCTCTGGCGTTCCGCCTCGGTGAGCCCGTCCATCTCGCCGTTGCCGACGTTGACCGAGTCCAGGTTGTTCCAGTGCCCTGGTCCGGCGTCGTCGATCCACTGCACCACATCGGTCCAGCGCTGCCGCACCGACTGGTCCCACTTCACCAGGGTCTCGCAGTAGCACTCGACATCGGTGTCGATCCGCCAGCCGGTGGTGTATCGCTTCCACTCGGCGGCCTTGGTGTGGGTCAGCGCCCAGGAGATGAGGACCTCCATCGGCCGCCCGGTCCGCTTGATCGCCCGCGACCAGGCCGCCACATCGGCGGTGTTGTCGTAGTTGGGGCCACCCTTGAACGAGCCGGGTCCGACCCCGTCCAGCTTCAGCAGGTCCACGCCCCAGCCGGCCAGGTGCGCGGCGAGGGAGTCGAGGTACTTCTCGGCGCAGGGGTTGCCGAAGTCCATCCGGTAGGCGCTGTCCCAGCCGTTGGTGCGGCGCAGATCCGGGTAGACGATGTCCCTGGTGTGGCAGCCCGGCGCGCCGAAGATCGGGGTGCCGCCGTCGCGGTAGGCCGCCGGGTCGAGGCCGACCGCCAGGTAGGAGCCCATCTTGAGGCCCTTGCGGTGCAGGTAATCGCCGAGGAATTTGATGCCGCGCGGGAAGGTCTTCGGATTGGCCAGGGGCCGCCCGTACTCGTCGAACCCGCCGGCCCACCCGGCGTCCACGTTCACGTACTCGTAGCCGTGCTTGCGCAGTTTCGCGGCCATGACATCGGCCTGGGCCAGCACGTTCTGCTCGGTGAGCCAGCTCGCCGGACCGGTCGGGTTGACCCCGGGATACTTGGTGGCCTGCAAACTCCAGCTGCTCCACCCCAGATAGGGCTTCTGCGCGACCCCGCCTGCCGAGACGTCCACTGTGGACTCCTCCGGCGCCGCAGTAGCGGTGACCGGTTGCAGCAGTGCCAGGGTCAGCGCTCCCGTGCTGAGCATCGCCGCGGCCCGTAACCGACCGGCTCCCATGTCCTCGCCCTTTCGCCGCGCTGGGTCAGGCGATCCGCAGATCGTCCATGGCATCCCGGTCCCAGGCGATGCCCAGGCCAGGGGTCTCCGGCGCGACCGCGTGACCGTCCACAATGGTCAGCTCCGCCGTGGTGATCGCCCGCAACTGCGGGATGTGCTCGACGTAGCGGCCATTGGGCACCGCCGCGGCCAGGCTCACGTGCAGTTCCATCAGGAAGTGCGGGCACACGGCCACGTTGAACGCCTCGGCCAGATGCGCCACCTTGAGCCACGGGGTGATCCCGCCGATCCGGGCCACGTCCACCTGCACGATCCCGGCCGCGCCGCGCTGCAGGTACTCGCGGAACTGGGCGATCGAGTACAGCGATTCGCCCACGGCGATCGGGATGCTGGTCGCGGCGGCCAGCCGCTCGTGCCCGGCCAGGTCGTCGGCGGGCAGTGGTTCCTCCAGCCAGCCCAGGTCCACCTGCTCGAACAGCCGGGCCCGCCGGATCGCCTCGGCCGCGGTCATCGACTGGTTGGCGTCCACCATGAGCGCGAACTCCGGCCCGACCGCGGCCCGCACCGCCCGCAACCTCGCCAGGTCCTCGGCGGCGTTGGGCTTGCCCACCTTGACCTTGACCCCGCGCCACCCGGCCGCGGCCGCCGCGACCGCCCCGGCGACCAGCTCGTCCGGGCTCAGGTGCAGCCAGCCGCCCTCGGTGTCGTAGGCGGGCACCCGGGAGCGGAAGCCGCCGGCCATGCGCCACAACGGTTCCCCGGCCCGCAGACAGCGCAGGTCCCACAGCGCGGTGTCCACCGCGGCCAGGGCCAGGGAGGTGATCGCGCCGACCGTGGTGGCGCGGGTGGAGGCGAACAGCTGCTGCCACAACGACTCGATCAGCCGGGTGTCGACGCCTTCCAGCTGCGGCAACAGGTGATCGCGCAACAAGGCGAGCACCGCGGAGCCGCCGGTGCCGATGGTGTAGCTGTAGCCCAGCCCGACCGCGCCGTCCTCGGTGGTGATCTCCACGAACACGGTCTCCTGGGCCCGGAACGCCTGCACCGCGTCGGTGCGCACCCGCTCCACCTCAAGCTCGACCAGGAACGCCGCCGCCTTGCGCACCGTCGCCACTCGCAGCTCCCACCGTTCTCCATGGATCGTATAGGATCGTGGAAAACGCATTCTTGGGAGCGGGCGGGCTCGCTGTCAACACCCGGCGCGAAACCGTGCCCCGCGGGACACGGGACACGGCACGCGTTACCAGGGCGGCGGAAACCCGCCGTGATCAGCGGTGCGAGGCGCTGGCGTAGAGCTTGCCGGTGATCTCCGGGGTGAACTGCGGCCCGGTCAGGAACCGCGCGCACCCGGGCGCTGGCTGCTGCCCCGGCTTCGGCGACTCGCACCTGTTGCCCTTGCCGTCGAGGTAGCCACCCTGGGTGTTGACGCCGACCACGGCGCCCAGGCCGAGCTTGTCGTTGAGCAGGGCGATCCGCGGCCCGCCACTGGCCCCACCGCCCATATCGCAGCCGACGCCCCACATGTCCGGCGAGGAGGGCCATTCGGCGCTACCGAGATCACGTCGCGGTGTGCCCCAGCACCGGGCCGGGCGCATCCCGGTGAACTCCGGCCGTCCCTGGTGCCCCGGCTTGCGGGCGGCCCTCGGGTACCCGAACTCGGTCGCGGGCAGTCCGCCCGGCAGTCCGATCGCCAGGTTCTGCGCGATCACCCCGTCCTCGGCCTTGCGTCCCTGGGCATCCGGCCCGAGCACCACGAAGGCCTGGTCGAAGTTGCTTTGCTGGTCGTCCTCCCGCCAGGTGCGGTGGATGAGAAGGCTGCGGGCCACGAACGCGCCGTTGGGCATGGTGTTGTCCCGGAATCCGGGCGCCCACAACACCTTCTCGTGCCACTGCGGGTCCCGCCCGAGCAGGTCCGCGGAGTGCACGCAGTGCCCGCCGGTGACCAGGGTGTCGCGGTTGGCCGAGCGCACCAGGGTGGCGGTGCAGCTGGAGTCCTCGCCGCGCCCGACGAAGAAGAGCCGACCGACCGTTCGGTCGAGGGCGGTGCCCGGGGCCACGCTCGCTCCGTCCGGCCCGTTCTCCGGCGGCCCGCCCGGCCCGGGATCCCCGACCTCCAGGCGGGCGATCCGCTCCGGCGTCCAGTAGTCGCGCACGGCCTGTTGTTCGGCGGCGGACTGGGCGAGATCCTGCACCAGCACCTCCCCCGGCGCCGCGGTGGCGACCGGGCTGATCAGGCTCGCGCCCAAGGCAAGCAGGGCGATGGCCACGGTCCGCGACCGCCCCCGGAACTCGAAGTTCGTCATGTCGGGGGATGCTCGCCGACCGGTGTGTGGAACCTGTTTGGAAACGGTGATGATCTCGTCTGTCACACCATCCGGGCAGCCGGTTCCGCCGACGCCGCGAACGTCATAAAGTGCTCGCCATGTCACAGCCTGTTTCCGACCCCCAGCCCATCCCCTCCGCCCCGGCGCCGACGCCCATGGAGGACACCCTGACCATGAGCCTGGAAGAACTCCGAGCCCTGATCGACTGACCCGGCCATCGCACGCCACTGGATCCCACCTGTGTCGCCAGGTGGGATCATCCGTGTCCACTCCGGCTAGACAGCCTGCGACACAACGGAACCGCTAGTCGAGGACGATCTCGATGTCCGCGGTGGCCACGGTCCGGGGACCTTCCAGCACCGGCATCCTGGCCCCGCGCGCAGGTGCGGCCGCAGGAGTTCCGGCGCGAGGAAACCGATCAGGCAACGCCGCCAACCATCCGGTAGGCACTCGGTCTCCGGCAGCAACAGGGTGTGCGCCTCAGTCGGCGGCCGCTCGATTCGCTGCACTCCCGGATCATGCCCGGCGGCGTCATGCCTCCGCAGCCGGTTTCCGCACCCCGCCCGACCGGTCGGTAGGGACGCGATCCGCCGCAGCTCAGTGCCTCGGCAACTCCGTGAGCAACGCCCGCTTGTCCGGCTTGTCACTGGCCGCCACCGGCACCGACTCCCGCACCGAGATGGTCGCCGGCACCGCCGCCGCCCCCAGTTCCGCCGCCACCCGCGCCCGCAACGCGGCCAGGTCCGGCACCCGCCCCCGCACCGGCACCACGAACGCGTGCGCCGCCTCCCCCGTCCGCTCATCCGGCGCCCCCACCACATACGCCTGATCCACGTCCGGATGGCTCGCCAGTGCCTGCTCGATCGCGCCCGCGTAGTGGATGATCGCGTTGACGATCACCACATCTCGGGCCCGTCCGGTCAGGTACAGGTAGCCGTGCTCGTCGAGGCGGCCCAGGTCACGGGTGCGGAGCCAGCCGTCCTGGAGGATCTCCCTGGTTTGCCCGGGGTCGTTCCAGTAGCCGACCGTCTGGTAGGCGGCCTTCACCCAGATCTCGCCGGAGGTGCCGGCCGGGACGGGGTTGTGCTCGGGGTCGCGGATCTCCAGGGTGACCGCCGGGTAGGGCTTGCCTACCGATCGGATGGTGTCCGGGTGGGCGGCGACGTCGGTGGGAGTCAGCAGGGTGAGCAGGCCGATCTCGGTCTGACCGTAGGCTTGGTGGATCGCGGGCCCGATGCGTTGGTATGCCTCGGTCAGCCGGTGCGGGGCCAGCGGTGACCCGGAGATGATCAGCGCGCGCAGCGTGCTGAGGTCGACGTCCTTGGTGCGCAAGGTGTCCAGGACGTGGTGCAGGCGCGGGACGGTGAGCATGCTGGCGGTGATCCGCAAGTCCTCGATCACCGCGGGGAAGTCGGGCAGACCCTGCGGGATCACCGCGGTGCCACCGGAACATAGGCACAGTCCGAGGAACTCCTGCATGACCGCGCTGCTCAACGTGCCGAACAGCAGGAACCTGCGGAATGCCTCGGCCAGCCGGATCGCCGGGGCGGTCCAGGTCTCGGGATTCCACGACCACTGGGTGGTCAGCGCGCCGTAGGTCAGCGCGGCGCGCTTGGGTGTGCCGGTGCTGCCGCTGGTGAGGATGAGCAGCGCGACCTCCGCCGGGTCGCCGGTGGCCACCGGTTCCTCGTAGCCGCCGAGCAGGTCCGGTCCCAGGCACAGGAACTGGATGTCACCGGCGGCGGTCCGTAGGTCTGGCGTGTCGGTGGTGTGGTCGAGGACCAGTGCGTCCAGGCCGGCCAGCGCGGCCGGAAGCTGGCCGGCACTCAGGCCGGGGCGCAGGCCCAGCACCCGGCAACCGAGGGTCAGCGCGGCCAGGTGCAGGGCGAAGGCATCGGGGGTGACGGCGGTGGACACGCCGAGTCCGCTGCCCCGGCCGAGACCGGCGGCCCGCAGGCCACCGCGGAACCGGCCGACCAGGTCGAGCAGTTCGGCGCGGGTGAGCACCCGGGAACCGTGCTCGAACGCGGGCGCGTCAGGCGCGCCGGCCAGCGCGTCCAGCAGGGACTGGGGGTACACACCGCTGCGCATGAGCCGACACCTACCACCGTCGGCCGCACCCGCCGATAGCCGACAGAATGTCGACAGGAAATTAGGGCCGATCGGCCCACTCCGTAACTTGATCCCATTTGTTTCGCCACCTACTTTAGACTGTGAACCAGATCACCTGGTGTCGATAGGATGGTGTTGTTGACTATTAAAGGACCGGCACGTCATCTTGTTCACGGAAGTGGAGAAATCAGATGACCGAAGAGCGTTCGGTGGAATACCTGGTGGTGGGCGGCGGCCCGGCCGGGCTCCAGATGGGGTATTTCCTGGAGCAGGCGGGACGCGACTACCTGATCGTCGAGGGCGGCGCGGCGCCCGGCGCGTTCTTCGCCCGCTTCCCCCGGCACCGGAAGCTGATCTCCATCAACAAGGTGCACACCGGCTGGGACGACCCGGAGCTGCGGCTGCGCACCGACTGGAACTCGCTGCTCTCCACCGAGTTCTCCCCGCTGTTCACCGGCTACACCCCGCGCTACTTCCCCGACGCCGAGGACATGGTCCGCTACCTGGCCGACTTCGCCACCGAGCACAAGCTCCGGATCAGGCACAACACCCGGATCACCCGGATCAGCCGGCCGGATGCCTTTGTCGCCACCGACAGTGACGGCAACACCTACCGGGCCGAGCGGATCATCATGGCCACCGGGGTGTCCCGCCCGCACATCCCGGCCGACATCGACGGGGTCGAACTGGCCGAGCCCTACGGCGAGGTGTCCACCGATCCGGCGGATTTCGTGGGCCAGAAGGTGCTGATCATCGGTCGCGGGAACTCCGCGTTCGAGACCGCGGACAGCCTGATCGAGACCGCCGCGGTGATCCATCTGGCCGGACCGCGGCCACTGCGGTTCGCCTGGCAGACCCACTTCGTCGGGCACCTGCGGGCGGTGAACAACAACTTCCTGGACACCTACCAGCTCAAATCCCAGAACGCACTGCTGGACGGCCGCATTGTCAGCATTCGGCGCGATGGGGAGAAGTTCCTGGTGCGGGTGGGCTTTGTCAGGGTGAACGAGGTGGTCAAGGAAATTTCCTATGACCGGGTGATCCTGGCGACCGGCTTCCGGTTCGACGCCTCGATTTTTGATCAGGAATGCCGACCGGAACTGACCATTTCCGATCGTTTCCCGGCGCAGACCGACGCCTGGGAGTCGGTGAACGTGCCCGGTCTGCACTTCGCCGGCACGATCACCCAGGTCCGCGACTTCAAGAAGTCCACCAGCGGGTTCATCCACGGCTTCCGCTACGGCGTGCGCGCCCTGCACCGCATCCTGGAACAGCGCCATCACGACCAGTCCTGGCCCAGTCACGACCTCTCCCCCACCGCCGAGGCGGCCACCGACGCGATCATCGAGCGGGTCAACCGCACCTCGGCGCTGTGGCAGCTCTTCGGTTTCCTCGGCGACGCGGTGCTCATCCGACCGGACGGTAGGTTGCGCTTCACCGAGGAGGTGCCGGTGGCGCACCTGCACACCGCGGTGGCCGGCGGCGAGTTCGGCCCGGTCGACTCCTACTTGAGCGTGACCCTGGAATACGGGCTGGACCACGATCAGGTGGACCCGTTCGACATCAAGATCGACCGGATGTCGCAGCAGGACACCAGCGGCCTGGACGCGCGCTACCTGCACCCGGTCGTGCGACATTTCCGGGCTGGGGAACTGCTCGCCGAGCACCACATCACGGAGAACCTGGAGAACGAGTGGGACAGCGAGGCGGTGCACCGGGCCCCGCTGCGTGAGTTCCTGCGCCGCCAGCTCGCCCCGGCCCAGGTGGGCATGCCGTGACCGACTCGCTGGCCGGGCTGCACGAGCGGGCACGCCAGCGCCTGGACCCGGTGCACTACGACTTCTTCGCCGGCGGGGCGGGCGCGGAGGTCGCGCTCGCTGAGAACGAACGCGCCTTCGGCCGCCTCGCCCTGCGGCCCAGGGTGTTGCGCGGCAACGACATCCGCGATCTGCGCACCATGCTGCCCGGGGCACTGGCGGCACTGCCGGTGTTCGTGGCGCCGACCGCCTTCCACCGCCTCGCCCACCCCGACGGCGAACTGGCCACCGCGCGGGCCACCGCCGCGGCCGGGGCGGTGCTGATCTCCAGCATGGCCGCCACGGTGGCCATCGGCGAGGTGGCGGCGGCGGCCAGGGCGGTGGATCCGGCCGCCGCGGTGTGGTTCCAGCTGTACCTGCAACGGGATCCGGCGGTCACCGAGCACCTGGTGCGGCGCGCGGAGGCGGCGGGCTGCTCGGCGCTGGTGATCACCGTGGACTCGCCGGTGTTCGGGCGGCGGGAACGCGATCAGCGCAACGGCTTCCACGAGCTGCCAGCCGGGTTGACCACGGCGAACATGCAGGACCTGCCGGGCGGTCCACGGGAGATCGACATGTCCGCCGACTTCTCCTGGGCGCATCTGGCCAGGTTGCGCGCGCTGACCCGGTTGCCGTTGCTGCTCAAGGGAATCCTGCACCCGGCGGACGCCCGGTTGGCCGTGGAAGCCGGACTGGACGGGATCATCGTGTCCAACCACGGCGGCCGCCAGCTCGACGCCGCCCAGGCCACCATCGAGGCCCTGCCCCCCATTGTGTCCACTGTGGACGGCGAGATCCCGGTGCTACTGGACGGCGGGGTGCGCCGCGGCAGCGACGCGGTGATCGCGCTGGCCCTGGGCGCGACCGCGGTCGGTCTGGGCCGCCCGGTGCTGTGGGGACTGGCCGCGGCCGGGGAATCCGGTGTGCGCCAGGTACTCGAGCTGATCCGGACCGAACTGGACCACGTGCTCGCCCTGTGCGGGGCGAGCCGCCCGGCCGAGCTGACCGCGGACCTGGTGGTGCCGAGGGGGTGCCGGTGCTGAAACCGTTGCGCTGGCTGGCCGCGGTCGCGGTGCTGACCGCGCCGCACTGGCTGCCCAAGCGGGTGACCGCGTTGCGCGGCAAGGTGTTCACCCTGGTCAATGGCGATGCCGCGGTGACCTTCCCGAACGCCGAGGTCGGCCCGGATCGGTTCCAGGAGGTCTACTCGCACCCGGCTGCGACCGGTCGCAGCAAGGGCGCGGGCCTGTCCGACCTGTTCTGGTACTGGCTCGCACCCGGCCCGGAAATCCACCAGGAGCACCTGGAACCCGGTCCGCGCTACGACGAGGTCGCCGCCGCCACCGCGCGGATCCTGGCCGGCACCAGCGAGGAACTGACCACGCTGGCCGCCCGCTGCGCCGGGCAGGTGCTCGACGAGCTGACGCCCGGCGAGATCACCCTGGTCCGCTTGCGGGACCTGATGATGCCGGTGTGGGCGGAGTTCTTCTACGAGCTGGTCTTCCGCGAACCCTGCCCGCGCGCGGCCCGCGACCTGATCATCGGGCACGCCGACGACGTGGTGACCGCGTTGAAGTGCACCGGATTGCGCCACCCGGAACGCCGCGCCCGGCTCACCCGCTACCTGCACCACCGGGTCCGCGACGGCGACATCCCGCACGAACTCCCAAGTGGACTGTCCACACTGGACACCGCGCATTACCTGCAGGGCACCTTCTTCAACACCGCGGTCGTTCAATCCGCCGAGGCCATGGCGCACCTACTCCTTGCCCTGGCGCAGAATCCGCCGGTGCGCCAACGACTGACCGAGCGGCCCGCGGACGGCCGCTACTTCAACCAGGTGCTGGATGAGACCTTCCGGCTGTACCCGCTGTTCGGCATCGCGCACCGGATCGCCACCGCGGACCTCGAACTCGACGACGGTCCGACCTACCCGCGCGGCAGCGTGCTGTGCTTCAACTATCCCGACTATCAGGCCACCGGCTGCCCGCGGCCGGAGGTCTTCGATCCGGAGCGCTGGACCGACCGCACCACCCGGCCGCAGCATCACATCCCGTTCGGCATCGCGGCGAACCGGCCCTGCCCGGCCTGGCGGCTGTCCCCGTTGGTGATGCGCGCGGTGAGCCGGGAAGTGTTGCGGCGCTTCAGTTTGGACTCCCCGGTCAGCCACACCCGCCCACTGCCCAACCGCGCTCCCTGCCTACTGATCCGGCACGGCGCCCGGCCCCGGCACCTGCCCGCGGTCCGGATCTTCCTGCGGGTGCGGGACCGCTGCGAGGATGTGTCCCGCAGCCTGGTCCAGCTGGTGCTGGGCACCGTGATGGTCCTGGACGCCCGGCGGCAACGCCTGGCGGGCAGGTACTTCGACACCCACACCGAGCAGGGTTGCCCGGCACACCACTAGGTTTCTCTCAGCGAAGGACGGAAACCCATGTCCAACACCGAGTTAGCCCCGGCGTTCTTCCTCGCGGTGGTGGTCATCCTGCTGACCTGCCGACTGGTCGGCTGGGCGCTGCGCGCACTCGGCCAGCCGCCGGTGGTCGGCGAGATGGTGGCCGGTGTCGTGCTGGGCCCGTCGGTGCTGGGCCTGATCGCGCCCGCCGCCGAGGCCGCGCTGTTCCCGCAGCAACTGCGGCCGGTGCTCTACGTGGTGGGGCAGATCGGCCTGGTGGTGTTCATGTTCCAGGCGGGCTACGAGTTCCGGGTGGACCGGCTGCGCGCGGTGGCCCGCTCGGCCACGGCGATCTCGCTGGCCGGGGTGCTCGCGCCGCTGCTGCTGGGCATCGGGCTGACCGTGCTGGCCGACGGACTGGTGGATGTGTTCCCGGACAACGTGTCGCTGACGGTGTCCGCGTTGTTCGTCGGCGTGGCGCTGTCCATCACCGCCTTTCCCATGCTGGCCCGCATCATCACCGAACGCGGCCTGACCGGCTCCCGGTTCGGCTCCATCGCGATGGCCTCCGGCGCACTGGACGACGCGGTGGCCTGGGTGCTGCTGGCCGGGGTGCTCAGCATCGCCGGGGGCAGCGCCGGACCGTTCGCGGTGGCCATCGGCGGCACCCTCGGCCTGGTGCTGATCCTGACCCTGCTGGCCCGCGGCAGCAACCGGGTGGCCGCGCTGGCCGGGCGGGTCACCGCGGAGAACCTGGTGCTGGTACTGGTGATCGCGCTGTTCCTGGCCGCCTGGTACACCGATGTGATCGGCCTGTACGCGGTCTTCGGCGCGTTCAGCCTCGGCGTGGTCTTCCCCAGATCCGAGGCGGTGGACCAGGCCGTGCACACCCTGCGGCCGGTCGGCGCGGTGCTGCTGCCGCTGTTCTTCACCTACTCCGGCCTCAACACCGACTTCGGCCTGCTCTTCCACGCCGATCTGCTGCTGTTCACCCTGGCCTGCGTGCTGGCCGCGGTGGCGGGCAAGTTCGGCGCCTGCTGGCTGGCCGCCCGGCTCACCGGGGAGGAACCAGCGGTGGCGGTGCGGGTCGGCACGCTGATGAACGCGCGCGGGCTGATGCAGCTCATCGCGATCAACGTGGGGCTGGCCGCCGGGATCGTCACCAAGGAACTGTTCAGCGCACTGGTGGTGGTCGCGCTGGTGACCACGATGATGGCCACGCCGATGCTCAGCTTCTGGGACCGGCGGGACCGCAAGCGGCAACGCGCCGACGAACTCACCCAGGTCTCGTGATCCTCAGAGCCGCGGCAGCACCGCCTGCGCCACCTCGGTCAGCTTGCGCTCCGGCACGACCTTGGGCGCGGACAGGATCATCGTGCCGCTGCGCCTGGCCACCGCCAGCACCGTGCTCCGCCCGTTCCGGTAGGCGCAGGTGTAGCCCCCCGCCTTCCTTGTCCTCGGCGGCGCCGAGCCTGGTTCCCTTGGCGCTGCCCAGGATCCGGGTGACCTCCCGGCCTGGAGCAGCGGGCAGGCGGCGGTGAGCTTCGGTGACTGGGACGCGGCCGAGGTGGGCGGTAACAGGGGCTGCGCGGGCCGTGCGGAGCAACCGCTTGCCAGAACGACGGCGTGCCGGTTCGACCCGGTGTCAGCCGGATGTTAGAAGTCCTGCCGTTCCGGAACTTTGCGCCATCGCCCTGCCGGATAGCCGCCAACGGCCCTGCCGCGGCGGACCCGCGCTGATACCACCGAGGCGAACTCGCCCTTGCCCAGTAAGGAGTTCGTCATGGTCACACGATCGTCAACCCTGCTCGGCGCACTGCTCGCGGCGGCGCTGCTCGCGCCCGGCCCCATCGCGAACGGCACGCCGTCGGACATCCTCGGCTACTGGACGCCGGACCGGATGGCCGCTGCCACCTCGCCGGACACCGGCGAACCGGCCCTCGGCGACCCGGCCGCCGGAGTCCTGGCCGAACTGACCAAGGCCCCCCGGCCCTACACCGCGCCCGGCGTTCGGGTGCACGGCAAGGTGTTCTGGACCAAGAGCGGCCGGAACAGCTGGTGTTCGGCGAGCGTGGTCACCGCGCCGAACAAGAGCGTGGTGTGGTCGGCCGCGCACTGCCTCGCCGGCACCACCAACGTGATGTTCGTGCCCGCCTACAACTCCGCGGGCAGCGGGGACGCGCCGTACGGACGCTGGCCCGCCCGCAAGGTGGCCACCAGCGGCAACGACCACGCGCTGGCCGTGGTCGGCCAGGTCGGCGGGAAGAACCTGGAGGATGTGGTGGGCGCCAACGGGATCCGGTTCACCGGGCCGGTCGGCGGGCGCACCACGGTGTGGGGTTACCCGGCGGCGCGGATCTGGACCGGACGGGACCTGACCTACTGCAACCAGCCGACCCAGCTCAGCGGGTCCAGCGTGCGCACCGCCTGTGACACCGAGGGCGGCAGCAGCGGCGGCGGGTACATCACCGGGTCGAGCACACCGACCGGGCTGGGATATCTGTGGGCCAACCACTCGGCCGGGGCGGGGGCGACCGCGATCGGCGTGGTCTTCGGCGCGACCGCGGAACGGTTGTACCGGGCCAACATGAACTAGCCCCGCACAGCGCGGCGCCCCGCCGAACGGTTCGGCGGGGCGCCGCGTGCCGGGTGGGCTCAGCAGCTCACGCCGAGCAGGGCCGCCAGGGCCTTGACCACGGCCTTGGAGGTGCCGGCCACGGTCGCGTCCAGGTACTCCGCGATCGGGGTGATCTCCGCGGCCGAGGCGGAGCCACCGGCGATGAGAGCGACGACCGGAATGGTGAGCGCGACAGCGGCGGTGCGGCGGGCCCAGGTGCGCATGTCTTCTCCTTCAGATTCGACCAGGTGGAGCAGCGGGGGCTGCCCTGTGCGGAATACTGGCCACTACCGAACGGTCGGTAGGCGCGCTTTACCAGGGGTTTGCGCCGCGGAAACGGCGACCACACGACCGAGTGAGGCCCGGTAACCCGGCCGACACGAGCCGCGGGCCGGGCGGTGTCAACGACCGGGCGGGCGGACCTGGGTGCCGCCCTGCGTTCCGGCGCGTTGCGGTGCCACGGTGGCACCGGGGATGCTGGAGTTGGATCAAGGGGGCGGGATGCGGACACTTCTCGGCCGGGAGCTGCCCGAGGCCGAGCTGGCCGCCACGCTGGACCAGGCCGCGGCGGGGCGGGGCGGACTGGCGCTGCTCACCGGTGAGGCGGGGATCGGCAAGACCGCGCTGGCCGAACAGGTCAGCGCGAGCGCGTCCGCGCGCGGGTTCCGGACCCGCTGGGGCGCCAGTGGCGGGCCGGCGTTCTGGCCGTGGATCCAGGTGTTGCGGCAGCACCACGGCGAGCTGGGCACCGGCGGCGAGCACCCATGGCTGCGGCCGCTGCCTGCCTCGGCGCGGCCGGATGAGTTCGCGCGGTACCGGCTCTTCGACGATCTGACCGGGTTGCTGACCGCCGATGGCGTGCCGACGCTGGTGGTGCTCGACGACCTGCACTGGGCCGATGAGGGCACGGTGCGCTGCCTGGAGTTCCTGGCGCCGCAGTTGCGTTCGGCCGCGCTGCTGGTGATCGGGACCTGCCGGGAGGCGCCCGAGGGTGAGCTGGCCCGGCTGGGCACCCGGATCGAGCTGGGCGGGCTGGACATGGGCGCGACCGGGTCGCTGCTGGGGCAAGTCACCGGGTCTGCGCCGGAGCCCGCGCTGGTGGCCGCGGTGCACGAGCGCTGCGGCGGGAATCCGTTCCTGGCCACCGAGGTGGCCCGGTTGCTGCGGCACACCGCGGCCCCGGTGGCGCTGACCGCGGTGCCCTCCGGGGTGCGGCAGGTGACCGCGTTGCGGCTGGCCGAACTGTCGAGGGAGACGGTGGAACTGCTGTGCCAGGCGGCGGTGCTGGGCCTGTCGGTGGACGTCGCCGAGCTGGCCGAACTGGCCGGGATCGAGCCACCCGAGGTGTGGTCCCGCCTGGCCGAACCCCTCCGCCGCGGCCTGATTGGCACTCAAGCGGAGCAGATGCTACGCTTTCCGCACAGCCTGCTACGGGAAGCGGTGGCCGACCGGATCCCCGCACCGGAGCGAGCCGCGTTGCATCGCCGGGCCGCCACGGCGATCGCCGCGTGCGCCCGCGCCGATGAGGCGTCCGACCGGCTCGCCGAGCACCTCACCCTGGGCGACCGGCCGGACGAGGCCGCCGTGCACCGGGTCCGCGCGGGCCGCGCCGCACTCCGGGCGCTGGCCTACGAGGACGCGGCCGTCAGCTTCCAACGGGCCCTGGACCTGTTGGGCGACGACGACCGCGACCGGGTCCGGCGCGCCCGGATCCTGCTGGCGCTCGCGGAGGCACGCTCGTACTCGGGCGCGCTCACCGAAGCGGTGGCCGGGTACGAGCAGGCGTTCGAGCTGGCTCGCACGGTCCAGGACGGCGAGACCGCGGCTCGGGCCGCACTGGGCTGCTGCGTAGGCAACCAGCTCGCACTGCACGAACCCCGCCTGGTCCGGCGCCTGGAGCTGGCCCTGGACGGGCTGCCGCCAGGCGACGGCGAGCTGCGCGCCCGGGTACTGGCGCGGCTGGCCAAGGAACTGGACCCGGCGGAGACCAGCTGGGAACGCCGGGGGGTGGTGGCCGGGCAGGCACTGGCCATGGCCCGCAGGCTGAGCGACCCCGGGTCGCCGGGCGACCCGGGTGGGCAGCACGGACAGAGCAGGCAGGGCGAGCTGGACAGCGAAGGAGGACAGCGCAGCGCAGGTGAGCGGGGCAGTTCCGGTGGACGGGGCAGTTCCGGCGGGCTGGAAAGCTCCGCCAGGCAGGACAATCCCGGCCGGTGGGGTAGCTCGGCCAGGCAGGACAACGGCAGCTCTGGCGGGCGGGGCAGTGCGGCCTGGCAGGGCGAGGCGGCTGGTCAGGGTAGCTCGGGCGGACCGGGCAGCCCGGCGGGCCTGAGCCCCACCAGGTCGGGCACTCCGGCCGGGCTAAGCGGTTCGCCCGGCTCGGGCAATCCCGCCGGGCTGAGCAGTTCGACCGGTTCGGGCACTCCGGCCGGGTTGAGCAGGCCGACCAGCTCCGGCAATCCGGCTCCCCTGGGCCGCCCCGCCGGCCCAGGCACTCCGCCGAGTCCAGGCTCTCCCGACGAGCTGAGCGGTCAGGCCACCCTGGCCGAGGTGCTCGCCGTGTACCACCAGGCCATGTGGTCGCCGCACAACGCGCGGGAGCGGCTGGTGATCGCCACCGAGGCCGCTGCCGCGGCCGAACGGGCCGGTGCCGACCTGGTCGCCATGGAGGCGCATCTGTGGTGCTTGCTGGCCAATCTGGACCTGGGCGAGCGCAACGCCATGGAGTCCGGGCTGGCGGTCACCGGCGCGCTGGCCGAACGGCTGCGGCATCCGCTGTGGCTGTACTACCAGCGGCTGTGCGCGGCCACGATCCGGCACGCCGACGGCGACTTCGCCGAAGCCGAGGCGCTGACCCGTCAGGCCCTGGTGCACGGCCGCCAGGCCAACCACCCCCTCGCCGAAGCCTCCTTCCAGCACCACCTGGCCCGCCTGGCCCTGGACCGCGGCGACCTGGCCACCGCGCACGCCGCCACCGACGCCTACACCACCCTGGTGGGCGCGGTGCCCATGCTGTCCCCCGCGCTGCGTTGCGTCACGGTGTGGCTGCGCGCCCACCTCGGCCATCACGTGGAGGCCAGGGCCCTGCTCGACCGCCTGCTCGCCGACGGCGCCAAACCCCTGATCGACACCACCGTCGGCATGCCGGTGACCCTGCTCCTGGCCGAGGTGGCCCACCTCACCGGCGCGGCCGAACACGCCCCCACCCTCGCCGAAACCCTGCGCCCGTACGCGGGTCTGGTCGCCACTTCCGCGGGCTGTCCGCTGGGCCTGGTGTCGCACGCGCTGGCGAACCTGGCGGTGCTGACGGATCGGCCGGAGGAGGCCGAGTCGCACTTCCAGTCCACTGTGGACCAGGCGCGGCGGATGGGTGCGCGGCCGTGGCTGGCCAGGGCTCGGACGGACTACGCGACGTTGTTGCTGGCGGGTGGGGATCCCGCTGGCCTGGAGCAGGCACGGTTGGCCGAGGTGGAGGCGACGGCGCTGGGGATGCCGGCGGTGGTGGCGCAGGCGAAGGCGCTGCGCGAACAGCGGTAGCGGCCCGAGCAAGGAGGGTATGCGAGCGGCGGTGGCGGCTCGGGCAAGGACGTTGCGCCCGCGGCGGTAACGGCCCGAACGAAGAGGTTGCGCCCGCGGCGGTAACGGCCCGAACGAAGAGGTTGCGCCCGCGGCGGTAACGGCCCGAACGAAGAGGTTGCGCCCGCGGCGGTC
>NZ_JALMDK010000007.1:0-3003 GCF_023094165.1 Crossiella sp. S99.2 | reverse complement strand
CGGTGGCGGCTCGGGCGAGGACGTTGCGCCAGCGGCGGTAGCTGCCCGAGCGAGTAGGTTGCGCGTGCCGGAGCAGCGGCGCGGCGGGGTCGGGCGGCGCGGCAACCGGGTTGTCCCTGCGCGCCAACCGAACGGTCGGTCGGCGGACGTGATCCGGTCGCACCGGGCGAAGCTGGGGCGGGGTCGGCGGTTGGGGGTGGTGCCGCCGACCCCGCTTGCGTGCCGGGTGGGTCTCGACAGCGACGAATTCGTCGGGGTGAGGTCGTCGCGCCGCCCGGCGGAATGGTGGTCCGTGTTGAACCGAGTATGGCCGGTAATCGTGTGCTGGCAACGGTTCTGGTACCAAAGTCCGGCCATGGCTGCCCGAAGGGTCAGTCTTTCGTCCTCGCGCTGCCGGGGCCGGCGGCAAGTGGGTCAGCGGTCCAGCAGGGTGGTGTCCAGCCGGGGTGGACGTGGACCGTAGGCGTTGCGGCGGGCGGAGCGGGTGCGGATCCAGGGCAGGGCGGTGAGCAGGCGCAGGAACGAGGGCGGCGCGAGGTTCTTGCCCTGTTCGCGGGCGGTGGCCACGCGGCGTTCGATGCGGGTCTGGTCTGCCTGCACCTGGACGATGGCGGGTTCTCTGGCGGCTTGGATCGCGGCGAGGGTGGACTCGGTGAGAGCGCCTGCGCGCAACGCGGGGATCAGCTGGTTGGCGGCTTCGACCGCGTCCTGGACCGCCATCAGGATTCCGTTGCCGCCCACCGGGGAGATGACGTGCGCGGCGTCGCCGAGCAGCAGCACACCCGGGCGGTGCCAGCGCGGGGCACGGGCGATGTCCAGGGACAGCAGGGTGATCTGGTCGAAGCCGGTCAGCTGGGTGATGCGGTCGGTCAGCCAGGGGACGTGCCGGTGGATGAAGTCCTGGATGGGGGTCACGCCGGCCTGTTTCGCCGCCGGGAAGCCGCCTTTGGGCAGGGTGTAGCCGATCTGCCAGTCGGTGACGCCGCCGAGCAGCGCGACGTAGTGGTCGCGGCCGAAGTACAGGTCGACGTCGGCCTCCGGTGGATCCGCCGGGTGCCGGGGCAGCCGGAACCAGAGCAGATCGCTGCTGGCGCCCAGGGGTTCGACCGGCAAGTCGGCCAGGCGGCGCAGGCGGGAGAAGCGGCCGTCGGCGCCGATGACCACGGTGGCGGGCAGGTCGTGTTCGCCGTGCTCGTCCCGGTAGCGGACGCCGGTGACCGCCTCGCCCTCGCGGAGCAGGCCGATCACCTTGGCGGCCATCCGGATCTGGCAGCTGGGCAGGGCCTGTGCCTTGCCGGCGAGGAAATCCAGGAAGCGGACCTGCGGCATCAGCGCCACGTAAGGGAACGGCGAGTCCAGGCCGCGGTAGTCGGCGGCGGTGATGGTGCCGTGCGGGGTGTGGAAGCGGAAGCTGCGGGCCGGGTGGTGCGGCAGGCGGAGCAGATCCTCGGCCAGGCCCAGGGTGTCCAGGAGTTCCAGGGTGTAGGGATGCAGGGAGTCACCGCGGAAGTCACGGTCGAAGTCGGGCTGGGCCTCCAGCAGGGTCACCGGCACCCCGGCGCGGCCCAGCAGGTAGGCGAGCACCATGCCGCCGGGACCGCCCCCGGCCACCACCACCCCGGTCACCAGTGGGACCCGCCGACCAGCTCGGCCCGGATCGGCTGGGTGCAGGCGCGTGGGGTCTCCGCTGCCGCGAGGTACTCGGTGGTGCCGGCCAAATCGGTAGCCCCGGCAAAAATGTTCACCGGGACATCTTGCCCGCTCCGCCCGCCTCAGTCCTGCCCCGCGGCCTGGCTCTCCACCACCGGCTCGGGCGCCCCTGCCTCCTCGCGTCCCTTGGTGAGCGTGGCGGCGCTCCACTGCTGCTCATCGTGCTCGTTCAACCGGTGTCGCCCCATGATCGGCACCTCCCCGTGGTTGCGGCGGGAATACCCCGTAGGCGATGGGTCGAATCCGCGGGTCTGGGCAGTGTCACCACTCCGGGTTACGCGTCTCTACCGACCGGTCGGTAGAGACGCGAAGGTCGCTGTCGCCGGGGCGCGGGTAGCGTGGCTTTGTGATCACCGAAGCGGGGCTCGCCGGGTGGGCGGCGGGCAGGGCGGATATCCGGCTGGTGTTGCGCACCGGCTCACGGGCGCGACGGGACGGCACCGCGGATGCCTTCTCCGACCACGACATCGAGCTGTTCAGCACCGATCCCGACTTCTACGCCGAGGACGCGGACTGGCCGGCCGAACTCGGCCCGGTGCTGGTCAGCGTCGGCCTCGACGGACCGTGGGACAACCCGGCCCGGTTGGTGCTGTTCACCGACGGCGTCAAGGCCGACTTCCAGGTGGTGCCGTTGTCGCTGCTGGATGAGTTGGCCGGGGAACTCGACGAGCTGCACGAACGCGGGTACGAGGTGCTCTACGACCCGGACGGATTGGCCGCGCGGTTGCCCGCGCCCACCGGCCGGCCGCGGCCGGAACCCGTGACCGAGCCGGACTTCCAGGAACTGTGCGCGGAGTTCTGGTTCGAGATCGCGCACCTGCCGCGGTACCTGGCCCGCGGGGAGCTGTGGGTGGCGAAGTCGCGGGACTGGACGACCAAGGAACTGCTGCAGACCCTGGTCGAGTGGCATGCCCAGGCGGTGCGCGGGGCGGACTTGGACGTGTGGCACGGCGGCACCCGGATGCGGGACTGGGCCGCCCCCGGGGTCTGGGACCGGTTGCCGTCGACCTTCGGCGAGTTTGACGCGGCGGACGCGCGGCGGGCCGCCCATGCGACCGGGGTGCTGTTCGCCGAACTGGCCCGCGAGGTCGCCAAGGCCCACGACTTCACCTACGACCCAGCCCCCGAAACCGCGATCCTGCCCCAACTAACCCCCTGACCCCGCCCCACAACGGCCAACACCCCGTACGACAACCGCCAACACCCGGTACGACAAGGTGGTTTCTAGGGGTCGTTGCATCGTCTGAGGTCAGGAAGCACGATGACCTTCCCGATCCGCCCCGACCGCACACC
>NZ_JALMDK010000006.1 GCF_023094165.1 Crossiella sp. S99.2 | reverse complement strand
CAAGCGCCCACTCTTGACACCTCCATTCCGGTGCTAACTGCCGCCGGGGCGAAGGAAAGGGGAGGCGAGAGGTTCCCTCTCCACTTCCGCACCGCCGTCGACCAGGGAGGCCCCACATGAACCGCACCCAACACCCCGGCACCGGACAGCTCGCCCTCTTCACCGCCAAGCCCCGGCCAGTCGGTCCCCGGGCCTGCCGCTACTGCCAGAACTGGTTCACCCCGATCACCCGGTCGACGACGCTGTGCCCGCCCTGCGTGATCAACGAGGTCCACGCCGAGGACCGCCAGGCCGCCGCCCGACGCGTCACCAGCCCCCAGCCAGGACAGCTCAAGCTGATCATCGACCGCCCCACACCGACCAAGATCATGCCGTCCACAGGCCGTGAGACGTCCGGACCCAACCGGATGCAACCGGATGCAACCACCACGAAACACCTGGTCAACGGCCTGCCGCAGTTCAACGCCGCAGGTCCGCTCACCAGGCATTCAGTTGTCGTACTTGAGGTAGTCCACGCCCCAGGAGGCGAACAGCTTGGCGTCCAGCTCCTCGAAGCCCAGACCGCCGGGGAAGCCGCCGACCTTGTTGCAGGTCTTGATGCCCGCGCTGGTGTAGATGCCGAACTTGAGGCCCTTGGCGTGCACGTAGTCGGCCAGCCACTTGATGCCGCGCGGGAAGCGGACCGGGTCGGGCACCAGGTTGCCGTCGGCGGCGCGCTGCGGCAGCGCCCAGCAGTCGTCGATGTTGACGTAGGAGTAGCCGGCCGCCTTGAGGCCGCGGTCGACGAAGATGTCCGCCATATCGGTGATCATCTTCTCGTTGAACTCGGCCCGGCAGTGCGTGGTGTTCCAGTTGTTGAAGCCCATCGGCGGGGTCAAGGCCAGGCCGTCGTCGATGGTCACCACCGGTGGCGGCGGCTCGGCGAGCGCGGGTGGCGTGGTGGCCAGCGCACCGCTGCCCACGGCCACGGCGAACGTGGCGGCCAGCGCGGCTAACCGCCGCTTGGACAGGGAACTCATCCGAACTCCTCGGGTTGGCGTCACAGGCAACCGGTCAGAATCAAACGGAAACAGACACAAGCACGCACAGTTCAACCAGAAGCGAACGGGCTGTCAATACGCCTGAGGCGAGGTTGGTAAACATGGAGTAGCCTGCGGATGACAACGTATTCATCCGCGATGGGCTTGACGCGCCGCAGGTCCGAGGCTTACTGTCTGATCAGTCAGTCCACCGAACTCCCTGGATGGCTACCGCCGATCCAGGGCAGGGGTGAACGCACCGAGTGGCGGCTCGGTGCGTTCACCCTGTTCCTTTTTGTTGTACTTTTGGCTATAGCAAGGGCCGCCTGATTGCTCAGGCGGCCCTTGTTCTGGCGAGTCGGGAATTCCTCAGTCGGCGGGCAGGCCCACGCGCTCCTTCTCCTGGCGCAGCCAGCCGTCCAGCCACCAGCTCAGCTCGATCAGCAGCATGCCGACGCCTGCCACCAGGAAGCTCAGCAACAGCGTGGGCGAGTGGTTCGGGTCGATGTCGAAGAAGCGCTGGCCGAACGGGATGAGCACGGCGAAGGCGAACCCGGCCGCCATGGACAGCAGCAGCACGGCCTTCCACCACACGTACGGCCGGGCGATCACCGCGAGCACCCAGAAGGCCACCAGGAACAGCGTGACCACCGCGGCGGTGCTGCGCTGGGCCTGGGTGGCGCTCGGGTCGGCGATGGCGAGCAGGTAGCTGGTGAAGGTGGCCACCGCGGCGATCGCGCCCGCGGGCACGGCCAGCCGCATCACCCTGGCCACGAACCCGCTGCGGGCCCGTTCCTTGTTCGGCGCCAGCGCCAGGAAGAAGGCCGGGATGCCGATGGTGAAGGCGTTCAACAGGGTGGAATGCCTGGGGTAGAACGGATACGGCACCTGGGCGATGATCACCAGCACCGCCAGCAGCACCGAGTAGACCGTCTTGGTGAGGAACAGGTTGGCGACCCGCTCGATGTTGCCGATCACCCGGCGGCCCTCGGCCACCACGTAGGGCAGGGTGGCGAACTTGTTGTCCAGCAACACGATCTGCGCCACCGCCCGGGTGGCCGGGCTGCCCGCGCCCATGGCCACGCCGATATCGGCGTCCTTGAGCGCGAGCACGTCGTTCACGCCGTCGCCGGTCATCGCCACGGTGTGCCCTCGGGACTGCAGCGCGCCGACCATGTCCCGCTTCTGCGCCGGGGTGACCCGGCCGAACACGGTGCCGTTGTCCACCGGATCGGCCAGCGCCGCCTTGCCCTCGGGCAGGGTGCGCGCGTCGATCGGCTTGTCCGCGCCCGCCAGTTCGAGCGAGGCGGCGACCGCGCCCACGGAGACCGCGTTGTCGCCGGAGATGACCTTCACCGCCACGTTCTGCGCGGCGAAGAAGTCCAGCGTGTCCTTGGCGTCCGGGCGGACCTTCTGCTCCAGCACCACCAGGGCCACCGGGGTGACCACGCCGGGTGCGGCGGCGTCGTCCACCGGGCAGCTCGCCCGGCCCAGCAGCAGCACCCGCAGGCCCTGCGAGCCGGTCTCCTCGGCCTCGGCGCGGACCGCGGAACCCGGCGCCAGCAACACATCCGGCGCGCCGAGCACCCAGTCGCCGTCGGCGTGAAAGCTCGCGCCGCTCCACTTGCGCGCGGAGGAGAACGGGGCGATCGCGCTGACCTGCCAGCCGGTGCCGTCCGGGTGCGCCTCGGCGATGGCCTGCAGGCTCGCGTTCGGGCGTGGGTCCGCACTGGCCAGCCCGGCCAGCGCGGCGGCGATGTCGGCGGGCGAGTGCCCGTCCAGCGGCCGGACCTCGGCCAGTCGCATGCCGTTCTCGGTGAGCGTGCCGGTCTTGTCCGCGCACACCACGTTCACTCGCGCCAGGCCCTCGATCGCGGGCAGCTCCTGCACCAGGCACTGCCGCCGCCCGAGCCGGACCACGCCGACCGCGAAGGCGATGCTGGTCAGCAGCACCAGGCCCTCGGGCACCATCGGCACCAGCGCGGCCACCATCCGGCGGATCGCGTCCGGCACGTCCTTGTTGTCGGCGAGCTGGCTGTAGATGGTGAGCGCGCCGATCGGCACGATCATCCAGGTGATGATGCGCAGGATCTTGTCGATGCCCGAGCGCAGTTCGGAGGAGACCAGGGTGAACTTGCTGGCCTCCTCGGCCAGCCGGGCCGCGTAGGCCTGCCGCCCGACCTTGGTGGCCTGGTAGGCGCCGGTGCCTGCGACCACGAAGCTGCCGGACATCACCTCGTCGCCGGGCTGCTTGACCACCGGGTCGGACTCGCCGGTGAGCAGCGACTCGTCGACCTCCAGGGCCTCGGCGGTGAGCACCAGCCCGTCCACCACGATCTTGTCGCCGGGGCCGATCTCGATCACGTCGTCCAGCACGACCTCGTGTGGGGAGACCTCCACCGCGCGCCCGTCCCTGCGCACCGTGGGTTTGGCCTCGCCGACGATGGCCAGCCGCTCCAGAGTGCGCTTGGCCCGTACCTCCTGCACGATGCCGATCAGCGTGTTGATCACGATGATGACGCCGAAGAGGCCGTCCTGGATCGGCCCGATGACCAGGATGATCGCGAAGAGCACCCCGATGATCGCGTTGAACCGGGTGAACACGTTGGCCCGGATGATCTCGCCGACACTGCGGCTGGCGCGGGCTGGGACGTCGTTGGACTGGCCGGCCGCGACGCGCTGCCGTACCTGCTGCTCGGTCAGTCCACTGGCGGGGTCAACCCCGGCGAGCGCGACCGGTTCTTCCGTCGTCGACACTGCGCGAGGGTACGCGCCACGGGTTGCCGGGAGGTGGCGAACCCGCAGGTCCACTCCGCCGAGCGACGGGACCGGGGGAGTTGCTAGCTCCGCTGGGTGACCTCGGCCAGTTCGGTCCATCCTTCGGGGGACTGCGGGCCGTCGACCTCCAGCAGCCGCAGGTAGCACTCCCTGGCCAGCAGCACCTTCTGCAGCTCCTCCAGGATCTCCTCGAAGAACTGCTCCCGGTAGCTCGCGTCGTTGACCGCGTAGACGGCGAAGTAGAGCGCGGAGAAGGCGGCCATCACGATCGAGACCTGGATCAGCTCGTTGCTGATCCCGTCGATCGGGATCGGGATGGTGAAGAAGGTGCCCTCGGTCAGCGGGTGCCCCACCCAGGCCTCGGCCACCGAGTCCTTGATCGCGATCGCGCCGAAGGTGACGAAGAAGAGGAAGACCAGCAGACCGAGCAGGGCGATCTGCAGGCCCTGGCTGACGAAGGCGATGAGCAGCACGTTCAGTCGTTCACCCAGCTTCATCGGGTGCCGGTCGAACTGCAGGTCCTCATCCGGCAGCTGCTCGGCCAGTCTGCCCAGTTCGGTGCCGGCGCAGGCCGCGCGCACCGAGTCCGGGGTGATCTCCACCCGCAGCTTCTTCAGCTCCTCGGGCAGCCGCACGCACAGGAACAAGGCGATGATCACGATGAAGAACCAGGCGATGCCCCACAGCCGGGGGCGGTCCAGGTTGCCCGACATCTGCCAGTTCTCGGTGTTGATGAACAGGAAGGTGACCAGGAGCAGCAGCAACGGCACCGCCCTTGTCACCAGCCTGCCCAGGTTGCCCAGGTGCGGGACCAGGTGCCAGAGCGACCAGTGCACCAGCGAGCCGATGCCCGCCCTGGTGAAGGCGTAGATCACCAGCACCAGCGCGGCGCCGATGACCAGGTCCTCCCGCGCGTCCGCCCAGCTCCAGTTGAGCAGGCCCTCCAGCACCGGCGGCGCGCTGAGGGTGATCACCGCGCCGGTGATGCCCGCGGTCCGGCTGCGCAGATAGCGGCGACCGGTGCGCAGCCACAGGAACAACAGGGCGGCGCCGATCGCTGTGACAGTGGCCACACCCAGACCGGTGAGTTGGTAGGCGTCGTCCTCGGCCATCCGGGCGCTCGCCTGCGCCGCGGACAGGCTGCCGTAGGGCGGGCTCCAGCGCCAGCTGACCGACACCACGATGTAGCCGAGCACCCCGCCCAGGAAGAACATCAGTGCTGGAAGTGAGCGCGCCAGCACCGGGTGCTTGCGCATGTTGCGCACCACGAACGGCATGCCCTCGCGCAGGAACCAGCGCTCGACCTCTTTGATCGGCAGGCTGTTCCGCTGCTTCTCACTCGCCACCCGGCCGAGGCTATCGGCGTTCCCGCGATCGGGTGTGGCGGCACTCTCGGCGGTGGGAAGGCAGCGGCCAAGAATGAGACATCGGTGTATCGTTTGACTCGTGGACGTCCAATTGGGCCAGGAGGCCGCGCGGCCTTCCCGGGTACCTGTCTGGGGCCTTCTGGGCTCGACGGCGCTGTCCGTCACGGGCAACGCGATCGTCAGTGTCGCGATGCCGATCCTGGTGTTGCAGCGCACGGGTAGTGCCGTGCTCGCCGGTGTGGTGGCGGCCGCGGCCATGGCCCCGCTGGTGCTCTCGGCCCTGTTCGGCGGGGCCCTGGTGGACCGGTTCGGGCGGCGGCGTTCCAGCGTGGCCGCCGATCTGCTCAGCGCGGCCGCGGTGGCCGCGCTACCCCTGTTGGACATGACCCTCGGCCTGGGCATCCCGCTGATCCTGGGCCTGGTCGCGCTCGGCGCGGTCTTCGACGGTCCCGGCATGGCCGCGCGCGAGGCGTTGCGGCCGGATGTCGCGGCCAGGGCGAAGATGCCCCTGGAGAAGATCAACTCCTGGGGTGAGGCGGTGGACGGGATCGGCGGCGTGGCCGGTCCGGGTCTGGCCGGCGTGCTGATCGCGCTCATCGGGCCGATGAACACGTTGTGGGCCACCGTGATCATGTTCTTCCTGGCCTCGATGCTGACCTTCACCGTGGTGCCCTCGGTGCAGCACACCGGCGCCGACCGCCCGGCGGTGGAGCCGTACTGGCAGTCGGTGTGGCAGGGCCTGCGGTTCGTCTGGACCGAGGGCGCGCTGCGGGCCACCGCGATCACCGGCATGCTGATCGTGCTGTTCCTGACCCCGCTGTCCTCGGTGATCATGCCCGCGATGATGTTCCAGGCCGGCAAGCCCGAGCAGACCGGCTTCGTGCTCGCGGTGTTCGCGGTCGGCGGCATCATCGGCGCCATCGGCTACGGCGTGATCGCCCGCTTCGCCGGCCGCCGGATCGTGCTGCTGGTCGCGCTGCTGCTGACCTCGCTGGCCTTCCTCGGGTTCGCGCTGAGCACCAACTTCGGCTGGCTGCTCGCCCTGGCCCTGGTCACCGGCGTGGTCTCCGGTCCGATCAACCCGGTCACCGCGGTGGTCATGCAGGAGCGCACGCCGGAGTTCATGCGTGGCCGGGTCATCGGCACCATCGCCTCGCTCTCGCTGGCGGCCAGCCCGCTCGGCGCGGTCGTGGCCGGACCCATCGTGGAGTACTCCGGCCCGGCGACCGCCTTCCTGATCATCGGTCTCGGCTGCCTGCTGGCCACTGTCTACGCCGCCCTCACCCCAGGGCTGCGCAAGATCGAACCTTCCGACGCGCCGTTCGCTCCGGCGCCGCAGAAGGCGACCACCTGATGAGAGGAAACCGATGAACAACCTGGGCCCCGCCGCCTCCCTTCGGCTTGGCTCGCAGATCCAGGCTGCCAAGGCCACCAACTGGCTGCTCGGCGGGCTCGGTGATCTGCTGGTGCAGGTGGAAAACCCGAAATGGCGGGAAAATCCTTATCCACTCTATGAACAAATCCGGCAGAAGGGCCCGCTCTACCGCGGGCTCAGCGGCACCTGGGCCACCACCTCGCACGCGCTGTGCAACCAGGTGCTGCGGGATCGCCGCTTCGGGGTGAAGAACGCCGACGGCTCCGGTGTGGTCGGCGGCGCGCTGGGCGCGGTGGCCAACACCTACCCGGAGAGCTTCCTGGACCAGGACCCGCCGGACCACACCCGGCTGCGCAGGCTGGCCGCGCCCGCGTTCAACCCCAAACGTGTGGACGGCTACCGGCCGCGGGTGCAGCAGATCGTGGACTCGTTACTGGACAAGGTGGAAGGCCAGGAGACCTTCGACCTCATCAGGGACGTGGCCGCGCCGCTGCCGATCACGGTGATCAGCGACCTGCTCGGCATCCCGGACGCCGACCGGACCGACTTCGCCGAGTACGGCGCGCGGATCGGCGAGGGCCTCAGCGGGGTGCACTCGATCCGCCAGGCCAGGGAACTCATCCACGTGGGCGCCGAGCTGGTCGCGCTGTTCGACCGGCTGCTGAAGGAACGCACCAAGGATCCCGGCGACGATGTGATCAGCAGTCTGGCGGTGGCGGTCGGCGAGGAGAAGATGACCGCCCGCGAACTGCACGGCACCGCGATGTTGTTGCTGCTGGCCGGGTTCGAGACCACGGTGAACCTGATCGGCAACGGCGTGCTCGCCCTGCTGGCCCACCCTGAGCAGTGGGCGCAGCTGCGGGACAAGCCGGAGCTGGCCGCCGCCATGACCGAGGAGGCCCTGCGGTACGACCCGCCGGTGCAGGCCACCATGCGGATCGCGCACACCGACATCGAGCTGGCGGGCGAGACCGTCAAGGCAGGCCAGCTGGTCGGGGTCATCCTGGCCGCGGGCAACCGCGATCCGGAGGTCTACCCGGAGCCGGACAAGTTCGACATCACCCGGACCGGTGGTCCCGAGCACCTGGCCTTCTCCAGTGGCATCCACTACTGCATCGGCGCCCGGCTGGCCCGGATCGAAGGCGAGATCCTCTTCCGCAGCCTGGCCGAGCGGATGCCGCTGCTGCGGCAGGCCGGCCGGCTGGAACGGCGGGAGAGCAGCACCATCCGCGGGCTGCGCGAGTTCCCGGTGACCGCCAAGTTCCCGGCGCAACGCAGTCAGTGATCAGACCAGGCGGCCGCGGTGACCACCCCCAGGGTTGTCGCGGCCGCCTACCCGATCGAGCGTGTCCCAGACCACCTTCACCAGGGCTTTTGCCTCTTCGGGCACTAGCATGCGGGGCGTTGGGGGTCCTCAGGTGATTGGGAGCAGGTTCGTGCGGGACATCGCGGTCTTCAGCGGCAGTGCCCACCCCGAGCTGGCGGCGGAGATCTGCGCCCAGCTCGAAGTGCCGTTGCGGCCGGTGCGCACGCAGCGCTTCGCCAATGACTGCATCGAGGTGCAGTTGCAGGCCAACTGCCGGGAGCGGGACGTGTTCCTGATCCAGCCGCTGGTCACCCCGGTGCAGGAGAACCTGGTCGAGCTGCTGCTCATGCTGGACGCGGCGCGCGGGGCCTCGGCGGCGCGGACCACCGTGGTCATGCCGCACTACGCCTACGCGCGCTCGGACAAGAAGGACGCGCCGCGGATCTCCATCGGCGGCAGGCTGGTGGCCGATCTGCTGGTGGCGGCCGGGGCCAGCCGGGTGCTCGCGATGACCCTGCACTCCCCGCAGGTGCACGGATTCTTCAGCGTGCCGGTGGACCACCTGCACGCGCTGCGCGAGCTGGCCCTGCACTTCCGCCAGCACGACCTGTCCAACACCACCGTGGTCTCCCCGGACCTGGGCAACGCCAAGGAAGCCTCGCACTTCGCGCGGCTGCTCGGGGTGCCGGTGGCGGCCGGGGCCAAGCAGCGGTTCGCCGACGACAAGGTGACCATCAGCTCGGTGATCGGCGAGGTGGCCGGGCGGGACATCATCGTGCTGGACGACGAGATCGCCAAGGGCAGCACCGTGCTGGAGCTGCTGGACAAGCTGCGCGATCTGGGCGCGCGCACGATCCGGGTGGCCTGCACGCACGGCCTCTTCGCCGGCGGCGCGCTCAAGCGGATCGGCGATCAGCCCGATGTGCTGGAGATCGTGTGCACCAACACGGTGCCGATCCCCGACGGCGAGCGGGTGCCCAAGCTGAAGGTGCTCTCCATCGCGCCCGCGATGGCCGAGGCCATGCGGCGGATCCACAACGGCGAGTCGGTCAGCGCGCTATTCGACGCCTGAGTTACTTCTCGGCAGGGAACAGCTGCTCGGCGACCTGGCGGCACACGGACGCGCCGTGTGCCTGCCCGAGTCCGATCGGGTAGCTCACCAGTACGGCCAGCACCTTGTCCGACCACACCGCCAGGCAGTTCACCGCCCAGTTGCGGGTGGCGCTGTGCTCGGTCCAGCCGTTCTTGATCGCGAGCGGCTTTCCGGCCAGACCGGGGGCCTCGGCGATGCCGAAGGCGTTGGAGGGGGCCACGTTCCGCATCTCGCCGCGCAGCCAGTCAGTCCACTGTGGACTGAGATGGCGGCCGTCGAAGAGGCACTGGCCCATCCGGGTGGCATCGGCGGCGGTCATCCGGGTCTTGGACCACCAGCCAGGGGTGATCCTGGTGCCGGTCAGGCCGCAGGTGCTGATCAGCCGCTGGATCACCGCGTCCGAGCCGCGCCTGCGGTAAAGCTGTTGCGCGGCCTGGTCGTCGGAGACGTTGATCATGCGGTGCAGGGCGTTCAGGTCGGCCGGACCGGGTTTGGCCGAACCGAGGCCGTGCAGGAAGTCGAAGGCGATCCAGGCCTTGACCATCGACTCCACCGTGTTGGCGAAGGCGCTCTGGTTGGCCGAGCCGCGGGTCTCGCCGGTCCTGGTGTCGCGCAGCGACCAGGAGTACTGGCCGGGGGTCTGCACCTGGACCCGCGGGGTGTTCGCCCTGGGCTGCACCTCCGGTTCCGGCTGCGGGCTCGGCACGGGCAGCTCGAATCCGGGGGCGCTGGTGCTGACCGTGGGCAGTGCTCGCTGGCAGCCGCCGAGGGCCACCATGAGCAGGGCGAACACGGCAACCGTCCTCTTGCGACTCATGGCGGCGACGCTAGGAACGAGGTGATGAAGAACTGACGAAGAAGCTGTGCGGCAGCGGTGCGATCGGACGCGGCCGGGTGATTTCACGGGTTCCGGGGCGGGCCTTCACCATTTCTTCACGGTCGCGGCGGGGGTGGCTGCGACACTGGGCCGGTGAGCGCGCGCATCCTCCTCGCCGAGGACGACCAGAAGCAGGCGCACCTGATCCGCGTCTACCTGGAACGGGCCGGGCACAGTGTGCTGGCCTGCGCGGACGGCCGGACCGCGCTGGAACTGGCGCGCACCAGGCGGCCGGACCTGATCGTGCTGGACGTGATGATGCCCGAGGTGGACGGCCTGGACGTGTGCCGCATCCTGCGCGCGGAGTCCGCGGTGCCGATCCTGATGCTCACCGCGCGGTCCACCGAGGCGGATCTGTTGCTGGGCCTGGATCTCGGCGCCGATGACTACATGGTCAAACCGTTCAGCCCGGCCGAGCTGACCGCCAGGGTGCGCGCACTGCTGCGCCGCGGCGCAGCCCCTGCCCCGCCGGAGCTGATCACGGTGGGGCAGCTGGAGATCGACCCGACCCGGTTCACCGTGCGGTTGCGCGGCGAGCCGGTGGAGCTGACCGCCAAGGAGTTCGACATCCTGCACGCGCTGGCCCAGCAGCCAGGGGTGCCGCTGACCCGGACGCAGATCCTGGAGCGTGCCTTCGGTTTTGACAACCACGTGCTGGAGCGCACGGTGGACGCGCACGTGAAGAACCTGCGGCGCAAGGTGGAGGACGATCCGGCCCGGCCGCGGTACCTGCTCACGGTGAGCGGGCGTGGGTACAAGCTCGCCGAGGCGCTGTGAGTCCGCGCTGGCACGGCAGTCTCCGGTTCCGGTTGCTGGTGCTGACCGCGGTGGTCGCGGTGGCCGCGGCCGGGCTGACCGCCTGGCTGACGGTGTACCAGGCCAGCCAGCAGGTCTCCTCCACCGCGGCCGCCGAGGAGGCGGCCGCCAAGTCCATTGTGGACGAACTGGTCGGCTACGGCGCGCTGCGCGGCAACTGGGACGGGGTCTCCGGCACCGTGCGGGCGCTCAAAGACCGCACCGGGCAACGGATCCGGCTCACCAGCATGGCCGGTGAGGTGCTGGTGGACAGCGACACCCTCGACGGCGGCGGCGCGCGGCCGGTGGGCAACCGGGCGCCCCAGCTCGTCGACCCGGTGCCCACCCCGGTCCCGCCGCCGGACGGCTTCGACGGCGGCGGGGTGCCGCTGACCACCTTCCGCACCGCGCCGGTCAGCCCGACCACGACGGCAGGCAGGCCCTCCGGCCTGCCCTCCGGCCTGCCCTCCGGCCTGCCCTCCGGCCTACCCTCCGGCCTACCCTCCGGCGTCCCGGAGGCATACGTCGGCGCCGCCACCGAGAGCTGGCCCTCGCGGCTGATCAGCTACCGCCGCAAGGTGCAGCTGGCGAACTGCCTGATCGGCAAGGGTTTCCTGGTGGAGCAGAAACCGCAGCCGGACGGGATCCCGGTGGTGGACCTGATGCCCGGTGAGCTGGACATGGCCAGGAAAATGGCCCTCATCGACTGCACGACGAACCGGGATTACCTGCTCAGCGGCCGGTCCGAGGCCGAGATCCTGAAGTCCTGTGCGGAAAAGAACGTGTCGAACTGTCTGCTCAACAGTTTCCGGGCACAGATCGGCGCGATCATGCCCGCGCCGCTGCTGCTCTCCCTCGGCGCCGGCGACCCGCCGCCCTCGCGGACCGTGCCGCTGCTGCCCGCGTTGCTGGCCGCGGCCGGGGTGGCGCTGGTGGCGACCCTGGGCATGTGGCTGGTCAGCCGCCGGGTGCTGCGGCCGGTGGGCGCGCTGCGGGCCGCCTCCACCCGGCTCGGCGCCGGTGATCTGGCCGAGCGGGTGCCGGTGCGCGGGGACGACGAGATCGCCGAGCTGGCCGGGGCGTTCAACCGGATGGCGGATTCCTTGCAGCGCAGCGAGGAACGGCAACGCCGGATGATCGCCGACATCGCGCACGAGCTGCGCACCCCACTGGCCAACATCCGCGGCTACCTGGAGGCGCTCAAGGACGGCGTGCTGCCGCCGGATCGCGCGTTGTTCGCCTCGCTGCACGAGGAAGCCCTGTTGCAGCAACGGCTGATCGAGGACATCCAGCTGCTCGCGCTGGCCGACGCCGGGTCGCTGGCCTACGAACGCGGCCCGGTGGACCTGGGCGAGGTGGTCGAGGCCACCCGCACTGGCTTCCAGGCGGTGGCCACCGCGGCCGAGGTCGAGCTGGTGTCCACTGTGGACGATCCGGCGCCGGTGGTGGACGGCGATCCGAACCGGCTGCGGCAGGTGCTGGGCAACCTGGTGAGCAACGCGATCCGGGCCACCCCGGCCGGTGGCCGGGTCACGCTGACCGCGCGGACGCGGGGTGCGGAGGCGGTGCTCACCGTGGCCGACACCGGCAGCGGGATCGCGGCGGCGGATCTGCCGTTCGTCTTCGACCGGTTCTGGCGGGCCGACGACGCCAGGGCCAGGGCCACCGGTGGCAGCGGGCTCGGGTTGTCCATCGCCCGCGAGATCGTCGCCGCGCACGGTGGCGCGATCACCGCGGAGAGCCCCGGCGGGGCCCGGTTCACCGTGCGGCTGCCCAGATCAGCGAGTGCGTAGCGGTCTCACCCGCACGGCGGCCGGTACGGGTAGTCCGGGAACCGCGCCGCCCACTCCGCCGCGGTGACCGGGCTGCCGCGCAGCGCGCACAGCCGGTTCACCGCGGCCGCCGGATCGGTGTCCCAGAACCGCAGCGTGTGCCCGGCCGCGGCCACCGCGATCCGCCTGCCGCCGGCGTGGAAGACGTTGGTGACCGGGGCATCCGGGCTGGCCAGCGGGGCGTACAGGGCCGGTTGCGCCGGATCCGTCAGGTCCCACAGCCGGGCGGTGCGATCAGCGCTGGTGGTGACCAGGGTGCGGCCGTCCGGGCTGAACTCGGCGGTGTGCACCGGACCGAGGTGGCCGGTGACGGTGGCCAGCCCGGCAGGCCGGGCCGGGTCGGTGACCGTCCACAGCCGGACGGTCTGGTCCAGGCCCGCCCCGGCCAGGGTGCGGCCGTCGGGGCTGAACGCGACCCCGAGCACCGCCTCCCGGAAACCGGTGATTTTGGCGGTCTGCTGGGGGTTTCCCGGGTCGGCGAGGTCCCAGAGCCGGATCGAGCGGTCGGTGTTGCCGGAGGCCAGAGAGCGGCCGTCCGGGCTGAACGCGACCGCGTTGACGGTGCGGAAGTTGTCCGCCAGGATCGCCAGCCGCCGCGGCCTGCGCGGGTCGGCGACGTTCCACAGCACCAGGTCTCCGGCATCGTCGCCACTGGCCAGCAGGGTGCCGTCCGGGCTGAACGCGACCCGGCCGACGGTCTCCCGGTAACCGTCCAAAGTGGACAGTTCGACCGGGTGGGCCGGATCGCCCAGGTCCCAGAGGCGGACGGTGCGGTCCCGGGAGCCGGTGGCCAGGCGGCGGCCGTCGGCGCTGAACGCGACGTGCTGCACCGCGCCGGTGTGCCCGCTCAGCGTGCCCAGCGGCAGCAGCCCGGACCAGTCGGTGCGCCACAGCCGGACCCTCGGGTCCTGGACGCCGGTGGTGGCCAGCAGGTTGCTGCCCGGGTGGCCGAACACGCCGTCGATCTCGCTGTCCCGGCCGACCGGGCTGCCCAGCGGCTCGTGCCACAGGTAGGAGCGGCCGCCGCTGCTGGAGGAGGCGAGCAGCCGCCCGGCCCGGTCGAAGGCGATGGCGCGCACCCGGTTCGGCTGCCGCAGCCGCTCGATCTCCCGGCCTGCCACCAGATCCAGCACCCGCAGCACCCCGTCGTTGGCGCCCAGCACCACCCGGTCCGGATCGGGCCCGAAGGCCAGGCCGCGGACCAGCACGTCCGGCGCGGGCACGGTGCGCGGCACGCCCTCGCTGACCTGCCACAGCGTGTGCGTCTCGTCGGCGACCACCAGCCGGCGGCCATCCTGGCTGTAGGCGATCGCGCTGACCGGGCCGCGTGCGGTCAGGATCCGTTGCGGGGCACCGGGATTGGCCGGGTCAGCGAGCCGCCAGCCGAGGACCGCGCCGTCCGCGCCCGCGGTGGCCAGGGTGGGCCCGTCCGGGCTGAACGCCAGCCCGTACACCTCGCCCGCGTGCCCTGGCAGCACCGAAACCTGCCGCGGCGCACGGAGATCGCGCAGTGACCAGACCCGGGTCAGCGCGTCCGCCGAGCCCGCGGTGGCCAGCAGCGCGCCGTCCGGGCTGAACGCCAGCTGGTTGACCTTGGTCCGTGGCAGCAGCGCGGCCAGTAGCTCGGGCCGTTGTGGCACAACGACATCCCACAACGCCACCCCACCCGCCCCGGCGAGGGCGAGGGTGCGGCCGTCCGGACTGAACTCCAGCCCGCTGACCCGGCCGGTGTTGGGCAGGGTGCGCAGCGGTTCGTCCCGTCGGCCGTCGGTGGCGTCCCAGAGCTGCACCACCCCGTCCAGGCCGCCGGTGGCCAGCAGTCCGCCGTCCGGGCGCAACGCGACCACGTCGACCTGCTCGGCCCCACCGTGCAACCGGGTCGGGTAGGCGGTGGCGA
Source organism: Crossiella sp. S99.2 (assembly GCF_023094165.1). Classification (GTDB taxonomy): domain Bacteria; phylum Actinomycetota; class Actinomycetes; order Mycobacteriales; family Pseudonocardiaceae; genus Crossiella. Next base: position 756,932 of record NZ_JALMDK010000006.1, on the reverse strand, counting down.
AGGCCGAGAGCACCGCGCCGCGGGCGGCCGGGGTCTCGGCGAGCTGGTAGGCGGCCAGCGCGAGCTGTCCGGCCAGCGCGGGATCGGCGCCGAGCAGACTGCTCGCGTGCTCGCCGACCTGGCGGGAGGTGGCCTCGTCCCGCGCGGTGAGCGCCTGCTGCCGCTGCACCAGCGCGATCCCGCCGGCCAGCACCGCGATCAGCACGAACGCGGTGAGCGCGGCCACCAGCGCGCGCAGCCGCCGCACCCCGCGCTGTTCCTCGCGCGAGCCTGCCCGCAGGAAGTCCCGCTCCACCGGGCTGAGGTCCTCGGGGTGACCGCGGGCCCACTCCTGGGCGGTGGCCAGCGCGATGCCGCGATAGGTCAGCGCGGCGGCCCGGTCGTGCCCGACCCAGGCGTCCACCGCCTCGCCCAGCCGCTGCCGGGCGCGCAGTCCGGCCCGGTCGGTGTCGATCCACTCGCGCAGCCGCGGCCAGGCCCGGACCAGCGCCTCATGGGTCAGCTCGACCGTGTCGTGGTCGAGCACCAGCAGCCGGGCGGTGGCGAATGCCTCCATCGCCACCAGCGCCGGGTCCTGCCGGCCCCCGGCGGTGAGCTGCTCGCGCGGCACCCGCCGCCGGGTGTCCTCGCCGTCCGCGCCCACCCGCACCAGGCGCAGCAGCAACCGCCGCGCCGCCTGCCGGGCGTCCTCGTCGAGCTGGGTGAACACCTGCTCCGCCGCGGCGGCCACCGCACCGCGGATGCCGCCGGTGGCCCGGTATCCGGCCACGGTGAGCCGGTCCTCCACCCGGTGCTCCCAGGTGCCGCGCAACGCATACGACAGCAGTGGCAGCGCCCCTGGCTCGTAACCCCGTTCCCCGGCGCCGAGATCGCTGAGCAGCAGCTCCACCAGGCCCGGTTCCACGGTGAGCCTGCTCGCCTCGGCCGGTCCGGAGATCGCCTCGGCGAGTTCGAGGCGGGACATCGCGCCCACCGCGAACTGGTTGTGCCGCACCACCTCCAGCAGCTCGGGCTGGGCCAGGCACTGCGGGAAGAAGTCCGCGCGCACCGCCAGCACCACCCCGTCGGCGCCCCGGCGGCACAGCTCGGCGAGGAACTCCGAGCGTTCGGCGGCGGACTCGCAGAGGGTGAAGACCTCCTCGAACTGGTCCACCACCAGCACCGCACCCGCCGTTGGCAACCGCCGCAGCGGGTCCGGTCCCGGCGTGATGATCTCCACCGAGTCCAGTCGCGGCGCCAGCCCCGCCCGCAGCAACGAGGACTTGCCCGCCCCGGAGGCCCCGAACACCACCAGCGGCGCCCCGCGCTCCCTGGCCGCGGCCAGCGCGGTCGCCAGCTCCCCGGTGACCCGTTCCCGCCCGAAGAACCAGCGCGCGTCCGCCGTCTGGAAGGCCGCCAGTCCGCGGTAGGGACACACCGGCTCCGGCACCGCGGCGGCCAGCGCGACCAGCATCCCGTCCGCGTCGAGCACCTCGTCCAGCCGCCGGGCCAGGTCCAGAGTGGCCGGCCTGCGCCCGTGCTCCAGGTTGCCGAGGTAGCCCTTGCTGTAGTGCGTCCGCTCGGACAGCGCCGCCAGCGAGAGTCCGCGCTCTCGCCGCAACCGCCGCAGTTCCGCGGCGAACCCGGCCTCGCCGCTCATGCCGTTCTCCCTGGTCAGCACCTGTATCCCGGTATCCCTCGGCAGAGGATACGGCCAGCGACTCCCGGGGCCCTCGGCCCGCACGCAGACTCGCATCGGCCCGTGGAGCACCCGGGTCAGGACGCTGGTCAGCGCGATCGTCGCCGCCCTGCCACCCGCCGGGGCCGGGCGTCCGGTCGCGCCGTCCCGGCGGCCTCCCCATCGGGCAGTGAAGTCGGCATCGGCCGACGCCGAAGGAGACCCATGAGAACGCCATTACGCCGAAGACTGACCGCGACGGTGCTGACCGGCGCCCTGTTCGCGGGCACCCTGGCCGCCGCCCCGATCGCTCAGGCCGCGGTGCCCGTGGACGAGGCCGGGCTGGCCAACGCGCTCTTCGGCGCCACCATGCGCATCACCAACCGGGACGACGACCTGGCCAAGAACCTGGTGGTCAGCGCGGAACTGCTGGACTGGCGGGCGAAGAACCCGGCCGCCGCCCCCGCCGCGGTGACCACCCACCTGGACGCGGTGCGCAAGCACGTCGAGACCGCCGTGCCCAACCAGGCGTGGAGCCGGGAGCCGGTGGAGACGGTCAGCGCGGCGCTGGCCGCGGTGCGGTCCGCGTCCGGCGCGACCGTCGACGGCGCGCGGCTGGGCAAGCTGAACACCACCTTGCTGGGCCTGGACAACGTGCCGGTCTCCACCAAGCCGGAGGACCGGGTTTCCGGCGCGCAGCAGCAGTTCGCCTGGGAGTCCGGCTACGCCGGCAACCAGCGCGAGGTGTGGACCGGGGTGGCACAGACCTCCCGCGCCGACGCCGGTTTCCGTGGTGCCTGGAACGCCGGTATCGGCGACCAGTTCAAGGTCAACTCCGGCGGCGGCTCCGCCGAGTTCGCCCAGGGCGAGCAGCTGCGCACGGTGCTGGACGTCGGCAAGCTCCAGGCCGCGGCCAAGCTGGGCCAGGTGCAGCTGCGGGAGGCGACCGACAACTCCTTCAAGGACATCGCCGCCAAGCTGTACGCGGAGCGCAAGGAGCGACTGGACCACATGTCCAGCGTGCTGCAGCAGAACCCGCCGGACGCCAAGCCCACCGAACCCTCCGAGGCGCAGAAGACCGCGGCCAAGGCCGATGAGGAGAAGCGCAAGGGCTACATCGACACGGCCAAGGGCGGCCTGGATGGGCTGGCCTTCATCGCCGGTCTGATCGACCCGGACTTCGGCAAGCGGATCACCAAGTTCGCCGAGGGCGCGGTCAAGGTGGCCTACGCGGTGAACAAGGCGGTCACCGCGTTCACGCTGATCAACTCGGCCTTCTCGCTGGCGACCGCGGCCTTCACCGGCAACGTGATCGGTGCGATCAGCTCGCTGATCGGGGTGTTCGGCGTTGGTGGCCCGACCATCGAGCAGCAGATCATGGAGCAGATCAAGGCCATGCGCGAGCAGCTGGAGAAGCTGCAGCAGAACATGAACGACCGCTTCGACAAGGTCGACGCCAAGCTGGACAACATCTACAACCGGATGATCGACGAGTTCCGGAAGCTGGAGAAGGGGGTTGACTGGGTCCGTCAGAACACCGTGCAGCTCCTGGAGAAGCTCACCTCGTTCAGCGTGGAACTCCAGGTCGTCGGCACCACGCTGCTGAAGGCGATCGCCGGGCTGTACAAGCTGGACCGCTGGGGCAAGATCGACCTCTACGTGGACTACAAGCGCAAGCAGGGCCAGGACCTGCCGCAGGCAGGCTTCATCCAGGGCGAGAGCGACTTCTGGGTGACCGCGGTGCAGGCGCCGACCAATGAGCTGTTCGTGGTGCCGCAGGCCAACTACCGCACCGATGTGCCGACCGTGCTGACCAACCTCAACCTGCACGGTGACGGCGGCACGGCCGCGTTCCTGGCCTACTACGCCAAGGCCAGCCTGGACGGCGAGTTCACCGCCGCGGGGCAGGGCGGCAACCCCGCGGTGTGGGGGATCGGCGCGAACGCCTACGGGCTGCTGGTCAAGCAGAACCCGAACTGGGCCAAGCAGATGCCTGCCAACGCCGAGCGGGGCGCGCGGGTGCTCAAGGAGGGCAGGGACATCCGGGACCAGTTGCTGTCCTTCAGCCAGCCCGGCCCCAACGGCACGGTCAACAAGACCTTCCAGACCCTGCTGGAGCGGTACGCGGCCAAGGCGGACGAGCTGAAGGACCAGATGGCCGGGCAGCAGGGCCACGTCAGCGAGGGCAAGCGGCTCTCGCTGTTCAGCGGACCGGAGCAGGGCGCGCCCGCGGGCACCCCGAGCCTGGAGGCGCCCGCGCAGATCGAGGGGTGCCAGCGCATCAACGATCCCGCCTGGCATTTCAGCCTGTCCAAGACCAAGACGACCAGTGGACAGCAGCTCAACCCGCAGATCCAGTTCTACCGCTACTTCCGCGGTGCGGACATGGTCTACCAGCCGTGCTGGACCAGTCACGTGCTCTCCCGCGGCAGGGATCACGACCTGCACGTCAAGCTCACCGACCGGTTCTTCCGGCGGGACGGCAGCTACGTGGAGGGGCTGACCCACACCGCGGTGGTGCACACCTGGCTGAACCAGGACGCGCCCTGGCCACAGGACGCCGTGACCTACCTCAAGAACAACTGGAACCACACCCTGAAGACCGTCTTCGAGCGAGACGCCAGGCCAGTGGGCGACGATGCGCGGACCAGCGCGACCATCATCGCCACCAGGGAGGGCAACGAGCTGCTCAAGGCCAAGCGGGCCGAGTTCTACCGCCTGGCTGGCGAGTTCGTGAAGACCAGTGACGTCGCCAAGGAGCTGAACCTGGCCGCGCGGTTGCTGCGCGCCTACACCGAGGCGGGCTTCCCCAGGGCGGTCAACAACACCGATGAGTACCTGCGGTCGGCGCTGTACGGGCCAAGGCAGCTCTATGGCGCGGGCGAGGTCGACAACGAGTACCTGCTCCGGGAGTACCAGCTCGCCGCGGCCAACGTGGCCACCGGCAAGCCCGCCTGGGACCCGGCCCGCGCGGACGCGCCCTCCCTGTGCGCCCAGGTCGCCGGGATCACCGGCACCGACCCGCACGCCTCCTGCCTGCGGCAGAACATGAAGTTCCGGCAGGACCGGCTCGCCGGCCGTCTCACCGAGCAGTTCAAGCAGCGCTGGGAGGGCGCCGATCAGACCCTGCCCGGTCTGCAGACCCAGCTGCGCACGCTGTGGCTGACCCTGCGCTCGGTGCACCCGGCCTACGATTTCGGTCCCGCGATCGAGGCCCCGGCGCCGATCGCGCCGGCGCCCGCGATCTGGAACGAGCCGGAGGCGGTGCACAACCAGGCCGCGTTCGAGAGCGGCGTGACCACCACCATGTTCAAGGGCCGCCAGTTCGTCACCTGGCGGGGCACGGACGGCAACCTGCACGGGTCGCTGGCCGACAGCCGGGGCGTGCCGGCGCCGGTGAAGATCGCCGACCTGGACACCAAGAAGACCCCGTTCGCACCCACCGCCGCGGAGTTCAACGGCAAGCTGGTGGTGGTGTGGAAGGACTTCACCCCCGGCGCCCAGTACCCGATGCAGCGGACCGCGGTCAGCACGGACGGCAGGAGCTGGACCGTCACCGAGATGCCCGCGCACCGGCGGCAGCTGCACAACCTGGACTCGCCGACGCTGACGGTGTTCAACGGCAAACTGCTCGGCCTCTACCGGGGCGTCGACCAGCTGCTCTACCTGACCACCAGCACCGACGGCAGCACCTGGGGCCCGGCCGTGCCCACCCTGGCCGGGAACATGACCAACCAGCGGCCGGGCATGACCGTGCACAACGGCAAGCTCGTCGTCGGCTGGCGCGGTCACGACTCGCACTCGCGCGCCTATATGGCGTCCTCTGTGGACGGCGTGACCTGGGACGCGCCGGTCCGGGTCGGCGGGACGGACGCCGGGATCGACGGCGGGCCCGCGCTGGCCTCGCACGGCGGCAGGCTGTACGCGGTGTGGCGCGGCGTCGGGGCTGACCAGGCGCTGTACGGCTCCTTCAGCGCCAACGGCACGGAGTGGGCGCCGCAGTACTTCTCGGCCCGCGGGGTCAGGACCAACCACGCGCCCAGCGTGGTGGCCTTCGGCGGCCGGTTGCGGCTGGCCTGGGGTCCGCCCAACGACCTGCTCCAGGGCAACACGGTGGCCACCGCGAGCAGCGCGGTGCTGCCCGGCTGACCCCGTAACAGCACCCCCGAACCGCCCCGGCCGCTCGACTGGCCGGGGTGGTTCGGCATGTCCGCTGGTCAGCACAGGTATCCCAAAGTGGTGGAGCGGAGGATACGGCGAGGGTCTCCTCAAGCCGCCTGGCCGCGCACAGACTCACCTCGGCTCGCGGATCCCGTTCCACGGCCCTGGTCGACATCAACGGCCCGGCGGCCACCACTTCGGGCAGTGATCTCCGCGGCGGCCTACCTCAAGGAGACCCATGCGAACGCCCCTGTACCGAAGACTCACCGTGGCCGTGCTCAGCGGCGCGCTGCTCGCGGGCACCCTGGCCGCCACTCCGATCGCGCACGCCGCGGTGCCGGTTGACGAGGCCGGGCTGGCCAACGCGCTCTTCGGCGCCACCATGCGCATTGCCAACCGGGATGACGCGCTGGCCAAGAACCTGGTGGTCAGTGCCGAACTGCTGGACTGGCGGGCGAAGAACCCGCAGGCCGCGCCGGCCGCGGTGACCGCGCACCTGAGCGCGGTGCGCAAGCACGTCGAGGCCGTCGTGCCCAACCAGGCGTGGAACCGGGAACCGGTGGAGACGGTGAGCGCGGCGCTGGTCGCGGCCCGCTCCGCGCCCGGCGCGACCGTTGACGGCGCGCGCCTGGGCAGACTGAACAACACCCTGCTGGGCCTGGACACGGTTCCGGTCTCCACCAAGCCGGAGGACCGGGTCTCCGGGGCCCAGCTGCAGTTCGCCTGGGAGGCGGGTTACGCCGACAACCAGCGCGAGGTGTGGAGCGGGGTGGCGCTGACCGCGCGCGCCGACACCGGGTTCCGTGGCGCCTGGAACGCCGAGATCGGCGACCAGGCCAAGGTCAACTCCGCGGCGAGCGCCACCGAACTGGGCCAGGGCGAGCAGCTGCGCACGGTGCTGGATGTCGGCGCGCTCCGGGCGGCGGCCCAGCTCGGCCCGGTCAAGCTCAAGGTAGCCACCGACACCTCGTTCAACGACCTCGTCGGCAAGCTCTACGCCGAGCGCAAGGAGGCGCTGAACCACCTCTCCAGCGCGTCGGGGAAGAACCCGCCGGATGCCAAGCCCACCGAGCCCACCGATGCGCAGAAGACCGCGGCCAAGTCGGCCGAGGACAAGCGCAAGGGCTACGTCGACACGATCAAGGGCGGCCTGGACGGACTGGCCTTCGTGGTCGGCATGATCAACCCGGACTTCGCCAAGCGGATCACCAAATTCGCCGAGGGCGCGGTCAAGGTGGCCTACGCGGTGAACAAGGCGATCACCGCCTTCACGCTGATCAACTCGGCCTTCTCGCTGGCCACGGCGGCCTTCACCGGCAACGTGATCGGCGCGATCAGCTCGCTGATCGGGGTGTTCGGCGTCAGTGGCCCGACCGTGGAGCAGCAGATCCTGGACCAGATCAAGGAGATGCGCAAACAGCTCGAAGCGGTGCAGCAGAACATGAACGACCGCTTCGACAAGGTCGACGCGAAGCTGGACAACATCTACAACCGGATGCTGGCCGAGTTCGCGAAGCTGGAGATGGGGGTCGCCTGGGTCCGGGAGAACACCGAGCAGATCCTGGCGAAGGTCAGCTCGCTCAGCACCGAACTCCAGGTCACCGGCACCACCCTGCTCAAGGCGGTCGCCGGGCTGTACAAGCTGGACCGCTGGGGCGTCATCGACTACCACCTGGACCACGAGCGCAAGCACCACGGGCAGCGACTGCCCGAGGCCGACTTCAAGAAGGGCGAGAGCGACTTCTGGGTCACCGCGGTGCAGGCGCCGACCAACGACCTGTTCGTGGTGCCACAGGTCAACTACCGCACCGACTCGCCGACCGTGCTGAGCAACCTCAACCTGCACGGTGACGGCGGCGCGGCCGCGTTCCTCGGCTACTACGCCAACGCCAAGCTGGATCCGGGCTTCACCCACACCGGCCACGGCGGCAACGCCGAGGTGTGGAGCATCGGCGCGAACGCCTACGGACTGCTGGTCAAGCAGAATCCGGAGTGGGCCAGGAACATGGCCACCGACGTGCGCGGCAAGAAGGTGCTCGATGAGGGCCGCGCCATCCGGGACCAGCTGCTGGCCTTCAGCCAGTCCGGCCCCGACGGCGGCACCAACAAGATCTTCCAGACCCTGCTCGCCGGCTACCAGGCCAAGGCCGATGAGCTGTCGGCCAAGGTGCTCGAACGGGAGGCCGAGGTCAACGAGGGCAAGACGCTGGCACTGTGGCGCGGCCCGGAACAGGGCGCGCCGGCGGGCACCCCGAGCCTGTACGCGACACCCCAGGTGGAGCCCTGCCTGGCGAACAGCGATCCGGCGTGGAACTTCAAGCTGTCCAGGGCGAACCGGCACAATGGGCAGCACCTGAGCCCGCCCGTGCAGTTCTATCGGTACTTCCGGGGGCACGAGTTCGGCTACCGGGCCTGCTGGAGCTACGAGGTGCGCCTCGTCCCAGGTTCCTTGCGCGCCTATGACCTGGTCATCGCGATGACCGACGAGTTCACCATGCCCGGCGGCGGCACGAAGACCACCAAGCGGAACCTCGCGGTCGTGCATCGCTGGAACGACGGCCTGCCCGCGCCGCACGAGATCCAGAGCTTCATCAAGAACGAGTGGGACCGGGGTCTCAAGGCCACCTACGACAGCAGTGCCGTGCCCGACTCCGGCACCGACTTCACGACGCCGTTCTTCGCCAAGCTGGGCGAGGACCTGCTCAAGTCGAAGCGGGCAGACTTCTACAACCGGGCCGCCACCTTCGTCAAGGACAGCCTGGAAGGCCGGGAGCTGAACCTGGCCGCGCGGTTGCTGCGCGCCTACACCGAGGCCGGTTTCCCGCGGGCGCTCAACACCGACGAGTTCCTGCGCTCCGCGTTGCACGGGCCCAAGGCGCTCTACGGCGCTGGCCAGAACGACAACCAGTACCTGGTCTGGGAGTACCAGCTGGCCGGGTCCAACGTGGCAGCCGGCAAGCCCGCCTGGGACCCGGTCCGCTCGGATGTCAGCGCCGCGTGCGCCGTGATCGCGGCGACCAACGCCACCGATCCGGTGCGCAACTGCCTGCGGGACAACATGAAGTCCCGGCAGGACCGGCTGGCCGCCCGGCTCGTCGAGCAGTTCAAGCAGCGCTGGGAGGGCGCGGACCAGACCCTGCCCGGCCTGCAGACCCAGTTGCGCACGCTGTGGCTGACCCTGCGCTCGGTGTGGCCGGACTTCGACTTCGGTCCGGCGATCGAGGCTCCGGCGCCACTGGCGCCCGCGGCCGCGATCTGGAACCAGCCGGAGCACGTGGACAACACGCTCAACTCCCTGACCAGGCCGGCGATCACCTCGTTCAAGGGCAACCAGTTCACCGTGTGGCAGGGGACCGACGGCAAGCTGTACGGGTCGCTGGCGAATAGCCGGGGCTGGGCACCGAAGGTGCTGATCGACGATGGGGCCGGGGTGGTCGGGTTCGGTCCCACCGCGATCGAGTTCAACGGCAAACTGGTGGTGTCCTGGAAGAAGCGCGGCCGCGGCGAGGTGCCGGTGCAGACGCACGCGGTCAGCACGGACGGGATCACCTGGACCAGCTCCGTCGCGCACCAGCAGACACCGGGGGTCCGCACCTTCGACGCCCCGGCGCTGGCGGTGTTCAACGGCTCGCTCTACGCCCTGCACCGCGGTGAGGACCAGCAGCTGTACCGGACCACCAGCACCGACGGACTCACCTGGACCGCGCCGGTGCACACCCTGGCCGGGAACATGACCAACCAGCGGCCGGGCATGACCGTGCACAACGGCAAGCTCTACGTCGCCTGGCGCGGTCACGACTCGAATCCGCGCGCGTACATGGCCTCCTCCGTGGACGGTGTCAACTGGGTGCCGGCCCCGGTCCGGGTCGGCGGGACGGCGGCCTCGGTCGACGGCGGTCCGGTGCTGGCCTCGCACGGCGGCAAGCTGTACGCGGTGTGGGGCTTCTTCGGTGACGTGGCGATGTATGGGGCCTATTCCACCGACGGCACCGCGTGGTCGCCGCAGTACACCGTGGCCCGTACCACCAGGACCGGGCCCGCCGGCATGACCGTGCTCGACGGCAGGCTGCGACTGGTCTGGGGACCGCCGGGTGCCCTGGACGGGAGCAACCTGAGCACGGCGAGCAGCGCGGTGCTGCCCGGCTGACCCTGGCACAGATCCCACGAACCGGCCCGGTCCACTCAGCGGACCGGGCCGGTTCGTCGTTTGACCTGGTCAGCGACCGTATTCAGGGATTCTCCGGCAGTGAATACGGCCAGGTACTCCCTTGCCCGGCCCAGCGGACGCAGACTCACCGCGGCTGATGGACCACCGAGGGGAGAGCCGTATGCGCACCAGACCGTGGCGCACCAGGATGACCGCCGCACTGGTCAGCGGAGCCTTGCTGACCGGCGCGCTCGGCGCACCGCCGCCCGCGCTGGCCGCGGTGCCGATCGATCAGAACGCACTGGCCAACACGCTGCTGGGCAGCTACCTGCGGATCGTGGACGGGGACCGGGAGTACGCCAGGCACCTGGTGGCCACCGCCGAATTGACCGACTGGCGGGCACGTAACCCGCAGGCCGACCAGAACGCCCTCAGCACGCACCTCAACGGTGTGCAGAAGGCGATCGAGGCCGTGGTGCCGGAGCGGGTGTGGGACCAGCAGCCGCACGAGGTGGTCGCGGCGAGCCTGCACGCCCTGCGCGGCGCGGCGGGCGCGGTGACCAACGGGCCCAGGATCGTCGAGCTGGCCGCCAAGGTGGTCGGCCGGGACGCCCAGGTGCTCACCGGCCGGGTCACCGACCGCATCGCCAACACGGTGCCGCACCTGGGCTACAACTCCGGCTTCGACACCGCCCAGGCCGGCGTGTGGAGCGCGCTGGGCAGCACCGCCAGGGCGGACGCCAACTTCCGCGGCGCCTGGGACAAGGCCATCGGCTCGGTCATCGGGGTCAGCGCGGGTCAGCCCGCCACCCAGCTCAGCCAGCTGCCGCGGCTCAAGCAGGTGCTCGACATCCAGCCGATCCTGGACCAGACCAACAATCCGGCGCAGCTCAAACTGGTCAGCACGGAGAAGTTCCGCCTGCTGACCAGCCAGCTCTACGAACAGCGCAAGACGGGCCTGGGCAGCATCAAGGCCGACGCGGACGCCGGTGTGCCGGGCAAGAAGGCCACCGAGCCCGACGCCAAGGCCAAGGCCGCGGCCGAGGCGGATGAGAAGAAACGCCAGGGGATCATCAACGGGGTCAAGGGCGCTTTCGACGGCCTGGCCTGGTTCATCGGGCTCAACGACCCGGAGGCGGGCAGGCAGCTGCGTGCCTTCGCCAACGGCGCGGTGCAGATCGCCACCGCGGTGAACAAGTGCGTCACCGCGTTCAAGCTGATCAGCAGTGTCTTCTCGATGGCGACGCTGGCCTTCACCGGCAACGTGATCGGCGCGATCAGCAGCATCGTGTCGGTCTTCGCCGGGGCCGGGCCGAGCATCGAAGAGCTGATCATGGAGGAGATCGGCAAGCTCCGCGAGCAGGTCGTCAAGCTGCACGAGGACATGGTCTCCCACTTCCAGCGGATCGATCAGCGGCTCGACGTGATCTACCAGGGGCTGACCAGGCAGCTCCACGAGCTGTCCCTTGGCCTGGACCACATGCGTGGCCAGGTCGAGACGGTCTCCCAGCAGCTGGTGGACCTCTCCACCAAGACCCAGGTCATCGGCACCACGGTGATCGAGAGCCTGGCGAACCTGAGCAGCAGCCAGACCTGGCAGTCGGCCAACCTGATCGTGGACTACAAACGCCTGCGCCCGACCAAGGACGTCACCTTCGGCATGTACGAGACCGCCGAGAACATCTTCCAGGACGTCGGGCAGCTCAAGGCCATGCAGGCGCCCTACGTGGTGCCGGAGGGCAACTACGGCGTCGATGACGAGACGGCCAGGACCAACCTGGCCAACCACGGCCACACCGGTGTCGTCCGCTACCTCAGCGCCTACGCCAAGGCGCATTTCGACGGGGCCTTCCCGGTGTCGGCCGAGATGGTCAACCCGATGCCGTGGAAGCTGGCCGCCAACGCGTACTCGCTGATCGCCGCGCAGAACCCGCAGCACCTCGGCCAGATCCTCTCGGTCCGGCCGCACGCGGTGGCCAAGGAGGGCGCGCGGCTGCGGGACGCCGCCCTGCAGTTCAGCGAACCCGGGCCGGACGGCGCGGTGAACAAGCTGTTCACCGGTCTGACCGACCGCTACACCAGGGAGATCGTCGACCTCTACAACCACAACGCCAAGACCGACTTCGTCGTCACCAAGGGCAACTACAGCCTGTGGGACGGGCCGCAGCAGCCCATCGACCGGATCGGCGACCTGGCCGGTGAGGCGACCGTGCCCCGCTGTGACTCCGGTGGCAACCAGCGGATCAAGCGGCCGGGGATCGTGGACGGCGCCGTGCTGCCGCCCGCGCAGCGCTTCGCCAGAGCCCACCTCGAGCCCAAGCCGGGCTACGACGCGTGCTGGACCGCGGCGGAGTGGGTCAACAAGCGGGTGGAGATCGTGCCCGTCGAATGCGGCCCGCCGATGGAACGCGGCTGCGAGTACCACTGGCGCTTCGCTGACCTGAAGGTCCAGTTCCGGCAGGACATCGAGCTGCCGGGTTTCGCCGGGGTCAGCCGCTGGACCGCCGGGGTGGCCAGGAAGAACGTGAAGTACGAGGTCTGCGTGGGCAAGAACGGGGTGGTCAACCCCCTCTCCTGCGACACCAGGGCCAAGCCGCATGACCTGGTGGCGGGCGAGTGGGACTCGATGGCCGCGATGTTCGAGGGCAACGCCACCCACTACGACCCGGAGTTCACCGAGCGGGCGGCCGTCACGGCGATGACCGAGTTCCTCAAGCGGAAGCAGGCCGACTACTACCGGGCCGTGGCCAACGACATCCGGTCCACCGGCTCGGCCAGGAAGGTCAACCTGACCGTTGACCTGCTGCGCGCCTACACCCAGCTCGGCCTGCCCCGCGCGCTGGAGACCGACGACCACCTGCGGGCGCTGCTCTACGGCAGATACGCCCTGCACACCAGTGTCAACGACGAGCCGTACGGCCTGGCCGGGAACTACGACCAGGCCGCGGACAACCTGTCCCAGGGCAAGCCGCCGTGGGAGTCCGACCAGCATGAGGCGAGCGCGGACGGCTGCCAGCCACTGCCCGGCCTGGTCACCAGGGACCCGTACGCCGCCTGTATCGCCCGGAGCACCAAGATCAGGCTGGACCGGCTGATCGCCCGCTACACCGAGCAGTTCAAGCAGCGCTGGGAGGGCACCGACCAGAGCCTGCCCGAGGTGCAGACCACCCTGCGCAACCTGTGGCTGACCGTGCGGACCTGGCACCCCGACGTCAAGGAGACGCTGACGGTGGAGCCGCCGGCCCCGCTCGCGCCGCCGGTGTCCCGCTGGTCCCGGCCGCTGACGATGGACGAGTCCGCGCACGGGCACGGCGGTCCGGCGCTGTTGTCCTTCAAGGGCAAGCGGTACGCGGCCTGGCGGGGTGTCGACGGCGAGGAGCACAACATCTACCTCTCGTCCACTGTGGATGGACGGACCTGGTCGCCCAAGCAGCTCGTCGGGTTCGCCGGCACGCAGGGCACCGGGGTGTCGATGACGGAGTTCAACGGCCAGCTCGTGCTGTCCTGGCGGGTCCTGCCCAGCCGCAGGCCGAATCTGGCCAAGATCGCGGTGAGTCCGGACGGGGTCACCTGGACCTTGCGCAACGCGCCTGCCTCGATGCACGGCACCGCCGAGCCACCGGCGCTGGCCGCGCACGGCGGCAAACTGTGGGCCGTGCACCAGGGCGAGGACCACGGCATGTACCTGAGCAGCAGCCCCGACGCGGTGACCTGGACGACCCACCCCAGGCTCTACCCGGCGCGCACCACCAGCCACCGCCCGACACTGATCTCCTTCAACGGCAATCTCAACCTGGGCTGGCGGGACGCGGAGAACGGCCGCCTGCAGCTCTCCACCAGCAGCGACGGATCGGGCTGGAACGCGCCGTACTGGGTGTGGGGCGGCGGCACGGCCGAGAGCGGGGTCGCGCTCGCCGTGGTCAAGGGCAAGCTGTTCGCGAGCTGGCAGAACGCGGGCGACCGCACGCTGTGGGGCTCGGAGAGCGTTGACGGCGCGGGCTGGGTGAAGCAACGCGAGGTGGCCAGGGGCAACTACACCGCCCGTGAGCACGCTCTGTCCGAAGTGGACGGACGACTGCTGGTGACCTGGCAGGCTGCGGACAGTCCGTACCTGATGTCGTCGGTCAGCGGGGTGTTGTAGCGGGTCAGCCGGGCAGGAGCACGATCTTGCCCACATGCCCGCGTTCGAGGAACCGGCGCTGTGCGGCATGCACCGCCGTCAGGGGAAAGGTCGCCGCGACCGGTGGTCGCACGGCGCCCGCCCTGGCGGCGGTGACCAGCTTGGCGAAGTGCGGGCGGGTGTGCATGGACGAGCCGATCAGGCCGATGTTGTGCAGGTACAGCCGCCGCAGGTCGAAGTGGATGGTCGGGCCCGCCACCGCGCCCGCGATCACCCAGCGGCCGTCGTCGCGGATCAGCGGCAGCAGGTCGTTGACCGCGGCGCCGCCGGCGATATCGGCCACCGCGTCCAGGCCGTGCGGGGCCTGGACGCGGATCTGGCCGGCCAGATCGCCCGCGTCCCTGGTGACCAGGCCGGTCGCGCCCAGGGCGCGGACCTCGTGTTCCTTGGCGGCGGTGGTCATCGCGATCGGGCAGGCGCCGCGGGCGGCCAGCAACTGGACCAGGGCCGCGCCCACGCCGCCGGAGGCGCCGGTGACCAGCACGGTCTCGCCGGGGCCGATGCCGCCGCGTTCCAGCATGCCCATCGCGGTGCCGTAGGCCACCGGCAGACAGGCCAGTTCGGCGTCGGTGAGCGGGGAATCGGCGACCTGGTGCACCCGGTCCGCCCGCGCCAGCACGTACTCGGCGAACCCGCCGTCGGCCTCGCTGCCGAGCAGTCCGACCGGTGGCGCGTGCTCGCCCTCGTCCCGGTAGAGCGCCGGATCCACCAGCACCCGCCCGCCGATGAGGTCCGCGGGCAGATCGGGGCCCACCTCCGCGATCACCCCGGCGATATCGCCGCCCTGCACCCGGGGGAAGGCGATCGGGCCGCGCCAGCCGCTGCGCGCCTCCGGATCGCCGGGGCGGCCGTAGGCGCCCTCCCTGGTCCAGATATCGGTGTTGTTCAGCGCCGCGGCGGTCACCCGCACCAGCACCTGGCCGGCGCCGGGCGCCGGCACCGGGTGGTCGCGGCGCAGCTCAAGGGTGTCCGGGCCGCCGTGCCGGGTGAGGACCGCGGCCGTCATGACCTTGTCCATGTCCCCACCCTGGCACGCCAACGGTCACACCGCTGACTTGAACACCCACTTGCTCTCGTTGCCCGAGCACTTGCCCGCGGTCACGTTGCCGCCGGAAGCCCGGTAGCACTTGGTGTTGGACTGCATGTCCGAGATGGTGCCGTTCGGGTTGACCGACCACTGCTGTTTCGGTCCGCCGTCGCACTTGTTCAGCACCACGTTGCTGCCGGACTGGGCCGTGCACAGCTTGTTGTGCTCCATGAACGCGCCGTGGAAGGAGAAGCGCTGCGCGGTGGAGTTGTTGCAGGCGGCCACCTTCAGCGCGGTGCCCGGCTTGGTGCTGTCGCCGGGGTTCTCCAGGCACTGGCCGGTGGCGGTGTTCTTGTACTCGCCCACGGTCGTCTTCGGCTTCGCGCCGCCGTAGCACTCACCGGTGCTGGTGTTGAAGATCGGCGTCGGGTCCACGGTCAGGTTCGACGGCGGGTTGATGATCGATTCCTCCATCACCGGCTTGCCGTCCGGGTGGTAGTTGGTGAGCGCGTCCTCGCAGTCGATGGCGTTCATCGCGTTGCCGCCCTTGCCACCGATCCACAGGTCGAAGTGCCACAGCTTCGGGCCGCCGTTGGGGCCCTGGCCGTCCCATTCCTGATTACAGGCCGAACAATCGTCCTCCATGATGAAATATTTCTTCACCCTGGGCACCCAGACCTTGGTGCCGGGCTTGAGTTCCTTCTTGGAGGTGGCCAGGGTGATCGGGTCGGCGTAGGTGCCCTTGCCGCCCGCGGTGTTGTGGATCTGCGGATAGGCGATGGCCCCGCCCGGCGGCGTGTTGTCCCACCAGCCGTAGAAGGTGAAGAAGACCTTCTGCGCGGCGGCGGGGGCAGCCGGGGCGGCGGGGGTGGCGGGAGCGGCCTGGGCGGCGCCCAGACCGAGCAGGCTCAACATCATCAGGCCGAGCGTGGTCACCGACAACAGACGGCTGCGCATGGTTCCTCCGCGGGATCCGGTGGCGTCGGCGGCGGTGTAGCTGAGCGTCCCGCGCCGAGGGCCGGGCGGACAACCAGGGTTAGGTAGGTTTCTTAACAATTTGCGGATGAAAAAGGGGGCTTTCCGGACGAAACCGGAAAGCCCCCGCACCGGCGTGTTGGCCGTTGTCGTACATGGTGTTGGCCGAACTGGTACACCATCCGGCCAACACACCGTCCAGAACGGCCAACACACCGTACGACAACGGCCAACACGGCTGCTTGGGCCGCTGGGGTCAGCCGGTGGCCAGGGCGAAGATGTGTAGGCCGCTGTTGCGCGGGAAGGTGATGCTCGCGATCTGCTTGCCCTCGGGTGCGGCGAAGGGCTTGGTGGCCAGGATGTGCGTGGGCACCTCCTGCTTGCCGCCGATCCCGTTGCGGTAGGGGGTTTTGGCCACGATCACGTTCTCGTACATCAGGCTGCCGCCCCCGCCGCCCAGGGTCCAGTCGCTGAAGCCCAGGTCGAAGGCGCCGGTGCTGCCGTCGGTGTAGGTGACGGTGCCCGGCGCGGTCCGGCTGCCGTTGATCGCACTGCCCACAAAGGACAGTCGGCTGACCGGCGTGGTCAGTTGTACGGTCTGGCCGTTGGCGGCGATGTTGTCCGGCCGCCCGAACGGCTCGCTGGGCCAGGTGAAGTTCAGCCCCGCCACCGTGCCGGGCTGACCGGCGACCAGGCCCGCGGCGGCCAGTGCCTGCTTGGAGTAGCTGTAGCCGCCGCCGTCGAAGTTGGCCTCCTCGTGCGTGCCGGGGTCGTCGGAGACGCCGGTGTTGTCCAGTGCGGCGAACCAGGTCCGCGGCGCGGCGACCTTCACCGTGAGCTGCCGGGTGGTGGTCTTGCCGCCGCTGACGGTGACCGTGGCGTTGACCGGGTGGTAGCCCTGACCCGCGGTCGCCGCGGTCACGGTGAACTCGACCTTGCCCACCCCGTCCTTGATCGGCACCAGCCCGCTGGACGGTTCGATCTTGAGCCCTGGCGTGGGCGCGATCGAGTAGCGGACCTCGGGCTGTGCGCCGGAGAGGTGGTAGACGGTCACCTCGGCCTTGGCGGTGCCGCCGGGTGAGGTGACCAGGTGGTCCGGTCCGACCCCGATCTGGTAGGGCTGCTCCCCGTCCCGCCAGGATGGCGGCGCGTCCGAAGCCGTTGCGCCCCAAGTGGTGTTCGGCTTGGTGTCCATTGTGTACTCAAGCAGCCCGCCGCGCTGCACGAAGGACTCCGGCAGCCACGGCTTGGCCGACTCGCGCCCGTTGACCCGCAACTGGTGGATGTAGGGCGCGTTCGCCGCAGCCTTGGGCGCCAGCACGGTGATGTCCTTGCCGCGGTCCCGGTTGATCCGGGCGAACGGGAACAGCGGGCTGGACAGCACCAGCTCGGCCCGCGAGGGCACCTGCGGGTACATGCCCAGCGCGGAGAAGACGTACCAGGAGGACATCGCGCCGAGGTCGTCGTTGCCGGGAATGCCACCGGGGCCGGTGGTCCACAGCGTGTTCACCACCTCGCGGATGGTCTGCTGCGCCTTGTAGGGCTGCCCGGTGTAGTTGTAGAGGTAGGGCACGTTGACCGAGGGCTCATTGTCCATTTCGGACTTCTCGTCGCCGGACTTGCTCAGCGCCCAGCTGCCGTCGGCGTTGTGGAAGAACTCGTCCAGGCGCTTGTTCACCCGGTCCTTGCCGCCCATGGCCTGGGTCAGCCCGGCCACGTTGTGCTGCACCATCCAGGTGTACTGGGCGCTGCTGCCCTCGACGAACCCGTCGCCGGTGCCGGGGGTGAAGTTCGGCGTCCAGCTGCCGTCGGCGTGCCGGTTGCGGATGTAGCCGCCGGTGGCGTGCGCGGCCGGGTCGAAGTTGTTCTGCCACCACTGCGCCCGCTCGGTGAAGGTCTTCGCGGTTGCCTTGTCCCCCAACCGATCCGCCAGCTGGGCCAGGGCGAAGTCGGCGGTGGAGATCTCCAGCGTCTCGGCCGCCCCGCCCCAGGCGTTGGACACCGAGGGCATGTAGTTGTGCTTGAGGTACTTGTCCAGCGAGGGCCGCTGGCCGACCGACATCACGTTCCAGCCGTCCCGCTTGAGGTCCAGCGCGGTCGGCACGGTGGCCGCCTTGACCAGGGAGCGCAACGAGGTCCGCGCGTCGAAGTCGGTGCCGCCGAAGGCGTGGATGCCGGCGATGGAGGGCGCGGCCGGGTCACCGTTCATCACGTGCGTGCCGCCGTTGGCGTGCGTCCACCGGTCCCACACGCCGCCGTTCTGCTGCGCCTGGTTGAGCAGCGACTGCGCGATGTCCGAGCCGATCTTGGGCTCCAGCAAGGTCAGCAGCTGCACCTGCGAGCGGTAGACGTCCCAGCCGGAGAAGGTGCCGTACTGCACCTGCTGCCCCGGCACCGGCCGGTGCACCTTCCCGTCCATTCCCGCGTACTCCCCGTTGACGTCGCTGAAGACGTTGGGGTGCAACAGGGAGTGGTAGAGCGCGGTGTAGAACTTGGTCCGATCAGCCTCGGAGCCGCCGCCGATCTGAATCCGCCGCAGCTGCCGGGTCCACGCTTCCCGCGCGTTCGCCGCGACCTCTTCCACCGCCGCCCGCCGCGGGTTCTCCGCCCGCAGGTTGGCCTTGGCGTTGTCCAGGCTTACGTAGGAAATGCCGACCCGGACGTTCACCGCCGGGTTCTTCGCCGTGTCAAAGCCCAGATAGGCCCCGGACCCCTTGCCCACCACCGGCCACCCGTTGGTGCCATAGGTGGTGCCCCCGGTCGACGTGGTCGCGCCGGGCGTGAGCTTGTCGTCCTGCCAGGTGCCCACCGAGCTGAACGCCTGGTCGAACTCGGCCACGAAATGCAGCTTGTAGTAGGACCGGCGGCCTTCCTTGTCGAGGTAGCCGCAGAAGTTCCCACTGGTCACCGACCCGGTGACAGTCCGGGTGGCCGGATCCACCGCCACCGCGGCGTCCGTGGACCCCACCTCGGAGTTGGCCGTGCGCACCAGCAGCGACCCGGCCTTGCCGGCCGGGAAGGTGAATCGCCCGGCGCCACTGCGCAGTGTCGCGGACAGATCGGCCTTGGCCCCCGAATCCAGGGTGACCGAGTATCGGCCGGCCTTCGCCGATTCGTTGGCATGACTGAAGGTGCTCGCGTACACCTCGTCCTTGCCATCCACCGCGGGCGAGGAAGTCACCGCACCCACATGCGGAAAGAACGGAATATCCCCGGATCCACCCGCACAGCCGGTGCCGGACATGTGCGTCAGGCTGAAGCCGCGGATCTTGGTCGCGTCGTAGTGGTAGCCGCCGGGCGCCGCGGTCCGGGTGGCATTGCCCTTGGTGTTCTCCGGACTCCAGGACAGCATGCCGAAGGGCATCACCGCACCGGGAAAGACATTGCCCAGGTTCTTGGTCCCGATCAACGGATCGACGTAGGCCGCCGGATCCCGCACCAGTGGGAACCCGCTCCCGTCAAGAGGCTCGGCCGACGCCGTCCCCCCGACCGTACCCAGCACCAGCGCGGCGGTCACCGCACCGGCCAGAGCCCGTGTCCTTCTCACCTGTCCGACCCCATTCGCAAGATGTGTGCAGACAACGTTGACAAACGGTCGTGCCTGGCGGCGGGTCAGAACGTACGTGCAGGTGAGAGGCGAGTGAAGGGGTGCGAATGGAACCTGTCCGATTCTGGCCGACAACCTTGACCAGGATTCGGTCAATCGGACTACGCGGCCACCACCCGGCGTACTCCTCTGCGGAGGACAAGCCGGACCAGCGCCACTCCCAGCACCAGCCACAGCGGCGCCCACAAGCCCAGATCCCAGCCCGCGTACCACCGGGCCTCAGCCGAGGCGGCCCCGAACAAGGTGACCAGCGCGCCGGAAACCCCGGTGACCCCCCGAACCAGCAGGAACACGATCCCCACCCAGGCCGGCCCCAGCAGCAACCACGCGGGCAGCCGATCCCGCCAGGAGGTGGCCAGCCCCAGGATCACCAATGCCCCCGCCGCCGCGATCACCGCGGTCAGCACGTGCACCCAGAACGCCACCGGCCCGTCCCCGAGCAACAATTCCCGATCCGCCCCCGTCAACGGCGTCTCCGCCATCAGCACCTCGGACCCGAAGGCCCAGGCCACCTTCATTCCGCCATAGGCGAGCGCGCACACCAACGCCACCCAGGCCGCTCCCGGCAACACCGGCCGCCAGTACCGCGTCACCAACCGCCACACCAGCCAGGGCCACACCAGCACCACCAACGGCAGTTGCACCCAGCCCGTCCACACCCCGCGCACGGACAGCAACACCACCCCGGCCGCCATCGCCCCCAGCGTCACCACCAGCGCACCCAGCAGCACCCATCGCGCGACCGGCCCCCACCGTCGCAACGTGGCCAGCACAATCCCCGCCGCGACCACCCCGAGCCCGGCATTCCCCAGTTGCAGCAGCCAGGTCTGCGAATACTGCGCCTGCACCGAATCCGGTGCGACCATCCCGGGCAAGCCCACCTGCCCGACCGCGGCCATATAGACCTTTTCCCCGGCGTAGAAAAGCATCTGGGCCGCCACGACAAAGACCGCCCAGCGCTCCCACCGTCCACCCAGCTCGCTCATACCCGGCACCCTGCGCCATCCCGGCTTCGGCTGCCTCCCGAGGGGGAGGGAGCGGGCTCCCTCTTGCGAGGGAACTCCGCCACCCAAATCCAGCCCTATCGCGGCACGAACGTCATCCCCAGCTCCCGCAGCACAAACCCCAGCCATTCCGCCTGCATTTCCGCCCCCACCCCCGCGTCCATGCTCCCGTGTCCCACCGCGGTCCACACCCGCAACAACACATCCCGCCCACTGCGCGAGGCATCCCGCACCCCGGCCACGAATCGCCGGGCCTGCGACGGCGGACAGCTGATGTCACTGTTGCCCACCACCACGAACACCGCCGGATACGACACCCCGGCCCGGATGTTCTGACAGGGCGAGTACCCGGCCATCACCGCCGCGTCCGCCGGATCAGCCGGATTCCCGTAGTCCTTCTCGTACACCGCCCGGATCATCGCCGTCCCCGGCCCTTCCGCCAGCGGCGCCAGCACATCCAGCACCGGCATCGTCGGCACCACCACCCGCCACAGCTCCGCCTGCTGTGTCACCGCCACCCCGGCCAACAACCCGCCGTTCGAGGACCCTTGGAAGGCAAGGGTTTCCGGTGTCGCGACGCCACGCCACACCAGGTCCTCGGCCACCGCCCGCAGGTCGTCGAAGGTGCGCTGCTTGTGTTCCCGCCGGGCGGACTCGTACCACTCCCGCCCGTATTCGCTGCCACCGCGCAGGTTCGCGTGCACGTACACCCCGCCCGACCGCACGAACGGCGTCATCGCCCCCAGGAAGGTGGGCAGCTTCGGAATGTTGAACCCGCCGTAGGCGTTCACCAGCGTCGGCTGCGGCCTGCTCCGGTCCAGATCCTCCCTGGCCAGCACGAAGTACGGCACCCTGGTGCCATCGGCCGAGGTCGCGAAGTGCTGCTCCACCGTGATCCCGTCCAGGGTCACCCCCTGCGTCAGCACGTCCAGGGCCCCGGTGGCCGGATCCAGCTCATACATGGTGTCGCTGCTGGTGAAACTGCTCGCGGTGAACGTGAGCGCAGCCGACCCGGTGGGCAGCCGCGACAACACGGTCAGCGCGAAACTCGCACTGGCCGCGGGCAACGCCGCCCGCGCCACCGGCACCCCGGCCAGCGAATACGACCGCACATCCAGCGAGACGTCGTTCAGCGCGGTCACCACCAGGTGCTCGCCCAGCCGGTACAGACTCCGCAACACCAGGTCGCCGGCCGGGATCAGCTCCTCCCAGGTGTCCGGATCTGTCGACGTGGCAACGGGAATCCGCACCACCCGCCCGCGCGGGGTGTCCGTGCTGATCGCGACATAGGTGTCCTCGTCAACCCAGTCCCCGTACAGCTCCCCGCGAAACCCTTCCGGCGCGAACGCCCGGAAGGCCCCCGACCCGGTGTCCCCGACCAGCGCCGCCAGGTGCTCGTGCGGCGCCGTCACCACCAGCACCCGGCTGCCCCCTGGCGAGACCTGCGGCACCACCGCCAGCGAGGTCGGCGGCACCCCCGGCAGTCCGCGCGGCACCGATTCCCCGCCCCGCACCGGGAAGAACCGCAACTCGTGCGCGCCGTCGGCCGACCGCCCGGCCAGGTAGAACCCGGAGCTGTCCGGCAGCCACCCGGGCCGCACCAGGTTGCCCTGCATGGCGGGCGCCTCCACCGGCAACCGTTCGCCCGTCTCGACCTCCACCACCAGGAACCGCCCGAACGGATCCCCGCCGGCCGCCGCGTTGAACGCCAGCAACTTCCCGTCCGGC
This sequence comes from Crossiella sp. S99.2, assembly GCF_023094165.1. Taxonomy (GTDB): domain Bacteria; phylum Actinomycetota; class Actinomycetes; order Mycobacteriales; family Pseudonocardiaceae; genus Crossiella. Next base: position 734,446 of record NZ_JALMDK010000006.1, on the reverse strand, counting down.
GACGGCTCCGGGTAGATCAGCGAGGTGGCCCGGCCGTCACCCCGCTCGGCCGTCAGCGCGGCCGCGGCCACCAGCACCCGGCCCGGCGAGTCCCGGTCCTCGGCCACCCGGATCGCCTGCCCGGTTCCCGCCTCGTCCTGACCCAGCCAGAACCACCGCCCGGCCACCAGCCGCCGATCCGCCAGCACCCCGGCCAGCTGACCCGCCAGCAACGGCCGCAGCTCCTCGACCAGATCGGCGAACCCATGGAAGTCCCGCGCGGCCGCGATCGCCGCGCTGACCTGCTGTTCCTGCCAGGCCAGGACCTCCGCCGTGTCCTCGTTCAGCCACGCGTAGGCGTCCGTGGTCATGCCCCCACCCTCTTTCGGAATATTTCAGATGGTCGTATCATCTGGATGGTGAGAGTATTTCGGTGAGTGGCTAGGGTTTGTCAAGTGGCGAGACTGACAAGGGCGGAGCTGCAGGAACAGAACCGCGGCAAGATCCTGGACGCGGCCAGGGCCGAGTTCGCCGAACGCGGCTACCGGGAAGCCAAGATCGACGACATCGCGGACCGGGCCGGGCTGACCAGGGGCGCGGTCTACTCCAACTTCCCCGGCAAGCGGGCGCTGTACTTCGCCGTGCTCGCGGGCGCGGCGCTGACCGAACGCTCCGCGCCGGAGCCGGTGGACGGCACGACCGGCAGCGCGCTGGCCGCCTTCGCCCGGTCCTGGCTGGCCCGGACCGCCAACCCGGAGCTGGTCGGCGAGGTGCTCGCCGAGGAGGACACCCGCGGGGTCTACGCGCAGCTGCTGGAGATCCAGGCGGTGATGCTGGGCACCCAGCTTGGCGACGGCGGGGCGCAGCGGGCCCGGCTGGCGCTGACCGCGTTGCACGGGGCGAACCAGCTGGCCACCCTCGCCCCGGACTTCGTCGCCGCCGACGTCGTGGTCGCCGCCTGCGCCCAGCTCGCCGAGCTGCCGGTGGCCGATCCCTGGTCACCGCCAACGGCACTGCCCCAGGTGCGCAGGCCGGGCAGCGCCTGGCCGGAGTCGGTCGCGGTCTGCACCGTGCACGCCACCATGATCGAGCTGAACGCCGACGGGCTGATCCTGTTCCTCGGCCCGGACCGGCTCGGCGCGGTCGAGGACCTCGCGCACGGCACGGACGAACCGGTCACGCTGGTGCTCGGCGCGCTCTGGTCGGCCGAGCTACGCCTGCTCGCCGGACTCACCCTGGCCGGGTTCGGGCACAACCTGCGGGCCGCGGGCGGTAAACCCGGACAGCTGCGGGTGGTGTGCGACGCCAGCGTCCCGGCCATCGCCGAACGCCTCGGCATGACCGGTCCGGAAACCGCGATCCGGGTCGAGCGTGGCCGGATCGCCGCCCGCGCGGACGGCGCCGGCGCGGGCTACGCGATCACCCGTTGAGCAGCCCGGATCGCCACGCCCAGGCGGCGATCTCCACCCGGTTCCGCGCGCCCAGCTTGGCCTGCACCGAGGCCAGGTGCGTCTTCACCGTGGACAGCGACAGGAACAGCTCCGCGCCGATCTCGGTGTTGGTCAGCCCGCGGGCCGCCGCGCGCACCACGTCCATCTCCCGCTCGGTCAGCGGCTCGGCCGGATCCTCCGACTTCGGCCTGCCACCGCCGGATTTGTTGAAGTGCTCCAGCATCCGCACGGTGATCTGCGGCGAGATCAGCGCGTCCCCGCGCACCGCCGCCCGCACCGCCTCCACCAGCAGCGCCGGACCGGCGTCCTTGAGCAGGAACCCGCTCGCGCCGTAGCCCAGCGCGGTGTGCACGTACTCGTCCAGGTCGAAGGTGGTCACCACCACGACCTTGATCGGGTCGGTCACGCCGGGGCCGCAGAGCTGTTTGGTGACTTCCAGGCCGTCGATGCCGGGCATCCGGATGTCCATCAGGCACACGTCCGGGCGCAGTTCCCTGGCCCGGCGCACCGCGCTGATGCCATCGGGCACGTCGGCGACCACCTCGATGTCCGGCTGGGCCTCCAGGATCATCCGGAACCCGACGCGCACCATCTCCTGGTCGTCGGCGATCAAGACCCGAATCGTCACCGCGTTGCCTCCCGCACCGGCAGCCAGGCGTGCACCTCCCAGCCACCGGACAGCCTCGGCCCGGCGCTGAACCGGCCGCCCAGCAGCTCAACCCGTTCCCGCATTCCGACCAGACCGTAGCCCCCCGAACCACCGGCTGGCGCGGCGGAGGACCCCTTGCCGTCGTCGGTGACCCGGACGTGCACCATCTCGTCCGCGGTGCTCACCGCGACCCGTACCGCGGTCAGCCCGACCGCGTGCTTCTGCGTGTTGGTCAGCGACTCCTGCACCACCCGCAGCACCGAGCGGGCCAGCTCCACCGACAGCGTCCTGGGCAGGTCCAGGGTCAGGTACACCGGCAGCCCGGCGGCCGCGGCGTCGTCGACCACCTTGCGGATGTCGGCCACCGGATCGGTGGTGGCCGCGTCGCTGGCGCCGACCTCGCCCACCGCGTGGGTGTCCCGCAGGCTGCTCACCAGCGAGCGCATCGCGGTCAGCGCGTCCACCCCGGCCCGTTCGATGTAGGGCAGAACCCGTTGCGCGGCAAGTGGATCCTGCTCGGCCACCACCTGCGCAGCCTGGGCCTGCACCACGATCCCGGTGACGTGGTGCGCGACCACGTCATGCAGTTCCCGGGCCAGCGCCAGCCGCTCGTCCTGCTGGGCGGAGCTGACCGCGGCGGTCACCACCCGGCGCCGGTCGCCGTCGCGGGCCCGGAAGTACACCCCGGTGCCGATGGACAACAGCAGCAGCATGCCGGGGATGGCGACCGAGGCGAGGTTGTCGAACAGGTTGCCGCCAGGGCGGATCACCCCGGCCAGGATGCCGGCGAAGACGATCCCGGCCACCGCGGTGGTGGCCTTGTTCGGCGAGGCCTGGCGGACCACGGTGGCGATCAGGGCCATCCCGGCCGCGGTCTCCACCGGCCCCATGCCGGCGACCGCGTCCCAGTGGTTCACGTGGGTGTAGCGCAGCCCGGCGGTCAGGCCGATCATGGTCATCGAGGCGAGCAGTGCCGACTCCACCGGACGGCGCGGGGCCACCACGGCGATCAACGCGATGATCGCGTCGGCCAGCCAGGCCAGCCCCAGGATGTCGGAGCGGCTGCCGCCGAGCCCCGAGCTGAACTCGACCAGCAACATGAACCCGAGCGCGCCGGCGATCGGCCACTGCCGCCGCAACAACGGCCGCCAGCCGGTCAACGTGGTGTCCACAGTGGAACACGGTACGTGTTCGCCCCGCGCGCGCACCTCGGCCGGGTGGCCACCCGGTCCCTCGGCCGATCGGCCGAGGACGGCCACCCACGCCTGACCCGCTGGCCGAAGTCACCAGGGGCCGCACTCGGCCAGTCTTTGATCCCGTCAGACACAAGCGCAAGCGCCCCGCCCCCCGATCGCCAACGCAACCACCACAACTTGTTGCGAAACAGGCGTGGCGCGCAGCGACACGGCGGGCTCTTCGCCAGCGGCGGGGTGCCGATTTTTCGCGTTGCCTTGTCGTGTGCCCGACGCATCCGAAGCTTGCTTCGCGTGCGGCGGGCACACGACGAGGCGACTTAGGAGCGAAAAATCCAGCGTGCGGAGCACGCCAATTCAACACAGGAGGACACGTTGACGGTTCCGGGTTTCGGTGCGCAGCCGGTGCTCACCGGCCACCACCTGATCAAGCGCTACGGCCAGACCCACGCGCTCGCCGGGGTGGACATCTCGATCGCACCCGGCGAGGTGGTCGCGATCATCGGACCGTCCGGATCGGGCAAATCGACCCTGCTGCACGTGCTGGCCGGCATCCTGCCCACCGATGACGGTGTGGTGATGCTGGACGGCAAGCGGATCGACCAGTTCGGCGAGACCGAGCGCAGCAAGCTGCGCCGCTCCGCCTTCGGGTTCGTCTTCCAGGCCGGGATGCTGGTCGGGGAGCTGACCGCGGAGGAGAACGCGGCGCTGCCGATGCTGCTCGCGGGCATGGCCAAGGACCAGGCGCTGACCGCCGCACGGCAGTGGCTGACCCGGCTCGGCCTGGCCGGGATGGAGGGCCGCCGACCCGGTGAGTTGTCCGGCGGGCAGGCGCAGCGGGTGGCGATCGCGCGGGCGCTGGCGCACCGGCCGCGGGTGATCTTCGCCGATGAGCCGACCGGCGCGCTGGACTCGCGCACCTCGGATGAGACCATCGGCGCGCTGCTGGCCGCGGCCAAGGACTCCGGGGCCGCGGTGGTCATCGTGACGCACGATCCGCAGGTGGCCGCCCGTGCCGAGCGCGTGGTGGAGATCCGGGACGGACTGATCGCGCGGCGGGTCGCCGCGTGAATCCTTTCCAGCTCGCCCTGCGGGTGCTCCGCGGGGATCGCCGCAGCCTGGTCGCGGCAGTGTTTACTCTTTTCGGCGTGGCCATCGCGGTCACCCTGGTGTCCTGGCTGGCGGCCGTGCCCGGCGCCCTGGACGCCCGCGCCGAACACGAGGCATGGCGCCAGCCCCGGCCCGCCGCGGACGAGTCCGCGGCCGGGATCCTGGTCAAGAACAGCCAGGACCGGGTGCGGGACAAGGCCATCACCCGGATCGACGTGGCCGCGCTCACCCCGAACGCCCCGGCCGCGCCCGGCCTGCTGCGCGTCCCGCAACCGGGTGAGGTGCTGCTGTCCCCGGCACTGGCCGCGCTGGCCCGCGACCTGCCAGCCGACCAGCTGGCCAAACGCTTCCAGGGCAAGGTGATCGGCGAACTCGGCGATCAGGCCCTGATCTACCCCGGCGAGCTCGTCGCGGTGGTCGGGCACGGCCCGCAGACCCTGGCCGAGGGCGATGCCTACCCGGCCGCCGGGCTAGTCCCGACCGGCGAACCCCGGCCCGATTTCATGCTGTTGCTGCTCTCCCAGGTCGGCCTGGTCGTGCTGGTGGTACCGAGCCTGGTGCTTATCGCCTCCTCCGCCCGGCTCACCGCGGCCCGCCGGGAACGCCGCCTGGCCGCGTTGCGACTGGCCGGCGCGACCCCTGGGCAGGTGGTCGCGATCACGGTGGTGGAGATCGCGGTCGCCACGGTGCTGGGCACCCTGCTCGGCCTCGCCCTCGGACCGGTGGCCAGGGAACTGACCACGCAACTCCCGTGGAACGGCGGCACCTGGTTCGCCGCCGACCTGGAACCGAGCTGGCTGCTCTCCCTTGGCATCGGCATCGGCACCCCGCTGCTGGTGATCGGCGCGGCCGTGTTCGGCCTGCGCCGGGTGCTCACCCAGCCGCTGGGCGCGGCGCAGCAGCACAGCCGCAAGCCGCCCAGCGCGTGGCGGCTGCTCATCCTCATCGCCGCGGCCGGGGCCTTCATCGGCGGCATCAGCGTGGCCAGCGCCACCGGCGGCACCTCGGTGCTCATCGGCGGACTGGCCGGGATCGCACTGGCCGCCTCGGTGGTCGGGCCGTGGCTGACCTCGGTGGTCGGCCGGATCTTCACGAAGGTTTGGCGCCGCCCGTCCACCCTGCTCGCCGGGCGACGGCTGCGCGATGACCCCAAGGCCGCCTACCGGGCCGCCTCCGGCGTGGTGCTCGCGGTGTTCGCGGGCAGCCTGGCGCTGACCGTGCTGCCCTCGCTGGAGCGCAAGGTGGACGACCGGACCTGGCAGCCGTGGAAGGAGGGCGTGCTCTACACCACGGTCAGCTCGCACGAGGTGCAGACCGCGGCCGAACGGCTGCGGGTGGAACTGGCCAAGCGCGGGGTGAACACCCCGGTCGGGGTGGCCGCGCACGGCAACCTCAAGAACCAGAGCGGCAACTACGTCGGCCGGGCGATCGTGCTCGGCTGCGAGGACGCCACCGCGCTGATGTGGCTGCAACTCGGCCAGTGCGGCGGCGCGCCCGGCGTCCGGGTCGGCAAGGGGCAGCAGTACCCGTCCGGGCCGCTGCAGCTGTCCACTTACGCGGGCCGGGACGAGGGCAGCACCCCGCTGCCTGCGAAGCCGGTCGTGCACCAGATGGCCGGGGACAACGGCAAGGCGGGCGGCACGATCATCATCGACCCCGCGCTGATCCCCAAGGGCGCCCAGCTCACCGGCTACACGCTGACCGTGATGACCAGCCCGGCCAACGCCGAGCTGGTGCGCACGCTGCTGATCGAGCAGGTGCCCGGCGGCCGGATCGGCTCACTGGAGGCCCAGCAGGGCCGGGACACCATGCAGGTCGGCGACATGCGCCGGATCGCGCTGATCGGCCTGATCATCGCCGGACTGCTCGGCGGCATCAGCGCCGCCATCACCGCGGCCGGCTCGGTGGTCGACCGCAGGCGCACGCTGGCCGCGCTGATCGCGGCAGGCACCCCGGTGCGGGTGCTGGCCAGGGCGTTGCGCACCGAGGCGGCGCTGCCCTCCCTGGTGGCCACCCTGGGCGCGGGCCTGGCCGGGCTGGCGGTCGGCGGGGGGCTGATGACGGTGGTCCAGGCGCCGCTGACAGTCAACTATTGGCTGGTCACGCCACTGGTGGTCGGCTTCGGCGTCGCCATGGTCGCGGCCTCGGCCTGCGGTCCGCTGCTGCGCAGGATCTCCCCTCAGGCTTACGCCGAGGAGTGAGCCCTCGGCCGTTCGGCCAGTCCGCCGACTGGCCGAACGGTCGGGGTCAGGATGGCTTAACGGCCGATCCGCAAGCGGGGTCTACCAGCGCAAACTGGTTTCAGACACAGAGAGCGCGAAGCGAAGGAGACCACGATGCTGGAGATGGTGCTGACCTGGACCGGTGCGGTGCTGAGCCTGCTGGTGCTGGCGCTGATGATCCTCCCGGCCGTGGTCGACGGCCAGGGCGAGCCGAAGGCCGTGAAGGTGGCCCGCACCGAGCGGATCAAGGCCACCCGCGCCGCCCGCGCCGCCCAGAAAACCCACCGCCCGGTCCGCCACGCGGGCCCCATCGCCGCCTGACCCACAACCGCCAACCCGTCGAGTTGGGCCAAGTCGTACGCCTGGTTGGGCAAACCGGGCGTACGACTTGGCCCAAATTGGTGTCAGAGGTTGGGGTAGAGGGGGTGCTTGGCGGCCAGGTCGGTGACCCGGGCGCGCAGGGCGGTCGCGTCGAAGTCCGGGGTGAGCGCCTTGGCGATCACGTCGGAGACCTCGGCGAAGTCCGCGTCGGTGAAGCCGCGGGTGGCCAGCGCGGGGGTGCCGATGCGCAGGCCGGAGGTGACCATCGGCGGGCGCGGGTCGAACGGGACCGCGTTGCGGTTGACCGTGATGCCCACCTCGTGCAGCCGGGCCTCGGCCTGCTTGCCGTCCAGCTCGTGGTTGCGCAGGTCGGCCAGCACCAGGTGCACGTCGGTGCCGCCGGTGAGCACGTCCACCCCGCCGCCTGCCTTGACCAGCGTCTCGGCCAGGATCTTGGCCCCGGACAGGGTGCGCCGCTGCCGCTCGGCGAACTCCTCGCTCGCGGCGATCTTGAACGCCACCGCCTTGGCCGCGATCACGTGCTCCAGCGGCCCGCCCTGCTGACCCGGGAACACCGCGGAGTCGATCTTCTTGGCGAACTCCTGGGTGCTCAGGATGGTGCCGCCGCGCGGTCCGCCCAGGGTCTTGTGCGTGGTGGTGGTCACCACGTGCGCGTGCGGCACCGGGCTGGGGTGCAGCCCGGCCGCGACCAGCCCGGCGAAGTGCGCCATGTCCACCATCAGGTAGGCGCCCACCTCATCGGCGATCCGGCGGAACTCGGCGAAGTCCAGCTGGCGCGGGTAGGCCGACCAGCCGGCCACGATCATCTTGGGCTGGTGCTCCTTGGCCAGCCGCTCCACCTCGGCCATGTCGATCAGGCCGGTGTCCTCGCGGACCTGGTAGGCGGCCACGTCGTAGAGCTTGCCGGAGAAGTTGATCCGCATGCCGTGGGTGAGGTGCCCGCCGTGCGCCAGCTCCAGGCCGAGGATCTTGTCCCCGGGGGTGAGCAGCGCGTGCATGACCGCGGCGTTGGCCTGCGCGCCGGAGTGCGGCTGCACGTTGGCGTGCTCGGCGCCGAAGAGGTCCTTGACCCGCTGGATGGCCAGGCGCTCGGAGACGTCGACGTGCTCGCAGCCGCCGTAGTAGCGCCTGCCGGGGTAGCCCTCGGCGTACTTGTTGGTCAGCACCGAGCCCTGCGCCTCGAGCACGCCCACCGGGGCGAAGTTCTCCGAGGCGATCATCTCCAGGGTGGACTGCTGGCGGCGGAGTTCGGCGCCGAGCACCTCGGCGATCTCCGGGTCGATCTGCGCGAGCGGCGTGTCCAAAGTGGACATGATCGGGTCTTCCTTTCAGCCTGCGGTCAGCTCGTCGTACTCATCCGGCGTGAGCAGCTCCCCGTCCGGGGCCGCGCGGTTGATCCTGATCAGCCACCCGGCTCCGAACGGGTCGGAGTTCAGCAACGCCGGATCCTCGGCCACGGCCTGGTTGACCTCGGTCACCGTGCCGGAGACCGGGGCCAGCAGGTCGCTGACCGATTTCGTCGACTCGATCTCACCGCACGCCTCACCGGCGCTCACCACCGCCCCCACCTCGGGAAGCTGGACGAAGACCACGTCACCCAGCGCCTCGGCGGCGTAGGCGGTGATCCCGACTGTGGCGAGGGGACCGTCGGTGATCCACTCGTGGTCCTTGGTGTAGTGCAGCTCGCTGGGAACCGGCATCGCAAAAACAGCCTTTCGGGGAAAGTATGTGCAGGTGGGAGGGGTCAGCGCGAGCGCTTGTAGAACGGCAGCGCGACCACTTCCGCCGGTTCGGCGTTGCCGCGCACGTCCACCAGCACCTCGGTGCCCGCCGCGGTGTGCGCGTGGTCGAGGTAGGCCATCGCGATCGGGTGACCCAGGGTGGGGGAGGGCGCGCCGCTGGTGATCTCGCCCACCACGGTGCCGTCGGCGAGCTTGACCAGCTGACCGGCCCGCGGGCTGCGGCGGCTCTTGCCGGCCAGTCCGACCAGGGCCCGGGTGGTGTGCTGACGGGCTTCCAGCGCGGCCCGGCCGACGAAGTCGCCGAGCTTGTCGAAGCGGACCACCCGGCCGAGTCCGGCGTCGAAGGGGGTCAGTCCGACGTGCAGCTCGTTGCCGTACAGCGCCATGCCCGCCTCCAGCCGGAGGGTGTCCCGGCAGGCCAGCCCGGCGGGCTTGAGCCCCAGCGGCTCCCCGGCCTCGGCGATCCGCCGCCACACCGCCTCGGCCAGTTCGGCGGCCACGTAGACCTCGAAGCCGTCCTCGCCGGTGTAGCCGGTGCGGGCCAGGTAGATCGGGTGCCCGGCGATCACCGCGGGGCGGCCGGCGTAGTACTTCAGGCCGGTGAGGTCCTCGCCGGTGACCGCGGTGACGATCTCGGCGGCGATCGGCCCCTGCACCGCGATCAGCGCGGTCTCGGCGGACCGGTCGATCACCTCGGCGCTCAGCCCGTGCGCCCGCTCACCCAGCAGCGCCCGCACCACCGCGGCGTTGGAGGCGTTGGCCACCACCAGGAACTTGCGCTCGGCCTGCCGGTAGACGACCAGGTCGTCCAGCACGCCGCCGTTGGTGTGGCAGAGCATGGTGTACCGGGCCCGGCCCACGGCCAGCGAGCCGATCGCGCCGACCAGCGCGTAGTCCAGCACCCGGCCTGCCTCCGGACCGGAGATCTCGATCTCGCCCATGTGGCTGAGGTCGAAGAGCCCGGCCGCCTCGCGCACCACCTTGTGCTCGGCCAGCTCACTGCCGTAGCGCAGCGGCATCGACCACCCGGCGAAGTCGGTGAACTGGGCGCCCAGCGCGACGTGCTGGGCGTGCAGGGGGCTGCGGCGGGACGCGCCGACTGCGGTCACGGGAGGCTCCTGGGGTCGAGGCGTCCACCGGCATGCGGACACCGCTGCTGAGCCTCCCCGCTCTGTCATGGGACCTGAGAGCTTCGCCGCGCGGACGCGGGTTGCACCGTGGGTGAGGTGGGCGAACCCACCTGCTTTCCAGAGTCGCCTCGCTCGAACGGTGACGTTGCCTGAGAGTTTCCGGGGAGTGGTTGCTCCTTCGGCGTCCCGCGCGTGCTTCGTGCCGGGATCTCTCCCGCCCGAGCTCAAACGGCCGATATGCGGTTGTGCCGCGAACCTTCCGGGACGGCCGAGGGGTCTGTCAACCCCTGGGCAGCTCGACCTTGACCCGCAACCCGCCGTCCGGCCGGGGCTCGGCCTTGACCGTGCCGCCGTGCGCGCGGGTGATCGAATCCACGATGGACAGGCCCAGTCCGGCGCCTTCGCCCTTGTCGGTGCGGCCCTCGCCCCGCCGGAACGGCTCGAACAGCTGCGGGATCTGTCCGGCGGGCACCTTCGGCCCGGTGTTGGACACGGTGAGGCCGCCGAAGACGTCGGTGCGCACCCACACCGTGCCGCCCTCGGTGTTGTGCCGGATCGCGTTGGAGACCAGGTTGGTGACCAGCTGGGTGAGCAGCACCCGGTCGCCGGAGACGGTCGCCTCGGTGATCCGCACCTGGAGTTCGATCTCCCGCTGCCCGGCCTCGGCCCGGTACTGCTCGACCGCCTCGGCGACCACGGTGTGCAGGTCGACCTTGGTGCGTTTGGCCAGGCCGCGGTCGCTGCGGGCGAGCACCAGCAGGCCGTCGATGAGTCGTTCGATCCGCCGGTTCGCGGTGAGCAGCTGCTCGCGGATCTCGGCCGCCTTCTCCGGCGTGGGATTGCCTGCCAGCCCGATCTGCACCGCGGCCCGCTGCACCGCGAGGGGGGTGCGCAGCTCGTGTGAGGCGTTGGCCACGAACCGGCGCTGGCTGTCGAAGGAGGATTCCAGCCGGTCCAGCATCCGGTCGAAGGTCTCGGCCAGTTCGGTCAGCTCATCCGGCGGGCCCTTGATCGCCAGCCGCTCGTGCAAGTTGGAGGAGGAGAGCCGTTGCGCGGTGGCGGTGATGGTGTGCAGCGGCCGCAGCACCCGGCCGGAGAGCCACCAGCCAGCGGCCACCGACACCGCGGCCACCCCGATCAGCGACAGGATGGAGATCAGCAGCAGGGTCTCCAGAGTGGTGGCCTCCACCGCCCTGGTCACCTCGGCGGCGGGGAGGAAGGCCAGCGTGCCGTCCGGCCGGGTCTGGCGCAGCGCGGTCGAGGCCTGCAACCCCTCCATCGGGATGGTGCGGGCCACCGCGGTGCCGAGCCGGAACGAGAGCTGATCGCGCACCAGCAGGTAGATCACGGTGAGCAGCACCGCGCCGCTGCCCAGGAACAGCGCGCCGTAGAGCGCGGTCAGCTTGACCCGGACGGTCAGCCGGGGCGGTGTGCGCTCAGATCCGGTAGCCGGCACTGGGCACCGTCTCGATCACCGGCGGCTCGCCGAGTTTGGCGCGCAGCTTGGACATGGCCACCCGGACCGCGTTGGTGAACGGGTCGGCGTGCTCGTCCCAGGCCAGTTCCAGCAGCCGTTCCGAGCTGACCACCGCGCCCTGGGCCCGCAGCAGCACGGAGAGCACGGCGAATTCCTTGGGGGACAGGTCAATCCGCCGCCCGTCTCGGCTCACCAGGCGGTTGGCCACGTCCAGCCGGACGCCGTTGCGGACCAGCACCGGCGGCAGCGCGGGCTGGCTGCGCCTGCCCAGTGCCTGCACCCTGGCCAGCAGCTCGGGGTACTCGAAGGGCTTGGTCAGGTAGTCGTCGGCGCCCAGTTGCAGACCGTCCACTTTGTCCTCAAGGGACCCGGCGGCGGTGAGCATCAGCACCTTGGTGCGGCTGCCCTGGGTGGCCAGTTCGGCGCACACGTCGTCGCCGTGCCTGCCGGGCAGGTCGCGGTCGAGCACCAGCACGTCGTAGTCGTGCACGGCCAGCCGCTCCTGCGCGTCCAGCCCGTCGTGCACCACGTCCACCGCCATCGCCTCCGCGCGCAGCCCGGAGGCCACCAGCTCGGCGAGCACGACCTCGTCCTCGGCCACCAGTACCCGCATGGCACCGAGTATGCGCCGACCCGGGGTTTCCGGAACGTTTCCACCGGCGGAGAGCCTCCGGAAACACCCGTCCGCGTAGACCTGGCACCAAACGCCGGGCCAACGGGTCCGACGCGGTGAGGAGGAACCGATGAAGACGCTGACCCGGCTGGGCCTGGGTGCCACCGCGCTGGTGGCCGCTTTCACCCTGACTGCCTGTGGTGGTGGCGAGAACAAGGGCGACGGCCCGGCCAGCCTCAACGGCGGCAACAAGGGCAACGAGCAGAAGGCCGGCGACGACGTGCCCAAGGACCCCAAGGCCGCGATGCTCAAGTTCGCCTCCTGCATGCGGGAGAACGGCGTCGACTTCCCGGACCCCGACCCCGAATCGGGCGGCATGGCCCGCGCGATCCCGGCCGAGGGCCTGGACAAGAACAAGATGGACAAGGCCAGTGAGGCCTGCAAGAAGTACCTGCCCAAGAGCAACTACGACCCCAACGACCCCAAGGAGAAGGACCGCAGGGCCAAGATGAACCAGTGCCTGCGGGACAAGGGCATCGAGGTCAAGGAGGCCGAGGGCGGCAACGGCGCGACGATCGACTTCGGCGGGGACAAGGAGAAGGCCGAGAAGATCATGAAGGAATGCGGCATGGGCATGGCAGGCGCTGGTTCCGCGGAGCCGGTGAAATGATCGAACAGGAATCATCGCGCCCAGCCAGGCGCCGCTGGCCGTACGTGATCCTGACCGCGGCCACCGTGGTCGCGGTCGGCGTGACCGCGGTGCTGGTGCTGGGTCAGGGCGGGGACGCCAACGCGGACAAGGGAAACCAGCAGCCGCAGACCAAGACCAGCAAGGTGCTGCGGAGCACGCTGGAGGAGCACGAGGAGCTGTCCGGCAAACTCGGCTACAGCGGGAAGTTCGACGTCACCGCTGCCGGTGGCGGGGTGGTCACCTGGCTGCCCAAGCCCGGTGACCACCTCGGTCGCGGCGACGCGGTGTACAAGGTCAATGACAAGCCGGTGCCGTTGTTGTTCGGGGACAAGCCGTTCTGGCGCAAGCTGGAGTCCGGGATGGACAAGGGCGCGGACGTGCGGATCCTGGAGCAGAACCTCCGGGCGCTGGGCTACGGCGGGTTCACCGTGGACGACAAGTTCGACGCCAAGACCGCGGCCGCGGTGAAGAAGTGGCAGAAGAAGCTCGGCCTTGAGCAGAGCGGCGCGGTCGACCCGGCCGCGGTGGTGGTCCAGCCCGGCGCCTTCCGGGTGTCCACTGTGGACGCACTGCTGGGCGCGCCTGCCCAGGGCAAGGTGGTCTCGGGCACCGGCACCACCCGCACGGTCACCGTGGACGTGCCGGTGGAGAAGCAGTCGCTGGCCCAGGAGGGCGCCGAGGTGGTGGTGAACCTGCCCGGCGGCAAGTCCACCAAGGGCAAGGTCACCTCGGTCGGCTCGGTCGCGGAGAAGACCGAGGAGCAGAACGGCGGCGGCGGCGGCAAGACCGTGATCAAGGTCGAGGTGCAGCTCAACGAGCCGGACGCGGTGGGCAAGCTGGACGCCGCGCCGGTGCAGGTGGAGTTCACCAGTCGCCGCAAGGAGAACGTGCTCACCGTGCCGATCGGCGCGCTGCTCGCGCTCGCTGAGGGCGGGTACGCGGTGGAGATCGTGCAGCCGGACGGCAGCGGCAAGCTGGTCGCGGTCGAGCTGGGCATGTTCGCCAAGGGCAAGGTCGAGGTGAGCGGGTCCGGCCTGACCGAGGGCGCCTCGGTGAAAGTGGCCGGACTATGACCCCGGTGATCGAGCTGACCGATGTGTCCAAGGAATACCCGGGTGGCGTGCACGCCTTGCGGGGCGCCAGCCTGCGCATCGAATCCGGGGAATTGCTCGCCGTTGTCGGCCCGTCCGGCTCGGGAAAATCGACCATGTTGCAACTCATGGGCACCCTCGACCACCCGAGTTCGGGCATCGTGCGGTTGCTCGGCCATGAGGTCGAATCGCTCTCCGACCGGCAGCTGTCCGCGGTGCGCGCGCACTGGATCGGGTTTGTCTTCCAGCAGTTCTTCCTGACCCCGTACCTGTCCGCGGCGCAGAACGTGGCCACCGGACTGCTCTATCACGGGGTGCCCAGGGCGGAGCGGCACAAACGAGCCGTGCACGCGCTGGAGCGGGTCGGCCTCGGGCATCGGGTGGGGCACAAGCCCTCCGAGCTCTCCGGAGGCGAACGGCAGCGGGTGGCCATCGCCAGGGCGCTGGTCGGCCGGCCGGCGATCGTGCTGGCCGACGAGCCGACCGGCGCGCTGGACTCGGCCTCCGGGCGCGGGGTGCTGGATCTGCTGCACGAGTTGCACGAGGACGGCACCACGATCGCGGTGATCACGCACGACATGGAGATCGCCCGCTCGCTGCCGCGCCGGGTGGAACTGCTCGACGGCATGGTGCGGCACGACAGCGGGCTGGTGGCGGCATGATCAGACGGAGATACACGGCGCCGGGCGAGTTGCCGAAACTGCCGCGCTCGGCCCGGATCAGCGTGCTGGACCTGGTGCGGGCCGGGCTCACCGGCGTGTTCGGCCGCCCGGCGCGGGCGATCCTGTCCGCGCTGGGCATCGCGATCGGGGTGGCGGCCATGGTGTCCGTGCTGGGCATCTCCGCCTCCAGCCAGGCCGAGTTGCAGGCCAAGCTGGCCGCACTGGGCACCAACATGCTCAAGGTCGGCGCCGGGCAGACCATGTTCGGCGAGTCGGCGAAGCTGCCGGAGAACGCCTCGGCCATGGTGCGCAACATCCGCTCGGTGCAGCAGGCGGCCTCGGTCGCCACGCTCAAGGCCAAGGTGCTGCGCAGTGACAAGGAGAACCCGAACAACACCGGCGGGCTCAGCGTCGAGGCGGTCGAGCAGAACCTGCTCGAACCACTGGGCGGCAAGATCAAATCCGGCGCCTGGTTCAACGCGGCCACCTCGAAGTACCCGGCCGTGGTGCTGGGCAGCGTGGCGGCGCAGCGGCTGGCGGTGACCCAGCCGGGCGAGCAGGTCTTCTTGGGCGGCAAGTGGTTCACCGTGATCGGCATCCTGGAACCGATGCCGCTGGCCGAGGAGCTGGACCGCTCGGCCATGGTGAGCTGGGAGATCGCCAAGAGCCAGCTCGGTTTCGACGGTCACCCGACCACGGTCTACGAGCGCTCGCTGGAGTCCACTGTGGAGCAGGTGCGCAACGTGCTGGCCGCCACGGTGAACCCGAAGAACCCGGATGAGGTCAAGGTAAGCAGGCCCTCGGACGCGCTGGCCGCGCAGATCCAGGCCAAGGCCACCTTCACCACGCTCTTCCTCGGGCTAGGCGCGGTGGCGCTGCTCGTGGGCGGCGTCGGGGTGGCGAACACGATGGTGATCTCCGTGCTGGAACGGCGATCCGAGATCGGTCTGCGGCGCTCGCTCGGGGCGGGTCGCGGACAGGTGCGGGCGCAGTTCCTCACCGAGGCGGTGCTGTTGTCCGGGCTCGGCGGGGTGTTCGGGGTCCTGCTGGGATTGGGCGTCAGCATCGTCTACGCGATGAGCAACGACTGGCCGGTGGCGCTTCCGGTGGAGGCGATCGCCGGCGGCGTCGGGGCCTCGGTGCTCATCGGCACCCTGGCGGGGTGGTTCCCCGCCGGACGTGCGGCCAAGCTGTCGCCGACGGTAGCCCTGGCGGCGGCCTGACCCGCACACCACGAGGATCGGGCGCCTCTCCCACGGGGACTTGTGGGGAGAGGCGCCCGATTCCGCTATTCCGTAGTCGTATTACGATTATGCGGCGTAACCCTTTCCGCCGATCCAGGTGCCCAGGTTGTGCGTGCTGATCCAGTAGGTACGCGGCACGTTGGACCAGCCACCGCCGCCGGCGCCTTCACCGGCCGGGTCGCCGATGAGCACCGTGTTGCCGTAGTCGCCGTAACCGAGGATCGCGACGTAGTGGTAGATGGTGCCGCCCGGGTAGCCCGGCGGGCGCCAGCCACTGACCACGTTGGCCACCATCGGGTAGCCGTTGTCGAGGTTGAGCAGCACATCCCGCTTGAGCAGGTCCCGCTGGGCCTGGGTGGGCGGGTCGTACATGTTCTTGGCCGCGAACCACTGGGTGTTCGCGAACCGGTTGAGCGCGTTGCGGACCAGACCGATGTGGTCGGTGCCGCCGGTGTGCGTGCCCATGTAGTTGGCCAGCGTCTGCTGGCTGGGCGGACTGACCCGGGTGCTCAGCGCGATCCAGGTGGAACCGGGACCACACCAGTATCCGGTCTGCTGTCGTTGCCAGGTGTGGTTGAGAACCCGGCTTTGCGCCTGCACACCCAGGTCGTGTGCGGCGATGGCGGCGGCCTTCTCCGGCGCCGGGGCCTCGGTGGCGCTTGCCAGACCGGCGCTGCCCATCAGCAGGGCGACGGCGCTGACCAGCACCATCGTGATGAGTCGTCGAGTCATGCTCGCTCCCGTCCTTGCCAGTTGCGGTAGTGGAAGTTTCACTGGAGCGTGGGTGTTTTGGCTTTCTTATTCACCTATATCTGAAAAGCGCAGGTCCAGTTAGCTTTCGCGGTGTTCGGGGAAGTGAGACCGCCCATGCTGCGAATACATTTCACACCGGAGGACCTGGGACGGACCAGGGTGGCCAATGCGCCCGATCCGCTCTGGGAGTCGATGCTCAGCCTGCACCGGTTGCGCGCCAGGGACGGCGCCCTGGTGTTCGGCCAGTGGCGCGCGCGGGTCCGCGGCGGGCTGGCCACCGCGCAGTGCCGCCCGGAACTGCGCATGCTGCTGCCGCTGGTGCCCCAGCGCGGCTATTTCCCGGACTTCCTCACCCCGGCCGATGCCAGGTCGGGCTGGCAGGCCGGGATCGACGCGCTGCTGCACACCCCGGCCAGCCGGTTGCGCTCGGAACTGGAGCTGCTGGCAGGCCGGCAGCACCTGCCGTCCTGGGCGGCCGGACTGGCCGACGGCGACCCTGACCTGCTGCGCAGGCTGGCCACCGCGCTGACCGCGTACTACGAGCTGGCGGTGGCCCCCTTCAGCGTCGCGCTGCAGGCCCAGCTGGACGCCGACCGCGCGGTGCGGGCCCGGTCGCTGCTCGACGGCGGCGCGGAGGGCCTGCTGGCCGGGCTGCGGCCGATGATGCGCTGGCAGAACCCGGTGCTGGAGGTGGACTACCCGACCGAGCAGGAACTGCACCTGGACGGTCGCGGGCTGCTGCTGGTGCCCTCGTTCTTCTGCTGGCGGCACCCGATCAGCCTGCTGGACCCGACCCAGCCGCCGGTGCTGGTCTACCCGGTGGAGAAGGACCCGGCCTGGTTCGGCGGCCCGGCCGAGTCCACCGAGCAGGCGGTGGCCGCGTTGCTGGGCGGCACCAGGGCGGCGGTGCTGGCCACCGTCGGCATCGGCTGCACCACGGGGGAGCTGGCCCGTCGACTCCGGATCTCCCCGGCCTCGGCGAGCCAGCACACCACTGTGTTGCGCAACGCGGGCCTGATCACCAGTCGCCGCAACGGCCCGGTGGTGCTGCACAGCCAGACCCCGCTGGGCGCCCGGCTGCTCCGGCCCTGATCACCAGGTCCGGTCCACGAAGTTGCTGTCCACGTAGATCTCCCAGCCGTAGTGCGATTCCAGGTGGCCGCCGGTGTACTGCTTGATCCGCCGCCGCTGCCACATGTCCCCGCGCACGTACCGGCTCTCCACGTTGGCCGCGCCGTCCCAGTGCGCCATCCAGATGTGGTCCGGCAACGGGAACCCCGGCGCGTTGGCCACGGCCTGGATACCGGTGGCGGCACTGCTGTAGACGCCGGTGCGGTAGCCGCGCTGGTGCACCCGGATGATCCAGGAGCGCAGGTAGTTCAGCACCGCGTCCCGGCATTCCCCGTTGCCAGGGTCGAAACTCTCCATGTCGTTGTAGATCGTGCTGCCGCCGCCGATGCCCAGCCTGCCTGCCTGGTGCGCCGCGTCATCGCCGTCGGCCCAGCCCTGGTGACCCGCGTTCGCCGGGTCGATCTTGTTGCGGAACCCGGTGCACGGGGCCTGCAACCCGACGTAGACCGGCAACAGCCGCCAGCCGCGATTGCTCTGCCGGTGCACCCAGTCCCAGCTCAGGAACCGCTGGCCGCACGCCTTGCTGATGCCGCCGATGTAGATGCCGACCGCGCGGTAGGGCGAGTACTTCAGCCAGGTGTCCATGCCCTCGTTGGCCGGCGCGGCGCAGGTGTCGAACCCGTGCCCGGTGAAATCACCCGGCGTGTTCACCCAGGTCTCAGCCCGCGGCCTGGCCTCGGTCACCGACCGGGCCGCCATCGGCACCGCCCGCCCGGTGAGCCGGGCCGAGTCCAGCACCGCCCGGATCCCGGCCACCGAATCGCCATAGGAGGCCGTGACCAGCACTCCCGCCGCGGGCACCTGCATGCTGATCTCGTGCCCGGCGGATTCCGGCAGCACCGCCACCCTGGCCGCACCCGCTGCCGCGGTCACCGTGTCCGACCGGATCGGCGCCGCCGCCAGGGGTTCGATCAGCAGTGCCTCGGTCCGTCCCACCACAGTGGACGGACAGATCGGCTGATCCCCCTGCCTCCCCAGGTAAACCACGTTCTGGTCGAACCGGACGCACCGCCGCGGCGCGGTGTCCAGGTCGACGACTTCCCACGAGCCGGGGACCGCCACCTGGTAGCCCCGGTAGTCCACCAGTCGTAACGGTTCCGCCAGTGCGTCCGGAGTGGACAGTCCGGCGGTGAGTCCTAAAAGGACGACCAATCCGCGAATAGGGTGTGCTGACAGGGACCTGAGCGGCATGATGCCTCCCGGATGCGCGCTGCGCTCGACCAGCAGCGTGACACCGCACCCCGGACCGCGCCGGACCGCGCCGCGTTATCCACCCCGAAGGGTGAGTCCCGCGGCGCGGCCAGGATCAGCGATACTCGATCTTGAACACCCAGGCGTGCGCCCCCGAGGCCCGAGCCGCCGCGGGCACGTCGACCACCAGTTTCCCGTCCTGGATCGCCCAGTTCAGCTCCGGTCCCTGGTAACCCAGCAGCCGCACCCGGTCCCCGGCCCGGACCGGCACCGGCGCGTCCACCACGACCTGCGCGCCCGGCCGTTCCAGCGAGGTGATGTAGAACGATTCCCCCGGCTTCTGGGTGAACCGGAGCTTGCCCTGCTGGGCCATCCGCGCCCAGTAGGTCGTGCCGTAGACCGACTCCCCGTTCACCTTCAGCCAGTTCCCGGTCTCCCGCAACCGGGTCTGCATGATCTCCGGGATGGACCCGTCCGCGCGCGGCCCGATGTCCAGCAGGAAGTTCCCGTTCTTGCTGGTGGTGTCGACCAGGGTGTGCACCACCTCGTCCGCGGTCATGTACATGCTGTCCGGGGTGGCCTTGTTGTAGCCGTAGGAGCGCGGGTCGAGACCGCGGCTGGCCTCCCACTTCTTCACCACGGTGTTCGGGTAGGTCGCGTACTCCGGCGTGGTGAAGTCGTGTGTGGGCACGCCACACCGGTCGTCCACGGTGACGTCCTTGGGACGCGGCCGGTTCTTGGCCCGGTTGAAGTAGTCCGCGAGCACGTTCCGGCTGTCATTGGCCCCACCGATATCGCACCAGATCACGTCGGGGTCGTACTGCCGCACGATCTCACTCAGCTGCGGCCCTTGGTAATCCTTGACGAAGTCCCGCCCGCCCGCGTACCCGGTGTACGGCTCGGCCGCGCCGGTATAAGGATTCCGCGGCCCATGCCCCATCCAGGGCCCGTCCGGGTTGTACCACTCCGGCATGGAGAAGTAGAGCCCGTTGCGCAGCTCCGGCGTGTGCCGCCGCGAAGCCTCGACCAACTCCCGCACCAGGTCCCGCTTGGGACCGAGGTCGACCGAGTCCCGCCCGGACACCTTGGAGTCGTACAACGCGAAACCCTCGTGGTGCTTGGCGGTCAGCACGTAGTACTTGGCCCCCGCCTGCTGGAAAAGTTCGGCCCACGCCTTCGGGTCGTACTTGGCCGCGGTGAACTGCGGGATGAAGTCGTCGTACTTGAAATCCTTGCCATAGGTACGTTCGTGGTACCCGTGCACCGCGTTGTTCTTGTCCTCCATCCACCGCCAGTACCACTCCGCGTACTGCTCACCCGGCGGCGACCAGGCGGGCACCGAGTACAACCCCCAGTGCACAAAAATCCCGAACTTGGCGTCATCAAACCAATAAGGCGACTCATGCCGTCCCAGCGAAGCATCCTCAGCCCGATAGTCCGCCGTCCCCAAGGTGAACCGAACCCCCTGCGAGGCCCGAACCCCGTTCCCCTCAACCACAACGTCCCCATCCACCACCGTGTTCACCGGCGCCCCGGGAACCCGCGCGATCCCAATCCGAACCCGGGCCTCCTCGCCGGGAGCAAGCCGCCGAATCACCGCGGGCGCCACCGTCCGGGCCCCGAACACGTTGGCCCGCACCACAACCCGATCCCGCTCAGTGATCCACTCAGACCCCAGGTTGGCCACCGTGGCCTCCACCGCCTGGACATCCTGCCCGTCCCGCAACAACTTCGTCGTGGACCGGGCCCCCCGGACCGCCAGCGCCCGCCCCGTTCCCGCGGGCTGCACCGTCATCGCGAACACATGCAAACTGGCCTTGTTCACCTGCGCCGGATTGGTGGTGGGCAAGGTAATCCCGACCACCTCCCGCCCAGCGTCAAACCACACCTGCGCCGTGCTCAACGAAACCGGATGCTGATCAACAACCCCGCCCGGCCCATACCGAAACGGCGCGACCAGCGGCCCCGAACTCCCATACCAGTCCGCCCCACCCACGTGCGCCGAACTACTGGACCCATCCGCGTAGTGCACCGTCGCGGTCCCCGAAGCCATCCCATAGCTCCCGGCCACCAACAAATGCCCAGCGTGATACCGCCCCCGAGGCACGCTCACCCGCTGCCCCATGGCCACCACATTGTTCCGAACCCCAGCCGCCGCAGCAGGAATCTCAAACGGCACCCCATCCACCAGGACCCGCCCAGCAGGCAACGCATCCCCGGGAAAGCTGTACCCCGACCCGTCAAAATCCCCATCCCGGGCAGCCGCCGTGGCGATCCCGTCATTGTCGAAATACCCGCCCAGCCCCACACTCACCGCCGCGGGCGGATCCCCCACCGCCGCCGCACTCCCCGGCGCCCCCAACCCCGCCGCCCCCAGGACGACCACCAACCCCAACCCGATCCGAACCCGCCAAGGCCGTGCCCACATAAAGCCCTCCAGCCGGCACAACCCACCGCACATCCGATGTCTGGACCCCGTGGCGGACGGCAAAAACACCCCCACCGCGACATTGCGGCGAGTCATGCATGAGTCATCGGATGACTCGATGCTGCTGGCAAGCCCGCATCGCCGTCAAGGGCCGATCGAGGGCTACCCGCCCCGCCCCGTTTGGCCCAAGTCGTACGCATAGTTGGCCCAAGTGGTCGTCCCACTTTGGCCAACTGGACAGGCGGCGTGTCAGAAGTTCGACAGCACCTGTGCCACGACCTTCTCCAGCGACCGGGCGTCCTGCGAGTCATAAGCCTTCGCCCGGGAAGCCCGCGCGATCCGCTCCAGCACCCGCAGATCACTGCTCTCCCCATAGGCGATCGGGAAAACCCGGACCGACCGCTCCGGGCTGTGCTGCCGCAGATCCGCGACCAGACTCTCCAGGTTCTCGTCCTCCGGATACCGGTTCGCGCCGTCGCTCAACAGCACCACCGCGTTGATCCGCGCCGGATCCAGCTGCTGGCGCATTTCCCGCTGCACCTGCCGGATCGTCGCGTACAACGCGGTATCGCCCCGCGCCTCCAGCTTCTCCACCTGTTTCCGGTACCCGGGCAGCACCGCGGACACCGGACCGGATTCCACCAGCACCCGCCACGGCGTCGACTCCCCGGGCGCCGCCGAGCTGAATGTCCACAACCCCAGCCGGTCATCCGGCGCCAGGTTGTCCAGCGCGGGTCCCACCGCCGCCGCTTTCGCCGCGTCCAACCGGGTCGGCCCACCGGGAACCGCCGGATCGGCCATCGAGCCGGACACGTCGATGACCATCAACACGTTGGCGCGCTTGCGATGTTGCTGCCACACCGCGGGCAGCTTCGCCATCACCGGGCCGGACGGGGTGCGGATCAGCTTCAGCTCCCGATCCGTCAGCAGCCCCTTCTCCTTGCTGAGTTCCGGCCCGGCTTTTCCCTCCGCATCGCGGAAACCGGCTGCCATGAACTGTTCCCGTTTCCCGGTCAGGAAAGTCTGGAAGTCCTTGGCGATGTCCTTGCGCACGGGGTCGGTGTCCGGCCAGTCCAGGGCCAGGTACGGGTTGTCCGACATCAGGGTGCCGTCGTTGGGGTAGACCGCGACCAGGGGCACCTTGGGTGGCTCGGCTTTGCCTTCGGTGCGGCCCTCGGGCTGGCCGCGGTTGAAATCGACGATGGACTTCTCCTCCACCGTCACCGCGCTGATGTAGTCCAGGCCACTGGCACCGGGGCCGCGGCCCGCCTCGTACAAATTCTGCAGGAAGGTCAGGGTGGTTTCGCCGTAGTGCACGACGCTGTTCTCCACGCCCTTGACGTAGGCCACGGCCTTCGGGTCGGCCAGGTCGGCCTCGGTCAGATCATCGGATCTGCCGGTGCCGGCGAAGAAGGCGGCGATGGTGGCGTGCAGGCCGGAGGTGGACAGGTTCGGGTTGGTCTTACCCAGGCGGAAGGCGCCCCATTCCGGGTGGCCGTACTTCGCCCAGCCCGCCGGGTCCTGGGCCAGTTCCAGCAGGGTGCGCCAGCCGATGGGCTTGTCCGGCCAGCCCAATGCCTCCGCCATCGGCCTGGGCATGCCGACCACCAGCGGGGACTTGGCCAGGCTCACCGCCTCGCGATCGGCGGTGGGGGAGACGCCGGTCGGTTTGCCGGGGCATTGCAGGTGGCGTTGCTGGGCGACCTTGAGCCAGGTGGTGGCGGCGGGACTCCAGGCGTCGGGGCGGACATCGCCCATCTGCTGGGTGTTCCAGCCACAGGCCATGCCCTCCACCGCGCCGCCGCTGCCCAGCGCCGAGGACTTCACCACCCGCGCCGCCGCGCATTTGTCCCGCACCGGGCGCCGGGCCGCGCTGTAGTCCTTGGCCAGCGCGCTCATCAGGTCGCTCTTCTCCGGCGAGACCACCACGGTGATCTCCACCCGCTCCCCGGCGCACTCCGCCGTGGCCGGTGGCGCGCCGGAGTTCAGCCCGGGCAGGAACACCACCAGCAGCAGCACCGCGCCGAACAGCGCCAGCCCGACGAACGGCCACCGCAGCCGCCGCAGCAGCCCGTCACCAGCCATGGATCCCCCTCGCCAACTCCGGCCTACCTATCGTTGTCGAGCGGACACGCTCAGTGGTTACGGCACAGCCACCAGAAAGGTCACGGAGCTGCCGGTTCCTCGCCCGGAGCCGGTGCTGGGGCCTGGGGGAGCGGCACGGCGTCCATCAGCTTCAACGCGATCGCGGCCAGCAGCTGCTCCCGCTCCCGGTCATCGCGCAGCGCCGCGGCCATCTCCACCGCGCGCATGGTGTGCGCGCTGCGCACCACCTCGGCGTTCAACAGGTCGAACATCCGGGCCGCGCGTTCCCTGGTGGAGCGGGCCTCGCTGAGGAACAGCGCGGCCACCGCCTCGCACACCACCCCGCTGGCCGTGCCCAGCCAGGCCGCGTCCCCGCCCTGGAACACCAGGATCCCCACCGAGGCCAGGATCACCAGGAACCCGACCCCGGCCGCCCCGGCCGCCAGCCGGAAGCTCAGCGAACTCTCGGTCAGCGCGGTCTCGTGGTAGTCGGCGTAGAGCTGCAACTGCCGCGCGGTGAAATCGGCCTCGGGCCGCCGCGCCCCGGCAGGCGGCTCCGGGTCTGACTCCGGCTCACCCGGCTCGCCTGGCGGCGCGGGCGCGGGTTCCCGGCGCAGCCCGGCGGCCACGCCCTCGGCCAGCTCGCGCACGGGGGAGCGCCCGCGTCGCCGGGTGCGCAGCTGGTGCCGCAGCACCGACACGCTCGGCAGCAGCGCGCCGGCCACGCCGATCACGAAGAACAACAACCCGGCCACCGCCACCCAGCTGTCCACGGGCGGTGACCGTACGCGCACGCTGTGCCACAACCCAGGCAAACCGGGCACATTGGGCCGAACAGGTGCGTTCCGGCACTCCGGATGACCGGCTCGGGCTAACCTCGGCCGGGTGACGGTCCTGGCCGCCGATTTCACCCCGTTCGGTCCCTCGCACTGGGGTGCGCTCGCGGTGTTCGCGCTCGGCGCGGCGGCGCTGGTGGTGCTCGGCCGCGGCCTGCGCACCGAGTCCGCCCGGCTGCGCGGCAGCCGGATCCTGGCCGTGGTGCTGCTGATCTGCCACCTGCCGATGCAGCTCTACGTACTGCTGCCCGCGGAGTTCGGGATCGGCCACTCACTGCCGTTCCAGCTCTCCGACCTGGCCTGGATCGCCGCGGTGATCGCATTGTGGACGCACGCCCGCTGGGCGCTGGCGCTGACCTACTACTGGAATCTCACCCTCACCGTGCAGGCCCTGATCACCCCGGCGCTGCGTGGCCCGGACTTCCCCGACTTCGGCTTCCTGATGTTCTGGAGCCAGCACATCTTCGAGGTGTGGGCGGCGATTTTCCTGATCTGGGGCCTGCGGCTGCGGCCGGACTGGTGGAGTTTCCGGCTCACTCTGGCGGTCACCGCGGGCTGGGCCGTGGTGATGTCCGTCTTCAATCCACTGGCCGGAACCAACTACGGCTTCCTCAGCGAGAAGCCCCCGGCAGGCACATTGCTGGACCTGATGGGCGGCTGGCCGTGGTACCTGTTCCTGGGATACGCGCTGCTCAGCGGGGCTTGGGCACTGATGACCTGGCCCTGGGTCGTGATCACGGCAAGATCGCGCCAGCCGGCGAGCTGATCCTCAATCGGCATGTTTTACCAGGCCGCGCCGCGACATGATCGCGGGGTATGTGTGCTTGCTCCGGTCTGCGCACCAGGTATGCTGCGGCCAGGACAAATACTGAGACGAGCGGGGCCCGTCGGCTATCGGCCGACCGCCCTGCCCCGGGTACGAGGGGGTCGAGCCATGGGGCGCGGCCGAGCTAAGGCCAAGCAGGCGAAGGTCGCACGCGAGATCAAGTACAGCTCGCCGACCACCGACCTCGAGGCCCTTCAGCGAGAGCTGTCCGGACCATCGAGCGGCGGCCGTCAGGTCGACGATCGATTTGACAACAGCGACGATCGTTACCAAGACAGGTATTGAGACTGTCCACTCACCGGGCCCCGTGACGGTGCCCGGCGTACCTACTGATGCCCGAGTCCCGCCGGTGGCGCTTCCCGCGTCACCGGCGGGTTCTCGTGCCGACAAACGCGGCCAGGCTGGCGATGGACTCCAACGAGTCCAGGTTCATGTCCTCATCCGCCACATCCACCCCGAACCGCTGCTGGATCGCGCTGAGCAACTTCAGCCCGGCCAGCGAGGTCAGGCCGATCTCCGGGGCGAACAGGCCGGTGTCCGCGGGCAGCGCGTCGATCGCCGCGCGGTCCAGTTCGACGGCCTCGGCCAGCAGACCGCGGATCTCCGCCTCGACACTCATGCTTGGGTCTCCAGTTCCAGGTACTCGGGGTAGTCGGGCAGCCCGCCCTGATCCAGCCTGCGGCCCAGGATCGCCAGATCCGCCGGCTGCGGGCCGGTGACGCGCAGCCCGCACTGCCGGAACAGCACCCGCAGCTCCACATTCGCCCCGGTCGGCCGCACCGGCACGTGCAGTTCCCGCGCGCCCTCGGCCAGCGCCCGGTCCATCACCCAGCGCAGGAACGCGGGTGCGACGCCGCGTCCAGCGACCCGGCAGGACAACGCGAGCAACCGCACCCGCCAGACCGCCGCGTCCTGCTCGATCACCGCCGCGCCGATCAGCCCGTAGCCGCCGAACCGGTCGCTGAGTTCCGCCACCGGCAAGAACCACCCGTCCGGGTCAGTCAGCCGGGCCAGCACATCCTCGACCGGCGGCACCTCACCGGTGGTGTTCATCCGGTGCGTGCGCCGGGCCAGCTCCACCAGCCGCGGCACATCGGCCGCGGTGGCCGGGCGCAGCGTGAGCCGCATCCCGCACCAGCGCAGGAACTCCGCCCTGGACCCGGTGAAGGCGGTCTCGGCGTCCTTGCGCCGGGCGTCCTCCCGGTAGCGGCGGACCCGGCCGCGGGCCTCCGGGGTCAGCGCCGCCGGGTCCAGCTCGGGTGAGTCCAGCAGCCCGGCCGCCTGTTCCGGGGCCAGCACCAGCACCTCGGGCAGGGCCGCGGCCACCTCGGCCCGCTCGAACGGGTTGTCGTCCACGAAGGCCAGCGCGGCCAGCCCGATGCCCAGCTCGGCGCTGATCCGGCGCAGCGCCACGCTCTTGTCCTGCCAGTCCGCCTGCGGCGCCACGAACCGCTCGGCCAGCAGCTCGTCCGCGAGCAGCAGGCCGAGGATGGACGGGTCGGTGCGGCTGGCGATGCTGCTCATGACCCCGCGCGCGGCGAGTTCGTCGATCAGCGCCAGCACCGCGGGCCGGGGTGCGGGCAGGGTCTCGGTGGTCTGCTCGACGGCGATGCCGTCCCAGAGCGTGCCGTCGAGGTCCCACACCACGCACTTGACGCTCATCTACCGCTTCCGCCGGTCGAGCTTCATGGTCAGGTGCGCGGCCTCGAACCCGAACTGGCGGTAGAGCACCCGCATCGGCAGGTTGCCGGCGAACACCTTGCCCACCACCTCGGTGACGCCGTGCTCGTCCACGTGGTCCAGCCCGGCCTGCAGCAGCAGCTCGCCGACCTGGGTGCGTTCGGGGATCTCCGCGACCGCCAGCGAGCGGAAGTTGGCGTAACGCTGCCCGCTCATCGGGTTGGTGTTGACCGTGATCCACAGCCAGCCCGCCGCGGGCTCCGCACCCCGGCAGGCCACGAACATGCCCTCGGCCGACTTGGCCATCGACTTGGCCATCCGGCGTTCCTGCACGTCCAGATCGTCGATCGCGTCGTCCTGGAAGGAGATCCGGGCGATCTCCGCCTCGAACTCGGCCAGCCTGCGCAGGTCGGTCTCGACCGCGGGCCGCACCTGGAAATCGGTCACGAACTCTCTCCGATGAGCTGGAGCGGCCGGAACGGTCCCTTGCCGCACTTCGGGCAGCCCGCGGCCCGCAGGTCGGCTACCGAGTTCCACTCCGCGCCCACGCCGACCGGGAACTTCGCCCCGCAGTTGCCGCACTCGTACTCGCGCTGCCTGCTGCGCTTCTCCCTGGTGTACAGCGGACCCTCATAGGCCCCCGACACAGCCGAGGCGGTGCCCTCGGTGGTCAGCAGGTGCTGGAAGAAGCCGGTGCCGCCCAGGATGCCGCTGCCCTGGTACTCGTTGAAGTTGCGGATCAGGCTGTGCGTGACCAGGTTCAGCCCGAGGATCTCCTTCTGCACCGCCAGCATCTCATCCGGCCCCTTGGCGCCGAAGGAGAAGAAGATGCTCTGCGCGGGCCCCGGCCGCAGCCCCTCGACCGCCCTGGACAGGAACAGCCGCGCGCCCTCCGCGGTGTAGGGCGGGTCGGTCATGGCCGCGTCGAACTGCCCGGCCAGCCGCTGCGGCAGTGGTTCGCGCAGGTCGTGCTTTGCCAGGTCGACCCGGAAGTCCATGGTGGAGGCGGTGTCGGCGATGAAGTCGAGCACCTCGTCGGAGATGTCCGCGACCGCCAGCCGGGACACCAGCGACACGCCCAGCGCCTGCTCGACCACCGCGATCGCGATGGCGATCTGGTCGTCATCACCGACCAGCAGCACCGAGGACCCGGGCAGCACACCGGCCCTGATCAGCGCCAGCACCCGGCGCACCTTGGTCTCGGCGGTGCAGTGCGACTGGTCCAGCGCCAGATCCGCCCCGGGGCCTGCCGCGGCGATCCGCCGCAACTGCTCCACGGCCTCCTGCAACGCCCGCGGGATCGGGATCTCCAGCCCACCGCAGCGCGAGCAGTCGGCGTCCAGATCCAGCCCGAGCCCCAGGTGCGCGATCAGCGCCAGCCCGTCCTCGGTCAGCCGGGACGGCCGCTGCTCACCCAGCAACCCGTGCCGCCGCAGCTCATTGCCCACCGCGGCCACGATCGGCACCGGCAACCCGGTGTGCCTGCTCACATCCCTGGTGGAGGCGGGTCCGATCTGCCGGAACGCGCGGACCACGGCCCGCACCCCCGCAGGTCCTTCCTGAAGCCGGACCGCCTCGGCGATCTCGGCCAGCACCTCGTTGCCCTGCGTGCTCACAATGGGTCGCCACCCGCGCTGATCTGCATGATTGGCCGAGTATAACTAGGCCGTCAGCGTGGGTTGCGGCACAGCTCCAGCACTGAGTCCTCGCCCTTGGCGCACGGCAGGTAGCTGGCCGCGCGCAGCTTCTCCCGAGCCGAATCCGAGCCAAGGTGGCGGAGGAAGTGGCCGAGGATGGACGAGCTGGCCGGGGTGCCGTTGGTGTAGAGGTACTCCACCGTCCAGAACGGGTAGCTGCTGTCCTGTTTCGGGTCGATGTGCTCGTAGATCGGCTCTTTGCCGCCCAGCCGGACCCGGACCAGCTTCGGGTACTTGGCCCGGTCCGCGGCGGTCTGGGCCTCGGCGTAGCCGATCGCGCCGTCCACCGCGTTCACCCGGTCGAGCAGTTCGCTGGTGCGGGCGCGTTCGCAGCGGGTCCAGGGCACGCCGGGGTTGCGGTCGTTGGTCTCGCAGAACTGGGAGGTCAGGCTGGGGGACAGGCGGTCTTCCGGGAAGCCCAGCACGTACTTCTCGAAGGTGGTGCGGCTGCCGGAGGAGCCGGTGCGGCTGACGATCCGGATCGGCAGGCTGACCCCGGGCTTGACCTGGCCCCAGTTGGTGAACTCGCCGGAGTAGATCTTGCGCAGCTGGTCCAGGGTCAGGTCGGTGATGCCCTGTTTGGACACCTCCTCGTTGACCACCACGCTGAACACGATGGCGGCCAGCGGTTTCGGCTTCAGCTCGGGCGCCACGTCCCCGGCGTGCCCGTCGGAGATGGTGGCCAGCCGCTCGGTCGGTCCGGCCGCCTGGAGCTGTTGCAGGCCCTCCAGGCTGCTGTTGGGCTCCAGCTTGATCTCGGTGCCCGCGCAGCCTGCCAGGTGGCCCTTGGTGATCTCCTCGGCGATCGGCGCGAACGCGGTCGACCCGATCAGCCGGAGCTGCCCGTCGCCGCCGCAGTCGTCCGGGGCGCCCCTGGTGGAGACGATCAGCACCACCAGCACCATCGGCGCCAGGGCGCCGGCCACCCAGCGCAGCACCCGCTGCCGGGTGACCCGCCGCTGCGCCGCCTCGTCCTGGATCAGCCCGCCGTGCAACTGCCCCCTGCTCTGCCGCACGCCCTTCTCGGTGCCGGAGAGCAGCACCGCGAACTTGAACCGCTCCCGCCGGTTCAGGTGCACCTTGGGCAGGGTGACCTCGTTGCCCGCGTGCTCCAGCTCGGTGCTGAACCGCTCCTTGATGTCATCGGATGCCTCGGAGACCTTGACCGCCACCACCTCGCGCGCGCCGAAGGTGAAGCGCAGCCGGTTGACGTACTCCGGCTCGGCCACATCGGTGCTGCCGGAGTTGCGGATGGCCAGGATGACCATGCTCGGCGCATCGACCTTGCGGCCGCGGAAGAAGTGCTCCAGCTCGCCGAACTCCCCCGGCAGGCTCAGGTTGAGCCCCGAGTCGAACACCACCCGCCAGGCCAGCCGGTTCCGCTCGAACAGGTACCGGTCCACCACCAGCCAGACCACCACCACGGTCAACCCGGCGACCAGCACCCACAACCCGGTCTCGCTGGTGAGCGCACCGCCCAGCAGATCCAGCATCCCCAACACGGTGCCGAAGAATCCGGCCATGCCCGCCCCCTCGGCAGCTCGGAACACCAACGTTGGCAGGCGCGCGCGGGGTGCGGGACGGCGGTTACGGAAGCGGGATGGCTTCGCTACGTGGGTGACCGGGGGCTGAACGCCGGGAGAACTCAGCGCGCGATGGCCGCGGCGTCCCGGTCCGGCTGGATCAGCAGCCAGGCCGCCACCCCGCCGAGCACCGCGCAGCCGCCGAAGAGCTGGAACGCCTGGCTGAACCCGGCCACCGGGGACTCGGCCGCGCCGACCAGCACGCCGGTGAGCCAGGGGCCGAGCAGGCCGGCGAGGCTGTAGACGGCGACCAGGAAGCCGACAGTGCTGGCCTGCTGGCCGGGTGGGGCGATGTGCGAGACGGCGGCGGTGGTCAGCGGGAAGACGGCCACGCCGATGCCGTAGCCGAGGACCACCACGGTGAGCGCGAGATATCTGTTGTCCAGCAACGGGACCAGCGTCAGCAGTCCGCCGCCGACGAGCAGGCCGACGGCGCTGAAGATGCCGCGGGTGAGCCGGCTGGAGGCGCCGCGGCTGAGCAGGCGGTCGCTGAACGCGGAGATGCCGACCATGACGATGATCGAGGAGATGCTGGGCAGGCCGAACATCACGCCTGCCTGGACGCGGCTGAAGCCGAGCGCCTTCTCCAGGTAGGAGGGCAGCCAGGTGAGCAGCATGGAGACCAGGGCGTACATCGGGAAGGCGGCCAGCACGCAGCCGAGGAAGGTGCGGGAGAGGCCGATCCGGCGGAACGGCACGGTTTTCCGGCGTCCCTCCACCCGCAGCGGCCCGTCGCCGCCGAGGAAGAACCAGGCCACCGACCAGAGCACGCCGAGCAGGATCAGCGTGACGAACGCCGCCCGCCAGCCGTAGCCGACGATGATGAAGGTCAGCACCGGCGCCACCGCGATCTTGGCGATCGAGGACCCGGCGGTGATCCACGCCCCCGGCAGCGCCCGCTTCTCCTTGGGGAACCAGGTGAACGCGCTCGCCGCGGCCATCGCGGCGGCCGGTCCCTCGGCCGCGCCCAGGGCGATCCGGCTGATCAGCAGCGAGGTCCCGGTGGCCGAGAGCAGCACTGGCAGCTGGGTCAGCGACCAGGCGATGGCCAGCCCGATCAGCACCCACTGCGCCCGCACCCGGTCGGCCAGGAACCCGACCAGCACCCCGGTCACGCTGAACAGGAAGAAGAACGAGCTGCCGATGAAGCCCAGCTCGGCGGGGGAGATCCGCAACTCCGCCATCAACGGCTCGGCCGCCAGGCCCAGGATGGACTTGTCCGCCCAGTTGATCACGATGAAGATCACCAGCATCCCGGTGACCGTCCACGCCCGCACCGGATCCGGCGCGACCACCCCCGCCCGATCCGGCACCGTCATGAGGTTGATCACACCCGCTGGGCCCGGGGGCGACAAGCACCCGAACGGGCCGAGGGAGGCAACTTCCGGACAGGTCCTACGAACGGTTAGCGGCGAGCTGGCCAGGGGCAAGAGGTCTACCCGGGTGGGTGGCTGGGCGGGCCGCCTGACGGCTGTCAACGCCCTGGGCATGGCGCACAGTGACCGGTTGGGTACGGAGCACTATCTTCGGGGACTCTTGGCGACTCCTGAGGAGAGCGATGACCGCCGCCGTACCCCGGACGCTGCCCGTTGGCGCCGCGTTCGACCGCATGCCCTTCACCCGGCGGCACTGGTTGATCGGGCTGGCCCTGTTCACCGCGTTCGTGATCGACTCCTGGGAGCTGGTCGCGCTGGTCTACGTGCAGGCGGACCTGGCCTCCTCGCTGGGGATCGACGAGGCGACCGTGGGGCTGGTGTTGTCGGCCTTGTCGTTCGGGATGATCCCGGGGGCGCTGCTGTGGGGGCCGGTGGCGGATCGGATCGGGCGGCGGCCCGCCTGCTTCTGGTCGATGGTGGTTTACAGCGTGCTGGCCATCGGCTCGGCGTTCGCGCCGGACGCCACCGTGCTGATCGCGCTGCGGGTGGTGTCGGGGTTCGCGCTGGCCGGGGTGTACACGATCACGTTCCCGTACTTCCTGGAGCTGGTGCCGACGCGGGTTCGCGGGCGGGCTGCGGTGTACCTGTCCATGGGGTGGCCGATCGGGTTGCTGTGCGCGATCGGGGCCTCCAGCGTGATCCGGGACTGGAGCTGGCAGATCATGCTCGCCGGCGCGGCGGCCGGGGGCTGGGCGTTCGTGTTGCGGGCGGTGGTGCCGGAATCGCCCTACTGGCTGGTCGCGAAGGGTCGCCAGGAGGAAGCCCGGGTGGTGTTGCGTGGGCTGGCCAGTCCGGACGCGGAGGCCGAACTCGCCGGCAGTGGCGGGCGGATCGGCAATCCGCTGGAGCTGTTCCGGGGTGGGCTGGCCCGGATTGCGATCCCGGCGCTGCTGGTCAACTTCGTCTTCAGCTGGGGCTACTGGGGGCTGCAGAACTGGCTGCCGACCCTGCTGGCGCAGCAGGGACTGACCCTGGACGCCTCGCTGGCCTTCGCCGCGCTGAGCGCGCTGATGATGATCCCCGGCTACCTCAGCGCCTCGGTGCTGACCGCGCGGTTCGGCCGGAAGAAGATCTTCCTGCTGTACGTGCTGGCCGCCTGCGCGGGCGGGTTCCTGTTCGGCACGGCCGACTCGCTGACCCAGCTCTACCTCGGCAACTTCGCGCTGGCCTTCTTCAGCCTGGGCGCCTGGGGCGTGTGGAACACCTGGAACGGCGAGTTCTACCCGACCGCCAGCCGCGGCACCGGGGCCGCCTACTCGGTGGCCATGCAGCTCATCGCCAGCACCGCCGCCCCGGCCGCGATCGGGCTGCTACTGGGTCAGGCCAGCGGTTTCGCGGTGATCATGCTGGTCATCAACGCCTTCCTGGTGGCCACCGTGCTGCTCGCGCTGCCGCTGCCGGAGACCGAGGGACGCACCCTCACCTGAGCCGATTCTCTAGGGAATTCCTTGAACCAGGGGTGTCAATCGGACAGATTTCCCCCACGGAGCCCCAGATGTGTTTACAGTGACAACCGTAGGCCGGGCGGGATCGTCGTGGGCGGGCCTAACCCCCAGGGGTCTGGCCCACGGCCATCGACCACCGGCCTACGCTATTTCGGCCAACGGCCCGGTTGTGTGACGCAAGCCACACAACCGGGCCGTTTGCTGTCGGCGTCCCCTGGGTGAGGGGAGGTGGTGGCCGGGTGCGTGCCGCGGAGGAACAGCGCTACACCGACTACGTCAGCGCGCGGCTGCCCGCGTTGCGGCGGACCGCGTACCTGCTGTGCGGGGACGAGCACCGCGCGGACGACGTGGTGCAGGCGACCATCACCAAGCTGTTCGTGCACTGGCGCCGGGCCGCCGCCGCGGACGATATGGACCGCTACGTGCGGGCGATGCTGGTCCGCACCTTTCTCTCCGAGCAGCGGCTGGGCTGGGCGAAGCGGATCCGACTGGTAGGAGGGAGCGAGGAGCTGCCGCCGAGGGCCGCGCCCGCGGGGCCGGATGTGGAGACCAGGGCGGTGGTGCACGCGGCGCTGGCCAGGGTCGCGCCGCGGGCCAGGGCGGTGCTGGTGCTGCGGTTCCTGCTGGACCTGCCGGTGGCCGAGGTGGCCGAGCTGTTGGGCTGCTCGGCGGGCAACGTCAAGAGCCAGACCTCGCTTGGACTGACCGCGTTGCGCCGCCTGCTGGGCGAGTCCGCACTGATCCACCTGGGGAAGGAGTAGCCGTGCTGGAACCCGAGGAGCTGCTCGCCCCGTTGCGACAGGCCGGGCCGCGCACCCCGTCCACGGTCAGCGTGCCCGCGGCGATCCGGGCCGGGACCCGGCGGCGGCGGGTCCGGCAGCTGGCGGGCACGGCGGTGGTCGCGGTGGTCACCGTGCTGATCGCGCTGCTGGTGCCGGCCCTGCTCGGCGGGCTGTTCCGGGCCGAGCCCGCCCGGCCCGCGGTGGGTTTCGACCCGTTGCGGCAGGCTTTCCGGGTGGGTTCGGCCGGTGGGTTCACCCCGGTCAGCTACGAGACCGGGCGGGACCGGCAGCGGATCCGGCTGGTGCGGGCCGACGGCAGTCCGGGGCTGGCCACCATCACGCTGTCCGGCAGCGGTCCCGCGCCCGCCGGGGAGGCCGCGCCCGCGGTGCACGGGCGGCGCGCGGTGTGGTCGGGCGACGGGGTGGCCTGGGAGTGGACCGACGGGGCCTGGGGGCTCGTCGGCGGCGTCCCGGACCGGGAGCAGGCGCACCGGGTGGCGCAGAGCGTGGAGTCCGGCGCCGGCACCCCGGTGCGCCTGCCGTTCGAGCAGCCGCGGCCGGTCCCGCCGGACGAGGTGCTCGGCGTGATCAGCCCGTACGGGTCCACCGAGCGGGTCACCGACGCGGTGCTGCTGGTGCTCGGCCGTCCTGGTGCGACCGAGGCCGAGCGGGTCCTGGTCGGCACCCAGGGTGATCTGGGCCGGGACCCGGTGACCGGGCAGTCCCGGCAGGCGCCCCGGTGGGATACCGAGCTGGGCGGCAGGCAGGCCGCGGTGACCGGCACCGCGGTGCTGATCGCCGGGACCGGGGGCGGGCCCGCCGCGGTCGCGCTGTCCGGATCCGTTGGCGGGCAACGGCTGGCGGAGCTGGCCCAGGCGGTGCGCTGACCCGGCTCCGTCCACAGTGAACCGAACCGGCGGCAGGCCCGTTAACCGGGACAAACCCACTCTCGGGGGTGCCCCGTGCGAGAAACCGCCCACCGTCGCACACGACTCCTGCTCCTCGGCCTGCTCGGCGTGCTCACCGCCACCGGCGGCGCCGTGCTGTTCGACCGTCCCGCCGAACCCGGTCCACCGTTGATCGCCAGCCCGATCCTGGTCGTCCCGGTCCGGCTGACCCAGGACCCGGAACCACCGGTCTACGCCGTCCCGCCCGAACCACCGCCGCCGATGGTGGTCGAAACGGCCACCCGGGCGCCCAAACCGGTGGCCCGCCCGGCCAAACCCAAACCGGTCCGCCCCAGCCCGCCGCCCGCACCACCGCCGCCGCCACCCGCGCCGCCCGCGGCCGAACCACCGCCGCCCGTGTTCAACCTGTGCGACTACTTCCGGTACTGGCTGCCCAGGCTGTGCCGGGACCGGTGAGCCGGGGCTACGCAGATCTGCGTAGCCGGGTTCACCGCCTCAACGGACGACCGGGACCCCGCGTCCGCCGACCATGGTTGCTGACCAGGACCGGCGGGCGAGGGAGCAGGCGATGACCACCCAGGAAGCGATCAGGCCGAGGAACACGCCGGTGCGGCGTGGCGTGCAGCGGGAGAAGTTGTTGCCGCGGCGCACCCGCAAGGCCGTGCTGGTGGCGCACCTGGTCGGCGCCGGGGGCTGGATCGGCCTCGACGTGGTGCTCGCGGTGCTGGTGTTCACCGCCGCGGGCACCTCGGACGTGGCCCTGGCCGCGCTGTGTTACCAGGCGCTGGAACTGCTGGTCTGGCCGATGCTCAGCCTCGCGGTGCTGTGCCTGGTCAGCGGCGTGATTCTGGGGCTGGGCACCAAATACGGGCTGGTCCGGTACTGGTGGGTGGCGGTGAAACTGGTGCTCAACATCGCGCTGCTGGTGCTGGTGACCTTCGCGCTGCGGTCCGGGGTGATCGAGGTCGCCGAGTACGGCCGCCAGCTGGCCGCGGGCCAGGTCGGACTGCGCGGTCCGGGAGATCTGATCTACCCGCCGATCGTGTCCACCACCGCGCTGCTGTTCGCCACGGTGATCTCGGTGTACAAGCCGTGGGGCAGGCTGCGGAAGAAGTGAGCGGGGAGGGGAGGGCCGCGTTGGCAGACGCGGCCCTCCGTGGTTTCACCGGCCCTGCAAGGACTTCACGTTGTTGCCGAAGGTCCAGTTCTTCGAGCCGTCCCAGTTGATCGACCAGGTCATCAGGCCCTTCAACCGGTTGTTGTAGGTGCGCCAGGCCTGGCCGACCAGCCCGGTGGACATGTACCCGCCGCCCGCGCCCGGCTGGGCGGGCAGACCGGGCACCTGCTTGTCATAGGGCACCCGGATGGTGGTGCCCTGGATGACCAATCCCTTGTCCAGGCAGTCGGTCTGCTTGGTGAAGCCCTGTACCGTGCCAGCCTGGTAGGAATCGCCCGCACAGCCGTACATGCTGCCGTTGTAGTACTGCATGTTCAGCCACCACAGCCTGCCGTTGTCCGCGTACTTCTTCACGATCGGCAGGTAGGCGCCCCAGATCGAGCCGTAGACCACGCTGCCGCCGGTGACGTAGGCGGTCTCCGGGGCCATGGTGAGGCCGAAGTTCGACGGCATCGCGGCCAGCACGCCGTCGATGATCCGGATCAGGTTGGCCTGCGAGGGGGAGAGCTGGTTGATGTTGCCGCTGCCCACCAGACCGGTCTCGATGTCGATGTCGATGCCGTCGAAGTTGTACTTCTTCAGGATCGGCACCACGGTGGCCACGAACTTGTCGGCCACCGCGCTGGAACTGAGGTCGATGCCCGCGGTCGCGCCGCCGATGGACATCAGGATGGTCAGCCCGGCCGCCTTGGCCGCGCACATCTCCGCCGGGGTGGCGACCTTGACGGTCGCGTCCATCCCGTCCTCCCACAGCACGGTGCCGTCCGAGCGGATCACCGGGAAGGCCGCGTTGATCACGTTGTAGCCGTGCTCCCGGATCCGCGGATCGGTGATCGGCGTCCAGCCGAACGGCGGGTGCACGCCGTTGACCGCGCCGTCCCAGTTCTCCCAGTACCCGTGCAGGACCTTGCCCGCCGGCTTGGACTTCACCGCGCAGGTCTCCGCCTGCCCGCTCACCGGCGCCGCGCTCACCGGCGCGGCGAGCACCGAAGCGGCGCACAGCACCGCGGTCGCCAGTCCCAGCAGTCGTGACATGCCACCCATAACCAACCCCTCATCCCGCGGCTGGCCCCGGCGGCAAGGACACTCCGCGCACGATCTACCCATCGCGCCTGGTGCGCCCCTCCATTCGACCAAACCCCGGTGGACTAGACCACCTACTTCCGGGGGCGAACCTGGCGCTCGCGCGGGCGCCCCGATCCCCGGGTGGTTCGGCCCGGTTGCCCGAGGCGGGCAACCGGGTTGCCCGGGTTGCCGGTTCGTGTGACGTCTCGGGCAACCGGAATACGTTGCGGTGCATGGAAATCAGGACGGCGGAACCGGTCGGCGGCACCCGCCGGTGGTGGACCTTGCCGGTGGTGAGCGCGGCCCAGCTGCTGGTGGTGCTGGACGGGACGATCGTGAACATCGCGCTGCCCTCGGCCCAGCGCGCGCTCGGCATGTCCGACGGCGGCAGGCACTGGGCGATCACCGCCTACGCGCTGGCCTTCGGCGGGTTGTTGCTGATCGGCGGCCGGATCAGCGGTGTGCTCGGCCACCGGCGGGCCTTCGCCCTCGGGCTGACCGGGTTCGCGGCGGCCTCGGCACTGGGCGGGCTGGCCGAGGTGCCCGAGACCCTGTTCGCGGCGCGGGCACTGCAAGGGGTGTGCGCGGCGCTGCTGGCGCCGGCGGGACTGGCGTTGCTGGCCGAGACCTTCACCGAGGGCCGGGAACGTGGGCGGGCCTTGGGCGTGTTCGCGGCGGTGGGCGCGGCCGGGTCGGCGGTCGGGCTGATCGCGGGCGGGCTGCTGACCGAGTACGCGAGCTGGCGCTGGTGCCTCTACATCAACATCCCGATCGCGCTGCTGGCCTTGCTGGGCACGGTGTTCGTGCCGCGGAGCCTGCCGGTGCGCGGCGAGCGGCTGGGCCTGGCCGGCGCGCTGCTGAGCACCGGTGGGTTCGCCGGGGTGGTCTACGGCTGTGCGGAGGCGGAGGCCAGGGGCTGGGGATCGCCGGTGGTGCTGGGGTTGCTGGCCGGTGGGGTGGTGCTGCTGGTGGCGTTCGTGGTGGGACAGCGGCGATTGCTCTGGCACCGGGCGCGGGGTGGCGCGTTCCTGGCGATCACCCTGATGTTCCTGGGCATGTTCGGGTTCTTCCTGTTCATGACCTACTACACGCAGACCGTGCTGGGGTACTCGCCGGTGCGGGCCGGGCTGACGCTGATCGTCAACGCGCTGGCCGCGCTGGCCGGGTCCACCTTCATCGCCGGGCGGCTGCACGGGCGGGTCCGGCCCGCGCTGCTGATCCAGGGCGGCTTGCTGGCCGCGGCGGCCGGGAT
Organism: Crossiella sp. S99.2; assembly: GCF_023094165.1. Taxonomy (GTDB): domain Bacteria; phylum Actinomycetota; class Actinomycetes; order Mycobacteriales; family Pseudonocardiaceae; genus Crossiella. The sequence goes on along the minus strand of NZ_JALMDK010000006.1, from coordinate 696,575 downwards.
GTTCGTGCTGACCCGGCTCACCCCGGACAGCACCGACATCCTGCCGCTGTACCTGGTGCCCGCCATGGTGCTCACCGGTCTCGGCCTGGGCTGCGTGCTGCCGCCGACCGCGATGCTGGCCACCGCGGGCGCGGCGCCGGCCGACCTCGGCGCCGCCTCGGCCACCTACCACGCCGGTCAGCAACTCGGCGCGGCCCTGGGCACCGCACTGCTCAACACCCTCGGCATCAGCGCGGGCGCGCTCACCGCCTCCCTCGGCGTGCTGCTGCTCGCCGCGCTGCTGCACGCACTCATCAACCTGGAAGGACAACGCGCATGAACCACATCCCGGTCATCGACCTCTCCTCGCGGCACACCGCAGCCGGAAAAGCCTTGCTGGCCAAGGAGATCGGTGCGGCCTGCACGACCTCGGGCTTCTACGTCATCGTCGGCCACGGCGTGCCGAAAGAGCTGATCGACCGCATGATCGCGGTGACCAACGCCTTCTTCCGCTTGCCGGACAACGAAAAAGACCTGCCCGCCTTCCGTTCCTCCGGTGGCACCACCGCGCGCAGCATGGACCTGGAGAGCCCGCCGGACCTGTGCGAGTCCTTCACCGCACACGTCACCGGCGAGCTGCCCGAGCCGGAACGGGAAATCCTCGGCGACTACTGGGCGACCTGGAAGTCAGCCAACACCTGGCCACGGAATCCCAGTGACTTCAAGGAAATCTGGCTGGCGTACCTGGCCGCGCTGTCCGGGCTGGCCGCCGAACTGCTGCGATTGTCCGCACTGGCGCTGGGATTCGACGAGCGGCACTTCGACGACCGGTTCGACCGGCACGTCTCCGCGCTGGTGGCCAACTACTACTACCCGCAGCTCACCCCGCCGCTGCCCGGTCAGCTCCGGCGCGGCGCGCACACCGACTTCGGCTGCCTGACCGTGCTGTACCAGGAGGACGACCTCGGCGGCCTGCAGGTGTGGCAGGACGAGCGGTGGGTGGACGTGCGGGCGATCCCGGGCAGCTTCGTGGTCAACATCGGCGACCTGATGGCGCTGTGGACCGGCGGGGCCTGGCGGTCCACCCTGCACCGGGTGGTGAACCCGTTGCAGGGCAACACATCCTCCCGGCTGTCCATCCCGTTCTTCTACCAGCCCAACCACGACGCGCCCGGCGAGACCGTCAGCGCCGGACAGTGGATCACCCGGAAGATGGACAAGCTGTTCCAAGGTGTTACTCCGCTGGCTGCGAGTACGGGGACTTCCGGGCACATTCCGGCAACCTTCGACTCGAATCCGGCCTGATCCGGTGATCCGGCCCGGCTGAGTCAGCACTATTCGGGGCACACCCACCCCTCCTCTGGCGGATCCGCTTGTGCGGCGGACGCCTGCTTTCAGCGTCCACAATGGACGGTGCGGCGGAGGCGGATGACCCGAGAGGCTGATGATGTCCGGCTGGTTGAGACGACTGTTCCCGCTGGTGCTGGCGCTGGTCGCGGTGGCGGCAGGGCTGCCGGCCACCGCGGCCGAACCGCTGATGGCGCGCACCGAGGCCGGGCTGGTGCGCGGACTGGCCGACGGCGGAGTCCGGCAGTACCAGGGGATTCCGTTCGCCGAGCCGCCCGTCGGCGAGCTGCGCTGGGCCGCACCCCGTCCCGTCCGCAACTGGCACGGGGTGCGGCCCGCCGTCGCACCCGGTCCCCGGTGCGCGCAGACCGCCAGCGGGGAGGGGCCGGCCACCGCGGCGGAGGACTGCCTCTACCTCAACGTCACCGCCCCGGCCGGGCAGATCGGCCGCAAGCCGGTGCTGGTGTGGGTGCACGGCGGCGGGTTCATCTGGGGCGCGGGCTCCTCCTACCACGCGCAGCGGCTGGCCGCGCAGGGCGATGTGGTGGTGGTGACGGTCAACTACCGGCTGGGCGCCTTCGGCTTCCTGGCCCACCCCGAACTCGGCCCGGCCGGTGGCGCGTTCGGCCTGCAGGACCAGGTGGCGGCCCTGCAGTGGGTGCGGCGCAACATCGGCGGCTTCGGTGGCGACCCCGGCAACGTGACCCTGCTCGGCGAGTCCGCGGGCGCGTTCAGCATCTGCGCGCTGCTCACCGTGCCCGCCACCAAACCGCTGATCGACCGGGCCATCGTGCAGAGCGGCTCCTGCTCGGTGCACCTGCCGCGCAACGGCACCTTCCCCGGCTCCGGCGAGTACCGGCTGCTGGTGCCGCGGGCCCAGCTGGAAGCACTGGGCCTGGACGCGGCGAGCACGCTGAACTGCGCTGACCTGGCCTGCCTGCGCCGGGTGGACGCGCAGCGGTGGCTGGACACCGGGCTGATCAACCACTTCTCCCAGGCCGGTTTCCACACCGACCTGCTGCCCGAGGACCCGGCCGCGGTCCTGCACTCCGGCCGCGCCCACCAGGTGCCGATGATCATGGGTTTCACCAGGGACGAGCTGCGGCTGCACACCGGCAGCGCACTGGTCGGCGGGGCCAGCTACGACTACGCGCACCTGATGCGGGACAGCTTCGGGCCACGCGCCCAGGAGATCGGCGCGGCCTACCCGCTCACCGGCGCGGACAAGTACACCTCGGCACTGGCCTGGTCCGCGGTGAGCACCGACGCCGGCTGGGCCTGCCCGACCCTGGCCGACGCGCAGGCGTTCAACCGCGGCCAGCCGGTCTACACCTACGTTTTCGCCGACCGGGACGCGCCCAACCTCGGCTACCAGGCGCCGGCGGACTTTCCGCTCGGCGCGTACCACGGCTCCGAACTCCAGTACCTGTTCTGGGATGCCCCTGAGGAGCCGGGCAGGCTGGGGCTGGCCACCGACCTGATCCGGCACTGGGCGCAGTTCGCCCGGCACGGTGATCCCAACCTGGCGGGCAAGCCGAGCTGGCCGCGCTTCGACGGCGTCAACGCGCAGTCCTTCAGTCCTCGCGACACCGGTTCGGTCAACGCGGGCGCCCAGCACCACTGCCGCCTCTGGACCGCGCGCTGACCACGTCCGTGCCCGGGAACGGTCACCGGGCACGGACGGGGGCTTATGGCTCCCAGCGGCGCAGCACCAGCACGGCGTTGTGCCCGCCGAAGCCGAAGGAGTTGTTCATCGCGATCCGGATGTCGTGCCGCTGCGCGGTGTGCGCGACGAAGTTCATCTCCGCGTCCAGCGGCCGGTCGCAGTTGATCGTGGGCGGGACGATGCCGTCCCGGATGGCCAGCCCGCACACGATCAACTCGACCGCGCCGCCCGCGCCGATCATGTGCCCGGTCATCGATTTGGTGGAGCTGACCGGGATCCGGGTGGCCCGCGCGCCCAGCACCTCGCGGATCGAGCGCACCTCCCTGGCATCGCCCAGCGGGGTGCTGGTGCCGTGCGCGTTGATGTAGTCGATCTCCGCGGCCGCCACGCCCGCGTCCCGCATCGCCGCCCGCATGGCCGCCTTCGCCCCGGTGCCCTCCGGGTGCGGGGCGGTCCAGTGGAAGGAGTCCGAACTGGCGCCGAATCCGGCCACCTCGGCCAGGATCGGCGCGCCGCGCTCGATCGCGTGGTCGGCCGCCTCCAGCACCACCACGCCCGCGCCGGAACCCATCACGAACCCGTCCCGGTCCTCATCGAAGGGCCGGGAGGCCAGCTCCGGCTCGCCGTTGCGGGTGGAGAGCGCACGGGCATTGCAACAGCCGGCCAGGTCCGCCCGGCTGATGCAGTTGTCCGCGCCCCCGGCGATGGCCACGTCCACCGCGCCGTACTGGATCAGCCTGGCCGCCTCGCCGATGGAGTCGGTGCCGGTGGCGCAGGCGGTGCTCATCGACCGGCACGGACCGGTGGCGCCGAACATCAGGCTGATCTCCACCGCCGCGCTGTCCATCGCCCCGGTCACCTGGGAGAGCGGGCTGATCCCGCGCGGACCCTTGTCCCGCAACAGGTCCTGCAGCTTGTTGTTGTAGTTCACCGGACCGTAGCCGCTGCCCACCAGCACGCCCGTGCGCGGTGCCAGCTCCGGACCGATGATCAGTTTCGCGGACTCGATCGCCTCCGCGGCCGCGGCCAGCGCGTACTGCGCGAAGCTGTCGGTGCGCCTGCTGATCTTGCGCGGCAGGTGCGCGTCCGGGTCCCAGTCGTGGATCTCACCGCCGATGTGACTGCCCAGGTCACCCGACTCGAAGGCGGAGAGGTGGCGGATTCCACTGCGCCCCAGCAACATCGCCGCCCAGGTGTCGGCAACGCCAATCCCGAGTGGAGTGACCGCGCCCCAGCCGGTGACCACCACCCGGCGACGTAATCGGCGGAATTCGTCCCGTACCGCCTCGCTACTCGCGCTCATCGCGATCCCCCTGGCTCAGGCACTCGCCGACGCGGGCAGCACCCGGCCGTGCGGGCCGGCGAAACCCTTGACCCGGTAGTCCTCGACGGCCTTCGGCGTGACCACCGCGGTCGGCACCGTGTTGCCGGTGAGCCGGGAGAACATGTTGCGCGGCCCGATGATGTAGGCCTGCTCGGCCCGGCTGCGCCGGATCCCCTCGACCACGGTGGCCCAGCGCACCGGGGTGACCCAGCCGTCCAGCAGGTCGGCCATGATCGCCTGCGGATCGGTGATCAGCTCACCGGTGACGTCGGAGAGCATCGGCACCCTGGCCGGCTGCCAGTCCAGCTTGCTGTAGACCTCGGTCTCCAGCCGCTCCCGCAGCCCGGCCACCATGGTGCAGTGCTCGGCCCGGTTCATCAGGTAGAACGGGAACCCGCCCTCCTCGCGGACGAGTTCGCGGAAGTACTCCAGATCGGCCATCACACCGGAGACCGCGTGCACGGAGTTGTCGAGGTAGACCGAGGCTTCCACGTTGCGGCCCTCGGCCCGGCAGCGGGCCACCAGCCGGTCGACGGCCGGGCCGTCCAGGCGGTAGAAGAAGAAGCAGCCCAACGGTTCGGCCAGGCCGGCGAAGTAGTCCAGTTCCACCTTGGCGCTCTCCCGCACCAGGGTCAGACCGTCCGCATAGGACAGCACCCCGGCGTAGACCGAGCCGATGATGGCGCCGAAACTCTGTCCGCCGAAGACCACCGGGGACAGGTCCAGGTGATCGTCGGCCCAGTCGGCCAGCGCCAGTGTCAGCGCCATGTACCCGGCCTCGTAGACCTCCCAGTCGTAGATCTCGGCGTGTTCGTATGCCTTGATCAGCGAGTAGCCGAGCACTTCGTCCGCGGCTCGTAACCGCGCCTGCGCGTACTCGTTCTCCTGCAGGAAACTCGCGATGGCAGGGAACGTGGTCGGAACAAGTCCGGGAAAGTAGATGGCATCGGCCATGGCCGCCTCCAGGGATGGTCATCACAGTTCCAGACCTGGTGGTGCGGCACTAAGAAGCATCGATGAGGAGCCTCGCGCGAGGCATCAACCCCAGAACTCATCGAGCGCGCCGGAGCAACCACAGGCCAGCGGAACAATGGTAACCGAGCATCGGCGCGGAACAACCCGATCGTATGAAACTACATAGGCAATCGTGATACGCCCGAAACGTGCGACGGCCGGGAAAACTCCCTGGGGGGAGAGTTTTCCCGGCCGCGACGTTGTGTTCAGGAGCAACCGGCTCAGGCGTGGCCGGCGTCCTTCTTCGAAGGAAAGATCATCATTGCGCCGGTGATGACCAGTTCGATACCGCCGAGCACGGCGAGCACGACGCCCACCTTGTCCAGCGAGATGATCGGCGTCTCGATCCCCTTGGTGGTGAAGGCCAGAATCAGGCCGACGATGAGCATGAACGCGCCGATGAACAGCGACTTCACGTTTTTCGACATGGAACCTCCCAGTAACGCTGGTGCCGCTCACAGCTCACGCAGCGGGCGGACAAGGAACAGTGACAGCGCGAGCAGAAGATAGCAGCTTCCGATAACCACGAAAGTGTGATGGCTGCCCAGTGTGGCCAACAGCCAGGTGAGCAAGGAGACTGCGATCGGACTCGGCCCTGACACGATAGTGGTAGCGATGCTGGTGACACCGCCGAACATCGGTTTGGGCACCCGCTCCTGCAAAGCCTGCATGTAGAGCAGGTCCACCGGGCTGGTCAGGATCCCGGCGATGGCCATGATGGCCAGCGCGATCGGCACCTCGGTCTGCCAGGCCAGCAGCAGGAGCATGACCGCCATGCCGATGTAGGCGGTCAGGTAGACGCCGCGGCGGGGGAGTTTGGGGCCGAGCACGCCGTAGCCGATGGTGCCTGCCAGCGAGCCGAGGCCGAACGCGCCGACCAGGCCGCCGTACCAGGCCACCGAACCGAGGATCTCATTGGCGTAGGCGGTCAGCCCGATGCTGGCCAGACCGGTGTCCAGGGCGGCGAACACGGTGGTGCTGATGATCAGCACCTTGAGCACCTTGTCGCCCCAGAAGAACTTCATCGCCATGCCGAACCGGCGGCGGTAACTCAGGCCCTCGAACTCGTCCTGCTCGCTCGGCTCATCCCCGGCCGGCACCTGTTCCACCGCGTTGACCAGGAAGAACACCACGATCGTCGCGGCCAGGATCCCGGCGATGGCATCGATGAGCAGGATGGTCGAGCTGCCGAAGAGGCTCACGATCCCGCCGACCAGGATCGGGCTGGACATGGTCGCGATCGCGTTCATCGCGCGCAGCGTGGCGTTGGCCCGTTCCAGCGAGTGGCCGGAACTCTCCGCCAGCGCGGGCAGCAGACCGAAGGTGGCGACCCGGCCCGGTTCGTCGGCCGCGGCGCGCACGAAGCACAGCGCCAGCAGCAGCCACGGCGGTAGCGATCCGGCCAGGTGCAGCACGTACATCAGCACCGTGATGGCCGAGCCGATGGTGATGGAGAAGATCCACGAGACCCGCATGCCGAAGCGGTCGATCACCGGGCCCATGAACAGGCCGGTGCCGATCGAGCTGATCACCGCGACCGTGACGATGATCCCGGTGAAGGCGATGTCATGGGTGCTGTCCAGCACGAACAGCGGCAGCCCTACCCCGCCGATCCCGTTGCCGACCAGGTTGACCCCGAAGGCGAACTGGGCGACCGAGTACTGCCCGGCGCGGCGGTCCTTGCGGAGCCGGTGCCTGCCAGGGGCGGGTTTGCGATGCCTGCCGGACGGCCTGGCCGGCGCTGCGGTCATGGTCCTCTTCCCCCATCCGCCCTGGCGAACCCGGGCGAGGTGCGGAAAGTCCGGTGCAGGCGCCCGCGTCGAGCGCCTGCACCGGACGTCACCTGGATGGCGAACAACCCAGACGGATCCTTCGCCGTACCCGGCTAATTCAGCAGTTGTTGCTGACGGTGCTGCCGGTCATGGTCAGCTCGGCGGCGTTGGTGTCGAGGCCCTGCAGGTCGAGAATAGCCATTGTATTCACCTTTCCTGAAGAATTGCGGGTTTGTGTTCAGGTGTTACGCGTGGAGCTGATTCAGCAGCCGTTGGAGACGGTGCTGCCGGTCATGGTCAGCTCGGCGGCGTTGGTGTCGAGGCCCTGCAGGTCGAGAATAGCCATTGTATTCACCTTTCCTGACGATTCGTTTGTCCTGACGGGTGGTGCATTGTGCATGGACAAGCGGCCACATTCGTCGCCGGGGAAAAGGAACATGTCCACTAAGCCGGGTAGCGCGCGCCCGGCCGGTCTGATCAGCAGTGCATGCTGAAGGAGCTGCCCGTCATGTTCAGTTCGACGGCTCCGGTCTCCATGCCCTGCAAGTCGAGGATTGCCATGGTGGTCACCCTTCCTGGTGGCTGTTACCGCTGGTCTGGTGCGCACTCCCGGGCTGGGCACGGTGGTCTGTGCCGGACAGGAACGGGAGGAAAGCAGTCCCGCCGCGCAGTGCCGAGGTCAAAGCGACCAGCACGCCGGCGTTACCTGTTGCGACATCCATGGACAAGCGGCTACATCCGTCACCGGGAAAAGAGACATGTCCATTGTAGGCGAGTGCGTAGTGGTGCATCCCGTTGAGATGCTCTCTCACCCGCCTGTCACTAATTGTTTCAGACGCGCCCCTGGAAAGTCCAGCGATTACCGCCATCAATCCGGCCCGGCCGTGAAAGAGATTCGAATCGATCACGAACTCGCTCTGGCAGGCCTGGACCAGCCGGGGCAGCGCGGTCAGCAGCCGCTCGTCCGCGATCTCGCGCACCAGCTCGTCCGCGACCAGCGCGATGCCCGCCGAGCCCACCGAGAGGTAGGGCAGCGTGCGGTAGCCGCCGTCCACCTGGAGTGAGCCGTCGTGCGCGTCCACGCACAGGTCCAGGTCCCGATGTGCCGCCCGCACCGCCAGTTCCAGCCACTGACTGTCCTGAGTGGACTGGTAGAGCCGGAGCAGGAACAGCGCCGGACCGGACCAGCCGCGCAGCAGCCCGGCCAACGTGCCGGCCTGTCTCGCCCGGCCCAGCTCGCCCGCCGGCTTGTCCACCCCGTGTGGCTCGCCGCTGGTGATGGCCGCGCCGAGACGTCCGGCGATATCCAGGGCCCGTTTCCGGTGCGCTGCCTCATCATGCCGGTCGGCCAGGTGCAAGAAGTTGAGCCCGGCGCCGGCCAGACCGCTGTGCAGGCTGACATCGCTGATCTGGGTCTCGTCCGCGCGGGCCAGCAGGTCCGCGGCCGAGCCGGTGTGCCCGAGCAGGTCGAGCACGTGCGCGATGCCGTGCGCCCCGTCGTGGAAGCCGATCTTCTCCCGAGGCTTGGCCGCGTCGGCCAGTAGCCAGCGCTCGTGCTCGGGATCGAGGTCGGAACCGGTGCTGTGCAAGGCCCACAGCACGCCGGCCGCGCCGTGCGCGAAGGTCCCGCCGCCGGAGCGGAACTGCTCCAGATCGCCGGGGAAGAGCCGGTCCGCACGATCCGGGGTGGCGCTGGCGCTGATCGCCGCGGCGATCGAGGACAGTGCCTGTGCCCAGTCACCGCCTGCCCGCGCCGGTGAGGTGCGCGGCAACGCCGACACCGTGGTGGTGGGCGCGGGCACCTCGCCGACCACGTCCAGGATGGAGGCGGCGAAGTCCGCGGGCAGCTCGAAGAGCCCGGTGGCGATCTCGATCAGTTCGGCCAGTTTGCCGGGCGCCAGGCCGACCAGCGAGGTCAGCGGCAGGAACAGCCACAGCTTGAGCACGGCCAGCGCGTGCAGGTCGATGTCCGCGCCGGTCTTGTCCCGGCTGGTGAACCCGGCGTGCCCGAAGCGCTGGTTGCGGTTCTCCGCGATCGGGAAAGCGGCCTCGAAGTCGACCAGGCCGAGGACATCTTCGCCGTCCCGCTCGCTGATCATGATGTTGGCCGGGTGCAGGTCGGCGAAGACCATGCCGCGCTCGTGCACCGCGGCCACCAGCTCGGTCACCTGCTCCAGCACCCGCAACGCGCGCGTCACGTACTCCTGGCGCTGTTCCGGGGTGGAGGCCACGCCGATCAGCGGGTAGTGCTGGCCGAACCAGTGCTGCAGGTTGGTGCCCGGCACCAGGTCCATCACCAGGAACCGGTGCTCCCACACCTGAACCACGTCGTGCACCCTGGGCACCCCGGGAACGCCGTCCAGCGCGCGCAGCGCGGCGGCCTCGTTGTCCAGCCGGACGATCGCGTCGGTGTCGTCGGCGGCCAGCCCGGCGTAGGGGCGGGCCTCCTTGAGCACGACTTCGAGCCCGTCGGAGTTGCGGGTCGCCTTGTAGACGCCGCCGCCGTTGGAGAAGTGCATGGCTTCGACGATCCGGTAATCCAGAGTGGCCCCGGTGGCGCCGCGGGCGGCCACGCTCTCGTCCAGCACCTGGGGCAGGCGCACCCAGTCCGGGGTGGTGAACACCGGCCTGCGGTCATCGGGCACCAGCGTGCCGTCCGGGCGCGCGATGGCCAGCACCCGCTCGCCGTCGGGCGCGGTGCAGTAGCGCGCGTCGAAACCGCCGTAGCGCACGTAGAGCGGACCCTGGTTGTACCGCAGGTCGGTGAGGATGTACGGCCCCGGCCTGCCGCCGATCCGGCGGTCCAGCGAGGTGAGGGTGTCGGCCAGTTCGACCTCGTCCCTCGGGTAGATGGTGATCAGCTTGCCGCTGGCCGCGCGCGGGGCGTATTTGAGGTTGAACGCCCGCAGCAACGCGGTGCTGCGCAGGAACTTGAACGGGATCCAGCGGTCCAGGCAGTACTCGGACACGATGGCCACGATCTCCGCGGCGGTCTCCGGGGTGGCCGAGACGTGGATCTTCCAGCCCTGCGCGGGCAGCTGGTCCGCGGGCGGGCGCAGCATCACCCACTCCCCGCGTCCGGAGCGGCGCCAGCCCTGCGGCAGCTCACCCTCGGTCAGCGGGAAGGCGGTCTCGGTCTGCCAGCGGACCGGGTCCTCGAAGAAGACCCGGTCGGCCAGGGAATACAGTTCCACCAACGGTTTCATCAGCCTGCCCTTCCGCTCCGGTGGTCTAGCCCGGTGATCCGGTTCGACCTAGATCCGCCAAACACGGCCTAGTACGGGCGCTCGCGGGCGGCCCGGTCGGCGAAGCTGTGCCAGGCCGCGTCCTGCTGGTTGGCCAGGTACTTGGCCAGCAGCTCCTTGGCCCGCTGCTTCTCCTTGGCCGGCACCAGATCGACCACCGGCATCTGCTCACTCAGCTCCCTGGCGCCCGCCTCGAACTCCTCGCGCAGCAGGGACCAGACCGTGCGGTCGTGGTACTCGCCATCAAGGAAGTGGTAGTCGCGCAGAATCCCCTCAAGCACGAAGCCGCCCTTGGTCAGCAGGCTCATCGTGTGCTTGTTGTAGGAAGCCGTGCTGAACTCCACCCGATGGGCGTTGAGCTGGTGGAACAGGTGGTCGATCAGCAGACCGAGGCCCTCGCCGCCGACCCCGGAGTTCCACCGCACCGGGTCGCCGATGGCCCCGCCGATGGTGTACGCGCCGTGCGCGCCACTACGCCGGTAGTTCACCACCCCGACCCGATCGCCCGCGGCGGTGACCACCATGAAGTAGCGGACCTGGCCGCTCTCGTTGACCGCCTTGATCGCCTCCGGGGTGATCTGCTCGTTCGCGTCGGAGGTGAGTGCGCTGGTCAGCGCCATGGGCCGGAGCCAGTCGGACACGGTGACGTAGTCGTCCCCGGTCAGGCTTTCCAACGTGCATTTGGGTTCGCGCAGCATCGCCGGCCCTTCCAGAGGTCAGGGTCGCTAGATAAAAAAGGACAATTCAGTTAAACATCGGTTGAGCGGTCGGTTACGGGCCAAAGGCAGGGCCCGAAAACACGCACAGAACTCTTACCGAGTCGAAGTCTTACCCCAGTTTTGTTTCGGATGTTGTGCTTAGTGCGCACATCGCCGCAGATGGCCGCCACTGATGCCGCTGCCCGTGCTCAGGGGGGCTCGCGTCGCCGCGCCCTTGTCCACACCTCTGTGCGAAAACCCCAGTACAGACTGCATCTGCCCCGGAAAGTACTAGGAAGAGCTACCCGGGTCAACCGGAAGATTTAGTACCTTGGGACCAGCACAAGTCTGCCGGTACTCATCCTTGGGGGCTACTCCAGGTGATGGGGCAGGTATGAGGGGTGATCGGCCTACATGCTGGCCTCCACCTTATAAAAATACCCGATGAGGGGACTACCGTTGACGGTTGAGCCCCGCTTGAGCCTCAGGTACGGTCAGCCGCATTCGGCCACGTCGCAGGCCAATCGCCATAGCTTTGCCGCTGTTCGCGCTCTACAGAATCTGCACCCCCTGAAGTTTCCTCGCGTATTTATCACCACTTTTGGGGAAGTGGTGTGTGCGAATGAGCTAGGAGGTCGGTTGTGAGCAGGTGGAGCACGTTTCACATGGACGAGGCGAAGCTCGGAGAGCTGCCGTCGTTGCCGGCGGACGCCGTCCTGCGCCACGCGGACCTGGTGATCGGTCGCAAGCCCAAGCCGATCGAGCTGTACCAGCGCTGGGAGCGTCAGCAGTGGTCGGCCGAGGACCTTTCCCTCGGCAAGGACCACGACATGCTGAACCACCCGCTGCTGCCGGAGCACGTGCGGGTGATGCTCAAGGAGGCCATCGCCACCTTCATCATCGGCGAGTACACCGGGCTGGACATGCTGGGCCCGATCCTCATGGGTTGTCCGGATGAGGAGTACGCCCTGTTCCTGGGCACCCAGATCGCCGATGAGACCCGGCACGCCCGCGCGGTGTTCCGGCTCGGCGAGGAGGTGCTGGAGATGAGTGAGAACCCGAGGGCGATGCTGGCCGAGGCCTGGCAGATCGCCACCCCGGCGCACCGCGAGCTGAGCCTGCTGGAGACCTCGATCGTGCGCGACCTGACCAACAGCCCGCCGGACTACGGTCGCTGGCTGCAGGCCTGCACACTGTTCCACCTGATCACCGAGGGTGTGCTGGCGCTGATCGGGCAGCGTGCCCTGGTGCACTCGCTGCGCGACACCAGCATGTTCGACGGCATCAAGGCGGCGTTCACCGCGATGTGCCGGGACGAGTCGCGGCACATCAGCTTCGGGCTGCACGCGCTGCGCACCGGTGTGCAGGAAGGCTATGGCGACTACATCTACGAGGCACTCGAACAGGCCGTGCCGCTGGCGCTGCGGATGGACGAGGAGTTCGAGAGCGGGGACAGCCGCGAGCAGGACAAGATCCGGCAGATGAGCGTGGACATCCTGCGCCGCCACCTGGGCAACATCGGCGCGGACCCCAAATTCGTCGCGCACCTGACCAACCCCTACGACCTGAGCCTGGCCCGGCAATGACCGGCGTCGGCCTCATCGGCCAGACCGGCGTGCGCTCCTTCGAGGAGCTACGCGCACGATGTCGGGTCTTCGCGGAACACCTGCGGGACAACGGATTCGCCCCCGGTGACCGGGTCGCGATCCAAGGGGGCAACTCGATCGGCTACGTGATCGCGTTACTCACCCTGCTGCACTCCGACGCCACCCTGGTCCTACTGGAGGAGGACCAGTCGGCGGAGGAGACCGCGGCCATCCTGCGGCGGGCGCCGGTGCGCTGGCTGCTGCACGACGGATCGGTGGACCTGCCCGCCGACGTGGCCGGGTTCCGGCTGCGACTGTCCGAACTGGAGCGCGAGGCTTCGCCCGCGCCCGCCGGGTTCGAGCTGGACCTGACCCAGTGGTGGCAGCGCTCGCACGCGGTGGAGGTCTGGCCTGCCGGGGCCAAGGAGGGCGTGATCCGGGCCGGGGGCACGGTGCGGTTCGCGGTGCGGCGGGCTCAGCAGCGGGCCGGGTACAAGGACACCGACGTGCTGTTGCCGTTGCTGCCCTTCTCCCACCCGTACGGGCTGGTCCTGTTGCTGCTGTGGTGGTTCAGCCGCAGCAGCGCGGTGGTGCTGCCCGCCGACCGGCTGGACCTGGCGGTGGAGGCGATCACCCGGATGAACGTGACCGTGGTGGACGGGACCCCGGCGGCCAGCCAGGGCCTGTGCCGGTTGCTGGAGCTGCGGCCGGTGCGGGCCGCGACGCTGCGCTCGGTGCGGCGGTGGTGCGTCGAGGGTGTGCCGCTGCGCGAACGACCCGGCCGGAACTCGGCCACCCCGATTACTTCGCTCAACCGCGATGGGAAGGACGACATGCGCGCACTCCCTGCACATGCCGTGAACAGCACTGGCTCGGTTCGATCCCTGGCCAAACCCGAACCCTCCTCGGCCGCCGTGCCGCTGCCCAGCCGGGTGGCCGCGCTGCGGGCGGTGGAGACCTTCCTGGACGAGCGCCGGGACGAGGTGCTGGCGATCCTGTGCGAGGTGTCCAACCACCGCACCGCCGTCGGCGAACTGGAGACCGCGATCCGCACCCTGCGCGGCGCGGAGGCCGAGGTCACCGCGCACCAGCCGCGGCTGATCGGCAGTGCCGCGGTGTTCATGCCGTCCAACATCCCGCTGTACGCCTACGTGCTCTACGTGCTGGTGCCCAGCCTGTACTGCGAGCGGATCACCTTCCGGCCCTCCGCGCACATCCAGTCCCAGCTGACCCGGCTGCACGAGCTGATGGCGTCGGCGCACGGGCTGCCGGTGACCCTGGCGGCCAGCACCCAGCGGCAGTTCACCGCCGGTCCGGTGGCCGACGCCGAACTGGTGCTGTTCACCGGCACCTACGCCAACGCCGAGCGGATCCGCGGCCAGATCAGTGAGCAGCAGCTGTTCCTCTACTTCGGCCAGGGCATCAACCCGGTCGTGGTCGGGCCGGACGCGGACGTGGATCTCGCGGTGGCCGACGCGGTGGACATCCGGCTGATCAACTCCGGCCAGGACTGCTTCGGGCCGGACGTGATGTTCGTGCACTCCTCGGTGCGCGAGCGGTTCCTGGACCTGCTGGGCAAGCGGATCGACGAGCTGGTCTACGGCTCCTACGACGATCCGCGGGCCGACTACGGCAGCATGTACTACGACCAGGCGTTCGGTTTCGCGCTGGAGTACCTGCACCGCAACGCCGGGCACATCGTGCACGGCGGCCAGGTCGAGCTGCGCACGCGGCGGTTGCAGCCCACCGTGCTGTGCCGGGAGCTGACCCGGCGCTCCAGTTACGAGGAGCTGTTCGCGCCGATCTTCAACGTGGTCAGCTACGACGATCTCGACGCCCTGCACGAGACGCTGACCACGCCGTTCTTCGAGGAGCGGGCCATGGGCGCGATGGTCTACGGCAACCTGCCTGCCACCGTCGAGCTGCTGGCCCGGCGGCACGACGTCTACCAGAACACCACCCTGCTGAGCACCGACAACGGCAACGAACCCTTTGGCGGACTGGGCATGCTGGCCAACTACGTGGCCATCGGCGGCAGGCGGATCGCCGAACCGCTGCTGGTGTCCAAGGCGGTGGCCGACCACCTGAAGCCGCCGGCCGGTCTGGCCCGGCGCGCCACCGCCTGATGTCGCGGACCCGGCCGCTGCGGGTCTGCGTCATCGGCGCCGGCCCGCGCGGCACCGGGGTGCTGGATCGCCTGTGCGCCTTGGCCTCCGGGCCGGTGGAGGTGCACGTGGTGGACCCGTACCCGGCGGGGCCGGGGCGGATCTGGCGGCGGGCCCAGCCCAACCTGCTGTGGATGAACTCGCGGGCGGCAGGCGTGACCCCGTTCTCCGGCGCGGACAACGAAGTCCCGTCGCTGTGGGACTGGGCGCGCGCCGCCGGCGGCCACGCGCTCGCCAGGGGAGAACTGGCCGAGGAGGTGGGCCGGACCACCCCGCGGTGGTTCGCCTCCCGGCCCCTGGCGAGCGCGTACTTCTCCTGGGTGTTCCAGCGCGCGGCCGACCGGCTCGGCCAGGTGCGGGTGCACCGGGACCAGGCCGTCGAGCTGGGCGAAACCGCTGCGGGACAACAGGTCCGGCTGGCCAGTGGCCTGGTGCTGACGGTGGACGCGGTGGTGCTGGCCCAGGGCCACCTGGACGCGCGGCCGACCCCGGCCGAGCTGGCCGCCCGCGAGTTCGCGGACCGGCACGGCCTGGGCTACCTGCCGCGCGGGCAGGCGGACGCGGCCGCGCTGGCCGTGGTCCCGGCCGGCGAACCGGTGCTGCTGCGTGGCCTCGGGCTGACCTTCGTGGACACCATGGTGCTGCTCACCGAGGGCCGCGGCGGCAAGTTCCGGCGCACCCTGGACGGTGAGCTGGCCTATGAGCCCTCCGGGCTGGAACCGGTGCTGTACGCCGGTTCCCGCACCGGAGTGCCCTACCACGCCAAACCGGACAGCGCCCTGCTCGCCGGGCAGCCCGAACTGCCCCGGTACTTCCGGCACGACACCGTGCCCGCGGGCCAGCTGAGCTTCCGGGAACAGCTGTGGCCGTTGGTGTGCAAGGACGTCGCCTACGGGCACTACCACGAACTGTTCCTCGGCCACCCGGACCGGGTGCGGCTGCCCTGGGACGAATTCCTGGCCGGGCTGGACGCGTACGACTGGGCTAGCCCGGAACTGGTCGAGCTGATCGAGGCGGCGGTGCCGGATCCGGCCGACCGGGTCGACCCGGACAGCTGGCCGGATCCGCTGGCCGGCCGGTGGTTCCCGGACGCGGCGGAGTTCCAGGACTGGGTGCGCGACTACGTGCGGGCGGATCTGCACCGGCGCGGCGATCCGCGGTGGAGTGCGGAGATCGGCGGGCTGGCCGGGGTGAACATGGCCGTGCTGACCGTGCTGGAGCTGGCCGGGGCCGGCCGGCTGACCGCGGAGTCGATGGTGCGGGAGGTCGAACGCGGGTTCCTGCCGTTGATGAGCTTTCTGACCAGCGGGCCGCCGGGGCGGCGGCTGGCCGAGCTGCTCGCGCTCGCCCAGGCCGGGGTGCTGCGGTTCCTCGGCCCGGAGTCGCGGGTGCGCGCGGACGAGTCGGCCGGGTTGTTCGTGGGCAGCAGTCCGCGGGTGCCGGGGGAGACGCCCGCGCGGTTCCTGATCGAGTCCCGGCTGGCCGAACCCGATCTGGCCGGGACGGCGGATCCGTTGCTGCGCAAGCTGTTCGACCGCGGTGAGTGCGCCGAGGAGGAGCTGGCCGACGAGACCGGGAGCTACCGTACCGGGCGGCTCGCGGTGCGCCCGGCCGACCACCGGCTACTGGCCGCGGACGGCAGCGCGCATCCGGCCCGGTTCGCGGTCGGGCCCGGCGTGGGCGTGGTGCACACGCCGGGCGTGACCCCGGAGATCGAGCCGTTCGGGCAGAACGACCGGGTGGCGCGGGCGGTGCTCAGCCTCGGTTCCTGAGCCGGAAGATCGCGTACCGGCCGACCGAGTAGATCGTGTCGATCACGAACACCGCGCACCAGATCCGGCCGATGTTGAGCAGCAGGTGGCCGCTGGAGTTCCAGTACCACTCGGCCGGGTGCGGGCCGTTGAACAGCGCCTCGTACGGCCAGGAGTACCCGATGACCGCCAGCACCACCTGGGCCACCAGGAAGATCACCGCGTGCCCGGCCCAGGTGTTGAGCGTGGGCGCGCCCGGCTTGGCCGGTGCGGGTTCTGCCTGCTCCGGGGCCTGCGCCACCGGGTCCGCGCTGACCTCGGCCGGAGCAGCCGGGGCCGGTTCGGGGACGGGCACCCGGTCGGACACGCCGATCCGCCGGATCGCGCCGCGCACCAGCACCGCGGCGGTGGCCAGCAGCACGGCCGCGACCACACAGGCGATCTGCCAGCCGCTGCCGGAGTTGTAGAGCAGCCCGGCGCCGAAGGTGCCGATGGTCGCGCCGAGCAGGGTGGCGCTCTCGTAGATCGCCATGCCCCGGCCCAGGCTGCCGCCGGCGGCCTCGGCCACCACGGACTGCTCGACCGGGATGGCCGCGGCGAAGGCGGCCGCGGACAGGATCCACATCCCGGCCAGCACCACCGGGTGCGGGGCGAAGGACAGTCCGACCGCGAACACCGCGCTGAGCAGCAGCGCCACCGTGACCACCCGGGTCCGGCCGAGCCGGGTGACCACGCCGTGCAGGTACTCCGGCAGCGTGCTGTAGACGATGAAACCGGGCAGGAAGACCAGTGCGATCGCGCCGAGTTGCAGGTTGTGCCCGCGCTGCAGGTGCAGCAGCAGGAGCAGCGCCACCCCGGCCTCGGCGATCGCGGTGATCACGATGACGCCGAGCAGCGGGTACATCCGCCCGCCCAGCTCGCGCAGCTTGGGCGAGGCCGGGTCGATCGCGGCCCGGGGCGGGGATTTCAGGGTGAACAGCACCACCGCCGCGGCCACGCAGCCCGCCGCGCACAGCCAGAACACGCCGCGGTAGTCGATCCGGGAGACCAGGCTGACCGCGATCACCATCGCCACCCAGGTGCCCACGCCCTCGGCCGCGAACAGCTTGCTGAACGCGCCGCTGTCGGTGGGCAGGTCCTCGCCCACCTTGGCCCGCAGCGCCACCCAGAACAACGCGCCGCCCGCGCCGCCGACCATGGCCGCGACCAGCGCCAAGGGGAACGAGGCAGCCACCGCGAACAGTGCGAAGGAGGCCGCGTAGCCCAGCGCGCCGAGCGCGGCCAGCTTGGCCCGGTCGAACCGGTCGGCCAGCACCCCGGCCAGCGGTCTGATCAGGAAGGAGACCAGGGTCTCGGCCGCGGTCAGTGTGCCGACCAGCGCCGGGGACAGGCCCAGCGCGGCGCCCGCCCACAGTGGCAGCAGGAAGTCGAGCACCTCGACCGGGCCCTTGGTCAGCGCGGCGGCGAGCTGCTGGGACTTCGAGTGCCGCGTCTCGGTGACGGCCTGTGCCATGTGCGGCCCCTTCCCTATTAGAATACGATCGTATCCGCAAGAGGGCGAACGGGGCAATCGGAGGTGGCGTGCCGAAGATCGTGGACCACGGCCAGCGCAGGCGGGCCATTGCCGAGGCGCTGCTGCGGCTGGTGGCCAGGTCCGGGATTGAGACGGTCAGCGTGCGCACGGTCGCCGCCGAGGCCGGGGTCTCCGCGGGCGCGGTGCAGAAGTACTTCGCCACCAAGGAGGAGATCTTCGAGTTCGCCCTGGACCTCACCGGTGACCGGGTCTCCCGCCGCTGGGACACCCTCACCCCCCAGGGCGACTACCTCGACCTGCTGCACCGTCTGCTGCTGGAAACCCTGCCGCTGGACGCCGAACGCCGCGCCGAGGCGATCATCGTGACCGCCTTCACCGCCCGCGCCGCGATCCGCGCCGACTGGGCGCAACGCCTGCGCGCCAACGACGAGGACATGCGCACCGGCACCGCCATCTTCCTGCGGATCGCCCAGGACGCAGGCCAGGTCCGGCGCGATCTCCCGGTGCCGACCCTGGCCGATCTGGTGCTGGCGCTTAGCGACGGGTTCGGCGTGCGGTTGCTGCACCTGCCCTTGGACACGCCGGAGGCCGCGGAGTTGCTGGCTGGTCTGGGCGTGGCCCTGCGCGAACTGCTGTCGCCGCGCTGACCGGCGATTGTCGTCGCAGCTCGGGGGAGAGGTCCGTGGCGGTTCCGAACTCCACGGCATCATGCCGAGATGGCGATGGTGAGCGCGAAGGGTCGCGGGCCGTGCTTGCGCAGCAGCGCGGGCACCAGCAGCACCAGCGCCTCGGTGCCACGCGCGGTGCCGATGTCGCCCAGGTCCTCGATCCACTCCGGCGGCCAGCCGAGATCGCCGAGCAGTCCGCGTACCAGGTCCTTGGCCGCCGGGTCGTCGCCGGAGAGGAAGGCCGTGGGCGGGGTGGCCAGCAGGCGCGGGTTGGTCATCACGGTGAACAGCATCGTGTTCAGCGTCTTGACCACCCGGGTCTCCGGCAGCGCGTCCTGGAGCACCTCGGCCAGGCTGCCGTTCGGGAAGCACAGTCCGCCGGGCAGCCCGTCGGCGCCGCGCCGGGTGGCGTTGGCGATGTCCACGAGAACCTTGCCGCGCAACACATCCCGCAGTGCGCGCAGCCGTTCCGGCGAGCTGTCGCCCGGGGTGGCGTTGACGACGACCTCGGCGCGTTCGGCTGCCTCCCGCGCGGTGGTGAAGGTCGCCGGCGGTCCGGTCCACCTTTCTGGTGCCGCGGCTGGATCTCTGGTGCCGATGAGCACGGAATGTCCGGCCGCACTCAGCTTGCCGGCCAGATTCGCCGCGACCCGGCCGGAACCGAGGATGGCAATGGTGGTCATGTGATGTCTCCCTGGTGATCGAGGTGGTGGGGTCAGCGGACCGCGGTGAGCACGTCGACCGCGGCCTGGTGCACCGCGGGCGCGCTGGCCAGGAAGTCCGCGGCGCCCGGCCGCCAGGGCCTGCCGTGGGTGTCGGTGACCACGCCACCGGCCTCCCGCGCCAGCAGGGCCCCGGCCAGCAGCCCGGACCGCACATCGCTGTACTGCCAGAACACATCCAGCCGCCCGGCCGCCAGCTGCACCAGCTGCAGGGTCGCGGGCACCGACATCCGCGCGACCAGCGCCGCCCCCAGCATCGCGGTGATCGACTCGCCGATTCGCCGCAGCGTCCCGGCATCCTCACCCGGTCGCGCCTGCCCGGTGCCCACGAACGCCGCGTCCAGACTCGTCTTCGCCGAGGCGTGCAACGGATTTCCGTTGTGCCACGCGCCTTCGCCGCGCAGGGCGGTGTAGAGGTCCCCGGTCAGCGGCAGGTGCACCACGGTGAGCACGGCCTCGTTGTCCCGCACCAGGGTGGCGGTCACCGCCCAGTCGGCGAGCCCGTGCACGTGATTGATGTTGCCCTCCACCGGATCGGTCACCCACCACTCGCCGGCGGGCAACGCGCCCCCGGCCAGCTCATCGGCCACCCAGCCCGCCCCCGGCCGGATCCGGCGCAACGCCGCCCGCAACACTTCCAGTGAGGTGTCGTCGTTGGCGCGCAAGGCATCGAGGATCGTCGTCAGGCTGTCCGGCCGGGCATCGGCGGTGAATCGCTCGCGCACCCGATCGCCGGCGGCCCGCACCGCGGTCACGACAGCCGGCAGCAACTTCTGGTCAGACATGGGTTTCCCATTCCTGGATATCGGATTGGTTCGACAAAACCCACGCTAATTCCAGCGCCACATGTCGTCAAATGCATGCTATTCAGTACTAACATTACCGCCATGCATTTGGACCTGAACCTGCTGACCGCGCTGGACGCCCTGCTGGAGGAGGGCAGCGTGGCCGGCGCCGCGGCCCGCCTGCACCTGACCCAGCCCGCGATGAGCCGTGCCCTGGGCCGGATCCGCCGCGCCATGGGCGATGAGATCCTGGTCCGCACCGGCCGGACCATGACCCCGACCCCACGCGCCCTGGCCGTCCAGGCCCAGGTGCACACCCTGGTCCAACAGGCCCAAACCGTGCTGACCCCCGACCGCACCCTGGACCTGACCACCCTGGACCGCACCTTCACCCTGCGCTGGCACGACGCGGTCACCACCGCCGCCGCCCCCGGCCTGCTGGCCAGGATCAGCGCCCAGGCCCCCGGCGTCCGCCTGAGCCTGCTCCCCGAAGCCGGCGCCGACACCACCGACCTCCGCCACGGCCACGTCGACCTGGAAATCACCGCCGCCACCCCGGAATCCCCGGACCTGGCACACGAAACCATCGCGCACGACCGCCTGGTCGTCCTCATGCGCGAAAACCACCCGGCGGCAACCCGAAACCTCACCCCGGCCCGCTACGCCAAGGCCGCCCACCTCATCGTCTCCCGCCGCGGCCAACTCGCCGACCCAGTAGACGACCTACTGGCCGAACACGGCCTGCACCGCCAGGTGCGAGCCGCCGTCCCCACTACCGCCGCCGCCCTGCAGTGCCTGCGAGACAACGACTTCCTGGTAGTCCTCCCCGAACACATGACCCGCGCCGCCACCCAGGAGTCCGGCCTGCTGACCCGCCCGCTCCCGTTCCCTGCCGCCCCCATCCCAGTGATCATGGCCTGGCACCAGCGCTACACCGGCGACCCCGCACACACCTGGCTACGCACCCAGACCCGCACCACAGTGACGGAACTGTGCGCCGACCCCACCCGCTGACCGCGGTCACCGCTACGGGGTTCGTTACCGAATGAGGGCTAAGTCACGCCGAAGCGCGGCGTGTCCGGGTTGCCCCGTTTGGGCTATCGATCTGGCGCTCGTCAGCTGCCTATAGTTCGGCCGCGGTTTCTGGCCGCGCGTCTGGGGGGCGCAGCCACGTTCTGGTCGTGGGACCACGTGGTTTTCAAGGGGGAGCAGAGTTGAGGTTCGGCGCACAGCGCTGCCTGGTGCAGCGCGCACTGAGTGCTGCCGTCATGCTGACGGCGGCCGCGATCGCATTGTCCACAGTGGTCATTCCCGCGGCGGCCGCTCCGGCGGCCCCGGTGCGCGAAGCCACCGCTGAGCTGGCCGCGAGCCGGGCGGCGAAGGCACAGAACAAGCCGGTCACCGTGGCGGTCAGGACGACCGAGAGCACCGAGGTCGTGGCCAATCCGGATGGCAGCTTCACCCATGTCGAACACCTCCAGCCGGTGCGCGCCAAGCGCGGCGACAACTGGGTGCCGATCGACCTCAACCTGCGTAAACGTGCCGATGGCCTGATCGAGCCCGCCGCCTCCGCGGTGGATGTGCGTCTCTCCGGCGGTGGCAGCCAGGCCCTGGCGGTGCTCGGCCGGGACAGCCGCGAGGTCGGTCTCGGCTGGGAGGGCGCGCTGCCCGCGCCGGTGCTGGCCGGCACGACCGCGACCTACCGCGAGGTCCTCCCCGGCGTCGACCTCATCGTGCGCGCCACCATCACCGGATTCAGTCAGCTGCTGGTGGTGAAGAACGCCGAGGCAGCGCGCAATCCCAGGGTCCGCAAGGTCGTCTTCAACTCCCACACCAAGAACGTCACCCTGGGCCTGGCGCCGGCCGCGCGCGGCGCGGGCGCCGACCAGAGCGGCGCCGACCTGCACGCCGTGGACGCTGAGGGCAAGCTGGTCTTCACCGGCGAGGCGTCCCGGATGTGGGACTCCTCCGGTACCGGCGCCCCTGCGGATCTGCTCGCCGGTCCCGGTGCGGGCGGCCGCGAGGCGAGCATGGGCGTCGAGCTGTCCGGGGCCAAGCTCGCCGTGATCCCTGATGCGGGATTCCTGACCGCCGCGGAGACCAGGTTCCCGGTCTACATCGATCCGGAGTACCAGCGGACCAGCACTAAGGCGCACCACGCGGTGGTGCAGAGCGGTCACCAAACCGCCAAGAACTACGACCGCACCGACGGTCAGCTGGGTGATCTCAAGGCCGGGTACTCGATCGAGCAGTCACCCAGGATGGCCTCCCGCTCCTTCGTGGAGATGCCCATCGACTGGGCCCACGGCAAGATCATCCACGGCGCTGACTTCATCGGCAGGGTCATCCACTCCTACAAATGCGGTGGCGGCCCGACCCAGCTCTGGGTGACCTCCGGCATCAACCCGAATACCACCTGGCTCAATCAGCCCGGCTGGAACCGCAGGCTGGACGACATCACCCAGTCCGCCTACCCCGGTTGCCCCAGTGACGGCCAGGTGCGGATCAACGCCACCGGCCCTGTTCGCGACGGTGTCGCCGAGCGCTGGGGCAATGTCACCTTCGGCCTGCGGGCCGGGGACGAGGGCGATCTCGGCTCCTGGCGCAGGTTCGATCTCAACGCCCGCCTGGAGATCCGGTACAACACCCCGCCGAACGCGCCGGCCGAACTCGGCATGGAGGGCGGTCTGATCCCCTGTGTCCGCGGGCCGAACCGGCCGGTGGTGTTCACCAAGACCCCGCGGCTGCGCGCCCGGTTGTCCGATCCGGACTCCGGCGCGGTGCTGGACGCCGGTTTCCGGGTCCTGAAGGGCACCCCGGAGCAACACACCTGGGACGGCAACGAGACCAAGATCGGCAATGTGCCCTCCGGCGACTTCGCCGAGGTCAAGGTGCCCGAGGGCGTGATCACCGACGGGCAGGTGCACACCTGGCACCTGTGGGCAGGCGACTACGAGGCGTCGGCCTGGTCGGAGATGTGCGAGTTCACCGTGGACACCGAACGACCGGGCAAGCCCGCGGTGTCCTCGGCGGACTACCCGGCCGGGCAGGTCTCCGGCGGCGCGGGGCAGACCGGCCGGTTCGAGATCACCGCCAACGGCACGCCTGATGTCGAGTACTACCTGTACTCCTTCACCGACCAGAACACCCAGACCCCGTCCTACCGGGCCAACGCCAACGGGATCGGCGGCAACGCGGTCGTGCACTGGACGCCGACCATGGAGCTGCGGCAGACCATGCGGGTCCAGGCAGTCGACCGGGCCAACAACCGTTCGGACATCCACGAGTACTCCTTCTTCGTGAAGTCGCACGCGGTCGCCGCGGCCGGGCTCCAGGCGCACTGGCGGCTGGACACCGACCTGAGCGACTCCTCCGGCAACAACCGCTCGCTCGCCCCGGAGGGCGCGCCCGCGCAGCAGTCCGAGGGATACCGCGGCAAGGCCAGCCGCTTCGACGGGGTGGACGACCGGATGCTGCACCGCGGCCCGGTGCTGGACACCTCCAAGAGCTTCACCGTCTCCGCCTGGGTCAAGCTGGATCGGGACAACGGCTGGTTCACCGTGGCCAGCCAGGAAAGCACGGAACCGAACCACCAGGTCAGCTCGTTCTTCCTGCAGTACGCCGACGAACCGGACCGCTGGGCCTTCGCCATGCCCAACAAGAGCGACCCGTCCGGCGGCACCGCCCGCGCGTTGTCCAGCGCCGCACCGCAACTCGGCGTCTGGACCCATCTGGTCGGAGTGCACGACGCGGCAGGCGGCAAACTCCTGTTGTACGTCAACGGGATCCGGCAGCAGGAGGCTTCGGTCACCGGCTGGTCCGGCGCGGGTGACCTGGTGATCGGCGCGGCCAAGTGGGAAGGCAGGCTGGTCGACTACTTCCCCGGCACGGTGGACGAGATCCGGGTCTACAACCGGGTGCTCCAGCCGAACGAGGCCGCGTTCCTGGCCAACCAGCCGATCCCGCGGACCCACCTGGTGCTGGACGAAGGCACCGGCGCCACCACCAGGGACGCGGTGACCGGCCGCGACGCCCAGCTCCACGGCGGCACCGCTTGGCAGACCGGGGAGCACACCGCGGTGCGCTTCAACGGCGAGCACGGACCCAGCGGCGGTCACCTCGTCGCACCGCGGCCGGACTTCCGGACCGACCAGTCCTACACCGTCTCCGCCTGGGTCCGGGCCGAGGAGATCGCCAACCGGGCACAGACCGTCGTCAGCGCCGGTGATCCGCGGTACTCGCCGTTCCTGCTGCAGTACCGGCCGGAACAGCGGCGCTGGGGATTCCTGGTGTCCTGTGACCCGAACCGGCCCTGTGGCGGTACCGCGCTGAGCGCGGCCGAGGCCAAGCCGGGTGAGTGGGTGCACCTCACCGGTGTCTACGACGCGGTCGCCAGGCAGGCCCGGCTCTATGTCGACGGGGTCCGGGCGGGTGTGGAGCAGAACGTCACCGGCTGGCACGGCGCCGGGGACCTGCTGGTCGGCCGGGCTCAGTGGGACGGGCAGCCGACCGACTACTTCAACGGCGCGGTGGATGAGGTGAAGGTCTTCGCTGGAGTGCCCAGCGACGCCGAGATCTCGCAGCTGGCGATCCGATCCTGATCGAGGGGGAAGAGATGAAGGTTCGGATGTTCTGGCGTGCCGTGGCGCTGACCGCGGCGATGAGCTTGGCGACCACGTCGGCCGCGGCCATCGCCGCGCCCGCCACCACCGCGTTCAAGCCGCGCGAGGTGCAGAAGGAGAAGTCGGTGCCGGGCAAGCCGGTCCCGGTCGATCCGGCGCCCGCGGCCGCCGAGTCCGTGCGGAAGGCGATCACCGCCCCACCCAAGGTCAACTGGCCTGGCCGGGGCAGCGCCGAGGTCGAGCTGCCCGCGGCGGCCACCGCACCGCAGAGCCGGTCGGCCCGGCCCGAACAGTCCACTGTGGAGCATCGCAGCGCAGGCAGTCTGCCGGTGGCCGTCGGCCTGGTGCCGCAGCAGGCTTCCGCGCGGTCGGCGCCGGGTGAGCCGGGCAAGGCCAGGGTGGAGGTCTTCGACCAGGCGCTCGCGGCCAAGGCCGGGGTGGCCGGTGTGCTGCTCAAGGTCTCCGACGCGGGCGGTCTGGCCGGTCGCGCGGTCTCGGTCCAGCTCGACTACCGCGAGTTCGCCGAGGCATTCGGCGCGAACTACGGCTCGCGGCTGCGGCTGGTGCAGTACCCGGAGTGCGTGCTGACCACGCCGGATCGTCCGGAATGCCGCACCGGCACGCCGTTGCGCGGTGACAACCACGCCAAGGACCGGCAGCTGACCGCCCCGGTCGAGCTGGCCGAACCGTCCTCCCCTGGCCGCGCGGCCGTGGGTTCGACGGCCGTGCTCGCCGCGGCGCCCGCGCCGGGCAGCAACGGCGGCAGCTACCAGGCATCGGACCTGGCTCCCGCCTCCAGCTGGTCGGCCGGACGGTCCAGCGGTGACTTCAGCTACTCGTTGCCAGTGAAGCTCCCGCCCTCGCTGGGCGGGCCCGCGCCGAGTGTCGCGCTCGCCTACTCCTCTGGCTCCGCGGACGGCCGCACCAGCGTCACCAACAACCAGGCATCCGTGGTCGGTGACGGCTGGGACCTGAGCGCGGGCGGCTACGTCGAGCGCAAGTACCGCCCCTGCCAGGAGGACAAGGACAAGCAGGGCGTCAAGGGCAACCAGGGCGACCGCAAGGTCGGCGACCAGTGTTACGACACCGACAACGCGACCCTGATGCTCGGCGGCACCTCCGGCGAACTGGTCCGCGACACCGCGAACAACCGGTGGCGGCCGAAGAAGGACGACGGCTCGTACGTGGAGCTGGTCAAGGGCGCCGACAACGGCGACAACGACGGCGAGTACTGGAAGGTCACCACGACCGACGGCACCCAGTACTTCCTGGGCCGGAACAAGTTGCCCGGCAACGGAAACCGGGCCACCCACTCGACCTGGACGACGCCGGTCTACGGCAACCACCCGGATGAGCCCTGCTACAAAGCCGACTTCGGCGCCGCCTGGTGCCAGCAGGCGTGGCGGTGGAACCTCGACCAGGTCATCGACACCCACGGCAACACCACCGTCTACTACTACAACATCGAGGAGAACCACTACGGCCGCAACATCAATCCGGACGCGGGCACCTACTACGTCCGGGCGGGCACCATCGACCGCGTCGAGTACGGCCTGCGCGCGGACAACCCGGCGGCCAAGGCACCGATGCTGGTCCGCTTCGAGACCGCCGAACGCTGCCTGCCCGCAGGCGCCATCACCTGCGAGCCGGGACAGCTGAACAAGGACACCGCGAAGTCCTGGCCGGATGTGCCTTTCGACCAGATCTGCGCGGCGAACGCCAAGTGCGACAACCAGTTCTCGCCGACCTTCTTCACCCGCAAGCGGTTGACCCGCGTGGTCACCGAACTGCTCCGCGAGGTGCCGGGCGCCGAGCCTAGGCACTTCCCGGTCGAGTCCTGGAACCTGCGGCACAGCTTCCCCGAGCCCGGTGACGGACTCTCGCCCGCGTTGTGGCTGGCCGGCGCCACCCGTACCGGCCACGTCGGTGGCACCGCGGCCCTGCCGGAGATCACCTTCGGCGGCACCTCGATGGTCAACCGGGTCGGCACCGTCGACCGGCTCGCCTCGGTCACCCGCTACCGGCTGACCGGTATCGGCAACGAGGGTGGCGGCCACACCACGGTCAAGTACAAAGACCACGAGTGCGCCAAGGGCGCTCCGTTGCCCGCCCCCGAAGTGAACACGCTGCGCTGCTACCCGACCTGGTGGAGCCCGGAGGGCGCGCCCGAGCCCCTGCTGGACTGGTTCCACAAGTACGTCGTGGACCACGTCACCGAGGCCGACCGGATCGGTGGCTCCAGCCTGGTGAAGACCCGCTACGAGTACCCGGCCAAGGGCGGGGCGTGGCACTTCGACGACAACGAGTTCGGCAGGCCGGAGCACCGCACCTACTCCGGCTGGCGTGGTTTCGGCACCGTCACCACGATCAAGGGCGAGGAGGGCACCACCCAGTCGGTCAGCGAGAGCCGCTACCTGCGCGGCATGGACGGCGACCGGATGCCGGGCGGCCGGAAACGCGATGTGCTGGTCAAGGATTCCGAGGGCGCTGAGGTTCGCGACCACGACAGCCTGCAGGGCTTCGTGCTGGAGAACCTCGACTACGACGGCGGCGGCAAGGTGCTCTCCGCCTCGGTCAACCAGCCCTGGCTGAGCGAGCCCACCGCGACCCACGGCGAGGACAAGTCCGTCATCGTGCAGACCGGCGAGGTCCGCGGCCGCACCCGGCTGGCCGACGGGACCTGGCGCCGCACCAAGGTCGCCAAGACCTTCGATCCGAAGTACGGCCTGCCGCTCACCGTCGACGACGCGGGAGACACCGCCGTCACCGGCGATGAGAAATGCACCCAGAACAGCTATCAGCAGAACACCGACAAGTGGCTGCTGGGCCTGGCCGGCCGGGTGCTCACCATCGCCGCGCCGTGTGCGACGTTGCCGGGCAAGGACGCCGACCGGATCAGCGACGTCCGTTCCGGCTACGACCACCAGGAAGCGGGCAAGGTGCCCCTGGTCGGCGAGGTGACCAGCGTCGAGCGCTGGAACGGCGCCGAGTACCAGATCGTCAGCCGCACCAAGTACGACGAGTACGGCCGCACCACCGAGACCACTGACGCGGGCGGACAGCGGAACACGATCAGCTACAGCCCGGCCCGAGGCATGGCCGTCAACACCATCACCTCGCTCAACCCGTTGCAGCACAAGGCGATCAAGACCATCGAACCGGCCTGGGCCAGTCCGGTGGCGGAGACCGGGGTGAACGGGGAACGAGCCGACCTGGCCTACGACGCGCTCGGCAGGCTCACCAAGGTCTGGCCGCCGCACTACCCGAAGGTCAACGACAGCACCCCGGCCAGCACCGAGTACGCCTACGAGTACCGGCCGGACAAGCCGGCCACGATCACCACGAAGTCCTTGCAGGAGAACGGCAAGTACACGACGTCGATCAAGCTGTTGGACGGCCTGCTCCGCGAACGGCAGACGCAGACGCCCGCACTCGGCGGCGGACGGGTGCTCACCGACACCTGGTACGACTCCCGCGGGCTGGCCGCGAAGGTCAACGGCGGCTACTACAACGTTGATTCCGGCCCGGTGCCCGAACTGCTGGGCGTGCTGGACAACTCGGTCCCGAACCAGACCATCACCGAGCACGACGCGCTGGCCCGGCCCACCGAGGTGATCCAGCGCAAGGGCGATGGCACCAACCAGGCTGAGCAGAAGCGGACCAGCAGCCGGTACGAGGGCGACCGCACGCACGTGATCCCGCCGACCGGGGACACCGTCACCACGGTGATCAAGGACGCGCAGGGCCAGATCACCGAGCGCCGCCAGTACCACGGCCAGGTGCCGGACGGCGCCCACGACGTCACGACCTACAGCTACACCAAGTCGGGTCAGCTGGCCGCGGTCAAGGACCCGATGGGCAACACCTGGCGCTACGAATACGACGCGCTGGGCCGCAAGCGCGCCGACCACGACCCCGACCGGGGCAGTACCACCTACCGCTACAACCCCCTCGACCAGCTCACCTCGACCACCGACGCCCGCGGCAAGACTCTCGCCTACACCTACGACCCCATGGGGCGTAAGGACGGCATGTACGAGGACGAGCCAACCGGCAAGAAGCTGGCCGAGTGGACCTTCGACACCCTGAAGAAGGGCCTGCCCACCGCCTCCACCCGCTTCGTCGACGGCGTGCCCTACACCTCCAGGGTGGACGCCTACGACGGGGCGAACCGGCCGACGAAGACCTCGGTGGTCATCCCGGCGCAGGAAGGCGCGCTGGGCCGCACCTATTCTTTCCAGGCCAAGTACTACCCGGTCACCGGCGCGCTGTCACAGACCACCATGCCAGGGGCAGGCGGCCTGTCCGCGGAGAACATCAACTACGAGTACAACCAGCTGGGCCTGCCGGAGAAGACCTACGGCATCCAGACCTACGCCCAGCAGCACAAGTACACCGAGTTCGGCGAGAGTTCCACGTTCTTCCTTGGCGAGGCGCCCAACCTGGCGCAGATCACCACCAACTACGAACCAGGCAGCCGCCGGATCAGCAGCATGATCCTGGACCGGGACGCCAGCCCGAACCGAGAGGTCAACTACCGGCACCTCAGTTATGACAGGGCCGGCAACATCACCCGGATCGCGGACAAGCCCGAGGGCGGCCCGCAGGACGTGCAGTGCTTCCGGTACGACTACCTGCGCCGGATGACCACCGCGTTCACCCCGAACACGGACAACTGCGCGGTCGAGCTGAAACAGCAGAACATCGGCGGCGCGGCGGCGTACTGGTACGGCTTCACCTTCGACCAGGCGGGCAACCGCAAGACCGAGGTGAAGCACACCCCGCAGGGCGACACCACTCGCACGTACCAGTACCCGGCCCCGGGCGGCCCCGCCGGCTCGCAGCCGCACACCGTCCGCAGCATCGAACAGTCCGGTCCAGGCGGCACCCGCAAGGACGAGTTCGGCTACAACGCCACCGGTGACACCACCACCCGCAAGGTCACCGGCTTCGAACAGAAGCTGGACTGGAACACCGAAGGCAAGCTGACCAAGGTCACCGAGGCCGACGGCAAGGAGTCGACCTACCTCTACGACGCGGCAGGCACTCGTCTGCTGAAGAAGGAGAACGGCAGCACCACGCTGTACCTGCCAGGCATGGAGCTGACCATGCCCAAGGACGGCCAGCCCACCGCCAAGCGCTACTACACCCACGGCGGCGCCACGATCGCCGTCCGCGGCACGGTCTCCGGCCTGAACTACCTGGCCGCGGATCACCAGGGTTCGCCGACGACCACGATCAACGCCGGCAACCTGGACGTCAGTCGCCGCTACCAGGACCCGTTCGGCCAGACCCGCGGGCAGACCTCGGCCAGTTGGCCGGATGACAAGGGCCTGGTCGGCGGAGTCAACGACGGCACCGGCCTGACCCACATCGGCGCCCGCGAGTACGACAACACCACCGGCAGGTTCGTCTCGGTCGACCCGGTCATGGACCTGACCGACCCGCAGCAGATCCACGGCTACTCCTATGCCAACGGAAGCCCGGTCACCTTCTCCGACCCGACTGGTCTGGCGCCGGATTGTCGGCCGCATTGCTATGAGGGCGGGGAGAACTACAACCGGGTGACCCCGCCAGGGGTGAGCCGCGCCGACCGCGTCCGCGACGAGAACGCCCGAATCGCCCGTTCCCAGGCACGCATCAAGGCCGAGCAGAAGGCGCGCGAGCGGGCGGGGGTGAGCGATGACGAGTACCGGGAGGCCAAGCGGCTGGCCCGGATGCGGGTGATCGACGTTGTCCTTGAGGTCGCTGGTGATGTGTTGAAGGACGTCATCGGGTTGACCGATATGGAGGACTGTTTCGTCAAGGGCGAGGTCGGCGGCTGTGTGTCGATGGCGTTGAACTTGATTCCGGCGGCGAAGATCTTCTCGACGTTGGGGAAGATCATTTCGGGGATCGCGCGGGCGATTGACGCGGTGGCGACGTGGTTGGACAAGGTGCGGCCGGCGAAGGCGTTGCTGGCCAAGGTCGACAGCATTGCGGATGACCTGAAGGCCAATGGCGGCTCGTGTCCGATCATGAGCTTCGTGCCCGGCACACGAGTGTTGCTGGCTGATGGGTCGTCGAAACCGATCGAAGAGGTCAAGATAGGCGACCAGGTGCAGGCAGCTGACCCTGAGAAGCGGGAGGCAGGCGCACGCAAGGTGGTCGGCACGGTCACCAGCAAGAGCCTCAAGCGCTTGGTGACGATCACCATTGACACTGATGGTGACCGCGGTGAGGCGACTGGCTCGATCGTGGCGACGAACAATCATCCATTCTGGGTCGATGACCAGGGGCGCTGGGTTCATGCGGATGATCTTGTGTCGGGTGATCGGGTCTTGGACTCGAGTGGTCAGCAGAGGCTGGTCGTCTCCACCAGTCAGCAAGTAGCGATCCAGCGGGTGCACAACCTGACCGTTGACGGCATCCACACCTATCATGTGCTGGCTGGATCAGTCCCTGTGCTTGCTCACAACTGCGGAAAGGCAGCCTCGGGTGATTCGGATGACCTGGTAACTGTCTATCATTACACAGACAAGAAGGGATACAACGGAATTCGATCTTCGAAACCTTACGAGATCCGCCCGGGGAGTGCCAAGCATGGAGCCGGCCCCTTCTTTACGACGATGAGTCCGGATGACCTAGCTTCTCCCGGGGCGTTCAAGCGGAGTCTTGGAATCACGTCGGCAAAATCGGAGTATGTTATGGAGTTTACAGTCCAGCGATCGGCTCTTGTTCCTATTAAGGGTGGGCGGGGTGCTCACATTTTTCAGATTCCTGGTGGAATATCGGTAGATAGGTCAGTCGCAAGCTTTTTTGGCAGGGTGACGGATTGGATCGGCTCGTGATCACTGGGTGCGACTCTGTTTTCATTGCGGAAGGAAGTGCCCCGAGGGCCCTGGCCAGATTTTTGCAGGAGTTTTCGTCGGAGTGGCCAGATATGTTGGCGGCTACCGATATGGAAACCTTTGTTCCTTGGCGAGATGCTGTTGGCGTGTTGTCGGCGGATGTCGGCGACATGCTGGTTGCCCGTAGTCAGGAAATGGCTGAGACGTGGCTTGAGGACGGCTACTTCCTGGCAGAACATGGAGGTCCGTTTGCGATCTATTATGAGCCGCTACGGCGAGAGAAATTGAAGATCACTGCTTTGGATGATCCTTACATTCGTGCGGGATTCGGATTTGAGCCGTATGATCTGACGCTGTGCTCGAGATCCTTGTCGCTTTTTACTTTGGTTTCGCCGGATGTCGACTCTGAGTTTTCGATCAAACTGGCGAATATGTTTTCGTCGGTACTTTCGCGAAGGGCTGATGGATAACTATTGAGATGGTGCGGTTCGCATTTTCCTGGGGTCGCCGCCGTCAGTCTCTATGTGCGGTGTCGGCGGCGCGGAGGTGATTCCTGTCTGATCAGACTGGGCTTTCTTGTTGAGTACGGCCGGGTTGGAGGAAACCCCAGAGGGTCTGGCCTTCAAGTGCTTCGTCGCGGCGGCAGGCGGCGTGTATGTAGAGGCAGGAGTGCGCTTCGAAGGTGATGTGGTTGCCGCTGGGCGGCCGAGGCTTTTGATCGGGTCGAGTTCATGCGCGAGTGACCGCGACTTCGCATCAGCACCCCTATGTACCTAACCCAACGGGAGGCACGCCACGACGTGGCTCCGCAGAGCCCCTGGAGTGGTCATAGATATGACAGTCTCGATTGAAATTCCGATGCATGGCCGGAAAGGGATCTATGTAACGATTTCTGATGTGCTTCAGTGCATGTCGAATGTGCTATAGCTCTCGGGATGGGCGGAGATGGATGTGGAGGATCCTGGAGTTTCGCGGAACTGGGGAGATGCTGGATGGCATGTCGGTCGAGGAATTCGAGCAGGCTGTTGACTCGGATCTGCGCGGCGTGCTGCTTGATTGGAATAAGCTTCTGAGATTTGCGAGCGGAGTCGAACAGACGCATGATCTACTTCTAGTGTCGGTAGAAGATGGGGAGGACCTGAGTGTTGCCGAGGTGGATGACGAGGACTTGAGCAGGTGTCCGTTCGTAATTCAGGCGCTCGATAGCGCTAAATGGGTTATAGTGACTCGATCGAACTCGGTCGACTTGGAGGGATATCAGGAACTGAAGAAGCGAGTTCTCGTTTGATCCGATGAGCTGGTGGAAGCCTGGTTTCGGGCGGCGCCAGTAGAGCCGTCCATGCTGCTGGTGGGATAACCATGCGATGATGGAGTCCGTAGAGTGCATCGATTTTCGGAACTCCTCCACGCGGGCTTTCGCTGCGGATTCTGGTTTCTGTCAGCTGTCCTGAGAGGAGGTGAATCGGGGTAAGTGAGATGGTTGGCACCGCCATCAACGAGAGTCTCAAGTGTCTGGTGGTGGTCGCCGTCGATACCGACGGCGATCGTGGTGAGATGACCGGTTCGATCGTGGTGACGAACAACCATTTTGTTGAAACTCTGGCGGACTGTGACTCCATGAGTTGACTGGAGGTGCAGCCGGCCGCGGTCAACTGGGCGTCGAGCACCGGCGTGGCTTCTGGCCGGGAAACGGCAGCCAGTATTAGCCGACTGCGACTTCGGACTCCAGGTACGGAATCACGTTGCGCATGGCGCGCGCGACGTACTCCTCCTTCTCCCCGACCGGCGCCACATAGTGCAAGGCATCCTCAGCGGCTTCCGGCCCGATCAGCCGGGCGATGACCCAGGCGGCCAGGTAGTGCGAGGCGAGGCAGCCGCCCGCGGTGGCGAGGTTGCCCTTGGCGTAGAAGGGCTGGTTCAGGACTTCGATGCCGGCTGCCACCACCCAGGGGCGGGTGGTGAGGTCGGTGCAGGCGGGGATGTCGTTGAGCAGGCCGAGTTTCGCCAGTACCAGGGTGCCGGAGCATTGGGCGGCGAGTAGTTGGCGGGACGGGTCGAGGTTTCGCAGGATGGTCATGATGGTGGGGTCGGCCACCACCTCGCGGGTTTGTTTTCCGCTGCCCACGATGATGGCGTCCGCGGTGCAGGCCTCGGCCAGGTCGGTCATGGACTCGATCACCACGCCGTTCATCGAGCGGACCGTGGGGGTGGGGCTGGCGATGGAGACCCGCCAGCCGGGGCGCTTGACGCGGTTGAGGACGCCGAGGGCGATGAGGGAGTCGAGTTCGTTGTAGCCCTCGAAGGTCAGGATCGCGATGTGCATGGACGGCTCCTTTCCGGTCTGCTGCGGGCAGCCTAGGAGCGGTATCCATGACAGTCGAATAATTGTCATGGATACAATCGGGACCCATGCGGATCCCTCGGTACAAGCGGGTGGTGGACGCGCTCGCGGCGGAGTTGCGGTCGGGGCGCTGGCCGGTGGGGACCCGGTTGCCCACCCATCGCGAACTCGCCGCCCGGGAGGGCATCGCGCTGGTGACCGCCTCGCGGGTGTACGCCGAGCTGGAGGCGATGGGCCTGGTCAGCGGCGAGCAGGGGCGGGGCACGTTCGTGCGTGATCTGGCGCTGCTGGCCGAGGGGGTTGACCAGCAGTTCGTGGCGGCGGACGCCCTCGATCTCCGGTTCAACCACCCCTCGATCCCCGGTCAGGCCGATCTGTTGCGGCAGGCGTTGCGGGAGCTGGCCACCGCGGGCGATCTGGACACGTTGCTGCGCTACCAACCGCCCCGAGGCCGGGTCAAGGATCGGGACGCGGTCGCCTGGCACCTCCGGCGGCGCGGGCTGACCGTGGACGCCGAGCAGGTCCTCATCGTCAGCGGCGCCCAGCACGGGCTCGCGGCGACCGCGATGGCCACGCTCCAGCACGGCGATGTGGTGGCCGTGGACGCGCTGACCTACCCGGGATTCAAGGTGCTAGCGCAGTCACTGGGACTGGAGCTGGTGGCCGTGCCTGGCACCCGGGTCGGGCCGGATCTTGTTGCGCTGGAACGACTCTGCACTCAACGGCCGGTCCGGGCCGTCTACGCCATGCCGACCCTGCACAACCCGCTGGGCTGGGTCATGTCCGCGACCGCGCGCGCCCGGCTGGTGGCGATCGCGCGCCGGCACGACCTGATCGTCATCGAGGACGCCGCCTACGCCTACCTGGTCGAGGACCCGCCGCCGCCGTTGGCCGCCTTGGCGCCGGAGCGCACCGTGTACGTCTCCAGCCTGTCCAAGAGCGTGGGCACCGGGCTGCGGGTTGGTTTCGTTGTGGCGCCTGGTGATCGGGTCGCGGCGATCGCGCGGGTCATCCGGGCGACCACCTGGAGCACGCCGGCGCTGGCCACCGAGATCGCCTGCCGCTGGCTGGCGGACGGCACTGTGGACCGCCTGGAAGCCCGGAAACGCGCCGATGCCAGTGCGCGACAGGCCATCGCGCGCGAGGTTTTCGACGGGCTGCGCGTCACGGGGCACCCGGCGTCCTACTTCCTCTGGTTGCCGCTGGCCGAGAGTGCGCGGGCGGACCGGATCGCGGCAACGCTGGCGCGGCAACACATCGCGGTCTCCACGGCCGAGGCGTTCGCGGCTACCACCCAGGTGCCGCAGGCCCTTCGGCTGGCGCTGGGGTCGATCGGGCTGCCCGATCTGCGCCAGACGCTGAGCGAGGTCAGGCGGGTGGTCGAGGAGGATGCCTGGCGCTGACTGTCCATAAAGGACGATCCCACCCGCGGTGCAGGTGGGATCGTCTGGGGCGGCGGGGGTGGGGCGGGTTGGTCACAGCAGGTGCACGTCGGGGACGTAGAGGATCCACTTGCCGCCCTGCTCGCGGAATGCCTGCTCGCGCTTGATGATCTCCTCGGCGTGGTTCCAGGCGAAGAGCAGCAGGTAGTCCGGGTACGGCGAGGTGAACTCCTCGATGGGGCGGACCGGCAGGTGGGCGCCGGGGGTGAGGCGGTGCTGCTTGCCGGGGGTGGAGTCGAACACGCCTGCCACCAGGTCGGGGCCGATGCCGGCGTAGTTGGTGACGGTGGCGCTCTTCGCGGTGGCGCCGAAGGCGTAGACGGTGGCGCCCTCGTCCTTGAGCTTGCGCAGCAGGGTGACCAGGTCGCCGCAGTTGCGCTTCACCTCGGTGCCCCACTGCTCCAGGGTGGCGAGGTTGTCGATGCCGCGTTCGCGTTCCTCGGCGATGAGTTCGGCGACCCGTGCGGACGGCTGGCGGTGCTCGGGGCGGCCGATGGTGTAGCGGACCTCGCCGCCGTGCGTGGGCAGGCGTTCGACATCGACCAGGTCGAAGCCGAACTGCCGGGCCGCGGCCTGCACCGAGGTGGCGGAGAACAGGTAGAAGTGCTCGTCGTAGATCTGGTCGAAGCTGGCCCGCTCGACGATGTCGCCAAGGTAGGGGTCCTCGAAGACGAACACGCCGGTGGGGGAGAGCAGCGCGTCCACGCCGCGGAAAATCGAGTCCAGGTAAGGGATGTGGCAGACGGTGTTCGCCGCGTAGATCACCTGGGCCGGACCCTCGGCCGCCCGGATCTCCTTGGCCACCGACTCCTCGAAGAAGGCGACCCGGACCCGCACGCCCTTGCTCGCGGCCACCTCGGCCACGTTGGCGGAGGGGTCCACGCCCAGGTGGCGGACCCCGCGCTCGGCCACCGTGCGCAGCATGATGCCGTCGTTGCAGCCGAGTTCCACCACCAGCGGGTCGGCCACGTCGCGGCACTCGGTCTCCAGCAGGCGCAGCGCGGTGCCGGCGAAGTGCTCCTGCATACGCGCCGAGGTCGAGGAGTGGTACGCGTACTCCTCGTGGAACATCTTTTCCCTCGGCACCTCGGACATCAGCTGAACCATCGTGCATTGCTGGCACACGCCGATGGCCATGTGGAAGAAGAACTCCTCGGAGGTGTCCTCCGGCTTGCGGAAAGCATCGGAGATCGGCTGCTGGCCGAAATCGAAGAACTGGTAGACCGGGCCCCGGCAGATGCGGCAGGTAGACATATCCGCACCGTAAACGCGCCGGATTGAGTGGTGGTCGAGCTGGGCTCAGACCGCGCCTGCGGTACTGCACCCGCCGCTGGAGCGACAGGCGAGACACCGGGAGGCTGGCATGCGGGGAATCATACTCGCGGGCGGATCGGGGAGCCGACTTCACCCGATGACGCTCGCGGTGCCCAAGGAACTGCTGCCGGTCGGCGACAAACCGATGATCTACTATCCGCTCAGCGTGCTCATGCTGGCCGGTATCCGGGACATTCTGCTGATCGGCGCGCCCGCGGAACTGCCCCGGATCCGGCACCTGCTGGGTGACGGCGGGGAACTGGGTCTGCGTCTGGACTACCGGATCCAGGACGAGCCGGGCGGAATTGCCGAGGCGCTGGTCCTCGGCGCCGACCACATCGGCGAGGATTCGGTCGCGCTGATCCACGGCGACCACATTTTCCACGGCCAGCGTTTCTATTCGGTGCTGGCCGAGCACAGCGCGGACGTGCTCGGCTGCGTGCTGTTCGGCTCACCGGTGGGCGAGCCGGGCCGGTGCGGGGCGGCCGAGGTGGACGAGCACGGGCGGCTGCGCTCGATCGGGGCGCAGCCGGTGTCCCGGCGCGGCAGGCGGGCGGTCACCGGGCTCGGCTTCTACGACAACGAGGTGATCGACCTGGTCAAGAACCTGCCGCCGGCCGGGCCCGGCGAGCCGGATCTGACCCAGGTGCACCGCGCCTACCTGCGGCGGGACCAGACGAAGCTGGTCGACCTGGGCCGGGGCTTCGCCTGGCTGGAGACCGAGACGCCGGAGTCGCTGCTGCAGGCAGGCCACTACGTGCGCACCCTGGAGGCGCGGCAGGGCGCGCGGATCGCCTGCCTGGAGGAAGTGGCGCTGCGGATGGGCTTCATCAGCGCCGCGGACTGCCACCGGCTCGGCGAACGGCTGGCCCGCTCGCCCTACGGCGAGTACGTGATGGCCATCGCGGCCGAACTGGGCCCGGCCTGACCACCGCGTCCAGCCGGTCTCCAGTCGCGTTCGAGGAATCGCCAGCACCCTGAACCAGGATGTTGTGCGATTGGTGAGATATCGGCCGGGGAAGATTTGCGGAATCGCGCGAAACCCGGTCCGTGCTCTGTTCCAGCTCTCCTGTCCTCATTCCTAAGGTGCGAAGATGAAGATTCTGGTCAACACCGGTCCCGCCCACCCGCTGTACTTCCCGGTTGTCGGATTGGCCTGGGCATTGCGTGCGGCCGGGCATGAGGTGCTGGTCGCGGCGCCGGAGAATTGGGACGCGGTGGTCCGCGGTTCCGGTCTGCCCATGGCCGCGGTATCCGGTCCGATCGAGATGCGCGATGTGATGGGCAAGGACCGCGCGGGCAATCCGCTCAAATTCCCCGAATCGCACGATCAGATGGGCGGGATGACCGGATCCGGATTCGCCCGGCTCGCCGAACGGACCCTGGACGGCACCGTGGACCTGGTGGCCCGCTGGAAGCCGGACCTCATCGTCGCGGAATCCTATTCCTTCGCCACCGCCGCGATAGCGGCCAAGGTCAATGGGGTGCCGTGGGTCAAGCACACCGTCGGTCCCGGCGACCTGCCGATCGTGCCCGCGCTGAATGCGGAGCTGGCCCCGGAGCTGGCCCGCTTCGGCCTGGACCGGCTGCCCGAGGCCGACCTGGTTATCGACAACACCCCGCCGCTGCTGGGCGACTCCATCGCCGGCGCGCAGCCGATGCGGTACGTGCCCTACGGCGAGCCCGGCCTGCTGCCCGGCTGGGTGCTCCAGCCGCGGACCAAGCCCCGGCTGCTGGTCACCCTGGGCTCGGTGCAGCCGCAGGCCGGCGGACTGCCGGTGCTGGTGCAGCTGCTCAAGGCGCTGGGCACGCTGGAGGCCGAACTGGTGGTGGCGGTGGCCGATTTCCTGGTGCCGCAGATGGGCGAGCTGCCCGACTCGGTGGTCGCGGTGGGCTGGCAGTCGCTGACCTCGGTGCTCTCCGGCTGCGACGCCGTGGTGCACCACGGCGGGCCGGGCACCATGATGACCTGCCTGACGCACGGACTGCCGCAGGTGGTCATCCCTGGCATGGGCAAGCCGCTGTCCGCGATCGGCAAGCTGGCCGAATTCGGCGCCATCCGCCGGATCGAGCCGGCGGACCTGACTCCGGAACTGCTGCTGGCAGCCACCGGCGCGCTGCTGGCGCAGGAGAGCTACGGCGTGCGGGCCAGGGAGGTGCGGGACCAGATCGCCCAGCTGCCCTCGCCGGCGGATCTGGTGCCCGTGCTCGAGAAGCTCGTCGCGAAGTAGCCGGCCGTGACCCGGGTGGCGGTGCTCGGCGGCACCGGATGGCTCGGCAGGCAGGTGTGCGCGAGTTTCGCCCGGCACGGTGACGAGGTCATCGTGGTGGCGCGCAATCCAGCGCCCTACCTGGCCGAGCACCGGTTCGCCCGGCTGGACCTGGCGCTGGCCGCGCCGGAGACGATCACCGACCTGCTCCGCGCCGAGCGGGTGGACGTGGTGGTCAACGCGACCGACGCGGCCAACGCCACCGACGGCTGGGCCAACACCGAGGAGCAACTGGCCCGCGGCAACGTCGGCCTGGCCCGCGCGGTGATCGGCGCGGTCGGCGCGCTGCCCTGGCGGCCGCGCCTGGTGCACATGGGCACCATCCTGGAATACGGCGAGGTGCCGGCCGGGACGTTGATCGATGAGAACCTGGCGCCGGACCCGCGCACCCCCTACACCCGGACCAAGCTGGACGGCTCGGTCGCGGTGCTGGACGCGGCCGCCGCCGGTGCGGTGGACGGGGTGGTGCTGCGGCTGTCCAACATCTCCGGGCCGTACCCCTCCCCGGCCAGCTTCGTCGGGAAACTCATCGCCATGCTGTGCACCGCACTGGACTCGGGCGTGCCGATGACGGTGACCGTGACCGAGGCGACCAGGGACTACCTGGACGTGCGCGATGCCGCCGAAGCGGTCAGGCTGGCCGCCGGGGCGCCGGTGACCGGCCGGGTGATCAACCTCGGCAGCGGCCGGGCGGTCACCATCCGCGAGCTGGTGCGCACCTTCGTCGCCGCGGCCGGGCTGCCGCCGGAAATGCTGCGTGAGCGGAACCGGCGGGTGGTCAGCCTCGGCGGAGACTGGACTCAGGTCGACATCGGGCTGGCCAGGGACCTGCTGGGCTGGTCGCCGCGGATCCCCCTGGCGGACTCGCTGCGGGACATGTGGCGGACCGCGGTGGCCGAACAAGTCGTCACCGGAAGCTGAAAACCCTTTAGCGCCAACATAAAACGCCACTGGGCCGGTCCCCGACTACGGGACCGGCCCAGTGGCGTGCGGTGCTCAGCGCAGTGGCTGATCGGTGCGCGTGCCGACGAACAGGCCGCAGTTGAACCGGCCGCCCGGCAGGTACTCCACCCGGCACCCGGCCTGCTCGAAGGCCGCCTCGTACTGCTCGCGCTCGAACAGGGTCATCCAGTGCACATCGGTGTAGTGCTTGATGCCCGCGTCCCGCTGCGCGTCGATGTAGTGCACGGTCATCGGCACCTGGTCGCCCTCCCTGGTGGAGTGCGACACCCGCACCGTGACCCGGTCCTCCGTGCGGACCAGGTCGTTGGCGATGTAGCCCGGCAGGAAGCCGTCCGGGAAGTACCAGGGCTCGATGATGATCACCCCGCCCGGGTTCAGGTGGTGCGCGAAGCTCTTCAGCGTGCTGTCCAGCGCGGCGGTGCTGCCGACGTAGCCGATCGAGCTGAACATGCAGACCACCGCGTCGAAGGTCCGCTCGACGTGGAAATCGCGCATATCGCCTTGGTACACCGGGATGTCCGGCATCGCCCGGTTGGCCCGCGCGATCATGTGCTCGGACTGCTCCAGCCCGGCGACGGTGCCGAACTCCTGCTTGAGGTGGGCCAGGTGCCCGCCGGTGCCGCAGGCCACGTCCAGCAGCGAGGCGGCATCGGGTTTGCGCGCGCGCACCAGCGCGGCCAACTCGGTCGACTCGCCCGCGTAGTCCTTGTCACGACTGGCGTAGATCAGGTCGTAGATCTCGGCGTAGGCCGCGCCGTACATGTCATCACCAACCTCGGTGTGGGATGGGGGATCCAGGGGTCAGACGGGCAGGCTCGGTCGCGGCACAGTGCTCGCGCACACGGTGTCCGCGGCGGGCAGCTCGCCGTCCAGCAGGTACCGCTCGACCAGCTCGTCCACTGCCGCGTTGCCGCGGAAGGCGTAGATCTCGTGCTGGCCGGAGTCCTCGACGGTGATCAGCCGGTGGCCCAGCCGCTCCGCCAGGGCCGCGCCACCCGGGTAGTAGTCGATCGGGTCGCCGTCGGCGTGCACGACGAGCCCGGCCGGGTAGCCCTCGCGGCGCAGCGTGGCGGGCCGCTCCGGCGGGGTGAAGGTGCGGAAGGCGCCGCTGAACGGCTGGGCGCGCATCACGCAGTTGCCGTACGGGTACTTCTCCCGGTACTCGCGCATGTCCGCGTAGTAGGTCTCCAGGTCGGTCGGCCAGTCCTTCTCCGCGATCACCGCGTCCAGCACCCCGCAGCGGGTCGCGCCCTCGGTCTCCGTCGGCGGCCAGATCCGCTCGTCCGCCAGCCACTTCTCGGCCAGCCCCTTGTCACCGGTGCGCAGGTCGGCGACCAGCCTGCCCAGCTCCTCCCAGCGGGCCCGGTCCGCCGAGCGCGAGGCCAGCGCGCAGTCCAGCAGGGTGCGTAACCCGGTGCCCTCCGGCTGGGCGCCGAGCGCGGCCACCGCCGCCTCGACGGTGGCCAGCACCGCCGCGGCGGAATCACCGAGCGAGAAATGTCCGGATCGTCCCGCGACCCATTCCGCCCATTTATCGAGATTTGCCCGATTTGCCGGTCCCTGTGCCATGAGTTGTTCCCGCCAGGACCAGTCCGGGTGCACGCAGGAATCGAGCACGGTGCGGTCCAGCCGGTCCGGGAACATCGCGCCGTAGACCGCGCCGGCATAGGTGCCGTAGGTGTAGCCAAGGTAATTGATCTTGTCTTCGCCCAGCGCGGACCGGATCACGTCCATGTCCCGCACCACGTTCCGGGTGCTGAAGTGCGGGCGCTGCGGACCGCCTGCCCGGTGGGCGCCCTGCTCGCGGGCCCTGGCGTCCTCGGCGATGGTGGCCAGCAGGTCATCCGGCGGCCTGGAGTCGGGTTTCGCCTGGACAGGGGTGATCTCGGCGAGCAGCGGGGTGGAGCCGCCGGTGCCCCGAGGATCGAACCCGATCACGTCGTAGCGCTCGGTCAGCCGGGTGTGCGCCAGCGCGGCCGGGAAACGGGTGCCGAGGCCGAAATAACCGCCGGGGCCGCCATTGAGGGTGAGCAGGATGCCGCGCCGATTGGCCGGGTCCGTTGCTTTCTTCCGGCTGATGGCAATGGACAGCTTTTCGCTGCCGGGATCGGCGTAATTCAACGGGACCGCGATGGTCGCGTATTCGAGTCCGTCGTCCTCGGTCGAGCCGGACCACACCGGTTCCTGGCGATAGAACTCGGACAGGCCGGGCGGTGGCGATTCAGTGGTCATGGCGCTCAGCTCGACCTCCATAAATAGGAAATTCCCGAGGCTCAGGGTCGCCAGGCCACCTCGAATGCCCGTGGAAGCGGGCTTGACCTGCCGGTGGTTCCCGGCCGCGATCCGGCCAGGCTCAGGCGAGCCTCGACAGGCCGCCCGCACCCTCGGCCCAACCGAGGAAAGGGATCGGAGATGTCACCTGTGACAGCGCGGTCCGAGCCGCCGGTCGTGCTGCTGTTCCCTGGCCAGGGCGCCCAGCACCCGCGGATGGCGGCCGGCCTCTACCAGCACGAGCAGACCTTCACCTACTGGATGGACCGGGCCTTCGAGCTGTTCGGCGCGGACGGGCCCCGGCTGCGTGCGGCGTGGCTGGCCGCCGAGCCTCCGCCGGACTACGACGACGTCTCGGTGGCCCAGCCGCTGCTCTACGCGGTCAACCACGCGATGGGCCGGATGGTGCTGGACTGGGGCGTGCGCCCGGTGGCCCTGCTCGGGCACAGCGTCGGCGAGATGGCCGCGGCCACCCTGGCCGGGGTGCTGGAGTTCGCCGACGGCATCCGGCTGATGGACGAGCGGATCACCGAGTTCGCCGGCACCCCGCCGGGCGGGATGCTCGCGGTGTCGGCCTCGGTGGCCGAGGTCGCGGACGTGCTGGGCGAGCGGGTGCACCTGGCCGCGGTGAACGCGCCCCGCCAGCTGCTGCTGGCCGGGGAAGCCGCACCGCTGGCCGAGGCGGCCCGGACGTTGACCGAACGGCACGTGGTCTGCCGGGATGTGCTTGCCCGGCAGGCATTCCACAGCCCGGTGGTGGCGCACGCGGTGACCGCCTCGCTGCCCGGCTGGCGCTCGGTGCCGCTCTCGCCGCCGCGGCTGACGCTCTACTCCGCCTACACCCAGGGCGTGCTCACCGCCGAGACCGCGCGGGATCCGGTGTTCTGGGCCAACCAGGCCGCCGACACCGTGTACTTCGCGCCGACGCTGACGAAGTTGCTGGCCGAGCACGGCGACTGCGTGCTGGTGGAGGCCGGGCCGGGCACCAGCCTGAGCGTGCTGGGCCGCCGCCAGCCCTCGGTGGTCAAGGGCGGTGGCCGGGTAGTGCCGCTGCTGCCCGATCGGCACCGGGGCGACCAGCTCGACCAGGACACCACCGCCGCGGCGCGGCTCGCGCTGGCCGCACCCATCCCCACCGCGTGATCACCGGAAGCAGAGAGGCGCCTGATGACCAGCACCGAATCGACCCGCACCGAGGTCACCCACCGGATCGA
Source organism: Crossiella sp. S99.2 (assembly GCF_023094165.1). Lineage (GTDB taxonomy): Bacteria > Actinomycetota > Actinomycetes > Mycobacteriales > Pseudonocardiaceae > Crossiella. Next base: position 653,052 of record NZ_JALMDK010000006.1, on the reverse strand, counting down.
GGTGGCCGCACCGGCGGCGGCCGTCTACCGGATCGTCGCCGACGTGTCCCGGTGGCCGCTGTACTTCCCGCCCACGGTGCGGGCCGAGCGGATCGCGGGCGACGACACCGAGGAACGCATCCGGATCTGCGCGCTGGCCAACGGCGACCTGCGCAGCTGGGAATCCCGCCGCAGGCTGTTCCCCGACCGGTTCCGGGTGGAGTTCGAGCAGGTCGTGACCGCGGACCCGGTGGCAGCGATGGGCGGGACCTGGACGGTGCGCCCGGAATCCGATGGCGGCTGCGTGATCGTGCTGGACCACCACTACCGGGCCGTCGGCGACGATCCGGCGAAGCTGGCCCGCATCGCCGGCGCGGTGGAGACCAACAGCGTGGCCGAACTGGCCAACCTCAAGCGGGTGGCCGAGCGCGCGGCGGAGGAGGCCGAGCTGCTGTTCGAGTTCGCCGACACCGAGACCTTCGCGGCGCCGATCGAGCAGGTCTACGACTTCCTCTACGACGCGGCCAAGTGGCCCGAGCGGCTGCCGCACGTGGTGCGCCTGGACCTGCGCGAGGACACCACCGGCCTGCAGCACATGGAGATGGACACCCGCTCGCCGGACGGCTCGGTGCACACCACGATCTCCGGCCGGGTCTGCGAGCCGAACCGGCGCATCTCCTACAAGCAGGTCAAGTTGCCGGCGGCGCTGCGGGCGCACAACGGCGAATGGCTGTTCGAGTCCACTTCGGACGGCCGGGTCCTGGTGACCGCCCGGCACCAGGTGTTCCTGGACCCCGAGGGCATCGCCGCCCTGCCTGCCCCGCCGGCGTCGCTGGCGGCGGCCCGGACCGCCGTGCGCAACGCGCTCGGCGCGAACAGCCGGGCGACCTTGGCCAAGGCGCGCGAGCACGTCGAAGCGCGCTGACCCCCGACCGAACCACAGAATGAAGGTGATCTCCGCATGAGTACCCAGCTGACCCTGGACGAGCTGAAGGAGTTCCTGGCCCGCGCGGTGGGCGAGGACGAGTCCGTCGACCTGGACGGCGACGTCCTGGACACCAACCTGATGGACCTGGGCTTCGACTCGCTCGCGATCATCGACACCACGAGCAGGCTGGAACGGCACTTCAAGATCAAGATCCCGGAGTCGGCGGCCGCGGATATCGAGACCCCCCGGCACCTGCTCGACCTGGTCAACCAGCAGGTCGCACTGGCCGGGTCCACGGTCTGAGGCACCACTCCCGGACAGCCGGACGGGGCGGGCGCGCAGTCTGCGCACCCGCCCCGTCCTCGTTGTTCACGGCCTCGTCAGCACCATGGCCGAGGCGAACCCGCCGTGTCCGCGGGCGAGCACCAGCGCGGTGCCGATCTCCCGCGCCCGCGGCGAACCCACCACCAGGTCCAGCGCCGGATCGGCCTGCTCCGGCTCGATGCCCGGCACCGCCGGGATCATGCCGTCACGCAGGCTGAGCAACGCGGTGGCCGCGTCCAGCGCCGAACCGCCGGAGAGCAACCGGCCCACCAGCGCCTTCGGTGCGCTGACCGGGACCCGCCGGTCGCCGAACAGGGTGCGCAGCGCGCTGGCCTCGGCGGTGTCCAGCGCGGGCACGCCCGCCGCGTCGGCGAAGACCACGTCGACGTCCGCGGCGGTGAGCCCGGCCTCGGTCAGCGCGGCCCGCGCCGCCCGCACCAGGGCGCCACCGCCGATCGGGTCCGGGTCGAAGGCCGCGCCGTGCCCGGCCAGCACCCCGTAGATCGAGGGCGCGCCACGCTGCGCCGCGCCGGCGCGGGACTCCAGGATCAGCACCGCGCCGCCCTCGCCCGGCACGAAGCCGCCGCTGTCCGGGTGGAAGGGCAGGTAGGCCCGGTCCGGATCGTCGCCCCGGCACACCCCGGCGGCCACCGACAGGGTGGACAGGCCGTAGGGACAGAGCATGCTGTCGAAGCCGCCCGCGGTCATCACCGCGGTGCCCTTGCGCACCCGCCTGCGGGCGAAGGCCAGCGAGTCCAGGCCGCCGGCCTGCTCGGAGATCACCACCCCGCTCGGGCCACGCATGCCGTTGCGGATGGAGATCTGGCCCGAGTTCACCGCGTAGTACCAGGCGAAGGACATGTACGGGCTGACCTCCTCCCAGCCCTGGCCCCACAGCTTCTGCAGCTGCTGCTGGCCGAACTCCAGCCCGCCGGTGGCGCCGGAGACGGCCACGCCCATCGAGTACTCGGCCAGCGCCGCCGGATCCACCGCCGCGTCGGCCAGTGCCGCGTCCGCGCACACCATGGCCAGCCGGGTGAGCCGGTCGGTCTGCGGCAGCAGCTTGCGCGGGAAGGCCAGTTCGGCCTCGGACTCCGGCACCTGCGCGGCCAGCCGGACCGGGTAGCCGGTGGTGTCGAAGCGGGTGCAGGGCCGGATCGCGGACTCCCCCTTGAGCGTTGCGGCCCAATAGCTTTCGGTGTCGGTGCCGTTCGGCGCGAGCACGCCGATGCCGGTGACCACCACGTCCTGATCGCTCATGCCGCCCGCCCTCCCGAGGAGAGCGCCAGCGCGCTCTGGAAGCCGCCGAAGCCACTGCCCACGGTGAGCACCGCGTCCAGCCGCCGCTCCCGCGCGGCGCCGGGCACGTAGTCCAGGTCGCACTCGGGATCGGCCTCGGTCAGGTTGGCCGTGGGCACCACCACTCCGTGCTTGATCGACAGCGCGCAGGCGGCGATCTCGATCGAGCCGATGGCGCCAAGGGAGTGGCCGACGATGGCCTTGATGCCGCTCATCGGCGTGCGGTAGGCGTGCTCGCCGAGGCTGCGCTTGACCGCCGCGGTCTCGTGCCGGTCGTTCTGCCTGGTGCCGGAGCCGTGCGCGTTGACGTAGTCGATGTCCTCGGGGTTCAGCCCGGCCTCGGCCATCGCCAGGTTGATCGCCTCGGCCATCTCCCGGCCGTCGGCCTTGAGCCCGGTCATGTGGAAGGCGTTGCAGCGGGCGGCGTACCCGCCCACCTCCGCGTAAATGGTGGCGCCGCGCCGCCGGGCGTGCTCGTACTCCTCCAGCACCAGCACGGCCGAACCCTCGCCCAGGATCAGCCCGGTGCGGTTGCGGTCGAAGGGCCGGCAGGCCGTGGCCGGATCGTCGTTGCGGGCCGAGGTGGCCTTGATCGAGTCGAAGCAGGTGAGGGTGATCGGCGAGATCGGCGCGTCGGTGGCGCCGGTGATCATGACGTCGGCCGCCCCGTCCCGGACCAGCTCGGCGGCGTAGCCGACCGAGTCGATGCCCGAGGTGCAGCCGGTGGAGATCACCGAGGCCGGGCCGAGCGCGCCGGTGCGCACGGCCACCTCGGCCGCGATCGAGCTGGGCAGGAAGCCCTCGTAGAGGTGCGGCACGGCGTAGGCGGGATCGAGCACCCAGTCCTTGCCACCGTTGGACAACACCGCGTACTCCCGCTCCAGCGTGGTGGTGCCGCCGACCGCGCTGCCCAGCGCCACCCCGGTGCGCTCGGCCAGCTCGCCGTCGATGACCAGGCCGCTGTCCAGCACCGCCTCCCTGGCCGAGACCAGCGCCAGCTGGGTCGCGCGGTCGGTCCGTCTGACCTCCTGCCGGGTCAGGCCGTGTAACAGCGGGTCGAAGTCGATTTCGGCGGCGACCTGGCAGCGGTGCGCGGCCGGGTCGAACGCGGTGATCCTGCGGGTCGCGGTCCGGCCGCTGACCAGCAGGTCCCAGAACGGCTGCGTCCCGATCCCTCCCGGCGCGGTCACGCCGATTCCAGTAATGACTGCCCGTCGGGCCATGGGGCCTCCTTGAGATGCCGTCAGGGCGCAGCGTGCGGGCGGTCTCTCGACTCACGGTCCAGGCCCGTTCAAAAGGAGATCGAGCCGCCCCGGCGAGCCTGACCCGGCCAGTGCCGAGCAACTCGTGGTCGGAGGACCCATGCCCCAACGCGTCATCCCGGACGTGCGCAAGTCAGTCGTGGTGCGGGCCAGCCCGCTGCAATGCTTCGAGGCGTTCACCCAGCGGCCAGCCGACTGGTGGCCGCCCTCGCATGTGCTGCTGCGCACGCCCAGGATCGGTCTGGCCATCGAGCCGGGCGTCGGCGGCCGGTACTACGAGTGGGACGCCGAGGGCAATCAGATCGCCTGGGGCGTGGTGCTGGAGTGGAACCCGCCGCACGGGCTGCGGATGACCTGGCGGGTGGACGGCCGCTGGCAGTCCATCCCGGACGACGAGCGGGCCAGCGAGATCGAGGTGAGCTTCACCCCGGCCGGACCCGGCCAGACCAGGGTGGAGCTGGCGCACGTCCGGCTGGACAAGCACGGCCCGGACGCCGAGCGGATCTTCCAGGCCCTGGACGGCCCCAGCCCCGGCGAGACCCTGCAGCGCTTCGCCGAGGTGGTCTGATGTCCACCCAGCCGATGCTGCGGCAGATCGCCGACGGTGTGCACGCCTACGAGCAGCTGCCCGGCGGCTGGTGCCTCAACAACGCCGGGCTGATCGCCTCCAAAGGCCACGCGGTGCTCATCGACACCGCGGCCACCCAGGCCAGGGCCCGGCGCCTGCGCGCGCAGACCGAACTGATCGTGCCGGGCGGGCCGGACCTGCTGGTCAACACGCACTTCCACGGCGACCACGTCTTCGGCAACACCGAGTTCACCCCGAAGGCCACGGTGATCGCGCACGAGCAGACCCGCGCGGACAGCGCGGAGGCCGGGCTGGCGCTGTGCGGGCTGTGGCCGGGGGTGGAGTGGGGTGAGCTGGAGCTGACCCTGCCCGATGTGACCTTCCAGGACCGATTGCGGCTGCACGTGGGCGAGCTGACCGTGGAGCTGGAGCTGGTCGGCCCCGCGCACACCGCCGGCGACGTGATCGCCTGGGTGCCGCAGCGCCGGGTGCTCTTCGCCGGCGACGTGGTGTGGTCGGGGGTGACCCCGTACGTGCTGATGGGCTCGATCGAGGGCTCGCTGCGCGCGCTGGACCGGATGCGCGCGCTGGACCCGGCGGTGGTCGTCTCCGGGCACGGCCCGGTGGCCGGACCCGAGGTCCTGGACGCCACCGAGGCGTACCTGCGCTGGGTGCGTGAACTGGCCCAGGACGGGCTGCGCACCGGGCAGTCCGCGCTGGAGGTGGCCAGGGCCGCCGACCTCGGCCCGTTCGCCGCGCTGGTCGACCCGGAGCGCCTGGTGGGCAACCTGCACCGCGCCTACGCCGAGCTGGACGGCCTCGCGCCGGGCGCACGGCTGGACGTGGGCGCCTCGTTCCGGGAGATGGCCGAGTTCCACGGCGGCCTGCCGCACTGCGCCGCCTGAATCCCTTGGAGGACAACGACATGAGCAACCAGAAGATCGCCTTCGTCACCGGTGTCAGCAGCGGGATCGGCCTGGCCGTGGCGAAGAACCTCATCGCGCAGGGCATCGCCGTCTTCGGCTGTGCGCGCGATGCCGAGCGGGTGGCCACCGTGATGAAGGAGCTGCGGGACCAAGGTGGCACCGCGGAAGGCACCTCCTGTGATGTCACCTCGCCCGAGGACATCCAGGCCGCGGTGGCCGCCGCGGTGGCCCGGTTCGGCCGGATCGACATCCTGGTCAACAACGCCGGCCGCGGTGGCGGCGGCGAGATCGCCACCATGGACGAGGCGATCTGGCATGACGTGTTCAACACCAATGTGAACAGTGTGTTCCGGCTGACCAGGGAGGTGCTCAACGCCGGCGGCATGGCCAAGTCCGGCTGGGGCCGGATCGTCAACATCGCCTCCACCGCGGGCAAGCAGGGCGTGATGCTGGCCGCGCCCTACACCGCCTCCAAGCACGCGGTCATCGGGTTCACCAAGTCGGTCGGCTTCGAGCTGGCCAAGTCCGGGATCACCGTCAACGCGGTGTGCCCCGGCTATGTGGAGACCCCGATGGCGGTCCGGGTCCGGCAGGGCTTCGCCCAGTACTGGGGCACCACCGAGGAGGAGGTGCTGGCCAAGTTCAACGCCAAGATCCCGCTCGGCCGCTACTCCACCCCGGAGGAGGTCGCGGGCCTGGTCGGCTACCTGACCACGGACGCGGCCGCCGCGATCACCGCCCAGGCGCTCAACGTGTGCGGCGGATTAGGGAACTACTAACGCACGAAAATTCCCTATTGACGGTTGCCTGCTTTACCACCTGCGTTATAAAAATGAGATAGTGTACTTGTGGCGGGTATCAGAAAATCGATCACCTTGTCAAGACACGTTTGCACGGAAAATTCCGCGCTGGGGATTTGAGTCAGGTTCGAGTGGGCTGCTCGACCATCTCGCGATCACCCTCTAGGCTGATCGGCAGGCCGTGTACTGGGCGGTCTGGGGGCAAGGCATGGTTAACTGGTCGCTGAATACAGCGGCAGATCCCGCCTACAACGACGTAGCATCGTGGATTCCTGGGGTAAGCAACCTCATCAGCTGAATCCGTATCTCTGGGGGCTTTTGTAATGCAGGTACGTCTTCTAGGAGAGTTAGAGGCAACATTGAATGGGCGGTCGGTGGCACCCACCGCCGCCAAGCCACGACAGGTCCTGGTGCTGCTCGCGCTGCACGCGGGGAAGATCGTTTCGGTCCCGACGCTGATCGAGGAGCTCTGGGGTGATCGCCCCCCGCTCAGCGTCCGGACCACACTTCAGACCTACATCCTGCAGCTGCGCAGGCTGATCGAGTCCGCGATGCCGCCGGAGGCCAGCGGCACCGCCAAGGACGTGCTGCTCACCCGCTTCGACGGCTACGTGCTCAACATCGACCCGGACGACGTCGACGTCCGCGCGTACGAGGCCCTCATCCAGGTGGGCAACCGGGCGGTGGAGGAACGGGACTTCGAGGCGGCGTCCCGTTTTCTCGGCATGGCACTGGCCAAGTGGCACGGGCAGGCCCTGGTCGACGTCCGGATCGGGATGCCGCTGAGCATCGAGGTGGCCCGGCTGGAGGAGAGCAGGCTCAACGCGCTGGAGGCGCGGATCGGGGCGGACATCGGACTCGGCAGGCACCAGGCGGTGCTCAGCGAGCTGACTGTGCTGACCGCCCGGCATCCCATGCACGAGAACCTCTGCGCGCACTACATGGTCTCGCTGTACCGGTCGGGTCGGCAGTGGCAGGCCCTGCAGGCGTTCAAGACCCTGCGCAACACGCTGAACAAGGAGCTGGGGGTCGAGCCCTCGGTGCGGCTGCGCAACCTCCAGCAGGCCGTGCTGCGCTCCGAACTGGATCTCGACCAGCCCGAGCCGGTGGCTGCCGCCCGCCGGGTCGGACTCGGTTAGGCGCCAGGACGGTGCTGACCACCACAGCGTTGACCAACAGGGAAAGGAACGGGGCATGGCGGAGGTAGACGCCGAACGCTACGTCGAGGTGCTGAGGTTCTACGCCCGGCAGATGGCCCTGCTGGACCGGCTGGACCTGGACGGCTATCTGGGCACCTTCACCGAGGACGGGGTGACCCACCACGTCCACCACGGCAAGAAGCTCGAGGGCAGGGCGGAGATGCGGGCCTTCGCCGAGGCGGCGCTGCCGCGGTACCGGGAGAACGTGCCCCGGCACTGGAACGACCACTACGAGATCGAGCAGGACGCCGACGGGGATCTCACCGTCGGCTACTGCTCACTGGTCACCCTGACGGACAAGGAGGGCAAGGTGCGCTTCGAGTCGACCTTCGCGGTCACCGACGAACTGGTGCGCAGGGACGGGAGGTTGCTGGTGCGCTCGCGGACCCTCGTGCGCGACCGGCCGGCCGCGGCCTGATTCCGAGCCACGGTGTGTTGGCCGTTGTCGTACATGGTGTTGGCCGAACTGGTACGCCGGTTCGGCCAACACACCGTCCAGAACGGCCAACACACCGTACGACAACGGCCAACACGGTGGCTTGCTCAGGACGGGCAGGGGGCCGGGATCACCGACTGGCGGTTGAGGTGGGCGGAGATGGGGACGGTGTCCTGCTTGTTGCCCTTCGCGTCGTAGAACGTCGCGCTGCCGTTGGCGGCGAAGCCGGTCAGGCCCTGGTAGTTGGCGGCCATGGCGAAGGTCAGCGAACCGGTGGTGGCCCCGCTGCTGTCGAAGAATCGCTCGATCCCGTTGAGGTCAAAGGAAGTCAGTCCGGTGAGCCGCCAGCGGCCCTTGCCCTCCACCCCGTCTTCCGGCTTGGTGAGGTAGCACAGCGTGCCGTTGAGGTGGAAGGAGAGTTTGGCATCGACCTGCATCGAGGGAAAGGTGATCTTGCCGGTCCACACGCCGACCGGCGGCCCGATCACGTTCCGCGCCGAGCCGGGCGCGTTGCCCTGCGCTGCGGCGGAAACCGTTGCGGGAACAAGCATGGTGGCGGCGACCGCCACCGCGGTGGCGATCGTGCGCAGCGTCTTTCTCATCGTCCGTCATCCTTTTCCGGCCCTGGGCGGGCCTGTTCGGTGGGACAAGCAACCGGCACCTGTCAGCGACCCGGCCCGTGCCTGTGCCACCGTCCCCCCGGATGCGGTGCTGCCACGGTGTCGGCGCGGGCTAGGGGAGGGCTGGATTCGCCCTTGACCGCGAGCCGGCCGCGGCCTGAGAACTCAGGCCGCGGCCGGGGTGCGGGGCTACGAGCAGTTCACCGGAACCAGCGAAATCCGCTTGAAGCGGGACGTGGTGGGGATGGTGCCCAGGTTGTTGCCCTGCGCGTCGAACAGCGTCGCCGTGCCGCCGGCGACGAAGCCGGTCAGCCCCTGGTAGTCGGCGTTCATGTCGAAGGTCAGCGAGCCGGTGGTCGCGCCCGAGCCGTCGAAGTAGCGCTCCTTGCCGTTGAAGTTGAAGGAGTTCGGGTCGGTCAGCCGCCAGCGGCCCGCACCCTCGATGCCACCGCCCGGGTCGGGCGGCGGCGCGATTAAGCACAGGGTTCCGTTGAGACGGAAGGAGAGTTTGATATCGACCGCACCATCCGGGAAGCTGATCTTGCCGTCCCACACGCCGATCGGCGGTCCGATCACGTCCCGGGCCGAGCCGGGCGCGTTGTCCTCGGCTGCGGCGGAAACCGTTGCGGGGACAAGCATCGCGGAGGCGACGATGGCCGTTGCCGCGGCCATCGTGCGCAGTGTCCGTCTGAACATCCGTCATCCATTTCCGGCCCGTTCCGGGCCTGTCCAACAAGACAAGTGACCAGCACCCGGCAGCGCGACGGTCCGTACCTGTGCCAACGGCTCCCGGGTGCGGTGCTGCCACGCTGGCGACGCGCGCTATGGGAGGACTGGATTCCCCCTTGACCGCAAGGGATCCGGCTGCATTCGACCGGAGGTCCAGCGAGTGGACCGACACTGGGCTCGCCTCGACGACGAGCCCAGCCGTGACAGCACGAACCACCGACCGGTGGTCTGCCTACGCGATCACACGTTTCGCAAGGTGATGGAGGAGTGATGACGGACGCGATCGTCGCCGAGGGCTTGAGAAGGCGCTTCGGCTCGACCGTCGCACTGGACGGGATCGACCTGGCCGTCCAGGAAGGCACGGTGATGGGTTTGCTGGGGCCCAACGGTTCCGGCAAGACCACGATGGTGCGGGTGTTGTCCACCCTGCTCCGTCCCGACTCCGGCCGGGCCACGGTGGCCGGGCTGGACGTGGTGGCCGACGCGGTCAAGGTGCGCCGCCGGATCGGGTTGTCCGGCCAGTACGCCGCGGTGGACGAGGACCTCACCGCCAGGGAGAACCTCCAGATGATCGGCCGCCTGTACCACCTCGGTGGTCCGGCGGCCAGGCGGCGGGCCGACGAGCTGGTGGAGCGGTTCAACCTGAGCAAGGCGGCCGACCGGCAGGTCAAGGGCTACTCCGGCGGGATGCGCCGCCGGGTCGACCTGGCCTGCGCGGTGGTGGCCAAGCCCGAGGTGCTGTTCCTGGACGAGCCGACCACCGGTCTGGACGTGCAGAACCGGATGGCGCTCTGGGAGGTGATCGCCGAGCTGGTCCGGGAGGGCACCACGTTGTTGCTGACCACCCAGTACCTGGAGGAGGCCGACCAGCTGGCCGACCTGATCACCTTGGTGCACCACGGAAAGGTGATCGAGCAGGGCACGCCGGCCGCGCTCAAGGCCAAGGTCGGCGGCGAGCGGCTGGAACTGGCCGTGGCCAGCGCGGCCGACCTGCCCGCCGCGCGGCAGGCGCTGGCGGGCCTGGCCCAGGGCGAGATCACCGTGGACGAGCAGGCCAGCCACGTGATCGTGCCGGTGAGCAGCGGCTCGGAGGCGCTGATCGCCAGCATCCGGTTGCTGGACAACGCGCACGTGGCCCTGGTCGGCGCGAACGTGCGCAGGCCCACCCTGGACGAGGCGTTCCTCGCCCTGACCGGGGAGAGCGGGACCGAGGAGTACGAGTCCGGCAAGTCCAGCACTGGCGACGAGGTCGGCGGCAAGGTGAAGGAGCAGGTCCAGTGAACGTGGTCACCAGCGCGATCAGCGATGGCCTCACGCTGAGCAAGCGCAGCTTCCTCAAGAGCCTGCGCAACCCGGACATCGTGGTGTTCTCCAGTGCGGCGCCGATCGCCTTCGCCCTGCTGTTCGGGTTCGTCTTCGGCAGCGCGATCGACATGAAGGGGGCGAACTACCGGGAGTTCATGATCGTCGGCATCCTGGCCCAGACCATGTTGATGACCGCCTCCAACACCGGGGCCGGCATCGCCTACGACATGAAACAGGGCCTGGTGGACCGGTTCCGCTCGCTGCCCATCTCGCAGGCGGCGGTGCTGGTCGGCCGGACCAACGGCGACGCGATCAACAACGTGATCGTGATGATCCTGATGTCCATCACCGGCCTGCTGATGGGCTGGCGGATCCGCGGTTCCTTCCTGGACGCGGTGCTGGGCTACCTGCTGCTGTTCCTGTTCGCCTACGCGGCGTCCTGGATCACCGCGGCGATCGGCCTGACCATCAAATCGCCCGAGGTGCTGGGCAACATCATGCTGATGGTGCTGCTGCCGCTGACCTTCATCTCCAACTCCTTCGTGCCCAGCGAGGTCCTGCCGCCCGCACTGCGGGTGGTCGCGGACTGGAACCCGGTCTCGGCCGTGGTCGAGGCATGTCGGCAGCTCTTCGGCAACATCCCGCCCGGCCGGGTGGCGCCCGAAGTGCTGCCGCTGCAGTACCCGATCGCCGCCTCCCTGCTCTGGGTGGCGCTGATTCTGGCGATCTTCGTCCCGCTGGCCATCCGCCGGTACACGAAGGCCGTCAGCAAGTAGCTGGTGGACCGCTGGGCGCGGTGCGGCCGTGGCTCCCGGTCCCTGATGCACAAGGAGAAACTGTGCGATTCCTGTTCATCACCGGGGGCGGCTCGGCTCCCGTCCACGCCGGCATCCCGCTGGCGTGGACGGCCCGCACCGCGGGGCACGAAGTGATCGTCGCCTGCCCCGAGGAGAACCGCGACCTCATCGCCCACGTCGGCCTGCCCGCCTACGCGGTGACCCCGGTGGGCATCGCGGACGCGATGCTCAAGGACCGGGCGGGCGATCCGCTGCCCATCCCGGAGGACTTCACCGCCCAGCTGGACTTCATCGGCCGCGGCTTCGGCAGGCTTTCCGCGGCGGCCCACCAGGAAACCCTGGCCCTGGCCAAGACCTGGAAGCCGGATGTCATCATCGGCGGCGAGTACAACCACCACGCCCAGCTGGTGGCGCACCAGCTCGGCCTGCCGCTGGTGAGCCACACCTACGCCCTCTACGACCGGGCCGAGGCCGACTGGCAGGGCGCCACCGACGAGCTGGCGCCGGAGCTGTCCGCGCTGAGCCTGTCCGCGCTGCCGGAGGCCGAGCTGTTCGTGGACATCACCCCGCCCAGCCTGCGCCCGGACGACGCGGTGCCCGCGCGGCTGATGCGCTGGACGCCGGGCAACCAGCAGGTCGGGCTGGAGCGGTGGATGTGCGCCAAGGGGGACAAGCCGCGGGTGGTGATCACCTCTGGTTCGCGCAGCAAGTTCGTGCCCGCGCTGGGCGCGGACTTCTTCCGTCCGCTGCTGGCCAACCCCGCGCTCAGCGACGGTTCGGTCGAGGTGGTCATCGCGACCACCGAGCCGGTGGCCCAGCAGCTGCGCGCGGAGTTCCCGGACATCAAGGCGGGCTGGGTGCCGCTGGACGTGGTCGCGCCGACCGCGGACCTGGTGGTGCACCACGGCGGCGGGGTCACCGTGATGACCCTGCTCAACGCCGGGGTGCCGCAGGTGGTGCTGCCGGAGATCCCCACCTCGGCGGTGTCGGTGCGCCGGGTCGACGAACGCGGCGCCGCGATCACCCTGGACGGCAACAACCCGCCGGTGGCCGAGGTGGCCGGGGCCATCACCAAGATCCTGGGCGACTCCGGTTACCGGGCCAGCGCGCAGGAGATCTCCCGGGAGATCGCCGGGCTGACCCCGTCGGCCGAGATCGTCAAGGAGATCGAGCAGCTCGTCTGAGAAAACCCGCTCCCCACAACGGAAAGGGCCACCCGGCGACCGGGCGGCCCTTTCCGCTGGGCGCGTTCACAGCGCGAGCAGCACCTCACGCACCGCCGAGATCACCTTGTCCTGCAGGTCCTCCGGCAGCGCCGGGTACATCGGCAGCGAGAAGATCTGCTCGGCCAGCCGCTCGGTCACCGGCAGCGAACCCTTGGCGTAGCCCAGGTGTGCGAAGCCGGACATGGTGTGCACCGGCCACGGGTAGCTGATGTTCAACGAGATGTCGTACTGCTTGAGCGCCTCGATGATCCGGTCCCGCTCCGGGTGCCGGACCACGTAGACGTAGTAGACGTGCTCGTTGCCCGGATTCGTGCCAGGTAGCACCAGACCGCGCTCGGCCAGCTCGCCAAGGCCCTCCTCGTACCGCCGGGCCACCGCGCGCCTGCCCGCGATGTACTCGTCCAGCCTGCCCAGCTTGCGGCGCAGGATCTCCGCCTGGATCTCGTCCAGCCTGGCGTTGTGCGCCGGCGTCTGCACCACGTAGTAGGTCTTCTCCATGCCGTAGTAGCGCAGCCGCCGCATCCGCTCGTCGATGGCGCGATCCGCGGTGAGCACCGCGCCGCCGTCGCCGTAGGCGCCGAGCACCTTGGTGGGGTAGAAGGAGAACGCGGCCGCATCGCCCATCGTGCCGGCCAGCTCGCCGTGGTGGCTGGCGCCGTGTGCCTGCGCGCAGTCCTCCAGGATGGCCAGGCCGTGCTTGGCCGCGAGTTCCCGCAGCGGCGCCATGTCCACGCACTGGCCGTACAGGTGCACCGGCAGCAAAGCCTTGGTGCGCGGGGTGATCGCCGCGGCCACCTGGTCGGTGTCCATCAGGTAGTCCTGCTCGCGGATGTCCACGAACACCGGGGTGGCCCCGGTCCCGACGATGGCCACCACGGTCGGCGCGGCGGTGTTGGACACGGTGATCACCTCATCGCCCGCGCCGACGCCGAGCGCTTCCAGGCCGAGCTTGACCGCGTTGGTGCCGTTGTCCACCCCGGTGCAGAGGGACCGGCCGTGATAGGCGGCGAATTCCTGCTCGAAGCCACTGACGCTGGGCCCGAGGACCAGCTTGCCGGAGCGGAACACCGTTTCCACCGCGTCGAGCAGGTCCGCCCGCTCGGCCTCGTATTCGGGCAGGTAGTCCCACACGTAGGTAGTCATGTCAGACCGCACTCCATTTCGCGTTTGTCTTGCCCTGTCGCTGGACGAACTCGTGCCAGAACGCCTCCACCGCCTCGGTCAGCGAGCGGTGCGGCCGCCAGCCGAGCAACCGCTCGGCCGGTTCGATGTCCACCTGGGACCATTCCTCGGTGGAGTGCCGGATCGCCGATCCCGGCCGCTCCACGATCACCGCGGGCAGCCCGCTACAGGTGATCAACATTTCCACCAGGGTGCGCACCGGGAAGCTCTGGCCGCGCCCGATGTCCACCAGCCGGCCGGACACCGGGGACAGCGCCGCGGCGGCGACCGCGTCGGCGACATCGCGCACGTCCACGTAATCCCGGTGCGCCAGCAACGGATCCAGCTCGATCACCGCCCGCTGGCCCTGTGCGCCCAGCAGCAGGCGGGCCACCCGGCCGAGCAGGCTGACCTCCGGGCTGCCGGGGCCGGCCAGGTTGGCGATGCGCAGCACCATGCCGGCCAGCCGGCCGGTGCGGGTCTGGCTCAGCACCGCCTGGGTGGTGGCCAGTTTGGCCATGCCGTAGGCGCCGGTCGGCCGGGCAACGGTGCCCGCGCCGACCGTGGTGCCCGCTTGCACCTGGCCGTACTCCAGCACCGAACCGAGTTGCACCAGCCGGGGCCGCTCGGCCAGCAGCGCCAGCGCGTCCAGCAACCGGAAGGTCGGCGGCGCCACCGCCGCCCACATCTGCTCCTCGGTGCGGCCCCAGCTGCTGCCCGCCGCGTTGACGATCACCCTCGGACCGATCACCTCCAGTTCCCGCGCCAGCTCCTCGGCCGGCGACTGGCCGAGGTCGAGGGCCAGAAATCGGCCTGGTGGCTCGTAATCGGGCGGTTTCCGGGCCACGACGACGACGTCGAAGCCTCGGCGGCGCAACTCCGCGCACACGTGCCGTCCGGCGAATCCCGTACCGCCCAGGACCACCGCGCTGCCGTTAGCGGACATGGCGTCCTTCCTCCGCTGCGAATGGGCACTTCGGCCGCATCGTGGACGGGGGCGGTCACGGCTGACTCAAGTCCCGCCCGACGCCAAGCCGGGCTCCGACGTGGTTCGAGCGGAACCGGAGAAGGTCGCACGGCCAGGAGCGCGCCCGTCCGGTGCGTGCCCGCCCGTACCTGAGAGGTGCCCAGTGGCCAAGCTGCTGCATATCGACTCGTCCAGCTCCGTGCATTCGGTCTCGCGCAAGCTGGCCGCGGAATTCCGTGCGGTGTGGGAGAAGGAGCACCCGGAGGGCACGGTGACCTACCGGGATCTCGCCGCCGATCCGGTGCCGCACCCCGACCACGACGCGGTGCTCACCCTGATGTCGCCGCCGCAGACCGAGCGCCAGCAGGCCGCGGCCGCGCTGCACGAGGAGCTGGTGGCCGAGCTGCTGGCCGCGGACGCGGTGCTGATCAGCGCGCCGATGTACAACTGGACCATCCCGTCCACGCTGAAGGCGTGGCTGGACCAGTCGCTGGTGCTGGGTCGCACGCTGCCCTTCGACCCGAGCCACCAGCCGCTCGGCGGTCGCCCGGCCACCGTGCTGCTGGCCTACGGCGGCGGCTACGGGGAGGGCTCGCCGGATGCCGACATGGACCACTGCGCGCCGTACCTGCGCACCGTGCTGGGCAAGGTGCTGGGCTATGAGCTGGAGCTGATCACCGTCGAGCACACGCTGGCCGCCTTCACCGCGAAGGACCCGGCCGAGCAGGCCAAGGGCTTCGCCTCGCTGCGGTCGGCCGAGGCCGCGGTGGCCGAGCGCGCCCAGCGGGTCGCCGAGAGCCTGGTGCAGGCCTGACCGGACGCCATTCCGGGTCCGGATTTTCCGTTGTTTCCCATGGTTTCCAAATAACTGGAGAAGGGTAATCCATGACCATTTTCGTGTCCGGCGCCACCGGCAACGTCGGTCGTCCGCTTGTCGAGGAGTTGCTGGCGGCTGGACACCAGGTTCGCGCGCTCACCCGCAATCCGGCGAAGGCGAATCTGCCTGCGGGTGTCGAGGTGGTGGCAGGCAACCTGGACAACACCGACAGCCTGGCCGGGGTGTTCACCGGCGTCACCGCCGCGCACCTGATCAGCTTCGGCGACAACTACGTGCCGCTGTTCAACGGCGAGGAGATCATGGCGCTGGTCAAGCAGGCCGGCGTGCGCAAGGTGACCGTGCTCCGGGGCGATGTGGAGCCCAGCGCGCTGGACGCGGCGGTCGCGGCGGCCGACCTGGACCACACCTACCTGGGGCCGGTGGAGTTCATGTCCAACACCCTGGAATGGGCCGAGTCGATCAGCAAGGACGGCCTCGTCCGCGAGGGCTTCTCCGGTGTCAAGAGCGCCGTGGTGCACGACGCGGACATCGCCTCGGTGGCCGCGGCCGTGCTGACCAGCGACGGCCACACCGGCAAGGAGTACTGGCTGACCGGCCCGGCGGCGCTCACCCCGCCGGAGAAGGTGCGGATCATCGCCGAGGTGCTCGGCCGGGAGATCGGCTACGTCGACCTGACCGAGGCCGAGGTCATCGAGCAGTGGCGCGCGCAGGGCTACTCCGCCGAGGACATCGGGTTCTTCCTGGGTATGCGGCAGAACCCGCCGGAGCTGGGCGCCACCGTGCAGCCCACGGTCGAGCAGGTCACCGGCCAGCCGGGGCGGACCTTCGCCCAGTGGGTGCGGGAGAACGCGGCGGCCTTCGGCGGCTGAGCGCGGCGGGGCCAGGGCCCCGGTGTCCCGATGGCTGACCGCCACCGGGCGCCGGGGCTCTTTTTCATTGCCAGGGCACGGCATCGATTTGACGGGCATTTCTACGGCAATTTTTTGTCATACGTTTGACGTGCGGGATTCGAGTGCGAATACAGGCGGTGTTGAGTCCGGGAATTGAACATATGAGCCGCGCAACACGATGTGGCTTGCGGGCTGCGTGTCTTTCCCTGCGACCAGAGCCATCTGGAGGCCGCTTTGACCACTTACTCCCGGACCGCCCTACCGATCGGGACCGCACTGACCGATGAGCCCGCCGAGCTGATCGCGCGGTCCGTGCTGGCCCGTTCCGGCCGCATCGCCGAACTGGAGCACTTCCACCGCTGGATGGCCGATGAGAAGCGGCGCTCGCACATGGACGTCCGCGCCGTGCCACTGCAGAGCCTGAGCGGCTGGCGGGTCGACGGGCAGACCGGCAACATCGGCCACGACTCCGGGAAGTTCTTCTCCATCGAGGGCCTGGACGTCGTGGTGCCCGGCGGCCCGGTGACCTGGTGGCAGCAGCCGATCATCAACCAGCCCGAGGTGGGCATCCTCGGCATCCTGGTCACCCGCTTCGCCGGCGTGCTGCACTGCCTGATGCAGGCCAAGATCGAGCCCGGCAACTGCAACGGCCTGCAGCTCTCGCCGACCGTGCAGGCCACCCGCAGCAACTACACCAGGGTGCACCAGGGCTCGGCCGTGCCCTACCTGGAGTACTTCCGGGACACCGAAGGGCACCGGGTGCTCGCCGACGTCCGGCAGTCCGAGCAGGGTTCCTGGTTCCACCGCAAGCGCAACCGCAACATGGTGGTGGAGGTGACCGAGGAGGTGGAGCTGCTGGAAGGGTTCTGCTGGCTCACCCTCGGCCAGCTGCACCAGCTGCTCGCGGTGGACGACCTGGTGAACATGGACGCGCGCACCGTGTTGTCCTGCATGCCTTTCGCCGGGCGCGACCTGCTGCCGCTGTTCGAGGACGTGCGCACCGAGTTCACCGCGGCGCTCATCCGCTCCTACTCGGTGGAGTCCGCCACCCGGCACAGCATGGCCGAGGTGCTCAGCTGGATCACCGAGGTGCGCAGTCAGCAGCTCTGCCAGGTCGAGCTGATCCCGCTGCGCGAGGTCAGCGACTGGCGGCAGGAGGACGGCCGGATCCGGCACGACAGCGGGCTGTTCTTCAACGTGATCGGGGTCAGCGTCACCGCGGCCGGCCGTGAGGTTCGGGCGTGGAGCCAGCCCATGA
This sequence comes from Crossiella sp. S99.2, assembly GCF_023094165.1. Lineage (GTDB taxonomy): Bacteria > Actinomycetota > Actinomycetes > Mycobacteriales > Pseudonocardiaceae > Crossiella. Next base: position 635,540 of record NZ_JALMDK010000006.1, on the reverse strand, counting down.
TCGAGCCCTGCGACGAGGGCGTGGTGGCCTTCCTGGCCAAGCGGATCGACGGGGTGCTGCACCTGCTGGCACAGGCCAAGACCGAGCCGGGCTACGTGGACGTGATCGAGCTGGCGCCGACCGTGCAGTGCTCGGTGTCCAACTACGACGCGCTGCCGCCGCAGGCCCGGCCGCCGTTCCTGGACACCGTGCTGGCCGCGGACTACCAGCAGATCCGCTTCGACGCGGTGCACTCGGAGGAGGGCGGCCGGTTCTTCCACGCCCGCAACCGGTACCTGGTGGTGGAGGTGGCCGAGGACTTCGAGCCCGAGCACCCCGGCTACCGCTGGCTGACCCTGGCCCAGCTGGTGGACCTGTTGCGGCACAGCAACTACATCAACATGCAGGCGCGCAGCCTGATCGCCTGCCTGCACGGGCTGTCCGGCTGAGTTCGATCCGGGTTCGAGGGCGCGACCGCAGACTTCTCCTTCGCCAGGCACCATCCGCACTCCCATGGAGATCGACATGAGCAACGGTGGCGTGACCTTCGTGAACCGGTTCACGGTCAAGGGCGACCCGGAGGAGTTCGAGCGCGCCTTCGCCCAGGTCGCGAAGTTCATGGCGGACCAGCCGGGGATCAAGGGCTACACCCTGTCCCGGCACACCGAGGACCCGCAGCAGTACGTCAACATCGCGCTCTGGGAGGACGCCAAAGCCTTGCGCGCGGCGGTCTCGCACCCGGAGTTCGGCTCGCACGTGGGCGCGCTGCGCCAGCTCGCGGTGAGCACCTCCGACCTCTACCAGGACCGCCACCGCGTCCAGGGCTGAGGCGGTCGGACCGGCGGTCGCGGGCGCACGGCTATCCCACAGGCGGCTCAAGTGCGGCTTGAGCCGACGGCACTACCGTGCGCGCGTGACCGATCATGACGACATCCGCATCGTCGGCGCGTGCGAGCACAACCTCAAGGACGTCTCGCTGCGCATTCCGAAGAACAAGATCACGGTGTTCACCGGCGTCTCCGGTTCGGGGAAGTCCTCGATCGTGTTCGACACCCTGGCGGTGGAGGCCCGGCGTCAGCTGTACGGCACGTTCAACTGGTTCATCCGCAACCAGCTGCCGAAGTACCAGCGACCGCACGTCGAGGCCATTGAGAACCTGACTACGCCGGTGGTGGTGGACCAGAAGCCGGTGGGCGGCAACGCCCGCTCCACCGTGGGCACCATGACCGACATCTACTCGGTCCTGCGGGTGCTGTTCTCCCGGCACGCCACGCCGTCGCACCCGCCGTTCCTGTTCTCCTTCAACGCCCCGCAGGGCATGTGCCCGGCCTGCGAGGGCCTCGGCCAGCAGCGGCAGGCCGACGCGGACCGCATGGTGGACCGGACGAAGTCCCTGGACGAGGGCGCCATCCAGCTGCCCAATCACAAGGTGGGCAGCCTGGACTGGCAGCAGTACGCCAACTCCGGGCACTTCGACACCGCGAAGAAGCTGAGCGACTACACCGAGGCCGAATGGCAGATGTTGTTGCACGGCAGCGGCGGCAAGGTCACCGTGCGCACCGCCAACAGCTCCAGCTCGCTCAGCTACGAGGGCCTGGTGGACCGCTTTGTGCGGACCAACCTGAACCGGGACCTCAGCTCGCTCGGCGAGCGCAAGCGGGCCGCCCTGGAACAGTTCATCCACCTCGGCGAGTGCACCGCCTGCGGGGGCGCCCGGCTGAACCCGGAGGCGCTGGCCGCCACCATCAACGGCCGCAGCATCGTGGACCTCGCGCGGATGGAGGTCAGCGAGCTGATCCAGGTGCTCGGCGCCATCGACGACCCGGTGGCCACGCCGATCGCGCGCAGCGTGCGCACCTCGCTGGAGCGGATCGCCTCGATCGGCCTCGGCTACCTCTCGCTGGACCGGGCGACCTCCTCGCTCTCCGGCGGCGAGGCGCAGCGGCTGAAGATGGTGCGCCACCTCAGCAGCAGCCTGACCGGGATGACCTTCATCTTCGACGAGCCCAGCACCGGCCTGCACCCGGCGGATGTGGGCAGGCTCAACGACCTGCTGCGCGCGTTGCGGGACAAGGGAAACACCGTGGTCGTGGTCGAGCACGACCCGGATGTCATGGAGATCGCCGACCACCTCGTGGACGTCGGGCCGGGCGCGGGCGTGCACGGCGGCGAGATCGTCTTCGCCGGTCCCTTCGACGCGCTGCGCGAGTCCGGCACCCGCACCGGCGCCGCGCTGCGCCGCGGCGGTTCGATCAAGGACACCTTCCGCACGCCCACCGGGAAACTGCCGGTGGACAACGTCTCGCTGCACAACCTGCGGGACGTCTCGGTCAGCTTCCCCACCGGGGTGCTCACCGCGGTCACCGGGGTGGCGGGCGCGGGCAAGTCCTCGCTGGTCGCCGAGGCGTTCGTGCAGGCGTATCCGGGCACGATCTTCGTCGACCAGTCCGCGATCACCGCCTCCTCCCGGTCCACCCCGGCCAGCTACCTGGACGTGATGGACCCGATCCGCAAGCTGTTCACCAAGGCCAGCGGCGCGCCAGCCGGACTGTTCAGCTTCAACTCGGCGGGGGCCTGCGAGGAGTGCAAGGGCCGCGGCGAGCTGATCACCGAACTGGCCTACATGGACCCGGTGCGGATGCACTGCGAGTCCTGCGACGGCCGCCGGTTCAAGCCGGAGGTGCTGGCGCACCGGTTGCGCGGCAGGTCCATCGCCGATGTGCTGGAGCTGACCGCCGAGGACGCGGTGCAGTTCTTCACCGAGCGGGAGATCGCGGGCAGGTTGGCCGGGCTGCTCGACGTCGGACTCGCGTACATCAGCCTCGGGCAGGCGCTGAGCACGCTTTCCGGTGGTGAGCGGCAGCGGTTGAAGCTGGCCGGTCAGCTGGCCGGGACCAGCAACATCTACGTGCTGGACGAGCCGACCACCGGCCTGCATCTGTCCGATGTGGACACCATCATGGCGCTGATGAACCGGCTGGTGGACCGGGGCAACACGGTGATCGTGATCGAGCACAACCTGGACATCGTGCGCCAGGCCGACTGGGTGGTCGACCTCGGGCCGGGCGGCGGCAAGCACGGCGGGCAGGTGGTGTTCACCGGCACCCCACGGGAGTTGTTGTCCGCCAACGGATCAGCCACCGGCGAGCACCTGCGCAGGTATCTCGCGGACTGATCGAGCCAGGGGAGGGGAACCGCTCTAGTTCGGTTCCAGCCGCCTCCAAGGTGCCCCGGGGAGGCTTCGGCCGATCCAGGACCCAAGCCGATCCGGGGGCACCGATGGCCGCAGAAACCTTTCCCTACGAGCGGAAATGCCCGTTCTCGCCGCCGAAGCAGTACGAGGAGATCATCGGCGCCAGGCCGGTGTCGAAGGTGCGGCTGGCCACCGGACTGGACGCCTGGCTGGTCTCCGGCTTCGCCGAGGCCAGGCAGCTGCTCACCGATACGCGGGTCAGCGCCTCGCGCAAGCACCCCGGCTACCCGTTCTACTTCGAGGCGCCGCCGGAGTTCCGCAGCGACACCTCCTTCATCGCCTACGACCCGCCGCAGCACACCAACTCCCGGCGCAAGGTCGCCGCCTCCTTCACCCACCGCCGGGTGCAGCAGCTGCGCGGCGCGCTGGAGCGCAACACCGACGAGTGCATCGAACAACTGCTGGCCGCTGGCCCCGGCGCGGACCTGCACCAGCTGGTCTCGCTGCCCGCGCCGATGATCATGATCTGCGAGCTGCTCGGCGTGCCCCGCGAGGACCAGGGCTTCCTGCAGAAGCACGGCGAGAACCTCTTCGGCGGCAGCTCCTCGCACGCCGAACGCCAGGCCGCCATGGTCGAGGTCGCCCAGTACCTGGACACGTTGGTGCGCCAGAAGATGGCCACCCCGGGCGATGACCTGATCAGCCGCGCCATCGCCGAGCACCGCGCCGAGGACGAGGACTTCGACGTCGCCTCGCTGGTGCACATGTGCCGGATGCTGATCAACGGCGGCCACGAGACCACCGCCAACCACATCACCATGGGGGTGGCCGCGTTGCTGTCCCACCCCGACCAGCTGGCCAAACTCCGCGCGGAGCCGGCGCTGCTCAAGCCCGCGATCGAGGAACTGGTGCGCTGGCTCAGTCTTGGCGACCTCGCGGTGCCGCGGGTCGCGCTGGCCGACATCGAACTCGGCGGCGAGGTCATCCGCGCGGGCGAGGGCATCCTGTGCCTGCTGCAGGCGGCCAACCGCGATCCCGGCGAGTTCGACCGCCCGGCGGAGTTCGACATCACCCGCGGCAGCCGCAGGCACATCGGCTTCGGCTACGGCGCGCACCTGTGCATCGGCGCGGACCTGGCCCGGCTGGAGCTGGAGGTCGTGCTGTCCCGGCTGTTCGAGCGGATCCCCACTCTGCAACTGGTGGACCCGGTCGAGCAGATCCCGGCCAAGGAGCGCGCGATCGTCTACGGCCTGTGGGAACTCAAGGTCACCTGGTGAACCCGTCAGCCAACCGGCCGGAGGTGCCCGGTGCGATTTGACGACATCTTCCTGCGCGGCACCGGATCCTGGCTGCCGCCCCGGCGAACGCTGGCCGCGGCGGTGGCCGCAGGCGAGTGCCCGGCGATGCTGCCCGAGCGCACCGGCATGGACGCGGTGGCGGTCTCGGCGGGGGAGTCCGCGCCCGAGATGGCCGTGCTGGCCGCGCGAACCGCCCTGGCCACCGCCGGGTCCGGACCCGGCGACGTGGACCTGATCCTGCACGCCGACACCTACTACCAGGGCCACGACGTCTGGGCGGTGGCCTCCTACATCCAGCGCGAGACCGTCGGCAACCAGTGCCCGGCGATCGAGATCCGGCAGATGTCCAACGGCGGCCTGGCCGCGCTGGACCTGGCCGCCTCCTACCTGCTCGCCGCGCCCGGCCGCCGGGACGCCTTGATCACCACCGGCGACCGGTACTGCCCGCCCGGTTTTGACCGCTGGCGCGCCGATCCCGGCACGCCGTACGGGGACGGCGGCGCGGCGGTGGTGCTGTCCCGGCGCGGCGGGTTCGCCCGGCTCCGGTCGCTGGCCACCTTCGCCGACCCCGAACTGGAACCCTCGCACCGCGGCGAGGACCCCTTCGGCGACGCGCCGCTGTCGCACCGCAGCCCGATCGGCTTCGAGGAGGTGACCAAGTCGTTCAACCGCAAGCACGGGATGTCCTTCGCGCTGCGGCGGGTGGCGCAGGGACAGACCACCGTGCTCAAACACGCGCTGGCCGAGGCCGAACTCGAACTCGCCGAGGCGGACTGGGTGATCCTGCCCAACTTCGGCCGGATCCGGCTGGAATCGCTGTACTACGACCGGTTCGGCATCGAGCAGGCGCGCACCGCCTGGGACTGGGGCCGCACCGTGGGCCACCTGGGCGCGGGCGATCAGTTCGCCGGTCTGGACCACCTGGTGCGCACCGGCGCGGTCAAACCTGGCGACAAGTGCGTGCTGGTCAGCGTCGGCGCGGGATACAGCTGGGGCTGCGCTGTAGTGGAAATCGAGGAACCCATGCCCTCGCTGGGGATCAGTGGTTCTTGAGCCGGAGTCCGGCCGGGGTTTTTACCGTCGCCACAACGGCTTTTCCCCCGCCACTGTGGAGACACCAATATGGATGGCATCGCCGTCGTCGGCATTTCCTGTCGCTTTCCAGGGGCCGCGGCTCCGGGTGAGTTCTGGCGGCTGCTCCGCGCCGGGCAGCACACCATCGGTGCGGTGCCGGCCCGGCGGTGGCGGGCCGAAGGCCAGTTCGGCTCGTTCCTGGACGAGATCGACACCTTCGACCCGGCCTTCTTCCGCATCTCCCCGCGCGAGGCCGCCGCGATGGACCCGCAACAGCGGCTGATGCTGGAACTGGGCTGGGAAGCCCTGGAGGACGCCGGGATCGTGCCCGGCACGATCGCGGGCAGCAAGCTCGGCGTGTTCGTCGGCGCCATCTGGGACGACTACGCCCAGCTGTCCTACCGCAACGCCGCGGCGGCCGCGCAGCACACCACCACCGGCATCCACCGCAGCATCCTGGCCAACCGGCTGTCCTACTTCCTCGGTGTGCACGGGCCGAGCATGGCGGTGGACAGCGGGCAGTCCTCCTCGCTGGTCGCGGTGCACCTGGCCTGCGAGAGCCTGCGGCACGGCGAGTCCGAACTGGCCATCGCGGGCGGGGTGAACCTGGCCCTGCTGGCCGAGACCGCGGCCATCTCGGCCGCCTGGGGCGGGCTGTCCCCGGACGGCCGCTGCTACACCTTCGACGCCAGGGCCAACGGTTACGTGCGCGGCGAGGGCGGCGGCGCGGTGCTGCTGAAGCCCCTCGACCGGGCGGTCGCCGACGGTGACGACATCTACTGCGTGATCCGCGGCAGCGCGGTGAACAACGGCGCGGGCAGCGGCCTGACCGTGCCCAGCGAAGTGGCCCAGGGCGAGGTGCTGCGCGCCGCCTACGCCTACGCGGGTCTGGAACCCGGTGCGGCCCAGTACGTCGAGCTGCACGGCACCGGCACCAAGGCCGGCGACCCGGTGGAGGCGGCCGCGCTGGGCGCGGTGCTCGGCGCCCGGCGGGACAGGCCGCCGCTGCAGGTCGGCTCGGTCAAGACCAACATCGGCCACCTCGAAGGCGCGGCGGGCATCGCCGGGCTGATCAAGGTGGCGCTGAGCGTGCGGCACCGGAGCATCCCGGCCAGCCTGAACTACCGCGAACCCAACCCCGCCATCGACCTGGACCGGCTGAACCTGGCCGTGCGGCAGGACTTCGGCGACTGGCCGGCCCCGGGCCGGCCGCTGGTGGCCGGGGTCAGCTCCTTCGGCATGGGCGGCACCAACTGCCACCTGGTCGTCACCGACTGGCCACAACCGGAAACCCTGGTGGGCCATGGCGATCCGGGCGGACCGTGGGTGCTGTCCGGACGGACCGAGGCCGCGCTGGCCGCCCAGGCCGGGCGGCTGCGCGAGTTCGTGCTCGCCGACCCGGAACTGGACCCGGCCGCGGTCGGCCGGGCACTCGTCGGCGCCCGGACCCTGTTCGAGCACCGCGCGGTGGTGCTGGGCGAGAACCGGGACGAGCTGCTCGCCGGCCTGGCCGACCTGGCCGAGGACAGGCCCGCGCCGGGCGTGCTGCGCGGCCGGCTCGCCGAGGGCGTGCCCGCGGTGCTGTTCACCGGCCAGGGCGCGCACCGGCCCGGCATGGGAAGTGAGCTGTACCAGGCATTCCCCGAGTTCGCCGCGGCCTTCGACCAGGTGTGCGCGGAGCTGGACCCGCTGCTGGGCCGCCCGCTGCGCGAGGTGATCAACTCCGGCGAGGGGCTGGACCGGGCCGAATTCGCCCAGCCCGCGGTGTTCGCGCTGGAGGTCGCGCTGTTCCAGCTCGTCCGCTCCCGCGGGTTCGAACCGGCCTTCCTGGCCGGGCACTCCATCGGCGAGCTGGCCGCCGCGCACGTGGCCGGCGTGCTGTCGCTGGCCGACGCCTGCACACTGGTCGCCGCGCGCGGCAGGCTGATGGGCGCGCTGCCGTCCGGCGGGGCGATGGTCGCGGTCTTCGCCCCGGAGGCCGAGGTCCTGCCACTGCTGGCCGGACAGCAGGAGCGGCTGGGCATCGCCGCGGTCAACGGCCCGAACGCGGTGGTGCTCTCCGGCGCCGAGACCGCGGTGGCCGCGGCGGTCGAACAACTGCGCTCGCGCGGGCACCGGGCCCGGCCGCTGCGGGTCAGCCACGCCTTCCACTCGCCGCTGATGGAGCCGATGCTGGCCGAGTTCCGCGCGGTCTGCGCCGGACTGACCCACAACCCGCCGCGACTGCCGATCATCTCCACGGTGACCGGGCAGCCGGTGGCCCCCGACGCCGAGTACTGGGTGCGGCACGTGCGCGAACCGGTCCGCTTCCTGGACGCGGTGCTCGCGCTGCGGACCGCGGGCGCGGGGACCTTCCTGGAACTGGGCCCGGACGCCGTGCTGGCCCCGATGGCCGCGCGCTGCCTGCCCGAGTCCGGAAGCACGGCCGCCGTGCTGCGCAAGGGAAAACCGGAACGGGACAGCTTCCTGGCCGCGCTTGGCCAGGTCTTCGTCCGCGGCGCGGCAGTGGACTGGCACAGCTTCAGCGCGGGCGCCGGACACCGGGTCAAGCTGCCCACCTACGCCTTCCAGCGGGACCGGCACTGGCTGGACACCGCCGAATCAACGCCAGTCGCCGTGGAGACCGGGTTCGCCGGACGACTCGCCGATCTGTCCACTGTGGAGCGTCAGCAGGCGGTGACCGGCCTGGTCTCGGCACAGGTCGCGGTGGCGCTGGGCCTGGCCGGTGGCACCCCGGTCCAGTTGCGCACGCCGTTCACCGAACTGGGCTTCGACTCGATGATGTCGGTGAGCCTGAGCGAGGCACTGGCCGTGGCCACCGGACTGCGCCTGCCCGCCGGCCTGGTCTATGACTTCCCCACCCCGCACGACCTCACCGGGCACCTGCTGGCCGCGCTCACCGGCGCCGCGGCGAGCGCCGCCCCGGCCCGCACCGCCGAGGTGGACGAGCCGGTGGCGATCGTGGGCATGGCCTGCCGCTACCCCGGCGGGGTGAGTTCGCCCGCGGAGCTGTGGCGACTGGTCGCCGACGAGGTGGACGCGATCTCCGGCTTCCCGGACAACCGCGGCTGGCCCGCGGACCTCTTCGACGCCGATCCGGCCCAGGCCGGGAAATCCGCGGTGCGCCAGGGCGGATTCCTGCACCAGGCCGACGAGTTCGACCCCGCCTTCTTCGGGCTGTCCCCCCGGGAGGCCCTGGCCATGGACCCGCAGCAGCGGCTGCTGCTGGAAACCGCCTGGGAGACCATGGAACACGCGGGCATCGACCCGGAATCGTTGCGCGGCAGCGACACCGGGGTCTTCGCCGGGCTGATGTACCACGACTACGGACCCGCCTACGACCGGATGCCGGAGAACCTGGAAGGGCTGCTCTACACCGGAAACCTCGGCAGCGTGGCCTCCGGCCGGGTGGCCTACCAGTTCGGCTTCACCGGACCCGCGGTGACCGTGGACACGGCCTGCTCCTCCTCGCTGGTGGCCCTGCACAACGCGGTGCGCTCGGTGCGCTCGGGGGAGTGCTCCCTCGCGCTGGCCGGTGGCGTCACGGTGATGTCCTCGCCAGGGGCGTTCCTGGAGTTCAGCCGGTTGCGCGGACTGTCCCCGACCGGCCGCTGCCGGGCCTTCGACGCGGCCGCGGACGGCACCGGCTGGGCCGAGGGCGTGGGCCTGGTGCTGCTGGAACGGCTGTCCGAGGCCCGCCGCAACGGACACCGGATCCTGGCCGTGGTGCGCGGTTCCGCGGTGAACCAGGACGGCGCCTCCAACGGCCTGACCGCACCCAGCGGCGCGGCCCAGCAGGCGGTGATCCGACGGGCCCTCGCCGACGGCGGACTGTCCACTGTGGACGTCGACGTGGTGGAGGCGCACGGCACCGGCACCAAGGTTGGCGACCCGATCGAGGTGGACGCGCTGCTGGCCACCTACGGCCACGACCGTCCCGAGGACCGCCCGCTGTGGCTGGGCTCGCTGAAGTCCAACATCGGCCACAGCCAGGCCGCCGCCGGGATCGGCGGCGTGATCAAGATGGTCCAGGCGATGCGGGCCGGGGTGCTGCCACGCACCCTGCACGTCACCGAGCCGACACCGCTGGTGGACTGGTCCGGCGGCGGCATCCGGCTGCTGACGCAGGCCCAGCCCTGGCCAAACCAGGACGGCCCGCGGCGGGCCGGGGTGTCCTCCTTCGGAATCAGCGGCACCAACGCGCACGTCGTGCTGGAGGAGACCCCCGAACCTGAGGTCCCGGTCACCGATGGCGAACCCGAGGTGCTGCCCTGGGTGCTCTCCGCCCGCACCCCGGAAGCGCTGCGGGCGCAGGCGGAACGACTGCGCACCGCGGTGACCAATCTGTCCACTGTGGACGTCGGTTGGTCGCTGTCCTCGGGCCGCGCGGTATTCGAGCACCGGGCCGTCCTGCTGGGTGATCGCACCCGGTTGACCGATGGCCTGGCCGCACTCGCCACCGGTGCCCCGGCCCCCGGCCTGGTCACCGCGGACACCGCGGCCAAGCGGCGCAAGGTCGTGTTCGTCTTCCCCGGCCAGGGATCCCAGTGGGCCGGGATGGCCAGGGAACTACTGACCTCCGCGCCGGTGTTCGCCACCGCGATGGCCGAATGTGAACAGGCCCTCGCCCCGCACCTGGACTGGTCACTGCACGCCGTGGTCCGCGGCGAGCCGGGCGCGCCCGAACTGGACCGGGTGGACGTCGTCCAGCCCGCGCTGTTCGCGATGATGGTGTCCCTGGCCGCGCTCTGGCGGGCACACGGGGTGGAACCGGCCGCGGTGCTGGGCCACTCCCAGGGCGAGATCGCCGCGGCACACGTGGCAGGCACGCTCTCCCTGGCCGACGCGGCCCGGATCGTGGCCCTGCGCAGCAAGGCCCTGCTCGCACTGGCTGGCAAGGGCGGCATGGTCTCCATCCCACTGCCGCGCGCCGAAGTCGACCAGCGACTGTCCACAAGGGACGGTCGGATCTCGGTGGCCGCGGTCAACGGACCGTCCTCCACCGTGGTCTCCGGCGACGCCGCCGCACTCGACGAACTCTTCGCCGAACTGACCGCGGCCGGCGTGCAGGCCCGCCGGATCCCGGTCGACTACGCCTCGCACTCCGCGCACGTCGAGCTGGTCCGCGCGGAACTGGCCGACCTGCTCGCGCCGATCGAACCGCGACGGGTGCGGGTGCCGTTGCTGTCCACGGTGACAGGGAAGTTCCTCACCGACCACGAGGCCGACGCCGGGTACTGGTACCGGAACCTGCGCCAGACCGTGCGACTGGAGGAGGCCACCAGGGCACTGCTGGCCGAGCAACACGACGCGTTCCTGGAGATGAGCCCGCACCCGGTGCTCACCGTCGGCATCCAGGAAACCGTCGAGGACGTCGGCGCGGACGCCCTGGTCACCGGCACGCTGCGCCGCGATCAGGGCGGCCTCGACCAGCTGCTGACCGCGTTCGCCACCGCCTTCACCCAGGGCGTCCCAGTCGACTGGACCGCGGTGTTCGCCGGCACCGGCGCCCGCCCGGCCGAACTGCCCGGCTACGCCTTCCAGCGCGACAGCTACTGGCTCACCGCCAAATCCGGTGCCGGAGACCTCGCCAGGGCCGGGCTGAGCACGGCCGACCACCCGCTGCTCGGCGCCACCGTGGACAGCGCGACCGGCGGCGACACCCTGCTCACCGGCAGGCTCTCCCAGCACACCCACCCCTGGCTGGCCGACCACCGGGTCCTCGACGCGGTGATCCTGCCCGGGGCCGCGCTGCTGGACCTGGCGCTGCGCGCGGGGGAGCGGACCAGCAGCCCCCGGGTGGACGAACTGACCCTGCTGGAGCCGCTGATCCTGCCGGAACAGGGCGGCGCCGACGTCCAAGTCGTGGTCGGCCCACCGGACGAGTCCGGCCGCCGCACACTGAGCGTGCACTCCCGTCCGGACACCAACCAGCCCTGGACCCGGCACGCCGCCGGGGTGCTCTCGGCCACCACACCGGTCACCACACCCACCTGGCCCACCGACAGCGGCCCGGACATCGACCTGACCGACTTCTACGCGCGGCTCACCGACCAGGGCTACGCCTACGGCCCGGCCTTCCGCGGCCTGCGCCGGTTGTCCCGCCAGGGCCCGGACCTGCTCGCCGAGATCGAGCTGCCGACACGGCGCGGCCTGACCGGCGAGTTCGTACTCGACCCCGCACTGCTGGACGCGGCCCTGCACCCGCTGCTGCTCGGCGTGGCCGAGGGCACCCACCCGGCTGTGCTGCCCTTCGCCTGGTCCGGCGTCACCGTGCACGCGGTCGGCGCCCGAGCGGCCAGGGTGTTGCTGCGCCTGGACACCGGCTCCACCGACTCGGTCTCGGCTGCGCTCACCCTGCTCGACAGCGCGGGCGGCCTGATCGCCACCGTGGACTCGCTGCTGTTGCGCCCCATCACCGCCACCGGCCTGCGCCCGGCCCGCCCGGAGGGCCTGTATCGCCTGGACTGGCCCACCATCCCCGCCGCCGCCCCGGCCAGCACCACCGAGACCTGGGCCGTCCTCGGCCAGGACGAGTCACTCACCCCGGCCACCCTCAGCCGGCAGATCACCACCCACCCGAACCTCACCGCACTGGCGACGGCGAACACCGTCCCGCCCACGGTGCTGCTGCCCATCCCCGGCAGCGACACCGACCCGGTCGAGCACACCGCCACCGTGCTGCGCGACCTACTGACCACCCTGCGGCACTGGCTGGGCGAACAACGCTTCGCCACCTCCCGTCTCGTGGTGCTGACCCGCAAAGCCGTGCCCACCACCGACGCCGAGCAGGTGAGCCCGCCGGCCGCCGCCGTCTGGGGCCTGCTCCGCAGCGCCCAGACCGAGAACCCGGACCGCCTGGTCCTGGTGGACACCGACGGCCGGGAGTCCTCGACCCGCGCCCTGCCCGGCGCACTGGCCACCGGCGAAGCGCAACTCGCCTTGCGCGACGGCGCGATCCAGGTGCCCAGACTGGCCCCCGCGGCCACCGACACCCTCACCCCACCCGCCACCGGGCACTGGCGACTGGTCCCGGTGGCCCACACCGCCCCCGACGACCTCGCACTGGTGGAAGTACCGCGCGAACCCCTTGGCGCCGGCCAGGTCCGGCTCGCGGTGCGCGCCGCCGGCCTGAACTTCCGGGACGTGCTCATCGCCCTCGGCATGGTGCCGGAGCGGAACGTGACCATGGGCGCCGAGGGCGCGGGCGTGGTCCTGGAAACCGGCCCCGGGGTCACCGACCTGGCCCCCGGCGACCGGGTCATGGGCTACTTCGACGGCGCCTTCGGCCCGGAAGCCGTGGCCGACCGCCGATTGCTGGCCGCCATCCCCGACGGCTGGACCTTCGCCCAGGCCGCCGCCGTCCCGCTGGTCTACCTGACCGCCTACTACGGCCTGGTCGACCTGGCCCAGCTGCAGCCCGGCGAATCGGTGCTGATCCACGCCGCCGCCGGCGGAGTCGGCACCGCCGCGGTGCAACTGGCCCGCCACCTCGGCGCCGAGGTCTACGCCACCGCCAGCCCCGCCAAGTGGGACACCGTGCGCGCCCTCGGCGTCCCTGCCGACCACATCGCCAACTCCCGCACCCTGGAGTTCCGCGACCGGTTCCGCACCGGCGTCGACGTGGTCCTCAACTCCCTGGCCGAGGAGTTCATCGACGCCTCCCTGGCCCTGCTCACCCCCGGCGGCCGCTTCCTGGAAATGGGCAAGACCGACCTCCGCGAGACCGCCGAGGTCGAAGCCGCCCACCCCGGCGTGACCTACCGGGTCTTCGACCTCACCACCCTGGCCCGCCCCGAACCGGACTTCCCCGGCGCCGACCCGGACCGCCTGCGCGACATCCTCGCCGAGGTCCTCGCCCTCTTCGACAAGGGCGTCCTGCAACCGGCGCCGCTGACCACCTGGGACATCCGCCGGGCCAAGGCGGCCTTCCGGCACCTGGCCCAGGCCAAGGGCGTCGGCAAGGTCGTGCTCACCATCCCGCCCACCAACCACGGCACCGCCCTGATCACCGGCGGCACCGGCGTACTCGGCGCCCGGATAGCCCGCCACCTGGCCACCCAGCACCCAGGCATCCACCTGCTGCTGGCCAGCCGCAGCGGCCCCGAAGCCCCCGGCGCCACCGACCTGTCCACCGAACTCCGCACCCTCGGCGCCAAGGTCACCATCACCGCCTGCGACCTCGCCAACCGAGACGCCCTCACCACCCTGCTGGCGACCATCCCACCCAGCCACCCACTCACCGACATCGTGCACGCCGCGGGCGTCCTGGACGACGGCATGGTTACCGCCCTGACCCCGGCTCAACTCGACAACGTGTTGCGCCCCAAGGCAAACGCCGCCTGGCACCTACACGAACTGACCCAGCACCTGGACCTCACCTCGTTCGTGCTGTTCTCCTCCATCGCCGGCATCAGCGGCACCCCCGGCCAGGCCAACTACGCCGCAGCCAACACCTTCCTGGACGCCCTGGCCCAGCACCGCCACCGCCAGGGCCGAGTCGCCACCAGCCTCGCCTGGGGCCTGTGGTCCGAGGCGACCGGCATGACCAGCCACCTGACCCAGTCCGACCTGGACCGCATGACCCGCAACGGCCTGATCCCCATCACCCCCGAAACCGGCCTGGCCCTCTTCACCGCAGCCCAATCCCTGGCCGAACCAGTAGTCATCACCACCCCCCTCGACAGGTCCGCCCTACAAGCCCACACCGCCCTCTACCGCGGCCTGATCACCCCCACCCCCCACCGCCGCACCCCCACCCCCCAACCCCAATCCGAAGCCACCCTGCCCGAACGCCTGCTCCCCCTCCCCGCTCCCGACCGCAAAAACCTGCTCACCGACCTGGTCCGCACCCACCTGGCCGCCGTACTGGGCCACGACACGTCAACCGACATCACCCCCGACCGCCCCTTCGACGACCTGGGCCTGGACTCCCTCACCTCGGTAGAACTCCGCAACCGCCTCAACGCAGCCACCGCCCTGCGCCTCCCCACCGCAATCGCCTTCGAACACCCCTCAGCCGCGGAACTGGCGGACCACCTCCTCACCCAACTCGCCATCCCCGAGCCAGACCCCGACGCTCCGGTACTGGCCGCCATCGACCACCTCCGCCAACTCCTCACCACCGCAACAGAGTCCAACCACTCCCTGTCCCACCTCACAGGCCAACTCGCGGATCTCCTGGCACAGGCCCAAACAGGCTGAGCCCACCGGCGCCCCGGGCCGGATCGCACTGCCTGAACCAGCGCGATCCGGCCCGCCCCGGGCGAGGCGGCCGAACAGCCAGCGCGGAGCCAGGCCGGTCGCGGTCGGCTTCTCGCACAGGCGGGCACGAGGATGAAGCGGGCGAGATGACGCCGCTCGGTGACCGCGCCCGCGTGGATCCCGCCCGGATGCCCGAACTCTGTTGTGCCCCAGTCGATCCAGCCGAAGCCCGCCCCACCCTCGCGGCTCGGCAAACACCGCACCGCCTCCGGGGCAACCCACCTTCGCCTGCCACGCAACGTCCGCAGCGCACGCGCCTGCCCTCGCCCAAGTAGCCGGTTCCGGCCACCACCACCGGTTGACACCGCCAAGTGTGAGTGGTTAATTACTCCTCAACGAAAGAGTGAGTGGTCCATCACTCACTACCGAGAGGACGCGTCATGATCGCCGTCAAGTTGGTGGCCGCCGCACTCGCCGCCGCGGTGCTCGCCCCCATGCCCGCCGCGGCCGCGCAGCCGACCGCGGAGTCAGCCTCGGCCCTGAACCCGAAGCCGGCGCCGATCGCCTGGCAGCCCTGCGCCGAGCCGGACTTCAAGGGCCTGGACTGCGGCACCATGCGCGTCCCCGTCGACTGGTCCCGTCCCCGGGCGGGCGAGATCTCCCTCTCGCTGATCCGGCGCAAGGCCGACGAGCCTGCACGGCGGATCGGCAGCCTGCTGCTCAACAACGGCGGTGGCGGGTCGAGCATCGAGCAGCTGCGGTACGCGATCCGGTTCGGGTTCGTCTCGCAGTTACCCGTGGGCAAGCGGTTCGACCTGGTCGCGGTGGACCCGCGCGGCGTCGGCCACAGCACTCCGACGACCTGTGCGAACCGCCCGGAGCGCGCCCCCGGCGTGACCTATTTCCCGGCCAACGAGCAGCAGTACCGCGCGCTGGTGGAGAACAACCGCGCGCTGGCCGCGGCCTGCGAGAACCAGCAGCTGCTGGCCAATGTGGACCTCGCCAGCACCGCCCGCGACATGGAGGCGGTCCGCATCGGACTCGGCGAGAAACAGCTCAACTGGTACGGCATCCACTACAGCACTCTGCTCGGCAAGACCTACGCCCAGCTCTTCCCCGGCCGGCTGCGCACCCTGTTCGCCGACAGCGCGCTGGACGACGGCCAGTCCCCGGTCGCCCGCCTGGCCGCCGAGATCAGCACCGCCGAGCAGTCGTTCAACCGGTTCGCCGACTGGTGCCGCACCGACTCCCAGTGCGCGCTGTCCGGACAGGATGTCGCGGGCCTGTTCGACCGGCTCGTCGCCGACGCCGACCGGCGGCCGATTCCCACCAAGGACCCTCGGCGATCGCTGAACGGCGAGGACATCCGCTCGGCCATGCAGGACTTCCTCAACATCAAGTTCCCGCAGTGGCCGGAGACCGCCAAAGCGATCAAGCAGGCCGTCGACGGTGACGCGACCGCCTTCACCGTGGTGCAGGACAAGACCCTCAACCGGGTCCAGGCACTGACCCGCGCCTGCCTGGACACCGCACCCGCCGCCACCGGCTACGCCGAACTCGCCCAGCTGGCGCGGATGGCCAAGCAGCTCTCGCCGCACCTCGGCGGCGCCGTGCAGGGCTGGAGCCACCTGGCCGGCTGCCAGGGCTGGCCGGTGCGGACCAAGCAGCCGGTGACCGCGCCGCTGCGCGACCTGCCGCCCGCCCTGATCGTCCAGTCCACCCACCAGTCCTCGGCCGCCTACCAGTGGGGTTTCGGCCTCTCGGCGCGACTGCCCGGCAGCGTCGTGCTCTCCCGTGAAGGCGAGGACTACTCGATGATCCTGTTCTCCGACTGCGTCCGCGAGGCCATGGACACCTACCTCACCGAACGGCGACTGCCCACGCCCGGCGCCCTCTGCACCAACTGAATCCCCTTACCCGCAAAGGACATCAGGCATGAACGCCGACCGTGAAACGCACATCGTCTTCGGCACCGGCCCCGCCGGGCTGACCCTGATCGACGAACTGCTCACCCGGGGCCACCACGTCCGCGCGGTCAACCGGAGCGGCTCCGCCCCGGTCCCGCCCGCGGTCGAACTGCGCGCCGCCGACGTCACCGACCTCGACGCCATGCGCTCGCTCTGCGCCGGCGCCACGACCATCTACCACTGCGCGCACGCCCCGTACGAACTCTGGGCCGACCTGCTCTTCCGCTTCCAGGCCGGTTTCCTGGCCGGCGCGGCCAGCAGCGGCGCCCGCCTCGTGGTCACCGACACGCTCTACATGTACGGCCCCACCGGCGGCACCCCGATGACCGAGCAAACCCCGCACCACGCCACCTCGCACAAGGGCAAGCTCCGCGCCGAGATCGCCGAGGGCTACCTGGCCGCCCACGCCAACGGCGAGGCCACGGTGACCATCGCCCGAGCCGCCGACTTCTACGGCCCGCGCGTCCTCAACTCCGCACTCGGCGGCGCCACGTTCATCCCAGCTCTGAAGGGAGAACCGGTCATCGCCTTCGGTGACCTCGACCAGCCGCACGCCTACAGCTACATCGGCGACGTCGCCGCCGCACTCGCCACCCTCGGCGAACACCCCGACGCACCAGGCCGCGCCTGGCACGTCCCCACCACCTCGACCCACACCACCCGCGAGGTCCACCGCCTCATCGGCGAACGCCTCGGCCACCAGCTCACGCCGGAAATCCTGTCCGCGCCAACCGATCAGGCCTGGGGCCCCTTCGACGCCACCCTCATGCGCGAGTACGCCGAGCTGTTCTACCAGTACCTGGAACCGCAGATCGTGGACTGCCAGGCCATCGCCGACACCTTCGGCCTGCACCCAACCCCGATCGAGCAGGCCGTGGACACCACCCTCGCCTGGTACCGCCAGCTCCTCTCCTGAAACCGGCCCACCAGCCCGCGGCCGGCGAACCCCCAAAAGGTGTCGCCGGCGCGGGGTAGCGTGGCCGCGGTCCCACAGCCGCCCTGGAGGTCGACGATGCACTCGTTCCGCACACCCGAAGGCGTCACGCTCGGGGTCGAGCACTTCGGCGATGCGGCGGCGCCACTGGTGCTGCTCGCGGGTGGCACGACCATGCTGTCCTGGCCCGACGCGCTCTGCGAGGCGCTCGCGCGCGGCGGACGTCATGTGGTGCGCTACGACCTGCGCGACTCCGGCGCGTCGACAACCCTCGACCCCGAGGCGCCGGCCTACACACTGCGCGACCTCGCCGCTGACGCTGCCGCGCTCGCCCGTGGGCTTGACGACCGGCCCGCGCACCTGGCGGGCATCGGCGTCGGCGGGATGGTCGCCCAGGTCGCCGCGCTCGACCACCCGGACGCGTTCTCGGCGCTGACCCTCGCCGGGACGCGCTCGCTCGCACCGGGCCCGGTCGACGAGGACCTGCCCGACCACGACCAGACGGCGATGCGGCGACGGTTCGCGCTCCCGATGCCCGACTGGTCCGACCGTGCGGCGGTGGCGGAGTTCGCCGCCGCCGGAGCCGAGGTCCTCGGCGACGACCCCGGCGCGGCACGGGCGAGGGCCGAGCGGATCTTCGACCGCACACCGGGCACGGAGCCCGCGGTCCAGCAGGCCAACCAGCTCGGCATGGTCTTCGCCAGGCTTGACTGCACGCCACGCTGGCGTGAGCGCCTGCCGGGACTCGCGTTGCCGACGCTGGTGGTGCACGGTCGTCGTGACCCGTTCTTCCCGGTGGGCAACGGCGAGGCGCTCGCGCGCGAGATCCCCGGTGCGCGGCTGCTGGTGCTCGAACAGGCCGCGATCGCCATCCCCGACGCGGCCGCCGACGAGGTCGCCGCGGCGATGCTCGCCCGCTAGCTGTCGATCACCCGCATGCGGCCGCCCGGTTGGCCAAAGTCGTACGCCCGGTTGGCCCTAGTCGTACGCCTGGTTGGGCAAAGTCGTACGCCGGGTCAGCGTGATTCGATGATGTGCAGGGTGGCGGAGAGGTGGCGGCGGGTGAGTTCGGCGGCGGCCTCGATGTCGTTGGCGCGCAGCAGGGTGAGCAGTTCGGCGTGTTCGGCGTTGCTGTCCGCGCGCTGGCTCGGTTCGCGCAGGGACAGCGCGACGAACGGGGTGGCACTGTCCCGCAGGCCGGCCACGATCCCGGCCAGCCTGCTGCCGTCGGCGGGGGAGAGCAGCGTGGCGTGGAACTCCCGGTTCAGCTCGGCCCAGCGGGACAGGTCGGTCTCTTCGGCCATCCGCCGCCGCAGCTCCTCCGCCCGGACCAGCAGGTCCGCGCCGATCCCGCCAGCGGCCTGCCGCAGCAGCATCGGCTCCAGCAGGATCCGCAGCTCGTAGATCTCGCGGACCTCGGCCAGGGACAGCTCCCGCACGAACGCGCCGCGATGCGGATCGAGCAGAACGAGGCCCTCGCGGGCCAGATCCTGCAGCGCCTCGCGCACCGGCGTGGTGGACAGCTCCAGCCGGGCGGCCAGTTCGGTCTGGATGAGCTTGGCGCCGGGCGCGAGCCTGCCGTCCAGGATGTCCGCCCGCAGTTGCTGCCGGGCGAATTCGTAGTTGGTGCGGGGGCGGGTGCTCATCGCGGGGAAATCTAGCCGAGGTCGCCGCGCAGGCGGAACTCGCGCTCGATCTCCGCGCGGCTCGCGCCGGTGGCCAGCAGGATGTGCAGCAGCACCCTGGCCTTGCGCGGGCACAGCCAGCCCGCCATCGTCGCGCCCATCGCGAGCAGGCTCGACTCCGAACCGGGAAAGCCATACGTGGCACGGAAGGTGGTGCCGGCGCCGGTGCGGGAGGCGATCACCACCGGGATCTCCGGCAGGACCCGCTCGATCACCTCGGCGCACCCGGCGGAGACGTGACCGACTCCGCCCGCGGCCACCACCACGCCCCGCGCGCCCGCCTCGACCAGGGCAGCCAGCATCGTCCCGTCCTCGGCGAGTCCAGCCTCCAGCACCGGAACCCGCCCGGCGAAGTCCGCCTCCCGCACCGGCAGCGCCCGCGGGCGGGCCGCGGCCGGGTGGAAGTAGTGCACCGCGCCCTCGGCGAGCAGCCCGAGCGGCCCCGCGGGCGCGGAGGAGAACGCCTCCAGGTGGCTGGCGTGGGCCTTGCGCACCCAGCGCGCCTGATGCACATCGTCGTTGAAGGCGACCAGCGCGCCCCGCCCCCGGCCGCGTGGATCCGCGGCCACGGTCAGCGCGCCCAGCAGGTTTGCCGGGCCGTCCGCGCTGGCCTGGCTCGGGTCCCGCATCGCGCCGGTGACCACCACCGGCGCCTCGTGCGGCCAGGTCGCCTCGAAGAAGTAGGCCGTCTCCTCCAGCGTGTCGGTGCCCTGCACGATCACCAGTCCGGCCGCGCCGTCCTCGACCTGCCGCAGGCCCCAGTCCCGGCAGCGCAGCAGCGTCGGGAAGTCCAGCGAGGCGCCGGGCAGGCCGGCGAGGGTCTCGGCGTGCACCTCCATCGGCAGGTCCGCGCCGAGCCTGCCGAGCAGGTCAGCCGCGCTGAGCCGGGGAACCACCCCGCCACCCGCGGCGGGCCGGGCCATCGCGATGGTCCCGCCGAGCGCGGCGACAGCGACCACAGGACGATCGCGCTGAGGGTTGCTTTGCATACTGTGCACTTTATAAAGTCTGCGCACGCCGAGGCAAGGAGCTGGCATGCGCACTCCCCGATACCGCTATGTGGTCTTCGGCCTGTTGGTCGTGGTCGCGCTGGTCAACTACATCGACCGGGGCGCCTTGTCCTATGCGGCGGGCCCGGTGATCGCCGAGTTCGGCTTCTCCACCGGGGAGTGGGGCCAGATCCTCGGCTTCTTCGGCTACGGCTACATGTTCGGCGCCCTGATCGGAGGCTGGGCGGCCGACCGGCTGGGTGCCCGCCGGGTATGGCTGTGGGCGGGGGCGGCCTGGTCGGCGCTGGAGGTGGCCTCGGCCTTCGCCGGAGAGATCGGCATCGGCCTGTTCGGCGGGTCGGCGCTGGCCGGGTTCGCCGTGGTGCGGGTGCTCTTCGGCTTCGCCGAGGGCCCGGCCTACTCCACCATCAACCGCACCATGGCCGACTGGGCGGCGCCGCGGGAACGCGGGTTCGCCGTCTCCGTGGGCCTGCTCAGCACCCCGCTGGGCGCGTTGCTGACCGCGCCGGTCTCGGTCGGCCTGCTCACCCTCACCGGCAACTGGCGGGTCACCTTCATCGTGCTGGGCGTGGCCGGCTTCGCGTTGTTGCTGGTGTTCTACCGCCTGTTCCGGGACAAGCCCGAGCAGCATCCCCGGGTGAGTCCGGCGGAACTGGCGCACATCCGCGCCGAGTCCGGCCCGGAAGCGCCTGCCGGGCAGCCGATCCCGGTCCGCGCGTTCTTCACCAGCCGGACCCTGTTGCTCAACGCGGTGGGCTACTTCGCCTTCATGTTCGTCAACTTCACCATCCAGACCTGGGTGCCGAAGTATCTCCAGGACCAGTTCCAGTTCTCCCTCGGCTCGCTCTGGTACCTCGGCATGATCCCGTGGATCGGCGCCTGCGTGACCATCCTGCTCGGCGGGCGCATCACCGACGCGCTGCGCAGGCGCACCGGGAACCTGCGCATCGCCCGCAACCTGTTCGCGGTGCTGGCCATGGCGGCGACCTCGGTGTGCTTCCTGCTGATCCCGCTGATGCCGGACGCGACCAGCGTGCTCGCCCTGATGGCGCTGGGCAACGCGCTGAACTCGTTGCCCAACGCGGTGTTCTGGGCCGTCATCATCGACACCGCACCCGCCCGCGCCGGCACTTTCGGCGGCTTCACCCACTTCATCGCCAACATCGCCGCGGTCGCCGCGCCCACCCTGGCCGGGTACCTGGCCGCGACCTACGGGTACGGCTCGATCTTCGTCGCCGCCGGGGTGGCCACCGCGGTCGGCATGTGCGCGATGGCGTTCCTGCGTCCAGGCCAGCTCGGTCGCGCCGGCTCCGGACGGCGGGACGACGCGGCAAGAGCGTCAGCCTGACCCGAACACCACGACTCGCGCGGTGTTGCCGTTGCGCCACAACGGCAACACCGCACGGGCGAGCACCTGCCGACGGAAGCCACCCGACCGTGAGTCCACTGTGGACGGTCCAAAACAAACAACCCCACCAGCCGAAGCCGATGGGGTCGATCTCTGTGGTGCGCCGCCAGGGACTTGAACCCCGAACCCGCTGATTAAGAGTCAGCTGCTCTGCCAATTGAGCTAGCGGCGCCAGTCTTTCCACGTCTTCCGGGGGCTCCCCGTCCGACGTGGAGAACATTAGCACAGGGGTTTCGCAGACTAGAAATCGGCTGGTCATGACGTTGGCGCTACTCCGTTCAGGGGATCTTGGGGTGATCATGGAAAGTGGGCAACCCGGTGCGGTGCCGTGGCGTCCTTTGGGGTAGAAGAGAGTGATCCGTCCGATCTGGACTCCTCGTCCGAGGTCTACGGTTTCCCCACGCACGGTGCGCCCATGTAGCACACTGTGTTCCGCCTCTGAATGACTTCGAACGGACGGATCGA
The DNA here is from genome assembly GCF_023094165.1 of Crossiella sp. S99.2. Taxonomy (GTDB): domain Bacteria; phylum Actinomycetota; class Actinomycetes; order Mycobacteriales; family Pseudonocardiaceae; genus Crossiella. The sequence continues at coordinate 613,323 of NZ_JALMDK010000006.1, read as the reverse complement.
CCATGGTGGTGTTCGGTAGCCCCGCGGTTCGCCGCACGCCTCGCGCGCTGCTCGTGGCGACGCTGGGTTTGGCAGCCGTGCTGGTTGCTGGTTGCACGGGCAGCGCGCCCGCGGAGACGCAGCCGAAGCAGGCCGCCGACACCTCGACAGCCGCGCCCAAGCCGCCGATCAACCTGGCGCTCACGCCGGCGGACGCGGCGGCCAACGTCGCCCCCGGCGAGCCGGTGACGGTGGTGGCGAGCAACGGCACGCTCGGCGAGATCGCGCTGACCAACGCCGAGGGCAAGCAGGTCCCCGGTGAGTTCACCCCGGACAAGACCAAGTGGACCTCGACCGAGGCGCTCGGTTACGACAAGAAGTACACGCTCTCCGCCGCGGGCAAGGGCGCCGACGGCAAGGACGCCACCGCCAAGTCGGCGTTCAGCACGGTGAAGCCGGGCAAGCAGATCGCCATCAACGTGTTCAACCCCAAGAACGGGGAGACCGTCGGCGTCGGCATGCCGCTGCAGTTCGGCTTCTCCAGCCCGCCGCCGGACAAGAAGGCCGCCGAGCGGGCGATCCAGGTCACCACCGAGCCCAAGACCGAGGGCGCCTTCTACTGGTTCTCCGACAAGGAGGTCCGCTGGCGCCCCGAGCACTACTGGAAGCCCGGTACCAAGATCAACGTGAACGCCGCCATCTACGGCAAGAGCCTGGGCGGCAACACCTTCGGCATGGAGGACCGCAAGGCCGCGGTCACCGTCGGCGATGAGTTCGTCGCCGAAGCCGACGGCAAGTCGCACCAGATGATCATCAAGGTCAACGGCCAGGTAGTGAAGGAAATGCCCATCTCCATGGGCCGCCCCGCCTTCCCCTCCAACAACGGCACCCACGTAGTGACCGAACGCCACGCCAGCAAGCTGATGGACTCCACCACCTACGGCCTCTCCCTGGACCAGGGCGGCTACAAAACCCCGGTCAAGTGGGCCACCCGCATCAGCAACGGCGGCATCTTCATCCACGGCGCCCCCTGGTCAGTCCGGGACCAAGGCCGCCGCAACGTAAGCCACGGCTGCCTCAACGCCTCCCTCGACAACGCCAAGTGGTTCTACGACAACGCCAAAAAGGGCGACATCGTCGTAGTGACCAACACCGGAGGCCCCACCCTCCAACCCTGGGACGGCTTCGGCGACTGGCAAATCCCCTGGGTCGAATGGCTCAAGGGCGGCAAGAAGTAACCAAGACCACAAAGCCGAAGGGGTCCCGCGCCAAGCGCGGGACCCCTTCGGCGTCACAGAAAAGGCCACGAGGAGGGGAGCGCGGGGGAGAGGAAAAGGAAGAGGGGAGGGAGACGAGGGAGGGGGAGGGGCTGAAAAAATCCCCGCTGGTTCGGCACCGCCCGCACCGTGGGGGTCCGGGGGCTCGGGCCCCCGGGTTCAATGACGAAAACGCGAAACCCCCCTCTCAAGCGAAGCGAGAGAGGGGGGTCCCAGAGCGGGTGAGTGACGGGACTTGAACCCGCGACATCTCGGACCACAACCGAGTGCTCTACCAGCTGAGCTACACCCACCATGTGCTGCTCACCGTTGCCGGTGAGCGGTACGGAGACATACTAGCGTGCCGGTGCCACAAGATTCTAATCGGCTGTCTTCTTGGGGCGTTGGGCCTGGAGAGCGCGGGCGGCGGCGTGGGTTTGCTCGGTGGTCGGGCCGGGCTGGGGGACGAAGACGGTGCGGCGGTAGTAGGCGAGTTCGGTGATCGACTCGCGGATGTCGGCGAGGGCGCGGTGGGCCAGGCCCTTGGCAGGCTGGCCGTAGTAGACCTTCGGGTACCAGCGCCGGGCGAGTTCCTTGATGCTGGAGACGTCCACCATGCGGTAGTGCAGGTGGGCGTCGAGCAGGTGCATGTCCCTGGCGATGAAGCCGCGGTCGGTGGCGATGGAGTTGCCCGCCAGCGGCGCGGAGCGCATCTCGGGCACGTACTCCTTGATGTAGTCCAGCACCTGGCGCTCGGCCTCGGCCAGGGTCACCGTGGAGCGCCGGACCTCTTCGGTGAGGCCGGAGCGGGCGTGCATATCGCGCACGACGTCCGGCATGCTGTCCAGCACCTCGTCGGCGGCGTGGATCACGATGTCCACCCCGTCACCGAGGATGTTGAGGTCCGCGTCGGTGACCAAAGCGGCAATCTCGATGAGGGCGTCCTTGCTGAGGTCCAGCCCGGTCATCTCACAGTCGATCCACACTAGACGGTCTGTCACCCGGGTGAGCCTATCCCGCGACGGCGCGTCACACTCCCGTGGCGCACAGCAGGTCGGCGGCCTTTTTCCGTCTTACCCTCGTTCGGCGGGCACGGCGCCCGTCTGGAGGAGGTCGGGATGGCCGAGCAGGCACGGGAGATCGCCGCCGGGTACGCCTCGGACGGCGCCGCGCTCGAACTGGGTGCGGTGGTCATCAGCGACACCGCGGACCCCGAAGCACGCGTCCGCCTCCCCCTCGCCACCCTCAACCGCCACGGCCTGGTGGCAGGCGCGACCGGCACCGGCAAAACCAAAACCCTCCAGCTCATCGCCGAACAACTCTCCGCCGCCGGCGTCCCGGTCCTCATGGCCGACATCAAGGGCGACCTCTCCGGCCTGGCCAGACTGGGCGAGACCAGCGACAAACTCGCCAAACGCGCCACCGAACTCGCCGACGACTGGCAGCCCACGGCCTGCCCGGTCCAGTTCCTCTCCATCGGCTCCGGCGGCCTCGGCGTCCCGGTCCGCGCCACCATCACCGGCTTCGGCCCCATCCTGCTGAGCAAGGTCCTCGGCCTCAACGAGACCCAGGAATCCACCCTCGGCCTGATCTTCCACTGGGCCGACTCCCAGGGCCTGGCGCTGCTCGACATCAAGGACTTGCGTTCGGTCATCCAGCACCTGACCAGCGACGAAGGCAAGGCGGACCTCTCCGGCATCGGCGGTGTCTCCAGCTCGACCGCCGGGGTGATCCTGCGTGCCCTGGTGAATCTGGAATCCCAGGGCGGCGACACCTTCTTCGGCGAACCCGAACTCGACGTCGCCGACCTGATGCGCCAGGCCGACGGCCGCGCGGTGATCAACCTGCTCGAAATCGGCGACCAGCAGACCAAGCCCGCCCTGTGCTCCACCTTCCTCATGTGGCTGCTCGCCGAACTCTTCGAGCACCTGCCCGAAGAGGGCGACCTGGACAAACCCAAGCTGGTGTTCTTCTTCGACGAGGCGCACCTGCTCTTCGACGGCGCGTCCAAGGCGTTCGTGGAGCGGATCACCCAGACGGTCAAACTGATCCGGTCCAAGGGTGTCGGCGTGTTCTTCTGCACCCAGCTGCCCACCGACCTGCCCAACCCGGTGCTCTCCCAGCTCGGCGCGCGCATCCAGCACGCCCTGCGCGCCTTCACCCCCGACGACGCCAAGGCCCTGGCCCAGACGGTCAAGACCTACCCGCGCACCGCGCACTACGAGCTGGGCGAGGCGCTGACCTCGCTCGGTATCGGCGAGGCCATCGTCACCGTGCTTTCTGAGCGCGGCGCGCCCACCCCGGTGGCCTGGACCCGGCTGCGCCCGCCGCGCTCGCTGATGGACACCATCGGCCCGGAGGCGATCGCCCAGGCGGCCAGGGACAGCGAGCTGCACGCCCGCTACGCCGAGACCATCGACCGCGAATCCGCCTACGAGAAGCTCACCGCCAAGGTCTCCGGCACCGAGCAGGCCGAGCCGCCCCAGGAACAGCCCAGGGCAGAACCGCCAGCGAAGGCCGAACCCGGCCTGGTCGAGCAGGTGCTCGGCAACTCCGCGGTGAAGTCCTTCCTGCGCTCGGCCGCCAGCGCGCTGGGCCGGGAGATCACCCGAGGGATGTTCGGGACCGCCCGGCGCCGCCGCTAGCCGCGCTCCAGGAACGGGGTGAGCAGTTCCGGCACGGCCGCCTCGGCCAGTTCCAGCCCGTCGGTCTGGTCCACGTACTGCACCTCGTACACCCCGCCGGAGGTGGCGCTGGTCGCGCCGACGGTGAGCATGTGCGCGCGCCGCTGCAGGATGCTCTGCCTGATCCGCCAGCCGATGATGCCGGTGCGCTGCAGCACCACGGTGTTGCGCAGCACCGAACCGGACCGGCTCACCAGGTACTTCTCGGTCAGCGCGTGGCCGAGGTTGCGGTACTCGTCCCAGCTGATCAGCAGCACCACCGGGATCAGCGCCAGCGCGGCCTGCCACGGCCAGTCCGGGAAGATGCCCTGCCAGGCCAGCACGGCCAGCCCGCCGATGATCACCGGCAGCACCACGAAGTCCCACAGCATCAACCGGCGCAGCGCGGCCCTGGGGTGCTTGCGCAGCGGGGTGGCGGTCGGCGCCGGGTCGACCCGCAGGATCTCGGCGACCACCCGGTGCGCCTCGGCGACCGGGGCCGGCGGCAGCAGCATGCCGCTGTCCTGACCGGTGCCCAGCCCGGTGGCCACCGCCTTCACCGTGGCGCCCTTGACCTGGCGCAGCAGCAGCTGCTCGTGCAGCTCCACGCCCTTGATCCGCTTCTCCTCGATGGTCACCGAGCGCAGCGTGAGCAGGCCGTAGGCCACGTGCACGGTGCCGTCGTCGCGGCGGGTCAGCTTGTAGTTCCAGTACGAGAGCACGTAGACGACCAGCGAGCCGAGCACGGCCAGCACCAGCAGCACACCCAGCGCGAGCGCGATGACCAGCGCGATCGGGGTGTGCCGGATCCAGCCCAGCAGCGCCTCGGAAGCGGGCAGGTGCGCCACGTCGATGTTGAGGGTGCGGGCCAGCCAGGCCCCGGCCGCGCCGAGCGCGCCGACCGCGATCAGGCCGAACAGGGTGAACGGGGCGAAGCGCAGCCACTTCGGGTCGAGCTTGGTCAGCACCCGCTCGGAGTCCGCGGCCGCGGACTCGGGTTCGGCGGACTCGGCGACCGAACCGTCCGGGCGCACCGGCGGCAGCCCCTCGGTGCTGGTCACCGGTGCGGGCAGCCTGCGCAGCAGCAGCGCGCGCAGCCGGTCCGCCTCGGCGTGGTCGATCGCGTCCAGGGACAGCTCGTCCTCGGTGCCCTGGTCCTGACGGCCGGTGCCGATCTTGACCACGGAGAGTCCGAAGATCCGGTGGAAGACGTCCGCGGTGGCGTCCACGGTGCGCAGCCGGTCCCTGGCCACCGAGCGTTCCTTCTTGAAGACCAGGCCGGTGTGCAGCTCCACGTGGGTGGAGGTGACCCGGTAGCGGGTGGTGTACCAGCGCAGCACGCCGAAGACGATCAGCGCCACCGCGGCGGTGATGCCGATGCCCATCTCGATCCAGCTCAGCCCGGAGAACCCGCGCACCACCAGCAGCAGGAAGGCCACCCCGAGCAGGCCGGCGATCTCGGAGAGCGGGGCGACCACCACGGTCCGCTTGTGCAGCCGCTGCCAGTCCTGCTCCACCACCACCGCGTCCGGGGCCTCCGGCGCGACCGCGAAGCCGTCCACTTCGGACGGACGTGCCTCCTGGCTCATGTCGCGTCACCCTGGGTGGCCTCGGTGATCGCGGTGAGCCGGTCGACCAGCGCGGCGGCCACGTCCTTGTCCAGGCCGACGATCTTGAGCGCGCCCGCGGCCGAGGCGGTGGTCACGGTGACCGTGGACAGCCCGAGCGCGCGCTGCAGCGGGCCGCGTTCGGTGTCCACCGTCTGCACCCGGGACAGCGGCGCGATCCGCCACTCCCTGGTGATCCAGCCGGTCTGGGTGTAGACGGCCTGGTCGGTGGTCTCCCAGCGGTGCCAGCGGTAGCGCACCCGCGGCCCGACGATCAGGTCCAGGACCGCCCAGACCACGATGACCACCGCGGCCAGCGACCACCAGATGGTCGCGCCCCAGATCAGGTAGGACACCAGCAGGGCGATGAGGGCGAACACCCAGAGGATGACGCTCTGCAGCGCCCACCAGGTCTTGGCCTGCGGGCTGACCTGGTTGGCCGGCTCGCGCAGCCGCAGCTGCAGGCGATCAGGGGTGTTCGGAGTTGATGCCACGTTCACAGGGGCAACTGTGCCCCAGTTGGCAGGGCGATGCCATGCGTTGCGCGGCGAGCCCGACTTTGGACAAGCGGGCGCCGACTTTCGTGAGGCGCGGCAGGGTGGTGCTCATCGGGGGATCACCCTGCCGCGCCGACCGGCCGGTCCGCCGAGCCTCGGGGGGCAACGACTCGGCCTAGCCGGACCGACCGGAGTTCTTGATCAACTACCAGTCTGCCCGGTGTGCCCGGGGTCACCACGCGCGGGGGTGGGTCAGCCCGGCCGGGGCAGCTCGCGCTTGAGCACCTTGCCGGTGGCGTTGCGCGGCAAGGCTTCCAGGAACACCACGTCGCGGGGCACGCAGTGCCGGGCCAGGTTGGCCTTAACTAGGTCCTGCACTCCGGCGGCGTCCAGCTCGGCCTGCTCGTCGAGCACCACATAGGCGGCCAGCCGCTGGCCGAACTCCCGGTCCGGCACGCCCAGCACGGCCACCTCGCGCACCTGCGGCTGCCGGGCGAGCAGGTCCTCGACCTCGCGCGGGTACACGTTCTCGCCGCCGGAGACGATCATGTCGTCGTCCCGGCCGGCGACGAACAACCGGCCTGCCGGGTCCAGGTAGCCCACGTCGCCGGTGCTCATCATGCCGTCGTGGACCTCCTTGGACTTGCCGTTGGTATAGCCGTCGAAGAGCAGCCCGTTGGCCACGAAGATCCGGCCGGTTCCGCCGGGCGGCACCGGTTCGCCCGCCTCGTCCAGGATGGCCAGCCGGGTGCCCAGTGGCGGCCTGCCCGCGGTGGCCGGCGCGGCGTCCAGCTCGGCCGGGGTGGCCACGCTGACCCAGGAGACCTCGGTGGAGCCGTAGAGGTTGTAGAGCACCGGTCCGAACTCGCGCTGGAACTCCACCGCCAGCGCGCCGGGCAGGGTGGAGCCGCTGGAGGCCACGATCTTCAACTCGGCCGGGTGGTGCTCGCGCAGCACCTCGCGGGGCAGTTCCAGGATGCGTTGCAGCATCACCGGAACCGCGAACAGCACCGCGCACCGGTGCCGGACCAGTGCCTGCACAGTGGACTTCGGGTCGAACCGGCGTTGCAGCACCAGCGGGCTGCCCAGCAGCATGCCCAGCTGCAACGCGGCCAGTCCCCAGGTGTGGAACAGCGGCGCGGCCACCAGCACCCGCTGGCCGTAGCGCAGCGGGATCTTGGACAGCAGGGTGGAGGCGGTGAACAGCCCGTGCACCTCGGGCCGCCGGGCGCCCTTGGGCGTGCCGGTGGTGCCGGAGGTCAGCACGATGACCCGCCCGTGCGCCGAGGGCGCCGGGAGTTCGGTGGCGGGGGAGGCGGCGATCAGCGATTCCACCGTCTCGCTGCGGGTTTTCTCATCCGGCCAGGCGGTCACCCGGCGCACCCCGCGCGGGGCCTTGGCCAGCAGCGGCCGGAACTCCGCGTCGGCCACCACCAGGGTGATCTCCTCATCCCGCAGCACCGCGCCGATCTGGGCCGCGGACGCGCCGGTGTTGAGCAGCACCAGGTGCGCGCCGAGTTTGCCCGCGGCCACCATGGACTCGATCAGGCCGCGGTGGTTGCGGCAGAGCACGGCCAGGGTGTCGCCGGTGCGCAGGCCGAGTCCGGCCAGGCCGTGCGCCAGCCGGGTGCTGCGGGTATCCACCTCGGCCCAGGTCAGGGTGCCCAGCTCGTCGATGATGGCCGGGGCGTCCGGGTGCCTGCCCGCGCCGACCGCGTAGCCGCCGGGCAGGGTCAGCGACCAGCGGCGCAGGGCCTGGGCCATGGTGTAGAGCCGGTCAGGGCGGATCGGCATGACAAGTCCGGTGCGGGCCAGCACGAGCAGTCCGAGCAGGCTGACGCCGCATTGACCGAGTAGTCGGCGGGCGGTGGCGACCACGGTGGTCACGCTCAACTCCTTCGGCGGGGGATCAGACCGCTCCCAGCCGGTAGACCAGGCTCATCACCCGGTCCACCGCCTTGGGGGCGAGGGCGTAGGCGGTGGCGAAGGCGGTGCCCAGCGGCAGGGTCACCCTGGTGGGGCGCCTGGTCAGCGCGGTGAGCACCAGTTCGGCGGCGCGTTGCGGGGAGGCCGCGGGCAGTCGCCGGTAGACCTTGGTCGGTTCGATCATCGGGGTGCGCACCAGCGGCATGTGCACGGTGGTGAAGGTGATCCCGTTGCCGTGCGCCTCCGCGCTGGCCACCCTGGTGAAGGCGTCCAGCGCGGCCTTGGAGGCCAGGTAGGCGGCGAAGCGCGGGGTGCCGACCTGGGTGCCCTGGGTGGAGATGTTGACGATGTGGCCGAAGCGGCGCCGGGTCATGTGCGGCAGCAGGCCGAGGATGAGCCGGACCGGGGCGTGGTAGTTGATCGCCATGGTGCGCTCGAAGTCGTGCTGCCGGTCGGTGGAGCGCAACAGTGAGCGGCGGATGGACCGGCCGGCGTTGTTGACCAGCATGTCCACCGCCTCGTGCTGGGCCAGCACGTCCTTGAGCATGGCCCGCACGGCTTCGGGATCGGTGAGGTCGCAGGGGTAGGCGTAGGCGCCGCCGCCGGCGGCGATGATCTCCGCGCGCACCTCGGCCAGCTCCTCGGCGCGCCGGGCCACCAGCAGCGGGATCCCGCCGTGCCGGGCCACCTCAAGGGCGGTGGCCCGGCCGATGCCGGAGGAGGCGCCGGTGACCATCACGGTGCGCCCGCCCAGCTCGCCCCCGGACCGGGGACGGCGGGCCCGGTCCGGGTCGAGGTGCTCGGACCAGTAACGCCACAGTGTGTCCGCGTACTCACGCAGCTCGGGCACCCGCAGCCCGCTGCCGGCCAGCGCGCCCTGGGTGGCGCCGGAGTCGAAGGTGGCGGTCAGGGTCAGGTGCGGCAGCGCCGCCGCGGGCACGCCGAGCCACTCGAACAGCAGCGTGGAGCCAGGGACGCGGTCCGCGGTGCGACTGAGTGCGCGCAGACCTCGGTCGCTGAGCGCGCGCAGTGGCGCGGAGGCGGTGTGCGGCAAGGAGAACGCCATCGTTGGCGCGCCCGCGGCCGCGGCGAAGGCGTTGTAGACCTCGGTGACCGGCTGCGGGCGCGGGGAGGTCAGGTGGAAGGTCCGGCCGGGCGGGTGCGCGGCGTGCGCGAGGTGGTCGATGGCGTCGGCCACGTAGTCCACCGGGACCACGTTGGTCGCGCCGATGTCCGCCCCGACCAGCGGCAACCGCTTGGGCAGCTTGGCCAGCCTGGCGAAGGTGGGGAAGAAGAAGTAGGGCCCGTCGATCTTGTCGATCTCGCCGGTCCGGGAGTCGCCGACCACCACCGCGGGCCGGTAGATCCGCCAGGGCACCGCGTGCTGGGAGCGCACGAGCTGCTCCGCGGCGAACTTGGTCGCGTGGTACGGCGAGGCGAAGTGCTGGCCGAGGTCGAAGTCCTCCTCGGTGAACACCCCGCGGTGCTCACCGGCCACCGCCACCGAGGACACGTGGTGCAGCCAGCGCACGCCGAGCTGTTCGGCCAGCTCGACCACGCGGCGGGTGCCGTCCACGTTGACCTCGGTGTTGTGCTCCTCGGAGGCGGTCAGGTCGTAGACCGCGCCCAGGTGCAGCAGGTGATCGACGCCGTCGGAGAGCCGCAGCAGGTCCGCGGCGCCCAGTCCCAGCCCGTCCTCGGCCAGGTCGCCGAGCACCGGCATGACCAGCTCGCGCCGCGGCCAGCGGGCCGCGATCCGCTCCAGCTTGTCCTGTGATGCCGGTCTGACCAGCACATATACCCGGTCGCAGGTGTCACGTGCCAGCAACCGGGCAACCAGCTGACTGCCCAGGAACCCGGTCGCCCCGGTAACGAAGTAGGTGCTCACCGCCACCTCCCTGGCGGTGATTCTGACACTACCTACTCGTGAGTAGCTAGTCCCAGTTGGACATTGGTCCGTTTCTGATCACACCCGGACTTCCAGCACCCGCCCCGTCCAAGCCTCCACCTGAACCGTTTCCACCGGCGTGAATCCAGCTCGCACGTAGTACTGCACGAGCGCTCCGCCACCACCCGACCAGCAGTCGACCCGAACCTTCGCCAGCCCCAGTCCCGCGGCCTCCTCGCGTGCGTCGGCCAGCAACGCCGCCCCAGCCCCACGGCCCTCCGCCGCCCGCCGGCCGACCAGTCCCATCACGTACAACTCGGGCTCAGTGGCAGGCGAAACGTAAGCCGGCGCCGGCCCGACCGAACTCATCGCGACCACAAGCCCATCCCGCTCGGCGACCCGCAACGCACCCGCTTCGCCCCAGCTCCGCACCTGCTGCACCCGTTGCGGGATGGCGGAGAACGGCGCCGTGCCCCATTGCCCCGTGTTGCCGCGTTCGGTCAGCCAGCGCACCGCGTCGTCGAAGAGCGCGAGCATGGTGTCCGCGTCCCTGACCGTGCCGCGCCGCACGGTCAGTCGCCCCCTGGTCTCTGACATCACTACTCCGTAGTCACCGCCGCGTAGATGGCCGCCTCCCGCAGGGCAGCCCTCAATCGTCCTACCTCCAGGGGTTCGAGCACAGCGGCTTCGCCAGGCGGCGCGACGATCACGACCGAGCCCTGCTTGACGAACACGGTCAGCTCACGCCGCCGTCCAGCCACGTCTCGGCACCACACCTGCCACTCCCGTCGGACAACCACGGCCCCCGACCTCCAGCCTTGCCGTCTCACGTCCAAGGACGCTCGCGGAACCGGGACGTCTCGGGTTGCGCTTCGTGACGCACGTTCGCGCAGGTTTTCCGTTTCGTTGGTCCACTTGACCGATGGAGGTATCGACAGTGTGACGCTGCACGCTCATTCTTGGTTCCCATGCGAACCCGAACGCTACTCACGTTCGTGCTGGTCCTGGGCGTCACGGCCCTGCTGACCCCGGTGGCCCAGGCCCAGCAGCAGTTCCCCAGGGTCGCCAGCCACAACGTCTTCCTGTTCTCCAAACTCATCTACCCCAACTGGGGCCAGGACCACCGCGCGGACCTGATCGACTCCCAGGGCGTCCTGGCCAACCAGGACGTGGTGGTCCTGCAGGAAGCCTTCGACAACGCCGCCTCCGACCGCCTGTTCGCCAACCTGTCCGACAGCTACCCCCACCGAACCCCGGTGGTAGGCCGGAGCAAGGCAGGCTGGGACGTGACCCGGGGCGACTACACCGACCTGTACCCCGAGGACGGCGGCGTGGCCATCCTCAGCCGCTGGCCCATCGCCGAGCGGGTCCAGCACGTCTACAAACCCAAATGCGGCACGGACAGCTTCTCCGCCAAGGGCTTCGCCTACACCAGGATCAACTCCCCCAGCGGACCCCTGCATGTCCTCGGCACGCACCTCCAGGCCGACGACGGCGGCTGCAACGGCAAGGCCCCGGCCATTCGCGCGGGTCAGCTGGCCGAACTGGCCGCCTACGTCCGGGAGCGCAACATCCCGGCGAGTGAACCGGTGATCGTGGCCGGGGACCTCAACGTCAACCTGGGCACCCCCGAGTACACCGCCGCCCTGGGCACGCTGAACGCCCGCGACCCGGAACGGCACACCGGTCACCCGTACTCCTACGACCCGCAGACGAACTCGATCGCCAAGAACCGCGACGCCGCCGGCCCCCGTCAGCGCCTGGACTACATCCTGCTGCTGAACGGCCACGCGGGCCCCGCCACCTGGATCAACGAAACCCGCGAACTCCACTCCCCGCAATGGACAGTCGAATCCTGGGGCAAGAAGGAAACCTACAACGACTACTCCGACCACTACCCGATCTACGCCACCACCGGCTGACCCCCGGCGGACCACCGTCGGTCGACTTGGCCAAACTCGTACGCCCACTTGGGCCAACTACCCGTACGAGTTTGGCCAACTCGACTTTTGGGGGCACCCGACTGAGTGGTCTCTGGGGGCTGGGCTTGCCGGTCCGGTGCGGTCGCTGTATTCCTGCCAGCACCCCGACCCCGCGGGCACCACCACACCTCCTGCCGCAAGGACACGGAATGTCCTCCTCTGATCTGGCGCGCCGGGCTTTCCTTGCCCGCATTGGCGTCCTGGGCGCGGTCACCGGAGCGGGGGTGCTGCTGCCCCCCGCCTTGGCCGCGGCCCCCACCGCCACTGCCGCCCCGCCACTGCCTATCCTCGTCGACCTGCTTCGCCCCATCCTCGCCGAACTCGCCAGGGACACCCTCAACGGTCTGACCACCTTCGTGGTCCCCGGCCCGGACAGCTACTCCCGCGCCCAGGGCACCCCGGTGTCGAGCCCCGGTGCGCTGGAAATGGGCGCGACCGACTTCATGATCGAGGCACTCGATCACTTCGTGCCCTTCCCTGACCAGCTCGCGAAGCCGCTCTCGATGGCCTTTGTCACCGCGCTCGCCGACACCGGCAGCAAGCTCCCGGACAGCCTGCTCGGGCTGATCGACCTTCAAGTGTCCACAGTGGACAAAGCGCTGGCGATCGTGCTGCAGAACGACGAGTCGCTGCCGCTCTCGCTGGTGATCGCGCTGCTGCTCAACCTGCTCGCGACGCAGGTGAACCCGTTGGCGCTCAACGGACTTTTCCTCTCCCCGTTCGCCAGGCTGTCCTTCGCGGACAAGGCTCGGGCGTTCGAGTTGCTGGAGGGGCCGGACGCCGATCTGGTCGCGTTGCTGGACGGGAATCTGCCGCAGCCGTTGCGGGGCAGTGTTTCCGGGCTGTTGAAGTTCGTGGGTGGAGCCCTGCTGGAGTTCCCGGCCTTCGGCGCGTTCTCCGAGTGGAAGGTCTTCGACAAGAAGACGCGCAAGCTCAAGTCCCGGCCACCGGGCTGGCAGCTGACCGGGTACCAGCCTGCCGGTCCGGTTGAGGGCTGGGACGACTTCCGTGGCTACTACCAGGGCCGAACCTCGGTGGAGGACTGATGCGCGACGTCATCGTGATCGGCGCCGGTGGCGGTGGACCGGTCGTGGCCGCCGAGCTGGCCGGGCGTGGCCTGGACGTGCTGCTGCTGGAAGCCGGGCCCCGGCACGCCAAACCGCGAGAAGAGTGGACGCACTTCGAGAACGACGCCAACAACCCGCTCACCGGCTACCTGCGCTTCGGCCCGCAAGCCAGGGACAAGCCCGCCTGGTTCCGGGAAACCCCGCAGAACTCCTTCCTCTGGCAGCTCTCCGGCGTCGGCGGCACCACCCAGCACTACTACGGCAACTGCCCGCGCGCCTACCCCGGCGTGTTCGCCGGTTACGACGGCGCGGACGCGGCCAACTACGACGTCGAGCACCGATTTCCGTTCGGCTACAAGGATCTCGTGCCCTACTACGAGTGGGTCGAGGCCACCCTGCCGGTGCAGACCGCGGCCATGGGGCTCAAGGAGGAGACCTTCTTCCGCGGCTGCGAGACCATGAACATCCCGGTGCAGAAGACCAAAACCACCCTGGGCGCCTCCTACCGGCCGCAGGAGAACGCGATCCTGCAACCCGGGGGCACCGCGGGCCGGACCACCGACGCGTCGAAGCTGACCTTCCCGATGGCCACTGGCTGCACCTTCTGCGGCTACTGCTTCCAGGGCTGCATGCAGCCCGCGCGGGCCCCGCGCAACCAGTTCGCCAAGCGCTCCACCGACAACAGCTACGTCCCGCTGGCCATCACCGCCCCCGCGGTCCGGCCCTCGGCCAAGGCCGCGACGCTGATCGCGGACGCCTTCGTCACCAAGGTGCGCACCGAACGCCGGGGCTCCGCGCTCACCGCCACCGGCGTCACCTGGCGCACCGGCAAGGGCCAGGAACATCGCGAGGACGCCAAGGTCGTGGTGCTGGCGGCCGGGTGCACCGAAACCCCGCGGTTGTGGCTCAACAGCGGGCTGCCCAACCCCAACGGCTGGGTTGGCCGCGGCTACACCGACCACCATTTCGACTGGGTTATCGGGCAGTTCGACCGGGACACCGACTCCACCAAGGGCGTCGGCTCCTCCGCGCGCTGCGAGTTCCCCGGCTACGGCGGCCTGGAGAACGTCGGCCTGCCCCCGGCCCTGCAAGCCTTCAGCATGACCCTGAGCGACAGCGGCATCCGCGGTCGCTACGGCAACGGCCGCGGCGCCACCGGGCCGTGGGACGGACCGGCGGGCCGGCTCATCGGGCCGGAACTCAAGGAGGTCCTGGCCGGCGGGGTCAACCGGCTGCTCAACGTGCTGGTGATCACCGACGACGATGTGGAGGCGCAGAACCGGGTGGTGCCCTCGGTGCTGCCCGCCGACGAGCACGGGCCGATCGCCAAGGTCGAGTTCCGGCAGCGTCAGCGCACCGCCCGCACCCAGCGCAACCGCGAGTACCTGGCCAAACGCGCCACCCAGCTGCTCCGTGGCGCGGGCGCCAAGCGGGTGTTCCGGATCGACTGGGCGCCGCTGATCCTGCACGTGCAGTCCACCATGCGGATGGGCCTGTCCGAGCAGAACAGCGTCACCACCCCGACCGGGGAGTCCAGGGCCGTCCGCGGGCTCTACATCGCGGACAACTCGGCGCTGGCCAACGCACTCGGCGGGCCCAACCCGACGCTGACCACCCAGGCCGTGGCCACCCGCACCGCCGAGCACATCTTCCAGACCCACTTCGGCGGGTCCCCGTGGGTGCGCGCCGAAGCCCCGATCGTGTCCACCGACCACCGGATCAGCCAGGCGCTGGGCCGCCTCGGCCTGTGACCGCCCCCGGTCCACGGCCTGCCCAGGGCCGTGGACCGGGGTCACCCGGGGCACGTGGAAGACTGCACACCGTGACCGATGCGCCCGAGGCGTTGTGCCGCCAGGCCGCGGCCTACCTCCAGCACGACAAGCCCAAACGCGCCCTGGAAGCAGCCCGGCGCGCCGCTGAACTCAACCGCGACGACGAGGCCCCGCACCGCCTGGCCAGCCTCGCGCTGACCGAACTGGGCAGGCACCCGGAGGCGGTGGCCGCCGCCCGCGAGGCGGTCCGGCTGGCCCCGGCGGACTGGCGTGGCCAGATCGCGCTGGCCGAGGCGCTCGGCGCGGGCGGCGCCATGCTCGACCCGCAGCGACCCGAAGGCCACCAGGCGGTGGCCGCCGCCCGCCGCGCGGTGGAGCTGAACCCGGCCGAACCCCGCTGCTTCGAAGTGCTCGGCGACATCGCGCTGCGCGCCAAGCGCTGGGACATCGCCGAACAGGCCTACCAGGCCGCGCTCCGGCTCGACCCCGGCAACCAGCACGCCAAGCTCAACCTCGTCCTGGTGCGTGAGCGCGCCACCACCCCACCCGCGCCCACCGGCGGCCAGCTCCCCTCGGCCGAACCACCGCCGCCCCCGGCCAACGTGGTCGCCGCCGTGCTGTGGCCGACCGTGCGCACCCTGACGCTGGTACTCAGCCTCGGCTCGCTCGCGCTGATCATCGGCGGCCTGCCCGAGCCCGGCCGCGGCCACGCCTGGCTCGGCGTGCTGCTGCTGGCCGCGACCGGCATCCTGGCCGCCCGGCCGTGGCGCAGGCTGCCGTCCTCCGCGCGGTCGAAGCTGCTTCGAATCCTCGGAACCCAACCGCGGCTCGGACTGACCGTGTTCGCGCTCTCACTGGGTGTGCTGTGCCTGGTGATCTGGACCATTATCTCCTTGTTCCAGCCCGGTGACCTGCAACTTCCCGTGCTGACCTGTCTCAGCTGCGCGGTGGCGGCGGTGCTCGCCCGGCTGCGCCGCGGCTACTAAACGACGTAGTTTCGTTAGTGGGCTCATCCGTCGGAGGGACTATTCGGCGTTTGGGCTCATCCTGAAGCGGTTAAGTCGCATCGGGGACTGGTATCCGAGACAGACGACTTTGGTGCGAGGCTGGCCGATACTTGATCGTGCACCTCGACCATCAACTCACCGCCGGGAGGCGTGCGTGCGCCTGGCCCGTCAGCTGCCGACCCGATCCGGCCCCACGCGCGCCGCGGGGTCGTCCTTGCGGGCGAAGCTGATGACGCCGTCCACCAGCACGATCAAGGTCCAGATGATCAGCGGGGTGTGCAGTGCCTGGGTCCGGGCCGGGTCGCCGGTCAGCAGGATCGCGCCGCCCATCAGCGTGGCCAGCACCAGGTACATGCGCAGCAGCCGGAACCAGGCCCGCCGTTCCCGTTGGGAGCGCGGCAGTTCCCGCTCCACGTCCTGGAATACCGGCGCCTGCGCGCCGCGCTTGCGGGCGTACCTGGTCTGGAACCAGCGGTCCAGCTTGCCGATGTGCCGCTTGCCGTAGGCGAGGGAGTAACCGAGGTAGATCGCGGCCAGCGAGTGCGCCAGGTTCGCCGTCCCGCCGCTGAGCAGGTCCCAGCTCGCCACCGCCAGCAGCACCAGGTCCACCAGCGGCGTCAGCAGCAGGATCACGGTGGACAGTCGCGGCATCCGCAATCCGTAGCGCACGAACAGACCGGCGAACAGAACCGCCCAGAAGGCGAATTCGCAGGCGATGATGACAACGTACAACACGAGATTCTCTCCTGGTGCGCGGAAGGTTTGTGCTGCTTACCAGGCGATTCAAGCACGGCGGCGGTCAGGAGTGGCCGAAGTTGCGTCCAGGGGTGTATAAGCACGCGACCTGCGACGATCCGGACTGGTCAGCCGCACTGACTGGAGGATGACCTCCATATCACCCCCAGGTAGTCCTCCGGAGCTATTACCGGCAGTCCGCACTGGACGCGGCGGCGGCCGCATGGGAACGTTCTCGTGGCCGGGTTGTCCGGTATTGACCCCCAGCTATACCGGGCCCCGGCCACCCGAAGTAGCAGCTCCGGCCACGCCTGTCCAGGCATTTGTGCAGGTAGGGCGGATACATACGCAGTTCTGACGCTTTTCTGTCAATGGAGTGAATAGTCACACCAATCTCACTGGCGCCAAGCTTTTGCCGGGGCAAGTGTACGGAAACGTTATACGGCGGTTCACGTTTCTTTGACATTCCCCTGACGTTGACCCACGGTCAACCGATCGCGCTCCGTGTATTTACGTTGTTACACAGCGTTAATTGCTTTGAAAATATTGATGTGAACTGCCTTGAGCGTGGGTATTGCGACCTGATCGGAGCATGGTTGGTGCTCCGTTCGCCCCAACTTTTTGAAGTGGCCTCCGGTTCGTGTAGTCGACTCGTTAGGGTGGCTATCGAAGCATCTGGGGTGGGTGCCAGTAAGTGAGCGGAACAGTCCCGTGGGCGAGTGCGCATCGCGCCCGCTGTTCAGACCGGCGACACGGGGCAACGGGATCTCGATGGTCCCGACGACGGGTGGCGACGTCGTGGTGGCGATGGCTGTGGTGACGTGGGAGACGGCGGTGGATCCTGTGGCAGCGAGACTGGTGACGGCGAACTCGGTGCGTTCGGTGACCGAGGTCGAGCAGGACGCGCTCCGGGTGGCGGCGGTGTTGCGGGGCAGGGGAGTGGCGCCAGGCGACCGGGTGGTGCTCAAGGCGGACAACTCCGCCGGCTACGTCACCGCGCTGCTCGCGCTGGTGCACCTGGATGTGTCGATCGTGCTGGTCGACCACCGGCAGACCCCGGAGGAAACCCTCCGGTTCGCGGGGCTGGCCAGAGCACGGTGGGCAGTGCTCCAGCCGGCCCTGCCCGCCGACGACGCGGGTGTGGGCCCGGCGGGCGCGCTCTACCTGGACGAACTGCTCGCCGAGGCCGCCGCGCGCACCGAGGACGTGCTGGGCTCGCTGAGCTTCGTGGACTGGTTCTCCCGCACTGACGCGCTGATCGCCTGGTCCTCCGGCACCACCGGGGACCCCAAGGGCATCGTGCGCTCCGGGCACTCCTTCCTGGGCAACATCGAGCGCACCCAGCAGCGGATGGGCTACACCGAGGCCGACGTGCTGATGCCGTTGCTGCCCTTCTCGCACCAGTACGGCCTGTCCCTGGTGCTGCTCTGGTGGGTGGCCCGCTGCTCCTTCGTGGTCGCGCCGTACACCCGTCTCGACCACGCGGTCGACATGGCGGGCCGGTACCGGGCGACCGTGGTGGACGCGACCCCCGCGACCTACCACACCCTGCTCAACCTGGTGCAACGCCGGCCGGACTCGGCCGAGGGCCTGCGCGGGGTGCGCATGTGGTGTGTGGGCGGCGCCCCGCTGGACCGGGCGCTGGCGGACAAGTTCGTCGCGGCCACCGGCCAGCCGCTGCTGGACGGCTACGGCAGCACCGAGGTCGGCAACATCGCCCTCGCGGCGCCCGGCAACGCCATCGGCTGCGGCAAGCCCCTGGACGGGGTGGAGCTGATGATCATCAACGAGAACGGGGTCACCGCCGCGCCAGGGGAGATCGGCGAGATCCTGGTCCGCTCCGGCGGTCTCATGCAGGGCTACCTGGCCGCCGACGGCAGCGTGGTGCCCAGGGACAACGACACCTACCGCACCAACGACATCGGCTACGCCGACGCCGAGGGCAACCTGTACGTGGTCGGCCGCAAGTTCGCCGTGCACCGGATGGGCCACACGCTCTACCCGGAAGCCCTGGCCCGCAAGGCCGAGGCGGCGGGCGCGCCGATCAAGGTGGTCGCCCTGGACGACGAGCGCCGCGGTAGCCAGCTGGTCTTCGTGGTGGCCGACCCCGACCTGCGCGAGGCCCGGCACTGGCGCGAGCTGATCTGCGCTGAACTGCCGCCCTACGAGCAGCCCAACCACGTGCTCGTGATCGCGGAGTTCCCGCTCAACGCCAACGGAAAGCCCGACCCCAGGCAACTGGAGCGACTCGTGCTGGACGCCCTGCCCACCCCGCGCAACCGGGTCGCCCAGACCACCGCGGCCGAACCCGTGCCGGACCTGAGCGCGCTGCACTTCCCCGAGCGGGTGCGGGCGATCCAGGCCGTGCTGGACCTCCTGCGCACCAACCCGCAGCAGGTCATCGACGTGCTCACCGAGATCTCCAACCACAAGGCGGTGCTGGAGGAGATCGAGGCGACCATCGGCGCGCTGGAGGGCGCGGTCGAGGAGGTCTCGGCCTACCGGCCCGGCCAGGTCGGCAAGATGGCCGTGTTCATGTCCTCCAACGTGCTGCTCTACTCCTACGCGCTGTACCTGCTGATCCCGGCGCTGTACTCGGAGGAGATCATCTTCCGGCCCTCCGGCCAGGTGCTGGACACCACCCGCCGTCTGCACGAGCTGCTCGCGCCGGTGCACCAGCTGGACGCGGTCGAGCTGACCACGCTCAGCCAGCGCCAGTTCGTCGACGTGCCGGTGGCCGAGGCCGACGTGCTGGTCTTCACCGGCGCCTACCAGAACGCCGAGCAGGTCCGCTCCTACCTGCGTGAGGACCAGCTGCTGCTGTTCTTCGGCCAGGGCGTGAACCCGTTCATCGTGACCCCCGGCGCGGACCTGGACCTCGCGGTGACCGACGCGCTGCGGATCCGGATGCTCAACTCCGGCCAGGACTGCTTCGGCCCGGATGTGTTCATGGTCAACGCCGCCGACGCGGAGCGGTTCACCGACCTGTTGGTCAAGCGGGTGGCCGACCTGCGCTACGGCAGCTACACCGATCCCGAAGCGGACTATTCTTCCCTCTGCTACGAGACCGCGCTAGAGGCTGCGGCCGACTACCTGCGGATCAACAGAGAACACATCGTGCAGGGCGGCCGGGTGGACTTCCGGTCCAAGCATGTCGAGCCCACGGTGCTCGTGCGCAGGTACAACAAGAAGATGCCCATCGAGGAGACGTTCTCGCCCATCTTCAACCTGGTGGTCTACGAGAACCCGCAGCAGCTCCGGTCCTTCATCAACTCGCCGATCGTGAACGAGCGGGCGATGGCCGCGATGATCTACGGCGACGACCAGGCGGCTGCCGATCTGCTGGCCAAGCGGCACGCGGTCTGCGCCAACATGACGATCTTCGAGGTGGAGAACGGGAACAAGCCGTTCGGCGGCCACGGCGTGGCCGCCAACTACATCGCCTACCGGGGTGAGCGGCACGCCGAACCGATCCTGATCTCCAAGGCGGTCGCCGAGCACCTCCCCGCAGCCCAGCAGAGCAGGATGGCCAACGCATGACTGAACAGACCTACCAGGGCGCCTGGAACGCCGCCGTCGACTTCCTCACCGCGGCCGGGGTGGAGACCATCTTCGGCCTGCCCGGTGACGATCTCGGCATGCTGCGCGCCCTGCAGCCCACCGACCGGCGCATCGTGCTGTGCCGGGACCAGCGCAACGCGATCTTCATGGCCACCGGTTTCGCGCTCCAGTCCGGCAAGCCGGGCATCGCCGTGATCGGCAAGGGCCCGGCGGCCGCGAACGCGGTCACCGGCCTGCTGGAGGCGCACTGCTCGGCCGCGCCGGTGGTGGTGCTGGCCGGCGGCACCAGCGTGGAACAGCGCGGCTCCAACGCTTTCCAGGAACTGGACCAGCTCGCGCTGGTGGCGCCGCTGACCAAGTGGGCGCACCGGGTGGACCACCCGGACCGGGTGGCCGCCGCGCTGGAGAAGGCGTTGCTGATCGCCACCAGCGGCACCCCCGGCCCGGTCTACCTGGAGTTCCCAGATCACCTGCTCAAGGAAGAGATCAACCGCACCCGGCCGTGGCACACCCCGGCCGACGTCACCCGGGTCGACCACGCGGTGACCGCGGCCGACGGCGCCGCGCTGGCCGCGATCAAGGCCGCCAAGCGCCCGCTGATCCTGGTCGGCGGCGGCATGCGGCACCGCAACGCCGACGGCGTGGTGGAGCGCTTCGCCGAGACCATCGGGGCCGGGATCTACAGCACCGCCACCGGACGCTCCACAGTGGATGAGAACCACGCCCAGTTCTGCGGCCTGGCCGGGCTGTACTCGCCGCAGCAGACCGCGGAGCTGTGGAGCGGCACGGACCTGCTGATCACGCTGGGCTCCCGGCTGGAGGAGACCGCGACCTTCGGCTGGGAGGGCATCGGCACCAGCGTGCCGGTCCTCCAGGTCAACATCGACGCCGGCGGGCTCTCGGTGGAGTTCGCCGGGCCCAAGGTGATCGGCGACGGCGCGGGCACGGTGTCCGCCTGGCTGACCGCGCTGGCCGGGCACACCCCGGACGCGGACTGGGTGGCCACCATCTCCCGCTGCCGCAGCGAGGCCGCCGCGGCCGCGCAGGCCCGGCTGAAGGTCTTCGGCGAGGACGCCTACGTGCACGTGGCCGAGGTGCTCGCGGCCATCGACACGGTGGCCCCCGAGTCCCGGATCCTGGTGCAGGAGAACGGGTTGCAGGACATGTGGTCCTACATCTACCCCTACTACTCCTGTGGTGCGCGCGGCGGTTCGGTAGTGCCCTCCGAGCAGACCACGCTGGGCTTCGGCGCGGCCGCCGCGGCCGGGGTGAAGATCGCCGCCCCGGACCGCCCGGTGATCGCCTTCGTCGGCGACGGCGCGTTCAACCTGTTCCGCAGCGACCTGGAAACCCTGGGCCGGGAAGGCATCGGGGTGGTCTACGTGGTGCTGCGCAACGGCGGCTACGGCTGGCTGCAGTCCCAGCTGGACCAGCACGGCCTGCCGGCCGACCGGTACCCGTTCGTCTCCGGCGAACTGGCCGCCGCCGCGCACGCCACGCCGCCGCGGGTCGAGCAGGTGGTGATCTCGGACAAGGCCGCGCTGGCCGAGGGCCTCGGCCGCGCGGTGACCGCCTCCCTGGAGGGCCGGGTCACCGTGGTGCACGTGCCGGTGGACCTGTCCGACGCCCCGCCCGGAATCAGCGACCTGGAGGGCGACTTCCCCGGCGGCAACGACAAGAGCGCGCACTAGGTTCTACGCAGGTAGGCCGTGCCGCGTGGGGACAGCCGGTAGCCGATCTCCAGGCTCTCGGTCAGGCCCAGTTCCTTGAGTTTGCGCACGTCGTTCTTGAACGCCAGGGTGTCCCGGTCCACCCGGGTGGCCAGCTCGGCCGCCCGGGTGCCGGGGCATTCGGCGATCAGCGCCAGCACTCGCGCCGTCCACGGCCCGTGCTTGGCCCGACTGTCCATTCCGGACAGTTTCCGATCCAGCTCGGCGCGGTCGGCCGCGGACAGTTCGTCCTGCTCCAGCAACGAGATCCGCGGATCGACCCCGGCCGGGCGCAACTCGATCCGGTACAGCGCCGCGTCCGCGCCGGCCCGGAGACCGCGTAACAGCGTTGCGCGATCAGGGAATCCGGCCTGTACCGCCTCCGCTTCGGTGAGGTCGGCCACCGGTGTCACCGCGAGGATCTGCACCAGCCCGGCAGCGGTGCGCAGCACGGTGCCCGCGCGCACGCTGGGCCGCCGCCAGCGCCGGAAGGCCAGGGTCACCGACCCGCAGGCGATGCCGTCCAGGACGGCCGCGGTGAACAGCATCAGTCCTGCGCCAGCTCACCCAGCAGGTGCTCCAGCTGGCCGGTCAGCCGGGTGCCGTCGGCCGGGCTCATCGTGGTCCACGGCGTGCCGTCGGACCCGCGGTGCTCCTCCATCAGGTAGCGCCCGGCCGCGGTGTCGAAGAAGGCCACCACGTGATCGGCCCGGTTGCGCCGCCCCAGCCGGTCGGTCAGGGTCGCGCCGAACTGCCCGCTCTGCTCGGCGCCCTCGATCATCTCGGCCACCGCCTCCGCGTCCGCGGCACTGATCCCGTTGTCGCGCAAGGCTTCGGCGAAGGACTTGACCGAACTGCCGACGTTCTGCGCGGCCGTGTCGATCACCGCACTGGGCAGCGACACCGAGTGACCAGGCCCGGCCGCACGCGCGGGCAGCAACCCGACCACGGCCCTGGCCAGTCCGCCAGGGTAGATCGCCCGCAGGTCCAGCACGCCTTCCTCGAGCACGGCCAGCACGCCGTCCGGCCCGGCCCCGGCGGCCAGCGCCCGCACCTCGTGCCCCAGCCACAGCCGGGCGTCCACCGCGCGGGCGGGCCGGGCCAGCAGGGTCAGCGCGTCCACCAGCTCGGGCCGGATGCCGCCGTTGCGCACCAGGTCGTCGCGGTGCAGCTCGTCCCAGGCCGCGTTGATCGCCGCGGTGCGCTCGTGCTCCTCGTACCCGTGCGGGTGCACGTGCAGCACCACCGGCATCTCCGGTAGCCGCAGTTTCTCCCACAGCACCTGGTAGGCCGAGGCGGAGAGCCGGAAGGCCGGGGCGGTGTCGATGTCCAGCACGGTCTACTCCTGGTGTTCGCCGATGACCGGCGGCGCGACCAGCCGATCGTCGGTGAAGATCTCGTCGGAATCGAGCACGTACTGGTTCTCGTGCTCCTCGTCCTCCTCGCCGGGCCGGGCCGCCCCGCCGGGCGCCGCCTGCTGCAGGAACTGCCCGCCCCGCCCGGCCCCCGGCGACCCGGTCCGCGCCGCGGGCACCTGCGTCCCACCACCGACCCCGGCCGATCCACCGCGTCCCAACGGATTCCCCGGCGCGCCAGGTCCACCGGTCGCTCCGCCGAACCCGCCACCGACCACACCGCCGCCGAACCCGCCGTACCCACCGCCGCCACCGGAGACCCCGCCGGACCCGGTGGGCCCGAAGTTCCCCGGCACGTTCGGCGTGCCCTGGGATGGCACCGGCGTGTACTGACTCGGCGTCACCGCCGCCACCCGCGGATCGTCCACCCCGGTGCCCGGCCGCTGCGTCCCGTCCGGTGGCGGCGGACCGTCCTGTTGTTGCGGCGCAACGGGAATCCCGCCGTCCGAACCGCTCGTGCCACCGGGCCGCAGCTGATCCCCGCCGCCGCTCGCGCCCCGCCGGGCCGGCGCCACGGTCCGGCCGCCCCGGCCACCGGGTCCCGGCGGCGGGGGAGTGACCTGTTCGTCCACCGCGACCTGCGGCGGCTCGGAGATCGTCGGCAACGCCCGCACGTTCGCACTGGAGGAGGTCGAATAGGTCGACATCACCTGCGCCGCCCGCAGATGCGCCTCCTTCGCCGCTTCCTCCTCGTCCTGCCGATCGGTCTTGACCCCGAAGAAGTTCTTGACCCCCTTGACCGGCGCCCAGTCCTCCCCGGTCTTGACCTCCACCGGCTTGGGCATCGCCGTCTTGGCCGTGCTGAACGCCTCCGCCTGGGACCCGGTGGCCTTGCCCGAGTTCTCCACCGCGGTCCTGGCCAGCTCCAGCCACGGCCCCAGCCCGCCGATGGCCGCCTGCGCGTTGTCCGCCGCCTGTCCCTGCCAGACCCCGCCGAGGGTCTTGAGACCGGTCTTCAGATCGTTGACCGCGTTGAAGAACCCTTGCGCCAGTTCGGCTTGGAACTTCTTGGCGGGTTCGGCGGTGGCCGGACCGCGGCCCTGTTGCAGGTCGTCGTAGAGCTTCTGGTGCGGAACGGCCAGCCAGTTCCGGCACACATCCAGCGAGTTGAACATGACTCCCCCTGTGGCTATTTCTTCGACAGCGTCGCTAGTGCGGCCTCGGCCACCTGTGCCGCCCGCGTGCACAGCGTTGTCCGGCCCAGCGGTTGCTTCCGGCCGCCCTCGGCGTAGTGCGAGCGCAATGTCTGCCCGTCGGACACGTCGACGTGCACAGTGCAGAACTGGCTGCCGGGTGTGGTTTCCGTCCACACCTCGTAGGCGAGGTAGCCGGATATATTTCCGTCCCGGACCCTGCCGTTGACCCGCCCCGGGCCGAACCGCTCGATGCCCTGCTTGCTGATCGGCACCAGGAAGAAGTTGGTGTTCTCCTTGCGGTTGATGAAGAAGCAGTCATCGGCGTCGAAGGTGGTGCTGTGCCCGGGCTTCGGCGGCTGATCCACCCCGAGGGTGGTCCGCTGCTGTTCGGACAACAGCTCGCAGGCCGCCACCCCGGTCAGGTCGAGGTCGCGGGGCCGGGCGGGTTTGGCCGGGGCGGTGCTGGTGGTCGCCTGCGTCGAAGCCGTGGTGGCGGAGGTGGTGGTGGGTGCGGCGTTGCCGCCGCCGCATCCGGCCAAGCCGAACGCGAGCACGAGGGCGGTGGCGAGGAAACGGCGGTCAGGCACGCACGTCTCCCGGGAACTTCGCGCGGTTGCCCTCATCGGACAAGCGGTACTGCTGCTGCACCGCGGTGAGCTGCTCGATGATCGACTGGAGCCGGTCGCGGAAGGCGGAGATCGCCGCGCTGATGGATCCGGTGCTGCGCAGGTTCCGGTTGTTGAACTCAGTCGCGACATCCCGGCTGACGTCGTCGTTGCCCATCGGCTCGATCTGCAGATCGCTCGCGGCCCGGCTGACCAGCTCGTCGATCCGGTCCTTCGTCTGCTGGTACAACCGGATCGCGGCCGGGACCTGGGCCAAGTCGATCTTCATGCCGTCCACCGACACACTGCCTTGTGGTGCCACCTCAACTACCCCCTGAGATCAGCTCGTCTCAGATCGTAGCCGCGTCAAACAGCCCTCACCGGCCTGTTCGGCCAGCTCAGGCGACTCCACCCGATCGGGTGAGGGGTAACTACTTGGCGCTGGTCAGCGTCCCCAGCGCGGCCTCGGCGACCTTGGTGGCGCGCTGGCAGACCTCGTCCTTGGAGAGCGGCTTGTCGCGGCCCTCCTCGTTGTAGGCGGCGGTCAGCACCCGGTCGGGGGCGGCATCCAGGTGCACGGTGCAGAACTGCTCGCCCGCGGGCTGGTCGGTGCGCACCCGGTAGCCGGGGAAGCCCGCCACGGTCACCGGGTCGGTCTGGCCGGTGGCCTTGCCGGGGGCGAACTCGGCGATGCCGCGGTCGGTCACCAGCACCACCGACAGGCTGACCTTTTCCTTCTGGCTGACGAAAACACAGCTCGGCGCGTTGAAGGTCGGGCTGGTGCCGTCCTCGGCGGCCTGGTCAACGCCGAACTCGCCCTGCTGCGGCTGGGACAGCAGCGCGCACGGCTTGACGTTGTCGAAGGCCAGCTCGCGCGGCCGGGCCGGCGGCTTGGGCGCCTCGGAGTCCGCGGCCGAACTGCCACAACCGGCCAGGCCGAGGGCGAGAGCGGCGATCGTCAGGGCGACGAGCGGGCGGCGGCGGTCGTACACGGCGGGCACGGGGGTCTCCTGGCGCTTGTGCGGCCCGGCTCGGTCCGGACCCTGCGTGTCGCGCAGATTACCGAACGTGCGCCGGGGACTTTCCGGTGCCTGTCAGGCGTTCCGCACCGTGACGTCGCCGCGGTCCGAACTCGCCATGATACCTGGCCCGGCCCCTTGCCGCACCTGGACTTCAGCCTTGCCGAGGCGCTCCTTGACCTTCGTGGTCACCTGGTAGTCCCGGCCGCCCGGCACGGTCACGGTGACCTTGCCGCCCTCGGAATGCGCGGCCAGCCGGTCGAAGCCGCCGGTGGCCTCCACCACGACCTCGCCGAGCTTGGTCCGGACGTCGATCTCCGGCGCGGCCACCCCGGTCAGCGTGATGCCGCCGGTCTTGTTGGCCACCTTGACCTTGACGTCCTTGGGCAGCGTGATGTCCCAGTCCACATCGCACTCGCCCGCGGCGCCGGAGCAGCCACCCATCAGCCGGAGCGTGTCGCCGTCGGGGGTGAGCGCGGCGTGCGAGCGGCGGGTGGTCTGCTGGGTCAGCGCCCGCTTCACCACCAGCCGGTCGCCGCCGGTGATCCTGATGGTGCCGATCAGGTTCTCCAGGTCGACGGCCTTGATCTCGCTGCCGTACTCGCTGGACTGGCGTTCGACCTCCTCGGTGACCTTGTTGACCGCGGCGCACCCGGTGGCGAGCAGGGCGATCGCGGTGGCGAGCACGACCTTGGCGGGGAACATCACTGGCTTGGCTCTCTTCTGCGCCGGAGGGATGACGGACCGGGCCTGGGATCCACGCTGTCGGCCCAGGTGTACCCGCCGCGGACCCGGTCGTCGACGCACAGCGCGGCAAATCGGCCTGGCGGCGGACCCCGGCGGGGCGGGCGTCGGCCTGTGGTCGCACCGGGTTCGCGACCTGCGGCCGCGTAGGGTCGGGCAGCGACTCATCCCCCTGACTCGCGGAGGTCGCCGCGGTGCGCGGACAGACATCGGTGGCCCGGCCCGAGCCGCGCCCGGAGGCCACCCGGCTGCTGATCGGCCTGAGCTACGCCGGCGGCGGCACCGCCCCGTTGCGGCCCTGGGCCCAGGCCGTGCCAGCGGACACCGAACTCGTGCTGGTCTGTTACCCGGGGCGGGAACGGCGGTTCACCGAGGCGATGCCCTCGGTCTTCGACGACCTGGTCACCGATGTGGTGGCCACGGTCCGGTCGGTGGCGCGGGCGCCGTTTGTGCTGGCAGGGCACAGCATGGGCGCGCTGGTGGCGTTCGAGACCGCGGCGCGGCTGGAGGCGGCGGGCGGACCGGCACCGGCGGCGTTGGTGGTGTCCGGGCACGCCGCACCGCCGCACCTGGGTTTCGCCGGGGACACCGGGCCGGTGGCGCGGCACGCCGATGACGAGCTGCTCGCCTGGATCCGGGAGTACGGCACGCTGCCGGAGGAGATCCTGGAAGATCCGGATCTGGCCGGGGTGGTGCTGACCGCCTTCCGCGCGGACCTGGCGCTGCACGGCACCTACCGCTACACCCCCGGCACCCGGGTGCACGCCCCGGTGCAGGCGCTCATCGGCGCGCGAGACCCGGTGACCCTGGCCGGCGCGAGCCGCTGGCGGGAGGTCGCGGCCGGGGACTTCCGGGTGGACGAGCTGCCGGGCGCGCACTTCTACACCGAGGACGTGTGGCCGCACCTGCCCCGGCACATGGCCGCGCTCACCGGGGCGAACCTGGTCTGAGACAAGGAAAAGGGGCGGCCCCGCAGGACCGCCCCGATTCCTCGCTCAGCGCGGATCAGTCAAGACCCGCCCGGACTCACTCGTCGTCGCCACCGAAGAAGTCGCCGACCTCGTCGATCATCTCGGCGGCCACAAAACCGCCGACCACACCGGCCGCACCGGCGGCGACCATGCCGCCCACGCCCATGCCGCCACCGCGGCGACCGTGGTCGTCGTCGTGGTCGCGGTAGTGCTGCGGGTGGCCCCCGCCGTGGCCGTAGCCCTGCTGGCCGTAGCCGGGCTGGTTGCCGTAGTGCTGGGCCATCCGGCCCGCGGCCTGGCTGATCCAGCCGTCCAGGTGCGCGGCCCAGTCGGTGCGCTCGGCCTCCTGGTGGGCGACGTGGAAACGGCCGAAGGCGTCGCCGCCGGAGCGGAACAGCCCGCCACGCTTGTCCGCCTCCAGGACCACCACCAGCTCACTGGGGTTGGCCACGAAGGTCAGCTCGACCTCGTTGATCCGGCCCGCGTACTGACCGGGCGGGAAGAACTCGATCTCCTGGTAGAACGGCAGTTCCTGGCGCACGCCGTGCAGGTGGCCCCGCTCGACATCGGCGTTGCGGAACTGGAAACCGAGCCGGCCGAACGCCTCCAGCACCGCGTCCTGGGAGGGCAGCGGGTGCACGTGCACCGCGTCCAGGTCGCCCTTGTCCACGGCCTTGGCCACCGACAGCTCGGTGCGCACGCCCACCGACATGCCGCGCAGCGGGGCGCCGCCGACGATGGTCAGCGGGGTCTCCCACGGCACCGGGAGCTGGAACGGGATGCTGCGCTGTTCCCCTTCGCGCAGCTGGAACCGGCCCGCCACCGCGACCCGGAAGAACTCGACAGCGGTGTTGTGCTCGCTGTCCCCGTGTTCGACCTCCATGCGGGTCACCAGGGACAGGGTCACGTGTTCGATCTCGACGTCGCTGCTGCCGCCGGAGAGGCGGACCTCACCGGAGAGCTGCCCGCCCGGTCGGCAGTTGGGGTCGTGGAGCACCGTGTCCACGGTCGGCCCGCCAACGCCGAAAGCCTGGAGCATCCGCTTGAACACCAGAAACCGTCCTTATCCCCTGTGTTGATGGTGTAGCCCAGCGTAGGGCCAACGAACGGGACGAACGCCGCGTTCCCGTCACCGGTGTTTCACTGGAGAGTTTGCCGTTCCTTCACCTCGCGCCAGCGCAGGACCAGCGCGTATGCCACCAGGAACAGCACGCCGGAGTTGCACAGGTGCCACAGGAAGTGGGTGCCGATGACGATGTCGCCGCAGACCGGGCCGTCCACCGTGCGCAGGAACAACGACACCGCGAACAGCGCCGCGGTCAGCCCGAACCACTTCCGGTACTCGCGCAGCGAGCGGTCCGGTTGGAAGCCCAGCGCGATGGCGAAGACGATCATGGTGACCAGCGCGGGCAGGTACTGGCCGCCGCCGGAGCCGATCAGGCCGCCGAGAGTGAACGAGATCAACTGGCCGATCACCAGGTAGGCGGGCACACCCAGCCAGGCCCACTTCCACTTCAGGCCCCAGAACCAATGCAGGAAGCAGACCACGTAGAAGTGGATGAACAGCGCGATGAAGCCGACATCCAGCAGCACCGACCAGCGGTTGGCAAAGGTGTGGAAGGCCAGGCTGCCCAGGCCGATCAGCAGCAGCAACGCGGCCAGCGTGTGCAGGCTGGCCGGGGCGGAGGGGCTGTCTGGGCCGCGACGGCGGATGAGCCACCACAGCACCAGCGCGGCGATGATGAACCCGCCGTTGCTCAGCGCGTTGAGCGGCTCACCCCACAGACCGGGTGCCACGCGTTCGCAGTAGTTGTCCAGCGGGGCGTTCCAGTCCACGTGATCACCCTGGCAGGCATCCGGTCCGCCGACAACGTCACAAACAGGTGTAAGCCCACGCTGACCACCGGCCCGCCCGTTGTGGTCACTCCCGGTGCACGGAAAGGTTGCACACCGTGTGGTCAGCAGGAGAGATGCGGGCGGGACAGGTCGTCGCCGGCCGGTACCGGCTGGAGGACCAGGTCGGCGCCGGGGGCAACGGGGTGGTGTGGCGGGCCACCGACGAGCACCTGGACCGGCAGGTCGCGCTCAAGCGGGCGCTGCCCGGCCCCTCCGTCCAGCACGCGGAACAACTCCAGCAACTGCGCCGGGAGGCACGGCTGCTGGCCCAGCTCAACCACCCGCACATCGTCACCCTCTACGACGTGCTCGACGACGGCGCCGAGTGCTGGCTGGTGCTGGAGTACGTGCCGGCGCGCAGCCTGGCCGAACACGGGGTGCTGCCGCCGGAACTGGTGGCCAGGCTGGGCGCGCAGATCGCCGACGCGCTGGCCGCGGTGCACGCCAAGGGCATCCTGCACCGGGACATCACCCCGGCCAACATCCTGATGATCTCCGAGGACGAGGCGAAGCTGGGCGACTTCGGCATCTCCCGGCTGCTGGCCGGGGAGGAGACGGTGACCGGCTCCTCGCTGCTCGCGGGCACCCCCGGCTACGTCGCGCCGGAGGTGGCCAACGGCGGGGACCCGATCGCGGCCTCGGACATCTTCTCGCTGGGCTCCACGCTGTACGCGGCGGTGGAAGGCGCCTCCCCGGTCGGCGGCAAGACCGACAACCCCTTCCTGCGGTTGCGCCGGGCCGCCGAGGGCAGGCTCACGCCCAGCCGCAACAGCGGTCCGCTGGCGCCGGTGCTGACCGAGATGCTGCGGGTGGACCCGAAACGCCGCCCGGACGCGGCGGCCACCCGGCGGCTGCTGGCCGATCTGACCGGGGCCGGGCGCCGGTCCCGGCAGACCGCGTTGCGCCGGTGGCTGCTGAGCGCGGGCGCGCTGGTGGCGGTGCTGGCCCTGGCAGTCTGGCTGGGGCTGGCCAACCTGCCGCGGACCGGGGATCAGCCGGTCTCGCTGATGGGGGACCAGCGCACCGCCGACCCGTGCAAGCTGTTCGACCTGGCCAGGCTGACGAAGTTCGGCGACACCAACCTGATTCCCGACGAGTACCGGTTCGACCGGTGCGATGTCATCGTCAAGGTCGACGACACCAGCAGGGAAACCCCGATCACGTTGTTGCTCGGCAGCACCTCCCCGGCCGACCGGCCGCAGGGGCAGGTGGAGCAGCGGGGCAGGTTCAGCGTGCTGCGGGAAACGGCGGTGCCGGGCCGCTGCGCCCGGCGCCTGCTGCTGCCCGAGGACTACGAGATCCAGATCTCGGTGCGGGTGAAGACCGTGGTCGAGGCCGATCTCTGCGGGATGGCCGACGCGGTGGTGGAGTCGGCGAGCGCGGTCCTGGCCAAGGGGCAGATCCCCCGGCGGGAGTCGTATCCGGATTCGCTGGCGAACCAGGACGCGTGCGCAGCGGGGACGTCCGCGCGGTTCCCCCGGCTGCCCGGGATCGACCCGGCCAGCCCTGAGCCCGGCTTCGGCCGGTTCAGCTGCACCTGGGCCAACGCCGACCGCTCCGAAACGCTGCAACTGGACCTGGCCAGGAGCAACCCGTTCACTGAGGCGAGGGGCACCACCGGCACCATCGCCGGGCGGGATGCCTTCGTCGACCTGGAGATGGGCGAGTTCACCGACGGCTGCCGGGTCCGGGTGGCCACCCGCTCGTACCCCAACGCCTACCGCTCGATCAAGCTCGACGCGGTGTTCGTCCTGGTCACCAGCAAGCACAAGCCCTATGCCGAGCGCTGCGCGGTGGCCAAGGAGCTGGCCGCCGCGTTCTTCCCAGCCGGCTGACCGCACGGACGGCTTGCCGACACCCCCTGGAACCGGCAAGCCGTCCGCTGTTGCGGCATCGTTCTACCGCGACTCGCCGGGGATCGATCCCGGCGCTCATGCCGCATGCTGGAGCGGTCAGCGCACCGGGAGGAGGCCGGGATGGGTGAGCGTCCGGGGGTGCTGCCGCCCGCGCACCACAGCCTGGCCTGGGGCATGGCCGGTGGCGCGCCGGGCACGCTGAACGTGCTGGCGGTGGCCGGTGGCATCACGGTCGGTCCGCGGGAGGGCCGGGAGGTGCTCTTCGGCCGCAACCGGCCGGACGTGCACGTCTGCGTTGGCGAGAACGACCGGCGGATCAGCCGCAGGCACGGCTGCGTGACCTACCGGGACGACCAGTGGTGGCTGAGCACCCTGGGCAGGTTGCCGGTGCGGTTGCCAGGGGCCCGGCTGTTGTTCAACCAGGACGAGCCGATCCCGCTCGGGCCCGGCTACACCCCGGTGTTCGTGCGCGGCTCCAACCATCGGGAGCACCTGCTTGAGGTGCACGTGCAGGGCGCGGCCGAGGACGGGCGCGGGCCCGAGCACGAAGCCTCGACCCGGCCGCCCAACATCTGGGCGCTCTCACCGGTCGAGCAGCTCGTGCTGGTGGTGCTCGGCCAGCGCTACCTGCTGCACGAGGCATACCCGACCCCGCTGTCCTGGCGGCAGGCCGCCGAGCACCTGACCGAGATCCGGCCGGCCGAGGAGTGGACCTCCAAGCGGGTCGAGCACCTGGTGATGAGCGTGCGCAACCGGCTCAGCCGGGGCGGGGTGCCGGGCCTGACCCGGGAGGAGATCAACCACCCGGTCGGCAACACGGTGAACCACAACCTGATCCGCGAACTCCTGGAAAGCACCACGCTGGTGCCGCCGGACCTGCGCCTGCTCGGCTACGAGGACTGAGTCACAGGCAGGAGTAGACCGCGGGGACCAGCCGCTGCCACCGCGGGTCCGCGCCGTGCAGGGTGGTGATCGTCCGGTCCGGGGTGAAGCCGAAGCCCAGCCGGGCGTCCGGATCGGCGAAGCCCAGCGCGCCGCCCGCACCCGGGTGACCGAATGCGCGCGGACCGGGGGAGAAGGGCCGGAGTTCGCCGGGCAGCATGAAACCCAGGCTGAACCTGGTGTGCCCGCACAGCACCGCGTCCCGGCCCGCCGACCGCTCCTCGGTGGCCCCGGCCAGCGAGCCGAGCAGCGGGGCCTGGGTGCGGACCAGGCCGCCGTACAGCTCGGCGACCGCGCGGGCGTTGCCGTGGCCGTTGGCGGCCGGGATCTCCGCCGCCCGCCAGCGCGGGTCGCTCACCAGATCGGGGGTCAGCAGGTCGGGCGGGTTGACGAAGGCCTGCGCCGCCATCGAACCCGGCGCGCCCATCGCGGCCAGCAGCTCGCTGCCGGGCGCACCCGCGGCGGGCGGGGTGAACGGCGCGGCGACGGTGGACGCGGCGCGGTGGGCCTGCTCGGCGGGCAGACCGAGGTGCAGATCCAGGCCGAGGTCGGCGACCAGTTCGCGCGGAGTCCGGCCGGAGGCCCGGCGCAGCACTTCGCCGACCAGCCAGCCCCAGGTCACCACGTGATAGCCGTGCTGCTCACCCGGCGGCCACCAGGGCGTCTCCGCGGCCAGCGCCGTGGTCATCCGGGTCCAGTCGAACAGCGCGCCCGCGGGCTGGGTCTCGCGCAGCGCGGGCAGTCCGGCCCGGTGCGCGAGCAGGTCGGCCACGGTGATCGCAGACTTGCCGGCGGCGGCGAACTCGGGCCAGTAGTCGATCACCGGCGCGTCCGGGTCCAGCTGGCCGCGTTCGATGAGCTGGTGGGCGCACACCGCGAGCACGCCCTTGGTCACCGAGAACAGGTTCACCACGGTGTCCCGTTGCCAGGAGCCGCCCCACAGGTCGACCACGGTCCGCCCGTCCACCTGCACGGACACCGCCGCGCCGCGGTCCTCGCCCGCGGCGAACCCAGCCGCGAAGGCATCCCGCACGGGGGTGAACGCGGGATCGCAGTAGCCGTCGACCATCGGATCCGTCCTCTCCTGGGTACGCTGCCCGGAACTAGTCAACCATAGTTACGCAACCATGGTTTCGTATATTGCGGAGGGATCGCCCGTGCTCGACCCGGCCGATGATCTGGTGCTGCTGTTCACCGCGCTGTCCGCGGCCGCCGACGCCGAGGTGCAGCAACGGGTGGCGGCGGCCGGGTTCACCGGGCTGCGCCGCTCGCACGGCTACCTGTTCCAGCACCTCATCCCCGGCCCGGCCCGGATCTCCGAGCTGGCGGCCAAACTCGGCCTGACCCCGCAGGCGGTGTCCAAAACGGTGACCGAACTGGAGAAGCTGGGCTACGCCCGGCGCAGCGTGGGGGAGGGCGATCAGCGCAGCCGCCTGGTGGAGCTGACCGAGCGGGCCACCGGCGCGATCGAGGCGGCCCGGACCGCGCGAGCTGATCTTCGAGCCGCCTACCAGGACATTCTCGGCGCGAAGGCGGCAGGGGCGGTGACCGAGGGGCTGCGGCGGCTGGCCACCGAGACCGGGGCCCTGGCCGAGCTGACCGCGCGCCGGTTGCGGCCCATACACGGGTCCTGACGCTCTGTGGTTACCCAGTGGTATCTGTCACCAAAGACCGGCCATTGAACCCCGAAGGCTTGCTTCCCGTTGTCACCGGTGGTTACCGTCCCGGCCGAACGTCACGGTTCGGTCACGCGAGACAACCTTGAGGTGGACCCCGAATCCGCCTCAACACCCGGATCCCCCGCCGGGTGGTCTCGACCGGGCTCCCCGAGACGGAAAGGCAACGAGTCTTGGCTCGACATAGAGCCCGCGCCACACCCCCGAAATGGCGCGGAAGCACGCTGGCGGCTGCCGCCCTGACCACCTCCGTGGTGGTCGGCGCCCCGTTCCAGCTGATGACGTCCTCCTCTTCCGAGGCCACCACCCCCGAGCCGGTCGACCTGCAGGCGAACCTCGCCGCGGTCGCCCGCACGGCCCCGGAGGTCCTGCCCAGGGCGGTCACCACCGACCCCGGCATCGAACTGGCGAAGCTGGCCAAGGCCGAGCGGATGGCCGATGAGCGCCAGGCCGCCGTGACCGCCAAGGCCGACGCGGAGAAGGCGGAGGCCGAGAAGGTCGCCGCCGAGGCCGCCAAGCGGGCCGCCGCGGCCGCCGCCAAGTCCACGATCAAGGCCAGTGGCGAGTTCGTCCGGCCGGCCGAAGGCCGGTTCACCTCGAACTTCGGCGTGCGCGGCGGGACCATGCACTACGGCGTGGACATCGCCAACTCCATCGGCACCCCGATCCTGTCCGCCGCCGCGGGCACCGTGGTCGAATCCGGCCCGGCCAGCGGCTTCGGCCTGTGGGTGCGGGTGCAGCACAACGACGGCACCATCACCGTCTACGGCCACATCAACGCCTCCATGGTCCGCGCGGGCCAGAAGGTGCAGGCGGGCCAGCAGATCGCGACCATGGGCAATCGCGGCCAGTCCACCGGACCGCACCTGCACTTCGAGGTGTGGGCGCCAGGCGGCAAAAAGGTGAACCCTGGCACCTGGTTGGCCGAACGCGGCATCCGGCTCTAACCCCGATAGCGGCTGGTGACAGGCCCGGGGTTCATAGCAGTCTCGGACCATGATCCGGGTGGGCGGTGGACGTGCGCGGCATCGCGCGCGTCCACTGTCCGACGCCCAGGCCGAACACCTGGTCGCGGTGATCGCCACCGCGGAGTGGAAGCGGATGGTGCGCCGCCGGACCATCGACCTGGCCGGGTCGGCGCTGTGGACCTCCTTCCAGTTCGGGCTGCGCCCGGCGAGCTGTCGCAGGCTGGCCCGGCAGTCCCGGCGGTTGTTGTCGCCGAACGTCGTCCGCCGGGCCACCGCCCACGTCGGCGGGTTCCTGCCCGGCCGCTGGTCGGTGGAGCGCAAGATCGCCAACCGGGTGCGCCGGAGCTGCCGGTTGCCCGCAGGACAGGGCAGGCTGGCCACCGCGCGGGCGTTGCAGGTGCTCGGGCTCTACGCGTGCGTGCGCATGCAGCGGCCGCCCGCGGAATGCCAGTGCCTCAACGACCTCACCAAGGAGCTGTCCCCGCAGGGGCTGACCCGCAGCCTGCGTGAGGCGCTGAGCCGGGTCTAGGCAGGCCCCGTAGAGTGAGCCCTACCGAGGGTATGTCGCGCGGAGGCAGTCAAGCCGACGCCGCCTTGGGTGCACCACAATGCCCGGTCGCCGAGTGCGGCCGGAGGCGGGAGCGCCGGGATGATCCCGATGGCCTCAGATCTCCAGGACGGCGAGGACGTCGTGTGCGTTGCTTGCCAGCATGCGTGGAGCAGTCACGACCAGATCGCCGCGCGGTTCTGCGCGGCGTCGGCAAGCAGTGGACTCGAC
Organism: Crossiella sp. S99.2; assembly: GCF_023094165.1. Classification (GTDB taxonomy): domain Bacteria; phylum Actinomycetota; class Actinomycetes; order Mycobacteriales; family Pseudonocardiaceae; genus Crossiella. Next base: position 577,668 of record NZ_JALMDK010000006.1, on the reverse strand, counting down.
CGAGGTTGTGTCTGCACGGGTTAGGAGCAGTCTCATGACCGCCACCATCACCTCCCTCTATGAGCGCCGGGTCGAGCTGGTCAAGACGACCCTGAAGGAACACTCGAAGATGAGCGACAAGGCCGCGCTCGAGCTGGCCGAGCACGTGCTCTACGCGATGGACCACATCGCCGAGACCGTCCGCTGACCGGCGGCGCGCTCCGGGCGGATCCTCTCCCGGAGCGCGGCCACCGTGCGGCCTAGAGCCGGCCCGCGGCGATGATCCGGCTGAGGAACTGCCGGGTGCGGGGTTCGACCGGATCGCCGAGCACCTGTTCCGGCGGGCCCTGCTCCAGCACCACGCCGCCGTCGAGGAAGACCACCCGGTCGGCGACCTGTTTGGCGAAGCCCATCTCGTGCGTGGCCATCAGCAGCGTCCGCCCCTGCCCGGCCAGTTCCCGCACCAGGGCGAGGACTTCGCCGACCAGTTCCGGGTCCAGTGCGCTGGTGATCTCGTCCAGCAGCAGCAACCGGGGTTCGTAGGCCAGCGCGCGGGCGATGGCGACCCGCTGCTGCTGACCGCCGGAGAGCCGGTCCGGGTAGCTGTTCGCCTTGTCCGCCAACCCAACCCGCTCCAGCAGGGCGAGCGCCTGCGTCTCGGCCTGGTCCTTGGCGACCTTGTGCACGACCCGGGGCGCGAGGGTCACATTGTCCACAACGGACAGATGCGGGAACAGGTTGAACGCCTGGAACACCACGCCCATCCGCCGCCTGGCCACGTCCGGATCGGTGCGTGGGTGCGAGATGTCGTTGCCGTCCAACAGGATCTGGCCGTCGTCCAGTTCTTCCAGGAGGTTCACGCAGCGCAGCAGCGTGGACTTGCCGGAGCCGGACGCGCCGATCAGCACCACGACCTCGTGCTCGGCGACGTCGAGATCAACCCCGCCCAGCACCGGGTTCCCGTGATACCGCTTCACCAGGTTCCGCACTCGCAACACTGGTTCGCGCTGTGCCAATGATTCGTCCCTGCCGGCAGGACTCATGCCAAACCCCCACCACTCTGCCGCCGCGCGGCGCGGGCGCTCGCCCAGTCGGCCAGCCGGCCCGAGGGCACCGCCAGCAGCACGAACAGCAACCCGGCCAGCACGTACGGGGTGAAGTTGTAGGCGGTGGCCGAGGAGATCTGCGCCGCGCGCACCGCGTCCACCGCGCCCAGCACCGAGATCAGCCCGCAGTCCTTCTGCAGTGCGACAAAGTCGTTGAGCAGGGGTGGCAGCACCCGGCGCACCGCCTGCGGCAGCACCACGATCCGCATGGTCTGGGCGTGTGTCAGCCCGATCGAGCGGGCCGAGGCGCGTTGCGAGGGGTGCACCGAGTCGATGCCGGCCCGGAACACCTCGGCCACGTAGGCGGAGTAGACCAGCACCAGCGCGATCGAGCCCAGGATCACCGGCTCGTTCGGGATGCCGGTCAGCCGCAGGCCGGGCAGGCCGAAGCCGACCAGGAACAGCACGATGATCAGCGGCAGGCCACGGAAGAGGTCCACGTAGCCGGTGGCCAGCGCGCGCAGCGGGAACCACACCGGGCCACGCAGGCTGCGCAGCGCGGCGATGCCCAGGCCCAGCGCCAGGATCAGCACCTCGCACACCACGAGCACCCGGATGTTGAGCCACAGCCCGTCCAGCACCGCGGGCAGCGCCTTGACCGCGGCGTCGTAGTTGAAGAAGGTCTCCCGCACCCGCGGCCAGCCCGGCGCGCTGGTGATCACCAGCCAGGCCGCGACCGCGAAGACCACAGTGGACAGCAGCGCGACCGCGGTGGAGCGGTGCCGGCGGGAACGCTGGTAGGCCAGGCGTTCCCGCTGGATCGGACTGGGTTCCAGTGCGGTCACGAGAGTTCCGGCGCCTTGCCGGCGGTGGCCAGCCACTCCTGCTCCAGCTTCTTCAGCGTGCCGTCCTCGCGCAGCGCGTCCACGGCCTTGGAGAAGCAGCCGGTGAGCGCATTGCCCTTGTCCAGCACCGCGCCGAACTGCTCCGGCTTGCCACTGCCCGCGGGCAGTTGGCCGACGATGACCGCCTCGGAGATCTCGGCCGAGGTGATGTAGAACGCGGTGGGCAGGTCCACCACCAGCGCCTGGATCTGGTTGTTGCGCAGGGCCTGCTTGGCGTCGTCGTTGGTGTTGTAGACCGCGGCCTGCTTCTTCGGCTTGATCTGGTTGCTCACCGCGTCGTAACTGGTGGTGCCGACCTGGGCGCCCAGGGTGAACCCGGCCAGTTCGGCCACGGACTTGGCGCCGGCGGCCGGGGATTCCTTCAGCGCGACCACGGCCTGGCGCACGGTGTAGTAGGCGGCGGAGAAGTCCACCGCGTTGCGCCGCTCATCGGTGATGGAGAACTGGTTCAGGTCCGCGTCGAAGGTCTTCGGACCGGGCTGGATGGCCGCGTTGAACGGCACCCGCACCCAGGACACCTCCGGTTTGGCGAACCCGAGCTTGCCCGCGATGGCATAGGCCACCGCCGACTCGAAGCCCTTGCCACTGGCCGGGTCGTTCCCGGCGAACCACGGCTCGTAGGCGGGTTCGTCGGTGCCGAAGGTGAGCTTGCCCGCGGCGACGGTCTTCAGCGAGCCCTTGGCGCAGTCCGACGGATTGGCTGGTCCGGGCTGGTCAGCCGGGGCGCAGGCAGTGGCGGCCACGGCCAGGGCAAGGGTGGCGGCGAGCATGGAAACGCGCATGCTGCGCATCTTGCCCCAGGCCGCCCGGGAACCGGAGGTGCCATGCGTACGTTCCAATGGGCGGACACGTTCCCGGCGATTCGGACATCCCCCGTCCGGGTAAACCGGGAACACCCGACCGCTGAACTTGAGGAGTTGAGATGGCCGGACTGTTCTCCAAGCTCGCCCGCTTCGCATCAAGCCCGAAGGGCCAGCGCCTGATCCACCAGGCCCGCAAGCACGCCGCCAAGCCCCGCAACCGAGCCAAGCTCCAACGCCTGCTCGCCCGCCTCACCGGCCGCGGTCGCGGCGGAGGCCACGGCGGAGGCGGCGGCTACTACCGCCCCTAACCCGCGAACCCTCGCGGAGAGCCTCACCTCTCCGCGAGTGTTGGCCGTTGTCGTACGCCGAGTTGGCCGTTATGGACGCCGAGTTGGCTGTTATGGACGCCGAGTTGGCCGTTGTGGGGCGGGGGTGGGGTGAAAACCCCACGACGAGGGCTCTCGTGTCTTCTCCGTACGGCCTGGAGCATGCAGACCACACCTCGCCGAGTGGCCCCTGCAACACAATCCGCCGCCAATCCCACCCAACGAGACCGGGGCCGCTCGGTGAGGTGTGGTTGGCTGGCGGAAGGTCGTGCGGAGAACACGCGAGCCCTCGGAGCCACGCTGGATCCGGCCCCGGCAGCCTGCCCAGCCCCGCAACCCGCTGGACCCGGCTCTTGATCTGCCCCACCCCTCCGGTGGTCTGCCCGGCCGGCGAGGCCATCCTTTTTTGATCTTCGCTTTCGTTTTTGAAGGTGCACGAGCGAAGAGCAAGATCAAGGGCGTCCTCGCCGGACGGGCAGAAATCAAAGGACGGGGAACCGCTCGGATGGAGTTCTCGAAAAGCCAGCCCGGCCACCGGTTTTCGGCTTCGCCCGACCGCAGCTGCCTATGGCGTACAACAACGGCCAACTCGGCGTCCATAACGGCCAACTCGGCGTCCGTAACGGCCAACTCGCCGTACGACAACGGCCAACACGCCGTCCTGGGGTTAGGGGAGGGGGAGCCAGCGGGGGTGGATTACGTAGGCGATGCCGCCTGGGCCGGTGGCTACTGAGCCGTCGGCTCGGTAGCGCTTGGTGCGTTGCCAGATGTTCTCGAATTGGGTGCGTTTGTAGACGTGGCGGACTGCCGGGTTGTTCGGTGAGGCTGGGTCGTTGGCGATTACGTCGCCGGTGCGGGTGAAGCCGACCACCACCATGATGTGGCCGGAGGTGCCGTAGCCCGCGCCGTCGAGTTCGGAGGCCAGGAACGACTGTGAGGTGATCACCGGAATGCCCTGGCGGATATAGCGTTCCAGCTCGGTCAGGGAGCTGAGGCGGGTGATGTGGCCGGCGAGGCCGAAGCTGGCGGCGTAGGCGGTGTTGAACGGCCAGTTGCCGGTGCCTTCGTAGTCGTAGTCGTAGTTGTTGCGGGCGGCGTAGGCCACGGTGGGATCGGTGTAGCCCTTCGGGATCCAGGACATCTGGTCGGGCGAGGGCTTGCGGCCCCAGTACTCCAGGACCATCTGGGTGGAGGTGGGGCTGCACCAGACCTCGCCGCCGCCGCCGTACTCGGGGAAGTTGCCGCGGTGCAGGTTCTGGGAGTAGCGGGGGACTGGGAGTTCCATGCCCCAGGCGCCGCCGGGGCCGCTGGTGGGCACGATGAAGCGGTCGGGGATGGCTGAGGCCATCGCGCCGGCCATGGTCAGCTTCGGGGTCGCGGTGCTGCCGGGGACGCGGTACAGGGTGACCCGGAGTTGGTAGGAGGTCCAGGGTTTGGCCGCTTTGAAGGTGTCGACGTCGACGAAACCGTTGGCGTCGCCCTGGTTTGGCACCGTGGTTCGTTTGATCAGGGAGTCCGCCGAGGCCCACCGGCCCATCACGTACCACTTGCTGTCCACAGTGGACCCGCCGCCGCGGCCGCGCAGTTCGACCTGCAGCCAGGTGTCGGCGGGGGTGGTGGCGTTCCAGGATGTCACCAGTTCGGTGGCGGGGAAGGACACCGTGCGGCGGGACGAGGTCCAGCGGGCGTACTCGTAGTCGCGGGTCTTGCCGGTGTGCGGATCCGCGTAGCTACTGGTTCCGGCGGGGCGGGCCAGGGTCAGGCCGGCCGGGGTGGGGGCGGTGCCCTCGTTGGCGCCCTGGTGGAAGTCGTGGACGGATTGCCAGGTGTGGAAGTCGATCATGGTGGACTTTCCGGCGTTGGCCGTGGCGGGGGCCGCGAGCACAGCGCATAACGCGGCCAGCAGGGTGACGAGCAGACGGCGCATCAGAACTCCCAGAAGGCGGGCACCCACACGGGGCGCGGCGTGCTTTCCCGGTGGGTGCGGTCCAGCGCGGTGACCAGGTAGGTGAACCGGCGGTCCAGCGGCGCGCTCGCGTCGAGCAGCGACAGGCCGCGGGTGGTGCCCAGCAGGGTGGCCGGGTCGACGGTGGAGCAGTCGGTGACGGACTGGTGGCCGGGCAGCCGGTACACCGCGTACGCGGCCGCGGCCGTGCTCGGCTGCCAGGTCAGCTGGTAGCCGCCACCCGGATTCACCGTGGCGCGCAAGGCGATCGGCGCGCCCGGCGGGGTGCCGGGGATGGTGCGGCGGATCGGGACCAGGGCGGGGTAGCGCTGCTGGTCGTTGCGCAGGCGGTCGGCGATGCCCAACGGGTTCGCGAACACGCTGTTGATGTTGTAGTAGATGTCGCCGCCGACCGCGGGGTGGTTCTTGTTGAACGCCAGGTGTTTCGGCATCTCCTCCGGGTCGGCCCAGGCCGCCGGGTTGGTGGTGCCGATCTTGTAGGCGCCCTGTCCGATGTAGAGGGACACCCCGGTGCCCTCGACCTCCTTGGCCCACCAGGGAATCAGCTTGTCGTAGGCCGCGGGCGGGTAGCCGATGCTCCAGTACACCTGCGGGGCCACGTAGTCGATCCAGGCGTTGCGGATCCAGGTCCGGGTGTCGGCGTAGAGATCGTCGTAGTTGTGCACCCCGGCGGTGGTCTCCGACCCGGTCGGGTCGGTGCGCTTGTCCCGCCACACCCCGAACGGGCTGACCCCGAAGGCCACGTGCGGGTGGCTCGCGCCGATCAGTTCGCCGACCTCGCGGATCAGCTTGTTCACGTTGTCCCGCCGCCAGTCCGCCTTCACCGGGAACCCGGCCCCGTGCTCGCGGTAGGTCGCCTCGTCCGGGAACTCCTGCCCGGCGATCGGGTACGGGTAGAAGTAGTCGTCGAAGTGCACGCCGTCCAGGTCGTAGCGGCCGAGCACGTCGGCGAGCACCTCCCGGACGTGTGTGCGCACCGCGGGCACGCCGGGGTTGTAGACGAGCTGGTTGCCGTAGCGGGTCACCCAGTCCGGGTGCACCCGCGCCGGGTGATTGGGCGCCAGCCGGGCCGGGTCCGGCTGGATGCTGGCCCGGTACGGGTTGAACCAGCCGTGGAACTCCAGGTTCCGGGCCCGTGCCTCGGCGATCAGGAAGGCCAGCGGGTCATAGCCGGGATCCTGGCCCTGGGTGCCGGTCAGGAACTGCGACCACGGTTCGCGAGTGGACGGGTAGAACGCGTCCGAGGCCGGGCGGATCTGCATGAACACCGCGTTGAACCGCAGGGCCTTGGCCCGGTCCAGCAGCCGCCGGTACTCATCCTGCTGCTGGGCCACCGGCAGCCCGGCCCGGGACGGCCAGTTGATGTTGGACACGCTGGCGATCCACAGCCCGCGCAGCTGCCGCTTGGGCTGGGCCGGTTCCGGGCAGGCGGCCGGGGCGGTCGCGCCCGCCGGACCGGAGGCCAGCAGCGGCGCCACCAGCAGCAGGCACACGAGCATGCGCAGGAGGCGAAGCATGCCAGTGATTTTCAAGAACCGGCCCGACCTTGTAAACCGCTGACCGGGTCAGTCGGCCGCAACCACCTGGTCGAGGGAGTCATATCCGCTGGCACGAAGCCTCCTGGACAGGTCGCGGTGGATCCGCCGCGGCCACAGCGGGCCGCCGTAGATCAGCCCGGTGTAGCCCTGCACCAGACTCGCACCCGCGCGCAGTCGCTGCCACACGTCCTCGGCCGACTCGATGCCGCCGACCGCCACCAGCACCAGCCGATCGCCCACCCGGGCGCGCAGCCTGCGCAGCACCACCAGCGACCGGTCCTTCAGCGGCGCGCCGGAGAGCCCGCCCGCCCCGGCCGCCTCGACCTCGGCGGCCGAGGTGGCCAGGCCGTCCCGGCCGATGGTGGTGTTGGTGGCGATGATCCCGTCCAGGCCCAGCTCCAGGGCCAGGTCGGCGACGGCGTCCACGTCCTCGTCGGAGAGGTCCGGCGCGATCTTGACCAGCAGCGGCACCCGGCGGCTGCTCGCCTCGTCCAGTGCCGCCCGCACGCCGGTGAGCAGCGGCCGGAGCTGGTCGACTGCCTGGAGGTTGCGCAGGCCGGGGGTGTTCGGCGAGCTGACGTTGACCACGAAGTAGTCGGCGACTCCGGCCAGCAGCTTCGCGCTGGTCACGTAGTCGCCGACGGCCTCGGCCTCGGGGGTGGTCTTGGTCTTGCCGATGTTCACCCCGACCACGGCGGGCTGCCCGCGCCGGGCCCGCAGCCGCTGGGCCGCCGCGGCCGAACCGCCGTTGTTGAAGCCCATCCGGTTCACGATGGCCCGGTCGGCGAGCAGCCGGAACAACCGCGGCTTCGGGTTGCCCGGCTGGGCCTGCGCGGTGAGCGTGCCGATCTCGACGAACCCGAAACCCAGCGCGGCCAGCGCGTCCGGCGCGGTGGCGTCCTTGTCGAACCCGGCGGCCAGTCCGAGCGGCCCTGGCAGGTCCAGGCCGAGCACCCTGGTGCGCAGCGCCGGATCACGCGGGGCGAACAGTCTGCGCATCAGCGGCAGCACCCCGGGAATCGCGGCCAGCAGCCGCAACGCGCGGAAGCTGAGGTGGTGCGCCTGTTCGGCGTCGAGTCGCCGCAGTACCAGGGTGAAGAGCAGTCGGTAGAGCACGAGTGCCCAGCTTAGGACCTAGAACATGGTGTTGCCGTTCGCGGGCGACTCGGGCACCTCCTGGGCCACGTCCCAGTGCTCGGCGATCCGCCCGTCGCGCAGCCGCACGATGTCCATGATCGCCGACCCCTGGTTCTCCGGCGTCAGCTTCATATGCCCGTGCGTGATCACGTGGTCCCCGTCGGCGAAGACCCGTTTGATCTCCAGCCGCAGCTCCGGGAACCGCGCGAGGAAGCCGCCCAGGAAGCTCGCCGAGGCCGCGGCCCCGTCCGGGGCGTGCGGGTTGTGCTGGACGTAGTCCGGGTGCACGTAGCGGGCGAAGGCCGCCGCAGGGTCCTTGTCGTTGAAGACCAGGTTGAGGAAGTCCTGGACGGTCTGTTTGTGCGTTTCGCTCATGTCTCCTGCTCCGGTCACCACGGAATGGGTCCCTGCTCGCCCCAGAACTGCCCGGTCGGGCCGTCCGCGCCGAGCAGCGCCAGCCGCAGCGGCACCTCGGCGCTCTCGGCCGGGGTCCGCTCGCCGCGGGGGAACGGGGAATCGATGTTGAGATCGGTGGCCACCAGGCCGGGGCTGGCCGCGTTGACCAGCACGCCGTCCGGGCGCAACGCGTTGGCGTGCAGCAGGGTGATCGCGTTCAGCGCGGCCTTGGCCGAGCTGTAGGCGAGCAGGTGCCGCTGCGCGATCGGATGGTCCGGATCGCTGAGCAGGCCCAGTGAGCCCAGTGGGCTGGACACGTTGACCACCCGCCCGACCGGGGCCCGGCGCAGCAGTCCCAGGCAGGCCCTGGTCACCGCGACCACGCCGAACACGTTGACCTCGAAGGTCTGCCGGAGTGCCTCGGCGGTGGCCAGATCCGGTCCGGCGCCCCAATCCAGGGCCACACCCGCGTTGTTGACCAGCACGTCCAGTCGGCCGGTCTCGGCCTCGATCCGGTCCACCGCGGCCCGCACCCCGGCCTCGTCGGTCACCTCCAGCTGGAGCACCCGGACGTCGCCGCCCAGCTCCCGGGCCGCCTGTTCGCCACGTCCAAGATCACGGGCGCCCAGGTACACGGTCAGTCCCGCGGCGGCCAGGCCCCGCGCGATCTCCTTGCCAATGCCTTTGTTGGCGCCGGTCACCAGCGCCACCTCGTTGTCCACGCCCCCACTTCAGCAGCGCCCACCCGATTCCGGAAAGACCGGTTTGGTCTGTGCTTATACCCTGGCGGCATGAGTGAGGTGGAGGTGCGGGAACTGCGCTACTTCCGGGCGGTCGCGCAGGAGCTGAACTTCTCCCGGGCGGCGGCCGGGCTGGGCATCGCGCAGCCCGCGCTGTCCAGGGCGATCCGCCAGCTGGAACGCCGCCTCGGCGTGCCGCTGTTCCTCCGGGACACCCGCCGGGTGGAGCTGACCGCCGCGGGGCACGCCCTGGTCACCGAGTCCGGGCGGGTCTTCGACGCGCTGTCGGCCGCGGTGCACCGCACCCGGCGCTCCGGCGCGGTCACGCCGACGGTGGTGGTCACCGCGAAGGCGGGCGTGGCCACCGACCTGCTCCGCCGGATCGTGGCCGCCTACGCCGCGCAGTCGGCGCAGGAGCGGGTGGAGGTGCTGGTCAGCGGGTACGGGGAGCAGTCGCCGATGCTCCGGGACGGCCGCGTCGACCTGGCCCTGATCGGCTCCCCGGCCGAGCACGCCGGGTTCGATGTGGCGCCGCTGCTGTGCGAACCGCGGGTGGCCGCGCTGCCGGCCGGGCACGAGCTGGCCGGCCGGGTGGCGCTGGAGTGCGCCGATCTGATCGGTCAGCCGATGCCGCGGTGGCCGGGCGCGGACCTGGCCGAGCGGGCCTACTGGGCGGGTCGTGATCATGATCTGCCGGATGGCCCCGAGGTGCGGGACAGCTCGCAGCTGCTGGAGATCATCGCGCTCGGCCAGGCGGTCGGACTGGTGCCGAGCACGCTGGCCAGGCTCAACCCGCGCTCGGACATCGTCTACCGGCCGGTCCGCGACGCCAGCCCGTACCGGACGGTGATCGCCTGGCCGGCCGGCTCACGCTCGCCGTGGATCGCCCGCTTCGTGCGGGTGGCACTGGATCTCGTCGGCGAACCCCTGCTCGCCGGCTGACGGCCCCATAGACGACGCGCCCGGTTCGATCACCCCGAACCAGCCCGGCAAGATCCCCCTCGCCGGGTCCCCCTGGCAATCGCCCTCCCCCTGCTACCCGGGCGCGCCGTCTGCCGGAAATACTCGTCGAGACCGGGCCCCCGGCACAGCGGGGAACTACTCAACCTCGGCTGGGGGAGTGCCCGGACAGCAGCGCCCGCGCGTCCTCCGGCGTGCCCGCGACGCCGAAGTAAGGCCCCTGACCGGCGTCGCAGCCCAGTTCGGTGAGCCGCTGGGCCTGGTCCGCGTCGGCCACGTGCTCCACGATCACCGGCAGCTCCAGCACGTGCGCCAGCGCGATCAGGTCCGAGACCATCCGTTCCCTGGCGGGGTCGGCGCCGGTGCCGCCGAGTCCGGCCAGCGGCATCCGGTACACCTTCACCGCGTGCAGCGGCAGGTTCCGCAGGTGCGCCGGATCGGCCGGGTCCTTGCCGAAGCGATCCAGGAGGATCTCCACGCCCATCTCGGCCAGGATGGTCAGGGTCTCGATGGCCTCGGTGGCTTCCACCGGGACTGCGCTTTCCGGGACCTCCAGCCACAGCCGCTGCGGCGGCAGCCCGGTCTCCCGCAGGATCGTTTGCACATCGCGCACCAGATCGGCGTCGCGGAGCTGACGCGGGCACAGGTTCACGCTCACCGCGGGCGCCCGCTCGCCCAGTTCGGCCGACCAGGTCGCGGCCTGGGCGCAGGCCAGTCGCAGCACCCACTTGCCCAGCCGCACGATCAGCCCGATGTCCTCGGCCAGCTCGCAGAAATCGTCCTGGACCAGCACGCCCAGCTCGGGGTGGTCCCAGCGCAGCAGCGCCTCCACTCCGCGCACCAGGCCGTCCCGCAGCCGCACCACCGGCTGGTACTCCAGGTAGAACTCCTCGTTGTCCATGGCCAGCGCGATGGTGGTGGCCATCTCGTAGCGGATCCGCTCCCGTTTGGCCCGGTCGGTGTCGAAGAGGGTCCACTGGCCGCGGCCGTCGGTTTTGGCCCAGTGCAGGGTGATGTCGGCATCGCGTAACAGGTCCGGGGTGCGCACCCCGGGGGCGGCGCGTTCCACCACACCGGCGCTGGCCGAGACGGTCAGCCGGTGCCCGACGACCTGGATCGGCTCGCCGATGGCGGCCAGCACCCGCTCGGTGGCGGTCACCGCGGCCTGCACGCTGCCGCAGCGGGGCAGCAGCACCGCGAACCGGTCCCCGCCCAGGTAGGCGGCCAGCGCGCCCGGCTCCGCGGCCACGGTGTCCCGGATCCGGGCGCCCACCTCCTTGAGCACCTCATCGCCGACCACCGGCCCGAGCCCGCCGTTGACCACCCGGAACCCGTCCAGGTCGAACAGGCACAGCGCCACCCGCGCGTTCGGTCCGGCCTGGCCGAGCAGGCCGTCCACCGCGGCGGTGAACCTGGCCCGGTTGGGCAGGCCGGTGAGCTGGTCGTGCAGGGTCTGGCGGCGCAGTTGTTCGTAGAGCAGGTGGCGCTGGGAGATGTCCTCGACCATGGCCATCCGGTAGGCGGGCGCGCCCCGGCTGTCGTGGATCAGCGCCACCGAGACGTAGGTCCACACCAGGTCGCCGTCGGGCAGCAGGAAACGCTTCTCGGTGCGGTACAGCTCGACCTCGCCGGTGTCCAGCTCGGCCTCGCACCGGGTCAGCGCGGCGGCGTCGTCGGGGTGCACCAGCTCGACCAGGGTGCAGCCGGACAACGCCGAGGCCGAGCTGCGCAGGATCTCCTGCAGCGCGCTGTTGGCCTCCACGATCCGCCCGTCCAGGCCGGTGATCGCGATGCCGATGGGGGACACCGAGAACATCGCCCGGAACCGGGCGTCGCTGGCGCGCAGCGCGCTCTCCGCGTCGTCGCGGGCCCGCAGCACGGCCCGTTTGATCGTCTCCTGCTCGTCGAAAGTGCGCTCGCGCAAGGCATCGGCGTACCCGGCGGCCAGCGCGGCCATCAGCGCCACCACCCGGCTGGGCAGCTCGCCGTTCGCCGGTAAGTCCACTGTGGACAGTAAGTGGTCGCCGACCAGGCGCAGGGTCCGGTCCAGCACGGTGGGTCCGGTGTAGTGCGCAGCGACCAGGTCTTCGGCGACCTGCGCGGCGGGCACCGCGCTGAACGGGTCGGTGGTGAGGGCGGTGACCAGCCTGCCGGTCAGGCCGAGCAGGAAGCGCTCGGTCTCCGGCCGGGACAGCGAGACGAAGCTGGTGCCGTAGACCTGTGCGGTCCAGGCACTGGCGAACGTCGCGTGGTCAGCCATCCAGGGTCACCGCCGTCGCCCGACCGCCGCGTAGATCACCGACCGTTCGGGGTCCTCCCCGACCTCCTCCGGGCTGTCCGGTCGCCAGGCCGGGGTGAACACGATGCCGGGGGCGACCAGGTCGAAGCCGTCGAAGAGGATCTCCAGCTCGGCCCTGGTGCGCGAGGTCATCGGGTTCTGGCTGTTCTCATAGAGCTGTCGGACCTGCTCGGTGATGGCCGGCTGGTGCTCCAGGGTGGCGTGCGAGAGCGCCAGGTAACTGCCCGGCGCCATCGCGTCCCGGTACTGGGCCAGGAAGGCCTTGGGCTCGTCGGCGTGCGGGACGAAGTGCAGCAGCGCCACCATCAGCACCGCCACCGGCTCGTCGAAGTCGAGCAGCCGCCGGGCCTCCGGCGAGCCGAGAATGGACTCCGGATCGCGCACGTCGGCCTGCACCACCGCGGTCTGGCTGTCCTGGGACAGCATCATCCGGCTGTGCGCGACCGCGACCGGCTCGTTGTCCACATAGACCACCCGCGCCGCCGGGTCGACCTGCCGGGCCACCTCGTGCACGTTGCCCACGCTCGGGATGCCGGAGCCGATGTCCAGGAACTGCCGGATCCCGTTCCGCACGCAGAAGCGCACCGCCCGGCGCAGGAACACCCGGTTCAGCTGGGCGATCATCGGCAGGCTCGGCAGCAGCGAGATGGCCTTGCGGGCGAACTGCCGGTCGGACTCGAAGTTGTACCCGCCCCCCAGGTAGTAGTCGTAGATGCGCGCCGCGCTCGGGCGCTCCACGTCCACACCCTGGGGCACCCAGCTGGACCTGGGGGTCTCGGTCATAGCAGCCTGCCAGCCATCCCGTACCAGCCCGCGTCCTCAGGCCGGTCGAGCTTCTCGGCGAGTGGCTCGGGCCGCCACAGCGGGGTGAACACGACCCCGGGCTCGACCAGGTCGAAACCGTCCATCAACTCGATGCACTCCTGCTTCGTGCGGGTGATGACCTTGTTGGGACTGCGGTTGTAGAGGTCCTGGATCGCCTTGGCCGAGGGCGCCTGCTGTTCGAGGGTGCCGTGCGAGAGGACCAGGAAGCTGCCTGGTGCGAGCTGGTCGCGGTAGCGGGCGAGCACAGTCTTCACCAGGTCGGTGTCCAGCACGAAGTGCAACACGGCCACGATGAGCAACCCGACCGGCTGATCGAAGTCGAGTAATCGCCTGGTCTCCGGGGCGTCCAGGATGGTCTCCGGATCCCGCAGGTCGGCGTGCACGATCGCGGCCCGGTCGCTGTCCTTGAGCATCATCCGGCTGTGCGCGACCGCCACCGGCTCGTTGTCCACGTAGACCACCCGCGCCTCCGGGGCCACCTCGTGCACGTTGCCGCTGGTGGGCAGGCCGGAGCCGATGTCGAGGAACTGGGTGATCCCGTTGGCCACGCAGTGCCGCACCGCGCGGCGCAGGAAGGACCGGTTCTCCCGGCACACCATCGGCAGCCCGGGGTGGATGCCGATCGCCTGCTGCGCGAACGCGCGGTCGGCGGCGAAGTTGTAGCTGCCGCCGAGCAGGTAGTCATACACCCTGGCCGCGCTCGGCGCGTCCACGTTCACCTCGGTCGGCACCCACAGCCGACGATCGACCACGGTCACGGTTTCCGCCCCACAATCGCGTAGAACCCGGCCAGTTCGGGTTCGTCCGGCACGTCCGATGGCGACTCCGGCCGCCATTCCGGGGTGAACACCAGCCCCGGCTCGACGATGTGGAAATCGCCCAGGAACGAGGTGATCTCCGCACTGGTCCGGGTGGTGACCCGGTTGGCGCGCTGGTTGTACAGGTCGCGCACCGCGTGCACCTGCGGCGGCTGCCGCTCCTCGGTGCCCTGGGACAGCGCGAGGAAACTGCCCGGTGCGAGCACGTCCCGGTAGCGCGCCATGAACTCGGCGGGCTCGTCCGCGTCCGGCACGAAGTGCAGCAGGGCCACCATGAGCAGCGCCACCGGCTGGTCGAAGTCGATCAGCGACCGGGTCTCCGGGGCGTTCAGGATGCCCTCGGGATCGCGTACATCGGCGTGCAGGATGACCGCGGAGTCGTTGTCCTTCAACATCAACTCGCTGTGCGCGACCGCGACCGGCTCGTTGTCCACGTAGACCACCCGCGCGTCCGGGTAGGCGGCCTGGGCGATCTCGTGCACGTTGCCGGTGGTGGGCAGGCCGGAGCCGATGTCGAGGAACTGCCGCACGCCGTGGCCGAGGATGTGCTGCACCGCGCGGCGCAGGAAGGAGCGGTTCTGCCGGCACACCATCGGCATGGTGGGCGCGACGGCGAGTAGCTGCTGGGCGAAGGCGCGGTCGACCGCGAAGTTGTAGCTCCCGCCGAGGAAGTAGTCATAGACCCGGGCCGCGGACGGTTTGGAGACGTCGACTTCCTTCGGCACCCAGCTCAGCCGCTGCTCCACGGCCCACCTTCCCTGCCCTGGTGACCGACCGGAACCGAGTGCGCCCGGTCCGTAGCGGTGAGTGTACTGACCGGAACGGTCCAGGCCATTCGTTCACACGATGGTCACCCCTTCGCCCCTAGCAGAGGACTGTCGCGGCAGGTCAGGTTGGCGGTATGAACGCTGTTTCCCGCCGCCGGGTGCTCACCGCCGGCGCCGCCACCCTTGGCGCCGCCGCACTCGGCTCGTTGTTGCCGCCTTCCGTGCACCGTGCGCTGGCCCAGCCCGCCCCGACCGGTGGCCTGCGCGACCTGCGCCACGTCGTGGTGCTCATGCAGGAGAACCGGGCCTTCGACCACTACTACGGCACCCTGCGCGGGGTGCGCGGCTTCGGCGACCGCAACGCCCTCGAACTGCCCGGTGGCGCCTCGGTGTTCGCCCAGCCCAGGGCGGGTGGCGAGCCGGTGCTGCCGTTCTCGGTGCGGCAGGCGGCCAAGGACGCCCAGCGGCCGGGCGCGGCGGTGCACTACATCGGCGACCTGGACCACGACTGGGACGGCGGGCACAAGGCCTGGGGCCAGGGCAGGCTGGACGGCTGGATCGGCGCGAAGTCCCCGGCCACCATGGCCTACTACGACCGCACCGACATCCCGTTCCACCACGAGCTGGCCGACACCTTCACCCTGTGCGACGCCTACCACTGCTCGGTTTTCGGCGCGACCAACCCGAACCGGATGTACCTGATGACCGGCACGGTCGGGTTCGAGCCGCCGCCCAACCAGACCCGTCGTTCGGTGCGCAACTGGGCCTACGCCGAGGACACCCACCCTGGTTATGACTGGACCACCTACCCGGAGCGGTTGCAGCAGGCCGGGCGGAGCTGGAAGGTCTACCAGGAGTTCGACAACTTCCAGGACAACGCGCTGGAGTTCTTCGCCCGCTTCAAGGCCATCGCCCGCAAGGCCCTCGCGCCCGCCGGCGACTTCAAGAGCCTGGACACCTTCTACGGCAAGGTCCGGGACGCCGAACCCGGTGAGCGGCAACGACTTCTGGACCTGCTGGCCAAGGGCGTGGCCACGCTGACCGGCGAGGAGCGCGCGCTGTACGACCGCGGCCTGCACCGGGTGCCGACTGGCCGGCTCGCCGCGGACCTGCGCGCGGACATCGCCGCGGGCACGCTGCCCCAGGTCTCCTACCTGGTGCCCTCGGCCCTGGACTCCGAGCACCCCGGCGCGTCCTCCCCGGCGGCCAGCGCGGGCATCACCTACCAGGTGCTGGACGCGCTGGCCTCGGACCCGGAGACCTGGCGGCACACCGCGCTGATCATCAACTACGACGAGAACGACGGCTACTTCGACCACGTGCCGCCGCCGGTCCCGCCGCCCGGCACCCTGGACGAGTACGTGGACGGCCTACCCATCGGTCTCGGTTTCCGGGTGCCGGCCACCATCGTCTCGCCGTGGACGGTCGGCGGCTACGTCAACTCCCAGGTCTTCGACCACACCTCGGTACTGCGTTTCCTGGAAGGCTGGCTGGGCGTGCGCGAGCCCAACATCAGCGCCTGGCGCCGCACCGTCGCCGGCGACCTGACCTCGGCCTTCGACTTCCACGGCCGCCGCCCCGGCCGAGTGCCAGCCGAACCGGCGCAGACCCCGCCCGCGCTCTCCCGCTGGCGCCCGGCCCCACCGGCCAAGGCCGCCATGCCGGTGCAGGAGCCCGGCGTCCGCCCGGCCCGCGCCCTGCCGTACCAGCCGGACGCGACCGCCACCCTGGACGCCACCCGCACCCACCTGGTGCTGCGCCTGCGCAACTCCGGCCAGGCCAGCGCCCACCTGTCCCTGCACGCCTATGCCGGCGAGTTCCCCGCCCCACGCCACTACGACGTGGCCGGAGCCAAGTCCGACGCGGTCCCGCTCACCGGCCCGACCTACCGCCTGACCCTGTTGGGCCCCAACGGTTTCCGTCGCGAGTTCGGCGGCAGCAAGGACAACACAGCCGAGGTCGAGACCGAGGTCTCCGGCATCGCCCGCCTACTCCGCCTGACCCTGCGCAACACCGGCGGCACCCCGCTGACCTTCGACGTCGCCGGCCGCAAGATCCGCCTCGCCCCCCACACCGACCGCACCGTGCACCACTCCGCCGCACCCACCCGCGGCTGGTACGACCTCACCATCCGCGCCCAGGGCGACCCCACCTTCCACCGCCGCCTGTCCGGCCACATCGAAACCGGCCGCGACAGCACCAGCGGCTAACCACCCCCGCGAGTGTTGGCCGTTGTGTACGCCGAGTTGGCCCAAGTCGTACGCCGGTTTGGCCGTTCTGGACGTCGAGTTGGCCCAACTGGCCGACTCGACGTCCCGGTCCGGCCAAACCGCCGTCCGTAACGGCCAACTCGACGTCCGTAACGGCCAAACCGGTGTACGACAACGGCCAACACGCGCGGGATTGTGGGCGGGATTAGCCGGTGGCTTCGTCCAGGGTGCTGAGGGTGGCTACTACCTGGTCGAGGAAGGCGTCGACCTCGTCCACGTTGTAGCCGCGGCGGCCCAGTGGGGGTTTGCTGAAGGTGACCTCGTCGACGTCGCGGGCGGTGACCGAATCCTTGCCCAGCAGGGTGGCCTCCACGCGGTCGAGGAAGGCGTCCACCTCGCCCTCGTCGTAGCCGCGGCGGAGCAGCGAGGAAGTGCTGAACTCCACGGTGCGGACATCGGTCGGGGTGAGTCCCCGGTCGTTCATGGCAGTCCTCCCCGGGTGGGTGACCGCCGCAGTATCACGCCGGGCCGGGGTGCGTGCGGGCTCAGCGGGTCAGGCGTCACCCGTCGGGGTAGCCGCTGTCCCCGGAGCGAGTGTGACGCGGATCCCCGCGAGCACCACGTCCAGCTTGTTGCCGAACCAGACGTCCTGATCTTCGACCATGGCCTGGAAGGCGATCCGGCGCAGTTCGCCGTCGAGTTCGGGGTCCGGGAAGGAGTCCTGGATCCGCTGACCCACCGCCTCCGGGCCCAGCCGCCGGGTGTCCACCGCGGTCACCGCGGACTCGTCCACCATGTCGATCACCACATCGGTGGCCAGCAGCGCGGCCTCGGCCGGGAAACGCAGGCTGATCAGGTGCCGGATGACCGGCAGCGAGCGGGCGCCGAAGGGATCGGTGTTCCAGGACAGGCCGGCGATGGCCTGCCGGATCCCGGGGTACTCGGTGAAGATCCGCCAGCGCACCCATGCCTCGCCGCGCAGCAACTGTTCCCAGTCCGGACCCAGTTCGGGCTGGGGCGCGCGGTCGGCGACCCGTTCGACCGCGGCCCGCACCAGATCGTCCCGGTCGGTGACGTGCCGGTACAGCGCGGCGTGGGTGGCGCTGAGTCGCTGGGCCACCGCGGTGACCGTGACCTCCTCGAAGCCGACACCCAGGACCGCCTCGGCGATGAGGTCCCGGCTCAACCGGGGGGCGGGACCCGGTCGGCGTCGGCCGCCCTCCGGCGGAGAAGTAGTCACGATCAAGAACCTACCCGCTCAGCGGGGGTGTCATGCTGAGGCAGAAGACGCAACGCCTCCAGCGCGAGGTGTAACTCGCTCAGCGCCTTCGGGCTGGTCAGCGACAGTCCGGTGAGGTCCTCCAGCCTGCGCAACCGGTACCGGACCGTGTTCCGGTGACAATGCAGCTCGGCGGCCGCGGCACTGGTCGCGCCGTCGTGGCCGAGCCAGACCCGCAGCGTGCTCAGCAGCAGCTCCCGGTCCCGCGCCGGCAGTTCCAGCACCGGGCCGAGCGCGGCCTGGGCCACCGCGCGGGCCGCCTCCGGGGCGCTGGCCAGCAGGATCGGCACCGGCGCCCGGTCGTGTCTGAGCACTCCCGGTCCGTGCGGGCCGACCGCGGCGCGGGCCAGTCCGGCGGCGTGCCGGGCGGCCGGGGTGGCCTCGATCTGGTGGTACTCCGCGCTCACCCCGACCCTGGCCCTGGTGTGCCCGGCCAGCTGCAGGCACAACTGCTCCGGCGATCCGCTGGGGGACAACAGCACGATGCCGGCCTGGGCGTCGATCTCCTGCCGCCACACCGAGATCGTGCCGCGCAGCCGCAGCCGTTCCTCGATCCGGGGCAGCGCGTGCGTGTCCGCGACCACCACCAGGAACCGGCCGCCCGCGGGCAGCCGGAGGTCCGCGGCGCAGTCCAGCAGCGACCGCCCGGCCGCGGACTTGCCGGTGAACAACGCCTCCAGCAACGCCGAGCGGACCTCGGTGTCGGTGCGCGCCCGGTCCTCACTGGCCAGCCGGTGGCCCTCGGCCAGCGCGGCGGAGTAGGTGTCGATGAAGGTCCACAGCGTGGTCGCGGCGGCCAGCACCGCGCGCTGGTCGCCCAGGTCAGGGCCGGCCGCGCTGACGAAGGTCTCCCACATGAACTGCCCGCCGATGCGGTAGCTGCGCAGGGTCGCCTCCACCGGGAAGCCCTGCTCGGCGCGGCGGCGGCCCAGCACCCTGGCCGCGTCCGTGCCGTTCCAGGACGGGCTGTCCACATCGCGCAGGCCCTGCACCAGGTTGGCCTCGCACTCGGCGACCAGATCGGCGAAGCTGACCAGCCGGTCGTCCTGGTAGGCGGGCACCTCGGCGCGGATCCGGGTGGCCAGCGCGAGCGCGAGCCGGGGCACCTGACCGGTCAGCTGCCTGGCCAGCCTGCGCACCGCGTCCGGGAAACTCGGGGTCGTCACCGCCGTCGCACCGCCCAACCTCGTTGTTGTGCGCGAGCACAAACGAGGACGGGTCAAGGCTGTGCTCGCACCCATTCCACCACAGCGTGACCGCGATCACGATTGGTCCGGGGCCACCCTGTTCACGGAAGGGACACCTGGTGTCGATGATGACGTTGCGTGCCCTGGTCTTTGCCCTGGTGACAGCCTTGACGGTGCTGGTGGTGGGCGCCGGATCGGCCGTCGCCGCGGTACCGCCGACCGAACCCGGATCACCGCCCGGAGCCAATGACTGGGCGTGCAAGCCGAGCAAGGCCCACCCCGAACCGGTGGTGCTCGCGCATGGAGCCAGCGCGAACATGACCGTGAACTGGCTGACCCTGTCCCCGCAGCTCAAGGCCAGGGGCTACTGCGTGTTCGCGCTGACCTACGGGGTGCCTGCCGGGACCCCGTTCCCGATCAACCAGATCGGCGGCCGGCTGCCGATGGAGCAGAGCGCCCAGGAGTTCGGCGCGTTCGTGGACCGGGTGCTCAAGCACACCGGGGCGCGCAAGGTGGACATCGTCGGGCACTCCGAGGGCAGCCTGATGCCCAACCACTACGTGAAGTTCCTCGGCGGCAAGGACAAGGTCAACCGCTACGTGGCGCTGACCCCGCTGTGGAACGGCACCGAACTGCTCGCCCTGCCCAAGCTGCTCGACTTCGCCCGCAAACTCGGCCTCGGCCCGATCATCGACGGCATCATGGGGCCGGTGTTCCCCTCCGCGCTGCAGTTCCTCAACGGCTCGGACTTCCTCAAGAAGCTCAACCAGGACGGCGTCGCGGTGCCCGGGGTCAGCTACACCAACGTGATGACCCGCTACGACCAGGCGGTCTGGCCGCACACCAGCGGCTGGATGCACGCGCCCAACGCCAAGAACTACGTGCTGCAGGACCTGTGCCCGCTCAACTTCTCCGAGCACGTCCTGGTCGCGGTGGACCCGCTGGTCGCCCAGCTGGTGTTCAACGCGCTGGATCCGGCGCACGCCAAGCCGATCCGCTGCTGACCTGAGCACCGCGACCCACCATCCACTGTGGACGGTGGGTCGCGGTGTGCTCAGCCTGCCAGGAACCGCCGGATCAGCTTGGCCACCTCGGCCGGGTGTTCGGTGACCATGGCGTGCGAGCTGCCGATCCGCTCGACCTGCACATTCCACACATCGTCGAGCGCGGCCAGATCCCGGTCCAGGCCACGGCGGAACGCCTCGGCCAGTTCCGGGAACTGTTGCTGGGCAGGCAGGTTCTCGGTGGCCACGACCACCAGCAGCGGGGACCGGGCGGCCAGGCAGGCGCCGATGTGGTCCTCGTCCAGCGCCGCCCTGGTCTCGGCGATGATCTGGGCCAGCGGCCCGGTGACCGCGGCGGCCTGCTCGTCGAAGAGCACCCGCAGCCGGGCGATTTCCTTGTCCCGCAAGGCCGGATCCAGGCCGGGGTAGTTCTCCGGCGTGGTCAGGAAACCACGCAGGCCGTCCAGGTTCACCGCGCCCGGACAGCCCGGCCTGCCTGCCCAGCGGGTGGCCACCATGCCGCCCAGTGACATGCCGGCCACCGCCGGATTGCCCAGCCCCAGTTCGGCGATCACCGCCTCGATATCGGCCAGTGCCGCCGCCCAGCTCCACGGCCCGGTCCCGGAACCGCCGTGCCCACGCAGGTCCATCAGGACCACCCGGTAGGTCGCGGTCAGCTCCGGGAGCAGCGGATCCCAGTGCGCCATCGAGCCGCCGAGTCCGTGCAACAGCAGCAGCGGCGGGCCGTCCCCGCCGTGGTCCCGCACCGCCAGCGGCACCGGACCGGACTCGACCACCAGCTCCATCATGTTGTCCCCCATGCGAATCCGTCCTTTCGGGTGAGTAGCCGGACGCGGACGGACTCGGTGCGCACGCCACCGTCGGGATGCCGGTCGAGCTTGTGCCGGTTGACCAGGTCGTGCACGCCCTGCCGGGTGACGCCGAGCATCGCCCCGGCCACCGAGTACGGCACCGCCTCGGTGGCCGGGTGCCCGACCCGGCGGGCCACGACCTGGCCCAGCGGCGTCTGCCACCACTCCAGCGGCGGGTCGAACGGCTTGTCGCCCGGATAGAACGCGCTGATCAGCCGGGTCACCGCGTGCGTGGCCAGCAACTCGTTCCGGCCGAGCAGTTGCGCCGCCTGGGTTTCCACCGCGGCGCGCAGATAGGTGCGCACCGTGGTCAGCGGATCCGCTGACTGGAGCAGGATCTCCAGTGGGTCGAGCAGCCGCTGCTCGCTCAGCCGCAGCAGTTGCGCGACGAGGGCGGTGTGGAAGGACGTCGGGACGGGCATCGAGTACCTCCGCTTGCTACTTGACGGCAAACGTAAAGTACTTGACGCCAGGCGTCAAGGAGTCGACGGCGCATCAGAACGCCTGCCGCCGGGTCACCTGGAACGCGCTGATCAGCCAGTCCCCGCCGGTGCGCACCACGACCGCGGTGGTGACCGAATCCCGCTCGGGCGCAGGGGCGTTCGCCTCGGGCAGCGTGCTGCCGCCGGAGTTGACTACCACCGCGACCTCCGGGCTGAGGTACTTCACCGCGGGCGGCGCGGCCGCGGCGGATCCGCCGCCGAGCTTGACCCCCTTGAGCGGACCGGCGAACAGCTTGGCGTGCCCCGCTTCCAGTTCCGCGCGGCCGCGGATGTGCATGCCGTGGAAGGTGACGTAGTCGACGTCCTCGGTGAACTGGGCGGCGTAGGCGGTGGCGTCGCCGTTGTTCCAGGCCTCGACCAGGCGCTGGAAAACTCCACTGATATCGGACATGCGGATGCTCCTTCGGTGCTGGATGATCCGCGCGGCGTCCCGGCTATCCTGGGTGTGCGTCACCGGACGCAGGAGCCGCCACGCGGTGCTTGCGAGCCACTTCTCGGCGCGGTGTTGGCGCACCGCGCCGAGAAGCTCGTCAGTCCACTTCGGACTGGACGTCTGTGGTGGGCCCGAACGGCGGCAGCTGACCGGGTTTCGCACCGCGTGCGTGCCAGTCGCGCCACCAGTCCGCGCCCTCGATGGTGTTCTCCCGGATGCTCTCGGCCACCTCGCGTACCCAGCGCTGTTCGGCCTCGATCATGGTCACCCGGTACTCCAGTTCGATCCAGGCCAGCGCGGGCAATCCCTGCTCCCGCAACATGGCCATCACCGAACGCAGCCCGTCGGCGTGTTCGGCCAGGGTGTCCGCGCGCTGGGTGAGTAGCCGCTCGGCCTCTTCCGGCGGCAGGATGCCGAGCAGGGACACGCCCGCCTCGAACCGCGGATATTCCTTGTGTGGCACCGAGATCAGTTCGCGCAGCCAGTCGTTCAGCTCGGTCAGTCCGGTCGCGGCCAGCCGGTAGCGGGTGCGCTCCGGCCGTCGGCCGTCCCGCTCGGCCTCCACCACCTCGATCAGGCCGTGCTTGCTCAGCGATTCGACCACCGTGTACAGCGTGCCCCAGTTGAGCTTGACGCTCTCGTCCTTGTGCCGTTCGCGCAGCGTGGTGGCCATCTCGTAGGGGTGCATCTCGCGTTCCCAGAGCAGCGACAGCAGTGCCAGTGCCAGGGGGTTCGAGCGGCGGTACTTGGTGGCCATCTCTGCTCCGTTCCGATTACTCGGTTCCGAATATACGGCGACGAAGGTCCCCTGGCAACCGGGACCGGCTCCCGCCGGGGGACGAGCCGGTTCCCCTCCCGGTGGGAGGTGCCGGGCAGTCGCGCTGACCAGGCTGGATCACGTGGATCTCCGATACTGGCTGGGCAGCGCGGTCGACCAGGCGCAGGACTGGGCGGCCGGGTTCGGCCCGGTCACCCCGCATCCGGCGAACGCGGTCAGCGACGCCGACTTCGGTCGAGCCTTCGCCGAGTTCGGCGAGCGGATGCGGGACAACTACCCGTTCTTCCACCCGCGCTACGCCGCGCAGATGGTCAAACCACCGCATCCGGCCGCGATCACCGGCTACCTGGCCGCGATGCTGCTCAACCCGAACAACCACGCCCTGGACGGCGGCCCGGCCACCGCGCGGATGGAACGCGAGGTGATCGCCCAGCTGGCCGGGATGTTCGGGCTGCCGACCCACCTCGGCCACCTGACCACCAGCGGCACCATCGCCAACCTGGAAGCGCTGTTCGTGGCCAGGGAAACCCACCCCGGCAAGCTGGTGCTGCACAGCGCGGAGGCGCACTACACGCACGGCCGGATGTGTCAGGTGCTCGGCGTGCCCAGCGAACCGGTGCCGGTGGACGGCCTGGGCCGGATGGACATGTCTGTCCTGGAACGGAAACTGCGCCGGGGCGACGTCGGCACCGTGGTGCTCACCCCGGGCACCGCCGGGCTCGGCGCGGTGGACCCGATCCACGAAGCCCTCGCGCTGAAGGAGAAGTACGGCGTCCGGATCCACGTGGACGCGGCTTACGGCGGCTTCTTCGCCTTGCTGGCGGGGGAGTTGGGCGTGCCGGCCGAACCCTTCGCCGCGATCCGGCACTGCGATTCGGTGACCGTCGACCCGCACAAGCACGGCCTCCAGCCCTACGGCTGCGGCGCGGTCCTGTTCGCCGATCCCCGAGTCGGTCGCTTCTACCGGCACGACTCGCCCTACACCTACTTCACCTCCGGCGAGCTGCATCTGGGTGAGATCTCCCTGGAGTGCAGCCGGGCCGGCGCCGCCGCGGCCGCGTTCTGGCTGACGCTGAAGGTGTTGCCGCTGACCAGGTCCGGGCTCGGCGAGGTGGTCGCGGCCGGCCGCCGGGCCGCACTGCACTGGGCCGAGCTGATTGAGAAGTCCGCGGAGCTGACCCTCTACCAGCCGCCGGAACTGGACATCCTCACCTACTTCCCGCAGCGCGACTCACTGTCCGAAGTGGACGGAGCATCGGCGCGGGCACTGGCCGCGGGCATGGCCGACCCGGCCGACCCGGTCTACCTCAGCACCCTGCGGGTACCCGCCGCCGACCTCGGTCGCCGCCACCCCGGCCTGCGCGCGGACGCCGCCTGCGCCCGGGTGCTGCGCAGCGTGCTGCTCAAACCCGAGGCGGAGCCGTGTGTGGACCGGCTGCACCGGCGGGTCACCGAACTCGTACGGCAACGGGAGGACACATGATCACCACCACCCTGGACCGCCTGGTGCGCAAGGGCACCCCGGCCGACGTCCCGACGCTGACCCGGCTGCTCGCCGAGTCCTTCGCCGCGGACCCGCTGGTCGAGTGGATCTTCCCGGACCCGCGGCAACGAACGGCGCTGCTGCCGCGGATGTTCCGGGTGTTCCTGGACCTGTCGCTGGCCAACCACGGCGTCTACACCACGGTCGACCTGGATTCCGTGCTGCTCACCCTGCCGCCGGGCGCCACCGAGCTGACCGGGTTCCAGCAGGCCGAACTGGACCGCCGGTTCACCGCCGCGCTCGGTCCGGAAGCGGCCAAGGTGCGGGCCATCGGTGGGCTCCAGGACGCCGCGCACCCCCAGGACCAGCCGCACTGCTACTTCAGTTTCGCCTGCGTGGCCCCGGATCTCCAGCACACCGGCCGCGGCCGGATGCTCGCCCCGTACGTGATCGACCGCTGCGACCGGCTCGGCCTGCCCATCTACCTGGAGGCCAGCTCGCCCGGTGGCGCGGCCGCGGCCCGGCTGCTCGGCTTCACCACGCACGGCCTGGACATCCAGCTGCCCGAGGGCCCCAGCCTGCGCCCGATGTGGCGCGCGCCCAGGACAGTCCGATGACCCCGCGACTGTGGACCGCGAGCGAGATCGAGGCCGGGTCACCACCGCCCGCCGATCTGCCGCCGCTGGCACGGATCCTGCGCTGGGCCAAGGACTTCCTGGTCCCCGGCCACCCTGATCTCGGCCGCACCGGCCCGGTCTGCCCGTACACCCGCCCCGCCCTGCGCCGGGACCTGTTCCACCTCGGCCTCGGCGGCCCCGGCGACCTGCGCGAGACCCTCACCGGCCTGCGCGCCACCTACACTGCGGCACTGTCCACAATGGACGCATCCGACGCTGAACTGCTCACCTACGTGCTCGTGCTGCCCGAAGCCGATCCGGCCGAGATCGACGCGGTGCAACGGGAACTCAAGTCCGAGTTCGTCGCCGACGGTCTGATGCTCGGCCAGTTCCACCCGCACTGCGCCGAACCCGGTCTGTGGAACCAGGAGTTCCGCCCACTGCGCGCACCGTTGCCGCTACTGGCCATCCGGCGGCTGCTTCCGGTCGACCTGCCGTTCCTGCTGGCCGAACCCGGTCAGCTGGACGCCTACCTGGCCCGGTTCGCCCCGGGCATCCCGGCGCGATTGCGAGCCCAGCTCATCTTTCGCTGAACCGCGACCGGGGACTTTTCCGTTGTCCGGTCCTGACCAGGCAGTGACGACGAAGGAGAACGGCATGCCTCTGTTCGGCAGCGGTGGACGGCACCGGAAAACGGCGACCATCGGCGCGGCCGCGGTGCTCGGCGTAGCGGCGCTGACCGGCGGCGCGATCGCGATCAGCACCGGCACCGGTGAGGCGGCGGAGTCCTGCGCGGGCCTGGACACCGCGCTGCGCAACAACCTCAGCTTCATCCAGGGCCAGCAGCGGAATCCGGACGCGCTCTCCGCCGCGCGCATCGCCAACCGGCAGGCGGTGGTCGACCTGATCCAGCAACGCCGTCAGACCGCGGGCTGCACCGGCGCGGTCAGCCCCGAAGCCCCCGGCCAGGGCGGAAACGCGGCCCCGCCGCCCAGTAGCCCCAGCGCAGCCCCGGCCCCGGGCGGCGCCGCGGGCGAGGTGGTCTGCCGCGGCAACACGGTCACCCTCTCCGCCGAGGGCGGCGCACCCGGCGCGACCAGCAACCAGTTCCCGGTCGGCACCCTGCTCAAGGTGACCAACCTGGACAACAACAAGTCTGCCACGGTGCCGGTGACCGGACCCTCCGGCAGCTGCGCGCTGCTCAACAGCAGTGCCTTCGAGCAGGTCAGGGAACCCGGCAAGTTCCTGATCCGGCGGGTGGTCATCACCCGCGTGCGATGAGCCAACCGAAAGGAGTCCGGCCCGCCTGCGCAGGAGCAGGCGGGCCGGACGGTCCACTGTGGAGCAGATCAGACCGAGCCGACGTACTGGCCGATCCAGCTGCGGAAGTAGGGCACGTCCACGTAGATCGACGGGCCGGTGGCGCAGCGCGGGTCGCCGTTGCCGGAGCGGCTGGTCGCGCCGACCAGCTGCCAGGCTCCGCCGACCTGCTTGACCTGCGGGCCACCGGAGTCGCCGTAGCAGGCGCCCTGGTTGCCGCCGGGGTTGTTGGTGCAGATCTCAGCGGCCGCGTTCATCCCGTTGGTGCACCGGTTGTCCGCGACGATCGAGGTGTTCAGCTCCTTCAGGTAGGTCGCCGCCCCCGAACCGCTCGGGTTGGTCGCGCCCCAGCCGATGATGCGGGTGGCGGTACCCACGGCGCCGGAGGTCGAGGCCAGCGGCACGGTCGCCTGGCTGACCGGGGAGGCCAGCTCCAGCAGCGCCAGGTCGGCGGAGGAGTGCCGCAGCACCCGCTTCACCGCGGCGGTGCTGCCACCCTGGTTGCGGTACAGCGAACCCACCCGCACCTGCCGCGGCGCGGTGTTGGTGCAGTGCTTGGCGGTCACCACCCAGGTCGGCTTGATCAGCGAACCACCACAACCGGTGTCCAGCGACACCATGAACGAGTAGGTCTGGGTCGCGTTGCCGCCACCCACGATCAGCGGCGACACGTCCTCGCTCGGCGCCGGAGCGGCCGAGGCGGAACCGGCCAGACCGGTCACGGCGGCGGCCGCGGCAACGAACAGGCTCACCGCGATACGACGAATCCTCATGGAAAAGCGCTCCTTCCCGTCCACCGGTCACCCGCGAAGCAGGGGGCGGGGACCGCTAATCGGACGGTGGTGTTCGGGCTTCGCACAGAGAATCCGTCACGGGCCGCCACTGAGGGAAGGGTCGGAATTTCACACGCCGGAGAGTGAAACGGTCCCTACTTCCGGCCGGGTCCGGACAGCACGCCGGTGACTCAGTATGTCCGGTCGCGCCAACGTCAGGCGGACTCGTGATAGACCCGCCGGGCGATCTCCTCGACCTGTTCAACGACGAGAAGCGGGGTGTCGGCCGCCGATCTGGTCACCGCGCTTGACCTGAGACTGGCCGAGAACGACGAATATGGGCTGATCATCATGGACGGCGACGGCACCGATCCGTCCTACCGAGGTGCCCACCGCAGCCTGAAGCTGGCCACTCGCCGGATCGTCGAGGACCCCGCGTTCCAGGGATCGCACCTCAGCCAGCTGGTGCAGCTCGCGGATCTGGTGGCCTACTCGGCCTACATGCATGTCCTGCGTCAGCCGGCCAAACAGTTGATGTGGGACTGGTATCCCGACCTACTGGGCGGCAGCTGCATGGTGGGCGGTCAGCCGCTGGTGCTGGACCCTGAAAAAGAAGCTGGACCCGTCTTGCCACGAGAGTGGGACGGGTCCGCGCGTTCACATTAGCACTGGTCGTCCCCGTCGCCAACGACTGCTCAGCCCTTGCCCGCTCCACGCAGCTTGGCCTTGAGCGCCCGCCGAGCCACCGGCCCCAGGTTGTCCACCACCTCCGCCAGCACCGCCAGTTGTTCCAGCGCGGCCAGCCCGTCCTCCGCCCCCCGCGGATCCGCCGCCGCCCACAGCTCGATCCCGATGAAACTGGCCGCCACCGCGCGCGCCAGACCCCGCGGATCGGCCAGGTCTCCCATGGGGGAGGCGGCCAGGATGCGGTGCAGCACGAGTTCGATCTCGGCCACCCACAGGTCCAGGGCGGTGCGGGTGGCTTCGGCGAGTGTGGGGTCGCCCTGGGCGCCTGCCAGCATCTGGGCCAGCACGGTCACGTTGCCCGCGGCGCGTTCCTCGTGTTGCAGGGCACGGCCCAGGTTCAGCAGGTCGCGCAGGTTGTCGGTCTTGGCGAAGCGGTCGCGGTAGGCCTCGACCCGGTTCTGGGTGGAGACCAGGCAGGCCGCGCCGAGCAGTTCGTCCACGGTGCCGAAGTGGTAGAAGATCAGCGCCTGGTTGACGCCCGCGGTGTTCGCGATGGACCGCGCCGACACGCCGCTGATGCCCTGGGCGCGGATCGTCTCGATCGCGCCGTCCATCAGCCGCCTGCGGGTCTCCGCGGTGCGGGCGTCCTTAGTCACGCAGCTCCTCCCGGTAGGGCCGGACGGTCGCCGGCACCCGAGCCGCCGCGGTGTCCCAGTACCGGGCGGTGAACCTGCCGCGGTAACCGAACAGCGGGCCCGCCCAGCGACTGGACACCCGCACCTCGATCCGGAACTCCGCGGCCTGCTCGTCATACCACTCGCGGACCTCGGCGTGCGCGAGCAGCGCCCGGGGCACCCGCAGGTCCAGCAGGCCCTCGCGGAGCCGCTGCTCGCCACTGCGGATCAGCAACCCGCCGCGGGAGTCCACCGACAGGTCGAGGTCGACCGCCACGTGCTGGTGGGTGCCAAGGTAGTCGACCACGCAGCCACGCCGGGCGCTGTGCACCATGGTGGCGTCGAAGCGGCGGCGTAACCCGTTGCCCAGCTCGAAGGTGCGCGTGAAGGTCACCGTGTCCCGGCCGAAATCGTCCAGGTAGGCGTAGTTCTCGATCACGAACGGCACATTCCTGCCGGTTTCCGGGAACAGGATGTTGCGGGCCGCGCCCAGCCGCAGGAACGGCACGGCGAAGACGGATCCGCGCCAGATCTCCTCCATCACGCCCTCGCCGACGCAGGCCACGCCGTCGGCGCTGCTGAAGCCGAACCGGCGCTGCAGTTCCGGGTGCAGGCGGTCGAAGTCGGCGCCCAGCGCGGTGCGGAAGATCGAATCGGTCCTGGTCAGGGTGGTGGTCATGGCAGCTCCAAGCGGGACAGGGTGGCCGGGGGAGTGGCGGCGAGGGCATCGGGCGGGCGGCGCAGACAGCGCCGGGCGGCCGGGACGCCGGGAGCGGGCGGGGCGAACAGCGCGAGCAACGCGGTGGCCAGCGCGGTCGGCCAGGGGGTGAGCAGCAGGGTGGCCAGGGTCAGCAGCAACCGGACGGCGAGGTCGGCCAGTGCCCGGCGCAGCGCGGATTCGGGGCTGATCCCCTCTTCCAGCCACAGTCGCAGCCGGTCGAAGGACCACGCGGTGGCCCAGCCCATCAGCGGCCGGAACAGCAGATCGGCCGGCAGGCCCAGCCGGCCCCAGCCCGGCCGGTAGTCGTAGCCGGTGCTGAACCGGACGCCGTGCGGGCCGGGCCGGTAGCGCCAGTACCCCGACCCGGAGCGGATCAGCGAGAGCGGGTGGGCGGAGGCGAAGCGCAGCGCCGAGGTGCTCGACCCGTCCGGGGAACGCCGCTCGCCGACACTGACCCCGACCCCGGCCACACCGAAGGTCGCGTACCGGAAGCGCTGGGGCTCGCCCGGCGCCAGTGGCAGGTATTCGATGCGGTGGAAACGCAGGTCCCAGCGCTGATGCTGGGCCGGATCCTGGGTGCGTGCCCACAGCGCCGCCGGGTCCGCCTTGATCGTGTTCTCGATGTAGAGCCGCATGTCACCCCCACTGTTGAGCGATTGCTCAAATCGATGGGCGCAGCGTAACCGTTCTTGAGCACTCGCTCAAGTGGCTAGCCGGTGATCCAGCGGATGCCGTAGTTGCCCGCGACCGGGTCCGGCACCACCAGGTGCGCGGTGTGGTACTGCCCGATCCAGAGCTGTTGCTCGCCGGCGGGCTCGCCGTCCGGGCGGAGATAGCCGAGACAGTCGGCGGGCACGGCGGCCGGGTCGAAGTGCACCTGGAGCAGATAGTCCTTGGCGCCCATGGGCAGTCGCCGCTCGTGGTGGTCGGCGGGCGCGTCGCCGGTGAAGGTCAGCTCGTAGTCCAGCACCGCGGTCTCGCCCTCGGCCAGCGGGCGCTCCAGCAGCAGCTCGGCCAGCAGTATCCCGGCGGTGGGATCGGTGCGCACGCGGCCGATCCGGCAGCCCGCGGTGTCGTGCAGGGTCGGCAGCGGCTGGTCCAGGCGTTCGCCGTGGTAGTAGACAAAACCGCGGGTCACGCCGTCCCGCTTGGCCCGCACCACCTCGCGCACCCGCAGCAGCCGGTGCGCGAAATCCGGGCCCAGATGGTAGTTCTCCTGCACCAGCAGGCGTTCCAGCCGGGGCTGGCGGGTCCGGCGGCGCAACATGGCCAGGTCGGTGCGCGGATCGGCCGGATCCTCATCGGCCAGCAAGGCGCCGAGTGAACCGGGTGGCAGGCCGAGCACGCTCTCCAGGGCGGCGATCTCGCCATCGCCCGCGGGTGCCGCGCCACTGCATCGCCAGTCACTGAGCGTGGTCAGATCGAGACGCGAACCGCGGGCGATCAGCTCGCGCTGGATGTGCTCCAGGGTCAGTTCGCTGCGCTGGATGGCCAGATCCAGCGCCAGTCCGAACGGACCGTCGGCGAGGGCCCCGGCGAGCGGGTCAACGCTGTTGCTGAAGTCCTTGTCCGAGAACGGATCCCGTTCGGACCGACCCGATGCGGCCGCCATGTTCCCTCCCTCCGGCGAGGGCGAGACTACCTGCCGAAAGGCAACCTTCTTACCCTCTCGGAAAGACTGGTGCGACGTCACCGAGTACGCGTTCAGTTAACAGATTTCGTCACAGATTTTGGCCACCGGATCGGCGTACGGCGATGGTCGTGACAACCAGCCCGTCGGCCACCAGCCAGCGCCCGGAAAAGCCCTCGACCGGACCCGGAACCAGCAGGTCAGCCCGGAAGGAACCGGCCGAAGGGTCGACGGTGAGCCTGGCCTCCTCGAAGCCCAGCCAGCGCCGGGCGAGCGGGAACCAAGCCTTGTAGACCGACTCCTTCGCACTGAACAACAACCGGTCCCAGTGCACGCCGGGCTCGCGCCGGGACAGTGCGCTCAGCCAGTCCCGCTCCGCGGGCAGCGAGACCGCGTCCAGCACGCCCTCGGGCAGTGGCGCGTGCGGTTCGGCGTCGATCCCGATGGTCTGGACCGCGCGGTCCTCGGCCACCGCGGCGGCCCGGTAACCGTCACAGTGCGTCATGCTGCCGACGATCCCGGCCGGCCAGATCGGCGCCCCGCGCTCCCCGCGCAACAGCGGCACGGCGGGGCGGCCCAGTTCGGCCAGCGCGCGCCGGGCGCAGTGCCGGACCGTGGTGAACTCGCGCCGCCGCTTCTCCACCGAACGGCCCAGCAGGGCCTCCTCCTCGGGGAAGAGCACGGCCTCCGGCGGGTCCCCGAACGCCTCGGCCACGGCGATGCCCGGCGGCAGGATCTTCTCAAGCACGGCATCAAAGTACCTGGAGCAGCGAGAATTCCGGCCCTTGACCTCTACCTAAGTCGAAGTTGTTGGCTTTGAGGCATGACAACTTCGATCCCTGCCACGAACCGCCTCAAGATCGCCGTCATCATCAGCAGCACCCGCAAGGGCCGGCTCGGCCCCGCGGTGGCGCACTGGTTCCTCGGCGAGGCCGCCACCAACCACGAGGTCGAGCTGGACCTGGTCGACCTGGCCGACGGCGTGGACGGCTTCGCCGCCCGGATCGCCGACGCGGACGCCTTCGTGATCGTCACTCCCGAGTACAACCACGGCTACCCAGCCCCGTTGAAGGAGGCGATTGACGCCTCCTACAGCGAATGGCGGGCCAAACCGGTCGCCTTCGTCAGCTACGGCGGCATGTCCGGCGGCCTGCGCGCGGTGGAGCAGTTGCGTCAGGTGCTGGCCGAGATGCACGCGACCACGGTGCGGGACACCGTGAGCTTCCACTCCGTCTACGAGAAGTTCGACGCCAACGGTCCGCTGGCCGAGTTCGAGCACAGCGCGGCCGCGGCCAAGGTCCTGCTGGACCAGCTGATCTGGTGGGCCGACGCGCTGCGCGAGGCCCGCGTCAAGCGGCCCTACGCGGCCTGAGTCCATCGGATCAGTCCACGGGATGCGGTTCTGGAGGTCCGCATCCCGTGGACATCCCCGGTGTGGCGGGTTACCGTTTTCGAGTCAGTTTGAGAGCGCTCTCACGCCGCCGCCACGGTGTCTTCAGCCGTGCGGAGGTGTTCCTTTGCGAGTCCAGCGGAGTTCCCGCGAGACCACCGGAACCGTCGTCACCGTGCTCGTGGTGGTGGCCGGTCTGCTGCTCGGTGGGCTGGTGCTGACCAGCCCGCGCACTGACGCCGCCATTCCGAAGATCGATCACAGCAAACACGGCATCCGGCCGGACCCGGCGCAGGAGGCCGCGTTGCTGGCCCAGGCCGCCGCGCCGGTGCGCGGATCGGAGTTCCGGGCGGACTGCGTGAGCAGCCACCGCGCCGGGGACGATCCGATCGTCTACCCGAACCAGCCGGGCGTCTCGCACATCCACGAGTTCTTCGGCAACCGCACCGCCAACGCCCGTTCCACCTTGCAATCGCTGGCCGCTGGCACGACCAACTGCGATCCGCGGGTGGACCTGTCCTCCTACTGGACGCCGACGCTGTACCAGAACGGGCAGCCGGTGCCGCCGGAGCGGGTCACCGTGTACTACCAGGGCATCACCGAACCGCAGCGGGCCGTGCCGCCACCGCTGGGCCTGCGTTACGTGGTCGGCAACGCACTGGCCAAGACCGCCGAGGAGAACCCGCACGCCCGCTGGTCCTGCCTGGGCGCATCCGAGTCCAGCCGGGACTTCCTGGTCTGCCCGCCGGGTTCGAAACTCCAGACCTACCTGGACTTCCCGACCTGCTGGGACGGCGTCCGGCTGGACAGCCCGAACCACCGCGACCACGTGATCTACGCCTCCGGCGGGCTCGGCGGCACCTGCCCGGCCAGTCATCCCACGCCGATCCCCCGGGTGCAGTTCCTGATCACCTACCCGGTCACCGGCGGCGGGCTCAGCCTGGCGGGCACGGTCAACGGGGTGAACCTGACCACCGCCCGCGGGTTCACCTTCCACGGCGACTTCTTCAATGCCTGGCAAGGCCCTGAACTGCAACGACGAGTCCGGGACTGCATCAACGCCGGCTACATCTGCGGCACCGACGGCAAGCCGGTCCAGCAGTGAGTTGACCCTGCCCCAGGGGCAGGCCCGCACGCTGTCCCCATCGAGGAGAGGGGACAGCGTGCGGGTGTTCGGGGCGCTGTGGCTGGGACTGCGCGGCAGGCGAGTGGTGCCGGCTGGGGCGCGGACCATCGGGTACGCCGGTGGGCTGGCCCTGCCGTTGGTGATCATGGCCGTGCTGGGGGTGGTCGAGATCGCCGCGGCCGAACTGCTGGTGCCCTGGCTCTGGCTCCGGCTGGTGTTGCTGGTGCTCGGGCTCTGCAGCTTGCTGTGGGTGCTGGGTTTCCTGGCCGCGACCCGGGTGTATCCGCACGCGGTCGGGCCTGCGGAGCTGCGGCTGCGGTTCGCGCACCTGGTCGAGGTGGCGGTGCCGCTGGGCAAGGTCGGCGCGGTGCGCAAGGAGCTGTGCGGCAGGCACGAGCAGTCGATCGAGGTCGAGGCGGGCACGCTGTCCTTCGCGGTGCTCGGCACTACCGGGGTGGTGGTCGAGCTGACCGAACCGCACGAGGTCGACCTGGGCAAGCGCGGTCGGCACCTGATCGAGCGGATCCGGTTGCACGCCGACGATCCGGCCGCGGCGGTGACCATCCTGAGCGGCGCCCGGCTACCGTGAGGATCGTGTTGACCGTCGGGGAGTTGGCCCAGCTCGCGGGCACCACGGTGAAGGCGGTGCGGCACTACCACGCGCAGGGCCTGCTGCCCGAGCCCGCGCGGGACCACTCGGGTTACCGGCGCTACGGCTCGGCCGCGCTGGTCAAGCTGTTGCGGATCCGGCGGCTGCGCGAACTGGGCCTGTCCGTGCCGCGGATCCGCGAGCTGCTCGGCGAGGGCCCGGCCACCGTGCGCGCGGCCCTGGACGAGCTGGACCGGGACCTGGCCGCGCGGCAACGCGAGATCGCCAGGCAACGCAAGAAGATCGCCGAACTACGCGCCTCCACCGCGAATCTCGACCTGCCCGAACCGGTGGCCGGGATCTTCGACCGGCTCGCCCTGACCGAGGCCGGGGTCTCCAAGGACATGCAGGACCTGGAACAGAGCGCGGTGCTGCTGCTGCACGCGCTGGCCCCCGAACACACCGACCGGATGGCCGAGTTCTCCCGACAGGTCTGGCTGGACCAGCGCGAACTCGCCCAGCGAGTGGCCACCCGGTTCCAGGCGCTGACCGACGCCCCGGCCGACGCGCCCGGGATCGAGGAACTCGTGGAGGACATGGCGACGCTGGCCCGCGCGGGGGAGTGGCACACCGTCGCGGGCGAACCAGGCCACCGGCACGGGGCCGCGTTGCTGACCGACTACCTCGCCGGGTTCTCCGCGGCCCAGCGCCGGGCGATCACGCTGCTGGGGGAGCGGTTGTCCGCACCCGGTCGAGCACCTGGGTGACGATCAGCGCCACCCCGGCGATGATCACGTTCTGCAGCGCGGCCTGCAGGCCGTTCCACTGCTTGGACTGCCACATGCAGAACCACTCGCCGCCGATGGCGATGAACCCGCCGCCGAAGAGCAGCAGCATCATGGCCAGGCCCAGGCTCCCGATCCGCCGCGCGACCTCGGTGGCGGACCGCAGCCAGCTCACCGTCGCGATGATCAGCACCACCGCGGTCGCCGCCTCCCACGCGATGATCAGCACGTAGGCGATGTTCACCAGCGCCGGGCTGGTGATCGCCCGCCAGCTGGTGTCCGGCGACTTGAACGTGGTGTCCATAGCGAACACGTGCTGCACGAAGGCGTGGTTGGTGCCGAAGTCGGTGATGTTGTTGAAGACCACGAGGGTCAGGTAGAGCGCGGTAACGCCGGTCAGCACCGCGCCCACCGTGCGCGGGCCACCCAGTCCGATCAGGAGACGCATGCCCGGGAACTCTAGAGGTATCAATTGGCGTGCGCTGCACGCGGGATTTTTCGCTCCCGAAGTCGCCTCGCCGTGCACTCGCCGCACGCGAAGCGCGCTTCGGATGCGTCGAGCACACGGCAAGGCAACGCGAAAAAACAACCGCACTGAGGGCGAAAGGCCCGCCGTGTCGCTGACGCGCCACGCCTTTTCGCGAGCCGTGGATCCAGTCAGTTACGCCGGGCACGGCGGCGCGAAATCCAACTGCGGCAGGTGGAGTTTCCACTGGTCCTCGGTGAGCACGCCCTTGGTGCGCGCGCAGATCTGCCGCCGCGCGTCGGCCAGGTCCAGGTCCCACAGCCGCACCGTGTTGTCCGAGCCGGGCGTGAGCAGGTAGCCGCCGTGCGGGCTGAACACCGGGCTGCCCCAGGTGGCGAAGCCGGAGACCAGCGGCACGCCGACCGGTTCGCCGTCGGGGATGTGCCAGCGGCGCACGGTCTTGTCCGCGCTGCCGCTGACCAGGGTCTTGCCGTCGGGGCTGAAGGCCACCTGGCCGATGCCCTCGGTGTGCCCGGTCAGCACCTTGCCCGGGACCGGGTGGCGCGGGTCGGTCAGGTCCCACAGCCGGATGGTGTTGTCGCCGCTGCCGCTGGCCAGGGTTTTGCCGTCCGGGCTCAGGTCGGCGGTGCGCACCGCCTCGGTGTGGCCGGTCAGCGGCTGGCCGATCGCGGTCGGGGCGGCCGGGTCGCCGACGTCCCAGAGCCGGATCCGGCGGTCGTCGCTGGCCGAGATCAGCGTCCGGCCGTCCGGGGTGAACCGGAGCGAGGTGATCGAGCCGTTGTGCGCCTCGGTCCGCCCGCCCAGCGGCCGCGGCCGGGCCGGGTCGCTGACGTCGATGAGCTGGATGGTGTTGCCGTCCATGGCGGTGGCCAGCAGTTTGCCGTCCGGGCTGAACTGGATCGGCAGACTGTACTTCTGCCCGCCGGGGATCGGATCGCCGAGCGCGGCGGGCTTGGCCGGATCGCTGACGTCCCAGAGCCGGATGGTGCGGTCAGTGGAGGCGGTGGCCAGCACCTTGCCGTCACCGCGGAAGGTCGTCCACCACACCGCGTCGGTGTGCCCGTCCTTGATCACCGACAGCGTGCCGGGCGTGTCCGGGTTGGCCAGGTCCCACAGCCGCACGGTGCGGTCGGCGCCGCTGGTGGCCAGCACCCGGCCGTCCTGGCGGAACTCGGGGGTGCCCAGGCCGAGGGTGTGGCCCATCAGCATGCCGTGCGGCAGTGTCCACAGCCGGGCCGCGCCGTCCTCGCCGCCCACCGCCAGGCTGCGGCCGTCCGGGCTGAACGAGACCGCGTACAGCTCGTTGCTGCGACCGGAGAGCGCCGGCCGGAACTGGGCGACCGCGTTCGGGTCGCTGATGTCCCACAGCCGCGCGGTGCCGTCCGCGGCGGCCGAGGCGAGCAGGTTCTGGGTGGGGCTGAAGGCCACCGACCACACCTGGGCGGAGTGCCCGAGCAGCGGCGGCCCGGCCGGGACCGCCGCGGCCGGATCGCTGAGGTCCCACAGCCGGACGGTCTTGTCGTCACTGCCGGAGGCCAGCAACTTGCTGTCCGGGCTGAAGGCCACCGAGTGCAGTCCGGCCAGGTGCCCGGTCAGCGGCACGCCGAGCGGGGTGACCCGCGCCGGATCGCGCAGGTTCCACAGCCGGATGGTGTTGTCGTCACTGCCGGTGGCCAGCAGTTTCCCGTCCGGGCTGAACGCCAGCGCGCGCACCTGACCGCGGTGCCCGGACAGCGGATCGCCCAGGCGGACCGGCTTGGCCGGGTCGCTGACGTCCCACAGCCGCGCGGTGCGGTCCTCGTTGGCGGTGGCCAGCAGCTTGCTGTCCGGGCTGAAGGCGAGCAGGTAGGCGGTGCCGGCACCGGTGCCAAGCGCCGGGCCGAACTGCCTGGGCTGGGCCGGGTTGCGCACGTCCCAGAGCCGGATGGTGTTGTCCGCGCCGGTGGTGGCCAGGGTCCGGCCGTCCGGGCTGAACACCGCGGAGCTGAGCCAGCTGCTGTGCCCGGTCAGCGGCTGCCCGAGCTGGCGCGGCCGGGTCGGGTCGCTGACGTCCCAGAGCCGGGCGGTGCGGTCGTAGCCCGCGGTGGCCAGGGTGCGGCCGTCCGGGCTGAACGAGGTCAGGTAGACCGCGCCGGTGTGCCCGGTCAGGCTGGTGGCCAGCGGGAGTTGCTGGGCGGCCAGCAGCCGGGTGCGGACCTCGGTGTCCTCCGGGCGGAGCGCGTCGGCGACCAGGGTGAGCTGGGCAGCCAGTGACGGGTCGGACTCCAGCATCCGGTCGGCCTCGGCCAGCACCTGGCGGAACTGGGCGTCGTCGCGCTGGCTGACCGCGGCCACCGCCGCGATCGAGGCGATCAGCGCGAGCACGCACACCGCGGCCACCGCGGCCCGGCGCAGCCACACCGCGCGCCGCCACTGCCGGGTGGAGGTGGCCAGGAACTGCCGGGCCACCTCGGTCGGCCCGCCCGCCGCCACCGCCTGCCTGCTGGTCTGCAACCGGGCGCCGCGGTAGAGCAGCGAGGGGTCCTGGTCCTGGGCGGCCCAGGTCTTGGCGTCCTCCTCCAGCCGCTGCCGGGTGAGGTGACCCTCCCGGTCCTGGTCCAGCCAGCCGTGCAGCCGGGGCCAGGCCCGCAGCAGCGCCTCGTGGGTGATCTCCACCGACTCGGCGTCCAGGGTGATCAGCCGCGCGGAGACCAGCGTCTCCAGCGCGGTCTCGGTCGCGGCCCGGTCCTGGGCCTGGTCCAGGACCTCGTCCCGGCCTGCCCTGCGGCGGGTGTCCTCGGTGTCCTCGCCGATCCGCACCAGACGCAGCAGCAACGGCCGGGCGGCGGCCTGGCCGGCGGCGCCGAGTTCGGCCCAGGCGCGTTCCGCGGTGGCCGCGACCGCGCCCTGGATGCCGCCGGCCGCGCGGTACCCGGCCACGGTGAGCCGTCCGCCATGGCGGTGCTGCCAGGTGGCCAGCAGGGCGTGCGAGAGCAGCGGCAACGCACCCGCGTCGTAGCTGTCCTTGTCGCCGCGGGTCCGGTTGCGCCGCTCGCTGACGCCCAGATCGCGCAGCAGCAGTTCGACCAGGCCGGTCTCCAGTTGCAGGCCGACCGCGCGGGCCGGCGCGGTGACCGCGGCGCGCAGTTCGGCCACCGTCATCGGGCCCAGCACCAGGTGCCGGTGCTGCAGCGCGGCGACGAGTTCGGGGTGGTCCAGGCAGCGGCCGTAGAAGTCCGCGCGCAGGCCGAGCACGACCAGCGCGGGGCCGGGCGTGCCGGCCAGGTGCAGCAGCCGGATGAAGCAACGCCGGACCTCGGGGTCCGGGCAGAGCGTGAAGACCTCCTCGAACTGGTCCACGATGATCACCCGGCGGGCCTCGCCGAGGATCGCGCGCACCTGTTCGGGAGTGTCCGCCTCGGCCAGTCCGGGCAGATGCCGGTCCAGTTCCTTGACCGGGTTGACGCCGGGGGTGATCAGGGTGACCGGCCAGTCCGCGGACTCGGCCTCGGCGGCCAGCGCGGGCACCAGCCCGGCCCGCAGCAGCGAGGACTTGCCCGCTCCGGAGGCCCCGACCAGCATGGCCAGCCCGTCCCCGGCGCGGAGCAGGCCGAGCAGCGCGGCGGTGGCCCGGTCCCGGCCGAAGAAGTGCGGTGAGTCCTCCGGCTGGAAGGCGGCCAGGCCGCGGTAGGGGCAGAGCGCGGTGTCCGGCGGTGGCGGCGGTTCGGCCTCCTCCACCGGGCTGGCCTGCGCGGCCGACCACAGCTTCTGCCAGCCGTCCCGGTCGTAGAGTCCGGGCAGCGCGGGCGCCGGCCGCCGGGTGCGGGCCTCGCCGATGAGGACCTCCAGCACCACGGCGAGTCCGGCGAAGCGGGCGGGCACGTTGCGGCCGCGCCGCCAGTCGCTGATCCGCTGGGTGGTCACCTGGACCGGTCGGCCGCGTTCGTCGGCACGCCGGGCACGCGCCACCGACTCGGCGACCCGCTTCAGCGGTGGGTCACCGGCTTCGGCGTACAGCAGCGCGAATCGTTCGGCGAAGGCCGCGCGGGCCCCGGATACGACCGACAACCGACCTGCTCTCCCCGCTCCCCAGCGTTCCGCCTATCCGGACCGGAAAACCCATCCTATGCCGTTGACCAGCGGCTTAGGTCATCCGGTCCGATCGGGCTCGTGCGGCGGCAACCAGGGCTTGAAAGGTTGGCCTCGGGCAGGTGTTCGTCGGTTCGGCGGGAAGCGCTGCTGAGAGTTGGTACTGGGGGTACTCCTCAGCGGCGCGTCTCTGCCGGATCCGTCGGGACGCCGCCCTTTTCTGTTTCGCTGTCTTCAGCATCCACGTCATACCCGACTGGCTCCCAGCGCACCAGCAGCAGGGCGAGCAGACCCAGCGCGGGGGCGAGTGCGATCACCCAGAACACCCCGGTGCCCAGGCTCGCGCTCAGCACGGGGAACAGGAACAGCGACGCGGTCGAGCCGATCCGCAGCATGCCCTGGTTGAACCCGACGCCCACCCCGCGCAGCGAGGTCGGGTAGCTCAGCGTCGCGAAGGTCATGTAGTTCGCGCCCGGCCCCCAGCCCTGGGCGAACAGGAACGCCCCCAGCGCCAGCAGTGCCGCCACGGCCAGTTCCTGCCCGCTGGGCCTGCCGATCAGGGCCAGCGCGACCAGCGCGGCGAACTGCACCGCGAACCCGAGCGCGGTCAGCTTCCAGGCGCCCTGGCTGCGCACCCAGCGGATGCCGAGCAGGCCACCGGTGACCGCGAAGCACACGTTGAGCACCAGCGAGGCGCTGATCGTGGTCAGCGGGCCCTGGGCGAGGAACCCGGCGATGATCACCGGCAGGCCGTAGGCGACCGCGTTGTAGCCGAAGGTCTGGGCCAGTGCCACGGCCAGGGACAGCCAGGTGCGGCGGCGGTAGGTCCGGTTGAACAGCCGCCCGAACTCGGCCCGGATCGAGCGCTTCGGGGCCTTGACCACCTCGGCCTCGGGCGCGACCACCGCGTTGACCCCGTAGGACTTGCGCAGGATCGCCGCGGCCCCTGCCAGATCGCCCTGACCGGCGGCCCAGGCGGGGGACTCGTTCATATAGCGGTGCCGGATGAGCAGCACGACCAGCGCGGGCACCGCGCCGAAACCGACGGTGAACCGCCACAGCACGCCGTGGTTCTCGGCCGGGATCAGGAAGTACAGGCCGAGGATGATCAGGTAGCAGGCGCTGGTGGCCACGAACCAGGCCGCCGACCAGGACGCGGTGCGCGAGCCCTTGCTGCCCTTGCCGCGCAGCCGGGAGAACTCGGCCAGGAAGGCCATCGCCACCGGCAGGTCCATGCCGACCCCGACGCCCATCAGGAACCGGAAGAACACCAGCACCTCGGCGTTGGGCGCCAGCGCGCAGCCCAGCGCGGCGATGACGAAGAAGAGCATGTCCGCCATGAACACCCGGTACCGGCCGATCTTGTCGACCAGATAGCCGCCACCAAGCGCGCCGACCACCGCGCCGACCATGATCGAGGCGTTCACGATGCCCGCGCCGACCGGGCTGAGCCCGAACTGGACGGTGATGTCGCGCATGCCGTAGGCGAGCGAGCTGAAGTCTGCCGCAGACCTGCTCGCAGGGTCGAGCATTCAGTGAGCGTCGATGAAGATGCCGCCCAGCGCGATGATCACGATCATGGTGGCGTGGCTGCCCCGCGCGGCCCCCGAGTTCACCAGGTCGGTGACATCGCGGGCCGAGCGGATCAGCACGGGTTCTGGCTGGCTCACCCCGGCAGTCTGCGAACCCTCCGGGGCGTGGGCAACTCGTTCCGCCAGGTGGGAACGATTCTGCTCAGATGCCCATGCCGCCGTCGACGTGCAGTTCGGCGCCGGTGATGTAGGCCGCGTCCGGTCCGGCCAGGAACACGATCGCGGCGGCCACCTCGGCTGCCTGGCCGTAGCGGCCGAGTGCGGTGAGCGCGGTCCGCTGCGCCGCGGCCTCGCCCTCGTTCGGGTTCATGTCGGTCTCGATCGGGCCTGGGTGCACGGTGTTGACGGTGATCCCGCGGCCGCCGAGGTCCCGCGCCCAGCCCTTGCTGAACGCCGCGATCGCGGCCTTGGTGCCGGAGTACTCGGCCACCCCGCCGCCGGCCTGCCTGGTGGCCAGCACCGAGCCGACGGTGACGATCCGCCCGCCGTCGCCGATCAGCGGCGCGGCCGCGCGCACCCCCGCCGCCACCCCGCCGATGTTGATCGCCAGCTGCCGGTCCAGCGCCGCCTCGTCCCTGGTGGCCGGGTCCAGCGTGTCGACCGCGATCACCCCGGCGTTGTTGATCAGCACGTCCAGCCGCCCGAAGTGCTCGTGCACGGTCCGCACCAGCTCCTTGACCTGCGCCGAGTCGGCCTGGTCGGCGCGCACCGCGAGCGCCCGGACCCCGGCCTCCTTCAGCTCGGTGACCAGGGCCTCGGCCTTGTCCGGCCGCGAGGTGTAGCTGATCGCGACATCCGCGCCCGCCGCGCCCAGCGCCCGCGCGGTGGCCGCGCCGATCCCCCGAGAACCCCCGGTGACCAGCGCGACCTTGCCCACGAGTTGCTTGCCCATGACCAGCTCCCTACTTCTGTAATGTCTAGTACAGAAGTAGTCGACGTGTCACCGACCCGTCAAGTTCGATGTGTATCGAACGTTAGGAAAGTGCCGAGGGTCACCCCTCGCGGTGCACCTGGAAGCCCGCGAAGCTCTGCGCCACCGGCATCAGCTCGATGGTGTTGACGTTGACGTGCGCGGGCTGCCCGGTCACCCAGTGCACGGTCTCGGCGATGTCCTCGGCGGTCAGCGGCTGCATGCCGTCGTAAACCCCCGCCGCCTTACCCGAGTCACCCTGGAACCGGACCAGCGAGAACTCGGTGCCGCCGCACATGCCCGGCTCCACGCAGGTCACCCGGACCCCGGTGCCGTGCAGATCGCTGCGCAGGTTGAGGCTGAACTGGTGCACGAATGCCTTGGTGCCGCCGTAGACGTTGCCGCCGGGGTAGGCGTGGATGCCAGCCACCGACCCGATGTTCACCACATGCCCACGTCGCCGCTGCACCATCCCCGGCAACACCGCCCGGGTGCAGTACATGAGCCCCTTGCAGTTGGTGTCGACCATCTGCTCCCAGTCCGCCAGCGAGGCCCGCTGCGCTGGTTCGAGGCCCAGCGCCAGCCCCGCGTTGTTGACCAGGACGTCGATCGCGGCGAACTCCGCGGGCAGCCCCGCCACCACCTGCTCCACCGCGTGGTTGTCCCGCACATCCAGCGCCACCGGGAACACCAGGTCCCCGAACTCCGCAGCCAGCGCCTCCAGCTTGTCCTTGCGCCGCGCGGTAGCCACCACCCGCGCCCCCTCCCCGGCGAACCGGCGGGCGATGGCCGCCCCGAACCCGGTGGACGCGCCGGTCACGAACACGGTCTTGGGCTGTGTGGTCACGGAAGTACTCACCGTTCTCTCCAGATGGGCCAGGTGACCCGTCCAGGCTATGCGGTGATCCGCCAGAGACTTGGGGGTTTCAGGGAGGGGGAAATTCGGGGCGCGAGGCTCGGGGGGTTCGGGGGCGGAGCCCGCCGACCGGGGCCTGGGGGTTGGACCCCCAGAGTCGTGGCGACCGACCCGGTCCGCGCAT
The DNA here is from genome assembly GCF_023094165.1 of Crossiella sp. S99.2. Taxonomy (GTDB): domain Bacteria; phylum Actinomycetota; class Actinomycetes; order Mycobacteriales; family Pseudonocardiaceae; genus Crossiella. Next base: position 535,005 of record NZ_JALMDK010000006.1, on the reverse strand, counting down.
TCCGCGGGCAGAGCTGTGCCGAGGGAGCGCCCCCAGCGGGAACCTGACAGCATCCAACCGCGTTGTTGATGTTGTAGATGCAGTCTGTGCCCCCGACGGGGCTTCTGTTGCATCTAATCGCATTGTTGTCCCTGGTAAGGGTTCCGCCTGGGGTTCGCATAGAGATCAGCGACCCCTTGAACTGCGGATAACTAGGAGGGTACACATCGAGCGCAGGATCAGGAAGTCTGGCACTACGTAAGCACTTCCTGCCTGACTAGAAGGTGGTGACGGCTCCGTCCTTTCAGGACGGGGCCGTCACTGTTGTAGCTCCCGTTTCAGTGCCCAGGTAAACGTGACGCCAGAACCTGGATATACCCAGCCATCGCAGCCAACAGACACTTCCGGTATTCGGGCACCTGCTGGGCTGGTGTAGACACGGGCCGGGTTCAGACTGGAAACATAGTCCGCGACGCGGATATGGGCAATATCGCAGTCCTGGTGGGTGAGGTTCACCTGAAGTCCGTCACTGGTTTTGGTTAAGGCGAGATACAGGTGGCCGTGTTGCTGGAGCAGGGCACGGTACTTGTAGGACAGGTGAAAACCGCGTTCGCCGCGTGTGTGGTTGTGGTCGAGGGTGACGCTGTGGAATTGCTGGGAATCACCGCGCACGACAACAATTTTTTGTGCTGTGCCGTTGACGGCGTAGCGCACCAATTCGAATGCTTCCGGTGATGCCGCACTGATTCCACTGGTCGGATCGAGTAGCCACACGCCAGCGTTGGCAGGATCGCGAGTGGCCTGCTGCCTGGTGGTGCGATCGCTGACGCACCAAAAATTTTCTTCGGTAGGCAGTGCGCTGATGTAGTGTTCCCAGGTGAATTCGGCAACGAACATTGCGCCCAGTCCGTGTGCGGGTCCTTCGGTCCATGGTGTGAGCACAATGGACACGCGTGTATCGGAACTTGTGACGGTGGAGTGCTCGACCTGGCGGCGAAATTTTTGGGTGAGGTCCGCCGCTAGCGGCGGGTTCTTTAGCCTGACGGCTAAAGAACTTTCGATCATCTCATCCAAGGCGTCTGGGGTTGCGGTTCGGCTGAATTCCCGTGGCGCGGCGGCGAATCCGTCTATTACGCTTTGTTTGATGGCGGGAACCTGTTGAGCGAGCAGGGCTTCAAGGAGTTGGATGAGGCGTTCGATGTAGTCGCGGTAGTCGAAATAGATGAGCAGGGTCGATACGAGGCCGGTGCCCATTAGTGTTTGCCCGAATTCTTCTACGGGAAACCAGTAGAGCTGTTTGATCGGCTCCAGTTTGGACAAGAACAGCAGACCCATGCCGGTGACGGTCAAGAGAATGGCAATAAGGGCAAGTTTTGTTCTGTGGAGCTGTTGTAATGGTCCGCTATCGTCCATGAATGCCGATAGTAGAACAATGCGGAATTGTTTCTTTTAGGGCTGGTGTTCTGTCACTATGAGAGCGGACCCCGGAAGTAGTAGTTCCGGGGTCCGCTCATCATCACCGTGTTGGGTGGTTACTTCTTCTTCGTCGGCTTGGGGTCGGGGCTGCCGCCCCCGTCGCCTTCGCCGCTGCCTCCGATGTGGCTGTCACGGCTGAATCGGGTTCGTGTCATACATCCTCCTCTCCAGCTCTACGGGGCTCTCGGCGTCCGCCAGGGGTGAGCTGGCAGACGCTGCGGACTGGTGCCCGCAGCCAGGCAGAGTAGGACTCATCGTCACTAGACGTAAAGTCTCGTGATTCAACGTCTCTGGATACATCGTCCCTAGACCTATGGGCTTGACCCGTCATGGTCAAGCAGACGTCGCCAGCAGCCCGCCAGTTCGGATCACGAGTCCGCGCCCGCCGGGAAGAACTCGGCCTGAGCCAAGAAAAACTTGCCGACAAGGCCGGGTTGCACTGGACCTACGTCGGCCAGGTCGAACGCGGCCAACGCAACGTCTCGCTGCACAACATTTTGAAGATCGCCGCCGCGCTGCAGATGGACGCGGGCACCCTCATGCAGGGGCTGGAACCGCCCGCCGAGTAGCCGCGGTGAGGGTGGCTACTGCGATCGGGTGGGGTCTATGCACGAGCGTGACTAACCGCCTGAACTGCGGGTTCTGCCGTGGTATCCAGACAGGTATGAGAGCTGAGCGCATCGCAGGCTGTGAAGACACGGACTGCCCGAAGATCTACTTCACCACTACCGGCACTGTGTTGGCCCAGGGCAACCCAGTCACCAATGTCGAGGGGGTGACCCCTGGCCCTGGTGAGCTGGTGGTGGAGCTGCCCGAGCAGGTGTTGCGGCTGGCTGTTGCCGAGTTGGATCTCCGTCAGGGGCGCGTGTGACCGAAGTGGACGGTGCCGCCGTCGCTGAGTTGTTCGAGACGTGCCGTACGGCGTGGCGGTGGGAAGCTCAACCCACTTACACCATCGAGCGGGAACAGCCGACGCTGGCGCTTTTCCTTGCAGCCCAAGCCAAACCCGAGGATCACAACGCGGCCTGGCGCCGCAAGATCACCGCCTGGGCCGCCGAGGGCAAGCAGATCGCACGGGTTCGGGTGCTGTCCCATCCGTTGACGGACTACCAGCGGTATCAGCTTGCCTGGGGTATCCCCGGCAACATCGCTGCCGGGGAAGACGTCCGCGTCTACGACCGTGATGCACACCCGGATGGTGTTGTGCCGCAACAGGATTTCTGGCTGTTCGATGACAACGCCGTGGTGGTGTTGAACTTTTCCTCAGATGGGCGCTTGCTCAACCGCGCCTTGGCGGCAGATTCTGAGCTGGACCAGTACCGCACCTGGCACCAGGTCGCGGTCAACGCCTCGATACCGCTAGCAGAGTGGGATGCTCGACCTCGACCGACTCCCTGACGATCGACGCGACCTCGCGTCGATTCTGCGTGCCCTGCGCACAGCAGCGGGCCTGTCGGGGGAGCGCCTGGCTGCGCGCTGCAACCTGTCGCAGACCAAGGTCAGCCGGATCGAGACCGGCAAGGCCGTGCCCACCGTGGCCGAGGTGGAGCTCATCCTGCACGCTCTGGCCACACCACCGGAGGTTGCTGAGCGGCTGTTGCAGCTCGCTCGTGTGGCCAACACCGACTTCACCAACCTGCGCGCCTTCGCTGAGGCTGGCCTGTGGCGAGCACAAGAGGCCATCACGGCCCTGATCCGTTCCTCAACCCAGGTACGCCAATTTCTTGCGGTCATGCCTTCCGGGTTGTTGCAAACCGAGGACTACGCCCGCGCTGTCCTGACCCAGACCAAGGGCAAGGTCGGGCGCGATGTTGAGCGCACCGTCGCTGCACGTCTGGCGACGCAGGCGACCTTGCACGATCCAGGCCGGCGTTTCTCGTTCCTGGCCACCGAGAACGCCATCCGCTGGCCGGTCGGCAACCCGAAGATCATGGCTGGGCTGTGTGACCGCCTGGCCCAAGTCGCCGAGTATCCCAACGTGAAGTTGGCTATCGTGCCGCGTGATGCCTGGCTACCAGAACGACCCCTGCACTACTTCACCTTGTATGACAGCCGCTTGGCCGTCACCGAGCTGTTCACCGGTGTGATGACCCACCGCGACCCCAAAGACATTGCCCGGCTGGCCGCTGTCTTCGACACCTTCTCCGAACATGCCGTCACCGGGTCCGCGGTGACCGAGCTGCTGTCGCACGTCCGGAGCGATTTTATGCGACAGCGTAACTAAAACTGGATGCCGAACCAGGCCGGTCCTAGCGTAATCAGCACCCCCTCGCGCTGACCGAATCCTGAGTTCCTGCACTCGGTGAGCGCGCCCACCTCGTGACGTCGGGAGCCACGCTATGGACCCGCACCTTGCCGCCCTGCAGCGCTTGGCCTTGGCTGGCTGGCTCGGAGTCCCCATCGGTGATCCCAGCGACCCCAGCGAGCTGCTGTACACGAAAACCCTTGGTGGTGTTGAGGAATCTCTGCTCGTGCGCGCCCACGATGACGCTGTGGCATTCCGTGTCGTTGGCGGGCGCCGGACCCAGGCCACCGAAGGCACCGTCTCCGACGTCGTGGCTGCAGTGTTGGATTGGCCGAGCCTGATCGTCACCCGATGAGCGCACAGCCGGATTACAGCCAACGCGAGTATGAGCGGCAACGCGACCGCCGTAGCCGCTGCGCCCGCTGGCTTTCCTCTGACTGCCACGGGGTCCTGGTCAACTGCACGTGCATCGCAGCACCAGCCGTGGCCTCAGTGCCGTGGCAGGCGAAAATGGACTGGTCGCTGTAGATGAATAACTCACTGGATTGTCTTTGTGTCGCAGTGGCTTTCGATGCGAAGCGGCGCTACTGTGTGACTGAAAGTCTGGTAGCGTTGATAGATCAAGCAGAACGGCAACAAGGTCTGGAATTCATGCCTTCTTCATCTTCCTCGTCAGCTCAAGCGGCGCGGCAGCGATTGGCTGACCAACTCCGAGAGCTACGCGTCCAGGCTAGGATTTCAGGGGTAGAATTTGCGCGGCGGGCCGGATGGGGCGACTCGACGAACGTTACGAAGATTGAAAAGGCTCAACGTCCTGCTTCTGTGGATCATGTGCGCTTGTGGTGCAGAATATGCGGCGCAGGTGAGCAGCGCGAGGCTGAGCTTTTGAACGAGCAGCGCGCGGTAGCGCGCATGTGGGTCACCTATCCGCAACTAAACCAAGGTGGACTCAGGGCTGCACAAAAGTCTATTCGAGATAGATACGAAAATCTTACTTTGTCGCGCATCTACCAGTCTAGGGTTCTTCACAGCCTGCTGCAGACAGAGGCGTACACACGTGAAGCCTTGCGAGGTGCCCAAGTGGAACAAGGCGTTACTGATGTCACTGACTTGGAAGCCGACCTGGAAGCAGCTGTTGCAGAGCGCATGAACCGCCAGAAGGCACTAAAACGACCGGATGCTCGCTGGGTGTTCATACTTGAGGAGTGGGTGCTATGGCTGCGCCCCTGGTGGCCTGAATTGCATATTGATCAGCTTCATTATCTGCTAAAACTTCGCAAGCAACCTACGGTTTCGGTGGGTATTATCCCCGCGAATGCGTCTCGGCAGGGCATTCACCCTACCGAGACGTTCAGCATCACTGATACCCACTTGATCACCGTTGAGTTGGTTTCAGGCTACCTTTCGGTGACGCAGCCAGCCGAGGTCGAAATGTATCAGGCCAAGTGGAGGCAGCTATCAGAGTTGGCGGTTTTCGGTCAGTCGTCCGTTGCGCTGATAGGACGGGCGATCGCTATGCTCGAACATAGTAGGCGCAATCAAGACGGGGTGTAATCGGCGTGTGGAATAGCTCGTTCCCAGGCCATCTCGAACATGCCCACTACAGGAATAATCTTTCGAGGATCGGTCACGTACTCGAACTTGTTCATCTCGGCTCCGGCTCCGCTGGTGTAGTGGTAGCGGATGAGGCGCTGATCCAGCATCCAGTAGTCGGCGATGGGCACCGGCAAGTCATAGGCGAGATGACGCGGGAGCCAGCGCAGATCTTCGCCAGCTGCAACGTTTCCGTAGCTGATCGCGTGTTCCCAGCGGATATAGTCGCTCACCGGCTCGGATACGATCCGCAGCCGCCGAAAGCGCACACCACGACTGACTGCCGAACCGATCAGTTTCTTCCAGTTGTCCCAGTTGTATGACGTGTCGCCGTCAACTAGCCACTTTTGGAATGCCGGGTGGGTCGGGTCGTAGGTGTCGCGCGCTTCCAGGTGAACTGCTGACCTCATTGTAGGTTCCAGCAGTTCTTCAAACGACGGGTCGCCATGCCCGCGGCGGCCTTTTTCGTACTCGCCGTTGAGGGCTTCCAGCAGGGACGGCTTCAGGTTCGCTGGGAGCCAGATCGCCGTCTCATCATCATGAATTGGGACATGCTCGGTGAGTTTGGCCAGTGTGCCTGGATCGGTGACGCGCCGCCCAATGAGGCTAATGTCGCCGGTAGCAGCTTCGACGTACACAGCCGGACAGGTCAGTTCTGGCGACATTTTGTCTCCGCCAACAAAGTCAATGTCACGTTCTGCCATCACTTGCATCCCCTCCGTGAGATCCGATGCTCGACTAGACCTTGCCGCCGGGCGTTGGCGCTGGTCAAGGCCAGGGGCCAAAGATTGCCAAAAAGCTGGCGTGTAGCGCTGAGACGCCGCCACACTCGCTGTCCAGCGGCTAGGACTGAGGAGGTGGAGGGCATGGTCTTAGTGGTCGTGCTCGGGTGCAGCTTCCTACTCACTCTTGGCGCGGTCCTGGGCTGGGCGCTGGCCGAGGCAGCGCTGTCGCACCGTTCGCGGCGGCAGGCGATCCTTCAGCGCCAGCTGAACATGCAGTCACGTGCTTTACGTTCACGGTGATCAGCTGCTCGTGCCTGATTGTTTTTTGCCGCCTGACTTCGGATCCTGGGCTGTCTTAACTGTGTCCGTTACGCAATAGTCATTGAGGAGAATGCGGTATGAAGAACCTATCTTCTGTAGACCCGATCAGCCCGGCGTCGACGTTGTTCTCCACTGGACGTGGTGAGGCGCGTGAGTGGGACGCGGGGACGGCACGGTCTTTTGGTTTGCGGCGCATGGTGCCGACTGAAGCGCACGAAATCGTGGATCTGACCGGACTTCGGTACGACCCAATTGCTCAGATGACGAACGCCGGCGTTTTGCCGATCACGTCCGGGACATACGAGACGGGGACGCAACAAACGGTCACTAAGTCAACCAATCAGACTACAACGCGGGATCACCAGTCCTGGCCTGACAGCGACACCGAGACTTTTATCCTCCCGGACACTGATCTATGACTGTCTTGATTCTTACTTCTCCGCTGGACACGACAGCGGACATGGTAGTCAGCCGACTGCATGATCTCCAAGTTCCACTATTTCGAACTGATGTTGCCGACTTTCCACAATGCCTGAAGTTCGAGGCTAGGCTAATTTCCGGACGGTGGATCGGTAAGCTGGCAGATTCCTACCGAAGCGTGGACTTAGAAGATATCCGTTCAGTGTATTACCGGCGTCCAACTATGTTTCGGGTCGATTCCACTCTTGCCGGCGTAGAACGATCGTGGTGTGCAAGCGAGGCAAGATTTGGTTTCGGAGGAGTGCTATCTAGCCTCCCGGCGCTCTATGTGAATCACCCCACGTGTAACGCGGCTGCTTCATATAAGCCGTATCACCTTCAGGTAGCCACGGACGTAGGGCTCATGGTTCCGAAGACAATAGTCACCAACATAAAAGAAGCTGCCAGAACATTCTTCAGTCGCACGGGAAGTGTTGTCTATAAGACCCTCTGCGGAACCCCGTTTACGAGTGCCCCAAGTTTGCTGTTCACTAGCCCAGTAATTGTTGATGAACTCGATGAGAGCATCGAGCTAACTGCCCACAAGTTTCAGGAGAGGCTCGAAAAGGAGTACGAACTACGTGTCACCGTTGTGGGAGAACGTGTATTTGTCGCCCGCATAGATGCGCTCTCTTCTGCAGCAAAGATCGACTGGAGGCGCGACTATGCAAATCTCAAGTACACCTCATGGATTTTGCCCGACGAAGTGAAAACGCGTACGCTAAAACTCGTAAAACGCCTCGGGTTGCAGTTCGCTGCAATAGACATGATTGTTACGCCCTCTGGTGATCACTTTCTGATTGATGTTAACCCCAACGGTCAGTGGGGGTGGATCGAAGAAGAAACAGCTTTGCCGATCAGTCAAGCGCTAGCCAGACTCCTCTCACAAGGAAATTCAGAGCTGTGACAACAACGAATGACTATATTCAAGATCGCCGTAAGCTTGTTGCCTTGCTTCGGCAAAAAGGAACTCTGCAAGATCGACTGTGGTGCCAGGCGTTCCTCGATGTTCCGCGGCACGTATTCGTGCCTAAATTCACCCTTCTTGATGCTGCCGAAAATCTTGTCACCATAGACCGGAGGCAACCGGAGGAGTGGTTGGCTGCGGTGTACAGCGACGACGCCTTGGTAACAAGTCATGACGAGAGCGGAATTGCCTGCAGTTCGTCGACTCAGCCGTTCGTGATGGCGGTCATGCTTGAGGTATTGCAGGCTAGATCAGGTATGAGAGTCCTTGAGATCGGAACAGGTACCGGATACAATACGGCGCTTCTGAGCTATGCTCTTGGTGCCCAGAATGTTACTAGTGTCGAAATCGACTCTGCTGTCAGCAGGGCGGCAAAGACCGCTCTTGTCAGTCTTGATTTCCGGCCAGAAATTATCGTCGGCGATGGGCTGCAAGGATTCCCGGCAAACGCTCCCTATGATCGGATCATCGCAACCTGTTCCACTCGAAAAGTCCCGCAATCATGGCTAGAACAGACTGCCGATAATGGTGTAATCGTAGTCAACCTAGGGTTCGGCATCATTGCTCTGTCCATGACGACGGAGCGTGTTGCCAGCGGTCAATTTCATCCAGAAGTCGCGGCGTTCATTGAGGCACGTCCCGCTGATGGGCGTGCTGGACTGCCCTTTGGGGAGCTGATCAGAATTGTCAACCAAGAACCAGAAACAGTGAGTCAGGGTGACAATCCGAGCTTGATCACTACAGCCGACTTTGAGTTCCTGCTTAAGCTCGTAATTCCTGGCTTGAGTTGGTACACCCGGCTCGACGATCTAGGTAACCCAGAACGCTGGGGTGCTACCGACATCGATAGCGGGTCCTGGATTACCCTGGATCACCACGGTGACATGACAACCGTTAGCCAGGGTGGAGCCCGGAAACTCTGGCCCACCATCCAAACTCTCTACCAAAGTTGGCTGGAAGCTGGGAAACCTTCCCACGACCACTACGGCCTGACCATCGCACCTGATGGTCAACACAGCCTATGGCTTACTAATCCAGACAATGTGATCTACGTTCTAGACTAGGCATTTTGAAGCGTCGTGGTGGGGCCTGGTGTTGATGAGGTTCCACTGCTTCATTTTTTCCTGGTCGCTGTGAAGACTGTCTTTATGGTTTCGTTTGGAGGCAAGAGATAGTCTTGAGAGTTGGGCTGTTTGTTGCCATTTTTCTGGTTCTACTGAAAAAGAAGTTGTTGATTGTAAGCACAATGGCTTGTGTCCACAAGGGACGCCCCGCTACCTGGCGTTGAGCTACCTCTACATCACGTGCTGACGGTAGTCAGCCTGTCACTGTGTGCTGTACCACAGCCCGGAACCCCGTCAGTTGTTGATTCACCTAAATCTGTGGCGGCATAGCGTGTCGCCTGAATGAGGGGATGCTCGGGGTCGTAGAAAGGTGCTCGCATGAACACCAGCAGTGAGGATTCATCAGAGAGTTACCAGCAGCCCGCCGACGGGGCTGTTAGGGATGCGCATCTGCGGTACTCGGCGCAGCTGGCGGTGGAGCGCTTGGAACAGATCAGGCTCGACCTGTCCGCCGTGGTGGACTCGCTCGGCGCGTAGCGGCGTTGAGCTCGGCCAGCTTGCGCACGGTCTCTTCCAGACTGTCCAACCGCTGGTGCACCAAGGTCAACATCTGGGCGAACTCGTTCGCCGGGGTGGCTGGTGGGTCGTTGCGGATCACGTAAGTTCCCCTGCCCCGGATCGCTGCCACGTAGCCTTCGGCCTTGAGGACGTCCACGGCTTTTTGTGCTGTGGGCAACGTCGATTCCCACGTGTTGCGCAAGGCTGCGTGCGAGGGGATCTCATCACCCACGGCCAGCTCTCCGCTGGTGATCTTAGCGCGAAGGTCGTCGGCGATGATCATGTAGTCGGGGCGGTGGTCGGTGGGTTCGCGGCGCATATGGTCAGTCTATGCGCTTCATGCAGCACATGCAGTTAATTCGCTGAGTTGGCCTCTGGTAGATGCCTAGGCTCCCTGATTGCATGGAGTGCATGGATAAAACACATGTACTCCATGACCCCCATGAAGGGGGTTGTGATGAATGAGCGAAAAATGGGAAGACCTCCAAGCACGCCTGGTTCGCCTGGGCGAGTTCGCCGAAGACCTGCCGGAATTCGTCGCTGACCCAGCGCTGAACACCTGGCTGTATAAGGAAATCTGCCGGGAAGCCTCGACCGTGTGGGATACGTCCATGTCGTACTGGATGGACACCCTGCATGCCCGGCTTGACCGAGCACTCGCTGAGTCCGAGCAAGGAACCGGCGATGGGTGCGATGTGCCCTGATTGGCGTTCGCGTGCTGGCTGCCCTGCGCGCCAAGGTATCCAGCATCCGCGATCATGTGGCGCGTGTTGTGTGGCATCTGGTGCACCTGGTGTGCACTGTGGCCGCGATTGTTCAGCGGTGCTTGCGCTGGTTCGCGGCTGTGCCCCTCGTCGTCGTTCTGACTCGATGGGCGAAGTTCGTAGGAAAGTGTTGTGCACCAACGGTTCTTGATGTTCTGAGCTGGCTGCGGCATCGGGCGCTGTGGGCAACAGGTGGCCTGATCAAGTGCAGCTTGTTTGCGCTGCTGCGGACAGGGTGGCGCACGCTGGGCGATACCAAGCGCGGCCTGGTGTGGTCGTGGGCCAGGCTGGCGCCGTACCTGGTGGCCTACACCGATTTCGCCAAAGTCGTTGCCAATGCGGTAAAAGAAGGCGAAGCCAAGCGCGAGAAGCGCCTCCGGGCGCAGTGGCGTAGAGCAGCGTGGCGACGCACCGCAACAGCCGTCGCCATGGCGTTCATGATCATGGCCGCGGTGCTGACCGCTGCCCAGTTCTATGGCTGGCTGGCCTACCTGATCGGAGCAATCCTCGTGGCCGTGCCGTTCGCGGTCATCGGCGCAGTGCTGCGCCGCCGAGGCGAGCAGGAACAAGCCGAGACCGACCGGGCGATGGGCCAGCCTTTCCCGATCGCCGACGCCCACACCCGCAAGGAAGCAGCCGACTGTGTAACGCGGGCTGTGCAGACCGAAGGCATCGAGCTGCGTGGCACTGAGGAAGCTGTGCGTCAGCCGTGGGGTTGGCAAGTGCCGGTGATCTTGCAACGGGGCACCCCCGATGCGTTGATCGACAAACTTGCCGCGCTGGAAACCACTCTGGATCTACCAGCAGGTGGCCTGTTGGCCACACCAGCCAGCGACCGGCGGGCACGGGTTGTGCTTCGCCTGGCGCTGCGTGATCCATTCGCACAGATGCCGGAGGCACCACAGTACGAGCCGGGGTCGCTGTCCATTGTGGACTCCCATGTGATCGCCCAACGGATGGACGGCACCGATCTTGGGCTGTGCCTGTTCGGCGCGCACGTGGTCGTGATCGGCGTACCCGGTGCGGGCAAGTCGGTCACGTTGCGGACGCTGGCTGATGTGGTCTCGGCCTGCCGAGATGCGCAAGCCTGGGACTTGGCCCCCTCCGGTGACGGCCTGGACGTGCTCGGCGGTGCCATCGCCAGAAGGGCACGCACTCGTGAGGGCATCGAGCGTGCTCTTGCCGATGCGTTGGACTACGCCGAAGCCAGACCACGCCTGTTTGGCCAGCTCGGTATGGGCGACTCGTGGCAGGTCAGTCCAGAGCGGCCTGCGGTGGTGCTGTTCATCGACGAATACCCCGCCTTGAGTGATGAGGCCAAGGAACTCTGCGTGCGGCTGCTGCGAGCCGGGCGCAAGGCTCGGATCGGTGTGGTGTTCGCCGCCTCTGAAGCTACCTCCGACACGTTGGGGAGGGCGATCGCGGACACGCTGCCCACCAAGATCATGTTGCCGTGCCGCAATCAAGATATTCGTTTGGTACTCGGCACTAATCGTGTGGGCGAGGGGTGGCGACCGGATCGACTCAACCCCGAATCTGGTGAAGCCTCCGAAGATGCCGGAAAGTGCTACATCTACGCCGCCAAGGCACGCGAACCCATGATCTCCAAAATCCGGCTACTGCCGCGCGATCGAGCCCACCGCAATGGTGCACAGCGCGCTACTGCTGGGTTGCCTCGACTCGATGCCGACACCATCGCCGAAGCTCGAAAAAATCGGGCGCAGCGCGGCGGCAGCACGCCACCTACGGCAGTCGATGAACAAGCCGTCGTTGACGTACTCGGTGTGTTCGGTATCCGCGAAGAAATGTGGACCAAGGACATTCTTCCTGGCTTAGTCGCACGGGATCAGCGCTATCAGGGCTGGACCGGGCGCACACTTGCCACAGTTCTTCGTCCACTCAAAATTTCGGCTGGGCAAGTCCGCATCAACGGCACCAACCTCAACGGCTACTACCTGGCCGATATCACCGAAAAATGGGAAAAATACCAGCGCGACAGCACATCCGAGCCGCCCTAGACGTACCTCTGCCGTGCAGAGCCACCCAGACCCTACGCGCAGCAGCGAGAACATCGTTTGACCTGCACTGCAGGGGCTGAGAGGCAGAACCGCGGCACACCCCTTAAAACCCAAAAACCGTTCGAAACCAGCAACAACACCAGGTTCCGCACTACCTCTGCCTCTGCTGGAAACGGCATAGGCCGGCACACCCGAACGGACCAACGCAACGCGACCGCAACGAAGCTCACTACTACCAACAGAAAGGAGTCGATCATGTAGGTGAATGACCGTCCACAACAGACACAACAAGGAGAAAACCATGACATAGCAAGCACAACTGACATTGAGAAATGCGTAGAGAAAAGGGCGCGGCAGGCGTACCATGAAACCGCGCGGGCACGCGGTCCATTGAAGTTCCGCGTCACGATCACCTACATCGGTGGCGCGGAAGGGGAACGCATTCGTCAAGAACTCGCGATGTGGCTACGGCAAGCACTGATCCTGATTGCCGAACACAAGAAACAATCTGAGCAGAAAGGAGAACGGTCGTGACAGTCAATCACTCTGCGGACGGGCGTGTCCCGCCTGCGTTCGCTCGTACCGGATCATCACCGGCAACGGTGTTTGGTCCCTCCGGGCTGTCCGATCACGCTGTATCACCCCTGGGCATGCCTGTTGCTTTGCTGACAGGCAATGTTCGGGTGGCGATCCTGGCGCGTACGTCCACAGACGATAACCAAGATCCGCGCCAGTCCATCATGAGACAAGTACGAAACTCTAAACAGCCGTTGCCGGAAGCCTGGACCGTGGTCGCCTATTTCTATGATGTCGAGTCAGGGCGCAAAGATCTAGCAGAGCGCGGACAGGGTACCGATTACGAACGCTACGATATTCCGATCCCGCGTGAAGGCGGCATTGCTGACCTTCTGGCTGAAGCGAGCCGCCCGGATCGACGGTTCGACGTGGTGATGTGCGAATCAATCGCGCGGGTAGCCCGTCGCCAGTTTGAAGGGCTCTCCATTGAGCGGGAACTTGACGAGTGTGAAGTTCCGCTGTTTGCTGCTAACGAACCGATCATGTTGGACGGTCGCCGGTCGCAAAAGGTGTTGCAGCGTGGCGTGAACCGCGTCATTGCCGAATACGAGGTTCTCAACACCCTAGAACTATCATGGGGTGGACTCTGTGAACACGTCCGCGAAGGCTACAACATAGGCATGCCCCCGTATGGGTACGAAGGAAAAATTCTGCCGCACCCGAATAAAGACAAGGCTGACAAGGGCAAGAAGAAAACCCAACTTGCCGCCCATGAAGTACGTGGACCCGTGGTTACCCAGATTGCGCATTGGCGCTACCATGAAGGCTTGGGATATAGCGATATCGCTGACCGGTTGAACGCTGACCCTGTGCGGTATCCGCCACCCATGCCCCCTGGCGGTGCGAAAAGAGCGCGGGGAGTATGGGGTAAAAGCACGGTGGGAGATATCCTGCGCAACCCCAAATATACCGGCTATATGGTCTTTAATCGGCGGCGCACTAGTTCCGGTAGTGGTCAGGTCAACGATCCGATGAAGTGGGTATGGTCAACCCAGCCCACGCATGAACCGTTAATTCCTAAATGGATGTACGACGAGATCAACAGTGACAGGCTCGCCCGGCGCGGTTCACGATCAGGTAATGATCTCAACTCCCACCCGGCTACGTTGCGCACGTATGTGTTGCGGGGCTTGCTGTTTTGTGGATGCGGTCGCCGCATGTTCGGTAACAAGCGCCGTAAAAGCACCTACTACCAGTGTTGGCCACGGGCGAATAACCGAGGGCGACCCGACAAGTATGAAGGTCACCCCAAAGCGGTGTATCTGCGTGAAGACGCCGTGCTGGATGCGGTCAACACCGTGTTCAACGACAGCGTTTTCGGCCCAGATCGGCACACGGTGTTGGCCGCTGAACTAGCTACCGCCGACACCACGCAAGCCGAAAGGCGCAGTGTTGAGCGGGAACGACTCCAACGCGTCCTGGCCGACATCGCACGCCAACAGGCCGCGATCATGACCCAGGCGCGCGCCGGAGACCCCAACGACCCGTTCACTCAGGCGCTGCGCACCGACTACAACGAGCTGGACAGCCGGAAGAACACCACCTTGGCTGTGATCGCCCAACTCGACACCGAGGATGGCAACGACCCGCACCCGCTGCCCAGCCTGGACGAGATCGCTCTACTGGATGAGTTGCCGGTGATGGTGCTCACCCTGGCCCAGTGGGCACCTGCACACCTGCGCACGCTGTTCGAGGTCACCAAGCTGGCCGTGGCATTGGACCAGGACAGCGACCAGGTGCACATCACGTTGAGCCTGCACGCAGCAGAGCTAGCCGCGCTGGCCACCCTGGCAGCCGAACAACAAGAAACGGCAGGTCAAACGGCCTGCCGGGGGTGTGCAGATGGTGGTGGTGACCTCTGCGAGGGTCGTACTGCATCTAGCGCGCCCGATGTTGTAGATGCTGAGCGTGCCCCCAGCAGGACTCGAACCTGCGACCTAGAGATTAGAAGTCTCTCGCTCTATCCAGCTGAGCTATGAGGGCAGTGGCGGAGGTGAGCCGCCGGGTCGAAATCGTAGCCGGAACCTGGACCGGGGTCGCGCCCCCTTCCAGGTTCTTCGTTGCCTACGCTCGTCCTGTGGCACCCGAGCGCACCGACGAGGTCGACCCCACCCCCGTTCGACGTCCCACCGGCGGCATGGCGGTGCTGGTGATCGTCGGGATCCTGCTGGCCCTGAGCGTGGCGGTCGCGCTCACCGCGCTATCACCCGGCCGGGTGTACGCCGAGTACGGCCTGCCCGATCCGGGCGATGTGACCCGGTTCGGGCAGTCGCTGGTCCGGGCCATCGCCGAGGTGTGCGCGGCGATCGCGGTCGGCTCGCTGCTGTTCGCGGTCTTCCTCACCCCGGCCCAGCGCACCGGGCTGCTGGCCGCCGACGGGTACGCCGCGGTGCGGGCCGCGGGCTGGGCGGCGCTGGGCTGGTTCCTGGCCGCCTCGGCCATGGTGCCGCTGTTCGTGGCCAACGCGCTGGGCAAGCCGGTCTCGCAGGTGCTCAACCCGACCCAGCTGATCGTCTACATCGACGCGCTGGAGCAGGCCAAGGCCTGGGTGGCCACCGCGTTGCTGGCCGGGTTGCTGGCCATCGCCTGCCGGATCGTGCTGTCCTGGGGCTGGACCTTCGCCGCGTTCGCCTTCTCGCTGCTGTGCCTGATGCCGGTGGCGGTCACCGGGCACTCGGCCTCCGGTGGCTCGCACGACGTCGGCACCAACTCACTGATCTTCCACCTGCTCGCCACCGCGTTCTGGGTCGGCGGCCTGGTCGCCCTGGTCGCGCACGCCTACCGCGGCGGCGGCCACCTCCAGCTCGCCTACCGCCGCTTCTCCAAGCTCGCGCTGATCTGCTGGATCACCCTGGCCGTCTCCGGCGTGATCAACGCGCTGGTCCGGCTCACGCCCGCCGAGGTGTTCAGCACGCCCTACGGCACGTTGGTGCTGGCCAAGATCGGCGCGCTGGGCGTGCTCGGCGTGGTCGGCTATCTCCAGCGGCAGCGCGGGGTCCGGGCACTGGGCGCGGACGAGTCCCGCTCGGTGCTGATGCGCCTTGGCGGCATCGAGATGCTGCTCATGCTGGCCACCATCGGCATCGCGGTCGCCCTGGGCGGCACCCCGCCGCCGGGGGAGATCAGCGCCCAGCCCAGCACCACCGAACTGCTCATCGGCTACAACCTGGACGGCCCGCCGACCTTCCTGGCCCTGCTGCTGGACTGGCGGTTCGACCTGCTCTTCGGCTCACTCTCGATCGCCGCCGCGCTGGTCTACCTGGCCGGGGTGCGCAGGCTGCGCAAGCGTGGGGACGCCTGGCCGGTCGGCCGCACCATCGCCTGGGTGGCGGGCTGCCTGACCATCCTGATCGCCACCAGCTCCGGCATCGGCCGCTACTCGCCCGCGATGTTCAGCGTGCACATGGGCAGCCACATGCTGCTGTCCATGCTCGCCCCGGTGCTGCTGGTGCTCGGCGGCCCGGTCACGCTGGCCCTGCGCGCGCTGCCCACCGCGGGCAAGGACGCCCCGACCGGACCGCGAGAGTGGATCCTGGCCATGGTGCACTCGCCGGTCAGCCGGTTGCTGACGCACCCGCTGGTCGCGCTCGCGCTGTTCGTCGGCTCCTTCTACGGCCTCTACTTCTCCGGCCTGTTCGACGCCGCGCTGCCGCTGCACTGGGCGCACCTGGCGATGAACGCGCACTTCCTGCTCGCCGGGTACGTCTTCTACTGGCCGGTCATCGGCATCGACCCGGCGCCGCGCAGGCTGCCGCCGCTGGGCAGGCTCGGCCTGGTGTTCGCCTCGATGCCCTTCCACGCCTTCTTCGGTATCGCGCTGATGAGCGGCTCGACGGTGATCGGCGCGTCCTTCTACAACCAGCTCGCGCTGCCCTGGGCCACCGACCTGCTCTCCGACCAGCGCCTCGGCGGCGGCCTGACCTGGGCCTCCGGTGAGTTGCCGCTGTTGGTGGTGGTGATCGCGCTGCTCGCCCAGTGGGCCAAGGCGGACGCGCGGGACGCCAAACGGGCCGACCGGCACGCCGAGTCCGACGGGGACGCCGACCTGACCGCGTACAACGAGATGCTCAAGCGGATGGCCGGGGGCAAGCGCGACGGCTGACCCCCGGCCACCTACCGGCTCAGGGGCGGCGGAACCCGCGTTCGGCCAGCACCGCGCCGACCACCGCGATACCCGCGCTGGCCACCAGCGCCGAGGTCACGCCGGAGCCGACCGGGTTGTTCAGCGCCAGATCGCGGGCGGCGTTGATGGCGTAGGAGATCGGGTTCACCTCGGCCACCACCTGCAACCAGCCCGGCAGGCTCTGGATCGGCACGAACGCGCTGGAGGCGAACTGCAGCGGGAACAGCGCCATCATGCCCACCATCTGCGCGGTGGTGCTCTCCCGCAGCCAGGCGGCCGCGGCCAGGAACAGCCAGCCCAGGCTCCAGCCGACCGCCAGCGCCAGCAGCAGCGCGCCGATCACGCCCGGCAGCCCGCCGGCCGGGGCGAAGCCGAAGAGCAGGGCGGCCGCGATGAGCATGACCACCAGCTCGATCAGCCCGCGGGTCAGGTCGGCGACGCTGCGCGCGATCAGCACCGCCACCGGGCTCACCGGCATCGAGCGGAACCTGGCCAGCACGCCGTTCTTCATATCGCTGGTCAGCCCGACCCCGGCCTGCACGCCGACCATGGTCGCGGTGGTGACCATGATCGCGGGCAGCAGGTAGTCGATGTAGGCCACGCCCTTGGGGAACATCGGCCCCTCGGCGATCACCCGGAACACCTGACTGAACAGCACCAGCATCAGCAGTGGCTGCATCAGGCTGAACACCAGCGTCCTGGGGTCGCGCAGCACCGGGCGCAGTGAACGCCCGGTCAGCACCCAGATCTGGGTCAACAGGCCGCTGCCCTGCCACGGGGTGGACACCCCTGGCAGCTCCGGCCTGGCGATGGTCGCGGTCATCACATGTCCTCTCAGGCCGCGCTCGGGGAGCTGTGGGTCAGGGCCAGGTAGACGTCGTCCAGGGTGGGTTCGGTCAGGGCGAGCCCGGCGGGTTCGATGCCGGCCTCATCCAGCGCGCGCACCACGGTGACCAGCTCCTTGGAGGCCAGCACCGGCACGCTGATCGAGTTGCGCTCCGGGTCGAAGGTGGGCAGCTTGCCGCCGCGGCGGATCGCTTCCACCGCGTGCCACGGGTCGGTGCCCGGTTCCAGCGACACCGCCACGGTGCGCTGTCCGACCTCCGCCTTGAGCTGGGCCGCGGTGCCCTGGGCGACCACCCGGCCCTTGCTCAGCACGGTGATCGAGTCGGCCAGCCGGTCGGCCTCGTCCAGGTACTGGGTGGTCAGCAGGATGGTGGTGCCGCCGGCGACCAGGCCCTCGACCACCTCCCACATGCCGACCCGGCTGGAGGGGTCCAGGCCGGTGGTGGGCTCGTCCAGGAACACCATCCGCGGCTGCCCGACCAGGCTGGAGGCCAGGTCCAGCCGGCGCCGCATGCCGCCGGAGTAGGTCTTGACCGCCCGCCCGGCCGCGTCGGCCAGGTCGAAGGTCTCCATCAGCTCCGCCGCCCGCTGCCGGGCCGCGCGCCGGCCGGCGCCGAGCAGCCTGGCGATGAGCACCAGGTTCTCGGTGCCGGTCAGGTCCTCGTCGACCGAGGCGAACTGCCCGGTCAAGCCGATCCGGCGGCGTACCTCGGTGGGCTGGGCGACCACGTCGTACCCGGCCACGCTGGCCGTGCCGGAGCTGGGCGGGAACATCGTGCTGAGGATGTTCACCAGCGTCGTCTTGCCCGCCCCGTTGTGCCCGAGCAGGCCGAGCACGGTGCCCTGCGGCACCTCGACGCTGACCCGGTCGAGCGCGGTGACCTTGCCGAAGGTCTTACTGACCTCCGAGGCCCTGATCATCAGTTCGGTCATCGGTGAAGTTCCTCCCCCAAGAGGTGTGTGATCAGTGGGTGAGCGCGCCGTGCAGGAAGAAACCGACGATGTCGTCGATCTCGGCCTGATCGAGCTGCTGAGGCGTCCGGCCCAGGCCGCTGGAGACGACCAGGCCGAACAGGAACCGGACTGCCTGGTCGGTCGGCACCCGCAGCCGGGCGCCGTCCGCGCCGAGCAGCTCGGCCACCGCGGTGAGCACCGGCCGCAGGTGCGCCAGATCCTCGGTCTGCTTGGTCTGCGCGCGGTGTTTGGCCTCGTCGAGCCGGTAACCGGTGGTGGCCAGCGCACTGAGCACCGAGCCCATCCGGAAGAAGTAGGCGTCCATGGTCCCGACGGCCGCGGCGAGCCGGTCGGTCAGCGGCCCCGCCTGCGGGATCGCGGTGAGCTGATCGACCAGCTCGTCCACCCGCAGCGCGGCCTCCACACAGGCGTTGATCAGCTCGGTCTTGTCCGCGAAGGCCCGGAACACGGTGCCCTCGGCGATGCCGGCCGCCTTGGCGATCTGGCTGGTGGTGACGTTGAGCCCATGCGTGGCCAGCAGCGGCAACGTGCTCCGGATGATCTCCGTCCGCCGCTGCTCCGGACTCATCGCGGGCGCCCGCCGCCGCCGTAGGGCCCCCGTCTCGTCAACCACCATGCCCCCACATTATGAGTGAGTCCTCACTCAGTCAACTCGTTACCACTCCCCACCGACATTCCCCGCCCCGCACCACCCCCAAGATCGCCACTGCTCCACAACCCACCACCTGTCCACAGCCCCCACCGTCCCGCCTTTCCCCACCCCCCATCCCCCACAAGACTCGACCCCAACACCCCCCACACCCCCACCCCCAGGGAGCCCCACATGTTCGAGACCCCCATCACCGTCATCGGCCGCATCGCCAGCGAGATCCGCGTCCGGCACACCCCCGCCAACGCCCGCGTGGCCGGCTTCCGCCTGCTCAGCCGCTCCCGCCGCTACGACAAGGAACGCCAGGAGTGGACCAACGGCGATTCGGTGTCGCTGTGGGTGAACTGCTGGGACCACGTGGCCTACGGCGTCACCGCCAGCCTGCGCCGCGGCGACCAGGTCCTGGTGCACGGCTCGATGAGCACCCGGGAGTACGACGCCAGCGACGGCACCCGCCGCACCGCCACCGAGGTGCGCGCCGAGGCCATCGGCCCCAACCTCCGCCACTGCACCGCCGACGTGCTCCGCTCACCCCTGTACGACCAGCCCGGCCACGCGGCCCCCGCCGACTTCACCGCCACCGACTTCGCCCCCGCCGACCCCGCTCCCACCGACCCGCCCACCGACCCGCCCGCCGACCCCGCCCCGGCCTACTCCACTCCCGCCCGCTCCACGCCCGCCGACCCCACGCCCGCCTACTCCGCGCCCGCCGACTCCCCGACCGCCCCCGCGGTCCTGACCGCCCTGCCCACCCCGCGCCCGGCCCCGGCCCACCCACACACCCCCGCCGCCACCCCGGCCCGCGGTCCCAGCGAGGCCGTCCGCAACGCCGCGGTCGCCGGCCGGATCGCTCTCGGCCTCCCGCTGGACGGCCCCCTCGAAGACGTCCTCGCCGAGCTGACCGACCCCGAACGGGAGGCCGTCCCCGCCGCCTGACCAGCCAGGAGCCCGCTGTCCCCGAATTGCGTCATGCGGTCGAAAACACGCGCCAAGCGGTGCCGAGTCCACCGAGAAGACGATCGTGGGTGGAGCCGTTCACCGAGAAGTCCGGACGCTCTCTGAGCGGATCCGCCCGACCGCAGTACGTGGCCCCCTGGGCACCGCTCTACGATCGCGGCCATGGCCGAGTTCATTTACACCATGAGGAAGGTCCGCAAGGCGCACGGGGACAAGGTGATCCTCGATGACGTCTCGACGGCCTTCTATCCGGGCGCGAAGATCGGCGTCGTCGGTCCCAACGGGGCGGGCAAGTCGAGCGTGCTCAAGATCATGGCGGGCCTCGACCAGCCGAACAACGGTGACGCCCAGCTCGCTGAAGGCGCCACGGTCGGGATCCTGCTGCAGGAGCCGCCCCTCAACGAAGAGAAGACCGTCCTCGGCAACGTGGAGGAGGGTGTCGGCGAGATCATGGTGAAGCTGCACCGCTTCAACGCGATCGCCGAGCAGATGGCCACCGACTACTCCGACGAGCTGATGGAGGAGATGGGCAAGCTCCAGGAGGAGCTGGACCACGCCGACGCGTGGGACATCGGCTCCCAGCTGGAGCAGGCCATGGACGCGCTGCGCTGCCCGCCGGGTGACGCGGAGGTCACCCACCTCTCCGGTGGTGAGCGCCGCCGGGTCGCGCTGTGCAAGCTGCTGCTGTCCAAGCCCGATCTGCTGCTGCTCGACGAGCCCACCAACCACCTGGACGCGGAGAGCGTGCTGTGGCTGGAACAGCACCTGGCCAACTACCCGGGCGCCGTCCTGGCGGTCACCCACGATAGGTACTTCCTGGACAACGTGGCCCAGTGGATCATGGAGCTGGACCGCGGCCGCGCCATCGGTTACGAGGGCAACTACTCCTCCTACCTGGAGAAGAAGGCCGAGCGACTGGCCGTCCAGGGCAAGAAGGACGCGAAGCTGCACAAGCGGCTCAAGGACGAGCTGGACTGGGTCCGCTCCAACGCCAAGGCCCGGCAGACCAAGTCCCGGTCCCGGCTGAGCCGGTACGAGGAGATGGCCGCCGAGGCGGAGAAGACCAGGAAGCTGGACTTCGAGGAGATCCAGATCCCGCCGGGCCCGCGTCTGGGCAACGTGGTGGTCGAGGTCGAGAGCCTGAAGAAGGGCTTCGACGACCGCGTGCTCATCGACGGGCTGTCCTTCAGCCTGCCGAAGAACGGCATCGTCGGCGTGATCGGCCCGAACGGCGTCGGCAAGACCACGCTGTTCAAGACCATCGTCGGCCTTGAGCAGCCCGACGCCGGTGTGGTCAAGGTCGGCGAGACGGTGAAGCTGTCCTACGTCGACCAGAGCCGCGGGGGCATCGACCCGAACAAGAACGTCTGGGAGGTCGTCTCGGACGGCCTGGACTACATCAAGGTCGGCCACGTCGAGATGCCCTCGCGCGCCTACGTCGGCGCGTTCGGCTTCAAGGGCGCGGACCAGCAGAAGCCGGCGGGCGTGCTCTCCGGTGGTGAGCGCAACCGGCTGAACCTGGCGTTGACGCTCAAAGAGGGCGGCAACCTGATCCTGCTCGACGAGCCCACGAACGACCTGGACGTGGAGACCCTCAGCTCACTGGAGAACGCGCTTGAGCAGTTCCCCGGCTGCGCGGTGGTCATCTCGCACGATCGCTGGTTCCTGGACCGCGTGTGCACCCACATCCTGGCGTGGGAGGGCACCGACAAGGACGAGTCGAAGTGGTTCTGGTTCGAGGGCAACTTCGAGGGCTACGAGAAGAACAAGATCGACCGGCTCGGCCCGGACGCCGCGCGTCCGCACCGGGTCACACATCGCAAGCTCACACGAGGCTGAACGGGGAACTCCGTGGCGGCCTTGGGCGCAGAGCGGGCGAAGAACGGCAAGGCTGGGACACTCGTCGTCTCGGCCTGGCAACTTCGTTGGCGTGCGCCGGAGCTGAGCAGGCTGCTCAGCGAACGGGCCGCCGAACTGGCCGTCGCCGACGGTGACGAGCACACCCGCCTCCGGGCCGAGACGCTGACGCTGTTCGCGCTCAACCGTCTCGGCCAGGGGGTGGTCGTCGCCGAACGCGCGGTGGCCTCGCTCCGGGCCGCCGAGGCCATGGACGAGACCGAACTGGCCTGGCGGCTGCGGGTCGAGCTGGCCAACGCGGCCAGGGTGGTCGGCGCGCCACTGACCGGATTCGCCGTGCTCCGCCCCGTACTGGAGGCGGGCACGGCGCCCCGGAGCCTGCGCGCGGCGGCCATGGTCCAGCTGGTGGACTGCCTGGCCCACCTGGGCAGCGTGCCGGAGCTGGCCGAGGCACTGGCCGAGGCCGACCAGCTCTACGGCGAGGACCCGGACCTGGAGCCGGACGTCGTGCTGGTGCTGCGCGGCCTGCTGCACTCGGTGGCCTCGGCCCACCACCGCCGCTGGGGCGACCTGCCCGCCGCGGTGCACGCGGCCAGGGAAGGCCTGGCCCTGCTGGACCAGCTCGCCGACCCAGCCGCGGACAGCGGGCACGCCCGCGCCCGCCTGATCCTGCAACTGGTCTGCGCCCTGCTGGACTCCAACCGTCCCGGCGAGGCGCGCTCGGCCGCGCACGACCTGCTCGACCAGCCGGTCCGCGCCCCAGTGGCCTCCAGCGCCGGCTGGATCCGGCTGGCCCTGGCTACCCGGCACTACCTGCCCTCCGGTCAACCGGACACCGCGGCCGAACTCCTCGGCGCCACCGCCGACTCAGCCCAGCGGCACGGCCTGGAACCCCTGCTGGCCGAAAGCCTCACCGCGCTCTCGCACGTGCACGAGATGGGCGGCGACTACGCGGACGCGCTGTCCTGCCTGCGCACGGCCTACGCCGCCGAACGCCGTCGGCAGCGCGCCGTGCACCGGGTCCGGGTCGCCCTGATCGAACAGATCCCGGTGCCCCAGCTTCAGGGCGAGACAGCGGCGGGCCTGCGCGAACAGGTCACCGCGATGCTCCGCAGGGGCAGGGTCCGCCGCGACACGCCGCGCGGCGCGGTCCCCATGCTGCGCCGCACCGCCGCCGAGATCGACGACCTGACCGGCCTGCTCAACCAGAGCGGCTTCCGCCGCAGACTGGACGACGTGGTCAACGGCGGCGACCCGGGCCACGCCCTGGCCCTGGTCCTGTTCGACGTCGGCAAACTCGACGACACCGCCCCCCACCACGTCAGCGAACAGCTGCTGCGCACCGTGGCCGACCGCGTCCGCGACACCGCCCCCCAGCAGGCCGCGGTGGCCAGGGTCGGCGGCGAGGAACTCGCGGTCCTGCTCCCCGGCGCCACCCAGGACCAGGCCCAGCGCTGGGCCGAGCAGCTCCGCACCGAGGTGGCCGGCCTGTCCCCGGCCCTGCCCGTCACGGTCAACACCGGCGTCGCCCAGCACCGGCCGGGCACCCGCGCCGACGTCCTCATCACCGAGGCCGACCGCGCCCTGGCCAGGGCCAAACACGCCACCACCCCACCCCGCTTCCGCGCCACGGACCTCCCGCCCCCCACCGAATCCCGGGCCGCCCGCCGCGCGAACACCACCAACGCGGACACCCCGCACCCCACCTTCGCCACCCACCCCCCAACCCCCAGCGCCGGCTTCGCCCCGCCGAACCCCAGCCAGCACGCGACGCCACCCACCGAGTTCGACCCTCCGGCCCCCACTCCCCACCGTGCGACCGCGACCGGCGAGTTCACCGCGCCCCGGCCCCCCGACTTCGAGGCCCCGGCAACCCACGCCGCCGCCCAGCCCGCACCCAGCACCACCGCCAATCACCACTCAGCAGGCACCGGCGAGTTCGAGCTGCCCAGCACACCCCCCGGTAGCCGCACCACCGAGACTGGCGAGTTCGCAACACCAGGCGCGCCCCCCGGGAGCCGCACCACCGAAACCGGCGAGTTCGCAATGCCGAGCCCGCCCTCCGCTCGCCGCACCACGGAGACCGGCGAGTTCGCGACGCCGAACCCGAACCCCGGTCGCCGCCCCGGCGAGACCGGCGAACTCCCCGCGTCGAACCCGACCCCCAGCCGCCGCACCGCTGAGAACAGCGACTTCGCCGCGTCAAACGCAGCCCCCTCCCGCCGCGCCGCCGAGACCGGCGAGTTCGCGATGCCGAGTGCGACCCCCTCCCGTCGCGCCGCAGGGACTGGCGAGTTCGAGGTGCCAAGCGCGCCCTCCGGCCGTCGCACCACCGAAACCGGCGAGTTCGCCGCGCCGAACGCGACCCCCTCCCGCCGGGCCACCGAGACCGGCGAGTTCGAGGTGCCCACCCCCGCCACCCGACGCTCGGCCGAAGCCCCCGATTTCGAGCCCTCGAACGCGACCTCCGGCCACCACCCGGCCGGACCCGCCGAGTTCGACACTCCGAGCCCGGTCACCGGCTACCCGGCCCCCGGCCCCCGGCCGAGCGCGCCCACCGACTTCACCGCCACGAACCCCGCCACCGCCAACACCCCCCACACAACCGGCGCGTTCCCCGCCCCGCCCCACCCGGCAACCGAGCAGCCCTCCGCCGAGGCCACCAGCGGTCACACCCGCTCCGAAGCCACCGGCCGCCGCGCCGCGCCCGAGCACGAAGCCCGGTTCGCCGCCCTGCCGCCGTCCGAGCCGGCGCCGCTCGGGCAGTCCGAGCAGCCGTTGTTCTTCGAGGCGCCGACCGCGCCGCAGCCGATCATCACCGACCAGACGCCCCGGCCCCCGGAACTGGACGCGGCCTCGTTAACCGGGCTGCGGCCGGTTGTCGCGGAACCGGTCGCGCCGCCCGCGGACTTCGCGTCCGTGCGGGCGGCCACCGCTGACTACCAGGCCCAGCCCGCGGTCCCCGTCGAAGAGCCGGCGTCCGCACCCGAGCCCGAACCGGCGCCCGAGCCGGTGGCCGTCGAGCCCGAGCCGGTGGCCGTGGAGCCGCCGGTCGTCGAGGAACCGGCGCCCGCTCCGGGGCCGCGGGTCCGGCGCAGGTCCTCGCTGGCGGAGGCGTTGGACTTCGACTGGTCGCAGGCGTTGCGGGACACCGAATCCGACGGCGGTTACGAGCCCGCGCTGCCCCCGCCGCCCCGGCCCGCCGAAGCCCCGGACCCCCAGCCCGTCACGCACCACACCCCAGACCACGAGCCGGTCAAGCACCACGCCTCGGACCCTGGGCCGGTGGCGCACCACGCCCCGGAGCACGAGCCGGTTTCGCACCACGCCCCGGATCACGGGCCCGTCGCGCACGACGAGCCGGATCATCAGCCGTCGGCGCATCGGGATCTGGATCACCGGCCCGTCGTGCACCAGGAGCAGGATCACCGGCCAGTGGCGCACCACGAGTCGGACCACCGACCCGCGACCCACGACGAACTGGACCACCAGCCCGTCGTGCACCACGAGTTCGCGCAGCCGGAGGCCAGGCACCCGGATCTCGCGCCGCGCGAGTCCGCCCGGCCCGAGCCTGCTCAGCCCGAGGCCGCCCAGCCGCATCCGGACCTCGCCCCCCGGGACCTCGAACCCGCCCCGCAGCCCCCGGCCTGGACCGACCTCCAGCACGCCGACGCCCAGCACGCCGACGCCCAGCACACCGAGACTCACCCAAGCGACACCCACCACACCGACCAGCTCGAACGTCGCTCCCGCGGCGACGCCAAGCTCGCCGAACTGCTCGCCGAGGCCCTCGCCGCCTACGAGACCGGCCGCCGCGAGGACCCCGGGACCGACTACGCCGACCAGAGCCCCGCACCGGCGGACACCGAGCCCCCGGCAGCCGAGCACAGCCACGGCTTCACCGTCGACGGCGTACCGGCCCCCGGCTACCAGCCGGCCACCCCGGAGCCCGCGCATCCGGCGGAACCGGGCTACTCCGCGGACCCAGCCGGCTACCCCGCATACACCGAAAACTCCGCGGATCCCGTTGAATCCGGCTACGGCCACGACCCGGCGCCCCCGGC
Source organism: Crossiella sp. S99.2 (assembly GCF_023094165.1). GTDB lineage: Bacteria > Actinomycetota > Actinomycetes > Mycobacteriales > Pseudonocardiaceae > Crossiella. The sequence goes on along the minus strand of NZ_JALMDK010000006.1, from coordinate 508,789 downwards.
GGAACCCCGCTACGGCCACAGCTCGGCCGAGTCCGGCTACGACCAGGACACGGCGCACCCGGCCGAGCCCGGTTATGGCACCCCGCCCGGTCCGGCCGACTTCTCCTACGACCCGGTCGTGCCCGCTCGCCCCAGCAGCCCCGCCGACCCGGTCTACCCCCCTGCGGTCGTCGTCGAGCCGATGAACCCGGCCGATCTGCTCCGCAACGAGGTGACCTTCCACCGCGCCGAACCCCGGTCCGCCGAGGTCAGCGGCTTCCACCCACCCATCCAGCCCTCGGCGGGCGCGGAGGACGACGGCCCCTTCACTGGCCGTTGCGGCCCCCAGATCACCGGGGAACCCGATCCGTTCGCGGCGCCTGATCCGGATCCGTTCGGGTATGCCAGGGCCATGGACGCGACCGCGAACGCCTCGATGCTGCCCGAGCCGCCGCGGTATCCGGATGTCGAGGACCCGACCGAACCGCAGCCGCGGGTGGTCGATGTGCCGCGGGAGCAGGCCTGGACGCCGCCGAATCGGGATCCGTCCTTCGGGTGACCCGGACGGCACCAAAGTGACGCGATCTCAGTCACACCTCACCACCAGGTGGACGCTTGATCGTTTCGGTTACCGATTCCGTTGCTGGCCAGCGCCCTTTCCGAGACTCCCTGCCCCCACGGGAAGCGAACTGGAGTCGTAGGGTGAACCTGGTCCCGGCACACCGAGGTGCCGGGGAGCTGTGGAGCAAGCCGCACCTGAAACCGACCGGAGCACCGTTGGGCGCCGCACCGTCACGTACCGAGACCACTACCCCCGCTGACCCCACCCCCGAAGTGCAGGCCAGCCCCGAACAGGTCCGCGACGAGCTGCTGGCACGCGCAGCCGCGACCGCGCCGGAGATCGGCGACCTCATCCGGCTCTACTACCGCCACGCGCCCGCGGAGGAGGTCACCGACGACGAGCCCGCCGTGCTCGCCGGGACCGTCCGCTCGCACTACGAACTCGCCGCCGCCCGGGTGCCGGGCCGGCCCGCGATCCGGGTGCTCAACCCCAGCGCCGGGGCCGACGGCTGGAGCTGCCCGGCGACCGTGGTGCAGATCGTCACCGACGACATGCCCTACCTGGTCGACTCGGTGGCCGCCGAACTGTCCCGCGGTGGCGTGCAGGCCCAGCGGGTGGTGCACCCCATCGTCGTGGTGCGCCGGGACGTCGCCGGCGGGCTGCACGAGGTGCTCACCGACGCCGATCCGGCCAACCCGCCTGCCGAGGCGCTGGCCGAATCCTGGATGTACCTGGAAGTCGACCTCATCACCGACCCGGACCGGGCCCGTGAGCTGGAGCAGCGGCTGCTCTCGGTGCTCAACGACGTCCGCGAGGTCGTCGAGGACACCGACAAGATGAGCGGCACCGCCATCCAGCTCGCCGAGGAGCTGAGCAGCACCCCGCCGCCGCTGCCGGGCACCGAGGTCGCCGACGGCGCCGCGTTGCTGCGCTGGCTGGCCGACGGCCACTTCACCTTCCTCGGCTACCGGCACTACGAGCTGGTCCGGGACACCCCCGACGGCGACCCGGCCCTGCGCGCGGTGCTCGCCTCCGGTCTCGGTGTGCTGCGCCAGGACAGCCTGGCCGCGCGCAGCCTGACTGCGGGCCCCGACTCCGCGGCGCAGGCGCTGGCGCCCGAGCTGCTGGTGCTCACCCAGGCATCGGCGCCCTCCACCGTGCACCGCTCGGTCTACCCGTACTACGTGGGCGTGAAGACCTTCGGCGCGGACGGCCAGGTCACCGGTGAGCACCGCTTCCTCGGTGTGCTGACCACCATCGCGCTGCACGACAACGTGCTGGAGATCCCGGTCATCGAGAACCGGGTGCGCGAGGTCATCCGGCGCGCCGGGTTCCCGCTGGAGTCCTACTCCGGGCAGCGGATGCTGGAGGAGATCCAGAACTACCCGCGCACCGAGCTGTTCTCCATCGACACCGACGCGCTCTACGACACCGTCACCAAGGTGCTGGCGCTGGCCGAACGCCGCAAGCTGCGGCTGTTCCTGCGCCGGGATCCCTACCGCCGCTTCTACTCCTGCCTGGTCTACCTGCCGCGCGACCGCTACACCACGACCTCGCGGCTGGCCATGCAGGAGGTGCTGCTGGCCGAGCTGTCCGGCACCTCGCTGGAGTACAGCGCGCGGATCGGCGAGTCCCAGCTGGCCAGGGTGCACTTCATGGTGCACACCGACCCTGCGGTGGACTCGGTGCCGGACACCACCCGGATCCAGCAGCAGCTCACCGACGCGGTGCGCAGCTGGGACGACCTGATGGTGGACGCGGTGCTGGCCGAACGGCAGGCTCAGTTCGAGGCCACCGGAGCGGTGGTGCAGGCGGGCTCGGAGTCGGTCAACGAGCTGGGGCAGCGCTACTCGCTGGCCTTCCCGGAGGCCTACAAGGAGGACTTCTCCGCCGAGGAGGGCCTGGCCGACCTGCGCAGGCTGCAGGGCCTGCTGGATCAGGACGGGCAGTCCGCGCTCTCCTTCTACGTGCCCGAGCACGCCGAACCGGGCGAGCGCCGGTTCAAGCTGTACCTGTGCGGCCGCCGGGTCACCCTCTCCCAGGTGCTGCCGATGCTGCAGCGGATGGGCGTGGAGGTCGTCGACGAGCGGCCGTATGAGATCCGCCGCGAGGACGGCGCCCAGTGCTGGATCTTCGACTTCGGCCTGCGGCTGGAGCCCGCGGTGCTGGAGCGGATAGCCACCGAGGACCTGGACACCGTGCGCACCCGTTTCCAGGAGGCATTCGCCGCCGCCTGGCGCGGGCAGGCCGAGGTGGACGGCTTCAACCAGCTGGTGCTGCGCGCCGGGCTGACCTGGCGGCAGGCCGCGCTGCTGCGCGCCTACGCCAAGTTCCTGCGCCAGGCCCGCACCCCCTACAGCCAGGACTACATCGAGGACGCCGTCCTGGCGCACACCGAGGTGGCCACCGCGCTGGTCCGGCTGTTCGAGGCCCGGTTCGACCCGGCCGTCTCGGAGGAGACCAGGAAGGTGCAGACGGACAACCTGCGCACCGAACTGGCCGCCCGGATCGACGAGGTCACCAGCCTGGACGCGGACCGCATCCTGCGCAGCTACCTCACCCTGATCAACGCCACCCTGCGCACCAACTACTTCTGGCGGGACGCCGAGGGCCAGCCGCGCTCCTACGTGGCCTTCAAACTGGAGCCCAGGTCCATCCCGGACCTGCCCGAACCGCGGCCGCGGTTCGAGATCTTCGTGTACTCGCCCCGGGTCGAGGGCGTGCACCTGCGCTTCGGCCCGGTGGCCCGCGGCGGTCTGCGCTGGTCCGACCGGCGGGAGGACTTCCGCACCGAGATTCTGGGCCTGGTCAAGGCGCAGGCGGTGAAGAACGCGGTGATCGTGCCGGTCGGCGCCAAGGGCGGCTTCGTGGTCAAGCAGCCGCCCAAGCCCACCGGGGACGCCGGGCTGGACCGCGAGGCGTTCTGGGCCGAGGGCATCGCCTGCTACCGGATGTTCATCTCCGGCCTGCTCGACCTGACCGACAACCTGCAGGCGGGCCCGGACGGCAGCACCGTGATCCCGGCCGACCAGGTGGTGCGGCACGACGGCGACGACACCTACCTGGTGGTCGCCGCGGACAAGGGCACCGCGACCTTCTCCGACATCGCCAACGGCGTGGCCAAGGACTACGGCTTCTGGCTGGGCGACGCCTTCGCCTCCGGCGGTTCGGTCGGCTATGACCACAAGGCCATGGGCATCACCGCCCGCGGCGCCTGGGAGAGCGTGAAGCGGTACTTCCGCGAGCTGGGGCTGGACACCCAGACCGAGGAGTTCACCGTGGTCGGCGTCGGCGACATGTCCGGCGACGTCTTCGGCAACGGCATGCTGCTCTCCGAGCACATCCGGCTGGTGGCCGCCTTCGACCACCGGCACATCTTCCTGGACCCGGCCCCGGACGCGGCCAGTGGTTTCGCCGAGCGCAGCAGGCTGTTCGCGCTGCCCCGCTCCTCCTGGGACGACTACGACCGGGCCAAGATCAGCGAGGGCGGCGGGGTCTTCCCGCGCAGCGCCAAGTCGATCCCGGTCTCCCCACAGGTGGCCGCGGCGCTGGGCCTGCCGGAGGGCATCGCGAAGCTGTCCCCGGCCGAGCTGATGAAGGCCATCCTGCTCGCCCAGGTGGACCTGCTGTGGAACGGCGGCATCGGCACCTACGTCAAGGCCTCCACCGAATCGCACGCCGAGGTCGGCGACAAGGCCAACGACGCGCTGCGGGTGGACGGCAAGGCGTTGCGGGTCAAGGTGGTCGGCGAGGGCGGCAACCTGGGCCTGACCCAGCTCGGCCGGATCGAGTTCGCCCGCGCCGGCGGCAAGGTCAACACCGACGCGCTGGACAACTCCGCCGGGGTGGACTGCTCCGACCACGAGGTCAACATCAAGATCCTGCTGGACCGGCTGGTCGCCGACGGCAGGCTGGACGGCGCACAGCGGGACGAGCTGCTGGCCGAGATGACCGACGAGGTCGCCGAGCTGGTGCTGGCGGACAACTACCGGCAGAACGCGGTGCTCGGCATCAGCCGCGCGCACGCCGCGCCGATGTTGTCCGTGCACGCCCGCCTGGTCGCCGCCCTGGAGAAGCGCACCGGGCTGGACCGCACCCTGGAGGCGCTGCCCAGCCGCGAGCAGTTCAAGGCCCTGGAATCCAGCGGCCAGGGGCTGACCTCGCCGGAACTGGCCACGCTGCTGGCACACGTCAAGCTCGCGCTCAAGGACGAGGTGCTGGCCAGCGATCTGCCCGAGTCCGGCGCGTTCGCCCGGCGGCTGCCCGAGTACTTCCCGTCCGCGCTGCGGGAACGCTTCGGCGAGGCCATCCCGAGGCACCCGCTGCACCGGGAGATCACCACCACGCTGCTGGTCAACGAGGTCGTGGACGGCGGCGGCGTGTCCTTCGCCTTCCGGCTGACCGAGGAACTCAACGCCAGCGCCACCGACGCGGTGCGCGCCTTCGCCATCGTGACCAAGGTCTTCGACCTGCCCTCGCTGTGGCGGGCCATCGACGAGCTGGACAACGTGGTGCCCACCGCGGTGGCCGACGCGATGATCCTGGAGGCCAGGCGGCTGCTGGACCGGGCCTGCCGCTGGCTGCTGTCCAACCGGCCGCAGCCACTGGCGGTGGGCGCGGAGATCGCCCGCTTCCAGGACCTGATCGGCCAGGTCGGCCCGGACACCGTCGACCTGCTGCGCGGCCGGGAACGCGAACAGGTGGTCGAGCACGCGGAGAAGCTGGTCGCCGACGGCGTGCCGGTGGAGCTGGCCAGGCGGATCGCCTCGCTGCTGCACACCTACTGCCTGCTCGATGTCACCGAGGTGGCCGAGCTGGCCGAACGGGACAACGTGGTCGGCGAGCACAGCCAGCGGGAGGCCGCCGAGCTGTACTTCGCGATGTCCGAGCACCTGGACGTGGACCGGATGCTCACCTCGGTGAGCGCGCTGGAACGCGGCAACCGCTGGCACGCGCTGGCCCGGCTGGCCCTGCGGGACGACCTCTACGCCTCGCTGCGGGAGATCACCCTGGACGTGCTGCGCACCAGCGACGTGGACGACAGCGTCGAGGAGAAGATCGAGAAGTGGGAGCAGGCCAACGTCTCCAGGCTGACCCGCGCCCGCGCCGCGCTGCAGGAGATCAAGGAGGTCGGCAAGCTGGATCTGCCGACGCTGTCGGTGGTGGCTCGCCGGGTGCGCAGTATCGTCCGCTGATGCCCGTCTACATCACGCAGGTGCGGCCGCGCTGGGCCGACATGGACGTGTTCCACCATGTCAACCACGCCGCCGTGGTCACCCTGCTGGAGGAGGCCCGAGCCGGGCTGCTGTTCGTGCAGGCAGCGCGGCTCGGGTTCGCCGAGCTGTCCAACGGTCTGGTGCTCTCCCGGCTGGAGGTCGACTACAAGGGCCAGCTGCGCTACACCGGCGGCGAGGTCTACGCCGAGGTGAGCATCGAGAACCTGCGGCACGCCAGCTTCGTGGTGCGGCACACTCTGCACACGGGCGCGACGGTGCGGGACCCGGTCGCGGTGACGGCGCGGACCACGCTGGTCCCCTTCGACGTGTCCGCACAACGACCACGACGATTGAGTGGAGCCGAGCGGGAGTTCCTCGCCGGTTACCAGGTGGGGGAGAGTGTTGGCTGAGTTGCACGTGCCCGATCCGGTGGAGCGGGACGATCTCGGCGCGTTCGTGGCCAGGGCGGTACGACTGGACCAGCAGGTGGCGGTGCGGCTGAAGGAACGCGAGGGCGGGCTGCTGGACGCCTGGGCGGGCACCCCGTTCGACGTGCTGGCCACCCGGTCCATCCAGGGCTCGATCCAGCCCTCGGACGTCACGGTGACCGGCAGCGAGCTGCTCACCGCGCTGGCCGTGGTCGGCGGCGAACGGGTCGATCCCGGGCCGCCGAAGGACATGCTGTGGCGGTCCGCGCTGCCGCCTGCCATCGGCTGGCTGCACGTGGACCTGCTGCCGGTCGCGGTGATCAGCGAGCTGGCCGACCGGGGGGTGGAGCTGGCCAAGGAGAACACCGGCCCGACCGGCACCCCGCCCGCCTCGCTGCTGGACCAGACCGTGCTGACGGTCTCCGGCAGCGGGCTGGACGTGAAGGTGCCGCTGCGCGCGCTGTTCGCCTTGTCCGGCATGGGTTTCCTCACCGGCGGCCCGGCCGACGACGTGGTGAAGGTGACCGCGACGGACGCCTGGATGCGCATCGACGCCCGCTTCGGCGCGGTGGTCCGGCGCAGGCACGCCCTGCTGCCGCTGCTGGTCTGAGTGCTCAGGCGGCGGGGGCCACCGGCTCCCGCCGCTTCTCCTTGCCCGGCAACGCGAGCAGGCCCAGCCCGGCCAGCACCAGCAGCGCGCCCAGCACCCCGCCGCCGGTGAACGCCTCGCCCAGCACCAGCACGCCCAGCAGCGCGGCCACCACCGGCTCGGCCAGGTTGAGCGTGGCCACGTTCGCCGCGGGCAGCACCCGCAGTCCGGCGCCGAAGAGCAGGTAGGCCAGCACGGTCGGCACCAGCACCAGGTAGCCGATCACCCCCAGCCCGGACAGCCAGGCCGGATCGCCGCCGTCCAGCCCGCCAGGCCAGCGCCACAGCAGCACCGGCAGCAGCGCGAGTCCGCCCGCGGCGAAGAGCAGTCCCATCGTCCCGTCCGAGCGCTGCCCGGCGGAGATCATCTTGGCCGCGCACACGGTGTAGATCGCGTAGCCCAGCCCGGCGGCCAGCGCGAGCACCGCACCCAGCACCGCGTCCGAACCGCTGCCGCCGGTGCCGGGACTGGAGAGCACCAGCGTGCCCACCCCGGCCACCGCGAGCCCGGTCGCGGCCAGCCAGGTGCCGCCGGGCCGTTGCCCGGTGACCAGCCACTGCACCAGCCCGGTCCACACGGGGCAGGAGCCGAGCGCGGTGATGGTGCCGACCGCGACCCCGGCCAGGGACACCCCGGAGAAGAACCCGACCTGGTAGACCGCCACCCCCACCGCGCCGATGACCACCAGTGGCCAGGACGCCCTCGGCACGTTCCGGAACGCGCCGCGCAGGGCGGCCAGGCCGAGCAGGACCGCCCCGGCCAGCACCACCCTGGCCGAGCCGACAGTCAGCGGGTCCAGGCCGGTGGGTCCGAGGGCCTGGGCGGTGCCGGTGGTGCCGAACAGCACCGCGGCGGCCAGTACCAGCAGGGCGGCGCGTCCAGTGTTCATCGCCGCCGATCCTGCGGCACCCGGCCGACCCACGTCGACCGGGTTTCCCACAGTTCAGACCAGCCAGGCCGCGGTGTCCGGCGGCAGGTGCTCGCCTTCCAGCGGACCGCTGCTCAGCAGCACCTCGCCGGGCGGCAGCGGGACCAGCGCGCCGGAGGTGTTGAGCGCGCAGATCAGCCCGCCGGGCTTGCGGCGGAAGGCGAAGCAGCCCGCGGGCGCGCCGTACCACTCGACCTCGTCACCGCGCAGCGCTTCGTGGCTCTTGCGCAGCTCCAGGGCCTGCCGGTACAGCGAGAGCATCGAGCCGGGGTCCTCCAGCTGGGCCTCCACCGTCAGCGTGGCCCACTCCGGCGGCATCGGCAGCCAGGTGTTGTCGCCGGGGGAGAAGCCGAACGGTGGGTGCTCGCCCTCCCAGGGCATCGGCACCCGGCAGCCGTCCCGGCCCCGTTCGGTGTGCCCGGAGCGTTCCCAGGACGGGTCCTGCAGCGCCCAGTCCGGCAGCTCCACGTTGGGCAGGCCCAGTTCCTCGCCGTTGTAGAGGTAGACCACGCCGGGCAGCGCCAGTTCGACCAGGGTCATCGCCCGCGCCCGCTTGACGCCCAGCTCGCCGCCGCCGTAGCGGGTGACGTGCCGGACGACGTCGTGGTTGGACAGCGTCCAGGTGGGCAGCGCGCCCACCTCGCGCACCGCGGCTAGCGAGTGGTCGATGGCGCCGCGGATGGCATCGGCGTCGAAGTCGGTCTCCACCAGCCGGAAGTTGAAGCCCAGGTGCAGCTCGTCCGGGCGGACGTAGCGGGACATCCGCTCGTCGTCCTGCACCCAGATCTCGCCGACGGCCATCCGGCCCGGGTACTCGTCCATCACCTTGCGGATCATGCGGTGGATGTCGTGCACGCCGTCGTTGTCGAAACGCGGATCGCGGTTGTTGTCGAAGAGCAGGTGCGGGCCGGGCATGTCCTCGGGGTTCATGTCCGGCAGCCCGGCCGGCTTGGCCATGCCGTGCGCGACGTCGATGCGGAACCCGTCCACGCCGCGGTCCAGCCAGAACCGCAGGGTCTGCTCCAGATCGGCCCAGACCTCGGGGTGCTGCCAGTTCAGGTCGGGCTGTTCCGGGGCGAACAGGTGCAGGTACCACTGGCCGTCCTCGACCCTGGTCCAGGCCGGTCCGCCGAAGATGCTCGGCCAGTTGTTCGGCGGCTCCGCGCCGTCCGGGCCGCGGCCCTCGCGGAAGATGTAGCGCTCCCGCTCCGGGCTGCCAGGGCCGGCCACCAGCGCGGCCTGGAACCAGTCGTGCTGGTCGCTGCTGTGGTTGGGCACCAGGTCGACGGTGACCTTGATGTTCTGCGCGTGCGCGTCGGCGATGAGCCGGTCGAAGGCGGCGAGGTCGCCGAAGAGCGGGTCCACATCGCGCGCGTCGGCCACGTCGTAGCCGTGGTCGGCCATGGGGGAGCGGTAGAACGGGGTCAGCCAGAGCGCGTCGACGCCGAGCAGTTCGAGGTAGCCGAGCCGGGACCGGATGCCCTCCAGATCACCCACTCCGTCGCCGTCGGAGTCCGCGAAGGACCGGACGTAGACCTGGTAGAAGACGGAGTCCCGCCACCAGGGCGGCGCGGCGGCAGGATCAACACTGCCCCCGGCGATGTCGGGGTCCACCTCGGGCGATCGTCGCACGATGGTTCATCCTGCCATCCGGGTCCGACATTCAAGGCCCGGTTGGGTGATCCGTGAGTTTCCCGACTTTCGCGGTCTGGATCACACCCAGGAGTTGACCAAGCTGTTAGCGGCCATCTCCATATAGGCCCACAGCTGGTCACGGCGTTCCTGATCCAGTCCGGCCTCGTCAACCGCGATCCGCATGCAGCGCAGCCAGGCGTCCCGTTCGATCGGCCCGATGGTGAACGGCACGTGCCGCATCCGCAGCCGCGGGTGCCCGCGCTGATCGGAGTAGGTGTGCGGGCCGCCCCAGTACTGCATCAGGAACAGCCGCAGCCGCTCCTCGGCCGGGCCGAGGTCCTGCTCCGGGTACATCGGCCGCAGCACCTCGTCCTTGGCGACCTCGGCGTAGAAGCGACCCACGATGCGGTGGAAGGTGTCCTCGCCGCCGACGAGGTCGTAGAAGGTCTCCGGAGTGCCCATGGCAGCCATTCTCCCCGTTGCCTCAGCTCTTGGGTTTCTCCGGGGCAGGCGGCGCCTCGGGTCCGTTGGGCCGCCCGTTCGGGTAAGGCGGTTCGATGCCTGCCTCGTCGTAGGCGGCCATGATCTTGGCCCGCAACGCCCGCTGCACCGCCCACTGGCGGCCGGGGCGGACCTTGACCGTCATCCGCAGGGTCACCGTGTCCGCGGTGACCTTCTCCACGCCGAGCACCTCCGGCGGCTCCAGCACGTCCTCCAGCAGCGGGGTCCTGGTCGCCGCGTCGGTGACCACCTCGGCCATCAGCTCGGTGGCCCTGGCCGCGTCCACGTTGTGCGCCACCGGGAAGTCCACCACCGCGACCGCGAAGCCCTGGCTGGAGTTGCCCACCCGCAGCACCTCGCCGTTGCGCACGTACCAGACCGTGCCGTTGACATCCCGCAGCGTGGTGACCCGCAGCCCCACCGTCTCGATGGTGCCGGTGGCCGGCCCGAGGTCGACCACGTCACCCACGCCGTACTGGTCCTCCAGCATCATGAAGATGCCGGACAGGAAGTCCTTGATCAGGTTCTGCGCGCCGAAACCGATGGCCACGCCCAGCACACCGGCCGAGGCGATGATCGGCGTGATGTCGATGGTCAGCGTTTCCAGGATCATCAGGAACGCGATGCCGAAGACCAGGATCGAGGTGATCGACTTCAGTATCGAGCCGATGGTCTTGGCCCGCTGCGCCCGCCGTTCGGACAGCAACGGCCCGGCCGCCGCCTTGATCGCCTCCGGCGCCCGCTCCTTGAGCGGCCGCAGCAGCACCGGCACCCGCCCGGCGCTGGAGTTCGTCGTCAGCTTGTCGATCATCCGCCGGAGTAGGTAGCGCAGCAGGAACGCGCCCACCATGACCAAAATGATCTTGATGGGCTTGGTGATGATCCACTGGTTGTTCGCCAGCCACTCAGCCGAGCTGAACAGCCACTCCTGTGGTTCACGCGCGGACAACTGGGCGGTCATGTCACTAACTTGGGTGACAACGTTCGGCACGGTGCCATGTTACGGAGCGGTCTCAGCGGTTGGTGACCGAGGCGGCCATCTCGGTGAGTTTCTGGGCCAGTGTGCGCCGGTCCGCCGGGGCCACGATGACCCACTGACTACCGTCCGGACCTCGCATCTTCTGCCCGAGGTAGCGCCCGTCGACGTTGTCGATGAATGTGAGCGGACTCTCGGAGCGCTTGCGCGAGCCGAGCCGGTCCCTGGCGGCCACGAACAGCTGACCGCCACCGGTGCGCGGCTTGTCCATGATCTCCTTGAGCCGCTGCGGGCTGGCCCCGCCGCTGTTGCGCGAGGACATCATGAACCCGCCCTCGTCCTCCGCGGGCCGCGAATGCCGCCCACCGCCCCGGCCGCCGCCGTCCCCGCCACCGAAGGTCTCGGCCGGGAAGTTGAACGACTGCCCGCGCGCGGCCGGCTTGTCCGGCAGCGCCGAGACCAGCGCGTCGACCAGCCCGGTCGGCCGCACCGGGGACAGCACCAGCTTCTCCTCGAGGATCTCGGCCAGCACCGCCTCGTCCCCGGAGGCGGCGGCGAGCGCGGCCCGCTGCTCGCCGCCACCGGGCACGCTGTACCAGCCGTAGAACTCCCGCTGCGGCCGCTCGAGCATGTGGAAGGTGTCCACCAGGTCGGGGTGGGCCCGCCCGCCACGGGCCAGGCCCAGCCCCTCCAGCTCCTGCCAGGCTCGCCGTTGCACGTCAAGCCGGTCCTGGTAGGTCTCCCCGTAGGAGGGGATGCCCAGGGTCGGGTGCTTGTCCTGCAGGTTCTCGCTCTCCCACACCACGTCGTAGGCGGGCAGCGAAATGGTGACTCTGGCTCTCAGCACGGCTTCTTCCTAGTTCAGCGTCAGCGGTACCCGGGCGGCGTCTCACCGATGACCGGCGGTGCGACCAGCGTGTTGTCGCCCCAGATGTCATCGGACTCGACCAGGTAGCTGGGCCGCTTGTGTTCCTTGTCCTCATCGCCCTTGGCTCCGCCGCCGCCCATACCGCCACCGGCGCCCATGCCACCCCGGCCACCAGCCCCGCCGGCGGCGCCACCGCGCCCACCACCGGGCCCGTGCCCGTCAGCACCGACTCCACCGGACCCACCAGGCCCGAATCCGCCCCCGCTGGGACCGAACCCGCCACCTCGCGGCCCAAACCCACCGGCGCCGCCACCACCACGGCCACTACCGCCACCGGGCATCCCCGGCATCCGCGGCGGCGTACCGCCGCCACCCCCAGGCCCACGACCAGGCCCGGTGTTGGGCCCCTGCCCCGGCGGCCAGCCACCAATGGGCGGCGGCATCGGCGGGTTCGGCCCAGGCGGCGGGGTAAGCGGCGGCGGCGTGAACGGCGGCGGCTTCGGCGGCTCCACCGGCGGCTTGTTCCAACTCGGGTCGAGCTGGTCGTTGCCACCGGGCGGCCGCCCGTCCGAGCCGGGCGGCGGCAGATTCGGCATGTTCGGCGTGCCGCTGCCGTTGCGATCCCCACCACCGATGCGCCCGACGTTGCTGTTCGGGTCCCGCTTGCCGGGATCAACCTCGTTCGGGTTGCCCGTGCTCGTCTCCGGGGTCACCGGCGGCGGCGGGATGAACTGCGGCATGTTCGTGGTGTTGGTCTCGCTCTGCGCCTTGTACTCCAGCAGAGCCTGCTGGTTCGCGTTGGTCTTCTCGCCCTGAACCCGCTTGGCCTCGTCGTAGTCGGTCTCCCAGAACGCGGCGCCGTTGAGCCAGGGCTCCTCACCCGGGTCCGGCGGCAGCTCGACCTTGTCCTTGACCGACCGGAAGTCACCACTCTGCGAAGCGACCTTGTAAGCGGTGTCAGTGCAGACGGTCTTCGCGGCGCCGGCCCAGGCAGCCAGCGGCGAGGCCACGAGCTGCGCCTGGTCAGCAGCCTGGCCCTCCCAGGCCACCTTGCCAGCCTTCAGTGCGTTCTCGACCATGTCGCGAACGGTGAGGTAGCGGTCGCCCAGCTTCTGCCACGCCTCGTAGTTCGGGTCCGTGGTGGCCTCGGCGCCCTTGGCATCCTTGTGGAAGAACTCGTAGATCGTCTTCCCGTCGAAAGCGTTGGGACGGGGCATGCACGAGGGATCAGGAGCCATGACTAGCTACCCCCCTTGATAGTCGAGATCACCATTTCCGCGACCTTGTCCGCCAGGCCGCACGCGTTCTTGTACTCGGCGGCCGCCTTGTCGTTGACCGTCACACCGACGCTGATCGTGACGGTGTCGCTGACGCTGGTGTAGCCGAAGCAGTCACCTTCCCCGAACGGGGTGCCGGTGTTGGCGTGCACCGAGGGGTATCCGGAGACCGTGGCGGGCTCGAAGGCCTTGTAGGTGTCGCGCTTGGCGTAGAGGTTGTTGAGACCGGCGTCGGCCTTGGTGCTCAGTGCGACGCTGAAGGAGCCGCCCACGCTGGTGTTCGGGTTCTGGGCGGTTCGCCAGGTGCACTCCTGGCCCAGCACGCTCTCACCCACCTTGCCTGGCGCGCTGACCCGGACCGTGCCGTACTGCGCCGCGGTGAGCAGGTCGCAGGGCTTACTGGCGAACGTCGCCGCCTTATCCAGCTTGGGCTGGGTGATCGGCGGTGCGAGACCGGCCGCGCTGGTGCTGGTCGCGGCGCCGCTGGTCGGCGGCTGCGCACTGGTGCTCGGGGAGTTCGACCCTCCGGAGCACCCTGCGACAAGGGCCAGACCGACGATGGCGAGCGTGCTGAGCGCGACGCGGTTCACTGGGTCTTGCCTCCGAGTTGGCGGTTCATGTCCTCAGCGTCCGCGTAGCCCTTCATGACCGCCGTCAGGTTGGCGACCATTCCCACCAGGGCCTCGCGGTACTTCTTGTTGGCAGTGGCGTGGCAGCCATCGCCGGTGATGGCGCGGTCGTTGATCTTCTCGGCAGCGACCGCGCTGTACGGATCCCGGCCAGGTCCAGCGGTCAGCCGCAGACGCTCCGCTTCCTTCGCGATCTTGTCGAGTTCAAGGATCGCGTCATTGAGGCCGTCGATGGCCTTCTGCGCGTGCGCCTTGTCGACCTTGAACTTGCCGCCAGTCTTCGCGGCCGAGTAGTCGGTCGCGTAGTGCTGGTTCAGCCTCGCCTGCCCTGGCGAGATATCCGCATCCGGATCCCGTGGCGGCATGTCACACCCTCCCAGTTACTGCGCTCGATGCCGTCTCGCATCGTATCGTTTGACGCCGACATCGCAGGGCAGGTTCCCACAGGTTCCCGACCCTCGTTTGTGGACTGTGTCCCCGATTGAACACAGTCCGTCAACGGTGGTGACGCAGCGAGATGGCAATCATGACGCGGGAGTGGAGTGGGTCACGCTCCGGAGCGGATCGTCGAGATCACCATCTCCGCGACCCGGTCGGCCAGACCACACGCGGTCTTGTACTCGGCTGCCGCCTTGTCGCTGATCTGCACCCCGACGCTGATCGTCACGGAGTCGCTTACGGCCGTGTAACCGAAGCAGTCGCCCTGACCGAAGGGGACACCGCTGTTGGCGTGTGCCGACGGGTATCCGGCAACCGTGGCCGCTTCGAAGGCCGCGTAGGTGCTCTTCTTCTCGTAGAGAGCGTTGAGGCCCGCGTCGGCCTTGGTGCTCAGTGCAACGCTGAACAGGCCGTTCAGGCTGGTGTTCGGGTTCTGCGCGGTGGTCCAGGAGCATTCCTTGCCGAGCACGCTGTCGCCCTCTTTGCCCGGTTTGCTGACCCGGACCGTGCCGTACTGCGCCGCGGTGAGCAGTTCGCAGGGCCTGCTCGCGAACTTCGCCGCGTCCAGCTTCGGCTGGGTGATCGGCGGGGCCAGGCCCGCGCTCGTGGTCGGAGCTGCGCTCGTCGGCGGCGGCGTGGTCGGCGGTGTCGTCCCGCCCGCGCACCCGGTCAGCGCCAGTGCACACCCCGCCACCGCGACCGCCAGCCGCCTCACCGATCGCCGCCGAAGGTCAGGCCCGTGGCGTTGGCCAGGAAGGACAGGGTGTCGGCGGTGAGGGTGATGGTGCGGGAGATGGAGCGGGTGCTGTGGCCCACGTCGGTCTCGCGGCGGAACAGGATCGGGTGGGTGGCCGGGTCGCCGGCGGTGGCCGATTGCAGGGCGGCGCACATCTTGCGGGCGTGGCAGGGGTCGACGCGGGAGTCGGACTCGAAGACGGTGAACAGGACCGCCGGGTAGGCCACGCCCGGGTTGACGTGGTGGTACGGGGAGTAGGCGAGCAGCCAGGCCAGTTCGTCCGCCTCGGCCGCGGTGCCGTACTCGTCCTTCCAGATCCGGCCGATCAGGAATTCCTCGTAGCGGACCATGTCCAGCAGGGGGGCGGAGCAGACCACGGCGCGGTACAGCTCGGGGCGCTGGGTGATGGCCGCGCCCATCAGCAGGCCGCCGTTGGAGCCGCCCTGGATGGCGAGTTGCGGGCTGGTGGTCCAGCCCTGGTCGATGAGGTGTTCGGCGGCGGCGTGGAAGTCGTCGAAGGTGTTCTGCTTGTTCGCCCGCATGCCGCCCTGGTGCCAGGACTCGCCTTCCTCGCCGCCGCCGCGCAGGGAGGCCAGCGCGTACACGCCGCCGGCCTCCACCCAGGCCAGCGCGGAGGCGCTGTAGGACGGGGAGTAGCTGATCGAGAAGCCGCCGTAGCCGCCGAGCAGGGTGGGGCGGGGCTGGTCCGGTTCGGCGCTGGGGGAGAGCACGAACATGTGCACGGTGGTGCCGTCGGCGGAGGTGTAGGCGAGCTGCCGGGTGTGCACCGCGGGCACCTCGACCGCGCCGGGGGCCGCCTCCAGCAGCTCGGTGACGCCGGTGGACCGGATGTGCCGGTGCACGCTGGGCGGGGTGACGAAGTCGGTCCAGCCGATCCACAGCGTGTCCGCGTCCGCCGTGGTGAGACTGTCCACAGTGGACAGTCCGTTCACGGATCCGGTGCCGGGCAACGGGATCTGGGTCAGGTGGCTGCCGTCGGCCGGATCGTGCAGGTGGATCTCGGAGACCGCGTGCCGACTGCGCAGCACCGTGAGCGTGCCGTCCAGCCAGCGGACGGTCTCCAGCACCGAACCGGGGTCCTCGGCGATCAGTTCCCGCCAGTGCTGCCGCCCCGGCTCGGTCGGATCGGCCACGCACAGCCGCCAGCGCGGGGCGTCCACCGTGGTCAGCAGGTACAGCCTGCCGTCGCGTTCGACCCAGGCGGTGCAGTAGGCGCTGTCCACCTCGTCCACGATCTGCCGCAACTTGCCGTCACCGGCCAGGTCGGCGATCCACACCGATTCCTTGGGCGCGGTGCCGGGGGTGGCGTCGACCACCAGCCAGCGGCCGTCGGCGGACAGCCGCACGCCGTAGTAGTTGGTCTTGTCCAGGCCCTCGCCGTGCACCAGTTCGTCAGCGGCCGGGTCCGCGCCCAGCCGGTGCCGCCACACCCGCCGGTGGAACAGCTCCTCGCCCTCGGGCACCTCGCCGGGCGCCAGGCGGCGGACGTAGAACAGTTCCTGGCCGCCGGGCAGCCAGGCGATCGGGGAGTTGCGGGCGCGGTCGATCGGGCCGTCCAGCAGCGCGCCGGTGGCCACGTCGACCACGTGCAGCTGGGACTCCTCGTCGCCGCCGCTGGAGAGCAGGTAGGCGAGTTTGTCGCCCTCCAGGCTGGGCACCCAGTAGTCCAGGGTGGTCAGGCCGGAGGGGTCCAGCGTGGCCACGTCGATCAGCGCGCGCTCGCCGTCGGCGTCGCGGACGTGCAGCACCGAGTGCTCCTGGCCGGGCAGGCGGCGGGTGAAGAAGGCGCGGCCGTTGCGCCAGAACGGAGCGGACACCGAACCCGACTGCAGGAGGGTGCCGATCCGGCCGGCCACCGCTTCCCGGCCGGGCAGTTCGGAGAGCACCGGGGCGACGAGTGCGTCCTGGGCGGCCGACCACTCCCGGGTGCGCGGGTCGGCGGCGTCTTCCAGCCAGCGGTAGGGGTCCGGCACCCGATGTCCGTGCAGCTCGTCGACCAGGTCGAGGCGCTCGGCGGGCGGGTAGAAACGGGGGGCGGACGAGTGCTGGCTCACGATCGGAACCCTACCGATGCGCGGTTGTCACTCCACTGGTTAGCCGCTCGTTCACCGTAGATTCGGGCGAGCCTGCCCGACACGTTACAGATCACAGGTGCGCGAACAGCGCATTATGTGGTCGACTACGTGTGATCCGGTGGAGGTGGTCGCGTGCCCGACCGACAACCGACTCCCATCGGCATAGCCGGTGGGCAGACGCCGCGGGTCCGTTCGTCCTCGAACGGTATCCCGCCGGCCTTGGCCGCGTGCGTTCCTGTACCTGCGCAGGAACGGGCGGCCCCTAGCGAGACGACCCCTGGATGGGGCCGACGCCGTGTGTTGTTGCTGAATGCCACCTTCGAGCCGCTGACGGCTCTCCCAGTGCGCCGAGCGATCGTACTTCTTGTCTGCGGCAAAGCGGAAATCGTCCACGGAGACGCCGCTGGCCTGCAGGTTCACTCCGCCAGCGAGGTCGTGGCGGTCCCGTCGGTGATCCGGTTGAGCACGTTTGTCCGGGTTCCCTACCGTGGCCGGATCCCGCTGACCCGCGCCGCGCTGATGCACCGCGACCGGTTCCGCTGCGCGTACTGCGCCGGGCGGGCCGAGACCATCGACCACGTGGTGCCGCGCAGCAAGGGCGGCCAGCACACGTGGGAGAACACCGTCGCCTGCTGCGCCCGCTGCAACCACCGCAAGGCCGACAAGCTGCTCAGTGAGCTGGGCTGGCGGCTGCGGGTGGTGCCGCGCACCCCGCGTGGGCAGCACTGGCGGTTGCTGGCCGGTGTGCCCGACGCGGACCCGCAGTGGCTGCCCTACCTCGGGGAGCCCGCGGCCTGATCAGGCCGCCAGGGCTGCCTGGGCGCTGATCCGCACCCCATCGCGAGCGCTGATGCGGACTCCGGCGTGTCCGGAGATCCGCACTCCGTGCTGCCCGCTGATCCGCACGCCGTCGCGCGCCGAGATCCGCACGCCCCGGTCGGCCCCGCTGATCCGCACCCCGCGCTCGGCCGCGCTGATCCGGACCCCGGCCTCGCCACTGATCCGGACGCTGTCCCTGGCCGAGATGCGCACGCCGTCCCGCGCGGAGATGCGCACGCCGGCTTCGCCGCTGATCCGCACACCCGCCTCGCCGCTGATGCGGACTCCGGCCTGGCCGCTGATCCGGACCCCGGCCTCGTCGCTGATGCGCACGCCTGACTTGCCGCTGATCCGGACGCCGTCGTGGGCGGAGATCCGCACGCCGCGCTCGGCCGCGCTGATCCGGACCCCGGCCTCGCCGCTGATCCGGACGCCGTCGCGCGCCGAGATCCGCACGCCCCGGTCCGCCCCGCTGATCCGTACCCCGCGATCGGCGCCGCTGATGCGTACACCGTCACGCACCGTGTCCATCGAGCTGATCCGGACACCCTGGCGCGAGCTGATTCGCACCCCTGCGTGACCGGAGGCGCAAACGTCATCAACGGCGCTGATGCGTACCCCGGTGGCGCCGCTGATCCGGACGCCATCAAAGTTGCTGATGCGCACGCCTGCATTGCGGATGAGTGACCGCTTCCCCGAAAGGGTGTGGTCGTTGCTCTGTTCGAGAGTCTTGATATCCGACATGTTGGCGTCTCCCATCGGTGGGATGCTGCTCTGCGTGGAAGAGTCTGCGTGCACAAGACCCGGATAGGTGAAAAGTAGAAGCCTGGCTCGCCGCAGACAAGCCGCCAAAGCGGCCGCCATTTGCCGCTGTTCGGATCGGGGCCGATCGGCCCAGTGGGCTCGGCCGGTCGAGTGGCATCGGGGCATCGGGGAGGTGCCGGTCACACTTCCGGGTTACCTTCCGCGGCCTCCGGCCGAAACCTGGCGAATCCCCCCAAACGGCGGCACGGGGACCACTGCCAGCGGGGCCGGCACCCACCATCTACAGTTGCCGCCGTGACCGTCCTGGAGACCATCCTCGTCTTCGCGGGGATCCCGTTGGCGTTGTACCTCGGGATCACCCTGCTGACGATGTGGCCTGACTCCAGCCGGGGCCAGCGCTACCGGCCCGGCCAGGAGTGGCCCCACGAGCCAGTGTGGTGGAGTGCCAACCCCGCAGGCCTGACCACCTCCGCCGCTCCCGCGGCGCACGACAACGAGGCGGCCGCGGCCGCCGGTACCGCTCGGGGAGGTGCCCGTGGCAACTGGTGAACTCGCGCCCCGCGTCGACCCCAAGGATCTGGCCATCGGTGAGGTCCTGATGCCGCACGGCCGGGTGTCCTCGGCCCGGCACATCAGCGACACCGGACCGAAGCTGCCGTTCAGCCCGGTCCAGCTGGCCACCCTGGACGAGGCGCTGACCCTGTCCAGCCGCAGCTCCGGCCTGGACTTCAGCATCTACCTCGGCGACCTGGGCGAGGACATCCACGCCCGCGCCCAGGAGCTGCACGGCAGCCTCGGCGCCAAGGCCGCCAACGCGGTGCTGGTCGCGGTGTCGCCAGGACAGCGCGTGGTGGAGATCGTCACCGGCGTGGAGTCCGGCCGCCGGCTGGCCGACCGCGGCTGCAAGCTCGCGGTGATGAGCATGGTCGCCTCCTTCAAGGAGGGCGACCTGGCCGGTGGACTGGTCAGCGGCCTGCGCATGCTGGCCGACCAGGCCGGTCCCAAGCACTGACCGACTGAACTGACGACAGCGGCGGCGTCACCCTCGGACTGAGGGGGACGCCGCCGCTGTCGTTCGTCAGGTCAGGAGCGGTCGAACTCGCGGGCGGCCAGCGCCCGGACGATCCCGGCCCGGCCCTCGTTCACCAGGCGCAGCAGCGCCGGCGGGTGAGTGTCCGAGGCGATCCAGGCGTCGGCGGCCTTGACCGTGGCCTGCTCCACCGCCCAGGACGGGAACAGGCCGACCACCACCGGCATGGCCCGGTCGCTGCCGCGGCGCTGCCAGACCTCGGACACCTCGGCGAAGTAGCGGCCGGTGTACCCGGCGAGCAGCTCCTTCTGGCCGGGGTGGGAGAAGCCGTTGATCAGCGACTCGTTGGTGGAGTTGGACAGCTCGTCGTCGTGCACGGCCCGCCGCCAGGTCTCCGCCTTGTTCTCCTCGGTCGGGATCAGCGCGGTGGCCAGCTCGGCCTGCCGCTGACCGGTGGCGGTGGCGTCCCGCGCCAGCTCGGCCGCGACGTCGGTCTCGTCCGCGCGGGCGTGTGCCACCAGGGCCCGCAGCACCCGCCAGCGCAGGTCCGCGTCCACGACCAGGCCGTCGAGCACGTTGGTGCCGTCGTACCAGCCCTGCAGCACGGCCAGCTCGGTCTCGCCGAGCACCGAGGAGGTCAGCGCGTTGGCGAAGGCGAGCTGGTGGTCCGAACCCGGTTCCGCGGTGGTGGCCAGGTCCAGGATGCGGGTGGAGAAGCGGGACCAGCCCTCCGGCCGCCAGGACGGGTCGGCGTAGGAGGACAGCGCGGTCTGGGCCTGGGCCAGCAGTCGCTGCACCACGCCGACCTCGGTCTCGGCGTGCACGCCGCCGAGCACCAGGGTGACGAAGTCGCGGGCCTTCAGCTCGGCCTCGCGGGTCATCTCCCAGGCCGCCGACCAGCACAGCGTGCGCGGCAGCGGCTCGGTGATGTGCGCGATCCGGTCGATCAGGGTGACCAGCGAGTCCGGGTCCAGCCGCATCGTGCAGTAGGTCAGGTCGTCGTCGTTGACCAGCACCAGCTTGCCGCGGTGCACGCCGACCAGTTCGGGCACGTCGGTGCGCTCGCCGTCCACGTCGACCTCGACCCGGTGCACCCGGACCAGCCTGCCCTCGGCGTCGTCGGCGTAGACGCCGATGGCCAGCCGGTGCGTGCGCAGCTCACCGGCGCCGGGCCGGGCGCCGCCCTGCAGCACCGCGAACTCGGTGAACCTGCCCTCGGCGTCCACCGCGAAGCGGGCGCGCAGCGAGTTCAGGCCGGTGGTCTGCAGCCACTGCGCGCTCCACCAGGACAGGTCCCGGCCGGATGCCTGCTCCAGCGCGACCAGCAGGTCGGCCAGGGTGGCGTTGTCCCAGGCGTGCTTGTCGAAGTAGACCCGCAGCCCGGCCAGGAAGTTGTCCAGCCCCACGTAGGCCACCAGCTGCTTGAGCACGCTGGCGCCCTTGGCGTAGGTGATGCCGTCGAAGTTGACCTCGACGGCCTCCAGGTCGGGCATCTCGCAGGCGACCGGGTGGGTGGAGGGCAGCTGGTCCTGGCGGTAGGCCCAGGACTTCTCGATGTTGGCGAAGGAGGTCCAGGCGTGCTTGTACTCGGTGGCCGAGGCCTGCGCGAGCACCGAGGCCCAGGTGGCGAAGGACTCGTTCAGCCACAGGTCGTCCCACCAGCGCATGGTGACCAGGTCGCCGAACCACATGTGCGCCATCTCGTGCAGCAGCGTCTCGCAGCGGCGCTCGTAGTCGTAGCGGGTGACCCTGGAGCGGAAGATGTACTCCTCGCGGAAGGTCACGCAGCCCGCGTTCTCCATCGCGCCCGCGTTGAACTCCGGCACGAAGCACTGGTCGTACTTGCCGAAGGGGTAGCGCACCCCGAAGGCGTTGTTGAAGAACTCGAAGCCCTGCTTGGTCTCGGTGAACAGCCGCTCGCTGTCGGCGAACTCGGCCAGCGAGGCGCGCACGTACAGGCCCAGCGGGATCTCGCCCTCGCTGTCGGTGTACACATCGCGCCATTCCGCGTACGGACCGGCGACCAGCGCGACCAGGTAGGTCGACATCGGCTTGGTGGTCTCGAAGACGTGCTTCGCGGCGCCGCCCTCGGTCTTCTCGCCCGAAGACCCGCTTGCGGGGTCGAGCGTTGTCACAGCCTCGGTGGCGCTGTTGGAGAGCACCTTCCAGTCCGCCGGGGCCAGCACGGTGAGCTGGTAGACCGACTTCAGGTCCGGCTGGTCGAAGCAGGCGAACATGCGCTTGGCGTCCGCGGTCTCGAACTGGGTGTACAGGTACACCCCGTCGTCCACCGGGTCGACGAAGCGGTGCACGCCCTCGCCGGTGTTCATGAACCGGCAGTCCGCCTCGATGACCAGCTCGTTGCGCTCGGCCAGGCCGGGCAGGACGATCCCGTCCTCCTCGCGGAAGGCGGAGACGTCCAGCTCCACGCCGTTGAGCACGGCCCTGCGCACCCCGGCCGCGACCAGGTCGACGAAGGTCTGGGCGCCGGTCTCACGGCTGGCGAAACGGACCGTGCTGGTCGAGCGGAAAGTGTTCTCGCCCGGCCCGCCGGAGCCGTTGGTGAGGTCCAGCTCGATCGCGTAGGACTCCACCTCCAGCAGCGCGGCACGCTGCTGTGCCTGCTCGACCGTGAGGTTCGGTGCGGCCACGGGTCACCTCGTGTTCTTGCTCTTGGGGATGCACGACGTCAGGCATCAAACCACGAACGTCGAAACGGTTTCCCGACTCCGGGAAGAGTTCGCCCCCGCGCGGGGTTGGTAGCAGGCAGGACGTGCTGCCCGTGGCCCGTCAACAGTCATAAACCGAAAGAGGCGTCATGAGCGGTGAGACCCCCCGCGTCGACTTCTACTTCGACCCGATCTGCCCGTGGGCGTGGATCAGCTCGCGGTGGATCCTGGAGGTCGAGCAGGTCCGCGACATCGACTTGCACTTCCGGGTGATGAGCCTGTCCGTGCTGAACTCCGGCCGCGATGTGCCGGAGCAGTACCAGGAGCTGCTGGACAAGGGCTGGGGGCCGGTCCGGGTGGCCATCGCCGCGGCCAAGTCGCACGGCCCGGACATCCTCCGCCCGCTCTACACCGCGCTGGGCACCCGGATCCACAACGAGGGCCGCGGCGGCGACCTGGACGGCGTGATCAAGGAGTCGCTGGCCGAGCTGGGCCTGCCGGCCGAGCTGGCCGGGGCGGCGACCTCGACCGAGTACGACGAGGAGCTGACCGCCAGCCACCACGCCGGCATGGACCCGGTGGGCATGGATGTGGGCACGCCCACCATCCACGTGGACGGGGTGGCCTTCTTCGGCCCGGTGCTGTCCAAGATCCCGCGCGGCGAGGACGCGGGCAAGGTCTTCGACGGCGCCCGGCTGCTGGCCGGCTACCCGCACTTCTTCGAGCTGAAGCGGACCCGCACCGAGGACCCCGACTTCTCCTGAGTTCAGGCGCGGACCGCCCGCCGGTGTCGCCGGTGGGCGGTCTCGTGGTCCTTGTGGACACCACCCGGTTCGCTACGCGAACACCCAGCACAACCCATGACACCCTGATCCCATGGCGAACGAACTCATCGAGGTGGTCAACCCGGCCACCGAACAGGTCATCGGCTCGGTCAAGGCCAGCACCGCCGCCGAGGTGGACACCGCGGTCCGGGCGGCGCACGCGGCCTTCCCCGGCTGGGCGGCCACCCCGCTGGCCGAACGGGCCGCGATCGGCCGCCGGATCGCCGAGGGCGTCGCGGCCCGGCGGGACGAGCTGGCCGAGCTGATCACCGCCGAGATGGGGTCGCCGATCAGCTTCTCCACCAGGGTGCAGGCCAGCCTGCCGGTGGCGGTGGCAGGCGGGATCGTGGACCTGATCGACGGCGGCTACGACTTCAGCGAGGAGATCGGCAACTCGCTGGTGCTGCGCGAGCCGATCGGCGTGGTGGGCGCGATCACCCCGTGGAACTACCCGCTGCACCAGGTGGTGGCCAAGGTGGTGCCCGCGCTGGTGGCAGGCTGCACCGTGGTGCTCAAGCCGAGTGAGGTGACCCCGCTCACCGCGGAGGTCTTCGCCGGGATCGTGCGCGAGGCCGGGGTGCCGGAGGGTGTTTTCCACCTGGTGCACGGGTTCGGGCCGACCGTGGGCGAGGCGATCGTGTCGCACCCGCTGGTGGACATGATCTCCTTCACCGGCTCCACCGCCGCCGGGCGCCGGATCTCCGCGGTGGGCGCGGAGACGGTGAAGCGGGTCTCGCTGGAGCTGGGCGGCAAGTCCGCCAACATCATCCTCGACGACGCCGACCTGGCCGCCGCGGCCAAGCAGGCCATCGCGCACTGCTTCATCAACAGCGGCCAGACCTGCACCGCGCGCACCAGGGTGCTGATCCCGGCTCAGCTGCACGACGAATTCGTGAGCCTGCTCACCGACGTCGCGGCCAAGTACACCCCCGGCGACCCCACGGACCCGGCCACCAGGGTCGGCCCGATGGTCACCAAGGCGCAGCAGGAGCGGGTCAAGGGCTACATCCAGCAGGGCATCGACGAGGGCGCCACGCTGGCCATCGGCGGCGCGGACACCCCGGCGGAGACCCCGGTCGGCTACTACGTCCGGCCGACCGTATTCGCCAACGTGCGCAACGACATGGTCATCGCCCAGGAGGAGATCTTCGGGCCGGTGCTGGCCGTGCTGCCCTACGCCGATGAGGACGAGGCGGTGGCCATCGCCAACGACTCCATCTACGGCCTGGCCGGCTCGGTCTACTCCGCCGACGCCGACCGCGCGCTGGCCATCGCCCGGCGGATGCGCACCGGCCAGGTGGACGTCAACGGCGGCGCGTTCAACCCGGTGGCGCCCTTCGGCGGCTACAAGCAGTCCGGCAACGGGCGGGAGATGGGCCTGCACGGGCTGGAGGAGTTCACCGAACTGAAAGCCATTCAGCGTTAACCAGGCCACTCAGCCCGCCATGTCACACTCGTAGGTGACCGGATGGGGCCGCCGCCCCATCCCCACTCAACGGAGCGTGGCGAGTTGGCAATCAGCGTCTTTGAGCTGTTCAAGATCGGTATCGGACCGTCCAGTTCCCACACGGTGGGGCCGATGCGGGCCGCATGCACGTTCGCCAACGGCCTGAAGGCGGACGGGCTGCTGGCCGACACGGTGACGGTGCGCTCGGAGCTGTTCGGCTCGCTTGGCGCCACCGGCCACGGGCACGGCAGCGACAAGGCGGTGCTGCTCGGCCTGGAGGGCGAGGATCCGGAGACGGTGGACACCGCCTCGGTGGAGCCGCGGGTGGCCGGCATCCGCGAACGGCGCAGGCTGCGGTTGCTGGGCAGCCACGAGATCGCCTTCGAGGAGCGGACCGACCTGGTCATGCACCGGCGCAAGTCGTTGCCGTACCACCCCAACGGCATGACCTTCGCCGCGCTGGACGCCAGTGGGCAGGTGCTGCGCTCGCGGACCTACTACTCGGTGGGCGGCGGTTTCGTGGTGGACGAGACCGCCGCCGGCGCCGACCGGATCAAGGTCGAC
Organism: Crossiella sp. S99.2; assembly: GCF_023094165.1. Classification (GTDB taxonomy): domain Bacteria; phylum Actinomycetota; class Actinomycetes; order Mycobacteriales; family Pseudonocardiaceae; genus Crossiella. The sequence goes on along the minus strand of NZ_JALMDK010000006.1, from coordinate 483,753 downwards.
GACACCCCGGTCCGGCACCCCTTCCGCAACGGCGTGGAACTGCTGGAACGCACCATCGAGACCGGCCTGCCGATCAGCGGCGTGATGCTGGCCAACGAGCTGTCCTGGCGCCCGGAGGCCGAGGTGCGCGGCGGCCTGCTGCACATCTGGCAGGTCATCCAGGACTGCGTGCGCAGCGGCTGCGCCCGGGAGGGCACCCTGCCCGGCGGCCTCAAGGTGCAGCGGCGGGCGGCCGGGCTGTTCCAGACCCTGTCCAATGAGCACTACACCACCGACCCGCTGCGGGTGATGGACTGGGTGACCCTGTTCGCGCTGGCGGTCAACGAGGAGAACGCCGCGGGCGGCCGGGTGGTCACCGCGCCCACCAACGGCGCGGCCGGGATCGTGCCCGCGGTGCTGCACTACTACGCCCGGTTCGTGCCCGGCGCCACCGAGGACGGCGTGGTCCGCTTCCTGCTCACCGCGGGCGCCATCGGCCAGCTGTTCAAGGAGAACGCCTCCATCTCCGGCGCCGAGGTCGGCTGCCAGGGCGAGGTGGGCTCGGCCTGCTCGATGGCCGCGGCCGGTCTCACCGAGGTGCTGGGCGGCACCCCGGAGCAGGTGGAGAACGCCGCGGAGATCGCCCTGGAGCACAACCTGGGCCTGACCTGCGACCCGATCGGCGGCCTGGTGCAGATCCCGTGCATCGAGCGCAACGCGGTCGCCTCGATCAAGGCCATCACCGCCTCCCGGATGGCGCTGCGCGGGGACGGCACGCACTTCGTCTCGCTGGACAAGGCGATCAAGACCATGCGCGAGACCGGCGCCGACATGAAGGTCAAGTACAAGGAAACCGCGCGGGGCGGCCTGGCCGTCAACGTGATTGAGTGCTGAACCCCGTCGCCGGTGACACCCGCCCCGGGTCCTGACGGCCCGCAGAAACGCTGTCAGGGCCCGGAAACCGGCCTGCCGGGCTGGACCGGGACTGCCCGTTGGCCCGGCCGAGCAGGCAGCCCGGCGCGGCCCTTCGGGTGATCGAGAAATCGTGGCCGCGCCCGGCAACTGGCTGTGCCGGGCCGGCTACGTCGGCTCTGATCACTCAACGGCCTGGTCACGCGCCCGTCGACCTGGTTCGTGGACCCCGAACGGGTGATCGGCGTCCGGTGGAACCCGCCCAGGTCATCAGGGTTCTCTTCGTGCCCACCTGTTTCCCGTCGGTGTCACCCTGTAGCGTCATGGCCGCTCGCATAGTCCACGAGGCCTGCTCGTGGGCGGCGCGGGGGTGAGACGGGTCCACTGCCATTGGTGGCCCCGCTCGCATTGACGAGGAGTTTTATGGCAACCGGCAAGGTCAAGTGGTTCAACGCGGAAAAGGGCTTCGGCTTCATTGCCCAGGACGGCGGCGGACCTGATGTGTTCGTGCACTTCTCGGCGATCCAGGGCTCGGGCTACCGCTCCCTTGAGGAGAACCAGGCAGTGGAGTTCGAGGTCGTCCAGGGTCCCAAGGGTCCCCAGGCGGACCGGGTCAGCGCTATCTGATCCCGTCTCGACGCACCGCGGGCCCGCATCCGTTGCTGGATGCGGGCCCGCGGTTTGTCCGGAGCTGGGCGGCTAGTCCCAGTCCCAGCGCACGCCGTAGATGCCGGGCGAGACGTCCAGCGAGACGAAGTGCGCGGTGTTGGAGGCGCCCACCCACAGCTCCTGCACGTCCTGTTCGGGCGCGTTGGCGAGCTGGCGGTGGTAGCGGAAGCAGCGCGCCGGGACCATGGCCGGGTCGAAGTGCACCTGGAGCACGTAGTCCCGGGCCGGGGTCCGGAAACGCCGGTCGTAGAAGTGCGCGGGAGTGGTCGACTGGCACTCCAGCTCGAACTCCATGATCGTGGTGTCCCCGGCGGAGAGCACCCGGTCGAGCACCAGCTCGGCCACCATGAAGTTGCTCTCCGGGTCGAAGCGCACCCGGCCGAGCCTGCAGTAGCGGGTCGAGGTGATCAGCGGCGCCGGCCGGTCCGGATCGTCGCCGCGGTAGTAGAGGAAGTGCCGGGAGACCTTGTCGACCTCGGCGCGCACCACCTCGCGCACCCGCAGGCTCTTCTCCGAGCGGTCCGCGCCCAGCAGGTACGTGTCGTGCACGCTGAGCCGGGTCAGCTGTGCGGTGGAGGGGACCTCCAGCCGCTCCAGCAGCTTGGTCAGGCCGTCCGGGGATTCCCAGAGGCGTTCGGTGTCCAGGCTGCCCGGGGTGTGCGAGAGCCACCGGCCGCGCGGACGGCGCGGACCGAGCAGGCTCATCAGTGAATTGGCCGGCAGGCGCAGCACTTCTTCCAGGATGTGCACGCCGCGCAGTGAGTCCGGCCGCTCCGGGCGGCTACGCCCATGCCGCCAGTAGCTCAGCGTGGTCAAGCTGACCTTCACGCCACGCTGGGCGAGCCGGTACTGAATCCGGTCCAGGCTGAGCCCGCTTGCCTCGATCGCGAGGTGCAGGGCTCTGGAGAACGGGCCCTTCTGCAACACTTCGGCCAGCTCACGGCTGGGTTCGGGCAAAGTGGGCGAGCCGTTGGCGTACACCGGCCTTTGCGCAGTCGTGGTCGGCTGCGGCTCTTGGTGCACGAGCACCTCCTCGCCACGTGGCAGGCAATCACAGGGTGTCACCTACGACGCTGACTTGACACTTGTCACACGGAGCATAGTTCAGCTCACCGAGCCAGGCGAGGTGAAGCCCGATTGAGTAGGTACTGTCGGACTTTACGCAACAGACCGCTGGCTCAGCGTCACAAGTATCCGGCGCCGTTAGGCGTAGCCAGGGTTAGACCTCACACTTTCGAGTGCATCTGCGGTGAAGTCTTCAGGGTAAGGCGATTTACGTAGCGCCGCAGCCCGGTCCAGCCGCCCCGCGCTGACCTCGGCGCACAGCTCGGCCACCCGGCTCAGCTCGGCCAGCTGCTCCCGCACGAAGGCCCGGTCCACCGGCTCGCCGTGCCCCGGCACCACCACCGCCGGTTTCAGTTCCAGAACCTGTTGCACCGCCGCGGGCCAGGCCAGCGGCCAGGATCCCTTGAAGGCGGGCGGCGCGCCCTGCTCGACGAGGTCGCCGGTGAAGACCACCTCGACCTCGGGCAACCACACCAGCAGGTCGTGGTCGGTGTGCCCGAACTCGGCGGGCAGCAGGTGCGCGACGCGTCCGCCCAGGTCCAGTTCGGCCGGCCCGCTCACCGGGTGCGTCGGCGGCACGATCCGGGCGGCCAGGATGGCCTCGGCGATCGCGGGCCGGCCCTGCTCGCGGTAGTACTCGCTCCAGGCCTTCCGATCGGCCTCGGCACCCGCGGCCAGCGCCGGTCCGCAGCGCTCGTGCGCCCAGATCTCGCACGGCTCGAACGCCTGGGCGCCGAAGCTGTGGTCGAAGTGCGCGTGCGTGAGCACCACCCGCCAGGGCAGCGGGGTAACCTCGCGGACCGCGGCGGCCAGCTCCGCGCCCTGCACCCCGTCCCCGCGGGTGTCGATCACCAGGCAGCCCGTCTCGCCGAGCACCAGCCCGGTGTTGAGATCCAGTTCGGTGTGCCTGCGCACCAGCACGCCCTCGGCGACCTCGACCCAGCGACCGTCCACCGCACGTCCTCTCCTAGGCGCCGAAGATCCCGTCCACGAGTACCGGGGCGACCGTGCTGCTGTCTACCGCACCGGCCAGTTCGACATCCGCCGACAGCCCGGCCTCGGTCAGTTCCCGCCCGGAAACGCAGTCCGCCAGCAGTTCCGGCACCCGGTGCGCCACCGCGGCGAAGGCGGTCGCGGCCAGCTCGGCCTCACCGGATCGCCCGTGCCGCAACCCGTGCGCGATCGCCCCGGCGCCCAGGTAGTCCTCCAGCGAGGGGCGCAACGGCCGCTGCGGGCTGATCCGCCAGCGCTCACCGCCCGCGATGATCCCGATCGGCCGGTCCCCGGCCAGTTCCAGTGCCTTGGCCGCCACCGCGCTCGCGTTGCGCAGACAGCCGGCCAGCACGGTCGCCCCGGCCGCGGCCGCCCGTGCGCACAGCGTGCCGCCGTTGGGGGAGGACAGCCCGAGCAGCGTGCCGGCGGGCACCCCGGTCAGCGAGGACGGCCGCAGCGACCACTTCTCCTTGGTCGCCACCGACCCGGTCGGACTGGTGTAGAGCCCCAGCCCGGCCATGATCGCGCCCCGGGCCTCCGCCGCGGCCTTGGCGGCCTCGTCGTCAACAGCGAAGGGCAGCACCCGCGCGCCCCGGCCGACCACCACGTCCACCGTGGTGGTGAACACCAGCACGTCCACCACGACCAGCACCGCGCAGTGCGGCGCCAGCGCCGCCACGCCCTCGCCGCCCCATTCCAGCCGCACCCGGTAGCCGTCCTGCTCGAAAACCGTCATGTGACCAGCCTCGCAAAGGCGACCGCCCAGGTCAGGCGAATATCGGGGCTGGCAGACTGCGTGCCCGTGCGCGTTTACCTTGGTTCCGACCACGCGGGCTTCGAGCTGAAAAATCACCTCGCCGCCCACCTGTCCGAGCACGGCCACGAGGTCGTCGACGTCGGCCCCCACACCTACGACGCCGAGGACGACTACCCGCCCTTCTGCGTGGAGGCCGCCCGCCGGGTGGTCGCCGACGAGGGCAGCCTGGGCGTGGTGATCGGCGGCTCCGGCAACGGCGAGCAGATCGCCGCGAACAAGGTCCCCGGCTGCCGCGCCGCGCTGACCTGGAGCGTGCAGACCGCCCAGCTCGCCCGCCAGCACAACAACGCGCTGGTGGCCGGGGTTGGCGCGCGGATGCACAGCACCGAGGAGGCCACCGCGATCGTCGAGGCGTTCCTGGCCGGGGAGTTCTCCACCGAGCCGCGGCACGCCCGCCGGATCGGCCTGCTCACCGAGTACGAGCGCACCGGCGAGCCGCCTGCTTTGCCGAGCGCCTGACCGGGTAAGCCAGCCGGGTGAGTCGATCTCGAACCACCTGGCTGGCCACCCCGCTGGTCGCGGTCCTGGGCACGCTCGCGGGCGTGCTGGCGCTCTACTTCGGCGAGGCGGCCCTGGTGCCCTGGCTGTCCGGGCCGGGGGATCCACCCTGCGGGCAGCCGGACTGCGTGCTCGGCGTCGGGTTGCAGATGATGGCCGCCGCCGTGCTCCTGGTGCTGGTCGCGGCGGTGGCCGGGAGCTGGCTGGGGCGTCGGCACCGGGACACCGCGGACCGGGCTTCGGCCGTGCTGCGCGGGTTCGTAGTGTGTGGCTACTGCCTGCTGGCCTACGCGATCCAGTCCGTGATCGCCTGGTGGCCGAAGTAGCCGACGAGGAGCGCCGACGTTGCCCGAGGGCCACACCCTGCACCGCTTCGCCCTGCTGCACCACCGGGAGTTCGCCGGGCACCGGGTGGCGGTCTCCAGCCCGCAGGGCCGCTTCGCCGCCGAGGCTGCCGTGCTGGACGGGCGGGTCTTCGAGTCCGCCGAGGCGCACGGCAAGCACCTGTTCCACCACTACGGCGATGTCACCGTGCACGTGCATCTGGGGCTGTACGGCACTTTCAGCGAGCGCGAGCTGCCGGTGGAGCCGCCGCAGGGCCAGGTCCGGATGCGCCTGGTCGGCCCAGGACACTGGACTGACCTGCGCGGCCCGACCGCCTGCCGCCTGCTCGGGGACACCGAACTGGACATCCTGCGCGCCCGGCTGGGCCCCGATCCGCTGCGCGCGGACGCCGAACCGGACCGGGCCTGGGCGAAGATCGGCAAGTCCCGGACCTCGATCGCCGCACTGCTGATGGATCAGTCGGTGCTGGCCGGGGTGGGCAACGTCTACCGGGCCGAAGTGCTGTTCCGGCACCACATCCCGCCGCTGCGCGCTGGGCGCGATCTCACCCGCGCCGAGTGGGAGCTGATCTGGGCGGACCTGGCGGTGCTGATGGCCGACGGCGTGCGGGTGGGCCAGATCGACACCGTGCGCCCCGAGCACCTGCCCGAGGCGACCGGCCGGGCGCCGCGGGTGGACCGGCACGGCGGCGAGGTCTACGTCTACCGCCGCGCCGGACTGCCCTGCCTGATCTGCGGCACCCCGGTGGCCATGGCCGAGCTGGTCAGCCGGAACCTCTACTGGTGTCCCGGCTGCCAGCCGGACTGATCACCAGTCGTCGCCACCGCCGCCGCCACCCCAGTCCCCGCCGAAGTCACCGAAACCGTCGGCCAGGCTGTCGCCCATATCGCTGAGGCCGTCGCCGATGCCGCCGATGACGTCCCCGGCCATGCTCGCGATCGCCACACCCGCCATGCCGGCGAACATCGCGCCGAAGAGCAGGCCCGCGCCCGAACCCCAGGAACCGGTGGCCCTGGCGGGCTTCCAGATCGGCTCGCTGTACCAGCCCTGCGGCAGCGGCCTGCCTGCCACCATGCCGCCGGGGAAGTAGTGCGGGGTGTGCGAGCTGGGCGTGCGGGACACCGCGTACTGGTGGCCCTCCACGCTGACCTCGCGGTCCTCCGACACCGTGCCCGCGCTGCGCTGGCCGTTGAGGTCGGGCAGCTCCGGTCCGGGGTCCATGTCCATCGCGATGCGCGCGGCCCGCACGTAGTACAGGCCCTCCATCGCGGTCTGCTTGGCCAGCTGGGCCTGGGCGGCCGAGGTGGCCTGCTCGATCTGCGAGCCGGCCGCGGTGTAGCTGCCGGAGGCGTCGGAGAGGGCCTGCCGGGCCGCCTCGTTGGTGCCGACCAGGTTCAGCACCTGGCCGCCCAGCCGTTCGTTCCAGCGGCGGGCCTCGGCCTTCTCGTCAGCGAGCTGCTGCTGGGCGCGCGCGGCCTTCTGCCGGGATGCGTAGAGCACCCCGCCGACCACCACCACCGCGATCAACAGCAGCACGATTGCGGTACCCAAGGGTGCCTCCCGTTCGCAGGGCGCCGCGGGTGGCCCCCGCGGTCACCCTGTCCAACGGCACCCCCGGCGCTGGGGTTCCCCACAGTGGGGTGAACCAGCGCACTCAGAAGATCTCCATCGTGTGCGGGGCGGGGTCGACCAGGAAAGCCCTGCTCAGCGCCGCCGCCGCGCCGGGCCGGTGCTCGTGGGCCTGACCGGCGGCGGCCAGGGTGCTCAGCCGGACCCCGCCGAGGAAGGCCGAGCCCAGCGCGGTGCTGCTCAGCGTCAGCTCGGGCGTGTCCTCGGTGCGGGTCAGCTCGGCCCGCCCGTCGGTGCCGATGACCAGCCGCCAGCGGCCCGCGTTCCACGGGCAGAACTCGTCGGTCAGCTCCAGCACGGTGTCCAGCGGTCCGGTGTAGGTGCGCATCGGCAGCGCGCGGTCCACGTCTACCAGGCGCACCCACAGCGAGTCATTGCGTTCGATCTTGACCGCGCGCGGATCGGCCAGCAGGTGCCGCAGCGGCTCATCCGGCGCGCAGCCCCAGTAGTTGATCGAGCTGACCAGGTCGGAGTCGAGCAGGTGCCGCCAGATCGCGGCGTGCCCGGCCGGGGTGGCGGTGACGATCTCCTGCACGTCCAGGCCGAGCCCGTCGTGCGCGGCGTTGACCCGGAACAACGCGTAGCCCTCGGGATGCACCGCGAACCGCCATGCCTGCTTGCCGCCGCGCTGCGGGGGACCGTCGAGCAGCCGGTAGTGCCAGGTGTCCTGGTCCCGTTCCAGCCAGCCGATCCGCTCCGCGGCCACCTTGGCGTGCAGCTCGCGGATCAGCGGTTCGGCCACCGTCCTGGACACCTCGCGCACCCGGTCCGCGCCGGTGTCCACGGTGGGCAGGAACCGGGCGCCCTTGGCGATCTCGACCTGGCTGGCCTCCACCGCGATCCCGTAGCCGAAACGGCCGTAGATGCCGCCCTCGGAGGCCCACAGCGCGGCGAGCGGGTCGGCGCCCTCGGCGTGCAGGTCGTGCAGCAGCGAGCGCATCAGCCCGGTGAGCGCGCCCCGGCGGCGGTGTCCCGGCGCGACCGCGACCATGGTGACCCCGGCGAAGGGCTGCGGGCCGGTGCCGGGCAGGGTGATCCGGCGCGGCCAGACACCACCGCCGCCGATCAGCTCGTCCCCGTCGAAGACGCCGCGGAAGCGGGCCGGTTCCCACAGCCGCAGTTGGGTGGCGCGAGTGGGCTCGTCGGCCTCGGCGTAGAAGGCGGTGCGGCAGATGTCGAGATGGCCGGACAGGGTCTCGGCGGTGAGCGGGCGGACCGTCAGCGGTGAGGTCATGCCGTGTTGCTACCGCAGGTCCTGGACGGGCGCGAACGGATTTGGGCAGGGTGGGGGCATGCGCCCCGAATCCCTGGCTCTCGCGTTGCGGGTGGCGGTCGGCGAGTTCCGGGCCGCCGTCACCACCGCCCCGCCGGACGCGCCGGTCCCCACCTGCCCAGGCTGGACGGTGGACCAGTTGACCGCGCACGTGGGCCAGGTGTTCACCCTGGTCGCGGACTGGATCCGGACCGGCCGCCGACGGGCGCCGACGCCGGTCCCGGCCGCCTCGCTGGACCACTTCACAGTCTCCGCCGAGACCCTGCTCGATCTGCTGGACCCGCGTCAGGCGGCCCGGCCCTGCGCGACCTGGTGCCCGTGGGACCACACGCTGGGCTTCTGGATCCGGCGGATGGCGCATGAGGCGGTGATCCACCGCGCCGATGCCGAGTCCGCGCTCGGCGCGATCAGTCCGGTCCCGGCCGAGCTGGCCGCGGACGGCGTGCACGAGCTGCTGACGCTGTGGCTGGGCACCCGCCAGCCGCCCAGAGTCACTGGCGAACACGTTGTGCGCCTTGAGGTTCCGGGCCGAACCTGGACCATCGGCCTGAACCCGTGGGTGATCGACTACCACGAGGGCGCCGAACCGGACGTGGTGTTGCGCGGCCCGGCCTCCGCGCTGGACCTGTGGCTCTGGGGACGCGGGGACGCCGCCGAGCTGACCGTCGAAGGCGATCGGTCGGCTGTGGCCGCACTCCGCGCCGCCGTCGCCGCGGTCACCTGAACCCCTGGGCCATCCAGGTGAGATTCACCCGACGGCGGCCGGAAACTGTGCCCGACTGGGGATCCGTGTGACCACCCATTCAGACGAGAAAGTCGTCACTCTCAGCTATCACCCGAGAAGGGTGTTGCGGCCAGATGGCGGCAAGATCGATGTCACTGCTTGTCACCGTTGCGGTCGGTGTTTGCCGACTACGAGGAGTACTCATGTTCTCACTCGTTCGAGAAGCGACAGCCGCGCCAATTCCCGGTTAACTATTGCCCGTGCGGCCCGCGACCCGCACAGGAAACAACGAAGAAATTTCCCCCGAGAACAGCTAGCTCGAAGGAGTGGACGTCACCGTAGGTGGCTGGGTAGCAAGGCGCCGTGCTGGTGTTCCTCCCCGTAAACGGGACACCAGCGCGGCATTCACCATTTCTGCTATTCGAACTGGCGAGCCGCGGAAACACCGCTCCGGCGGAAATCCGTGAGATCCGGGTCCTCGTTCTCGAATGCCTTCTCCAGCTGCGCCCAGCCGATACGCAGCGCTAACTCCGCCTCGCCGGTGGTGACCGGGATCAGCCAGGTCAACTGCACCGGCCGGTCCGTCACCAGCACCGTCCGGAACTCATCCGGCAGATAGACCGGTAACGCCGCGTAGAAGGCGGTCAGCCCGCCGACCGGGAAGATCTGCCCCCTTGGCCCGATCACCTGACCCCTGGCCAGCCCGCGTCCGGTGCCCAGCAGTTCGGCCCCGACCTGGTCCAGCAGCGCGGGCACGAACTCCTGCAGCTGCTCGTCCCTGGTGTGCATGACCAGCTCCTGGCACACCCACCCGCCGCCGGGCAGTTCCAGCCGGGCCGCGGACAGGCCGACGGTCGCGTGCGTGCGCACCCCGCCGAAGGGCCGGTCCGGCCCGAACTGGGCGATCCGGAACGGCATCGGCGCCCCGGTGTCGTCGGTGTCCCACTCGTGTTCGGGCGGCCCGAGGTAGTGCTCCAGGTGTCGGTTCAGCTGCACCCGGCGGAGTCTGGTCGACGCGGGGCCGGTTGTCTGTGGGTCAGTGGCGTGAACCCGGGTGAGAGGATCCCGGCATGACCAAGGCCGATCTGCTGGCCCGGCCGGACCGGCCCGAGCTGCTGCTGTTCTGGGGCCACCGGCCCGAATCCGACGGGAGCGCGGGCAAAGGCTGCCTGAGCCAGTGGTGGCCGGCGGAACTCGACGACGACGGCCTGCGCTTCCGCAGCGCCGAGCACTACATGATGTTCCACAAGGCCCTGCTGTTCGAGGACCAGGACACCGCGGCCCGCATCCTGGCCGCCGACGACCCCGGCGAAGCCAAAACCCTGGGCCGCCAGGTGAAATCCTTCGACTCGGCGACCTGGGCCGCCCGCCGCGTCGCCATCGTCACCACCGGCAACGAACTCAAGTTCACCCAGCACCCCGACCTGGCCGCCTACCTGCTCGGCACCGGCGACCGCATCCTGGTCGAGGCCAGCCCCCTGGACGCGGTCTGGGGCATCGGCCTGACCGCCGACGACCCCAGGGCCACCGACCCGGCGCGGTGGCCGGGGGAGAACCTGCTCGGCTTCGCCCTGATGACCGTGCGCGCCCGCCTCCGCGCCGCGATGTGAGTGCGCACACCACGACCCGGGAAATTGTCCGGTTGCGACCTCGGTCGTAACGACACTGTCCATCGCCGGTCATCTGAGGTCGTAGGCTCAACGAAGCGAGCGTGTCGAGGAGGTTCGGTGCTGTACAGGTTGCTCAAGCGGCTACTGGGTCGGCTGGTCCGGTTGGTGTGGCGCCCGACGGTGCTCGGACTGGAGAACCTGCCCAAGGACGGCCCGTTCATCCTGGCCGCCAACCACCTCTCCTTCGCCGACAGCCTGATGCTCCCCCTGGTCGTCCCCCGCCAGGTCGCCTTCCTGGCCAAGGCCGAGTACTTCACCGGCAAGGGCCTCAAGGGCGCCGTCCTGCGCTGGGTCTTCACCGCCCTCGGCCAGATCCCGGTCGAACGCGGCAAGGGCCGAGCCGCAGGCCAGGCCCTGGACACCGCCCTGGAAGTCCTCCAGGCAGGCGGCGCCTTCGGCATCTACCCCGAAGGCACCCGCTCCCGCGACGGTCAGCTCCACCGCGGCCACGTCGGCGTCGCCCGCCTCGCCCTCACCTCCGGCGCCCCGGTCATCCCCGTCGGCCTGATCGGCACCGACCGCCTGCAACCACTGGGCAAAAAGATCCCGCGCATCCGCCCGGTGACCATCCACTTCGGCACCCCGCTGGACTTCACCCGCTACGACGGCATGAACGAGTCGCTGCCGATCCTGCGCTCGGTGACGGACGAGATCATGTACCAGATCATGGAGCTGTCCGGGCAGGAGTACGTGGACCGCTACGAGAAGCCCCCGGCCGCCGCCTGACCCTCACCCCCGGTCGGGCGTGGCCAGCGGCACCAGCCGCCGGTCCCCGACCTTGGTCAACAGCGCCAACGGCTTCCCGGCCAAAGTCAGCAAAGCCACCACCCACCAAGGCTTCCCCAGCTCCCGCGCGATCGGCCCGCCAAACGCCGCCATCAACGCGGTAAGCCCCGGCAACGGCCGCACCGACAAGGTGATCGAGGAAATCAGCCCCGCAGAGTTCACCTCAACCCGGGCAGTCTCCTCCACCTCCTGCCCCCCAACGGTCGCCGTATGCACCAAAACCCGCACCCGCTCATCCCCAACATCCGACCGATACCGCAACCCCGTCAGCTCCCGCAGCGCCACGGTCAGCACCGCCCGAACCTCCCGCTTCCCCACAAACCGCACCCGCATCGTCAACGGCGAGTGCAAAACCACATCCTCAGCCAACGTGGCCAACACCCCCGCCAGGTCCCCAGCCTCACCAGCGGCCCGATAGCGCTCAGTCGTCGTGCTCATCGCCGTTCCCCTCAGTAGATGCGCTCAGCCCAGAAAGCCCCCGCCAAACCAAATCCGCAGTCAGCCCCTCAACCTGCTCCCGACCAACCCCCGGATTCCGCAACCACCAAGCGACCATGGCGTTCAACGTCCACTTGGTCCCCTCTGCCAACGCCTCCTCCGCCTGCTGGCGAGACATCCCAGCCGGGAGGCTCAGGTGCGGGATGCGCTGCAGCAACCCGGTCAGCGCGGTAGAGGCATCCTGCTGTCCGCGCTGATGAGCGGGGGAGAGCGCGGGATCGGTGGGCGGCTCAGCGAAGAGCAGCCGCCACCCCACCGGATTTCCTTCAATCCACCCAAAGATCAACGACAACGTATGCCGCACCAACCCCTCGGCCGACAACCCCGAGGGCGGCACCGCCCAAGCTCGATTGAGCCCAGCCGCATGCTCCTCGATCACGGCTTGGTACAACGCATCCTTGGCCGAGAAGTGGTCATACAAAACGGGAGTAGTGATCCCGGCAGCTCCCGCGACTTCCCGCATAGACGCCCCGCCGTACCCACGCAAGGCGAACACCTCCCCAGCAGCCCGCAAGATCACCTCCCGCCGCTCCCCAGGACTAAGACGCTTACGACCCGATTTACCTGACATCAGTCAGGTACGCTACAGCAAAACCTGACACCCGTCAGGTACGAAGCGAAGCGAGCCAAAGCGACGGCAAAGCCGAGCCCGAACAGGGGGTCCGGGGGCAAAGCCCGCCGGCGTGGGGGCGCGGGGGCTCGGCCCCCGCTGAAAATGCGGAACGCCCCGGGGAAGCGCCAAGGCGCGACCACGGGGCGAGCAGCGTGGAGCGGGCGACGGGAATCGAACCCGCGTAGCTAGTTTGGAAGACTAGGGCTCTACCATTGAGCTACGCCCGCGTGGGCCCGGTTGGCCGGGCTCCGGTGTGAGCTTACCGGGTCGCGCGGTATGGTCTGCACGAGACCCCGGGATGTGGCGCAGCTTGGTAGCGCATCCGCTTTGGGAGCGGAGGGTCGCAGGTTCAAATCCTGTCATCCCGATTTCCGCTCGGAGCCGAGGTGTGCCTGCTGGGAAGCGCAGGCCCCTCGGCTCCAAGTGTCTACCCGGGGGCCCGAGCCCCCGGACCCCCACGGTGCGGTTGGTGCTGAACCAGCGTGGTCTCTTGGCTGGTCCCTCACTCGTCCCACCCTCGCCGGACGCCGTAGCGGATCAGCGCTGCCCTGTCTGGGACTCCCAGTTTGGTTTGCAGTTTGGTGATGGTGTTGCGGACTGTTTTGGGGCTTACCAGTAGGTGTTCGGCGATGGTGATGGTGTCGAGGCGCCTGGCCAGCAGTCGGAGTAACTCGTGTTCTCGGTCGGTCAGGTTGTGGGTGGTTGCCGGGGCCGTGAGGGGTTCGCCGGTGCAGGCCTGGGCTATGGCGGCGCGGAGTTCTGGGGGGCCTGCTCCTTTGAGGAGGTAGCCGGCGGCTCCTGCCTTGATGGACTTGAGGATGGCTTCCTGGTCTTCCGCGACGGTGAGGACCACCACTCGGATCGAGGGGTTTCTGGCCAGGATCCGGGTGGTGGCCTCGAAGCCGTCCATGACGGGCATGGTCAGGTCCATCAGGACCAGGTGCGGTGACGTTTCGGCGGCCAGGCGGACTGCTTCCATGCCGTCGGCGGCCAGGCCGACGATGTCGTGGCCGTCGGCGGTGAGCAGGTCGCGCAGGCCGATGCGGAACAGCGGATGGTCGTCGGCGATCAGGATGCGCAGCGGCGGCGGCGACATGGGTGGGCTGCGGTCAGTGGTGGCCGGGGAGGGCGGCGAAGACGCAGCCTTCCGCGTCCGCCGGGAAGGTGTCCGCCTGCACGCCCTTGACCGGCTTGCACCACAGGTGGCGCAGGCCGAGTTTCTCCGTGCCGAACTCGGCCGAGGTGACCGCGAAGCCGTTGCCGAAGCCGAAGTCCGGGTTCTCCGTGAGCGCGCCCTCGCCGAGGCCGCGCAGCCAGAACTGCTGCAATTCCTTGATCTTGTCCGGGGTGAACAGCACCAGGCCGATCTTGGCGTGCTCGGGCACCGCGCAGGTGGCCCATTCGGCGATGAACGGCTCGTACCGCTTCGCCCGCAGCTCACCCAGGTAACCGGGTAATTCGGACTTGCTCACAGTTTTGGCGTCCGCGCAGGCCCCGGTCTTCTGCTTGACCCAGTCGATCACCTGGTTCATCGAGGTCAGCTGGGTGCCGAGGGAGGCCGAACCGGCGCGTGGACCGGTGGCCGTGGGACTGGGCGGTCCGCCGTGTCCGCCATGCGTGCCAGCGGGCTCGGTCGGTTGGCCCCCGCCGCACGCCGCCACCAGGACCAGACTGGCCAGCAAGGCCAGAAGTCCTTGCCCGCAACGATTTTTCGTCATCAACACGCCCTCTCCCACGAACGGACCGGCGGCGGGATGATCCATTGACGAGGGTAGGCAAGCGGGGAGTCGGACACAACGGCCGTGGCGACGCGGGGTCATCCGGCGATCACGCAGCGCGGCCCTTCGCGGGGGCCTTGCCGCACCCGCGACCGGTGGACTCCGCGGGTGCGCTTAGACTCGCCGGAGGACCCGGCGTCATTAGCGCTCGGGTGTCTGCACGCGCCTGTTTTTGTTCGCACGAGGAGAATACGTGAAGAGCACCGTCGAGCAGCTGAGCCCGACGCGCGTCCGGATCAACGTCGAGGTGCCGTTCGACGAGCTCAAGGCGAGCTTCGACCGGGCATACCGCAAGCTGGCCAAGCAGGTCCGGATCCCGGGCTTCCGTCCGGGCAAGGCGCCCGCGCGGGTGCTGGAGACCCGACTTGGCCGCGGCGTTGTCCTGGACGAGGTCGTCAACGAGGCCATCCCCGCGAAGTACCTCGAAGCCGTCAACGCCGGCGAGGTGAAGACGCTGGGCCGCCCGGACATCGAGGTCACCAAGATCGAGGACGGGCAGAGCCTGGAGTTCACCGCCGAGGTCGACATCCGTCCGGAGATCACCGTGCCCGCCTTCGGCGAGCTGGCTGTCTCCGTCGACGATGTCGAGGTCACCGACGAGGACGTGGTGAGCCAGCTCGATGAGCTGCGCGCCCGCTTCGGCAGCCTGGTCGGCGTCGAGCGCCCGGCCGCCACCGGTGACTTCGTCTCGGTCGACCTGTCCGCCACGGTGGACGGCAACGAGGTCGAGGACGCCCGCACCAACGGCCTGTCCTACGAGATCGGCTCCGGCCAGCTCGTGGACGGTATCGACGAGGCACTGGTCGGCGCTTCCGCCGGGGAGACCAAGTCGTTCACCACCACCCTGGTGGCCGGTGAGCACGCCGGCCGCGAGGCCGCGGTCAACGTCACCGTGCAGACCGTCAAGGAACGGCAGCTGCCCGAGCTGGACGACGAGTTCGCCCAGCTGGCCAGCGAGTTCGACACCCTGGACGAGCTGAAGGCCGACCTGCAGACCCGGCTCGGCCGGGTCAAGGCCATGCAGCAGGGCATGGAGGCGCGGGACAAGGTCCTGGAGGCGCTGCTGGAGGCCACCGAGGTCCCGATGCCGGAGACCGCGGTGGACGCCGAGATCGAGGTCCGCAAGCACGACGCGGTGCACCGCTTCGAGCACGACGAGGCCCGGTTCGCCGAGTGGCTGGCCACCCAGGACAAGACCGTCGAGGAGTTCGACGCGGAGACCCGCGCCGAGTCCGAGCGCACGGTCAAGACCCAGCTGGTGCTGGACGCGATCGCGGACGCCGAGCAGACCACCGTCTCGGACAACGAGCTGACCGAGCGCATCGTCTACCAGGCGCAGAGCTTCGGCATCAGCCCGGACGAGTACGTGCAGCGGGCCCAGCAGTCCGGCCAGCTCGGCGCGATCTACGCCGACGTGCGCCGCGGCAAGGCCCTGGCCGGGGTGGTGGCCCAGGCCACCGTCACCGACGCCTCGGGCAACAAGGTCGACCTGGATGAGCTGTTCGGCAACGTGAACAAGAAGGACGAGGCCGAGAAGGCCGAAGCCACCGCGGAGTGATCAACACCGCGCGTTGCCGAAAAGATTCCGGAACACGCTGATAGCGAACGCGGGCGGTGTCGGGAGTACGACACCGCCCGCGTTCGTTAGGGTCGTTTGTAGAGATCCTCCAGAACCGAAGGCAGGCACACGTGACGCAGTACCCGACCGTCCCGGCGCCCCAGATGCGGGCAGGCAGCGCAGGGCTGACGCTCAACGACTCGGTGTACGAGCGGCTGCTCCGTGAGCGCATCATCGTCCTGGGCTCCCAGGTCGAGGAGAACATCGCGAACCAGATCTGCGCTCAGCTGCTGCTGCTCGCGGCCGAGGACGACGAGCGCGACATCTACCTCTACATCAACTCCCCCGGTGGCTCGGTCACCGCGGGCATGGCGATCTACGACACCATGGAGCTGATCAAGCCCGACGTGGCCACCGTGGCCATGGGCCTGGCCGCCTCGATGGGTCAGTTCCTGCTCTCCGCGGGCGCCCGGGGCAAGCGGTCCGCCCTGCCGCACGCGCGGATCATGATGCACCAGCCCTCGGCCGGGCTGGGCGGCACCGCCGCGGACATCGCGATCCAGGCGGAGATGCTGATCAAGCACAAGCAGGAGATGGCCGAGCTGATCGCGACGCAGACCGGGCAGCCGGTGGAGAAGATCGTCACCGACTCCGACCGCGACCGCTGGTTCACCGCGGAGGAGGCCAAGGAGTACGGCTTCATCGATCACGTGGCCACCTCCGCCAGCCAGCTGCCGCGCGGCTGAGCGCCAGCACGAGTACGAGGAGTAAGAAGATGAGCGAGCTTTACCGCCCTCAGTCCCGTTACGTGCTGCCGTCGTTCGTGGAACGCACCAGCTACGGGGTCAAGGAGTCCAATCCGTACAACAAGCTCTTCGAGGAGCGGATCATCTTCCTCGGGGTGCAGATCGACGACGCCTCGGCGAACGACGTCATGGCGCAGTTGCTGTTCCTGGAGTCCGACGACCCGGACCGCGACATCACGATGTACATCAACTCGCCGGGTGGCTCCTTCACCTCGCTGATGGCCATCTACGACACCATGCAGTACATCCGCCCGGACATCGCGACCTTCTGCCTCGGCCAGGCCGCCTCCGCGGCCGCCGTGCTGCTGGCCGCGGGCACTCCAGGTAAGCGGGGCGCGCTGCCGAACGCGCGGATCATGATCCACCAGCCCTCCACCGAGGGCGTGTACGGTCAGGTGTCGGACCTGGAGATCCAGGCCCGGGAGATCGACCGGATCCGCCGTCAGCTCGAGACCACGCTGGCCCGGCACACCGAGCGGACCCCGGAGCAGGTCCGCCAGGACATCGACCGCGACAAGATCCTGACTGCGGCCGAAGCCAAGGACTACGGCATCGTGGACACCGTGCTGCCGTACCGGAAGCTGTCCGCCCAGTCCTGACCAACGCCGGTACCCCGTGATCCGCGACACGCCGAGCGCCGCCCAGGACTGGCGGTGCTCGGCGGGTACGGGGGAGGCTGGGGCCCTCGGAAGTATTCAGTGACAGGTCTGGATGCTTCAGAGAGCTTGTCGACCTCCCGCTGCCCGGGGTAGTGCGGGTACCGTCAACAGCGAACACGGCCAGGCGCGTCGTCAGGGCGCGCCAGAGGGGACAGAGGTCAGCGGCCATGGCACGTATCGGTGACGGCGGAGACCTGCTCAAGTGCTCTTTCTGCGGCAAGAGCCAAAAGCAGGTCAAGAAGCTCATCGCCGGCCCCGGCGTGTACATCTGCGATGAGTGCATCGACCTCTGCAACGAGATCATCGAGGAAGAACTCGCCGAGGCCGGGGACGTCAAGCTCGACGAACTCCCCAAGCCCCTGGAGATCCACGAGTTCCTCGACCAGTACGTCATTGGCCAGGACGATGCCAAGCGGACGCTCTCGGTGGCGGTCTACAACCACTACAAGCGGATTCAGGCCGGCGACCGGGGCAGGGACGGCCGGGACGACGGCATCGAGATCGCCAAGTCGAACATCCTGATGCTCGGGCCCACCGGCTGCGGCAAGACCTATCTCGCGCAGACCCTGGCGAAGCTGCTGAACGTGCCGTTCGCCATCGCGGACGCCACCGCGCTGACCGAGGCCGGGTATGTCGGCGAGGACGTCGAGAATATTCTTCTGAAGCTGATCCAGGCCGCGGACTACGACGTCAAGCGGGCCGAGACCGGCATCATCTACATCGACGAGGTGGACAAGATCGCTCGCAAGAGCGAGAACCCCTCGATCACCAGGGACGTCTCCGGCGAAGGCGTGCAGCAGGCGCTGCTGAAGATCCTGGAGGGCACCACCGCGAGCGTGCCGCCGCAGGGCGGTCGCAAGCACCCGCACCAGGAGTTCATCCAGATCGACACCACGAACGTGCTGTTCATCGTGGCCGGGGCCTTCGCGGGCCTGGAGAAGATCGTGCACGAGCGCACCGGCAAGCGCGGGGTCGGCTTCGGCGCGGAGATCCGCTCCAAGGCCGAGGTCGACGCCACCGACGTCTTCGGGCAGGTCATGCCGGAGGACCTGATCAAGTTCGGCCTGATCCCGGAGTTCATCGGCCGCCTGCCGATCGTGGCCAGCGTGATGAACCTGGACAAGGTCAGCCTGGTCAAGATCCTCTCGGAGCCGAAGAACGCGCTGGTCAAGCAGTACCAGAAGCTGTTCGAGATGGACGGCGTGGAGCTGGAGTTCACCAAGACCGCGCTGGAGGCCATCGCCGACCAGTCGGTACTGCGTGGCACCGGCGCCCGTGGGCTGCGCGCGATCATGGAGGAGGTGCTGCTGCCGGTGATGTACGACATCCCCAGCCGCACCGACGTCGCCAAGGTGGTCATCACCGAGCAGACCGTCCGCGAGAACGTGAACCCCACGATCGTCTCCCGCCAGCCGAGCCGCCGCGAACGCCGCGACAAGTCCGCCTAGCCCCACAACGGCCAACGCCCCGTACGACAACGGCCAACACGCCGGCAGGGTTTTCAACCTCCGGGAGTGTTGGCCGTTGTTGTACGTCGGGTTGGCTGTTGTGGGACGCCTGATCCGGTTGTTTTCGCCGGGTGGGGGCCGGTGGTGGGTGGCTGGGCGGTATGTCTGGATCATGCGAGCGCTGCATGTGGTTCTGCTGCACGGGTGGCGGGGTGCCGGGGCTGGGCACTGGCTGAGCTGGCTGGCCGGGCAGTTGCGTGGGCTGGGGGTGGTGGTGGACGCGCCCGTGTTGCCCGCGCCTGAGCTGAGTGGCTGGTTGCCGGTGTTGCGGGCCAGTCTGGCCGCGGCGGCGCCCTCGGCCGATCTGGTGGTGCTCGGGCATGGGCTGGGCGCGACGCTGTGGCTGCATCACGCGGCAGGGGTGGACGGGCGGGATCGGCGGGCGCACCGGGTGTTGCTGGTGGCTCCGCCGGGGCCGGGCTGGCGGCATCCCGAGGTGCGGGGGCTGAATCCGCCGCCGGTGGATCCGCGGGCGTTGCGCCGGGCGGCCAGCATCACCCGCCTGGTGGCCGGGCAGGGCGATCCGTACTGCGCCCGGCTGGACGCGTATGGGCTGGCCACGGGGCTGGGTGTGGAGCTGGACCTGGTGCCCGGCGGGGAGCATCTGGACGAGGACACCGGGTTCGGGCCGTGGCCGGAGGTGCTGGCCTGGACCCTGGGCCGGGCGCCGAGTCTGCTCAGTGGCGGCCCGGCGCGGGCGCGCACGTAGTAGAACGATCGGGTGATCCTTCGTTCCGTGTCCGGTCTGCTCGCGCTGGCGCTGCTCGCGCCGGTGACGCCGGCCGTCGCCGCCGCCGCGGACTGCGCGCCCGCGGCCTTCACCTACACCGTGCTGTTCGGCCCGCACACTCCGCGGGCCACCGTCGAACGGCAGCTGACCGCGCACTGCGGCACGCCAGTGCACTACTACCCGGAGATCGGCGTGGCCGTGGCCAGTGCCGATGCCGACTTCGACCGCCGGATCGGGGTGGACCGGGCCTTCAGCGCGGCCAAGGCCCGCGGGCCGGTCGCCGAGGCCAGCGCACTGGCCGTGGCCGAGCAGCCGGACCGCACCGGCGAGCAGTGGGACATGCGGATGCTGCGCACCGCGCAGGCGCACACCGTGACCACCGGCAGCCGGGACGTCGTGGTCGGCGTGCTGGACACCGGGGTGGACGGCAAGCACCCGGAACTGGCCGGGGCGCTCGACCCGGCGCTGTCCGCGGGCTGCGAGACCGGCAAGCCGGACACCGATCCGGCGGCCTGGGGACCCAAGCACGGGCACGGCACCGGCGTCGCGGGCGTGCTCGCCGCGGCCGCGGACGGCAAGGGCATCACCGGGGTGGCGCCCGGGGTGCGGATCGCCTCGGTGCAGCTCATGCGACCGGACGGCTATATGGACCCTGAGGGCGTCGTGTGCGGGTTCATGTGGGCCGCCCGGCACAAGTTCACCCTGACCAACGGCAGCTGGTCCAGCGGCCCGTGGGCCTTCCTGTGCTCGGACCGGCCGGGGGAGCAGGTGGCCATTGAGGCGATCACCAGGGCGGTCCGGCACGCCACCGGGCGCGGGGTGCTGCATGTGGCCTCGGCCGGGAACTTCGCCGCCGACCTGACCGACCCGAAGACCGATCCGCTGCGGCCGCCGGGCAACACCATCGACAAGAACTGCCGGCTGCTGCCCAACCAGCTGCCCGAGGTGGTCACCGTGTCCGCGGTCGGCTACGGCCGCACGCTGTCCAGCTACAGCGACTACGGCGCCGGGACCGTGCACGTGACCGCTCCCGGCGGCGACCGCGCCCAGGTGCCGCCGGCGGGGGAGGGCCCGGCCATGCCGCTGTCCACCACCCCGGACGGCGGCTACGGCTCCTTCGGCGGCACCTCGGCCGCCGCGCCCAAGGTCGCCGGCGTGCTGGCGCTGCTGGCGAGCAAGTACGGCAAGCTGCCGCCCAAGGCGCTCAAGGAACTGTTGCTGCGCACTGGGGTCCAGCCGCTGGCCTGCCCGGCCGGAGACGCTCGCTGCACCACGGACAAGCAGGGACGGACCAGCTTCTACGGCTACGGGCTCCTCGACGCGGCCAAGGCGGTGCGGGCCGGATGAGGTCCTCGCTGGCGGGCGCGGTGCTGGTGCTGCTGGCGGTGCCCGCCAGCGTGGCCGTCGCGGACGGCGACGGCGGCTACCCGCCCAGGCCGCCGAAGCCGCCGGTCGCGGTGGCCTTCGACGGGCGCCCGGCGGTGGGCGCGCTGTTCGCCCACGGCGGGGCCGGACCGCATTTCTGCACCGCGACCGTGATCACCAGTCCCGGGCGCAACCTGCTGATCACCGCCGCGCACTGCATGTTCGAGAACGAGACCGGGCCACCGCGGCGGGACACCGCCTTTGTGCCCGGCTACCGGGACGGCCGGCGGCCGCACGGCACCTGGCCGGTGCGCGAGGTGGTGGTGAGCCCGGAGTGGCGGGAGCGGGCCGATCCGGACCACGACGTGGCCATCCTGGTGCTGGACCCGGGCATCGAGGACCGGACCGGGGCGCACCGGCCGCTCCTGGACACCCGGCGGGACCAGGTGGTCGAGGTGCCCGGCTACCCGGTCCGGGACGAACGCCCGGTGACCTGCCGGAACTGGACCACCGAGTTCAGCCGGACCCAGCGCGGGTTCGACTGCCGCGGCTACCTGACCGGCACCAGCGGCGGGCCCTGGCTCACCGCGCGCGGCGAGCTGCTCGGCGTGGTCGGCGGCCACCAGTTCGGCGGCGACGAGATCCTGCACAACCACAGCCCGTACTTCGGCGCCCAGGTCCGCACGCTCTACGAGCGGGCCCAGCAGGTCAGACCGACGGCAGGTGGCGGCCGATGAAGCGGACCATGTCCGGGCTGACCCGGTCGAAGTAGGTGCTGTCGTGCCGGCCCGGTCCGGTGGAGCCCACCAGCGGCCGGGCCTGCCGGATGAACTGGCGGCTGCCGTCGATGAAGCTGTCCTCGGTGCCGCACCACAGGCCGACCCGGGCCGAGCCGAGCTTGTCGATGTGCCGCAACGGGTTCATCGACTCCCACTCGGCGTTGTCCCGGAACGCCTTGCGCTTGTGCATCTCCGGCCAGGAGGTGATCAGCGCCGGCGAGATGGCCGCGACCGCGCGCACCGGGCGGCCGCGTTCCTGACGGCGCCGGGTGTAGAGCAGCGAGCCGAACCCGCCCATGGAGATGCCGGCCACCGCGAACGGCAGGCCGTCACCGCCGCCGAGACCGCGTTCGGCCAGCCAGCCCGGCAGGTCGTCCAGCAGCATGCCCATCGGGTTGTCCCCCGGCTGGGCGTGCCAGTAGTTGTTGCCGCCGCCGTCGACCGCGACGAAGGCGAACGGCGGCACCTGGCCACGCGCGACCGCCGCGGCCAGCGCGGAGGGCAGCGCGCCCGGCGCCGCGTTGCGCGCGGTGCCGAAACGGCCGTGCAGCAGCAGGCAGACCGGCAGGCCGCTGCGGTCGGCCTGCGGTGACATGGTCACCAGGTCGACCTCGCGGTTGCGGTGCGCGGAGAAGACCCGCTCCACCCGCACCGTGCCGCCGCTGCCCGGCTTGGTGGTCGCGCCGGTTCCAGCGGCCCCCAGCGTGCGCAGCACACTCGGATCGACCTGCCCCAGTTCGTCCTGGTGACTCAGCGTGGCGCCGAATCCGGCGACCGCGGCTGCCCCGGCCAGTGCTCCCCACAGCACCGTGCGCCGGGAGACGAGCCCCCTGGCTTTGTGTTCGTGCATCCCCTGCACACCCCCTCACAGAGAGAAACCGTCCACTGCTCCGTTTGTGTTACATGACGGAGGCCTGCTTGTCAGGGCCGACCATGATGCAGACGCCATTTTCGGTCGGTTGGTTCGCCACAGGTGGGGGTGATTCAGGACACACTGTCACTGAAGGTGACTAGATAACCGCGTTCCGCCGGAGGTTGTTGATCTCTTCTGGGTGATAGCCGAGCCAGTCAAGTACCAGATCGTTGTGTTGACCCAGGTCCGGCACGGGTGCTGGGGCCCAGGCGGAGCCCGAATCGTCCACCGGCGGGCGCAGCATCCGGACCGCCGTGCCGCCGGGCACCGGCACCTGTGCCCAGCGATCCCGGACCGCCAGCTGGGGGTGTTCGGCGAGGTCGAGCACGGTGCGGGTGCGCGCGGCGGGCACGTCGGCGGCGTCCAGGGCGGCGAGCAGGTCGGCCGCGGTGGTCCGGTCGAAGGCGGGCTGTAGCTCCGCGTGCAGCTCGGCCCGGCGTGCGACCCGGTCGGCGACGGTGCCGAACCGCGGGTCCGCGGCCAGTCCGGGTTGCCCGGTGACCGCGCACAGCCGTCGCCACTGGCCCTCGTTCTGCACCGCCAGGTGCACGCTGTCCCCGTCCCCGCAGCGGAACGGCCCGTACGGCGCGATGCTCGCGTGGTGCGCGCCGGTGCGTGGCGGGACCACACCGGTGCCGGTGGCGTAGAGCATCGGCTGGTGCATCCACTCCGCGAGCGCCTCCAGGAGGGTCAGCCGCAGGGTGGCGCCCTCGCCGGTGCGGGCCTGGCGCAGTAGCGCGGCCAGCACCGCGGCGTGCAGCTGGACCCCGGCGGCGATATCGGCCACCGAGATCCCGGCCCGGCCGGTGACCTCGCCCTCGCCGGTCAACTCGATCAGCCCGGCCTCGGACTGGATCAGCGCGTCGTAGGCCTTGCGGGTCGCGTACGGGCCTTCCTCGCCGTAGCCGGAGAGTTCGCCGGCGATCAGGCCGGGGCGGTGCGCGCGCAGGGTGTCCGCGTCCAGGTCCAGGCGGCGGGCGGCGGCGGGGGAGAGGTTGCACAGCACCACGTCGACGCGGTCGAGCAGCCGGTCCAGCACGGCCCGGCCGTCGGGGTGTTTGAGGTCGAGGGTGAGTGACTCCTTGCCCAGGTTGACCCAGGCGAAGTAGCTGGACACCGGGCCGCAGGCGGTGTCGTAGCCGCGGGCGAAGTCCCCGGTGCCCGGCCGCTCGATCTTGATCACCCTGGCGCCGAGGTCGGCCAGCAGGCGGGTGGCATACGGCACGGCGACGGCCTGCTCGATGGCGAGCACGGTGGTTCCCTCAAGTGGCTGCACCGGCCCAGTCTCGCCGGTGCTACTCCGGCAGGACGATGCGCTCCGCGCCGGTGTAGACGTTCATCGACTCCCCGCGCAGGAAGCCGATCAGGGTGATGCCCTGCTCGGCGGCCAGTTCCGCCGCCAGTGAGGACGGCGCGGACACCGCGGCCAGCATCGGCAGCCCGGCCATCGCGGCCTTCTGCACCAGCTCGAAGGAGGCCCGGCCGGAGACCATCAGCACGTGCCCGCCCAGCGGCACCCGGCCTTCCAGCAGTGCCCAGCCGAGCACCTTGTCCACCGCGTTGTGCCGCCCGACGTCCTCCCGCACCGCGAGCAGCTCACCGTCCATTGTGGCCAGTCCGGCCGCGTGCAGGCCGCCGGTGGCCTCGAAGACCCGCTGCGCGGCACGCAGGGACCCGGGCAGGCCGGTGAGCACGGCCGGGGTGATCCGGGAATCGTCCGCGGCGGGGGAGAAGCGGGTCTTGAGCTTGACCGCGTCCAGCGCGGCCTTGCCGCACACCCCGCAGGAGGAGGTGGTGTAGAAGTTGCGCTCCACGCCGACATCCGGCGGGGCCACGCCCTCGGCCAGAGCCACGTCCAGCACGTTGTAGGTGTTGCGGCCCTCGTCGTCGGTGCCGTCGCAGTAGCGCGCGGTGCGCACGTCCGCCGCCTCGCCGATGACCCCTTCGGTGAGCAGGAAGCCGTGCGCCAGCTCGACATCGTGCCCTGGAGTGCGCATGGTGACCGCCAGTGCGCGGCCGTTGACCCGCAGTTCGAGCGGCTCCTCCACGGCGAGCGCGTCCGGCCTGCGCACCACTCCCTTCGGCGAGATCCGGAGCACTGGACGACGTGCTGTCACCCGTCCCATCCGAGGACCTCCAAACCCTGTACAACCTGGGACCCAGAGCCTAGGTTGCGCACTTAGGTTGTCACTTCAACTATATGCCTGGAGGTGCGCTGTGGCGCTCGGCTTCCTGGACCGCTCCCGGGTGGTCGCGCCGCCCGGCTGGAGCCGCTGGCTGATCCCCCCGGCCGCGCTGTCGGTGCACCTGGCGATCGGACAGGCCTACGCCTGGAGCGTGTTCAAGTCGCCGCTGGAAGGCGCGTTGTCGTTGTCGGGCACCGCGAGCGCGCTGCCGTTCCAGCTCGGCATCGTGATGCTCGGGCTCTCCGCGGCCTTCGGCGGCACCCTGGTGGAGCGTAACGGTCCGCGCTGGGCCATGTTCGTCTCCACCGTCTGCTTCTCCTCCGGCTTCCTCATCGCCGCGCTCGGCGTGGCCACCCGGCAGTACTGGCTGGTGGTGCTCGGCTACGGCGGCATCGGCGGGATCGGGCTCGGCATCGGCTACATCTCCCCGGTGTCCACCCTGATCAAGTGGTTCCCGGACCGGCCGGGCATGGCCACCGGGATCGCCATCATGGGCTTCGGCGGCGGCGCGCTGATCGCCTCGCCCTGGTCGGCGGCCATGCTGGACGGCTTCGGCAAGGACATCACCGGCATCGCGCAGACCTTCATCACGCACGGCCTGGTCTACGCGGTGTTCATGTCCGTGGGCGTGCTGCTGGTGCGGGTGCCCGCGCCGGACTGGAAACCCAAGGGCTGGAGCCCCAAACCGGCCGCGGCCGGCGGCATGATCACCACCGCCCAGGTCTCGGCGAACAACGCCATCCGCACCCCGCAGTTCTGGCTGCTGTGGGTGGTGCTGTGCTTCAACGTGACCGCGGGCATCGGCATCCTGGAGAAGGCCGCGCCGATGATCAGGGACTTCTTCGCCAACTCCACGCTGCCGGTCAGCGCCGCCTCGGCCGCCGGGTTCGTCGCGCTGCTCTCGCTGACCAACATGGTCGGCCGGTTCGTCTGGTCCTCCACCTCGGACCTGGTGGGGCGCAAGAACATCTACCGGCTCTACCTCGGCGTCGGCGGGCTGCTCTACCTGGCCATCGCACTGGCCGGGGACGTCTCCACACCGCTGTTCGTGGGCTGCGCCATGGTCATCCTGTCCTTCTACGGCGGTGGGTTCGCCACCATCCCGGCCTACCTGAAGGACCTCTTCGGCACCTACCAGGTAGGCGCCATCCACGGCCGCCTGCTCACCGCCTGGTCGCTGGCCGGGGTGCTCGGCCCGCTGATCATCAACGCCATCGCGGACGCGCAGAAGGCCGCGGGCAAGTCCGGCCCGGCGCTCTACACCACCTCGCTCTACATCGTGATCGGCCTGCTGGTGGTCGGCTTCATCGCCAATGAGCTGGTCCGGCCGGTGCATCCGCGATTCCACGAACCCCAGCGGCCGCAGGCCGCGCCGAGCAAGGCGGAGGCGGTCTGATGAATCCCCGGTACAAGCCGGTCATGGCCTTCGCCTGGCTGTGGGTCGGACTGCCCTTCGCCTACGGGCTCTTCGAGCTGGTGCGCAAGGTGACCCAGCTGTTCACCGGCTGAGAGCGCGATTGTCGGTGGGGCGGGACAGACTGGGCGTCCACCTCACGGAAGGAACCGACCATGCCGGAGCGGGACGGCTACACCGCGGGCACGCCGAGCTGGGTTGACGTGTCCACACCGGATCTGGACGCGGCCAAGGAGTTCTACGCCGCGCTCTTCGGCTGGACCTACACCCCTGGCGAGGAGAAGTACGGCTACTACGTCAACGCGCTGCTGCGGGACCGGATCGTGGCCGGGCTGGGCCCGGCGCAGCCCGACGCGCCGCCGATGTGGGGCAGCTACCTGCACACCGAGGACGCCGAGGGCGCGGTGGCGCGAGCGCGTTCGGCAGGCGGCACGATCGTGGTGGAGCCGATGACGGTCGGCTCGTTCGGCACCATGGCCATCGCGCTGGACCCGGCCGGCGCGCTGATCGGTTTCTGGCAGCCGGATGAGCATCACGGCGCCGGACTGGTCAACGAGCACGGCACGCTGGTCTGGAACGAGCTGCGCACCACCGCGGTGGACGCGGCGAAGTCCTTCTACGGCAGCATTTTCGACTACGACTACAGCGAGGTGCGGGGCGCGCCGGAGTACCCGGTGTTCGAGCTGGCCGGTCAGCAGGTGGCCAGCGCCGAGCCGGTGCACCGGGCGGAGGAGCGGCCGCACTGGCTGGTCTACTTCGGAACGTCCGATGTGGACGCCACCGTGGCTGCCGCGCGCGAGCTGGGCGGTGCGGTGGTCGAGGAGATCACCGAGACCGCCTACGGCCGGATGGCGGTGCTCGCCGACCCGTGGGGCGCCGTGTTCGCCGTGCTGCACCTGGGGGAATGAGACTGCTCGGGCACCGGGAGCGATCGAGTTGTCGCTCCCGGCACCCAGGGGTGTCCGCGACCCGATAGCCTGCTGCCCGGGAGGGGGCGGACATGAACGGATTCGGGCTCAACCAGGACGAGCTGCGCGCGCTGGCCCAGCGGTTGTCCTTGGCCACCAAGGACATCGAGGCCACCCGCAAGAGCTGGGACGCCGGCACCAGGGACGGCGCGACCTTCGCGACCACCGACGCGGGCAAGACCCACCTGGCCTTCCAGCAGCACCTCTTCGACACCCTGCGGGCCAGGGTGCGCGCCTTCGACACGCTGACCGGCCAGGCCAGGGACAGCCTGCAGGGCTATGCCACCGCCGATGACAAGCAGGGCCTGCGATGAGCCGCGGCGACAGCCAGGACCTGGCCCTGCGCGCCACCCGGTTGACCAACCTGGCCGAGACGCTCACCGTCGGCACCCTGGAGGACGGCATCCGGATGGGCATGACCCAGCTCGGCCCGCTCACCGGCGACGCGGACCGGCTGGCCGATCTGGCCGGGGCCTACCGGGCGGCGGCCACCGAGTTGCGGGACACCGGCGTGGAACTGCTCGCCGAGTACGCCGACACCGTGCCCTGGCAAGGAAAAGCGGCGGCCGCGGCGGCCGAGGTGATCTCGGCCGAAGGCAGGCGCCTCGGCGAGGACGCGGAGATCCTGGCCGCGGCGGCGACCTTGCTGGCCGGGCACGCGGAGCGGTTCGCCCAGGCCCGGCGGGAGCACCAGGAGCTGCACCAGCGGTTCGTGGAGCTGGGGCACAAGGTCAGCCTGCTGCTGCCGGTGCTGGCGCTCGACCCGGGCAGCGCGCTGGCCTTCACCGGGCTGGTCGCGGACGCGCTGACCGACTCGGCGGCGCTGCTGGACGCGGTGCGCTCGGATGTGGACGGGATCGCGGATGGCTTGCGGCGCATGCAGGACGGCGGCGTGACCGCGGCCAGGGAACTGACCGCGGCCACCGCCTCGGCGCGGTGAGCGCGGGCGCTCAGGCCCGGCGCGGCTCCAGCCGGATCACGATCGACTTGGACATCGGGGTGTTGGAGATCCGCGCCGTGGCATCCAGCGGCACCAGGGCGTTGGCCTCCGGGAAGTAGGCCGCCGCGCAGCCGCGGGCGGTCGGGTAGGCGATCACCCGGAACCGCTCGGCCCGGCGTTCCTTGATCTTCTGCGGATCCTGCGCCCACTCGCTGACCAGGTCGACGATGGCGCCGTCCGGGATCTCCAGCTCGGCCAGGTCCTCCGGGTTCACCAGCACCACCCGGCGGCCGTTCTGCACGCCGCGGTAGCGGTCGTCCAGGCCGTAGATGGTGGTGTTGTACTGGTCGTGGCTGCGCATGGTCTGCAACAGCAGCCTGCCCGCCGGGATCTCCGGGGCCTCGAAGGCGTTCACGGTCAGGTTGGCTCGGCCGGTGCTGGTCTCGAACCGGCGGGAGTCCCGCGGCGGGTGCGGCAGCACGAACCCGTCCGGCTGGCGGACCCGGCGGTTGAAGTCGGCGAAACCCGGTACCACGTGCGCGATCCGGTTCCGGATCTTGTCGTAGTCGCGCTCGAACTCCGCCCACGGCACCGGATGCCCGTCGCCCAGGGTCGCCCTGGCCGCCCGGCAGATGATCGCGATCTCGGACAGCAGCGCGGGCGAGGAGGGCTTGAGCCTGCCGCGGGAGCGGTGCACCACCGACATCGAGTCCTCGACCGTGACGAACTGGTCCTTGCCCGCCTGCTGGTCCCGGTCGGTGCGGCCCAGGGTGGGGAAGATCAGCGCGGCGCGGCCGGGCACCACGTGCGAGCGGTTCAGCTTGGTGGAGACCTGCACGGTCAGCGCGCAGTTGCGCAGCGCGGCCTCGCTGACCTCGGTGTCCGGGGTGGCCGCGGCGAAGTTGCCGCCCATGGCCAGGAACACCCTGGCCTGCCCGTCCCGCATGGCGCGCAACGATTCCACCGTGTCAAAGCCGTGCCTGCGCGGCACGGTGATGTGGAACTCGTGCTCCAGCGCGGCCAGAAACTCCTCCGGCATCTTCTCCCACACCCCCATGGTGCGGTCGCCTTGCACGTTGGAGTGGCCGCGAACCGGGCACACGCCAGCACCCGGCTTGCCGATCATGCCGCGGGTCAGCAGGACGTTCATGACCTCCTGGATGGTGGGCACCGAGTGCCGGTGCTGGGTGAGCCCCATGGCCCAGCAGATCACCGTGCGCTCGGAGTCCATCAGCATCCGGCTGAACCGGGCGATCTCCTTGCGGGACAACCCGGTCGCCCGGTCCACCTCGGACCAGTCCAGCTTCTGCAGGTGCTCGGCGTAAGCCTCGAAACCGTGTGTGTGCGCCTGCACGAAGTCCCAGTCGACCACGGTGCCCGGCGCGGCCCGCTCGGCCAGCAGCAGCAGGTGCCCGACCGCTTGGAACAGCGCCAGGTCGCCGCCCAGCTTGATCTGCAGGAACAGATCCGCCAGCGGGGTGCCCCGGCCGATCAGGCCCCGCACGTTCTGCGGGTTCTTGAACCGCATCAGCCCGGCCTCGGGCAGCGGGTTCACCGCGACCACCTTCGCGCCGCGTGACTTGGCCTGCTCCAGCGAGGACAGCATGCGCGGGTGGTTGGTGCCCGGGTTCTGGCCCACCACCACGATCAGGTCCGCCGACTCCAGATCGGCCAGGCTCACCGAGCCCTTGCCGATGCCGATGGTCTCCTTCAACGCCGCGCCGGAGGACTCGTGGCACATGTTGGAGCAGTCCGGCAGGTTGTTCGTGCCCAGGCTGCGGGCGAACAGCTGCCACAGGAAGGCGGCCTCGTTGCTGGTGCGGCCGGAGGTGTAGAAGACCGCGTCATCCGGCGAGGGCAGCCCGCGCAGTTCCTCGGCCAGCAGCTCGAAGGCGTTGTCCCAGGAGATCGGCTCGTAGTGGCTGCCGCCGGGCCGCAGCACCATCGGCTCGGTCAGCCTGCCCTGCTGCCCCAGCCAGTAGTCGGTTTTGCCCGCGAGTTCGGCCACCGGGTGCGCGGCGAAGAACTCCCGCCCCACGGTGCGCTTGGTCGCCTCCTCGGCCACCGCCTTGGCGCCGTTCTCGCAGAACTCGGCCAGCTTGCGGTGTCCCTGTGCCTCCGGCCAGGCGCAGCCGGGGCAGTCGTAGCCCTCGCGCTGGTTCAGCAGCCGCAAGGTGCGGGCCGTGCGGAAGGCCCCCATCTGTTCGACGCCGTGCTGCAACGACACCAGGACACCGGGGATCCCGGCGGCCCAGGTCTTCGGCCGGGAGACCGTCAGGCCGGTCTCGTCGACATCGTGTTCGGGTGCCTCACGCGCCATGTCCACATCCTGCGCCGGGGTGCCCGCAAACCACCAATCGGGTGCCCCCCAAATGTCACCCGAGCGGGTGGGTCAACCAGTCACGCAGGGTGGCCGCATCCCGGAGGAAGATCGCCGGCGAGTCCTCGGGCACGAACTCCACCAGCGCGAACCGGTCCCGGCCGTCCGCGGCGAGTTCGGCCAGCACCGGCTGCCAGAGGTCTGCCCGTTCGGCCAGCGGCAGCCGATCCTTCCCACCACCTGGACCCCAGCTGAACACGTGCGTGGTCACCAGCTCCGGCAGCAACGCCCGCACCTCGGTCAGCGCCACCGCCCCCGGCTGGCCCCCGGCGGGTTGCCAGTAGGGCACCACCTCTGCCCGGTCCACCTCGGCGAACAGCGCGGTGGCCGAGGCGAGGGTGTCGGTGAGGGTGTTCCGGTGATATTCCAGCGCGATCCGCATGCCGTGCCCCGCCGCCGCCTCGCCCGCCCGCCGCAACGCCTGCACGGTGCAGGCCCGCTGCGCCGGAGTCGCCTCGGCCGAGCCGAGCATGCCAGCCCAGACCCGGATCAACGGCGCGCCCAGCGCGGCCGCGGTGCGCACCACCGGGTCCAGGTCGGCCGGATCGCTGTGCCCCGCGCGGTAGTAGGAGCCGTAGGCGGCCACGGTCAGCCCGGCCGCGGCGGTCAGCTCCCGGGCGGTCTCGGCGGCGGCGAGATCCCCGGCCGGGACATGCACATCGCCACCCCACTCGATCGCTTCCAGGCCCGCCGCGGCGGTCAACCGCACCACCTCGGGCACACCGAGTTGCCGGAAGGTCACCGAAACCAGACCAGGAACGATCAACGGATCTCCTTGCGGCCACGGACGGAATGCGCTTTCCCGGCATCGTACGTGCCCAAACCCACCACGAGAAGGCCGCTGGCCAGGACCGGAGAAGACAAGGCGCGCAGCAGGACCACGCGCTCACTTGCTGCGAAACAGGCGTGGCGCGTAGCGACACGGCGGGCTCTTCCCCAGCGGCGGGGTACCGATTTTTCGCGTTGCCTTGTCGTGCGTCCGACGCATCCGAAGCTTGCTTCGCGTGCGGCGGATGCACGACGAGGCGACTCAGAGCGAAAAATCCAGCGTGCGGAGCACGCCAATCAGATACAGCCGCTACTTCTTGCAGCCGTCCTCATCGCCCACCGGCGAGTTCGGGTCGAAGTAGTGCTTGCGGTCGTGCTTGGCCGTGGGCTCCGGACCGTTCGTGCGCCGCTGCTGGTTCTCCCGGAAGGTCGGGGCGAGCAGTTCCTTCTCCGAGGCCGAGCAGCTCATCAGGTAGTCATAGCCGTTGAACTTCTCGCCCCACCACAGGCCGTGCTGGCTCTTGCGGATCTGTTTGTTGTCCTCCAGGAACCACTCCGCCTCGCGGCGCTGGATGGCGATCAGCTCGTGCGGGTCGGTGATCTTCTCCGGCTGGTCCGGCTTGAAGGCGTAGGCCATCACGTAGTTGGTGGTCGCGGTCAGCTTGCCCTTGGCGTCCAGGAACACCTTCAGCTCGCCCTTGACCTTGGGTTCGACCTCCAGCAGCGGGTAGCCGGGGGCGATCCGGGTGTAGAGGAACGAGCCGCCGTCCACCGGCAGCTTCTCCTTCTCCCGGTGCTCGTCGTACTGCTCCCGCGCCTCGGGCGCCATCAGCGCGAAGACGTGCTCGGTCTTGCCCTCCACGATCACCCTGCGGTCCAGCCGGGCGGTGATCAGCACCTTGCGCACCTGTTCGGCGAAGGCCCGGACCTGCTCCGCGCTGTACTTGCCGAGCTTGCCGGTCTCCGGCAGCGTGATCCCGGCCGCGCCGTCGGCCCACAGCCCGGCCTCGGTGCCCAGGAACGGGGTGGTCAGGTTGACCTTGGGGGTGCTGCTGGTGGGGTTCGCGCCGCCGATGCCCTCGGGCGCCAGGCCGTTGAGCAGGCCGGTCCGGTAGAGCACGGCCCCGGTCACGCCGAGGGCGATGACCAGGCCGATTCCGAGGAAGCGGCCGCCGTTGCGGCGCCAGAACGCACGGCGCTTGATCTCGCGCACCTGTGGGTCCTCGGTCATGCCAACCCCCCGAATGAGTGAAAACGTGCCGAGGTTAGCAGCGGCCGCCGCGGGGCCGGGAGTCTTGTCGCTGGTCGGGGTCGGTGCGACCAGCGGGAATTCCGGTTTCGAGGCCCCCGTAGAATCGACTGCTGTGACCGAGACCCTTCCGCAGCAGGCCCGCACCGAACTCCCCGCCCAGTTCGCTCCGGCGGAGGTAGAGGGCGAGCTGTACCAGCGGTGGGTCGAGCGCGGTTACTTCACCCCTGACGCGGGCAGCGACAAGCCGCCGTTCACCATCGTCATCCCACCGCCGAACGTCACCGGCAGCCTGCACATCGGGCACGCCTTCGAGCACACGCTGATCGACCTGATCATCCGGCGCAAGCGGATGCAGGGCTTCGAGACGCTGTGGCTGCCGGGCATGGACCACGCCTCCATCGCGGTGCACGCGCTGGTGGAGAAACAGCTCGCGGCCGAGGGCACCAGCCGCCGGGAGCTGGGCCGGGAGGCGTTCATCGAGCGCACCTGGGAGTGGAAGGCCGAGTACGGCGGCAAGATCCTGGCCCAGATGCGCCGCCTCGGCGAGAGCGTGGACTGGACCCGCGAGCGGTTCACCATGGACGAGAAGTCCAACCGCGCGGTGCTGACCATCTTCAAGAAGCTCTACGACGAGGGCCTGATCTACCGGGCCGAGCGGCTGGTCAACTGGTCGCCCACGCTGCGCTCGGTGCTGTCGGACGCCGAGGTCGACCACGAGGAGGTCGAGGGCGAACTCGTCTCCATGCGCTACGGCGACGGGGACGCCTCGATCGTGGTGGCCACCACCCGGGTCGAGACCATGCTCGGCGACACCGCGGTCGCGGTGCACCCGGATGACGAGCGGTACAAGCACCTGGTCGGCACGCTGATCGAGCTGCCGCTGACCGGGCGCAAGATCCCGGTCGTGGCCGACGCGCACGTCGACCCGGAGTTCGGCACCGGCGCGGTCAAGGTGACCCCGGCGCACGACCCGAACGACTTCGAGATCGGCAAGCGGCACGAGCTGCCGATGCCGACGATCATGGACGAGCAGGGCCGGATCGCGCACACCGGCACCGAATTCGACGGCCTGGACCGGTTCGAGGCGCGGGTCGCGGTCCGCGAGGCGCTGCGCGCGCAGGGCCGGATCGTCGCGGAGAAGCGGCCGTACCTGCACAGCGTCGGGCACAGCTCGCGCTCCAAGGAGCCGATCGAGCCGCGGCTCTCGCTCCAGTGGTTCGTCAAGGTCGCCCCGCTGGCCAAGGCCGCCGGGGACGCGGTCCGCGAGGGCAAGGTCGCGGTCAACCCGCCGGAGATGACCAAGCGCTACTTCGACTGGGTCGACAACTTGCACGACTGGTGCATCTCGCGCCAGCTGTGGTGGGGCCACCGGATCCCGGTCTGGTACGGCCCCAACGGCGAGCAGGTCTGCCTGGGCCCGGACGAGCAGCCGCCGGCGGGCGAGGGCTGGCGCCAGGACGAGGACGTGCTGGACACCTGGTTCTCCTCCGGCCTGTGGCCCTTCTCCACCCTGGGCTGGCCGGAGAAGACCGACGACCTGGCCAAGTTCTATCCGACCAGCGTGCTGGTCACCGGCTACGACATCCTGTTCTTCTGGGTCGTCCGGATGATGATGTTCGGCATCTACGCGATGGACGGCGTGCCGCCGTTCCACACCATCGCGCTGCACGGCATGGTCCGGGACCAGTACGGCAAGAAGATGTCCAAGACCGTCGGCAACGTGGTCGACCCGCTGGACTGGATGGACCGCTTCGGCACCGACGCGCTGCGCTTCACCATGGCCCGCGGCGCCAACCCCGGCACCGACGTGCCGATCAGCGAGGAGTGGGTGGCCGGCTCCCGCAACTTCGGCACGAAGCTGTGGAACGCCACCAGGTTCGCCATGATGAACGGCGCCACCGTCGCCGAGCCGGTGCCCGCGCGGGACTCGCTCACCGACGCCGACCGGTGGATCCTGGACGGCCTGGACGCGCTGGTGTCCGAAGTGGACGGTCTGCTGGACGACTACCAGTTCGCCAAGTCCACCGAGGCGCTCTACCACTTCGTCTGGGACGAGTTCTGCGACTGGTACCTGGAACTGGCCAAGGTCCAGCTCAACGACGAGAACCGGGCTGGCGCCACCCGCGCGGTGCTCGGCCACGTCCTCGACGTGGTGCTGCGCCTGCTGCACCCGGTTTCCCCCTACCTCACCGAAACGCTGTGGACCGCGCTCACCGGCGAGGAGTCGCTGGTCATCGCGGCCTGGCCGACGGTCTCCGGTGCGACGGCCGATCCCGTTGCGGCGGACCGGATCGCGGCGGTCCAGCAGCTGGTCACCGAGATCCGCCGGTTCCGCTCGGACCAGGGCATCAAGCCCGGTCAGCGGGTGGCCACCCGGCTCTCCGGGATGGACGCCGCCGGGCTGACCGCGCTGACCGCCTCGGTGCGCGCGCTGGTGAAGCTGGACGAACCGGGCGCGGAGTTCGCCGCCACGGCCGATTTCGAGCTGAACCTGCCCACCGGCGCGGTCACCATCGAGCTGGACACCTCCGGCACCATCGACGTGGCGGCCGAGCGCAAGCGGCTGGCCAAGGACCTGGCGGTCAACGAGAAGGAACTCGCCGGCTGCGTGGCCAAGCTGGGCAACCCGGCGTTCACCGACAAGGCGCCCGCCGCGGTGGTGGAGAAGATCACCGAGCGCAAGGCGGCGGCCGAGGCGGAGATCGAACGCATCACAGCGAGGTTGGCTTCGCTGCCCGAAGCCTGATTAGCTGGCCACCCGCGCCAGGAACCGGTGAGGGGGTGAGTGCGTGACCGAAGTACCCGCCAGGGTCGAACGCGTCCTGGACCAGGTGCTCTCCTCGGTGGCGCCACCCCAGCCGTTCCAGGTCGGCGAGTTCTGCCGCAGGCTGGGCGAGCAGCGCGGGCATCCGATCGAGCTGATGCCGCTGAGCCAGGTGCTGGGCGGGCGGGTCGCGCCGTTCGACGGGCTGCTGGTCTCGGCCTACGACGCCGACTACGTCTTCTACGACGACACCACCTCGGCGCTGCACCAGCAGAACACGGTCCTGCACGAGATCGGCCACCTGGTCCTGGAGCACCGCAGCATCGGTGACAGTGGACAGCCCCGGCTGCCGATGCTGCGGCTGCTGTTCCCGCATTTCGACGAGGCGCGGCGGACAGAGCTGCTGGGCAAGGCGCTGTGCCGGGCCGGGTTCCAGGACCTGCAGGAGCGGGAGGCGGAGAGCTTCGCCACCCAGTTCTCCGCCCGGCTGCTCGACGCCGCCGGCGGCCGGGTGCTGGGTCGCAAGGCCAAACGATTGCCCCCGCACGAGGCCCAGGTGATCGACCGGCTCGCGCACGGACTGGGCCCCACCCAGCAGTGAGCGCCGCAGGCCTACTCGTGTTGGCCGTGGTGCTGGCCACCCTCGCCACCGTGCTGACCCGGCTGCGCCAGCTGATCGGCCGGGCGGGCAACCCGGCGGTGCGCTCGCTGCTGCTGGGCTGCCTCGCGCTGGCCCTGGCGCTGTCGGTGCAGCTCCCGGTGGTCTACCCGGTGATCAACCAGGTCGGCTTCAACCTGGCCTGGCCGGTGCAGCACGTGCTGGTGCTGGGCACCGCGTACCTGATCCAGGTCTTCTTCCTGTACTCCATCGAGGACCCGCCCCAGGCCGCCAGCCGGGCCGCCCGGCAGGCGCTGGTGTTGTTCGCGGTGACCGCGGTGATGCTGCTGCTCTTCGCCGCCGCGCCGCGGGCCAGGGACTTCCTGCACGGTCCAGCCGGGCGCAACGAGGCAGGCGGGCCGGGTGATCCGGTGGCCGCGCTGGCCTTCGCCACCTTCAGCCTGTACCTGGGCTGGGCGGCGCTGAACCTGATGCGGCTGGCCTGGCAGTGGTCCACCAAGGCCAGGGACGTGTGGTGGCTGTTCATCGGGCTGCGGCTGCAGGTGCTGGCGCACGTGTTCACGCTGGCCTTCTGCGCGCACAAACTGGGCTTCCAGCTCGCGGTGCTGTTCCGGGTGACCCCTGGCTGGACCGCGGACTCGGTGGAGGGCTGGCTGATGCCCGCGGCCTGCGCCCTGGCCACGCTGGGCGTGACCGCGTGCGCGCTGGGCGAGACCGTGGCCAGGTGGGTGCGGCGGCACTGCGCGCCGCTGGTCCGGCTGGCCGGGGCGACCGCGGCCTGGTGGCGGTTCCTGCGCGCGCACCACGCGCTCTACCCGCTGTGGGCCCGCTTCGCCGAGGTGCTGCCGGAGATCACCCTGGACCCGCCGAAGTCCCGCCGCGCCGACCTGTTCGACCTGAGTGCGGGCCGGCGCAGGCTCTACCGCAGGCTGATCGAGCTGGAGGACGGCGGCAAGCAGCTCCGCCCGGCCATCCCGCCCGAGGTGCAAGCCAGGGTCCAGGAGCTGACCAGCGGCCGGCCGCCCGAGCTGGTGGCCGCGGTGAGCGCCGCCGCCGGGTACGCGGTCGCGCTGCGCCGCCGCGAACTGGGCATCCCCGACGTGACGAACAACCCCCTCGGCAGCGCCGCCGGCGCGGAGGACCTGGCCGAACTGGTGCACCGGTGGCGCGCGATCACTCGCGCGTTCCGCCGGGACCCGGTGGTCAGACAGGTGCTCGCCGAGACCACCAGCACGGGCGCGGCCGCCATCGCCACGCCGGAGGAAGCCGGACGATGAAACGACGACTCGTGCACCTGGCGCGCATCCAGGAGCTGGACCCCGAACGCGACTACGCGGAGATCTACCGCCTGACCGCGCTGTACGAGTTCAGCTTCGACGTCAGCATCGCCCTGCAACTGGCCTTCTACCGCACCTACGCGGTGCCCTCGATCTCCGGCCTGCTCGCGCACACCGGCCACATCGAGCACGACCCGGTCAAACGCGCCGAGGACACCGGCCTGCTGATCTTCGAGATGGTCGAGCACGGCTTCGACCATCCGAGGGCCCGCGGCGCGCTGCGGATCACCAACGGCGCGCACCGCCCGTGGACGATCAGCAACGACGATTACCTGTACGTGCTGGGCACCTTCATGTTCGTGCCCTTCCGCTGGCTGGACCGCTACGGCTGGCGCCGCCCGGTGGAGGCCGAGCGGATCGCCGCCTACCACTTCTATCGCGAGCTGGGCTCCCGGATGGGCATCACGGACATCCCGGCGAGCTGGGAGAAGTACGAGCACTGGTTCGACACCTATGAACGCGAGCACTTCGCGCACACCCCGGCCAACACCCGCCTGCTGCGCGCCTCCCAGCAACTCATCGCCGACCGCTTCCCACCCCGCGCCCGTCCCCTGGGCAGACTGCTGGGCCTGGCCCTGCTGGACGTGATCGACGACGAGCCGCTGCGCCGGGCGCTGGGCGTGCCGCGCACCCCGTGGGCACTGCGCACCACGGTGAAGCTGGGC
Organism: Crossiella sp. S99.2; assembly: GCF_023094165.1. GTDB lineage: Bacteria > Actinomycetota > Actinomycetes > Mycobacteriales > Pseudonocardiaceae > Crossiella. Next base: position 445,893 of record NZ_JALMDK010000006.1, on the reverse strand, counting down.
TTCCGGCTGCGGGCCCGGATCCAGCGCCTGCTCAAGCCGAGGACCAGCAGCGCCTTTACCCCGGGCGGACAGATGAAGGCTTATCCCGATGGATATCAGCTCTCGGATCTGGGGCCGGCCACGCCGCGCGCGCCCAGCCAGTAGTAGGTGCGCCGGGGGCTCTTGGTCGCTCCGTGCACCTCCACCTGGCCTGCCGCGATCAGCGCGTTGAGCCGGTCGGCGACGGTGGGCCGGGACAGGCCGGTCGCCTGGACGATGTCACTGCTGCGCGCGGAGCCGAGTGCGCGGAGGGCGGCGGCGACCGCGTCCAGTGCCTTGCCGCCACCAGCTGTCGCGCGTCGCCGTGTCGCGCGGCGGAACTCGACCTCGAACCTGTTGGGGAAGTTGCGGAACACCGGTGCGGCCAGGCCCGATCGTTGGAGGTCGCGGATCATCGCCGGAATCCCCGAGGCGCGGTTCTCCGCGACCAGTCGATCACTGCCTGGCAGGAAGACATCGGTCAGCAGCGAGGCGAGGAAGCCGTTGCGGGAGGAGGACACGCCCTCCTTGCCCAGGTCGCCGCGTCTGGTTGTGCCGTAGAGGCTGCCAGGGCTGCGTATCTCAAGGCGGTCGGCGTACAGGTCGAGTTGCACCTGGGTGCCGCGAGTGATCGGGCTGTAGTCCCGATGCAGCAGCGCATTGACCACAGCTTCACAGACTGCCGCCAGCACCGAACCTAGCCGATCCGAGCGTCTGTCGGTGTTGCCGGAGCCCCAGCTGGTCATGTGATGACGCAAGATCGCGATGGTGTCCGCAACCAGATCCGGGATGGCGCCGCGGATGCCGCGACTATCGATGAACCGAGAAGCTGGTTCAGTTGGCTCGGTCGCTGGGTGCACCGCGACGGAGATCATCAATTGTGGGAAGAACTGTTGCGGGCACACGCCAAAGGTCAGCAGGCCGCCCAGCGAGGGGACGAGGGCGTCCCGGTCGTCGCGGACCAGCACCCGCAGGCGCTCCAGCGTGGTCAGTTCGTCGATGTCCAGGAAGGCCCTGGAAGTCTGTCTGACCCGCTGGATGGTGCGCAGCAGGGCGGTCCGGTCCAGGTCCTCGAGCGTGGCCTGGCCGACTGGTTCGCGGTCGAAGGCGGGCTGTTCCCGGTTGGCGAAGGCGAGGCCGATCTCCGCCTGGGTCATCCGGCGGTCGCCGTCGCCGACCCGCACGTAGGAGCCGGTACTGATGCCCTTGGCGCTGACGTAGCAGGGACGGACGCTGGACGGGAGCGGGCTGATCTCGGCGGTGACGAGTAGGTGGTCCTCGAACTCGACAATGTCGGTGGCGACGGGCAACCGTGGTTCCAGGTCGGCACATGCCTGGGAGGCGAGGTCGTCGCGCAGCTTGACGGGCTCGGCCAGCTTGACCGGGGCGAAGCCGTGCTGCTCGTCGAGACCGAGGATGACCAGGCCGCCGTTGGTGTTGGCGAAGGCGGACAGGGTGGGCAGGATGCTCTTGGGCAGGCCACCCGCGGCCGACTTGACCTCGACCTCGCTCGGCTCACCGCCGAGGCGGCGCAGGCGGTCGATGACCGAGGTCAGGACCTTCGCGTCCACTACTCGAAACCTACTCTCTACTGTTAACTTACAAGTTAACAGTAGAGCTTACAGTAGCTAGCAGTGGTGGCACGAATCCGCTCAGTGGTCAGTTCGAGGTGGGTTCAGCGGCAGGCGGAGCAGGAACGTGGTGCGGCCAGGGGTGCTGGCGAGTTCGACCGTGCCGCCGTGCGCGGTGACCAGCGAGCGGACCACGGCCAGGCCCAGGCCGCTGCCGCCCTTGTTCCGGGAGCGGGAGTCGTCGACGCGGTAGAAGCGGTCGAAGATGCGTTCCTGGTCGGCGGCCGGGATGCCGGGGCCGTTGTCGTTGATCCGGATCAGGGCGTGCTCGTCGGCGGCCCAGATGGCGAGTTCGACCTCGGTGCCGGGCGGGGTGTGCACGGCGGCGTTGGTCAGCAGGTTGTCCAGGACCTGGCGCAGCCGCATCGGGTCGGCGCGCAGGGCCAGCTGGTCCTGGGCCAGCACCACGGTGAGCGGGTGGCCGGGGCGGGCGGCGCGGAAGGCGTCGGCGGCGGCGTTGGCCAGTGCGACCAGGTCGATGTCCTCCGGGCGAAGTGGTTCCTCGACCTCGGCGGCATCCAGGCGGGCCAGCAGCAGCAGGTCGTCCAGCAGCACCGTCATCCGGGCCGCCTCCTCGCGGATGCGGGCCAGGTGCCGGTCGCGTTCGGCCGGTTCGTTGGCGGCGGCGTACTTGAACAGGTCGGCGTAGCCGCGGATGGAGGTCAGCGGGGTGCGCAGCTCATGCGAGGCGTCCGCGACGAACCGGCGCAGCCGCTGCTCGGCGGCGGTGCGCGCGGCCAGTGAGGAGTCGATGTGCTCCAGCATCAGGTTGAACGCGCTGCGCAGCTCCTCCACCTCGACCCCGCCGCCGCCGTCGCCGGTGGCACGCACCGGGAGCTGGGCGGAGTCGGTGAGGTCGTGCGAGCGGATATCGTGCGCGGTCCCGGCCATCTGGGCCAGCGGGCGCAGGCCGCGGCGCAGCACCAGCCTGCCGGAGACCACCAGGACCAGCAGCGCCACCAGGAACATGGCCACGCAGACGGTGATGAACCAGTTGACCGTGCCGTCCAGGTCGTCCCTGGGCGCTGCGCTGACCAGCACCTCGTTACCGCTGATGGTGCAGGCCCGGACCCGGAAGGTGCCGTCCTTCCCGTACAGGTTCAGCGTGGTGTAGATGTCCTCGTCCTGGCCGTGCACCTCCTGGGCGACCTTGGCCAGCTTGTCGATGTTCTGCTGGATGGCGCCGCTGGTGGCCTTGACCATCTTCGGCTTGCCCTCGCGCATGTCGAAGAGCACCGACTGCCAGGACCAGGGCGGCTGCGGGGCGCCCTTCTCCCGCCAGGCCGCGGTCTGCTCGATCTGGCTCTTCTTCATCTGCTCGTCCAGCCGGGCGGCCAGGTAGTCCTCCATGCTGGTCACCATCACGGTGCCCACCACGGCGAAGACCACCAGCGACAACGCGCCCAGCGCCAGGGACAGCCTGGTGCCCAGCCGGGTCCGCCGCCAGGCCGCCCGCCAGCGGCCGCCTCGGCTCACTGGACGGCCTGGCGCAGCGCGTAGCCGACTCCGCGCATGGTGTGGATCAGCGGTTCATGGCCGTTGTCGACCTTGCGGCGCAAATGCGAGATGACCAGTTCGACCACGTTGGAGCGACCGCCGAAGTCGTACTCCCACACGTGGTCCAGGATCTGCGCCTTGGTCAGCACCGCGGGGGAGCGGCGCATCAGGTAGCGCAGCAGCTCGTACTCGGTGGGGGTGAGCGTGGCCAGCTTCCCGGCCCGGCGGACCTCCCTGGTGTCCTCGTCCAGGGTCAGGTCGGCCACCTGGAGCACCGAGCGCGCCTGCGGGGTCCAGGCCTGGGCGGTGCTGCGCCGGAGCACCGCGCGCAGCCGGGCCATCAGCTCCTCCACCGAGAAGGGTTTGACCAGGTAGTCATCGCCGCCGCGGGTCAGGCCGACGATCCGGTCGGCGGTGCCGTCCTTGGCGGTGAGGAAGACCACCGGGACCAGTGAGCCGCTCTCCCGCAGCCGGTCCAGCACGCTGAACCCGTCCAGGTCCGGCAGCATCAGGTCGAGCACCACGATGTCCGGGTTGAACGCGGCGGCCTGCCGCAGCGCCTCCGCGCCGGTGCCGGCCGTCGCCGCCCGCCAGCCCTCGTAGCGAGCCACGGTGGCGACGAGGTCGGCGATGTGCGGTTCGTCGTCCACCACCAGCAGACGGACCTGGCTGTCGTTGCTCACCTGCACATGGTGCGTCAGTCCGGGCCCCGCGGCGAGGCCGTAGGCGGCCATGCGGGCACGAGACAGCAAGTCGACAGCTTCGGGACAGCGTGCACACAGCTTCGTTGGCGAGGCTCACAACCGAAGCCCCCAGCGCTGCCGCAGACCCGAGCAGGAGCAGACCAGTGACCACGCTTGAAGCCCCCGCACCGCCGACGCCGCCCACCCCGACCCCGTCCCTGCGCCCGAAGGCGGTGGCCCGCACCGGGCTGTACGCGCTGCTGGCGGCGAACGCGGCCGTGGTGGCCGGACTGTTCGCCGCGGCCGGGTTCGACGCCAACGCGCTGATCCTGCTGGGCAGGCTGACCGGCCTGTACGGCGCGCTGATCATGGCCTTCCAGCTGGTGCTGGTGGCCCGGCTGCCCTGGCTGGACCGCCGGATCGGGATGGACCGGCTGACCTCCTGGCACCGCTGGACCGGCTTCGGTCTGCTGTGGACACTGCTGGCGCACGCGGTGTTCATCACCTACGGCTACGCGCAGGCGGAGAACCTGCCGGTGCTGACCCAGTTCGCCGAGCTGGCGACCACTGTGGACGGTGTGCTGCGGGCCATCGTGGCGCTGCTGCTGATCATGATGGTCGGCGCGGTGTCGGTGCGCGCGGCCCGGCGCAGGCTCGCCTACGAGACCTGGCACTTCATCCACCTCTACACCTATCTCGCGGTGCTGCTGGCCTTCGGTCACCAGCTCGCGGCCGGGCGCACCTTCGCAGGGTCGCCCTTCGCCCGCGCCTACTGGTGGACGCTGTGGGGCCTGGCGCTGGGATCGGTGGTGCTGGGCCGATTCCTGCTGCCGCTGTGGCGCAACCTGCGGCACCGGTTCCGGGTGACCGCGGTGGTGCCGGAGTCCGACACCGTGGTCTCGGTCTACATCACCGGCCGCCACCTGGACCGCCTGCCCGCCCGCGCCGGCCAGTTCTTCCTGTGGCGCTTCCTGGCCAAGGACCGCTGGTGGCAGGCCAATCCGTTCTCGCTCTCGGCGGCTCCGGACGGCCGCTCGCTGCGGCTGACCGCCAAGGCCCTCGGCCCCGGCAGCGCGGGTCTGCGCCACATCCAGCCGGGCACCAGGGTCTTCGCCGAGGGGCCGTATGGCGCGTTCACCACCATGCACCAGCGCACCCCGAACGCGGTGCTGGTCGCCGGTGGCGTGGGCGTCACGCCGGTGCGGGCGCTGCTGGAGGACATGGCCGGGCACGTGGTGGTGCTCTACCGGGTGCGCGCGCACGGCGACGCGGTGCTCTTCGGCGAACTGGCCCAGCTGGCCCACGCCAGGGGCGCGGTGCTGCACCTGCTGACCGGCCCGAACGACGCGCTGAGCGAGCACGGCCCGCTGCTGGGCGCGGCCAACCTGGCGGCCCTGGTGCCCGACATCCGGTCCAGGGACGTCTTCGTCTGCGGCCCGCCCCCGATGACCGACGCGGTGCTGCGCGGCCTGCGCGAACTGGACGTGCCCCGCGACCAGATCCACGCCGAACGCTTCAGCCTGGCGAGCTGACCCCCCACTCCCGAGTCCGGAAAGGACCCTCCCATGCGCCGGGTCATCCCCGTCCTGCTGCTCACCGTCGCCGGGCTCATCCCGTTGTGGCGCTTCGAGGCCACCCCGCACGAGAGCACCGCCGTGCTCGCCGAGCCCGCTCCCGCCGAGACCAGTCCCGCCGTCCCCGGCACCAGCGGCGCGGCGCCGCCCGCCGGCGGTTCCGGCCAGCCGGCCAGCACCAGCACCACCGGGTCCAGCGAGTCCACCAACTACGGCTCGGTGCAGGTCCAGGTCACCTTCACCGGGGACCGGATCACCGAGGTCCGCGCGCTGCGGGCGCCCACCCGCACCCGCACCCAGGGCGCGTTGCCGCGGCTTCGGCAGTCCGCGCTGACCGCGCAGAGCGCCGACATCGACACCGTCTCCGGCGCCACCCAGACCAGCCAGGCCTACGCGAAGTCGCTGCAGGCCGCGATCGACGCGAAGGGACGCTGATGTCCGCGGTGGGCACGGTGCGCAGGGTCGAGCAGGTGATGGGCCTGCCGGTGTCGGTGGACCTGCGGGACGAGCGGATCGGTGAGCAGCCGGTGCGGCGGGTTTTCGACTGGCTGCACGAGGTCGACGCCCGGTTCAGCCCGTTCCGGCTGGACAGCGAGGTCAGCCTGTTCAGCCGGGGTGAGCTGGCCGAGTCCGAGCTGAGCACCGACCTGCGGTACGTGCTGCAGGTCTGCGTGGACTACCAGCAGCGCACCGGTGGCGCGTTCCGCGCCTGGCTGCCGGGCCGGGCGCTGGACCCGTGCGCGGTGGTCAAGGGCTGGGCGGTGCAGCGCGCCGCCGGGTTGCTGCGCCGGGCCGGGGCACGCAACTTCTGCCTCAACGCCGGTGGCGACGTCCTCACCCAGGGCGTGCCGGAGCCGGGCAAGCGGTGGCGGGTCGGCATCCGGCACCCGGACCAGGCCGATCAGCTCTGCGGCGTGCTGGAGGTCGGCTCGGCGGCGGTGGCCACCTCGGCCGCCTACGAGCGCGGCGCGCACATCGTGGACGGCCGCACCGGCCTGCCGCCGCGTCGCGCGCTGCTCAGCATGACGGTGCTCGCCGCCGACCTGACCGTCGCGGACACCACCGCCACCGCCGCCTTCGCCCTCGGCGAGGACGGCATCGCCTGGGCCGCCGCCGAGCCGGGCTGCTCGGTGTTCGCGGTGCGCGCGGACCGGACGGTGTTCAGCTCACCGGGCCTGCCGCTGGTCTGATCGGCGGGTACGTAGACTCGGACGACGTGACAGACAGTCAGACCGAGGCGGTGCAGTCGCTGGCCGCACTGCGCGCGGTCGAGGCGGAGCTGGACACCCGCTGGCCGGAAACGAAGATCGAGCCCTCGCTGGACCGGATCCGCCTGCTGACCGAGCTGCTCGGCGACCCCCAGCACTCTTACCCGGTCGTGCACATCGCGGGCACCAACGCCAAGACCTCGACCTCCCGCATGATCGATGCCCTGTTCACCAGGATCGGTCTGCGCACCGGCCGCTACACCAGCCCGCACCTGCAGCTCGTGACCGAGCGGATCAGCGTCGACGGCGCCCCGATCAGCCCCGAGCGCTACATCGAGGTCTACCGGGACGTCGAGCCGTACATCTCCCTCGTGGACGGCCGCCAGCCGGTGCCGATGAGCAAGTTCGAGGTGCTCACCGGCATGGCCTTCGCCGCCTTCGCCGACGCCCCGGTGGATGTGGCCGTGGTCGAGGTCGGCCTCGGCGGCAGCTGGGACGCCACCAACGTGGCCGACGGCCGGGTCGCGGTGATCTGCCCGATCGCCATCGACCACGTCGACTTCCTCGGCGGCGACCTGGCGGGCATCGCCAAGGAGAAGGCCGGGATCATCAAGCCCGGCTGCACCGTGGTCATGGCCGAGCAGCCCGCCGAGGCCGCCACCGAGGTGCTGCGCCGGATCGCCGAGACCGACGCCGTGGTGGCCCGGCAGGGCGCCGAGTTCGGCGTGCTGGAGCGCGAGGTCGCCGTCGGCGGCCAGCTGCTGCGGCTGCAGGGACTCGGCGGGGTGTACGAGGACGTGTTCCTGCCCCTGCACGGCGCGCACCAGGCCGACAACGCCGCGCTCGCGCTGGCCGCGGTCGAGGCGTTCTTCGGCGCCGGACCGGACCGCCAGCTCGACATCGAGGCCATCCGCGAGGCCTTCGCCACGGTCAGCTCGCCGGGCAGGCTGGAGCGCCTGCGCACCGCGCCGACGGTGCTCATCGACGCCGCGCACAACCCGCACGGGGCCAAGGCGCTGGCCGCCGCGCTGGAGGCCGAGTTCGGCTTCCGCAAGCTGGTCGCCGTGGTCGGGGTGATGGGCGACAAGGACGCCACCGGCATCCTCACCGAGCTGGAGTCCGTGGCGCACGAGATCGTGCTGACCCAGAACTCCTCGCCCCGCGCCATGGACGTGGACGACCTGGTCGTGCTGGCCCTGCCGATCTTCGGCGAGGACCGGGTCCTGGTCGAACCCCACCTCCCGGACGCCCTGGAAGCCGCGATCCGGCTGGCCGAGGAGACCGACAACCCGGACGAGCCCGTCTACGGCGGCGGCGTCGTGGTCACCGGCTCCGTGGTCACCGCGGGCGAGACCCGCGCCCTGCTGGGGAAGGCACCCGCATGAGCCACGGCGCACCCAAGCCGATGAAGAACCCGGCCAAGGCCCTCCGCGGCATCATGATGGGCACCCTGATCATGGAAGCGATCGTGGTGGCCCTGGCGCTACCGGTGGTCGCCAAGCTCGGCGGCGGCATCGGCACCACCGGCGGCGTCCTGGTCGCCGTGCTGGCCGTGGCGATGCTGCTGAGTTCCGGGCTGATCCGCTTCCCGTGGGGCGTGTGGGTCGCGGTGGCACTTCAGGTGGCGATGATCGCGGCGGGTTTCGTCGTGTTCACCCTGGGCGTGCTCGGCGTCATCTTCGCGTTGATCTGGGCGTACCTCCTCTGGCTCCGACGGGAACTGGCCCGCAGCCTGGCTGCCGCGGCAGCGGCCGAACAGGGCTGATGCGCCGCGCCTGTCCGACTGCGACAATCGGTTCATGCTGACCACACCTGTGAGGCATGGCTCGTAGATCGCCGAGCCAGGTCCGGACGGACCCGCCACGGCGGGCACACCGCGCGGTCCGACCCGAGTACGCCACCCCGCCCGCCCTCGCGCGGCTGTCACCACGAGGCCGGGTGAGCCTGGCCAGGCTGGAGCGCACCAAGCTCTGGCCGGTCACGGCCAATGAGGTCCTGCTGTCCTGGCAGCGGTTCCTCCGTGACCCGATCCATCGCCTGTGGGACACCAGCACCTCGTGCGGCGTGCTGATGTGCTGCCCCGACCCGGACGAGCTACGTCGCATGCTGAGCCTGATCGCGGCGCAGTTGCCCACCAAGGACGCCAGGATGTTCCGCCAACACCTGGCGCGCCTCGACGAACTCTGGTGAGTTCTGGAGCCGGGGGTCCCACTCCAGGACCATGACACGGTCGACTGGAGTGGGACCAGGGGGAGCGTGGCTGGCTGTGGATAACTCCCCGGTTGTGGACAAATGCCCGGTTCCGGGGAGCCCCGGCTTGCACAGTCAGCCGGCGACTAGTAGATGCGGCAGCTCCAGGACCGCGTCGACGACCTCGGCGACCGAACCGCTGATGTGCCAGGTCACCCGGCCGTCGATCATCCGTTTCGCCTCGGCCTCCTCGGGCCCGAGCACGAGGACCGCGTCCGCGATGGCGCCGAGTCTGCGCACGTAGAGCAGGGCGTCCGGATCGCGGGCGTCGCCGAGTGGGGTGCCGGACCAGCCGGCGGCCACCAGGAAACGGAGGGCGGTCATGTGTTTCTCCATGCGCTACCCCTTCTCGCCGGGCCCCCGACAAGCCCGTCACATACCTAGACGACAAAGCGCCCAATCGGGTTGCGTGGCTTCATTCGGTCGGAGGACAGGTTCACCTTCTGTCTGCCTCCGCGTTGGACTGTGGTCGCCCCTGGCGACTACAACCCGGGGGTGCCCGAAACCCCAGCCCTGAACCGACGCTCCCTGCTGCGTTACGGCGCAGCGGGTGCCGGGGCGATCGCCACCGGCCTGCTCCTGCCCACCACCGCCGCCGCGTCCACCACCGCCTCGGCCGCCCCGCTTCTGCCCAGCACCCGCCCGAAACTGAGCCACGGCATCCAGTTCGGCGAGGTCGACGCGGACAGCGCCGTCGTCTGGGCCCGCGCCGACCGGCCGTCCCGGCTGCTGGTCGAGGTGGCCAGGGACGAGAGCTTCCGGCATGCCCGCAAGTTCTGGGGCCCGGTGCTCACCCCGGAGACCGACGGCACCGGCGAACTCCGGGTCGCCGGGCTCACCGCCGGCCGGGATTACCACGTCCGGGTGACCGCGCATGAACTACACGGCCGCACCGGCAGTGAACCCGTGCTCGGCTCCTTCCACACCGCCCCGCGCGGCCGCCAGGACGTCAACTTCCTGTGGTCCGGCGACATCGTCGGCCAGGGCTGGGGCATCAATCCCGATCTCGGCGGCATGTCCATCTACTCCCGGATGGCCGCGCTGCGCCCGGACTTCTTCCTGTGCAGCGGCGACACCATCTACGCCGACGGCCCGCTCAGCGAGACCGTGGTCCTGCCGGACGGCCGCACCTGGCGCAACCTGGTCACCCCGGCCAAGACCAAGGTCGCCGAGACCCTGGACGAGTACCGCGGCCAGTTCGCCTACAACCTGCTCGACGAGCACGTGCGCCGGTTCAACGCCAGCGTGCCGCAGCTCAACCAGTGGGACGACCACGAGGTCACCAACAACTGGTACCCCGGCGAGATCCTGGACGACGCCCGCTACACCGAGAAGCGGGTGGATGTGCTGGCCCAGCGGGCCTTCCAGGCATTCCACGAGTGGCTGCCGGTGCGCAAGGCCGACGCGGTGGACGGCCGGGTGTACCGCAAGGTCTCCTACGGTCCGCACCTGGACGTCTTCGTGCTGGACATGCGCACCTACAAGGGCCCCAACACTCCGGGCACCGCGCCATTCGAGCCGATCCTGGGCGCTGCCCAGACCCGCTGGCTGACCAGGGAACTGGACCGCTCGCGGGCCACCTGGAAGATCATCGCCGCGGACCTGCCGATCGGCCTGATCGTGCCGGACGGGGCCAACATCGAGGGCGTGGCCAATGGTCGGCCGGGCGCCCCGGCGGGCCGGGAGGCCGAACTCGCCATCGTGCTGCGGGAAATCCACCGCCGCCGGGTCCGCAACGTGGTGTGGCTGACCGCGGACGTGCACTACACCGCCGCGCACCACTACTCGCCGGAGCGGGCCGCCTTCACCGAGTTCAGCCCGTTCTGGGAGTTCGTCTCCGGCCCGCTGCACGCCGGCGCGTTCGGCCCGAACAAGCTGGACCCGACCTTCGGGCCGCAGGCGGTGTTCGTCAACGCCCCGCCCGCGCCGAACACCTCGCCGATGGCCGGGTTCCAGCACTTCGGCCAGGTCCAGATCGACGGGCCCAGCGGACGCCTGACCGTGCATCTGCGCGATCAGGATGCCCGCTCGCTCTGGTCCACCACCCTGGAACCCGAGCGCCGCTGAATCAGGTCAACGGCAGGGTGATCCGGAAGGTCGTCCCGCCTGATGGTCCACTATGGACGGTCGCCGTGCCGCCGTGCCCGGCGACCACCGAGTCCACAATGGACAGTCCGAGGCCCGCGCCGTCCTGTTCGGCGCGGGCGGTCTCGCCACGGTAGAACCGCTCGAACACCTTGGCCTGGGCCGCTTTACTCAGGCCCGGCCCGGTGTCGGCGACGGTCAGCACCGCCTGCCCGGCCTCGGTCGCGACCCGTACGGTCGCGGTCGTGCCGGGCGGGGTGTGCCTGCGCACGTTGTCCAGCAGGTTGCCCAGCACCTGCCGCAGCCGGGTCGCGTCACCGGTGACCACCACCGGACTCGCCGCGTCCAGCCGGAAGTCGTGGCCGGACACCGTGTTCGCGTCGGCGACCGCGTCCGCGGCGAGTGCGGTCAGGTCCACCGGCTCCCGTTCCAGTGGACGCCCTTGGTCCAGCCGCGCCAGCAACAGCAACTCATCCACCAGCACGCCCATCCGCTCGGCCTCGGACTCGATCCGCCGCATGGCCAGGGCCAGATCATCCGGCCGGCTCGCCGCGCCGCGCCGGAACAGCTCGGCATAGCCCCGGATCGTCGCGATCGGCGTGCGCAGCTCATGCGAGGCGTCCCCGACGAAGCGCCGCAACCGTTCCGTCGCGGCGCCGCGCTGGGCGAAGGCCGTCTCCAGCTGGGCGAGCATCGCGTTCAGCGCGGTCCCGAGCCTGCCGACCTCGGTGCGCGCGCCCGCGCCCGCCACCCGCCGGCTCAGATCGCCGGACCCGATCGCCGCCGCGGTCGCCGAGATCGCGGTCAGCGGCCGCAACCCGCGCCGCACCGCGTGCGCGGACAGCAGCGCCACCAGCGCCAGCGCGACCAGACTGGAGATCACGGCCACGTTGCGCACCCGGTCGAGCAGCTCCTCGGTCGCCGCGGTGCGCATGGCCACCAGCAGAATCGGCCCGCCCTCGGTCAGCCGCGAGGAGTGCACCAGCCAGCCCGGCACGGTCGCCAGCCGCTCGCCGTCGCCGGGCCACAAGGTGGTCGGCAGCGGATCGGGCAGCTCCGGCGCGCCGCCGTAGGCGATGGTGTCGATGACCGCGCCGTCCGGGCCGCGGATCTGGAAGAACGAGGGCAGCTCGCCGCGTTGCGCCCCGGCCCGCCACAACCCGGTCACCGTGCCCGGATCGCCACCGGGCCGCAGCCGGGGCGCCCCGCCGCGCGCCAGCAGCTCGGCCCGGAAGTCCTTGCCCACCGCGGACAGCACGTCGTCGTTGGCGTCCCCGGACCAGTCCTGCAAGGCGCCGAAGATCGCGCCGACCGAGCTGCCCAGCCCGATCACCAGCAGCCCGAGCACGGTCAGCACCAGGCGTGTGCGCAGTGACATCAGGCGTTCCCGGCTTCCCTGGGCAGCCGCAGCACGTAGCCGACCCGCGGCACGGTGTGGATGAGCTGCGGCTGCCGCTGATCGATTTTTCGCCGCAGGTAGGAGATGTAGGTCTGCACCACCGCGGCGTCGCCGTTGAAGTCGTACTGCCACACGTGATCGAGGATCTGTTGTTTGGACAGCACCCGGCCCGCGTTGGCCAGCAGGTAGCGCAGCAGCTTGAACTCGGTCGGGGTCAGGTCGACCTCCGCGCCGTGCCTGCGCACCAGATAGGCGTCCTCGTCCAGCTCCAGATCGGCCAGCGAGAGCACCTCCGCCGCCCTGCTGCGTCCGCGGCGCAGCACCGTGCGGACGCGTACGGTCAGCTCCTCCAGGCTGAACGGCTTGGTCAGGTAGTCGTCGCCGCCCGCGGTCAACCCGGTGATCTTGTCCTCGGTGGCGTCCTTCGCGGTCAGGAACACCACCGGCACGTCCCGCCCGTCCCGGCGCAGCGCGCGGCAGAAGTCCACGCCGGAGGTGTCCGGCAGCATGACGTCCAGGACGATCAGGTCCGGGGCGAAGCTCGTGGTCAGTTCGCGCGCCTGCTGCCCGGTGCCGGCTACGGCGGTCTCGAACCCGTCGTAGCGCAACGCCATGGCCACCAGGTCGGCCAGATATCGCTCGTCGTCGACGACGAGCACGCGGATCGGCGGTCGGCTCACCGGCCCAGTGTCGGACAGCCGGACTGCGCGGACACCCGGTTTGCCCGATTGACAGAGAACTCTCAGAACGGGCGCAGAACGGCCGAAGATCTGCCTGTTGACCTGGAAACATGGAAGCTCTCTCCCGCTGGGTGCTGGCCAGGCGACGGCTCGTCGGCCTGCTCACCCTGACCCTGCTGCTGGCCGGTGGCGCGGCGATCGCGCTGTTGCTGCCCCAGGTCTCCGAGCGCAACGCCTACCCCGGACTGCCCGGTTTCGAGGCGAACCAGCGCATCACCGCCACCTATGGCACCGGCGGCTACGAACGCCCGGTCGTGCCGGTGGTGACCCTGCCCGAAGGCAGTACCGTCGACTCCGCCCGCGCGGCCCTGCGCAGCGCGTTCGCCGCGGTGACCAGCGCGACCGGCGCCAGGGTCGCCGGCTACGCCGACACCGGAGACCGCGGTTTTGTCGGCGCGGACGGGCGAACCACCTTCGGTCTGGTCTTCGGCGGCCCGGTCGAACAGGGCGGCCTGCCGGGCAGCGCGCTGGGCGAGGGCGCCGGACTGGAACCCGCCATCGCCGCCGCGATGCGCCCGCACCTGCCTGCCGGGGCCGAGCTGCGGATCACCGGGCTGGACGCGCTGGCCACCGCCGCGGACACCGGCGGACTGAACGTGGGAGTCAAACTGCTGATCACGATCGGGGCCGCGATCCTGGTGCTGGCCTGGGTGTTCCGCTCCGCGCTGGCCCTGGTGCCGCTGCTGACCGCGGTGATCGCGATCCCGGTGTCCTTCCTCGGTCTGCTCGCGGCGAGCCTGGTGATCGAGGTGCACGAGACCACGCTGATCATGTTGCCGCTGTTCGGCATCGGGATCGGCATCGACTACGCGCTGATCCTGGTCAGTCGCTGGCGCGAGGAACGCGGCAACGGGTTGTCCGGGGACGAGGCAGTGCACCGGGCGATGGCCACCGCCGGGCATGCGGTGCTGTTCAGCGCGGGCGCGGTGGCGATCGGGCTGCTGACCATGGTGGTGCTGCCGATCCCGTTGCTGCGCAGCCTCGGGGTCGGCGGCATGCTGGTCACCCTGACCAGCGCGGCGGTGTCGCTGACCGTGCTGCCCCTGCTGCTCGCCCGCGCCAGGCCTGGCACCCCGCGGCCGGTGGGCCGGACCTGGTTCTCCTGGGCCCGACTGGTCGTCCGCTACCGCGCGGTGGCGGCGGTGCTGGCCGCCGGGGTGCTGCTCGCGCTGTCCGCGGCCGCGCTGGATCTCAACCTGCGGGTGCCCACCACCGACCACCTTGCCACCGAAGGGCCGGGCCGCGAAGGGCTCACCGCGTTGCAGCGCAACGGAATCCCGTCCGGCGTGCTCACCGCCTTCGACGTGTACCTGCCGCCGGGGCAGGCGCCGGAACCTCTCCGCGCCACCCTCGCCGGACTGCCCGGCGTGCACGCGGTCACCGCACCCGTGCACCGCGACGGGGCCGCGCTGCTCACCGTGCTGCCGGTCGCCGAGGGCGGTTCGGCGGTGGGGGAGGACACGATCAACCGGGTGATCGGGGCCGCACCCGGTGCGCTGGTCGGCGGCAACGTGCGACAGCAGATGGACTATGTGACCGCCACCTACACCGCGTTCCCGTGGATGCTGGCCGTGCTCGCCCTGCTCAGTTACGTGTTGCTGGCCAGGGCCTTCCGCTCGCTGCTGCTGCCGCTCAAGGCGATCCTGCTCAACCTGCTGTCCCTGGGCGCGGTGCTCGGCGCGATGGTGCTGCTGTGGCAGTGGGGCTGGGGCACCGAGGAACTGCTCGGACTGCGGCCGGACGGGGCCATCGGCACCTTCGTGCCGGTCACCATCTTCGCCTTCCTGTACGGGCTGACCATGGACTACGAGGTGTTCCTGATCGCCCGCATGCGCGAGGAACACGACCGCACCGGGGACACCGAACACGCGGTGGTCGAGGGCATCGGGCGGACCGGCCGACTGATCACCAGCGCGGCGCTGATCCTGTTCTGCTCCTTCGCCGCGATGGCCACCGGCGGCGAGCTGGACGTGGCGATCTTCGCCTCCGGGGTCGCGCTGGGCATCCTGCTCGACGCCACGCTCATCCGGTCGGTGCTGGTGCCCGCGACCGTGGCCATGCTGGGCCGCTGGAACTGGTGGCTGCCGGCCTGGGCGGCCCGGCTGCTCCGGCTACCCGCTGAAAATTCTTGCAGGTAAATGGAGTATTGCCATTGCGTGAGCCGCGTGGTTTTCTGCCGACCCGCCCGTATGGGTTTGCAAAAACTTGCGACAAGGAGGTCGCCGTGCGGCAGCGCAGGTGGATCCGGCGAACCGGTGGAGCCCTGCTGGGCGCGGCGCTGGTGGTGACCGCACTGCCCGCGCTGGCCGCGACCGCGACCGCGCTGCCACCCGCGGCGCCACTGGCCGTCGGTGCGGTCACGGACCTGCCCGCGGGTGTGCGCGACGGCGATCGGCGACTCGGCCGGGACGCGCTGCGCGAGGACCTCGCCGGGCAACGGTTCTACTTCCTGCTGCCGGACCGGTTCGCCAACGGCGACCCGCGCAACGACACCGCGGGCAGTCCCGGTGACCGGTCCCGGCACGGCTTCGACCCGGCGGACAAGGGCTACTACCACGGCGGCGACCTGGCCGGACTGCGGTCCAAACTGGACTACCTGCGCGGCATGGGCACCACCGCGGTGTGGCTGACGCCGATGTTCCGCAACCGCTGGGTACAGGGCTCGGGCAGCACCGCCTCGGCCGGGTACCACGGTTACTGGACCACCGACTACACCTCGCTCGACCCGCATTTCGGGACGGTGCCGGAAATGCGTGCGCTGATCAAGGACGCGCACGGCCGCGGGATGAAGGTCTTCTTCGACATCGTGGCCAACCACACCGCCGACGTCATCGACTACGCCGGTGGCAAGCACGACTACCGCGGCATCGGCGCGCAGCCCTACCTGGACGCCGACGGACGGCCGATCGACCTGGCCGCGCTGGCCGGTGGCAAGGACTTCCCGAAGCTGGACGCCCGCCGCTCCTTCGCCTATGAGCCGGTGCTGCGCGCCGGGGACGCCGAGGCGAAGAAACCGAAGTGGCTCAACGATGTCACGCTCTACCACAACCGCGGCAACTCGACCTTTGCCGGGGAATCCTCCACGCACGGCGACTTCGACGGGCTCGACGACCTGATGACCGAGCATCCCAGGGTGGTCGACGGGATGACCGGCATCTTCACCAGCTGGATCGACGAGCTGGACATCGACGGCTACCGGGTGGACACGGTCAAGCACGTCAACCTGGAGTTCTGGCGGGCGCTGGCGCCCAGGGTCCGGGAACACGCTCGGCGAAAGGGAAAGAAGGACTTCTTCGTCTTCGGCGAGGTCTACGACGGCGATCCGGCGATCACCTCGAAGTACACCACCGGCGGCCGGTTGCAGTCGGTGCTGGACTTTCCGTTCCAGGGCGGGGCGCGCGGGTTCGCCGCCGGTCAGGGTGCGGACCGGCTGGCCCAGGTGCTGCTCGCGGACGACCGCTACACCGACGCCGACTCCAACGCCAACGCGCTGCCCACCTTCCTGGGCAACCACGACATGGGCCGCATCGCCACCATGCTGCGCCAGGACCGCCCGGGGATGTCCGATGCGGAGACCCTGGAACGGCTGCGGCTGGCGCACAGCCTGATGTACTTCTGGCGCGGCAACCCGGTCGTCTACTCCGGCGACGAACAGGGCTTCGCCGGCACCGGCGGGGACAAGGACGCGCGGCAGGACATGTTCCCCAGCAAGGTGCCGGAATGGCTGGCACAGGACCAGATCGGCACCGACGCCACCCCCGCCGCGGACAACTTCGATCCGAAGCACCCGCTGTACCGGCACCTCGGCCAACTGTCGTCCTTTGTGGACGGTGACCCGGTGTGGCGGCGCGGCAACCAGGTGCTGCGGCTGGCCGAGCGGGATGTGCTGGCCTTCAGCCGGATCGACCGGGACACCCAGGTCGAGCACGTGGTGGTGGCCAACGGCGGGACCGCCCCTGCCGGGGCCCGGGTGCCGGTTTCCGCGCCAGGACTGGGTTTCCGCACGGTCTGGGGCGGTGACGCGGCGCTCACCAGCGGCGTGGACGGCGCGGTGCGGGTGAGCGTGCCGCCGCTGTCCGCGGTGGTGCTGCGCTCGACCGGCCGGATTCCATTGCAGGCTGGCGGTTCCGGGCAACCCGCGCTGGTCGCGCCGCCCGCGGGCACCGGACTGGGTGACCGGGTGGAACTGCGCGCGGACAACGTGACCGCGCCGTTCGCCCAGGCCACCTTCGCCGCCAGGGTGGCGGGGGAACGGGACTGGACCGTGCTCGGCACCGACGACGCCGCGCCGTACCGGGTGTACGCCGACCTCGCCGCGCTGCCCGGGGCCAAGGCGGGCGCGCGGATCGAGCTGCGGACCGTGGTCAAGGACGCCGCCGGACGGCTCACCGCGGACGGCGCCGAGGTCGCGCTGGTGGCCGCGCCCGGCGGCGGCACCGGCGCGCAGCCGAGCCCGGACTGGCTGGTGGTGCATTACAACCGGCCTGCCGGGGACTATGACGGCTGGGGCCTGCACGTGTGGGGCGAGGTCGCCGAACCCACCGCGTGGGAACGGCCGCTGCCCTTCGCCGGGGAGACCGGGTACGGGCGGTTCGCCTGGGTGAAACTCAAGCCGGGCACGAAACAGGTCGGCTTCCTCGTGCACAAGGGCGAGGAGAAAGACGTTGCCGGAGACCGGTTCGTCGATCCCTCGATCACGCCGCAGGTGTGGCTGAAACAAGGTCAGGCGCCGGTGTTCCCGAGTCAGAGCGCGGCCACCGGGGCGGTCGAGATCCGGTACCACCGGCCCGGCGGCGACTACGGCGGCCTGCGCTTGCGGGTGGGCGGCGGCATCGCGGCCGACCAGCCCACCGAACTGCCCCTGGAAGCCAGGGACGACTACGGCGTCCGGGCGAGCGTGCGGGTCAACGGCAGTGGCGCGCCGGTCGAACTGACCGTGCTCAAGGACGGCACGGCCGACGTCACCGGGCGGATCGAACCCATCCGCGGGGCCGAAGCCTGGCTGCGTCAAGGAGATCAGGCCATGCACGCCAGCCGGGCCGCGGCCGAGCGACGGATCGTGCTGCACTACCACCGGCCCGCCGGTGACTACGCCGACTGGACGCTCTACCACTGGGGCGGATCGGCCACGCCGAGCCCGTCCTGGAACGAATCCCAGCGACCCGACCGGCCGGACGGGTTCGGGCTGACCTGGTCGGTGCCCCTGGCCGAGGGCGCGACCGGACTGAGCTACCTGCTGCATCGCGGCGATACCAAGGATCCGGGGCCGGACCAGCGGATCCAGCTCGGCGCGACCGGCTACGAAGTCTGGTATGCCAGCGGATCCACCCGGCCGGACGGCTCGGTGTCCTACGTGCTGCCGCCCTCGGCCGCGGCCCCGGCGGACGCGGATCTGAGCAAGGCCAAGGCGATCTGGGTCAGCAAGGACCGGGTCGTGTGGGATGTGCCCGCGGCCGAGTCCGACGGCTACGAACTGCGGCACGACCCGGACGGCCGGATCGCTGTGGTGGCCGGGCAGGTCCAGGGCGGCCGGGTGCTGCGACTCGCGCCCGACCCCGGCGGGCTGCCCGCGGAACTGGCGGCGAAATTCCTGCACCTGCGCGGAAAACCGGTCTACCGGCTGCGATCGTCCGATGTGGACAGTGGTCGGGACGCGGTGCGCGGCCAGGTTGTCGCCGTGCACCGGGACGCCGGCGGCGCGCTCCGGCACGCCACCGGGGTGCAGCTCGCCGGGGTGCTCGACGCGCACTACGCCCCGGCCGCGGCGAGCCTGGTCCTCGGTCCGCTGGCGCAACCGGCCGGCGTCCGGCTGTGGGCGCCCACCGCGAAGTTGGTGCGACTCAGGCTGTTCGAGCGCACCCCGCCGGAGGCGACCACGGCGCCCAGCCAAACCCTGTCCCTGCAACGTGATCCGGCCTCCGGGGCATGGAGCGGGTTCGGCGACTGGCTGGGCCGCTACTACCAGTTCGAGGTCACCGCCTGGCAGCCGCGCACCGGCAAGGTCGAGACCGCTGTGGTCACCGACCCGTACTCGCTCGCGCTGACCGTCGACTCCACCCACTCCCAGCTCACCGACCTGCGCGAGGCCCCGCCCGGCTGGGATCGCGAGGTCGCCAAGGGCCTCGGCCCGAACCCGGCCCGGCACGCCATCACCGAACTGCACGTCCGCGACTTCTCCATCGGCGACACCAGCGTGCCGGCAGCCGACCGCGGCACCTACAAGGCGTTCACCCACCGTGACTCCACCGGCATGCGACACCTGCGCGCGCTGGCCGAAGCGGGCATGGACACCGTGCACCTGCTGCCCACCTTCGACATCGCCACCATCCCCGAACGCCGGGCCGACCAGCAGAAACCCGCCTGCGACCTGCCCGCGCTGCCCGCGGACTCCGAACAGCAGCAGGAGTGCGTGACCCGCGCCGCGGCCAAGGACGGATTCAACTGGGGCTACGACCCGTGGCACTACGACGTGCCCGAGGGCTCCTACGCCACCCCGGACGCCCAGTCCGGCCAGGCCCGCGCCCGCCAGTACCGCGAGATGGTGCAAGCCTTGCACGCCAACGGGAACCGGGTGGTCGTCGACGTCGTCTACAACCACACCGCCGCCGCGGGCAACGACCCCAAGTCGGTGCTGGACCGGGTCGTGCCCGGCTACTACCAGCGGCTCACCGAGGACGGCTCGGTGGCCAACTCCACCTGCTGCGCCAACACCGCCACCGAGAACGCCATGATGGGCAAGCTGGTGGTCGACTCGGTGCTGCGCTGGGCCCGGCTGTACAAGGTGGACGGCTTCCGGTTCGACCTGATGGGCCACCACCCCAAGGCCAACATCCTGGCCGTGCGCGCCGCGCTGGACGGGCTGACCGTGGCCAGGGACGGGGTGGACGGCCGCAACATCCGGCTCTACGGCGAGGGCTGGGACTTCGGCGAGGTCGGCGGCAACGCCCGGTTCGAGCAGGCCACCCAGGCGAACATGGCGGGCACCGGCATCGGCACCTTCAACGACCGGCTACGCGACGGCGTCCGCGGCGGCGGCCCCTTCGACGCCGACCCGCGCGTCCAGGGCCTGGGCTCCGGCCTGGCGGGCGCGCCCAACGGCAGCCCCGCCAACGGCACTCCCGCCGAACAACTGGCCCGCCTGACCAACTACACCGACCTGGTCAAACTCGGCCTGGCGGGAAATGCGGCGGACTTCCGCTTCCGCGCCACCAACGGCGCCGAGACCACCGGCCGTGAGGTCCGCTACAACGGCGCCCGCGCCGGGTACACCGCGGGCCCAGCCGAGTCGATCACCTACGTCGACGCCCACGACAACGAGTCCCTCTACGACGCCCTGGCCTACAAACTCCCGCCAGGCACCCCCATGTCCGACCGCATCCGGATGCAGACCCTCGCCCTGGCCCCGGCGTTGCTCGGCCAAGGCCAGCCGCTGGTGCACGCGGGCACCGAGTTCCTGCGCTCCAAGTCCCTGGACCGCAACAGCTTTGACTCCGGCGACTGGTTCAACCGCTACGACCCGTCCCTGCGCACCTCGGCCTTCGGCGCCGGCCTGCCCCCCGCCCCCGACAACCGCGACAAGTGGCCCTACGCCAAACCCCTGCTCGCCAACCCAGCCCTCAAACCCGTCCCGGCCGACCTCCGCACCGCCCTGGACCGCACCCTGGACCTGTTGCGGCTGCGGCAGTCCTCCCCGCTGTTCACGCTGTCCGACCAGGCCCTGGTCCAGCAGAAACTCACCTTCCCCGACCCCGGTCCCCAAGCCGCTCCCGGCACGGTGCTCGCGCACCTGGACGACACGGCCGGACCGGAGGTGGACCCGGCGCGGCGGGGCGTGCTGGTGGTGATCAACCCGGATCCGGGGGCGCGCGAGGTGGCGCTGCCCGCGGGCGGCGGGTGGCGGTTGCACGAGCTGCAGGCCGGTGGCGGTGATCCGGTGGTGCGGGAGACGAGCGTGGCGGGGGATCGGGCGCGGGTGCCGGGGCGGACGGTGGCCGTGCTGGTGCGGTGAACGCCCGCCGGGACCACGGCCCGGCCTGGCTGGGCCGCTCGGCCGTGCACCGGCTCGGCGGGGTGGCGGCCTGACCAGCCTGGTGATTGCCGCGAGGCGGCCGAGATTGCCGCAGCGGGGCAGCGGCTTGGCCGAGCGGGGGCGCGCGGTGGATCCATGGCGCAGCCGGGCTGAATCCCGCCCTGGGGACAGCGGCTCGGCTGCTTGGGTGGCGCGCCGGGCCGCCGTAGGCTCGACTGGTGGTGCGCGCGGCGCGCGTCCCGGTCTCGGTCGGGCGGTGTTTCGCCCAACCGGTGAATCGAGTGGTCGCTGCGGGTAGCCGAAATACCTGGGGAGAACCCGCGCTGGAAGGCAGGCACCACGATGAGCGAAGCCCAGACCCCCGACGGCTCCGGCCAGCACACCGGCGAGCACCAGCGCCCCGACCCCGGCTCCGGCCAGCGCACTGATCCGCGCGCCGCCCGCCGCCGCGCGAACGAACGCGCCGCCCAGCCCGGCGCCGCGCAACCGGGGCGCAACCGCCTCGGCGGCCTGTGGAGTGTGTTCGTGGTGGCGGCCGTGGTGCTGCTGCTGTTGCTGGTGTTCATCCTGGAGAACAGCCAGGACGTGCAGATCTCCTACTTCGGCATCGCCGGCACGTTGCCGCTGGGCGTGGCGCTGCTGCTGTCGGCGATCCTGGGTGTGCTGCTGGTGGCGGTGCCCGGGTACGCGCGCATCATCCAGCTCCGCCGGAGCGCGAGGCGGGGGAGCGGACGGGGCTGAGCGGCCCGCCAGGTAACCTGCGCGCGAGCATCCCGAGCCGGTACCCCGAACAAGGAGAACGTACGTCGTGAGCGAGCGCACCCTGGTCCTGGTCAAGCCCGACGGCGTTGCCCGCGGCCTGGTCGGTGAGGTCATCTCCCGCATCGAGCGCAAGGGCCTGAAGCTGGTCGCGCTGGAGCTGCGCAACGTCGAGCGCGGCGTTGCCGAGCAGCACTACGCCGAGCACGACGGCAAGCCCTTCTTCGGCAGCCTGCTGGACTTCATCACCTCCGGCCCGCTGGTGGCCGTCGTGGTCGAGGGCACCCGCGCCATCCCGGCGTTCCGCCAGCTGGCCGGTGGCACCGACCCGGTCGAGAAGGCCACCCCCGGCACCATCCGCGGCGACTTCGCCCTGGAGACCCAGTTCAACCTCGTGCACGGCTCCGACTCGCCCGAGTCCGCCGCCCGCGAGATCAAGCTCTGGTTCCCCAACCTCGCCGGCTGAGCCGGATACAACAGCAGTTCCGAAGGCGTCTCCGCAGGTCAGCGGGGACGCCTTCGGTGTGTGTCCTGGAAAAACACGTTCAGTTCTGTCGGTGCCCTCGGCTACGGTCGCCTGCGTGAACGGCGACGATTGGCTGGTCGAGGCGAACGGGCTCTCCAAACGTTTCGGCGACTTCGAGGCGGTCCGCGGCATCGATGTGAAGGTCCGCGCCGGTGAGGCGTACGGCTTCCTCGGGCCCAACGGCGCGGGCAAGTCCTCCACCATGCGGATGATCGCCTGCGTGTCCCCGCGCAGCGGCGGCGAGCTGTCCGTGCTCGGCCTGGACCCGGACGTGCAGGGCCCGCGGATCCGCGCCCGCATCGGCGTGGTCCCGCAGCAGGACAACCTGGACACCGAGCTGACCGTCCGGCAGAACCTCCAGCTCTACGGCCGCTACTTCGGCCTCTCCCGCGCGCACGTCAAGGCCAAGGCCACCGAGCTGATGGACTTCGCCCAGCTCGCCGACCGCGCCGACGCCGAGGTCGACTCGCTCTCCGGCGGTATGAAGCGCAGACTGACCATCGCCCGCTCGCTGGTCAACGACCCCGAGCTGCTGCTGCTCGACGAGCCGACCACCGGCCTGGACCCGCAGGCCCGCCACCTGCTGTGGGACCGGCTGTTCCGGCTCAAGCAGGCAGGCGTCACCCTGATCATCACCACCCACTACATGGACGAGGCCGAACAGCTCTGCGACCGCCTGGTGGTGATGGACAACGGCCGCATCGTCGCCGAGGGCTCACCCGCCGACCTGATCGCCGCCCACTCCACCCGCGAGGTCCTCGAACTCCGCTTCGCCCCCGGCCACCAGACCGAGGCCGCGCCCACAGTCGCCGACCTGGCCGAACGCGTCGAGATCCTGCCCGACCGCCTGCTGCTCTACACCGCCGACGGCGAGTCCGCGCTGGCCGCCGCCCTCGAGCGCGGCATCCGCCCGATCACCAGCCTGGTCCGCCGCAGCTCGCTGGAGGACGTCTTCCTCCGGCTCACCGGCCGAACCCTGGTGGACTGATGACCAGCGACCAGACCGAAGACCGCGCCGAGCCTGGGCACCGGCGCGCCACCGGCAGCCCGGTAGGCGCGTTGCGGGCCGCTTTCCTTGTGGTGGAAGGAAAGTGGACCTGGTACCGGCGTAACTGGCGAGCCACCTTCTTCTCCAGCGTCGGCCAGCCCCTGCTGTTCCTGCTCGCCCTCGGACTGGGCATCGGCTCCCAGGTCAAACCAGGGGCCGTGCCCGGCGGCGTGTCCTATCTGGAGTACCTGGCGCCGGCGTTGCTGGTCGTCTCGGCCGTGCAGAACGCGACCGGGGAGTCGACCTTCCCGGTGCTGTCCTCGTTCAAGTGGCAACGGGTCTACTGGGGCATCAACGCCTCACCCATCACCCCCCATCAGATCGTCGGTGGACAACTGCTGTGGACGGCGGCCCGGCTGCTGCTCTCCGGCGCCATCTACCTGGTGGTGGCCGCGTTCTTCGGCGGAGTCCGCAGCCCGCTGGTGCTCATCTCACTGCTGTTCGCCACGCTGGCCGGGATGGCCTTCGCCGCCCCGCTGACCGCCTACGTCGCCACCGTCGACGACGAGGGCCAGACCCTCGGCAACATTTTCCGCTTCGTGCTGATGCCGATGACCCTGTTCGCGGGCACCTTCTTCCCACTGGACCGCCTGCCCGACTTCGTCCAGCCGATCGCCTGGCTCACCCCGCTCTGGCACGGCACCGAACTGGCCCGCGGCACGGTGCTCGGCGGCCTGCAGCTGTGGCCGGCCCTGGGCCACGTCGCCTACCTGCTCGCCCTGCTGGCCGGTGGCGCCGCGCTGGCTGCCCGTAACTTCCGGCGAAGGCTGGCGAACTGACATGACCAACGACGACCGGATGACCAGTGACCGGATGACCAGTGACCGCGTGCTCGGCGGTGACGTGGCCGGTGGCCGGGTGGCTCAGGCCGGGCGCCGGTCCGGTGGGCCGCTGCTGCGCATCCTGCCCGCCGGGCTGTACGCCGGCCGGGGCCGGATGCTGGTGGAGCGCGCGTTCCTGGTGAACCGCAGGTCCTGGCTGAACCTGGTGTCGGGCATCCTCGAACCGCTGTTCTTCCTCCTCTCCCTCGGGATCGGCTTCGGCAGCATGGTCGGCCAGGTCGCCGGGCCCGACGGTCAGCCGATGGACTACGCGATGTTCCTCGCGCCCGCGCTGCTGGCCTCCTCCGCGATGAACGGCGCCATCAACGACGCCACCTACAACGTCTTCTTCAAACTCAAGTACGCCAAGCTCTACGACGCGATCCTGGCCACCTCCCTCGGCCCACTGGACGTCGCCGTCGGCGAGATCACCTGGGCGGTGATCCGCGGCGGCCTGTACTCCAGCGGCTTCCTGCTGGTGATGTTCGGCATGGACCTCATCGCCTCACCCTGGGCGTTGCTGGTGCTGCCCGCCGCGCTGTTCGTGGCCTTCGCCTTCGCCGCCGCCGGCATGGCCTGCACCACGTTCATGCGCTCCTGGCAGGACTTCGACCTGATCCAGCTCGCGATCCTGCCGATGTTCCTGTTCTGCAGCACCTTCTATCCGCTGTCGGTGTACCCGCGACCGCTCCAGTGGATCGTGGAGTGGCTGCCGCTGTACCGGGCGGTCGAGCTGATGCGGGGACTCACCACAGGGCACGTCGGGGTCGGGATGCTGGGGCATCTCGCGTACTTCGTGGTGATCGCGGCAGTCGGGATGTGGGTGACCACCCGACGACTGGACAAGCTGCTGCTGCGGTGAGCCGGGCTCGCGCGGGATTTGTTGGCCGGCTTGGGAAAGGTGCTGCACGGACGGGTGAAGGTGGGCGGGTTTTGCCTGGGGGCGTGGCTAAGATCGGGACGGGCCTGCGCGCCTGACGTCCCCTCCCCCCTGGACTTGTCGCGCAGGCCCTCTTTTCTGGGCTCTGTCGGCTCGGTCAGGCGTTCGCGGATCCCGGCGGTGAAGCGGGGCGGGGTGCTGGTGGGCATGAGGCGAGCTTGGACCGGTGATGGCTGACGGCGCCAGCGGGTGCAGGCCGGGGCTGTGGATAACTCGCTATTGTGGATAACTCGCGATCTTGGAGTTGGCCGGGCAGAGGTATCGGCCAAGGGGCGTTACCCTGGTCGCGTGAGTGTGCAGTCTGTCTTCCCCCAGCTTGAACCGCTGCTTCCGCAGGTGTCCAAGCCCGTCCAGTACGTCGGCGGGGAGCTGAACGCCACCGTCAAGCCCTGGGAAGAGGCCGTTGTCCGGTGGTGCCTGATGTACCCGGACGCCTATGAGGTCGGCCTGCCCAACCAGGGCGTCATGATCCTGTACGAGATCCTCAACGAGCTGCCCGACGTGCTCGCCGAGCGCACCT
This sequence comes from Crossiella sp. S99.2, assembly GCF_023094165.1. GTDB lineage: Bacteria > Actinomycetota > Actinomycetes > Mycobacteriales > Pseudonocardiaceae > Crossiella. Next base: position 420,165 of record NZ_JALMDK010000006.1, on the reverse strand, counting down.
ACGCCATCTGGCCTGACCTGGCCAAACTGATGCGCGAGAACGGCGTCCCGCAGTTCACCGTGGACGGGCACCGCCCGGTGGGCGCCTTCGACGTGCTCGGCGTCAGCTTCGCCACCGAGCTGGGCTACACCAACCTGCTCAACGCGCTGGACCTGGCCGGGATCCCGATCCACGCCAAGGACCGCACCGAGGATCACCCGATCGTGCTGGCCGGTGGCCACGCGGCGTTCAACCCGGAGCCGATCTCGGACTTCCTGGACGCCGCAGTGCTCGGCGACGGCGAAGAGGCCGTCCTTGAGGTCACCGACATCATCCGGACCTGGAAGGCCGAGGGCTGCCCCGGCGGCCGGGACGAGGTGCTGACCAGGCTCGCCGAGACCGGCGGGGTGTACATCCCGCGGTTCTACGACGTGGAGTACCTGCCCGACGGCCGCATCCAGCGGGTCGTGCCCAACCGCGACCGGGTGCCCTACCGGGTGTTCAAGCGGACCACCATGGAACTCGACGACTGGCCGTACCCGAAGCAGCCGCTGGTCCCGCTGGCCGAGAGCGTGCACGAGCGGATGAGCGTGGAGATCTTCCGCGGCTGCACCCGCGGCTGCCGGTTCTGCCAGGCGGGCATGATCACCCGGCCGGTGCGGGAACGCTCGATCGAGGGCGTCGGCGCGATGGTGCAGCGCGGGCTGGCCAACACCGGCTTCGAGGAGGTCGGCCTGCTCTCGCTCTCCAGCGCCGACCACTCCGAGATCGCCGAGATCACCAAGGGCCTGGCCGACCGCTACGAGGGCACCAAGACCGGGCTGAGCCTGCCCAGCACCCGGGTGGACGCCTTCAACGTGGACCTGGCCAACGAGCTGTCCCGCAACGGCCGCCGCTCCGGGCTCACCTTCGCCCCCGAGGGCGGCAGCGAACGGCTGCGCAAGGTGATCAACAAGATGGTGTCGGAGGAGGACCTGATCCGCACCGTCAGCACCGCCTACGCCAACGGCTGGCGGCAGGTGAAGCTGTACTTCATGTGCGGTCTGCCCACCGAGACCGACGAGGACGTGCTGCAGATCGCCCGGATGGCCAAGGAGGTCATCAAGGCCGGGCGGGCCGCCTCCGGGCGCAAGGACATCCGCTGCACCATCTCCATCGGCGGGTTCGTGCCCAAGCCGCACACCCCGTTCCAGTGGGCAGCCCAGTGCGATCCGGACACCGTGGACGACCGGCTGCGCAAGCTCCGCGACGAGATCAACACCGACCGGTCCATCGGCCGCAACATCGGCATGCGCTACCACGACGGCAAGCCCGCGCTGATCGAGGGACTGCTCTCCCGAGGAGACCGCAGGCTCGGCCGGGTGATCGAGCGGGTGTGGCGTGAGGGCGGTCAGTTCGACGGCTGGGGCGAGCACTTCTCCTACGACCGCTGGGTGCAGTGCGCCGAGATCGAGCTGGCGCAGGTCGGCGTCGACCTCGCCTGGTACACCACCAGGGAACGCGAGGAGCTGGAGGTCCTGCCCTGGGACCACCTGGACTCGGGCCTGGACAAGGAATGGCTGTGGTCGGACTGGCAGGACGCGCTGGACGAGCGTGAACTGGACGACTGCCGCTGGACCCCGTGCTTCGACTGCGGTGTGTGCCCGGCGATGAACACCGACATCCAGGTCGGCCCGACCGGCCGCGTGCTGCTGCCGATCACCCCGGTCGGCACCGGCAGCCCGGTCAGCAACCCGGCGTTCAGCCAGGGCTGAGCCCAACGCGAAGGCCCCCGGTTTCCCTTGACGCACAAGGAAAACCGGGGGCCTTTGGCGTATTTAGCTGACCGCCTTGAGCGCGTTCACCAGACCCTTGCCGAAGAAGGCGTTGTCCCTGGCCGGGCCGGTGCACCGGGCGTCACCGGCCGGGCAGGGCAGCTCGTCCGCCTGATGCCCCAGCAGCCAGGCCAGCGCCTGCGGCGGCGCGCCCCGGTACTTCGAGGCCAGCAGCGCGGCCACCCCGGCCGCGTGCGGCGAGGCCATCGAGGTGCCGCAGGCGGTGCCGTAGCGGCCGCCCGGCAGCGTGGACAGCGGGCAGCCCGAGCCCTCACCGGCAGGCGGCGGCTGCGCGCCGTCGCCACCGGGCGCGGTCACGTCCACCACGCCCTTGCCGTAGCTGGAGTAACCCGACAGCTTCTTCGCGTACCCGGTGGCCGACACCCCGACCACACCGGCGAACTCGGCTGGCGCCTCATCGCAGTTCTCGTTCACCGGGTGCGGCTTGGCCGGGTCCTTGGTGGTGTTGGCCAGGTCGATCGCGCTGTTGCCGACCGCGGCCACGTTCAGCGCGCCGTTGCGCACCGAGTAGGAGATCGCCCGCCGGACCGCCTCGTGCCCGACCTTCTCACCCGGCTTGTCCTTGCACCAGAACATCCACGGGTCCATGAACCAGCTGCTGTTGGTGACCTGGAAACCCTTGGCGCCGGACCACATGAACCCGCACACCGCGGACTCCGGGTAGATCATGCCCTCGTCGTTGACCACCTTCACCGAGGCCAGCCGCACGCCCGGCGCGACGCCGGTGATGCCCTGACCGTCCTTGGCCGCGGCGATGGTGCCGGCCACATGCGTGCCGTGCGAGGAGTTGCTCGGCATCCAGGCCGGCTTGTCCTGGACCGGGTGCCCGGTGGTGCAGCCCGCGGACAGCGCCGGGTCCACCGCGGCCTTCAGGTCCGGGTGATCGGCGTCCACGCCGGAGTCGAGCACCCCGACCACCACCCGCCGGGAGCCGACGTTGATCTTGTTGGCCTCATCGGCCTTGATCTGGCGCATGTCCCAGGACCGCGGCGAGAGGTCCTCGGTCACGCCCCGCGCGCTGACCTCGGCGGTCGGCGCGACCAGCCGGGAGGTCGCGGCCAGGGCCTTGGCGGCCTTCTCCGCGCTGTAGGCGCGTTCCAGGGTGAACCGGGACTCGAAGGTGGGATCGGCCGAGGTGGCCACCGCCACGCCGATCTCCCGGTAATAGCTGTCGGTCTTGCCGCACTTGCGGCTGACCTCCCTGGTCGCCGCCCATTCCGGCGTGCCTGGGGTGAACAGCACGACGTGCCGGTAGGCGGTCCCGCTGGGGTCACAGGGCGCCGCGGCCGGTTCGGCGGCGGCCGGGGCTGCCCCCAGCGCGCCGCCGATCAAGGCCGTCGCCGCCAGCGCGGTGCTCCATCGACGTGTTGCCGACACACTGCCTCCCCAACTAGGTGACACTTCCGGTGAAGGAACCTAGAAGGGCGAGGCGGTGCGGCACAGCGGCCGGATGGCTTAGCGCACCGCGCGCAGCGCGTTGACCTGCCCGGATCCGAAGAACGAGTTGTTCAGCTTCGAGCCGGTGCAGCGCTCGTCGCCACCGGGGCACGCTTTCGGATCGGCCTGCGCCGCCAGCAGGAACCGCAGGTGGGCGGCCGAGCGGTAGGGCAGCCCGGAGGCGATCAGCGCGGCCACCCCGGCGGCGTGCGGGGAGGCCATCGAGGTCCCGCACATCGACCCGTACTGGCCGTCCGGGATGGTGGACAGCGGGCAGCCGGGGCCCTGGCCGGGCGGCGGCTCGGTGAAGTCACCGCCGGGCGCGCTCACCGTGATCGCGCCGCGGCCGTAGTCGCTGAAGCTGGACAGCGAGCCGTCGAAGCCGGTCGAGGACACCGACACCACGCCGGGCAGGCCGCCGGGCAGCAGCTTGCACTTCTTGTCCACCGGGTGCTCGGCGGCCGGGTCGTGGGTCGGATCGGTCAGGTCCAGCGCGAAGTTGCCCGCGGCGGCCACCGTCAGCACCTCGGCGCGGTGGGCGTAGGCGAGGGCGCGGCGGATGGCCTCGAAACCGACCCGCTCACCCGGCTTGTCCTGGCACCAGAAGAAGAACGGGTCGGCGAACCAGCTGTTGTTGGTCAGGGTGAACTTCTTCGCCGCCGACCACATGAACCCGCACACCGCGGACTCCGGGTAGATCATGCCCTCGTCGTTGATCACCCGGACCGAGGCGATCCGCACGCCGGGCGCGATGCCGGTGATGCCCTTGCCGTCCTTGGCCGCGGCGATGGTGCCCGCCACGTGCGTGCCGTGCGCGGAGCCCAGCGGGGACCAGGCCGCGACCTCGTTGACCGGCTTGCCGGTCTCACAGCCCGCGGACAGCTTCGGGTCCAGTGCCTTGACCAGGTCCGGGTGTTTGGGGTCCACGCCGGAGTCGAGCACGCCGACCACCACGTCCCGCGAACCCGGGTTGATCTTGTTCGCTTTGTCCGCGCCGATCGCGCGCATGTCCCAGGACTGCCCGGACAGGTCCTCATCACCCGCGACGACGGCCTGCACCGACTCCAGTTTCGCGGTGTGGTTGCGGCCCAGGCCGGTCACCGCGTCCTTGGCCTTCTTCGCGCTGTAGGCCTTGTCCAGCCCGACCCGCCGGTCGAAGGAGGGGTCCACCGAGGTGGCCACCGCGACGCCGATCTCCGGGTAGTAGTGGTCGAACTTCCCGCAGTTGCCGGTGATCTCCTGGCGCACCTCGCGTTCCCGCGTGTGCGGCCGGACCACCACCACGTACTGGTAGGACGTGCCCTCGGTGGCGCACGGCGTGCCGGCCGGCGCCGCTCCCGCGGCCGGTGCGCCGCTCAGCAGCACCACCCCGGTCGTCATGGCCAGCGTCGCCGCCCCCAGGCGGCCGAGCTTCGACATCCGATCCTCCTCGCCAGCGTGGAAAACGGGCACAGTCGATCACGGAAGCACCCGGTTTTCCCAGAGCCACGGGGAAATTCGAACCGTTCGGGGGTCAGTCCCGGACCGCGGCGAGCGCGTCCACCATGCCGTGGCCGTAGAAGCCGTTGTAGCCGGCGTAGCCGTTGCAGGTGGCGTCCTGCGCGCCGTCGGAGTTCAGGTCGTAGTCGGCCGGGCAGTCCAGCGACACGGCCTGCTGGCCGAGCAGCCGGGTGAGCTGGGCCGGGCTCGCCGAGCGGTAGCGGGAGGCCAGCAGCGCGGCCACCCCGGTCACGTGCGGGGTCGCCATCGAGGTGCCGCACAGGTAGCCGTAGCCGCCGTGCGGGACGGTGGAGAGCACGCAGCCGTTGTCCAGCCCCGGCGGGGTCTGCCGGTGGTCGCCACCGGGCGCGGTGAGTTGCGCCACACCCAGACCGTAGGAGCTGTAGCTGGCCTTGACCCCCTCGGCACCGACCGAGGACACCGCGACCACCCCGCGTAACTCGGCGGGCAGCGCCTCGCACCGGTTGTCCACCCGGCCGCCGGGCAGCCCGAGTTTGGCCGCGGTCGCACCGGGATTGGCCAGGTCGACCGCGTCATTGCCGACCGCGGCCACCGCGAGCACGCCGCGGCCGACCGCGTAGCGCACCGCGCGGCTGACCGCCTCGTGCACCACCCGCTGGCCGGCCCGGTCCCGGCAGGTCAGCACCCACGGGTCGACCAGGAAGCTGTTGTTGACCACCCGCATGCCCTTGGCCGCGGCCCACATGAACCCGCAGACCACCGACTCGGGGTAGACGTAGCCGTCGTCGTCGACCACCTTCACCGAGGCCAGCCGCACCCCGGGCGCCACGCCGGTGATCCCGCGACCGTCCTTGGCCGCGGCGATGGTGCCTGCCACGTGCGTGCCGTGCGGGGACTCGGTGGGCAGCCAGGCGCTCCGCCGCTGGTCGGCGCGGCCGGTGACACAGCCCGCCGAGGCGGCCGGGTCGACCGCGGCGGCCAGGTCCGGGTGCCCGGCGTCCACCCCGGAGTCGAGCACGCCGACCAGCACGTCCCTGCTGCCCACGGTGACCTGGTTGGCCTGGTCGGCGCGGATCGCGGCCATGTCCCACTGCTCGTCGGTGCGGTCCGTGCCCGCCGGGCGCCGGTCCGGAGCGAGTCGGGGACCCGCGGGTCCACGGCCTGCCGACTTCTTGCGCGCGGCCCTGATCTGGGCCTCCGCGCTGACCACCCGGTCCGCGCCGAGCCTGCTGACGAAGTCGGGATCGGCCGCACCGGCCACCGCGACGCCGATCTCCGGGTAGTACGCGGTGGTGGCGCCGCAGTTGGCCTTGACCTGCGACTCCGCCTCGGCCGCCGTCGTGCCGGCCGGGAAGAGCACCAGGTAGCGCAGGGGCAGCCCAGTCCGGCAGGGCGCGACCGACTCGCCGGTCCGCTCGGGCGCCTCGGGGTTGGCGCCAGCGGGCACGGCGAGCAGCCCTGCCCCGGTCAGCGCGGCCAGCAGGGTCGCGCCGATCCGGACACGGAAGGGCAGAGGCACGGGGGGACCTCCGTCATCGTGTACATCGGCTCGGTAATACGGACGTCTCGGGGTTGTCCGCGTACCGATTCCGCCCGGACGGTAGCCATGGTGGCCCGGCCAGACAAGCGTGTCGACCGGGTCATGCCGGTAGCCTCTTCGACCAGTCAGACCGGAACAGCCCGCCCGAGGAGCAGACCTGTCGACTCAGCACCAGCCCAACCCCTCCGCGTCCGCGGTGCAGAAACTGCGCCTGCGTTACGCCAAACGGGGCAGGCTGCGTTTCACCTCACACCGTGACGTCGCTCGCGCCTTCGAGCGCGCGTTGCGGCGGGCCGGCGTGCCGATGGCCTACTCGCAGGGCTTCAGCCCGCACCCGAAGGTCTCCTGGATCGGCGCCGCGCCGACCGGGGTGGCCAGCGAGGCGGAGTACGTGGAGATCCAGCTCGTGCACCGGGTCGACCCGGAGATCCTGCGGGTCGAGCTGGACACGGCGCTGCCGCCGGGGCTGGACGTCCTGGAAGCGGTCGAGGCTGGTCCGGGCACGTTGCCGGAGCGGATCGAGGCCAGCCGGTGGCGGATCGAACTGCCGGGGGTGGACCCGGCCGAGCTGGCCAAGGCGGTCGAGGAGCTGCTGGCCAGGGAGGTCGTCGAGGTCGAACGACTGCTCAAGGACGGCCGCCGGATGATCGACGCCAGGGCGGCCGTGGTCGATCTCCGGGTGGATTCGGAAGTTGAGACGACAACCACCCATGTGGGTGATGGGCCGCAACCCGGCCTCCGGTGTGGGATACTCACAGCGGTCGTACGGCAGACAACACCTACCGTCCGGCCGGATGACGTGCTGAGCGCGCTCCGCGTCGTCGCCGATCTCGTGCCACCGGTACCCGCGAAAGCGAGCCGACTGGCTCAAGGACGGCTTGACGACAGTGGTGACCTCACTGATCCGCTCGCCCCTGACCGGGAGGCAACCCCGCCGGTGCTCGACGCACCGCGGTAGGTCGGTGGTAGACGGCGCAGAACGTCGTCAAATGACCTGACCGTCTGGCGCCCGGACCCATGTCCGGGGACACAGGGGGTTGTGGAGGATTCCTGCCGGGCTGCTCAAGCGGTGCGGCGGTGACTGGAACAGAAAGGCCCCTGCGCGGCCGCGTCCGAGTTGGACGCGCCCGGGGGCGGAGGAGCTGCATGTCGAACATGGAAAGCCCTGCCGGCAACACCGGCGGGGATAGCACCGCATCCGGGGAGCTGGCGAGCCTGCCCCCCAAGCTGCGGGTACACGCGCTGGCCAAGCTGCTCGGCGCCAGCTCTCGGGACGTCATGACGACGCTCGAGCAGCTCGGTGAGACCGTGCGCAGTGCGCAGTCCAGCATCAGCCGGGATGTGGCCGAACGGGTCGCCGAGGCGTTGCTGCCTGCCGAGGACCAGGTGGATCTCGACGACACGACGCTGGACGCGCCGGTCGCCGAGGCCGAGCCGGAGCCGGTAGCGGCCCCGTTCGCACCGGTCTTCGCCGCACCGCAGCCGCTGTTCATGGCGCCTTCCCAGCCTGCCCCGGCCCCGGCCCGCAAGCGCGCGCCGGAGCCGGTCGCCGCGCCGGTGGAGGAGCCGGAGGCCGAGGACGAGGACCAGCACGACGAGCACGCCGAGGGCGGTCTGGACGACGACGAGGACGCGGGCAACCGCCGCCGTCGCCGCCGGGGCCGTCGCGGGCGTGGCCGTGGTCGCGGCGCGGCCGAGGACGGCGAAGAGGGTGAGGACGGGCTCGACGAGACCGAGCAGTCCGCGCCCGCCGCCGCCGAGGAGCCGGTCGCCGAGGACGATGACGAGGACGACGAGGCCGGGGGCACCCGCCGCCGTCGCCGCCGTCGCCGGCGCAAGGGCGGTGCGGACGACGAGTCCTCGCCGCGCGCCGACGACCCGCCGAACACCGTGGTGCACGTCCGCGAGGTGCGGGAGAACCGCCAGGACGCCCCGCCCGGACCGCTGTCCTCCGACGACGAGGTCCGCAGCGTCAAGGGCTCGACCCGCCTTGAGGCCAAGCGGCAGCGCCGCCGGGACGGCCGCGAGGCCGGTCGCCGCCGCGCGCCGATCCTGTCCGAGGCCGAGTTCCTCGCCCGCCGCGAGGCGGTGGACCGCAAGATGGTGGTCCGCGAGCGCGAGGACCGGATCCAGATCGCGGTGCTGGAGGACGGGGTGCTCGTGGAGCACTTCGTGACCTCCTCCGGCAGCGGCTCGCTGGTCGGCAACGTCTACCTCGGCCGGGTGCAGAACGTGCTGCCCAGCATGGAGGCCGCCTTCGTCGACATCGGCAAGGGCCGCAACGCGGTGCTCTACGCCGGTGAGGTCGACTGGGACGCCGCCGGGCTGGAGGGCAAGGCCCGCAAGATCGAGCAGGCACTGTCCACAGGCGACAGCGTGCTGGTCCAGGTCACCAAGGACCCGGTGGGGCACAAGGGCGCCCGGCTGACCACCCAGATCAGCCTGCCGGGCCGCTTCCTGGTCTACGTGCCCGGTGGCGGCGCCACCGGCATCAGCCGCAAGCTCCCGGACACCGAGCGCAAGCGCCTCAAGGACATCCTCAAGCGGATCGTGCCCGAGGACGCCGGCGTGATCATCCGGACTGCCTCCGAGGGCATCAGCGAGGACGCCCTCGGCCGCGACGTCAGCAGGCTGCGCGCGCAGTGGGAGATCATCAAGGAGAAGGCGGACGTGCCCAAGGCACAGGCTCCGCAGCTGCTCTACGAGGAGCCGGACCTGCTGATCAAGGTCATCCGCGACCTGTTCACCGAGGACTTCTCCGGGTTGATCGTGCAGGGCGCCCAGGCCGGCGAGGTGATCGAGAACTACGTGCAGCACGTGGCTCCCGACCTGGCTTCCCGGATGCGCAAGCACGTCGGCGCCAACGACGTCTTCACCGAGCACCGGATCACCGAGCAGATCACCAAGGCGCTGGACCGCAAGGTCTGGCTGCCCTCCGGTGGTTACCTGGTCATCGACCGCACCGAGGCGATGACCGTGATCGACGTGAACACCGGCAAGTTCACCGGGTCGGGCGGCAATCTCGAGGAGACGGTCACCCGGAACAACCTGGAGGCGGCCGAGGAGATCGTCCGCCAGCTCCGGCTGCGGGACGTGGGCGGCATCATCGTGGTCGACTTCATCGACATGGTGCTGGAGTCCAACCGCGACCTGGTGCTGCGCAGGCTCACCGAGTGCCTCGGGCGCGACCGCACCCGGCACCAGGTGGCCGAGGTGACCTCGCTGGGCCTGGTGCAGATGACCCGCAAGCGGGTCGGCACCGGTCTGCTGGAGGCGTTCAGCGCCACCTGTGAGCACTGCCGCGGACGTGGCCTGGTGGTCTCCACCGAGCCGATGCACTCCCACGGCGGCGGCAACGGCGGGGCCAAGAACGGCAACGGCAAGAGCGGCAACGGCCAGAACGGCAATGGCAACGGGAACGGTTCCTCGGCGGGTGCTCCCGCCGCGGCCGGTGCGGGCTCGGGTGCGGGCTCGGCTGGCAAGGAGGGGCGCCGGTCCCGTCAGCGCAACCGCGGTGGCGGCCAGGAGCAGCCCGCTGCCGAGGCGGCGACCGAGGTCGCGCAGGCCGAGCCGGTCGAGGTCGCTCAGCCCGAGCAGGCCCCGGTCGAGACCGCGCCGGTGACCGTCCAGGCCGAGGTGGTCACGCCCGAGCAGCCCGCCACTGGGCGGACCCGGGTGCGGCGCTCGCGGGCCCAGGCCGCGCCGGAGCCCGTCGAGCAGCCCGTGGCGGCCGAACAGCCCGCCGCGGTCACGCCCGAGCCCGTGGCGGCCGAGCCGGCCGGTGCGGCGCTCAACGGCCACGGTGGCCAGCACGAGGAGGAGCGGGAGCCGGCGACGGTCCCCGCGGCCGCCCGCAGGCGTCAGCCGCGCCGGGCCGTCCGTCGGGCCGCAGGCCCGCCGGTGGCCGGTATCAAAGAAGGCTGACAAGCGAGAACGTGCTGGGCGCCACCCCGGTTTGACCCAGTTGACGGCGGGGCCGTAACCTGATGTACGGCCCGCCGTCAGGCGGGCTGAATCATGGCCTTCGGTCATGAAGCGCAGCCCGCCCAGGTGCAATACCCAGGGCGTAAGGCGCGCCCGATCAGTCAGGATCAGGACCTACGGGTCCGGTGCTGACTGCGAGGAAATACCGACACCGAGTAGCAGGAGACTTCCGGACCTATGTACGCGATTGTCAAGACCGGCGGCAAGCAGTACAAGGTGGCTGTCGGCGACGTCGTCGAGGTCGAGAAGCTGACCGGCGAGCCGGGCGCTGAGGTCTCGTTCCCCGCGCTGCTCGTCGTGGACGGCAACGACGTCATCACCGACGCGAACGCCCTGGGCAAGATCGCCGTGACCGGCAAGGTCGTGGAGCACTCCAAGGGCCCCAAGATCCGCATTCACAAGTTCAAGAACAAGACCGGCTACCACAAGCGCCAGGGTCACCGCCAGCGGCTGACCAAGGTCGAGGTCACCGGCATCGCGAAGTAAGGGATCTGACTAGCCATGGCACATAAAAAGGGCGCATCCAGCTCCCGTAACGGCCGCGATTCCAACCCCCAGTACCTGGGTGTGAAGCGTTTCGGTGGCCAGGTCGTCAAGGCCGGGGAGATCCTGATCCGTCAGCGCGGCACGAAGTTCCACCCGGGTGTGGACGTCGGCCGCGGCAAGGACGACACGCTGTTCGCGCTGTCCGCCGGTGCGGTGAAGTTCGGCATCAAGCGTGGTCGCAAGACCGTGAACATCGTCCCGGTCGAGGCCTGAGGCTTCGTTCCGAGACACTGCACGACCTTGGCGAGGGGCGCGGCCGGAGGAATATCCGGCCCGCCCCTCGCGTCGTGTATTCGCAGAGTGAAAATGTTGGAGGAGCAGTGTCTCGGTTCGTCGACCGCGTTGTGATCAACGCGGCGGCCGGCAACGGCGGCAACGGGTGTGCCTCGGTGCACCGGGAGAAGTTCAAGCCGCTCGGCGGACCGGACGGTGGCAACGGCGGCCGTGGTGGCGACGTCGTGCTGGTGGTGGACGGCAACGTGCACACGCTGCTGGACTTCCACTTCCGCCCCAACGCCCGCGCGGGCAACGGCAAGTTCGGCAAGGGCTCGCACCAGGACGGCGCGGTCGGCGAGGACCTGGAACTGCGCGTCCCGGACGGCACCGTGGTGCTGGGCGAGGACGGCGAGGTGATCGCGGACCTGGTCGGCGAGGGCACCCGGCTGATCGCGGCCCAGGGCGGCCGCGGCGGACTGGGCAACGCCTCCCTGGCCAGCCGGGCCCGCAAGGCGCCCGGATTCGCGCTGCTGGGTGAGCCCGGTGAGACGCGCAGCCTGGTGCTGGAACTCAAGTCGGTGGCCGACGCCGGTCTGGTGGGCTTCCCCTCGGCGGGCAAGTCCTCGCTGATCGCGGTGATGTCCGCGGCCCGGCCCAAGATCGCCGACTACCCGTTCACCACGCTGGTGCCCAACCTGGGCGTGGTCACCGCGGGCGAGATCGTCTACACCGTGGCCGACGTGCCCGGCCTGATCCCCGGCGCCAGTGAGGGCCGCGGCCTCGGCCTGGACTTCCTGCGGCACATCGAGCGCTGCGCGGTGCTGGTGCACGTGGTGGACTGCGCCACCTTCGAGCCCGGCCGCGATCCGGTGTCCGATGTGGACGCGCTGGAGCTGGAGCTGGCCCGCTACACCCCGTCGCTGGGCACCAAGCTCGAGGACCGGCCGCGGATCGTGGTGCTGAACAAGATCGACGTGCCGGACGCCCGCGAGCTGGCCGAGATGGTCACCGCGGAGTTCGAGTCCCGTGGGCTCAAGGTGTTCCCGGTCTCCACCGCCACCCGCGAGGGCCTGCGTGAGCTGAGCTACGCGCTGGCCGCCGAGGTCGAGGCGTACCGGGCCGCTCAGCCCAAGCAGGAGGCCACCCGGATCGTGCTGCGGCCCAGGGCGGTCGACGAGCAGGACTTCACCGTGGTGGCGGACCCGGAGCGGGAGGGCGGGTTCATCGTGCGCGGTGAGCGGCCCGAGCGCTGGGTGCGCCAGACCAACTTCGACAACAACGAGGCCATCGGCTACCTCGCGGACCGGCTGAACCGGCTGGGTGTCGAGGTGACCATCGCCAGGATGGGCGCGGTGCCGGGCTGCCCGGTCACCATCGGCGACATGACCTTCGACTGGGAGCCCTCCACCCCGGCGGGCGTGGCCGCGATGGGTCCGACCAGCGGCCGGGGCACGGACACCCGGCTGGAGCCCAACGACCGGATCGGCGCGTCCGAGCGCAAGCACGCCAAGCGGGTGCGGCGCGGGCTGGTCGAGGTCGAGGACTTCGGCGACGAGGAAACCAAGAACGACAAGGAGTGACCACCCCGGTGGCAACGCTGTCGCAGGCGCGGAGCCGGATCGCCGCCGCCCGGCGGATCGTGGTGAAGGTGGGCTCGTCCTCGCTGACCACGGCCGCGGGCGGGCTGGACCCGGCGCGGCTGGACGCCCTGGTGGACGCGCTGGCCGCGCGCAGGCACGCGGGCAGTCAGGTCGTGCTGGTCTCCTCCGGCGCGATCGCCGCGGGCCTGGCGCCGCTGAACCTGCGGCGGCGGCCCCGGGACCTGGCCAGCCAGCAGGCCGCGGCCAGCGTCGGCCAGCTTCAGCTCGCGCACGCCTACACCGCTTCCTTCGCCCGCTTCGGCCTGGTGGTCGGGCAGGTGCTGCTGACCGCGGACGATGTGGTGCGGCGGGCGCACTACCGCAACGCGCAGCGCACCTTCGACCGGCTGCTCGCCCTGGGCGCGGTGCCGGTGGTGAACGAGAACGACACGGTGGCCACCGACGAGATCCGCTTCGGCGACAACGACCGGCTGGCCGCCCTGGTGGCGCACCTGGTCGGCGCCGACGCGCTGGTTTTACTGTCCGATGTGGACGGTGTGTACGACCGGAATCCCCAGGAACCGGGCGCGACACTCATCGCCGAGGTCGGTGACTCCGCCGATGTGGACGATGTGGATGTGACCGCGGCGGGTTCGGGGCTGGGCACCGGGGGCATGGCCTCCAAGCTGGCCGCCGCCCGGCTGGCCTCGGCCGCGGGCATCCCGGTGCTGCTGACCGCGGCCGCCGACGCGGCAGCCGCGCTTGGCCCGGCCGAGGTGGGCACCGCGTTCGCGGTCACCGGTCCCCGGTTGTCCGCACGCCGGTTCTGGCTCGGGCACGCGGCGGGCGCGGCCGGCCGGTTGCACCTGGACGACGGCGCGGTGGCCGCGGTGGTCGGCAGGCGCCGGTCCTTGCTGGCCGCCGGGATCACCGGCGTGGACGGCGATTTCGAGGCCGGGGACGTGGTGGAGCTGCTCGACCTGCGTGGTCAGGTGGTGGCCAGGGGCGTGGCCGGGTTCGACGCGGTCGAGCTGCCGGGGCTGATCGGCCGGTCCAGCCACGAACTGCCGGCTGAACAGCGTCGCGAGGTCGTGCACGCGGATGATCTGGTGCCGTTTTAGGCCGTGCTTGGTGGGTATTGGTCGCGGCCAAGGTCCACCAAACACGGCCTAGCCTTGGATGTGCCGCACGATCCGGGTCAGCTGCTCGGCGTAGCGCGTGGTGAACTCCGGGGAGGACGGGTCCTCGCCGCTGATCATCTGGGCCACCCTGGGCAGGGTGAGGCTGGCGCTGGCGGCCGCCATCAGGGCCAGTAGCAGGCAGTCCGGATCCAGATCGGCCGGAATCTCGCCCTCCTCCTGGCGGCGGCGCATCTCGGCGACCCGGGCCTGGAAGAACTCACGCTGGTTCGGATCGTCCGGGAAATCCTCGGACAGGTTCTCCCACACCATGATCCGGCCGTAGTCGCGGTTGCGCGCGCTGTGCCGGACGAACCCGGCGGCGACCTCGGCCAGTGGCAGACCCGGGGCGGCCAGCGGCCTGCTCTCGGTGTCCCAGCTCCGGTTGACCTCCAGGTAGAGGCCCTCCTTGCCGCCGAAGTAGTAGGAAATCAGCTGCTTGTTCACCCCGGCGCGGTCGGCGATCTCACTGACCCTGGCGGCGGCGTAGCCCTTCGCGGCGAACTCGGTGATGGCCGCGGCCACGATTTTCGCCTTGGTGCGCTCGGCGTCGCGTTGCCGCTCACCCGCCGCCGGGGAGCGGCGTGACCTGCGCTGGGGCTGTTGCGGATCTGCCACCGGGCCACGGTATCCGATCGACTCGGCGAACTTAGTCACCCGCTTGGTTGACTTAATCATCCAACTGGTTGATTATCGGACGCACTGGAGTCGACGAGCGGGGAGTGGTCATGGCGTTTCGAGTGGCGGTGGTCGGTGGCGGAACCGGCGGGTTGGCTCTGGCCCAGAGCCTGCACCAGGCCGGGGTGGAGGTGGCGGTGTACGAGCGGTCGCCCTCGCGCACCGAACGGTTGCAGGGCTACCGGGTGCACATCCACCCGGAGGGCGCGCGGGCGCTGCACGGCTGCCTGCCGCCGGAGATCTGGCAGACGTTCCTGGACACCGCGGGCCGTGACGGCGGCGGCTTCGGTTTCCTCACCCAGGGGCTGGAACCGTTGCTGTTGCTGGACGGTCCGGCCGAACCGCCGGCGCCGAGGGACGCGCACCACTCGGTCAGCCGGATCACCCTGCACCAGGTGCTCTCCGCCGGACTGGACGGGATCATCCGGCACGGCAAGGTGTTCGAGCGCTACGAGCGCGCGCCGGACGGGGAGATCACCTGCCACTTCGCCGACGGCAGCACCGCCACCGCCGATCTGCTGGTGGGCGCGGACGGCGGGAACTCCCGGGTGCGCCGCCAGTTCCTGCCGCACGCCCAGCGAGTGGACACCGGCGTGCGCGGGGTCGTGGGCAAACTGCCGCTGACCCCGGAGAACCGGGCCTGGCTGCCTGATCTCCTGCTCGCCGGGCCCAAACTGGTGACCGCGGCCAAGGATCACGGCATGTTCCTCGCGCCGCACGAACTCGACGGCGACCAGGCCATCGGCATCGGCGGCAACGACGAGACCTACGCGGTGGACACGGCGCTGTTCGACAACACCAGCAGCTACCTGATGTGGGCCTTGGCCACCAAGGAATCCGGGCTGGCCGCACTGGATCCCGCCGGGCTGCGCGCGCGGGCGGGCGAGCTGATCGGCGACTGGCATCCGCTGCTGCGGCGGCTGGTCGCCGAGACCGACCCGGCGGTGGTGTCCCTGATGACGATCCGCACCTCGGTGCCGGTGGATCCCTGGCCCAGCACCAACATCACCCTGCTCGGCGACGCCATCCACAGCATGACGCCGTTCCGCGGCATCGGCGCCAACATCGCGCTGCGGGACGCGCATGTGCTGGGCCACAACCTGATCGCCGCGCACCGGGGTGAGCGCGGGCTGCTGGACGCGGTCGGCGACTACGAGCGGCAGATGCGCGACTACGGCTTCCAGGCCGTGCGCGACTCACTGCGCGCGGCTGGGCAGTTCGTCTCCGGCAACCGGTTCGGCCGCCTGGTGTTCCGCACCGCGCTGCGCACCGCGGCCGCCGTGCCGCCGCTCAAACGCCTGCTCGCACGCTGATCAGCTGGTGCTGGCCAGCACGAACGGCAGCACTCCCTTCGCACCGGCCCGGCGCACCAGCCGGGCGGCCACCGTCATGGTCCAGCCGGAATCGGTGAAATCGTCGATCAGCAGCACCGGACCGTCCACAGTGGACAGGTTGGCGGCCAGGTCCTCGGGCAGCCGCAGCGCGGCGGTGAGTCCGGCCACCCGGTGCGCGCTGTTCGCGCCGGAGCGGCGCACCCCGGCGTCCACCGCGACCCGGCCCAGCAACGGCAGTCTGCCGATGGCGGCCAGGCGTTTGGTCAGGCTGGCCACCAGCTGCGGGCGGCTGCGGGACTCGATCGCGACCACCCCGACCGGGCGGGCCGACCAGTGGTTCTTCCAGTCGGCCAGCACCGTGACGCAGGCGTTGAACACCTCGTCGCTGATCGGCTCGTCCGGCGCGCCCGCGGCGAACATGCCGCGCAGCCGGTTGCCCCAGCCGATGTCGGTGAGCCTGCCCAGCGCCCGCCCGGTCTCCGCGGACTCCTCGCCGGGGATCCGCCCGCTCAGCTCGATGCCCATGGTCGACATGCCGGTCGGCCACTGCTTGCGCGGGGCCAGTTCGACCCCGGGCCGCCGCAGCCGGGCACCCGCCTCGGCCACGGCTTCCGCGGGCACCTCGGCGGACCAGTTCTGCCCGGTGCAGTTGTCGCACCGGCCGCAGGGCGCGGCGCCCGGGTCGTCGAGCTGGCGGAGCAGGAACTCCATCCGGCAGCCGGTGGTCGACTGGTAGTCCAGCATCGCCTGCTGCTCGGCGTCCCTGGCCTTGGCCACCCTGGCGTACCGGTCGGCCTCGTAGGTCCAGTCCTCGCCGGTGGCCTCCCAGCCACCGCGCACCCGGCGCACCGCGCCGTCCACGTCGAGCACCTTGAGCACGACTTCGAGCCGGCCGCGGCTCAGCTCCACCCGTGGCTCCAGGGCCGCGGTGGACATCGCGCCGCTGGCGCCGCGCAGCGTGTCCAGGAGCTGGCGCACCACGGTCTCCGGCGGGAAGGCCAGCGAGGCGAAGTAGTTCCAGATATCGCGATCCTCGGCGCCCGGCAACAGGATCACCTCGGCCCGCCGCACGCCACGGCCGGCCCGGCCGATCTGCTGGTAGTAGGCGATCGGCGACTGCGGCGCGCCCAGGTGCACCACGAAACCGAGGTCCGGCTTGTCGAAACCCATGCCCAGCGCGGAGGTGGCCACCAGGGCCTTGACCTTGTTGCCCAGCAGGTCCTCCTCGGCCTGCTGCCGCTCGGCCGGATCGGTCTGGCCGGAGTAGGCGGCCACGGTGTGCCCGTGCTCGCGCAGGAAGGCGGACACCTCGGTCGCGGCGGCCACGGTGAGGGTGTAGACGATGCCCGAACCGGGCAGCTCGTGCAGGGTCTTGGCCAGCCAGGCCAGTCGCTGCGCCGCGTTGGGCTGGCGGACCACGGCCAGCCGCAGGCTCTCCCGGTCCAGTGGGCCGCGCAGCACCAGGGCCTGCTGGTCGCCGAGGCCGAGCTGTTCGGCGACGTCGTGCACCACCCGGTCGTTGGCGGTGGCGGTGGTGGCCAGCACCGGGATGTCCGCGGGCAGCTCGCCGATGAGCGTGCGCAGCCTGCGGTAGTCCGGACGGAAGTCGTGGCCCCAGTCGGAGATGCAGTGCGCCTCGTCGACCACCAGCAAACCGGTGTCCTGCACCAGTTCCGGCAGCACCGAGTCGCGGAAGTCCGGGTTGTTCAGCCGTTCGGGGCTCACCAGCAGCACGTCGACCTCGCCCATGGCGACGGCCTCCTGCACGGTCTCCCACTCCTGCGCGTTGGCCGAGTTGATGGTGGCCGCCTGCACCCCGGCCCTGGCCGCCGCGGCGACCTGGTTGCGCATCAGCGCCAGCAGCGGCGAGACGATCACCGTGGGGCCCTCGCCGAGTTCCCGCAGCAACGCGGTGGCCACGAAGTACACCGCCGACTTGCCCCACCCGGTGCGCTGCACCACCAGCGTGCGCCTGCGGTCGACCACGAGCGCGCGGATCGCCGCCCACTGGTCCTCGCGCAGCCGGGCCTCCGGGCCCGCCAGTGCTCGAAGGCGTTCCTCGGCCAGTTCGCGCAAGACCTGTTCGTCCACGGCCCCCACCATGCCGCATCGCCCTGACAGTCCTCCGGCGGCCCCGTGAACTCGGTTGATACCGCCCCGTAGGCTTGACCGGGTGAGCAGCAGCACCGAGCAGGAAGTCGTGCCCGCCACCGACGAGCTGCGCGAGCAGGTGCTAGGCGCCGCCCGCCGGGCCAGGGCCGCCGCGGGCGCGCTCGCCGTGGCCACCCGCGCGGTCAAGGACGCCACCCTGCACGCCATGGCCGAGGCCCTGACCATCCGCGCCGAGGAGGTGCTCGCCGCCAACGCCGCCGATCTCGACGCGGGCCGGACGGCGGGACTCACCCAGTCGCTGCTGGACCGCCTCGCCCTCACCCCGGCCCGGATCGAGGACATCGCGGACGGCCTGCGCACCGTGGCCGGGCTGCCGGACCCGATCGGCGAGGTGCTGCGCGGCGGCATCCTGGCCAACGGCCTGGAAACCCGCCAGGTCCGGGTGCCACTGGGCGTGCTCGGCATGGTCTACGAGGCCCGCCCGAACGTCACCGTGGACGCCGCCGGACTCGCGCTGAAATCCGGCAACGCCGTGCTGCTGCGCGGATCCTCCACCGCCGAACGCTCCAACACCGCCCTGGTCGCCATCCTGCGCGACGCGCTGACCGGGCAGGATCTGCCCGCCGACGCGGTGCAGCTGCTGCCCTGCCAGGACCGCGCCTCGGTGCGGCACCTGATCACCGCGCGCGGCCTGGTCGACGTGGTCATCCCGCGCGGGGGCGCCGGCCTGATCTCCGCGGTGGTCACCGAGGCCACCGTGCCCACCCTGGAGACCGGGGTCGGCAACTGCCACGTCTACGTCGACGCCGCCGCGGACGCGGACATGGCCACCCGGATCGTGCTCAACGCCAAGACCCGCCGGGTCAGCGTGTGCAACGCGGCGGAATCGCTGCTGGTGCACAGCGCGATCGCGGACACGCTGGTGCCGCAGCTGGCCAGGGAGCTGTCCAGCAACGGGGTCACCCTGCACGCCGACGAGCGCTTCGCCGTGCTGGCCGGGGTCCCGACGGTGCCCGCGACCGAGCAGGACTGGGACACCGAGTTCCTCAGCCTGGACCTCGCGGCCAAGGTGGTCGACTCCCTGGAGGAGGCCATCGCGCACATCAACGAACACGGCTCCGGACACACCGAGGCCATCGTCACCGGCGACGTGCGCGCCGCCAGGGAGTTCACCGCCAGGGTGGACGCGGCCGCGGTGATGGTCAACGCCTCCACCGCCTTCACCGACGGCGCCGAGCTGGGCATGGGCGCGGAGATCGGCATCTCCACCCAGAAGCTGCACGCCCGCGGCCCGATGGGGCTGGCCGAGCTGACCTCCTCGAAGTGGGTGGTCTGGGGCGACGGGCACGTGCGCGGGGTGTCCTGACCCTGCCGAGCAGGAAAGATTGCACCTTTTTTGCAGCTCGGTCACTCAGAATGTCGGGGTGACCGAGCCCGCGAAGCCACGCCGCCGTGATGCCGCCGCGACCCGCGCCGCGCTGTTGACCGCCGGCGCCGAGCTGTTCGCCGAACGCGGGTTCGAGCGCACCACGGTCCGCGATATCGCAGCCCTGGCCGGGGCGAACCAGGCGCTGTTGTTCCGCTACTTCGGTTCGAAGGAAGAGTTGTTCCGTGAAGTAGTCGCCGGAAGTTCGCGGGAACTGCTGGCCGGACCGGCCAAGGACATCCCGGTCCGGATGCTGCGCCAGCTCCTGGACAAGGAGGTCGACGCCGAGGCGCGGGCCTTCGCCGCGTTGCTCCGTTCGGCCGGTCACGACGAGGCGGCCGCGTTCCTGCGCCGGGAGGTCGGCGACCGGTACCTCTCCGCGCTGTCCGGGCTGACAGAGGGCCCGGACGCGGAGTTGCGGGCCGCCCTGGTGCTGTCCTGGCTGATGGGTATCGGCCTGGCCCGCTCGGTGCTCCAGTCGGACCAGTTCGCCGCCGCCGATCCGGAGGTGGTCGAGCGCTATGTCCGGCTCGGCGTGGCCGCGCTGCTGGAGAAAACCGCCGACTGAGCCGCGCGTATACCACCAGAACGAACCAGTGGGCAGGCATAACGGGAACTCCGAATCGGTCGGATGTCTGCATTGACCAGTCAGTCAGCAGATACCTAACTTCCAGCCATGGCACGGACTTACCCATTCGGGGAAACCGTTCGACTGGATCTTCATCCGATGTATGCCCGGCTCCAGGACGAGGAGCCGATGAGTCGCATCCGGTTGCCCTTCGGCGGCCGGGACGGTCAGCCCGCCGAGGCGTGGCTGGCCACCCGGCACGCCGACGTGCGGCAGGTGCTCGGCGACCACCGGTTCAGCATGGCGCGGGCCATGGATCCGGCGACCCCCCGGGTCGAGCCGCTGCCGCTGCGCCCCGGCCCGCTGCTGACCATGGATCCGCCCGAGCACACCAGGATCCGGCGGCTGGTGGCCAAGGAGTTCACCATGCGCCGGGTGGAGAAACTCCGCCCGCACACGGAAAAACACGTGGCGCAGTTCCTGGACGCGATGGCCGTGCACGGCCAGCCCGCCGACCTGGTGCAGCACCTGTCGCTGCCGCTGCCGATCACCATGATCTGCGAGCTGCTCGGGGTTCCGTACACCGAACGGCACCGCTTCCGCACCTTCTCCGACGTGCTCACCGCGACCACCGCGCACACCCCGGCGGAGATCAACCACGCCTGGGGCGAGCTGGAGGGCTACCTCGGCGAGCTGATCGCCCAGCGCCGGGCCGACCCCACCGACGACCTGCTGGGCGCGCTGGTGCTGGCCCGCGACGAGGGCGACCGGCTCACCGAGGACGAGCTGGTCCGGGTCGGGCTCAACCTGCTCATCGCCGGGCACGAGACCACCGCCAGCCAGATCGGCAACTTCAGCTACACCCTGCTGTCCCAGCGCGAGCTGTACGAACAGCTGGTCGCCGATCCGGCGCTGGTGCCCACCGCGGTGGAGGAGCTGCTGCGGATCATCCCGCTGCGCTCGGTGGGCAGCTTCCCTCGGGTGGCCAAGGCGGACATCGAGGTCGGCGGGGTGCTGGTGCGCGAGGGCGAGGCGGTGCTGATCAACGTGGGTCAGGCCAACCGCGATCCGAGCGTGTTCGAGCAGCCGGAGCTGCGCGACCTCTCCCGTGAGCACAACCCGCACCTGGCCTTCGGGCACGGGGTGCACCACTGCCTGGGCGCGCTGCTGGCCCGGATGGAACTTCAGCTCGTGCTCGCCGCCCTGGTCAGCCGGTTCCCCGGCCTGCGCCTGGCGGTGCCGGCCGCGGAGATCCCGTGGAAGCCCGGACTGCTGGCCCGGCAGCCGCTGTCGCTGCCGGTGGCCTGGTGAGGAGGGGGACATGACCGTGGAACCGCAGACCTGCCCCGCTTACCCGTTCGGGGAGGCGGTCAAGCTCGACCTGTACCCGGAATACGCTGTGCTGCAACGGGATGAGCCGGTGGCCAAGGTGCGCCTGCCCTACGGCGGGCGGGACGGCGAACCGGCCGAGGCCTGGCTGGTGACCGGGTACGCCGAGGTCAAACAAGTCTTGGTGGACCTGCGTTTCAGCGGGGACGCGGCCACCGCGCCGGACACCCCTCGGGTAACCCCGTGGCCGTTGCGGCGCGGCATGATGCTGACCATGGACCCGCCGGAGCACACCCGGCTGCGGCGGCTGGTGGCCAAGGAGTTCACCATGCGCCGGGTGGAGAAACTCCGCCCGGACACCGAGCGGATCGTCAGCGGCCTGCTCGACGACATGGTCGCGCACGGCTCGCCCGCGGACTTCGTGCAGCACGTGGCGTTGCCGTTGCCGATCACGGTGATCTCGCACCTGCTGGGCGTGCCGAAGGAAGACGAGCACCACTTCCGGGCCTTCACCGAGGTGATGGGCGCGACCACCAAGTACACCGCGGCGCAGGTCAACCAGGCTCGGGACCAGCTGGAGGACTACCTGCGGGCGCTGATCGAACGGCGGCGCGCCGAACCCAGCGACGACCTGCTCGGCGCGCTGGTGCAGGCCAGGGACGAGGAGGACCGGCTCAGTGAGGAGGAGCTGGTCCGGGTCGGGGTGAACCTGCTGATCGCCGGGTATGAGACCACCGCGAGCCAGATCGCCAACTTCGCCTACGTGCTGCTGCAGCGGCCGGAGCTGTTCGCCCAGCTGCGGGACGACCTGGACCTGGTGCCCAGCGCGGTGGAGGAGTTGCTGCGGGCCACCCCGTTGCGCACCTCGGGCAGCTTCCCCCGGGTGGCCACCGAGGACGTGCGGATCGGCGAGGTGCTGATCCGCGAGGGCGAGACCGTGCTCATCCAGCTCGCGGTGGCCAACCGGGACCCGAAGGTCTTCACCGACCCCGATGTGGTGAAACTGGACCGCGAGCACAACCCGCACCTGGGCTTCGGGCACGGCGTGCACCACTGCCTGGGCGCGCTGCTGGCCAAGATGGAGTTGCGCCTGGTGCTGCGGCACCTTGCCGAGCGCTTTCCGGACCTGCGGCTCGCCGTCCCCGTCGAAGCGATACCGTGGAAGGCCGGGCTGCTCGCACGCGGCCCGTTGTCCCTGCCGATCGCCTGGTGACGGGAGCACGTGGTGAGCACTGATCGTTGGCACGTCGAGGTTTCGCACGACTGCATCGGGTCCGGGATGTGCGCGGGCGCGGCGCCCGAGTTCTTCCGGCTGGTCGACGGTTACGCCGAACCGGTCCACACCGAGATCGACCCGGCCGAGGTCGTGACCGACGCGGCCGACCAGTGCCCGGCCGAGGCGATCTCGGTGGTCGACGTGGCCTCCGGCAAGACGCTGGCGCCGGTCGACTAGCTCGGGAAACCGGGTCAGACCCGGACCAGCACCTGGTCCATGGTCTTGCGCACCAGGTCGGGTACCTGCGCCTGCTTGGCCGGGTACCCGACCGGGATCACCGCGAACGCCTTCTCGTTGCGCGGCCGCCCGAGCACCTCGCCGAGGAAACGCATCGGGCTGGGGGTGTGGGTGAGCGCGGCGAGCCCGGACAGGTGCAGGGCGGTCAGCAGCATGCCGACCGCGATGCCCACCGACTCGTCGCCGTAGTAGTGCTTGTAGGAGCTGCCGTCCTCCCGCAGTCCGAAGCGCTGCTGGAACACCACGATCAGGTAAGGCGCGTCGGTCAGGTGCGGCTTGTGCGCGTCCGTGCCCAGCGGGCGCAACGCGGACAGCCACTCCTCGCCCAGCCTGCCGTCGTAGGAGACCTGTTCCTCGGCCTCCGCGGCCGCCCGGATGCGCGCCCGCACCTCGGGGTCCTCCACCAGCACGAAGGTCCACGGCTGCTGGTGCGCGCCCGAGGGCGCGGTGTTGGCCACCGCGATCGCGTTGAGCACCAGCTCCTCGGGCACCGGGTCGGGGGCGAAACTGCGCACCGTGCGCCGCTGGTCCATCCGGGCGCGCAGCTCCGCGGAGATCCGCAACGCCTCCTGGTCCGGGATCCGCGCGGGGGAGTACGGAACCGGTTGGTAGGGCTCGCCGTGCAACGGGGTCCATGTCCTCATGGCGGACAGTATTGTCCCGACTTTCGGACGTAAGCAGGGCCGAACGAGTGAACAGGAAACTTCGGCGAAATCTGCGTCACATGTCACCCGATCGAGCGTCCCTGTGTTGCGGGCTCCCGCGGGGGAGCAGCCCGCGAACCCGGCGGCCGGGACCCCCAGCCACCGTCGCCGGTTCGCGCGGAGGACCGCCGGTCGGGGAGAGCGACCGGCGGGCCTCCTGCGGGCGGCGTGTGGCCCGGCTCTCCCGATCTGCCTTTTGTCACCCGCGCCAACTACGCTGACCTGTTATGTCCGGGCGTCGACTTGGCGTGATGGGCGGCACCTTCGATCCCGTGCATCACGGGCACCTGGTGGCCGCCAGTGAGGTGCAGGCGCGGTTCGGCCTGGACGAAGTGATCTTCGTGCCGACCGGGCGGCCGTGGCAGAAGGAGCACCACGTGGTCTCCTCGCCGGAGGACCGCTACCTGATGACGGTGATCGCCACCGCGTCCAACCCCCGGTTCTCGGTGAGCCGGGTGGACGTGGACCGCACCGGTCCCACCTACACCATCGACACCCTGTCTGACCTGCACAGACAGCATCCAAACGATCAGCTGTTCTTCATCACCGGCGCGGACGCGCTGGAGCAGATCCTGGGCTGGTGGCGGGCGGACGAGCTGTTCGAGCTGGCCCACTTCGTCGGGGTCACCCGGCCGGGCTACCAGCTGGACGACGACCACCTGCCGCGCGGCGCGGTCAGCCTGGTGGACGTGCCCGCGATGGCGATCTCCTCCACCGACTGCCGGGAGCGCGTGGCCAAGGACATGCCGGTCTGGTACCTCGTGCCCGATGGTGTGGTGCAGTACATCTCCAAGCGGAACCTCTACCGCGACCCGGCGCCCTGACCGCCCGGTACCCTGAGTGACCTGTGCGGACCCCCGAAGGTCGCACGGGGAGGAGCAACGTGTCAGCGACCGAGGAGTCCCGCCGGCTGGCCCATGTCGCCGCACTCGCGGCGGCCGACAAGAAGGCCCACGACATCGTGGTGCTGGATGTGTCGACCCAGCTGGTGATCACCGACGTCTTCGTGATCGCCTCAGCGCCCAACGAGCGCCAGGTGCAGGCGATCGTGGACAGCGTCGAGGAGAAGATGCGCGAGGCCGGCAGCAAGCCGGTGCGCCGGGAAGGCGCCCGCGAGGGACGCTGGGTGCTGCTGGACTTCGTGGACCTCGTGGTGCACATCCAGCACACCGAGGAGCGCTCGTTCTACGGCCTGGAGCGGCTGTGGAAGGACTGCCCGCGGATCGAGTTCGAGGACGTCGTGGTGCACCAGCCCGAGGACGAGGACGTCCAGGCGTGACCCTGTCCGGGCTGATTCTGTGGCGGCACGGTCAGACCGGCCACAACGCCTCCGGCCGGCTGCAGGGCCAGCTCGACGTCGAGTTGAACGACATCGGACTGGACCAGGCCCGGCGGGCCGCCCCCCTGGTGGCGGCGCTGGAACCCGATCTGCTGGTCACCTCTGACTTACGCCGCGCGGCGGACACCGCGGCCACGTTCACCGCGGTCACCGGGATGGCGCCGCGGGTGGACAAGCGGCTGCGGGAGACCGACGTCGGCCAGTGGATGGGCATGTCCGGCGCGGAGGTCGAGGCAGGCTGGCCGGGCGCGCTGGCGAACTGGCGGGCCGATCCGGCCTTCGCCCCACCCGGCGGCGAGACCCGGCTGGAGGTGGCCGCGCGCGCGGTCGAGGTGGTCTCCGAACTGGACCTCGCCCAGGACGGCACCGCCCTGCTGTGCGCGCACGGAGGTCTCATCACCGGCCTGATCGGGCGGTTGCTGGGGCTGCCGGTGGAGCTGTGGCCGTCGCTGGGCGGTCTGAGCAACTGCCACTGGACCGTGCTGGCCAGGCGGGCCGACGACGTCAGGTGGCGGTTGCTCAGCCACAACGTGGGGGCGACTGGTTGAGCCGGGGACGCCTGCTGGTCCTCGGCGACTCGCTGGCCTTCCACGGTCCGGAGTACGCCCTGCCCGCCGACGATCCCCGGCTGTGGCCCAACATCGCCGCGGCCGGGCTGGACCGCGAGGCCGAACTGGTCGCCGGGTTCGGCTGGACCGCCCGGCACGGCTGGTGGGCCCTCACCGGGGACCCGAGGGTGTGGTCGCTGCTGCCACGCACCGACGCCCTGGTGCTGGCCCTGGGCAGCATGGACACCCTGCCCAGCCCGCTGCCGACCTACCTGCGCGAGGGCCTGCGCCACCTGCGCCCCACGCCGGTCCGGCGCTTCGCCCGCGCCCGCTACCAGGCCGCGCAACCACACCTGGCCCGCTTCCTGCGTGGCCGCCCGGTGGCGCTGCCACCCCACCTCACCGTGTCTTACCTGGACCGTTGCCTGCAGGCGGTGCGCACCATCCGGCCGGGTCTGCCGGTGATCGGCATGCTCCCGTCAGTGCACAACTCCCCCGAGTACGGCCACATCCACACCGGCCACACCCGCGCTGTGGCCGCCCTGCGCACCTGGTCGGCCCGCACCCGGGTGCCACTGCTGGACCTGCCCGCCCTGGTCCGCGCGCACATCTTCGACGGCGACGGCAATCCCGACGGCATGCACTGGGGATTTTCCGCACACGCCGAGGTCGGCACAGCGGTAGCCGACCTGCTCCGCCCGATGCTTCCGTAGGCTGCGTCCCCGTGTCCGTCGCCGTGTTCACCGACTCCACCGCGTACCTGCCGGAGGGTTTCGCGACCCGCCACGGCATCCACGAGGTGCCCCTGCACGTCACGGTGGACGGCGCCAGCGGCCTGGACGGCAAGGACATCGGCCCCAGCGAGCTGGCCGCGGCCCTGGCCGAACGCCGCACCGTCACCACCTCCCGCCCCACCCCAGCCGAGTTCGCCACCGCCTACCGCCAGGCCCTGTCCGCCGGCGCCACCGCGGTCGTCTCCATCCACCTGTCCCGCGAACTCTCCGGCACCTGGGACGCCGCCCGCCTGGCCGCCCTGGAGGTCGGCCCGGACCGGGTCCGCGTGGTCGACTCCCGCTCCACCGCCATGGGCCTGGGCTTCGCCGTCCTGGCCGCGGCCCAAGCCGCCACCCAGCACGCCACCCCCGCCGAAGTCGAAGCGGTGGCCACCCACACCGCCACCCACACCAGAACCTTCTTCTGCCTGGAAACCCTCGAACACCTCCGCCGAGGCGGCCGGATAACCCCCACCGCGGCGCTACTGGGCACCGCCCTGTCGGTAAAACCCTTGCTACACGTGGAAAACGGCCGAATCCTCCCGCTGGAGAAGGTGCGCACCACCAGCCGAGCCGTAGCCCGCCTGGTCGACCTGGCCACCGCAGCCGCGGGCCAAGGCCCGGTAGAGGTGGCGGTCCACCACCTGGGCTCCCCCCAGCGCGCGGCCGAACTGGCTGGCCGCCTGGACGAACGCCTACCCGGCTGCGACGGCTGCGTCATCTCCGAGGTCGGCGCGGTAGTAGGCGCCCACACCGGCCCCGGCGTCCTGGGCGTCGTCGTTCTCCCACACCGCCCCCGCTAACCCGCTCGCGCACACTCGCCCCGGCCCCCGGCCCCCGGCCCCCGGCCCCCGGCCCCCGGCCCCCGGCCCCCGGCCCCCGGCTGCACCGGCGCTGCGCCCTGCCCTGAGCCGCTCCGCACCCGCCCGTCTCGATCCCAGTCGCGCACCCCCGCGCGCCAAGTCTCGCCGTCGCTTGCCCCTGCACTCTCAGCAGCCCAGCCCTGCCGCCAGCCTCCCGGCTACCCCGTCGCCTTCGCCTTCGCCTTCGCCTTCGCCCTCGCCCTCGCCCTCGCCCTCGCCCTCGCCCTCGCCCTCGCCCTCGCCCCAACCGAGCGCGGCACCCTACACCACCCAGCCCCCACCACCCCACCCATCAACCCCCACAACCAGCACTTATCCACAACACCCCACCTATCCACAGCCGCCCCCGCCACAGCTACCCCACACCCCCGCCCGCCCCTAGCGTCGATCCCATGTGGCGCTTCCTCACCGCGGCAACCAACACCCGACGCGATCTCGCCCGGACCCGGTTGTCCGAACTGGCCGCCGCCGCACGCGCAAGACCCGGCCCTGACCCGCCCCCCGAACTGGATGGCCTCAAAGTCATCCAGCTCGACGAGTCAGGCCAGCAACTGCCGGCCCGGCCGTTGTCCCGCACCCCGAAGTGGCTCTCCCGGCTCCTGCCAAGGGGTCCGCGGGGAGTCAGGTGGGACCCCGGCCGGCTGGCGGCACTGGCAGTCGCGGTCGTCGCAGTCCTGGCTGTCGCGACGACCGCGCTGCTGGTGTGGCAGGACCGGCCGACCAGGGAGATGGCTCCGGAGCTTTCCCCGTCGGCCGGTCCCGCCGCCCCTCCGACCACCAAAACCCCAACCACCACCGGCGCCGGCGCCACCCTGGTGGTCAGCGTGGTCGGGAGGGTGACCAAACCCGGGCTGGTCACCCTCACCGAAGGGGCCCGCGTCGCCGACGCCGTCCAGGCGGCAGGCGGCGCACACCCGAACGTCGACCTCAACGGCCTGAACCTGGCCCGCCGGTTGGCCGACGGGGAGCAAGTGCACGTCGGTATACCGCCGCCACCGGAGCAGCCCCAGGACACCCTGGGAATGCCACCCGGCGGCACCACCAAGGTCAGCCTGAACAACGCGACCCCCGCCGCCCTGGACGCACTGCCAGGAGTGGGTCCGGTGACGGCGCAACGCATTGTCCAGTGGCGGACCAAGCACGGCCGTTTCACCTCGGTCGATCAGTTACGAGAGATCGAGGGCATCGGAGAGTCCCGCCTCGCCCGGCTCCGCGAGCTGGTGAGCCTCTGACCCAGCGCGCCCGGATCCGAGCGCGCTGGGACAGAGCCATCGAGGCAAGGGGCGCACATGCGGAGAACAAGTCGTCCGACGCGGCAGCTCGCCGTGGCCGACGCACGAGAAAGGGGAAAGCGTGCACCTGTATCCACGGCGACAAGGCGCGGAAAGGAGGGAAGCGACAACAGCGCACCGCGCGAACGACTTGTTCTCCGCGAGCCACCCGAACCACCGGACTCCGAGCCGACCACACCTTCCGGCCCGGATCTCCGCCTGGTCCCCGCCGCCCTGGCCACCTGGGCGGTAACCCTGCTCGGCCTCCACACAGGCTGGCTCCCCGCCACCCTGGCCGCCGCGTTGCTCACCGCAACCGCGGCCACTGCCGCATGCCTCCTGCTCCGCCCCCACCCCAAACCCAGCCACCCAACACCCACCCCACCCCGGCCGGCCCACTCATCGAAACCCCCTGCACCCCAACCACTTTCCTCCTTACCGCCGCAAACCTCCCCACCCGAAACGTGTCCACCGCAAGCCCCCGCTCCCGAAACCCCCGCTCCCCAACCGTCTCCACCGCAAACCTCCACACCTCGACTCTCCTCAACCGACACGCCCGCCCCACAGACCTCCACATCCCCAAAGCCCACACCGCAAACCTCCCCTCCCCAAACCCCACCCCCTCCTCACCAACGCCCCCGTCCCAGTCCCCATCCCCGCCAACGTCCCCGACACCACCGCCTCGCCGCAGCAGTCCTCACCGCCTGTGCCCTGTCCGGAGCCGCGGCCATCGGCATCGCCCTCAAAACCCACGCCGCCACAACACATCCCCTGCACACCCCCGCCGAACGAGGCGTCACCGCAACCCTCACCGGAGTGGTCACCGGCGACCCCCGCCCCATGCGCACCCCGGCCTACGGTGGCCGCCCCGCCAACAGCAACGGCACCGTCCTCACTATCGCCCTCGACACCGCCCACACCACCGGCGACACCCTCTCCGTCGGCGGAACGGTCCTCCTGCTCGCCATGCACGAGTCCTGGTCCGACATCTCACCCGGCCAACGCCTTCGCACCACTGGAAAGCTCGCCCCAGCCCACCCCGGCGACCTGACCGCCGCCGCCCTCCGCGTCCACAACGCACCCGAACTCCTTGGCACACCACCGTTCTGGCAACGTGCCGCCACCCACATCCGCGCCGGTCTCCGCCAAGCCAGCTCAGTCCTCCCCGCCGACCAAGCCGGGCTGTTGCCCTCCCTAGTGGTCGGTGACACCACCACCTTGGCTCCCCGCGTCATCGCCGACTTCCGCACCGCGGGCCTGGCACACCTACTGGCCGTCAGCGGCACCAACCTGGCGATCGTCTGCGGCGCGGTCCTCCTGCTGTGCCGGGCACTCCGCACCGGCCCGCGCACCGCGACCGCGGTGGCTGCCTTGGCGCTGCTGGGTTTCGTCATCCTGGCCCGGCCGCAACCGAGCGTCCTGCGTGCGGCGGTCATGGCCGCGATCGCCCTGTACGCCTTGACCACCGGCCGTGACCGAGCCGCGATCCCCGCCCTGGCCGGCACCGTGACGATCCTGCTGCTCGCCGATCCGGAACTGGCCGGAGACCTGGGTTTCCTCCTGTCCGTGCTGGCCACCGCGGCCCTGGTGCTTCTGGCCCCACGCTGGTCCGACGCCCTGCGCCGCCGTCACGTCCCCAGTGGCCTGGCCGAGGCCCTGGCCATCCCCGCCGCCGCGCACCTGTTCACCGCCCCCGTGGTGGTCGGCATGACCGGCGAACTCAGCCTCACCGCCATCCTGGCCAATCTGCTCGCCGCGCCGGTGGTCGCCCTGGCCACGGTGCTCGGCGTGCTGGCGGCCGCCCTGTCGGTGATCCACCCCGGTGCGGCCGAACTGCTGGTCCACCTCACCGGCCCGGCGATGTGGTGGCTGGTCACGGTCGCGCACCAGGCCGCCGCCATCCCGATGGCCACCCTGCCCTGGCCCAGCGGCCTCGGCGGAGCCTTCCTGCTCATCGGCGTCCTGATCGTCCTCGCCCTGGTCCTACGCCAACGCCGGTTCCGCGTCCTGCTCATCGCGGCGGCCCTGCTCGCGCTCCTGGTCCTGGTCCCCATCCGAGCGCTGCGGCCCGGCTGGCCACTACCCGACTGGGCCGTGGTCGCCTGCGATGTCGACCAAGGTGACGCCATCGTCCTGGCCACCGCCGAACCCGGTCGCGCGGTCCTCGTCGACACCGGCCCGGACCCGATCGCCATCACGAACTGCCTCCGCGACCTGGACATCGACCGGATCCCGCTACTCGTCCTCACCCACCTGCACGCCGATCACATCGGCGGCCTGTCCGAGGTCCTCGCCGGGCACCAGGTCGGCGCGGTGGCGATCAGCCCCGTCCAGCAACCACCCTGGGCCATCAAGGAAATCCGCCGTGCCACCGAGTCCGCGGGCGTCCCCCTGACCGAACTCCGACCAGGCACCAGCACCAGCTGGCCCGGCCTGACCATCGACATCCTCGGCCCCCGCAGCCCGGCAGCCCTGGGCGCCACTGGTGACCGCGTCGGCGGCACGGCCCTGAACGACGCCTCTGTCGTCCTCCGGGCCCACACCACCGCGGGCCGGGTCCTGCTCACCGGCGACATCGAACTGGCCGGCCAAGCAGACCTGTTGGCGGACAAGGGATCCGAGCTAGCCGCCGACATCCTCAAGGTCCCCCACCACGGATCCCGCTACAGCCTGCCCAGATTCCTGGCCACCGTCCGCCCCCGGATCGCCCTGATCAGCGTCGGCGCCGACAACGACTACGGCCACCCCAGCCCCCTGATCCTGGAAACCCTCCGCACCCAGGGAACCCACATCCTCCGCACCGACCAGGACGGCGACCTGGCCATCGCCCCCAGCCCCCAGGGCCCAGTGATCTCCCGCCACGGCAAACAAGAATCCCGAACACCACGATGACACCCAGAACCCCGCCCGCCCCAGGTCCCATCACCCGCCACAAACACGTCCGGCGTGCCCCCCGGTCGCACAAGACCAGGTGACACGCCGGACGGCGGAGCTTGGGGTCAGAGGCCGAGGGCCTCGCGGACCGCGGCGGCCGACGGGGGAACGGTGGCGCGCGGGCCGATCCGGTCCTGCACCGCGTCCAGGGTCTTGAGGCCGTCGCCGGTGATCAGCAGGACGGTTTCGGCGTCCGGGTCGAGCTGGCCGGTCTCGATGAGCTTCTTTGCCGTCGCGACGGTCACGCCGCCCGCGGTCTCGGCGAAGATGCCCTCGGTGCGGGCGAGCAGCCGGATGCCCTCGACCACCTCTTCATCGGAGACGTTCTCGATGGCGCCGTTGGTGCGGCGGACGGTGTCGAGCACGTACGGGCCGTCGGCGGGGGCGCCGATGGCCAGGGAACGGGCGATGGTGTCCGGCTTGACCGGGGTCACCACATCGTGGCCTGCCTTGAAGGCGGCGGCGACGGGGGAGCAGCCGGTGGCCTGGGCGCCGAAGACGCGGTACGGGGTCTGCTCGACCAGGCCCAGTTCGCCCAGTTCGCGGAAGCCCTTGTCGACCTTGGTGAGCTGGGAGCCGGAGGCGATTGGCACCACGATCTGGTCGGGCAGTCGCCAGCCGAGCTGTTCGGCGACCTCGTAGCCCAGGGTCTTGGAGCCCTCGGCGTAGTAGGGCCGGACGTTGACGTTGACGAACGCCCAGTCCTCGTGGTCCGCGGCCAGTTCGGTGGCCAGGCGGTTCACGTCGTCGTAGTTGCCGTCGACGGCGATCAGGGCGCCGTCGTACACGGCGGTGGTGAGGATCTTGGCCCGTTCCAGCGAGGACGGGATCAGCACGACCGACTCCCAGCCGGCGCGGGCCGCGGCCGCGGCGACGGCGTTGGCCAGGTTGCCAGTGGAGGGGCAGGCCAGGACCTTGAAGCCCAGTTCACGGGCGGCGGCCAGGGCGACCGCGACCACGCGGTCCTTGAACGAGTGGGTGGGGTTGCCGGTGTCGTCTTTCACCCAGATCCGGCGGACGCCCAGTGCCTTGGCGAGGCGGTCCGCGCGGACCAGCCTGGTACAGCCGGGGTCGGTGTTCGGGTGGGCGTCCACAGTGGACGGCACGGGGAGCAGGTTGCGGTAGCGCCAGATCGACTGCGGGCCGGCCTCGATGTCCTCCCGGCGGACGGTCCCGAAGTCGTAACCGACCTCAAGGGGACCGAAACACTCGGAACAGGCGAACTCGGCGGCGAGTGGGACCTGGTGGCCGCACTCCCGGCAGACCAGGCTGCGCGCCGGGCCGAGGTCAAGGGTCTGCTGGGCGCTGTTGGGCGCCTCGATGGTCGTCATCGCGAGGTCTCTCCTCATCTTTCCCGCTGTCGCGGGGCGGATTTGGCACCGTGTTCACCTGCTCCCTCGCGGAATACGCGTCGAGCCTGTGCCGGTTGCCGGGGTGTCGTAGGGCCGATCCCTCTACCCCTCTGGATGAGCTGTATTCAGTTATCTGGCACTCACCGTACGGCACGGTCGCCACTGAGAGCTACCGCCAGCCCAGCATGCGGGAGCCCGCAGGGCTGTCAGACCCCCGTGAAAGGATTGCCGGTGTGAGCGCCCCAGCCGTCACCCCGGAGCCGCTGCATCTGGTGATCGGGGAAGAGGAACTGCTGGTCGAGCGGGCCGTCAAGGCGTCTCTGGACGCGGCGCGGCTGGCCGATCCGCAGACCGAGCTGAGCAAGGTCCGGGTGACCGACCTCACCCCGCCGGAGCTGATCGAACTGGTCAGTCCGTCCCTGTTCGCCGAGGGCCGGGTCATCGTGCTGGAGGCCGCCCAGGAGGCGGGCAAGGAGATCGCGGAGGCGATCGGCGCCTACTGCAAGGCGCCCAGCGAGGGTGTCGTGCTGGTGGTCGTGCACAGCGGCGGCGGCCGGGGCAAGCTCGCCAAGGAACTGCCGGACGCGCTGCGCAAGGCCGGCGCCAAGGTCACCACCTGCGGGAAGCTGAGCAAAGGCGGCGAGCGCGAGGCCTTCGTCAAGGAGGAGTTCCGCCGGGCCGGCGGCCGGGTCGACCCGGCAGGTTTGGCCGCGCTGATCGAGACCGTGGGCTCGGACCTGCGAGAACTGGCCGCCGCCGCCTCGCAGCTGGTGGCTGACACCGGCGGCCAGGTCGACGAGCAGGCAGTGCGCCGCTACCACCGCGGCCGGGCCGAGGTGACCGGGTTCGTGGTCGCGGAGAAGGCGGTGACCGGCGACCGGGCCGGAGCACTGGAGGCATTGCGGTGGGCCCTGCAGACCGGGGTGCCGCATGTGTTGATCGCGGACGCCCTGGCCGACGCGGTCCGCACCATCGCCAGGGTGACCGCAGGCGGCCGGGCCGACCCGTTCGCACTGGCCGGTCAGCTGGGCATGCCACCGTGGAAGGTCAAGAAGGCCCTGGCCCAGTCCCGCGGCTGGGAACCCGAGGGACTCGCCGAGGCCATGAACCTGGTGGCCGGGCTGAACGCGGATGTGAAGGGCGTCGCCGCCGACGGCGGTTACGCACTGGAACGAGCGGTGCTGAGGTTGATCCTGGTTCGGCGAGGTCGCTGAGCCGGAGATGAGGCCAAGACCCGGACCCGGCCCGGATCCGGCGCTGGTGTGGTCGCGGTCTTGAGGCCGACTCGACTGCCGGGTCTGGACCCGGACCCGGTTGAGCCGCTCGGGCGGCCGCGACGGCCCACGGGCCTGACCGGTTGAGCCGATCCGCGCGGATCGTGCTGATCGCGCGGTCCGGCCGGAGGTGGTGCTGGCGAGGTTCCTCGGCCAGCGGCGTGCCGAGGAACCTCGCCGGGGCCTGCCGACTGGCAGGCCGACCAGGGGTGGGGGCGGGCCGAGCCGGGATTTGGCCGGCCGCCGACCTGGAGATACCTAGGTAACTTGTGGGTGGGCTGGGTTGGGGTTGGGTTGTTGGGGTCGGTGGTGGGTGGGTGTTGATGCCGGAGGTATGGCACTTCGGTACCACGGGTTTTGTCTGTTGGGGGTCGTGGGGAAGTGTTTGTCACCGTGTGTACCGGCTTTGTTTGTCTTTGTTCTGCCGCTTGGGTGAGTGATGTGCGGAGAGTGGTGGCGCAAATTGCGAGCCGTAGATTGCCGGTGGTTGTGCCTGGCAATCGGTTGCTTGCGTCGAAAGGTCATCGGCTCGGTGTTGCGCTCGGTTTTCGTATTTCTGTCAATACGGCGACCGGGTGATACCCGGGGGCCTGATCAGAAACGGAAGAGTGGGCCCTTTTCCTGGTACAGCACGCAATCGTTGGGGAACGTTTCCTGATAGGTGACGGGGCGGCCGTTCCACATGCCGCGGGCGGTGACGGTGATGGGTGCGTAGATCAGGTAGCACGGTTCCTGGGGGCCGACATTCACCTGGTGGAAGTCGCCTCCCGCCTTCTTCAGCTCGTGGCAGGACCAGGCCGGCTGCGGGTGGGCGCCGGCGGCCGGTTCGCAGGTCAGCGTGCGTGAGCGGGCGTCCCTGGTCGGGGCCTCGCCGGGGTTGCTGGTCAGCACCAGCCAGCTGGCTGCTCGCGGAGTCGCCGTCGTGGCCGTCGCGGTGGGCGCGGTGACCACGGCAAGGGGCAGCAGGGTCGCTGCCAGCCCGAGTGCCAACGGCAGAAGTCGCTTGCGAGACATTGTTCGCCTTTCAAGGAATGAGTCTGTTTGCGGCAGCCTGTTCCGGCCGCCATGATGAATACGAATACAGTGATTGCGGCGCACGGTGACTGTGGTCACATGACTCCCGGGTAACACCCTTTCCTGTCCCACGAACGGCGGTACGCAACAGTGCCGAAACATACGAAGCTTGTCCTCGAAAGCAACCATGCTTGCCAACGCGCCGGTTCTGCGGTGTCATCAGGACGTAACGCACTTCCGGATGACCGCCCTCGGACGGGACGCGCCTCGAAAGGAATTACCGGTGATTACCCCAGGATCTACCGGGTTGATTTCTCACGGGGCGAAGGGGCAGTTGGTGAAGAACAAAGGTGGTCTGGATGGTGAGACGTCTGCCGTGGGCACGCGGCAGAACTTCTGGCGGGAGTGCCTGCGGCTGCGACCGGCGCTGATCCGGGTGGCCCGGCGGCAGGGTGTGAGCCCGGCCGAAGCGGAGGATGTCGTGCACGATGCGTTCCTCCGCGCCGCACAGTACGCGCAGCTCGACCACGGACGGCTGATGCCGTTCCTGGTCGCGGTGGTGAAACGGCTGGGTGTGGACGAGTTGCGGCGGCGGGCATCAGCACAGCAAGTGTGCACCCACCCCAGACTGTTGCCCATGCAGGTGATCGATCCCGCCGATGTGGTGACGGATCGGCATGAGGCTCGCTGGTTGCTGGCCAGGTGTGGGAAATTGAGTCAGCGCGAATGGCTCGTCCTGCTGTGGCTTGACCAGGGACTTCCTCATGAGGAGATCTCGCGTCTGCTCGGCACCACGCGCAGGGCGACCGAGTGCATCGCGAGCAGGGCGCGATGCCGGGTTCGCCGGTGGATGGCTCGTCGGCTCCGCTCAGCAGGGGAGCGAGCCGGCTACTAAATAGGGACCCCGGTGCGGTGTGCAGGGCACCGCACCGGGGACCCGATACGACGAAGGCGCCGCCTCACCTTCCGGTGGGGCGGCGCCTTCGTCGTTCAGCGTTCCGTGCCCTGCGCGCTCCGTGCGGAGCGGCGGACTCAGATCTTGTTGGCGCGCAGCGCGAGGGCCGACTTCTTGTTCGCGGCCTGGTTGGCGTGGATCACGCCCTTGCTGGCCGCCTTGTCCAACTTGCGGTTGGCCACGCGGAGCAGCTCAAGAGCCTTGTCCTTGTCCCCGGCCTCGGCGGCCTCGCGGAACTTGCGGACGGCGGTCTTGACCTCCGACTTGACGGACTTGTTGCGCAGGCGCGCCTTCTCGTTGGTCAGGATGCGCTTCATCTGCGACTTGATGTTGGCCATGGTGCTACCTCGGTCTCATCTGATCGGAAGTCGTGCCGCGCTGTAGTGGCGCTACGCGGAACGCGCAGCCTTCCTCCAGGGCGGAAATGCCGCACGGCACGGCTGGAGATGCTATCAGCCGTGCCGTGCGGGATCCCAATCGAGGCTGGTCAGCGAGTAGCGGACGGCTTGATCAGCGCAGGGTCAGCGGGGCCGTCTTGCCGCCGGCCTCCACCAGGTAGGCGCCCCTGGCGACCTCGCGGCGACCCGCGCCGTCCACATCGCCCACGGTCAGCGCGAGCTGGTCGGTGTCGAAGGTCACCTCCAGCGTCTTCTGCTCACCGGGGTTCAGCGTGGCCCTGGCGAATCCGACCAGTCGCCGCTCCGGCACCTGCACCGCGCTCACCGGCTGCTGGATGTAGACCGGCACGATCTCGGTGCCCGCCCGCGAGCCGGTGTTGCGCACGGTGAAGGACACCTTCACCTCCTCCCGTGCCTTGGCCACGCTCGGCGTGGTCGGCGCCCCCACCTCGAAGCTGGTGTAGGACAGCCCGTATCCGAACGGGTAGGCCGGGTCGTACTTGGAACTCGGGCCGCTGTTGGCGCCAGGCAGCTGGTCGTAGGACATCGGCTGGTCGCCCACGGTCTTGGGCCAGGACACCGACAGCTTGCCGCTGGGGTTGGCCTTGCCGAAGAGCACGTCCGCCACCGCGTGCCCGCCCTCGGTGCCGGGCAGCCAGCCCGAGAGCAGCGCGTCCGCGTCGGCGACCGAACCCAGCACCCGGCCGCGGCCGGTCAGCAGCACCACCACGACCGGCTTGCCGGTGGCCTGCACCGCGTCCACCAGCTGTTGCTGCGCCGGGCTCAGCGACGGGTCCTCGGTGTCGCCGGGGCCCTCCGCGCCCTCCTTCTCACCCAGCACCACCACGACCGCGTCCGCCGATTTGGCTTCGGCGACCGCGCTGGCCTGGTCCTTGGCGTGGCTGATCTCGGTCTGCGGCGCGGCGGCCTTCAGTCCCTCCAGCACCGTGGTGGTCTCCGGGAACGGGCCCTCCGCTGGCACGCCCTGCCATTCCACGGTCCAGCCGCCGAGCTGCCGCCGCGCGTCGTCCGCGGTGTCCCCGGCGACCACCAGTTTCTTGACCGAAGTGGACAGTGGCAGCGTGGACTTCTCGTTGCGCAGCAACACCATTGACTCGGTCGCGGCCTTGCGTGCGATGTCTGCGCCGTTGCCGATCACGGCCCGCTCGGCCGCGGCCGGGTCCACGAACGGCCGCTCGAAGAGCCCCAGCTCGAACTTGAGCTTGAGGATCCGGCGCACCGCCTCGTCGATCCGGCGCTGGCTGACCCGCCCGTCGCGGACCACGGTGAGCAGGCCCTGGGTGAACTCCGCGGCGTTGGACGGCTCCATCGCCATGTCCACGCCCGCGTTCACCGAGATCGCGATCGCGGCCGGGTAGTCCGCGGCGACCTTGTGGTGGGTCACCAGTTTCCGCAGGTCCTCCCAGTCGCTGACGGCCACGCCCTGGAAGCCCATCCGCTCCCGGAGCTGCTCGACCAGCATGTACCGCGAGGCGTGCACCGGGATGCCGTTGATCGCCCCCGAGTTGATCATCACGGTCTGCACGCCCGCGTCGAACTGCGCCTGGAACGGCGGCAGCACGGTGTCCTGCAACTGCCGCACCGGGATGAACGCGGTGCTGCGGTCGTGACCGTTCTTCGGTTCGGAGTACCCGGCGAAGTGCTTGGCCGTCGCGGTGAGCTGCGCGGTGTCCTTGGCCGGGGTCTGCATGCCCTTGACCGCGGCCGCGGCCAGCGAACCGGCCAGGAACGGGTCCTCGCTGTAGGCCTCGTAGTAGCGGCCCCACCGGGTGTCCCGCGCGATGTCGGAGACCGGGGCGAAGTTCCAGAACACCCCGGTGGCCCGCATGGCCTCGCCGGTGGCCTTGCCCGCCTGCTGGATCAGCTCCGGGTTCCAGGTTGCGCCGAGGCCGATCTGGTGCGGGAACATCACCGCGGCCGGCAGGTTGCTGTGCCCGTGCACGCCGTCCGCGCCGTAGATCACCGGGATCTTGAGCCGATTGTTGTCCAGCGCGTACTTCTGGATCTGGTTGGTCATCTCGGCCCAGGCTTTCGGGCCGGGGTCCGGGGCCGGGTTGTCACCGCCGCCGGAGAGGATCGAGCCGACCTTGGCATCGCCCAGCACGGTCTTCATACAGGACTCGACCAGTGGTCCCGGCACGTTGTTGCAGTCCCCGCGCAGCTTGCCCACGCGGATCTGGGCCATCTGCCCGACCTTCTCCTCCAGCGTCATCCGCCGGAGCAGGTCGCTGACCCGTCGCTCCACCGGCGCGGCGGCGTCCTGGTAGGCCGCCGGCCCCTGCTCCGCACCGGGTTCCTGGGCGGTACTGGCATGGGCGGATGCCAGCATCAAGGCCGCGGCGGCCGTCAACGCGAGTGTGGGACGTGTCCGCAGCACAATGCCTCCAGTGGCGTGAGAGCGGTGTCAGGGACCGACCCTGCTGCCCGGCGCCGGCCACGTCCATCGGCTGAACGGCGGAATGTGAGAGCGCTTTCAGGTAGATGAAGTACGCCCATTATTTTTGGCTTGAATTAAGGTGCTTTGTGCTCAACCGCAAGGGCGGAACCGCGGGTCGGCCAGGCCGCCGCGACCCAGTGCGTTCAGCACCCACTTGATGGTGGCCGAGGAGTGCGGGATGTAGAGGTGCTCGCTCAGGTTGGCCGGGCATGCCTCCTGCAGCACCACGTTGGTCACCCGGTTCGCCGGACCGGAAAGGTGTTGGCTGGCAAAGGGAGTGACCACCTCGTCGTAGCGGGTGGTGATCGTCGTGTACTTCACCGCGCCCGCCAGGTCGCCGCCCTCGTTGAGTCGCCGGATGAAGGCCGAGTTCGACGCCTGGTCCCCGCAGGCCGGGCAGAATGTGGCGCCCAGCAGCTTGGCCAGCGGCTGGCTGGTGCCATGGTTGGACGGGGCGATGCCGATCAGCGCGTTGACCTTGGCCGCGCCGCCGAGGAACTTCAGGTAGTGCCGCGGCATCATCCCGCCCTGGCTGTACCCGACGATGTCCACAGTGGACCACCCGCTGCTCGCCCTGACCTGGTCCACGTACCTGGCCAGCTCGGCGGCGGAGTCGGCGACCGGGTTCAGTCCGCCGTTGCCGTAGTCCAGCGTGTAGCTGCAATAACCGTTGCGGGACAGCTCGGGCGCGAGTCCGCCCCAGCTCCAGCCGGACTTCTTGAACGTCCCGTGCAGCAGCACCACCGGCCGCTTGGCCGACTGGCAGCCCGCGACGTCGGCCAACGATTGCGCGGGCGCGGCCACGGCCGGGAGCTGGCAGGCGAGCAGGGCGAAGATCGCGGTGCCCAGCAGGGCGAGCGTCCGGCGCATGGCGTCCTCCGTTATTACCTGGCGGTAACCTGGGAGACACCAATGTAAGGTGCGTCACAGTGGAGGTCACTCCGCTGAACGGTCGCCCTGCTGATCTTCCGTTTGGTCCTCTGCGGCGGGCTTGCGTGGGCGGCCCCGCTTGGCCGGTCGCCCGGCCTCGCTGGGCATTCGCCCCTGCTCGCTCAATGCCCGGCGCAACAGGAACTCGATCTGCGCGTTGACGCTGCGCAGTTCGTCCCCGGCCCACCTGGTCAGCGCGTCGTGCACGGCCGGGTCCAGGCGGAGCAGGAAGCTTTTGCGGTCAGCCACGGTGGCCCGCTAGTGGTACAGCGAACCCGCGTTGACGACCGGCTGGGTCGCACGATCCCCGCACAGCACCACCAGGAGGTTGCTCACCATGG
Organism: Crossiella sp. S99.2; assembly: GCF_023094165.1. GTDB lineage: Bacteria > Actinomycetota > Actinomycetes > Mycobacteriales > Pseudonocardiaceae > Crossiella. Next base: position 380,295 of record NZ_JALMDK010000006.1, on the reverse strand, counting down.
CCGCCTTCCGCTCCTCGTCCAGTTCCACCACGTCGTGCTCGGCCAGCCGGGCCAGTGCCAGTTCGACCATGCCGACCGCACCCTCCACGATCCGCTGCCGGGCCGCGACCATCGCGCCTGCCTGCTGCCGCTGCAACATGGCGTGCGCGATCTCCTGGGCGTAAGCCAGGTGGGTGATCCTGGATTCGATCACGTGCACCCCGGCCAAGGTGATCCGGGCCGAGATCTCCGCGCTGAGCTTCTCGGTGATCTCATCGGCGTTCTCGCGCAGGGACAGCCCGGTCTCGCCGTGGTTGTCATAGGCGTAGCTGGTGGCGATGTGCCGGACCGCGGTCTCGGTCTGGATGCCGACGAAGCCGACGAAGTTGTCCACGTCGAAGACGGCCTTGGCGGTGTCGGCGACCTGCCAGACCACCACCGCGGCGATCTCGATCGGGTTGCCGTCGGCGTCGTTGACCTTGAGCACCGCGGACTCGTGGTTGCGGATCCTGGTGGACACGGTGGTGCGCTCGGTGAACGGGTTCACCCAGCTCAGGCCGTCCTGGCGGAGCGTGCCGCTGTACCGGCCGAGGAACTGCAGCACCCGCGCCTCGCCGGGGGAGACCATGATCAGTCCGCGAGCCAGGGTCAGCACGGTCACCAGCACCACCGCGCTCACCACGATGACGGCGGGCCCGGCGGAGAACACGCCCAGCGCGATCCCGCCCAGGCTGGCCAGCCCGAAGAAGAGCAGGGCCGCCGCCGAGGCAATCCCCGGCAAGGTGAAGGCCACCCGTTCTTGCACGCCCGCCACGGGCGCTTTGACAAGCGTCGATGCAGTCATCTCTGGTCCACTCTCCCCATGCGCCGCTGGTCGCGGTGCCTAGCAAAGTGATATCACTTTATGTCGGAACCGGCAACGCGCCGGGGGAAGGGGAAGCCGGTGGAGATCGAGACCGACGGACCGGCACTGCGGTTGTCCGGCCTGTGCAAGCGCTTCGGCGAGACGATCGCGGTGGACCGGGTGGACCTCGCCGTGCCGCGCGGGTCCTTCTTCGGGCTGGTCGGGCCGAACGGCGCGGGCAAGACGACCGCGCTGTCCATGGCGGTCGGCCTGCTGCGGCCGGACGCGGGCACCGCGCGGATCTTCGGGGTGGAGGTGTGGGAGGACCCGGTGCGGGCCAAGGCATTGGTCGGCGTGCTGCCGGACGGATTGTCCCTGCCGGAGCGGCTCACCGGGCGGGAACTGCTGACCTACATGGGTTTGCTGCGCGGCATCGATGAGGTCACGGTCGCCGCGCGGGTGGCCGAACTGCTCGGCGTGCTGGAGCTGACCGGGGCCGAGCGCACCCTGGTGGTGGACTACTCGGCCGGGATGCGCAAGAAGATCGCGCTGGCCACCGCGTTGCTGCACGGGCCGCGGCTGCTGGTGCTGGACGAGCCGTTCGAGGCGGTGGATCCGGTCTCGGCCAGCACTATCCGGGTGATCCTGCAGCGCTTCGTCGCGGGCGGTGGCGCGGTGGTGCTCTCCAGCCACGTGATGGACCTGGTGGAGCGGCTCTGCGACCACGTCGCGGTGATCGCCGGCGGCCGGGTGGTCGTGGCCGGTCCGCTGGCGCAGGTGCGCGGTGAGGGCAGCCTGGAGGAGCGGTTCGTGCACCTGGTCGGCGGTCGCACCGGCGGTGGGGAGGGACTGTCGTGGTTGGCGTCCTGATCCGGATGAAGCTGCGCCTGCTCAGCCATGGGCTGCATGGCACGGCGCGGGCCCTGACGCTGATCTTCGGCGTGCTGGGCGGGCTGGCCGCGGCCGGGTTCTCGGTGTTCCTGATGAACATCGACACCCTGGGCGCGCCGGTGCCTGGCTACGACCTGACCGCGGGGATTTTCGCCGGGTGGACCCTCGGCTGGGTGCTCGGGCCGATTTTCGTGGCGGGCAGTGATGAAACCCTGCAACCCGAGCATTTCCGGCTGTTGCCGGTGAGTCCGCGCAAGCTGGCCGCCGGACTGCTGGCCGCCGCGGTGGTCGGCGTGCCCGCGGTGGTCAGCCTGCTCGCCTTCGGTGGGCTGGTGCTGCGGGCCTCGGCGGACGGCCTGGCGCCGGCGCTGGTCGCGATCGTCGGCGTGCTCGCGCAGTTGGCGTTCGTGCTGACGCTGTCCAGGGTGGTGGTCGGGGCGCTCGGCGATGTGCTGCGTTCGCGGCGCGGGCAGGACCTGGGGGTGCTGCTCGCGGCGGGTGTCGGGTTGCTGGTGCTGCCGTTCCAGTACGTGCTGAACACGGTCTCCGCCGGGCTGCTGCTGGGTTTTCCGCCGGAGCTGGGCGAGGTGCTGCGGTGGCTGCCCCCTGGCTGGGCGCCTGCCGCGGTCGCCGCCTCGGTGCGGGGTGACTGGCTGACGGTGGTGGCGGGGCTGGGCGGGCTGGTGGCGCTGACCCTGGTGCTCGCGCAGGTGTGGGCGATCCTGTTGCGGCGCAGGCTGACCAGGCCCAGTGTCGGGTTGCGCGGCGCGGACGTGCGGGCCGGGAACGGCCTGCTGCAACGGTTCCTGCCCGCCGGGCCGGTCGGTGCGGTGGCCGCCAAGGAGGTGCGCACCTGGTGGCGTGATCCGCGGCGGCGGGCGGTGTTGTTGCCCGCCTTGGTGATCGGGCTGGTGCTGCCGTTGGTGCTCTCTGGCGTCAACCCGATGGCGGGTGGGGTCGCACCGGTCGGCGGACTGCTCGTGGTCGGCTTCGCCGCGCTCAACGCGGGCAACCTGTACGGCTTCGACGGCACCGCGCTGTGGCACATCCTGGTGCAGCCCGACGCCGCCCGGGCCGACATCCGCGGCAGACAGCTCGGCTGGCTGGTCTACGTGGCGCCGGTGGCCCTGCTCGCGGTGCTGGTGCTGCCCGCGGTGACCGGGCGGCCGCAGACCTATCCCTACGTGCTCGCGCTGCTGCCCGCGCTGCTCGGCGGCGGGGCCGGGCTGCTGGTGATCCTCTCGGTGTTCGCGCCGTTCCCGGTGGCCGCCCAGCGCGGCAATCCCTTCGCCGGTTCCGGGAACCCGGGCTGCGCGAAAGCGTTGCTGCAACTGGTGATGGGGCTGCTGCTCCTGGTCGCCGCGGCGCCGCCGGGACTGCTGCTGCTCGGTGGCGCGCTGTCCGGCAACGCGGTGCTGACCTGGCTGGCGCTGCCGGCCGGAATCGGCTCGGGGGTGTTGTTCGGCTGGTGGTGGGGCGCGCTCGCGGTCCGGCGGCTGGCCGAACGCGGCCCCGAACTGCTGGCCGCCGTCCGAACTTGACGCGTAGGAGATTTCCTACCTATTCTCCTCCGCATGGATGTGTTCGCCGCGTTGGCCAATCCGACCCGTCGGGAGTTGCTGGGGTTGCTCCTGCGCGGGCCGCGGCCGGTGCAGTCCCTCGCGGAGCATTTCGACATGAGCCGCCCGAGCGTGTCCGAGCACCTGCGGGTGCTCAAGGACGCGGGGCTGGTCGCGGAAGCCAGGCGCGGCCGGGAACGGCACTACCAGCTCGAACCCGAGCCCCTGCAGGAGCTTCGGGACTGGCTCACACCGTATGAGCGGTTCTGGCGGGAGCGGTTGTCCGCGCTGTCCGACCTGCTCGACGAGGAGGAAGAAGAGGAATGACCAACGCCGCCGACATCAGGGTGGACCAGTTCCTGGCCCACCCGCCCGCCAAGGTCTGGCGGGCGCTCACCGACCCGGCCCGGCTGGCCCGTTGGCTGATGCCCAACGATTTCCAGCCCGTCCTGGGCCACCGCTTCACCTTCAATCGCGGCGAACCGCTGCCCGCGGTCCGCACCGACGGCATCGCGCACTGCGAGGTGCTGGCGATCGAGCCGGAACGCCTGCTGCGCATCAGTTTCGACGACAGCGGTCCGGACAACGGCATGCGGACCACCATCACCTGGACCCTGGAACCCGAGGGTCGCGGCACCCGATTGTTCCTGGCGCACACCGGATTCGACCCGGACAACGAGTTCCAGCAGCTCTCCCGCAAGTTCATGGGCAGTGGCTGGAGTTCGGGTGTGGCCGCGGCACTGGCGCGGTTACTGGACGAGGAGACCGAATGACGGTGTCCGCCGCGCTCTCCTGCGCGAGCTGAACGACCCGCGGTCCGGCCGCGCTGGCCATGAGCCACTACTCGGTGATACGTTGTACCGGTACTCGGTGCCACTGAGTACTTCGAGATCGAAGAGGGCTCACGATGGACGACCTGACGGAGATGCTGAAAGGCACGCTTGAGGGTTGCGTGCTGGAAATCATCGGCAGTGAGGAGACCTACGGGTATGCCATCACGCGTCGGCTGAACGAACTCGGCTTCACCGATGTCGTCGAGGGCACGGTGTACACCATTCTGCTGCGGCTGGAGAAGAACGGGCTCGTCCTGGTGACGAAACGACCGTCCGGGCAGGGTCCACCGCGGAAGTTCTACGCGCTCAATGACGTAGGGCGCGCGGAACTCGCGAAGTTCTGGGCGAAATGGGAGTACATGACATCGCGGATCGACAAGCTCAAGGAGGGTGGGAGATGAATTTCTGGGAGACGATCACGGGCAGCGATCTCACCAGGGATTTCAAGGCGTTCGAGGCTCGGGCCGCGGCATTGCCGACGGACTACCGGGCGGTGTGGGAAGAGATCAAAGGGCAGCTGATGCCCTACTCGGACTTCACCGGCCGGAACCTGATGCCGATTCTTGACGGCGCCCTGGGGTTGCTCGAAGAAACGGCGGCCGATGGGCAGAGCATTCAAGAGGTGCTGGGCGAGGACATCAAGGGCTTCTGCGCGGCGCTGGCCGGCGAGGAAAGAGGCCGGAGCTATCGCGACCGGTGGCGTGAGCAGTTGAACCGGAATGTCGCCAGGAAATTGGGCCGGCTGGGAGGCTGATGTGGGCATCCAGGACATCATCGAGGGCAAGAAGCAGTGGCGGGCCCATATGGCGCGGGTCAAGGCGCTCCCGCCGGACTATCGGATCGTCTACAAGGAGATGCAGCGGTACTTCTTCAAGGTCGGGCCGGTCGACCTGCTGGAGGGGACGCTGCTCTCCGGGATCGTCGACTTCTTCGAGGAGGGCGTCGCGAGCGGCAAGGGAGTGCTGGAACTCATCGGCGAGGACGTCGCCGCCTTCTGCGACGACCTGATCAAGGACTCGCGCACCAACGCGGACGTCTATCAGGAGTCCATCAGCGGGAAGTCCGGCGCGGCCGAGAAGTAACTCCCGCTGAACCAAGGCACCGCAGGGTGCCTTGGCCCGTGCTCGGGAACGACGTGGCTAGCGTGGGTCGCTGTCGATCTTCAGGCCGCCGCCGGAGCGGATCACCCGGATCGTGCGCTGCTCGGACCGGTTGGGGTAGACCACGGTGAGGGTGACGTCCACGGCGTTGTCCGAGGTCTTCTTGCCGGTCGCCTTCTGGCTGTACACCAGCTTGTACTGCGACCAGTACTGGGTGAACCCGGATTCGCCGCCGATGAGGCCCTTGGCGTTGTCGGTGAGCATGTCGAAGGCCTGGCCGCGGTCGGCCGCCCGGCCGGCGGCGCCGTAGTAGTCGACCACGTACTGGCCTGCCTCGCGGAAACCGATCGGCGCGGAGTCATCCGGCGGGGTCGGCTTGTCCGCGGCGGAGGTCGGCGGCGGGGGCGTGCTGGAGTTGCTGGTCTGGCCGCCCGCGGAGTTCTGGGGCGTGCCGCGGAGTCCGTAGTAGGCGCCGCCAATGCCTGCCACCAGGGCGATCGCCGCCGCGATCGCGATCACCAGGCCGCGCCGGGACTTCTTGCGCGGTGGCGAGGCGGGGTCGCGGACGTAAGCCGCCGGGCGCGGGCGCGGCGTGGACATGGTCGGGTTCGGCGTCGGCCGGTTCAGCTGCGGCTGGGTCGGCGGCCGGTAGGGCGGCGGCGGGGTGTTCCCGCCGAGTACCCGGGTGCTCGGCGCGGGGCGCAGCGGCGTGGGCTGGGCGTTGGCCAGGTTCGGGTCGTTGGCCAGGGAGCTGAGCGTGGCGGCGGCCTGGGACATGCTGGGCCGGTCGGCGGGCTCCTCGCGGAGCAGGCTCATCAGCACCGCGGTCATCGGGCCCGCCTGCCGGGGCGGCTCGACCTTGCCCGCGGCGACCAGGTGCAGCAGGGCCAGCGGGTTGGGGTTGTTGCCGAAGGGCGGCTTGCCCTCGATCGCGGTGTAGAGCGTCGCGCCGAGGGAGAAGACGTCCGAGGGCGGGGCCGGGTCGTGGCCCTTGGCGATCTCCGGCGAGAGGTAGGCCGGGGTGCCGGCCATCATGCCGGTCTGGGTGACGGTGACGTCGCCCGCGGCCCGGGAGATGCCGAAGTCGGTGATCTTGGCCAGGCCGGACTCGCTGACCAGGATGTTGGCCGGCTTGATGTCCCGGTGCACGATCCCGGCCTGATGCGCGGCGGCCAGCGCGCCCGCGACCTGGCCGCCGATCGCGGCGACCTCGCGGATGGGCAGCGTGCCGCGTTCGTCGAGCAGGTCGGCCAGGCTGCGCGAGCGCAGGAACTCCATGACCAGGCAGGGGTCCCCGTTGTGCTGCACCACGTCGAAGATGGTGATCGCGTTGGGGTGGGACAGCCGGGCGGCGATCCGGGCCTCCCGCATCGCCCTGCGCCGCGCGTCCAAGGTCTGATCCTCGGACTGGCCCGGCTGCAGCAGGAGCTGCTTGATGGCGACGGGGCGCTGGAGGCGCTCGTCGTATGCCTGCCACACCGCGCCCATGCCGCCGCTGCCGATGTGTTCGACCAGCCGGTAGTTCCCGGCGATCACCTGGCCCCTGTCGATGGCCGATCGCTCCTCGTCCTGATGAGTGGTGACGGCCCAACGCCGTCTGCCAGACGCGTCCACCCTAATTGACGCGCTGGAGGGGGTTGGTGAGCGTTAGGTCGGCGAAAATAGTGCCTAGGGCCTCATCGGTACTGCGCCGAATGGAGTAATTCCGGCAACTTTCAGGCGCAAGTAGTCCGGCCTTGACCACGTTCGGTGTCGGGGCGCTGCCGGAGGGGCAGGTCCTGGCCCCGGGCTCCTGCCCAGCCCAGGGCCGGGGACGGCCGGTGCGCCGTCGTCGCCCGCGGTGTGGTTGTGGTGGCTGGCGGTGTTGGATGCCTGGTCAGCGGATCGCGGCGGGGCGGGGCAGGCGGGCGCGGGATAACGATCCGGTAGGCGTGGCGTTGGTCACGCTGTCGGCGATCCGGCGGCGCGCGGGCCCCGCGCACGGCGGGAGGCGCCGTGCGCGGGGACGCGAGGGTGCGGGGACGGTGGCGCCCAAGGCCCAAGGCCCAAGGCCCAAGGCCGGAGTCCCGAGGCCGAGGCCCGAGGCCCAAGGCCCGAGGCCCGAGGCCCAAGGCCCAAGGCCCAAGGCCGGAGTCCCGAGGCCGAGGCCCGAGACCGGAGTCCCGAGACCGGAGCCCGAGGCCCGGAGTCCCGAGGCGCCGGATGTCAGGCGCGGAGTAGCTGTTCCAGCGCGGCGCGGAGCTGGTCGTGTGGGTCGGCGTCGGACTCGGTGCGCCAGGCGAGGTAGCCGTCCGGGCGGAGCAGCACCGCGCCCTCGGGCAGGGCGTAGCGGGCAGGCCACTGGTGTTCCGGGTCGAGCAGGTCGGCGCCGATCCGGTGGGCGGTCAGTGGGACGCCGAACTGTTCGGCCAGTTCGGTCGCGGCCTGGCGCCAGCCATCGCCCTGGGGGCCGGTGAGCAGGAGCAGGCCGGTGCAGACCAGGTCGTGCAGGGCCAGGCGGTCGCCGTTGTGGTCCAGCCACAGGTGGGGGGCGCGGTGGCCGGGTTCGGGGACGGGGAGGTGGTCGGGGGTGAAGGCCGACTCGTAGGACCGGCCCAGGATGGCGGGGGAGGTGTAGCGCTGGCCGAACATCCAGCGGATATCGGAGTTGGCCTCCTCCTCCGGGTTGCTGCCGGCGCGGCTTTCCTGGCGGTTGATGGTGATGTCCACGAACTCCTGAGCCAGTGGGCGGCGTTCGGGTTCGTAGCTGTCCAGCAGGGCGGGGGTGGCCCAGCCCTTGAGCACCGCGGCCAGTTTCCAGGCCAGGTTGTGCGCGTCCTGGACGCCGGTGTTCGCGCCGTAGCCACCCGCCGGCGGCCACACGTGCGCGCTGTCCCCGGCCAGGAACACCCGGCCCTGGCGGAACCGCTCGGCCACCGCGGCCACCTGTTGCCACGGGGTCACGTCGACCACCTCGACCGGGATGTCGTCCCGCCCCAGCAGCTCGTGCAGCATCGGGGTCAGGCGTTGCGCGGTGAAGTCCGCCGGGGTGTCCACCGCGGCGTCGTAGCTGAACGCGGCGGCCCAGCGGCCGGGGTGCGCGGTGGTGGTCAGGAAGCCGGGCGGGCTGCCGGGCTTGACCACGAACCACATCACCGCGCGTTCCGGGATCAGCTCGGACAGGTCCGCCTCGAAGAGCACGCCGAGGAAGTCGCCCAGGATGCCGGGGCCGTCGCGGCGGATGCCCAGCTGCTCGCGGATGGTGCCGCGGTTGCCGTCGGCGGCGATCAGGTAGTCCGCGTGGATCCGGTACTCCTCGCCGGTGGCGCGGTCCTTGGTCACCGCGTGCACGCCGTCGGCGGTCTCGGTGAAGGACACCAGCTCGGTGTTGAACCGCTGTTCCGCGCCGCGGGCCTGGGCCGCCGCGCTCAGCACCGGCTCCACCGTGCTCTGGTCGGCCAGGCACAACCGGCCCGCGCTGTACTCGTCGTAGCCCGCGGTGGCGCCCAGGCGGAACAGCCAGCGCCATTCGCCGGCCAGCGAGGCGCAGTGCACGCCGCCCTTGTCGTTCTCGAACGGCTTGCCCGCCTCGTACACCTGTTCGGCGATGCCGAAGGCGCGATAGATCTCCATGGTCCGCACGTTGATCCCGCGGGCCCGGCCCTGCGGGGACGGGCCGGGATGCTTGTCCACCAGGATCGACTCGACCCCATGGGAGGACAGGAAAAGCGAGGCGGTCAGGCCGGCCAGGCCGCCGCCGGTGATGAGCACCGGCACTCGTTCCTCGTTGCCGTTCATGACGATTCCCCCTCGTCGGTTGGTGTGCTGAGGCTGTCCCCGACCGCGCGCAGCCACTCCTGGTCCCAGGTGATCCGGCCGTCGCCGAGTTCGGCCACCGTCGCGCGCACCCAGTCGAGCTGGGCGATCAGCGTGGCCCGCTGGTACTCCTCCTCCAGCAGGAACAGCCGGGGCACGCCCGCGGCCAGCGCCTCGGCCGTCACGGTGTCGGTCTCGGCGACCAGTTCGGCGAGTTTGGTCGCGCGCACCTCCAGTAGCGCGCGGATCTCGCCCGGTTCGAGCAGCGGCATGAACGCCACCGCGGCCGGGAACTCCGGGAACTCGGTGCCGGTCGCGGTGAACATCTCGCGCAGCCAGGCGCGCGCCGTGGCCAGCCCTTCCTGGCCGATCTCGTAGATGGTCCGCTCCGGCCGGTTGTCGGCCCGTTCGGTCTCCTTGACCTTGATCAGTCCGGCCTTCAGCAGACGCTCGATGGTCTGGTAGACGCTGGCCCGCTGCCGGACGTTGACCACCCGGTCCTTGCCGCGTTCCTTGATCAGCTGCTGAATCCGGTACGCGTGCACCGGGGCCTCGATCATCAGGCACAACACGGTCAGTGCCAGCGGTGAACGACGGATCGGGGTTGCCATAGTCATAAACCTACTAGTGAGGATATGACTATGACAACCCCGAGGTGAACTCAGGGGAAGCGGTCAGCGGTTCTCCGGGCGGCTGGCGCGCAGTTCGTAGCTGGGACCGAGCAGGCCGCGGCGGTCGTTGAGCCGCAGCAGCACCCGGGTGAACCCGGCGCACTCCACATCCAGCCGCAGCGTGGCCGGACTGCCTTCCAGCAGCATCCGGTGCGCCGACAGGATCAGCCGCCCGCCCGGCCGCAGCACCCGGTACAGCTCGGACAGGGCCCTGGTCCGGTCCGGCCACAGGTGCAGCGTGTTCACCGTGAGCAGCACGTCGACGCTGCCGTCGGGCTGCCCGGTGTCCTCCGCGTCGCCCCGGTGCAGCCGCACGTGTCCGGTTCTGGCCTGGTCGGCGCAGCGTTCCCGGGACCGGCGCAGCATCTCCTCGGCCGGATCCACCCCGATCACCCGTCCGGCGGAAGCCGCCGCGGCCGCCGCGGCCAGCCCGACTCCGGGGCCGGCACCGAGCACCAGCACCGTGTCGGTGTGCCGTAATCCCGCCTCAGCCACCAGTTCCCGCTCGGTGGCGGCGTTGGCGCGCGCCATGATCGCCCCGCCGATCCGGCCGGTGAGGCCGCGGGGATGACCGAACGCGGAGTCCACGATCCGCGGGAGGGAAGTAGCCATGCCTCCAGCACAGCTCGCATCCGCGCTGCTCGCATCGGGGACTTCCCTGAAATTCCTTCACTCGGAGGTAGTGCGCAAAGATCGTCCCTCGGGTGAGGATGACTGAATGAGCCCCGCCGTGACCCGCGCGCGCCGCACCCGCACCCCGCGCAGCCCGCTGTTCGAGGGCTACCAGGATCCGGACAGCCCGTACGCGGGCGTGCACGACGAGATGTTCGCCGAGGACGGCCAGGTCCGGCAGGCCTACCGCAGGCTGTACGAGTCGATCGCGCCCTCGGAGGTCGCCGATCTGGCCGCGCGGGCCGAGGCGCTCGGCCGCGCCTTCGTCGACCAGGGCATCACCTTCTCCCTCTCCGGTCAGGAGCGGCCGTTCCCGCTGGACCTGATCCCCCGGGTGATCGGCGCCACCGAGTGGACCCGGCTGGAACGCGGCATCGTGCAACGGGTCCGCGCGCTGGAGGCGTTCCTGGCCGACATCTACGGCGACGCGCAGATCCTGCGGGACCGGGTGCTGCCCCGGCGGCTGATCACCTCCTGCGCGCACTTCCACCGCGAGGCCGCCGGCATCTCCCCGGCCAACGGGGTGCGCATCCACGTCGCCGGGATCGACCTGGTCCGCGACGGCGAGGGCGTCTTCCGGGTGCTGGAGGACAACCTGCGCTGCCCGTCCGGGGTGTCCTACGTGATGGAGAACCGGCGCACCATGGCCAGGGTCTTCCCCGATCTGTTCGCCCGGCACCGGGTGCGCGCGGTCGGCGACTACGCGGGCCACCTGCTGCGCGCGCTGCGTGCCTCGGCCGCGCCCAACGCCGCCGATCCCACCGTGGTGGTGCTCACCCCCGGCGTGCACAACTCCGCCTACTTCGAGCATTCGCTGCTGGCCAGGCAGATGGGCGTGGAGCTGGTCGAGGGCCGGGACCTGTTCTGCCGGGACAACGCGGTCTACATCCGCACCACCGAGGGCGAACGCCGGGTCGATGTCATCTACCGGCGCATCGACGACGAGTTCCTGGACCCGCTGCACTTCCGCCCCAGCTCGGTGCTGGGCGTGGCCGGCATGGTCAACGCGGCCCGCGCGGGCAACGTGGTGATCGCCAACGCGGTGGGCAACGGGGTGGGCGATGACAAGCTCGTCTACACCTACGTGCCCGAGATGGTCCAGTACTACCTCGGCGAGAAACCGTTGCTGCCCAACGTGGACACCTTCCGCTGCTGGCTGGACGAGGAGCGCGAGCAGGTGCTGGACCGGCTGGACGAGCTGGTGATCAAACCGGTGGAGGGCTCCGGCGGCTACGGCATCGTCTTCGGTCCGGACGCCAGCGCGCGCGAGCTGGCCTCGGTGCGCAAACGGGTCCGCAGCGATCCGCGCGGCTGGATCGCCCAGCCCGTGGTGCAGCTCTCCACCGTGCCCACCAAGATCGGCAACCGGCTGGCGCCGCGGCACGTGGACCTGCGGCCGTTCGCGGTCAACGACGGCGAGAACGTCTTCGTGCTGCCCGGCGGGCTGACCAGGGTGGCGCTGCGCGAGGGCAGCCTGCTGGTCAACTCCTCCCAGGGCGGCGGCTCCAAGGACACCTGGGTGCTGGCCCCTCGATCGTCCACAGTGGAGAGTGAACTGGCCGAGCCGGGACTGGCCGGGGCGGTGACCGACGGACAGGCCGCCGAGCACGGCCCCGAGCTGACCACGAGTCAGCAGCAACAGCAGCAACAGCAGTGACATGTCACGGAAACACGGACGGCAGAGGGTGGTGTCATGCTGGCCCGCAACGCAGAGTCGCTGTACTGGATCGGCCGCTACGTGGAACGGGCCGACGACACGGCGCGCATCCTCGACGTCTCCGTCCACCAGCTGCTGGAGGACGCCACCGTCGACCCGGACTCGGCGAGCCGGGCGCTGCTGCACGTGCTGGGCATCGAAGCGCCCGACGGCCGTGAGCTGGACGCCTGGTCGCTGACCGAGCTGGTCGCCTACGCCCCGGCCAACTCCGGCTCCATCGTGGCCTCGCTGACCAGCGCGCGGGAGAACACCAGGGGCGCCCGCGAGGTGGTCTCCACCGAGATGTGGGAATGCCTCAACGCCACCTGGAATGCGCTTCCCGAACGCCAGCGCTATGCCCGGCAGATGGGCCCGCACGCCTTCTTCTCCTTCGTGGAGGAGCGCGCGGCCATGTTCGCCGGACTGGCCGACTCGACCATGAGCCGCGACGACGGCTGGCGGTTCCTGCTGCTGGGCCGTTCGGTGGAACGGGTGGACATGGTGGTGCGGCTGCTGCTGTCCCGGGTCGGGGACAAGGCGTCCTCGCCGGGCTGGGTCACCGTGCTGCGCTCGGCAGGCGCGCACGACACCTACCTGCGCACCTACCGCGGCGCCATGGACGCCGGGCGGGTGGTGCAGTTCCTGTTGCTGGACCGGCTGTTCCCGCGGTCGGTCTTCCACGCCCTGCGCAACGCCGAGGCCTGCCTGGAACAGCTGGACCACCGGCCCAGCGTGCGCATCGGCGCCAAGGCCGAGGCGCTGCGGCTGCTCGGCAGGGCCCGCAGCGAGCTGGAGTTCCTGCGCCCGGCCGACCTGCTGGAGGACCTGCCCAGGCGGCTCAGTTCGCTGCAGGGCACCATTCGGGAGGTCGGCGAGGCGGTGTCGTTGCAGTACTTCCACGCCGCGCCCTGGGTGGCCTGGACCAACGCGGAGGTGACCTCGTGAGCTGGCGGGTACGCATCGTGCACACCACCGGCTACCGCTACGACGAGCCGGTGATCCAGTCCTACAACGAGGCCAGGCTCACCCCGCGCGGCGACGGCAGGCAGAACCTGGTGGTCAACCGGGTGGAGACCACCCCGGCCACCCGCGCCTACAAGTACACCGACTACTGGGGCACCGCGGTCACCTCCTTCGACCTGCACGCCCCGCACACCGAGATGAAGGTGGTCGCCTCCTCGGTGGTGGAGACCGCGGACGAGGACAAGCCGGTCCGGGTCACCGAGTGGTCCGGGCTGGCCTCCGCGGACGTGCTGGACCGCTTCGGCGAACTGCTGGAGCCCAGCTCCTATGTGCCGACCAACCGCGAGCTGGCCGCGGTGGCCCGCAAGCTGCAGCGCGGCCTGGAACCGGCGGACGCGGTGCTCGCGGTGTGCGCCTGGGTGCACGAGCAGCTCACCTACCGGCCCGGCACCACCGGCGTGCACAGTTCGGCCATCGACGCCTGGCGGGCCCGCGAGGGCGTCTGCCAGGACTACGCGCACCTGACCCTGCTGTTGCTGCGCGCGATCGGCGTCCCGGCCCGCTACGTCTCCGGCTACCTGCACACCCAGCCCGATGCCCGCCTCGGCCAGACCGTGCGCGGGGAGAGTCACGCCTGGATCGAGGCCTGGACCGGCGGCTGGTGGGGCTACGACCCGACCAACGACGTGCCGATCGGCTCCCGGCACGTGCGGGTGGCGCTGGGCCGGGACTACGCCGACGTCGCCCCGCTCAAGGGCATCTACTCCGGTGGCGGGTCCTCCGCGCTGGAGGTGACGGTGGACATCACCCGGCTGGCCTGAACGCGACGGCCGTTTCCCGCCGGAGTCCGGCCACGGCGGTTGGTTGGCTGGGCCGGTGAGTGAGACGTTGACAATCCTGGACCGCTTCTACGCCGCCGAGCTGGCCTACCTCTCCGGCGAAACCGGGTTCGAGCCGGTGGCGGAGTTCCTGGACCCGGAGATCGTGCTGCACCAGGCCGAGGGCCTGCCCTACGGCGGGCAATGGCGCGGGCCGGACGGGCTGGCAAGGTTCCTGGCGGTGATGGCGCGGACCTGGGCCTCCTTCGAGATCCTGGCCCAGGAGACCCTGGTCGACGGTGACCGGGTGAGCGTGCTGAGCCAGGTCAGGGCGCGCGGGCGGGCCACCGGGACCGAGCTGGAGTTCCCGATCCTGCAACTGATCCGGCTCCGGGACGGGCGGCTGGCCGAGGTGCGGCCGTTCTACTGGGACACCGCGGCGGTGGCGGCGGTCTGCACCGGCGCGGGCCGGTAGCGGAAGCCGGTCGAGACGCAGATCACCGGGACTTGTGCGGGGCACTCCCTCCGGCATGGGACGATAGGTCGTCACCCGTCCGTTTCAGCGAGGGAATCAGTGGCCACGTTCGCCGACAAGACCTTCACGCCGCCGGAGCGCATCCGGAACTTCTGCATCATCGCCCACATCGACCACGGCAAGTCCACGCTGGCCGACCGGGTGTTGCAGCTCACCGGCGTCGTCGACGACCGTTCCATGCGCGCGCAGTACCTCGACCGGATGGACATCGAGCGCGAACGCGGCATCACCATCAAGGCGCAGAACGTGCGCCTGCCGTGGGTGCACGAGGGCACCGAGTACGTGCTGCACCTGATCGACACCCCGGGGCACGTCGACTTCACCTATGAGGTCTCCCGGGCGCTGGAGGCGTGCGAGGGCGCGATCCTGCTGGTCGACGCGGCGCAGGGGATCGAGGCCCAGACGCTGGCCAACCTGTACCTGGCCATGGAGAACAACCTCACGGTCATCCCGGTGCTGAACAAGATCGACCTGCCAGCCGCGGACCCGGACCGCTACGCCGCGGAGATCGCGCACATCATCGGCTGCGAGGCCGACGAGGTGCTGCGGGTCTCGGCCAAGACCGGTGTGGGCATCAAGGAGCTGCTGGACAAGGTCGTGCGGACCATCCCGGCCCCGGTCGGCGATTCCGACGCCCCCGCCCGCGCGATGATCTTCGACTCGGTCTATGACATCTACCGCGGCGTGGTCACCTACATCCGCGTGGTGGACGGCAAGATCACCCCGCGCGAGCGGATCCGGATGATGTCCACCGGCGCCACCCACGAGCTGCTCGAGGTGGGCATCATCTCGCCAGAGCCCAAGGTCTCGGTCGGGCTGGGCGTCGGCGAGGTGGGCTACCTGATCACCGGCGTGAAGGACGTCCGCCAGTCCAAGGTCGGCGACACCATCACCTCCGAGCGCAAGGGCGCCACCGAGGCGCTCTCCGGCTACCGCGAACCGCAGCCCATGGTCTACGCCGGGCTGTACCCGCTGGACGGCTCGGACTACCCGGCGCTGCGCGAGGCGCTGGACAAGCTGCAGCTCAACGACGCCGCGCTGACCTACGAGCCAGAGACCTCCGCGGCGCTGGGCTTCGGCTTCCGCTGCGGCTTCCTCGGCCTGCTGCACCTGGAGATCACCCGGGACCGGCTGGAGCGCGAGTTCGGCCTCGAACTCATCTCCACCGCGCCCAACGTGGTCAACCGGGTGGTCATGGAGGACGGTGTCGAGCACATCGTCACCAACCCCTCGGACTGGCCGGGCGGCAAGATCCGCGACATCTACGAGCCGATCACCAAGTGCACGGTCATCGCGCCCGCGGAGTTCGTCGGCACGATCATGGAGCTGTGCCAGGCCCGGCGCGGTCAGCTCGGCGGCATGGACTACATCTCCGAGACCCGGGTCGAGCTGCGCTACACCATGCCGCTGGCCGAGATCATCTACGACTTCTTCGACTCGCTGAAGTCGCGCACCCGCGGTTACGCCTCCCTGGACTACGAGGAGGCGGGCGAGCAGGCATCCGACCTGGTCAAGGTGGACATCCTGCTGCAGGGCGAGCCGGTGGACGCCTTCAGCGCGATCGTGCACAAGGACGCCGCCTACGCCTACGGCACCCGGATGGCCAGCAAGCTGCGCGAGCTGATCCCGCGGCAGCAGTTCGAGGTGCCGATCCAGGCCGCGGTCGGGTCCAGGGTGATCGCCCGGGAGACCATTCGCGCCATCCGCAAGGACGTGCTGGCCAAGTGCTACGGCGGTGACATCACCCGTAAGCGCAAGCTGCTGGAGAAGCAGAAGGAAGGCAAGAAGCGGATGAAGATGGTCGGCCGCGTCGAGGTGCCGCAGGAGGCATTCGTGGCCGCGCTGTCCACCGACGAGGCCGGGGACAAGAAGAAGAAGTAGCCGTGCGGTGACCGGGTCTGCCGGCCCGGTCACCGGAATCGGCGTGCTGGTGACCGACTGGCCGGTCCCTGTGGAAACGGGGGTGCGGGTGGTGGGTGGTGGGGGTACGCTGGGGGTATGGGGAAGCGCAAGGAGTATGGGCTGCTGGTGAGTGGGCCTCCTGCCGCGGTGACCATCCAGGTCCCGGTGGGCACCTTGCTGCACGACTGGCCCAGCGTGCTCGGCCGGATCACCGACGGCGAGCGGGTTCAGGTCACCCGCAACGGCAAGGTTGTCGCCGTGCTCACCGCGCCCGACCCGAACGAGGTCGCGCTGGACGAGTTGGCCGCCTCGGGTCAGGTCGCCGCCGACTGGCGGGAACGCCAGAGCACCCTGCGCGGTCTGCTCCGCACCCTGCCCGCCCGCACCGCCAAGCCCGGCGACGACCGCGGTAGCGCCGCGGTGCTCGCCGACCGCGAGGACAGCGATCGGTGATCTACCTCGACAGCTGCGCGCTGATCAAACTGATCGTGCCGGAACCCCTGTCCGAGGACCTGTTCGGCTACCTGGACTCCCGTACTGAGCCGCTGGTCAGCTCCGAGCTGATCGTGGTCGAGGTGCACCGCGCGCTCACCCGCATCGAGGCGGACAAGGCCGCCCGCACCCAGGCCGACCAGCTGCTGGACAACATCACCCAGCTCCCGCTGGCCCCGGTGGTCCGCGCCGCGGCCGCCCTGCCCGACCGCTACCTGCGCAGCCTGGACGCCCTGCACCTGGCCACCGCGCTGCGGGTGCCGACGACCCGGTTCGTGAGTTATGACCGGCGGCTCAACGAGGCGGCGGCCAAGGCGGGGCTGACCGTGCGCGCGCCGGGCGCGGCCCGCACCTGAGCGCTCAGCCGGAGCCGCCCGCCGATCGCGTCCGCCCGGCTTCCTTGCACAGCTCCGCCCGGCGATAGCCGACCACGTACGCCGCGATGCGACGACGAGCGTCGGCGCGGGCGGCGTCGACATCCCGGCCGGCGGCGCGATCGAGCTTCTCCTTGTCCGCCTTGACGTCTTTCCAGGATCGGCTCACTTCGGGTCCTTCCCTGCCAGGTGCTCGTCGTACCATCTCGCCCCGGCCGAACCGGGACGCAGCTCCTTCAGGTTGTGGTGACGCGAACCCGTGACACGGTCGACCAAGGGTAACTGTCTGTCGTCAGTCACTGCTTGTGCGTAGCGGCGAGCAGATCAGCCAGAGCGCGGCCAGTACCGCTCCCGCCGTGGCCACCCACAGCGCGCCGCGCAACCCGATCACCTCGCCCAACACCCCGCCGAACAGGCTGCCCAGCGGGATCGCGCCCCAGATCAGGAACAGCATGGTGGCGTTCATCCGGCCCAGCAGGGTGGGTGGGCAGAGTGCCTGTTGGCGGCTGGCCATGGACACGGTGAGCACGATCAGGCTGAAGGCGGTGCCGAAGGCGGCCACCGCCCACCAGATCAGGCCGTAGCCGGGGGTGGTCAGCGGGAAGCCGAGGAAGAGCAGGCCGGCGGCGGTGCCGGAGAGCAGGATGGCGCGGTCCTGGCCCAGGTGGTCGGCGAGGCGGCGGGCCAGCAGGGCGGCGGCCAGGGCGCCGGTCAGGCCGAGGCTGCTGAGCAGGCCGATGGCGCCGGGGGAGAGGGTGATCTCGCGGAGCAGGAACAGCACGCCCAGGGCGACCTGGATGGACTGGAAGAAGGCGAGGGTGGCGCCGTGCAGGCCGAAGGCGCGCAGCAGTGGGTGGCCGAAGACCAGGCGCAGGCCCTCGATGATCTCCCGGCCCAGATGGCGCCGGTCGGGGGCCGGGGGCCGGGGCTCGCGGTGGCGGATGCCGCGTAGCCACAGCGCGGACCACAGGTAGCCGGCGGCGTTGACCAGCACCGTGGCCGGGGCGCCGAACCACTGGAAGAACAGGCCCGCGATGGTGGGGGCGGCGGTGGCGGCGACGGCGAGGTTGCCGCGGAGTTTGGCGTTGGCCTCGATCAGGTCCTCGGCGGGGACCAGGCGGGGCAGGTAGGTCTGGTAGGCGACCTCGAAGAAGACCGTGAAGACCCCGACGACCAGCACCACCACGTACACCTGGGTCAGGGTCAGCGCGCCGAAGGCCGCGGCCACCGGGATCGAGCAGAACGCCACCGCGCGGGCCAGGTCGGCCAGCACCAGCACCGGCCGCGAGCGCAGGCGGTCGCACCAGGCGCCGACCAGCAGGCCGAGCACCAGGAAGGCCGCGGTCTGCAGGGTGCGGATCGCGGAGACCTCGAAAGCGCTGGCGTGCAGGGTCTCGGCGGCGAGCAACGGCAGGGCCAGGTGGCTGACCCGGGTGCCGAGCTGGCTGAGCACATCGGCCGCCCACAGGTGCCGGAAGTCCCGATGCCGGAGCAGCCCACCGGGCCGCCGGGCGGTGTCCTTGGTCACCCGGGCACTGTGGCAGCTTGAGCGTGACCGGCGCAAGTAGATTGAGTCGATAAGGCTCAGGGTTTGGATTTGTCCTGGTCAGTGCGGTACTCGGCGAGCAGGGACAGGGCTTTGGCGTACTTGGCGCGCAGCCGGTCCTGGGTCGCGGGGTCCAGCCTGCCCATCCGGTCCGGGCCGCTGTTGTCGGCGATGTCGGCGTGTTTGACCACGATCGCGATCTCGTCCGCGGCGGCCCGGCGCAGGTAGCTTTCCATCGGCTCGCCGGGCTGTTTGCTCAGTGCCAGCACCGCCGTCACCACCCGCTCCGGGCAACCCGCCGCGCGCAGGTCGGCCGCGGTGACCTCGGTGTCCTCGATGACGTCGTGCAGCACCGCGGCCATCTTGGGCCACTCGCCACGCACGCTGTCCATCACCCGCATCGGGTGCCGGATGTAGGGCAGTCCGGCCTTGTCCACCTGGCCCTCGTGCGCCCGCGTGGCGATCTCCACCGCACGCGCGAGCGAGAAGCTGTCAGAGCTGCTCGGCATGGCTAGATTCGAGCACATGATCGCTACCTCGCGCGTGCCGCTGATCGTCGCGCCCATGGCGGGCGGACCGTCCACCCCGGAACTGCTCGCCGCGGCCGGTTCGGCCGGGGCGTTCGGGTTCCTCGGCGCCGGTTATCTCAGCGTCGAGGCCCTGGACGGCCAGATCGAGCGGACCAGGGCGCTGGGTGTGGACGCCTTCGGGGTCAACCTGTTCGTGCCCGGCGCCGACACGGGAGCGCCGGTCGAGGAGTACGCCGGGCGGCTGGCGGCGGAGGCGCGGCGGTACGGGGTCACTCTGGGGCAGCCACGCTGGGAGGACGACGACTACCCGGCCAAGGCCGAACTGCTGCTGCGCAGGCGGGTGCCGGTGGTGTCCTTCACCTTTGGTCACCCCACGCCGGAACTGGTCACCAGATTCAAGGCGGTGGGCACCGAGGTGTGGGTCACGGTCACCACGCCGGAAGAGGCCCGGATCGCCGCCGAGGTCGGCGCGGATGTGCTGGTGGTGCAAGGGATGGAGGCCGGTGGGCACCGGGGAACCTTCGCCAACGACCCCGGCCGGCCTGGCGCCGCGCCGCTGTACGGGCTGCTGGCCGCGCTGCGGCTGATCGGCGCGGTCACCGAGCTGCCCCTGGTCGCCACCGGCGGGCTGGTGCACGGCGCGGACATCGCCGCGGTGCTCACCGCGGGCGCGGTGGCCGCGCAGCTGGGCACCGCGTTCCTGCGCTGCCCGGAGGCGGGCACCCAGCCCGCGCAACGGGCCGCGCTGGCCGCCGCGGACCGGGAGACCGCGCTGACCCGCGCCTTCACCGGCCGCCCGGCACGCGGGCTGGTCAACCGGGTGCTCACCGAGCACAGCGCGGACGCTCCCGCCGCCTATCCGCAGCTGCACCACCTGACCAGGCCGGTGCGCGCGGCCGCGGCCAAGGCGGGCGATCCCGAGGCGATGTCGCTGTGGGCAGGGCAGACCTACCCACTGGCCCCCGCACTGCCCGCCGCCGAACTGGTGGAGCTGCTCATGACACAGGCCCGGGACGCGTGGTCCCGGGCCTGTGGTCGCTGGCTCGATCAGTCCTGAGCGGACTGCTCGGCAGGCTGGTTGAGCTTGGACTTGCGGTAGGAGTAGGTGAAGTAGACGACCAGGCCGATCGCGAACCAGATCGCGAAGCGCAGCCAGGTCTCCGGCTGCAGGAAGGTGATCAGCCAGATCGAGAACACCACGCCGATGATCGGCACCACCGGCATGCCGGGGGTGCGGAAGGTGCGCGGCAGGTCCGGCTGCTTGTAGCGCAGCACGATCACCGCGATGCACACCACCACGAAGGCCAGCAGGATGCCGATGTTGGTCAGCTCGGCCGCCTCGTTGATGTTGAGGAACCCGGCGATGAAGGCCGAGCAGACACCGACGATCCAGGTGATCCGGCTGGGCACCTTGCGCTTGGCGCTGGTCTTGGCCAGGAACTGGGGCAGCAGGCCGTCCCGGCTCATCGCGTAGCCGACCCGGGTCACGCCCATCATGAAGGTGAACATCACGGTGAGGATGCCCAGGATCGCGCCCACCGAGATGATCATGCCGAGCACCGGCAGGCCGACGTCGGCGAAGGCGCTGGCGAAGGCCGCCTCACCGTTGATCTTGGTGTAGTGCACCATGCCGGTCAGCACCAGGCAGGCCAGCACGTAGAGCACCATCGAGATGGCCAGCGAGTAGATGATCGCCTTGGGCATGTGCCGCTGGGAGTCCTTGGACTCCTCGGCCGCGGTGCTCATCGCGTCGTAGCCGAACACCGCGAAGAACACGGTGGCCGCGCCGGTGACCGCGCCGCCGAAGCCGAACGGGAAGAAGTTGCTGTAGTTGCCGGTGTTGATGTGGAAGACGCCGACCACGATGACCAGCACCACCACGCCGACCTTGAGCCAGACCAGCGCGCTCTCGAACCGGGCCGCGCTCTTCATGCCCAGGTTGAGCACATAGGCGATGAGCAGGCAGAGCAGCGCGGCGAACAGGTTCACGCTGTAGCTGCCCGCGGCCACGCCCTCGGGTTCGGTGCCCGGTGCGCCGAGCATCCAGGCCGGGAGTTGCAGGTCCAGCAGCCCGAGCAGGTTGTTGAAGTAGCCCGAGATGCCGATGGCGACCACCGCCACGATCGCGGTGTACTCCAGCAACAGGTCCCAGCCGATCAACCAGCCCGCGAGTTCCCCGAGCACCACGTAGCCGTAGGTGTAGGCCGACCCGGCCTTGGGGATCAGCCCGGCGAACTCGGCGTAGGAGAAGGCCGCCGCCGCGCTGGCGATGCCGGCGATCAGGAAGGAGATCAGCACCGCCGGACCGGCGGTCTTGTTGGCCACCGCGCCGGCCAGCGAGAAGATGCCGGCGCCGATGATGCCGCCGACGCCGATCGCGGTCAGTTGCCACAGCCCGAGCGACTTGACCAGCCCACTCTCGGACTCCGCGCTCACCTGCTCGATCGGTTTGCGCCGGAACACACTCCGGCCGCCGGACGGACTCTGCGCCCTTGTCATCTGCTGCTCCCTCCACCCGGGCACCCCGCTGTGCCGCGCACACCGTAGACGACCGGCCATACTCACGGCAGCGTCAGTACCTCGTCCAAGACCAGAAAATCGCCAGGCTGTGTCCATCCGCGCCAACTAGATTGGGGGCATGGGTGCAGGGAGTGTCGTTTCAGTGAACGTCGGCGCCATCCAGGCCGCGGACTGGGCCGGGCGCAAGGGCAAGAGCGGTATCGACAAGCGACCGGTCGAGTCGGCCCGGATCGAGCCGCTCGGCCTAGCCGGGGACGAGATCAGCGATCTGGAGCACCACGGCGGCGAGTTCCAGGCCGTCTACGCCTACGCGGTGGAGGACCTCGCGTTCTGGTCCGCCGAACTGGGCCGCACGCTGGCGCCCGGCAACGCGGGGGAGAACCTGTCGCTGTCCGGAGTGGACACCCAGGCCCTGGTGATCGGCCAGCGGCTGCGGATCGGCACGGCGGTGCTGCGGGTGACCGCGCCGCGCATCCCCTGCCAGGTCTTCGCCGGCTTCTGGGACGTGCGTGGGCTGGTGAAGCGATTCACCGTGGCCGGGCGCACCGGCGCCTACTTCGCGGTGGAGACCCCCGGCGAGGTGCGGGCGGGCGACGTAGTCGAGACGCTGTCCACGCCGGAGCACGGGGTGGACATCGCGACCGTGTTCGACTTCGTGGGCCGCAACAACCGGGACCGGGTGCCGGAACTGCTGCCCGCGGTGGCCGACTTCCCACCGAAGGTGCGCGGCTGGGTGCGGGACCACGCGGCGGTCTGAAGCGGCGCGGGGACCGCCTGGGCAGTCCCCGCGCATCCGGCTCAGTGGGTGAAGACGATCTTCCCTGCGGTCTCGCCGCCGAGCATGGCCCGGAAGCCCTCCTCGGCCTTCTCCATCGGCAGCTCCAGGCCCACCTGCGGGCGCAGGCCGGTCAGGTCCAGGAAGGTGACCAGGTCGGCCAGTTCGTCCCTGGTGCCCATCATCGAGCCGACCACGTGCAGCTGGAAGAAGAACAGGCGCTGCAACTCGGCCGGCGGGTTGCCGCCGGTGGTGGCGCCGGAGCAGACGATCACGCCGCCGGGCTTGAGCGCGCGCATGGAATGCGACCAGCTGGCCTCGCCGACGGTCTCGAACACCGCGTCGACCTTCCCGGGCAGCCGGGCGCCGGGCTCGAAGACCCCGTGCGCGCCCAGCCGTTCGGCCAGCGCGCGCTTGTCCTCAGACCGGCCGGTGGCCCACACCCGCAGGCCGGCCGCCTTGCCCAGCTGCACCAGCGCGGTGGCCACGCCACCGGAGGCGCCCTGCACCAGGATGGTCTGCCCCGGCCGGGCGGCGGCCTTGGTGAACAGCATCCGGTAGGCGGTCAGCCAGGCGGTGCCCAGGCAGGCGGCGTCGGTGAAGGACAGGCCGGCCGGCTTGGCCAGCACATTGCGCTTGGGCAGCACGATGGTGTCGGCGAAGGAGCCCTGCAGCTTTTCGGTGAGCAGCGTGCGCTTGGGGTCCATGGTCTCGTCCCCGCGCCAGTCCTCGTCGTTGATCACCCCGTGGATGACCACCTCGGACCCGTCGGCCAGGGTGCCGGCGCCGTCGCAGCCCAGCACCATCGGGAACTGCTCGGCCTTGATGCCGACCCCGCGCAGCGTCCACAGGTCGTGCATGTTGAGGCTGGCGGCCTTGACGTTGACCGCGACCCAGCCTGCCGGGACCTCCGGCTCGGGGCGCTCGCCGACCACCAGGCCGGCCAGGGGATCCTCGGGATTCGGCTTGTCGGCGTATACGGCGAACATGGCTGAAAACCTATCGCCTGACCCGGACACCCGCCCGTGATGCCGGTCACTGCGACGGTCCCGCGTAGGCTCAGGGCCGTGCAGTGGTTGGCGGACTCCTGGGACGCGGTCGGGCTGTGGCTTGCCCAGCAGTGGTTCCCGTTCCAGTTCCTGCTGGTGATGGCCGTGCTGCTGCCGTTGTGCTGGGCGGTTGCCTGGGGGATCGACCGTGCGGTCGACCAGGTCTCCGCGGGACTGTCGAGGATCCGGGGCCGCAACAGTGACCTCTCGTAAGCGCATCACCCTGGCCCTGGCCGGACTGATCGGGCTGGTGCTCGTCGGCTGGTTCGCCCGCGGCCTGCTCGGCGGGGACACCGGCGCGCCGCCGTCGAAGACCACCGTGGTCAGCTCCGCGCAGGCCGGTGGCGCGACCAGCTCCGGCAAGGCGACCCGCTCCGGCGGGGAGGTCACCGAGGCGCTGTCCAAGCTGCCAGCCGAGGCGGCCAAGACCTGGAAACTGATCCAGAGCAACGGGCCCTTCCCGCACCCGGACCGGGACGGGGTGGAGTTCGGCAACCGGGAGAAGCGGCTGCCCAGTCAGGGCAAGGGCTACTACCGCGAGTACACCGTGCCCACGCCGGGGGAACGCACCCGCGGCGCGCGGCGGCTGGTCACCGGCGGCGCCAACAAGGAGCTGTACTACACCGCCGACCACTACGAGAGCTTCGTGAAGGTGGATCCGAACCGATGACGCCGGTGGAGCACGTGGTCGACGGCAGCACGCTGCGCACCAGGCGGGCCGCGCTGGCCGCCTTCGCCGAGGCGCTGTCCTTCCCGGACTACTTCGGCGGCAACCTGGACGCGCTCTATGACTGCCTGACCGACCTGTCCTGGCTGCCCGCGGTCGAGCACCACGTGCACTGGCTCCACGCCGAGGTGTTGCGGCGCAACGATCCGGACGGCTTCGCCGGGATCAGCGAGGTGCTCGCCGACGCGGTCGCGGCCAATCCGCTGCTGACCGTGCGGGTCACCGCCTAGGGTCTGTCCGCGGAGCCGCGTGGGCGAGAGTCGTGATCGAGGTGGTTCCTGGCGGTGCGGACGGGCCGCCCTCATACCGGGCGTATTCGGGTGGTCCGGCCGTGCCGCCAGGGGCCGCCTCGGCGCGGCTATCGCGGGCGCGGCTTTGCGGACAGACCCTAGACCAGGCCGGAACGCTGCCTGGCGCGTAAGTAGGCGCGCAGGAAGTCCGCGCGCAGGTAGGACCAGGGATACCGGTCGGCGTGCCCGCGGGTGGCCTCGAAATGCGGCCGGGCCAGCTCCGGCTCACCGCACAGCGAGTGCCAGAACGCGACCAGGTTGTGCCCGCTGATCCGGGCCCTGGGGTCCACGCCGTGCGGGTGCAGCCAGCGGTCCACCGCCTGCTGGGCGTGCGCGCGCACCTCGGGGCGCTCCAGTAACCGGCGTTGCGCGCCGGGGGAGCACTCCACCCATTCCTCGACGTATCCGCGCAGCACCACCAGGTTCAGCGCGGAGCCGACCGGCGCGGTGGCCGCCGCGGCGGTGACGAACTCGGTCATCACCCGCGGCGGATGCCCCCATTTCGGGGACAGCGAGATGAGCATCTGCTCGTGCCCGCGCAGGTGCTGCGGGGCCAGCGCCCGCAGCCGCGCCCAGCGTTCGCGCAGGTCCGCCGGGTCGCCGCGCTGGCCGCGGGACAGGTGCACCAGCCACACCCACGGCGTCGGATCGGCCGGGTCGAGTTGGGCGGCGCGGGCGCACATCACCTCGGCCGCGTCCAGCATCCGCGGGAAGCCGGGCCCCGGTTCGCGGACCCGGTGGTAGCCGCGGATCTCCCAGGCGCGCAACACCTCCACCGCTCCGCGCAGAGTCCACCCGATCGGGTCACCGGGTTCGCCGGTGACCCAGTCCAGCAGCCAGCGCGGCACGGTGCCGCCGTGCCCGGCCACCACCGTGGTCGCCGCGACCAGCACGGTGTCGGAGCGGTCGTCGGAATCCTGTGCGCAGGCGATCAGCGCGGCCACCGCGATCCGGTCCCCGGCGCGGGCGGCCGCCCGGACCGCCTCCAGCTCGGGGCTGCCGTAGGTCAGGCCCTCGCGGGCCTCGGGCAGGGTGCTGGACCGCAGCCACGGGAAGATCTTCGGCACGGAGATCGAGCCTATGGTGTGTGGCGTGGATCTGCTCCGCCAGATGGAGGCCAATCTGGCCCGGCACGCGAGCCTGCTGCACGATCCGGCGCGGGTCACCCAGGCGCCGGATGTGTTCCACGCGGACAGCGGACTGGCCGACGACACCTTCAACATCGTGGCCGGGGCCCGCTTCACCGAGGCCACCGCGGATCGCCGGATCGCCGAGACGGTGACCGCCCTGCGCGGCACCGGCCGCCCGTTCTCCTGGTGGGTCGGCCCGGCCGCCACCCCGGCTGACCTGTCCGCGCGGCTGAGCGCGGCCGGACTGCCCGCCACCGAGTCCGAGACCGCGATGTGGGCGAGCCTGGACGAGCTGCCCGCACCACGCCGGGCCGAGGGCCTGGACCTGGTGGTGGCCGGCACCGAGGCGCAGCTGGCCGACTACGCCGCGGTGCTCGCCGCGCTCTGGGACCCGCCCTCGCCCACCGTGCCCGCCTACTACGACCGGCCGGGCGCCCTGGACTGCCCGGCGCGGTTCCTGGTGGGCTACGCCGAGGGCGAACCGGTGTGCACCGCCGAGGTGACCCTGCACGCCGGGGTGGCCGGGCTCTACAACATCTGCACCGCGAACACCCACCGCCGCCGTGGTTTCGGCGGCGCGGTCACCGACGCGGCACTGCGGGTGGCCAGGGAAGCCGGGTACCGGACCGCGGTGTTGCAGGCGTCGGCGGAAGGCGAACCGGTCTACCTGCGGCTGGGGTTCCAGGCCTGCGGAACCTTCACCGAGCACGCACTGCCCGCGGCGGCACCCGGGATGTACGAAGGTGCACCCGGTCTGGTGGTGACTCCGCCGCCCTAGCAGGATGAGTCGGCATGCGAGGAATGACACCGGCTGTGCTGGCCGCGGTGGCGATGCTCGGCCTCACGGCCTGCTCGTCCGGCGGAACCGGGTCCACCGGCACCCAGACCCCCACCAGCAGCAGCGCTCCGGCCCCGTTAGCCGCGGCGACCTTCGCCCCGCCCGCCGCCTCCGGCGCCCAGCCGCCTGGCGTGGTGCACAACACCGAACTGGTGCCCGCGGGCGCCGCGGCCACGGTCACGGCCGGCGCCGCGGGCGGCGGCACCACGGTGACCCTGGCCGTCACCGGGTTGCGCCCCAACCGCAAGTACGGCTCGCACGTGCACACCAAGGTGTGCGGGCCGAAGCCGCTGGACTCCGGCCCGCACTACCAGGACAAGCTGGACCCGGTGCAGCCCTCGGTCGACCCGGCCTTCGCCAACCCCAAGAACGAGGTCTGGCTGGACCTGGAGACCGACGCCAGTGGCGCGGGCAAGGCCAGTGCCACCGTGGCCTGGAAGTGGCGGCCGAACGAGGCCAACTCGGTGGTGCTGCACATCGACCACACCAACCACCACGACCCGGGCAAGGCCGGCACCGCAGGCGAACGCCTGGCCTGCCTGACCACCCCGTTCAAGTAGCCTGACCGCCGCCTGCCGGGCTCACCCGGCGGGCGGCACCCAGGAGGCCGGGCGCTTCTCGGCGAAGGCGCGGATGCCCTCCTGGCCCTCGGCGCCGGCGAAGTGCTCGGCGGAGAGTTCCAGCATGTCCGCGAAGTCCTCGCCCAGGCTGGACGCGGGGGAGCGGCGCAGCATGGCCTTGGTGGCCGCCAGCGCGGTCGGACCGCCCAGGGCGAGCATGTCGGTGTAGCGGCGGACCTCGGCGTCCAGGGCGTCCGCGGCGACCGCGGCGTTGATCAGGCCGATGGCCGCGGCGCGGGCGGCGTCGAACTTCTCGCCGGTGAGGAACAACTCGTGCGCGGCGCGCGGCAGCAGCCGGGGCAGCACGGTGACCGAGATGACCGCCGGGACCACGCCGATGCGGACCTCGGTGAAGGCGAAGCTGGACTCGTGGGTGGCCACCGCGATGTCACAGGCGGCGATGATGCCCACCCCACCGGCCCGCGCGGGCCCGGCGACCTTGGCCACCACCGGCTTGGGGCTGGTCCAGATCTCCTCCAGGATCGCCGGGAACTCGTTGACGCCCTGGGCGTCCGCACCCGCGCCGCGGGACTCCTTGAGGTCCATGCCGGAGCAGAACACGGTGCCGGTGTGGCCCAGCACGATCACCCGGACCGCCTGGTCGGCGATGGCGCTGCTCAGGTGGGCGCGCAGTTCGCGGCGGAGCTGGGCGGAGAGGGCGTTGCGGTTGTGCGGGGAGTCGAGGGTGATCTCGGCGATCCCGCGGTCGACCGCGTAGTGGACGAGTTCGTCAGCCATGGGAAGACCATAAACATAAAAGTGACCGCATCGGGGAGACGGGCGGTTCTCCCCGATGCGGTCGGGAACGGCTGAAAGGAGGCAGTTCAGCCGATCGTCGTGGTGGTCAACGCCGGGTTGGGATTGGGGTAGCACTTGGTGGGGGCGTCGACCGGGAACCCGAGCGCGACCGCGGTGGCGATGAAGGTCAGGCCGGGGTCGGCGAAACTGGAGCCGCCGAGTTTGGTCTCGATGGTGCCGCTGGCACCGGCGGTCAGCTTCACCGTGATGGTCGGGATCTCGAAGTCCGCGCCGCCCTTGAGCGCCGCGCTCAGCTTGACCTCAAGGTTGTTGCCGACCTTGGTGATCGTCGGTGTGCCCACTCCGGACCCGCCGGAGAGGGTGGCCGAGACGTAGGTGGAGTTGGCCGGAACGGGGACGGTGAGCACGAAGTTCTTGATCTCGCGCAGCGTGTAGTTGCCGACCTTGTCCGGCACCTTGTTCGGTGCAGGGTCGAACACCGCGCTGACCTCGCCGCCGGGCGCGACGGTGGCCGGCGCGGTGGCGGTCAGGTCCTGGCTGAAGGTGGCGTCAACGGGACCGAGCGGACTGCTTGCCTGGCAGGCGAAGTTCACCGCGGCCGCAGGGGAGGCCACGGCCGGACCGGCCAGGACGAGCAGGGGAGCGACAACAGCGGTCGCGGCTAACAACAGTCGAGCGGTGGAGCGTCGTGCAGGGGACATATCCCACCTCGCTGTAGAAAATTCCTCCCGACACGGCGGCGGTTGAGGTGAGTCTCACACGACGATCATTCTGTTGTTAACCCACTAAAGTCGTGATGTTGCGCCGTTCGGCGGCACACGCCTCGGCATAGCGATGCAGCACCAGCTCGGCCACCTCGGGGTCGTCACCGAGCGGTTGGGCCACTACGGTGTCCAGCCCACTGGCCAGCGCCGCGGTGGTCACCCGGTCCGGCAGCAGGCCGGGGGCCAGGAACCAGGAGGCCAGCGCGATCCGTTGCGCGCCACGGGCTTTGAGCCGTTCGACGGCGGTGGGCACGTCCGGTTGCGCGCTGGCCGCGAAGGCCGCTTCCACGCCGGCCCAGCCCGCGCCGAAGGACCAGCGGTGGGCGAGCTGGTGCACGGCGGCGTTGGCCGGGGCGTGCGAGGAGCCCGCACCGGCCAGCACCACACCGAGTTTTCCGTCCCCTGGCAGGGCTCCGGCCGCGGCCAGCCTGCGCAGCGCGGCCGATTCCAGCCGGGGGTCGGGGCCGAGCACGTCGGCGATGCGCACCGACAGCCGGGGCAGCCGGGTCACCGTCTCGGCCACCGCGCCGGGCACGTCCACCTTGGCGTGGTAGGCCCGGCCGAGCAGCAGCGGCGCCACCACGACCTCGCGGTGGCCCTCGTTGTGCAGCCCGGTCAGCACATCGCCCAGCCGCGGCGCGGACAGGTCCAGGAAGGCCACCCGCACGTCCAGGCCGGGCCGCAGCGCGCGGACCACGGTGACCAGCTCGTGCACGGTGGCCGCCGAACGCGGGTCGCGACTGCCGTGCGCGAGGGCCACCAACGGGATCCGGGTGTTCATCACACCGCCGCCGCCAGGCCGCGGGCACGCAGCACGGCGCGCTCCAGTGGACGGAAGAACAGCAGTTCCACCCCGATGCCGACGGCCAGGATGAGCAGGATCGCCGCGATGACCAGGGACATGTCGGTGAGCTGGCGGCCCTCCTCCAGCATCTGTCCGAGGCCGATGCCCAGGTCGGGGGAGCGGGCGATGATCTCCGCGGCCATCAGCGACCGCCAGGAGAACGCCCAGCCCTGCTTGAGCCCGGCCAGGTAACCGGGCAGCGCGGCGGGCAGCAGCACGTGCCGGGCGGACTGCAACCGGCCGGCGCCGAGCACCGTGCCCACCCGCAGCAACAGCGGTGGCACCTGGTCGATCCCGGCGACCAGGCCGTTGGCGATGGAGGGCACCGCGCCCAGCAGCACCACGGCGTAGATCATCGAGTCGTTCAGGCCCAGCCACAGCAGCGCGGCGGGCACCCAGGCCACCGAGGGCAGGCTCTGCAATCCGCTCAGCAGTGGCCCGATCGCCGCGCGCACCAAGGGAATCCGGGCCACCAGCAGACCCAGCGGGGTGCCGATGGCGACCGCGGCGAGGAAACCGAGCACCGCGCGGTGGGTGGAGACCCACAGCGTTTCCCAGGCCCGGCCGTCCAGCAGCCGTTCCCACAGCACGCCGGCCACGGTGAGCGGGGAGGGCAGCTTGTACTCGGGCTCGATCGCCGAGGCCCACAACACCTGCCACACCAGGATGATCAGCGCGAGCGCGACCAGCGGGGGCAGTGCGGTGCTCGCGAACCGCCGCCACCCCCCGGTCGAGCGCGGTGGTGGCGGCGCGTCCAGCGCGTCCAGGCCCGCTTCGAGCGCGGCCAGGTCCGCACCGGACTTCGCTTCAGGCACGGCCATGGCTGGAGATCACCTCCCGCAGGTGGCCGGTGATCTCCTCGGTGAGCTTCTCGTTGTCCTGCCCGGTGATCTGCCACTCGCGCACCACCCGGCCGGGCCGGGAGGACAGCAGCACCACCCGCTGACCCAGCCGCACCGCCTCGCGCACGTCGTGGGTGACGAACAGCACCGCGGTGCCGGTCTGCGACCAGATCCGGCGCAGCTCGCCCTGCAGGGCGTCCCTGGTGATCGCGTCCAGCGCGGCGAAGGGCTCGTCCATGAGCAGCAACGGATTGCCGCCCTCGGCCTCGTCCAGGGTGGTGGCCAGCGCGCGGGCCAGCGCGACCCGCTGGCGCATGCCGCCGGAGAGTTCGTGCGGGCGCTTGCGGCCGACCTCGGCCAGCCGCACCAGGTCCAGCAGCCTGGTCGCGGCGGCGGCGCGTTCGGTGCGGCCCAGTCCGCGCAGCCGCAGCGGCAGTTCCACGTTGCGGGCGGCGGTGAGCCACGGCATCAGCGCGGGCTCCTGGAACACCACCGCGGGTCGTCCACTGTGCACGGACACGGTGCCGGTGCTCGGCTTGTCCAGGCCGGCCACCAGGTTGAGCAGGGTGGACTTGCCGCAGCCGGAGGCGCCGAGCAGGCAGACGAACTCGCCGGGGCGCACGGTCAGGTCGACCCCGTCCAGCGCGGTCACCGCGTTCGCGCCGCGGCCGAAGGATTTGCTGACGTTGTCCAGGTGCACCACCGCGTCCCCGACGTGGCCGGACGGGCGGGTGTGTTCCAGAGTCGCGGTCATGGCCGTGCCCTCACTTTCCGTCGAGTCCGGACGCGTCCACCCCGGGCAGCCCCGCGGCCTTGAGCGCCTCGTTGAGCGCGGCCAGGTCCACCAGGCCCTTGAGGTCGAACTCCTGCTTGGCGACACCGGCGGCGACGGCGTCCTTGGACAGCTTCGGGAAGGTGGCCGCGGCCGGGTCGGTGGTGAAGGAGATCTGGCTGAACGCCCGCTCCAGCACCGGTTCCGGCAGCGGCTTGCCCGCGTACTTGCCCAGTGCGGCGTTGACCGTCTTCTTGGCCTGCGCCGGGCTGTCGTTGAGGTACTTGGTCGCGGCGACGTGTCCACGCAGCAACGCCTGCACGGTGGCCGGGTGCTTCTGCGCGAACTCGGTGCGCACGATCAGCACCGTGGTCGGGAACTTTCCGCCCGGCCACAGGTCCCGCTCGTCCACCAGCACCTTGCCGCCGGCCTCCAGCACCAGGCGGGAGGACCAGGGCTCGGGCAGCCAGCCGCCGTCGAGCTGTCCGGTGCGGAAGGCGTCGAAGGTCTGCGGGTTCTCCGTGTTGGCGATCTTGACGTCCTTGCCGCCGGTGGTCTCCACCTTCAGCCCGTGCCCGGCCAGCCAGGCCCGCAGCGCCACGTCCTGGGTGCCGCCCAGCTGCGGGGTGGCGATGCTCTTGTCCTTGAGGTCCTGTGGACCGTTGATCTCCTTGCGCACCACCAGTTGCGCGCCGCCGGTGGCCGCGCCCGCGATCAGCTTGACCGCCTTGCCGTTGGACTTGGTGAAGGCGTTGATGGTCGGGTTGGGCCCGATGAAGGCCGCGTCCAGCGACCCGGCCAGCAGCGCCTCCACCGCGGAGGGGCCGGCGTTGAACGCCTGGGTGCTCAGCTTGGTGCCGCCGAGTTCCTTGGCGATGAACTTCTTGTCCTCGTCGATGCCGACCAGGGCCGGGGCGTGCGTGACGTTCGGGAAGAACCCGAGCCGCAGTTCCGCCGCCGGGCCGGAATCACTGGCCGCGGCGGTGGATTCGGCTGCCCTGGAGCAGCCGCTGACCGCGGCGATCAGCGCGGTGACGGCGAGCACGGCGGGCAGGACGCGATGGCGGCGTCGCGGGGTGCGCACGGGGATCCTCCTGGAAGCAAAGGGAAAAGGACTAGGGGCCGGGCGAGACGAGGGCTCGGTCGTCGGCGGTCGCGCCGCCGAGTCCGCTGTCCTCGTTGACATCCGGGATGGGCAGTGGAGCGCCGATGAGACCGGCGGCCAGGGTGCCGCCGTCGTTCGGGTCGATCACGAGGAAGGACCCGGTGCGCCGGCTGCTGGTGTACTCATCAACCGGCAGCGGCTCTGCTGTCCGGATGAGTACTCGGCCAATCTCGTTGAGCTGCAACGAATCCGGAGTATCCACAGTGGACAGGCGCTGTTCGTCGAAGCGGTCGGCCAACTCGGTGACGATGGCCGGGACGGTGCGGGTGCCGTGTTTGATCAGGACACGGGCGTTGGGTAGCAACGGTTTCTCGGCCAGCCAGCAGACGGTGGCGTTGAGTTCGTCACTCACTGCTGGATATTGTTCCGCGCCCGCGATCAGATCGCCACGGGAGATGTCCAAATCGTTGTCCAGCAACAGGGTCACCGATTGACCGGCGCCCGCTTCGGACAGTTCGCCGTCCGCGGTGTCGATCCGGACCACGGTGCTGCGCAGGCCGGCGGGCAGCACGATGATCTCATCGCCCGGCCGCACCACCCCGGCCGCCACCTGGCCGGCGTAGCCGCGGTAGTCGGGGTACTCCGGGGTGCGCGGCCGGATCACGTACTGCACCGGGAACCGGAACGGCACGTCGTGTGGATCTGGTTGCACCGGAACGGTTTCCAGGTGTTCCAGCAGGGTCGGACCGGTGTACCAGGGGGTGCGTTCGGAGCGGTCCACCACGTTGTCGCCGACCAGCGCGGACACCGGCACGGACACTACCGACTGCTCGGGATATCCCAGGGCGTTGGCGTGCGCCAGGAACTCCTTGGCGATGAGCCCGAACCGGTTCTCGTCGTAGTCGATCAGGTCGATCTTGTTGACCGCGAGGACGAGTTGCGGCACGCCGAGCATGGCCAGCACGGCGGCATGCCGTCTGGTCTGCTCGATCACGCCTTTCCTGGCGTCCACCAACAGGATGGCCAGCTGCGCGGTGGAGGCGCCGGTGACCGTGTTGCGGGTGTACTGGACGTGCCCTGGGGTGTCGGCGAGCACGTAACTGCGTCGCGGGGTGGCGAAGTAGCGGTAGGCCACGTCGATGGTGATGCCCTGCTCGCGTTCCGAGCGCAGGCCGTCGACCAGCAGGGACAGGTCCGGTGTGGACAGTCCCCGGTCGACGCTGGCCCGCTGCACGGCTTCGAGCTGGTCGGCCAGCACGGATTTGGTGTCGTACAACAGGCGGCCGACCAGGGTCGACTTCCCGTCGTCGACGGATCCGGCGGTGGCCAGCCTCAGCAGGTCGGTCATCAGAAGTAGCCCTCTCGCTTCCGGTCTTCCATGGCCGCTTCGCTGAGCCGGTCGTCGGCGCGGGTGGCGCCGCGTTCGGTGAGCCGGGAGGCGGAGACCTCGGCGATCACCGCGGCCAGATCGCGTGCGTCGGACTCGACGGCGCCGGTGCAAGACCCGTCGCCGACCGTGCGGTAGCGGATCACCTTGCGCTGCACCGTTTCCCCGGGCTTCGGACCACCCCACGGACCCTCGGTGAGCCACATGCCGTCCCGCAGGTAGACATCGCGTTCGTGGGAGTAGTAGATCGAGGGCAGCTCGATGTTCTCCCGGTCGATGTAGCGCCAGATGTCCAGTTCGGTCCAGTTGGACAGCGGGAAGACCCGGACGTGCTCGCCGGGGCGGTGCCGTCCGTTGTAGAGGTTCCACAGTTCGGGCCGCTGCCGTTTGGGTTCCCACTGGCCGAAGGCGTTGCGCAGGCTGAAGATGCGCTCCTTGGCCCTGGCCCGTTCCTCGTCCCGCCGCCCGCCGCCGAAGACCGCGTCGAACTTGTGCGCGGTGATCGAGTCGAGCAACGGCACGGTCTGCAACGGGTTTCGGGTGCCGTCGGGTCGTTCGGTGAGCCGTCCGTCGTCGATCCAGTCCTGCACGTGCGCGACCTCCAGCCGCAGCCCGTGCCGGGCGATGAGGTCGTCCCGGAAGGAGATGACCTCCTCGAAGTTGTGCCCGGTGTCCACGTGCAGCAGGGTGAAGGGCACCGGCGCGGGCCAGAAGGCCTTGAGCGCCAGGTGCACCAGCACTGTGGAGTCCTTGCCGCCGGAGAACAGGATCACCGGCCGGTCGAACTCCCCGGCCACCTCGCGGAAGATGTGGATGGCTTCGGATTCCAGCGCGGTCAGGTTGTCCTGGGCCGGCCGCAGTGTGCTCGTCATTCCCCCGCCTTCATCCGTGCAGTCCGCACTCGGTCTTGTTCTGGCCTGCCCAGCGGCCGCTGCGCGGGTCGGCGCCCGGCAACGGTTTCGCCGTGCAGGGCGCACAGCCGATGGACGGATATCCCGCGCCTACTAGGGGGTTCTCCAGGATGGAGTGCTCGGTGATGTAGGCGTTGAACTCCTCGTCGGTCCAGGCGGCGATCGGGTTGACCTTGATCAGCCCGTTGCGCTCGTCCCAGCCGACGATCGGCGTGTTCGCCCTGGTCGGCGCGTCCACCCGGCGCACGCCGGTGACCCACGCGTCGTAGCGGGACAGCGTGCGCTGCAACGGGATCACCTTGCGCAGCGCGCAGCAGCGATCCGGCGCCCGCTCGAACAGGTTCGGCCCGTGCTCGGCGTCCTGCTCGGGCACGGTCTTCTCGGGCAGCGCGTTGACGATGCTCAACGGGTACACCGACTCCACCGCGTCCCTGGTGCCGATGGTCTCGGCGAAGTGGTACCCGGTCTCCAGGAACAGCACGTCGAACCCGCTGACCACCTTGGCCGCCAGGTCGATCAGCACCGCGTCCTGCATGTTCGAGGCCAGGATCCACCGGTTGAGCGGAAAGGTCTCGGCCACCCAGGTCAGCGATTCGAGCGCGGTGGCCTCGGCGAGTTCGTCCGCGGCCTGCTCGGCCAGTGACTTCAGGTCGGTCACGGCGCTCACCGGATCACCTCCACCGGGCGTTGCAGGCCGACGAACTTCAGCGAGAACACCCGCTGGCAGCCGGTGCAGCCCCACGCCCCGTGCGGTTCCTCCTGCGGGCGCAGGTCCTCGTCCCCGCAGTAGGGGCAGTAGAACGGCGTCGCTCGTTCGCTCATCGCAGATCCGCCTCCTCCGCGCGGGCCGCCCACTGGGCGAACCGCTCGCCGTCGGTGCGCTGGGCCACGAAGTTGCGCGCCACCCGCTCCACGTAGTCGCCGAGTTCGGCGCTGGTCACCTTGTGCCCACGCAGTTTCCGGCCGAACCCGGCGTCCAGGCCGAGTCCGCCGCCGAGGTGCACCTGGTAGCCCTCGACCTGCTGCCCCTCGCTGTTGGTGACGATCTGGCCCTTGAGCCCGATGTCCGCGGTCTGGATCCGCGCGCAGGAGTTGGGGCAGCCGTTGATGTGCACGCTGATCGCGGCCTCGGCCAGGGTGTGCTGGACGTCGGCGAGCTGCTTCTCCAGCTCCTCCACCAGTCGCGCGGCCCTGGCCTTGGTCTCCACGATGGCGAGCTTGCAGAACTCGATCCCGGTGCAGGCCATGGTGCTGCGCCGCCACGGCGAGGGCCGGGCGTGCAGGCCGAGGCCGGCCAGCTCGTCCACCAGAGTGTCCACTTCGGACTCTTCGACGTCGAGGACGACCAGTTTCTGTTGCGCGGTCAGGCGAACCCGGCGGGACCCGGCCCGTTCCACCGCCTTGGCCACCTCGACCAGGATCGAGCCGGAGACCCGCCCGGCGATCGGCGCGACCCCGATGTAGAACTTGCCGTCCTTCTGCGGGTGCACGCCCACGTGGTCGATCGGCCCGGAGGCCGGCGGCGCGACCCCGTCGAGCAGCTTGCGCTGGAGGAACTCGGTTTCCAGCACCTCGCGGAACTTCTCCACACCCCAGTCGGCGATGAGGAACTTGATCCGGGCCCGGTGCCGCAGCCGCCGGTAGCCGTAGTCGCGGAAGAGGCTGATCACGCCCTCCCACACGTCCGGCACCTCATCCCGGGGCACCCACACGCCGAGTCGCTTGGCGATCATCGGGTTGGTGGACAGCCCGCCGCCGACCCACAGGTCGAAGCCGGGCCCGTGCTCGGGGTGGTCCACGCCGACGAAGGAGATGTCGTTGACCTCGTGCGCCACGTCCTGCACACCGGAGATGGCGCTCTTGAACTTGCGGGGCAGGTTCGAGTAGGCCGGGTCGCCGATGTAACGCTTGACGATCTCGTGGATGGCCGGGGTGCCGTCGATGATCTCGTCCGCGGAGATCCCGGCCACCGGCGAGCCCAGCACCACTCGCGGGCTGTCCCCGCAGGCCTCGGTGGTAGACAGGCCGACGCCCTCGATCTTCTCCCAGATCGTGGGCACGTCCTCGATCTGGATCCAGTGGTACTGGATGTTCTGGCGGTCGGTGATGTCGGCGGTGTCCCGGCCGTAGGTCTGGGAGATCTCGCCCAGCACCCGCAACTGCTCGGTGCTCAGCGCGCCGCCGTCGACCCGGACGCGCAGCATGAAGTACTCGTCGTCCAGCTCCTCCGGTTCCAGCACGGCGGTCCGCCCGCCGTCGATGCCGGGTTTGCGCTGGGTGTAGAGGCCATACCAGCGAAAGCGCCCACGCAGATCAGCCGGGTCGATCGAGGCGAAGCCACCGTGGGCGTAGATGTTCTCGATCCGGGCCCGCACGTTCAGCGGGTTGTCGTCCTTCTTCGAGCGCTCGTTCGGGTTCAGCGGCTCGCGGTAACCCAGCGCCCACTGCCCTTCGCCGCGGCGCGCTTTCACGGCCCGCGCCGGGGTAGAGGTTGGGGGGACCATGGTCCG
This sequence comes from Crossiella sp. S99.2, assembly GCF_023094165.1. Taxonomy (GTDB): domain Bacteria; phylum Actinomycetota; class Actinomycetes; order Mycobacteriales; family Pseudonocardiaceae; genus Crossiella. Next base: position 343,252 of record NZ_JALMDK010000006.1, on the reverse strand, counting down.
ACCTCCGGGATTCGAGGCGGCCGTGCGCACCGTCGAAGCCCCAGGGTTCACATGGTGGGAAGGGGATCTTCAGCCGGGACGCCCGTCGCCGGCTGGCAAAGAGAAATGCAGCGGCCGACTAGACGTACCGTCGGCAGAGCGCGCTGGAGACGCGCAGGTAGTCCACGTGGCGGCGAGCCACGAGGACAACACGGCGTCCAGGCGAGGTCATGTGGACCAGCGTGCCACGCGTCCCCCGATGGGTCTACCGCCATCCGCATAGTGGGATAGCGAGACGGATTGAGACACTGCTGTTATGCCCTCTGCACTTCCCGACGGCGATCCGGCGCCGCAGGACGGCGCGCTGCCCGCCGCCGCCCTGACCGGTCTGGGCGCGCGCCCGTTCGGGCTGTACGTCCACGTGCCGTTCTGCGCCACCCGCTGCGGCTACTGCGACTTCAACACCTACACCCCCGGTGAGCTGGGCAGTTCCGCCTCCCCGCAGTCCTGGCTGGCCGGGGTGCGGCGGGAGCTGGAGCTGGGCGCGCGGGTGCTGGGCAGCCCGCCCGCCGCGGACACCGTGTTCATCGGCGGCGGCACCCCGTCCCTGCTCGGCGCGGACGGCCTGGCCGCGGTGCTGGGCGCGATCCGGGACACCTTCGGCCTGGCCCCCGGCGCCGAGGTGACCACCGAGTCCAACCCGGAGTCCACCTCCCCGGAGTTCTTCGCCGGCATCCTGGCCGCCGGCTACACCCGGGTCTCCCTGGGCATGCAGTCCGCCGCCCCGCACGTGCTCCAGATCCTGGACCGCACGCACACGCCAGGGCGGGCGCGCGCGGCGGCCAAGGAAGCACGTGCCGCCGGGTTCGAGCACGTGAACCTCGACCTCATCTACGGCACCCCCGGCGAACGCCCCCAGGACCTGGCCGAATCCCTGGACGTGGTCCTGGACGGCGGCGTGGACCACGTCTCGGCGTATGCGTTGATCGTCGAGGAGGGCACCGCCCTGGCCCGCCGGATCACCCGCGGCGAGCTGGCCAGCCCGGATGACGACGTGCTCGCCGAACGCTACGAACAGGTCGACCAGACCCTCCAGCGCGCGGGTCTGACCTGGTACGAGGTCTCCAACTGGGCCACCGGCGATGCCGCCCGCTGCCGGCACAACCTGGGCTACTGGCTCGGCGGCGACTGGTGGGGCGCGGGCCCTGGCGCGCACAGCCACGTGGGCGGGGTGCGCTGGTGGAACGTCAAACACCCGAGCCGCTACGCCGCGCTGCTCGCCGAGGGTCATTCACCCGCGGCCGGCCGGGAGACGCTGACCGCCGCGGACCGGGACGTCGAACGCATCCTGCTGGAGTTGCGCCTGGTCGAGGGGCTTCCGGTGACGGTGCTGGACGAGTCCGGCCGGCGCGAGGCCAGGGTCGCCGCGGCGGACGGCCTGCTCGATCCGGCCAGTCTGGACGGCGGGCGGTGCGTGCTCACCGACCAGGGCAGGCTGCTGGCCGACGCGGTGGTCCGGCGGCTGGTGCCGTGAGTTGGCGGTCAGGCGAGTTTTAAAGTAGTTTGCAGGTATGGCCATCAGTGCTCCGCAGGTCAACTTCTCGGACCTCTCGAACAAGCCCGTCGACACCGTGCGCAAGCTGCAGGAGTCGCCGAGCCGGTCGGTGCGCGTGCACCGCAGGGGCGATGACGAGGACCTGGTGCTGGTCACGGCCAGCCGGGCCGCCGAGGTGCGCGAGGTCGTCTCCACCACCACGGCGCTGTTCGTCGCGCTCATGCAGCACAGCGCCGAGGTCAGGGACCTGGTCACCGACGTGATGCCGACCGCGTTCCCCTGGGTGCGGTTCCTGCCCAGGGAGGACGTGCGGGCGTTCGTGGTCGAGCTGGTGGAGATCCTGGAAGCGGCGAACTCGCTCGGCAATCCCGCCCCGGTCGTCCAGCTGATCACCGAGTGGCGGCACACCGCCGAGATCCACGCCGATCCCGAACTGCTGGCCATCCTGCGCAAGGACGGCGAGGACCTGGGCGAGGTCCCCGCACCGGAGGCGTCCCAGGCGTGAGTCCGAAGAAGGGCGATCCGGTCGCACCCCCGGCGATCGGCGCGGAGTGGCAGGTCCGGTTCAGCACCACCGAGGCGGTCAAGGGCTGGCAGGAACTGGAGAACCTCGCCCCGGGCAACCTGCGCCGGGCCTGGGAGACGATGCGCGCCGACCCCGGTCCCGGACCGGGCAAGCCCACCCCCCGGCACCACCAGCTCCGGCGCCTGCTGGCCACCGGAACCCACCGCGGCCGGACCCTGCCGCAATGGCAGATCGAGGTCACCGGTGGTGGCCGGATCTGGTACCTGCTGGACGAGGACCGGCACACGGTCTGGGTCCAGGCCGCCTGCGTCGGGCACCCGAAGGGCACCGAGCCCTGATGCGGCGACCTACCCCAGCGCCAGCACCCGGACGTGGATGAAGTTGCGTTGCTGCAGCGCCGCCCGCACCGCCCGGTGCAGCCCGTCCTCCAGGAACATCTCCCCGCGCCACTGCACCGCGTGGGCGAACAGGTCGCCGAAGAAAGTGGAGTCGGAACTGAGCAGGCGGTCCAGCTCCAGGACCTTCTTCGTGGTCACCAATTCGTCCAGCCGGACCGGGCGGGGCGGGATCTTCGCCCACTCCCTGGTACTCAGCCCGTGGTCCGGGTACGGCCGCCCGTCCCGGACGTCCTTGAAGATCACCCCGGCCTCCCTGCCAGCACTCGCGCCGTGCACCCCACCCCAGACCCTAGACTTGGTGCCGACAGGGAGGTGACGCGCGGTGAACACAGGGTCGCCGGAGGACCGGCGCTTCGAGGTGTTGCGGGCGATCGTCGCCGACTACGTCAACACCCAGGAGCCGGTCGGGTCCAAGGCGCTGGTCGATCGGCACAACCTCGGGGTGTCCAGCGCGACCGTGCGCAACGACATGGCCGTGCTGGAAGAGGACGGCTACATCACCCAGCCGCACACCAGCGCGGGCCGGGTGCCCACCGACAAGGGCTACCGGGTCTTCGTGGACCGGCTCTCCGAGGTCAAACCGCTGTCCACGGCCGAGCGCCGGGCCATCCAGGCCTTCCTGGACGGGGCGATGGACCTGGACGACGTGCTCCGGCGCAGCGTCCGGTTGCTCGCCCAGCTGACCCGGCAGGTCGCGGTGGTGCAGTACCCGACCCTGACCAGGTCCTCGGTCCGGCACATCGAGGTGGTGCCGATCACCGCGGCCCGGCTGATGCTGGTCACCATCACCGACACCGGCCGGGTCGAGCAGCGCATGGTCGACCTCGGCGATGTGATCAGCCCGGACGATGTGGCCCGGGTGCGGTCGGTGCTCAACTCGACCCTGGTCGGGCGCAGGCTCAGCGACGCCTCCGCGCGGGTCGCCGAGCTGCCCGAGGCCGCCCCGACCGAACTGCGCGACATCATGATCCGGGTGTGCACCGCGCTGATCGAATCGCTGGTGGAGCACCCGGAGGAGCGGTTGCTGCTGGGCGGCACCGCCAACCTGACCCGCAACGTGGCCGACTTCCCCAACTCCCTGCGTAATGTGCTGGAGGCGCTGGAGGAACAGGTCGTCGTGCTGAAGCTGCTGCAGGCGGCGCACGACCAGTCGACGATCACGGTGCGGATCGGTGAGGAGAACGAGGCCGAGGGGATGCGCAGCACCTCCGTGGTCTCCATCGGTTACGGCTCCTCCGCCGGCACCGTGCTGGGCGGCATGGGTGTGGTCGGGCCGACAAGAATGGACTATCCGGGAACGATGGCGGCCGTCCGCGCCGTTGCCGCATACGTGGGAGACATCCTGGCCGGTCGCTGAGCGGCGCCGGCTGTGGGGAAGTAGGGACTGGGAGACGGTGGCAAGGGACTACTACGGCACTCTGGGCGTGCGTTCGGACGCATCGCAGGAGGAGATCAAGCGGGCTTATCGCAAGCTCGCCCGCGAGCTGCACCCGGATGTGAACCCGGAGGAGAGTGCCCAGCAGCGTTTCCGTGAGGTCACCGCGGTCTACGAGGTGCTCTCCGACCCGGAGAAGCGCAAGATCGTCGACCTCGGCGGTGACCCGCTCTCGCCCGGCGGCGGTGGCGGCGGACGCGGTGGCGGCGGCATGGGCGACCCGTTCGCCGGGTTCGGCCTCGGCGACATCATGGACGCCTTCTTCGGCGGCGGACCGGCCAGCCGGGGACCGCGCAGCCGGACCCAGCCCGGTTCGGACGCGCTGATCCGCCTGGAAGCCAGCCTGGAGGAGTGCGCCACCGGCATCACCCGCGAGCTGACCGTGGACACCGCGGTCCTGTGCACCCTGTGCGAGGGCTCCGGCTGCGCCGAGGGCAGCTCCCCGACCCGCTGCGACACCTGCGGCGGGCGCGGCGAGGTCCAGTCCGTGCAGCGCTCCTTCCTCGGCCAGGTCGTCACCGCGCGGCCCTGCCCGGTCTGCCGCGGCTTCGGCGAGGTCATCCCCGACCCGTGCCAGCAGTGCGCAGGCGAGGGCCGGGTGCGCTCGCGGCGCACCATCAACGTCAAGATCCCGCCGGGCGTGGCCGACGGCATGCGGGTCCGGCTGGCCAGCCAGGGCGAGGTCGGCCCCGGCGGCGGACCGGCAGGCGACCTCTACGTCGAGGTCGAGGAACTGCCGCACGACACCTTCACCAGGGACGGCACCGAGCTGCACTGCACGATCCGGGTGCCGATGACCGCGGCCGCGCTGGGCGCGACCATCCCGATGCAGACCCTGGACGGCGTGCAGGAACTGCCGCTGGACCCGGGCACCCAGCCGGAGACCGAGCTGGTGCTGCCCGGCAAGGGCATGCCCCGGCTGCGCTCCTCCGGCCGGGTCGACGGCCGCGGCGACCTGCACGTGCACGTCGAGGTCGTGGTGCCGACCAAGCTGGACGAGGAACAGACCGCGCTGCTGCGCCAGCTCGCCGAACTCCGCGGCGAGGAGGCCTCCGAACTGGCCACCAACGCCAACGGGCGCAACGGCGGCGGGCTGTTCTCCCGGCTGCGGCACTCCTTCGGACAGCGTTGATCCACGGCATCCCGGTCTTCCACACCGAGAGCCTGCCGCCTGGCGAGCAGGCCCGGCTGGACGGACCGGAGGGCAGGCACGCGGCCACCGTGCTGCGCACGCGCGTCGGGGAGCAGCTGGTGCTCTCCGACGGCGCGGGCGGCCTGGCCCGGTGCGCGGTGACCGCGGTCGGCAAGGACTTCCTCGACCTGGACGTGCTGGCGCGCTGGGCCGAGCCGGCGCCCAGCCCCCGGGTGGTGCTGGTGCAGGCGCTGATCAAAGGCGACCGCGGCGAGCTGGCGGTCGAACTGGCCACCGAGGCCGGGGTGGACGCCGTGCACCCGTGGCGTGCGGCCCGCTGTGTGGCCCGCTGGGAGGACGGACCACGCGGGGCCAAGGCGCTGGGCCGGTGGCGCGCTACCGCGCTCCAGGCGGCCAAACAGGCCCGCCGCGCCTGGGTGCCCGAGGTCGGTGAGCCACTGGGCACCGGTCAGCTCGCCCAGCTCGTCCAGGCCAGTGCCGTCACCCTGGTGCTGCACGAGGCGGCCGAGGTGGTGCTGGGCGAGGTCGAGCTGCCCGCCGAGGGCGATCTGCTCATCGTGGTCGGTCCGGAGGGCGGTATCACGGAGAGCGAGGTCTCGCGACTCGTCGAAGCCGGGGCCACCCCCGTCCGGCTCGGCCCGACCGTGCTGCGCGCCTCCACCGCCGCGGCCGTCGCGCTGGGCGCCATCGGGGTGCTGACCAGGCGTTGGCAACCCACCGGAGGCACTGGCGAAGTTGCTCGTTAGCAACGACTTCCGCGCAGTTCTGCTAGTGCGTCCACGGGAAATGGCGACCGGCCCAGCGATCGATCGCCAAACGGCAGCTTTGGCGCGCCAAGCGGCGTGATCCATTCGGTCCAGGTGTAGCGCGAGGGGCCGGAAAGGAGCTACGCTCTGTCGCCGACGGGCAAGAAAGTTCTGGGGCAGCCTTCGTCGGCCCACCTCAGAGCACTTGCCAAACGCTGGCCTCGGGTGACGGGCACCCGAAGGATCGCCGGACACCTCCCCCCTCGGTCCGGCGCGGTTGCGTCGCGACGGAGTGACCCCCAGGCTCCGTCGCGACGCAACCACCCCCATCACCCACCCTGTGGCAAGTCCGGGGTTCGAACGATCTGTGTCGAGATTTGTGTCCACTCTGCCGGTGGAATCGCGGGTGGATTTTTTATAACACGGCTGTGCTAGAAAAGTACAGTGCCCAAACTCGTCGACCACGAGGCCCGTCGCCGGGAACTCGCCCAGGCCGTGTGGCGGGTGGTCCAGCGCGACGGCGTCGAACGCGCCTCGGTGCGCGCGGTGGCCGCCGAGTCCGGCTGGTCGGCAGGCGCGCTCCGGCACTACTTCCCCACCCAGGACGCGTTGCTGCACTTCGCGATGGACCTGGCCGCGGAGAAGTTCACCGAACGGGCCCGCGCCCTCGACGAACACGGCGTGCCGCCGCAGGAACACTCCGCGCCCTGGCGGGTCCGCCGCCTGCTGACCACGCTGCTGCCGCTGGACGCCGACAGCAAGGTCTCCGCCGAGGTGTGGATGGCCTTCGTCACCAGGGCCAGGGTCGACCCGGTGCTGCGCGCCGCCGGCCGCAAGGGCGACGAGGTGATCGCCGACTGGCTCCTCGAACGCCTGCGCGACGCCGCCGACGAAGGCATCCTGCGGGCAGGCGCGGACCCGGTGCGCGAGGCGCTGCGGCTGCTCGCGCTCACCGACGGCCTGGTCCTGCACGGCCTGATCACCCCGGAGGCGATGCCGCCGGAACTGATGGTCCAACTGCTGGAGGACCACATCCGCGAGGTGTTCCCGGGAAGCGACCTGAGCACGTGAACGGTTGTGTGTTCTGTCGGATCGTGGCTGGTGAGCTGCCCGCCAGGGTGCGCGCCGGCAGCGAACACGCGCTGGCCTTCGACGACCTCGCGCCACAGGCCCCGGTGCACGTGCTGATCGTGCCCAAGGCGCACCACCGCGACGTGCCCGGCATGACCGCCGCCGACCCCGGACTGGCCGCCGAGCTGATCGGCCTGGCCGCCGAGGTGGCCGCGGCCACCGGCATCGCCGAACCCGGCTACCGGCTCATCGCCAACACCGGCCCCGGCGGCGGCCAGACCGTCTTCCACGCCCACCTGCACCTGCTCGGCGGCACCCGCCTGGGCTGGCCCGGTTAGGGTGTGTCCGCCGGGTGGCACACGCGATCGCCGGGCCCAGCCCGCCCCTGGTGGCACCGCCGGAACAGCCACGTACAACCCGGTACGAGGCTGCTCCTGCGACACCACCAGGAACGACCTGGACTCCGGCGCTCACGCACGCCACCCGGCGGACACACCCTGGGCACGAGCGCTATTGCGGTGGGGACGCGTCAGGGCCTGGCGTTAGCATCTGAGGCGACAGTCCACATCCGTCGTCCAGTCCAGTCGTCCGCAGAAAGCAGGCCCGAGGCCACGTGGCCGGTACCGCACCTGGTGAAGCGACCCAGCCCGGGTCGAAGATCTCCCTGCCCGACACCGCAGTCCTGGCGTTGCTGGGTTCCAGCGATGAGAACCTGCGCCTGCTTGAGGAGTTGCTCACCGCCGACGTGCACGTCCGCGGCAACGAGCTGACCCTGACCGGTGAGCCTGCCGACGTCGCCTTCGCCGAACGAGTCTTCGCCGAACTCATCACCCTGGCCGGCAAGGGCCAGCCGGTGGGCCAGGACGCGGTGCGCCGCACGGTGGCCATGCTCAGCGCGGGCACCGAGGAATCCCCGGCCGAGGTGCTCAGCCTCAACATCATCTCCCGGCGCGGGCGCACCATCCGGCCCAAGACGCTGAACCAGAAGCACTACGTGGACGCCATCGACGCGAACACCGTGGTCTTCGGCATCGGCCCGGCCGGCACCGGCAAGACCTACCTGGCCATGGCCAAGGCCGTGCAGGCGTTGCAGGCCAAGCAGGTCAGCCGGATCATCCTGACCAGGCCCGCGGTCGAGGCGGGGGAGCGGCTGGGCTACCTGCCCGGCACCCTCTACGACAAGATCGACCCGTACCTGCGGCCGCTCTACGACGCGCTGCACGACATGGTCGACCCGGAGTCGATCCCCCGGCTCACCCAGGCCGGGACCATCGAGGTCGCCCCGCTGGCCTACATGCGCGGCCGCACCCTCAACGACGCCTTCATCATCCTGGACGAGGCGCAGAACACCACGCCCGAGCAGATGAAGATGTTCCTCACCCGGCTCGGCTTCGGCTCCAAGATCGTGGTCACCGGTGACATCACCCAGATCGACCTGCCCGGCGGGCAGCGCAGCGGTCTCAAGGTGGTCCGGGACATCCTCGAAGGCGTGGACGATGTGCATTTCTCCATCCTGACCAGCCAGGACGTTGTGCGGCACCGCCTGGTCGGGGAGATCGTGGACGCCTACGACCGCTGGCAGGTCGTGCAGGACAACGCAGAGAACGGCGCTGCCGGGCAGCGCGCCCACACCCGAAAGGCAAGGCGTTGAGCATCGAGATCGCCAACGAGTCCGGGGTCGGGGTCGAGGAGACCTCGATCGTCGACGCGGCGAGGTTCGCGCTGGACCGCATGGGTGTCAGCCCTCTAGCAGAGCTGTCCGTGCTGCTGGTCGAGCTGGACGTGATGTCCGACCTGCACGAGCGGTGGATGGACCTGCCCGGTCCCACCGACGTGATGGCCTTCCCGATGGACGAGCTGGATTCCGCGCGCCGCCCCGACGCGGCCGGGGTCGGGCCCGCGCTGCTCGGCGACATCGTGCTCTGCCCGGCCTTCGCCAAGGACCAGGCCCGCAAGGCCGGACACAGCCTCACCGACGAACTGCACCTGCTCACCGTGCACGGCGTGCTGCACCTGCTCGGCTACGACCACGCCGAGCCGGAGGAGGAGCGGGAGATGTTCTCCCTGCAGAACCGCATCCTCGCCGACTTCCGCGGCGCGCGGGCGCAGGAACAGCAGCGCGCCGCCGACGACAAGGTGCTCGGCGCGGTCGGCCTGCACGAGGGGGAGACCGGGGAACCCGTCGAACCCGCGGCCGGATCCGAGGCCGAGGCGCCCGCCGTGGCGGCGGAGCCGGAGCGGCGCGCGGACTCCGACTCCGCGAACTGAGGCGGCCGCGGCGATGTCCGACCCCGTCTCGCTCGTGGTCATCGCGGTCCTGCTGGTGCTCGCCGCCGGATTGTTCGGCGCCGCCGACGCCGCGCTCGGCACGGTCTCCAGGGCCAGGGTGGACGCCCTGGTCCGGCAGGGCCGGGCCGGGGCCCGCCAGCTCGCGCTGGTGGTCGCCGACCGGCCCCGGCACATCAACCTGCTGCTGTTGCTGCGACTGGGCTGCGAACTCGCCGCGACCGTGCTGGTCACCCTGGCCTGCCTGTTCTGGTTCCAGCCGGAATGGCTGGCCGCGCTGGTGGCCATGCTGAGCATGCTGGTGGCCAGCTACGTGCTGGTCGGCGTCGGCCCGCGCACCATCGGCCGCCAGCACCCCTACAGCGTGGGCATCCTGGTCGCCGGACCGGTGCGCGCCCTGGTCTCGGTGCTCGGCCCGCTGGCCCGGCTGCTGATCCTGATCGGCAACGCGATCACCCCCGGCCGCGGCTTCCGGGAAGGCCCGTTCTCCTCCGAGGTCGAACTGCGCGAACTGGTCGACCTGGCCCAGGAACGCGGCGTGGTCGCCGCCGGCGAGCGCGAGATGATCCACTCGGTGTTCGAGCTGCGCGCCACCATCGCCCGCGAGGTCATGGTGCCGCGCACCGAGATCGTCTGGATCGAACAGGACAAGTCGGTCCGCCAAGCCCTCGCACTCTGTCTGCGCACCGGGTTCTCCCGGATCCCGGTGATCGGGGAGAGCGTGGACGACGTGGTCGGCGTGGTGAACCTCAAGGACCTGGTGCGCTCCTCGGTGGAGGGCGTGGCCGAGGCCGACCGCACGGTCGGGGTGCGCGAGCTGATGCGCCCGGCCAGCTTCGTGCCCGACTCCAAACGGCTGGCCGAACTGCTCAAGGAAATGCAGCTCTCCCGCAACCACCTGGCCATCGCGGTGGACGAGTACGGCGGCACCGCCGGGCTGCTCAGCATCGAGGACATCATCGAGGAGATCGTCGGCGAGATCACCGACGAGCACGACGCCGACGAACGCCCGCCGATCGAAGTGCTCGGCGATGGCACCCCCGCGATCCGGGTCTCCTCCCGGCTGCCGGTGGAGGACCTGGGCGCCTACTTCGGCGTGGAACTGGACGCCTCCGAGGTGGAGACGGTCGGCGGCCTGCTCGCCCAGCGGCTGGGCCGGGTCCCGCTGCCCGGCGCGGAGGCGGAGATCGAGGGCCTGCGGCTGCGTGCCGAGGGCGGCAAGGACAACCGCGGCCGGATGCGGATCACCACTGTGCTGGTGACCCCGGCCGGGGCGCTGACCCCGGCCGCCGTGGCCGAGACCGACGGAAAGGACAGCCGTGCCTGAGCTGGATCCCGAAGACACCAAACTCGTCGTGCTGGCCCGCGCCTCGCGTGCCCGCACCGGCGCGGCCGAGGGCGCCGCGGTCCGCGACACCGACGGCCGGACCTACGCCGCCACCACGGTCGCGCTGCCCTCGCTGAAACTGACCGCGTTGCAGGCCGCGGTGGCCGCCGCGGTGGCCAGCGGGGTGGACGGGCTGGAAGCCGCGGCCGTGGTCACCGCCGCCGCGACCGCGGACGAGGACTCGCTGGCCGCGGTGCGCGACCTGGCCCCGAAGGCCCCGGTGCACGTGGCCGACAGCAACGGCAACGCCCACACCACCCACTGACCAAGCGCCCGGTTTGCCCAACTCGTACAGCCAGTTGGGCAAACCGGGCGTACGAGTTGGGCCAAGTCGGCGCGGGGGTCAGCCGGTCTGGCGGAAGGTGCGGCGGTAGCTGCTGGGCGCGGTGCCGAGCTGGCTGCGCAGGTGCGCGCGCAGGGAGGCCGAGGTGCCGAAGCCGGCCTGGCGGGCGATCCGGTCCACCGGGAGGTCGGTTTCCTCCAGCAGCCGGCGGGCCAGTTCCACCCGCTGCCGCACCAGCCACTGGCCGGGGCTGAGACCGGTCTCCTCGCGGAAACGGCGGGTGAAGGTGCGCACGCTCATCCGCGCCCGCCCGGCCAGTTCCCGCAGTTCGAGGGGCTGTTCCAGGTTGCCCAGCATCCACTCGCGGACCTCGGTGGTGCCCGAATCCGGCTCCACCGGCAGCGGGCGCTCGATGAACTGGGCCTGCCCGCCGTCCCGCCACGGCGCCACCACGCACCGCCGGGCACTGCGGTTGGCCACCGAACTGCCGTGGTCCAGGCGCACCACGTGCAGGCACAGATCCAGGCCCGCGGCCACCCCGGCCGAGGTCAGCACCTGGCCGTCGTCCACGAAGAGCACCTCCTGGTTCAGCCGCACCTCGGGGAACAGCCGGCGGAACCGGTTCACCCACCACCAGTGCGTGGTCGCCGGCCGCCCGTCCAGCAAACCCGCCGCGGCCAGCGCGAACGCCCCGGTGCAGATCGACATCACCCGCTTCCCGGCCGCCACCGCCGCCCGGAACGCCTCGCCGACCCCCTCGGGCAGCACGCCCTCGCTGACAATCGGCCCGTCGTGCACCCCGCAGGCCACCACCGTGTCCGCCCACTCGAACGCCTCCAGCCCGTGCTGGGGATGCACCTGGTACCCGGCCGTGGCCCAGACCGGGCCGCCGTCCGGGGTGCACACCCGCACCTCGTAGAGCCGCCTGCCGTCCTCGTCCCGCGCGGTGCCGAAGACCTGCGGCGGCACCCCGAGATCCACCCCGGCGGCGTGGTCGAAGGTCAGCACGGCGACACGATGCGGACGGGCCATGGCCCGATCCTTGCACAGGATGGCCTTCGGGCCACTCGTGTCCGGCCCGGCGCTGACCGAGGCTGACTCGGTGACCCAGACCCAGCTCACCCGTCCCCGGCTGCACCGGGCCTGGGTGGTGGCCGCCGTCGCCTTCGTCGCGCTGGTCGGCGCCGCCGGGTTCCGCGCCACCCCCGGCGTGCTGATCAACCCGCTGCAACAGGAGTTCGGCTGGCCGCTGGGCACCATCTCCCTCGCCGTCTCGATCAACCTGCTGCTGTTCGGGCTGACCTCGCCGTTCGCCGCCGCGCTGATGGAACGCTTCGGCATCCGCAAGGTGGTGGCCTGCGCGCTGGCGCTGGTCGCCGCGGGCAGCGGGCTGACCGTGTTCATGACCGCCTCCTGGCAGCTGGTGCTGCTGTGGGGCGTGTTCGTCGGACTGGGCACCGGGTCGATGGCGCTGGCCTTCGTCGCCACCGTCACCACCCGCTGGTTCGTCAAGCACCGCGGCATCGTCACCGGCGTGCTCACCGCGGGCAGCGCCGCCGGTCAGCTGGTGTTCCTGCCGGTGCAGGCCCTGCTGGTGGAGTCCTACGGCTGGCGCTGGGCCTCGCTCGTGGTCGCCCTCGGCGCGCTCGCGGTGGCCCCGCTGGTGCTGTGGCTGCTGCGCGACCACCCGGCTGAGGTCGGCCTGACCGCCTACGGCGCCACCGGCGAACCGCAGGCCCCGGCCCGGCCTGCCGGCGGCGCGGCCCGGCGGGCGCTCACCGCGCTGGCCGCCGCCGCCCGGGTCAAGACGTTCTGGTTTCTGGTCATCGGTTTCGCCATCTGCGGGATGAGCACCAACGGCCTGGTCGGCACGCACTTCATCCCGGCCGCGCACGACCACGGCATGCCGACCACCACCGCCGCCGGACTGCTCGCCCTGGTCGGCATCTTCGACATCGTCGGCACCGTCTTCTCCGGCTGGCTCACCGACCGGGTCGACTCCCGGCTGCTGCTGGGCGCCTACTACCTGCTGCGCGGGGTGTCCCTGTTCGTGCTGCCCAGCCTGTTCGACGCCAGGACCGGGCCCAGCATGCTGGTCTTCATCATCTTCTACGGCCTGGACTGGGTGGCCACCGTGCCGCCCACGGTCGCGCTCTGCCGGGAGCACTTCGGCGCCGACGGACCGGTCGTCTTCGGCTGGGTCTTCGCCTCGCACCAGATCGGCGCGGCCATCGCGGCCACCGGCGCCGGCCTGCTGCGCGAGCACCTGGGCACCTACACCGTCTCCTGGTACCTGGCGGCCGGACTCTGCATGATCGCCGCGGTCTGCTCCATGATGATCGCCACCTCACGCTCCCGGCGCTCGGTTTCGGTACCGGTGGCCCCGTAGCGTGGACGCCTGTGCGTCTGACCGTGTGCCGTGACTGCTGCTGCGGGACCATCCGCAAGCACCCCGAGATCGACCACGACGAGCAGCTGCGCCAGTTGCGCGAGATCGCCGCGGCGCACGGCGCCAAGGTGACCGTGTCGGACTGCCTGGACGTGTGCGCCCAGTCCAACGTGGTCGTGGTGCAGCGGCCCGGCGGCGGCAAACCGGTGTGGCTGGGCCTGATCCTGGGCGAGGCGGTGCTCGGCGACCTGGACCGCTGGCTGGCCGCGGGCGGACCCGGCCGGGCGCCGCTGCCGGACACCCTGGAACTGCACCGGATCAGCCCGCCGGTCCGGGAAGGATCCCGGTAGACCAGGGCTACAACACGGCCTATGCCGAAGTTTCTGCGGATCACCCAGGTCGTGGTGATCATCCAGGTCCTGCTCAACCTCGGGCTCAACGGCTTCGTGCTGGTCCTGCTCAGCCAGGAGAGCGACCGCGCCTGGGCCAGGAACAATCTGGCCCTGCAGGCCCTGATCCTGGTGGCCTCGATGCTGATCATGGTGCTGCTGCTGGTGAGCGCCCTCCGGTTCGGCCGCGGCGAGCCGTGGGCGCGCACCACCGCGCTGGCGGTGGAGTGGATCGTGGTCGGCGGGGCGCTGCTCAACCTGGCCGGCGGAGCGCTGCTCGGCCAGTTCACCCCACAGGCGCTGGTCCCGTTGGTCTTCGCGGTGCTGGTGCTGCAGGCCCTGCTCAAGCCGGAGGCCAGGGAGTCCTTCGCCAGGGAGCTGCGAGAATGGACGGGTGACCAGCGTCAGTGACACCCACCGCTCCGGCTTCGCCTGCTTCGTCGGCAGGCCCAACGCCGGCAAGTCCACCCTCACCAACGCACTGGTCGGCACCAAGGTCGCCATCACCTCCAGCCGCCCGCAGACCACCCGGCACACCATCCGCGGTGTGGTGCACCGGCCGGACGCGCAGCTGGTCATCGTGGACACCCCCGGCCTGCACCGCCCGCGCACCCTGCTCGGCCAGCGGCTCAACGACCTGGTCCGGGAGACCTGGTCGGAGGTCGACGTGGTCGGGCTGTGCGTGCCTGCCGACCAGCCGGTCGGGCCGGGTGACAAGTTCATCGCCGCCGAGCTGAAGAAGATCTCCAAGAACACCCCGGTGATCGGCATCGTCACCAAGACCGACCTGGTCAGCCAGGACATGGTGGGCCAGCAGCTGCTCGCGCTGCAGGAGATCATGGAGTTCACCGACCTGATCCCGGTCTCCGCGGTGGACGGCTTCCAGGTCGAGACGCTGACCCAGCTGCTGGTGGACCGCCTGCCGCGCGGCCCGCAGCTCTACCCCGACGGCGAGCTGACCGACGAGCCGGAGGCCACCCTGGTCGCCGAGCTGATCCGGGAGGCCGCCCTGGAAGGCGTGCGGGACGAGCTGCCGCACTCGATCGCGGTCACCGTCGAGGAGATGGTGCCGCACCCGGGCCGCACCGACATGATCGACGTGCACGCCGTGGTCTACCTGGAGCGGGACAGCCAGAAGGGGATCATGATCGGGCACAAGGGGGCCCGGTTGAAGCAGGTCGGCTCGACCGCGCGCAAGCACATCGAGAGCCTGCTCGGCACCAAGGTCTACCTGGACCTGCACGTCAAGATCGCCAAGGACTGGCAGCGGGACCCCAAGCAGCTCCGCCGCCTGGGATTCTGAGCTTGACACCCGGGCATGGGACGATGACCGGGTGAGCCTCTACCGCGACACCGGCGTGGTGCTGCGGGTGCAGAAGCTGGGCGAGGCGGACCGCATCGTCACGCTGCTGTCCCGCAGGCACGGCAAGGTGCGCGCGGTGGCCAAGGGCGTGCGCCGGATGACCTCCCGCTTCGGCGCCAGGGTGGAACCGTTCTGCCACATCGACGTGCAGCTCTACACCGGCCGCACGCTGGATGTGATCACCCAGGTGCAGACCCTGGACGCCTTCGGCGCCCCCATCGTCGGCGACTACCCGCGCTACACCGCGGGCTGCGCGGTGCTGGAGACCGCCGACCGGCTCACCGCCGAGGAGAACGCGCCGGCGCTGCGGCTGTATATGCTGGTGGTCGGCGCGTTGCGGGCACTGGCCGACAACAGCCGGGACGCGCCGCTGGTGCTGGATGCCTTCCTGTTGCGGGCCATGGGGTACGCCGGGTGGGCGCCCGCGCTCAGCGAGTGCGCGCGCTGCGGGGTGCCGGGTCCGCATCAGTCCTTCAGCGTGCAGGCCGGGGGCGCGGTGTGCCACCGCTGCCGCCCACCGGGGTCGACCAAACCGACCCAGGAGACCATCGGCCTGCTGGAGGCACTGCTGCACGGCGACTGGCCGGTCGCCGAGCAGGCCAGTCACTCCGCGCGGCGGGAGGGCAGCGGCCTGGTGGCCGCGCACCTCCAGTGGCATCTGGAGCGCCAGCTGCGTTCGCTACCGTTGGTGGAACGGAAGCGCTCGGCCGTGGTGCCCGAGCCACAGATCTAGTTGTTCTCACGATGAGGAGGAAGCCGACGATGCTGCGACGGCGGGTTGGACGCGCCGACACGAGCGTCCGGCCACCGGATCCGCATCCCTCCGGCGCGCGCCCGCCGGCGATCCCCGCCGACCTGGTGCCCAAGCACATCGCCGTGGTGATGGACGGCAACGGCCGCTGGGCCAAGGAGCGCGGGCTGCCGCGCACCGAGGGGCACAAGCGCGGCGAAGCGGTCGTGGTCGAGGTGGTCAAGGGCGCGATCGAGCTGGGTGTGAAATGGATCTCGCTGTACACCTTCTCCACCGAGAACTGGAAGCGCACCCCGGATGAGGTGCGGTTCCTGATGGGCTTCAGCCGGGACGTGATCCGCGACCGCACCGATGAGCTGGACGAGCTGGGTGTGCGCATCCGCTGGGCAGGCCGCCGCCCCAAGCTGTGGCGCAGCGTGATCAAGGAGCTGGAGGTCGCGCAGGAGCGCACCAAGGACAACTCCGTGATCAACCTGGCCATGTGCCTGAACTACGGCGGCCGCGCCGAGGTCGGCGACGCCGCCCGCGAGATCGCCCGCCTGGTCGCCGCCGGGAAGATCAACCCGGACAAGGTCGACGAGAAGATGCTGGCCCGGCACATGTACCAGCCGGAGATGCCGGACGTGGACCTGTTCATCCGCCCCAGCGGCGAGCAACGCACCAGCAACTTCCTGCTCTGGCAGTCCGCCTACGCCGAACTGGTCTTCCAGGACATCCTGTGGCCGGACTTCGACCGCCGCGACCTGTGGCGGGCCTGCGAGCAGTTCGCCATGCGCGACCGCCGGTACGGAGGGGCGCTGCCCAACCCCGTCACGGCAAAACCCGAGGAGTTCTCCCTGGAACACATCGACCCCATCCAGGCCGTGGGCATCGAACCCGTGACCGGAGGCACCCGGTGACCGAAGCGCTGACCACCGCGACCCTGCTGACCGCGGCCAGGGAAGCCCTGGAGATGTTCCACGACGTGCACGTCGACGACGACGGCGCGCTGACCTTCCGGCACGGCGAGGTCCCCTGCGCGGTGCAGGCCATGCAACTCTCCGAGGGCCTGACCGTGCTGAGCCTGACCTGCGTGGTCGCCTGGGACCTGCCCGACGACGAGAAACTGGCCGCCTCAGCCGCCGAACGCGCAGGCCAGGGCCTCTTCGGCACTCTGGGCGTGATCCGCACCGGCACCGGCATGGACGTCACCCTGCGCTACGCCTTCCCCGCCGAAGGCATGGGCGCCGCCCCCCTGAGCACCCTGCTCATGCTGGTCGTCTCCACCGCGTCCCAACTCCGCACCGAGTTGCTCGACGCCGCAGCCCAAACCAACCCCTAACCCCCGTCCCACAACGGCCAACACCCGGTACAAGAACGGCCAACACTCCGAACAGGTCTAACCCCTCCGCGAGTGTTGGCCGTTATGGACGGTGTGTTGGCCGTTGTTGTACGCCGCGTTGGCTGTTGTGGTCAGGGCAAGGTGAGTTCGCCGAACTCGGTGATCCATCGATGGTCGCCGTCCGGGCCATGTGCCTCGCCGGGACGCCGGACGCCGACCGCCTGCCAGCCCGCCTCGACCGCCGCGTCCAGTTCCGCGGTCACGTCGGAGAGGAACAGCGTGGCCGCCGCCGGCACGCCCAGTGCCTCGGTGATCCGCCGGTAGGAGGCGGCCTCGCGTTTGGGGCCCGCGGTGGTCAGGTCGAAGTGGCCGCTGAGGTGGCCGGACAGGTCGCCGTGGTCGCTGTGCCGGAACCAGTCCTGTTGCGCGGCCACCGAACCGGAGGAGTAGATGTGCAGGCCCAGCCCGGCTGCCTGCCAGCTCTTCAACGCCACCGGCACATCCGGGTAGACCTGTCCGCGCAGGTCACCGGCCTGGAAGCCGCTGTGCCAGATCAGGCCCTGGAGTTGTTTGAGCGGGCGGGCCTTCACGTCCTCGTCGATCCAGCCCACCAGGGTCGCGACCACCTCGGCTTCGGTCGCCTGGGGCCTGCCGAGTTCCGCGCGCACGCCCTCGACGACCTCGATCGCCTCGGGCGTGTCCCGGTGCCCGGCCAGCCAGTCGGCCACCCGGGCCCGCGCGTACGGGAAGAGCTGGTCGTGCACGGCGGCCAGTGGACTCGTGGTGCCCTCGATATCCAGGACCACCGCCTGCGCTGTGCTCACGCGGGTTCCGCCACCAGTTCGTCCAGGCGGGGGAACCTGGCCGCGATGGGGTCGCCGGTGAAGTCGCCCACCCAGCCGTCCTCCTCCTCGAAGAAGCGGATGGCCACGAAGTCGGGGGTGGGGCCCATGTCGAACCAGTGCGTGGTCCCGGCGGGCACCGACAACAGGTCGCCCGCCTCGCACACCACGGCGTACACCCGCTCGTTCAGGTGCAGGTAGAAGCAGCCCTGGCCGGCGACGAAGAAGCGGACCTCGTTCTCGGCGTGCCGGTGCTCGTCCAGGAAGGTGCCGCGGGCCTTGGCCGCGCGGGCCGGATAGGTTTCGTCCGCGGGATCGGGGCGCAGCGCGGCCACGTCGACCAGCCGGAACCCGCCCTTGGCCTTGAGGTCCTCGACCTCGGTGGCGTAGGCGGCCAGCACGGTGTCCTGATCGGCCTTGGCCGGCAGGTCCCTGGTCGCCCAGTTCTCGTACTCCACCCCCAGCTCGGCCAGCGTGGCCGCGATCTTCTCGCTGTCCCTGGTGCGCAACTCGACGGTGGTGGGCTCGGTTTCCGGCATGACCTGCAAGAGCGTCATGAGAACGCACGTCCTTTCAACAACAGCGACAACTGGCAGAGGGACTCCACGCATTCCATCCGGTTGCGGGCCTGCGCGTAGTCCGCACCCCAGGTGGTGAGCCCATGATGTTCGATCAGCAGCACCGGCGGCGCGTCCGGGTGCCCGATCAGGTACCGCTCCACCTCGGCGGCGATCCGCGGCACGTCGGCGTGGTTGGGGAACACCGGGATCGAGGTCGCGCTGGGATCGCGCAATCCCAGGCCCTTCAACAGTTCGAAGTCCCGGAAGTCCACTGTGGACAGTTCGGTGCGGTGACCGGCCAGGGTGGCCACCGCGGTGGCGTAGGGGGAGTGGGTGTGCACCACGGCCTCGGCCTTGGTGGCCCGGTAGATCGCGGTGTGGATGGTCGTCTCGGCCGAGGGCTTGGGCGCGTCGGCACGCACCGCGGCGGAGGTGTCCACCGCGACCAGCACCGTGTCGGACTCGGTCAGCGCGCCCTTGTCCCGTCCGCTGGCGGTGATCAGCGCGGTCTCCGCGGTCAGCCGCACCGAGATGTTGCCCGAGGTGCCGGGCAGCCAGCCCCGCTGGTACAGCTCGCGGGCGGCCGCGGCCAGCACCGCCCCGGGGCTCATCCGGACACCTCGGCGAGCGCGACCACCTTGTGCGGGGCCAGTTTCTCCGCATCGCCGGACCCGGACTCCACCAGCAGCACGCCGAACCCGGCCACCGTGCCGCCGCTGCCCCACACCAGTTCGGCGGCATCGCCGAGCCGGTCGCCGAGCACCTCGTCCACCACCAGCACCCTGGTGCCCGGCGCGACCGGGTTGCCCGGCAGCACCAGCGGCACCTCGGCGTGCCGGGCCAGCGCCGCACCCAGCAGCAACCCGCCGGAGGCCAGGCCGAGCACCGCGTCGAAGGAGCCGCGGAACTCCTCGGCCAGCGCGCCCGCGGTCGCCCCGAACAGCGCCGGGTCGGTGTACACGCCGGAGAGGTCCAAGCCCTCGCCGAGGGCCTCGGTGATCCGCCCGGCCAGCGCCGCGCCGTGATTGGGCCGCCACACCCGCCGCTCGGTGACCACCGCGCTGACCAGCTCGGCCGGGGTCACGTCGAAGGCCGGGTTGAACACGGCCACCCCGGCCGGGGCCACCGGCGTGCCACCGAAGGCGGTGACCTCCGCGGCGGCGCGCTCCTCGACCACGATCTCCGAGCCGTGCGCCAGCGTGTTGTCCACGGTGGACTCCGGCGCGACCACGATGAACGGGATCCGGTGCCGGGCCGCGGAGACCGCCAGCCCGTAGGTGCCGATCTTGTTGGCCACATCGCCGCGGGCGGTGATCCGGTCCGCGCCGACCAGCACCACATCGACCTGGCCCAGCGACATCGCCGCGGCGGCGGCCGAGTCGACCAGCAACCGGTGCGGGATGCCCTGTTCGGCCAGCTCCCACGCGGTCAGCCGGGCGCCCTGCAACAGCGGGCGGGTCTCGTCAACTAGGACCTCCTCGATCAGGCCGCGCCCGGCCAGATCGCTGATCGCGCCCAGCGCGGTGCCCCAGGCCGCGGTGGCCAGCCTGCCGGTGTTGCAGTGCGTGAGCACCCGCAGCGGCCGGTCCGGGGTCAGCGAGAGCACCAGGTCGGCGGCCAGCCGGGCGGCGGTGCGGTTGGCCGCCTCGTCCTCGGCCAGCATCATCGACGCCTCGGCCAGCACCGCCGGCGCGCCCTGCTCCAGCTTGGCCAGCGCCCGTCGCACGCCCCAGGCCAGGTTCACCGCGGTCGGCCGGGCCTTGGCCAGCCGCTCCGCGTCGGCGCGCACCACCGCCGGGTCGGTGTGCAGGTGCGCGGACAGCGCCACCCCGAACGCCCCGGCCAGGCCGATCGCGGGCGCCCCGCGCACGGCCAGCGTGGTGATCGCCTCGATCACCTCCTCGACCGTGGCCAGCCGCAACCACCGCAGCTCGTGCGGCAGCACCCGCTGGTCGATGGCCACGACCACGCCGTCGTCCCAGCCGAGTGTGTAGGTCATCCGCCACCCCAATCGATTCGCCGTGGTCCGGCTCGATCCCCCACGGTATTCACCCGCGCCAGACCCCAGGGAGACCGTCCCAGCACCTGGGCCCCGATGGGCGCAACGCGGTAGCCCGGATGGCTGCCTCTCGGCAACGGTTATCAATTCGCCCAATCGCATGGCAGCATGACTCCCGTGAGCACCGTTGCGACTGAGACGGCCGAGCCCACCGGGCACAAGCCACGGGGCCGGGGCATCACCTCGCTGGAAATCCTCTGCGGGGTCCTGCTGCTGGCCATCGTGTTCCAGGGGCAGATCGCCGCCCTGCTGACCGACGAGCGGATCCGCACCGCCTCCACGGTGTTCATCTCCGTCTGCATCCAGGCCATGCCGTTCCTGGTGCTGGGGGTGCTGATCAGCGGCGCGATCGCGGCCTTCGTCTCCCCGGAGCGGCTGCGCAGGCTGCTGCCCGGCAACCAGGCGCTCGCGGTGCCGGTGGCCGGACTGGCCGGGGTGGCGCTGCCCGGCTGCGAGTGCAGTGCGGTGCCGGTCTCCGGCAGGCTGATGCAGCAGGGCGTGCGGCCCGCGGTCGCGCTGACCTTCCTGCTGGCCGCGCCCGCGGTGAACCCGATCGTGCTCGGCTCCACCGCCGTCGCCTTCCAGGGCGAACCGCTGATGGTGGTGGCCCGCTTCGTCGGCTCGCTGGCCACCGCGCTGGTCATGGGCTGGCTGTGGGTGCGCATCGGCAAGACCGAGTGGATCGCCGAACGCGCGCTGCGCCGCTACGAACGCCCGGCCGGGACCTCCCGCTGGGGCGTCTTCGCCGAGACCGCCCGGCACGACCTGGTCGAAGCCGGTGGCTTCCTGGTCATCGGCGGCATCATCGCCGCGGTGCTCAAGGTCACCGCGGCCGACTTCTTCAACTCGCTCTCCGGCCAGATCGTGCTCGGCGTGCTGGTGATGGCGGTGGCCGCGGTGGTCATGGCGCTGTGCAGCGAGGCCGACGCGCTGGTCGCGGCCAGCATGTCCGCGCTGCCGCTGCTGCCCAGGCTGGTGTTCCTGGTGGTCGGGCCCGCGGTCGACGTCAAGCTGATCGCGCTGCAGGCCGGTACCTTCGGTCGCAAGTTCGTCGTGCGGTTCGCGCCGCTGACCTTCCTGGTGGCGATCCTGTGCGGGGTCGGCGCCTTCCTGCTCGTCTTCGGTGAGGTGCGCTGATGCGACGCGAGACGCAGAACGTCCTGCTGGTGCTGCTCGGCGGCGCCCTGCTGAAGATCGCGCTCAACGGCCAGTACCTGCGCTACGTCAAACCCTCGTTCCTGCCGTTCCTGATCGCCGCCGCGGTGGTCATGCTGGGCCTGGCCTTCGTGGCCATCGCCCAGGACATCATCCGCATGCGGCACAAGGACAAGCCGGTGCCGGTGCCGGTCCCGGTCTGTGCCGAGGGCGCTGAACCCGCGGCGGCCGACCACGATCACGGGCACGATCACGGCAAATCACGCAGTCCCTGGTTCCTGCTGCTGCCGGTGCTGACCATCTTCCTGATCGCCCCGCCCGCCCTCGGCGCGGCCTCGGTCAATCCGAACGACACCCGCACCGTCACCGAACCCGCCAAACGCAACGGCAGCGCCAACTTCGAGCCGCTGCCCGCGGGCCCGGTGATCCCGATGAAGATGACCGACTTCCTCACCAGGGTGGTGTGGGACGACTCGGGCACGCTCAACGGGCGCGAGGTCCGGCTCACCGGGTTCATGTACCGGGACAAGGGCGTCAGCTACCTGACCCGGATGGTGATCGGCTGCTGCGCGGCCGACGCCCAGCCGATGAAGGTCCGCCTGGACGGCCCGCGCGCGGGCGAGGTCAAGGAGATCCCGATGGACTCCTGGCTGGAGCTGACCGGCAAGGTGCAACCCGGCACGGCCACCGAGGCCAACGCCTACACCCCCGCTTTCGACGTGAGCGAGATCAAGCCGATCCCCGCCCCCGCCGAACAGTACGAATCCTGACCTGAAAGGACCCCGCATGCGGGTGACCCTGCGCCGTTCGGCGGCCATCGCCGCTGTGCTGGCCCTCGTTGTCGTGGCCAGCCCGGCCGCGACCGCCGCGCCCGCCCCCGAGACCCCCGGCGGCGTCGCCGGGGTGACCGTGCCCAGCCTGAGCTGGCAGGACTGCGGCACCGGCGACGGTTTCCAGTGCGCCACCGCCCAGGTGCCACTGGACTACCGCAACCTCTCCGCCGGCACCCTGTCCCTCGCCCTGGCGCGCCGCCCGGCGAGCAAGCCGGACCAGCGGATCGGTTCGCTGCTGGTCAACCCCGGCGGCCCCGGCGGCTCGGGGGTCGACTTCGCCCGCGGCGTGGTCGGGGAGCTGCCCGCGGCGGTGGCCGAACGCTTCGACGTGGTCGGCTTCGACCCGCGCGGTGTCGGCCGCAGCTCCGCGCTGGCCTGCCTGGACCCCGAGCAGACCCGCGCGGCCTTCGCCCGGATGACCGCCACCCGCCGCCCAGGCGACTTCGAGCGCGGTCAGGCCTTCGCCGCCGAGTTCCACGCCGGCTGCCAGGCCCGCAGTGGGGCGCTGCTGCCGTACGTGGGCACCGAGTACGTGGCCCGCGACATCGACGTGCTGCGTGCCGCCCTGGGCGATGCCAAGCTCAACTACTACGGCGTCTCCTTCGGCACCTACATCGGCACCGTCTACGCCAACCTGTTCCCGAAGAACTTCCGGGTGCTGGCCCTGGACGGCGGCTACGACCCGGAGTCCTACGCCAACGACCCGTACCGCTACGACCTGGGTCAGTACCGCGCCACCGAGGCCGCCTTCAACCGCTTCCTGGACTGGTGCGCGAACACCCCGGACAAGTGCAAGTTCGGCAACGGAAATCCCGGCCAGGCCTTCGACAAACTGGTCGCCGACCTGGACCGTGAACCGGTCAAGGACGCCGACGGCAAGGTGACCGCCAACGGCGCCAGCCTGGCCTACCGGATCATCTTCGCGGTCAACGGCGGCAGCCCCAGCTGGCCCGCACTGGGCGCCCAGCTCGCCGAGGCGCAGACCCGCACCGGCAGACTGGTGCGCCCCATCGCCGCCAACGCCGCGTTCTTCGCCGCCAACACCGCGGTGGAATGCGCCGACCGCGTCTACCCCAAGAGCACCCACCAGCTGCGCGCCCGCCTGGCCATCGCCGCCGCGGTCGCTCCGCGGCTGGGCCCGGTCGCCGCCTACGGCACCCCCGGTTACGACCATTCACACGCCGCGGTCTGCCAGCAGTGGCCGGCCAAGCAGGCCAGCCGCTACGCCGGTCCGTGGTCGGCGAAGGGTTCGGACCCGATCCTGGTCATCGGCACCACCGGCGACCCGGACACCCCGTACCAGGACTCGGTGGCGCTGTCCCGGACGCTGCGCAACGCGCGCCTGCTCACCTTCGTCGGCGAGGGCCACAGCGGCCTGAGCAACAGCGCCTGCGCCCGGCAGGCCACCGCGGACTACCTGGTGAGCAAGACCCTCCCGGCCCGCGGCGCCCGCTGCGAGGACGACCCGAAGCCCGCCTAGTCAGCAGATCGGGCCGTGCCCGGGACAGCACAGTCCCGGGCACGGCCCGCCTGGTCAGCACGCTCGGCCTGGCACAACGCCCGGCCCGTCGATCCCCTGGCCCGGGGTGGGCGAGTCAGCCCCTGGTGCAGTCGGCGCAGGTGCCGAAGATCTCCACGGTGTGGCTGACCTCGCCGAACCCGTGTTCGGCCGCCACCCGCTCGGTCCACTTCTCCACATCCGGCCCCTCCACCTCCACTGTGCGGCCGCAGCGGCGGCACACCAGGTGGTGATGGTGGTGCTGGGAACAACGCCGGTAGATCGCCTCGCCCGAGTCGGTGCGCAGCACGTCCAGCTCGCCGACCTCGGCCAGGCTCTGCAACGTGCGGTAGACCGTGGTCAGCCCGATGCCCTCACCGCGCCGCCGCAGCTCCTCGTGGATCTCCTGGGCCGACCGGAACTCATCCACCTGGTCCAGCAGCTTCGACACCGCGGCCCGCTGCCGGGTCGAGCGCAGTCCGGGCACCGCGGCCGGTCGTTCGCTCACTGTCACTGCCCCTCCTCGACGTGCGCGACCGCGTCCACCACGATGTGCGAGAGATGCTCGTCCACCAGGCGGTACACCACTTCCCGGCCGTGCCGCTCGCCACGTACGACCCCGGCGGACTTGAGCACCCGCAGGTGCTGACTGATCAACGGCTGGGCCACGCCCAGAGCGTCGACCAGCTCGTGCACACACCGTTCCGAGGCCCGCAGCTGCAACACGATGGCGATCCGGACCGGCGCGGCCAGCGCGCGCAGCAGGTCACCGGCCATGGCCAGCACGTCACCCGAACGTTGCGGGGCGGGCGGCACCGGCGCACGGTCGGGGGAGTGCACATGGTCATCGGCCAGCGGCGCGATCTCCCTGTTCACGATGTGCGCTCCTCTCACCGCCCGGCGCCGGGGCACGCAGCTACGTGCCCGTGAACGACCGAGGCTACCCGTCATCCTAGGCAACCCGGTTACCGATCAGTTCGCCACACCTAGCGGAAAAGCGAAACGATCACCCCAACCAGGATGGCCAGCACCACGATCCGCAACACCCGATCCGGCGTCCGCAACCGGGGCCAGGTGCTGACCACCATGGCCAGCACGAACAACCCCAGCGCGGCCAGCAACACCGCCCCGAGCACCCCGCCGACGATGACTCCCGCCGCGAACACCGCCGCCGCCACCAGGAACACCACTGGCGGCGGCACGGACCTACGCGGCCGGGATTCGCCCGGCGCCGACCTGTGCGGCCCGGCGCCGGAGGACCGGCCAGGCTGAGACTGCGACCCGCTCACAGTTCTTTCCTACACCCAGCCCGCCGGCGGCTCACCGGCGGCGTCTACGGTCCCTGGTGTGCTGCTCGTCTGCCGGTTCGCCGTGCCCGAGGCCGAGGTCGAGGACTTCCTGGCCAGGGCCAGACATGCCCTGGAACTGCTCACCGCGGGCCCGCACTGCCGCCGCGGCAGGCTGAGCCGGGCCACCGACGAAGCGGACCGCTGGGTGCTGATCGCCGAATTCGACTCGGTCCCCGCCTACCGCAAGGCACTGTCCCCGTTCGAGGTCCGCGAACACGTCATCCCCCTGCTCTCCCAGGCGTTGGCGGACGAACCAGCGGCCTACGAGGAGCTGTGGGACGTCACCGGCGGCATCGCGCAACGCCGCGACAGCCTGGTCGCCAAGGACGCCGGCACAGTCCGCCTGGGCGAGGCAGGCGGCCCGGCAACCCCCCGCCACTAACCCCGCCTCGCCCTGGCCCGCCGCTGGACCCCGCCCACCCCCTCTGCGCGGCCGCGGCTCAGGCCGCGTGGTCGCAGGTCGCGCAGGAGCAGTCCGCGCACGTGCAGTTGGCGCAGGCGTCCGAACAACCCGCGCAGTCGCACCGGGCGTGGTTGCAGGTCGCGCAGCTGCAGTCGGCGCACTGGCACAGCGCGCAGGAGTCCGTGCAGTTCGCGCACTGGCACCGCGCGCACTCGTCGTAGTGCACCCCGTCCTCGGTCCGGTGCTCCCGGTGCACGTGCCCGTCGTGCAGGTAGTCGACGTGGTCGCCGTGCACCACCGCGTCGTGCCCGCAACCGGGACCGTGGGTGTGCCGGTGCGTTTCGGCGGGCCGGTGCTCAAGGGTGCTGGTCATGGTGTGTCGCCTTTCTGGACTCGATGACCAACCGATACTCATATGCGCACCTGTGCATTGCTCGCTCAGTGGTCGGCTCTGCCCTGAAAGGGTGAACTTGCCCCTTTTTTCACAAGCCCTTCCTTAGTGCTGAGCACCTCTGGCACAGTGCTCAACACACCTCTGATGGGTGATTCTCATGGGGGAGCGCGCATGCCCGTCCGACCGCCCTGCCCAGGGACCCGCCCGGTCATCAGCCACGCCGCCACCGGCGTCGCCATGCTCGTGACCGCCACCGCGCTGCTGCTGGCCACTCCCGGCGCCGCCCTCGCGGACCCGGTTGACGAACACACCGGCCCCCTCGCGCACGCCCTGGTCCTGGCCGGACAGGGCGCGGCCCTCACCCCGTCCCCGTCGCTGAGCAAGCTGCTGCGCTCCCCGCTCAACCCCGGCGACACCGTCGAGGCCGGCGACCGCCTCAGCCTGCCGGACCCCCAGACCGAGGGCCGCTTCCGCCTGGGCGCGGGCACCGCCGCCGCGCACAAGGACACCCCGCCACCAGGCGTGCCAGCGGGCCAGGCCCGCTACCGCGCCGAAGCCACCCTCCGCGCCAACCACGCCCCCACCGCCAAGATCACCGGCGACCTGGGCGTCACCGCCACCGACCACGGCCAGCTGGTCTACCTGCAGAACGCCGTCACCGAGGCGAGCTGCGCCACCCCGACCACCCTGACCAGCACCACCACCGCCGACGGCCTGTGGCTGCGCTACGCCGACGGCCAGCTCCGCAAAGTCAACCTCCCCACCGGCGCCGAGCCTCTCACCAGCCCCAACGTGCCCACCGGCCGCAGCACCGACGGGGGCGAGATCGTCTCCGACATCACCATCCGCCGCGTCACCAAGCTCAGCGACCTGGTCACCCAGACCGCCCTCGCCAGCCGGGGCGTGGAGGCCGTCGCGGGCTGGCGGGTCGACGTCCTCGACTACCGCGCCCCAGACGGCAAACTCCCCACTGACGGCACTGACGGCACCGGCGGTGGCAGCGTGCCCAGCGGCAACGCCTCCTCCGGCAACGCCTCCTCCGGTGGCAACACCCCCGGCGACGGCAAGGGCGCCCCCGGCAGCACCCCCGGCGACGGCAAGGGCGCCCATGGCGGCGACCCCGCGGACGGCAAGGGCCCCGTCCTGGCCGACCACACCTTCGTTCTGGGCGCCGCCCTGTGCACCACCGCCAAGGACTTCACCCCCAAGCCCGACCCCACCGCGACCACCACCAGCACCCCCACCGTCCCGGTCAAGATCCCGGCAGGCCCCCAGGCCAACCCCGCCGACCACCCCGGCCAGCACCCCCAGGCCAGCCCCGGCGCCACCACCAGCACCGGCCCGGACACCCTCCCCCTGGCTCTACTCGGCCTGGCTCTGCTCACCACCACCGGCGCCGCCGTGATCCTGCGCCGCCGCGCCACCCCCGCTCTCGCCCGCCGCCAACACGCCACCAGCGTCCGCCGCGGCCACGAGGACTGACCCAGATGTGGTCGGGATCGGACCCCGAGCCGGGCCTCCCCCCGACCCACCCGCCAGGCGAGGAGAAGCCCACCCCGCCAACTCAAGCCGCCACTTCGCCCTCGACGACCAGCGCATCAGCGACCACCAGCACGTCGGCGACCGGCACATCAGCGACGACCAACACGTCGGCGGCCGGCACGTCAGCGACCACCAGCCAGCCAGCGACGACCGGCGCGTCAGCGACCAGCAACACGTCGTTGAACGTCGCCCCGGCAGACGCCGCACCGGCCACCCCGGTGGCGCCCGCCACGAACCTCGAGCCCGCCAACGGGGAGAAGTCGCGGCCTCCTCGCAGGCGACTCGTGATCGGTGCGGTCGTGCTCACGGCACTCGCCGTGGGCGCGACCGTCGCCTTCGCCGCCGCCTTCAGGGGGCCCACCCCCCACCCCCTCCCCACCGCCCCCGCTCCGGATCTTGTGCTGCCGCTGGCGACGTCGCGGAGCAGCACACCGCCGGGGACCGCCAGCAGCGCGCCGATGACGGTCACCACGCCGCCGCCGGGGCAACGGCCGGGCACCATCCGGCTCGCCGCCGGCGGCAGCGCGCGGCTGGTGCGCCGGGAGATCACTCCCGACGGCACCCTGCCCATCCCGGACAGCCTCGACGAGGCCGCCTGGTGGGGCGTCGGCCTGGGCGCGCCGAACGGGGCCGCGGTGCTGTCCGGCCACGTCAACTGGCGTGGCCGCACCGGACCATTCGACGAGCTGTGGCGCGCCGAGCGCGGTCAGCCGGTGACGATCGCCGACGCCGCGGGCCTGCGCTGGACCTACCGCGTCACCGAGATCCTCACCCTGCACAAGGACGAACTGCCCCGGCACGCCGAACGGCTGTTCAACGCGCGCGGACCGCACCGGGTCGTGCTCGTCACCTGTGGCGGGGACTTCGTCGGCGGCACCGACGGCTACCGCGACAATCGCATCGTGGTGGCCGAACCCGTGTCGCCACAGGCACACCTCAACTGAGCCGGCAGCCACCGGCCGGAAAGCCGAGACGTCCATGAGCGTGGCCCAACCCGCGACGGCGACCCAGCCCGACCAGGCCGCTGCTCCGCCCCCGGCCTGGCTGGCCGAGCTGGAACAACGCGCCACCCACTGGTCCGGTGACCTCACCGTCGACCCGGCCGCCCGCGAGGCCGCGGCCACCGACGCGGGCAACCTCGACCACCGGCGCCCCGCCGCGGTGTTCCGCGCCGGAACCGCCGAGGCCGTGGCGGAACTGTTGCGGCACACCGGTGCGCGTGGCATCCCGGTCGCGGTCCGTGGCGCGGGCCACTGCCTGTCCGGGCACGCCCTCACCGACGGCGTGGTGCTCACCCTCGTCGGCGGCCTCGGCCGGATCGGCGAGGTCGACGCCGAGGGCGTCATCCAGGTCGGCGCCGCGGCCATGCTCGCCGACCTCGACGCCGCGGCCTTCGCCGCGGGCCACCGCCCGGCCGCCGGCCTGCCCGACTACCACGGGCTGACCGTCGGCGGCGTGCTCGCGGTCGGCGGCATCTCCGCGTGGTGGCGCGAAGGCACCCTGGCCGACCGGGTCCGCCGCCTCCGGGTGGTCACCGGCCGCGGCGAGATCCTGCTCGCCTCGGCCACCGAACACCGCGACCTGTTCGAGGCCGCGCTGGCCGGACTCGGCGCCGTCGGCGTGATCACCGACGCCTGGCTCGAACTGACCCCGGCCCAGCCGCGCGTGCAACTGGACCTGCTGGACTACGCCGACGCCGCGACCGCCTTCGCCGCCATGGACTGCCTCATGGACAACGAGGCCGCCGACGAGGTCTACCTGTGGGTCCAACGACCCGGCACCGGCGGCAGGCCCGGCGCGACCTTCCAGGTGCACGCCTACCAGCACACCGACCGCCACGAGACACAGCCGCTGCCGGTGGAACCGGAACCGGAACATCGCCTGACGCAGTTGGTGACCTACCCCGAACGCAGCCGGATGATCACCGAGATGTTCGACAGTTTCCGCACCTCACTTTCCTGGGACGACACCACAAAACTCTGGGACGACGTGCTGCTGTCCGGCCAGCACGCCGAGCACTACCTGACCCGCCGGGTCGCCGCGTTCACCCCGGCGGACTGGGCCACCGAGATCCCGCAGTTCGTGCTCGCCTTCCCACACCGCAGGTCCGCCTTCACCCGCCCGGCATTCGCCGTGCCCGCCGGGGACAGCGACCGGATCGTGCTGGTCGACACCCTCCGCGACCGCGGCCTGCCCGGCGCCGACCCGTCCTGGACCGCCACCGTGCGCGGCAGCAGGCGGGGCGCGCATGAACAAGCGCGCGCCGACGGGGGCGTGGCCTACCCGATCTGGGGTTGCTGGGACGGGGTGTGGCCGCATGCGGCGCGGCTCGGCGAGCACTGGCGGGACTTTGCGGAGACGGTCGCGCGGTACAACCCGCACCTGCAGCTCAACCAGGGGACTGGGCTGCCCGCGGCGATCCGAGCCGAACTGGGGCGTTGAGGCGGACCGCGGCTGTCGCGGCGGCGGACGAGCGGGAGGAGACAGGGGGCCGCGGACGTAGAAGTACGGCTGGCGTGTGGGAGCGAAGGAAGAGCCGGGTCTGGGGATGGACTTGGCGAGCGGGAGCAGGCCGAGAGCGGGGCCTTGCCGGGTGAGTTGGGCGGGCGAGTTGGGTCGGTGCGGTCAGGGGTCGTCGGGGTGAGGCGGCCAGGCGGACCTGGCCGGTTGGTGGGCGGATGGGTGTCGGGGGTGGGGGTTAGCGTGCGCGCCAGTCGGAACTGGCGTGGGGAGTGGTTATGGGGCATGGGTTTCGGGTTGGGATCGGGGTCCGGGCTTATGAGCTGGACTCGTTGGGGCACGTGAACGGGGCGGTGTACTTGCAGTACGCCGAGCACGTGCGGTGGGAATGTTTGCGGGCGGCGGGGATCGGCCTGGAAGCGTTGCGGGAGTTGGGGGTCGCGCCGGTGCGGATCGAGGAGACCATTCGGTATCACCGGGAACTGCGGGCGGGCGACCAGGTTGAGTTGGACTGCGTGTTCGAGTGGGGCCAGGGGAAGGTTTTCCGGGTGCGGCAGGAGGTTCGGCGCGGAGAGGAACTCGTTGCCGAGGTGCTGAATGTGGGTGGGGTGCTGGATCTGGGGACCCGGCGACTGGTGGCGGATCCGGAGGCGGTGTTCCGAGGGCTGGCTGCGCGGCCGGAGTTGGTTGGGCTGTAAGGGATTCGGGGGTGTTCGGGGGCTGGCCTTCGTGGAGGGGTGGAGGCTGGGGGCGTTCGCTGGGGTTGGGCTCTGGTGACGTGGTTGGTTGAAGGGCTGGCTGGGGTGGTCGGCCTTCGGCTGAGGCAGGGCTGACGCGGGCGCTCGGCTTGGGGCTTTTGTGGCTGTGCGGGGGCCTTGGTGCCGGGTGGTCCCGGTGTGGCGGGGAGCGGGTGGGCGGGAGCGGTCTTGGGTTTGGGGTGGTTTGGGGGAGGGGGAGGTTGGCCCGGGAGGAACAGGCGCGGTCGCGGGGTTGGGGGCTGGGGATTTTGTGAGCCGGAGCCGGGACCGGGCTGGCCGGGGGAGTTGGTGGCCCGCGCCAGAGACCGGGGCTGTGGGCAAGCCAGGGCCAGGGAGCTGAGCTGGGTGAGGGCTCTTGGCGTGGCGGGGTGGAACGGGCCGAAGGTATGGCGGGGCTGGGGCGGAGGGCTTGGCGGGATTGGGGCGGAGGGCGTGGCGGGGGGAGAGGCTGGGGATGACCGTGGGTTTGCGGGCTGTGTTGTGGGGGTGAGGACTGGGCTTGGTGGGTGTGCCGTGGTGGTGCGGGGCCGGCGGGGTGGGGCTGAAGTTGTGAGGGTGGGGGGTTTGGTGGAAGAGGGTGGCCTTGAGTTGGGGGCGTGGCGGGTTGGGGGATGGCGTGGGGTGGCGGGGGTGGGTTTGGTGGGGTGAGGGGGGCTGGGGTGGGGTGGAAATGGGGGGTGGTGGAACGCGGTTGTCGGGGGCGAAAAGGCGGTCGCTACCCTTGCAGCCTCCCGCTGAATGCCTATGACCTGCTCTGGAGTGTCCGTGTCGGCCGATCGGATTGATACCGTCGTCAACCTCTGCAAGCGCCGAGGGTTCGTCTACCCCTGCGGGGAGATCTACGGCGGTACCAGGTCGGCCTGGGACTACGGGCCGCTCGGCGTGGAGTTGAAGGACAACATCAAGCGCCAGTGGTGGAAGTTCATGGTGCAGGGGCGGGAGGATGTCGTCGGGCTTGACTCCTCGGTGATCCTTCCCCGTGAGGTGTGGAAGGCATCCGGGCACGTCAACGCCTTCCACGACCCGTTGGTGGAGTGCACCTCCTGCCACAAGCGGTTCCGGGCGGACCAGCTTGCCGAGGAGTACGCCGAGCGCACCGGCAAGCCCACCACCGAGGACGACATCACCGACGTCCCGTGCCCGAACTGCGGCACCCGCGGCCAGTACACCGCGCCCCGCGAGTTCAACATGATGCTCAAGACCCACCTCGGCCCCGTGGAGACCGAGGAAGGCCTGCACTACCTGCGCCCGGAGACCGCGCAGGGCATCTTCATCAACTTCCTCAACGTGCAGACCACCTCGCGCAAGAAGCCGCCGTTCGGCATCGGCCAGATCGGCAAGTCCTTCCGCAACGAGATCACGCCCGGCAACTTCATCTTCCGGACCCGTGAGTTCGAGCAGATGGAGATGGAGTTCTTCGTCGAGCCCGGCACCGACGAGGAATGGCACCAGTACTGGATCGACGAGCGCACCCGCTGGTACACCGAGCTGGGCATCGCCAAGGACAACCTGCGGATCTACGACCACCCGCAGGAGAAGCTGTCCCACTACTCCAAGCGCACCGCCGACATCGAGTACCGGTTCCAGTTCGCCGGTCAGGAGTGGGGCGAGCTGGAGGGCATCGCCAACCGCACCGACTTCGACCTGGGCACCCACAGCAACCACTCGGGCGTGGACCTGTCCTACTTCGACCAGGCCACCAACTCCCGCTACCGGCCGTTCGTGATCGAGCCCGCCGCCGGTGTCGGCCGCCCGATGATGGCCTTCCTGCTGGAGGCCTACCACGAGGACGAGGCCCCCAACGCCAAGGGCGGCGTGGACAAGCGGGTCGTGCTCAAGCTGGACCGCAGGCTCGCGCCGGTCAAGGCCGCCGTGCTGCCGCTGTCCCGCAACGCCGACCTCTCGCCCAAGGCCCGTGACCTGGCCACCGCGCTGCGCCGGAACTGGAACATCGACTTCGACGACGCGGGCGCCATCGGCCGCCGCTACCGCCGCCAGGACGAGATCGGCACCCCGTTCTGCGTCACCGTCGACTTCGACACCCTCACCGACCACGCGGTGACCGTGCGCGAGCGCGACACCATGAGCCAGGAGCGGATCTCGATCGACCAGATCGAGTCCTACCTGGCCGCGCGGCTCATCGGCTGCTGAGGTCACGACTCCCACTCCTTCCCGGCTCAGCTCGCGATCACACCCGGTCGCGGGCTGAGCCGCGCCAGGGAATACGCCATCCGCAGTTCCTCGGCCACCGTGTCAGGCGCCTCGGCCAACTGCTCCACCGGCGTGCGCACCACGTGCACACCCGCGTTCGCCAACGGATCAGGGCCGTCCGGGCGCCGGTTCTTCAGCCAGAGCCAGGCCAAGCCCACCTCGTTCCACCAGGCATTGGCCGTGCCGAGCAGCTGACGGCCGTCTGAAGTGATCCGTCTGTCCCAGGTCGGCCGCGGCAACTCGGCTAGCGCCAGGATCCGCTGTGCCCGTGCCTGCTGGATGTCCACCACGTTGAGCGGCAGCTTGTTCAGCGCCTCGCGCACCGCCGGGCGGCCCCGCTGTGGCGACTCGTCCAGCTCCGTCAACAGCTCGGCAGTGGACACCCCGCCCTGGGCGCAGGCCAGGCGCAGCAGCGTGGCCAACTCGGTCGGGCCCCGGGTTCGGCGGGCCGCGTCCAAGGTCGCCCTGGCCACCGAGGCCACCGGGAAACCCCGGGACATCGTCCATTTCGGCAGCACCCGCAGCCGGTCCACGTGCAACGACCGGACAGGGGTGAGCCGGGGGTTCGCGAACGGGACCAGCAGGTGGACCGTGCCATCCAGCCCCGGTATCGGAATGCCGTGCAGCTGCAAGGCGTCATAGCCGGTGATCACGGCGTTCGGTT
This sequence comes from Crossiella sp. S99.2, assembly GCF_023094165.1. Lineage (GTDB taxonomy): Bacteria > Actinomycetota > Actinomycetes > Mycobacteriales > Pseudonocardiaceae > Crossiella. Next base: position 309,492 of record NZ_JALMDK010000006.1, on the reverse strand, counting down.
CGGCATAGCGCAAGGCCGCGCGCAGGAAACCGGCCCTGGTGGGGCGATTGCCGGTGAGCAGCACGACACCCGGCAACGCCTCCCGCCAGGAACTCACCAGCTTGCCGGGCACGCCCAGCCGGTACAGCTCGGAGGTGCGGGCCACCTGGTGCGGGAACATCGCGGCCAGGCGGTCAAGGCGGACCGGGACGAGGGTTGTGGTCATGGGGCCAGCCTGCTCCGGCGGCTGGGCGGGGGCCAGCGGCGCCGGAGCGGGCTGTGGACAAGTGGTCGATTGTGGATAGGTCGCGATCTTGAAGGGGCGGTGCGGCCGGAGATGTGGTAGTGGGGGTCAGAGGCGGCGGACGTCCAGGGCGTGCTCCACCGCCGTGCCCTCGTCCTCGCGTCGCACCAGGTAGACACCGGCGTTCTTGCGTTCGGCGAGCGCCTCGACCGGTTCGGTGCCGTGGTAGAGCAATCCGGTCCCGTCATCGGTGCAATAGGTGTCCGGGATGACCCCGTTGGCCACCGCACCCAGCACCGCGGGCCGCCGCGCCGCCTCGGAGTCGAAGTGCACCCCGTTGCCATAGGGCAGGAAACCCAGCCCGTCGGTGACGATCCGCAGCTCCGGCCCGAAGGAATCGGTCGGCCCGCCCACATGCCAGCACAGCGAGCCCGCGCTCACCCCGGTCAGCACCACCCCGCGCAGCCACGCCTCCCGCAGCACCGAATCCAACCCGTGCACCCGCCACACCGCGAGCAGGTTCGCCACCGAACCCCCGCCCACCCACACCACATCGCAGGACAGCACGTAGTCGAGCAGATCCGCCGTCGGCGGCATCGGGAACAGGTTCAGGTGCACCACCTCGACCCCGGCGATCTCCCCGGCCTCGGCGAAGGTCGCGTTGAACCCCCGCTGATCACCCAGCGCCGTGCCGATATGACACAACTTCGGGCGCCTGCCCTCAACCCCGGCCAGCTCCACCGCGTAGGTCAACAGCGGCGCGAACTCCAGATCGGTGCGGTGGCCACGGCGCAGACCACCCGAGGTGGCCAGGATCGTCGGTTGCTCAGCAGGCATGGTTCGATCGTGCCATCCCCGCTGACGGTTAGGGTCCGGACATGAACGAGCCCCGCTGGCTGTCCGAGGCCGAGCTGCGGATGTGGATCACGTTTGTCGAGGCCACCCATCTCCTGGAACGCAGGCTGGAACACCAGCTCCAGACCGACGGCGGGCTCTCCCACGCCCAGTACGACGTGCTCTCCACCTTGTCCGCGGCCCCCGGCCGGCGCATGCGGATGACCGAACTGGCCGGCCGCACCGTGGTCTCCAAAAGCGGTCTCACCTACCAGGTCAGCCGCCTGGAGAAGACCGGGCTGGTGCGCCGGGAATCCTGTGCCACCGACGAACGCGGCGTCGTCGCCGTGCTCACCGACGCCGGGCAACGCCTGCTCGACAAGATCGCCCCCGGCCACGTCGACACCGTCCGGGACTACCTCATCGACCTCATGACCCCCGAACAACGGGCCGTGGTCGATCAGGTCATGACCGCTGTGCGCGAACGCGTCCGCAAGGACGAGCACCCCTGACAGATGTCATGGCCGGGCCGTGACGAGCGGCCTGCGTCCCGGACCCGCGCGGACGGCACCGTAGTGGCATGTCCACACCGACCCTGCCCGGCGCCGACCGAGAGATCGCCGCCGGCGCCGCGATCAGCCTCCGCGGCCTGCGCAAACACTTCGGACCGGTCCGCGCCGTGGACGGCGTCGACCTGACCGTGGCCCCCGGCGAGGTGCTCGCCCTGCTCGGCCCCAACGGTGCCGGCAAGTCCACCACCGTCGACCTGGTCCTCGGCCTGACCCGCCCCGACGCCGGCCAGGTGCACGTCTTCGGCAAGCGCCCCGACCAGGCCGTCCGCGACGGCGTCATCGGCGCCATGCTCCAGGGCGGCGCGCTGATCGAGGACGCCACCGTCGGCGAACTCGTCCGCATGGTCGCCGCCCTGCACCGCCGCCCTCAGGCCGCCGCCATCGCACTCGCCAAAGCCGGTGTCGCCGACCTGGTCAAACGCCGCTGCAAGAAGCTCTCCGGCGGCCAGCGGCAACGCGTCCGCTTCGCCATCGCCCTGGTCAGCGACCCCGACCTGCTGATCCTGGACGAACCCACCGCGGCCATGGACGTGGAGACCCGGCGGCACTTCTGGCACAACATCCGCGAACTCACCGCCACCGGCAAAACCGTCCTGTTCGCCACCCACTACCTCGAAGAGGCCGAGAGCTACGCCGACCGGGTCGTGCTGATGCGCGCCGGAGCGGTCGTCGCCGACGGCACCGTCGCCCAGATCCGGGCCACCGCCGCCGGGCGGACCCTGCGCGCCGTGCTCCCTGGGAGTGATCACGGCTCGCTCGTGCTGCTGCCCGGCGTCACCCACGCCGACCTGCGTGGCGAGCACGCCACCCTCGCGTCCAGGGACTCCGACGCCACCCTGCGGGCCGTGCTCGACCGCTACCCCGGTGCCCGCGACATCGAGATCACCACCGTCGGCCTGGAAGATGCCTTCCTCGCGCTGACCAGCCAGGAGGACAAGTGAACCCGACCTACCTCTTCATCGAGGTCAAGCTCATCGTCCGGCAGTTCGCCTTCCTCTTCTTCACCATCGTGGTGCCCACCGCGATGTTCCTGATCTTCTCCGGCATCTACGGCGGCGGCACCGCCACCTTCCGCAACGGCACCCCGGTCACCGCCGCCACCATGGTCAGCATGGCCAGCTTCGCCGCCATGTCCGCCGCCCTGGTCACCGGCGGCCGGATCGCGCTGGAACGCCAGATCGCCTGGCACCGGCAACTCCGGCTCACCCCGCTCAGCGGCGGCGGCTACCTGCTGGCCAAGGGACTCATCGCGGTCCTGGTCGCCATCCCGGCGATGCTCGGCGTGCTCGCGGTCGGGGTCATCGTGCGCCAGATCGACCTCAGCCTGGCGCAGTGGGCCATGCTGATCGCCGGACTCGTCCTCGGCTCGGTGCCGTTCGCGCTGCTGGGCATGGCCATCGGCCAGCTCGCCAGCGCCGAATCCGCCCAGGCCGTCACGCCCGCGGTGATGATGGCGCTGGCCATGGTCGGCGGACTCATGGTGCCGGTGGAGATCATGCCCGACTGGGTCGGCGACATCGCCCGTGCGCTGCCCAGCTTCTGGTTCCGGGAGAACGGGATCCGGGTGATCGCCGAAGGCACGGTCAGCCTGCCCGCGATCGCCGTGCTCAGCGGCGTGACCCTGGTCCTCGGCCTGTTCGTGGCCAGGCGATACCGGCTCAGCGCCGGCCGCTGACCTTGCCTACGGTGAACGCCATGACCACCAGAGCCGGACCCAGGATGCGTTCCTGGGAGCTGTTCGCCGGCTTCTTCCTGCTGTTCCTGCTCTTCCCGGTCTACTACCTGCTCGCCGCCGGTCACCCGGTGCTGTGGAAGATCGCCGGACTGGCCGGGATCGGGATCATCGGCGTCACCTACCTGGTGGTGCCGCCCCGGTTGTTCGAGGCGCCGATGTGGCAGCGAATCGCGCTCGTGATCGGCCAGGCCGCGCTGATCACGCTGATCACGCTGGCCTTCGGGGTGGAGTTCCTCAGCCTGTTCGTCTACCTCGCCGCCACCGCGGCGATCCTGCTGCCGGTCTGGCTGGCCGTGCTGGTGCCGGTCGTGCCCAGCATCGTCGCAGTGCGTGCCGTGCTCGACGGCGGGCCGTTCTGGCTGGCCTGGATCATCCTGGCCATGCTGCTGAGCACCTTCAGCGTGCTCGGCGTGGCCGAGCTGATCCGCGGCAACATCAAGCTGTACCGCGAACAGGAACAGGCCGCACTGCTCGCCGTCGCCGAGGAACGCGCCCGGCTCGCCCGCGATCTGCACGACGTGCTCGGGCACAGCCTGACCACCATCACCCTCAAGGCGGGGCTGGCCAGACGACTGCTGGAAGCCGGACAGCGGGAGGCGGCGATCACCGAGGTCAGCGATGTCGAAGCGCTGTCCAGGGCCGCGCTCACCGACGTCCGCGCCACCGTCTCCGGCTACCGGGAAACCTCACTGGCCGCGGAACTGGCCGGGGCGCGGGTGGCGTTGCAGGCCGCCGGGATCACCGCCGACCTGCCGCACGCCGTGGACAACGTCGCGCCGCGGCACCAGCCGGTCTTCGCCTACGTGCTGCGCGAGGCGGTCACCAACGTGCTCCGGCACAGCGGCGCGACCCGCTGCGAGGTGCGATTCGGGTTGTCCTGGCTGGAGGTCGCCGACGACGGCGCGCCCCAGGACAACACCGGCCGCACCGGCACCGGACTCACCGGCCTGACCGAACGACTCGCCGCCGTCGGCGGCACCCTGACGGCCGGGCCACTGCCCGCCGGCGGATTCCGGCTGCGCGCGGAGATCGGGGACGACGAGTGATCCGGGTACTGCTCGCCGACGACCAGGCCCTGGTCCGCGGGGCACTGGCCGCGCTGCTCGGGCTGGAGGCCGACATCCAGGTCGTCGCGCAGGTCGGCTCGGGCGAGGAGGTGCTCGCCGCGGCCCTCGAACACCGGCCGGACGTGGCGTTGCTGGACGTGCAGATGCCAGGCAAGGACGGACTGGCCGCGGCGGCCGAACTGCGCGACGCCCTGCCGGGATGCCGGGTGCTGATCCTGACCACCTTCGGCAGGCCGGGATATCTGGCCAGGGCGATGAGCGCGGGCGCGGCCGGGTTCGTGGTCAAGGACGCCCCGCCGGAACAGCTCGTCGACGCGGTGCGGCGGGTGCACGCGGGATTGCGTGTGGTCGATCCGGGGCTGGCCGCGGAATCGCTGTCCAGCGGGGCCAGTCCGTTGAGCGGGCGGGAACGGGAGGTGCTGGCGGCCGCGCGGGACGGCGGCACCGTGGCCGACCTGGCCAGGGCGGTGCACCTGTCGGAGGGGACCGTGCGCAATCACCTGTCGGCGGCGATGGGCAAGACCGGCGCGCGCACCAGGGCTGAGGCCGTGCGCATCGCCGACGACCGCGGCTGGCTGTGACCTGCGCGGTGGCCGGGATCAGGTGACCGGTCGCCGCGAGGGCTGATCAGCGGTGGTGAGCGGTGCCGGTCGAGGCGGTCTTGCCCGATGTTCGGGGCTCCGGCTCGGTTTGATCGGTGCCGACCGCGAGTCGTTGATCATGCTCATGCCGGTACCGCCGGCACGAACCCAATCCCAGGTCCCCTCGACCGGGTATTCCACGCCCCCGCCACACCCGGCCAACCGGCCCGGCACACAACGCGCGCGCGGGGAAACCCCCCGATTTCTATTTTACCGGTGGGGGCCGACAAAACGGGAATTCGGCGGTGACCGGAACTCGATCTTGGCCGAGTTCGTGACAGCATTGCGGCATGACTGGACACGCACCCACCACCGGCCGGCGGGCTACGGCACGGCTGTTGCGGCGCGTGCTGGCCGGGATTGTGCTGCTGCCCTTGCTGATCGTCGGTGGCACTGCCTTCCGGGTGTGGCAGGTCGCCCGGCTGGACGACCGGTCCACCGCGGACATCGCCGTGGTGCTGGGCGCCGCGCAGTACGGCGGGCGGCCCTCCGATGTGCTGGAGGCGCGGCTGGCGCACGCCCAGCAGCTCTTCGAGCGCGGGGTGGCCAAGACCGTGGTGACCGTGGGCGGGCGCGGGCTTGGCGACACCTACACCGAGGCCGAGGCGGGGCAGCGGTGGCTGGTGGGCGATGAGACCAAGTCCGGCACGGCGAAGAAGGCCATTCCCAAGGACAAGGTGGTCGCGGTCAACGAGGGCGCCGACACCCTCGGCAGCCTGCAGGCCGTGGCCAGGGAGGCGGAGAAACGCGGCTGGCACAGCGCGGTCATCGTCAGCGATCCCTGGCACTCGCTGCGGGCCCGCACCATGGCCGGGGACACCGGGCTCGCCGCCTGGGCCTCGCCGACCCGGCGTGGACCCATCGTGCAGACCAGGGAAACCCAGCTGCGCTACATCCTGCGGGAGACCGCGGGCGTGCTCTACTACCGGCTCACCCACACCTCCACCCACATGGCTGACAATGGTCTCGGCTGAACCGCACGGCTACTCCGCGCACGACACCGCGCGGCTGCTGCCCGAACCCGCCAAGCACGGCGCACTGGCCGAAGCCGAGACCGAAGCCCGCACGCCCTTCGCCCGGGACCGGGCCCGGGTGCTGCACTCGGCCGCACTGCGCCGCCTGGCCGGCAAGACCCAGGTGGTCGGGCCAGGGGAGGGGGATGTGCCGCGCACCCGGCTCACCCACTCCCTGGAGGTCGCCCAGATCGGGCGGGGCATCGGCGGGGAACTGGGCTGTGATCCCGACATCGTCGACCTGGCCGGGTTGGCCCACGACATCGGCCACCCGCCGTTCGGGCACAACGGCGAACGCGCCCTCAACGCGCTGGCCGGGCCCTGCGGCGGGTTCGAGGGCAACGCGCAGACCCTGCGCATCCTCACCCGGCTCGAACCCAAGGCGCTCGGACCGGACGGGCGCCAGTACGGGCTCAACCTGACCAGGGCCGCGCTGGACGCCGCGACCAAATACCCGTGGCCGCGGCGGGCAGGCACCGTCAAGTTCGGGGTCTACGCCGACGACCTCCCGGTCTTCGGCTGGCTCCGGCAGGGCGCCCCAGCCGACGCGCGATGCCTGGAAGCCCAGGTGATGGACTGGTCCGACGACGTCGCCTACTCGGTGCACGACGTGGAGGACGGGGTGCTCGCCGGACGCATCTCGCTGCGCGCGCTGGGCAGCCCGGCCGAACGGCACGTCATCGCCGCGCTGGCCGCCGCGCACTTCAGCCACGAACCGGTGGAGGCGATCGAGGCCGCCGCCGACGGACTGCTGCGGCTCCCCGCGGTGGCCCTGCTCGCCCGGCACGACTACGACGGCACCCTGGCCGACCAGGTCGCGCTGAAACAGCTCACCAGCGAACTGGTCGGGCGCTTCGCCTCCGCCGCGGTCACCGGCACCCGCAAGGCCCACGGCGCCGGGCCACTGCGCCGCTACGAGGCCGACCTGGTCGTGCTGCCGCCGGTCGCCGCCGAGGTCGCCCTGCTCAAGGCGGTCGCGCTGCGGTACGTGATGAGCGACCAGGAACGGCTGGCCGTGCAGATCCGGCAACGGGAGCTGATCACCCAGCTCACTGAGGCGTTGTGCCTGCGCGCGCCGGAGGCACTCGACCCCGCGTTCCGGCCCGCGTGGTCGGCCGCCGGGGACGATGCGGAGCGGCTGCGGGTGGTCATCGACCAGGTCGCGCTGCTCACCGACGCGCAGGCGGTGAGCTGGCACCGGCGGCTGACCACCTGAACGGCGTCAACCTACGTTGACGATTTCTGGTTTACTCGAGGTCATGGGACTTCGAGAGGTAGTGCGTGCGGTGTTCCGGCCATTACGGCGCAAGGTGCCCGCCGGCGCCCCGCCCCGGCGGCGGGACGATCCGGGTGGCGCCGGGGTGCGCGAGCCCCGGCGGCCGCATCCGCCCGGCCCGCTCAGCGGGGCCGCCGCGGCTGAGCCGCCCGCGCCCGCGCAGCACGTGACGCTGCCCGATCCGCGGCGCTGACCAGTGGCGGGCCGCCGCTGACTAGCGGCTTGTCACAGTCGGCGCGGGGTGCTCGTCCACCGTGGGTCAGCGTCACCGACCCACGGGGAGATCGCCGTGCCACGCATTCCCGCCCGCACCGTCGACCAGGCCGGCTGGCTCATCCGGCGCATGTACGGCTACGCGAAGAGGCGCTTCGGCGCGGTGCCCGAGCCGTTCGCGGTCCTGGCCCACCACCGGGGCCTGATGATCGCGGCCGCGCTCGCCGAGACCGCGGTGGAACGCGCCGCCAAGCACCTGCCGGACCACCTGGCCGACCTGGTGGTCTACCGGGTCGCCACCGAACTCGGCTGCTCCTGGTGCGTGGACTTCGGCACCATGCTGCAGCGGCACAAGGGCCTGGACATCGAGCGGCTCCAGGAGATCCACGCCTACGCCGACTCGCCGCGGTTCACCGAGACCGAGAAACTCGCCATCGGCTACGCCGACGCGATCACCGCCACGCCGGTGCGGGTCACCGACGAGCAGGTTGCCGAACTCCGGGAACGCCTGGGGGACAAGGGATTGGTCGAACTCACCTACCTGATCACGGTGGAGAACCAGCGAGCCCGGTTCAACGACGCGCTCGGGATCGTCGACCAGGGCTTCACCTCCGGCGACGCCTGCCGGGTGCCGCTGCCGGTCGCCCCGGCCGAGGTCGCCGCGACCGAGATCACCAGGGAACGTTCGTGAGCTTCTCCGGGTTCACCACGTCGTAGATCGCCACGATCCGCCCGTCCCGGACCGCCAGCGTGACCACGCGGCGGTCCACCGGGCGGTGCTCGTCGTCGCCGTCGGTCTGGGCCAGGAAGCCCAGATCGCCGTTGACCAGCATCGGGGTCATGCCGGTGAACACCGAGTCCGCCCCGTACTTGTTCAGCAGGCCGATGGCGAAGCGGGCGACCTTGTGCACACCGAACACCGGCCGCCGCGCGGTGCTCGCCTTGCCGCCGGAATCGCCGATGACCACCACGTCCGGGTGCAGCACCTTCAGCAACTCGTCCATATCGCCGCTGGCCAGCGCCGCGGTGAACCGTTCGAGCACCGCCCGCTGCTCGGCCAGTTCGATCCGCGGCGGCGCGTCCGCCTCACTCACCGCACGCCGTGCCCGGGACGCCAGCTGCCGGGCCGCCGCCGGGGTCGTGCCCAGCACGGTGGCGATCTCCGGGAACGGCACCCCGCACGCGTCGTGCAGCACGAACGCCACCCGCTGCTCCGGGCTCAGCTCGTGTAGCACCACCATGGCCGCCATCCGCACGCCGTCCTCGCGCACCGCGACGTCGAGGGGATCCTCACTCGGCTGGGTGGTCAGCGGCCGCACCACCGGCTCCGGCAGCCAGGAGCCGACGTAGCGCTCCCGCTGGGCGCTGGCCGACTTGAGCCGGTCCAGGCAGATCCGCCCCACCACCGTGGTCAGCCAGCCCCGCAGATCGCGGATCTCCGCGCGGGCCGCGGTGCTCTGCCCGGCCAGTCGCAGCCAGGCGTCCTGCACCGCGTCCTCGGCGTCGGCCCTGGTCCCGGTGATGCGGTAGGCGACCCCGATGAGGTGCCCGCGGTGCTCGCTGAACACCGTGGCCAGGGTCTCGTCGCTGACGGTCACACGTCCATCCTGACGTACTCCTAGACTTGCCCTCGTGGCAGGACGAATCCGGGACAGCGACATAGCCGAGGTCCGTGATCGCTGCCGGATCGACATCGTGGTCGGCGAGTACGTCAACCTGGGCCGAGCCGGTGGTGGCACGCTGAAAGGGCTGTGCCCATTTCACGATGAGAAGACCGCGTCATTCAACGTGCGGCCCAGCAAGGGCACCTTCCACTGCTTCGGCTGCGGCGTCGGCGGCGACGTCATCCAGTTCATCCAGCAGTACGAGCACATCGGCTTCGTCGAGGCGGTGGAGCGGCTGGCCGACGGCATCGGCTACCGGCTCACCTACACCGGCGGCGGCGCGACCGTGCAGCGCGACCGGGGCACCAAGACCCGGATGCTGGAGGCGCACAAGGCCGCCGCCCAGTTCTACATGGAACAGCTGCACACCCCGGATGCGGTCAAGGCGCGCGAGTTCCTCGCCGAACGCGGCTTCGACCAGGCCGCCGCGGACCGCTTCGGCTGCGGCTTCGCCCCCGCGGGCTGGGACCGGCTGACCAAACACCTCATCGGCCGCGGCTTCGAGATGGACGAGCTGTACAAGTCCGGACTGGCCAAGGAAGGCCGGCAGGGCCCGATCGACCGGTTCCACCGCAGGCTGCTGTGGCCGCTGAAGGACCTGGGCGGCGAGGTCGTCGGCTTCGGCGCGCGCCGGATCTTCCCGGACGACCCGATCGAGGCCAAGTACGTCAACACCAGTGAGACCCCGATCTTCAAGAAGTCGCACGTGCTCTTCGGCATCGACCTGGCCAAACGGGAGATCGCCCGCCGCCGCCAGGTGGTGGTGGTCGAGGGCTACACCGACGTGATGGCCATGCACCTGTCCGAGGTGCCCACCGCGGTCGCCTCCTGCGGCACCGCCTTCGGCGCCGACCACATCTCGGTGCTGCGCAGGCTGCTGATGGACGACGACGCCTTCCGCGGCGAGGTGATCTTCACCTTCGACGGCGACGCGGCCGGGCAGAAGGCCGCGCTCAAGGCCTTCGACGACGAGCAGAAGTTCGCCGCGCAGACCTTCATCGCGATCGCCCCGGACGGCACGGACCCCTGCGAACTCCGCCAGGACAAGGGCGATGTGGCCGTGCGGGACCTGGTCGCCCGGCGGCAGCCGCTGTTCGCCTTCGCCATCCGCACCCTGCTCGCCGAACACGACCTGGACACCGCCGAGGGCCGGGTGGAGGCCTTGCGCCGCACGGTGCCGCTGGTCGCCCAGATCAAGGAGGAATCCCTCCGGGACGAGTACGGGCGGCAACTGGCCGGCTGGGTCGGCTGGGACGACACCCCCGGGGTGCTGCGCCGGATCCGGGAGATCTCGGGCGGCAAGGTCGCCCCGGAGAAGCCGCTGCGCCGCCGCCCGGTGGACCCGAACCAGAGCGCGCTGGCGGTGGAGGTGGACGGGCCGAGCAGGCCGTCCCCGAAGGACCCGCAGTTGCACTCGCAGCGCGAGGTGCTCAAGGCGGCGATCCAACTGCCCGGCATCGCGGGCCCGGCCTACGACTCGATCTCCGAGGACGCCTTCACCCACCCCGCCTACCTGGAGCTGCACCAGTCCATCCTGGCCGCCGGTGGGACCTCCTGCGGACTCTCCGGCGCGACGTTCGTGGACGCGGTCGGGCAGCGGTGCAAGCACTCGGTGGTGCGCTCGCTGGTGACCGAACTGGCGGTGGAGCCGCTGCGCACCAGGTCGGCCGAGGACCGCTACGTGCTCGGCCTGATCGCCAACATGCAGGCCAGTCTGGTGGCCAGGCAGATCGCCGACATCAAGTCCAGGCTGCAACGGATCTCCCCGGTCACCGAGGGGGACGAGTACCGCGCGCTCTTCGGCGACCTGGTGGCCATGGAGCAGTACCACAAGGGACTTCGGGAACAGGCGGGTGGCGTGTAGATGAGCTGGTGGCGGCGCTTCACCGAGAAGATCACCGGCGGCGTCCGGCTGCCCGAGGGCGTGCAGGTGCCGCTCACCGGGGAGGAACGGATCATGGCCGTGGCCGAACTGGCCGGCGGCGGGCACCTGGTGGCGACCTCCTACGCGCTGGTCGTGGCCGAGGACGAGGAGCAGCGGCGGATCTCCTGGCACCTGGTCAGCAAGGCGGTGTGGGGCAACGACGTGCTGGTGGTCACCGAGGCCGCCGAGCAGGGCGAGGCGGGCGAGGCGGTGCTGCTGGCCGACCTGCCGCCGCGGCGCTACCCGCTGGCCCAGCCGGCCAAGCTGCCCGATGTGGTGCACGCCAGGGTCACCGGCTCGATCCGGTCCACGCACCGGCACGAGCTGCCCGGCGGCGGCGCCTGGTTCGTCCAGCGCAAGATCCCCGGCCGCGACGGCGTGCTGCTCCAGGTGCGCGCCGACCCCGGCACGGACGAGGCGGCGGTGCGCGCACTGGCCGCGGACGTGGCCCGCAAACTCCGCGAGGCCCAGGCCAACGCCTTCTAGAACAACGCCTGCCGGAACACGCCCACACCCTCTTCCGACCACGCCACTCGCGCTATAAAGTACGTACGTACGGTTTGCTAAGCGTGCTGGAGGTTGCCGCATGTGGGATCCGACCACCTACCTGGCCTTCGCCGGCCACCGCGAACGCCCGTTCCACGACCTGCTCGCCCGGGTCGGCGCCACCGACCCCCGCCAGGTCGTCGACCTGGGCTGCGGCCCCGGCCAGCTGACCCCGGTGCTGTCCCACCGCTGGCCCGCGGCCAAGATCACCGCGCTGGACTCCTCCGCCGAGATGGTCGAGGCCGCCAGGGTCGCCGGGATCGACGCCGCGCTCACCGACGTGCGGGACTGGCAACCCGATCCGGACACCGACGTGGTGATCTGCAACGCCGTGCTGCAGTGGGTCAACGGCCACCTCGACCTGCTGCCCGCCTGGCTGGACCGCCTACCCGCCGGCGCCTGGTTCGCCTTCCAGGTGCCGGGCAACTTCGCCGAGCCCAGCCACACCATCCCGCGCGGCATCGCCGAAAGCCCGGCTTGGCGGGACACCCTGGGCGGCACGTTCCGCCCGGTGGACGCGGTGCCCCGGCCCGAGGTGTACGCGGGTGTGCTCGCCGCGGCCGGCTTCGCCGCCGACGTGTGGGAGACCACCTACCTGCACGAGTTGCGCGGCGCAGACCCGGTGCTGAACTGGATCAGCGGCACTGCCCTGCGCCCGGTCCGCGCCGCCCTGGACGAGACCCGCTGGCCGGAGTTCACCGCCGAACTGGCACCCCGGCTGCGCGCCGCCTACCCCGCGCACGGCGAGGACGTCACCTGGTTCCCGATGCGCCGGATCTTCGCCGTGGGCCACAAGAAATGACCCTCGGACGGGTGGTCGCGCTGGCCCGCTACCCGGTCAAGTCGCTGCGCGGCGAACAACTCGACCGGCTGGAGTTTGACGACCGCGGCGTGACCGGGGACCGCTGGTGGGCGGTGCGCACCGCGGCAGGCAAGTTCGGTTCCGGCAAGAACACCCGCCGGTTCACCCGGCTGCCTCACCTGCTCGAGCTGTCCGCCCGGCTGCACGGCCTGGCCGAACCGATCGTCACCCTGCCCGACGGCGCCGAACACAAGGCAGGCGACCCCGCCCTGGACGCGGCCATGTCCAGGCTGGTCGGCGAGCCGGTCACGGTGACCCCGGAGGCGGACATCCCCCACCTGGACGCCGGCGCCGTGCACCTGGTGACCACCGCGAGCCTGCGCTGGCTGGCCACCCGCCTGGACCGCCCCGACCTGGCCTGGACCCGAACCCGGGCGAACATCGTGCTCGACACCCCCGGCGACGGACGTCCCGAGGACGACTGGTCCGGTCGCCGGCTCCGCATCGGCGGCACCACCCTGGAGGTGCTGGGCGGCGCCGTCCGGTGCGTCATGGTCGGTCAGGCACAAGGGAATCTGCCCGAGATCCCCCGGCTGCTGCCCACCCTCGCCGGGCACGACCTGACCTTCGGCGTCTACGCCCGCGTCGTCGAGGCCGGCGTCGTAACCGAGGGAGACCCGGTGCTGGCCCGCTGACGATCCACCTCAGTCACGAGCTTGTCACCCTGCCCTGCCTGCACGGTCCCCTCATCCCGCACTCCGGCCCGCGGACTCGTCCGCCCCAGCCGCTCGTCGATCTTGGCCCGAACCGCCCCCGCCGCGCCTTGCACAGCCGGGTGACCCACCAACCGGTGGTACATCCGGACCAGATCGTCGTACCGCTCCCGTCCCGCCCGAGCCCCCAGCACGTACCCCACAGCAACCCCAAGTGCGAACCGGATCATGGCTCCTCCTTGTCTGACCTGCGCGAACACCCAGGTTCGCGGGGCGAAGATCCCTGGGATGGGGGGTGGTGAAAACCGCTCCGCGGGGTGCGCTAAGGTATTACCCGTCAGGCACCGCCGGACACATGCCAGTCCTCCGTAGCTCAACTGGCAGAGCATGCGACTGTTAATCGCAGGGTTGTTGGTTCGAGTCCAACCGGAGGAGCTGGGGCCCAGGTCAGAGACCTGGGCCCTCAGTCGTTCAAGATCGCGTTCAGGTTTTATTCCGGTTTTTCCTCTTCGACTGGTTCTGGAGTCGCGACGGCTTCCATGACCTCGGCCGCTCCGGTGTTGACCTGCTTACGGCCGAAGTAGTTGTCTTGGGTCATGGACACCTTGGCGTGTCCGAGCTGATCCGCCGCCTGTCGGGCTGTGCACCCTGCCTCATCCATCAGTGTCGCCACCGTTTTCCGGTATACGTGACTGGTCACCCACTCGAACCCAGCCGCCTTGAAGATCACCCGAAGGTCGGCCTGGGTGTTGCTCGGATCGCGCAGTCCGCCCTTGGGCGAGGTGAACACCACACCCCACTCGTTAGGCTCGGCGACCGCCTTGCGTGCCTTGAGCATGATCACCGCCCAGCGGGACAACTCGAGCGTGCGGTACCCGCTCTTGGTCTTGAGCTTGGGTTTGATGATCAGACCACCACCCTTGATCCGCACCACTGTGGCCTGTACCTCCACGGTTCCCGCGTTGAGGTCGAGGGCGGTCCACCTGATCGCGGCGGTTTCCCCGATGCGCAGGCCGGTGGCCAACATCGTGTCGGTGAAGTCCACCAAATCCCAGTCCTGGGCCTTTTCACTGGCGTGAATCTTGCCGCGCAGTTCTCGGGCTTCGTCCAGCTCTAGCGACCGAGCGGAGCCCTTCTCAGTCTCGATCGTGCTGACGTCCCGGACGGGGTTGCTGCCGATGGCGTCATGTCGGACAGCCAAGCCCATCATGCCGCTCAGGATGGTGCGGGTCGTCTTGGCCGCTGCGGCGCCATGATGTTCTTCCACGTCAGTGATGAAGCGATCAAGCCTGCCGGTACTGGCTTCCCGGATCGAGAGCTCACCGACGCCAGGCTTAATGTGTCGTTCGAACCGAAAGCGGTATTGATCAAGCGTGGTCGGTGATCGCCTGCCTTTCTTGACCTCCTTCGCGAACTTGGCGAGGAACAACTCGCCGAGCTGAGTCAGCTTGGTATCTGGGGTGATCTCACCATCACGGGCGGCCTTACCTCGGTCCCGAAGGGCCACTTTGAGCCGCCGTATCGCGTCAGTCTTGCTGGCTCCTGCGCGGAGTACTTCGCGATTGACACCGTCGTAGTCTCGAACTTCGGCGACCGCGTAGTAGACACCCTTCCGTGCCTGTCTAACCCGGATCTTGCCGTGTGTTCCGATATCCAGCCGAGGCCGTGCCATTACGCTGTTCCTTCCGGGGGTTGATTGTCGACCCAGGCGTGGACGTCTTCCGGGTGGTAGCGGACATACTTGCCGATCCGTCGACCAGTAGGCCCGTATCCCTTGGCGCGCCACTGATAGAGGGTGTTGACCGGGATGCCCAGGAACTCGGAGAGGTCCTCAACACTCCACAGCTTGTCCATGGCCCTGCCCCTTCCTGTCCGGTCGTGGCTGTCTGTCGTGGTTGACGTATTCGGCGATGCTCGCGACGAATTCGCGCTCGGCTTCGGTGCGAGAGAACTTGGCCAGGACATCCCAGCGGTTGACCGTGGTGACCTCATCGGCGGTCACGGTGTGTGTCCACTGTGGATCCATCACACGGCGTGTGGTCATGGCGGTACTCCCAGGCTGTCCAAGGCCGAGCGTCAAACCGAGGTCGATGTGACCCCGGCGCCACCATAGGAAGGTGTGCCCAGCCGGTTGGTTGTGTGGTCGCCCTGGGAGGTAACGCGGCATGTGGGCTGTGGTTGTTTCTGGGCTGCGGACGGACTCGATTGAGCTCGTCAGTCATGGCATGGTCGAGCACGATCTCGGGCAGCTTCCAGCCTGGTCGCGATCGTCCCTACTGGATTCTGTTCAACACCAATCGCCCCGCCCCGCCGTGGTCACTGTCGTCACCCCGCTTGGCCGGTCTCCGTCGGCAGGAACGCTTGCGCGGTGGGATCCCAGTACAGCTTGTGCGCGGACTCCCACAGCGGCGGGAGGGACATGACTTCCCGGATCTCCGGCCGGGCGAACACGTCGCTCGGGTCGCAGTACTGGCCGTCGCTTTGGTCGATGTAGTAGCCGGTTTCTCTCTGGGTGAGCCGTTGTGAGGGGGCCCAGCCAGGTGTGCCGACCACGATTGTGGTGATCGAACCGACAGGGAGCAGGAGCCCGGGGGCACCCTGCGGGAGCGGGATGCGCCACTCCCGTTCGTGTAGCCAGTCCGACCGGTTGCCGGGTGTGGTGTCGAAGCGGGTGGCCCAGCGGATCTGGTCGGGCCGGAGCATGCCGTACTGCTCTTGCCGGGCGTGCCAGACCGGGCCGCCGCCGAGGTTGTAGACAGTCTGCCGAGGGAAGATCAGTCCCCAGGGCGGCCAGGCACGGGTCTTGATCAGCCAGTGCAGGTGGTCCGGCGGGCTCTCCGACAGGCAGATCATGCGCTGGTCTTCCGCGGCGCCGAACGGAGCGAACCCGTGAAGCATCTGCCCCCAGAGGATGCTGTCCAGCCGCTGCTCAGGCGACATGGCAGCTACAGCGTCATCAACGAATGGGGTCAGCGAGGTGCCCGCCGGCCGGCCGGTGAAGTGGATGAGCAGATCGAAATGGGCGGACTCAGCCTGCTGCAATGGGAACGACGGTGTCATCGCCTGCCCCGATTCACTCGCTGGTGCCAGGGCCGAACCGTAGGAGGGGAACGTTGTAGAGGTCGGGCTGGCGTTCGCGGCGCATGACCGGGTTGGTGACCTCGATGACCAGCATCTCGGTGAGGAACAGGACCTCTGCCCGCAGGAGGTGGCTGGTGTAGCCGGTGGCGGCTTGTTCCTTCAGACCGACGGCGACGTGGATGTGCGGGAGGACCTGGTCGGTGTCGGGGTTATAGGCGAGTGTGCCGCCGCCGAAGGCCTCCACGTTGTTCAGGTGGACCTTGGTCCAGACAGGCGCGGCCGGGTCGTCGAGTTTGTCGCATGTGCCGACGATGTCGACCTCGGCGAACCCGGCGATGAACGAGGGGATGTAGCCGTGGCGGACGTTGTTGGTGCGGCAGAATTCGGCCAGTGCGGTGAAGAAGTCCTCGCCGTGGTCGAAGGTGACGCCAAAGGTGCGTCCCAATGTGAGGTCATGGCTGCGCACGGGTCAGGGCTCCTGGCGGGGTTCGGGGGTGGTCCAAGGCCAGGTGCTGGGGTGGGCGTGGCCGCCTGCGGCGTCGAATGCGGCCTCGATGGTGGCGCGGTCGGCATCGGCGGTGAGCAGGGCGTGCAGGAGGATGCGGGCCTTGAACGGGTCGAGGAACCCGGCGCCGATGAGGCCGTGGTCGAGTAGGTCGTGCTCACTGCCAGGAAACGCGTACGTCGAGCGGAGCGTGGACCCGGATCCGGTGCGGGAGGCGAGCACCACGGGGATTCGGTCGGCGACCTTCGCGAGCAGCGGCACGAGTTCTGCGGGGACGTGGCCGACGCCGAACGCGGCCACAACGAGTCCATCGAGCCGGTCGGCGGCGGCGTCGATGAGGGTGCCGTCGTCGCCGAGGGAGATGGTGGCCAGCGCGACACGGCGGCCTGGCCGTCGTTGTCCGGTGGAGAGGGTGGTCCGGTCAGTGAGTCGGTTGTGTAGCCGGGGCTTGCCTTCCAGGACCGCGCCGAGCGGGCCGCCGTTGGGTGATTGGAAGGTGGCGCCGCTGGTGGCGTGGGTCTTGCGGACACGGCGAGCGGCGTGGATCTCGTCGGCGAGCACGACCAGGCAGCCCTGCCCGCACAGCTCGGGACTGGCGGCGGCCTGGATGGCAGCGAGGATGTTCGCCGGGCCGTCCGCCCCGGCCAGCGTCGGGTTGCGCATCGCGCCGGTCACCACCAGCGGCTGCTCGCCTTGGTAGAGCAGGTCGAGAAGGTAGCCGGTTTCCTCGATCGTGTCCGTCCCCTGGGTGACCACCGCGCCGTCCAGATCGCCCTCGGCGAACCGGATGGTGATCGCCTCGGCCAACTCGGCCAGGTCGTCGAAGGTCAGCGACGCGCCCGGCTTGCGGCGGAAGTCGACGACATCAACGACGATGCCGGTGTCGGCGAGACCGGGAACGGCAGCGACGAGTTGTTCGGCAGACAGGGCGGGGACGACTCCGCCGGTATCGTTGCTGGTCATGGCGATGGTGCCGCCAAGGCCGAACACGACGACACGGCGGCTGGCTTGCTGGGCATCAGGCACCCGGGCTCCCTCGGACCACGTACGGACAGTGATCGGCAGCCTACTGTGCCGTGTGCCGTGTGCCGAGACCGCCGAGGAACCTGCAGGCGCTGTCCAGCCCGGTGGTGGAGAGCAGCCGGCTGCGTGGTTGGGCCAGGCCCGCGGTGCCGTAGTCGCCGAGGTCGGCGCAGCGGCGGGTGAGCCAGGCCCAGTCCAGGTCGAGGTAGTCGGCCAGCGCACGCAGCCGGGCTGACGGGGTCGGGCCGGCGATCACGGAGTGAGCCTCTGCGTAGCCGCAGGCGTCGGCGAACTCGCGCAGCGTCGGGCGGTCATCGGTGACGTCGACCTGCCAGATGCCGTCGTGGCCGACCCAGTTCGCCACGATCGCGCGGCGGCCCTGCTCGAGTGCGAACCCGGTGACGGAGCTGTACTCGGGTTCAGCGCACACCTGCACGGCGATGTCGAAGGACTCCATCAGCGCGACCGCGAGCACCAGCAGGATCCGCTCATGCCGCGGGGAGTCGGTTACGGTCTCGGGTGGAACGCAGAAGGTGCGAGTGGGCTTCGCGCCGGTGGTGGCGAAGATGGCCGCAGTGCGGGCCAGGTAGTTGTGCTTGTGGGCGAACAACATCCACGTGCTGGACTCCTCGCCGCGCTGCTCGCGGGTCCAGAACGCCGGCACCTCGTGGAGGGCATCGGCGTGGCGCAGGATGTGGCGGGCGCAGAAGTCCGAACCCAACCACATCCGTGACACGGCGGTGAGATCGGCGGCGAGGTCGCGGCCACCGGTGGAACGGGCGGTGCTGTCGAACCCGCGCAGGTGCTCCTCGGCGGCGGCCAGGGCGCTGTCATCGTCGAGCAAGGCGTCGTCGAGGTTGGCCACCGACCACAACACGCCCAGGGTGAGGTCGTCGAGCTCATAGGCGCCCGGTATCAGCAGCGGAGCACCGTCCACGGCCTTGGCCAGCCGGGTGCGGGCTACGCGGTTGTCCAGCCCGAACAGTCGCGGCCCGGCCGGTCCGTCGGCAGCCCCGATGACCAAGCTGCGGCCGGGGCGGCGCAGCGTCAGGTCGTCGGCGAGGCCAGTGGGCACGCGCACGACGACCCGGCCGTCCTCGACTGCCGGGTAGCTGGTCGCGGGGATCGTCGATCCAGCGAAGAACCGGCCCGCCGGTGTCGAGATCCCGAATTGGCTCCCATCTACCCGGTCCACGGGTGGAAAGGCAAGGGGGAACGGGGAGGCAAATTCCGGCAGTTGCGCCGAAGCTGTGGCGGCTGGCAGGGAGTGCCGTAGCGCCCGTTGGTCGGCTCGCGCCTGCTCGCGCAGGGCGAGCAGGCCCCCGCCCGCGTCGAGCCGGGTGTCCAGGGCCAAGGTCAGCTCCAACGAGGGGAGGTTGCCTCCGACGCGTTCGGCCAGCGAGACGTACTGGCGGGTGTAGCCGACCTGCGCGGCCAGCTGCTTCTGGCTGAGCCCGGCGTGGTTGCGTAGCCGCCGGATCTCGGCAGCCAGCGCGACGGCAGCGCCGTCGGGGAGATCTCTGTCGGTGGGGTAGTGCTCGGTCACGGTGGCTCCCGCTCACCTCGTGGCTGCAGAACGGGCAGGGTGGCAAATACGGGGTGTAGCCGACTTGCCTCGTTCCGCGATCGTAGCTGGTCCTGGTCCTCTGATCACGGGAAACACCGTCCCGCTCACGATCGGGAGGCTCCGTGACAACAACGGCGGACGAACTGGCCGCGACACTGTCCTCGTTTGGCCCGACCAGGCGGCAGCTGCCGCTGTTGCCTCTGGCCCAGAGGGGCAAGGTCCGGCCGGAGCTGCTGGATGTGATCGAGTACCGCAAGTCTGGGCTGAGTATGAACTGGATCATCGGCTGCCCGCTGGACTGCGGCTACTGCGTGCGACACCTGTTCGACAACTTCGAGATGAAGATCCCCCGGGCGCTGCTGCGCGAGGACCAGGCGGCGCAACTGCTGACCGGGCACCAGTACTTCGTGCCGCACGTGACCCCGATCCAGCTGCTGAATCGGGCCACCGACCCCATGCTGCCCCAGGTCAAGCCACACACCTTCGCGATGCTGCGCGAACTCGACGACCGTGGCCTGACCAACCACGTCCTAGTGATCACCCGCTGGCGGATCGAGCCCGAGGACTGCGCGGTCCTGAACTCCTTCACCAACATCAAACTCACGATCCTCATCACGCACTCCGGCATCGACGATGCCCGGATCGAGCCGGTCGACTCTACGATCGCCGCCGCCTCACTGCGCACCGCCCACGAACTCGCCGAGAATTACCGGGTGGTCCTGTACTGGCGGCCGATCGTTCCCGGCCTCAACGACACCGACGAGCACATCGCCCGCGCGATCGAGCTTAGCCACCATGCCCACGCCACCGTGTTCACCGGCCTGTTCTTCAAAGATCAGATCCGCGACTACTACCAGGCCCACGGCCTGCCCGAACCTTATGAGGACAGCGCCCGCCGCAAGTTCTTCCCCCGGGACCTAGAGCAGCGGATCCTCGCCGCAGCCGGTGCGCGCGCGGCGGGGTCGCCGCTGTTTCGCAAGACTTCCTGCGGGGTCGCCTACGCCCACCGGGTCCCCGACTACAACGGCCACGTCGGCATCCGCGAGCTGTGCGACATCTGCCCAGCCCGTCAGGTGCTGCGCTGTCAGCAGGCGTGGACCCGGCCAGATGAGCGGCGGGTCGCCGAGATGACTGAACGTCTGGGCGGCACTCTGGTCGAGGTTAACGACCGCGCCGTCGTGGTCGCCGGCCTGGACGAGCAGCCCCGCTACCTCATCCAGCACGGCCTGGGCTACCAGGTCCACGACGTCGACAAGCCGCACCACTGCAACCAGCATGGCCGCGCCGAGATCGGTTGGCCCGCCGCCACCATGAACCCGGAGGAGGCCCGATGACCCCGGCCCCGACCACCGCTGCACTGCCCGGCGCCCTGCACGGCCAGCGCCTGATCGTGGCGGACGTCGAAGGCAACGGCCAGCAGCCGCCGGAGATCATCGAATTTGCAGCGCTGCCCATCGACACCGACCATCGCGGCGCCGAGGCGGACATGCGGACCTGGCTGATCCGGCCGCAGAAGCCGATCACCGCGATGGTCACCCGCAAGGTCCACGGTATCCGCGACGCCGACGTAGCCGACAGCCCTGCCTGGCCGGAGGTCGCCGAGGAGATCGGCGCACTGCTGGACGGCCGGATCCTGGTGGCGCACAACGCCTCCGTCGAACACCGGGTGATCGGCGCGCATCTGCCGGACTGGAAGCCGCCGATGGTGCTCGACACCCTGCGCCTGGCCAAGTACGTGTGGCTGGACTTGCCCGGCTACGGCCTAGACAAGCTCGTCGCACACGCCGGGATCGACCCGGCAGGCTTTGCCGAGACTGGCCATCACCGAGCCGACTACGACACCTGGTGCGCATGGAAACTGTTGCTGCGCTTGGTCGAGGACGGCGAACTGGACTGGATGGGGTTGGTCAAAGTCGCCGCACTGCCTGGCCTGGCCGCCCCGGAGGAACCGGAGGGCGGGCTGTGGTGACCGCCCCAGCACACCCGGTCGAGCAGCCGGTCACCGTGGCCGTGCTCGGCACTCACTCCACCGGCAAGAGCACTTTCCTCGCCCGCCTCGCTCACGACCTGCGCCGCCGGCACATCTCCGTGGGCACCGTCGCTGACCTCGGTGAGCAGGCTAAACGGATCGGACTGCCGATCCTGTTCAACCACACCTGGGCCTCCACCCTATGGATCATGACCCGCGGCATTAGCGACGAGTTGGAAGCCTGGCTGCACTCCGATGTCGTGCTCATCGACCGCCCCGTTCCGGACGCTCTCGGCTACTACAGGGCCGCCCTGGAATACCGCCGTGAGATGGCCGATCCGGTCCAGATCGCCAAGCTCGAAGAGATCGCCCGTGGCCACAGTAACCGCTACGACCTGACCTTCCGTACCACGCTGGATCCCACGATCCCGTTGGGTGACAACAAGATCCGCGACAGCGACACCGAGTTCCGCATGCTCGCCGACAGACACGTCGACGAAGTCCTACGAGATCTCGAACTGCCCCACGAACTGCTGCCTGCCGACGGCCACGACGCCGCTCTCGACCAGGCGATCACCTTCGTCACCAACCGGCTCACCAGATAGCCGACCTTCATCAACAGGCGGCAGGCCGCGCATGTCGGCACCCGACCACCGTGGCACCGCCGCCCTTGAACTTCACATCCGTATCTATTTGCTATCGCAATAAGGAGTGATGGTTGATGGCCGCCGCACTGCTCCCCGCCCACCCGACAGCATCACCCAGCGCACTGATCATTTCGCCAGGTGACTCGGTCACACTGACCATGGAGGGCCTGCTCTCTTTCGTGAACGCGGCGGCCGAACACGTCCTGACGACGCGGCCAGCCCCCAAGCCTCGGGCTGGTGCCCGATGACCTGGCCGATCAAGCAGGCCGTCCGGGGGGAATTGGCCACCTTGCTGGCGATCTTCCAGGACGGCGACGACGAGACCGTGCGCGTCGCGGCGCGGTTCGAGGGACGTTTGGCAACCGTGGCCCTGCTGCAACTGCTGGACCGACACCAACCGGACGAGGACGGGAAGTGTGACGACTGCTTCGCCGCCCGCCCGCTCCTCACACGCCTGATCACCAGGCCTGGCCTCTGCACGGTATACCGGCAGGTCCGGGCTGCGCAGCAGGACGAGGACGCGGCGGACCGACGCCATCGGCTCGTTCAGCGGTCCACCAGCACCCCTGTCCCGGCCCGGTGAGGTCACCCCGCGACTGACCAACCGGGTCGACTGGGTGGTGCCGCTCGCGCCAGTACCCCGACCCTGCCGGGGGCGGCACCGCCCAGGTCCAACGTGCACCGAATTCGTTGCGGCACAACGAAACAAGTCAGATCCGGCGCAAGGGGGACGGTATGACCGGCTGGCTCAACCCGGGCTCCGAGTACAGCGCCGCAGCGTCGAAAGAGATTGTGCTCGGCGGCGTGTTCCTACTGCTCGGCCTGGTCATCGTGCTCGTGGCAGCCACGGTGTTTTTCGAGAGGACCGAGGTGAGCGAGAACCAGGGTGCCGACCCCGAGGTGTTCTGGTGGAAATCGTTGAAGGACCGGCAAGTGCACGCCTTCCCGACCAGTCACCTGGACCCGGACCACTGGCCGGACAACCTCACCGCGTTGTGCGGCCACAGCACCGACCAGGTGCAGAACTTCAGCGCGGGCATGCCCTGCGTGCTCTGCATCGCCAAAGCCCCGATTGATGAGTCCGCCTAGCCACACCACGTTGCCGCACAACCGAATGGAGTCACCATGTCTCGCGAGGGTGCCTGCCCGAACAACCCCAACGGGCACAACTTCACCTGGAATACCGGGCGCACCGAGCGGGTCTGCTCGTGCGGCCGGACCATGCCCACCTAGCCCCCAGCGGCATCGACGGAACGACTCCCCGGTCTACGGCGCTCGACCTCCCACGCCTGTGGAGCAGCCGGACCGGGACATGGGGCGCAGGCAATGGTGCGCGGTTGCCTGCGCCCCCGACGACGGGAAGGACGACGACATGCAGTCCACCAGCGGGCACCTCGCAAAGGGCCGGGTGATCGAACAGGTTCTGCGCCTGGTGCCGGACCTGTTCGCCCGAGAGCAGATGGGCACCTCGGATGCGGACAGGCTGCTCCGCAGCAACGAGCATCTCGTGAACGCGCTGCTCGCCCACCCGATCAGCATCGACCGGCTCGCCGAGCAGCCCGCCGCCCGGCGGCGGCTCTACCGAACCCGGTTCGTCCTCACCTGCCTGCGATGGTGGGAGCTGGCCCGGGTGGGCATCCCGGTACAGCGCATCGCGCAGCGCGACGCCTACAAGGTTTCCGTGGTGGAGGAGCGGCTGTGCTACGCGGCTCGCTATCCCACCGAGGTCATGCAGCTCGACCCCATCAGCCCCCGGCCGACCCTCGCCCTGCTGGCCGGCCGAGCCGCCTCCACCGCCCCGCCGCCGTCGGCCACCCCCGACTACCAGGACTTGAGCCGCATCCTTGCCGCGCTCAAGCGCTGAAGGTTCACCGCCACCACCTCACCCCGGAGCACATGATGAGCACGCCCGACCTACCCGGCCTCCCGCTGGACCACCTCGACGACGTTGCCCGCCAGGCAGTGTCCTACCTGCCGCTGGACCGGCTGGGCGAGCTGCACAGTGGGCTGGCACTGGCCTACGCCCACCTCGACCACCTCGCAGATGAATTCCCCGGGGAACACATCCTGGACGTCCGGGCCACCCTCAACGATCTCCGCGAGAACGCCGACTCCCTCACGACCGCGGTAAACAAGCTGGTGCTGACGATCCCGCGCGCGCTGGAGAAGGACCGTATGGCCGCAGCCGGGGAGACCCGCCCAGCCGAGAGTGAGCAATGAGCAGCGCGCTGAAGAGCTACCGGTTAGGGGGCCGCAGCTCCTACCAAAAGCCCCACGAAGGGCCTGCCGCCGGGCGGCAGCATGTCAGGTTCGCCTGTCCCGCAGGGCATGAGATCGAGGTGCGGTTCAGCGACGATCCGGACGTCGAGGTGCCGACCGGGTGGGAGTGCTCCGCCCACAGCCTCATCGCCGCGCACGTTGGCCAGGAACAGCCGCAGAAGAAGGTCAAGCCGCCGCGCACGCACTGGGACATGTTGCTGGAGCGGCGCACCATCTCCGAACTGGAGGAGATCCTGGAGTGGGCGCTGGAACGGCACAGGACGGGGACGACCTCGTGACCGGCGACCCGTCGGCGACCTGTGGCGCGCCGTCATGAGTCGCCAGCCCACCGCGGGGAGCCTCTCGGCGATCAGGAAGGCCACCCGGCAGGCCCCGAACACCGTGGAGCAGCTCGGCAAGATCGTGGGCAACGTCCTGGCCATCTGGAACAACCTTGACGTGTTCCTGGCCGCCGACGCCGAGGTTGAAGAAGTGTTCGACCTGTGGGCGAGCGGCCAGGAACTGCTCGGCCACCTCCAACGCGCCTACCCCGAAGCGGTGGAAGTGACGATCCGGGCGCGGCGGCTGCTGGATGAGTTGGAGGGCCGCGAGCTGACCGGACTCCGCGCCGGGGGTGAGCACCCGGTGGAGTCGGCGGAGTTCCAGCGGCGGCGCGACCAGGTCGCCGACGCCCTCGAACAGATGGTGACGTTCCTGCGCGACCCGAAGTCGGCAGGGAAGGGCTGCACGGCCGCCTGGCCGACCGGTGCCACGGCTCCGGCCGAGCGCGCCGCCTTCACCGAGGCGCTGCTCTGCGCCGACCGCTCGTTGTGGAACAGCGAGGAGGCCAAGAGGTTGTCCGCGGCCGAAGCCGAGTTTGTCCACGCCATGGCCGAGGTGAAGTGTCTGCGGGCCAAGCTGGTGCCGACGGTCACGACGACCGGGGACGAGTTCGCCGCCGCGCACGAGCGCTACGCCAAGGCAGTCGAGGAGTTGGCCGCCGACCAGCGGGCGCACCGGCAGGTCCTCACCCGCAACGCCCGGCTCGGGATGGTCGAGCCCAGTGCGGCGTCACCGAGCGGGGCCAGGCTCCGCCTGGTCTCTGCCGGACCCGACCACTAGCAGGGAAGTCCGATCCACCCCGTGAACCGCCAGCCCTGCACCAGCGGTTCCGGCCTGCACGCGGAGCGTACTGCCGCAGCCCCGAACCTCGACAGGAAGGAAAACAGCGACGAGTAGCCGATGATCGGACCGGAGGGACCGGGCCGCGTCCTCGTTCGCCGGAAGGACCGGTCCGGTCCCACCCGATGGCGGCTGTCGGTCCGCAGCCGACCCGTGGCACGGGAGGCACACCCCGAGCCACGGGGCACCACCGTCGCCGAGCTCCTGCACGAGGTGCAGCAGGAGAACGAACCCACTGGGCCGATCGAGCTTGTGGCGGACTACGAAGGCCACGACGGAGCCGACTGACGACCGGCGCTGCCTCTCGCCGAGGCTCCCGGTGAGTTGATCACCCTCCGAAGGAGACATCCTTGCCATGTCAGAAACCACGCACACCCACACCGCTGACGTCGTGACGCTGTGGGTCAACGGACGAGACGCCCGCGACGGCTCTGCGACCCTGACTCAGATCGTGGATGCGACCGGTGGCCACGCCGTCCACATCGTCACGATCGACGAGCGTGCCGCCGAGTGCTACGGCATTCGCCAGCCCGTCAGCGTCGTCGGTGGCCTCGTCCGAATTCGCGGCCGGTGGTCAACCACTGCTTACCGCGACCGCGCTCACCTCCTCGATGGCGGGGGCCTCGTCTACTTCCTGCCCAACGCCGCGAGCCGAGTCCGCGCGGTCCGGGCGTTGCTGCGCTGGTGGTGGGAGGTCACCTGGCGTGCCTGTGAGGGTGCCGATCCACGCCACCTCGACCCGTGCCAGGAGTCGCCTACGTTTCGCCGCCGGCTGCTGGCCTAACCACA
Organism: Crossiella sp. S99.2; assembly: GCF_023094165.1. GTDB lineage: Bacteria > Actinomycetota > Actinomycetes > Mycobacteriales > Pseudonocardiaceae > Crossiella. The sequence goes on along the minus strand of NZ_JALMDK010000006.1, from coordinate 283,247 downwards.
TCACCCTGCCTCGTGCCGCCGCCGCGACGGTCGACCATGCTGTGATTCGGTCTGGCGTGTACGTCGGCCCTACTGGGCGACTCGACCGTTCGGCCTCTGCTGCAACACCTTCGGCTAGAAAAGGCCGACATCGCCGTGGCTACCTTCTCGACCGCCTCGATGGCGGCCACACCGCCACCCCGAACCCCAGCGACATCGGAACTGGCCACACGATCGCCCCAGACACCGGTGCTACGAGCTGCACCCGTACTCGAACGAACAAGAACAGGTCGCGCTGACCTTCGCGAACACGTTCGTCGTCTACGTCTGCACCGACGGCGACGCGCTGACCACCTGGCCCGGTGTGCACCTCGCCACGATCGACCCGGCCGATACCTGCCAGTCCGGCCAGCGTACCTACACCCTGTCTGGCGGGGTGTGGACCCGCTACCTCTGGCACGTCACCGACCTCGACAGACAGGAATTGCGCGCGTGGGCACAGGATCGCGGCCATGGTCGACAGCGCTTGTTACCTGGTCCCACGTTCACGGCCGTGGTCGTGAACGTGCACTCGGACAGCTCCATAGCGTGCCCAGCGATCCAGCCGGCCTGCGCGTGACCGCAGCTCCTCGCCAGGGAGCCCCACGATGTTGATGAAGGTGGTGGAGTCCCTGGCGGCCGTGCGGATGCGGCCTCATGGCCGCCACCGATGTGGCCCTGGCGCGCCAGGGTGATGATGAACAGTGCTGACAATGACGCGGAACTGCACCAGGCGGCAGAGCAGGGACTTGGCCTGTCGTACCTGTGCCGATGGCTTAGCGGCGAGCAAAGGCAGGAACTGAGACAGCAGATGACGGTCGAGAGTTTTGGCCCGGACCAACGGATCTTCGCCGAAGGCGACCATGAGTACCGGCTCCATGTTCTTGGTGCGGGCAAGGTGAAGATCGGCCGAGCGCTCGATAGTCGTCCTTGCCGCCTGCTTGATGTTCTCGGGCCCGGCGACCTGGTCGACGGGTTTCCCACGCTCACTCCGCGGCCGAAAAGGGTGACCGCTGTCGCGATGACCGAGGTGATCACGCTCAGCCTGCACTACTTGACGTTGCAAAACCTGGCCAGGCGATGGCCGGAGATCGGATTCGGATTCGCCGATGAACTCGACATCCGGTTGCGTGTTGCCGAACAGCGACGGATCGACCAGACGAGACTGGATATCCCAGGTCGGCTGGCAGTGCTGTTTGTCAGGTTGGCGCGGCGGTACGGCGTGAGACAGGGGGAGTCGGTCACGTTCCAGCACCACATGGACCAGATCGAGTTGGCGGACCTGATCGGCGCCAGCCGGGAAGGTGTCAACAAGGCGATAGCCGAGTTCGTCGCGCGTGGCTGGATCCAGTCGATCCCGAAGGGCGTCTGCCTGCTCAGGCCGGCGGCACTGGCACGCAGAGCGCGTTGAGTGCTTGGGGCACCGGGTCGCATACCGCGGCTCCGGTGTCCCTCCCCACGCCGGGCTTTCTCGTGGCGAGGGGGTGTTGCCGAGTGCGAGGCCGCGACTCGGCAACACCCGTGGTGGCATTGCTGTTCCACACGTTTCCCGATCACCGTGACAAGGTCACAGACCGCACCTCCTCCTCGATGAGACGGCTGAGCAGTAGGGGCAGCTGCCGAGTCTGATCCGCCGGCAGCACGATGGCGGACGGAGTCAACCTGCGCAGATTTGTGGCATCGACGTCACCGAGTCCGATGAGGACAGTGAGGATGTCGGCTGGCGCCTGGGCGAGCCTGCGCACCGTGTTGTCGCGGTCGTGCTCGCGCAGGTCGTCGTCGGTGAGCACGATCAGCACTCGGCGGTGGGACTCTCCGAGTTCGGTGTTGCCCAGTTGCGCAAGACCCCAGGCGACGGCTGGTTCCAGGATGGTGCCGCCGCTGAGCGCTTGTGCCTGAGCCAGGAGTTGCTCGGCCTCATCGTGGCTGATCGAGTCGGCGAAGCCGCGGATCGTTCGTACCTCCCCGGTGAACCCGGCCAGCGCGAGATCCGTGCGCCCGCCGAGATCGCTGATGGCCGCGAGCAGGCTCGCGGCCGCGACGTGGCAGGCCGAGGCCGGCGCGGGCTTGCCGTAGAGCATGGAGCCCGAACAGTCCACGACCAGGGCGACTGAGAGCCGGGTTTCCCCGCGCTGCCGGTGGTGGTCGTCGATCCAGATCGGAGGATCCTGCTCACACCCGTGGGTTGCCTGCAGGTGAATGCGACCGGCCTGGCGGCGCAGGTCCAGTCGCGATCCTCGACGTTGAGCCTTCGGCCGGCGAATGGGGCCCTCCAACAACGGCCGGAGCACCGTGCTGAGGTGGGCGGCCAGCGGTGCGATGAGGTGCACTTCCGACCGCACCCGCTCCAGATTGGTGTCGTCAGCTGGGGAATCCGACCATTCATCGGGGAGCAGTTCCTTCCTAGCCAACGAATCATCGGTGAGTGCGGCTGCGGGATGAGCGCGACGAGCCCGCTCGGCGGCCTCCTTCTGGTCGGCGTCCTCGCGCTCTCTGTGTTCTTCCCACGCCGTGACTGCCTGTTCATGCAAGGGCGAGGCCGTGATCTCCTGGATGGCATCCTGCGTCGTCCAGGAGGTCGGCTCCGCCGGTTGTGTTCCGTCCCTGGAATCGGGTCGGGCACACCCGTGTTCGCCGTGGGCCTCGGTGAACGCCTCGTGCAACTGACGCTCGAACTCGGCCTGTCCGTCGACGTCCTCATCGCCGACGGGTGGCTCGTCCTGCCAGAAGAAGGGATTCTGCGATCCAGAAGCCATTGACGGCTCGACGGCGTCGTTGTCGACGATCGCCGCTTCCGCCGGATCGGCATCCGCGGTGTGTTCTCCACGCCGGTGTTGTTCAGAACGGGTCCAGGCCCGGATGAGTTTGAGGAGCTCCTCAACCAGGGCGGGTTCGGCGTGACGGTCTCGGCGCAGGGCCTCGTACATGATGTCGAGTACGCGTGGCCACAACTGCGCATAGACCGGATGGGTGGGCCCCTGCACCACGGTGCCGTCAGTGAGACGGAGATGGCCGCAGCGCAGGACCGCCAGCCCCCAGGTGAGGACTCGGAGGGCGTCGGCGTGCGGAGAGTCCTCGGGGTCGAGGTCGGCTGCTGGGATGAGCGGTTCCACGAGGACGCGGTAGGCGATGTCCCGGTTGGTTGGCCAGTGCGCCAGCGTGCGCAGGATCGGCAGGTGGTCACCGCGGATGTCGGCCAGGATGTTGGCCACGGCGCCCCGCAGCGTGTTGCCGGGGTGCACCTGGTAGCCGCGAACGATCTCCCAAGCATGCATGGCTTCGTGACCGGATAGGTAGGAGACCAGCTGATACCGCAGGGCAGCGTCCAAAGTGGACCACGATGGGCCGAAGAACTCCTCGGCCAGCGCGTCCGTCACGGGAAAGCGCACGTGCAGTCCGACTGGGCTGTGGCCGGTCGCTGGTTGCGGCGATGGGGTGATCAGGACCGTGTGGCCAGGGACGATGGCACGGAACACACGGCGGACGATGTCGTCGTAGCGACTCATTCGTAGTCTCCATGGTGTTCGGGGAAGGACTGCGCGAGTTGTTCGGCGGTCAGGCATTCTCGGAAGGGCAAGTCGGAGATTCTGGGTTGTCCCCACCCTTCGTGGGCGTGGACGGTCGCCAGCGCGCGCAGGGCCAGGGTCGGGTCGCGGAGCAGCTTGCCCGCGAATACCGCCGCGGCGATCTCGTTGGGTTTGTGCCCGAGTACCCTGCGCGCGACGGCTTCTCTGGCGGAGCGGGTGCCCCACGTGTGGCGTGCGGCCAGGAGCGGATCACTGTTGAGCACGGCGATCGCTTGGGTCACCAGGTGGGCGAAGTTGCTGATCTCGCCCAGCGCCCTGGCTCGGTCGGCCTGGGCAACGGCGCCGCTGTCGATCAACTTGTCCAGGGTGGCGGTCCCAGCCTGGATGATGTCCTGAAGCTGTTTGGTCGAGTCGAACTGACCGAAGGGAATGGTGCTCCAGCGATCGATCCACTTCTCACCGAAGTCGATGCTGGGCCGGTTCGTGGTCACCGCGATCAACGCGGAGGGGTGGATGGGCACGTCGATGGTGCCGTGTTCGATCGGGTAGTACGCCTGCAACCGGGTAGTTCTGGGGTTGAGCAGTGGTTCGATCGCATCGAGGGCGTCCATGTGATCCTGCCACCGGTGCAGGTCGACAAGTTCGACCACACACGGCTGTTGGATGGCCTGGACGAGCAGGCTGTGTTCGAGCTTGGTTTTGCCCTTGGCGAGGCCGACCCGGAACAGTTCGAGTTGATCAGGACTGTAGAGGGGCAGGTAGGGCACTTTGTGCTCGCCGGCGATCCGGGCCAGGCTGGCCGATTTCCCGGTGCCGGGTGGCCCGGCGAGCAGGAACACCGCACGGCCCAACCGGGTGAGGTCGTCGATCTGCTGGCAGGCCCGGTCACTGGTCACCGCTCCCGCGAGATCTGCCAGGTCAGGGATCAACGCGGCCAGTTCCGGCGCCCAGGTCGTGTGTGCGGCGGTGATGACACGACGTGTGAGCGGTTTGAGCACCGGTCGCGCTTGGTGCCAGGACTCCTTTTCAACCGAGAAGTAGTAGGTCTTCCCGACTCCTGGTGTGGCCGGGAGTTCGTCTGCGGCGACGATGTCCTCATCGGACATGGCGACCGTTTTGCGCAGCAGGCCACCCGCCTCGTTGGGCAGCATTGTTCCAGCCTCGATGAGCGAGCGATGGTGCCCACAAGGCACCTTGCCGCACACCGCGCAGGGGGTACTTCTGCCGTCTGCCTGCGTCATGTGGATGGCCTTGGCAGTGTGGAAGCCGCCCGAAGTGCACGACACTTCGAGGCAGACCTTCGTGGGGGTGGGGGCGATGCCGTCCTGGCAGAAGTCGGCGGTCAAAGTGACCACCAGACTGTCCTTGCCGTTCAGCACCTGTGCGGACGCCTCGTCCAGGTTGGCCCAGAACGTGTGCGCGAGTTGTCGGCGTTTCTGCGATGTGTGTCCAGCCACGTTGTTCCCTGACACGCCAGATACCCGAAGGGGCCGCCAGGGAGTTGCCACCACCTTCGGTGTGCGGGTGGGCGCCCCCTGGCGAGGGGCGTGATGATCGGGTTGCGCTGTGGAACTCTCAAGGAGCGTGCCCGCGGCTGGGCCGCGGGCACCCAGGGAGGTAACGCGCTTTGCCCGCCATGGCCGCGGTGGAGGCTGGGATGCCGACTATCAATAAATATGAGGTACAGGAGAACCGCTGCCCACGATCCCCACCACCAACTGCTCGACTACATCAGCCAGCTCGACGCCGGCTGGAGGCAGCGGGTCAGCGCGGTGATGCGCTCGACGCTGCCAGGTTCCCGAGCGACGGGCTATTGGCTGCGCACCGCCACAGTCGAACACGAAAAGGCCGGTACCGCGGGCACACTGGATCTGGTCGTGGCCACCGAGAACGGACTGACACACTTCCAGTTCCTGGCGCTGCCGGACGGTGAGCGGTGGCGACTGGTCACCCGGACCCAGACCTGGGCGTTGGCTCTTCTCGCGTCGGTGGCCACCGAGACCTTGCCCGCCGGTGCCGGCGGACAGGACGGACTGCTGGTGCAGATCGCGCCGTTGGGCGCCACACAGGAGATCGAGCTGACGCCAACCGGAGAACCGCGACCGGGAGAGAGCGCGGCGTTACTGGGGGCGGCCCGTTCAGAGGTGTTGCGGATCGTGGTGGAGCCAGTAGACGCCGGGGCAGACGAGGACGAGCTGGACCGCCAGCGTGCCGAACGCAGACTACTAATCACCCTGGCCGAGGCCGTCCATCGTGGATTGGCGGCGGGCTAAGCCGCGATCCGCCGATGGTGTTGGTTCCGGTCATTTCGGTGGTCGGTACCTCACCGGTGTGATCGTGGGCGTCGTATAGCCGCTGGTCTGACCAGCCTTTCCACTGTTGTTTCCCGGCGTAGGGACAGGGACGGCATCCAGCTAGGGCTGCTGGGGGCGAGGATGGGGTTGATGGCCTGCCAGAGGCGTTTCCAGGCCGTTGGCCGTGGCCCAGGGCCAGCAAGAGAGCGGGCGCTGCATGTTTCTGCCGGTTGATCTCGGCCCCGGCTGTCCGTGTTCATCGGGCCCCAGCGCGGGAATGGCGATGATCTTTCTGCGCAGGGGCGCCCCGCGAGCTTTGCCCAGTCGCGGGTCAGCGAGCCTGCCGGCGGTCCGCAGCAGGTTGTGGGCGATCGCCGCGCACAGCACCCAGGAGGAGTTCGCGCTGAACTGGCCCTGATGGCATGTGCGCGAGCGGTCCGTCGATCAGACCGGCGAACTCCGTCTCGATGACAGCGTGGCCGCGGTGGGCGATATTGGCCGCGGCCGCTGGTTCGGTGGAGTCGGTGAAGAACGGATGACACCGCCACACCGGGCACAGGTCGTCCTGTGCATCAGCCGCCCGTCAAGGGCACGATCAGGTCGCCGAGCTTCTTGGTGACCTGCTGCTGCCCGTAGAACTGGACCAATGAGGCTCGTAGTTGATCTGCCGCATTGAACTCGACGAGAGTCAACTCGTTGCTGAGCAACGCGAGGTTGAGGCCGAATCGTTCGGCTTCACCGGACTCGTTGGCTGCGGTCGGAACAAGATCAGGTAGAAGATGATCGATCCGTGTCAACTCGAATGCGCTCCACAGCGATCGAACATCCACGCCCCCGTCCTGGCTGGACGGGTCGTACTGCCTCATCCTGGCTGCGACATCTTGTCGAGCGATCTCGCAACGCGGATCTTCCAGCGGAGTCTTCAGCAGCCGTCCGAGAGCCGCGTGTGAGTCCAACCGGTACGTCGCTGATGGCGCCTTTTCGAAGCGCCTGAGCGATGGATGTGGGAACTGCCGAGCGACGTGGACCAAAGCGTCCTTCTTGTCATCTTCGACAGCGCGGAACAAGTCTCTAAGGTAGTTGCGTGCGACTGTCTGAACAGGACTGACCTTGTCTGCGAACTCGGCAAGGATGATTGCGCCTGCCAGCAGTGACCAATCCCCTCCATGTACCGCTCGCCGCAGCGTAGGCATGATCATTTCCCCAAGTTCAGGGTCGCGAGCGAGCATGGGATGAAGCGTGGTGGCCAGCTTCTCCGTGTACTGGTTGGGAGGCTGATTGATCAGTGCCAGGGCCCGTTTGACGACCGTGCGTTGGATGCCTCGTGCACGAGCAGAGGTGTCGTCATCGAGCATGTCGAGAGCGAGACGGCTGCCTGGAGCGATGATCATCGCTAGCGGCGATTCGGTGTCGATCTCGTCCAGAATGGCGACCAGACCAAGGCGCAGATGTTCGCTGTGCCTAAAGATTCGCCCTCCAGCTAGCAACCATGTGTTGCGCCAGTGAGCGGACGGGGCAAGCGCCTTCATGCGGCGGAGCACCTCGTCGTCTGGTCCGGTGGCGATGGCTTGAGCCGCCATAAATTCCTGCAGACTCCGAACATCGAAGCCCACGTGATCTTGCGCGATCGGTGCGAGTAGTACGAGGCGGCGTGTCGCAGCGGCGACCAGTTGCGCCGCCAGGCGTTGAGATTCCTCGTCTCCGATTCCCTCTCCGTGCAGCCGAATGCGGGTCAGGGCGTCGAGTTCTGCCAGCGAAACAAGCGAGTCGCGATCCGGGTGCTGCTCGGCTCGAGAGTGTAGGAGCAGTGCCACCTGTTGATGGACAGCGTTGATGTCGTTGCGGTGCTGCTCCAGGAGACTCGCGGTGGGGCCTCCTTTGGACACTTCGCGGGTGTAGATCGTGTGGTAGTAGGACTCAAACAGGCTGTAGCGACTGTCGGGGACACGTGCTTGTCGTTCGAGCAGGAGGGTCATGATCGTCACCTGCAGCGGCGTTCGCATCAGCCGCGCGGTGAAGTGCTCCTGTGCAGCCTGGCCTAGGCGCGATGCCACCTGCTCCGCCAGGTCGGGGTCGTCCCGATGCCGTACTTCTGACAGATGGAGGCCATAGTCGATAGCCTCCGCGACCTCCAAGGGCCGGAGTGTCACATGCTCGAACTGATCCACCGGGAACTCATCGTTGTAGCCCTGTGGTCTGGTTGTCCCGACGGCAAACAGGTCAGCATCAACGTCCGCGGCGGTGATGAGGAACTCGTTGATGCGCTGCTCGACGGCCTCTCGGGCGGATGGCGCAGCGACCTCATCAAGTCCGTCCAGGATCAACAGCCAGGGCCATGATCCGAGCCATGAGCGCATGTGATGCGGACCGACATAGTGATCCAGTCGCTTGCTGACTTGCTGAGCAATAAAACCGAGAAGGCTCAACTCGCGATCACGTGATACAGCTTCGCCGTAGTCGTTGAGGTTCACGGCAATCGGCCAGCGGCGGCTACGGGGTTCTGGCAGTCCTAGTTCGCGGAGCCTGTCGCGGACAGCGGCTAGCACGGAGGCTGATGGACCAAGGCGATGCGCTGGACGGTCCGCCAGCAAGGCTGCGCGATACGCTTGGGCTAGTAGCTGGGTTAGCGTTGACTTCCCTTGTCCAGGGCCTCCGACCCACACTAGATGCGACGTATCACCTCGGCGGGCAGTCGGGCGCATTATCGAGTCGCCTCGGCTGATCGCGTCACGAACGACCAGCACATCGCGGCCGGCGGCCACTCCGGGCAGGTCTGCGCCAATTTCAGATAGTTTGAGCTTTTCATTTTCTGGGCTGCCAGCTTGATTAAGGCGAATCCACTGGCTTGCAAAGAGCTCGGAGCACGCGTGGCGGCCGGCCGCCACACTAACCTCAACGATCTCCTCGGGCAAGAGGTGATGGAGACGTTCCAGTACATCACCGGGTGTAGTGAAACCTCCAAACGCCTGGCGAATCTCTGCAAAATTATCCAGATATCGGCAGATCTGATCACCACCCCAAATCGCCCAGTCTTGCAGTCCGAGTGCGTCGGCGAACGACTCGATCAGAGCGTTGGCGGCGTCGATTCCTCCAGACTCGGGTACGCTGGAGATCCAGACGTTGGTTGTGAACATGACATAACTTGGAACACGATTCTTTGACCTGTTAGATGACGGGGCCTTCCACTTTTCGAGCTCTTTCTTGATTTGCCTCACTATCCATTTGTTGTCCTCGGTAGTGTCGGTCAGCCGCTCCTTGAACTTGGCCTGTACGACACCGAACCCATTCCAAGTGCCTGTCGTAGAGGGGCTGGGGTAGTCGACAGGGCCGTCAAACGTGGCCTCGCGACCTCCGTCCGGGCCGCTGCCGAACACCGTCACGCCAGGGCCGAGCACGCGGATCGCAAGCGCTTGCGATAGATGCTCGAACTCTCGGTTGCCCAGGCGTGACAAGTCGTAGTCCACGAACCTATGGTGCCGTACCACTTCGGGCGGCTCGCGCAGCGACGGTGGCCAGCCATGCTCCCGTGTCGGCCTTGTGGCTTCAGCTGGCCTTGCGGCTCCGACTAGCTCACCATTCCGGTGATCAGCCGCCTGATCGATCTGACGGGTATCAAACTCGCCATGGCGCCCGGATCGAACGGCCCTCGGCAGACGGGAACAGGCGCCCACGCTCGTGCTGGCCCAGGCCCGTGAGGTCCAGCGACACGTACTTGGTCCGAGCGCTTGTCACGTATCTAGGGATGTGTTCTTGATGGGGAGCTGAAATACTGTGCCAGTGACATCTCTGGTTGGCCCGCCGGCCCCACGGCCCTGCGAGAGCTGCCCGTACCGGTGCGATGTCGCTCCTGGCATCTGGGCCCAGGAGGAATACGACAAGCTCCGCCGCTACGACGCTCCCACGGCTGAGCAGCCCAGACGGCTGTTCTTGTGCCACCAGAACGACGCGGGGAGCGATACCCGACGGCCGTGCGCCGGGTGGGTCGGGTGCCACAGCAGCGACAACCTCTTGGCACCGCGCATCGCCCTGCTCGAAGGCCGCATCACGCCGGAGACCTTCCAGGCGATCATCGACTACGAGTCACCGGTCCCGCTTGCGGCATCGGGTGCTGAAGCCGCCGAACACGGCGAGTCCGGTATCGCACGACCAGGGACCGAGACCCAGCGGCTCATCGACAAGATCGCACGAGTCCGCAGTGACCTGATCAGCTGAGCACCCACAGGATGGCGATCCGCCGAGACCTACGCGAGTCCCAAGGGCGCCGGCGCGTTGCTACCTCACTTCGAGGCTCGACTTGAGCGTGGCCACTGCCTCGGCGTACCGGTTGTTGACGATGTCAGTGGCGCGGATCAGGGTGCCTTCCTCCCTGCGGTAGGCGCGGTCTGGCCCACCGCAGTAGGCCAACCAGTCGAAGCTGCTGTTGATCCAGGTGTCATCGAAGATCAAGCAGCCGGGCACGGCCTCACGGAGCCGGACCAGAGTGAGGTTGGGGTAGCGCTCGGCGAGCTTGCGGAGGCGGTTGATCGCCTCGCTGTCGTGCTCGCGGGCGGGGTGGCCGAGGCCGTAGGCGATGTGCGCGAGGAATCCTCGGCGGCGGAGAAGGACTTCCAGATCGGCGATCAGGTCCTGGTCTACGACCGCGTCTCGGACAAACGGGGTGATCAGCAGGAATCGGCGACGGGCATCGCGCAGCGCGTGGGCGAGTAGTTCGCGGTGCTCGAAGGTGGGCACGCTGCGCACGGTGAGCGCGGCCAGTTCCGCGCGCGCCGTCACGCTGTCGTCGGCCGCGGCGTCCCCGGGTGCCGTGCAGGAGGCTCCGGGGCGGGTGTTGTCGGCTCGCTTCTGCAGGCCCCGCACGGTCTCATAGGACACGCGCAGCTCCCGCAGGTGCGCGGGCAGTTCAGGCTCGCCCACGGGCTCGGCCACCGTGATGCCCAACTTGTCGGCGCCGCCGGCCTGCAGCAGGAGGTCGCTGTGCCGGTCGCTGGCCAGGTCGTCGACTACGACGCTGAGCCGTACCTCGTCGAACTCCAGGGCGGAGAACACCAGCAGCACGACCGGCAGGTAGCGGCGTGGCTGGCGGGTGACCGCCTCCACCGCCAAGACGTCCAGCTGGACCGAGGCACTCAGGCGGCGGGATGGTGCGGGGTCAACGTCCTTGTCGGTGTTGGCGAACAGCGTGTTGAGGGTGCGGGGTGTCACGTCCTGGGCGGTCACCTCGTGGGTGCGACTGGAGGGCAGGAACACCATGCCGCTGGCCTTGGCCTGATCGCGGGTGATCAGCTCGGACTTGCTGTACTCGGCAGGGACCCACTGCAGGCGGTCAAAGGCGTTGGTCTGCTCGACCCGCTGCGGTGTGGTGGTCTCCAGCTCCGTCACCGCCTTGACACCGGCGGGAGTCAGGCGGAGCGTGCGCACGCCTGGCCCTTCCGGTTGGCGGACCATTCGGTAGTCGAGGGTCTCAGCGGAGAGCTGTCCTGCCACAGCGGTCTGGACTACGTCGTTGTCCACACCGAGCACCGCGGCGATGTCGGGGATGGTGTTCACGCCCTGCTGGCACAGCCGCAGGGTGAACTCCTCCACCACCGGCAAGGGCTTGCGTTGCAGGGCCACCAGGTCGAGGGTGAGCCAGGAGACGGGGAGCGCGGCCTCGACCGCGGCCACGAGCTGGAAGCCGGAGTGCAGGTCGCTGTAGAGCCGCGCGGCGGCTGCGGTGGGGTCGGTCATGCCTGGGCCGTCCTGATCCGGCAGGTGTCGGGGTGTTTGCGCATGTGGGTCACCACGTCGCGCAAGGGGCCGGGATGGATTTCGCAGAACGGCACGTCGCCCACGATGACCAGGCCGTGGCGGGCCCTGGACAGGGCCACGTTGATCCGCCGCCAGTGCGCGGGGCCGAGGAAGCCGAGCCTGTTCTGGGTGTTGCTGCGCACGACGGAGTAGAACGTGACGTCACTTTCTCGGCCCTGGACGGCGTCGATGGTGTTGACCTCGATCTCCAGCAGCGGTGAGGCCGGCCCGGCCACGGCACGGCGCAGCTCCTCCATCTGCTTGCGGTAACCGGTCAGCACGAGCACCTGCAGGGGGCCGCCGTTCGCGGTGCGCACGGTACCCTCGGTCAGGGCCGTGCGCAGCTCGGCCAGCGCCTTCTTGATCACCTTGACCTCGTGGTGGTTGAACACGCTGGTGCCGCTGAGGGTTTCCCGGCGCCGCTCCGACCGGGCGGTGTCCAGCCAGGTGACCGGCTTGTACAGGCGTTCCCAGCCGGGCAGCTCGGGGTTGGCCACCGACTGCAGAACCCCTTGGTAGAAGCAGGCCGAGACCAGGTCTCCGATGCCGGGGTGCATCCGATACTGGTGGGTGAGCTGGTGGCGGGCAAGTTCGGGGGCCAGATCCAGCAGTTCCCGGAACAGGCTGCGCTCCACCTCGGCGTGTTGGAGGTTGTGGCGCTGCATGAGGGCCGGGCTGTCCAGGACCTCCTCCTGCATCGGGGGAAGCTGGTTCGGATCCCCCACGAGCACCCAGCGGCGGGAACGGGACAGCGGCACGAGGGTCTCGGTGGCGGTGGCCTTGGAGGCCTCGTCCAGGATGCACAGGTCGAATTCCAGCTCCCGCACCGCCGGGTGGGAGAGGAAGCCGAGGCAGGTCCCGGCCACGACCCGGGCCCGCTGCAGCAGAACTGCTTCCAGATCCTGGCTGGACTCCAGCCGCTGGAGCCATTCCGCCTGCAACCGCAAGATGCCGACCAGCTTCTCCAGCCCAGAGTCTTCGCCGATGACGGCCTCGAAGGCCGCCCGTGCCGCCTCGACCGAAAGCTTCTGTCCCGCGGGCATCAGCGTGTCCAGCCTGGCCGCGCCGAGCAGGTCGGTGGCGTGTGCTCGCCGATTCTGGACCCGTTCGGCGGTCTGCTCCACCAGCTTGGTCAGTGCCACGATCTCGGAGAGGATCGCCTCCTCATCGGGGGAGACCACCTCCGCTTCTGGTGCCGGGCGTGTGGAGGCTCGCTTCTTCCCTCGCGCGGGTGTCCCGCCGAGAGCCCGCAGTCTGGCCTCCGCCGTGGCCTGGTCCTCCAGCGCGGCGATGCACTCCAGCAGGGCGGCCGCACCTTGGAGGTGGGTAAGCTCCACCTGCTTCTCGGCGGCCTGTTTCCGCAGATGGCTGTCCGCGCGGGCACGGATCTCCTGCACCCAGGCCGGCATCCGCTCCTCCAGCAGATGCCGCCGTGCCTGAGCCGCGATCCGCTCGTCGCCGGAGCGGCCGAGCCGGACCAGGTTCTCCAGGCCCTCCTCGGCGAGCCGTACCAGGGCGTTGTCGACCGCGACGTGAGTCTGGCTGACCAGCAGGATCCGGGCAGCGGGATTGCGGTGCAGTTCCTGGCGGACCAGCTCGGTGATGAAGCGGGTCTTGCCGGTGCCGGGCGGGCCTTCCAACAGGAAGAAGTCCTTGCTGCCCAGTGCCCTGCCGAGTGCGGTCTGCTTGTCGGAGTCCAAGCGCGTGTCGAACCACTCGGTAGTGACGGGGATGGCCTGCTCGCCGATACGAGTGGGGTCCAGCAGCAACTCGCGCAGCAACGGACGGACCGCGATCCCGGAACGCACGCTGACCACGGCATCGCGCTGCCGCGCCAGCGCTGCTCGCGCCGGCCCGATGTCGAGAACGAGTTCACCCGCAGTGGGCAGGTTCCGCGGTTCCCGCTGGTAGCCGAGGGTGAGCACGTCCTCGTCCTGGGCGATGACCACACCGGCGCCCCCGACGATGCGGTCCCGGCCGGAGCCGTCAGTGGTCGCCACGCGGCAGACCCGTTCCTCGCCCAGCACGTCGACATCCGGCGCCGTGGCCAGCTGGAAACGCACCCGCTTGCCCCTGACCTCGGTCGAGGTGTAGCGCAGGGCACCGGTGCGGGTGCGTTCCAGCTCCTCCTTGGCATCGAGCAGGCTCATCCACTTGTCGAACATGCGGTTCTCATCGCGCTGCCGCTGTTCGTCGTTGAGACGCAGGTAGTGCTCATCGAGGGCGGCCAGCACCATGTCCCTGGTCTGCCGGGCTTCCGCGGGGGGCTGGCGCTTGCTGGTCCAGGTGATCTCATCGGCGACCCGCCAGCCGCGGTTCCGCATGGCGTCCAAGGCGGCCTCGCTGTCGTCGTTTACCCGGTTGACGACAAACGTCGGCTGCTCCGGCAGGCTGACCAGGCGCAGGCGCGCTCGCTCGCCCACCAGATCGAGCGTGTCTGGCATCGGCATCCCGGTAGCGCGGTCGGTGACCCTGAGTAGGTGGGTGCCCCGGGCGATCTCGGCTTGCAGTGCCCGCTCGACGACCTCGGGGTCACGGTCGTGGGGCGGGGCGACCAGCCTCCGCACGGCGTGGTCCTTGAAGTCCAGCTGGGCCAGACGGGGCTGGAGCCATTTGCGGTTGCGGCGGGTCTGGATCTCCTGGAGCCGGTTGCGTAGTGCCATGGCATCGCGCGGGCGGGCTGCTGGGTCGCGACTGGTGCACTGCCGCAGCAGCGCCTCGACCTCCCGGGGCACGTCGAGCTCGTCGAAGGCGGCATCCAGGTGCGGATAGTCGGTGAGGGTCAGGCCGGTCAGGCATCCCACCGCCGTGGCGGCGAAGCCCCACAGGTCCCGGCTGGCACTGCCCATCCCGTCCAACTCGGGCGGGGAGTAGGGGCGGGAGACGAACTCCGCGACGGTCGCCTCGGTGAGGTGGCTGCGGATCTTGCTGATGCCGAAGTCGGCCAGCAACGGCGTCTGATCCTCGCTGATGAGGATGTTGCCGGGCTTGACGTCGCGGTGCACGACGTCACGTTCGTGGGCGTAGGCCAGCGCGTTGAGCAGCGGCAGGCCGAAGGTGTTGGCGAAATCGTCCCACCCGAAGTCCTGCTCTGGTGGCGGGAGGACCTCCCTCAGCCGCTTTTCTACCCAAGGGAACACCAAGTAGAAGGTGTCCTCGGCCTCGTCCTCCCCGTGGTCGAGCAGCGAGACGATGTTCGGATGGGTCAACCTGCCCAACGCCGCGACCTCACGCTGGAAGAACACGCGGTGCGTGTCATCGGTGTCGGCCCGCGGGATCAGCTTGACCGCCACCACGTGACCGTTCTGCGTGTCGATGGCCTTGACGACTGTGGAAGCGCCACCTTCGCGATGCTCTCCGGCGATGGTGGGCACGCTGGCACCAGGCTGCTGCTCCTTCGGCATGACCACGTACCGGTGTGCCACCGCACGCATCACGATCTCCCCTTCGTAGACGCGAGTACAGAACCCTACAGTGTTCGGCTCGGCCGCAGCCGCCAACAACACGCTCCCTGTGTAGGTGGCTCACATCCGCGTGACGATCGGCAGGCCGAAGGCCGAACTTTCCCACGAATCAGCAGGTCCGGAGCAGGATTCACCGACGGGCCGTTCTGCTCCGGTTACAGCTACTGCTGGTGAGTTCCGCCCACCTGGTCGGTGGTCTGAGCAGCGGCGATGATCTCGGCGAGGTCGGCGGCAGACGGCTCTCCCCGCCTATCACGTAGCGAGCTACCTTGTCCTGCCACGATGGTCGCGATGGCGCTGATGCCCATCATCGCCACCACTGCCAGGGCTACGACTGCGAGGTTGGGATCCATCATCGCGGCGCTCAATGGTCAAACCGGTCGTAGGGTGCGGTGTAGGTGCTGATCGTCAGTGTGGATTCGCCGAGGCGGACCTGGACTGCCTGCTCGCCGAGCCAGGTGGCCGTGGCGTCGGCGACGCCGATGGCCGGCTAAGTAAGTGCCAGGGCGACATCCTGAGCCGGGATGGGACCGTTGAAGTGCAAGATCCACTCGTTGTGGCGGCAACACCGTGCGGCTCAAGGAGATCCTCGCCCGCTGCCCCGAACTCGACGCGGTAGCGGGGCACGTGCGCGAGTTCGCCGTCATGATGCGCCACCTGCGCGGCCACCGGCTCGAGGACTAGATGAGCCGAGTCCAAGACGACGATCTGCCTGCTCTGCATTCCCTGGTCACCGGCCTTAAGCGCGACCAAGCCGCCGTCGTCGCCGGGCTCACCCTGCCCTGGAACAGCGGCGCCGTCGAAGGCCAAGTCTGCAAGATCAAATTAGCCAAGCGGGTTGGCACGGCCGCGCGAAGCTTGCCCTCCTCCGCCGACGCGTCATCCACGCGATCTAAGGAAGTCGCTCTCCGCGAACGGTTCACGCTTCCAGGGCCAGAGCCGATTTTCGTGAGCGCCTACAGTGGTGGGGCTACTCGCCCCACTGCGGGTTACGCCAGGGTGGTGCGCCGATCAGTGGCACCCAGCCTGGCCAGTCGGACGTGGCGACGCTGTGGCCGTCCAGGTTGGCCTCTTCCCAGGCGTGGAGCTCGGCCCGTTGCTGATCGGTCAGACGTTGCTCGTATGCCTGGCGCATTGCCTCGAACCAGTCCATGAACGTTTGCCGTTGCGCAGCTCGACGTGCGATGTGGCCGGAGCAGGGACCGGACGTGCTGCACTCGATCAGTGCGGTGGGGTCCAGCGTGCGGGCCTGTTCCTCGATGTCGGCGAGCACTGTGGGTAGTTGCGCCAGACCTTCCTTCGTGGCCGGCACCTCATGGTGGACGACGCGATGCGCTTCGCAGCCCTTCCAGTTCCCGGCCGTGTCGACCACGATCAACTCGCCTCTGTCGTCGTTCTGCTCAAAGGAGAACCGACATAGGGGAACGTGGGGTGCGGCGTCCTCGTCGTCACTGTCGAGGTCCTGACCTTGGTCGACGTTCTGGTCGAGTTGCCAAGCGGTGTAGGCCGCTGGGTATTCCCACGTAGCTTCCGGACTGATCACACATCCCTGCTCATCGAGCATGTCCTCGTCGTCGGTGCTCAGCACCCAGCCGCGGGCTTCCAACAGCCGCTGGAGCTCGTGGAGTTGCTCCTCGAAAATCCAGACCTCGGCCGGATCGGCAACCGCAGCCTGCATCGGTGCGGTTCGATCATGGGAGGCGAGCTGCCGTCGGGCGCGGGTATAGCGCTGCCCGGATCGGGTGGCGAAGTTCCGGTTCGCCTTCTTGCGTCCGTTGTTCTTGGTCACCACGGGTCCTCACCGGCCAAGCCCCACGCACCCGCCGTGCACTCGTGACGACAGAAGCCTGCGCGATCCCGGTGGACCTTGTCCCAATTCGAGGGCCGCGTCCGGCGTGGGCGTGCGCGGCAGGGAGTCAGGCGTCGCAGTGACGCCAAGGCACTATCTTACAGCCCGGTCGCGCGGCAGTGGCGGACCGGCACGCGGTGTATCAGCAACGGCGGCAGGACGCGCGGCCCGTGTGCTCGGCCACCGGGCTTCCACCATGGACGGGACCCATCAATCAGCGAGAACCTGTCGGCGGTCGTGACCTGGTTCCTGCGCGAGCCGCGATCGACGTCCGGCGGGTCAAGGGCGGGCCGATTTCATCATCGGCCCCTCCCCCGGAGGGTGGGGGTCGGGGCGGGTCGAGGTTGACGGTGATCCCGTCTGGCTACTTGCCAACGCGGTCATGACCTTGAGCGGCACTATCTCGCGCGTCACGGCCACCGGCGCGCCCTCCACCGTTAGCAATGCCTCGACCACCAGGCCCGCGTCGGGTTCAGTGCCGCCGTGGACACCGATGCGGAGGGTGTGCCGCCGTACGCGTCGGGGCCTGAGCACAATGCCGAGCGCGGCCCCCTCACCTAGTTGCTGCTCCTCGTCGGGGGACAGTCGAGACAGCGCCACCGTGGCCGTGACCCGGGCGAGCATGTGTCGACCACTCGGGTCGTCGGGCGAGTGCTCCCGGAGTTCGCCGGTCCGTATCTGGAGGCGCTCGGCGCCCCTCAAGTGCAGAAGTTCCGCCGTGGCCGTAGTGACCTCGGTCGCTGGCCGGTTCAACGCTGAGAATCCGACGTAGACCACCTGCGACTCAGCCATGTGCTCCATGACCGCCATGAACGAGTCGCGGTTGTACAACTGGGTGATCCACGTCCACATCGCCTGTTCAACCGAATACCGCTCCGATGCCATGGCCATCACGCCCGCATGAAGAAGCGTGGCGAACCCAAGGCCATCGAGAAGCTCTCCGACGCCGACAGGCTCGTGGTCGTGCAGGGAGAGGCAAGCAGTACGTGGATCCGTCCGTCCGAAAGGGACGAGAGTCGCCCCTCCCTCAGTGTGTTGGCCCGCTCGGGGGCCTTGTCGGTCTGCTCGTAGACCGACTTGTAGGGTGCCGCAGTCGCCGGATCCCGCTGTCGGACCGAGGTGTTCCGCATGACTGTCCGACAAGGCCCCTCGCCCTCGGCTGCCCAGCTTTCCCCATCGTGGAGTCCGGCCATCGCTCTCATGTGCGCTGAGGTAACGCACAGAACCAGGACTGGCTCTCCGGTCGAGCAGACGTGCCGAACTGCAAGCAGTAGTTCCGGGTGACGTTTCTACGTCGGCAAGACTGCTGTCGCACGGTGTGGAGACGCGCAACCAGGGTCAGCCCGAGGAAGAACCCCACAGCGAGGGCGCGGTCATCTGGTCGGACTGGTGGTGCGCCGCCCGGCCGTGGCCATCCGTGCACAAGCCAAGTTCGGACAACGCTGCGTCGACCCTTGCCGCCAGGGCTGCCGCTCTGCCGTCGGGCAAGGCGTAGGTGAGGCTGATAAGGCGGCTAATCTGGTCGGTCCAGTCCGACCGGGTGGCGGCGATGGTGCCAGGCGTGCTCTGTGTCCGGCCACGGGCGTGCAGGTCGTCCAGGGCACGCTGGCTGCGCCGAGAGCGGGCTTCCTCGACGACCGAGGCGGGGAGCGGTCGGCGTTCGGTGCCGCGCAGGTGAGCGACCAGCGCAATGAGCTGGATCTCGATCCGTTCGATCTCGGCGGCGGTCAGGTCGAAGCCGGTCGCCAGGTGGTGAACCAGGATCGTGACCAGCGCCTCGTGCACCGGGTAGTCCCCCGCCGCGGGTGCGGGGTGGCGGTCATCGAACATGGTCGCCAGCGTAGCCAGGTGGGAGGGGCTCGCCACCTGCCTGCCATTGGCGGCGGGTGGCGAGCCCAGGGAAGGGCTGGTCACAGCAGTGACGTCTGCCCCGAGGGCGGACATCCGGGTGGAGACCATCCCTTCTGTGTGGGATCCGCTGGTACGTACCGGTCCTGGCTGGGTACCAGGGAGCCATCCGGCCCAGTGTTCGCCGGCGGTGCCAGTACGTAGGCAGGTATTGCCCACACCCGCTCGTGCAACGTTGGCTCCGGCTCGGCGGCCACCGTCGGTTTCGGCACCGGGCGGCGCTCGTCTGACTGACGTGCCGACTCTGACTGACGTGCCGACGACGGTGCGTCACCGAGCACCTCGAAGACCCCTCCGCCGAAACGCAGCGGGATTTCACAACTGGCCACCGATCGGCCCGAGACCCGTAGAACCGCCTGTTCCGGCGGGTGCACCCGACCGTCTGGGTCACGCGCCAGCATGAGGTACACCGTGGCCGTCTCGAAGGTCGAGCGGGCACCGTTGATCTCCGTCGGGGACGGCGGATCCAGCGGCGGCCGGTGCGTCTTGCCGGTGCGCGGATCTACCGTGACTCGCGCTGGCGGTTCCCGGCGGGCGTTGACCTGTTCACACACCAGGACCGTGCAGTGCAGTCCGGCCAGGTCCGCGAATCGTGCGGAGTCCAGGCCGAGCCAGCCGGGGTCGAATACCCGCAACGAGGTATCCACGCCGCGGACGAACTCTTCGCACGTGGCGAAGTCGTTGCCAGAGGACAGCATCGAGGTCAGGTAGTCGATGATGATCCCGGCGAACCAGCAGTCGGCCGCCACCAGGTCATGGCGCTGCGCCCACCGCAGGTTGGCCGCGGCGAAGCGCCGCAGTTCGGTCTTCACCGCACGCAACCGCGCCTGTGGATCACCGCCGATACGGGCGAAGAACTCCTTACCGAACAACAGCATCCGCGGACGCCCACCAGGTGTCGGATCGAACAGCAGATGCCCGTCCGGACAGTAGCCCTGCACCAGCGCCACCAGCTCCGCGCGGGTCAGCTCCGTGCAGAAGAACATCACCTGGGCCTCGGGGCAGGTCCGCTCCGCGGAGTCGGCGATCCGGCTTGCCCACCAACCGGCCAGCCTGGTCTTGCCGACCTTGGTCTTGGCGCCCAACAGCACCAGTTCACCGAGCCAGTCGGTGCGGTGATGCAGCAGGGCGTCCAGTCGCGGATGCACTGCCAGACCCCGACCGGTGGCCTGGTGGGCCAGGTCGGCGATCAGGGCGTCCCCCGTGTGCTCGGCGTAGGGATCGACCTCCTCCCACGCCTCTCCGCTGGTGCGCACCATCTCCCGCAGTTCCGCGGCCAGCTCACCGGCGCCGTCATGGTCACCAGAGGCATAGCGGTGCTGCACCTCGGCGGCGACGGAGGCGATCTGGCGCTTCCGCCAACGCCGGTTGACCGCCGAGGCCGCCATCTCCACCTCATCGGCGACCGCGGGCAACCGCGGGTGCGTCTGGTTGGCTTCCTGGTCCCACCACGCCAGAGCCCGATCCAGCACGGCATGCAGGTCCGGTTCCAGGTTGTATCGGATGCCGACACCGGTCAGCTGTGGGTGTGTCTCCCGAATGGCACGCAGCCGATCGAACAGCTGCCCGAGCTCGGCGTCGGTGAACTCCTCAGCGGCGCACGCCACTGGGGCCGTGCGACCGGCGGCCAGGCCAGGCTCACGTACCAAGCAGGCGACCAGGGTCGTCTCGTCGTGAAGTGCGTTGGGATCGTCCACGTCCTACCTCCAGGGTCGCTGCGCAACCGGACACTCGCGAGTCTCAGCACTCGCCCCCGATGAGGTAACGCGGCCAGGGGCCTGTTGGCAGCCACAAGGGGCGGTAGTGCGTTACCTACACCGCCGTCCCGATATCTCCTGATGAGAGAGGAGCCATGGTGATGGTGCGTGGCATTCCATCCTGGGCACATCCAGGAATCATCATCGGCGCCGATTCCCGGCCCGATAACCGATCTCACGGCCACTTCTGGCTGGACAAGACCCCGTCTGGGAGCTGGTGCTGGATCGGTTGCAACCCGGTGCACGGCACCTACCACTTCGAGGCCCACTGGGCCGTCCCGGTCGGCGAACTTCCACCCACCCAGCAGGTGATCAGTCGGCTGCATGCCTTCGTGCTGCTGTGGGGACTACCGCACCTCCGCGCCGGCGAACCCGTCTCCCGCGAGGACAGCATTACCGTAGAGACCGCGCTGGCCGCGCTGGCCCAGCATCCGCAGGCACAGTTGGATCCGAACGACCGACGCCGGGTACCGGTCATGGACGTCTACTTCCGGGCCCAGTCCGGCGGAATGCACTCCTGGGTGTCGGCGCGTCACGGCGACTTGCTGCATACCGGTATCCGTCAATCCCGCGAGCTGGACCGATTGCGCGATCGGCTCGCATCAGCGCAGATGTTGGCAACCTGGGCACACCCGGACGGTGTCGCCTGGGGGCGTCCCGCAACCCATCTTCCTATGCCACAACAGATCACACTGCCGGAGAACACGCCATGACCACACCATCCACAATGGACCTGTTTGGCAACGCGGTGGAACAGGCTCACGAGCTGTCCGTCCACCTGGACGGGGTGTCGAACGTGATCCGCGTTCGTCGGAGCGAGCTGTTGTGCTGCCTAGAGAAAGACATGATGCAGCTGAATCAGCTCACCACCTCGCTCCACGAAGCCATTCGCCAGCATCGGCTGGCCGAGGAACCTGCCGATGACCTCCTGCGGGGAAGGGATCTGGCTGCCCGGCGACTACACATCGAGATGAGCACGACGATGGCCGTGCTCAATCAACTGCACACTGTGGTCAGACACGACCCGTGCATGCAAGAGGTCCTCGGCTCAGCCGCAGCAGCCCACCTGGTCCTGCACGGCAGACTCGGTTCCGCCACGACCAAAACGGATACCTTCATAGGCTCTCGGCTCGGCCTGCCGGAGGAGGTGTCGGTCTGCTTCGCCACGCTGGTCATTCAGCGCGAAGCGGTGGCCAACCTGCTTGCCGGGTACCGACGAGGCCCGGATCGGCGCACGGCCTTCACCACGGACGTCGAGCGACTCAGACAGTGGACACGCCATACATCGCAGTTGCGCGCGCCGGATCAACTGGACGCCGATCCGACCGGACCTGGCGGCCTTCGCCAGGTCCGGCGGGTGGCCAGGCCGGCCACACCGCGGCTGACCGAGCATGTCGCATCACCATGTGACTACGAGACTCTCAGCGCCGAGCAGCTTTCGGTGATGCACTCAGTGCTCCGAGCGGGAGAGGGCCCGGAGACGGCTGCACAGCGGATCAGCGGGCCCGCCCGGGAACTAGGGCCGGCGGACATGGTGCAATCCGCCGCGCGATTTGGTATCTGGGCGCAGCAGTCGCTGCTGTCTGGCGATCTGCGGCAGAGGACCGCCGCGACTCTGGGACTGCGGCCGGAACAGCACCTGAGTCCTGCGCAACTACGAAAGCTCGTCCGCAACCAGGTCAACACCGGCGCCGAATACGGGGACCTACCCGGTGCGGATCACTCGGGGCTGATTCGGATCGCCTCCGGTTGGCTCAACCCGGCCTGGGGTGATCTCGCCGACCCGGTATGCGTGTTCGCCGTCCTCTACACCCCGGCGGTGGGAGCGTGGTACCAGATCGTGCGTGGCGACATACACGATCTGCTCGGCTACACCCCGATGCGGCAGGTGCACTACACCGCGCTGATCAGCCATGTCGCCGCTGGTGGCACATTGTCGGAGTACGCCGCATTGCAAGGCCGACGCTACCTGGATGTACTCACCGCCTGGGAGGACATGCTCGCCCACGCCGAGCGCACGCACGCCGGGGCCGCCCACGCGATCACGGCGACCACGCTGCTCCCCGAACGACCCGAATCCACCAACACGTCACAGATCCTCGAGACGATGCGTGCACTGCTGCGGGAGCTGGAGGAACTTGGTGACCCCGAGCCTGCTCTGGCCACGGCGGTTAACGCCTTCGCGGACGCGGCGGCAGACCCGGCCGCCACACAGGTGGACCGTACGCACCGCCACATGCGTACCCGTCTGGATTGGGTGCGAGGACGGCTACTGAGTAGCCGGCTGCCACGCGATCCCGCACAGTGGAAACCGGCGGACATCAGCGATTTCTACGCCCACCGGCCCGCTCTCACCATGACCGACCAGGAGGGACCAACACCACGCGCACAGGGCATCGCAGTCATTCGCGCCGAGACAACTCGCCTGCTCGACCAGGCGCCCGAAGGCGCGCCGTGCACCGAGTTGGAACTGCTGACCGAACTCCACCACGAGTTGGGCCGAGCCCTCCGGAACCAGGCCAGCCCACGCTTGCCTGAGTACTGGCGGCTCGACCTGGAACCCGGCGGGGCACACCACCATGTCTGGCGAACATTCCAAGACTGGCCAGACATCGTCACCGTGATGGCCACCGCCAAGGAGTTGGCCGACTGAACCAACCACAGCTGAACCACATCAGAGAACAGCCTTGAGGGGAGCCGCGGCCACCGCGGCTCCCCTCCCTCCATGGCCGGGGACAGCCGCAGGGGCGCAGGGATTTCCTGCAACCGGTCGCGGTCGACCTCGGTCAGGTCGGCCTTGGTGTGGCCGCAGTGTGCGGTGACTGTGGTGATGATCAGGTGCGGGGGGACAGGTGCCATGCCACCTGTCCGGTGAAGCGCACCGACCAGCGGCGGTCGAGAGGTGTGGTCGGCGGCGTCTCGGCCAAGGCGGCCTTGCCGCGTTACCTCCACGGTCGCCCCGCACCGTATGGACAGGAGCTGACCACCATGAACCCCACTCGTCTGGCGCCGACCGCCGAGGATCCCTTCTCGATTGACTTCCAGTTCGCTGTCCCGACCTGGCGCGTCGTGCGCGCCAGCGCCCGCATCCAGGACGCAGTGGCGCACATGGACTTGGACGAAGCCATCCTGACCCTGCACGTGGGCCTGGACGTGCTGATCACGGTCACCCTGCCCTGCGGGACCATCGGCGAGGCACTACGCGGAGGACCGAAGATGGAGGAAGTCTTGCGGGCCGCGAGCAGATTCGTGGAGGCGACCTACGACCTAGAACCGGTGTTCGTAGTCGGCCCACCAGATCGTGGCACGTTGGTCGACGCTCGGTTGCTTACCGTCGGACGTACCCAGATCCTGCGAGTGGTCTACCACGACACCGCCGAAGTGAACCGGCACTGCGGATGAGCACCATGCAGCAACCGTGGTGGGAGATCGCTCCGCTTGGACCAACCGGCTGCCGTGCTCTGTCCCAGCTGCCCGCCGCCGCACTCCAGCGACTCATCGACGACAGCCAGGCCCTTGCCCGGCATGCGATTCGCAAGCAGCTCCGCGCTTTACAAGGCCTGCTCGGCGATGCAGAGGACCTCGACCAGCAAATCACCATCTGGATCCTGGAAGCCGCGACCAACTACGATCCGGCGCTCGGTCGGTGGGAAGTCCACCTGGTACATCGGGTGCGTCAGCTGGCGGTCAATCAGTGGCGAACCAGCGTCGGGCGGACCGCGATCCAGACCCTCAAACGTCTGCGCGAGAACGGGTTCACCGCCCTGGCCCCTACAGAACAGTTGCACGCCAACCGGATCAGGTCACTGTTGCCCGGCGGTCAGCAGTGCCTCGATCCGCACGCCGACCTCCCGCACGATCCTGATGAGGATCTGGTCGGGATCGAGGAACGCTCAGTACACACCCAGGTCACCGCAGCCTTGGTGAACGCCGGTTCCGCGGATGATGCTGGGCACCCGCGTCGGCGACGAGCACTGGCCGCCTACCTTCTGTGCCATCTGCATGGGCACCCACGGCGGCGCGTCGCCGCCTGCGGTATCCACCACCGGACAATCACCGCACTGGAGAACGAGCTGCTCGGTCATGTTCGCCAACTCCTCCAACCGGCACCGTGACCAGGTGAGGGAGTTGGGACCGGCACGATGGCCGGCCCCAACCAGGTCAGGACTCAGTGACCGAACGCTTGCTGGCCACAGCCCAGTTCCGCCCGTGGCCCACGGCCAGTGGCCAGGACACTTGGCTCGCGCCGAGTACCTTGGTGACCGCGGTGCGCACAATGTGGGGCAGCGCTTCCACAATCTCCCGGACCTCCTCGCGAGCTGCCTCGACCAGGAACTCGTCATGGCAGAACAGGACCAGGTCCGCATCCCGGGAGTGCAGCGTCCGTCTCAACTCCGCCAGGACCGCCGCCGCCAGCTCCGCGGCGGCACCCTGGATGACGAAGTTGCGGCTCTGTCTGCCTCGCCGGGCCAGTGCCTTGCGGTGCTCCATCGTGCGATGGCGCTGCGGTGTGTTCAGCGCCTCCAGGACCAGTTCGTCTCGTAGCGGACTCGTCCGGCCCAGGCCAGTGCGGACCACGCCACCACGGCGGCCATGGTCCGTCGCGCGATCGAGGTAGCGCACAGCCGCAGGGAACCGTGCACGCAGCAACGCAGCGGCCGGGCGGCTGCGAGCCGCGCCGTCGTCGTAGAGTGCGGCCAGGAACGCCTGCTTGGCCTCTGCCCGTGCCATCCTCAGCTGGTCGCCGGCGGCCTGGTAAAGATCACCTTGAGTGCATGCCGCCACCAGGTCGGGATCGCCGGACAGGTGCGCCCACATTCGCGGTTCGACCTGTGAGAGATCCGCCGAAATGAGCATCCGCCCCGCCCGGACTGCCACACACGGCCGCAGTAGCCGAGGTAGCTGTAACGCGCCCCCTGCACCGGACCAGCGGCCGGACACAGTCCCGGCCGGATGGAACAACGGCCACCACCGGCCGTCGTGTACCCACCGCTCCGCCCATTCGTAGCCGTGTCGGGTAGCCAACGTATCCAGCTCCCGCCACCGAAGCACCGACGGAACTACCGGGTGATCGATGACCTCCAGCTCGGATCGCTGAGAACTGGTCAGCTCGATCCCTTCGCCGTCGAACGCATCCGACAGCTCACGCCACCAGTCGAACCTGGCGCCACCGAACATCGTGCTGATGTGCCGATCCAACTTCGTCCGCCGCGGGTAGAGGTCATCCGCCTGCGGTTTGAGCATGATCCGTGTCATCAGCCGGCGGTATGTTGCTTCGTCCCACGGCACCCCGTGCACGTTGATCCCGCTGGCGACCAAAGCACCAGCGGAGTCAAGCTCGATGAGTGTGCCGATCGGACAGACGGCTTCGGCAGAGCTGATCCGTTGGCGCACACGGTCATACCGCTCTGCGAATGTCCCGTTTGCCGCCGCATCGGTCGGGGCAACGTCGTCGAAGGCGTCCAGAGCTTGTTCCGCCAGGTGCAGACACAGACCTTCCCGAAGTTCGATCTTGGCTTCGGTCAGGTGGGCGCTGGTGGCCAGCAGGTCGTAGGCCACCCAGCGAACGTTGGGTGTTTGGTCGATCACTGCCGG
Organism: Crossiella sp. S99.2; assembly: GCF_023094165.1. GTDB lineage: Bacteria > Actinomycetota > Actinomycetes > Mycobacteriales > Pseudonocardiaceae > Crossiella. The sequence goes on along the minus strand of NZ_JALMDK010000006.1, from coordinate 257,048 downwards.
GATTCCCCGACCTTGGACCAGTTCGGTCACCGGCTGTGCCGGAGTCAGTTCGGGGCTCAACGGCGTGATCGTGAGGCGCAGCTCTCCGTTCGTCCGGACCGTCTCCAGCCCCAGCGCGGCGCCGGACCGGTTCGCCGCGTTCACAAGCTCGAACAGTCGGTGAGTCCACTCAGGACTGTTCGTAGTCAGGTGATCCGTCATGGCGATGCACATCCCCTTTCGTCACGGACAGGCCAGCACTGCGAGCACGCACTCGCCGTGCTGTCGCGCGAGGTGAGGTAACGCGGCCTGGAGCAGTTGCATGGAGAAAGAGCCACGACGGTCAGCGCGCGTTACCTCCCCTACCGGCCTGCCCGTAGCCGCGGGCAGCAGGCTCGTGTCTCAGCCAGGGAGCACGCAGTCGGCATTGGGGAAGGTGGTGACACCTCTGGCGGCCCGTGCGCGGGACCTGGAACGCCAGATGACGATGAGACAGCAACCCAACCAGAGCACACTCATGACCGAGACGGGGGCGCTGGACCATGTTTGACGACGAACGAGAGATCAACGAACTCGGTATCAGCGAGCTTGTCGTGAGCGTTCCCTACATGCTCGGGTTCTTCCCACAGGACGTGGTGATCGTGATCCCGTGCCGCGAGTCCTATCCGCTGCATCTCAACCTGGCTGTCCGCATGGATCTCAGCGACTTGCTCAGCGCAGCGGTGCGGCCCGAGCAACTGCTGTCGGCAGTCACCGGCCGTGGGTGGGACCTGGTGGTGCTGCTGGTCGTTGGCGGCGGATGCCGTCCGGACCGCGACGGTCTGCCGCATCGTTCGCTGGTGGCACGATTCTCCGAGCTGCTGGTACAGCGTGGCATCGCGGTCGCGTGTTCGCTGTGGGTACCCGAGATCCGGGAGGGCATCGAGTGGATCCGATACTGCGACATCCCGGTGGCAACGGGGCGGCTGGGCGATCCTCGTGTGTGCCAGATGGCGGCGCTGGCCGTGACTGAGGGGAGAGTGACCTACGACCGCGTCCAGGACTTCCTGGATGCGTTCAAGCCGGACGACGAGGTAGCGCTTGACCGCCGCCTCGCACTCCTGGCACACCTCGACATGCCCCGCCAGGCCAGCACTGACCCAAGCACCGAGGCGTTCTACGCCAGCATGGACCTGGTCGACAACGCGGTGCAGGCCGCAGGGCAGGGAACCTTGCCCAACGACGACCCGGACATCGTAGGACTGGCCACCGCGCTGGCCGATCCCTTGGTGTGGACCACCAGCGTCCGCTTCGCCTACACCAAGGACTGGCTCGCAGCCGTACAGCTATGGCTGCACCTGACCCGGTCCCTGCCGGATCGGCACCGTGTCGAATCCGCGGCACTGCTCGCGATCACAGCGGGCTTGAACGGCGAGACCGAACTGGCCAGACTCGCTGCCAGGCACGCGACCGAAGCCGACTCTGACCGCGAAATCGTCACCTGCTTCGTCGACCCCCTGCAGTACGGGGTGTTTCCGTCCTGGATGAGTGGCGTCCTGCGATATTTGGCAAAGAAGGCCATCAAACATGTCCTCGAGTCAGTCGGCGAACTGACGGACTGATCGAGAAACATCGGGGTGTTGCCGAACCAGTCGGCAACACCCCGTCTCCGTTCTGAAAGGGGAGGGTGGAGCGCGCCGGGGGGCGTGGCGCGCCCCACCCTCTAGGGTGGCCAGATCCGTTGTCTCAGGGGAACGGATCTGGCAGGGCCACCGGTGTGGGCAACCGCCCGGACGGGATCGTGCGACTGTGCGGCGCGCAAGTAGTCGCACACATCCACATCCGGAGGCAGCGGTAGGCGTTGCGGCACGACCCGGAACGGCCGCAGACGCTCGCGCCAGAGCTGCGCACCCAGGTCACCGGCGCCGTCGCCGTCGTGGGCGAGCACGACGCGCCGGCCGGTGAGCAGACGAAGCCACATGTTGGCGATCGCCTGCGCCCCTGGCACCCCGATCGTGGTCCAGCCGCGGCTGGCCAACGCCAGCCAGTCGGTCGAACCCTCAGCTACCAGTACCATCTCGTCCAGCCCGGCCTGCCCCAGCTGATCCAAGCCGAGTGGCCACGGGCGGATCCCGCTCAACGACCGCCAACGCCCTTCCTTGGCGACCCCGTGGCGAGTCGACCTGCCTTGCAACCAGACGGTGTGGCCGTCTCGCCGGGCAGGGAAGAGCAGCCGATGACAGCGCAGGGTGAACAGGCCTCGGGCATCTACCAGCCCGGCATCCACCGCTGCTCCTTTCGGGAGCGTCTCCATCAGTGCCTGGACGCGACCGAGCGCGGCGTTGGAAAGCCACCGCACACCCAGCCGGTGCGCGGCCGCGGGGTCGATGCCGCGCGAGGTGAGGTAGGTCGCACCAGCAGTGCCAGGCAATGACGGGCAGCAGGCCAGCACCTCGTCGTAGAGCGGCACGAAGTCCAGCCCGTTACGCATGGGCCGCCGTAGCTTGACGGACTCGACCACGCCGACATAGGCGCCGCCCCGCTGCGCCTCGAAGAACAAGGCATCCCAGGCGGTCCGGAAGTCACAACCGCGTACCTGCTGCCACACCGCGAAGGCATCACCGTGAAAGCCGCACGCGAAGCAGTGCACGCTATCGGGATAGACCACGCATGACGGCCGGCTGTCCCCTCGACGATGCGCCTGCCAGTTCAGACATCGTATTGCCCGTCCAAGGGTCGGGATTCCCAGATGTGTCAACACGACTGGCAGCGGCATTGCTGCTCGGAGCGCCTGACGCTCCCACGACGTCCAACGCTCGGCCTCGGCAATCAGCAAGGACCGCGCCTGGGCGAAGGACAGTCCAGTTTCGCGAAGGTAGTCCACGACATCACCGCCACGGCCGCAGCCATCGCATCGCCAGTGCCGTCCCCAACCCGCAGACAACCCCTGGGGGCATCCTGGGCATCGGGCGTGCATGGGCGGCGAGAACCGCCCGCTGTGGTGAGCCGCCGGAGCGATGGTCAGGCGATAGAGCGCGTGCTTCAGTTCCGAGTCGGTCATGCCCGTCGCCTCCTCTCTTCGGACGTAGGCGGGGCCATAGGTAACGCGGTTGCGGCCTGCTGGTCGGCCGATGCGAGATCTGTCGCTGAAACCAACTACGTTGTTGTCCCTCGTGAGTCGGGTCCGGCGCAGCGGTCCTCGGGCACTGTGCCCGTACGCCTGTGGAGCGAATCGTGGCGAGCTGCGGCGCGATCTGCTGCTGGAGGTAACGCGGCCACCGCGATCTGGTCGCGTCGCGGTCGTGCGTGGTTCCGATGTCTACACAGGACTGGTGCCGCTGGTGATCACGGCAATCTGGCTCTGGGGACGGGGCGGCAGCCGAGATCAACTACTATAGTTACTTCAGTGTGGAGTGAATTTATGCGGTTCGCCGATGTAACTCAGTCGACATCAGCACTCATCCCGGCTTTGTCGAAGAGCGCCTAAACAGAACGCCCACTCCGGTTGTTGATCTTCAGTGATGTCGCCTGGGTCCGTGTCGTCCGAGGTCAGCCATCGTGATCCGGAAGGTCGGCGCGAACCGTGGTGAAGGGCCGACGAGGCCGTCCAGGGCCACGAAGAGCTGGCCCCTGCCGACTGTTGTAGGTATGGCCACAAACTCCGACCTGGTCGTCACGGGACCGCTCGTGCTCGCCGCCCCACTCGTTGTCTCCTTGCGCAGCGTCGTGCTGGGGAAAGCGGAGCATGAGCCTGGCTTTGGGGCACGGCATCACGGCGGTACAGGAGCAGTCATGAATCAAGGGCACCAGCCATGACCGCGGAGCCGGGTCAGGAACCCCGTGGCCAACATGGGCACGGGAACACGGCATCGTGTTGGTTGCCGGTGCCCACACTCGACGAGCTATACCGGTACTGCGCCACACGGTCGTCGTCACCGACCACCGTGCATCCGGAATGGGGCGGCCTCTGGACACAGATCAACCTCGCCTGGACGCAGAGCCGGCGAGATGCGGCTGCCGGTGCCAGTCAAGCTGAGGCTGAGTTGCGGCTCACCGACGCTCAGCTAACGCTTCTGCACACACTGCAAGGAGTGCTGCCCGATCTGCGCGGGATCCGGATCGTGGACAGCTGATCAGAGCGGGCGCAGATCCGCCGGTCCTCCGGCGGCGCGGTGACACCGCTAGGGAGCTGTTCGGAAGCCGGTGCCCCGACTCTGGTGTCCGTGTCCAGCCAATCGAACGAGATCCAGATGGGCTTGGCCCGTCGAGGCGGTCACGGGGTACCAGGGGGCCGGTAGGTGCGGTTTGCCTCGGCGATGCGCAGGGCGTGGTAGCGGACGCTGACGTTGACCGTGCGCGCGTCGGGTGGGAGGACGGCGGCCTGCCGGTTCACCCGTTCCCGGGTGGTGTCGCGGAAGTCCTCGCGCACCAGGCCGAGTAGTTCGTTGGTGGTGTGGGCGGCGCCGAGCACCCGTAGCCCGCCCGAGCGGTCCTGTAGCCCGTTGATCTCCCTGGCGGGTCCGGTGATCGGGTCGAGTGCGAACTCGCCGAGCAGGTCGCGGGCGGCCCCGGGATAGTCGATGGCCTTGCCGATGGAGTACACGATCTTGTCGAAGACCTCGGTGCTGTTGTCCGGATAGGTGACCTGCAGGCGGTTGTCAGCGGTGTAGGCGATATCGGTCGGCAGCTGGTTGGACCGGCGGGTGCGCGGCCAGACCTCGGGGGAGTACGCGCCGAGTCCGGGGATGGTGTTTCGCCGGTAGTAGCCCGCGGCGAAACTGAGGTCGGTGGCCAGTTCGGCCCGGCGCGCGGGCTGGGTCGCGGGGGAGTGGTACTCGGCGCACCAGGAGCGCGGGTCCACGGTGGGCAGTCCGCGCGGGTATTCCGCGCACTCCGCCGCGACCGCGCGGCCGCGGGCGGTCCAGCTGATCGGCTGGCGGCTGGCGCGGGCGATCTGCTCCACGTCCCAGGCCCCGGCGGAGGCGGCGCCGACCACCAGTACCCGGTCGTCGGGGCCGTAGTCGCGGCTGAACCGGGAGGCGTTGAAGTACACCACCGCGCTGCCCTTGATCCGCTGGTTGGTGGGACGCCCACTGGTGTCGACCAGGAACGGCGGTGTGCGCACGATCACCGCTCCCCGCTGGTCCACCTCCACCCCGAGCAGCCAGCTCACCGACGAGGGCAGCGGGCCCGCGGTGACCTGGGCACCCGCGGCGTTGTGGACCTCGGCGGTGGTCGCGCTGGTGAACCGGACGCGGTGGCCGGTGGCCGGATCGGTGAACTCACGACCGGCCAGCTGCCGGGGTTCGGCCTGTGGCAGCCGTTGCGGTCCCAGCCCGGTCGCGAGGTCCAGCGCGGCGGCGTACACCTGGCGCTGGGAGCCCAGGACGACGCGGTAGCGGGCACCACCCGGCCAGCTGTTGCCGTCCGCGGCCGCGGCGCGCTCCTCGATCCTGGCCACCGTGGCGTGCACGGTGGGCATCGCGGCCCAGGCCCTGGCCACCCCGACCGCGCGGCCGAAGTCGTCGCTGCGCTGGAAGTCGGTGACGTCCCTGGCGAAGTCCCGTGGCTGGAACGGCGCACCGGGTAGTTGCAGGTCCATCGCGGACTGGCTGAGGTAGGTCTCGTCCAGGTTGTTGACCGTGCCGCTGTCGGGCGCCAGGGCCATGATCTGCGGCAGCTGCCCCGGCGCGTGGGCGGGCGCGTTGAGGGTGAGGTAGTCCTCGGTGGCCGCCCAGCCGGAGCCCACGATCAGCAGCGGGAAGACCGGCAGCTGGGCGGTGTCGTTGAACTTCCCGGTCAGTTCCGCATCGGACTGTCGCCGCTGGGCGATCAGAGCTTCGGCGCCGCGGCGCAGCAGGTCCCGGTTCCGCTCGCGCAGCAGGTGCACCCAGTCGAACCAGGCGCTGTCCACCGGGGGACGTTGCCGGTAGCCGTCCAGGAAGCCGCCCAGTTCGGGGAAGTGCTGCTTGATCGAGTCCAGTCTGATCCGCACCGCGTCAGCGCCCGCCCGCGGCGTGTTGTCCGGGATCTGCCAAGGGTTCCGGTACCAGCGGTCGTCGTAGAGACCGAGGGCGATCATCTCGCCGACCGCGTGGGCCTGGAGTTCGGGGTCGGGCCTGGCCCACAACTCGTGCCAGTAGGCCCGCAGCAGCATGAGCCTGCCGATGTCCTGCGGGCTGAGCGGCATCCGCCCCGGCGCCGTTCCGGCGTGTCCTTCGGTGGTGAGGATGCCTTCGGTGAGCCCGTTGGCGAGGTCCGGCCGCCGGTTGGCGGCGCGGTCGGAGCGGATCTGGTCCACCTCGTACGCCCTGGCGATCAGCGCCGCGCGGATGTGCCGGGCACTGGCCCGGTTGGACACGCGGACCACGACCAGATCCGGGCCGTGGAACCGGTAGGTCGCCACCGGCGCGAACGGCAGCGGGTCCTCGGCCGGCTGGGGCTGGAAGATCATCCGGAACCGTCCGAAGACCAGCTCTCGCCCGGCCACCGACCAGCTGGAAGGCCGCGGCCCTCGGCGCAGGTAGTCGTCGATGGCCGCCCAGACCCGGTCGGGGTCCGGAGTGGCGAGCTTGCCCCCGAAGTCGATACCGGCCGCGGCAGGTTCCTCGAACGCGGCAGGCCCGGCCGACGCGCCACCCACGCTGATACCGCCCAGCAGCACCGCGGTGATCGTCCCGACCGCCACCACCCGGCGCGCGAATCCGGCAGCCCTGCCCATGGCGGTTCCCTCCCCGTAACGGAACAAGCCAGATCAACGTATGGCGCAGGACCGGGGCGGGCGCCGCGCTGACCGGACAATCGCTCAATGCAGTGAACGCCGCTGTCCTGCGGTGACGGTTGGGGTTGTGCAGATCCAGTCGCCGGTCCTGCGGCGGACTCCGGCCGTGCGCGCGTCCTCGCCCGGCTGGCCGTCCCGATCGCAGCCTCGGTACTCGTTGGCCCCAAGGCTCGGTTCGAGCGCGGAGCACAGCGCGAGCGGCCGGTGACGAGCATCGGGCTGGGGCGAATGAGGCGGATCTGGCCAACCTGCGACGGCTGGCCGCCGAGCACGGCGTGGCGCCCTCCACTGGGTCCGCGGTTACGAGCGTGACATCGCGGCGGCGCTGAAGATGATCTACAGGTGCCCACTTGACGGCCGCGGTTTGTTCGGGTGATCGGATCATTCACGGTGTATCGCGGGGCGCCAATGCGCGGTGTCGGAGGGCGGCATACGCCGCTGCCGTGCCAGCAGGGGTGAGGGCGTGCGGGTCGCCGAGGCGCCGTTGCTCGGTGAGACGCAGGAGGTCGAGGCGGCGGGCCAGTTCGCCGAGTAACCAGCCGATCTGGTCGGGCTCGATCGGGCCGCCTGTGCTCTGGCTGCGCCAACCCTCGCCGGCCAGAGCATCGGCGACCTGCCGGTTGCGCTGGTCGTAGCCGTGCCGGTTGCCGGTGAGCGTCAGCAGCAGGGCGATCTCGGCGGCAGCGGCTTCGGCCGGAGGTTTCGGCAGCAACGTGGGCATGACCGCCTGCCATAGCGCGGGAGTGCCGTCAGTCAGCAGCCGGCGCCCGGCAGGTGTCAGGAGGAGGCGACGTCCGCGGCGGCGCACCGCACCGATCTCCACCGCGAGCGTGCGCAGGGTCCAGGCTTCGGGCAGGTCGGACTCGGAGCGAGGTTGTTTACCGAAGGTCAGCCAGTCGAACCGACGGGCCCCCTCGCCGACCACGGCACGGGCAAGGGTGCCGGTCGCGGTCAACGGAACGCCCTCGGCGGCGGCGAGTTCCAGCAGCCAGCGCACTGGGGCCAGGTGGTGGTCGGCGTCGGCGGGCACCTCGATGGGGGTGATTAGCCGGTTGGTGATCTTGCTCGTGAGCGTGGCGCGCACCGTGGAGCGGGAATCGGCCCAGCGGCCGAGCCGTTCGGTCTGGATGCGGTCCAGCCACGCCCCACCCGCGAAATCCACCGGGTCGGCGGTGAGGAACTCGGCGGTGATCCGCTGCGCCGTGCTCCGCCACCCTCGGGCACCGGGTGTGAACTCCCCCGCAGTGAGGGCGAGTTCCAGCCGCTCGGTCACCGCCCAATAGGCCGCCGCCTCCTCAGTGCCCAGCATCGTGCCCCACACCAGCAGGCCGGGAATCTCCGGCGGTTGCACGCCGCTGGCCGCCAACGCCCGCTGATAGGCGGCCAGGCCCGCCGACTCGCCCTGCTGGTCGTAGGTGTCCAGGATCGTGGCTGTCAGAGGTGCGGCACAGATCGTGGCATAGCGGGGCAGGCCGACCTGCTCGAACACCTGGCCCAGTGCGGCGGCGACCCTCCGTTTCTCCTCGGCTTCGCTCATCCACTTGACGGGCAACCGGTACCAGAGGAAATCGGCCACGCCGTGCAGGCTGAGTACCTCCAAGCCCTGTCCCCAGGTCAGCGATTCCAGCGCGGCCCGCGCATCCTCGGCCGCGGTGGGGTCGGTGGCGGCGAGTTCGGCCAGCGCGGCGTCGATTGCCGTGTCCCCGGTGGGGCCATCCGCGTCCATGGCTCAGCCCCGCGCGGTGATGGGACGGGCGCAGCAGGCCTTGTACTTGCGGCCGGAACCGCACCAGCAGGACTGGTTACGTTCCGGCGGCCACGCGATCAGGTCCGGGTCGCCGCGGCGAGCCAGATCGGCGGCGTAGGCGGAGCGGGCTGACGCACTGGCCGGATCCTCACCACGCTCATTCGCCCATGCCACCAGTGCGGTGATCTGGATCGGGGCGATCCAGATGTTGGTCAGGCCGCTGCGAGCCGCCTCTTCGAGTTTGGCCTGCATCATCCGGCAGTAGGCAGCGTGGTCGTGCCCGGTCGGCAGGCCCCACAGATCGACCAGCTCCGGCCACTGCCGCAGTGCCTGCTCGTACTCCCCGGCCGGGAACCACGACCACGCGACCGCCACCGGTGCCCCGGAGCCGACGATGGGCGCACGCGATTCTGGCCCCGTCTCACGCATCTCGGGCCGCCCAGCGGCCCGGTCCCAGAACGCCACACCGGCCACCGTAGCCGCCCCGGGATAGGCGCCCGGCGCGGGTCCTGGGCACTACGTTGAATGTGGGCAAGGCGAGCCAGACACAGGTGGCACCGCGCTGCTGGCTACCGCACAGGGTCTGGGTGCAGGCTGCTGCTCGATGTGGTCGGGATTGTTCTCGCTGATCCATCGGGCGAAGGAGAACAACATCGTCTCAACACTGCTGATCATGTAGTCGCGTAGCGCATCCAGGTCGGTGTGGGTGTTGCCGAGCACGGAGTCGGCGCGCAGGAGTCGCCATTACCGCTGTACTTCGGTCCCAACGCCGATGCGGCGCAGCGCTCACGTCCAGCGAACGATTCCGTCCTCGGCCCCGCCTACCGCGAAGGCAACTCGTGTCTGGCTGTGTCACCACCACCTGTGAACGTGAGGTCCATGCCTTGTCGCCGTGCCTGTTGAGGCCCACGAGTCCCTCGTCTCGGCCAACCCGACCGCAGTAGCCGGCACAGACACTCACAGCCGGGGGATCGGCCCAGTGTCATCGAACGGAGCGAGCCGAATCGGCGACTTCCGGAGAATCACCAACACCGTACGGATGTCGCCGGCCTGGAACTCCGAGACCGGTCCGCCGTTCTCGGTCGCGGAAGTGATGCCCAGAAGCCATTCTTGTTGGCCACCAACAGGATCTGCGTGCAGACGTATCCGGGCGTGTCGGCGAAAGACCGCCAGAGCAGCGGCCAATCGCTTATGATCCAGCACCATCCTGCGGTTGAGCGGTGCCGACATGACCACCGGGAACTCCCCGGAGTAGATCTCCGCGGCGGCGGTCTCCGTAGTGGATTCGTCGGTGAGGTGCACCAGCAGCATCTGTTGTCCGCCGCGGTCGTAGAAGTCGAGCACAGCGCGCGGATGCCGCAGGGCACCGGTGGATTCGTGACAGACCTGGCTGATCAGCCCGTCTTCGCCGTCGACCTCGACGCTAACCGTCGTGTTGCTGGCCAGGCAGTGCCGCAGATGGTGGATCTTGAGGGGTACGCCCTCGTCAATATCCTCGGCCAACGGCAGGACGAACTCGTAGGGATCAGCCCGCAGGAGCAAACACTGTCGTTCGACTGTGTTGGACAGCATCGTGCGGATCTCCATGACACCCGAGACCTTATCGATCACTTTCCCGATGCGCGCGACAGCACGTCCCAGCAGGACACCGAGGCACTCGCTGACTTGCTCGGTCGCAACAGGTGCCACGGTCAGCGGGAAGTCCACAGCGGTCGCTTCGCCATCGCTGATCCATGCCTCCAGCCGGACCTGGGTATCCTCCAGCGTTAGCCAGACTGTGCGCGGCCGGTCACCGATAAACGTATCGTGCTGGCGTACCTGCCCGGCGAGACTGGTGACCAGATCTGGTGTCAACGGGGTGGAGAACACCGCGTCGCGGGGTGCCGGTGTGATTGACCGCAAGGCGTTGTCCTCGGTCACCGCCATCGCCGACGCCTGCCGGACACGGATCGTCTGGCCGCCCGCGGCACGAAAGATTACCTGCACGCGGCCTCTGGTCGGGTCGGCGGTTACCTCCAGCTCCGCGGCAGCCGCCGGTCGTTTGGTCAGCAGGTCAGCCAGTGGGAGCGTGGCGATCCACACCTGCCCCGGCGTATCCACATCTGCGGCGACCGCAACATGGGCCAGGAGATAGGGCTCGTTCTCCGCGGCTCGCAGGATGAATCGGCCGTCGGCGGCTGACACACAGACAAAGCCGCCGCGTGCCGGACAGGCCGGATCCTGCACCGTTCGTCCCGCCATTGTTTCCACGTCCCCAATGCAACTGGCCACCAGACTGGCCTGCACCGAGGTCAACGTCACCTTCATCGCCTCTCCTTGACGGTCTAGCCGTCCGCGCCGATCCGCTGCCAGGCCACCGACGGCGGCCTGGCGCCGTCGGTGGACACGGACAGATGGAGGAATGGATCTCGAGAAATGGAGTTCTCAGTAGGAGTGCCTTCACTGTCCAGTTGTGTGCCGGGTGAGTGATGAACGACCTCACCGAGGCAAGCAGGTAGGTAACACCGAATGGGCAGTGTGGCTGCCGCCAACCGGCCTTCCGCCGCGTTACCTCTGCACGAGTTGCAGCTCCCGGGAAGTTCGGCGCCCGCCGCCGACGGGGGAGCGGACCGGGACGGTTCGGAATGGACAGTCCTGAACCGACGATCCCCGTCACAGTCGAGGAAGGGAACATCCAGCATGGCCACGTCTGCTTCGCGCTCGCGGCGCTACCTCACGCGATCGCGGGTCTCGTTGCCTCCCCTTGGTCACTGGATCGAGGAGGCCGCCTGCGCACCCTGGCGACGTCCGCGTGATCTGGAACCGGGGGACTGGCAGCCGGACGAGGTCGGGTCCCGGACCCGTCGGGCTCGCGAGGTCTGCCGCGGCTGCCCGGTGCGGCCTAGCTGTCTGCGCCACGCCGAACTGAGCGGCGAACCAGCGGGGATCTGGGGCGGCCTCGATCCCGAACAACGTCAGCGGCACCACCGCCGCGTTACCTAGCCGCCGCCGGCTTCCGCCGTTCCGGATCAGCGAGGGAGTGCGCATGCCTACCACGAGCCCAACCCGCCAGCTCGCCCGGTCACCCCGGCGAGCACTGCTCATCGACCTCGACACCCTCTCCCGCGACAGAGGGCACCACCTCGACACCGCGCAACTCCGCCAACGCCTGGAGACCGTGCTGGCCTGTGCTGGCGAAATCGACCACATCCTGGCCGCTGCAGCTCCACACACCGTGGCGCGATACCTGGCCGAGTTGGTCTCCCTCCGCCTGCCGGTGGCCACAGCCGTGGCGAGACACCGTACGGCGCCCCGGGTGCTGTTCGAGCGGGCGGAGCACTTGATCAGCGTCGGCTACACCGAGATCGTGCTGGCTGCCGGCCACCGCAGTCTCGGTGTCCTGTGCAGACACCCCAAGGTGGCCACCATCGTCTGCGCGCCCGCCAAGTCGCTGTCTCACCATCTGAGGTCCTGCGCCACACAGGTCATCACCTTGTGCTGACCGCCCAGCAACGGCAACCCGACCACACCGGGCTGAGCGCGTTACCTAACCCCGCTCGCTACATGGAGGACAGAACATGCGCGGCGATATCGTGATCACCGTGGCTGGCGACGCCACCGCCGACCACCAACCCCGTGCCCCGTATGACTGGCACACCAGCCCGCAACGTCACCAGCTCCGAGCCGCGCCGCCGACGCGGCGCCGGCCCACCATCCTGATCCGCCTGCGTTGCACGCTGTTGCGAGCCCAGACTGAGGACTTCTGCGTAGCCTTCCCCGCAGACCGCCGGGGTCCGTGCCTGATCTGCCGCGGTGCCATCACTGCCAGGGACCTCCTGCACGCCGATCGCGTCGCCCACATCGACGGGCAGCACGGACGCCGGGACGGCCTCTGCTTCCTATGTGCAGTAACCCTGTTCGGCACGGCTGCGGGGTGACGTTCCGATGGGCTTTCGACCGGTGACCGTGTGGATGGTCCAGTGCGATGGGGAACTGCCGCATGGGCTGTGTCGCGAGCGGTATCACTGCTACGACGAGCAGGGACAGCGAATCCGTGTGCTGCTGGATGATCCTCACCTGTCCGTCACGGAGATTCGGTGCCTCAACGCAGCGGGGTGGATGCACCTGCCCGACGGTCGGTTCCTATGCCCCGGACATGTCGCCGCAGCCGAGTACATCATGCGCACAGCCATCGACGGACTGCCGTTGGAGGACGAATCGTCGTGAGCTGAGCACGGCAGAACCGCAACCAGGCTTCACACTCGCGCTCCAGCGGACCTGTGCTCGGTGCCGCCCGTCCCACCCTGTTGGGGAACGACAGCAGACGAGCCGTGGTTGCGGAACTGGAGGCACTGGCCCCGAACGGTGAATGCCAACCGAGCGGGGCCAGTGCCACGGTGAGCAACGTCCTGGAAGACCGTGCCCGCGCTGAACTGACACCCCACCACGATCCTGGCACAGACGTGTACCAGCACACGAACCCTCCGCACCCGCCAGCCGTGGGTAGGTAGCAGCCACACCGCCAGCAACGGGCCGGCCCGAGAACGCCAACGTTGTCCACAAGATCCAATCAACTGGAACAACATGGTGATGGTTCTGGTCAACTGCCCGGCCACTGCGCCCGAACCGCGTTACCTCTCCAGCCGGTCCGCTGACAGCACCGAATCGGACCCAGGTCTCAACCAGGTAGACCGCGACCGGCATCCCGGAAGGTGGTGACACCTCTGGCGCCCCACCGGCCACGAACCGGGAGCGATCCCGCCGGTGGGACCTGGTGCGCCAGGACAAGATGCGACAACGACATGACACAAACGGCAACGGCGTGAAGGTGGCTCAACAGCATGCTTGACCAAGAGCACACCCTAGGCGACGACGCCCTGACCGAACTCATCGTCAGCGTTCCCTACGTACTGAGGTTCTTCCCACAGGACTCGTTGATCCTGCTGCCCGTCCCCTCGACGAAGCCAGGCTGTTTCGGGGCGATCCGAGTGAACCTCACCGACCCGGTCGGTGGGGTACTTCCGTTTTATGGGCTCGGCTCCAGTCTGACCTGCCAAGGCTGGGACCGGGTTGTCGTCCTCGTGGTCGGAGGCGAAAGCCCCGTGGCGGTGGACGTGCCGCCCTACCAGCGACTTGTCGATCAGATCGAAACCACGCTGCACCACAACAACGTGAAGGTCGAATCCTCGGCCTGGGTGCCCGAAATCCGACAGGGTGCCCGGTGGATGCGATACACCGAACAGCAGGCGAACACGGGAACACTGAGCGATCCGCATTCCTGCGACGCAGCGGCGCAAGCTGCTTCAGCTAGGGAGGTGACCTACGGCAGTCTCCAGGACCTGGTGAACTCAGTGACATCGGAAGACGCCGACGTGCTTGTGCGCCGTCGCTGGCAACTGTCGCTCCTGGAGTGTCACGGCGCTGCGGCACCCTACGAGAGTGTCACGAGCCTGGCCCGGAAGGTGCGGCGTATCGATGAGGCGGTGCTGGCCGCGGACAAGGGCACACTTCCCCATGACGACAGGCAGATCGTGCTTCTCGGGCGGGCGCTGAGCCACGCGCTCGTGTGGGAAAGTTGTCTCGGCTACAACTTCACCGACCATGCGCATGCTGCCCACCGGCTGTGGTGGCACTTGACCCGTTGCCTGCCTGACCGGCATGCGGTGGAGCCGGCGGCGTTGCTGTCCTTGTCCTCGTCCATGATGGGGCATACCGAACTGGCCAAGGTCGCTGCGCGCACCGCGGCAGCCGCCGATCCGGGCCGCCACAACATGGCCGAGTTCGCCAAGCTCAATCTGTACGGAGTCCTGCCGCCCGTGGCGATCGATTTCCTAGCCGCCACGGCGGCCACCGCTTGTCAGCAGATCAACAACATCCTCGGCATTACGTCGGGCTGACTGGCGGACCGCGGGGTGTTGCCGACCTGCTCGGCAACACCCCATCCCTCCAAGTGCGCCGTGCCTTGACCGCAGGACAACGCCGTGCGTCGTGCGCTGGTGAATGCGTTCCGGCGTCGAGCCTGCCGGACGCTGCAGCCACGACCGTCGCTGGACGCTGGATCTGAGCTCGGTGTCGCCGTACGTTCGCCGCCCGCCGACTGCGACCTCGTTCACGCCGCATGGGCCGCGTGGCCTGATCCTCTGACGCCTCGGGGCCAACCTGGTAGACGTGCAGGCTGAGACTGCACCGATCCTCGCCTGCGCGACCCCTGCAGCTGACCGCCATGCGTGTTGGCAACCAGAGGCGAGCAGAACTCAGGCCGCGGGGCGGCAGCGTCGCGTCACCACCGGGCACCTGCTGCTGGCACGGGCGTGGTGTAAAGAGTGCCGTCTGCGGTGTCCAGCTCGGCGAGCTGTTGCCCGGTGAGTACCGAGATCACCAGCTCGCGCACCGCCTCGGCGTAGTTCGGCGCCTCTCGCCCTACGCCGGTCAGCACGGCGTTGATGCGGCGGCCGTTAGTGGGTTGCGCCGTACCGTCCACGTCATCACCTTGCGCCGAACAGGGAGCACAGGGGAGCGGCACGACCACGAGCACCACGCAGGCTGTTCTTGGCCGAGCCAGACACTGCGAAAGGACCAGTGCGACATGACCACTGTCCACATCCGTGCCGCACGCCCGCAGCGACCCGTGCCGTTGCTGCCCACCCGCATCGCCCGTTCGGCCTGGCTGGACGAACGGCGGCGCGGCATCGGCGGCTCCGACGCCCTGGCCGTGATGGGCCTGCACCACTCCGTGAGCGCTTACGAGGTCTGGGCCGACAAGCTGAACCTGTTGCCGCCCAAAGCCGAAACCGCGCCGATGGTCTGGGGACGACTGCTTGAGCCGGTCATCGCCAGCTACTTTGCCGCCGCCCGGAACATCCGTATCCGCCGCGCCGGCCTGTTCGCCCACCCCGAACACAACTGGATGCGTTACACCCCCGACCGGCTCACCGGCGATGGTGGCATCCTGGAAGTCAAGACCACCTCGGTCTTCAACACCGAGGACTGGGCACACGGGGCCATCCCCGAGGCCGCCGAAGCCCAGGCCCGCCACGGCATGGCGGTACTGGACCGCGACCACGCCTGGATCATCGCCCTGATCGGCGGCCAGCGTCCCGTCATCCGCCGCATCACTCGCGACAGGGACCTCGAAGCCAACCTGATCGCCATCGAGCACTCCTTCTGGCACCAGCACGTCCTGACCCGACACCCACCCCACCCGGACGGTTCATCCTCCTGCGCCCACACGCTCTACGAGCTCTACCGCGACGTCCAGACCGGTCTCAACGTTGAGCTGAACGACCACGACCTGGGAGTGCTCGATGAGCTTTCCGCCCTCAAGGAACAGGCCAAGGGGCTGCGGATGTCCATCGCCGAGTTGGAGAACTGGATCAAGCACCGGCTTGAGCATGCCGAGACCGGCACCCATCGCGGTCGCCCTGTCGTGACATGGCGGGAGTGTCACCGCGCCGAATACACCGTGGCGGCCACCCGCTACCGGCAGCTACGCGTCCTGCAACGGGAGAAGTGAGATGAGCAAACCAACCCAGGCACTCGGCGACAAAATTGCCCAGGTCGCCGCCGAGTTGCCCGCCGCACCCGCAACACAGGAGGCCAAGGCGCGGACACGCCATGTAGCGCAATGGCTGGAGGACAAGGCCGAGCTGTTCGCCTTGGCCTCCAGCGAAGACTTCGCCCGCCACCTCATCCGTGACGCCATCACCAGCCTGCGCGCCACCCGCAATCTGGCCAAGGCCGAGCCGTACTCAGTACTCGGCGCGGTGATGACCTGCGCCCAGCTACGCCTGCGGCCGCTCAACGGCCGCGCCTGGATCCTGCCATTCTGGGACTCCACCGCCGGAGTGCACCGCGCCACCGTCATCGTCGGCTACCGCGGCCTCATCGACCTGGCCTTCCGCTCCGGGTTCGTCCGCACCATCTGCGCCCGCGCCGTGCACGAGGGCGAGACCTTCGACATCGACTACGGCACCGGCGCCGTCGTGCACAAGCCGGTCCATCGCGGCCGCCCCGGCCCCGCCTACGGCTACTACGCCACAGTTGAGTACGTCACCGGCGGCCGCTACCCGCTGTTCATGACCAGGGAACAGGTCGAGGACCACCGCGACCGGCATGCCCGCGCCCGCGACGAGAACAACCAGCCGATCGGACCGTGGCGCACAGACTTCGACGCCATGGCCCGCAAGACCCCGCTGCGCCTGCTACTCGGGGACGTTCCGGCTGAACCCACCAGCCAGCCGCTGGCTACCGCCTTGGCCGTCGACGGCCGACTTCGCGTCGACCTCACCCCGGAAGCCGACCCCGCCGCCGTCTCCCACCGCGCAGACGGCATCACTATCGAGGACGCTGGCTGACACAGGTCCAACCAGATTGGTCCGAGCGCGTTACCTACCGCCGCTCCAGCACACGCGGAGGTCCAACATGCTCGGCGACACCATGATCACCCTGATCGGCGAACTCGTAGCCGACCCCGAACTCCGAAAAACCAGCACAGGAACCCCGGTCTGCAACTTCACCGTCACCTCGCCCCGCCGCAGGTACGACCGAGACGCTGGCTGTTGGCAAGCTGCCCTCCCGCTCATCCTGCGCTGCACGATCTGGCGCGGACAGGCGGAGAACTTCGTCGCCTCCCTGCGGGAGGGTGACCGCCTGATCGTGCACGGACGTCTCCGTCCCCGCACCTTCACTACCAGCGATGGCGCCAGCCGAACCGCCCTGGAACTCGAGATCGCCGAGTGCGGGCCCTCGTTGCTGCACTCCACGGCGGTCCCCGCACCCAGCCACGTCCACGACGAGCAGGACATCGACGTTGACGACGACACACAGGGACACCGGTGAGAGCTGATGCGACACCGCGCTGACGATCTTCGACCTCTCCACCAGGACGGCGGCATCCCACGCTCCACACTGGACGAATCTGCGGGTTCTTGCCTGCCGGCTGAATGGTGGCGCGCGTTCGCTCAGATCGAACTGGACGAGGACCAAGTGCGCCACCTCGTACTTGCTCTCGCTGACCGCTACGGGATAGCCCTGTCCCACTGGACCCGCCACGACATCCAGACCCGGCTCCGCACCGAGCGCGTCCTCACCACGGAGGAATGGGATCGTGTGATCCACACCGACGCGTGGGGGATGCTGCCGGTGCTCGCCGAGGACGCCGTCGCGGATAGCGGCCAGCTTCACCTGGCAATCCGCCAGGCTGGCCTCGAATGCCACAACTGTGGCCTCGCCCTGCCTGCAACCAGTTCCGTTGCGGACACGTGGTCTCTGTGCCACACCTGCCGTGCGGGCACCACCGCACAAGACATCCTGCACACGAGCTGCGTAGGCCACATCGACGGTGAACACCAGCGCCGTGACGGCCACTGCCACCGATGCGGTGTCCCCATGCCCTTACCGAACGTTGAAGAGGGGTCCGAATGAGCTTCCGACCAGAGACCAAATGGTGGGTGCAGTGCGACGGCCTCCAGCACCATGGTTCGTGCACCGAACGTCTCGGCTGGCACAACGAGGACGACTTCGAGATCCGCATCGTGTTGAACGAGCCGGGGCTGACCCCGCTCCAGCTCCACTGGCTCAACGCCGCAGGCTGGATGGTCCTGCCCGATGGTCGGCACCAGTGCCCCAATCATGTGGCCCTGGCAGAGCAAATGGTGCGTGCGGCTCTGGCCAGCCCGCCCTCCGCTGACGAGCCACCGCACTGACCGCACAGGGGAGCGGACGCGACCTCTCCTCACTCCAGAGTTCTTGGCGGACAACGAAGCCCGTCTGTCCGTTGTGGACTCCAAGGAGTAGCAATGATCACCGACGTCACCATCGTCCAGCTGCAACCCACCGAGCTGCTGCAACACCCTGCCAACCGCGCCGTCACCGATGAGCGCCTGGCCGAACTCCAGGCCAGCATGAGCACCGATCTCAAGCTCCTACAACCGCCCGTGGTCGTGCCCACCGAGGACGGCGGCCACCGCATCATCGTCGGGCAGAGCAGGGTGAAGGCCGCCGAGGCGCTGGGCTGGCCAACCCTGCCCTGCATCCTCCGCGAGGACCTCACCGACGCCAAGGCGCTGCTCGCGCTGTGGGAGGACAACGAGACCCACGCGCACTTCACCACCGCCGAACGCGCCGCCATCGACGCCGAACTCGCCCTGTTCCCCGAGTTCGACACCCCCACCAAACTGGCAAGAGCCACCAGGCGCAAGACCCACCACGTTGAAGGCTCCCTGGCGGTGCACCGGCTCGGCCCCGCCGCGGCCCACGCCATCGACACACAGCAACTCACCCTTGATGACGCCGTAGAACTCAGCGAACTCAACGAATCCGACCCGGACACTGCGCAAGTCATCCTCGCCAGTGGCAGAAGCCAGCAGATCCGCTACATGCTGGCCAAGGTCCACCGCAAGAGAAACCGGGCACGGTTGCTTGAGGAGGCCCACCGGAAGCTCAGCGCCGAGGGCGTCGCTGTCGTTCCCGCGCCCCGCGGATTCCCTCACAGCAGCGAGGCGGCGCCGCTGGACAACCTGCGCACCGCCGACGGCGAGGAGATCGACGCCGAGTTGGTCCGGACCCAGGAAGGTTTCGGTGCCGTGGTCGACTTCGTCCATCCGATCACCTCCGCGCGCATAACCTACGTATGTCTGCACCCCGAGGCCATGGGGTTCACCCGAGCCACCGGCTCGTACCGCACACCGGAACAACTCCAGGCCATTGAGGAGGAACGCGCTTACCTAAACGAGCAACGCGAACAGCTGGAGACCGCCGCCGAGGTCCGCGCCAAATGGCTGGTCCGCAACCTCTCTACCCAGACCAAAGCCGCAGCCTGGCTCGACGACACCCTGCGCATCCTCGCAACCCACCTGGTTGACCTAGAGGGCTCTGACCTGGCCGACCGCCTATGCGGGGCCCCTCCCGCTGTCGGCACCGCCTCAGCCCGCAAAGCCGCACACCGAGTGATCGCTCTGACCGTGGCCGCCCTGCACCAGACCGCCAGCCAGCCGGAGTCCAGGGACGATGCCGCGATCATCGACACCTTCTACCGGCTGCTCTGGTCTCACGGTTACGTCCTTACCGAGGCCGAGGACGAACACCACCAACGCTGCCACCATCTGCTCAGCCCTCGCCCAGCCAGCGGACCCGGAGCAAACCCAGCGGACGGAACCGAACCCGCCGAAGAACACCTCGCCTGACTATCACCGGGCCCGCCCAGGCCGCCACGTTGTCACCAGGACGGGCGGGCCCGGCCTCGGCGACGTCCCCGTCGGTCAAACCATTACGCAGCCATGGCCATGGCTGCATTCGTAGCCGCAGCGGGTTGGCCGGGGTGAAGGCGAACGTGGACCCGATCTTCGACATCGAAGGCCCGCCACGCCGGCCGAGAAGGTCTGCTGCAACAGGCCAACCGTCGCTCTGACCGAGCGTGACTGTCCTGCCGCTGCGCCCTGACCATCAACCTCGGCACGTGGCGAATGGCAGGCTCTGCCTACCGCTCAGGGGAAGCTGGCTCGTCCTTACCGGACCCACCTCTGGGAACGACCTTCGCGGCAACGTGCTGGTGGCAGAGGTCGACGTACAACTGTACGGCAGCTAGCAGTTCTCCAGCCCGGTCCACATCGGCGCCGGTGATGGTGGTTGTCACAGCGGGACGAAAGCGGCACTGCGCGACTGCGGTGGAGATCACCAGTGTCGGAACCTCATTGACCACCTCGACGTCGACGGCTGTATCCGCCGTCAGCGGGAAGGTGAAGATGCCAGCGGGTTCAAAGTCGTGAGGCATGGCGGTTCAGTCTCCTTGGAAGCGGCGGCAGGTGGATCGGGTGAGGTCGCGGACACGGAAGCTCCGGCTGCCCTTGGTTCGAGGTAGGGAGGTCGGGGCGGTCCAGTGTGCTGAACTCACCGCGGTGGCTACCGGCCCCGGACCAGCGCGGTACGTCCGACCCTCTACCTGGACACACTGTGGGTGAAACTGACCGAGGCCGTCTCGGAGGCCACCGCCACCGCGACGGAGCACTGTGCTTGTGAGAGTCCTTCCAGCATTACGCCGCCACCGCTGGCCACGTAGATGGGCGAAATGGGCTTTGTTGATCACGTGATCTCCCTGGTAGGCAAGGGCGCGGCGCGGATGGAGTCGGAGCGGGAGCTGGTGTCCTGTGGACGGGCGGTGATGGTCTCGGCCGGCTAGGAAGTGGCCTGGCGCGGCCGAGTCGGGGTCTGCCAGCAGTCGCTCTCTGCGGACAGAGCCGGTGCCTGGGCGGCCCGTTCCGCAACGGCCTGCTGGCTCCGGCCGCGGCCATACGCCGGGGTATCCGGGGACGTGGCGTGTTCAATACCAGCGACTGCGGCCCAGGCCGACAGTTCCTCGGGGGATGCCCAGAGTGGGGGGAACGGATCGGGGTGGTGGCGGAGTGCCTCGGCGCGTTGAGCTTCGCTGTACTGGGAGAGATCCAGGCGGAGGAGGTCGCGGATTGTCCACCGCGCCCGGCCGGTCTGCGCGGCGATCTTCGTGATACTCATGCCGTACCGGTCGCGCTGGTTCTGCGCCTCGATGGCTGCGGCGATCCTCTCGAGGTCAGTGAAGCGGGACGCGAACCGGCGGCGGTGCGGCACTCCCGCTTGCTTGAGCAGCCTGTACAACTCGTTGCAGGCGATGCCGCATTCGTCGAAGATTTTTCGTACTGGCGCGCCTGCGACGTAAAGCCTGATGGCGGCCGCGGCGTTGGGACTATCAGGTTGATCGCCTTGAAGAGACCGTGACACGCTAGGCGCCGAGCGTGCGGGGTCGGGCGCAGGAGTGCACATCGGCGCGGCTGTCGAGGCGCCACGCGAAGTGTCGCCGCTGGGCACATTGTTAGAGGTGGATGACACGATCACTTCGCCTTCCGTGGTGCGTTCATGTTCGCTAGCAACGACAATCAGGATTACGAGTCCTCTGTGGACCGTTGTGGGATCAACTCTCTGGCCGGGCCGGACGCGCTGGCCTGGTTGGCGGAGGTTGCGGGCCGACACAGGGAACTTCCTGCGTGGCCCGCCCGACAGGATGAGCAGGCCACAGAACCGGGCACCGGCCACATCCACTAGGGAGATCCCGTGGGGGCGATCACCGAGTCGCCGGTCTGCCGATGCCGACTCCACCGTGGACTGCGCGGAGGATGCGGGTGGCGGTGCACATGCGGGAGTACACGCGGTCGGCGGCGAGGCACAGGCCGGCACTGTCCAGACCGAGAACACGGTGTGGCGCACCGTGGCGCTGCCCCACCGCGGGCGGCTCAACCACCGGCCTGCTGCCGCTGGCAGGCAGTTCGTGGCCGAGGTCCAGGCGCTCACGGTGATGCGTCCGGTGTGGACGGAGCGCCGCCAGTGCTGCCGGTTGCATAGCTGGCCTGGAGGTCGGCCAGTGTTGCCCGGATCGGATCGGTTTCGGCTGGGACGCTGCGTTCACAGACGTGCAGAGCGTGCACCAGGTGGCTGTGGGCGGCTTGGACATCCCCGGCTTCCAGGGCCAGGTTGGCGAGCCACCAGTAGGCCATGGTCAGCTCTCGCGAGGGGCCGGCGGCCTGCAACGCGATGACCGCCGCCGCCAGGTACGCGCGGGCCTGCTCGGGCTGGCCCAGGAGCTGACAGGCGCGGCCGCGGGTCAACTCGGCCCGTCCTCGGTTGTGCAGATCCAGGGGGCGTGCAGCCAGCATCAGGTCACGGGCCCGGCCAGCTCGCACAGCGGCGTCGCCGAACTGCTCGGTGGCAAGGTCGATTTCAGCCAAGTCGAGCAGGACCAGTGCCAGGGTCCAGCCGTCCTCACCGTTGACCAGGTGCGGCATTTGCTGCGCCTGGACTAGTCGCTGGCGGGCGCGGGCGAGGTCGCCGGAATCCCTGTCGATGCGGGCGAGCAGCCGGATCGCGGAGACGAGCTTGGGAACATCCCCCCTCTCCTGCGCCAATGTCTCCGCCGCGGCGGCGCACTCGATTGCCTCGGTGTGCTGACCGTGGCGTTGGAGGCTGTATCCGAGGCGGACCAGCGCGCTGATCTCCCCGGCGGGTTCGTGTAGTTCCCGGGCCGCGCGCAGTTCGGCCTCGCTGATCTCCACCCCGGCAGAGCCGTCCTTGAGACGCAACCCGAAGGAGCGCAACGCCCTGGACATCACCCAGACCGTGCTCCACA
Organism: Crossiella sp. S99.2; assembly: GCF_023094165.1. Lineage (GTDB taxonomy): Bacteria > Actinomycetota > Actinomycetes > Mycobacteriales > Pseudonocardiaceae > Crossiella. Next base: position 234,434 of record NZ_JALMDK010000006.1, on the reverse strand, counting down.
TCCCGGCGGCCTGGGCCTGGCGCAGTACGGCCAACAGGATCTCGCGGTGCTCGTGCAACCACTCCAGGGCGCATCTGGGGCCGAGCAGAAGGGCGGGAAGCACGGGCTCGGGGGCAGGCCCATCCGGCCACGGTGGAAGTTCGCTCGCCCGGTACAGCGTGGCGCAGCTACGGCGGGCAGCGGCGGCAAACCAGGTCACCTCCGCCGTTGTCGCCTCGGCGATTCGGGTCTCCTCCAGCTCGGCGCCGGCGCGCTCCGCCGCGTCGGCGTGCACCTGGGGCGAGGTGAAGGCATAGGCCGGGCTGTCAGCTCCGGCTGGGTGTTCCGCGAGCAGCATCGCGGTGAGCAGCGGCTCCAGACGCCCGGCGACCTCATCGGCCGGGCAGCACAGGAGCGCGGCCACCAGCCCGGTGTGCAGTGGCACCGGGGAGGCCAGGCCGAGGGTGGCGTAGTCCGCGTGGGCGAGCGCGGGCAGGCTGGTGACGCTCTGGTGCAGGGTCTCGGCTACGGGAAGTCCTTGTCTGGCACGGTTTTCGCCGGTGACGGCTGGAGAGGTGACCGCCGTGGTGGGTGTGGCGCCCAGGTGAGCGCGGGCGGCGGAGAGGATCAGCGCGAGCGGGTTGCCGCGGCAGCTGGTGAGGGCGTGGAGATCGGCGGCGCTCGGCGTTGTGGGCGCGGGGGAACCCGCGCGGCAGCTGACCGCGATGTAGAGCGCCTGGCTGGCCTCGAGGTCCAGGGGTGGAAGGCCCACATGGCCTGTGCAGGTCGCGAACCACTGCGGGGTGATGGTTCGGGTGGTGACCAGCACGACGCTGCCAGGGCCGACCGGGATCAGCGGGGTGAGACAGCGAGGATCGGGTGCGTGGTCGAGCAGGACGGCGATTCCTCCGGCGGCGGTCATCGTCCGGTATAGCCCGATCACCTCGGCCGGGTTGGTGGGTATCGCGGTGGCGGCTACGCCCAGCGCCCGGGTGAAGGCAGCTGCCTTGGCCACCGGGTCGGTTCCGCACCCGTGGATCGGGGCCAGGTCGGCGTAGAGCAGGCCGCGCGGGAACCGGTCCGCGCGGGTGTGCAGGAAGTACCGGGCCAGGGAACTGGTGCCGATCCCGGGCTCCCCGGAGAGCACGATCACCGGGGTTCCGGTTCCGGGCGCGTCCAGCACCGCGTTGAGGTGGGCCAGTTCGCGGCGGCGGTTGACGAACTCCGTGGTGGGCGGGATCTGGCGCGGGACGGGCCAGGGCGCAACGGGCTGGCCGTACAGGTGCACGTCGCCGAGGATGGTCCCGGCCTGCACGCACGGACCCGTGGTGGCGCCCAGGTTGTTGGCCACGGCCGCGGCGCCAGAGGGCGGCGGCTCCGGAGGGTGGGCGGCGGTCATGCCGGCCTCCGGGTGGCCATCAGTTCCCGCCCCGTTGCGCGATCAGGTTGCCCATGACCATCTCAGCCACCGTCACCGCGCGCTGGCACAGCTCGACCGGGGTCAGCAAAACCGGGTGGGTGTCATGGGAGTACTGGATTCCCAGCCGTTGCCCGTCGGCCACACTGACGTCGATGAAGCAGCCACGACCGTCGGCTCGCCGCCGGTTCTGCACCGCGGGGAATCTGGCCACGATGATCTGCTTTACCTCGAGGTTGGTCTCGCCTGGCCGCAGCCAGACATCGGCGCCTTCCTGCGGTACCGGGGTTACCTGGTACGCGTAGCGCGGCAGTTTCAGCGACCGGGAGAACCCGCAGCCCCGGTTCTTGTAGCGGTCACCCGCCTCGGCGGGTCTGATGTAGTCCAGGCCGAGTGCATCTTGCTGCGCGGCGGTGAGCAGCGCACACACCTGTTCCCTGGTGACCCCGTCCACGCGGATCTCCCGCGGCCGGTGGGCGAGCAGTGCGCGGGCTTGGCTGCGGCCGGTGTCCTCATCGACCCCGGCCGCGGACCCGGATACCGAGACCGTGCATCCGGCCACCAGCACCAGCGCCGCGACCAGACTCAGGGCACGGAGGGGCGCTCGGGGCGAGCCGGTGCGCACGGGGACACCGCTACGGCGGCAGGAGCGAACCCTGGCGGGGCACCCGCCGGTGTTGGAGTCCCTACGCCGCAACGCAATCACCGAGGAGAACACGTGTGGCCGGAGTGGACGTGGCTGGTTGTCGGGGGCGGTCATGGCGTTGCCGTGTTCTCGGCGCAGCCCGAAGTGCCGGGGAGCGCGTAGAGGATGGGGCCGTCGGGGGTGTGGTGCACCAGCATTCCGGCGGCGGCCGGGTTGTCGGAGACAGCGCCGAGCATCACCGGCCGGGTGGCGGCGCTGACGATCTGGTCATCGCGCGCGATGTGGGGCCCGGTGGCGGCTGTCGGCACGGCGTCGGGGATGGGCCACCATCGCCGCAGGCTGCGGATCCACAGTCGGCGTTCCCACCGGATCAGCAAGCCCGAGCGGGGGCCGCCGGAGGCCAGGTAGTCCTTCAATTCGATCTCGCGTTGGGCGATGGCGGTGGCGTGGTCGCAGTCGGCGTGGCGCAGGGCCCCCGCCGCGCGCAGAGTGGCGGCCAGGCTCACGGCGGTGCAGATCAACCCGGTCGCCTGAGCCGCCTTGCGGATGCGCGAGCCGGGTCCGGATGGGGCTCGGCCTGTCGGCGCGGTCCATGGCCGGAGCAGGGCGGTGCCGATCAGGGTGAGGGTCAGGATTGCCTGGTGGCGGCGCAGGCGTACCCGTGTGCGGGTCACCTGCAGCACGGTCGTGTACGGGTTCATCCAGGGCACGGGCCGCGCTGTGGGTGGGGCGTCGGCGGCGGGGCGGATGGTGGGTGGTTCCGGCAGGGGAATCCGGGCGGTACGGGTGTGGGTCATGGTGATCCTTCTCGGCGGTGACGGGCTGGTCCGCGGAGCGGGCGGCGATGAGCAGCGGGTGGGCGCCACCGCCACAGGACGGCGATATCGCGGGTGGCCTGCACAGCTGCAGGCCAGGTGAAGCACAGCGCGGCGACCGTGGCTGTCACGGCCAGCAGCGCGGTGGGCCAGAACCAGCCCCGCACCAGCAGCCCGCCCCAGGCCAGGGCCGAGGGCGCGGCCACGACCAGGGCCAGCCAGCCGGGTCGCCGCCTGAACCGGCGCAGAGCCAGAGCACACACGACGGCTCCGATCAGCACGGCTTCCCCGGTCAGTACCCAGGCCCGGACGGGAAGCTGGTGCAGCAGAAGCCAGACATTCCACACCAGCCCGACACCGGCGGTGGCGGTCAGCGCGAACGGCAGAAACGCGCACCAGGTCTTGGCTATCAGGACGTGGTAGGCGCGGCGCACGTGACCCCGGGCGATGGTCTCGGCGTGGCGCTGCCACCGTGCTCCCGATGCCGGTTCCGGGTGGGGGGTCACCGTGCGCACCCTGACGAGGCGGATCCCAGGGTGAGGTGGAGGCTGCGGACGAAATCGTCGTACTGGAGCAGACACCGCCGCGCTGATTCCTTGGCCACGGCCACAGGTCTTCCGCCGCGGGTCAGCATCGCCGCGGAGTTCAACACCGGGTGGTGCCAGAGCACCGCCGCGATGTCCGGGTCACGGCGGTGCAGGGGGTAGGTGAAGTGCAGGGTGTGGCGGCGCATCGTGGCGCCGTGGGTGAGCGCTTGCCCCAGCGGAACGCCCTCCCTCAACGACTGCTGCACGTCTGGGGGCAGGGCGGAGGTCAGCACCCAGGAGGACAGCTCGGCCAGCACCACACGCTGCCCGAACACCTCGGTCACCAGGACACCCGTCCGACACTGGAGCACGGTCCCCTTGCGGACTTCCAGGCTCGCGGCCAGGGCGGTCTTGGCTTTGACCGGTCTGCTGGTCTCCAGCTCGAACCGCACGCCCAGAGCGAATCGGAGCCAGGCGCGAACGAACGCGATGAACTGATCATGGTCGCGCAGGCGCTGGGCGAACTGCTCGACCAGGGCGTCTAGATCCTCGATGGTCACGGGCGCTCCTGCTGGTGAGCCGCCTCGCCGACCTCGACGCACTGGCGCAGGTGCTGCGCCAGTGCGGGATCGCCTGCGGTCTCACATGCCTGGATCGCCTCCGGCAGCAGCTCGCGGGCGATGTCGGGGGCATGCGCGGAGTAGGCGGTGAGGAGTTCGGCGTAGGCATCGGCGAGTTGGCGGGGCGAGCCGCTGTGGCGCAGCGTGTCCACCGCCGACTGGGCGGTGTCGGCTGCGGTCTCGCGACCGAGCAGGCGCTGGCAGCGTGCGGACTGGACCTGTGCCAGGGCGACGCCGAGGGTGTCGCCCTGTTCTTCCCGCAGGTGAATCACCAGGCGCAGTTCCTGGGCGGCGGGATCGTGCTGGCCGAGGGCGGCCAGGACGTCTGCGCGCGCGGCACGGCAAGCCGTGATGGTTTGGATGCACCAGGATCGCTCGGCCAGCCCGAAGGCCTGGGTGCAGCTCATGAGGGCGGCGGCCAGATCGCCGGTGGCCTGCTGGACTCGGGCCAGAGCCAGATGCGCTCGTGCCTGGGCCGCCCGCTGGGGGAGGCGGTCGAAGGGGGCGGGCCTCTCGGCGAGCAACTCGACCGCGTGGCTCGCCTGCTGCTGGGCTTGTTCAGTCCGGCCCAAGGCCAGGTGCGCGTGCGCCGCGCCGCCGGCGAACTCCGCGCACCGCTGGCGGTGCCCGCGTTCCAGGGCCCGCACGCCCTGGGCACAGACGTCGGCCTGAACCTGGTGGTGGCCCAGGTGAGCGGCCAGATGCCAGGTGGCCTCGGCCAGCTCGGCAGCTAGGTCGTGCATGCCGTGCAGCAGCGCGACCTCGATCAGGTAAGTCAGGCGGTCCTCGTTGGCGGTGTACCAGGCCGAGGCCCCCGCGGGAGTGTCGTACCCGACGCAGGTCTGGGCGTAGCGGGCCGACTGCCGGGGGTGGGAGGGGTGGAGGGTCTGGTCGGCCCAGATCGCGTGATCCAGGTAGTCGGTGACGGCCCAGTCCAGCTCCTGCACCGGTTGCGATGACCATGTGGAGCGTGCCGTGCGGTACACCTCGAAGCGGACGAGCCTGATCTGCGCGGCCTCTTCTGCGCCGATGTGGTGAGCGTGGGGGCGGAATCGTGCCGGGCCGGGGTGCCGGGCGAACTCGGCGGCCTCCAGCTCGGTCAGCACCAGCAGCGCGGTTTCCACCGAGCGGTCCGGAAGGTTGTCGGCCAGTTCTCCAAGACTGATCTCCACCGGTTGTCCCGGCGGCGGATCTGCGGTGACGGTGATGATGGCCAAGGTCTGACTGGCCAGGCAGGTGAGGTGGTCATCGCTCATCGGCAGTCCCGTTCAGCGTGGTGGTGGTGGTGGTGGGCTGGGAGGTACTGGCGCGACAGCTCGTGCTGGGCAGCCGGCGCGCCCCGTCGGGGTGCTGGTGTGCCGCTGCGGTATCCGCCCCACTGCGCCCGGCCAGGCCGGGGGCTCTGGCCTGCGATCCGCCTCCAGCCGGTGCGGCCCCTCGGCTCCGCCCGGACACCGGTCCCTGTCGGTCCGGTCCAGGACCCGGGTACGGGCGGCCAGGGGCGAATCCGGGCGTCATGCTCGCCTCCAGGACTCGGGGACCGAGACGAGGACCGGGCGCGCCAGGTGTTCCTCGGCGGGGGTGCCGATGGCGGCCAGCACCGCGGCCAGCTCCCCGCCCGGACGAGGCAGGATGTGGCCCCGGCGCAGGCGCCGCCCTGGGGTGGGCGGACGCACTCCGGCACCACGGAGGCGTTCCCGGCCCGGCCGGCCCAGGTTGGTCCTGCTGCGGGGGCCGGGGTGCTCCAGGATCGTGAGGACCTCGACCCGGTCCAGGCTGCCTCGGCGGGTCAGCTCCACGGCCTGTGCGGCCCGATGGTGGGCCTTCTCGGCCTGGTACGCGTTCACGCTGGACCAGGCCAGCGCGTGCGCGGTGCCGTGCGGGGAACCGAGTTGCCGAAGCCACGCCACCGCGGCCTCAGTCCGGTGCAGCGACCCGAGAGAAGACGCCTCCTCCGGTGGCAGGCAGGCCGCGGCCGCGCTCAGGGCGAGGCCGGCGTGGGCCCCGGCCTCGAGGTCATCCAGCGCTCCGAAAATCAACTCCGGCAGGTACAGCAGGAGCGCGGCACCCACGGCGTTTCCGGCGAGGCGGGAGAAGGTCCCGGCCAGCATGGTGTGCCGGGCCAGTCCGTGCAGGTCGCCGAGACGCTGGTCCAGGACCAGGGCTTGGTTGAGGCGCTGCCAGGCCATCCGGTGGTGACCGGCGCGCCAGGCTGTGCGGGCCAGCATGTCCAGCGCGGCTGTGCGGGCCCGCTCGTCCCCGGCGCGGCGGGCCGCGGTCAGGGCAGCGCGGGCGTGGGTGTGCGCGGCGCGGGTGTACCGCGCCTGAGTGCTCTGCCGCAGGACGGCGGCGGCCTGCTCCGCGAGCAGGTGCGCCTGGGCCGTGTGGTGGCCGCAGGCCAGGGCTGCCCGCGCACCCAGTTCAGCGACCCGAGCCCAGTCATCCACGCGACCGCGGCGGGCGCAGACCCCGACGGTGGTCTCGGCCAGTTGCCAGACCAGCTCGTGCTCACCGGCCCGCGCCGCCTCGGTCATGGCGCGCAGCAGCGGGCCGCACAGGGTGTCCATGGTGGTCAGCGCGAGGGCCCGCTCGGCCGGTTCCGGGATCGCTGTAGTGGCCCAGCGGGTCTGGCCGAGGGTGAACACGCGGGCCAGCGCAGCGGTGAAGGCCGGGACCTGCCAGCCGAAACTGCCGGCGGCACCGGCGAGCATCCTGATCCGGGTCAGGATCGTGCGGTGCGAGGCCGACGGTGACGTGTGTGAGGCCGCGAGCGGGGACAGCCTGCGGCGGAAAGGATCCAGCACCACATCGACCCGCACGGCGGCCTCCAGCAGGGCGGCCCGCGCGGTGCTGGCGGTACGGCTGTCCCGGGCCATCGCCGGCGGCGCTACCCTGCTGGAGGCCGGGCCGGCGGGGCTCATCGGGCCTCCTCCGCACTGGTGCGTGCCCGGCGCCGCCGCAGGGCGCGCACCGACAGGGGCGGCAGCGGGCGCCGGACACGCAGGTGCTCGCTGAAGGTCGCCGCGTCAACCCCGCCCTCGAGCAGGCGCTGCCACAGTTCTCCGGTCGGGCGCGGTACCCGCATTGCCACGCCCTCCCTGATGCCGGGAGTGACCGGGCGCCCGGCACCGCGCAGGCGCGCACGGTCGTCCCGGTCCTGGTCGCGGTTGGCCGCTCGCGGGCGGGGACCGCGCTGGGCCAGGATGCCCAGGACCTCCCGATGGTCCGGGGTGCCCTCGGGTGCCAGGTCCAGGGCTTCCTGACGCCACTGGCGTTCCTGGATGGGCAAGCCGTGCTGGCGGGCGCTGACCGCGGACCACGCCAGCGCCTGCGCGGTGCCGTGCGGAGAACCCAGCGGCCGGAGCTTGCCCACGGCATCCTGCGCCCAGCGATGCCCGGTGTCGAAGGTGCTGGTGTGGGGATGGCGGATGGCGCCGATGGCCAGCTCCAGGTAGGCGCTGGCCACCGCTTCGTCATCACCGAGCGCGGCACCCAGCACCCGCGCTTCGTTGAGGTTGAGCGCCGCCGCGACCGGGTTGGCGGCCACGGCGAATCCCGCCAGGCGCACGGTGCGGCTGGCCAGACCATGCAGGTCGGGCAGGCGCCGGTCCAGCGCGGCCGCGGTGTGCAGATGCCGCCAGGCGACGCGGCGGTGCCCCAGGTTCCAGGACGCGGTGGCCATCAGCTCCCTCGCGGCGGCCACTGCGTGGCCATCACCCACCGCGCGGGCGGCACGCGCCGCGGCCCGGCCGTGGCCGCGGGCGGCGCGGGCATGCCGCGCCTGGGGACCGTGGCGCAGCAGCGCGGTGCCCAGACTGATCCGCATCCACGCCTGCGCGCCGAAATCTCCGCACGCCCACGCCGCCCGCACGCCACCTTCAGCGGCCCGCTGCCACTGGGTAAGCAACCCGCGCCGGGCACACACCCCCTGGATGACCTCGGCGATCCACCAGACACGGTCGTGCTCGCCGCGCTTCTCCGCGCTGGCCTGCTCGGCGAGCAGGGGGCCGAGAAGGGATTCCAGCTGTTCCAGGGCATCCGCGCGGGCTGCCGGGGACTGCGGGGTGATCACCCAATCGCAGTTCCCTGCGGCGAACACCGCGCTGAGCGCGGCCACCAGTCCGGGATGGTGATGGCCCAGGAACCAGGTGTAGTCGACCAGTTCCGTGACGACCTTGACGACCTGGGCGGGAGAAGCACTGGCACCGGAGGCCACCCCGATGGCCAGGGGGGACACGCGGCGGCGAAACGGATCCAGGACGAAGTCCAGTTCGATCGCCTCGCGCACCAGCGCGGAACCGGCAGGGACTGCTCTCATGGCTACTCCAAGACGACAGCGGGCAGGTGGGCGGGGTGAGCTGGTCAGGTGGTGGGTCTGGCCGCGGTCAGCGAGCCGGGCCGGTGTCCTCAGTCCCGCCAGCCACCAGGCGTGGCACGGACCCGGGTGGCGGGCGCTCATCCGGGACTCCGCTCTGCCACGGACAACTCCACGTCCCGGGCCAGGCCGGGCCGACCGGCCTCGTGACAGAGCCGGAGCGCCCGGGGCAGCAACTCGCGGGCCAACTCGGGGGCAGGACCGACCGCCGCACAGACGAACTCGGCCAGGGCAGCGGCGTGGTGGCCGGTGTCGCCCTGGTCCTGCAGCGTCCCCAGGGCGGTGCCCGCGGCGGCCAGCGCAGCGGTGGTGCACCCGCGCAGGCGATGCAGGCGGGCAAGCTGGATCCGCGCCAGCGCAGCACCGACCGCGTCGCCGGTCATCTCCACCGGCGCCCTGCCCGGACTGGGTTCCTCGCCGCTGGCCAGCAGGGGCACCGCGTACTCCAGCTCAGCAGTGGCTTCGGCCAGGCGGCCGTGATCGGCGAGGGTGAGCGCGCGAGCGGCGCGGCACGTGGCCAGGGTGGCCGGCTGCCCGGCACGCTCCGCGAGCGCGACGGCGCGGGTGTGGGCAGCCAGGGCGGCGGCCAGGTCACCGGCGGCGCGCTGAGCGTGGCCGTGAGCAGCCAGGGCGCGCGCACCAGCAGCCTGCCTGTCACCGCCGCGAAGCCCGGCAGGCTCGTCTGGGTCCAGCGGGCCGGTGTCGAGGAGCGCGGTGAATTCCGCGGCGGTGACTGAGCCCAGGGCCAGCAGCGCCGCCGTGGTGAACTCGGTGAATTCGGTGTCGTCGCGCCAACGCCGGTCCGGCAGGGGGCTGGTGAGGCAGGCCGCTTCCAGCAGCCGATGGTGCCGCCCGAACAGGGCAGCCAATCCCTCGGCCGCCGCGCCGATCGCACTGGCCGGGCCGTACATGCCCACGTTCCAGGCGACCGTGGCCAGGTGGTGCAGTCGGTCCTCGTTCGCGGCGAACCACGTGGCTGCGTCGGTGGCGGCGGTGGGCTGCTGCTGGTGGTGGAGGGCCGTCTCCAGTTGCCCCACGACCTTCTGGTAGCCGGTGAGCTTGTCCCGTAGCGCTGGTCCCGGCAGCACCAGCGGGTCAGGAGATGACATCGGCACGGTGGACAGGCGGTGGCGGATCATCGGCTGCTCGGTGCCCCCGTCTGGATCTCCCGGGAGATCCGGGTAGACCGGTGCGGCGAATCCAGTGGCCTCCAGTTCGGCCAGGACCAGTTCGGCCGTGGTCTCGGAGCGGTCGGGGACATAGGGGGCGAACCGCGCGTAGGTCAGTTCCACCGTCTCGCCCGGCCGGGCGGATGAGGCGGTGGCGGTGGTGGCCGAGATCAGGCTGTGGTGGGCCAGCGCGGTGATGCTGCTGCTGTGCATGGAGCGGGATCCGTTTCCAAGGTGGCGATGGCCGCCGCGGATGGCAGGCATGCTGGGCGGGGCCGGGGTGCGGGTCATCGCGGACTCCCGGCGAACCGATAGTCGTGGCGGTCGGCACCGGAATCTGGTGCAGGGCACCAGGTGTGTCCCGCGAGGTCGTGGTGGTCCGGCTCTGGGGGGAGCAGAGCCGGACAACCGGCGAACACCGGCCTGCCGGGGCGCTCGGGTTCGCCACGCCGGTGTGCTGGAAGTGCGGACCGGTCCGCACGGCGGCAGCCCGAACGGCACTGCACCACAGGGTTCTGTCCACTATGGACACTGTGGTTTCGTGGTCGGCGCTGAGGCTCGGGTGAGGTGTTCCCCGGCCGCTCGTGGGGGTCCGTGCCGGCAACAGCAGGCCCCTGCGCGGCGGCCCGCCCCGGCCCGAGGGTGTGCGGTGGTGGGGTCGGTTGCTGGGAACCGGGCACGCGGCGACCGGCCGGCGGTGTCATCGGGCACCTGCCGGGGCGAGCACAGCGACGGTGACCTGTGTTCTCCTCACCGTGTCCAGCAACCCCGGCCGAGCCAGGACCTCGTGGGGGTGGCGCAGAGCCGGGCTGGACCAGGTGTCGGCGTCAAGCGGGGTCCAGCGTGACCCCGCGATCGCGGCATGCTCGGCCGGGGTCAGCACAGTGCAGGGAAGGTCGTGCTGGCGGTAGGCCTCGACAAGAGGCGGTTCCAGGCGATGGGCCGCAAGGACAAACACGCTGCCGATGGGTAGCAGGGACGCGGCCTCGGCCGTGACGTCGCGCAGTTCTCGTGCGTGCAGGCCCGGCAGGGTCAGCACCAGCGCGGCCGGTCCAGTTCGGTCGAGAAGCCCGATGGCTGAGATCAGGTTGTTCAGCACCTCGTCGGTGGCAGCGCCGAGGGGCTGCACCAAGGTCGTCACGGCGGGCCGGTCGCCGGGGTCGGCGTCGTGGTCCTCGGGCCGCAGCAACGCGCCAGTGGATTCGTCGTCGCACAACACGATCCGCCTCCGCCACAGAGGTTGGCTCCCCGGGGCGCTGTGCCAGCTCAGCGCGACGTGCGGGCCGACCTCCACCAGTTGCCGCAACGCGCAGTGGCGGTGGGCGTAGCGGAGAGCGAACGACGCGCACAAGGTCATCGCGGTCACCCGGCGAGGCAGGGACGGGCGTGCCAGGGCGATCGAGTCGGCCGCGTCGCGGTCGATGGGGGTGCTGTGCTCGCCGCCGAGCAGCCAGTCGTGGACCCGCGCCACATCAGCTGGCCCGGTACCGGGGGTGCTGGTCGTCATGACCTGCGCTCCCGTCCACCAGCGGCCTTCAGCCGTCCCCGCGGTGAGGCGGGGACGAGTTCGGCGAGGGTGACCTGACGCAGGGCCTCATCGCGCACCACCGGCTCCAGCCCGCGCCGCAACCACGCAGTCCACTCCGCGTGGGGGATGGGCTGCCACCGCTCGCCCAGGACCTGCGCATGGTCTTCGGGTGCCATGGCGACGTAGTCCAGGCCGCGTTCGGCGTAGGCGGCCGCGGCAGCGGGGTCCGGGATGTGCGTAGCCAGGATCAGCAGGCTGCCCGCCGGAGCGAGCCCGGCGATCGAGGCGCACACGCTCCCCAATTCGGCCACGGGCACGGTCGGCAGGACCAGAGTGAGCACCGTCGGCGCCTGGCTGCACAGACCGCTGGCGGCGCTGGCCAGGTTCGCCAGCAGCGCCTCGACGTCCTCGCCACGATCCAGGACGCGGGCACGGTTCGGCCGGGTCTTGCGCCCGTTGGCCAGCAATGCCCTGTTGAAAAGGTTGTCGGCACAGCAGGTTCTCTCCAGTAGTGCCAGCGGCGCGGTAGTGGCGGTGACCGGCAGGTCCAGCAGGAGGTGGGGTCCGATCTCCAGCCACCGGAGCACACCGCGGGTGCCGGCGTGCAGCAGCGCGACCTGCACCCACCAGTGCAGCCCGCTGATCCTCCAGCCGAGAGCCGGGCTCGCCCTGCCGATCGTGCGCGCCGCAAAGCGATCGACCTCCCAGTGGAGCCCACCGCCGCGCAGCGCATCGTGCACGCGGGCAGGATCGGCCTGGGCCACGCCCAGTCCCACGGTCTGCAAGATCCGGCTCATGCCGCCTCGCCGGGAGCCCAGATCAGATCCTCGTAACGCAAGGAGGACAAGGCGTTCAAGACCGCGGCGTCGGGAGCCAGCAGTGCAGCTACGGCGAGCTGGATCTCCGGCAGGGACGGCGCGCGATCGGTGGCGGACGGGGCTTGGCAGCGCACGCGGTAGCCGCCGCAGCCCCGGTCGTAACAGACCGCTACCTCCACGCCGACAGTCGGCCGGAATCGGGCGGCCAGCACGCTGGCTAGCCGCCGGGCGGCCCGAGCCCGCGCGCTCACCGTTGCTCTCCCGGCGATCTACTGGCCAGTCCTGTCTGCGTGCACGCGGCGTTGAAGGGCACCCGGCAGGCGGGCAGGCTGCACACGCGGTCCGGGGTGAGTCTGGTGAAGACCTCGGCTTCGGTCAGAGCGAGGGCGCGCGGGCGCAGGATCGCGCTGACGCGACAGGCGGCCTCGCGGTCCGCGGTGATCGCGTGCATCGAGGGCGGCGAGCAACGGCTGAGGCGGCGGATGATCCAGAAAAACCCGGCCAGGCGCCCGTTGCTGCCGATGCGCAACGGAGCGAAGTGCCTGCCGTAGAACGTGTTTGGTGTGATGCATGTACACATTGGACAGTCCACTGGTCGGTACCTGGCTCATCTTTCAGCGGTGCGGGCGAAGGTAAGCCGGTGAGCGGTCCCGATCCGGGCCGCCTTTCGGATGGTTTCAGTGACACAGCGGCAGTCCTCGCGCGTCAGGCTCGGCCACCGGAGCCGCGCCCGGAGAGCTTCGGGGCTACGCGCACGGACTACTGGACTAGTTGTCGACTGCCACGATGTGAAGGCGGCAGCCAGGTCATCCTGAGCACTGCGGCGGAATCGGCGGCACTTGTGACACCGCGGAGCGCGACTGGCCTCTGAAGCTGCTTGACAGGGATCATGATTGATTCTCCAGATCGTCTGGTACTCAACGGAATGCGACGTTCACAGGTTCCTGATCAAGCAAGACGAGAGCACCGTGAGCACCACGGCGAACTGGCCGACGACGGCGGCGGCGATACGCGGTTGAACAATCGGCGGACGACTGGGCACAGGACCAGAGTTGGCGAATGCCGCAGCGGTGGCCGCAGTGGTTACGGCGCCTCCGATACCAGCCGCTGCCAGCAGGGTCATGGCGTCCCAGGGGCCGGGGTGCAACACCAGGGTGGGAACAAGCGCGGCGACGGCACCCAGCCCAGAGACCACGAACCCGGTCTTGGTGCCGTACCGCGTGGCCTCACGGCGGTGATAGCTTTCATGATCCGGCACAGGGATCTCCTTGGTAGTACGCCACATCGAGGGCTGATCCCACTTCAGATCGGGAGGCGTGGAAGCGGGGCCGTGTAGCGGGGGATACCGCCGAGCGGTGACCGGTGGGTTGGCCGCCATCTGCAGAGTCATCGAGGGTTCTCCGGGGTCCGGCCCATTCGGCCAGCAGCGCGTCGTCGTGGAGGTGGCCGGACAGCGCCCACTCCAGCGCAAGCCGCTGTGGCACCCGGTACCGCCAGAGGACCTGTTCACCTGTTGACAGGCCGGTCCACAGAGTGTTGAACCTGACGACAGTGCTGTCACCGAATGGCGGCAAGGTGATCATGACTAGACCCGTGCCGTCGATAGCACTGCTGATTGAGCGTTCCTCCGCGCCGGGCACCTGAACCTGCATGGCCCGATTCCACTTGCGATTGCAGGTCAGCAGCACCAGTAGCCACTGCTCGACCGTGACCGGCGGCCCCTCGGGGGCGATCGAGATCCTCATACAGTCGGCACAGGGGCGCGGGCCGAGGCCTGGGCAGATATCGATCTCACGCCGCCACATCGGGCCCAGCCCGCACAAGGTGCGGAGGTCTCGGTCGGGAAGATCGGGCAACGAGTTGTCGGGTTGCTCGACGAAATGCACCCGTGGATCCGTCCGGTTCAGGCCAGGCAGGATCCGGACGTAGGTGAAGAGCAGATCTTCCGGCCGGAGCGAGGACGCGATCATGCGCTCACCGCCGTTGCGTCCAACTGCTGGCGCCGCGCTTGGGCGATACCCGATCGCAGGGCCCTGCGGAGTCGGCCGACGCACAGCGGCTCCAGAACCAGCACAGTGTCATCGGGACGACTCGTGGTGGGCGCGATCAGGGCTACCTGCAGGCGCTCGGCCTGCACTGTCAGATGGCGGATGCTTCCTGTGCGATCGGCGTACCGGAGGTCCACGGACACCCCGGTGGGGCCACATAGCGCGCGCTGGGCAATGTCACGGAGCACCTCACGCAACAGGACGGCCGCTGGCACGGGCAGAACTACGGAGTCCGAGCCCGGGAGCAGCAGAGCGATGTCGTTGTACGGCGTGACGCCTACGGCAGCGGCTCTCCGGCGGCCGCGGCCATCCCGGCACGGAATCTCAGCGGATGTCGCAGCGATCTTGGCGAGAACGCTCATCACCACTCCCGGTCGCTGGCCTGGAGGTGACGAAGCTGCCCCGGAGGGAAGCAGGTCAGCTTCGCCACTCGCGTCGAGCCGGCAGGGGCTGATGAACGTTGGGGGTGGTATCGCCCCGCTACCAGGTCGACTACGGTTCTCCCGCGAACCGCAGTCCTATAGTAGCTTTTGTAGTAGCTAATACAGTAGCCCTACTGGGTGGTGTGTGGTGCCTGCACACCCAGTGACCGTGCACACTGATGTCACGCTGAGTACAGGCGCGACGGAAGGTGGCTCGGTGACGGTTCGCGACGACGTCCTCGCCCGCAAGTGGCTGGTTGGGGTCGAGCTGACCAACTACCGCGCGGTGACCAAGGTGACGCAGGCAGCGGTAGCCAAGGCTCTGGGCATCTCACAAAGCATGGTCAGCCAGTACGAGAAGGGCCTGCATTTCCCGGAAGACGAGCAGATCGCCACCATGCTCGACTTCTACGGACAGCCCTCCGACGTCGCGCGTCGCCTCATCGATCTGGCGAGCTGGCCACCACCGGAAACCGACTGGCTGGCCAAGTGGAGCAGGCTCATCCCGGAACGGAACAGGATCTTCATCGGCTGCGAAGGCTTCGCGAGTGCGGTGTTCAGATACCAGCCGCTACTCATCCCGGCGATGCTGCAGACGGAGGACTACTCCCACGGCATGACCGCAGGGTCTGCGCGGGTACGCCCAGCAGATGCGAAACGACTTGTCGAACTCCGCATGGCCCGCCGAGAGCGCGTACTCGACGGCGACCTCCACTTCACCACGGTGATCGAGGAGCACGTCCTTGATCGTCCCGCAGGCCCACCGGCGGTCATGGCCGAGCAGTTGCGGTTCCTGATCACCATGGCCGAACGCCCCAACGTCGATGTTCTGATCCTGCCGACATCTGTCGGAGGACACGACGCGCTCGATGGCCGGTTCGCCACGCTGTCGTTCAACACCAGCAACGGCCAGCGCTCGGCCGGGCCGGTGGTCTTCATCGAGATGCTCGGCGACGCCAAGTACGTCACGGATCATGCTCGAGTCCAGCCTTACACTGACGTAGAACAGCAGATCAGAGCCATCGCACTGTCCCAGAAAGCCTCCATTGAGGCGATTGCCGCACGCCTGGCTGCATGAGATCGAATCGGAGGAACCCCCCTCATGGTCCCCGCGACAAGTGGTGGTTGGCGAACGTCAAGCTTCAGCAAGGATGGTGACGAGTGCTTCGCCGTGGCGCCGGCACCCCTAGGCATTCAGTTCCGCCACAGCCGCCAGCCTGACGGGCCGATCTTCCAGTTCACAACCGAGCAGTGGCTGATGTTTCTCGCGGAGGTGATTTCGGATCAGATCACCAACACCAACGGTGCCGTGCACGTCTCCGCTGATGCCGACGGCTGGACGCTGTGCGAGTTGACGACTGGCAAGCTGCTGAGCTTCACTCGCGGCGAGGTCCGGGCATTCCAACAGGGGGCTCAGGCGGGGGAGTTCGCCTCGGCGAACCTGGTCAACGTGGTGCAACAAGCTGACTGAGGGGGCAGGCCCAGCGCCAGAGCGGGACATGGACCGAACTCACCTTCGCTCCGATCGGCTGAGGCGGCTCCTGCCTCCGTCACCGCGCCCGACGGGGTGGCGGTGCGCGGAGTTCTTCGCTGCGCACCCCTGGCGACGGCAAGATCGCCGAACTCGACTAGGCCTACGCCCTGATCGCCGAAAGGCTCCGCGACACCTACGTCTCGATTCGGGCCGCTCGGTAGCATCGGGGCTTCGCGGCCTGGCGCTGGCGTGCCATAGCCGCAGGCCGGAGGCCGGTGCCACCGCGGACACGTTCACCAGCGCCCAGCAACGGCTGCGGGGCAGCGGCCGGAGGTCGCCCCGGTGGACTGGTACACCCTGGAGGAACTGGCCGCGCTAGTCCAGGATCGGATCAAGCCACTGCTGGTGGCGCGGCTGCATGCGGCGGGGTGGGCCGCCGAGCACGGCCAGGTGGCTCAGTGCAAGAGGGCCACCGGATCGGTCCGGTATGAGCGCCCTCGGCGACTACGCCACTTTCGCAGGCGCGCTGGTAGCGGCGGTGGCGGTGGGTGTCGCCAGTTGGGCGGCGTACTCGGCGAAGAATCAGGCCAAGTACGCCCAGCGGCATGCTGAGGCTGCGGAGGCGCAGATCGCGCTGATGCGGCAAGACCGTCAGGACCGGCGGACCCTGCAGTTCGCCCTGACTGCGGTCCACGCTGCCGGCGAGATCGGGTCATGGGCCGCCCGGCTAGCCTTGACCATGGTCAGCGGACCACCACTGGAAACGGTGGTTCTGACGGCGTCCGGCCCCTGATCACCGGCATCCACGATCCGCAGCGCTGGCAGCGCGGCGAGGCCGACAGCCGGGCTGATGTGCTCACCGGGCTCCGGTCCGGCCACACCGCCACGATCTACCTCGCCTGCGAGGACGGATACGCCGACAGCTCCAGCATGCTGGAGCTGGTGTGCCGGGAGCAGGGTGGCGACGGCGACTCCTGGACGCCGAGCCTCGGGTTCGTCATCGCCCCCGCCCCGCCGCCGGTCAGTCCACCGTGGGTGTGGCGCGGCTGAGCCGTCCGGGTCACCGCCGCACACCGGCCTGACCGAGGTGATGGCGGCCTAGACGGCGATGCAGCTCGTCGCCGTGGCCGTCGGCGCGCAGCAGCCAGGCGATGTCCCGCTGTGCCTTGGCTACGGGATGGCCGGCCTGATAGACCTCTGCGCCGCAGAGGAGCCCGGACTGCTCGGCGACCTGGTGGGCCAGGGCAACGGCGTGGGCCTTGATACCGCAGCTGAATACCTCGGCGTCCGAGTGCCCGGTCTCGGCGTACACGGCGGCGGTCGCCGCGCCAAGCAGCGCGGTGTGGAGTTGGGCGCGGGCGGTGCCGAGCGTGCACAGCGCAGTGCCACCATGCTGGAGAGAATGCCACCCCGGCCCGGCGGCGGAGCGGGACCGGATACGGGTCTGGCCCCGGAGTTGCCCCATGTAGGCGGTTTCCGGGGCCAGAACCGATAAGCGCAGCCTCACTGGCGCGAGGACGGTCGGCCAGCTAGCCGTCTGCCGGGTGCACCGGTACCGGACCAACCCTGCAAGATGCAGGGACAACGTTCCGAGGGGACGCAGGTCAGCCGGTTGCCCGGTAGTTGTTCTCCACGAGGTGTGGAGGGGACAATCCTGTCGCGGTCGTGCGCATGTCGCCACACGGTCGCCGGAACACCTCCGCTGGCGCGGAGCAAGGATTGCCATAGGTAGTGTAGCGCGGCTGGCTGGCAGTAGCCTGCGACGACCTCCGACGGCGGAGGAGTTCTCCGCGGATGACGGAGAAGCAGCATTCGAGGCGGCTGACTGTGCTAGCTGTGGCCACTCGGTTGGCGGGCTCAGCTCGAGCGAGGTCCGTGCTGAGCTTCGCGGCAGTCCGGGCATCGGCACTGGCCGTGCCGCCAGGCTCCGGCGGTGCCGTGGATCAGCCCGGGGTCACGCCCGGCCCTCAGCGCCTCATCCAGGTCGTCTCGCCACTGCTCATCGACTCGTCCCTGGCCGTGGAGGGCTTGCTGGGTCAGGCCGTATTCAGCGGCGACAGAGGTGATGCGGCCGCCAGCGGCGATGTCAGCCAGTATCGCCTCCCGCATCTCCTCCGGGATCCGGGCGCGGTCCCGCCGCCAGATCCGCGTGTCGTCGGTGTGGGCCTGGGTGCAGTCCGGGCAGTCGCATCCGGCACGCCAGCCTGACGGTGTGCCGCAGGCGGCCACCGGCGCGGGCCGCGGACTGCGCTTACGCAGCCAGTCCCGGATCGTGGAAGCCTTCCACCGTGGACTCCCTCCCACGATGCGATCCGGCACCGGGATCCGGGACTGGGTGATATAGCGGACGACGGTCTTTTCGGCCAGACCGGAGCGCTCGGCGGCCTCGGCGACGGTGAGGTAGCGGGTCATCGTGGGCCGGCCAAGGCAGGCCAGGCGCGCTGGCAGCGGTGGGGCATAGTCGTCCTCCGGGACGCGCGAGGGTGGCGGTGCCACCCCGCGAGTGCGGGGACAACTCGGTCACGGCCGAGGCCGTTCCGGATCTGGTCGGGAAACATCCCCACTGGCGTGGGGCGAGCCCACTGTGGTGGGCGCTGCAGACCAGTACGGCCGCGCACCATAGGCGACCGCACTAGGCACTCTACCGGTGTGGTGGGGCCAGGGCTCGTACTTCATCTTCAACGTTCTGCAGCTGAGGAAGGCCCTCTCGGGTCGGCGTAGCGGTGGGGCATCGCACGGGCATGGTGTTGCACGCCACCGAGGTGTGTCCGTCAAACCCAACCTGTCCCGCACTGGTGCCTGTCCCGGGTTTCCTCGGTCGCCGCGTGGCTGCCCGGCCCGAGTGCGCGCTGCCGCGCTGGCTGGTCCCAGTCTATGTCGGCAGGCGGATCGAGCAGGTCTGTGTCATGGGTCCTTGTTTCGTGGTCGGGTTCGTCCTGGTCGCTGCGCCCGTTGGGCGCCGTTGCCGCGGCGTTGAGGTTCGGAAATCCGAGTCAGGATCCGGCCCGAGCCCGCGCGGGACCAGGGTCAGGTCCGTGTTTGCGACCCGCGCTCTTCTGGTGCTCGCGGGCGGAGTACTCGCTGGGGCACCAGGTTCCGGATCTCTAGCGGTGGTATCGCGCTGCCCTGGCCCGATTCGACGAGGTAGGACACCAGGCCGGCCCAGTATCCGTCGCTGGTACGGAGCCAAGCGTGCAGGTGAGCGGGAACGCGCCTGGTGAGCACAAGGCCGTGTCGTCGGACAAGCATTACGTGCGAAGGCGAGTCGTTGAGGAAACCGTGCCAGTACAGTTCTGCCAGGTCAGCCCACACCGGTACCGCGGGGCCACGAATCCGGGCCAGTTCGGGGTTCACCTGCACCTTGAAATCGAATATGTGTTCGATTTTGGGTGGTGTGAAGATCGTTCGCAAGTCCGGCGGCGTGCTGTTCGAGCCAGCCGGCCCCGGCTCGGCCGCGATCTCACCGAGCAACTGGGCTCAGCGGGCGCTCCGGTGCGCAGGACAATGCTGCCGACCGCGGCCGAAGTCAGGGAAACGTCTACTGATCAGGTCCTATCGGACCATGCTTGAAAGTCTCCGAGTCACCGGGCAAACCTCACGTCGAGCGGAGGTCGCCTGGGTGGTGCCGTTGTTGCGGCCCCTTGGGGCACGATACTCAAGTCAGCCGGATGCGGGGTTCCAACTACTCGAGTTCGGGTAGGCGGGCTCCTGCCTGACAACAACCCGGCGTCCCGAGGTCGGCGTGTCGCGCACTCTCGCCCGGCTGGGGCGAGGCAGATCACGTTGACCAGCGATCTCCAGCAGCGTTGCTCGCCTCGCCCGGCGTACCGCGGGCGGGTGCGGCATTAGGCCGCACCCGAGGGAAAGGCGGCCCAACAGGCCGCCCAAAGTATGGGCCTTACCGGCCCATACAAGCATGACAGCCTTCATGCTTTTCGCCCTCCTTTGTGCAGGTCAGGGCCGCGTTCGCCCGATTGGTCGCCGGGAATTTCCCACACTATTTCTGGACGCTTAGCAGACCCCGCGCGGCCTGGTTCGGTGTCTCAATCCGGCGGTGCGAACACCGTGGACTCCGGTTGCACGCCCTGGTTCGCTAGCCGGTTAGGCAGCGCAGCCACAGTCGTGGCCACCGTGGTCAACAGGATTCCCGGGTAGCTGGAGACCGCGGTCTCGAGTGCCTCAGCTAGCACTGCCTGCCGTCCGGCCGTCACTCTGGCCGTCACCACGGCCACGAAGATCCGGCACCACGGCCACTGGTGCGCGAGCTGGCCGTAGTTGGCGATGTGACGGGTGAGGTTCGGGTAACGACTACGACGTTCGATCTCTAGGGCCACTACCAGCAGGCCGGCTTCGGTACCGAAGCCGACCAGGCCGTCCGGCAGGATCCAAGGTGACTCCGCACCGGCCAGTTGAGTACGACGGGCGAGCCGGATCACGCCAACGACGTTCGGGCAGAGATCGGCGATCTGTAGCACCGAGCGGAGCAGCATGTGGTCGTGGTCCTGATCCGCACGTTTTGGGTAGCGGGGGAGGTGCTCACCGGCCGCCCTGGCCACTGATCGAAGGGCGCGGTGGCCCAACTCGGTGCACAGCCACCGACCTGACGCTGGGCGAACAAACCGGACCAGGCGGTCGCGACGCCATTGGAGAAGCACCATGCGGACATCGCGCTCGTGCACCACTCGGCCCCACCGCGCGCCGGTAGCGAGAACCTCCTCTACCGCCTCCACGGCGATCACCGGACCTGCTGCCTGGCGGAAGACCGCGGCCAACGCTCGGCGCGCGACCTCCCGTGCCGACGTGGTCCAGTTTGGCGAGTGGGGTGGAAAGCACTCCATTACCTCCCGCCCGCGCGCTGTGAGCGCAAGCGGGCGCCGTGGACGCCCGCGTCCCTGCTCGCTGGTCAGCCAGCCCACCTCGTACAGCCTGCGAAGCTGCCGACGGACCTCTTCTGCGTCCTGCACCGGCTGGCTGCGGCCAAGTCGGCCAACGAGATCGTCATCAACCCAGCCGACCTCGGAGATCGCCCACCACAGCGGCCGCCAGTCTGCGGCGATGACCGGCCGAGATCGTGGCAGAAGCAGGCCGACCGCGCGGGCGGTCTGCAGAGCCTGACCGGGGTACAGATCGGCGTCCATGACAAAGACAGTCGGCAGGGCCACGCTCAGCGCGGCCCTGCCGACTGTCACAGATGAGAGGTAGTCCAACCGCGAAGCGAGTGCTCATGCTCATCCTGGTCACCAAGTTCAAGGGCGGCGTCGGCGCCACCCACGTCGCCGCACTGCTCACCCACGGCCTGGCCCAGCACGCGCCGACCCTGCTCGCCGACTACGAACCACAGGGTGACGGCGCCCAGATCCTGGCCGTGCCCATCCAACCCGGCCACGGCACCGTGCGGCACTTCCTTGACGGCACCCGGCCACCGAGCCAGACCCTCCACGAGATCACCACCGCTCCGCACGGCTACTACCTCGCCCCAGACCGCCTGCTGACCCGGCCGACCGGGCAGCCGCTGTGCGACCCGGACCGGGTCCGCGCCGCCGCTGAGGAAGCCGGCCTGGCCTGGATCGTCATCGACACCGTGAAGTTGCCCGCGCCCTGCGCGTTGGCCTTCGTCGAAAGCGCCGACCTCGTCCTGCACGTGGTAGCCAACGCCTTCGGCCTGCGCACCCTGACCCACGCCCACCGGCAGCTGACCCGCCACGCCCGCGGCCAGGTGCACACCGTGCTCAACCGGATCCGCAAGGACCCCAGCGAATCGGCACTCCTGGACGAGCTCACCGCGACCGCCGACCCACGCGAGCTCCGGCTGTGCCCAGTACAGGTCAGCCACGACGGCTGGGTCACCAACGCCCTGCGCCACGGCCGATCCCCCTTCAGCGTGGGCAACGCCCGAACCACCCACCAGACCTCCGCCGCCCTGGCCACCTGGGTCCACGAGCAACTCCCCCCATCGAAGCGGGAGCACGAGAACCGGTGAACAAGCCCGTCGAGGATGTCGTCGACTCCGACCGCACGTCGGTGCTCGGCGACCTCGGCGACGGCACCGGCGACCGCACCGCTATCCCCATCCCGATCACCGCCATAACCCGATGCATCCAGGTCTGTGGCGTCGATGCCGACGAGGAGACCATCGCCGGCCTAGCCGACAACATCGACACCTTCGGCCTGACCCACCCCGTGGAAGTAGTGCCCAACAGCGACGACACCTGGACCCTGGTCAAGGGCAATGGCCGACTGCTGGCCCACCGCAGGCTCGGGTTGCCCACCATCCTCGCCTTCGTCGATCCCCGGCCGCTCACCGAAACCATCCTCGCCGAGGTCATCCAGACCCAGGCGTCGGAGAATGCCCACCGCAAACACCTGAGCATCTTGGAAACCCTCAACACCATCGACCGGCTGGCTACTCCGCCCTGCAACCGCGGCCGCAACGCCATCGGCCGGATCATGCACCTGCCCGAAACCACCCTCAAGCGGTACTGGCGGATCTACCGCGCCGTCCGCGACCGCCGGCCGCATTGGCACCCCGCAGTAGCTGCCTGGCTCAACACCGCCGACGCAACCTGGGCACAGGCGACTGCCTTCGCCGCCGACCCCGACAGCCAGAACACCTTCGCTGCCACCGGAACCCTGCCGGACACCACAACGACCACCACCGCCGAACCCGCCGTCGCTCCGCTGGCATCCCCATCTGCCGACCAACACGCACCCGCGCGCCCTTCGCCCGGATCGCCACCACGCCCCATGCCGCAGGGCTCCGCCCCGAAGGACGCGCTTGCCGTGGGAGGGGGGCCAATTGGCCCCCCTCCCACGCAGACCCCCTCGCGCGTGAGGGAGTTCGACCGGCTGTGGGATCAGCTCGTCACTGTGCTCAGCGACCTTGAGCGGCTCCGCAATCAGCTGCCCGCGTCCTCGGGTTCCCGGCTTTACGCCCTGTTGACCGCGGAGGCGCAGCGCTGGCGGGATGAGCAGAGGGAGCACACCACATGAGCCTGCGCACCGTCCTCTTCGGACTTCTGCTCGGCCTGCTCATCCCTGGCGGAGCCCAGTGGCACGCACAGAGGTTCCTCGCTGGGGCGCACTTCCTCGCGTGCGCCCTGTGTCTTGGCGTCTTCGCCTATCCACGCTTCGGCTGGATCACACTCATGATCATCCCCGTGCTGGCCCTGATCGAACAGGTTTTGTGGTGGCACACCGCACGGGCCCAGCCAAGAGCTTGACGGCGCGTTACCAACCTCCGCGTTCGCCTGTGGGCGGACTCGCACGTTGACTCGTTCACAGCGCACAACCGTCCATAACAGACGCTCCAAGCCAGGGAGCCGCGCTCCACATCGAAGGTGGTGGTCATCCCTGGCGGCCCATCCGGGTTCTGGCGCGCCAGGAAAACTATGCACGCAACATACGGAACATCAGGACTGTCCACTTCAGACCAGCTTGCCGGCCTGCAGGCCTGGGCGGTGAGTCGGTGGAAGAGTTGATTGTGTGCGCCCGCTGCAAAGCTGGCTGGGACATCGCCTATCTCCGCAATCAATCTGTCTCCCATCTCAAAATCAACGCGGACAGCGTGATCCGGCAGCTCGACATCATCGAGGACAGTCGGCCGAACAGCTCGGACCGGACCGTCAGCCAGGCCGGACGGGTGTACCCGTGGTCCACCAGCCTGACGCCTATCACCGATGCGTTCAGGTACTGGTGGCTTTGCGACTACGCCAACGAGGACGAAGTGGCCCAGGCAGCGGCACGCCTGGTGCAGGACGCCGCGTACCAGGCGACCTGTGAGGGCAAGGGCTGCCTGGACTGCGGCTTCACACCGTAGAAGCACGCGGTGCTCCTCTTGCCGTAGTTGATGAATCCGCTTTAGGCACGGTCATGCTCCCCACGCCAGGGGAACCACCCTCGACATCTCGAAAGGCGGTGCGACCCCTGGCGGCTCTCGCTCGGTGCCGTGGCCGTCGAGGCCACGGCACCGAGCGGAAGTCCTGGTGTGCCAGGGCATGCCATGCAATCAGATGCATTTCAACGGATGCTCACGCGGTGTCCGATCTTCGCCGACGCGCCCGCGCCTGCGGCGAGGACTCTCGCGGTCAACCTGGAACGCAGGAACTACGGTCGCGGCAAGCTCGTGTACGCCGAGGGAAAACGTTCCGACCGCATGTACATCATCATTTCGGGTCAGGTGATGCTCACCAGGGCCGCTTGCGACGTCAACGGTCACCGCCTTCTTGCCATTCGGCGCCCGACCGAGACCTTCGGCGAGATCGACTTCCTGGGGCACACAGTTCGGGCGACTTCAGCGGTGGCTCGGACTGACCTGTTCGTCCTTGCCATTGGTCGTCGCAGACTGCATGGCTGGATCCGTAGGCATCCGGAGGTCGGTTACGCGATGCTGCGGGAGTTATCCCGGGAACAACGCCGATCCTACCGCGAACTATGTCACCTGCGATGTGCTGACCTGCCCGGCCGCCTGGCGAAGCTGCTCTTGCAGTGCTGGAAAGACTACGGTGAAGTCCAAGATGACGTGTGCACCGTAAAGCTGGGAATGACTCACCGCGAACTCGCCGATCAGGTCGGTGCGTGTAGAGACCAGGTGCGAAGCGTGCTGGCGCGGTTTCGCCAACAGGGCTGGATCCGCGTGGACAACGGTGTCCTGTACATCCAGGAACCGGAGAAGCTGACCCGATACGTCACTGAACGTTAGGGCTCGCATCGGCACGTGGTGATCCATGTGCGCCGGGCGATCGTCCGCAACAGGCGCTCCACACCAGGGAGCCTCGATCCACACCGAAGGTGGTGGTCATCCCTGGCGGCCCATCCGGGTACTGGTGCGCCAGGAACACCATGAACGAACGTTACGAACTGGCGGTGCGGCAAACGTGACCGCGTTAACATGTTACCGATGCGGCAAGGTCTGGGACAGCAACTATCTCCGCACTCGCGGGATTCGCCATGTCTCGCCTGAGAATGTTCACATTATCCAATCGCTCAACGACATCGCCAAGGCGCTGTTGATTACCGAGCCTGTCATGCATACCAACGACTCGGTCTATCCGTGGGCTACTCATAATGCGCCGATCACGGTTGCGTTCAACTTTTGGTGGCAGAACGAAGCTGGGACTGGGGCTGAACTGCGCGCCGCCGCTGAACGGCTGGTCAGCAGCGCGATGCACTCCGGGCTCTGCGGCGGGCTTGGTTGTCCGAAGTGCGGATTCCAGTAACAGCAGTGTGATCCAGAGCTGTGCTGTTTCGCGACGGGCACCGGGTCCGGACCCCAGACGGTGAGATGCGCTGCGAACAGATCAGCTGCCGGGTGTTGCCGGACCCGTGATGGTCCGGCAACACCCAACCCCCAACTTCCGCGTTACCTACCCCACGGTGACAAGCCACGACCTTCCACGGCCCGCACCCGCCGGCCCGCCACCCGAGAGCGACCGCACCGGGACCGCAACAGACCGTCGGCCGCGCCGACGGCACACCTTCGCACGCGCCTGCCTGTTCGCGGCGGCACTGGCCGCGGCGATCGGGTCCGTCGTTACCCGCGATCTCCAGGGTGTCCCGCTCCGACTCGACGCACCGCAAGCCCAAGCACTGGACTACGTCACCAGAATCGACGCCTTGACCGGCCAGATCATGGACAACGACGTAGCGATGCGGGCAGTGCTCACTCACAACGCCCGCAACCTCAACACCGAACCGGTCCACCGCTCCCTGGGCACGCTGCGACAACTCCTACAGGCCGGAGTCACCGAACTGCGCACCGTAGGGGAAAACAAGAAGATCCCCGCCCAGTTCGGCGACAGCCACACCCGGTTGCTAGCCATGGCCACCCTGCTCGCTCAGCACTACGAGGCATTGCAGAAGGCGATTACCGCCAAGAACACGCAGGACCAGCACCAGGCACTGCTGGCGGCACAAACCCTGGACACCCAGTACGCCCAATCCCTGGTGGCCTACCTCAAGTCCTATCAGGACGGACTACGCCGGGCCGGCTTCACCCTCACCGAGGAACACCGATGAACCGACCCGCCGAACCAGGTCGCCATCACTGGCGACTTGACCCTGCCTTCGGCAGGCCAAACGCCGACAGGGCCTCACCTACCCCATCCGGCATCGAGCCGTTGGGCGACCCAGCCGCCAGCGCAGTCCAGGCCGGTGCCGACACGGGATTCAGCACAGGGACAGGCCAGAGGCCGGCAACCCGGCGACATAACCAGCACTGCCAGGGTTGCCGTGACTACGCCCTGATACTGGCCAGAGAACAGCAAGCACGCATCGCCTACTACGAAACAGGTCTCACCGACTCTGACAACCTGCAAGACCTCCGACGGCGAGTAGTGGACCACCTCAAGGCGAGGCATCCGTTACGCACCGAGAAGCTCAAACAGCTCGGGCATCCGCTGAACGCGTACACCGACAACGCCACCCTGCTCAACGCGTTGTCGCAGTGGGAGGCCATGAAAGACGCCGAGATCCGCACCACCGTCGCGAGTTCGGTGGAGACGGAACTGGCCACCCTCCGCCAGCGCAACGCCGAGTTGGAAACGCAGGCAGCTCAGCACGCCGAACGCCACCAGCGTGACGACCAAAGCAACCTCGACCGAGTCCGTGCACTGCGGGAGCAGGTCGAGAAGGAAACCGAAGCCCGTACTCAGGCCGAGCACGATCGCCGTGAACTGTCCCGTGGAGTAGATCGGCTCTGCGACCACATCACCACCCGCAGCCAGGCACTACCCACGCTGTCACGCCCCTACGAGTGGTACCGCCAATGGGCCGAGCACGACCGGACATCCCCTCCGCCAGCAACCCAGAACCGTTGGCAGGCGGTAGCCAAGCACTACCAACCCCAATGGGGACAACAACTCCTGCAACGACTGTGGTCCGGTGCAGCCTGGACACGTCCGCAACTGCTCGGCGCGGCACCGACGCCGCGCGCCCGGTCGTTGCTCCAGGAGTTCATCGAGCACGGCCTGGTGGCTCTGCACGACCCAGAGGGCGCCGCCCTGCTAACCGTGGAGGACAGCCTCCGCGACTTCGCCGACCATGTCGGCGCCGCACTGGGTCCACGCAAACCATCACCCGTGACCGCGGCCCTGTCCGCCGTTGAGCACGTACCTGTCACCACCGGGCGGCAGCTGCTTCGTATCCTCGCCACTGCGGCACGAGACCATCAGGTCACCGTTGCCAACCGCAAAGCCGGAGCGCTGCCACTGTTCCGCCTGCGCAACAGGAACGGACCGACCATGCCGGCCCGTTGGCTCCTGCCGTGGCTACCCGAGCAGGAACCCCTCCTGCGTGAACTCCTCACGCGGGCCCGTAACCGGGATGCCGCCACGGGACTCGCTGTCGCCGGACTCCGCCCGCATGAGGGCGCCGATGACCGTGACTGGGGCCCGCTGGTTCAGGCAGCCGGCTATGAACCACAACTGGTCAAGCGGATCTGGATGGACGAGCCCAGTACGCCGCCACCGGAGCACCCGCGCGTTACCTGACCTCTCTCCACCCACCCGATGAGGAGAGACGACCATGCGCCTGCTCGCCCTGACCGCCGTACTCATGGCCAACGGGTTGCACACCCTGGCCCTCGCGCTGCTGAACGGCATACACCTGCTCGCCCTCGTGCTCGCCTGCGCCATCCTGGCCGGCCAGGAACTGCGCGCGGCCCGCCGCTCCGCGGCGAAGGTCCGCACCTTCCGGGTATAGCCATGTCCACCACCTCAACGGACCTCACCCCACGACACACCGACCACCGGCCCGAACACGAACCCACCGTCGACACCCCGGCCGTGCTCGGCAAACACGCCGTCCTCGCCGTAACAGTGTGGGCAGTCTCGGCCTACACACACTCCCCGGCGATCCTCTACGTCGCGCTGTACCTGCTCATCACCGGCATCGCCGCGTCAGCGTTGCTGCCCAACGTCGCCGCCGAGATCCGGCACGAGACCCGCTGCTGGATCGCCGTGCTCTGCGCCGGCACCCTCGCCGTCCGCCTCACCCTGACCCTGTTCTCCGGGGCGGGGAAACGCGGCGTCAGCGATGCCTTCGGCGCGGAATTCTCCGCCACCGCGCAAAGCCTCCTCGGCGGCCACCTGCCCAGCCTGTTCGTCTACGCGATCATCTCCGTCCCCTTCGCCTGGACGCTCTGGCTCACCCAGCGGTGGCGGCTGCACGGTCGGACCCAGCGCTACGACCACATCGTCCGCCACGCCCGCAGACAGGATCGATTCCAGCCATGAACTTCATCAACCGCCTCATCGGCCCCGGCACCAGCCGCGGCCTGCGCGCCATCACCGGCACCCCGCTGGCCGAATACCAGGACCTGCTCGTCGATTCGGTCGGCATCACCCCGGATCCGACCAACCGCAGCGAGATCCGGCACCTCGCCTACCGCTTGCGCGTACGTGACCACGGCCAGACCGAGTGGATGACCCGCATCAAGGTCGTGCGCTTCCTGCGGATCGTGCGGATGCCGGTGGATGTCAGTATTCGCAAGCGCTCCAGCGAATACGACGACCAGCGTGACCTGGTGCGAGCGCTCTGGATGCAGAAGATCCACTATGTGTGCGTGCTCGGCGACACCGGTGCCGCAGGTCACGGCGTGCTGCACCTCATGGGCGTGCAAGGCGTAGGGGAGACTCTGGCCGAAGCCCAGACACAAGCCGACCGGCACTACGCATCCCTGTCGAGTCAGCTCACCGGCACCTATCCACAAATCCGCTTCCGCGCTCTGCGCCCACCAGAGGCAGACTGGCTTCTGCACACCCAGCAGCAGTGGTCCCACGTACTTCCCATCCGCGGCATCCCGATGCCGCGCCGCGACGCCGGACAGGACCTGCGCACCTCGGTCACCAGCACCACCCCGGCTACCCCCGACATCGAAGAGGGCGTGGAGGAACTGATCCGCGGCATGCTCGGCGGCCCCGGCTACCTCCTGGTGCTCATGGCCAGCCCGGTCACTCTCAGCCAGATCACCGACCGGCTCTCCGCCGCGGCCGAGCAACTGTCCACAGTGGCCTCTCAGGTGCACGGGCAGCGCTCGATCAGCGCGGGTGTGGGTCTGCCGATGATGTTCTCCACCGCCACCGGTGATGCCCACGGGACTGGACACAGCTTCGGTGTCAACGACGGTGCCAGCGACAGCCAGTCCGCCACCCAGGGCACCTCCCGCACCGCCACCGACGGCGTCTCCGAAGCCACCACCCACACCACCGGGCGAACACGCACAGACGGTGTCGGCATCACTGATACCCAAGGCGCACAACAGGGCTGGAGTCACAGCGAAGGCCTTACCGGCGGCCGCAACACCACCGATGGGGCCTCCCGCCAAGACACCCAAGGCATCAGCCAGGGCACCAGCAGCGGCACCAACGACGCGATCAACCAAAGCGTCAACCAGAGCACTGGCCACAACCAGAATGTCACGGTCGGCAAATCCGGCGGGATATCAGGCGGCACCACTGACACCGTTTCCCACGGGACCAGCGACACACGTGGAGAGAACTCCTCCCGCGGCATCAGCGGCGGCGAGACCCGCGGTGAGAACTGGTCGGAAGGAACGAGCCGCTCGGCCGGTTCCAGCATGTCGGCCGTCCACGGCGAGAACTCCGGCCGCAATCTCGGCGGATCCCTGGGCGTCAGCCTCAACACCAGTTCGGGCACCAGCGACCAGATCGGCTACACCGCCCAGCACGGCGCCAGCTCCAGCACCAGCGTGGGCGGTAACCATGGGATCACCGCCTCGCAATCCCAGACCGAGGGCACATCCAACTCGCACGGCGTCAACTCCAGCTACGCCAACGGCGTCTCCCGCTCGGCAAATCAAGGGTGGAGCACAACCGGCTCGGAGGGGACCAGCCAGCAGAGCGGCTCGAGTATCGGCCGCACCCAGGGAGTGACCAGCGGCACCAGCCTCACTGGCACCGAGTCCACCAGCCTGGGCACCACCAACTCCGTCGGCAACAACCGCGGCTGGACCGAAGGCGTCGGAGAGAACAACGGAATCCAGCAGTCCACCGCGAACTCCCGCACCCACAGCGTGGCCCAGCAGGAGTCGGTATCCCAGCAGAACGGCCGCTCCCGCAGCATGGCCGACGGTGTCACCAACAGCCTCGGACACAGCCTCGGCGACACCTACGGCCGCTCCGATGCCCTGTCTCAGTCCTTCGCCCGCAACTCCCAAACCGCGGGGTCGCTGTCGTTCGTCCCCACCCTCGGCATGGGCGCTTCCCGACAGACTCTGGACGCCATGGCCGACCAGGTCACCAAGATCCTCACCGCCCAAGTCAACCGCCTGGCGCTGGGTCATGAGGAAGGCATGTGGCTCTCCCAGGGCTACATGCTCGTCCCCGATGCCGACACCGCGGCCTCCGCCGCCGGCCTGCTCACATCGTCATTCTGGGCACCAGGACAGAAAACCCCAGTCCCGCAACCGTTCTGCGTCGCCGACAACCTCACCCACACCCAGTCCGAACACCTCGTCGAGCACGCCCGCGTCTTTAGTCCCTGCGCCCACGCCGACCTCCGCCCCGAGGTCATGGAACCGCACTACTACGCCACCGCCCTGCTCTCCCACGAAGTCGCCGTCCTGACCACCCCACCCCGCATCGACGTCCCCGGTATCGCCGCCGCAGCCGCCATGCGCGTCCCAGTGCTGGTCTTCCCCCAAACCGGGAACACAGAGATCCACCTCGGCCACGTCGTGGACACCCAGCGCGCCGTGGTCTCCACCGAACGCTTCGGCCTCACCGTCACCGACCACCACAACGGCCTTCTCCACCCCCTGATCACCGGCTCCACCGGCCGAGGCAAAACCGAAACCGGCATCCGACTGGCCCACGAATGGCTGCACACCACCCAAACCCTCACCACCATCAACCCCGACACCGGCCTCCCCACTCCACACCAGGTCTCCCGCGGCGTGCTCGCCCTGGACCGCAAGTCGGACTGGCGCCGCCTGTACCACTCACTGCCCGCCGATCAGCGTCATCGATTCCGCTTCTACGATCTCTCCCGCGAGCACCCGGCTGGCTACCAGCCGACCACCGGCATCCCCAACCCGTACCTGCGCTACAACCTCTTGCGCATCCCACCAGGGGTCGCACCGAATGTGTTCCGGGACGCCATCTGCGACACCATGGCCAAGGTCGGCCAGCTCGGCCACCGCGGCCGCGGCATTCTCTGGCAAGCCCTCAACGCCCTCTGGTCCCAATCACGCCCGGACCCGGATCGCGGCGACACGGCCACTGTCTACGAACGCCCCACACTGTCCCGCTTCGTCGGCATGGCGGACATGGCCGAGTGGATCGACAAGCACCTGGAGAGCATCAGCCGCCGCGCTACTACCAGCAAAGACCTGGTCACCGGCTACAACGTCATCCAGAACCGCTTGCAATTCTTCCAACGTGGGGTATTCGGCGCGGGGATCTTCCTGCCTGATCCACCAGGGACACCCGCCAGCGAAACCCTGGAGATCGCCGAGCTGGTCGGCCGCGGCGACTGCGTCATCTTCGAGGCCGCGCACCTGGACGCCCAGATGGGCGCCTTCGTCCTGGCCGCGATCTTCACCGCCGTCTTCGCCTTCGCCCGCGACAACCCCGGCCGCCTATCAGAAACGATGGTGGTGCTGGAGGAGGCCAACGACTACCTCCCACACGAACGCGACCCCGACGTCAGCGGCGTTCAGCAGACAGTGTTCGACCAGTGCCTGTCGATGGGGCGCAGCCTCGGCCTGGCCTTGATGCTGGTGGTGCAAAGCCCTGAAAACCTGTCCCAGCAAGCCATCAACTGTGCCGGCCTGGTCGCCGTGCACTCCGCCGACAGCTACGAGTCAAAACAACGTGTCATGGCCAAGCTGGGCAAAGACGGCCGCTACGACCACCGCGATCTCCAGCAGTTCCTTTCCGAGATCCCCACTGGCTGGGCCGTGATCAAACGCCGCCCCACGAGGGACTGGATCGAGGGAGCGCCGGTGCTGGTGGCCATCGACGCCGTCGACTTCCCTCGCCCCACCGACGCCGATCTTGGACTTGTCGGCTGATCTCGTGGTCGATGACCAACGGCGCTTCGTCGCTTGCCTGTAGTGGTCTGCATGGGACCAACGCCGCATCCCTGCCGGGCAACTGAAGCCAGACGTCGAGCGGAAGACCCGCTGCTGCACGTGGAATCCACTGTCGAGTAACGACGCGTGTTCGGCACTAGGTCGGTCCAGCAGGACGGCAAGCCGGCCGCCGAGTTCCAGGCCGCTGACATCTGATGTCTGCTGGCGCCGATACGGACAACCACCAGGTGGCTGCCAGTCCATGACCAGAGCGAGTCATCTCGCTCCTGTAGGTGCTTCTGGTTCGGGGCCGAAAGTTTTCTTGTACAGCCTCGGATTCACCCGACCAGATCGAGTGCTCCGCGTTACCTCGCCGGTTGAGCCGCAATCACACCGCGGCTCCCGGGAAGCCAATCGATCTGTGGTGACGGCTTGCGGGTCCTCCGCCCGTCGCCGCCTGAGACACCTAGGAATGTCAAGTGCCACAACGTCTTTCTCTTCGTACATTGATCACCCCGTTCGTCATCGCCGCGGTCATGCTGGCTGGCGCCGTTACTGCTGGCGCCGCGACCGCGAAGGGGCCGGACCAGCTCCTCGTCTGCGAGTACGTGGTCCAGGAGCCCGGCACCGGCGGATGGGACCATTCACAGTTCTACGGCGGAGTGTCGAACACCTACTACTGGCCGCACGTCCGAGTGTGGGGCTTGCCAGGGACCACCTGGAACAAGAATGCTGGTGTCAACGTCAAGCAGCTCTGGGAACGCGGCAACTACTGGGTCTATGCCGACAAGCTGCGTCGGACCTCGGCGAGGTGCCTTCCGCTGTAATCGCCAAGTGATAGTCGTCAGCTGAGACCGTGCCGCCCAGCAGCGTGACCCGTTGCTGGGCGGCGCGGTGCGCGGCCGTTCATGATGTGTAGGGCAGTCGCGGCGGCGAGTAGGTTCCGCCGCATTCTCGCGGATCAGTCGCGATCTGCCGCTGGCCGGCGGCCAGGTACATCGGGTCCCTCGGCCGTCATATCGCCGACACCGAGGCTCACATAGTGACCCGACCAAGATGTGCGTTGACAGCATTGGCCACGGCGAGCCAACTGGTGTCGAAGCCGAGCCAGGTCGCGTCTGCGGATATCGGCCTGCCGAGCGCGTACTCCGCGCCAGGGTGTGTAACGGACCCCGGTGTCGACGCAGACGTCGGCGATGGCGACCCCGCGGATTCGCAGTGCAAAGGATCCCGAGCAGGTCGACGACATCAGCCGCCTGTTCGCGGATGCCGCTTCCTGCCCGGAGCAAACTGGCCTCGAACCCGGCCATACATCCTCCAGTGTCTGCCTCAGCCTCGGCGCGAGGAACAAGAGGAAAGGGGGACCGCGGTGAAGATCAGCGTCCGGCCGAGCACCGTCTGATGGCGGCCGGATCGGGTACCAAGTCGAGCTGACAGCAGCCGAACTCGGCGACGGCACGGCGGAGCCGACACCTATCAACAGAGACAGAAAAGTAGTCGGTGGTGGCCAGTTCGGCTGTGCCGCCCGAGAAGTAAACGGCCGAGCTCACGGCTGGTCTACGTAGTCAGGAACATAGGGGTCATGCGGTAGACCTGCGGAGCGCAAGGCGAAGAAGTACCGCCCAGTGAGGAACAGCAAGGCATTCGGCGGAAGCTCATAGGCATGCCTGGTGAGGGTCAGCAGCACATCGACCCAGGCGACTATGTTCGCCGTCGCGGACGTGTCCGCCGTGGGCTGGTTGGCAGCGACCAGGTCGTCGAGCTCGGCCTCCATCCTGTCGGTCGTAGCCTCAGCCACAACGTCCGGTGGAAGCTGTGTGCGCACATAGTCGGAAAGTGGGACCAGCGCGGCGTAGAACCGCGCCTCCAGCGGATCAATCTTGTGGGGGCGCAGGTCCAGCCCCGTGGTTACGCGGTGGGTGAGCATGGTGGCCAGGACCTGCGCCACGTCATCGGGATTCACGGAACGCCTCACCTTCATACTCGGCGCCGCTGAGTACCAACGGCTTCATGGTCGGTTGGTGGTGATGCAGGAGAACCATTGCGAGGCGCGCGGACTCCAGATGATGGCCGAGTGCCCTGTTCGAGTACGGCCCGGCAGCGGCCGGACTTTCGCAAGGGCTCCAGCTGGAAAAGATCGATCATCAGCACACCTCCTCAGCTCGCTCTCCCTAGGACGTAGGTAACGCACCTCTCACGTACGTGGCTGTGCGGAAGCCGCGCACGATGAGTCGGAATGGTCACTTGGCCACGACGACCAGCCCGCCAGTCGTGCGTTACCTGCGGTGTGTCGGACCACTCCGCCAGCCATGCCGCGAACACGAGGACGAACTCATGAACCCCATGTACCCACCGCAGTCACTGGATTCGGTGTTCCACAGCATGATCACGTTGACTCTCGGCCTGGGAATGCTGATCCTCCTGGCCCTGTGCATTCGTAAGATCATCCCCCCCAAAGTTGTGCGCAAGTTGTGGGAAGGGCTCGACCTGCACGCCGCTCGCACCGGCTACACCCGCGGCCTGCACGATGCCGACGTCCACGTTGAGCATCAGGACGCGCTCAACAAACTGGGCAACGTCATCACCGAGTTCACCACCCAACTGGACACCCTGCGTGCGCAGTTGGCCGACAAAGCGAGTCCTCTCCAGGCAAAGCCCGAAGCTCCGCGCAGGACGCCGCGGACACCAGCGATGCCACGCCGGTCCCCACGACCCATAGTTCCCGACCTGTACGCGATTCCCTTCGTCAGTACCCGAAAGCTGGGCCTGGCTAGCGTCGCGCCACGGAGTTGAGACCGCAGAGGGGTGCTCCGGCTGCAGCAGCCGGAGCACCCCTCCACCCAGGCAGGCGACCAACGGCTCGTCCGCGCGTTACCTACCAGGCATGACCACATCGCCCTCGCGGACTCGGTACCGACCGCGGCTCGTCTTGTCGCTCCTAGCGCTCCTGCTGTTGGCCGTTGGCTGCACCAGCGCACAACCCCCACACACCAGCAGCATCCGGCCGACCGCAACGGCCGCTCCGAACAGGACGAGCACGACCGTCAACAACCAGATCGAGCAACTGGAACCGGAGATCCTGCAGGAATACCCGCATGACCGGCAGGCCCACACCCAGGGCGTGGAGATGCTCAACGGCGTCATGCTGGAAAGCACTGGCCTGGTCGGCCAGTCCTCCCTACGCGCTGTCGAGATGACTACTGGGCGTGTGCTGCGTCAGATTTCAGTGCAGGAACCGCTGTATGCGATGGGAATCGCCACGGTGCCCGGAGTGGGGATCTGGCAGCTCACCTGGAAAGACGGCGTCGCCATCCTGCGCAACCCAGACAGCTTTGCCGAGATTCGCCGAGTGCGCTTCGCCGGACAGGGCTGGGGCGCCTGCTACGACGGGACCAGGCTGATCACCTCCGATGGCATGGACCGACTCATCTTCCGCAACCCCAACACCTTCGAACGTACCGGCGAGGCACACATCACCCGATCCGACGGCCGGTCCATCGGCGAACTCAACGAGCTGGAGTGCGTCGACGGTGCTGTGTGGGCCAACGAATGGCACCGAGACCACCTCCTGCGCATCAACCCCGCCACCGGAAAGGTCACCGGCATGGCCGACCTCAAACGAGTACGCCTCATCGAGCGGCCAGTCGGCGCCGAGGACGTTCTCAACGGCATCGCCGCGATTCCTGGCACGAACGAGTTCCTGGTTACCGGCAAGCACTTCGGCCAGACCTACCACGTCCGCTGGAAGACCAAGGAGAGCTGATGTCAAGCCATCGCCGAACCAACAGATCCTCGATCATCTGTATCACCCTGGCAGCAGCGACACTGGCCGCCGGATGCGGTGGGACGCAATGGGGAAGCAGACCGCCTACACCGCCAATGGCGCACGCGCGAGAACTCTCCGACGGTGTTGTCGCCCTGACCTCCATCGAAGCACAGCTGGTGGCCGCGGCAGCCAACGAACCCCGCCGCCCCGGCGGCAACCCCGACGGATCCAACTACTTCACCACCCTCGCCACACTGGCCGGACACGGCCGCGCCCGAGCCGCCCAGCTGAGCCAGGCGACCGCCGTCGGCGCCACCACCTACGACGCGACGAAGACCGCCGCGATCGTGGGGAAGCTGAACGACCTCGCCCGCCACTACGCCGCACTCGAAGGCGCCTGCCACCAACAGAATGTCACCGCGGTCCGCCAGGCCCGCCAAGCCATCACAACCGTGATGGTCGCCCTGCACACCATGACTCCACACCTGTCCGGAGGTTGACCATGCTCGCCCGCAACCCCATCCGCCATGCGCTGCTAGTCCTCACGATCCTGGGGATCGCTATGGCAGGCACCGCATCCAGCTCGGCGGCACCACCTCCGCCGCCAGCCACGCCGCTGCCCGGTGACCTCCCGATCCCGCCGCAGCAACACGCCCCACTCACCTCGTTGCCCACCCGCCCGGCAGGACCCACACCCGCCTCACCAGGGTTCACCATCGCCGGGCCATTCCAGGCTGCCGGTACCTTCAGCACCCGACAACAGGCCTACCTCGACATGCTCACCGCCCGCGCGGACCTGACCAGTATCGGCGGGAACAGCGCCCCATTGGGCAGATCCCTTGCCGGCTTCCAAGCGCAGCGCGACGCCATGGAACGGGCGAACCTGGTCGGCATGACCGACAGCCTGCCCGCCCTGCAACAACGCCTTCGCGCTTTGGCCGGTCCAGCTCGGGACACGTGGGCGGACCTGTCCCGCGGCGTCCCGGGTGTCGGGCTACTCACCAACTCTCCGCTGGCCCCGCCGCTCGATGCAGGTTCGCGGACAGCTCCACGAACTCCGCTGGCCGCGAACCTACTGGCGATGCCCAGCCTCGACGAAGTCTCCGGCGGTAAGGCCGTGGACCCCACGGCCTTCGTCGCCGGCCGCGCCGGGAACGTCGACTCCTGCCGGACCGTGATCACCAACCGGATCCAGGACACCGCCACAACCGGTGGCCGACCTGGCGAGCCCGGCCGCTGCATGGACACCCCGGTCGGCTTGGCCTACCGGGAAGGCCCGGCCTTCGACCCTGACCGCTTTCGCCGTGCACTCGGGGAGTTGCCGGCTCGACCGCCGGAAGTGCTGACCCAGAAGCACAAGGACAACCAGACCCGTGCGCAGTCACCGCCGCCGCCTCCTCAGCTACCCGAGGAACTGACCCGATCGAACTCCGGCTGCCGTCGGTTCGACAACACGCTCGACGAGGGTGCCAGCTGGTTTCCACCGCTCGGACCTGTCTCGAACGCGCTGGAGCACCTCTGCCTGCTCGCGTTCAAGTAGGCATGCGAACGTGCGGATGTCATGCCGAGGTGTCGACAAGGAACCCGAGCCTTGCCGTGCTGGATTTCAGCGTGCTGTCGTGAACTTCAGGCACCTGGCGTGCGCTGTTCCGTGGCCGCAGCGCCGAATCTGAGGCTATCCCGCCGAGGGGTTGTTGAGGTTCCCAGAGGGGAGGGCCCGGGTGAGCGTCCATAGTGGACGCTCACCCGGACTGGTCACTGCTCGTGCAGTGGGTTCGAGTGGCAGGGGGACGGCTGGCGATCTTCCCACAATTGCCGTACCCGGGGGATGACGACTGTGTGAGCGATGTTCAGAGCGACGAGAATCTCGAACAGGTACGGCGAAGGAAGTGAGTAGGGGTGGCTTTCGGGAAGGGCCGCCACTGACAGGCGCGCATCACGCTCGTCAACGGGTGATCCCGTCTGGTCGAAGACCACTCCGCGATGCCGGATCGACCACCGGTGCCCGTCAATCTCGTCGTAGCCTTCCCACCGCACCACAACGCTGTAGGCCGTTTGCTCCTCGATCGACCGTTCTGGCGGCAGCGGCGGCAGCCAGAACTCACGACTACAGTCGATCAGGTGCAGTGCCACGTTGTGCCGCACATCGGTGCATTCGGGTGATGCAGTTTGTCGTGCCCAGCGAGTGATCACGAGAAACAGCACGATACTGATCACGGCCAGTGTGCACAGGATCGCTTGCGCCTCTACGGACATGCGAGGTCCTTTCCGTTGCCATTCCGGGTGACGCGGGCAGACTCCTGCCGCGCGGCATGCCAGCAATGCCAGGGAGGTAACGCGCTCGGCGCGGTTTGGCTGTGCGGGCCGGTGGCCGCCGGAGCCGCTGACAGGGGGAGGTTGGGACCGGCGAACGAGCCGGTCCCAACCGGCAACCGAAACGAGCCGGCTGCTACTTCTTGCCTGCCTCAGCCCAAGCTCGGCCGTGTCCGACGGTGATCGGCCAGCAGACCCCGCTGTCCCCGAGCACCCGCACCGCGGCATTGTTCACTAGCTTGCGCAGCGAGTACTCGACAGCCGTGACGTTGTCCGGAGTCGTCTCGATCACAAACTCCGCCTGATCGAACAGGATCAGCCGCGTGTCCTTGTCCGAAGTTGTCAGCTCGTCCCTGACCTCCGCTGCCAGGGCACAGGTCAGCTCGGCGATCGCTGCCTGGATCGGGAAGGCACGGGCAAGTTTGCCGCGCTCCTCCATCACCTTGTGTGCCTCAAGACTGCGTTCGTTCCACGGCCGGTCCAACGCGGCAGTGAACGACACATCCGGTGCCGGGCAGGTTCTGCCCAACCCGCTACGGACCAGCTCACCGCGGAGCCCTTGCGCTGTTAGGGCGGACAGGTACCGCATCGCCTCGGGGAACCATGTACGCGACATCACCAAGGCACGTTTCCCGATGGATGATCGGTCATCGTTGATGGCCGCCAGCAGGCACTCCTTGACGATCTGGCGTTCCAGGCCCAGCTGACGCCCTAGCTGTGCGTACAGGTCGTCGGCACCACAGGCGGCAATCAACTGGCTGTCGCGAGAGAGGTGTGCCCACATCCTCGGCCCGGGTTGGGACAGCCTGGCCCACACCAGAACACGGTCGGGCGCAGCGGTCACACAGGGCCGCAGCAGACTCGGAAGTCCCATGGCGCCGCCATCGCTGGACCAACGGCCCGACGGAGTGCCATAGGGCTGAAACACGGGCCACCACCGGTCCTCGCGTACCCACTGTTCGGCCCACTCGTACCCATAGCGCGACACGAGCAGCTTGAGCTTCCGCCACCTCGCGACCAATCCATGAGCGGGATGCTCGCCGTCGAACAGCGTTGCCGCGTAAGAGGTGAACGCCTCCACACCCTCGCCGTCGAAAATCCCTTTCAACTTCCGCCACTGGCTGACTTGACGGGTGTTGAGCGCCTTCACGATGTCGCGGTCAACCCTGGCCAGCCGTGGGTACGGATCGCCCTTTCTCGGCTTGAGTGCCTGCCGCACCAGCAGTTGCCGGTGCACGGCCGTGTTCCAGCCAATACCGCCGGCATTCATCTCCGCCGCCAGCAGGGCGTTGGCCGAGTCCAGACGCGTCAGCAGCATCACGCCTTCCGCTTCCTCGATCTCCCTGAGCCGTTGGTACGCCAAGGTGTACCGCTGGGGAAGAAGAGTGGTCTGCGAGGTGTCTGGGACCATGCCGTGGTAAGCATCCAACATGCGCTCGGTCAGTAGCAGACACATCGCCTGACGGAGTTGGACTCCATCCGCGGCCAACGCGGTGGCCGAGGTGACGAGGTCGGCCGCAACCCACCGAATCCTGCGTGATCGCGCGAGTAGATCGAGAGCCGCTGTTGATGCGCCCGCGACTGTGATGGTCTTCGGTTCGGGCATGCTGGGGTCCAGCGCTGTGATCGTGATTGCCAGGCGACTGTGCTGCCTGGCGGCGTGAATTCCTAGTGGAACAACGAGATCTCTGGCCGTGGCCCACCTGTCCGCAGCAGTCAGAAAGCTGAACAGTCCATTGTGGTCAGTCAAGGTCGGATTCTTCGACAGTGGTGTGGCCGTCATGACGGCGTACCCCTCCTTGTAATCGGATCAGGACGGGGTGGGAGGTAACGCGGGGATCGCCGAGTGGCTGGCGGCCACCGCGGCCGCAGCGCGTTACCTCCCAGCGAGCCTGCCGTCGGTACCGGCGCAGGCGCAGGTCTTGACCAGGGAGACCTCGACCGTGGTTCGGAAGGTGGTGACACCACTGGTGACCGCCGATCACGGGAGACCGGGACTGGCCAAGCAGACCTGGAACGCCAGAGGAAAGAGACGACCCCATGTGTGATCACAGACTCGACATTGACTGCGCGGGCCTCCATGAACTCATCAGCGGAGTGCCTTACATGCTGGGCTTCTACCCCCAGGACTGCCTGCTGGTGTTGCCCTTCTACCAAGAGGAAAGGACGTATTTCCCGTGCGTCATTCGAGAGGATCTGGTCAACCTGACCAGCGAAACGGTTCAACCCGAACGGCTGCTGGCCACGATGGCCGGCCGAGGGTGGCAAGCAGCGAGCCTGATGGTCATCGCCGGCGGCACGCGCGCCGGTAGCGATCACCCACCCCATGCCGACCTGGTTGGTGAGCTCGACGGGGCGTTTCGGCGGAACGGAATCCATGTCCCGTTCTCGCTCTGGGTGCCCCGGATCGAGCAGGGAGCTCTCTGGCTCCGGTACTGCGAGCACTCACCCCAAAGCGGCAGGCAGAAGGACCCACGGGACTGCCCTACCGCCGCGACAGCAACGGCCATGGGCAAGGTGATCTATGAGCGTGTCGAGGATTTCACGGACTCACTCACACCGGACAAGGAGGCCGCACGTCGTGAACGCCGGATGCTCTACACCCTCCTGGAACGTAGCCAGGACACGGAAATCAGCCAGAACGGCAAGATCCTATCCAGGAAGGTGCACCGCGTACTTGAGGCTGTGGAGGCGGCCGAGCACGAGAAGT
This sequence comes from Crossiella sp. S99.2, assembly GCF_023094165.1. Lineage (GTDB taxonomy): Bacteria > Actinomycetota > Actinomycetes > Mycobacteriales > Pseudonocardiaceae > Crossiella. The sequence goes on along the minus strand of NZ_JALMDK010000006.1, from coordinate 193,777 downwards.
TCCCCACTACGGACAGGGAACTCGTATCTCTGGCCTGGGCGCTGGAGGACCCGCTGATCCGCGACAGCTCCTACAGATTTGCCTTCATCGAACCTGCACACGCAGCCATTCGACTGTGGCAACACCTGACCCGTGCACTGCCCGGCAAACACCGGGCCGATGCCGCGACCCTCCTCGCAGTGACTGCCGCGCTCCGCGGCAACACCGAACTGGCCAGGCTCGCAGCGCAAACGGCAGTGACGGCCGATCCCGACCGCGCCTCGGAGCCCGAACTGGCCGAGATCCTGCCGTATGGCGTGATCTCGTCGACACGCATGGCCACTGTGGGCTTCGCGACCACCATGGCAGTTGCGAAGATCGGGTTGAGCGTGGCAGACACGAGACGCTGAGTAGAAACACAAGGGGTGTTGCCGACCAGGTCGGCAACACCCCTTCCCCAGAGACTCCAACGATACTGCCTCTCACTGTGCTTGGGCTGCCCTGTGCAAGACTCGATGTTCCGGTCGACGGCAAGGGCAAGCTGGCTGCGAATGCCAGGAGCGGTGGGGCCCAAGGGCATCTGGGACCGCGCTTCCACCATCGGCCGCAAGCCATGCCGGATCTATCGGGACCACCTGGAGGGGTTGCCCTGGGTGCCATGCCCACGTGATCGTTGAAGCAAGCGCTCCACCCCGCCGACGCCTCCCACTGACCGTGGAGGCAGTCCGTGCTTACGGCTCGTTCGGGTAGATCGCTGCCATTCGCACCTACGCATCACGAGACCAGGTAGGGACTCTGGAGAAGGTTCTCGACCGTCGTAATGGATTCCCCTTGGCAGCGAAGGACAATCGCCGCACAGATGCCCCTGGCGATTGTGGGCAGTGGCCGCTGGTGCCCGCGCCGCTGCCAGCGGTCGTGATCTGCCCGGCACCCTCGGCCTCGATCACCCAGCTTGCCGAGGTCGGCCACGGCGTCGATGGACGCCCCATCGGCCTACTGCTGAGTCGCCAAGTCGATCTGGTCGGGCGACAGGTTCAGGTCAGAGGATCGGCGGGCCGCAGACTGCGGCTAACGTCGTCAAGGGTGCGCTTACAGCCTCGGCACGCTCTCGGGTCTAGACAGGCCAGAGGCTCGCTGACCTGGTCGCATGATCGCCGGGCCATCTCCCTTGCATTACGCACCAGCGGGTGGTTGAGCGCGCCAGCAAGCGCGCACAGTGACCGTGCTTCAGCATCCAGGTCGACGCTGCCGCGCTCGCGTTCTGCTGAGCCGGTGCGCACCGGGAGCGCCGGCGTGTCCTGAGCGGACTCGGGCTTGTGGCCGACCCGCGCGGCATCCATGGCCACGGCGACTTCGGCCGCCTCGGACAAACACGCCGCGGTCTGCTTCGACAGCCCGCGGGCGAGTGCCTGCTCTGCCACGTAGTCGGCCACCACCGCCGGAGCGAAGTGCCGTAGGGCCAGCTGAGCGTCGCGAATCTGGATGATGATCGCGTAGAGCTGGTCGACTGGATCGTTGGTGCAGGCGGGGAAGCGGACTTGTGGGGCGGCATCGGTCAGGGTCTGCCACAGAGGGGTCAAGCGCCATACGGCGCGGCGCACACGCAGAAGGATCCACCGTCGTGCCGCCTTCGCTGCCCACAGCGAGGCGGCCGCGCCTAGGGCGATGGAGATGAGGGACAGTGCGGCCAGCAGCGCGGTCAGCTCGTGCACGGCGAGCTTGTGAGCCAGGTCGAGGGCGGTGACCGCGACCGTGAAGCTGCCGCATAGCACCCAGGTCAGCCCGAGCCCAGCTGAGAGCAAGTCCAGACGGACCGCTAATCGCAGCGGGGCGCCCAGGGCACGGCGGCCGGCGCGGCGCACCAGCAGGCCGAAGCGCGCGAACGCCGCGGCCATCACCACGGTGAACAGGGCCTGGTATGCCTGCATGGTCAGCGGATGGGCATAGCCGACGGTGAACTCGTCGGTGGTGGGCAGCGTGGTGGACACCAGCAGTGTGCACATCGCGGCGATCACCACCAGGAGCACTGCGGCCTGGCCAACCAGGCGACGCCTGGAGGGGTGCCGGGGATGCTGGTAGTGGTCGAGCATGACGTGCACGCTGCTGGCCCCGGCCACGGCAAGGCAGTCTGAGAGCAGGCGTGCCAGGTTGCTCGGGGCCGTGGAGTGGGCAACCAGGAGCTGGTGCAGGCCGGGGTCGGCCAGCACCATCGACGCCGCCCACAGCAGCAGCGCCGTGCCCCACCACCACCGGCCGCGTGCCGAGTGGGCGGTGGTGAGGGTGGCGATCCCGGTGATCGTGGCCAGAACGATGGCCAGCCAGGACAGTACGGAGGTCACCGGAGCTCATGCGTCGGGGCCGGGTGTAGCGCGCCGAGCAAGCCGGTCATGGTGTCTGGGCAGGCACGGGGCGCGGCCGGGCCGGGGGCCGGCGCGATTCTGCTGGAGAGCGAGTAGGCGAAGTACTCGGCTTCGGCTTCGGCGATCGTGTCGAAGCCGGATTCACTCGGGCCGCTGGCCGGATGGATGGTGCGGCCGAGGATCCGGGTCAGCAGAATGGGAGAAACGTTGGGCAGCAGTTGTCGGACCACGGGCTGGTGCGAGAGCGGGGTCGGCGTGAGGCCCGCGGCGTTGTCCCAGCCGTCGCCCCCGCTCGTGCGGCCGTGACCCAGCAGCAGGTGCCCGATTTCGTGGAAAATTATGTGCCGGGCGTGTAGGGCCGTGGTGCCGGCAGCATGGACGATGAGGTGCATCGTGCGGGTGCACACCAGCAGTCCGCAGGGCAGGATCGAGCCGTCCAGCTCCGCAGCCTGCACCACGATGCGCCGCTGCAGCCGTGCTTCCAGGTTGTCCAGGAAGCCCCGCAGGGTGAACGGGACGGGCAGCAGGAGGCTGTCCACGATCTCGGCGATCCGCCTCGTACGGTTGCTGTGCAGGGTGCTCATTTTTCCCCCTTGCGGTTGCCCACGCCGGGTCGGCGCGGCCGCGCCGGAACCGGATCGGCGTGGGGGTGTGCTTCAGCGGTGCGGATTGTTCCGGACCGTGCTGCTGTCAGCACACGGTGGAACACCGCGTGCTGATTTCCCCGACGTCTGTAGCGCCTGTGGCCACGGCGTGCGACGGACACTAGGTGATCGATCATTCGCTCGCCAGCAGCATAACAAGTTGTACACATTCGGAGTATGGCAGGCGGGCAGATTTTGCGCAGAAAGACTGTGCTGAACGTTGAACGGATCACATTATGCGACCAGGTTGTTGGCTATCCTGAGCAGGGTCACGGGCGACCGGTAGGCCATGTTTGTGCAGTTCAGTGCGCCAGGGAGGGTCAGGGTCGGCGGGACATCCCAGATCACGCCTGATGTACGGAAAGTGATATCGATAGCTGGTCTGGTGTGACTACTGAGAATCGCTCCCATTCGCCTTCGTAGTGCCACGTACTTCGACTGAACCCGTAGTAAGTACTGTACTTACGGTCCCCCTTGCGGTGTCAGTACTGTACTGATGCGCTAATCCACCGGTTTCCCTTACGGTTCACCTGGTGCGTTATGGCGAAGCGGGGAATGCCGTCACGGTCCAGGGAATGGAACAACGAGGAACGAAACGGGAGTTTGAGATGAGCCTGCGCGGAACGACGAGCAAAGGCATGGCGGAGGTTGCCGGACCACATTGGTTGCCGGAGCTGAGGGAGGTGGCGACGAGGGAGGGGTGGGACGGACGGGTCAGCGTGGTGGAGTCGATGCTGCGGCGCATGTCGCGAGGAGCGAGCAACCTGCAGGAGTGGGTGCCTGGCGCGGTGTACGTGCCACGAACCGCCGAGGGCGTTCGTCAACTGATTGCCTGGGCCGGCCCGCGTGGTGTCGAAGTGGCTGTGCGGGGAGCTGGGCACTCCATGTCTTCCCACGCCCTGACCAAAGGCGGGGTGGTGATCGCGATGGCAGACGGAGACGGTGAGCTGACCGAGGTCGGGCCAGTCAGGGTGATCGAGCCTGGCCAGCGCGCGGTGGTCACTGTCGGTGCCGGGGCCACGCTCGTGGCGCTGGAGGAGACGGCCATGCGAGAGGGCTACCGCCCGGCGGCGGGCCTGCCGGATTACCACGGCCTCACTCTCGGAGGGGTGCTGTCTGTGGGCGGCCTCTCCGCGTTCCCGCGGAAGGGTGCGGTGATCGATGAGATCAGCGCGCTGACCCTGGTCACAGGGGACGGCACGGTGATGCGTGCGACTCCACAGCACCACGCCGAAGTCTTCCACGCCGCGCTCGGCGGGCTCGGGGTGATCGGGGTGATCACCTCGGCAGACGTCGAACTGGTGCCGGTGGCCGGGCGAGTGCAGATGGAGCGGCTGCGCTACGCCGGACTCGGCACCGCCCTCGCCGCGATGGAAACCCTGCTCGCCGACGACGCCTGTCACGAGCTCTACCTGTGGGTGCAGCGACCGGACAAGCCGGGCGAAGATCCAGTGTGTGAGGTACACGCCTACGTCCACACCCACGAGGCCGACCCGGAACCGGTGAAACTCCCGGAGCACCTGCGTCCCCGGCAGTCGAACAGGGAGGTGGTGTCCTACGCCGACCGCTCCCGGATGATCACCGATCTCTTCACGCACCTGCAGGAGCGGGCCAACTGGAACTTCACCCTCAAGATGTGGGATGACGTGCTGCTGGACTGGCCCAGTGCCGAGCCCTACCTCGCCAGCCGGATCGCCGACCTGACTGAACAGGACTGGGACACCACCATCCCGCAGTTCGTGCTTGCCTTCCCACACCGCAGGTCCGCCTTCACCCGCCCGGCATTCGCCCTGCCGACAGGCAGCCACGAGTACGTGGTGAGTACAGGTGTGCTCCGAGACCTCGATCAGGTCAGCACCGGTGCTGACGTGGCTGACCGTGTGGCCAGCATCGGCAGTGCCCGGGAGAGGGCGCTGGCCACGGTCTGGGAGGAGGGGGGTGTGGCCTATCCGTACTGGGACTTCTGGAAGACCGGCCGACCCTGGCCGGAGCAATTCGGGCCGCGGTGGGAGTGGTTCTCCCGGACGGTGGAGGAGCACTCCCCGTATCTCAACCTCAACGCTGGCACCGGGCTGCCCTCGGCGATCCGGGCTACGCGAAAACGGTGAACGCGCGGTGCACAGGCAGCGGGCCCGGCCGTGCACCGCTCCGCTGGCCGGGCTCGGGGAGTCAGCTGGGTTGACGGAAACGCCTGTGGCGCCGCGTGGCGTCGCCGCTGGTGCCGCAGCCGCCCGGAACACAACTCGTGGATCTGACCAGGCAGTTTGCGAAATGTATTACCGTTCCTGAGCACTGGGGATTGTCGGGGAGGGGACACGATGGAGGATGCAGAACCGACGGGACCGCCGGGCCGCGACCAGCTACGGTCGGTGACCGAGCAGCCGCGTCAGCCGCGACGGTCGCCTCGGCTGTTCGGTCGCGGTGACGAGCTGGAGGCTGTCGAGCAAGGCTTGACGACCGACCGGCTGGTGGTGCTGGTCGGGGTAGGGGGCATAGGCAAGACACGCCTCGCTGACGAGGTGGTCAAACAGATGACCGCGGCTCAGTGCTATCCGCCCCAAGGGATCAGGTACGCCGCACTGGACCAGGTGAATGAGGCTGTTGGCCTTGCAGTGGCCGTGGCTCATGCCGTCGGCGTGCATAGCCAGGCTGTGACCCCGGTGGCCCAGCTGCTGCGGGAGCGCCTGGCGAACCAGCGAATGTTGATCGTGCTCGACAACGCCGAGCACCTCATCAACCCAGCGACTGGCCGAAACGCGGTCGGAGAGCTGGCTGCCGACTTGCTGGCCCACTGTCCGAGGCTGCACTTCCTGGTCACCAGCCGTACCCGTTTGGACGTAGTCGACGAACTGGTGATTGAACTCAGCCCGCTCAAGACTCCACATCCCCAGGCGAGCCACGAGCAGATGCTGGCCAGTCAAGCGATGGCGATGCTGGCCGAGTACACCCGGCGACAGCGGGCCGGCCTTGTGCTCGCCGAACTCGGCACGGGGGAGATCGCTGCCGCAGCCTCGTTGTGCCGCAAGGGTGGGGGCATCCCGCTGTACCTGGTGCACCTGGCGGTCAACCGTGCCAGCCGGACGTTCCAGCAGATCCTTGCGGACCTTCTCAACCAGGAGGAGGCCGGAGATCTGGGGATCGCCACGCTGGATATCCCGACCGTGCGCTCGGTGTCCCAGGATCGGCACCGCAGCATGGTGTCGATCCTGGACTACACCTACTCCTTGCTCCCGGAAGCCCAGCAGGTGTTGTGGGCGCGGCTGTCGATCTTCGCTGGCCCATTCGATCTGGACGCCGCGCGCGGCGTTTGCGCCGGGGGAGTCGCTCAAGCGAGACAGGAGCTGACAACACAGGGCACCTGGCCGCGGCGCAGCGTGCTCACCGGGATCGACCTGCCGGCGCAGGAAATCCTGCCGCACCTCACGGACCTGGTCGACCAGTTCTTGTTGCAGATGGACCACCGCACCGGCCGCTACCGGATGATGGTGCCGCTGCGCGAGTACGGCCTGCTGCGCCTGCGCGAGGCGGGGCAGGAGGAACTGCTGCGGGATCGGCACTGGGCCTTCTACTACAGCGTTGTGGCACACAACGCCGACTCGTGGGCCTGTCCCGACGAGGTCGAGATCGTCGTCGGCACCGACGTGATGATGCCGCAGATCCGCGCCGCGCTGAGCTGGTGCGCGAGTGCGCCTGAACGTGCTCTGCAAGGCCTGTGGACGGTGGTGCAGCTGGCCCGGACGCGCTGGCCCTTCCGCTGCGCCGGGCTCCCCGAAACGATCGACTGGATCCGCCGGTTTGTCGACGCCGCGCACGACGCCGACATCGAGATGAGACTGGCAGCGATGGCGGTCACGATCTGGATGATGCAGTGCCAGGGACGTGACGAAGAAGCGGTGGAGTGGCTCAACCGGGCCGGCGACATAGCCGAGGAGGCCTACCGCAGTCGAAACCACCCGAAGCTGCGGTTTGTCACCGCCACCAGCTGGACTCACACGGCCCCGGAGCCGGCGCAGGTCGAGACGATGCTGAAGTGGCTGAGGGAGTCCTACCTCGAATTCGCCGCTGCGGACAACCCCACCGATGCGACCATGGCCTGGTTGATGCTCGCCATCAGCGCGGCACTGCACGCCCCCTACGAGACCGCCAAGGTGATCTGCGCCGAGCACCTGGCCGGTGTCGAGCGCATGGGAGCTCCCTGGTCGCTGTCCTGGGCACAGTGGGCCACCGCCATCGCCGAGATGGGAGCGGGCCACCACACGGAGGCCGATCTGTTGCTGCGCAAGGCAATCGTCACCGCGCAGACCGGGGAGAAACTTGGTGAGGACTGGTGGGGTTTGCCCTGGCTGCTGGAGGCCAAGGCCTGGGTGGAGGCTCTGAACGGCAGATACCTGCGAGCAGCGGAGCTACTGGCCGGGTCCTTGCGGCTACTGGAGTACACCGGTGTCGACATCCACGGTCTCCCGCCGTACAGCGCACGGCGCCGCCGCGCCGAGGAACTGTGCACCGCGAACCTGCCTGCGAAGGTCCACGCCGATGCATGGGCTCGCGGCGAGTCGATGTCCAGGGCAGAGATCCTGGCCCTTGCCGCGCAACCGCCGGCCGGCGATGCCGCAGAGGGGAAGGGCCTGACTCCCAGGGAAATTGAGGTCCTGGATCTGCTGGAGCAGGGGCTCTCCTATGGCCAGATCGCCGAGAAGCTGAGTGTGGGCCGCCGCACGGTCGAAACCCACGTGTACAGACTGACGGGCAAGCTCGGCGTGAGTAGCAGGGAGGACGCCGCGCAATGGCGACGGGAGCACCCGACGCATTAGGCATCCCGGCTCCTCCGGGAGCACCACGAGGCAACGAAAGCGAATGCTTCAGCGAGTGGACATTGGCAGGCAGCACCACACCGAGCCTGCCGATGTCCGGATCCTGAGGGAGAGGAGCTGCTGATGGGGTGGATCGAGACCACCGACGAAGGCCGGGAAGTCGAGCATGACTGGCTGCTCGTTGCCGGCTCCCGCGTCGTTCCCGGCGAAGCTCTGGACTCGTGGCTGCTGTCCAGCAAGGGCGGTGCTGCGATACGCAGCGGCTGCACCTGTGGGTGGCGTTCCACTGCGACGGGGCCGTTGTTGCCGCAGTTTTCCCGGGTGCGCCCTCGCCGAGTCTTACCGTGGCTGGTGAACGCGCTGCGTACCGTCCTCTACACACTGGCCGCGGTGTCGAAGCCCACGGTGCGCGTCGTCCCTCCGAACCTGCCCGCGCCGGTGCGGGCCTGGAGCGACTACCACTTCCGCGTCTGGCAAACCCACCTGGCTGCGGTGGTGCCCAACACCACCGCCGATGAGCCGTACGTTGTCGCGGAGCGTGCCACCTTCGCCCTTCTCCACCACGTTGAACAGTTCAACCAGGCACTGCCCACGCTGAGTTATCTGCGCCGGGTCGAAGAGGCCGTCGAGGCCGCCCGCCTTCTGGCCGTGTCCGCAGCCGAGCGCGAAGGGCACGACCGCGTGACCATCAACTTCGTCTCGGGCGTCCACCGGCGACCGCAACCGCCTGCTCTGGCAACGCAGCCGAGAAGGAGAAGCGGGTCGGCAGGACAGTCTCGCTAGCCCGACTCGCATCACCTCGTCGAGCGTTCTCAGGCCCTCGCCCTGGACGGTGTGGTCAGCCCACCGAGCCGGGCACGGCAACCCGTAGCGGACGCGGGTAGCCGGCGGACATCCCCCCGTCGACGGCCACAGTGCTACCGGTGATGTAGGAGGCCTTGTCAGAACACAGAAAGGCTGCGACTGCGGCGATCTCCTGGGGAGTGCCCAGGCGCCGCATAGGGATCATGTCCCTCGCCGCCTCCTCGGACCCGGCCCCCTGCTGTTGGGTGTGCTCCACCAGCGGTGTCGCTACTCCACCGGGGCAGAGCGCGTTGACGCGGATTCCACGGGCCGCGAACTCCAGGGCTGCGGCCTTGGTCAAGCCCACCACAGCATGTTTGGAAGCCACGTAGGGCGCGATGCCGACGTCCACCCCCATCAGACCCACTGCGGACGAGGTGTTCACGATGGCTCCACCGCCGCCCTGGCTGCGCATCTGCCTGACCTCGTACCGCATGCAGCGCGCCACACCGTGGAGATTGACATCGATGACCTGGCCCCAGTCCTGCTCAGTGTGTTGGTCAAGATCGCAGGCAACACCATCGATGCCGGCGTTGTTGAACGCCAAGTCCAGCCGCCCCCACTCGGCGACCGCAGCCTGCACCGCGGCCTCGACGTCGGAATCCCGGGTCACGTCGGTCCGCAGGAACAGAGCCTGGCCGCCGTGCCCCCGCACCGACTGTGCGACGGCCTCACCGGCGTCAACATCGATGTCGGCCAAGAGCACGAAAGCCCCTTCCGCAGCGAACTCCCGGGCCGCGGCCGCGCCAATCCCAGACGCCGCACCGGTGATGATCGCGACCTTGCCGTCGAGCAGCCCCATGATTGTTCCTCCTGAAGTGGATCTCCGAGCCGCGACGATAGGACACTGATCGACATTCTCACTTCACTAGGTGACTCAGGCTGAAGTTGGCCAGCCCCCTGGCCTGGTGGGCGGCAACCTAGGCGCGCCGCATCCCGGCGAGTCGCACCCCGTCGAGAGAATGATCATCGTGTCGCTGATGCGTTGGTGGTGCGGGCGGCTCGGGCCAATAAACGCGGAGAAAGACGGCGGAGCAGTAGGTGCACCGTCGCCCGACGGCAGGTTGGCGGCTCACTCGGCCGCATTCCGCTGCGACTCGGCGGATTTCGGTGCCGCTCTCCCCGCCGCAGGGCCGGTGTTACGACACTCCGCCTGGGGGAACAACTCGCCGGTCTCCCCTTCGGTCGGAAGCGTCCGGAGTGGACTGTTGGGCCACAGCACCTTGGGGCAGTCGTGGCAGGACCCGCCCTGGTCGGACGTGGTCGGCAGTCGCGGTGGTATCAGTCCGCATACAGATCCTCGTAGCACAGCGGTCTGGCATTGCTGGAGAGCACGATGGTGAGGGCGCCCCACAGGGACTGGTTGCCGGCCGCTGCGGGCACCCTGAACCCAGGATCGGTGGGCACCGCCACGACCGGATCAGGTCGCAGGAGCGTCACCGGATGAATGCCGTGCCCGCCACATCGCGCCAGCCTCGTGCCGGGTCGCCACATCCAGCGTTTTCAAGATCGCGGCGACATGGTTGTTGATCGTGCTAGGGGCACTGTTCAGCCTCTCGGCGATCTCAGGGGTCGTAAGCCCGTCGGCCACCAACGCCAGCACCTTGCCCTGCGCCCCACTCAGCCGGTTCACGGGGTGTACGTAGGCGCCAGATACCTCGCCGGTGACCTCCTCGATAGCGGCGAGCACCTTCGCCCGTCCACGCTCGGTGAGATTGCCCAGGCCCCGGGCTTGAATGTCGGTCACTCCGGCCGCCCGCAGCGACTGGGCAAACTCCAGATCGCGCTGGATCTCGGCGGAGACCGCGTCATCGAAGAAGTAACCCACGGGGACGCCAAAAGCGTGCGCGAGTCCGTGGATGACCTTGAACGTGGGGTTGTCGCGTTCGCCGGAGCGAAGGTGACGGATGTAGCCCGCGCTCACGGGTTCGCCGCAGTGCTGGGCGGCACGCTCGGCGAGGTCTTCGTAGCGCACCATGTTGCCACCTCTGTCCTTGGTCAGCTCAAACAGCCTGTCGAGCTTCTGGGCCAAAGTGGAACCTTCCGCCACGGTGCGGTCCCCCTCATCGTCTCCTGCCCCAGCCGGATGCGCCGCACATGAGGCAGTCATGATCAAGTGTACTGAAGCTTGACAAATAACTAGTTATGCCTATGCTTTCCTCTTGGGAGCGTAACTGGATGCTACGGTCAAGGGAAGTGGTCTCGCGATCGGAAGGTCGTCCGGCGAGGGCTCTCGTGCTGTTCGCGCTGCCTGCTGTCAGGCGCGGCCTTGCCTGTTCGCACATGCCATCAGGGGGTGGGATAGACATCGAGTACCGCACCGCGACGGCGGGTACCCATCCGCATCACGGTCCGCCCTGTCGCCTGGCCTCATCCGGCAACCGGGAGGGGCGATGGCTCAGTATCGCCACTCCGTGCCCGCGGGTGGTCTTGGCGCCGCTCGAGGTCAGGGTCGAGTCGAATTGTGCTCAGGCCTGCGTTCGGTCTTGCCTCTGGTTCTAATCGGGATCTCGCGGTAGTGCTGTGCCGTTCCGATGGGGAGGGATCGTGGCGGACAACGATGACGGCTGGCCACATATGGCAGAAATCAGCCGGAAGCTGGCCGGTGAATGGGTGGTGCCCGTTCTGGCGGTGCTATCTAAAGGTCCCCTGCGGTACACCAGGCTTGCGTCTCGCATTCGTCATGCGGGTCCGGAATCGGGCCGGCCCGAAGGAGAACGCGTTCTTCATGATCGAACACTGACCAATACGCTCAGGTCGATGGAGGCTCGTGGCCTGGTCAGGAGGCATGAGATCGACAGTTCAGTGCCCCCAGTGGTCGTCTACGAGTTGACCGATGCGGCGCGGAGCCTTATCGCGACGATGAGATCCATCGGCAAGTAGAACAGAAGTTACGGGCGCTCCGCCGAATGGCCGGCGGAGCGCCCGTTGCTGCGTTTGATGAGCGAACTCATGGGTTGCTGACGAATTCTTTCGGAGAAAATGCTCGTACGTACCTTGAGGTGCGTGGGGGTCTTCGGTGTAGAACCGGACAACACCGAACTGGCCGGACAAGATCTCAAGGACGAGTGACATGAACTCCAATCGCGGCTTATCACTTCAGCCCCCCGGCGTCTCGACAACCTGGACCCACCCTCGCGTCCCCGGTCCTCCACACCGGTCCCGAGGGTCTCAACCATCGGAGACCGCAGCAGGTCGCCAGCGGTGCCACGCCTGCGGACGTCTGCCGGCTGAACCGCGGGTCGATCGGCTGACTGGATTGCTTGACCGGGACGGATGGGAGGAGATGGTGGTGGAGGTACACGGTCAGGTGCGGCGACGAGCAGCCACGTTGGCACTGCTCATCATCGATCTCGACTGGTTCAAGAGGATCAACGACCAGTTCGGACATCCCGCGGGCGATACCGTCCTCCAGTCCGTAGCCGCAGTGCTCCAGGAGTGCACCCGCTCGGTCGACGTGGTCGGCAGGTACGGCGGACACGGAGGCGACGAGTTCCTGATCCTGGCCCCCGACACCGATCTGGCTGGGGCCCGTACGTTGGCTCGTCGGATCTGCGCCGGTATCACCACCGTCGTCGCCAACGCCCGCAGCGTTCATGGCGCGCCGGTCACCATCACCGGATTGACCGCCTCGGTGGGCATCGCGGTGCCATGCCCGGATGACAACCACGGGCCGGGGGAGTTGATCCGCTTCGCCGATGCCGCGCTGTTGCATGCCAAGCAGTCTGGACGCGGCCTCATCCGCATCGCCACCGTGCCCGCAGCCTCCGCACGAGAGTCCTGAAACAGGTCGTCGAGATCGAAGGGGATGGCCAGATGGAGCACGACCCCAGCCAGGTGCACCTCATTGTGTGCGGCCTGCCCAGCGAGCTGGTCGTCACGGCGGCCCGAGGCGCCGGCCTCGGGTGGTACCTCGAACCGGTCGCTGAGGACCTCCACCAGTTGGCGTGGTTCCTGAGTACGGACCCGCCGCTCATCCGGGGCGGCAGGCACAACGTGGTCGTCTTCACCGAGCACGCGGGCCCGCCAGCGGATCTGGCCCACTGGCTGGCGGCACTGGCCGGAGCGCCGGCCCACGAGCTCACCCTCGTCCTTCTCCGCAACGAACCTCAGCCGAATGAGCCGCCACTCCCGGCCGCGGTGTTGGCCGCACACCCCGAACTGCATCCGGCGACAACCACCTTGCCACCCGGTCGGATCCTGGTCGCCGTCCCTGTGTCGCACGGCCATGCCGCGAGCACCTGGATCACAGCGCTCGTCGCGGCACTGCCCGCTGGACTCGCCGTCGGCCGAGCCACACCGATCGACGAGGCCCAGGCCCAGGTCTGGCGCTATCCGCTGACACTCACCCGGGCACCAGACCCCGTCGATTCGGACAGCGGTCTCGGAGCGCACGTGGTGGTGGTGCTCTCGGCCAGGGACGGCGTCGGAACGACGAGCATCGCCCTGGCCGTGGCGACCTATGTCGCTGCCCAGCACCGCGCCGAGCCGCCACCGCGGGTCTGTGTCGCCGATTTCGACCTCCGGGAGCCGACACTGTCCACTCTCACCATGGCGGCGGAAAGCTCCACACAGGATAGTGGCGCGTTAGCAGGCCGAGTTCAGCGCCTTGCCGCGGTTCCGTTGGACGTGTTCACCCCCGCGAACCCACCAGCTCCCGCCCGCACATCGGCCACCGTGGACATCGGCTCGATCCTGCGAGTCCTGTGCCACAGCTACGACATCGTCCTCATCGATACCCATGCCGTCGACGAGGACAGCCATGAACGGCTGCGCCCACTGATCGAAGCCGCCAGTCAGATCCTGCTCGTCACCGATCCAACGCGGACCTCGGTGCGCGCTCTGGACTCGCTACTCACCACACTGGGCGCCCCGGAGGGACACGCCCTGCCCCTGCGGTACTTGGGGCTGGTGTGGAACCGTATCTATCCCGGTCTCGTCCCGCCTGTCGAGGACCTCCGGCACCACAAGGACCTCCGGCATCTCCAGTACCTGCCCGACACCGGCGTACACCACACCCGCGCAGTCAATCGCGGCACCTACCTCCGGCTCCTGTGGGACTGCCCGGAATGGGCGGCCAGGGTCCATCTGCTTACCGAGGCCCTCTTCGGACCCGACCGCGTCACCCCCATCACCAAGGCAGTCGCCCGGTTGCTGCCGCATCTGCACCGAGACGGTCGCCCGCGTACGGCCTATCGCCTGCGGCGCACCCTAGTCGGCCGGTACCGCCTCCAGCGCGACGCCTGACCCGCCGAACGAGACGAGACGGAGAGACCATTGCGGGCCCAGCAACCGCCGACGACCACACCGCCCTCGGTGTACGCGGTCCGGGCCCTGTGTCGCAGCCACCCAAACCTGGACTCGCTGGCGCTGGCCAAACTCGCCCCGATCGCCGCCGCCGGTCACACCGCGCACCTGGTCCTGTTCATCGCCGACAACACGGACAGGTGGATCGCCGGACAGGAAGAGCCGCCACAGTTCGTGATCCGGTCACGGCTGGCCACGACAATGAGCTGGACCCAGATCCAGGAGCACGTCGCCGACCCGGCCGTGCGGCGGCTGCTGGCGGGACACCACCGCGCCGGACAGATCGTCACCGCACACCTGGTCGGCCTGGCCGAGGGCATGATCCGGCGCATCGTCCGGCAGGTGCGCACACGCGAGTTCGCCAGAACCGTCGTGGCGGACCTCAGCGACATGCTCAACACCGGCCGGGCCGCGGTCGCCCAAGGCATCTGGGCCTACGACCCCGCCCGGCCCAGCGGGGCGCACTACCTGCGCGCCTGGATTGAGGAACACGTCAAACGTGACCTGACTGGCCTGACCTACCAGGTCTCAGTACCCGCTCGCACCCACGCCCGGTTCCTCCGCATGGCGGGGATGCGGGCCACACTCGCCGAGCAGTTGGGGCGCGAGCCAACGGACACGGAGTTGCTGGCTCAACCCGATGCGGTTTTCACCCAGGCCGACATCGACGACGAGCGTCGAACCCGCATGCGGCGGCGTCACACCGGCCTGGGAATGCCATCCCTGATGCGCGGCGTGCGTTCCTCCGAAGTCGGTGCCAGTGAAGTACTGCTGCTCCGGCCCGCGTTCCACGACCGCTCGGACACCCGGAGCGAGGACTGGGAGGAAGAAGCGCTCCAGCGGGTCGACGACCGCGGTGGTGTTGCCACCTCCGGCTGGCGTGTCCTCCTGGACAGCCTCCAACTGGGACCAGCCCAGCGGGACATCATCGCCCGCTCGCTGGGTCTGCCACCGCACGAACACCTGCCCGAGAGCGAGCGAACCGAACGCGCGATCGGCGCGCAGTTCGGGCTCGGGCGCGGTGTCGTGCACAACATCCTCACCACACTGCGCAACGAGATGAGTCAACCCGGCGGGCGGATACACCACCTTGTGGCCGGGCTCAATGACGAGGACCTAGAAGGACTAGGTCTTCAACCTTTCGCCCGGCTCCTCGGGCCGCTGCAGGAGGCAGAGTCCCCACCACGACCGATCCCCGTCATGCTGACCAAGCCCTTGCGACACAACAGATCCGTCACCCCGACTCGCCGGCGTGGACTTCTCGTGCGTTACGAGTGTCACGGCCCTTGCGGTTGGGCGGGCTACGAACGTGCGTCAGGTCCACGCTTCGTCCTCCCGAAAGTGCCTTGTCCAGACTGCGGCAACGGCGCCGTGGCGGTGCAGCACAGAAAAGTAGGCCAATCCATCGGAAGAGAAGCCGGATGACTGTCCACAATAGACAAAAATCTCCATTTTCCGCCCACAGCAACCGTCGGACACCACATCCGATTCGCAGCCTCGGCGCCGCCCTGGACCGAAGAATTCCCTATCACCTGCGAGCCCTGGCCCGGCAGGCATACACACAGAGCCACACCCTCCACGATCTGCCCGATGAAGTATTGGCCGAGCGCTACCAAGAGATCCGCCGCCACCGCCCACGTTCACGGTCCTGGCGCCGGCACATCGGCACGCAGCGCGCGGTCTTCGCAATGACAGCACAGACAATCCGACGGAGTCTTGGCGTCCAGCTCCATCCCGAGCAGTTCCTCGGCGCAGCAGCCCTGGCCTACGGCTACGCCGCGGAGATGCGCACCGGGGAGGGCAAGACCCTCACCGTCGCACTCGCAGCGGCCTATCACGCCCTACCCGGCGCCGGCGTCCACGTAATGACGGCCAACGACTACCTCGCCAACCGCGACGCTGGCCAGCTCGCTCCCCTCTTCGCCACGCTGGGATTGACCACCGCGGCCATCACCGCCACCACCGCAGCACACCATCGGCGAACCGCTTACCGAGCCGACATCACCTACGGCACCGTCAGCGAGTTCGGCTTCGACCACCTTCGCGACAACATGGTCACCGCGGCCCGCGACCGCCTGCAGCGCCGCCCGCACGTCGCACTCCTCGATGAAGCGGACGCGGTGCTCATCGACGACGCCGACACCCCCTTGATCATCACCGGCGACCCCGAACCGGCCTCGCACAACTGGCCGACCCTCATCGCACCGCTCATCCCCACGCTCCAGCCAGTGCGTCACTACGACGGCCTGCTCGCCGACCGGCAACTCGACTTCACCGACGACGGCTGGGCGACCCTCCACCGCGCGCTTGACCTCGACGACCGGAGCTGGCGCGACCCTGAGTTCCTGGCCGCCGCCCAGAACGCGCTACGCGCCGAACTCCTCCACCAGAACGAACGCGACTACCTCGTCGTCGACGACCGCGTCGTGCTCCTGGACCCCCACACCGGACGGGCACTCCCAGATCGGCGCCTCAGCGACGGTCTGCACCAAGCGCTGGAAGCCAAGGAGGGACTACCCGTCCGAGCCGAGCCCCGCACCCTCGCGGCAATCAGCATCCAACGCTACCTACGCCGCTACACTCTCATCGGCGGCCTCAGCGGAACACTTCGCAGGGAAGCGGCCGAACTCCACCGCATCTACCGCCTCCCAGTGCTGTGCATCCCCACCCACACACCCTCAGCACGTACCGACCTGCCCGACCAGCTCTACGCCAGCCACACCGGCCGCACGACCGCGCTGGTCGAGCGCATCGCCGACGCACATCGCGTTGGCCGCCCGGTCCTCGTCGGCATCGCGACCATCCAGGACTGCGAAGCCCTCTCTCGAAACCTGGACCAACTCGGCATCCCCCATGCCGTGCTCACCGCCCGCGACAACGCCCATGAAGCCGCCGTCATCGCCGGAGCTGGTCGACTCGGTGCGGTCACCATCGCCACCGCGGTCGCCGGGCGAGGGACCGACATCCGCCTGGGCGGCGACCCACCCGAAGACCTGGACAAAGTCCGTGCCCTCGGTGGATTACTCGTCCTGAGCGGAGGGCGCGGCAGCACCCGCCGCACCGATGACCAACTCGCTGGCCGCGCAGCCAGGCAAGGCGACCCGGGCACCACCCAGTTCCTCCTCTCCGCCGAGGACGACCTGCTACTGGACAACGCCACCGAGGCTATGCGAGCCCTGGAACCTGAACTGGCCACCACTGGCGGTGAGCCGATCACTGGCCCACATGTGCAGCGCCTCGTCGAGAAGGCGCAAGCCCTGGCAGACACCCGCCGGTACCTGAGTCGCAAGCACCTACTTCGCTACGACGAGATCATCGGCCACCAGCAGGACGCCCTGCACCACCAGCGCAACGAGATCCTGGCGACCCCATTACCTGTGCTCCTGCACCACTTCGCGAACGCCGCCGCCACGACCCTGTGGCTCGACGACGAGAACGCCCTCGCGGCCAGGCTCGTGGCCATCCTCCCGGACAAGTGGCCCAGCAGCAGTCGCTTGAACCCAGATGGCCTCGCAGTTGCTGTGCACGATCTTCTGCTCGCCGCCACGAGCGACCAACCTCCCGAGCACGCCTGTAAGCGCATTCTCACCGCGCTTGACCACGCCTCGGCCCAGCTTCTCGACACCCTGTTGACGTTGCGGGAGGCCAGCCACACCGCGACCTGGACCCGCACCGACCCGGTCGAGGAATTCCGCCACCTCGCCGTCCGCGCCTATCGCGCCGCTCGGCATACCTTCCAACTCGGTCTGCTCCGAGAACTTCTTTTCGACTCACCACAGTGGGCGCTGCCGACCAAACCGGCCAGCCCGCGTTACCTCCCTTGACCCATCCTTCACATCGACCAGCACTCGTCAAGGAGATCGACATGGCAGCCGCACCCGCTGACCCCTGGCACGGCCTCAACGCCTCCGAGGCAGCCTCCGAAACCGCCGCAACAACCGAACACCTCAGTACCACGATCCCCCTGGCCGCACGCCTGCGCGAGCTCCGCCGCACCCCCAACCGGCGCACGGCCGGATACGCCGCGGGCGGGCTCGCCGCCGTGGCCGCGGTCGTGATCACCGGAACCCAGTTCGGCACCCCACCCATAGACGCCACCCTGCGCACTGACGCAGGACCAAGTCAGCTGGAGGGCCCCAGCTCCGTTCCGCCAGCACCCGATGCAAACCCACAACCCCCGACACCACCCGCACCACCGCCGGCCTCTCCACCTGAACCGTCCCCGAAGCCGACCACGACCACACCCAAACCCACGCAGCAACCGCCAGCGGATCCGGAACAAGCCGTCCGGCAAACCCAGACCGAAGCCACCACCAAGCAAGACCGCGGCCAGGCAAGCGCGGCTGAGCACACCCAGTCCGCAGGTGGTGCCACCACCGACATTCGACCTGCAGCAGGCCAAGTCTCCCCGGGGCAAACCAGCACAGCCGGGGCCGCCCCGGATCGCCTGCGTCGGCTGCTCAGCGCAGCAGCCTCCGCCACGCGGCAGACACCGACGCCCAGCACCCCAACGCCCACAACATCGCCACCTCCGACCACACACCCCGCGAGCACAGCCACCAGCCAGCCCGCCCAAACGCAAGCCCCGCAACAACGTGACGTCCAGCCACACCCGCCCGCCTCCCCTCCCACAACCCCCGCAGCCAAGCAGGAGAAGGAGGTGGCACCGCCACCTGCCCACCGACGACCGGACTACCACACGGTGCGCACAGGTCAGACGCTGAGCCAGATCGCCACAACCGCCCGAACCGACGTCGGCGAACTGAAGACCCTCAACCGGCTGACCAACGACCGCATCCACCCCGGCGACAAGCTCCGGCTACACGGCGCCGTTCCCGTCGAACTCCACCGGCCTACCGCACCCTCGATCCGGACACCACGACCGACCCCGGCCAGGCCAGCACAACTCCAGCCGAAGCCGACCCCGCCGGTGCGACCCGCCGCCAAGCTTCCGTCCCTGCTCAACGACCTACTTGGCGCCCAGTCGGGGGATCGCTGTCTCGTACCGCTTCCCGGCACTGCCGCATGCAATCCCGAACAGCGCGGAACCCGTTGACCCAGCAGCGACTCCACCCTGCACCCACAACACGAGGAGAACGGCAGTGCGCCGCGACTTCTACCACCTCAGCCCCGACATGGCTGGCAGCGAACAGCAGTCCACTGACGCCGCAAACGGTGGAAACCTCGCTACGTCAGCGCTGCGAGTACTGCGCGGCCATCCCGCCGCCCGCCCCGCCGCGATCGGCGTCGCGCTGGCCGGCAGCATCGCCGCCCTGGCAGCGGCCTCACCGATCAGCGCGATGCTCGATCCAACCGCCGAGGCAACACCGCCACAGCAGACATCCAGCGCGCCAACGACGTCGGTCACCACACCCAGCCGCCCGACCTCACCGTCGGAGCAACCCTCGTTGCTGATGGCAGAACTCGACCGGGCAAAAACCGCGTTGGCCTGGGCTGGCCGCATCATCCAGACCGCCGAGCAGTCGATGACCACGATCCGCCACAAGTCCGAACCGACTGCGGCGCTCAACCAGCTCCGGCCGCACGGGGCGACTATCACCAAGGCCAAGGCCGACCTGGTTCGCACCACGGAAACCCTGCAAAGCCTCCGAGCCTCCGCGGACCGCGCCGCACCCGCTGTCCAAGCACTGATACCGGAGGCTGTCGCCGAAGCCGGAAACCTGCTCCGCCGAGCCGATAGCCTGCACCAGACCCACTCCAGGATGCTTGCCGAAACTCAGCAGGCAGCCGCTGATCTCACCGCCGAGCGTGCACTGCGTCAAGCCAACGGCCCGGTCCACGAAGCCGAAGCAGTCGCCCAGCGAATCGTCACTGCGGCGACCTCGGTGGACAAGTTCCTCACCGACAATCAGAGCGGCGCCGCGACATCCCGCGCCCTGGAGGAACTGACCAGCACCCTGGGAGCCGCAGCCGGACCGGTGGCCGGTGGAACCGCCGCGGCCAAGTCCGCAGTCGAAGCAAGCAAGTCCGCCTCGCAACAACTGCGCAGCACTGGCCAGGGCCTGCTTGAACGAGCGACCAGGGCCCGCGTGACCATTGACAGGGCGCGCGAGCGACTACCCGATCTCCAGATCAAGTTGGTCAGGCTCCAGAACAACGAGGCCGCCCTGTCCACAATGGAGAGTGCCTTCGCCGCGCACACCGCTACAGGAAGTGCGGAACAGGCTCTGGCCGCGGCTCGCCAGACCCATGAGGACGTCGCCCGCCTGCTCGCGGCAGGAGAGGCAGTCCTAGCCCTCCACCGCGCGCAAGACACCAAGAACGCTCTGGCCACGACAACCGACCGGCTGCGAATCACGGCCGAGGCCATCCAGGATGTCCAACGTCAGCTTGCCGCAGCGCCGACCCCTGACGATCCAGTCAGACACGCCGCCCTGGCCTTGTTGTCCACCACTCAGGAGTCCAACCGCCGGCACACCGAAGAACTCGACAAGCTGACGACGAGCACCCGCGCTCAAGTCGAGCAGGCGACAGCGAAACGAAACGGCCCCGAGCCAACAGAGGCTCCGCAGGGCCAAGCCAGCTCCACCCCCACTGTCTCCACCCGCCCAAGCCACGCCGCAGCCAGCAGAACACCGGTGTCACCCGCCGTCTCAGGCCGCGGATCCGTCGCCGCCCGCGCCGCCCTGACCCAGCTCGGAGTTTCGTACCGCTGGGGCGGCACCAGCCCAGGCAAGGGCTTCGATTGTTCCGGCCTGACCCAATGGGCCTACCGCCAGGCAGGCGTCCACATCCCACGCACCTCCGGTGCCCAGGCCACTGGCACACGCCTTGCCCGAGAGCAGCTCCGCCCCGGTGACTTGATCGTCTGGCAGGGGCACGTGGCGATGTTCATCGGGGAGGGCCGGATGGTGGAGGCGGGCGATCCGGTACAGGTAAGGAAATTGCGCACTACCAACCTGAATATGAAGTTCCTCGGATTTTACCGGCCGAGCGGGTGACTCCGGATGTGGACAGCGCAGGCTCAACAGCACGCCGATGCATCAACCGCACCGACAGTAGTCGACACCAGTCCCAGCGACAGCTGGATGATCGAGGCCTGCCAACACGGGACCGGAACGCGCTACCCACCCGTCCTGGTTGCCACCACGCCTTCGGAAGTAACGATACCCGGCGATCCTGTCACCACCCTGGCCACCGACCTCATGACCGACTCACGCACGGCCGTCTCCGGCCGCGGATCATCCGCAACGGCGCCAGTTCCATACGCACCACACTGGAGCGGAAGATCCCGGAATGCGGGGCCGTCCCTGCTTCCTGCGACGGCGGTCCCACACCGATCGACACTGCCGACCAGTCCGAAGTAGACGTCAAGCTGACTCGAATCACCGATATGGAGCCACATCATGACCATTCCACCGCCCAATGAGATCGGTCTGTTCAAGCCTTCGGCGTGGCCGCCGGCGTGGCGTTTCGTCCTGAGTAACGTCGAGCTGACCGAGAATCAGGCTGCGGACCTCATTGAGGAGTTGGCTTGTAGGTTCGGTTTCGGGCTGGCGCTCTGGACCCGGCGGCACCTCCAAGCGATGCTCGTCCCTGCCACCGATCCACATCCCCGTGCAGTCACCGACGCCGAATGGCATCGGGTGACGGAAACCCTGGCGTGGGCTGAGCTTGGTTCCCTTGCCGAGGACCCCGACGTGTGCGGAGCTGACCTGCTGCTGGCGATCAGGCAGGCCGGTCTGTTGTGCTACAGCTGTGGTCTGGCCCTGCCTGCTGACAGCGCGATCGCCGAGACCTGGGGGCTCTGCCTGGCCTGCCGTGCGGCCACCACCAGTGAGGACATCCTGCGCGCCGGTTGCGTCAGCGACCGCGCAGGGATCCATGAACATGACGACGGTCACTGCGTCCGATGCGGGGTCCCCATGCCCGACCCGACGACGAGATGAGGTTCCGGTGGCAGTCTGTCGCCGGCCAGCCAGGAGTTCCCCTCGTGCGCCCAACTCGACCCCAGAGGGGTCACACTCAGTAACCTCAGTGCCGATACCAACCCCGAAGAAGCAATCGCCTCAATACTTGCTGCACTCGGCGCAGGAACCGTACACAGCCAGCGAGTCGCTCGGCACAGCCCCGCTGGAATCACTGCGGAACTCGACGCCGACAGCCCCGCATGTGCGCGATCATAAGTCAGGTGAGCTCTGCGATCGCCGCGGCCACGTTCGGGAGCCGTAGGTAGGCCGCTGCTCGGTGGAAGTCCAGGCGGTGGATCGATGCTTCAATGTCGGCGTTCACTCCGTCGAACTTCCGGGCCAACCACCGGGGGATCGCGACAATGTCACCGGGGTCCGCGATGTTGACCCAGCGCCGGACTCCGGGCGGTCGGTGTGCGCGGCCGAGGCGAGGCGCGGGGAGCAACCGTTCGAAGATGATGTTGGGCAGGCCGAGTGGCGACCCGAGGGTGATCAGTAAGTCGACGTCGATGTCGGGCATGGCCCAAAGGGCTTCGTAGGCGATCACCGAGCCGAGCGAATGCGCGATGACTACGTCCGGTTGATGCTCGACGAGCGCATCAATCACCGTGGCGCGGGTGGCGGCTCGGCCGGGGCTGTTCGGCCGCTGGAGGTAGGCATGGACTTCGCGACAGAAGACTGCGACGAAGGCGGACATCATGGACTCGGCTACGCCGCGACGGGCAGCGAGCAGGGCGATGGCCTGCCTCAGCGGCAGCGTTAGCCGACCCTGACTCACGTGGACAGTGTCGATGTCAGCGACCAGAGCGGCCAGCACGTCCAATTCGCCCATGGAAAGGGTCGTCGGATCGGTGTCGGGTCCTTGTCGATGGCGTCGGTGCAGGTTAGGGGCCCAGTACGCCACGCGCACTGCTGCGGGCTCGGCAAGTACGCCGCCGCCGGCGAGCTGTGTTCGCCAAGTGCTCGTGAGACGCTCGGCGGCCAGCTCGGCGGGTCGGTGCCGGTCGAGGTTGCCGATGCCGTGCACGCCGAGGATGCGGGTCACAAGTCACCACCGATTTCCAATGCGCCCATGTCCAGTACGGCGACCTCTCTTCCGTATCCGATGGCCACGAGTCCGTCGTCGTCAACGGCGAGACAGTGGATCCATCCGCCGGGAACCACGGTGTCCATGATGCGCTCGCCGGTGCGCAGGTCGTGCACGCCAAGATGCCCGGTCTGCGTGCCGACCACGGCTACGGCGCGACCGCCGACGGTTGTGCACGCGAGCGCGGTCTGATATCGCTGGTCGTCGGTGTTGACGACGCGGCTGACGAGTGCGCCGGTTCGGGCCTCCCACACCGCGAGGGTGCCCTCGAAGTCGGCGAACACCAGGAGTGGAGTCTCGTCCTGGTCATGCACGGCCAGCGACTGCCGAGCGTTGTATCCCTCGAAGGCGTCGATCGTGACGTCACGCCGGGTCAGAGTCGAAAGGTCGTACTGAAGGACGTGACCGATGGTGACGTCCGATGCGTAAGGCGCGCGCAAGCCGACGAGCACGGGGGCTCCGTCCAGCAGTATGGCGCGCCATACTGCTCTGTGATCGTCATCGGGAACGATCCAGCGCAGCAGCAGTTCCCCGGTGCGTACATCCCACATCCAGACCCGGCCTTCATCACCCGCTCCGACAATGACCGGCCCGCGTTCTGGCCACAGCAGGTCAACGCTGTGTACCCATGCCTTCTCCGCGCCCGGCTCGGGGTAGTCCGTGAGGGGCAGACCTGAGGCGAGGTCGTGTAACCGAACGCCAGCTTGAGGACTGCCGGTCACCGCGACCGTGCGGCCGCCGAGGGTGCCGACCGCGATGTCGGTGATCCGCAGGTCACCATGACGCAGCAGAGACACCCGGCCTCCGGCACGGGCGTCACGGCGGTACAGGTCACCTGTCAGACCACCGCTGAGGACGACCGGGTGGCCGTCCACTCGGGCCAGGGCGACCGACTCCACTCCTATCTCGTGACCCGGTGACACGTCGGTAGGCCCCGATTTCGACTGCACCATGTCGGCCACTCGGACGACGCCGTCGTCACATGCGGCAACGATTAGGGTGCGCCCGGCCGTCCTCACGGTCTTGAGGTCTGTCGCGTAACCACGCGCGACAGGAAGCCGCATCAGCTCACGCGGGTCGTGGGCACCGCCCAACTCCCGGACAGTTACGGCGCCGTCCCCGCTGGCGATCACCAGTGCGGCGCGACCGTCCAGCACCGTCGCGGCGAGCGCGGTCACCCCCTCGTATTGTGACCAGGCCGGAAACCGATCTTCGCCGGTAAACACGTCGCGAATCTGCACCATCGGCTGCTCCCGGGTGCCATGCTTTGTGGTGTGCACGTGCCGGGGGCCTGTCACAATGACGGGGCGGCCGTCGAGCTGGGCCAGGCGAGCCGTGAGCGATCCGGAGCGCGGTGGGCACTGGTGCACGGGTCCGATCCGGGTGCCACGCTGGAGGTCGACGACCCAGCAGGTGCCGCCGGGGTCGTTGTCCCCATACATCATGGTGCTGGCGACAGCGCCGACGAGTATGGGATGGTCACCGATCTCGGCGATCTCGAGGGAGCAGATCTCGCCGGCAGGCGCATCGATCACGGGAATGATCGCGACCCCGGAGTGAAGGTCACGCACTAGCACTCCCGGGTCTTCGTCGACTGCGACTACGGCGCGCCCAGCCAGCACCCCTGTGGCGAGGCAGCCTCCGTTGCTCACCGGATGCACGCGAACCACCTCTCCGGTGGCTGCGGACCGCACCACAAGGCTGTCGCGGCTGCGCATCACAACGACCGCCGCGCCGTCGACCTCGGCCGCCGCGAGCAGGTCCTGGTGCCACGGTCGCGCGCCGACCTCACGGTGCTCGTCCACCAACCTGATAGACGGCACCGTGAGCTCGCCCGAGTGCAGGTCGCGAAACCGGATGATCGTGTCGTACCCGTCTCGGTCGGTGCAAGTGCTCACCACGACATGCCGATCGGCCACCCGCGTCACGACCACGGCATGCACGCGGAAGTCCCCGTCGTCGAACACCGCGCGTACGGCCGGCATGATCTGGGAGCCGGTCGAGAACAGCGGCGCCAGCGGAAGCGGCGTCCCGGCCGGTCGGCTGAGCCGGTGCGCCAACACCGTGGCACCGAGCCGAGCACTGTTCATGGCTAGGTATTGGCGGCGCCGCTCGGGAGTCGCGGACAGCACGTCCTCAATGGCTATGCGGTAGACGGTGGCCGCAGTGACCGCTGCGGGCTGTGAGGCGCCGGGCAGCGCGGGAACTAGCGTTGCGGGGTCGGCGTAGACGAGGAACTCTGCATCGGTGAGCAACTCGTCGATCCGCCCGCCGTCGACCGCGTGCTGCACGGCGTGGCGCAGCAGGTATGGGTCAGCTTCCGCCCAGCGGCGCGACCCATCAGGCGCGCGGCCGATCTGACTGAGCAGGATGTCGGCGAGCTTGGCGAGGTTATCCGGGCCCATGCCGCTCATCGTGGATGTTCCCGGAGGTACTCAGCGAGGCCTTGGTGAAACAGCCGGAAGATACTCGTGCCGGTGATGTCGGCCGACTGGCGGAGGTAGAACCGGCCGTCCGCGAGAGCCTGGCGCACATCACTTGCCGAAGGCGACCGCGCGTCCGCCGGCGCGAATAGAGGCGCGATCGCCTGGATGACCGCGGGGGGCATGCCGTCGCCCCGCGCGTGCGCCAACGCGGCGAGGACCGGTCGCATCCAGGGCGAGACTCCGCTCTGGCGAAGGGCGGTCTCGAGCACCTCGGGCAAGGTCGACGGGACATGCGCGATAAGGCGTTCGACCCCGGCCCTGTCGGCGACCGGCGGCAAAGTGTGCGCGACGTACTCGGCAAACAGTCGCGCGATGAGGAACCCACCCCATCGCGGGCGGTCGCCGTCCGGCTCGCTGGTCAGGGCCGTGGCGATCCCGTCGGCGATCGGGCCCACGAACCGGTGTCCCTCGACCGAGCCGTACCCAGGGCTGGCCTGCAGGACACGCTCGACGTACACACGCAGGCTGTCAGCCAGCTCCGCCGCCGGGACCGCGTCGAGGTCGAGGATCTCGCCTCCACCGTCGAGCACGGCCTGGCGCAGCGGAGCGAACTCCTCCCAGGGACGCATACCGATGATCAGGCGACACACCGGGGAACCGTCCGCACGTCGTGTGCGCGCCAACGGAACGACCACCCGCGTGCTCAAGTCGGCCGCCTCGGCCGCCTCGTCCAAGGAGTCGATCACGATGACCGGAGCGTCGGCACGCTCGGCGAGCACTTCGATCAGGTCCGCGACTGAGGACGCCGCCGTCTCCGGCACGAGTTGGCTCAGCAGCGACGCAGTGACGGCTTCGGCGGTCTGCTGACGGGCGTGCACGGCGGCGAGGTGCGGCGTCGCGGCGGGCGCGGGCAGATGTCCCCAAACCTCCTCGGTTGGGCCGCGCAAGGTCGGGTGCGCGGCGCACACCACGACACCCAGCAGCGCTGACTTCCCCACACCAGGGCTGCCGGTGACGATGCGCGGCGACCCGTCGCCGTCCCCGGTCACCCAGGCCGACAATGCGCGCAACTCACGCTCTCGTCCCTGGAAGAGCCCAGGTCGGCGACCGGCGTCCCAGCGCGCCGCCGCGCGGTCGCGGAAGTGGCGCGGATCGGCCAGGTGGTCGATCTCGCGAGCGAACTCGGCCAGCCGGTCCGGCACGTCGGCCAGGTCGCTATTGGCGATAGCGCGCCGGTAGTCCGGATTCGGAAAAAATGGTAGGTCCAACCGCGCGGCGACCATCGTGTCGATCGGCGTCCCTGTGGGTTCTTGGATCGGCAGCACCCGGTCCTCTCCGTGAGCGGCCACGAGGTCGCGGATTCGCGCCGACACCGCGAGGTACCCGACGGCGGGCCGGGCCGGGTGGGCGAAGAAGTTCCCCGCGCGAACTTCCTCGAGCGCGGCGACCACCGCACGGCTGAAACCGCAGTCGAAGGCATCCGTGTCGGGCGCGCACGCCGCAAGAACCCAGGCTCGGTTGGACATCTGGAAGGGTCGGCGGTGCCACCTGGGTACGGCGACCACACCAGAACGGCAGAAGTCGAGCAGGAACAGGGTTTGCGGACGGGCAGTTCCGCCCGCAACCACCGCTCTGACCCACGAATCGACATCGCACGCCTCGTCGCGGCACCCGTCAGCCCCGATCGCGTAGGCGATGTCGAGATCGAGCGGCTGGTACCCATGAGTGATCACGTGAACGATCACGACATCGTCCGGATCGGACTCCGTGATGATCCGGATCACTGCGGCACCCAGGTCGGCTGCGTTTGGGGCCGCCGTACCCACGAGCAGGGTCACGTGGTAACCGAGGTCGTCAAGCACTGCGGCCAACCGACCGGCCCAGTCATCTGCTCCCGGCAAGGGTGGCCAGCTCGCCGACCACCCCGGCTCTTGCTCGTCGTATGACAACTCATCGCCGCGGCCGTTGGCGAACGCCGCGATCCCCACCACGAGAGCCCGGCGCACGGCCAACCGCTCACCACCCAATTCGGCCCAGTCTCGGTGCAGACTTTACCGAACGAACCGGCACAGCCGGTGATGAGGAACACCCCCGCTACGGCTCCCGCGAGCGCGACACGATGGTGGCGTAAGGACGTCTCACGCCTCTGCGCGAGAGTTGTTCTCATCGCTATTGTTGTCCACACCATGACTCCTACCCCAAAGCGAGGGTAGAGGTCAGGCTCGCCGGCATCGGCTGAGGCTGCGGTCAGCCGGTTCGACCAACTTAAGCTCGACAACGACAAACTGCGGCGGGACAACCGCGAACTCACCGAGCACCTTGAACTGGCCGTCGCGAACATCCAGCGGCTCACCTTGGAAAACCACCGGCTACGTCAGCAAGTGGAGACCGCCACCAAGATCACTCGGATCGCCCCGAAGCACCAGCCATACTGACCAGAAGCCAGACTTGCCGGAACTCTAGTTTCCACCCCACGGCCGCGTCCTCGATCATCCTGACGCGACGGTCAACGAGCAGGAACAAACCCTCCCTACAACACGTCGAGATCAAGGTCGTCGCGACCATGATCGCCACCGGGCGGAGGGAGGTCGAGCTGGCGATCAACAACGTGCCGTGCGGCATCGAGGTGCAGAAGTACTGGAACGACGTCTGCGACAAGGTCCTGGCCCGTTTCCTCCCCGAGGGGTTCGCGTTGACCGTCTACGGCACCACCCGGGACAATCAGCCCTGGACGAAGACCTACACCGGCAGGAGACGTACGTGAACGGCACGGCCCTGCTCGCCCTGGTGGACGACGGCGGTGCCGACGTCCACGGCCTCGACCCCGCGGCGGTCATCGAGATCCTGTCCTCGACCGCGCAGGCCGGACCCAACCAGGCCTGGGCGCTGTTCGCCGATCCGGTCGATTACGCCGAAGCGCGACGGCTGACCGTTGGTTTGAGCGAGGACGGGCAACACGGCTGGCTGTCCTGGTGGGACGGATACCGACGCTGGGAACCCATCTCAGTCCAGCCGACGGGACGCTGGGTGGACTACTGGAATGCCGATCAGCACCTCCAGGTCGATGAAGGCCAGCACATGGCCGCCGCGACCATCGTGGCGGTAGTCCGAGAGTACCTGCAGACGCTGGACCGCCCGGCCTCGCTGGAGTGGCGCCCGACCGCCTGAACTGCGGGCCACACGCCGCCTGCTCGAACTCGTGGCGTGGTGATCGTGGCACTCACCGTCAACGGGTTGGTCCAGGGCGGTTGCCGCCGTCCCCGCCTGGTGATCAGGACGCTGTGCAGGTGTCGAGTATCGAGACCAGCGCGAGCCGTTCCGGCGAGGTGACGGTCGGCGCGTAGCGGTGCTTGACGTGAGTCCAGGCCCTGACATGGAGGCACCAGCTTCCCTCGCGAGGGGTTTCCACCGCGACGGGCATGATCATCCTTGGTTGGAGGCTGCGGAGACCGCGATCAGCTGTGGGTTGGCCAGGTCGTTGGCGAACTGGCGGCGGCTGCCGTCCCACGCCCAGACGCCGGAACGCGACCCTGCGGCCAACGGAACCATGTGATCAACGTCCATCTGGGACGTCGAGAACAAGATCCTTTTCTGGACTAAAGACCGTCCGACCTGGCCATTCACTACAAGTCTCATCGGCGCAACGAACCCTCGCGTTTCTGCCCAGCGCCCAGTAGTCATCAGGAAACGGATCGGCCCAGTGCGGTCACTCTGTGTCAAGGACAAGGTCGCCACGGCACTGCTACCCGCCGTGTGGTGAGGATCAGAGCTGCGGGAGGTAATGCGCTCAGAGTTGAACGGTCGTGAACCACATGGGCCGCCCCGCGTTACCTCCCTACGCGCCCCCCGGTGATTGCGGTACGGGCGCGGATCTCAACCAGGGAGATCTCGGCCACGGTTCGGAAGGTGGTGACACCACTGACGCCGGCCGATTCCTCAACGACTCGGCGGACCTGGTGCGTCAGGCGAGATGAGACGACCCCATGTGTGATCACGAACAGAACTTCGACGAGTCAACATTCAATGAGCTCATCGGTGGCGTTCCCTATATGCTCGGCTTCTACCCGCAGGACTGCCTGCTGGTACTCCCGTACATCCAGCTCGAACAGGCGCTCTTTTGCTGTGCGATCCGTGAGGAGATCTCCAATCTGATCAGCGGCGCTATCCAGCCCGACCAGCTCGCAGATGTCCTGCGTAGCAGGAACTGGGATTCAGCTGTACTGATGGTCATTGGCGGTGGAACCCATGCTGACGGTGGAGTGCCACCGCACTCCGGCCGACTTGCCGAGCTCGACAAGGCGTTGTGGTACGAAGGAATTCAAATACAATTCTCGTTCTGGGTTCCGCGGATCAAACAAGGAGAACGCTGGATCAGGTACTGTGAGGAAACGCCCCAATTCGGCGTGCAGAAGGACCCGCGAGTCTGTAGCACTGCTGTGAGAGCAGTGAGCAGGGGCAAGGTGATCTACGACTGCTTCGAGGAATTTGCAGACACGCTCAAACCGGGTAAAGATGCCAACCGTCGTAGCCGCCGATTGCACTCCGCGCTCCTGCAACCCAACAGTGACAACGAAAAAATTCGCGGAGGAATGGAGCTGTCCCGGAGTCTACGCGATGTGAACCAAGCGGTGCATGCAGCCGAGAACGACGAGTACCCAAGGAAGGATAAGGATCTGGTGTTGCTGGCCCACGCGCTGGGTGACTCATTGATCTGGAGCAGCTCGCTGAGATTCGCTTTCACGGAACACCGCCAGGCTGCCATTCGGCTGTGGCGGCACCTGACCCGAGAGCTGTCCGGCGGATATCGGGCCAACGCCGCGGTTCTGCTCGCTGTGACTGCCGGGGTCGACTGCAACACCGAACTGGTCAAGCTCGCTTTGAACATCGCTGCAGAGGAGGATCCCGTCCGAGCGGCGGAAGTGGAACTGATCGAGGGCATGCCCTACGGCGTGCTGCCAGCCGTAGGGCTCACCTCTTTGAGCTGCCAAGCCGCGATGGCGGCGGCGGAGATCGCCTTGATCATGGCCGACACGACCAACTGAACAAGGATCACCGGGTGTTGCCGGCCATGTCGGCAACACCCCCCGGTCAAACTGTCGCGGGCTGGCTACACGCCACCCCACAGCGGTGCTGCACGCTCGAGTTGTCTCGAAGGCGTTTCGTGGGCCGACGGCACTCCGGTGAGCAAGATCAGTTCCCGCTTTATTCCGGGAGATCAACGGCAAGTATCCACTGTGAACGGTCTGCAATGCATAGGTCGGCTCGGTTGTATGCGCTGGTCGTGGCAGGTAACGGCAGCGGTTGGTGACTGACGGCAGTTGTGGATCTTGTTTCGCAGGGTTGTTGGTTCGAGTCCAACCGGAGGAGCTTCACCCCAGGTCATCGGCCTGGGGTTGTTTGCTTTCTAGATCAAACCCGCACTTTACCCACACACTATTTTTGGTCCGCCCCAGCCGTGACCACGCCTTCCAGCACCGCCTTTGCCCCGGTTGAGGCCCGCCGCCGCCCGAAGTAGTTGTCCTGGGTCATGGACACCTTGGCGTGCCCGAGCTGATCCGCCGCCTGCCGCGCGGACAGCCCCGCCTCATCCATCAGCGTCGCCACCGTCTTCCAGTAGACGTGACTGGTCACCCACTCGAACCCAGCCGCCGTACAGTCATTCTTGTTCACTTCCTGAGGTTGTGGACGGCACGAGAGCGGTGAGGTTCCTAGGCCGGTAACCGCTCTTGTGTCCTTCTCTTCCTTGCGCCGCAACAAGACATGCGGCATCGCCACGGTACCCGAAGGTCCGAATCAGTCCTTTGTGGATAGTCCTAAGTAGACGATTCGGTCGCTACTCGCTCCGCTTGGGCTGCTGTAGCTCGTGGCGGTTCAGCGCCGCCTCCCGCTGCTGCTGTTGCTGGGTTTGCGCGAGGTGTGCCGAGGCGACGTGCCGGGCGTAGCGTTCTGTCAGCGCCGCGAACTCCCCGGCCATGCGCACCAGTTCCCGCGCGACCAGCACGGCCTGTGCCGCCCCGTCCGGGGTCTCGCGCACGGTGAAGGTCACGCCGCAGTGGCTGTCCGCGATCGCCAACATGGGCTGACCGGCCGAAAGCGTCAGCAGGGACACCGTGGTGCCCTCATCCGGCACCACCGACACGTGGACGCTCATCCGCACTCACCCGCCACTGCCGCCGGAGCGACCTCGCCGCTGGCCACGGGCGTCATCTGCTCGTACAGCCGCTGGAAGTCGTCGCGGTCGAGCACGATGACGATCTTCTGCACCGGCCCGCCGAAGACGAGCAACAGGTTCTCGTCGTCCCACGGCGCGACCCGAATCGAGGTGTCGTCGTAGATGGAGATGGTCATGTCCATCCCCAGTTCATCCCGCGTGATGGGCATCGTCAGGCCGCCTTACCGCCGTCGGTGCCCTTGGCCGCGCTCGGCCGGGACGCCGAGGTCACCGCGGACTTGAACCCGGTCGCCCGGAACAGCCAGCCCTGGTACTTGAACTCCCCGTTGCCGGACACGCGCGGCTCCACGGTCAGGCCGTCCAACTCGATCGGCCGCATGCCGGGCAGTACCTCCGGTGCGGGCGGCACCGGCTGCACGTCAGCGAGAAAGGTGATCTGGAACGAAGCCCGCTTGGCCTTCGTCTCGTCCGGGTCAGTCACGGTGCCGACCCACTGCCGCTTACCGGTCACCGGGTCGACCTTCTGCCGGGGCGGCTTGCTCTTGTTCTCCTGGTACTCGAAGTCGGGCGCGATCTCGCCCACCAGGACGAGGCCCTTGCCGAACGCCTCATCAAACTCGATGAGGAACCGGTGCCCCCGCTGGATCGCCATGTCCGAGACCTCCCTGTTCGTTGGCCGTCTTGTCGGCCCTGTACCGCCAGGTCAGCGGCACATATCCAGGTTCGGCCCGGGTTCGTCCCGTCAAGATCGCGTCGTGCTCTCGTCTGCGACTTCTGCCTCTCGCTTTGTCTCGTCTATGTCTCATGCCGGTGGTAGCCTCGTCGCGTCTCGTCTGCTCAGGAGGCTGACATGACGCCACATCCGACGTTGCTGAAGTACCTGCTCCGCCAGCGCCACTTGCAGGGCTACCGCGCCTTCTGCAAGGAGTACGACCGGGTGGCCAAGAAGGTCGACCCGGACCTGCGCGGCAAGTACCCGAGCAAGGCGCAGTTCTACCGCTGGCTCTCGGGCGAGCTGATCGGCCTTCCGTACCCGGACCACTGCCGCATCCTGGAAGCGATGCTGCCCGGCCACGGCATCGAGGCCCTGCTGTCACCCCACGCCCCGGACGCCGCCTCACCCGTCCCGCAGGCCCCGCCGGCCGTTCTCCCCGCCGCTGGCGCGGGCACCTCCCCGGTGATCCGCCCCGCAACGACCGAGGTCGGCGAGATTATCTCCACCTACCCGCACCGCAACGCCATCCCGCCCGAGCTGTGGGACCGGCTGACCGCGAACGCGACCGAGCACGTGGAGGTGCTGGTCCACGCCGCGCTGTTCCTCACCGAGCGCCCCACCTTCGTACGCAGCCTGGCAACCAAGGCCGCCGAGGGTGCCAAGATCCGCCTGTTGTTCGGCGACCCGGCCAGCCCGGAAGTCGCCCTGCGCAGCGAGCAAGAGCGCTTGGGCGCGGAGACTCTAGGTGGCCGCATCCGCAACGCGCTGGCCTTCTACCGGCCGCTGCAAGGAGTAGACGGTGTGGAGATCCGATTCCATCGGACCACCCTCTACAACTCGATCTTCCGTTTCGACAACGAGATGATCGTCAACACCCATGTGTATGGGTTCCAAGGAGCACACGCGCCAGCGCTGCACCTGCGGAGCCAACCCACGCAGGGCCTGTTCGACATCTACACCGAAAGCTTCGAGACCGTCTGGAACCTGTCCACGCCCGCAGACTTCTGAAGGGGACACCAGTGGCACGCGTCGACTACTTCCACGACCCCAACGCCCCGAAAGCCAACAGCATTGCTGTCGCCGTCAGCGCCTTCGTTCAAGACGAAGCCGGGCGGTTGCTCATGATCCGCCGCGCCGACAACGACCTCTACTCGATCCCCGGAGGACAACTTGAACTAGGAGAGACTCTGACCGAGGCCGTGGTCCGGGAGCTGGTCGAGGAAACCGGGATCACCGTCGAGGTCACCGACGTGATCGGCATCTACTCGAACCCCAACCACGTGATCGCCTACGACGACGGCGAAGTTCGGCAGGAATTCTCTATCTGCTTCCGTGCCCGCCCCATGGGCGGCGAACTGCGGACGAGCAGTGAATCGAAGGAAGTCCAATGGGTCGAGCAGACGAGTCTGGACCAACTCAACATCCACCCATCCACCATGCTTCGAATTGGTCACGGCTTCGAGTATCGAGCTAACCCGTACTACACATAGCCGAGCCGTCGCCGCCTACGGCCCACCTTGGTTAAGGGTTCCACATGGGATCGTCTAGCCGACAGGTCGAAGATAGCTGTCCGGACGTCACAGAAACGTGACCGCACAGCAACCCGAATGACGAAACGTTCCGCCCTCTCCTTGCGACATAGATTCCACCAGTCCGGAACTTTCTAGCGGCAACGGGAGCCCCACCATGCTAGGTGACATAACAAGACAAGCTGCGTACAGTAGTTCGGAAGAAATTCCCGACGGTCAGGTTGATGAATATGATCTGACCTCTGCTCCTAACGACTTTAATGTCCTGACAATCATAAACTTCATCGACTCTGGTGTAGTTAAGATACCGGGATTCCAGCGAAACTATGTTTGGGACATAAAGCGAGCCTCGAAGCTGATTGAGTCTCTGATCATCGGGCTGCCGGTTCCGCAGATTTTCCACTACGAACGAGCTCGAAACAACTTCTTGGTCATTGATGGTCAGCAGCGTTTGATGACCATCTACTATTTCGTAAAGGGTCGCTTCCCTAATAAAGATAAACGTGCAGAGATTCGACAGATCTTCGATCGACATGGAGCTATGCCAGAAGACGTACTCCAGGATGATCGATACTTCAAGCCCTTTGCGCTGCAACTTTCCAGTACTCCGGAAGGAAAGCCTAACAAATTCACTGGGCGGAAGTATGCAACGCTAGGAGAGTATCAAACTCAATTCGATTTGCGGACGATTCGAAATGTTATCATCAAGCAGGTGAAGCCTAAGGATGACGACTCATCGATCTATGAGATCTTCAACCGGCTGAATTCAAGTGGGATGTCGTTGACACCCCAAGAGATTCGTCTTAGTCTCTACCATTCGAAGTTTTTCGACATGCTGTATCGGGTCAATTTGGAGCCTAGTTGGAGGCAGCTTATTAGCGCTCCTGAACCCGATATTCACATGCGAGATATCGAGATCCTGCTGCGGGCCGTTGCTGTCTGGATGGAACACGACAGCTACTCGGGATCAATGGTTCGATTTCTCAACAAGTTCTCAAGAATGGCTCAAGATTTCGACGAAGATAGGGTATTGAAGATTGAAGAATCAATTCATTGGTTCATTAAAGAGGCTACAAAATCAGTAAATCCTTCATCGCTTAGAAGTAGTCACTCTAGGTTGGGGATCACGCTCTTTGAAGGTTTGTTCACTGCAACTCTGCGGCTGCTTGATGCAGGATATTCGCCGATTCTCACAACGGATGTAGTTCGAAAGATTGGAGGCGACAAAGATTTCCAATCATATTCTCAGCAAAATACGACCGATACAGCTAATGTGCTAGGTAGGATCGCGCGAGCAGAGCAAATTCTCCGAGCTTCCCTGGTCTCGCCATGAGTGCATTCGAGGTCATTCAGAAGGTTTATGAGGAGCAGGCGGACCTTGCGTCTTATCTTAGAGAAAAGAACGAGATTTCATTCCTGAGTGCTCTTGAGTCATACTTTCCAAAGGTCACTCTTCTCGGAGCTGCAAGTGACCTTGAAGCGCGCACTGTTGAGTTGATAGTTAGTTACTTCTCTACGTGTACCAACTCTAATAAGCTGGCGGTAAACTTTGTGAAAAATAAAGCAGTGAACCGCCAGTACCACACATACTTCGATTGGGACAAGAAGTTGGCGGCCAACAAGTTCTTTAGCCTCTTTGGTCCAGAGTGCAAGCGTCACGTGCAGAATAGATGCAAAAGCGATGAAACCTTAAGGTTGTCGATTGACTCCTTCTGTGAAATTGGAGCTCTCAGAAATCAGCTCGTGCATAACAATTACGCCACCTTCTCCGTTAATCTAACTACGGAGGAGATATTCTCGAAGTATCAATCGGCTTTGCATTTTCTGGAAGTTTTCCCCGGTATACTCGACGAAATCCTCGCTATTCCAGAGGAGTTGTTTGTCGATTCCTCGGCGGAGCAGCTCTAAGTGAAGCAGTTGTTGATTCGTGCGCTTGCCGAATTTGGCTCTATGGGATCAAGGCGCGCCGCCGAGCGGCGCGCGGCGGGTGGTCGCGCTGGGTGCGCCGGGCGCACCCATGCGGGCACGGCCGCCATCCGCTCCGCTGCGGCGACCGGCCCGCCGCTGCGCCCGGCGAACCGCGGACTGCCCCCGGTGCCGGTAGCCGCGCGCCGCCCCACGAGCTGATCTGCGAGGGCCACCAGGCCGTGACGATCGCCTGCCTGGTCGCTCTGCTTGACTGCTTCCGGCGATCGCTGCCGCACCGACGCAAGCGCCGGCTTGCCATCGGGCCACGTGGTCACCCTGACTCGCAGGGCAAGATCATCACCATGCTTTACCCACACAAAACGACGAAAAACGTCCACAGTCAACCGTCGACTGTGGACGTTCCCATTCGCTATCTCCCCTGGTGGTGCGTGGTGCTGCGTGACAACGCGAGGCACCCAGCAGAGTTGATCTCGAATCGCAGGGTTGTTGGTTCGAGTCCAACCGGAGGAGCTTCACCCCAGGCCAGTGGCCTGGGGTTGTTTGCTTTCTTGGGGCGGGTCGGTTGGGGATGGCCGACAGGAGCCCTCTTGGTCGACCTCGACGGTCCGGGGTCCGTCTGTGTCACCTCGCCGTTCGTGGCTCTGAGTGCGCCCGGGTTTCCCCTGTGGTGGTCCGGAAACTGGGATGCCGGGTTGCGGGCTGGGTTCGTAGGTTGCGGCCATGGCGACACAGGTGATTGTGCTCAATGGTGGGTCGAGTTCGGGGAAGTCCGGGATCGGGCGGTGTTTGCAGGCCGTGTTGCCGGAGCCCTGGTTGCTGGTGGGGGTGGATACGTTCATCGAGCTGTTGCCGGGGTCGTTGCGGGGGGCCTCGGGTGGGGTGGAGTTCGGGGCGGATGGCCGGGTTGTGGTGGGGGCGGAGTTCCGGGCGTTGGAGGAGGCCTGGGCGGTGGGGATCGCGGCCATGGTGCGGGCGGGGGCTCGGGTGATCATCGACGAGGTGTTGCTCGGGGGTGGGGACGGGCAGCGGCGCTGGGGGGCCGTGTTGGCGGGGCTTGAGGTGTTGTGGGTGGGGGTGCGGTGTTCGGCTGAGGTGGCCGCGGGGCGGGAGATGGCTCGGGGGGATCGGATCGCCGGGATGGCGGCGGCGCAGGCCGAGCTGGTGCACCGGGGAGTGGGGTACGACCTTGAGGTGGACACCGTGGGGGTGGAGTCGGTGGCGTGTGCGCGGGTTATCGCGGCTCGGGTTCGGCGTTGAGGGTGGGGTTGTTTTTTGAGGTGGGCGTGGGGGGAAATGGGGGTTGACACGGGGGTTGTCGGGGTGATTTTTGGGGGCAATCTTCGGGCGGGGAAGTTTGCAGAGGAAAATGGGGCTGGGGGGCGCTGAGGGGCCGGGATTGTCGGGGGGCGCCGATAGGGTTAGCAGTAGTTCGACAGGCACGGAAGATGCAGGTCAGAGCTACTGGAGGTGGTGGATGACGGCAGCGGAGACCGAGGTTCCCCAGGTGAAGCTTGGGGCGATCATCGACTTCGTGGTCAGTGGTCCGGGGTTGCAGACCAGGACGGTGGAGAATCTTCGGCGGATGTATCTCGACGAGGCTGCTCGGCCGTGGTTCTACTACGAGCCGATGGTCAACGGGATAAAGCGCGCGCTGGCCAGTGAAGAGCCGGGGGAAGTGCTGGATTCAGTGGTGCACCGGATTGACGATCCGGCTAAGTCGGCGCATTTCCAAGAACTACGAGGGGGATTTCTGACATGGTTAGCGAAGGCACGGCCCGCGCTGGTTCCGGTCGGCGGCTCGGTGTGGCGGGGCAGCGACGGCGAGGTTGGGATCAGTCCGCACCTCGGGCTCACGCTCGGGGCTGATCCGCGGCCGCACGCGGTCATGCTCTACCTGAAGAAGCCCGAGCTGACCCAGGCCGCGGCCAACATTCCACTGTGGATGGTCGAGCGGCAGCTCGCGGAGATCCTGCCCGGTGGGCGGGCGGCCATCCTGGACGTGCGCCGGGGCAAGCTGTTCCGGTTGCGCGCCAACGCCTCCCCGAAGCGACTGGACGCCTCGGTGGCGGGGGCGCTGGCCAACTTCAGCACCATCTGGCAGGCCATCGCCTAGCCGGTTCGCGGCGACGGGGTCCTCCGCCGAGTCCGCCCCAGGGGGCTCGGCGGACCCGCCGCACCCCGGGTGCCGCGGCAAAAATCGCGTACCCCTACGGATGTTCCCCCGGATTGTCCGGCGACCTCGCTCGCCCGGAAGGTGCTGGCAGCGGCCGATTTCCCTGCCGGCCGCCACCACCTCGCGGGAGGAACACCGTGAACATCACCCGGAGGGCGAGCTTGATCGCCCTGACGGTCACCGCGCTCGCCGTGCCCCTGCTACCCGGCCTCGCGCTGGCGGAGCAGGAGCCCGGCGGGCGCGCTGTGGCGCCGACCGATCTCGCCCAGCTACCCCCGGCCGGACCCGGCACGCTGTCCATCGGCGGGCAGCGGGCCTCGGTCAAGGACTACCCGTTCATCATCGGCGGACTGCGTGAAGGCGGGCCCCGGCCACAGGGGCAGACCTGCACCGGCTCGGTGATCGCCGCGCGCAAGATCCTCTCCGCGGCGCACTGCGCGGACGCCGCGGGCGAGAAGTCCTTCCTGTACGGGCTGGACGACCTCAACGCCAGTGGCGGGTTCCGTACCAAGGTGCTGGAGTACAAGAAGCACCCCAAATACGTGAACTTCGACCAGGGCTACGACGTCGCGGTGGTCACCGTCGCCGACGACATCCCGGTGCCCGGCGGCGCCTACGCCAAGGTCGCCACCTCCGCCGACACCGGCCTGCACGCCCCCGGCAAGACCGGGCTGGGCCTGGGCTACGGCAAGAAGGACCACAACGACAACACCCGCAACGTCGAGCTGCACAAGTTCGAGCTGCCCATCGTCGAGGGCAGCAACTGCAACGGAGTCGGCGCCGGGTTCCGCGAGGCCACCATGATCTGCTCCGGCTACCCGGACGGCAAGATCACCATCCTGCAGGGCGACAGCGGCGGACCGCTGACCGTGGACGGCAAGGTGGTCGGCGTCGCCTCCTGGAGCCGCAGCGACTTCCGCTGGTACTCCGTCTACGGCCGGCTCAACAACGACATGGGCGACTGGGTCAAGCTGCAGCTCGAAGGCGGCCAGGAACCTCCGCCAGGGGACATCAAGCTCGCGCTCTCCCCGGAGAGCGGCAGCGCCCGGCCCGGCGGCTTCCTGCAGACCAAGATCACCGTCACCGGTGGCGGCCAGACCACGCTGACCGCCAGTGGTGCGCCCGCCGGGACCAGCGTGTTCTTCTCCCCGGCCACGGTCAGCTCCGGCGGCAGCTCCACCGCCTTCATCTGGACCGGCTTCAACACCCCGGCCGGCAGCTACCCGCTCAAGATCACCGGCACCTCCAACGGCAAGACCGGCAGCGCCGAGTTCGCCCTCACGGTCACCCGGTAGTCGGCGTTCTGCCAGGTGGGACGGGGTTGCGGCCCCGTCCCACCACTTTTTATTCAACGCCTGTTGACTTACCGTCCGGCTCCGCGCTACCGTTGCGCCAGTGCATTAGTTGCGTGCACGCAAGGGTTTGGAGGATGTCATCAGCGCGACGGAGCGGGATCGGCTGGTCGAGGAGCTGGGGGTGGTCCGGCGGGAGCTGATCGGTGAGATGCTGATCAACCTGAGCCGGAGCACCGGCGGCGCCGACCTCCAGCTGGTGCAGATCGCCACGCTGTTCACGCTCGATCGGGGGAGCGAGCCGACAGTGCGCGAGCTGGCCGAACGCATCGGCCGCTCGGTCTCGGCGACCAGCAGGCTGCTCGACCAGCTCGACCAGCGCGGGCTGATCCACCGGCGCGAGGACGAGAGCGACCGGCGCGCCAAGCGGATCGGCCTGACCGAGGCGGGCGCGGAGTTCCTGCTCGGCGTCGCCCGGAGCCGGGCCGAGGGCCAGTTGCGGCTGATGACCTACCTCTCCGAAACAGAGCAGCGCACCGTCCGCGAGGCGATGACGCTGCTGGCCGATGCGGCGAGGAGGCACGGGGATGAACACAGGTGAGCCGGTTGTCCTTGACCTGAGCGAGGTCAGGGCCGGCGCGGGGGAACTGGTCGGCGGCAAGGCGGCCAACCTGGGGGAGATGATCGGCGCGGACCTGCCGGTGCCGCCGGGGTTCGTGCTCACCACGCACGCCTACCGGGCGGTGGCCGACCCGCTGGAACTGAGCACCGCGGCGCTGGACCCGGCCGCGGCGCGGGAACTGATCCGCACCGCGCCGGTGCCGGCCGGACTGGTCGGGCTGATCACCGACGCCTACGCCCGGCTCGGCCGGGACGAACCGGTCGCGGTCCGCTCCTCGGCCACCGCCGAGGACCTGCCCTTCGCCAGTTTCGCCGGGCAGCAGGACACCTACCTCAACGTGGTCGGCGCGGACGCGCTGCTGGACGCGGTCCGCCGCTGCTGGGCCTCGCTGTGGACCGACCGCGCGGTCAGCTACCGGGAGACCAACGAGATCGAGCACGCCACCGTGCGGCTGGCCGTGGTGGTGCAGCGGATGGTGGCCGCCGAGGTCGCCGGGGTCATGTTCACCGCCAACCCGGTCACCGGCCACCGCGAGGAGATCGTGGTCGACGCCAGTCCAGGGCTGGGCGAGGCCGTGGTGTCCGGTTCGGTCAACCCGGACCACTTCGTGCTCGACGGGCACACCGGCGCGATCAAGCAGAGCCGCCTCGGCGACAAGCTCCTGGTCATCCGCGGCAAGGCCGGTGGCGGCACCGAGCACAGCACCCGCGCCGCGGCCGACGGCGAACCCTGCCTGACCCCGGCCCAGCTCCGCGATCTGGCCATGCTGGGCCGCCGGGTGCAGCAGCACTACGGGGCACCGCAGGACACCGAGTGGGCCATCGACGGCCACGGCACGCTGTGGCTGACCCAGTCCCGGCCGATCACCACGCTGTTCCCGTTGCCGCACACCGACAAACCGGGCCTGCGGGTGTTCTTCAACGGCAGTGTCGCCCAGGGCGTGTACCGGCCGATCACCCCGGCCGGGGTGGCCGGGCTGCGGCTGGCCACCGGCGGGATCAGCGCCGCGGTCGGCCTGCGGGTGCCCGATCCGGTGGCCGGGCCGCCGCTGCTGGCCGTCTCCGCCGGGCGGTTGTTCTTCGACATCACCCCGATCGTGCGCAGCCGGGTCGGCCGCGCGATCGCGCCCAGAATGCTCGACCTGATGGAGGCGAGGTCAGCCCAGGTGCTCCGGGATCTGTTCCACGACGAGCGGCTCAGCATCACCCAGAAGTCGCCGTGGCCGTTCCTGCGCACCATCGCCAGGTTCGCCCGCCGCACGCACGCCCCGGTCACCGTGCTCGGCGCGTTGCGCGATCCGGCCCGAGCGCGGAACAAGGCAGACCGCATCACCGCCGAGATCGACCGCCTGCTCACCGTCTCCGACGGGCTCACCCACACCCAGCGGCTGGCCTTCGTCGAAGCGGCCATGCCGGAGGTCACCGGCCCCCGGGTCGCCCGGATCATGCCGCTGGTGCCCGCCGGGTTCCTGCTGCTCGCCCTGGCCGGGAAACTGCTCGGCAAGGACGGCGGCCCGGAGGAACTGCGGATGGTGCTCAGCGGCATCCCGTACAACCCGACCACCGAGATGGACCTGGAGTTATGGCGGCTGGCCACCGCCATCCGCGCCGACGAGGCGGCCGCCCGCGAACTGCTGGACACGCCCAAGGAAGACCTGCTCATCCGCTTCCGGGCCGGTCTGCTGCCCGCGACCATCCACAGTGGACTGACCGATTTCCTGGCCAGGTACGGACATCGGGCGGTGGCCGAGATCGACCTCGGGGTGCCGCGCTGGTCGGAGGATCCCACGCACGTGCTCGGCGTGCTGGCCAACTACCTGCGGGCCGAGCACCCCGACCTGGCCGCGGACGCCCAGTTCGCCCGCGCTGCCACCGAGGCGCAGGCCAAGGCCGCCGAACTCGTCGCCAAGGTGCGCAAGCGCAGCCGGTTGCGCGGGAGGCTGCTGCGGTTCGCGCTGGACCGGGTGCGCGGCATCGCCGGACTGCGCGAGCTGCCCAAGTACCTGCTGGTGCTGACCCTGGCCCGGATGCGTGCCCAGTTGCGGCTGCTCGGCGCGGAACTCGCCGCACGTGGCCTGCTCACCACGGCCGAGGACGTGTTCTTCCTGGACACCAAGGAGGTCAGGGCCGCACTCGAGGGCGCCGACCACCGTGAGCTGATCACGCACCGGCAGGCCGAGCACCAGCGGGAACTGCGGCGCAAGCACCTGCCGCGGATCCTGCTCTCCGACGGCGCCGAGCCCGAGGCCGAGGCACTGGCCGGCACCGAGCAGATCGAGGGCGCGCTCACCGGCACCGCAGCCTCCGCCGGGTCGGTCACCGGCATCGCCAGGGTGGTCATGGACCCCACCGGCGCGCACCTGGAACCCGGCGAGATCCTCATCGCCCCCTCCACCGACCCCGGCTGGACCCCGCTGTTCCTCACCGCGGGCGGCCTGGTGATGGAGATGGGCGGGCCCAACTCGCACGGCGCGGTGGTCGCCCGCGAGTACGGCATCCCGGCCGTGGTCGGGGTGTCCGGGGCGACCGAACGGATCAGCACCGGACAGCGGGTCACGGTCAACGGCTCCAGCGGCCAGGTCACCGTCGAGGAAGTGTGATCTGGACCTCACCGGAGAACCGATCGGTGCCTGGAGACGAACTCCCGGTACCCGATGACACCCCCGGTTCAGGTGAGGTCCGATGCCCCGAACTCCGCGCCTGCGGGAATGGCCAGTCCCGGCGCCCCGCGCGCTGGTGGTCCTGTTGCACGGCGGCCGTGAGCACAGCCACGGCCGCCCGCACCGGGGCCGCCTGACCTACCTGCGAATGCTGCCCTTCGCCAAGGAACTGCACCGCGCGGGCCGGCGGCACGGCCTGCTGGTCTGGCTGCTGCGCTACCGCTTCCGCGGCTGGAACGCCCCCGACCTCGACCCGGTCCAGGACGCCCGCTGGGCCCTGGACCAGGTCAAACGTCACCATCCCGGGGTGCCGGTGGTGCTGGTCGGCCACTCCATGGGCGGACGGGCCGCGCTCCGGGTGGCCGGGGATGAGACGGTCCGCGGGGTCGCCGCGCTCGCGCCCTGGCTGCCCGCCGGCG
Source organism: Crossiella sp. S99.2 (assembly GCF_023094165.1). Classification (GTDB taxonomy): domain Bacteria; phylum Actinomycetota; class Actinomycetes; order Mycobacteriales; family Pseudonocardiaceae; genus Crossiella. The sequence goes on along the minus strand of NZ_JALMDK010000006.1, from coordinate 150,879 downwards.
AGCCGGTCGGGCAGCTCGCCGGGACCACCGTGCTCATCGCGCACGGCGACCGGGAACGCTGGACCGACCCCGGGCTCTCCTACCGCTACGCCGTGCACGCCCGCCAGGTCGCCGACCGGGTCTGCCGCTTCGCCGTGCACGGCGACAACCACGCCATGCTGCGCCGGGCCGCCGAGTGGACCGCGCTGGTCCGCCGGTTCGTCTTCGGGGTGCTCGGCATCGGGCCCTGGGACAGCGAACTGGCCAGGGCCTTCGCCCTGCCCGCGCCCGACGGGCTGCGGGTGCCGCTGGCGGGGGTGCGGGCGTGAACCGGCCCAAGGTCGCCGTGATCGGCGCAGGCGTGGCCGGACTCACCGCCGCCTACCTGCTGCAACGCCGCTACGAGGTCACCCTGTTCGAGCAGGAGAACCGGCTCGGCGGGCACGCGCACACCCACGACGTGCTCACCCCGGACGGCAGGCTGGCCGCCATCGACAGCGGGTTCATCGTGCACAACGAGCACACCTACCCGTACCTGCTCAAGCTCTTCGGCGAACTCGAGGTGGCCACCCAGGCCGCGGAGATGTCGATGAGCGTGGCCTGCGAGGGCTGCGGGCTGGAGTACGCCGGCGCCCGGCGGCTGCCCGGTTTGTTCGCCCAGCCCGGCAACCTCGGCAACCCGCGTTACCTGCGGTTGCTCGGCGAGGTCACCCGCTTCCACCGGCACGCCCGGCGGCTGCTGGCCGATCCGGACACCTGGGACGTCACCCTGGGCGCGTTCCTGGCCATCGGCGGCTACTCGCGCTACTTCACCGACCACTTCATGCTGCCGGTGGTCTCCGCGGTGTGGTCGGCCGGACCGGAGCTGAGCCGCCAGTACCCGGCGCGCTACCTGTTCGAGTTCCTGCGCAACCACGGCCTGTTGTCGGTCGGCGGCAGTCACCAGTGGCGCACCGTCACCGGCGGCTCCCGGTCCTATGTGGAGCGTGCGGCGAAGAACCTGGCCGCCGTGCACACCGCCACCCCGGTGCGCGCGGTGCACCGCGGCGCGGACGGCGTGCTGGTCCGCGGCGAGGACGACGAGCTGCACGCGGTGGACAAGGTCGTGCTGGCCGCCCACGCCGATCAGGCCCTGGCGCTGCTGGCCGAGCCGACCCCGGCCGAACAGGCCGTGCTGGGCGCGTTCCGCTACTCCCGCAACGAGACCTGGCTGCACACCGACCCCGCGGTGCTGCCGCGCGCGGCCGGGGCCAGGGCCGCCTGGAACTACCGCAAACCCGCCTGCTCGCCCGAAGGCGGCCCGGTGCTGGTCAGCTATCACATGAACCGGCTGATGCGGCTGGCCGAACCACTGGACTACGTGGTCACCCTCAACGCCACCGACCGGATCCCGGCGCACGCGGTGCTGGCCAAGATGGTCTACGAACACCCGGTGTACACGCCGGAGTCCGTTGCCGCGCAACAACGTTTGCCCGAGCTGAACACCGAGGTCACCGCGTTCGCCGGGGCCTACCACGGCTGGGGCTTCCACGAGGACGGCTGCGCCGCGGGGGTGCGGGCCGCGCGGGCGCTGGGCGTGGCCTGGTGAACGCCGCGCTGTACGAGGCCGAGGTGACGCACGTGCGCCGGGAACGGGTGCGCCGGGTGTTGCGGCACAAGGTGTACCTGTGGCTGGTCGACCTGGACGAGCTGCCCCGGCTGCCCTGGTGGCTGCGGCCCTTCGCCCGGTTCGAGGCCCGCGACCACCTGGGCTCACCCGAGCGAACGATCCGGGCCAATGTGGCGCACTTCCTGGCCAGGCGCGGAATAGACCTGCGCGGAGGCCGGGTTGTGATGATGGCGAACGCTCGCCTGCTCGGGCACGTGTTCAACCCGATCAGCGTCTTCTGGTGCCACCGCCCGGACGGTGGACTGGAATGCGTGCTGGCCGAGGTGCACAACACCTACGGCGAACGACACTGCTACGTGCTGCACCCCGACGAGGACGGACGGGTCCAGGTGGACAAGGAGTTCTACGTGTCCCCGTTCCTGGCCATGGGCGGCCGCTACCAGATGCGGATCAGCCCGCCGGGGGAACGCGTGGCGGTGACGATCACGTTGCGCCAGCAGGACAAACCCCCGTTCGTGGCATCCCTGCGCGGTCGACGGCGACCGGTCACCCCCGGTGTGCTGGCGAGCCTGCTGCTGCGGCGCCCGTTGCTCACCTATCGGGTGAGCGCGCTGATCCGGTTGCACGGCATAGCGTTGTGGCTACGCCGGGTACCCGTGGTCCGCCGACTCGCGCACGTTCCTCAGGAGGGCATCCAGTGACGACACTATCCGCTGGTCCTGCCGCGACGGCCGGACGTGAACTACCGCGCCCGGCCGAGCAACGCTGGCCCGGCCTGGCCACCGCGCCCGACTCGCCGGTGCGCGCGTGGGTGGCCGAACGCCTGTTCCGGCACGCGGTGCGCGATCTGCCGGTGCGGGTGCTGCTGGCCGGCGGCGAACGCCTCGGCGCGGGCGGACCGGACACCCCGGTCATGCGCGTGCTGCGGCCGCGCGACTTCTTCCACCGGCTCGGCGCGGACGCCAAGATCGGCTTCGGCGAGTCCTACATGGTCGGCGACTGGACCGCCTCCGAGCTGGCCGACCTGCTCACCCCGTTCGCCGCCCGGATGTCCCGGCTGATCCCGAAACCACTGCAGGCGTTGCGACGCTGGGTGGAACGCACCCAGCCCGTGGCGGAGAAGAACACCGTGCCCGGCGCGCGGGAGAATATTCATCGGCACTACGACCTGTCGAACGAGCTGTTCGGCCTGTTCCTGGACCCCAGCCTGACCTACTCCGCGGCCTGGTTCGCCGCCGACGGCACGGACCTGGAACAGGCCCAGCTACGCAAGATCGACGGCATCCTGGATTATGCCGGAGTCGGTCCGGGCACCCGGTTGCTGGAGATCGGCACCGGCTGGGGCGCGCTGGCGATCCGGGCCGCCGAGCGCGGCGCGCAGGTCACCTCGCTGACCATCTCACCGGAGCAGAAGCGGCTCGCCGAGCAGCGGATCGCCGCGGCCGGGCTGAGCGAGCGGATCACCGTGCGGCTACAGGACTACCGGGAGGCCGAGGGCGGCTACGACGCGGTGGTCAGCGTGGAGATGATCGAGGCGGTCGGCCGGGAGTTCTGGCCGGTCTACTTCAGCACGCTGAACCGGCTGACCCGGCCCGGCGGGCGGGTGGCGATCCAGGCGATCACCATGCCGCACGACCGGATGCTGGCCACCGCGGACAGTTACAGCTGGATCCACAAGTACATCTTCCCCGGCGGCATCTGCCCGTCGCTGGAGTCGATCGGGCGCAACGTGCGCGAGGACACCGAGCTGACCGGCGCGGGCCGCAGGCCGCTGGGTCCGCACTACGCGCAGACCCTGCGGCTGTGGCGGGAACGGTTCCTGGCGAACTGGCCCCGCGTCGAACAGCTCGGCTTCGACCGCACGTTCCGCCGGATGTGGGAGTTCTACCTGGCCTACTCCGAGGCCGGGTTCCGCTCCGGCTACCTCAACGTGTGGCAGATCGCCTTGTCCCGCAAGGGATAGCTCAGGACTGGGCGTGCGCGCGGAGGGCGGCCAGAGCGTCGTCCGCGTGCACGCTCATCCGCAGCTCGCTCTTGATCACGGCGATGATCCGGCGGTCCTGGCCGATCACGAAGGTGTGCCGCTTGACCGCGAGCGGGCCGAATCGCCTTGCCACGTCGAACTTCTTGGCCACCGTCCGGTCCACATCGGACAGCAGCGGGTAGTCGAAGGAGTTGGTCTCGGCGAACTGGCGCTGCTTGTCCACCGGGTCCGCGCTGATGCCCACCCGCTGCGCGCCGACCGCGGCGAACTCCGCGGCCAGGTCCCGGAAGTGGCAGCTCTCCGCGGTGCAGCCGGAGGTCATCGCGGCCGGGTAGAAGAACAGCACCACCGGACCGTCGGCGAGCAGTCCGCTGAGCGTGCGGGGCTTGCCGTCCTGGTCGGGCAGCTCGAACTCGTCGACGAGGTCTCCGACGCGCATGACGTTCCTTCCTCAGATCTTCTTGGGCGGCAACGGGAAGAACCCGCTGGTCCGCCGCACGTACTCGCGGTATCCCGGCCGGGAGACCAGCAGGTGGCGCTCCAGCAGCGCCTTGCCCGTGCGCTGGGTGAGAACGTAGGTCATCAGCACCGGGGACAGCACGGTGGCCGCCCCGAGCCAGCTCTGGCAGGCCAGCAGGTACAGACCCCACCAGAGCGCGGCGTCGCCGAAGTAGTTGGGGTGCCGGGTGTAGCGCCACAGCCCCGAGTCCATGATCTGGCCCTGGTTGGCCGGATCGGCCTTGAACCGCTTGAGCTGGGCGTCCCCGACCGCCTCGAAGGCGAACCCGACCGCCCACACCAGGACGCCGAGCACGGTCAGCAGGGTGCTGACGGGCTCGGCGTACTGTCCGATCTGGACCGGCAGCGAGACGAACCACAGCACCGCGCCCTGCAGCAGGTAGACCCGCTTCACCAGGTGCGCCAACGGGTTCCCCTTGGCCGCCGCCATCAGTTCGACGTAGCGCTTGTCCTCGGGCTGACCGTGGTTGCGCCGCAGAATGTGCCAGGCCAGCCGCAACCCCCACAGCACGGTCAGCGCGGTGATCAGCGCCCGTTGCCACAGCATCCCGTGCCCGGCGGAGAGTCCGAAGCTGACCAGCGCCACCGCGGCGAACCCGGCGCCCCAGAAGCCGTCGATGATGTCGTAGCGCCGCCGGGTCACCGAGATCAGGAAGGTCGCGGCCAGCAGCACCAGCAGGGTGCCCAGGCAGACCAGCAGGTTGAGCAGCACCGGGTTCATCCGGGCATCCTCGCGCTCAGCAGGTGCTCCCGGGTATCGGGCATTCCGCTGACCCCCGAGGCGGTGGGCCGCACCGCGAGGATCTGGTCCACCCCCATCCGGTTCTCCGCGAAGGCCAGCGCCCCGCCGGCCAGGTAGAGCCGCCACACCCGCGCCTGCCCGACCCCGGCCAGTTGCGTGAACTCGTCCCAGTGTTGTGCCAGGGTGTCGGCCCAGGCGAGCACCGAACGGACGTAGTGCTCCCGCAACGCGTGCACGTCCCGCACCTCGAACCCGGCCTGCTCCAGCGCGTCCACGGTCTGCCCGACCGGCCGCATGGTCATGTCCGGCGCCACATAGCCCTCGATGAACGCGCCACCGCCCGGCGCCACCGCGCCGCGGGACATCTGTTGCAGCAACAACCGTCCTTCGGCCTTGGTCATCCGGAACAGGGTGGCGGTGTAGACCGGGTAGTTCGCCGCGCCCACGTGCTCCCCCATCTCGATCGAGGCCACCGCGTCGAACGGCTCCCCGGCCAGCTCCCGGTAGTCCTGCACCCGGACCTCGACCAGGTCGCCCAGCCCACGCTCGGCGATCCGCCGCCGCACGAACTCACCCTGCCGCGCCGACAGGGTGATCCCGGTGGCCCGCACCCCGTAGTGCTCGGCCGCGAACAGGATCAGCGACCCCCACCCGCACCCCACGTCCAGAAACCGCATTCCGGGCCGCAGCCCCAGTTTCCGGCAGACCAGGTCGAGCTTGTCCCGCTGCGCGTCGGTGTGCGTGTAGTCCGCCTCGCCCGAGGTCCAGTACCCGCAGGAGTAGGCCATGTGCGGTTCCAGCAACGCCTCGTAGAACTCGTTCCCCAGGTCGTAGTGATGCGCGATCGCCGCCCGATCCCGCCCCCGCGTGTGCACCCGCCCCCGCAACCGCGCCTCCTCCGCGGGCGCCGCCGGCCGCCACCCCAGCACCCCCAGCCGGGCCGCCACCCGCACCGCCCGAACCCGCTGCCGCCACCCCACCCGAGGCCGCCCCCGCTCCCGCGCGAACGCCCACACCCGCCGCAACGCCTCGTAGAGATCGCCCTCCACCTCGATCTCCCCGGCCACAAAAGCCCGCGCGAACCCCAACTCGCTCGGGTCCCACACCAACCGCCGCACCCCGACCGGCGACCGCAACACCACCACCGGCCCACCGGACGGCCCCACCTCACTCCCGTCCCACCCCCGGACCCGCACCGGCAACCCCGCTCCCAGCACGTCCTCCACCAGCCTGCCCAGCGTTGCGGCCACCTCCGGCATGCCGTTCCACCTCCGCTCATGGCCCCGCGGCGGGACCGGGGGGACTGCAGGGGGTTCGTGCGTGGCGGGGGTTCGGATCGGGGTGCGCGGTGTGGCGTGGGTCACTTGCCAGGGGTGGGCGGAGTGTGCCGGGTTCGCGACGGGGGGCGGGGGCGGCGTTGGTAGGGTGATCCGCATCCCATCCCGGGTGCGGCGGACGTCGCTGGGGGCAGTAGCTCAGCTGGTCAGAGCAGCAGACTCATAATCTGTCAGGTCGTGGGTTCGAGCCCCACCTGCCCCACAAAAAGGCAGGTAACGGGGTGGCGTGGTGGAGGGGCTAGGCCACCACCACGCTTTTCCCACGTTGATCTCATGGTTCTGGTGAACCCGTCGTGACTTCCGAGGGGGCAGTGGCCCTGCGGTTGAGTGTTCACCGGTCTGGGTGGAGGTCCGGTGCTGTGTTTGTCGAGTTCGCTCACGGTGTTCCCAAGCCGTTTCGCGTGGACGTACAACTTCCCCATCACTGACTAGGAGAGCACCGCCGTGCCCGACGCACTGCCCCAGGACATCCTTGAAGACGTCCGGATCTTGTGGGACTACAACCGGATCGACGACCAGCCTCGCCGCTGTGACGTCGGAATCGGCCTGGGCAGCCACGATCTCGGCGTCGCCGACCACGCGGCCGAGCTGTACCACGCTGGCTACCTCCCGCTGATCGTGTTCACCGGGGCCAATGCCCCCACCACCGTCGACCGCTTTCCGCGTGGCGAGGCCGTGCACTACCGGGAGCGCGCCATCGAACTCGGCGTGCCCGACGAGGCGATCCTGGTGGAGCCCAAGGCCCGGTACACCGGCGAGAACTTCGAGCTGTCCCGGGCGCTGCTGGAGTCACACGGGATCGAGGTGGCGTCCGTGATGATCGTCTGCCGCCCGTACCAGCAGCGCCGGGCGTACGCGCTCTGCCGGAAGATGTGGCCCGAAGTCGACGTGCTGTGTTCGGCGCAGCAGGTCGAGCTTGTCGACTACCTCCGCAGCATCGGCGACGACACCCGGGTGATCAACACCATTACGGCCGACACGCAGCGCATCGTGTTGCACGGCGAACAGGGTGTTGCCCTGCCGCAGGAGATGCCCACCGAGGTCTGGGCCGCCTACGAGCGCCTGGTGGCCGCTGGCTACGACAAGCGCGTCATTAAGGACCCTGCCTGAGCCCCCCTGCCGAGCAGGTGTTCAAAGTTTCTTCTCTTGTTCAAGGCGGCCCCTGCGAGGCTGCACGGGGCCGTGCTGTCACCCGAGGGCACGGCGGCCGGCACTCCGCAGGGTTGTGCGGAGCGCCCAAGCGGACCTGCCGCCCGTGGGCGCTCCGCCGAGGTAGGGGAGTGCCGGCCGCCGCACCCACGGGAACGACCCCGCGCAGCCCCACAGGAACCGCAGAACACGAGATCGGACGGGCAGGTCTCCAGGAGGACGGGGAGCCGTCGAACGCCGCGGTGAGGTGGGTGGTCCGGGGTTCGCGTCCTCCCGTCGACCTCCGCGAGGGCAACCACACGCATCAAGGGGGCGTTCCCAGCCTGGCGCCCATGTCAAGGGGAGATGCCCCCTTGACCCGCGTGGTCGGGGCGAGCCAGGTCGAGGGGAGGACGCGAGCTCCCTTCCTTGGGGGAGGGGAAGAACCCGGTGCCAAGGGCGGTACGCGGGTACGAGCGCCGGGCGGCTGGTTGACCGAGTGGGTGGGGCGCTCGGCTGCCGCGCCCATGGACAGCTAGACGCCTGACGGCATCGACCAGCCCACAGGCTTGCCAATGGGGTGATGTCGGCGGCATGTCTCAGAAGTGTGATGGCAGTAACAGGCCGCCGGAGGCGGCGATACAGGTACCACCGCCACTAAGGAGACGCGAATGCCCTTGGATAGCTGGTCGTGCGACGCCTGCGGCAAGCCCATCACAAGCGCCCCGAATGACGGGATCGTCGTTTGGCGGACGCGCGAGACTGACGGTCGATACCTGGACCACGACTTCAAGATCGTCCACAAGACGATCGAGCCAGATCCGGTGCCACATCGGTGCGACCCTGGCAATGCGGGTGGCTACGACGCGCACATCGATTTGACGGTGCTCCTAGGGGCTGATGGTCTTGCCTGGCTGCTTAGCTGGCTGAGCGCTGGGCCGTTCCTTGGCGGCGGTCACCTTCAGGTGGCCGACTTGGATGAGTACGTCAACCTCGTGCGACGCCTTCAGACCCCGTACTACGAACAGGCCCGACAGAACTTCAACGACGAAGCCGTCCGTGACATTCTGTGCGACGCCAGCGAGGTGGCTCCGTACTTGCCCGACACATTGCACCGGATCGCGGCCGGAACCCTGGGGAAGTAAACCGTCCACGGGTTCGTGCTGTTCACGTGCCGTTAGCACTGGTCAACAGCGGTTAACCAGGACCGCACCTCAGCGCAGGTCAGCGGTCTACCTGGTGTGCCGTAACGGGTTCCCAAGTTGTAGAGGCACGTGTTGGGGTTACGTCGCAGCCGCATTAGCGTACTGCGGTGCGTTCCGGACGATGTATGGATGGTCGGCGCAGTTCTAGTGCGGGCTCGTGCTACTGCCGTTTTCCGCGGTTGGGGAACGCCTTGAAGTGAGCTGCTCATCTCGTCTCACGAACGGCAAGACGCTGCAGAGGAGGAGAACAAGACGTTGAGCAGGGGCGTCTTGTTCGCTGAAGAGCACTCTGCTGATGATGGAGCCAACGACGACAAGGACAACAAGTACGACGCTGATGGTGGCGACGACAGCAAGTGCGATGACGGTGATAGTGGTCTGATTGGAAAGCGCGAAGATGGCCAAGCCGGCCGCAGGCGCAGCAAGAAAGACTTTGCTGACGAGCTGTCCCAGGGGGAGACGCGGTCGGGGTTCGACTTCGTTGGGCATGCTTGGAGTCCTCTGGTGGTATGCAGGGGGGATCCTGCTCCTAGAAGACTCCGGGGAGTATCTGGAGTGTCGGGGAGCACTGGCCAAGGGCGGTTGCTCCCAAACGTGCGCGAGCCAGGTTGGCCGACGCGGCGTGAACAGTAGTGCCTAGGATCTACTCCCGTCAACGCGGTCATCCAGCCTGTCCGTGCGACCGCTGCCCGCCCGCCGACAGTTCGTCGAGAGGGTCGCCAGGGGTGTCAGGATACGACCGTGGCCCACGTTTTACCCTCGGAGAACGATGACAGACGATCACGGATAGCCGTCCACAGCGGCCAGTTGTTCTCAGCGTCATCCGAGGTGGCGGCGGGCGACGCGAGTTGTCGACAAACGACGGCTGACACCATCTCTAATCTGTCAGGTCGTGGGTTCGAGCCCCACCTGCCCCACAAAAAGGCAGGTTGTCGAGCTGGAACAGGGTGCGCGCGGGCCAGGTTCCGCCGTACGTTCGGTCGCACAGCGTCCGGCATTCGTAGGCTTTCCGCCGTGGCAGCGGAGCGCGGAGCGTGGCAGACCTACGGTGAGCGGCTGGTCTATGACAACCGGTGGGTGCGGGTTGGCCTGGTCGAGGTGGAGGCGCCCAATGGTGCGCGCTGGGAGCACCACGTCGTTCACCTGGGGCGGATCGCGATCGCGCTGATCGTTGACGGCCAGGACCGGGTGTTGATGTTGTGGCGGTATCGGTTCGCCACTGGGCAGTGGGGTTATGAGCTGCTGGGCGGGCTGGTTGAGGAAGGGGAGGACGCCGCGGCGACGGCTGCGCGGGAAGCGGTCGAGGAAAGCGGCTGGCGGCCGGTTGGCGAAGCCGAGCACCTGATCAGCTTTGAGCCGTTGCCGGGGCAGGTCACGGCTCCCGTTGAGGTGTTCCTGTGGCGTGCGGCTGAGCGTGTCGGGGAGCCGACGGACACCGAGGAAGCGGGGCGGGTCGAGTGGGTGGAGCTGGGGCGGGTGGGGGATTTGGCTCAGCGCAACGAACTTCTTGGATCCGGGACGCTGGTTGCGTTGCTGTACTACCTCAGCTCGCGTGCAACTGGTCGATGATCGTGGCGAGCAGTTCGTAGGACCGGCGGCGGTCTGCGTGGCGATACACCGGAGTGGTCACCATGATTTCGGTGGCGCCGGTGGTGTCCAGGATCGCTTGCAGGTCTGCGGTCAGTTTTTCCGGGCTGCCGACCAGGAGTTTGGCGGAGTGGGTGGCCAGGTGGGTGTGGTCGGCTGCGGTGTAGGGATGGATGGCGGCTTCTTCCGGGGTGGGGAGTTGGATTCGGGTGCCGTGGTGGCGGCTGAGGACTTTCCGGCGGATGGAGCCGGCCAGGTATTCGGCTTGGGGGTCGGTTTCCGCGGCTATCGCGGCGAGGCTGACCAGGGTTGTCGGGGCTGGGGTTTGGGGGGTGGGGCGGAAGTGGGTTCGGTAGGTGTGCAGGGCTTCCGCTGCCGCGGTGGGGTTCAGGTGGTGGGCGTAGGCGTAGGGGAGGCCCAGGGTGGCGGCGAGTGTGGCGCTGGTGGGGGAGGAGCCGAGCAGCCAGAGGGGTGGTGGGGTGCCGTTGATGGCGGGGATTGCTTTGATGGGCGCGTTTTCCGGGGGGTTGAGGTAGGTCTGGAGTTCGGTTAGCTGGTGGGGGAAGGGTTTTGCGGTTCGGGTGGCGGCGGGGCGGATTTCGTTGATCACTTGTTGGCGGCCGCCGGGGGCTTTGCCGATGCCGAGGTCTATTCGGCCGGGGTGTAGGGCGGTCAGGGTGGCGAATTGTTCGGCGATCACCAGGGGGGCGTGGTTGGGGAGTAGGACGCCGCCTGCGCCCAGGCGGAGGGTTGTGGTGGTGTTGGCCAGGTGGGCGATGAGGACCGCGGGGGACGTGCTGGCCACGCCGCGCATGCCGTGGTGTTCGGGGACCCAGTAGCGGTGGTAGCCCAGGGAGTCGGCCAGGGTGGCCAGGTCGACTGTGTTGCGCAGGGCTTGTTGGGGAGTGGCGCCTTGGACGATGGGGGAGGTGTCCAGGACGGACAGGCGGATGGGGTCGCTCATGGGGGTCCTTTGTGGGGCTGCGGTTACCGGGATTCTCGCTGGTGGCTCAGTAGGGTGGGGTGGTGCGTGCGATTTCGGTGATTACCGCCGTGTACCAGCCTCGGGTTGAGCATTTGCTGGCCGCTTGGGAATCGTTGTGGGGGCAGGAGTTGCCCGCGGGGTGGCGGTGGGAATGGCTGGTTCAGGAGGATGGGCGGACCGGGGTCGCGGCGGAGGTGTTGCCCGCGGACGAGCGGATCCGGTTTGGCGACGGGCGGCCGGGTGGGGTGGCGATCACCCGGAATCTGGCGCTGGCGCGGGCCTCGGGCGAGCTGGTGAAGAACCTGGATCAGGATGATGTGCTGACGCCGGGGGTGCTGGCGCGGGACATCGCCGCGGTCACTGGGCAGGACGGGGTGGGGTGGAGCACCTCGCGGGCGTTGGATTTGTTGCCTGATGGGGAATTGGTGGGGTTCGAGGGGGATCCGGCGGCGGGGTGGCTGGAGCCGGGGTTGGTGCTGGATTTGTGGCGGGAGAACGGGTTTCGGTTGCCGGTGCATCCGACGACCTTGTGCATCCGGCGGGAGCTGGCGGTGTTGCTGGGTGGGTGGATGGCGGTTCCGGGGAGCGATGACACCGGGTTGTTGCTGGCGGCGAGTGTGGTGACGGGCGGGTTTTTCGAGTCCGCGGTGGGGTTGCACTACCGGAAGTGGCCGGGGCAGGGGTCGGCGGCGGGGAGCGCGCACTACGAGGCGGTGGAGTGGGCGGCGCGGATGAAGCTCATCGGGGAGCGGGCCGACGCGTTGCGGGAATTGGGGATGAGGTTGGGGGACTAGGTGGACTTTGTGAGGGTGGCCAGGAGTGTGGTGGCGGAGGCTTGCCAGTCCATGGTTGCGGTGGTGGCCTGAGCGGCGGTGGTCAGGTGGGTGCGCAGGGTTTCGTTGCGGAGTAGGCGGATGATGGCCTCTGCCATGGCGGTGGGGTCGCCTACGTTGACCAGCAGGGCGGTTTTGTTGTGGTGGCAGAAGTCCTCCACGCCGCCGTTGCGGGTGCTGACCACGGCGGCGCCGCAGGCCATCGCCTCGGCGGCGGGGAAACCCCAGCCTTCGGTGCTGGAGCTGCACAGGTAGATGGCGCTTTGGCGGTAGACGCGGTCGGCGAGGGCCTTGCCGGTCAGGCCCTGGGTGTAGTGGATCCAGGGTGGTAGGTGGTGGGGTTGGGGGATGACGCCGAAGGCCCTGACCTGGAGGCCGGGGTACTTGGCGTGCACCTGGCGCAGGGCGGCCAGGGCGGTGGGGGAGTCCTTGGCGGTGCTGTCGCTGAGCAGAACGGCGACGCCGGCGCGGGGCTGGGAGCGCGGGGGCGGGTGGTAGGTGGTGTGGTCCAGGCCGTTGGGGATGGTGGTTATCTGTCCACTGTGGACGCCCAGGTCGGTGAGCACGCGGGTGAGGTGGGTGGAGACGGTGATTTTGGGGATGGGGAGCAGCAGGGCTTCGTTGACGGGGGCGGGGTTGGGGACGTTCCAGGTTTCGTAGCCCTGGACGAGGTGGTGGGGGGCGCCGTGGGCGGGGGTGAGGCGGGGGAGCAGGGTGGCGGTTTTCCAGTGGGTGGCCACGACCACGTCGGCGGGTGGGATGTGCTCGGGGGTGAGGGTGGGCACGATCAGCAGGCGGACCTGGGGATCTACCTGGAACCAGGGGATCGCTCGGTGCGGGGCGCGGGTGTTGCGGTGGTCGCGGGCCTGTTCGCGCAGGTGGCGGAGGGGGTGTCGGCGGCCTTCGCGCCAGCGTTCGTGCACGACGGTGACCTGGCAGCCCAGGGCGGTGAGGCGGTTGGCGTACTCGTAGACCACCCGGAAGCCGCCGATGGGGGTCCGGGGGAACACCGGCAGGATGAAGGTCACGCGCAACGCCATGCCTCCAGTTCTACCCGGCGGTGCTGAGCCAGCTCACCCGGTGGGCCTCGGTGGGGTCGGGGGTTTCCCAGCGGTGCAGCAGGCGGTCGATCACCGCTGCCGGCACCGGCGCCGGCCGGGACCGGTTGCGGGCGCGCAGGATCGCGGGCGGGGCCTCCAGGGAGACCAGGTCGATGCGGGCGTGGTAGGCGGCGGCCAGGCCGATGCAGCGGTCGCGGAGCTGGCGGGAGATGTTGGTGGCGTTCCAGACGAAACTCCGGCCGGCCCGCAGGTGTTCGCGGGCGGCCTGGTGCGCGGCGGCGGCCACCGGGCGCTGGTCGCCGTCGGGGGCGATGCGGAGTTCCGCGCGCAGGGCGTCCAGGCTGACCACCGGGATTCCCGGGCGGTGCCGGGCGATCCAGTGGTCCTTGCCCACGCCGGGGAGTCCACTGAGGACGGTGGCGGTGAGGCGGGTGTCGTCGTGCGCGGCGTAGTCCGGATCGCGGCCGGGGGTGCGGAAGTAGGTGAAGCGGGCGTGCTCGGAGGGGAACTCGCGGGGGCGGTCCAGACAGCGGGCTTCGGCGCAGTACTGCTGGTACAGCGCGATGTTGTCCAGCACCTCGGCGGTGTCCGCGCAGCTCCGGCCGAGGATGTCGGCGGTGGCCAGCAGGACCAGGTCGGCGTTGCTCGCCAGCAGGCTGGCGCGGAAGGCGATGCGGTCCAGGTCCGGGCGTTCCAGGGCCCAGAACGGGACCTGGTGGTGCCGGATCAGGCAGCAGACGTGCTCGCGCCAGGCAATGGGCGCGTCCAGCTCCCACAGGATGCGGCGGGCCATGATCTCGCCGCGGCGGGAGTGGCCGCGGGCGGTGATCCGGCCCTCCTGATCCACCTGGGTGCACACCGGTTTGGCCACGTCGTGCAGCAGGACCGTGGCGAACAGGCGGACCCGCTCCGCGGCCGGGCGGGACCGCCATTCAGGCAGCGCGGCCAGGGCCTCGCAGGCCATCCGGGTGTGCGTCCAGACATCGCCCTCGGCGTGGTGCACCGGATCCTGGGCCACGCCGCGCAGCCTGCGCACCCAGTCGAACGCCTCGGTGATCTCCGTCCACGGCACCGTCCACTGTGGACCGGTCGGGCAGAGCCGCTCAAAGACCCGCATACAGCGCCTCCGGGTCGGCGAGCCGGTTGGGCGTGATCGGACGGTCCAGCCAGTGACCGCCGGAATCGAGCACCTCGGTCAGGAAGCTCGGGCGCACCCACTTGTACCGGCCGACGGTCTCCGCGCCCTGCTCGACCTTGATGTAGAGCCCTTCCATCTGCTCCGGTCCGCAGGTGGACGGGCCGAGCAGCGCGGTCAGTTCGGCCACAGTGGACAGTGGGCCGGTGTGCAGCACCGGCACCGGGCACACCGGCAGCCCGTCGAGCAGTGCGCGCCGGGCCGCGGTGGACAGGAAGACCCCGGTGTGCCGGTCCAGGGCGTCGAACTCGCAGAAGTAGTGCGGCAGCCGGTCGTAGCAGACGGTGTGCTTGGCGTAGAGCCATTCCCCGTACAGCACGTACCGGTCGGACAGCCGCGGCCACAGCAGGTGCGCGGCCGCGGCGGCCCAGGACTTGAACTGGTCGAACTGGCGTTCCCGCGGGCCGCCGGTGAGGTAGTGGCCGCGGCTCTGCAACCGCAGCTCGCCCTCGGCGGTGAAACTGATCGCGGCGTTCGCGCCGTCCAGCTTCTCCGCCACCACCAGGTAGCGTCCGGCGATCTCGGCGTACCCGACCGCGGCGAGGTCGTGGTCACCGGGTTGCCGCCGGGACCCCTCCAGATGCGGCGTGCGCGGGTACTTGCGAAGCATGGCTGTTGTTCTACCTGCCCGTTCAACCCCCCGGCGAACGGATTTCGCGCTGGCTCAGGCCTTCTGGCGGCGGTTGCGGAAGATGATCACACCGGCGGCCACGGCGGCCAGGCCACCCGCGGCGAAGCCACCCACGGACATCCAGTCCAGGCTCTCGCCGAGGCCCTGCTGGGCCAGCGCGCCGCCACCGGTCTCGGCCGCGCCCTTGGGCTTGACCTTGACCTGCTCGTTGGCCTTGGTCTCCACCGGCTTGCGCGGGGTGGCGCCGGGACGGCGCTTGCCGGGCAGCACCTCGAAGCTGCCGGTGATGGTCTTGCCGGCGCAGACGAAGGACAGGGTGTGCGTGCCGGGCTTGGTCTCCGGCTTGATCCGGCCGTCGGAGGTGTAGGACTGGCCGGGCTTGCCGGTCAGCGGCGGCGCGTCCAGCACCGCGGAGGTGATCTTCGAGCCGGTGAACTTCGGGTCCTTGCAGTAGGCCCGGACCAGGACCTCCTGGCCGGCCCTGATCGACTTGTCCTGGACCCCGATGGCGCCGATCACCTCGTCCGCGGCGAACGCGACCGGTGCGGCCAGAAATGCGGTGGCGATGGCAGCCGCGGTAATTCCGGTGAATGCGAGACGAGTACCCATTTCCTTTATCCCCCTTGGTGGATTGCCGCCCTCGGTAATTGGGGCGGTCTTGGTGGCTCCGTGAAGAAGACGCCTCCTGGGGTCCAGGGGTTGCCACCAGGTCCACCGGGTATATCGAGTCGTTATATTTGCTGGTGACGTAGGTCGTAGGCAACCTTTGGCCGGCTCGTGCGTCGGGCTACCCTCAGGCCACCATCGAATGAACGTGGCAACGATGATCTTGGTTCGCCGTGCGTGCCCCCAGGAGTCACCGACATACTTCCGGGTATGCGTATCGCTCGATCACTCACCGTTTTCGCTTTCGCGGTGACCGCATTCTCCGGCAGTGCGGTCGCCCTCGCGTCCCCGTCGGCTGAACAGGCGCCGTGTGGATTCTTCGTGGAGAACAACTACGCCAAGTACAACCACTGCGGCGCCGCGGACCGGATCACCATCCGGGTGCGCTGGTACGGCGGTCTCGGCGGCACCGCGGACCGGTGCGTCGGCAAGGGCGTGACGAACCTGGAACGCCAGGGCAGCACGGGTGACCGGTTCATCTCCAACGCCTATTACCTCCGCGACGGCTGCTGATCACCCAGCGGGACCGGGATGCGCTGAGAGCGAACCCGGTCCCGCGTCCCGGCCGCCCGGTCTACCGTCGAGCACAGACAACGACCAGGGAGGCGGAACGTGGCTCGGGACAACGGCACGGAATGGGGCGGGGAGTTGCGGATGCGCGCGGGGGCCGGGCTCAGCCTCAGCGACTCGGTGTTCGACCGGCTGCTGAGTGAACGCATCGTGTTCCTCGGGTCCGAAGTGGACGATGAGAGCGCGAACCGGATCAGCGCCCAGATGTTGCTGCTGGCCGCCGAGGACCCGGAACGGGACATCGTCTTCTACATCAACTCCCCCGGCGGCTCGGTCAACGCGGGCCTGGCCATCTACGACACCATGCAACTGATCGCCCCGGACGTCTCCACCTGGGCGATGGGCATGGCCGCCTCGATGGGCCAGTTCCTGCTCTCCTCCGGCACACCGGGCAAGCGGTACGTGCTGCCGCGCACCAGGGTGCTGATGCACCAGCCGCACGCCGGGCTCTCCGGCACCGCCTCGGACATCGCCATCCGCGCCGCGGAGTTCGCCAAGCTCAAGCTGCTGGTCGCGGAGATCACCGCGGCGCAGACCGGCAAAACGGTGGAGCAGATCACCGCCGACGCCGACCGCGACCGGTGGTTCAGCGCGCCGGAGGCGGTGGCGTACGGACTGGCGGATGAGGTGGTCAGCCGGCCGGGTGTGGTGGGCTGAGCCGGTCAGCGACGGCGGCGGTCGCCGAAGTGCACGCCGCCGTGGATCTCACCGGCCTGGACGCCGTTCATCTCGCCGTTGACCGTGTTGTTCACCGCGCTGCTGGCCGCGACCCGGCGGGTCGCCTCGCCGGGCTTGTCCTCGGGCTTGGTCACCGGTTCGGGTAGTGGCTGGGGTTCGGCGAAGGCGGTGAGGCGTTCGGCGGCGAAGCCGGGGACGCGGATCCAGGCGGTGTTCTCGGTTTCCTTGTGCTGGAAGGTGATCCGGCTGAAGTCGGATTGCTTGACCAGGTCGGTGTAGGGGCCACCGAAGACGTCCTCGTAAGCCTTGGCGGAGAGGATCAGGCCGGTGTTGAACTCCGCCGGGCCGGCCTGGGCGCACTGGCGGAGGACGGTGCGGAAGACCGGGGCGTCCAGCATCCGGGCGCAGTCGATGTTGGTGCGGTGCAGGCCCTCGTGGGTGGGCAGCGGGCCGATGCCGAGACAGATGCGCAGGCGGACGTCGGGCTTGTGCCAGCGGTTGTGCTCGGCGGCCAGTTCGTCGAGCAGCTGGGTGGCGTCGACCAGGTTGCCGAGCATTTCCTGGGGGAAGGCCGCCAGCAGGCCGTCGCCGGTGTGCTGCCAGTCCACGGCGTCGGCCTTGGCTATCTCGCGGCCGGCCAGGGCCGTCTCGGTGAATTCGCGCATTTTCTGGGCCGCCACGTCCAGGTGGTAGCCGGGGTTGCTGCCGGAGTCGATCAGGTCGATGCCGAGCACGGTCCGGTTTACAGGCATGAGGGCCACGCACTACCTCCACACGGGTGACAGACGGATAGGCCACGTCATGGGCGGGAGTGTGCTGCGAATGGCCGATGAGTTCTCCCGCGTCCCAGGGAGAACGGGCCGACTGGACTCAGACCTGTTCGGCCAGGCGGCGTGGGTCGGGCAGCAGGTAACGCAGGCGGCTGGTGCGCACCAGGCCCTGGGCGCGGAACCGCTTGAGCGCGGCGTCCACCGTCTTGGCCGAGGCGCCCACGGACTGGGCCAGTTCCTTCTGGCTCATGCCGCGGATGGCCACCCCGTGCTCGGTCTGCTCGCCGCGGTCATCGGCCCAGCTCAGCAGCTGTTTGGCCACCCTGGTCGGCACGTCCTGGAAGGCCACGGACAGGCCGCGGTGGTCGGCGTTGCGCAGGCGGCGCTGCAGGGTGGAGTTCACCAGCAGCAGCACGTCCTGGTTGGTGCGCATCAGGCTCAGGAACACCGCCCTGGGCACGTGCACGGCGCTGCCCGCGGTGTGCGCGATGACCGTGGCGCTGCGCGGCACCTCCTCGATCACGCCCAGTTCGCCGATCAGCTCGCCTGCCCCGTAGAAACCGGCGATCAGCTCGGTGCCGTTGCCGCCGGAGAGCAGCACCTTGACCAGGCCCTGCTCGATGAGCAGGACCTCGTCGCTCTCGGCGCCTTCGGACAGCAGGGTCTGTTGTCGGTGGAAGTCCCTGGACCTGCCGTAGCGGCGCAGCACTGCGCGGACCGCGTCCTCCCTCGCCATCACCGCATCATCTCCAACCGGCCAGCTCGCCAGGGAGGGACCGACCGGGTGAACGGTGGCTGCTCCGGTCACCCGATCGATGCAAGTCGGCGCTGGGTGTCCTCGGTGGCAAGAATGAAAGCCTCCATCGCCGCGTCCACCGCCGCCCGGTCGCCGGTGGCCAGCAGGTCCAGCAGCAGGCCGCGGGTGACCGCCAGGCCGAGGCGGGCCTGGGCCTGGGCGGCCGCGTCCGGGAAACCGTTGGCCCGCAGCCAGTCCGCCATCGGTTCGGTCCAGGAGGTGACGATGCCGTCCAGGAACCCGGTGGTGCCGGGGCGACCCTGCAGGGCCTGGCCGTACAGCTCGAAGAACAGCCGGATCAGCGGGGCCAGTTCCGGATCGGTGAGCCTGCGCCAGAACTCCCGCGGCGCGGTGGCGGGGGAGGCGCCGGTGCGGTCCAGTTCGGCGAAGGCGGCGCGCTGGCGGCGTTCGACCTCGCGGACCACCTCGACCAGCAGGCCCGCTTTGGACTCGAAGTGGTAGATCAGCATCCGGTGACTGGTGCCCAGCGCGGTCGCCAGCTGCCGCAGGCTCAGCTCGCCGACACCGTGCTCCGCGCACCAGGCCACCGCCGCGGCCAGCAGTTTCTCCTTCGCCGCCGACACCGGCACCGCCTTCCGTCTGAGTGAACCATATGGTACATGTACCAACTGGTACACGAAGGAGGGATCTCATGGCGGTGCAGCGGATCGAGGTTCGGGTGCGGTCCACAGCCGCGCCCGCGGCGGTCTACGCGCTGGTGCGCAGTGGGCCGAGCTGGCCGGGGTGGGCGCCGTTCACCGGGTTCGAGCTGGAGCGCGCCGGCGAGTCGGGCGGGGAGAGCGTGGGCGCGATCCGGCTGTTCCGCCGGGGTAAGCGGACCACCCGGGAGCAGGTGGTGGAGCTGGTGCCGGACCGCAGGCTGGGCTACACGCTGCTGGGCGGGCTGCCGCTGCGGGAGTACCGGGCCAACATCGACCTCGAACCCGCCGGGACCGGCACCGAGATCCACTGGCATTCCAGCTTCCGGCCGCGGGTGCCCGGCACCGGCTGGCTGTACCGGTGGGCGCTGACCACGTTCATCCGCCGCTGCGCGCTGGGCCTGGCCGAGCACGCCAACCACCGCTGAGCCCGGCGCGCACTGCGGTTTCCCGCATTCTTTTCCTGCGGTGCGCCCACCCGGATCCGATGGTCTGCCTCAGGGTGTTCTCAGGCCGGAATTCCTAGCGTTGACACCATGTTCGACGGAATCATCACCTGGGTCACCGACCTCATGACCACCCTCGGCGCGCCGGGCGCCGGTCTGGCCATCGCGCTGGAGAACCTGTTCCCGCCACTGCCCAGCGAGGTGTTCCTGCCACTGGCCGGGTTCACCGCCAGCCGCGGCGGGATGAGCCTGCTGGCCGCGATCATCTGGACCACCGCGGGCTCGGTGGTCGGCGCGGTCGCGCTGTACTACCTGGGCGCGCTGCTCGGCCGGGACCGCACCCGGGCCATCGCCGCCAAGCTGCCGCTGGTCAAGGTGTCCGACCTGGACCGTACCGAGGCCTGGTTCGCCAAGCACGGAGTCAAGGCGGTCTTCTTCGGCCGGATGATCCCGATCTTCCGCAGCCTGGTGTCGGTGCCCGCTGGCGTGGAGCGGATGCGGCTGGGAGTGTTCCTGCTGTTCACCGCGCTGGGCAGCCTGATCTGGAACACCGCGTTCGTGCTCGCCGGGTACTTCCTCGGCGAGAACTGGACGCTGGTGGAGACCTACGCCGGGTTCCTGTCCAAGGCGGTGCTGGCCGTGGTCGGCATCGCGGTGATCGCCTTCGTGGTGTCCCGGGTGCGCCGCCGGAGCAAGCAGCGCGTCTAACTGCCCAGGTAACGCAAAATTGCCAGCACCCGGCGGCTGTAGCCGGTGGTGTGCGACAGATCGAGTTTGTCGAAGATCGCGTTCACGTGCTTCTCCACCGCGCTCTGCGAGATGTGCAGCGCGGTGGAGATGCTCGCGTTGGTGTGGCCCTGGGCCATGTGCCGCAACACTTCCCGCTCCCGTTCGGTGAGCCGGGCGAGTGGATCGGTGTGCGTGGTGCGGGCCAGCAGCTGGCGCACCACCTCCGGGTCGAAGGCGGCCCGGCCGGAGCCGACCCGGTCCAGCGCGTCCAGGAACTCCCCGACCTGGGCCACCCGGTCCTTGAGCAGGTAGCCGACCCGGGCGCTCTCCCCGGTGAGCAACTCGGTGGCGTAGCGCTTCTCCACGTACTGGGACAGCATCAGCACGCCGACCTCGGGCCAGCGGGCCCGGATCTCCAGCGCGGCCTGCAAGCCCTCAGCCGTGTGCGTGGGCGGCATCCGGACATCGATCACGCACACGTCCGGCTGCTCCTGGGTCACCGCGGCCAGCAGGGCGGCGCCGTCGCCGACCGCGGCGAGCACTTGGTGGCCCTCCTCCACGAGCAGGCGCACCAGGCCTTCGCGCAGCAGGATGGAATCGTCGGCGAGGATCAGGCGCATGGCAGGCTGGCTCCGATGACTGTGCCGCCGCCCTGGGGTGAGCGCACCTGGAACTCGCCGTCCATGGCCGCCACCCGCTGGGCGAGGCCGGAGAGTCCGCCGCCGGCCGGATCGGCGCCGCCGACCCCGTCGTCGGCGATCTCCACCAGCAGCCGGGCCGGTGCGTCGAGGCAGGTGAGCCGTACGGCCAGGGTGGTGGCGTTGGCGTGTTTGGTGGCGTTGGTGACGGCTTCGCACACGATGAAGTACGCGGCGGCCTCGACCTGCGCGGGCGGCCGCTGGGGCGGCAGCTCGCAGGTGACCGTGGTGTGCAGCGGGGAACCCTCGACCACCCGGGCGATCGCCTCGGGCAGGCCCAGGTTGTCCAGCGCGGTGGGGTAGACCCGCCAGGCGACCTCGCGCAGATCGCTGAGGATCTCCTGGCATTCCTGGTGCGCCTGGGCCAGCAGTGCCTCGGACCTGGCCGGGTCGGCGCCGCGGCGGGCCCGGCCGATCAGCAGGCCGAGCGCGACCAGGCGCTGTTGCACGCCGTCGTGCAGATCGCGTTCGATCCGGCGGCGTTCGGCGTCCACCGCCTCGACCACGCCCGCGCGGGTGAGCGTGAGGTCCTCGATCCGCCGGCGCAGCTCGGCGGGGCTGCGGCCGAGGAACTCGCGGACCAGTCGACGCTCCACAGTGGACAGTGCGTACAGCCCTTGCAGGGCAAGGTAGAGCAGCACCAGGCCGGGCAGGCTGAGCGCGAGGATGGTCTCGGTGGTGATCCGGCCGGCCGGATTGCCGGTGAAGATGCTGCCGCCGGTGAACCAGGCGCCGAAGCTGGCCACCACCGTGAGCAGGCCGTAGCCCAGCAGGAACAGGATGACGCCGCCGCCGAGGCCGACCGGCGTGCGCAGCAGCAGGTACATCCAGGGGCGGCTCTGCGCTTCGGCCTCGCCGCCGCCGAAGTACCTGGCCACCCGGCGGGCGTCCCGGCGGGCCAGCCGGCGCGCGCCGCGGAGCAGCAGTTCGCCCAGCCGCTGCCGGGCCGACGGCCAGGGCAGCAGCAACCCCAGCAGCAGACCGGAGATGACCAGGTAGCCGAGTTCGGCCAGGGCGGCCAGCGCGCCCAGGGTCAGTCCGGCCCCGATACGCGCGGCGGCGGTGAGCAGGGGCAGCGGACGCACAGCGTGCAGGCTAGCGGGCAGGGCCGTTCGGGGGACTGTGGAAAACCGTACGAGTGGCGGGGGAAACCCGCAGCGTGGCTGACCTCATTGGACGATTGACCGGCGCGCGCGGGCGAACCTAGCGTCAGTCCGTCATGGTGTGGCCGGGCTCACAGCGAGGTGTGGCATGTCGGTAGGCATCGCAGGTCGGCTGACGACCATCGGGGCGGTGGCGGTCGCTGCGGCCGCGTTGTTCGCCTCCGGGGCGGAGGCGGCGGTCCGCCAGGTGCGGCACTACGTGGCGCTGGGCGACTCGTTCACCTCGGGCCCGCTGATCCCGCTGCCGCGGCTGAACCCGTTGGGCTGCGCGCGCTCCACCGAGAACTACCCGAGTCTGCTGAACCGGCGGATCCGGCCCGCCCGGTTCACCGACATCAGCTGCGGGGCCGCGGACACCACGAACATGACCCAGCCGCAGTCGGTGCCGCTGGGCCGCAACCCCGCCCAGTTCTCCGCGCTGACCAAGGACACCGACCTGGTGTCGGTGAGCATCGGCGGCAACGACTTCAGCGTGTTCGGCGAGACCATCTCCACCTGCGCGAGCCTGCGGGCCAGTGATCCGGGCGGCGCGCCGTGCGCGAAGAAGTTCGGCGACGAGCTGAGCAAGCGGATCGGCCAGACCGAGGGCCGGGTTGTGGCGGTGCTGCGCGGGATCCGGGAACGCGCGCCCAAGGCCAGGGTGCTGGTGGTGGGCTATCCGCGGATCGCCCCGCCCAGCGGCACCTGCCCGAACACGCTGCCCTTCGCCACCGGCGACTACCCGTTCCTGGACGGGGTGGAGCAGCAGCTCAACGCGGCGCTGCGGCGCGCGGCCGGGGCCACCGGCGACACCTATGTGGACACCTACGGCCCGTCGCTGGGTCACGACGCCTGCCAGCGGCGCGGGGTGGCCTGGGTGAACGGACAGCACACCGATCTGCTCGCGGCCGCCAGCTACCACCCGTTCCGCACCGGCATGGTCGGCATGGCCGACGCGGTGCAGCGGGCGCTGACCACCCGGATCCGGACCTAACCCACCCCCGGCGCGTCGAGTTGGCCAAACCGGTACGCCCGGTTGGGCCAACTTGGCGTACCAGTTGGCCCAACTCGGCGGGTCAGGGCTTGGTGAAGGCGAGGCCCATGCGGAGGGCGGCGGCGGCTTCCAGGACGGCGTCGCGGCCGGTGTGGCCGATGCCGAGCACGTTGGCGAAGCCGTGGATCAGGCCGCGGCGGCGGCGCAGGAACACCGGCACGCCTGCCTTGGTGAGCTTGTCCGCGTACTCCTCGCCCTCATCGCGCAGCGGGTCGAAGCCGGCGGTGACCAGGTAGGTCGGCGGCAGCCCGGAGAGGTCCTCGGTGAGCAGCGGCGAGGCGCGCGGGTCGAGCACCTCGTCGGTGGAGTTGAGGTACTGCTCCTGGTACCAGTCCATCTTGTCCGAGGTCAGCACGAAGCCCTCGCCGAAGAGACGGCGGGACTCCCGGCGCACGGAGAAGTCGACCGCCGGGTAGATCAGCAGCTGGAAGGCGGGCACCGGGTCCCCGGCGGCCTTGGCCAGCTGGGCGGTGACCGCGGCCAGGTTGCCGCCCGCGCTGTCCCCGCCAACCGCGATCTGGCCAGGGTGCAGGCCGAGGGAGTCGGCGTTCTCCAGGGCGTAGCGGTAGACCGCGGTGGC
The DNA here is from genome assembly GCF_023094165.1 of Crossiella sp. S99.2. Lineage (GTDB taxonomy): Bacteria > Actinomycetota > Actinomycetes > Mycobacteriales > Pseudonocardiaceae > Crossiella. Next base: position 127,296 of record NZ_JALMDK010000006.1, on the reverse strand, counting down.
GTCCTCGGTGGCGGCCGGGAACTTGTGCTCGGGGGCCAGCCGGTAGTCCGCGGAGAGCACCACGACGCCGGCGTGCACGGCCAGGAACCGGCACAGGTTGTCGTGGGTCTCCAGGTCGCCGACCACCCAGCCGCCGCCGTGGTAGAAGACCAGCGCCGGGGCCGGGCTGGGCAGTCCGGCCGGGAGGTAGACCCGGGTGCGGATCGGGCCGCCGGGGCCGGGCACGCTCAGTTCGCGCACCTCGGCCACCTCCAGCGCGGTGCCGCCGATGATGGCCGCGGTCTTGCGCAGGCCGCGCCGCGCCTCCACGACCGAACCCGCGCTGAGCGGATTCTCCTTGGCCAGGCTCATCAGTTTGAGCATGGACTGCACCTCGGGGTGCAGTTCCTGACCGTCGATGACGGTGGTGCGGCCGCCGATCGCGCGCTGCGCCGGAGCGGGCAGCGCGCCGACCGCGGTGGCCAGCGAGCGTTCGACCAACTCACGCAGTGCCGGACGAGGAGGGGTCATGGCCCCGATGCTACCCACGGGTAGTGCGCTTGGCAGCCGCGCGGATCCGCTGGCTCAGGGCGCGGTCAGGCCGGTGCGGTAGGCGTAGCGGGTGGCATCGGCCCGGTTGCGCGCGCCGATCTTGGCGAAGGCGTTGTTGATGTGGGTCTTCACCGTGGCCTCGCTGATGAACAGGGCCGTGGCGATCTCCGGGTTGCTGCGCCCGCCCGCGATCAGGGTCAGCACCTCGGCCTCGCGGGCGGTCAGGCCGTCCGGCGGGCGGTGCGGTTTTGGCGGTTCCTGGCGGGTCAGCGCGGCGACCAGGCGCTGGGAGACCGCGGGGGCGAAGGTGGACTGGCCGGCCGCGGCGGCGCGCAGGGCGGCGGCGATCTCGGCCCGGCCGGCCTCCTTGGTCAGGTAGCCGCGGGCGCCGGCGCGCAGCGCGTCGGCGATGGACTCGTCGTCGGCGTAGGTGGTCAGCACCAGCACCCCGACCCCGGGGAAGCGTTCGGTGATCCGGCGGGTGGCCTCGACCCCGTCCAGCACCGGCATCCGCAGGTCCATCAGCACCAGGTCCACCTCGTGCTCGGCCAGCAGCGCCAGGGCCTGCTCGCCGTCCCCGGCGTCGGCGACCACCTCGATGTCCTCGACCAGGCCGAGCAGCGCGACCAGGCCCTCGCGCATGATCTGCTGGTCGTCGACGACCAGGACCCTGATGGTCATTCCGGCACCTCCGCGCGCACCAGCCAGCCGTCCCCGTCCGGGCCCGCGGTGAGTGTGCCACCCAGCAACGCCAGCCGCTCCCGCATCCCGGTCAACCCGAATCCGCCACCGGGCAACTCGGTGCGCGGGGTGCCCGCCGCGTTGCGCACCGACAGCCGGACCGCTCCGTCCACATAGGACAGATCGACCTCGATCGGCGCGCCCGCGGCGTGTTTGCCCGCGTTGGTCAGCGCCTCGCGGGCGGTGCGCAGCAGGGAGACCTCGGCGGCGGGGGAGAGCGTGCGGGTCTCGCCCTCGGTGCTCAGCCGGACCGGGGACTGGTGATCCCGTTGGTGCGCCTGGGTCAGCTCGGCCAGCGCGGTGGGCAGCGGCGGCACGTCCGAGCGCAGCGCGGCCACCGCGGCCCGCGCCTCGGTCAGCCCGTCCACGGCCAGCCGCCGGGACCGCCGCACCCTGGCCAGCGCGGCGTCCGGATCCCGGCCGTCGCTGAGCAGCGCCTCGGCCACCTCCAGCTGCACCGCCAGCGCGCCAAGGGAATGCGCCAGCACGTCGTGCAGTTCCCTGGCGATCCGGGTCCGCTCGGTCTCGGCGAGCAGCCGGGCGGCCTGCGCGGTCTGCTGCCGGTGCTGCCGCTGGACCAGGCCGAGCAGGGTGAGCAGCGCGAAGATGCCCAGGTTGCTCAGGATGACGCCGGTGCCGCGTTCCCAGAGCAGGCCGCTGACGGTGACCAGGGTGACGTCCGCGGCGGTCAGCGCGAAGCCGAGGCCCAGGCTGGGCACCGGGTGCGAGATGAACACCATCAGCCCGACCGCGGCCATGGTGGTGGCCGAGGCCTCCGGCGCGCCGACGATGGCCGAGGCCAGCAGCGAGCAGGCGGCCAGCGCGCTCAGCGCCACCCGCGGCGCGCGCCGGGTCAGGGCCAGGAACACCAGCCAGCCCAGGAAGGCCGGGCCGAGCACCAGCCAGGCCCACCGCGGCGTGCCCGGCGAGCTGAGCAGCGCGTACACCAGCAGCGCGGTGACCAGGACGTGCATGGCCCGGCGGTCGTTCACCGACGGCGTGGGGTGCATGGGGGCAGTCTGCGGGTGCCGGGGGTTCAGTGCCGCACCGGATGCCCTGCCCGGGTGGCCAGCACCAGCGACTGGACCAGCAGGCTGGCCCCCAGGGTCAGCATGATCGCGCCGCCGCCGCTGGTCAGGGTCGCGCCCATGGCGTGGCCGAGGAAGCCGAGCAGCACCCGCAGCCCGATGAAGCCGATCCACACGCCGATGGCCGGACCGCGCATCCGGGTGAAGATCCGGCCTTCCCGTAGTTGCACCTCGCTGGTCCGGCCCAGGCCGACCCCGGCGCCTGCCGCCAGCAGCAGGCCCAGCACCAGGAAGGTCAGGTCGACCGGCGGGATGTGGTAGTCCGCGCCCAGCTTGTTCTTGAGCTGGAACAGGCCGATCACCGCGATCACCGCCGGGCCCACCCACACGTCCTCGCCGCGTTTGGTCAGCTCGTGCCAGTTCATCCGGCGGATGATCACGAAGACCACCACGGCGATGGCGATGGCCCCGTTGAACAGCGTGCTCATGGTCATGGGAGCACGGTAGGAAGATCAGGGGGTGGAGTTCGTGGGCTCAGGGGTGGAGCCGGGGGTGGAGATCGAGCCGGGCGGGGGCCACTCGTCCTCGGGCACGCCGGGGAAGAGCCGCCGCAGGTAGTAGTCGGCGGTGGCCATCGCCTCCTCCGGGGTGCTGTTGTCGAGCAGGATGTCCGAGCCGAGGGAATCGGCGATGCACCACAGCATCATCGATTCCTTGTCCGGGTCGATGCCCGGCGCGGTCACCCCGCGCTCTCGTGCCGCGCGGATCATGTCGGCGAAGAAGTTGAACAGTTTCGGCTGGCCCTGCAGGTAGATCCGGCGCAGCGAGGGCTCGTTCAGCGCGCGGATGAAGTAGGCGATGCCGACCAGGCGGCCGGTACGGGTGTGCTCGTCGATGGGCAGCGTCTCGACCATGCAGGCGCGCAGCACCGCCCACGGCGGCGGGTCGCCGGCCAGATCGCGGGCCAGCCGGGCGCGCACCCGGTCGCCGGTCTTCACGCTGCTGAACTCCAGCGCGAACTCCAGCATGTGGTCCTTGGTCTTGAAGTAGTGCTGGACCGAGCCCATCGAGACGCCTGCCTCGGCGGCCACATCCCGCAGGCTCACCGCCTCCATGCCGTGCTTGGCGACGATCCGCCACAGCGCCTCGGCGATGTGCCGCCGACGTTCCTCGTGGTCAACCTGCTTCGGCACCGACAGCCACACTTTCTTCATGCGGACGCATTGCAACGGCTCCCATGTCATGGTTACCATGCACCTGCATTGTAACCGGTCGGGAGCTGGTTACCAGGGGATCAACTGGGGGAGTCGTGACGCAAGTCCAGGTCAGCGGGCAAGGAGTGCAGACGCGGGCGCTGCCGCCGTTCGCCAGTGTGCCGGTGCTGGCGGTCGCCGGGGTGATCGGCGTACTGCTGGTGGCCCTCGCCGATCGGTACGGGTGGTTCGGGGACGAGCTGTACTTCATCGCCGCCGGACAGCGGCTGGACTGGGGATATGCCGATCAGGGGCCGCTGGCGCCGTTGCTGGCGCTGGCGATGGAGTCGGTGTTCCCCGGCTCGCTGACCGCGCTGCGCCTGCCGTCGGTGCTGATGGTGCTGGCCACCGTGGCGGTGACCGCGCTGATCGCCCGCGAACTGGGCGGCGCCCGGCGGGCGCAGACCCTGGCCGCGCTGGTCACCGCGGGTTCGCCGTTCTTCCTCGGCAACGGGCACCTGCTCACCACCAACTCGCCGGACGTGCTGATGTGGGCGCTGGCCTGCTGGCTGCTGGTGCGCTGGGTGCGCACCCGGCGGGACGCGGTGCTGCCCTGGCTGGGCGTGGTCACCGCGATCGCGGTGCAGAGCAAGTTCCTCATCGCCGGGTTCTGGATGGTGCTCGCGCTGGCCGTGCTGGTGGCCGGGCCGAGGGAGCTGCTGCGCAGGCCGATGTTGTGGCTGGGCGCGGGAATCACCCTGCTGGCCACGCTGCCCAGCCTGCTGTGGCAGGCCGAGCACGGCTGGCCGCAGCTGGGCATGACCGGGCAGATCGCCACCGAGGGCCAGCTGATGCACGGCGGGCTGCTCGGGTTCGTGCCGATGATGCTGTTCCTGGCCGGGCTGATCAGCGGGCTGGTGGTGCTGCTCTACGGGACCTGGCGGCTGCTGCGCTCGGCCGAGCTGCGCCCGTACGCCTTCCTGGGCTGGACCTTCCTCGGCGTGGCCGCGCTGTTCCTGATCGCCGGCGGCAGGCCGTACTACGTGGCCGGGATGTTCCCGGTGGTGTGGGCGGCGGGCGCGGTGGAGCTGTCCCGCAACCGGGTGGCCGGCTGGTGGCGCTGGTCGGCCAGCCTGCCGGTGGCGGTGGTCTCCACGCTGGCCATGTCCTTCTTCGGGCTGCCGCTGGAACCGGTGGCGAGCCGGGCCGGGGCCGGGTCGGTGGACTTCATCAGCACGCACAGCGTGGGCTGGGCCGAGCTGGCCGACCAGGTGGCCGCCGAGTACCGCAAGCTCCCGCCGGAGCAGCGGGCCCGGACCGCGGTGCTGACCAACGGCTACTGGACGGCCAGCGCGCTGGCCTGGTTCGGGCCGGACCGCGGACTGCCCGCGCCGCAGAGCGGGTCCAGGGGCTACTGGTACTTCGGCGCGCCGCCGGAGTCCGCGGACGCGGTGCTCTTCGTCGGCCGCCCGCAGCCGGTGCTGGCCGAGTCCTTCCGCACGGTGACCCAGCTGCGGGTGCTGGAGACGAACTTGAAGGCCAACAAGGCCGTGGACGGCGCGCCGTTGCTGCTGGCGACGGGGCGCACGCAGAGCTGGGCCGAGCTGTGGCCCCGATTCCGGAAGCTGGGGTGACCCCATGACCACGCTGAACTCCGCCGCGCCCCGCCTGCGCCCGCCGCGCTACCGGGTGGATCCGAGCGCGCGCCGCTGGTGGACCGTGCAGGCGCTGCTCACCGTGACCGGGCCGGCGTTCCTGGTCGCGCTGACCATGACCACGCTGTCCCTGCTGTTCTTCCCCGGCGCGCTGCGCTGGCTCGGCCCGCTGCTGCTCGGCGTGCTGGTGCTGCCCGGCCTGGGCTACCTGCTGGTCATGCCGCCCTGGCGATACCGGGTGCACGCCTGGGAACTGGGCGAGCACGCGGTCTACTCGGCCAGCGGCTGGTTCTGGCAGCGGCGGCGGATCACCCCGCTGACCAAGGTGCAGACCGTGGACACCGTGATCGGCCCGATCCAGCGTGGTTTCGGCCTGGCCACGGTGATCGTGACCACCGCCTCCACCGCCGGGGACGTGCGGATCTCCGGACTGGCCCTGGACGAGGCGAACGAGCTGGCCCGGCGGATCGGCGAGGCCGCCGCGGTCGGGGAGGCGTGATGGACTGGCGCAGGCTCGACCCGCGCATGATCGCAGTGCACGTGAGCTGGCTGGCCCCGCCCGCGGCCTCCTTCCTGCTCGCTCTGCTGATCTCCGGCGGCCGGCTGGACCTGCGGTCCTGGCTCACCCTGGCCGGGGTGACGCTGGGCTTCCTGACCTTCACCACGATCGGGATCGCCACCTGGGCCAAGACCCGGTACCGGGTCACCGCCGACGCGGTGGAGGTGCGCACCGGGATGTTCATCAAGACCCTGCGCACGGTGCGGCTCAACCGGATCCGCAACGTCGACCTCACCGCCAGCCCGGTGCACCGGATCTTCGGGGTGACCACGCTGCGGATCGGCACCGCCGGGTCCAACGACACCGGCAGCGAGATCAAGCTGGACGCGCTGTCCAGGGTGGACGCCCAGGCCCTGCGCGCCGAACTGCTCGCGCACGTCACCCGCTCCGCCGCCCAGGATCCCGTGGTCTCGGCGATGAACCTGCGCTGGCTGCGGTACGCGCCGCTGACCTTCTGGGTCTTCGGCGGGGTGGTCCTGGTGCTCGGGCTCGGTTACCGGGCGCTGGAGGCGATCGGCATCGAGGCATGGCGGCTGCCGGTGGTGCAACAGCTGGCGGTGGAGTTCGGCTCCAGCGCGCTGTGGCTGACCATCCCGCTGGTGCTGCTCGCCTCCACCCTGCTCGGGGTGGTCGGCGCGCTCGGGCTGTACCTGGAGAACTGGTGGCGGTACCGGCTGGAATGGGTCAGCGACCACCTGCTGCGGGTGCGCCGCGGGCTGCTCACCACCCGCTCGGTCTCCATCGAGCGCAACCGCCTCTTCGGCGTGCTGCTGCGCGAACCCCTGCTGCTGCGGGCAGGCGGCGGCGCCACGGTGAAGGTGGTGGCCGGTGGGCTGGGCAACGAGGAGCAGGACAGCGCGCGCAGTGCCGTGCTGCCGCCGGCGCCGCTGACCGAGGCGCTGCGGGTGACCGCGGGCGTGTTGCGCGAACCCGTTGGCCCACTGGTGGATCCGGTGCTGGCCGGGCATCCGCGGGTGGCGCTGCGGCGGCGGATCGTGCGCGGACTGCTGTTCGTGACCGCGCCTTTGCTGCTGGTGCAGGGAATTCTGGGCTGGCTGCTCACGGATGTGTTGCTGCACCTGGCCTGGAGCACCGCGCTGGCCAGCCTGCCGTTCGTGCTGTTCTTCGCCAGGGACGCCTACCGCAACCTGGGCCACGGCCTGTCCGGCTCCTACCTGCTGGCGCGTTCGGGCACGTTCAGCCGGGACACCGCGGCGCTGCGCCGGAGTGACGTGCTGTCCTGGACCTTCACCGACAGCCCGTTCGCCCGCCGCGCCGGGGTGGTCACGCTGACCGCCGCGGTGGCCACCGCCGCAGGCGGCTACCGGGTGCCGGACATGGCCGCGGCGGACTCGGCCGGGTTCGCCGACCGGGCCGCGCCGGGGATCCTGACCGAATTCCTAGACCGCGGCGGCGAGAGGGAACAGCTCCTGGCGGAGTTCACGCACTGCGGTGCGGGCGGCCCGGTTGGCGCCGATGGTGCTCGCTGACGGCCCGTAACCCACCAGGTGCAGCCGCGGCTCGGCGGCGGGATGCCCACCGGCCATCACGATCCCGCCGCCGGGCGCGCGCAGCTTCAACGGGGCCAGATGGTTGAGCGCGGCCCGGAACCCGGTGGCCCAGATGATCGTGTCGACCCGTTCGTGGCTGCCGTCGGCCCAGGTCACGCCGTCCGGGGTGATCCGCTCGAACATCGGGCGGCGGCGCAGCACCCCGCGCGCGGTCAGGTCCTTGATCAGCGGGGTGAGCGCGAGCCCGGTGTTCCAGACCACGCTGCGCGGCGGTTTCCCGGCCCGCACCGACTCCTCCACCCTGGCGATGATCGCCCGGCCGCGTTCGGGGGTGAACTCGGCGTCGCTGAACTCCGGTTCCCGCCGGGTCACCCAGATCGTCTCCGCGATCGGGGACAGCTCGTCCAGGAACCGCAGCGCGGAGGCCCCACCGCCGACCACCACCACCCGCTGCCCGGCGAACCCGGCCGGTCCGCGGTAGTGCGCGGTGTGCAGCGCAGTGCCGAGGAACTCCCGCGCGCCCGGGTAGTGCGGCCACAGCGGATGGCTCCACGAGCCGGTCGCGTTGATCACGCCCCGGGCCCGCCAGCTGCCTTCTGCGGCCTCCACCAGGAAGTCCGGGCCGTCGTGCCGGACCGAACGCACCTGGACCGGGCGGATCACCGGCAGGTCGAAGCGCTGCTCGTACTCGGTGAAGTAGGCCGAGAGCACCTCGGCGGCGGGCCGCTGCGGATCGGGCACGATCAGCGGCAGGTCCTGCAGGGCGTGGAAACCGTGCACGTCGGCGTAGCGCAGCGAGGGCCAGTAGTGCTGCCAGGCGCCACCGGCGTGCGGGGCCGAGTCCAGCAGCACGTGCCCGATCCCGGCCCGGCGCAGGAAGTACGAGCTGGACAGACCGGCCTGGCCGGCCCCGATCACCACCACGTCCGTGTCCACGTCCGCTGAACGTCCGTGGGCGGCGGGGACATTCCCCGGTGGGGGAAGGTCACACCGGCACTCAGCTCATGCCGAAGCCGGGATGCCCGGCCAGCCAGTCGGTGTAGCGCGGGCTGCGGGCCAGCACGTCGGCGTAGGCGGACAGCGCGTGCCCGGCCAGCCTGGCCACCTCGTCCGGGCTCTGGCAGCCGCTGTGCCAGCCGATGAACTGCCGCCAGCGCAACGGGATCCCGGCGATCGGCACCGGGATGACACCCGGCATCTCGCGGAAGGTCGGCTGGCACAGTGCGATCGCGTCCCCGGAGCGGACCAGGTCCACGCAGCTGACCACATCGGTCTCGTACAGGTCCCGTGGCGCGAACCCGGCGCGGGCGCAGGCGGCGGCGAAGCAGTCCCCGAAACAGCCGTCGCCCGGGGTGGCCGACCAGCGGGCCTCGGCCAGATCGCTCAGCTCCACCTCGTCCTTGTCCGCCAGGGGGTGATCCTCGGGCAGCAGCACGAACACCGGGTCCACCGCGAGCAACCGCCACCGCACGCCCGCCGCGACCGGCGGCGCGGACTCCCCGCACACCCCGACCAGCGCGTAGTCCAGCCGGCCCGCGGCGACCAGCTCGGTCAGCTCATCGGCCGACCAGGAGCTTTGCGGGGAGATCCGGGCCTGCGGCCGGGCCGCGCCCAGGTGGTGCATCAGCCCGCCCAGCATCGGTCCGTTGGTCGCGCCGATCCGGTAGTGCGCGGTGCCCTCGCCCGCCGAGTTGGCCAGCCGCGCGGCCTCCTCGCGCAGTTCGCTCACCGCGGGCAACAACATCCGGGCCCTGGCCAGCACCAGCTCGCCGAGCGGGGTGGGCCGGGAACCGCGCCGGTCCCGCTCGAACAGGGTGCCGCCGAGCGCGCGTTCGATCCGGTTGAGCTGGGCGGTCAGCGCCGGTTGGGCGAGTCCGAGCCGGGCCGCCGCTTTGGTCACGCTGCCGGTGTCCGCGACAGTGCAGATGACCCGCAGATGCCGCAGCTCCAGTTCCATACCTCGACGCTAAATCCCTTGCGGCTCAGGCGGAAGGGTTTGCCTCCAGCGGCGGGAACCGGTGCTCGTTGCGGTCGATCTTGGCGTGCGCCTCGGCCGGGAGGTCCAGACCACACACATCGGCGAAACGCACCAGGTAGAGCAGCACGTCGGCGACCTCGTCCGCCACCCGGTCGCGCAACGCGCCGTCGGTCAGCTGCGCGCGGATCTCCTTGTCGCTCAACCATTGCAGTTCCGCGACGAGTTCGCCGACCTCGCCGGAGAGCGCCATGGCCAGGTTCCGCGGGGTGTGGAACGGCTCCCACTCCCGCGCCGCCGCGAACGCCCGCAACCGGGGGACAAGCTCGTCAAATCCAGACATGCCCGCAACCCTAGGACTTGCTCAGCTCCCGCTTGAGCAGGGTCAGCTCCCGCCGCCGCCGGATCGCCCTGGTCAGCACCACCGCCGCCAGCGCCACCAGCGACCCGCCCAGCGCGAGCGCCACCGGCAGCCCGCCGCGCTGCGCGGTGACCACGGTCAGCCCGGCCGCGGTGCCGGTGGCGAAGGTCAGCGCCAGCCAGCCCGCGACCACGCTGTCCCTGGCCAGCAACGGCCCGCGCCGGGTCAGCGCCCACACCGCGAAGGCGGCCCAGGTCGCCCCGACCAGCGTCAGCAACCCGAACGCCACCTGGGTGGCCGGCGGCAGGGCCGGTTCGGTCAGCCACAGCGCGCCGGTCAGCAGCGCCCCGGCCAGTCCGGCCAGCCCGACCAGCACGTGGCGCAGCCGCGAGGGCGCGAGCGTGGCCAGGATGTCCTCCGCGGAGCGCGCGGGAACGTCGAAACGGTCATCCGTCATGGCGGAACCCCTTCTCCAGCAGGCGTTCGCGGAGCAGCCCGCGAGCGCGGGACAACCGGGACTTGACCGTGCCCACCGGCACCCCGAGCACCTCGGCGCAGTCCCGCAGGGACAGATCGGCGAGGTGGAAGAGCACCAGCACCTCACGTTCGGGCAACGGCACCCCGGCCAGTCCCGCCCGCAGTTCGAGCACATCCAGCACGGCCTCGGCCGAGGACTCCGCCACTGGATCAGGTGGCGGCTCGGGCCGGTACCGCTCGCGCAGCCGGTCCAGCAGGGTCCGCCGCGCGATGGTGAACACCCAGGGCGCGAACCGCCCTGGCTCCCGCAACCGCGGCAAGGCGCCCAGCACCGCCAGCCAGGTCTCCTGCACGAGGTCCTCGGCGGTCTGCGGGGTGCTCATCCGGCGCAGGTAGGTCCACAGCGGCGGGTGCCAGGCCCGCACCAGCTCGGCCAGCGCCGCGGGCTCCCCGAGCTGGCACCGCACCACCAGCAACGCCGTGTCCCGGTCCTCGGTCACGCGCTCACCTCCCAGTCGGTCACCGGCTCAGTCGGCCCGGCCCCCGGAAAGGTTCGCGCCCCGCCACAACCCACCCTGGGTAACGACCCGATCAGCCCCCGTGACCCGGCTTGCTGTCGATCTACCTAGTCATCCAGACTCGCACACGTGTTCGACCGAACGGTGCAACTCGCTCCCTCCCTCGGCCGGGTCTACGACCGCAGCAAACCGGTCTGGGTGGACCTCAACGAGCTGTACCGGCACGGCTTCCTGGGCGACCGCACCGCCGCCAGCCTGCTCATCCGCCAACAGGGCCTGGTGCTCACCGGCCGGGTCCCCGGCACCCTGCACGCCTGGCTGCGGACCGAGGAGGGGTACTGGGCGGGGCTGGTGTCCTACTACGTGGCGGCGCGGCCGGGCGGGGCGGTGCCGCCGCTGGAGATCAAGAACCTGGTGCCGAGGGGGGCGTTGCGGCCGCGGGCGCCGGAGGACCGGGATCGGGAGTCGCGGTTCTAGCCCCGGTAGTGCCCCGGCCAGTCCTGGTGCCGGATCCGGGTCGTCTCCAGCACCTCGCCCACCGTCCCCCACTCGTCCCGCCCCAGCCGCGCCAGTGGCTTCAGCCGCTCGATGCCCGGCAGGTCGTCGGTGAACATCTCCTCGGCCACCGCCGCGTGCACCACCCGCCCGAACACCACCGTCGAATCGCCCAGCCGCACCGTGCTGTGCAGCACGCACTCCAGCGCCGCCGGACTGCTGGCCACCCGGAACGGTTTGACCTTGCTGCTGGGTTCCCTGGCCAGGCCGACCGCGTCGAACTCGCTGGTGGCCGGGGGGAAGTCGGTGCCGGTGGCGTTGATCTGGGCGAAGTTGTCCTGGTTGGCCAGGTTGACCACGAACTCGCCGGTGGCCTCGACGTTGGTCAGGGTGTCCTTGCGGCCGACCGAGGTGAACTGGACGATCGGCGGGGCGACGCAGGCCACGGTGAAGAAGGAGTGCGGGGCGAGGTTGTCCACGCCCTCGGCGGAGACCGTGGACACCCAGGCGATCGGGCGCGGCACCACCACGGCGGTGAGCAGCCGGTAGAACCGGCCGATGCCCGTGGTGTCCGGGTCGAAGTCCAGGCGCATGGCCTGATTCTCACTCAGCGGTGTCGGCGCAACAGCTCCGCCTCCCACTGGCCGCGGACCATCTCGGTCAGCGTGGACTGCTGCGGTGACCAGCCCAGACGTTGTCTGATCAGCGTGGTGTCGCCGACCGAGCGCTGGGTTTCGCCGGGGTTGGCGGGGCGGTGGGTGACCCGGATCTCCCGGCCGGTCACCGCGCGCACGGTGTCCACGATCTCGGTGACGCTGGCCGGGACGGCGCCCACGTTGTAGACGTCGAACCGGCCCGGCGTGGCGTCCTCCAGCGCGTGCACCATGGCCCTGGCCACGTCGTTGACGTGCACGAAGTCCCGGATCGCCGATCCGTCCCCGTTGATCTCCACCGAGGGCAGGTGGCCGGCGGCCACACCCACCGCCCTGGTGATGATCCGGGTGTCGTCGTAGTCGCCCAGCTCGCCGACCGCGCCGGCGATGTTGAAGATCCGCAGCACCGCCGCGCCCAGGCCGCCGGTGGCCACCTGCCAGCGGATGGCCTCCTCGGCGGCGACCTTGGAGGCGGCGTAGGGGTTCTCCGGGGCCACCGGGGTGGTCTCGTCGATGGGCTGCCGCGCCGGGGTGCCGTAGACGCTGGCGGTGGAGGCCATCACCAGCCGTGGTTTGACCCCGGTGACCTCGGCCTGCCTGGCCAGCGCCTCCAGCACGTGCAGGGTGCCGCCCAGGTTGACTCGGTAGTACAGCGTGGGGTGCGCGAAAGCCTCTCTGATCCTGGTCAGCGAGACCAGGTGCACCGCGGCATGCACCCCGTCCGCGGCCGCGAGCAGGCCCTCGCCGTCCAGCACGTCGCCCCTGCGCAGCTCCACCCCCTCGGGCACATTGACCACTGAGCGGTGGACCAATGCCACGACATCGTGGCCGGTCTGGGAAAGTTGGCGTACGACGGCCTGTCCGACATAGCCGCTCGCGCCGGTGACGAGGACTCGCATACCACCATCTCACCAGAAGGAAATGGGTGTACCGGCAAGTTTTGTGGCCTTCACACGGAGGTCGGGATTACCTTACTCCGGTAGGGAGAAACGCTGTGACAGGGAGTTGTTCGCATTGGGCCGTTCGGGGCATTATCTGCTGGCTATCGGGTGAGTAGTGGACCTTTCCCCTCCATATTCCCTGGCGTCAACGTCGACCCTTCAACTATGAGCGTGGAAGGGCTCGGGGCGGCCAGCCGGGTTTTACTGGCCGACGTCGGGCGTCGTCGCAGCGTGCGCCGGGGCACGGTGCTGTTCAGGCAGGACAACGAGTCCGACTCGGTCCTGCTGGTCGAGCACGGTCTGCTGCGCATCTCGGTGGTGAGCCAGGACGGCACCGACAGCGTGCTCGCGCTGCGCGGCAGCGGCGAGCTGGTCGGCGAGTTCGGCGCCATAACAGCACGTCGGCGCTCGGCCACCGTGGTCGCGCTGACCGACTCGACGGTCGTGGTGATCGCCTCGGCCCGGTTCCGCTCGCTGCTGCGCCAGTTCTCCGGACTCGCCTGCGACGTGCTGTCTTTACTCGTCACCCGGGTGGATGAATCTGACCGGCGGCGGCTGGAGGTCGGCACCTGCACGGTGTCCCAGCGACTGGCCCGCTTCCTCGGCGAGCTGGCCGCCACGCACGGCACCGAGCGGGCCGACGGCGGGGTGGAGATCGCCGCGCAGCTCACCCAGGAGGAGCTGGGCAGCGCGATCGGCGCCACCAGGGAGTCGGTCTCCCGCGCGCTGGCCGAACTGCGCGACGACGGTCTGCTCAGCACCGCACGCAGGCGGATCACGATTCTGGCTCCCACCCGACTGGACTCCTACCTTGGGACGTAAGACTGAATCACACCTCGAAAGTGCGTTGGATCACAGATTGACCTGCGGTTTTAGGGTAAACACACGCTGATGCAATACCACCCGGTGCATTTCTCGATCGTGGTCGTGGACATCGCGAAGTTCGGCACCCGAGATGACCGGTTCCAGCTGCTGCTGCGCAGCGGACTGGCGGCTGTCCTCAAGCAGGCGTTCGAGGAGTCCGGCATCGACTGGGACGAACTCGCGATCGAGGACCGAGGGGACGGCAAGTGCCTGCTCATCCCGGCCTCGGTGTCCAAGGTCCGGTTGCTGGACCCGCTCATCAGCAGGCTCGCGGTGGCGCTGCGCCAGCACAACCAGTTCACCAGCGAGCAGGGCCAGATCCGGCTGCGCATGTCGGTGCACGCCGGTGAGGTGCACCGGGACCGGGACGGCTGGTCCGGCACCGACCTGAACTTCGCCTTCCGCCTGGTCGGCAGCGAGGCGCTCTACGAGGTGCTGGCCGCGGTGCCCGAGGCCGAGCTGGTGGTGATCGTCTCCGAGGCCATCCACAACGCGGTGGTGCGGCACGGCTACGGCGCGGTCGACCCGGCCTCCTTCCACCAGATCGAGGTGCAGCGCAAGGAGGTCAGCGCCGAGGCGTGGGTGCACGTGCCGGGCATCCTGGCCCCGCTGGCCCGGCTGGAGCTGGACAGCGGCGGCAGCGGCCCGCCCGCGATCACCGTGCGCGGCAACGTCAACGGTGACGTGGTCGGCCGGGACAAGCATGTCGGCGGGCCATGGTGAGTGCCGACCGCGTCGGAGGACTGGCCGAGCCACTGCCGGATCGGGCACACCACGGGGTCGACCACACCGGCCGCGCGGGCAGCGGCGGGCCGGGCGCGGCCGAGGGCGAGGGCGGCCCGCACCGGGAGGCCGCCAGGGCGCTGACCATCGACAAGATCAAGGAACAGCTCAGCAATCCGGCCCGGCTGCTCGACTCGGTCTCGCTGGTGGAGGAGATCCACCGCCAGGTCAGCACGCTGCGCCCGGCCGGGGGCGGCGGGCAAGCGGCCGCGCCGATCGTGATCATGGGTGATGTCACCGGGGACGTGGTCGGCCGGGACTCCTTCGTCGGCCGCCGCGGCGGCGGGGTGGACACCGCCGAGCCGGTGGCCCGCCGGGTGGCCGCGCCGGTGCTGGCCGGTTTCCGCGGCGCCTTCGTCGAACCCGGCAGCGCAGGGGCGATCCGGGACCGGCTGGCCCGGCCGGGGCTGGTGCTGCTGGCCGGGCCCAGGGGCTGGGGCAAGACCGCGCTGGGCATGGTGCTGCTGGCCGAGCGCTGCCAGGGCGAGGTGTATGAGTTCGAGCCGATCGAGGACCTGCTGCGGCTGCCCACCGGCGCGCTCAAGGCCGGGCGCGGCTACCTGGTCACCGACCTGCCGCCGCATGTGCTGACCGCGGCCCGCGGCGCGGACCTGCACCGGCTGGACGAGGAGGTCACCGCCAGGGGCGCCCGGCTGGTGCTCACCGTGGCCGGGGCGGGCGCGGCGGCCAAGCCCTGCCAGCTCCCGGTCGCCGACCACCCCGAGCCCAAGGCGCTGCTGCTGGCCCACCTGGGCAGGCTGCTGGCCGCCGAGCGGGTGGCCGAGCTGACCGGGCAGCACGCGGTGGCCGAGCTGATCGAGGGCAGCTGCCAGGAGCCGTTCGAGGCCGCCGCGCTGGTCCGGCTGGCCGAGGAGCTGGCCCGGCTGGACCGCGGCGCCGAGGTCACCGAACTGGCCCAGCGGCTCACCGTGCGTTCCAAGGAGGAGCTGCGGGCCTGGCTGGACGAGGTGTCCTCGCCGGACCGGGCCTTCCTGCTGTGCGTGGCCATGTTCGACGGCCTGGCCTACGGCACCGTGGTGGACCTGGCCGAACGGCTGGACCGGCTGACCACCGGCCGGGCCGCGGCCAGGGTGGACGGGCCGCCGCACGGCCGCCAGGCGCGCTGCGAGCGCACCCGCACCGAGATCCTGCGGGCCTGGAGCCACACGCCGTACGGCCGGGTGCCCACCGAGATCGTCCGGCTGCGCCAGGCCGACCACCGGCCGTGGATCGTGGACCAGCTCTGGTGCGCCGGCTACTACGGCCGCCCGGCGCTGCTGCGCTGGCTGCGCGAGCTGGGCACGCACCACGCCCGGCCGGTGCGCGGCGGGGCCGGTGCGGCGGTGGGGCTGCTGATGTCCCGGGAGTTCGAGACCTTCCGCCGGGCGGTGCTGGAGCCCTGGGCCGCGGGCGAGGATCCGGCGGGCCGGGAGGCCGCGCTGGTGGCCCTGGGCGTGGCCGCCGGGGACTTCCAGCTCACCGGCGCGGTGGTGCGGCTGGCGCACAGCTGGTCCCGCTCCGGCGAGTGGCAGCTGCGGCGCACCGCGGCCCGCGCCTTCGGCGAGTCACTGGGGCACCTGGTGCCGGACACCGCCTTCGAGGTGCTCGGCGAGCTGGCCGGGCAGTCCGATCCGGGCGGGGTGTTCGCGATCTCGCAGAGCCTGGTGGAGCTGGCCCGCTCCGCCGACGACGCGCTGCTGGCCACCGTGGTGGCCACGGTGGAGAGCTGGGCGACCTCGCACCGGGCACACCGCAGGCACGTGGGGGTCTACGGTTTCCTGCAGCTCTGCGCGGACCTGTGCCGGCCCGGCGAGCACAGCGCGCCGCGCCTGTTGCAGTGGGCTGACCAGGGCGCGGAGCCGACCATGGCGCTGGCCGGGCTGTGGCGGCGGGCGCTGATCGACCCGCTGGTCAATCGCCCGGCCAGGTGGGTGCTGCGCTGGTGGGCCCAGTCCTGCGAAGGTGATACCGCCGCCACCACGGCCCTGGCCAGGCTGGCCCGCTCCGTCGCGCGACTGCCGAGGGAGGTTGAGATTCTGCGTCGCGCCGCGCTCACCTGGCCGGACGCCGACCCGCCAGCCACCGCGGCCGCGGCCGCGGTGCTCGACGCGCTGTCGTCACCAGTCCGAGGAGCACGGCCTTGACCGCACCCCATGACGAGCACCACACGGCGGAACCCCACCTCACCGCCGACCTCCGCAGCCCCATCCGCAGTGAGATCGAACTGCCTGCCCGCAGGCTGCTGGCCAATCGTCCGGCGCCCCGCCCGCACACCACGTTCGTGCTGTCCACGGTGGACGGCAACGCCTACGTGCCGACCCGGATGCCCAGTGCGCGGGAGTGGCGCTCCACCGGGGTGCGCTGGCTCTACGAGGTGGACCTAGCCGACCACTGGGCGCTGACCACCGTCCTGCTGCCCTGCCACGGCGACCTGTTCCAGTTCCACACCGAGCTGGAGTTCGGCTGGCGGGTGCACGATCCGGTGCAGGTGGTGCGCAACCGGCTCACCGACGCGGTGGAGCTGTGCCGCAGGCACCTGCTGGCCCAGCTCCGGCAGGAGTCCCGCCGGTTCGACCCGGCGGCCACCGCGCTGGCCGAGACCGCGCTCAACCAGCTGCCCGCGCTCTCCCCGGCGGCGCTGCCGGAGGGCGTGACGTTGTTCCGCTGCCACGTGCGGATCACCCAGGACCACCGGCTGCGCGAGCACCGGCTGGCCATGCTGGCCGACCAGCAGCAGGGCGAGCTGATCGTGACCAGGGCGCAGCGGCTGCGCAGGCTGGTCGAGGACGGGCACTACGCGGTGCTGGCCCTGCACCTGGCCGAGCATCCCGGCGACACCGCGAAGGTGGTGCAGCTGCTGGCCGAGCAGGAGAAGCTGAGCCTGGACACCAGCCGGGGCATCGTGCAGTCGCTGCTGGACTCCGGGTTCGCCCAGGACGTGGACATCGACCAGCTCGGTGGCGAGGCGCTGCGCCGGGTGCTGGCGCACCTGCAGGCCGGTCCGGGGCGGGCGTTGCGGGAGTTCGCGGCCAATCGCAACCAGCTGCCGGAGATGCCGGACTACCCGGCCGCCTCCCGGTTCCCGCCGGACCCGCGCAACGGCCAGGGGTCACTCTGACTCCCGACTGGTGGAGGATTGTCCTGAAGTAAGACATGTGCGAAAAAGTTTGACATGTTCGCGCGTGCGGTTCGACGGGCAGCGCTCGCCCTGGCAGTGACGACCCTGGCGCTGGTGAGCACGGCCGCTCCGGCCGTGGCCTTCCCCGGCGCGTTCCTCCCCGCGCTGGGCGCGGGCAACCGGGGCGCCGATGTGCTGGCGCTCCAGCAGTTGCTGCGTCAGCAGGCCCAGACCCCGCCCGCTGACGGCGTATTCGGCGCGAGCACCACCACCGCGGTCCGGGCCTTCCAACAGGCCAAGGGGCTGGCGGTGGACGGCATCGCGGGTCCGGCGACCTGGGGCGCGCTGCTGGTCACCCGCCGCCAAGGAGACAGTGGTCCCGCGGTCTCCGCGTTGCAGGCCCAGCTCAGCGCCAAACGCCGGATCACCCTGCCGGTCACCGGCAACTTCGACGCGGCCACCCGGTCCGCGGTGCTGGCTTTCCAGCAGCACGCCGGGATCGGCGCCGACGGCGTCGCCGGTCCGGACACCTGGCGAAACCTGTTGTGGCACTACGACTATCCCGACTTGACCGCCCTGTGTGACCAGGACCCGGACGGCAACGGCACCGCCAACTGGGGCACCGGGTCGGCCATCGGCCAGCTGGAAGCCGCGGCCCGGAGTTTCGCCGCCACCGGCCAGGGCAAGGTGCCACTGGGCGATGTCAGCAAGGAACACGGCGGCGACATCGGCGGCCACGCCAGCCACGAGGCCGGCCTGGACGCCGACCTGTGGCCGATCCGCACCGACAACGCCCAGTGCACCGCCGGCCGGATCACCTGGCAGTCCGCCACCTACGACCGGGCCGCCACCAAGGCTCTGGTGCAGGCCCTGCGCGCGGCCGCCCCCGGCCGGGTGAAACTGATCTTCTTCAACGACCCCGAGCTGATCAGGGCGGGCCTGACCACCCGATACGACAACCACGACAACCACCTGCACATCCGGTACTGCGCGCCGGTGCATCCGAACCCGCTCTACGCCTGTTGATCTCCGCCGGTCTGTGGTCTGCTTCCCAGGTGAGCGAACAGCTGAGCTGGCTGACCGGCCGGATCATCACCAGTGACATGCCGCGCTACGCCGAGGTGTGCACCGGGTGGAACAGCCGGATCCGGCATCGCCCGGAGGTCGTGGTCACCCCAGGTGACGCCGCCGACGTGCAGGCCGCCGTCCGCTTCGCCGCCGAACTGAGCCTGCCGGTCCGGGTCCAGTCCACCGGCCACGGCGCGCTGGCCGCCGCCGAGGGCGGGCTGCTGCTGGACACCAGCGCGCTCACCGGCATCCGCCTGGACCCGGTGGCCCGCACCGCCGAGGTGGGCGCGGGCATCCGCTGGCAGGAACTCCTGGAGGCCGCGCACCCCTACGGCCTGGCCGGGCTGTCCGGCTCCTCCGGCAACCTGGGCGTCACCGGCTACGCCCTCGGCGGCGGCTCCGGCTGGCTGGCCCGCAAGCACGGGCTCTGCTCGGACAGCATCCTGGCCGCGGAGATCGTCACCGCCAACGGCAGACTGCGCTGGGTCGACACCGACCGCGAACCCGAGCTGTGGCAGGCCGTCCGCGGCGGCGGCCCCAACGTCGGCGTGATCACCAAGCTCCGCCTCGGCCTGGTCACCGTCCCGCAGGTCTTCGCCGGGGCTGTCTACTGGCCGATCGAGGACGCCGCCGAGGTCTTCGCGCTGTACCGGGACTGGGTCGCGGGCACGCCCCTGGAACTGACCTCCGCGCTGACCTTCCTGCAGTACCCGGAGAGCCCCGCGCTGCCGGAACCCTTGCGCGGCCGCACCTTGGTCGCGCTGCGCGGGGTCTACGCCGGGCCCGAGTCGGCGGCGGCGGAAGTGTTGCACCCCTTGCGTTCCCGGCCGGGCGCGGTGCTGGACACCTTCCGCGAGATGGCCTACCGGGAGATCGACACGGTGACCAACGACCCGGTGAAACCCTTGCCGCGCACCGGATACTCCACCGCCGTGACCGAGCTGCCCGCCGGCCTGGTCGAGCTGGCCAAGCCGGGGGAGTCCTTCGTCTCGGTGGAGGCCCGGCACGTCGCGGGCGAGGGCGCGCGCCTGGGCGCGGCGGGCGCGGAGTTCCTGGTGTTCACCATGGCGGTGACGCCGGATGAGACCAGCGTGGCCGAGGCCGGGGAGTTCGGCCGGAAGGTGGCGCAGGTGTGCGCGCCGTACCGGACCGGGCACAACCTGATGAGCTTCCTGCTGGCGCCGCCGGAGGCCGGTGGACTGCCGGAGCAGGTGGCCGCGGCGTTCCCGGCGGAGTACCGGGAGCAGCTGGCCGCGGTCAAGGCGCACTACGACCCGGCCGGGCTGTTCGGCGGGGACCGCAAGCTGATCCAGCCCTAGCCGGGCGCGGGCAAGAAGACGACCACCCGGCTCAGCAGGTGGTCATCCCCCCAGAAAAGCCCTGATCAGGCGGCAGGCTGGCCGTCGGCGGCCTGCGGCTTGCGGTTGAGCATGAACGCGATGGTGATCAGCGCGCCGACGGCCGCGACGCCGATGCCGGCCCAGGGCTGGTAGTCCTCGATGAGGCTCATCAGGCTGAACTGGAAGCCGATCATGGGCAGGACGAAGGAACCGACGCCCAGGACGAGAAGCAGGATGCCGAACTGCACGGTGTACTCCTTGGAACGGTGAGACGAGCGGTGGACTTTAACCCGTTCGGGGTCGCTCCGGAGGAGGTTTTGGCCAACCTGTTGCCGGGGCCGCGCTCAGCTGTGCGCGGCGTGACTGGTTCGGTCCCAGCGGCGTTCGCGCAGCGTGGTGTGGTCGGCGATCATGCGGCGGGCCAGCCGGTCGACCGCGGCGGTCAGCTCGGCCTCGCGCCCGGGGTCCTCGCTGGTCAGCAGCTCGGTGAGCCATTCCCGCCACACCCCGGCCAGCCGCACCACCGCCGCTTCGCCCTCGGCGGTGAAGCTCAGCCAGTCACCGTCCCTGGCCAGCAGACCGCGCCGGATGAGGTCCTCGGCGGTGGGGGCCAGGATGCCCGGCGGCAGGTCCAGTGGGTCGGCGATCTCGGCCAGGGTGGTGCGGCCCTCCTGCTTGCTGTTGCGGTAGATCTGGGCCAGCAGCCAGGCGTCGGTCTCGTCCATGCAGTGCCGCAGGCGTTCCCGCAGCACCGGGCGCAGCTCCTTGCGGCGGCGCTGCCAGACCGCGGCCACCGACTTCTCCAGCTCCTGTTCGCTGGTGTGCGATTCGGGCATGCCGAAGGCGTCGCCCAGGTCGCCGGACTTGTCCCGGACCGAGTCGCGCAGCTTGACCTCGGGCAGCAGCCAGGCGATGGCGAAGGCCAGCAGCGCCACCGGCAGGGCCCAGAGGAAGACCGTCTGCAGGCTGTCCTGGTAGGCGGTGGACAGCGGGCCGAGCAGTTCGGCCGGCAGGTGCCGGATCATCTCCGGGTTGGCCGCCGCGCCAGGGTCGAAGCCCGGCGGCAGGTTGGCGCCGGCCAGGTTGGCGGTGAGCTGGGCGGAGAAGATCGCGCCGAAGACCGCCACGCCGAAGGAGCTGCCCAGGGTGCGCAGGAAGGTGACGCCGCTGGTGGCCGCGCCCAGATCGGCGTAGTCGCAGGTGTTCTGCACCGCGATCACCAGCACCTGCATGCCCAGCCCGATGCCCAGGCCGAGCACGATCATGTACAGCGAGGCGGTGACCAGGGTGGTCTCCCGGTCCAGGTGCGACATCAGCCACAGGCCGACCGCGGTGATGCCGGTGCCGATGATCGGGAAGTGCCGGTACCGGCCGGTGCGGCCGACCATGTTGCCGCTGAAGATCGAGGCCGCCATCAGCCCGGCCACCATCGGCAGCATCCGCAGCCCGGACTCGGTGGCCGAATGGCCCTGCACCACCTGCAGGAAGATCGGCAGGTAGGTGATGCCGCCGAACATGGCGAAGCCGATCACGAAGCTGAGCACGCCGGAGACGGAGAACACCCGGCCGCGGAACAACCGCATCGGCAGCACCGGTTCGGTCGCGCGCAGCTCCACCCAGACGAACAGCGCCACCGCCACCAGCGAGGCCGCGCCCAGCCAGAGGATCTCCGCGGAGTCCCAGGCGTAGGTGGTGCCGCCCCAGCTGGTCACCAGGGTCAGCCCGCCCGCGCCCAGGGCCAGCAGCAGGATGCCCAGGTAGTCGATCACCGGCCGGGAGCCGGTGGGCACCTTCGGCATCACCGCGCCCGCCACCAGCAGCACCAGCAGGCCCAGCGGCACGTTGATGTAGAAGGCCCACCGCCAGCTGAGCTGGTCCACGAACAGCCCGCCCAGCAGCGGCCCGGCCACCGTGACCACGCCGAAGACCGAGCCCATCAGGCCCTGGTACTTGCCGCGTTCGCGCAACGGGATCAGGTCGGCCACCAGCGCCATCGAGGTCACCATCAGCCCGCCCGCGCCGAAGCCCTGCAGGGCCCGCGCCGCGACCAGCCCGAACATGCCGGTGGCCATCCCGCAGAACAGCGAGCCCGCGGTGAACAGCGCCACCGAGATCTGGAAGACCACCTTGCGCCCGAACAGGTCGCCGAACTTGCCGAACAGCGGGGTGGCGATGGTCTCGGCCAGCATGTAGCCGGTGACCACCCAGGACAGGTGGTTCGCCCCGCCCAGCTCGCTGACGATGGTGGGCAGCGCGGTGGCCACGATGGTCTGGTCCAGGGCCGCCAGCAGCAGGCCGAGCACCATCGCGCCGAACACCAGGTTCGTCCTCGAACCGCTCTCGACCTCTACGGCAGCCGTCATACCTCGGAACCTAGGGCGCGGCCCCGGGGGTCTGCTGGGCGGCGGAGATCGCTCGTTCGGTGGAAAGCGGGGCGATCAATCCGTCGGCCACCCGATCGATGAGCGCGTCGTCCGGTGGCACCCCGCGCACCAGCAACTGGAACAGGTACAGCGCGCCCACCAGGTCGCGGAGTATCTCCGGGTCCACGCCAGGAGCCAGTTCGCCGCGGGCCTCGGCGCGGCGGACCACCAGGTCGGCCAGGTCCGGGCCGGACTGTTGCATGCGTTCCAGGTACAGCCGGGCCAGTTCCTCGTCCCGGCGGCTGCCCTCCAGCAGGCCGATCACCAGGCCGCGGGTGTCGGCGTTGCTCTGCGCGACGGCCAGCCGGCCCAGCACCCGGAAGTCCTCCACCAGCGAGCCGGTGTCCGGGCATTCCGGGCGGGCCCGGTAGGTGTGGATGGCGTCGATGATCAGCGCGGCCTTGGACGGCCAGCGCTGGTACAGGGTGGCCTTGCTGGCCTGCACGCGGCGGGCGACCAGGTCCATGTTGAAGCGTTCGTAGCCGACCTCGGCCAGTACCGAGCGGGCCGCGGACAGCACCTCCCGGTACCGGTCCGGATCGCTGAGCGGGACCTTCTTCCGCGAGCCTGTCACTGCTCCTCCTCGCCGCTCAGCACTCGCGGGTGGCGCGCGGGTGCCCGCCGGGGAACCGGTGTTGCTCCAGGTCCTGCGCGCCGGCCAGCTTGGTCAGCAGCTCGTGCAGCCGGGTCCGCTCGTCCTCGGTCAGCGGGGCGGTGACCTCCGCGTCGTGGGTGGCGGCCTCCGCCAGGGCGGTCTCCAGCAGTTCGCGGCCGCGGTCGGTCAGGTGCAGGGCGTAGGCGCGGCGGTCGGCCGGGTTGCGCCTGCGCTGCACCAGGCCGCGGTGTTCCAGGTCGTCGACGAAGGCGACCATCCGGCTGGGCGCGATCCGCATCCGCTCGCCGATGGCCTGCTGGGACTGGCCTTCGGCCCCGGCGACCATCCGCAGCAGCCCCACGTGCCGGGGTTCCAGGTCCAGCGGGGCCAGCCGCTCGGCGAAGCGCCGGGCCGCGGCGAACCCGAGCTGCGCCAGCAGGAACGCCGAGCTGCCGCCCTGGGGATAGCCGCCGTGGTGCATGGGGGCACTCTACTGCCGGGGCAACAATTCCCCGGTTGAACGATTTTCCACCGACCGCGCTCTGTCGTGGGTTGCTCACCGAACGCGAGCGCACCAGGATCGATCCGTGGCTGCTGTGGTGTGGTCGAGGTGGCGTGAACTCCCCGGTGCCTGGGCGGCGGCGGTCACCCGGCCGCGCTGGCAGCTGGTGCTGGCCTTCCCCATCTCGCTGTGGGTGCTGGTCTGGGTCGGCGCCCAGTTCACCACCACCGGCGCGGTGTTCACCCCCCTGGACGCGCCCCGGGCGGTGCTGGCCCGCTTCGGTCCGGGCGCCACCGACTGGCTGGACGTGGTCGGCGCCTGGCTGCGCGATCCGGCGCACACCGGCGTGCTCACCGCGGCGGCCTGGGTGGCCGGACTGCTCTGGGCGGCCACCACCGAACGCGCCCAGCTGCCCGCGCTGGCCGGCTGGCTGGTGGTGATGGCCGCGGCCGAAGGACTGGGCTACCAGCCGGCCATCTCCAGAGCGGTGGGCGTGCTCGCCGGATTCATCGCGCTGCTCGCGCTGTGCGCCCTGCCCAACCGCGGCAAGCTGGTCGACCGGCGGCCCCGGCTGCTGCCCCTGGACGTGCTGACCGCCGGCGCCGTCGCGGCTGCCCTTTCGGGCATGGTTCCGTTGCTGGCGCCCGGTTTGGCGCTCACCCGGCTGTTGCGGCCCTACCTGACCAAGCCCGCCCGGCCCGACCCGTCCCGGCCCACCATCCCGGCGGCCCGCCCGCCGACCGACTTGAGGCCGCAGCCGAGTGTCCCTCGGGCGGGTGAAATGAGGTCACCGAGTCGTAACGAGTCCGCTGTGGCCGATGTCTCCGAGTGATCTCAGAGGGGCCAAACGGAAGCTAGGTAAATAGGCCATTAGGCGTCATTCTCTAGACCAAATGGAGTAAAAGCTGACTACCGGTCAGTTGCGTCCCCCGTTCGGACGATTTTTGTCTGTTTTTGCCGTCGACTACCTTCCGTTCGGGACGGGGGAGTTTCACGCAGCGCGGAATCTACGGTGACAGAAGCTTCAGCCTGGGCGCGGCCAGGCGGCTTTCGGTAAGTCTCCGACAGGCAGGCGTTGACCGTTACCTGGTCACGGGGGATTAGGTAACAATCGTGGCTCTCCTATGCCCAAAAAACGGTGGCGTTACCGCGAGGTGAATAAGTGCGAGCCGCTTTGTGGCAAACGGGAGAGAAGAAATTATCGGCAACCGAGGCCCCCGCGTTACAGGCCCGGAAGGTTTTCGCAGGGTGGGAGCTGCGTTACCAACTGGCTGTCGTGGTGGGAGACCTGCTGACCATCGTTTGCGCGGTGGTGGCGGTCGGCGTGTTCAAGACAACCGAGGCGGCCGGCAGTGGCCGCCTGGCCCTGATGCTGGGACTGGCCACCGGGGCGACGGCGCTGCTGGCGCTGCCGCTGAGCCGGGCCTGGGATCCACGGGTGCTGGGACAGGGCCCCGAGGAGTTCCGCCGGGTCGGGCGCGCCGCGCTCACCGGTATGGTCGCCCTGGCGCTGGTCGCGCTGGCGACCGACATCCAGGGACTGCGTGGCTGGGTCTTCGCCGCGCTGCCCGCCTTCGCCGGGATCGCCATCCCGGTGCGTTACCTGCTGCGCCGGGTGCTGCACCGGCGCCGCCGGATCGGCAGCTGCCTGCTGCCGGTGCTGGCCGCCGGTAGTCCGGAGGCAGTGCGCGACCTGATCGAACGCACCCGCAAGGACTCACACCTGGGCTGGCGGGTGGAAGCCGTCTGCACCCCGCACGGGGCGGGCTACGGCCGCCGGGTGCCAGGGGAGATCGCCGGCGTGCCGGTGGTCGGCGACCTGGACGACCTGGTCGACCGGGTCCGGCTGGGCGGCTACCGGATGGTGGCCGTGGCCGGGTCCACCGACTGGACCCCGGCCCGGTTGCAGCGACTGGCCTGGGAACTGGAGGGCAGCACGGCCGAACTGGTCGTGGCGCCCTCGCTGGTGGAGATCGCCGGACCGCGGCTGCACGTGGCCCCGGTGTTCGGGCTGACCATGCTCTGGGTCAGCGCGCCCACCTTCAGCGGAGCGGGCTGGCTGGTCAAGGCGGTGGTGGACCGGTTGTCCGCGCTGCTGCTGGCCGTGCTGCTCAGCCCGGCGTTCCTGGTCATCGCGCTGGCGATCAAGACCACCAGCCGCGGCCCTGTCCTCTACCGGCAGTCGCGGGTGGGCCGGGACGGGCGGATGTTCACCATGCTCAAGTTCCGGTCCATGGTGCCGGACGCGCACCACCGCAAGGCCGAACTGGCCGGGGCCAACCAGGCCGCCGGACCGCTGTTCAAAATGCGCCGCGACCCCAGGGTGACCAGGGTCGGCGCGGTGCTGCGGCGTTACTCGATGGACGAGCTGCCGCAGATCTTCAACGTGCTCGCCGGCTCGATGTCCCTGGTCGGTCCGCGCCCGCCGCTGCCGGAGGAGGTCGCCCGCTACGGCCCCGACGCGCGCAGGCGCCTGCTCGTCAAACCGGGACTCACCGGGTTGTGGCAGGTCAGCGGGCGCAGCGACCTGTCATGGGAGGAGTCGGTGCGGCTTGACCTGCGTTATGTGGAGAGTTGGTCGTTGTTCATGGACCTGGTGATCCTGTGGAAGACCGCCTCGGCGGTCGTCGGTGGGCGGGGTGCTTACTGATGACCTGCCGACTGTGCGGCTCCGCCGCGCTGCACAGCGTGGTCGATCTGGGCGCGAGCCCGCCGTGTGAGCACTTCCTCACCGCCGCGGAACTCGATCTGCCCGAGCAGACCTATCCGCTGCACCTGCGGGTGTGCGCGGACTGCCTGCTCGCGCAGCTGCCGCCGCTGATCACGCCGGAGGAGACCTTCACCGAGTACGCCTACTTCTCCTCTTTCTCCACCTCCTGGGTGGCGCACGCGGAGAAGTTCGTGACCGAGGCGGCCCAGCGCCTCGGACTCGGCGGTGACTCCTTCGTGGTGGAGGTGGCCAGCAACGATGGCTACCTGCTGCAACACGTTGTGGCCCAAGGCATCCGTTGCCTGGGCGTGGAGCCCTCGGTGAACGTGGGCGAGGCGGCCAGGGCCAAGGGCGTGCCCACCGTGACCGAGTTCCTCTCCCCGGAGACCGGGGCGAAGGTGCGCGCCGAACACGGGCCGGCCGACCTGGTGGTGGCCAACAACGTCTACGCACACATCCCGGACGTGCTCGGCTTCAGCCAGGGCCTGCGGGCGCTGGTGGCCGAGGACGGCTGGGTCTCCATCGAGGTCCAGCACCTGCTCACGCTGGTCCAGCTCACCCAGTACGACACGATCTACCACGAGCACTTCCAGTACTACACCGTCGCCTCGGCCCAGCGCGCGCTGGCCGGCGGCGGGCTGACCCTGGTCGACGTCGAGCTGCTGCCCACCCACGGCGGGTCCATCCGGCTGTGGGCGCGGCCCAGCGAGATCGCCGGGGAACCCGGCCCCCGGGTCGCCGCGATCCTCGACGAAGAGGCCGCGGCGGGGCTGCACACCGTGGCCGGGTACGGCGAGTTCGCCAGGCAGGTCGGGCGGGTGCGCCGCGATCTGCTGCGCTTCCTGCTCGACGCGGCCGAGGCGGGCAAGACCGTGGTCGGCTACGGCGCGCCCGGCAAGGGCAACACCTTGCTCAACCACTGCGGCATCCGGCCCGATCTGCTCCGCTACACCGTGGACCGCAACCCGTACAAGCACGGGCGATTCACCCCCGGCACCCGGATCCCGGTGCTGCCGGTGGAGCGCATCGAGGCGGACCGGCCGGACTACGTGCTGGTGCTGCCGTGGAACCTGCGCGCCGAGTTGACCGAACAACTCCGCGGTGTGGCGGAATGGGGCGGTCGTCTCGTTTTTCCCATTCCGCGACTCTCGATAGTCGATCCCGCCGCAGGCACGACCGACGGACACAATGAGGTGAACCCATGAAGGTAGTGCTGTTCTGCGGTGGTTACGGCATGCGCATGCGCAACGGTTCTGCCGACGATCTGCCCAAGCCGATGCACCCGGTTGGCCCAAGGCCGTTGCTCTGGCATGTGATGCGGTACTACGCGCATTTCGGGCACAAGGACTTCATTCTGTGCCTGGGATACGGCGCGCAGTACATCAAGGATTTCTTCCTGAACTACGCCGAAACCACGTCCAACGATTTTGTGCTGCGCAACGGCAAGGTCGAGCTGCTCTCCACCGACATCAGCGACTGGACCATCACCTTCGCCCAGACCGGCCAGAACTCGCCGATTGGCGAGCGGCTCCGGCGGGTACACCACCTGGTCGAGGGCGAGGAGATGTTCCTGGCCAACTACGCCGACGTGCTCACCGACGCCCCGCTGGACGAGATGGTCCGCCGGTTCAGCGTCAGCGGCGCCTCGGCCTCGATGATGGTGGTGCCGCCGCAGTCCTCCTTCCACTGCGTGGACCTGGGCGAGAACGGCAAGGTCGCCGGGATCACCCCGGTGAGCAGCCTGCCGCTGTGGGAGAACGGCGGCTTCTTCGTGCTCCGCCCGGAGGTTTTCGAGCACATCCCGGAAAACGGGGACCTGGTCGAGGACGGCTGCGGCGCGCTGGCCAAACAGGGCAAGTTGCTGGCCTACCCGTACCGCGGTTTCTGGCAGCCCGCCGACACGGTCAAGGAACGGGTCGCACTCGAACAGGGGTACCAGGCCGGTGACCGGCCGTGGATGTTGTGGGAACAGGAGTCCGCGGCCGCCGTGGACTCCGCGCCCGTGGCCAAGGTGCTCCGGCTAAGCGGGGTGTGAGGTGCTCTCGTTGTCCCCGGCCGGATCCGCGCCCGTGGTGGTGCTCGGCGCGCACTGCGACGACATCGCCATCGGCTGCGGCGGCACGCTGCTGTCGCTGTGCGCGGCCCGGCCGGGGCAACGAGTGCGCGCGCTCGTGCTCACCGGCGCGGGCAGCAAACGCGAGGACGAGGAACGCGCCGCGCTGGCCGCGTTCTGCCCCGGCGCCGACCTAGAGGTGACCGTGCTCGACCTGCCGGACGGCCGGGTGCCCCAGCACTGGGGCCGGGCCAAGGACGAGCTGGCCGCCTTCCGGGACCGGGTCGAGGCCCAGCTGGTCTTCGCCCCGGCCCCGCACGATGTGCACCAGGACCACCGGGCCCTGGCCGAGCTGGTTCCCCAGGTCTTCCGGGACCAGCTCCGCCTGGGCTACGAGATCCTCAAGTGGGAGAGCGACCTCGCCCAGCCCACCGTCTTCCAGCCACTCGAACCCGACGTCGCGCAGGCGAAAGCCGCGCTGCTGGACGAGCACTACCCGTCGCAGCGGGCGAAGGACTGGTTCGACCGGGAGACCTTCCTCGGCCTCGCCCGGATCCGCGGCGTGCAGACCCGCGCCCGGTACGCGGAGGCCTTCCACACGGACAAGATCCAGCTCCGGCTGGACACAGAAGGGTGAGATCCATGCGGGTGCTGCTCACCGGGCATCAGGGCTACCTGGGCAGTGTCATGGCCCCGGCGCT
The DNA here is from genome assembly GCF_023094165.1 of Crossiella sp. S99.2. Lineage (GTDB taxonomy): Bacteria > Actinomycetota > Actinomycetes > Mycobacteriales > Pseudonocardiaceae > Crossiella. Next base: position 98,501 of record NZ_JALMDK010000006.1, on the reverse strand, counting down.
GATCGCGGCCGGGCACCAGGTGCACGGCCTGGACTCCGGTCTGTTCGCCGACTGCGTGCTCGGCCCCGAGCCCGCCGATCCGGACGGCCACCTCGTCGACCTGCGCGATGTCACCGCCGACCACGTCGCAGGCTTCGACGCGGTGATCCACCTGGCCGCGTTGTCCAACGACCCGCTCGGCTCGCTGGACCCCGGCCTGACCTACGACATCAACCACGCCGCCTCGGTGCGACTGGCCCGGCTGGCCAAGGACGCCGGGGTCAGCCGGTTCCTCTACGCCTCCACCTGCTCGGTCTACGGCGCGGCCGGGGAGGAGCTGGTCGGGGAGAACGCGCCGCTGCGGCCGGTCACCCCGTACGCGGAGAGCAAGGTGCGGGTGGAGGACGACCTGGTCAACCTGGCCGGGTCCGGGTTCAGCCCGGTGTTCCTGCGCAACGCCACCGCCTTCGGCTTCTCGCCGCGGCTGCGCGCGGACATCGTGCTCAACAACCTGGTCGGGCACGCCATCCTCACCGGCCAGGTCCGGGTGCTTTCCGACGGCACGCCCTGGCGGCCGCTGGTGCACGCCGCCGACATCGCCGCGGCCTTCCTGGCCGCCCTGCACGCGCCCGCCGAGACCGTGCACTGCCAGGCGTTCAACGTGGGCATGGTGGAGAACAACCTCACCGTGGCCCAGATCGCCGAATCGGTGGTGGCCGCGGTGCCCGGCGCGGAACTGCTGATCACCGGCGAGGCCGGCAACGACCCGCGCTCCTACCGGGTCGACTTCGCCAAGATCACCGAGGCGCTGCCCGAGTACCGTCCACAGTGGACTGTGCTGGGCGGGGCGGCGGAACTGGCGGACGCCTACCGGAAATTCGGCCTCACCCAGGAGAGCTTCCAGCGCACCTTCACCCGCCTCCCCCGCCTCTCCGACCGGATGGCGGCAGGCACCCTGGCCGAGGACCTCCGCCCAGTCTGGGAGCCGGTCCCGTGACCGCCCCCATCCCCCCGCGCGTTGGCCGTTGTCGTACGCCACGTTGGCCGTTGTCGTACGCCGCCGGTGGCGAGTTGGGCCAACCGGTACGCCGGTTTTGCCCAAGCGGGCGTACCGGTTGGCCCAAGTGGTACGAGTCAGCGCAGGGTGTCGCGCAGCGCCGACCAGGGGCCGGCGGCGGCGTCGCGGGGGCTGATCAGGGTGACCGGGTGTGGCCACGGGATGGCCAGGTCCGGATCGTCGTAGCGCACCGCGACGTCCTCGGCCGGGTCGTGCGGGCGGTCGATCCGGTAGCACACGTCAGCCGTCTCGCTCAGTACCTGGAAGCCGTGCAGGAAGCCCGGCGGGACATAGAGGCAGGCGAAGGTCTCGTCGTCGAGCCGGAAGGCCTGGTGCCGGCCGAAGGTGGGCGAGCCGGGGCGGATGTCGACCAGCACGTCGTGCACGGCGCCGCGGGCGCAGCGGACCAGCTTGGCCTCGCCGCGGCCGATCCGGCCGTGCATGCCGCGCAGCACCCCAGCCCTGGAGCGGGACTGGGAGTCCTGCCGGAAGGAGTCGGGGTCCAGGCCGTGCGCGGCGGCGATGTCGGCGTCGAAGGTGCGGGTGAACAGGCCCCGGTCGTCGTGGTGCGGGGCGGGCACGAACAGCAGGACGTCGGCGAGGTCGGTGCGGCGAATCTCCACCCGGGCATCCTGCCCCAGCGAGGCACCGATGCACACTGACCAGAAGAGTGCCGTTGCGGCACAAGGAAAACCCGCCACCGGCCCGCGGCACGCCTGCCGGTTCTGCCGCGGTGGCCAGGGCCTGGTGGTGCTGGACCTGCACACCCAGCCCGCCTGCGACCACTTCCCGCCGGCCACCGACCCGGGACCAGATCCGGCCTACCCACTGCAACTGTGGCTGTGCGACAACTGCGGACTGGCCCAGCTGCTCGACGATCCGACCGTGCCCGAGGAGCCCAGGGCCACCGAACCGGCCGCGCTGGCCGAGCAGGCCGCCGACGCCGTGCACCGGGTGGCCGCCGCCGGACTGCTGCCGGAAGGGGCCACCGTCGCCGAGTACGGCAGCCCGCACGGCGGCTCCTGGCTGCCCCGGCTCACCGAACGCGGCCTGCACCCGGTCGCCGAGGGCGAGACCGCCCAGGTGGTGCTGGACTGCTTCGGGCTGATGCACCACGCCGACCAGGCCGCCGCGCTCAAGGAACGGGTGGACCGCCTCGAACCCGGTGGCGTGCTGCTGGTCCAGTTCCACTCGCTGGCCACCATCCTCCGATGTGGACAGTGGAACGCGCTGCGGCACGGCCACTACGCCTACTACTCCACCCCGGCACTGGCCCGGATGCTCACCGTGGCCGGGCTCAGCCCGCGCGCGGCCTGGGTGTTCGACCTCTACGGCGGCACCGTGCTGCTGGCCGCGGTCAAGGGACCGGCCGCGCCCGAACCCGGCCTGTCCGCGCTGCTGATCGGCGAGAACTCCCTAGGAGTGACCGATCCGGCGGTGCTGGCCACGTTGCAGCGCCAGGTCAGCGTGAGCGCCAAGGCCCTGCACGGCTACCTGACCCAGCGGCGGGCCGCCGGGAAACGGGTGCTCGGCTACGGGGCCGCGTCCAGGGCCGTCGCGCTGCTGTGCGCGGCCGGGATCGGACCTGAACTACTGCCCGCGGTGGCCGACGCCTCCCCTGGCAAGCACGGACGGCGGATGCCGGGCAGCGGGGTGCCCGTGGTCGCGCCGACCGAGCTGATCGCGGCCGCGCCGGATGAGGTGCTGCTGTTCCTGCCGGACCTGCTCACCGAGGTCCGGGCCGCCTACCCGGAGATCACCGGCTGGGTCATCGCCGAACCCGAGCCACGAGCCGCGCAGCCGCCGAGCCGAGAGGAACCCCCGATGAGCGCCCCGACCGACGACCGACCCGCCAGTGCCCCGCGCCCGGCGCCCGCGCTCATCGGCAAGGCCCCCGCGCCCATCGCGATCGGCTTCCCGGTGCGCAACGGCAAGCCGTACCTGCAGGGCGCGCTGGACTCGCTGCTGGCCCAGCGCGGGGTGGACTTCGAGCTGCACATCGCGGACAACTGCTCCGACGACGGCACCGAGGACATCTGCCGCGAACTGGCCGCCAAGGACGAACGCGTGCACTACCAGCGCCGGGCGGAGAACGTGGGCGTCACCGCCAACCACAACCTGCTGGTGCGCGAGGTCACCAGCCCCTACTTCCTGTGGGCGGCCTCCGACGACGCCTCGCACCCGGACCGGTTACGGCTGCTGCTGGAGGCACTGGAGCGGGACCCGTTCGCGGTGCTGTCCTTCAGCGCCGCCCGGCAGATCGACAGCAACGGCAACACCCTGGAGATCTGGCGCAACCCGTGCCGGACCAACCACCTGGACCCGGTGGCGCGGCTGCGCGACCTGATCGGGCTGGAACACGAGAACTACCACTGCTACGGCCTGATGAAGCGGGACGTGCTGCTGCGTACGCTGTTGTTGCCGCCGGTGAAGAACAACGACCGCATCCTGGTCGCCGAACTGGCGCTGCACGGACCCTTCGCCGAGGTGGAACAGGACCTGCTGTTCCACCGGCTGCACGAGCGCAGGCTGACCCAGAGCGTCTCCCAGCGGGACTGGTACCGGCAGCAGCGCACCGACGGGCGCAAGCTGGTGCTGCCCAACGTCGAGGAGGCCGGCTGGTACCTCAAGGCGGTGCGCAACTCACCACTGCGGGGCGCGGAACTCGGCCGGGCGCTGTGGGCGCTGCGACCCTGGTTCCAGGCCAACGCGGTGCCGATGGCGCGCAACCTGGCGCGGGCAGCGGTGGACGGAGCGAGAATGATCACCGGGCCGGGACGCCCGGACGATCGGTGATCGGGAGAGAGCACGTGGACGCACTGGATGTCTTTCGGGTGCTGCGGCGACGGTGGAAGCTCACCGCCCTGCTGCTCGCCGGCCTGGTCCTGCTACTGGGCGCGGTCGCCTTCGCGGTGCCGCAGCAGTACCGGGCGACCAGCCTCACCATGGTGCTGCGCCAGTACGGTGGCCAGGACCGCAACCCCTTCGCCGCGGTGGATCGCGCGCAGGGCCAGGCCGCGGTCGTGGTGATCGCGGTGCTCAACTCGCAGCAGACCCGCAGGGAGCTGGCCGCCCAGGGCGGCACCGCGGCCCTGGAGGTCTCCAACGAGGGCGGCGGAGTGTCCACAACGGACAGTCCGTTCATCACCGTGATCGCCACCGGGGTCAACGAGGCCGCGGTGCGCAAGACCGGGCAGCTGGCCATGCAGCGGATCAAGGACGAACTCAAGCGACGGCAGGACACCCTGCTGGTGCCGGTCGAGCAACAGCTCACCCTGAACGAGGTGCTCTCGCCGAACGAGGTCAGCACCACCAGGGCCGGGCAGCTGCGCGCGCTGGGCATCACCGGCGGCATCGGCCTGATCATCGTGGTGCTCACCGTGATCCTGGTCGACCGCCGCGGCAACCGGACCAAGCCACCCGCGCCGGAACCCGAGTCAAAACCCTCGCCGCGCAAGCGGTTGCAGGACTCCGACGCGGAGGTCACCGAGCACATCAAGCTCGCGGAGGTGGCCGAAGTCCGCCCCCAGGAACGCCAGTGAACGTGCGCGTGGCGGCCGTCCCGGTCGCCCCGGCACGGCGGCTGCCACCGCACCGGATGCTGGTGGCGGCCGCGCTGCTGTTCGCGCTGCCGCAGAACCTGGTGATCTCCGGGGTCGGCGGCTCGCTCACCCCCGGCAGGCTGCTGGGCGCGCTGTGCCTGCTGTGGTGGCTGGTGGCCCGCTTCGGCGGCGGCCTCGGGCTGAAACCCGCGCCCAACCCGGTGCGGGCCACGCTCTTCGGCGCGCTGCTGGTCTTCGCCGCGGCCAACGCGCTCGCGCTGTTCCTGGGCGTGCCGGACGACCGGCTCGGCTCGGCGGACCGGAACACCTTGCTGCTGGCGGTGTGCACCGGGGTCGCGCTGCTGGCCTGCGACGGCCTGAACCGGCCCGCCATGCTGCGCGCGGTCTTCGGCGCGGTGGTGCTCGGCGCCGCGGTGTCCGCCTTCGCCGCGGGCGTGCACTTCGCGCTCAAGATCGACCTGCGCGGTTATCTCAGCTTCCCCGGCCTGACCGCCCAGGGCCTGGGCACGGTGGACCTGGCCCGCGGCGGCCTGGAACGCGCGCTGGGCTTCGCCAACCACCCGATTGAACTGGCCGCGGTCTGCGCCACCGCGGTGCCACTGGCCCTGCACCTGGTGCGGCACGGCCGGTATCCGCTGCTGTGGTGGGCCTGCGTGGCCGTGCTCGGCGGCGGGATCGTGGTCAGCATCTCCCGCACCGGCCTGCTCGGTCTGGTGCTGGTGCTGCTGCTGAGCCTGCCCAGGATCGGCGGCCTGCGCTGGGTCACCGGCGTGCTGGCGCTGGGCAGCGTGGTCGCGGTGGCCGCGGTGGCGGTGCCCAGGCTGGCCGAGGTGCTGGGCAACTCGATCCTGGGCGCGCGCACCGACAACAGCCTCACCGGCCGGCTGGACGACTACAGCTATGTGGCCGAGAAACTGGCCGCCGCGCCGTTGAGCGGTCAGGGATTCGGCACCTACACCGCGCCACCGCAGCCTTACCTGGACAACCAGTACCTGCTCACCGCGGTCGAATCCGGCCTGCCCGGCGTGCTCGCCCTGGCCGCCCTGCTGCTGATCCCGGCCTGGCTGGCCTGGCGGATCTTCCGGCGGCCTGGCAGCATCGCGCCCGAGCTTCGCGACGCGGCGTGGGCGGTGGCCGTGGGACTCCTGGTGTGCGCGGTCTGCTTCGCCACCTTCGACGCGTTGTCCTTCCCCCAGTTCCAGGCGCTGACCTTCCTGATGATCGGGATGTCGGGCGCGATCGTGACCCAAGCCGGAGGAGAACGATGAGCCCGCGAGTGCCCGCTGTGGTGCTGGCCGTGGTGACCTACAACTCCGCGGCCGACCTGCCCGCCTTCCTGGACGCCCTGCCCGCCGCCCTGGACGGGGTGCCGGAATGGCGGCTGGTGGTGGCGGACAACGCCTCCAGCGACGGCAGCGCCGACCTCCTCGCCGAACTCGCGCCCAAGGCCACCGTGCTGCACACCGGCGGCAACCTGGGCTACGCGGCCGGGATCAACGCCTGCCTGGAACTGGCCGGGCCGGAGGAGGCCGTGCTGGTGCTCAACCCGGACGTGCGGCTGGAATCCGGCGCGGTGCGCGAACTCCTGGAGGTCTGCGCCGATCCCGCGGTGGGCATCGCGGTGCCGCTGGTGCGCCACCCGGACGGCCACCCCGAGTCCACCCTGCGCCGCCGCCCCACCCCGCTGCGGGTGCTGGCCGAGGCGCTGCTGGGCGGGCGCGCCGGGTCCTACGGCGAGCAGCTGCCGCCCGGCCCGGCCCGGGAGCGGATCGACTGGGCCAACGGGGCCGCGCTGATGCTCGCGCCCGGCGTCGCGCACCGGGTCGGCCGCTGGCGCGCCGAACTGTTCCTCTACTCCGAGGAGACCGACTACTGCCGCCGGGTCACCGACGCCGGCTGGCGGATCCGCCAGGCCCCGCGCGCGCACGCGCTGCACCGCGGCGGCGAGTTCGGCGTCTCGCCCGCGCTGTGGGCGCAACTGATCACCAACAAGGTCGTGCACCTGGCCACCTGGGAGTCCCGCCGCGCCGCCGTGGCCGGCTGGCTCGCCCTGGTGTTCAGCCAGGCACTGCGACTCCCGCTGCGCCGCGGCACGCACCGCCGCGCGCTGCGGGAACTGCTGACCGGACGTGCCCGGCTGCTCGCCGGGTTCCCGACCAACCCGGCCGCCACCGCCGAGGTCGCAGCGCTGCTCGCGGAAGGGTGAGGATGGGCAACCGGGACTACGGGCTGCTGCCCGACGGGGTGAAACAGGCGTTGCGCCGCACCGTCGGGCGTTATGTGGTGGCCGAGGGCTGGTGGCGGCTGAAGTTCGCCGCCGAGCGGCGCGCGGCGCGCCAGGCCGAGGACAGCGAGATCGCCCGCCTGGCACCGACATTGCCGGTGCGGCCGACCGCGCTGGTCACCGTGGCCGTGCCCACCTATCGGCGACCGGAGGCGCTGGGCCGGGCGGTGCGCAGCGCGCTCGCGCAGACCGTCACCGACCTGTCGGTGGTGGTCGTCGACGACGGCGGCGGCGAACTCGGCGAGCTGCCCGCCGACCCTCGGCTGACCGTGTTGTCCTTGGGGCGCAACCACCACAGCCCCGGACTGGCCCGCAACATCGCCATCCGGCTGACCCGCTCGCCGTTCGTGGCCTTCCTCGACGACGACAACACCTGGCGCCCGCAGCACCTGGCCACCGTGCTGCCCGCGCTGCGCCGCGGCGCCGGGCTGGTCTACACCGACCTGCACCGCGCCCGCGCCGACGGGTCCACAGTGGACGTTCTCGGCCGGGACTTCGACCGGCGGGCGCACGCCGACACCGCCTGGGTGGACGTCAACGCGCTGGCCGTGCGCCGTTTTCCCGGCCTGCGCTTCGATCCCTGGGCGCGGCCGGGCTGGGTACACCCCCGAGAGGACTGGGAACTGGTGCATCGGCTCTCCGCGCGACTCCGCGTCGAGCACCTGCCGGAGGTGACCGTGGACTACGCGGTGCACGCCGGCAGCTACTTCAGCGAGTGGACCACCGAGGCGCTCGGAGCGAGCCGGTGACCGCCGACGGAGCCGTGCAGCAGGCCGAACTCGGCGGCCGGTTCCGCCGCGGGCTGGGCCTGAGCCTGCTCAACACGCTGCTGTCCCGGCTGGGCACCTTCCTGCTCGGCGTGCTGCTGGCCCGGCTGCTAGCGCCGGAGGAGTTCGGCCTCTACGCCACCGCGCTGGTGGTGCAGATGCTGTTGCTGACCTTCAACGACCTCGGCGCGGCCGCCTCGGTGGTGCGGCATTCCGGCGATGTGCGGCCACTGCTGCCCACCGCGTGGACGGTCGCGGTCTGCGGCGGCACCGCGGCCTTCGGGCTGTGCCTGGTGCTCGCGCCCGCGCTGGCCACCGGACTGGGCAGCCCGGCGGCCACCGACATCGTGCGGTTGCTGGCCGCCAACGTGTTCCTGGACGGTTTCGCCGCCGTGCCGGGCGCGCTGCTGACCAGGGAACTGCGCCAGGCCAGCAGGATGGTGGCCGACCTGTCCGGGGTGGTGGTCAACCTGGCGCTGACCGGCGCGCTGGCGCTGGCCGGCTTCGGCGCCTGGGCGCTGGCCATCGGGCACGTCTCCGGCACCCTGGTGGTCGTGGTGGTGCTGCTGTGCGTGAGCAAGCAGTTGCCGCGCTTCGGTTTCGACCGCGAGCACTTCGGCGAGGTCGGCCGGTACGGGATCACCGTGGTGGCCTCCGGCATCGTGATCGTGCTGTCCAACGCGGTGCCCCAGGTGGTCACCGGCAGCGTGCTCGGCGCCACCGCTCTAGGTTTCCTGTACCTGGCCAACAACGTCGCCAACTGGCCGGTGTCGATCGTGTCCACCACCCTGGACCGCATCGCGCTGGCCACCTTTTCCCGCGCCAGGGACCGCGGTGTCGATCTCAACCTGGCCGCGGGCGAGGTGGTCGGCATGGTCGGCATCGCGGTGCTGCCGGGCGGACTGGCGCTGGCGATCCTGTCCGGGCCGATCGTCGAGGTGATCTACGGTTCGGCCTGGGCGCCTGCCGCGCACGTGCTCAGCGCGCTGGCCATCGCCGCGATCGCCAGGGTGCTCACCGATCTCGCCTTCCAGCTGCTGCTGGCCGTGGGCGCCCCGCTGTCCTCGGCCCTGGTGAACGTGTCCTGGCTGGTCGCGCTGGTACCGGCGACCATTGTCGCGGCGATGACGTGGGGGCTGGTCGGGGTCGGCTGGGCGCAGGCGGTGGTGGCCTTCGCCGTCGCCGTGCCGGTGCACGCCTGGCGGTTGCACCGCGCCGGGATCTCCCTCGGCGCGCTGGCCAAGGGACTGGGCTACCCCGCGCTGGCCGGGCTGCTCGCGGTCACCGGACTGCTGGCCATCCGCGCCTTCGCCGACTCACCGCTGCTGGACGTGGCGCTCGGCGGCGCCCTCACCGCCGCCATCGTCGGCGTGGGCTGGTACGCCCGACGGCACCACATCGAACGTGCGCTGAACGGCGCATCACCCCAACGACCAGTCGCGACCTTCAGGGAAGGGTCCTAGTCTCACAGGTTCTGGCACCCCCAGCAGGGGAAAACAAACCCACACGGGAGCAAAGCTGATGGGATCGAACACAGCGCGCCGACGGGGGTTGGCGGCGACCGGGATCACGCTGCTCTTAGCCGTGGCCGCGTGCTCAACTCCGGAGCCCGCGGCCGCCCCCGCCAGCTCGGCCGAACCCCCGGCCCTGGCCGAGTCGACCTCGGTGCCCGAGCTGCCGTCCGGCTCGATACCGGCCCCGGCGCCCTCGGGGAACCCGCCCACGAGCAAACCGGGCAACCAGCCCCGCCCGCCGGCCGGACCCGCCGCGCCCAGCCCCATCGCGGAGACCAGGGGGCTGTTCGTGGACTCGGAGAGCAACGCCGCCCGCTGGGTGCGCGCCAACAAGGGCGACGGCCGGGCACACCTGATCAACGAACGCATCGCCGCCCAGCCGATGGCCCGCTGGATCGGCGGTGAGGGCGACATCCGGAGCTGGCTGGGCTCCTACGTGCAGGCCGCCGCCCGCGAGGACCAGCTCCCCGTCGTGGTGCCGTACAACATCCCCAACCGCGACTGCGGCAACCATTCCGCGGGCGGCGCCGGTTCGGTGGACAAGTACCGCCAGTGGGTGGAGACGGTGGCCGACGCCATCGGCAAGACCCCCGCGCTGGTGGTGCTCGAACCCGACGCGCTGATCCACCTGTCCTGCCTGGACCCCACCGGCAAACAAGACCGGCTGCGGATGCTCGCCGAGGCGGTCGCGACGCTGAGTCAGCGCGCCCCGAACGCCTGGACCTACCTCGACGGCGGCGACGGCCGGTACAACCCGCCCGGCACACTCGCCCAGCGGCTCATCGACGCCGGGGTGAGCGGCGCCCGCGGCTTCGCGGTCAACGTGTCCAACTTCAACACCACCAACGAAGCCATCTCCTACGGCCGCCTGGTGCAGGCCGCGATCGCCGCCCGCGGCGGCGGCAAACACGGGTTCGTCATCGACGTGAGCCGCAACGGCAACGGCTCCAACGGCGAGTGGTGCAACCCGCCCGGCCGCAAGATCGGCCAGTCGCCCTCGGTGGACGGCTCCTCACCCCAGGTCCCCGACGCACTGCTCTGGATCAAGCAACCCGGCGCCTCCGACGGCGACTGCGGCACCGGCAAGGGCACCGACTCCGGCGCCTTCGTCCCCGAACTAGCCATGAGCCTGCTCAACGGCCTCTAACCCCACCCGAGTGTTGGCCGAACTCGTACGCCGAGTTGGCCAAAGTGGTACGGGTAGTTGGGCCAACTCGTACGCCGAGTTGGCCCAAGTCGGTCACCGCCGGTCCACAACGGCCAACACCCCGTACCAGTTCGGCCAACACTCGGCGGCAGCTTGAACGCACCCACTAGCCTGGCCCCCATGAACGACCTCCCCGAGATGCGGGTCAGCGACGCCGAACGCGACCTGATCGCCCAGCGCCTCAACCAGGCGGTCGGCGAGGGGCGAATCACCCTGACCGAGTACAACGAGCGGGTCGGGCTGGCCTACGCCGCGCTCACCCGCGGTGAGCTGGACCGGGTGGTCGCCGACCTGCCGGTGCTCGCCGCGCCCGCGCCGACCCCGGTGCCGATCCGGCACAGCCCGGTGGGGGAGAAGACCAAGTGGGTGGTCTCCTTCATGTCCGGCGCGGTGCGCAAGGGTCGCTGGCGGGTCACCCGCAAGACCGCGGCGATCGCGGTCATGGGCGGCACCGAGATCGACCTGCGCCGGGCCGAGTTCAGCGCGCCGGAGATCACCGTGGTCGCGGTGGCCTTCATGGGCGGGGTGGAGATCACCGTGCCGCCAGGGGTGCGGGTGGAGGTCGGCGGGTTCAGCTTCATGGGCGGCAAGGAGGTCAAGGTGGACGACGAGGACCTGCCGCCGAACGCGCCCGTGGTGCACGTCAAGGGCTTCGCCTTCATGGGCGGCATCGACATCCGGACCAAGCCCGCGCGCAAGGCGATCTCCCGCGGGGATGACGACTGAGGTGCCGTTATCCGGCGAGGTGCGCGACCGGTGCCGCGGGTTCCTGCCCGCGGGCGCCGAACTGCGCTACCTGTTCCCGGCGATCACCCTCAACCCGGGCATGGCCCCGGTGCTGGTCGCCGTCACCAGTCGCACGGTGACCATCCTGACCTGCAGTTTCCTCCGCCGGAACCGGCCGAACGGGGTGCTCGCGCACTACCCGAGGACCAGCAGGCTGGGCCCGGTGGACATCCGCACCACCGCGACCATCGAGATCGGCAGCACCATGCTGGAGATCGAGGACGAGTACATCCCGGTGGTGCGCTGCGCGGACGCGGAGATCGACGAGACCACCTTCCTGCCCCCGGACCCGCTGCCGGACCTGTAGCGCCGCCGACACGCCCGCCGGGCCGCTACAGCGCGGCCAGCAGCGCCTGCCCGGTCTCCGTCCCGTCGTGCGCGGTCGTCCAGCCCGGCACGTCCACCGTCGTCTCGCCCAGGTGCCAGCGCCGGATGGCCGCGGCGGTCTGTTCCGGGCCGTCGGCGATCAGCCAGGGACCGGCCGGGTCCACCGCCTCGGCCAGTTGCGGCGGCACCACCGAGGGCAGCCCGTACTCGGCGGCCTCCAGCATCTTCACGCTGATCCCGGTGCTCGCGCCGAAGCGCGGCACCACCACCAGGCCGACCTGCCGGTAGAACTCGGCCTCGGCGGCCACCCGGCCCAGCGCGGTGGTGCGCGGATGTCCTTGGTGCACCTCGGTTCCCGACCCCGCCAGCACGAACTTCACATCGGTGCCCAGCCGGGTCAGCTCCTCGTGCACCGGCCCGAGCAGGCTCTCCAGGGCGCGCTCGTTGGGCGGCCAGCTGGCCTTGCCGATGAAGCCGACCGCCTGCGCCGCAACGGGATCCGGCACCGGTCGCACGGTCAGCGGCAGTGGCACGGTCGGCGCGGCCCAGCGGGTGAGGAACTCCGCGTCGGTGCGGGAGAGCGCGAAGACGGTGCGCGGCAAGGAGAGCAGCCGTCGTTCCGCCTTCGGCAGCCGCCAGGTCTCGCCCAGCAGGCGCAGTGGCCGCGGCGCATGCTCCAGCGCGATGGTGCTCTCCACGTTGTGCGCGATGTGCGCGGCCACCGGCACCCCGGCCGCCTCGGCCAGCAGCAGGCCCGGCCAGCCGCTGGTGATCACCTTCCGGCCGGCCGCGCGCTCGTGCAGCAGCCTGGCCGCCGCCCGCCAGCCGGGGAAGGCGGTGAACTTGCGGGACAGGTAAGGCTGTTCGGTCACCGCCATGCCGGCCGCGACCCGCAGCAGCTTGGCCCGGTCGCCGCGGATCTCCAGTGGGACATCGCCCGCGGCGTGGCAGACCACCTCCTGCTCGGCCCACTGGCCGGGCGGGCCGGTGACGCACACCACCTCGACCTCGACGCCGGTCGAGCGCAGCACGGCGACCAGCCTGCGGTCCACCCAGCCGCTGCCGCCGAGTTCGGCCCGGCCCAGCGGGTAGGTGGTCACGAAGCACACCCGGGAAGTCGTCACGGCCTCGATTTGTACCCGCTCCCGGTCACCTTTTCGTGAAGACCCGCTCGGCCAGCACCCTGGCCAGGAACAGCGGGTTGCCCAGCACGTAGCGGGCGAACAGCCTGCGCGGCTCCAGTCCGAGCCGGTACACCCACTCGATCCCGGCCTTGCGCATCCATTCCGGCGCCCGGGAAACCTTGCCCGCGGCGAAGTCCAGGAAGGCGCCAACGGCCACCCCCAGCCGGGCGCCGGTATCGGCCAGATGGCGGTCCAGCCACAGCTCCTGTCGCGGATTTCCCATGGCCACCACCAGGATCCGCGCCCCGGACGCCTTGATCGCGGCGATCACCTCGGGCTGCTCGGCCTCGGTGAAGAAGCCGTTCCTGGTGCCCGCAACCCGCAACCCGGGGATCTTGGTGGTGAGGTTTCTCGCAGCGGTCTCCGCGATGCCCTCTTCGCCGCCGAGGAAGTACACCGGGGCGTCACGCTCCGCCGCCACCCGCAGGATCTCCGGGGTCAGATCGGTGCCGTTGAGGTTGTCCGGAAAGCTTTTTCCTTGCAGTCTCGCGGCGATCGCCAGGCCGGAACCGTCGTTGAGCACCAGCGCCGCGTCGTCCAGTACCCGCCGGTAGGCGGCGTTGCGGACGGCCAGGTTGAGCGAGTGCGCGTTGGCGTAGGCGAGCAGTTGCGGGGCGGCCGAGTCGAGCAGTTCGCCGACTACGGAGAGCACCTGCTTCCGGGGCAGGCAAACCACCCGAATGCCGAGCACGGTCACTGTCGGGACGTTCGAGCGCATGTCAGTATTCTGCCGTCGAATGGCTGTGAGGAGTGGAATTTCATGCGCAGCGGCGTATTTCTGGCCGCGGTGACCCGGCGGCTGCGGCCACACCACCCGGGCTGGCCCGCGGTGCTCGGCCCCCTGTCCGGACACGACCGCGCGGTCACCCTGCGTCCACCCAGACCAGCCGACGCACCCGATTGGTGCGAGGCGGTGCGTACGGACCGCAAGTGGCTGGAACCCTGGTGGCCGACCAGCGCCGCCTCCTGGGACAACCGGTCCTGCCAGCAGGTCTGGCGGGCCCGCTGCGACAACTTCCTGCGCGCGGCCCGGCGCGGCGGCATGATCCCGATGGTGGTCGAGGTGGACGGCCGCTTCGCCGGGGAGATGATGCTGGACCGGATCGACCGCGACCAGGGCCTGGCCGAACTCGGCGGCTGGGTCTACTCCGCCTTCCACGGCACCGCGGTGGCCGCCACCGCCATGCGCGAGCTGATCCGGCACGGCTTCGGCCCGGTCGGCCTGCGCAGGCTCACCGCGCCGGTCGGGGTGGGCAACCGGGCGGCGGGCATCCTGGTGGCGCGCAACGGCTTCCGCAAGGAGGGCGTGCTGCGCGCGCACATGCATGTCGGCGGCAAACTGCTCGACCATCAGCTCTGGGGCCTGTTGCCGGAGGACGCGGAATGGCTGCGGGGCCCGGCGAATATTGTGGGGTAATGAGCTTCCACCGGTCCGCCCAGCTGCAGGCACGGTTGCACGAGCTGGTGCCGGGAGGTGCGCACACCTACGCCAGGGGCGCCGACCAGTACCCCGAATTCATGACCCCGGTACTGGTGAAGGGCGCGGGCGCCCGGGTCACCGACGCCGACGGCAATGAGTTCGTCGAGTACGGCATGGGCCTGCGCGCGGTGACCCTGGGCCACGGCTTCACCCCGGTGGTCGACGCGGTGCGCGCGGTGCTGGCCGACGGCCTCAACTTCACCCGCCCGACCACCCTGGAACTGGCCGCCGCCGAGGACTTCCTGGCCGCGGTGCCCGGCGCGGACATGGTCAAGTTCGCCAAGAACGGCTCGGATGTGACCACCGCCGCGGTCCGGCTGGCCAGGGCCGCCACCGGCCGCGACCTGGTCGCCATCTGCGCCGACCAGCCGTTCTTCTCCACCGACGACTGGTTCATCGGCACCGTGCCGATGTCCGCGGGCATCCCGGCGGCGGTCCGCGCGCTGACCGTGGCCTTCCGCTACAACGACCTGGACTCGCTTCGGTCCGTTGTGGACGTCCACAGTGGACGGATCGCCTGCGTGGTCATGGAGGCGGCCACCGCGCTGGCCGAACCCGAGCCCGGTTTCCTGGCCGGTGTGCGGGAGATCTGCGACCGGCACGGCATCGTGCTCATCTTCGACGAGATGATCACGGGTTTCCGCTGGTCCGCCGGTGGCGCGCAGCAGGTGTACGGGGTGCGCCCCGATCTGTCCTGCTGGGGCAAGGCGATGGGCAACGGCTTCCCGATCGCCGCGCTGGCCGGCCGCCGGGAGCTGATGGAGCTGGGCGGACTGGCCACCGACGCGGACCGGGTGTTCCTGCTCTCCACCACGCACGGCGCGGAATCGGTGTCGCTGGCCGCGTTCCGCGCGGTGGCCGCGGTGTACCGGGAGTCCGATCCGGTGGCGGTGATGGAACGCCAGGGCACATCACTTGCGGGCGCGGTCAACCAGCTGGCCAGGGAGTACGGCGTGCAGGACGCGGTGGCCGCGCTGGGCCGCCCGTCCTGCCTGGTCTTCACCACCAGGGACGCCCAGGGCCGCCCGTCCCAGGCCTACCGCACGCTGTTCCTGCAGGAGCTGCTCAGCCGGGGCGTGCTCGGCCAGTCCTTCGTCATCTCCGCCGCGCACACCGACGCCGACCTGGCGCACACCGCCGAGGCGGTGCAGGGCGCGCTCGGGGTGTACCGCAAGGCCCTGGAGGCAGGCTCGGTCGAGGGCCTGCTCCAGGGCCGCCCGGTCGCCCCCGCGTTGCGGAGCCGGGCCGAACCGCGGCGACTATGACGCTGAGGAGGAGGGAGCCCGCTCGGCAGCGCGCAACAGCACCGCGCCCACCCCCAGTGCGAGCACCCCGCGCCATGACCCCGCGGCGTCCTGCGCGGCCAGGTCAAGGCCGTGCAGGAAGATCTCGTGCAACCCGAAGGCCGCGCACACCGTGCCGAGCACGATCAGCGGCGCGGACACCGGCCCGCTCCGCCGGTTCTCCCGTTCGCCGGTCTCGAAGTGCCGCAACCACTTCACCAGCGCGAACAGCACCAGCCCACAGGCCAGCAGCCACATCGGCCGGGAGGACCACCAGGCCGCGCCCGGCTGCGGCAGCAGCAGTTCCGGCGCGAGCAGGCAGACCCCGGCCACCAGCAGTGCGGCCGGGATGTGCCACAGGTACACCGTCATCAGGGTGGAGTTCCCGCGCTGCAACACCTTCCGGGTCCGCGCCCCGTCCAGCCTGCGCTCCAGCCACGGAGTGAACCGGGCCAGCAGCGCCACCTGCGCGATGCCCAGCAGCACCATCAGCACCGTGGGCGGGGCCAGGTTGGACACCGGCACGTCCGGCAGCCCGATCGGCGCCGGCGGGTACGGCCCGAACACGATCAGCGCCACGATCCCGGCCACCGCGACCCCGGCGACCCCCAGCAGCCCCCGGTCGCCGAAGCGGGCCAGGCCACCGCGGGCCAGCACGATGCCCAGCTGGTGCACGGTCACCCACACCAGCACCAGGCTGACATCGCCGAGCATCCCGGCCGACCCGGCCAGCCCCACGGTGGCGAACCGGTAGGTGTCCACCGCGGCCACGGCCAGGGTCAGCACCGCGGGCACGGCCAGGCCGAACCGGTCGTGCAGCCGCACCATCAGCGGGGCCAGCGCGACCACCACCAGGTAGACCGCCAGGAACCACAGCGGGTTCGCCGCCTGGTCGCCCACGATGGCGATCGCGGGCTGACCCAGCAGCGAACCCGCGGTGGCCAGCGCCGCGCAGATCCCGACCAGTGGCAGGGTCGGGGTCACCAGGCGGCGAGCCCGGCGGGCCAGGAAGGTCACCGCGGACTGGCCCTTGCGGACCGTCGCGTCCACCCCCGCGGTGTTGACGAACCCGCCCGCGATGAACACCAGCGGCATCACCTGCAGGAACCAGGTCGCCACCCAGGTCACCGGCCCCGAGAACGCGATCCCCGCCTTCACCGCGCCATTGGTCACGGTGATCACCGGACTGATCCAGTGCAGCAGCACGACCATGCCCACCGCGGTCAACCGGACCAGATCCACCACCGCGTTGCGATTGCCGGTGCCGACCGGCGTAGCCCCGCGGACCCCCATGCTGCTCATGGGAAAAAGCCTCGCGGGCCGGGCCCGCCGCGGCCATGGGGTGGACTCCCGAGTCGACTCAGGGGCAGCTCCCCCAAAGGTAGGGGGGCTGACACCACCTTTGGTCGGTCCGCCGCGCGCCGATACGGTGTCAGACGATGAGCCAGCCGCAGCCCGACCAGCCGGAAACCCAGTCCGCCGCACGCCCGGCCTGGCAGCTCGCGCTGCCCGCGATCGTCGTGGTGGCCGGGGTGCTGCTCGCCTACCTAGCCCTGGGCCGCACCGGCGGCGACACCCCGACGGCCGACGCGCCAGCGCCCACCGCCTCCGACACCGCCGCGCCGCAGACGCCCAACCAAAGTCAGATGGACGCAGCCGCCCGGCAACTTGACTCCCGGTTCACCCGCCGCCGCGAGGGCGACCCGTATGCCAAGGGCCGGGTGGACGCGCCGGTGGTCATGGTGGAGTACGCCGACTACCGCTGCCCGTACTGCGCCAAGTTCAGCACCGACACCCGCCCCGAACTCGTGCGCCGCTACGTAGACCAGGGCCTGCTCCGGATCGAGTGGCGGGACCTGCCGATGTTCGGCGCGGAGTCCGAGGCCGCCGCGGTGGCCGCCCGCGCCGCCGCCCGGCAGGGCAGGTTCTGGCCGTTCCACGAACTGGCCTTCGCCGAGGCCCCGCGCTCCGGGCACGCCGAGTTCGGCCCGGACCGGCTGCGTGACCTGGCCCGCCGCTCCGGCGTGGCCGATATGGCCAAGTTCGAGCGCGACCTGGCCGATCCGGTGCTGCGCCAGGAAATCCGCACCGACGCCGCGGAGAGCCAGGAGATGGGCCTGACCAGCACACCGGCCTTCCTGATCAACGGCCGCGCGGTGGTCGGCGCCCAGCCACTGGAGACCTTCGTCCGGCTGATCGAGCAGGCCGCCAAGAAGTGACCGGCCAGCTCGGCTACCTGGGCGCGCTGCTCGGCGGCGCGCTCGCGCTGGCCAGCCCCTGCTCGGCGTTGCTGCTGCCCGCCTTCTTCGCCTACGCCTTCGGCCGCCCGGCCCGGCTGCTGGCCCGCACCGGCGTGTTCTACCTCGGCCTGGCCACCACCCTGGTGCCCCTCGGTGCGGCCGCGGCCAGCCTCGGCGGCCTGCTCACCGCGCACCGGCAGACGGTGATCACGGTGGCCGCGGTGCTGCTGATCGGTTTCGGCCTGGCCCAGCTCGTCGGCCGCGGCTTCGGCTCCGGGCTGTCCCAGCGCTTCGCGGCCACCACCAGGATCTCCTCGGCCGCCTCGGTGTTCGTCCTCGGCGCGACCTACGGCCTGGCCGGGTTCTGCTCCGGCCCGATCCTCGGCGGCGTGCTCACCATGGCCGCAGCCGGTGGCGATCCCGGCTACGGCGCGGCCCTGCTCGCGGTCTACGGCCTGGGCATGGTGCTGCCGCTGTTCGCACTGGCCGCGCTGTGGGACCGGTTCAAACTGGGCGAGCGGACCTGGTTGCGTGGCCGGGAGATCAGCCTCGGCCGCCTCCGCCTGCACTCGCTGAACCTGGTGGCCGGACTGCTGTTCATCGGCATCGGCGTGCTGTTCCTGGTCACCGACGGCACCGCCGCGCTGCCCGGGATCGTCAGCGTGGACACCGAATCCGCGCTGGCCGAACGCGCTGGCGAGTTCGCCGCCGGGGTGCCGGACCTGCTGGTGCTGGCCCCGGTGCTGGCGGTGGCCTCCTTCGTGCTGATCCGCCGCCTGCGCCGCTGACCCGCGTCGTTAACCGGGCAGCGGCAGCCGCAGCGCGCGCTCGGCGATGCCCTGCAGCACCACATCGGTCTGCTTGGTCTCCTGGCCCACCCACACCGCGCGCACGATCCGCACCCTGGTGCCATCGCGCGAGGTGGAGGCCACCGCGGGCGCGAACGAACTCGGCCCGCCCGGCCAGCTCCGGCCCTCGCGCAGCAGCTCGTTCACCCCGCCGCTCTGCTCGTCATCGGCCAGTACCTGGAAGCGCTGCGCCTGCACCGCGTCGGCGAAACTGACCACCACCACCGACACCGCGGCCTTGCGCTCCTCGTTGACCTCGAACAGGCTGCGCACCAGCGCGGTGCACGGGTTCTCCCGCAGCCACTGCTGCAACTGGCCGTAGGCCCTCGGCCCGCAGTCGGCCTCCCGGGAGGAGCCGCGCGGCACGAAGTCCAGACCGTCCACAGTGGACTCCGGTGGCTCCGCGCTGCGCAACGAGGACACCGCGCCGCCGCCCTCGGGCCTGGCCGGTTCACCGCTACAGGACTGGGCCACGGTGGCGATCAGCAACACCAGCGCCAGCCCGGCCAGGGCTAGCCCCGCCAGCGGCAGCCACGGCTGGCGCTTCTTCGGGCGGGGCGTGGCGGGGCGCGGCGGCGCTGGGCGGCCGTCGGCGGTGAAGCGGGGGATGAGCATGGTGCTGGCACTGGCCAGATCCGGACTCACCGAATCGGCGAAACCCTCCGCGACCAGCTCACCGGCGGTCAGCGTGGCGGTGCGCCGGTCCACACTGGACAGCAGCCGCCGGGCGGCCTCGGCGGTGCACGGACGTTCGTAGGTGGACAACTCCTTGACCGCGGCCAGCATCGCGGTCGGCGCCGGGTGCAGCACCCGGACCCCGCGGTGCAGGTCCCCGGTGGGCTGCAACACCTGGGCGACATACGGTCCGACCGCCACGATGGTGGACACGGGTAACGGCTCGATCCGCTCCGCCTGCAGGCGCTGGGTCAGCGCGGAGGCCGCGGTCAGCGCCTCCACCGCCGGGTTGAGCAGCCCGTCGTCCCGGATCAGCGGCCAGCCGTCGACCTTCCACTGCCCCTGCAACGGGGCTTCCAGCTTCATCGCCGGACCGGGCAGGTCGACCCCGACCACCACGATCACCCCGCGGGGCAGCACGATCACCGCGTCCAGCGGCCGCAGACTGCCCGGCGGTGTGCAGTCCAGCAGCGCGATCCCGCCGGCCAGGTCGGTCCCGGCGCCCCAGGTCGACAGCGCGGCGCGCATATCGGCTTCCACGCCCTCCACCCG
Organism: Crossiella sp. S99.2; assembly: GCF_023094165.1. GTDB lineage: Bacteria > Actinomycetota > Actinomycetes > Mycobacteriales > Pseudonocardiaceae > Crossiella. The sequence continues at coordinate 78,755 of NZ_JALMDK010000006.1, read as the reverse complement.
GGCGGAGGGATCGTCACCGAGCCGCACCAACCGCACGCCCAACACCTCCGCGCGTGACTCGTCCCGTCCCGGTTGCTCCGGTCGGCTCAAACCGTAGCGGGAGTCCCCCCGTGGGTTACGGGCAACCACCCAATTCGCGGTCAGTAGCCGAACACACTGGGTGAACGCCCCCGGCTGGGTGACACTGATCGGGGTGTCGGTTGGTTCTTCTGGCGCATTGGCGGTCGCGCAGGGCAGAATGACCGCACGGGTGATCGCCGGAAAGTCACGACGCACCGTCCGTTGCACAAGACGAGGAACGCGGGGAAGACGTCCCTCGTCGAGTAGCGGAGGTCAGCAGTGAGCGCACGGGGATGCACCGGTGGCGTTGTCTACGTCCACTCGTCGCCGTCTGCGGTCTGTCCGCACGTCGAGTGGGCGATCTCGGGCACCCTTGGTGGCCGGGCCGATCTGAAATGGACCGCCCAGCCGGCGGCGCCAGGACAGCTGCGCGCCGAATGCGCCTGGACCGGCGATGCCGGCACCGGCGCGTCGCTGGTGTCCGCGCTGCGGGCCTGGCCAATGCTGCGCTTCGAGGTCACCGAGGAACCCAGTGCGGGCGTGGACGGCGAGCGGTTCTGCCACGTCCCTGGCCTGGGCCTGTGGCGAGCCCGCACCAGCGCCAACGGCGACATCATGGTCACCGAGGACCAGCTGCGCACCCTGATGGCGGCCAACCGCGCCGCCGAGGCCATGACCCACCGCCTGGGCGAGCTGCTCGGCGCGGCCTGGGACGACGCGCTGGAGCCGTTCCGCCGGGCAGGCGACGGCGCGCCGGTGACCTGGCTGCACCGGGTGGGCTGAACAGCTCACTTGGTATGGCACCCTGGTGGGGTGAGTGGGCTGCGGCGGTTCTGGCCGCTGTTTCTCGTCGGGCTGGTGCTGCTCGGCGCGGTGTCGATCGGGCTGACCCTGCGTCAGGCCTACCCCACCGCGGGTGCCGACCCCGAGGTGCGCGCGGTCATCGACAGCACTTCGGCGCGGCCACGGGAGCAGGAACCCGGACCGTCCACAGTGGAGTTCACCCCGGACGCCAGCGCGCACCCGGACGCCCCGGCCATCAAGAGCCTGCTCACCGGCTACTTCGAGGCGATCAACAGCCGCAACTTCGACCAGTGGCGCGCACACGTCACCGCCAAGGTCTCCCAGGAGACCCAGCGCGCGGTCTGGAACGCCGACTACGCCACCACCAAGGACGGCAGCATCCTGGTCCGCCGGGTGATCAACTCACCCGGCGGCACCCTGCGGATCATGCTGACCTTCACCAGCACCCAGGACCCGGCCAAGTCCCCGCCGGACGCCCGCTCGGACTGCAACCGGTGGCGGGCCACCTACCAGCTCGCCGTCGAGGGCCGCACGCTGCGCATCGACAAGGGCTCGCCGCTGAGCACCATCGTCTCGGCCTGCTGAACACGCACTACAGCGGGATGTTGCCGTGCGCGCCGCGCCCGGCCACCGCCCTCGCCAGCGCCTCGGCCAGCCTCCGCCGGGTGTGCCGGGGCTCGATCACCTCGTCCACCACCCCCAGCTCCACCGCGCGCGCCACCCCGCCCGCGACCCGCTCGTGCTCCCGCGCCAGCTCCGCCCGCAGCTCCGCCCGCTCCGCCTCCGGGACGGCCGCCAGCCGACGCCGGTGCAGCACGTCCACCGCGGCCGTGGCGCCCATCACCGCGACCTCGGCCGTCGGCCAGGCGAAGACGGCGGTGGCGCCCAGGGCACGGGAGTTCATCGCGATGTAGGCGCCGCCGTAGGCCTTGCGGGTGATCAGGGTGACCCGGGGGATGACGGCCTCGGCGAAGGCGTGCAACAGTTTCGCGCCGCGGCGGACCACGCCCTCCCACTCCTGGCTCACCCCCGGCAGGTAGCCGGGCACGTCCACCAGCACCAGCAGCGGCACCCCGAAGGCGTCGCAGAGCCGGACGAAGCGGGCCGCCTTCTCCGCACCGGCCGAGTCCAGGCAGCCGCCCATCCGGATCGGGTTGTTCGCCAGCACGCCGACAGTGCGGCCGCCGAGCCTGCCCAGGCCGGTCACCACATTGGCCGCCCACCTGGGCTGGAGTTCCTCGACGCTGTCCAACAGCTCACGCACCAGCGGGCGCACGTCGTAGGCGCGTTGCGGCCGCTCGGGCAGCAGCGCGGCCAGGTCCTGCTCGGCGCGCACCGCGTGCGGGTCGAACAGGCCGGGCCGGGCGAACAAGGCGGTGATCCGCCGGGCGCGGGCGCAGGCGTCGGCTTCGTCGGTGGCCACGATGTGCGCCACGCCGGACTTCTCGCCGTGCGCTTCGGGACCGCCGAGCGCGGCCATCTCGATCCGCTCGCCGGTGACGCTGCGCACCACCTCCGGGCCGGTCACGAACACCCGGCCGGCCTCGGCCATGATCACCACGTCGGTGAGCGCGGGACCGTAGGCAGCGCCGCCGGCCGCCGGGCCGAGCACCACCGAGATCTGCGGGACCTTGCCGGAGGCGCGGACGATGGCCGCGAAGACCTGGCCGACCGCGTCCAGCGCGGCCACTCCCTCGGCCAGCCGCGCGCCGCCGGAGTGCCACAGGCCGATGATCGGGATCCGTTCGCGCAGCGCGGTGTCGATGGCCGTCACCAGGTGCGCGCAGCCCGCGGTGCCCATCGCGCCGCCCAGCCGCGCGGCGTCGGTGCAGAAGGCGATCACCGTGGCGCCCTCGACCCGGCCGCGCACGGTGTGCACGCCGCTGTCGTCGGGCGGGTGCAGCGCCGTCATGGCGCCGTCGTCGAGCAGGCGGCTCAGCCGTAGCTCGGGAGAACGGGGATCGAGCCCCGTGTGGTCGATGGGTTGGTCAGTCCTGGTCGCCAATGCCGTCATCAAACGCTCCTCGAGAGGTGCGGGACAGGCAGGAGGAGGCTGACGCCCCGGTCTGAGGGCGCCCCGGCACAACACCGGGGCGAAGACTCAGACCGAGGCGAAAGCCAGTGCGACGTTGTGCCCGCCGAAACCGAACGAGTCGTTCACGGCGGCCTGCAGCCGGACGTGCCGGGGTCCACCCGTCACCACGTCCAACCCGACCGCGGGGTCGAGGTTGTCCAGGTTCAGCGTCGGCGGGATCACGCCGTCGCGGACCGCGAGCACGGTGGCGATCGCCTCCACCGCACCGGAACCACCCAGCAGGTGACCCAGTGCGGACTTCGGCGCGGTGACCACGGCGTGGGTGCCGATGGCGGAGCGGATGGCCGCCGCCTCGGCCACGTCGCCGACCGGGGTCGACGTCGCGTGCGCGTTCACATGTCCCACATCCGCGGGGGTGAGCCCGCCGGTGCGCAGTGCGGCCGTGATGGCCCGGCTGGCGCCCTTGCCCTCCGGTTCCGGGGCGGTGATGTGGTAGGCGTCCGCGCTGGTGCCGATCCCGGCCAGCTGCCCGTACACCCTCGCCCCGCGCGCCGCGGCGTACTCGGCCCGTTCCAGCACCATGATCCCGGCGCCTTCCCCGAGCACGAACCCGTCGCGGGCGGTGTCGAACGGGCGGGAGGCCCGTTCGGGTTCGTCATTGCGCGTGCTCATCGCCCGCATCTGGGAGAACCCGGCCACCGGCAGCGCGCAGATGCTCGCCTCGGCGCCGCCGCAGACCACGATGTCGCACTCGCCCGCCTTGAGCATCCGCCACGCCCAGGCGATGGCCTCGGCGCCGGAAGCGCAGGCGGAGACGGGAGCGTGCACCCCGGCCCTGGACCCCAGCTCCAGCCCGACCACGGCCGCGGGGCCGTTGGGCATGAGCATCGGGACGGTCAGGGGCGAGACCTTGCGCTTCCCGTAGGTCTCCAGGATGTCGTCCTGACCGAGGATGGTCAGGGCGCCCCCGATGCCGGTGCCCACCACGACGGCCAGCCGCTCGGGCTCGACCTCGGGTGCGCCGGCATCGGCCCACGCTTGCCGCGCGGCGATCAGGGCGACCTGCTCCGACCGGTCGAGGCGGCGAGCCTCGACCCTGGTCAGCACCTCGGTGGGTTCGACAGCGAGCTGGGCGGCGATGCGCACGTCCAGATCGAACCTGTCCACCCAGTCGGCCTTCAGCTCGCCGACCCCGCTGCGCCCGGCGAGCATCGCGTCCCAGGTGGACGCGACGTCGCCGCCGAGCGGAGTCGTCGCACCGAGACCGGTGACGACAACGTCAGGAGATGTCATTGGTTCTTCGAGATGTAGTTCACCGCGTCGCCGACGGTCTTCAGGTTGACCAGCTCGTCGTCCGGGATCTTCACGCCGAACTTGTCCTCGGCCTGCACCGCGACCTCGACCATGGACAGCGAGTCGATGTCCAGGTCGTCCACGAAGGACTTGTCGGCGGAGACGTCGGCCTGGTCCACACCGGCGACCTCTTCGATGATCTCGGCGAGACCTTCGAGAATTTCTTCGTTCGAAGCCATTGAGCTTGTTCCTTTCGAGTTACCCACCGACCAGAGCGGCAACGGCCGCCCCGGAGTCTTGTTGAGTTGCCGCCCCCGTGCTCAGGGGCAGATGACCACCTGTCCGGCGGACACCAGGCCGGCGCCGAAACCAATGAGCAGCAACACATCGCCACTCTTGATCTCACCGGCCGCACGCATGTGGTCCAGGGCGATCGGGATCGAGGCCGAGGAGGTGTTGCCGCTGGTGACGATGTCCCTGGCGACCACCAGGTCCTCCCGGGCGCCGCGACCGCGCAGTTCCTTGGCGATGGACTCCACGATCCGCAGGTTCGCCTGGTGCGGCACCAGCGCGTCGATGTCGGAGAGCTTGAGCCCGGCCAGTTCCACCGCGCGCTCGGCCACCGGCCAGTTCTCCGTGGTGGCCCAGCGGAAGACCGACTGGCCCTCCTGGTAGAGGTAGCGCTGCGGGGTCACCCCGATCACCTCGGCCATGCCGCCCGCGCTCTCCCAGGCCACCGGCCCGATGGCGGGTTCGTCCGAGGGTCCGACCACCACGGCACCGGCGCCGTCGGCGAAGATGATGCAGGTGGAGCGGTCCGTCCAGTCCACCCAGTCGGTGAAGCGCTCGGCGCCGATCACCAGCACGTACCGGGAGGAGCCGCCGCGGACCAGGTCCGAGGCGGTGGCCATGGCGTAGCAGAAGCCGGCACAGGCCGCGTTCACGTCGAAGGCGCCCGCCTTGACGATCCCGATCCGCGCGGCCACCTGGGCCGCGGCGTTGGGGATGGTGGTGGGCATGGTGCAGGTGGCGATGATGACGGTGTCGATCTCGGTCGGGTCCAGCCCGGAGTCCGCGACGGCCTTCTTGCCCGCCTCGACCGCCATGTCGGTCAGCGACTGGTCCTCGCGGGCGAGCCTGCGGGTCTTGATGCCCACCCGGCTCTGGATCCACTCGTCGGAGGTGTCGACCAGCTTGGCGAGGTCGTGGTTGGTCACCACGCGGTCGCCCTGGTGACTGCCTAGTCCGATGATCTTCGTGCCGACCGGGCCGGGGGCCAGCTGCATGGTTGGTCGCTCCTCGTTGCTCACGCCGCACCACCGGCGAACAGGTCGACCGCCTTGTCCAGGTCGGCCGGGGACTTCAGGGGGAGCCGCGCAACGTCGGGCAGCTCGCGCTTGACCAGGCCACTCAGGGTCCCGGCCGGAGGCAGCTCGACGACCGCGGTCACACCCTGAGCAGCGAGGGTGGTCATGCAGGCGTCCCAACGCACCGGCGAGGTCACCTGGGTGACCAGCCGGCCAAGCACTTCGGCGCCGCCGGTGCCCACAGGGAGCACAGCGCCTTCGGCGTTGGACAACAAGGGGCGCGTGACGTTGTTCACCGTCACCTGGGCGGCGCGGGCACGCAGCGCCTCGGCCGCCGGGGCCATGTATCCGGTGTGGAAGGCGCCGGCCACCGGCAGCGCCTTGACCCGTGCGCGCTCGGGCGGGTTCGCCAGCAGCTTGTCCAGCCCGGCCAGGCTGCCCGCGGCCACGATCTGGCCCGCGCCGTTGCGGTTGGCGGGGATCAGGCCGAACTCCTCGATCCGGGCGAGGACCTCCTCCGGCACCCCGCCCATCACGGCGATCATGCCGGTCGGTTCGAGCGCGCAGGCGGCGGCCATCTCGGCGCCGCGCACCGCGGCCAGCGCGACGGCGTCGTCGGCGGTGAGCACGCCACCCAGAACAGCGGCGGCGAGCTCACCGACCGAGTGGCCGGCGACCGGGACGTCGGTGGGCAACTCGACCCGGCGGGCCAACTCTTCGTACGCCAGCAACGCCAGGGCCACCACCAGTGGCTGGGTCACCGACGTGTCCTTGATCTCCTCCGCGGTCGCCGTGGTGCCGAGGCGGACCAGGTCCAGCCCGGTCAGCTCGGACCAGTGGGACAGCCGCTGCGCAGTGCCGGGCAGCTCAAGCCAGGGCTCGAACATGCCGGGGGACTGCGAGCCCTGTCCGGGAGCGAGGAGAGCGATCACGTCGGTAACTGAACACGCTCAAGGGGGTCTGGAGGCATGCCGCCGGGGACTAAGTTCGGCGGCTGGTTTTGTGGAGTGTCTACAAGCAGTAATAGAAAACGGGGCCAGATATGTCAGTTTCATTGTGGCGACCGCTAGAAGTCCGGCTCACGCGTTAGGCCGAATGGGTGAGCATTGAGACGGAGGTCACCAGAGTCCGCGGGCCCTGGCCAGCCGACCCACCGCGAGGGCCACCCGGAGCACCAGCGCGTCCCGCGGATCGGTGGCGGTGTGCCCGGTGATCTCGGCCACCCGGCGCAGCCGGTACCGCACGGTGTTGGAGTGCACGAACAGGGTGCGCGCGCAGCTTTCCAGCACGCCGCCTGCCTCCAGATAGGCCTCCACGGTCTCCAGCAGGGATCCGCCGGCCTCCACCAGCGGCCGCACCACCCGCTCCACCAGCTGCCGTTCGGCCTCGGGGTCACCGGCCAGCGCGCGCTCGGGCAGCAGTTCGCCGGAGCGCACCGGGCGCGGCGCGGCGGGCCAGCCGACCACGGCACGCAGACCGGAGATGGCGTCGGCGGCGCTGTGGTGCGCCTCGGCCAGGCTGGGCACGGTCGGCCCGGCCACCACCGGCCCGTCGCCGAAGGCCTCGGACATCTTGGCCAGCACGTCGTGCCCGGTGGAGCCGGCGACCGGCCCGCCGAGCACCACCACCAGGCGGGAGCCCTGCACGCCGAGCAGCACCGCGCGGCCGGTGCGGGCGGCCCGGCTGCGCACGTCGAAGACCACCGCGGGCGGGTCGTCGCTGGCCGGGTTGCCGACCAGCACGGTGGCCTCGGCGGCCAGGTCCCAGCCCAGCGCGGCGGCCCGGGACAGCAGCGACTCCTCGGCGTCGCCACGCACGATGCCGTCCACCATCAGCGCTTCCAGCCGGGCGTCCCAGGCGCCGCGGGCCTCGGCCGCGGCGGCGTAGGAGGTGGCCGCGGCGAAGGCGATCTCCCGGCCGTAGCGCAGCACGGCCTCGGTGAGCCAGGCGCGTTCGGCGGTGTCCCTGCCCAGTATCGGCAGCTGCTGCTCCAGCATGTCGATCGCTATCCGGACCAATTCCACGGTCTGGCGCAGGCTGACCCAGCGGGAGATGTCCCTGGGCGCGGCGCGGAATGCCTCGGCGGTGAGCCGGATGGCCTGGCGTGGGTCGCGCAGCCATTCCACGAAGTTGGCCGCGCCGGTCTGGATCACCAGCAGCACGCTGGCCCGCTGGTCGGCGGGCATCCGGCGGAACCAGGGCAGCTGGGAGTCCATCGCGGAGATGCTGGCCGCGGCCAGGTCCCCGGAGGCGCGCTCCAGTCCCCGCAGGGTCGCCGCGGACAACTCCGGCGGCGGGTGGGGCTGTGGCACGACCTCGGCACTCATGTCTCCCAGAGTCCCACGCCGTGGCATCGCTGAAGCTCACCCAGGGCGTTACCTCTGTCGAGTGACCGCCTATACGGGGAAAATCCCAGAATAATGTGCCGCCAGTCTGCCCTGTTTTCGCTGTTCACCCGCAGGTAGGAACGTTCTGCTCGCCCGAAAGGGGCACAGGCGATGCAGGAGGTCTCACCGTGCGTAGAACAACCGCCGCCCGTGGCAGGTGGCCGAGAGCAGCCGCGCTGACACTCGGTCTGCTCGGACTGCTCGGCAGCCAGGTCGTGACCGCGACCCAGCCCGCCGAAGCAGCCGAAACGGCCAACCCGGCCGCGCTCAAGGAGTTCTACAGCCAGGTTCCGAACTGGCAGCCGTGCAAGTTCAACAGCGCGCTGGACTGCGCCACCCTGGTGGTGCCGATGGACTACGGCAAGCCCAAGCAGGAGCGGATCGCGCTCTCGGTCAGCAGGCTCAAGGCCAGCGACCCGGCCAAGCGCCGCGGCATCCTGCTGTCCAACCCGGGCGGTCCCGGCGGCAGCGGCCTGGCCCTGCCGACCTACTTCTACGGCACCCCGCTGACCGAGGTCTACGACCTGATCGGCTTCGACCCGCGCGGGGTCAACGAGTCCACCCTGCTCAGCTGCGAGGTCACCACCGACCTGCACAAGCTCAGCTCGCGGCCGGAGGACAAGGACTTCGCGGCCTGGACGGCCAGCGCCCGGCAGAGCGAGGAAGCCTGCCGCAAGGCCGGTGGCGCGCTGCGCAAGCACGTCAACACACCCAACACCGCCCGCGATATGGACGTCATCCGCGGTGTGCTGGGAGAGAAGAAGCTCAGCTACGTGGGCTACTCCTACGGCACCTACCTGGGCGCGGTCTACGGCAGCCTGTTCCCCAAGCAGCTCGACCGCAGCGTGCTGGACTCCTCGGTGCACCCGGAGTGGATCTGGCGGCACCAGTTCAAGCAGCAGTCGGTGGCCTTCCGGGAGAACGTGGACCTGTGGGCGGAATGGGCCGGGCAGCGCAACAACCGCTTCGGCATCGGCAAGACCAAGGCCGAGGTGCTGGCCACCGTCGAGCAGGTCGCGGCCAAGCTGCACGCCACCCCGGCTGACGGCTTCGACCGCACCCAGTTCGACGCCGGGGTCGGCGGCGGCGCGCGCTACCGGTTCAACTGGGAGTTCCTCGCCGAGGACGTGAAGTACTTCCGCGACTTCCAGCCCGGCTCGGCCGAGTTCGCCGAGGCGGCCAAGGCGGGCAAGGAACTCGCCGCGCTGGGCCTGGCCCAGCTGCGCGCGGGCGTGTTCGACACGGTGACCTGCGAGGCGGACTGGCCGCGCGATCTCAACAGCTACTACCAGGACATGCGCGAGTTCCGGGACCGCTACCCCTACGGCCTCGGCGTGACCAGGGCCGCGCCGCGCACCTGCACCTTCCGCTCGTTCACCCCGCCGGAGAAGCCGGTCAAGCTCAAGCGCAAGGGCTACCAGACCGGCGTGGTGATCCAGGCCGACGGCGACACCCAGACCCACTACGACGGCGGCCCGGCCATGGCCGAACGCCTGGAGGACCACCTGATCTCGGTGGCCGACGAGGGCAGGCACGGCCTGTACGCACTGGGCGGCAACACCTGCGTGGACGAGCACGTCAACCGGTACCTGGTCGACGGCGTGCTGCCGCCGAGCCGGGTGATCTGCGCGGGCACCCCGCGGCCGGACGTGCCCACCGACGCCGAGTCGGCCTCGTCCCGGTCCCGCAGGCTCGCGCCGACTCCGCCGAGCGGGCTCGCGGAGAAGGTGCGGCAGGCCGCGGCGGCCAACAAGGTGACCAACCTGCCGTTCTGATTTAGGCGCTGAGACAACGAAAACGGGAGAAGGCCCGGCGCGAGCGCCGGGCCTTCTCATCCCTCCGGTCCCCACCGGTGGTTCTACTGTGGACGGTCAAGGGCCGTTGGGGCTAGTGCATTACTCCTATCGGGTCTGTGTTGCGCCTTGCTGGTTTAGTCCATCCGGCCCACGATCAACTCCGTAGCGACAAGCTGTCGCGGATATGAGGAGGAAGTCGTGGGAGGCGAACTACGCCGGGGACTCGCGGACGCGTGGTCCATGGTGGCCACATTCGTGCCGAAGCTCTTCGGCTTCTTGCTGATCCTGTTGGTCGGCTGGCTGATCGCCAAGGCGCTGGCCAAGGTGGTCTCGTTGCTGCTGCGCAAGACCGGCTTCAACAAGCTGGCCGACAAGGCAGGCGTCGGCACCCTGCTGGCCAGCCAGCGGGTGGACGCCGCCGAGATCATCGTCAAACTCGTCTACTACTTCGTCCTGCTGATCGCGCTGCAACTGGCCTTCGGCGTCTTCGGCGCGGGCAACGCGGTGAGCCAGCTGCTCACCGACATCATCGGCTACCTGCCGCGGATCATCGTGGCCATCGTGCTGCTGCTGGTGGCCGCGGCCATCGCCCGGATTGCCAGGGACCTGGTCGGCACCGCCATCGGCGCCCGCCCGTTCACCGCGCTGCTGCGCGGCATCACCTACGCCTTCATCCTGGCCCTGGGCGTGATCGCCGCGCTGAACCAGCTCGGCATCGCCACCACGGTCACCACCCCGGTGCTGATCGCGGTGCTGGCCACCGTCGGCGGCATCCTGGTGGTCGGTGTCGGCGGCGGCCTGATCCGGCCCATGCAGGACCGCTGGGGCCGCTGGCTGAACCGGATCGAGAGCGAGGCCGCGGCCACCCGCAGCCCTGCTCCCGCACCCGGCACCTCCAACCCGCCCGGTCCGCCGCCGAACGAGACCCCGACCCCGCCCGCGGGGACGCCCATCCCACCGACGCAGTAACTCACCGCTCCAGGGAAGCGAGCACGTCCTTCCAGCTCAGGTAGGCGAAACCGGTGGTCTCCAGCTCCTTGCCAGAGGGGTCGGTGGCCGCCGGTTTCCGTTCTCCGTCGTGCACCGCGAGCAGTCCGGCCGGGTAGCCGGGCAGCGGGGTGGTCACCACCGCCGCGCCGTCGGAGTGCTCCACCGAGTCCCGGCCGTGTCCTTCGCGCACCCGGAAGGTGCCCAGCACCGTGCCCGGCTTTTCCCGGTCGTAGACCACGAACCGGGAATCGCCCTGGCTGGAGGCGACCAGCTGCCCGCGGCCGTGCCCGGCGTCGGCGATGGTCAGGCCCTCCGCGTCCGCGGTCAGCCACTTCCCGCCGAAGCCCGGGTCCGCGCCGGTCGGCACGCACTCCTCGGTCTGCTCGTCGTACTTGGCGGGCACGCCGAACTCGCGCACCCGGTCGATCAGCTCGGGCTGGCCAAAGCCCTTGGCGGACAACGGGATCCGCCAGATGCCGACATCCTCCTGGGCCGCGTAGAGCACCCCGTGCCGGGAGTCGATCACCATGCCCTCGACCTGCGGGCCCTCACCCGGCTCGCCGCAGGGCGCCCAGGTCTTGCCGTCGGGCAGCCGGAAACTGGCCGGGAGGTCCACAGTGGACAGTTGCCGGACGGTGACGCCCTCGGCGGTGCGCACCGGGGTCAGCAGGGCCAGCCGGGTCTCGTGGCGGCGGCTGGCCACCACCAGCGGGGTGCCCCGGTCGGCGCCCACGGCCAGGCCGTAGGCGGTGCGCTGCTCGTCCACCTCGGCCTCGCTCTGGCTGAACACCCGCGGGGTCGCCGCCGCGGTCACGTCCTTGAGCACGGCCTTCCCAGCCGCCGCGCCGCGCGGGTCGACCCGGTACACCCGCACCCGGTCCCGGCCCCGGTCGCTGACAAAAGCCAGGTCGCCCAGCAGGTCCACGTTGTTGAACCGCCCCGGCGCGGCCCCGGCTGCCGGCGGCGGCGGGGCGGCCACCAGTTGCAGCAGCCTGCCCGCGAGGTCGAAGGCGGCCAGCCCGCCCTCCTTGAGCGTGCCCAGCACGACGCTGTCACCGCGCCGGGACGGGTGCACCCAGATCGCCGGATCGTCCGCGTTGGCCTTGGGCGGCGTGCCCGAGGCGTCGTCGACGAAGGCCGGGGTCTGGGCGGTGGGGATGACGATGCCGGGCCGGGCGTCGGCGACACCGGGCAGGCCGAGCGCGAGCAGCGCGGTGCTCGACACAACGGCGACAAGGGGGACCAGCAGGTTGCGCATGGATCAACCTTGGCCGCCGCAGGTGAACGCGGACAGTCTTTCAGGTCACTATCCCCTGGGCGGAATAGCGGCGGGGGAGCAGAGTGTTGGCCAGAACAGAAGTGTCGTGCGCTCCGGGGTCGGTGAAAATCCGAACCGGCGGTGACAGCCCGCGACCCGCCGGCAGCCAGCCGGCGGTTGACACGGTGGAATTCCGTGGCCGACGGTGAAAGTCCGGATGGGAGGTTGCGCACGCGCGCCCGCGTGCGTCGACTCACGTCCGCACGCTGGTGTCGCGTCGCCATTCCCGAAAACAGCCCTGGTGCCTGGGCTGTGGGGAGAGGCAGATGCGGTTCCTGATGGAACACGGGTTCGAGTTCTTCGGCCAGCGGGTCGCCTATGCCGAGCTGATCGGCCAGCTAGGCGCGCTAGCCGTGGTGTTCCTGGCCCAGCGCCGCACCCTGTGGACCTGGCCGGTGCAGATCGTCACCGCCGTGCTGCTCTTCAGCGTCTACCTCTCCGCCCAGCTCGGCGGCCTGGCCACCCGGCAGGTCGCGGTGCTGGCCATCGCGGTCTACGGCTGGTGGGCCTGGACCCGCCGCCGCGACCCGGTCTTCGGCGTCGCCGTGCGCGCGGCCAGCACCACCGAACGCCTGGTGATCCTCGGCCTGATGCTCGTCGGCACCACCGGGTTCGCCCTGCTGCTGGAGGCCCTGGACGCCTCCTGGGCGCCCTGGCCGGACGCCTGGATCTTCGTCGGCACCCTGGTCGCCTACGGCGCGCAGGCGGCCGGTCTGGTCGAGTTCTGGCTGGTGTGGCTGGCCGTGGACGCGGTCGGCGTGCCCTTGCAGCTGATGTCCGGCCTGTGGTTCTCCGCGCTGGTCTACATCGTGTTCGCGGTGCTGGTGGTGCGCGGCTGGCTGGACTGGAACCGCACCGCGGCCGCCGCCCGCAACAGAATGACGGTTGACACGATCGGGTGAGGCTGATGGGTTCAGGCGGGGCTCACGGGGGGCCCTGCCCGAACTCATCGAGGAGTCACGTGCGTCGACTCATCGCCCTGTCCGCGCTGACCGCGGCCGCGCTGGGCCTGGTGGCCCCGGTCGCCACCGCCGCGCCCGCCCCGCCGCGCACCGGCTTCGAGCAGTCCAACGGGGCCCGCTGGACCGGCCTGGACGAAGAACAGCGCTTCCTGGCCGCGGTAGACAAGGCCAGCAGGCACACCACGGTCAGCCGCATCGGCAGCACCGTGCAGGGCCGCCCGCTGAACCTGGTCCGGATCGGCCCCGCGCACGCCACCAGCACGGTGCTGTTCATCTGCTCCCAGCACGGTGACGAGCCCTCCGGCCGGGACGCCTGCCTGACCAAGCTGCGCGATCTGGCCTTCCAGCGGGAGAACCCGCGGGTGAAGTACCTGTTCGTGCCCACGGCCAATCCGGACGGCCGGGCCGCGGACACCCGCACCAACGCCAACGGCGTGGACATCAACCGGGACCACCTGCTGCTGGTCTCACCCGAGGCCAAGGCCCTGGCCGCGGTCATCCGCGAGCACCGCCCCGCGGTCATCCACGACCTGCACGAGTACGGCGCCACGCCCAAGTTCTACGACAAGGACGTGCTGTACCTGTGGTCCCGCAACCTCAACGTGGCCGACCATCTGCACGACGAGTCGGTCACCTTGTCCAAGGACTACGCCAAACCGCACGTCGAACAGGCCGGGCACTCCAGCGGTGAATACGGCATCTGGACCGACCCGGTGACCGGCCAGCCGATCCGCCAGGTCGCCGGCGACGGCCAGGAACGGATCCTGCGCAACACCGCGGGCCTCAAGCACGCGGTCGGCATCCTGCTGGAGACCAAGGTCGACCCCAAGGACGCCGCCGAGGCCGCCGATCCCGCGCTCAACCAGCGCCGCCGGGTGCACTCCCAGCTCGCCGCGGTCGCGGGCACCGTCAAGCTGGTGGCCGACCGCTGGGCGCCGATCGCGCTGGCCACCGCCAAGAGCCGCCTCGGCGCGGTGCTCGGCCAGGGCCCGGTCTACTTCGGCGGTGCGGACAACGAGCCCGCCAAGCCCGAGGACACCGAGAAAAACCCGGCCTGCGGGTACAAGCTGACCGCCGAGCAGTTCGCCGCCCACCGCGAAGTCCTCGGCCTGCACGGCATCTTCTCGGTGCCGGTGCCCGGCGGCCGCCTGGTGCCGCGCAACCAGGAAGCGGGCCGCCTGATCCCGCTGCTGCTGGACGCCCGCGCCGACTACGGCCTGGTCAAGGCCACCGCCGCGCCGCACTGCTTCTGAACATGACGATGGGGCTCCCCAACTTTCAGGGGAGCCCCATCGCTGCGTGCCGCAACGATCAGGCGGAGCCGGAGTCCGAGGTCTGCGGACCGGCGGCCTGGACGTCGTCGATGCGGTACTTGCGGGCCGCCTCGGCGACCACCGACTGCTCGACCTCACCGCGCTTGGCCAGTGCGGCCAGCGTGGCCACCGTGATCGACTCGGCGTCGACCAGGAAGTGGCGGCGGGCGGCCGGGCGGGTGTCGGAGAAGCCGAACCCGTCCGTGCCCAGGGTGAGCATGTCGGTGGGCACCCACGGCCGGATCAGGTCCGGGACCGCGCGCATCCAGTCCGACACCGCCACCACCGGGCCCTGGCCCTGGGACAGCGCCTGGGTGATGTAGGGCACCCGCTGGCCCTGCTCGGGGTGCAGCAGGTTCTCCCGGTCGATCGCCACCGCCTCGCGGCGCAGCTGCGACCAGGAGGTGGCCGACCACACATCCGCGTGCACGCCCCAGTCCTGGGCGAGCAGTTCCTGCGCGCGCACCGCCCACGGCAGCGCCACACCGGAGGCCAGCACCTGGGCCCGCAGCGGGCCCTCGCCCGGCGCCGCCTTGACCCGGTGCAGACCGCGCAGCAGCCCGTCCACGTCCAGGTCAGCCGGTTCGGCTGGCTGGACGTACGGGTCGTTGTAGACGGTCAGGTAGTAGAAGATGTCCTCGGCGTTCTCGCCGTACATCCGGCGCAGACCGTCCTTGACGATGTGCGCGACCTCATACCCGTAGGCCGGGTCGTAGGCCACCACGGCCGGGTTGGTGTAGGCCAGCAGCTGCGAGTGCCCGTCGTTGTGCTGCAGGCCCTCACCGGTCAGCGTGGTGCGACCGGCGGT
Source organism: Crossiella sp. S99.2 (assembly GCF_023094165.1). Classification (GTDB taxonomy): domain Bacteria; phylum Actinomycetota; class Actinomycetes; order Mycobacteriales; family Pseudonocardiaceae; genus Crossiella. The sequence continues at coordinate 63,682 of NZ_JALMDK010000006.1, read as the reverse complement.
GGCGCCGATGACGAAGCCGCGGGCCATCTGGTCCGCCGCCGCCCACAGGCTGTCGCCGGTGCGCTGGAACCCGAACATCGAGTAGAAGATGTAGATCGGGATCATCGGCTCGCCGTGCGTGGAGTACGAGGTGCCCGCGGCGGTGAACGAGGCGGTCGACCCGGCCTCGTTGATGCCCTCGTGCAGGATCTGGCCCCGCTCGCTCTCCTTGTAGGCGAGCATCAGCTTGGCGTCCACCGAGGTGTACAGCTGACCGTGCGGGTTGTAGATCTTCTGCGTCGGGAACATGGAGTCCATGCCGAAGGTGCGCGCCTCGTCCGGGATGATCGGGACGAGCCGCGGGCCGATCTCCGGGTCCTTCGCCAGGTCCTTGACCAGCCGGACGAAGGCCATGGTGGTGGCCACCTCCTGCTTGCCGGACCCGCGCTGGATGACCTCGTAGACCTTGTCCGCGGGCAGTGCCAGCGGCTTGTGCTTCACCCGGCGGGCCGGCGCCGAGCCACCGAGCTGGCGGCGGCGGTCCTGCAGGTACTGGATCTCCGCGGAGTCCTGGCCGGGGTGGTAGTACGGCGGCAGGTACGGGTCGCGCTCCAGCTCGGCGTCGGTGATCGGGATCCGCTGGGTGTCCCGGAACCGCTTCAGGTCCTCGAGGGTGAGCTTCTTCATCTGGTGCGTGGCGTTGCGCGCCTCGAACTGCGGGCCCAGGCCGTAACCCTTGATCGTCTTGGCCAGGATGACCGTGGGCTGGCCGTGGTGCTCGGTGGCCGCCTTGTAGGCCGCGTAAACCTTGCGGTAGTCGTGCCCGCCGCGCTTGAGGTTCCAGATGTCCTGGTCGCTGTACGGCGTGACCAGCTCCTTCGTCCGCGGGTCGCGGCCGAAGAAGTGCTCCCGCACGTAGGCGCCGTCATTGGCCTTGTAGGTCTGGAAGTCGCCGTCCGGCGTGGTGTTCATCAGGTTGATCAGCGCGCCGTCGCGGTCGGCGTGCAGCAGGGAGTCCCACTCCCGGCCCCACACGACCTTGATCACGTTCCAGCCCGCGCCGCGGAAGAACGACTCCAGCTCCTGGATGATCTTGCCGTTGCCGCGCACCGGCCCGTCCAGGCGCTGCAGGTTGCAGTTGATCACGAAGGTCAGGTTGTCCAGGCCCTCGTGCGCCGCGACGTGAATCAGGCCACGCGACTCCGGCTCGTCCATCTCGCCGTCGCCGAGAAAGGCCCAGACCCGCTGCTGCGAGGTGTCGGCCATGCCGCGGTCGTGCAAGTACCGGTTGAATCGGGCCTGGTAGATGGCGTTCATCGGGCCGAGGCCCATGGACACCGTGGGGAACTCCCAGAAGTCCGGCATCAGCCGGGGGTGCGGGTAGGACGGCAGGCCGCCGCCCGCTCCGGCGTGCGACAACTCCTGCCGGAAGCCGTCGAGCTGCTCCGCGGAGAGGCGGCCTTCCAGGAAGGCGCGCGCGTAGATGCCGGGCGAGGCGTGACCCTGGATGAAGAGCTGGTCGCCGCCGCCGGGGTGATCCTTGCCGCGGAAGAACCAGTTGAAGCCGACCTCGTAGAGCGCGGCCGAGGAGGCGTAGGTGGAGATGTGCCCACCGACGCCGACGCCGGGACGCTGCGCGCGGTGCACCATGACCGCGGCGTTCCAGCGGATGAACGCCCGGTAGCGGCGCTCGGTCTCCTCATCGCCGGGGAACCAGGGCTCCCGCTCGGTGGGGATGGTGTTCACGTAGTCCGTGCTGGTCAGCGCGGGTACGCCAACGTGGCTCTCGCGAGCCCGCTCCAGCAGTCGGAGCATCAGGTACCGGGCGCGCTGCTGACCGGCTCCGGCGAGGACGGCGTCGAAGGACTCCAGCCACTCGGCGGTCTCCTCCGGATCGATGTCCGGCAGGTGGGCGGCCAGCCCGTCACGGATGACCCGCACCCGCTCAGGGGTGCCGGCGCCGGTGTTCTGCGGGGCCAAGGGTTCTCCTCGCCATGCTTCGTCGTCAGTTTCGGGGCAGCCTTTCTCGGCCACGCGGTGTCAGTGGAGCATCCCACGCGTTGGCGCTGCCGTGTCATCGTCCCCCATCCTTACGCGTGCGCGCACGCGCGTCACCGCTACCGGCCGGTAACTGTCAATAGTCCGATAGAGGGCAGCCGGATGCCGCCGGTTGGGAAGCGATTCCGGCGTGTCCCGGGGCGTGCAGTTGCGCAGGTGGGCACTCGCAGTGTTCGCTAGCCGGGATCGGTTGGACACACCAGTGCGGCGGCCGTACGGCCAGCCGCACTCGCGTAGTTGGAGGAGTGACACTCGTGGTCGCCGCGGAAGGCGCTGAAAAGGTCGGCGTCGCCGAGAGGCTCGGTATTGAGCCGGACATGGTGGTCCAGGAACTCGGCTGGGACGAGGATGTTGATGACGACATCCGCGCCGCCGTGGAGGAGCGCTGTGGAGGCGAACTCCTCGACGAGGACGCACAGGAAGTCATCGACGTCGTGCTGTATTGGTGGCGAGAGGGTGACGGTGATCTCACCGACGACCTTGTCGACGCCATCACACCACTCGCCGACGAGGGCGTGATCTGGCTGCTGACGCCAAAGACGGGCAAGCCGGGCTACGTGGAGCCGAGTGACATCGGCGACGCGTCAAGCACCGCCGGGCTGTCGGTCACCTCGACACTGTCGGTGTCGGAGGGCTGGACAGCGACTCGTCTGGTGGGAGCGCGGGCTGGCAAGCCCAAGCGCTGAGACCAAGTCTGTGGGTAGTCCCTGAGGGTCTAGGCTGGCTCGCTGGAAGCCAGCCAGACTCCCAGGAGAGTGCTCGATGACGATCGAGGTCGGTACGCAGGCCCCGGATTTCACGCTGCCGGACAGCAACAAGGAGAAGGTGACCCTCTCCTCGTTCCGCGGTGAGAAGCACGTCCTGCTCGTGTTCTACCCGTTCGCGTTCAGCGGCATCTGCACGGGCGAGCTGTGCCAGGTCCGCGACGAGATCGGGGACTACCAGAACGACGCGGTACAGGTGCTCGGCGTGTCCGTGGACACCCCGTTCAGCCTGAAGGCCTGGGCGGAGCAGGAGGGTTACACCTTCCCGCTGCTCTCGGACTTCTGGCCGCACGGCGAGGTCGCCAAGACCTACGGCGTCTTCAACGACACCGCGGGCTTCGCCCTGCGCGGCACCTTCCTGATCGACAAGGAAGGCACCGTCCGCTTCGCCGAGACCAACGCCCCCGGCGAGGCACGCGACCAGTCCGCGTGGAAGAAGGCGCTGGCCGAGGTCATCGGCTGAATCGCATGATCTTGCAGAGCCCCGGGCGGTAGGCTCGGGGCTGCTGCGAGGGCGCATAGCTCAGCGGGAGAGCACTCGCCTTACAAGCGAGGGGTCGTTGGTTCGAACCCAACTGTGCCCACAGGCAACACCACTCGGCAGCCGGACCGGCCCGGGTCAGGTGACTTCAGTCGTCACCTGACCCGGGCCGGTTTTGTTGTCTCCGGTCCATGGCCGGAATCCCGGTCGATTCATCCGCCAGTTCGCGTTGACCTATTGGTTATCGGTCGTCCAACTATCAACTAATGCGGCGATCGTCCTCTCGCCGGCCGATCTGCCGCTCGTCGTGCCACAGCGGCAACTCGGCGCAGCACAGCTGGTATCCCGGGTCCGGTGCTGAACATCCCTGCACGTTCGCCGTTGTTCATTCTGCTCGCGGGCTGCTTGACCTGCGAAAACACCCGATCCAGTGATGCTGGCGGGTGCTGGTGTGGCTACCGTGTTTGGTATCCGGCATTCGGGTGGTGTTCTTGCGTGAGCCGCAAGAAATGACCGGTATTGGCTGGCACAACCCCGGAATTCGGCCATGATGACGACAACTGCGAGACCCCGGAGCGCGAGGTGCCTGCTCCCGAGAGCGCGCCCCGGGGAAGCGGTTCCCGAGACACGCATTGCCGTCGGTAATGCGTACAGCGCATGTTGCATGCGCCGGAAAGGAGCAATTCGATCATGATCCCGTCACTGCCCGTCCCGTGGCACGCCCCGATGCCGCCGCTGGGCCTGCTGGCCTGGGTGATCGCCCTGGCCGGCACCTCGGTGTTGTCCGCGCTGGGCGCCACGCCGCTCACCGCGGCGACCATCGTGATCGCCCTCGGCGGGCTGTGCGCCGAGCTGGCGCAGCGGTTCGGTCCCGGTCCGGCCGCGCTGTCCGGCCGGCGCTGACCAGCACAGGAAGATCCGAACACGAATGACTGACAACGCCACCCCGAATGGCGGGCAGGCGCCACCCTTCGGCTCCCAGGAGCTGGGGTTGCTGCTGCAACGAGTGCGTCGCCGGGCCCAGGTCGGCACCGACGTGGTCGCCGATTTCGCGGACACCCCGGTCCAGCTCATCGACGAGATCGAGTTCGGCGTGTCCGCGCCGACCTGGCGGGTGCTGGAGGCCTACTTCGACCTGGTGCCGGATGAGGACGAACTCCGGCGGCAGGTCGGTGAACTGTTCCGCGGCGGCGCGGAGCGGACCACCGTGCGTGCAGCGGCCGAGATCGCCCTGCCGACGGCCGAGGCCGAGTTCGAGGCCCAGTACCTGCGCGACTACCGGAAGGACATCGAGCACCCGGACAACTTCAGCGCGCCGGCGCCCCGCCCAGACCCCGAGATCGAACAGGCCGAGGCGATCCGCTCCAGGGTCGCCGAGGTGCGCAGGCTCAGCGGCCGGATCGCACCGCCGATGGAACCCAGGGTCAACGTCGCCACCTGGCCGCGACCCGAATCCGTGCGCAGCATCGCCCAGTTCCGCGCGGCCATGATGGCGATCAAGAAGGCGGTCGGCGTGAGCTTCCGGGACCTGGAACTGCGGGCCGCGGTCGCCGGCTACCCCGTGGCCTTCACCACCATCCGCAGCCACTGCGTCCCGGCGAAATCCCCCAAGGAACTCCGGCTGCCCAAGGATCAGCACCCCATGGGCATGCTGACCGCCTTCGGCGCCCCACAACCACTGATCGACGACTGGATCACACTCCGCCAGACCCTGTCCCAGCTGCCACCCGCCGAGGTCGTGGCAGCGGAACCGGAGGAAACCGACCCGGCCCCGCCCTGCCTGCCGCCCGCACCCCGGCAACCACCGGAGGCCCTCGACCCGGCTGCCGGCAACCCACTGCCGCCGGTCGACCCGACCGCCACCGCCCCACCAACACCCACCGGTGCCTCCGCTCGGCTGCCCGTACTGCTGTCGGGCCTGCTCCCACTCCATCCCCGGCCCACCCGCGCCAACCTGTGCTGGGGCCTGCGCGGCCTGGTGGCCGGGATCCTGCTCGCCGTGGTGGTGCTGTCGATGGTGTGGTGACGGGTGGGGACCGGGTGGGGACCGGCTCCGTGCGGGCCGGTCCCCACCCGGCGACTCCGCGAAATCGACACCACCGCGCCCACCACTGCCCGTAGTCACGTTTTCGCTGGCTACGGGCTTTTTTTGAGTTCGGTCAGTGTTACTACTTAGGGGGCCAGCCGCCATTCGGGTGATGTGATCGCGAATACGTGTGGATTGGTCACGAACCGGTCGTGACGCCGTCGTGATCGCGTTACTGTCCGTTGGGGAGATTTTCCAGGGGATGGGGGGATTTGCCATGGCTCCACGGGAGACCAAGGTGTCGATCGACTTCGGCGGGGGTTCGAAGTTCACGGTCGACGTGGCACAACTGGACAACCTGATCGCCGGGCTGAAGTCGGTCCGGGCCAAGATCGATGAGATCAACACCCTGGCGATGGAGACCAACGCCATGGCGAATCCGCCCAGCGAGGAGGACTTCAGCCGGGGTGCCGTGCGCCAGATCATCGAGCGCACGATTCAGGAGAAGGACGGCACGCACACTCTGGCCAATCGTGCCTATGGCGAGGCCGTCGATACGCTGGTTCAGAAGCTGACGGCCGCCCGTGACCAGTACGCCGGGACCGAAGGCGCAAACCAGACCAACTTCAAGCCCAAGGGATGACTGTGACTCGCCTGGGAACAAGTGTGATGGCCGCGTTCGGACTGCTTGCCGGAGTTGCGCTGGCAGGTTGTGGTGCCACGCCCGCACCGGCCACCACAGCGCCGACCAGCAGTGCCGCCAGCTCGGCGAGTTCGGCGCCGAACGATGCTCCCACCATTCCGCAGCCCGAGCTGGACACCACTCGGATCGCCGGTAGTCCGTGCTCGATGCTGAGCACGGAGCAGGCGAGTGAGGTCGGGGGAGGTGCGCGGGGAGAGGTCCGGGAGAGTCCGCTCGGCCCCTCATGTCGTTGGCTGGCAAGCGATACTCCGGTGAAGAACCACTTCTCGATCACGGTGAACAACCAGCTCGGTGGGATCGCCCAGCTCTACGCGCGCAAGAACAACTTCAAGGTGTGGGAGCCGGGCCAGGTCGGTGGTTACCCCTCGGTCGTCGCGATGGACGCGGATGCCCGGAGCAAGGGACTGTGCCGGTTGGAGATGGGCACCGCGCAGAAGACCGTGGTCGCGGTTCAGGTCCAACTGACCGTGGGGGCGGCGGACTACGCGAACCCGTGCCCGCGGGCAATCGGGATTGGCGAGATGGTGATCGCCACGTTGAAGGGGGGAAGGTAATGCCTCTGCCATTGCTGATCGCGGTCGGCGCGGGTGGTGCGGCGATGCTCGGGATCAACCTGTGGCCGTCGGACACACCGCGGCCCGAGGGCATTCGTGGGGATCAGATCTACAAGTGGTTCCAGGAAGGCAAGGGACCAGGGTCCGGTATCTCGCCGATCCAGCTCGCCTGGGACAAGGTGGGCAAGGGGTACGACGAGGCACGGGATCTCGCGGAGAAGGTGCTCCGGGACTCGCACGGGGTCTGGGAAGGCAAGGCGGCCGATGCGGCGCGGCAGCAGATCAGTCCGCTGGCCGCTTTCGCCGATCACGCCAAGCAGATGGCGGGGAACACCGCCAAAGCCGTTGGGCAGCAAGGTACTGACTGGCATGGGTGTAAGAACCAGTTGAAGCCGGTGCCGGAGAATCCGCCGCAGAACAATCTCGGCAACAAGTTGAATCCGTTCACCACCGATCTCGATCGGGAAATCGACAAGTTCAAGGCCGACACCGGTGACAATCAGCGGGTTTATGCCGGTTATGGGGTGCGGACCGAGGACAACGTGAAATCCCTGCCGACCTGGTTGACGCCGCCGGAGGTCAGTGGCGACGTCTCCGTGGTCAAGCCTGGGCCCGGTGGTCCGGGTGGGCCCGGTGGTGGCGGCGGATTTGAGGGTGGCCGGGGCGGCGGTGGCGGTCTTGGCGGCGGGTACGGGCAGTTCGGCGGCGGTGGCGGCGGTGGGGGCTACGGCGGCGGGGCTGGCGGCGGTGGCGTCGGGAGTGGCGGTACCGGCGGTGGTGTCGGCAGTGGTGGTGGGGCTGGTGGTGGGTCGGCTGAGATTCCCGTGGTGGGGACTGGGCCTGCTTATCCGCCTCGGGATCAGACCGGGTCCGCTGGGTACGTCTCCAATGAGGTGCCGATTTCCGGTGGTGGCACCGGTGGTGGCGGCGGGGGTGGTTACTCCGGTGGGGCCGGTGGTGGCTTTGGTGGGGCCGTGGCTGGTGGGTTTGGGCCTGGTGGCGGTGCCGGTGGCGGGCTTGGCGCCGGGGGGAGTGCTGGGGTTGGGCGTACCGGTGGCGGTGGGTTTGGGCCTGCCGGCGGCAGGGTGGCTGGGCGGGCCGGCGCGCCGGGGATGGGTGGGATGCCCATGGGTGGCGCGGGGGCCGGGCGCAAGGAGGAGGACGAGGAGCATGAGCGGGCCTCGTTCCTGATGGAGACCGAGGACATCTTCGGGGACCACCGGTCCGTGGCGCCGCCGGTGATCGGCGAGTAGTGATGTTGCGTTCCGCTGTCACGTTGTCGGCGCTCGCCTACGACCTGGTCTGGGAGGCCGAGGAGATCGGGGACAAGCACAACGCGCTGCTCACGCACTCGCCGGGAGCGACCATGGCCGAGCGGTTGGCGGTGGCTCGGCCCGCGCTGGCGGAGTTGAACCAGGCCGGGTTGTTCGATGGGCGGCGGGTGCATCCGGATCTGAAGGCGGCCATGCAGCTCATCGCGCGGGCGCACCGGGAGTTGTACGGGTGGTTCATGCCTGAGCCGGGGGCGCCGACCCGGTCGGTGCTCGCGGTGGCCAGTGGGCGGGACGGGCTGCTGGCGGTGCTGGCCGAGGAGCAGTTGCACCTCCAGCCGATCGACGCCAGGGAACTGGCGCCCGCGGTGGCGGGGGTGTTGCCGGAGGCGAAGCCGTTGCGGATTCCGACCTACTCGGTGCCGGTGGCGGATCTGCACGGGGGTGGGCACCGGCGGCCGGAGGAGGACGGGGGCGGGTACCTGCAGCGGTCCGCGGCCGGAGCCGGGCGGGGGGCCGAGCTGGACCGGGTGCGGCGGTTGCTCGCCGAGCCTCGCCTGGGTGCTGGGCAGTTCCGGGCCGCCGGGCGGGACCGGCACGGGCGGCGGCAGGTCAGTGGCGCCCCGGTGGACTACTTCGACGTCGCGGGCGGGCGGTACGTCACCTACCTGCCCGCGGGCTCGGACGGGCCGGAGTGGGGCCTGGTCGCGCCCGGTGGGCGGGCGCAGCTGGTGGAGCGGTTCAGCGAGCTGGTGGCGAGCACCGCGAACTGAGCGGTGGGATGTTCCGCAGGTCACATCTGTCGCCGCGTCATGGGTTCCTGGTCTGGATGTCCCTTTATCGCCGCGGGGGGCACACAGACCAACTGGCGAATCCCTGCACGCGGCCCGGACAGGCGTCCCCTCACCTGTCCGGGCCGCGGCAGGTCTCCCGGGGGGCGTGGCGGATACCTACCCCCTGGTAACTCCAGTTCGAATTCGGCATGCTCTTGGGCATGACGTGGATGGTGTACGGGGCCAACGGCTACACGGGGACGCTGATCGCGGAGTTGGCGGTGCGCCGGGGCGAGCGGCCGGTGCTGGCGGGGCGGGCGGCGGAGAAGGTCGTGCCGCTGGCGCAGCGGCTGGGGTTGCCGTACCGGATCTTCGGGCTCGACGAGCGGATCACCGACCACCTCGCCGACATCGACGCCGTGGCGCACTGCGCCGGGCCGTTCTCGGCCACCGCGGCCCCCATGGTGCAGGCCTGCCTGGACGCCAAGGTGCACTACCTGGACATCACCGGCGAGATCGACGTGTTCGAGCAGATCGCGCGCCGCTCCGCCGAGGCCGAGGCGGCCGGGATCGTGCTGCTGCCCGGCGCCGGGTTCGACGTGGTGCCCACCGACTGCCTGGCCGCCATGCTGGCCGCCGACCTGCCGGGCGCCACCCACCTGGAACTCGCCTTCGCCGGGATGGCCAGTGCCAGCGCGGGCACGCTGCGGACCGCGGTGGAATCACTCGGCCAGGGCGGCCGGGCCCGGATCGACGGGAAGATCCGCGAGGTCTCGCCGGGCTGGCGGGTGCGTTCGGTGGACTTCCCCGGCAAGCGCCGGGAGGTCATCTCCATCCCGTGGGGCGATGTGAGCACCGCCTACCGCTCCACCGGCATCCCCAACATCGTCGTCTACGCCGCGCTCGGCGTGCCCGCGCCGCTGTTCCGGGCCCAGCGCTACGTGCTGCCGCTGCTGCGCACCGACCTGGTGCGCAAGGGGCTGACCGCGCTGGCCAACCGGGTCTCCGGCCCGGACGAGGCCGCGCGGGCCGGCGCCCGCTCGGAGGTGTGGGGGCAGGTGCGGGACGCGGACGGGCGCACGGTGAGCCGGACCCTGATCGCGCCGGAGGGCTATGAGCTGACCGCGGACGCGGTGGTGCGGGCGGTGCAGCGGGTCCGCTCCGGCGAGGTGCCCAGCGGGGCGCACACGCCGTCCTCGGCGCTGGGGGCCAGCTTCGTGCGCTCGCTGACCGGGGTCGAGGTGCAGGACGTGCAGGTGCGCTGAGACGTGCCGGGGCGCCCCGCGTGCAGCTTGCGGGGCGCCCCGGTCACCTGTGGAGCAGGTCAGCTCGCGTACGGAGCCGCCGCCTGCTTGGCGGCGTACATCAGCGCGGGCTTGATCTTCGGCCAGAAGGTGCTGGTCTGGCAGGAGTACGGCGGCAGGAAGCCACCGCAGGTGCCGCTGGCCGGGCCGATCTCGAAGGTGAAACCGGGCACGCCGAGCTTGTCGTAGAGCCAGTCCTCGGTGCCACCGGAGGCGGCATAGCCGACGACCTGCGGCGCGGTGCCGTAGGTGTAGCCGGTGATGCCGGCCATGTCCTTGGCCATCCGGCGCAGGCTGGCGTCGTTGCCGGTGTAGGTGTTGGCCCGGTGCGCCCAGGGGAAGATGATCCCGTTGGTGTAGCTGTGGAAAGTGATCATCAGGCCCTTGGTGTCCTTGGCCGCCGGCGTGGTGTCACCGTCGCCGCGCTTGTCCGGGTAGAGCTTGGTGAACAGCGCCTGGAGCGAGTTCAGCTCGGTCTCGGAGTCCGCGCGCGGGCCGCGGTAGGTCTCGGCGCACGGGTTGGTCGAGGTGCCGGCCTGGCCGTAGTGCGAGTTGGCGTTGCGGTTGAGGTCGATGCCGACCTGGCCGCCGGTGCCGCAGGTGCCGTTGGTGGTGTTGGCGTTCTTGCGCTGCAGGCGCGGGGAGCTGCCGCCGGCCTGGACGATGTCCACGCCGTCCGGGTTGGTGATCGGGACGACCCACATCTCGGTGGTGTCCATCAGCTTGGTGACCTCGGCGTCCTTGCCGTAGCCCTGGGTCAGGTGGTCGATCCACCGCCAGGCCATGTCACCGGTGGTGATCTCGCGGGCGTGGATCTGGGCCATCAGGAAGAAGCGCGGCTTGGCGGCGCTGGTGTTCAGCGCGCAGTCCCCGGTCTGCTTCTTGGTCAGGCAGATGGCACGCAGGTCGTAGCCGTTGGGCTTGCCGGTGCTCTTGCGCCAGGACTGGCCGTAGGTCACCCCGCTGGAGAGCGCGGGGTAGTCGGCGAGCACCTTGTCCAGGTGCGAGTGGTGCGCCCGCACGGTGCGGTAGCCGCCGTAGTAGGTCTCGTTGATGTCGTTGACGCCCAGCGGCTCGCTGTTGTTGTGCGTCTTGGGCGGGGCCCACGGCGCGGGCGCCATCACCGATTCGACCTTGGTGCTGAACCCGGCCTTGGCCAGCCGGTTGGCCTCCTCGGCGTTGCCGAGCACGAACAGGTCGTCGCCGTCGCGCTGTTCCAGCACGTCCGAGCCGACCTGGATGAGCCGCTCGGAGTCGTTGACCCCGCCGACCACGCGGTAGACGAACATCGCCTGGCGCTGCTCCGCCTGGGCGCTGTCGGCCTTGGCCGCCGGTTCCGGCGCGGGCGCGCCGGTCTGCTGGAACAACAACAGGGCACTGGTCGCCAACGCGGCGACCACGCCCGCGATGGGGATCCGCCGTGATACGGACATAGCCGTCCTCTCGCAGTTTCGCCGAGATGCACTGCGCGCAGCAGGGTGGATGCGGCAGGTGGGTCAGGACGCTAGGACGCGCGCAGTTATCGCCATAACCCTACGAATGGACGACGAGATTCAGTTTTAAGAGGTACCCGATCGTGAACGGGACATATCGCCGCTCCCTGGCTAGGCGTCCTCCCGGTCCAGCCCCGCTCCGTCCCAGGTGGTGTGGGTGCAGGCGACGCCGCCGCCGTTCTTGGGGCGGAGCACGTCGTAGATGTGCATGCGCGGGATCTTGCCGGAGACGCCCCAGCCGCTGGGCCAGGTGATGATCCAGTCCATGTCCAGGTCGACCAGCAGTCCCAGCATGCGGGCGATGGTGGGGTCGTCGAGGCGTTCGAAGGCCTCGTCGAGCAGGACCAGGCGCAGTGGGTGCCAGCCTTCCTCGCCCGCGCTGACCGCGTCGTAGAAGCTGGCCGCGGCGGCGAAGAGGGTCACGTAGGAGACCAGGCGGGTCTCGCCGGAGGAGAGCTGGCGCAGGCGGCGGACCCGGGGTTTGCTGTCCGGGCCGGTGTCGCGCACCCGCACGGTGAAGGAGTACCAGGAGCGGTAGTCCAGGGCGCGGCCGAGGATTTCGGCGTAGCCGGCCGAGTGGGCGTCGCGTTCGGCCTCGATGCGTTCGGTGAAGGCGCGGCGCAGGGTGGCGTCCTGGTCCTGGCTGCGCTGGGCGAAGGGGGTGCGGACCAGTTCCAGGGCGTCCCTGGTGGACTCGTCCAGCGCGGCCGAGGGGCGCCATTCCAGCTGGACGTGCACGCCCTGGCTGGAGCGGGCCCGGTCGAGGACCTCGTTCATCCGGCGGCACAGGTCCTCGGCCACCGCGATCTGGCTGCGCAGGCGTTCGGCCAGGTCACGCATCAGGTAGTCGGAGAAGATCTCCTGGTACCGCTCGCCGAGGTATCCGCGCTGGTCGCCGAGGCGGGTGGCGACCAGGGCGGCGGCGTCGGCGACCGGGCGGGGGCCGTCCTCGGAGGTGACCGTGACGGTAAGGATGCCCGCGGTGGTCTCCGCGGTGATGTTGTGCGAACCGGCCAGCGCGGACTGCAGCGCCTGCAGCCTGCCGATCACGGTGCCCTCGCTGGCCGGGCGGCGGTCCTCGGCCGCGCCCAGGCGTTCGGCGGTGGCCAGCAGGTTCTCCGTGTCCGGGGCCTCGGCCTCGGGCAGGGCGGCGGTCCACACGCCGGGGGCGGCCAGGGTGTCCCGGAAGGCGGCCTCGGCGGTGCTGACCTCCTGCTGACGGCCGGTGCGCTGCTGCTGTTTGGTCTCCAGCAGGGTGGCGATCTTGGTGGCTTCCTCGCGCACCTCGGCGACCCGCTCGCGCGCGCCGGGCAGGTCGGCCTTGGCCCGCTTGTGCTCGGCTTCCAGGGTGGCCAGTGATTCGGCGACCTGTTTGGCCTCGCCGCCGATGGCCGAGGTCAGTTCGGCCAGCGCGGCGGCCTGTTCGGCGTACTCGGCGCAGCGGGATTCGGCCTGGGCCTCGGCCTGTTCCCGGTCGCCGAGGGCGACCCGGTGGTTGTGCAGGGCGTCGGCGAGCTGGCGGATGGAGCCTGCGCAGCGTTCGGTGAGGGCTTCCTTGAGGCCGTCCACGGTGCCGCGGACCTGTTCGGCGGCCCGGTGCGCCTGTTCCAGCGCGGCGGTGTCGGCGGAGAGCCCGGCCTCGGTGGCGGCGTGGGTGAGTTCGGACTGCACGGCCCGCCAGTGGTCCTCGGCGTGCGAGTGCTCCTCGCGCAGGGTCAGCGCGCGGTGCTCGGACTCCTCGGCGCTCTCCTTGGCCCCGGCCAGCCGGGCGTGCGCGGCGATCAGCTCGTCGTCGTGCGGGAAGCCTGCCAGGTGTTTCTCCCAGCCGGTGGCCTGCCTGCGCAGGGCCTCCAGGTGCTGCTGGGCGGTGGCGAGTTCGCCGCGCCGCTGTTCCAGCTCGTCCTCCAGGCCGAGGATGCGGCGCTGCCGGGCGGCCTCGCGGGCGCCGGCGCCGATGTGCTCGGCGGCCTCCTTGGCGGCCGAGCCGGAGAGCACGCCCGCGCGCCAGCGGCCGTCGGTGGACAGGGCCAGCGCGGCGGCGGGCAGGTCCTCGTCGGGGGCGGCCAGGGCGATCGCCGAGAGCAGGCCGCTGACCAGGTCGGCGGGCACGGGGCTGTCGGGTTCGGCGGCGGCGGTGAGCGCCTCGGCGAGCGAACGGCCGGTGACCGGGGGCAGGTCAGCGAGGGCGGCGGCCAGGTCGGCGGGGGTGTGCAGCACACCCGCGACGACCTCGGCGGAGCCGACCTGGGCGAGGGTGCCGTCGGCGCGGACCCAGGCGGTGAGCAGACCGCTGGCCTGCATCGCGGCTTCCAGCCCGGCCCGTTCGGCCTCGGCCAGGCCCTCGGCGAAGTCGACCAGGCGGTAGCAGGACTCGCCCAGGTCGGCCGGGCGGTCCCCGGCCGGCAGTTCGGGGGCGCGTTCCTGGCCGCGGCGCAGGGCGGCGAGTTCGGTCTCGCGCTCGCGGATGGCCTCGCGCACGGTGGCGCAGGACTGGTCGGCGGCGAGGACCCGCTGGGTGGCGGAGTGCAGGTGCGGGGTGCCCCACTGGCGGAATTCCTCGCGCACCGCGCGGGCCCCGGCCCGGTCGATGACCAGGCTTTCCGGCTGCGGCGGCGCAGGCCGGTCTGCCTCGGCGCCGCCCTCGGGCGCGGCCTCGGCCCATTCGCGGACCTGGTTGGCCCAGTGTTCGGCGTGTTCGCGCAGCTCCTGCGCGGTCTGGTTGCGCCTGCCCGCGGCGTCGGTGGCCCCGATCTGGGCGTCCTTGGCGTTGCGGTGCAGTTCCTCGACCTTGCGCAGCGCCCGGTCGGATTCCAGGGCGCGCTGGTGCAGCATCAGGGTGAGCGCGCCGCGCTGGCGCACCTCGGTGGCGGCCTCGGCGGCCTGGGCGGCGGCCGTGGACAGGCCGTCCAGGAGTTCCTCGGGGTCGAGTTCGGGCACGGCGCGGCGGGTCACCGCCAGCGGCGCGGCCTCGGCCTCGGGTTTGGCCCTGACCTGTTCGGTGGTCTCGGTGACCGTGGCTGGCGGCACGGTCGGCACCACCGGGCACAGCCCGCGGTCCAGGCCCGCGGTGTGCAGCAGCTGGCCTGCCCGGTCGGCGAGGTCCTGGGCGGCGGCGGTGTCCCGGCCGAGCCGGTCCAGCACGGAGAGCACCGAGTCGACGCCGCGGTCCTCCTGGGCGCGCTGGCGGCTGGCCACCTCCAGCGCGGTCTCGGCGGACTTGCGGGTGTTGGCGACCAGCTTCTCCCGGTCGGCCAGGTCGCGCATGCCCTGGTAGGCGGGCAGCGCCTTGAGTGCCTCGATCCGCATGGCCAGTTCGCTCTCGGCCTCTTCGAGCGCGGCGACCCCGGCGTCGGCGGCGGTGCGTTCCTGCTGCGCGGTGGCCTTGCGCCGTTCCAGCCTGCTCAGTTCGGCGAGCAGGCGCTGCAGGGTGTCGTGTGCGGCGCGCACCCCGTCGGCGGCGGTGCGCAGCGCGGCGAGGGCGTAGCCGGAGTAGGCGGTGAGGAAGGTGCGCAGCGCGCCGTCGGCGGTGGAGAGCCGGACGATGTTCTCCCGGATCGACTCCAGGTCGTCGAAGGAGGTGGCCAGCCGTTCGATCAGCCCGGCTTCCAGCGGCGGCAGCGCGTCGCTGAGGATCTGCTCCAGCTGGCCTTCGAGGACCTTGAGGCCGACGTCGGGGTTGCGCAGGGTGCGTTGCAGGTGCAGCAGGTCGCCGTAGCGGTCGGCCGGCACGCCGTAGACGCTTTCCGCGATCCGGGCCCGGAAGCCGGCTTCCTCCAGGACCGCGTCCGCGCCGAGCAGTTCGCGCAGCTGACCGGGTCCGACCGGCACCCGGTCCGCGCCGACCAGGAGAACGTCCTTGCCGACCCGGCACGGGGTGATGAATCGCCAGGAGTCGCTGACCTGCTGCGAGGTCTTGGACGCCTTCACGCCGATGCCGCAGGTCAGGTACTCGTCCTGACCGGCGTCGTCAGTGCGGACCAGTTCGATCCAGGCGTAGCCGATCCGGTTCGGTCCGCCCTGGTAGTCATCGAGCATCAGCCGCCGGATGCTGACCGTGTCGAAGCCCTTGGAACCCATCTGCCGCAGTTCGCCGTCCAGGCACAGCGGCAGCAGCAGTTCCAGGGTGCGGGACTTGCCGGAGCCGTTGGTGCCCTGGAAGATCACCCGGCCGCCGGAGAAGTCGAACTCCTGCTCGGCGTACTGCCAGATGTTGACGATGCCGCCCCGGTTGAGCCGCCAGCGGTTCACGCGGGTTCCTCCTCATCAAAAAGCGACCAGCTCGCCGGCGGCGGTGGTGCTTCTTCCTTTTCCTGGGCGGCGGGACCGCCTGGGGTGTCATCGGGTTCGGGCACCCACCGGTGCGCGACCGGGGAGAGCAGCCAGTCCGGCTCCTCCCAGCGCGCCAGGCCGGTGTTGACCAGCAGTTCGAGGACCTCGTCGACCAGGCCGTCGATGTCCTCGGTGGCCTGTTTGGACCAGGCGGCCGGGTAGGACTCGACCAGGTCGGCGCAGATCTGTTGCAGCCGCTGCCTGCTCACCGGGTGGCGGCCGTCGGCGCGCGCCTCGTGCTCGGCGAGCAGTTCGGGCAGGGCCAGCAGCGCGACCCTGGCGACCGTGCCGGAGGAGGGGAAGGCCAGGTCGGTGAGGTATTCCTCGGGATCGGTGACCGCGATCCCCTCCAGCCGCGCTTCGGTGACCAGGCCGAAGCAGCGGTCCAGCAGCAGGGATTCGCGGCGCTGGTTCTTCTTCAGCCAGGATGCCTGCTCGGGCGGCAGGTCGGCGTGCAGCACCACCGGGTTCTCCACCAGTTTGCGGCGCACCGCGTGTTCGGTGGTCTGTTCCATCCCGGCGGGTCCGGCCTCGGCGGCCTTGCCGATCAGCTCCTCCGGGGTGTCCACCTCGCCGACCGGTCCGGCCAGCAGGTGGCCGAGCACGTCGGTGTCCACGGTGATCAGCGCCTCGGTGATGGCGTCGCCGGACCAGGTGGACACCGATCCCTCGGTCTCGGTGATCACGCCGAGGCCGAGCAGGTGGCGCAGCGCGGCGGTGAGCGCACGCCGGTCGCCCAGATCGTCCACGACCTCGATCCCGGCCTCGACCGCGGCCGCGCGCACCTCGCTGACCAGCCGGGACAACAGCACCTGGCGGCCGACGCCGGTGAGCGCGGCCATGGTCAGCGCGACGTAGGCGTAGCCGCGCGGGGACAGGCCGGTTTCGCCGCGGGTGGGGTCGGCGCCGGGCCCTGCCTTGTAGAGCCGGGCGTAGCGGCGCTGCACGACCAGGCGGTAGCCCAAAAGCGAGGCGAACAGGTCGTGCAGGGCGTTGCGGTGCCGGAAGACCAGTGGCAGCAGGTCGCCGTCGGGGCCGTCGGCGCGCAGCAGCGGGCGGCGCAGCAGGGTGCGGGCGCAGCGGGTGACGTTGGCCGCGTCGATGTCGGAGAGTTCGTCCAGGATGCCGATCCCGCTGGGTTTGCGGCTCATGCCCGCTCCCCCAGCTGGACGCTGGCGTGGTGCAGGGTGAGAACTCCACCCGATGTGGCGATCTGGGTCACCTGGTCGGGGACATGGTTGATGGTCAGTCGCAGTCCGTGCACGGGGTCGGCGGCGGAGCCGGTGTCGGTGTCGCGTTCCCGCTGGGCCATGGCCATGGTGAGCAGTTCGCACAGCACTTCGAGCGCCTCGGGGGAGAGGTTGCTCTGTGCCAGCGCGGGCGCGGCGGCGCTGAGTTCGGCGACCGCGGCGGCCCGCTGCCGATCCGCCTCCCTGGCTTGCGCGAGCAGGGTTTCCTGCAGCATCGGGTCGTCCAGGATGCGGGAGGCGCGGCCGCGGGCGCCGCGGTCGCCGCGGCTGCGCACGCTCACGTTGACCTCGACCACCGGGCCGTCCCGCCACGGCGTGTGCTCGTCGTCGCCGTCGTGTTCGGGCGCGGGCAGCAGATGCCGGGCGGAGTAGAGGCCGAAGGCGGCCGCGTACAGCTCGTGCGAGCGGTGCGGCCCGGCCGAGTCCAGCCAGCCGGCCAGTTGCAGCAGTTCGGCACGCCGGCTGGGCAGCAGGCCGCCGCCGGCGGTGGCGCGTTTGACGCTGGCCAGCAGGGAGCCGATGGCGCGGGCGGTGGCCTCGCGCAACGCGGTGACCTGGCTGGGGCGGCCGGGGCGGTCGGCGAACCAGTCGGTCAGCTCCCGCCAGTCGGTCTCCGAGCGGCCACGCCCGCGTTCGACCGCGATGCCCAGGCGTTCGGTGGGGCCGAGGATGCGCAGCAGCTCGCCGCGGGCGGGGGCGAGTCCGGCCAGGGACTCGGCGATGGCTGGGGTGTGCCGGAGCACGTCCTCGACGACCATCTGGATGTATTCGACCAGCAGGTTGCGGAAACCGGAGATCTCGTCCGGGTCGAGATGGAACCGGGTGACCACCTGACCGAGGTACGCGTAGAAGTCACGCACGGTGACCGCGAGTTCGGCGTGCTGCAGGAACAGCGTGGTGACCTGCTCGGCCAGCTCCTCCTTGGCCCGCTTCGCACTCGCCGAACCGGGCGCCTGCTGCTCGGCGACCATGGCCTGGGACAGCGTGCCGCCCAGTTTGGACAGGCCGCGTTCGATGGCGGGCAGCAGTTCGCGGGAGACCTCGCGGGCGCCCTCGGGCACCCGGAGCAGCTCGTCCACGTCCCGCTGCACCCGCACCGCGAGCTTGTTGATCTGGTACCGGAACGCGCCGCGGACGAACTCGGCGATGCTGGAGGCGATCGTCTCCCGTCGCCCCTGCACCAGGTTTCCCCAGTCCTTGAGCCGTTTCAGCCGGTCGGCCACGGTGTCGGGGTCGGATTCGCCGATGTCCAGGCGGCCCTCGCGCTCCAGTGGTTTGAGCGCGGCGGCGACCTCGTTGGGGGAGAGGTCGGGCAGCAGCGTCGCGGTGAACAACCGCATGATCGCCACGTAGGTCCTGGTGTGCTCAGCGTTGAGGTAGGAGTAGAGCCGGAGCCGGCCCTCACCGCCTGTCGAGTCGCCATGAGTCACGGACGGCCACATTAGAGGCTTGGGCCTGGCCGGGCAGAATCGTGGGTCGCCGGGCGCGCTAACGTCACCCGTCGGACTTCGCGGACTCAGGGGGTATGGGGGATGAGCGGCGCGGCTCGGGCGATCGGTCTGCTGCTGGGCGCGGCCGCCGACGTGATGGTCGGCGACCCCCGGCGCGGGCATCCGGTGGCCGCCTTCGGCACGGTCGCGGCAGGTCTGGAGAAGGTGCTCTACCGGGACCACCGGGCGCCGGGGGTGGTGCACGTGGTGCTGCTCACCGGGGGCGCGGTGCTGCTCGGGGTGGCCGCGGAGAAGCTCGGCAAACGCTCCCCGGTGCTGCAGGCGGCGACCACCGCGGTGGCCACCTGGGCGGTGCTCGGCGGCTGTTCGCTGGCCGGTGAGGGCACGCTGATGGCCCGCGCGCTCGACGCCGGGCGCCTGGACGAGGCCAGGGACCGGCTGCCCAACCTGTGCGGCCGCGACCCGGAGGCGCTGGACGCACTCGGACTGGCCAGGGCCACGGTGGAGTCGGTGGCGGAGAACACCTCCGACGCCCAGGTCGCGCCGTTGTTCTGGGGTGCGGTGGCCGGGGTGCCCGGCCTGCTGGCCTACCGGGCGATCAACACCCTGGACGCGATGGTCGGGCACCGTTCGCCGCGCTACCGCAACTTCGGCTGGGCCGCGGCCCGGCTGGACGATGTGGTCAACCTGGCGCCCTCCCGGCTGGCCGCGATGCTGACCGCGCTGGGCGCGCCGGTGGTCGGCGGCTCGGCCAAACACGCCTGGCGGACCTGGCGGCTGGACGCCTCGGCGCATCCGAGCCCGAACGCCGGACAGGTGGAGGCGGCCTTCGCTGGCGCGCTGGAGATCCGCCTGGGTGGGCGCACGGTGTACCGGCACGGCGCGGAGGAACGGCCGGTGCTCGGCGACGGGCGCAACCCCGACTCCGGGCACGTCACCAGGGCGGTGGAGCTGTCCAGGGTGGTCGGCGGGCTGTCCGCGCTGGCCTCAGCGACGGCCGCCGTAGCGATCGGCGGTCTGCGGCGCAGGCGTCGGCACCGGATCTGAGTCCTCTTCGTCGTCCTCGTCCGGCTCGTCCTCGTCGTCCTCTTCGGGGTGTGCTTCCCGCCAGAGCAGGAAGACCAGCCCGATCGGGGCCATGAGGCCGAAGGCGATCCACTGCAGGGCGTAGGAGAAGAACGGCCCGGCCTCCAGCTTCGGCAGCGGCAGCAGGCCGAGCACGCCCGGCTGCTCCTCGTTGAGCTGCACGTAGCCCGGTCGCAGGTCCAGTCCGACGGCCTTGCCCAGCACCGTGGGGTCGATGGTGTAGATCTGCCGCTTGCCGTCCTGGTCCAGCACGTCCTGCCTGCCGGGGTCGATCTCGCTGCCGCGCACCCGGCCGATCACGGTGACCTGACCGCCCGGCGCGGCGTCGTAGGCCACCGGCTTGGTGCCCTGCTGGACCTTGATGTAGCCCCGGTTGACGATCACGATCTGCCCGGAGTCGGTGCGCAGCGGGGTGAGCACCTCGAAGGCGGCCTTGCCCTCGGCCTTGCGCAGCCGGACCAGCGTCTCCGCCTCGGGCAGGTACCGCCCGGTGAGCTTGACCACCTGCCACTGTTTCTCCGCCGGGTTGGCGCCCGGTGGCAGCGCGGTGTCGTAGTCGATCGCCTCGGTCTCCAGCGAGCCGGTGATCGCCGAGTTCTGCGTCTCCCGGCGTTCGTCCTGCCGGAACTGCCAGGGGGCCAGGATCCACAGGCAGGCCGCCGAGAACAGCAGCACGAACCCGATCAGGGCCAGCCAGCCCGGTCGCAGCAGGAACTTCCAACGCACCCCTCCACGGTAGGGGGCGCGTTCACCCGCTCGGTGGCCGCCCCCGGACCGCCCGCGCCGCGGCCACCGTCCGCTCGCCGTAGGAACCGCCGAAGAGCACCACGTGCACCAGCAGCGGGAACAGCTGGTGCAGCGGAACCCGGTCCCGCCAGCCCTCGGCCAGCGGGGCCACCTCCTGGTAGGCGCCCAGGATCCGGTCCAGGTGCGGGCAGCCGAACAGAGCCAGCATGGCCAGGTCGCTCTCCTGGTGCCCGCCGTGCGCGGCCGGGTCGATCAGGTGCACCCCGTCGGCGCCCCACAGCACGTTGCCGGACCACAGGTCGCCGTGCAGCCGGGCGGGCGGTTCGGGCGGGCCCGCGTACTCGGCGATCCGGTCGCACACCTCGCGCACCGGTGTCAGCTCGGGCAAGTCGGCGGTGCGCAGGTAGGGCTCCAGGCGCTGGGTGGCGAAGAACTCCGGCCAGTCCGGGTGCGGCTCGTTGCGCATGGGGGCCGCGCCGATCCAGGCGTCGGCCGGGCCGCCGGGCGGTGGGCAGCCGAAGGCGGTGGCGCCACTGGTGTGCAGGGCGGCCAGTTCCCGGCCGAACCGCTCGGCCGCCGCTGGACCGGGTTCGCCGGGCGGCACCCAGTCCAGCACCAGCCAGGTCTCGTCGTGGCCCAGCACCGCGGGGATCGGCACCGCGTTCGCCGCGGCCAGCCAGCGCAGGCCCGCCGCCTCGGCCACGCTGCTGCCCGCCGCCGCGGACTTGGCCACCACCTGCCGCCCGTCGGCCAGCCTGGCCCGGAACACCTCGGCCGCACTGCCCCCGGCCGGACGCACCGCCACCGGATCCACACCGGTGAGCCGGGCGATCGCGGCGGCCGCGCTCACAGCTTCTTCCGCACCCAGTCCAGCAGGCCGGGCACGGCCGCCTCCACCATGCCCAGCACCTCGGCGAAATCAGCCCGGCCGCCGTAGTACGGGTCCGGCACGTCCAGGTCCGCCCCGGCGTTCGGGTCGAAGGAGCGCAGCAGCCGGACCTCGCCGGTGACCAGGCGGCGCAGCTCGCGCTGGTGCCCGGCGTCCAGGGCCAGGAACAGGTCCGCGTCCGAATGCGCGGGCCCGACCTGGGCGGCGATGTGCTCGACCGGGTAGCCGTGCTCGGCCAGCACCGCGCGCGCCCGGTGGTCGGCCTGCTCGCCGATGTGCCAGGGCCCGGTGCCCGCGCTGGTCACCTTGACCCGCTCGGCCAGCCCGGCCCGGCGCAGGTGCTCGCGGAAGACGATCGCGGCGATGGGGGACCGGCAGATGTTGCCGGTGCAGACGAAACTCAGGTGCACCGGGTCAGTCTCCGTCATCGCGGTACATCGAGGTACTCGTGCGGATCGGCGGCGGCGGGATCGATCATGAGGCGCACGCTGTGGTAGCCCAGCGCGTAGCGGCCGTTGGCCGGGTCCCAGCGCCGGTACTCGGCCAGGGCCTGGCGTTTGCGGGCGTGCTGGGCCGAGGTGAGCGGCACCACGTGGTCGGCGGTGCGCTCGGCGGGTGGGTAGGTGTAGCCGTAGACCCAGTAGTAGCGGAAGTCGCTGATGCGGTCGCGCAGGCCTTCCGCGGCGTCCCGGCAGGCGGCGTGGGTCTTGTTGGGGTCGGCCGGGTCGCCGCCGTGGATGACGTCCCGCCAGCCGCTGACCAGCTTGTGCGAGGCGCCCGGGTAGCGGGCCTCGAAGTCCAGGATGGTCTCCCGGACGTACCGGACGAACCCGGGGTAGTCGGTCCAGGCGCTGTCCGGGTGCGCCATGTTGATCACCCGGTCCACGCCCAGCCGGTGCGCGGCCGCGGTGAACTCGGCGGTGCGCGCGGCCACGATGTCGTCCAGGCTCAGCTCGATCCGGTGGCCAGGATCACCGGCGGGGCAGTCCGCGCCCAGGTTGCAGTTGCCGTTGATGATGTCGATCAGCCCGCCGTTCTCGCCGCGGGAGAGCAGCACCAGGTACACCGGCCGCCCGGCCTCCTTGTGCGCCCGGATCGCACCGGCCATCGCGATCGACTCGTCGTCCTGGTGCGGGGCGTAGAAGATCGCGGGCCAGTCGGCGGCGGCGGCCGGGGCCTGACCGAGCGCCAGGCCGCCGAGGGCGGCCGCGGAGACGCCGAGCAGGCGGCGGCGGGAGAGTCCGGGGTGATCGCGCACCAGCCGAGTGTCCCGGCCGGGCCCCGACTGGTCATCGGCCACTCGTCGGGCGGCTTAGACTCGCCGCGATGACTGGCGAGGACTTCGAGCGCGCGCGACTGCGCCACCACGGCGATGCCGAGGCCGCGCCGGGACTCGCCGACTTCGCGGTCAACGTGCGCCTGCCCCGCCCGCCGGACTGGCTGCGCGACCGGCTCGCCGAGACCCTGGACGGACTGGGCCGCTACCCGGGGACCGAGGACGAGCTGGCCGCCAGGGTGGCCGCCGCCGACCGGCACGGTCGTTCCCCCGAGCAGGTGCTGATCCTCAACGGGGCGGCCGAGGGGTTCGCGCTGCTGCCCCGGCTGGCGCCGAGGCTGGCCGCGGTGATCCACCCCTCCTTCACCGAGCCCGATGTGGCCCTGCTGGACGCCGGGGTGCCGCTGACCAGGGTGCTGCTGCGGGCCGAGGACGGCTACGCGCTGCGGCCGGAAGTGGTGCCCGATGCCGCCGATCTGGTGGTGGTGGGCAACCCGACCAACCCGACCTCGGTGCAACACCCGGCGGACACGCTGCGCGCGCTGGCCAGGCCCGGCCGGGTGCTGGTGGTGGACGAGGCCTTCGCCGACGCGGTGCCCGGTGAGCCGGAATCCGTTGCGGGCCAGGACATCCCGGGACTGCTGGTGTTGCGCAGCCTGACCAAGACCTGGGGCCTGGCCGGACTGCGCGCCGGGTACGCCCTCGGTGCGCCGGAGCTGCTCGCCCGACTCGGCGCGCACCGTCCACAATGGCCGGTGAGCAGTCTGGTGCTGACCGCGGTCGAGGCGTGCTGCGCCCCAGCGGCCGTGCGGGAGGCCGATATCGCCGCCCGCGAGGGCGTGACGCACCGGACCGCGCTGGCCGCGGCGCTGGCCGCGCTGCCCGGCGTCGAGGTGTGCGGCGGGGCCGCCGGGCCGTTCCTGCTGCTGCGGGTCGCCCACGGCGAGCGGGTGCGGCTCCGGCTGCGGGAACAGGGGGTCGCGGTGCGCCGCGCGGACACCTTTCCCGGCCTGGACGCCGAGCACCTGCGGGTCGCGGTGCGTCCGCCGGAGCAGGCCGAGGTGCTGCTCAAGGCGTTGGAGACGGTGTTGCGGGAAGAGGGGGAGCAGGGATGAGCCCGACACTGGCCGAGGTGGTCGCCGCGATCGAGGCGGCCTACCCGCCGGCACTGGCCGAGTCCTGGGACGCGGTCGGCCTGGTGTGCGGCGATCCGGCCGAACCCGTGCACCGGGTGCTGGTCTGCGTGGACCCGGTCGAGTCCACAGTGGACGAAGCGATCGAACTGGGCGCGCAACTCGTTCTCGCCCACCACCCGCTGCTGCTGCGCGGCGTGCACGGCGTGCCGGCCGATGACGCCAAGGGCCGCCTGGTGCACAAGCTCATCCGCAACGGCGCCGGGCTGCTGTGCGCGCACACCAACGCCGACTCCGCCGATCCTGGGGTGTCCGACGCGCTGGCCGAGGCACTGGGCCTGCGGGTCACCGGACCCCTGGACGCCAAGCCGGCCGACCCGCTGGACGCGCTCAGCGTGATCGTCCCGGCCGGGCACACCGACAAGCTGCTCGACGCGCTCTTCGCCGCCGGTGCCGCCGCGATCGGCGACTACCGCGAGGCCGCCTTCCTGCACGAGGGCACCGCCCAGTTCCGGCCGGTCGCGGCCGCCGACCCGGCCGTGGGCAGCCACGGCGAACTGCACCGCGGCCCGGAGACCCGGATCGAGACCGTGCTGCCCCGGCACCGCCGCCGCGCGGTGCTGGCCGCCCTGCACGCCGCCCACCCGTACGAGACCCCCGCCTACGACCTGCACGAACTGGCCGAAGAGCCCTCCAGCCGCGGTATCGGCCGGATCGGCGAACTGGCCGAGGCCGAACCCTTCGGCGCGTTCGTGCAGCGGGTCGCGCTCGCCCTGCCCGAGACCGCCTGGGGCGTGCGCGCCGCGGGCGAGCCGGCACGCCCGGTGTGCACCGTCGCGGTGTGCGGCGGCGCGGGCGACTCGCTGCTGCGGGCGGCGACCAAGGCGGGCGTGGACGCCTACGTCACCGCCGACCTGCGACACCACCCGGCCGGGGAACACCTCGCCGGGCCAGGCACCCCCATGCTCGTCGACGTCGCGCACTGGGCCAGCGAATGGCCGTGGTGCGCGCAGGCGGCCGACGTCATCCGCCGGGCGTTCCCCGGTACGGTCGACGTCCACGTCTCCACCCGACGCACCGATCCGTGGACGCTGGCCGCGTCCGCCACAGGGAGGACCCCCGCGTGAAAGCCGATCCCGCCGTGCAGAAGCGGCTGCTCGACCTCGCCGAGGTCGACGCCGAGCTGAACCGCGCCACCCACCGGCGGCGCACCCTGCCCGAGCTGGCCGAGATCGTCACCGCCGAAACCGAACTGCGCACCCGCAAGGACGCGGTGGTGGCGGTGGAGACCACCCTGGCCGACCTGGACCGGGACGCCAAGCGGCTGGACACCGAGATCGACCAGGTCCGCGCCCGCGAGGAGCGCGACCGCACTCTGCTGAACTCCGCCGACGCCAAGCGTTCGGTGGACCTCCAGCACGAGCTGGAGACCCTCGCCCGCCGCCGCGGCATCCTGGAGGACGAGTCCCTGGAGCTGATGGAGCGGCGCGAGGCCGTCGAGATGGACGTGCAGCACGCCCGCGCCCAGGACGGCCTGGCCCAGGAGAAGCTGGCCGACGCCCAGCGCCGCCGGGACGAGGCATTCGCCGACCTGGAGACCATCGAGGCCCGCTCGGGCGACCGGCGCAAGACCGTGCTGGCCGGCCTGCCCACCGACCTGGTCACCCTCTACGAGCGGATCCGGTCCAAGGGCGGCACCGGGGCCGCGCTGCTCAAGGCCCGCCGCTGCGGCGCCTGCCGGCTGGAGCTGGACCGGATCGCGATCAGCAAGCTCAAGGAGGCCGCTGCGGACGAGGTGGCCCGCTGCGAGGAGTGCGGCGCGATCCTGGTGCGCACCGCGGAGTCCGGCCTGTGAGGGTGCTCGTCGAGGCTGACGGCGGGTCCAGGGGCAACCCCGGTCCCGCCGGGTACGGCGCGGTGGTCAAGGACCCCGGCACCGGCGAGGTGCTGGCCGAACGCGCCGAGGGCATCGGCGAGGCCACCAACAACGTGGCCGAGTACCAGGGCCTGCTGGCCGGGCTGCGGGCCGCCGCCGAACTGGGCGCGACCGAGGTGGAGTGCAGGCTGGACTCCAAACTCGTGGTCGAGCAGCTGGCCGGCCGCTGGAAGATCAAGCACCCGGCGCTGCAGCCGCTGGCCCGCGAGGCCCAGCGGCTGGCCGCCGGTTTCGACTGGGTCGGCTACACCTGGATCCCGCGGGAACGCAACACCGACGCGGACCGGCTGGCCAACGAGGCGATGGACGCCCAGGCCAGCGGCACCCCGCGGATCGAACGCGCGGACAGCCCGCTGCCGGACCTCACCGCCACCGTGGCCCAGCCGGACACCGCCGCGCAGGCCGCGCCGCCGTCCTGGACCGGGGCCAAGGGCACGCCGACCCGGCTGATCCTGCTCCGGCACGGCCAGACCGCGATGTCCGCCCAGCGTCGCTACTCCGGCCACGGCGACCCCGAACTCACCGAGATCGGCCGACGACAGGCCGCCGCCGCTGCCAAGCGGCTCAGCTCGTTCACCGAGGTCAGCGCGGTGATCGCGTCCCCGCTGACGCGCACCCGGCAGACCGCCCAGGCCGTCGGCGACGCGCTCGGGCTGGCCCCGGAGATCAGCCAGGGGCTGGTCGAGACGAACTTCGGCGCCTGGGAGGGCCTGACCTTCACCGAGGCCGCGCGGCGGGACCCCGCGCTGCACGCCCGCTGGCTGGCCGACCCGGCCGTGCCCACCCCCGGCGGGGAGAGCTTCGACCAGGTGCACCGCCGCGTCGCGCGGGCCAGGGACGAGATTTTGGCCGCGCGGGCCGGACAGACCGTGGTGCTGGTCAGCCACGTCACGCCGATCAAGTCACTGCTCCGGCTGGCCCTGGACGTCGGCCCGCAGCTGCTCTTCCGGCTGCACCTGGACCTGGCCTCGATCTCCATCGCCGAGTTCTACCCGGACGGCAACGCCTCGGTGCGCCTGGTGAACGACACCGCGCATCTGGACTAGTCAAGAGACACCGGCGTCCGAAACTGGACAGAAGTTCTCGAAACGAGGCGGGTTCGTATTCAGCCGCACCGGGTGGGAGCAGGCAACGGCGCGGAACGCCTGCTCCCAGCCGGACATCCGGCGGCCTACGGCGTTTCCCGTTCACCCGTGCACTGGGGGGCAGCTCACAACGAAGGACGGGACGCGGCCTTTGTATCGCCGGGGTTATTTTCTGCGGCCGTGGCAATGACGGTAATGAGCCGGGCAGGAAGCCGCAAGCACGAAAAATGGGGGATGACATTCGTTCACTCGTTCGGCTGTATGTAATGAATTTCCCATGCCCCCAAAGTGGTACAACCAATCCGGGTTGACCTGCGAAAACCCAGGCACATCCGCGAGTCGTCACGCGACACGCTCAACCTATCGCGCAGGGTGACTTTGTGGCTTGGTCCGTTCCGCGTAATGGGTTGGTCGCCAATTGTGACGACCGTTCACGTTGATTGAGTGGCTGTGTTTCAGCAGCCCCTGGCACAGACCGCTTCGCGGGGGGTCGTACACTACTGCGAGCGGATGAGTCGGCCGGGCGGCCGCGTCGGAGGAGCGATCCTCCGCCGAGGAAAGTCCGGACTCCGCAGGGCAGGGTGGTTGTTAACGGCAACCCGGGGCGACCCGCGGGACAGTGCCACAGAGAGCAGACCGCCCGGGTCGTGCGAACGACTCGGGTAAGGGTGAAAGGGTGGTGTAAGAGACCACCAGCATCCCGGGTGACCGGGATGGCTAGGTAAACCCCACCCGGAGCAAGGCCAAGAGGACGCCGCGAGGCGTCTGCGCAGGCGTTCGAGGGCTGCCCGCCCGAGCCTGCGGGTAGGCCGCTGGAGTGTGCCGGCAACGGCAGACCGAGATGGATGGCCGCCACCCGCCGACCGCGAGGTCCGGCGGGCACAGGATCCGGCTTACGCGCCGACTCATCCGCCCCTTACCCGCGGGGGCTCAGACAAGCAGCTTGTTCTGGCGCGCCCACGCCTCGAAACCGATTGCCTGGCATGGGTAGCGGGCACCAGTGGCGATGAGGGCGTTGACCAGTCCGGCCACGCCGCCCGCGGTCGCCCGCCCCGACCGGACGCCCTGCGCGAACACCCACAGACTGCCGTGGACCTCGTGCAGGCCGTGTCTGCGCGCGGTTCGGCGGGCTGCCCTGTCGTCGATCACCGCCGTGGCGCCGTGCACCTCCGCCCAGGCGCAGACCGTCGTCTCACCGTGGTCCCGGGAGGTCGCACCCTGCCTGTCGCGCCAGGTGAACAACGCCCGGATCTCGTCGAGTTCGTCCACGTGCACGGTCTCCAGCCAGGGCGCCGTCCCGTCCAGGCCGTTGCGGCGCATCTCGGACCGCACCGTCGCTGTGGTGACGTTGCGCCACGGCTCCTGGTCCGGGCCCCTGGCCAGGTCACCGACGACATCCAGCCGGGCGGCCAGAACTGCGTGGTGCAGGGCTGAGGCGTCCCACACCAGGGTCCGGGTCACGGAGTGTCGTCCTCCGGGATGCTGGGTAGCTCGTCGAGCCGGGTGATCGCGCCATGCAGCAGTTCGATCGCGCGCTTCCCGGTGATCAGGGAATCGGAGTAGGCCGCCAGCACGGCGCGGCGCCAGTTCGGACCCGTGTCGCCGAGTGTGAGGTCTTCTTCCGGGGGGGCTCCCAGCTGTGCCAGGAAGTCCCCGAAGACCGGTCGATGTGCCACGAGCATCCTGGCCTCGGCGCTGTCGAGGAGTCCGAGATCACGGGCTCGTTGCACCGCGACGCTCCACGACACCCGGTAGCTGCCGGCCACTCGGACCAATGTGCGCCACTGCCAGTCGGATTCGGTGGGGTCGGCCTTCGCCCAGTGCCCGGCCACGTCGGCGCCGGGCAGTAGCAACGCGCAGGCGAAGGCGTCGATCAACCGTTCCCGGTCGGAGCGCATGATCGAGACGCCGACGTCGGAGCTGTAGGCGTCGCCGAGCAGGTGGTGGCCCAGCTCGTGCGCCGCGGTGGCCCGGCGACGGCCGGGAGGAGCCTGTCCGCCGATGACCGCGGCTCCCACACCGGGGAACTCCTCGATCAGGGTGGAGGCGCCGTCCGCGTCCCGGTCGACCACGAGCAGGTACAGACCCCAGCGTTCGCAGACCTCGGTCAGCGGGCCGAGGGGGCCGCTGGACTGGCCCATGAGTCCGCGGACGGTGGCGGCGTAGGACTCGGCGGCCGCCAGGTCGGCCGGGCAGGTCACCGCTGCGGGCAGGAGCAGCGCGGGCGCGCCGAGGAAGCCCTCCTGGGCCAGGAGCCGCACGTCTGCCGCGTGCGCCTCAAGATCGACGTCCAGTCGCCAGGCCATCCGGGCGGCCTCGTCGGCCTCCTCGCTGAGCGCGGTGCGGCGGGAGACCACGGCAGGCGCCTCCTCGCCGAGGAAGTAGCCCATCGGGACCTCGAAGAACTCGGCCAGCCGGGCCAGTTCCAGCGCGGAGACCTTGCGCTGTCCCGACTCCATCCGGCCGACCGAGAAGCGGTCCACCTCGAGCACGGCCGCGACCTCGTCCTGGGTGCGCCGGGCCCCGGCGCGGGCCATGCGCACCCGTTCCCCGATTCCCGCCCACGTGAGAGCCATGGTGCGATTTTCGCACATCCCGGTGGCGGGCGGGCAACCAGTTTGGCGACCCGGCCGGTCCGGTGCTCACCGCGCGCGGTAACGTATCGGTCACCGGGACGGGTCATCGCACCCTGCCCGGCTGCCTCAGATCAACGGCACTCGTGCCGACGAACCGACGAGGACTGGCTTGCGGGTACAGGTTCGACCATGTCGACAATCCCCTGATGTGGCCCGCGTTCGCCCGAAGATGTGCTTCGGCAACCGATTGTTCGGCTGCCTCGAACACAATCTGTGACGGCTCTCTGGGCAAGTGGGTGAACTCTGCTTGCCGGTGCAAGAAGACCGCGTCGTGTGCTTACCGCTGAGTGGCTCCCAGCCATCATGGGATGGTCAGTTCGGAGGTAGCGCCGGTTCCGGGAGAGCAACTCACGGGTCCACTCACGGGACTTCGTCCACTACACCTTGTCAGCCACTCATGCTCTACTCGTAACGTCCACCGCCGTCCGCTGGGCAGGCCAGGCGTCCACGTCCGGAGCCCCTGACCCCGCCCCAGCACACTGGAGTACCCACGATGACGACCATGACCCTCCTGGATACGTTGGCCCAGGGCAACCAACTGCAAACCGGGGGTATCACCCGCTGGATCCTGGAGAACATCGTCCCGCTGCTGCTGTTGCTGGTGGCGCTGCTGCTGCTGTGGCTGGGTGGCAGCAAGGGCGACAACGCCGGCGTGATGCGGCGGGTCGGCGGTGTGATCGTCGCACTGGCCATCATCGGCCTGGCCGTCAGCGGCGCCGGCGTGAACATCGGTAAGTGGATCGCCAGTCTGTTCACCGGGTGATCGAGCTTGCGGATTCGTACTGACGACGAGGTGTACCGGGTCGACGCCGTGTGGCTCGGCCCGCCGAAGGCCACTTTCCCCTGGCGGGCCCGCTACGTCGCCTGGGGCGTGGGACTCGTCGTGTTCCTGCTGGTCCTTGCGGTCGAACGCCGGATGGGCTTCGGCTTCAGCTTCTTCTCCACCGCGTGGGCGATCATCATCACCGTGGTGATCACCCGCATCATCTGCTCCCGGATCAACCAGGAGCGGCCGCTGGGCGCGGTCAGTGTGATGTGGCTGCGTGAACTCACCGCGCCCCGCCAAACGACCTCCGGCAACGGCGGGGCCGCCACCGCCGCCAGGATCCGGGTCAATTCCGCACGTCCCCGGCCCAAGCCGAAGAAGTCCGAGCAGAAGAAGCAACGGGGGAAGAGCCAGTCCGGCTCTGTGATCTCCGATGGCTCTGTGATCTCTGATACAGCGGTGAGCCCCGATGTGTCAGCAGTCTCGACGCCGTCAGGTCACGGCACGGACGCGCCGTCACCCTCTTCCCCGTCACGGCGTGGACGTTCACGCCGTGCTCGCACCAAGGAGGTTCGCGGTGTTCCGTCGCCGACGAAACCGTGACCGTGACCGTCGCGCCACCGAACAGCCCGGCCGCCACGCGCGTGCGCTGCCGCCGGGGCAGGTGAACGACCAACGGGTGTACAGCAAGCGGGGCCGGCGGCTACCCGGTGAGGCGGCCATCCCCACCTACACCCCGTCGATCTCGGCCCGCAGCATCGACGGTCACCTGGTGCGCACCGGGCAGGACGTCTACGCCTGGTACCGGCTGGCCCCGCAGCGCTGGTCCTTCCGCTCGGACTCCCAGCGCCAGGACCTCATCCACGCCATCGCCGGCCAGTACGCCGAACTCCAGGGCCGCTGGCTGCACCTGCGAGTGACCACCCGCCCCTATCCGATCCGGATGTGGGCCGAGGCGCACGTGCACAACGCGGTCGGCCGCCTGCCCGACACCCCCGGCACGCTCTCCTTCGACGACTACATGGTCGGCGAGCAGCAGCAGCTGATGGGGCGCTCGATGGCCGAGAAGGAGGTCTACCTCGGCGTCCAGGTGCAGACCCGCAACGTGATGGACCGCGCGGTGGAACGGGCCGCGCCGGTGCTGCGCAAGATCTTCCCGGAGGCGGTGGACGCCGAGCTGGTCGCGCTGGACAGCGAGGTCGAGCACCTGGACCAGATCCTCGGTTCCTCCGGCCTGGAGGGCAGGCCGGTCACCGCCGAGGAGATGTCCTGGCTGATGCACCGCTCCTGCTCGCTGGGCCTGCCCGCGCCGCGCAACCTGCCCGCGGTGCCCGGCGCGGCCTGGGAGCCGGAGGACCTGGCCTCCTTC
The DNA here is from genome assembly GCF_023094165.1 of Crossiella sp. S99.2. Taxonomy (GTDB): domain Bacteria; phylum Actinomycetota; class Actinomycetes; order Mycobacteriales; family Pseudonocardiaceae; genus Crossiella. Next base: position 32,323 of record NZ_JALMDK010000006.1, on the reverse strand, counting down.
ACCGACGCCGCCGACTTCCACCAGGAGCCGTACTCCCCGAGCGTGACCGTGCGTGGCCGCACCGGGTCCAACGCCGGGGTGAAGCGGCACGTGGTGGTGCTCACCGTGGGGCTGATGCACGGCCTGCAGATCCCGGAGATCGACGATCCGTGGTTGCAGCGCTCGGACCGGCTGCCCGCGCCGGTGGAGTGGTCCGCCCGCATCTACGTGCGCAAACCCGAGGACGTCACGGGCGAGCTGCAACGGCAGATGAACAAGGTGCGCTCCCAGGTGCGGCACTACACCGACGAGCACGACCTGGAGCCGCCGCAGTCGCTGGCCCGCCAGGCCGCCAGGGTGCTCGAGATCGACGACGAGATGACCACCGGGTTCACCTCGCTGGCCACCAGGGTGCGCTCCTGGTGGCGGCTGTCGGTCTCCGGCGCCACCGAGCGCGAGGCGCTGCGGCTGGCCCAGCAGCTGGTGGACCTGTACAAGCCCAAGATCGCCATCGAGCACCCCGAGTCCCAGTACGCGCTGGCCAGGGAGTTCATCCCGGGTGAGCCGCTGGCCTCGGCCGCCTACCTGCGCCGCGGCTCGGTGAGCTGGGCCGCCTCCGCGGTGCCCACCGCCACCGCCGAGGTCGGCGACCGGCGCGGCATCCTGCTCGGCGAGACCTGCACCGCGACCCGGCGCCCGGTGGCCTGGGACCCGTGGATGGCCCAGGAGGTCCGCGAGGCATCCGGCCTGACCGCGATGGTGGCCGGCCTGGGTGGTGGCAAGTCCTTCCTCGGCGGCGGCATCGTCTACAAGACGCTGCGCGCCGGGGCGTACTGGACCATCCTGGACCCCTCCGGCCCGCTGGCGAAGCTGTGCGACCTGCCGGAGCTGCGGCCCTACGCCCGGCCGATCAACCTGCTCAACGCCCAGCCCGGCATCCTCAACCCGTACCGGGTGGTCGCCGAGCCGATGCTGGAGCACTTCACCGACGAGGACGATCCGGAACGCGCCTGGCGGCGGGAGCGGGCGCTGGCCGCCGCGACCCGGCGGCGGCTGGTCCTGGACGTGCTCAACGGCCTGCTGCCCTATGAGGTGGCCCGGATGCCGCAGACCCGGATCGTGCTGCTGCGCGCGGTCCGCGCCGTGGGCGGGCGGGCCACCGCGCACCCTGGCCTGGTCTTCGACGCGCTGCGCCGGGACGCCGGTGAGCACCACGAGCACGCGGTGGTGGTCGCGGACTTCCTGGACGAGATGCGCGAGCGGATGTCGCTGCTGATCCCGGAGCGGGACGCCGACCCGTACTCCGAGACCCGCGACGACCGGCTCACCGTGCTGACCATGGCCGGGCTGACCCTGCCCAAGGACGGGGTCGGCCGCGAGCACTGGACCGACGCGGAGGCCCTCGGCGTCGAGATGCTCAACCTGGCCGCCTGGCTCACCCAGCGCTCGATCTACGAGCGGCCCAAGGACATGCGCAAGGGCGTCTGGATCGACGAGGCGTTCTTCCTCTCCGAGGTGCCCACCGGCCGGGTGCTGATGAACCGCTTCGCCCGGGACTCGCGGAAGTGGAACGTCCGGGTGCTGCTGTCCAGCCAGATCCCGGCCGACTTCCTCAAGATCCAGGGCTTCGTGTCCCTGCTCGACTCGGTCTTCGTCGGCAGGCTGGACGACGAGCACGCCCAGGCCGACGCGCTACGCCTGCTCAAGGTGCCGATCGGCGCCGGCTACGAGCAGGTCGTGGCCAGCCTGGGCCGCCGCCCCGGCGGGGTGCGCACCGCCACCGAACGGGACCGCTCGCCGCGGCAGTTCATCTTCGGCGACGGCGCGGGCGGCGTGGAGCGGATCCGGATCGACTTCGGCGGCCCGCACCTGAACCACCTGCGCAACGGCATGGACACCACCCCGGACGCGATGCGCCAGGCCGCCTCCGGCGCCCCCGCCCTGCCCTCGGGCCGGGTGGACGGCGTGCTGCCCGACCTGCCCGTCGAGGAGGAGCTGGAAGCGGAGTTCGCGGCCGAACTGGGCCTGGGCGAGGAGGACTTCGACGACCCCTACACGCCCTCGACCGGAGCGGACAACGAAGGGCACGGGGACAGGCACCACGTCGGCCGGGGCAGCGCACGATGATCACGTTGCTGGCGGTGGTGGCCGCCGTGCTGCTGGTCGCGGCGCGGCGGCGGGCTAAACGCACCCTCCGTCCGCTCCCGGCGCCCCGCCGGGGCAGACGCCGGCTGGCCCTGATCGGGGTCATCGGCATGCTCGGCCTGCAGATCATGGTCGGCGGCGTCGCGCACGCGCAGAGCATCTGCAAGGAGTCGCCGAACCCGGACCGTCCCGGCTCGGGCATGGTGGGCGCCTTTGACGCCGCGCCGCTGGGCACGGGTGTGCCGGGCAGCGCCTACGACGAGGTCGGCTACGCGGGCCACGTCTGGCACACCTACGACCTGGGCTGCGGCCCCGAGGGCCTGCGCAACCCGAACGCGGTGATCGACACCTGGGCGGGCAACCAGACGTTCAACATGGCCAAGGTGCTGGTCGGGGCCACCAACGGCCTGCACTACGCGCTGCTCGGCGGCGAGCTGATGAAGCCGCTGGACGACCTGGTCTCCACCGGCACCATCGCGCTCTACGACACCGTCTACGCGCCCTGGTTCGGGCTGGCCGCGCTGATCCTGGCCATCTTCCTGTTCCGTCATATCTGGCAGGGCGACCTGGCCAGCATCGGCAAGCGCTCGATGTGGGCGCTGGCCGCGATCTGGCTGGCCGCGGCCACCTACCTGACCCCGCTGCTCTACACCCGGCTGCTGGACGACGTGCTGATCAAGGGCACCTCGCAGATCCAGGCCGGGTTCCTGCGCGAGGTCGGGGTGGACGAGCGCAACTCGCTGCCCACCGTGCTGCACGACCAGGTGATCTACCGCAACTGGCTGCGCGGGGAGTTCGGCTCCCCGGACAGCACCCCGGCCAAGGACTTCGGCCGGGACCTGCTGCGCGCCCAGACCTTCACCAAGCAGGAAGTGGCCGAGGGCAAGGACCAGGGCAAGGACCCGATCGTGGCGAAGAAGGCCGCGTTCGAGGGCCTGGTCGCGCGGGCCGACGAGGTCGGCGCGAAGGGACACATCCAGGGCATCGACGGCAGCCGGATGGGCGCGGGCGCGCTCGGGTTGTTCCAGTCAGTGGTCTACTCGCTGTTCCAGCTGCTGGCCAAGGCCGCCATCCTGCTCGCCCAGGTGCTGCTGCGGGTGGTCATCCTGGCCGGACCGATCATCGGCCTGATCGCCATGCTCTACCACGCGATCCTGCGCGGGGTCGGTCGCGCGATCGGCGCCGCCCTGCTCAACGTGGTGGTCATCGCCGCGCTGGCCGGTCTGCACACCCTGTTGCTGACCTGGATCTTCGCCCCCACCCGGGGGCTCGGGCTGCTCGCCCAGATGGCTCTGGCCGGACTGGTCACCTTGGTGTTTTTCTTGGTGGGCAAGCCGGTGCGGCGGATCTGGCAGATGGTCGAACTCTCCGTCGGCGCGGTCGGCAACGCCATGCCCGCGCCGCGCACCGGCCTGTGGTCCCGGCTGCGTGGCCGGGGCGGGCAGGAGCGGACGCCGCAGGACGAGTTCTGGGAGCAGGTGCGGGACGTGGATCCGGACGGCGGGACCGAGCCCAGGCGGGCCCGGCGGCGGGACCGGCCCGAGGCCTCCTACGAGGCGGCGGGACCGGGCGGCTTCCGGGGCGATGCCTCCGGCGGCGCGCTGCCGGTGGCCGGCGCGCTCACCGGGACGGTCAGCGACCGGCTGCACGAGTCCGGTGGCGGCGCGCTCGGGGTGAACCGGGCCGCCGGGGCCCTGCCTTCCGGGCGGGGCAGCCGGACGGTGGACACCGCGCCGGTGTTCGACCGCAGCTGGGACCGCAACGACGAGGACGCCGTGGTGGTGCCGTCCCGCCTGAACAACACCGCGGGCAGTGCGCCGGGACCACGGCGGGCGGACATGGAGGTCGTCGCCGGACGGCCGGTGTGGGCGGTGTACCGCCCGTCGCGCGGGGTCGAACTCCGTGACGGCGACGCGGTGCGCGGATAGCGGGAGGGGGAGACATGCCGATTCGCACCAACCGCGGCCGGGCCGCGGTCTATCGCAGGCTGTGGGGCTGGCCGCTGCGCTCACCGCGGCACTTCACGACCACGCTGGTCCTGCTCGCGGTGGTGATCATCGGAGTGGGCATCCTGTTGCCGGACTCCGAGCCGCTGCCCGAGCCCGACCCGCGCACCACCGGCAGCAGTCAGCTGACCAACCCCGGCGCGCCCACCAGCGGCACCAGGGCCTTCGCCGCGCCGACCACCAGCACGCACGCCCCGGTGACCTCCTTTCCGCAGGCCGCCCCGCCGCCCGCGGCGCCCGCGCCCGAGGCGCTGGCCATCGCCGAGTCCTGGGGCAAGGCCTGGGTGGACCACCCCGACGGCACCACCAGCCAGCAGTGGCTGGACAAGCTCAAGCCGTTCACCACCGACGAGTACCTGGGGCAGCTGGCCTCGGTGGACCCGCGGATGGTGCCTTCCAGCAAGGTCACCGGCAAGCCCAGTTCGATCAGCGCGACGACCAGCTCGGTGGAGGTGAAGCTGCCCACGGACAAGATCGTGCTGCGGCTCACCGTGATCACCACCGCGGCGGGGTGGCGGGTCGCCTCCTACACCGAGGCGGACTGACATGAAGCTCGCGCTGGCCGGGGTCGCGCTGGCGGCCACCGTGGTGGTCGCGATCACCACCACCGGAGTGATCCGGACGGTGGTCGGCGGCAACGAGACCTACCAGCCCAAGGCCGTGGTCAACAGCCTGTGCACGCCGGACATGGACTGGGGCATCGGCGGCGCCAACCAGGGCGCGCAGGACGCGTCCCGGCTGGTCGAGGAATCCCGGATGATCGTCTCGATGATCATCACCATCGGCCGGGAGCGGAAGCTGCCGCCGCGGGCCTGGCAGGTGGCGATCCAGGCCGGCCGCACCGAGTCCGGCCTGCGCAACCTCGACTACGGCGACCGCGACTCGGTGGGCATCTTCCAGATGCGCACGTCCATGGGCTGGGGCACGCCCGCGCAGCTGCAGGACATCCCGTACCAGATCCACAAGTTCTACGACGTGCTGCTGAAGGTGCCGAACTGGGAGAGCAAGCGTCCCGGCGACGCGGCCCAGGCGGTGGAACGCTCGGCCTTCCCGGACCGGTATCACCGGTGGGAGTCGATGGCGGTCCACCTGATCAACCAGATCACCGACGAGACCTCCTTCGTCAGCTGCAAGCAGCTCCCGCAGCCGGGCGAGGTCGCGGTGACCGCGATCCAGTTCGCGATGAAGGAGCTGGGCAAGCCGTATGTCTGGGGCGCGGAGGGCCCGGACACCTACGACTGCTCCGGCCTGATGCAGTGGTCCTACCGGCTGGCCGGGCTGAACCTGCCGCGCACCTCGCGCGAGCAGTGGTTCGCCGGCGGGTACGTGCCGCTGCGCGAGGCCCAGCCAGGTGATTTGATCTTCTGGTCCACCAACACCAGCAACCCGAAGAACATCCACCACGTGGCGATGTACCTGGGCGACAACAAGATCCTCGAGGCGCAGCAGACCGGGGTGCCGGTGCACATCCGGAACCTGAAGTGGACCGAGGGCGAGCTGATGGCCATGGCGGTCCGCCCGAAGTCGAACAAGTCGGCCTGAGGCGACCCCAAGGGAGGCAGCGCATGTTCAGCAACGACCCGATCCCGCGCCCTGGACGGCCCCCGGCCTCCAGCAGCCCGCTCGCGGACTACCTCAGCGGCGCCCGGCACGGCGTGGACAGCGGGTACGCGGTGCTGCCCAGATCCCTGGCCGAGTCCATGCCGCTGCCCTGGCAGCAGCAGATGGTGCACCTGCTCGCGGAGTTCCACCAGGCCTACGGCCACCTGCCCTGGCCGGTGTACCGGGTGGTGCCGTCCCGGTACGAGTTCCTGGTCGACCTGGACGAGGACCAGCTGGCCGAGGTCGGCTGCCTGGTGGAGATCGACGGCGACGGCGAACTGGTCTACCGCGAGCGCAACGGCGCCCGCATCCCCAACCCCGAGGACAAACGGGTCCTGGTCTCCTGCCTGGACCCGATCCCGAACCAGCAGTCCGGTTTCGTGCAGCCCGCGGTCGCCCCGAGGCCGGTCCCGCCGCTGCCGGCCAACGAACCCGCGAGCACCCCCGCCCCGCCCCCGGCTCCGCCGCCCACACCGCCGCACGGCGAGCCCCCGCTCTTCGAGTTCCCCCCGCCGCCCGCCCCGTCCCCGTTCGTCGCGGGCGCCGGCATCCCGTCCGCACCGCCCGCGCAGCAGCACAACCCGCCGCTGCCGCACCCGCCGCACCACAGCCCCGCCCCGCAACACTCCGGGGCGCAGCATTCCGGCGCGCAGCAGGCAGGAGCACCGCACACCGGGGCGCAGCATCCGGGTGCGCAGCAAGCCCCGCCCCAGCACCCGTCTCCGCTGAGCACCCCGCCCGCGGGCTCGCCCGCACCCGGCTTCGGCGCGCCGCCCCCCGGCTACCGCGGCCAGCACACCCCGCCGCCGGGCCTGGGCACCCCACCGCCCGGGATGCCGGGCATGAACGCGCCGCCCGGCCCGCCGAGCCAGCCGGTGCCGGTTCAGTCGGCGCCGAGTCAGCCGGTGCCCGGCCAGCGCACCTTCGGCCCGCCGCCGGAGGAACCCGAGGAGCCGGGCTACGACCAGCCATTCGGCCCGACCGGCTCCGGGAACCGCCCCAACCCGTCCTGGTGACCCCACTCGCTTTCCAAAACTGCTACCATTTTGGAAAGCAACCCGGTGGTGGGAGGTGGAGTCATGGGTAACACGGTCGACCGCGAGCGTCAGGAGACCTGCGAGCAGTTCGGCTTCATCGGCGAGCTGGAAGGCATCGCCGAGGACGCCGACCCGCGGACCGCCGCCCGGTTGCGTGCCCTGGTGCGCAAGCGGGTCGCCTGCCTGGCCCCGGTGCGGGTCTCGGTCACGGCCCAGCTGCTCGAGGTCACCACACCGACCGTCCGCGCCTGGCTGGACCGGGGCGTGCTGACCGAGGCCGAGGGTGACTCCAGTAGCCGGCGGGTCGATCCGCGCAGCCTGCACGCGGTCATGGGCCTGGTCCGCGAACTCCGGGCGGCCGGCGCGAAACCGGGCAACCTGGTGGACCAGCTCTGGGATCGCCTGGCCGACCAGGCCTTGCTGGACCGGAGCGACCTGCGGGAATCCCTGGCCAGAGTGCGGCGTGGGGACGTCGTCGAGCTGTGACGGATTATCGCTGTCCGTGATGGTTGTGGCACTCTGCGTTTATGGTCCGAGTCACGGCAGACCGGCTGGCGGTCGGGTACGGCAAGAGCCTGAAGGGCAGGCAGCGCAAGAGCTACGACCACTGGCTGGCCGATCTCAAGCAGCGCGGCTGCGCGGCCATGCAGTACCGACTGCACGGCACGGGCGTCGACCATTTCTGTGTCAGTCACCTCTACGGCGCGTTGCGGGTCGTGGTCGCCTTCGAGAGTTCGAGGTCGGCGGTGATCGTGCTGCTCGGACCGCACGACAACGCCGACCCCGGCCTGGATGTCTACACCCGGCTGTACAACCTCGCCGACATCCCGGTTCCCACGGGCAGGCGGACCAAACCGCCCTGCTGCGCCGCTGACGGCAAGCCACCCGAGCTGGGCGCCGAGCTTGCTGGGCTGATGGATCGGATGCGCGAGCAGGCCAGGGCGCTGACCGGCAGGCTGCGCTGAGGTACCAGACCGGCCCCGTTGCCACCGTGGCGTCGGAGTGACATGCGCTGCCCCGCATGAAAGGGTCGGTGTGTGGTGGATCTCAACGGTTGGTACTACTGCCTGCGGCACCATGAGGTCGAGCACGGGCTCGGGTGCAAGGCGGCGGAGCGGATGGGTCCCTATCCGGATCAGGCTTCGGCCGAGCGTGCGCTGGAGATATCCCGGGAGCGCAACGAGGCCGCGGACGCGCAACGGCGTAAGTGGGACGACGACGATGACTGACGGCGCATAGGCTGGCTGGCGTGGAGCGCGCGCCGGAACGCGACACCAGGGCCGCGGCGGACTTCGCCGCGATCCGGGTCGAGTTCGGGCTGCCGGGGGAGTTCCCGACCGCGGCGCTGGCCGAGGCGGAGCAGACCTCCAGTGAGACCGTGCACCGGTTGCCGCGGCGGGATGCCACCGAAGTGCCGCTGGTGACCATTGATCCGCCGGGCGCCAAGGATCTGGACCAGGCCGTGTGCGTGCGGCGGCTGGCCAGTGGGTTCCGGGTGCACTACGCGATCGCCGACCTGGGTGCGGTGGTGCCGCCCGGCGGGGCGCTGGACGCCGAGGTGCGCAGACGCGGGCAGACGCTGTACCTGCCGGACGGCAGTGTGCCGCTGCACCCGCCGGTGCTGTCCGAGGACGCGGCGAGCCTGCTGCCGGACCAGGTGCGCAACGCGGTGCTGTGGACCATCGAACTGGACGACGACGGTGAGCCGACCGGGGTGCACGTGGAGCGCGCGATCGTGCGCTCCACCGCCCAGTTCGACTACGCCACCGTGCAGGCCGCCATCGCCGACGGCACCGTGCATCCCTCGGTGGCCGCACTGCCCGAACTGGGCAGGCTGCGCCGGGGATTGGCCGTGCGGCGCGGCGCGATCGAACTGGCCCTGCCCGAACAGGAGATCCAGCCCGACGGCGCGGGTGGCTGGCGGCTGGTGGTGCGGCCGCGGACCGAGGTCGACGGCTGGAACGCGGAGATCTCCCTGCTCACCGGCATGTGCGCGGCCCGGATCATGCTCGAGGCCGGGATCGGCATCCTGCGCACGCTGCCCGATGCCAACGAGGGTGCGGTGCACGAGCTGCGCCGCACCGCCGCCGCGCTGGGCCTGGACTGGCCCGAGGAGATGCCGGCGGCCGAACTGCTCGCCGGGCTGGACCCGGCCGAACCGACCTCGCTGGCGCTGTCCACCGACGCGACCCGGCTGTTGCGCGGCGCGGGCTACACCGCCTTCGACGGCGCCCCGCCCGAGGTGACCACGCACGCCGGGATCGGCGCCTCCTACGCGCATGTCACCGCCCCGCTGCGCAGGCTGGTCGACCGGTTCGCCACCGAGGTGTGCCTGGCCGTGGCCGCCGGGGCGCCGGTGCCGGAGTGGGTGCGCACGGCGCTGCCCGAGCTACCCGCGGCCATGGAGGCATCCGACCGGCAGGCCGCCCAGGTGGACCGGGCCTGCATCGACCAGGTGGAGTCCTGGCTGCTGGCCGATGAGGTGGGGCAGAGCTTCGCCGCGGTGGTGTTGCGCACCAACGCCGAGGGCGGCGAGATCTTCGTCACCGAACCGCCGGTGCTGGCCAAGTGCCGGGGCGCGGGCCTGGTCGAGGCAGGCCGGGTGCGGGTGCGGCTGGTGGAGGCGGATCCCCTGCGGCGCAAGGTGTCCTTCGAGACGGAATGACCCTCCACACCAGACGGTTGCGTAGGGTGCGGGGATAGTTCCACCGGAGTCGTTGGAGGCGAAGTGAGCGAGCAGGACGTGCGCGGGTTGACGGTCGGGGTGCTCGGCGGCACCGGCCCACAGGGCAAGGGCCTGGCCTACCGCTGGGCGCGGGCCGGGCTGAAGGTCGTCATCGGGTCCCGCGACGCCGCCCGCGCCGAGTCCGCCGCCGCCGAACTGGCCGAGCTGAGCGGGGGCGCGGTCTCCGGCGCGGACAACGCCGCCTGCGCCACCGCCGCCGACCTGGTCCTGGTCGCGGTGCCCTGGGAGGCGCACGAGCCGACCCTGACCGCGCTGCGCGAGCAGCTCGCCGGGAAGATCGTCATCGACTGTGTGAACCCGCTCGGCTTCGACAAGCAGGGCCCGTTCGCGCTGGCGGTGGCCGAGGGCAGCGCCGCCCAGCAGGCCGAGGGGCTGCTCCCGGACTCCCGGGTCACCGCCGCCTTCCACCACGTCTCCGCGGTGCTGCTGGCCGACCCCGAAGTGTCCACTGTGGACACCGACGTGCTGGTGCTCGGCGATGACCGCGAGGCCACCGACCTGGTGCGCGCGCTGGCCGACACCATCCCCGGCATGCGCGGGATCTTCGGCGGCAGGCTGCGCAACGCCGGCCAGGTGGAGGCGCTGACCGCCAACCTGATCGCGGTCAACCGGCGGCACAAGACGCACGCGGGCGTCCGGATCACCGGCGTCTGAATGCGCGATGACCTCGGCGAACCGGTCCGCCTCGGTGCTGTGCCGAGGCGGGTCGTCTCGCTGGTCCCCTCGCTCACCGAGGCGGTGGCGGCCACCGTGCCGGGCGTGCTCGCCGGGGTCACCGACTACTGCACCCACCCGCCGCTGGACCTGCCGCGGATCGGCGGCTCCAAGTACCCTCGGGTGCCTGATGTCCTTGCCGCCCAACCGGATCTGGTGCTGGCCAACGCCGAGGAGAACCGGCCGGAGGACGTCGCCCAGCTGCGCGCCGCCGGCATCCCGGTCTGGGTGACCGCGGCCCCCGCCACCGTCCCGGCCGCCCTGGACTCCCTGGACCGCTTCTTCCGCGAGGTCTTCACCGCCGATCCCGGCTGGCTGCGACAGGCCCGCGAGCTGTGGACGGACCTGCCCGAGCAGCGCGGCACCGTGCTGGTCCCGGTCTGGCGCCGCCCGTGGGTGGTGCTCGGCCGCGCCACCTTCGCCGGAGACGTGTTGCGCCGCCTGGGTTTCGGCAACGTCTACGCCGATCACCCCGACCGCTACCCGCGTCCGCCGCTGGCCGAACTGCTCGGCTGCGGCGCGGACCTGGTGGTGCTGCCGGACGAGCCGTACGAGTTCACCGCCACCGACGGCCCGGAGGTCTTCCCGGGCCGCCGCTGCGTACTGCTCTCCGGCCGCCTGCTCACCTGGTACGGGCCCTCGCTGGTGCCGGCCAGGGCCGAGCTGGCGGCGGCGTTCAGCGCCTGAACCGGTCCGTCGCCTCGATCAGGTGGTGCAGGGTGCCGGGTTCGTTGAAGGCGTGGCCCGCGTCCGGCACAATGATCAGCTCCGAACCGGGCAGCGCGCGGTGCAGTTCCCAGGCCGTCACCAGCGGGGTCACCACGTCGTAGCGGCCCTGCACCAGCACGGTCGGGATGCCGGCGAGCTTGTCCGCGTCCCGGATGAGCTGGCCGTCGGCGTAGAAGCCGCCGTTGACGAAGTAGTGCGTCTCGATCCGGGCGAAGGCGGCGGCGAAGGTCGGCTCCGCGTAGTGCGCGATCTTGTCCGGGTCCTGGTGCAGCCTGCTGGTGGCGCCCTCCCAGGTGCTCCAGGCGATGGCCGCGGGCTGCCACACCGCGGGGTCCGGGTCGGCCAGGCGGCGGTGGTAGGCGTGCAGCACGTCCGCGCGTTCCGGCTCGGTGAGCTGGTCCAGCACGGTCTGCCATTCCGCCGGGAAGAGGAAGCCCGCGCCGCCCTGGTAGTAGAACTCCAACTCGTTGCGGCGCAAGGTGAAGATGCCGCGCAGCACCAGTTCGGTGACCCGGTCCGGGTGGGTCTGGGCGTAGGCCAGGGCGAGGGTGCTGCCCCAGGAGCCGCCGAAGACCTGCCAGGCGTCGATGGCCAGGTGCTCGCGCAGCCGCTCCATGTCGGCGACCAGGTGCCAGGTGGTGTTCACCGACAGGTCGGTGGCCGGATCGCCGGCGTGCGGGGTGCTCTGGCCGCAGCCGCGCTGGTCGAACAGCACGATCCGGTAGGCGGCCGGGTCGAACACCCGGCGCTGGTCGGCCGAGGTGCCGCCGCCGGGGCCGCCGTGCAGGAACACCGCGGGCTTGCCGTCGGGGTTTCCGCTGGTCTCCCAGTAGATCCGCTGGCCGTCGCCGACCTCCAGCCAGCCGCTGTCGTAGGGCTCGATCTCCGGGTAGAAGGTCCGCACGCGCACCGCTCCTAATCGTGTCTACCTGATGGGATGAAGGCCATCATCGTCCCCCAGACCGTAGATTCGGGCGCATGGCTGGTGCGCAGTTCGGCAAGGAGACCTCCGCCCGCGGCGAGTGGGTGCGGCAGGCCAACCGGTTCACCCGGCGGATCACCGCCGACGGCTCCTCGGGATTCCCGGCCGAACGCGGCCGCTACCGGCTGGTGGTGTCACTGGCCTGCCCGTGGGCGCACCGGGCGGTGATCGTGCGCAGGCTGCTCGGCCTGGAGGACGCGCTCTCCCTGGCGGTGGTCGACCCGATCCGGGACGAGCGCGGCTGGCGGTTCACCCTCGATCCGGACGGCCGGGATCCGGTGCTGGGCATCGACTACCTGGCCCAGGCCTACCACCGCACCGACCCGGAGTTCGAAGGCCGGGTCACCGTTCCGTCCATTGTGGACATCCAGACCGGCGAGGTGGTCACCAACGACTACCCGAACATCACCGTGGACCTCAACACCGAATGGCACGCGCTGCACCGGCCGGGCGCGCCCGAGCTGTACCCGGCCGAGCTGCGTGCGGAGATCGACGAGGTCAGCGAGGGCATCTTCCACGACGTCAACAACGGCGTGTACCGCTGCGGCTTCGCCACCACCCAGCTCGCCTACGAAGAGGCGTTCACCGCGCTGTTCGCCCGCCTCGACCAGCTCACCGAACGCCTGTCCACCCGCCGCTACCTGGTCGGGGACACCATCACCGAAGCCGACATCCGGCTGTTCACCACCCTGGTCCGCTTCGACGCGGTCTACCACGGCCACTTCAAGACCAACCGGCACAAGCTGGCCGAGCTGCCGGTGCTGTGGGCCTACGCCCGCGACCTGTACACCACACCGGGTTTCGGCGACACGGTGGACTGGGACCACATCAAGCGGCACTACTACGTCACGCACGACAACATCAACCCGACCCGGATCGTGCCCCTGGGCCCGGATCTGACCCACTGGTACGAGCCGCACGGCCGGGAAGCCTTGGGCGGCAGGCCTTTCGGCAACGGCACCGCGCCCGCGTCCCACGTCTGAGACGACAAACGGCGGCCGTCCCCACCGGGGAGCGGCCGCCGTTCGTGTGTGCGTTCAGTGGAAAACGTGCTCCGGCGCCGGGAACTGCCGACCCCGTACCTCGGCCGCGAACTCGTTCGCCGCGCCCGCGATCACGCCGCCGACATCCGCGTACCGCTTGACGAAGCGCGGCGCCTTGCCCTGGTTGAGCCCGGCCATGTCCTGCCACACCAGCACCTGCGCGTCGCAGTCCGGACCGGCGCCGATGCCCACGGTCGGGATGGCCAGCTCGGAGGTGATCCGCTTGGCCACATCGGCAGGCACCATCTCCAGCACCACCGCGAACGCCCCGGCCTCCTGCAGCGCCAGCGCGTCGGCGACCATCTCGTCCCCGGCGTCGCCACGGCCCTGCACCCGGTAGCCGCCCAGGTTGTGCTCGCTCTGCGGGGTGAAACCGAGGTGGCCCATCACCGGCACGCCCGCGCTGGTGATCGCTTCCACGTGCGCGGCGAACCGGCGGCCGCCCTCCAGCTTCACCGCGTGCGCCTGGCCGTCCTTCATGAACCGGACCGCGGTGGTCAGCGCCTGTTCGGGGGAGACCTGGTAGGAGCCGAACGGCAGGTCGGCGACCACCAGTGCCTTCTTCACCGAGCGGGTGACCGCGCGGACCAGTGGCAGCATTTCCTCGACTGTGACCGGCAGCGAGGTCTGGTAGCCGTAGACGGTGTTCGCGGCCGAATCGCCGACCAGCAGCACCGGGATCCCGGCCTGGTCGAAGATCGCGGCGGTGAAGGTGTCGTACGCGGTGAGCATGGGCCACGGCTCGCCGCGTTCCTTCAGCTCACGCAGGTGGTGCACCCGGACCCGCTTGGCCGGGCCACCCGGCGCGGGGGCCGCTCCGGTGCCGTAGGGGGCCTGGCCTTCGCCATGGGACACAGCAGTCATCGTTGACCGTCCTCTCCTCGCCCCTCGAGGCCCGACCTCACGCGGGTCCCCGGGTTCGCTGGGAAATTGCAGTGCCAGCCCAGCGTGACACGTGGTGCACACCTCGGCACGCCGGTGGGAGCAGCTTCACACCCCCTTGACCCGGCGCACCGCCTCGGCCACTGTGTCCGGCCGGTCCAGCGGCATCATGTGCCCGCAGCGCTGGACCACTTCGTGCCTGCCACCGGGGACCAGCCGGGCCAGCCGGGCGTGTCCGGCCAGGATCCGCCGGGCCTGCCGGGGCCTGCCCAGGGCCCCGGCCGCGGTGAGCACCAGCCAGGGCAGCGCGGGCAGCGGGTGCCCGGCGCGCACCGCCTCCAGTTCGGCGACCAGGTCCGGGTAGGCGGCCAGCTCGTCCAGGATCGCGCCGATCACCTCCGGCCGCCGGTACACCGCCTCGATCTCGGCCAGCGGTGCCACCTCGCGATGGGTGTGACTGCCGGTGCGCAGCACGGACCGGCGGCTGGCCGGACCGGACCAGCCCGCCAGCGCCCGGCCCAGCCGCCGCATCCCGGGCACCCGCCCGAGCGCGAGCAGCGTCTGGGCGAAGACCGCCTCCCCGTCGAAGGGCCTGCCCACCCCCGGCGGCTCCGGGCTCGGGTCCAGCAGCACCGCCCCGGTCACCCGATCCGGGCGCAGCCGGGCGTAGCCCTCCACGTGCAGTCCGGCGATGGAGTGCCCGACCAGCACCGCCCGCCGCGCGTGCACCGCGTCGAGCACCGCGTCCAGCACGGCCACCTCGCGGGCCAGACTTGGTGGGGCCAATGCAGGTCCGCTGTCGCCGGTGCCGGGCCGGTCGAAGCGCACCACCCGCAGGTCAGCGGCCAGCAGAGCGACCACCGCCGGCCAGTCGAACCAGCCGCCGCCGAGTCCGGCGGAGAGCACGACCACCTCGGCGGCGGCGGGACCGTCCACCTCGACCCGCAGCAGCCCGGCGGGCGAGGAGATCAGCGAGGGCACCCCGCCAGCCTGCCGCATCGCCTGCGGACCGGGTGGATCGGCAGATCGAATACGGTGAGCACCGTGAGGCGGCACACTGCGGACGAAGCGGCGATCCGGACGGCCCTGCCGAGGTGGCAGAGCCGGGCGGCCGGCATCGTGGCCACCGTGGTGCAGCTGTCCGTGCTGTCCTGCCTGCTGCTGTTCACCGTGACCGACCTGCACGGCGATGTCGCCGAGGACGACTACAACGCGCCGGTGGTGCTCTTCGGCGAGGTCTTCAACGCCCTCGGCCTGCCGGTCGAGCCGAACATGGTGATCATCCTGGTGCTCGCGGTGCTCGGCGCCGCGCTGCGCAGGCGCAAACGGGCCGCGCTGTGGACGTTACTGCTGTTCCAGATGATCAACCTGACCATCTCGCTGAGCGCGTTGCTGCTGGCCTGGCTGTTCCCGGCGGCCATGGAGATGCAGCCGGAGCTGGTCGAGGAGATCCTGGACTACGCCTGGTGGCGGCCGCTGACCACGGTGGCCATCTCGCTGTTCCTGCTGCTGCTCGTGCCCGCCTTCCCGGCCCGGCTGGCCATCGGGGCCTGGCGGCGGGCGATGGCCGTGCTCGGCTCCGGCATGGTCGTGGTGGTCTGGATCGGCTGGGGCCTGACCCACCTGTACCCGGACTCCGCCTTCGAACCGACCGACCGGCTGCTGTGGGTGCTCAACCAGGTCACCGGTGAGATCCCGCCCGCCCGGCAGCTCGGCGTGGTGGACGGGCCCGGCTCGCTCAGCGTCACGCTCAGCCTGCTCAGCGCGGTGGTGCTGGGGTACGCGCTGGCGGTGTTCTTCCGCGGCGTGCGCACCCAGCGGCTGATGTCCCCGGCCGAGGAGCTGCGGCTGCGTGAGCTGCTGGCCGAGCACGGCGAACGCGACTCACTCGGCTACTTCGCCACCCGCCGGGACAAGAGCGTGCTGTTCGCGCCGAACGCGCAGGCCGCGGTCACCTACCGGGTGCTCGGCGGCACCAGCCTGGCCAGCGGTGATCCACTCGGCGATCCGGACTACTGGCCGCAGGCCATCCACGCCTGGCTGGCCGAGGCCCGCCGCTACGGCTGGGTGCCCGGGGTGCTGGGCGCCTCCGAGCACGGCGCGCACGCCTACGCCGCGGCCGGGCTGAAGGTGCTGGAGATCGGCGACGAGGCGATCCTGGAGGTCCGCGACTTCAGCCTCACCGGCAGGCACCGGCGTGCGGTGCGGCAGGCGGTGAGCAGGCTGGAACGCGCCGGGTACACCGCGCGGATCCGCCGCCACGGCGAGATCCCACCGCACGAGCTGGGCAAACTGGTCGACCTGGCCCAGGAGTGGCGCGGCGAGGGCAGCGAACGCGGATTCTCCATGGCGCTGGGCCGCCTCGATGACGCCAGCGACGGGCGCTGCGTGATGGTCGAGGCCTACGACGCCGGCGGCAAGCTGCGCGGCCTGCTCTCCTTCGTGCCCTGGGGCCGCACCGGCCTGTCCCTCGACCTGATGCGGCGGGACCGGCAGGCCGAGAACGGGCTCAACGAGTTCCTCGTCTCCGAACTGGCCGCGGCCAGCGGACGCCTTGGCGTGCAACGCATCTCGCTGAACTTCGCGATGTTCCGGGCGGTGTTCGAGGAGGGCGCGCAACTGGGCGCCGGACCGGTGCTGCGGCTGTGGAAACGGGTGCTGAGCCTGTTTTCCCGGGTCTTCCAGCTGGAATCGCTCTACCGGGCCAACGCCAAGTACGGCCCGCGCTGGGAACCGCGGTACCTGTGCTTCCCCGGCTCCCGGAAACTGCCCAGGGTCAGCATCGTGGCCGGGGTCGCCGAGGGCTTCCTGCCGGCCACCCGCACCCTGCGCCGCAACTCCGCCCGCGACCTGCGCACCGGCGAGGTGGCCGCGGAGTTCGTCCGCCAGGTCGCCCAGATCGAGGAACGCGCCCGCACCGTGCGCGCCCCGGCCGCGCGACTGCCCGAGCAGGTCCGGGTGCGCCGCCGCAAGCTGGACCGGTTGCGGGAACTGGGCATCGACCCGTACCCGGTGAACTTCGACCGCGAACACACCCTCGGCGAGATCCGGGCCGCGCACGGCGGACTGGCCCCGGACAGCCACACCGGCGTGGAAGTGCGCATCGCCGGGCGGGTGGTGGCCAAACGCGAACTGGGCCAGCTCTGCTTCGCGGTGCTGCGTGACCTCACCGGCGAACTCCAGGTGATGCTCGCGGTGGACGCGCTGGGCAAGGCGCTGCTGGACGACTGGAAACTGGCCGTGGACATCGGCGACCAGGTCGGCGTGATCGGCCAGGTGGTCACCACCCGCCGCGGCGAGCTGTCCGTGCTGGCCACCGAGTGGGAGATGACCGCCAAGTGCCTGCACCCGTTGCCGGACCGGCGTAAGGGCCTGTCCGACCCGGAGGCCAAGGTCCGGCAGCGCTACCTGGACCTGGCGGTCAACCCGGACGCCGGGCAGATGCTGCGGTTGCGCAGCACGGTGGTCCGCTCGGTCCGGGACTTCCTGCACGACCGGGACTACCTGGAAGTCGAGACCCCGATGCTGCAGGCGGTGCACGGCGGGGCCAACGCGCGCCCGTTCGTCACCCACATCAACGCCTACGACATGCGGATGTACCTGCGGATCGCGCCCGAGCTGTACCTCAAACGGCTGTGCGTGGCCGGGGTGGACCGGGTCTTCGAGCTGAACCGCAACTTCCGCAACGAGGGCGCGGACGGCACGCACAACCCCGAGTTCACCATGCTGGAGGCGTACCAGGCCTACGCCGACTACGACACCATGCTGCGGCTGACCAGGGAACTGGTGCAGCGCGCCGCCACCGCCGCCTACGGCGCGCCGATCGCCCGGCACCGCGACCGCGCGGGCAAGCTCGTCGAGCACGACCTCTCCGGGGAGTGGCCGGTGATCGGCTGTTACCAGGCGATCTCCACCGCGCTCGGCGAGGAGGTCACCCCGGACAGCAGCCGGGCCGAACTGCGCGCGCACAACCAGCGTGCCGGGCTGACCGTGGCCGATGACGCCGGGCACGCCCAGCTCATCCAGCACCTCTACGACCACCTGGTGGAGGCCCGCACCGGCGCCCCGGTGTTCTATCGCGACTTCCCGGCCGAGGGCTCGCCGCTGACCCGCAGGCACCGGGCGGACCCTCGGCTGGCCGAACGCTGGGACCTGGTCGCCTTCGGCAGTGAGATCGGCACCGCCTACTCCGAGCTGACCGACCCGGTCGAGCAACGCGACCGCCTGGAAGCCCAGTCGCTGCGCGCGGCCAGCGGCGATGTCGAGGCGATGGAGCTGGACGAGGACTTCCTGCGCGCGCTGGAGTACGGCATGCCGCCCACCGGCGGCCTGGGCATCGGCGTGGACCGGCTGCTGATGATGCTCTCGGGCGCGTCCATCCGGCAGACCGTGCTGTTCCCGTTCGCCCGCCCGCTGGGCCGCAGACGGTGACACCGGGCCGCCCCCGGCGGCGTTAATCGGACCGCAACCGGCGAGTGTGCGCCGTTTCGCAGCCGGGAACGGCGTTCCGGAGCAGGATCCACCCCATGGTTGTCTCCACCCGGCTGCCGACCGCCATCCTGGGCGGCGGCTATCTCATGGTGGGTGTGCTCGGGCTGAACGCGCCGGGCAACACCCTGCTCGGTGTGTTCACCGCCGATCTCGCGCACAGCTGGCTACATCTGGCGCTGGGCGCGATCCTGCTGGTCGGCGGCACCGCGGGCGGTCGCTGCGGCACCGGCGCGCAGCTGCTGGCCGGGGCGCTGGCCGGGGTCGCGGGCACCCTGGGACTGGCGCTGACCGGCAGCGGGCCGTTCCTGGCCACCACCGCGGACAACATCCTGCACCTGAGCACCGCGATGCTGTTGCTGGTGCTCGGCCTGGCCACCGCGGTCCGCACGCCACCGGCCAAGCCGGGCCGGTACGGGCCGCTGTCGGTGGCTAGCTATTGCGGGCGTTGAACCCGTCGGTCACCACCCGCAGCAGCCGTTCCCGCTGCTGTTCATCGCCGGTCTGCTCACCTAGCCAGGCCACCGAGGCGGTCAGCGCGAGCACGTCCTTGGCCGGCACGTCCTCCCGCACCACCCCGGCCCGCTGCAACTGCTCGACCAGCCGCTCACCGGCCTGGTTCATCGCGTGACACGCCTCGTGCAGCGCGGTGTCCGGCGCCCGCAGCATCGCCACCAGTGCGGCGGGCAGCCCGCGGTAGAGCGAGATCCGCGCGGTGAACAGCAGCAGGAACTCGTCCAGGGCCTGTCGCGGCGGCACCCGCGCCAGCCGTTCGGCCGCGGCCCGCAGCTCCGCGAACTGCTCCCGCAGCAACGCCTCCAGTAGCGCGTCCCTGGTCGGGAAATGCCGGTACAGGGTGCCGATGCCGACCTCGGCACGGCGGGCCACCTCCTCCAGGGAGGCATCGGTGCCATCCCGCCGGAACAGCTCGTCAGCCACGGCCAGCAGCCGCTCGTAGTTTCGCCGGGCATCCGCGCGCACAGTGCACCCCTGGCTAATCGGAGGCTGCCTCCGTAACTTATCCGGAGGGGGCCTCATCTTATTCTGGTTGGCAAGTGGAGGCGGGTATGAGCGTGGAACTGGGGCGGGTCGGCGTGTGGACCTGGGCGTTCGAGGCGAGTCCGTGGCCGGAGGTCCGGGCGGCGGCCCAGGAGATCGAGCAGCTGGGCTACGGCGCGCTGTGGTTCGGCGAGATGGACGGCCGGGACGCGGTCAGCCAGGCCGCGCTGCTGCTCGGCGCCACCGAGCGGATGGTGATCGCACCCGGCGTGGCGATCATCTACCGGCACCACCCGGCCACCCTGGCCCAGGCCGAACGCGCGCTCGCCGAGGCATATCCAGGCCGGTTCGCGCTCGGTCTCGGCGTGAGCAACCGGGCCTACATGGAGGAACGCGGCCACACCTGGCAGCCGCCGGTGCGGGCCATGCGCGAGTACCTGGACGCGATGGACGCCGCCCCGCTGACCGGACCCGCGGGGCCGCGCGCACCCCGGCTGCTGGCCGCGCTCGGCCCGAAGATGGTGGAACTGGCCGCCGAGCGGGCCTGGGGCGCGCACCCGTACTTCATGCCGGTCGAGCACACCGCCTACGTGCGCGAACGGCTCGGCCCGGAGGCGAAACTGGTGGTGCACCAGAACATCACCCTGCACGAGGACCCCGCCGAGGCCAGGCGGCTGGCCAGGAGTTCGCTCGCGCCGTGGCTGGCCATGGGCGACACCACGTCCTCGCGCTGGCGGCTGATCTCCGAACTCACCGGCGTCACCGAGGCCGACCTGGCCCACGGCGGCAGCGACCGCCTGGTCGACGCGATGATCGCGCACGGCGACGCCGAGATGATCGCCGAGCGGGTCCGCGCCCAGTTCGCCGCGGGCGCGGACCACGTCTGCATCAGCGTCGCCACCGAATTCGGCGTGCCCGAACTCGGCCTGGCCCAGCTCCGCGAGCTGGCCCCCGTGTTGCTTTAGTTGTGGTGCTCGCGCCAGAGATTGGTGATCGGCAGCCGCCGGTCCCGCCCGAACGCCTTGAAGGTGATCTTGGTGCCCGGCGGGTACTGGCGGCGCTTGTACTCGGCCCGGTCCACCAGTTGCAGCACCCGCTCCACCAGGGCCTGGTCGAAGCCGGCCGCGAGCAGCTCGGTGAAGCCCTTGTCACCCTCGACGTACTCGTCCAGCACCGCGTCCAGCAGCGGGTAGTCCGGCAGGCTGTCGGAGTCCTTCTGGTCAGGGCGCAGCTCGGCCGAGGGCGGCTTGGAGATCGAGTTCTCCGGGATCGGCGGCACCTCGCCGCGCTTGTCCGCCTCGGCGTTGCGCCAGCGGGCCAGCCGCCAGACCAGCGTCTTGGGCACGTCCTTGATCGGCGCGAACCCGCCGACCGCGTCGCCGTAGATGGTGGAGTAGCCCACCGCCAGCTCGGTCTTGTTGCCGGTGGCCAGCACCAGGTGCCCGTGCTGGTTGGACAGCCCCATCAGCGTCACGCCGCGCGCACGGGCCTGCACGTTCTCCTCAGCCAGCCCGGTCAGCCCGAGCTGCTCCACGAAGACCTTGACCACCTCGCCGATCGCCCTGGTCTCGTAGTGCGTGCCCAGCCGCCTGGCCAGCTCGGCCGCGTCGGACTTGGAGTGCTCCGAGGAATAGTCGCTCGGCATGGACACGCCGTGCACCGCGTCCGCGCCGAGCGCGTCCGCGGCCAGCGCGGCCACCACCGCGGAGTCGATGCCGCCGGAGAAGCCGAACACCACCGAGCGGAACTTGTTCTTGGTGACGTAGTCGCGCAGCCCGGTGACCAGCGCGTGCCACACCTCGGCCTCTTCGCTGAGCGGTTCGGCCACCGGGGGAGCGGGCTGGGCCTCGTACGCGGGCAGCGGGCGCTCGCTGAGCACGGTCCGGCTGACCTCGAACCCGCCGATGTCGCCGGTCCCGGTGTGCCCGCCCGAGGTCAGGTCCAGGTCCAGCACGGTGAGGTGCTCGACGAACTGCGGCGCCCTGGTGAGGATCTCGCCCTCGGCGCTGACCACCAGCGAATCGCCGTCGAAGACCAGCTCGTCCTGACCGCCGACCAGGTTCACATAGGCCATCGGCGCGCCGGCCTCCGCGGCCCGCCGGGCCACCAGCGGCCCGCGCGCGTCGTCCTTGTCGCGCTCATACGGCGAGCCGTTGACGCAGACGACCAGGTCCACCCCGGCCTGCCCGTAGGCGGCCACCGGCCCGCCGTCCTGCCAGATGTCCTCGCAGATGACCACGCCGACGTCCACCCCGTGCAGGCGCACGATCGGCAGCGTCCGGCCGGGCACGAAGTACCGGAACTCGTCGAAGACGCCGTAGTTGGGCAGGTGGTGCTTGGCGCACCGGGCGACGACCCTGCCGTCCTGGATCAGCGCGGCCGCGTTGCGCGGACCCGCCTCGTCCCGGTCCAGGTAGCCGACCACCACGAGCGCGTCGCCGCAGCCCGCCGCGGCCAGTCGCTCGGCCAGCTCGTCCACGGCCGCCCTGGAGGCGGCGGCGAAGGACTCGCGCAGGGCCAGGTCCTCCACCGGGTAGCCGGTGAGCACCATCTCGGGGAAGGCCACCAGGTGGGCGCCGGCCTGCACGGCCTTGCTCGTCCACTCCACGACCATCTTCGCGTTTCCGACCAGGTCGCCGACGCAGGCGTTGACCTGTGCCAGGGCGATGCGCAACTGCGTCATCTGGCTATTCTCTCCCAACGACTCCAGTGATGGACGGAGATCTGCTTGCCAGGATCGACCTTGAATCCGAGGCAGGACAGTTTTCGCCTGGCAGTATCGAACAGGTGAACCGGCTCCTGACACCCGCCCTGGCCGTGCTGCTGCTCACCACTGCCTGCGTGAACCCCATCGCAGGTGGCCCAGCCGAAGCCGTCCAGGTGGAGCAACGAGGACCGGCGGGCGCCGTGCCGCCAGGTCTGGAGAACTTCTACGGCCAGCGCCTCGGCTGGGGCCGCTGCGAGGGTTACGTGCGCGGTGAGGACCAGGCACTGGCCTTCGCCCGCCGGGACGCCCAGTGCGCGCGGCTGACCGTCCCACTGGACTACGCCAAGCCGGACGGGCCGACCATCAGCCTCGGCCTGCTGCGCCGTCCGGCCACCGAACCGGCCCGCCGGATCGGCGCGCTGGTGCTCAACCCCGGCGGCCCCGGCGGGTCCGGGATGAGCGCCGCCGCCCAGCTCGGCGCCAGCCCCACCGCGCCAGGACAGCGGCTGGAGATCAGCCGCCGGTTCGACCTGGTCGGCTTCGACCCGCGCGGGGTCGGCGCCAGCGAACCCCAGGTGCGCTGCCGCACCGACGCCGAACGCGACGCCGAACGCCTGGACCTCGACCTGGACACCTCGCCCGCCGGGATCACCCAGACCGAGGCCGAGGAGAAGGAACTGGCCACCCGGTGTCAGCAGCGGGTCGGCGAGGCACTGCTGGCCACCGTGGGCACCAGGGACGTGGTCAAGGACGTCGACGTGCTGCGCTCGGCGCTGGGCGAACCCAAGCTCAACTACCTCGGCTACTCCTACGGCACCCGGATCGGCACCGCCTACGCCGAAGCGTTCCCCGGCAATGTGCGGGCGATGATCCTGGACGGCGCGCTCGACCCGGACCAGGACCCGGCTGCCGAACTCGTGGCCCAGGGCGCGGGCTTCCAGAAGGCATTCGACACCTTCGCCAAGGACTGCCGCCAGCAGCAGGCATGCCCGCTCGGGCGCACCGCCGAGGGCGCGGTCCCCGCGTTCCGGGCCCTGATGAAACCGCTGACCAGCACCCCGGCCGAGGCGGCAGGCGGCCGCAAATTGTCCTACTCCGACGCCACCACTGCGGTGATCCAGGCGATGTACAGCCAGCAGCTGTGGGAGCCGCTGCGCACCGGGCTGACCGAGCTGAAACAGGGCAAGGGCGAGACCCTGATGCGCCTGGCCGACACCTACTACGGCCGCGGCGAGGACGGGAAGTACAGCAACCTCAACGACGTGTTCACCGCGATCCGCTGCGTGGACGACCCGCGCACCACCGACCCGGACCAGCGCCGCGAGCTGGACCGTCGCTACCGCGCCGCCGCGCCCTTCCTCGACGACGGCAACCCGCCCAGCCCGGCTCGGGACGCCTGCGCGTTCTGGCCGGTCCCGGTGACCAGCCGGCCGCACCTGCCCAAGGTCGACGGCCTGCCCAAGGTCCTGGTCATCTCCACCACCGGCGACCCGGCAACGCCGTATCAGGCCGGGGTCGAACTGGCCCAGGCGTTGAACGGCGCGCTGCTGAGTTTCGTCGGCACCCAGCACACCGTCTTCGCCCAGGGCAACCAGTGCGTGGACACCGCGGGCACCGCCTACCTGACCGAACTGGCCCTGCCCGCCCCGGACACCCGCTGCATCGGCTGAACTTGGGCAGCCCCGGCGGGCGGTCGCCGAGGGCACCGGGCAGAGTGACGCCGTGACCCTGAAAGCCACCGGCCTGCTCGCCGCGCTCCTGCTGCTGGCCGCGTGCACGCCGAGCGCCCCGGAACCACCCAGGACGGATCCGGCGCTGGACAAGCTGTACGCCCAGAAACTGAGCTGGGGCCCGTGCCCGCCGCTGGCCGCCTCCAGCCAGCAGCAGGAGGCTTTCGCCGGTCAGGGCCTGGAGTGCGCCAAGCTCACCGTGCCGCTGGACCACGCCAAACCGGGGGAGAAGACGATCTCCCTGGGCGTGCTCCGGGTGGCCGCCACCGAGCAGGCAGGCCGGATCGGCTCGCTGGTGTTCAACCCGGGCGGACCCGGCCAGTCCGGCATGAGTCACCTCGCCGTCGAGGGCCCCAAGATGGTCGAGCTGCGCAAGCGCTTCGACCTGATCGGCTTCGACCCGCGCGGGGTCGGCGCCTCCGAACCCAAGGTCCGCTGCCTGGACCCGGCCGAACGCGACGCCCAGCGCCTGATCCACATCGACCCGGCCGCGCCGGACGCGGTCGCCCGGACCGAGGCCGAGGCCAAGCAGGTCGCGGACAAGTGCGCCGAACGCACCGGCAAGGACGTGCTCGCCGTGCTCGGCACCCGCGAGGTCGCCAAGGACCTGGACCTGCTGCGCGCCGCCCTCGGTGACGCCAAACTCAGCTACGTCGGCTACTCCTACGGCACCCGGATCGGCACGGCCTACGCCGAGAACCACCCGGACAAGGTCCGCGCGATGGTCCTGGACGGCGCGGTCGACCCGAACCAGGATCTCTCCGCAGCCCAGCTCGCCCAGGAGGAGGGCTTCGCCAAGGCCTTCGCCGCCTTCGCCAAGGACTGCGCCAAGCAGGCCGCCTGCGCGCTGGGCCGCAAACCGGAGCTGGCCGAGGACAACCTGGACAAGCTCACCGACCCGCTGAAGAAGACTCCGCTCAAGGTCGGCGCCCGCAAGCTCTCGGCCAACGACGTCGGCATCGCGCTGACCGCCGCGCTCTACACCCAGGAGCAGTGGCCCACCCTCAACCTGGCCCTGCTCGCCCTGCAAGCGGGTCAGGGCGAACTCGTGCTGGCCTTCGCCGATGGCTACCTGGGCCGCGCCGAGGACGGCAGCTACGCCGGGGACACCGACCTGCTCACCGCGGTGAACTGCGTGGACACCCCGCCGATCACCGACCGCGCCCAGGTCGAGGCGAACACCCGCAAGATCGCCGAGAAACTGCGTGAGATCCGCGGCGGCAAACCCGACCCGGAACCGCCGGTGGCCGCGCTGGACGTGTGCGCGCACTGGCCGGTCCCGCCCACCGGCAAGCCGCACCAGCCCAAGGCCGACGGCCTGCCGCGCACCGTGGTCATCTCCACCACCGGCGACCCGGCCACCCCGCACCAGGCCGGCATCGAGCTGGCCAAGGCACTCAACGCGCACCTGGTCACCGTGGAAGCCACCCAGCACGGCGCGTTCCTGCTGCGCGGGAACAAGTGCGTGGACGACCCGGTCACCAGGTACCTGCTCGACTCAACGCCGCCAGCGGACAACACCCGCTGTCCGGGTTGAGCGGCACGCCACAACATCGACCCAAGTCCCACAGCCGAGCATTTAGGGTTACGCCATGGATCGCCAGCAGGAATTCGTGCTGCGCACGCTGGAGGAACGCGACATCCGGTTCGTCCGGCTGTGGTTCACCGACGTGCTCGGCTTCCTCAAGTCGGTAGCCGTCGCCCCGGCCGAGTTGGAGGGCGCCTTCGCCGAAGGCATCGGCTTCGACGGCTCGGCGATCGAGGGCTTCGCCAGGGTCTATGAGTCCGACATGGTCGCCAAACCCGACCCGGCCACCTTCCAGGTGCTGCCCTGGGAGACCGCGGACGGCCAGCTCTACTCCGCGCGCATGTTCTGCGACATCACCATGCCCGACGGCTCGCCCTGCTGGTCGGACCCCCGGCACGTGCTGCGCCGCACCCTGTCCAAGGCCAGCGAGGCCGGGTTCACCTGCTACGTGCACCCCGAGATCGAGTTCTTCCTGCTCAGCAAGCTCACCAACGACGGCACCGAACCCGAGCCCGCGGACAACGGCGGCTACTTCGACCAGGCCAGCCATGACACCGCCCCGCACTTCCGCCGGCACGCCATCGAGGCCCTGGAGGCCATGGGCATCTCGGTGGAGTTCAGCCACCACGAGGGCGCGCCCGGCCAGCAGGAGATCGACCTGCGCTACGCCGACGCGCTGACCATGGCCGACAACGTGATGACCTTCCGGTACGTGGTGAAGGAGGTGGCGATCAAGGACGGCGTGCGCGCCTCCTTCATGCCCAAACCCTTCTCCGACCAGCCCGGTTCGGGCATGCACACCCACGTAAGCCTGTTCGAGGGCGACCGCAACGCCTTCTACGACAGCGAGGACCCCTACGAGCTGTCCGGCACCGGCAAGGCGTTCGTGGCCGGCCTGCTCAAGCACGCCCGCGAGATCAGCGCGGTCACCAACCAGTGGGTCAACTCCTACAAGCGGCTCATCGTCGGCGGCGAGGCCCCGACCGCGGTCTGCTGGGGCCACGCCAACCGGTCCGCGCTGGTCCGGGTGCCGATGTACTCCCCTGGCAAGGCATCCTCGCGCCGGGTGGAGATCCGCAGCATCGACTCGGCCTGCAACCCGTACCTGGCCTACGCGGTGGTCTTGGCCGCCGGGCTCAAGGGCGTGCGCGAGGGCTACGAACTGGCCCCGCCCACCGAGGACGACGTGTGGTCGCTCACCGAGTCCGAGCGCCGCGCCGCCGGCTATGACAGCCTGCCGCAGAACCTCACCGAGGCGCTGACCGCGATGGAGAACTCCGAACTGCTCGCGGAAACCCTGGGCGAGGGCGTCTTCGACTACTTCCTGCGCAACAAGCGCGCCGAGTGGGACGCCTACCGCCGCCAGGTCACCCCGTATGAGCTGCGCACTTATCTGCCCATGCTGTAGACCCCTTGACCGCTGGACCATCCGGAGGATGAGGTGGAGGCATGCGCCGCCTCCGGATGGTCACCACCCTCGCGGGTGAGCTGGACGCGGCCACCATCCCCGGACTCCAGTCCCGGATGGCCACCGGGGAGTTCACCCCGACCGAGCTGACCACCGCCTATCTGCACCGGATCCACACCCTGGACCCGCTGCTGCGCGCGGTCATCCGCACCGAACCCGCCGCGCTGACCGCGGCGCACGCCAGCGACGAACGCCACCGCACCGGTCACCGGCTCGGTCCGCTGGACGGCATCCCGGTGCTGCTCAAGGACAACATCGGTGCAGGCACCACCACCGCGGGCTCCCGCGCGCTGCGCTGCCACCAGCCCGCCGACGCCGTGCTGGTCCGCGCGCTCAAGGCCGCCGGCGCGATCATCCTGGGCAAGACCAACCTGTCCGAGTGGGCCAACTTCCGCTCCACCGGCTCCACTTCCGGCTGGTCCGGGCTGGGCGGGCAGACCGCGAATCCCCATGTGCTGGACCACAACCCGGCCGGTTCCTCCTCCGGCTCCGCGGTCGCGGTGGCCGCCTCGCTGGCCCAGGTCGCCATCGGCACCGAGACCGACGGCTCGATCGTCTGCCCCGCGGGCGCCACCGGCGTGGTCGGACTCAAACCCACCCTCGGCCTGATCAGCCGCACCGGTGTGATCCCGATCTCGGCCGACCAGGACACCGCGGGCCCGCTGGCCCGGCATGTGATCGACGTCGCCCTCACCCTGGCCGTGCTGCGCGGCCGAGACCCCGCCGACCCGGCCACCCACGCCATCCCGCCCGAGTCCACCGCACCCGTCGCACTGGACGGCCGCCGCCTCGGCCTGTGGCGGCAGGCCGGTGTCGACCCGGCCGCCGACCAGGTGATCTCGGCCGCCGTGGCGGTCCTGCGCGGCGCGGGTGCCACCGTGCTCGAGGTCGATCTGCCGTACCAGCGGGAGATCACCGACGGCGAGTTCCCCTGCCTGCTCACCGAATTCCGGCACGACCTGGAGCGCTACCTGGCCGCCTGCCCGCCGTTCCCCGGCGGCCCGCGCACCCTCGCCGACCTGGTCGAGTTCAACCGCGCGGACCCGATCGAGTTACACCGGTTCGGCCAGGAACTCTTCGAGAAAGCCCTGACCGCACCGGGCCGCACCGACCCCGGCTACCTGGCCCAGCGTGCCCGGATCAGCAGGCTGGCCCGCGCCGCCATCGACGAAACCCTTGCCGCCCAACAACTCGACGCGCTCATCGCACCCAGCAATGCCCCGGCCTGGCGCACCGACTACCCGGCAGGCGATGACTACCGGCTCAGCTCCTCCACCCCGGCCGCCGTCGCGGGTTACCCGAACGTGTCAGTTCCGGCAGGATTCGCCGGCCCCCTCCCGGTCGGCCTGTCCGTCTTCGCCGGCCGCTGGCAGGACGCCGGAGTGCTCGCCATCGCCGCGGCTTTCGAGCAGGTCAACCCGGTCCGCCGAGCCCCGCTACTCCTGCCGCGGCTCGCCGTCAACGATCTTGGGGCCGCCCGTTGAGTGATCAACAGGATGTTTCCGCGGACTCGGGGAACGACCCGGCGGCGGCTAGGTTGGCCGATGTGACCGAAACCTTCGTCACCGCCCAGCCGTTGGCCGTGCCGCGTGTCGAGCTGCCCGACCCGCCGCAACCGGCGGTCACGCCCGAGCCCGCGGCCGCCCCCTCGGTGGTGCTGCGGGCCTGCACGGTGGCCACCAGGGCCCAGCTGCCCGCGGTGCGCGTGCTCACCACCTCCTTCCTCGGCAACCACCAGGACGGCCAGTTCATCGCACTGGTGGTGGACGCCGATCCGGACGCCGCCGGGCCAGGGGTGCTGACCCCGGCCGACATCGGCGTGTCCACCGAGGAACTGCACCGCCTGGCCACCGCGTGCACCGCGCGCGAGCTGTGCGCGGTGCTGCAGCCCCGGCTGCTCGCCCACCTCATCGGCGAGGGCGGCCCGGTGCTCTACCTGGACCCGAGCGTGGTTGTGCTCGACTCGGTCGCCGAAGCGGTGCTGACCGCCGCCGCCCGGGTGCCGGTCGTGCTGGTCCCGCGCGTGCTGCGGCCGCTGCCCAGGGACGGCCGCCGCCCCGGCCCGGCCGAACTGCTCGCCGCGGGCACCTTCGACCCCGGTTTCCTCGCGGTCACCCCCGGCGCGGAGGAGTTCCTGGACACCTGGGCCGAACAGGTCCGCGAGGCCCCCGACGCCGCCGGCGCCTTCCTCGACGGCGCGCCCGCCCTGGTCGACCACCACGTGCTGCGCGACCCCGGCATCGGCGTGTCCGCCTGGAACGCCGGCCAGCGCGCGGTCCGCCGCGACGAGGCGGGCACCCTGCTGGTCGACCAGACCCCGCTGCGCACCGTGCACTTCGCCGGGTTCGACCCGCAGCGCCCGTGGCTGCTCTCCGCCGAACTCGCCGACCGCCCGCGGATCCTGCTCTCCGAACACCCGCCGCTGGCCGAACTGTGCGCCGGCTACCGCAACGACCTGGTCCGGGCCGGACACACCGCGCACCCGGTGGCCTACCGCTTCGGCGCGGTCGGCGACGGCATCCCGCTGCCCGCCCAGCTGCGCCGGGACTGGCAGACCGCCCAGGGCGCGGACGCCGCGCCGCCGCCGGCCTTCGGCGTCACCGCCGCCGAATTCCTGCGCTGGGCCTGCGCGCCCGGCGACCCGATCCAGGCCGCAGCCGGCGGTTCCCGCTGGGCAGCGGCCCTGTGGCGGGAGGACACCGCGCTCCGCGAGCGCTACCCGGACCCCTTCGACGGCGACGCCGCAGCCTTCCGCGAGTGGTGCGCCGGCGCCGGCGTGGCCACCGGCCGCCTGCACCCCGGCGCGGTGCCCCGCGCCGACGCCGGGCGCGGTCCGATCCTGATCGACCAGCTCGGCGTGAGCGTGGTCGGTTCCGGACCCGAGGCCGAGCTGTTGCGCGCCGCGGTGCGCGCCTCCGGCCTGCCCTCGGCCGACGAACCGAGCTACCCGGTGGTGCTGCGCTGCGCCGGCGCGCCCACCCCGCCCGCCGACCGGTACGTGATCAACGTGCTGCCCGAGCCCGGTGCCCGGCCCGGCCCGGCCAGTGAGCTGTGGGTCGCCTCCGACTCCAGCCGCAACGCGCTGCAACGCACCGGCTGGCCGCCGGTGCGCACCATGCCGCTGCCGGTGGTGGACCGCGGCGCGGTGGACGCGGACACCCGCACCATCGCCAGGGACCGGGTCGGACTGGCCGACGGCGTGGTCTTCGCCGCCACCGTCGACCACTCCGCCGAACGCCAGGGCAACGCGCTCGGCCTGGTCGCGGCCTTCCTCGCCGCCTTCCCCGACCGGCACGACGTGCACCTGTTGCTGCTGGTCAACGGTGCCCAGCAACATCCGGAAGCCGCCGAGCGACTCCGCCTGGCCACCGCGGCCGACCCGCGGATCATCCTGGTCGAGGAAAGCCACGGCGACACCCTGCTCGACGCCGCCGACTGCGTGGTCTCGCTGCACCGCGCCGAGGGCGTGCCCGGCGACCGCACCGCGCTGGTGCTGGCCTCCGCCGCAGCCCGCGGCCTGCCGGTCCTGGCCACCGAAGCGGGCGCCATCGCCGAACTGCTCGGTTCCGACGCCGCGATGCTGGTGCCCTGCCACCCCGGCGGCCGCGAACCCGACGCCCAGTCCGCGGTCCGGCTGCTGCGCGCGATCGCCGACAACCCGGAGACCGCGGCCAAACTCGGCGCGGCCAGCCGGGAGTACCTGCTGCGCACCCGCGGCGTGGCCATCGCCGGCGAACAGGTCCGGGAACGCGTGGAGCAGGCATTCCGCGCCTGGCGCACCCGCCGCGCCGCGGCCAGGCACGGCCACGGCGAGGATCCGCTGCGCCCACTCCAGTCCGCCAAGCACGCGCTGCTGCGCCGCGCCGATCCCGGCGTGGAAAGCCGGATGCCGATGGCCCCGCAGCTGCGCAAAGCCGTGTTGCGGGTGCTCAGCCACTACGACAACCACCTGCGCGAGGTGCTCAACGCGGTCGTCGACGGGGTCGAGCGCACCGCGAGCGAACTGGCCCGCCGCCAGCACGAGATCGAGTCCGGCGACCTGGGCGGCCAGGACCTGACCGCCGAGGTCGCCGAGCTGACCGACCGGCAGGCCCAGCTGGACGACCAGCTCGTCGGCGTGGACGACGGCGTGGTCCGGGCCAGGGCCGACCTGGCCGCGCAGGGCCGCCGCATGCGCACCATCGAGGAGGCGGTCACCAGCCAGTCCAGCACCAGGGACAAGCAGGTGGCCGAGCTGGCCGACCGGATCGACCGGCTGACCATCGCGCTGGACCGCACCCTGGACCGGATCGACGACCTCGAGTCCCGGATGGCCGGCTCGCTGCGCGAACGGGACAGCAGGCTCGGCGCCGGCATCCGCGCCGCGGAGGAGGCCAGGAGCACCGCGGACTCGCTGCGCCGGGTGGTGCTGCGTGAACACCAGCGCACCACGGTCGAACCCGAGCACGCGCCGCAGTCCTCGGTGGTGCTCACCGAGGCCGGGCTGATGCGCCTGCCCAGCGAGGACGCGCTGATGCTGCCGCTGCTCTCCAGCAACGGGGTGTGGCAGCCCGAGGTGTGCGCCCTGATCGACTCGCTGCTGGAGCCGGACGGGGTGTTCGTCGACGTCGGCGCCTACATCGGCTACCACTCGATCCGGGTGCTGAGCAGGCTCGGCGCCAGTGGCGCGGTGGTCGCGGTCGAACCCAGTGCCACCGCGCGGGAGCTGCTGCACCGCAACGCCGAGCTGAACCTGCCAGGCCCGATCGCGGACCGGCTGGCCGTGCTGGACGTGGCCGCCTGGGACACCGTGACCACGCTCGGCGTGCGGCCGGCGCTCTCCGGCGGGATCTCCGTCTACGAGGCCGAGGCGGACGCCGAGGTCGAACGCGTGCAGGCGGTCCGGCTGGACAAGGCGATCGAGGCGTTGCCCGAGATCAGCCAGCTCAGGTTGTCCGTGGTCATGGTGGACGCGGCCGGCTTCAGCCACCGCGCGCTGGGCGGTCTGGTCCGCCTGTTGCGCCGGGACCGGCCACACGTGGTGTGTTCGTTCGCGCCCCGGGCCATCACCGAACAGGGTGCCGATCCGATCGCGGTACTGCAGGAATTCCGCGTCTGGGGGTACGAGTTGGTCCCCGTTGGCTCCGATGAGTCACGAGAACCAGCCGAGATCGTCCAGTTGGCCGACGCCCGATCGGGTCTAGGCAGCGCGCTGCACCTCTGGTTGCGTCCCAAGGACCGCCGGAGCTGATCGCGGACCGGGGGTTTGATCGTCCGTCAAGCCCCTGGCCAGGCGATTTGACTTCTGCGCCAGCCCTGCGTAACTTTCTCTCTGCCAGCGCGGAACGGCCCCGGGAAATCGGGTGGCGGTCCGCTGGTAGGATCACGAAC
This sequence comes from Crossiella sp. S99.2, assembly GCF_023094165.1. Lineage (GTDB taxonomy): Bacteria > Actinomycetota > Actinomycetes > Mycobacteriales > Pseudonocardiaceae > Crossiella. Next base: position 168 of record NZ_JALMDK010000006.1, on the reverse strand, counting down.
CAAGCTCCCACCCGCAGGGTGGTAGAGTGGGTGACCGAAAAGCTTCCAGGACAATCAAGCCCCGGAACAACTGTCGGCCTCTGCGGCTGGTGGTTGTGCGGTGTGCGTGTGTTCTTTGAGAACTCAACAGTGTGCCGATGTAAGCCAGTAGAGCTTATATATTTGAAA
>NZ_JALMDK010000005.1 GCF_023094165.1 Crossiella sp. S99.2 | reverse complement strand
TTTCAAATATATAAGCTCTACTGGCTTACATCGGCACACTGTTGAGTTCTCAAAGAACACACGCACACCGCACAACCTATCAGCTACTCGCCGACAGCTTGTCCCGGGGCTTGATTGTCCTGGAAGCTTTTCTGTCTTTCTTTTCGCCGCGCCCCGTCCCCGGTCTTTCTTGGGGCCGTTCCGCGCTGGCAGAGAGAAAGTTACGCTCGGGCGAATCTGAAGTCAAATCGCCTGGTCAGGCCCGTGAACATGCGAGCCAAGGCCGCGAAACCGCTGGTCACGGCCTCGCAGCCCTCGCGTCCCACGCTAGTGCAGGACGTCGACTCCCGCAGTGTGACGGCGGCCACGTCGAACCACAAGCCACCGACCGTGCAGAAGCGTCTCCAGGGACGGCTGCCACTCCTCGTCGGTGACCTTCTCGTTGTTCACGTAGGCCCCGCCCTCGTTGACCGTGCGCCGGGCCTCGCCCCTGCTCTTGGACAGCCCCACCGCGACCAGCAGATCGACGATGGTCGGCGAGTCGGACAGCTTCACCTGCCCCGTCCCCGCCGAGGACAAGGCGGCGGTCAGCGTCGGCAGGTCCAGCTCACGCAGGTCACCACGGCCGAACAGGGCCTGACTGGCCGCGACCACCATCCGCGTCTGGTCGGCGCCGTGCACCAGGGTGGTGAACTCCTCGGCCAGCCGCTTCTGCGCGGTCCGCAGGTGCGGGGTGTCCGCGGTGAGCTGTTCGATCTCGCCCACCTCGTCCTTGCTGAGGAAGGTGAACATGCGCAGGTAGCGGACCGCGTCGGCGTCACCGACGTTCACGAAGTACTGGTACCAGGTGTACGGCGAGGTCAGCTCCGGGTCGAGCCACACGTTGCCGCCCCCGGTGGACTTACCGAACTTGCGCCCCTCCGAGTCGGTGACCAGCGGCAACGTCAGCGCGTGCACCGCGGCCCGATCGACCTGGCGGACCAGCCCGACCCCACCGACGATGTTGCCCCACTGGTCGGCGCCGCCGATCTGCAGCGCGCAGCCGTGCTTGCGGTGCAGCTGGAGGTAGTCGTGCGACTGGAGCAGCAGGTAGCTGAACTCGGTGTAGGACATGCCGTCGGTCTCCAGCCGGCGCTTGACCGTCTCGCGGCCGAGCATGACGTTGACCGAGAAGTGCTTGCCGACATCCCGCAGGAACGAGATGGCCGACATGTCCTGCGTCCAGCTGAGGTTGTTCTCCACGATCGCCCCGGTGGGCGAATCGTCGAAGTCGACGAACCGCTCCAGCTGGCCGCGGATCCGCGCGGTCCACTCGGCCACGGTGTCCTCTGTGTTCAGCGACCGCTCACCGTTGTCCCGCGGATCCCCGATCATCCCGGTGGCCCCACCCGCCAGCACGATGGGCCGATGCCCGGCCCGCTGGAACCGCCGCAGCCCGAGCAACGGGATCAGGTTGCCCGCGTGCAGGCTGGGCGCGGTGGGATCGAATCCGCAATAGAGGGTGAGCGGGCCAGCGTCCAGATCACGCCGCAGTGCGTCGATATCGGTGGTCTGCGCGATCAACCCGCGCCAGGACAACTCGTCGAGGATGTGCTCACTCACCCCAGCATCATCCCCCACCAGGTCAAACCGGTTCACCCTGGTATGCGTGGCGTGGAACTGGGCTGGCGCCGCTTCCCACCCCGCCGGTATGCGCTGACCGACGGTTCACCCCGCAGCCAGAAGCGCCACGGGATGTCCATCGCCACCGCGACCCCGACCCGAGGACCCGCCTCGACCAGGTCGTCCGGGACCGCGGGCGCGGAGGTCAGGCGGACCGGGGAGCCGGGGGTGCCCAGGTCGGCGCCGTTGTGGCCGCGGGTGATGCCCAGGGCGGTGCACAGGTTGGCCGGGCCGCGGGCCAGGTCGGCGTCCGACTTGGCGGTGGGGCGGTTGGCGCGGGCCAGGTCGAGACCGCCGGTGATCTCGGCGGCGCGGAGCAGCACCGCGCCCGGGTCGCCGTCGGTGAGGCAGACGATGTTCGCGCAGAAGTGCATGCCGTAGACGAAGTAGACGTAGAGGCGCCCGGACGGACCGAACATGATCTCGTTGCGCGGGGTTTTGCCGCGGTAGCAGTGCGAGGCGGGGTCCGCGGCACCCCAGTACGCCTCGACCTCGGTGATCCGCGCGGTGACGCCGTTGGCGGTGAGGGTGCAGCCGAGCAGTCGGCGCGCGGTGACGACGGGATCGGCGGAGAGGTCGAGGGTGGTCATCGCCAGCGATGGTAGGCGGACGCACCGACAACCAGTGACCAGGCGGAGAACTATCCGCCACGGGCACTGCGGTCTATTTTGCGATTTTCTTTGTGGGGAGGGCCTGTCGCAGAGGGACCTGGAGCCCGCGGAGTAGTCCGGCGGCGGGAGCTAAAAGAAAAAGCGAGTGGACCGAAGCCCACTCGCTTTTCCCATCACCAGCGAAAACTCAGATCTTCGCCCAATCCCGGGCTTCGGCGAGCACGCCCAGCAACCGCTGGTGCTGCTCCGCCACCCGAACCGGCGCGGTCCCGCCGTGCGCGTCCCGCGAAGCGATCGAGCCTTCCACGGTCAGCACCTCGCGAACCGCGGGCGTCAGAGCAGCGTTGATTCCCGCCAGCTCCGCGTCCGACAGCTCCTCCAGGCCCACGCCCCTGGCCTCCGCGGCCTGCACGCAAGCGCCTGCGGCTTCGTGCGCGACCCGGAACGGCACGCCCTGCCGGACCAGCCACTCCGCGATGTCCGTGGCCAGGGTGAACCCGGCGGGCGCCAGCGCGGCCAGTCGATCCGTGTCGAACGTCAGCGTCGCCATCATTCCGGTCATCGCCGGCAGCAACAGCTCCAACTGGGTGACCGAATCGAACAGCGGCTCTTTGTCCTCCTGCAGATCCCGGTTGTAGGCCAGCGGCTGGGCCTTCAACGTGGCCAGCAATCCGGAAAGGTTGCCGATCAGCCGCCCGGACTTGCCGCGCATCAGCTCCGCGACATCCGGGTTCTTCTTCTGCGGCATGATCGAGCTGCCCGTAGCCCAGGCGTCATCCAGTTTGGCGTAACCGAATTCCGCCGTTGTCCAGATGATGACCTCTTCCGCGATCCGAGAGAGGTTGACGCCCAGCATCGCCACCACAAAAGCGAACTCGGCCGCGAAGTCCCGGCTGGCGACGCCGTCGATGGAGTTCTCCACCGGGGCGTCGAAGCCCAGGTCCGAGGCGACCGCCGCCGGGTCCAGGCCCAGCGACGAACCCGCGAGGGCGCCTGAGCCGTACGGCGAGATCGCGGTTCGCTTGTCCCAGTCCCGCAACCGCGAGACATCCCGCAGCAACGCCTGACCGTGCGCCAGCAGGTGGTGGGCCAGCAGCACCGGCTGCGCGTGCTGCAGGTGGGTCCGGCCGGGCATGACCGCGGCCGGGTGCTGGGCCGCTTGCGCCGCAAGGGCTTCCACCACGTCCAGCGTCCCCGCGGCGACACGGCGGGCAGCGTCGCGGAGCCACATCCGGAACAGGGTGGCGATCTGGTCGTTGCGGGAGCGGCCGGCGCGGAGTTTGCCGCCCAGGTCGGTTCCGGCCCGGTCCAGCAGGCCCCGTTCCAGCGCGGTGTGCACGTCCTCGTCGCCCGGGTCCGGGCTGAACGCGCCGGAGACCACGTCGGCTTCGAGGGTGTCCAGCGCGGCCAGCATGGCCGGCAGTTCGGTGTCGCTGAGCAGGCCCGCGCGGTGCAGGACCCGGGCGTGCGCCCGGGAACCGGCGATGTCGTAGCGGGCCAGCTGCCAGTCGAAATGGGTGGAGACGCTCAGCGCCGCCATGGCCTCGGCGGGTCCGGAGGCGAACCGGCCACCCCAGAGCGGGGTGGCCCCGTTCTGCTCACTCATGCGCCGGTCCACTGGTTCTTCAGGTCCCGCTTGGCGGCGATCTTGCTGGGCAGGCCCCACAGCTGGATGAAGCCCTTGGCCAGGGACTGGTCGAAGCTGTCGCCCTCGTCGTAGGTGGCCAGGTTGAAGTCGTAGAGCGACTGCTCGCTGCGCCGCCCGGTGACCACCGCGCGACCACCGTGCAGCACGACCCGGACATCGCCGGTCACGTGCTCCTGGGTGCCCGCCACGAAGTTGTCCAGGGCGTCCTTGAGCGGGGAGAACCACAGGCCGTCGTAGACCAGCTCGGTCCAGCGCTGCTCGACCTGGCGCTTGAACCGGCCCAGGTCGCGCTCCAGGGTGACGTTCTCCAGCTCCTGGTGCGCGGTGATCAGCGCGATCGCGCCGGGGGCCTCGTAGACCTCGCGGCTCTTGATGCCGACCAGGCGGTTCTCCACCATGTCGATCCGGCCGACGCCGTGCGCGCCCGCCCGGCGGTTCAGCTCCTGGATGGCCTGCAGCACGGTGACGGTCTCCCCGTCGATGGCCACCGGGACACCCTTGTCGAAGGTGATGACCAGCTCTTCCGGGTCCCGCGCGACGGTCGGGTCCTCGGTGTAGGAGTAGACGTCCTCGATCGGGCCGTTCCAGATGTCCTCGAGGAAGCCGGTCTCCACCGCGCGGCCCCAGACGTTCTGGTCCACCGAGTACGGCGAGCGCTTGTTGACGTCGATGGGCAGGTTGCGGTCCTCGGCCCAGGCGATGGCCTTCTCCCGGGTCCAGGCGTAGTCGCGGACCGGGGCGATCACCTTGAGGTCCGGCGACAGCGCGCCGATGCCGACCTCGAAGCGCACCTGGTCGTTGCCCTTGCCGGTGCAGCCGTGCGAGACCGTGGTGGCGCCGTGGTACTTGGCCGCCTCGACCAGGTGCTTGACGATCAGCGGCCGGGACAGCGCGGACACCAGCGGGTAGCGGTCCTGGTAGAGCGCGTTGGCCTGCAGCGCGGGCAGGCAGTACTGCTGCGCGTACTCATCACGCGCGTCGGCGACGACCGCTTCGACCGCGCCGCAGGCGATGGCCCGCTTGCGAATGGTCTCCAGGTCCTCGCCGCCCTGGCCGACGTCGACGGCGACCGCCACGACCTCGGCACCGGTCTCCTCGGCGATCCAGCCGATGGCCACCGAGGTGTCCAGCCCGCCGGAGTAGGCCAACACAACCCGCTCGCTCATGAACTTTCTCCTTGTTGCTCACCCGAGTTCTGCGGCGCGGCAGTCGGGACGTCAGTGGGTTGGGGGGTGCCGCCGGCCAGCTCGGTGAACCGGGCGGCGAGTTGTGCCCCGGTGAGCGGCTCCCTTGCCACCACCAGCAGCGTGTCGTCCCCGGCGATGGTGCCGACGACGTCGTTCAGGGCTGCCCGGTCGACCGCGCTGGCGAGGAACTGCGCGGCACCGGGCGGGGTTCGCAGCACGGCGAGGTTGCCGGAGGCGTCGGTGGAGACGAGCAGTTCGCCGAGCACCTTGACCAGCCGGGAGGTCCCGCCCTCGACGGCGCGCACGGGGCTGCCGTCCTCCGGGATCACATACACCGGCGCCCCGCCGTCGGCGCCGCGCAGCTTGACCGCGCCCAGCTCGTCCAGGTCGCGGGACAGCGTGGCCTGGGTGGCCTCGATGCCCTCGACCGCGAGGAGCTTGACGAGTTCGGTCTGGCTACGGATGGCGCGCTGGCGGACCAGTTCGGCGATCCTGGCCTGGCGGGCGACCCTGGTGGCCGCGGTGCTCTGCGTCATCTGCTCAGCCCGCCTGCTCCAGCAGCCACACGAGCAGCGCCTTCTGCGCGTGCAGGCGGTTCTCCGCCTCGTCCCACACCGCGCTGGCCGGGCCGTCGATGACCTCGTCGGTGACCTCCCAGCCGCGGTGCGCGGGCAGGCAGTGCAGCACGATGCTGTCCACGCCGGTGCGGGCCAGCAGCGAGTCGTTGACCTGGTACGGCCGGAACGGGCCGACCCGGTCCTTGCCGTCGTTCTCCTGGCCCATCGAGGTCCAGGTGTCGGTGACCAGCACCTCGGCCCCGGCCACCGCGGCGTCGACCTCGGAGATCAGCTCCACCGAGCCGCCGGTCTCGGCGGCGCGCTGCTTGGCCGAGTCCAGGATCCAGGGCAGCGGGTGGAACCGGTTGGGCGAGGCGATCCGCACGTGCATGCCGGCGGTGGCGCCGCCGACCAGCAGCGAGTGCGCCATGTTGTTCGCGCCGTCGCCCAGGTAGGTCAGGGTCAGCCCGGCCAGACGGCCGAAGCGCTCGCGGATGGTCTGCAGGTCGGCCAGCACCTGGCAGGGGTGGAACTCATCGGTCAGCGCGTTGATCACCGGCACGCTGGCCTGGGAGGCCATCGCCTCGATCCGGGCGTGCGCGAAGGTCCGCCACACCACCACGTCGACGTAGCGGGAGAGCACCCGGGAGGTGTCCTCGATGGTCTCCTCCCGGCCCAGCTGCATGGTGCGGCCGTCCACCACCACGGCGTGCCCGCCGAGCTGGGCGATGCCCACCTCGAAGGAGAGCCGGGTGCGGGTGGAGTTCTTCTCGAAGATCACCGCGGCGGTCTTCGGGCCGGCCATCGCCTTGTTGGCCAGCGGATCGGCCTTGAGCTGATCGGCCAGGTCGAGCAGTTGTTTCTGCTCGTCCGGGTTCAGGTCGTCATCACGCAGGAAGTGGCGCAGGGTCATCGGGTCTCCTCCGCGGCGGCGTCCAGCAGGGCGGGCAGGGCGGTGACGAACTCGTGCGCGTCGGTCTCGGTGAGGATCAGCGGCGGGGCCAGCCGGATCGCGGTCGGCTGCACGTTGTTGACCAGGAATCCGGCCGCGCGGGCCGCGGCGGCCACCGCGGCGGAGACCGGTTGGTTGAGCAGGATCGCCTGCAGCAGGCCGGCGCCGCGGACCCCGGCGATGAGCGGGTGGTGCAGGTCCTCGATGCCGGTGGCCAGTTCCTTGCCCAGCGCGGCGGCGTGCTCGACCAGGCCGTCGGCGGCGATGGTGCGCAGCACGGCCAGGCCGGCCGCGCAGCAGACCGGGTTGCCGCCGAAGGTGGTGCCGTGCAGGCCGGGCTTGAGCAGGTCCGCGGCCGCGCCGAAGGCCAGGCAGGCGCCCAGTGGCAGGCCGCCGCCCAGGCCCTTGGCCAGGGTGATCACGTCCGGGGTGATGCCTGCCTGCTGGAAGGCGAACCAGGTGCCGGTGCGGCCGAGGCCGGTCTGCACCTCGTCCAGCACCAGCAGCGCGCCGTGGCGGCTGGTGATCTCGCGGGCGGCCTGCAGGTAGCCGTCCGGCGGCACCAGCACGCCCTGCTCGCCCTGGATGGGCTCCAGGAACACCGCGGCGGTCTGATCGTCCACAATGGACTTGAGGGCTTCGATGTCGCCGTAGGGCACGTATTCCACGCCGGGCGGCATGGGGGCGAACGGTTCCCGTTTGGCCGGCTGGCCGGTGAGGGCCAGCGCGCCCATGGTGCGGCCGTGGAAGCCGCCCTCGGTGGAGATCACCTTGGTGCGCCCGGTCAACCGGCCGAGCTTGAACGCGGCCTCGTTGGCCTCGGCGCCGGAGTTGCAGAACAGCACCCGGCCCTGTTCGGCGATGCCGGTCAGGTTGAGCAGCAGTTCGGCCAGTTCCAGGGTGGGCTCGGCCATGTAGAAGTTGGAGACGTGGCCCAGGGTGGCGATCTGGCTGCTGACCGCCTCCACGATGGCCGGGTGGGCGTGGCCGAGCGCGTTGACCGCGATCCCGCTGAGCAGGTCCAGGTAGCGCTTGCCGTCGGCGTCCCACACGTGCGTGCCCTCGCCGCGGACCAGGGCCAGCGCCGGGGTGCCGTAGTTGTCCATGAAGCTGGACCGCCAGCGCCGCTGACCGTCCTCATTCGACCCGAGATGGTTGATCACGTTGTGGCTCATGCCTCTTCGTCCCCCGGAACTACCATCGTGCCGATGCCGGAGGAGGTGAAGACCTCCAGCAGCACGGAATGGGCCAGTCTGCCGTCGATGACGTGTGCCGCCGGGACGCCGCCGCGCACTGCGCGCAGACAGGCTTCCATCTTGGGCACCATGCCGCTGGCCAGCTCGGGCAGCATGCCTTCGAGCTGGTTCGCGCCGATCTGGGCGATCAGCGAGGAGCGGTCCGGCCAGCGGGCGTAGAGGCCCTCGACGTCGGTGAGCACGACCAGTTTGGCCGCATCCAGCGCGACCGCGAGCGCGGCGGCCGCGGTGTCCGCGTTGACGTTGTGCGTGACGCCGTCGGCGTCGGGGGCCACCGTGGAGACCACCGGGATCCGGCCCGCGGCCACGATGTCGAGCACCGCGTCCGGGTTGACCGAGACCACATCGCCGACCAGGCCGAGGTCCACATGCTCGCCGTCGATGACGGTGCCGCGGCGTTCGGCGGTGAACAGCTGGGCGTCCTCGCCGGAGATGCCGACCGCGTACGGGCCGTGCGCGTTGATCAGCCCGACCAGTTCGCGGCTGACCTGGCCGGTGAGCACCATGCGCACCACGTCCATGGTCTCCGGACTGGTGACCCGCAGGCCACCGCGGAACTCGCCCTCGATGCCGAGCCGGTTGAGCATGGCCGAGATCTGCGGGCCGCCGCCGTGCACCACGACCGGGCGCAGGCCGCACAGCCGCAGGAACACCATGTCCTCGGCGAACGCCTTCTTCAGCGTCTCGTCGATCATGGCGTTGCCGCCGTACTTGATCACGACCAGCGCGCCGTGGAAGCGCTGCAGCCAGGGCAGCGCCTCAACGAGGACTTCGGCCTTCGCCGCGGCGGCCGCGCTGCGGTCCTGGGCGACCGCGGTGGGGATGGTGGTCATGAGGAGTACGCCGAGTTCTCTTCGACGTAGTCGTGCGAGAGGTCCGTGGTGTAGACGGTGGACCGGCCCGCGCCCATGCCGAGGCTGATGTGCACGTCGATGTCGGTGCCGGACAGGTCGGCCAGTGACCGGTCGTCGCCGCGCATCCCGTTGCGGCACACCGTGATGCCATTGACGGTGATGTCCATCTTGGACTGGTCCATGGTGATCCCGCTGCGGCCCACGGCCATCGCGATCCGGCCCCAGTTGGGGTCGGAGCCGAACAGCGCGGTCTTGACCAGGTTGTCCTCGGCGACCACTCGCGCGGTCTGCTTGGCCTGCTCGTCGTCGACCGCGCCGACCACGGTGACCTCGACGTACTTGGTCGCGCCCTCGGCGTCGCGCTGGAGCTGGCGGGTGAGGCTGCGGGCCACCGCGGTGAGCACGGCGACGAACTCGGCCGGGTCCGGCGTGCTGCCGGAGGCGCCGGAGGAGAGCAGCAGCAGGGTGTCGTTGGTGGAGGTGCCGCCGTCGACGTCGAGGCTGTTGAAGGTGACGTCCACGGCCGCGCGCAGCGCCTTGTCCAGCGAGTCCGCGTCCACCACCGCGTCGGTGGTCATGACCGCGAGCATGGTGGCCATGGTGGGCGCGCACATGCCGGCGCCCTTGGCGAATCCGCCCACGCTCCAGCCGTCGGCGTGGGTCAGCGCGGCCTGTTTGGGTTTGGAGTCGGTGGTCATCACCGCGGTCGCGGCGGCCAGGCTCGCCTCGGCGCCGCGCCCGAGCGCGGCGTGCACCGCGTCCACGCCGGGGATGATCTTGTCCATGGGCAGTCGCTCACCGATCAGGCCGGTGGAGCAGACGCCGATCTCGACCGCGCCGGCGCCGAGTACCGCGGCGACCTTCTCCGCGGTGGCGTGGCTGTCCTGGAAGCCCTCGGGGCCGGTGCACGCGTTCGCGCCACCGGAGTTCAACACGACCGCGCGCAGTCGGCGCTGCTTGAGCACCTCCTGCGACCAGAGCACGGGCGCTGCCTTGACCTGGTTGGTGGTGAACACGCCGGCCGCGACATCGGCCGGTCCGTCGTTCACCACCAGGGTCAGGTCCGGGTTGCCGCTGGCTTTGACGCCGACGTGCAGCCCTGCGGCTCGGAAGCCAGCGGGCGTGGTCACGCCCGCCGAGATATCCGGGACAAGATCCTCAGAAGAGGTCACGGTGCTACTCCCACGGTTGACAGGCCGGTGGTTTCCGGCAGGCCCAGAGCGAGGTTCATGCACTGCACCGCGGCGCCCGCGGTGCCCTTGGTGAGGTTGTCCACCGCGGCGACCGCGACCAGCCGCCCGGCGTCGGCGTCCACGGTGACCTGCAGGTGCACCGCGTTCGCGCCGAGGGTGGCCGCGGTGACCGGCCACTGGCCCTCGGGCAGTAGGTGGATGAAGGGCTCGGCGTCGTAGGCCTTGACGTAGCTTTCCCGGACCTGCTCGGCGGTCACGCCCTCGGCCAGCGGGGCGGTGCAGGTGGCCAGGATGCCGCGCGCCATCGGCACCAGCACCGGGGTGAAGGAGACCGCGACCGTCTCCCCCGCGATGGCGGAGAGGTTCTGGCTGATCTCGGGGGTGTGCCGGTGCGCGCCGCCGACGCCGTAGGCGCTGGCCGAGCCCATCACCTCGGAGCCGAGCAGGTGCGCCTTGGGGGCCTTGCCCGCGCCGGAGGTGCCGGACGCGGCGACCACCACGACATCCGGCTTGACCAGTCCGTCCACAAAGGCCGGCGCGAGCGCGACGGACGCGGCGGTCGGATAACAACCAGGGACGGCGATGCGGGTGGCGCCTTGCAGTCGCTCCCGGTGACCGGGCAGCTCCGGCAGGCCATAAGGCCAGGTCCCGGCAAACTCGGTGCCGTACCACCGTCGCCAAGCGGTCGGATCTGTGAGACGAAAGTCAGCCCCGCAGTCGATGACGACGGTCTGCCGTTCGTCGACTCCGTTGGCCACCTCCGCCGAATGACCGTGCGGTAGAGCCAAAAACACCACGTCATGGCCCCGAAGCTGTTCTAGCGTGGTGTCCAGCAGAACCCGATCGGCAAGGGGCACGAGGTGGGGGTGATGAGCTCCCAAACGGGTACCCGCACTACTGCTCGCAGTCAGTGCGCCGATCTCGACCTGGGGGTGTGCGAGCAACAGACGGAGGATTTCTCCGCCCGCGTAGCCGCTGGCACCGGCGACCGCTACCCGAACCGTCATACGAATAATTATGCACACGCTCGCAAGGTCATGCTAGTTAGTTCAGGCACGTCGAAGGAGGTTCGCCATGAGCGGGCTGGAGGCTGGCGCAGTCGCGGCCGTGTTCGACCTCGGTCGTCCACTGGGACCGTTGACACCCGTTCCTGGTGGTCACAGCCATCGGATGTGGCGACTGGACACCGAACTCGGGTCTTATGCCGTCAAGGAGATGAACCGGCTCGACTCTCCTGAGTGGCTGCCCTGGCTGCGGGCCGCCTGGCGGTTCGAGCGGGCCGCCTGGTCGGCAGGCGTGCGGATGCCGGAACCGGTGATCGCGCCCGGCGGCGATGTGGTGACCGAGGTGCCGGTGGCCGGTGGACCTGCGGCGACGGTGCGCGTGCACCGGTGGGTGGTGGCCGAACCGACCTCGCAGCCAGTGCGGCCGGAGGTGGGTCACTGGGCCGGGGAGACCATGGCCGAACTGCACCGGCTGACCATGGCGCCGCAGCCTCGCTGGGCGTTCCCGGCCGGTTCCGGCGAACAGGCAGAATTGTGGCCATTACTGGTGGAACAGGCCAAGGTCGCGCACGCGCCGTGGACCGAGGATCTGGCCGGGTTGTCCGCCACGGTCAAGGAGATCTACCGCCTCGTCACGGTGGAGGCCCCGCGCGGCCTGCCCGAGGTGATCGGGCATGCAGATCTGCGGGCCAAGAACATCCTGCTCGCTGTGGACGGCCCGGTGCTGGTCGACTGGGATCTGGCCTGCGCCAGGGTGCCCAGGGAGGAACTGGCGGGCTGCGCGCTGTCCCTGGCCGGCTGGAACCGGCCACAAGGGATGGTGGAGGCCACCGCGCGGGCGGTCATCGACGGTTACCGGCGCAACCACGGCGATTTCCCCGAGCCGCTGACCGCGGTGGACGCGGCCGGGGATCTGGGCGTGGAGGTGGACTGGGTGGCCTCGGTGGCCCGGCGCGCGCTCGGCGACGGCGCGCACGGCGCCGATGACGTGGCCCGATGCCGGGAGATCCTGCCCGGACTGATCGCCGCGCTGCCGAACAAGCTGTCCGCGGCGCAGCAGCTGGCCCGGCTCAGCACGCAAAGACTCTGCTGGTAGCGCAAATTTGCGATCCGGTGCGCATTTTTGTGGCCGGAGCCTGCCAGTTGTGTTGCGATTGCTGCGGGTAGGACGTGCCCGGACGTACCGTGCGGTGGGAGGCGGGTGCGGAAAGGCGGGCACGTGCTGGAGTTCTGGACGGTGGTCGCGGTCCCCGCGGGCACAGTGGAAGCTCGGCTGGCCGGGCTGCGCGGGCGGCTGGCCGACCTGCGCGCCGACGGGCTGACCGGCTTCCACCGGGAGCTGGTACGCGCCCACCGGCAGGCCTACCGCTGGGACCTGTGGGCGGCCTTCGACCTGGTCCGGGGTGGACTGTCCGATCAGGAGTTCACCGCGGCCCGCAACTGGCTGATCCTGCACGGCCGCACCGACTTCGACCGGGTGATCGCCGACCCCGACGAGCTGGCGGCCCTGTGCCCCGACGACCCGGAGGACCTGGACACCGCGGGCACGCTGAGCACCCTGGCCGGTGAGCTGCTGATCGAACGCGGCGCGCCCGGCCTGGCCACCACCCTGGAATCGCCGGAGCTGTTCGAGGCCCCGGCCGGGATCCGGGTGACCGGCGGCCTCGAACAGCTCCGGACTCACTTTCCGCGGATTGCCAAACGCTATGAGGGCAGCGCGCTGTAGCTAGGCCGAGCGCGAGCGGCCCCGGGGCGGCCGCGGACCGGCGATCGTCGGCGCGTCCAGGTCCACCACGACCTCGCCGGTGGGCCGGGTACGCGGTTCGGCCCGAGCAGGGGCCGGGATCCGCGGTTCGGACGGCAGTTCCCCGGTGCGGGCGCGGGCGAACCCACGCAGCCCCTCCACCAGCCGGTCCACATCGGACTCCGGCCGGACCACCAGCCGGAGGAAGTCGCTGGTCATGCCGAGCTTGTTGCCGCACTCCCGGACGAAGACCCCGTGCTTGGTCAGCAGGTAGTCGCGCAGTTCCGCGCCATGCACCCCACTGGGCAGCTTGACCAGCAGGAAGTTGGCCTGCGAGGAAAAGATGGTCAACTCGGGGAACCGGCCGAGCGAGGCGGTCATCAGGAACCGGTCCCGCGCGAGCAAGCGCAGACTGTCCCGGTACTCGTCCTGGTGCTCGGCGAGCATGAAGATGACCGCCTCGGCCAGCGAGTTGAGGTTCCACATCGGCAGTGCGCCGCCGATCCGCCGGACCAGCGCCGGGTTGGCGATGAGGTAGCCGAACCGGATGCCGTGCAGCCCGAAGTTCTTGCCCAGGCTCTTCAGCACCACCACGTTGGGCCGGATCATCGCCTCCATGGCCACCGAGGCGTCCTTCTCCACCTCGACGAAGTCGATGAAGGACTCATCCACGATGATCAGGTCCAGGTGCGCCAGCTCGTCCAGGAACCGGATCACCTCCCGCTTGGGCAGGTAGCCCCCGTCGGGATTGTTCGGATTGCACAGCACCGCGACCCGAGAGCCACGGGCGGCGATGAAACGCAGGTAGGCGTCCACGTCCAGGGCGAACTTGTCCGCCTCGTGCAACAGGAACATGTCCACCCGCTTCCCCGTTTCCAGGGGCTGGTCGGTCCACCGCCCGAAGGTGGGGATGGGCACCGCGATGCTCTCCCGGATCAGCAGCCGGTCGATCCAGGTGATCAGCTCGGTGGACCCGTTGGCCATCGCCACCGTCGCCGGGTTGAGCCCGAGCACCTTGCAGAGCTGCGCGGTGATGGTGGCCGCGTCGCTGGGGTAGAACTTGAGGATCCGCTCCAGGTTCTCGGCCAGCTCGTCGAACATGCGGGGCGTCGGGAAGTACGGGTTGCAGGGAATGCAGAAGTCCACCAGCTCCCGCCCACCCATCCCCCGCTGCAACGCGAAGTAGGACGGACTGTGCGCCCCCTGCCGGAGCAACCCGGTGTCCACACCATGCCGCACGGAAACTCCCTTCGCCGTCACGGATAACACGTGCCGCCGAAGAAACCGGTTCACCCACCCACCCGGAGTGTTGGCCGTTCTCGTACACCGAGTTGGCCCAACTGGTACGCCGGTTTGGCCCAAGTCGTACGTCGAGTTGGGCCAAGTCGTACGCCCGGTGTGCCCAAGTGGGCGGTTGGACGAGTTGGGCGAACTCGGCGTACCGGTTGGGCCAACGTGGCGTACGAGTTTGGCCAAGTGGGCGTACGAGAACGGCCAACACTCGGGAGGGGTTAGGGGACCTTGGTGGCCAGTTTTTCGGCTAGGGCCTTGGCGAGGGGGCAGGGGTCGAGGCCGGGGAAGCGGCCGTTGCGGACGTCGACGCCGCCGCCGCCCTTGGCGAACTTCATCGCGACCAGGCAGATCGGGTCGTTCAGGGAGCCGATCTTGTCGGGGACGACCGCGGCGGGTTTGCCGCCGAGGGTGAGCTTCTCGCCGCCGAAGCGGGACGGGTCGATCGTCGAGCCCCAGACCACGCTGACCCGGAAGTACGGGCTCTTGGTGACCGGCGCGGCCGAGGGAACCGGCTGGCCGGAGCTGGGGATGACGATGCTGACCATCTCGTCGTTGTAGAACATGCAGCCGGTCTCGATGGCGTCGTCCTTCTTCAGCGCCATCAGTTTCGGCGGGCGGTTCTTCGGATCCCGTTGCGCCTCAGGGATATCCGGCCAGCCCAGCACCGTGCACGGATCGAACGGGGCGCCCGCGGCCTGCCAGTCCTTGGGCGGGTTCTGCAGACCCAGGCGGATCGGCTGGCGCTTGACCTTCTCGCCAGAAGGCGGGGTCACGCCGGACTCGGCGGCGTTCTGGCCGGCCGCGGTGGGGGTGCCGGGAATCGACTGGGTGCAGGCGGTCAGCACGGCCAGCGCGGCCAGCAGGGGCAGGAGTTTCTTCATGACAGGGCCGCCTTGGTGACGATCTTGGCCGCGGTCTCGGCCTGCTGGCAGTCGGGGGCGGTCAGCCGGATCACCGGGACCTCCTCGTTGAGGCCGGGGATCGAGGTTTCCTCGGCCTGCACGTTGATCGTGCACTCGCCCTTCCGCTGCTGCACGGTCCCTGGCTTGCCCTCGATCTGCACCGGCTTGTACTGGCCTGGGGTGCGCTGGGCCGCGGCGACCGGGTCGTCGGCGAAGAGGAACCGGACGTCGAAGCCGGAGCTGCCCGTCTTGGACCGCACCGGCAGCCGGACCACGCAGGCGTACGGGCTGGGCACCATCAGCTGTGGCTTGTCGCCGCCCTGCGGGAGCAGCTTGGCCAGCTCCTCATACGTCGCGCACGGGTCCTTGCCGGCCAGCGCGATCGCCGGTTCGGTGGCGCCCTCGCTGCGCAGCGGCGGGTTCGACCAGATTGGCGCGAGGGTGGCCAGGTAGTCCTTGCCGAACTCGCAGGCCGGCTTGGGTGGCTGCTTGCTGTCCACGCCGCCGCTGTAGGTGATCCGCAGCGTGATCGCGGACTGCTTGCTGGTCAGGTAGTGCCAGCTGCAGCTGGTGTTGTCCTTGGAGTCGCTGAGGAAGGTCTTGCCACCGATCTCCGCCTTCGCCTCGTCCTGCGGGAAGAACGGGGCGCCGACGTAGGTGTAGACCGCGAAAGTGCCCAGGTCGGGCCGTTTCACCCGGGCCACGCACTGGTCAAGGGTCTCCGGCTCCAGCAGCTCGAACTCGCCGCCGAAAACCTTCTTGATCGCCTCGGGATCGTGCAGGGCACAGGTGTCCCAGGTGCGGTACACCGAGTTCTCCGCCAGTCGCTGCCGGGTGCTCTGGTCCATGTCGACCGGCCCGGACTGCGCGGTGGAGGTGGGTTTGGTTGGCGTGGGCGGGGCGCTGGTCCCGGTGCACCCGGAGACCAGCAGCCCCACCACGATCAGGCCTATGACGCTGCGCACGGGCCAAAAGCTAGTCCACTTCGGACAGCCGTGCGGGCCGAACCCCCAGAACGTCAGGCGCGCAGGGTCGCGCCAACCCGTTCGGTGGCGGTGGCCACCGCCGCGTCCCTGGCCGCGGTGGCCTCCTCGACGGTGAGCGTGCGGTCCGCGGCGCGCAGCCGCAGCGCGAAGGCCAGCGACCGCTTGCCCGCGCCGACCTGCTCGCCCGCGTACACGTCGAACAGGCGCACGTCCTCCAGCAGCTCGCCGCCGCCGTCCCGGACGGCCTCGGTGACCTTGGCCGCGGGCACCGCCTCGTCCACCACCAGGGCCAGGTCCAGCAGCACCGGCGGGTACGGGGAGACCACCGGCGCGGGCCGGGAGGTCAGCAACGGCAGCGCGTCCAGGTCGATCTCCAGCGCGCAGGCCCGCTTGGGCAGGCCGAGCGCCTCCACCACCTTGGGGTGCAGTTCGCCGGCGTGGCCGACCGGGATGCCGCCGACCCGGAACTCGGCACAACGGCCCGGGTGCCACGGCGGCTGGGTGCCGGCCACGACCTCCAGCTCCACCCCTGCGGCCCGGCCGATCTCGCGGACCGCGCCCACCGCGTCCGCCCAGTCCGCCTCGCGGCCCTTGCCCCACCAGCCCGCGCGTTCACGGGACCCGGTGAGCACCGCGGCCACGTGCACCGGCTGGTGCGGGATGGCCGCGTTCAGCGCGGCCAGCTCGTCATCGCTCGGACGACCGGCGACCCCGACCTCGGGCATCGCGGGCTGCTCGGCGCGCTGGAGCACGACCTGGCCGATGCCGTACACGGCGAGGTCCTTGAAACCGCGGGAGATGTTGCGCTGCACCGCGTCCAGCAGTCCGGCCAGCAGCGTGCTGGCCAGCTCCGGCTTGTCCGCCTCCAGCGGGTTGAGCAGCTTGACCGTGTTCCGCCGGACGTCGTCCTCGGCCAGGCCGAGCGCGTCCCACATGGCCGGGCCGGTGAACGGGCTCGGGATGATCTCCACGAACCCGGCGGCGGCCAGTGCGCGGGAGACCGTGCGGCGGCGGCGCTGGACCGGGGTCAGGCCGCGACCGGCGGTGACGGCGGGCAGCGTGGTGGGGATGGTGTGGTACCCCTCCAGCCGCAGCACCTCCTCCACCAGGTCGGCCTGCTGGTTGAGGTCGTTGCGCCAGGTCGGCGGGTAGGCCACCACCACGGCGGTGCCGTCGTCGGCCGAGCCGATCTCGATCCGGCAGCCGATCTGGGTGAGCCGGTGCGCGGTGACGCCGCGGGCGTAACGCACCCCGGCCACCCGGTCCGGCAGCGCCAGCGGCATGGTGATCGGCTCGGGCAGCGCGGGGCTGCCCACATCGGTGCGGCCGCGGTGGATCTGGGCGTCGCCGTAGCGGGCGAGCAGCTGCGCGGCGCGTTCGGCGGCCACCGCGGGCAGCGCCGGGTCCACGAACCGCTCGAACCGCTTGGACGCCTCGCTGGGCAGCTTGTGCCTGCGCACCATGCGCGCGATGGTGGCCGGCTGCCAGTTCGCGGCCTCGATCAGCACATCGGTGGTGCTGTCCCTGACCTCGGTGCTCTCCCCGCCCATGGTCCCGGCCAGGCTGATCGGGCCGGAGGTGTCGCAGACCACCAGGTCGTCGGTGCTCAGCGGCCGTTCGACGCTGTCCAGGGTGGTCAGCTTCTCGCCTTCGGCGGCCCGCCGGACGGTGATACCGCCCTGCAGCGCGGCCACGTCGAAGGCGTGCAGCGGCTGGCCCATTTCCAGCATCACGTAGTTGGTGACGTCCACCGCGAGCGAGATCGGGCGGATGCCGCAGAGCATCAGCGTGCGGCGCATCCACCACGGGGTCGGCGCGGTCGGGTCCAGGCCGGTGACCCGGCGGGCCACGAACCGGCGGCACCCGGTGCGGTCCTCGATGTGCACCGGCCACGCCTCGCCCTCGGCCTCCGGCGGCTCGTTGCCCGCCGGGTCGCCGTAGGGCACGTCGAAGGCGTTGGCGAGCTCCCTGGCCAGGCCGCGCACGGACAGCGCGTAGCCGCGGTCGGGGGTGACGGCCAGTTCGATCACCGAGTCGTGCAGGCCGAGCACGGTGGCCGCGTCGTCGCCGGGGCTGGCCGAACCGGGCGGCAGCACCAGGATGCCGGCGTGGTCCTCGCCGATGCCCAGTTCCTTGACCGAGCAGATCATGCCGTTGCTGACCCGGCCGTAGGTCTTGCGCGCGGCGATCTGGAAGTCGCCGGGCAGCACCGCGCCGGGCAGCGCGACCACCACGAGGTCGCCCTCGCGGAAGTTGCTGGCGCCACAGACGATGCCGGGCGGCTCGGTGAGCGCGGCGGCCACCGCGGCCTGCTCGGCGGCTTCTTCCTGCGAGCCGTCGGGGGCCTCTTCGGCCGCGGCGACCGCGGCCGCGCCGACCACGCCGGGGCCGGCGATCTCGACCTTGCAGTAGCGGATCGGCTTCTTGAACTCGGTGAGTTCCTCGATCTGGGCCACCCGGCCGATGACCAGCGGACCGGTCACGGTGGCGAGCGGGTGGACCTCCTCCACCTCCAGGCCGACCCGGACGAAGGCGTCGGCGAGCTGCTGCGGCGTGGTCCCCTCTGGCAGCTCGAGGTGCTGGGACAGCCAGGACACCGGGATACGCACGGGCTCAGGACTCCGTTCCGAAGGGCAGGGTGAAGCGGACATCGCCGTCGGCCATGTCCCGCAGGTCGGAGATCCCGTTGCGGAACTGGAGCGTGCGCTCAAGGCCCATGCCGAAGGCGAAGCCCGAGTAGACGTCGGGGTCGATGCCCGCCGCGCGCAGCACGTTCGGGTTGACCATGCCGCAGCCGCCCCACTCGACCCAGCCGGGCCCGCCCTTCTTCTGCGGGAACCAGACGTCGACCTCGGCGCCGGGCTCGACGAACGGGAAGTAGGAGGGCCGCAGCCGGACCGTGGACTCCTCGCCGATGATGGCGCGGGCGAAGGCGTCCAGGGTGCCCTTGAGGTGGCCCATGGTGATGCCCTTGTCCACCACCAGGCCCTCGACCTGGTGGAAGGCGGCCAGGTGGGTCGCGTCCGGCTCGTCGGTGCGGTACACCCGGCCGGGGCTGACCACGTACACCGGCAACTCGCGGTCGAGCAGGGTGCGCAGCTGCACCGGGGAGGTGTGCGTGCGCAGCACCAGCCCCGAGTCGGCGGGCCCGACGTAGAAGGTGTCCTGCATGGTGCGGGCCGGGTGGTCCTTGAGGAAGTTCAGCGCGTCGAAGTTGAACCACTCGGATTCGACCTCGGGGCCCTGCGCGACCTCGTAGCCCATGCTCACGAACACATCGGCCACGTACTCGCCGAGGGTGGTGATCGGGTGCCGGGCGCCGGGCGCGACCCGGTCCCAGGGCAGGGTGACGTCGACCGTCTCCTCCCGCAGCACCCGCTCGTCCCGCTCGCGCAGGAGCTGTTCGCGGCGCTCGTCGAAGGCGGTCTGGATCGCGGTGCGGGCCTCGTTGACCCGCTTGCCTGCATCGGCCTTGGCGGCGGGGGGCAGGGCGCCGATCTCCCGGCGCGCGGTCAGCAACGGGGAGCGCTCACCGAGGTGCGCAGGCTTCGCCGCCGCCAGTGCCTCCAGGTCGCCGGCCTCGGCGAAAGCCTTCTCGGCCTGCACGACGGCAGCGGCGAGGGTCTCCGGCGCGAGGGCGGCGACCCCCTTCGGGTCATAGGGGTCGTTTGCTGCGGACATGGGTGAAGAACAGCTCCTAGAGTCCGTACGGTTAGCAGGGCGATCCTAGGCGATGGCCGGATCCGGGGCGCACGCATATCGCGCAACGCGTAACATCCGAGGGCCTTGACGCGCTGTTTCGAGTGCGAGCGCCAGACCCACCTCGCTGCTGCCGACTCCCCATGAGGGCCCACTTGACGCACACCTTCGGTGTCGACCTGCGCGGCGTCATCGACCTGCTGAGCCACCACCTCTACCGCAGCCCCCGCGTCTACCTGCGGGAACTGTTGCAGAACGCGGTGGATGCGATCACCGCCCGCGCCGCGCTCGGCCATGGCTTCACCCCATCGGTGCACCTGGAGCCCGCGGTCGAGGGCGGCGTGCTCCGGATCACCGACAACGGCATCGGGCTGACCGAGCAGGAGGTGCACAGCCTGCTGGCCACCCTCGGGCGCACCTCCAAACGCGATGAGCTGGGCTTCGTCCGCACCGGGCTGCTCGGCCAGTTCGGCGTGGGGCTTTTGTCCTGCTTCATGGTGGCCCGGCGAATCCGGGTGATCTCCCGGTCCGCCCGCGGCGGCGCGCAGGTGGTGTGGACGGCCGAGGCCAGCGGCGACTACCGGGTGGAGACGGTGGCCGAGCCGACCATCGGCATCGGCACCGTGCTGGAGCTGGAGCCCGGCCCGGACGCCGCGCACTGGCTGGACGGGGACCTGGTCCGGGCGCTGGCCCGCGAGTTCGGCGAACTGCTGCCGGTGCCGGTGACCGTGGCGGGAGCGCCGGGGGACGGCCGGATCAGCCGGGAGGCGCTGCCCTGGACGCCGCGGCCGGGTGAGACCGCGACCGAGCACCGGGAGCGGCTGCTCGACTACTGCGGACAAACCCTGGGTTTCACCCCATTCGACGTGCTGCCACTCGATGTGCCCGCCGCCGGGCTCACCGGCGCGGCTTTTGTGCTGCCCGCGGGCACCCATCCGGGGGTGCGCCAAGCCCATCGGGTGTACCTGCGCCGGATGCTGGTCGGCGACGGGGTGGAGGGGCTGCTGCCGGAGTGGGCCTACTTCGTGCGCTGCGTGGTCAACACCACCGCGCTGCGGCCCACCGCCAGCCGCGAGGCGCTGTACGAGGACGAGACGCTGCTGGCGGTGCGCGAGGCGCTGGGCAAGCAGCTGCGGGACTGGGTGATCCGGCTGGGCGCCACCGAACCGGCCAGGGCAGGCGCGCTGCTGTCCGCGCACCAGCTGGGCATCAAGGCGATGGCGCTCACCGACGACGACCTGCTCCGGCTGGTGGAGCGCTGGCTGCCGTTCGAGACCACCGAGGGCGTGGTCAGCCTGCGCCAGTTCCGCCGCAAGTACGGCACTGTGCTGTTCACCCCGGACGTGGACGAGTTCCGCCAGCTCGCCGCGGTCGCCGAGGCGCAAGGTCTTGGCCTGGTCAACGCGGGCTACGCCTACGACACCGACCTGATGCGCAGGCTGGTGGAGACCGAGGGCCGGGTGGCCGCCCGCCGGGTGCTGCCCAGCGAGCTGCTGGCCAGCCTGGGCGCGCCCGATCCCGAGGTGGAACAGGAACTGCTGGCCGCGGTGGACCGGGCGGACGCGGTGCTCGCCCGGCACGACTGCGAGCCGGTGCTCTGCGATTTCGACCCGATCTCGCTGCCCGCGCTGCTGATCACCGACCCGGAGCTGAGCCGGGAGGCCGAGACCGAGCAGCTGCGCGCCGAGGCCGATCCGCTGTGGGCCGACCTGCTGGGACAGTTGTCCGGCACGGCCTCCGGCGCCACCCACCGGCTGGTGCTCAACTGCCGCAACCCCCTGGTGCGGCGGATCGGCACGGTCGGACCGGACCTGGCCCGGCTGGCCATCGAATCGTTGTACGTGCACGCGCTGCTCCAGTCCCGCAGGCCGTTGCGCCCCAAGGACACCGCCGCGCTGAACCGGTCCTTCCTGGACCTGCTCGACCGCGCCGTGCACAGCGATATCTGACAGTGAGAGGACTGGGGTGACCGAGGAGCAGGCGCCGGCCCGGATGCTGGCCACCGCCGAGCACATGCCGGCCGGATTACCGCGCTACGAGGCCCTGGAACGGGCCGCGCGCGGGGCCGACGCGGCCCGCGATGTGCGGCTGGGGCTGCGGGTGCGGCTGGCGATGATCCGGCTCTGCCACGAACTGCGCCGCTCCGACCTGATGCTGGCCCCCTTCGCCTGGGCGGTGGCCGCCGAACGGCGCGAACCCGCCGCCTTCGACGCGGCCGCGCTGCACCAGCTGCGGTGGATGCACAAGTGGGTGGTCAACGGGCTCATCGGCGACCCCCGGTTCAGCCTGGACCAGGTGCGGGCGGCACTGGACGAGCTGGCCGCCCGGTTCCAGCGGGAGGGCGCCTCGCCGCAGCCGGTGCTCGGCCTGCGGGTGCGGCTGGCCGACCAGCGCGGGCACGCCGAGGCCGAGGAGCTGTTCCCGGCCTGGCTGGGCGCGCCCGGCGACCAGCTCAGCGACTGCGCGGCCTGTGTGGTCGGCGCGCAGGTGGAGTTCCTGGTCGGGCACGGGCGGTTCGCCGAGGCGCTGGCGCACGCCGATCCGGTGCTGCGTCAGGAAAGCGCCTGCTCGATGCAACCGGCCGGGGTGCTCAGCAGCCTGCTCGGCGCGTTCCTGCGGGCGGGCGAACCGGCCAGGGCGCGGCAGGCGCACCTGATGGCCTACCGCCGGTTGCGGGACCGGCCCGGCGACGGCGCGGCGCTGGCCGCGAACCTGGAGTTCCTGGCCGTCACCGGCAACGCCGAACGCGGCCTGGAGCTGGTCGAACGGCACGCGAGCTTGCTCACCGAGTTACCGAACCCGTTGGCGCGCCTGGGTTTCCTCGGCGCGGTGGCGCTGGTCCTCGACCGGATCGACCCGGCCCGCCCGGTGTCGGCCGGACCGCGCCGGGTGACCGCGGGTGTGCTGCGGGCCGAACTGGTGGCCGAGGCCGGTGGCCTGGCCGAGGCATTCGACCGGCGCAACGGCGCGGTGTGGCTGATGCGCAGGCTGGCCGAGTTCCTGGAACAACCCGACGGGCCGAGGGTGACCCTCGCGCTACCGCCGGCCGAGGTGGCCGAACCCGTTGTGCCACCGGAGGATCCGCGCACGGTGGCGGCGGCCGCGGTGGACGCCTTCGACGCGGGCGACTTCGTCACCGGGCACCGGCTGCTGACCTCGTTACCGCGCGCGGTCGAGCTGCCAGGAGTGCTGGCGCTGCGGGTGCGCGCCCGGCGGATGTTCGAGACCCGGCCGCAACCGACCGAGGCCCGCACGGTCTTCGCCGAGGCGGTGGACGCCTTCGCCAAGCTGGGCGAGCACGAGCTGGCGGTGCGGCACCGGTGCGGGCTGGCCATGCTGGAACTGCGCGCGCACGCCGACCACCGGGCCGGCGCGGTGGCCGAGCAGGCGGTGCGGGACGCGGTGCTGCTGGGCGATCCGGAACTGGAAGTCGGCGCCCGGCTGGTGCTGGCCGAGGTCTGCCAGGAACGCGGGCTGAGCGAACCGGCCGCCGCCCAGCTCGACGCGGCCAGGGACCTGGTCACCGGGCGGGCCCGGCGACTGGCCACCCGGCTCGCGGTGCGCGAGGCCGAACAATTCATGCTCGCCGGGGACCAGCGGGCCGCCCTGGACGCCCTGACCACCACGCTGACCATCGACAGCGCGCCCGCGGACCGGTTCAGCGCGCTGGTGGCCCGCGCCCGGCTGTGCAAGGACCTGGGCGAGCACGAGGACACCGTGACCGCCTACGGCGAACTGGCCGCCTTCGCCACCGCCGCGGACGGCCCGTGGACCGCCGAGGCGCTCCTGGAACAGGCCGCGATGCTGGTCGAACTGGACCTGGAGGTGGACCGGCTGCCCGATCTGGTGGACGCGGTCGCCGCCTGCCGCCGCCACCTGGGCGCCACCGCCACCGCGCAGGCCTGCTTCCTGCTCAGCGGCGCCTACCTGGAACTGGACCGCTACGTGGAGGCCGCGGAGACCCTGGAGGAGGCGCTGCGGCTGGTGGAGGGCAAGGACCAGCGCAGCACCGAATTGCCGGTGCGGCACCGGCTCGGCGCGGTCTGCGGCGTGCTCGGCGAACACGAGGCCGCCGAGGAGCACCTGCTCGCCGCGCTGGATCTGGTGCCGCCGGAGAACCGCCTGCACCGGGCCCAGGTGCTGGCCAACCTGGCCGCCGCCTACACCAACCTGGAGCGGGTCGAACCCACCCGCGCCGCCTACTGGGAGTCCGCGGAGATCCTGTGCACCGCGGGCCGGGCCGAGCCCGCGGCCCGGATGTTGTTGCGGCTGGCCAATTCCATCGGCGCCCAGGACCAGGAAGCCGCCCTGGCCGCGCTGACCCGGGCCACCGAACTGGCGGTGGACGCCGATGAGGAGCTGAACGCCGAACTCATCGCCGGTCGCGCCTTCGTGCTGGCCCTGCACGGCCGCTACGCCGAATCGCTGACCGACAACGCCGAGGCGGAACGGCTCGCGGTCCGGCTCGGCGATGTGCTGTGGCAGGTCTACCTGGTCAACCGCGCCGCCCAGATCCACCTGCTGCAAGGCGATCCGCGGCTCAGCGAGAGCGAGGCCAGGCGGGCGGCCGCGCTGCTGCCCGAGGACGCCCCGCACGCCGATGTGGCCGGGGTGCTCAAGGCCCTCAGCGACGCGCTCACCGAACAGCACCGCACGGTGGAACGGGATCCGCTGGCACAGGAACTGCTTTCCCGCCTTTGACCGCGATGCTGCGACCGAACGCACCAATCCGGAATTCATGATCACGGCCTACCCTGAATTCAGGGAATTCCTCCGAGGGGGCCGCAGATGACACGTTTCCTCAACCTGGCCATGGCCGTCGCCCTGACGTTCACCGCGCTCGCCGCGGCGCCGGCCCCGGCCGCGCAGGCCGCCCCGGACTGGCGTTGTGAGCAGCGGAGTTTCAGCTCACCGCCGCCCGTGACCGGGGGCACCGGCTGGGGCCACGGCTTCATCGGCAAGAGTGCCACCGGCACCTCGGTGCACTACTGGCTGATGGAAAAGATCCACGCGGGCACCAGCAGCGTCGAATACCGGTTCGATTCCGCCTTCCAGATCATCTGCAACCCCTTCGTCACACCGATCCCCACCACCCTGACCCCGGTGCAGGCCGATGGTCAGCCGCGCTGCACCTCGCCGGGGAACTACGCCGAGATCGTCGACGGCAAGATCGTGGACCGCCAGCTGATCGGCGCCAAGACCAGCGTCACCAAGTACACGCTGGGCGGCACCCCTTACTGGATCACGCACAACTACCGGTACTGGCACAGCATGCGCCAGGACAGTCCGGGCGTGTGGCGGTGGCACGACAGCTCGGTGGCGCGGTGCTCGCTCACCTAGGCGCGACCAGGCACGGGTTGAACAGCTCGCGCACGTAGATCCGCGCGCCGGAACGCAGGTGGATGAGATAGTCCTTGCCCACACAAGGTTCCAGCCCCGACCGCGGCGGCCAGTGCGCGGTGAACCGGCCCAGCGCCTCCCGCCCGGCGGCCAGCCGGTTCCCGGTGAGGTGCCGCCCCAGCGGCCGCTCCCCCGGCGGGATCAACGCGTCCGCCTCCTGCCGCGGCAACAGCACCAGGTTGATGCTGACCACCTGCTCGGCCGGCGTGAGCAGCCTGCTGTGCCGGTGCACATACCCGCCGCCGCGCGCGGTGCGCAGCTTCTCCCGCAGTGGCGCCGGAACCGAGTTCGCGGTGTGCGTCTCCTGCCGGTCCACCACCGCGGTCAGCGGCGCGCGGAGCAGGGCTTCCAGCAGTGCGGTGGTCGAGCCGTCGGCGGCGAGCAGCATCCGGGTGGTGGCGGGCAAGTCGGACAGGTCGCCGAGGGGCACCGGCATCGGGACGGCCTCCAGTCGGGGGCAGGGTTTCCCGTTTCATACTCCCGAAAACACCGGGCGCGAACAGTGATCTCGGGGGCAGAACTACCGATCGGCGGCAAACGGTCGCCCAGCGGTTCCCGGTCTGCGCTCGACTACCGGGCGGTACGGCGCTGGGCGCGGGCGCTGGCGTAGAGGCAGACCGCGGCGGCGGTGGCCAGGTTGAGGCTTTCCGCGGCGCCGTGGATGGGCACCTTGAGCGCGGTGTCGGCGGCGGCCAGCACGTCGGCGGGCACGCCGTGCGCCTCGCTGCCGAACAGCCAGGCGGTGGGTGCGGCCAGCTCGCCGCGGTCCTCGGCGGCGTCCAGGTCCGAATCGGTGTTGCCGTCGGCGGCGACCAGGCGCAGCTCCGCGGCCGCGCATGCCTGGAGAACCGTTGCGGTGTCCCGGGATCGGGCGATGGGCAGGTGGAAGACACTGCCGGTGGAGGCGCGCACGCACTTGCCGTTGTGCACGTCCACGGTGTCGCCCGCGAAGATCACCGCGTCCGCGCCCGCCGCGTCGGCGACCCGGACCACGGTGCCCGCGTTGCCGGGGTCGGCGATGCCGACGAGCACCGCGACCAGCTTCGGGCTACTGGCCAGGGCGTCGGCCAGCGACACCTCGACCCGGTCGCAGACGGCGATGACGCCCTGCGGGGTGACGGTTTCGGACAGGCCCTCGGCGGCCCGTTCGGTGATCTCGCTGACCCGGATCCCGGCCGCGCCCGCGGCGTGCAGGAGATCCTGGTTGCGGCCGGCCGCAACCTCGGTGACGAACAGCTCGTGCACCTGGCCACGTCCGTCGGCCGCCCAGGCCAGTGCCTCGCGCACGGCCTGCGCGCCCTCGGCGAGGAACCGGTCGGCCCGGTCCCGGCCCTGGCGGCGGGTCAGCTGGCGAGCAGCAGCGACCCGGGGCGTCCGTTCGGTCAGGACGGCCCCGGGCCGGGTGCTGCTGGTGCTGTTCGCCTGCTGGCGGCTCAGGAGGCCGCCGCGTTCCGGTCGGCGGGCAGAGCCTCGCGCGCGACCTCGACGAGGGCCTCGAAGGCCGCCGCGTCGCTGACGGCCAGCTCGGCCAGGATCTTGCGGTCCACCTCGACGCCAGCCAGGTTCAGGCCCTGGATGAAGCGGTTGTAGGTGATCCCGTTCGCGCGGGCGGCCGCGTTGATGCGCGTGATCCACAGCTTGCGGAAGTCACCCTTGCGGGCACGGCGGTCCCGGTAGGCGTAGTTGAGCGAGTGGAGCACCTGCTCCTTCGCCTTGCGGTACATCCGCGAGCGCTGGCCGCGGTAGCCGCTGGCCTGCTCCAGAATCGTACGGCGCTTCTTCTGGGCGTTCACTGCCCGCTTGACGCGTGCCACGGGTACATCCTGTCAATCAAGTGAGACCGGAGTGGGTCGGTCTCAGGTGGAAAAGTCGGTCTGGGGTGGCCAGCTCAGATGCCGAGCAGGCGCTTGAGGCGCGGAGCGTCCTTCTTGGAGACGACCTCGGCGCCCTCAAGACGGCGGGTCAGCGTGGAGCTCTTGCGCTCCAGCTTGTGGCGGCGACCCGTCTTCTCCCGCATCAGCTTGCCGCTGCCGGTCACCTTGATGCGCTTCGAGGTCCCTTTGTGGGTCTTCTGCTTGGGCATGTCCGTCCTCGTTTGGGGTGCTTGCGCCACCGCAGGGGCGGCGCGGGGTCAGCCGGTTCCCACCGGGGGAACCGGCCCGCGGCGCGGGCGAGGGTGCCCGCACTGCTCGCAGTACGCGGGGAGTTACTCCGCCGCCACGTCCTGCTCGGTCTCCGCGTCCTTGGTTGCGGTACGCGGCTTCACGTTCTTGTGCGGAGCCAGAACCATGATCATGTTCCGGCCGTCCTGCTTGGGGCTGGACTCAACGACACCCAGATCGGCGACGTCCTCCGCGAGGCGCTGCAGCAGGCGGTAGCCCAGCTCAGGCCGGGACTGCTCACGACCACGGAACATGATGGTCACCTTGACCTTGTGTCCCTGGTTGAGGAAGCGGACGATGTGTCCCTTCTTCGTGTCGTAATCGTGAGAGTCGATCTTCGGCCGGAGCTTCTGCTCCTTGATGACCGTCATCTGCTGGTTGCGACGGGACTCGCGGGCCTTCTGCGCGCTCTCGTACTTGAACTTGCCGTAGTCCATGAGCTTGCAGACCGGCGGTCGTGCCTGTGGGGCGACCTCGACGAGGTCAAGGTCCGCTTCCTCGGCAAGTCGCAGCGCGTCCTCGATGCGGACGATGCCGACCTGCTCACCCGCGGGTCCGACCAGACGGACCTCGGGCACCCGGATGCGGTCGTTGATGCGTGTTTCGGAGCTGATGGGGCCTCCTCGGTTTGGCGGTAGCTCTCGCGCACCGCGACAGGAAGAACCCCGTTACAACAACGAGGCCCCGGCGCAATGTTCCGCGCGCGGGGCCCGCTCAACTCCGATCTCGCGATCACCCGCCGTCACCGGCGAGGATCGCGCACGGGTAGTCTGACCTGGGTCGACTACCTGACCGGACCCGGACACCTCAAGCGGTGACTCGGGTGGGAGCGGGGCTCCACTTGCCGCCCCCACGTGCGCAGGGGCTGGTCGCTCGTGGAATCGTACCAGGGGTGAGCACGTCCCACCCAATCGAGGGGCCCGACCCCGTCCGCGACCTGTCCGATGTCCCCAGCATCGAGGTCATCAGCCGCGCGGCAGTGATGCTGATGTCCGCCGCCGCCGAGAAACTCGGCCTGGCCGACCCCGACCCCGCCGAGAGCGACCGGCTCGACCTGGACGAGGCGCGGCGGCTGATCACCGCGCTGGCCGGGTTGATCACGGCGTCGGTGGAGTACCTGGGGGTGCACGCGGCGCCGCTGCGGGACGGGCTGCAGGCGTTGCAGAAGGCGTTCCGGGAGGCTTCGGTGGTGCCGGACGAGCCGGGGCAGGGGCCGGGCGAGAAGTACACGGGGCCGGTTTACTGACGCAGGCTGTCCAGATCGAGGGTGATCGGGAAGGGCACCGGGCGATTCAGGGTGCCGCGGAAGATGCCGGCCGGGGCGTAGGCGCCGGTCGGCTTGTCCAACTCGTACACGTGCACGACCGGCGCGGAACCCTCCTTGTCGACGATCCAGTAGTGCGGGATCCCCGCCGCGGCGTACTTGCGGAGTTTGACCGTGCGGTCCCGGTGCGCGGACTCCGGCAACACGACCTCGACCACGAGCAGCACGTCCGCCGGCGCGAACCAGCTGAGGTCGGGGTCGAACGGCGCGGTGTTCACCACGAGGTCGGCTTCTGGGCGGTTGCGCCGGTCCAGCCGGATGGTCATACCGCTGTCGACCTCGATGCCGGGCGGTGCCTGTGCGTCGAGGGCCTCCCTGAGTCCGGAGATCATCCGGCTGTGCCAGATGGTCTGGGGCACCAGGCGGAACACCAGGACCCCGTCGATCAGTTCGGTGTGCGCGGGCGCCTCGGGGAGATGGTCGAGGTCAT
This sequence comes from Crossiella sp. S99.2, assembly GCF_023094165.1. Classification (GTDB taxonomy): domain Bacteria; phylum Actinomycetota; class Actinomycetes; order Mycobacteriales; family Pseudonocardiaceae; genus Crossiella. The sequence goes on along the minus strand of NZ_JALMDK010000005.1, from coordinate 781,569 downwards.
CGGCGTACCAGCCCTCGGCACGCGGCGGACGCATCCAGTCCGGCAGGGTGTTCAGGTCGTCAAGGTCCAACTTTTCCGGTCTCCAGTCGTAATCTCAGATGGCGCCACTTGATTTTCATCCGGTCGAGCTACGCGAGCAGTTCGTTCAGATCCACGGCGATCAGGAAGGGCACCGGCCGCTCCAGGGTGCCGCGGAAGATGCCGGCTGGGACGTAGGCACCGGTCGGCCTGTCCAGCTCGTACGCATGCACGACCGGCGCGGCGTCTTCCCGGTCAACGATCCAGTAGTGCGGGATCCCCGCCGCGGCGTACTTGCGGAGTTTGACCGTCCGGTCCCGGTGCGCGGACTCCGGCAACACGACCTCGACCACGAGCAGCACGTCCGCCGGCCGGAACCAGGTGCGGTCCGGCTCGGGCGGTGTGGCGTGCACGAGGATGTCGGCTTCCGGGCGGTTGTGCCGGTCCAGCCGGATGGTCATGCCGGACAGAGCCGCGATGCTGGGCGGTGCCTGCGTCGCGAGGGCGAGCGTGAGCCCGGAGACCACCGCGCTGTGCCAGACGGTCTGGGGCACCAGGCGGAACACCAGCGCGCCGTCGATCAGTTCGATGTGTTCGGGCGCGTCCGGCAGGTGGTCCAGGTCGTCGGCGTACCAGCCCTCGGCACGCGGCGGACGCATCCAGTCCGGCAGGGTGTTCAGGTCGTCAAGGTCCAACTTTTCCCGTCTCCAGTCGTAATCCCAGCCGGCGCAGCTCCGCGCGGGCCAGCAGTTCGGTCGCCTCCCGGTCCCCCGACCGCCACGCCCCCACCAGGTCCACCCCCGGCTTGGCCAGCGTGTGCAGCGGCAGGTTCGCCAGCCCGCGCAACGCCAGCAGGTCCACGTGCGCCTCCCCCAGCCTGGTCAGCCGCCGGGCCGCCGTGGCCTGCCGGACGAACCTCGCCCGCAACGGCAACCAGGACACCAACAACAGCGACACCGGCACCAGAACCAGCAGCAGGCTCAGCCACAGGGCGGTGGAGTCGACCGCGGACATCTGCTTGTTGCCCGCGTCCACCAGCCGGTCGGCCACCGCCGAGCCCCGGCCCAGCGCCGCCGCCAGCTCATCCCCCACCAGCGGCAGCCGCCCGGCCTGAGCCGCGGCCAAGGCGGACAGCTCGCGGAGCGAACCGCCCGCCTCGACCAGCTCGACGCCGGGCGCTCGTAGTTTGCTGACCAGGTCGTAGAGATCCAGGGCCAGCCAGCTGCTGACTGCGATGATCAACAGGGCGCCGAGGTCGACCAGCAGCTGGGCCGCGCGGCGGGCCTGGTGGTCGGCGTAGAGCTTCACTCCCTCCTTGTATCCCGGATCGGGTGAGTTCAGAAAGAGGTCAGCGCTCGGCCCATTCGCAGGCCCGGACGGCGTGCCGATGGCGGATGCCGAAATCGCGAAGCGTGTCCACGCAGTCATCGAAGTAGCCGCGCTCGCCGTCGACGCAGGCGTCCCGATGCACGGAGCGGATACCGAAGTAGTTGTCCTTGAGGTACAGGTAGCAGTCGCCGCTGTCCGCACTGGCCGGGGCGGCGAGCGCGACCGGAAGCGCGGTAGCGAACACAAGGGCGGTCAGGAACCCGGCGACGCGGGATCGCTGTGCCATGACGTGAACCTCCTGAGCTGGTGGAACGCCTGCTCTTCCAACCAATCCCAGTTCCGCCGGGGACTCAATCCCGCGCCACTCCACCAGGGGACGGATGTCACGCGTTGGTAACGGACGCGGTATCCCTTGGAGCAGTGGCGCGAGGTTCAGTCACCGTCGGTGATCAGTCCCCGAGCACGGCCAGCGCGTCGATCTCCACCAGCAGGCCGGCGGGCAGGCCGACGTAGACGGTGGTGCGGCCGGAGAACGGGCCGGAGTTGATGATCTCGTTGTAGACCGCGTTCATCTCGCCGAAGTGGCCGGTGTCGGTGAGGAACACCCGGAACATCACCACGTCGTCGAAGCTCGCGCCGCCGGCCTCCAGCACCGCGGCCACGTTCTTCAGCGTCTGCCGGGTCTGCTCGGCCACGGTGTCGCCGACGATCGCGCCGGTGGCCGGGTCGAACGCGACCTGGCCCGCGACCTGGAGGATGTTGCCCTTGCGGACCCCCTGGGAGAAGTTGGCCACCGGGGTGGGCGCGTTCGCGGTGCGGATCTCGGTCTTCGCCATCGCCGTGCTTACCTCTTCTGCTCGTGTCTGCCGGAAATTCAGGTGGTTCAGGTGTTCTCGGGCCGCCAGCCGCAGGCCACCGAGGCGGTCCTGGCCGCGGCGCGCAGCTCGGGCAGCAGCGCCATCAGGCCCTCGTAATCAAGCAACATCTTCGGCACCGACATCGATACCGCGGCCAGCACCTCGCCGCGGGCGCCCAGGATCGGCGCGCCGATGCAGTGGATGAAGTCCTCGTGCTCGGAGCGGTCCACCGCGTAGCCCTGGGCCCGGACCTTGCGCAGTTCGGCCTGGTACGCGGTGGGATCGGTGATGGTGTTCGCGGTGAGCCGGGGAAAACTCATGCCCTCCACGATCCGGCGCTGCTCCCGTTCAGGCAGCGCGGACAGCAGCAGCTTGGCCACCGCGGTGCAGTGCAGCGGCGCGCTCTTGCCGACCCTGGAGTACATCCGGACCTGGTGGCGGCTGTCGTACTTGTCAATGTAGATCACCTCGCCGCCCTCGTAGCTGGCCAGGTGCACGGTGTGCCCGGTGCTCGCGTTCAGCTCGCGCAGCGCGGGCTCGACGGTGCGCCGCACATCGCGTTCCTCCAGCGCGCGGTTGGCCAGGTCGAACAACGTGGTGCCCAGCCGGTAGTGCCGCACGTCCTCGCGCTGCACGAACCGCCGCGCCTCCAGGGTGCGCAGCAGGCGCAGCGCGGTGGACTTGTGCACGTCCAGCACGGCGGCCAGCTCGTCCAGGGTGCGGTGCCCGCCTGCCAGTTCGGTGAGGATGGTCAGCGCGCGGTCCAGGCTCTGGCTCATGGTTTCGTCCCAGCGCTGAAGTGGGTGCCCGCCCAGGTCTCGTCGTCGGCGGCGAGCAGGCGCTCGACCAGCTCGGCGGCCACCGGCTCGCCCACGTCGTCCCGGGTGAGCAGGGAGCCGACCGCGCAGAGATGCCCGCGCCGCAACCGGGTCACCGGATCCTCACCGTCCAAAGTGGACGACAGGAAGCCGGCGGCGAAGGCGTCGCCCGCGCCGACCGGTTCGACCACGTCGACCTTGAGCGCGGGCTGGAACCAGCTCTGCCCGTTCTCCACCATGGTCGCGCCGTGCTCGGCCTGCTTGACCACCAGCGTGCGCGGCTCGGGCAGGAGTTCGCGCAGGGCGAGGGGATCGCCGATCCCCCACAGCGCCTCGGCCTCATCCGAGCCGACCAGCACGATGTCGGCCTTGTTGGCCAGTTCGGCCAGCACCGAGGTGTCCTTGTTGCGCCACAACGCCGGGCGCCAGTTGAGGTCGAAGGAGACCAGCCGGTCGCCCCGCCACGGGTCCAGGATCGCGGTCACCAGGGCCTGGCAGCTCTCCGAGAGCGCGGCGGTGATGCCGGAGAGGTGGATCAGCGCGGTGCGGTCCAGGCCAAGGCCGTCGAGTAACTCCGGGCCCATGCCGGAGGCGGCCGAACCGCGCCGGAAGTAGCGCACAGTGCTGCCGTTGGCGTCGGCCTCCTTGACGTAGAGCCCGGTCGGCCGGTGCTCGTCGCGGGCCACGTCGGCGACGTCCACGCCGAAGGAGGTCAGCCGGTCCAGGATGGCCCGGCCGAAGGCGTCTCGGCCGAGCGCGCTGACCCAGCGGCTGTGCCAGCCGAACCGGGCCAGGTGACAGGCCACATTGGACTCGGCGCCGCCCACCGTCCTGGTCCAGGAGGTGACCTCGTGCGTCGGTCCCGGTTCCGCTGGCACGAACAGGGCCATCGACTCGCCAAGGCACACCACATCGGCCGCCCCACGATCAACGGGGGGTTTCAGCTCATCCACTCAGGTTCCCTCCGGCCCGGCCAACGTTGACGACCAGCTCAGCGGAATGCTACACAGCCACGCATCACATAGCGCAATCCAAGTTGCATAATTCGCAACGAAAGGTGGACAGCCGTGGAACCGGCTCGGCTGGACGAGGACGCGGTGGCCGCGATCGGCGCCGAACGCATCGACTGGCGGTTCAAGGGCCTGCCGGACGCGCTGGCGGGCAAGACGCTCGCCGAGGCCGCGGCGACCCGCCCCAACCTGTTCCGGGACGGCTTCCTGCCGCCGCTCGTGGTGATCGACGAAGAGGCCCTGGAACACAACCTGCGCACCATGGCCGACTGGGTGGCCGGGCAGGGCCTGCTGCTCGCCCCGCACGGCAAAACCCCGATGGCGCCGCAGTTCTACCAGCGCCAGCTGGCCGCGGGCGCCTGGGCGATCACCGCCGCCAACGCCAGCCAGCTCCGGGTCTACCGGGCCTTCGGGGTCAGCCGGATCCTGCTCGCCAACCAGCTCGTCGACCCCGCCGCGCTGGCCTGGCTGACCGAGCAGGTCAACGGCGATCCCGGCTTCGAGTTCCTGTGCTGGGCCGACACGGTGCGCGGCGTCGAGCTGCTGACCGAGGGCCTGGCCGGCCTGTCCCGCCCGATCGAGGTGCTGGTGGAGCTGGGCGCGCCCGGCGGCCGCACCGGCGCCAGGGACCGGGCCGCCGCCCGCGCGGTGGCCGAGGCGATCAGCGCCAGCCCGGTGCTGCGACTGGCCGGGGCCGGCGGCTACGAAGGTGCGGTGGCGCACGGCGACGTGGCCACCGCCTCGGCGACCGTGCGCGGCTACCTACGCGATATGTGCGGACTGCTCGCCGAACTCCAGTCGGACGGATTGTTCGCCGACACCGAGCGCGTGGTGCTGACCGCGGGCGGCAGCGCCTGGCCGGATCTGGTCGCCGAGGCGTTCACCGCGTTCGCGCCGCAGTGGACCGGACCGGAGCTGCTCGCGGTGCTGCGCAGCGGCGCCTACCTCACCCACGACGACGGCATCTACCGCGGCATTACGCCGTTCGGCCCTGACGCCAGGCTCGCCGGGACCACCGCGCTCAAGCCCGCGCTGCACGGCTGGGCCCAGGTCACCTCCAAGCCGGAACCGCTGCTGGCCCTGCTCACTTCGGGCAAACGGGACTTTTCCTTCGACGAGGGCCTGCCCGAACCGCAGTTGCGCCGCCGAGGTCAGGAAAACACCGAGTTGACGGGTGCGACCATCACCAAGCTCAACGACCAGCACGCGTTCCTGGAACTCCGGGCGGAAGACCAGGTGCAGGTCGGTGACTGGGTACGGCTGGGGCTGTCCCACCCGTGCACGGTTTTCGACAAGTGGCAGCTGCTGCCCGTGGTAGCGGCCGATGGCGAGACCGTAATCGACTTCGTGCGCACCTACTTCTGATCTGAGAGGACGGCTCCGCCATGGCCGAACTGGTCTACCGCGGCGCGTTACTGGTGGACGGCACCGGCGGGCACCCCCGCCTGGCCGATGTTTCCGTTGCCGAGGGCCGGATCGCCGAGATCGGCGACCCGGGCACGCTGGGCGGCCGCACGGTCGTCGAGGCCGACGGCCTGGTGCTCACCCCCGGCTTCATCGACATGCACTCGCACTCCGACCTGCAGATCCTGGCCAAGCCCGACCACGAGGCCAAGGTGTGCCAGGGCGTGACCCTGGAGGTGCTCGGCCAGGACGGGCTTTCCTATGCCCCCGTTGACGATGCGGTGCTCGGTCAGCTCCGGCAGCAGCTGGCGGGCTGGAACGACGACCCGGCCGGATTCGACTGGAACTGGCGCAGCGTCGGGGAGTACCTGGACCGCCTGGACACCGGGATCGCGGTCAACGCGGCCTACCTGGTGCCGCAGGGCACGCTGCGGATGCTGTGCGTGGGCTGGGACGACCGCCCGGCCACCGCGGCCGAGATGGACCGGATGAAGACCGTGCTGGCCGAGGGACTCGCGCAGGGCGCGGTGGGCATGTCCTCCGGGCTCACCTACACCCCCGGCATGTACGCGGGCACCGAGGAACTCGTGGAATTGTGCGCGGTGACCGGGCAGCACGGCGGCTATTACAGCCCGCACCACCGCAGTTACGGCGCGGGCGCGGTCGAGGCGTACGCGGAGATGATCGACGTCTCGGTCCGCTCCGGCTGCCCGCTGCACCTGGCGCACGCCACGATGAACTTCCCGGTCAACAAGGGCCGCGCCGGTGAGCTGCTGTCCATGGTGGACAGTGCGATCGCGGACGGCTGCGACATCACCCTGGACACCTACCCGTACCTGCCCGGCGCCACCTACCTGTCCGCGCTGCTGCCCAGCTGGGCCACCGCGGGCGGTCTGGACGCGGCCCTCGGTCGACTGTCCGATGTGGACACCCGGGAGCGGATCAGGGTGGAGCTGGAGGAGATCGGCTCCGACGGCTGCCACGGCGTGCCGGTGGACTGGTCCGCCATCGAGATCAACGGGGTGCGCAAACCCGACCTGCACGGCCACCTGGTCGGGCGCTCGGTGCGGGACAGCGCGGCCAAGGCCGGGATCGCCCCGTCCGAGCTGTACTTCGACACCCTGGTCGCCGAATCCCTTGGCACCTCGTGCTTGATGCACGTGGGGCACGAGGAGAACGTGCAGGCGATCATGCGGCACCCGGCGCACACCGTGGGCAGCGACGGCCTGCTGGTCGGCGACCGCCCGCACCCGCGTGCCTGGGGCACCTTCCCGCGCTACCTGGCCCGCTACGTCCGCGACCTCGGGGTGCTGGGGCTGGCCGACTGCGTGGCGCACATGACCGGTCGCGCCGCCCGGCGGCTGCGGCTGACCGACCGCGGCCTGGTCCGCGAGGGCTTCGCGGCGGACCTGGTGCTCTTCGACGCGGCGGCGGTGCGCGACACCGCCACCTTCGAGTCGCCGAGGACCCGCCCCGAGGGCATTCTGCATGTCGTGGTCAACGGGGTCCCGGTGATCGACGACGGCACGCACACCGGCGCACTGGCCGGTCGTTCCGTGCGCAACACACCAACCGGAACGCGTTAGAAATCCCACCCGCCACTGGGGAGAACCCTTTGCTCACCTGGCTGCAAACGTCGACACCAGGACTGCTGCTGCTGTCCGCGGTCGGCATCGCCGTGCTGCTCACCATGATCATCAAGTTCAAGGTGGAGCCGTTCATCGCCCTGCTGATCGCGGGCGTGCTGGTCGCGCTCGCGGCCGGGGTGTCGATCGAGAGGCTGGTCGGCTCGGCGCAGGCCGCCAAGGAGTCGCTGATCGAGACCGGATTCGGCGGCGTGCTCGGGCACGTCGCCGCGATCATCGGCCTCGGCACGCTGCTCGGCGCGATCCTGGAGGCCTCCGGCGGGGCCGAGGTGCTCACCCGGAAGCTGCTCGGGCTCTTCGGCGAGAACCGCGCGCCGCTGGCCATGGGCCTGGCCGGGTTGATCTTCGGCATCCCGGTGTTCTTCGACATCGGCATCTTCGTGCTCGCCCCGCTGGTCTACGTGGCGGCCAAGCAGAGCGGCAAGTCCATCGTGCTCTACGCGATGCCGCTGCTGGCTGGCCTGTCCGTGATGCACGCCTTCCTGCCGCCGCACCCCGGCCCGGTCGCACTGGCCGGACTGCTCAAGGTGGACCTGGGCTGGCTGATCATCATGGGTCTGGCCTGCGCGATCCCGGCCTGGCTGATCGGTGGCGTGCTCTACTCCAGCTGGATCGGCAAGCGGATCCACATCCCGGTGGCCGAGGAGCTGGTGGCCGCGGGCGCGGCGTTCGCGGACAAGAACAAGGACCGCCGCGAACCCTCGCTCGCCCTGGTGTGCTTCATCATCGGCCTGCCGCTGGTGCTGATCCTGGGCGCCACCTTCGGCAGCGTGTTGCTACCCAAGGGCAACCAGGTGCTCAACGTGCTCACCTTCTTCGGCAACCCGGCGATCGCGCTGACCATCGCGCTGCTGCTGGCACTGTGGCTGCTGGGCACCCGGCGGGGCATGACCGGCAAGGAGATCGGCGACATGACCGGGGCCGCGCTGCGCCCGGTCGGCATGATCCTGCTGGTGATCGGCGCCGGCGGGTTCTTCGGCGCGGTGCTCTCGGCCACCGGCGTGGGCAAGGCCCTGGCCGGCACGCTCTCCGACGCGGGACTGCCGTTCATCGTGCTGTCCTACGTGATCGCCTGCGGGCTGCGGATCGCCCAGGGCTCGGCCACGGTCGCGATCGTCACCACCGCCGGGATCGTGGCGCCGCTGCTCAAGGACGCCGGGTACTCCCAGCCGCAGCTGGCGCTGATCGGCGCGGCCATCGCGGCCGGGTCGATCATCGCCTCGCACGTCAACGACGGCGGGTTCTGGATCGTCTCCAAGTACTTCGGCATCCCCACCAAGGAGACGCTGCAGACCTGGACCGTGTTGGAGACGATCTTGTCCCTGGTCGGCTTCGGGGTGGCCGCGATTCTGAGTGTGCTCATCGGTTGATCGCGGGTTAGGGTCACCCTCAGCAAGCACCTTTGACCTGGGGGAACCTGATCATGAACGTGCGTTTCCGCGCGCCCGCGACCGCTGCCCTGCTCGCCCTGCTGCTCACTGGCTGTGGCGGGCAGGGCGCCGGTCCGGGTGCCCCGACCTCCTCGGCGGGCACCTCGGCCGCGACCTCCTCGGCCGCCGCCCCTACTTCCGCCCTCGGCAAACCGGGTGAACCCTGGTTCGACGATGTGAAGGTGGCCGGGTCCGGCGGCAAGGTCTCCGCGGCCTGCCAGCTGCCGGTCGATTTCGAGCTGGGCAAGCTCTGGGTGGCCAAGACCGTGGCCGAGTCCACCTCCACCGTGATGGGCAAGCAGGGCGACTTCCTGGTGGCCTGCGAGGTCGACGCCAAGCCGGCGGGCAACATCGGCTTCCTGCGGGTCTGGACCAGCAAGTCCACCCTGGACGCGAGCAAGGCCCTGGAGAACTTCATGACCGGGGAGAAGAAGGCCGTCAAGCCGGAGATCCGCACCACCGCGGCGGGTTCGCTGGCCGCGGCCGAGGTGAGCTACCGGCTGCCCGACCCGATCAACGGCGGCGAGCGGTTCCAGCGCGCGCTGGCGGTGTCCACGCCCAAGGGCGCGGTGATCCTGCACCTCGGCGGCATCGACACCGACGAGCACAAGCAGATGCTGCCGGCCTACGTGCTGGCCAGGTCCTCGCTGACGGCGAAGGGCTGATGCTGACGACGAAGGGCTGATCGGGAACTCGAAGGTCAGGGCACCCCAAAGTTTCCGATCCCGCTCTTCCGGTGGCCGCCGGGGGTGCCGCTAGCGTGCTGCGTATGACCCCCGGGGCCGCCACCCTCCGCATCGCCGACCCGGACCGGCGGCCCAGGCAACTCGGTCCCCGGGTCATCACCGCGGTGGTACTGGCCAGCATCGCCGGGCTGATCGGCCTGATCGGCCCGGAAGCCCGGCACCTGACCGACCTGTCCACCCGGCCCACGCTGGAGCTGCACTTCAGCCAGCTGGTCACCACGGTGGCCGGGGTGATCGGCATCGCCGCCGGACTCTGCCTGATCCGGCGCTGGCCCTGGCTGCTGCTGGCCGGGGTGCTGGCCGGGCTGCCCGCCGCGGTGGTGCGGATCTGGCCGACCCTGCTGCACGAGACCAGCTGGCCGGACCAGTACGCGGCAGGCCAGGTCGGGCTGATCGACACGCTCACCGCCAGCGGCACCATGGGCGGCTCACTGCTGATCGCGGGCATCCTGGGCGCGGCCCAGCACCTGGCCCGCTCCGGCGCGCGGGCCGCGGCGGCCGCGGTGGTCTCGGCGATGATCGGCGCGGAGCTGTTCAGCCGGATCCTGTTCGGCCGCCCGGCCCCGGTGCCCGGCCCACCGCCGCCGGATGGCGCGGTGGCGCTGCTGACCGCGCTCGGCCTGATCGGCGCGGTGCTCGCGGTGCTGGCGGTGACCACCGGGCGGCTGCGCGAGCCCGCCGAGTACCCACCGGACCGCCGGATGCTCAGACTCGGCCTCTACGCCAGCCCGCTTCCGTTGCTGCCCAAGCTGATCAGCTCGTTCTTCCCGGCCGGACCGAAGTCGATGGCCGAGGTCGGCGTGGCCGCCTCGATCACCCTGGCGGCCACCATCGCGGTGGGCGTGGCGGCCGGAATCGGTGTGCTGGGCATCGCGATCCTGGTCACCGCGGCCTCGCTGGCCTCCAGCGCGCCACTGGTCGGGGCCTACTCCGCGATGACCATGGCGGCCACCCCGATCCTGCCGATCGCGGCCACCGGACTGGTGCTGGGCATCGCGGCCGCCACCGTGCGCCGCAGACTGTTCAGCGGCGCGGTGATCTGCCTGCTGCTGGCCACCGGCACGGTGCTCGCGCACGAACTGGCGGGTGGCAGTGTGCGTGCCCTGCTCATCATGGCCGAACGCCTGCCGGCCGGGCTGATCATGATCCTGGTGATCGTCGCGGTGATCCTGGCCGCGGGCGCGGTGGCCCCGCTGCTGGCCGACCGGGGCGCGCTGCCGCTGGCGCTGGGTCCGCTGTTCACCGGGCTCGCGCTGGCCGGGCAGGAACTCATGTACTTCAGCGGAATGAACAGCTCCGGCTCGACCGTGCTCGGCTTCCTCTACGGCCCGCAACCCATCTTGCTGGCCGGCGTGCTGATGGGCCTGGCCGGATTCCTGTTGCTGCACCGGGGAATCGTGGAGCAGCGCCGCGCCCGCTGAGCCCCGGACGCGAAACGATCACATCGTGGTGTCGGACCGGGTCAGCACCCGTTCGGCCGAACCCAGCCCTCCGGCGACCCCTCGACCATGGCTGCGCGCAAGTCGTTCCCGTTTGTCGAGACCCGGAGGTCCCATGCGTCAACGGTCGGTCCTGACCCGCTTGCTGGGTCTGGTTTTCACCGTTCTGCTGGCCCAGCTCCTCGTCCCCTCAACCGCGTCCGCCACAACCGATCCGGTCTGTCAGCCCATCGACCAGAGCGTCACGGTGCTGCTTACCCAGCACCACATGCGCGGCACCCTGTGCACCCCGGCCGGCGCCACCAAGGTGCTGGTGATGGTGCCCGGCGGCACCTACAACCACGCCTACTGGGACTTCCCGTACCAGGAGGGCACCTACAACTTCCGCAAGGCGATGAACGCCGCCGGCTACGCCACCGCGGTGGTGGACCGGCTGGGCAGCGGGGACAGCTCGCGGCCGCCGAGCATCCTGGTCACCGCGCTGATGCAGGCCCAGGCCGTGCACAAGGTGATCCAGACCCTGCGCGGTTCCTTCGCCAAGGTCGTCCTCATCGGACACTCGATCGGCTCGGCGATCTCAGTGCTGGAGGCGGGCACCCACCGGGACGTGGACGGGGTGGTGCTCACCGGCATGACGCACCAGCCGAACCTGCTCAACCTGGCCACCGCGCTCGCCGAGATCCACCCGGCCATGCTCGACCCGCAGCTCTCCGGCGGCGGCTACGACCCGACCTACCTGACCAGCAAACCCAACAAGCGCGGGCTGCTCTTCCACGATCCCGGGGTGGTCGATCCCGGCATGCTGGCGGTGGACGAACAGACCAAGGACGTGCTCAGCGCACTGGAAACGGCCGATTCCCTCGGCGTCGGCATCATCCCGCCGTACTCGGCGCTGATCAACGCGCCGGTGCTGCTGGCCGTCGGCGGCTCGGACAAGCTGTTCTGCGGCACCGGCGCCACCAACTGCGCCAGCGCGACCACCGTGCTCAACACGGAAAGCGCTTACTACTCGCATGCGCCCACCGTGTCGGCCTACGTCGCGCCAGGCGTGGGCCACGACCTCAACCTGCACCCCTCGGCGCCACAGCTCCAGCAGGCGGTGCTGAACTGGTTGAGCACGCACGTCTGACCCGGTAACCCACGCGGAGCACGGCGGCCCGGCGCAACACCGGGCCGGGCCGCCGCTCCAATTCGGTGCCCAGCAAGAAAGTCCGCCTGCTCCGCCGTCCGGTCATCGCCGACAATCCGGCCGCGCCCAGCCACGCGGCCAGCACCGGCACCAGCCACCCGGTCAGCAACGCCGGGTACACCGCGCACAGTGCGGCGACCCCGGCCCCCGTGCCCAGCTCCACCCGGTGGAACCACAGCAGGCGGCGGAACGGGATCGGCGCCCCGTCCCGGTCCGGCTGCGGCCATCCGGTGTCCCGCCCGGCCAGCAACGCCACGATGAACCTGGTGTGCAGCAACACCAATACCGGCCACACCAGCACCGAGGTCACCAGTTCGGTCAGCGCGCCCAGCAGCAACCGCCCCGCCGGCCAGCTGCCGCGCCGCCGGGTCAGCAGCACGCCGAGCACCCCGAGCAGCCGCATCACCAGCCACACCGCGACAAACCCGAGCACCAGCGCGCCGGCCCGCGGTGGCGCGGCGAACAGGTGCGCGGCCACGAACAGCAGCCACAGCGGCGCGGCCAGGTACTGCAACACACCCCGCGCCAGGTGCAACCGGCTGGTGAGCGTGAGGCCAGGCCAGCAGATCACCCGCAGGTGCTGCAGATTTCCCTGGCACCACCGGCGATCCCGGCGCGCGTACTCCACGATCGTCGGCGGCGCGGACTCGTAGCTGCCACCCAGTTCCGGCGCCGACCACACCTCCCAGCCCGCCCGCCGCAACAGCGCGGCCTCCACGAAATCGTGGCTGAGGATCTCGCCGCCGAACGGCGGCCCGCCCGGCAACTCCGGCAACCGGCAGTGCGCCCGGAACGGCGCGATCCGGATGATCGCGTTGTGCCCGTGGTAGTTCGCGTTCCCGCGCTGCCAGACCCGGTTGCCCCAGGCGCAGATCGGCCCGTACACCGCGGCCGCGAACTGCTGCAGCCGCGCGAACACGGTCCGCCCGCCCACCGGCGCGCCCGGCACCTCGATCAGTCCGGCCGCCGGGTTGGCGTCCATCAGGCCGACCAGCTGCCGCAGGGTCGCCCCGGACATCACGCTGTCCGCGTCCAGCACCACCAGGTAGTCGTAGTCATCGCCCCACACCGCGCAGAACTCCTGCACGTTCGCCGCCTTGCGCCCCGGCCCGCCGCGCACCCGGTACCGCACCCAGTCCCCGACCCGGTGCCAGGCCTGCCGTTCCGCCGCCAGCTGGGCCGGATCCCGCGAGTTGCTGATCACGAAGAAGTCCGCGACCAGCTCCCCCGCCGCCGATTCGGCCACCGCCCGCAGATTCCCGAACACCAGCCCCGGCTCCTCATCGCACACCGGGAACAACACCGCCGTCCGGCTCCCCCGCCCCGGCTCGACCCTGGCGGGCGCGAGCGCCGACGGCGGCCGGCCGCGCAGCAACGCGCAGAACCCGAGCACCCCGGTCACCACGAACAGCGAGACGTTCAGGCACAACACCAGGAACACCAGCGCCAGCCCCACCCGAAGTCCACTGTGGACACTGGAGCCGAGCTGCCACCAGAACACCCCGGTACCCGCCAGCGCCAGCACCAGCGCCGCCACCGGCACACTCCCCCTGGCCCGCGCCGCGCGGCGGATCGCCGGGACCGAACGCGAACGTGCCTGGGCAGCGGGCAGGCCAAGGATCATGACCACCATCGTCGAACGGCGGCCGGACGCCCGCGCCCCGGCGCAACCCGGGTTCACCCGGCCCAGATCCAAACCACCAATGCGGGGACATTCTCCGATCGCGCAGCGTGCCGGTTCCGCCCGAATAGGCCGCGCGACCGACCCGGACTGGCCACCCGCCAGACGCGCCGTCACCATGCCCGCCGCCAGGGTCGGTCCCATGACACCCAGCCCACTCACCCGCCCGGCCCTCGCGGCCCTCGCGCTCGCGCTCACCGGGTCGCTGCTCCGGCCCCTGCTACCCGGAAGCCAGTCCTACCAACAGGTCTTTGTGCCCGGCTGGCTGGTCCCGGCCGCCGCGGCGCTCGGCGCGCTCGCCCTGTTCGGCCGCTTCCGCACCCTCACCGGCGCACTCAGCTGCGTGCTGCTGCTGTGGGCGGGCTCGGGCCTGCCCCTGGACGGCTTCCGGATGTTCTTCTGGGCCACCGGCATCCCCGCGGGCGACTTCGCCCTGGTCGACTGGCCGGGTGTGCTCAGCCGAGGCACCGCCCTGCTCGCCTTGGGCACCCTGCTACTGGCCCTGCTCCGCACCCGCCGCACCGAGCCGGGCGACCAGCGTCGGCTCGGCCACGCCGCGCTCGCCCTGGCCATGCCCTACCCGGCGCTGAAGCTGTACTGGTCTCTGGGCGGCACCCTCGCCCTGCCCGCCGACGGCACCAACACCGTCCCGCTCGGCGAGGTCCTCGCCTTCGCCGCCGCGGCGGCCCTCGGCCACGCCCTGGTCCAGCCCTGGGGCCACCGCCTCCCCCGCCCCCTGCTGCTGCTCGGCGGCGCCCTGGCCGCCGCCACCCTGATCAGCCAGGGCTCCATGCCGATCTTCGCCGCCCTGTCCACGGCCCTCGGCGGCCCCGCCCTGCCCTTCGACACCGGCAGCCCGGCGGCGCTGATCGTGCTGGCGGTCTACCTGAGCTGGGTGCTGCTCGGCGTCGTCCTCGGCGCGGCCACTCTCGGCTTCACCGACCGCACCCGCACCCCGCGCTCTACGGTGCTGACATGAGCCAGCGGCGGACATGGCGTCCCGAGGCATTGGCGCGGCTGCGCCCCGGGGTGTCCGACGCGCTGCTCGCCGCGACGCTGTCCGCGGTGCTCGGCGGCCTGTCCGCTCCGGTCGCGCTCATCACCCAGCCTCACTCGACGGCGATCCCACTGCTGGTCGCGCTGTTCGTCGCCCACCTCGCCCTGGCCGCCCGCCGCACCCGGCCGCTACCCGCGTTCCTGCTGGTCAGCCTCGCCATCGGCGCGGCGCTGCTGATCTCCGCCTTCGCTCTGTTCCTGCCGTCCACACTGGTGTTCCCGATCGCGCTCTACTCGGCCTGCGCGCACGGCCGCGGCCGCACCCCGGCCATCGCCCTGGCCGCCGGGGTCGTGCTGGCCCTGGCGGCAACCGCGGCCTTCGCCGGATCGCCGCAGATCCAGGCGGCGAACGCCCCCGTGCCGACCCTGCTGCTGGCCGGCGGGCTGCTCGCGGTGGTGCTCGCCGCGTGGAGCCTGGGTCTGGCGCACCGGACCCGGCTGGCAAGCCTGGCCGAGCACTCCCGGCAGGAGGAGCGGGCCCGGATCACGGCCGAGATGCACGACGTCATCGCGCACTCCCTCGCGGTGATCGTGAGCCAGGCCAAGGGCGGCCGGTACGCGCCGGAGCTGGCCGGTGCGTCGCTGCAGGTGGTCGAGGACACCGCCCGAGCCGCGCTGACCGACATGCGCGGACTGCTCGGCGTGCTGCGCACGGACCACCCCGGCGCGACGGCGGACCGGCGGCCGCAACCCGGGCTCACCGACCTGCCGGACCTGGTGACCAGGGTCCGCGCCACCGGCCTCACGGTCCGCCTCACCGAGCACGGGGACCGCCACGCGCTGGGCGCCACCACCGAACTCGCCGCCTACCGGGTGGTCCAGGAAGCGCTGACCAACACCCTGCGGCACGCCGGCGCGAAGGCGGCCGTGGTCTACCTGACCTGGTCCGCCGTCGGCCTCACCGTGACAGTGATCGATGATGGGGCCGGGCCGAACGGGACGGAGGGACACGGGTTGAGCGGGATGCGCGCGCGAACCGAAGCCGTGGGCGGCAGGCTGACCACCGGACCGGGACCGGACGGCGGGTTCCTGGTGAGCGCCTGGCTGCCGGTGCGGCCTTGACCATCCGGGTGGTGGTGGTCGACGACCAGGACCTGGTCCGCACCGGCTGTGTGCTGGTGGTCCGGTCCCAGCCGGACCTGCGGGTGGTCGGCGAGGCCGCCGACGGTTTCGAGGCCCTGGACGTCCTCGCCACCACCCCGGCCGATGTGGTGCTGATGGACGTCCGGATGCCCCGCCTGGACGGCGTCGAGGCCACCCGCCGGCTCCTGGCCCGCCCCGGCCCAGCCCCCAAGGTGATCATGCTGACCACCTTCGACCTGGACGAACACGCCTTCGCCGCCCTGCGCGCCGGGGCCAGCGGCTTCCTGCTCAAGGACGGCACCGCCGAGGAGATGCTGACCGCGATCCGCACCGTGCACCAGGGCGAGGCGGTGATCGCCCCCTCCACCACCCGCAGGCTGCTCGACCACATCGCCCCCGACCTGCCCGGCCCGGCCACCGCCGATCCGGCCGCCGCGCTGACCAGCCGCGAACGCGAGGTGCTGCTCTGGCTGGCCCGCGGCGCCGCCAACGCGGAGATCGCCGCCGGCCTGTTCCTGTCCGAGGGCACGGTGAAGATCCACGTCAGCCGCGTGCTGGCCAAACTGGGCCTGTGCGACCGCGTGCACGCGGTGATCTGGGCCTACGAACACCGCCTGATCCGCCCCGGCAGCTAACCCACCAGCGTCGAGTTGGCCAAAGTCGTACGCCCAGTTGGCCCAACTGGGCATCCCACTTGGCCCAACTCGACGGCAGCCGCCGGGCCGGTCGGTCGGATCGGCCCGGCGGGTATGCCGTCAGCGTGCGCCGGCCTTGGCCTTCGTCTTGGCGCCGTTCTTGGCCGCCGCACCATTCTTTGCCGCCGTGCCGTTCTTGGCGGCGGCCGTCTTGGCGGCGCCCGCCGTCTTCGCCGCGTCCTTGCCGGAGGACTTCGCCGGAGCGGCGTCCTTGCCGGTGGACTTCGCCGGAGTCGTCGCCTTGGCGCCGTTGGTCTTGGCCTTGCCGTTGGTGGCGGCCCTCGGCTCGGCACGCACCTCGCCTGCCTGCTTGGCCAGCAGCGTGGCGAGGAACTGGCCGGTGTAGCTCTCGGGCACGTCCACCACGTCCTCCGGCGTGCCGGTGGCCACCACCATGCCGCCGCCCGAACCGCCTTCCGGACCCATGTCGATCAGCCAGTCCGAGGTCTTGATCACGTCGAGGTTGTGCTCGATCACGATCACCGTGTTGCCCTTGTCCACCAGGCCGTTGATCACCAGCAGCAGCTTGCGGATGTCCTCGAAGTGCAGACCGGTGGTCGGCTCGTCCAGGATGTAGACCGTCTTGCCGGTGGAGCGCTTTTGCAGCTCGCTGGCCAGCTTCACCCGCTGCGCCTCACCACCGGAGAGGGTCGGCGCGGGCTGCCCCAGCCGCACGTACCCCAGCCCGACGTCGACCAGCGTGCGCAGGTGCCGGTAGATCGCGTTCACCGGCTCGAAGAAGCCCGCGGCCTCCTCGATCGGCATGTCCAGCACCTCGGCGATGGTCTTGCCCTTGTAGTGCACCTCCAGGGTCTCCCGGTTGTACCGGGCGCCCTTGCACACCTCGCACGGCACGTACACGTCCGGCAGGAAGTTCATCTCGATCTTGATGGTGCCGTCGCCCGCGCACGCCTCGCAGCGGCCGCCCTTGACGTTGAAGGAGAACCGGCCCGGCTGGTAGCCGCGCACCTTCGCCTCGGTGGTGGCCGCGAACAGCTTGCGGACGTGGTCGAACACCCCGGTGTAGGTGGCCGCGTTGGACCGAGGGGTGCGCCCGATCGGCGACTGGTCCACCCGCACCAGCTTGTCCACGTGCTCCAGCCCGGTGACCCGGGTGTGCCGCCCCGGCACCTGCCGCGCGCCGTTGAGCTTGTTCGCCAGCACGGTCGCCAGGATGTCGTTGACCAGCGTCGACTTGCCCGACCCTGACACCCCGGTGACCGAGACCAGGCAGCCCAGCGGGAAGTCCACGTCGATGCCGCGCAGGTTGTGCTCGCGCGCGCCGACCACGGTCAGCTGCCGCCGGTTGTCCACCGGCCGCCGCAGCGCGGGCATCGGGATCTCCCTGGCCCCGGACAGGTACTGCCCGGTGACCGAGCGCGGGTTGGTCAGCAGCTGCTCGTACGGCCCGCTGTGCACCACCTGACCACCGTGCTCACCCGCGCCGGGGCCGATGTCGACCACCCAGTCCGAGGTGCGGATGGTGTCCTCGTCGTGCTCGACCACGATCAGCGTGTTGCCCAGGTCGCGCAGCCTGGTCAGCGTCTCGATCAGCCGGTGGTTGTCCCGCTGGTGCAGCCCGATGGACGGCTCGTCCAGCACGTACAGCACACCGACCAGCCCGGACCCGATCTGGGTGGCCAGCCGGATGCGCTGCGCCTCACCGCCGGAGAGCGTGCCAGAGGCCCGGTCCAGCGACAGGTAGTCCAGGCCCACGTCGAGCAGGAACCCGAGCCGGGCCTGCACCTCCTTGAGCACCGCGGCGGCGATCATCTTCTGCCGCCGGTCCAGCTGCAGCCCGTTGAGGAAGTCGGCGCAGTCGCGCACGCTCATCGCGCAGACGTCCGCGATGGACTTGTCGCCCTGGCTGCGGTGGCCGAGGGTGACCGCGAGGATCTCCGGCTTGAGGCGGGTGCCGCGGCAGGCCGGGCACGGCACCTCCCGCATGTAGCCCTCGTACTTCTCCCGCATGTAGTCGGACTCGGTCTGCTCCTGCCGCCGTTCCAGGAACGGGATCACGCCCTCGAAGTTGGCGTAGTAGGAGCGCTCGCGGCCGTACTTGTTGCGGTAGCGGACATGCACCTGCTTGTCGACGCCGTGCAGCACCGCCTTCTGCGCGGCCGAGGACAGCCGCTTCCACGGCGCGTCGATCCGGAAGCCGATGGTCTCGGCCAGCGATTCCAGCAGCCGCCCGTAGTACTCGGCGGCCTGCCCGCTGGCCCACGGCGCCACCGCGCCCTCGGCCAGGGACAGCTCGTCGTCCGGCACGACCAGCTCCGGGTCAACCTCCTTGCGCACGCCGATGCCGGTGCAGTCCGGGCAGGCGCCGTAGGGCGAGTTGAACGAGAACGACCGCGGCTCCAGGTCGTCCACGGCCAGCGGGTGCGCGTTCGGACAGGCCAGGTGCTCGGAGAAGCGGCGCTCGCGGTGCGGGTCGTCCTCGGGCTTGTCCACGAACTCCAGCACGACCAGCCCGTCAGCCAGCCGCAACGCGGTCTCCACCGAGTCGGTGAGCCGCTGCTTGGCGTTGGACTTCACCGCGAGCCGGTCGATGACCACCGCGATGTCGTGCTTCTCCTGCTTCTTCAGCTTCGGCGGCTCGGCCAGCGAGTGCACCGTGCCGTCCACCCTGGCCCGCGAGTAACCCTGGGACTGCAACTGCTCGAACAGGTCGACGAACTCACCCTTGCGACCACGCACGATCGGCGCCAGCACCTGGAACCGCTCGCCCTCGCCCATGGCCAGCACCTGGTCCACGATCTGCTGCGGACTCTGTTTGCTGATCAGCTCGCCACAGACCGGGCAGTGCGGCTTGCCCGCGCGCGCGTAGAGCAGCCGCAGGTAGTCGTAGACCTCGGTGATGGTGCCGACCGTGGAGCGCGGGTTGCGGCTGGTGGACTTCTGGTCGATGGACACCGCGGGCGAGAGGCCCTCGATGAAGTCGACGTCCGGCTTGTCCATCTGGCCGAGGAACTGCCGGGCATAGGCCGAGAGCGACTCGACGTACCGGCGCTGGCCCTCGGCGAAGATCGTGTCGAAGGCCAGGCTCGACTTACCGGAGCCCGAAAGCCCGGTGAACACGATCATGCTGTCGCGCGGCAGGTCGATATCGACTCCGCGGAGGTTGTGCTCGCGTGCGCCACGAACGACGAGACGGTCGGCCACTGAGGTGGAGTCCCTTCACAAGGGTCTTGCGGTCTAGGGCAGGGCTGGAGCCACCATGCTAAGACGACCCACCGACATTCGTTCGCGCAGGTGTTCGACTGGCCGTACTGGTGAGATCTCCCCAGACAACAGATCTGTCGTCCGCAGTCCTGCTCTCACCCAGTCGGGTAACCGCTGGTGAGCCCCTCGCCCGTGGCGAGGAACCGGTGGTTCAGCAAGGCGGCCACGGTGACTGAAAACGTTATCTCCGCACTGGCACCGCCATCCACGGTACCGGACTCCCCGTCCCACGGACCGAGAGCGATTCGCCCGCGCCCTCCCCTGGCCGAGCTGGCCACACCGCGGCCCAGGTGCACGACGTTCTACGGCATGGGAACCATCGACCGGTCCGGCCGGATCGCCAACCGCGCGGTCGGCGATCCGGCCGGACCCTGCGGCGGCGGTGCCGGGGCGGGCCTCGGCGGCGTCGGAGTGCGGACCGTGGCGCCTGCGGCCAGAACCAACGCCCGGCTCAGCTGGGTCTGCATCTCGTCGAGCTGGCGCGTCAGCCGATGTTGCTGATCGCTGAGGTGCCGTCCCAGCTGGTTGATCGCGTCCACGACCCTGCCGACGGGGAACGGGTGATCATCGTGTGGGCGTTCGCGCTCCATCCGACCAGTTGCCAGTCCCCGCTCGTAGGCGTCCCGGGCCGCCTGCATGTCGATCTGCTCCCGGGTTCGGCGAGCAGCTCGATCGGTGTGCACGGCCCGCCAGAGCAGCACCGCCGCGGCGGCGAGCAGGACCAGGCCGATCATGGTGCCGATCAGCACGGCGGCAATCGATCCCGGCGACATGGGCGGGTACAGCTGGTTGTCCATGACCTTCTCCTCCGCGTAAGGCGAGTGGCTCTCCGGCGTGGAACGCCATGACAGCGCAGGTAACGCGGTCTAGTCCCAGGTACAACCACGAAACGGCGACCTTGACGTGATCATCTCAGTGAGCAATCCGTCCTTCGTTGATCTCGCTGGACCAGGTTAAGCAGAGACCCTGCCTACTCTCCGGAAAATAGTCCATTTGGCGGAGTAGTGCCCTTGGTGGACTCGTTACGGTGCCAACTAGGCGCCTCAAAAGCGCCGGGGGAACAACAACATAATAAGGGGGGAAGTATATGACATCGTCCGCACCTAGACGAATGTCTATCATTGCTGCTGCGTGCGCGTCGGCCCTCGCACTGGGCTTGCAAGGCCATGCTGCAGCAGGTCAATCCGATCCATTTCAGGGACCTGCCAGAGGCGTCTTATCTCTGACAGGGGCTCCCTACCTGAACAGCCAGGGAAACCTGGTGGCACCGGAACCAGAACCAAGGACCGGAACCATCGAGGACACCCGGCGATTTGCCATAAACACAACAGCGTCTCCACTCAGACGGTAGGCGACCTGCTCAATCAGCGCGGTGGCCGGCCAGGATCAGGCATCACCGAGGACCCTCCTCAGCCCATCATTGATGAGTGTTTGCGGGGTGACAATGTCAACGGCGAGCCTGGCAGAGTTCACAACCGAAACCTGTGGTGTCAACGTCACGAGGCCGTGGCCACCATCATCGATCCGAGCACTGGTCAACCGCAGGGCACGGCAACGGTCAAGTACACCGCAGCCGGTATCGCAAATCCCCTCAATCGCCTGGTCCACGTGTGGTTCCGCGGCGACGACTACAAGGTGACCGGAACATTCACCCGGTTCTCGCACCTGCGCCTCAAGGTGGTCTGCACGATGCTGACCGTCGGCTGCTCGGTCAACAACGACTGGATCACCAAGCAGATCGGCGACTGGAACGACGGAAAGTGGCATGACTGGGTCATCAACTCCGATGAGACCCAGTCTGCCCAGCAGCCGGAAAAGGTGCTGCGCAACCTCTGGGCCTTCACCGGCCAGGCTGTCGACAGCACCGGCGCGGTGACCGTGCCTGGTTACGGCGCCAGGCACGGCATCCGCTGCGACTCGGCCGACTACTTCAGGTTCAACCCGAAGGCGTGCATCTTCACCGATGTCATTCCGCATCTTCAATACCGTTACAACGAAGGATACGACGGGGTAACGGCCCATATCAACAGAGCCCAGAACAGTCCCGCGCAGACCTATCCGAACTACGGAACCGAGAAGAAGATTCCCGGTAAGTATCTCGGCGATCCCAACGACCTCGGTCTTCAGCGCGTCGCATACGACGGGCCGACATGGAATCTGAACGCGGCCGAGAAGACCAAGGCATGCAACCGCCGACCTCCGTATACCGGACCGAACCAGCTCCCGCCATACGACACCGAGACGCGACAGTGCGATGAGTACCCATTCGCCAGCACCGCCCAAGGCGCAGGCAAGGGGGACGGAAACTTCTCGGTTCAGGACGTGCTGTCCGCAGAAAATGGCCGCGCGGGAATCGGACTGAGGTTGTACTACGTGGCAGACCGCATCCTCTATGGAGACCTTGATGCCTTCTATGTGAGAGCCGGCTAGTGCTATGGTTCAACCATGGCGAAGATGCAGGGGTCCGTCGAGGCGACGATAGGAATCTCGCACGGCTTCTTTGAGATCTGGTCGCGGGGGCTCACCGAGCCCCCGCGATTTTTCTTCTCCGATCCGAGCATGTTGCATTGCGTCGACAACGCGGTTGCCCTGACAAGCAAATTGACCAGTGGTCAGCACTCAACAATCCGTTTGGAGGCATGGGACGCTGAACCCTCCGAGCCACAAGGAGTATGGGGGGATCGAGCCGAAGAAGAAGTGCTGCTGACCTCGGCAACGGTAGAATTGTTCGGGGTGACCGCGGGCCACCCGTCCAGCGACCCGCTCGAACTCGGCTTACCTGGCTACTATCAGGTTCGCGCATTTCGTACCAGGTCACATAAGGTCGCATCCGGCGATGATTCGATCCAGGATGCGGAGCGCTTTCTCGTGCAGTTCTGGCCCAGCCGCCGACCCACTGCCGCTGTTGAGCAAGAGCCTACCGAGGCCGCCGATCTGCACAGTCAAATCACGCAGTGGGCCAGGCAACGCGATTCCTCGATCGGCCCTGGCCCCGGGCTTCAGTAGGTCAGGCCAAGCTCGGCGTCGCCGGGTCGAGGGAAGCTCACCGGCCGGCCCGAGCGAGATCGACGAGCTGGCCGGACACGGAAGCCTGACCCTGCCCGCCGACCTCACGCAACGGTGGAACAACCCAATCCGGCCAACGAGATCGCGTGCGCCTACGCCGACCCCTTCTCACACGCGTTCGTGCGGCCATGCTCGCCGAGATGCCCGGTCCCTGACTGAGAACGCCCCGCTGCTGTGGCATGGCGCGGCTACCGCTCCATCAGTCACCGAGGCACACCTGCTGGATTGGGTCCCGGTCAGCGGTCAGTAGGCGAGACCAAATCAGGTCGCCCTGGGCAGGTACCCCGCTGCAGGTGTCGGGGCAAATTCGGTGTGGGGCAGTCGTGTTGCCCACGACTGCCCCACACCGCCGAGCGGGCTACTTCGGCTGAGTTGCCCAGGGTGCGGTGACCCGCCAGGTCACGTCCTGGTCGAACATGTGCGGGTTGTCGAAGGAGTGCTGACCGCTGTTGTTGGCCAGCCAGATCCCGCCGTCGATGTGCCGGATGAACCGGCCCGTCATGTTGAACGACTCCAGCGAGACCCCGTCGCCCGCGCGACCCTTGCGAGCGCACCAGGTGGCGTCCTTGGCGAAGACGTCCGACTCATCGTTGGCGTCGATCTTCACCCGGTGCTCCTGGTGGCGCAGGTACCGGCCGGGGACGTTCACCGACTCCAGGGAGTAGCAGAAGCGGTCGGCCAGGCCCGGCCGGACGATCCAGGTGGCGTCTTCCTTGGCCAGGGCCGGGCTGTTGCCGTCGACCGGCGAGATCGTGCCAAAACCGAACTCGTGGCGAGCGAACAGCGATCCCGGCAGACCGGGGGTGGTGACCTGGAGGGACTGGCGCAGCACGTCGAGCCAGCCGGTCTTGAGGAACAGCTTGCGGTCCTCCACGCTGCCCCTGAGCGCGACCTCGGCGGCCTTGGCCAGCTCGGGGTTCATCCCGCTGTTCTGCGCGCGGGCCTGCATGGCGAGGATCTTGTCCCGGTTGGTCTTGTCGAGGGTGGCCTGCTCGTGGTCGCGGTCCTTCTGCTTTGCCACGTAGATGCCGGTCTCGATGAAGGCACGCCAGACCTTCGGGTCCGGGTTGTTCAGCGCCGTGCCTGCTTCCAGCGCGATCCAGCTACTCTCTTCAGCCTTACGCCGGATTTCTCGAATAAAGTTGTCGTCGGTGAGTTCCACCATTTCCGCGTGGCTGACGATGCCGATTGCCGCGGCCGCGTTCTTCTTGGTGTCACGAATGCGCTGCTTCTCTTTTTCGACTTCGGTCAGGTGCTCGGCCTCTCGCCGTGCAGTCTCCTGATCGATTTCAAAGGCCAGCCTGACGCCACTTTCCAGGAACTTGCGCTGATCCTCAGCCGAACCCTTGAAGGCGGCCATGGCTGTCTTCTTGACCTCGGCGCCCTTCGCGATATCCCACAGCTTGAAGGTGAAGTCCTTGACGCTGAGGGCGAGCATGTCGGATGTGGCGATGACCTGTATGGCTGCGGCAGCCCGGCGCTTGAGTTCACGCTCGGCAGCGGCCTGGGCATCTTCGCGGATCATGTTGTCGTCGTCGCGCTTTTTCGCCTCGTGCACGCCGGTGAGGACCAGGCGGGTGTACTCGGCCGAGGTGTCGGCCTGGAGAGCCAGTTCGATGGCCGCCCGGACCTCCTTGCCCATAGCCCGCTTCCACAGCTCGACCACGAAGCCGCGCTCGGTGTGCAGCAGGAGATCCTGCAGCTCACCCTCGCGGTAGCCCACGGCCACCGCGGCGCGGATCTTGTCCTGGTCGGTGACCGAGGCGCGCGTGGAACTGGTGTTGGCGACATTTGGTGTGGGCGCGGCTACCGCGATTCCGGCGGTGCTGCCGACAAGGCCCATCAGGACCGCCACGGTCATCGCGGACCGGGACAGCCGGAAGCGCACGGCCGAATTAACGGCTCGATATTGCGACATTATTAAATTCCCCCCTCGACCGCAGAGGCGGCCGGGTAAATCACGCCCAGTTATGCCTGGGCAGCAGGCTTCATCCGGTGATGCCCAGGGACGCTCGCACGGCAATCGGATCTCCGTCAACTCGCCGTGACCGACACCACCCATTTGGCCCCATTACGTGAGGGTCGTCACAAAATCCCGGTTGGTGCGAGGTGCTACGGGTGTGTTTAGGTACCGGCGGTGGGGAGTGCCGGGGCGTGCGCTGGGGACGCAGCCCTGTATCGAAGTTCATGGATCAGGGCACCGGTGTGTCCTGAATTAGGGGGGCTTGAGGTGAAACGTGCCTCGGCGCGCTGTGCGTGCGCTTTGGTGGCGGTGTTGGGTGCTGGTGTGCTTCCGGGAGCCGCGTTCGGGACACCGGCTGATGCCGGCCCGGGTGCGGCGGCCGCGCGGTTCTGGGCGGAGGAGTTCGGGCGGAGTGCGGCCCAGGTGGCCAACGACAGCGCCCGGGTCCGCCGCGACTCCAGGTACGACCCGCGTTCGGCGGTGCGGACCTCGGCGCTGGCGGCCTGGATCAGCGAACACGGCGATACCGCGATCGTGCAGTACCTGAGCAGTGGCAAGGCCGCGGCGATCGAGCGGGCCAAGGTGGGCGGGCAGCGCAACCTCGACTTCGCCCGCCGGGTGATGCAGACCCACCTGCCCGAGTACTCGCCCAACGTGCACGCCGCGGCCAAGACCGCCGTCAACGGCGGCGATGTCGAGCGGGAGCACTTCGCCCGCACCGGGTACGCGGCGGCGAAGGAACTCGACCAGCGGCGCCACCGAGACCAGGTCGCCAAGGACGAGCAGATGACCGCGGCCGACCGGGAGTTCGTCCGTCAGCGGGCGCTGTCGGATCCGGGCGCGCAGGTGCGCGCGGCCGCGGAATGGGCGCTGCGCACCGGATCCACGGATGCCGACATCGTGGAGTTCCTGCGCTTCGACTGGATCAGCGCGGCGGCCCTGGACCGCGACACCTACCGCGTCACCGGCGCCGAGCGGGACGCACAAACCCACCGGCAGCTCGCCGAGCTGGTCACCGCCGCCCGTGCGGCCGAGGCCGCCGAGGCCGCGGCGTCGGAGGAGATGCGCGAGCAGGCCAAGGCCGTCACCAAGCGGGCCTGGGGTGCGGCGGCCGAGGCCGCCAAGCGGACCGAGGCGGCCTGGCTGGCCGAAGCCGAGCGCAGCGCCGAGCAGGCCCGGCACTGGCAGAACATCGCCGCACACGCCGCCGCCCAGCTGGAGAGCCCGACCTGGAAGTCCCTTGCGTCCCCGGCGCGTGCCAACCAGCGCGGCTGGACCGATGACCAGAGCTGGGCAGGCGAGCAGTCCCGCTACTGGGCCGGGCAGGCCGCCGAGGCGACGGCCAAACAGAACCGCTGACCTGATTTCGATCTTTTCCGTGTAGTTCGCAACAGGGGGATCTACTTGTGATGCGCACAATAAGGGCGGCCGTCATCGCGACCGTCCTCTGTGGAGTGTTCGCTGGCGGCGCCGGGCTGGCTCAGGCCAGTACCGCCACCCAGGCGGCGGCCAAGACCGCGGTGGCACAGACCGAACTGGCCGCCCGGATCGCGGCGGCCCGCAAGGCCGCGGTGCCGGAGCCGCCGACCGATCCGGATCTCAGCGAGGACCCCGACCGCAACCTGGTCGCCGACATCGCCGAGATGCACGAGGACGTCGAGGTCCGCGAAGCCGCGCGGGCGGCCCTGGCCAACCCAGACCCCAATGCGGTCATCAACTTCCTCGACCGCGAGATCGAGGGCGTCAAAGCCAAGGCGGCCAAGCGCAAGAAGGCCGAGGACGACCGCAACCGCTCCGAGATCCAGAAGCTGGCCGGCACCGGCGGCCGCTGGCTGCGGGAAGGCGTCGATCGCGCGCTGGCCGGAACCCCTTATGACAGGGCGAACTTCCTGGCCTGGGGCAAGGACATCGCCATCGGCTGGGACACCAAGGACACCGAGGACGCCAAGGAACTGGCCAAGCGCCGCCGCGACCAGGTCGCCCTCCTCGCCGCGGGCGGGGGCCTGGAGGTGGCCAAGGCTGCCCAGGCCGCGCTGGACGCGGGCTCGGACACCGCGGTCGAGGAGTTCTTCAAGACCGGCTACCAGGCTGCCGCACAGCGGGACTCCGACGCGCACGAGGCCAAACTCCGCGAGCAGGAGGAACGCAACAAGGAACTGGCCAGGCTGACCGAGGAGGCCAAGCGCGCGGCCAAGGCCGCCGAAGCACGCCGCAACCTGGTTGTCGCACACGGCGAGACGGTCAAGGGCCTGGAAGAGGCCGCCAACGCGATGATCATGGCCTCCAACGCCGCGCGGGAGGCCGAGAAGATCCTGCAGACCGGCAAACACGGCACGCTGGCGCCGGATGCCTACAACTCGGTGCGCAACGAGGTCGTGCGCCAGACCGAGTGGGCCCGCAAGAACTCCGAGTACGCCAAGGCGGGTTCGATCCGGGCGAATCTGGAGGCCACCCGGCTCGTGGAGGCCGGTCACCCGCACGGCACCCAGTGGGCGCAGGTCGCCACCGCGCTGACCAACTCCGCCGATGCCGCCCACCGCGCCGCGCTCACCGCCCAGCACGCGGTGACCGCGATCGTCGCCACCCAGGAGGCCAAGGACGCCCAGGCCAAGGCCGAGGCGCACGCCGAGCAGGCCAAGAAGTGGCGGGAGTACGCCGAACAGAGCGCGAACTCCGCGGCCGCGCTGGCCGTGGCCGCCAAGGACCAGGCCAAGGTGGCCACCGACGCCGCCGAGCGCACCAAGAAGTCCCGGACCGACGCCGAACGCGCCGAGCAGAAGGCCTCGGCCGCGGCCAAGCGCACCCGGGACGCCCGCCTGGTCGCCGAACGCGAGCAGCGCAACGCCGCGGCGGCCAAAACCCGTGCGGAACAGGAACGCCGCAGTGCCCGTGACGCCCGTGTTCGCGCCGACCAGCAGGCCAGCGCGGCGGCCGGCGCCGACACCAACGCCAAGAACCTCAGCGCCAAGGCCAAGGAGGCTGATGCCGCAGCCTGGGATCACGAGGGCAAGGCCGCTGCGGCGCGCCGGGAGTTCGAGGCGGCTGAGCGAGCCAAGAACGCCGCGCTGACCAAGGCCAAGGCCATGGAGACCATGGCAGCGGCGGCCAAGTCCGGGGCGAAAGCCGGTGAGGCACAAGCAGCTTTGGATCTGGCCAAGTCCGAAGCGGGCCGGGCCGAGAACCACGCAGGCGCCTCTCGCGCGGCGGCCAACCAGGCCACCGACGCCGCGACCCGTTCCCGGGCCGCTGCCACCCGGGCCAATGGAGCGGCCGCACGCGCCACCGCCGCGGCTGCCACGGCTCAGCAGGAAGCCGCCGTCACCCACCATCAGGCACTGGTGGCCGATGCCGCCGCGGCGACCGCGACCGCCGAGCAGGTCAAGGCCGCCGACGCCGCCGACACGGCGGTGAACCTGGCCCAGCAGGCCGCCGATGAGGCGCTGGCAGCCCTCCAGGCCGCGCACTACACCCAGGAAGAGGCCACCGCCGCGGCCACCGAGGCCGCCACCGCTGCCGTCCAGGCCGGCTTGGCCGTGCGTGCGGCCCAGGCCGCGCGCATCTCGGCAGCGGGCATCGCCGATCCGGCCAACACCGCGATCAACACCGCGAGCCCGTTCGCCGGTTCGGATATCGACGCCGACTTCGCCATCCTGGTCGCCAACCACGCCAAGACCGTCGGCGCTGAACACGTGCAGACCGCACAACGCGCCGCCACCGAAGCCGAGAACGCCGCGGCCAAGGCCAAGGAGGCCGCCGACCGCGCCGGCCCCGAGGTCGCGCTGGCGTTCCAGGCGGCGGCAAGGGCAGCGAAGTCCGCGGCCGATGCGGCGCACTCGGCCGCCGAAGCCCAGGACGCGGCGGCCCGAGCCGCCGTGGACGGCGGGGCTGCCCGCGCGGCTGCAGCGCGGGCGGATCAGGCTGATGCTCAGGCGCGAGCCGACGCGAAGGCAGCCCGGGGCGCTGCCGCGGCCGCACGTAATGACGCGGCGATTGCTGGTCGTTCGGCGGCTGCGGCGGAGCAGGAGGCGGCTGCCGCCCGCGGTGCGGCGTCGCGGGCGGAGGAAAGCGCGAAGTCGGCCCGGAATGCCGCGAACGAGGCCGAGACCGCGGCGAAGTCGGCCGAAGCAGCAGCTACGAACGCGAAGGAGCATGCGAAGGCAGCCGAGGAGGCTGTGCGCCGTGTGGAGGAGGCCGAACGGCAGGAGAAGGAGGCACGCCAGAAGGCAGCGTTCGACTCCGGTGCTGCTGGTGCTGAGCTGACCCCAGCGGAGAAGCTTGCCCTACAGGCGGTCGGGGCGTCCGTCGAGGACTACGAGAAGGCCCGCGCTCTCCTGACCAAGGACATGCTCCAGTTTCTCAAGGAGAACGGGCTCGAAATCCTAATCAAGGCCCTGGGAGCCGACAACATCGTTGGCTGTTTCAAGGACCCGAATATCGAGAGCTGCCTGTGGGCTGCCTTCGACGTGGTCCTCTCGCTCACTCCGCTGAAGTGGGTTGAGCTGGGCTTTGACGTCGGCAAGGGGCTCCTGAAGCTGGGGTCGATCGTCTGGAAGTTTGTCGAAGAGTCAATGGCGGCGAAGAAGTCCATTGAACTCGGCCAGAAGGCGATCCAAATTTACCACAAGCTGCTTCCATGCGTAAAACGGAGCGGCGTTCCAAAGAGCGCTCCGGCACTGGCGGCCGATGGGCCCCGGCAGATGCCCAAGGAAGTTCGAGCACAAAATGCGAAATGTGGCCCGGACTTCAGTATGGATGACGCACAGTTTGGCAGCAAATGGGGAAAGCACTCCAAGGACTACAACCTAAACCCGGGTGACCCGGGTGCACGAAAGTGGTTCAAGGATCGCGTTCACGAAGTTCGCAATTCGCACGACGAGGCCAGGACGGGCGCCTACAACCCGGGTCAGGGCGGTTCGGATGACTACTGGTTCTACCGCAAGGGCGACGACCTTCTGATTACCAAGGGCGACGGTTCGTTTGTTACCATGTTCCCGCTGGGAACATCCGGAAACAACTGGTGGAACAAGGCATACAAAATTGCTTGTGGGTGCTGAGTTTGCGAGCGACGCCAACGGGTGTCGACATGACTGTCGAATTGGAACCTTGTGATGAGTAGACCTGAATTTATTCAACCACAGACTCTCATTGGTCGCAAGGTTGACCGTGTGCGGGAGATCAAGTACCTCGATGGCAGCCTAGTCGGCCTGCAGGTGACCTTTGCAGACGGGTCTTCCCTGGTGGGTTCCTCATGGGCCGACTGGTCTCTGGTGCTTGAGTTGCGTGGCGATACCTTGATGCCGGACTACTTCTATCCTCCGGAGTCATTCCACTTCAGCGAGCTTGACTCGGCCCTCTCTGCACAAGAAGGAGACGAGCTTCGCCTAGGCGAGATGCTCTCCAACGAAGGGAACACTCTAGTCAGGATCGAAATGACGATCGGACAGAGCCCGATTATCATCCGATCTCACGCCGGAGACATTGTGGTCGAATATCAGTGACGCCACTTCCCCGGAGGCTGCCAGACTCCTTAATGATAGCCCATTAGAACCTTGTGCAATTTGACCTTGCAGCAACAGAGGGCACTTGTCAGCCGCAATCAAGTTGCACTGTGCCAGTAGTGGTGAGATGGAAGTGCGGGCCACGCGACGCGTGGCCCGCACTTCCATCTCCGTGGGAGATTAGCGTGCCAGTCGTCTAGCCGTAGCAGTAGCCTTCATCAGCGTTATGGAGACAAGTGCTCGACTGATAATGCACCAAGAACATATTCTGCCGCATGTCTCGGATTTATCCCGATGTAGGACTATTATGCATTCCTTGGATTCCGATGCTGGAAATCGATCACTGGCCACAACTCTGGACGACACCTATACCAGAATTTCAGTAACTCAGGCCAAGTTCAGCATCGCTGGGTCTCGGAAAGTCCACCGGGTCGATCGCGATGAGCACGGGTGCGCCGTCGATCCAGTCCCGGGTCGGGCGGGGTTTGATGATCGCCCAGCCGGTAGGGATCTCAGACAGAAACTGGGACAGGTCGCGGTGGTCGTAGCGGCCGTCCTTGCCCAGTTTGGCCATCATCCGTTGTTTGGATTCGTAGCTGTCGGCGGAGTGCACGGCGACCAGGCCGGCGCAGTTGATGGCCTGCTGGGACAGCTTCTCCGGGCTCTGCACCACCAGCATCAGCGCCAGCCGCAACGACCGGCCCATGGACAGGGTCTGGTCGAAGACGGTCTGGGGGACGCCGGAGACGTCCTGCTGGTCGCGGGCATCCGGCAGGTAATCGTTGGCTTCCTCCAGCACCACCATGGTTTCGGAGAGTGTGCCGATGTTGTCGCGGGCGTAGGCGAAGGCGGCGGTGAACACCGCGGCCAGCACCAGGGCGCCGGATTGGGCGTCGAGGTGGGCGGCTTCCAGGACGACGCAGTCGCCGCGGCCCATCAGGTCGCTGACCTCGATGGTGGCGCTGGTGGCGGAGCCGGGCGGGTCGGGTAGGTAGATGCCGGAGCCGTAGACGTCGCGGTGGAAGAACTGCAGCCGGTTCTGGATGACGTTGTAGCCGGTGACCAGTTCTTTGCTGGTGGTGGATCGGCGGGAGATGGCTTCCAAATGGTTGTCGACCCATTCGGCGAGGTCGGCCATGCCGACGAAGCGGGACAGGGCGGGGCGTTCGTAGACGGTGGCGGTGTCGCCGTGGTCGGGGTCTGGGCGAGGTGCGGACCAGAGGGTGTGCAGGGCTTGCCAGAGGATGCCGCGGCCGCGAGGGCCCAGCGAGCCGACTTTGGCCATGGTGTCGCAGATGGCGTCGCGGTAGACGTTGGGGCGCACGCCGGGTGGGATGCGGAGCAGGTTGTAGCGCAGGTAGGGGCCGGCGCCGGTGACGGTTGGGCGGTGGCCGGGTGGGGGTTCGCTGCTGAGGTCGTAGAAGCGGAATCGGCCGGCCTGTTCGGGCGGGAGGCTGTGGGCGAGGCGGCGCCAGTCGCTTTTGCGGTCCAGGGCGAGGACACCACGGTGGACTTGGTGGTGGGTGGGTAGGCCGGTGGTGTGGTCGATGTCGCGGATGCTTTGGGTGGTGTGGAGCCATTCGTGGGCCAGGCGTAGGCCGGTTTCGGTTTTGCCGCGGCCGGTGGAGCCGGTGATCAGCGGGTGGAGCAGGTCGTTGTGCACGTCGTCGACGAGCAGGGAGAACTTTTCGCGGGAGACCACGGCGCGTTGGGTGTCCACGACGTGGCCGAGGTGGATGGGGCCGTTGCGGGCTTGGGGGTAGACCAGGGTGGGCAGGCGGGTGGCGGAGGCGGCCACGATGCCGGGCACGTCGATGCGGGGTGGGGTGGTGAGCACGGCGACTTCGTTGGAGAGCAGGGCGGTGCCGTAGTAGTGGGGTTCGATGACTTGGGGGCGGCTGTCGGCGTGGGCGCAGGGGGAGAAGGCGCGGGCGTGTTCGATGAGGTGGCCTGTTTGGTCCGGGGTGAGCGTGGTGGAGACGCAGAAGGGTTGGGGGACGGGGCTTTTCTTGCCTGTTCCCCAGAAGCTGGAGGTGAGCAGACCGGCCGCGGCGGCTGCGGTGGCCGCGTCGGGGACGAGCATGTAGCCCTGGGAGAGCCACATTCCTTCTTCCAGGCCGAGGGCGAGGCGGTGGAGTTGGGCGGTGTAGATCTTGCTGACCTGATCGGCCATGGCGTCGAGGGTTTGGCGGGAGGCGCCCATGCCGAGGGTGGGTACGAAGGAGAGGCTTCCGGCGACCTGGGAGTTGCGGGCGGCGGAGTTGGAGAGGGCGTCGGAGCGGCCGTAGGTGTCGCCGAGGCTGCGGCCCAGGCTGTCGGTGGTGCCGTTGGCGATGCTGTGGTTGCGGCCGTTCTGGTGGGAGGTGGCTTCTTGGTTGGCCACGCTGTGGGTGCGGGAGGCCGCGGTGGACTGCTGGCTGCCGGTGTTCTGGCCGAGGCCTTCGGTCCAGCCTCGGTTGGTGCCGGTGGTGGCGTTCTGCCCGGTCGAGGTGGTGTCGGAGGTGGACAGGCTGTGGCCGGTGGTGGTGCCTTGGGCGCGGCCGATGGTGTTGCCGATCTGCTGGCTGGTTCCCTCGGAGACGCCGGTGCTCCAGCCTTGGCTGGCGGCCAGGGAGTTTCCGCCGGTGTAGGAGGTGTTGGTTCCGTGGGATGTGCTGGTGCCGCGGTTCTGTGATTCCGACGCGGTCACTCCCTGACTGCCACCGACGTTGGTCGAGGTTCCATGGCTCTGCGCGGCGGTGTAGCCAATCTGGTCGCTCGTGCCGGAGTTGGTGTCCACGCTGACGATCAAGGAACCACCCAGTCCTCGGGACGAACTCTCGCCGTGCGAGGCGCTCATTCCCGAACTGACCTGTTGGCTGGTTCCTTCACCCCAGGTTTTCCCGCGGGATTCGGCGGTGCCGGTGGTGTGGCCGGTGGATTCGCCGTAGGAGTCGTTGGTGCCCATGGCGATGGAGTCGCTGCGGGTGCCGGTCAGGCTTCCGGTGTTGCCCGCGCTGTGTTGTTGGGACTGGCCGATGGTGTTGCTCTGGCTGTGGGAGAGCTGGTCGCTGGTGCCGGTGGAGACGCCGCGGGTGCTGCCCTGGGACTGCTGGGTGGACACGCCCTGGGTGTCGGACTGGCCGCCGGAGAGCCCTTTGTTGTGAGTGAGGCCCTCGCTGGTGCCGCGGGTGTCGGTGAGCCCGGTGCCCTCGGTGTGGGTGGTGCCGCGGGTGTTGGTCACTGCCTCGGACACGCCCTGGGTGGTGGAGGCGGTGGTGCCCTGGGTGGCGGAGAGGCTGTCAGTGCTGCCGGAGTTGACGCCGAAGCTGTGCGCGTTGCCGTAGGCGTCCCCGGTGGCGGTGGAGAACATCATCGGCAACCCGACCCCCGCGGAGATGCTGCGCTGTCCGTGCACCTGGGAGGCCACCGTGGAGAGCTGTTCGGCGGCGGCGGAGAGGCGGGAGGTGACCTGGTCGAGGGAAACGGGGCTGGCCATGAGGACCAGGAGGTAGCCGGGGCCGCCGAGCAGGCCGCGGATCAGTTCCTCGATGCCCTCCTCGAACTCGCCACCGGACTCGTGGGTGCCGGCCAGCGGCATCCGCAGATCCTCGCCCACATCGCGGCGCGGCATGGGGATGCCGCGGATGGGCAGGACGTGCGACCACTGCTGTTGCTTGTGCAGCAACCATTCCGCCTCTGGTGGCGCCAGGGGGCGGAATCGGATCTGCGGATAGGTGCCGGTGAGTTGGGCGGTGAGCATGGCGTAGTGCCGGTCGGCCTGGTCACGGGCTTCGGCGAGGGTGTTCCCGAGGCCCTGGACGCCCATGAGGTTGAGCACGCCGAGGCCCTCGGCGCCGGTGTCGCCGAGCACGCACACGTAGTGGATTCCTTGTGCCCACAGGGCTCTTACCAGGTCACGCTGGTCGTCGTACTCGTTGGCGCGTTTGCGCAGCATCGGGTTGAGGACCGGCATGCGCACGATGCGCAGGAACCGCACGGACTTGACCAGCGGGCGCCAGTCGGGGTCGCCGTGGTCGCGAACGCTGAGCCGGTAGTCGAGGCTGTGCACTGCCTGCGCGTTGCCCGGGTCCGGGACGACGTCCGCGGAGTGCAGGCGCATGTCGGCGAACTCGGCCAATGCGCCGTCGCCGTGGAGTGCTTGTGTCACAGGGGTTTCCGTTCGTCAGGGTTGGAAGTGGTCTTGTCGTCGGGCGTGCCGGACGAGCGACTCGTACCGGTGGGTGCGCCCGTACAGGCGCCACTTCTGCACCAGCCACAGGCTCCAGCCGAACGGCACCGCGATGACCGCGTAGACGAACAACGACGGCAGGTGCCCGCCGAGCAGATTGCGCGCGGTGCTGGAGAACTCCGCGCCGAACGCCTCGCTCACGCCCTGTGCGCCGGATCCGGCGATCACGGCCAAGGTCAGCTTGACCGCCGTGGTTCCGGCGCACAGCACGGCTACCCAGCAACGGGTTTCGTGCCTGACCTCTGCCGCGGCGTTGACCAGCAGGCAGGAGGCGGCGATGCCGGTGATCAGCAGGTACAGCGCGACGTGCAGCACGGCAGGCGAGCGGGTGACCGCGGAGACCGTCCACACCGCCGCGCCGAGCACGATGTGCTTGCACCACGTGGCCATGACGTTGACGGTGGGCCGGACTCGATCAGGTTGGCGCTGGGTGGATCGCATCATCCGGCCGAGCAGGCGCAGTAGCAGCTCGGTGCGGCGGCGCGGGCTGCTCACGTCCGCCTCGCCGTGACCTTGGCTGCCGCCCGGCGCGCGGCCAGAATATCCAGTCTGGCCAGCAGCACGCAGCAGGCGGCCAGCACCACCACGGTGAGGTGGTTGAGCGCCATCAGCAGGGCGGCGAGCAGCCCGTTGACGATGAGCACACCGAGGGTGTGAACGGCCTGCATCGTTGCCTCACCTCGTGGTTCGAGCCATTGGGTTCACCAGGCAGGTAACGCGGCGGGTCAGCTACTCGACGACAGCCAGAGCCGTTTGACCTCGGCGGGGTCGTACCCGGCGGCTTGGACAAGTGGTCCCCACACCGAATCGTCGGCGCCGTCGTCCTGCCGGTGCACCGCGACGATCAAGCCGGTGGTCGCGTCCTTGGCTCGGGCGCGTTCGAGCAGGTTCCGCATCAGCTCGGGCTGGTTGACCAACCAGGGCAGCAACCAGCGGGGCGGAAGCTTGGGGCCGCTGAGCGGCCGCACACTGATCAGCGGGGCCTGACCAGGTTTGCCGGCGAGGACCCGCAGGTGGTTGTCCCTGGCCACACCGGCCAGAGCGCGGAGGATCGAGCGCTGCGTCGTGGCATCCAAGGTGGTCATGCAGTCCAGGACTTTCTTCGCCACCGACGGCCGGCGGACGCCGAGCCGGGCGCTGACCGTGGCGGCGAACTCGGCCAGCTTGTCCTGGGGAATCAGGACGTCGGCCTGCCCGCGGTCGTGCCGGACGAGGAGTCGCTGGTCGGCGAGCTGGTCAATCAGCGTCCTGCGCTCGGCGGCCGTCCCGTCCTGGCCGATCTGCCCCAACGTCCACAGCGTGCCAGTCCAAAGATCCTGGAGAATCGTTTCACCCCAACGTTTCTGATAGGTGCGACTGATGCCTTGCCAAGGGTCGGCCCCGGTGCGGACGTTGGTTTCGGCTTGTCCGGCGGGGTGGTCGTCGGCCTCTTGATCGGCTTGGCCGGGCCGGTTTCGGCCCAGCGGCGGTACCAGTCCGGGCGCCGGAACAGCGTGGGCAACGTGCCGCCGCCCGCGGCGATGTGGTCAGCCAGGCGGACCGCGCCGCGGGACAGCTCGCGGCGATCGTTGGCACATTCACTGAGCTGGCTGGTCAACCTCTGCGCCTGTTCCTCGTAGTGGTGCAGGCGCTCCAGGTAGACGGCCTGGTCGGCGTTGCGGTGCTCGGTGTGTTTGGCCAGCGCGCCCTCCAGTTCGGCGTTGCGGGCACGCAGGGCGTGCAGTTCGTCCCGGACCGCGTTCTCCGCGCTGTGCCGGAGTTCGCCGTCGCGCATCTGGTCCCACTGCGCCATCGCCGCGAGCAGTGTTGACTCGGTGGTGTTGGGCCCCAACGGAAACCCGTCCTTCTTGAGGCGTTCGGTGCGCAGTGGGTGACGGCCCTTGAGGTAGCCGATGACGCCGCGGCGGAAGGCGGCCAGCGCGTCAGCGTGGGAGACGCCGGCCTGGTAGAAGGCGCGGCGGGCACCGATCTCGCGGGCCAGCAGCACGGCGTAGTCGTGGCACCCGGAGCATTCGGGGTTGTGGCGGAGGGTGTGCGCGGGCTCGGAGGCAGTACTCACCGCGGTGCCTTGTCCAGGCGGAACCCGGCGGCGTGGAGGCGTTGCTGGTAGTCGCGGAGGTAGTCCATGAGCAGCTCGGCGTAGCGGGTGTCCAGGGTGCGGGCGGCCAGCAGGGCCTGTTGCTGGTCGGCGGCGTTGGTGGCGGCGATGGCGCGTTGCATCGCCTCGTAGTGCTGGCTGAGCGTGCCCACGACGGTGGCGAGCTTGCCGTGACTGGCGCCGAACGGCTCGGGGACGCGCTTCTCCTCGCGCATCCTGGTCAGTTCGGAGCTGGTCGCGCCGAGCAGTTGCCGCATCGTAGCCAGCGACCGGCGAACCGGGTCCGCGGTGAGGTTGCGGGTGTTCTGGCCGAGCACGGCGCGCATCGCGGTGTCATTGCCCAGCAACTCCTCGGCGACGGCGTCGATTCGCTTGACGTAGTCGGCGCTGCCGGACTGCGGGGAGATCAGCACGAGTGCCTGGCCGTCGAGATCGCGGGTGACCACCGCGCCGGTGGCGGCGGCGATGGCCATGACGAAGGCGGCGGCGCGGACGGCGAGCCAGCGTCGTTGTTGGCAGATTGGCACCCGGATCACCTCCGCGCGGTTGGGTTGCTGATCACCACGACCTGCCAGCTAACGCGCACATGGGGAGGGACACCGGAGCCGCAGGTCGCGAACTCCGATGTCCCTGGAAACACTCGAACCAACCGGTCAGCGTGCCCTTCGCAGGAGTAGGTCCGGCTTCAGCAGCCACACCTCGCCTTCCATCGGCTGGATCCAGCCCCGGGTGGTGAACTGCTGGATCGTCTTGCTGACGGTCTCCCGGCTGCTGCCGATCAGGTGGGCCAGCTCATCCTGGGTGAGGTGGTGCTCAACCCGGACCACTCCCTGCTCGGTGACGCCGAAGCCCCTCGCCAGAGCCAGCAGCAGGCCGGCCAACCTGGCCGACGCGTCCAGCAACGCCAGGTGCAATGCTCGCGTCTCGAACTCCCGGGCGCGGGCGTGTCGTTCGCGGGCGAGGTCGAGACCGATCGCCGGGACTTGGTCACACCAGGTCCGCAACTGCTCCCAGGTGATGCTTGCCGTGGTCACCTTCGTGACGGCCACCGCGGTCAAGTCCCGCGGCCCTGAGTCCAGGAAGGACGCCACGCCAACGAGGTCGCCAGGCCCCAGGAGAGCACGCAGGTAGCGCGGCCGGTCGATGATCGCCCGGCTTGTCTTCACCCTGCCGGTGCAGATGAAGTGGGCCCGGTCGCCGTGCTCGCCTTCGAGGAACATCAGCTCGTCCGGCTGGTAGGTCGCCAACCGCATCTCCCGCTGGAACTTGACGGCCTGCGCGGGGCTGAGGCTGCGAAACAGCCAGGAGGAGGCCAACCTGTGCTGCAGCGGGGCCGCGACCACCCCGTCGTTGTCGATGATCTGCATGACGGGGTCGCCTCACTCAGCCAGGTGGGCCAGCACTTGCGGGTCGAGCAGGTTGACTCCGCGGCGTTTCCGCGAGATCACCCCGAGGCGGATCAGCTCGGTCATGGCTCCATGCACGGCCTGGCGGTCGGCGCCGATCAGGTCACCGAGTTCGGAGTGGTCCAAGTGGTGTTTGAGGCTGATCGCGCCGCCGACCTCCCGGCCGAATCGTTGTCCCAGCAGGAGAAACAGCTTCACCAGCCTGGACCTGACGCTGAGCACGAGCTGCTCGTCGCGCCGAGCATGGAACTCGATCGCACGTCCGGACAACTCGATCAGGATCTCCCGCTGGATGTTCGGCTCCACGGCGATCCACTCGTTCAATCGCGAGTATCGGATACGTGCGGCGGTGATACCCGTCGCCGCGGTTGCCGTGGTGGTGTGCAGGCCGCTTTCAAGCTCGAACGCGGCACCGAACAGTTCGCCTGGCCCCAGGAGGTGCTTCAGTCGCTGGGCATCGGTGCCCACCGACTGACTGATCTTGATCTTGCCCGTGCAGATCACGTACAGGTGGTCGCCGAGGGCGCCTTCGCCGAAGATTCTCATCCCGGGGAGGAACTCGGCCATCGTCAGCTCTGCTGCCAGTGCCTGCGCCTGGCCCTCCGCGAGTCCGCGAAGAAGGGAGGAGGACACCAGGGCCGGATGGATCTGGTTGACGGTTGACGTGTTGTTGTTGTCCTGCATGGTTTCCCTGGCGAGCCAGGGCTCCCTGCTCCGGATTCGAGGCCGGAGCTGGAGAGCCGCCAGGGGTTTCCACCACCTTCATGACAAGATCGTGGACGCTCCCTGGCCTGGAGCTGGCTGGAGGTGCGGTCCGTGCCAGGACCGCTGGGCACGCTGTGGACGTGTCGAGGTACGTGTTCCCGGGATGCCGGGAACAGCCGCTCAGGTAACGCCTCTGCCGCGTGCGGACTGCCGGGCGAGGTGCCACGCCCACTGCTCGATCAAGGCGAGCACGGGCACCAGCAGCAGGGGCGGCCACCCGAACCGTGGGTAGGCGAACAGTCCGATGGTCACCGCGCAGCCGAGGTAGGTGAGCCCGGCCCAGAACCGGTGGGCGTGCCACTGGGCACCGCCAGGGATGATCAGTCCAATGAGGATTCCGAACACAGGGTTCTCCTTGTGCTGAAAGAGATTTCCGACGATCACTCCGTTGTTCTCGTCCTTGTGGCACCGGCCGCGAGTTCCTCGCTGATCTCCTGCAGCAGTTCAGGCGGCAGCTCGGCAGCGACGTTGTGCAGTTCCACGAGCAGGCGCCGAAGCCGTTGCAGCAGTCGGCGGCCACGCGCCGGCGAATCCTCAGCCCGTACGGCCGGTGGTGTGGGCAGGGGCGTGGAATCGCGGGGGGTCGCTGCTGGTGCAGGTGCGTTATGGGGGGCCAATTGGGTCCCCCGATCAGATGACGTTGCGGTAGCGGGTCGAGCTGGTTCCGGACCGGTCGGCGGCACGGGCGCGGGGCTGTCCGGCATCAGGTTGGGCAGCTCTCCGGTGGCTGCGAACACGCGCTCCAGGCCCCGGTCGGCGGCGAAGGCCGCGGCCACCGCCCAGGTGGCGTTCGGTGTGTTGAGCCACAGCCGGACCTCGGGCAGCCAGGTCGTACCGCGGTCGCGGAGGGTGCGGTGGACCTTCCAGTAGCGCTTCAGCGTGGTCTCGGGCAGGCGCATGATCCGGCCGACCTGGTTGCGTCCGCAGGAGCACGGCGGCTCGGTGAGCCGGTTGATGGTGTTCAGCGTCTCCAGGATCGTCAGGTGTTTGCGGTGGGCGTTCTCCGACGCCTGGGCGCGGATGAACTCGGCCAGCAGTTCCTCGCTGGAGGGCCGTGGGTCGACGAAGGCCGGGATGGTCTCCCGCCCGAGCTGGAGGAAGGCCAGGCGGCGGCTGTTGCCCTTGATCAGGGTGTAGGTGCCGTCGCCGTTCGGGTTGACCTCGATCGGGTGCAGCAGTCCGACGTCGTCGATGTTGGCCGCCAGCTCGGCGATGTCCTCCGGCTTGGCGTCGACCCCGCACACCTGGATGCAGCGGGTGATGGCTGCCAGGGGGATGGGGACGGCGACCCGGTCGTCGTCGGCGGCGTCGGCGAAGTCGCCGAGTGCGGTGCTGGTGTCCGTGGCGTCCAGGTTGGTCAGCATCGGGTTCATGACAGCCTGCCCCGCACCCAGTCGGCGAGCGCGGCGGAGGCGCGATGGGTGGCCTGGGCGTTGCCGACAGCGAACGGGCTGCGGCCGTGGCGCACCGCGTGCGCGACCCAGCCGTCGTGTCCAATGTGGACGGGGCAGATCCGGAACCGCTCCGCGTCGGCGTGCTCGATCAGGCTGTCGAGCAGCAGCATCTCGCTGCGGTCCTTGCGGATCCGGTTGACCAGGGTGTGCAGGGCGCCGGGTCGCGCGCGCCGAACCAGTTGCGCCTGGGTGTGTGCGAGGGTGCGGATACCGAAGGCGTTGGCGACGACGCACAGCACCAGGTCCGCCTCGGCCAGCACGGCCAGGGTCCGCGCATCGGGCAGCTTGACGGTGTCCACGACCACCCAGGTAATTCCCGCCTCGGCGGCGGCTCGGCGGAGTCGGCCCGGGTCGTAGAGCGGCGCTCCGGTCGGGCGGTTGAGTTCCGGGTCGGGCGCGAGGTAGTAGCCGCGGGCTGCGGTGGGGATTTCGCGCAGCACTTCGGCGTGCGGGCGGATGTCGAACAGGAAGTCCTTGACGGTGCCGGTGGTGCGCATGGGAATGGCCAGGATCTGCGCGCCGTCGCCCTGGGGTTCCAGGTCGGCGAACAGGGTGGGTTCGGTGGCGGCCAAGCCGTGCGCCAGCAGCGCGCACACGTGGGTGGCGCCGACGCCGCCCTTCGGCTTCGTGACCAGGATGATCTTCGGGGTGTCCACTGTGGCTCCTCGGCGTCGGTCGAGCGGGTACGCCGGGAAAGGTCGGTACTGCCGCGCCTTGCGTGGCACCCCCGACTACCGAGGGCGTGGAGAAGGCACTGCGTCGAGGTGAGGGCCTGCGGACCGCCGTCCGAATCGGGCTGGTGGAGGCGGTGCCGCAACCGGTGGTCAGTCGCGACTGGCGGCCGGTGTGGTGGGCGTTGAGCGAGTTCGGGTGGCTCGACGAGACGCTGCTCGGCGACCTGGATCGGCTGCCTGATGCCTGCGGACGGCCGCCGGCCCGCCACCTGGTGCGGCGCCTCAGCACGATCGGCTGGCTGGCCCGCGACCGCGCGCCTGGCCGACCGGCACGGCCGATCCGGGTTACGCCGTCGGGCGTCGAGGCGATCAGCAACGCCCTGGTCAGCGCCCCGTTGTGGACGGCGCCAAGCCGAGAAGTCGCCCGGCGTGCGCTGGCTGTGGCCCTGCCGGTCCGGGGCCAGCACGACGTTCCGGCAGTGTGCCAATCAGTGGCCGAGGTCGCCGCGTCCTGGGGTCGCCTGGTTCGGGAAGTGGATGTGCGACAGGCGGTCCAGGAGTGGCGGACGGCCGGGTGGATCGTCGACACCGCGGTGCCGCCGGGGCGATGGAGGCTGACCGAACTCGGCCGTCGTTGTGCCCGCGCGGTGGCGAGTTCCACCGCGACCGCGGCCCCGCGCCGTCCACGACAACAGGACCAGGTTCACGATCAGTTGCTGATCTCGGCGGTCCGGCGGCTGCTGCTCCGGTGGCCGGGGGTGCTCGGGACGCTCCGAGTCGCCCGCCGCCTTCGGCTGGACGAATCCAGCCGTCCAGGGTGGGTCATTCCCGACGCAGTGGTCGGCTTCCAGTGCGCGGACCGCCGGTTGCTGCTGGTGATCGAAGCCGAGCGCCGCGGGCGATATGACGGGCTCGCCCGCCATATCCGACGCCTTGGGTGGCTCGCTGAGCTGCTGCCCGGAGACACCGTCCACGTCGCGGTGCTCTGTGCCCGCCGCAGTCCTGGCCGGGTGAATGCGGTGGCCGGCGCGCTGGCGGAATCGGGAAGTTCTGTGGCGTTCCGGGCCGTGGTGACGACGCCCGCGACGTTGCCGCGCCAACTGGTCGAGTGGGGAATCGATGGCCAGGCAGTGCCGATTCAGCCGCTGTGGTGAGCGCTGTGGAACTGCCCCGGCATATACGACATTCGCAACGCGCTGACCTGTGGAAACAAGCGGTGTCGCGGAGAGTGGATTCATCGTGATATGGGCCTTTGGCCCATATCTTTTCTTCGGCGGCCTTTGGCCGTCGTGCCGTTTGGGGGCGCGGCATTTTGCCGCGCCCCCCTTGGCGATCACGTTCAGTAACCGCTGACTGTGCGGTGTATCCCTCGGGCGAACCACTGGTGGCAGGCTGGATCTTCTCCACGG
The DNA here is from genome assembly GCF_023094165.1 of Crossiella sp. S99.2. GTDB lineage: Bacteria > Actinomycetota > Actinomycetes > Mycobacteriales > Pseudonocardiaceae > Crossiella. The sequence continues at coordinate 739,379 of NZ_JALMDK010000005.1, read as the reverse complement.
CGGTTGCCAGGCCGATGGTGTCAGCGAGCCTTGTCGCAGGTTCGGCGCCCGGTGCTCGCATCGTCTGTCCGGCTCCGCTGGCACCGCTCAAGGCGGCCTCGGTGGGGTAGACGGCCCGAAGCGCGACGGCCGGGTCCCAGGTTGGACGGCCCATACGTGCCTGTCCGAGCAATGCGTGTGCGGCTGCGGGGTCGACGATGTGTTCGCCGAACTCCCGCAGCCGCTGGATCAGGGGATGAAGTGGCGCTACCGATTGAGCGACCAGTCGGCGTCGCCGTCCTTGACGCTGCCGTCGTTGAAGGAACCGGTAAACGGGTCCGGCCACTTACCGCCCGGGAAGAAGCTGTTGTCGACTGCCTCGCCGTGCAGGCTGATCAGGTTCTGCGCCTGGCTCCCCAGGAATGCGGTGAGGCCGGTGACCAGGCCCCCGAGCATGCCGATGCTGATACTGATCTCACCCAGAACCAGGCCCAGGCCTACCCAGGAGAAGACCCCCGTCCCGAGTGCGGCAATGGCGGCGACGACGGTAGCGATGAGCTTCGCCAGGATCGCACCCACGCCAGCGTAGAAGCCCAAGCCGCCTGCTGCGCTGAACCCCAATGCGATCGAAGTCTTCTCCGCAATGGTCGCGATCTTGTTGGCGGCCTCACCTTGGGGTTTGATGCTGGTCTTGTACGTGGCGGCCGCCTGTCCTGCCCACGAGCCGGCCGCCGGCATCGCCTCCGGTTTGAGCTGACCGACCACGTTGCTCGCCAGGCCCCGGATGTCCTGCCAGTCGAATGCGTAGGTGAAGAACAGCACTGGGGCGGCGATACCGATCGCGGCGTCCTTGACAGCGGCGCAGAACTGGTAGCCCAGGCGATAGATCTGTTCCGAGCACCACTGGACGGCATCTTTGACAAAGTCAGGCATGAGCGCGATCTGCGGGTGGGTCCGAATCACGGCTCGGAGCGCCGCCACATTCACTTCAAGATCACTCGCCCCCGAGATGATCTTCTCTTTGACTTCCTCGAACTGCGCGTTGCTGAATCCCATTCCGCGATCTCCCCCTCAGTACAGGTTCTTCATCTTGTGCAGGTTGGCCGCTTCTTCCTGCTCGTAGGTGTCGGCGACCTGCCGCAGGGTGGTGGCGACCTCGCCCATGCGCTGCGCGCCCTCGCCGGACCGGGAGATGACCTGATCGATCACCGCGGTGTAGGTGTCGAAGACCATCTGGAACAGCCCAGCTTCGACACGATTGAGCCGCAACGTCTCCACCTGGGAGCCGACCTTTGCCATGTCCGCAGACTGCTTGTCCCACACACCGGCCTCGTTGCGCAGAGCGGCAGTGGCTGCCCTGACCTGATCTGACGTTGGTGGCGCCATCGCTGTTGTCCCTTCAGTCCGCGAGCCGGTGGGGATTGTTGAGCAGTGCCATGACCTCGGCGACCACGTTGTCCATTCCGCCTGCCGGATTCGCGGGGGGCACGTTCTGCTGACTCCGCAATGCCTCCTTGGCCGACGCCAGGGCCTCACCGAGTGCGTTCATCAGCCGGGTCGCGGTCTGATCGGCAACCCAGCGTTCCTCCGCGGTGCAGGAGACCAGGCCGGTCGGGGACAGGACGAGGGCGAGCTTGCCGGAGCGATCGGTGCCGGTGGCGTTGGTGTCGTCCGTGCTGGGGGTGAACGAGTCGAGGTTGTTGAACGCCTTGAGCACGTCCTCGGTGATCACATCGAGCGGGCGCGGCGATTCGGCTGCACGCGGTGTGCGGATCCCAGTGGGTGCCTGCCCAGGCCCAGCCACGTCTACCGGCGCGGCCTTCAACCGGTCCAGCTGGTCCTTCCAGCCGTCGGACACCAACGCGTCCGACCAGGAGGCCATCCGCTGGCTGATCGCGGCCTGGAATGCCTCCAGCACGGTCGAGCCGAACGCCTCCGGCCGGATCCGGCAGGCCCACGCGTTGTCCACCCGAAAGGAGGCGGGCAGACCCTCTGGTCCCACGGTGACCTGGACCAATCCGGTCGCGTCCGTTCCCTCGGCCAGGCGGGGCGCGGATGCCTCGGCACTGCTCATCAGCGTCTGCATCTTCGTCGCGTAGTCCTGTAGCTGGGTGAGCTGCGCAAGCAACTGCTCGTTCATGACTGCTCGATACCTCCAGAGGTGGGCGAGTCGGATGCTGCGCGGAGTGCACGTTGTGCTGCCTGCGTCGCGGGAATGATCAGCACCCATCCGGCCAGGAGCGGAATCCAGGCGGCTGAGGCGTTCAGGACCACGGCGGTCGAGAGCGCACCTACGGCCGCGAACATCGTCCACAGCAGGACGACCACCGCGAGACGCAGCTTCCGCGGCGCCGCGCCAACGAAGGCGGTGAGTGCCACTCCCACCGCGAACGCCACCATCAACAGAACGACGGTGATCAGGGAGCCGGTCTGGCCAAGAGGTGTTTTGGCAGCTTCACTTGGACTGATAGACCAGACGAACAGCGGGCCGAGCATGAATATCTCGAACAGCAGCACACTGAACACCGCGTCGGACCGCTGGTTGCGAGATCGACGTTCGGCTCTGGGCATACGTTCTCCAATCCCTGGCACGGTTCGGGCTGGCAGGCGCGCTCGACGTCGCTAACGGCAGACACCTGCGGAGCGCCGGATCATCTGCGGTCGACGAGTTGCCGGAGCTGCGCGACAAGTAGCGCCGGGCCGCCCGGGGTGACCGTCACCCAGCCGTCGTTGCGGAGCTGGACGAACCGACCTGCCTCGGTGGTGTGCCAGCCAACCGCGTTCGCACTGCCACGGCGGGTGCCGTCCTGGTCGACGATGACCACCGAGAACTGCCCCATCGCGAGGATGCCGGTGCAGGCGTGGGCCAACGCACTGGCCTGCCCCGCCGGCTCGCCCAGGTCGACCAGCACCTGGGGCAGCCGCCGAAGGTCATCCCCCGCCGCACGCACCGCGGCCTCCAGCACAGCCTCGCGCACGTTGGCCGAGGCAACGCGAGGTGCAGGCCCGTCACCGGTGAGGGCGACGAGCTGGCCGATCAGCGCGTGGTCGGGTAGCTGCCGCAGCTCGATCTGGTGGTCGTGGTCGAGCACGGCCAGCACAGCGTGTTCACCATCCACCGCGCCCCGGAACCGGAGCGAGGTCTCGCCGAACACGCGGCCGTCGATGGCCCACCGGAACCTGGCGAGCATGGCGATCGACTCGACCAGCTCGGGCACGAGCCCGCCCCGGTCAACCAGGCCGCGGTCGGTGAGGTCGGCGAGAACCTGCTGGAGGAGCTGGCGGCGTTCCTCCCAGGTGCGTCCTGGGCTGGGCAGGTCGAGCGCGTAGGGCAGTTCGCCGAGTTGCAGGTACTCCCAGCACGCCTCGAACTCCACACCGGACAGCCGCAGGACCGAGCCGATCCGGCTCACTCCGGCCCCTCGCCGATGACCGGCGGCATCACCGGCCGGTCGTCGGCGAACAGGCTGTCGTCCTTGACCCACAACGTGTTGGAGTGCTCGGTGTCCTCCTCGCCGCGCCCAGCACCGGGCGCCGCGGGCTGCATGAAGCCCTGCCCCGCGGCACCGGCCCGACCGGAAACACCGGCCGCCCCGGCGGCGGGTCGAGCAACGCCAGGTTGGCTACCCACCCCAGCGGCACCGCCACCGCGGCCTCCCACACCACCGGCACCGGCACCAGGTCCACCGCCGGCGCTGAAGCCGCCGAGGGGACCGCCCACGCCACCAGCCCCACCACTGAGAGGCGCCGCAGTGCCGCCGCCGGGTGGCGGAAGCTGTCCGGGCTGCTGGCCGAGGCTGGGCGGCGGGGTCGGATTGTCGAAGCTGCTGATGACCTGGTCGATCGGCTCTCGCTGACCGCCCGGTGGCGTCACCGGCCCAGGGCGCACCGGGTCGTTCGGCTGGGGCACACCAGGATCGTTGCCCTGGTTGGAAGTCCGCGGAGGCTGAGCGCGGGAGCCGTCCCGGCCGCGCGGTCCCGGCGGCCGGGTGCCCGGCGGCGGGACGATCGGCGGTCCTGGCGGTGTGCCTGGTTCGGTCGGCGCGGCCGAGCCGGTGAGCTTGGGCGGCTCCGGCAGTGGCTGGACCAGCGCGACGTGGGACTGCGAGCTGGACTGGTAGGCATACAGCGCCCGGTTGGCCGCGTCGTCGGCCGCGCGCTGCTTCTCCACCTCGCGATCGAGGTTGCTGCTCATCCCGAACACCCGCAACGGGCTGTTGAACGCATCCGCCAAGCCGTCGCCGAAGCTGTAGGTGACCGGTGGCTGCGCGGGCACCGCCGAACTCACCGTGGACACCGCATCCGCCTGGGCCACCACCCGGCCCTGCGTGGTCGTGGCCGCCGACCCGGACCCCCCGGCCCATCCCGCGGCCTGCTGCATCTGCGCGCCGGCCTGTGCCCCGGCAACGGAGTTCCATTCCCCGCCGAGTTCACCGACCACCTTGCGCAGCTTGGCGTCGGTCTCGGCGAGGGCCTTGCCGAGCCGGGTCACCGCGGCCTGCGCCGCCACGAACTCGGCGGGGCCTTTGCCCTGCTGCATCCAGCCATGCTTCTCCGACAGCGGATGGCCCTCGAACCGGTAGCTGCCAACCGTTCCACTACTCATCCCCGAACCCCCTGTTGACCTTGTGTAGCTCAGCTCCGCACGGACAGGGTCTGCATGATCAGCTCGGCGCCCTCCCGCGCCTTGCCGCAGACCTGATCCGTGGTCATCGCGCCCACCGTCTTCAGCCCGAACTGCACGTCCAGGCTCTGCCCCGGTGCAACGTCGATGACGACGTTGCACGAGCTGGTGGCGGTGTTGCCGATCCGCGTCTCGACCGCGCCGAAACCAGCCGCGGTGACCTGCTTGACCAGGACGTTGCGCTCACCTTTGAGCCAGACCTCAGCGCCTTCCTGCGGTACCGGGGTGACCAGGTAGGTGAAACGAGGACTGGAGCCGACCTTGAAGAAGGTGCAACCCCGGTTCCCGTTCTTGTCGGCCTGGCCGGGCCCGTTGCGCTCCGGTTGCTGGTCAAGTTGGAGTTGCTGTTGTTGACCTGTGGTCAGCACGGTGCAGGGATCGAGCGAGTCGATGGAGATCACTTTCGGCCGCGCGGGAAGTGCCGCGGTTGAAGTGGGGCTCGTAGCTGGCGAACTCGACGGAGTCGCCGTACCGCCCACGCCGCAGCCAGCGAGCACCAATGTTCCGACGACAAGCGCCAGGGGCAGAAGCCGGCGTTCAGACACGGGGACTCACCGGGCCGTTCAGCGCCGTGGTGATGTCCTGGTCAGTGAATCCGTAGGTCTTGGCCGCGGCCTTCATCTGCTCGACCGCCTGGGACAGCTCTTCGGCATAGGCGATCGCCCGGTTGATGTAGGAGTCCGGGTCTTCGACCAGTTTCCGGTTCAGCGCCTTGGCCACGTCCTTGCTGACCGGGTCCTGCCGAGCCGGTTCGGTTCGCATGTCCCGCGAACACGCGTCGATCTCGGTATACAACCATTTCGCCTGGTCCTGGACGGCCCTGGCGATCTGCAGGACGTTGTCCTCGTTGACCTTGAATCCGGCACTGCCTCCGGCTGCCGAAGGCAGACTGGTGCCCCCGGTCCCGTTCCCCTCGTGCACGACCCATCCCCTCGTACGCGTCCCCGTACAGCGAGTCACCGTACATGGGACCGTCCGAGTCGATGAAATGTTCCGTCCAAATGGAGGACAGCCAATTAGGTCACCCAATTGGGGGTATCGGGGTGTCCTGTCCTGGCCAGTCGCCAAACGACTCCCGAACCGCCAGGTGGCGCGCGCACGCATCGAAATAGACCTGGGTCGCTTCGTGCAAGATCGCTGCCTTGTCCAGATCGACGCGAGTGATGGTGGTCGCGTCGAGAGGGTGGAAGGCCAGCTCCAACTCGACGGTGGTGATCATCAGGGTGGGCACGCCGTTGGTCACCTGCACGGTGATCGTAACGTCGGGCGTGAGCGGGACGGAACGGGTGTTCTCAGAGCCTGGGGTGTCGGTCATCCGCGAAGCCAGTCCTTATTCTCGTGAGGCATTGCTACCGGGCGAATCCGTTGGCGCTGCGGAGGGAAAGCCCGCATCGGCAACGGGTTCACGCAACTCCCGCAAGTGCGGTGGAGCCCCCGCTCGGATCTCTCGTCGAGCGGCGAAGCTCGATCACGGTCCGGTGTGGACAGTTCCGCACATCGAGCGGCGAACACCGGCACGCGTGCCGGCGGTTGGGTTGAGTCGCAGCAGTTTGAGGATCCGGCCGGTCGGCGGTCGTCAGGTGGCCCGCAACTGTGCGAGCCTCGCTGGCCCCGCCGGTGACTTCGGCGACCCGGTCCCGCCGTAGGCCGTAGGCGACCATGCCGACGATCATGCCTGCGATGAACACCATGGCATGGTGGACAAACAGCATTGGATCAGCTCCTTCTGTCGCATGTGGACCAGGTCGCGGCTCGACGACTGAACAAGGCCACTGTGACCAACAGGACGAGAACGAGAAGTACCCCGACGGTCCACTGTGTCTCCCGGCGCATTCGCCCGCACACCCGACTGGTGCGCCGTAGTTTCCCGGCCTGCAGCCAACGGGCCCGCGGGGTAGGTGCCGAAGGCAGTCCGAGCAGGCGCGCGAACTTCGTCAAGCCGACGTCATCCGGCTGTGAGCCGGGCGGATGTGCGTCGAGGTGCAGGCGCAGGACACGCCCCGCGCCGCAGTCGCAGCGTAGGCACTGACAGCTGATCGAGATGAACCCGTTGGTGGGCAAACGACGTTCGGCAACCTGCCAGTGGTGTGAGTCAGCCCGGCAGGGGCCGCACAGAAAGGGTCCACTGAACGGCCGCCGCTGGCCGAGTTTCCGCAGTGCTGCCCGGATCTTGTTGTACCGCATGGCTAACCTGCCTTGTGTTCTTCAGTTCCACCGGCCTTCTCCTCGTCGGCGGGGACAGGAGGTGCGGCAGCCAGGTGTCGTAGCGGGCTGACGGGACGGGGTGTCGGCTGACCAGAACCCTTGGACGGGCACTGCGAGTCCGGGCATGGCCTCGTGAACGGCGGGAAGTTGCAGTTGGCCATGACGAAGCCCTTGTTGTTACAGGTGAAACAGCGACGCGGGTCAGCCATCGTCCTCACCTCACTGGATTTCCGATCATGACTTCTCGTTGCCGCGTCTTCCGGGTCATGTTGCTGTGCGAGAACATCAGGAACGGCGTGTCGTTCAGTCATTGCTGTCCGCCCGTTCCGTGAGGAAGCGGCGCACTTCCTGGGCAACGGACTCCTCGGCCGCGGTGAGCGCGGTGTCCATCGCGTCGAGCATGCGAGCCAGTTCGCGCTGCTTGATCTCGGCCATTCCGGGAACGGCGAGATCGCGGATGAGTTCTACCGCGTCCTCCGTGGACAGCAGCGCGGCCGAGATCGGCTTCGTCCGGCTTGTCGATGAGCCTGGTTTGCCAATCTTGGCACCGTCCACCACATGCATGATCGGTCCACCCTGACGTTTCCCAGTCATGATTTTTCCTTGTTTGGCAAGGAGAACTTGGTCAAGTCGACGGCAGCGTGGTGCCGCCGCTCCGCGGCTTGGTCCGCCCGCCGTTCTTCGGCTCGGCGCCGGGCTCGGTCGGTCGCGACCCGGCGAACCATCGGCTTCAGGCAGAAGGCAAACGCCGTGCTGTTCTGTGGTCCTGAACCGTTCTTGACGTCGCGGAACAGCCGCAGGAACGTCTCGGCCACGATCTGATCCTGTTCGCCGGAGCACTGGCTGAAGTGGCGCGCGAACCCCCTGGCCACACGGCGATACCTGTTCATCAGGATCACTTCGGCCGCATGCCAGCCCAATCGCACCAGCATGAACAGGTCGATCCCTGGTGGCACACTAGTCATTCCAGCTCCCACCGCCGACGAATTGGCCGGCACCCGGCAGGGCGGGCGCCTCTCGACCTCGCGCGCCGCCGTGGGGAGTCGAGCGCGGTGGCCCGGCGGCCGGCGTGCCTGGGCACAGCAGGTGCACCGCGGCGACCGCCAGCGACATCGAGCCGGTGGTCAGCGCGATCGTCCGCAGCACGACGTGCCACCTGTCCATGTCCACCCCGTCCGTTGCTGGGTGCGGCGGGGCACGTGGTTCGCGCCTCTCGTGCCCCGCCGCAGGTTCAGGCGGGTGGACGGGGCTGCGTTAAGCCGGATTCCCGCCCCGTCCACCCGGGCCGGGCACAACCAGCACCGCGGCAACTTGTCCGCCGACGCTCCCCTGCGAAGCGCCGTCCGGTTGATGCGGTTGGGCCCGGTCAGGTCGGCGAGCGCCCCTGGAGCGCCAGGGGCGGTGTTCGCCGCCATGGGTTCAGGGTCGACGTCCGGCGCGATCGGCAATAGGGCAGGTAGCGGGGCTGCCCCGGGCAGATTGATCAGCGGTCGGTGACGTCGCGGCTACACTGCGAAGTGACCCGGCCAAGGTGGTGCTCATGACCGTGACGCAGCCGAACCTGCTGCTCCGCGCTGCCCGCGAGCGCACCCCGTCGACGGTGAACCCGGACGAGTCGATGTCCCGGCGAGAGCTGGCGGATGCGGTGAACCGCCACCTGCGGAAGGTCACCGGCAAGGTCCACGGGCTGGACACGCACGCGGTGGCCCGCCTGGAACGGGGAGCCGTGCGCTGGCCCTGCGACGCCTACCGTCTCGGCTTCCGGCACGTGCTCGGCGTGGCCACGGACGCCGAATTGGGCTTCCGGCGTCCTCGGCCGCGGGCTTCCGGCGCCCGGCCCGGCACGGTGTCGGTGACCGCGCGCGATGCCGTGCAGCAGGTCGAGGAGGTGCTGATGAGCGCAGCTGACGAGTCCGCGCAGTTCCTGTCCTGGGCGGAGTCGACGAACGTCGGGCAGTTCACCATCCAGGATCTGCACTCCGACGTCCGCAAGGTCGCCCGCGCGTACCTGAAGGAACCCACGCTGCCGCTGTTCGCCCGCACGAAGGCGTTGCGGGACAGGGCATTCACCCTGTTGACCGGCCACCAGACACCGCAGCAGAGCCAGGAGCTGTACGCCGCCGCGGGATGGTCGCTGACCATGCTGGCGTGGATGTCGGTGGACCTGGGCGAGGTCGACGCCGCTGAAACGCACGCCCGGGTGGCGTGGGTGTGCGCCGAGCGGGCCGACTACAACCCGTTGCGGGCGTGGGTGCTGGCCACCAAGCACACCGCCGCGTTCTGGCAGCAGGACTACCTCGGCGCCGCGGGCTATGCCGCTGAGGGCCTGCGGTACACCGAGATCGGGACCGCCCGCCTCTACCTGTACAGCGCGCTGGCGATGGACTTGGCCCGCGCCGGTGACCGGGACGGCGCCATGGCCGCGCTCCGCCACGCCGAGCAGGCCGCCGAGGTGGCGACGCGCGCCGAGAACGAGCTGGCCGGGCCGTTCACCTGCTCGGTGGACCGGGCCGGATCGCTGTGGTCGGACGCCGAGCTGGCGCTGGGCCAGGCGAGCACGGCGCTGGAGTACGCCGACCGGGCGGTCGCCGTCTTCGAGGCCACGCCGGACGGGCAGCGCAACCGGGGCTCCGAGCGCATGGTCCGGCTCCAGCAGGTCAAGGCCCACCTGGTGCTCGGTGACCTGGGCAGCGCGGAGAACGCGCTCGCCCCGGTGCTGGAGACGGCGCCGCAGCACCGCATCCACCCGCTGCTCAATCGCGTCCGGGAGGTGGACGAGATGGTGACCGGGGTCGGTGGGGCGGTGGCCGGCCGGGTGCGGGATTCCATCACCGCCTTCGGCCGTGAGACGGTGCTCAAGGAACTGACGGCATAGCCCGGGAGGCGAGCAGGTGCCCGTATTGGAGCCGATGCGGAACCACTGGTGGTGGCGACCCGGCTGGCGGGTCGGCCGTTCCTTCTACACCTGGCACGTGACCTTCGCCGACCAGCCCGAAGCACAGCGTCTGGTCGCCGACTACGAGCCGGTGCTCTCCACGCTGCCGACGCTCGACCCGATCCCGGTGCGCTGGTTGCACCTGACGTTGCAGGGCATCGGGTTCACCGACGAGGTGGCCCGCGGCGACGTCGACCGGATCGTCGCCGCGGCACAGCGACGGTGCGCCGGCCTGGCGCCGATCGCCGCGACCATCGGCCCGGCTCAGACAGATCCCGAGGGTGTCCAGATGCCGGTGCGGCCGTTGGCCGCGCTCGCCGAGCTGCGCCTGGCGATCCGCGCGGCGATCGGCGACGTCTGGGGTCAGGACAACGTGCCCGAGCCTGAGGAGGGGTTCCGCGCGCACGTGTCGCTGGGCTACTCCAACGCGGCGGGGCCGGCCGAACCGGTGGCGCGGGCGCTCGACGAGCACGGCGCGCACACCGCGGCCGTGACCATCTCCTCGGTGTCGCTGATCGACCTCAACCGCGACCGGCAGGCCTACGAGTGGACGGACGTGGCGACCGCCCGGCTGGGCGGGTGAGGAACCCGGCGGCTCATCGCCCGCCGTGTGCCAGCGACCGAAGGCGCCGGGACAGCACCTGGAGCTGGGCGGCACCCAGCAACATCCCGTACGGCAGCTCGGTGTCGCGGAGGCGACGCAACACCGCCGCCGCGCCGACGTAGACGAGGTCCGGTCCGCACACCAGCGCTGCCTGGCCCTGCGTGGCCGGGCGGGCCGACCGGGTCGGCCAGGCGAACGCGGCCGCCGCTGGTCCCGGGCTGCACCGCAACCGGGCGAAGTGCTCCTGTCCGTCGAGCCGGACCTCCTGGAGGGCGGAGCGCCCGAGGGCGCGCTGCCACAACCGGTGTTCAACCGCGGCCGTGGTCAACGGGCCCGGGTTCCAGCCAACCCAGTGCCGCCCGCGGCGAACCGTGAGCTGCCAGCTCGGCCCACCGGCCTCGCCCCACGTCAGGATCGGCATCGCGTGCTCGGCCGCCTCCGGGTCGGACACCGGGACGTAGTCCACCCACAACTCCAGCGTCGCCTCCACCACGGTGTCCGCCACAGCGGTGCCGGAGATCGCGTTCAGCGGGACCCGCACGAACCGCTCGTCGTGGTCGATCAGCAGGATCGGGTCGGCGCCGTCCGGGTCGACGAGTTCGGCGTGCCAGCCCCGGTCCCGCATGGCGGGGATCCACCGGGTGCGCAGGGCGCGTACAAACTGGTGGGTACTCACAGTTCCTCCTTCAATGCCGGGGCCAGCCCGGGGACCAACCCGGCGAGGCCGGCCAGCAGCTGTTGTTCGGCGACGGTCAGGCGAACCTCGATCAGGTCGAGGTGGATCAGCGGGTGGCGCCGGGAACGCACGCGGGCGAGTCCCAGTGCGGCGAGTAGTCCGTTCCAGGCCGGATGAGCGGTGGTCGGCGTGGGTGGGAGGCCGCGGCAGACCTCGTGTGCGAGGCGAACCAGATCGGCGGGGAGCCAGTAGGCGAGCGCGTGCTCCGGTGTGGTGGTGGCGCGGATGTTCATGCCTGGAGAGGTCGCGACTTCACCTAACCGCGCGGCACCGGCCCGGTGTTACCGTGGAGGTTCGCCTCGGACGGCGTTCCGAAGGAGATGAGCACCGTGGACCGCCCGCACGTCCCGCACGAGTTCCAGCCCTTCGACGATGCCTACTTCGGCATCGACCGCGGGCACCGCCGCGCGGGCGAGGAGTTCCTCCGGCTTGACCGTGAGCGGGACTGGTCGGACACGCGCCAGCGGGACGAGGACATCACCGGCAGCATCGTCGAGGCCGGCGACCGGCAGTTCACCGAGTACGCGCAGCAGGATCTCACCGACCTCTCCGGCGGCTTCGACCCCGGCGGTTACTGACCTGCCACCAGCCCTTCCGCAGTGCGTTACCAGGACTCAGGTCCGAGTAACCACTGTCCATTTCGGAAGGACTGGCACATGCGCAGGTCGAGACTCATCCCGCTGGTCATCGCGTCCACCTCGGTGCTGGCCGCCGGGCTCCCGGGTGCCGCCGCGTCAACCCGTGAACCGAACCGCAACTTCGAGCAGGTGATCGCCTGCGAATACGTGGTGCGGTGGCCCGGCACCCGCAAGTTCGCCACATCGCAGTTCGACGTCGACGAGTCCATCGACTACCTCCACAGCGACACGGTGGTCTGGGCCGACCCGCGCAACTTCGTCAACCGACGACACCCGCGGGAGCACTTCACCGTCCGTGAACTCGCCGGTTCCGGCGGCGGGTGGGTCATGGCCGCCAGCCTGGCGAAGACCTCGGCCAAGTGCCTGCCGCTGTAGCCCGGCGCCGGCGGAGCGACCGCGTTACCTGAACCAGTGACCGGCCAAGCCAAGGAGGTGAACCACCGTGTCAACCGATCCGACCCTGCGGCTGGCTCTGAGCCGCCTGGGCATCATCGCCGCCGCGCGGCACATCGGCCGCTTCGAGCAGCCGATGCGCGTGGGTTGCCCGCGTTGCGGAGATCGTCTTCCGGCTGGCTGGTCCGGCCGGTGGAACTGCCCGTCCTGCGCGTGCGGCGGTGACCAGGTCGACTACCTCACCTCGACCGGGCTGTCCTTTCCGGCGGCTCGAAACCTGTTGCTGGACAACGCGACCTCCTGGTCCAGTTGGGAGAAGGAGGCCCTGCGCAGAGCGCTGCCGATGCCGTACCTGCTGGGGCGGCTCGGGATCCCGTTGCGGCACGGTCGAATCCGCTGCCTGGACGGCTCGCTGCACCGGCGGGGCGATGTGACGCCGTCGTGCGCGGTGTACCCGGACGCGGTGCACTGCTTCGCCTGCGGGTTCCACACTGACATCTTCGGTGTGTGGGCACGGATGCGGTCCACCGAGTTCCGGACCGCCTGGCTGGAACTGCTCGCGCTCGCGCAGGAACTGGACAGCCCGGTCACCGTGAATCCTGGACTGGTCCGCGGCTGCGGGACTCAGGACGGCACGGCGTTCGCCGAGCTGTACGCGGCCGTGCTGGACTGCTGCGAACCACTCGCGGACACGCCCGTGGCCGGATACCTGGCCGGCCGGGCGATCAACCCGGTGCTGGCCGGGGAGTTCGGGGTCCGCTGGGTGTCCAACCCGGCGCTCGGCCGGATCCAGCGGCTGCTCGGTGCGTACCCGGCCGAGTTCGTCACTGCGGCCGGTCTGGTCGAGGGCGACGGATTGTTCGTGCTCCGGCAACACCGGTTGATCTTCCCGGCCCACCGGGACGAGAAGATCGTGTGGCTCCAGGGACGGTCCACCCGGCAGGGTGTGGCCAAGCGGTGGCGGTGGCGGTCCCTGACCGGCATCACCCCGTGCCCGCTGGGACTGCCCCAGCTCCTGGACGCCGCTGCCGAGGAACCGGTGCACGTAGCTGAAGGTCCGACCGACTGGCTGGCCATGGCCAGCACCGGGAGGACCGTGATCGGGGTGCCCTGGGCACAGGCGATCGCCACCTGGTGGCTTCGCCTGCTCGCCGGACGGCGCGTCGTGCTCTGTCACGACGCCGACGATGCCGGCGAACTGGGCGCGCAGTTGTGGCGCGAGCGCCTGCGACCGTTCCGCGCAACGGTCCAGCGACTGCCGCTGCCCCTGGGAACCGATCTGTGCGACTGCCTTGTCCTCCTCCAGTCGCAAGGTCGGCCCGGCGAACTGCCTGCGCCGGTTGCCCTGCCGGAGCCCGTCGAGTAAGTCACCTCGACGCTCCGGTCACCCCACGGTGGGGCGCGCTCACCCCCCCAGCGCGCCCCACCCCCTCTTCTCCTTGTGCGCCAACCACCTTCTCCGGGCCGCGTTACCTGACCTCATGGGCGCCTCATTCGCTCCTCATCGTCAGCAGGCAGATTTGCCTTAGCCCGCAAGGAGGTTCGGTTCGTCATGGTTGACCTCGACGCACCAGCTCGCCCCGTCCGGACACTCAGCTGGCCTGAGCTGCTCGACCAGCTCCGCGCCAACACCCCGACCGCCGGAGCACCACAAGCCCTCGGGCTCGATGTCTCCGGGCTGGCCGAGGCCGGTCAGATCCGGGTGGTGCCAATGGATCGCGCCTCACCGGTGCTGGTGGCCGATGTCACCGACATCGACCCGCGCGAGCTGGACGCGTTGGACAGCTCGCGCCGGATCAGGTGGGTGGCAGCGGATCTCATGGCGACCGCGGCCACGCTTGCCAGAGCAGGGGTTCGGCTTCGGCGGGGCTACTGCGTCACCTCGGCTCGGCGACTCGTCGACGGCTACCACCGCACCGACTCCGGTCAGCTCAACGGTGGTGACCTGAGCGAGGACTACCGTCAGGCTCAGCTGGACCTCCGCGCCACCACGCACGCCAGCGCGCTGGACCGGTTGGTCGACATCGACTCGGCGAACGCCCTGGCCGCGGTCGACCTGAACGCCGACGGGATCCCGTGGGACGCAGCCCGCCACCACGAAGTCCTGGCTGCGCTGCTCGGTGAGCCAACCGAGTCCGGCTGCTATCCGCGGCTGTCCGAGTTGGACGAGCAGATCACGGCTGCCTTCGGTGGCGCTCGATTCCGGTGGCGTACCGAAGTGCCGGAGGCGTTCGACGGTGCGGGCCTGCAGGTGCAGGGGTCCCGGGTCTCCGACTTCGAGCACCTGGCTCACCCGGCGGTGCCACCGCTGACCAGCTGGCGGCACCTGGACCTCCTGGCCAACCGGTTCGGCTACGAGTGGGCCGCCCGCTGGACCCATGACGAACGCTGGTGGCCGGTGTTCCACCCGGCTGCCACGTCAACCGGGCGCTGGACCGCTGAAGGTGGCGGTCTTGCGCTGCCGCACGCGCTACGTCGGTGTGTGCGCGTCCAGCCAGGTCGACGGCTGGTCATCGCGGACATTTCGCAGCTGGAGCCCCGGATCCTGGCCTACCTGGCCGGCGACCGGACCTTGCTCGGACTGGCTGAACGCGGCGACCTATACGCCGAACTGGGTGACCGGCTCGGCGTGGATCGGGCCATGGCCAAGACAATTCTGCTGGCCGCGCTGAACGGTCGGCGCTCGGTCAAGGCCAGGGAGGCGTTGCGGCCGTTCACCTCGGCGTGCTCCGCCACGATGGACCTGCTCGCCGAGTACGAGCAGCGGGCCCGGCACGGGGCGACGGTGCGTACCGAACTGGGCCGCACCATGCCGCTGCCGGACGTCCCGACCGTGGCGGCCATCGAGACCGCCTCGGTCAGGCGCACCGCCGAGCAGCGGTCCCTGGTGGCCCGAGCCGGGCGCCGAGGGCGCAGCTTCCCGGTGCAGGGCACCGCGGCGGAAGTCTGCTGTGCCACGCTGGCGATCCTGCGCACCCAGTTGCGGGACCGGGACGCCCGGCTGGCCGCGTTCCTGCACGACGAGTTCGTGCTCGACGTCGCCGAGGACGCCGTCGAGGAGGTCACGCTCCTGCTCCGGCAGGCCGTGCACCTCGGCGCCGCGTGGGTGCTGGGCCTGGACGCCCTCAGCCTGCCGTTGACTGTTCGCACCGGTTCGGACTGGGGCGTCAGGGAACCCTGACCCACCAACGAGATTCAGTGGGGCAGGGCGTGAACGAACGCCCTGCCCCACTCCCGTGTCCGCGGGTCACCCGGGCGGGTCGAGGAGTTCGCGTACCCGCGCGTGCAGCTCGTTCTCCACCGCGGCTGCCGTGCGATGGTGAATGCCGCAGGCCGCGATGCGCCTCTGCGCTTGCCCGCACACCCGGCGGAGCACGTGCACGGCCACCCCACGGCACAGGC
The DNA here is from genome assembly GCF_023094165.1 of Crossiella sp. S99.2. Taxonomy (GTDB): domain Bacteria; phylum Actinomycetota; class Actinomycetes; order Mycobacteriales; family Pseudonocardiaceae; genus Crossiella. Next base: position 723,803 of record NZ_JALMDK010000005.1, on the reverse strand, counting down.
GCCGTGCTGCAACCGGATCGGCGGTCTCCGGGGCGTACAACAACGCCAGCGTGGCCACGGTCGCCTCCGAGTGCGAGTCGACTGCGTGTTCGGCGTTGTCTGCTCCGTCCACCACATCGTTGGCAACGTCCAAAGTGGACTGTCTGCCGGGGAGCAGCGAGCGGATGCGGGCGACCTGGAGCTGGTCCTGACCGTTGAGGGGCTCGCCGTCGGCGGCACGGAAGGCGCGGACCTTGTTCAGCGCGGTGTAGCCGACGGTGGCCCGCCAGTGGTCGGCGGCCTGGTGCCGGACGCGCTGGGTCAGGTGACCGGTCCACGTGCCGCGTTCCGGATCGTAGGTCCGCGCGGCGGCCAGGATCCACAACCGCAGTTGCTGGGCCAGATCCTCCGCCCCGCCGAGCAGATCTCGCAGCGGGCCGTGCTGGGCCCGGATGGCGTGGCGGGCCAGCCCCATCGCCTGCTCCAGCAATAGGGCCAGCCGTTCCGGCGGTATCCGGGTCAGGTCACGGTGACCGGAGTCGCCCAGCGGCACCTCGATCCACCAGGCGTCGCCGGTGCACGCGTTCATGAGATTTCCCCTGGCACCGCGGTCAGCCTGGGGTCGAAGTCCCACAACAGCTCGGCGAGCCTGCGGGCGGCCCGGACCCCGGCCACGATGGCCTCCTCGCCTTGGAGTGCCTGCCCGATGGTGCCCGCGGACAGGGAGACGGTGATGAGGAACTCGTCGGCGAGGACGACCGCGACCGGCAGGCCGATCAGGCCGAGCTGGGTCAGGGCTGCCTCGACCCGCCGGGTCCCGCACTCCAACCGCCACAGGGGCACCCGGAAGCGGATGTGCAGGGGAAACGGGGCGTCGGGGTCCAGGTCACCCGGCATTGGCGAAGAGGTGAGCATCGCGAGGTCCTCTCGTACGGGGCGACTGCTCGGACTCACTGACAGGTAACGCGCCGCGTTGTGGCTGGTTGGGGAGGGCGCCGGAGGTGTTCCGGCGCCCTCCTGACCTACTTGGTGGCGGCCAGGGTGACCAGGTCCGGCCATTCCAGGAACGCGCGCCAGACGTGCTCGTCGGGCGCTCCGGGAGTGAGCCACAACCGCCAGTACGACGCCAGCCCGGGGCCGCGCTGTTCGCGGACAGCGTTGCTCAGCTCCCGGTGCAGCTCGGTGAGCAAGGCCAGCTCGGTCGCCGGGACCGCGGGCAACCGTGCCGCGAGCAACCGCCGCACCTCGGCGCGGATCACCTCCACCGCGTGTGCGCGCGGGCTCGATGTGCCGAAGTCCGACGGGGCGGTGTCCGGATATCGCTGCTGGAACAACGCGAACTCCGCACTACCCCAGTCGGTCGGCTCGGCCACGGTGAACCGCCGCAACGCGTTCCGACATTCGGTCAGCACCGCGGTCAACGCCCCGAACGCCGCATCCGCCTCGTCAGCACCGCCGGAGTTGATCAGTCGCCCGTAGGCCGCGCCGATCTCCTGGTCGGCCGGGCGACCGAGTTCGGCGAGCCCGGTGCGTACCGTCTGCATCAGCTCGGCCACCGGCTGTTTCACCTCCTCGGTGTACTCGGCCGGCCAGTCACCGACGGCGTCCAGCACGGCCTGGCGGGCCGTTCTGAGTTCGGCGGTGAAGGCGGTCATCCGGTCCCACGCCTGCACGACATCCCGGTACCGCCGGGCCTGGTGCTCGGCGAAATCGGAGAGCCGCCCGCCACCGGCCACGTGCGCGGCCAGCGCCAGGTAGTGCGCCCGGCGCATCGGCACCAGTCCACGCAGATCGGGGATGTCCCCGCGCAGGATCTGATACCACCGGCCGAGTTCGGGCGTGTAGTGCTGTGCGAATGCCCGAACCACCCTGTGCCGCTTGACCGGCACAGAGATCAGCCAACTGGGCGAGATCCTCCGCGAAGTGGAGGAGGAACGCACGACCTGCTGACTGTTCTCGTCGATGGTCCTGCGAAGCCAGGCCCCGCAGCGCATCACCGCCGCCACGGCCGCACCGGCCGACAACGGCTCCACGGTGGTGCCGGCCATCATGCTGGCCACCTTGACCGGGAGACCTTTCCGGATCGCGGTGTGCAGCAGATCGAGCTGACCTGTGGACAGCACCTCGTAGCTGCTCGACGGGGCTTCCAACTCCGGACTGCGCGGGTGGACCGGTCGTGGGTGACGATGCACCTGGAACTCCCCCGACACCTCGCCCAGCACAGGCACCAGGCGATCCGGCGCCCGGAGATCCGGCACCTTCGCCAGCCAAGTCCGCAGCCGCCGCAGGTCCTCGTCGAAGTCGACCCGGCTGCGGTGGGCGTGGTTCCACACCGAGTCCGCGAGGTTGCCGGTAGTGCACAGCAGGTCGGCCAGCGCACCGTGGCGCACACCGACCGAGGGCGGAATCCGCAACGGCGGCGCGGTGATGCTGTCGGGGGTGAGCGCGGTTGGCCGGATGCAGCCGTGCAGGATGCCGTGGACGACAGCGGCAGTGGCCGCCGCTGAGACCGTGCAATGGCTGTCCTGCAACACCGAGCGCACCCGAGCCAGCAGCAGGCGGTTGGGCGCCGCCCGTTTCCGTGCCGCGGTGGCGGTCTCCCACAGCATCCGAATCGCGCTGCGCGCCCGCGGTGGTTCCTCTCGGGACTGGCGAACCAGGTTGCCGACGGAGTGCACCACGGTGTCCAGCTCGGCCAGCTCACGCAGATCCCGCTCCACACACCGCACCAGCCCCGCCCGGTCCACAGTGGACCCGACGGTCGGCGCGCTCATGGCTGTTTCCCCTCGACGGCCGCGGTCTCCAGGCCCGCGGTGGTCTCGTCGATACGAGTGGCGGGCTTGGCCCATCTGAGTCCGTCCTCGCTCGCCCACTCGCACAGCAGGTGCGCTTCGGCGAGGCGGGTGCGGATCCGCGCCAGGCCAGGATCGTCCACCTGGTGCAGGGCGAGCAGGTCGCCGTGCCGGGCCGAGACCCAGGAGTGCACACCGCCGTACTGGGCGCGGAAGAGCACGTCGAGCACCGGGACCATGTCCGGCCGTGCTGGGTCCAGGACCGCCGACTCCTGCCGGGCGAGCTTGGCCAGTACGGCCTCGACTTCGTCGATGTCGGCGGTGGCCACCGGTTCGCCCGCACGAAGGTCGGGCCGTCCCCACAACAGGAACAGCGCGTGCCGTTTGCTGTCGAGTTCGGCCTGCGGCGGCAGGTTGCCGCCCTTGACCGGGACCGCCCACGTGGCCTTGTGGTGGTAGGTGCCGTGCCGCGGGTTGACCCCGATCCACTGCCAGTGCCGGGGACCGATCTGGTTGAGCCAGTGGTTGCCGTGGCCGCGGTCCGGCTTGCTGCCGATGCCGATGATCACCCCGGGATGCGCCCACGAGGGCACGTTCTTGTGGCTCATGGCGCTCCTCCCTTCCTTCCTGCGAATCACGTGTCGGTGGCGCCCGAGGCGGCGCACGGCAGTCCACCCGGCCGGGGCGGCTGCGCGCTGCGGCGCCGGGCCGTCCCACCGGTCGGACGTGGCTCCAGGTAACGCGGGGCACGCGTTACCTACCCGGACAAGGGCCCTCACGCGGGTCCAGGACTGTCCTTTGGCAACTCCACAGCAGAGACGTGGCCGTCCGGCCGCGCCGCGGTCCCGGCCGTCCACAAGAGACGGAGACAGCGAATGCACGCCGATTCATCCGGGGACCGCGAGGAGCTGCTGCTGGCCGCCTGCCTGGTCCGCGAACCCTCCCTTGCCGAGGGCCGCACCGGGCTGGTGGTCCGCGGCGTGGAGGAGTTCGTCGACCCCGGCCTGGGCCGGGCCTTCGACCGCCTCCGCGAGATCCGGGCGACCCACCCCCAGCTGGCCGCGGTCGGCATCCGCTACAACCTCGACCAGGGCCTGCACCCACACCTGGACCGGGCCCTAGCGGCCTGGGACAGCGAGGCCGAACAACGCCATCCCCAGCTACCGGCCTGCCCGGACGAGGTGGAAGTGCTGGCCGCCCTGGTCAGCCGCGGCGCCCGGCATCGCCGCTTCGACACCCTGATCCGCGCCATCGCCCACCACTACCGTTCCGGCGACAACGACCGTGCCGCCGAGTCCGTGCACGAGCTGCTTGACCTGGTGCGCACCGACGACGACCAGTGGGTCGCCGCCAACCCCTACGCCGAACACGCCGCGGAGATCCTGCGGCGGGAAATGGAAGTCCACGGCACCGGCCGCGGCTTCCCCGTCCACCCGGAGCTGGACGTCCTGCTTCACCAACGCGCCGACTGGCAGGGCGAACTGGTGCTGTTGGGAGCCAGGACCAAGGTGGGCAAGACCGCCCTGGCCTGCTGGTGGGCCAGCCGCCTGGTCGGCTCGGCCGGCACGGTCGCCCCGGAGTCCCAGGTGGTGTTCTTCTGCACCGAGATGACCCGCGCCGAACTCCTGGCCCGGATCCAGCAGTACCTGCCCGACCCCGAGCAGATTTTCAGCCCCACCCCGCTCGGACGGCCGAGGTTCCTGCTGTTCGGCAAGGAGTTCTTCGCCCGCACCGGCAGCGACCCGGACAAGCGGCTGGCCGCGTTCAAGGCCGAGATCCGCCGTTTCGCCGTGGCCAACCTTCGCTGGTCCGAGCAGCACGGCCTTCCCGTGGCGGACTGCTGGCTGGCAGGGGTTTTCGTCGACTACCTGACCTCCATGCTGGCCGCGGGCAACGACTTCACCGTGTGCGAGGAGTTCATCCGCGGTGCCGACACCAGCCTCCGGGTCTTCGACCCCGGCTGGTTCGGCCTGGGCGGCCGCCAGTTCACCGAGCTGGCCGGACTGCCCAGCAACGTCATGGTGTGCGAACAGGTCAACGCCCGCCGCGAACCCATCCCCAAGGTCACCACCGACCTCCGCACCGGCCAAACCCACCGGCCGCCGCTGGAACCGCCGGCGCCGACCGAGGTCAACGGGGCGCGTTCGACATTCGAGACGGCCAGCGTGTTCTGCATGCTCGCCCGCGATCACGAAGGCCGGATTCACCCACCGGAGCAGGCGGTGTTGCGGGTCTCCGGCCGCTCAGTGGCCACCCGCCAGCTACCGCTGCGCTTCGTCGGCGGCAAGTTCGAGTTCCCCGGCGACCCGGCACCCGCCCACGAACAGGCCGCGGTCGACCAGGTCGAGGAGCCGTCGGTGGACCCGGCGGCCGAGCACGCGGCCCGGCTGTGGTTGCTGCCCAGCTACGTGGTCTCCCCACCAGCCACCGAGCACACCGACGGCACGCTGGTGGTCGCGCGGGAAATGTGGGTCCCCCTGGACCCACAGGTCGACGGCTGGCAACCAGACCCCCTCGGCCCCTGACCACGCTCTGCTGTCTCGACCAGGAACAGCTCCATTCTGGGACGCCGCCTGTGACTACCAGCCCTGCTTGCCGGGGCTGCGGTGGCGGGCGGCGCCCCACCCCCCTGCCAGCTACCCTCGACAGGCCAACCGCGCCGAGACCGGGGGTGTCTGGTGGACTCCGACGACATCACCCAAGCGCTGGCCACGACCCTCACCCACAGCATCACCACCGCGTTGAACCTGGCACCCAGCAAGATCGACCCGCTGGAAGACCGTCTGTACCGCGCGATCAAGCCTCTCCAAGGGCAGGAGCGCTCGCCGTTGCCCTCCTCGCTTGTGCAGGAGGCCCGGACCGGCCGCATGCAGGCCGAACTCGACGACCTGGTCGCTGCCAACCAGCCCACGGTGGACAAGACCGCGACGGGGGACCTCCGCAGCTGGATCGACGTGCTCCTTGGCATCGTCGGCCAGACCTACAGCCTCTCCCCGAACTCGCTGCTGTTCACCACAGGGCGATTCGCAGCCGCGCTTCGCATGGCGGGTCTTGCTGACTCGCCATGACCGCCAAGAACAGCATCGCGAGGGTTCCCCGGTCCAGGCCAGGCATATCAGCAAGATCATCGCGTGGCGGTGACCGGGACGGTGAAGACCTCGCGGCGCGGGACCAGCACGTGGCGCAGCATCCGCTCGTGGATCTCCAGCGCACCGGTGATGATCATCCGCTGTTCGGCGTTGAGGCCACGGTGCCCGGCCACCAGGTCGTGCAGTTCCTCGGGGGTGAGCTGTTCCTTGTCGGCGTCGGGGTTGCCGCCGAAGAGCCGCACCACGACGTTGGTGGACTTGCCCAGCGCCCAGATCGCCGGGCGGGTGATCGTGGAGACCAGATCGAGGGGCCGGGCCACCAGCAGCGCCCAGCGCTGGGAGTACTGCATGGCCAGTCGTTTGGGGGCGAGTTCGCCGAAGACCAGGGTGAAGAAGGTCAGGATCAGCGTCACCGTGGCCACCGCCAGCGGCACGGCCGCCTCCCCGGGCGAAGGTGAACGCCGGGATCAGCGGCTGGGCCAGGGTGACCGCGGCGGTGGCCGAGGCCAGTGCGCCGGAGAGGGTGATCGCGAGCTGGATCGCGGCCAGGAACCGGTTGGGGTCCCTGGCCAGCCGGACCAGCACTCTGGCGGTGCGTCCGCCTTGGCGCTCCAGGTTGCGGAGCTGGCCCTCGCGCAGCGAGATCAGCGCGATCTCACTGCCCGCGAACAACGCGTTGACCAGGATCAGGAAGCCGACCAGCGCCAGATTGAACCCATAGCCGTCCATCGCCGCGGTGCGACCCCTTCCGGCAGGTGTGGGCCCCTACCGTAGGTCCCGGGCCGCGAGCACCCGCACCGGACTAGCGGGGGCGCTCCGCCCAGCGCGGCTGCGGCTCGGCGGCGCGCAGCGCCCGGACCTCGGCGCGGAGTTCCCGCAGTTCGGCCAGCACCACGACGTTCACCTCGGCCTGGTCAGGCGCACGCTGGCCGGTCTCCTCCGAGACCTGGGCGTCCATCGCGCTGACGGCCACGGCGATGAACAGGTTGAGCACGGTGAAGGTGGTGATCACGATGTAGGTGACGAAGAAGATCCACGCCAGCGGTTGTTCCCGCATCACGCTGCGGGCTACCTCCGACCATGCCTCGCCGGTCATCACCTGGAACAGGGTGAACAGGGAGTCGCCCAGGTCGCCGAAGTACTCCGGCGAGGCCACGCTGAACAGCTTGGTGGCCATCACCGCCGAGACGTAGAGCACCAGCACGATCAGCGCGCCGATCGAGGCCATCCCGGGCAGGGCGCGCAGCAGCGCCGAGACCACCCGGCGCATGCTCGGCACCACCGAGATCAGCCGCAGCGCACGAAGAATCCGCAGCGCCCGCAGTACCGAGAAGGCGCCGGAGGTGGGCAGCAGCGCGATGACCACGATGACGGTGTCGAACCAGTTCCACGGGTCGCGGAAGAAGGCAGTGCCGTAGGCGTACATGCGGGCGGCCAGTTCCACCACGAAGATGGCCAGCACCGCCCGATCGATCGCGTGCAGCACCTGCCCGTACTCGGCCACCAGCGCCGGTGAGGTCTCACAGCCCAGCACGACCGCGTTGACCAGGATCACCGCGGTGATCACCTTTTGGAACAGCGTCGCGTCCACGATCGCCCGCACGCGCTCGCGCCCACCCACAGCCAGCCCCCCACCTAAGAAGATCCACACAACCGTGATCAACCTATCGAGTGATCACGACCTCCGTGCCAACCCCCTCCCCACTGGCGCCCGCACGGTCAGCGGTCCGGCTTGATCGCGCGCACGCAGTGCAGGAACACGCCCACCCGACTGGTGGTCACCGACTCGAAGCCCGCGGTGGTGGCCATGGGCGCGATCCGCTCGACGGGGTTGTCCCGCATCACCTCGCCCGCCGTGGCACCGACCAGGTGCCGGCCCAGCCTGCCGCGGGGCGGGCGGAAATCGGCGATCAGCAACCGGCCACCCGGACGCAGCACCCGGTACATCTCGGCGAAGGCGGCGCCCCGCACCCCTTCCGGGATGTGATGGATCGCCAGGCTGGACAACACGACGTCGACGCTGCCCTCCGGCGCCTCGATCGCCTCCGCGCGTCCCAGCTCGAACGAGCAGCGGACGCCGGCCCGCAGCCGCCGCGCCTGCTCGATCATGGGACCGGACGGGTCGATACCCAGCGCGTGCCCGCCGGGCGCGGCGGCCCGTGCGGCCAGAGCGGTCAGGTAACCCGGCCCGCATCCGAGGTCGAGTACCCGGTCGCCGGGTGCGACTCCCGCGAGCGTGACCAGGCGGCCGAATATCCGTCGCCGGCGACCGGCGAAGGACACCGCGGAGAACAGCTCGTAGGCGCGGGCGCGCCTGATCGCGCCCGGCGCGTCCGGCCGCGGCTTGCCGTGCAGCCACTGTCCCAGTGTCATGACCACTCCTAACTTAGTGACGACTAAGTTACTGCGCGGGCTAACTTAGTCGTCACTAAGTTCCGGGGCAAGGGTTCTACGATGGCCGGGTGAGCGAGGTGCGGGCACGGCAGCGGCGGATGGGTGCGCGGGACCGGCGGGAGTCGATCCTGGCCGCGGCCACCGAGGTCTTCGCCGAACTCGGCTACCAGCGCGGCCGCACCGCGGAGGTCGCGCGGCGGCTGGGGGTGAGCGAGCCGGTGGTGTTCCAGAACTTCGGCACCAAGGCGAGCCTGTTCGCCGCCGTGGTGCGCCACGCCGCCGGGGACGTGTGCGGTCTGCTCGAACAGCTGATCGCCAGCCCGGTCCCGGTCGCCGGATTGCTGCGCACGATGCTGGATCCCGGGCATCTGCGGAGCGTGCACAGCGCGGGCACGGTGGGCGCGATCTTCGCCGAGGCCGCCGCGGTCTCCGGTGAGCCCGAGGTGGAGACCGCGGCCAGGGAGGCCACCCAGCGCTTCGCCGTCCTGGTCGCTGATCTGCTCGATCGCGGCCGGGCCGGCGGTGAGCTGCGCGCGGACCTGGACACCGAGGCCGCGGCCTGGTGGCTGTTGTCCCTGGTGGCATCCCAGCGATTCCGGCAGGCCACCGCGCCCGATCCGGACGCGGTGGAGACCCGGCTGGCCGAGAGCGTGCTCGGCTTCCTCCTGGCTCCGCCCCGCTAGGTTGGCGCGGCATGGTCTCCTGTCAGGTGCGGGCTGCTTCCGCAAGCAGGTGCCCCATTCCTGGAAGCCAGGTGGTCTTGATCGCAACCGCGCCGGCCGTCGATCCGGTGGAGGTCGGCTTCGCCCAGGACACGGAACAGGTCCGCGACCTCGCCCGGGGGATGCCGCGGGCGCGCGGTGGCCGCTCGCCCCGCCGAACTGAGCTGGGGCGAGGGTGACGATCCGTGGCGCGTATCTTCCGTTGTCCTGGTGGACCGTCCTGCTGCTGGTGCTGGGCGCGCTGGTGAGCGTTCCGGTGTGGCTGCTGCTGCGCCGGCACACCGACTGGCGCCCAGGCGCCGCCGCCGGGCTGTTGATCAGCACGGTTCTGGTCTTCTCCCTCACCCTGGGGCCTGGTGTGCAGCGGTCGCGGGCCGGGCTGGTCGCCTGTGCGCCGGACGGAGCGGCCGAGGTGCTGGATGTGCTGGTGCACCTGGGTGACTCGATGGAGGGCAAGCTCAACCTGGTGCTGCTGGTGCCGTTCGGTCTCATGGCGGTGCTGGCCACCGCCCGCCCGGGTTGGGCGGTGGTGGCGACGCTGGTCCTGCCCGCGGTGATCGAGGTGGTCCAGGTGTGGGTGCCGGGCCGGTTGTGCAGCTTTCCGGACTACACGGCCAACGTCCTCGGTGGCCTGGCCGGTGTGCTGCTGGGCGCGCTGCTGGTCTCCCGTCGCCGGACCCGCCAGGAGCGGCGACGTGGCCAGGGGCAGGCGCCCGGTGCTCAGCGGCAGACCTCGCGGTCGTGGTTCGAGCTACCAGCGGTGGATCATCTCAGCCGATCACTTCTTGGTGGAGCTGTCCGGCCGGTTGCGCAGCAGCACGAACGCCACGCCGCCCAGCAGCAGGACCGCAACGCCGAGCAACAGCGGCCACACCGGGAAGCCGGAGTCGCCGGAGTTGTCCTGGGATGCCGCGGGCGTGGGTGGGGCGGCTGGGCTGGTGGGTGCGGCGCTGCTGGCCTGCAAGCTGCTGGGTTCGGCGGCCGTGGCGGCGGGCGGGGCCAGGGTGAAGGTGCGCTTGCCGCTGACCGGGTGGCCGTCGGCGGAGACCACGCGGTAGACGATGGTGTAGGCGCCGGGCACGGTCAGCGCCTGGATCTGTTGGGTGACGACCGGGCCGGTGGCGGTGGGCGCGCCGTTGTTGACTTCCTTGCCGGCCGGGTCGGTGACCTTGACGGTGAGGAACTTGGCGTTGACTTGCTGGTTGAAGGTCAGCGACACCGCGGCGGGCGGGGTGGCCAGGGTGGCGCCCTCGGGTGGGTCGCTGGCCTTGAGGACGGCGTCGGCCGAGGCGATACCGGTGCCGCCCAGCAACGCGACGCCGGCCACGAGCAACCCGGTCAGCGTGCGGCGCAGCCGGGTGGCACGGGAACTGGAGTGGGGCACGGGGCTCCTCAGGTTGGCCACTTCGGGTGGATGCGGTCGATGAGCACGGTGTGGCTGTGCCGCCAGCCGCCGCGGGCGGGGACGGCGTCGCGCAGGTGCGGGTCGCCGGGGTCGAGGTCGTCGTGCAGGTGTTCCAGTGGGCCGTCATCCTGCCTCGGCCACACCCGCTGTGACCAGAGCATCCCGGCCCCGGCGAGGGCGGCCAGCGCGAACAGCGCCACCGCCAGGCCCGCGTGGGCGCCGACGGTGCCCGCCACCAGGTAGGCGAGCAGCCAGGCCGCGTGGGAGAGGGTGAACTGGGCGGCGAAGAGCACCGGCCAGTCCCCGGCGCGGGCCGAGCGGCGGACGAGTCGCCCCGCCGGGGTCTGCACCACCGCCGTACCGACCCCCAGCAGCACCCAGGCGATCAGCACCAGCGGCCAGGACGGCTGGGCGGCGAAGGCGACCCCGGTCAGTGCCAGCACCCCGGTCAGCAGCAGGCCGCCCAAGATCATCAGCGTCCGGTCGCCCAGCCGCTGGAGCAGCCGGATGAGCAGCAGTGCGGCCAGCACCGAGCCCAGACCGTAGGCGCTCAGGGTCACCGCCACCTCCGCATCCGATCCGCCGGTGCCGTCCCGGACGATGACCACGGTGTTGACCAGCACCATCGCCCCGGCGGCCGCGGCGGTGAGGTTGAGGCCCAGCAGCGCCCGCAGCCGCGGGGTGGCCAGATAGACCCGCAGTCCCTTGGTGGTGCGCGCGAACACCTTCTCCCGCTCCTGCTCCGGCGGCGCGGGTTGGGGCAGGCTCACGCTGACCACCAGCAGGGCCGAGGCGATGAACCCGGCCGCGGTGCCCCAGAACAGCCGGTGGGGGTGAGCACGAGCAGCAGCGCGGCGGCCATCGGCCAGGTCACCGACGGCGGGCTGCTCATCGTCATCTTCGCCGCCTCCGGCGCACTGGAGGCCGTCGCCACCGCGCGCACCGAGGACTCCGTGCGCGGTCTGCTCGACCTCGCCCCGGACACCGCGACCCGCCTGCGCGACCGGGACGAGCACGCCGTGCCGGTGATCGACCTGGCTGTCGGCGACCTCGTCCTGGTGCGCCCCGGCGAACGCGTGCCCGCCGACGGCCTGGTCGTGCACGGAGCCAGCGACGTCGATCAGGCCACCATCACCGGCGAGGGCCTGCCCGTGGCGAAGCTGACCGGCGACGAGGTCTTCGCGGGCACCCGCAACGGCACCGGCGCGCTCACCGTGCGGGTCGGCCGCCGCGCGGAGGACTCCGTGGTCGCCCGCATCGCCGGTCTGGTCGAGCAAGCCGGCCGCACCAAGGCGCGCACCCAGCTGTTCATCGAGAAGGTCGAGCAGCGCTACTCGGTGGCCATGGTCGCGGCCACGATCGCTCTGTTCACCATCCCGCTGCTGTGGGGCACCAACGTGGAGGACGCCCTGCTGCGGGCGATGACCTTCATGATCGTGGCTTCCCCGTGCGCGCTGGTGCTGGCCACTATGCCCCCGCTGCTGGCCGCCATCGCCAACGCCGGGCGGCACGGCGTGCTCGTCAAATCCGCGGTGGCCCTGGAACGCCTCGCCGCGACCACTCTGGTGGCCTTCGACAAAACCGGCACCCTCACCACCGGCGCACCCCAGCTCACCTCCGTCCTCCCGGCGCCAGGCGTGACCGAGGAGGAGGTGCTGCGCCTGGCCGCCTCCGCCGAGACCCCCAGCGAACACCCGCTCGGCGCCGCGATCGTGCGCGCCGCCCGCGACCGCGGTCTCGACCTGTTCCCGGTCACCGACTTCGCCGCCCGGCCGGGCCGGGGAATCACCGCCCTGATCGGGAACACCCGCGTGGAGATCACCTCGGCCTCCCCGCAGCAAGGCGCCGAACTCCGCGAGCGCGGCGACACGGTGGTCGAGATTCACCGGGACGGCAGGCCGATCGGTGTGCTGGGCCTGACCGACCAGCCCTGCCCGGAAGCCGCTCGCGTCACCACCAGCTCAGCCCGGATCACCGGCGCCACACCGATGCTGCTCACCGGCGACAACGCACGCACCGCCACGCACCTGGCCGGCCGCGTCGGCATCAGCGATATCCGCGCCGGACTGCTGCCGCAGGACAAGGTCACCGCGGTCACCGAACTGGCCGCCACCGGGCACCGGGTGGCCATGGTCGGCGACGGCGTCAACGACGCGCCCGCCCTGGCCGCCGCGCACACCGGCATCGCCCTGGGCGGGGTGGGCTCGGACCTGACCCTGCACACCGCCGATATCGTCATCGTCGGCGACGACCTCACCGCCGTCCCGGCCGCCATCGCGCTGGCCCGCCGGGCCCGGCGCGTGGTGCTGGCCAACCTGGTGATCGCCTCGGTCTGCATCGCCGGCCTGGTCGCCTGGGACCTGTTCGGCACGCTCCCGTTGCCGCTGGGCGTGGCCGGGCACGAGGGCTCCACCGTGCTGGTCGCCGTCAACGGCCTGCGCCTGCTGCGCCGCTCGGCGTGAGAGAAGGCCCGCGACGAGAGTTGAGAGCCTGGTTCGAAACCGAGAACGCGTTGTGCGCCAAAGGTTAAAGCTGGATCCTCCAACTGCCTCGCTGGCCGACACCGTCGCCGGACGGCAGACGCTGACACCGCGACGCGCCGTGACCGGTCTGCCGGTCAGATCAGGCGTTTCAGTGCCTGCTTGGCCTGACGGCGGACGTTCTCGTCCGGGCCGTGCAGTGCTTTCTCCAGATGGCCGCGAGCGGGGGCGTGACGGAGGCGCCCCAGGCCCTGCGCCGCGGCGGGCGCGACGGTGGGGTCAGCCAGGAGTTCGAGCAGGATTCCGGGGACCCGTGGATCCTTGGTCTTGGCGAGCCCGGGGTTCACGATCTGGGTACGCGCCGCACCGTAGGAGCGATCCAGCGCGAGTTCGACCATCTCCGCGGCGACCGCCGGGCCGGCGAACTTGCCGAGCGCTTCGCCGATCCGCCACCGCAGTTGTTCCCGGAAGAACTCCGCGTTCTCCGGGCGTAGCGGATGGCTCACCCGGGGAGGATCGCGGAACAGGCGCAGCATCTCCCGGTGTGCCTGCTTCTTGGCGAAGGGTTTCTGCAGCGCGATGACGATCTCCTCGGCCACGTGGGCATGCCGCACCCTGGGGAGCCAGTCCAGCAACACCGGTACCACCGCCCGGTAGTCGATGGGGCGACGGGAGATCTCGTTGCCCTGCGCATCGAGGAAGAAGACGTGGATCCGGTAGAGATCACCGATTCCGGCCAGCTGGTGGTTAATGAGGTCCAGGTCCGGCACCAGCGGCTGGATCTGTTCCAGGATGGGCTGTGCGGCCTCGGCATACCGCCGTCGGCCCTCCTGGATCACCGGATCGTCGGCGAGTCCGGCTTCCACCCGCGCGCGGACCGCGGGATCGTTGGCGATCCACTCGACGAGATCACGGTGTTTGCCAGTCACGGAATGATGTCCTGCACGTCGATGATTCCCTGCTGTCGCAGCTTGTCCAATGGCCCGGACAGCGTCGTTCGCCCGTTGTTCCGAACGTACAGGATCATCTTCAGCGAGTGTTGCTTGGCGTGGTCGAGATAGTCTCTGAGCTGCGAGGACAGGTAGACGTAGGAGGCGTTCTTGGCCTCGCCGAGTTCACCCTTGCCGTAGTTGAGGAAGTCCGGTATCCGGCTGCGTCCGCTGAGTGTGTTCGTCAGGACGAGCGTGTTCTTCGGCTCGCCGCCTCGCGCGGCGGAGACGGCAGCTTCACCTGCCTGACCGAGGGCACAACTGGCCCGACCGGCATTGTGCACCAGGACCGCGAAGTCCCCGGATGCCGCGTAATAGGTGTGCGGGCCGGAGACCGTGAGGTTGTAGACCTCGCGGTCGGCGACCCAGGGATGGGTGGCAGTGACGGTGACGTAGTGGCCGTCGGGCAGCCGGAGCCGGGCGTTGGGCTGGAGGCCCTTGGCCTCAACCCAGCGACCGAGCCCCTCGACCCAGAACGGATGCCCCTCGGTGGCTTCGAGACTGCCGATCCGCCCGTCGCGATCGGCGAGATCGATCGTGACGAGCTTCTTGGCGCCCTGCCCGATGATCACGTCGGTGACCGGCTGGGCCTCGGTCGCCCCGGTCTCGGGATCGGTTGCCAGCACCGCTTCCCCGACCTGGACCCGGTTGATCGGCCTGCGGGCGCCATCGCTCATCACCACGGCGGCGGCGGTGAAGCTGTTGTCCCGGCACGGTTCGGCGTTGCGTTGCCGCTTCTGGTCATCGAGGATCCGCGTGACATCCGCCGGGCTGATCGCCACCGCGTCAATCTCGACCTGTCCCCTGGAGGAGAACCGCAGGGTGACGTCGCGGCCGGTGGCGTTGGCCTGTTGCTGGGCTTTCGCCTTCTTCGCCGCGGAGACCGCGGCGAAGACGGGACCGGCTTCAACGTCCACACAGGACAGTTGGCCGGTGGCGACGTCACCTGTGATCGAGATCGTGACGGGCGAGCTGACGCAGCCACCTGCGGGGCGACCGTCGATGGTCACGTTGGTGACCGTCATCCTGGCGGTGACCTGGCCGCCGCTGGCCAGGCGGGTGCGAGCCTTGGACGAGACGGTTCCGGTGAACGAGGCCTGTACGGTGCAGCCCGCGGCGCTGCAGTCGAACTGTGCCGAGGTGGTGAGCGAGAAGTTGATGCCGCCGTCCACCGCGTCAGCGAGCTGCTGGGTGTGCCCGGTGAGGGTGTCATACATCTGGGCGGCCTGGCTGTCCTCGATCAGGGACAGGTCCATGCCCCGGGACTCCGAGGCCGGTGACGTTTTGAGTGAGGGCAGCACCGGCATCGACGGCAGGGCGGGCAGTGAACGCAGTTCGTCGAGCCGAGACGGGGACAGCATGCCCTGGGGTTCCAGGCGCAACACCCGGTGTGGCGCGGTCCTGGTCACGTACAGGCTGCCCAGGGAGGTCTCGGCCCGGAGCGCGGGTGCCCCGGCGATGGTGAGAGCGGGCAGGTCAGGGTCCGCGGTGCTCGGCAGGTCCGGCAGTTCGGCCAGCGCCCCGCTGAGCCGGTCCGCCAGGTCGGCGGGTGAGGGGAACTCATCGATCAGGCCGGTGGACATCTGCTCGCGGCCGGCCTGGTCCGCCGTCCACTTGCCCAGTTTGCTGTCGGTGTTGTTCTTGAACTTGGTGTAGACCTTGTCGTCCACGGTCAGGACGCCCTGGTCGAGGTTTTCCAGGCCCGCGTGCCCGGTGACGCCGAACTGCGCCCCGAACTCGGTGGTGGTGATGTCCCGTTTCTGACCGGTGATGGTGGTGTCGGTGTAGCGCACCCCTCGGGCCTCGGCGAGGGCGGCCACCGCCTGCTCGAACGCCGACCGGTCCCGTGGCGGCGTGGGCCAGGCCAGCCACACCGTAAGTCCGGCCACCAGCGCCAGCACCAGGCCGGTGCCGCCGAACAAGAACATCCGCCTGCGCCGGGGCGCGAATTCCGATCCGGCCATGTCCCCCTCCGTGGTCATCCCCCGGGGGGCAGTACAGCGGAACGGGCGCGCAAGAACATCGGTATGTGTGCCGATATCGCCTGAAGGCTAGGTAACTCCTCAACGAGCGCGGCTCGTTTCCTTTCCTGGTCAACTGTTTCGGCGTGCAGATGGGCGTGACGTCGGCGGCCCCGGTGGTGTCCACCGGGGCGACCTGCTCCCAGTTGGCGAAGCGGGTGTGCTCAACGTAGCGCCATCAGCGCCACGCCTGATCTGAAGAAGCCAGCTTCAACACTTGGCGCACAACGCTTTCACGGTCTCGAACCAGGCTCTGAACACGCGCTGGCGGGTGGGCGACAGCTCCCGCGATGTCCATTGTGGATTCTTCTACTTCTGCTTTGCCTTGCGGGCAAGGTGTTCTTCCAGTGCTCGCATCGCCGCAGTGACGCCGTCCTCGGCGCGGACCACCCGGCTCAGCTCCTCGGCCCGCCGGGCCAGGTCCGCGTCACCGACGGCTGCGGTGATCGCGGTGGCCAGGCACTCGGCGGTGAGTCGCTGCTGGGGCACCGGGGCCGGGGCCACGCCGACGGCGTGCATCCGCTGCGCCCAGTGCGGCTGGTCGGCCACGAACGGGCACACCACTTGCGGGCGGCCCGCGGCCAGCGCCGCCCCGGTGGTCCCGCCGCCACCGTGGTGCACCGTCGCGGCCAGCCGCGGGAACAACCAGTCGTGCGGCGCCGCCTCGATCACCAGCACCCCGGGCGAGTCCTCGACCGCGGCGATGCCACCCCACCCGGTGGCCAGCACCGCGCGGACCCCGGCCCGGCGCACCGCCTCGGCCACGACTGCCCCGGTCCGGTCGGCCTGACCGGCCATGCTGCCGAAACCGAGGTAGACCGGCGGCGGGCCCTCGTCGAGGAACTGGCGCAGCCGTGGTGGCGGTGTCCAGTCCTCGGCGGTGGGCAGGTACCAGAACCCGGTGGTGCGCACCGAATCCGGCCACGCCGGGTCGATCCGCGTCACGTGCGGGCTGAACGCTTGCAGAACAAGACGATCCGCTCCGCCGGGCTCGTGCAGCACGTCATGCCCACCGCGCCGTACGGGCAGGCCCAACTGCCCGGTACGCCAGGCGTTGGCCACTCCGGCGTGGGCGCGCAGCGTGCCCGCGACCGCAAGGTAGGTGGCCCGGTTGAAGGCGGTGGGCAGCCGGGGCAGCGGCACCATCGGGCACGGAAACAGCGAAGTCGGCACCCAGCCGGGTTGCAGGGTCGCCAGCACGGCGGGCACGCTGAGGAGTTCGGCCACGTGCTGGGCGGGCAGCGACGGCGAATGCACCACCACATCGGCTTCCCGCCACGCGGCCTTGCCGAGATCGCGCAGCACCGCCGACATCAGCGGCTTGATCCGGCGCAGGGTCCGCAACGCGCTGATCTTGCCCCGCACTCCCCGGTAGCCGGTCTCGATGGCCTCCCGTGCCGCCGGATCCGTCAGCAGGCGGTTCGGCCCCTCATCCAGCGGCACGAAATCCACGCCGTACTCAGCCGCCTGCGTGGCGAAGGAAGCCGGCGCGGCCAGCCGCGCCTGGTGCCCGGCCGCGCGCAACGCGACCGCCAGGGCGAGGAAGGGCTGCACGTCGCCCCGGGTGCCGTGGGTGACCAGAAAAGCCTTCACCGGCCCCGCCCCTGCCGGGCCACCGAGGTGAACGCCGCCAGCCACCGGTCATCGGCGAACAACCCGTGGGTCAGCATCTCCAGCCCGGCCCGCGCCCCGCGCACCGAGGTCGCGGTCTCGGCGACATCACCGCCGAGCAGCCTGCCCACCTGCTCACCCAGCACCAAAGGGGCCAGCAGCCAGGACACGTAGGTCACCGCCCGCGCCCGCACGTCCTCGGTCGGCCGCACCCAGCCCTGCGCCGCACCGTCGGCCAGCCACCGCTCGGTGCGCTCGACGATCTCGGCGAACACGGTGGCCGCGGCGGGTGAGCCGTCCAGCAGGGCCCGGCCGAGGTAGCGGCGCACCGGAGTCGCCGACTCCAGCATGTCCGCGAGCGCGCCGAGATCGGACGGGTCGGTGTCCTCGCCGTCGGCGCGGATAAGGGCGAGCACCTGCTCGTCGCAGGCCTGCCGCAATCCGTCCTTGGAACCGAAGTGGTGCAGCACCAACGCGGGTGAGACCCCGGCATCGGCGGCCACCGCGCGCACGCCCGTGCCCGCGACGCCGTCGGTGCCGAAGCGGGCCAGCGCGGCATCCCGGATCCGGGCCCGCGCGGTGAGATCCTCGACTGAACGCATGAACAGGATACTAAACACTTGTTCAGCACGGCGTCGAGCGCTCACCTGTCAAGACGGCGTAAGGATCGGCCAGGCAGGGCCGTTATCGATTCGCAAGCAGCGCGCGGGCGGTCGGCGGCGAGCGCCAATTGCCCGCGGCACTCCGCGTAGGGCAAGGTGGTCACCGGTGTGCCGGGAAGCCTGGTCGGCACGGTCCGCTCCGCCCGGAGCCGACCGTAGTGACGGACGAAGGCGGGCGGGTATGCCATGAGCGACCCTCTGGTGCGCACACACCACCTGACCAAACGCTTCGGCGCGTTGACCGCGGTCGAAGACCTGGACCTCGAACTCGCACCGGGTGAGATCCTGGGTTTCCTCGGCCCCAACGGCGCGGGCAAGACCACCACGATCCGCATGCTGCTGGGACTGGCCAGGCCCACGGCCGGACGAGCCAGCGTGCTCGGGCACGACGCCTGGTCCCAGGCGCCACAGGCACATCACGAGTTGGGGTTCCTGCCCGCGGAGTTCGCGCTGCACCCCAGGCTCACCGGCCTGGCCAACCTCGACCACCTCCGCGCGCTGCGCCAACTCGCGCCCGGCCCGCACCAGGCCAGGGCGCACGAGCTGGCGGAGCGGCTTGATGTCGAGCTGCACCGTCCACTGCGGACGCTGTCCTCGGGGAACAAGCGCAAGATCGGCATCATCGCCGCACTGGCCCACTCGCCCCGGCTGGCTGTGCTGGACGAGCCGATCAGCGGCCTGGACCCGCTGGTGCAGAAGGAGTTCCACACCATCATCGACGAACTCCGCGCGACGGGAGCCGGGATCCTGCTTTCCTCGCACACCTTGCCGGAGGTCGAACGGGTCGCCGACCGGGTGGCCATCATGCGCGCGGGCCGTCTGGTGGCCTGCGCCCGCACCGACGTGCTACTCGGGCGGGCACTCCACCGCTTCGAGGTCACCTTCGCCGAGCACGCCGACGCGGTCGCCTTCACCGACCAAACGCGCTCCCTGCCTTCGGTGTTCCATGTGGACAGTGCGGGCGCGGAGGTGCGCTTCGCCGTCGAGGGACCGGTCACCGAGGTGGTCAGCATCCTCGGCGCCTACCGTGTGCTGGCCTTACGCACACCGGAGACCGAACTCGAAGACGTGTTCCTGCGCTACTACGGTCCCGCGGCGGAGGTGACCCGGTGAACGCCGCCGGCGTGATCCCGGAACTGTTCCGGCGGGCAATGGGCGAACGCCGCCACACCGTGCTCGGCCTCACCGTGGGCGCGATCACGATGTGCACCCTCGCACTGGCGATGTACCCCTCGCTGCGAGACCAGCTCGGCGCGCTCACCGCCGCGCTGCCCCCGCAACTGACCGCCTTCTTCGGCACGGACATGGTCACCCCGGCCGGCTACGTCTCCTCGCAGATCTTCACCAAGATCGCCCCGCTGCTGGTCATGATCACCGCGATCGGCGCGGGAGCGCTGCCGTGGACCTTCGAGCGCTCCGGCGTGCTGGCGATGTCCCTGGCCGGGCCGGTCCGCCGGAGGCAGGTGCTCACGGCGCACGCGCTGGCGGTGCTCGCCGAAGTCTTCCTGGTCTCCGGTGCGGTCGGCGTGGTGCTGGTGGCCCTGCGCGAACCCACCGGCCTGGACATCCCCGTTGCCCGTCTGCTGGCGGGCACGGTGGCCCTGGCGCTGCTCGGCGTGCTGCACGGCCTGCTCACCCTCGCCGTGGGCGCGGCCAGCGGCTCCTCGGGCTTGGCCCTGGGGGTGGGCACCGGGGTCGCGCTCGGCGGTTTCCTGCTCAGCGGCCTGACGCCGCTGGTGGACACCACGCTGCTCGGCCTGCTCAGCCCGTTCCACTGGGCCTTCGGCTCCCAGCCACTGGAAGCAGGCTGGACCGGACCGGTCCTGCTGGGCATGCTCGCCCTCGCGGCAGGCTGCGTCCTGCTGCTGGCCACCGCGGTGACCACCTTCCAGCGCCGCGACATCGGCTGAACCCCGGGCAGTCGACAGGGCAGCCTCCCGGGTGGGGAGGCTGCCCTGACCCGGAAGGTCTGAATCGGCGTGCCCGTCCTGGTTGTGGGCGCCGCGTTACCTGAGCTGCTGTTCGCGTTCAACCGCGGACTTGCACGTTGACAGCTCAACAACGCGTACCCCAAGACCGGCGCCCACGCCAGGGCGTTCCCGCACTCCGCTGGAAGGCGGTGCACCCCCTGGCGGCCCCCGGTCCGGCGACCGCGGGGTTCTGGCGTGCCAGGGCACACCATGAACGGAATCACACACCTCATCCGACGGCGCAAGGCCAAAGCCCTCTGGCACCAGCTGCACGACAGCTCGGCTCGGATCATCGACACCACCGACACCAGCGTGGTCGAGCTGACCGCGAGCTTCACCAGCCCCAGCGCCCTCGCCCCGGACACCACCGTCCGGATCCTCATCCACCACGGCCACGGCGAACTCGCCAAGCCGGAGTTCACGCTGATGTACCAGCCCACCGGAACCGGCTTGTACTGCGCCGACTGTCCCATCCTCCCGTGCGCACACCACCAGGCCCTCCTGGAAGCCGGCACCCAGCTGGATGGGCAGGCCGGGGCTGCGGTGCGCGAGGCCATGGACAACATCGCCGAGTTCGCATTCGGCATGGGCGAACCTGTGGCGGCCGAGTTCGCCGATGAGCACCGGCTGGTGTTCTTCCCGGTGAGTATGCGCTGGCAGAAGGCATCCAGCGCGCTCGTGCCCATCCAGGTCCCACCACTACGGCCGCCGGCCCGGTGGTCACCGGAGCTGGGTGAACGCATCCCGGATCCTCGTGCGCTCACCGACGCGGTCACCAACGAGGCGGTGCACCAGCAGCTGGAGAACCTCACGGCCCTGGGCCGCCGGGTCTTCCTGCTCACCGGACCGCCCGGGACCGGCAAGTCCGCGACGCTGGCCCGCATCGCCGCCAACCGCGGCGTGCCCTACCTGACGATCAACAGCCCTGAACAGATCGAGCTGTTCCGCATCGGCCTGGAAGGCGGGGCCACGGTGCTGCACCACAGCCTGCTCGTCGAGGCGATCCAGCACCCGTGCGTGATCGAACTGGTGGACCTGCACCGGTGGACCGACCGGATGGACGTGCTCGATGCCATCGAAGCACTGCTCAACCCGACCACGGCCAGGTTGCAGGCCTACTACCCGATCACCGGCGGCGCGATCGACGTCCCCATCGATCCCCATGTCCTCATCGCCGGGACGACGAACCGGCCGAGTGTCGACTTCGGCGCGAAATGGCTGGAACGGTGGACGGTGTTGCCGGTGACCCAACTCCACCAGGACTGCCTTGCCAAGGACGGCTATCGGGCCGGGGCTCGGGTTCTCCACGAGCTGGTCCACCGCGGACTGGCCTCTTCCTCCACACTGGACACAGCGCTGGAGGAGCTGGAGAACTTCGCCGATCTCACCGCCCGGACAGCCTGTCTGCTCAACCACAATCAGGTGCTGGCCGCCCGGTACTCCTGGGGCAGCCGCGCGGTGCGGGAAGCCGTCGAGCGACGCGCTTTCGGTGAACCTGCCAACGAAATCGCCGTGGCGGTCTTCGCCGGCAAGTTGCCGCGCGATCCGGCGCTGGCGCTGCACGCACTGTCCCTCGCGCACGGGCTGGAAGGGTGGGGCACCCCCAAGGTCTCCCACCTGCCGTTCAGCTCGCTGGTCTCCGACCAGCAGCTCCAAGCCGCCTTCCCGGAGATCGGAGGCACCGTCGAATGAGCGAGGCTGAGTACGAGGGTGTTCTGCGGCGGGTCTTCGGCATGATCGTGCCGGGTCACCGGGTCTTCGTCACCCCGGCTGGGCAACCTTGCACCCGGGTGAACCCGCTGGGGTTCACCGTGGGCTTCCCGGTCAGCCAGGTTCTCGCGGCCGGGCACTTCCACCCGGTCTGGCAGGAGCTGGCCGGCACGTTGCCGTACCAGATGATCTCCTACCTGGCCGGCCACGAAGCGATGCACGCCTGGGAACACACCCAGGGCTACCGGCCGCAACCGGCGACCACCCTCCGCGGCGTCATCGCCAACATCCTGGCCGACATCCGCGGCGATCACCTGCCCATGCTGGACCGCCTGTCCCACTGGCCACTCAACCGGGAAATGGCCTACCTGTGCCTGCTGGAACCCTACGGCGAACCAGCCGACGCAGCCGCAGGCCCTTCGGCCGTCCAGGACGCCCAACGGTTGCTGGCCTGGGGCATGCTGATCATGCGCTGTGGCCGGCTGCGGCGCGCTGACGGCTCCGAGACCGACCACCCGGCCGACCCCGTCTTCGCCACGGTCTGGCCGGAGATCGCCTCGACCCTGGTCCGGGCCAGGCACACGTCCTGGCAGCACGCGGCGCCCCTGGGCGAGGAGTTGATCAATGTTCTGTGGGAGTGGGTGCGGCAGCGCGAACACGAAGGTGAGGAAGGAGAACGCACCAGCCGCGAGGAGTTCGAGCGGCAGCTGCTTGATCACCTGCACGCCACCTCGCACCCAGCGCACTGCATCGGCCGGAACTCCCCGGAAGGCCGGCCTCAGCCGCGAGGTGATCTTCTGCGTTTCCTCCGCGAAGCTGTTGACCACCAACGGTATCGGCGAGCAGTGGTGCGGATCTATCACGAGGAGCGCGGCCCGCGGAACTACGCCGAGCTGGTGCTCCCGCCAGAGGAATGGGCGCAGCAGGCCGATCCAGGCGCTATGGAGGTCATCAGGCGGTGGGCGGATCTGGTGCCGGTGCTGACTCAGCAGTTCGCGGCGGTCCTCCGGCCGCTGCTCACCGCGCCCGCGCGGCGACGCTGCCCCAGCAGCTCGGGGCCTCGGCTGGACCTGGAGCGGCAAGCCGGCCGCGTCTACCTCAACGCCCACCACCACATCGAGCACGCCCCACGGATCTGGCTCAACGACAACCTCAACGCCCGTCGGCTGCACCGCCTGCAGTGCGTCCTGCTGCTGGACTGCTCGGCCTCGATGCTCGACCCCGAAACCGGGCCGAAGCCCGCGCCCGCGGCGCATGCCGCGGCGACGGCGCTGGTGAACTCGGTGAGTGAACTCGACGGACTTGCCGCTATCGGGATCGCCGGTTTCGCCGACAAGGTCATGGTCATCCGCGATCTCACCGAAGGCGCATCTGTTGCCAACGCTCAGGAATGGTTGGCACAGGCGCAGGCCAGCGGTGAGCAAACCCAGTTGGCCCCCGCGCTCGCTTGGGCGGCCGCGCAGTTCGCGAGGGTCGACGCCGATCGCCGGACACGACGCCTGCTGTTGATTATCACGGATGCCTGCCTCGACGACGGCGACCTCGCCGACAGCGCCGCCCTGGTCACCACGATCGACGAGGACGTGCTGGTGGTGGCCATCGGCGTGGCCGAGACGAGTCACCCGCAACTCCGCCGAGTTGTTCCGGTAGTCGTGACGGTCTCGCCCGATCGAGTTGACCAGCTTCCGCCGCTGGTGCAGCAGGTACTCGAAGACGCGATCGGCCGGGATCGTGTGCTCGGCTGACAGAAGTTGGAGGTACGCGTTGAGCTGATGTGCATGCCGGTGTTGCCGAACCAGACCTCCTGGTTCGGCAACACCACCCTGCCCATCACCCAGTTTCAGCACACCGGCCCGCTGACCGGGCGAACCGCGCGACAGGACTGTGCGGCTCCAGGTCGGCGAGTGGGAGGTGTTGCCGGACCAGGTGACTGGCCCGGCAACACCGAAGGAAATGTTGTCCTGTTCACCGGCAGCCTCAGCTGTCCTCGGCTCGCCGGGTGAGCTGCTCCGGCGCCACCACGAACAGCGTCTGCCCCTCGATCCGCAGCCAGCCGCGGTCGAGGAAGTCGGCGAGCGCCTTGTTCACCGTCTCCTTGCTTGCACCGATCTGCTGGTTGCATTCCAGCAGGGCCAAGCTCAACTCCACCGACCAGAGGTGGTGGGCGATGGTGCCGAACTTCGAGCACGCCTCGACGATGACGTGTGCCAGTTGGCTGTCGACGTCGATGCAGCGCAGGTGAGTCAGTTGCCGGTTGGCTCGACGGAGTTGGCGGGCCATGTCGCGCAGCAACGAGTCCTCCAC
The DNA here is from genome assembly GCF_023094165.1 of Crossiella sp. S99.2. Lineage (GTDB taxonomy): Bacteria > Actinomycetota > Actinomycetes > Mycobacteriales > Pseudonocardiaceae > Crossiella. Next base: position 699,675 of record NZ_JALMDK010000005.1, on the reverse strand, counting down.
CGCGCGGTGGCGACGGATCCAGCGCCGAAACGCCTTCTCCTCCATGGACAGCACGGTCAACTGGTTGTGTGCGACCGCCGCGGTCTCCCGCGCGCAGCGTTCGTAGACCTCGACCTCGCCGAAGATCTCCGCCGGCCCGCGCACCGACATCAGGATGCGCCGTTCCCGATCGCAGGAGTTCCGGATCAGTGTGACGATCCCGGCCAGGACCAGGAAGATCCGGTCCGCCGGGTCACGCTCGGCATAGACCAGCTTGCCGGCCGGATAGACGGTGCGCTGCAAGCTCATCGCCAACTCCACCGCGGGACCGGATGGCGCCTCGGCGAAGATCGGGCACCGGGTGAGCAACGGTTCTAGTGTTCGTTCGTTCATGGATTGCCCTGGCACGCCAGGACTTCCGCTACGTGCGGCCCTCTCGGCGGCCGCCACGCACGTGGAAGCCGCCAGGGGGTACGCCACCCTTCTCCGGGTGTCCGAGTCCCCTGGCGCGGGGCGATGACCATCCGTTGTGGACGATCTGGTGTGGTGAACAGGTCAACGTGCGTGTCCGCCTGTTTCAGGGACACCACTTCAGATAACACACCGCCCCGTGACGTTTTCGCCGGTGATGTAGCCATCGCGATGCCAGCCAATGACGCGGTGGTTCAGTTCAGCTTCCTGCCGCAGAGCACACCCTGAGCACCGTTCAACGGCGACAAGCCGGGCTCGTCCACGCTCGCCTTACGCGCTCGTGGGGCACCCACAGTCAAGGTCATATTCACTCGCTTCGCCCCACGACTACGTGACCGACGCTGCACAGGCCGATCGCCGAACCCGCCGACTGCTCCTGATCATCACCGATGCCCGTCTCGACTAGCACCTACCGGCCGCCGCGGCCGAGGTCGCCAAGCTCGACGAGGATGTGCTGGTGCTGGCCATCGGTCTCGCCGAGGCAGACCACGACCTGCTCAGCGAAGTCGCGCCCGCCGCCGTGGCGGTGCCACCGGCACAGCAGGAATTGTTGCCGCACCTGGTGCGGCAGGTGCTGGAAGACGTAATCAGCCAGGACCTGGTTCTCAGCTAGCAAAAGTGGATGGGGGTGCGCATAGAGCTGGTGCACCCTTAGGTGTTGCCGGACCAGTTGGTCCGGCAACACCTACCCTCATGCCTGGCCTCCCGTCGGTCACCGCCGCACACTCCTGCTCCTCGACCACGCCGAAGGTTCGCCTTGCCCGAGCAGCAGGGCTGCGAAGCGGGGGCAACTCCGTGTGGCTTGGCCCGGAACGAAACCGATGCTGAAATGGCTCCCGGCGCGGTATCGTCCCTGGTCAAGAAGTGTCGTCCCCGCACGCGCGGGGTTGGTCCTCCGCACACCGCTGCACAGGGACACAGGCGGCCGTCGTCCCCGCACGCGCGGGGTTGGTCCTGAGGGCGGCGCCAAGCAGAAGCAGGTTACTGCGTCGTCCCCGCACGCGCGGGGTTGGTCCGGCGCACCGCATCTGCCGGCACTGCCGCCGCGAGTCGTCCCCGCACGCGCGGGGTTGGTCCCCAGGACGCCATGTTCATCCGGGGCGGACCCGAGTCGTCCCCGCACGCGCGGGGTTGGTCCCATCTCCAGTCCTAGAAGCAGCTCGAAATCGGGGTCGTCCCCGCACGCGCGGGGTTGGTCCGGGGGCGCTGCGCCCGGTGACTCGGGCGGCGTAGTCGTCCCCGCACGCGCGGGGGTGGTCCCTGCCAGTTGGACCACGCATCCTGCAACTCGGTGTCGTCCCCGCGCGAGCGGGGGTGGTCCCGCCATGCCGTGCCGATCGAGCAGATCCGGCGGGTCGTCCCCGCGCGAGCGGGGGTGGTCCCGACATGTGCGCCGTTCCCGGAATCGTAGATGCGTCGTCCCCGCGCGAGCGGGGGTGGTCCCGGGGAAACCGTACTCAGGAACATTTCCTAAGTGTCGTCCCCGCGCGAGCGGGGGTGGTCCCTCCGCCAGCACAGTCGGCAGGATCGCGACCGGGTCGTCCCCGCGCGAGCGGGGGTGCTCCCTGCACCGCGGGCACCGTGATGTCCAGTTTGGAGTCGTCCCCGCACGAGCGGGGGTGGTCCGACGTGCAAGACCACGTCGTAGACCTGGGGGGCCGTCGTCCCCGCACTAGCGGGGGTGGTCCGCTGATGGCCACCCGCGTGACGTGCCGACTGGCGTCGTCCCCGCGCGAGCCGGGGGTGATCCGCTGGCCATGGTGTTGCAGCCGGTGCTGGTCGCGTCGTCCCCGCGCGAGCGGGGGTGGTCCGGTCTCCAAGCCGACCAGGCTCGGCCCGCCCCAGTCGTCCCCGCGCGAGCGGGGGTGGTCCGCTGTGCGCGCGGTGGCAATCCCAGATGACCGGGTCGTCCCCGCGCGAGCGGGGCTGGGCCAAAGACGAAGAGAGTTGCGATCCTCACCGGTCCGAAGGGCCGGTCCTGCGTCCTTAGCCGCGGCGTGTTCGACCTGAGCGCTCAGGTCGCGATCCTCACTGGTCCGGGAGGGCTGGTGCTGCCCTGGCTCATCAGCAGCGCTATTCACCGCGCCGGACCGCTCAATCCCGATTGCGACTGCTCCGACGACTACACCCCAGCTCAGCAGTTCGCAACCGCCCAGCGTGTCGGCCCGCACTGCAGGTTCCGAACTGCACCCATGGTCGACCGCCGGCCACGAGCCAGACAGAGCACGTCCGAACCTGGTGAGACTTGTGAACCGCGGTGACACGGCCAGCCACGCACGCACGACATCTACCAGCAGGTGCGGAATCCGCCACAGGCGGTGCCACGCGCCTGCCCGTTGCCAGCATTCCTCCGGTAACCTACTTGGTGTGATTTCCCCACTTCAGGGAAACCTCACCATCCTGGTCGCTCAAACAGGTGTTCGAACGATCTTAGGTGGCGGCTCCGGCACGGGCCAGGCTCACGTCCCTGGTCTCCTTCGATGTCAGGTAGACCACCAGGCTGACCAGGCACAACGCTGCAATGTACCAAGGGTACAGGGCGCCCGAACCGGCCGCGGTCAGCTGTTCGACGACGTAGGGCGCGGTGCCGCCGAACAACGCCACGGTCAGCGAGTAGGGCAGGCCCAGCCCCGCGGAGCGGACCTCGGTGGGGAACAGCTCGGCCATCGCCACCGGCGCCACCGCTCCGTAACAGGCGAACAGCAGCAGGCCACCGGACATCACCAGGAAGAGTGACAGCGGCGCGCTGGAAATGAGTCCGAACAACGGCACGACCAGCAGCAGGAAGCCCGCGGCGAACACGATCAACAGTGGCTTTCGCCCGATCCGGTCGGAAAGCGAACCCAGCAGGGGCAGGATCAGCACCATCAGCACCTGGGCGGCCACCGAGGCCCACTGCGCGCCGGTGGGCGCCATGCCGTGCGCCTTCTGCGCGTAGGTGGGCAGGTAGACGGCGAAGGTGTAGTACGCGGCGGTCCCGCCGGCGGTGAACCCGACCACGCGCAGCGCGGCGCCCGGGTGGCGGCGCAGCACCTCCAGCGTCGGCCGGGCCACCCTGCGGTCCTTGCCGAGCAGGAACGCCTCGGTCTCCTCCAGGGTGCGCCGCAGGTAGAGGCCGTACACCCCGAGCAGCGCACCGATCGCGAACGGGATCCGCCAGGCCCAGGCGGACAGCTCCTCGCGGCCGAGGGTGGCGCTGAGCAGGGTCAGCAGCAGGGTCGCGGCGATGGTGCCCAGGGTGGTGCTGACGTAGATGAAGCTGCCGTAGAAGCCGCGGCGTCCCGGCGGGGCCAGTTCGGCCAGGTAGGTGGAGGAGGAGGCGAACTCGCCGCCGGTGGACAGGCCCTGGGCGATCCGGGCCAGCAGCAGCAGGATCGGCGCGAGCAGGCCGGCCTGCTCGTAGGTCGGCGAGACCGCGATCAGCAGGCTGCCGCCGGCCATCAGGATCACCGAGAGGCTGAGTCCGGCGCGGCGGCCGTGCCGGTCGGTGAAGGCGGCCAGCAGGGCGCCGCCGAGTGGGCGGAAGAAGAAGCCCACGGCGAAGATCAGCAGGGTGCTGAGGGTGCCCGCGGTCGGGTCGTCCTTGGGGAAGAACTGGGGCGCGAAGAACACCGCGAAGATCGCGTAGGCGTTCCAGTCGAACCACTCCAGGCCGTTGCCGATCGCCGCGGCGACCAGGCCCTTGCGGCGGTCGGCCGGGCTCGGCGCCGCCGGGGTGTCTGTTGTGGACACAGGGGCCTCCAGCGGGTCAGGGTGGGTCATCTCGTGCAGATCAAACCGCCTTGAGGTGTCCCAAAGCCACAATTTCCACTATGTGAGCACCACATTCGGGCGAAGCGGGCGAGTAGCCTGGCCTCCTAGGATCAAGGACTTCGTCACGCACACCGGATCACGCCTACCGAGTCGGGGAGGGGCGCCATGACCGGACTAGCACGCCAGCTTTCGGGAGTTTCCGTGCCATCACCGCGCCGTAGTCCCGCCGATGCCGCCGCCAGGGCCGGCACCGCCCTGGACGCGCTGGAACACGCGGACGAGCGCCTGCTGCGAGCTGTCACCGAACTGGGTGACGCGGGCGCACGCGGCGCGAGCGGATTACCGGGCTGGAGCCGGGGTCACCTGCTGACCCACCTGGCCCGCAACGCCGATGCCCTGCTGAACCTGGTGATCTGGGCCCGCACCGGGGTCGAGCACCCGATGTACGCCAGTCGCGCGGACCGGGACGCCGATATCGAGGAGGGCGCCAACCGCAGGCTGCGGCTGCTCCAGGAAGACCTGGTGGCCGCGAGCGAGCGGTTCGCCGCGGCGGCGCGGGCGCTGTCCGAGACGGCCTGGACCGCGGAGATCCAGCACACCAGCGGCACCCAGTTCGTGGCGCACGAGATCCCGTGGCTGCGGGTGCGCGAGGTGTGGGTGCACCTGGTGGACCTGGACATCGGCGTGGAATTCACCGATATCGACCCGGCGGTGCTCGGCGAGCTGATCGGCAGTTCGCTGGCGGTGTACGGGGAACGGCCGGGCGCGCCCGCGCTGCGGCTGGAGGTCGAGCTGCCCGAGGGCGGTCAGCGGGTCTGGACGCTGGACGGATCGGACTCGCCGGCGGCGGTGGTGCGCGGGGACGCGCCGGCCATGCTGGCCTGGCTGACCGGTCGCGGCGACGGCACCGCGTTGTCCGGCACCGTGCCGGAGCTGCCGCGCTGGCTCTGACGGCGACGTCGCACCCTGCTGGTGGTGAGCAGCCGGAACACCGGCTTCTCCACCAGCCGGGTGAGCAGCCAGCCGAGCAGCACCAGCGAGCCGAGCACCAGGATCAGGCGGAACCAGGAGTCGACGCCGATTCGCTTGAGCCCCAACGAGATCAGCGAGCCGACCTGGTAGTTGACCAGGTACACGCCGAAGGAGATGCCGGCCAGCCAGGCCAGCGGGCGGCCGAGTGAGCGCAGCACCGGCAGGTCCCACACCGGCCGCCGCGCGGCCAGCGCCATCAGCCCCACCATGACCGCCAGCGCGGCCGCTCCCCCGGGTTCGCCGAGATGCCATTCCTGGGCCGCGGCGGCTGCGGTGAGCAGCAGTCCGAACTGGACCGGGCTGATCCGGCGGCGGGACCACAGCCAGACGGCCAGGCCGACCGCGAACAGGTGGGTGCGGTTGAGCTGCAACGTGCCGAACCACCAGTCCAGCGAGTGCGAGTGCTCCCGCAGCCAGCTCAGCGGCAGTGGGGCGAGCACCAGCACCCAGCACAGCACCCGAAGGTCCCGATAGGACCATTTCCAGCAGGCGGCCAGCACCGCGGCCACCACGAACGCGGTCATCTGCAGCTGGAGGGTCCAGTAGCTGATGTCGATGAAGTCGGCGTCCGGGATGCGCGCCTGGAGCAGGACGAGGTTGGCCAGGTAGTCGTGCCAGTCCAGGCCGCCGGTCCAGTCCGCGGGCGCGATGTTGGTGCGCAGCAGGTAGGTGATGGTGGCGGCGAGCCAGTAGGCGGGGAGCAGACGGGCTAGCTTGTGCCAGACAAAACGGCCGGAACGCCCACGCGCCAACGTCCGCGCGGTGAAGTAGGCGGAAATCACCAGCAGACTGTTCGCCCCGACCTGGATGCCGAACCGGAACGGCATGCCACCCAGCTCGGGGTGGTCGTGCGGCCCGAGATTGGTGGCGTGCTGTAACAGGACCGCGGTCACGGCGAGGACCCGGATGAGGTCCCAGCTGACATGACGGGCCTTGGCCGCTTTGGGCGGCGCCGTCGGTGTCGCTGACGCTGGTGTCGCGGCTGCGATGGAGGAGTTCGGCACGTCGCTCACAGAGGGGTCTGGGAGGTCTGGTGATCGTTTGCAGCCCAACCCTAAGCCCCGTTGCTGAGCGTGACCTGAAGAGGCAGCCAACCCCCGAATGCCCACAAAAAACGGCACCGCTCGATAGCTTTCCGCAACGGGTACTACGGTTGCTCCCGTGGAGGTCATCGAGAACTACACCGGCCACGTCGAGCCGGGCGGCCCAGCCGCCCGCCGCACCCTGGCCCACCTGACGATCACCAAACTGTCCGTAGGCGGAGACTGGAACAACAACGCCTACCTCCTGGTGTGCCGCGCCACCGGCGACGCCCTCCTGATCGACGCCGCCAACGACTCGGAACGCCTCATGGACCTGCTGGGCCATGACGCCGACCGCCCCCGCCTCCGCACCATCGTCACCACCCACCAGCACCCCGACCACTGGCAGGCCCTGGGCGCCGTCGCAGGCGCCACCGGCGCCCAGACAGTGGTCCACCCCCTGGACGCGGAACCCCTCCCGGTCCCCGCGGACTTCCTGGTGGAACACGGCGACACGGTCCAGATCGGCGACAGCGAACTCGAAGTGATCCACCTGCGCGGCCACACCCCGGGCTCGATCGCGTTGCTGTACCGGGACCCGGAAGGAACGGCGCACCTGTTCACCGGGGATTCGCTGTTTCCAGGCGGAGTGGGGAAAACGCTGACGCCGGAGAACTTCCAGTCGCTGATCGGCGATGTGTCGGAGCGGTTGTTCGATTACCTGCCGGATGAGACCTGGTTTTATCCGGGGCACGGGGATGACTCGACGCTGGGGGCGGAGCGGGCGAGCGTGCCGGAGTGGCGCGAACGCGGCTGGTGAGCTGGTTGCGTGGTGACGCTTCCGTCAGCCCGATCCGGCGGAAGCGTCACGATCCACCGACCACCGAGGTCACCTTTGTCCGTCCAAGTGACCATCACTCTACCGTCCAAGCGACCACAAACCACCCGTCCAGATGACCACGATCTTCCCGTCCAGATGACCATCGATCTTGATTTTGCGGCAAGATCAAGCTGTGCACATCCCATCAGGCCTACTCCCCCGCCATGCCGAGGCAGTGGTCACCGAGGCGCTCGCGGACACCAGGGTCGTTCTGGTCAACGGAGCCCGTCAGGTGGGTAAGAGCACCTTGACCAGGCTGACCGCCGGACCCCACGACGCGGTCATCCGGCTCCTGGACGACCCGGCGACCGCGCGTGCGGCAAAGGACGATCCGACCGGATTCGTCGAGCACGAGTCGCTCATGGTCATCGACGAGATCCAGCTCGCTCCGGAGTTGCTCGGGCCGATCAAGGTGTCTGTGGATCTGGATCCCACACCGGGCCGTTACCTGCTGACCGGCTCATCGCGGATCCTGGCCCTCCGCACGCTGCCGGACGCGTTGCCCGGCCGGATGGAGGTGATCGAGCTGTGGCCATTCTCCCAGGGAGAGATGCAGGACGGGCCGGATCGCTTCGTGGATGCCGCTTTCCAGCACGGGCCGAACCTCGACCACTCCTCGGAACTGCGTCGCCGTGACTACCTGGACCGCGTCGCCAGCGGCGGTTATCCCGAAGCCGTCCGCCGAACTTCCCGGCGGCGCACCGCGTTCTTCGATTCCTATCTGTCAACCTTGATCGAGCGCGATGTGCTGGAGTTGGCCAGCATCGAGCGCCACGGTGACCTGCTCAAGCTGCTTGCCCTACTCGCCGGCCGAACCGGTTGTCTGCTCGTTCCGGCCACTCTCGCCAACCAGTCCGGAATCCCGAGAACAACCCTGATCCGCTATCTGGAACTGCTGTCATCGGTTTTTCTCATCAAGAGAATCCCGGCTTGGTCGACCGGCCAGGCGCATCGAGCCGTGGGCACGCCGAAACTGGCCTTCGTCGACACCGGAATCGCGTGCCACCTCCTTGGCCAGGACGCCGTCCAGCTCGGTGAGCCGAACGGCGCCGCCGGCGGGATGATGGAGAACTTCGTGACGATGGAACTCGCCCGTCAACTCACCTGGTCTGACCAACGTGGCCGGCTTTACCACTACCGAACCAAGGACAAAGTCGAAGTCGACGCGGTCATCGAGACACCGGACGGGCGGGTCATCGGTATCGAGGTGAAGGCAGGCGCGACGGTACGCACCGAAGACCTGACGGGTTTGCGCAATCTCGCGAGCCGACTGGGCGATCGGTTCATCGCCGGCTACGTGCTCTACACCGGGCAACAAACCCTGCCGTTCGGCGAGAAGATCAAAGCCCTGCCGCTGGAGGCTCTCTGGCGCCTCGCTCCGTAACAAGGCAGACAGCTGCGGCAAAGACCTCGGGCGCACGTCTGGGACGAAGGGGCCGGGCCTGCCGGAGTGGCACGAACTCGGCTGGTGATGCCTGCGGCCGCGGGTACTGGCTGGCTCCGCCTCGGGGCAGCGCCACCTGTGCGCCTCGCCGCAGGCTACTCGCCGATGACGACCGAAGCGCCATCACCGCGCCGTGGGAACTCGGACACCACTGACTACGGCCAGAGCGGCGCGGTGTACACCCACTACTCTCCCGTGGCATGTCGCCGGTTTCTCGTGGACGGAAGAAGAAGGGCAAGAAGCGCGCTCAGGATCACGATATCGCCGAGCCGGACTTCCTCGCTGACCCGGATTTTCCCGTTGACCTGTATGACGAGTTCGACCCGGACCCCTTCCACTACGAGGACCAGGCCGTTGAGCTGCCTCCGGAGCCCAGCTGGTTCGGTCCCGCCGCCGCCATGGTGCTCGCGGGGGCACCCGGTCTCGTCGCGGCGAACCGGCCACGTGAGCTGGAACAGCTGACCGCTGAACTTCTGGGCTCGGCGCTGCGACACGCCAGCGAGACCGGGGACGCCGGGAACCAGCTGCCCCGCTGGTTCTGCCTGGTGGCCGAAGAAGCCGCGGCGCGGCTGGCCCGGACCAGCACGGACGCGGACGCGCTGTGGCGGTTGTCGTACGGTCTGACCTCGATCGGGTCACCCTCACTCGCGGCGGCGACGCAGGCCGCGCTCAACCGCGCCCGGCGAAGCCGGATCGGCGGTTCGACCTCGCGGACTCAACCGAAATGGCTCCGGCAGCTCGCGAAGATCAAGGCGACCGGCCAGGTGTGGCGGATGGTGGACGCCTACGGCACTCGACTTGCCCTGATCGCCGAATTCTCCTATCCGCGGGAAGCGGACACCTCGGTGTTCCTTTTCGATGTGGACGTCAGTGGTTTCGTCGACCTGGTCGAACCCGGCGTGCACGACGACATGCACCAGGCCGCCGAGGCTTGGCGGGCCGCCGTCGGCGACACCGCGGCGGACGGCCGGCCCCACCCTGTGGCCTCACCGGATGAACTGCTGCCGCTGTTTCACCTGGAGCTGGCCGACATCTCCGGTATGGAGGCACCCGCACGTCAGGTCACGGACAACGTGTTCCGGTCCGGCCGCCGGGTCATCGATCTTGTCGATGCGTTGCGCCACAACGGCAAACCCTTGCCGGAGCTTGTCTCGCTGTACCACGGCATCGACGTGCGGCCGATGGCCGACCAGTTCCGGGACTGGCATTCCCGGCGGCACGGTGTCGCGCCGGATGAGGAGACCGTCGAGGCACTGGCCGAGGAGTGGCTGGAAGGAACGCTTCCCGAGACCGCGTACCGGGTCTCGCCCCGCAGGATCAACTTCCAGCTGCGCCTGATCGGCGACTGGGCCGACGCCGACTTCTCCCACTCGGTGCGGGCGCTGCTGCCGGAATGGGTTCGCTGGCTCGGCGAACACACGAACCTGCCGGACCACTTGGTCCAGCGCGTTCTGGCCGTCACCGCTGACGTGACCGGCCAGGTCGACTGATACCTGGGCCCCTCCGCTGCCGCCAACCACCTCGCTAACGAACAAAGTTTCGCTCTGCGAACGCGTCGGCGACGTGGTCATAGCTTCGCCCCATGAACTCCGAACAGGTCATCGAGATCTACACCGACGGCGCGTGCAGTGGGAATCCCGGCCCTGGTGGCTGGGGTGCGGTACTGCGTTGTGGGGCACGGGAACGGGATCTGCACGGCGGCGATCCCGGGCCGACCACGAACAACCGGATGGAGCTGATGGCGCCCATCCAGGCGCTGCGGGTGCTGACCCGTCCCGCCGTGCTCCGCATCTACACCGACAGCACCTACGTGCGCGACGGCGTCCTGTCCTGCCTGCCCAGGTGGAAGGCCAATGGCTGGCTGACCAGGGGCAGGCGGCCGGTGAAGAACGCCGATCTGTGGCAGCAGCTGGACCTCGCGCTCACGCCGCACCAGGCCAGGTGGCACTGGGTCAAGGGGCACTCGGGGCATCCGGGCAACGAGCGGGCCGATCGGCTGGCCAGTCGCGGGGTGCGGGAGGTGATGGGCGCGCCACCGACCCGGCCACCACAACGCGTAACCGTTGCGGGGCAACGATGTCAGGCGCTCACCCGGGACGGGCGGCCGTGTCCGCTCGTGCCCGGTGTCACCGGGTTGTGCCCTGCGCACGATCCGGCGTTGCAGTGCGGCGCGGTGCGCGCCAACGGCAGGCGGTGCAGGATCGCGACCGCCGGCCGCCGGTGCAAGTCGCATCGGGGGGAGGTGTCCGTTGCTGCCGACCTGTTCTCGCACTGAGGGTGGGGCCGGGCCGGGTGGCTCGGCCCCACCGGGATCAGCGCGCGGCCGGCTCGTAGCCGAGGTTGGGGCGCAGCCAGCGCTCGACCTCGGTCAGCGGCATGCCGCGACGCTTGGCGTAGTCCTCGACCTGGTCCTTGCCGAGGCGGCCCACCGTGAAGTACTTGGCGCCCTCGTTGGCGAACAGCAGACCGCTGACCGCCGCCGCCGGGGTCATCGCGAAGGACTCGGTCAGGCCCAGCCCCACCTTTTCCGCCGCCAGCAGCTCGAACAGCTCCTGCTTCTGGCTGTGGTCGGGGCTGGCCGGGTAGCCGAAGGCCGGGCGGATGCCGCGGAAGCGCTCGGCGTGCAGGTCGGCCAGCACCGGCTCGGAACCTGGCTCGTACCAGGCGCGGCGGGCTTCCAGGTGGATGTACTCGGCGAAGGCCTCGGCCAGGCGGTCGGCCAGGGCCTTGACCATGATGGAGCGGTAGTCGTCGTGGTTGGCCTCGTAGCCGGCGGCCAGGGTTTCCGCGCCGTGGATGGCCACCGCGAAGCCGCCCAGGTAGTCACCTGCCGGGGCGATGTAGTCGGCCAGGCACCGGTTCGGGCGGTTCTCCGGCTTCTCCGTCTGCTGGCGGAGCATGGGGAAGCGGATCTCGCCGGACGGGGTGCCCGCCACGATGTCGTCGCCCTCGCTGTGCGCGGGCCAGTAGCCGTACACGCCCTGGGCGGTGAGGCTGCCGTTGGCGATGATCTGGTCCAGCAGGACGTTGGCCTCGTCGAAGAGTTCCCTGGCCACCGGCTGTTCCAGGATCTTCGGGTACTTGCCCTTCAGCTCCCAGGCCAGGAAGAAGAACTGCCAGTCGATCATGGTGCGCAGGGTCGGCAGGTCCGGGGAGACCGTGCGGATGCCGGTGAACTCCGGCACCGGCAGGTTCTCGAAGGACACCGGCTCGAAGTTGGCGCGGGCCACCTCCACCGGCAGCACCGGCTTGGACTCCCTGGCCTCGTGCTGCTCGCGCAGGCGGTCCTGGTCGACCCGGTTGCGCTCGGCCAGGTCCTCGGCGCGGTCCTCGTCCATCAGGTCCGAGACCACGCCCACCACCCGGGAGGCGTCGAGCACGTGCACCGTGGTGGCCTGGTAGGCGGGGGCGATGCGCACCGCGGTGTGCTGGCGGGAGGTGGTCGCGCCGCCGATCAGCAGCGGCAGCTTCAGGCCCCGGCGCTCCATCTCCGCGGCCACGTTGACCATCTCGTCCAGGGACGGGGTGATCAGGCCGGACAGGCCCACCGCGTCGGCGCCCTCGGCCACCGCCACGTCCAGGATCTTCGCCGCGGGCACCATCACGCCCAGGTCGATGACCTCGTAGTTGTTGCAGCCCAGCACCACGCCGACGATGTTCTTGCCGATGTCGTGCACATCGCCCTTGACCGTGGCCAGCACGACCTTGCCGTTGCCGCGGGCGACGGTGGCCAGGCCTGCCTTGCGGGCCGCCTCCTTCTCCGCCTCCATGAACGGCTCCAGGTAGGCCACCGACCGCTTCATCACCCGGGCGCTCTTGACCACCTGCGGCAGGAACATCTTGCCCGCGCCGAACAGGTCGCCGACGATCTTCATGCCGTCCATCAGCGGACCCTCGATGACCTCCAGCGGCCGGGGCAGCAGCTGGCGGGCCTCCTCGGTGTCCTCCTCGATGAAGTCCACGATGCCGTGCACCAGCGCGTGCGAGAGCCGCTCGGCGACCGGGGCCTCCCGCCAGGACAGGTCCACCACGCGCTGGGTGCCACGGCCGCTGACCGTCTCGGCGTGCGCGACCAGCCGGTCGGTGGCGTCCTCCCTGCGGTCGAAGAGCACGTCCTCGACCAGTTCCAGCAGATCGGCCGGGATGTCGGCGTACACCGCGAGCTGGCCGGCGTTGACGATGCCCATGTCCAGGCCGACGCGGGTGGCGTGCAGCAGGAACGAGGAGTGCATGGCCTCGCGCACGATGTCGTTGCCGCGGAAGGAGAAGGACAGGTTCGAGATACCGCCGCTGATCCGCGCGCCGGGACAGCGTTCCTTGATCCGGGGCAGCGCCTCCAGGAACTCCTTGGCGTAGCCGTTGTGCTCGCTGATGCCGGTGGCCACGGCGAGCACGTTCGGGTCGAAGATGATGTCCTCGGGCGGGAATCCGGCCTGCTGGGTGAGGATGTCGTAGGCGCGCGCGCAGATCGAGACCTTGCGGTCGGCGTTGTCGGCCTGGCCCAGCTCGTCGAAGGCCATCACCACCACGCCGGCGCCGTAGTCGCGGATCCGCCGGGCCTGGGCCAGGAACGGCTCCTCGCCCTCCTTGAGGCTGATCGAGTTGACGATCCCCTTGCCCTGCACGCACTTCAGTCCGGCCTCAAGCACGCTCCACCGGGAGCTGTCGATCATCACCGGGATGCGCGCGATCTCCGGCTCGGTGGCGATCAGGTTGAGGAAACCGGTCATCGCCCGCTCGCTGTCGAGCAGGTCGGCGTCCATGTTCACGTCGAGGATGTTCGCGCCGCCGCGGACCTGCTCCAGCGCGACGTCGGCCGCGGTCTGGAAGTCGCCGCTCTCGATCAGCCGCCGGAACTTGGCCGAACCGGTCACGTTGGTGCGCTCACCGATCATCACGAAACCGGTGTCCTTGGTGATCTCGAACGGCTCCAGGCCGCTGTACCGGGTGCGCTGCCCCGGGTCGGGCACGGTGCGCGGCTTCAGCCTGGACACCGCGTCGGCGATCTTGCCGATGTGCGCCGGGGTGGTGCCGCAGCAGCCGCCGACGATGTTGACCATGCCGGACTCGACGAACTCGGCGAGCAGCTCGGCGGTCTGCTCCGGGGTCTCGTCGTAGCCGCCAAAGGCATTCGGCAGGCCGGCGTTGGGGTGCGCGGAGGTGTAGGTGCCCGCGAAGCGGGACAGTTCGGCCACGTGCGGGCGCATCTCGGCGGCGCCCAGCGAGCAGTTGAGGCCGACCACCATCGGGTCGGCGTGCTCGATGGAACTCCAGAACGCCTCGACGGTCTGCCCGGACAGGGTGCGGCCGGAGAGGTCGACGATGGTCACCGAGATCCACAGCGGCAGCTCGGGCGCGACCTCACGGGCGGCGGCGATGGCGGCCTTGCAGTTGAGCGTGTCGAAGATCGTCTCGACCAGGAGCAGGTCCACCCCGCCCTCGGCCAGCGCCGCGATCTGCCCCGCGTAGGTGTCCTTGACCTGCTGGAAGTTGACCGCGCGGTAGGCGGGGTCCTCTACCCGAGGGGACAGCGACAGGGTGACGTTGAGCGGCCCGATCGAGCCCGCGACGAACTTGTTGCCCGCCTCGTCCGCGGCCTGCCGGGCGATCTGGGCCGCCCGCACATTCATCTCGTGGACGTAGGACTCCATCAGGTAGTCGGCCTGGCCGATCCCGGTGGCGGTGAAGGTGTTCGTGGTGGTGATGTCCGCGCCGGCGTCCAGGTACTGCCGGTGGATGTCCAGCACCAGGTCAGGGCGGGTGAGGTTGAGCAGGTCCGGGTTGCCCGCGACGTCCCGGGCATGATTGGCGAAGTGGTCGCCGTAGTAGTCCTCGGGCTTGAGCGCGGCGTTCTGGAACATCGTGCCCCAGGCCCCGTCGAGCACCACCACCCGTTGCGTCAGCAGCTCCTTGAGCGCCTGCGCGCGGTCACCAACCCTGTCCACCGAATGCACCTCCCGACTGAGTCTGGGAGGCGCCCTTGTTCGTCACACCCGGTCGAGCGTGGCGGGCCGGAACCCGTTGCAGCGCCTCTCGACCTTGGTACGGAGGGTACCGAACATCTCCCGGCGCCGTGGTCTTCGATTCAGCGACTTGAGGTTCCGGCGATGTTGACCATCCAGTTGATGCCGAACCGGTCGGTCAGCATGCCGAAGTGGTCGCCCCAGACCTGTTTCTCCAATGGGACGCCGACAGTGCCGCCCACCGCCAGTTTAGCGAAGTAGCCGCTCAGCTCCTCGACGTCCTCCCCACTGAGGCACACCGAGATGTTGTTGCCGACCTGGTGCGGCGGCATCCCCGCCGGGGTGTCCGCCCCCATCAGGATCAGCCCACCCGGGCTCTCCAACTGGCTGTGCATGATCTTGTCCGCCTCCGGGCTTGCGTCCATGCCGTACTCACCGAAGGTGGAGAAGGTCAGCGTGCCCCCGAGGACCTCCCGGTAGAACTCCATGGCCGCGCGGGCCTGGTCACCAAAGTTGATGTAGGGGTTGAGCCGAGTGCCCACGACGGCCTCCTTGGCGTGCGACGGAGCTGCATCGTCGCACTTCAGCGGGGTGACAACAACCGGAAGCCGAGTCACCGCGGCCAGTGTCCGACCCAGCTTCACCCGGTCGATCGGTCACCGCCACGCACCCCGCGACGACCGTTCCGGCGGCGGAGGGCGGGTCCGGGCTGGGCGGCGAAACAGGAAGGGCGGGATTGGGTTGGCGACAACCCGAAAGTCGTCCCACAGAGTGAGAACGCCGGACCGGCGCGGCACGACTGGGGACTGACCGTCACGCCAGCGGCACCGGCGGTCACCATCCTCGGGCCGGCGGTGACCGCTAGTCGGCACTGGTGCTGTCCCGCCACTGGATCCGGTGGGCTTCCTGGGCCGTTCGGGCGACCTGCGCCCGGTTCGCGTCAGTCGCGCTCCGCAGCCGGGTTACCTCGGCAAGGTCTGGTCAGCTCGGGGAGGAGCGGCATGGCGCGGGAAAAACGGCGTATTGGTGGGGCGGGCGGCGGTTCGGATCCGGCAGCACGTGGCGGCGGGGCCGCCGTGGTCGCGGTGGCGGCGGTGGCCGTAATCGGCGCCGCCGGGGCTGGTGTGGGTGGCGGGCTCGGGCTGGGCGGCGGGGCAGGCAGCGGGTCGAGTGGGGGTGCGGCGAACTCGGCGGCCTCGCGGAACATCAGCGCGCGGAAGAACGACGGCAAGCAGTCGGCTCGCCGGGGCAAGGCCGATGAGGCCTGGCAGCGGCTGGGGCTGCGGCGATTGCGGCGGGAGGTGCGGACGGCGGCGGAGTGTGTGAGCCATTCCTTCGGGGAGATTCGCGGGTTCCTCGCGCACACCCCGTGCAAGTCGCTCGACCGGGCGTTGTTCAGCGTCGGGGACGGCGAGGGGAACGTAGTGGTGATCTCGGTGGTGTGGGTGCGGTTCCACAGCCGGGGGCGGGCCGGGGACTTCAAGCGACTGCATGAGATCCACGGCAACGGGGATGTCCGGCCGTTGGGCGCCGAACTGCTGGAGTTGCGGGACATCCGGTTCAGCGCACACCACTACGACGCGAAGTTGTCCGGCAACGCGGTGGTCATCGCCGAGACGGAGGCCGCGGCTGGCAGTCTGAGCAGCGAGGCGCTGGACGCCGTGGCGCAGGTGGCGGCGGAACTGCCGCATCCCTGAGCACCCCCGGTCGCCGCGCTGGAGGGCGAGGGCTGGGCCAGCGGGCCAGGGCTGGCGCAAGCCACGGCCAGGTCCGAGGAACAGGACTGGCGCACGCGACACGGGCTGGGTCAGAGGACCAGGGCTGGGCGGGCGTCGATGCGAGCCCGGACCTCCGGGGTGCCGAAGTGGCGGTCGATCTGGCGGATCGCCTCGGCCCAGTCGCGGCGGGTGTGGATGCGGGACAGGCAGTCCAGCACGAACGGGTCGGTCCAGCGGGCTCGGGAGCGGCGCCACAGCTCCACCGGGTCCTCGGTGAGCAGGCTGCCTACAGTGCCTTCGTAGATGGGCATGCCGCGGACGGCGCCGTCGGGTTCGATCTCCATCGGGCGGAAATCGGGGTTGTCGGCCAGGTACTTCGGGTTCATCTGGACCTCGAAGTTGTCGGTGGTGTCGACCTCCACCCAGGCGGGGGCGGCGGCGCGCAGGCGTTCCCGGGTGGCCGGGAGGATCAGCTCGGCCGCCTGTTCGTCGCTGACCAGCTCCTGCTCGACGAAGCTGGGGCGGCTGGCCAGGCCGGTGGGCACGACCGCGCCGAAGGACAGGGTTTCCAGGCTGGAGAAGCGGGGGACCACCTCGGCGCACATGCGGTCGAGCTGGTCGTAGTTGCTGCGGACGACGACGTAGTCGATGCCGAAGCGCAGCGGGGTCCGGCCGGCGGCGAGGTCCTGTTCGACCCGGTCGTTGAGCAGGCCGAGGGTGCGCATGCAGTGCTCGAAGGACCCGGCGCGGCCGCGGATGCGGTCGTGGGTGGCGGCGTCGGGGCCGTCCACGCTGACCACGATCTTGTCCACCGCCCCGGCGAGCTGGTCCAGCAGGGCGGGTTTGGTGTTCCAGCCGCTGGTGTAGACGTACACCCGCAGGCCACCCGCGCGCAGCCGGCGGGCGACTTCCACGATCGGGCGCAGGGTCAGGGGTTCGCCGCCGCACAGGGTGATCAGCTCGGCGCCCAGGGAGATCAGCGCGTCGGCGACCTTCATCAGCTCCGGGGCGGCCAGGCTGCGGGCCGGGCGGCGGCCGGACTCGGTGTAGCAGTGGTAGCAGCGCAGCGGGCAGGCGAAGGTCATGTCCCAGATCAGGACATTCGGGCGGTCGGTGTCGTCCATGGGCAGCAACGGTACGAACTCGCCGGAATTGTCGCGTCCGCAATCGGCTACGCAAACAGCGCGACCGACTACCCAACGGCTGGGTATCCGCCGAATGGACTCGGTAATCCGCCACTGCTTTTGCGTACCCGATTACGGATTCGGTCCTCGGCCGCCGCCGATTAGCGTCAGCGGCGACCGGATCCGCCCCCAGCGGTGAATTCGGCCGACTTCGGAGGAGGTGATTCCCGTGGCTTATCCCCCCACCGGCCTGGGTCGCTGACCAGGCGAAAGCGGTGGCCGCTCGGTTCGCGAGCGGCCGCCGCTCTCCTTTTTCTCACCCGCGTGAAAGGACGGCCAGTCGCGTGCCTGCCACCACCAGCAGCCCCAACGGGGCGTTGTTGCTCCTCCGCCAGTTGCCGCGGATCGCGGGCACGCTGACCTTTGTCCTGTTCATCCTGATTCTCGGCCAGGTCCTGGGCGCCGTGCTGTTGCCGCTGGCCGCCGGCCGCCTGGTCGCCGCGCTCACCGGGGTGGAGGCCGCGATCTTCGCCGGGCTCGCCTTGCTGGCCGCCTCGCTGGTGCTGGACGTGGTGCTGGACCCGATCCGGTCCATGGTCACCGCGCGGCTGGGCACGGCGGTGGACGCGGCCACCGCGCAGCGCACCATCGAGGGCGCGTTGCGGCCGCGCGGCATCGCGCACCTGGACGATCCGAAGGTGGCCGATGCCATCGAGCAGGCGCGCGCGATCGGCGTCGGCAGCTTTCCGCCGCGGGAGGCGGTGGCCGCGCTCTCGGGCTTGATCCCGTTGCGGCTCAGCGGGATCGCCGCCGCGGTGCTGCTCGGCTGGGCCGGGGCCTGGTGGATGCCGCTGGTGCTGGGCGCGGCCTGGATGCTCACCGGGCACTGGCAGGAGCTGGAGATCCGGCGGTCGGTCTCGGCGCATTCCGGCGAGGTGGCCCAGCTCCGGCAGGCCGCCTACCTGCGTGATCTGGCGCTGACCCCGGCCGCGGCCAAGGAGGTGCGGCTCTTCGGCCTGCATTCCTGGCTGGTGGCGGGGTTCACCCGCAGCTGGTGGGCCGGGATGACCGAACTGCGGCGCACCTCGATCAACAAGGGCAAGCACAGCGCGGCCATCCTGTTGCTGCTCCTCGGGCACGCCGCGGTGATCGGCCCGCTGGCCTTCTGGGCCGCGGCCGGCGAGCTGTCCCCGGAGCGGCTGGCGGTGGCGCTGCAGGCGATGCTCGGCCTGTTCGCGCTGGGTTTCGCCGGTGATCTCCAGTGGACGCTGCACACCGCGAGCGCGGCGATCCCGGCCGCGCGCACCGTCGGCGCACTGACCGATGACATCCCGGCGCCCGCCCTCCCGCGACCGGTGGACAGCCTGCCGCGCCGGGAGATCCGGTTCGAGCGGGTGAGTTTCCGCTATCCCGGCGAGTCCCGGCCGGTGCTGGACGAGCTGGACCTGGTGCTGCCCGCGGGCTCTTCGCTGGCCATCGTCGGCGACAACGGTGCGGGCAAATCCACCATCGCCAAACTGCTCGCCGGGCTGTACCGGCCGGATGGCGGGCGCATCCTCATCGACGGCCACGACCTGGCCGACTACGACCTCACCGAGTGGCGGCGCAGGCTCGCGGTGGTGTTCCAGGACTTCGTCCGCTACCCCCTGCCGGTGCGCGACAACATCGGCTTCGGCGCGGTGGAAACGCCGGTCCGCGAGGCGGAGCTGATCACGGCGGCCCGGCTGGGCGGCTTCCTGGGCATCGAGGCCGAGCTGCCCAAGGGCTGGGACACCCCGCTGAGCGGGGAGTTCGCCGAGGGCGCGGACCTCTCCGGCGGGCAGTGGCAGCGGCTGGCGCTGAGCCGCGCGCTGTACGCGGTGCGGCACGGCGCGGGGGTGCTGGTGCTGGACGAACCGACCGCGCAGTTGGACGTGCGCGCCGAGCACGACCTGTACGCCCGGTTCCTGGAGATCACCCAGGACATCACCACGATCCTGGTGTCGCACCGTTTCGCCACCGTCCGGCTGGCCGACCGCATCGCGGTGCTGCGGGACGGGCGGGTCAGCGAGTACGGCACCCATGCGGAGCTACTGGCCGCCGACGGGCGGTACGCGCGGCTGTTCCGCGTGCAGTCCGCGCCGTTCGCCGCCGCCGAAGGGAATGGTCATGCGTAGCAGCTTCGCCGCGATCCGCCTGCTGGTCGGGACCGCGTTGCGGGTGGACCGGCGCAGGGCGTTGCTGGTGCTGATCCTGTCCCCGCTGCTCAACGTGGTCGCCGCGGCGCAGGCGATCGGCCTGCAGTGGCTGGTCGACGGGGCGGCCGGCCGGTCCTGGGGACTGGCTGTGTGGGGCGGGGTGTTGCTGGGCGGTGTCACCGTCGCGGTGCACCAGTGGGCCGCGATCAGCACCGATCTGCGCCAGACCCTGCAGCAGCGGATCGGTCTGGAGCTGGACCGGCGGCTGATGACGGTGTGCGCCGGGCCGGGGCGGATCGGGCATTTCCAGGACCCGGAGTTCCTGGACACCGCCGAACTGCTCCGGCAGCGCCGCGGTGAGTTCAGCATCGCCTTCGCCGCGCTGGTGGAGAACGCGAACCTGCTGGCCCGGTTCCTGGCCGCGGCGGTGGTGCTGACCTTCGCGCATCCGCTGCTGGCGTTGCTGCCGCTGTTCGTGCTGCCGCTGGCGCAGGCCAACCGCTGGCAGGCCAAGCTGGTCAACGAGGCCGAGCAGGCCGGGGCGGCCGCGGACCGGCGGCGGTTGAGCCTGTTCGCGCTGGCCACCGACGCGGCGGCGGCCCGGGAGCTGCGGCTGTACCGGCTGGGCGGGGAGTTCGCGGCGCGGCACGCGGCGGCCTTCGCCGAGGCCAGCGGTCCGCGCGAGACGGCCCGGCTCAAGGCCGCGCTGGCGGTGGCCGGCGGCTGGTTGATCTTCGCCGGGGCGCTGCTGACCGGGCTGTACCTGCTGGCGCGGTCGGTGTTCGAGGGCACGGCCTCGGCCGGGGCGGCGGTGCTGGTGGTGTTGCTGGCGACCAGGCTGGTCGGCGCGACCACCGGGCTGAGCTGGCTGCTCGGCTGGCTGCGGCGCTCACTGCACACGATCGGGCTGTTCGTGAAGCTGGCCGACCATCCCCAGGACACCAGCGCGGGTGGGGCGGCCGCGGTGCCGGAGCGCGGCGAGCTGGTGCTGAGCGGGGTCGGGTTCCAGTACCCCGGCCAGTCCTCCCCCGCGCTGACCTCGGTGGACCTGCGGTTGCCCGCCGGGTCGACGGTGGCGGTGGTGGGCGACAACGGCGCGGGCAAGTCGACCCTGGTCGCGTTGCTGGCCGGGTTGCACGCCCCCTCGCACGGGGTGATCAGCTTCGCCGGACAAGACCTGGCCGAGGTGGATCCGGCGGTGTGGCAGGGCAGGGTGACCGCGTGTTTCCAGGACTTCTGCCGGTTCGAGCTGCTCGTCCGGCAGAGCGTCGGAGTCGGCGAGCTGACCAGCCTGGACGACGAGAGCGCGGTGCGCGCCGCGCTGCTCGCCGGTGGCGCGGACGGGGTGGTGGCCACGCTGCCGTCCGGGCTGGACACCCAGCTCGGCAAGACCCACCCCGAGGGCACCGAGTTGTCCGGCGGGCAGTGGCAGAAGCTCGCGCTGGCCAGGGCGCGGATGCGCACGGCGCCCGCGCTGGTGCTGCTGGACGAGCCGGCCGCCGGGCTGGACCCGGACAGCGAGGCCGAACTGCTGCGCCGCTACCTGGCCGAGCGCGGTCCGGACAGTCCGATCACGGTGGTCGTCTCGCACCGGTTCAGCACGGTGCGCCAGGCCGAGCTGATCGTGGTGCTGCGGGACGGGCGGGTCACCGAGACCGGGACCCACACCGGCCTGCTGGCCGCGGGCGGGCACTACGCGGACATGTACGCGCTGCACGCCGCGGCCTATCTGGACGGTCCGCCGTCAGCGACGGAACGGCAGGTCACGGCGTGAGTGCACACCGAGTTTGCGGTAGATCCGGGCCAGGTGGCTCTGCACCGTGCGCACGGACAGGCCGAGTGCCCTGGCCACCTCGCGGTCGGAGCGGCCGTCCCCGGCCAGCGCGGCGATCTCCATCTCCCGCGGGGTGAGCGCGACCGAGCCGGTGGGCGCCACCGCGGGGTGCCCGCGCAGTCTGCTGACCAGCAGCACCGCTTCTCCCCTGCGGTCGCCCGCGGTGGTGGCGGCGGCGTCGGCCAGGCGGGCGGCCCGGTCGGTCAGGCCGAGTTTCTCCAGGTGGGCGGCGTGGTCGAGCAGTTCGCCCGGATCGCCCCGGCTCACGGCCAGCGCGGCGGCCGCCTCCGCGGCCAGTCTCGGGGCGTCGACGCTGGTCAGCAGGGTGGCCAGCCGGTCGGGCGAGGCGCCGGGGGCGAGCCAGCGCAGTTCGGTCAGCGCGGTCAGTTCGAGGGTGTGCGCGCCCGCCGACCGGGCGGTGGCGGCGGCCGAGCTGTAGGCGGCGAGGGCGCTGGGCAGGTCGCCGCGGGCGGCGGCGAGGGCGCCTGTGGCCTGGTCGGACAGGCCGGGCAGCAGGGCGACGGCGTCGGGTGGGTGGGCGGTGAGCACGGCCGCGGCGTCGGCGGGTCTGCGCTGGGCGAGCAGGGCCAGGACCAGCCAGGAGGTGGCCTCGGTGCGGAAGAGGCGGTGGCCGCCGTTGTGCTGGACCACCGCCTCGCGTAATCGGGCCACGGCCAGGTCCGGTTCCCCGGCGAGGGTGTGCGCGTAGCCGCTGAGCAGGGACCATTCGGTGTCGGGCAGCCCGGCTTCGGCGATGTGCCGGGCGGCCACATCGCCTGGAGCGTGCGGCCATCGGCCGAAGGTCGGATCACCGAGTGGCAGCCGGACGTCCTCGCCGCGCCACAGCCGGGCCAGCGCGTACCCGGCCAGTTCGGCCCCGGTCCGCGGCGGCACGGCGGCGGCCGCGGCGGTCCGTCCGGCCAGCACCCGCGCGAGCAGGTGCGCCAGCCGGGCCGAGGCGAGTCCGGACCCGTGCTCGCGCAACGCCGCGGCCGCGGTCTGCTCGGCCTCGGCGGTGCGGCCGGCGAAGAGCAGGACCAGCGCGTCGAGTCCGGCGGCGGCGGGTCCGGGCAGGGTGCTCAGCTCGGCGTGCGCGCCCGCCGGATCGCGTTCGGCCCAGCAGCGGTGCGCGGCCAGCGCGAGCCGGGCCCGCGGTCCGGCGTCACGGAGCACCTGCCGGGCCTGGTCGGGATCGCCGAGTTCGACCAGGGCGGCGGCCAGCACGGGCGCGGCCAGGTCGGTGCGTTCCAGGGCCCGGCGGGCCAGCCGGACGGCCAGTTCCGGGTCGTGCCGGCAGGTCAGCGCGGCCGCCCGGAGCAGCGTGCCGGGTTCGGGCGGGTGGTCGGCGTCGAGTTGCCAGCGGGCCCGCCGCACCGGGTCCACCGCGTCCGCGCCCGCGGTGAGCAGTTCGGCGCACAGCCTGCGCCTGCGCAGTCCGGGCAGCCGATGGCGCAGGGCGGCGCCGAGCATGCGGTGCGCGGTGCGGACCACGATCCGGCCGTCGCCGTCCGCGCTGCGCAGCAGTCCGCGTTCTTCCAGGCTTTCCACCACGCCGGGCGCGACCGCGTCCAGCAGGGCCAGTGGCAGTGGTTCGCCGAGCGCGACGGCGGCGAGCGCGTCCCGCTGGGCGTGGTCCAGGCCACGCAGCCAGCCGTCGAAGAGTTCGGCCAGCCGCGGCGGCACGCTCAGCGAGCCGCGCCACCACCACAGTCCGCCCTCGGTGACCAGGCGGCCGGTGGCCAGCGCGTGCCGGACGAGTTCGGTCAGGAACAGCGGGTTGCCGCCGGTCCAGCCATGCAGCAGGCGCACCGTGGGTCCGGCGGCCACCCCGTCCAGCAGCGCGCGCACCAGCCGGGTGGTGCCGTCCAGGCCGAACGGTTCCAGATCGAGTCTGCGCAGGTAGCGGTCTTTCCACAGCGCGATGACCGCGTCCGGCATGGGCGCGTCCGGGCGGGCGGTGATCAGCAGCCGCACCTCCCGCTCGTGCGCCAGGCCGAGGGTGAGCGCGGCCGAGGCCGGGTCGAGGTAGTGCGCGTCGTCGATGACCAGCACCGGCGTGCGCCCCTCGGCCCGCCGCAGCAACGCCCCGACCAGCCCGCCCCGGGACACCTGCTCGGTCACGCCGAGCAGTCCGGTGAACGCCCCGAACGGCAACTCGCGGCTCGCCTCGGTCGCCGAGGTCCACACCACCGCGTACCGGCCGGCGTTGAGCCGCCCGGCCACCGCCGCCAGGAACGCGGTCCGGCCGACCCCGACCGGTCCGACGATCACCATCCCGCGGCCCGCCAGCAAAGCGCCGAGGGCCTGTTCCAGCTCCTTTTCTCGCACCACGAACTTCGCCACGTTCAGCCCCGGAGTCATTCATTGCTCCAGTCGGCGGAATTCAGTTTCCTCAGCCTCATTCGGCACCCCCTGGTCCGCTGGGCGACAGGGCTACCAGCCTCGGCCATGAACGGGGCGCCGCCAAGTGTCAAGCTTGTCAACTGCCCATTAGGGCGGGCCGCTCATCGGAATTGCCGCCAAATGGAACCGTCCCACCGAAAATCCAGTCCCGGCCCCTGGCCGCGTGACGGGAGGTGGGGCCGAGGACGGTGCGCCTGGGAGCTGGAGCGGCGGGCGGACGAGGGTGATCGGCGGCGGCGGATCGTCACGATCAGCGCGGGCAGCCGGGCGGTGCTGGGGCCGTTGAGCGCGACGGAGCGGGGGTGTTCGTCCGGACGAAACTGGCCCGTGAGGCGGGGAGGACCGAGGACCCTGGCTGATCCGGGTCAGGCACCGATGAGGTGCGCTTCCGGTTCCGGGGAAATGCCGATCGGGGTGTAGACGAATGCCAGTTTCGAGGGATCGATGACCACGACGGTGAGGTCGTAGTACTTGCCGACGGTGATGGTCGAGCGAGGTGTGCTGATCGCGGACAGGTGTGGCAGCGCATCGCGTCGGAATGCCTCGATGGCCTCGCTTGCCAACGCATGCAACGAGACGCCGATACCGCTGAGCAGTCGGGTCGGCGTCTGCACGGCTCCACCGGACCCGGTGACCCGAACCGTGACCGCCTGCACCGGGCTGAACGCATTGCCCTTTGTCGACAGGTAGACCTCCGTCCCCGGCGCGATCTGGCCGCCGAACGCTCCCGAGGGCCGCACGGCGGTGGGCAACTTGACGCCGCCCTGGTCAGTGACAAGCAGCGGCAACTGAAGGTTGATCTGGCTGATCACATCGTGCACGGACGCCGTGAACGGGGTGGCCGCGGCACTGGTGACAGCAGCGGCTGTCGAGGCGGCGGCGGTGGTCGACTGTGGTCCGGGTGCACCGGCGCCACAGGCGGTGAGGATTGGCAGTAGCAGGATGGGCAGCACGAGTCGTCGCGACATTCTGACCCCTTCGGCACCGGTGTTTGCACGTCGGTGGCTCTCGTCGCCGTCCGCGGTCGGTCCGTTACCACAGCCACCCGATCTAGTGAGCCCAGCAGCGGGTCAATTTCGCTACGGAGGTCAAGCGCTGATGGCTATCTTCTGGCGGTGAGCAGTTTTCCCGAGCGGTCGCGTCAGGCCGAGGACGCGGCGTTGCCGGTGCGGCAGCGGTTGCTCGCTTTGCAGGACTGCGTCAAGGCGTTCCCGGTGTACGGGCATCACGCGACCTGGCGGCATCTGATCACCTGGGCGCGGATTCCGCGGCGGTTGGAGGATGATCTCGATTCGCTGGGGCGGGCGGTGGCGGAACTGCGGGCGGCGCGGGGGGTGTGGCTGCCGGTGGTGGCGGAGTTCGCGGCGCGGCGGCAGGCGGAGAAGGCACTGGGGCGGCGGACGCTGACCAGGCGTGATCAGTGGATGACCCGGCGGTTGGAGGTGTACTGCCCTGATCCTGATCTGCGGCCGGTGGAGTCGATGGCGCGGGTGGTGGCGCGGGTGATCGACGGGTATCGGGATGGGTCGGTGTGGGGGCGGGACTGCGTGGTCTGTGGGGCCGGGCGGGCGGTGGAGGTGGCTTGTCCGGGGTGTGGGGTGTTCATTCCCGGGAGTGCGCGGTGGAAGTGGCGGTGAACCGCGCGGGTATCGTCCGCGTGTGGACGTCGAGAACGTGGTGGAGATTTACACCGATGGGGCCTGCATTCCCAATCCCGGGCCCGGTGGGTGGGGAGCGGTGTTGCGTTATGGGCGCCACGAGAAGGAGATCTGCGGGGGCGAGCCGGGGGTTACCACGAACAACCGGATGGAGTTGATGGCGCCGATCAGTGCGCTGGAGGGGCTTACCCGGCCGGCCGTGGTGCATATCCACACCGACAGCACCTATGTGCGCAATGGCATCACCTCGTGGATGGCCAAGTGGGAGAAGAACGGCTGGATCGGGTCGAACAAGCAGCCGGTGAAGAACGTGGATCTGTGGCAGCGGCTGGGGGCGGCCGCGGCCCGGCACCGGGTGGAGTGGTTCTGGGTGAAGGGGCACGCGGGGCATCCGGAGAACGAGCGGGCGGATCGGTTGGCACTCAAGGGGTTGCAGGAGGCGGTGGCGGGGGCATCCGGGTGAATCCCGGTTTCGCGGGAGTTCGCGGGCATTCCTGGTCCTAGGTTGGGGGCAGGCCAACCAGGGGGTTTCGGGTGGGGACGAGTGCGCATGCGGAGCGTGAGGTGGCGCGCCGGGCTGGGGTGTTGCTGGCGGAGCGGGCTCCTGGGCTGGACGCGGTCACCCGGCGGGTGCTGACCGCGTTGCTGGCCAGGACCGCGAGCGGGGCCCGGTTGCTGGTGCGGCCGGAACCTGTTGTGGGACAGGCGGTGGCATTCCTGGTGGCGGCTCGTGGGGTGTTCGCGGTGCTCGTCGGGGAGCGGGTGCCGGCAGACACGGAGTTGGGGCAGGCGGTGCTGCACGCCGAGCAGGGGTGTGCCGGGATCGCGGGGCCGCGGGGGCAGGTGCTGGCGCGCAGCGCGGTGCACCTGGCGGTGGTGCTGGGTGGCGACGCGGGGCCGCCGCGGGAACGGCGGCTGGGCTGGGTGCTGACCGAGGCGCAGGTGCCGGAGTTGTTCCGGCGGGACGCCGCGCATTTGGATCGCGCGCAGGTTGATTCTGTTGCGGGGCAACTGGTTGAGCGGTTGCCGGAGTATGTGGATCTGCGGGTTTCGGCGCCGGAGAAAGCCACTGCCGGTGAGGGGTTGCTGGGGCTGGCGGAGGTCACCGAGGATCAGGTGGGGGCGGCGCAGCTGCGGCCGTTCGAGAGTTGGCTGACCTTCCTGCACCCGCAGCAGCAGGCGGTGGCGGTCCGGAACTACAGCGGCCCGGCCCGGATCAGCGGGCCCGCCGGGACCGGCAAGACCGTGGTGGCGTTGCACCGGTTGCGGTTCCTGGCCCGGCGCAGCACCGGGCCGCTGTTGTTCACCACCTTTGTGCGGACGCTTCCGTTGGTGCACAAGGCTTCCTTCGCCCGGCTCGCGCCGGAGCTGGTGGAGCGGGTGGAGTTCACGAACTTGCATGCCTGGGCGCGGGAGTTCCTGCGGGCGCGCGGGCATGAGGTGCTGGTGCGGTCGAGTTCGGCGGAGACCGCGTTCAGCCGGGCCTGGGTGGCGCACCGGTTGACGTTGCAGGACATCGAGGACGTCGGCTACTGGCGGACCGAAATCGACCGGGTGATCAAGGGCCGGGGTGTGAGCAGCCTGGCCGAGTACCAGCGGACGCCGCGGCGGGGCCGGGTGCGCCGGCTGGACGGCGCGCAACGGGAACTGGTGTGGGCGTTGTTCCAGAGCTACCAGCGCAATCTGGCCGAGCGCGGGCTGCACGACCACAATGACCTGATCGCGCTGGCCTTGGCCGAACTGCGCCGGGAACCACCGCAGCGGCCGTACGCGGCGGTGGTGGTGGACGAGGTGCAGGACATCACGCTGATGGGGCTGCGGCTGTTGCGGGAGCTGGCCGGGGACGGGCCGAACCGGTTGCTGCTGGTCGGCGACGGGCAGCAGCAGGTGTACCCGGGTGGCTGGCGGCTCTCCGACGCGGGCATCCCGGTGCAGGGGCGCGGGGAGATCCTGCGGGTGAACTACCGGAACCGGGCCAAGGTGCTGGGATTCGCGCAGCGGTTCGACGCGACCAACCAGGTGGACGATCTGGACGGGGCGGCCGGGGTCGGGTTGCGTGAGGTGGAGTCGGCCAACTCCGGTGGGAAGATCGAGTCCTGGCGCGGGCCGGAGGCGGAGTTGGGTGCGGCACTGCGGGCCGCGCTGGCGGGTTCGTCCGTCCCCCATGGACGGACGGCGGTGATCGTGTTCCAGCGCAAGGATCTGGACCGCTGCACCGCGTTGCTGCGCTCGGCCGGGATTCCGTTGCTGCGCATGGACGATTACCTGGGCGCGGAGGACGATCGGGTCAAGGTGGGCACGGTGCACCGGGCCAAGGGCCTGGACTTCCAGGCGGTGCTGGTGGTCGAGTTCAGCGCGCGGCCGGAAGAGGACGAGGAACAGCGGGAGCTGCGCGGGCGGCAGCAGCTGGTCGCGGCGACCCGGGCGCGGGACTACCTGTGGTGGGGCACCGCCGAGGCCGGCTGATCCGGCCCCGGCGGCACCTGGTCACACCCGGCGGATCCGGGCCAGCCAGGCCGGGAGATCGCCGAGCTGCTTACCGCCGTCCGCGTTCAGTCCGACCACGCCGCGGTACTGGCTGTCGATGAGTTCCTCGATCACCCAGCCTTCGGCGAAGGCCGACCGGATCACCGTGTCGCTGATCTCCGGGCCGTAGCCAGGACCCTTGTCCGACAACGCGAGCAGGTGCACCGTCGCGCCCGGACGGCAGACCCGGTGCAGGCTCCGCACGTAGGCCGGCCGTTCCCGATTGCCGAAGACGTGGAACAACGCGCTGTCCAGCACCGTGTCGTACCGCGGTCGCTCACCCAGGTCCAGCGCGTCGGCCAGCTCGAACCGGGCCGGGACCTGGGCCCGGAGCGCGTTGGCCCGCGCCTCGGCGATCGCCCGCGGCGCGTAGTCCACGCCGAGCACGCTGTGCCCCGACCGGGTCAGTTCGATGGTGTGCCAGCCATCCCCGCACCCCGCGTCCAGGACCTCACCCCGGAACTCCCCGCGCGCGGCCAATTCGAGCACCACCGGCTGCGGTTCGCCGATCACCCAGGGCGTGGCGCCCTCGGCGTAGGACTGCTCGAAGGCGTTCGGGTCGAGGCGTTCCCGGATCTCGGCCAGGTCCTCCTCGGTCGGCGCGTCGTCCTGGGTGAGCTGCCGCCGCCAGTAACCGCTGAACTCGATGGCGCGCTTGGACATCCCGCGTTCGGTCACCAGGTGGCGGCGCAACGCGCGGACCGCGCCCGCCTCTCCCGCCAGCCAGGCGAACCCGTTGCCGGGTGGGAACTCCGCGGCGCGCACCGCGTTCAGCAGCACTTCCGGTCCGGTGCGATGCACCCAGCGCACCTCGATCTCGGCCACCGAGTCGAGTCGCTGTTCCTCGGCGGCGTCCGGAACCTCCAGGTACACCAACGCCTTCTTCCCCGCGGGCAGGGATTCCAGCAGGGTGGCGATGGCGGGCAGGGCGGTCTGGTCACCGGCGAAGAGCAGCCACTCGGACTCACCGAGCGGGCGGGTGTACTGCGCGTCCGGCCCGTACCGGCCCAGCACATCGCCGACCCGTGCCCCGGCCGCCCAGGCCGTGGCCGGGCCACTGTCGTTGCCGTGCAACACAAAATCGACATCGATGGTGGCGGTGTCCGGGTGGTAGGCCCGCACGGTGTAACTGCGCATGACCGCCCGCTCGGCCGCCGGGATGGCCAGATACGCCTGGTACCAGCGCATCGCGTCCCCGTCGGACTGCGGCTCGGGCAGCACCGGTTCGGTCTGGCCGGGCCGCGGGAAGCACAGTTTCAGTTGCTGATCCGGCCACCTGTCCAGGTTCTCCAGACCGGGGCCGGTGAAGCTCACCCTGGTCATGTGCGGGCTGAGCCGCCGTACCGCGGTAACTTCCATGTGCGCGACGAGCGGTTCGGTCATGCTCAGACCCCCACGTACTCGCGCAGGTGCCGGGCGGTCAGCGTGTCGGCGTTCTTGACCAGCTCGGCCGGAGTGCCGGTGAAGACCACCTGTCCGCCGTCGTGTCCGGCGCCCGGACCCAGATCGATGATCCAGTCCGCGTGCGCCATCACGGCCTGGTGGTGCTCGATCACCACCACGGTGTTCCCGTTGTCCACCAACCGGTCCAGCAGGCCGAGCAGCTTGTCCACATCGGCTAGGTGCAGGCCGGTGGTGGGCTCATCGAGCACGTAGGTGGCCGCGCCCTCGCCCATGTGGATGGCCAGTTTGAGCCGCTGCCGCTCACCGCCGGAGAGCGTGGTCAGCGGCTGGCCGAGGCCGAGGTAGCCCAGGCCGACCTCGTGCATGCGGTTGAGGATGGTGTGCGCCGCGCCGGTGGCGAAGAAGTCCCGCGCCTCGGTCACCGGCATGGCCAGCACCTCGCTGATGTTCTTGCCGCGCAAGGTGTAGGTGAGCACCTCCGGGGTGAACCGGCGACCCTCGCACTGCTCGCAGACCGAGGCTACCCCGGCCATCATGGCCAGATCGGTGTAGACCAGGCCAAGGCCCTTGCAGTGCGGGCAGGCGCCCTCGGAGTTGGCGCTGAACAGGGCCGCCTTGACCCCGTTGGCCTTGGCGAAGGCGGTCCGGATGGAGTCCAGCAGGCCGGTGTAGGTTGCCGGGTTGCTGCGCCGGGACCCGCGGATCGGGGCCTGGTCGACGATCCGGACACCTTCCCTTGTAGACAGTGAACCGTGGATCAGCGAACTCTTGCCGGAACCCGCCACCCCGGTGACCACCGTGAGCACCCCCAGTGGCACGTCCACGGTGACATCGCGCAGGTTGTGCAGGTTCGCGCCACTGATGGTGAGCTGCCCACTGGGTTCCCGGACCACGTCCCGCAACTGGGCGCGGTGGTCCAGGTGCCTGCCGGTGAGGGTGTCGGAGGCACGCAGCCCGGCCAGGTCGCCGGTGTAGCAGATCTGACCGCCGCCGGAACCGGCCCGCGGGCCGAGGTCGACGATGTGGTCGGCGATCTGGATGACCTCGGGCTTGTGCTCCACCACCAGCACGGTGTTGCCCTTGTCCCGCAACAGCAACAGCAGCTCGTTCATCCGGGCGATGTCGTGCGGGTGCAGGCCGACGGTGGGCTCATCGAAGACGTAGGTGATGTCGGTGAGGCTGGATCCCAGGTGCCGCACCATCTTCACCCGCTGCGCCTCACCGCCGGAGAGGGTGCCAGACTCCCGGTCCAGGCTCAGGTAGCCCAGCCCGATGCCGATCATCGAGTCGAGGGTCTCCAGCAGCCCGGCCAGCATCGGCGCCACCGAGGGTTCCTCGATGGCGCGCAGGAACGCGGCCAGGTCGGTGATCTGCATGGCCGAGCACTCGGCGATGTTCCTGCCGTTGACCAGGGAGGCTAGCGCGGCCTGGTTCAGCCGCGCGCCCTGGCAGGAGGGACAGGTGGTGAAGGCGACCGCACGGTCCACAAAGGACCGGATGTGCGGCTGCATCGCCTCCCGGTCCTTGGCCAGGTACACCCGCTGCACCTTGACCACGAGACCCTCGTAGCTGGTGTTCATCCCGGCGATCTTCATCTTGGTCGCCGGCTTGTACAGGAAGTCCTGCCACTGCTGCTCGGTGTAGTCCTTGAGCTTGACGTCCGGGTCGACCAGTCCGGACAGCGCCAGCAGCTTCCAGTACCAGGAGTCCACCGCGAACTGGGGCACGGTGATCGCGCCCTCGTTGAGCGACTTCTCCTTGTCCACCAGGGCCTCGACGTCGATCGCGGTGGCCCGGCCCAGGCCCTCGCACTCCGGGCACATGCCCTCGGGCAGGTTGAAGCTGAACGCGCCGGAGGTGCCCGCGTGCGGCTGCCCCAGGCGGCTGAACATGATGCGCAGCATGGTGTGCGCGTCGGTGGCGGTGCCGACGGTGGAACGGGCGTTGGCGCCCATGCGTTCCTGGTCGACCACGATCGCCGCGCTCAGGTTGCGCAGCGAGTCGACGTCCGGACGACCCAGGGTCGGCATGAAGGACTGCAGGAACGCGCTGTAGGTCTCGTTGATCATCCGCTGGGACTCGGCCGCGATGGTGCCGAAGACCAGGGAGGACTTGCCAGAGCCGGACACCCCGGTGAAGACGGTGAGCCGGCGCTTCGGAATGTCGACCGAGATATCGGCCAGGTTGTTCTCCCGCGCACCTCTGACCTCGATCACATCGTGACTGTCGGCAGCGAGACGACGACCATCCGAAGGCAGTGCCACTTGACCCCCATCGATCTTTAGGCTGTAAAGTGTTGGCCGGGAGACGGTACTTTATGGCGTAAGGAGTTGCAAGTTGGTGGTCTACGCGGCCCAGGGCGACGCAGCCCGGTCGATGGCGCTGCTCTGGCAGGGAACATCGGCTGACCTGCCCAAACCCGGCCCGAAGCAGGGGCTGGACCTGGCCGGCGTGGTCACCGCGGCGATCGAGGTGGCCGATGCGGAGGGCATGGCCGCACTGTCCATGCGCGCGGTCGGCCAGCGACTCGGACGCACCGCGATGGCGCTCTACACCTACGTGCCGAACAAGAACGAACTGCTCGATCTGATGTATGACCGGGTGCTCACCGAACTGCCGACCGAATACGACCTGACCGCGGGCTGGCGGGCAGCGATCACCGCCTGGGCCGAGGACACCTGGGACTTCTACCTGCGGCATCCGTGGGTGTTGCAGGTGTCCCAGGCGCGGCCGGTGCTCGGACCGGGCGAGTTCACCGTGATGGAGACGATGCTGCGCCTGCTCTTCGGCACCGGGCTGGACACCGAGACGGTGCGACGGCTGGCCGGCGCGCTGGCCCAGTACGTGCGCGGGGCCGCGCAACCTGGTGCGGAGTCGCGGCAGTCCCTGGCAGTGACCGGGGTGTCCGACGACGACTGGTGGTACGCGCGCTCGGCGCAGCTGGGCACGGTGGCGCCGGACTTCCGGGAGCGGTTCCCACTGCTGGGCAAGCTGGACCAGACGCCGCCGCCGGATGACCACGGTGATCAGCCGTACCTGGAGTGGGAGGCGCGCAAGAGCTTCGAGGTCGGGCTGGCGGTGCTGCTGGACGGGGTGGCGGCGCGGCGGATCCAGGCCGGTTTGTAGCTACCGCACCGCGAACGGGGTGAGGCGGCGGTCCCGGCCGTCCGATTCGCTCAGGCACTTCCGGGTGATCCGCTCGCGCTCGATCTTCTCCCAGGTGTCGGCGACCCCGGCCAGCCAGCGGGCCACCGCGTGCGCGATCTGGGTCGGCGGCACCGCGGTGCTGGTGGGCGGGTTGGCCGGATCCAGCGGTTCGGGCAGCTCCGGCCAGATCGGCGCGACGAAGGTGTGCGGGGCGGGCAATGCGTCGTAGACCGCCTGCAGTGCGTCGCGTTCGGCCGCGATCCCGGCGATCGTGGCGGCCGGGTCGATCCGCTGACCCGGGCTGATGTCCAGGTCCGCCAACGCCTTCGCCGCCGCCAGGGTGATCAGGCAGCGGCGGCGTTCCAGCAACGCGGCGATCTTGTCCGGTTCGGCCCGGTCGACCACCCAGGCGCCGGTCAGCCGGGGCATCCCGTCGTCCAGGCCGGTCTGCACATGCCAGATGATCACCTGCTCGCCCTGGGCGTCGGCAACGGCGTCAGTGCGGTCGAAGTCGGGCACCTGGCCAGCCTAGTTCTGGCTCGCACGGCGATCTTCCGCGTGCACTTGCTATGCTTTCATTAATGAAAGTATCTTGGATGCAAGTCTCTTACACTGTCCTATGGAGGTGGGTGCCGTGAACGGGTTCATCGGGCGACGTCGCGAACTCGGCCTCCTGACGGACCTGCTGGAGCCGGTCAGGACTGGCGGGCGCAGCGGGCGACCGGGGCGCGCGGTATTGATCCGGGGGCGCCGGCGAGTGGGCAAGTCCCGACTGGTCGAAGAGTTCGTGGAGCGTTCCGGGCTCGCGCACGTCTTCTTCACCACGGTCGGGGGTTCCCGGGAAGAGGATCTGGCGGGCTTCACCGCGGAGGTAGCCCGTTCCAGCCTCCCGGAGGCTGGCCGCTTCGCCGACTTCGCAGCCCCGCGAAGCTGGGATGCCGCGCTGAGCCTGCTCGCCACCGCGCTGCCCACCGACACGCCCAGCATCGTCGTCCTGGACGAGATGCCCTACCTCGCGCGCGAGGACCCGACCTTCGAGGGCGCGCTGCAGAAGGCGTTCGACCGGACGCTGTCCAAGCTGCCGGTCCTCCTGGTGCTGATCGGCTCCGACATCGCCATGATGGAGCAGCTCAACACCTACGGACGACCCTTCTACCAGCGTGGCACCGAGCTGGTCGTGCCACCGCTGACCCCGGCGGACGTCGCGCTCATGCTGGAGCTGCCTGCCGCTGACGCCTTCGACGCCTACCTGGTCAGTGGCGGGCTCCCGCTGATCCTGGAGGAATGGCCGCGGGGCGCGGACCTCTGGGGCTACCTGGACCTCGCGCTGCGCAGGCCGACCTCGGCCCTGCTGGTGAGCGGGGAGCGCACGCTGGCCGCCGAGTTCCCGACCGAGACGCAGGCCCGCACCGTCCTGGGCGCCATTGGCCACGGTGAGCGCACCTTCACGCTGATCGGCCGGGCCGCGGGCGGGCTCAACCCCGGTTCGGTGACTCGCTCCCTGGACCTGCTCACCGGCCGCCGCCTGGTCGCCGCCGACCTGCCGCTGTCGACCCGGCCCAGCCGCGAGACCCGGTACCGGATCGAGGACCCCTACCTGCGGTTCTGGCTTTCCTTCATCCGCCCCGGCATCCCGGCCGTCGAACGCGGCCGCGGCGACCGGGTCCTGGAGACCATCCGGGCCAGCTGGACGTCCTGGCGGGGCAGGGCCGTCGAACCGGTGCTCCGCGAAAGCCTGTGGCGCCTGATCGATGTGCGGCTACCCGAGGGCACCAACGCCATCGGCGGCTACTGGACCCGTACCAACGACCCGGAAATCGACCTCATCGGCGCCGACCGGTCCCCCATCGCCAAGAAGATCACTCTCGTCGGGTCGATCAAGTGGCGGGAGGACAAACCCTTTGACCACCGCGACCTCGCCCGCCTGATCGTCCACCGCGCCCAGCTCCCCGGCGCGGACGAGGACACCCCGCTGTTCGCGGTCGCCCGCAGCGGCTGCACCGCCGAAGGCGTCACCCACCTCACCCCCGAAGACCTCCTCACGGCGTGGTGACCCACAACCGACAGGTCAGGGCTCAGTTCTGGCTCGCGGCGAGCAGTTCCAGGTAGCCCTTGCCCGCGCGGAACAGCGTGTCCGCGTACGGTTCCAGCTTGCCGGGCGACCAGCGGCGGGCCTCGTAGGTCTCGCTGGCGGCGGTCAGCGCGGCGTGGCTGATCTCCAGTTCCTCGGCCACCCTGGCCTGATAGTCCACTGTGGACGGAGCCTCGGCGCGGACCGATTCGGGATCGCCCTCGGCGAGTGCGGCCAGGGTGTCCTCGGCGATGCCGGTCTCGGCGGACCAGATCAGGGCCGGGCGGACGATGTGGTGGTTCCACACCGGGGCATGGGCGGAGCGCCACAGCGGCAGGAACGGGTTGCGGGACAGGCGGGTCAGGTTCGCCCAGTGCTGTGCGCCGGTGGGTTCGCCGCGCCAGGGCACCTCGGCCGGGGGCAGGTCCACGACCAGTGCGACGGTGATCAGTTCCGGCTCGGCCGCCGGGTCCAGGATCTCCCCGGCCGCCCACAGCGCGCGCACGCGCAGCGGGCTGATCGGGTTGGGGTTCTCGATCAGCCCGGCGCAGGTCTGCGCCAGGGTTTCCAGGTGGTGCGCCGCGCGGTTCCGTTTCACGGCGCCATCCTGCCTGATCCGGCGGTGACGAACCGGGTGAGGGCGGTGATGGTGGCCGTGGTGCCGGTGTGCAGGTGGCCGGCGATCCCCTGATCCCCGGCCGCTGCGAGGTGGCCGGGGGTGTCGTCGACGAACAGGGTCTGGTGCGCGGGCAGGGCGAGGGTGCGCAACGCGGTCTGGTAGCTGCGCGGGTCGGGCTTGGCCACTCCGGCCTCGGCGGAGAGCACCACGCCGTCGAAGGTGGCGCGGTGGCCGGAGCGGTTGAGGCGGCGGCGGGCGCTGGGCCAGGCGTTGCTGAGGATGACGATCCGGGTGCGCGGACTCCGCAAGTCGGCCAGCGCGGTGAGCAGTCGGTGGTTCCAGCTGACCTCGTCGGTGGCGGCGCGCAGGGCGGCCAGGGGTTTGGGGCGCAGGCCCAGGCGGTCGCCGATGAGCTGCCACCACTTGTCCTCGGACACCCGGCCGATGAGCACGGTGTCGTCGTTGCCGCCGAAGACCGCGGCCAGCAGCTCCGCGGTGGTCAGCTCGGGGGTGAAGCGGGCGGCCAGGTCGTCCCAGTTCTCGGTGGCCAGCACGCCGCCGACGTCGATCAGGATGCCGCGGCGGTGGAATTCCATGATCGCGGTGGCCAGCTCCGGCGGCCACTCCCCCGCGCGCACCAGCGCGGCGACCTCGGCGTGCTGGTCCGGGTGCCCGGCCCAGTGCGGCACCCCGGCGCGGAGCACGGCGTGCAGCAGGTCGCCTGGATAGAAGGTGGACTCGGTCAGCGGGTTGGCGCGCAACTCCGCCAGGGCGAGGGGGATCAGGTGCGACAGGCCGAGGCGCTGGCCGATCAGCAGCCGCAGGTCGGCGGGGGCGAGCTGGTCCAGGGGGACCCGGCGCAGCTCGTGGCAGCGGGTGATCAGCCGGGTGGTGTCCGGCGGCGGCGGGCCCCAGTCGTCCTGTTCCAGGTCGGTCAGATTCACTGCCCACCGACCGGTCGGTAGGCGCGCAGGAAAACCTGGACGCCGGCGCTCACACTGGCCACCAGCTCCTGCTCGCTGATCGGCAGCGCGCCGTAGATGGTGCTGGCCTGCACCTCGCCCGCGGCGAGCTGGGTGAAGTGCACCGCGGCGCGCTGCGGGTCCTCGATGGCCAGCAGACCGCGCTCACCCAGGTCGGCCAGGCGGCGGGCGAGTTCGGCGGCGACCGGGCGCGGGCCGGTGTCCCGCCAGGCTTCCAGCAGGTCCGGCGGGAAGTGGCCGATCTCCGCCTGGATGTGCCGGACCAGGGCGAAGTGGCCGTTGAAGGCGCGCATCGGGGCGGTGAAGTCCAGCGCGAAGGCGAGCAGGTCGGCCTCCAGGTCCAGGATCTTGTCCAGGTGCCGGGCCATGTCGGCGAACAGGACCTCGCGGACCTGGGCCGCGCTCTCCAGGATGATCGTCCGGAACAGGTCCTTCTTGTCCGCGAAGTGGTTGTAGATGGTGCGGCTGGAGACCTCGGCCTCCTTGGCGATGGTGTCGATGCTCGCCCGGGTGTAGCCGTCCCGCGCGAACACCGTCCGAGCGCCGTCGATGATCGCCTGCCGCTTCTCAGCCAGCCCCTTACGCCCACTGTTTCCGCTGCTCACACCACTCCTCCAGAAGTTTTTTACAATGCCCGTTGTACTTATTGCAACGATCGTTGTAACTTTGGCGACGATACCTGACCGGACATCCTTGGGGGAGTCATCATGTCGAACACTCCGTTGCGCGTGGCCGTGATCGTCGCCAGCACCCGGCAGGGCCGGTTCGGCTCGACCGTGGCGCGCTGGTTCGACCAGCAGGCCGGGCAGCACCCCGGCCTAGAGATCGAGGTCCTCGACCTGGCCGAGACGCCGCTGCCGGTGGTCCTCGGCGGCGATCTGTCCACTGAGGACAGTGCCATACTCGCGCCGGTCACCGAGTTATTGGAACGTGCCGACGCGTACGTGGTGCTGACGCCGGAGTACAACCACAGCTACCCGGCCGCGCTGAAGAACCTGATCGACTGGCACTACACCCAGTGGCGGGCCAAGCCGGTCGGCTTCGTCTCCTACGGCGGACTCGGCGGCGGGCTGCGCGCGGTCGAGCACCTGCGCCCGGTCTTCGCCGAGCTGCACGCGGTGACCATCCGGGACGGGGTGAGCTTCCACAGCCCGTGGACCGACTTCGACGCCGAGGCCAACCACCGCGATCAGGAGGGCTGCGCCACCGCGGCGAAGCTCATGCTGGACCAGCTCGCCTGGTGGGGTCGCGCGCTGCGCACCGCCCGCGCCGAACTCCCGTACAGCGCGTGAAAACCATGACGACACAGACGATTCCGCGGTCGCGGGCGCAG
Organism: Crossiella sp. S99.2; assembly: GCF_023094165.1. Classification (GTDB taxonomy): domain Bacteria; phylum Actinomycetota; class Actinomycetes; order Mycobacteriales; family Pseudonocardiaceae; genus Crossiella. The sequence continues at coordinate 662,134 of NZ_JALMDK010000005.1, read as the reverse complement.
GTCATCGCGCTCGTGCTGGTGCTCGGTGGGGTGCTCACCGGGCTGGACATGACCATCGTGAACGTGGCGCTCAAGCACCTCGCCACCGAGTTCGGCGCCCCGCTGGCCACGGTCGGCTGGGTGGTCACCGGGTACACCCTGGCGCTGGCCGCGGTCATCCCGGTCACCGCATGGGCGGTCGGCCGCTTCGGCGCACGCCGGGTCTACCTGGCCGCGGTCGGGGTGTTCCTGCTCGGCTCGGTGCTGGCCGGCGCGGCCTGGGACATCGGCTCGCTGATCGGTTTCCGGGTGCTGCAAGGGCTGGGCGGCGGGATGATCATGCCGGTCAGCATGACCATCCTGGTCCGCGCGGCCGCGCCCGGCGAGCTGGGCAAGGCCATGAGCACCATGGGCCTGGGTGTCCTCATTGGACCGTTGTCCGGTCCGGTGCTGGGCGGCTGGCTGGTGGACGAGGTGTCCTGGCGCTGGATGTTCTTCCTCAACCTGCCGATCGGCGCGGCCGTGGTCCTGCTGGCACTGCGGCTGTTCCCGCCGGATGACGCGCTCACCCCGCGCCGGCTGGACCTGCCCGGCCTGCTGATGCTCTCCCCCGGCCTGGCGCTGGTCCTGTACGGGGTGACCGTCGGCGGCGAGCACGGCGACTTCACCGCGGGGACGCTGCTGGCGATCGTGGCCGGGCTGGTACTGGTGGGCGGATTCCTGGTGCGGGCCAGGGTGATCCGCGATCCGCTGATCGACCTGGGGTTGTTCCGGGACCGGGTGTTCGCGGCCGGGGTGGGCACGCTCGCGCTGTACGCCAGCGGCTACTTCGGCTCGATGTTCCTGATGCCGCTGTACTTCCAGCTCGCCCGCGGCGAGAGCGCCACCGCGGCCGGACTGCTGATCATCCCCGCCGCCCTCGGCTCCGGACTGATCATGCAGGTGGCCGGACGGCTGGTGGACCGGTTCCCGCCGGGGCGGATCGTGCTGGCCGGGATCACCGTTGGGGTGACCGGGATCCTGGCCTTCGCCGCGCAACTGGCCATGGACGGGCCGTACTGGGGACTGCTGATCGCGGTGACGCTGATCGGGGTCGGCGGTGGCGGCACCATGATGCCGACGATGACCGCGGCCACCCGCACCCTGCCGCCGGAACAGGCCGCGGCCGGTAGCGCGGTGCTGGGCCTGGTCAGCGCGCTGGCCTCGGCCTCGGGCACCGCGGTGCTCTCGGTGGTGCTGACCGCCAACCTGGCCGCGAGCGCGCCCGGCGCGGCCATCCAACAGACCTACCTGCTGGTCGCGGGCCTGGTGGCGTGCGCGCTGCTGCCCGCGCTGATGTTGCCGAGGAGGCAGCCATGACCGAAATCGCCTTGCTGCGCAGGGAAATCCGCGCGCTGACCGACCGGGCCGAACTCACCGACCTGGTCAGCCGGTTCTTCCGGTCCCTGGACGAGCGCGGCTTCGACGCCCGCTGGGCCGCGCGGACCTTCGCGCCGGACATCGAGGTGCACTACCCGGTCGGCTCCTTCCGCGGCCTGGCCGACATGGCCGAGGTGCAGACCGTGACGATGAACCTGTTCGGCCCCACCCAGCACCTGGCGGGCAACCACCTGGTCGAGGTGGACGGCGACACCGCCACGGTGCGCTGGGACGCGGTGCACACGCACCTGCACCTGGACACCACCCAGCAGACCCGGGCGGATCCGCCCGGCGAGCGGTTCGTGACCGGCGGCTGGTACCAGGCCGAGGCGGTACGCACCGCGGACGGCTGGCGGTTCCGCCGGGTCGAGCTGCACGTGACCTGGAAACAGGGCAAACCCCCGCTGGTAAGCGAGGAGGCGGCCGCGAGCCTGGCCCGGCTGCGAGCCTAAGCCAGCGTGTTGGCCGTTATGGACGGCGAGTTGGCCCAACTGGTACGCCGGTTTGGCTCAAGTGGGCGTACCAGTTGGGCCAAGTGGTACCAGTTCGGCCAAGACTGCGTACGACAACGGCCAACACGCCGGTGAGTGTTTAGAGGGTCGCGATGACGGACTCGATCACGCTGGTGATCCGGTCGGCCGCCCGATGGGGGTCGGGCGCGCCGACGTCGAGCCAGGTGCTGATCGCGTCCAGGCTGGCGGTGGTGGCCAGCCGGGCGGCCCACCGCGTCCACGGGCTTTCCGGGAGGTCCTCGGTGATCCGGGCGTGCACCTCGGTGGTCATCGCCGCGCGCAGTTTCGCCGGGTGAGCCGCGAATTCCGGGTCGTGCGCGGCGTGCTGGAAGAGGACCCGGAAGGCGGCGGGGTTGGCGGCGGCCCAGGCCACCAGGGCCCGCACGCTGGCCGCGCCCACCTCCACCTCGGCGCCGGTCAGCAGGTGCTCGGCGGCCCGGTCCAGCACCGCGCGGCACAGGTCGTGCTTGGACTCGAAGTGCCGGTACAGGATCATCCGGCTGATGCCGGCCTCGGCCGCGATGTCGTCCAGGCTGGTGGCGCTGAACCCGTTGCGGGACAAGGCTTCGGTGGCCGCGGCCAGGATCTGCTCGCGGCGTTGCGCGCGGGGTAGCCGCCGGGTCGGGGCGCGGTCGTCGACAGGCATCCCTTGCAGAGTAGACCCTCTGATGTATACGTTGAGATATACATCGGAGGGTCTACTTGAGGTGGGGATGAGGATGGCGCGGGTGCGGCGGATCCGGACGCCGGTCGGGGACGATGCCTGGCTGGTCAGCGGACATGCTGAGGTGCGGAAGCTGTACGCGGACCGGCGGCTGGGGCGGACTCATCCGGAGCCGGCCGCGGCGGCGCGGCTCGGTGATCACCAGTTGCTGTCGGCCTCGGAGCTGTACTCCCACGAGCAGGAGCACGAGGAGCACATGGCGATCCGGGCCGCGCTGATGCCGTTCTTCGGCGGGCGGCGGATGGCGGTGCTGCGCGAGTCGGTGCGCGGGTTGCTGGCGGAGTTGCTGGACGAGCTGGCCGCGGCCGGGCCGGGGGCCGATCTGCACTCGATGCTGTCGGCGCCGTTGTCCGTGCGGACGTTGTGCGCCTTGCTCGGCGTGCCGGACCGGGAGGTGTTCCGGGACCTGGTGGATCAGATGGACGATGTGCACGACCGGGCGCGGGCCGAGGCGGGACAGGCCGAGTTGTCGGCGTATCTGACCGAGGTGGTCGAGTTGCGCAGGGACAGCCCGGATGACGGGGTGCTGTCCGGACTCGCGCAGGCCGGACTGTCCACTGAGGACATCGCCGGGATCGCCACCATGCTGTTGTTCGCGGGGTACGACAGCACCGCGGTGATGATCGACGCGGGGGTGCTGTTACTGGCCCGGCATCGTGATCAGTGGGAACTGCTGCGGGTGCGGCCGGACGCGGTGCCGGGGGCGGTGGAGGAGATCCTGCGGCTGGGCGACGCCGATGCGGCCGAGGGCAGCGGGATCGCGCGCTATGCCAGGGAAACCATCGAGATCGACGGGGTGAGGATCGGCGCGGGCGAGGCGGTGGTGCTGGACACCGCGCGGGCCAACCTGGACGAGCGGGCCTTCGCCGAGCCGCTGCGGTTCGACCCCGGCCGCTCCCCCAACCCGCAACTCGCCTTCGGCCACGGGCCCTGGCACTGCCTGGGCGCGCCGCTGGCCCGGTTGCAGCTGATCGAGGTGTTCACCGCGCTCCCCGCCCGGTTTCCCTTGCTGCGCCTGGGAATTCCGGACGGGGAGCTGGCGATGACGGGCAACCTCTTCACCGGGCGGGTGCGCCGGTTGCCGGTCGAGTGGTGATCAGGCGCCCACGGTGCGGCGCAGCCAGACCCGGGTGGCCTCGCGGTACTCGTGCGCGTTCTTGTGCAGGCCAAGGGAATGCCCGGCGCCGGGCAGCACGTAGGTCTCCAGCTTGGCGGCCGGGCTGTAGTACGGGGCCTCGGCCGGGCGCAGGGTCTTGCCGCTGGTGCAGTCGCGCAGCGCGAGCAGGCCGCAGAACAGGATGTCCTTCTGCCCCACCGGCTGGAACACCGGGACGGTGATGCCCAGGGTGGTGGGCAGCACGATGCCGAACACCGCGACCGTGCCCATGCCGGGCACCGACACCTGGTCCTTGGTGGCCTCGTCCGCCTCGATCACCTTGGGGTCGGCGTTGGCCGCGTTGTAAAACAGCGGGCCGCGCGCGCCGGGGCGGGTGGCGAACCAGAGCGGATCGCTGCCGCGCTTGCCCAGCAACGGATCCAGCAGCGCCGGGCCGAGGCCGAGCACCGCGCCCAGGCCCAGCACCGGCAGTGCGGGCAGGTGGGTGACGCCGCTGAGGATGACCGCGTCGACGTCCTTGTACAGCGCGGCCTCGGTGGCCACGATGCCGGAGCCGACCGAGTGGCCGACGATGACCACCTTCCGGAACGGCACCCCGCCGACCCGGCCGGCGCGCAGGTGCTGGACCACCTGGTGCATGGCGTCGGCCTCGGCCGAGAGCAGCATCGGCAGGCTCAGTGGCTTGGTGGACTTGCCGGTGCCCAGGCGGTCCACGGCGAAGGTGGCGAAACCGGCCTTGGCCATGTCTCGCTGGTAGGAGTAGCGCTCGGGCTGGTACGGCAGGTCCCAGTACGCGCGGTTGTAGGTGCCGCCGTGCACCAGCAGCTGCACGACCGGCGGGGTTGTGCCGCTGGGCAGGCAGAGCTGGCCCTGCACGGTGGCCGGACCACCGGGCAGCAGCGGCAGTAAACCGGGGCCGGTGACGGGCAGGTCGAGCACCTTGCAGTTGACCGGGTCGGCCGCGGCCTGGGGCGCGGTCAGACCGGTGAACAGCAGGGTGCAGGCCGACACGACCGCGAACAGCTTCGGTAGCAGTCTCACGGGGAGAGCCTTCCAAGATCGGAAAGGGTCGGGAGCTGCCTGACGATACACCCGGTAGCCGGACGGATACTTTCAGGTGACTACCGGGAGTGGACGGTCATCGGGAGCTGGTTGGGCTGCATGGTCGCCTTGACCTTCGGGTAGACCCGCTTGCCCGGCACCGGGACCAGGCGCCAGCGCGCGCCGATGGTGGCGGCCACCATCGCGATCTCGGTCTGTGCCAGGAAATGCCCTGGGCAGAAGCGGGCGCCCGCGCCGAAGGGGATGTAGGCGCCCTTGGGTAGTGCGGCCATCCGTTCGGGGGTCCAGCGGTCGGGGTCGAACCGGCCGGGGTCGGTGAACCAGCGCGGGTCCTGGTGCAGGGTGTGCTGGCTGACCGCGACCTCCGAGCCCGCCGGGATGCGCACGCCGCCGAGTTCGACGTCCTCCCTGGCCCGGCGCATCAGGATGATCGGCGGGGTGCGGCGCAGGATCTCGTTCACGATGCGCTGGGTGTACTCGAGTTTCGGCAGGTCCTCGAAGGTGACCGGGTGGCCTTCCAGGACCTCGTCGAGTTCGGCGTGGAAGCGGCGCTCGATCTCCGGGTTGACCGCGATCTCGTGGAAGAACCAGGCCAGCGCGACCGAGGTGGTTTCCGCGCCGGTGGTCAGGATGGTGACCACCTCGTCCTGGATCTGCTCGTCGGTCATGGCCTCGCCGGTGTCCTCATCCCGCGCGGCCAGGAACACCGAGAGCAGATCCCCGTGATCACCGCCCTGGGTGCGCGCGGTGATGATCGCCGCCGGGATGACCGCGCGCAGCCGGGCCGCGGCCTCGTCGAAGCGGCGATTGCCCGGGATGGGCAGCTTTTCCACCAGCCGCGGCGAGAAGGCCCGGATCAGCACGTTCTCCAGCATGATCGGGATGGACCGCTGGATCTCGGCGAGCACCTCGGCGCCGAGGTCGGCCGCGAACAGGGTGCGCCCGGCGATGGTGAGCACCAGGTCCTGCATCCGGGCGTCCAGGGCGACCTGCTGGCCCTCGGTCCAGGAGTCGGCGAGGTCCTGGGCCAGGCAGGAGATGGTGGACTCGGCGTAGGCGGCGACCCGGCCGCGGGCGAAAGCGGGCAGCACCATCCGGCGCTGGCGCTGGTTGAACGCGCCGTTGGAGGTGGCCAGGCCGTCGCCGAAGAGCGGGCGCATCTTGTCGAAGACGATGCCCTTGTCGTACTTGTCCGCGTCGATCGCGAGCAGCCGCAGCGCCAGTTCCGGGCTGGTCACCATGTAGACCGGCAGCGGACCGAGGAAGATCTGCACGACCTCGCCGTGCGCGGGCAGGGAAGTGAGGAAGGGCAGGGGTTTTCGCAGTAGGGACAGCGTGTGACCAAGCAGCGGCAACCGTCCGGGAACCACCGCGACCATGTGCACCCACCTCATCCACCGAACGTGTGCGGCCGTTAACAATAGGTAGTCGCAGGTCACGTTAGCGACGCTTCTCCAGAGACATACACACGATCGGATGGACTCTGTAGTCAACCCTTACGGCGATTGCGATGCGTCGGTCTTAAGCTGCACTCCGTAATCGTCGAGGAGGGGAGTCCGCGTGGCTGCGGAACGCAACTGGGTGCCGGCGGGCATCGACACCAGCGTGCCAAGCCCGGCGCGGGTCTACGACTACTGGCTGGGCGGCGGCCACAACTTCGAGGCCGACCGGATCCTGGCCGAACAAATCCTCAAGATCATGCCCGACCTGCGCAGCGCCACCCAGTTGAACCGGTCTTTCCTGCGTCGCGCGGTGCTGCACATGGTGGACAACGGTGTGCGGCAGTTCCTGGACATCGGTTCGGGGATTCCGACCGTGGGCAACCTGCACGAGATCGTGCAGCGGGCGGACCCGAGTTGCCGGGTGGTGTACGTGGACCGGGACCCGGTGGCGGTGGCGCACAGCCAGATGTTGTTGGCGGGCAACCCGAACGCGGCGGTGATCCAGACTGATCTGCGCGATGTCGAGGGTGTGCTGGAGGCGCCGGAGACTCAGCGGTTGATCGACTTTGACCAGCCGGTCGGGCTGACCATGTTGCTGCTGCTGCATTTTGTGCCGGACGAGTGGGATCCGGTCGGGTTGATCGCGCAGTACCGGGAGCGGTTGGCGCCGGGGAGTTTCTTCGCGGTGTCGCATGTTTCCGGGGATGCGAACGCGACCGGGCTGGATGAGGCGGTGGAGGCGTACAAGCGCACCCAGAACGCGCCGATCGTGCGGAGTCATGATGAGGTGCTGCGGTTCTTCGAGGGGTTTGAGCTGGAGGAGCCGGGGTTGGTGGGGTGCGCGTTCTGGCGGCCGGACGGGGTGGGGGATGTGACGGACAAGCAGGAGATCAACAACCTGCCGTTCGCGGGGGTTGCCCGGAAGGTGTGAGGTCGTCGCGATCACCCTGCCCTCCGCTCGGACTTTCGGGCCGGGACGACGTTCGTGACGATCCAGTGCTGGAGCCATTCCAGCGGCCCACGGCCGGCCCACTGGCGCCACAGGACCGAGAGCACGAGTGCGAGGACGAGGAAGACGAGGAAGGCCAGCGCCGTGCGGTTGTCCGGGTATCCCTGCGCGTTGCGGAACAGGCCGGAACCGAGCAGCTGGAAGTGGACGACGTACCAGGTCAGCGCCATGCTGCCGAAGGCGGCGAACGGCCAGAGCAGCCGCCGCCACAGCGTGCGCTCCATCGCGATGAGCAGGCCGCCGAGCAGGGCGGTGATGAGGCCCATCATGAAGACGAACTCGACGATGCTGAACAGGGTGCTGGCCGGGCCGGGCCAGGCCAGCGTGACAAGTTCCTGCCATGGAGCGCGAACACCCTCCGCGGGCTTGGCGTTCTTGGCCGCCGTGACCGCGGCAGCCGCGCCGAACGGATACATCGCCAGGAGTCCGACGAGGACGGTGCCGACGGCCGTAGCGGCACCGGTCACCACCATGCGCACGCGAAGCACGTGATCGCGTAGGTCAAGCCGGCCCAGTGCGAGGCCGAGCACCAGAAACGGCAGGACGGCGATGGTGTCCTGGGAGGTGCTGCCAGCGCCGAAGACGACGTTCTGCACTGTCGGCAGCCAGTCCCCGGGGTGCCCGAGCAGGCTGAACCCGCCGTGCTCGGACAGCCGCGTCATCTGCTCCAGGTCCGGTTCGAACAGCCGCAGGTTGTGCTGGCGGAGCTTGAAGATCGGGGCGGCGACCGCCAGCACACCGGCGATGACGAACAGCGTCCGTGCCCGGAGCAACGCGAACGGCAGCAGGAGCACCAGCCACATCGCGTAGAAGTGCAGGATCTGGGCATCCCACGCACCGAGTTCGCCGAGTACGAAGGCGAGCAGGAACAGGACGAGCGCCCGCACCGCCACCCGCAGCGCACTGCGGGCCAGCACCCGTCCCCGGTGCCGCCGCACCCCTCCGGTGGTCAACGCGACGGTGACCCCGGCCAGCAGGAAGAAGATCTCCCGGGAACGGACGTCGAGCAGGCGGTTCAGCCAGCCGATCGATTCCGACGGGGTGGCTGGCGATCCCGCGGTGAGCCAGCCGGTGAGGGAGAAGTGGATCCAGATCATCCCGAGGATGGCGATCGCGCGCAGGACGTCGATGCCCAGCAGTCGTCCTTCCGGGATGTGGCGGCGCCACGAGGGTGCCGCCTCCCGTTGCCGCACGGTGACACTTTCCACTTCCTGCTGTGGGTTCTCGGCCATGTCCCCAGGTTCCCGGCGGCGCATCCGGGTCGTGTCCCGGCCTTGTCGCAGTCGTGTCGCGTAGGCCGGGCCACGCCCTGGCGGTTGCCGCTAGTTCAGGTGGCTGATCTCCGGCCAGAGGTCGTCCCAGGACTTGGTGGTGTCCTCGCAGAGCCAGATTGTGCCGCCATGCTCCCTGTTCTTGATGTTCAGGTTGTTGCGGATTTCGGCTACCTGGCGGAGGTTGGTGCAGGCTTTTTTGGCCCAGGCTGGGGCGTCCGGGTACTTGGCGGGCTGGACCAGGATCGCGTTGCGGGCGGTGGCGGGTGGGCGTTCCCAGGCCGCGTACCCTCGGTATCCACTGTGGACACTGGGGAGTCCCTGGGTGCGGCCGAAGCGTTGCAGGGCGGCGGCTTGGCCGAAGTTTTCGGCGACGATGACGGTGTTCTTGCGCTGGGTTGCCGGGAGACGGTTGTAGACCGTGGTGACCGTGTTGGTCAGTTCTGGCCAGCCGAACTGTTCCGCGGTCAGGCCGTTCATCTGCACCACCGGAATGCGGTCGAGGTAACTCTCCGGGACCAGCGGCAGGGCCAGGGGGGCGATGAAGATCGCGGACAGGGTGGCGGTGGCGGCTGCCAGGGCGGGGCGGAGTTTGCCGGTTCCGTTGGACAGCCAGGCGTCCACGGACAGGGCGCCCGCGGCGAGCAGGGCCGGGTAGGCGCCGAAGAGGTACAGGGCGGAGCCGCCCGCGGCGAGCAGAGCCGCGGTGAGGAGCAGGTAGGCGGCACCCAGGAAACGGAGTTCCGGGTTGCGGAGCAGGCGGATCAGGCCAGCCAGCCAGAGCGGGATCAGCAGCGGGCCGATCACCAGGGCCTGCATGGCGAGGAAGAGCAGGGAACCGCCTCGTTCGGCGTTGCCTTCGCTGAGGTGTTTGGCCATTTCCAGTTGCGGCCAGCCGTTCTCGAACTGCCACAGCAGGTTGGGCAGCCAGATGAGGAGGGCGATGGCGCCGCCTGCGTAGAGCCAGGGGCTGCGGAGCAGGGTTCGGGGGCCGGTCAGCGCGATGGCCACGAGGAGGGAGAGGACTACGCCGCCGATGAGGTACTTGTTGTGCAGGGCCACGCCGAGTACCGCGCCCGCGGCCAGGAGCAGTCTGGGGTCGGCGCCGCGGATCACCTTGACCAGCAGCCACACCACCGCGGCGGTGAAGGTGATGTCGAAGGTGGTGGTGTGCAGCATGTGGCCGGGGATCAGGACCATGCCGGACAGCGCGGTGCCGATGGCGGCCAGGGTTTGGGCTCGGCGGGTGCCGCCCAGTTCGCGGGCGGTCAGGGCGACCAGGAGCACGGTGAGGCCGGCCGCGATGGCTGCTGGGAAGCGTTGGGCCATCAGGGAATCCGGGGCGATCAGGTCCATCAGTGCGGCGATCATGGGGGTGAAGGACGGCTGGTCCGGGTAGCCCCAGGCGGGGTGCTGGCCGGCGATGATGAAGTACAGCTCGTCGCGGTGGGGGCCGTAGCCGCCGCTGAGCGCGATCAGTACCAGGGTGACCGCCGCTGAGCTGGCCAGCGCTCCCCTGGACAGCGCCTGGCGTACCGAAGTCTCCTGCTTCATGGGAAAAGCTTGGCGGGGAACGGGTTTTCGCTCCATGGGTCTGCGCCCCCGGGGCGGGGGTGGTGCCAGGTCTACCGGGGTGGAGGGGTCAGCTTGCCGCCTGCGCGCAGGAAGCGGTTGACCCAGAGGGTGGCGGCGCCCAGGGCGATGGCGTCGGGGCCCAGTTGGCAGAGGGCGATCTGGGTGCCGTCGAAGGGGTGGTGCAGGGCGTAGCGGCGGGCGGTGTCGCGGATGAGGGGGAGGTTGTCCTCGGCCAGCAGGAGGCCGGCCCAGCCGCCCAGGAGGATGCGTTCGGGGTTGAAGAGGTTGATCAGGTTGGCTATGCCCGCGCCCAGGTAGCGGGCGCTTTCCTGGATGAGGGCCTGGGCTTGCGGGGAGGGGTCGGTGAGGGCCTTGTGGAAGGCGGATTCCTCGTCGTGGAGGGGTTCGGGGGTGGAGTACAGGCTGCGGTGGCGGGCGACCATGGCGGCGGCGCCGGTGTAGGACTCCAGGCAGCCCTGGGAGCCGCAGCGACAGGAGGGGCCGTCCAGGGCCAGGGTGGTGTGGCCCCACTCCCCCGCGCTGCGCCGCGCGCCGCGGAAGGGGTTGCCGTCGGCGATGACGCCCGCGCCCACGCCGGAGCCGATCAGCGCGATCACCGCGTGCTGGGCGCCGCGGCCGGCGCCGAACCACATTTCCGCCTGGCCCATGGTGTTCGCGCCGTTGTCGATATGCAGGGGCAGGTCGGTTCCCTTGCGCAGCAAGGTTTCCAGCGGGACCGTGTGCCAGGCCGGGGTGTGCCCGTGCACCAGCAGCTCGGCGCCCTGTTCGACCAGGCCGGGCACGCCGACGCCGACCCCCAGGATGCGGTCCGGGTCGACGTTGTCGGCCGCCTGGACCTTGGCCAGGCCGGTCAGGATGTGGCTGATCACCAGGTCCCGGTCCTGGTTGTCCGGTTCGATCGGCAGGGTCTGCTCGGCCAGCACGTCCAGGGTGAGGTCGAAGGCCTTGACCCGCACCCAGGTCTCGGCCACCTCCACCCCGATCACCGTGGACTGCCGGGGGTTCACCCGGAGCAGGCCGCGTGGGCGCCCACCGTCGGAACCGACCGTGCCCGCCTCCATGACCAACTGCTCCTCGACCAGTTGGCCCACCACGTTGCTCACCGAGGCCTGGCTCAGCCCGGTGCCCGCGGCCAGTTCCTGCCTGCTGACCGGGCCGTCGAAGTACAGCCTGCGCAGCACCGTTGCCCGATTGCCGCGCCGCAGGTCGTGCACTGTCTGACTGTTCTCGCGCACCCGGGTCCCTTCGCCGTCTTGACCGATTATCAACCTGCCAGTTAAATCACAGCTTGAAATAAGGTGTGTTCTCAGTTGTCAGCTCCGCCGCCCTCGCTCTGTGTGAGGTTTCGCATGCGCAGTGTCCCGTTCTGGTCCGCAGCGGCGTTGGGGCTGTTGCTGACCGCGACCGCTCTGGTGGCCCCGGCCCCGCAGGCGCAGGCCGCCGGGGAGACCGTCAACATCGCACTGACCACCACGACCACGGCCAACAAGGGCCGCACCGTCACCCGAGGGCTGCAACCGCAGGCCCCGGTCCGGTTCACCCCCGGCACCGGCAGCGGCGGCACCACCATCACCGTCAACGAGGGCCGGACCTACCAGGAGTTCGAGGGCGCGGGCGCGTCCTTCACCGACACCGCCGCCTGGCTGATGAACTCCAGCGGCGCGCTCACCCCGGCCACCCGCGACGCCACCATGCGGAAGCTGTTCCACCCCACCGAGGGGATCGGACTGTCCTTCATCCGCAACCCGCTGGGCGCCTCCGACCTGGCCCGCTTCGACTACAACTTCGACAACACCTGCTGCGACGTCAACGACTTCACCGTCAACCACGACCTCGCGGACGTGCTTCCCCTTACCCGGCAAGCGAAACAGCTCAACCCGGCGCTGAAGGTGATGGCCTCGCCGTGGAGCGCGCCGGGCTGGATGAAGGACAACAACCACATGCACCAGGGGTGGTTGCAGTCCCAGTACTACACCGCCTTCGGCCAGTACTTCGCCAAGTACGTGCAGGCATACCAGTCCCGCGGTGTGCCGATCGACTACGTCTCGGTGCAGAACGAGCCGACCTGCTGCGCCGGGTACCCCTCGATGCACTGGAACGCCAACGGCCTCATCCACTTCACCAAGAACGCGCTCTGGCCGGCCTTCCGCGCGGCCGGGATCACCAGCAAAACCCTGGTGCTGGACTGGAACTGGGACAAGTGGGCCGAGTTCGGCGCGCCCCAGGTGAACGATCCGGCCATCCGCAACGACCCGCTCTTCGGCGGCGTGGCCTGGCACGGCTACGGCGGCGATGTGGCCACCCAGACCCAGGTGCACAACCAGTATCCGGGCATCAAGCAGTACGGCACCGAGCACTCCGGCGGTGAGTGGATCAACGACCAGCACCGCGAGGACATGGTCGCCGACATCATCAACCCGACCCGCAACCACGCCCGCAGCGTGGTCAAGTGGAGCCTGGGGCTGGATCAGAACCAGGGACCGCACAACGGTGGTTGCGGCACCTGCACCGGGCTGATCACGGTGCAGAACGGCGGCCCGCGGCACGGCCAGGTGGACTACACCATCGAGTACTACAACATGGGCCACCTGACCAAGTTCGTCCGTCCCGGCGCGGTCCGGGTGGACACCAACAACACCGCCGCGGTCAGCAACGTGGCCTGGCGCAACCCGGACGGCTCCAAGGCGCTGATCGCCTACAACACCAGTGGCGCCAGCCAGAACGTGCGGGTCAACTGGGGCGGCCAGTCCTTCACCTACGCCCTGCCCGCCCGCACCACGGCCACCTTCACCTGGGCCGGACAGCCCAGCGGCGGCCCCACCGGCGGCCAGATCACCGGGCTGGGCGGCAAATGCCTGGACGTCGCCGACAACAGCACCGCCAACGGGACCCTGGCCCAGATCTGGGACTGTGTTGGCGCGGACAACCAGCGCTGGACGATCAACGCCGACGGCACCGTGCGCGCACTGGGCAAGTGCCTGGACGTGAGCGGGAACGGCACCGCCAACGGGACGCCGGTGCATCTGTGGGACTGCTTCGCGGCGCCAAATCAGCTCTGGCAGGTGCAGGCCGATCGGACCATCCGCAACCCGCAGTCGAACAGGTGCCTGGATGTGACCGGCAACAACGCGGCCAACGGCACCAAGCTGCAGATCTGGGACTGCACGGCCGCGCCGAACCAGCAGTGGAGCACCGCGTGACCGCTCACCGGTGAAAGTCGTGGGTCCGGGTCCGCGCGGGGACCCGGGCCCACGCGTCACCGGCCGAGCGCGACCAGCTTGGGCACCAGCGTGGCGGGTGCGGGCATGGCGGCCATCTCCTTGCGCACCGCCAGTGCCGCCTCGGTGAGGCCCGGTTCGGTGAGCAGCCTGCGCAGTTCGGCGGTGCTGATGTCCTTGGCGGCCACCGCGGTGCCCGCGCCGCGCTTGGCGACCAGCCGGGCGTTGTGGTCGCGGTCGCCAGCGCCGGGCACCACCAGCTGCGGGATGCCCGCGGCCAGCGCCGCCGCCACCGAACCCGCGCCGCCGTGGTGCACCAGCGCGGCGCAGTGCGCGAGCACACTGGTCAGCGGGGCCCAGTCCAGGGTGCGCACGTTGCCGGGCAGGGATTCCCGGCGCAGGATGCGGCGATCCGGGCGGAGCAGCACGATCTCGGCGTCCAGGCCGTCGGCGGCGTCTGCCACCGCGCTCATCAGCCGGTTGCCGCCAGGACCGCCGACGGTGCTGCGGCTGACCGCGATCCGCGGGCGGTCTGCCTCGGCGCTCAGCCAGGCCGGGATCTCGCCCGCGCCGCTGTAGGGCTCGTAGCGCATGGGCCAGCCGGACTGCTCGCCGACCAGGCTGGGCGGGGCGGTGACGATCCGCGCGGCGGGCGCGGGCAGGTCGTCGATGTTGTTCCGGCGCAAGGGTTTGGCCAGACGTTCCCGGGTGGCGGCGAGCAGTTCCAGGCCGTCGAAGAGGGAGTTCTCCACCAGCACCGCGGGCACGCCGGTGACCGCGGCGGCCAGGGCCCCGGCGATGGCCAGTGGTTCGTGCAGCACCAGGTCGGGTTTCCAGGAGCGGGCCAGCGCGACCGCGCCGTCCGCGATCTCCTCGTTGACGTGGCCGAAGAGCAGGGCCGCGCCGCGGGTGCCGGACTTGCCCGCGATCTCCGCCTTGGCGATCAGCGGGTGCCACAGCAGGGTCCGGCGGACGATCGGCTCGAACTTGAAGCCGGGGGCGATGTCGCGGACGGGCAGGTCTGCCTGGTCGGCCACTGTCATGGCCTCGCCCGCGGTGGCGAGCAGGACCTCGTGACCGGCCTCGCGGAGAGCGCGGGCCAGCGGGACCATCGGTAACAGGTGGCCCAGCAACGGAGCCGCGGTGATCATGACGCGCACTCCGCCACGGTAGCGCGGATCTCCAGACAGGTTCGTCGATCAGCCGACCGAACAATGTCCGGACTACCCTGAACCTCATGGAGCGGCCGAATCCGGCACGCTGGCTGGCCTACGCCTTTGGCGCGCGCCTGCCCGCCCGGTACCGCGCCTGGGTGCTGCACGACGTGACCGCGCCGACCTGGCTGCTGCGGCACGCGGCCCGCGCCCTGGTCCAGGCCGCGCCGTTCGCGCTCGCGCTCTACCTGGTCTTCGATCTGCTGCTGGGCTTCCCGCCGAGTCTGGTGCTGCCCGCGCTGGGCCTCGGCCTGCTGGTCAGCCTCTACTACTCGGCCTCCTTCGCCCCCGAAAGCGCGGACTACCGGGCGGCCAGGCACGGGTTCCCGCCGGGATACGCCACCGAGGTCAGAGCGGCCCGCCGGCGTGGCCCGGACTGGCCCTGATCAGGCTAACTGTTACAGCCTGTGACAATTGTCACCGGGGCTTCCGGCGGCCTCCGGGATGTCCGAACATCTACGCGCCGACCACACGGGGATGGGTGGCACTTCCTGGGGTTTTGAGCGCATTTCCCATGATTTGGGGGCACCACACCGTGACTCGCCATCGTGCGGGCAAGGCCGTCAGCCTGCTCGCCTTCATCGCGGCCGCAGGTCTGCTGACCAGCCTGCCCGCCAACGCCATCGCCGGGGGCACCCCCGCCGCCGACGGCGCCTACGGCTTCGTGGCCAAGATCGACGTCGGCGCCGGGGTCCGGAGCTGCAGCGGGGTGCTGGTCGACCCGAACTGGGTGCTGACCGTCAAGAGCTGCTTCCCGGAGAACGCCCAGGGCGGCAAGCCAGCGCAGCCGACCAAGGTCACTGTCGGCCGGACCTCGTTGTCGGGCACCGCCGGCAAGGTGCTGGACGCGGTCACCCTGATCCCGCGCGCCGACCGCAACCTGGCGCTGGTCCGGCTCTCCGCCCCGGCCGAGGGCATCGCCCCCGCCGCCGTGGCCAGGACCGCGCCCGCCGCTGGTGAGTCGGTGCGCCTGGCCGGCTACGGCCGCACCGCCACCGAGTGGACCCCGGACCGGTTGCAGACCGGCGCGGCCAAGGTCGAATCGGCCGCGGCGAACACCCTGTCGGTGCTCGGCGAGGGTTCGGTCTCGGTCTGCCGCGGCGATTCCGGCGGTCCCGCCTTCCGCGAGGTCGGCGGGCGCTTCGAGGTCCTCGGGCTGCACGCGGCCTCCTGGCAGGGCGGCTGTGTCGGCGAGACCGAGACCCGGCGCACGGTCACCGAGTCCAGGGTGGACAACCTGGACGGCTGGCTGGAATCACAGCTGATCGGCCTGACCGCGACCCCGCTCGCCCAGCACGGCAACAAGCTGAGCTGGCTGAACCCGACGTCGGTGCAGGCCACCGGCTACCGCGTGTACGGCGCGCGGACCGCGGATGTGCCGCTGGCCCCGGCGAACCTGCTGGGCACGGTTACCGACACGCAGTTCGCGCACACCGCGTTGCCTGCCAAGCAGGTGTGGCACTACCGGGTGGTCCCGGTGACCGCCGCCGGTGACGGCCCGGCCTCCACGGTCGCCTCGGCCACGGTGAAGACGCACACCATCAGCGATTTCAACGGTGACGGCCGGGACGACATCGCCGCGGTCTACAACTACGAACCGCAGAACCTGGGCACCTTCACCTTCGACGGCTCCGCCCAGGGCCCGGCCGCGCCGGTCGCCAAGGCCCAGACCGGGCCGAACAACTGGGAGATCAGCAGCGGCAAGTACCTCAACGGCGACTTCAACGGCGACGGCTTCGCCGACTGGGGCGCCTTCTACACCTACGGCGGCGGCAGCATCAAGCTCTTCGTGCGCTGGGGCTCGCCGACCGGGCTCAAGGACGCGGGCGAACTGTGGGACTCCGCCGGGCAGTGGGACTGGACCCGGGCGCAGTTCGTCGCGGGCGACTTCAACGGCGACGGCCGCACCGACATCACCGCCGTCTACGGCTACCCGAACGGCCAGACCAAGTTCTGGCTGTTCCGCGGCAACCCGACCGGGGTGGACGCGCCCGTGGTCAGCTGGGATTCCGGCGAGCACAACTGGGAGCGCACCAGCAGCACCTTCATCGCCGGTGACTTCAACGGCGACGGCCGCGACGACCTGGCCGGGCTGTACAACTACGGCACCTACGACGTGGCGCTGTTCGTCGCCGACGGCACTGTCGATGGGCACACCAAGCCCGCGCAGCAGTGGCGTACCGGGCAGAACCAGTGGGATCCGGATCGCTCCCGGCTGGTGGCGGGTGACTTCGACGGCGACGGGCGCACTGATGTCGCGGGTCTGTACGGGTACCCCGACAATCGGATCGCGCTGTTCGTGGGCAAGGGCACGGCGAGCGGAGTCCAGCCGTTCGCGAAGCGGTGGGAGAGCAATCCCGGCGACTGGTACCTGCAGTCCAGCGCGTTTGTGCCCGGTGACTTCGACGGGGACGGGCGAACGGATATCGGCGGCGTCTACAACTACGGCGGCGGGCACCTGAAGCTGTTCAACTTCCGCGGGCAGGCGGATGGCAGCACCGATCGGGGCACCGAGGCGTGGGATTCGGGGAGTGGGTGGCACTGGGAGCGGGTGCTGTTCATCCCGTGAGGTAGCCGGCTGACGACGCCCGGATCGGCTTGGCCGGTCCGGGCGTTGTGCTGAGCGGGCGTTGTGCGCTCAGGCGAACAGGCTGGCGCCGAAGGCGGTGAAGACCAGCGCGGCGATCACCGCGAGCCAGGTGAAGGCGAGGATGCCGTGGTAGCCGGTCACGGCCCGGTCGCCGTCGCGCCCGCCGAAGTGGCCGCGTTCCAGGTTGGACAGGGTGACGTAGACGAAGATCGGGATGGTCACCGCCCACACGACCATGCAGTAAGGGCAGAGCGTGCGGATCTCGTACAGGCTCTCGATGATCAGCCAGTGGGTGAAGATCACGCCGAGGGTGGCGCCCGCCTGGAGGCCGAGCCAGAACCAGCGGCGGTAGGTCGCGCCGGCGAGCAGTCCGAGGCCGATCGCGGTGACGGCGCTGAAGCCGGCGATGCCGAGCAGTGAGTTGGGGAAGCCGAAGAGGGCTGCTTGTTCGGACTTCATCACCGTGCCGCAGCTGAGCGCGGCGTTGAAGGTGCAGGTGGGGATGTAGTTCGGGTTGATCAGCAGTTCGAGCTTCTCGATCGTGAGCACGAAGGAGGCGGCCAGGCCGACCAGGCCGCCGATGCCGAGCAGCCAGGCGACGATCCGGTCCAGGCGACGCTGGTCGGCTCCGGTGTCGTCGGCGGTGTGCTTGGGGGCGACCTGCCTGCTTGTCATAGCGCATCCGATCCAGTGCGGTTCCGGCTCACACCACGGTAGGCGGTGGCCGGGACGCGCGCACCGCCTCGGTCGATCACAGCACCGGTGGGGTGACGTCGGAGTGAGCTGTTCACTTATCAGTTCGGCGCCAGGTGGGTCAGGAGACGGCAGGCTACCCAGCCCACAACGGCCAACCTGGCGTACGACAACGGCCAACACGCGCGGAGGGGGTTGGCGGATGTGGGCGTGCGGTGGGACCTCGCACGCCTACATCCGTCGGGACTGTGTACGACTTGGGCCAACTTGGGGTGCGAGTTTGGCCAACTTGGCGTACGAGATCGGCCAACACTCGGGGTGAGGTGGGTTAGCAGTCGGGGTCGCAGCAGGAGTTTCGGCGCATGGTGTGGGCTACTTCGAGCCAGTCCTGCTCGGTGGTGGTGGCTGCTGCTGTTTCAGTGTGGTTGGCGAAGGAGTTGACCAGGTCTGTGGTGGTGAAGGGGATGCCGCCGCGGAGGACGGCGGTGGTGTTGATCAGGGAGTTGAAGTTGGTGAAGGGGTCGCCGTTGACGATGGTCACGTCGGCGACCTTGCCTGGCTCCAGGGTGCCGAGGTCGGTGTCCTGGCCGAAGACCTTGGCGGGCAGGGAGGTCACGGTGCGCAGGGCCTGGGTGGGGGTGAAGCCGTTGCGGTGCAAGGCTCGCAGACCCAGGTGCAGGTGCAGGCCGATGGCTACCAGGGGGGCGTCGGTGCCCAGGGCCACCAGGCCGCCGCCGTCGAGGACTCGTTTGTAGACGTCGACCTCGGTGGACAGGGTGGTGAGTTGGGCGGGGGTGGGGGGCACCTTGGCGGCGGCGCGGGCCGCGGCGGCGTCCCAGGGGGGCATGAGGGTGCTGACGCGGGGGTCTTCGGCGAGAGCTGGGTCGGTGCCGATGAGGGGGGCCGCGGTGAAGGGGGTGGCGATGAGGTGGAAGTTGGTGCGGGTGTAGATCTCGGTGACGTCTTGGTAGGCGCGGCCGGCGGCGCTGGTGGCGTGGCCGAACTCCAGGCGCTGGGTGGCCTGGAGGTGGGTGGTCAGGTCCTGGCCGAGTTGCACGCCGGGTGAGCACAGGTGGCCGCCGCTGCGCACGCCCAGGCGCTGGTGGGCGAAGTCGGCGGCTTCCTTCATGATCCAGCCGGGGGCGCGGACGTAGGTTTTGACGAAGTCCCAGTCCAGGGCCGCCGCCCGGTCCAGCGACCGGCGCAGGCCCTCGCGGGTGCTGTGCGCGCGGCCCATGCTGTAGGCGACGCGGGCGCCGTCGAGCAGCTCGCCGGTGGCGATCAGTCGGGGGCCGGCCAGCGCGCCGGAGTTGATCGCCTCGCGGATGCGGGCCTGTTCGTAGGCGAAGCCGCCGAAGGAGACGGCGGTGGTGATGCCGTAGGCCAGTTGCAGGGCGGTTTGCCTGCCGCCGTAGGTGGACTGCCAGGGGTGGGTGTGCGCGTCCCAGAGGCCGGGGAGCACGGTGTGCTGGGAGGCGTCGATCCGCCTACCGGCCGGTCGGTTGGCACGGTGTGGTTCGACGGCGGCGATGCGGCCGCGGCGCAGGACCAGGTCGACGTCCTGGCGGACCTCGTCGCCGGTGCCGTCCCAGAAGCGGCCGGCGTGCAGCACGGTGTCCTCGGGGCGGGGGCGCCGGTAGTCCAGCGGGGCGCGCACGGTGCGCGGGGCGCCGCCGTCCACGCCGATCAGGCGCAGGCGGGTGCCGGAGAGGTAGAGCACGGTGCGGCCGTCGCCGGAGAAGGACGGGTGGTCAGCCGCCTCGTCGGCCAGTGTGCGGGGGGCGCCGGTGGGGGTGCCGTCTGCGCGGATGGGGACCAGGTGCAGGGCCGATTCGATAATCACGGCGAGGTGCTTGCCGTCGGGGGACCAGACCGGGCCGGAGTCGTAGCGGTCGGCGATGGAGGTGTTCGGGGCTACCGGGTGCAGGCGGTCCTTGCCGGTGGCGATGTCGACGATCCGGATCAGGTTGTAGCCCTCGCGGAAGCGGCCGTTGAGGCGGTTGCGGTCGCAGAAGGCGACGAACTTGCCGTCTGGGGACCAGCTCGGGCGGCCGGGGATGCCACCGCCGCCGAGCGGGGCGACCAGGACCTTCTCGGTGCCCGCGGTCAGGTCGCGCAGGACCAGGTTGCCGGACATGTCCAGTGCGGCGAGTTTTCCGCCGTCCGGGGACAGCGCGGGGTGCACCCGGCCGCCGGTGGCCAGCACCGTCTCGGTGCCGGTGGCCAGGTCGCGGCGGCGCGCGGTGTAGAGGCCGTCGCGGTCGTCGGTGTAGACGATCGCCTTGCCGTCGGCGGTCCAGCTCGGCGCGAGCAGGAACCGGGTCGGGTCGGCGGTGACGATCTTGCGCGGGCTGCCGCCTGCGCTGGGCACGGTCCACAGCGAGTTGAGCGCGGCGAAGACGACCTGCTTGCCGTCCGGGGACAGCGCGGGCAGGTGCGGGGAGCGCACCTCGCGCACGCCCTCGCCGGTGTGGTCGTAGTTCTTGCCCCGGTAGCGCGGCCGGTCCAGCGGCAGGCTCGCGGTGAACGCGATGGGTTCCGGGGTGGTGGGCGAACTCGGGCGGAGCAGGGTGAACTTGCCGCTGACGGTGAGCAGCAGGCGGTCCTTGTCCGCCCAGCGCGGCGGCACCGGCTCGACATCGCCGGCCACCGGCACCGGCTGGCCGGCCACCACCAGGGTGCAGCCCGCGGTCGGCGACGGGGTGGTGCGCAGGTAGGCCAGCCGGCCGTCCGGGGACAGCGCGGGGGCCAGCACCTGGGCGCCGCTGGTGTCGGTGTGCTCGACGGCGACCGCGCCGGAACCATCCGACCGGATGGCGGCCACGGTGCGCGAGTCCAGCGCGGAGCCGCTGAAGGAGCCGCGCACGAACAGGATCCGGCTGCCGTCGGCGGAGAACGTCGGGTCGAAGTCCTCCCATGCCTTGTCCTGCAGCGGACCGTCCTGGCCGGGTTTGCCGGTGATCCGGGTCAGCTCGCCGGTGCGCACATCGGCCACCCAGATCCGGTACGGGCTGCCGGTGACCGTGTCGCCGCCGCGTTCGGAGGCGAAGGCGATCTTGGTGCCGTCCGGGGACCAGGCCGGGCCGCGGTCGTCCCACGGGCCGTCGGTGAGCCGGCGGAGGCCGGTGCCGTCGGCGCGCAGCAGCCAGAGGTGGAAACCGCCGCCGCGGTAGGCGCAGACGACCAGGTGTTTGCCGTCCGGGCTGAATACCGGGCGGTTGGGTTCCAGGTCGGCCGGGGTGAGGGCTTTCGCCTTGCCGCCACCGCGCGGAATCGACCACAGCACGTTCTGCACTTCGGCGACCAGGCTGCCGTCGGCGGGATTCAGGGTGGCGGCGCCGTTGGTGGCCGCGGTGAAGGAAAGGGCTCGTTTACCTGCCCCTTCGGCCACTTCGGCCACGGGGTCGGCGAGCGCGTCCGGCGCGGAGCCCAGGGCTCCGGCGGTGCCAGCGGCGGCCGCGGTGAGTGCGGCCGCCTGCAGGAACCGGCGTCGGGACAGGGTTGAATCGCTGCTGTCCGAAATCTCCACTCGTCGAGCCTAGCCATTCGAGTGAACGCCACAAGAGGTATTGATTTCTTGGAAAAGCGCATTCCGGACGGGCGGATTTTATTCCCAGTCCCACTGGAAGCTGTGCCAGCCGGGGCGGGGTTCCGGGATGAGCAGCTCGACCAGGCCGGTGCGGTCCACCTCGACCGTGTGCACCGGCACCGGTTCGGTGACGCTGTCGGGTTGCCAGCTGTGCACCACCCGCACCGGCAGCACGTCCGGGTGGAAGGTGAGCCGGGCGCCCAGCGAGTCCACCCCGTGCCGCAGGTGGCCGCGGTAGCGGTGCGCGGTGCGGGTGCAGTCGGCGAAGAGCCAGCGCCACTCCAGCACCTGCGCCTCGCCCCGGCGCAGCGGCTGGTCCAGCACCAGTTCGGCGTAGGTGGCCCGGTGGTCGCGGTGCTGACGGCCCAGTTCGCCGCCCAGCAGCGCCTCGAACTCGGGCTGGTGGCGCTCGCCTGCCGGGCCGCGGTGCCCGGTGACGTAGCTGCCCACGCCGTCGGCCTTGGCCAGCACGAACCGGTGGTGCGCGACCTCCCGCCACTCCCGGTGCACGCCGACGGTGACGTCGACGTCCACGCTCACCATGCCCAGGCGATCCGGATCCTCGGCGGCGAACGGGAACGGTGTGGTGTCCACTGTGGACGGTGGGGGGAAGGACATCACTGCGGCGGCTCCGATCGCGAGCGGCCCACGTAGGCGGCGGGACCGTCGCAGTTTAGGTCGCCGCAGGCCCCCAAAAGGTTGCTTCGAACGGATTCACCCGTCCCATGACCAGGCCAGCCCGTAGATGCCGGGCTGGGCATCGAGCACCGCGTGGTGCGCCGCCCCGCTCGGACCTGGCGTGATCTCGCCGAAGACCTCCCGGTCCCCGGCCCCGAGGCGGCTGCGGTACCGGTGGCAGCGGAGCGGCAGTTCCGCGCGGTCGAAGCGCACCCGCAGCAGCAGGTCGCGAACCTCGGCCCGGCAGCCGTACTGGATGAACCCGTCCGCCTGGCCGGGCGCGGGCAGCTGCACGGTCTCGATCGCGTAGGTCTCCCTGGCCCGCAGCACGTGGTCGAAGATGATCTCCACCGCGAACAGCCCGGACTCCGGGTCGTGGGTCTGGCGGCCGATCCGGCAGTCGCTGACCGCTCGGTAGGCAGGCCGGATCGCGCCGGGCGGCACGGCCTGGAAGGCCACGAACCGGTCCACCCCGTCCTCCAGGGCCTGGAAGACCTGCCGGACCCGGTGCTCGACCTCGTGGCGCCGGGCGTCCACCAGGCACAGCCAGTCGTGCTTGAGCTGCCGCAGCTGCGCGTTCGCCCGACCGGTGTCCAGCTCCGGTAGACGGGCGGGCGCGCTGAGTTCCAGGCTGTGCTCGACCTTGGGCCGCCCGTGCACCCGGTCCAGCCACCTACCGCGCGGTCGGCGCGGGCCCAGCAACGCGACCAGCGAGTCCGCGGGCAGCCCGGCCAGCTCCTCCACCGCGCGCACCGCGTTGAGCGATTCCTCGCGTTCGGGCCGCCGGTTGCCGCGCTGCCAGTAGCTCAGGCTGGAGGTGCTCACCGGCAGTCCCCTGGCGTGCAGGCGGCGGCTGACGCCCTCGATGCCCAGGCCGCTGCGCCGGATGGCCAGCCGGAAGGCCAGGTGGAACGGTCCGGTGGACAGCGCCTGGTGCAGGGCGGATTCCTGCCGCTGGTCGGCCATCAGTCCCAGTCCCAGACCACGCCGTGCCAGCCCGCGGAGGCGTCCGCGAGCAGGTAGTGGGTGCTGCCGCGGGGCCCGATGCGCAGTTCGGCCACCCGTTCCTCGGGCACCGCCAGCGCGGGCCGCCAGGTGCGGTGGCAGCGTGGCGGGATGGCCTCGGGGTGGAAGAACAGCCGGTAGCCCAGCGAGCGGGCGCCGCCGCTGAGCACGGTGCGGCTGACCGAGCTGGTGCCCAGTCCGAGCGGGAAGTCCCAGGTCCATTCCAGGTGCAGGGTGTCCCCGGCTGGCAGCGGGTGGTCGAAGCACAGTTCGGCGCTGTTGACCTGGCGGGAGAGGTCGCGCAGCTGCTCGCCGGTGGTCGCGCCGTGCACCGCGCCGAGCACCGGCAGCTCCTCGCCGGGTTCGGCGGCGTAGCGGGTGACGTACCGGTTGATGCCGTCGGCCAGCGACATCAGCAGCCTGCGGTTGACCATCCGGACCTGCTGCCGGTCCGGGCCCAGGTGCACGTCGATCTCCACGCTGATCACGGCCAGCGCGTTGTTGGTCTCCGCGCGCAGCTCGGCGGTGGCCAGCTTCCATTCCAGCTTCTCCTCGAAGGAGCTGGAGCGCATCGCCCATTCCTGGCCAGGCGGTTGCGGGGCCTTGCCGAGCAGCCTGCGCAGCGACCCGCTGGGCAGCGCGAGGATCTCTTCCAGGGCGGTCACCGCGGCCAGCGAGGTGCGGCGTTCCGGGCGGGTCCGGCCGCGCCGCCAGTAGCTGAGGCTGGCCAGGCTGACCGCGATCTTCCGGTCCATCAGCCTGCGCTGGATGCTCTCCAGGCTGAGCCCGCTGTGCGTGATCGCCAGGTGCAGCGTCTCGTGGAAGGTCCCGGTCATGGTGCGACGAGAATCCAGGACCGTCCTCGCTTAAGCAAGGCTGACCAGGGGCTAAGTGAAAATCAGCTGACCAGCCAGCGCTCGGCGTCCATCGCGGCGGCGCAGCCGGACCCGGCGGCGGTGATGGCCTGCCGGTAGCTGTGGTCGACCAGGTCCCCGGCGGCGAAGACCCCGTCCAGGTTGGTCGCGGTGCCCGGACTGGCCACCCGCACGTACCCGTCCACGTCGATCTCCACCTGCCCGCGTACCAGCGCCGACCGGGGTTCGTGCCCGATGGCCACGAAGAACCCGGTCACCGGCAGCACCGATTCCGCGCCGGTCCCGGTGTGCCGCACCCGCACGCCCTGCACGGTCTGGGCGCCGAGCACCTCCTCCACCAGGGTGTCCAGCACCCAGCGGATCTTGTCGTTGGCGCGGGCCCGTTCCAGCATGATCCGGGAGGCGCGGAAGTCCTGGCGGCGGTGGATCACGGTGACGGTGCGGGCGAACCGGGTCAGGAAGATCGCCTCCTCCATGGCCGAGTCGCCGCCGCCGACCACCGCGATGTCCTGGTCCCGGAAGAAGAACCCGTCGCAGGTGGCACAGGCGGACACGCCCCGGCCGAGCAGCCGCTGCTCCCCCGGCACGTCCAGGTACCGGGCGGCCGCGCCCATGGCCAGCACCACGGCCCGCGCCTGGTGCGTGACGCCGTTGGTGGTGACCGACTTGATCTCGCCGGTCAGGTTGACCGCGTCCACGTCCTCGGCCCGCAGCTCGGCTCCGAAGCGTTCGGCCTGCGCGCGCATCTGCTCCATCAGCTCGGGGCCGAGGATGCCGTCCTTGAAGCCGGGGTAGTTCTCCACCTCGGTGGTGGTCATCAGCGCGCCGCCGTAGCCGGTGCCCTCGAAGACGACCGGCCGCAGTTGCGCCCGCGCGGCGTACACGGCGGCGGTGTACCCGGCGGGCCCGGACCCGATGACGATCAGCTCAGCCATACCCGGAGATCCTCCGGCGCGCGGCGGGCCGCCGCCCCGGCCGTCCGGCTGGTGGGTTCCACAGCCGTTCAGAGCCGTTCAGTTAGGGTCGGCGGGCTGCAAGCCATTCGAGGAGGACACCCCATGGGCAAGACCAAGCCCACCGTCACCGTGCCCGACGGCCCGTCGCCGGACTACCTGGACATCACCGACCTGGAGGTCGGCGACGGCCCCGAGGCCGTGGTGGGCCAGGAGGTGACCGTGCACTACGTGGGCGTGTCGCACAGCACCGGCCAGCAGTTCGACGCCAGCTGGGACCGCGGCGACACCTTCTCCTTCCCGCTGGGCGGGGGCCGGGTCATCAAGGGCTGGGACATGGGCGTGAAGGGCATGAAGGTCGGCGGCCGCCGCCAGCTGGTCATCCCGGCGCACCTGGGTTACGGCAACCGGGGCGCGGGCGCGGCGATCAAGCCGGGCGAGACGCTGATCTTCGTGGTGGACCTGATCGCGGTCGGCTGACCCCGGTGACCGGCCGGCGCACTGGGCGTCGGCCGGCACCCGGTCAGGCCTTCGCGCAGAAGACGGCCTTGATCGCCTTGAACGCGGTCGGCTCGGTGGTGGGCGGCACCACGTCGCCGGAGTCCAGGTCGCCGCCCGCGGTGTTGATCGAGATCTGGATCCGCCTGCTGCCGTCGGCGTTGCCGTACAGGTGCGAGTTGTAGCCGTGGATGCCGCCGCTGTGGCCGAAGAAGACGTCACAGCCCGGGGCGGGGTTCGAGGCGGCCAGGCCGAGCCCGTAGCCGCCGTTGCCCTTGCGCACCAGCTTGCGCATCTCGGCGAGCAGGTGCGGGGCGAGCAGCTTCCCGCCGTGCAGCGCGGCGAGGAAGGTGTCCAGGTCCACGGTGGTGCTGATGATCTCCCCGGCCGCGTGCGCCCAGGACGGGTTGAGCACGGTGGCGTTCTCGGTGGCCACCTCCGCACCGTCCCGGAAGGAGTAGTAGCCCTGCGCGTGCGGGCCGGGGATCAGCGCCCTGGTGCCCGGCAGGCTGGTGGCGCGCAGGCCCAGCGGCTTGATGATCCGGCGGTTGACCTGGGTGGCGTACGGCGTGCCGGTCACCTGCTCGATGAGCAGTCCGACGATCACGTAGTTGGTGTTGGAGTAGGACCAGTCCGCCCCCGGCTCGAACCGCGGCGGCCGGGTCAGCGCGGCCCGCACCAGGTCGTCCGGCGAGTAGCTGCGGAACCGGTTGGCGGCGAACTTCCTGCCCTCCAGGGGGATCGGGTGGTCCATGGTGCCGTCCGGGCGGAACTCGCCGGTGTGGCTGAACAGGCCGCTGGTGTGCTGGAGCACCATCCGCACGGTGATCCGCTGGTCCAGCCCGAACCGCGGCAGGTACCGGGCGACCGGGTCGTCCAGCCCGATCCGCCCCTCGTCCACGAGCTGGAGCAGCACGGTGGCCACGAAGGTCTTGGTGATGCTGCCAGCCCGGAACCGCGCGTCCGTGCGCACCGGCGTCCGGCCCCCGATCCGGGTGGCGCCCGCGCTGCCCGCCCAGTCCCCGTACCCGTCGTGCACCCGCACCTGGACGCCCACCGCACCCTGGGTGAGCAACTCCTGCATGACCTGGCGGATCTCCGGCCGGTCCTGGGCCACCGCGGGCGCGGCGCCGGCCGTCAGCAGACCGGCGACCAGGGCCACGCTGGTGGCGAGCAGAGCCGGGTGCGTGCGCATCAGTGACCTCCTCGTGGGCGCGCGAGTCCGCGCCTGGTGATCATTGAGGTTAGGGAGGAGGGTGGGTCGCGGTCATCCGGCTATCTCCCTGATCTGACCCCGGGGCACCCACCCTGGGGCGTAGTACTCAGGTCCAGTGCCCCTCAGCCGCCCGCCACGTCTGCCCGCCGACCTGGTCGGCCAGACAGGGATCAGCGAAGGCCATCACCTGCGTGAGAACTTCGGAGAAATTCGCCGGTGTCCGCTCCTGGAGCTGTTGTTTGCGCCGCCACGCCTGCCAGCGCGGCTGGGCGAGATCGGCGAAGCCCGCCAGTACCTCGCTGAGCGGCGCGAGGTCCGTTTTCCGGTGGGCCGCAACGGTAGTGAGCGCGGCACGCAGTTCGTCGCCGGGCACGTCGTGACGTCTGCTCAGCAGGTGGACATCGGTGAAGTCACGCCACCGGGTGTTCACCACGCCCCGCGCAACGGCGGTGACGATCTTCTCCGCGTGCACCATGGTCAGCGGATATCCGGTGATGGCCAACGAATCGCCCAGCAATCGGGGCAACAGGACGGTCTGCGGTTCCGGCCAGACCGGATCACCCACGTTGACATCGACGTGCAGGCTCAGCCGTGCGGTGGCAAGGCTTCCGGTCATGGTCACCCGGACCCCGCTGTCGTCGGCCCAGGAGATCGACATCTCTGGTGGGGCGACGGGTGTCGTAGGCGGCAAGCAGCACGCCGCCTTTGAGCACCAGTCGATCCGCGCTGGCGGAACCCGCCAGGCGAACCAGGAAACCCTCCAGTGCGTAGAGCTGGTGCAGTTCGTCGGTTGGCCGCTTGGTCCGGCGGGCCAGGTTCTGCAGGTCGAGATAGATGGAGCCGGATTTGGTGGAACGGGTGGGTCGAGCCGGAGTCACAGCAGAACCTCAAGCGCGTGTTGCAGGGACCTCTCGGTACGGGGGAACTCCCGGGCCATGCGCAGCAGCGACGAAGGCTGGGTGCCTGGTCGCCGGAGCCAGCGCCGGAGTGCCTCGTTGGCTAACTCCGGTCCTTCCCACCTGCGGAGCCGGAAGGCGTCGAGCAGGCAGCGTTCCGCGTTGTAGATGCCGATGCCGTGAATCTGGTCCAGGGCCAGCCGTTCCCGGCCGATCGGGAAGGTGCCGGGGGCGAACAGGTGCCAGGAGACCGGGGCGCGCACCTGCGGGCGGCGGCGGCCACGGGGCAGCGCGATGTCGATCTTGGGTGGGATCTGGTCGGTCAGCCCGTGCCGGGCCAGGGCGGTGGTCAGGCACAGCGTCGCTTCCGGCGCCCGCACACTGATCTCCAGCAGATCGGGATCGGTGAGTTCACCGTCTTCCGCCCAGCGGAACAGGCCCCACCCGATCGACTCGATGGCGCCGGAGTCCCGCAACGCGTACAGGCGGCGGTCCGACATGCCCCGGTGATGGGCGTCGTTGTAGGTGAACGGCGAGGGCAGCATCGCCCGTTCGTCCGCCGTGCCGGTCTCCACGGAGGAAATCGTACACATGAAGGGTGGTCGTGTGTACGATTTCCTCCGGTCGTGGCTACTTGGGCACGACCACCGAGGTCAGCACCAGCCCGTCCCGCACCAGGTACCGCCCCTCGAACCCGGTCACCGCTCGCCCGTCCACCACCGGTGGCTCGATCAGCACCTTCGCCCGGAAGCCGCCTGAGCGGTCGAAGGTCAGCTCCGCGTCCTGGAAGCCCAGCCAGGCCCCCGTGATCGGGAACCACGCCTTGTACACCGATTCCTTGGCGCTGAACAGCACCCGGTCCCAGTGCAGCTCATCCCCCGCCGCCGCCAGCCACTCGTGTTCGGCGGGCACCGCCACCAGCCGCTGCACCCCGTCGGGCAGCACGTCGTGCACCTCCGCGTCGATACCGACCGAGCGGATGGTTTCCCGGTCGGCGACCGCGGCCGCGCAGTAGCCCTCGCAGTGCGTGATGCTGCCGACGACTCCGTTGGGCCACAACGGTTCTCGCTTCGGGCCGCGCAGGATGGGTTGTTCCGGCAGGCCCAGGGCGGACAGGGCACGGCGGGCGCAGGTGCGGGCCTGGGTGTACTGCTTGCGGCGGCGTTCCACGGCGCGTTCGACGGCGGCGGTTTCCTCGGGGAGCAGGTATGCGGTGGGGTCGTCGCCGAGGATTTCGGCGGCGCGGACGCCGGTGGGGAGCAGTTCCTCGATCACGACGGGAGGGGGTGCTGGGGTTCGGAGTCGATCAGGACGGGGCGGAGCAGGGGGCGGCGGGTTTTGCGGGGCTGCCATTCGCGCGGGTAGCCGAGGGAGACCTCCTCGAACCGGACGCCGTCGAACTTGTCGGTCAGCGGGATGTGCAGGTGGCCGGAGACGACCACGGCGGCGCGGTAGCGCAGGTGCCAGTCCTCGGTCAGGGTGGTGCCGCACCAGAGCGCGAAGTCCTGGTAGTGCAGGCGTTTGGTCGGGCCGGGGTGCAGCGGGAAGTGGTTGACCAGCACGGTGCGCCGGTCTGCGGGGATGGCGTCCAGGCGCTTCTGGGAATACTCGACGCGGGCGTGGCACCAGGCGTCCCGGCTGGGGTAGGGGTCGTGGTGCAGCAGCACCTCGTCGGTGCCGACCACGCCGGCCTCCCTGGCCCTGGCCAGCGCCTGCTCCTTGGTCTCGCCGGGGCGGCGGCCGATGGAGTAGTCGTAGAGCAGGAACAGCGGCGCGATGACCAGGTCCTCCTGCTCGCCGTGCCAGACCGGGAACTCGTCCTCCGGGGTCACCACGTCCAGGCTGCGGCACAGCTCGACCAGGTGCCGGTACCTGGCCTCGCCGCGCAGCTGCACCTCGTCCTTGGGCACCGTCCACAGCTCGTGGTTGCCGGGCACCCAGATCAGCTTGGCGAAGCGCTCCCGCAGGGTGCGCAGCGCCCAGTCGACGTCCGCGACCGTGTCACTCACATCCCCGGCGACGATCAACCAGTCCTGGTCGGACTCGGGCCGGATGGCGGCCACCACCTCGCGGTTGGCGGCGCGGTCACAGTGGAGGTCGCTGGTGGCCAGCAGTTGCGGACTCGACACGACCGCCGACGATACCCGGCGCCGCTCAGCGCGTCCCCGGACCGGACGGCGAGGAGGCCCAGGCCACCAGCTTCCGGCTGGCGCCGCTGCCGTCGGCGGCCGCGGTCCACACCTCCTCCCCCGGCAGGCCGTAGACCAGCGTTTTGTCGTCCAGCCAGGCCACCTGGTCGTCGATCCCGGCGGGTTCGGCGATGGCGGTCTCGGTCATGGTGGCCAGGTCCAGCACGTGGATCCGCCAGGGCCGGGCGCCGTCGGAGGCGATGCGTTTCTTGAATGCGATCCGCTTGCCGTCCGGGGACAGCGAGGGGCATTCCACGTTCTCCCGCAGGGTCTCGGCCTGCCAGTCCTGGTAGGCGGCGCGGACCAGGTGGGTGCGGCCGCCGGTGGACACGGTGGCGTAGAAGGTCTCGTTGTCCGGGGTGAAGCTCACGCCCCAGAAGTTGACGTCCTCGGCCATGTGCTGCTGACCGCCCAGTTGCAGCGGGATCTCCTCGATGTTGGTCTGCAGCCGGTCCTCGCGATGGCTGTAGATGCCGGTGCGGGTGGAGAAGCTGGCCGAGTTGTAGGCGTCGCCGGTGACGAAGGTGGTCCAGGCGGCGATCTCGCCGTCCGCGGACAACCGGGCGCGGCTGACGGTGCCGACGATCTCGATCCGCTTCAGCTCGCGCAGCTGATCGTCGAGGAGCAGCACCATCGCCCGCGGGGTCGGCGCGGGGTGCGCCGCCACGCACAGCCCGCGGCCCGCGGCGGTGGAGAACCGCTCGCAGCGCAGCTGGCTGAGCCGGCGCGGGCCGCCGGGATCGGTCAGCGACACCGAGGCGATGACGCCGAAATGCGGACCGGGCGCGGTGTTGCGGAACACCAGCCGTCCCGGTTCGCCCAGCCGCAACGGCGCCGGGTCCACGGCCAGGTCGACCGCGGGCTGCCGGTCGGGCGCGGTGGCCCTGGCGTGCATGGTGTAGAGGACGGCGGCCGAGCCCAGCACCACCGCGGCCAAGGCCGCCAGCAACATCCGCAACCGCGTGCTCATCGTGCCTCCCGCAACCGGAACATCGCGCCGGCCACCACGATCGCGAGCGCGCCGCAGGCGACGAGCACGGCCGGGTACAGGCCCCACCAGGTCCACGCGGCGCCGAAGGCCACCGCTGACAACAACTTCGCCACCGCCTGCGCGGTCTGCAGCACGGCCATGCCACTGGTCCGCTGGTCCTCGGGCAGCAGCGGCGCGACCGCGGCCATCAGCACCCCGTCGGTGGCGGCGTAGAACATGCCGTGCGCCAGCAACGCGCCGAAGAGCAGCACGATCCCGTCGGCCAGCCCGGCCACCAGCGCGTAGGCCAGCAGCAGCAACAGGTGGCCGCCGATGAAGACCTGCCAGCGGCCGATCTTGTCCGCCAGCCTGCCGAAGGGCATGGCCAGCAACAGGTACACCCCCGCGGTGCCCAGCGGCAGCATCGCGATGTAGGCCGGTTCCAGCTCCAACCGCTTCTGCAGCAACAGGTACAGGAAGGAATCGCCGACGGTGACCAGGCCGAGCAGGGTGGCCCAGCCGACGATCCGGCGGAACCGCTTGCCGCGCAACAGGGCGAAGGAGGCACGCAGCGGAATCCGTTGGGTGGTGGCCGGTCCGCGCTGGTCCCGCACGAACAGGCCGAAGACCAGCACGCCCAGGGTGGCGAAGCAGAAACTGACGAAGAACACCGTGTCGTAGCCGCCTGCGACGAAGCCCAGCAACAGGAACGCGGTCAGCGGACCGAGGAACGCGCCCACGGTGTCCATCGCGCGATGGATCCCGAAGGCCCGGCCCTGCTGGTCCTCGGGTGTGGACAAGGAGATCAGCGCATCCCTTGGCGCGGTGCGCAATCCTTTGCCCGTGCGATCGACGGCGAGGACGAGGCCCATCGCGGCGGCCGAACCGCCCGCCGCGATGAGCCCCAGCTTGGCCACGGCGGACATGCCGTAACCAAGCCCCGCCACCAGTTTCCGGCGTTGCCACCGGTCCGCGAGGTGCCCCCCGAGGACCCGCACGATCGCGGTGGCCGCGGAGTACAGCCCGTCCAGCAAACCGAACTGCAGTGGGCTGAATCCCAGTCCCAGCACCAGGTACAGCGGCAGGACAGCCGTCACCATCTCGGCGGAGATGTCTGTGATGAGGCTGACCATACCCAGTGCGAGCACATTTCCGGCTACCGCCCGCCGAGCACCGCCACGTTCGCGGCGTGGGGTGTCAGCGGACCGGGTGGTGGCGAGGTACATCGGGTGCTACCCCCTCAGCGACAGGTGTACGGGCCGGCCTTGTCGAGCAGCTTGCCGTCGATGCCGATGATCTCCCAGGAAATGGTGGGACCGTTGAGGATCAGCTTCATCACACCGTGCTTGGCGAAGGAGGCTTCGACCCCCTCGCGGTTCTTGATGTTGGTGTAGAGCGAGTCGCCGCCAATGCCGATGACCGCCGACCGCACGCCGTTCACCTCATCGACCTTGCCGCTGGCGTTCAACGGCTTCAACCGCTCGTAGTGGTGGTCGTGCCCGCTGAGCACCAGATCCGCCTTGGCCTTCACCAGCTCGTTCCACAGTGGACCCATGGTCGGGTTGTCACCGTACTCACCGGAGTTGAACCTGGGGTGGTGCCAGTAGGAGATGACGCAGCGCTTCTGGTTCTTCGCCAGGTCGGCGCGCAACCACTCGAGCTGGGCCTTGTCGTTGGCCTTCTGCGCCATGGAGTCCAGCGCGACGAAGTGCACGTCGCCGACGTCATGGCTGTAGTACATCTTTCCGCCGCCCAGCGGCGTGGCGGCGGCGCCGAAGTACTGCTGGTAGCCCTTGCCCTTGCCGGCCGGGTCGTCGTACTCGTGGTTGCCCGGACTCGGTTTCGTGATGTCCTTGAACTTGCCCCAGGTGGGGTCGTAGTACCTGCGGAACTCATCGATCGTCCCGCTGTTGTACTGGTTGTCGCCCGCGGTCACGATGAGCGAGGGCTTGATCTGCTCCACCAGCTTCGCGGTTTTGGTGCTGGCGCAGGAACTTCCGGCGCAGACCGGAACGATGTCGCCCGCCGCGACCACGACGGTGCCACCCGGCGCGCCGGGCTTGGTGCGGGCGGCCAGCGGGGCGCTCTCGCCGGAGATGTTGCCCGCCGCGTCCCGCGCCCGGACCGTGTAGCTGAACCCGGTGTCGGAGGCCAGGCCCGTGTCGGTGAAGGAGGTGGTGGGCGAGGATCCGACCAGGTTGCCATCACGCAGCACCTCGTACCCGGTCACCCCGACGTTGTCCGAGGAGGCGGCCCAGCCGAGCGTGATGGTGTCCGAAGTGGACGATGGCGCGGCCAGCCCGGCCGGGGTGGTCGGCGCCTGGGTGTCGCCGGTGCCGGTGCGGGTGCCGTAGACCGCGATCTCCCAGAGGGAGTAGCCGTAACTGGTGGCCCGGCGGGTGCCGTTGACCTTGATGTAGCGGGCCGCGGTGTTCAACGAGGTCAGCTCGTCGATGCCGCCGTCGGACTCGGTGACCGAGCGGATGGTGGTCCAGGTGCGGCCATCGGCGGATGCCTGCACCTGGTAGTCCCTGGCGAAAGCGGTTTCCCAGTTGAGACTGACCCGGTTGACGGTGGCCGGTCCGCCCAGGTCAACCGATATCCACTGGGGATCGACGCCTTCGGCGCTGGCCCAGCGGGTGGTGTTGTCCCCGTCGACCGCCTTGCCGCCGTCGAAGTCGGCGGCCTCGGTGGTGGAGGTGGTGGTGGGTTTGTTGAGCGAGAGCAGCGTGTCAGCGGCGGCGCTGGCGGTCAGTAACGGGGTGGTCGCGGCGGCGACCGCGACCGTGGCGAGTAACGCGGGAAGGACACGTATTTTCATGGCGGTGTTGATCTCCTCGGCGAGGCGGTGTCGACGACAACCGGCGCGTGGCGGCGGCAGGGTGCCGGCATCGGCGAGGGTGAACGCTAGGTTAACAGTAAAGAAACCTCCCTATTTATGTGCGAATGGTCAGCACCGTAAGGTGCAACTCCAGCCCGGCGCAACCCGCCAAATGGGGCCACTCGCAACGCTGCTACCAGCGATGTTGCCGTGCGCAACAAACCCCGTGCGCGGCCGGGCCGGGGCAGGCGAGATCATGGACGGGTGCTGGAACTCCTGCGCGGCCGTCACCGGCTGATGACCATCCGCGGCGCGGTCGCGATCGTGTTCGCCCTGCTCGCTTTCTTCGCCTGGCCGGAGGATGCCGACTGGGTGGTGCAGTTCGCGGTGCTGATCGCCTACCTGCTCGCCGAGGGCGTGTTCGCGCTGCTGTTCGCCTTCCGCGGCAAGGACGCGCCCGCGCTGGACCGGACGTTGTTCGCGCTACCCGGTTTCCTGCTGCTGGCCGGCATCACCATCACCGCGGCGAGTTTCGCGATCACCCCGCTCATCTCGCTGTTCGGGGTGGTGATCGTCAGCGCCGGGTGGCCGATCATCAACGGCATCGCGCAGGCGCTGATCGCGGTGCGGGTCAAGGAACTCTTCGCCCGGATCGGCTTCGCGATCAGCGGCACACTGTCCATTGTGGTCGGTGTGCTGGTGATGAACGTGTCCACCGAACAAGCCTCGCTGTGGACCCTGCTCGCCTGGTACGCCCTGGTGTCCGGCGCGATCTTCGTGGCGCTCGGCATCCGGTTCGGCCGCGGCGCCAGAGGCTGAGCCACAAGTCCGGCCCGTACCCAGCCCGCCGTCGAGTTGGCCCAAGTCGTACGCCTGGTTGGCCAAACTGGGCGTACCACTTTGGCCAAGTCGACGGCGGTGGGCTGGTCAGTGCGGGACGTAGACGCCGTCGACCTGTTTGGCTGAGGCGGGGGTGATGGTGAGGATGGTGCGGGTGGTGTGGGCTCGGGTGCGGGCGTCCGCGCCGGGGATGGCGTAGTGGTCGGCGAACTCGTCCAGTTCGGCAAAATCCGGGGTCTGGGTGCAGATCAACAGCATTTCCACCGCGGGGTGCACGGACTCGGCGGCGGACTGGATGTTCGCGGCGGTCTCCGCGTCCAGGCCGTTGTGCGCCAGGTGCAGGGCGATGCCCTCCGGCGCCAGGGCGGTCATCACCTCGGTGAGGCGGTCGGCCTGCTCGACCAGGTCGGCGCGGTCGGTGATCGGGCCGAGGTCCAGGAAGGCCCGGATGCCACGGTCCCGCAGGGTCTGCCGGGTGGCGCGGTCGGCGGGGCCGATCACCGCCCAGTCCGCCGGGCCCAGGTTGCCGCCACGTCCGATGCACAGGATCCGCGCCATAGCGGGATGATCCCACGGATCGGGGACGCCGGGTGGGTGCCGACGTCCCCGTGGCGCGGGGTCAGCGCGCGCCGTTGTCCATTCGCTCGCGCAGGCTCTTCGGGCGCATGTCGGTCCAGACCTCGTCGACGTACTTCATGCACTCGTCCTTGCTGCCCTGCTTGCCGACCGCCCGCCACCCGGCCGGCAGCTCGGTGCCCACCGGCCACAGCGAGTACTGCTCCTCGTCGTTGACCAGCACCTGGTACTTGCCGTCCTCAGACATTGACCTGCCCTTTCTCCGTGGTGGTGGCCGCATCGGGCCTGGGGAAGTTTCGTAGGGTGGGGCTCAGCGTCACCAGCAAGGCGACCAGTGCGATCCCGGTGGTGCAGACCAGTACGGCGGTCTGGGCGTCGAGGGTTTCCATCAGCACGCCGCCGAGGGCGGGGCCCGCGGTGCCCGCGACGCCGGTGGCCACCCCCATCACGCCGCCCAGCCTGCCGCGCAGCTCATCCGGGGTCAACAGCAGCTGGTAGGTGTGGATCGTGGTGTTGGCCGCGGGCAGGGTGAAGGCCATGCCCGCGAACAGCAATCCCATCAGGTAACCACTGTGGATCAGCAGGGTGAGCGGGGTCAGCGCGGCGAGCACCCAGAACACCGCGATGATGGACACCGCGGGGCTGATCACCCGGTGCAGCAACGGGGCGGCCAGCGCGCCGAGCAGTCCGCCGACGCCCAGCATCGCGGCCATCACACCGATTTCGCCTGCCGGCACGTTCCGGCTCTGCGCCAGGATGATCACCACCAGGTAGAAGGCGGTGAAGAACAGGTTGAGCAGCACCGCGCACAACGCCATCGTCCGAAGTGGACGTTGCTGCCAGACCCAGCGCACGCCGGTGACGATCTCGCCGCCGAGCTTGCCGATCGGCGCGTTCTTCTTCTCCTGCTTGGGCAAGCGCAGGAACAACAGGCCGAGGAAGGCGACCGTGTGCGTGATGAGGTCGACCAGGAACGGCACCACCCGGCCGATCGCGAACAGGAAACCGCCGGCCGCGGTGCCCAGCAGCTGGGCCAGGTAACCGCGGGCGGCGTTGATGGAGACCGCGGTGCCGAGCTGCTCCACCGGCACCAGGTTGGGCAGGGTGGCTTCCTCGGCGGGCTCGAACAACGCGGCGGCGATGCCGATCACCGCGGCGACCGCGACCATGTGCGGCACAGTGGCCACATCCCACCACAGCGCGAGCACCAGGCTGGCCGCGGCGATGGCCTGCGCGGCCTCGCACAGCACCATCACCGCCTTGCGGTTCCAGCGATCGGCCAGCGCGCCCGCGGGCAGGCCGACCAGCAGTCGCATCGCGGACATGGTGCCCAGCACCAGTCCGGAGGCCGCGGGTGAGCCGGTGACCGCCAGCACCACCAGCGGGAAGGCGAAGGTGCTGATGTTGACGCCGAGTTCGGCGCTGGCCTGGCTGACCCACAGCAGCTGGTAGTTCCGGTTGCGGGACAATGGGACCAGGCGGGTGTCGGTGCTGCTCACTGCTTTCCTCCGCAGTCCAGGGCGATCTGCTCCAGCGCGGTGCGGAAGTCCGCCGCCACTCGCTGCACTGTGGACTGATCGTGGGTGTCCGGCCGGTAGTGCCAGGCGAAGCGGAGCTGTCCGCCACCGGCCGCGCCGACCACTTCCAGGAGGTGCTCGCCCTGGTTGGCGTGGTCCTCCTCCTGGCCGATGGAGCCGTGCGCGGCGTGGTAGAGACCCGCTTCGGCCTCGCCGCGGACCGCGCTGTCCCACTGGCCGAGGTAGTTGAACACGATCTGCGCGCGCTGGTCCGCGGCCAGCCGCTCGCGTACCTCGGGGGTGCCGAGGTGACGGAGCGCGCCGAAGCCGAACCCGTTGTTGGGTAAGGCCCGCAGTTGCCGCCGCACCGATTTGATCAGGGTGCGCCAGTTGGTCTCGCCGGTGGCCGGGACTTCCAGGCCGACCGGGAACATGGTGGTGAACCAGCCGACCGTGCGGGAGAGGTCGACCCCGTCCAGGATCTCCTCCCGGCCGTGGCCCTCCAGGTCCACCGACACCCGCTCCTGGCCGGTCCACCGGCTGATCGCCCAGGCCAGCGCGGTGAGCAGGACGTCGTTGATCCGGGTGCGGTACACCGTCGGCGCGGCGAAGAGCAGCGCCTCGGTGGCCTGCCGGCTCAGTTCCACGGTCACGGTGGCGGGTTCCTCGACCGGCCGGTCCTGGTGGTCCACCGGCAGCAGCGCGCCGTCCAGCGCGCGGGTCCAGTGGGTCAGCTCGTGGTCGAGACCACCGCTCACGACATGCTCGGACAGCCGGATCGCCCAGTCCCGGAAGGAGGTCGAGCGCGGGCCGAGGTCGACCTTGGCGCCGCGGGCGGCCTGCTGGTAGGCGGTCTCCAGATCGTCCAGCAGCACTCGCCAGGACACCCCGTCCACCACCGCGTGGTGCACGGCCAGGAACAGGTGCGGGCGAGCCGGGCCGCAGTCGAAGAGCACCGCCTTGAGCTGTGGGCCCTCGCCCAGGTTGAAGCTCGCGTGCACCTGGTCGGCCACCCGTTCCATCGCGGCCCGCTGGTCTGCCGGGTCCACTGTGGACAGATCGTGGCGGCGGATGATCTCGCCGGGGGTGAACGGCGGGTTGTACTGGTGCCACTGGCCGTCGACCTGCTCGAAGAGCATGCGCAGTGCGTCGTGGTGTTCCAGCAGCGCCTGCACCGCGGCCTCCAGCGCGGCCGGGTCGGCCTGGTGGTCGAGTTCGAGCAGCGCGGACTGGTTGAAGTGGTGCGGGTTGGCCTGGTAGGCGCCGAAGAACCAGTCCTGGATCGGGGTGAGCGGCACCGCGCCGACCGCGGCTTCCTGACCCGCCTGCCCGGCCTCGATCTCGGTGACCACCTTGGCCAGGCCGCCGATGGTCTGGTTGGCGAAGAGGTCCTTGGTGGTGAAGGCGTACCCGGCCTTGTGCGCCCTGGACACCACCTGGATGGTGAGGATGGAGTCGCCGCCCAGCTCGAAGAAGTTGTCCGCGGTGCCGACCCTGGCCAGGCCGAGCACCTCGGCCCAGATCTCCGCGAGGGCCTTCTCCGCCGGGGTTTCCGGCGCCCGGTAGGCCGCGGTGAGTTCGGGTCCGGCCTCGGGTTCGGGCAGCGCCTTGCGGTCGACCTTGCCGTTGGGGGTCAACGGCAATCGCTCCAGCAGGGTGATCGAGGAGGGCACCATGTAGTCGGGCAGGGTGGCCGCGACGAACTCGCGCAGTTCCAGCGCGGTGACCTCCTGCCCGGCCGGGACCACGTAGGCGACCAGGCGTTTGCGCTGGCCCTCCACCCGGACCTCGGCGATGGCCTCGGCGAGGTAGGGGTGGCGCAGCAGCACTGCTTCCACCTCGCCCAGCTCGATCCGGAAGCCGCGGATCTTGACCTGGTCGTCGGCGCGGCCCACGAACTCCAGCTGCCCGGCGCCGGTCCAGCGCACGATGTCGCCGGTGCGGTACATCCGACCGCCGGCCGGGCCGAACGGGTTGGGCAGGAAGCGATCCGCGGTCAGGCCGGGGCGGTTGAGGTAGCCGCGGGCCAGGCCGTCCCCGGCCACGTACAGCTCCCCCGGCACCCCGGTGGGCACCGGCCGCAGCCGCTGGTCGAGCACGTACACCTGGGTGTTCCAGATCGGCCCGCCGATCGGCGGCACCCCGCCCGGGACAAGGGGTTCGCTCCAGGTGGCGACCACAGTGGACTCGGTGGGCCCGTAGGCGTTGATCATCCGGCGGCCGGGCGCCCAGCGGGCGACCAGGTCGGCCGAGCAGGCGTCGCCGCCGACGATCAGGGTGCGGAACTCGGGCAGGTCGGTGTCGGGCACGGTGGCCAGCGCGGCCGGCGGGATCAGCGCGTGCGTGACCCGTTGGGCGGCCAGGACTTCGGCCAGCTGGTCACCGAGCAGCGGGCCGGGTGGCGGCACCACCAGGGCGGCGCCGGCGGGCAGTGCCATACACAGTTCGAGCACCGAGGCGTCGAAGCTGGGCGAGGCGAATTCCAGCACCCGGTCGCCGGGCTGGACCTCGAACCGGTCGATCTCGGCGGCGGAGAAGCTGGCCAGCCCGGCGTGCGAGAC
This sequence comes from Crossiella sp. S99.2, assembly GCF_023094165.1. GTDB lineage: Bacteria > Actinomycetota > Actinomycetes > Mycobacteriales > Pseudonocardiaceae > Crossiella. Next base: position 623,104 of record NZ_JALMDK010000005.1, on the reverse strand, counting down.
CACCACACCCTTGGGGGTGCCGGTGGAGCCGGAGGTGTAGATGACGTAGGCGGCATTGCCCAGTGCCACCGCGTTGGGCGGATCGTGCGCAGGGCACTGGTCCACTGTGGACTGAGTCTCAGCGAGGAAGTCCTGGTCCAGCACGAGTACCGGCTTGGCGTCGGTGAGCATGAACTCGATCCGTTCGGCCGGGTAGGCCGGGTCGACCGGCAGGAAGGCGGCGCCGGCCTTGAGCACGGCCAGCTGAGCCACGATGATCTCCGCCGACCGGGGCAGCGCGAGTGCCACGATCCGCTCCGGTCCGGCCCCGCGCCCGACCAGGAACCGGGCCAGCCGGTTGGCCCTGGCGTTCAGCTCAGCGAAGCTGATCGTCCCCTGTGGACTGATCACCGCCGGGGCGTCCGGGGTGCGCTGCACCTGGGCTTCGACCAGTTCGGCCAGAGTCGCCGGGGCCACCGTCTGGTCGGTGTTGTTCCACGCCAGCAACAACCGGTCCCGCTCGTTGTCGCCGAGCAGCGGCAGATCGTCGACCGGCCGGGCCGGGTCGGCGGCGATGCCGGCCAGCAGCACGCCGAGGTGTTCGCCGAACCGGGTGATGGTGCCGGGGTCGAACAGGTCGGCGTTGTAGGTGATCGCGGTGTGCAGGCCGCCTTCGTGCTCGACGAACTCCACGGTGAGGTCGAAGCTGGCGTTGACCAGCGGCAGCGGCACGTTGTCCACCGCGAGGCCGGGCAGGTCGACCCCCGAATGCGGGGTGTTCTGCAGCACCACCATGGCCTGGAACAGCGGGGTGCGACTGGTGTCGCGTTCGGGCTGGAGGTGGTCCACCACCCGCTCGAACGGCACTTCCTGGTGCGCGAAGGCGCCCTGCACGGTGTCCCGGACCTGCCCGAGGAACTTGGTGAAGGTGCGTTGTCCGTCCACTGTGGAACGCAGCACCAGGGTGTTGACGAAGAACCCGATGAGTCGTTCCAGTTCGGGGCGTTCCCGGCCGGAGACCACGGTGCCCACCGAGATGTCGTCCTGGCCGGACCAGCGGCGCAGCACCAGCTGGGTGGCGGCCAGCAGGGTCATGAACAGGGTGCCGCCGTGCGCCCGGCCGAGGGCCTTGAGCGCGTCGGCGACCTCGGCGGGCACGGCGAACTCGTGTTCGGCCCCGGTGCTGGTGCGCACCGCCGGGCGCGGGCGGTCCAGCGGTAGTTCGAGTGGCACCGCGCCGTCCACTGTGGACTGCCAGTAGTCGAGCTGCTCGCTGAGTGCGGAACCGGCCAGGGTGGCGCGTTCCCACACCGCGAAGTCGGCGTACTGGATGGGCAGCGCGGGCAGTTCCGGGGTCTGGCCCAGGGTCGCGGCCCGGTACAGCTCGCTGAGTTCGGCCAGCAGCACGCCGGTGGACCAGCCGTCGGTGACGATGTGGTGCAGCATCAGGCTGAGCACGTGCCAGTCATCGGCGAGCCGGAACAGCCGGACCCGCAGCAGTGGCCCGTGTCGCAGGTCGAACGGCCGGGCCGCCTCCTGCTGCAACCGGGCGGTCAGCGCTTCCGCATCCCCGTCCAGGTCGACCAGGTCGAGGTCGGCCTCGGTGGGTGCGTGCACGACCTGCACGCCGCGGCCGTCCACCGAGGAGAAGGTGGTGCGCAGGGATTCGTGCCGGGCGATGAGGCCGGTGAGCGCGGTACGCAGCGCCGGCACGTCGAGTTGACCGTCCAGGCTGAGCGCGGTGGGTGAGATGTAGGCGGCGCTGTCCGGCTCGAACTCGTCCAGGAACCACAGTCGCTGCTGGGCGAAGGACAGCGGCAGCGCGCCGGAGCGCGGCACCGCCGGGATCGCTTCCGTGGTCTCGCTGCCGATCACCGCGGCCAGCTGGGCCACCGTGGGGTGGCTGAACACCAGTCGCGGTGAGACGTCCACGCCGAGTGCGGCGCGCAGCTTGGACACCACCTTGATGCTGAGGATGGAGTCGCCGCCCAGCTCGAAGAAGTTGTCCAGCGCGCCCACCCGGTCCACGCCGAGCACCTCGGCCCACACCTGCGCCACGGCCTGTTCGGCGGCGGTGCGCGGTGCCCGGTAACCGGCGGTGGTGCTGGTGTACTCGGGGGCGGGCAGGGCGCGGCGGTCGAGCTTTCCGTTGCGGGTCAACGGGAGTGCGTCCAGGGTGACGAAGGCGGCCGGGACCATGTACTCGGGCAGCACACGGCCCAGTTCGGCCCGCGGGTCGGTGGACTCGTTGTCCCGCACCAGGTAGGCGACCAGGCGGTGCACGCCGGGCTGGTCCTCCCTGGCGATCACCGCGGCGGCGGTGATGCCGGGCAGGGCGGTGAGCGCGGACTCGATCTCGCCGGGTTCGATCCGGAAGCCGCGGATCTTGACCTGCTCGTCGGTGCGGCCGAGGAACTCGATGCTGCCGTCACCGCGCCAGCGCACCAGGTCGCCGGTGGCATACATCCGGGAGCCGGGTGCGCCGAAGGGGTTGGCCAGGAACTTGTCGGCGGTGAGGCCGGGGCGGTGCAGGTAACCGCGGGCGACCTGCTCCCCCGCCAGGTACAGCTGCCCGGCCACACCGACCGGGACCGGCTGGAGGGCCGGGTCGAGCACGTATGCCTGGAGGTTACGCAGTGGTCGGCCGATCACCGGGCGGTCGCCGTCGACCTTGCAGGACAGGGCGTCCACGGTGCACTCGGTGGGGCCGTAGAAGTTGTAGCTGGCCGTTTCCGAGTTGCTCAGCTCGGTCCACAGGGATTCGCCGAGGGCTTCGCCGCCGAGCATGAGCACCTTGGGCCGGTGCGGGCCGTCCAGGAGTCCGGCCGGGATGAGCTGTTGCACATAGGACGGGGTGAGGTCGAGGAAGTCGATCCGCTGGGTGTGCGCGTAGTCAACCAGTGCGCGCGGGTCGAGTCGGACCTCGTCGGCGATGAGGTGCAGTTCGTGGCCGTCGGCCAGCAGCACCAGACCTTCCAGGGAGGTGTCGAAGGAGAACACCGCGGTGGTGGCCACCCGCAACTTCCCGCCCGCGTGTGCGACGAAGTCGTTGCGGTGGTTGAGCAGCAGGTTGACCAGGCTGTGATGTTCGACGCTGACACCCTTGGGCTTGCCGGTGGAGCCGGAGGTGTAGATGACGTAGGCCGCGTTGTCCGTCCGAAGTGGACTGTCCAGGTCGTGGCCGTCCTGGATGTCGGTGGCGGCGGTGAATTCGGCCGAGTGGTACAGCTCCGCGGTGAGGGTGACGGCGGGCTGGGCGTCAGCGAGCAGGGTCTCGATCCGTTCCGCCGGGAGCCGCGGGTCGACCGGCAGGTAGACGGCCCCGGCCTTCCACACGGCCAGGACCGCCACCACCAGGTCAGCGGTGCGGGGCAGAGCGACCGCGACGATGCGCTCCGGCCCCGCACCTTGGACGACGAGCTGACGGGCCAACCGGTTGGCCCGCGTGTTCAGCTCGTCGAAGGTGCACCGGGTGTCCCCGAAAACCAGCGCGAGGTCCTGTGGCGTACGCCGGACCTGCGCCTCGAACATGGCAGGGTATGTGGCCGCGGGCAGTTCACCCGCGGTGTCGTTCCAGTCGGCGAGCACCTGCTGGCGGTCCACTGTGGACAGCCAGGGCAGCTCGGCGAGGGTGCGCTCGGGTTGCGCGGCCAGCTCGGTGAGCAGCAGCGTGGTCTGGTCGAGCAGGCGGCGCACGGTGTCGGCGTCGAACAGCCTGGGGTCGTAGGAGAGTTCCAGCCGCAGCCGCTCGTCCAGGAAGGCGGCCAGTGCGAGGGGCAGGGTGGTGGTGTCCACCATGTCGACCTGCCCGACCTTGGGTGCGCCGTCCAGGGAGTCGTCGCCGAGCGGGTAGTTCTCGAAGACCACGATGCTGTCGAACAGGCTGCCCTGGATCTCGCTCCAGCCCTGCACCTGGTTGAGCGAGACGAAGTCGAACCGGCGGGCCTCGGACTGCTCGGCCTGTAGCTCACGCAGCCAGGGCAGCAACGGCCGGTCCGGCTGCACCCGGACCCGGGTGGGCACGGTGTTGATGAACATGCCGACCATCGACTCCACGCCGGGCAGTTCGGCCGGACGCCCGGAGACGATGCTGCCGAAGACGACGTCGGTCTGCCCGCTGTGCCGGGACAGCAGCAGTGCCCACACGCCCTGCACCAGGGTGTTGACGGTGAGCCCGTTGCGCTTGGCGACCTCGTGCAGCCGGGCGGACTGCTCGACGGTGAGGTGGTGGCCGAGTTCGCCGGTGGACTCGGCCCGGTGCGCCTCGCGCGGCTGCCGGTCGAAGGGCAGTGCGGTGGCACTGTCCACTCCGGACAGCGCCTGCCGCCAGAAGTCCTCGGCGGCGGTCAGGTCCTGCCGGTCCAGCCAGTGCAGGTACTCGCGGAAGGGCCGCCGGAGCGGCAGGTCGGGGGTGCGGTGGCCGGTGATGGCGGCGTACTGCTCGGAGACCTCGGCGAAGACCTGGCTGGTGCTCCAGCCGTCCAGCAGCACGTGGTGCGAGGTCCAGACGAGCAGCACCTCGTCAGCCCCGAGCTGGGCGATCTTCAGTCGGAGCAGCGGGGCCTTGCTGACGTCGATGCCCGCGGCCAGGTCCGCGGCGAGCAGCCGGTCCAGCTCGACCCGAGTGTCCTCTTCGGACAGTGCCCGCCAGTCGAAATATTCCACCGGAAGATCAATCCGGCGGTGCACGACCTGAACTGGCTGGTCCAGGCCCTGCCATTCCAAGTGGCCGCGCAGCACCGGGGTCCGGTCGACCACTCGTTGCCAGGCCAGGCCGAGCGCACGCGGGTCGCGGACGCCGGTGAGCCGGAGCCGGGCCTGGTCCACGTAGGCGCCGCTGTCGGTGTCGACCAGGCTGTGGAAGAGCATGCCGGCCTGCAACGGGGTGAGCGGGTAGATGTCCTCAACCGCGCGGCCGTCCCCGGCCAGCCGGTCCACTGTGGACTGGTCGAGCCGGGCCAGTGGGAAGTCCGAGGGGGTGCGGCCACCGGCCTGCGGGGTGGCGCAGTGCGCGACGATCTCGCGCAGGGAGGTGGTCATCTGCTCGGCGAGGGCGCGGATGGTCTGTTCCTGGTGCCGGTTCTCCGAGTACTGCCAGGACAGGTGCAGTTCGCCGCCGGTGACCGCACCGACTACGTCGATCAGGTAGGGGCGGGCCGAGCCGGGTGCGTTGTCGCTGCCGAGGCTTTCGCCCTGGCCGCGGATCAGGCCGTCACCGGCGCCGGCGACCTCGAACTGGCCGTGGTAGTTGAAGCTGATCAGCGGGTCTGGGTCGGCGGCCAGCGGGCTGTCCGTGGTCAGGCGGCGCAGGGCTTCGTAGCTGAGGCCCCGGTGTGGCACGGCGCGCAGGCGTTCCTTGACTGTCTTGAGCACGCGGCCCCAGTCGCCGTCCGCGCCGAGCGCGACCGGGAACTGGGTGGTGAACCAGCCGATGGTGCGGGAGAGGTCGACGCCGTCCAGGATCTCCTCCCGGCCGTGGCCTTCCAGGGCGACGAGCACCCGGTCCCGGCCGGTCCAGTCGGTGAGGGCGGCGCCGAGTGCGCTGAGCAGCACGTCGTTGATCTGGGTGCGGTAGACCTCCGGCACCTGGTGCAGCAGCGCGTCGGTGGTGCCGCGGTCGAGCTGGACGGAGACGGTGCGGGTGGAGTCGGCGGTGTTGGGGCCGTCCAGGTCCACCGGCAGGGTGGCGTGTTCCACTGTGGACAGTCCGGTCCAGTGGTCCAGGTCGGTGTCGAAGCCGCCCGCGGTGGTGTGTTCGTCGAGTAAGTGGGTCCACTCGCGGAAGCCGGTGCCCACCGGGTCGAGCCGGATGGGTTGTCCGGCGGTGGTCTGGCGGTAGGCGGTGTCCAGGTCGCCGAGCAGCACCCGCCAGGACACGCCGTCCATGACCAGGTGGTGCACGACCAGGAACAGCCGCTCGGTGCCGAACAGCAGGGCCCGGAACAGCGGGCCGTGCTCCAGGTCCAGGCTGGCCTGGGCTTCGGCTGCGGCCTCAGCCAGGGTGGACGGGTCGTGCTGGGAGAAGAACTCGCCCGGCTCGTGGCTGTCCTGGCGCCATTCGCCCTGGTGCTCGCTGAACCGGATGCGCAGGGCTTCGTGGTGGGCGAGCACGGCGGTGAGCGCGGTGCGCAGGGCGGCGGGATCGGTGCCGGCGGCCAGTTCCAGGTGCATGGACATGGTGAAGTGGTGCCGGTGCGCGGGTTCGGTGCTGAAGAACCAGCGCTGGATCGGGCCGAGCGCGCTGGGGCCGGTCAGTTCGACCCTGGCGCGCGCGATCTCCTCGGCGCTGACCACCGGGGCGAGGTCGGCGATGGTCTGGTGCAGGAAGATGTCCTTGGAGGTCAGCCGAAGTCCGGCCTGCCGGGCCCTGGAGACCACCTGGATGCTCAGGATGGAGTCGCCGCCGAGGCCGAAGAAGTTGTCGGTGATGCCGACCTCGGCCACACCGAGCACCTCGGCCCAGACCGCGGCGAGCTGCGTTTCGACCGGGGTGCGCGGGGCGATCCTGCCGGTGGCCTCGGCTTCCGGAGCGGGCAGGGCGCGGCGGTCGAGCTTGCCGTTGGCGGTGACCGGGAAGCGGTCCAGGGTCACGAACGCGGCCGGGATCATGTAGTCGGGCAGTTGTTCGGCGAGGAACGGGCGCAGGGTTTCCGCGGTCGCGGTGCCGACCAGGTAGGCGGCCAGGCGTTTGCGGCCGTTGTCGGTGCGGACCTGGACCAGGGTCTCGCTAACCTCCGGGTGCCGGAGCAGGGCGGCTTCGATCTCGCCGAGTTCGATCCGGAAGCCGCGCAGTTTGACCTGGTTGTCGATGCGGCCGAGGAACTGGAGCATGCCGTCCGGGAGCCAGCGGACCTGGTCGCCAGTGGCGTACATCCGGTCTCCGGGCGGGCCGAACGGGTTGGCCAGGAAGGTGTTCGCGGTCTGGCCGGGGCGGTTCTGGTAGCCGCGGGCCAGGCCCGCGCCCGCGAGGTGCAGTTCGCCGGGGACGCCGACCGGGACGGGCTGGAGCTGGGGGTCGAGCACGTAGGCCCGCATGCCGTCCAGGGGGCGGCCGATCGGGATGACCGGCGGCACCGAGTCCACAGTGGACATCCGGTGGGTGCTGGCGAAGGTGGTGGTCTCGGTGGGGCCGTAGCCGTCCACCACGGTGAGGTCGGGGCAGGCGGCCAGTACCCGGCGGACGGATTCGGCTGGCACGATGTCGCCACCGGTCCAGACCTCGCGGACGCCGGTGAAGCAGCCCGGATCTTCCTGGGCGGCCAGCCGGAACAGGCCGGCGGTGAGCCAGAGCCCGGTGATGTCGTAGCCGCGGATCGCGGCCGCGTCCACGTCACCGGGTGCGGCGACCACCACGGTGCCGCCGTTGAGCAGTGGTACCCACAGCTCGTAGGTGGAGGCGTCGAAGGCGGTCGGCGAGTGCAGCAGCACCCGGTCATGGCCGTGCTGGAAGCGGCGGTCGGCGGCCAGCGCGACCACGTCCCGGTGCCGGATGGCCACGCCCTTGGGCTCGCCGGTGGAGCCGGAGGTGTGCATGAGGTAGGCCAGGTTCTCCGGCGTCACCACGGGTGCGGCGCGCAGCGGGGTGTCCCCCGGCTGGTCGGCGCGCAGGATATGTCCACTGTGGACAGCGTGGCCGCTCTTCTCCCAGCCGCCGTCGGTGATCAGCACCTGGGCGCCGGTGGCGGCCAGGATGGCGCGCAGCCGGTCCTGCGGGGCGCGGATGTCGAGGGGCACGTATGCCGCACCGGCCTTGAGGATGGCCAGCACCGCGACCACCAGGTCGGCGGAGCGGTCCATCAGCAGTGCGACCGGGGCTTCGGTGGTGACACCGGCGGTGCGCAGTCGCTGGGCGAGGCGGTTGGCCCGGGTGTCCAGGGCGGCGTAGCTGAGCCGGTCGGCGCCCGCGATGACCGCGGTGGCCTGCGGGGTGGCCCAGACCTGGGCTGCGAACCGGTCCGGCACGGTGTCGGTTTCGCTGTCCGGGCCGGTGTTGTTCCACTCGGTGAGGATGCGGTGCCGTTCGGCCGGGCCGAGCAGCGGCAGGTCGGCCAGGCGCTGTTCCGGGTCGCGACCGAGCGCGTCGAGCAGGCGGCCGAGGTGTTCGGCGAGCCGGTCGGCGGTGTCGCGGTCGAACAGGTCGGTGTTGTAGTTGACCGCCAGGTGCAGGCCGGCCGGGGTGTGCACGAACTGGAACAGCAGGTCGAAGGTGGCCGCCACCACCGGCATCGGCAGTTCCTCGACGGCGAGGTCGCCGAGACCGGGGTGTTGGTCCGGGGTGTTCTGCAGCACGATCATGGCCTGGAACAACGGGGTCCGGCTGGTGTCGCGTTCGGGTCGCAGTTCGTCCACCACCCGCTCGAACGGCAGGTCCTGGTGGGCGAAGGCAGCCAGCACGGTGTCCCGGACCTGGCCGAGGAATCCGGCCACCGAGTCCCGTCCGTCCACAGTAGACCGCAGCACCGCGGTGTTGACGAAGAAGCCGACCAGGCGGTCCAGCTCGGCCTGCTCTCGGCCGGAAGTCACCGTGCCCAGCGCGATGTCCGGCTGACCGGACCAGCGGTGCAGCAACAGCTGGGTGGCCGCGACCAGGGTGGTGAACAGGGTGCCGCCGTGCTGCCGCCCGAGGGCGGTGAGGGTGTGCGCGATCTCGGTGGGCAGCACGCGTTCGACAAACGCGCCGTTGCGGGTCTGCACCGGCGGGCGCGGGCGGTCGGTGGGCAGGTTCAGCGGTTCGAGGGCGTCCAGGCGGGTGCGCCAGTAGTCGACCTGACTCTGCAACAGGTCACCGGTGAGCTGGTTACGTTGCCAGGCGGCGAAATCGGCGTACTGCACCGGCAGCGGCGGCAGTGTGTCGCCGGTGTAGACGGCGTTCAGCTCGGCGGTGAGCACGCCGGTGGACCAGCCGTCGGTGGCGATGTGGTGCACCAGGATCAGCAGCACGTGCTCGGCCGGGGCGAGCCGGTAGAGCCGGGCCCGCAGCACCGGGCCGGTGGCCAGGTCGAACGGGGTGCCCGCCTCGGCGAGCAGGGCCGCGTCCAGGTCGGCCGGGGCCAGGTCGGTGATCGGCAGTTCGACCGGGTGCGGGGCCTGGATCAACTGGCGGCCCTGGCCGTCGACGGTGGTGTAGGTGGTGCGCAGTGGTTCGTGCCGGGCGACCAGGTGAGTCAGTGCGGCGTGGAGGCGGTTGGTGTCCAGGTCGCCGGTGAGGCGGAGCACGGTCGGGGACAGGTATTCCAGGCCGCCGGGCTCGAACTGGTCCAGGAACCACAGCCGCTGCTGGGCGAAGGACAACGGTAGCGCGCCGTCCCTGGGCTGCACCGGGATGGTCAGGTCCACTGTGGACTGAGCGGCGGGCAGGATGCGGGCCAGGTCGGCGACGGTGGGGCTGGTGAAGACCGCGCGCGGCGCGACCTCGGGGCCGAACAGGGCGCGCAGCCGGGAGATCACCCGGATGCTGAGGATGGAGTCGCCGCCCAGCTCGAAGAAGTTGTCCGTGACGCCGACCGTGGGCAGGCCGAGCACCTCGGCCCAGACCTCGGCCACCTGGCGTTCCAGCTCGGTGCGCGGGGCCACCTGCTCGGCCGTGGTGTACTCGGGTGCGGGCAGGGCGCGGCGGTCGAGTTTTCCGTTGCGGGTCAACGGCAGCGCGTCCAGGGTGACGAACGCGGCCGGGACCATGTAGTCGGGCAGCCGGGAGCCGACGAAGGCGCGCAGGTCGGCGATGGCCGGGATCAGCGCCTGTTCGGCTGGGACGAGGTAGGCGACCAGGCGGTTCTCGCGGGCGATCACCGCGACCTCGGCGGCCCAGTCCGCACCGGCCAGCACGGCTTCGATCTCGCCGGGTTCGATCCGGAAACCGCGGATCTTGACCTGGTCGTCCACGCGACCCAGGAAGTCCAGTAGTCCGTTGGCGGTCCAGCGGACGCGGTCGCCGGTGGCGTACATCCGGGAGCCGGGTGCGCCGAAGGGGTTGGCCAGGAAGCGATCGGCGGTCAGGCCGGGGCGGTTGAGGTAGCCGCGGGCGACCTGCTCCCCCGCCAGGTACAGCTCGCCGGGCACGCCGACCGGGACCGGCTGGAGGTCGTGGTCCAGCACGTAGGCCTGGAGGTTGTGCAGTGGGCGGCCGATCACCGGGAGGGGTGATTCGTCCACGCGGCAGTAGACCGCGTCGACCACGCATTCGGTGGGGCCGTAGTAGTTGTAGCTGGTGGTGTCCGGGGCGGCGGCCAGCTCGCGCCACAGGGCGGGACTGGTGCCCTCGCCGCCGAGCATCAGGATCCGGGGCCGGTGCCGGGAATCGGTGAGCAGTCCGGCCGGGATCAGTTGCTGCGCATAGGACGGGGTGAGGTCGAGGAAGTCGATCCGGTTCCCGGCCACGTAGTCGACCAGGGCGCGCGGGTCGAGACGGGTCTGGTCGTCGATGAGGTGCAGCTCGTGGCCGCAGGCCATGCCGAGCAGGCCCTCCCACGAGGTGTCGAAGGAGAACACCGCGGTCAGTGCGAGCCTGCTGGGGCCGGATTCCGGGTGGAACAGCTCGTTGGCGTGGTTGTGCAACAGGTTGGCGAGCTGGCGGTGCTCGATCAGCACGCCCTTGGGTTTGCCGGTGGAGCCGGAGGTGTAGATCACGTAGGCCGGGCTGGCCTGGTCGATCCGCACTGCCGGGTCGGTGTCGGGCCGGCCGCTCAGGTCGGTGGCGGCGAGCAGGTCGTCGGTGAGCACGAGCACCGGGTTGGCGTCACCGAGCAGGAAATCGATCCGGTCAGCGGGCTGGTCGGGGTCGACCGGCAGGTAGGCGGCGCCGCTCTTGAGCACGGCGAGCAGCGCGATCACGAACTCCGGTGAGCGGCTCATTCGCAGGGCCACCAGGCGTTCCGGGGCGGCGCCGAGGCTGATCAGGTGGTGGGCCAACCGGTTCGCGCGGGCGTTGAGTTCGGCGAAGGTGAACCTGGTGTCGCCGAAGACGAGTGCGGTGCGGTTGGGGAACTGGGCGGCGCGGGTCTGGAAGGACTCCGGGTAGAACTGGCCGTTGGTGGCCAGTGCGGTGTTGTTCCACCGGGTCAGCGTGGTGGTGCGGTCTTCGTCGGTGAGCCAGGGGATGCGGCCGAGTGGGCGAGCAGGGCTGGTGGCGAACTCGGTGAGCAGCAGGGCCAGCCGGTCCGCGATGTCCCGGGCGGTGCCGGGTTCGAAGAGCTGCGGGTCGTAGGACAGCTCGAACTTGAGGCGGTCCAGCAGGTAGGCGCTCAGGGTGAGCGGGAAGCTGGTGGTGTCCACGGCCTTGACCTCGCGGATGCGCAGCCCGGTCTCGTCCACGGCCTTGTCGTCGAAGGGGTAGTTCTCGAAGACGACGATGCTGTCGAACAGGGTGCTGCCGCCGGGCAGGTCACTGTAGGAACGCAGCTGGGCCAGCGAGACGAAGTCGAACCGGCGTGATTCGGTTTGCCCGGTCTGGAGGTCACGCAGCCAGCTAAGCAAAGTCTGTCCACTGTGGACTTCGACCCGGGTGGGCACGGTGTTGATGAACAGGCCGACCATGGCCTCCACGCCGGGGAGTTCGGCGGGGCGGCCGGAGACGGTGGTGCCGAAGACGACATCGCGCTGTCCGCTGTACCGGGACAGCAGCAGTGCCCAGGCGCCCTGGACCAGGGTGTTGACGGTGAGCCCGTTGGCCTTGGCCAGCTTGCTGAGCTGGGTGGACTGCTCCGCGCTCAGTTCCAGGGCGACCATGTCCGCGGACTCGGCGGCGTGGTTAGGACCGGGCTGGTGGTCGGCCGGGAGCGGGGTGGGGCTGGTGAATCCGGCCAGCACGGTGCGCCAGTGTACGTCGGCGGCGGCCGGGTCCTGCCGGTCCAGCCACTGGAGGTAGTCGCGGAAGGGCCTGCGGGTCACCAGGTTGGGCGGGGTGCCGGTGAGCTGGGCGGCGTACTGGGCGCAGACCTCGGCGAAGACCTGACCGAGGCTCCAGCCGTCCAGCAGGATGTGGTGGAAGCTCCAGACCAGCACGACCTCGTCCGCGCCGGTGCGTGCCAGGGTGAGGCGCAGCAGCGGCGGGGCGGTGAGGTCGATGACGGCGGCCCGGTCGGCGGCCACGATCCGGTCCAGCTCGGCGTCCCGGTCCACTTCGGACAGTGCACGCAGGTCGTGCTGGGCAATGGGCAGGTGCACCTGGCGGCGGACCACCTGGAGTGGTTGTGGCACACCTTCCCAGACCAGGGCGCTGCGCAGGATCGGGGTGCGGTCGACCACGAGCTGCCAGGCGTGGGCCAGCGCGTCGACGTCGGTGACCCCGGACAGGTCCATCCGGGCCTGGTCGAAGTACGCGCCGCGGTCGGCGTCGACCAGGCTGTGGAAGAGCATGCCGGCCTGCAGCGGGGTGAGCGGGTAGAGGTCCTCGATCGCACGGCCGTCCCCGACCAGTCTGTCCACTGTGGACTGATTGATGCCCGCGAGCGGGAAGTCCGAGGGGGTGCGGCCGCCAGTGCCCGGAGTGGCGCAGTGCTCGGTGATCTCACGCAGGGTGTCCATCAGCATTTCGGCGAGGTCGCTGATGGTGCGTTCGTTGTGCACATTGGCCGAGTAGAGCCAGGTGAGTTCGAGTTCGCCGCCGTCGACCAGTCCGGCGATGTCGATCAGGTGCGTGCGGGTTTCCTCGGCGGCCTGGTCCTTGCCGAGCGGAATGCCACGGCCGCGCACCAGGCTCTCCGGGTTGGCCGAGCCGGAGTCCCACTGGCCGTGGTAGTTGAAGCTGATCCGCGGGGCCGGGCCGTCGTTGAGCTGGCTGTCGGGGGTGAGGTAGCGCAGTGCGCCGTAGGACAGGCCGCGATGCGGGACGGCGCGGAGTTGTTCCTTGACGGACTTGAGGATCGAGCCCCAGCCCATGTCCGCGGGCATGGTGAGGGCGAGGGGGAACTGGGAGGTGAACCAGCCGACGGTGCGGGACAGGTCGATGCCGTCCAGGATCTCCTCGCGGCCGTGGCCCTCCATGGCCAGCAGCGCGCCGGACTGCCCGCTCCACTCGGCCAGCACGTGGCCGAGTGCGCTGAGCAGCACGTCGTTGACCTGGGTGCGGTAGACCTCGGGCACGTCCTGGAGCAGCGCGCGGGTGGTGGCCTCGTCCAGCCGGGCGGTGACCGATCTGGTGCTGGCCACGGTGTTCGCGCCGGGGTGGTCGATCGGCAGCTCGGCGGGCACGGCACCGGTCTGGGCGGTCCAGTAGGCGAGGTCGGCGTCCAGGCCACCGGCTTCGACGTGCTCGATCAGCTTGTGCGACCAGTGTGTGAACGGGGTGCTGACCGGTTCGAGGCTGATGTCCTGGCCTGCCTTGGCCTGGCGGTAGCCGGATTCCAGGTCGCCGAGCAGGATGCGCCAGGACACGCCGTCGACCACCAGGTGGTGCACGGCCAGGAACAGCTGCGGGGCTCGATTGGGGCCGAGCTGGAACAGGATCGCGCCGATCAGCGGGCCGCTGCCGGGGTGCAGGTCGGTCTGCACGGCCAGCGCCTCGGCGTTCATGGCCGCCTGCTGATCCTCCACTGTGGACAGATCAACGACGCGCAGCACGGGCTGCGGTTCGGACTCGGCGGAGTCCTGCGACCACTCGCCGTCGACCTGGGTGAAGCGCAACCGCAGCGAATCGTGGTGCTTCACCAGGGTTTCGACGGCCTGGCCGAGGGCGGTGGCGTCGGTGTCCGCGGCCAGTTCCAGGGTCATGGACATGCTGAAGTGCGGCTGGGCGCCGTGTTCGGTGAAGAACCAGCGCTGGATCGGGGTGAGCGGGGCCGGACCCTCGATGATCTCCACCGGGGCCTGCTCGGCCGCGGCCAGATCCGGCACCGCGGACACCAGCTCGGCGATGCTCTGGTGCAGGAAGACGTCCTTGGAGGTCAGCCGCAGGCCGGCCTTGCGGGCCCGGGAGACCACCTGGATGCTCAGGATCGAATCGCCGCCGAGGGAGAAGAAGTTGTCCCGCAGGCCAACCCTTTCCACGCCGAGCACCTCGGCCCAGACTGCGGCCAGGGCCTGTTCGGTCTCGGTGGCCGGGGCCACGTACTCGCCGGTCTCCGCCTCGGTTTCCGGGGCGGGCAGCGCGCGGCGGTCGATCTTGCCGTTGGCGGTCAGCGGCAGTACGGGCAGTGCGACGAAGACCGAGGGCACCATGTACTCGGGCAGTCCGGCGCGCAGGTGTTCCCGCAGGTCCGGGAGGTCCGTGCCGAAGACGTAGGCGACCAGGCGTTTCTGGCCGTGGTCGGTGCGGGCGAGCACCACGGCCTCGGTGACGGCCGGGTGTGCGGTGAGCGCGGCCTCGATCTCGCCGAGTTCGATCCGGAAGCCGCGGATCTTGACCTGGTCATCGGCGCGGCCCAGGAATTCCAGGTTCCCGGCGCCGTTCCAGCGCACGGTGTCGCCGGTGCGGTACATCCTGGTGCCCGCCGGGCCGAACGGGTCGGGCAGGAAACTCGACGCGGTCAGGCCGGGGCGGTCCAGGTAACCGCGGGCCAGACCGGCGCCCGCGAGGTACAGCTCGCCGGGGATACCGACCGGCTGCGGGGTGAGGTTGTGGTCCAGGACGTAGGCCCGCATGTTGTCCAGCGGGCGGCCGATTGGCACGGTGTCCGGCACCGAGTCCACTGTGGACATCGGGTGCTGGGTGGCGTAGGTGGTGGTCTCGGTGGGGCCGTAGACATCGCTGAGCAGCAGTCCGGCGCAGGCGCCGAGCACCCGTCGGATGGCGGCTGCGGGCACGATGTCGCCGCCGGTCCAGACCTCGCGGGCGCCGGCGAAGCAGCCCGGGTCTTCTTGCGCGGCCAGGCGGAACAGGCCGGAGGTGAGGAAGATGCCGGTGACGCCGTGTTCGCCGATCATGCGGCGGATCAGGTCCGCGTCCACGTCGCCGGGCGGGGCGATCACGGTCTGGCCGCCGGCGAGCAGCGGCACCCACAGCTCGTAGGTGGAGGCGTCGAAGGCACTCGGCGAGTGCAGCAGCACGCGCTGGTGGCCGGGTCCGAAGCGGTGTTCGTGCGCCAGGGCCACGATGTCCCGGTGGCAGACGGCGACACCCTTGGGGCGGCCGGTGGAGCCGGAGGTGAACATGACGTAGGCCAGGTTCGCCGGGTCGATCTCGATCGCGGGCGGCTGGGGGCTCAGGCCGGTGTGGTCGGCGTCGACCAGCTCGACGAGTCCACTGTGGACCTCGGCGGCGGTGGCCTGCCAGGTCTGGTCGGTGAGCAGGATCTGGGCGCCCGACTCGGCCAGCACCAAACGCAGTCGGTCCGCGGGGGCGCGCTGGTCCAGGGGCACGTAGGCAGCGCCGGCGGTGAGCACGGCGAGTTCGGCCACGGCCAGGTCGGCGGAGCGCTCGATCAGCACGCCGACCCGCTGTTCCGGCCGGACGCCGAGGGCGATCAGGTGGTGGGCCAGGCGGTTGGCGCGGTCGGCGAGTTCGCCGCGGGTGACCGGGCCGTGTTCGGTGATCAGCGCGGTCGCGGCCGGGTCCTGGCTGACCTGCTCGGCGAACAGCGCGGGCACGGTGCCGGTGGGCAGTTCGGTGTCGGTGGTGTTCCACTCGACGATGACCTGGTGGCGTTCCTGTTCGGAGAGCAGGGAAAGCTCGGTGAGCGGGCGGTCGGGGTGGGTGACCACCTCGGTGACCAGGCGGACCAGGTGGCCGGTCATCCGCTCGATGGTGGCCGCCTCGAACAGGTCGGTGTTGTACTCGAACACCCCGGCCAGGCCGTCCGGGCCTTCCTCGAACTCGGCGGTGATGTCGAAGTTCGCGGTGCCACGGGTCAGCGAGACCGGCTCGACCTGGAGATCGGGGAACACCGGGGCTTCGCCCTGGGCGTTCTGCAGCAGCACCATCACGTCGAACAGCGGGTTGCGGCTCAGATCCCGTTCGCCGCCAACGGCATCCACGAGCCGGTCGAACGGGGCTTCATCGTGAGCGAAAGCATCGAGTACGGTGTCCTTGACGGACGCGAGTAACTCCCGGAAGCTGCGCTCGTCGTCCACAGTGGACCGGAGCACGACCGTGTTGACGAAGAAGCCGACCAGCTTGGCCAGTTCGGGCCGGTTGCGACCCGCGGTGACGGTGCCGATGGCGATGTCCCGCTGCCCGGAGTAGCGAGCGAACAGCAACTGGGTGGCAGCCACGATCGCGGTGTACAGCGTGGTCTCGTCGGCACGGGCCAACTCGGCGAGCTTGGTGCTGACCTCGGCCGGGAAGGCGAACTCGTGCCGGGCACCCGCCGAGCTACGCACCGCCGGACGCGGGCGATCAGTGGGCAGGGCAAGGGGTTCGACGCCCTTGAGCCGTTCGGTCCAGTGTGCGAGTTGCTGCTCCAGGGCGTCGCCGGTGAGCCGGTCGCGCTGCCATACCGCGAAGTCGGCGTACTGGATCGGCAGGTCGGGCAGCTCGGTCTGGCCCGCGTACCGGGCGGCCAGTTCGCTACCGAGCACGCCCATGGACCAGCCGTCGATGATGATGTGGTGCGCGGCCAGCAGCAGCACGTGGTCCTGGGCGCCCAGCTCGAACAGCGCGGCCCGGAACAACGGCCCGCGGCGCAGGTCGAACGGCCGCGCGTACTCGGCGGCCAGCAGCTCCGGCAGTTCCGCCTCACTGGTGACCGCGGTCGCCAGGGCGATGTCCTGGTGCGGGTGCGTGATCTGCACGCCCCGGCCGTCCACCTCGTCGAAGGTGGTGCGCAGGGATTCGTGCCGGGCCACCAGCGCGGCGACCGCGTCGGCGAGCGCGGTGACATCGAGGGGTCCGCGCAGGCGCAGGGCGAGTGCGCTGTTGTACTCGGCGCCGCCGGGCTGGAACTCGTGCAGGAACCACAGTCGCTGCTGGGCGAAGGACAGCGGCAGCGGTTCGCCGGTGCGCTCGGCAGGTGGGATGGTGTCGGTGCGCTGGGCCTTTCCGGCCAGGCGCTTGCGCATCAGCTCCTGCAGGTGCGCGGGCAGGGCTGCGGTGCGGCTCTGTTTCGACGACGGCATTGCTGGTTGTCCCCCTTCAGAGTTCGTTGCCGGTGCCGTCACCGAAGGCGAGGCGTTCCAGTTCGGCGAGGACCTTCTCCTCCACCAGCTCGGCCAGGGCGGCGACCGTGCGGGCGGTCAGCACGTCCTTGGGCGTGAGGGCGAGGTCGAAGGCTTCCTTGGTCTTGGCGGTGATCTGCAGGCTGCGCACGGAGTCGCCGCCGAGGTCGAAGAAACTGTCCTCGATGCCGACCCGGTCCAGGCCGAGCACCTCGGCCCAGATCTCGGCCAGCACTTCCTCGGTCTCGGTTTCCGGTGCCACGTAACCGGTCTGCGCGACCAGCCCCGCCGTGGGCGCGGGCAGGGCGCGGCGATCGAGCTTGCCGTTGGGTGTCAACGGCAGTGCTTCCAGGGTGACGAAGGCGGCCGGGACCATGTAGTCCGGCAGTCGCCCGGCCAGGGTGGCGCGCAGTTCCGGCACACTGGGGCTGTCGCCGACCAGGTAGGCGACCAGGCGCTTGGCCCCGTCGTCCTCGCGGGCGATCACCACCGCGTCGGTGACGCCTTCCTGGTGGCGCAGCAGGGTTTCGATCTCGCCGGGCTCGATCCGGAAGCCACGGATCTTGACCTGCTGGTCGGCGCGTCCCAGGAACTCCAACTGGCCGTCGGTGCGCCAGCGGACCAGGTCGCCGGTGCGGTACATGCGTTCGCCGGGGGCGTCGAACGGGTTGGGCAGGAAGCGATCCGCGGTCAGGCCGGGGCGGTTGAGGTAGCCACGGGCCAGTCCGGACCCGGCCACGTACAGCTCGCCGGGCACGCCGACCGGGACCGGGTTGAGGTCGCCGTCCAGGACGTGCACCCGGGTGTTGCGGATCGGGCGGCCGATCGGCGGAATCCCGCCGGGGGTCAGCGGATCGCTCCAGGTGGTGACCACGGTGGACTCGGTCGGACCGTAGGAGTTGATCATCCGGCGGCCCGGGGCCCAGCGGTCGACGAGTTTTGCGGTGCACGCGTCGCCGCCGACGATCACTGTGCGGAAGTCCGGCAGGTCGACGTCTTCGGGCACGGTGGCCAGTGCGACCGGCGGGATCAGCGAGTGGGTGATCCGCTGGTCGCGCAGCACTTCGGCGAGCTGCTCGCCGAGCAGCGAACCTTCCGGCGGGACAACCAAAGCGGCGCCGGCGGGCAGGGACATGCAGAGTTCGAGCACCGAGGCGTCGAAGCTGGGTGAGGAGAACTGCAACACCCGGTCACCCGGATTGACCTGGTAGTGCTCGATTTCCGCCGCGGAGAAACTGGCGAGCCCGGCGTGGGTGACGACCACGCCCTTGGGGGTGCCGGTGGAGCCGGAAGTGTAGATGACGTAGGCCGGGTGTTCCGGGCGCAGCGGGGCGGTGCGGTCCGCGTTGGTCGGGGCGTCCGTGCGGGTGCCCTCCTCGGCGAGGAAGTCCTGGTCGATGACCAGCACCGGCTTGGCGTCGGTGAGCATGAACTCGATCCGGTCGGCCGGGTAGTTCGGGTCGATCGGCAGGTAGGCGCCACCGGCCTTGAGCACGGCGAGCTGGGCGATCACGATCTCCGCCGAGCGCGGCAGCTGCAGCGCGACGATCGTCTCCGGGCCCACGCCCAGGCCGATCAGCCGGTGTGCCAACCGGTTCGCGCGCTGTTCCAGTCCGGCGTAGGTGATCTCACCCTCGCCGAGGACCAGTGCGGCCGCGTGCGGGGTGCGTTCGACCTGGTCCTGGAACAGCTCCGGGAACACCGTGGGCACGGTGTCGGCGGCGGTGTTGTTCCAGGACTGGAGCTGCTCACGTTCGGCCGGGGTGCGGATATCCAGGCAGGACAACGGTTCCCGGGTGTCGGCGGCCAGTGCGCGCAGGACCTCGGTGAGGTGTCCGGCCATCCGCTCGATGGTGCCCGCGGTGAACAGGTCCGGGTCGTAGCCGAACTCCAGGTGGAACTTCTCCCCCGGCGAGACGACCAGGCTGATCGGGTAGTTGGTGGTTTCGATGGCTTCCAGTTCGCGGACGCCGAGGCCGTTGGCGGCGGCCACCTCGTCGTTGATCGGGTAGTTCTCGAACACCACGATGCTGTCGAAGAGTTCGGTGCCGCCCTCGACCTGGCTCCAGGACTGGAGCTGGGACAGGGCCACGAAGTCGAACCTGCGTGATTCGGCCTGGGCGGACTGGAGGTCCTGCAACCAGGTGACCGGGTCGGCGGCCGGGTCGACGGTGAGCCGGACCGGCAGGGTGTTGATGAAGATGCCGGTGATGTCCTCGCCGCCGGGCAGATCCGCGGGACGGCCGGAGACCGTTGCGCCAAAACAGACATCGGCCTGTCCGCTGTACCGGGACAGCAGCAGTGCCCAGGCGCCCTGGACCACCGCGTTGAGGGTGAGCCGGTGCCGTTTGGCGAACTCGTGCAGCCTGCTCGCCTCGGTCTCCGGCAGCGCGAACCCGGTCCAGGTGCCGGAGCGGGTGTTGTGCGCGGCGGTCTTCGGCTGGTCCAGTGGCAGCGGGGTCGGGGTGTCGAAGCCGGTGAGCACCTCGCGCCAGTACACCTCGGCCTGGCCGTGGTCCTGGGCGTCCAGCCAGCGCAGGTAGTCCGCGAACGGGCGGCGGCTGGGCAACGCGTGGCCGGCGTGCGCGGCGAAGACGTCGGAGAGCACCTGGAAGACGCTCCAGCCGTCCAGCAGCACGTGGTGGAAGGTCCAGACGACCTGCACCGAGTTCTCGGACAGCCTGGCCAGGGTGACCCGCAGCAGCGGGGCCGCGGTCAGGTCGAGTCCGGTCGCCCGGTCCTGCTCCAGCAGTTCGGCCAGGGCGGTGCGGCGGTCCTCTTCGGACAGTCCGGTCCAGTCCAGGTGGGTGACCGGGACGGTGACCTTGGTCTGCACGACCTGGAGCGGCGTGGGCACGCCGGACCAGACGATCCGGCTGCGCAGCACCGGGGTGCGGTCGACCACCTGCTGCCAGGCGGCGGCCAGGCGGCGCGGATCGGTGACGCCGTCGAGCACGAACTTGGCCT
The DNA here is from genome assembly GCF_023094165.1 of Crossiella sp. S99.2. Classification (GTDB taxonomy): domain Bacteria; phylum Actinomycetota; class Actinomycetes; order Mycobacteriales; family Pseudonocardiaceae; genus Crossiella. The sequence continues at coordinate 603,130 of NZ_JALMDK010000005.1, read as the reverse complement.
GCTCGAAGTAGACGCCCTGTTCCTGCTGGGACAGGCCGTGGAAGACCATGCCGGTCTGCATCGGGGTCAGCGGGTAGATGTCCTCGACGTCACCGGCGGCCACCAGCTTGTCCACTGTGGACTGGTCGAGTCCGGCGAGCGGGAAGTCCGAGGGGGTGCGGCCACCCGCGTCCGGCTGGGCGCAGTGCTCGACGATCTCGCGCAACGCGGTGCGGAACCCCTCGGCCAGGGCGGTGACGGTGGCCTCGGTGTGCTGGTTGGTGGAGTAGAACCAGGTGAGCTGGAGTTGCTTCTGTTCGACCGCGCCGACGATGTCGAAGATCCGGTCCCGGTCGCCGTCCAACGACACATCGGACTGGATGCCGCTGCTGCCGCGGACCAGTCCGGCGCCGGTGCCGGACTCGAACTGGCCGAGGTAGTTGAAGCTGACCGGGGCCGGGGCGATGCCGGGCAGCCGGTCGGTGAGCCAGCGCAGCGCGCCGTAGCCGAGGCCGCGGCCGGGGATGGCGCGCAGCTGCTCCTTGACCGACTTGAGGGTCACTGCCCAGTCGGTGTCCGGTGTGGACAGTGCGACCGGGAACAGGGTGGTGAACCAGCCGACCGTGCGGGAGAGGTCGACGCCGGGGAACAGGTCTTCGCGGCCGTGGCCCTCCAGGTCGATCAGCAGCCGGTCCTGGCCGGTCCACTCGGCGAGCACCCGGCCGAGCGCGCTGATCAGCACGTCGTTGATCTGGGTGCGGTAGACCGGCGGCACGGACTGGAGCAGCGCCTGGGTTTCGGTCTCGTCCAGGTGCACGGTGACCGAGGCGGTGGAGGCCAGGGTATTGGGACCATTGAGGTCTGCCGGAATATTCGTGTCGATGTTCGTGCTGGTCCAGTGGTCCAGCTCGTGGTCGAAGCCGCCGGTGCGGGCGTGTTCGGCAAGGCGGTGCGACCAGTCGCGGAAGGAGGTGGTCTTGCGTCCGATGTGGACGGTCTCCCCCGCGATCGCCTGCCGGTACGCGGTGTCCAGGTCTTCCAGGAGGATGCGCCAGGACACGCCGTCGATGACCAGGTGGTGCACGCACAGGTGGAGCTGGTCGCCGTCCCGGTGGGCACGTAGCAGCGGGCCGGCCAGGTCGAACTCGCCGAGTGGCTGTCCGGTGCTCAGATCGCTGTCGCTGACCGGGTCGTTGTGCTGGCGCCAGGTGTCGCCGTCGCGGGTGTAGCGCAGGCGGAGCGCGTCGTGCTGGCTGACCAGGGTCGCGAGTGCGGTGTGCAGGGCGGACTCGTCCACGTCGGGGGCCAGGTCCAGGGTCATGGCCTGGTTGAAGTGGCCCGGGTTCGCGGTTGCGCCGGCCAGGAACCAGTGCTGGATCGGGGTGAGCGGGACCTCGCCGGTGACCTCGCCCTGTTCGGCGGTGTCCGGTTGCGCGTCGGCGACCAGCACGGCGAGGTCGGCGATGGTCTGGGCGCGGAACAGGTCCCTGGGCATCAAGCCGAGGCCGGCCTGGCGGGCGCGGGAGACCACCTGGATGCTCAGGATGGAGTCGCCGCCGAGGGCGAAGAAGTTGTCCGCGGCGCCGACCCTGGGCAGGCCGAGCACCTCGGCCCACACCTGAGCGAGAACCTGTTCGGTCTCGGAACGCGGTGCCACATAACCGGTTTCAGCCAGTGCGGCGAAGTCCGGGGCGGGCAGGGCGCGGCGGTCGAGTTTGCCGTTGCGGCTCAGCGGCAACCGGTCCAGCAGCAGGAACGCGGCCGGGACCATGTAGTCGGGCAGCACTTCGGCGGCCGTGGCCTTGATCGCGGCCACGTCCAGGTCGGCACCGACGAGGTAGGCGACCAGGCGTTTGACGCCCTGGTCGGCGCGGGCCAGCACCACCGCCTCGGTGACGCCGGGCTGTGCGGCGAGCACGGCCTCGATCTCGCCGAGTTCGATCCGGAAACCGCGGATCTTCACCTGCTCGTCGGCGCGGCCCACGAATTCCAGCACGCCTTCCGAAGACCCGCTTGCGGGGTCGAGCGTTGACACGGCAGTCCACCGGACCACGTCTCCGGTGCGGTACATCCGGGTTCCGGCGGGGCCGAAGGGGTCGGGCAGGAAGCGGTCCGCGGTCAGGCCGGGCTGGTTCAGGTAGCCGCGGGCCAGGCCCGCTCCGGCGAGGTGCAGTTCACCGGCGATGCCCGGCGGGACCGGGTGCAGGTCGGCGTCCAGCACGTAGACCCGCATGTTGTCCTGCGGGCGGCCGATCGGCACCAGGTCCGGGACCGGGCTACCCGCCGGGATGCGGTGGTGGGTGGCGAAAGTGGTGGTCTCGGTCGGGCCGTATCCGTCCACAACGGACAGTCCGGGGCAGGCGGCGAGGACCCGGCGCACGGCGGGGGCGGGCACAACGTCGCCGCCGGTCCAGACCTCGCGGACGCCGTGCAGGCAGTCCGGGGCGTCCTGCGCGATCAGCCGGAACAGGCCCGCGGTGAGCCAGAGGCCGGTGATGCCGTGGTTGGTGACCAGACGGCGCAGGGTGTCCACGTCGAGGTCGCCGCTGGGGGCGACGATCACCCGGTCGCCGTTGAGCAGCGGCACCCACACCTCGTAGGTGGCGGCGTCGAAGGCGGTCGGCGAGTGCAGCAGCACCCGCTCGTGCGCGCCACCGCGGAAGCAACGGTCGTGTGCGAGCGCACTGACATCCCGGTGCCGGACCGCAACGCCCTTGGGGGTGCCGGTGGAGCCGGAGGTGTACATGACGTAGGCCAGGTTGTCGCCGTGCACGGTGACCGTGGGCGGTTCGGTCGGACCGTCCAGGGGTTCGTCGATCCGGAGCGTGGGTCCACTGTGGACTTTGGCGGCGGCGCTGATCCAATGCTGGTCGGTGAGCAGCACGGTGGCGCCGGATTCGGCGAGCACCAGGCGCAGCCGGTCGGCGGGGGCACGCAGGTCGAGCGGCACATAGGCGCCACCGGCCTTGACGATGGCCAGTTCGGCGACCACCAGTTCCGGGGCGCGTTCGGCGAGCAGGGCGACCGGCTGCTCCGGGCAGACGCCCAGCGCGATCAGCCGGTGTGCCAGGCGATTCGCGCGAGCTTCCAGGTCGGCATAGCTGAGCTGGCCGCCGTCGAAAGCCAGTGCGACGGCATGTGGGGTGCGGGTGGCCTGGGCGGTGAACAACTCGCCGAGGCTGCCGGTGGGCAGCGGGCAGACGGTGGCGTTCCACGTTTCCAGCACCCGGTGGCGTTCGGTCTCGGTGAGCAAGGAGATCTGGGCCGGGGTGCGTTCGAGGTCGCGGGCGATGCCGGTGAGCAGTAGCGCGAGCCGGTCCGCCATGGCCTGCACGGTGGTTGCGTCGAACAGGTCCGGGTCGTAGTCCAGGGCGAAGGACAGTTCGGCGCCCGGGGAGACGACCACGCTGACCGGGTAGTTGGTCGGTTCCTCGTCCCGGGATTCGGCCATGGTCAGGCCGGTGGCGGCGATGGCGGCCGGGTCGAACGGGTAGTTCTCGAAGACCACGATGCTGTCGAACAGTCCGGTGCCGCCGGGCAGGTTCAGCCAGCTCTGCAACTGGGCCAGGGAGACGAAGTCGAACCGGCGGGACTCAGCCTGCGCGGTCTGCAGTTCGCGCAGCCAGGGCAGCAGCGACTGTCCACTGTGGATGTCGACTCGGGTGGGGATGGTGTTGATGAACAGGCCCACCATGGCCTCCACCCCGGCCAGGTCGGCGGGGCGGCCGGAGACGGTGCTGCCGAAGACCACCTCGGACTCGCCGCTGTAGCGGGAGAGCAGCAGGCCCCAGGCGCCCTGGAACACGGTGTTGAGGGTGAGTCCGTTGTGCTGGGCCACCTCGCGCAGCCGGGTGGTGTCGGCGGTGCTGAGCTGGGCCCGGACGGTCCCGGAAGACGCGGCGCGGTGCGCCTCCCGGGACTGCCGGTCGAACGGCAACGGCGTGGGAGTGCTGAAGCCGTCCAGTGCGTTCCGCCAGTAGGTGGCGGCCTGTTCGGAGTCCTGGCTCGCGAGCCAGTCCAGGTAGTCGCGGAAGGGCCTGCGGGACACCGGGTGCAGCGGGGTTCCGCCGGTGAGCGCGGCGTAGCGGGCGCAGACCTCGCCGAAGACCTGGGCCGCGCTCCAGCCATCGAGCAGCACGTGGTGGAAGGTCCAGACGAGCAGGATCTCGTTACCGGACAGCGTGATCACCGCGATCCGCAGCAGCGAGTCGTTCGCCAGGTCGAAGCCTTCGGCGCGGTCGGCGTCCAGGAGTTCGCGCAGGTCCGCTTCGGTGTTGGTGCGGCCGGTCCAGTCCAGGTGCCGGGTGGGGATGACGGCGGTGCGCGGCACCAGCTGGAGGGGTTCGCTGACGCCCTCCCAGACGATCCGGCTGCGCAGCACCGGGTTGTGGTCGGCGGTCTGCTGCCAGGCGGTGGCGAAGGCGGCCGGGTCGGTGACGCCGGTCAGCCGCAGTTGCACCTGGTTGAAGTAGGCGGTGCTGCCCTCTTCCATCAGGCTGTGGAACACCATGCCCGCCTGCATCGGGGTCAGCGGATAGAGGTCGGCGATCTCCTTGCCGTCGCCGACCAGGGTGTCCACTTCGGACTGGGTGATGCGGGCCAGCGGGAAGTCCGCCGGGGTACGACCACCGCTGCCGGGCTGGGCGCAGTGCTCGACGATCTCGGCCAGCGCGGCGCGGAAAGCCTCGGCCAGGGTGCGGATGGTGGTCTCGGAGTGGCTGCCCTGGGCGTAGGAGAAGGTAAAGGTCAGCCGCCGGGACTCGACGCTGCCGATGACGTCGAGCAGGTGCGGACGCTGGTTGCCTGCCCCGGACTCGCCGCCGAGGCCGTCGGGCATTCCGGCGATCAGGCCGTCGGTCCCTTGTGGACGGTCGAACTGGCCGAGGTAGTTGAAGCCGACCTGCGGGGTCGGCTGCGCGGGCAGGCGGTCGGTGAGGTGGCGCAGCGCGCCGTAGCCGAAGCCACGCCGGGGAATCGCGCGGAGTTGTTCCTTGACCGTCTTGAGTGCCTCGCCCCAGCCGAGGCCGGGGCAACCGGGCAGGGCGAGCGGGAACATGGTGGTGAACCAGCCGACCGTGCGGGACAGGTCGATGTCGCCGCCGAGGTCCTCGCGGCCGTGGCCTTCCAGGTCGACGAGCACCCGGTCCCGCCCTGTCCACTCGCCGAGCACCCGGCCGAGGGCGGTGAGCAGCACGTCGTTGATCTGGGTGCGGTAGACGCCGGGCACGTCCTGGAGCAGGGCGCGGGTGGTCTGCTCGTCGAGTGCGACGGTCAGGTTCCGTTCCCCGGCCACGATGTTGGCGCCGCTGCCGTCGACCGGGATGTCCGGGTCGGCGGAAACGCTGTTCCAGTAAGGGATTTCCGCATCGAACTCGCCATTGGCGGCCAGGGTGGTCAGGGTGCGGGCGAAGTCGCGGAAGGAAGTGGTCTTGGCCTCCAGGCGGACCGGGTTGCCCGCACGCAGCTGCTGGTAGGCGGTGTCCAGGTCTTCCAGGAGGATGCGCCAGGACACGCCGTCGACCAGGAGGTGGTGCACAGCCAGGAAAAGCTGGTCGCCGTCCAGGAGCACGGCCTTGAGCAGTGGGCCGTGTTCGAGGTCCAGGCCGGTGTGGTCGGCGGGGCCGCCGAGCTGGAGGATCTCGGCCGGGGTGTCCGCGTGCTGTTGCCTGCCGCCGGTGAAGCGCAGGCGCAGTGCGTCGTGGTGGCGGACCAGTGCGCGCAGGGCCTCGTCCAGGAGCACCGGGTCGGGGCGTGCGGTGAGGTCGAGCAGCACGGACTGGCTGAAGTGCGCGGGTTCCGCGGTCTGGGTGGCGAAGAACCAGTGCTGGATCGGGGTGAGCGGGGCCTCGCCGGTGACCGGACCCTGGTCGGTGCTGGGCCGGGTGGTCTCGGTGGCGGTGGCGGCCAGTCCGGCGACCGTGGGGGTGCGGAAGAGATCCCTTGGCATCAGGCCGATTCCGGCCTGGCGGGCGCGGGAGACGACCTGGATGCTGACGATGGAATCGCCGCCCAGCTCGAAGAAGTTGTCCTCCACACCGACCCTGGGCAGGTTCAGCACGGTGGCGAAAATGTCCGCGAGCACCCGTTCGGTTTCGGTGCTGGGCGCCACGAATCCGGCCGCGGCGACCAGTCCCCAGTCCGGGGTGGGCAGGGCGCGGCGGTCGACCTTTCCGTTGGCGTTCAACGGGAGTGCGGCCAGCGGCACGAACACCGAGGGCACCAGGTAGTCCGGCACGGACTTGGCCAGGAACTCGCGCAGTTCGGCGGCCGCGGGCACCGGGTGACCTTCGGCCGGGACCAGGTAGGCGACCAGGCGTTTGCGGCGGGAGCCGTCCAGCAGCACCGCGGCCACCACCTGGCCGAGGGCTTCGTGCCGGAGCAGCGCGTTGTCGACCTCGCTCAGCTCAATCCGGAAACCGCGGATCTTGACCTGGTCGTCAGTGCGGCCGAGGAACTCGATCTCGCCGTTCCGGTTCCAGCGCACGGTGTCGCCGGTGCGGTACATGCGTTCGCCGGGCGCGCCGAACGGGTCGGCCACGAAGCAAGCCGCGCTCAGCCCCGGGCGGCCGTAGTAGCCGCGGGCCACCCCGGAGCCGCCGATGTGCAGTTCACCGGGCACTCCGGCGGGCACCGGGCGCAGCGCGCGGTCGAGCACGTAGAGCCGCATGTTGTCCAGGGCGCGGCCGATCGGCAGCAGCTCCGGCACCTCGGCGGCGACCGGCAGATCGTGGTGGGTGGCGAAGGTGGTGGTCTCGGTGGGGCCGTAGACATCCACCGCGAGCAAGCCGGGGCAGGCGGTTAACACCCGGCGCATCGACTCGGCCAGGACCACCTCGCCACCTGTCCAGACCTCCCGGGCACCGGCGAAGCAGCCGGGATCTTCCTGCGCGATCAGCCGGAACAGGCCCGCGGTGAGGAAGATCGCGGTCACGCCGTGCTCGCCGATCATGCGGCGGAACACCTCGGCGTCCACATGGCCGTCCGGCGCGACCACGACCTGGCCGCCGGACAGCAGCGGCATCCACAGTTCGTAGGTGACCGCGTCGAAGGCCAGCGGGGAGTGCAGCAGCACCCTGGCGTGCCCGCCCTGGTGGAACCGGCGGTGCGCGGCGAGGGCGAGGATGTCGTGGTGCCGGACGGCCACGCCCTTGGGGATGCCGGTGGAGCCGGAGGTGTGCGTGATGTAGGCGAGGTTGTCCGCGTGCACGGTGGGCAGCGGCACGGCCAGGGTGATGATCGCCTCGTCCACCCGCAGGATCTGTCCACTGTGGACTTCCTGAGCGGTGGCGGCCCAGGTCTGGTCGGTGAGCAGCACCCGCACGCCGGTCTCGGTGAGCAGCCGGGTCAGCCGGGCGGCGGGGGCACGGACGTCGAGGGGCACGTAGGCCGCTCCGGCCTTGAGCACGGCCAGTTCGGCGATGACCACGTCGGCGGAGCGGGCCAGCAGCAGGCCGACCGGTTGTTCGGTTGTGACGCCGAGGCCGATCAGGTGCTGGGCCAGGGCGGTGCTGCGGTCGTCGAGTTCGGCGTAGGTCAGGTTGCCGCTGTCGGTGATCACCGCGGTGGTGTGCGGGGTGCGCCTGACCTGGGCGGCGAAGGCTTCCGGCACCGTGCCGGCAGGCAGTGCGGTGGCGGTGTCGTTCCACTCCACCAGCACCCGGTGCCGTTCGGCCTCGGTCAGCATCGGCAGTTCACCGACCGGTCGGTCGGCGTGCGCGGGGATCGCGGCGAGCATGGTGAGCAGGTGCTCGGCCAGGCGTTCCGCGGTGGCGGGCTCGAACAGCGCCGGGTCGTAGCCGAGGTTGACCTTGAACTCGGCGTGCGGGTAGGCGACCAGGGTGAGCGGGTAGTTGGTGGTCTCCACCCCGCGCAGTTCGCGCAGGCCGAGGCCGTGCGTGGCGGCGGCGGTGTCGTCGAAGGGGTAGTTCTCGAACACCACGATGCTGTCGAACAGACTGGCCCGCTCCGGCAGGTCGGTGCAGGCGCGCAGTTGCGGCAGCGGCAGGAAGTCGTAGCGGCGGTCCGCGGACTGGGCGTCCTGGATCGCGCGCAACCACCCGGTCAGCGTCTGTCCATTGTGGATCTGTACCCGGGCGGGCAGGGTGTTGATGAAGATGCCGGTGATGTCCTGCACCCCGGCCAGGTCGGCGGGGCGGCCGGACACGGTGGCGCCGAAGAGCACGTCGTCCTGACCGCTGTGCCGGGCCAGCAGCAGTGCCCAGGCGCCCTGGACCAGGGTGTTCAGCGTGAGTCCGTGCAGCCGGGTGAGTTCGCGCAGCGCGGTGGTGGTGCCGGTGTCCAGGGAGCGCAGCACGCTGGCGGTGGACTCGTGATGCTGGCTTTCCGCGGGCTGCCGGTCGTAGGGCAGCGCGGTGGGGTCGGCGATCCCGGCGAGGGCGGATCGCCAGTGCGCCAGGGCTTCCGCGCGGTCCTGGCGGTCGATCCAGCGCAGGTAGTCGCCGAAGGGACGGCGGTTGGGCAGCGAACGGCCGGAGTGTGCAGCGAAGACGTCATCGAGGACCTGGAAGACGCTCCAGCCGTCGAGCAGCACGTGGTGGAAGGTCCACACCACCTGGACCTCGGTGTCGCTGATCCTGGCCAGCGCGATCCGTTGCAGTGGCGCCTGGTCCAGCGCGATCCCGGCGGCCCGGTCCGCGGTCAGGAACGCGTCCAGCTCGGCCTGCCGCCCGGCGTCGTCCAGGCCGCGCCAGTCCAGCTGCCGGACCGGGACCCGGACCTGGGTGCGGACCAGCTGCACCGGCTCGGGCACGCCCTGCCAGACGATGTGGCTGCGCAGCACCGGCATCCGGTCGCTGACCTGCTGCCAGGCTTCGGCCAGCCGGTGCGGGTCGGCGACGCCGTCGAGCTGGAAGGTGAGCTGCTGGAAGTAGACGCCGGTGTCGCCCTGGGCCAGGCGGTGGAACACCATGCCGGCCTGGGTCGGGGTGAGCGGGTAGATGTCCTCGACGTCCCGGCCGTCGCCGACCAGTGTGTCCACAGTGGACTGGTCGAGCCGGGCGAGTGGGAAGTCGGACGGGGTGCGGCCGCCGGATCGGGTGCAGTGCTCGATGATCTCGCGCAGTGCGGTGAGCAGGTCCTCGGCCAGGCGGCGGACGGTGGCCTCGGTGTGCCGGTCGGTTGAGTAGAACCAGCTGAACTCCAGGGACTTGCGGTCCACCCGGCCGACCACATCGAGCAGGTGCGGGCGGGTGGCGGCCGGGTCGGCTGCCAGGGCCAGTTCTTCGTGCAGCCCATCGAACAGGGCGGCGGCGGGGGCCTCGAAGGTGCCGAGGTAGTTGAAGCTGATCTGCGGTGCGGACTGGTCCGGCAGTTGATCGGTGCGGCGATGCAGGGCGCCGTAGGACAGGCCACGGTGCGGCAGTGCGCGGAGTTGTTCCTTGACCGCCTTGAGAGTGCGACCCCAGTCGGTGTCCGGTGTGGACAGTGCAACCGGGAACATGGTGGTGAACCAGCCGAGGGTGCGGGAGAGGTCCAGGTCGGCGAAGAGTTCCTCGCGGCCGTGGCCCTCCAGGTCGACCAGCACCCGGTCCCGACCGGTCCACCGGGTGAGCACCCGGCTGAGCGCGCTGAGCAGCACGTCGTTGACCTGGGTGCGGTAGGCGGCCGGCACGTCCTGGAGCAGGGCGCGGGTCTGGTTCTCGTCCAGGCGGACGGTGACGACCTCGGTGCTGGCCACGGTGTTCGGGCCGGTGCGTTCGACCGGGAGCGGGGTCTGGTCGCCGATGGCGGTCCAGTGCTCCAGGTCGGCGTCGAAGCCGCCGGACTCGGTGTGCTCGGCGAGGCGGATCGCCCAGTCGCGGAAGGAGGTGGTCTTCGCGCCGAGCCGGATCGGTTCGCCGCGCACGGCCTGTTCGTAGCCGGTAGCCAGGTCTTCGAGGAGGATGCGCCAGGACACGCCGTCGACGACGAGGTGGTGCACGGCCAGGAACAGGGCCTGCCGCCCACCGGGCAGGTCGCGGATTTCCGCGCGCAGCAGGGATTCCCCGGCCAGCGTCAGCGGCGCGTTGCCGATCTCGGTGTCGCCGATGGGCGCGTTGTGCTGCTGCCAGCCGGATTCCGTGCGCTCGAACCGCATGCGCAGGGCATCGTGGTGTTCGACGAGTGCGGACAGCGCGGTGCGTAGAGCACGGTCGTCGGCGCCCTCGGCGAGGGTGACGGTGAGGTGCTGGGCGAAGAGTTCGGGGTGCTCGGGCTGGATCTCGAACAGCCAGTGCTGGATCGGGGTGAGCGGGGCGCCGCCGGTGACCGGGCCCTGCGCGATCCGGCGGGTGACCACCGCGGTGACCTGCGGGGCCAGCGCGGTGATGGTCTGGTGCAGGAACAAATCGCGCGAGGTGAGTTGCAGTCCGGCGGCGCGGGCCTTGGCCACCACCTGGATGCTCAGGATGGAGTCGCCGCCGTGGGAGAAGAAGTTGTCGGTGACGCCGATCCGGTCCAGGCCGAGCACCTCGGCCCAGATGTCGGCCAGCACCCGCTCGGTGGCGTTGCCTGGGGCCACGTACTCGCCACCGGCGACGGCGGCCCAGTCCGGGGCGGGCAGGGCACGGCGGTCGAGCTTTCCGTTGGGGTTCAACGGAAGCCGGTCGAGCTGGATCACCGCGGCCGGGACCATGTACTCGGGCAGCCGTCCGCCGGTGTGCGTGCGCAGGTCAGCCGAGTCGACCGGGATGTCGGCGACCACGTAGGCGACCAGGCGCTGGTGGCCGCCGTCGGTGCGGGCCACCGCGACCGCGTCGGTGACCGCGGGGTGGCTCAGCAGTGCCGCCTCGACCTCGCCAAGTTCGATCCGGAAGCCGCGGATCTTGACCTGGTCGTCGGCCCGGCCCAGGTACTCGATTTCGCCGTTGGCGTTCCAGCGCACCACATCGCCGGTGCGGTACATGCGTTCGCCAGGCGTGCCATAGGGATTGGCGATAAACCGGTCCGCGCTCAGGCCCGGCCGGTTGAGGTAACCGCGGGCCAGGCCGCGCCCGGCCAGGTACAGCTCACCGGGCACGCCGATCGGGACCGGGCGCAGGTTCGGGTCGAGCACGTAGGTCTGGATGTTGCTGACCGGCTTGCCGATCGGCGGCGCAGTGTCCCGCTCGACACCGTCGGAGTACCAGGCCGTGGCGTACACGGTGGCCTCGGTCGGCCCGTAGATGTTGGCGATCCGCCCGCCGGGCAGCGCGGCCTGGATCTCCCTGGTGGCGTGCGCGGACAGGCCCTCGCCCGCCAGCACCACGTGATCGGCGGACACCGTGACCGCACCCTGGGACAGCACCTGGGCGAGTGCGGAGGGGACCGCGCTGACCAGGCTGGCCCGCCACGGTTCGGCGCGCTCCTCCCCCAGCGCGAGGACGTTGTCGACCACCTCGATGGCCCCGCCCAGCACCAGCGGGCAGAAGATCTCGAACACCGAGACGTCGAAGTTGAGCGAGGTGGAGGCGACCACTGTGGACAGTCCGGTGAACCCGAAGTCACGGGCGGCCCAGGCGGTCAGGTCGGCCAGGCTCTCGTGCGCGATGACCACGCCCTTCGGGCGGCCGGTGGAGCCCGAGGTGTAGATGGTGTAGGCGGCGTGCGCCGGATCGAGGGGGCGCAGCCGGTCCGCGTCGGTGATGTCCACATCGGACAGTCCGGCCAGCTCGGGCCGGATCCGCTCGATCTCCTCGGCGGTGAGCACCAGCGCCGGGGCGGCGTCGGTGAGCATGAACTCGATCCGGTCTGCCGGGTAGGCCGGGTCGATCGGCAGGTAGGCGGCCCCGGATTTGAGGATGGCCAGCAGCGCGACGATGGTGTGCTCGGTGCGCGGCATGGCGATGCCCACGAACCGTTCCGGTCCGGCACCACGGCTGATCAGCAGACGGGCCAACTGGTTCGCTCGCCGGTTCAGCTCGGCGTAGGTCAGGTGCCGGCGCGCGTGGGTGACCGCGATGGCCTCGGGGGTGCGGGCGGCCTGCTGGGCGAACAGCTCCGGGTACAGGGTGGGCGCGACGTCCAGTGCGGTGTCGTTCCAGCCGCGCAGCACCTGGTGCCGCTCGGCCCCGGTGAGCAGCGGCAGTTCGCCGAGAGGGGCTTCCGGGGTGGCGAGCACACCGTTGAGCAGGACTTCCAGGTGTTCGGTGAGGCGGGCAATGGTGGCCTGATCGAACAGGTCGGTGTTGTACTCCACCGCGACGGTCAGGCCCTCGGCGCGCGGCCAGAACTCGCACACCAGGTCGAACCGGGCTCGCGGCCGGGGCAGATCCTGTTCGCTGATCCGCAGTTCGCCGATCTCGCGGGTCTGGACCACCGCGTTCTGCAGCACCACCAGGGCCTGGATCAGCGGGGTACGGCTGGCGTCCCGGTCCAGGCGCAGTTCCTCCACCAGCCGGTCGAACGGGGCGTCCTCGTGCGCGAAGCCGGACAGCACGGTTTCCCGGACCTGGCCGAGGAATTCCACGAACGGCAGCTTCGGGTCCACAGTGGACCGGAGCACCACGGTGTTGACCAGGAACCCGGCCAGGCGTTCCAGTTCGGCCCGGTTGCGGCCTGAGGTGGCGGTGCCGACGGCGATGTCCTGCCGGTTGCTGTAGCGGGCGAAGAGCACCTGGACCGCCGCGGTGAGCAGCATGAACAGGGTCGCGCCGCGATCCCGGCCCGCGGCGGTGAGCTTGTCGACCAGGGTGGCGGGCAGCAGGTGCCGGTGCACCGCGCCCGGGTTGGTGCGCACCGGCGGACGCGGGCGGTCGGTGGGCAGTTGCAGAGCCTCGGCCCCGGCCAGGCGTTCCCGCCAGTAGGCGAGCTGTCCGGCGAGTTCCGGGCTGCTGAGCCGATCCTGTTGCCAGGCAGCGTAGTCGGCGTAGCGCAGCGGCAGCTCGGGCAGGTCGGCGGCGCGGTTGTCCCTGGCGGCAGCGTACAGCTCGGCGAGTTCCTCGACCAGCAGGGCGACCGAGGCGCCGTCGGTGACGATGTGGTGCTGGCACAGCAAGAGCACCTGGTCGTCAGCGGCCAGCCGGACCAGCAGGGCCCGGGTGAGCGGGCCGCGGCGCAGGTCGAACGGGCGGTCCAGTTCGGCCGCGAGCACATCGTCCAGGGTGCCCGGACCAGCCTCGGTGGTGCGCAACGGAATGGTGCCGGTGGCTGCGATGACCTGTTCGGGCAGGCCGCCGGACTCGGTGAAGGTGGTGCGCAGGGAGTCGTGCCGGGCGGCCAGGGCGTCCAGCGCGCGGCGCAGCGCGTCGGCGTCCAGGGGTCCGGTCAGGCGCAGGCCGACCCCGGTGTTGTACTCGGTGCCGCCGGTCAGGTTGTCCAGCACCCACATCCGGTGCTGCGCCGAGGACAACGGCACCCGGCCTACGGGTGCAGCCGGGATCGTGTTGTCCACAGTGGACGGTTCGGGCAGCTGGGCGGCCAGGGCGCGGACGGTGCTGGTCTCGAACAGCAGCCGCGGGGACAGTTCGGCGTCGAAGGCGGCCCGGATGCGGGCCAAGACACGGAAGGCCAGCACCGAATCGCCGCCGAGGGCGAAGAAGTCGTCGGTGACGCCGATCTCGGGCAGGCCGAGCACCTCGGCCCAGATCCGGACCAGCACCCGTTCGGCAGCAGTGCGCGGCGGCACCGCGGACTCGCCGCCGGGCAGCGGGCCGGTGGGCGCGGGCAGCGCGGTGCGGTCGAGTTTTCCGTTGGGGCTCAACGGGAGCGTGGCCAGCACCACGAGCACGGCGGGCACCATGTGGCCGGGCAGGGTTTCGGCGAGCACGGTGCGCAGGTGCGCCGGGTCCGGTTCCTGGCCCTTGGCCGGGACGATGTAGCCGATCAGCCGCTTGAGGCCCTGGTCCTGCCGGGCCACCACCACGGCCTCGGCCACGGTGGGCTGCCGCCGGAGCAGGGTCTCGATCTCACCGGGCTCGATCCGAAACCCACGGATCTTGACCTGGTCGTCGGCCCGGCCACGGAACTCCAGGACACCCTCGACCGTCCAGCGGACCAGGTCGCCGGTGCGGTACATGCGTTCGCCGGGCGCGCCGAACGGGTTGGGCGGGAAGCGATCCGCGGTCAGCCCCGGCTGGTTCAGGTAACCGCGGGCCAGCCCCGCGCCCGCGATGTACAGCTCGCCGTCCACCCCACTGGGCACCGGCTCAAGCTGCTCATCGAGCACGTACACCCGGGTGTTCCAGATCGGACGGCCGATCGAGGGCACCCCGCCGGGGACGAGGGGATCGCTCCAGGTGGCGACCACGGTGGACTCGGTCGGACCGTAGGAGTTGATCATCCGGCGGCCGGGCGCCCAGCGGTCGACCAGCTCGGCGGTACAGGCGTCGCCGCCCACGATCACCGTGCGGAAGTCCGGCAGCTCAACGCCTTCCGGCACGGTGGCCAGGGCCACCGGCGGGATCAGCGCGTGCGTGATCCGGCGTTCGGCGAGCACCTGGGCGAGGTGGTCGCCGAGCAGCGGTCCGGGCGGCGGCACCACCAGGGTCGCCCCGGCGGGCAGCGACATGCAGAGTTCGAGCACCGAGGCGTCGAAGCTGGGTGAGGAGAACTGGAGCACCCGGTCGCCCGGTTTCACCTGGTACTGCTCGATTTCCGCGGCCGAGAAGCTGGCCAGCCCGGCGTGCGTGACCACCACACCCTTGGGGCGGCCGGTGGAGCCGGAGGTGTAGATGACGTAGGCCGGGTGGTCGAAGTCCAAGGGGCACAGTCGGTCCGCGTCGGTCGGCGCGGTGTCCGGCAGGCCGTCCGGGGTCGCGGCCAGGAAGTCCTCGTCGAGCACCAGCGCGGGTGCGGCGTCGGCCAGCATCAGCCGGATCCGCTCGGCCGGGTAGGCCGGATCCACTGGCAGGTAAGCGCCACCGGCCTTGAGCACGGCCAGTTGCGCCACCACGATGTCCACCGAGCGGGGCAGCAGCAGCGCCACGATCCGCTCAGGTCCGGCGCCCAGTCCGATCAACCGATGAGCCAACCTGTTGGCCCGGCGCTCCAGTTCGGCGAAGGACACCGGCCCTTCGTCGTCCAGCAGCGCGGCCGCCTGCGGGGTGCGCGCGGCCTGGGCCTCGACCAGCTGCGGCAGGGTCGCCTGACTGACGGCGCGGTCAGTCCTGTTGTGCGCCACCAGCAAGTCCGCCGCGCTCACGAAGCCGGTCGACTCAGTCGCGGTGAGTGACGACGGCAGGGCGTGGGCGGGCAGGGACACCTCGCGTGCGGACATGAACTCAAAACCTTTCAGGCGCGGCAAAAACCACGCCAGCAGACGGCGTATGCAGGAGCTAGTCGGAACGGCGTTGAAGCGGGTCAGTTCCCGCTGCTAACAGCGTCCGCTGCCGACCGTGCGCCGGGCCAGTCGGCCGGAAACCTGAATTCGGTCCAGCACACCGGTGACCGGGTCGCGAAGAAAACGGCCGGGATGGACGAGTTGTCCCGATTCCCAGTCCTGTTGGGCGAACATGAGCCCTTCGTGCGGGGTGAGCCGGGCGACGATCTCGCCGTCGATGGCCAGGCGCAGCGTGGCGTCCTCGGCCGGGGTGACGGTGTACTCGGTGTCGCCGTTGTGATAGCTGCCGAAGATCTCCGGCGGCACCGTGGTGCGCTGCCCCGGCACGTCCAGCCGGTAGCTGCCGACCTCGATCCCGGCCGCGGCCAGCTCGTCAACGAGTTCCGCCCACAGGCCGATGCCGGTGTTGCCGTTGCTGGTGAAGGCGATGGCCTGGCCGCTGTCGGCGTTGACCCGCAGGTGCGCGTCGGTGCCGTCGGCGTTGCCGTCGTGCCCGACCCACTGCTGCACCCCGGTGCGGAAGACGCCGAACCCGAGCCCCCACCCGTCGGCCAGGCCGATCGGGTCCGCGCCCGGCTGGATGCGGCGCATCTCCTCGGCCAGTTCGGCCGGGAGCAGTTCGGGCAGTCCGGACTCGGCCGGATCCAGTTGCAGCAGACCAAAACGCAGCAGGTCCGCGGCGCTGATCGCGAGTGCCCCGGCCGGGGCCTCGCCCAGCGCGAGGGACTGCAGGACCGGGCGGGTGCGTCCGTGCGAGGTGTTGACCGCGTGTCCACTGGCGACGTTCACCGAGGTCAGCGGGTTGGGCGCGACCACAAACGCGGGCCGGATACCCAACGGGCGGAACAGGATCGACTCGATCGCCTCCCACCAGGTCATGCCGGTGACCTCTTCGATCAGCCGCCCGACGACGGCGTAACCGAGGTTGGAGTAGGAGAAGCCCGCGCCGGCAGGCAGCACCAGTTCCGGGGTGCGGCAGTGCTCGGAGACGAAGCGGCGCAGGGACATCGTGGCAGCAACCGCCGAGTCCGGCCCGGAGGCCAGCCCGCTGGTGTGGCTGAGCAACTGGCGCAGCGTCAGCGGCGCGCCGAGTTCAGGGAGGTGCTCGGTGACGTCCGAGTCCAGCTCAAGATCGTCGTCCGCGACCAGCAGCATCGCCAGTGCGGCGGTGGCGGCCTTGGTGACCGAGCCGATCGGGAAGGCGGTGTCCCGGGTTACCGGTGTGCCGCCGCCGTAGCGCAGCTCGCCGGCCTCGGCGGTGATGGTCTCGCCGTTGACGTGCACAGCGAGCTGGGCGCCAGGAACCTGGTGCTTGCGGACCAGGGTGGACAGGGTGCGGGACAGCCACTCGGCCTCAACAGTGACTTGTGCCACGCAGGCGTCGCGGTATGACGACATGGAACGACAGACCCCTCATCGGTGACATGACTCATCGGGCCGCGACTCCCGAAGGCAGATCAAACGCAGAACAGCGGTAACAATGCAACACGACCCCCCTGCGTCAATACCGCCAGACGGACTAGCGCCCACCGGTGGACAAGAGACGGCGCACACATAGGCCAACTATCAGTAAATAAATTGGGCCGAGAAGCACAATTACCCGAAACAAGATTGAGCCAAGCGGGTGCGTTTAGGTCCCTAATTCGGGGACAAGATTGCTACCTTCAGTAACCATAACCACCCAGAGTGACGGTCGTCTCCCCTGATCTTGTTCCTCTCCAGACAACGCTCGGTGACTGTGACGCTTGCAGCAGGTTTCGGTGTTAACGGCGTGATTTCACTCGACACTGAAGTTGTCATGGACATCTAGAGAAGCGGAGCGGTATGGGGCTGTGACTGGGTAGACACGGAGCGTGCGGGATCATTCGGGGATGGGTTCGGACACGCACAACTCGGCCGAGCGGCTGGAAGGCGTGCAGGCGGGGGCCATCTATGGCGGCGTGCACTACAACCAGGTCCCGCAGCAGGCGGGTGGGCCGCGGCGGTACGGGGTGGTGCCTTCGCGGGTGGACTGCTTTCAGGAGCGGGCGGTCGCGGAGGAACTGGCGGCGACGGTGGCCGCGGGGGCGGCGGCGGTGCTCACGGGGTCGGCTGGTGGGACGAGTGTGTTGGCCGGACTGGGTGGGGTGGGGAAGACCCAGCTGGCGGCGAATTATGCGGAGTCGGTGGCTGGGGATGTGGATCTGCTGGTGTGGATCACTGCTACTTCGCGGCAGGCGATCCTTGCGGAGTACGCAACGATCATCGCGGACTTGACCGGTTACCAGTCGCCGGATCCTGAGGCGCCGGCGAAGCGGTTCCTGGCTTACCTGGCGACGATGACCGGGCGTTGGCTGGTTGTGCTCGACGATGTGCAGTCTCCGGCGGATCTTCGGGATCTGTGGCCGCCGACGACTTCGGTCGGGCAGGTGGTGGTGACGACTCGGCGCCGGGACTCGGTGATGCGCGGGAAGAACCGGCGGGTGGTCGACGTCGACACGTTCAGCCCGGTGGAATCGTTGGCATTCCTGGAGTTCAAGCTCGCCGATCACCCGCATCTGTTGGCAGAGGCGGAGTATCTGGCGAACGATCTGGGGCACCTGCCGCTGGCGTTGGCTCAGGCGGCGGCCTACGTGCTGGATCGGGACATCACCTGTGCCGAGTACCGGGAACGCTTGGCGGACCAGGGAAACTCGCTGGAGTCACTGGCTCCAGAGCAGGACTGCCTGCCGGAGGATCATCGGGAACCGGTGGCGCGCACCTGGTCGTTGTCAGTGCAGCTGGCGAACGACCTCAACCCGGCGGGACTCGCGAAGCCCTTGCTAGAGCTGGCAAGCATGCTGGATCCGAACGGGATTCCCGGCGATGTCTTTGTGAGCGAGGCGGTTCGGGAGTATCTGGCGAAGGTCGTGGAACACCCGGTGACCGCGGCCGGGGCACGGGATGCGCTGGGCTGCCTGCATCGACTGAGTCTGATCAACCACGATGCCCGGAAGCCACATCGAGCGGTCCGGGTGCACGCACTGGTGCAACGGACAACCCGCGACAGCCTGTTCGACGCTCAGCTGAAGTCACTCGCCCAGTGCGCAGCGGACTCCCTGGCCGAGATGTGGCCGGAGATCGAGACGGACACCACGCAGTCCCAGGTGCTTCGCGCGAACACCATGGCACTGCACGCCATCGCCGAGCCTCACCTCTGGGAATCAGAAGGCCATGTCGTTCTTTTCCAAGCAGGCGACAGTCTCGGCGAGTGGGGACGAGCTACCGAGGCCGTTGCCTACTTCGAGCAGTTGCGGACCGCTGTTGAGAGACAGCTCGGATCAGACCATCCCGACACACTCAGTGTCCGCCATAGCATCGCCATATGGCGCGATGAAGCAGGAGATCCCATCACCGCGATCGCTGAACTCCAAGCAGTACTTGCTGATCGCACCCGCATCCTCGGATCAGACCACATCGAGACACTCACCACCCACCACAACCTCGCCAACTTTCGCGGTGAAGCAGGCGACCCGGCCACTGCAACATCCGAACTTCAAGCACTACTCGTTGACGTACTTCGCGTCCTCGGACCAGACCACCGGGAGACACTCACTACCCGCCACAACCTCGCCATCTGGCACTGCCGCGCAGGAGATCCCATCACCGCGATCGCTGAACTCCAAGCAGTACTTACTGATCGCACCCGCATCCTCGGATCAGACCACATCGAGACACTCACCACCCACCACAACCTCGCCAACTTTCGCGGTGAAGCAGGCGACCCGGCCACTGCAACATCCGAACTTCAAGCACTACTCGTTGACGTACTTCGCGTCCTCGGACCAGACCACCCCAACACCCTCGTGACCCGCCACAACCTCGCTGACTGGCGCGGCCAAGCAGGCGATCCCACCACCGCAATCACCGAGTACGAAGCAGTATTGGCCGACCGCACCCGCGTCCTCGGGCCAGACCACCCCGACACTCTCATCACCCGCCACAACCTCACCAACTGGCGGAAGCGGGTGGAGGGGCGGTAGACATCGCTCAAGCGGGGGTCTATATTACGCGGAATTAAAAGTTTGAAGCATCTACTAAGTAATTCAACAATCGTGATACACTCAGGAAAATCTGCACGAAGCAGCGCGCTCCACCCAGAAAAAGCGAAAACAAAATAGCACGCGTGATCGGAACACAAAGAAATGTCCGCCGCCAAGACGACAGCCCTTGTAGTCCGCACCGGATGACAGCAGTTGTCATTCGTCCCATTCGACCCCCGGGAACGCGATGAACAGCACCTTAGCGGCCAGCCAAGCGCCGAATACCCATTCTCCGGAGTTCCGGGTCTTCCTCGTGGATCCGCAGCCGATCGTGGCCGAGGGATTGCGCGCGGTGTTCCGGAATCAGGCGGATATCGACCTGGTCGGCTGGGCCGATGGCTGGGAGCAGGCCCTGGGCGGGCTGACTGCCGAGGCGCCGGATGTGTTGCTGGTCGAGGTGGCGGCCGAGGGGCCGGGTGGGGATGGGGTCGAGGTCATCCGGCGGGCGGCGCGGACCCTGCCGGACGTGCCACTGCTGGTCTTCTCCAATGCGCGTAACCAGGTGGTCAGAGCCCTGGAAGCGGGGGCGCGGGGGTTCATCCTGAAGTCCTCCAGCAGCGAGTACCTGGTCAGCGCGGTGCGCGGCGCGTGCACGGGTGGCACGCCGATCTCCGCCGATCTGCTGCCCCAGCTGGTGGCGCGGGTCCAGGACGGCGGGGGCACGCCGCGGCTGTCCGCGCGGGAGCTGCAGGTGCTGCGGCTGGTCGCCACCGGGAATCGGACGCCGGAAATCGCACAGCGGCTTTCGGTGACCGAGCCGACGGTGAAGACCTATTTGCAGCGGCTGTTCGGCAAGCTCAAAGTGAGCGATCGGGCCGAGGCCGTGCTCGCGGCCCGCGCGGCGGGTTTACTGCCTTAGTCAGGTGATCGTGGGACTGGCGAATCCGGGTTTGCCGAACAATGCAGGCGGGTTCGCACACAGCCCAGTCACGGTCGAGGTCACTGATGGGCGTCTCCACTCAGGAGAAAGAAATTCAGCGCCGCCGACTAACCGCGTGCGCGTTCCTTTTCCGCGCCCTTCATCGAAAAACTGATGGCCAGCAGGGCCACCCCGGCGACCGCGCACGCGATGGCGGCACCGGGCTGGTACTCGGCCAGCGGGCGCATCAGGAAGCCCCAGTCCTGGCCGTTCATCATCCGGTTCAGCAGCGAACCCACCCCATTGACCAGGGCGATCCATCCGAAGACCTCTAGCGTGATGCGCATGTGCACTCCCTAGTCGTTCCGCTTGTCGTCGCGGCCAACGCTAGGCAGCCCGGGGGTACGCCCGAGTCCACAGCGAGGTGGATTCGGGCGTCATCTGCCAGGCGTACGCCGGGCAGCCCCCGGTACGACTAGGCGCGCGGCTTGCGTAGCACCTCGAAGGTGCTGGAGAAGCCCACCTTGCCGTGGCCCGCCGCCACCGTCCGGCGGAAGACGTCCGCCACCGCGGCCGGCAGCGTGGTGTCCACTCCGGACTCGGCCGCGGTGTGCAGCACGTGGTCGGTGCTGGCCGAGTTCATCAGCATGTTGGCGAACTCGCCCGGGTACGTGCTGGTGTCGACCTCCTCGGCGGTCTCCGGCATGAACATGGTCGCGATCGCGACGGACCGCTGCGCGTAGGGCAGGAACTCCGCCGCGCTGATGCCGTTGGCCTCGGCCATCGCCAATGCCTGGAGGTAGGCGAGGTTGTTCGTCCAGAAGATGGTCATGCCGAGCTGGTAGTACAGCGCGGCCAGACCCTGGTCCTCGCCCCGGTGGTCAGCACTGGTGATGACCTCCAGGGTTTCCCGGTGCGTCTCGAAGACCGCGCGTGGGCCGCTGTAATAGGTGCCCGACTCCGGGGAGCCGATCATGGTGGGCGGGACCTGCACGCCGCCGCTGAGGTAGTCCGCGCCGTGGCCGATGGCCCACTCGGCCGCCGTACGCGAGCGCGCCGGGGTGTCCGAGCTGAGGTTGACCAGGGTGCGTCCCTTGAGCGCGGCGACCGCGGGCTCCAGGATCGTGTACATGATCTCGACGTCGGTGAGGATGAGGATGATCGGCCCGCCGGCGCCCAGTGCCTCGGCCACCGTCTCCGCGCGCACCGCGCCCTTGGCCACCAGCGCGTCCGCCTTGCTCGCGGTGCGGTTCCAGACGGTCACCTGGTAGCCGCGGTCCAGGTAGGTCGCGGCCATCGCCTGCCCCATCGGCCCGAGTCCGATGATCGTCACTGCCTTCCCCACAGGTGTACCCCTCTCTAAAACGAACGTTCTACTTAGTGACGCGACCGTAGCACAGACTAGAACGAACGCTCTACTTAGTAAGCTGGGCTGGTGACTGAGGCACTGGGCACCCGGGACCGGATCGTGCACACCACGTCCAAGCTGATGCAGCGGCAGGGCTACGCGGCCACCGGCATCAAGCAGATCGCCACCGAGGCGAGTGCGACGCTGGGCTCGGTGTACCACTTCTTCCCCGGCGGGAAGCAGGAACTGGCGGTGGCCGCGATCCGGCACGCGGACGCCGAGTTCGCCGAGATGCTGACCGCGATCCTGGCCAAGCACCCGGATCCGGGTGAGGCGGTCTACCAGGCGGCCGCGGAGACCGGCGTCTACCTGCGGGACACCGGCTGGGCCGAGGGCTGCCCGGTCACCGCGACCGCACTGGAGACCGCCGGGCAAATACCGGAGATCCAGCAGGCCTGTGTCGAGACCTTCGCCCATTGGGAAAGCATCATTTTCGAGAAGCTGAAGTCGAACGGGTTCGCGGAGGGACTCGCGCGCGAGCTGGCGGGCACGGTGCTGCACGCGTTGAGCGGGGCCGAGGTGTCAGCGCAGGTGAAACAGGATGTGCAGCCACTGGAGACGGCCGGTCGGCACATGCAGCGGCTGATCAACTCCTACCGCTGACCTGCCGGGACTGACCGCGTACGACTTGGGCCAACCCGGCGTACCACTTGGGCCAACGTGGCGTACGAGTTTGGCCAACTCGGTGTACGAGAACGGCCAACACTCGGGTTAGGCGTCGGCGAAGTTGGCGAGGCTGTGCACGGCTTCCCAGAGCCAGCGGGCGTGGTCGTAGCGGGGGCGCAGGTCGGCGGGTGGCTCGGGCAGTTCGTCGTGCAGCAGGACCTCGGGGACCCAGGTCACCGCGTAGGCCACCCGGAGGTTGAACAGCACGGCGTTCCAGTGCCGCAACGTCTCCGGGTTGTCGTGCAGCACGATCGGCGAGCCGTCGGCGGGCAGCACCCGCACGGCGTGGTCGACGCCCTCGCGCAGCCAGGCCAGGAAATCGGGCTCCCACAGCAGTCTGGCTTCCTCGGGCAGGTCCTCGTCCAGGTTCATCCGGAGCAGGAACTCCAGGGCGGGCTCACCGCTGGGGCCGGCGGGCAGGGGCAGTCCGAGTTCGGCGCCGAGGGGGTAGTCGGTGGTGTACTGGGCGGTCCGCCAGTCGATCAGGGCGGCGAACTCGGTCAGCCGCTGGCGTAGCCATTCAACCTGGTCAGCCCCGCAGTATCCGATGATCGTGCTGTCGACCCGGTCCCAGAAGATCACCACAAGTCCCTCGTTCGCGCGGGTCCCCACCCCAGACTCATTCATACACCTGGCCACCGTTCGTCGGTTCCGCGGCCACTGTGTGCATCGCCACCATGACCGTATGAAGTGGCATCTGCCCAGTTCGGCACTTGTGGTGGCGGCAGTTCTGGCCTCGCTGCTGACAGTTCCAGCGGCCGGGAAACCGGTTGCCGAGGAGTGGCGCGGGCCGTTGAGCACCCGCGGACGCTACATCGTGGACGCCGACGGAAACCGCTTCCGGCTGCGGTCCGGGAACTGGCACGGCGCCAGCGGCACCTGGAACGGCAGCGGGGACATCAACGATCCGGCCAATCACCACGCCGGTGAGATGAGTTCGGGCATCCCGCTCGGGCTGGACCGGGCGCCGCTGGCCGAGCTGATCGGCAGCTTCCAGGCGTTGGGGCTCAACAGCATCCGGCTGCCCTTCGCCAATCAGATGATCCGGGAGAGCGCGCCGGTGCCCGACCGGGCGGTGGCGGCCAACCCTGAGTTGCGCGGGAAGACCCCATTGCAGATCTATGACGCAGTGGTGACCGCGCTGACCACGGCGAAGTTCGCCGTGTTCCTCAACAATCACACCGCGACCGCCCGCTGGTGCTGCGGCGTGGACGGCAACGAGCGCTGGAACACCGCGCAGACGGCGCAGCAGTGGGAGGAGGACTGGCTGTTCATGGCGCGCCGCTACCGGTCCAACTCCCGGGTGGTGGGCGCGGACCTCTACAACGAGGTGCGGCGCAACATCCTCGACGATCCGAACTGGGGACTGGGCGATCCGCGGGACTGGCACGCCGCGGCGCAGCGGGCCGGGGACCGGATCCTCAGCGAGGCCAACCCGGATCTGCTGATCGTGATCGAGGGGATCAACTGGTTCGGCATCCCGGTCAACGGGTTCCCGCACGGGCGGCCGACGCTGGAACCCATGCGGCTGCTGTCCAACACCCTGGTGCGGTCCGGGAAGTTGGTGTACGCGGCGCACTTCTACGGCTACACCGGGCCGAATCACAGTGGCGCCACCGGGATCGGCGAGACCAGCGACCCGAGGTACCAGGATCTGAGCCGGGCCGAACTCGCCGAGGTGCTGCGGCGGCAGGCATTCTTCGTCACCGAGCAGGGACAGCACTTCACCGCGCCGGTGTGGATCAGCGAGTTCGGCGTGGGCGGACGCGAGGAGAACGGGGCCAAACCACGGGCCTGGTTCGAGAACTTCGTAGACGAGATGATCAAGGCAGACGCGGACTTCGCCTACTGGCCGCTGGTCGGCTGGCATGAGAACCGGCGCGGCAACGGCTGGGCCCTCGCGCACTGGGACGCCTCCGGGCGGCGGATGTTCCTCGACGACGGCGACGACTGGCGGGCCCCCGCGTGGCGGCGGCTGATCGCCGCGGCGGGCAAGACCGGGCCGGTTCCCGTTGCGCCGCAATGGCGGCAGCTGGCCATCGACCACGGCGACCTGGTGCAGTCGGCGCGTATGCGCGGGCTGCCGGACTGGGATTCGGGCGCGCGCAAGGCGGTGTGCCCGGACGGGCAGCGGCTGATCGGGCTGAGCCACACCGGCAACCGCGGCCTGTGCACCGACACCGGCGGCGTCCTGCCGACACCGGACACGCACCAGGTGGTCACCGACGAACGGTTCGTGACCGCGGACTGGGCAGGTGGCTACACCAAGTTCCAGTGCCCGCCGCAGCAGCTGGCGATCGGCTACAGCGTGCGCGGCGCGGCGGTCTCCGCGCTGCTGTGCGCGCCGGCCGGACGCGCGCTGGGCGGGTCGGACCGGACGGTCTGGTTCGATCGGGGCGACAACCGGGCCAGTACGGGCGGCGGGGAGTTCGCGCACGGGCGGCACAAGGGGCAGTGCGCCGACGACGAGCACCTGGCCGGGGTGGCCTGGACCGGCCGGGTGGGTTCGGCGCGGACCCCGGACGCCCTGCTCTGCCGGGTTTTCGCACAGCCGAGCTGACAGCCGCCGACACACTTGACGTGGCCCTGACGTACCGAATATTCGATGCCGACTTAGCGTGGGATTCACGTCACGGGCTTAAGGTCGAACCTGGCAGAAACTGCCTGTTATGGTGAATTTCGGTCGTGGGCGGAGTGGCGCAGCTCTCGTCCCGCGTACCGGCTGACTAGCCCGTCACCCAAACGGGCTATCACTGGGGACTGGGGATGGGGTGAATCCTGCATGGCTTTGGCCGAGCGGGACGGGCAGCTTGACTTCCTGCGACGATTACTGGCCGACGCCTCGGCGGCGTACGGCCGGGTGGCGATGGTCACGGGACCGGTGGCCAGCGGTAAAACCGAGTTGCTGCACGTCTTCGGCGAGCACGCACGCGGGGCGGGCGCCCTCGTGCTGACCGCCACCGGGACGCGCGCGGAGCGGAACATGCCACTGGGTGTGTTGCGTCAGTTGCTGCGGGGAGCGGCACTGGCGCCGGAGACCCTGGCCAGGGTGCTGGCCCTGCTGGACGAGGGCCAGGCCACCGCGACCCGCACCGAACCGGACAACGAGGTGACCGAGCGGGTCCAGGCGCGGATCGCGCACGACCTGGCCGACACCCTGCTGGCGCTGTCGGCGGAGTCGGTGCTGGTGCTCACCGTCGACGATGTGGACCACGCGGACGTGGCCTCGGTGCGGGTGCTGGTGGACCTGGCCCGCAGGCTGCGCTCGCACCGGGTGCTGGTGCTGTTCACCGAACTGACCGGGGCGAGCCCGGCGCACCCGGCCTTCCGCACGGAACTGTTGCGGCAACCGCACTTCCGGCGGATCCGGCTGACCCCGCTGTCGGTGCGCGGAGTGGCCGAGATGCTGGAGCAGCAACTGGCGGGCGCGGCGCACCTGGCCGCCGACTGCCATGAGCTGACCGGCGGGAATCCGTTGCTGGTACGGGCTTTGGTGGAAGATCAGCATTCCGCGCCGGCGCACGGCGGACTGTCCGTCGGCGAGGCGTTCGGTCAGGCCGTGCTGGCCTGCCTGCACCGCGGCAACCCGCTGCTGCTGCGGGTGGCGCAGGGCGTCGCGGTACTGGGCAGCACCGAGGCCGAGCCACTGAGCGGGCTGCTGGACCTGACCCCTGAGGCAGTGACTCAGGGCGTGGACACGCTGGTCGAGGCCGGACTGGCCCGGCGCGGCGGGTTCCGCCACCCCGCGGTGGGCGCCGCGGTGCTGGCCGACGTGTCCCCGGACTCCCGGGCCGAGCTGCACCTGCGGGCCGCGGAACGACTGCACCTGGAAGGCGCGCCGCCGCCGCCGATCGCCGAGCACCTCCTGGCGGCCGGGCGGATCGGCGGGCAGTGGGCGGTGCAGGTGCTGTGGACCGCGGGCGAGCACGCGCTCACCGAGGACCGGGTCGAGTACGCGGTGGAGTGCCTGGAGCTGGCCCACCGCAGCAGCACCGACGACCAGACCAGGGCGACCATCCGGATGATGCTGGTCGGGCTGGCCCGGCGGGCGAACCCGGCGGTGGTGGCCCGGCACCTGGCCGAGCTGACCGAGGCGTTGCGCAAGGGCACGCTGAACACCAGGGACGCGCTGACCTCGGTGCGCTGCCTGCTGCTGCACGGCCGTAACGCCGAAGCAGCGCAGGCGTTGGTCCAGCTCAGCGAGACGGTCGGGCAGACCGACAAGCAGACCGCGCTGGAGCTGGCGATCACCCGCGAGTGGATGTTCAGCATGCACCCGCCGCTGCTGTCCCAGCTGCCCGCGGCCGAACTGGCCCCGGAGTCCGGCGCGGTGCGCGATCCGCGGCTGCAGACCGGGCTGGCGCTGCGCAAGGTGATCGCGGTCGGTCCGGAGGAGACCGCGATCATGGACGCCGAGCAGGTGCTGCAGGGCTCCCGGCTGTCCGAGAAGACCTTCGACGCGCTGGTCTCCGCGCTGATGGTGCTCTACTTCGCCGACCGGCTGGACCGGGCGCTGCCCTGGGCGGACGCGCTGCTGGCCGAGTCGGCCGAGCGCAACGCGCCGGGCTGGCACGCCATGTTCGCCTCCGTGCGGGCCGCGCTGGCCCTGCGCCAGGGCGATCTGCCCGGCGCCGAACAGCACGCCCGCACCGCGCTGCGGCACACCACCCCGCACACCTGGGGGGTCGCGGTAGGGGGTCCCCTGGGGTGCCTGATCGTGGCGCTGACCGAGCTGGGCAAGCTGGCCGAGGCCGAGGAACTGCTCAACCTGCCCACCCCGGACGCCATGCTGGAATCGACCTTCGGGCTGCAATATCTGTCCGCGCGCGGCCGGTGCCACCTGGCCGCGGACCGGTTGTACGCGGCGCTGGGCGACTTCCGGCTGTGCGGGGAGCTGATGGCCGAATGGGGCATGGACCGGCCCTCGTTCGTGCCCTGGCGCAGCGACGCCGCCGAGGTGCTGATCCGGCTGGGCAAGCAGCACGAGGCGCGCGCGTTGCTGGAAGTGCAGCTCGCGATGGACTGCACCAACCGGCCGCGGATCCGCGGCGTCACGCTGCGGCTGCTGGCCGCGATCAGCGAACCGCACCGGCGACTGGCCCTGCTCACCGAGGCCGTCGAGCTGTCCAGGGCGGGCGGCGACCGGTTGCAGCTGGCCAGGGCGCTGGGCGAGTTGAGCCAGGCCCAGGTCGAGGTGGACTCCACCCAGGCGCGGATGACCTTGCGCCGGGCCTGGCACCTGGCGCGGGAATGCCAGGCGGCGCCGTTGTGCGAGGAACTGGTGCCGGGTCAGGCAGGCGTCGAGGCCGAGGCCCCGCCCGCGCCGGTGGAGGTGGACGCGGACAAGGTGACCGCGCTGTCCGACGCCGAGCAGCGGGTGGCGGCGCTGGCCGCGCAGGGGCACACCAACCGGCAGATCGCGAGCAAGCTGTGCATCACGATCAGCACGGTGGAGCAGCATCTGACCCGGGTGTACAAGAAGCTGAACGTGACCAGGCGGGCTGATCTGCCGTCCGGGTTGCACAGTCCGGACACGGCGGTCAGCGCGTAGTCGCCAATGATCAGGGATGCGGGCCGATCGTGACGATGGTGATCTGACCGTCGTCAGGTCCGTAGATCCACCAGATGCGCCAGGCTGAGGGAGTCCTGTTCTCCACATAGGACTCCCACAGCGTGGCGCCACCGGGTCCGGGGATCGACTTGTAGTCGTGCGAGTGCAGGCCAGGACGTCGCGGGCTCGCCTGCGCGAGCAGCCGGAGTGCCTTGCGGACCTTCTTCAGCTTTGCCTTGTACTGCTTTTTGGCAAGCAGATCAACCAGAACCTGCTCGGCTTCAGCGGTGTACAACAGCTGGAACGGTGGGGCAGTCACGCTTCGTCGGCATCGGCCGTGACCCAGTCCAGCGACCGCGCCTTGGCTTCAGCAGCGTCAGCGAGCCCCCGGAACAACGAGGCCCTCAGCTCATCGTTTTCCCAGACCAGCAGTTCCCGCTTCGGAATGCTGGCCAACGGAGTCAGCAGGATCGCGCCCTCGCTGTTCACCGCGACGGCGTAGCGGTCGTTCTTGCGCGCACCCGCCTTGCCCACCGGAACGCGTGCCCGTTCGTCCGCGGTGACTTCCGCGACCGGCCGGAAGTCGTCAAGCATGGTCATCACGCCCTCCTCTCCACCGTCAACCTACCGTCTGGGGGTAAGTGGGCAATGCCCACATGCCCCACCCGCGGTCCGGGTTGCGGACGACCAGCACCTCTCGACTCGATCATGAGCCAAGACACCCCTGCGAAAGTGGAACGGCGAATGAGTTCTTAGGGGCTTCTAGGGGTTAAAAGTAGGGGTGTTCGCGAGCATACGATTTTCCCGAACCAATTCGCCGTTCATTCGCCGTCGCATTGTGCGGCGAAGACCCTGGGGGTTTTTCATGCCCGCCTACCGAAATGATGAAGGAATTCTCGTCGGCAAGGTCGAGCCCTGCCGGATGGTCGACCTGCCCGAGCACAACGACCCGCGCGGCAACCTGTGCGTGGTCGAGGCGGGCAAGGAGATCAAATTCGACATCAAGCGCGTGTACTACCTGTATGACCTGCCCGCGACCACGATCCGTGGCGCGCACGGGCACCGCAACCTGGAGCAGCTGATCATCGCGGTGCACGGCAAGTTCGACATCACCGTCGACGACGGCCAGTACCGGGACCGTTTCCACCTGGACAATCCCAGTCGTGGTCTCTACGTCGGTCCGATGGTGTGGCGGAACCTGATTAACTTCTCCCCCGGCGCGGTCGGTCTGGTACTCGCCTCAACGCACTACGACGAGGCCGACTACTACCGCGAGTACGCCGACTTCCAGCGCGACGCCAGGAAACTCTGATGCCTGTTCCCTTTCTCGACCTGAAGGCGCCGCACGAGGAACTGCGCGCCGAACTGGATGCCGCCTACCGCCGGGTCGTCGACTCCGGCTGGTTCCTGCTCGGCCCCGAACTCGCCGCCTTCGAGGCCGAGTTCGCCGCCTACTGCGAGGCCGGGCACTGCGTGGCCGTGGGCAGCGGCTGCGACGCCCTGGAACTCATCCTGCGGGCCCTGGACATCGGTCCCGGCGACGAGGTCATCGTGCCCAGCGCGACCTTCATCGCGAGCTGGCTCGCGGTCTCGGCCGCCGGCGCCACCCCGGTGCCGGTGGAGCCGGACGAGGACACCCTGCTGATCGACCCCAAGCAGGTCGAGGCCGCGATCACCCCGCGCACCAAGGCGATCATGCCGGTGCACCTGTACGGGCAGCCCGCCGACCTGGACGCGCTCGAAGCGATCGCGGCTGAGCACGGGTTGCACGTGATCGAGGACGCGGCGCAGGCACACGGGGCCCGGTACAAGGGTCGCCGGGTCGGGGCGGGGTCCATCGCGGCCGCGTTCAGCTTCTACCCGGGCAAGAACCTGGGGGCGCTGGGCGACGGCGGAGCGGTGGTGACCTCCTCGGCCGAGCTGGCGGACAAGCTGCGGCTGCTGCGCAACTACGGGTCGCGGGTGAAGTACCAGCACGAGATCCAGGCCACCAACTCCCGCCTGGACGAGCTGCAGGCGGCCATGCTGCGGGTGAAGCTGCCCGCGCTGGACCGGTGGAACGCCCGGCGGCGGGAGATCGCCGACCGCTACCTGCGTGAACTGGCCGGGATCGACGGCCTCGTGCTGCCGGTGGTGCCCGAGTGGGCCGAGCCGGTGTGGCACCTGTTCGTGGTGCGGTGTGCCGAGCGGGACGCGGTGCAGGAACGACTGACCGGGCTGGGGATCGGCACGTTGATCCACTACCCGGTGCCGGTGCACCGCTCGCCCGCGTACGCGGCCGGCTCCTGGGGGGAGCTGCCGGTGGCCGAGCAGGTGGCCGAGCGGGTGCTGAGCCTGCCGATCGGGCCGCACATGTCCGAGGAGGAGGTCACCGCGGTGATCGCCGGGGTGCGGGAGGTCTTTGGCCGGTAGGGGATGTGGGGGTGTGGGAGCCCGGGTGCGTGCTGGCACCCGGGCTTTGTGCTGTCCGAAAGTAGGGGGCCGCTTCAGCCCAGGCTGAAAGGGCGGCATCGCCCAGGTTCTCCTGCCTACGATCCCGGCGATCTCCGCACCGTGCGGGGCCCAAGATCACTGGGGAGCCGATGAAGAAGCTCTTGTCCACCGCCACGGTGGCCGCGACAGTCCTGGCCGGGGTGCTCGTCGGAGCAGGCACGGCCAGTGCCGCGAACCCGACCAAGCGCTGCGAGCCGAGCGCGTCCCGGAGCTGCAGCCTGCCTTCCGGTTTCTTCCCGGGCGGCACCATCTCCATCGACATCGACGCGATCCTGCGGCCGGGTGCCCAGGAGACCTGGTTCAGCTTCACCATCGGCAACTGCAAGGGCGGCGCCTACGCCAACGACCCGCCGCGGTCCTGGACCTGCGTGCTGCCCGCCAGCTACTACACGCTGACCGCCACGGCCAGCTTCGAATCCCCCTACTGGGAACTCGGCCTGCGCTGGTGATCCCCGGACGCGCCAATGGCCCGGGTACTGCGCACCCGGGCCATTGGCGTAGCGAAAGCCTTACGGCAGCACGACAACCGTCGTCTTCAGCGGCAGCTGCGCCGAGGACGGCCCGACCTGGATCGACCGGGTGCCTGCCCCAGTGACCCAGCGATCGGTCGCGGCGTTCCAGTACTTCAGTCGCTGCGCGTCCACCTTCACCGTCACCCGCTTGGTCTCACCGGGCAACAGCTCCACCTTGGTGTAGCCGGCGAGTGCCTTGTCCGCCTGCGCCGCGGGCACCAGCGGGCTGGCGCCCAGGTAGACCTGCGGCACCTCCTTGCCCTTGTGGATCCCGGTGTTGCGCAAGGAGAAGCTCACCTCGATGCCGTCGGCGACGGTCTTGGTGGCCAGGTCGGTGTAGGTGAAGCTGGTGTAGGACAGGCCGTGCCCGAACGGGAACAGCGGCTTGACCTTCTGCTTGTCGTACCAGCGATAGCCGACCTGGATGCCCTCGGTGTACTTCTGCTCGTTGCCGACACCGGGGTAGCGCTCCGGGTTGTTGGCCACGGGATGGGTGTTCTCGTCCACCGGGAAAGTCTGGGTCAGCTTGCCGCTGGGGTTGGTGTCCCCGAACAGCAACGCCGTGGTGGCCTCGGCGCCGGTCTGGCCCGGGTACCACATGTCCAGCACCGCGGCGGTTTTGTCCAGCCAGGGCATGGTGATCGAGGAGCCGGTGTTGAGCACGACCACGGTGTTGGAGTTGGCCTTGGCCACCTCGGTGATCAGCTTGTTCTGGCGGCCGGGCAGGCCGAGGTTGGCCCGGTCGTAGCCCTCCATGCCGTCGTCGTAGGCGAAGACCACCGCGGTGCGAGCGGTCTTGGCGGCCTGGACCGCGGCCACGATGGCGGCCTCGGCGGCCTCCGGGGTGACCCAGGACAGCTTGACCGACAACGAAGAAGCCACCGGCGCCGAGCCGGACATGGTGATCTTGTGCGTGCCCGCGGTCAGGTGCACCACGGCGCTGGTGATCTTGCCGTAGACCTCGCCCGCTTCGATCGGGGTCTGGTTGCCGATCTGCACGGTGGCGAAACCGCCGGTGGCCTCGATCGCGATCCGGTAGTCCCCAGTCACCGGAGCGGTCAGCGTGCCGTCGTAGAACTGGCCGGCGGTGCCCGGCTGGAGCACGGTGCCGGTCGGGAACGCCGGCGTCAGCGTGCCGGCCGGGATGGGTGCGCCGACGAGTTCCTCACCGGCGGAGTAGGTCACCGTGGCACCCGCGCCGGCACGGGCCTTGATGGTGTCCAGGGGCGCGTTGGCCTTGTCCGGCACCACGTGCGCGCTGCCCAGGCCGGTGACCTTGGGGTCCTTGGCGCGCGGGCCGATCACCGCGATGCTGGCGCCCGCACCGGCGAGCAGTGGCAGGGCCTGGTTCTGGTTGCGCAGCAACACCCCGCCGGCCTCGGCGACCTGCTGGGTGACCGCGTTGGCGGTGGCCAGGTCCCTGCTCGGCCGGGGGCGCGGGTTGGCGCCGATGAGACCGTGCCGGTCCAGCTGGCCGACGATGCGGCTGACTGCCCTGTCCACTGTGGACATCGGGATCTGACCGCCCTGCACGGCTTCCTTGAGCTTCTTGCCGAAGTGCAGGCCGCCGGGGATGCCGTGTTCGACGCCCTGGCTCCAGTCGATGCCCAGTTCCTGGTCCAGGCCCTTGCTGATCGAGTCGGTGCTGTGCGTGGCCAGCCAGTCCGACATCACCCAGCCCTGGAAACCCCACTGCTCGCGCAGGATCGAGGTCAGCAGCTCCTGGTGCCCGCAGGACGGGGTGCCGTTGACCTTGTTGTAGGCGCACATCACCGAGCTGACCCCGGCCTTGACCGATGCCTCGAAGGCGGGCAGTTCGATCTCGCGCAGGGTCTGCTCGTCGACGGTGACGTTGACGTTCTGCCGGTTCTGCTCCTGGTTGTTCGCCGCGTAGTGCTTGGCGGTGGCGATCAGGCCCTGGCTCTGGATGCCCTTGATCTGCGCGGCCGCGGTGCGCGCGGAGACCAGCGGGTCCTCGCTGAAGGTCTCGAAGTTCCGCCCGGCCTGCGGCACCCGGATGATGTTCATCATCGGGCCGAAGACCACATCCTGTTGCAGGGCACGGCCGTCGCGGCCCATGACCTCGCCGTACTTGCGGGCCAGCTCGTCGTCGAAGGTGGCGGCGAGCGCGACCGGCGCGGGCATGGCGGTGGCGGGCTGGTTGTTCAGCCGGATGCCGGCGGGGCCGTCGGCCGAGCGGACCTCCGGGATGCCCAGTCGCGGCACGCCGGGCAGCGAGCCGACGCTGAACGGGCCGGTGAAGGCCACCGTCCAGTGCACGAACGAGAGCTTCTCGTCCAGGGTCATCTGGGCGACCAGCGGGTGCACCCCGGTGCGTCCGCCGGCCGGTGCCGCACTGGCTCCGGTGCTCGCCACCAGGGTGGTGGCGGTGACCAGGGCCAGCGCGGCGACCAGCTTCTTGCTACGACTCACTTCACGACTCCCACGAACAGACCGCGGCCGGACGGGCCGCCCTCGACGTAGTCCACGGCGCAGCCGGCCCGCTCGAAGGCGGTCTCGTACTGCTCGCGGGTGAACAGGGTGATGACGTGCGTGTCGGTGAAGTGCCGGATGCCGTTCTCGGCGTCGGCGACCGTGTAGTGCACGTCCATGTGGGTGTGGTCGCCCTCGCGGCGGGAGTGCGAGACCCGGGCGATGGTGCGGCCGTCGACCTTGACCACGTCGCCGCCGACGTAGCCGGGCAGGAACTTCTCCGGCGTCCACCAGGGCTCGATCACGATGACGCCGCCCGGCTCCAGGTGCTTGGCGAAGGCGGCCAGGGCGCGGTCCAGGTCGGCCTGGTCGCTCATGTAGCCGATGGAGCTGAACATGCAGGTGACCGCGTGGAAGGTGCGGCCGAGGTCGAACTCGCGCATATCGCCCTGGTGCACGGTGACCGCGGGGTGCCGGTCGCCGGAGATCCGGACCATCGCCTCGGACAGCTCCAGGCCCTCGACGTGCCCGAACAGCTCGGTGAACGGGCCGAAGTGCGCGCCGGTGCCGGAGGCCACGTCGAGCAGGTCGGTGGCATCGGCCTTGCGGTCGGTGATCAGCTCGTGCACCTGGGCGGCCTCGGCCGGGTAGTCCTTGCCGCGGCCGCGGTAGATGGCGTCGTAGACGTCGGCCAACTCGGTGTCGTACATGGGATTTCCTTACGCTGTGGGGACCGGGGCGCGGTGCCGGGCGACCAGGCGCTCCAGCTCCGGCACGATCTCGTTGGGCTTGGGGTCGGCCAGCACCTCGCCGCGCAGCCCGGCCGCGCCCGCGGCGAAGGCGGGGTCGGTGAGCAGGCGGACGAGCTTGTCCCGCAAGGCTTGCGCGGTCAGCTCGGCCGGGCGCAGGTACAGCCCGGCGTTGATGCTCTCCAGCTGCTGGGCCTTGAGCACGGCGTCGAACATCTCCGGCAGCAGCAGCTGCGGCACGCCGTAGAGCATC
The DNA here is from genome assembly GCF_023094165.1 of Crossiella sp. S99.2. Lineage (GTDB taxonomy): Bacteria > Actinomycetota > Actinomycetes > Mycobacteriales > Pseudonocardiaceae > Crossiella. Next base: position 568,910 of record NZ_JALMDK010000005.1, on the reverse strand, counting down.
GCGGTGGCCGCGGTGCCCGCGCCGCCGTGGTGGATGATCGCCGAGCAGGTGGGCATCAGCGCGTGCAGCGGCACGAACTCCACCAGCTTCAGGTTGTCCGGCACCGTGGTCGACTCGGCGAGTTCGGCCTGCTGGGCGGCGTTCATGGTGGCGATGATCTCGATGTCCAGGTCGGCCATGGCCTCGATCAGGTCGGTGAAGGAGACCGAGTCACCGCCCAGGCTCTCCCGCGCGGACACGCCGAGGGTGATGCACACCCGGGGACGCTCGGGCTTGGCGCGCAACCAGTCCGGCACCACGGCGGGCCCGTTGTAGGGCACGTAACCCATGGGCACGATGGGCTGGCCGACCGGCAGCCGGGTGCTGGCCGGGGTCTGGTCGATGGTCCACTGACCGCTGACCAGTTCCTCGTCGAAGCTCAGGCCGAGCCGTTCCATGGTCCAGCCCAGCCATTCGGCCAGCGGGTCGTCCTGGTGTGCCGGGGGCTGCTGGTCGTGCAGTTCCAGGAAGCGGTTCCTGGTGCGGGTCAGCACATCCGGGCCCCAGAGCAGCCGGGCGTGCGCGGCGCCGCTGGCCCGCGCGGCGATGGAACCGGCCCAGGTGAAGGGCTCCCAGATGACCAGGTCGGGCTGCCAGGCGCGGGCGAAGGCGACCAGCTCGTCGACCATGGAGTCGTTGTTGGCCAACGAGTAGAACATCGGCGTCATCATGGTGTACATGCCGAGCATGTAGTCCCAGGTGAGGATGTCCGGCCGGGTCTCGGAGAAGTTGATCTCCGGGTGGTCGGCCTGCTTCTGGCTGGTGTTCTGCTCGCGGGTCTGGTGGATGACGTGGTCCTCGCCGACCGGGACCGCGGTGAGTCCGGCGTGCGTGATCGCGTCGGTGAGCGCGGGCTGACTGGCGATGCGGACCTCGTGGCCCGCGGTGCGCAGCGCCCAGGCCAGCGGCACCATGCTGAAGAAGTGGGTGTTGTGCGCAAAGGAGGTCATGAGCACACGCATCGGCGGCTCCTTCCGGGAAGCGGGCGACGAGCCCACCGACTTGGCCCAACTGGTACGCCCGGTTGGGCCAACTTGGCGTACGACTTGGGCCAAGTCGGCGGGTGGGGGGTGGCTTAGGTGGTGACGGGGAGGTGCAGGGGGCCGCGGAGGACTGGGGAGCGGCGGCGGCGCAGGAGTTTGCCGGTCTGGCGGAGCCGGGGGGCGTTTTCGGCGAGGACGCGCAGGGCGGTTTCGGCGTGCACGCGCAGCAGCGGGGCCAGGAGTCCACTGTGGAATCCGCCGGTGAAGGCCAGTGGGGTGGGACCGGGGTTGCGGGTCAGCTCGAACTCGTCGGCGTCGGCGTACAGTGCCGGATCCCGGCCTGCCGCACCGGAGAGGACCACGAGCTGGCTGTCCTTGGGGATCTCGATGCCCGCGAACTCCATGTCGTGCAAGGCGACCCGGGTGTGCAGCTGGACCGGGGCGTCGTAGCGCAGGGTTTCCGCGATGGCGTCGGCGGCCAGGCCGGGGTCGCCGGCCAGTTTCGCCCACTGTTCGGGGCGGGCCAGCAGCGCGGCGACCGCGTTGACCACCAGGGTGGTGCCGATCTCGACCCCGGCGGTGGCGGTGATCACCGCGGCGTGCCGGGCCTCGGGCACGGTGCAACCCATGTCGGACAACAGCTTCGTCACGTTGGCCAGCGCGGCCAGCAGGGCCCTGGTCGGGCCGAGCGGCTGCGGGCAGACCAGCGAGTCCAGGGTGGGCCGCAGGTCGGCGCAGAGGCTCGCGAAGTGCGCGCGGTCCGGTTCGGGGATGCCGAGCAGGTCGGCGGTGAGGTCCACGGCCAGTGGCGCGGCGAAGTCGGTGACCAGGTCGAACTGTCCACTGTGGCCGGAGATCCTCGCCTCGGCCAGGCGGCGGACGTGTGGTTCGTGGATGTGCACGGCCTGTTCGCTGAGCAGGTTCGCGGCCCGCTCGGTGATCCGGGCGTGTTCGGCGGCGCCCAGGCCGAGGAAGGTCTCGTCCAGGGACAGCACCTGAGGCGCGGGCGGTTCGCCGTCTGCCTTGCGCAGGCCCAGTCGCGGGTCGGTGAGGATGGTGCGGCCCAGATCGTGGTCGGCGGTGACGTACGCGCCGAGCAGGCTCTGGTGCAGCACGCCACGGTCGCGGACCATGGCGTGGAAGGGGGTCGGGTCGTCGGCCTGGGCGCGCAGGATGAGCGCGTACGGGTCGCCGGTGGTGCCGAAGTGCCACTGGAGCCCCCGGGTCATCTGCAGGTGCAGGCCCAGTTGGCTCGGCGTGCGGTCGGACATCACGCCTCCTTGGCGCAGAAGGAGATGAGCTGGTCGGAGATCTCGTTGACGACGTCCGACTGGTGGTGGTTGAGGTAGAAGTGGCCGCCGGGCAGGGTGCGCAGCGCGAAGTCCTCGCGGGTGTGCTCACCCCAGGTGGTGGCCTCGTCGAAGGTGACCCTCGGGTCGCTTTCGCCGACGATCGCGGTGATCGGGCAGGACAGCGGAACCCCGCCCTGCCACCGGTAGGTCTCGGCTGCCTTGTAATCGCTGCGGATCGCGGGCAGCACCATGCGCAGCAGTTCCTCGTCGCCGAGCAGCGCGGAGTCGGTGCCGGAGAGGCGTTGCAGCTCGGCCACGATGCCGTCGTCGCTCTGCTGGTGCACGCGTTCGTCCCGGTGCCGGGACGGGGCGCGGCGGCCGGAGGCGAACAGCGCGGCGGGCCGGAAGTCGAACTCCTGCTCCAGCAGGGTGGCGACCTCGAAGGCGATGCTCGCGCCCATGCTGTGCCCGAACAGCGCCAGTGGCTTGTCGGTCCAGGCGAGCAGGGGTTTGACGATCTCCCTGGCGAACTCCTGCACGTTCTCGATCCGCGGGTCGGCGCGCCGGTCCTGCCGTCCCGGGTACTGCACGGCCAGCACCTCGATGGAGGGGGTGAGCGCGGCGGAGAACGGGTAGAAGAAGCTCGCGGCGCCACCGGCGTGCGGGAAGCAGGCCAGCCGGACCTTGCTGTCCTCGACGGGGTGGAATCGGCGCAGCCAGAGGCCGTTGTCGCCGGTGTCTGCTGTCATCGTGGTTCCTGTTCCTACTTCGCTTGTCCGGCGACGGTGACGGATTCGGCGAGCCAGTCCACAATGGACTGGGCAGTGGCCTGGGCGTGGTGCTGGGTCATGGTGAAGTGGTTGCCGGGCACATCGGCCGCGGTGTGCGGGAACGGCCAGTGCGAACGCCAGTCGCCGTCACCGGTCCACTCCCCCATTGGCTCGCCGGCGCGCACCAGCAGGGTGGGCACGGCGATCTCGGTCGGCTGCCACCCGGCGAGGTGGCGGTAGTAGGCGCCCATGGCGGTGAGCCGGGTGTCGTCGGCGGGCACGTAGTCGCCCTGGTTGCCGAGCATCCATTCGGTCAGCTCGCGCTGCCACTGGCCGATCGGGCCGTTGTGGTCGGGTTCGTAGATGTCGAGCAGCACCAGTCCGGCGGGCGGGTGCCCGCGTTCGGTCAGGTGCGCGGCGAGCTGGTGGGCCAGGATGGCGCCCGCGGAGTGTCCGATGAGGACGAACGGGCGGCCGTGTGCCTGGGTCAGCACTGCGTCGGCCTGGAGCCGGAGGGCGGCGGTCAGCGTGCTCGGCAGTGGTTCGCCGTCGAGGTAGCCGGGCAGTGGCAGCGCGGCCATCGGGTGCTGGCCGCGCAGGGCGGTGGCCAGGCGGGCGAACTCGTGCGGTCCGGAGATGGCCGCGGTGCCGCTGCACCCGATGAGCACCGGTCCCTCGCCCTCGGCGGAGAGCCGGATGGGACGGGTCAGGTCGGTGCGGTCGCTGGTCTCGTCGAAGCTCGGCCGGAATCCGGCGGTGTCGGCCAGCAGGTCCATGAACTGGGTGATCCGTCCACTTAGGACGGACTCCTGGTACAGGTTCGCCAGGGTGCTGGGCTTGTCCGCCGGGGCTTCGGTGGCGCCGAGGCGCTCGCGCAGGTGGGCGGCGAGTTCGGCCGGGGTGGGGTGTTGGAGCAGCAGGCCGGGGGCGAGCTGGACGCCGGTGGCCCCGGCCAGGCGGTTGCGCAGTTCGACGGCGGTGAGCGAGTCGAAGCCGGATTCCAGGAAGGCGCGGTCGGTGTCGACGTCCTCGGCGGTGGCGTGGCCGAGCACGGCGGCGGCGTGGCCGCGGACCAGGTCGAGCAGGCGGCGCTGGGCCTCGGCCGGGTCGAGTGCGGCGAGCCGTTCGGCGAAGCCGGGTTCGGGGGCCGGCTGCGGCGCGGGTTCGGGCTTGGCGCGGCGTTGCGCGGCCAGGCCGGGCAGCAGGTCGGCCAGGGCGGTGAGGTCCTGGTTGTCCACCGCGGTCCAGAACTGCTCGTCGGCGGTGATGCCGGTGGCGGGTTCGAGCCAGTAACGCTGGTGCTGGAAGGCATACGTGGGCAGGTCGACCCGCCGGCCGCCGGTGACCGCGGGCCCGAAGTCGACCGGCAGGCCGCGGGTCCAGGCTTCGGCGAGCGAGGTCAGCATCCGCTGCGGCCCGCCCTCATCGCGACGCAGCGAACCGACGGTGACCGTCGGGGTTTCCGCGCGGTCGGCGGTTTCCTGGATACCGACCACGAGCACCGGGTGCGGGCTGGCCTCGACGAAGCCGCGGTGCCCGGTGGCGAGCAGCCCGCGCACGGTCTCCTCGAACCGGACGGTCTGGCGCAGGTTGGTGTACCAGTACTCGGCGTCCAGGGCGGTGGTGTCGATCAGTCCGGCGGTGACGGTGGAGTGGAACGGGATCCGGGACGGCCGTGGAGACAGTCCACTGAGGACAGTCAGGAGTTCCGCGCGGATCTCTTCGACGTGCGCGGAGTGCGAGGCGTAGTCCACCGGGATGCGGCGGGCCTTGACGTCGGTGTCCGCGCAGTCGGCAAAGAGTTCGTCCAGGGCGTCCGGGTCCCCGGCGACCACGACCGAGGAGGCGCCGTTGACCGCGGCGACCGAGATCCGGCCGTCCCAGCGGGTCAGGCGTTCTTCGACCTCGGCGACCGGCAGCGGCACGGACATCATCCCGCCCTTGCCCGCGAGGGCCCGGATTGCCTTGCTGCGCAACGCGACCACCTTGGCGGCATCGCGCAGGGAGAGGGCGCCGGAGACGGCGGCGGCGGCGATCTCGCCCTGGGAGTGGCCGACGACCGCGGCGGGTTCGACGCCGTGTGACTGCCAGAGCGCGGCGAGGGAGACCATCACCGCCCAGAGCGCGGGCTGCACGATGTCGACCTGGTCGTAGTCGTTGTCGCGCAGGACGTCGAGGAGGTTCCAGTCGGTGAACTCGGCGAGCGCGTCGGCGCATTCGGTGATGCGGGCGGCGAAAACCGGGGCGGAGTCGAGGAGTTCGACGGCCATGCCCCGCCATTGGGAGCCCTGGCCGGGGAAGACGAAGACGACCTTGCCGGGGCGGGTGGTGCTGCCGCGGATCACGGTGGGGGTGATCTCGTCGGTGGCGAGGGCGTGCAGGGCGGCGGCGGGGTCGCGGTCGCCGAGCAGGACGGCGCGGTGCTCGAAGGCGGCGCGGGTGGTGAGGGTGTGCGCGAGGTCGAGCGGGGCGGGGGCGTGGGTGGCGAGGTGGTCGCGGAGGCGGGTGGCCTGGGCGCGGAGAGCGGCGGCGGTTTTGCCGGAGAGAAGGTACGGGAGGACGGCGGGGGTTCCGGGCGCGGCGGCGGTCGCGGCGGCGGCCGGGTCAGCGGCGGTCGGCTCGGGTTCCGCGGGTGCCGGGGCCTGTTCCAGGATCACGTGCGCGTTGGTGCCGCTCACCCCGAAGCTGGACACCCCGGCCCGCCGCACCTCCGCCGGCCACTCCTGGTTCTCGGTCAGTAGCGAGACCGCGCCCACCGACCAGTCGACCTGCCGCGACGGCTCGTCCACGTGCAGCGTCTTGGGCAGCACCCCGTGCCGCATGGCCAGGACCATCTTGATCACGCCAGCGACACCGGCGGCAGCCTGGGTGTGGCCGATGTTCGACTTCACCGAGCCCAGCCACAGCGGGGTTTCCCGGTCCTGGCCGTAGGCGGCGAGTACCGCCTGGGCTTCGATCGGGTCGCCGAGGCGGGTGCCGGTGCCGTGCGCTTCCACCACGTCGACCTGGGCCGGGGTGAGGCGGGCGTCGGCCAGGGCGGCGCGGATCACGCGTTGCTGGGACGGGCCGTTCGGCGCGGTGAGGCCGCTGGAGGCGCCGTCCTGGTTGACCGCGCTGCCCTTGAGCACGGCCAGGATCGGGTGGCCGTTGCGTTGGGCGTCGGAGAGTTTCTCCACCAGGAGCAGGCCGGCGCCTTCGCCCCAGCCGGTGCCGTCGGCGGCGTCGGCGAAGGCTTTGCAGCGGCCGTCGGTGGCCAGGCCGCGCTGGCGGCTGAACTCGACGAAGATCTGCGGAGTGGCCATGGTGGTGACGCCGCCGGCCAGGGCCAGGGTGCATTCGCCCTTGCGGAGTGCTTGCGCCGCAAGGTGTAGCGCGACCAGCGAGGACGAACACGCGGTGTCGATGGTGAGGGCGGGGCCCTCCAGGCCGAGGGTGTAGGCGATGCGGCCGGAGGCGACGCTGCCGGAGTTGCCGGTGCCGAGGTAGCCCTCGACGCCCTCGGGGACCTCGTGCAGGCGGGCGGCGTAGTCGTTGTAGATCACGCCGGCGAACACGCCGGTTTTGCTGCCGCGCAACGTGGTCGGGTCGATGCCGGCCCGTTCAAAGGCTTCCCAGGAGGTTTCCAGCAGCAGGCGTTGCTGGGGGTCCATGGCCAGGGCTTCGCGCGGGGAGATGCCGAAGAAGGCCGGGTCGAACTCGGCGACGCCGTCCAGGAACGCGCCGTGGCCGGTGTAGGTGCGGCCGGTGGCGGACGGGTCGTCGTCGAGCAGGTCGGGCCAGCCGCGGTCGGCCGGGAACCCGGTGACAGCGTCCCCGCCCGCGGCCAGCAGGTCCCACAGTTGCTCAGGCGAGCCGATGCCACCGGGGTAGCGGCAGCTCATGCCGATGATGGCGATCGGCTCCCGCTCGGCCTCGCGGACCTCGGCCAGTTCCTGCCGGGTCTGCCGCAGGTCCGCGGTCACCTGCTTGAGGAAGTGCCTGAGCTTGTCCTCATTGGACACTGTGGTTCCCTTCTCCCCAGTTGGAATCCCCTAGGAGATCCCGAACTCCTTGCCAATGAGGTCGAACAGGTCGTCGTCGGTCGCCGTTTCCAGGTCTTCGGCCGCGGTCGCGCCGTTGGCCTCGGTCCACCGGTCCAGCAGGGACTTCAGCCGGAGGGTGATGCGTGCGCGGGACTCCTCGTCCGGGGCGATCCCGGACAGGTCGTCGGGCACGATCACCGACAGGCTGGCCTCCAGCCGGTCCAGTTCGGCCAGCAGCGGGCTGCCACCCGCCGGGGCCGTGTCCTGGGGCACGGTGTCGTCCAGGTGCGCGGCCAGCGCTTCCGGAGTCGGGTGGTCGAAGACCAGCGTCGCGGCCAAGCGCAGGCCGGTGGCCGCGTTCAGCCGGTTCCGCAGCTCGACCGCGGTGAGCGAGTCGAACCCGAGTTCCAGGAAGCCCTTGCTCTCCTCCACCGCTTCCGGCGAGGAGTGCCCCAGCACCGCGGCAACCTGCCCGCGGACCAGGTCCAGCAGCACCTCGCGCCGCTGGGCGCCGGTGCGGCCGTGCAGTCGCTGCGTGAGCGCCGTGGCGTCCGGGGCCGCACCGGTCGCCGTTCGACGACCGGGCTTGCGGACGAGCCCACGCAGCAGGGCGGGCACCTCGGCCTGTGCCCGCAGCGCCGTGGTGTCCAACCTGATGGGCACCAGCACCGCCGATTCCACTGTGCTGGCCACGTCCAGCAGTGCCAACCCCTGTTCTGAAGACAGGGGTGCCATACCGGCCCTGGCCAGCCGCCCCAGTTCGGCCTCGTCCAGGTGGCCGGTCATGCCGCTGGCCTGCGCCCACAGGCCCCAGGCCAGGGACACAGCGGGTTTGCCCAGCTCACGGCGGTAGGCGGCGAGTCCGTCCAGGAAGGCGTTGGCGGCGGCGTAGTTGCCCTGGCCCGCGCCGCCGAAGGTGCTGGCGGCACTGGAGAACAGGATGAACTCGGTCACGTCGCCGGTCAGTTCGTGCAGGTTGACCGCGGCGTCCACCTTGGGCCGCAACACCTTGGCCAGCCGATCCGGGGTGAGCGCGCCGAGCACGCCGTCGTCGAGCACCCCTGCCGCGTGCACCACGATCGACAGGGGTTGATCAAGAGTGTCGAGCAGTGCGGCCAGGGCGTCCCGGTCGGCGGCGTCGCAGGCCTCGATCCGGACCCGTGCGCCGAGTGCGGTGAGTTCCTCGCGCAGTGCGGTGGCGCCGGGGGCGGCCAGGCCGCGGCGGCTGGTGAGCACCAGGTCGCGCACGCCGCGGCCGGTGACCAGGTGCCGGGCGACCAGCGCGCCGAGGGTGCCGGTACCGCCGGTGACCAGCGCGGATCCACTTCCGACCGAACGGTCGGTAGCGGTGTTGGGCACCCGGGCCAGGCGGGGTGCGGTGAGCTTGCCCTGGCGGATGGCCAGCTGCGGTTCGCCGGTCTGCGCGGCGGCGGCGAGCTGGCGGGCGGAGGCGTCCTGGTCGTCGAGGTCGATGAGCAGGAACCGGCCGGGCTCCTCGGCCTGGGCCGAGCGGACCAGGCCCCAGACCGCGGCACCGGCCGGATCGGTGACCTGCCCGGCCGCGCCCTGGGTCACCAGGACCAGTCGCGAGTGGACGAACCGCTCCCCCGCGAGCCACCCCTGTACCGCCTCAAGAGCGATAAGGGTGGCGGTGTGCGCGGCCTTGGCCAGTGGTCCGTCCACTGTGGGCAGTGGCAGGAATACCAGCTCGGGAACCTCGGTCAGTTCTGCCAGTGTGGCGCAGGCGTCCACCCGGACGCCCGCGGTGCGCAGGCCGGCGGCGACCCCGAGGGCGTCGCCGATGACCGCGGCCCGGCCGAGCGGGGTGCCGGGCGCGGGCACGGTGGCCCAGTCGAACTGGAACAGCGAGTCGTGGTGGCCGCCGCCGAGGGCGTCCGCCGAGAGTGCCCGCAGCACCAGGGAGTCGACGGTGGCGACCGGGTTGCCGCCGGGGTCGGTGACCGCGAGCGCGATGCCGTCACCGTCCACCTTGGACAGTCGGACGCGCAGACTGGTCGCGCCGGTGGTGTGCAGGCTGACGCCGGTCCAGGCGAACGGGAGCCGGGCCTGGTCGGCGCTGAAGAAGCCGCCGAGGCCGATGGCCTGCACGGCCGCGTCCAGCAGGGCCGGGTGCAGGGCGAAGCCGGTGTCCTGGTGGTCCTCGGGCAGGGTGACCTCGGCGAAGACCTCGCCGCCCTTGGTCCAGGCGGTGCGCAGGCCCTGGAAGCTGGGGCCGTAGTCGTAGCCCGCCTCGCTGAGCCGGTCGTAGAGTCCGTCCAGGGCAACGGGTTCGGCCCCTGCGGGCGGCCAGGCGCCGACCGCGACCGGGGTGCCCAGGCCGGGCAGCAGGGTGCCGGTGGCGTGCAGCTGCCAGGGCTCGTCCGCGCCGGTCTGGGAGTGCACGGTCAGGGTGCGGGCACCGGTCGGTTCGGGTGCGCCGATGGTGAGGTGCAGGTTGACCGCGGCGTCCTCGGGCAGCACCAGCGGTGCGGCCAGGGTGAGTTCCTCCACCCGGTCGCACCCGGCGGCCGCGGCGGCATGGAGGGCGAGTTCGACGAAGGCGGTGCCGGGCAACAGGATCGAGCCGAGCACCGCGTGGTCGGCCAGCCAGGGGTGGGTGCGCACCGAGATCCGGCCGGTGAACAGCAGTTCCTCGCTGCCGGGGCGGGTGATCGCGGCGCCGAGCAGCGGGTGTTCGGCGGCGGTGAGGCCGAGTTCGGCGGCGTCGGATCCGTTGGTGCGCGGGGTGTCCAGCCAGTAGCGCTCGCGCTGGAAGGCGTAGGTGGGCAGGTCGATCCGGTGGGCGCCGGTAAGCACCTGGCCGAAGTCGACCGGCAGTCCGCGCACGGCGGCCTCGCCGAGGGAGAGCAGGAACCGGCCGAGGCCGCCTTCTTCGCGGCGCAGCGAGCCGAGGGCGATGGCGTTGCTGCCGGTCTCCTCCAGGGTTTCCTGCAGGCCGACGACGAGCACCGGGTGCGGGCTGGCTTCGACGAAGTAGCGGTAGCCCTGCTCGGCGAGGGCGCGGGTGACCTCGGCGAATCGGACGGTCTGGCGCAGGTTGGTGTACCAGTACTCGGCGTCCAGCTCGGCGGTGTCGATCAGTTCGCCGGTGACGGTGGAGTGGAACGGGATGTCGGAGGTGCGCGGCCGGATGGGGGCCAGCACACGCAGGATCTCGTCCCGGATCTCCGCCACATACGCGGAGTGCGAGGCGTAGTCCACCGGGATCTTGCGGGCCCGGATGTTCGCGGCCTCGCAGTCGGCGAACAGCTCGTCGAGGGCGTCCGGTTCGCCGGCGACGACCACCGAGGAGGTGCCGTTGATCGCGGCGACCGAGATGCGGCCAGCCCAGCGGGTCAGCCGGTCCTCGACCTCGGCGACCGGCAGCGGCACGGACATCATGCCGCCCTTGCCCGCCAGTGCCCGGATCGCCTTGCTGCGCAACGTGACCACCCGGGCGGCGTCCTGAAGGGACAGTGCACCGGACACGGCGGCAGCGGCGATCTCGCCCTGGGAGTGGCCGACGACCACCGAGGGCTCGACACCGAAGCTACGCCAGAGTGCGGCGAGCGAGACCATGACCGCCCACAGTGCGGGCTGCACGACGTCGACGCGGTCGAAGCCGGGTCCGTTGCCGCGCAAGACTTCCAGAAGGTCCCAGTCGGTGAACTCGGCGAGGGCCTGGGCGCAGTCGGTGAGGCGGTCGGCGAAGACCTGGTTGGTCTCGAAGAGTTCCACGGCCATGCCGAGCCACTGCGAGCCCTGGCCGGGGAAGACGAAGGCGACCTGCTCCCCCGCCGCGGCCACGCCGGTGGTGAGGCCGGGCCAGGGTTCGCCGGTGGCGAGCGCGTCCAGGCCGGTGCTCAGTTCGGCGGGGTTGGCGGCGACCAGCAGGGCGCGCTGGTCGAAGGCGCCGCGGGTGCTGAGCAGGGAGTGCGCCAGGTCGGGCAGGTGGGTCTGCGGGTGGGCCGCCAGGTGCGCGGCGAGCGCGCGGGCCTGGCCCCGCAGGGCTTCGGGGGTGCGGGCGGTGAGCCGCACCGGCACCGGAGTGTCCACAGTGGAGGTTTCGAGCGGCTCCTCGGCGGGGGCCGCTTCGATGATGACGTGCGCGTTGGTGCCACTGATACCGAAGCTGGACACCGCCGCGCGGCGCACGCCATCGGGCCAGGGCTGGGCCTCGGTGAGCAGCGAGACGGATCCGGCGGACCAGTCGATCTGCGGGCTGGGCGCGTCGATGTGCAGGGTCTTGGGCAGCAGGCCGTGGTGCATGGCCAGCACGGTCTTCATCACACCCGCGACCCCGGCGGCGGCCTGGGTGTGGCCGATGTTGGACTTCAGGGATCCCAGCCACAGCGGGGTTTCCCGGTCCTGGCCGTAGGTCGCGATGAGCGCCTGGGCTTCGATCGGGTCGCCAAGGGTGGTGCCGGTGCCGTGCGCCTCGACCAGGTCGACGTCCGAAGTGGACAGTCCGGCGTTGGCCAGGGCCTGGCGGATGACGCGTTGCTGGGATGGGCCGTTGGGGGCGGTGAGGCCGTTGGAGGCGCCGTCCTGGTTGACCGCGCTGCCCTTGACGATGGCCAGCACCGGGTGGCCGTTGCGGCGGGCGTCGGAGAGGCGTTCGACCAGCAGCATGCCCACGCCCTCGGCGAGGGCGAAACCGTCCGCGGCGGCCGCGAATGCCTTGGAGCGGCCGTCGCGGGCGAGGCCGTTCTGGCGGCTGAACTCGAAGAACATGTCCGGGGTGGACATGATTGTCACGCCACCGGCCAGGGCGAGGGAGCATTCGCCGTTGCGCAGCGACTGGACCGCCCAGTGCAGGGCGACCAGCGAGGAGGAGCAGGCCGTGTCAACGGTGACCGCCGGGCCCTCAAGGCCGAAGGTGTAGGAGACCCGGCCGGAGAGCACGCTGGCGCCGTTGCCGGTGGCCAGGTAGCCGGAGAGGTTCTCCGGGGCACCGGCCAGCAGCGGGGCGTAGTGCTGGCCGTTGGTCCCGGCGAACACTCCGGTCCGGCTGCCGCGCAAGGAGTCCGGGTCGATGCCGGCGCGCTCGAAGGTCTCCCAGGAGGTTTCCAGCAGCAGGCGGTGCTGCGGGTCCATGGCCAGGGCCTCGCGCGGGGAGATGCCGAAGAAGGCCGGGTCGAACTCGCTCGCGTCGTGCAGGAAGCCGCCGTGGCCGACGTAGCTGGATCCGGTGCGGCCGTTAGGGTCGATCAGCGCGCCGAGGTCCCAGCCGCGGTCGGTGGGGAACCCGGTGATCGCGTCGCCACCGGCCTCGATGAGGCGCCACAACGCTTCCGGGCTGGTGACGCCGCCGGGGAAGCGGCAGGCCATGCCGATGATGGCGATCGGCTCGTCATCGGCGGCCGCGGTGTACACCGGTCCGGCGATCTGGGCGGCGTGGCCGACGAGTTCGCCGCGCAGGTGCTCGGCGAGCACGGTGGCAGTCGGGTAGTCGAAGACCAGGGTGGCCGGGAGTTTCAGGCCGGTGGCGGTGTTGAGGCGGTTGCGCAGGTCGACCGCGGTGAGTGAGTCGAAGCCGAGTTCGCGGAAGGCGCGGTTGACGTCGACGGCGTCCGGGGAGGCGTGTTCCAGGACCGCGGCGAGCTGGGTGCGGACCAGGTCCAGGACCAGCTTGAACTGGTCCACTTCGGACAGTCCGGACAGGCGCTGCACCAGCGGGGAGGTTTCCACCGCCGCGGCGGGTTCGGCCTCGGTGAGGGCCTGGGCCTCGGGCAGTTCGTCGAAGAGGTGACTCGGGCGGGCGGCGGTGAAGCCGGGCACGAACCGGGCCCAGTCGATGTCGGCCACGGTGAGCACCGGCTCGTCGTGCTCGATGGCCTGGCGCAGTGCGGACAGCGCGAGTTCCGGGTCCATCGCGGTGACGCCGCGGCGGCGCAGGAACTCGCCGTAGCTGTCCTCGGTGGTGGTGTCGCCGCCGTCCCATGGGCTCCACGCGATGGCGGTGCCGGGCAGGCCGCGACCGCGGCGGGCCTCGGCGAGCGCGTCCAGGTAGGCGGTGCCCGCGGCGTAGGCGCCCTGGTTGCCGCCGCCCCAGATCCCGGCGACCGAGGAGCAGAACACCACGGTCTCGACGGTGTCGTCGAGCAGGGCGTCCAGGTGCGCGGCGGCGGCGGTCTTGGCGTTGACCACGGCGGCGAAGCCGGCGAGATCGGTGTCCGCCAAGGGGTTCAGCGGGACGACCGGCGGGGCGTGCACCACGGTGGCCGGGTTGTGCTCGGCCAGCACGGCGCGCAGCGCGGCCCGGTCGCCGACCTCGCAGGCGGCCAGGGTGACCCGGGTGCCGTCGGCTTCCAGTTGGGCGCGCAGGGTTTCCGCGCTGTCGTCGTGGGTTCCGGCGAGCACCAGGTGCTCGATGCCGTTGCGGGACAGCCACTGCGCGACCAGCGAGCCGAGTGCGCCGGAGCCGTCGGTGACCAGTGCGGTGCCGGTGGGCTGCCAGCTGCGGACCGGGGCGGCCGAGCCGAGCGGGGCGTGGCCGAGGCGGCGGGCGAAGATCCCGGCGGCGCGGAGGGCGACCTGGTCCTCATCGGCCGCGGCGAGCACCGCGTGCAGGCGGGCGGTGGTGGTGTCGTCGAGGCGGTCGGGCAGGTCGACCAGGCCGCCCCAGCGTTCGGGGTGTTCCAGGGCGATGACCCGGCCAAGACCCCAGATCTGGGCCTGGGTGGCGCTGCGGACGCGGTCTGCGGAGGCCTGCTTGCCAGGGCCGACAGTGGTCACAGGGGAGGTGGAGATGGCGCCGCGGGTGGCGCACCAGAGTGGCGCGCTGATCCCGGCGTCGCCGAGGGCCTGGGTGAGCACCACGGTGCCGGCGAGTCCGGCGGGCAGCGGGTGTTCGGCCAGCGGGGATTCGTCCAGGGCGAGCAGGGACAGCACTCCGGCGGGGGCGAAGTCGAGTGCGGTCAGGCGGTCCGCGAGGGTGGCGCGGTCCAGGGAGCCGCCGATTTCCAGGACGTGTGCGCCGGGCAGCACGGTTTTGGTGTGGCCTTCGGGCTGGATGACCAGCCAGTCACCGGTGAGGGTGGCCGCGGGCGGGGTGATCGACCGCCATTCCACCCGGTACCGCCAGCCGTCCACAGTGGACTGTTCGCGGCGCTGGCGGCGCCAGGCGGCGAGCACCGGCAGCACGCCGGTGAGGGTGTCGGCCTCGGCGCCCAGGGTGGCGGCCAGGGTGCCGAGGTCCTCGGTCTCGACCGCTGCCCAGAACTCGGCGTCGGCCGGGGCGGCGGTGTGCTCGACGGCGGGGGTGCCGTCCTCCAGCCAGAACCGCTTGCGCTGGAAGGCGTAGGTGGGCAGGTCGAGGTGTGCGCTGCCACCCCACAGGGTGTCCCAGCGCATGGGCAGGCCGCGAACCTGGCCTTCAGCCAGGGAGTTCAGGAAGCGGTCCAGGCCGCCTTCGTCCCGGCGCAGCGAGCCGACCGCGACGGCCTCCACGGTTTCCTGGATTCCGAAGGTGAGCACCGGGTGCGGGCTGGCCTCGACGAAGAAGCGGAACCCGGCCTCGCCCAGCAGTCGCACGGTTTCCTCGAACCGCACGGTCTGGCGCAGGTTGGTGTACCAGTACTCGGCGTCCAGGCCGGTGGTGTCGAATCGCTCGGCGAAAACGGTGGAGTAGAACGGGATCTCGGCGGCCTTAGGCTCCAGTCCACTGAGGACTTCGAGGAGTTCGGCGTGGACGGTCTCCACGTGCGCGGAGTGCGAGGCGTAGTCCACCGGGATCTTGCGCACCCGGATTTCCGCGGTCTCGCAGTCGATGAACAGCTCTTCCAGGGCGTCCGGGTCACCGGCGACCACCACGGAGGCGCTGCCGTTGACCGCGGCGACCGAGATCCGGCCGTCCCAGCGGATCAGGCGGGCTTCCACGTCGGCTACTGGCAGCGAGATCGACATCATGCCGCCCTTGCCCGCCAGTGCGCGGATTGCCTTGCTGCGCAACGCGACCACCTTGGCCGCGTCCCGCAGCGACAGTGCGCCGGACACCGCGGCGGCGGCGATCTCGCCCTGGGAGTGGCCGATGACCGCGGTGGGTTCGACGCCGTTGGCCCGCCACAGCGCGGCCAGGGACACCATGACCGCCCACAGTGCGGGCTGCACGACGTCAACCTGGTCGAAGTCACCGGTGCGCAGGACGTCGAGGAGGTCCCAGTCGGTGAACTCGCGGAGGGCCTCGGCGCATTCGGTGAGGCGGGCGGCGAAGACCGGGGAGGTCGCCAGGAGTTCGACGGCCATGCCCTGCCACTGCGAGCCCTGGCCGGGGAAAACGAAGACGACCTTGCCGGTGCCGATGCTCTCGCCGGTGACCAGGTTCGCGGCCGGGGTCCCGGCGGCGAGCGCGGTGAGCGCGCCGCGCAGGTCGGCGGGGTCGCGGGTGAGGGCGACGGCGCGGTGTTCGAAGGCGCTGCGGCCCAGGGCGAGGGCGCGGCCGAGGTCGGCGAGCGGGAGGTCCGGGTTCCGGTCGAGGAAGGTGAGCAGGTTGGCGGCCTGGGCCCGCAGGGCCTCGGGGCCGCGGGCGGACAGCGCGATCGGCAGCACCGCCGGAACCGTTGCGGGCTCGGCGAATTCGGCGGCGGGGGCCTGTTCCAGGATGGTGTGCGCGTTGGTGCCGGAGACGCCGAAGCTGGACACGGCGGCGCGGCGCGGGCGGCCGGTGTCCGGCCACGGCTGGGCCTCGGTGAGCAGCGAGACGGCGCCCGCGGACCAGTCCACGTGCGGGGTGGGCTCGTCCACGTGCAGGGTCTGCGGCAGCACGCCGTTGCGCAGTGCCATGACCATCTTGATGATGCCGCCGACACCGGCTGCGGCCTGGGTGTGACCGAGGTTGGACTTGAGCGAGCCGAGCCAGAGCGGCTGCTCAGCCGACTTCTCCTTGCCGTAGGTGGCAAGCAGGGCCTGGGCTTCGATCGGGTCGCCGAGCACGGTGCCGGTGCCGTGCGCCTCGACCGCGTCCACGTCCTCGGCGGCGAGCTGGGCGTTGGCCAGCGCGGCGCGGATCACCCGGCGCTGGGACGGGCCGTTCGGCGCGGTGAGGCCGTTGGACGCGCCGTCCTGGTTGACCGCGCTGCCACGCACCACCGCGAGGATCGGGTGCCCGTTGCGCTGCGCGTCGGAGAGGCGCTCGACCAGGAGCATGCCGACGCCCTCGGACCAGGAGGTGCCGTCGGCGGCCGCGGCGAAGGACTTGGAGCGGCCGTCGGGGGCGAGGCCGCGCTGGCGGGAGAACTCGACGAAGGCGCCCGGGGTGGACATGATCGCCACGCCACCGGCCAGCGCGAGGGTGCACTCGCCGTTGCGCAGCGACTGCACGGCCAGGTGCAGCGCCACCAGCGAGGACGAGCACGCGGTGTCGATGGTGACCGAAGGCCCTTCCAGGCCAAGGGTGTAGGACACCCGGCCGGAGACCACGCTGCCGGAGTTGCCGGTGCTGAGGTAGCCCTCGACGCCGGCGGGCACGCTGTGCAGGCGGGCCGCGTAGTCGTGGTACATCAGGCCCGCGAACACGCCGGTCTTGCTGCCACGCACCGTGGCCGGGTCGATGCCCGCGCGCTCGAAGGTCTCCCAGGCGGTCTCCAGCAGCAGGCGCTGCTGCGGGTCCATGGCCAGGGCTTCGCGCGGGGAGATGCCGAAGAAGCCGGGGTCGAACTCGTCGGCGGTGTGCAGGAACCCGCTCTCCCGCACGTATGAGGTGCCGGGGTGTTCGGGGTCGGGGTGGTAGAGGCCGTTGAGGTCCCAGCCGCGGTTGGCCGGGAAGCCGGAGATGGCGTCGCCGCCACTGTCCACCAGCCGCCACAGGTCCTCGGGCGAGCTGACCCCGCCGGGGTAGCGGCAGGCCATGCCGACGATCGCGATCGGCTCGCGGTCCTCGGCCTCCACCTCGTGCAGGCGCGCCTTGGTCTGCTGGAGGTCCGCGATGACCCGCTTCAGGTAGTCGCGGAGCTTGTCCTCAGTCGTCGGCGACATGCCGCCCCCTCAGTATCTTTTGTCGGTGGTCAGTGGACGCCAAGCTCGGAGTCGACGAGGGCGAAGAGTTCGTCGTCGGTGGCCGAGTCGAGCTGGGCGGCGGGGGTCTGGTCGGGCAGTCCGTCCACTGTGGACAGCAGGGCCCGGAGTCTCGCGACGGCTTCGGCGCGGGTGTCCCCGGTGAGCGCGGTCAGACTGGCCGCGAGGCGGTCCAGTTCGGCCAGCACCGGGACGGTGGTCTGTTCGACCGGCAGTTCCTCCAGGAGGTAGCCGGCGAGGGCGACCGGGGTGGGGTAGTCGAAGACCAGGGTGGCGGGCAGCCGCAGGCCGGTGGCGGCGGTGAGCTGGTTGCGCAGTTCGACCGCGGTGAGCGAGTCGAAGCCCAGGTCCTGGAAGGCGCGGCTTTCCTGCACCGCACCGGCCGAGCCGTGGCCAAGCACGGCGGCGGCCTTGGCGCGCACCAGGTCGATGAGCGCGGTGGCCCGGTCGTCCAGGTCGAGTCCGGCCAGTCGCTGGCGCAGGGCGTCCGAACCGGATTCGGTGGCCTTGCGCGGCTTGGGCTTGATCAGGCCGCGCAGCAGCGGCGGGATCTCCTCGCTGGTGGCCTTGGTGGACAGGCGCATCGGCACCAGCACCGATTCGCCAGAGCCGAGGGCCGCGTCGAACAACGCGAGACCGTCCGTTGTGGACAGTGCGTTGACGCCGCCGCGGGTGAGCCGGGTGGTGTCCACGCCGTCGGCCATGCCCTGTGCCCACAGGCCCCAGGCCAGCGACACGGTGGGCTTGCCCTGCTTGGAACGCCGGCGGGCCAGGGTATCCAGGACCGCGTTGGCGGCGGCGTAGTTGCCCTGACCGGCGTTGCCGAAGGTGGCCGCGGCCGAGGAGAACAGCACCAGGGTGGTGTCCGGGCCGGTCAGTTCGTCCAGGTTGCGGGCGGCGTCCAGTTTGGGGCGCAGCACGGTGTCCAGGCGGTCGGGGGTGAGCGCGGTGAGCATGCCGTCGTCGAGCACGCCCGCGGTGTGCACCACGGCGTTGACCGGGTGTTCGGCGAGCAGGGCGGCCAGGGCCTCGCGGTCGGCGGCGTCGCAGGCGGCGACGATCACGTTGGCGCCCAAGGCGGTCAGCTCGTCGCGGAGGTCGGTGGCGCCGGGGGCGTCGAGGCCGCGGCGGCTGGTGAGGACCAGGTCGCGGATGCCGTGTTCGGTGACCAGGTGGCGGGCGAACAGCGTGCCGAGGCTGCCGGTCGCGCCGGTCACCAGCACCGGGCCGTCGAGTTTGGCGGCGGTGCCGGTGGCGCGGGCCAGGCGCGGGGCGTAAACCTTGCCGCCGCGGATCCGGAGTTCGGGTTCGCCGGTGGCCACCGCGGCCGCGATCAGGGCCTGGTCGTCGGTGTCGACCAGGACGAACCGGCCGGGCTCCTCGGCCTGGGCGGCGCGGATCAGGCCGTGCACGGCGGCGGCGGCCAGGTCGGTGTCCGCGTTGGCGGTGACCACGATCAGCCGGTCGAGGGCGAGTTCCGGGTTGGCCAGGAAGTCCTGCGCGGCCTGCAGGATGTGTGCGGTGGCGGCCCGGACGTCGGATTCGGTGCTGTGCACGACCACCGCGTCGGTCAGTTCGGACTCCACTGTGGACAGTTTGGTCCAGTCCAGGCGGAACAGAGAGTCGTTGCTGTCCCGTGCGGTCTGGAGCTGTTCGGCGGAGACCGGGCGGAGTACCAGCGAGCCGATTGAGGCGACCGGGTTGCCCGCGGTGTCGGACAGGGTGAGCGAGACGGCGTCGGCGGCGACCGGGGTGAGGCGGACGCGGACGGTGGAGGCGCCGGGCTGGTGCAGGGTGACGTCGTTCCACAGGAAGGGCAGCCGGGCCTGGCCGGTGTCGGCGATCAGGGTGCCCAGGCCGACCGCGTGCAGCGCGGCGTCCAGCAGGGCCGGGTGCACGCCGAACTCGGCGCCGTCGTTGTCGGGCAGGGTCACTTCGGCGAGCACGTCGGTGCCGTGCTGCCAGGCGGCTTTGAGGCCCTGGAAGGTGGGGCCGTAGTCGTAGCCCCATTCGGCGACCCGGTCGTAGAGCCCGGAGACGTCCACCGGGACGGCGTCGGCGGGCGGCCACACGCCTTCCGGCTGGGCGGGTGCGGAGTCGGTGGCGAGCAGGCCGCTGGCGTGCCGGAGCCAGGTGTCGCCGGTGCGGGAGTGCAGGGTCAGGCCGCGGCGGCCGGTCTCGTCCAGGGCGGTGACCGCGAGCTGGAGCTGGACCGCGCCGTCGGCGGGCAGCACCACCGGGGCCTCGATGGTCAGTTCGGCCACGGTGTCCGCGCCGAGCTGGCGGCCGGCGTGCAGGGCCAGGTCGACAAAGGCGGTGCCGGGCAACAGGACCGTGTCCAGGACGGTGTGGTCGGCCAGCCAGGGGTGGGTGCGCAGGGAGAGGCTGCCGGTGAAGACGAAGCCGTCGCTGCCTGGCAGCGGCAGGGCCGCGCCGAGCAGCGGGTGCTCGGCGGCGGTCAGGCCGAGTGCCGCGGCGTCGGCGGGGGCCGCGCCGTCCAGCCAGTAGTGCTGGCGCTGGAACGGGTAGCCGGGCAGGTCGATCCGGCTGCCACCGGCCACAGTGGACAGATCGACGTCCACGCCGCGGACCAGGGCCTCGGCCAGGCCGGTGAGCAGAGCCTCGGGCTCGGCGCGGTCCTTGCGCAGCAGCGGCAGGAAGGCGGCGTCCAGGGTTTCCTGACCCAGTGCGGACAGCACGCCGCCGGGGCCGATCTCCAGGAAGGTGACCACCTCGTCCTCGTTCAGGCAGCGCAGCGCGTCGGCGAAGCGCACCGACTCGCGCACGTGCCGCACCCAGTAGTCCGGGCTGGTCAGCTCGGCGGACACCGGCTGGCCGGTGAGCGTGGAGACCAGTGGGATCACCGGGGTGGCAAAGGAAATGGTCTCGGCGACGGCGCGGAAGTCGGCGAGCATGCCGTCCATCAGCGGGGAGTGGAAGGCGTGGCTGACCTGGAGCCGCCGGGTCTTGCGGCCCTGGGCGGCGAACTCGGCGGCCAGCGCGAGCACGGCGGACTCGGTCCCGGAAATGACCACCGAGTCCGGACCGTTGATCGCGGCGATGGCCACCTCGTCCGTCGCCCGGACCTCCTCCTCCTTGGCCTGCACGGCGACCATGGCGCCACCGGCGGGCAACGCCTGCATCAGCCTGCCGCGCGCGGCGACCAGCTTGGCGGCGTCGGGGAGGGAGAACACGCCCGCGATGTGCGCGGCGGCCAGCTCGCCGATGGAGTGGCCCGCCACGACATCGGGGGTGACGCCGAAGGATTCGACCAGGCGGTACAGCGCGACCTCGATGGCGAACAGGGCGGGCTGGGTGTAGCCGGTCTGGTGCAGTTCTTCGGTGTCAAGGACTTCGCGGAGCGGACGGTCCAGGTGCCGGTCCAGTTCGGTGCAGACCGCGTCGAAGGCGTCGGCGAACACCGGGAACTTCGCGGCCAGTTCGCGGCCCATGCCCAGGCGCTGGGAACCCTGGCCGGAGAACAGGAACGCGGTGCGGCCCTCGGCGACGGCGCCCTGGATCAAGCCTGGGGCGGTGTCGCCGGTGGCGAGGGCGTCCAGGGCGGTGCGCAGGGTGTCGCGGGTGTCGGCGAGCACGAGTGCGCGGTGGCCGAGCTTGGCCCGCGAGGTGAGCGTGGCGTAGGCCAGGTCGGGCAGCGGGGCGTCCAGCTGGCGGAGGGCGGTGGCCTGGGCGCGCAGGGCGTCGAGGCCCTTGGCGGAGAGCAGGATCGGGGCCACGTCGAGGATCGGGGTGCCCGGGGCGGCCGGTTCTGCGGCGGGGGCCTGTTCCAGGATGACGTGCGCGTTGGTGCCGCTCACGCCGAAGCTGGACACCGCGGCCCGGCGCACACCCTCGGGCCAGGGCTGTTCCTCGGTGAGCAGGGCGACCGAGCCGGCGGACCAGTCCACGTGCGGGCTCGGCTCGTCCACGTGCAGGGTGCGTGGCAGCACGCCGTGGTTGAGCGCGAGGACCATCTTGATGACGCCCGCGATTCCGGAGGCGGCCTGGGTGTGGCCGATGTTGGACTTGAGCGATCCCAGCCACAGTGGACGGTCCCGGTCCTGGCCGTAGGTTGCCAGCAGGGCCTGGGCTTCGATCGGGTCGCCGAGGGTGGTGCCGGTGCCGTGCGCTTCGACCACGTCGACGTCCGAAGTGGACAGTCGGGCGTTGGCCAGTGCGGCGCGGATGACCCGCTGCTGGGCCGGCCCGCTGGGTGCGGTGAGGCCGTTGGAGGCGCCGTCCTGGTTGATCGCGCTGCCGCGCACCACCGCGAGGATCCGGTGGCCGAGGCGCTGCGCGTCGGCGAGGCGGGCGACCAGCAGCACGCCGACGCCCTCACCCCAGCCGACGCCGTCTGCGGTGGAGGAGAAGGACTTGCAGCGGCCGTCGGGAGCCAGGCCGCTCTGCCGGGAGAACTCGGTGAACGCGCCGGGGGTGGCCATCACCGCGACGCCGCCGACCAGCGCCAGTTCGCATTCCCCGGTGCGCAGCGACTGCGCGGCCAGGTGCAGGGCTACTAGGGAGGAGGAGCAGGCGGTGTCGATGGTGACCGCGGGCCCGGACAGGCCGAGGGTGTAGGCGATGCGGCCGGAGGCGACCGCGGTGGCGCCGCCGGTGAGGAAGTAGCCCTCGGAGCCGGTGCCCGCCTGTTGCAGGCCAACGCCGTAGCCCTGGCCGGAGACACCGGCGAACACGCCGACCGGCTTGCCGTGCAACGCGGTCGGGTCGATGCCGGCGTGTTCGATCGCGGTCCAGGACGCCTCCAGCAGCAGACGCTGCTGCGGGTCCATCGCGGCGGCCTCCCGAGGGGAGATGCCGAAGAAGTCGGCGTCGAACTCGGTGGCGTCGTAGAGGAAACCGGCCTCGGTGGCCTGCGGTCCGGTGGCGTCCGCGTCATAGATCGTGGCCGGGTCCCAGCCGCGGTTGGTGGGCAGGTCGCCGACCGCGTCCACACCGCCGGTGACCAGGCGCCAGAGCGCCTCGGGGTTGTCCGCGCCGCCGGGCAGGCGGCAGCTCAGGCCGATGATGGCCAGGGGTTCGCGGGTGGCGGCGTCGAGCTGCTTGTTGTGCTGCCGCAGGCGTTCGGTCTCCTTGAGCGAGGCGCGCAGGGCCTCGACGACCTTGTCGGTCGGGGTAGCCATCATGGTCTCCACAAGCTCGGTCAGGTCAGGAGTCGGAGCCCTGCAGGGCCAGGCGCACCAGGTCGTCGGCGTCCATCTCGTCGATGGTCTCGCCGTCGTCCACAGTGGACTCAACTGCGCTGGGGTCGCCGTCGGCCAGGCGCAGCAAGGCGTCCAGCAGGCCGGCGTCCCGGATTCGGGACAGCGGCAGGGCGGCGAGCGCGGCCCGGATCCGCGTTTCGGACTCGTCGGCGCCCTCGACCGCGGGGAACAGCTCGGCGCGCAGGAACTCGGCGAGCACGGTGGGCGTGGGGTGGTCGAAGGCCAGGGTGGCGGGCAGCCGCAGGCCGGTGGCGGCGGTGAGCCGGTTGCGCAGTTCGACCGCGGTGAGCGAGTCGAAGCCCAGTTCGCGGAAGGCGCGGCCGGGGTCCACCGCTTCGCTGGTGTCGTGGCCGAGCACCCCGGCCACCTGGGTGCGCACCAGGTCGACGAGTGCGCGCCGCTGTTCCAGCGGGGAGGCGGTGGCGAGTCGTTGCGCCAGGCCGGAATCGGTCTCCGGTTCGGCCTCGGCAAGCAGGGCCTTGACCTCGGGCAGCTCCCCCAGCAGCGGACTGGGACGGACCGAGGTGAAGGTGGGCGCGAACTTGGTCCAGTCCATATCCGCGATGGCGATGGTGGTCTCGTCCTCGTCCATGGCCCGCTGCAGGGCGGCGATGGCCAGGTCGGGGCGCATTTCCAGGATGCCGCGGCGGCGCAACTGCTCCCCCGCGTCACCCTCGGCCATGCCGCCGTCGGCCCAGGCGCCCCAGGCCACCGCGAGCGCGGGCTTGCCGTGCGCGCGGCGGTGCTGGGCGAGTGCGTCCAGGTAGGCGTTGCCCGCGGCGTACCCGGTGTGACCCGCGCTGCCCCAGACCCCGGAGTTGGAGGAGAACAGCACAAACGCGTCCAGGTCGCCGGCGAACTCGGCCAGGTGCGCGGCCCCGGCGATCTTGACCGCGGTGACCTCGGCCAGTTCGTCCTGGGTGGTGTCGGTGACCGCGGTGGCCTGCGGGACCCCGGCCACGTGCATGATCGCGGTGACCGGGTGCCTGGCGAGGAGGTCGCGCACGGCCTCGCGGTCGCTGATGTCGCAGGCTTCGATGGATGCCTTGGCGCCCAGTTCGCCGAGTTCGGCGGCGAGGTCGAGCGCGCCGGGGGCTTCCGGGCCGCGGCGGCTGGTGAGGACGAGGTGGTCGGCGCCGTTGCGGGCCAGCCAGCGGGCCACCTGGGCGCCGATCGCGCCGGTGCCGCCGGTGACCAGCACGGTCCCGGTGGGCTGCCACTCGCGTTTGGTGGTGCCGCGCGGGGCGTGCGCCAGGCGGCGGGCCAGGATGCCGTTGGCGCGCACCGCGAGCTGGTCCTCCTCCCCCGCACCGGCCAGCAACGCGGTGAGGCGGTTGACGGCTTGTTCGTCGGGGTTGCCGGGCAGGTCGATCAAGCCGCCCCAGCGGCGGGCGTGTTCGAGTGCGGCGACCCGGCCGAAGCCCCAGACCTGGGCGGCCACCGGCGCGCGGACCGGGTCGGCCGGTCCGGTGCCGACCGCGCCACTGGTGACAGTCCACAGTGGAGCGTCGACCTGCGCGTCGCCGAGGGCCTGGGTGAGGGTGACGGTCAGTCGCAGCCCCCTGGACACCTCGGGGTGGGCCGAGGTGTCCAGGCCCAGCAGGGAGAGCACTCCGCTGGGCGCCACGGGAAGGGTGGCGAGCTGCTGGGCGAGCCCGGCGCGGTCAACGCGGTCGAGCACCAGCTCGGCGACGTCGGCGCCACGAGCGCGCAGTGCGGTCGAAACCGCGGTGGTCAAGGGGTGGTTCTGTTCGGGGAGCACAAGGAGCCAGGTGCCGGACAGCGGCGCGGCGGCCGGTTCGGCGAGCTGCTGCCAGCTGACCCGGTAGCGCCAACCGTCCACAGTGGACTGGTCCCGGCGCTGGCGACGCCAGGCGGTCAGTGCGGGCAGCACGCCGCTGAGCGGCTCGGTGCCGGTGCCCAGGGTGCTGGCGAGCTGGTCGAGGTCCTCGTTCTCCACCGCGGTCCAGAACTCGGCGTCGGCCGGGTCGGCGGCGACGGCGGTGTGCTCGGGTTCGAGCCAGTACCAGCGGCCCTGGAAGGCGTAGGTGGGCAGGTCGATCCGCCGCGCGCCGGGGAAGGCGGGGCTCAGGTCGACCGGCAAGCCGCGGGTCTCGGCCTCGCCGAGGGAGAGCAGGAACCGGTCCAGGCCGCCCTGCTCCCGGCGCAGGGAGCCGACCGCGACGGCGTCCAGATCGGCGAGGGTTTCCTGGACGCCGAAGGTGAGCACCGGGTGCGGGCTGGCCTCGACGAAGAAGCGGAAGCCGTCCTGGGCGAGCAGCCTGGTGGTCTCGGCGAAGCGCACGGTCTGGCGCAGGTTGGTGTACCAGTACTCGCCGTCCAGCCGCGCGGTGTCGATGACGGCCGCGGTGACGGTGGAGTAGAAGGGGATATCCGCGGTCCGGGGCTCCAGTCCACTGAGGACGTCGAGGAGTTCGGTGCGGATGGTTTCCACGTGCGCGGAGTGCGAGGCATAGTCCACCGGGATCTTGCGCACCCGGATGTCGCTGGCCTCGCAGTCGGCGAACAGCTCGTCGAGGGCGTCCGGGTCACCGGCGACGACCACCGAGGCGGGGCCGTTGTGCGCGGCGACCGAGATCCGGCCGTCCCAGCGGGCCAGTCGCTCGGCGGCCTGGTCGCCGGAGAGCGCGACCGACATCATGCCGCCCTTACCGGCCAGTGCGCGGATTGCCTTGCTGCGCAGGGCGACCACCTTGGCGGCGTCGCGGAGCGAGAGCGCGCCGGAGACGGCGGCGGCGGCGATCTCGCCCTGGGAGTGGCCGACGACCGCGGCGGGTTCGACGCCGTAGGAGCGCCAGAGCGCGGCCAGGGACACCATCACGGCCCACAGCGCGGGCTGCACCACGTCGACCCGGTCAAAGCCGGGGCCGTTGCCGCGCAGCACTTCCAGGAGATCCCAGTCGGTGAACTCGGCCAGGGCCTGGCCGCATTCGGTGAGCCGGTCGGCGAAGACCGGTGCGGTGTCGAGGAGTTCCAGGGCCATGCCCTGCCACTGCGAGCCCTGACCGGGGAAGACGAACACGACCCGGCCATCCACTCCGGACACACCCTGCACCAGTGCGGCGTCGGGCATGTTCGCGGCGAGGGCGCCGAGTCCGGCGCGCAGTGCGTCCCGGTCGCCGGTGGCCAGCAGGGCGCGATGGTCGAACCGGCTGCGGGTGGTTACGAGGGAGAAACCGAGGTCGTTCAGCGAGAGTTCAGGATTGTTGTCCACAAAGGACAGCAGGCGTTCGGCCTGGCCGCGCAGGGCGTCGGCACCGCGGGCGGCGAGCAGGATGGGCGACACCGTGGTCGCGACCGGTTCGGTGTCAACGGGTTCGGCGGCCGGTGCCTGCTCCAGGATGGTGTGCGCGTTGGTGCCACTCATGCCGAAGGAGGACACCCCGGCGCGACGCGGCTGCCCGGTGTCCGGCCAGTCCAGGCGCTCGGTGAGCAGGGAGACCGATCCGGCGGACCAGTCCACATGCGGGGAGGGCTCGTCCACGTGCAGGGTCTGCGGCAGCACCCCGTTGCGCAGGGCCAGCACCATCTTGATCACACCGGCGACGCCCGCGGCGGCCTGGGTGTGCCCGATGTTGGACTTGACCGAGCCGAGCCAGAGCGGGCGGTCCCGGTCCTGGCCGTAGGTGGCGAGCAGGGCCTGGGCTTCGATCGGGTCGCCGAGCGAGGTGCCGGTGCCGTGCGCCTCGACCACGTCGACCTGGGCCGGGGTGAGGCGGGCGTCGCCGAGCGCCTCGGCGATGACCCGGCGCTGGGACGGGCCGTTGGGGGCGGTGAGGCCGTTGGAGGCGCCGTCCTGGTTGACCGCGGTGCCGCGGATCACGGCGAGGATCTGGTGGCCGTTGCGCTGGGCGTCGGAGAGCCGTTCGAGGACCAGCATGCCCACGCCCTCGGCGAAACCGAAGCCGTCGGCCGCGGCGGAGAAGGGCTTGCAGCGGCCGTCGGCGGCCAGTCCGCCCTGGCGGGAGAACTCGACGAGTGAGTTGAGGCTGGACATCACGGTGACGCCACCGGTGAGCGCGAGCCCGCACTCGTTGTTGCGCAGCGCCTTCACCGCCAGGTGCAGGGCGACCAGCGAGGAGGAGCAGGCGGTGTCCACGGTGAGGGCGGGGCCCTCCAGACCGAGGGTGTAGGCGACGCGGCCGGAGACGAAGCTGGTGGCCGCGCCGGAGAGCAGGTGGCCTTCCAGGTGCTGCGGGGACTGGTCCAGACCCGGGGTGTAACCGGAGAACCACGCTCCGCTGAACACTCCGGTCCGGCTGCCACGCAAGGAGTTCGGGTCGATGCCCGAGCGCTCAAAGGCCTCCCAGGAGGCTTCCAGGATCAGCCGCTGCTGCGGGTCCATGGCGAGGGCTTCGCGCGGGGAGATGCCGAAGAAGCCGGCGTCGAACTTGCCCGCGTCGTAGACGAATCCGGCTTCGCGGGCGTAGTAGGTGCCCAGGTTGTCCGGGTCGGCGTCGTAGCGCCCTTCGAGGTCCCACCCGCGGTCGGCGGGAAACCCGCCGACCGCGTCACCGCCAGTGGAGACGAGGTCCCACAGGGATTCCGGACTGTCGACCCCGCCGGGCAGGCGGCAGCTCATGCCGATGATGGCGACGGGCTCGTGCCCGGCCTCCTCGACCTCTCGGAGCTTCTTGGTGGTGCGGTGCAGGTCGGTGGTGACCCGCTTGAGGTACTCGCGGAGCTTCTCTTCGTTCGACATCAAGCCCATCCCCAGTTTTTGTACTCCGCGAGTCCGTCCTAATCGGACTGTCCGAACTCCTTGTCGATGAAGTCGAACAGGTCGTCATCGGAGGCGGACTCGATTGCCTCCGTGTCCTCTTCCGGCCCGGTGACCCACCTGGCCGCCAACGCCTTCAGCCTGGGGGCGATCGCGGAGATGTCCGCGGGCGCCACCATGGCCAGTGCCGCCTCCAGCCGTTCGAGTTCGGCCAGCAGCGGGGCCGCGGCCGGCTCGTCGGGCAGGAGTTCGGCTCGCAGGAGTTCCGCGAGCGCGAGTGGGGTCGGGTAGTCGAAGACCAGCGTGGCCGGCAACCGCAGCCCGGTGGCCGCGTTCAACCGGTTTCGCAGTTCGACCGCGGTCAGCGAGTCAAAACCAAGCTCCTTGAAAGCCCGGTCAGCGCTCACCGCGTCCGGCCCGGCGTGTCCAAGCACGGTGGCGACATTGCCCCGCACCAGGTCCAGCAGTGCCCGGTCCCGCTCCGCCACGGGGAGCCCGGTCAGCCGCTGCACCAAGGCAGACACTCCGGCGGTTGCCGATCCGGCCTCCGCGGTCCTCCGTGCCGGGTTCCGCACCAGCCCTGTGAGCAGGGCAGGCACGGATCCCGCCGTTCGCAGGACCGCGGTGTCCAGGCCCATCGGCACCAGCACCGCCTCGTCAAAGTTAAGTCCGGCGTCGAGCAGCGCCAACCCCTGTTCTGAAGACAGGGGGGTCATGCCCGATCGGGCCATCCGCCCCAGTTCGGCCTCGTCCAGATGGCCGGTCATGCCACTGGCCTGCGCCCACAAACCCCAGGCCAGGGCCTGTCCGGGTACCCCTTGTGCGCGCCGGTGGGCGGCCAGGCCGTCCAGGAAGGCGTTGGCCGCGGCGTAGTTGGCCTGGCCCGCGCCGCCGAAGGTGGCCGAGGCGGAGGAGAACAGCACGAAGGCGTCCAGGCCCGAGGTCAGCTCGTGCAGGTTGATCGCGGCGTCCACCTTGGGCCGCAACACCTTCGCCAGCCGCTCGGGGGTGAGCGCGGACACCACGCCGTCGTCCAGGACCCCTGCGGCGTGGATCACACCGGTGAGCGGGTGTTCGGCCGGGACGCTGTTCAGCAGTGCTGCCAACGACTTCCGGTCGGCGGCATCACAGTTTTCGATGCGAACGGATGCGCCAAGTTCGCTGATCTCGGCGGCCAGTTCGTTGGCACCGGGTGTGTTCAGGCCGCGACGGCTGGTGAGCAGCAGGTGCTTGACGCCGTGCCGGGTGACCAGGTGCCGGGCCAGCAGCGCGCCCAGGGTGCCGGTACCGCCGGTGATCAGTACGGTGCCCTCGGTGCGCAGGCCACGCGGGATGGTGAGCACCAGCTTGCCGACGTGCTTGGCCTGGCTGAGGAAGCGGTAGGCGTCCTTGGCCCGGCGCAGGTCCCAGGTGCGCACCGGCAGCGGGCGCAGCACCCCCTGCTCGAACAGGGGTCGCAGCGCGGCGAAGATCGCCGCGATCCGGTCCTCGCCGGCGTCGGTGAGGTCGAAGGCGCGGTAGGTCACACCGGGGTGGTCGAGGGCGACCTGGTCGGCGTCGCGGACGTCGGTCTTGCCCATTTCCACGAACCGGCCGCCGCCGGGCAGCAGCCGCAGCGAGGCGTCCACGAACTCGCGGGCCAGCGAGTCCAGCACCACGTCGACACCCCTACCGCCGGTGACCGCGCTGAGCTCGGCCTCGAAGTCGAGGGTGCGGGAGTTGGCGATGTGGTCCTCGGCCAGGCCGAGGGCGCGCAGGGTGTCCCATTTGCCGGTGCTGGCGGTGCCGAAGACCTCGGCGCCCCAGTGCCGGGCGAGTTGCACGGCGGCCATGCCCACGCCACCGGCGGCGGCGTGCACGAGCACCTTCTCGCCGGATTGGAGACCGGCGAGGTCGTGCAGGGCGTAGTAGGCGGTGAGGAAGACCACCGGCACGGAGGCGGCGGTCTCGAAGCTCCAGTCCGCCGGGATCTTGGTGACCAGGCGCTGGTCGGCGACCACGTAGGGGCCGAAGGCGCCGGCCAGCAGACCCATCACCCGGTCCCCTGGCTGGAGGTCGGTGACGCCGGGGCCGACCTCGGTGATCACTCCGGCGCCCTCGGTGCCCATCAATGCCTTGTCCGGGTACATGCCCAGGCCGATCAGCACATCGCGGAAGTTCAGGCCCGCGGCGTGAATGGCGATCCGGACCTGGCCTTCGCCCAGGGGTTCGAGGACCTCGGGGCAGGGCAGCAGGGCCAGGTTCTCCAGGGTGCCCTCACCGGCCACGTCGAGTCGCCAGGCGTCCACTTCGGACGGTGCGATCAGCGCGTCGGTGCTGGTGGCCCTGGCCAGCCGGAAGGCGTGGGTGTGCCCGGCGCGCAGGGCGAGCTGGGGTTCGCCGGAGTGCAGGGCGGCGGGCAGTGCGGCGTAGGAGTCGTCGGCCTCGTCCAGGTCGAGGAGCTGGAAGCGGCCGGGGTGCTCGGACTGGGCCGAACGAAGCAGTCCCCAGACCGCGGCGCCCGCCAGGTCGGTGACGTCCTCGCCGGGCTGGGCGGCCACCGCGCCCCTGGTCACCACGACCAGGCGGGCGTCGGCGAGGGAGTCCTGGGCCAGCCAGCCCTGCACGAGTTCCAGGGCGCGGCGGGTGGCCGCGTGGGTGGCCTCGGTGCGTGGGCCGTTGACCGCGGGGAAGGCGACCAGGGTCAACTCGGGTGCGTCCGCGGCCAGGTCGGCCAGGGAGGCGTGGCTGGTGACGGTGCTGCCGCTGCTGGCCAGGGCGGAGCCGACCTTGAGGTCGTCCCGGCCCAGCACCGCTGCCGGACTCGGCACATCGGGTGCGGTGAGTCCACTGAGGACTGTCCACTCCAGCCGGAACAGGTGGTCCAGGCTGGTGTCGCGGGTGACCAGCGCGTCGGCGCTGACCTGGCGCAGTTGCAGGGATTCGACCGCGGCGACCGGGGCGCCGGTGGGGTCGGCGACGGTGATGCTGATGGCGTCGTCCCCGGCGGCGGTCAGCCGGACCCGGAGTGCGGTGGCGCCCTCGGCGTGCAGGGTGAAACCGTTCCAGGCGAAGGGCAGCCGCGGGGTTTCCGGGTCGGCGAAGAAGTCGCCGAGGCCGATGGCCTGCACGGCCGCGTCCAGCAGCGCCGGGTGCAGACCGTAGCGGCCCGCGTCCTCCGCTTGCGGCAGCGCGACCTCGGCGTAGACCTCGGTCTCGGTGCGCCAGGCCGCGCGCAGGCCCTGGAAGGCGGGGCCGTACTCGTAGCCGCGGTCGGCGAACCGCGCGTAGATGTCCTCGACCGGGATCGGGGTGGCTCCGGTGGGCGGCCAGGTGGTGAGGCCCTCGGCCGGGCTGGCTGTGGTGGAGAGCAGGCCGCTGGCGTGCCGGGTCCACGGCTGGTCCGGGTCGGCGGAGTCCGGGCGGGAGTGCAGGGTGAGCGTGCGGGTGCCCGCGTTGTCTGGTGCGCTGAGCACGAGTTGCACGGCCACGCCGCCAGTGGCGGGCAGCAGCAGCGGGGCTTCCAGGGTCAGCTCGTCCAGGCGGTGGCAGCCGACCGCGTCCCCGGCGTGTCCGGCGAGTTCGACGAAGGCGGTGCCGGGCAACAGGATCGTGCCGGACACGGCGTGGTCGGCCAGCCACGGGTGGGTTTGCAGGGAGAGCCTGCCGGTGAACAGGAAGCCGTCGCTGTCGGCGAGGGCGACGGCCGCGCCGAGCAGCGGGTGGTCGGCGTTGTGCAGGCCGATCGACCCGGCGTCACCGGCCCGGCCGGTACCCGGTCGCGGCCAGTACCGCTGCCGCTGGAAGGCGTAGGTGGGCAGGGTGAGCAGGCGGCCGTCGCCGATCCGCGGGGTGAGGTCGACCCGGTGGCCGCGGACCTGAAGTTCGGCCAGGGACAGTAGGAACCGGTCCAGGCCGCCGTCCTCGCGGCGCAGCGAACCCGTGGCCACGCCCTGTTCGCCGAGGATCTCGTTGAGGCCGAAGGTGAGCACCGGGTGCGGGCTGGTCTCCACGAAGGCGGTGACACCCGCTCCGGCGAGTCCGCGCACGACCTCCTCGAACCGGACGGTCTGGCGCAGGTTGGTGTACCAGTACTCGGCGTCCAGCGCGACGGTGTCGATCAGTTCGCCGGTCACCGTGGAGTGGAACGGAATCTCCGAGCTTCGCGGCGAGAGTCCACTGAGGACAGTGAGCAGTTCGTCCCGGATCTGCTCGACGTGTGCGGAGTGCGAGGCGTAGTCCACCGGGATCTTGCGGGCCCGGATGCCCTCGGTCTCGCAGTCGGCGAACAGCTCGTCCAGGGCTGCGGGGTCACCGGCGACCACGATCGCGGTCGGGCCGTTGATCGCGGCCACCGAGATCCGGCCGGCCCAGCGGGTCAGGCGTTCTTCGACCGCGGTGAGGGGCAGTGGCACGGACATCATGCCGCCCTTGCCCGCCAGGGCCCGGATCGCCAGGCTGCGCAACGCGACCACCTTGGCCGCGTCCCGCAGCGACAGCGCACCGGAGACCGCGGCGGCGGCGATCTCACCCTGCGAATGGCCGATCACCGCGGCGGGCTCGACGCCGTAGGAGCGCCACAGCGCGGCCAGGGAGACCATCACCGCCCACAGCGCGGGCTGCACGACGTCGACCCGGTCGAAGCCGGGGCCGTTGCCGCGCAACACCTCGAAGAGGTCCCAGTCGGTGAACTCGGCCAGCGCACCGGCGCAGTCGGCCAGTCGTTCAGCGAAGACCGGTTCGGCCTCGGCGAGGTCCAGGGCCATGCCGAGCCACTGCGAACCCTGGCCGGGGAAGACGAACGCGACCTTGCCTGGTGCGCCCGCCAGGCCCTGGACCAGGGCGCCGGAGGGCTCGTCCTGGGCCAGGGCGGCGAGCGCGGCGCGGAAGTCGGCGCGTTCGGTGGCCACCAGCACGGCGCGGTGCTCGAACCCGCCGCGCTGCTCGACCAACGAGCGGGCCACGTCGACCGGCGCCGAGCCGGGGTGGTTGTCCAGGAAGTCGAGCAGGCGCTCGGCCTGGCCGCGCAGGGCTTCCGGGGTGCGGGCGGCCAGCGGCCAGGACTGCGGACCGTCCACTGCGGAGTGTTTGGCCGGGTCCTCGGCGGGGGCTTCTTCCAGGATGGCGTGCGCGTTGGTGCCGCTCATGCCGAAGCTGGACACGCCCGCACGCCGTGGTTCGCCGGTGCTCGGCCAGTCCTGGGCCTCGGTGAGCAGCGAGACCGCGCCGGCGGACCAGTCGATCTGCGGGGACGGCGCGTCCACGTGCAGGGTCTTGGGCAGCAGGCCGTGCCGCATCGCGAGGACCATCTTCATCACGCCCGCGATGCCCGCGGCGGCCTGGGTGTGCCCGATGTTGGACTTCAGGGATCCCAGCCACAGCGGGGTTTCCCGGTCCTGCCCATAGGTGGCGA
Source organism: Crossiella sp. S99.2 (assembly GCF_023094165.1). Taxonomy (GTDB): domain Bacteria; phylum Actinomycetota; class Actinomycetes; order Mycobacteriales; family Pseudonocardiaceae; genus Crossiella. The sequence goes on along the minus strand of NZ_JALMDK010000005.1, from coordinate 536,435 downwards.
GCACGGCCTGGGCCTCGATCGGATCGCCCAGGGTGGTGCCGGTGCCGTGTGCTTCGACCACCTCGACCTGCTGGGCGGACAGCCCGGCGCTGGCCAGCGCCTGCCGGATGACCCGCTGCTGGGCAGGGCCGTTCGGCGCGGTCAGACCGTTGGAGGCGCCGTCCTGGTTCACCGCGCTGCCACGAACCAGGGCCAGCACCGGGTGTCCGTTGCGGCGGGCGTCGGAAAGTCGTTCGAGCACCAGCATGCCCGCGCCCTCGGCGAGCGCGAAGCCGTCCGCGGCGGCCGCGAACGCCTTGGACCGGCCGTCCCTTGCCAGTCCGCGCTGCCTGCTGAACTCGAAGAACATGTCCGGGGTGGACATGATCGTCACCCCGCCCGCCAGCGCGAGGGAGCATTCGCCGTTGCGCAGGGCCTGTGCACCCAGGTGCAACGCGACCAGGGACGCCGAGCAGGCGGTGTCCACCGTCATCGCCGGGCCCTCAAGGCCGAGGGTGTAGGAGATGCGGCCGGAGAGGATGCTCGCGCCGTTGCCGATGGCCAGGTAGCCGTCGAAGTTGTCCGGACCCTCCAGCAGCAGCGGCGCGTAGTGCTGGCCGTTGGTGCCCGCGAACACGCCGACCTGCTTGCCGCGCAACGAGTCCGGGTTGATGCCCGCCCGCTCGAATGCCTCCCAGGAGGTTTCCAGCAGCAGCCGGTGCTGCGGGTCCATCGCGGTGGCCTCGCGCGGGGAGATGCCGAAGAAGGCCGGGTCGAACTCGTCGGCCTGATGCAGGAAGCCGCCCTCGCGGGTGTAGGAGCGGCCGGTGCGTTCCGGGTCGGGATCGTAGAGGCCGTCCAGGTCCCAGCCGCGGTTGGCCGGGAAGCCGGAGATGGCGTCCACGCCCTCGGCGACCAGGCGCCACAACGCTTCCGGGCTGTCCACACCGCCGGGGAAGCGGCAGGCCATGCCGACGATGGCGATCGGGTCGTCGTCGTTGACCACGACCGTGCTGGCCGCGGCCTCGGCGCTGACCCCGATGATCTCGCCGCGCAGGAACTCGGCGAGCACGGTCGCGGTCGGGTAGTCGAAGACCAGGGTGGCCGGGAGCTTCAGACCGGTGGCGGTGTTGAGGCGGTTGCGCAGGTCGACCGCGGTAAGCGAGTCGAAGCCCAATTCGCGGAAGGCCCGGTTGACGTCCACCGAGTCCGGCGAGGGGTGTTCGAGCACGGCGGCGAGCTGAGCGCGCACCAGGTCGAGCACGGCCTGTGCCTGGTCCACTTCGGACAGTCCGGCCAGGCGCTGGGCCAGCGGGGAGCCGGTCTGCTCGGCCTCTGCTGCCTCAGCCAGGAGTTCGGCGACCCGGGGCAGCGCGGACAGCAGCGGGCTGGGGCGGGCGGCGGTGAAGCCGGGGTGGAAGCGGGACCAGTCGATGTCGGCGATGGTCACCGCGGTCTCGTCGTGGTCAAGTACCTGACGCAACGCGGTCAGCGCGGCGGCCGGGGCCAGTGCGCGCACCCCGCGGCGGCGCAGCTGCTCGCCCAGGGCGTCCACGGTGGTGCCGCCGTCCCACGGGCTCCAGGCGATCACGTTGGCGGGCAGGCCGTTGCCGCGCCGGTACTCGGCGAGTGCGTCCAGGTAGGCGGACCCGGCGGCGTAGGCGCCCTGGTTGCCACCGCCCCAGACCGCGGCGACCGAGGAGAAGAAGATCACTGTCTCGGCCTCGACCGCGAGGGCTTCGACCGCGAGCAGGTCGGCGGTTTTGGCCGCGACCACGGCGGCGAACCCGGCCAGGTCAACACTGTCCACTTCGGACGGTGCAACCACGGGCGGGGCGTGCAGCACGGTGCTGACCGGGTGCTCGGCGAGCACTCCGGCGAGCTGGTCCACGGTGGTGACCAGCGCGGTCGCACCCAGTTCGGCCAGCTCTTCGGCCAGACCGGAAGCCGCGCCGGGCAGGACGAGTGTGGTGACGCCCTGGCTGGCGAGCCAGCGGGCGGCTTCCGCACCAAGGGGTTCGGCTGCGCCGGTGACCAAGGCGGCCGAGCCGGGCTGCCAGTTGCGGGCGGGCTGGGCGGTGAGCGGGGTGGGAGTGAGGCGGCGGCCGAAGAGTCCGGCCGGACGCAGGGTCACCTGGTCCTCGGTGCCGGTCAGCGCCGCGGCCAAGTGCGTGCCGGTGCGCTCGTCGAGGGCCTCGGGCAGGTCGAGCAGGCCGCCCCAGCGGGCCGGATGTTCCAGTGCGACAACCCGTCCGAAGCCCCAGACCTGGGCCTGCACCGGGCTGGTGAGCGTGTCCGTGCCGCCGATGCCGACCGCGCCACGAGTCAGGCACCACAGCGGAGCGGCGGCTCCGGTGTCGCCGAGGGCCTGGGTGAGTTGCAGGGTGCGGGCCAGGCCGGCGCTCAACTCGGGGTGGTCGGGGTGCGCGGTCTCGTCCAGGGCCAGCACCGAGATCAGCCCGGCGGCCTCGGCAATGCCCGCGGTGGTCAGGGTTTCCGCGATGGTGCCGCGGTCGCCGTGGATCGCGATCTCGGTGACCTGCGCGCCGTGCGCGGTGAGTGCCGCGACCAGCCCACCCGGCACCGAACCCGAGTGCGCGAGCAGCCAGTTTCCGGTGAGGCCAGGGGCAGTAGGGGTGCTGAGCGGGGTCCAGCTGACCCGGTAGCGCCAGCCGTCCACGGCGGCGAGTTCCTTGCGCTGGCGGCGCCAGCTGGTCATCGCGGGCAGGACCTCGCTGAGCGGGGTGTTGCCGTCCACGGCGAGGGTGGTGGTGACCGCGTCCAGGTCGGCGCGGTCCACCGCGGCCCAGAACCCGGCGTCAGCGGGGTCGGCGGCAGCGGCGGGAGCTAGGGGTTCGAGCCAGAACCGCCTGCGCTGGAACGGGTAGGTGGGCAGTTCGCGGCGACGGGCGCCGGAGTTGGCGAAGACGACCTGCCAGTCCAGTTCCAGGCCGCCGACGTAGGCTTCGGCCAGCGAGGTGAGGCAGCGGGTGAGGCCGCCTTCCTCGCGGCGCAGCGAGCCGACCACGATGGCCTCGCCACCGGCGGCGTCCACGGTGTCCTGCACGCCGACGGTGAGCACCGGGTGCGGGCTCATCTCGATGAAGAACCGGTAGCCCTGCTCGACCAGGCCGCGCACGGTGTCCTCGAACCGCACGGTCTGGCGCAGGTTGGTGTACCAGTACTCAGCGTCCAGCGCGGCGGTGTCGAGCAGCTCGCCGGTCACCGTGGAGTGGAACGGAATTTCGGCGGACCGCGGCTGGATCGGGGCCAGCACCTGGTGGATGTCGTCCCGGATCTCTTCCACGTAGGCGGAGTGCGAGGCGTAGTCCACCGGGATCTTGCGGGCGCGGATGTCCGCGGTCTCGCATTCGGCGAGCAGTTCGTCCAGTGCGCCGGGTTCACCGGCGACCACCACGGAGGCGGGTCCGTTGACCGCGGCGACCGAGATCCGGCCGTCCCAGCGGGCAATGCGGGTCTCGACCTCGGTGCGCGACAGCGACACCGACATCATGCCGCCCTTACCGGCCAGCGCGCGGATCGCCTTGCTACGCAACGCCACCACCCGGGCGGCGTCCTGAAGGGACAGTGCCCCGGACACCGCGGCGGCGGCGATCTCGCCCTGGGAGTGGCCGACCACGGCGGAGGGGTTGACGCCGAAGGAGCCCCACACCGCGGCGAGGGAGACCATCATCGCCCACAGTGCGGGCTGCACCACGTCGACCCGGTCCAGAGTGGGTGCGCCGTCCTTGCCGCGCAACACCTCCAGCAGGGACCAGTCGGTGAACTCGGCCAGCGCGTCGGCGCATTCGGTCATCCGGGCGGCGAACACCGGTGAGGAGTCGAGCAGTTCCAGGGCCATCCCGGCCCACTGCGAACCCTGGCCGGGGAAGACGAAGGCGACCTTGTCGCTGGGACGGGCGGTGCCCTGCACCAGATTCGCCGCGCTACCGCCCTCGGCGAGCGCGTGCAGCGCGGTGCTGAACCCGTCCCGTTCGGCCGCGATGACCACGGCGCGGTGCTCGAAGGCGCCGCGGCCGGTGGCCAGCGAGTAGGCGGTGTCGAGCACCGAGAGGTCCGACTCGCTGTCCACAGTGGACTTGAGTCGGTTGGCGGTCGCGCGCAGGGCCTCGGGGGTGCGCGCGGACAGCAGCCAGGGCAGCACCTGCGGATCAGCCGAGCGCTCAACGGTTTCCGGTTCCGGAGCGGCTTCGATCACGGCGTGTGCGTTGGTGCCGGAGACGCCGAAGCTGGACACCGCGGACCGGCGCGGCCGTCCGGTCTCCGGCCACGGCTGGGCCTCGGTGAGCAGCGACACCGCACCGGCGGACCAGTCGATCTGCGGCGAGGGCTCATCGACATGGAGGGTCTTGGGCAGCAGGCCGTGCCGCATGGCCATGACCATTTTGATGATGCCGCCGGCGCCTGCCGCGGCCTGGGTGTGCCCGATGTTGGATTTGAGCGAGCCCAGCCACAGCGGCAGCGCGTCGTTGTGCTCCTGGCCGTAGGTGGCCAGGAGTGCCTGTGCCTCAATGGGATCGCCGAGTTTGGTGCCGGTGCCGTGTGCCTCGACCGCGTCCACGTCGGCGGCGGTGAGTCCGGCGTCGGCCAGTGCCTGGCGGATCACGCGTTGCTGGGAGGGACCGTTGGGGGCGGTCAGTCCGCTGCTCGCGCCGTCCTGGTTGACCGCGGTGCCACGCACCACGGCCAGGATCGGGTGGCCGTTGCGCTGGGCGTCGGAGAGCTTCTCCAGGAGGATCATGCCCGCGCCCTCGGACCAGGAGGTGCCGTCCGCGGCGGCGGCGAAGGACTTGCACCGGCCGTCGGGGGCCAGGCCGCGCTGCCGGGAGAACTCCACGAACGCGGCCGGGGTGGCCATCACCGCGACACCGCCGGCCAGCGCGAGACTGGTTTCGCCCTTGCGCAGCGAGCGCACCGCGAGGTGCAGTGCGACCAGCGAGGACGAGCACGCCGTGTCGATGGTGACCGAAGGCCCTTCCAGGCCAAGGGTGTAGGACACTCGGCCGGAGACCACGCTGCCGGAGCTGCCGGTGGCGAGGTAGCCCTCCACGCCCGGCGGAACTTCGTGCATGCGGGGCGCGTAGTCGTGGTACATCAGGCCCGCGTACACGCCGGTTTTGCTGCCACGCAAGGATTCCGGGTTGATCCCGGCCCGCTCGAAGGCTTCCCAGGAGGTCTCCAGCAGTAGCCGCTGCTGCGGGTCCATGGCGAGGGCTTCGCGCGGGGAGATGCCGAAGAAGTCCGGGTCGAACTCGTCGGCCTCGTGCAGGAACCCGCTTTCGCGCACATAGGCGGTGCCGGAGCGGTCCGGATCGGGGTCGTACAAGGAATCCAGGTCCCAGCCGCGGTTGACGGGGAACGGTGAGATGCCGTCCCCGCCCGCCGCGACCAGGTCCCAGAGTTGCTCGGGGCTGGTGACCCCGCCGGGGAACCGGCAGGCCATGCCGATGATCGCGATCGGCTCCTGGTCACTGGACTCCAGCTCGGCCACCCGGCGCCGCGCGTCGCGCAGATCCACGGTGGCCCGCCGGAGGTAGTCCAGGAGCTTCTGCTCGTTTTCGTTCGACACTGCCCTCAGCCCCCAAAGCCGATACGGGTTGTTGTTGCGTTACAGCAGACCGAGTTCGCGGTCGAGCACATCAAAAAGCTCGTCCGCGGTCGCGGTCTCCAGCGCGTTGTCCGCGTGCTGGTCGACACCGGGTGTCTCGTTCCATTTCGCCAGCACCGCCTGCAACCGGGCGGTGGCCTTGGTCCGGGTGGCCTCGTCGGCGGGCAGCGCCTCCAGGGCGGCGGCCAGCCGGTCGAGTTCGGCGAGCACCGGCGCTGGTGCTCCCTCGGCAACTCCCCCGCTCACGGGGGCCAGCTCCTCGTCCAGGTGCTGGGCGAGGGCCTTCGGCGACGGATAGTCGAAGATCAGCGTGGCCGGCAGCCGCAGCCCGGAGGCGGCGTTGAGCCGGTTGCGCAGTTCGACCGCGGTCAGCGAGTCGAAGCCGAGTTCGAGGAATCCCCGAGTGGCATCGACGGCATCGGCGGCGCTGTGTCCCAGCACGGCCGCCGTGTGGGTGCGCACCAGGTCCAGCAGCACCCGGCCGCGTTCGACGGCCGAGGCGCTGGCCAGCCGGTCCCGCAACGACGGTCCCGTGGTCGCCGTTGCGGATACGGCTTCCAGGGTCCGCCGGACCGGGGTCCGGACCAGACCGCGCAGCAGGGCCGGCGCCTCGCCCTGGAACACCGTGGTGTCCCAGCGCATCGGCACGACCGTTGCTGCCTCAACCGTGCGGGCCGCGTCGAAGAGAAGCAACCCCAGTTCCGAAGTCAGGGGGGTCACCCCTGTCCGGGCCATCCGCTGCTTGTCGGCCTCGGCGAGCCCGGCGGCCATGCCACCCCCGGCCCACGGCCCCCAGGCCAGGGAGACACCGGGTTTGCCCTGCTCGCGGCGCTGCTGGGCGAGGGCGTCCAGGTAGGCATTCGCCGCGGCGTAGCTGCCCTGACCGGCCTGGCCGAGGGTGGCCGAGGCGGAGGAGAACAGCACCAGGTCGACCTCGGGTCCGGTCAGCTCGGCCAGGTGCCTCGCCGCGTCGACCTTGGGCCGCAGCACCGCGTCCACCCGGGCCGGGGTGAGCGCGGTGAGCACACCGTCGTCGAGCACCCCGGCGGTGTGGATCACCGCGGTGAGCGGGTGCGCGGCGATCAACCCGGCCACGGCGTCACGGTCGGCGACATCGCAGGCGCTCACCGTTACGTTGGCGCCCAGGGAGATCAGCTCGTCCCGCAGTTCGGCCGCACCCGGCGCGTCCAGGCCGCGTCGGCTGGCGAGGACCAGGTTGCGGACGCCGTGTTCGACGACCACGTGCCGGGCCAGCAGCGAGCCGAGGCTGCCGCTGGCGCCGGTGATCAGCACGGACCGCGCCGGATCCCACTGCGGCGCAACGCCGCCGGCCACTGCCTTGGCCAGGCGGGCGGCGTAGAGCTTGCCGTCCTGGATCCGCAGCCACGGCTCGTCGGCGTACAACTCGGCCGAGCCGTCGGTCTCGATGACCTGGAAGCGCCCGGGGTTCTCCGATTCGGCCGAACGGACGAGTCCGGCCGCAGCCGCGCCCGCCAGGTCGCCGATCCGGGTCACCAGGACCAGGCGCTCTTCCTCGGGTCGCTCGCTGAGCCAGTTCTGCAGCAGGGCAAGCACTTCGTGCACGACCGGACCGGTTTCGCCGTCAGGGCAAGGAACCAGCGTGACCGAGTCGCTCGGGGCGGTGGCCGCCACCGGGGTCCAGTCGAGCCGGAACAGGTCCTTCTGGGTGCGTCCGGCGGCCTGGATCTGTTCGGCCGCAACGGGTCGCAGGGTGAGCGAGTCGACCGTGACCACCGGGTTGCCCGCGGTGTCGGTGGCCTCGATGGTCACCGTCTCCCGGCCGGCCGGGGTCACCTTGACCCGCAGCGCCGAGGCCCCAGACCCGTGCAGGGTCACGCCTTCCCAGGCGAAGGGCAGCCAGCCGCCTGCGGGCAGCACACCGAGTCCGAGGCTGTGCAGGGCCGCGTCCAGCAGTGCCGGGTGCAGTCCGAATCCGGGAACCGGGCTGGGCAGGGCGACCTCGGCGTACACGGTGTCGCCATCCCGCCAGGCCGCGCGCAGCCCCTGGAACATCGGCCCGTAGTCCAGGCCGCGCTCGCTCATACCCGGGTACAACTCGTCCACCGCAACGGTTTCCCCAGCCGGCGGCCAGGTCAGTGACGGCGCGGGCGTGGTGCCGGTGCCGAGCAGGCCACCGGCGTGCCGGACCCAGTCGGCGTCGTCCTCGTCCAGGCGGGAGTGCACGACCAGGGTGCGCCGGCCACTCTCGTCGGCCGCGCCGACGGTGAGCTGCACCCGCACGCCGCCCTGTTCGGGCAGTACCAGGGGGGCTTCCAGGGTCAGGTCGAGCAGGCGGTCGCAGCCGACCTGGTCGCCCGCGGCGATGGCCAGTTCGACGAACGCGGTGCCGGGCACGACGACGGAGCCGTGCACCACGTGGTCGGCCAGCCAGGGCTGGGCCCGGCGGGAGAGCCGTCCGGTGAGCAGCACACCGCCGGTGTCCGGCAGCGGGATCGCGGCGCCGAGCAGCGGGTGGTCCACATCGGACAGTCCGGCCGCGCTGACGTCCGCGGTGGCCGCGGCGGCCAGCCAGTACCGGCTGCGCTGGAACGGGTAGCTGGGCAGGTCGACGTGTGCGCCGCCCTGCCCGGCGAACACCGCGGTCCAGTCCGGGGCGTGCCCGTGCACGTGCGCGGTGGCCAGTGCGGTGTGCGCGGCAGCGAGTTCACCGCGGTCCTTGCGCAGCACCGGGACCAGCACGGGTTCGGCCTCGGCCAGGCAGTCCTGGCCCATCGCGGAGAGCACCCCGTCCGGGCCGAGTTCGACGAACACGCCGACTCCGGCCGCGGCCAGCGCGCGCATGCCGTCCAGGAACCGCACCGCGTCCCGCACGTGCCGCACCCAGTACTCGGGTGTGGTCAGTTCGGGTCCGGCGAGCGCGCCGGTCACGGTGGAGACGATCGGGATGATCGGCTCGTGGTAGGTCAGTTCCGCGGCGATGGCCTGGAATTCGGCCAGCATCGGGGCCATCCGCGGCGAGTGGAAGGCGTGGCTGACGGTGAGCCTGCGGGTCTTGCGACCCTGCGCGGCCAGCAGGTCGGCCACATCGGCCACCGCGTCCTCGTCACCGGAGACGACCACCGCGGCCGGTCCGTTGATCGCCGCGATGCCGACCAGGTCTTCGCGCCCGGCCAGCAGTGGCAGCACTTCCTCCGCACCGGCCTGCACCGCGACCATCGCGCCACCGGCGGGCAGTTCCTGCATCAACCGACCCCGCGCGGCGACCAGTTTGGCGGCGTCGGCGAGGTCGAGGACCCCGGCGACGTGCGCGGCGGCGAGTTCGCCGATGGAGTGCCCGGCCAGGAAGTCCGGGTGCAGGCCCCAGGATTCGACGAGGCGGAACAGCGCGACTTCCAGGGCGAACAGCACTGGCTGGGTGTAGCCGGTCTCGTTGATCAGCTCGCCGCCGTCGAAGGCGATCCGCTGCACCGGCTGGTCCAGGTGCTGGTCCAGCTCGGCGGCCACCGCGTCAAAGGCGGCGGCGAAGACCGGGAACTCCCGGTACAGCTCGAAGCCCGCGCCGACTCGTTGCGCGCCCTGTCCGCTGAACAGGAAGGCCAGCTTGTCGTTGCGCGCGCTGCCGGTGACCAGTTCGGCGGCCAGGTCGCCGCGGGCCAGGGCACGCAGGCCGTCCACCTGGGTGTCGCGGTCGCCGAGCACGGCGGCCCGGTGCTCGAACACACCCCGGTTGCTCACCAGGGCCACGCCGAGGTCGGCCGAGCTGACGCCGTTGTCCACAAAGGACAGCAGCTGGCCGGCCGAGTCTGCCAGTGCCTGCGGGGTGCGGGCGGAGAGCAGCCAGGGCAGCTCACCCTCGCTCGCGGGCACGGGTTCGGTGGCGGGGGCCTGTTCCAGGATGGTGTGCGCGTTGGTGCCGCTCACTCCGAAGCTGGACACGGCCGCGCGGCGAATGCCTTCCGGCCAAGGCTGGGCCTCGGTGAGCAGCGAGACGGATCCGGCGGACCAGTCCACATGCGGTGAGGGCTCGTCCACGTGCAGCGTGCGCGGCAGGATCCCGTTGCGCATCGCCATGACCATCTTGATGATCCCGGCGACCCCCGCGGCGGCCTGGGTGTGCCCGATGTTGGACTTGAGCGAACCCAGCCACAGCGGGGTTTCCCGGCCCTGCCCGTAGGTCGCGAGGACGGCCTGGGCTTCGATCGGGTCGCCGAGCCGAGTGCCGGTGCCGTGCGCCTCCACCACGTCGATGTCCGAAGTGGTCAGTCCGGCGTTGGCCAGGGCCTGGCGGATCACCCGCTGCTGGGACGGGCCGTTGGGGGCGGTGAGGCCGTTGGACGCGCCGTCCTGGTTGATCGCGCTGCCCTTGACCACCGCGAGGATCGGGTGCCCGTTGCGCTGGGCGTCGGAGAGCCGCTCGACGAGCAGCATGCCCACACCTTCGGACCAGCCGGTGCCGTCGGCCGCCGCGGCGAATGGCTTGCACCGACCGTCCTCGGAGAGTCCGCGCTGGCGGGAGAACTCGACGAACGCGGCCGGGCTGGACATCACCGTGACGCCACCGGCCAGCGCGAGGGTGCACTCGCCCTGCCGCAGGGACTGCGCGGCCAGGTGCAGTGCGACCAGTGAGGAGGAGCAGGCGGTGTCCACGGTGACCGCGGGGCCTTCCAGACCGAGCACGTAGGAGACCCGGCCGGAGGCGACCGCGGTGGCGCTGCCGGTGAGGAAGTAGCCCTCGGCGCCGGTGCCCGCGTTCACCAGGTCCGCGCCGTAGCCCTGTGCGGACACACCGACGAACACGCCGGTCTGGCCGCCGCGCAGCGAACCGGGGTCGATGCCCGCCCGCTCCACCGCGGTCCAGGAGGCCTCCAGCAGCAAGCGTTGCTGCGGGTCCATCGCGGTGGCCTCGCGCGGGGAGATGCCGAAGAAGGCCGCGTCGAACTCGGTGGCGTCGGCGACGAATCCGCCCGAGTCGGTGGCGGACAGCCCCGGCCGTCCACCGGCGCCGAGCAGCTGGTCCAGGTCCCAGCCGCGGTCCTCGGGGAACGTGGTGATCGCGTCCACGCCGCCGTCGACCAGCTGCCACAGGGCTTCCGGCGAGTCGACGTCGCCAGGGAACCGGCAGGCCATGCCGACGATCGCGATCGGCTCATCGTCCACAGTGGACATCGCCGTGGGCAGGTTCTGCTCCGGCGAGTCACCGGTGAGTTCCGCGTCGAGCTGACGGGCCAGTGCGGCCGGGTTGGGGTGGTCGAAGACCAATGTGGTGGGCAGGGTGAGGCCGGTCGCGGTGGCCAGCCGGTTGCGCAGTTCGACCGCGGTCAGCGAGTCGAAACCCAGCTCCCGGAAGGCGAGTCCGGGTTCGATGGCCTCGGTGGTGGCGTGGCCGAGCACCGCGGCGACCTCGGTGCGGACCAGGTCCAGCAGGGCGCGTTCGCGTTCGGCGGCGGTGCGTCCGGCGAACCGGTCCACCGGGGCCTCGGCGACCACCTTTTCCGCCGCCAGCAGCAGTTTGACCTCGGGGATCTCGCTGATCAGCGGACGTTCCCGCATCGCGGTGAAGCCGGGTGCGAACCGGGCCCAGTCCACCTCGGCCACGGTCACCGTGACGTCGTCGGCGTCCAGGGCCTGCTGCAACGCGGAGATCGCCAGCTCGGGCGCCATCGCGGGCAGGCCGAGCCGCCGCAGCTGGTCGGCCGCGGAGCCGTCGGCGACCATGCCGCCGCCGTCCCACGGCCCCCAGGCCACCGCGGTGCCGGTCTTGCCGAGCGAGCGGCGGCGCTGCACCAGCGCGTCCAAGTAGGCGTTCGCCGCGGCGTATCCGCCCTGGTGGCCGCTGCCCCAGGTGCCCGCGATCGAGGAGAACAGCACGAACGCGTCCAGCTCGCCGGTCAGCTCGTCCAGGTTCCGCGCGCCGTCGACCTTGGCGCGCAACACATTCGCGACGGCGTCCGGGGTGGTGTCCATGAGTGCGGCGAATTCCACCGCACCCGCGGTGTGCAGCACGGCGTTGACCGGGTGTTGTGCCAGCAGTGCAGCGAGGGCGTCCCGGTCCGCGACGTCGCAGGCGGCCAGGGTGACCCGGGCGCCCAGTGCGGTCAGTTCATCGCGGAGTTCGTTGGCGCCAGGTGCTTCCGCGCCGCGACGGCTGGTGAGCACCAGGTGCTCGGCGCCGGTGCCCGCGAGCCAGCGGGCGACCCGCGCGCCGAGTCCGCCGGTGCCACCGGTGATCAGCACGGTTCCGGTCGGCTTCCAGGTGCGGCGGTTGACGGCGGGGGCGCGGTCCAGGCGGCGCACGTGCACCCCGGAGGAGCGCACCGCCACCTGGTCCTCGGTGCCCGCGGCCAGCACGCCCGCGATCCGGCCGAAGACCCGGTCGTCGAGGCGTTCCGGCAGGTCCAGCAGGCCGCCCCAGCGCTGGGACAGTTCCAGTCCGGCCACCCGGCCCAGGCCCCAGACGAGGGCCTGCTCGGGGTCGCGCACCGGGTCGGCCTTGGCCACCGACACCGCGCCGCGGGTCAGCAGCCACAGCGGCGCGGCGATCCCGGCGTCGCCGAGTGCCTGCACCAGGGTGAGCGTGCCCGCCACATCCAGCACGGCCAGCACACCGTCCACTTCGGACAGTTGAGCGGCCAGTCCGGCACGGTCCACACCCGGATCCAGCACCAGCTGCTGGATCTCCGCACCCTGCCGGGTCAGTCCCTCGGCGAGTTCGGTTTCCGGGGACGCGCTGACCAGCAGCCAGTTCCCGGTCAGCCTGCCGGTGAACCCGGTGCGCGGTCGCCAGTTCACCCGGTACCGCCAGCCGTCCACAGTGGACTCGGTCTGGCGGCGCTTGCGCCAGGCGGCCAGTGCGGGCAGCACCTCGCGCAGCGGGGCGGCGTCCACATCCAGGACCGAGGCCAGTTCGGTCAGCTCGGCCTTGTCCACGGCGGCCCAGAACTCGGCCTCCACCTGGTCGGCCTCGGTGATCTCGGTCCGGCCCGCTTCCAGCCAGAACCGCTCGCGCTGGAAGGCGTAGGTGGGCAGCTCGATCCGCCGCGCACCGGATCCGGCGAAGTACCCGGTCCAGTCCACCGCGACACCGCGCACGTGCAGCTCGGCCAGCGCGCCGACCGCGGCCGACGGCTCCGGCCGGTCGCCGCGGAGCGCGGGCACGAATGTCGCTTCTGCCAGGCATTCCTGGCCCATCCCGGACAGCACCCCGCCCGGTCCCAGTTCGACGAAGGTGCGCACCCCCTGCTCGCCGAGTGCCCGCACGCCGTCGGCGAAGCGCACTGCCTCGCGGACGTGCCGCACCCAGTAGTCCGCGGTGCCCAGTTCCGCACCGGCGATCGCGCCGGTCACGTTGGACACCACCGGGATCTCCGCCGCACCAAAGGACATGCCCTCGGCGACGGTCCGGAACTCCGCCAGCATCGGTTCCATCAGCACCGAGTGGAAGGCGTGGCTCACGGTCAGCCGCTTGCTCTTGCGCTCGCCGAGTCGTGCTACCAGGTCGGTCACCGCGGTCTCAGCGCCGGAGACCACCACGGAGGTCGGCCCGTTGATCGCGGCGATGTCCACGTCAAGGCCGTCCAGCAGCGGCCGGACCTCTTCCTCGGTCGCCTGCACCGCCAGCATCGCGCCACCGGTGGGCAGCGCCTGCATCAACCGGCCCCGGGCGGCCACCAGCTTGGCGGCGTCGGCCAGCGACAGCACCCCGGCGACGTGCGCGGCCGCGAGTTCGCCGATCGAGTGCCCGGCGACGAAGTCCGGTCGCACACCCCAGCTCTCGAACAGCCGGAACAACGCGACCTCGATCGCGAACAGCGCGGGCTGGGTGAACTCGGTCTGGTGCAGTTCGGCGGCATCCAGGATCTCGCCGACCGGCCGGGCCAGGTGCTTGTCCAGTTCGGCGCAGACCGCGCCGAAAGCGTTGGCGAACACCGGGAACGCGCCGGCCAGTTCCCGGCCCATGTCCAGTCGCTGGGAACCCTGGCCGGAGAACAGGAACGCGGTCTTGCCCGCCACCGGCGAGCCGAGCACGACGCCCGCGGCGGAGCGGCCCTCGGCGAGGGCGGCCAGTGCGGCGGCCGGGTCCTCGGCGACAACCACGGCGCGGCGGTTGTGCGTGGCGCGGCTGGTGAGCAGCGAGTAGGCCAGGTCCAGCTGGTTCGCGTTGGCGAGGGGCTGGAGGGCGGCGGCCTGGGCACGCAGCGCGGCTTCGCTGCGCGCGGACAGGGCCAGCGGGAGCACGGCCGGGGCGACCGGCTTGCTCGGTGCGGGCGTGCTGTCCGGGGCCTGTTCCAGGATGGTGTGCGCGTTGGTGCCGCTGATGCCGAAGGCCGACACCGCGGCCCGCCGGGCCCGCCCGGTCTCCGGCCACTCAACCTGCTCACTCAGCACCGACACCGCACCGGCGGACCAGTCCACGTGCGGCGAAGGCTCGTCCACGTGCAGGGTCCTGGGCGCGATCCCGTGCTGCAGGGCCAGCACCATCTTGATCAGTCCGGCCACGCCTGCTGCCGCCTGGGTGTGCCCGATGTTGGACTTCACCGAGCCGAGCAGCAGCGGGTGGGTCCGCTCCTGGCCGTAGGTGGCCAGCAGGGCCTGGGCTTCGATCGGGTCGCCGAGTTTGGTGCCGGTGCCGTGCGCCTCCACCACGTCAACGTCCGAAGTGGACAGACCGGCGTCGGCCAGCGCGGCCCGGATGACCCGCTGCTGGGCCGGTCCGTTGGGCGCGGTGAGGCCGTTGCTGGCGCCGTCCTGGTTGACCGCGCTGCCGCGGATCACCGCGAGCACCGGGTGCCCGTTGCGCTGCGCGTCGGAGAGCCGCTCGACCAGGAGCATGCCCACGCCTTCGCCCCAGCCGGTGCCGTCCGCGGCGGCGGCGAACGCCTTGCACCGGCCGTCGGGGGCGAGTCCGCGCTGGCGGGAGAACTCGACGAAGACACCAGGGGTGGACATCACCGTGACGCCACCGGCCAGGGCCATGCCCACGTCGCCGCGGCGCAGCGCCTGCACGGCCCAGTGCAGGGCGACCAGGGAGGCCGAGCAGGCGGTGTCGACGGTGACCGCGGGGCCTTCCAGGCCGAAGGTGTAGGAGATGCGGCCGGAGATCACGCTGGCCGCGTTGCCGGTGCCGAGGTAGCCCTCGACACCTTCGGGCGCGGTGCTGAGCAGTCCGGCGTAGTCCTGGCCGTTGGTGCCGACGAACACGCCCGCCTTGCTGCCGCGCACGGTGGCCGGGTCGATGCCCGCCCGCTCGAAGGCCTCCCAGGAGGTTTCCAGCAGCAGCCGCTGCTGCGGGTCCATCGCCAGGGCCTCGCGCGGGGAGATACCGAAGAAGGCGGCGTCGAAATCGGTTGCGGTGTCGAGGAATCCGCCTTCGCGGGCATAGCTCTTGCCGGGGCGGTCGGGGTCGGGGTCGTACAGGTCCGGGTCCCAGCCGCGGTCGCCGGGCAGGCCGGTGAGCACGTCCGTGCCTTCGGTGAGCAGCCGCCAGTAGTCCTCGGGGCTCATCACTCCGCCGGGGAACCGGCAGGACATGCCGACGATCGCGATCGGCTCATCGTCCACAGTGGACGTGACGACCTCGGCGATCTCGCTGACCGCGCCGAGCAGTTCCTCCAGCAGGAAGTCGGTCAGGGCCAGCGGGGTCGGGTAGTCGAAGACCAGCGTGGTGGGCAGGGAAAGCCCGGTGGCGGTGGCCAGGCGGTTGCGCAGTTCGACCGCGGTGAGTGAGTCGAATCCGGCTTCGCGGAAGGCCCGTTCCGGGTCGACGGCCTCGGCCCCGGCGTGCCCGAGCACGGCGGCCACGCTGGTGCGGATCTGGTCCAGCAGGAGGGAATGTCGTTGTGCGACCGGGGTCTTGGCGAGTTTGGCGGCGAGTGCGGACTCGGGCTGGGCGGCGGCCGGGGCAGCGACTGCCTTGCGCCGGTGCAATTCGGGGATGTCGCTGATCAGGCGACTGGGCCGGACCGCGGTGAAGGCCGGGGCGAACAGCTCCCAGTCCAGGTCGGCGATGGCGATCACGGTGTCGTCGCGGTCCATGGCCCCTTGCAGGGCCTGCATCGCGGTGTCCGCGGCCATCGGCGGCAGTCCGGCGCGGCGCAGGCGTTCGCCCACCGCGGCATCGGCCATGCCGCCGTCGGCCCACGGGCCCCAGCCGATGGAGGTGGCCGGCAGGCCCTGGGCGCGGCGGTGCTGGGCGAGGGCGTCCAGGTAGGCGTTGGCGGCGGCGTAGTTGGCCTGGCCCGCGGTGCCGATCATGCCGGTGATCGAGGAGAACAGCACGAACGCGTCCAGCTCGCCGGTCAGCTCGTGCAGGTTGCGCGCGGCCGCGACCTTGGGGCGCAGCACGGTGTCCAGGCGTTCCGGGGTGAGGCTGGAGAGCAGGCCGTCGTCGAGCACTCCGGCGGTATGGATCACCGCGTTGACCGGGTGCGCGGCCAGCAGTTCGGCCACCGCGTCCCGGTCGGCGGCGTCGCAGGCGGCGATGGTGACGGTGACGCCGAGCGCCTCCAGGTCGGCGGCCAGTTCGGTCGCGCCGGGGGCGTCCAGGCCACGGCGGCTGGTGAGCAGCAGGTGCTCGGCGCCGTGGTGCGCCAGCCACCTGGCCACCCTGGCGCCGAGCGCGCCGGTGCCGCCGGTGACCAGCACGGTGCCGCGCGGCCGCCAGGACCGCTGCGGGGCAACGGAACCATCGTGCGCGAGCCGCCGCACGTAGGTGCCGGACGGACGCAGTGCGAGCTGGTCCTCGGTGCCGGTGAGGGCGCCGGCCAGGCGGGACAGCGAGCGCTCGTCCAGCTCGGCGGGCAGGTCGATCAGGCCACCCCAGCGTTCGGGATGTTCCAGTGCGGCAACCAGTCCGAGGCCCCAGACCTGGGCCTGGTCCGGGTTGGGCAGGTCCTCGCCGCTGACCGCGACCGCGCCCTGGGTCAGGCACCACAGCGGGGCCGGGCAGCGCGCGTCACCGAGGCCGCGCACCAGTGTGCGGGCTTCGTGCACGTCGCCGAGTGCGAGCACCCCGGCCAAGTCGAGCACGCCGGCGACGTTGATCGCACCGGCCGCGTCGGCGATCTCGCGAACCTCCGCACCCGCGGTGGTCAATGCCGCGACCAGCTCAGGCCGTGCGTCGCCGACCAGCAGCCAGGTGCCAGTCAGGTTGCTGTCCACAGTGGACAGAGACTTCCAGTTGATCCGGTAGCGCCAGCCGTCGGCGAGCGAGCGGACCTGGTTGCGCGGGGTCAGTTCCAGCCAGAACCGCTCGCGCTGGAAGGCGTAGGTGGGCAGGTCGATCCGCTGGCCCCCCTCGAACAGCGCGGTCCAGTCGACCTTGACACCGCGGGTGAACAGCCGACCCAGCGCGGTGATCGCGGCCGACGCTTCGGGGCGGTCCTTGCGCAGTGCGGACAGGAAGGTCGCGGCGGGTGCGGAGTCCTGGCCCATCCCGGACAGCACGCCGTCCGGGCCCAGTTCCAGGAAGGTGCTCACCCCGGCCTCAGCCAGCGCCCGGACGCCGTCGGCGAAGCGCACCGCACCGCGACCGTGCTGGACCCAGTACTCGGCGCTGCCCAGCTCCTCGCCCGCGACCGCGCCGGTCACGTTGGACACCACCGGGATCCGCGCGGGCGCGTAGCGCACGCTCTCCGCGACGGTCCGGAACTCGGCGAGCATGCCGTCCATGTGCGGGGAGTGGAAGGCGTGGCTGACGGTGAGCCTGCGGGTCTTGCGGCCCTGCGCGGCCAGCAGGTTGGCAACCTCGGTGGCGGCGGTCTCGTCGCCCGCGATCACGGTGGCGTTCGGCCCGTTCAGCGCGGCAATGCTCAACTCGGCCTCGCGACCGGCAAGTAGCGGCTGGACCTCGTCCTCGGTGGCCTGCACCGCGATCATCGCGCCGCCCCCGGGCAGCGCCTGCATCAACCGGCCACGCGCGACCACCAGCTTCGCCGCGTCGGCCAGGGTCAGCACCCCGGCGACATGCGCGGCGGCCAGCTCACCGATGGAGTGTCCGGCCACGAAGTCGGGGCGCACGCCCCAGGACTCGTAGAGCCGGAACAACGCGACCTCAATGGCGAACAGCGCGGGCTGGGTGAACTCGGTCTGGTGCAGCTCCTCGGCATCGAGGACCTCGCGCAACGGCCGGGCCAGGTGCTGGTCCAGTTCAGCGGCCACCTCATTGAAGGCGGCGGCGAAGGCGGGGAAGGTCTCGGCGAGTTCGCGGCCCATGGCCAGGCGCTGGGAACCCTGGCCGGTGAACAGGATGGCGAGCTTGCCGGGGGTGACCGCGCCGGTGTGCACGCCGGGTGTGTCCAGGCCCTCGGCGAAGGCGGCGAGCGCGTCGCGGGCTTCGGTCAAGCCGGTAGCGGCGAGCACCGCGCGGTGCTCGAACCCGGCCCGGTTGGCCAGGGAGAACCCGAGGTCGAGCAGGGTCACCGGGTTGCCGTCCACAAAAGACACCAGCTGGGCGGCCTGGGCACGCAGGGCCTCAGGGGTCTTGGCAGACAGCGCCAGCGGCACGGTCTCCAGGGTGTGCGCCGGGGCAGCGGCCTCGGTCTCGACCGGCGGGGCGGCCTCGATGATGGTGTGCGCGTTGGTGCCGCTGATGCCAAAGGAGGACACGCCCGCGCGGTGCGGGCCATCAGTCGCCGGCCAGGGCTGCGCCTCGGTGAGCAGGGCGACCGAGCCCGCGGACCAGTCCACGTGCGGGGAGGGCTCGTCCACGTGCAGGGTCTTGGGCAGCAGACCGTGCCGCATGGCCATGACCATCTTGATCACGCCGCCGACACCCGCCGCGGCCTGGGTGTGGCCGACGTTGGACTTGAACGACCCCAGCAGCAACGGGTTCGGCCGGTCCTGCCCGTAGGTGGCCAGCAGGGCCTGGGCTTCGATCGGGTCGCCGAGCTTGGTGCCGGTGCCGTGCGCCTCGACCGCGTCCACTTCGGACGGTGCCAGCTGGGCGTCGGCGAGGGCGTCCCGGATCACGGCTTCCTGGGCCAGGCCGTTCGGCGCGGTGAGGCCGTTGGAGGCGCCGTCCTGGTTGACCGCGGTGCCGCGCACCACGGCCAGGATCGGGTGCCCGTTGCGCTGCGCGTCGGAAAGCCGTTCCAGCAACAGCATGCCCGCGCCCTCGGACCACGAGGTGCCGTCAGCGCCTGCGGCGAAGGACTTGCAGCGGCCGTCGGGGGCGAGGCCGCGCTGGCGGGAGAACTCGACGAAGGAGTTGGGCGTGGACATGACCGCCGCGCCACCGGCCAGTGCCAGGGTGCACTCGCCCTTGCGCAGCGACTGCACGGCCAGGTGCAGCGCGACCAGCGAGGAAGAACACGCGGTGTCCACGGTGACCGCGGGGCCTTCGAGGCCGAAGGTGTAGGCGACCCGGCCGGAGACCACGCTGCCCAGGTTGCCGGTCAGCAGGTAGCCGGCGACCTCGGCGGGCGCGTCCTCGGGGCGGTTGGCGTAGTCGTGGTACATCAGGCCCGCGTACACGCCGGTCTTGCTGCCGCGCAACGACTCCGGGTCGATGCCCGCGCGTTCGACGGCCTCCCAGGAGGTCTCCAGCAGCAGCCGCTGCTGCGGGTCCATCGCCAGGGCCTCGCGGGGGGAGATGCCGAAGAAGCCGGGGTCGAACTCGGGTGCGCTGTGCAGGAACCCGCTTTCGCGCACGTACACGCTGTCCGGGCGCTCGCCGGTGGGGTCGTAGAGCGCGTCCAGGTCCCAGCCCCGGTCGTCCGGGAACGGCGAGATGCCGTCCCGGCCGCCGGCCACCATGTCCCACAACTGTTCCGGGTTGGCGACGCCGCCGGGGAAGCGGCAGCTCATCGCGACGATCGCGATCGGCTCGTGCTCCTGCGCCTCGATCTCCTGCAGCCGGGCCTTGGTGCGGTGCAGGTCGGCGGTGACGCGCTTGAGGTAGTCGACGAGCTTCTGCTCGGTGGACTCAGGCCCGCGAGAATCAGACACTGCCGAACTCCTTGTCAATGAAGGCGAAGATCTCGTCGGCGGTGGCGACCGCGTCAAGTTCCTGGGTGAACTCGGTGTCCGGCACGTCGAGTTCGGGTTCCTCGACCGGAGCGGCCGGGGCGGGGGCGAGCCGGTCGAGCAGGTGCTCGGCCAGCTTCGCCGGGGTGGCGTAGTTGAAGAGCAAGGTGGGCGGCAGCCGCAGCCCGGTGGCGGTGTTGAGCCGGTTGCGCAGCTCCACCGAGGTCAGCGAGTCGAAACCCAGTTCCTTGAAGGAGGATTCGGCCTCGACCGAGCCGTCGCCGCTGTGCCCGAGCACCCCGGCCGCGTTGACCCGGACCACCTCCAGCACGAGCTGCGCGCGCCGCTCCTCTGGGGTCGCCGTGAGTCTGTCCACAAAGGACTCTTCGGTGGCCTTGGCCGCCGCGGTCCGCCGGGTGCGTTTGGGCGCTACCAGTCCACGCAACAGCGCCGGGACAGTGCCCTGGCGCACCACACTGGTGTCCAGCTTGAGCGGCACCGGCGCGGCCTCGGACTGGCCCAGTGCCAGGTCGAACAGGGCGAGGCCGAGTTCGGGCGGCAGCGGGGCCATGCCCGCGCGGGACATCCGGTTGCGGTCGCCCTCGGCGAGCCGCGCGGCCATCCCGCCCTCGGCCCACGGCCCCCAGGCCAGCGACAGCGCCGGGAGTCCGGCGGCCTTGCGGCGCTGGGCGAGGGCGTCCAGGGAAGCGTTGGCGGCGGCGTAGTTGGCCTGACCGGCACCGCCGAGCACCCCGATTACCGAGGAGAACAGCACAAACGCGGTGAGGTCGTGGTCCTGGGTCAGCTCGTGCAGGTTGATCGCGGCGTCGAGTTTGGGCCGCAGCACGGTGTCCAGGCGGTCGGGGGTGAGCGCGGAGAGCACGCCGTCGTCGAGCACCCCGGCGGTGTGGATCACCGCGGTCACCGGGTGCCGGGCCAGCAGCGCGGCCAGCGCGGACCGGTCCGCGGTGTCGCAGGCTTCGATAATCGTCTCGGCCCCCAGCCTCGCCAGGTCGGCACGGAGTTCGTCCGCACCAGGGGCGTCCGGGCCGCGGCGGCTGGTGAGCAGCAGGCGACGCACGCCGTGCCGGGTGACCAGATGTTTGGCGAGCAGCCCGCCGAGTGCGCCGGTGGCGCCGGTGATGAGCACCAGGCCGTCCGGGTCCCACTCCGCCTCGGCCACTTCGGTGATCTTGGCCAGGCGAGGCGTGTGCGCGATCCCGTTGCGTAGCGCGAGTTGTGGCTCGTCCATGGTGAGCGCGGCGGGCAGAGCGGTGGCGGACTGGGCGTCCAGGTCGATGAGCTGGAACCGGTCCGGCTGCTCGGTCTGCGCGGCCCGCACCAGGCCCCACACCGCGGCGCCTGCCAGGTCCGGGGAGTCGGCGAGCACGGCGTCCCTGGTGAGCACGACCACCCGGGACTCAGTGCGCTGCAACAACTCCAGCACCTGGGCGGTCACCTCGCGGGCGGGTCCTTCCGGGCAGGTCAGCAGCACCAGGTCGGCGTCACCGGGCTCGGCCCGCTCCGCCACCTCGACTCCGGCGGCCCGCAGCGCGACCCCGGCCTTGAACTCGTCCCCGCCCAGCAGCACCACCTTGGTGGGCAGCGTGGGCTGCTCGGGCAGGGTGAGCACCGGCCAGTCGACCCGGAACAGCGAGTCCAGTTCGGGCCGGATCCGCAGCGCGTCCGGAGACACCGGCCGCAGCACCAGCGAGTCGATGGAGAGCACCGGGGTGCCCGCCGGGTCGGTGACGGCCAGCGATACCGCGTCCGGTCCGGCCGGGGCCAGCTTCACCCGCAGCGTGCTCGCGCCGGTGGCGTGCAGGCGGATCCCGGTCCAGGCGAACGGCAGTGGCGGGTTGTCGCCCTCGGCCGCGGCGACCAGTCCGTGCAGGGCGGCGTCGAGCAGTGCTGGGTGCACCCCGAACCCTGAACCCTCCACAGTGGACGGCAGGCTGACCTCGGTGAAGATTTCCGCGCCGCGCCGCCACACCCCGCGCACACCCTGGAACGCGGGCCCGTAGCCGTAACCCTTGTCCGCGAGCCGCGAGTAGAACCCGTCCAGGTCCACCGCGACGGCCTGCGCGGGCGGCCACTCCCCCGCTTCCAGGGGCGAATCCGCCTCCACCGCGAGCACACCGCTGGCGTGCAGCGTCCAGTCCTCGTCGTCGAGCCGCGAGTACAGCTCCAGGTCGCGCCGCCCGTCCTGCTCGGCCGCGACCACCACCTGCACCTGCACCGCACCCTGCTCGGGCAGTACCAGCGGTGCGGCCAGGGTCAGCTCCTCCACCGCCGCGCACTCGACCTCGTCGGCCGCTCGCAGTGCCAGCTCGACCAGCGCGGTCCCCGGCACCAGCACGGATCCCAGGATCTGGTGGTCGACCAGCCAGGGGTGTGTCCGGCGGGACAGCTTCCCGGTCAACAGCACACCCCCGGCACCGGCGATCGGCACCGCCGAGGTCAGCAGCGGGTGCACGCCGGAGTCCACAGTGGACGAACTCGGCGCCAGCCAGAACCGTTGCCGCTGGAACGGGTAGGTCGGCAGGTCCACCAGCCGTCCACCGGCGGTCAGCCCGGCCAAGCCAGCCGGCACACCGCGGCAGATCAGCCGCGCCAGTGCCTGCCACGCGGCCCCAGTCTCGGCACGTCCCTTGCGCAGCAACGGGATCAGCGCGGCATCCCCGGTCAGGCAGTCCTGCCCCATCCCGGACAGCACCCCATCCGGCCCCAGTTCCAGGAACGTCGAGACCCCCGCGTTTTCCAGGGTCCGGATGCCGTCGGCGAACCGTACGGCCTGCCGCACGTGCCGGACCCAGTACTCCGCGGTCCCCAGCTCGTCTCCGGCCAGCTCGCCGGTCACGTTGGACACCACCGGAATCCGCGCCACACCAAAGCTGATGCTCTCCGCGACCGCCCGGAACTCGGCCAGCATCGGGTCCATCAGCAGCGAGTGGAACGCGTGACTCACGGTCAGCCGCTTGCTCTTGCGGTCGACCAGCCGCGCCGCGACCTCGGTCACCGCGGCCTCGGTCCCGGACACCACAATCGCGGTCGGCCCGTTGATCGCCGCGACATCCGCATCCAGCCCGGCCAGCAACGGCCGAACCTCATCCTCGGTCGCCTGCACCGCGAGCATCGCGCCGCCACTCGGCAGCGCCTGCATCAGTCGGCCCCGCGCGGCAACCAGTTTCGCCGCGTCCCCCAGCGACAAAACCCCGGCGACGTGCGCAGCAGCCAGCTCACCAATCGAGTGCCCAACCAGGTAATCCGGCCGCACACCCCACGACTCCACCAGCCGGAACAACGCCACCTCAATGGCGAACAGCGCGGGCTGGGTGAACCCAGTCTGGTGCAGCTCCTCAGTGTCCAGGACCTCGCCGAGCGGCCGGTCCAGATGCTTGTCCAGCTCAGCGCTGGCCGCGGCAAAGGCGTCCGCGAACACCGGGAACGCCCCGGCCAGCTCGCGGCCCATGCCCAGTCGCTGCGACCCCTGCCCTGAGAACAGGAACGCGATCTGCCCGTCCGCAACACTGTCCCGCACCGCACCGGACTCCCCCGCCGCAACCGCGGAGAGCCCGGCCCGAACGTCACCGAGCACCACGGCCCGGTGCTCGTGCAGCCCCCGGCGAGCTAGGGTGTGCGCCAGATCCACGGGCTCGACCTCGGCCGCGAGCAGTGCTTCCGCCTGTGCCCGCAACGCTTCCGGCGTCCGCCCGGACAACACCACCGGCCCGGCTGCCGCCTCGGCAACCGGTTCGGCGATCTCGGGCGCCTGTTCGAGGAGCACGTGCGCGTTGGTTCCGCTGATGCCGAACGAGGACACCCCGGCCCGCCGCGACGCCCCGGTCTCCGGCCAGTCCCGCGCCTCGGTGAGCAGTGACACCGCGCCCGCCGACCAGTCCACCCGCGGCGACGGCGTGTCCGCGTGCAGCGTCCGGGGCAGCACCCCGTGCCGCATCGCCTCGACCATCTTGATCACGCCACCGACCCCGGCCGCGGCCTGCGCGTGCCCGATGTTCGACTTCAGCGAGCCCAGCAGCAGCGGCCGGTCCCGCTCCTGCCCGTAGGTGGCCAGCAATGCCTGCGCCTCAATGGGATCGCCCAAAGCGGTGCCGGTCCCGTGCGCCTCCACCACATCAATGTCCGAAGTGGACAGTCCGGCATCGGCCAGCGCACCGCGGATCACCCGCTGCTGCGCCGGGCCGTTGGGCGCGGTCAGCCCATTGGACGCGCCGTCCTGGTTGACCGCACTGCCCTTGACGATGGCCAGCACCGGGTGCCCGTTGCGCCGCGCGTCGGAGAGCCGTTCCAGCAGCAGCACGCCCACGCCCTCGGCCCAGGCGGTGCCGTCGGCCTCGGCGCCGAATGCCTTGCAGCGCCCGTCCGGGGCCAGTCCGCGCTGCCGGGAGAACTCCACGAACATGCCCGGCGTGGGCAGTACCGCGACGCCACCGGCCAGGGCCAGCCCGCATTCCCCGCGCCGCAACGACTGCACGGCCAGGTGCAGCGAGACCAGTGAGGCCGAGCAGGCGGTGTCCACGGTGACCGCGGGACCTTCGAGGCCGAAGGTGTAGGCGATCCGCCCGGACAGCACGCTCGCGGTGCCGCCGGTGAGCAGGTGCCCGGCGAACTCCTCGGCCGCTTCGTGCAGCCGGGGCCCGTAGTCCTGGGTCATCGCGCCGACGAACACCCCGGACTGGCTGCCGCGCAGAGTGGCCGGGTCGATCCCGGCCCGCTCGAACACCTCCCAGGTGGTCTCCAGCAGCAGCCGCTGCTGCGGGTCCATGGCCAGGGCCTCACGCGGGGAAATACCGAAGAACTTGGCGTCGAACTCGGTGGCACCGGCCAGGAAACCGCCCTCGCGGGCGTAGGAGTAACCGGCCTGTGCGGGATCCGGGTGGTAGAGCCGGTCCAGGTCCCAGCCGCGGTCGTCCGGGAACGGCGAGATCGCGTCCACCCCGTCACGGACCAGTCGCCACAGGTCCGCCGGGGAGGCGACGCCGCCCGGGTAACGGCAGCCCATGGCCACGATCGCGATCGGCTCGTCCGCGGTGACCCGCACCGGCGCGGCAACGATTTCCCGGTGCCCGCCATCGAGATACGCGGCGAGGGCCAGCGGGGTCGGGTAGTCGAAGAGCAGGGTGGCGGGCAGGGTGCGCCCGGTGGCCTGGTTGAGCTGGTCGCGCAGTTCCACCGCGGTCAGCGAGGCAAAACCCAGGTCCTTGAAGCTGCGCTCCGGCGCGACGGCCTCGGCGGAGGGATAGCCCAGCACGGCGGCCGCGTGCGCCCGCACCAGTTCCACCGAGGAACGGGTCCGCACCGGCGCCGGAGTGGCCACCGGCAGGCTGTCCAGCCAGTACCGCTCACGCTGGAAGGCATAGGTCGGCAGCTCGACCCGCGTTCCGTCGCCAAACCCGCTGAAGTCAACCGAAATCCCGCGCGTCCAAGCCAGGGCGAGCCCGGAGATCAGCGCCTCCACCTCGCCCCGGTCCTTGCGCAGCAACGGAATCCCGGCGCCCAGCGCACTGAGCACCCCGTCCGGCCCCAGCTCCAGGAACGTGGTCACCCCGGCCTCGGCCAGTGTGCGCATCCCGTCGGCGAACCGCACCGCCTGCCGCACATGCCGGACCCAGTACTCCGCGGTCCCCAACTCGTCCCCGGCCAGCTCGCCGGTCAGGTTCGACACCACCGGAATCCGCGCCGTACCAAAGCTAATGCTCTCCGCAACTGCCCGGAACTCGGCCAGCATCGGGTCCATCAACAGCGAGTGGAACGCGTGACTCACGGTCAGCCGCTTGCTCTTGCGCTCCGCCAGCTTCGCCTTGACCTCGACGATCGCGGCCTCAGTGCCCGACACCACAACGGCTTCCGGCCCGTTGATCGCGGCGATATCCGCGTCCAGCCCGGCCAGCAACGGCCGGACCTCATCCTCGGTCGCCTGCACCGCGAGCATCGCGCCACCACCCGGCAGCGCCTGCATCAGTCGACCCCGCGCCGCAACCAGTTTCGCAGCATCGGCCAGGGTCAGCACCCCAGCCACCTGCGCCGCGGCCAGCTCACCAATCGAATGCCCGGCCAGGAAATCCGGCCGCACACCCCACGACTCGACCAGCCGGTACAGCGCAACTTCGATCGCGAACAGCGCGGGCTGGGTGAACCCAGTCTGGTGCAGCTCGTCACTGTCCAGGACCTCGCCGAGCGGCCGGTCCAGGTGCTTGTCCAATTCACCGCACACCTCGGCGAAGGCGTCCGCGAACACCGGGAACACCGCCGCCAGTTCGCGACCCATCCCGATCCGCTGCGACCCCTGCCCGGAGAACAGGAACGCCAGCCCACCCTCGGCCACCGAACCCCGGACCACGCCTGCGGCCACACCATCCCGGGCGAACCCGGTCAGCGCGTCCCGGAACCCGGCCCGGTCCCCGGCCACCAGCACGGCCCGGTGCTCGAACGCGGTCCGCGTCCCGGCCAGTGCCCCGGCCACCGCGCGGACATCGATTTCCGCCTCAGCGTCCACAAAGGACAGAAGCTTTTCCGCCTGTCCCCGCACGGCTTCGCCGGTCCGGCCGGACAACACCCAGGGCAGCACCGCGGTGTCCAGGCCCTGCGCCGCAACGGCCGGGCGAGCGGGCGGTTCGGCGAGCACCAGGTGGCAGTTGGTCCCGCCGATCCCGAAGGAGGACACCCCGGCCAGCAGCGGCGCGTCCCGCCACGGTCCCAGTTCGGTGCGCACCCGCAGGTTCAGCCCAGCGAAGTCGATGTCCGGGTTCGGCGTCGCGAAGTTCAAGCTGGGTGGCAGCTGCCGGTGCCGGATGGCCAGCACGGTCTTGATCAGGCCGACAATGCCCGCCGCGCCTTCGAGGTGGCCGACGTTGGTCTTGGCGGAACCGACCAGCAGCGGCGCGGACCGGGAACCACCGAGTACCGCGCCCAGCGCGCCGGCCTCGATCGGGTCGCCGACCTTGGTGCCGGTGCCGTGCAGTTCGACGTACTGCACCTGGGCCGGGTCGACCTGGGCGTCCCGGTAGGCCAGCCGCAGCACCTCCTGCTGGGCCAGGCCGTTCGGGGTGGTGAGTGCGGCGGACTCGCCGTCGTTGTTGACCGCGCCGCCCTTGATCACCGCGAGCACGTCGTCCCCGTCGGCCAGGGCGTCGGCCAGTGGCTTGAGCAGCACGAAGCCGCCGCCCTCACCGCGGACGTAGCCGTTGGCGCGGGCGTCGAAGGTGTGGCAGCGGCCGTCCGGGGACTGGCCGCCGAACTTCGCGGTGGCCATGGTGGTCTCCGGCACCAGGTTCAGGTTCACCCCGCCGGCCAGGGCCAGGCTGGACTCGCCGCGGCGCAGACTTTCGCAGGCCAGGTGCACCGCGACCAGGGCGGAGGACTGGGCGGAGTCGACCGCGAGGCTCGGGCCGTGCAGGCCGAGGGTGTAGGAGAGCCGGTTGGCGATGATGCTGCGGTGCAGGCCGGTCACGGTGTGCTGGGTGATCGCGTCCGGGCCGCCGCGGTAGACCAGGTTCGCGTAGTCGTCCCAGATGGCGCCGACGAAGACCCCGGTGCGGCTGCCCGCGAGGTGCTCGGGCAGCAGGCCGGCGTGCTCGAAGGCTTCCCAGCCCAGTTCCAGCATCAGCCGCTGCTGCGGGTCCATGACCGCGGCCTCGCGCGGGGAAATACCGAAGAATGCGGGGTCGAATGCGTCGACCTGGTCCAGGAATCCGCCCCAACGGGTGTTCATCCGGCCTTTGACGGCAGGATCCGCGTCGAAGAATTCAGTGGCGTCCCACCGGTTCGCGGGCACTTCGGTGATCGCGTCGCGACCCTCGGTGAGCATCCGCCAGAACCCGGCGGGACCGGTGGCCCCGGGCAGGCGGCAGGACAGCCCGATGACCGCGATCTCCCGCCCCGCAACAGTGGTCTTGTCCGACATAGGTGCCCCAGCCCGCCCGTCATCGCCATTACCAACACAAGAAACCCGCGAGTTTCGGCGACGTTATCCCGGCGGTCACCCCTACCCTCAACCCCTAATTTGCGCAGGCGGGGTCGGGGTATGGTTCACCTACTTGCCTCATTTGTCGTCACCCCACCGCACCTATGGGCATCCATGCAGTTCAGGGCCGCATAGGGGCGGGTGGAGACACCCCAGTTCACCAGTGTTTCAGCGATGTTTCCAGCTGACTCACCGCTCCAAGACAACCATGCCGACAATGCCTTACCAAGCCCGGAGACACAACTCACAGAGAACTTTTCTAAATAGGATTTCTCTGGTTCCGCTCACCTTTATAGTGTTCGTGTGGCTCCCCCCGAACCGAGACTGCTCGCCGTCAGCGACCTGCACGTCGCCTATCCGGAGAACCGGACGATCGTCGAGGAGCAGCTGCACCCCGGCCATCCCGGCGACTGGCTGATCGTGGCCGGGGACGTGGGCGAGCTGTACGCCGACATCGAGTGGGCGCTGACCCTGCTGGCACAGCGGTTCGACACGGTGATCTGGGTGCCCGGCAACCACGAGCTGTGGACGCCGAAAGAGGATCCGGTGCAGCTGCGCGGGGACCAGCGCTACCGGCGGCTGGTCGAGCTGTGCCGCGAACTGGGTGTCTACACCCCGGAGGATCCGTTCCCGGTGTGGCGTGGCGCGGGCGGCCCGGTGGCCATCGCGCCGCTTTTTGTGCTCTACGACTACACCTTCCGCACCGACCCGGCCGACGACAAGGCCGCCGCGCTGGCCAAGGCGCACGCCGCCGGCGTGGTGTGCACGGACGAGTTCCTGTTGCACCCCAACCCGTATCCCAGCCGCGATGCCTGGTGCCGGTCCCGGCTGACCATCACCCAGCGCAGGCTGGACGCGCATGATGCGAGCCTGCCACTGGTGCTGGTCAACCACTGGCCGCTGGTGCGTGACCCCACGTTTGTGCTGCGCTACCCGGAGTTCGCGCTGTGGTGCGGCACCGAGGGCACCGCGGACTGGCACCGCCGCTACCGGGTGGCCGCCGCGGTGTACGGGCACCTGCACATCCCGCGCACCACCACCTACGACGGGGTGCGGTTCGAGGAGGTCTCCATCGGCTACCCCAGGGAGCGGAAGATGTACGGCGGTCTGCCGCGCGGCCCGCTCCGCCAGATCCTGCCAGCGGAGGAGAATCCGTGATCAACCGCCTGTTGTCGGCCCCGGTCGTCGCCGTGCAGACCAGGGTTGACCAGTCCACTGTGGACCTGTTCCCGGCCGAGGAAGCCTTGCTGGCCAAGTCGGTGCCCAAGCGGCGCGCGGAGTTCACCGCCGCCCGCTGGTGCGCCCGCCAGGCCCTGGCCGCCCTCGGCGAGCCGCCCGCGCCGATCCTGCCGGACGAACGCGGCGCGCCGCAGTGGCCGACCGGGTTCGTCGGCAGCATCACGCACTGCGCCGGATACCGGGCCGCCGCGGTGGCCAGGAGCACTGACGCGCACAGCCTGGGCATCGACGCCGAACCCAACGAGCCGCTGCCCGAGGGTGTCCTGGAAGCGGTGTCCCTGCCCGAGGAACGCACAATGCTGCGGCGGCTCGGCGTGGATCGTTCGGTGAGCTGGGACCGATTGTTGTTCAGCGCCAAGGAATCGGTGTACAAGGCGTGGTACCCGCACGCCCGCAAGATGCTCGGCTTCGACGAAGCCCGCCTGGCCATCGCCCCTGACGGCACCTTCACCGCGACCCTGCTGGTACCCGGTCCGATCGTGGCCGGGCAACAGCTGACCGGCTTCACCGGCCACTGGCTGGCCGAGGACGGGATCGTGCTCACCGCGATCAAGCACTGACGACAAACCGGGCCAGTGTCCACTGTGGACACCGGCCCGGTTCGTCACTCGGTCAGCGGATCAGCTGCGGCGCCTCCGTTTCCGGAAGGAGCCCGCTACCAGTCCGGTGCCGCCCAGCAGGAGCAGCAGGCCCCAGGCGAGTAGCGGCGCGGTCTCGTCACCGGTGTCGGCGAGCTTGCCGGTGCCCGGCTTGGCCGCGTTCACGGTGATCTCGACCGTGCCGGTGTTGTTGGCCAGGTTGGTTTCCACCTGTCCGTCAAGAGGTTTGGTGGTCGCGGTGCTCACCAGCGAGGTCCCTGGGGTCTTCGCGGCGGTCACCACCGTCACCGGCGGCGTCTTACCGCCCGGGAGCAGCACGTCCGGCCGGGTGCACACGACCTCCTGGCCGTTGACCTGGCAGGTCCAGCCGTCCCCGGTCACCGAGGTGATGGTCAGGCCCGGCGGCACGGTCTGCCGGTACTCCTGGCCCTTGACCGGGGTGTTGCCGGTGTTGCTGACCACGCCGGTGTAGGTGACCTGGTCGCCAGGGTTGGCGGTCGGCTTGTCCACGGTGAGGTCCACCGCGAGATCCGGCTTGGCCTTGACCAGCCCAGCGTCCACATCGGACCGTTGGCTGATCTTCCCGTCGGTCACCGCGATCACGATGACAGGGGTGCGGCCGGTGGCGATGTCCGGATCCGACCCGGTGCCATCGGTTCCCTTGCCCGCCATCGTGAACGCCTGTCCAGCAGGCAGCTGGACGGCGACCTGGTAGCTACCGGCCGGCACATCGGTGAACTGGTACTTACCGTCGGCCCCGGTGGTGGTCTTGGCGACCTCGGTTCCCTTGTCGTCCAACAGGATCACCGTCACCCCGGCGACGCCCGGCTCACCCGGGTCCTGCACGCCGTCGGCGTTGGTGTCCGACCAGACGAAGTCGCCGATCGCACCGAGCTGCTCACCGAAGTCGGCCTTGCCGGTGCCACCCGCGGGCACGGTCACCTTCACCTCGTTGGGTGTGGTGGTGCCGTAGCCGCTGGGCTGGGTCTCCCGCACGGTGTAGTCACCGGGCGGCAGACCGGGGAAGGCGTAGTTGCCGGAGGCGTCGGTCTTGGTCCGGCCGACCTCCTTGCCGTCCTTGTCCAGCAACACGATCTCGGTGCCGGACAACCGCTTCGACTCAGCGGGGTCGATGACTCCGTCGCCGTCGGTGTCCACCCACACGGTGCCGGTGATCGCGGCCCCGACCTCACCGAAGTCGTACCCGGTGGCGGCAGTGCCATTGGGCAACGTCAGCTTGATCGAGTCCGGCGGCACCAGCGTGCCACCCGCCGAACCGAGGGCGTCCTTGCCATCGGTGTAGTCCGCGGGCTGGGTTTCGGTGATGGTGTAGTCGCCGCCGAGCAACCGATCGAACAGGTAGTCGCCCTTGGCGTCGGTGGTGGCGGTCTTGATCGTCCCATCCGGTCCGGTGAGCGTCACCTTCGCGCCGGGGATGCCGGGCTCGGACGGGTCCTGGACGCCGTTGTTGTTGGTGTCCACGTACACCGTGCCCGCGATCGAGGACCGCTTCTCGGTGAACACGTACCCGCTACCGCTCTGTCCGGGCGTCAGCGTGATCCCGGTGAACGTGTCCGGCTGCTGCGGCGTTCCGCCGGCGGATCCCGGGGTGTCCGGGCCGTCGCCGAACCCAGGCGGCTGGGTCTCGGTGACGGTGTAGGTGCCGGGCGGCAGGTTCGGGAAGGACCAGGTGCCGTCCGGCTTCGTGACCGTGGTGGTGGTCTTGCCGTCCTGATCCGTCAACGTGATCGTCACACCCGGAATCGGCGTGCCGTCGTCCTCGACGACCTTGCCGGAGATCCCGGCCGGGGGCAGCTCACCGAAGTCGTAACCGGTCGCCGCCGTCCCACCGGACAGGCTGATCGCGGTGACCGCGTCGTTGCCGACCGTGCCACCCGCCGAACCCGCCCTGTCCTTGCCATCCAGGTAATCCACGGGCTGGGTCTCAGTCACCGCATAGGTTCCGGACAGCAGCCGGTCGAAGACGTACTTGCCGTCCGCGTCCGTGGTCGCCGTCTTCGTGACCGGCTGCCCGTTCGCATCCGTACCCGTCAACGTGACCGTGGCACCCGGGATCGGAGCCTCACCGGTGTCACGCACGCCGTTGTTGTTGGCGTCGGCGTACACCTGCCCGGCAATCGAGGACCGCTTCTCGGTGAACACGTAGTTGGTGCCACTCTGCCCGGACGTCAACGTGATCCCGCTGATCGTGTCCGGCTGCTGTGGCGTGCCACCGGCGGAACCCGGGATGTCCGGGCCGTCACCAAACCCAGGCGGCTGGGTCTCGGTCACCGTGTAGGTACCCGGCGGCAGGTTCGGGAACGACCAGGTGCCATCCGGCTTGGTAACCGTGGTGGTCGTCTTGCCGTCCTGATCCGTCAACGTGATCGTCACACCCGGAATCGGCGTGCGGTCATCCTCAACGACCCGCCCGGAGATCCCGGCCGGGGCAAGCTCGCCGAAGTCGTAGCCCATGCCCGCACTGCCCGCGGGCAGCTTGACATCGGCCACCTTGTCGTTGGTGACGGTGCCACCGGCGTTACCGGCCTTGTCCTTGCCGTCCAGGTACCCGGCGGGCTGGGTCTCGGTCACGGTGTAGTTGCCGGACAACAGCTTCGTGAACTCGTAGTAGCCGGAAGCGTCCGTGGTCGCCGTCTTCGTGACCGACTGCCCGTTCGCGTCCGTGCCGGTCAAAGTGACTGTCGCGCCACCGATTCCGGTCTCGCCGCTGTCCATGACGCCGTTGTTGTTGGCGTCCACGTACACGTGCCCGCCCAGCGTGGACCGGGTTTCCTTGAACACGTAGTCAGTGCCGCTCTGCCCTGGCGTCAACGTGATCCCGCTGATCGTGTCCGGCGGTTGTGCCGTGCCACCAGCGGATCCCGGGGTTTCCGGGCCGTCGCCAAAGCCAGGCGGCTGGGTCTCCGTCACCGTGTAGGTGCC
This sequence comes from Crossiella sp. S99.2, assembly GCF_023094165.1. GTDB lineage: Bacteria > Actinomycetota > Actinomycetes > Mycobacteriales > Pseudonocardiaceae > Crossiella. The sequence goes on along the minus strand of NZ_JALMDK010000005.1, from coordinate 504,118 downwards.
AGGCGGCAGATTCGGGAACGACCAGGTGCCATCCGGCTTGGTAACCGTGGTGGTCGTCTTGCCGTCCTGATCCGTCAACGTGATCGTCACACCCGGAATCGGCGTGCCGTCATCCTCGATCACCTTGCCGGAGATCCCGGCCGGAACCAGCTCACCGAAGTCGTACCCGGTCGCGGCGGTGCCGCCGGGCAGGCTGATCGCGGTGACCGTGTCGTTGCCGACCGTGCCACCCGCTGAACCCGCCTTGTCCTTGCCATCCAGGTAACCCGCGGGCTGAGTCTCAGTCACCGCATAGGTGCCGGAGAGCAGCCGATCGAAGCTGTACTTGCCGTCCGCATCCGTGGTCGCCGTCTTGCTGACTGGCTTCCCGTTCGCGTCCGTACCGGTCAAAGTGACTGTGGCACCGGCAATCGGAGCTTCACCGGCATCCCGCACACCGTTGTTGTTAGTGTCGGCGTACACCTGCCCGGCGAGCGAGGACCGCTTCTCGGTGAAGATGTTGCCGGGCGCGTTCTCACCGGGGTCCAGGGTGATACCGACGATCTTGTCGGGTTCGGTCGGCGTGCCGCCGCCCGGCCCTGCGGTGTCGGGGCCGTCGCCGAATCCCGGTGGCTGGGTCTCGGTCACCGTGTAGGTGCCCGGCAGCAGGCCGGGGAAGGACCAGGAACCGTCCGAAGTGGACGTTGTGGTCTTGCTGACCGGGTTGCCCTCGGAATCGGTGCCGGTCAACGTGATCGTCACACCCGGGATCGGGGTGCCGTCGTCCTCGACCACCTTGCCGGAGATCCCGGCCGGTGGGAGTTCGCCGAAGTCGTAGCCGGTGGCCGCCTGGCCGAGGGCGAGGTTGACCGCGGTGACCGTGTCGCTGCCGACCGTGCCACCTGCCGAACCCGCCTTGTCCTTGCCATCCAGGTAACCCGTCGGCTGGGTCTCGGTCACCGCGTAAGTCCCGGGGCGCAACCGGTTGAAGGTGTAGGCGCCGTTGGCGTCGGTGGTCGCGGTCAGGCTGACCGGGTTGCCCGCGTCGTCGGTGCCGGTGAGCTTGACGGTCGCACCCGGGATCGGGAGTTCACCGCCGTCGCGGACGCCGTTGTTGTTGGCGTCCACGTAAACCTGGCCCGCCAGACTGCCGGTGGGCAGTTCGGCGAAGTTGTTGCCGGGGCTGGATCCGCCTGGTGGCAACGTGATCGTGAAGATGTCGTTGCCGCTCGGGGTGGCGTTCGTGCCCGGTATGTCTTTGCCATCGTGGTAACCGGGTGGCTGGGTTTCCTTGACCTGGTAGGTGCCCGCGGGCAGGTTCGGGAACGCGTATTTCCCGTCCGCGCCGGTGGTCGTGGTCAGGTTCACCGGGTTCCCGGCCAGGTCCTGACCGGTCAACGTGACTGTGGTACCGGCGATTCCGGCGTCATCGGGGGCGTTGAGCACCCCGTTGTCGTTGCGGTCGCTGAACACCGTGCCGGAGATGGCGCCCAGCGGCGGGCGATAGCCGAAATCCGCGGTGAGCACGTTCTGCCCGGCCTTCAGGTCCACCGTGGTCTTGTTGTCCTTGGTGGCGTCCGGATCCCCGGTCTGGGTGTACCCGGCAGGCAGGGTGGTCGGGTCCACCCGCACGGTCCAGTTGAACGCGGGCAGCTGGTCGAACAGGTACTTGCCGTTGGCGTCGGTGGTCGCGGTCTGCACCACATTGCCTTGCGGGTCAAGGAGTTGCACCTTGACGCCGCCGATGCCGGGCTCACCGGGGTCCTGCACGCCGTCGCCGTCGACATCGGTGTAGAGGGTGTCGCCGATGCTGCCGATGCCCATGCAGGTGGTGAAGAAGTTGAGCCGCACCGCGTGGCTGTCCGAGACCGAGTTGGCCGGGGCGGTCAGCGGCGGGATCGGTGGCGGGTAGCTGGGTCCGGCCTCGGCCGCCTCGTCGTCGGGGCCGTTGGAGTAGGCCAGCACGAACTCGGTGACCGGCTCGTTTGTCTTGCCGCGCAGGGTGCCCGCGGCCGCGTCCGGGGTGACGTCGCCGTTGACGTTCTGCTGGTAGGGACCGCCGACCGCGGTGCCGCCGGTGATCACCGGACGGGCGCCGCCCGCCGGGGTCAGCGTGACGCCCACCGGCAGGCCCTGGCGGTTCGCGGTGAACTGGATCTGGTCCTGGAAGGAGTTCCAGGGCTCCTCGTTCGGGGAGTTGCCCAGGCCCGCGTAGTCGATGTCGCCGACGGAGAAGTCCGGCAGCAGCACCGGGTGGGAGAACTTGAACCGGAACGTCATGGTGTCGCCGACGTTGAGGCTGTTCATCTCGATGGTGAGGAAGCCGGCGCCGAACGCGCCGTCGGTTTCGGTGTAGGTGCGCGGATCCCAGCCGAACAAGCTGCCACCCGAGTTGGCCTCACCGGTGTCCTGCAACGGGTTCGAGTCGTCGCCGTTGCGGTTCGTCGGGTCGCTGAGGCTGATGTCCAGGTTCAGGCCGGAGCCGGCGATGTTGGTCGCCGAGGTGCTCATCGAGTTGCGTGGCCAGCGCACCGCGCCGTTGGCGCCCCAGGTGATCGGCACCGCGGTGGTGCCGGTGGGACAGACCGGCGGCTGCGCCTGCGCCACCGGTGGGGCGATGCCGCCGCCCGCGACGGTCAAGCCGCCGACCAACAAGGCCGGCGTGATCCCCGCGGCCACCCTGCTCCGCCAGCGTCTGTGCCGCCGGCCTTCACCACTGGACACCGAGATCCTCCCGTACGCTCACCACGCCACGGACGGCGCGCCGGGACGATCATCGGGGCTGCTAAACCACTCCTCGCCCGGAGAACCCCGAATGGGGAACGCGTTCGCCTTGTCTGATTACCGTGAAGCGGGGATCGCCCACCCCGGATTGATGAACGAATTCACTGGGTAACCAAGTTTCCTGAGCAACAACCGGGCCGGGTCCACAGTGGACCCGGACTGGCGCAAACGGATGAAACACGCCCGGCGCGAGCAGGACCCGCCCAGCACTCGACGGCGGGCTGTGCTAACCCTGGCCACGCACAGCGACCGCAGTATCGACGAGCACCGCGGGGAGACCACCGAATGCCGTCTGGCCGAGTCGGGGCGCGTTTCGCCCTCATGACCATCGGAGTGGCCACGCTCGTGTCGGCGCCGACCGCGGCCCTGGCCGCACCGGCCGACCAGGGCCCGGCGGCCGCACCGCCGGTGGTGCCACCGGTCGCGCCGCCCGCGCTGGCCCCCGTGCTCACCCCGACCGACCAGCCGGACGCCCTCGCCGCCGAGGCACTGGCCAGGGTCGCCGAGACCCAGCGCCGGCTGGCCGCGGTCGAGACCGAACTGACCCGCTTCGATCAGACCCTGCGCGCCGGTGACCTCAAGACCGCGCGGATCGCGTTCGGCGGTGCGGAGAAGCTCTGCGCCGACCCACTGCCCGCGCTGCCGGCGCAGGCGATTCCGCCGGGCTGGGCGGGTGTGGTGGCCGCCTCCGCGGACCGGTTGCAGCGGGAGCACCTGCGTCGCCGGGACGAGTTGTGCGCGAGCCTGCCCCAGCTCGCGGGCCGGCTGGCCGAGGCGCAGTTGCGGCAGCGGATGGAGCGGGTGGCCGCGGCGCTGCCCGCGCTGAAGGCGGGTAGCCGGGACGCCGAGTCGGTGGGACAGCTCAAGACCCTGCTCACCAAGGCCACCGGCGCGAAGCTGTCCCCGAAGAACCCGTCCTACGGTCCGAGCACGACCGCCGCGGTGCACGAGTTCCAGGCCAAGCGGTCACTGCCGGTGACCGGCCGGGCGGACAAGCTCACCTGGCGGGAACTGCTGGTGGCCAACGGCGGCCCGCTGACCCCGGCGGTCTTCAGCGGCAAGGCCGCGCCGACCGAGCGGGCGGCGGCCGCGGTGCGCGCGGCGCTGAGCCAGCTCGGGCTGCCGTACGAGTGGGGCGCGGTCAAGCCGGGTGAGAGCTTCGACTGCTCCGGCCTGACCAGCTGGGCCTACCGCCAGGCCGGCGTCACGCTGCCCCGGCACTCCACCGACCAGGCGGTCGGTACGCCCGTGGCGCGGGAGGACCTGCGGCCGGGTGACCTGATCGTGTGGCAGGGGCATGTGGCGATGTACGTGGACAAGGGCCGGATGGTCGAGGCCGGTGACCCGGTGCGGCTGACCGCGCTGCGCACCAGCAACGTCGGCATGCCCTTCCTCGGGTTCTTCCGCCCCACCGCGTAGGAGTGGGCCCTGTCGCTTGTCCAGGTAGGCCACCGTGCGCTTAGCTGATCGACATGGCCGACTCCTCGTTCCTCCGCCACCTGTCGACCGAGGCCCCGCACCTGCTGCCCTGGCACCAGGTCCCGCGGAGCAAGGTCAACGCCCCGCACGGCACCACGGTGCTCGCGGTGGTCTTCGACGGTGGTGTGGTGATGGCCGGCGACCGCCGGGCAACGGCAGGGAACCTCATCGCCCAGCGCGACCTGGAGAAGGTCCGCCAGGCCGATGAGTACTCGGTGGTCGCCTTCGCGGGCACCGTGGGCATCGCGGTCGAACTGGTCCGGTTGTTCCAGGTCGAGCTGGAACACTACGAGAAGATCGAAGGCGTCTCGCTGACCCTGGAGGGCAAGGCCAACCAGCTCAACTCCATGGTCCGCGGCAACTTCGGCCTGGCCCAGCAAGGGCTCGCGGTGGTCCCGCTCTACGCCGGTTTCGACCAGACCCGCGGCGTGGGCCGGATCTTCGGCTACGAGATCATCGGCGGCCGCACCGAGGAGAAGAACTACGCCGCGGTCGGCTCGGGCTCGATCTTCGCCACCAGCTCCCTGAAGAAGCTGTTCCGCCCCGGCTTCACCGAAGCCCAGGCCGTCCGCGCCTGCGTCGAAGCCCTCTACGACGCCGCCGACGAGGACACCGCCACCGGCGGCCCCGACCTGACCCGCAACATCTTCCCCGTGGTCGCGGTGGTCACCGCCGACGGCTACCGCCGCTACACCGACGAAGAATCCGCCACCATCGGCCACACCGTCGTCACCTCCCGCACCACCACCCCCGGCGGCCCCCAGAGTTTGTAACCCCCCACCGAGTGTTGGCCGAACTCGTACGCCACCTTGGCCGTTGTGGACGGTGCGTTGGCCGTTCTCGTACGGCGAGTTGGGCCAACTGGTACGCCGGTTTTGCCCAAGCGGGCGTACCAGTTGGCCCAAGTGGTACGAGAGGGCGGATCGCACCGCGGATTCGCCAGCAGAGCCGCCCCATAACGGCCAACGTGGCGTACCACAACGGCCAACACTGCGTACGACAACGGCCAACACTGCGTGCTGGGGGTTAGGACATGGCTACTTCTAGGACTGGGATTAGCTGGGCTTCTTCGTAGTCGAGGTGGTTTTCGAGTTCGGTGGTGAGGCGTTCTACTTCGGCCAGGACCAGCTGGGGGTCGGCATCCACGTTGTCCAGGGTTTGCTGGAGTTCGGCGGTGAGTTCGGCGATCCGGACGTGGTCTGAGCGGAGTCGGTCGATGGTGGGCTCGAACTCCGGGTACCGGTCGGCGAGGTAGGGGAAGATCGCCATGTCCTCGCCGGTGTGGTGGTTGTGCAGGCCCTGGCACAGGGTCAGGCAGTTGATGCGCAGTTGCACGCCCAGGGTGCGGCCGGACTTGGCGAACTCGGTGCGGATCAGGGCGAGTTCGCGGCGGAAGGCATTGTGCACCTGTTTGAGGGCCTCGGACGCAGACCCCGCGTTCGGCGGCCCGCCGGAGGTCGCCTCCAGGATCACCACCGGGATCACCCGGGTGGTCTTGGACTGGTACTCGGCCCAGCCCTCGTCGGCCTCCACCGCTCGGGCGAAGGCCTGGTCGCGGTCGGCGCCGGTCAGCACGGTGGCCTTGGCCTCGTAGGTGAAGACGCCGTCCTCCACCGTCAGCTCCGGGGTGGCCACCAGGTTGTGGAACCAGTCTGGGTGCTTGGGCGAGCCGCCCGCGCTGCCGATGATCAGGGCGCGGCCGTCGCCGTCCGGGTAGTAGCCGACGGGGTTGGTGTGCGGCTTGCCGGAGCGGGCGCCGATGGTGGTGATGAGCAGCAGCCGCGAACCCTCGAAATAGCCGCCGACGCGACCGTGGTTGGCGCGGAACTCCTCGATGACCTGCTTGTTGAAATCCATTATTCTCCATTCTTCAGGCATGACTGATAGCCGCTCGTCGGAACGAGCGGAAAGCGAATGTGGGCAGCCGTCAGTACGACGGGTGCTTGGGGTTTTGACGCGCGTCAGCGCGACAGGCGTTGCGGGTGTTACGGAGGAAGGCGCACGTCAGCGCAGCTCAAGGGCTGGGGGCGCGCGAAGACGACGGGATAGCACACCGTCGTGGGATGTTGCGGAAATGGGTGGTGGGCTCCTGGCCCACCCTGGCCTCACGCGGAGGCCGGGAACCCAACTCGGTAGTGGCTCAAGGCCGACCCGGCAGTCACGGGAAAGACCTTAACCCGCGGCAGGTTGTTCAGGCAACCGGCTGTGATTCGGAATTGCGTCGGCGGGGTCACTCCAGGGAGAAGATGTACACGTCGTCGTCCACGCGCTTGCCCACGATGTTCAGCTCCCCCAGTGGCGCGGACCTGGCCCGCTGGAACGCCGGGTTGTTCCGCGGCCGGTTGTGCACCACCACGGTGCGCACGCCCAGCTGCCGCAGGTACGCCGCGCTCGCCGCGTCCGGGAAGTTCTTCGTCCGCTGCCGCATGTCGTCGGTGATCTTGGGTAGGAAACCGCTGCCGCCGTTGGCCAGCACCGGGAAGCCGTCGGTGGAGAAGAACATGGTCTGCTGGTCCTCGATCTGGTCCGAGGGCAGGATCAGCGCCGGGGAACGCAGCGTGCGCATGGCCACCGGCGAGGTGGGGACCTCGGGGTGCGCGGTGCGGTTGGCGCCCTCGGTCAGCACCAGCAGCGCGGGCAGCAGCAGGGCGACGCTGACCAGGGGGCGGTTGCGCCGTGGGGCGCGTTCGCACAGGTAGGTGACGCCGCCCGCGGCGAGCAGGCCGAGTAGCAGGGTGGTCCAGACGACCAGGCGGCTGGGGGTGCGGATGGCGTCCCAGGCCGGCAGGTAGTGGTAGAGCAGCAGGTAGGTGTACTCGCCGTCGCCGAAGACCTTGGTGCCCAGGGCGAGGGTCACCGAGACGGCCGTGCCTACGGTCAGCCACACCCGGGTTTTGCGGGACCAGGCGGACACGGTCAGGCCGAAGACGGCCAGGGTGATCAGGATCAGGCCGACCAGCAGGGTCATCTCGGCGGGGGCGGCCAGGCCGGCGCGGCCGCGTTCGCTGACGTCGCCCCAGATCGCGGATTCGTTGGGGGCCAGGAAGAAGCCGTACCAGGGCGGGCTGTGCACGTCGACATCCCACAGGCTGCGGCGGGCGTCCGGGTTGGCCGCGAGCACCCGCAGGTAGGGCAGGCCCATCAGGAGCGAGGTCAGTGTGAAGGCCGCGCCGCCGGCGACGTCGAAGCTGAACAGGCGTTTGCGCAGCGGTGGGCGGCCGGTGGTGAACCAGCGGATCACCGAGACCAGCACCACGCCGGCGAGCACGTAGGCGAAGGGCAGTCCGATGCCGAAGCCCAGGGTCAGCTGCCAGGCCGCGACCAGCCAGCCGGCCAGTGCCCAGCCGGGGCGGACCCGGTCGGGCCGGTAGCCCTCGCGCAGGCTGAAGCCGTGGCCGCGGGCCAGCATGGCCAGGGCGAGCGCGATGCCGCCGGTGGAGAGGATGTTCAGGTGGCCGCCGTGGGCCAGTCGCCAGGGCGCGAAGGCGAAGGCGAAGCCGGTCACCGCGGCGCCCTGCCAGCTCGCGCCCAGCTGCCTGGCCAGCGCGTATCCGCCCGCGCAGGCCAGTGCGTAGGCGAGGATGAACAGCAGGTTGTACCGGACCAGCGCGGCCACCGGACCGTTGCCGATCAGGCCTGCCGGGGCGTAGCCGAGCAGGCTGTCGCTGAAGGCGAGCGCGTCCTTGGCCGGGAAGAAGGCGTTGGTCTGCCACAGATTGCCCGGGTCCGACAGCAGCGCGTGACCGTTCCAGGCGACCTGCCAGGCCTGCAGCAGCGGGTCGGCGGTGTCCTGCGGGATGGTGTCGGTCAGCCCGGCCAGCGTGGGCCAGGTGAGCACGATCGCGGCCAGCAGCGAGAACCCGGCGGCCAGCACGGGTTCCCTGGTCAGCCAGTGTTTCAGCCGGACACCGAAAACCGCCCCGGCGTGGGGGCGGTCGGTCAGCAGCGCGGTCCTCGACCGTTGGTTTTCGTCCACCACCGTGAAATACGCTCCAGCGTGGCCTCTAGGTTGCCCTGATCGACAAACCTTACTGGTGCACCCGGTGGCGGCGGGGTCATGCTGCTTGGTTGGCCCAGTGCCACAGCGAGTCGCAGAGCCGGTCCAGCCCGGTGGCCAGGTGCCTGCGGTAGGTGCTGAACGGCAGGCCGAGCCGGGCGGCGGCGGCCTCCCTGGTGGCGGTGCCGGTGACGAAGGTGACCACCAGCGCGCGGTGCGCCTTGCCGCAGTGCGGGTCGGCGGCCAGGCCCTCGATGGCCGTGGTGAGCACCTCGCGCAACGCCTCCTCGGCGCGCCTGCCGCAGTGCGTGGCCAGCAGCCGGGTGCGCACCAGGGCGCTCGATGCCAGTGCCTCGGGCCGGTGCAGGGCGCGCACCGCCTCGCGCACGGCCTCGTCGAACTCGGCCCGGCACAGCACCCCGGCCTCGACGGACGCGGTGCCCTCCAGCAGGCGCTGGTCGGCCGCCGCCAGCCACTGCTCGGCCGGGCGGTCGCGCCAGTCGTGGGCGTAGAGCGCGAACAGCCGCCCACCGATCTCCAGCGGTTCGCCCGCCGGGGGCTGTTCGCTCTCGGTCATCCAGCCCCGCCACGGCTCACCGGCCTCGGCCACCAGGTAGGTCCAGGCCAGTCGCTCGCCGCGGAGCATCTCGGCCAGCAGCCGCCACCGGATCAGGTCCCGCGCCGGGCCCGCGCCGCGATGTCCGGTGCGGAGCATCGAGAACCGGGCCAGGCCGAGGTGCTCGCCCTCACGCGGCGGGCTGGTGGACTCGGCGTGCCGCCAGGCCGCGGCCACCACCGGGTCGGCCAGCTCAGCGGGCTCCGGCCGCAGCAGCCGCAGCCACGCGGTGACCCCGACCAGCTCGCCGGTGTCCGCGCAGCGCAGCACCCGGAACGCGCCGGGCTGCCTGCCCAGCCACCACTGGACGCGCTCCGCCTCACCGGTCGACTGGGCCAGTTCCAGCACGTCGTGATGGTCGCGTTCCTGGCAGGGCGCCTCGATCACCTCGCCGTCCCGGCGCCACTGGTGCTGGTAGGACGGGACCCCGCTGTCGCGGTAGAGGTAACGCAGTGCGGCGGCCTCGCGCAGCACCGTGGCCGGTGAGGCGTCGCGCACCCTGGCCAGTGCCTGCCCGCGCAGCCGCCGGTGCAGGTCGGCGAATCCGGCCGGGTCGCGCCAGCGCAGGTCGGCCGACAGCACCGCGCGCACCACGTCGTGCGGCGCCAGCCCGTACCGGCCGGCGGAGACAAAGGGCAACCGCCGCAACCACTCGAACAGCGGGGCCGCGTCGTGCTCGGGCAGCACCGCGCGCAGCAGGCCCTCGGTGGTGCCGTACGCCCTGGCGCAGACCTCCAGGGCTCTGCGGTGCGCCGGGCTGGGCACGTCCCCGGCGAGCAGGTGCGGCAGCAGGGCCGAGGCCACGGCCTGTTCGGCGAGGCCGCTGTGTTCCGGTTCCCGCACCGCGATCCCGCCGGCCAGGCTCAGTGCCAGTGGATGCCCGCCGGCGAAGCGGGTCACCGCGGCCCACCGCGTGTTCGGCACGCCCCTGGCGGCCAGCAGTTCCTCGACCGCGGGCGCGGGCAGTTCGCCGAGTTCACGCACGCCCAGCACCTGGTTCCAGCCGGGGGCGGCGGTCCAGCGTGGATCGGGCGCGCACCGCCCGGCGAGGACCACCAGCGCGGTCACCGGCAGCTCCGGCAGGAAGGACTCCTGCAGCCAGGGCGCGAGGTGCTGGCACTCCTCGAAGGCGTCCACCAGCAGCACCGCGTCCGGTTCGGTCAGGGCCGCCGCGGCCAGGCGGAGGAAGCCCTCCGGCGAACCGCCGACGTCGCCGCCGAGCACCTCGAACACCGGGCGGCCCCGGTCCGCGGCCAGTTCGGCGTAGTTGCGCAACAACGTGGACTTGCCGATCCCGCCGGGACCGTGCAGGAACAGCACGGCCGGGGTGCCGGCCAGGCGGTCGAGCATGGCGGTGAACTCGGCGAGTTCGGCTTCACGGCCGAAGAACTCACGCCTGCGCTTGTCGCGCAGCCGGTCGGCCAGCACGGTGGGGCGGTTCATGGGCTGAGGTAAGCACCGCGCAGGCCCCGGCGGCGAGAGACCGGGCTGATCCGGTACTCCAGGTGAACTCGAAGCGCACTCCCGGACCCCCCATTCGTGCATTGTGGACAGTCCTGGACAGCGCTTCGCGGGGTGCGGCCCCGGCTGGGCCACACCCCGCGCGGGCGGTCAGCGGGCGTGGAAGTTGACCTTCTCGCCGTCCCGGTCGAAGACCCCGTAGAAGGCCCAGTTGCGGTAACCGCCGTCACCCTTGTGCTCGAAGTAGCCGCGCCCCTTGAACACCACCCAGTAGAAGGTGGAGGGGGCCCAGTGCTCGTTGCAGGCCATCGCCTGCTTCTGCCCCTGCGAGACGACCCCCTCGAACCAGGAGTTGGCCCGCGCGGAGTCCTTGTAGACGATGATGTTGTTGCTCCGGTCCGCGCCCCAGCCCTGCAGTTCGTCGATCTTCTTGCTGAGGTCGCAGGTGTGCAGGTACTCGTCGGCGAACCCGGTCGCGGGCGCGGCCACGGCCACCGTGCCGACCAGGGCGAGTGCGGTCAGCACCTTGACGCTGATGCTCTTGACGCTCATGGTTCTCACTCCGATCAGGGGTCAGCGGGGGAAGAAGCGGACGGTTTCGCCGTCGCGCTGGAAGTTGCCGACGAAGGCCCAGTTGCGGAAGCCGCCGTCGCCCTGGTGCACGAAGGTGCCTTCCCGGAACGCGGCCCAGAAGTAGTTGGAGTGCTTCACCGTGTTCTTGCACTCGTGGAAGTTGGCGAAGTCCTGCGCGGCCACGCCCTGCAGATCGCTGCTGGCGCGGGCGGATTCCTTCCAGACGATGATGTTGTACTGGTTGTTGGTGTCCCAGCGCTGGAGTTCCTTGACCTTCTCGCTGAGGTCGCAGGTCGGGAATCCGGCGGCGGCGGCCTCGGCCGCGCTGGGCAGCGTCATAGTGAGAGTGGCGGTCCCGGCGGCCACCACGGCGGCCAGGGCGGCAAAACGGTGAGTGATCTTCATGTTTGTCGCTCCTCCTGGCTCAGGGCCTGCGGAATTTGACGGTGCCGCCGTTGCGGTCGAACCAGCCGCGGAAGCCCCAGTTCTGGTAGCCGCCGTCGCCCTGGTTGACGAACGTGCCGCTGTCGAAGACCCAGAGCCCGTAGAAGACGCCGTCGAAATCGACGTTGGCGTACACGGCTTTCCCGTCGAGCTGTTCCTGGTAGTTGTTGGACAGGTTGAACAGCAGCACGTTGTACCGGCCGCCGGTCTGCTCGAAGGCGACGTCCACCGCGCGGCGGACGAACTTGTCCCGGTCCTTCTCGTTGACCTTGCTCAGCTCGTGCGCGAGCTTGAACCCGTTGCCGGTGTGGTCGGTGTGGATGGTGACCGACGGGGAGGTTTGCACCGAGGTCACCGCGGCGGTGTCGGCCAGTGCGGGAGTGGTGGCCACGCCCAGTAGGGCCAGTGCGGCCAGTGGCAGGGCGGCAAGCAGCTTCTTGATCTTCATGGCGAGAGGCTCCTTCTGGCTCACGGCTTGTGGAAGTTGACGGTGCCGCCGTTGCCGGGGCGGTCGAACCAGCCGCGGAAGGCCCAGTTGATCCAGCCGCCGTCGCCCCGGTTCACCACCGTGCCGGAGTCGAAGACGTAGATGTGGAAGTCCGGGTAGGCGTCGCTGTGCACCCGCGCGTCGTAGACCTTGCCCTGCAGGTTCACGTCGTAGGGGTGGTCGGCCTTGATGACCAGGACGTTGTAGCGTTCGCGGGCGTCGTAGAAACCGCCCTCCATCAGGCTTTTCACGTAGCCGCCGCGGTTCTGGTGCGTCTTGATCGCGTCGGCCACGATGCCGTAGATCTTGGTGGTGATGTCGACGGTGTTGGTGAACACGTCGATCTTGATGCCCTGCGCGGCGGCGATGCTGGCCGGCGACTGGCTGGCGGCCAGCTGCGCCGGAGCGGCGACCGCGGTGGCGCCGGGCAACAGCACGCCACCCACGGCGGCGGCGCCGAGCAGGGCCGCGGTCACCCGCTTGCTGACGATTCCCATGGGTACTCCCCGATTCTGACCCGGCCGGGGTGGCTGGGCTTGGGGGAATACTGCGTCGGGAAGCGGCTCACTCCCCAGACCGTTCCCGGCCCAGAAAGTGCTCACCTGTGCTCACCGCGCTCGCGCGGCGAACGGGTCGGTCAGGCGGTGATGACCGAGTTGAGGCGGGTGGCCACCCGGCGGCGGTAGGCGTCCAGCACCACCGCGACGATGATCACGCCGCCGGTGATCATGGTGCGCTGGAAGTCGGAGACGCCGAGCAGGATCAGGCCGTTGCTGAGCACGCCGAGCAGGCAGGCGCCGAGCAGGGTGCCGATCATCGAGCCGCGGCCGCCGGTGAGGCTGGCGCCGCCGATGACCACCGCGGCGATCGCGTTCAGCTCGTAGCCGTTGCCCAGGATGGGGCTGGCGATGTTGAGCCGGGCCATGTAGACCACCGCGGCGATGCCCACGCACACCCCGGCGATCACGAACACGCTGACCTTGATCCAGCCGGTGCGGTGCCCGGCCAGCCGGACCGCTTCCTCGTTGGTGCCCACCGCGTAGACCAGTCGTCCGAACACGGTGCGGCTCAACACGAACCAGCCCAGTCCGGCCAGGGCCAGCGCGACCACGAACACCGCGGGCAGGCCGAGGAAGGTGGCGGTGCCGAACAGGGTCAGCTCGCGCGGCAGGTTGTAGATGGTCTGCGCGCCGGTGTACTCCTGGGCCGCGCCGCGGGCCACGTAGAGCATGCCCAGGGTGATGATGAACGAGGGCACTTTCCAGCGTTCGGTGACCGCGCCGTTGACCAGTCCGCACAGCGCGCCGACCAGCACCGCGGCCAGCACGCCCAGCAGCAGGCCGGTGCCGGGACTGAGCGCGTCCCAGGTCATCAGGCTGCCCGCGACCACCGCGGCGAGGGCGAGCACCGAGCCGACGGAGAGGTCGATGCCGCCGACGAGCACCACGAAGGTCATGCCCACGGCCAGAATGGTGTTCAGGGTGATCTGGGTCATGATGTTGCGGATGTTCTGGCCGGTGCCGAACTGCGGGGCGAAGGCCAGGAACACCAGCACCAGCACCAGCAGCGCGACGCCGATCCCGGCCTCGCCGAGCACCTGGCCCAGCACCTTGCTCCGCGAACGCTCCGGCGCGGTGGGTTCGGTGGTCGCGACGTCGGTCTTCAACTCGGCCCGTCCTCTTCGTCGGTGCTGGTCAGGTAGCCCGAGTAGGCCATGGCCAGGATCTTCTCCTGGTCGAACTCGGCGCGGGTCAGCTCACCGGCGAGCCTGCCGCGGGAGAGCACCAGGATGCGGTCGCAGAGGCCGATCAGCTCGGGCAGGTCGGAGGAGACCACCAGCAGGCCCTTGCCGCCCTCGGCCAGTTCCAGCAGCAGGCGGTGGATCTCGTAGCGGGCGCCCACATCCACGCCGCGGGTGGGTTCGTCCACGATGAGCACGCCGGGGTCGGCCAGCAGCCACCGTCCTAACAGGACTTTCTGCTGGTTGCCGCCGGAGAGCGCGCGCACGGCCTGGCGGACGCCGGAGGTGCGCACGCCGAGCCGGTCGACCAGGGTGCCCGCCACCTGGTCCTCGAGTTTTCCGCTGCGCAGTCCCCAGTGCGCCACCAACGGCAACGCGGCCAGGGAGGTGTTGGCCGAGACGGTCATGTCCAGCAGCAGGCCCTGGTCCTTGCGGTCCTCGGCCAGCAGGCCGAGTCCATTGTGGACGGATCGGGTGGGGCGGCCGTTGGGGATGGGCTTGCCGCACACCAGGACCCGGCCACCGGCGCGACGGTCGGCGCCGTAGAGCGCGCGCACCGCCTCGGTGCGGCCGGAGCCGACCAGCCCGGCCAGGCCGACCACCTCACCCGCGTGCACCGCGAAGTCCAGTTCGCCCGCGCCGCCGTGCACCCGCAACGCTTCCGCGCGCAGCAGTTCGGCGCCGGGGGCGCGTGCGGTGGCCGGGCGCGGCGGGTACTCCTCGGCGAGGTCGCGGCCGACCATGAGCCGCACCAGTTCGGTCGCGCCGACTCCCGTGGCGGCGCGGGTGGCCACGGACTTCCCGTTGCGCAGCACGGTGATCCGGTCCGCGATGGCCAGCACCTCGGCCAGGTGGTGGGAGATGAACACGATCGCGGTGCCCGCGGCGGCCAGTTCGCGCAGGATGCCCAGTAATCGGGCGGATTCGGCGCCGGTGAGCGCGGCGGTGGGCTCGTCCAGCACCAGCAGCCTGCTGTCCGCGGCCAGCGCGCGGGCGATCTCCACGAGTTGCCGGGCGGCCAGGCCTAGCCTGCCGACCGGGGTGCGCGGGTCGACCCGGAGGCCGACCCGCGCCAGTGCCGTGACCGCGTCCTGGCGGATCTTTCGCTTGTCCACCAGGCCGAATCGGCGGGGCAGGTGCTCGAAGAACAGGTTCTCCGCCACCGACAGCTCGGGCAGCAGCGCCAGTTCCTGGTGCACCACCCGGATCCCGGCCCGCAGTGCCGCGGCCGGGCTGGCCGGGTGGTGCGGCGCGCCGTCGAAGGTCATCTCGCCGCCGTCCGGCGTTTCCATGCCGGACAGGCAACGGACCACAGTGGACTTGCCGGCCCCGTTCTCCCCCACCAGCGCGTGGATCTCGCCGGGCGCGACGTCGAGGTCGACACCGGCCAGCGCGATCACGCCGGGGTAGCGTTTGCCGAGTCCGCTCAGTCGCAGCAGCGGTTCCCCCTCGAGCACCCTGCCCCGCCTCAGCCGACGTTCGTCTTGGTCTTGACCTCGACCGGGGTCTTCTGCCAGCCGGTGACCTTCTCGCCCTTGACCATGCGCACGGCCTGGTCGATACCGCGGGCGGCCTGGGCGGAGGCGAACTGCTCCACGGTGGCCACCACGGAACCGTTGAGCAGCAACGGCTTGATCGCGGGGATGTTGTCGAAGGAGACGACCTTGACCTTGCCTGCCAGGTTCTGCTCCTCGATCGCCTTGACCGCGCCCAGCGCCATGCTGTCGTTGGCCGCGAGCACGCCCTTGACGTCGGGGTTGGCGGTCAGCAGCGCGCCGAGCACCGAGTGCGCCTGGTCGGTCTCCCAGTTCGCGGTGCGCGAGGCGGCCAGCACCATGTTGTTCTGCTGCACGGCGTCCTTGAAGCCCTTGACCCGCAGCTCGCCGTTGGCCGCGCCCGGGATGCCCTCCAGGATGATCACCTTGCTGCGGGCGCCGATGGCCTTGCCCAGCTCCATGCCGGCCAGCCGGGCGCCCTCGCGGTTGTCGGGGCCGACGAAGGGCACGTCCAGCCCGGCCTGACGCAGTGCGCCCGGCTCCAGCTCGACGTCGATGTTGACCACCTTGATGCCGGCGTCAACGGCCTTGCGGACCGAGGCGACCAGGGCGGTGGAGTCGGCGGGGGCGAGCACGATGGCGTCGACCTTCTGCGTCACGCACTTCTCGACCTCGGCGACCTGACCGTCCACATCGGTCTCGTTCGGGATGCCGCTGGCGATCAGCTTGATCCCGCCCTGGGCCTGGACGTGTTCCTGAGCGCCCTTCTGCATGGTCTTGAAGAACTCATTCGCCAGGGACTTCATCACCAGGCAGACCTTGGGGTCACCGCTGGGCGGGGGCACGGTCAGGCCGTTGCTCTCCTGCCCGCAGGCGGCCGCGGTGAACGCGACGGCGGCCGCGGCGGCGATGACAGAGGCTTTCCTCGGCACGGACGAACTCCTTGTGGGGCTTCGCAGATGATGGCTGTCGTTACTCAGCGCTCGGCAGTGTGGGGCAGGGAAACGGCGACCGGCGACGCGGGGGCCGAGCAGCCGCCGCCGGCGGGATCAGGGCAGCCGCAGGAACCACGGCGCAGCAGCGAGACGGGCAGCACGATCCGTTTGCCGACCGGGTCTTCCTTGTCCAGCAGGAGTCGCACCGCGGTCCGGCTGAGTTCGGCGATCGGCTGGCTGACCGTGGTCAGCGCGGGCACCGGGTAGGCCGATCCCGCGATCCCGTCGAAGGAGGCGATCGCCAGGTCTTGCGGCACGCGCAGACCGAGTTCCAGCGCGGCCCGCAGCACGCCGACGGCCTGCTCGTCGCTGGTGACGAAAAAGGCGTCCGGGCGCTGCGCCTCGGAGAGTCCGGAGAGCAGTTCGGTGGCCGCGGTGTAGGCCGACATCCGGCCGAAGGGCGTGTGCAGCAACGGAAGTCCGTCCGGATCCACCCCCGCCGCGATCAGCGCCGACCGCCAGCCGAGCACCCGGTCATCGGTGGGCGAGGCGCAGTGCGGCCCGGCCACGCAGGCGATCCGTCGGCGGCCGTGTTCGAGCAGGTGGGTGACCGCCGCCCGCGCGCCGCCGATGTGGTCGGCGACCACGGTGCCCGCGGCCAGCCGGGGCAGTTCCCGGTCCACCAGCACGCAGCGGACACCCGAGCTGACCAGGTCGTCCACGCACTGGGTCGGCGCGCAGGCCGGGATGAGCATGAGCCCGTCCACCTTGCGGTCCAACAGGATGCGGACCTGCTCGGCCTCACGGTCGGGATCCTCGCGTGAGTTGGCCAGCAGGAGGGAATGGCCCGCGGCGAAGGTGTCCTCGGCGATCTGGGCGGCCAGTTCGGCGAAGAAGGGGTTCGCGTTGTCGGGCACGAGCAGGCCGAGGGTGCGGGTCCGGCTGGTGCGCAGGGACCGGGCGACCGCGTTGGGGCGGTAGCCCAGCTCGTCGATGGCGGCCAGCACCCGGTCCCGGGTGGCCGGGGCGACATTGCGCGGACCGGCGTTGAGCACGTAGCTGACCACCGACTCCGAGGTGCCGGCGAGCCTGGCGACATCGCGCCGAGTAACCACGGAACGCTCTTTCAACTCGTGTTGATGACCCGAGGAACGAGATCACGGATTGGTGTCGAAGCGCAAGTTACACAGCTGGAAACCCTACGACCGGCGGGTCCAGCTCAGCCGGCCGGGGGTCCACCCACCCCGCACAACAACAGCCAACCCGCCGTACGACAACGGCCAACACGCGCGCGGGGTTGAACCCCCGCCGGCGTGTTGGCCGTTCTGGACGCTGTGTTGGCCGTTCTGGACGGCGTGTTGGCCGTTGTTGTACGGGGTTTTGGCTGTTGTGGTACGCCGGGGTGGCGGGGTTAGCGTGGGGGGTGGACGCAGAATTCGTTGCCGTCTGGGTCTGCGAGGACTACCCAGTTCGTCTCGCCCTGGCCGATGTCGATTCGCTTGGCGCCCAGGGAGATCAGGCGTTCGACTTCTGCCTCCTGGTCGCCGTCGGCGGGGGTCAGGTCGAAGTGGACTCGGTTCTTGCCGAGCTTGGGGGCCACGGGTGGGCCGCCCCAGGTGACCTTGGGGCCGCCGTGCGGGGAGCGGATGGCGGTTTCCTCGTCCTGGTCCCAGACCAGGGGCCAGTTCAGGGCCTGATGCCAGAAGTAGCCGACCTGCTGGGTGCCGTCGCCGGCCAGGGCGCCCAGGAAACCGCAGTCGGCGAGGAAGTTGTTGCCCGCGGCGATGACGCAGAACTCGTTGCCTTCGGGGTCGGCCAGGACGACGTGGGTTTCCTCGGGGAGCTGGCCGATGTCCAGGTGGCTGGCGCCGAGTTCGAGGGCCCTGGCGACGGTGTGCTGCTGTTCTTCCGGGGTCTGGCTGGTCAGGTCGAAGTGGTAGAGGTTGGGGCCGTTCTTGGGCTCTTCGGTGGGCTGGAAGCGGAGAGTGAAGCCGGTGTCGTCGTTGGGGAGCAGGGTGGGGCCAGTGTGGGGGTCCTCGACCAACTCCCAGTTGAGGACGCCTGCCCAGAACCGGGCCAGGCGGGCGGGGTTGTTCGCGTCGAAGCAGAGCGCGTGGAGGTTACTGGTCATCCCGCTCCGCACCTCCGATCTGTTGGCTCATCGCCGCAGGTGGGGCGCTATTCCGCGCCCGCGGGGAGCGCAACGCTAAGCGCTGGGTGAGCGGGGCGCAAAAGATTTGTCCGGGGACCCGCATGCCGACGGCCCGGAGCGCTTTCGCAATCCGGGCCGTCGGTGCTGGCGCGCTGGGGGTTACGCGGCGGCCAGCTCCCGGTCATACACCGTGGACTTGATGTTCGGCGTGCTGAAGCCGCCCGCGAACAGCTGGTTCACCCGCGCGGCTTCTTGGGTGTTGGGGTTGGGGTTGCGGCAGGACGTGCCCGCGCTGCCGCCGGACATCAGCTGGGAGCAGACGCCGTTGTAGTTGTCCGGCAGACCCAGGATGTGGCCGATTTCGTGCGTCATGATGCGCAGGGCGTAGTGGCCCGCGTTGACGTCGTTGCGGTCGATGTAGACCAGGCCCCGGCCCAGCCCTTGCGGGTAGGCGCGGCTGCCGCCGCCGACGGTGACCCGGATGGTCATGGTCGCGCTGCCGCCCGCGACCAGGCGGACGTTGGGCACGCGCTGGTTCCAGATCTGGGCTGCCTGGTCCGCGGTGCCGCGGTACTCGCCGGCGCCGGTGGCGTTGTAGTACACGGTGCGGGCCTGGGGCGCGGCGATCGCCGACGGGGTCAGGCCGATCAGGGTGATCAGGGACAGCAGGGTGGCTGCCAGGATGCCGAGCAGACGTTTCGCTGACATGGGGCTCCTTGCTGAGCAGGGGTCGCAAGAAGTCGCGCAGGTCGGGCAGGGATGCAGTCGATTGCGCGATCGAATTCAATTTAAGTCGCGCAGGTGGGAGTGGGTTATCAGAGTTGGGTATCAGCGCTGGTGATGGCGGTGAGGTGACCGGCGAGATCGGCGCACTGTTGCGGGGACAGGTGCAGCGGCCAGGTCTGGGTTGGCCCGGTGGAAGTGGACACCGTGGCGGTGAGGGTCACGCCTTGCGGGGCGGGGGCTACTGACAGCGGGCCGAGGGTCACCGCAGTGGCGGCGCGCAGGGCGGCGGCCAAGGTTCGGGTGTCCTCGGGGGTCAGGGTGAACTCGTACTGCCGGGTGCAGCCCAGGCGGAGCAGGAACTCGCCGGCGGGGGTGCGTTCGAGCTGGCCGGTGCTGGTGCCGCCGTCGTCCTGGGCGGTCCAGGTCCGGTAATACGTTGGCAGGTCCCGGGTGCGCATCCCGCACAGTATTCGGGTAGGACTGTCCATTGGCGACCCGGAGGTGCTGTGCACGTCTACTCGATCCCGTTGCGCACCCGGTTCCGCGGCATCACCGTCCGCGAGGGCCTGCTGCTGGCGGGGCCCGCGGGCTGGGGTGAGTTCTGCCCCTTCGAGGACTACGACGACGAGGTGTCCGCCCGCTGGCTGGCCACCGCGGTGGAGGCGGCGCAGGTGGGCTGGCCCGCGCCGGTGCGGGAGCGGATCCCGATCAACTGCACGGTGCCGGTGATCCCGGCCGAGCGGGCGTATGAGCTGGTGGCGGCGTCGGGGTGTGGCACGGCCAAGGTCAAGGTGGCCGATCATCCGGACTCGCTGGCGGAGGACCTGGAGCGGCTGGCCGCGGTGCGGGACGCGCTCGGGCCTGGCGGGAAGATCCGGGTGGACGCCAACGCGGTGTGGGACGTGGACACCGCGGTGCGCTGGATCCGGGCGATGGCCACGGCTGCGGGTGGGCTGGAGTATGTGGAGCAGCCCTGCCGGACGGTGGAGGAACTCGCGCTGGTGCGGCGGCGGGTGGACGTGCGGATCGCGGCCGACGAGTCGATCCGGCGGGCGGCCGACCCGCTGCGGGTGGACCTGCGGGAAGCCGCCGATGTCGCGGTGATCAAGTGCACGCCGCTGGGCGGGGTGCGGCAGGCGTTGCGGGTGGCCGAGGCGACCGGACTGCCGTGCGTGGTGTCCTCGGCGCTGGAGAGCAGCGTCGGACTGGCCGCGCAGCTCGCGCTGGCGGGGGCGTTGCCGGAACTGGATTTCGCCTGCGGGCTGGGCACCCTGTCCTTGTTCACCGGTGATGTGGCCCGGGAGTCGCTGCGGCCGGTGGACGGGTTCCTGCCGGTGCCGCGGGTCGCGCCGCGGCCGGATCCGGACCTGCTGGAGACCTACGCGGCCGCGCCGGACCGGGTCGAGCACTGGACCAGGCGGTACGAACGAGTCCGGACGGTCCTGAACCGGCCACGCTGAGATACCGAAACGGCCAAGACCCGGGTGTCGGTGGGTGCTGCGACCGAATGTGTCCGTTTACGATCACCTCGTGTTCGCTGACGAGCGCCGACAGGTGATCCTGGAGCTGGTTCGCTCCAATGGCGCTGTCTCGCTGCGCGAACTCGCCCGGATCGTCAAGACCAGCGAGGTCACCGTCCGCCGGGACCTGCGCCAGCTGGAGGGCGAGGGCCTGCTGACCCGGCGCCACGGCGGCGCGGTGGCCACCGACCGGCCCGCCTACGAGCCGACGCACACCGAGAAAACGCACGTGGCCAGCGACGAGAAGGCCGCCATCGCCGACCTCGCCGCCGAACTGGTCTCCCCCGGCGACGCCATCGTGCTCGGCGCGGGCACCACCACCCAGGCCCTGGCCCGACGACTGTCCCGGCTGGCCGAGCTGACCGTGCTGACCAACTCGCTGCTGGTCGCCCAGGCACTGGCCCGTTCCCGCGGCATCGAGGTGATCATGCCGGGCGGCACCCTGCGCGGGTCGATCTTCGCCCTGGTCGGTACCGCGGCGGAACGCGGGCTGGCCGGACTGCGGGTGCAGCGCGCCTTCCTCTCCGGCAACGGGCTCACCGCCGCGCGCGGGCTGTCCACCCCCAATGTCTCGGTCGCGGGCACCGACCGGGCCATGGCCTCGGCGGCCGACGAGATCGTCGTGCTGGCCGACCACACCAAGATCGGCGTGGACACCATGGTGCAGACCGTGCCACCGGAGTCGATCACCCATCTCGTCACCGACGGGGCCGCGGACGCCGCCGAACTGGCTGCCCTACGCTCACTCGGCGTTCTGGTGCACGTCACCGGGACAGAAACCACATAGTTATGCAAAAGCTGACGAAAACCGATCACATTCGTTCATAGTGACCACCGATCCAGGGGCAACTGGTCGATTTCCGCCCAGTCCATGATCCACGAAGGAGTGGACAATGACTGCTTTGCAGGTTCGATCCCTCAAGTCCGGCGCGGTGCTCGCCGCGGCGGCCGCACTGGTGCTGGCCGGCTGCGCGAACCCGGAGAACTCCGGCAACCCCGGCGCCACCAGTGGCGGTGGTGAGCAGGTGACCAAGTCGGCGCAGCCGGACGGCGGAACCACCTGCAAGATCGACGCCTACGGCACGCCGAAGATCGATCTGAAGAACGCGATCGTCGGTTTCTCCCAGTCGGAGAAGGAGGCGAACCCGTTCCGCATCGCCGAAACCGCCTCGATCAAGGCGGAGGCGGCGAAGGTCGGGGTCAAGCAGCTGCTGACCACCAACTCCAACTCCGATCTCGGCAAGCAGATCTCGGACATCCAGTCCATGCTCGCCCAGGGCGCCCAGCTGCTGATCGTGGCGCCGCTGAACTCCGACGGCCTGGAGCCGGCCCTGCGCGCCGCGCGGGAGAAGAAGGTCCCGGTGCTCACCGTGGACCGCAAGCTCAACGCCGCCAAGCCGTGCGTGGACTACCTGGCCTTCATCGGCTCGGACTTCGTCGACCAGGGCAAGCGGGCCGGTGAGTCGATGATCAAGGTGACCGGCGGCAGCGCCAAGGTGGCCATCCTGCTGGGCTCCTCCGGCAACAACGTCACCACCGACCGCACCAACGGTTTCAAGGACGCGGTCAAGGGCACCGCGGGCATCACCGTGGTGGCCGAGCAGACCGGCGACTTCTCCCGGGAGAAGGGCCAGACCGTCACCGAGCAGCTGCTGCAGTCCAAGCCGGAGATCAACGCGATCTACGCGGAGAACGACGAGATGGCGCTCGGCGCGATCACCGCGGTCCGCGCGGCGGGCAAGACCCCCGGCAAGGACATCAAGATCATCTCGGTGGACGGCACCCGGAACGCGGTGCAGGCCATCGTGGACGGCAACGTCAACGGCGTGATCGAGTCCAACCCGCGGTTCGGCCCGCTGGCCTTCGCCACCATCCAGAAGTACCTGGCAGGCGAGGCGATCCCGGAGAAGATCATCATCTCGGACAAGGCCTACGACGAGGCCAACGCCAAGGCAGAGGTCAACGGTGCCTACTGAGCACACCCCCGCTCTGACCCCGGCCGTCCTTGCGGCGGCCGGGGTCGGCAAGCACTTCGCCGGTGTGCACGCGCTGCGCGAGGTCGACTTCACCCTGCGGGCCGGCCAGGTGCACGCGCTGGTCGGGGAGAACGGCGCGGGCAAGTCGACCCTGATCAAGGTGCTCACCGGGGTGTACCGCCCCGACGGCGGGGAGATCCGCTTCCGCGGCGAGCCGGTCAGCTTCGACCGCCCGGCCGCCGCCCAGGAGGCGGGCATCTCCACGGTGTACCAGGAGGTCAACCTGGTCCCGTCGATGTCGGTGGCGCACAACCTCTTCCTCGGCCGGGAACCACGTGGACGCTTCGGCACGGTGGACTTCGGCCGGATGCGCCGGGAGTCCGCGACCCTGCTGGCCGAACTGGGCATCCCGGTCGACCCGCGCCGCGAGCTGAGTTCACTCGGCCTTGGCGTGCAGCAGATGGTGGCCATCGCGCGCGCGGTGCAGACCGAGGCGCGCGTGGTCATCATGGACGAGCCGACCTCCTCGCTGGAGCCACGCGAGGTGGAAACGCTCTTCGAGGTCGTCCGCAAGCTGCACGAGCGCGAGGTCTCGGTGGTCTACGTCAGCCACCGGATGGAAGAGCTGTACACCATCTGCGATTCGGTCACCGTGCTGCGTGACGGCCGGACCGTCCACAGTGGACCGATGGCCGGGCTCAGCAGGCTGGAGCTGGTCGCGCTGATGCTGGGCCGGGAGGTGGCCGAGGTGCGCCGCGAGGGCACCACCGCCTTCTCCGAGAGCCACACCGGCGTGGCTGACGCGCAGCCACCGGTGTTGCGGGCCAAGGGTTTGCGCAAGCGCGCGGTGCTCACCGGGGTGGATGTGACCGTGCAGCCGGGCGAGGTGGTCGGCCTGGCCGGCCTGCTCGGCTCCGGCCGCACCGAGACGGTGACCGCGCTGGCCGGGCTGCTACCGCTGGACGGCGGTGAGATCTCGGTGGCGGGCAAGCCGTTGAAGGGTGGTTCGACCGCCGCGGCGATCCGGGCCGGCATGGTGCTGGTGCCGGAGGACCGCAAGGCCGAGGGCATCATCCCGCACCTGTCCGTGCGGGAGAACATCGTGCTGGCCGCGCTGCCGAGGCTGTCCAAGGGTGGGATCACCTCGCGGGCCCGGCAGGACAAGGTCGTCGACATCTTCATGAAACGCCTGCGGATCAAGGCCTCCAGCCCGGAACAGCGGGTCAGCGAACTCTCCGGCGGCAACCAGCAGAAGGTGATGCTGGCCCGCTGGCTCGCGGTGGAACCCAAGGTGCTGCTGCTGGACGAGCCGACCCGCGGCATCGACGTCGGAGCCAAGGCCGAGGTGCAGTCCCTGATCGAGGAACTCGCTGAGCAGGGCCTGGGCATCGTGATGGTCTCCAGCGAGCTGGACGAGCTGGTCGCCGGCGCGGACCGGGTGGTGGTGCTGCGCGAGGGCGGGTCCGTGGCCGAACTGCGCGGGGACGAGGTCACCGCGGACGGCGTGCTCAACGCGCTGGCCGAGGCCAGGGAGGAAAGCTCATGACAACGGCCACCGCCACCGCGGCCCCGCAGCGGGCCAGTGCGGTCGGGATCATCCGGGACTACGGCGTGTACTTCGCGCTGGGCCTGCTGTTCCTGGTGAACCTGGTCCTCACGGACAACTTCCTCACCGCGGACAACCTGCGCACCCAGGCCGTGCAGATGGTGCCCACGCTGATCATCGCGCTCGGCATGGCGCTGGTGATCGGCACCAAGGGCGTCGACCTGTCGGTCGGCTCGGTGATGGCCATCACCAGCGCGCTGCTGCCGCTCTACCTGGGTTACGGCGCCGGGCTGTCGGTGGGCGTGTGCCTGCTGGCCGGTGCGGCGGCCGGGCTGGTCAGCGGCTACCTGGTGGCTTTTGTCGGCGTACAGCCGATTGTGGCCACGCTGGCGCTGCTGGTCGGCGGGCGCGGGCTGGCGCTGGTGATCGCGGGCGGGCAGCTCAAGGACATCCGCAACCCGGAACTGCGCGAGCTGGGCTCGGGTTCGGTGCTGGGCGTGCCGTACACGGTGCTGATCGCCGCGCTGCTGGCGGTGCTGGTCGGCCTGCTGGTGGCCAGGACCACCTTCGGGCGGCAGCTGGTCGCGGTGGGCGGCAACCCGAAGGCGGCCGCGTTCGCCGGGCTGCCGGTCAAGCGGGTGCTGCTGACGGTGTACGTGATCAGCGGGGTGCTGGCCGCGATCGCCGGCGTGCTGGCCACCTCGCGGCTGGCCGCGAGCGACCCGTCCCGGCTGGGCGAGCTGATCGAACTGGCCGCGATCACCGCGGTGGTGGTCGGCGGCACCCCGTTGACCGGTGGCCGGGTGCGCATCCTGGGCACGGTGGCCGGGGCGGCGCTGATGCAGCTCATCACGGCCACACTGATCAAGAACGATGTGTCGGCCTCGCTGGCGCAGATGGCCCAGGCACTGATCATCGCGGCCGCGGTGCTGGTGCAGCGTGAAGGGAACGGTTCACGATGACCACGGCTCCCGCGACCGCCGCGCCCGCCGAGGCGAACCGCCGCGGCCAGCAGGTCGCCCAGCTCGTCCAGCGCCACGGCGCGCTGATCGTGCTCGTGGTCCTGCTCGCCGTCGGCGGCCTGGCCTTCGACACCTTCCTGACCGCCTACAACCTGGGCAACCTGGCCGTGCAGGCCAGTTTCCTGGCGGTGATCGCGCTGGGCATGACCATGGTGATCATCACCGGCGGCATCGACCTGTCGGTGGGTTCGGTCTACGCCCTCTCCGGCGTGCTGGCCGCCTACGGCGCCCGGGAATGGGGCCTGCTGGGCGCGTTCGCACTGCCACTGGCGGTGGCCGCCACCATCGGCCTGGCGCACGGCCTGCTGGTCGGCAAGGCCAGGATGGCCCCCTTCATCGTCACCCTGGGCGGCCTGCTTTTCGCCAGGGGCCTGCTCCAGTTCCTCACCGCCGAGGGCAGCCAGACCTACCTGGTCCCGCAGACCGAGACCGCGTTCCTGGAACTGGGCCAGGGCCGACTGCTCGGCCTCGGCATCCCGGTGCTGATCGTGCTGGTGCTCTACCTGCTGGGCGGCCTGGTGCTGCAACGAACCCGGTTCGGCATGCGCCTGTTCGCCATCGGCGGCAGCGAGGACGCCTCCTCGCTGATGGGCCTGCCGGTGGCCCGCACCAAGGTCAGCGTGTACGTGATCTCCGCCGTGCTGGCCGGCCTGGCTGGCATCCTCTCCGCCGCCCAGCTCGGCTCCGGCGTCACCGTGATCGGCGTCGGCCTGGAACTGGACGCGATCGCCGCGGTGGTCATCGGCGGCACCCTGCTGGTGGGCGGCGCGGGTTCGGTCGGCGGCACACTGGCCGGGGTGGCGCTGCTATTCGTGATCCGGGACGTGATCAACCAGGTCGGCGGCTTCGACTCCAGCATGCAGCTGGTGGTCAGCGGCGGCTTCCTGGTTGTGGTGGTAGTGCTGCAAACCCTGCTCTCCCGGGCCAAACGCCGGTAACGACAGCCAGTCCCCCGACGGCCCGAGCCCCAGCGGCTCGGGCCGTTGTCGTCCCCGTACGAGTTGGCCAAACTGGTACGCCGAGTTGGCCAAACTGGGCGTACGACTTGGGCCAAGTCGGCGTACGACAACGGCAAACACTCCCGGAAGGTTTGGCTGTCCCGACTTTGGGGGATATATCTGGTGACAGCCTCTGTCATGTCAACGATTGCGTACTGAGTGCGTGTTGCATGATGTCCGGTTCAGGATTTTCCACCTGAAGAAATCTTCAGGTAGTCCTCGTCATATCAAGTATGTTCGTATACCAATCAGTAGCCCCATAGACCGCTTTTATCCAGCTCAGCGCAACTTTGGTCGCACCATTCGGACAAATAGGCGACGAAAGACACACTGCTGCCAAATGGTCTAACAAAGTGTGCATCCGGCCTAGTTTTGGTAACAAAACCGCTGCTCAGGTCACAGTTCTTGCCTTGTCAAGGGCCTAAAGGGCGGCCGTGGATGCGGTTTTTCACGCATGACACATCTGTTATCGGCGAGGTAGGGCTGGACACGTAACGGAAACTTGTGCCTAGCGATGAGTTTTAGCGGAGTCGCAATTGGCGGCACTTCCTTTCACCAAGCGCGTGTGGTCACGGACACGTGCATGAACGGGGTTTTCGTGAGATCTCTGCGTGTGCTTCGCCCTGTCCTGCTACGGGCCGCGGCCGCCACCGCGTTCGTGCTGACCATCAGCATGACCCCGGTGGCCTCGGCCGCGGACACACCTACCCGGATCGACCTCAACGTCCTCGTCGTCACCGATGGCGGTTCCTCAGCCGAGGCCATCCGCTCCGCTCTGGTCAACGAGGGTGTGCCCAACACCGTCGTCCGGCTCGCCGACGCTCAGCGGCCGGTGCTCACCGCCGCTTTCCTCTCCGACACCGTCAACTCCACCCGCCGGGCCAAGTTCCAGGCCGTGGTGCTGCCCAACGAGGCGCCTGCCGGGCTCGCCCAGGCCGAACTGGACGCGCTGGCCGCCTACGAGGCCGGCTTCGGGATCCGCCAGGTCAACGCCTTCACCTACCCCAACGCGCGGGTGGGCATGAACACCCCGCACTACGCCGGGCAGCTCGACGGCACCACCACCCAGCTCACCGCGACGGCGCTGGGCGGGGCCTTCCGCAACCTGCGTGGGCCGGTGCCGGTGGAGAACGGCGACCCCGCGGTGTGGGAGGCCTACGGCTACCTCACCAACCCAGTGCCCGACGATCCCGCCGCCGGCACCAGCTTCCAGCCCTACCTGACCGGCGTCTCCCCTGACGGCGCTGCGCAGGGCGTGCTGGCAGGGGTGCTCAAGCAGGGCGCCCGCGAGCAGCTCACCTTCAACTTCGCCTACAACGCCGAGCAGACCCAGTTCAAGATCCTCCAGCACGGGCTGATCAGCTGGCTCACCAAGGGGATCCACTTCGGGCACCACCGCTCTTACCTGAGCGTGCACATCGACGACGTCTTCGACGGCGACGCGCGCTGGGACTCGGTGCACAACTGCACCCCCGGCGACATCGACTGCAAGGAGCCGGTGCCCGAGCTGCCGGCGATCCGGATGAACCCGGCCGATGTCACCAAGGTCGTGCAGTGGCAGCAGCAGAACAACTTCAAGCTGGACATGTACTACAACGCCTTCGGCAGTGACGAGGTCGTCGCCGCCCAGGGCTCCGATGCGCTGACCACCGCGCTGTTGCAGAACAAGGGCCAGTTCCGCTGGGCCAACCACACCTACTCGCACAAGTTCCTCGGCTGTGTGCAGGACACCACCGTGGTGCCCTGGCGATGCGCGACCAACCCGGACGGCACCGTCAAGTGGCTGCCCAAGGCCGATATCGTCACCGAGATCAACAAGAACTACCAGTGGGGCGTGAACAAGGGCCTGGCCTTGCAGCGCAACGAGATGCTCGCCGGTGAGCACTCCGGCACCAAGATCCTGCCGCAGCAGCCCCAGGACAACCCGAACTTCGTCGCCGCGCTGCGCGACACCGGGGTGGCCTGGATCGGGCTGGACGCCTCCCGTGAGCCGACGTTGCGCCAGGTCGGGCCCGCCCTCGGCGTGCCGCGCTACCCGATCTCGGTGTACTACAACGTGGGCACCCGCGCGGAGATGACCGACGAGTACAACTGGATCTACACCTCCCGCGCCAACGGCGGGTCCGGCATCTGCGAGGACAACCCGCAGACCACCACCTGCATCCAGCCCTTGGGCGCCAACGGGTTCGACTCCTACATCGTGCCCACCCAGATCCGGCTCGGCATGCGGTTCATCCTCGGCAACGACGCGCGCCCGCAGTACGCGCATCAGTCCAACATCGCCGAGGAACGGTTGCTGTACCCGATGGTCGAGGGCATGTTGTCCAGTTACCGCAACACCTTCGCCACGAACTCGCCGATCGTGAACCCGCGGCTGTCCGACGCGGGCACCGTGATGCGCCGCCAGAACGCCTGGCGGGCTCAGGTCGCGGCGGGCAAGGTCTCCGGTTACATCCTGGGCGGCCGGGTCTACACCTCCGCACCCAGCGGGGTCGACGTGCCGATCACGGTCCCGGAGGGCACCCGCACCCCGGGTCTGCTCGGCGGCCTGATCCAGGGTCCGTTGTGGGGCCAGGTCTACGCCGGTGAGCGCTCGGACTGGCGGCGCAGCAGCGGCAGCGCCTTCACCCTCGTGCTGCCGGCCTGACTCCGATGGACGTCGCGCTGATGACCGAGGGCACCTACCCGCACAGTTTCGGCGGGGTGAGCGTGTGGTGCGACCAGCTCGTGCGCGGGCTGCCGCAACACAACTTCCACCTCCTGGCGCTGGTCTCCACCGGTCAGGAGCCCACCGCCTGGGAACTGCCGGAGAACGTGGCCTCGCTGACGCTGATCCCGTTGTGGGGCGCGGAACACCACGGCCGCCGACCGGGCCGCAAGGCCCTGCGCGGCTTCGGTGAACTGTTCCGCGAGTTCCTGGCCACCCTCACGGTGGCCGGGCTGCCGGACAAGGAGGCGCGCTTCACCACGGTGCTGCGCGGCCTGTTCGAGTACGCCCAGCTCGCGGACCTCTCGGCCAGCCTGCGCGATGAGGACGCGGTGCGGGCGATGATGGACGCCTGGCGGGACTGGCCGGAGAACCTGGGCCGGCCACCCACCGTGGCGGACGCGGTGACCGCGGTCGAGCTGCTGGAGCACTCGCTCCGGCCGCTCGCCGCGCCACCGATCCTCGCCGATGTCTCGCACTGCGTGGCCAACGGGCTGGCCGCGCTGCCCGCGCTCACCGCGAACTGGTGCCACCAGACCCCGCTGCTGCTCACCGAGCACGGGATCTACCTGCGGGAGCGCTACCTGGGCTACCGCCACTCGCCCTACCGGCACCCGGTCAAGGCACTGCACCTGGCCTTCTTCCGGCAGGTGTGCGAACTGGCCTACCGCACCGCGGCGCTGGTCGCGCCCGGCAACATCTACAACAAACGCTGGGAGGAACGGCTGGGCACCGACTCCGCCCTCATCCGCACCGTCTACAACGGCGTCGACCCGGCGGATTTCCCCGCGGTCGAGGCCGAACCCGAGGCGCCCACGCTGAGCTGGGCCGGCCGGGTCGACCCGATCAAGGACCTGGAGACGTTGATCAAGGCGTTCGCGCTGGTGCGCAAGGAGGTGCCGGACGTGCGATTACGCCTGTTCGGCGGCACCCCCAAGGGCGGCGAGGGCTATGCCAACCGCTGCAAGGAACTCGCGAACAGTCTCGGCGTCGGCGACAGCGTGACGTTCGAGGGCCGGGTGGAGGACATCCGGGACGCCTATGTGGCCGGGCACGTGGTGGTGCTCTCCAGCATCTCGGAGGGCTTCCCCTACACCCTGATCGAGGCGATGACGGTGGGCAGGGCCTGTGTGGCCACCGATGTCGGCGGGGTGCCGGAAGCCGTGGGCGACACCGGGATCGTGGTGCCGCCCCGGGATCCGGCGGCCATGGCCAAGGCCTGTGTCGAACTGCTGGCCGACCGGGATCTGCGGCACGCGATGGCCGCCGCGGCCCGGCACCGGGCCCTGGAGTTGTTCACCGTGGACAAGGCGGTGGGCACCTTCGACGAGCTGTACACCGGGCTCGGCGTGGTCACCGGGCAGGCCAGGCGACTCCGGGCGGTCGCGTCATGAGCGCGGGCACGGTGCCCGAGCTGGAGCCGATCGGGGTGCTCGGCGGGCCGGAGACGCTGCCGGATGTGCGCACCCTGGACATCCCGCCGCGGCTGCGCGAACTGGCGCACCGGTTCGAGTCCTTGTGCGCCAACGCAGTCGACCCACTGGAGGTCGCCGCCGGGCTGGAGGCCGACGGGCTCTCCGACCAGGCGGTCAAGGCCCGCTACGGCTGCCCGGACGTCTTCGCGCTGGCCGAGGAGCTGTTCCGGCTGGTGCCCAGGGCGCCTGCCGAACCGGCTCCGCTGCCCGAGGTCTGGGCGGCCAACCCGAAACTGCATCTGCTGCGCGGGGTGCTCTTCGCCCTGCCCGGCCTGGGTTACACCGCGGCCACCCCGCTGCTGGTGCGACCCGCCGCGCTCGCGGTCCTGGTCGGCTCGCTGGTGCTGTCCTGGACGATGAGCCAGGGCCTGTCCTACCTCGGATACGTCCGGCTCGGCCTCGGCCGCGCGGACGCCGCCTACTCGGTGCTGCGCGCCGGGTTGTTCTTCTGCGGCACCCTGGTGGCACTGGCCTCGGCCGGACTGGCCTGGTTCAGCGACGCGGGCTGGTCCGTGCTGGCGCTGGGCATCGGCCAGGGGATTTACCTACTGGCCGCCACGGTGCTGCTGGTGCGTGGCGCGGAACTGTTGCTGCTACTGGCTTTGGCGCCCGCGGTGCTGGCCGGTGGCCTGCACCTACTGGGCGGGCACCGGTTCCTGCCGCACTGGGCCGAACTGCTCGGCCTGATCGGCTCGGTGCTGCTCACCGTCGGATTCGCGGTGTGGCGCACCCGGACCGGGAAACCGGTGCGGGCCAAGGCAACACCGAACTGGACCGAACTGCGCAACGCGCTGCCGCACGCGCTGTTCGGGCTGTGCGCGGCCGGACTGCTCGCGCTGCCCGTGGTGTGGGCGGTGCTGCCCTCCGCGCCGGACATCCCCGGCGCCGCGCTGGCCGCACTGCCGGTGTCGCTGAGCATGGGCTTCGCCGAATGGTGCCTGTTCGGCTACCGCAGGCGGATGGGCCGCCTGCTGCGGGAGAGCACCACGCTGGCCAGCTTCGCGCTGCGCTCGCGGTTCGTGCTCACCGGGGTGCTGACCCGCTACCTCATCGCCGCGGCCGCGCTGTGCGCCGTGGTGCTGTTCACCGTGCCAGGGGCCATCCCGGCCGCGGTCCCCACCTACACCGCCTACCTCGCCCTCGGTGGCGCGCTCTTCCTGGCCCTGCTGGTGCAGGCGCTGGGGCTCAACACCATCGCCCTGATCGCCTGCGGCGCGGCCCTGGCCGTGGAGGTCGCCTTCACCCTCACCGGTGGGGCGCTGCGCTGGCCGCTGGGCACGGTGTGGGTGCAGCTCGCCGTCGGGCTCGCTCTGCTCTTCGTCCTCTACTGCCACGCGGCGCTCTCGCTCGGCAGCGCGGTCCGTCACCGCTGAAACCCGAAGTCCCCCAGAAGAAAGAGGAACACCGTGTCCAACGTCGTCGCCGTCACCGGCGCCGAGGGCTTCATCGGCTCCCACCTGGTCGAGCGACTGGTCGCACACGGCCACCGGGTGCGCGCGATGGTGCTCTACAACTCCTTCGGCTCCTGGGGCTGGCTGGACTCGCTGCCCGCCGAGGTCATGGACCAGGTCGACGTGGTCCTGGGCGATGTCCGCGACCAGGCCAGCGCCCGCGAGCTGGTGGAGGGCGCCGAGGCCGTCTACCACCTGGCCGCGCTGATCGCGATCCCCTACTCCTACCGCGCACCGCGGTCCTATGTGGACACCAACGTGATCGGCACGCTGAACATCCTGGACGCGGTCCGCGCCGAGCAGACCCCGCGCCTGGTGCACACCTCCACCAGCGAGACCTACGGCACCGCGCTGACCGTGCCGATCAGCGAGGCGCACCCGCTGCAGGGCCAGTCCCCTTACGCCGCCTCGAAAATCGGCGCGGACAAGCTGGTCGAGTCCTACCACCTCAGCTTCGACGTGCCCGCGGTGACGCTGCGGCCGTTCAACACCTTCGGGCCGCGCCAGTCCGCCCGCGCGGTGATCCCGACCGTGGTGAGCCAGCTCGCCGCCGGGGCCACCGAACTGAAACTGGGCGCGCTCGACCCGACCAGGGACTTCCTCTACGTCAAGGACACCGCCGCGGCCTTCCACACCCTGGGCGCCGCGCCCGCCTCGGCCGTGGTCGGCGAACTGTTCAACGCGGGCACCGGCGAGGAGGTCTCGGTGGGTCAGCTCGCCGCGGACATCGCCAGGGTGATGGGCGTGCAGGCCGACATCACCGAGGACGCCCAGCGGATCCGGCCGAAGAACTCCGAGGTGCAGCGACTGGTGTGCGATGCGGCGAAGCTGCGCGAGCGCACCGGCTGGGCACCGGCGTACAGCAGGGACGAGGGCCTGGCCGAGACCATCGACTGGTTCCGGGAACCGGCCAACCTCGCGCACTACAAGCCCGGCATCTACACCCAGTGACCAACCACGGCAACGCCAAACAAGGGGCAACGATGCACGCGATCATCCTGGCCGGCGGCAAGGGCGTCCGACTGCGTCCTTACACGACCTGCCTGCCCAAACCGCTGGTCCCGATCGGCGACGAGTTCTCCATCCTGGACATCGTGATGACCCAGCTGGCGCACAGCGGTTTCCGCAGCGCCACCCTGGCCATCGGATACCTGGGCGACCTGATCCGCTCCTACGTCGGCGACGGCAGCAAATGGGGCATGGCGGTGGACTACGCGGAGGAGGAGAACCCGCTGGGCACCATCGGCCCGGTGGTGCAGCTGCTCGACACGCTGCCCGAGCACTTCCTGGTGATGAACGGGGACGTGCTCACCGACCTGGACTACGGCGCGCTGCTGGCCAAGCACAGCAGCGAGAACGCACCGCTGACCGTGGCCACCTACGAACGCCAGGTGAAGATCGACTTCGGCGTGCTGACCGCGGCCGAGGGCAAGATCGTCGAGTTCACCGAGAAGCCGACCCTGGACTACCGGGTCAGCATGGGCGTTTACGGGGTCAGCCGGGAGGCGCTGCGCGGCTACACGCCGGGCCTGCCGCTCGGTTTCGACGAGCTGGTGCTGGACCTGCTCAAGACCGACACCCCGCCCAACTCGTATGAGTTCAACGGCTACTGGCTCGACATCGGCCGCCCGGACGACTACGACCGGGCCAACGCCGAGTTCCCGGTGCTGCGGCACAGTCTGCTCAAGGACACCCCGCTGCAGCACCCGCCGCTGAAGGCTTCGGCCTGAGATAACGGTTTCGAGTGACGACAGACCCGCCGTCCGCCGTCACCACCACCGTCCACAGTGTCCATCCACAATAGACAGAACAAGAACCATGATCGTGAGGAGAACGCAGTGCCCCGCGTGTTGTTGCTCGGCGCGACCGGCTTCATCGGCCGGCACGTCCTCCACCGGCTCATCCGGCGCGGTGACCTGGAGGTCGTGACGGCCGCACGCGGGGCACTGCCCTCCTCGCCGTGGCACGTCAGGATCGACCTGACGGCCGAAGGATCTGGTGCTATCGGCGGATTGCTGGCGCAGACCGCCCCCGATGTCGTCGTCAACTGTGCCGGTCACCTCGGCGGGGATCCCGCCGAGCTGGCCGCGGCCAACATTGATCTGCCCGACACGCTGGTCCGGGCCGCCCTGTGCGGACCCGAACGAGTGCGTCTGGTGCATCTCGGTTCGGCTGCGGAATACGGCAGAGTGGTGACGGGCGAGCCGGTCACCGAGCAGACTCCGACCAGACCGGTCGGCGTCTACGGGATCACCAAGCTGGCCGCGTCACGGTTGGTCTGCCTTGCCCGCGTGGCAGGCCTGGATGCCGTGGTACTGCGGGTGTTCAACCCGATCGGCCCCGGTTCACCGCCCGGCAACGTCGCCGGCGCGCTGGCCAAGGAGCTGCTTCGGGCCCAAGCGGAGGGCGACGAGGTCCGGCTCGGCCCGCTCTCCGCGGTGCGGGACTTCATCGACGTCCGGGACGTCGCCGAGGCAGTGCATGCCGCGGCTTTCGCGCCGGTCATCGATGAGCCCGTGCTCAATGTCGGCAGTGGAGAGGGCATCGCAGTGGGCGAGCTGGCCAAGGCGCTCACCGGGATAGCCGGCTACACCGGCCCGATCGGGCAGGCTGACACAGGTTCCGCGCGGTCGGCGGCGGTGCCCTGGCAGCAGGCCGAGATCAGTGCGATCGGGAAGGCCCTCGACTGGCGGCCCGCCATCGACTTGGCCACCTCGCTATCGGACCTCTGGCAGGAGGCGCAATGCCGCACATGACCTTGGAACCGGACCGCGGGCTACTCGCGGTTCCGGCCTACTTCCACCCCTCGGCCGCCCCGGCCGACTGGCAGACGCTGGTGAACGCCGCCGACTACCTGCGCCTGGTGATCCTCAACATCGACAGCGGACCAGGGCTGGCGAAGGAGATCATGTTCAGCGCCGTGGTGCAGCGGCTCAAGCTGGCGGGCATCCCGGTGATGGGCTACGTGGACACCGGGTACGGGCGCTGCTCGCGGGAGCTGGTGCAACGCCAGATCGCCCGCTACCACGCCTGGTACCGGGTGGACGGGGTGTTCTTCGACCAGGTCTCGGCCGATGCCGAGCACCTGCCGCAGTACCGCAGCCTGGCCGCGGCCGCCCGCGGCATGGGCGCGCGCACGGTGGTGTTCAACCACGGCGTCTACCCGGCCTACGGGTACGCCAAACTGGCCGATCTGCTGGTGACCTTCGAGGGCAAGCTGCGCGAGCACGAGAACCTCAAGGTGCCGGCCTGGGCCTACGGACTGCCCGCGCAACGGTTCTGCCATCTGGTCTACGGCACCCCGCGGGCGGACACCGAACGGACGTTGCAGCGCGCCTCGCGGTTCAACGCGGGCGCGGTGTACGTGACCGACCTGGACGGAGCGAACCCGTGGCGAAGACTGGCGGGGCATTTCAACCGGCAAACGCTTGCCGTGGGCCGGTGCGGCCCACGACGGGTCTCCTAGCCCTGGCACTGACCGCGTTACTGGCGGTCAATGGCTGCACGTATGGCAGCGCCGCCGAGGACGAGGCCGCCACCGCCTCCCTCACCTCGGCGGCCGAGGCCACCTCGACCGAACCCCCGCCCGGCAGCACAGGGACCCCGGCTCCTCCACCGTCGGAGCCGGGGTCCACCCCGCCGCCCCCGCCGCCACCGGCGTCGAAACAACCGGCCGCCAAGGAACGCTGGCGGCCCGCGCCCGGGGTGACCTGGCAGTGGCAGCTCACCGTGCCGGTGGACACCTCGGTCAAGGCGGACGTCTATGACATCGACGCGATGGAGAACAGCCGCGAGGTGGTGCAGGCGCTACAGGCCAAGGGCAGCAAGGTGATCTGCTACGTCAACGCGGGCGCCAGCGAGGACTACCGGGCGGACGCGGGCCGGTTGCGCAGTGCGACCGGCAAGGAGAACGGCTGGCCCGGCGAGCGCTGGCTGGACGTGCGCAAGCTGGACGTGCTGCTGCCGGTGATGGCCGAGCGGTTCCAGGTGTGCCGGGACAAGGGTTTCGACGGCATCGAGGCCGACCTGGTGGACGCCTACACCCACGACACCGGGCACCAGATCTCCGCCGAGGACCAGCTGGCCTACAACCGGGCACTGGCCAAACTGGCGCACGGCAAGGGTTTGTCCATCGGCCTGAAGAACGCGCTGGGGCTGATCCCGCAACTGGTGTCGGAGTTCGACTTCGCGGTGAACGAGCAGTGCGCCGAGTTCGACGAATGCGACAAGCTGTCACCGTTCATCAAGGCAGGCAAGGCCGTCCTGCACGCCGAGTACGACCTGGACAACGCCAAGTTCTGCCCCACCACCCGCCGCCTCAACCTCAGCTCCATCCGCAAAAACCTCAAACTCGACGCCCCCCGCTGGCCCTGCTAACCCCCACCCCGGCTCTTGAGCCAAACCCCGTACCACTTGGGCCAACTGGCACGCCCACTTGAGCCAACCCGGCGTACCAGTTGGCCCAACTCGCCGGAAGATCGGCACGCCAGGGCGAAATCGCGACCAGAGCCGCACCACAACGGCCAACGTGGCGTACGACAACGGCCAACACGCGCGCGGGGTTGAAACCCTCGCTCGGCGTGTTGGCCGTTGTGGTACCGGGTGTTGGCTGTTGTGGACGGTGTGTTGGCTGTTGTGGTTACGGGGTCAGGTTTTGGCGGCGGAGGAGTTGGGCGTTGAGGGCTACCACGATGGTGGAGAGGCTCATCGCGATGGCTCCTACTGCCGGGGGCAGGATGAAGCCGATGCCGGCCAGGGCTCCGGCGGCCAGGGGGACGGAGAGGATGTTGTAGGCGGTGGCCCACACCAGGTTCTGGCGCATCTTGCGGTAGCTGGCGGTGGAGAGTCTGCGGACGGCGAGCACACCCCGGGGGTCGTCGCCGGCCAGGACCACGCCTGCGGACTCGATGGCCACGTCGGTGCCCGCGCCGATGGCGATGCCGACGTCCGCGCGGGCCAGCGCGGGGGCGTCGTTGACGCCGTCGCCGACCATGGCCACCCGGTGGCCTCGGGCCTGCAACTCCTTGACCGTGGCGTCCTTGTCCTCGGGCAGCACCTCGGCGAAGACCTCGTCCACGCCCAATTCGGCGGCGACCGCTTCGGCCACGTGCCGGGCGTCGCCGGTCACCATCACCACGCGCACGCCGAGCTTGTGCAGGCCGGCCACGGCCTCCCGGGATTCCGGGCGCACTTCGTCGGCGAGGCCGATGGCGCCGAGGACCTGGTTGTCGCGCAACACGTGCAGCACCGCGGCGCCCCGGGCGGTCCAGTCGGCGGTCTGGGCGGCGAGTTCGGTGGGTGGGGTGATGCCCTTCTCCCGCAACAGGGCCGGGCCGCCGACGGTGATCAGCGCGCCGTCCACGGTGGCCTGCACGCCTCGGCCGGTGAGTGAGCGGAAGTCGGTGGCGCGGGGGATGTTGTTGCCCGCGGCGGTGACCACAGCGCGCGCGAGGGGATGTTCGGAGTCGCTTTCCGCGGCGGCGGCCAGGGGCAGGGTGGTGTCGTCGCCGGCGACGCCGATCACGGCGGGGCGGCCCTTGGTGAGGGTGCCGGTCTTGTCGAAGAGCACGGCGTCGACCTGGCGCATGCCTTCCAGGGCCAGCCTGTCCTTGACCAGGATGCCGGCGCGGGCGGACAGCGAGGTGGACAGCGCGATCACCAGCGGGATGGCCAGGCCGAGGGCGTGCGGGCAGGCGATGACCAGCACGGTGACCGTGCGTTCGACGGCGGCGGTGAGATCGCCCAGCAGGGTCCAGACCAGGAAGGTCAGCACACCGGCCGCGGCGGCGAAGTAGAACAGGGCGGCGGCGGCCCGGTCGGCCAGGGCCTGGACCCGGGAGCGGGATTGCTGGGCCTGGGCGACCAGTCGCTGGATGCCGGCCAGCGCGGTCTGCTCCCCCACGGCGGTGATGCGGACGCGCAGTGCGGAGTCGGTGGCGACGGTGCCCGCGACCACCCGGTCTCCGCCGGCGCGGCGGACGGTGCGGGATTCGCCGGTCACCATGGACTCGTCTACCTCGGCCGCGCCGTCGACGACTACGCCGTCTGCGGGTACCCGGCCGCCGGAGCGGACCAGGACGACGTCGGCCACGGCCAGCTCGTCGAGCCGGACCGGCTCGGGGTTTCCGTTGGCGTCCAGGCGTTCCGCGGTGTCCGGGAGTAGTTCGGCGAGGGCGGCCAGTGCCCCGGATGCCTGGCCGAGGGCCCGCATTTCCAGCCAGTGGCCGAGCAGCATGATCACGACCAGGAGGGCGAGTTCCCACCAGAAGTCGAGTTCGGGGCCGAGCACGCCGAGCGTGGCCAGCGCGCTGGCCAGGAAGGCGACCGAGGTGCCCATGGCGACCAGGGTCATCATGCCGGGCTGGCGGGCGCGGAGTTCGCTGACCGCGCCGGTGAGGAAGGGCACGCCGCCGTAGAGGAAGACGATGGTGCCGAACAGCGGCGCGACCCAGGTCAGCCAGGACGGGACGTGGTAGCCGAGCCAGCCGGAGACCATGTGGCTGGCGAAGACGGCCGGGACGCTGAGCACCAGGCTCAGCCAGAACCGGTCGCGGAACTGCGCGGCGTGATCACCGTGCCCGCCATGACCGTGGCCGCTCTGGCCGCCCGCGTCGTGGCCGCCGTCCGCGTGCTGGTGGCCTTCGTGGCCTTCGTGCGGCGCTGTCGTCCGCGCCTGCTGTTCGTGTTCGCGCACCGGTCTCTCCTCCTCAGTGGACGACCAGTGCAACGATACCCCCTGGGGGTATGTTCCCGCCCAGCGAAAAAAGAACGGCGGGCACCCCCCGATCTGGGGGATGCCCGCCGTTGACGCTGGTGAGCGCTACCGCTCGGTGATCGACGGCGCGGTCGGCACCTGGTACCCGGAGGGCCCGACGTTGCGGTCGATGGACTTCTTCCACTCGCCACTGCTGATCATCTTCTCGATCGCGGTGTTGACCGCGGTCCGCCCCTCGGCGTCGTCCTTGTTCAGGCCGATGCCATAGCGCTCCTGGGTGAAGGGTTTGCCGATCACCTTGAGCAGCTCGGGGTTCTGGGCGGCGAAGCCGGCCAGAATCACGTCGTCGGTGGTGACCGCGTCGACGTTGTTGAGCAGCAGCGCGTTGATGCACTCGGAGTACCGGAAGTACTCGACGAGCTGGGCGTCCTTGGCGAACTTCTGCCGCACCTGCTGGGCCGAGGTGGAGTCCTTGACCGAGCAGAGCTTCCGGCCGTTGAGCGATTCCGGGCCGGTGATGTCGTTGGTGTTGGACCTGACCAGAATGCCTTGTCCCGCAACGAAGTACGGTCCGGCGAAGGACACCGCCTGCTTGCGGGTGTCGTTGATCGAGTAGGTGGCGACCACGAAGTCCACCGTGCCGTTCTTGATGAAGTTCTCGCGGTCGGCGGCGCGCACCTCCTTCCAGGTGATGTCCGCGGGCTGCACGCCGAGCTGTGCGGCGATGTACTTCGCCACATCGACGTCGAAGCCCTCGAACTTGCTCTCGGTCACCTTGAGCGACAGCCCCGGCTGGTCGAATCGAATGCCGACGGTCAGCTTCTTGTCGCCCTCGGCACGGACGACCAGGGAGCGGCTGCCGTTGGCGGATCCCTGACCGGCAGTGCCACAGGCAGCGACCAAGGCGACGGCGGCCAGCGCCGCACCGATTCGCAGGATCCCGGTGAATCGCATCGCATGTTCCTTCCGACGGCCGGAAAGCTGAGGGAAGTTCAGCCCGGCTTCACGTGTCAGTTCGCCCCTGCCCAGCCGGGTGTTTCAACACTTGGATGTGTCACACCTCACAACAGGGCGGCGCCACGCCACACCTCACAGTCTGGACAACCGATCGTCCCAGGTCACATCGTCGTGACCGAAGACACCCGACCGGTTCGCTCTGTTCTACACCGTGGGCAACGCACCCGCCGATCGTAGGGTTCAGTCGGATAACCGTTGTCGGAGAAGGTAAACAGCTCGTGAATGACCCACGGTGTCGATCTTCGAAGGCGTGGAACCGGCAGAGTGAGACTGATGTGTCGCAACCGGGACAAAACCTCCGGCCGCGATTACCGGCAAAACCTCCGGCGGATGCGCACTTGTGCGCGAAGTTGTCGTTTCCCGCGCAGTAATGAGGCGTGCTGTCCGGCGGTGTGAAGTCGGCGTTGGCCTGCGGAAAGAATCCGCAAAAAATCTTGGGAAAACGCCCGCACCCAGCGACACACGCCAGTACTGTTTCTAACGCGGGCCTACGCCCCGGAGCCCCTCCCCCCTGTGGTTCCCGCGCGTGGGCCCGCCCGACTTCCTATGCTCGACGCCTGCGGCGTCTTCGCCGGGTCCTTGTACCTACCCGGAGGCCGAGCCCCCGGACCCCCACGGTGCGGCCGGTGCCGAACCAGCGCGGTCCAGGGGCGTCTGGGTTCCCTTGCCCAGGCAAACGCAGCTGCTGGGGTTGTCTCAGCGCAACCCGCTGCTCAGCTCCGCGAACTCCCAAGGCCCCTGCCCCGGGCTGTCCTGCCACCCGTGCCACATCCGCCCCGCGCTGTTGCGGGCGAACACCAGCAGCCTGCCCACGTGGTCCTGCAACGCGCTGACCTCGCTGGTGATCGCGCCGCCCAGGTCGGCCTCGGTCCACTCCGCCGAACCGGGCTGGTTCTGCCAGCCGTGCTGGATATGGCCTTCGCCGTCGCGGACGAAGAAGGTCAGCCTGCCGTCGGGCTGCAGCGCGAGCGCCACCTCGCCGGCCACGGCCTCGCTGATCTGCCTGGTGTCCCAGGCACTTCCGTTCTGCACCGCGACGACCAGCCGCCCGTTGGCAGCGCGCGCGGCCGCGGCCAGTCTGCGGTCCTTGTCCAGCACCAGGGCCGGGTCACCGGCCACGTCGGCGGCGAAGGTCGAGTACTGCCAGTTGCCGGCACTGGGGCGTTCGCGGCGGCCCAGCAGCAGCCGGTTGCCGCCGGTGCGGACGGCGAAGCAGGGGTGTTTGTCCTTGTCCAGCACCAGGGCCGGGTCGCCCTGGGCGTCGATCTCCAGGCGGGTGAACTCCCATTCGCCGAAACCCGGTGTGCGTTCCCGGCCCAGCAGCAGGCCACCCTCGGCCGCGCGGATGACGAAGGTCAGCCGTCCCTGCACGTCCAGGGTCAGCGCCGGGTCGCCGAGGGTCTTGACCGGCAGCTCGGTGAAGTCGGTCCACGGGCCCGAGCCGGGGGCGGGCTGCCTGCCGCATTCCAGGGTGCCTGAGTTGGTGCGGGCGAGGTAGGTGAGCCTGCCGTAGACGTCCAGGATCACCGGGGTGTTGCCCGCGAGGCCGCCGCCGAAGCGGCCGCCGAACGCGGTGCGCGCCCACGGACCGTGCCCGGGGTGGTGCTGCCAGCCGTGTTCGACCTTGCCGTCGGCCCGCGGCGCGAAGAAGGTGACCACCTCGTAGCCGTCCCGGGCCGCACCCGGTCCGTGCCCGTACGGCACGGTCAGCGGCGGCACGTAGCCGGGCGCCCGGCCCACGTTGTCCACCACGGGTTTGAACGCGGACCAGTTCGCGCTCGGCTTCGGCGAGCCCCAGGCGTGCTGGGCGATCGCGCGCAGGGTGTCGAACATGGCCAGTTCGGTGGCCTGACTGCTTTCCAGCTGTTCCACCGGCAGGTCGTTCCACTGGCAGAACCGGATGCCCAGCAGCGCCGGGTGATCATCGGGCAGATCCTGGCCGCCGTGCATGTCACCGGGCCGGAAATCCTGGTAGATCCGCCGCGCGTCGGTCTTCTTGCGCTGGCTGCCATCGGGGTTGCGGCCGCCGTTGTAGTACAGGAACTGGTCGTTGCCGTTGACCAGTTTGTGCCCGCGGTTGATGAGTTCCTGGACCGGCAGCAGCCCTTCCCGGTCCGAGGTCCAGTGCTCGATCACCGTGCTCGGCTCCACCCGCACCACCCGCGCGTGCGTGCGCTGCATATCGCTCCAGATGCGGATCTGCTTGCCGTGCCTGCGAATCCGCTCCGCGCCGTCGTTGATGAAGCCGTTGAAGGTGTCCCAGCCGTTGGCCTGCGCGCCGTAGCGGCGGCGGGCGTAGGCGGTCAGCTGCGGGAAATCGTCGATGCCGCCCGCCCAGGCCGGGTACTCGTCCGCGCCGAAGTGCCACACCGGGCCGGGGAACAGCGGCAGGTACTGCTCGATCAGTCCGAAGGCCCAGTCCCTGGCGGCGTCGTTGCTGATGTCCAGCGCGTTGTGCCGGTACTCGCCGTTGGGGTGGCGCAGCTGGTACTGGCGGTGCGGCGGCAGCACCTGGTCCATGTGGCCGGGCATGTTCAGCTGCGGCAGCACGGTGACGTGGTACTGCTCGCTGAGCCGGGCGATGTGCTCCAGCTCCGGCCGGGTCAGCCCGACGCCGTCGACGTAGATGACCAGCTCGTTGTACTTGAGGTAGGCCAGGTCCCGGATCTGGTTGGTCCACCAGGTCAGGTCGTAGTGCTTGGTGGCGTTGCACAGCAGCGCGCCGCGCACGGTGTAGCGCGGCCAGTCCCGGATCCGCCCGCCCGCGATCGCCTCCCCCGCACTGCCGTGCAGCAGCTGCAACACCGTGCGGGTGCCCCAGAAGACACCGAGCCTGCGCCGGGCGTGCAGCCGCAGCACCGGCCCGATCTCCAGCTGGTAGCCCTCCTCGCCGAGCTGCTCGTCGGTCGCGCCCAGCCCGAGCACCAGATCCCCGTCCCTGGCCTCGGCGGCGGCCGCGGTGCGCACCTTGGGCGGCGCGGCCTCCAGCAGCAGGCCGAGGTCGGCGGCGAAGGTGTTGGCGTCCGCGGTCAGCTCGGCCGCGGCGGCCGGGTCCACCAGGATCGTGCTCCCGGAACCGAACCGGAACCTGCCGTCACTGGCGGCCCAGCTCTGAACCGCAGGGATGGTCCGTGGAGTCACCGAAGCCCCCTCGATCAGCGAGCAGAACACCAAGAACGTATCTCGGTGCAAAACTCACCAACAAGCGGCCATCGGGGCGGAGTTATCTAGATCGTGGGTGTCACCGCAGGTGGCGGGCCTGTTTATCAGACCGGTAACAGCAATCGACCTGCTGGGAATCCGCCGCATTGGTGCCGCCGAGATTCAACTCCCGCCCACCGAATCCAGCATCTCGTTCAGCCGGCCCCGCAGCCGCTCGTGGTCCGCTCCCGCCACCGTGATCCAGTCGGCGCCATCCGTCCCGGGACCGCGCACCAGCAGATGCCGCCGCGGCGCGTCGAACCAGCTCAATGTGGCGGTCCGCACCGGCCGCCCGAGGCGGTCCAGCCCGTTCGCGGTGAGCTGCCCCGCGGCCTGTTTCGGCTGCCGCAGAATCTCGGTGATCTTGTGCCGTGCCCGACTGTCCTGGTTCTGCCAATGCCCCGCGTCCCGAAGGTAGCCGTCGGCCGCGGAAGCCATAGCGGCCACCGGCAGCGTCACCGAATCCCGCGCCGGCGAGCCCTGCGGCAGCAGATCCAGCACCA
Source organism: Crossiella sp. S99.2 (assembly GCF_023094165.1). Lineage (GTDB taxonomy): Bacteria > Actinomycetota > Actinomycetes > Mycobacteriales > Pseudonocardiaceae > Crossiella. Next base: position 461,117 of record NZ_JALMDK010000005.1, on the reverse strand, counting down.
CCGACACCAGCGAACTCGCCCGCACCGGCTCCACCCGGAATTGACCGGAACCGCTCTGCACCACCAGCACGGCGGACTGCCCCGAGGCAGCCACGATCGCCCGGTCTGGCACCTGCTCGCCAGGACTCAGTGACAACGAGTCGATCCACACCCGGGGCCTGGCGAGGATTGCCAGCGCCCGAGCCAACTCCTCCGCTGGCGGCGGCAGCCGACGGGCCGCCAGCGCTCGTTCCTCCACCGTGTCACCGAAGTTGGGCACGTCCAGCGGATACGGGTGCTCGCCAAAGCCCAGCCGCGCCCAGACCAGGTCGAACTCCGCGGCCGACAGCAGCCACCGGCCGCTCATTCGCCGATGACCGGCGGCGAAACCCGCCCCAGGTCCCCGATGAGATCGTTCAGGTTGTCCTCGTTGACCAGGTACTCGGCGGTCTCGTGTTCCTTGTCCTCTTCCCCGCGCCCGGCCGCGCCACCAGGAGCCAGGCCACCGGGAGCCCCCGGCGCACCCGGCCGTCCCGCTCCGCCGCCGGAGACCGGGGCGGAGACTCCACCCATCCCGACACCGGCGGATCCACCACGTCCCAGCCCACCAGCGCCCGCGCCACCACCAGCGGCGCCACCCGCCGCGAATCCGCCCAGGTAGCCACCACCAGTGCCACCCTGCCCAACGCCCCCCTGCCCGACGTTCTGTCCAGGAGCGTTGACCGGACCAGCGACTGGCCGCTCAACCGGCATGGGATCCCCGGACAGCCCGGTGTCATCGATCGGCCACCGTGGATGTTCGCCGGGACGCACCTGGTCGCTCGGCCTCGGCTGTTCCACCGGCCGCTCGATCGGCCGCTCGCCACCCTGCGGCGGATCCTGCCGCGGGATGCCACCGGTCCGGCCAGGGTCGACCGAACCGGGGTCGCGCGGATCCCGCGGGGTCCGGCCACCCGGCGGCACCCACGGCTGACCGGGTCCGGGGCGGCCGGGGTCGGTCGGCGGCTGTTCCGGCTGCGGCTGGGTCGGGTCGATCGCGGGCAGGAAGGCGGGCACGGTGCTGTCCACGCTGGCGTAGTCCGGCGAGTAGACACTGCTCATCACCCGGATCGCGGCGGCCTCATCGGCCTTCATCCCGTCGACCTGGTTCTTCGCGTCAATGGCGCCGATGATCGCGCCACCGGGCAGGATGCTCGGCAGCAGCACGCTGGTCCAGTTGAAGTCCTTCGGCTTGTCCACTGAGGACTTCACCGACCCTGCGGTCGACCCGGCCCGCTGCATCCCGCCGCCGACCTTCGAAGCCGCGGCACCCAGCGTCTTACCCCAGTCGACCAACTGCTGACTGGACTGCACGCCCTTGGTCGCCGCTTCCCCCGACCACTGCCCGTCGAGCACCCTGGACAGCTCCCGGCTGAGATCCTCGAATGCCTGGGTGACCTTCTTGCCGCAGTCGCTGAACTCCTGCCCGGTCTCGGTGATCCGAGCGGGCTGCACGCTGGACTGGAGCATGTCGTAGATGCCCTGGTGCCCCTTGGCCGCCCAGTTGTCAGTCGCGGTGATCTTCGGCGCGTCGTATCCCTCGGCCATGGTCGGCCCCCCTACTTCGGCAACTTCGGTTCAACCAGCTTCGCGACCCGCTCCACATCCACGCAGGGGTCGCCCTTTCCCGCATAGGCCGCGGCATAGGTGAGTCGGATGTTGAACAACCCACCGCCCAGCTCCATGAACTCCGCACACTCGTCATTGCCCTTGAAAGCCTGCGACAGGAATCCGCGGCGACCGTTGATCGAGTTCAGCTGGGACTTCACGTATGTGCCCTGGGGCTTATTCAGGTACTCTTCAAGCTTCCGAGCCGCGTCGACAGTCAGGGCGACGCCGTAGTCAGGTCCTTGCCACGAACAGCCGACTTCCCCCCGTTTGTCGAGCTTCTCGTGGGGCTGGGCGGGCTGCCCAATGCTGGAGAGTTCCTGCTCGTTCAACACAGTGCAGGCGTCGACCTTGGGCACCGGGCTGGCGCTGGGCGTGGTGGGTGTGCCGCCGACGCTGGTCGTTCCACAGCCAGCCAAGAGGATGAGCAGGCCGGACGCGGCCGCCCACCTGATGCTCGTGGTGGTCACTGGTCAGCGCTTCCTTTGCAAGTTGTTGCGGTTGGCATCCTCTGCCGCCTGGTAAGCCCTGCCCGCAGCCTCGTATGCCTTGGCCATGTTCTCCAGGATTTGCTCCCCGTCGAAGAGCCTAGCTTTCAGCTCCTCGTACTTGTTCTTGAACTGCGCGGCCAGTCCTAGTCCGGCCTGACAGTCACCAAGATGGGTCTGATCCAGCTCGAAGCGGAGCCCCAGCCGTGCCGCCCGGAGTTCCACCCCGGTCTTCCGGCAGGCCGCCGCGGCGGCCTTGGCTGCCTCTGGCGTCACCCGGAGCTTGCCCTCGCCGATGGCCTTGTTCAGCCCCAGCTGGCTCTGTTTCACCGCCTGGACCTGCGTTGACCAGCTCTGGTACTCGTTCCACTGCCGTTGTTCCTCCGGCGTCATATCCGCCATGTGCCACCCCCGGCCGCTTTGTTCCTCCCCAGCCTCAGACGACCGTAACAGCCACCCGGTTCCCGTGTGTATAAATATGGTGACTCTGGGTAGAACTACTCGGTACTCAAAAGGGGCCCGCCGCAACAGCGACGGGCCGCCCTGAATCCGGGATCAGCCGCAGTGCTCGAACGGGCTGTTGTAGGCCGCCGAGCCGACCGAGCCACCCCATTTCACGCACTTGTTGTCCGCCGGTTTCCGCACCGGCCCCGCGTAGTACTCGAAACTGCCCGAATCCGTGCTCCGGGCCGCGCCCTGCACCTCCAGGTAGGCCGAGACGGCCGAGGCGGTGCCGACCGAGGCGCTCTTGAGGGTGACCACGCAGTTGTTGCCGTTGGCCGCGTTGAACAGCAGCTGCACCGAACCCGCCGCGCCCAGCGAGGCCGTGTCGACCACGCCGTACCCGGCGCCACAGACCTCGACCGCGTCGTAGGGGTTGCTGGACCCGCCGCAGTTGCGGGAGGTCAGGGTCTGGTTCGGGTAGCCGAAGCGGGCGCCGTTGAAGTAGGCGGGCTGGATGTTGCCAGGGTAGGAGGTGTCGGTGGTGCGCACCTCGTAGTGCAGGTGCGGGCTGATGTTGTTGCCGGGCTTGCTGGTGTTGCCCACGGTGCCGATCTTCTGGCCCCGGCTGACCTGCGCGCCGGCGCCGACCGAGCGGACGTCCAGGTGCGCGTAGTAGGTGCGCCAGCCGCCGCCGTGGTCGATGACCACCAGGTTGCCGTAGCCGTTGGCCGAGCCCTGGTGCGCGGAGGTGATGATCTTGCCGGCGGCCGCGGCGGTGACCGTGTCGCCCTTGTCCGCGCCCGCGCTGCTGCCCCGGTTGAAGTCGATCTCGTAGGCGCGGTGCGCGCTGCTGTTGTCGTTGTCGCCGTTCCAGGCCTGCCCGCAGGGGAAAGGCAGCTGGAAACTGGGGCGTGGACCGGCGGCCTGGGCGGCGGGGGCGAGCACCACCGCGGTGGCCGTGGCGAGCAACAGCCCTACTCCCGCCGCTACCACACGTCTGATTTTCATGCTTCCGTCCCTCCTGTCGGCGCCGCCAGCCTGCGAGCGGCGCATACAGAACGGCTTCAAACCGCATACAACCGCGAGCCCGGCGGAGGTGGTCATGGCCCAGGACGAACTGGACTTCCGGGTGCTCGGCCCCCTGGAAGTCCGGGTGCGACACCTCGCCCTGCCCATCGGCGGCCTCAAACCACGCCAGCTGCTGGCCACCCTGCTGCTCAACCCGAACCGCCTGGTACCAGCGGAAACACTGGTGGACGCGCTGTGGCCGCAGTCGCCGCCGCGCTCGGCGGTGCCCAACCTGCGCACCTACGTCAGCACCCTGCGCAGCAGCCTGCGGGCCGGTGGCGAGGAACGGATCCTGGCCCAGCCGCGTGGCTACGCGATCGTGGTCCGGCCGGACGAGCTGGACCTCCTGGTCTTCGAGGAGCTGACCGGGCGGGCGAGGCAGTGCCGGGCGGACGGGCGGCTGGAGCTGACCCTGGAGCTGCTGTGCCGGGCGGACGGCCTGGTGCGTGGCTCGCCCCTGGAGGACCTGCCGCCGACCCCTGGCTGGGCCGCGTTGCTGCGCAGGCTGGAGGAACGGGTGCTCCAGGCCACCGAGGAGCGGCTGGCCGTGCTGGTGGCGCTGGGCCGCTGTGAGCCCGCCATCGCCGAGTTGCGCGAGCTGCTGGCCCGGCACCCGTTCCGGGAGGGCCTGTGCCAGCAGCTCATGCTCGCGCTGGCCGGGACCGGCCGGGACGCCGAGGCCCTGCAAACCTTCGCCGACCTGCGCCGCGGCCTGCTGGAGGAACTCGGCGTGGAACCGGGGCAGGAATCCCGGCGGATCCACGCCGCGCTGCTCTCCGGCGAACTGCCCGCCGCCGAACCCGCCGCCGCGCCGGTCATCCGGTCCGCGGTCAGCCAGTTGCCGCCGGCCGAGGGCGATTTCACCGGCCGGCAGCCCGCCCTCGATCAGCTCACCGCGTTGCTGCAACCGGTGTCCCCGCAACTGGGCGCGGCCCGGATCGCGGTGCTGACCGGACCGGCGGGCTGTGGCAAGTCCGCGCTGGCCGCCCAGGCCGCGCACGCGGTGCGCACCCGGTTCCCGGACGGCCAGCTCTACCTCGACCTCGGCGGCTCGCACCGGCCCGCGCCCACCGGCCGCCTGCTCGCCGAACTCTCGCGCTCCCTGGGCATCACCGATATCCCCGCTGGACTCGCCGAACGCGCCGCCCGGTACCGCTCGGCACTGGCCGACCGGCGGGTGCTGGTGTGGCTCGACGATGCCGCCAGCGCCGCCCAGGTGCGCTCGCTGCTCCCGGCCACCAGCGGCTGCGCGGTACTGGTCACCAGCCGCCGCCGGCTCACCGAACTGCCTGGCGCACATGAGATCCCGGTCGAGGCACTCACCCCGGCCGAGGGCGACCGGCTGCTGGCCAGGATCGTCGGCTCGGCCCGGATCGCGGCCGAACCCGAGGCCGCCGCGACCATCCTGCGGGCCTGCGGCGGCCTGCCCCTGGCGGTGCGGATCGCGGGCGCCCGGCTGGCCGCCCGGCCCGGCTGGCGGCTGAGCACCCTGGCCGCCCGGCTGGCCGACCCGGCGAGCCGCCTGGCCGAACTGCGCTGCGGTGACCTGGACGCGGGCGCGGGCATCGCCGCGAGCCAGGCGCGACTTAGCCCTGGCGCCGCAACGACTTTCGGCCGTTGGGGACTGCTCGGACCGGCCCCGGTGGACGCGGACACGCTCGGCGACCCGGCCGCGGTGGAGGAACTGGTGGACGCCGGACTCGCCGAGGTGGCCGGGGCCGCGGCCACCGGCGGCCCGCGCTACCGGCTGCCCGAACTCCCCCGCTGCGCCGCGATCGCCGCCGCCGCAACGGATCCGGCCTGGGTGCGCCAGGTACTGGACCGCTGGCTGCACCGCGCCCGCGCCGCCACCGCCGCGCTGCCGGTCAACATCTTCGCCCCCGGCCAGCGGGACACCGCGGCCACCGACTCACTGCCGCGCGCCCTGGCCTGGTTGGACGGCGAACGCCCCGCCCTGGTCGAGGCCGTGGACCTGGCCACCCGGCACGGCGAAGCCGGCCTGGCCGCCGACCTCGCACTGGCCCTGGTCCCCTACTTCGACCTGGGCAGCCACCACGAGGACTGGGAACGCACGCACGAGACCGCGTTGGCGGTGGCACAAGGAGATCAGCGCGCGGCGCTGCTGCGCGGACTCGGCCAGCTGCACCTCTACCGCGACGAGTACGCCCGCGCCAGGGAACGCTTCACCGCCGCGCACGAACTCTTCACCGACGACTACGGCCACGCCCTGGCCCGCTGCGGACTCGGCGCGCTGGCCAGAGTGCTGGGCAGTCCGGCCGAGGCCCTCGACCACCACCAGGCCGCGCTGACCGCCTTCCGCGCCGCCCGCGATGTCTGCGCGGAAGCCTACGTGCGCAACGCTATCGGCTCCGCCCGGCTGGCCCAGCACCGCAACGACGAGGCGCTGCTGGCCTTCACCGACGCGCTCCGGCTGTCCCGGCTGGCCGGGGACGAGCACCGGGCCGCACACGTGCTGCACCAGCTCGGCGTGCTGCACCAGCGCCAGGGCCGCCCGGACCGCGGACTGTCCTGTTTGGACGAAGCGCTGTCCATTTTCGAGCGGATCCGGGACGCGCACGGTGAGGCGTATGTGTTGCGCGCCATGGGCGAACTGCATTCCGCGGACGGCCGCCGGGCCTGCGGGCGCAGCTCACTGGAACGCGCGGTGCTGCTCTACCAGCGACTCGGCGACCGGCACGGCGAGGCCGGGGCCACCCAGTTGCTCGGCGAGGTGCTCCGCGGCGAGCGCCGGGAGGCACTGGCCGAGGAGCACCTGCGCCGAGCCGTGCGGCTGTGGCGCGATCTGCGGTTGCCGGTCAGCCGGTGACGCGGTTGAGCGCGGGCAGGAAGCCGTCGGCGTTGCCCTTGCTGTTGGGGTGGTAGGACTCCACGATCGGCCAGCTCAGCCCGTTGACCCACTCATTGGACGAGCAGATCCCGTGCGTGGCAAAGGCCGAGCGCACATCCACATAGGTGGCCCCGTTGGCCGAGGCCCGGCCGGAGACCACGTCGGAGAGGATGTCCGCGGCCGAGTTCAGCTTGACCCGCTTGGTCTGGCCCATGCCGCCGAAGGAGCAGGAGGGCCCGCCGTCGAACAGCCGCGGGTAGCCGAGCACTACCAGTCTGGCGTTGGGCGCCTTGGCCTTGATCGCCCGGTACACCGAGTCCAGGCGGGCCGGCAGGTCCCGCTGGGCGAAGGCGATCGCGCCGTCCACCGCGCTGCGGCAGTCGTTGTCACTGCCCAGCTGACAGCGGGTGAGGATGTCCGCGAAGCCCGCGTCGTTGCCGCCGATCCCGACGGTGACCAGGTCGGTATTGGCGTTGAGCGCGCCCAGCTGCTTGCCGGTCACATCCGCGGTGCGCGCGCCCGAACAGGCGGCGAAGGTGAACGAGCTGGTCTGGTGCGACTTCGCCCAGAGCGCGGGATACGCCAGCGGGCTCCGGCGGCAGTCACCGCTGGCGGAGTCGTACTGCCGGGTGCCGACACCCGAGTGGTAGGAGTCGCCGAGCGCCACGTAGTCCACGGGCGCCGCGGCCTTCGCCGGAGCGGCCATCGCCGGTGCGGCGGTGACCGCACCGGCGATGAGCAGAGCCGCTAAAGAGGCCAGTAACCGGTTCTGGTTCATGGTCCATACCTCCGAGCAGGGTAAGTGAGGTGGACCACAAATTAACCGGCCAGTAACATATCCGGTACCGCCGTGAGCGGGTGTTCTGGCCAGGCGTTTTAAGCTACAACCGCGCACACCGGAGTAGGAGTGCGCAGCTCACCGCTGGGCTTCAGCAGTCCGTTCACCGGGTCGACACCGAAGATTCCGATCACGTTGCCGCGTTGGTTGGAGCTGTAGAGCGTGCGGCCGTCCGGGGTGATCTCCAGGTGCCGCGGCCAGTCCCCGCCACTGCCCGGCGTGCCGGCCAGGGTGACCTTGCGGCCGCCCTCACTGGTGGCGAAGACCGCCACGCTGTTGTGCCCGCGGTTGGCCCCGTAGACGAACCGGCCGTCCGGGGAGATGGCGATGCCACCGGGGAAGTTCGGGGTGGTGGTGCCCGGCGGCAGGGTGGAGATCCGCTGCCCCGCGGTGAGCTTGCCGGTGGCCGGATCATAAGCCGCCACAACGAGTGTGGAGTCCAGCTCGTTGAGGATGTAGACGGTGCGGCCGTCAGGGTGGAACACCAGGTTGCGCGAACCGGCGCCCTTGGCCAGGGCCAGCGTGGAGCGCAGGGTGAGCCGGCCGGAGTTGAGGTCCAGGGTGTAGGTGTAGACCGAGGAGGTGCCCAGATCCGTTGCCAGCACGTGCTTTCCGTCCGGGCTGACCACCACCTGGTGCGCGTGCGGCTTGCCAGGGTGCTGCACGATGTGGGTCGGGTTGCCCAGTGCGCCGCCGGCCCGGATCGGCAGCACGCCGACGGTGCCCGAGGTGTAGTTGGCGGTCAGCACGTACTTGCCGCTGGGGTGCACGGTCAGGTGGCAGGGGTGCGCGCCACCGCTGGAACGGGCGCCCAGGGAACGCAGGGATCCGTTGTCCGCCAACGCGAACGCACTGACCGTGCCCTTGTCCAGCTCGTTGACCGCGTACACCGTGCGGCCGCCGGGGCCTACCGCGATATAGGACGGACTCTCAGTGGCCACAGTGGACTCGACGGTCAGTCCGCCGCCCGCGCCTGCCTTGGCCAGGCCGATGCCCTTGCCGCCGCTGGCCGCGTCGGTGTAGGTGCCCAGGTAGACCCGTCCGGTCGGCGCGCAGACCTCGCCGCCTGCCTCCGGCGTCCCGGCCGAGGCGGTGCCCGCGGCGCTCATCAGACCACCGCCGACGACGGCCGCGCCGAGTGCGCCGAGGAAAGTGCGACGCCCAACATCTGCCATGTCACCGCTCCTGTCGTCGTCGTGCTCACCGCGCTCACAGTGGACTGGACCACTGCGGTTTGGGAAGAGGGCGCAACGAAGATTGCGCCTGACGCAACTCACCCGATCGATTCGCGGTTTTAACCTCGATGCAACACATCGCCACCCAATCTGACGATTGCGCAACATATCACTGGCATACGCAATGCCTGGCGGATGAAATCTCCGCAATCGTGGGCTTAGCCTTACGGTCATGACCGCCATTGCCGAGCACCCCACCACGACCGGCGCGCCGCGCTCTTCCGCCGAGTACATCGCGCTGGACGAGGCATGGAGCACGCACAACTACCACCCGCTCCCGGTGGTGATCGCCGAGGCCGAGGGCGCCTGGGTGACCGACGTGTCCGGCCGCCGCTACCTGGACTTCCTGGCCGGCTACTCGGCCCTGAACTTCGGCCACCGGCACCCGGCGCTGGTCGCCGCGGCCACCGCGCAGCTCAACCGGCTCACCCTGACCAGCCGCGCCTTCCACCACGACCAGTTCGGCCTGTTCTGCCGCGAACTCGCCGAGCTGACCGGCACCGAGATGGTGCTGACCATGAACTCCGGCGCGGAGGCGGTGGAGTCGGCGATCAAGGTCGCCCGCAAGTGGGCCTACCGGGTCAAGGGCGTGCCGCAGGGCCAGGCCCAGATCGTGGTCGCCGGCTCGAACTTCCACGGCCGCACCACCACGATCATCTCCTTCTCCACCGACGAGGACGCCCGCGCCGACTTCGGCCCGTACACCCCCGGCTTCGTGGTGGTGCCCTACGGCGACGCGGCTGCGCTGGCCGCGGCGATCACCGAGCACACCGCCGCGGTGCTGGTCGAGCCGATCCAGGGCGAGGCGGGCGTGGTCGTGCCAGGCCCCGGCTACCTGGCCGAGGTCCGGCGGCTCTGCGATGAGCGCAACGTGCTGATGATCGCCGACGAGATCCAGTCCGGCCTGGCCCGCACCGGCCGCCTGCTCGCGCTGGACCACGAAGGCGTGCGCGCGGACCTGTACACCCTGGGCAAGGCCCTCGGCGGCGGCATCCTGCCGGTGTCCGCGGTGGTCGGCAGCGCCGCCGTGCTCGGCGTGCTGCAGCCCGGCCAGCACGGTTCCACCTTCGGCGGCAACCCGCTGGCCTGCGCGGTGGGTCGCGCGGTGGTCGGCCTGCTGGCCACCGGCGAGTTCCAGCAGCGCTCGGCCGAATTGGGCGCGCACCTGCACACCCGGCTGGGCGACTTGATCGGCCGCGGCATCGCCAAGGTCAGCGGGCGTGGCCTGTGGGCCGGGGTGGAGATCGCGCCGGGCGGCCCGACCGGGCGCGAGGCGTCCACCGCGCTGGCCGCGCGGGGCGTGCTGTGCAAGGAAACGCACGACAACACGCTGCGGATGGCCCCGCCGCTGGTGATCACCAAGGACGAGCTGGACCTGGGCATCGACGCCCTCTCCGAGGTCGTCAGCCGCTGAGCGGAGACCCGATCAGCCGACTCAGTCGGGCAACTTCAGCGCCCGACTGAGTCGGTTATAGTCCGCGCGTGGCTCACGTTCCGGCTTCCGAACGCCGTCCGCAGCTGGTCAGGGCGGCCATCGACCTGATGGGCCGGGAGGGGATCAGCGCAGGCAGCACCCGGGCCATCGCCACCGAACTCGGCGTGGCCCAGGCGACCGTGCACTACACCTTTGGCACCAAGGAAGGGCTGTACCGGGCGGTGCTGGAGCAGGTCACCCTGGACCTGATCGACCGGGTCCAGCAGGCCGTGCCGGACGACGGTTCGTTCGAGCAGACCCTCGGCGCGCTGGCCGCCGCCCAGTGGCGGACCGTGCGCGAACAGCCCAGCCACTACCAGCTGCTCACCGAACTGCTGCTGTACGCGGTCCGGACCCCCGCGCTCAGCGACGCCCCGCGCAGCCACTACGGCGAGATCGTCGAGGTGACCGCGGAGCTGATCGGCGAGGCCGCGCAGCGCACTGGGCACACGCTCGCCCAGCCACCCGCGCTGCTGGCCCGGTTCTACCTGGCCGGGTTCGAGGGCCTGGTGGCCCAGCACCTCGCACTGCCCGACGAGGCCAGTGAGCAGGCCGGACTGCGGAACCTGGTCGCCGCCCTGGTCGCCCTGGCCGACGGGCGACTGGATCCGGCTCAGCCCGCGTAGACGTCCTCGACGTACCTGCCCACCTCGATCAGCCCGGCCAGCCAGTCCGCCGCAGCCTGCTCGTCCGCGCCGGTGTGTTCGCGGTGCACGGCCTGGAACGCCGCGCGCACCGCGAGCGCCAGACGGTGGCCGTCGCCGCAGACGTAGACCCGGCCGCCTGCCTGGAGCACCGCCCAGACCTCCGCGCTCTCCCGCCTGATCCGGTCCTGGACGAACCGGTTCCCGTGTTCGGGGGCGTGCATGAAGGCAGGCCGCAGGCTGACCGCGCCCGCGTGCTCGGCGGCTTCGAGTTCCGCCCGGTGCAGGTAGTCCACGTCCGGGTGGTCACAACCGAAGTAGCACAACAGCTTTCCGGTCGACCCGGTGTGCACCCGGTCCAGCACGGCGCCGCGGAACGGGGCCAGTCCGGTGCCCGCGCTGACCACGATCACCGGCACGGCATCCTGTGCTGGCAAACGGAAAGCCTCGGCGCAGGGCAGCACCCGGCAGTGCAGGATGTCGCCCACCGCCACGGTCTGCAGGAAGCCGGAGGCGATCCCGTGGAACTCGTCCACACCACCGCGATGCGGACCCGCGAGCCGGGACACCATCAGCTCCACCTCGCCGGGCAATGCCTTGGCCGAGGAGGAGATCGAGTAGTGCCGGGGCCGCAGCACCGGCAACAACTCCAGGAACTGCTCGAACGGCAGTGCGCAGGATTCGTTGCGCTGCACCAGGTCCAGCACGCTGTGCCCGGCCGGGTACCCGTCGAAGGCCACCAGCGCGGCGCGCTCGGGCGGGCAGCCGGTGTGCGCGGCCAGCACGGCGACCTGAGCCGGGGTGGCGGCGGCCTGGAGTTCCACGAACTCGGTCAGCAGCAGTCGCAGGGTCAGCGGCCGGTCGACCGGCAGGGCCTGCCGCCCGCGGGACCGCAACCGCACCGTGCGGTCCAGGTCCAGGTCGAAGCGGTCGGCGACCCGCTGGACCAGGATGGCGGGGTTGCGTGGGAGCACCGCGAGGTGATCACCGGTGCGGTAGGTGACGCCGTCGGGCAGCCGGAGTCGGAGGTAGCGCTTGGCGCGGCCGAGCGGGTGGGTCAGGTCGACCAGGTCGCGCGTTTCCAGGACCTCCATCGGTTGCACGCCGTGCCGGGCGGTGAGCGCGCCGGTGACCGACTCGGGCGCGTCCTCCAGCCGGTACATCCCTTGTTCCGCAACGTCTTCCGTGGCCGTCTCAACGCCATGTTCGCCGAGCAGTGCCGCCCACAGCTCGGCGGTCCAGCGGTCCACCGTGCCCGCGAAATCGCCCGCGGCGTCCGCGATCCCGCGCGGCAGCACCGGGACGGCTCCCGCGGCCGCCAGCCGTTCGTCGATCAGGGTGGGGATCCGCTGGTAGGTGGCGGCCCAGTTGCGGTCACCGACGCCGAGCACCGCGTACCGCAGGCCGTCCAGCTCCCCCGGCTTCCGGTTTTCCAGCCAGGACAGGAACTTCGCGGCGTCGTCGGTGGGGCGGCCGTTGTAGGAGGCGGCCACGATGACCACCGGGTCCGCGCCGGGCCGCAGGGTCCCCACAGCGTCGTCCAGGGCGGCGACCGAGGGTGCGAAGCCGTGCCCGTCGCCCTCGGCGGCCAGATCGCGGGCGATCCCGGCGCAGGTGCCCAGGTTGGAGCCGTGCAACACGGTCAGCGCGGTCCCGGCCGCCCGGCGGGTGATCCGCGCCGTGGGGGCGCCGACCTCGGCGGCGACGGGCAGCCTGCGTTCGGTCCGGTCCCGGCGGGCCAGCTTCAGGGTGAAGCCGTCCGGTTTGATGGTGAGGGTGGACTTGATCTTGAGCTGGTAGTCGGCGTGGTCGATCAGCCGGTAGCGGTGCACGATCAGCCCCAGCACCAGGGTGGCCTCGTGCAGCGCGAACTGCCTGCCGATACAGGCCCGCTCACCGGTGCCGAACGGCTTGAACAGGTGCACCGGGCGGTGCGGTTCCCGCTCGGGCGCGAACCGCTCCGGGTCGAACAACTCGACGTTGTCCCCCCAGGCCGGATCCCGGTGCAGCGCGGGCGTCAGCACCATCAGCGTCTCCCCCGCGCGCACCTGGTAGCGACCGCCGATCACCGTGTCTGCCAGGGGTTCCACCGCGAAGGCGGGGGCGGTCGGCCACAGCCGCAGGCTCTCGTTGAGCACCTGACGCAGGTAGGTCAGCTTGCCGATGTCGCCGTAGACCGGTTCCGGGCGGTCCGTGTCGCCCCACAGAGTGTCCACTTCGGACTGTGCCTTGGCCAGCACCTCCGGGTGCTTGGTCAGGTAGTGCAGGGCGAAGGACAGCGCGCCGCTGGTGGTCTCGTGCCCGGCGATGAGGAAGGTCAGCGCCTGGTGCAGGATGTTGTCGTCGTCGAGCACCGCCTCGGTCGCCGGATCGGGCGTGTGCAGCATCCGCCCGAGCAGGTCGCCGGTACCGGTGTCCCCGGAGGCGCGGCGTTCCCGGATGACCTCGCCGACGAGTTCCCGCATCAGCGTGTTGTCCGCGCGGAACCGCTCTTCCTTGCGCCACTGGAGGAATGCGGCGCCCGGGATCGACTCGCTGCGCTCCTGCACCCGTTCCAGCGCACGGGCCATGGCCGCTACGAACGGATGGGTGTCCGCGCGGCGGAAGGACCCGAAGTCGTAGCCGAAGCCGCACAGCCCGATGGTGTCGAAGGTCAGCCGGGTCATGTCCTCGGCCACGTCCACCGGGAACTGCCCGGAAGCCTTGTCCCACTGGGTGATCAGCTCCCTGGCCACGTCGAGCATGGTCGAGTGGTAGCCGCGCATCGCGCCGAGGGAGAAGGCGGGCATCAGCACCTCGTGCGCCTTGCGCCAGTTCGGCTCGTCGTTGAACGCGGTGAACAGCCCGTCCCCGGCGATCTCGCGCACCTGCACCAGATCCGCGTGCACGTTCTTGCGGAACCGGGACTCGTCGGCGAGTTCGGTGACCAGGTCCAGGCCGGAGACGAAGGTGAACTCCTGGCCGAACGCCCGGACCCGGAAGATCGGCCCCATCTCCTTGGCCTCGCGGATCGCGTACAGCAGGCCGTCGGCGCCACTGGGGATCCGCAGGGCGTGCCCGATCAGCGGCAAGGCCGGGCGCTCCGGGATCGGTTCGAGCACGTCCTGGCGGCTGGTGCTGGTCATCGTCCTGCCTCTCCGGGGGGGGGTGACGGCCTGCGGTTACCTCCTACTGTACCGATCGACTTTGTCGGTCGACAATGTCGATTGAACGCGTTGGTCCACACGGGGCCCGACCTGGCCCGATCCGCGCCGTGGGCCGGGCCAGGCCGGGGTTCAGGGGGTGAGGTCGGCGCCCGATCGCGGTGGGTTGCGGGCGAGTTCCACCACCTCTTCCTCAGTGAGCAGCCGGGAGCGCAGCAGGAACCGCACGCCCTCGGGCGCCTCCAGGGAGAATCCGCTGCCGCGGCCGGGCACCACGTCCACGGTCAGGTGGGTGTGCGACCAGTAGGCGTACTGGTCCCGGCTGATCCAGAACGGCGTGTCCCCGTCCACCAGTCCGAGCAGCAGATCGGCCGCGCCGACCCGGAATTCGTCCCGGGGGTAGCACATCGGCGCGCTGCCGTCGCAGCAGCCGCCGGACTGGTGGAACATCAGCGGCCCGTGCCGGGCGCGCAGCGTCCCGAGCAGCGCCGCGGCGGCCGCGGTCAGCTCGACCCGTTGCGCCATCAGAAGAATCCGAGTTTCTTCGGCGAGTAGCTGACGAGCAGGTTCTTGGTCTGCTGGTAGTGCTCCAGCATGCGCAGGTGGTTTTCCCGCCCGATGCCGGACTTCTTGTACCCACCGAAGGCCGCGTGCGCCGGGTAGGCGTGGTAGCAGTTGGTCCAGACCCGCCCGGCCTTGATCTCCCGGCCGAACCGGTACGCCTGCGCGCCATCGCGGGTCCACACGCCCGCGCCGAGCCCGTACAGCGTGTCGTTGGCCAGTTTCAGCGCTTCCTCGTCGGAGTCGAAGGTGGTCACCGAGACCACCGGGCCGAAGATCTCCTCCTGGAAGATCCGCATGTCGTTGGTACCGCGGAAGATCGTGGGTTCGACGTAGTAGCCGTCCGGGTAGCCCTCGACGGTGCGGGTGCCGCCGCCGGTGAGCAGTTCCGCGCCCTCCTGCTTGCCGATCTCGATGTAGGACAGGATTTTCTCGTACTGGTCGTTGCTGGCCTGCGCGCCGATCATGGTGTCGGGGTCGAGCGGGTCGCCGCCGGTGATCGCCTCGGTGCGGGCGATGCAGCGGGCCATGAACTCGTCATAGATCGAGGAGTGGATCAAGGCCCGGGACGGGCAGGTGCACACCTCGCCCTGGTTGAGCGCGAACATCACGAAGCCCTCGACCGCCTTGTCCAGGAAGTCGTCGTCGGCCGCGGCCACGTCGGCGCGGAAGATGTTGGGGCTCTTGCCACCCAGCTCCAGAGTGACCGGGATGATGTTCTCGCTGGCGTACTGCATGATCAGCCGCCCGGTGGTGGTCTCCCCGGTGAAGGCCACCTTGGCCACCCGCGGGCTGGTGGCCAGGGGTTTGCCTGCCTCGATGCCGAAGCCGTTGACCACGTTGACCACGCCCGGCGGCAGCAGGTCCGCGATCAGCTCCATCAGCAGCAGCAGGCTCGCCGGGGTCTGCTCGGCCGGCTTGATCACCACGCAGTTCCCGGCGGCCAGCGCGGGCGCGAGTTTCCAGGTGGCCATCAGGATCGGGAAGTTCCACGGGATGATCTGCCCGATCACGCCGAGGGGTTCCTGGAAGTGGTAGGCCACGGTGTCCGCGTCCAGCACCCCGATGCTGCCCTCCTGAGCCCGGATCACCCCGGCGAAATAGCGGAAGTGGTCCACGGCAAGGGGGATGTCCGAGGCCAGGCATTCGCGGATGGGTTTGCCGTTCTCCCAGGTCTCGGCGACCGCGAGCCGTTCCAGGTTTTCCTCGATCCGGTCCGCGATCCGGTTGAGCACGAGCGAGCGCTCGGTCACCGAGGTCGCGCCCCAGGCGTCGGCGGCGGCGTGCGCGGCGTCCAGGGCCAGTTCGATGTCGGCCGCGCCGGAGCGGGCCACCTCGCAGCAGGTCTGCCCGGTGACCGGGCTGGGGTTGTCGAAGTAGCGGCCGTCGACCGGGGGCACCCACTTGCCGCCGATGAAGTTGTCGTAGCGGGCGGCGAACCGGACGATGCTGCCGTCGGTTCCCGGCTGGGCGTACGCCATCGGACTTCCCTTCACGCGCCGGTGCGGTCCGGTCCACGGTGGCGGGCGCAGGTTGGCGCGAGGTTGGCGTGCAGCCCGGTTGGCGCAGTCCGCCCCCTGAGAACCACGTCACAAGCAATCGGAAGTCGCTACCGATCGCGGCGGCGGTGACGCAGAATCACCCAGCGCAATAATTGCGACATGATGTAACTGTTGAGAGAGGGGCAGACATGTCCAAGGCACGACTCGCCGGGGCCGCGCTCGCCGCGTTCGCCACCGCCGCCACCCTCGGCCTGGCCGGGGCCACCCCGGCCGAAGCCGCGCTCGCCGACTGTCCGAACGGCAACATCTGCGTGTGGGACGCGGCCCGGTTCCAGGGCAAGCCGTTCTACGTCGGCAACCCGGGCTCGATCAACTACTTCTTCAGCGGCGCGTGGCCGAACGACGTGGCCTCCTCGCTGTCGAACAAGACCGGCCGCGACCTCTGCTGGTACGAGCACGCGGACCCGCGCACCGGTGCGGTCTCGGGCAGGCACGACCACCCGTCCTACTTCCTGGACGCGCACCAGCTGTCGCCGAACGACTCGATGACCGCCATCGGCGTCTGCGTCTGAGCTGATCCGGCCAGGGGTGGTGGGGGTCAGCCCGGCAGCAGCGTGCGCAGCCGGGCCAGCACCACCCCTCGCCGGGCATCGGCCGGGTCCAGCCGGGCCAGCGCGTGCTGGTGGGCCTGGAGGTCGTACGGATGCCGGGACAGGTAGGTCAGCAGGTGATCCGGTTGCGGTGACTGGAGAACCGCCTCCCGCAACGCCACCTCGATGACTTCCCGCCACTCCCGGATGCCCGGCGCCTCCGACTCCGGCAGCAGCGGGCCGCGGTAGTGCCGCAGCGCGGTGGTCAGATCGCGGGCGGACAGCGCGTCCAGCACGGCGCGGGCGTCGGAGCGGACCGGCGTGCTCAGGTGGTAGCTGCGGGTGGTGAGGCCGCCGCGCAGGGCCCGGCGCAGGTGGCTGACCTCGGCCTTGAGCGTGCCGCGGTGCACCGGGCGGTCGGCGTAGAGGGCGTCTTGGAGCAGCTCCGGGGTGCGGCCGTCGGGGTGCAGGGTCAGCAGGGTGAGGATCTCCAGCTGACGCGGGCGCAACGGGACCGGCGCACCGCCGTCGAGCAGTTCACCGCGACCAAGACAGTTGAGTGACCAGCCCGCCGGGGCCAGGTCCAGTGGCGACTCGGCCAGGCGGCCCTCCAGGGCGGTGACCAGGCCGCGGACCGTGGGCATGGCCAGCGGGTGCGAGCGGTCCCAGGTGGTGGAGAGGTCGAGCACGCCGAGCACCTGGCCGTTGGGGGCGTGCACCGGAGCCGAGTAGCAGACCCAGCCGTGCAGCGCCTGGACCAGGTGTTCGGCCGAGAAGCAGCTGGCCGGGCGGTTGTGGTCCAGGGCCAGGGAGAGCGCGTTGGTGCCCATCGCGGTCTCCGACCAGCGCCCGCCGACGGCGAAGTTGACCCGTTCGGCCCGGCCGCGCATCACCCGGCCGCCGAAGGTCCACAGGATGGTGCCCTGCGCGTCGGCCACCGCGGCCACGTACCCGGCGTCCTCAGCGATGCCGCGCAGTTCGGCCGCGCAGGCCAGCACCGGTTCCCGCAGCGGCGAGTCCTGCCAGCGGGCATCCGCGCTGGGCGCGCTGTCGCGGGCCGGGCTCACCGCGGGCAACGCCCTGGCCCAGGACTGGGTGACCTCGGGCGCCACCTCGGTGGCCGCGCCGGGTGCGCCCCTCGCCACGCAGCGGGCCCATTCCCGCTCCAACTGGGCCCGGCGCAGACGCAGGGCGGTCCGTGGCGGCATCTTTCACACGTTAGGGGGATGATGGCGGAGTGGATAGGGGAGAGAACGCGGTGTCGCACGCCTGGGTCAAGCCGAGTGAGATCTACGCGCGCGGACGTGCGCTGCGGGAGAAGGTACGACCGAAACTGCACGACCACGCCGCGCTGGGCGCGGACCGGCCGGGGGCGGTGGAGTTCGTGCACGCCAGCAACGCGCCCCGGCTGCAGGAGCTGGTGCCGCTGCGGGTGGGCCGGATGCTGGCCTCGCCGTTCGCCTTCTTCCGGGGCGCGGCCGAGCTGATGGCCGCCGACCTGGCCGCCACCCCGGCCAGCGGGATCACCGCGCAGATCTGCGGCGACGCGCACGCGGCCAACTTCGGGCTGTTCGGCACCAACGAGGGCCGGATCGTCATGGACATCAACGACTTCGACGAGACCGCGCCCGGCCCGTGGGAGTGGGACCTCAAACGGCTGGCGGTCAGCCTGGTGCTGGCCGGGCGGGAGGGCGGGGTGTCCGAGGACGGCTGTGCCAAGGCCGCCGAGGACTCGGTGCGCGCCTACCGCAAGACCATGACCCGACTGGCCGAGATGCCGTTCCTGGAGTCCTGGAACGCCCTGGCCGACGCCTCCACCATCAGCAAGGTCAAGGCGGACGAGCTGCTGGACGACTTCGAGAAGGCGTCCAAGAAGGCCCGCAAGAACACCAGCCGCAAGGTCGCGGCCAAGTGGACCCGGCAGGTCGAACGGGACCACTGGCGGTTCGTGCAGGAACTGCCGGTGCTGCGCCAGGTCAGCGGCCCCACCGCCGAGGCCGTCGCGGCCAGCCTGGACTCCTACGTGAGCACGCTGCGCGAGTCCCGGCGCAACCTGATCCGCCGCTACAGCGTGGCCGATGTGGCCTTCCGGGTGGTCGGCACCGGCAGCGTGGGCCTGCGCAACTACCTGGTCCTGTTGCACGGCAACGAGGATGACGCGCTGGTGCTCCAGGTCAAGCAGGCCAACCCGTCCTGCCTGAGCAAGTACCTGGACCTGCCCGCGCACGAGCACGACGGCAAGCGGGTGGTCGAGGGCGCCAGGCTGGTGCAGGCCGAGACGGACATCCTGCTCGGCTGGACCACGGTGGACGGGCGGCACTACATCGTGCGCCAGTTCCGCAACATGAAGGGCGACATCGACCCGACCGCGCTGCGCAAGGACCACCTGGACGACTACGGCAGGCTGGCCGGCGCGCTGCTGGCCCGCGCGCACTGCCGCTCCGCCGACCCCCGGCTGATCGCGGGCTACTGCGGCGAGGACGAGGAACTGGACGAGGCGGTGACTCGGTACGCGGTCCGCTACGCCGACGCCACCGAGGCCGACCACGCCGCCCTTACCGCCGCGGTCCAGCGCGGCGACCTGGCCGCGGAGATCGAGGACCGGGACTAACGGCCAACACCCCGTCCCACTTCGGCCAACACACCGCACGACAACGGCCAACACGCCGCCGGGTCGCTCAACCCACCGCGTGTTGGCCGCTGTCGTACCGAGTGTTGGCCGTTGTGGACGGGGTGTTGGCCGTCAGCGGGCCCGGCGCACCCTGGTCTCGTCCCATACCGGCGTGTCCGACTCGGCCACCGTGCCGTCGGCGCGGAAGATCAGGAACCGGTCGAAGCTGGCCGCGAACCAGCGGTCGTGGGTGACCGTGACCACGGTGCCGTAGAACTGTTCCAGCGCTTCTTGCAACGCCTCGGCCGAGGTCAGGTCGAGGTTGTCGGTGGGCTCGTCCAGCAGCAGCAGGGTAGCCCCGGACAGCTCCAGCAGCAGGATCTGGAACCGGGCCTGCTGGCCGCCGGAGAGGGTCTCGAACCGCTGGTCGCCGCTGGTGTGCAGGCCGTAGCGGCGCAACGCCGACATGGCCTTGCCGCGATCCAGCCCGGCCCGCTCGTCCTCGCCGGTCCACAACAGCTCGACCAGGGTGCGACCGAGCCACTCCGGATGGTCGTGGGTCTGCGCGAACAGTCCCGGCCGCACCCTGGCGCCGAGTTTGCACACTCCACTGTGGACAACCGAGGGATCCTCGTTGAGCAGCCGCAGGAAATGGCTCTTGCCGGAGCCGTTGGAGCCCAGCGCCGCCACCCGGTCGCCGAAGAAGATCTCGGTGTCGAAGGGCTGCATCAGCCCGGTCAGCTCCAGCCCGGCGCAGGTGATCGCGCGCAGGCCGGTGCGGCCGCCGCGCAACCGTGGGGCGAGCTTCTCGTTGCGCGGCAGCTCCGGCGGCGGGCCCGCCTCCTCGAACTTGCGCAGGCGGGTCTGCGCCGCCTGGTACTGCGAGGACATGCCGTCGTTGTACTCGGCCTTCTGCTGCAACATCCGGACCAGGTCCTTGAGCTGCTGGTGCTTTTCCTCCCAGCGGCGGTGCAGTTCGGCGATCCGGTCCCAGCGGTGCTCGCGGGCGGCGTGCCAGGTGCGGAAGCTGCCGCTGTGCGTCCAGGCCGAATGCCCCTCCACGGTGACCACGTGCGTGGCCGCCTCGGCGAGCAGCTCCCGATCGTGGCTCACCAACAGGATCGCTTTGTCCGAAGTGGACAGTCGCTGTTCCAGCCAGCGCTTGCCGGGCACGTCCAGGTAGTTGTCCGGCTCGTCCAGCAGCAGCACCTGTTCCCGGCCACGCAGCAGCACCTCCAGCACCAGGCGTTTCTGCTCACCGCCGGAGAGGGTCTTCACGCCGCGGAAGCGCGCCCGGTCGAACGGCACGCCCAGCGCGGCCACCGTGACGGTGTCCCACAGCACCTCGGCCTCGTAGCCACCGGCCTCGCCCCAGGCGACCAGCGCGGCGGCGTAGCGCATCTGGGTGGGTTCGTCGTCGGTGTCCATCAGCTTCAGCTCGACGTCGTCGAGTTCGGCCGCGGCTGCCCGGATCGGCTCCGGCGCCACTGCCAGCAACAGGTCCCGGACCGTGCGGTCATCGCGCACCGAACCGACGAACTGCGGCATCACCGCCAGCCCGCCCTGGTGCGACACACTGCCGTCCACCGGCTTCAGCTCACCGCTGAGGATGCGCAACAGGGTGGTCTTGCCCGCGCCGTTGGCGCCCACCAGCGCGACCACCTGCCCGGCGCTGACCTTCACCGACACCTCGGCGAACAACTCACGCCCGTCCGGGAGCACACAGGACAGGCCGCCGGCCTCCAGATAACCCACGCCGCCGATGGTGCCCGAGTCCGGCACCCACTGGCGAACCCTTTACCGGTCCGCGGCCGCGGAATCGCGCGAAAGGGCGACCAGCCGGGACACCGCGCGCAGGTATTTCTTGCGGTAACCGCCACGCAGCATCTCTTCGGTGAACAGCTCGGAGAGCGGCTGCCCGGAGACCACCACCGGGATCGCCCGGTCGTACATCCGGTCGGCCAGCACCACCACCCGCAGTGCCACGTCCTGGTCCGGCACTGCGTGCAGCCCACGCAGGTGCACCGCGCTGACCCCGTCCAGCAGCCGCCCGTACCGGGACGGGTGCAGCGTGGCCAGGTGCGCGCAGAGATCGTCAAAATCGTCCACAGTGGACCCGGGCCGGGCCGCGGCCAGCGCGTCGAGTTCCCCGGCGGCCACCGGTTCCGGCGCGGGCGGCAGACCGCGGTGCCGGTAGTCCGGGCCGTCCACCCGCACCACGGTGAACTTGGCCGACATCGCCTGGATCTCGCGCAGGAACTCCTCGGCGGCGAACCGGCCCTCGCCGAGCTTGTCCGGCAACGTGTTGGAGGTGGCCGTGACGAACACCCCGGCGCTGGTCAGCTCCTGGAGCAGCCGGGTGACCATGGTGGTGTCGCCGGGGTCGTCCAGCTCGAACTCGTCGATGGCCAGCAGCCGGTGCCCGGACAGGCTGCGCACCGCCTCGGCGAACCCGAGCGCGCCCACCAGGTGGGTGAGTTCGACGAAGGTGCCGTAGGCCTTGGGCCCCGGCACCGCGTGCCACACCGAGGCGAGCAGGTGCGTCTTGCCCACCCCGAACCCGCCGTCCAGGTACAGCCCCGGCTTGGCCACCGCGGCCGGTTTGCCACCGAAGAGCCCGCCGATCCAGGACTTGCGCGGCGGCCCGACAAGCACCCGGCCGCAGAACGCCTGCCCCGCTTCGACCGCGGCGGCCTGGCTGGGCTCCTCCGGGTTGGGCAGGTAGGTCTCGAACCGCACCGCGTCGAACCGGGGCGGCGGGACCATGGCCGCGACCAGGTCGGCCGGGTCGATCTCCGGACGACGATCGGCCAGGCGCGCGCTCGACATTCCGGCAGCGTAACCGGCGTCCTCAAGGCTCAGTGCAAGGCCGCCCACAGCAACAACTGCCCCGCCAGCGCCGCCACCAGCAGCCCCAGCAACGCCGCGGCCACCCCGGTCGGCACCGGCCGCCGCACCGCCATCCGGTCCAGCAGGGCCAGCGCGATCCCGCCGACCACCAGCCCGCCCAGCGCCACCGCCACCGCCACGAGCAGCCCGAACGCGGGACTCAGTCCCAGCGCCCCGGCCGCGCAACAGGCCAGCAGCACCGCGGCCGCCGGCAACAACGAGTCCGATCGTTTGGTCCGCCTGGTCTCATCCACGGGCACCGCCCCCGACGTCAGTGTCGAAACCTCTCACCCTGGATACGAGCAAAACACGGCCCCCGGACCGGGCACCGGTGGTCCTTGTCACATCGTGACCTGAGCCCACCGAGCACACCGGTCGCGCCGCGTGCTCAGATAGAGCCGTGGACTGGCTCTGGCCCTCGGACTCCCCCGCCGTCGCGACCCCCGCGGACGCGAGCGGGCTGGAAGCGCGTTACGCCTACCCCGAGGACCTGGCGCGGCCCTGGGTCCGGGTCAACTTCGTGTCCAGTGTGGACGGTGCGGTGACCGTGGACGGGCGTTCGCGCGGGCTGGGCACCGAGCTGGACAAGGAGATCTTCCTGCTGTCCAGGGATCTGGCCGATGTCATCCTGGTCGGGCTGCGCACCGCGCTGATCGAGGGCTACGCGGGGGCGAAACCCGGGCCGGCGCGGCAGGCCCGGCGGGCCCGGCACGGGTTGTCCGCGACGCCGCCGATCGCGCTGGTCACCGCGAGTTGCGCGCTGGAGCCGGAGTCGCCGTTGCTCACCGACACCCGGGTGCCGCCGATGATCTTCACCTGCGCGAGCGCGCCGGAAACCCGGCGCAGGGCGCTGGCCGAGGCGGGCGCCGAGGTGGTGCTCACCGGCGAGGACGAGGTGGACCTGACCCGGGTGCTGGCCGAACTGGACCAGCGCGGGTTGCGGCGGGTGGACTGCGAGGGCGGGCCGACGCTGTTCGGCTCGATGATCGCCGCCGGCCTGGTGGACGAGCTGTGCCTGACCGTCTCGCCGCTGCTGGCCGCCGGGGACGCGGCCCGGATCGCGCACGGCGCGCACCCGGACCGCCCACTGCCGCTGCGCCTGGTCTCAGTGCTGCACGAGGACCACGCGTTGTTCCTCCGCTACCTGCGGGACCTACCGTGACCAGGGCCGACACCGATCTGCTCGCCGCGGCGGCACGCGGGGACGACGCCGCCTTCGACGACCTGGTCCGGCGGCACACCACCCGGATGTACCGGATCGCGCTGCGCATCGTCGGCGATCCGGCCGAGGCCGAGGACGTGGTGCAGGACGCCTGGGTCTCGGCCTGGCGGGGGCTGGCCAAGTTCCGCGGTGAGGCCGCGCCGACCACCTGGCTGTTCCGCGTCGTCACCAACACCGCACTGGCCCACCTGCGCAAACGCCGGCCGACCGTGCCGTTGGAGGGCACCGCCGAGCCGGTGATGACCGATGTGGCCGCCGATCCGGAGCGGGCCGCGCTGCGCAACGAGCAGACCGATCTGGTGCTGCGCGCCATCGCCACCCTGGAACCCAGCCAGCGGGTGCCGCTGGTGCTGCGTGAGCTGGAGGAACTCAGCTACGAGGAGGTCGCCGAGGTCCTGGACGTGCCGGTGCCGACATTGCGCTCGCGCCTCTACCGGGCCAGGGTGGCCTTGCTCGCCAAGTTGGAGGAACTGCGATGACCGGAGCTGACGCGGTCCTGCCGTGCGGCCGTCTGCGCGGCGACCTCCTCGCGCTGGTCGTCGACGGCGAACTGGAACCCGCCGACGCCGAACTGGCCGCGCATGCCCGGGACTGCCCGCACTGCCAGGCCGAACTCGGCGCGCTGGACGGCCGCTGGGGCGCGGTCCGGGCCGCCGCCCAGGCGCCGGTGCCGGTGCCGGACGGGCTGGCCGCCCGGATGCTGGCCGGGGTGCGCGGACTGCGCGGCACCTTCGCCGCCGCCGACGCCGAACTGGACCAGGGCGACGGGCGGCTCACCGTGTCCGCGCGCGCGGTGCTGACCCTGGCCCGCCAGTTCGCGGTGGACGCGGTGCACGAGCTGCCCGGGGTGCACCTGCGCGGGCTCACCGGCGACGGCGCGGCGATCACGGTGGCCATCTCGGTGCGCTACGGCGTGGCCGCCGACCTCACCGCGCTGCGGCTGCGGCAGACCCTGCGTTCCCGGCTGGCCGAATCACTGGACGCGGCCGCGCCGGAGGTGATCGTCGAGGTGGTGGACGTGCTGCCACCCCGACCGGGTATCGGACTTCCCCAGTTCGAGTGACAAACCGCGATGCGGTGGAGCCAGCGGGCATCCGAACCGATGTCAGGTGCAGGACGAACACCCTGACGTCGTAGCCGATGCGAAGGAGTCCCCCCATGGCGCAGTCCACCACCGCCGAGTCCGTGCCCGCCGCCCGCGGCGGTGCCACACCGGCCCGGTTGGCCGATGACACCTCGCAGGGCAAGACCACCATCTCCGCCTCGGTGGTGCAGAAGATCGCCGGCATCTCCGCCAGGGAGATCTCCGGGGTGCACGCGATGGGCGGCGGGGTCTCCCGCGCGTTCGGCGCGCTGCGCGAGCGCATTCCCGGCGGCGGCACCTCGGCCACCTCGGGCGTGCAGGTGGAGGTCGGGGAGAAGCAGGCCGCGATCGACCTTGACATCGTGGTCGAGTACGGCGCGTCCATCGTGGACCTGGCCAAGGCGGTGCGCCGCAACGTGATCACCGCGGTGGAGCGGATGACCGGCCTTGAGGTGATCGAGGTCAACATCGCGGTCAACGACATCCGGCTGCCCAGCGAGGACGACGAGGCCGGGCCGGACGGCTCGCGGGTCGAGTGATGGCCGCCGAACTGGCGGACCGGATCGCCGAGGTCGTGCTGACCCACCCGAGTGTGGTGGCCCTGCACGGCGGCGCGTACGGCGCGGTGCTGTCCTACCTGCCCGGTCGCAAGGTGATCGGCGTGCGCAGCACCGGCGCCGGTGAACCGGTGGAGGTGGGCGTGGTGCTGCGGATCGGCGAACCGCTGCCCGAGGTGGTCAGCGAACTGCGGAACCGGGTGCGTCAGGTGACCGGCGCGGTGCCGGTGGACATCACCGTGGTCGACGTGCTGGAGCCCGGCGAGTAGGAGCCGATGGTGCACACCGGCGGCGAGCCCCCGGCGGACCGGGCGGCCTTCCGCGAGTTCGTCCGGCGGCACCATCCCGATGTCGGCGGCGATCCAGCCGTGTTCGCGGCCGGGGTCGAGGAATACCGGCGACGGCAACGAGAACTAGGCGAACCAGTGTCCGAAGTGGACGAACGGTTCGACGGGCCGGTGGAGTTCGTGGTGACACCGAGGGGAATCCGCGGTATCGCCACCCGGATCGGCCGGTGGCGAGCCAGACGCAAACGCCCGCCCCGGGTGAGCTAGCGAAAGCAGGTTCGATGATGAACGGCACCCAGACCGGCCTGCTGGCCGGGCTCGTCCTCGGCGCGGCAGGCGCCCTCGGCGGGTTCACCGCCTTCCTGATCACCCTGCTGGTCGGCGCGATCGGCCTGGTCGTGGGCCGGGTCCTGGACGGCGAGCTGGACCTCGGCGAGCTGATCGGCCGCGGGAAGGACCGGTGAGCCAGGACGATCCGGGCGAGCGCGGCGGGCTGAGCATCGACCCCGGCGTGCTGCGCAAGGTGGTCGAACACAGCGCCGACGGCGTGCCGGGAACCCTGCGCGTGCCCAGGAAACTGGCCGGGCTCGGCCTCGGCGAACACGGGTCGAGCGCGCGGATCACCCTATCTGGCAACGAGATCGATGTGCGACTGGATCTCGCGCTGTGCTACCCCGCACCCGTCCGGTCCACTGTGGACGCGGTGCGGGTCGCGGTCGGCGAGGAGGTCGAGCGGATCACCGGGTACCGGGTGCGCGTGGTCGATGTGACCGTCTCCGCGCTGCTGCCGGAGACCAGGGCGAGGGTGGAGTGAGACGATGCGGCTGATCGTGCGACTGCTGTCGACCCTGCTCGGGCTGGCCCTGGCCGGCGCGGGCGGCCTGCTCGCGGTCGAATTCGCCTGGGCCGCCTGGAAACCAGGGCAGCACGCGCTGGTGCCGTGGCGGGACTGGGCGGACCGGCTCGGCTCGGTGGACTGGACCGCGACACCGACCCGCCTGGTCGCGGGCGGGCTGGTGCTGCTCGGGCTGATCCTGGTGTGGGCGGCCACCGGCGCGCGGCGGCGCGATGTGCGACTGGCCGATCCGGCGCCGGAGGTCACCGTGACCACCTCGCCGCGTTCGCTGGCCCGCCTGGTCGGCACCCGGGTGCGGGCGCAGGACGGGGTGCACGCGGCCACCGTGACCGCGTCCAGGGCGAAGGTCCGGGTGCGCGCGTCCAGCCGGTTGCTGGCCAAGGACGAGTTGCGGCCCAAGGTCCTGGAGGTCACCCGGACCGTGGTCACCGACCTGCCGCTGCCGCGCACGCCCAAGGTGTCCGTGGTCGTGGCCTCGCCGAAGGAGCGCCGATGAGCACCCGATCCGCGGCCGCGGTGGCCCGCTCCGCCCGCGCCGAACGCGTGCTGACCGGCGGCGCCGGAATCCTGGCCATCCTGCTCGGCGCGGGCGCGCTGGTGCTCGGCCTGGGCTGGCTGGGCACCGGCCGGGCGGCCCGGCCGGTGCTCGACCCGATGATCCGGGACTGGCTGCTGGCCAACCGGCCCTGGGTGCTGGGCGTGGGTATCGCGCTCGGCGTGCTGGTGTTCGTGCTGGGACTGCGCTGGGTGGTGCGCTCGCTGCGGCCCGAGTCCCGCCCGGACCTGCGGCTCGACGGCACTGGACCGGGGCGGGTGACGATCACCGCGGCCGCCTTCGCCGAGGCCGTGCGCACCGACGCGGCCCAGGTCACCGGGGTCAGCCGGGCACAGGCGCGGCTGGTCGGCAGCACCGAGCGGCCCGCGTTGCGAGTGCAGCTGTGGCTGGCCGAGGGCACCGATGTGCGCGCGGTCTGGCAGCAGCTGGACGAGACCGTGCTCAGTCGCGCCCGGGAGTCCCTCGGCGTGACCGCGCTGCCCACCGCGGTCCGCCTGGAACTGGACAGCGCCCGCCGCCGCCGGGTCAGCTGAACCGCTGCGGTCCCCGCCCCGAGCAGTCATGATGGCCCGCATGACGCTGCCGCTGACCCCGCCCGTCCAGCCCATGCTGGCCAGCCCGGTGGACGAGGTGCCCGACCGCGACGGCCTGCTGTTCGAGCCGAAGTGGGACGGGTTCCGCTGCGTGGTCTTCCGCGACGGCGACTCGGTGTTCCTGCAGTCCCGCTCCGGCAAGGACCTGGCCCGCTACTTCCCGGAGGCGGTGGCCTTCCTGCGCGCCGAACTGCCGGACCGGGTGGTCCTCGACGGTGAGCTGGTGGTCGAGGTGGGCGGTGAGCTGGACTTCGACGCGCTGACCGAACGCATCCACCCGGCGGCCAGCCGGGTCACCCTGCTGGCCGGGCAGAACCCGGCCAGGTTCATCGCCTTCGACCTGCTCGCCCACGGCGACGAGGTGCTGCTGGAGCTGCCCTTCACCGACCGGCGGGCCCGCCTAGAGGCACTGTTCACACAGGTCAAGGGCGATCGGGTGCACCTGACCCCGGTGACCGCCGAGGTGGCCACCGCCCGCGAGTGGTTCACCCTGTTCGAGGGCGCCGGGCTGGACGGACTGATCGCCAAGCCCGCGGCCGCGCCGTACGCGCCGGGCAAACGCACCCTGGTGAAGATCAAGCACGCCCGGACCGCGGACTGCGTGCTGGCCGGCCTGCGCTGGCACGTCAAGACCGAACCGGGCACCGCGGTCGGCTCGCTGCTGCTCGGGCTCTACGACGACCACGGCGTGCTGCACCACGTCGGCGTGATCGGCGCCTTCCCCGCCGCACGCCGCAAGGCCCTGGTCGAGGAACTCGCCGAACTACGCGAAGGCGCCGAGGACACGCACCCTTGGCTGACCGGCGAGTCCGAGGGCCAGCGCCTGCCCGGCGCGATCAACCGCTGGCGCAGCAACGAAGCCACCTGGGTCCCCCTGCGACCGGAACGCGTGGTCGAGATCGCCTACACCCAAACCGAGGGCGGCGCCCCCGCCCGCCTGCGCCACAACGGCCAATTCCTCCGCTGGCGCCCCGACCGCGAGGCCGCCTCCTGCCGCTACGACCAACTCGACCAGCCCGCCCGCTACGACCTCGACTCAGTCCTCGCCGGCCAAGTCAAACCCGCCTGACCCACCCCCACCCCGCGTGTTGGCCGTTCTTGTACACCAGTTTGGCCGTTGTCGTACGCCACGTTGGCCGTTGTGCGCGTTCACCCGGGCCTCACCCCGGGCGTGCCAAGCTACGACGAGCCTGCCACCGGACTTTGGGGAGATCATCAGTGCCGCGCCGTCGAGCCTCCATCAGCGTCGGCGCGATGGCCGTGGTCTCCGCACTGACCCTGGCCGCCTGCGCGGTCGGCCCCTCGGACCGGCCCGCGGTCGCACACGACGGCGCCAGCGCCGGTGGCCCAGGGCAGCCGACCACCTCCGCGCCGCAGAAGCCGATCCCGCCGCTGACCGACCCGCAGGACAGCGCACTGTCCTGGACGGACTGCACGGACACGGTCAACCGCAAACTCGGTGGTGTCAACGGACTCCGGGTGGGCTGCGCGAAGCTGAGCACCACCCTGGACTCGCCGACCCGGCCCGGCCGCGGCAGCAACCGGGTCCAGCTGACCAAGATCGGCGACGGCAAACAGCCCCTGGTGGTGCTCAACGACGCCCTCGGCGAACCCGGTTCGCTGTACGCGGTGCGGCTGGCCGCGCAGCTGCCCAAGGAGATCCTGGACGTCTACCACCTGATCGGGGTGGACCGGCGCGGCACCGGCGACTCCGACGGCGTGCGCTGCGTCAACCAGCCCTCGCGCACCGCGATGGTCGGCTTCGACCCCTCGATCACCGACGCCGCCACCCTGGGCCAGCTGCTGGACACCACCAGGGACGCCGCCCAGGAATGCATGCTGGACCTGGACGAACAGCTCGGCGCCTACGACACCTGGCGCACCGCCAACGACATGAACTCGCTGCGTGAAGCACTCGGCGTGCCCCGGCTCAACGCGGTCGCCCGCGGCGACGCCTCCCGGGTGCTGACCGCCTTCGCCGAACGGTTCAGCAACGAGGTGGGCCGGTTCGTGCTGGACGGCTCCCCCGATCCCAGCGTGGACGCGGTCGGCCAGGCCGAGGCCCGCGCCTCCGGCCTGAAGGACACCTTCGCCGCCTTCACCGCCGACTGCGCCACCCGCGGCTGTGCCCTGGGCGCCAGCCCCGACCAGGTGGTCACCGCCCTGCTGGACAAACTGCGCACCCAGCCGGTGCGCGGCCCCCGGCTCACCTTCCAGGCGGGCACCGCGTTGCGGGCCATCGCCGCCGGCCTGGCCGACCGCCCCCGCTGGCCCGAACTGGCCGACGCCATCGTCAAGGCCAGGGACGGCGACGTCAGCGGCCTGGAAAGCTTCGTCATCCCGCTGTGGAACGGCCCCGACCGCGACATGATCAGACTCGACGGCGGCCTGGTGACCACCTGCAACGACACCACCACCAGGGTCGACCCGGCCCGCGCGGCCACCCTGGCCCAGGAGTGGTCGGCCAAGTACCCGATCTTCGGCGCGATGAGCGCACACGAGCTGGCCTGGTGCATGCCCTGGCCCGTTCCCGCCCAGCCATTGCCGGTGCCGAGGGCGCCCGAGGCACCGCCGATGCTGGTGCTGGGCACGGAAAAGGACGCGATCACCCCGTTGCCCGGGACGACGAAGACGGCGGAGGCCCTAGCGTCGGCGGTGCAGGTCAACTGGCAGGGCGCCGGTCATGGCGCGTTCGCGAAATCGGCGTGCGTGAACGAGGCGAGCAGGCTGTTCCTGGTTGAGGGCAAGGCCCCGACGAACGGAACGGTGTGCCCCCCGTGACCGGGTGACACACCGTTCGGCTCGGTTGATCAGCAGTCGGTTTAGTCAGCAGTTGGGGCAGCAGTTGTCCCCGCAGCCGGTGCACTTGGCGCAACAACCACAACCTGCCATAGCAGCCTCCGATGATCGCATGCTGTGCCTGCTCAACTACGGTAAGCAACTTTCGTGTTCAGTTCGTACCGCCAGCAGCGTGACGGCGGCGCACAAACCGGTGACTTGGCAGCCGGCCTTGCCTCAGTCCAGGTCAGCCTTGCCCGGTCCGGCCTGAAAAGTCTCCAGAATCCGTTGTGCCGCCTGGGCCGGAGTCATCGTGCCCTCGGCCACCTGGCTGGTCAGCTCCGGCGCCAGCTCCCGCACCCCCGGATGCCCGTGCAGGTCATGCAGCAACCGGTCGTGCACCATCGCCCACGTCCACCCCAGCAACTGGTTGCGTCGCTTGGCATCCAGGTCCCCGCTGGCGGAAAGCTGGTCCCGGTGGCGGACCACCTGGGCCCAGACCTCGTCCACGCCCTGGTTGTCCCGGGCGCTACAGGTGAGCACCGGGGTGTCCCAGGTGGAATCCGGGGCACGCAACAGCCGGAGCGCACCGGCGAGTTCCCGGGCGGCGCGGGCGGCTTCCTTGGCGTGGTCGCCGTCGGCCTTGTTCACCGTGATGACGTCGGCGAGTTCCAGGACGCCTTTTTTGATGCCCTGCAACTGATCGCCGGTGCGGGCCAGGGTCAGCAGCAGGAAGGTGTCGACCATGTCGGCGACGGTGACCTCGGATTGGCCCACCCCAACGGTTTCCACCAGCACCACGTCGTAACCCGCGGCCTCCATCACCACGATGGTTTCCCTGGTCGCCTTGGCGACCCCGCCCAGGGTGCCTGCGGTGGGGCTGGGGCGGACGAAGGCGTTCGGGTCGGCGGAGAGGCGGGTCATCCTGGTCTTGTCGCCCAGGATGCTGCCGCCGCTCTTCGTCGAGGACGGGTCGACGGCCAGTACCGCGACGCGGTGGCCCTGGGCGGTGAGGCTGCTGCCCAGGGCGTCGATGAAGGTGGACTTGCCCGCGCCGGGGACACCGGTGATGCCGGCCCGCCTGGCCTTGCCCGCGTGCGGTTGCAGTTCGGTGAGCAGGGTCTGCGCGGCCACCCGGTGGTCGGCACGCCGGGATTCGACCAGGGTCACCGCGCGGGCGACCCAAGCGCGGTCGCTCGCGAGCACTCCTTCGGCGTACGCGCCGATGTCGATGGGACCGCGCATCAGCTCTGCTGGCGGTCGGACAGGACCTGCAGCAGGTCCATGGCGGCGTCGGCGATCACCGTGCCCGGCGGGAAGATCGCGGCGGCCCCGGCGGCGCGCAACTCGTCGAAGTCCTGGGGCGGGATCACGCCGCCGACCACGATCAGGATGTCCTCGCGGCCCAGGGTCTCCAGCTCCTGACGCAGCGCGGGCACCAGGGTGAGGTGCCCGGCGGCCAGGCTGGAGACGCCGACGATGTGCACGTCGGCCTCGATGGCCTGCAGCGCGACCTCGGCCGGGGTCTGGAACAGCGGACCCACGTCCACGTCGAAGCCCAGGTCGGCGAAGGCGGTCGCGATGACCTTCTGGCCGCGGTCGTGCCCGTCCTGGCCCATCTTGGCGACCAGGATCCGCGGCCGGCGGCCCTCGGCTTCCTCGAACGCCTCGGCGGCCTTGCGGGTGCGGTCGATATTGCTCACCGCCCCGGCCTCCTCCCGATAGACCCCGGAGATCACCCTGATCTGCCCGGAATGCCTACCGTAGACCTTCTCCAGCGCGTCGGAGATCTCGCCGACGGTGGCCTTGGCCCTGGCCGCGTTGATGGCCAGCGCCAACAGGTTCTGCTCCAGGCCCGGTCCGCGCCTGCCCTCACGCGCGTCGCCCGCGGCCTTGGTCAAAGCGTCCAAAGTGGACTGGGTTTCGACGCTGTCGCGTTCCGCGCGCAGCCGGCGCAACTTCTCCACCTGCTGGGCGTACACGCCCGCGTTGTCCACCTTGAGCACCTCGATCGCCTCATCCGCGGTCACCCGGTACTTGTTCACCCCGATCACCGGCTGCCGCCCGGAGTCGATCCGCGCCTGGGTGCGGGCCGCGGCCTCCTCCACCCGCAGCTTCGGGATGCCCTCGTCGATGGCCTTGGCCATCCCACCGGCGGCCTCGACCTCCTCGATGTGGCTCCACGCGCGGCGGGCCAGGTCGTAGGTGAGCCGCTCCACGTAGTTGCTGCCACCCCACGGGTCGATCACCCGCGTGGTGCCGGATTCCTGTTGCAGCAGCAGCTGGGTGTTGCGGGCGATGCGCGCGGAGAAGTCGGTGGGCAGTGCCAGCGCCTCGTCCAAGGCGTTGGTGTGCAAGGACTGCGTGTGGCCCTGGGTGGCCGCCATCGCCTCCACACAGGTGCGCACCACGTTGTTGAACACGTCCTGCGCGGTCAGCGACCAGCCCGAGGTCTGCGAATGCGTGCGCAGGGACAGGGATTTGGCGTTCTTCGGGTCGAACTGCTTGACCAGCCTGGCCCACAGCAACCGGGCCGCGCGCAGCTTGGCGACCTCCATGAAGAAGTTCATGCCGATGGCCCAGAAGAAACTCAGCCGCGGCGCGAACGCGTCGATGTCCAGCCCCGCGTCCCGGCCCGCGCGCAGGTACTCCACCCCGTCGGCCAGGGTGTAGGCCAGCTCCAGGTCGGCGGTGGCCCCGGCCTCCTGGATGTGGTAGCCGGAGATGGAGATCGAGTTGTACCGGGGCATCTTCTGCGAGGTGAAGGAGAAGATGTCGGAGATGATCTGCATCGAGGGCTGCGGCGGGTAGATGTAGGTGTTGCGGACCATGAACTCCTTGAGGATGTCGTTCTGGATGGTCCCGGCCAGCTGCTCCGGCGCCACCCCCTGCTCCTCGGCGGCCACGATGTAGAGCGCCAGCACGGGCAGCACCGCGCCGTTCATGGTCATCGACACGCTCATCTTGTCCAGCGGGATGCCGTCGAAGAGCTGGCGCATGTCATAGATCGAGTCGATCGCCACACCCGCCATGCCGACATCGCCGGGCACCCGGGGGTGATCGCTGTCGTAACCGCGGTGGGTGGGCAGGTCGAAGGCCACCGACAGGCCCTTCTGCCCGGCGGCCAGGTTGCGGCGGTAGAAGGCGTTGGACTCCGCGGCGGTGGAGAAACCCGCGTACTGGCGGATGGTCCAGGGCTGGTTGACGTACATGGTCGGGTACGGCCCGCGCAGGAACGGCGCCATGCCCGGGTAGGTGCCCAGGAAGTCCAGGTCCGCGGTGTCCGCGGCGGTGTAGAGCGGGTTGACCGCGATGCCCTCCGGCGTGTCCCACACCAGGTTCTCGGCGTCCTTGCCGGTGGCCTCGGCGAGCGCGGAGCGCCAGCCCGCCGGATCGGTGGCGGCGCTCGGACTGCCCAGCCCGACCTGGCCGAAGTCCGGGATCAGGTTGCGCGGCATCAGAAAGCCACCCCCAGTTCGGAGAGCGTGCCGCGGAGGACGCCCAGCGCGTCACACCCGGCGAAGATGTAGTCGTCGATCCCGGCGGCCTTGTCGCTCTCGGCCCGATCACCGGGCTTGCCCGCGAGCCAGATCCGTTGCGCGCCAGCGGCTTTCAGGGCCTCAGCGATCGGGGCGGCGTGCTCGGCGTAGGCCTTGTCGTTGCCGCACAGGCACACCACGCTCGCGCCGCTCTCCTTGAACGCGGCCGCGATCTGCGCGGCGTCGGTGCCCGGCCCACTGTCCGGGGTGGCGATCCCCCCGGCCTGGAACAGGTTCCCGGCGAAGGTGGACCGCGCGGTGTAGGCCGCCACCGCACCAATGGTGGCCAGGAAGACCGTGGGCCGCTGCGACGCGTTGTCCGCCGCGGTACGCAGGTCCTCGAAGTCCTGGGCGTAACGCACCCGCGGCAGGCCGCCGGTGCGCGGAGCCGGATTCGGCTGCCGGACGGGCAGCTTCTCGGTCAGGTTCGGGAACTCGCTGACGCCGGTGATCGCGTCCTTGCGGTGCGCGATCCGCTTGGCGCGCTTGGCCTGGGTGGCGGTGAGCCGGGACTCGATCAACCCGTCGGCCAACGCGGTCTCGAACCCGCCGGCGCGCTCGATCTCGGTGAAGAAGGCCCAGGCGGCGGTGGCCAGGTCCTCGGTGAGCCGCTCCACGTACCAGGAGCCGCCGGCCGGGTCGATCACCCTGGCCACGTGCGATTCCTCCACCAGCAGCGACTGGGTGTTGCGGGCGATCCGCCTGGCGAAGTCGTCCGGCAGGCCGAGGCAGGCGTCAAAGGGTTGCACAGTAACGGAATCCGCGCCGCCCACGCCGGCACCGAAGCAGGCCAGCGTGGTGCGCAGCATGTTCACCCACGGGTCGCGCGCGGTCATCATCGCGGTGGAGGTCACCGCGTGCTGCCGCTGCGCCGGCGCGCCTGCCTGGCAGACCTCGCCGACCCTGGCCCACAGCCTGCGGGCGGCGCGGAACTTGGCGATGGTCAGGAACTGGTCCGCGGTGGCGGCGTAGCGGAACTCCAGCTGGCCGAAGGCGGCGTCGATGTCCAGCCCGGCCTCGGTGAGCGCGCGCAGGTAGGCGGTGGCCACGGCCAGCGAGACACCCAGCTCCTCCGCGTCCGAACCGCCCGCGTCGTGGAAGACGGTGGCGTCCACGGTCAGCGTGCGCAGCCCCGGGTACTTCGCGGCGACCCTGGCGGCCAGCGCCGCGGCGGCGGCCACCTCGGTGTCCGCGCCGGTGCGGGCGCGCAGGCCGAGCGGGTCGGCGCCCAGGTTGCCGGTGAGTTCGGTGTCGGCCACCCCGCGCTGCGTCGCCAGCGCGAACAGCGCCTCCGCTGCCGCTTCGGTCTCCGCGCCCGCGTCCAGCACGATCGGCGCCAGGTCCAGGTAAACCCCGTCCAGCACCTGCGGCAGCGCGGCGATCGGCAGCGCGTCCCCGCCCAGGGTCAGCCAGAGCGAGCTGACCCCGCTCTCCAGATCGGCCAGCACGGCCTCGCGGGCGGTGGCCGGATCGGGGTGGCTGTGCCGCTGCCGGATGTCCCAGCCGCCGGCGACCGCGCCCTCCGGCCTGCTGCCCCTGGTGTAGGGCGCCAGACCGGGCAGGCCGGTCTCGGGGGCGGCGTCGTCCCGGGTGTAGAGCGGGTTGACCTTGATGCCGTCATATGTGGTGCGGGACAGCCTGGATTCCGGGTACTCGGGCAGCTCTGTCACGCCGGATTTGCGGAGCACGCCCGCGACCAGCTCACGCCACTGCTCCAGCCCAGGCTGCGGGAACTCCGCGGCCAGGGAGAGCTGCTCGCCAGGCAACGTCATGCAGCGGATCGTAGTCAGGATGCGCCGCCTGAAACCCCTAGTCGTGGGCGGACCCACCCCTGACTTTTTCAGTCATCGGATGACTGGGGTGCGGTTCAGGTCCGTGAACTGGGAATACCCCAAACGAATCCTGCCCAAGTTCGGGTAAACATCGTATGATTCGCCCCCATGTCACCCCTTTCCAGGCGACGTTTCCTACACCGTGGTTCGGCCGCCGCCGGACTCGTGACTCTCGGCGCAGGCTGGACCAGCGCCGCGACCACCGCATGGGCCGAACCCTCCGCCGAAGCGTTCGGGCCCAAGAACGTGCACCGCGACATCGCCAGGGACGCCCGCATGCTCTGGCGGAAACTCCCCGGCAGTTGGCAGGACGCCCCGTTCCTGGCCAACGGCTTCCTCGGCGTGCAGGTCTACCGCGGCGCGACCGCGAACCAGTTGCGGTTCATGCTCAGTCACAGCGAGGTGCAGGACCAGCGTCCCCAGTGGGAGGCCGCGGTCGGCCTGTCCCGGCTGCCGATCGGCTACCTGACACTGACCCTGGCCGGCGAGATCACCGCGGTGGACTGGCAACTGGACCTGTGGGACGCCGAGCTGTCCGGCACGGTCACCACCACCGCGGGCAGCCTGAGCTTCCGCGCGCTGGTGCACAACGACCGCGGCGTGCTGCTCGTCTCGCTGACCCCAAGCGCGGGTGAGGAGGCGGCGGCCTGGGGTTTCACCGCCATGCCGTCCAAGACCACCCGCCAGATCCGCATCCCACCCGACTACACCGCCAACCCGGACCCGCGCACCGGCAGCTCCACCGGGGTGTCCTTTGTGGAGCAACCCCTGCACGCGGGCGGCGGCTACACCACCGCCTGGCAGGAGAAGCGGATCGGCACCACCCGGCTGCTGGCCGCCACCGTGGCCTACGGCTTCCCGCACAAGACCTCCACCGGGGACGCGGTCACCGCGGTCCGGCACGCCCTGCTGCTCGGCCTTGACCCGCTGGTCTTCGCCCACCGCGCGTGGTGGCACCGGTTCCACACCCGCAGCCTGGTGTCGGTGCCGGACAAGTGGGTGCAGCGGTTCTACTGGATCCAGCTGTACAAGATGGCCTGCGCCACCAGGGAGAACGCCCCGGTCACCAGTGAGTGGGGCCCGTGGTTCCCCGAGGGCGGCGGCAGCTGGACCGCGGTGTGGTGGAACCTGAACGTGCAGATCACCTATCCGTTCGCGGGCATCGCCAACCACCCCGAACTGGACGCGGTGACCGCCACCTTCCGCAAGCACCACAAGAACCTCGAGTTCAGCGTGCCGCCGGAACTGCGCGACGGCGAGACCTACGCGCTGGCCCACCCCGGCGACCGCACCCTGCGCTCCGGCGGTCCGAAGCTGGGCGCGCAGATCCCCGGCAACGCCACCGTGGGCCGACCCGGCACCAGCACCAAGACCGACCAGACCGGCAACCTCATCTGGGGTCTGCACAACGTCTGGCTCAGCTACCGGCACAGCATGGACCGCCGGATCCAGCGCGATGTGCTCTACCCGTTGCTGCGCAAGGCACTCAACTTCTACCTGCACTTCCTCAAGCCCGGCGCGGACGGCCTGCTGCACCTGCCGCTGACCCGCTCACCCGAGTTCGCCGACGCGGTGGACGCCACCTACGACCTGTCCCTGATCCGCTGGGCCGCCCGCACCCTGCTGGAAACCACCAGCGAACTGCGGATCGAGGACCCACTGGCGCCGCGCTGGCGCGAGGTGCTGGCCAAACTGGTGCCGTACCACCGCGGTGAGCAGGGCGTCCTGGTCGGCGAGGGCGTCACACTCAGCGGCTCGCACCGGCACTTCTCGCACATGCTGTGGTTCCACCCACTGCGCGAGATCACCTGGGAGACCGGCGACCGCGACCTGATCCGCCGCACCTTCGAGCACTGGACGCACGACCGCTCGGCCTGGGCCGGGTACAGCTACCCGGCGGCGGCGATGATGTCCGCGCTGATGGGCGAGCCGGACCAGGCCATCGGCCACCTCCGGCACCTCCTGGACGGCAACGTGATCGGCGTGGCCAAGCTGACCCCCAACACCATGTACGTGGAGGGCAACAACCTGGCCCTGGAAAGCCCGCTGTCCGCGGCCGAATCAGTGCTGCACCTGTTGCTGGACAGCGGATCCGGCGTGCTCAAGGTCTTCCCCGCGGTCCCGGCGGCCTGGCGCGAGGCAGCCTTCGACAGCCTGCGCGCCCAGGGCGCCTTCCTGGTGGACGCCTCCCGCCGCGACGGGGCCACCGAATGGATCCGCGTGCACAGCGAAGCCGGCGAACCCCTGGTCCTGGAACACCGCATCCCCGGCGACCTGGACGTCCGCACGCCCCTGGGCCGCAGGCTCCAGTGGCGCCAGGTGGCCCCCGGCCGGATCTCGGTGGCCCTGCGCCGCGGCGAGACGGCGATCATCACCCGGCGCGGGCACAAGCCGGACCTGCGTCCGCGCGACGTGCCCGCCAACGCCGCCGCACCGCAGTGGGGGCTGCCCTAACCTGGGAATATGGCGAAGGTCCTGATCACCGGCATGTCCGGCACCGGCAAGTCCAGCGCACTCGAACTGCTGGCCGCGCAGGGACAACGCACCGTCGACACCGACACCGATCAGTGGAGCCACTGGGTGCCGGATGAGGACGGCGAGCCGGACTGGGTGTGGCGGGAGCAGGCCATCACCGAACTGCTGACCGGCCACGGGGAGGGCAACCTCTTCGTGGCCGGCTGCAAGTCCAACCAGACCGACTTCTACCCGCTCTTCGACCTCATCGTGCTGCTGTCCGCCCCCGCCGAGGTGCTGCTGGCCCGGATCGCGGCCCGCACCACCAATCCGTACGGCAAAACCCCGGCGGAACGCGCCGCAATCCTGGAACACCTGGCCTTCGTCGAACCGCTGCTCCGCGAGTCGGCCACGCTGGAGATCAACACCGCCGTCCCACTGGCGGAAGTGGTGCGACAGCTGGCATCTCTCACCTGATTGTGCGACAAATCCGCCAACCTTGCCCGCCTGGCACAGCGCAGGCTGGCCACATGCCACCGCTAACCCGCACCCACCCGGACCATCACCCGCTCCAGCACACCCTCATCCTCGAAGGTGCCGGTCTCGACGAACCCGTGCCGCCGGTACAGCGCGGCCGCACTCTCGTTGTCCGCCATGACATCCAGCGTGACCCGGTCCACGCCACGCTCCGCCGACCAGCGCACCGCCGCCTCGATCAGCGCGTCCCCGACCCCGCGGCCGCGGGCGAACGGGGCCACCCACATCGAGCGCAGCTTGACCGTCCCGGCCTCGACCAGGGTCGCGCTGACCATCCCGGCGTCCCGGCCGTCCAGTTCCGCGACCAGGTTCAGGTCCGCCTCAGCCAGCCGCCCCACCCAGCGTTCCGCGGGCACCTGCGACCACTCCGCCAGCTGCGTGCCGAACGCCTGCGGCGCTTCGGTCAGCGCGGCCAGCCGCAGTTCCCGCCACCGCGGCCAGTCCGTCACGGCCAACTCCACCAGTCCGATCATGACCCGTGACCCTCGTCGAGCCCTGGAGTGGCGGCAACCCGATTTCCGCCGGTCGCGGCCGGCTCACCGGCAGGTCAGACCCTCCGCCGGCAACGCCCCGCCCACCAGGTACTCCGTCACCGGCCGGTCCACACAACGGTTGCCCTGCAGGTAGATCGTGTGCTGGTCCGCCTCGAAGGTGAGCAGTCGCGCGCGCAGTGCCTCCGCCAGCTTGATCCCCCAGGCATGCGGGGTGGCGGGGTCGCCCGTGCTCGACACCACCACCACCGGCGGCAGGCCGTCGATCTTGGGGCGGTGCGGGGTGGAGGTGTGCGGGACGGCCCAGAACGCGCAGGTGTCCAGCACCGGCGGGTCGCCCTTGAGCTTGCCGCGGTCCTTGGTCGGCGGTGAGTCCACGCAGTTCACCGCGGTGAGCGCGGCCTGGCTGGCGTCGTAACCGCCGTCCGGGCGGCGGCCAAGGAACTCGTCGGCGGCGGCCAGCAGGTCGGTGCCGTCGCCCGCCTTGAGCGCGTCCAGGGCCTCGGTCAGCCGGGGCCAGTTGGCCGAGGAGTAGAGGAGGTGGTCCACCGCGCCGGAGACGTCGTCGGCGGAGAGCTTGCGGTCGCCGACCGGCAGCGGGCGGGTGCGCAGGGGTGTGGTCAGGGCGTCCAGGCGGTCCTGGGCTTTGGCCGGGCTGGTGCCGACCGGGCAGCCCTGGCGGGCGGCGCAGTCCTTGGCGTAGCTGCGGAAGGTGGCCGCGAAGCCCTCACCCTGTTCCGAACCCGAGGCAACCCCGTCCAGCTCGAAGGAGGAGGCGCCATCGAGGACCATCGCCCGCACGTTGCCGGGGTAGGCCTCGGCGTAGGCGGTGCCGATCTGGGTGCCGTAGGAGAAGCCGACGTAGTTCAGCTTGTGCTCGCCCAGCGCGGCACGCAGCAGGTCCAGGTCGCGCACCACCTCGCGGGTGCCCAGGTTGGCCAGTTCGGTGCGGCCGGTGCGTTCGGCGCACTTGTCCGCGAGGTCCTTGTTGCGGGCCTCCATCCGGGCCACACCGTCCGGAGTGGACAGATCGAGGTACTCCAGGCGTTGCGCGTCCTGTTCCGGGCCGGTCAGGCAGCGCAGCACCGGTTCGGAGGCGCCCACGCCCCTGGGGTCGAAGCCGATCAGGTCGAACCGGGCGGACACCTCGTCGCCGCGCTGGGCCAGGGTGCCGCCGAGTTCGGCGAGCTGGGCCATGCCGGAGGCGCCGGGTCCGCCGAAGTTGAACACCAGCGCGCCGATCCGGCGATCCGGGTCGGTGGCGCGCTGGCGGAGCAGGCCGATGCGGATCTTGCGGCCTGCCGGGCTGGCGTGCTCCAGCGGGACCTCCAGCGCGGCGCAGTCCAGCGAGCGGCGGTCGAAGGCGGCCTTGCGCTCGGGGTCACCGGCGAACGGCGCGCAGTCGCCCCAGACCAGGCCCTTGGCGGTGGTCACCGCCGGCGCGGGTTCCGGTGTGGCGCAGGACACGCAGGCGAAGGCCAGCAACACGAAAAGCGGCAGACGTCTGTCCATATCGGACAGTCTTCGGTCCGGCCGGGCCACCCGGCAAGTGCGCGCGGCGGACTCTCACCACATCAGCACAGGAGTCGAACAACCCAGCCGGGTGGCCATCCGAACGGGCGAGTGAGTGGCCCTGTCCCGTCCTGGCGAGGCAGCGCAGGCTGGCGGGGTGTTGATCCATCCCTGGGACGCCGCCGAGTCCGACGAGCAGTGGCGAACCTTCCTGTCCCGGCACGACTTCGGCGAGCTGATCGCGCCCGGCCGCGGCCGGGACCTGCCGGTGGTCGTGCCCACCCACTTCACCTACGACGACCCGGCCACCGTCTGGCTGCACCTGGCCCGGCCCAACCCGGTCTGGGGCGCGCTCACCGAACACCCGCGCTGTCTGCTGGTGGTCACCGGCGAGGTCGCCTACGTGCGCGCCGACTGGAACTCCGCGCCCGAGGCCGACCCGGCCCTGGGCGTGCCCACCTCCTACTACGCCACCGTGCAGCTCGAATGCGATGTCCGGATCGAGGACGAGCCTGCGGCCAAGGCGGCCATCCTGCGCCGCCAGCTCGCGCACTTCGAGCCGGACGGCGCGCGCACCCCGGTCTCCGCCACCGAGAACCCCGACCGGCGGCTGCTGCCCGGCATCCGGGGCCTCGAACTCACCGTCACCGGGGTGCGGGCGAAGTTCAAGTTCGGCGGCAACAAGCCGGTCGAACAGCGCGAACGGGTGGCGGCAAGATTCACTCAGCGTGAAGCGCCCGGGGACCTCGCGGTGGCGGATCGAGTGCTCCGTAGGAGTGATGGTTGTCCGATCAGCACTAAGTGATCATGGAATGTTGTCGACGGATGCCAATGACGCACGCCACGCGGGGGCCTGACCATCGGTTTAGCCGCAGTCACCCACGAGGAGTCTTGCCATGAGGATCGGCGTTCCCCGCGAAGTGAAGAACCACGAGTACCGAGTCGCGATCACTCCGGCCGGTGTGCTCGAACTGGTCCGTCATGGCCATGAGGTCTTCATCGAGCACGACGCGGGCGCCGGTTCGGCCATCGCGGACGTGGAGTACGTCACGGCGGGCGCCAAGGTGCTGCCCACCGCCGACGAGGTGTGGGCCATCGCGGACATGGTGCTCAAGGTCAAGGAGCCCATCGCGGAGGAATACCACCGCATGCGGCCCGGCCAGCTGCTCTTCACCTACCTGCACCTGGCCGCGGACCGCGCCTGCACCGACGCGCTGCTGGAGCGCAAGGTCACCGGTGTCGCCTACGAGACCGTGCAGCTGCCCTCCGGCGCGCTGCCGCTGCTCGCCCCGATGTCCGAGGTCGCCGGTCGCCTGGCCACCCAGGTCGGCGGCGAGACCCTGATGAAGTCCCGCGGCGGCCGCGGCGTGCTGCTGGGCGGCGTGCCCGGCGTGCACCCGGCCAAGGTGACCGTGCTCGGCGCGGGCGTCTCTGGCATGAACTCGATCGCGATCGCGGTCGGCATGGGCGCCGACGTCACCGTGCTGGACCTGTCCGTGGACAAGCTGCGCGCGGCCGACTCCTACTACCAGGGCCGCCTGACCACCGTGGTGTCCAACGCCTACGAGGTCGAGCGCGCGGTGCTGGAGGCCGACCTGGTGGTCGGCGCGGTGCTGGT
Source organism: Crossiella sp. S99.2 (assembly GCF_023094165.1). GTDB lineage: Bacteria > Actinomycetota > Actinomycetes > Mycobacteriales > Pseudonocardiaceae > Crossiella. The sequence continues at coordinate 419,240 of NZ_JALMDK010000005.1, read as the reverse complement.
GCCCGGCGCCAAGGCGCCCAAGCTGATCAGCAACGACCTGGTCAAGCGGATGAAGCCGGGCGCGGTGCTGGTGGACATCGCCATCGACCAGGGCGGCTGCTTCGAGGACTCCCGGCCGACCACGCACGCCGAGCCGACCTTCCCGGTGCACGACACCCAGTTCTACTGCGTGGCGAACATGCCCGGCGCGGTGCCGCGGACCTCGACCTTCGCGCTGACCAACGTGACCCTGCCGTACGCGATCGCGCTGGCCAACAAGGGCTGGCAGCGCGCCCTGTCCGAGGACGCCTCGCTCGCCCTGGGCCTGAACACCCACGACGGCCTGCTGACCAACGCCGGTGTCGCCGAAGCGCACGACCTGCCGCTGACCGCGATCGCCGACGTACTGGCCGGCTGACCACCTCAGCCTGGCTTTCTGGTCCCAGCTCCTAGGCCGCGTTTGGTGGAAATTGGTCGCGACCAAGATCCGCCAAACACGGCCTACCTTCCCTGGAGCTGGGACCAGACTTCTTGGTCTCGTTCCGCGGTCCAGATCACCGGTCGTTCCACGCCGGACAGCTCGTCCCACAGCCTGGCCACGTTGAACGGCAGGCAGTGCTCGAAAATCGGCCAGCCGCCGTAGCGCCCGGCCAGTGCGGCGTGCGCGGCGTCGAATGCCTCCTTGAGGCTGCCGTTGCGCACGTGCACCGCGGCCACCTGGGCCTGCAGCACCTGCAGGAAATGCCGGGTCTGCGCGATCGCGGCGTCCACCGCCACCCGGCCGCGGGCCACCGCGCCCCGCCCGCCCACCAGCACCTCGGCCCGCAACGCGGCCACAGTGTCCAAAGTGGACGATGCCCAGTCCCGGTGGTAGGCGTCCCCGGTGTAGAGCGCGGCCTGGGACTCCACCAGGTCACCGGCGAACAGGATCCGCTGCCGCGGCAGCCAGGCCACCAGATCGCCCTCGGTGTGGCCGCGGCCGCAGTAGCGCAGTTCCAGGTCGCCGCGGTCGCCGCCGAGCGGGATGGTGAGCCGGTCGGAGAAGGTCAGCGTGGGCCAGGTGAGCCCGGGGATGGTCTCGGGTTCCTGGAACAGCCGGGGCATCCGGGCGAACTCCGAGGCCCAGTCCGCCTCCCCGCGCTCGGCGATCAGCGCCCTGGTGTGCTCCTGCGCCACCACCACCGGCGCCTCGAAGGCGCTCGCGCCGAGCACCCGCACCGCGTGATAGTGGCTGAGCACCAGGTACCGCACCGGTTTGTCGGTGTGCTCGCGCAGCCGGGCCAGCCAGCGCCGGGCCGCCACGGGCGTGGCCATGGCCTCGAAACAGACCAGGAAGTCCTCGCCCTCGATCGCACCCACGTTGGGATCCCCGGCGGCGGTGAGCGCGTACACGCCCTCCCCGAGCACCTCCAGGGTCTGTTCCTTGGGCGCCAGGTCGGCGGCGGAGGCGAACGGCTTGCCGGACATGCGGACCTCCCTGCTCAGCATCCGAGCCGCAGCCTAGGGGACACGCCCCCTATCCCGGTGTCCGCCAACGGGGCCGAGGTGGACGACCGGCGGCCACCCACGAGGGCAGCTGCACCCACCCTTCGTCCGCCCAGCGAAGCTCGCCGGGGTCCAGCCACTCCACCCGCCCGGCCCAGCGTGGTTCCACCCGGTCCGGGTACACGCACAGCACCGCCAGCCAGTCCTCCGCCCAGACCAGCCACCGCCGCCCCGGCCCGTTCGCCGCGACTGTGACACTCCACGGCGACCTGCTCCGGCTCACCGCGCACCCAGGCCAGGTACACCGGCCGCGGCCGCCGGAACACCCGGCCCATCAGCCAGCTCGCCAGCCCCGTCAGCAGGTGCGGTTCGTGATCGAGCAGCGCTTCGGCGGCCCAGCCGTCCTGGCTCTGCCCCGGCTGCGGCTCACGGTCCCGCCGCCCGGTCAACCGGTGCTGGAACTCGAGGTCGCTCACCTCGACCACCCGCACCGGCCCCGACCAGTCCTGGGCCCACTCGCGCACCTGCCGCTCAGACACCCAGCACCCGCTGTTCAGCCTCGACACCCTCGGGCGCGACACCCGCCACCACCAAGTCCCCCAACGCCAACCTCCCCAGCCGGCCAACTCCCCAGTCACCGGCAAGGACACCGGCGAGCCCGGGAAGGTTGTCGCGAACCCGGCTCAGTCGTGGAAAATCCGCTCCGGCAACCACACCCGGCCCCCATCCGGCCAGCGCAACCCGCGCCGGTCCAGCCAGGTCGGCGACGCACCCTGCCAGCGCACCGACATCGAGTCCTCGGCGACCTCCAGCACGGCCATCCGCCGGGCCGACCACACCAGCCACAACCGCCCGTCCTCGTTCACCACGTCCGCGAACCGCACGGCCTCCGCCGCCGCCGGGGCCCGCACCAGCGCGCGATATCTGGCCGCCTTCCGGTCGAACAGCCGGACGCCCACCCTGGTCAGCAGTTCCATCACCTGGCCGCCCAGCCAGTTCGCCCAGCCGCCGAACACCGCGGTCCACGCCAGGTCAGTGGCCTCATCGGCGGCCGCGGCCCGCCCGTCCTGCCCGTTGCGCAGCCGCCCCGGCACCCGGTACCGGAACACGACCTCGCTCACCTCGGTCACCCGCACCGGCTCCCCCCAGTGCCCGGTCCACTCCCGCACCCGCTGCTCGGCCACCACGCCTCCCCACGCCAACCGGCCAGGTCCGCACCTCAACGGCAAGGACACCGGCGGCCCCACGGAGGTTGCCGCGGCAGCCCTCCGCCCAGCCCCGCGCCGGCGACTCAGCCCTCCAGCGTGCCTGCGGGCAGTCGCACCCGGGAGCCGTCGGCCCAGCGCAACGTGCGCCGCTCGATCCGCGGCGCCGACTCCCCCTCGCCTTGCCACAACGGCCGGCACCATTTGGGCCGGACGTGCAGCAACGCCATCCGCCGCCCGGTCCACACCAGCCACACGTCGTCCTGCCGGTTCGCCGCGTCCGCGAACCGCACCCCCAGCTGCCGGGTCCGGCCGAGCACGGTCGCGGTCCGCTGCGCCACCTTCCGCCTGACCAGCCGCATCAGCAGCCAGACCAGCCGCACCCCCAGCAGCAACACCCACAGCAGCGCCGAGACCACCGCCGCCACCAGCAACTCCCCCAGCCCGTTGGCCTCACCCAGCGGCGCGGCCACGATCTCCTCCGCGCTGCTGGACCCGGGCTGGCCGGGATTGCGCGCCGACCCGTCCACCCGCCGCCCACGCACGTGGTACCGGAACCGCAGCTCCCCCAACGGCACCGCCCGCGCGTCCTGCCCCCATTCCCGGCGCGCCCACTCCCCGGCCTCGGCCGCCCGCCGGGCCGCGACCTCCGGTTTCACCCCAGTTCCCGCTTGATCCGGGCCCGCTCCGCCCGGTCCGGTGGCAGCACCACCCGGCCGCCGTCTGGCCACACCACCGCGAACTGCCGGGTGGCGAACTGCGCCTGGCCCTGCCACACGATCCGCGGCCCGCCACTGTCCACCACCAGCAACGCCACCCGCCACGGCGTCCAGCCCAGCCACAACCGCCGCCGCACCCGTCGCGCCGTGTCCGCGAACCCGACCGCGGGCGAGGTCGGCGGCGCGGTCACCGTGCCCCGCCGCAGGTCGAGATCGCCGTCATCGGTCAGCACGAGCTGCACCAGCACCCCGGCGAAGCGCACCAGGTTCCAGGCGCACCGCCGGAGCAGCCGGGTCCCGATCACGGTCCCGTCGCTGCGCCGTCCCTTGACCCGGAACTCGGGCCGCACCTTGCTGATGTGCACCACCCGCACCGGTTCCCGCCACTGCCGGGACAACTCGGCCTGCACCTGCTCGCGGACGCCCGCCGCCACCTTCACCATGAAAGAACCCCCAGTTCCGGCGGACATCCTAACCGGGGTGGGGGCTAGCACTCCTCGGCGTCGACGTCCTGCCGCAGGTGGTACTCCCAGCCGTGTTCCTCGCTGTGCCGGAGGTCGTAGTGGTGCACGATCTTGGGCCCCTGGTGCAGGTGGACGTGGGTCACCGTCGCCAGTGCGGCTGGACTGGCGGAGGTGAACGTCTGCCACCGGCCGTCCAGCGGACCGCCGACGAAACGCGCCAGGAACGTGTGCACCGGGTCCTTTCCACCGTTGCGGCGACAAGTGTCTTCCCAACAGTATGCCGGTGGGTACCAACGTTGGCCGTCACGTTAACGCGTTGGGAGCAGCCGCCGGCCGCACCAGCCCCCGGAGTGTTTGCCGTTGTCGTACGCCACGTTGGCCGTTGTGGACGGACCTCAAGGAGCGGTCGGCCGAGATGGCGCGAGCGGCAGCCGCCGGTTGAGCGCGGCGACAACCTGAGCCCGCCCGTCCATCAGGTAGAAGTGATCACCGGGGAAAACCTGTAGATCAAAGCCACCACTCGTGGTCTTGTCCCAATCCCGGGCCTGATCCACGGTCAGCTCCGGATCGCTGTCCCCCACGAACGCGGTCACCGGACACTCCAGCGCATCCGCGGCCGTTGGCTGATAGGTCTCGATCAACCGATAGTCCGCCCGCACGATCGGCAGCAACAACTCCCGCAACTCGGGGTGCTCCAACACAGCGGACCCGGTCCCGCCCAGCGCGGTCAGCTCGCGCACCAATCCCTCGTCATCGCGCAGATGCACCTCCCCCGGCACCGCGTGCTCCGGCGCCTCCTTGCCCGACACCACCACCCGCTGCGGCATCGGCAACCCGGCCGCCCGCAACGCCAGCGCGGTCTCGTACGCGACCGAGGCGCCCATGCTGTGCCCGAAGAACACGAACGGCCGGTCCAGTTCAGCCCGCAACCCCGCGACCAACTGCGTGACCAGCTCGTCCATCGTCGTCAACGCGGGCTCGCTGAACCGCTCCTCCCGCCCCGGATACTGCACCGCCAGCATCTCCACCCCGGCTGGCAACAGCGGCGGCCACAACCGGTACGCGCTGGCGGTGCCGCCCGCGTGCGGGAAGCAGAACAGCCGGAGCCGTGCCTGCGGACGGGACTGGTAGCAGCGAACCCAGGGCCCGGTCACGGGGTGGCCTCCTCGAACTCAACGAACAATGTCGAGGAAGACGGTAGCCGCCGGAGCGGGTGGGTCACCGCGTTAGCAGCGTCTCACCCGCAGCCCAGCTCGGTGAGCCGCGCCTGCGCCCCGGCGATGGCCCGATCGATCGTGAAGGCGTAGAACTGCTCGGACATGCCGGGGGTGAGCAGGTACTCGGCCATCGCGGCCAGGCCCTCGCGCGGGTCGTCCCGGTAGGCGCCCAGTGCCTCGGTGATGGTGATCTTGGTGTTCGCGTCCTCCGCGGACCGCTCGTCGTAGGACATGATCAGCAGGATGGCCGCGTTGAGCAGGGTGCTGTAGACCATCGGTGATTCCGCGCCGAAGCCCGCGCGCTGGAGCACCCGCACGCCGCGGTCCAGGATGCGCAGGGCGGAGGGCACGATCGGGCCGCGCAGCACCAGCCAGCGGGCCACGCCGGGGTAGCCGCGCAGCACCGGGCGGGCGCCGAGGAGCAGTTCGGTGAACCACTCCCGCCAGTCCAGGTCCTCGGCCGGACAGGGCATCCGGGACACCACCCGGTCGGCGACCGCGTGGTGCACGGCGGCCCGGTCGCCGACGTGGTGGTAGATCACCGTGGGCCAGCAGTCCAGCTCGGTGGCGAGCTTGCGCACGGTCCAGCCGGCCAGGCCTGCTTCGGCGGTGAGCCGTTCGGCGGCGTCCACGATCAACTCGGCGGTCAGCGGCGGCTCGCCGCGGAAGACCCGGGGGCCGCGTTCGCTCGCGGAACTTCTCACCTGCTCACCGTAACCGCAGGCCGGTCCGGACCGGGCGACGGTCAGACCCGGTCGATCAGGGCCTCGGTGAGCTGCTTGAAGAAGGCCTGACCGTCCACCGTCCGGGCCACCTTGATGGCGGGCCGGTCGGTGATCCCGCCGAGTTCGGCCGAGATCTCCTTGCCGTAGCCGCGCAGGTCGGCCACGGTCTGGCCGCGGGTCTTCTCCCCGCGCAGCTCCACGCTGACCGGCAGTTCGCGGTAGGTGGCCAGGTCCGGGTGCAGCAGGATGGCCGCGGCGAGGGGGTCGTAGAGGGTGCAGCAGCGTTCGCCGAGCATCCGGCTGTAGAAGTCGACATAGAAGCCGAGCACGTCGTGCGCGAACTTGCCGCGCGGGCCGGTGCTGGCGGCCAGGGTGTCCAGCCAGTCGGCGTCGGCGCGGGCGGAGTGGGTGACGTCCAGGGCCACCAGGGTCAGCGCGAAACCGGCGGCGAAGACCAGGTCGGCGGCCTCCGGGTCGTGCCAGATGTTGGCCTCGGCGAACGGGGTGGCGTTGCCGGGGGCGTCCACCGCGCCGCCCATCACCATCACCGAGCGCAGCAGGCTGGGCAGTTCGGGTTCCAGCAGCAGGGCCAGCGCCACGTTGGTGAGCGGGCCGAGCGCGAGGAGGTCCAGCTCGCCCGGGTGCTGCCGGGCGAGCTGGACGATCTGTTCGGCCGCGGACTCGCGCACCGCGGGCCGGGACGGCTCAGGGCCCTCCCAGCGGCCGAGGCCGTGCGGGCCGTGCACGAACTCCGAGGTCAGCAGGGGTTGGGCGAGCGGCCGGGCGGCGCCGACGGCCACTGGGACCGCGTCCAGCCCGAGCACGTCCAGGATCCGCCTGCTGTTGTCCGCGGCGACCTGCGCGGGCACGTTCCCGTGGACGCTACCCACAGCGACGATCTCCACGTCTGCCTGCGCGGCCAAATACAGGATCGCGAGCGCGTCGTCGATCCCCGGATCGGTGTCCAGCACAATTCGCACGGTTGAACAGTCAATCAGACTCACCGGTCCGTTCCGGAGAACGGTTTCGGGACTGTGATCTGGGGATTCGACTCCACCTCGGCCACGATGGCGGCCCAGTCCCGGCGCGGATGCTCCACCTGGCCGAGTGACACCACCTCGCGGCCGCAGAAAAAGGTGAGCACCCAGTCGCCGACCACCCGCACCTTCCGGTTGAGCGTGGGCACCCGGCTCAGGTGGTACAGCCGGTGCAGCAGCCAGGCCAGGAACCCGCGCAGCCGGATGCCGTAGACCTCGGCGACCCCCTTGTGCAGCCCGAGGCTGGCCACCGAGCCGACGTGCTTGTGCCGGTACCCGCGCACCGGCCGCCCGCGCACCGCGGCCCGCAGGTTGTCCGCGAGCACCTTGGCCTGCCGGACCGCGTGCTGGGCGCTGGGCGCGCACACGCTCAGCCCGCTGGCCGACAGGTCGGGCACGGCCGCGCAGTCACCGGCCGACCACACCCCGTCGGTGCCGATCACCCGGAGTTCCGGATCGCACTGCACCCGGCCGCGCGCGTCCACCGGCAGACCCGATCGGGCGGCGAGCGGGTTGGCCTTGACTCCGGCGGTCCACACGATGGTGTCGGCGTCGAATTCCTCGGCTGCCGAAGACCCGCTCGCGGGGTCGAGCATGGATGGAGTGAGCACCACGTGCCCACCGTCCATTGCGGACACCCGGGTGCCCAGGAGCACCTCCATGCCGCGCTTGCGCAACCGGCCGACGGTGTAGTCGGCCATGCTCGGGCTCACTTCCGGCAACACCCGATCGGCTGCTTCCACCAGCACCCAGCGCATGTCCTTTTCGGACAGTCGGGGGTGCTGTCGCAGGGCCGCGCGGGCCATGTCCTCCAGTTCGCCGAACACCTCGATCCCGGCATATCCCCCACCCACCACGACGAAGGTGAGGGCCCGCCGACGCAGTGCCGGATCGTCGGTGGTGGAGGCCACGTCCAGCCTGGACAGCACGTGGTTGCGCAGGTGGATGGCCTCGCCGACGGATCCGAAGCCGATCCCGCACTCGGCCAGACCGGGCACCGGGAGGGTCCTGGCGACCGCGCCGGGCGCGAGCACGAGGTGGTCGTAGGGCAGCTCGGTCGGCAGGCCCTCCACCGGCAGCACGGTGACGATCTTGCGTCCGGCGTCCACCGTGGACACCCGTCCGGTGAGCACGGTGCACTTGCGCAGGACCTTGCGCAGCGGTACTACCACATGGCGCGGCTCGATCGAGCCCGCCGCGGCCTCGGGGAGGAACGGTTGGTAGGTCATGTTCGGCTGCGGGTCGACGACGGTGATCGTCGCCTCGCCCGCGCTCAGCTTCTTCTGGAGTCGCAGCGCGGTGTACATGCCGACATAGCCGCCCCCGACCACGACGATCCGTTGCGGTCCGCTCATCGCTCTCCCCGTTCGTGACGCTCTGCACTGGCCCTGTCGAGCCTGCTGCGAAGCGGTCAGTGACAACTCCCCCACAGGAACCAGCGCACTCCCCCGGGAGAGGGGATCGACGCGATTCCGGTCACGTGCGGCAACCAATTCGACTATCGGTACGTTTAACGGCCGAGGGCCGGCGCCACCCGCGGCGGCCCAGTGGAACCACTGGTCAGCGGTGCAACCCGGTTCGGGACTGCGGCGTATGAACAGCGCAGGACAGAACCGAGGAGCTGGACACATGGGCCGACGATCGCGAGAGAGTGAGCAATCCCGCACTCTGGGTAAGGCATTGCTGCTCACCCTGGGATCCACCATCGTGCCCGGCTCCGGGCACCTCGCCCTGCGCAAGCGGGCAGGCTGGTTCCTGCTGGCGATCTTCCTGCTGCTGCTCGGCGGCGGGCTCTACCTCGGGCTGACCCTCACCCAGGAGGAGTTGCTCAAGTACGCGGTGTCACCTCGGGTGCTGCTCGGGGCGATCATCGCCTGCGCCGTGCTCGCGCTGCTGTGGATCACCGTGGTGCTGCGCACCTTCGCGCTGGCGCGCCCGCGCGGCGGCATGCGAGCGGGCGGCCGGATCGCGGCCACCCTGGTCGTGGTCACCCTGTGCGCGGTGATCGCCGCACCGTTCGGCTACGCCGCCTACACCGTCAACACCTACCGCTCGCTGCTGCAGAACCTGTTCCCCACCAACGGAAGCACCGCGGGCGGCCAGGGCGGCACCCAGCCCAGCCAGGGCGGCGACGTGGAGGCGATCAAGAAGCCGCGGCTCAACATCCTGCTGGTGGGCAGCGACGCGGGCCCGGACCGCACCGGCACCCGCACCGACACCATGATGGTGGCCAGCCTGGACACCCGCAGCGGCCAGACCGTCCTGTTCGGACTCCCGCGCAACCTGCAGCGCGCCCAGTTCCCGCCCGGTTCGCCGATGGCCAGGCAGTTCCCCAACGGCTTCCACGACGGCCGGGACCCGAACTCGGGCGAGTACCTGCTCAACGCGCTGTACAAGTACGGCAACGAGCACCCGCAGCTGGCGCCCAGCGGCCCGAGCACGGTGGCCGGGCTGAACCTGCTCAACTCCTCGATCGGCCAGATGCTGGGCGTGGAACTGGACTACTACATCCAGGTCAACATGGCCGGGTTCGCCTCGATCATCGACGCCCTCGGCGGCGTGGACGTCAACGTCGGCCCCCGGCCCATCCCGATCAACGGCCTCGGCCCGCACGGCGAGCAGATCCGGCCCAAGGGCTGGATCCCGGCCGGGCAGCAGCACCTCAACGGCGAGCAGGCGCTCTGGTACGGCCGGGCGCGCAGCGACGGCAGCGACTACATGCGGATGAGCCGCCAGCGCTGCCTGATCAAGTACGTCATCGAGCAGAAGAGCCCGATGGACATGCTGACCAACTTCCAGGGCGTGGCCGCGGCCACCCAGGACAACGTGTCCACCAACATCCCGCAGGACGTGCTGCCCGCGCTGCTGGGCCTGGCCAACAAGGCCCGCGCGCTGCCGATCCAGAGCATCTCCTTCGACCCCAACCTGTCCACCCGCAACGGCGGCAAATTCTCCACCGCCATGCCGGACTTCAACTACATGCGCGAGGTCGTGCGCAACGCCCAGGCGATGACCACCTCGACCTCGGCCAGCCCGACCACCACCAGCACCGCGACCCCGCCGTCGAGCACCCCCGGCAAGCCGGGCGCGCCCACCGGCAAGCCGCCGGTGCGCACCAGCGGCACCCAGCCGCCCGCCGGCAGCTCACCGAACATCGCGCCGCCGGACTCGCTGAACCAGATCTGCTCCACCGACCCCGGCCAGACCGACAAGAACTGAGTCGATTGGCGTGCTCCGCACGCTGGATTTTTCGCTCTTGAGTCGCCTCGTCGTGCATCCGCCGCACGCGAAGCAAGCTTCGGATGCGTCGGACGCACGACAAGGCAACGCGAAAAATCGGCACCCCGCCGCAGGTGAAGAGCCCGCCGTGTCGCTGGCGCGCCACGCCTTTTCGCAACAGGTAGGCGCTCGGTCGAGGTGCCCGCAACGCGTTCTCGCGGCCAGAAGTGCCCACCCTCCATCGTGTTGGCCGTGACACTCGGGGCTGGGCTGGGTGGCCCCGGCGGGCGAGAGGTGGCCCGCCCGCCGGAGTGAAAAACCCTACGGTGTCAGCGAATCCGGTTGCGCTGGGTGTTGCAGCCGTAGAAGTAACCGCAGAACTGGGTGTAGGCACCGCGGTTGGCGGTCTCCGGGTTGCTGATCACCACACCGCTGTTGTCGGTGTTGCGGGCCGCCGTGCCGCCCGGCTTGTGCCCCCAGAACGGCTCGGACTGCAAGCGGTACCAGTGGTAGTCGATGAAACCGGGGCCGGGTGCGACCACCAGCGCCGTCAGCGGGCGCGGCTTCTCGGTGTCCGGGAAGCAGTCGAACCGGCGGTGCATGCCGTCGGCCAGCGCGCCCCTGGTCACCTCGGCGCAGGTGACCGCGGTGTACATCGCGCCCGCGCCACGGCCCGGCTGGGCGAAGGTGTTGGTCCGCCAGTTGCTGGCGTAGTTGTAGCAGTTGTTGTTGCGCAACGTGGTGGCGTCGTTGTTCCAGAACCCGGGGTTGAACGCGGTCCGCTCGATGTAGCAGACCACCGCGGCGGCGGACTCGGCGTCCGCCGGCGACTGCTCCTGCCCCGGCGCGGCGGTGGCCTCGCCGCTGCGGGTGTCCCTGATCGACCGGGAGGCGGTGCCCGCGGCCGAGCTGACCGCCTCCAGCTGCGAACCCAGGAACGTGGCCAGTGACTCATCCAGCGGCAACGCGTCCTCGGCCGCGTACCCCGCGCTCTCACTGCGCCCGATCAGGCTGATCAGCCGCTCCCCCAGCTCGGCCGCGCCCGCCCCACCGGCCAGCGCGCCCACCGGCAGGTACACACTGGCGAGCCCCAGGTCCGAGGCGTGGTCGTCCCCCAGCGTCTCCACCTGAAAGCCCCGGAAACCCAGCCCACTCGCCGCCGGCGCGGACTCGGTGAGCAACCCCCGGTCCGCGGTCAGCGCGCGTAACGCGGCCCGCGCCTCGGCCCCGTCCCGCACCTCCCACACCGGGTTCGACCGGCCGGAGAAAATATCTGCGGTAATGCGCAGCATCGGTTCATCCCTTCCCAGAAGACCGTCGTGCGACTACCGCCGACGCTGCCAGGAATCCCGCCGTACCAAGGTGATTCAGCCCCATGAGGCGCGAAGCCCCGCCCCATGGTCTGCCCGATCCGGCTGGAAATGCCTTACCGCTCTAGGGAATCCGGCCAGTTGGCCTAGCTCTCGTCCGTGACCTTACGGGCCTTGGACGGCTGCACCCGCGGCGGTTCTCCCGGCATCTTCGGGTAGTCCGGCGGATACGGCATCTCACCCAGCCCATGATCCCGCTCATCCCGGGAGTACCACTCCAACGCGGTCTCGATCCCGAAGGCCTTCTCGTCCATACTCGCGTGCGCGTCCCCGCGTTCGGCCAGCAGCCCCGGCACGGTCAGCACGTCGAAATCGTCCGGGTCCACAGTGGACAGATCAGCCCAGTCCAGCGGGAAGGACACGGTCGCGCGAGGGGTGCCGCGCACCGACCAGGTGGAGGCGACCGTGCGGTCCCGCGCGGCCTGGTTGTAGTCCAGGAACACCCGTTCGCCGCGTTGTTCCTTCCACCAGGCCACGGTGGCCTGCTCCGGCAGGCGGCGCTCGACCTCGCGGCCCAGTGCGATCACCGCGTGCCGGACCTCGATGAAGTCCCATTCGGGGCGGATGCGGACCAGCACGTGGATGCCGCGGCCGCCGGAGGTCTTGGCGAAACCGGTCATGCCCGCCTCCTCCAGGACCTCGCGCAGCACGCCCGCCACCCGGACCGCGTCGTGGAAGTCGGTGCCCGGCTGCGGGTCCAGGTCGATCCGCAGTTCGTCCGGGTGGTCCACGTCGGGTCGCCGGACCGGCCACGGGTGGAAGTCCAGGGTGCCCAGGTTGGCCGCCCAGACCAGCACCGCGGGCTCGGTCGGGCAGACCTGCTCGGCGGTGCGGCCGGACGGGAAGGTGATCCGCACCGGCTGCACCCACTCCGGCGCGCCCTTGGGCACCCGCTTGGCGTAGAAGGGCTCGCCTGCCACGCCGTCGGGGAACCGCTTCAGCGTGGTCGGGCGCTCCCCCAGCACGCGCATCAGCGGTTCGGCCACCGCCAGGTAGTACTCGACCACCTGGCGCTTGGTGATGCCGCGCTCCGGGAAGTACACCTTGTCCGGGCTGGACACCCGCACGGCACGCGGTCCCGCCGGGCCGTCCACGGTCAGCTCAAGTGCTTCACCCCTGCTCACGGGCCTGGACGCTACCGGCCCCGGCCCCCGCGCGCAGCAGACCGAAGGTCATCGCGTGCAACAGCCCCAGACTGGAGGGCGCACAGCTCACCAGATCGCGGCCCAGCACGTCCCGCAGGTGTTCATGCCGGACCCACACCGCGGGGCCCTCATCGGGGCTCTCCGGCCCGCCCAGCCACTGTCCTACCTCGGCGTGCACGAAGTGGAAGAGCTGGTCGCTGTTGCCGTTGGAGACGCACCTGGTCAGGAACAGCCGGGGGCGCACCGCGGCCCAGCCGGTCTCCTCGGCGGTCTCCCGGACCGCGGCGGCCACCGGGTCCTCGCCAGGGTCGATGCCGCCCGCCGGGAGTTCCAGGCCGGTGGTCTCGGTGATGAACCGGTGCCGGTGCAGCATCAGCACCCCGCGCTCGGGGTGCTCCAGCACCACGGCCACCGCGTCGGCGGTGCGGACCACGTGGTGCTCATAGGGCGGCGCGGTGGGCGGGCGCACCGCGATCAGGTCCAGGCTGACCCAGTCACTGCGGTACAGGCTGCGCTGACCTGCGGATTCCCAGCGGGGTGCGCTCGGCAGCCCGGCCAGTCCGAGTGCGGGATCATAATGCGGCGTGGTGTCGGTGTCTGCCCTGTTCACAGCTCCGCACGCTACCGTTGCGGGTATGCGCGCAGCAGCACCGGACGACGAGCCGCAGGGCCCGCCAGGGCGGTTCGGTGAGGACCTGGTGGGGTTGGACCCCCACGATCCCGAGGCGCGGGCCTTCGCCCAGCACCTCGACCGGATCGAGCACGCGCCCAAGCCTTACACCGTGGAGGGCTACCTGGCCGGGGTCAGCGAGTTCGCCGATTCGGCCAACCGGGTCGGCGGCGGCCGCAGGCTCACCGCGGTGGTGCTGGCCGGGCTGATCGTGCTCGGCCTGATCCTGACCTTCACCGGCGCGCTCAACACCATCCTGTTGTTCCTGTTCTGAAAGATCCGCCCACGGGCACCCCCGGGCGCGGCGTATTAGCGTGGTGGCATGGATCAGGGTCCGAAGGTCGTCAAGACCGAGCAGGAGTGGCGGGAGCAGCTCACTCCCGAGGAGTACCGGGTGCTGCGCCAGGCGGGCACCGAGCGGGCGTGGACCGGCGAGTACACCGACACCAAGACCGCGGGCGTCTACGAGTGCCGGGCGTGCGGGGCCGAACTGTTCCGCAGCGACACCAAGTTCGAGTCGCACTGCGGCTGGCCGTCCTTCTTCACCCCGCTGGCCGGCGAGGCCGTCGTGCTGCGCGAGGACCGCAGCATGGGCGCGGTGCGCACCGAGGTGCTGTGCGGGACCTGCCACAGCCACCTGGGGCACGTCTTCGAGGGCGAGGGCTTCCCGACGCCGACCGACCAGCGCTACTGCATCAACAGCGTCAGTTTGCGCCTGGTCGCCGCCCCGGAGTCCGAGGAGAGCTGATCGGCCGCTCGGCGTAGCTGTGTAACGGCCGGATTTCGTTGTGGTTGAGCGAAATCCGGCCAAGCTCAAGCCTTCCCTAAGTTCTGCCCAATCCTGTATCAAATACTCTTGTCCCGATGTGACCCAGACCGCACCATGAGGCTTCCTTGCTGGTGAGAGGGGGTCACGATGGACAATCCATGGGGACTGACCGGCCCGGAGTTCTTGCAGTTGTACGCCGTCGGACTGGCGGTGGCGCTGGTGCTGGCGGGGTGGATCCGGATCGCGGGGAGGCGACCGGACGCCCACGCCACCACCCAGGTCGGCGAGGTGACCACGGTCGAACTCGCGTACCTGGTCGGGGGCTCGTCCCGGGCGGTGGAGACCGTGGTCGCGGGGCTGCTGGAACGGGAGGCGCTGCGGGCCGCCAGGGGCGGTTATGTCAGCGGCACCGGTCCGCTGCTGCTCAAGGACCCGGTGGCACGGCAGGTGCGGGAGTACACCGGGGACACCGGTCGCGGCACGCTGCGGTTGCTGGTGCACCGGGTCGCGGACAGCCAGGCGGTCACCGATGTGGGCGCCCGGCTGGTCGACCGCGGACTGCTGGTGCCGCCGGATCGGTTGCCCGGCATGGGTTTCCGCTCGGCGCTGCCACTGATCGCGCTCGGCGCGCTCGGCGTGGTGCGGGCGATCGACGGCGCCAGCCGGGACTTCCCGGTCGGCTACCTGATGCTGTTGCTGGTGCTGACCGGTGTGCTGGCGGCCTTCGCCGCCTGGCTGCCGGTGGCCTGGCGCACCCAGGCCGGGGACGCCGCGGTCGAGCGGGCACTGAAGTCCACTTCGGACAGTGCGGCCGAACACGTTGCCCGGGACGGCATCGCGGCCTACCCGGACGCCTCGGTGCGTTCGGCGCTGCTGGGTCATTCGGCGCGGCAGCAGGTGCACGGAACCAGGGGCGGTCGCCGCTCCCGGGGCCTCAACGACACCGGTTTTCTGGCCGGGGGCTACGCCGGTGGGTTCTCCGCCGGTGGTGGCGGTGGCGGAGACAGTGGCGGTGGGGGCGGCGGGGGCGGCGGCTGTGGTGGGGGCGGGGGTGGTTGCGGCGGCGGTGGCGGCAGCTGACGCGCTACCGTCGCCCCAACCAAGAGCGACGCGAGGTGGGGGTATGACCGAGACCTGGGGCCTGACCGGCCCGCAGTTCCTGCTCCTGTACGGCATGGGGCTGCTTGTCTCGATCGTGGTGGCCGTCTGGGCCCGCCGGTCCGTCCGGCGGGCCGAGGCGGCCCCGGGAGCGGGGCGGCTCAGCGCGGACGATGTGGCCTACCTGGCAGGCGGTGGCGACCAGGTGGTCTTCACCGCGGTGGCCAGGATGCTGGAGGCGGGCAGCCTGCGTGCCTCCAGGGGCAGCTGGCTCAGCGTCACCGGCCTGGCCGCCCAGCACCCGCTGGACCGGGTGATCCTGGCCGAGCTGAACGCCCGCACCTCCCCCGCTGCCACCCTCGGCAGCCTGCGCGCGAAGTACGCGGACCACCCGCTGGTTGGTCAGGTCCGCAACCGGCTGGAAACGCTGGGCCTGGTGGTGCCCCGGCGGCGGCAGGCGCTGGCCCGCCTGCGCGGCGCGGCGGCCTTCGGGTTGCTGTTGCTGATCGGGGTGGCCCGGGTGGTCGACGGGGTCGGCAACGGCAGGCCGATCGGCTACCTGGCCGGGTTGCTGGGGCTGACCGCGCCGGTGGCCCTGGTCCTGCTGATCACCAAGATGAACCGGCTCACCCTCGCGGGCGAGCAGACGCTGAACCACTTCCGCACCAACGTCTTCCGCAAGCCCGCGGCGGACGATCACGACCAACTGGCACTGATCGGTGGCGCGGCCATGCTGGTCGCGCTCGGCGGGCTCGCCGCGTTCCCGGACGAGACCGTCAGCCGGGTGCTGGCGCTGCCGTCCTCCGGCGGCGGCTCCAGCGGCGGCAGTTCCTGTTCCGGCAGCAGCTCGTCCAGTTCCAGCAGCTCCTCCTGTTCCTCCTCCTCCGGCGACAGCGGCGGGGGTGGCGGCGGAGGCGGCTGCGGGGGCTGATCCCGTAACTCACCACGGCACCCTGGGGGTGGCGACATGCACAACACCTGGGGCCTCACCGGCCCGGAGTTCATCGGTCTCTACGTACTGGCGCTGATCATCACCGTCGCGGTGGCGATCCGCCGCCGCCTGGCCGCCCGCAAGCTCCCGCCCGGTCACCCGACCGCGCCAGCGCTGACCGCGGACGAGGCGGCCTACCTCGCAGGCGGCACCCGCAGGCTGGTGGAGACGGCGCTGGCCCGGCTGGTCGCCGGCGACGCGCTGCGGGTCAGCCGCGGCAATCCGCCCGCGGCCACCGGCAGGCCCGCCGAGTCCACAATGGACGCCCGGGTGCTGACCGCGGTGCGGGACCGCAAGACCAGGGTCGGCGTCGAGGACGCCACCCAGCAACTCGACCGGTCCCCGGAGCTGCGCGAGTTGCGGCAGCGGTTGCTCTGGGCGCACCTGCTGGTGAGCACGGAACGCTCCCGCGCGTGCCGGATGGCCGCGGCCATGGTGTTCCTGCCGATCGCGCTGATCGGCGCGCTGCGACTCTCCGACGGGGCCAGCAACGGCAAGCCGATCGCGATCCTGATCTTCCTGCTGGCCGTGACCACCGTGCTCGCCCTGGTCATCACCCTCGTGCCGGGACCGAGGGCGACCACGCTGGGCCAGCGCGCGCTGAACAGCGCCCGCGCCGACGCCCACCGTCGCAGGCTGGCCGGCGTCACCGCCGGTGGCTTTGTGGCAGGCGATGTGGTGCTCCTGGTGGCACTGAGCGGAATGAGCGGCCACCCGGACTCGGCCGTGGCCTCGGGCCTGGCCACCGACGGCGGCGGTGGGGGTGGCGGAGGCAGCGGCTGCTCCGGTGGCGGCGGCGGTTGCAGTGGCGGCGGTGGGGGCGGCGGCGGAGGTTGCGGCGGATGAGTGGAATCCCGCGGCTGGGCGTCGGCATCGGCTGGCGCCCGGAGATCGACCTGACCGTGGAACGCCTGCCCCAGGTGGACTTCGTGGAGGTGGTGGCCGAGAACCTGTCCGGCCCCACCCTCCCGGAGTCCCTGGAAATCCTGCGCGCCAGGGGAATCCCGGTCCTCCCGCACGCGGTCACGCTGTCCCTGGGCGGCGCGGATCCCGTTGTGCCGGACCGGGTCCGCCACCTGGCCGAGGTAGCCGAACGCCTGGGCGCCCCGTTGGTCAGCGACCATGTGGCCTTCGTCCGCGCGGGCGGCCTGGAAGCCGGCCACCTGATGCCCGTCCCCCGCACCCGGGACGCCCTCAACGTCCTGTGTGCCAACGTCAAAGCCGCCCAACAGGACCTCCCGGTCCCACTGGCCCTGGAGAACGTCGCGGCCCTGATCGAGTGGCCCGGCAACGAGTTCACCGAAGCCCAGTTCCTCACCGAACTGGCCGACCGAACCGGCTGCCACCTCCTCATCGACGTGGCCAACCTGCACGCCAACAACCTCAACCTGGGCACCAACCCCGAGGAATTCCTCAGCACCCTCCCGCTGGAACGCCTGGCCTACGTGCACGTCGCCGGCGGCACCACCGAACACGGCCTCTACCACGACACCCACGCCCACGCCGTCCCCCAGGAAGTCCTCGACCTACTGGCCGACCTGTGCGCCCGGGCAACCCCACCCGGCGTCCTGCTCGAACGCGACGACGCCTACCCACCGGACGCCGAACTGGCCGCGGAACTGGCAGCCATCCGCGCCGTGGTCGAGGCCCCCAGATGACCACCCCCGACCGCACCCGCCTGGCCAAGGCCCAGGCCGAACTCCTCCAAGCCCTCCTGGCCAACGGCCCGGCACCCGCGGGCTTCGACCCAGCCCGCCTGCATGCCCAATCCCTCGCCCTACGCGCAAAACGCCGCCGGGTAACCGCCGCCCTCCGCCCAGACCTCCCCGAACGCCTGGGCCCCCGCTTCCGCCCCCTGTTCGACGAGTACGCCACCACCCACCCCCGCCACGAAGGCACCGGCGCCCGAACAGACGCCAACACCTTCGCCACCTGGCTAACCCAATCCGGCCACCTCCCCAAACCCCGCCGCCGCTGGTGGCCCCGCCGCGCCACAACGGCCAACACCCCGTACAAGAACGGCCAACACGCCGACAAAGCCTGAAACCCCACCGGCGTGTTGGCCGTTGTGGACGGTGTGTTGGCCGTTGTCGTACGCCGGGTTGGCCGTTGTGGGCGCGCCAGGCGGCGACCGTGGGGAGCAGGCGGGCGAAGCCCGGAGCCAGGCGGTTCCAAGCCCCCGCGACCGGGCGAAGCCCGAACAGGCAGCCGGGCTGGCTTTTCAAACCCTCCCCGAGCGGTTCCCCATCCTTTGATTCCTGCCCGTCCGGCGAGAACGCCCTTGATCTTGACCTTCGCCCTTGACTTTGATCTTGCTCGCCAACCACGCCACGACTTGACCACGCCAAGTGTGAGTGGTTTATTACTCACATGAGCCCCACCGGACGAGTCCTCTCCACGGCCGACGAACGGCGGGAGACCGTGCTGCGCACCGCGGTCGGCGCGTTCGCGGCCAAGGGCTACTACGGCACCACCACCACCGAGGTCGCCAAGCTCGCCGGGATCTCCCAGGCCTACATCTACCGCCTCTTCCCCAACAAGGAAGCGCTGTTCGTGGCCGTGGTCCAACGATGCTTCGACCAGATCCAGGAAGCCCTCACCGGGGGCGCGGCGGCGGTCGAGGCGAGTGCGCCCGAAGTCGTGCTCAGCGCCATGGGCGAGGCCTACGCCCGCCTGGTCGCCGACCGCGATCTACTGCTGCTCCAGCTGCACGCCCAGGCCGCGGCCGCCTCCGACGAACTCGTGCGGGCGGCGGTGCAGCGGGGCTACGCGCGGCTGGTCGAGTACGTCCGCGACGCCTCCGGCGGCACCGACTACCAGGTCCAGGAGTTCTTCTCCCGCGGAGCGCTCTGCCACCTGGTGGTGGCCATGGGCGCCGAGCAGGTGGACGCGCCCTGGGCGGAAACCCTGTCCGCGGGCATCCGGCACTACTGAGACGCGCGCGACTCAGCCGGCCGCGAGGGCCCAGCCGGTGACGAACGGGCTCACCTGCCGCGTGGCCACCACCTTCAGCCCGGCCAGCGCCGCCGCCCGCCGCCACTCCTCGCTCGGGTAGAACTGCCACGCCCCGGGCCCGAACGCGGCCAGGGTGCGCACGGTCCGGTGCTGTTCGATCAGCACCATCCGGCCGTCCGCGCTGAGCAGCCTCCTGGCCTCGGCGAACAGCGCCTCGCGCTCGGCCGGTTCGCGCAGTTCGTGCGCGGCGAACACGGCCAGCACCACGTCCACCGAACCCGGCCTGCCGGGCAGCGATTCCGGGCGGGCTGGGACCACCCGCACCGTCTCCGGGCGGAGCAGGCTGACCACGGCCCGCCGGTGCGCGATCACGTCCACGACCAGGCCGCGGGCGGGGGCCAGCACGCTGCGCAGGGCGGGCACCGACTCGTCCACCCCTGCGGTGACCAGCAGGAACCGGCGCAGGTGCAGGGGCAGCAGTTCGTGCAGCCAGCGCCAGCGCTGCAGTTCGGCGCCGCGCCGCAGGCTCACCGCGGTGGCCAGTCTGGCCAGCGCGAACCAGGTGGCACCGGCGAGGGCCGTCCAGGCTCCCGCGGCTACGGCGACGCGAACTGCCTTGCGCATCAGCACTTTCCAGGGGCTAGGGCAGGTTGGTGATCAGGTCGGCGACCGGGAGCCGGGTGCCGGTGTAGAACGGAATCTCCTCGCGCACGTGCAGCCGCGCCTCGGTGCCGCGCAGGTGCCGCATGAGGTCGACGATCC
Organism: Crossiella sp. S99.2; assembly: GCF_023094165.1. Classification (GTDB taxonomy): domain Bacteria; phylum Actinomycetota; class Actinomycetes; order Mycobacteriales; family Pseudonocardiaceae; genus Crossiella. The sequence goes on along the minus strand of NZ_JALMDK010000005.1, from coordinate 399,430 downwards.
GGTGCAGCTCGTCCGCCTCGAAGGCCAGCATCCACTCGTAGTCGCCGAGGGCGAAGGAGGCCACCGTGTTGGCCCGCACGTCCGGGTAGTCGCGGGCTTCCTTGCCGTGGTCGGCGAGCATCTTGCGACGCTCTTCCTCCGGCAGCAGGTACCACTCGTAGGAGCGGACGAACGGGTACACGCAGATGTACTTGCGCGGCTCCTCCCCGGCCAGGAACGCCGGGATGTGGCTGCGGTTGAACTCCGCGGGCCGGTGCAGCGCCACGTTGCTCCACACCGGGGTGCTGGCGCGGCCGAGCGGGGTGGTGCGGCGGAAGCCGTTGTAGGCCTCCTGCACCTGCTCGATCTCCTCGGCGTGCCACCAGATCATGAAGTCGGCGTCGGCGCGCAGCCCGGCGACGTCGTAGACGCCGCGGACGACAACGCCCTTGCCCTCCAACGACTCCAGGTACTCCGCGGTGGCCGCCCCGGCCTGCGCGCGGTCCTCGGGCAGGGCGCCCTGCTGGATCCGGAAGACCGACCACATGGTGTACCGGATGGTGTCGTTGAGTTCGTTGTAGTTCAGGCGGGCCATGTCCCCATACTCGCACCAGTCGGGCGGCGGGCGACGGCCAGGTGAGTGGCGACACGGGTCGCCGCGGCCTGCCCGGTCGCGATGCAGGCCGGAATGCCCACCCCGTGCAGGCTCGCGCCCGCCACGGCCAGCCCCGGCACCTCGGCCACGGCGGCCTCGATCGCGGCCACGGTCGCGGTGTGCCCGAGCGCGTACTGCGGCAGTCCGCCGCCCCAGCGCCGCACCACCGAGTCCACCGGCTCGGCCCGCACCCCGGTCAGTTCGGCCAGGTCCGCGCGCACCGCGGCGATCAGCTCGGCGTCGTCGCGTTGCAGGGTGGCGGTCTCACCGAAGCGGCCGACCGAGGCGCGCAGCAGCGTGCCGCGCTCGGCGAAGTGACCCCACTTGCGGCTGGAGAAGGTGAACGCCTTGGCGGTGAACGGCGTGCCGTCCGTGTGTTTCTCGCCGACGGCCAGCAGAACTCCGGACGCGGCAGGCAGTTCTGTGTCCGGCGGCAGTGCGAGGGCGAGCACCGCCATCGAGGAGACCTCGATCCGCCCGTAGGCCGCGGCGGCGGCCGGGACGTCCTCGGCGAGCAGTTTGCGCGCGGCCGGGGCGGGCACGGCCAGCACCACGGCGTCGGCGTCCAGGAATTCCGGACTGGCCGCCGAACCCAGTTCGAGGCGCCAGCCCTCGGCGGTGCGGCGCAGTCCGCGCACGGTCACGCCCAGCCGCAGCTCCGCGCCCGAGGTCTCGGCCAGCCGGGCCACCAGGTCGCCCAGGCCGCCGGTGAGGGTGCCGAAGACCGGCGGCCGGGTCTCACCTGGCTTGGGGCCCGGACCGAGCGTCTGGGCGGCCGCGGCGGTCAGCGAGCCGGCGCCGCGTTCCAGGGCGTCGACCAGCGGCGCCATCGTGGCGCGCACGCCGAGGCCCTCGGCGCGGCCCGCGTAGACCCCGCCGAGCAGTGGTTCGGCCAGCCGGTCCACCACCTCCGGCCCGAACCGGGTGCCGAGCAGGTCCGCGACCGTGGCATCCCACCCGGGGCCGTCCGGGCGCAGCGGCGGCAGCTCCGGTTCGGCCATCGCCCTGGCGAAGCCGTCCGCGCTGAGCACCTCGCGCAGCAGGGCAGGCTCGGCGGGCACGCCCAGGAAGGTGCGTGCCGGCAGCGGCCGGGTGGCCCCGCCGGCCCGGATGGTCGGGGCCGCCCGCAGCGGGTGCCGCAGGCCCGCGGTCAGGCCGAGTTCGGTGACCAGCTCCAGGCCCTCGGTGCGGCGGGTGACGAAGGCTTCCGCGCCCACGTCCACCGGTCCGCCCGCCAGCTCCTCGGTGCGCAGCTTGCCGCCGAGCCGGTCGGTCTGCTCCAGCACGGTGACCCGGACCTGCTCGCCGAGCAGGCCGCGGAGCCGGTGCGCCACGGTGAGCCCGGCGATGCCGCCGCCGATCACCGCGACCCGCTGCGCAGCGCTGGTCATGGCCGCAGGCCGTGCACCAGCTCGACCGCGCGGGTGATCTTCCCGGGGTCGGTCTCCGGCAGCACGCCGTGGCCCAGGTTGAAGATGTGCCCGGCCGCGGCCCGGCCTTCGGCGCCGATCCGGTTGATCTCGCGCGCGAGCACGTCCTCGCCGCTGAAGAGCACGGCCGGGTCCAGGTTGCCCTGCACCACCGGCTTGGGCAGGTCCGGCCGGGCGCTGGTCAGGCGGTCGACCGCCTGGTCAAGCGGCACCCGCCAGTCCACGCCGACCACGTCGTTGCCCGCCTCGCGCATGGCCACCAGCAGCTCGCCGGTGCCCACGCCGAAGTGGATCCGCGGCACGCCCGCCTCGGCCAGCCCGGCGAAGACCTTCGCCGAATGCGGCAGCACGAACTCGCGGTAGTCCCGTTCGGAGAGCGCGCCTGCCCAGGAGTCGAACAGCTGGATCGCGTCCACCCCGGCCTGGACCTGCACGGACAGGAAGGTCAGCGCCATGTCGGCGAGGTGGCCGAGCAGCGCGTGCCAGGCGGCCGGGTCGCTGTACATGAGCGCCTTGGTGCGCTCGTGGTTGCGACTGGGCCCGCCCTCGATCAGATAGGAGGCCAGCGTGAACGGCGCGCCGGCGAAGCCGATCAGCGGCGTCTCGCCCAGCTCCTTGGTCAGCAACCCGACCGCCTCGGCGACCGGGGCGACCTGCTCGGGGTCGAGCACCGGCAGCTTCTCCACGTCGTGGATGGAGCGGACCGGGTTCGCGACCACCGGGCCGGTGCCGGGCACGATGTCCAGATCGACCCCGGCGGCGGCCAGCGGCACCACGATGTCGCTGAACAGGATGGCCGCGTCCACACCGTGCCGCCGGACCGGCTGCATGGTGATCTCGCAGACCAGCTCCGGCATGAAGCAGGAGCGCAACATCGGAATGCCCTCGCGGACCTTGCGGTACTCCGGCAGGGAACGGCCGGCCTGGCGCATGAACCACACCGGGGTCCGGCTCGGCGTGCCGCCACGCGCGGCGACCAGCAGCGGGGCTTCGGGAAGGTCTCGACGCGCCGAGACCTGGGCAGCGTTAGTCATCTCCCTCCCATGTTCCCACGGGTTCAGGACTGCTCTTGTCCGGCGTCGGCGTGGCTACCGACGCACCCGCTCCGCGCGGCCTAGAGTTCGCCAACGTGACCGGGATATCGGGCGAACCCGAGGTGTTCCGGCAGGCTGTTGCCGCGTTGCGGTCGATGCATCCACGACCCGAGGTCGAGCTGGGCGAAGTCCGTGCCCCGCAACGCCTCGCGCCATGGAGCTTCGCCCTCAGCGCCGAGGCCAACGGACCGGCCGGGGAGCTGGCCACGGGCCGGTTGGTGCTGTTGCACGATCCGGACGGGGCCGAAGCCTGGGACGGGGTGCTGCGACTAGTGGCCTACGTCCGGGCCGAGCTGGACACCGAGCTTGCCGCTGACCCACTGCTACCGGCGGTGGGCTGGTCCTGGCTGACCGAGGCGCTGGAGTTGTCCGGGGCGGCCTTCACCGCGCTGGGCGGCACGGTCACCCAGACCTCCTCCGCCCGCTTCGGCGACATCTCCGGGCCCAGCAGCACCCATGACCTGGAGCTACGGGCTTCCTGGACGGCGCGGGACACCGAGCTGGCCGCGCACGCGGAGGCATTCTGCGAGCTGCTCTCCAGCGCGGCCGGGCTGCCGCCGGTGGGGATCGCGATGATCAGCCAGCGCAAGGGCGACTGACCACCGCGAGCACTCGGGCGGCGGCGGGAGCGGGCGATCAGCCGGGTCCGCGGAGTTCGGCGGCGACCTTCTCCGCCTGCTCCAGCACCCGCAGCACGTTGCCGCCCGCCAGCTTGGTCAGGTCCTGCTCGGACCAGCCGCGGTCCATCAGGTCGGCGAACAACTCCGGATACCTGGAGACATCCTCCAGTCCGTCCGGAAGTTCGCCGGTTCCGTCGTAGTCGCCGCCGATGCCGATGTGGTCGATGCCCGCGACCTCGCGCGCGTGTTCCAGATGTGCGACGACGTCGGCCCGGCCGGCGCGGCGCACCGGGTCGGCCGAGACGAACGCGGGCACGAACGTGATCATGCACACGCCGCCGTTGCCGGGCAGCTCGCGGAGCACCTCGTCCGGCACGTTGCGCGGGTGGTCGGTGACCGCCCGGCAGGAGGAGTGGCTGAAGATCACCGGCGCGGCACTGGTCTCCAGCGCGTGCCACATGGTGCTGGGCGCGACGTGGGAGAGGTCGACCAGCATGCCCAGGCGGTTCATCTCGCGCACGACCTCGCGGCCGAAATCGGTCAAACCGCCCGCGGCGGGCTGGTCGGTGGCCGAGTCGGCCCACGGCGTGTTGTCGTTGTGGGTGAGCGTCAGATAGCGCACACCCAGGCGAAACAGCGCCCGCAGCGCGCCAAGGGACTCCCCGATGCAGTGCCCGCCCTCGGCGCCGAGCAGGGAGGCGATCCGGCCGTCGGCGAAGGCGGACTGGACCTCGGCCGCGGACCGAGCGAGCCGGAGCTGTTCGGGGTACCGTTCGACCAGCTCGTGAACCAGCTCGATCTGTTCCAGCACCGCCGTCACGGCGCGATGCTCGAGGAAGCGGCACGGCACGTAGACCGACCAGAACTGAGCGCCCACGCCACCGTGGCGCAGCCGGACGAGGTCGGTGTGCAGACCGGGTTGCTCGACGGTCAGCTCGATCGCGGTGAGGTCCCCGCCCGTTTTGTCCCGAATCGCCCACGGCAGATCGTTGTGCCCGTCGACGAGCGGAACCCGCCGGAGAAGCTCCTGCGAACGGCCTAACGACCCGCTGGTTGGCATAGTGCAAATCCTTCATGTCGTTTGTGTACGGCCCGGCGTTAACCACCATCCGAGGGACCGCCCGATCGTGTGATCAGACCACGTCAAAGTGACAACCCGATCGGGACAGATACCCAATTGATCGTCCCACTGACCCGCTTGGGCGGCTACGCTCCTCCCGACGACACCACTTTCGGTCGATCGGTGGCGCGGCCGATCGGTCGAAAGTCCCGGTGCCGGTCGGGGGGCACGACCGACTCCAGGGAGGTAGTGACGTGGCTGCCGTCGGCTTAGGACAGGCCGTTCGAACCACGCCAGCCGGCACTTTGCCGGCGAACATGGTCCCGCACCCGCGGGAAGAGCTGTTTTCGGTGCTGGTGGTCGATGACCACCCATTGCTGAGGGAGGCCATTGCGGCTCGACTGATGCAGATGGGAGCCGGCACGGTGCACGAGGCCGCATCGGTGGCCGAGGCGAGGGCGCGTGCCCTGGCCACGGGGCCATGCGATCTCGCGATACTGGATCTCGGGCTTCCGGATGGGAGCGGCATTGACCTGGTCACGGAACTTCGTGCCCAGGGCTGGCCACGAATCGTGGTCCTGGCATCCTCCGATGACCCGTACGCGGTGCGTGCGGCCTTCCAGGCAGGCGCTCAGGCCTACCTGCTGAAGTCCGCCTCGCCGATGGTGGTCACCGACGGGGTGCGCAGGGTCCTCGAGGGTGGCGTCTATGCCGATCCCAGCGTGGCTCCGGTGCTTGCTGCCGGAACCAGGGTGCCCGGTACGGACAACACGCCGAGAGAACTCTCCGCGCGAGAGGTCGAAGTGCTGCAACTGGTAGCCGACGGCCGCTCGAACAAGGAGATCGGCGAAGCACTGAACCTGTCCGCGCTCACGGTGAAGTCTCACCTGTCGCGGATAGGGCGCAAGCTGGGAACCGGGGACCGGGCTCAGATGGTAGCGCTGGCCATGCGTGCCGGCGTTATCCGCTGACTCCTCAGCCGAGGGGGTTCGAGTTTCGCGGTCGGGTGCGTTGCAGAGCGCGGACACGCCCGGCACACGAAGCCTGGACCCCATGACGACCGGGGTGTGGTTGGCCGGTACGGAAAGATCGGAAAGCGTTGGATCAGCCTCTGACCAGCGGTTTCCGGTTGGCGCACCGTGCCGGTCAGCCTACTTCAGTGGATCTCGACTGTCTGAGCGCACCGTTGACGCATAGGGTCACGGCCGTGGATGTAGGCCGAACCGCTGTCAACGACTCGGGTGAGCAACCGGAACTGACGTTGCTCACCACCCCCTCCGGTGGCGTTCCTGATGTCATCAACACCGTCGATGGCGTCAGGCGGGCCGCCGCGATGCTGGCCGCCGGTACGGGGCCATTCGCGGTGGACACCGAACGTGCTTCCGGATACCGGTACTCGCAGCGGGCCTACCTGGTGCAGATCCGCCGCGAGGGCGCCGGCACGGTGCTGATCGACCCGGTCGCGGTCAATGGCCGGGTGGAAGCGCTGGCCGAGGTGCTCAACCCCGCTGAGTGGGTGCTGCACGCCGCCAGCCAGGACCTGCCGTGCCTGCACGAGCTTGGCCTGGGTCCGGAGACCCTGTTCGACACCGAGCTGGCCGGACGGCTGGCCGGCTTCGAGCGGGTCGCTCTGGGCGCCCTGGTCGAACGCCAGCTGGGCTTCCGGCTGGAGAAGGGCCACGGCGCCGCCGACTGGTCCCGCAGGCCGTTGCCCGCGGACTGGCTGGCCTACGCCGCCCTGGACGTCGAACTGCTGCTGGAGCTACGCGCCTCCCTGGAGGCCGAGCTGATCAGCCAGAACAAGCTGGCCTGGGGCCTGGAGGAGTTCGAGGCGGTGCGCACCGCCGCTCCGCCGCCCCCGCGCGCCGAACCGTGGCGCCGCACCTCCGGCATCCACCGCCTGCGCAGCCCGCGCCAGTACGCCGCGGTCCGCTCGCTCTGGCAGGCCCGCAACACCATCGCCCAGCAACGCGACATCGCCCCCGGCCGCGTCCTGCCGGACTCCGCCATCGTCGAGGCCGCCCTGCACGACCCCACCGGCCACGCCGAGCTGCTGTCCCTCCCGGTCTTCCGCGGCCGCGCCCAGCGCCGGATGGCCGACGTCTGGTCCGGCGCCCTGCACGAGGCCCGCGAACTCCCCAAGTCCGAACTCCCGGACCCCTCCCCGCAACACGACGGCCCGCCACCCCCCAACCGCTGGGCCGAACGCGACCCGGCCGCGGCGGCCCGCCTGGTCGCCGCGCGCGGCGCGCTGACCACGCTGGCCGAGCAACTGCGGATGCCGGTGGAGAACCTGGCCCAGCCGGACCTGGTGCGCCGGTTGTGCTGGCAGCCACCGGCGGAGATCGACCTGGCCTCGGTGCGCGCGGCGCTGGCCGCCGGCGGGGCGCGGAACTGGCAGGTGGAGCAGGTGGGTGAGCTGCTGGCGACGGCGTTGCTGGCGCAGCCGAAGGCAGCGGAGAAGGCCGTCGAGAAGGACTGAGGCGGTGGTGGGGGCGGGCCGACGCCTGCCTCCACCTCGGTCTGAGTCCGGGCAGAAAAAGACCCGGCCCCGTGCGGTGAAGCACGAGAACCGGGTGGTATGGGTCCATGCTAGCGAGGGCCTATTCCAGGCGCAAGCTGGGCCTCGTGTGGGCCCAGGTCACCAGCCTCGCAGCTTCTGGAACGAGCCTGTTGGGTCGACCAGTTGGTTTGCCAGGAAGTCATGACTCCTGAGTCTGCGCCACCAGTGTCGCCCGACTCCCTCGTCCCGGTCACCGCGCAGCGCGGCGGTGGTCGGCTTGACGCTGGGGTTGACGGTCGCGACCGGGACCCGCAACCGGGTCTGCGCCAGTGGGAAGCTCAGGTCGCTGTCATTGGACAGGACCATGACCGCGTCGACCTGTCCGGTCAGCACGTCGATCAGGACGTGACTGGCGACGTTCACGTCCGACCCCTTCTCCTCGAAGGTCGAGATCCGGGCGAGCAGGCCGGTGTCGCCACTGGGGCCAGGGACCTCGCGGACGGGAAGCCAGGACGGCAGGCTTCCGGCTCCAGGCGACCGGACCCGGCGTGGCGGGTAGCCCGTGCCCTGTTCGACCAGCACGCCGGATTTGGTCCGTGGCACGTACTTGCCCAGTGCCACCGTCAGCGAGGGGTTGGCCTGCCGCAATGCCGAGAGGTAGGTCTGCTGGTCAGCCAGTGAGCTGGGGTCGCCCTCCCGCTCACGCATGGCCGTGCAGTAGACGACCCGATCGATCCGCGCTCCCGGCCACACCCACGGGTTGATCAGGCCGGCGGCGAGGGCGGCGATGTCCAGCCACTTCCAGCCGGGTGTCGCCGAGCCGAGCATCTCGCGACCGCCGTAGTAGACGTTGAAGGCGTCGACGTAGACCCCCACCCCGGCACACTGCCCCCAGGCACCCGAGCAGCCGCCCGCGCCGAAGGACCGGTGTGACCCACTCGACAGCGCGAACCCCGTAGTTACCAGTGAGTAATACGCGCTAGAGTGGTGTTACCGGCCGGTAGCAGCGCAGCGGAAGCCGCCGCGGGCCGATGTCAGGGGTTCAGCACTGAGTGAGGAGCACGCCGTGGTCGCACCTGCGCCGGCGAAACCCGGCAGCGCCAGCGCGCGCGCCGTTCGGGACGTGGTCTTCGTCGACGGCGTTCGCACGCCGTTCGGCAAGGCCGGTGCCAAGGGCATCTACGCGGAGACCCGCGCCGACGACATGGTCGTCAAGGTCATCCGCGAACTACTGCGACGGCATCCGGAGCTGCCGCCGGAGCGAGTTGACGAGGTCGCCATCGCCGCGACCACGCAGATCGGCGACCAGGGGCTGACCATCGGGCGGACCGCCGCGTTGCTGGCGGGGCTGCCGAAGTCGGTGCCCGGGTACGCGGTGGACCGGATGTGCGCGGGCGCGATGACCGCGGTGACCACGGTCGCCGGCGGCATCGCCTTCGGCGCCTACGACGTCGCCATCGCCGGCGGTGTCGAGCACATGGGCCGGCACCCCATGGGTGAGGGCGTGGACCCGAACCCGCGGTTCCTGGCCGACCGGCTCGTCGACACCTCGGCGCTGGTCATGGGGCAGACCGCGGAGAACCTGCACGACCGGTTCCCGCACCTGACCAAGGAGCGCACCGACACCTTCGCCGCGGCCTCGCAGGCCAAGTACGACGCGGCGGTCAAGGCGGGCAAGATCGGCCCCGAGTTCGTCACCGTCGCCACCCGCTCCGCGGAGCACGGCTGGGGCCTGGCCTCGGCCGACGAGCCGCCGCGGCCGGGCACCACGGTCGAGGACCTCGGCAAGCTGAAGACCCCGTTCCGCCCGCACGGCCGGATCACCGCGGGCAACGCGGCCGGTCTCAACGACGGCGCGACCGGCTGCATCCTGGCCGAGGAGCAGACCGCGCGCGAGCTGGGCCTGCCCATCGGCATGCGCCTGGTCGCCTACTCCTTCGCCGGGGTCGAGCCCGAGGTCATGGGCGTCGGACCGGTGCCGGCCACCGAGAAGGCGCTCAAGATCGCCGGCCTGACCATCGAGGACATCGGCCTGTTCGAGGTCAATGAGGCGTTCGCGGTGCAGGTGCTGGCCTTCCTGGACCACTTCGGCATCGCCGATGACGACCCGCGGGTCAACCAGTGGGGCGGCGCGATCGCCACCGGTCACCCGCTGGCCTCCTCCGGCGTGCGGCTGATGACCCAGTTGTCCCGCCAGTTCGCCGAGCGCCCCGACGTGCGCTACGGCATCACCACCATGTGCATCGGCATCGGCATGGGCGGCACCGTGATCTGGGAGAACCCCAACTGGACCGGGGAGAACAAGTGAGCACCTTCACCCTTGAGGAAGCCAAAACCCTCTTCCCGGACGAGGTCGTGACCCACGCGGTCACCCGCCTGCTGCGCGTGCCCGGCCTGGCCAAGCCGGTCGCGCTGATCACCCTGGACAACGGGCACGACCACACCCGCCCGTCCACCTTCGGGCCGCAGAGCCTGCTCAGCCTGGACGCCGCCTTCACCGCGGCCACCGAGGCCGGGCCCGCGGCCATCGCGGTCACCGGCAAGCCGTTCATCTTCGCCGTCGGCGCCGACCTGTCCGCGGTGGAGAAGGCCACCTCCCGGGACCAGGCACTGGCCATCGGCCAGCTCGGCCACGACGTGTTCCGCCGCTTCACCGACTCGGCGATCCCCACCTTCGCCTTCGTCAACGGCGCGGCCATGGGCGGCGGCCTGGAACTGGCGCTGTCCTGCCACTACCGCACGCTGTCCAGCAACACCGCGGCGCTGGCGCTGCCCGAGGTCTTCCTCGGCCTGTTCCCCGGCTGGGGCGGCACCCAGCTGCTGCCGAACCTGATCGGCGCGAACGACGCGGTCACCGTGATCTTCGAGAACGCGCTGAACCAGAACAAGATGCTCAAGCCCGCGCAGGCCGCCGGACTGGGCATCGTGGACGTGGTGCTGGAATCCGCGGACTACCTGGAGCAGTCGCTGGTCTGGCTGACCAAGGTGCTCGGCGGCGAGATCACCCCGCCGCGCAAGGAGATCGACCGCGGCGAGGGCTGGGACCAGGCGCTCGCGCGGGCCAAGGCCATCGTGCACGGCAAGACCAAGGGCGCCGCTCCCGGTGCGCTCAAGGCGCTTGAGCTGCTGGCGCTGGCCCGCGAGAACGACCTGACCAAGGGCTACGCGGCCGAGACCCAGGCGCTCGCCGACGTCGTGATGAGCGATGAGCTGCGCGCCGGGCTGTACTCGTTCAACCTGGTGCAGAAGCGGGCCAAGCGCCCGGCCGGCGCGCCGGACCGCAAGCTGGCCCGCCCGGTGACCAAGGTCGGCATCGTCGGCGCCGGCCTGATGGCCAGCCAGATGGCGCTGCTGTTCGCGCGCCGCCTCAAGGTGCCGGTGGTGCTCACCGACATCGACCAGGCCCGCGTCGACAAGGGTGTCGGCTACGTGCACGGCGAGATCGACAAGCTGCTCGGCAAGAAGCGGGTCTCCCCCGATGAGGCCAACCGGCTCAAGGCGCTGGTCTCCGGCTCGCTGGACAAGGCCGCCTTCGCCGACGCCGACTTCGTCATCGAGGCCGTCTTCGAGGAGCTGTCGGTCAAGCAGCAGGTCTTCGCCGAGGTGGAGCAGCACGTCTCCGCCGAGTGCGTGCTGGCCACCAACACCTCCTCGCTGTCCATCACCGACATGGCGAGCAAGCTGGCGCACCCGGAGCGGGTCGTCGGCTTCCACTTCTTCAACCCGGTCGCGGTCATGCCGCTGCTGGAGATCGTGCGCGCCGAGCAGACCGACGACGCCACCCTGGCCACCGCCTTCGCGGTCGGCAAGGAGCTGAAGAAGTCCAGCGTGCTGGTCAAGGACGCCCCGGCGTTCGTGGTCAACCGGCTGCTCACCCGGTTCATGGGCGAGGTCATCAACTCGGTGGACGAGGGCACCTCCTTCGAGGTCGCCGACCAGGCCACCGACCCGCTCGGCCTGCCGATGACCCCGATGATCCTGCTGCAGCTGGTGGGTTCCGCGGTCGCGCTGCACGTCTCGGAGACCATGCACCACGCGTTCCCGGACCGGTTCACCGTCAGCGCGAACATGAAGAAGTTCGTGGCCGCGGGCAAGGCCGCCGTCTGGCAGTGGGACGCCCAGGGCAAGCAGAGCGTGGACCCCGAGGTCACCGCGCTCTGGGAGTTCGGCGACAAGCCGCTGACCGGCGACGAGGTCAAGAACCGGGCCCTGGAGGCACTGGCCCAGGAGATCCGGATCATGCTCGACGAGGGCGTGGTGGCCGAGGCACAGGACATCGACCTGTGCATGATCCTCGGCGCGGGCTGGCCGTTCTGGCTGGGCGGCATCACGCCGTACCTGGACCGGACCGGCATCTCGGAGAAGGTCACCGGCAAGCGGTTCCTGGCCCCCGGCGTGGCCAGCGTGCCCACCGCCTGACCAGCCCCACCGCCTGACCGGACACACCGCCTGACCCGGACGGCGGGTTGGCCCAACTGGTACGCCCAGTTTGGCCAACCCGCCGTACCAGTTGGGCCAACTGGGCGGGGATGGGTCAGCTCCAGGAGCCGGCCGCCGCGGCGGCCTTGACGTAGGCGGCGAAGGAGCGCGGCTCGCGGCCCAGCACCCGCTGCACGCCGTCGGAGAGGTGGGCTTCCTTGCCCTCCCGGATCCGCTGGTACAGCCCGGCGATCAGCTCCGCGAACTCCCGCGGCATGCCCAGCTCGACCTGCTTGTCCGCGTAGGCGGCCGGGTCCAGGTCGACCACCCGGATCTCCCGGCCCAGCTCGGCGGCGATGATGCCCACCGCCTGCGGGAAGGTCAGCAGCTCGGCGCCGGAGAGGTCGTAGATCTGCCCGTCGTGGCCGTCCTGGGTGAAGGCGGCCACCGCGACCTCGGCGATGTCCTCGGCGTCGATGAACGGCTCCAGGCCGTCCCCGGTGGCCAGCAGCACCTCACCGGCCCGCACCGCCTCGTCGAAGTAGTCCTCGTCGAAGTTCTGGTTGAACCAGCCCGGCCGCAGGATGGTCCAGGCCACCCCGCTCTCCCGCACCGCGCGCTCGGCGGCCAGGTTGTTCTCCCCCTCGAAGGTGTCGATGTCCCGCGCGGAGAGCATCACCAGCCTGCGCACCCCGGCGGCCGTGGCCTGGCGCACGAACCGGGTCAGCTGCTCGTGCTCCTCGCCGGTGGCGTCCAGCGGCACCACGTACACCGCGTCCACCCCGGCCAGCGCCGGTCCCCAGGTGGACTCCTCCGCCCAGTCGAACCGGGGCTCGCCCGAGCGGGAGGCCACCCGCACGGTGTGGCCCTGTTCGCGCAGCAGCCGGGCCACCCGCTTGCCGGTCTTGCCGGTCCCTGCCTGCACCAAGATCGTCTGCTTGCTCATGTCCGCTAGTCAAACAGCGAAAACTGAGACGATCTATGGCCAGGAAGCTCGACCGCATGTCCATCCGTCTAAGATGAGGGCATGGACGCGTTGGCTGATCTGTTGCAGGGAGTGCGGGCGCGGGGTGCGCTGTTCAGCCGGTCGATCATGAGTCCGCCGTGGGGGCTGGAGTTCCGCAACCCGGCCCGGCTGACCCTGTGCACGCTGCTCAGCGGCGAGGCGTGGATCGTGCCGGAGCACGGCGAACCGCGGCTGCTGCGGGCCGGGGACGTGGCGCTGGTGCGCGGCCCGCAGGTGTACAAGGTCGCCGACCGCCCGGACACCCCGGCCGGGGTGATCGTGCTGGACGCGGAGCGCTGCGTGCGCCCGGACGGCACCGATCTTTGCGAGCAGCTGTGCCTGGGCCCGCGCACCTACGGCGAGGCGCCGACCGGCCCGGCGGTGCTGATCAGCGCCGCCTACCAGGTGCACGGCGATATCAGCGAGCGGCTGCTCAGCGCGTTGCCGCCACTGCTGGTGCTGCCCGATGACCAGGGTCCGTGCGCGCTGCTGCGCATCCTGGAACTGGAGATCGACAGCGAGGAACCCGGTCAGCAGCTCGTGCTGGACCGGTTGCTGGATCTGCTGCTGGTGCTGTCCATGCGCTGTTGGTTCAACATGCCTGAGGCCAACCCACCGGCCTGGTACCTGGCGCTGAGCGATCCGGTGGCCGGGGCCGCGCTGCGTGCCCTGCACGCCGATCCGGCTCGGGCCTGGACGGTGGCGGCACTGGCCGGGGAGGTCGGGGTGTCCAGGGCGACGCTGGCCCGCCGGTTCACCGAACTGGTCGGCGAGCCGCCGCTGACCTACCTGACCGGCTGGCGGATGGCGCTGGCCGCGGACCTGCTGCGCGATCCGGACGAGACGGTGGCCAGGGTGGCCCGGCGGGTCGGCTACGCGGACGGGTTCGCCTTCAGCTCGGCGTTCAAGCGCACCCGGGGGGTCAGTCCGTCCGTGCACCGAGTCGCCGGTTAAACGTTTCCACCGAGTCCACCTGCCGGTCATCTCGGCTGTTTACCGTCACCCGGGCCAACCAGGAGGTCAGGATGGGTGAGGTAGGTCGCCGCGGGTTCCTGCGCGGTGTGGGTGCGGCCGCGGTGGGTGCGCCGCTGCTCGGCGCGGGCACGGCGAACGCGGGGATCGACCTGAACGTCGATCTTGATCTGGACCTGGGGCTGCCCCGGCTGCCGGGCGCGCACCGCTGGCTGGTGGGTGATCACCACATCCACACCCAGTACTCCAACGACGCGATGTACACCGTGGACCAGGTGGTCGCGGGCGCGCGGCGGCACGGCGCGGAGTGGCTGGTCTTCTCCGACCACGGGCACGTCGCGCACGAGGCGAACTCGGTGGAACCGGCGCACGCCGACATCGTGGCCGCCCGGCGCAGGCACCCCGGTCTGCTGCTGTGGCAGGGCCTGGAGTGGAACATGCCGGCGGCCGAGCATGCCACGGTGTTCCTGCCGCCCAGCCGGGACGAGGCCGCGCTGCTGCGCGAGTTCGAGCGCACCTTCGACTCCCGGCTGACCAACACCGGCGCGAGCACCCCCGCGAACGAGGCCAAGGCCCTGGAAGCCTTGCGCTGGCTGGATAAACGCGGCGGACTGGTCGTGGTGAACCACCCGTCCCGCAACGGCCGGATCGCGCCAGCCGAGCTGCGTAACTGGCATGACGCCGCCCCCGGCGTGGTGATCGGCATGGAGGGCGCGCCCGGCGCCCAGGGCGATGGCTACCCCAAACCGGACGGCAGCGGCGGTCACCGTGGCGGCTACGGCAACTCCCCCGGCGGCGACTCGTGGCCCGGTTTCCCGGCCGAGGCCTACCGCACCTTCGGCGGCTTCGACTGGATGACCGCCACCCTGGGCGGCCTGTGGGACTCGCTGCTGGCCGAGGGCCGGAACTGGTGGATCACCAGCAACTCCGACAGCCACTTCAACTTCCGCGACACCATCATCCGCCAGCCCGAGGCGGGCGACCTGTACGACCGGGTCGGCAAGCACCTGGACCCACTCCCCGGCGGCCCGGTGCAGACCCAGCCCCCGTACTGCGACTTCTACCCCGGCGAGTTCAGCCGCACCGTGGTCGGCGCGACCGAGCGCAGCTACCGGGGTGTCACGGACGGTCTGCGGGCCGGCCGGACCTTCGTCAGCCACGGCGGCCTGGTGCAGCAGCTGGAGACGCACGTCTTCGCCGAGGACCGGCTGTCCTGGCCGGTCGGGATGGGCGGACGGCTGCGGGTGCGGCGCGGCACGGACATCACCGTGGTGGTGCTGGCCCGGCTGGCCGCCCGCCCGCACTCCGGCGGCGAGCTGCCCAAACTGGCCCGGCTGGACCTGGTGCGCGGCGCGGTCACCGGCAAGGCGGCGGACCGGCAGCGCCTGCGCGCACCGGAGACCACGGTGGCCCGCTCCTACGAGCCGCGGTTCCGCGCCGGGCACGTGGTCGGGTTCCGGCACACCTTCCGCGATGTCCGGGAGTCCTTCTACGTCCGGGCCCGCGGCACCGACGGCCGCCGGCACGCCCCGGGCGGCATCGAGCCGATCCAGGACGTGGTCGGCGCGGCCAACCCGTGGCAGGACCTGTGGTGCTACGCGAACCCGGTGTTCGTCGACGTCCGCTGAGCACCCCGAGTGTTGGCCGCTCTGGTACGCCGAGTTGGCCCAAGTCGTACGCCGGCTTGGGCCAACTGGTACGCCCGGTTTGCCCAACTGGCGGTCAGGGCGCGATCGGCAGGGTGACCGTGACGTCGAGGCCGCCGCCGGGGACGGGGTCGGCGGTGACCTCGCCGCCGTGGGCTTGCACCACGGAGCGGACGATGGACAGCCCCAGCCCGGCGCCGCGGTGGGCGGTGCGTTCGGCGCCGCCGCGCCGGAACGGCTCGAACAGCTCGGCCACCCGTTCCAGGGAGATCTGACCGCCCGAGGAGGTCACCCGCAGCGTCGCGCGCTTCGAGTCGGCCTCGGTGTGGACCTTGATCCAGCCGCCGTCCACGTTGTGCCGCACCGCGTTCTCCAGCAGATTCCCCGCCAGCCGTTCGAGCAGCACCGGGTCGCCGACGGCCTGGACGGCGGGGGTGTGGAACTCGGTGTGCAGGGCGCGGTCCTGGGCGGCGGCGCGGGCGGCGGACCAGGCGCTGTGCACGACCGCGGACAGGTCAACGGGTTCGCGGACGGAGACGCCGACCGCGTCCGTGCGGGCGAGCAGCAGCAGGGCTTCGACCAGGTGTTCGGCGCGCTGGGTGGCGGTGCGCACGACGCCGGCCATCCGGCGCAGCTCGGCTGCGTCGGCGTCCGGGTCGGCCAGGGTGACGTCGAGTTCGGTGCGGACCACGGCCAGCGGGGTGCGCAGTTCGTGGCTGGCGTTGGCCACGAAGCGGCGCTGGGACTCGAAGGCGGCCTGCAGCCGGTCCAGCATGGCGTCGAAGGTGTCGGCGAGTTCGGCCACCTCGTCCCGGGGGCCGCGCAGCGCGATGCGTTCGTCCATGGACTCCACGGACAGCCGGTGCGCGGTGTGGGTGACCTCGTGCAGTGGCCGCAACACCCGGCCGGTCAGCGCCCAGGCCAGGATCGCGGTGGCCAGCACCATGCACACGAAGGCGATCGCGCCGGAGTTGAGCACGACGTCGCGCGCGTTGTCCTTGAGGATCTCGTGCACCTGGGAGGGCGGCAGGTCCTGGCCGAGCACCCGGATCTTGGCGTTCGGCGGGAAGGTCGGGTACTGGTCGACCACCCCGCCGACCAGCATCCAGCCCAGCCAGAGCAGCAGCAGGCTGACGGCCGCCACCAGGGAGGTCGCCAGCAGAGTCAGCCGCACCCGCAGCCCCGGGCCGCGGCGGCGGCGCAGCGCCCCGGCCTCGGCGGCCGGCTGGGTGTCAGGAATCAGCGGGCTCCGCTCCGGCGTTGACCGGCACCCGGTAGCCGGAGCCGACCACGGTTTCGATGATGCCCGGTTCGCCGAGCTTCTTGCGCAGCGTCATCACGGTGACCCGCACGGTGGTGGTGAACGGGTCGGCGTTCTCGTCCCACACCCGTTCCAGCAGTTCCTCGCTGCTGACCACGGCCCCGCCCGCGGCGAGCAGGACCTCCAGCACGCCGAACTCCTTGCGGGTCAGTTCGACTGGCGCACCGGCCCGCTGCACGCTGCGCCGGGCCGGGTTGAGCACCACGTCGGCCACGGTGAGCACCGGCGGCATGGCCGGGGTGGCCCGGCGGCCCAGCGCCCGGACCCTGGCGACCAGTTCGGGGAAGGCGAAGGGCTTGGCCAGGTAGTCATCGGCGCCAAGGGACAGGCCGGAAACGCGGTCCTGCACGGTGCCACTCGCGGTCAGCATGATCACCCGGGTGAGCGCGCCGGAGTCGACGATCTGCCTGCACAGCTCGTCGCCGGACATGCCGGGCAGGTCCCGGTCCAGCACCACGACGTCGTACCGGGTCACCGCGGACTTCTCGTGCCCCGACTCCCCGTCGTAGGCCACGTCCACGGCCATGCCCTCCCGGCGCAGTCCGCGCGCGATGGCGTCGGCCAGGGGCTGTTCGTCCTCCACAATCAGGATCCGCACCCCACCACGATGCCACGGCCGTGGACCACAGTGGACCAGCAGGGCTGTCGACACCCTGTCGATGAGCTGAGGATTGGCTGAGCACGCCACCGGCCCGCCCCCAGGACGCGGGGACGGGCCGGCGGTTGCTGTGTGCGGAGACTCAGCTCTGCGGGCGCTTGCGCGACCGGCTGGCCGGGGTCTTGTCCACAGTGGACTCCTTGGCCTGCGGCGCGGACGCCTCGGCCGGGGTGTCCTGCTCGGCGTCCTCGCCGAGGTACTCCGCGG
This sequence comes from Crossiella sp. S99.2, assembly GCF_023094165.1. GTDB lineage: Bacteria > Actinomycetota > Actinomycetes > Mycobacteriales > Pseudonocardiaceae > Crossiella. The sequence goes on along the minus strand of NZ_JALMDK010000005.1, from coordinate 381,860 downwards.
TCCACTCGGTCACCCGGCGGGCCACGTCCTGGGCGGTGAGCCCCAGGTCGGCCAGCACCTGGTTACGCGAGGCGTGGTCCAGGAAGCGCTGCGGGATGGCCAGGTCGCGCAGTGGCACGTCCAGGTTGGCATCGCGCAGCGCGGCCGAGGTCGCCCAGCCGAAGCCGCCGTGGCGGCCCGCGTCCTCGACGGTGACCACGAGGCGGTGCTCGGCGGCCATCGCGACCAGTTCGGTGGGAACGGGAACAACCCACCGCGGGTCGACGACGGTCACTCCGACGCCCTGATCGGAGAGCCGCTGCGCCGCTTCCAGGGCCAGCTCGGCGAAGCAGCCGACCGCGACCAGCAGCACGTCCTTGCCCTCGCCCTCGGCCGGGCGGCGCAGCACGTCGACCACGCCGATCCGTTCGAGTGCGGGGATCTCCTCGATCACCGCGCCCTTGCCGTAGCGGATCGCGGACGGGCCGTCGTCGATGGCCACCGACTCGCGCAGTTCCTCGCGCAGGGTGACCGCGTCCCGCGGCACCGCGACCCGCATGCCCGGCACGATGCCGAGGATGGACAGGTCCCACATGCCGTTGTGGCTGGCGCCGTCGTCGCCGGTGACACCGGAGCGGTCCAGCACGATGGACACCGGCTGCTTGTGCAGCGCGACCTCCATCAGCAGCTGGTCGAAGGCCCGGTTGAGGAAGGTCGAGTAGACCGCGAACACCGGCTTCATGCCGCCCATGGCCAGGCCGGCCGCGGCGGTCATCGCGTGCTGTTCGGCGATGCCCACGTCCAGGCAGCGGCCGGGGTAGGTCTCGGCGAACTTGGCCAGGCCGGTCGGGCCGAGCATCGCGGCGGTGATCGTCACCACGTCCTCGCGCTCGGCGCCGATCTTGACGATCTCGTTGGCGAAAACGCCGGTCCAGTCGGCGGCCTTCTTCTTGGTGGCCTTGCCGGTGACCGGGTCGATCACGCCGATGGCGTGCATGACGTCGGCGACGTGGTTCTCCGCGGGGGCGTAGCCGCGGCCCTTCTGGGTGACCGCGTGCACGATGACCGGGCCGCCGAAGGCCTTGGCCCGCTCCAGCGCGGCCTCGAAGGCCTGCTGGTCGTGCCCGTCCACCGGACCGAAGTACTTCAGGCCCAGGTCCTCGAACATCACCTGCGGGCTCAGCGCGTCCTTGATGCCGCGCTTGGCCGCGTGCAGGGCCGCGTAGAGCGGCTTGCCGACGACCGGGGTGTTCTGCAGCGTCCGCTTGCCGCTTTCCAGCGCGCGCTCGTACCCGGGCCGCAGCCGCAGGGAGGCGAGGTGGTCGGCCAGGCCGCCGATGGTCGGCGAGTAGGACCGGCCGTTGTCGTTGACCACGATCACCAGTGGCCGGGACTTGTCGCCCGCGATGTTGTTCAGCGCTTCCCAGCACATGCCGCCGGTGAGCGCGCCGTCGCCGACCACCGCGACCACGTGCCGCCGCTTGCCGGAGAGCTTGAACGCGGTGGCCAGGCCGTCGGCGTAAGACAGCGCGGTCGAAGCGTGGCTGGACTCGACCAGGTCGTGCTCGCTCTCGGAGCGGCTCGGGTAGCCGGAGAGCCCGCCGCGCTGGCGCAGCTTGTCGAAGCCGTCGAGGCGGCCGGTGACCATTTTGTGCACGTAGGACTGGTGCCCGGTGTCGAACAGCACGGCATCGTGCGGGGAGTCGAAGACCCGGTGAATGGCGAGGGTGATCTCGACCACGCCCAGGTTGGGACCCAGGTGCCCGCCGGTACGCGAGACCTTGTCCACCAGGAACGCGCGGATCTCCGCGGCCAGCAGGGCCAGCTCCTCCTGGCTCATCCGTTTCAGATCCGCCGGGCTACGCACGGATTCGAGTAGTTGCACCTCACACCCCTCGTTACGCTGTAGCTCGCCTGTCATCCCGCTCCACAACGGGAAACGCCGCCCGTTCGGCGGCTGTCGGCCAGTCTACGGAGACGGCTGGAGTGGTCACGGCCTGATCGCGTCCGGCCACCACTCCTGCCGGGTCCTAAAACTTCCGGCCTCCCACTCAAGACCCAGGGCAGGACGCCACCCGCCACTCGAACGGGTGGACGTCTGCCAGATTACGAGTCTTGACTGGACAACTCGACCCAGGCGCGGGTCAGGCGCCGACGGCGATTCCGGGCAGGGCCTTGATCTCGCCGAGGAAGGCCGGGCTGACCTTGATCGGGTAGTCGTCCACGGCCATCAGGGTGGCCTCCCGGCGGAAGCACAGCTTGAGGTGCAGCGGGGTGTCGCCCTTGTGCATGGACAGCGTCCGCTTCAGCTCCAGCAGGACTTCCTCGCTGAGCTTCTCCGGGTTGCAGGCCAGCACGAACGGCGGGTCCATGCCCGGGTTGTTCTCCGCGTCGGCGATATCGAGGGGGATCACCCCGCCGCCGAAGATGGACATCTTGTCCTCGCGCCAGTTCACCCGGCCCTTGATCGCCACCGCGGCGTCCTCGACCAGGTCGGCGGAGAGCACGCTGTAGCTCTTGGGGAAGAACAGCACCTCGATCGCGGCGTCCAGGTCCTCCACCGTGGCGATGGCCCAGGGTTCGCCGTTCTTGTTCACCCGGCGTTCCAGGCCGGAGATCATCCCGGCGATGACGACCTCACCCTCCTTGGGCGGGTCGTTGAGCAGTTCGGCGATGGTCTTCTGCGCGTTCTTGCGCAGGATGCGCTCGGCGCCGTCCAGCGGGTGCGCGGAGACGTAGAGGCCGAGCATCTCCCGCTCGAAGCCGAGCATCTGCTTGCGCGGCCATTCCTCGGCGCCGAACTTCAGGTGCGCCAGCGGGGAGGAGCTTTCCGCGTCCGCGCTGTCGTCACCGCCGCCGAAGAGGTCGAACTGGCCCATCGCCTCCTGGCGCTTGAGCCCGACGACGGCGTCCACCGCCTCCTCGTGCACCTGCATCAGGGAGAGCCGGGTGCTCTCGAAGGAGTCGAAGGCGCCTGCCTTGATCAGCGATTCGATGACCCGCTTGTTGCAACAGACCAGTTCGGACTTGTCCAGGAAGTCGGTGAAGGAGCCGTACTTCCCCTTCTTCTCCCGGCTGGCGATGATCGACTCGACCACGTTGGCGCCGACGTTGCGGATCGCGCCGAGGCCGAAGCGGATGTCGGTGCCGACCGCGGCGAAGCGCAGCGCGGACTCGTTGACATCCGGCGGCAGCACCTTGATGCCCAGCCGTCGGCATTCGGAGAGGTAGACCGCGGACTTGTCCTTGTTGTCACCGACCGAGGTGAGCAGCGCGGCCATGTACTCGGCGCGGAAGTTCGCCTTGAGGTAGGCGGTCCAGTAGGAGACCAGGCCGTAGGCGGCCGCGTGCGATTTGTTGAACGCGTACCCGGCGAACGGGAGGATGGTGTCCCACAGCGCCTTGACCGCCTGGTCGGAGAAGCCGTTGGCCTGCATGCCCGCGTGGAAGCCCTCGTACTCCTTCTCCAGGACCTCCTGCTTCTTCTTGCCCATCGCCTTGCGCAGCACGTCCGCGCGGCCCATCGAGTAGCTGGCGACCTTCTGCGCGATGAACATGATCTGCTCTTGGTAGACGATCAGGCCGTAGGTCTCGGAGAGGATCTCCTTGAGCGGTACCTCCAGCTCAGGGTGGATCGGCTTGACCTCTTGCCGCTTGTTCTTGCGGTCGGCGTAGTCGTTGTGCGCGTTCATGCCCATCGGGCCCGGCCGGTACAGCGCGCCGACCGCGACGATGTCGCCGAAGGCGTTGGGCTGCATGCGGCGCAGCAGGTCGCGCATGGGGCCGCCGTCGAGCTGGAACACGCCGAGGGTGTCGCCGCGGGAGAGCAGCTCGTAGGTGGCCTTGTCGTCCAGCGTGAGCGTGTCCAGATCGATGTCCAGACCACGGTTGGCCTTGATGTTGTCGATCGCGTCGCCCATGACGGTGAGGTTGCGCAGACCGAGGAAGTCCATCTTGAGCAGGCCGAGGTTCTCACACGACGGGTAGTCCCAGCCGGTGATGATCGAACCGTCGTCGCGCCGCCACAGCGGGATGGACTCGATCAGCGGCTCGGAGGACATGATCACCGCACAGGCGTGCACGCCCGCGTTGCGGATCAGGCCCTCCAGCCCGCGCGCGGTCTCGAAGATCTTGGCCACGTCCTGGTCGTTCTCGATCAGGGTGCGGACCTCGGCGGCCTCGCCGTAGCGCTCGTGCTTGGGGTTGACGATGCCGGAGAGCGGGATGTCCTTGGCCATGATCGGCGGCGGCAGCGCCTTGGAGATCTTGTCCGCGATGGCGAACCCGGGCTGCCCGTAGTGCACGCGCGCCGAGTCCTTGATGGCCGCCTTGGTCTTAATGGTGCCGAAGGTGATCACCTGGGCGACCCGGTCGCTGCCCCACTTCTCGGTGGCGTAGCGGACCATCTCGCCGCGGCGGCGGTCGTCGAAGTCGATGTCGATATCGGGCATGGCGGTGCGCTCGGGGTTGAGGAACCGCTCGAACAGCAGGCCGTGCGGGATCGGGTCGATGTTGGTGATGCCCAGCGCGTAGGCGACCAGCGCGCCCGCGGCCGAGCCACGACCGGGCCCGACCCGGATGCCCACCGACTTGGCGTAGTCCACCAGGTCGCCGACGACCAGGAAGTAGGCCGGGAATCCCTTGCCCGCGATGACGTTCAGCTCGAACTCGGCCCGCTCGGCGTAGCCCTCCGGGACGCCCTCCGGGAACCGCCGGTGCAACCCCTCCATGACCTGCTTGAAGAGGAAGGACTCCTGGGTCTCGCCCTCGGGCACCGGGAAGACCGGCATCCGGTCCCGGTGCGCCCACACGTCGTCGTAGGACTCGACCATCTCCGCGATCACCAGGGTGGAGTCGCAGGCTCCGGGCACCTGCCCGTCCCACAGCTCACGCATCTCCGCGGCCGACTTCAGGTAGTAGCCGTCGCCGTCAAACTTGAACCGGTTCGGGTCGGAGAGCATCTTGCCGGACTGCACACACAGCAACGCCGAGTGCGCGTCGGCCTGGTCCTTGGTGACGTAGTGCGAGTCGTTGGTGGCCAGCGGCGGGATGTTGAGCTTGCGCCCGATCTCCAGCAGCCCCTCCCGCACCCGCCGCTCGATGGACAGCCCGTGGTCCATGAGTTCGAGGAAGAAGTAGTCCGCGCCGAAGATGTCCCGATAGTCCGCCGCGGCCTGCAACGCCTCGGCCTCGTGCCCGAGCCGGAGCCGGGTCTGCACCTCGCCGGAGGGGCACCCGGTGGTCGCGATGATCCCCTCGGCGTTCTCCGCGATGATCTCCCGGTCCATCCGGGGCCGGTAGTACAGGCCCTCCATACTCGCGATGCTGGACAGCTTGAAGAGATTGCGCACACCGGTGGAGTTGCGGCCGAACATGGTCATGTGCGTGAACGCGCCAGCACCGGACACGTCGTCGCTCCGCTGTCCGGGGTCACCCCAGAAGACCGGTTTCTTGTGCAGACGACTGCCGGGGGCGACATACGCCTCGATGCCGATGATCGGCTTGATCCCGTGCTTCCTGGACGTCTGGAAGAACTCGTCCGCCCCGTACATGTTGCCGTGGTCGGACATGCCGACCGCGGTCATGCCCAGCCGACTGGCCTCCGCGAACAACGGCGCGATCTTGGCCGCCCCATCGAGCATGGAGTACTCGGTGTGCACATGCAGGTGGACGAATGAGTCGCCAGACACCGGCCAGAACCTCCCAGGATCACATGATCACCGACAGGGGAACGACCCGTCGGACTGCGATCCCATCATGCTCTGGCTTCGACCACAAATCGCGGAGAAACACTGGGTGACAACAGGTTTCACGCCTCTGCGCACGCTCAGTGCAGGCCCTCGCCACACTTGACGCAATACCGGCCGGTCGCCTCGTCACCCCCGCTCCAGTCGTGTGGTGGGCACTCGGAGTTGGCATCGCTCATGGCTACCTCCTGGGCCTTGCCCCGGTCAGCGGGTCAGCAGAGCTATGCACTCAACATGGTGGGTCATCGGGAAGGCGTCAAACGCACGCAGCTCGGCCAGCTGGTAACCGTGTGTGGCGAACAGTCCGACATCCCGGGCCAGCGCCGCCGGATCGCAGGCGATGTGCACCACTCGATCAGGTCCGGCCGCCGCCACCGCCGCCACCACGTCCTTGCCCGCGCCCTTGCGCGGCGGGTCCAGCACCACCACGTCGGGCCGTTCCGCGCGCAGTTCCGCCGTGCCCAGCACCCGCTCCACCCGGCCCACCCGTAGCCGCACCTGGGGCAGGTCGGCCAGGTTCGCGGTGCCGTCCACGACGGCCCGCTTCGAGGACTCGATCACCAGCACCGAGCCGGTCGGGCCGACCTGGCGGGCCAGCACCGCGCCGAAGAGCCCGACGCCGCCGTAGAGGTCCCAGGCGGTGCCGCCGACGGGGGCCTGCGCCCAGTCGTCCACGACCTGGGCGAAGGTGTCCGCGGCGGCCGGGTGGACCTGCCAGAAGCCGCTCGCGGCCAGTCGCCAGTCCCGGCCCGCGGCGTGTTCGTGGGCCAGGCCGTCGCCCGCCATCACCCTGGGCGGGCGGTCCTTGCGGATCTCCGCGATGTGCACCTGGCCGGTGCCGTCCTTGGCCACCTCCAGCTCCGTGCCGGGCTTCCAGCTCCGGTTCAGCACCGGCTCCAGGGCCCCGGGCAGGGCGATGGCGCAGTCCCGCAGCGGGATCACCCGGTGGCTGCGGTGCGCCCGCAGACCAGCGCGGCCGCCCTGGCCGATGGCCAGCCGGACCCGGCTGCGCCATTCCAGGGAGCCGCCGGGCAGTTCCTCCACCGTCACCTTGCGGTCCAGGCCGGCGATCCGCCGCAGCTGTTCCATGACCACGGCGGCCTTGAGCGCGCGCTGGGCGGCGGGGCTGGCGTGCTGCCAGTCGCAGCCGCCGCACTCACCGGGCGCGGCCAGCGGACAGGGCGGGCTGACCCGGTCCGGGGACGGGGTGTGCACGGTGATCGCGTCGGCGCGGCAGAACGAGCCGCCGTTGTCCTCGGTGACCTGGACCAGGGCCTTCTCCCCCGGCAGGGCGTGCCGGACGAAGAGCACCCGGCCCTCGTGCCGGGCGACGCAGTGGCCGCCGTGCGCCACCGGGCCGATCTCGACCTCCAGGCGGCGGCCGGTCCAGTCCAGGCGGTCCTGCGTCACGGTTTGCTGCTCTCCTTCTTCGCGGCGGCCTTGGCGGCTGCCTTCTTGCGGCGGTCCTCGGCGGCCTTCCGGGTGGCGTGGACCGGGTCGAAGCCGCGGCGGATGGCGCCGGGCACGACCACCGGGGCCTCGGCGACCCGGCGTTCGGAGGAGACCAGCTGCCAGGGCACCGACACCACCATCACACCGGGCTGGAACAGCAGCCTGCCCTTGAGCCGCAGCGCGCTCTGGTTGTGCAGCACATGCTCCCACCAGCGGCCGACCACGTACTCCGGGATGAACACGGTCACCACGTCCCGCGGGTTGCTGGTGCGGATCCGCTTGACGTAGTCCAGCACCGGCTTGGTGATCTCGCGGTAGGGCGATTCGACCACCTTGAGCGGCACCGGGATGTCCTGCCGTTCCCACTCGGTGACCAGCCGCCGGGTGTCGGTGTCGTCCACGTTGACCGTGACCGCCTCCAGCACGTCCGGCCGGGTGGCCCTGGCGTAGCTGATCGCGCGCAGGGTCGGCATGTGCAGCTTGGAGACCAGCACCACCGCGTGGTTGCGCGCGGGCAAGGTGTGCGAGCGGTCCGCCTCGGCCGCCTCCAGCTCCTGGGCCACGTGGTCGTAGTGCTTGCGGATGCCGGTCATCAGCGCGAACACCGCGGCCATCGCCGCGATCGCCACCCAGGCGCCCAGGGTGAACTTGGTGATCAGCACGACGATCAGCACCACGCCGGTCATGATCATGCCGAAGCCGCTGATCAGCCGGGACCGCTTGAGCCGGGTGAGCACCGCGGTGTCCTGCTCGCCGCGCAGCAGCTTGTTCCAGTGCCGGACCATGCCGGCCTGGCTGAGCGTGAAGGAGACGAACACGCCGACGGTGTAGAGCGGGATCAGCCTGCCGACCTCGGCCTCGTAGAGGATGACCAGCAGGATGGCGAACCCGGCGAGGAAGACGATGCCGTTGGAAAAGGCCAGCCGGTCGCCGCGGGTGTGCAGCTGGCGCGGCAGGTAGCGGTCCTGGGCCAGGATCGAGCCGAGCACCGGGAAGCCGTTGAAGGCGGTGTTGGCCGCCAGCACCAGGATCAGCGCGGTGACCGCGGCGATGAACACCGCGCCCACCGGGAAGCCGTTGAAGACCGCGTTGGCGATCTGCACCACCATGGTCTTCTGGTGGTAGTCCGCCGGGGCGCCGCCGAGCTGGGTCGCCGGGTGCTCGGCGATCTTGACCCCGGTCAGCTGGGCCAGCACCACCAGGCCCATCAGCATGATCACCGCGATCAGGCCCATCATCAGCAGCGTGGTGGCGGCGTTGCGCGACTTCGGCTTGCGGAAGGCGGGCACGCCGTTGCTGATCGCCTCGACCCCGGTCAGCGCGGCGCAGCCCTGGGTGAACGAGCGCAGCACGATCATCGCCAGCGCCAGGCCCATGAGTTCGTCGTGCTCGGCGTTCAGGGTGAACCCGGCGCTCTCCGCGGGCATGCTCTCGCCCAGGATGAACCCGCGGAACATCCCGAACAGGATCATCAGGATCATGCCGATCATGAACGCGTAGGTCGGGATGGCGAAGGCGCTGCCGGACTCCCGGATGCCGCGCAGGTTGACCGCGGTGAGCAGCACGATGGCCACCACCGCGAAGATCACCTTGTGCTCGGCCACGTACGGGATCAGCGAGCCGATGTTGGCCATCGCCGAGGAGATCGACACGGCCACGGTGAGGATGTAGTCCACCAGCAGCGCGCTGCCCACGGTCAGGCCGCCGTAGCGCCCCAGGTTCGCGTTCGCGATCTCGTAGTCGCCGCCGCCGGAGGGGTAGGCGTGCACGTTCTGCCGGTAACTGAAGACGACGGTCATCATGACCACCGCCACCGCCACCCCGATCCACGGCGCGAACACGTAGCCCGAGAGCCCGGCGATGGAGAGCACCAGGAAGATCTCCTCCGGCGCGTAAGCCACCGAGGACAACGCGTCGGAGGCGAACACCGGCAGCGCGATGCGCTTGGGCAAGAGCGTGTGGGAGAGCCGGTCACTGCGGAACGGCCGCCCCACCAGGAGGCGTTTGGCCGCGGTGGCGAACTTGGACACGGGACGCAGCGTAGACGGGGCCACCAGCACCGGGCCCGGTCAGCCGTCGGTATGTTGGCAAAGTCGGAACACGGGTCGCGGCCATCCCCCGTTTGGGGGAAGGTTAGATGTACCGCCGTGCTTGGAGGAGGAACTTAGTGCACGTGGTCATCATGGGCTGCGGCCGTGTGGGGGCTTCGCTGGCCAAGGGGCTGGAACGGCTCGGCCACACCGTCGCGGTGGTGGACAAGAACGTGCAGTCCTTCCGCAGGCTGGGCGGGGACTTCCACGGCCAGCAGGTGGTCGGCATCGGCTTCGACCGGCAGGTGCTCATCGAGGCCGGGATCGAGCGGGCCGGGGCCTTCGCCGCGGTCTCCAACGGCGACAACTCCAACATCATCTCCGCCAGGGTGGCCAGTGAGACCTTCGGCGTGGAGCACGTGGTCGCCCGGATCTACGACCCCAAGCGGGCCGCGGTCTACGAGCGGCTGGGCATCCCCACCGTGGCCACCGTGCCCTGGACCACCGACCGGTTCCTGCGGATGCTGCTACCCGACGGCGTGGCCACCGCCTGGCGCGACCCCTCGGGCACGGTGGCGGTCTTCCAGCTGCCGCTGCACGAGGGCTGGGTCGGCCGCGAGGTGCGCGAGGTCGAGGAGGCGGTGGGCGCCAGGGTGTCCTTCGTGATGCGCTTCGGCACCGGCGTGCTCCCGGACCGGGACACCGTGGTGCAGTCCGGCGACCAGGTCTACGTCGCCGCCCTCTCCGGCACCGTCACCGATGTCAGCGCGGCCGCTGCCCAGGCTCCCGAGGAGAACAACTGATGCGCGTCGCCATCGCCGGGGCCGGGGCGGTCGGCCGGTCCATCGCCCGCGAACTGCTCGACTCCGAGCACCAGGTCATGCTGATCGAGCGGGACCGCAACCACTTCGACCCGCACGCCGTCGAACAGGCCGAGTGGGTGCACGCCGACGCCTGCGAACTCTCCTCTCTTGAGGAGGCGGGCATGGAGCTGTGCGACGTGGTCATCGCCGCCACCGGCGATGACAAGGTCAACCTGGTGGTGGCCCTGCTGGCCAAGACCGAGTTCGCGGTCCGCCGGGTGGTCGCCAGGGTCAACGACCCCCGCAACGAATGGCTGTTCACCGAGGCGTGGGGCGTGGACGTGGCGGTCTCCACCCCGCGCATGCTCGCCGCCATGGTCGAGGAAGCCGTCACGGTCGGCGATCTGGTCCGCCTGCTGACCTTCCGTCAGGGCGGCGCCAACCTGGTCGAGGTGACCCTCCCCGAGGACACCCCGCTCTCCGGCCGCGCCGTCAAGGCCCTCCGCCTCCCCCGGGACGCCGCCCTGGTCACCATCCTGCGCGGCGGCCGGGTCATCGTCCCGCAACCGGACGACACCCTCGAAGCCGGCGACGAACTCCTCTTCGTAGCCACCAGCGACGTGGAAAACGAAGTCCAGCAAGCCCTCCTGAGCTGACCCACCCACCCCAGCCGCCGAGTTGGCCCAAGCGGTACGCCGAGTTGGCCCAAGTTGGCGTACCACTTGGGCCAACTCGTACGGTCAGGCTTGGCCGGGGGCTGGGGTGCCCGCGGGGGCGGGCTGGGTCGCCGAGGCGTGGGCCTCTTCGATCTGTTTGGCGCGGCGCACCGCCCAGACCGTGACCAGCAGCGCGACCGCCGTCAACGGGTACCCCATGGCCAGCCGGGTGATGCCCAGCAGCGTGGTCTGGTCGCCCTCGTACAGCCAGTTCTGCACCACGAACCTGGCCGCGAACACCAGCGTCCAGAAGACCGTGGCCAGGTCGTAGCCGAAGCGGGCCTTGGGGTGTTCGCGCCAGCCGAAGCCGTGCCCGTTGAGGCCGGACCAGATGACGCCCACCAACGGCCAGCGCACCAGTAGGGAGACCAGGAACAGGCCGCCGAAGATCAGGCTGACCCAGATGCCGTACAGGAAGAAGCCCTTGGCCTCGCCGACCCGGTAGGCGATGAACGCGGCGATGCCCACGCCCAGCACGCCGGAGACGGCGGGCATCAGCTTCTCCTTGCGGATCAGCCGCCAGAGGCCGATCGCCACGGCCACGCCAAGGGCGCTCCAGATCGCCGGCCACATGCTGGTGGCCCAGTTGACGAAGACGAACACCGCGACGGGCACGGAGGCCGAGATGAAGCCGACCAGGCCGCCCATCTGCTCCCACATTGTGGGCATGGGCTCCGCGGCATCCGCTGCGGCGTCTTCGGCGACGTCCTCAGCGGCATCCTTGGCGGGTTCGAGATCGGCGGACCTGGGGTCCGGGGACTCGGGCTGCTCCGGCACGGCGGTCGGACCGGCCTGCGGAGTGGTGGATTCGCTCATACGCTCACGATCAGGAGGTGGTCTGCAGCTCGTAGTACGGGTTGTAGAGCACTTTACGCCCGTCCCGCACCGCGATCCGCCCCCGCGCCTTGATCGTGCGGCCCGGTTCGATCCCGGGGATGCGGCGCCTGCCGAGCCACACCAGGGTGACCCCCTCGGTGCCGTCGTACAACTCGGCCTCCAGGGTCGCCACCGCGTCCCGCGGGCACAGCTCCACGCTGCGCAGCCGCCCCAGCACGGTGACCTCCTCGCCGGATCGGCAGTCACACGCCTTCACGGCGCCCTGTGCCTCGGCTTTTCGGGACAGGTCGTCGGCGTCCAGCTCGCTGACATCGCTCGTCAGCTTGCGGACCATCCGCCGCCAGTAGCCCCCGCTGCCACTCATTCCGGCGCTCCCCATACGAAAGGGGCCCTCCGTTGTGGCCCCGATATACCGCCAGGGTAACCATCCGGGGTTGTTTTTACTCCAGACGGGCTGACCGGCGGTTTCACCGTTTAGAACGCCTACAAACGGGACAAAGTTCCCGCCCCGTTCACGCTGCTCGGCGGGGGTGTGCTTGGGCACAGCAGGCCAGATCACACCCGGACCCTGATCCGGGCCCGGGTGCGGTTTGTCTAGCCCTGTTCCTGGGCCAGGTGCTTGGCGATCGCGTCCGGCAATTCCAGCGGCAGCGGGGTGCGCACCGGCAGCGGCGATTCACCGCGCACCACCACGGTGCCGCGCACGATCTCGCGCAGCGCCTCGCCGGCCGCGGCGGAGTGCTCGGTCGGTCCGGCCGCGACCGCGCGCAGCATCCAGCGCGGCCCGTCCACCCCGACGAAACGCAGCGACATCTCCGGCGAGGAGGCCACCAGCTCGGTGCCCCAGTCCCCGCCCTCCAGCACCACCCGGGCGCCGTCGTTGCGCAGCTGCTCGGCCAGTTCCTTGCTGACCTCCTGCCACAGCCCACCCGAACGGGGGGCGGCGAAGGCACTCACGGTGAGCCGGGCCACCGGGGTCACCAGGTGCACGGCCTGCACCTCGCCCTCCGGCGCCACCTCCACCTGGAGCTGGGTGCCGTCGGGCACCGGCACCCGGATCGAGCCGAGGTCCAGCCGGGACAGCTGGTCCGCGGGCGCCTCCCGCTCGTCGTAGGGCCCGTCGAAACCCTCCTCGGCCGACTCGCCGCCCGGCTCGAGGTGTTCCCCGCCGCCGGCCTGCTCGCCGGCCGCCTTGCGCCGCTTGCCGCGCCGCCCGAACCCGAACATCCCCTCAGACCTCCGTCACATCAGGCGAACCGCCGTGCTGCCCGGCTCGCTGCCCGGCCAGTGCCGCGGCTCCCCCGGTCGACCCGTAGCCGCCCGCACCGCGCACGGACTCGGGCAGCTCGGCGACCTCGCGGAACTCGGCCTGTTCGACCCGCTGGATGACCAGCTGCGCGATCCGGTCGCCGCGGAGCAGCTTGATCGGTTCGCGCAGGTCGTGGTTGACCAGACAGATCTTGATCTCGCCGCGGTATCCCGCGTCGATGGTGCCAGGTGTGTTGACCACGCTGAGCCCAGCTCGGGCCGCCAGCCCGGAGCGGGGATGCACGAAGGCGGCGAACCCGATGGGCAGCGCGATCGCCACCCCGGTGCCGACCACCGCGCGCTCCCCCGGTGGCAGCACCAGGTCGCTGGTGGTCACCAGGTCGGCGCCGGCATCGCCGGGACGGGCGTAGGACGGGACGGGCACATCCGGATCAAGCCGGGTCAGGAGCACCTCAACGCTGGGCACGGCGGGCGACATTACCCTGATGCCCGTGAGCAGGAACGCGCGCGCGGTCGATACGGCCGGGGATGTCCACTTCAGTGAGCGGCTCTACCTCCCGTGGTGGGGCTGGCCGCTACCCCTGGCCGGCGCGGTGCTGCTGGCCGCGGAGATCCACATGGGCTACCCGGGGGTGCGCTCCTGGCTGCCGTACCTGCTGCTGGTGCCGCTGGTCGTGGTGACCATGCTGTGGCTGGGCAGGCGGCAGGTGCAGGTCAAGGGCGGTGAGCTGTGGGTGGGCGAGGCCCACCTGCCGCTGGAGTTCGTCGGCAGGGTCACCGTGCTGGACGCCGAGGAGAAGCGCCCGGCGCTGGGCCGGGACCTGGACCCGGCCGCGTTCGTGGCGCACCAGGGCTGGGTCGGACCCGCGGTGCTGGTCGAGCTGACCGACCCGGACGACCCCACCCCGTACTGGATCTTCAGCGTCCGGCAGGCGGAGAAGCTGGCCGGACTGCTGCGCGAATTGGCGGCCAAGTCCGCCCGATAGGGACCGCGGGCAGCGTCGATGACGCTGCCATCGCGACCGTCGGTCCGGGCACCAGCCATCCCCAGGCTGGTGCCCGTGCCCGCTCAGTCGCAGTCGCGGCAGATGTACTGCCCGGCCTTCTCCCGGGACAACCGGCTGCGGTGGTGCAGCAGGAAGCAGCGGGAGCAGGTGAACTCGTCGTCCTGCTTCGGGAGCACCTTGACGGTCAGCTCCTCGCCGGACAGGTCGGCGCCGGGCAGCTCGAAGTTCTCGTCCGGCGCGTCGGTGTCGACATCGACCACCCCGGACTGCGTCTCGTTACGCCGCGCCTTCAGCTCTTCAAGCGAGTCCTCGGCGAGGTCGTCGGTCTCGCCACGGCGCGGTGCGTCGTAGTCGGTCGCCATCGTGTAGTCACCCCTGCGTTTTGCTCAAGATGGTGGTTCGTGCCGCTGGTTAACGTTCCAGCGCACCGTTTTGTGCCCGCCGTCCCCAGTGACGGCCGTCTCTCTTCGAGAACCGCGGTGCCGCCGGAGAAGTCGATCAGGTAAATCGGCTTACCGGCGGGCCGGAGCGCCGAGAGGGTAGCCCATCGCGGCCTGTCGCATTCACTGGGTCACCCATAAGCGCGGCGGATGTGGCCAGTAGCACCCCATCGGCCGACAAGGAAGACGAAACTGGTCACGCATGCCGAGCCGTTACCGCCTAGGCTGATCGTCGACGTGGGTTCAGGCGATGGCGGACAACGCCGGGGAGGGCGGAGGACGTGGCAGCGGGGAGCGTGAGGCAGGGCCTCGGACGTTATCGGAGGCGACGCCCGCTACCGGCGCTGATCATCCTGGCCTTGCTGGGTGTGATAGCGACGTTCGTGTGGAGCAAGGTCTTCCGCAACGTCGACGACGTGGAGGCCGCGGTCCGCTGTGACGGACCCCCCGCGGTGGAGGCGGGCAAGACCCCCTACAACGGTCAGGGCCAGGCCAGGGACGCCCTGGACAAGACCGACCCGTGGCCGGCCAGCGATGTGAAGATCCGCGTGCTCAACGGCGGTGGCCTGCGCGGACAGGCCAAACTGGTCAACGAGGAGCTGATCGGTTTCGGCTTCAACAAGGCCGGTGAGCCGGGCGACGACCCGGTCTACGCGGACAAGCTGAGCTGCCACGGCCAGCTCCGCTACGGCCCGAACGGGGCAGGCGCGGCACGCACGATGAGCCTGCTGGCCCCGTGCGTGCAGCTGGTCAGGGACGAGCGCCAGGACTCCACTGTGGACGTGGTGCTGGGCAAGAAGTTCGACGGGATCAAGCCCGCCCCGAGCACCCGGCAGCTGCTGGACAAGCTCAAGGAATGGGCCGAACAGCAGCCCGAGAAGGGCGGCCAGCAGGCCGCTCCGCCGCCCCCGCAACTCGACGCCGAACAGCTCGCCAGCGCCCGCAACGTGCACTGCTGACCACCAAGTGTCGGCCGAACTCGTACGCCGAGTTGGCCCAAGTGGTACACCAAGTTGGCCCAACCGGGCGTCCCGGTTGGGCCAACTCGGCATTCTCAGATCTCGGCGGCGCCGGAGCGGCGGAGTAGTTCTGTCAGTTCTGCCGCCACGCCGGGGGTCACGGCGAGGGTGAGGTCGGCGCCCAGGCCGTCCGGGTCGGCGCCGTCGGTGTTCGGGCGGCGCAGCACCGCGCCTGCCTCCTCGGCGATCAGGCCGCCGCCCGCCCAGTCCCAGTGCCCGAGCCCGTGCTCGAAGTAGGCGTCCACCCAGCCCGCCGCCACCGAGCACAGGTCGATCGCGGCCGAGCCGCTGCGCCGCAGATCGCGCACGCCCCTGGCCAGCCGCGCGGCCAGGTCGGCCTGCCTGCCGCGCCGCTCGACTTTGTACGCGAACCCGGTCGCGACCAGCGCCAGCGGCAGTTCGACGGTGGCCGAGGTCCGCAGCGGCTCGCCGTCCAGGGTGGCCCCCTGACCGCGCGCCGCGCTCCACACCCGGCCCGCCGCCGGCTCGACCACGCAGGCGGCCACCGCGATCCCGTCCACCTCGGCGGCCACCGAGACCGCGTACTGCGGCAGGCCGTAGAGGTAGTTCACCGTGCCGTCGATCGGGTCGACCACCCAGCGCACCCTGGCGCCCGCGGCGTCATCGCCCGCTTCCTCGCCCAGCACCCCGTCCGCGGGACGCAGTTCCGCCAGCCGGGACCGGATCAGGTCCTCGGCCGCGCGATCGGCCGCGGTGACCACGTCCGTCGCCGTGCTCTTGGTGTCCACCGCGCCGGAGAACCGCCGCTGACCACCTCTCATGGCCGCGACCAGTTCGCCTGCCGCGCTCGCCACCTCGATCGCGACGGTGCGCAACCGGGCCGGATCCACCAACGTCGGTACCTCATCAGCCAGACCCACGGGACCATACGACCACATGACCGTTATGGTCTGCGCACCACGTTTCTGAATCGAGCAGGAAGGACCACGGGGATGAGCGCTACCCGCGGGTTCGGAGTCGATATCGGCGGCTCCGGCATCAAGGGCTGTGTCGTGGACCTTGAGACCGGTGTGCTCGAGGGCGAGCGGCTACGCATCCCCACTCCGCAACCGTCCACGCCCGAGGCGGTGGCCGAGGTCGTCGCGGAGATCGTCGGGAAGTTCGGCTGGGAGGGGCCGGTCGGCGTCACCCTGCCCTGTGTGGTCAAGCGGGGCGTCGCGCACAGCGCCGCCAACGTCGACCCCGGCTGGATCGGCACGGACGCGGCCGCCCTGTTCGCCGGCAAACTGGGCCGGGCCACCACCGAGGTGGTCGTGCTCAACGACGCCGACGCGGCGGGCCTGGCCGAGATGCGCTTCGGCGCGGGCCTGGGCAAGGACGGCACGGTGGTCCTGCTGACCTTCGGCACCGGCATCGGCAGCGCGGTGTTCCTGGACGGCAAACTGGTCCCCAACACCGAGTTCGGCCACCTTGAGGTCGACGGGCACGACGCGGAGAAGCAGGCCGCGGCCTCGGTCAAGGAGGACCTGGACCTGTCCTGGGAGGAATGGGCGCCCAGGGTCACCCGGTACCTGCGGGTGCTGGAGGACCTGGTGTGGCCGGACCTGGTGATCGCGGGCGGCGGGGTCAGCAAGAAGGCGCACAAGTGGCTGCCGCTGCTGGAGGTGCGCACCGAGGTGGTGGCGGCGACGTTGAAGAACGACGCGGGCATCGTCGGCGCGGCCAGTGCCGCGGCGGGGCTGCGCGGCTGATTTCCCTTTCCCGGCCCGCAACGGCCGGGCCAGGCCCGTCGTTACAATGGTGGACGCCCGCGGCACTCTGCGCCGGGGGCGCTCCCCCGAACACTCCGGCGGCCTAGGTTCGCGCCCTTGGCCTGCCAGTGAACGATCCCCGCGAAAGGGCGTACGTGGCCACCGCAGACACCGCTACCCGGCCTTCCCCCGCGCTGGAGGCCGACGAGCAGGCGACCCCGGCCCGCAAGGCCCCGGCCAAGACGGCGGCCAAGCCAGCCGCCAAGAAGCCCGCCGCCCGGACCACCAAGGCCGCCACGGGCAAGACCCCGGCCGCCAAGGCCCCGGCGAAGAAGGCCGGTCCGGCAGGCAAGGCCGCGGCCAAACCGGCTGACGGCGACGAGCCGGTCCTGGAGGACATCGAGGAGGACCTCGAACTCGAGGCCGATCTCGTTGTCGCGGACGAGCCGGAGCCCGCCGAGGAGGAGCCGCAGAAGACCGGCAGCTTCGTCTGGGACGAGGAGGAGTCCGAGGCGCTGCGGCAGGCCCGCAAGGACGCCGAACTCACCGCCTCCGCCGACTCGGTCCGCGCCTACCTCAAGCAGATCGGCAAGGTCGCCCTCCTCAACGCCGAAGAGGAGGTGGCCCTGGCCAAGCGGATCGAGGCCGGCCTCTACGCCGCCGAGCGCTACCGCCAGATCGAGGAGGAGGGCGCGCAGCTCTCCACCCAGATGCGGCGTGACCTGCGCTGGATCATCCGGGACGGCGAACGCGCCAAGAACCACCTGCTGGAGGCCAACCTCCGCTTGGTGGTCAGCCTGGCCAAGCGCTACACCGGCCGCGGCATGGCCTTCCTGGACCTGATCCAGGAGGGCAACCTGGGCCTGATCCGGGCAGTCGAGAAGTTCGACTACACCAAGGGCTACAAGTTCTCCACCTACGCGACCTGGTGGATCCGGCAGGCCATCACCAGGGCCATGGCCGACCAGGCCCGCACCATCCGCATCCCGGTGCACATGGTCGAGGTCATCAACAAGCTCGGCCGCATACAGCGCGAACTCCTCCAGGACCTGGGCCGCGAACCCACTCCTGAGGAACTCGCCAAGGAAATGGACATCACCCCCGAGAAGGTCCTGGAGATCCAGCAGTACGCCCGCGAGCCGATCTCGCTGGACCAGACCATCGGCGACGAGGGCGACTCGCACCTGGGCGACTTCATCGAGGACTCCGAGGCCGTGATCGCGGTCGACGCGGTCTCCTTCACGCTGCTGCAGGACCAGCTCCAGTCGGTGCTCGCGACGCTGTCCGAGCGCGAGGCGGGCGTGGTCCGGCTGCGGTTCGGGCTCACCGACGGCCAGCCGCGCACCCTGGACGAGATCGGCCAGGTCTACGGCGTGACCAGGGAACGGATCCGCCAGATCGAGTCCAAGACGATGTCCAAGCTGCGCCACCCGTCCCGTTCGCAGGTGCTGCGCGACTACCTCGACTGAGTTCCGGCACCAACAGCACGAGGCCGCCGACCCCTCCCTCCAGGGTTCGGCGGCCTGTGCCGTGCCGGGCTCAGTTCCCGGGTGCTCAGTCCTTGAACGAGCCGTCGGCGCGGCGGCGGTGGTTGGCCAGGATGTGGCCGCACTGCGGGCAGTGCCGGCGCAGGAAGTGCTTGAGCAGGTACAGCAGGCCGAGGGTGGCCAGGTAGACGGCGGCGATGAACAGCCGCTTCACCAGCCAGACGAAGCCGGGGTCGGTGCAGGTGCGGCAGTCGCGGCAGGACACGGGGTGCTCCTCGGGCGGGGCTCGGGGACTCACCTTCCAGGCTGCCCAGAGGCGGGGGCACGTGGGGGCGGGCGGCACCTGAGACGCCCCGGATTTCGTCCCCTAGGGAGTGACCGGGGCGAACGGCGGTACCCGTACCCCCACTCGGCGGTGCACGACCGGTGAGCGCTACCGTACTCCGCGTGACGAAACGGAAGACGCAGACTCGGCGGAGTGACCGCCCCCTCGGTAGTTCGGTGTGGCTCCGGCCCGCGCGCCCCGGTGAGGGCCGCCAGGTCGAGCAGCTTCTGGTGTCGGATCCGGCCACCGGGAAGGCGCTGCGGGCCTCGGTGGACGCCGACCGCGCCGACGGCACCGACGGCTCGCACGGGCTGGTGCTGGTGGCGGCCGACCGGCGGCACGAGGAGAAACTGGTCGGGATGGCCGCGGCCGGGGTGCCGCGCACGCTGATCGGCGGGCTGGGGCTGCCCGCGGAGGCCAACCGGCTGCTGGTGCGCTCGCTGATCGCGGTCAACGGGGTCGCGGTGCTGCCGCAGACGGTCCAGCACGGCCTGGTCGGCCGGTTGCTGAGCGGGATGGCCAAGCACTACCGCGAGGCCGGGTTCCAGTGGGTGTTCGGGCAGTGCCGGATGGGCAACGACGCCTGGCTGACCCACCTGCGCGGCCTCGGCTTCACCGTGGGCGCCGCCGGCGTGGACATCCGGCTCAACTCGGCGCTGTGGCCGCACAACTCGACCATCCGCACCCAGAGCGATCTGCACGCGTTCTTCCAGCCGCTGGCCGAGGAGCCCTCGATGCGGATGGCCATGATGCCGGTGCCGAACGGGATCGTCCGCCAGCCGGTCGCGGTCTGATTCCCAGAATTCGGGAACCCATACTCCGGACCAGTACAACAAAACAGACACGTACTGGACTTCGAACCGCATCAGGTCAACCGGAGCCCACTGGTTGCCGCAGCGCTGACCAGCCCGGTTACCCACAGCAACGGTGACTCCACCACAGTTTCACAAGGTCAGCCCTAGCCTGGGCACGAGTTGCCGCCATGTCACGGTTATTGAGGACGAACGGCGGCAACTTGATAAGGCATCTGGATGTCGGTGGGCGATCTTCACAACCGCCCATGCACACTCGTAGTGTTCAACCCTGCGACAACCGGGTAGTTCGGACGTGACCGGCATCGCCACGAGGTCGGGAACACTGACGAACCGCCGGACGTCTGCATAGAGTGGAACCAGCGCGACACCGCGGCAGCAGCCACACCGCCTCGGAGTTTCGCTGGCAACAACGGGCACCGGATGAGCCGGTGCCGGGACGGAGGGAGATTCACATGCCTGGAACACTCACCCGCCCCGAGCTGACCGCTGCCGACCGTTGCGACCGTTGCGGGGCCGCTGCTCGAGTTCGTGCCGTTCTGCAGTCCGGGGGCGAGCTCCTGTTCTGCGGTCACCACGCCAGGGAACACGAGACCAAGCTGAAGGAGCTTGCGGCGAACATCCAGGAAGGGTGATCGGCGCACAGTCCCTGATCCGACGAGCCCCACGGGCGGAGATCCTTTGACCGGGATCTCCGCCCGTGACACATCCCGGATCTTTTTCAGCTCTCAGCGAACACGCAACGGGCCAACGGCGGCCGACAGCAGGGTTGCCATTGCACGAGCAGGTGTTGACGGACGGCGGTGCGCGGGACTGGCACCGGATCAGCGCGGGCCGCTGATTCAGCCGTTGGCGAACACCTGCTCGAACGCCAGTTCGGCCGCGCCCACCAGCGCGGCGTCCGCGCCCAGCGTGGACGTCACCATCCGTAGCCGGCCCGCGGCCCGCCCGACCAGACTGCGCCGGGACACCGTCTCGGCCACCTCGGTCACCACCACGGGCGGCAGCACGGCCAGCAGTCCTCCCAGCACCACCAGTTCGGGCGCGACCACGTTGACCACGTTGGTCAGACCAAGGGCGAGCCACCCGGCGAACCCCTCGAGCCGGTGCCTGGCGTCCTCGGGCCGCAGCGCCAGCGAGGCCAGCTCAGCCGCGATCTCCGATCGGGCGGCGCCCCCGGTGAGGTTGAGCGCCCGGCACAGCGCGTCCTCGCCGATCTCGGTCTCCCAGCAGCCCCGGCAGCCGCAGTAACAGGACCGGCCCTGCGGGTTGACCACCATGTGCCCCAGCTCGCCGACGTAGCCGCCGGTGCCGCGCAACGGCGCGCCGCCGACGATCACCCCGCCGCCGACGCCGACCTCCGCGGACAGGAACACGATGTCCGCGGCGTCCCTGGCCGCCCCGCGGATGTGCTCGGCCAGCCCACCCAGATCGGCGTCGTTGCCGACCTGGACGGGCAGCCGTAGTTCGGTGGAGAGCATCCGGCCGAAGGGCACTCCGGTCCAGTGCAGGTTCGGCGCCTCGTGCACCAGGCCGTCGGCGCGTCGCACCACGCCGGGCACGGACACGCCGATGCGCACCGGCGGCCTGCCCAGTTCGGTGGCCAGTTCCCGGCAGGCGGCGGCCACCTTGGCCAGCACCGTCTCCGGATCGCCGCCGCCCCTGGCCTGGGCCCAGTGCCTGCCGCCGAGCACCACGCCGCCGATGCCGACCGCGGCCACGGTCACCTGCTCGACGCCCACGTCCACCGCCAGCACCGGCACCG
The DNA here is from genome assembly GCF_023094165.1 of Crossiella sp. S99.2. Lineage (GTDB taxonomy): Bacteria > Actinomycetota > Actinomycetes > Mycobacteriales > Pseudonocardiaceae > Crossiella. The sequence goes on along the minus strand of NZ_JALMDK010000005.1, from coordinate 360,460 downwards.
CCCGCGCCTGCGGCAGCACCAGCAGCGAGGGCCGTCCGGCGCCCTGGCGGTGCGTGGGGACCTGTTCGGTGACCAGGCCGAGCGCGGTCAGCTCGTCCACCAGTGCCTTGATCGTGCTGCGGTTCAGCCCGAGTTCGGTGGCCAGTTCGGCTCGCGTGCTCGGGCCGTCCACATGCAGCCGTCGGAGCAGCGCGGCCCGGTTGTGCCTGCGGACCTCGTCCGGTCTGGTGCCCGCGGTGGGCGCGCTGCTCAACGTCACTCCCCTGCTCGACGCACGCGGGGGACGTCCTCGGCCCCCGCCGAACCCGGTCCGACTCGCGTCAGCTCAGCGCACCCCGGCCGGCGCACGCCGCCGGGACAGCGCGTCCACACTGGCCGCCAGCAACAGCACCAGCCCGGTGACGATGGAGACCACCGCGGCGGGCTCGCCGAGCAGTCGCAGACCGTTCTCGATGGTCGCGATCACCGCGCCGCCGACGACCGCGTCCCGGACCCGGCCCTTGCCGCCGAAGAGCGAGGTGCCGCCGATGACCGCCGCGCCGACAGCGAAGAGCAAGGTGTTGCCGCCACCGGCCTGCGGGTCGACGGAGCCGACCTTCGAGGAGTAGATGATCGCACCGATCGCGGCGACGGTGGAGGCGATCACGAACACCGACATCCGGATCTTGCGCACGTCGATACCGGCCCGGCGGGCCGCCTCGGCGTTGCCGCCGACGGCGTAGACGTGCCGGCCGTAGCGGGTGCGGTCGAGCACAAAGGTGCCGATGACCAGCAGGAACAGCACGATCGGCACCACGTAGGGCACGCCGGAGATGGTGATCGCCTCGTTCAGGCTGCGGTTGAGCGTGAGCAGGTAGGTGCCGATCGAACCGAGCACCACCACCGCGCCGACCTTGACCAGCACCAGCGAGGTCGGCGGGGCCACCAGCTTCTTCTTCAGCCTGCCGAAGTGCCTGGTCAGCACGGCTACCGCGTAACCGCCGACGGCCAGCACCAGCAGCAGCCAGCTCAGCCCGGTGGACAGGTTGCCGTTGGCCACCTCGAACAGCACGCCGTCGCCGACGCCGAGGGTGCCGCCCTCGCCGATGTACTGGAGCACCACGCCCTGCCAGGCGAGGAAGAGGGCCAGGGTCACCACGAAGGACGGGATGCCCACCCTGGCGACCAGGAAGCCGGTGAGGCAGCCGATCGCGGTGCCGAAGCAGATCGCGAGCAGGATCTCCACCCACGGGTTCGCCGGCACGCCCACGATCATGATCCCGGCGGCCAGCACGGCCGGGATGGCGGCCACCCAGAGCCTGGTCAGCACGGCCATCACCGCGGCCAGCAGCAGGCCGACGATGGTGATGATGAAGACCGCCAGGCCCATCTTGCCGAGCAGGTTGCCGCCGGTGGACAGGTGCAGCGCGAAGATCGCCGCGGTGACCCCGGAGGCGGTGCCCGCGGACAGGTCGATCTCGCCGAGCAGCAGCACGAACACCAGGCCCATGCCGATGACCACGGTGCCGGCGCCCTGGGCGAGCAGGTTGGACAGGTTGCCCAGGGTGAGGAAGTCACTGGACTGGCTGGCGAAGAAGACGAAGAGCACGGCGAGTCCGCCCAGGGCGGGCAGCACGCCGAGCTGACCGCCGCGCAGCCGGGCGCCGTAGTCGCCAACGGACTGGCCGAAGCTGCGCTGCGTGTTGTCGATGCCGAAGTCGGCGACGGCGGTCGAGCCGCCATCGGGCTTGGCGGCCCCGGTGTCGGCTTGGGTCTCGGTCATCTGGAGTTCCTTGGGTGAAAAAGTGCGCGGGAAGGTCTTCAGGCGGGCTGGGCCTCGATCGTCAGATCGTGGCGGCTTCCGGCTTGGCGATGCCGATGTCGCCGGTGCGGCCCGCGGTGATCAGCTCGACCGCCTGGCCGTGCGTCAGGCTCTTGGTCGGCACCTGGGCGGCCAGGCGGCCCAGGTAGAGCGCGGCCACGGTGTCGGAGACCTCGAACACGTCGTTCATGTTGTGGCTGATCAGCACCACGCCGAGCCCGTTGTCGGCGAGCCTGCGCACCAGGTCCAGGACCTGGCGGGTCTGGGCGACGCCCAGCGCGGCGGTCGGCTCGTCGAGCAGCACCACCTTGCTGTCCCACAGCACCGACTTGGCGATGGCCACGGTCTGCCGCTGCCCACCGGAGAGCGAGGCGACCGGGGTGCGCACCGACTTCACCGTGCGCACGGACAGGTCGGCGAGCACCTGGCGGGCCGCCTGTTCCATGGCCGCGTCGTCCAGGGTGAGCCCGTTGGTCTTCTCCCGGCCGAGGAACATGTTGTCCACGATGTCGAGGTTGTCGCAGAGCGCGAGGTCCTGGTACACGACCTCGATGCCCAGCGCGGCCGCGTCCCGCGGGCTGCCGATGGCCACCGGTTCGCCGTTGAACAGGATCTCGCCCGATTCGATCGGGTGGATTCCCGCGATGCACTTGACCAGCGTGGACTTGCCCGCGCCGTTGTCACCGACCAGCGCGGTGACCTCACCGGCCTTGACCGCCAGGTCCACGTCGTGCAGCACGTGCACCGGACCGAAGCTCTTGTTCACGCCGCGCAGTTCGAGAATGTTGCTCACTGCTGGAACTCCAGGTTGAGAAGAAAGTGCTCAGGCATGAGCCAACGGCAGGGCGGGTCGGGGGGCGCCGCCCTGCCGTGGCGTTCAATGCAATCGGGGCTACCCGATTGCGGCGCGTGCAATCGGACTCAGCCGACCGCGTCTCATTTGTCGGCTCAGCCGACGGTGATTCCGGCTTCCTTGCACTTCGCGATCAGGTCGTCCTTGCAGAACTCGGTGGCCTTGACGAAGCCCGAGTCCACCACGACCTTGACGTTGGCCTTGGTGATGGTCTGCGCGGACAGCAGCACCGACTTCACGTCGCGCTTGCCCTCCGGGTCCTTCTCGATGCCGGTGGCCAGCGCGTCGGCCGAGGCCTTGTCGTTCTTGGCCAGCGCGATCGCGATCTTGGCCGCGTTGCCGGCCTCCTCGGCGATCGGCTTGAACACGGTCATGCACTGGTCGCCACGCAGGATGTTGGCCAGCGCGGCCGGGTCGGCGTCCTGGCCGGTGACCGGGACCTTGCCGTTGAGGCCGTTCTTCTTCAGCACGGTGATCACCGCGGAGGCGAGGCCGTCGTTGGCCGCGAGCACGCCGTCAACCTTGCCGTTGTTGCGGGTCAGCTCCTGCTCGAAGATCGTGTTGCCGAGCTGGTTGTCCCACTTCTGCACCCACTGGTCGCCGCCGAGCTTGGCCTGACCGGAGGAGTAGAGCGGCTTGAGGATCTTGTCCGCGCCGTTCTTGAACAGGGTGGCGTTGTAGTCCTCGGGACCGCCGTTGATCTGCACGATGTTCGGGGCAGGCTTGCCCTTGAGGCAGTCCACCAGCCCCTGCCCCTGCAGCTCGCCGACCTTGGTGTTGTCGAAGGAGACGTAGTAGTCCGCCGAACCGCCCAGGGTCAGGCGGTCGTAGTCGATGGTCGGGATGCCTGCGGCCTTGGCCTTCTTCTGCACCGCCGCGCCACCCTCGTTGCTCAGGCGCGCGATCATCAGGACCTTGACGCCCTGGGTGATGAACGAGTCGGCGATGGTGGAGAACTTGCCGGGGTCGTTCTCCGCGTTCTGGATCAGCGGGGTGACTCCCGCCTCCTTGAGCGCCTTCTCCAGCAGGGGCTTGTCGAAGCCCTCCCACCGGGCCGAGGTCTTGGTGTCGGGGAGGATCACACCGACCTTGGGTCCGCTGCCTTCGGACCCACTCGCGCCGGTGGTGCTACCGCCACCACCCGTGCTGTTCGCTCCGCACGCCGACAGGGCCAGGGCCAGCCCCGAGCCGACGGCGATCAGGCCAAGCGTCTTGCTCCGCATCCGCCCGTTCCTCCTACTGCCGTGGTTGTGACACTCCGCGACGAGCGTCACGACCCGGAAATGTTGTGGGTCACAACGTATGCCTCGGATAGGCGAGGCGGAAGTCCTCTGAATCCATACAGAAGGACAGAAGAGACACGATGGTGGCACGGCCTGATAACCGGACCGTAACCGACGTGAGAGCGCGTTCGCAGAGGTAGCAGCACCTACGCCCAATCGCGTGACGACCACGGAGGGTGCCGGGACGGCGTGTTGGCCGGTCCCGGACGGAGTGTTGGCCGTTACGGACGGAGTGTTGGCCGGAATGGGACACCGGTTTGGCGGTTGTGGACGCGCGAGGGCGGTCGCCACCGGGAGTGTTCGCCGCTGTTGTCCGGCGAGTTGGGCCAACTGGTACGCCGGATTGGCCCAAGTGGGCGTACCAGTTGGCCCAAATGGTACGGGGATGCGGATTCACGCCGCCGATTCGCCACCGTGCCGTACGACAACGGCCAAGACCCCGTACGACAACGGCCAACACTCCGGTGGGGGTTACCAGGTTCGGAGGGTGACTATTCGTTCTTCTAGTTCCTCGATGCTGGCCATGGGGGTTGGCGGGCCGCCGCATTGGCGGCGGAGTTCGTTGTGGATCACGCCGTGGGGTTTGCCGGTGCGGTGGTGGATCATCGCGACCAGGGTGTTCAGTTCTTTGCGCAGGCTGTGGATGCGTTCGGAGACCGACACGGCGCGCGGGGGCGGGGGCGCGGCGACCGGCTGGGTGTTCTTGCGCTTGGTGGCATTGGCCAGTTGTTGTTCCTGGCGCTGGCGGAGCAGGGTGCGGACCTGGTCGGGTTCCAGCAGGCCGGGCAGGCCCAGGTACTCCTGCTCCTCCTCGGTGCCCGCCATCGCGGCGGTGCCGAAGGAGGAACCGTCGTAGATCACCTGGTCCAGTTCGGCCGAGGCGCTCAGCGCGGTGAACGCCTTCTCGTCCTCGCCCAGCTCGTCCTGCTGCTGGTTGGCCTGCTGGAGCAGTTCGTCGTCCCAGCCGTCCTTCTCCCGGTGCGGCTTGCCCAGCACGTGGTCGCGCTGCGCCTCCAGCTCGCTGGCCAGGCCCAGCAGCACCGGCACGCTGGGCAGGAACACACTCGCGGTCTCCCCCGCCCGCCTGGCCCGCACGAAGCGGCCGATGGCCTGGGCGAAGAACAGCGGGGTGGAGGCGCTGGTGGCGTAGACGCCCACGGCCAGCCTGGGCACGTCCACGCCCTCGGAGACCATCCGCACCGCGACCAGCCAGCGGTCCTCGCTCTGGGCGAACTGGCTGATCCGGCTCGACGCCTTGGGGTCGTCGGAGAGCACGATGGTCGGCTCGGTGCCGGTGACCTGGTGCAGGATGTTCGCGTACGCCTTGGCGGTGACGTGGTCGGTGGCGATGACCAGGCCGCCGGCGTCGGGCACTTCGGCCCGCTTCTGGGTGAGTCGGCGGTCGGCGGCCTTGAGCACCGCGGGCATCCACTCGCCTGCCGGGTCCAGCGCGGTGCGCCAGGCCCGCGCGGTCTGCTCCTGGGTCAGCGGCTCGCCGAGGCGGGCGCTGAACTCCTCGCCGGCGTTGTTCCGCCAGCTCGCCTCGCCCGAGTAGGCCAGGAAGATCACCGGGCGGACCACGCCGTCCCGCAGCGCGTCGGCGTAGCCGTAGGAGTGGTCGGCCCGGCTGCGCTCGAAGCCGTCGCCGCCACGCTCGTAGGTGATGAACGGGATCTGCGAGTCGTCGCTGCGGAAGGGCGTGCCGGTCAGCGACAGCCGCCGCACGGCCGGGGTGAACGCCTCGCGGACCGCGTCGCCCCAGCTCTTGGCGTCCCCGCCGTGGTGGATCTCGTCCAGGATGACCAGCGTCTTGCGGTTCTCCGTGCGCACCCGGTGCAGCGTGGGGTGCGCGGCGATCTGGGCGTAGGTGACCGCGACGCCGCGGTAGTCCCGCGAGGTGACGCCGGTGGTGTTGCGGAAGTTCGGGTCGATGGCGATGCCGACCTCGCTGGCCGCCTGCGCCCACTGGTGCTTGAGGTGCTCGGTCGGCGTGACGATGGTGACCGACTCGACCGTGCGGTCGGCCAGCAGCTCCAGCGCCACCCGCAGCCCGAAGGTGGTCTTGCCCGCGCCGGGGGTCGCCACGGCCAGGAAGTCCTGCGGTTTCGCCGCCAGGTACTTGGTCAGCGCGCGGCGCTGCCAGGCGCGGAGCGGCCTCGTGGCGACTTGAGTGCGTGGCGAGCGCAGCGACGGGTCGGAGTCAGTCTCGGCTTCCAGAGCCTCGGTCACTCTCGCGCTCCCCTCGACGCTCGAAGATCCACACCCATTGGGTCACATGCGAAAGCCCTCCGCGACAGTGGTCCCCGAGGGCCCTGCGAGCCTACCCCGCCGACGGGGGTGCTCCGCTCCACGACCCGGCCGGCGGGTAACCGATGAGGGTGACGACACACCCGTTTTGCGGGGTTCCGCATCACCACGGCGGGCCATGCAGCATGCTTGGCGGTGCGATGACTTCGCCGCAGGAAGACCCGGACGAACGCGGTACGAGCGCCGCGAAGCCGAAGCGTGCTCGACGCGGGCCGCTGCGGCTGTTGGCGCGCACCCTGCAAAAGGCCTGGGACGACTCCATCTTCAGTGAGGCCGCCGAGGCCGCGTTCTGGCAGACGCTGTCCCTGCCGCCGCTGCTGCTCGGGCTGCTGGGCTCGCTGGGCTTCATCGCGGAGTGGATCGGCCCGGACGTGATCGGCATCGTGCAGAGCCGGATCATCGAGCTGTCCGGGAAGGTGTTCACCGCGAACGTGGTGGACGGGGTGATCGGCGACACCGTCAGCAACATCCTGACCAAGGGCCAGGGCGAGATCGTCTCGGTCGGCTTCCTGATCTCGCTGTGGGCGGGTTCCTCGGCCACCGCCTCCTTCGTGGACGCGATCACCGTGGCGCACGGCCAGTACGGCGCCCGCAACCTGGTCTGGCAGCGGATCCTGTCCCTGCTGCTCTACCTGGTCACGCTGGTGCTGCTGATCATCGGGCTGCCGGTGCTGGCCCTGGGCCCTGAGCTGCTGCCGGAGGTGTTCCCGGAGAGCTGGAAACCCACGGTCAGCCTGTGGGTGAACCGGTTCTATTACCCGGGCACCGGCCTGCTGCTGGTGCTGGCGCTGGCCACGCTGTACAAGGTCGCGCTGCCGCGCAAGCTGCCCTGGCACCGCGGGCTGCCGGGCGCGGCGCTGGCCATGGTGTTCTTCCTGATCTCCAGTTACGGGCTGCGGCTCTACATCTCCTGGGTGACCAGCACCGGGTTCACCTACGGCGCGCTGGCCACCCCGATCGCCTTCCTGCTGTTCGCCTTCGTGATCGGGATCGCGATCGTGCTCGGCGCGCACTTCAACGCGGCCATCCAGGAGCTGTGGCCTGCCAGCATGACCCGCCGGGAGCGGCGGCGCTGGCGGCGGCTGGAGATGGTGCGCACCGCGGAGAAGCTGCGCAGCCAGGCCGAGCAGGAGGCGTGGCGGCAGGTCGCGGAGGAGAACGAGCCGGCGCACGACGGGCCGGTCCGGCCTGCGCCGGAACCACCCGGTCCGCCGCCGGGTCCGGGCGTGTCGCCGCTGGGACCGACCGTGGAACTGCCGCCGGTCAGCTCGCCCGCGGACACCAATCCGACCGTGCGGGTGCCGCGGACCGGGTCAGCCCAGGGTGGCCCGCAGGGCGAGCAGGTGCCCTAACCGGGCCGCGCCCGCCCTGGCCTGTTCGGTCAGCTCGGCGCGTCTGACCCCGAACTCGGCCAGCGGCACCGAGAAGGCCAGTGCCCCGCTGATCCGCCCGGCGCAGTCCCGCACCGGCGCGGCCACGCAGGCCAGCTCCGGACGGAACTCCTCGATCTCGGCGGCCACCCCGGTGTGCCGGACCGCGAGCAGCTGCTCCTCCAGCTCCGGCAGCGAGGTCAGCGTGCGTTCGGTGGCCCGCCGCATACCGGCCCCGGCGAAGTACTCCCGGCGCCGCTGCGGGCTCATCGCGGCCAGCAGCACCTTGCCGAACGCGGTGCCCTGCGCCGCCTCGTGGAAGCCGACGTCCAGGGGTTCGACCCGGGGCGCCGCCACCGAGTCGGCGATCTCGGCCACCACGATGTCGTTGTCCCGCAGCACGGTGTAGTAGGCGGGCACCCCGGCCAGCTCGTGCACCTCGCGCAGCAGCCCGGAGACCTCGGGGCAGACCTCCAGCTGACTGCGCAGCGCTCTGTCCAAAGTGGTCAGTTTGTAGCCGAGGCCGTAACCCCGCTGCTGGTTGAGCCGGACCAGATATCCCTCGTACACCAACGTGTTCAGCAGGTGGTAGGTGGTGGACAGGTTGAGTCCGAGCCGCCGGGCGACCGCCTTGGCGGTGACGCCGTCGCCGAAGTCGGCCACCGCCTCCAGGACCTGCAGGGCGCGGCGCACCGAGCCGAGCAGCCCGGCAGGCGCCGGCAGTGGCGGTGGTTCCGGGTCAGGCATGCCCGACAGGGTTGCCGCCCGATGGGGCCTGGCACAAGGACCTTCCGGGCATTACCTGGTTACGCGATGGGCGCCCTGGCCCGTAAAACAGCCACGAACTCGCGCATCCAGGCCGGGTGGTCCGGCCAGGCGCGGGCGGTGATCATCGGACCGTCCACGACCACCTCGTCGTCGACGAACTCGCCGCCACCGGCCAGCACGTCCGGCGCGCATTCCGGGTAGGCCGCGGTGCGCCGGTCCTTGAGCAGGCCGACGGCGGCCGGCACGAGCGCGCCGTGGCACAGGTGCGCGACCGGTTTGCCGGTCTCGAAGAAGTGGGTCACGATCCGGCGCACGTGCTCGTCGTTGCGCAGGTACTCCGGCGCCCGCCCGCCCGGGATGACCAGCGCCACGTACCCGGCCGGGTCCACCTCGCGGAAGGCCAGGTCGGCTGGCCAGGTGTAGCCGGGCTTCTCTGTGTAGGTGTCGTGCCCGTCCACAAAATCGTGCACCACGAACTGCAACCGCTTGGCCGAGGGCGCCGCGATGTCCACGTCGTAGCCCTCCTCGCGCAGCCGCTGGTACGGGTAGAGGACCTCCAGCGATTCGGCGGCGTCGCCGGTGACGATCAGGACCTTGGGCATGGTCCTGATCGTGGGCACCGGCGACGCCGACGGTCAACGCGGGAGTTTCCGCCCAGCGAGAATCAGGACAAATCAGACAGCCACCGGGAGCGGCCGGGCCGCCCCGTCCGGCTGCTCGACCCGGTCCTGCCGCCGGGCCCAGCCACGCACCAGGAAGGCGACCCCGAGTCCGGCCAGCGCGGGCAGCGCGGCCACCGGGCCGACCAGGTCGAGCCCGAACCCGCCGGTGATCACCGCGCCGCCGAGCACCGGGCCGAGCGCGGCGGCCACGTTGAACGCGGAGATGTTCACCGAGGCCACCAGCCCACCCGCCGGTTCGGCCTGCCGCATCAGCCAGGTGTGCAGCAGCGGACCGGTGGCGAAGGCCGAGGCGCCGAGCAGGAACAGCGCGAGCACGCTGGTCGCCTTGGTGTGCATGGCCAATCCCTGCACCAGCAGCACCAGGCTGAGCGCGCCGATGGTGAACGGCAGCACCCTGGGGATCAGCTCGGGCCGGACCCGGCCGGCGATGTTGCTGCCCACCACCGTGCCCAGGCCGTAGACCAGCAGCACCACCGTGGCCCAGCCGGGCGAGAACCCGGTGATCTCGCGCAGGGCCGGGGTGACGTAGGTGAAGGTGGTGATCATGCCGGTGAAGGCCAGCACGGTGGTGGTCAGGCCGAGCAGGATGGAGCGGCGGCCGAAGACGTGCATGCTGGCCCGGAAACCGGCGTCCGGCGCGTGCTCCACCTTGGGGCAGGCCAGGATCACGCCGAGCATGCCGATGAAGGCCAGCGCGGTCACCAGCACGAAGGAGGCCCGCCAGCCGTAGGCCTGGCCGACCAGGGTGCCCACCGGCACACCGGCCACAGTGGACAGTGCGACGCCGTTGACCACCTTGGCGATGGCCGCGGTCTGGCGTTCCGGCGGCACCGAGGCGGTGGCCACCTGGGAGGCGACCGCGAAGAACAGGCCCTGGGCCAGCGCGGCCACCATCCGGGCGCCCATCAGCACGGTGTAGTTCTCGGCGATGGAGGAGAGCAGGCTGCCCGCGACGCCGAGGGCCATCACCGCGATCAGCACGGGCCGCCGGGGCAGGCGGCGGGTGAACACGGTCAGCACGGGGCCACCGACAGCGACGGCGACGGCATAGCCCGTGACCAGCAACCCGGCCACGGACAGGGGGACGCCCAGGTCGGACGCGACCTCCGGCAGCACGCCGACAACGACGAACTCGGAGGTCCCCACAGCAAACGCGCACAACATCAGGACGAAAGCGATCACGGGACAGACGCTAAAGTCTGACATGAGTGTGAGGGTCAACCTGCGGGTGACCCATCGCTCTCTTCACTCGCGATGGGAATAACCGGAGGTCAGATGCGAATCGGCGAACTGAGCCAGCGCACCGGGGTGAGCATCCGGATGCTCCGATACTACGAGGAGCAGGGGCTGTTGCGCCCGGACCGGACCGAGTCCGGCTACCGGGTCTACGCCGAGGCCGATGTGGACCGGGTCGGCAAGATCCGCTGCATGATCTCCTCGGCGCTGCCCTCGCACCTGGTCGCGCCGGTGTTGCAGGCCCTGCACGGCGAGCAGCCCGAGTACCCGGTCACGGCCGAGGACTGCCCGCCGCTGATGAAGATGCTGGACACTCAGCTCAGCACCATCAACGCGCGCATCGACGACCTGGTGACCAGCCGGGATCAGCTGGTCCAGTTCATGGCCGACCTGCGCGAGCGGTTCGACTGCGTCAGCGGGTGAGCGCCGCCCCGGCGTGGGTCAGGCCGGTGCCGTAGAAGCTGTTGCGGCCCGCGCCGGTGACGCAGGTGGCATCGGGCTTGCCGTCGCCGTTGGGGTCGTAGAACTCGGGACAGGGCAACGGATTCGCCCGGTCCTGGAGTTCGGCGGCCAGCCGGTCGCCACGCCAGAACGGGTGCCGGGAGGCCAGCAGCGCGGCCACCCCGCTGACGTGCGGGGCGGCCATCGACGTGCCGCTGTAGGCCGCGTACTCGCCGTTGGGCACGGTCGACCAGACCCGCACGCCGGGCGCGGCCAGGCCGATCGGGCCGATGCCGTGGTTGGAGAAGCGGGCCTTGACCAGCTTCTCGTCCACCGCGCCCGCGCCGAGCACGCCGGGCAGCTCGTGTGGCAGCCGGATGCAGTCGTTGCTGATCTCCCTGCGGGCCGGGGTGCCGTCGGCAGGGCTTTCCGTGTCGACCGTGCGGTTGTGCAGGTCGAGCGCGCCGTTGCCGCCGGAGGCGACCACCAGCACGCCGCGGGACTGGGCGTGCGCGACCGCGCGGCCGACCGCGGTGCGGATCGCGGACTGGTCGACCTGGCCGGGGCAGTGGTAACGCCAGGGGGTGGCCCGGTAGCTGTTGTTGGTGATGCGGAAGTTGTGCTCGGCGGCCCACATGAAGCCGCAGATCATGCTTTCCGCGGTCTCGGTGTCGTCCCGCTCCGCCAGTTTCACCGCGGCCAGCCGCACGCCCGGCGCGACGCCGACGACGCCGGATCCGTTGCGGGCGGCGGCGATGGTGCCCGCCACGTGCGTGCCGTGGCCGTCCAGGGTGGGCCGCCAGCCGCCGGGGCTGCGGTCGGCCCAGCCGGAGACGCAGGAGACCGACTTGCGGGTGTCCACCGCGTGCCGCAGGTCCGGGTGGGTGTCGTCCACGCCGGTGTCCAGCACGCCGACCACGACGTGCCTGCTGCCGGTGGTTTCCCGGTGCGCCTCGTCCAGGCCGAGCGCGGGCACGTCCCAGGCGGTGCCCTCCGGCGGAACCTGGGCGCTGGTGGGTGAACCAGGGCCGGTGTAGCGCAGGTCGCGGCGCGGCTTGAAGTAGTCGAGCGGCAGCTTGGTGGTGCGGGTGGCGCCGACCTCGGTCACGCCGCGGGACTTGCGCACGGTGGCGGCGAAGTCGTCCCTGGCCGAGTAGGCCACCACCACGCCGATCCGCGGGTAGGCCGCGACCACGGTGCCGCCCGCCTGGCGCACCGCGCGCTCGGCCTGCCAGGCGCCCAGCGGGCCCGCCTTGCCGACCACCACATGCGGCAGCACCGGCTGCCCTGGTTCCGCCTCCGCCGCCGAGACCTCCGGTGACGCGAGAACGCTGCCCAGCACCGCGAGCACACCCGCGGTGACGCCGATCCGCCGTGTCCATCCACCCAGTCGCACGGGCTGAGCATAGGGCCAGTAGCCCTCGGAAATAGATCCGATCTATGACTGGATGATGAACGCTTTCATCGGCAACTTCCCTACCGAAGGCCGATTGACGTCCGATGTATGCCGCTCCTAGCGTCGGTGGCAGCCAAGCTCAAGGAGGAGCGATGCGCCGGATGGCCGCACTGTGCGCCGTGATCCTGGCGGCGCTGCTGAGCACGAGCCCGATCACCTCAGCCGCACCGCCCGCCCCACCGCCGGGGGCAGCCGCCGACGACCCGTTCACCGCCGCCCGCACCCAGTGGTGGCGAGACGCCCGATTCGGCATGTTCATCCACTTCGGCGCGTACTCGCAGCTGGAGGGCGAGTACCGCAGGCCGGACGGCTCGCTCTGCCAGGACGCCGAGTGGATCATGCGCAAGTGCAAGGTGCCGGTGACCGAGTACGAGCGCCTGGCCAAGGCGTTCAACCCGGCCCGGTTCAACGCCAAGGAGATCGTCGGCCTGGCCAAGGCCGCGGGCCAGCGGTACCTGGTGATCACCAGCAAGCACCACGACGGCTACGCGATGTGGCCCACCGCGGTGAACAAGTGGAACCTGCGCGAGCACTCGGCGTTCGACCAGAACCGGGACATCCTGGCCGAGTTGAAGGCCGAGGCGGACCGGCAGGGCATCAAGTTCGGGCTGTACTACTCGATCTGGGACTGGCACGACCCGGACGCCGCCCAGCTCGCCACTTACGAGAAGTACAAGGCGCGGCTGCGGGCTCAGCTCGCCGAGCTGGTCGACCGCTACGACCCGGCGGTGCTGTGGTTCGACGGCGACTGGGCCGCGGACAGCCCGACCCTGCACTGGACCCGCCGCGACGGCGCCGAGCTGGAGGGCTACCTGCGCGCGAAGTCGCCGAACCTGCTGATCAACAACCGGATCAGCTACCGGCCGGCCGGGGTCAAGGAGCGGCGGGTGGTCGACGGTGATTTCGGCACGCCGGAACAGACCTTCCCGACCGGCACGGTGGACGCCCAGTTGTGGGAGTCCTGCATGACCATCGCCGCGAAGTGGGGCTTCGCCCGCTGGGACACGAACTGGAAGAACCACACCCAGCTCATCCGCAACCTGACCGACATCGCCGGTCGCGGCGGCAACTACCTGCTCAACGTCGGCCCGGACCGCCACGGCGTGGTGCCGACGATCGCCGCGGATCGGTTGCGCGCCATGGGAAACTGGCTGCGCACCGCGGGTCAGGGCGCGGCCGTGTTCGGCGCGGGTGAGCCGGGGGTGGTGGCCGATCCGGACTGGGGCGCGGTGAGTCGCACCGGCGACACCCTGCACGCCGCGGTCTACCAGTGGCCGCAACCCGGGAAGTCCTTGCACCTCAAGGCGATCGCGCCGTTCACCGTGCTCGGCGCCCGGGTGCTCAGCAGCCCGCAGCCGGTCCGGGTGACCCCGTCCGGCGACGGCTACGACATCACGCCCAGCGGCAAGTTCACCAACGATGCGGCCAGCGTGATCGAGTTGCGCATCCGCCCGCAATCGCCTGCGCCACCGGGGAATGGCACCGGGTTGCGCGCGGAATACTTCGGCAACCCCGACCTCGCCGGTCCGCCGGAGCTGCGCCGGATCGACCCGGAGGTCAACTTCGCCTGGCGGTTCGCCGGGGACCGGTTCTCGGTGCGGTGGCAGGGTTTCCTGCAGCCGCGGTTCTCCGAGACCTACACCCTGCGCACGGTCTCCGATGAGGCGATCCGGGTCTGGGTGGACGGGAAACTGGTGATCGACGCGAACAGTCCGCACGAGACCAGGGTGGACAAGACCAGCCTCGCGCTGACGGCCGGGCAGCGGCACGCCATCCGGATCGAGTACCGGGAGCAGACCGGCGAGGCATTCGCCAAGTTGCTGTGGTCCAGCCCGAACCAGCCGCAGCAGATCGTGCCGCGCAGTCAGCTGTACCCCTCGACCGCGGGAGCGCTGTGATGAGAACGCTTCGACTGGCCCTGGTGCTCACCCTGTCCGCGGCCGCCACGCTGCCCGCCGCCGCGAGCGCGGCCGTGCCGCCGGAGGTACGGGCGCGGGCGGTGGTCGCCCAGCTGACCCTGGACGAGAAAATCGCCCAGCTGCACGGGATCCGCACCGAGGCCCAGTACCGGGTGGTGCCCGGCCTGGCCCGGTTGAAGATCCCGCCGCTGCTGGTGACCAACGGACCGGCCGGGGTCGGCCCCGGTGACGTGGTGCAGCCCTCGGCCACCGCACTGCCCGCGCCGATCTCCCTGGCGGCCACCTGGGACACCGCGGCCGCGCACCGCTACGGCGACCTGCTCGGCAAGGAGACCAGGCACGTCGGGCGGAACCTGATGGAGGCGCCCACAGTCAACATCGCCAGGGTGCCGGTCAACGGGCGCACCTTCGAGGGCTACGGCGAGGACCCGTACCTGGTGAGCAGGCTCGCGGTGGACAACATCCGCGGCATCGAGCGCAACGGGATCATGGGCAACGTCAAGCACTACCTGGGCAACAACCAGGAGCAGAACCGGTTCAAGGTCAACGACATCATCGACGAGCGCACCCTGCGGGAGATCTACCTGCCCGCCTTCGAGGCCTCGGTCAAGGAGGCCGGGGTCGACTCGGTGATGTGCGCGTTCCCGCGCATCAACGGCACCTTCAGCTGCGAGAACCACCTGTTCCTGACCAAGATTCTCAAGCAGGAGTGGGGTTTCCAGGGCTTCGTCACCTCCGACTTCGGCGCGGTGCACTCCACCGTGCCCACCGCGAACGCCGGGCTGGACGTGGAAATGCCCACCGGCAAGTTCTTCGGCGCGGAGCTGAAGAAGGCGGTGCAGGCCGGTCAGGTGTCCACCGCGACCCTCGACGACAAGCTGATCCGCCGCTACACCACCATGATCCGGGCCGGGCTGTTCGACAAACCCGCCACCGTCACGCCGATCCCGGCGCGCGAGCACGGCGCGATCGCCCGCGACCTGTCCGCCCGCGGCATGGTGCTGCTGCGCAACGAGGGCGGGCTGCTTCCGTTGTCCGCCAAGGAGTTGCGCTCGGTGGCGCTGATCGGGCCGTTCGCCACCGAGGCCAAGACCGGCGGTGGCGGCAGCTCCAAGGTCAAACCGCTCTACACGGTGCCGCCGCTGGACGGGTTGCGCGCCAAGCTGCCCGCCGACGCCAAGGTCACCCTGCACGACGGAGCCGATCTGGCCGCCGCGACCGCAGCGGCTGCAGCGGCCCAGGTGGCGGTGGTGATGGTCGGGGACAACCAGACCGAGGGCAGGGACAAACCGAACCTGTCCCTGGAAGGTCAGCAGGACGCGCTGGTCAAGGCGGTGGCCGCGGCCAACCCGCGCACCGTGGTGGTGGTCAAGTCCGGCGGCCCGGTGCTGATGCCCTGGCTGGCCCAGGCGCCCGCGGTGCTGCAGGCCTGGTATCCGGGTCAGGAGGACGGCAACGCGGTGGCCGATGTGCTCTTCGGCGCGGTCAACCCGGAGGGCAGGCTGCCGATCACCTTCCCGCGGGCCGAGGGCGACGTCCCGGCCAACACGCCCGAGCGGTACCCGGGGATCGGCGTGGACGTCCGGTACTCGGAGGGGATCTTCGTCGGCTACCGGCACTACGACGCCAAGGGCGTAGAGCCGTTGTTCCCCTTCGGTTTTGGCCTGTCCTACACCAGCTTCGACTACCGCGGCCTGACCGCCCGGCGGGACGGAGACAAGGTGCGGGTGAGTGTGGAGGTCCGCAACACCGGGAGCCGGGCCGGGGTGGAGACCGTGCAGCTCTACGTCGGCGATCCGGGTACCGCGGCCGCGCCGGAACCGCCGTCCCAGCTCCAGGGCTTCGCCAAGGCGACCCTGGAGGCGGGTCAGGCCAAGCGGGTCGAGCTGACCCTGGACGCCCGTTCGTTCAGCTACTGGGACACCGGCAAGCATCGTTGGCGGGTGGCGCCCGGCGAGCACAAGATCATGGTGGGCGCGAGTTCCCGGGACCTGCGTCTGCACACCTCGGTGCGGCTGCCCGAGAACTGACGGCCGGATGCGGGGTGGGGGCACCCGTTGCCCCACCCCGCATCCCGGTGGTCATCGGCGGTGGAACTTCACCACGTTGTCGTTGCGGTCGAAGCTGCCGTAGAAGGCCCAGTTCCGGAAACCGCCGTCGCCCTTGCGGGTGAACTCGCCGTCGCCCTTGAACACCACCCAGTGGTAGTCGTGGTTGCGCGGGAAGGCGTTCCCGCACGGCACGGCCTTGGCGGTGCCCTGGGTGACGATGTCGTTGAAGTGCCCGCCACCCCAGGCAGTGGCCTTGTACACCAGGATGTTGCTGGACTTGTCCGAGCCGAAGCCCTGCAGCTCGTCGATCTTCTCGGACAGGTTGCACGGGTTGATGAACTCCGCGGCCACCGCGGCCTGCGGCACGGCCAGCGCCAGGGCACCCGTCACCGCGACGGCGGCCAGGCCGCGGGCGGCGATCTTCTTGATCTTCATCTGCGTTGTCCTCGTCGCTCAGCGGGCCAGGAACTTGACGTGCGTGTCATTGCGCTCGAACCGGCCGCTGAACGCCCAGTTCCGGTAACCGCCATCGCCCTTGCGGGTGAAATGGCCGTCCTTGAACACCATCCAGAAGATGTGCACCGTGTTGCCGAAGAATCCCTTGCACTCCTGCGCGGTCTCATGCCCCTGGAGCGCGATCCCGTTGAAATGGCTGGATTCTCGCGCGGTCGATTTCCACACCACGATGTTGTACTGGTCATTGGCGTCCCAGCCGCGCAGTTCCTG
The DNA here is from genome assembly GCF_023094165.1 of Crossiella sp. S99.2. GTDB lineage: Bacteria > Actinomycetota > Actinomycetes > Mycobacteriales > Pseudonocardiaceae > Crossiella. The sequence continues at coordinate 343,566 of NZ_JALMDK010000005.1, read as the reverse complement.
GACCTTCGCGCCCAGATCGCACGGGTTGATGTCAGCCAGCGCGGCCTGCGGGGCCGCCACACTCAACGCACCGACCAGGGCGAGCACCGCCGCGCCATAACCGGCCACTTTCTGCCGAATACTCATGTCTTGTCGTCCTTTACACCAGAGCGGAAGGTCAGGGGCGGCGGAAGTTGACGGTCTTGCCATCGCGGTCGAACCAGCCGCGCATTCCCCAGTTGATCCAGCCGCCGTCACCGTTGTTGGTGAACTGCCCGGCCTCGGAGATCCACAGGCCGTAGTTCACGTGTCCGTAGCGGACATTCGCGTACAGCTTCTTTCCGGTCAGCCGCTCGTTGTAGCCCTGGCTGAGGTTCATCATGACGACGTTGTAGCGGCCGCCGCTCACCTCGAACGCGGTGTCCACCGCCTTCTCCACGAACTTGCCGCGGTTGTCCTCGTTGATGTTGCTGATCGCGTTGGCCACCTGGAAACCGTTGGCCCCGTTGTCCAGGTGGATGGTGACCCCGGCGCCGGAGGCGGCCTGCGCGGACACTGTCCCGGCCTCGGCGGCCTGGGCGGGCAGCGCGGCCACGCCGAGCAAGGTCAGCGCGGTCAACGGCAGGGCGGCGAGCATCGCCTTGAGCTTCATGACTGGTCCCTTCGATTCCGGCATCACGGCTTGCGGAAGTGCACGGTCATGCCGTCGCGGGTGAACCAGCCGCGGAAGGCCCAGTTGATGTGCCCGCCGTCGCCGCGATTGGTGAAGGTGCCGGATTCGAAGACGATGACCCGGAAATCGGGGTAGCCGCTGTGCACGATGGCGTCGTAGACGATGTTGTGCAGATTCGCCGTGTACGGATGGTTCTGCTTGGTGACCATCACGTTGTACCGCTGACCGGCGTCGTAGAAGGAGCCCTCCATGATGCCGTTCACAAAACCGGAGCGGTTCTGGTTGTGCGCGATGGAATTGCTGATGATGTCGTAGAGCCGGTTGGTGATGTCCACGACGCTCTTGGTCACGTCAATGCTGAACCCGGCCGCCTGCGCGGCCGCCACCGATTCCGGTTGCGCCGGGGCAGCCTGTGCGGTGGCCACCGGCAGCAACGCGCCACCGATCGCGGCGGCGCCGAGCAGGGCCGCGGTCAGCTTCCTCTGAATGGAACCCATCTCGATCTCCCTGATTCCTCCCCCGGCGCTGTCGCCGGGGTGAGGGAATCATGGGATCGAGGATTGCTCATTTCCCAGACCGGTCCATTGCTCATCCACTGCTCAGTCCTGCCCAGTGCTGCTCAGTCGCCGAGTACGCCCGGCCCCTGGTAGGCGCCGATGTTGGGCACGCTGGGCATCGGGTTACCGAAGAAGTCCCGGTTGCCCGCCCCCGGCACCGGCTCCCCGGCCCGCAGCGCGGGCGAGCCCGCGCGCAGCCGGTAGCCGCCCAGGTCCAGCAGGCCGCTGGCCGAACCGGGGTTGAGCAGCTGCGGGTCCGCGGTGACCGCGCGGCCGTCCCGCTCCGGCACCGGCATGTTGAAGTAGGCGTTGGCCTGATAGCGCCCGTGCGGGTCCTGGATCATCGAGTTGCCGCCGGCCCGGGCGAAGACGTTGTTGGCGGCCACGATCTGGGTGTCGGTGTAGTTGGCCACCAGCCGGGTGTCCCGGCCGGTGAAGAAGGTGTTGTGGTGGATGCGCACGTTGGTCGCCCGCGCGCAGCCGACGGAGATCACCGCGACGTCCGGGTGCCCGTCATGCTGGCTGATGTTGTGCCGGAACACGCCGCCGTCGTTGACCATGTCCTTGTCGTTGCACACCAGCAGCGCGCCACCGTCGTTGTCGTGGCTGTAGTTGTACTGGTAGAGCACGTTCCTGGACCCGCCGTCGAAGTCGAAGGCCATGCTGTCCCTGGTGCCGAACCCGCCGGAGACCTCGTTGAACTGGATCAGCGTGTCATCGGAGTTCCACGGCCAGATCCCGGCGTTCCAGCCGGCCGAGCGCATGTTGAACTGGTGCACCCGGTTGCGCTCCACCAGCGCGCCCAGGGTGTTCTGCGGCACGATGCCGTCGCCGCCGACATCGGTGACCGCGTTGTCCCGCACCACCAGGTTCCGGATCGGCGCGAACGAGCTGCCCGGCCCGTTGGGGTGCTCGGCCCGCCGGGCCCAGTGCGAGATGGTGCCGATCCCGGTCCGGTCCACCCGGCTGACCCGGTTGCGCTCGATCACGATGTCCTGGAACCGGGTCGGCCGCAACGCGCCCAGCGCGCCGAAGAGGATGCCGCCGCTGGGGTCGGGGTCCTTGTGGTCGGAACCGTTGACGTCGTGCACCTCCACATCGGCCACGACGTAGTGGTGGCCGACGCCGAAGTCGGTCAGCGTCACGTAGATCCCGGCCCGCCGCTCCTCCGGTCCCGGCGGCGGCCCGAAGTTGCTCACCCGGATGTCCCGGATCTCCCAGTACTGCACGTTGCGCAGGTGCACCGCGGCCCGCGCGCCACCGCCGGCGATGTGCGGCTTCCCGCCCTCGCCGTACGCGCCGAGCTGCACCGGCCGCCCCGGCGCGCCCGACCCCCGCGGGCTGAGCACCCCCGCGCACTCGGTGCCCCGGCGCAGCAACAGCCGATCCCCCGGCTGGAAGGTGAACCCGTTGGCCTGGTCCAACCGCTGCCATGGCGAGTCCGGTGACCCGTTACCCGGCCAGGCCGCCGAACAGTCCAGGTGGAAGTCACGCGTCTGCGCGGCCGCTGGTGGCGCGTCGAGCAGGGACGTGGCCAGTACCACGGCACCGAGCAGGGCGGGCACAGCACGACGGGCAGACATCCACGTCTCCTTTCCGCAGACCGATGTTGATCACCATCGGCACCGGCGGGGAAACGATTGAGTCACCGATCGGGCAAAGATCCCGGCCAGGCGTGCGGAATCCCTGAAGTGGTGATGCCACAGCGTGTTCGAGGACTACCTTCGGCCCGGTGGACGATCTGATCAGCGTGCCGGGACGACCGGCCCGCGCCTGGGCGTGGTCGGTGGTCGTGCTCGGGGTGCTGCTGGCGATCGCCGCGAGCCTGACCGGACCGCTGGCGGCGGCACTGGCCGGCGGAACCAGCGGCGTGGCCGCGGCCCTGTTCGGCTCGGCCGCCCTGCTGGACCCGATCCGCGGCCACTGGCAGACCGTGCTCGGCGCCACCCTGCTCGCCACCGGCACCGCAGCCTGCGTCCTACTCCGCACCTAACCCACCCGCGTGTTGGCCGTTGTCGTACACCACGTTGGCCGTTACGGACGCCACGTTGGCCGTTATGGACACACGGCGGTCGACTTGGCCCAACTGGTACGCCGAGTTGGGCCAACTACCCGTACGACTTGGGCCAACTCGGTGTCCGTAACGGCCAACTCGGCGTACGAGTTCGGCCAACACTCGGGTCACTCGCCGCCGGGCGGGAGGCTCTCGAAGATCTTTTTGCAGTCGGGGCAGACCGGGGAGCCGGGCTTGGCCGACTTGGTCACCGGGAAGACCTCGCCGCAGAGCGCCACCACGTGCGTGCCCATGACCGCGCTTTCGGCGATCTTGGCTTTGCGCACGTAGTGGAACATCTTCGGCGAGTCGTCGCTGGTGCTGTCCGTGGCGTCCGGGGTGGTGTCGACCTCGGGAAGAGTCTGGGTGCTCACGTGCACCATGATGCCTCACGGACAGATGGAGTTCAGCGAGAAGGAGGCAGCGGTGCTGCGGGTGAGTGACGAGGTGCGATCGGCGCTGGCGGACGGGGGCGCTGTGGTCGCGCTGGAGAGCACGATCCTCGCGCACGGGCTGCCGCCGGGCCGCAACCTCACCGTGGCCAGGGAGCTGGAGGACATCGTGCGCGCGGCCGGCGCGGTGCCGGCGACGATCGCGGTGCTGGACGGCGAGGCGGTGGCGGGGCTGTCCGCCGCCGAGTTGGAGCGGGTCTGCGATCCAGCCTCTGAGCTGGTCAAACTCTCTCGGCGGGACCTGGGCGCGGCCATTGGGCTTGGGCGTAGTGGGGCGACCACGGTGGCCAGTACGGCCGCGCTCGCCCAGGTCGCCGGGATCGGGGTGTTCGCCACCGGCGGGCTGGGTGGGGTCCATCGCGGGGCCCGGGAGAGCTGGGATGTGTCCGCTGACCTGGCGGTGCTGGCCGAGACGCCGGTGCTGGTGGTGTGTTCGGGGGTGAAGTCGGTGCTGGACATCCCGGCCACGCTGGAACTGCTGGAGACCTCGTCGGTGCCGGTGCTGGGGTACCGGACCGATCGATTCCCCGCCTTCTACCTGCGGGAATCCGACCAGTCCGTGCCATGGCGGGTGGACTCCCCCGCCGAGGCAGCCGCGGTGGTGGCCGCGCACCGGGCCCAGGTGCCGGGGTCGGCTGGGGTGCTGCTGGCCAATCCGATTCCGGCCGAGGCCGAGATGGACCGCGACCTGCACGACCGGCTGCTGGCCGAGGGGCTGGCCCTGCTCGCCGAGCGGAAAGTGCAGGGCAAGGACGTCACTCCCGTGCTTCTGGCCCATTTCCACCAGGCCAGCGCGGGTGTGAGTCTGGACGCGAACGCGGCGCTGGTGCGATCCAACGCGGACCTGGCCGCACGGGTGGCGGTCGAGCTGAGCGGAGCCAACTGAGATGGCGCGGATCGTGGTGGTCGGGGACGCCGGCCTGGACGTGGTGGCCCGGCACGACGGACCCCTGGTGCACGGCGGCGACACCCGCTCGGCGGTGCGCATGGTGGTCGGCGGCGCGGGGGCGAACACCGCGGCCTGGCTGGCGCACTGCGGCGCCGAGGCGGTGCTGGTCGGCCGGATCGGCGGCGACATCGCCGGACACCGGGTCAGCGCGGAGCTGGACGCGGCGGGAGTCACCACCGCACTGGTGGTGGACGAGAGCGCTCCCACGTGCTGTGTGGTGGTCCTGGTGGATGCCCAGGGCCAGCGCACGATGCTGCCCGACCGCGGCGCCAACGCCCGGCTGTGCCCGGCCGACATCGCGCCGGAGGCGCTGCTCGGCGCGGATCACCTGCACCTGTCCGGCTACGTGCTGCTGGACGAGGGCTCCCGCCCGGCGGGGGTGGCGGCGCTGGCCGCGGCCCGCGCGGCCGGGCTGACCACCTCGGTGGATCCGCAGGCCGCCACGCTGATCGCCCGGCTGGGCCCGGCCGAGTTCCTGGACCTGGTGGCCGGGGTGGACCTGCTGCTGCCCAACGCCGACGAGCTGGCCGTGCTCACCTCCTCGACCGATCCGGAGTCGGCGCGGCAACTGCTCTCCGTGGTCGGCGCGGTGGCGGTGACCTCGGGCGATGGCGGCGCGCACTGGGTGTCCCCCGGCGCGACGGTCAATGCGGACGCGCCGGTGGTGGACTGCGTGGACTCCACCGGGGCCGGCGACGCCTTCAACGCGGGACTGCTCGCGGCCTGGCGGGGCGGGGCGGAGATCGGCGCCGCGCTGGCGGCGGGGGTGTCCGCGGGGGCACGGGCGGTGCAACTCGTCGGCGCGCAGCCGCCGAGTCCGCTCAGCGTGCGGGGCTGATCAACCCGCGGGAAGAAGAAGTCAGGGGTGCGGCGGCGCTCGGTGTCCTCGGGGCATCGAGCGCTCGGCCGCGTCGTGCGGTGCAACCACGTACTGCGAACAACAACGGCGGATACCCGGGCGGAGAATCCGCTGTCGGCCTAGCGGGAAACGGTGATCTTGCTGATCTCGGCCAGTTCGTGCGCCACATCCCACAGCCAGGTGGTCAGGTAGAAGGCGCGGCCGAGTTCGTCGCCGGGTTCGGGCTGCTCCCGGCGCAGGTCGTAGATGGCATCCGGCACCCGCCAGCTGATCGCGGCGGTGATCCGGTAGTCCAGCAGCACCCGGAACCAGGCGCGGATCTGCCGTTCCTCCCGCAGCACCACCATGCCGCCGCGTTCGGGCAGGGTCGCCCAGACCAGGTTGATGTCCTTGTACAGACCGGCGAACAGATCCGGTTCGTGCCAGAGGCGGACCTCCTCGGACTCTTCCTCACAACAGTGCCAGTCCAGGATCGCGTTCAGCCTGCGGTCCTCGGTCGCCTCGGTCGGCAGCGGCAGACCCAGCTCAGCCCCGAGCGGATAGTCCGTGTGGTACTGGTCCATTCGCCACTGGACAAGGGAGGCGAAACCGGAGAGGTGCCGCCGTAGCCAACTGGCCTGGGCCGAGGTGAAGTTCCCGACGACCAGCTCGTTGGCCCGGTCCCAATGGATCGCTCCGTACATCCCTGACCTCGGACTCTGACCAGTTCCCGTACCGACAACTACTGGGCGAGTTTCCGCACCGTCCACCTGAGCCCCCTGTGATTGAGCGGAACGTAACCATACCGCCACTCCGGGTGGAGATCAGCCCTCGATTACAGGATGTTGTTTCGATTCGATGGCGGTATCGTCACGCACCCGGCGGAACCTGTTCACCTTCTCCGCCTTTCGCGGTGGACGGTCGTTGGCGATGAGCACCGCCATCCACGGCAGCGGCACCGACAACAGCACCAGACCGATGGCCAGCCACGGGATCTGGTAGCAGGCGGCTGCCGCCACCAGACACGGGATACGCAGCGACATCATCAGCATGTACTTGCGCTTGCGGGCGGCGAGCTGGTCCTCGTACGACTGCTGCGCCTCCGTGATCAGGACCGGGGTGCCGTCCCGTTGTGTGGTCATCCGACACCACCTCCTTTCCTCATCTTTCCACCTGCCGAGGCTGGGCGGGAGAGTGCTGGGGATCGACAGGTTCGAAGCCGAGATCCCGTCGCATGACATTGCGTAGTCGCGCATAGGCATCCTGGGCCTGGGCCCAGTGCTTCTCGACCAGTTCCAACCGCGCGTTCTCGGGTCCGTCGGCGGTCAGTTCCCGGGAGAGCCGGGACCGTGCGATCATTGCGGTGCGCAACAAATCGCGAATCTCCGTGGTCGCCACCAGATTGATCGGTCCAAGCACATTCTTGGCTTCGATCCAGGCCGTGCGCAGATCGACAAGTTCTGGTTCGCCGATTTCCAAGTCCTTACCGCGTGCCTTGTCCTTGAGCGGGTGCAGCACCCAGTCCCAGGACTCCAGCGCGCCGATCACCTCGGCATAGGCGGTCCGCCGCGCGTCAAATCGTTTGTTGTCCTCATCGCGGCTTTTCTCCCGGTTCCACCGGCGGTCCTCCCGCCAGGCCGCGATGAACTGCGCGCCGAGCACCCCGAGGAAGCCGAGCAGCCCCACGGCCACCGGCACCCAGAGCGGAACCTGCGTCATGCCGCGACAGTAGGCCCGGACCCGGCCGGTCCGGTCGGCGGGCGCGTCAGAACAGCGCGCCGACCCGCTCGATCTCCGCGGACAGTGCCCGCGCGGGCAGTTCGGCGAACAGTTCGGTGCTGATCACGCCGTTGTCCCGGCTCCACACCCCGGCCACCCGGCCGCCGTGCAGCACCACCGGCGAGATCCAGCCCGCGGCCCGGCTGACCTTGCCCAGGTGCTGCTTCGGGATCAGGTCCCTGGACACCGCCACCACGTACTGGTCGAAGGCTGGCACCAGCCGGACCGCCTTCGACGGCTTGGTCTCGCGCAACTCGGCCAGATCCTCGGTGAGCACGAACCCGGGCTTGCCCGCCACGCTGACCTCGGTCAGCTCGGGCCGGACCGCGGCGAACCAGCGTTTGGTCAGCCCGGGTTTGCCGTTGCGGAACAACCACTGCGCGAACTCGTCGTGCCCGGCCGGGCCGAAGGCGCGCAGGTAGGCGCGGACCAGGTCCTGGCCCGCCTGGTCCGGGTCCGGCACGGTCCAGCCGGGCAGCCAGTGCGCCGGGCTGGTGAAGGTGACCCGGTTGCCCTCGGCCGGGCCGTGGCAGAGCAGGCCCAGGTAGGCGGCGGGTTTGAACAGCGCGCCCCAGCCCGAGCCGAGCGCCTCGGCCAGCCGGGCCGAGCCGACCCGGTCCAGCACCTCGGCGACCAGGTCCTCCCGGCTGAGCAGCCGGTGGTCCAGGACCTCGGCCAGCGCGGCCAGCACCTTGGTCAACTCGTCGGCGGTGATGCCGTGGCCGCGCTGCCAGCTGCCCTTCTCCCAGAACCGGAGCGCGCCCACCGCGGCCACGAAACTCGGCGCGAGTCCGGCGGGCAGCAGGTGCAGGGTGCCCCGGGCCGCCCACATCCGCACCAGCGTGCGATCCGCGGTCAGCGCCCGGCCGATCTCCCCCGGTTCGGGCTTGACCTGGCGGATCCGCACCGCCAGCTCGGCCGCCGAGAGCACCTGGGCCTGTACCCCGCACAGCCGATCCGCCAGCGCGACCGCGTCCAGCCCGGCCGGATTGATCAGCTCGTGCCGCCGCAATCGCCAGGCCAGCGCCTGGTCCGCCCCCAGCTCCATGACACCACTATAACCGGTGTGCACCGGTTATAGTGGTGTCATGGGCGAGGAGTCGGCCGGGTTGCCGATGGTCGGGCAGGACGGGCAGCACTACCGGTTCAACCCGGGTGCGTTGTGCCTGGAACTGCTGGTCAGCGGCGGCGCGGGCGAGCGGGCGAAGTGGGAGGTGCTGCACCGGGTCGCGGACCTGCGGGAGTGGCTGAAGCACACCCGGCTCGGCCCGGCCAGGATCAGGATGAGCGCCGCAGAACTGGCCGAGTTGAAGGTGCTGCGCGAGTCGATCTGGTTCAGCGCCGGCCGGGTCGCCCGCGGCAAGGCCCCCGGCGCGTTCGAGGACTGGAACCGGCTCGCCCAGGCCCCGCCGCCGGTGCCCGAACTGACCGGTCAAGGGCGGCGCTGGCGGGAGCCGATCAGCGGCGCGGCGCTGCTGTCCGCCTTCGCCAGGGACGCCATCGAGTTGTTCGGCGGGCCGTACCGGCACCGCGTCCGGCACTGCGCCGCGGCGGACTGCCATCTTCTCTTCGTGGACACCTCACGCCCCGGCGCCCGGCGCTGGTGCTCGATGCAGCGCTGCGGCAACCGGGCCAAGCAGCGCGTCCGGCAGGAGGCGGCCCGTGGTCACGCTTGAGCGACTGGTCGACGTGCTCGGCGGCCTGGGCACCCGGCTGTGCTGCGCGCCGCGCGGCCGGGACGTCGAACTGCGCGGGCTCTCCCTGCACGATCCCACCGAAACCCACCCGACCAGCCCCACCGACGTGCTGCTGGGCATCGGCACCGGCTCGGTCACCGCCGCCGCCCGCCTCGTGCGCGGCACCACCGCCGCCGCCGTCGTCCTGCACGGACCGCCTGAGCTGGACGAACGCGTGCTCGCCGCCGCCCGCAGCTCCGGCGCGGCGGTGCTCATGGTCGACCCGGCGGTGCCCTGGAGCCACCTCGCCGGACTGATCCACACCCTGGTGCTCAGCGGCCAAGGTCCCAGCCGGGACGTGCCAGGCGACCTGTTCGCGGTGGCCGACGCGATCGCCGCGGTGGTCGGCGGGCCGGTCACCATCGAGGACCTCCAGTCCCGGGTACTGGCCTACTCCAACCGCCAGGAAGACGTGGACGCCGCCCGGGTGCAGACCATCCTCGGCCGCCGGGTCCCGCCCGACGTGCTCAAGGCCCTGGCCGACCACGGCGTGTTCAAACACCTGGCCAACTCCGACGAACCACTGCTGGTCCCCGCACTCACCCCCGGCCTGCTGGGTCGCCTGATCGTGGCCATCCGGGCCGGGCGGGAACTCCTGGGCTCGGTCTGGGTGGAGGTCACCCCGCCGGTCCGGCCGCAGGCCTACTCGGCCATGGTCGACGGCGCCCGCACCGCCGCCCTGCACCTGCTGCGCGCCAGAGCGGGCGCCGACCTGGAACGCCGCGCCGAAGCCGACGCCGTGCTCAGCCTCCTCGACGGCACCGCGGACGCGCCCGGCACGCTGTCCCGCCTCGGCCTGGCCGCCGCCGGACTGCGGGTGGTCGCCCTGCACGCGCACGCCGGGATGAACGAACACGGCGCCGCGCTGCTCGCCTTCGAACGCGCCACCTCCGGCTTCGGCTGGTCCCGGCCCGGCCGCAGCGCGCTGCTCGGCAACGTGCTCTACACCGTGCTGCCCGACGACAACCCGGCTCGCGACTGGCTGCGCTCCCTGCTGCGCGAACTGCCCGCCGACGTGGCCGTGCACGCCGGGATCGGCGGCAGGGCCAGCCCCGCCGACCTGCCCGCCAGCCGCCTGGAAGCCGAGGAATGCCTGGCCACCCGGGTCGCCGGACTGGTCGAGGCGGACACCGTGGACTACGACGAGCACTGGGCCGCGGTGCTGCTGCTCCGGCTGCGCACCGCCGCCGAGGCCGGCCGGCTGCCCACCCGCGGCCCGGTCGCCGACCTGCTCCGCCAGGACACCGAGCACGGCACCGAGTACCTGGCCACCCTGCGCGCCTGGCTGGCCGCCGGTGGCGACGGCAAGGCCGCCGCGCGCAAACTCGCCGTGCACCCCAACACCCTGCGCTACCGGCTGCGCAAGATCGAAGCGCTCACCGCGCTGCGCCTGGACGATCCGGACCAGCGGCTCGCGCTGACCGTCGCACTGGCCGCGCTGCCGGCGCAAGGAACGCGTAAAGATCGCTGGTAGCGGCGTCAAGGAGCCGTGAACGGGGGTGGTCGGCGACCCGGTGGCGGCCGGACCATTCCGATCATGGCCAACCTGCCTTACACGCTCGTGCTGATCGGCGGCTTCGTGTTCCTGGCCCTGGTCATCCGCGCGGTGCAGACCCGGCTGGCGGTCCGGCCAGCGCGGCGGCCACCGAGCAGGTGAAGCGCCGACCGCCACGCGGCAGCACGGTGAACTCGGCCGCGGCCAGGTCCACCACGCAGGTGCACAGCGTGGCCGAATCATCGGTGCCCGGCGGACTGCCGAAGACCCGCTCGCGGGGTCGAGCATTGACACCGACACCGCGCGGGTGCGCGCTGGTCAGGACGTCCAGGAACCAGTCGACGCCCGGTTCGGCGGGCGGTTCCAGGCTGTCCAGGACCTTGGCGCGTTCCCGGCTGGACAGCGTGACCAGCTCGGGCAGCGTCAGATGGCGCAGATGGTTGGTGTGCCAGAGCGGCTCGTCCCCGGCTTCCTGGACCGCGCTGGCCCCGGCCACCGCCTCCACGTGCGCGACCCGGCCGGTGCTCAGCTCGGCCAGGTTGTAGGCGAACCCGCCGGCCGAGGGCAGCGTGGTGAGCAGCCGGATCGCCTCGTCCAGATCGCGCGCCCGGTGCAGGGCGCGGGCCACGAAATGGCGGCCGGGAGCGATCGCCGGTTCGGCCACCGGCAGGTGGTCCAGGCCGACGGCCAGGCCGTGCCCGGTCAGCGCGAAGGCGTTGCTGGGCAGCATGCCCGGATACCAGAGCGCGGTGACCGGCAGGTCCCCGTCGCAGTGCAGGGTGAGCAGCAGCAGGCGGCCGATCAGCCCGGCCCCGCCGTCCTCGTTGTGCGCGAGCGCCCGGCCCGGCCAGGCCAGGTCCGAACAACCGGCCGTTGTTGACGGCGGCGGCAGGTCGCCACGCAGGTTGACCAGCAGCAACGTCTGCTCAGGCAGGTTCGCGCCCGCCGCCATTGCCTGGAGTTCGGCATATTCCCGCGGGTGTCTGGTCCTGGTCAACGCGCTCAGTCTGGACAGTCGGACCAGGCCCTGGTCGGTGCGCGCGTAGTCGGTGAGCCCCGGCCACTCGGGCAGGGTGTGCACGGCCTCGGTGATCTCGGCCCGGAACTGCTCGCCGAGGGCGCGGAAGACCTCGATCCGGGGGCCGCGCAGACCGGCCCAGCGCAACCCGTCCAGCTCGGCGACCGTGACCGCGACAGACATGGGATGACCCCCTTCTCCGTGCGTTCTCAACATAGGCGGACGGGCGGAGAAGTGGGGATCGGCGAAACGTGTGAGGATCTTCGCGTGTTCGGCGTAGCGATCGACGACCAGGTATGCGACCAGTTGCGGACGGCCTTGCTGTCCGCGGACTACCACGCGGACGGCGTGCTCGAACTGCTCGGGCCCACCGCGCACGCCGCGCTGGGCCGCGGCGAGCTGGAGCCGGCCGCCCGAGCCTGCGCCGACGGCGGGGCACTGGGCGCCCTGGTCCGGTTGTTCCTGCTCAACGAGCCGGTGCCGGAGGCCGAGCTGGCCGCCGCGCTGCGGCCGTTGCCACTGGCCGACGCGGTCCGGTCCGGGCTGCTGCACACCGACGGCGAGTCCGCGCGGGCCGCGCTGGACCTGCGGCCCTACGGCGATGACCAGGGCTCCTGGTGGGTGCTCTCGGACCTGGACTCCGACGCCCGCGGCGGCCCGGTGCCCGCCGATCACGTGCTCGGCGTCGGGCACGCCTCGCTCAGCCTGGCCAGGGCCACCGCCCGCCGCCCGGTCGGCGCGCTACTCGACCTGGGCACCGGCTGCGGGGTGCAGTCGCTGCACGCCAGCAGGCACGCCGAACACGTCACCGCCACGGATCTGTCCGGGCGGGCGCTGGCGCTGGCCTCGGCCACCTTCCGGCTCAACCAGCTCGATGTGGAACTCGGCCGCGGCGAGTGGTTCAAGCCGGTCGCGGGCCGCCGGTTCCAGCAGATCGTGTGCAACCCGCCGTTCGTGGTCGGGCCGCCGCGGGTGGACTACGTCTACCGCGACTCCGGGCTGTCCGGGGACAGCGCCAGCGAACTGGTCATCCGGCAGCTGCCCGAGCACCTCGCCGACGGCGGGGTCGGGCAGCTGCTCGCCTCCTGGCTGCACGTCAAGGGCCAGGACTGGAGTGAGCGGGTCGCCTCCTGGCTGCCCGCGCAGGGCATGGACGCCTGGGTGGTGCAGCGCGATGTGGCCGATCCGGCGCTGTACGTCGGGACCTGGCTACGCGACGCGGGCGTGGATCCGCGATCGCCGGCAGGCCGGGAGCAGGCCGGGCGGTGGCTGGACTGGTTCGCCGAGCACCAGGTCGAGGGCATCGGATTCGGCTTCGTGACCCTGCGGCACACCCAGACCGGGCCCGCCGACATCGTCTGCGAGGACCTGCGCCAGGCCTATGACGACCCGCTGGGCCCGGAAACCGCGGGCTGGCTGGACCGGGTGGCCTGGCTGCGTCAGCACCGCGCGGACGAGGACCTGCTCGCCGCCCGGCTCACCGTGCCCGCCTCGGTGGCCCTGGAGGAGATCTCCGGGCCTGCCGAGGACGGCTGGACCTCGGTGGTGCGCAGGCTGCACCGGCAGGACGGGCCGGGCTGGCAGCACGACCTGGACGACCTGGCCGCCGCGCTGCTGGCCGGCTGCCGGGGGCACCTGGACCTGGGCGACCTGCTCGGGCTGCTCGCCGCCGCGCACGGCCTGCCGACGGAGGTGCTGGTCATGGGCGCGCTGCCGGCGGTCCGCAACCTGATCAAGCACGGGATGCTGGTGCCCGCCGACTGGGTCGTGGCGTGAGGGCGGTCGTCTCCAGGGTCACCCGGGCCAGGGTCACCGTCGAGGACGAGGTGGTCGGCGCGATCGAGGAGCCCGGACTGCTGGTGCTGCTCGGTGTCACGCACACCGACACCGAGGTGACCGCGGCCACCATGGCCCGGAAACTGCACGAGTTGCGCATCCTGCGGGAGGAGCGGTCCTGCGCCGAAACCGGGGCGCCACTGCTCGTAGTGAGCCAGTTCACGCTCTACGGCCAGACCCGCAAGGGCAGGCGCCCGTCCTGGACCGAGGCGGCCCGGCCGGAGGTGGCCGAGCCGTTGGTGGTCGCGGTGGTAGAAGCCCTGCGTAGCCGGGGTGCGCGGGTGGAAACCGGGCGGTTCCGCGCGGCCATGGCGGTGGAAAGCGTGAACGACGGGCCATTCACCGTGCTGGTCGATCTTTAAGGGTTCTCTTTACGCCTTCTCAGCGAATCCTCAGCCTGCGGAAGCAACCCCGCAGGTCAGCCTGACGTCTTGCTAATTGAGAGTGGGTACCGGGAACGAAACCGAGATCGGCTTCGTTATCCAAGTGTCCAGCCAGGACGGGGCGGGGAAACCGCACAGGGACGGAACCCCCGCACTGAAGGGGCCGCCGCGCAACGGGGCGTCGGCTTGGTGACGCATGCCCGCACGACGCCGTTTGCCCGCGACCAGGGAGGGAGCTCCGATGACCGCCCTACTGAAACTTACCGAGCAGGAGCCACAGGAAGCTGCACAGATCGAGGCGCACGACCTCGACGCGCAGAGCCCGGCGGCTGACCTGGTTCGAGTCTACCTGAACGGAATCGGCCGCACCGCGCTGTTGAGCGCGGCGCAGGAAGTCGATCTCGCCAAGCGCATCGAAGCGGGGGTATTCGCCCGCCACATGCTGGACGAGGCGAAGTCGCTTTCCCCGCAACGCCGAGCCGACCTGAAGACTCTGGTTCGTGACGGGCACACCGCCAAGAACCATTTGCTGGAAGCGAACCTGCGCCTGGTGGTCAGCCTCGCCAAGCGCTACACCGGACGCGGTATGCCGCTGCTGGACCTGATCCAGGAGGGCAACCTCGGGCTGATCCGCGCGGTGGAGAAGTTCGACTACAGCAAGGGCTTCAAGTTCTCCACCTACGCGACCTGGTGGATCCGGCAGGCGATCACCCGCGGCATGGCCGACCAGGGCCGCACCATCCGGCTGCCCGTGCACCTGGTGGAACAGGTCAACAAGCTGGCCCGGATCAAGCGCGACCTGCACCAGCAGCTGGGCCGCGAGGCCACGCACGAGGAGCTGGCCGCCGAGTCGGGCCTGCCCGCGGACAAGATCTCCGACCTGCTCGACCACGCCCGCGACCCGGTGAGCCTGGACATGCCGGTCGGCGCCGAGGAAGACGCCCCCCTTGGCGACTTCATCGAGGACTCCGAGGCCACCGACGCCGAAAGCGCGGTCATCTCGGGCCTGCTCCAGGACGACCTGCGCCGGGTGCTGGCCACCCTGGACGACCGCGAGCAGCACGTCATCCGCCTCCGCTACGGCCTGGACGACGGCCAGCCCCGGACCCTGGACCAGATCGGCCGCCGGTTCGGCCTCTCGCGCGAGCGAGTCCGCCAGATCGAGCGGGAGGTCATGTCCAAGCTCCGCCAGGGCGACCGGGCCGAGCGGTTGCGCGCGTACGCGAGCTGACGCTGAGTAGTCCCCCACCTCACCCAGATAGCCGCGTTGACTTGTGACCTGCCTCACGGCACGGTTCTCCAAGACAACACAGACTGCGCAGTTCGGCTGTACCACTACAGCCGGATTGCACACCCCGGGAGGTCGGACCCGTCGGGGGCGGGTCCGGCCTTCCGACATGTCCGGACCCGCTCACCCCACCCGGCGTGTTGGCCGTTGTCGTACGCCGGGTTGGCCGTTGTGGGCGGGGTCAGTCAGCCAGGATGCGGGTGATCCAGCGGTCGATTTCCTGCTCGGTGGCGCCGTTGGCGAGTAGCCAGCCGCGAGGGCCGCCCTCGTGCGCGTCCAGGGCGTCGAGCACGCCCACGATGGCGGCGGCGGGTGCGGCCAGCAGGTGTCTCATCGCGGCGAGCTGGTCGTCGGTCGGTTCCGGACGGCCCAGGCTGGTGGCGACCCGGCGGATGACGCCGCTCATGTTGGTCTCGGTGCGCACGTAGTCCGCGATGACGGTCTCCCTCGGCACCCCGGCCACCCGCAGCAGCAGCGCCACCGACACCCCGGTCCGGTCTTTGCCCACCGAGCAGTGCACCAGCACCGCGCCGTCGGCCGCACTGGCCAGCCGGACCACCTCGACCAGGCCGGCCGCGGACTCCGCCAGCAGCTGGAGGTAGAGCTTGCCGAGGTCGATCGCGGCTGGGTCGGCCGCCGCGGCGGCCATGATCAGGTCCAGCATCGGGATGCGGTGCACCACGGTGCCGTTGACCAGCAGGGGGTGCTCGGCGTGGCCTTCCTTGCTACCGCGCAGGTCGAGCACCACCGCGGGCGGCCAGCCCGCGAGTTCCGGAACGGTGTCGCCGGCCAGGGGAGCCTCGCTGCGCAGCAGCACGCCGTGCCGGGTCAGTCTGCCGTCCGCTGTGCGCAGCCCGCCCAGGTCGCGGCCGTTGACGAGTCCCGTGGTCACCATGTCCCCCTCGGCTGAGTTGAATTGCCAGTCCAAACCTACGCGGGGGTCCCGCCCTGCTCGATCCGGACGGGGATCACACCCGGTCAGCGCCAGGCCGCCGGAGCGCACGCGGTAGTTTCAGCAGATACCCGAATCGCAGGCAAGGGAGCCCGCGTGACTGCCACCACCACGGCGTTTGAGTACACCGACGTCCTGCCGCTCGGCCCGGACCAGACCGAGTACCGCCTCGTCACCAGCGAGGGCGTGCGGCTGGTCGAGGCCGCGGGGCGGCGCTTCCTCGAGGTCGACCCCGAGGTGCTGACCCTGCTCGCCCGGGAGGCGATCAAGGACATCCAGCACCTGCTGCGGCCCTCGCACCTGGCCCAGCTGCGCGCGATCATCGACGACCCGGAGGCCAGCGGCAACGACCGGTTCGTCGCGATGGACCTGCTGCGCAACGCCTGCATCGCCGCCGGCGGGGTGCTGCCGATGTGCCAGGACACCGGCACCGCGATCGTGATGGGCAAGCGCACCGAGACCGTGCTCACCGGCGGCGCGGACGAGCAGGCGCTCTCCCGCGGCATCTTCGACGCCTACCAGGAACTGAACCTGCGCTACTCGCAGATGGCGCCGGTGACCTTCTGGGACGAGAAGAACACCGGGTCCAACCTGCCCGCGCAGATCGAGGTGTTCACCAAGCCCGGCACCGAGCCCAAGTACGAGTTCCTGTTCATGGCCAAGGGCGGCGGCAGCGCGAACAAGACCTTCCTGTACCAGGAGACCAAGGCGCTGCTGAACCCGGTGCGGCTGGCCAAGTTCCTGGACGAGAAGCTGCGCAGCCTGGGCACCGCGGCCTGCCCGCCGTACCACCTCGCGGTGGTGGTGGGCGGTCTGTCCGCGGAGCAGAACCTCAAGGTCGCCAAGCTGGCCTCGGCCCGCTACCTGGACGAGCTGCCCACCGAGGGATCGCCGCTGGGACACGCTTTCCGCGATGTCGACCTGGAGCAGCAGGTGCTGGAGCTGACCCGTCAGTTCGGCATCGGCGCGCAGTTCGGCGGCAAGTACTTCTGCCACGACGTGCGGGTGATCCGGCTGCCCCGGCACGGCGCCTCCTGCCCGGTCGGCGTGGCGGTGTCCTGCTCGGCGGACCGCCAGGCGCGGGCGAAGATCACGCCCGAGGGCGTGTTCATCGAGCAGCTCGAACGCGATCCGGCCCGGTTCCTGCCGGAGATCGGCGACGGCGAACTGTCCGACGAGGTGGTCAACATCGACCTCACACTGCCGATGGAGCAGATCCGCGCCACGCTGTCCCAGCTGCCGGTGAAGACCCGGGTCTCGCTGACCGGTCCGCTGGTGGTGGCCCGCGACATCGCGCACGCCAAGATCAAGGAGCGGCTGGACGCGGGCGAGGGCATGCCGCAGTACTTGCGTGATCACCCGGTCTACTACGCCGGTCCGGCCAAGACGCCCGAGGGCTACGCCTCCGGGTCGTTCGGGCCGACCACCGCGGGCCGGATGGACTCCTACGTGGAGCAGTTCCAGGCTGCGGGCGGCTCGCTGGTCATGCTGGCCAAGGGAAACCGGTCCAAGCAGGTGACCGAGGCGTGCCAGAGTCACGGCGGTTTCTACCTCGGTTCCATCGGCGGTCCGGCGGCCCGGCTGGCCCAGGACTGCATCCGCAAGGTCGAGGTGCTCGAGTACGCCGAACTCGGCATGGAGGCGGTGTGGAAGATCGAGGTCGAGGACTTCCCCGCGTTCGTGGTGGTCGACGACAAGGGCAACGACTTCTTCGCCGGCACCAGCCAGCCCACGCTGCAGGTGTCCTTCCGACGCTGATTTTTGTTACTCCGCAACGATTGTGAGCACATGGCAAGGTACGCGCTGCTGATTCTGCCCGCGTTCAACCGGGTGTACGGGGAGTCGGCCATCCGGCTGACCCGCACCGAGCTGGCGGTGTTCAGCGAGACCGCGTTGCACACCGAGGTCGCCGAGGTCGCCGAGACGGAGATCGGCGGCGTCCCTTACGTCACCTTCGAGTCCGGGCAGCTGGACGAGTACGACATCTCGGTGCTGTCCAACCTGTCCTCGGTGTACGCGTTGTTCGCGGTCGAGGGCGAGTTGCTGCGGCCGCTGCGAGTGTCCCCTTTGGACAAGTTCAGCAGCGATCTGCTGACCATCCAGAAGTACTCGGGCAAGACCAACGAGCACTTCACCAAGCTGCTGCTCAACGTCACCCTGCTGGCCCGCGCCGAACCCGGCGAGCTGATGGAGAAAAAGCTCGCTGTCTTCGACCCGATGTGCGGGCGCGGCACCACGCTGAACCAGGCGCTGATGTACGGCCACGACGCCTTCGGCATGGACACCGACAGCAAGGACTTCGAGGCCTACGCGCACTTCCTGGCCACCTGGCTGAAGAACCACCGGGTCAAGCATCAGCACGAGGTCACCCCGATCCGCCGGGACAAGTCGCTGATCGGCAAGCGGCTCAGCGTGAAACTGGGGCTGACCAAGGAGTTGTACAAGGCGGGCGAGGCCAACCAGCTCATGGTGGTCAACGCCGACACCGTGCGCAGCCGGGAGTTCTTCCGCGCCGAGACCGTGGACGCGATCGTCACCGACGCGCCCTACGGCGTGCAGCACGGCTCCCGGCCCACCCAGAAACACCTGTCCCGCAGCCCACTGGAACTGCTGTACAACGCGGTGCCCGGGTGGAGTCAGATCCTGCGGCCCGGCGGCGCCATCGGCATTTCCTGGAACACGCACGTGGCCGGCCGGGACGATCTGGTGAAGATCCTGGCGGACAACGGGTTGCAGCCGCTCGATGACGGTCCGTGGCGGGAGTTCGAGCACCGGGTGGACCAGTCGATCATCCGCGATCTGGTGGTGGCGCGGAAACCCGGCTGAGCCGATATCCGACTGCCCGTGGCCGGGCGGGGACGCATACTGACGCGGTGAGCACCTTCACCCGCTACCGCTGGCTGCCTGAGGGCGCGTTCCCGCTCAATCTGGGCGAGCCGCACGCCCGCCCGGCCGGTCGCTACCTCACCCTCGGCGTGGCCGCGCTGGTGCTGATGGCCGTGCCGATGTGGCTGCCGCGCTGGGCCTGGTTGCTGATCGGCGCCGGGCTGGCGGTGTGGGCCACGCTGGGGTTCGGGTTCGCCCAGCGGCCGCAGTACCCGACCAGCTGGCTGGTCCGGCAGCCGGCGCGGCTCGGCCGGGTGGACTCCGGGGACAAGGACCGGACCGGACCGGCGCCCGGGGTGGTGACCTGGGTGCGGTCGGGTGAGATCCAGCTCGTCCAGCGGTCCTGGGCCACCGCGGCCACCGCGGCGCACGCCCGGTTCCTGGACGCGACCGGGCTGGCCGAGACGACCTCGGTGTCGGATTGGGACGAGGACGAGGAATTCGAGTACGGCACCGGCGAGAGCGGCTACCTGCTGCGGGATGAGCGGGCCGCGTTCGCGGTGCACGGCTACGAGCTGTCCGACGAGTCCGGGACCGGGCTGTTGCCGTTCGGCTGGCTCGGGGTGGCCAGGGACCGGTTGCCAGTGCAGCGGCACGGGCCGAACGTGACCAGGGTCGGCTACGACGATGTGCGTGCGCTGGCCAGGGTCGGGGCCGCGCCCGCGCACCGGCTGGAGGCCGCCTTCGCCGGGCACGCGCAGCCGAGCGAGGTGGATCTGGTGCTGGACCTGGGTCTGCCGCGTGGCTGGCCGTCCATTCTGGACACTCTGCCGCCCGCTGAGGTGCGGGCGATGCTGGTGCCGGCGCGGATCGCGGTGCTGCGCGCGGAACTGCTCGCCCAGGGTGCGCGGGACCTGGCCTGGGAGCAGGAGCGTGACGTGGTCACCCCGGTCAGTCCGGAGTGGACGCAGCGCTGGTTGCGGCGGCTGGACACGATCAGCGCGGCCGGGCAGGCGCCGGAGCTGACGCCTGGCGCGTGGCCGGAACTGTCCGGCACCGCGTACACCGGTCTGCTGCTGGCCGCCACCGCCACCGACTTGACCGATCGGCCTCTGCGGCCGCTGCTGGGAAATCTCGGCGTGCCAACGGAATCAGCGGCCCAGCGACTGTCCTGGGCGCCCGGACGGGTGCGCTGGCACCTGCTGGACCGGGCGAATCTGGTTGCCTGCTACGGATTCTCGATCTGCGCGGGCGCGGCGTTCAGTTCCTGGATGAACGGATAAGTGTCGGCGCCCCGGCTGGGTTCCGCGCCTGCCGGGGCGCCGCATTCGGTTGGTCGGGTTACTTGGTCTCCTGCTTGGCGGTGACGGCGACCGTCCGCTCCCCCAACGGTTTGGCCAGCTTCACGGTGACCGGCGGGAACCGCAGGTCCATGGTGCAAGCCTCGCTGTTGGCGGGGGTGGTCTCCACCAGCGTGATCTTCACGCCGGTGTCGGTCTGTTCGGTCAGGTCGGCGCGCACCTTGCTGCAGCCGCCTTCCTTGCCGAACGTGCCGACCACGGTGCCGTCACCCTCGGTCCACACCCGCTTGGGGAAGTCCGCGGGCAATGCCGACAGGTCGGCCTTGTTCTTCGCCAACGGTTTTCCGCCGGCGGGCGGGTCCATCTCCGGACCCGGTTCCGGCGTCGGCTGAGCGGACGAAGGAGGCGGGGTCGGCTGTCCGCCAAAACCAGCCGTGGGCTCCGCACAGGCGCTCAACGCGAGCACCAGCGCCGCCCCGGCGCTGACCACGGTAGCTAGACGTCTCATGTGCACAGGACGGAACGGTAGCCACGGCGGGTTGCACGCGCGGGTTAAACAGAAAAACAGCCGTGGGATCGACCTCCCGGCAGGAGAGGTCGATCCCACGGCATCACCAGGGGAGACGTCGGGCGCTACCCCAGTGAGTCCAGTGCTGATCGGATCATCGCCAATCGCGCCCCGGAGGCGAGTCCGGCGTGATAGAGGTGGAATTCCTCGACCCCGGCCGCGGAGAGCGCGGTCAGTTCGGCCCGCATGGCCGAGGAGTCGACCGGCTTGGGTGGCAGGGCCAGCACGTAGCCGGCGATCCTGGTCTGCGGGGCCAGCTTCCGCAGGGCCTCGATACCGGGGACGCTCGCCTCCGGTCCCGGCCAGCACATCGCCACGATCGCGTCCACCTCCACGCCCAGTTCGGGCGCCGCGGTGGCGAAGGGTCCGGTGGCCCACGGGTCGGCGTTGGCGTGCACGATAACCCTGGCCGCCGGGGCCAGTTGGCGGATCTCGCCGACCAGCAGCGCGCGCAGTCGCGCCACCGCACTGGTCCGGACGGCGGCCACCTGTGCGGCCAGTTCCGCGCCCAGTGCCGAGTCCACGCTGTCCGGTTCGCCCGCGTCCACGGCCGCGCGCACCCGCGCGCGCAGCGCGTCCACCGCGATGCCGGCCTCGGTGTAACCGGCCGCACACGCTCCGCAGAAGCAGAGGGACAGCAGTGCCTGGCGGACCTTGCCCCAGTCACCGCCCTCGGTCTTCTCGTGGTGCCCGCCGTGGAAGAAGCCCAGCGGTCCGCAGGCTTCCAGGACCACGCCGTCCGGCTGGCCCCGGGTCACGATTTCGCGGACCAGGGTGCGGGCGTACTCGACGACCTCCGGCTGGGTGGTGCACAGCGCGTACGGGTACCGGTCGCCGAAGGCGTTGCGCACCACCAGGTCCGGCGCGAGGTCGCCCAGGCGGCTGCTGTGGGTGAGCACGGTCCAGGCGTAGACCGGCAGTCCGGCGGCCTTGAGCGCGTCCCTGGCCTGACCGTAGGAATCCGGACTGTCCACCCAGGACGGTTCGGCCGGGGTGAGCCTGCGCCCTTCCCAGACCTCCGGCCGCACCGGCAGGTACAGCGCGGCGTGCCGGGCGTCGATCAGCCGGTGCTCCGGGTGCAGCGGGGTGGCGGCCCGCACGGTGTGGTACGAGGCGGCGAGGGCCACCGCGTCCACGCCGAGGTCGACGATCCGTTGCACCGCACCGGGATCGCCGATGATGTCCCACGGGTAGACGTGGGCGACGGACTTCACCACCGCGGCCGCTTCCTCTCGTAGTCAGGCTGGAACTTTTGCATGTAGCCAGTGTCGTCGCGCACCTTCAGCCCGCAGGTGCGGTAGTTCTCGTGCAGGCGCGCCAACTGATCCCGGTCCAGGGTCACGCCGAGCCCAGGCGTGGTCGGCACCGCCATCGCACCGTCCACAAAGGACACCACGCCGGGTTCGATCACCTCGTCCTTGGCGTTCCACGGGTAGTGGGTGTCGCAGGCGTAGGACAGGTTCGGGGTGGCCGCGGCCAGGTGGGTCATCGCGGCCAGGCTGATGCCCAGGTGCGAGTTGGAGTGCATGGACAGCCCGATGCCGAAGGTGTCGCAGATGACGCCCAGGTGCCGGGAGCGGGTCAGGCCGCCCCAGTAGTGGTGGTCGGAGAGGATGACCTGCACCGCGTCCTTGGCGATGGCCTCGGGCAGCTGGTCGTAGGAGACCACGCACATGTTGGTGGCCAACGGCATTGATGCCTGCTTGGCCACCTCGGACATGCCGTTGATGCCGGGGGTGGGGTCCTCCAGATACTCCAGGACCCCGTCCAGTTCCTTGGCCACCCGCAGCGAGGTCGGCACCGACCAAGCGCAGTTCGGGTCGATCCGCAAGGGGTGACTCGGAAACGCCTCCCGCAGGGCGTGGATGGCGGCGATCTCCTGCTCGGGCGGGAACACCCCGCCCTTGAGCTTGATCGAGCCGAACCCGTACTCCCGCACCATCTTCCGGGTCTGTTCGACCATCCCGGCCGGGTCGATCGCCTCGCCCCACTCGTCGGCCTCGGCGCCAGGGTGCCCGGCCCACTTGTAGAACAGGTAGGCGCTGTAGGGCACCGTGTCGCGGACCTTGCCGCCGAGCAGGTCGTGCACCGGGCGGCCCAGGAGGTGGCCCTGGATGTCCAGGCAGGCCACCTCGAACGGGGAGAACACCCGGTCCACGGTGCCGCCGGAGGTGAAGTCGCCGGTGAGCCCGTGCTTGTCCGAGCCGGCCACGCCGCCGAGTGCCTCGGCGACCTTGGCGTGGATCTGGTTGAGCGCGTAGACATCCAGGCCGATCAGCCCGGGTACCACGGATTCCATCCGGGCCAGGTGTCCGGTGTCGCCGTAGCTCTCGCCGAGGCCGAGCACGCCGTCCTCGGTGACCACCTCGATGATCGAGCGCAGCGCCCAGGGTTCGTGCACCCCGGCGGAGTTGAGCAGGGGCGGGTCCCGGAAGGCGATCGGGGTGATGGTGATCCGCTGGATCCGGGTGCCGGTGCTCACACCAGCTCCAGACCCGCGGCCACGATCTGTTCGAGTTCGGCCAGGTGCTCCGGGGTCGGGTCGGTCAGCGGGGCGCGCACGCCGCCGCAGTCCAGACCGCGCTGCTTGACCGCGGCCTTGACCAGCGACACCGCGTAGCCCGGGGACTTGTCCCGCAAGGCCACCAGCGGGCCGTAGAAGCCGTGCAGCAGCGCGTTGACCTTCGCCGTGTCGCCCTCGTCCACCGCGCGGTAGAAGGCCAGGGAGATCTCCGGGGCGAAGCAGAACACCGCGGAGGAGTACAGCTCCACGCCGATGCCGCGGTAGGCGGGCTGGGTCATCTCCGCGGTGGGCAGGCCGTTGAAGAACTGGAACGGCTTGTCCACTGTGGACCGGACGGCGAGCACGATGCGCTGCATCAGGTCCAGGTCGCCCAGGCCGTCCTTGAAACCGACCACGTTGGGCAGCTTGGCCACCTCGACCGCGGTCTCCGGGGTGAACAGCGCGTTGTTGCGCTGGTAGACGATCACCGGCAGATCGGTGCTGCCCGCGACCTGGCGCACGTAGTCGAGCAGGCCCTCCGGCCGCGAGCCCACCAGGTACGGCGGGAGCAGCAGCAGGCCGTCCGCACCGGCCCGCTTGGCCGCGGCGGCGAACTGCTTGGCCAGGGGTAGCGCGCCGCCCGTGCCGGCGAGCACCGGGACGCGGCCGGCGGTGGCCTCCACCGCGACCGCGACCACACGTTCGTACTCTCCGGGTTCCAGTGCGTGGAACTCACCCGTGCCACAGGCCACGAAGACGCCGCCGGGTCCGGCGTCCACACCACGCTTGACGTGCTCGGCGAGCACGTCCTCGGCCACCTCGCCGGTCCCGGTGAACGGGGTCACCGGGAAGAACAAGACTCCATCCAGCTGCATGTCAGACCTCACGACGTCGAGACCGGCGATGGCGGGAACCGCACGCGGTTCCCTATCCCTTCACAGCACCACTGGTGATGCCGCGCAGGAACGATTTCTGCAAGGACAGGTACACGATCAAACTCGGTACCAGGGCGAGCAGCGCACCCGCCAGCACCACACCCGGTCCGACCATATCGTCGGAGCGCAGGGTGGCGAGGGCGACGGTGAGCGTGTAGTCGCCGGGATCGGTGGCCACGATCAACGGCAACAGGTACTGGTCCCAGATCATGGTGAACCCGAACACGGCGACGACGCCGAGTGCGGGCCGGCACAGCGGCACCACGATCTGGGCGAAGATGCGGAGTTCGCCGGCGCCGTCGACGCGGGCCGCCTCCTCCAGTTCGAGGGGGATCTCCCGCATGAACTCGGTCATCACGAAGATGGAGAATCCCCAGGCGCCCAACGGGAGGATCACGCCGAGCAGGGTGCCCTTGAGGCTGATGCCCAGCAGCGGGAGGTCGCCGATCACCATCGACAGCGGGATCGCGATGACCTCCTCGGGCAGCATCATGGTGGTGAGGATGGCCAGCATCACGATGGCCTGGCCGCGGAACTTCTTGCGCGCCAAGGCGTACGCGGCGAACACGCTGACGCTGACCTGGAGCAGCAGCCCGCCGCCGGCGATGATCAGCGAGTTGAGCAGGTAGCCCCAGATGCCCTTCTGGGTGGCCACGTCGAAGTTGACCAGCGAGGGGCGGTTGGGCAGCACGGAGAGTTTGGTCGGGTCCGGGCTGAAGTCGAAGGCGCCGGAGACCACGGTGATCAGTGGCCCGCAGAAGACCAGGAACACCGCAACGCACAACAGGATCCGGCCGGTGGCGCCCACCGGGGAGGCGCGCACGCCGGCCCAGCCGAGCGCGGTCTCGCACTGTTGCGCGACCCCGATCGGTTTGCGCCCGGTGCCCGGACGGTCCGAAGTGGACGGTGTGGCGGGCCGGAGTTCGGTGGTGGTCATCAGGCCTCCCGCCGTCGGCGCAGCAGCTGCACGCCCAGGGTGAGCAGCAGGGTCACCAGGAACAGCACCACCGAACCGGCCGAGGCCACGCCCAGCTCGCTGGTCTCGAAGCCCAGCGAGAACACCCGGGTCATCCAGACGTCGGTGGAACCGGCCGGGCCGCCGCCGGTGAGCACGTAGACCTCGGTGAACACGCGCAGACCGCGGATCGAGGCCAGGGTGAGCAGGATCGTGATGGCGGGGCGCAGCGCGGGCAGCGTGATGTAGCGGATGCGCTGCCAGGTGGTGCAGCCGTCGATCGCGGCGGATTCGTAGAGCTGGCGGTCGATCCCGGCCAGTCCGGCCAGCAGGATCACCATGTCGTAGGGGGCGCCCTTCCAGATGCCCACCGCCATCACCGACCACAGCGAGGTGTCCGGGTGGTCCAGGAAGGTGGACGGGCCCAGGCCCACCCAGGAGAGCAGCGAGTTGAGGAAGCCGCCCTCGGCCGGGTAGTAGAGCAGCCGCCAGATCTCGCCGACCACCGCGGTGGCCGCGACCACCGGCAGGAACACCGCCGAGCGCACGAACCACAGCGACCGTGCCGTGCCCTCAAGAAGAAGCGCGAGGCCGAAGCCGATGAGCATCGCGCCCGCGGTCTGTCCGATGGCCAGGATGAGGGTGTTGTTCAGCGCGTTGTGGAAGCGCTCGTCGCCGAGCACCCTGGCGTAGTTGTCCAGGCCCACCCACAGGTCACCGAGGAACGGGCGCACCTCGAACAGGCTGAGCCGGATGCCCTCTGCCATCGGGACGTATTTGAAGACCAGGAACAACACCAGCGCGGGCAGCAGGAACAGCCACGGGATGATGGTGACCGCGAGGCGGCGCCGAGGAGGGCGCCGCCTCGCGGAGTGGGACTCGACGGCACCGCCGCCACTAGCCGCCGAGCCCACGTCTGTGACGGTCACTGAGCCGCCTTCTGCGACTTCAGTTCCTTGTCGAGGTTGCCTGCCAGCTTGGTCAGTTCAGCGCTGACATCGCTGCCGCACTTGGCGAACAGGCTGTTCAGCGTCTCCGCGGTCTGCTGCCGGAAGGGCTGGAAGTTGGGCACGTTCGGGAACGGCCGGGCGTTCTCGGCGTAGACCTTGGCCACGGTGTCCCAGCGCGGGTCGTTGTAGACCGACTTGACGTCGACGTTCTTGTTCACCGACAGCCGCACCACGGGACGCTGGCCGGCGTCCGGCTTCATGCCCAGCTGCTGGGCTTCCGGGGACACCAGGAACTCGGCCAGCTTCTTCTGCTCGGCGGTCTTGGCCGAACCGGCCATCTGGTAGATGACCTCGCCCTCGCCCAGCACGGTGGAGCCGCTCGGGCCGGCCGGGGACGGGATGACCTCGTACTTGTCCTTGCCCGGCGCCTTGTCGAAGCGGGTGAACATGTACGGGCCGGTCAGGTAGATCCCGGCCTTGCCCTGCTCGAAGTAGTTGTGCGCGTCGTTGGTGACCATGGTGAGCGAGTTGGGCAACGTCACCTTGGTGTCGCAGAACAGGCCCTTGAGCCAGTTCACCGCCTGCGTGGTCTGCGCGGAGTTCACCGCGACCTTGTACTCGCCGCCGGACTCGCTGAGGATGTCCCCGCCGGCCTGCCAGATGTAGTTGGCCGCCCACCAGGCCAGGTAGCCGCGGTCGGTGGAGCCGGGCGCGACGATGCCGAAGGTGTCCTTGGCGTCGCCGTTGCCGTCGGGGTCCTTGGTGGTGAAGTCGTTGGCCAGCGCGGCCAGTTCGTCCCAGGTCTTCGGGACCGGCTTGCCCAGCTTTTCCCGCCAGTCCTTGCGCACCAGCAGCACCTGGGCCTGGGTGGAGAACGGGACCGCGAAGTACTTGCCGTCGGCGGTCTTGCCGTTGTTCCAGGCCCGTTCGACCAGGTCACCCTGGCCGGCGAAGGCGTTGCGGTCCACCTCGACCACGAAGCCCTGCTTGCGGTACGGGCCCAGCGAGCCGGTGTCGGTGATCACCAGGTCCGGCAGGTCCTTGGACTGGGCGCGTTCCTGCACCCGCTTGTCGAAGTCGTTGAACGGCGGCGGGTTGTAGTTGACCGGGATGCCGGTCTTGTCGGTGAACGCCTTGAAGATCTTCTCGTAGACCTTCTTGGTGTCGTCCTGGCTGCGCGTCCACACCTCGATCGGCGCGTTCGGGTCGCCCTGCGGAGCCCCGCCGGAGCAGGCGGACAGGACCAGCCCGACGGCCACCGCACCCGCGAGTAACGCGGTGCGGGTTCTGGCGGTACGACGCTGCATGCCCGGCTCCCTCAACTTCGGCGGTGGGTTCACCCGAACTGCCCTCTGGACAGATTCGTTCAGATATGTGAATCTGAGTCGTACTTGTGAACCTTGTTGCGGGACTGTAAAAATCAGGCCGTGCCCCTGTCAAGAGGGCGGCACGGGAGAAGAACCCGATTGGACCTGGAGGCCGAGATGACGGAAGCCGTCAAGGACGCCGCGGTCGCCCCCACCCGGCCGGCGGCGGTCAAGTCCGCCGACCGCACGGTGGAGCTGCTGGAGGTCCTGGCCTCCTTCGACCGCAGGCTGACGCTCACCGAGCTACACCGCGAGCTGAGTTACCCCAAGTCGAGCCTGTACATGCTGCTCCAGACGCTGGTGGCGCGCGGCTGGGTCGAGGTGGAACCGGACCGCGGCACCTACGGGATCGGCGTGCGCGCACTGCTGGTCGGCACCTCCTACCTGGATCACGATCCCGTGGTGCGCACCGCCATCCGGGTGATGGAGCAGGTGCGGCAGGAGATCAACGAGACCGTGCACCTCGCCCGCCTGGAAGGCGACGACGTGGTGTACCTGGCCAGCCGCGAGTCCGAGCACCACCTGCGGGTGGTCTCCAGGGTCGGTCGCCGGCTGCCCGCGCACAGCACCGCGCTGGGCAAGGCGCTGCTCTCGGCCCGCCCGGCCGCCGACGCCGCCGCGCTGGTGCCGGACACGATCGCCCCGCTGACCGCGAACACGGTCACCGACCGGGACGCGCTGCTGGCCCAGCTGGAGGACTTCCGCCGGGTCGGCTACTCCTTCGAGCGCGAGGAGAACACCCCCGGCCTGGGCTGTTTCGCGGTCGCGCTGCCCTACCGCAACCCGGTCACCGACGCGATGAGCTGCTCGGTGCCGGTCGCCCGGCTCACCCCCGAGCACGAGAAGCAGATCGTGGACGCGCTGCTGGGCGCGGCCCGCACCCTCACCGAGCTGCTCCGCCAGCCCGGTCTCACGCCGCTGTGAGCCGCACCGCCATCGGCGAACAGTCCATTTTGGACAGTCAAAAACAGGACGCACGAAGGGTCTCGGAGTGACCGAACGCATTCTGATCACCGGCGCGGCCGGTGGCGTGGGCACGCTGATGCGGCCCCGCCTGGCCCGCGACGGCCGCATCCTCCGGTTACTGGACATCGCCGAACTGCCACCGGCGGGTGACGGTGAGGCGGTCGAGCTGGTGACGGCCTCGGTGACCGACATGGCGGCGATGGAGGCGGCCTGCGCCGGCGTGTCCGCGGTGATCCACCTCGGCGGGCACAGCCTGGAGCGGGTGTGGGCGGACATCCTCGATGTCAACATCAACGGCACGTACACCGTGTTCGAGGCGGCCCGGCGGCAGGGCGTGCCCCGGGTGGTCTTCGCCAGTTCCAACCACGCGGTCGGCTTCGCGCCGCGCTCGGACGGCGAGGTGGCCGGGAACGCGTTCCCGCGCCCGGACACCAACTACGGCGTGAGCAAGGTGGCCGGTGAGGCCATCGCCAGCCACTACGCCGACCGGTACGGCCTGGACGTGCTGTGCGTGCGCATCGGTTCCTGCTTCGAGCGGCCGAAGGACCTGCGCATGCTCTCCACCTGGCTCTCCCCCGCTGACGGGGCAAGGCTTTTCGAGGCGTGTCTGTCCACTCCGGACCCCGGCTTCCGGGTGCTGTGGGGCGTCTCGGACAACACCCGCCGCTGGTTCTCCCTGGCCGAGGCCAAGGCGATCGGCTATGTCTCGCAGGACGATTCCGAGGCGCACGCGGCGGAACTGATCGCCGAGCACGGCGAGCCGGACGTCAGCGCGTCACCGCACCACCTCGTCGGCGGCATCTGGTGCTCGCCCGACTACGACACCGCGAAGAAGGAGGCCGGACGGTGACCGTCCAGGGCGTGCAGGGCTACAACCCACGGACCGGTGGGACCTACCGCGAGCCGGTGCCGGCCACCCCGCCGGCCGAGGTCGACCGGCTGGCCAAGGCCGCGGCCGAGGCGTTCCCGGTGCTGTCCGGACTGACACTGGCCCAGCGGGCCGAACTGCTGGAGCAGATCGCGGACGCGCTGGACGCGACAAGCGAGACGCTGATCGAGATCGCGGACACCGAGACCGCGCTCGGCGTGCCCCGGCTGACCGTGGAACTCAAGCGCACCACCAACCAGCTCCGGCTGTTCGGCGAGGTGCTGCGCGAGGGCAGCTACACCGAGGCCACCATCGACTCGCCCAACCCGGACATCATCCCGCCGCGGCCCAACCTGCGCCGGATGCTGCAGCCGCTGGGCCCGGTCGCGGTGTTCTCGGCCAGCAACTTCCCGTTCGCCTTCTCGGTGGCCGGCGGCGACACCGCCTCCGCGCTGGCCGCGGGCTGCCCGGTGCTGGTGAAGTCGCATTCGGCGCACCCCAACACCTCGGTGGCCACCGCCGCCGTGCTGATCGAGACCATCGCCGCGGCCGGGCTGCCCGCCGGGGTGTTCAACATCGTCTACAGCACCCCGGCCGGTTCGCAGCTGGTCAAGCACCCCGCGATCAAGGCGGTCGGCTTCACCGGGTCCACCGGTGGCGGGCGCGCGCTGTTCGACCTGGCGGTCGGGCGGCCGGATCCGATCCCGTTCTACGGCGAGCTGGGCAGCGTGAACCCGACGGTGATCCTGCCGGGCGCGGCGGCCGCACAGACCGAGGAACTGGCCACCGGCTTCGCCGCCTCGCTGACCATGGGCGTGGGCCAGTTCTGCACCAACCCCGGCCTGGTATTCGTGCCGGAGTCCATTGTGGACGCACTTGGCAAGGCGGTCGGCGGGGCCAACGGCGGGGCCATGCTCACCGCCCGCATGCGCGACTCGTATGAGTCCACTGTGGACGGACTGTCCGCGCGGGACGCGGTCGAGCTGGTCGCGGTCGGCGAGGCGCCCGAGGGCGGCTGGACCGTGGCGCCGCGGCTGTACCGCACCACGGTGGCGAACTTCGCCGCCGATCAGGCCAAGCTGAGCGAGGAGTGCTTCGGCCCGGCGGCCATCGCGGTCACCTACTCCGATCCGGCCGAGCTGCTGCCGGTGCTGGCCAAGCTGGAGGGCACGCTCACCGCCACCGTGCACGCCGCCGACGGCGATCACGACGCGGCGGGCGCACTGTCCACTGTGCTCGCCCGGATCGCCGGCCGGCTGGTGTTCAACGCCTGGCCGACCGGGGTCGCGGTGAGCTGGGCCCAGCACCACGGCGGTCCGTGGCCCGCCACCACCTCCGCACTGCACACCTCGGTGGGCGCCACCGCGATCCGCCGCTGGATCGCGCCGGTGACCTACCAGTCCTGGCCGGACGCGCTGCTGCCGGTGGAACTCCAGGACGCCAACCCGCTGGGCATCCCGCGCCGCCGGGACGGGGTGCTCGGCACGCACTGAACGCCCGCACGGAAACACAGTGAGCCAGGCCCGGTTCGCGCGGTGACCCCGACCCCGCGTGAACCGGGCCTTTCACTTATTCGGGAGCGGTTTCCGCGCGCCGCCCCTAGCCTGGGCGCATGGCACAGAAGTCGTTCCAGGGAGACGTGATCCCTGGTAAGCAGGTCGACATCCGCATGTGGACCAAGGCCAATGAGGTCGAGGGCCAAGCGATGCAGCAGCTGCAGAACATCGCCGCGCTGCCCTGGGTGTTCAAGCACGTCGCCGTCATGCCGGATGTGCACTATGGCAAGGGCGCCACGGTCGGTTCGGTCATCGCCATGCAGGGCGCGGTGTCCCCGGCGGCGGTGGGCGTGGACATCGGCTGTGGGATGACCGCGGTCCGAACCTCCTTGCGTGCCAACGATCTGCCCGACGACCTCCGTGCGCTGCGGTCCGGGATCGAGAAGGTGGTGCCGGTCGGTTTCGGCATGCACCGCGACATCGCCTTCGGTGACCAGGACGCCACCGACTGGGACTCGTTCTGGTCCGGCTTCGACAACCTGACCGAGGCGGTCAAGGCCGAGACCAAGCGGGCACTGTTGCAGATGGGCACCCTCGGCGGCGGCAACCACTTCCTGGAGGTTTGCCTGGACGAGGACGACCAGGTCTGGCTGATGCTGCACTCGGGCTCCCGCGGGATCGGGAACCTGTTGGCGCAGTACCACATCAGCGTGGCCCGCGGGCTCGCGCACAACTCCGAGCTGCCGGACCCGGACCTCGCCGTGTTCCTGGCCCAGACCCCGGAGATGGCGGCCTACCGGCACGACCTGTACTGGGCGCAGGACTACGCACGCCGGAACCGCTCGGTGATGATGCGGCTGGCCTGCACCGTGCTGGCCAAGCAGTTCCCGCAGGTCGCCTTCGAGGAACCGATCTCCTGCCACCACAACTACGTCGCCGAGGAAACCCACTTCGGCGCGGACCTGCTGGTGACCCGCAAGGGCGCGATCCGGGCGGGCCAGGGCGACCTGGGCATCATCCCGGGTTCGATGGGCACCGGTTCCTACATCGTCCGCGGGCTGGGCAACCCGGACTCGTTCTGCTCGGCCAGCCACGGCGCCGGCCGGCGGATGTCCCGGAACCAGGCCCGCAAGCGGTTCACCGCCCAGGACCTGGCCGAGCAGACCGCGGGCGTGGAATGCCGCAAGGACTCCGGCGTGGTCGACGAGATCCCGGCGGCCTACAAGGACATCAACAAGGTCATCGCGAACCAGGCCGACCTGGTCGAGGTGGTCGCCAAGCTCCGCCAGATCATCTGCATCAAGGGCTGACCCACCGAGTTGGGCCAACTCGTACGCCCGGTTTGCCCAAGTGGGCGTACCGGTTGGCCCAACTCGTACGGTCAGGTGGCGGGGAGCAGGCGGTAGGCCGGGAGTTTGGCGACCCGGCCGTCGCCGCTGCTCTGGCCGCGCAAGCGGCGGATCAGCCAGGGCAGCAGGAAGGTGCGCAGCCAGCGCAGGTGGTCGGGGTCGGGCTGTTCGGCGCCGTCGACCGCCACCGCCGGGGCCAGTCCGTCCAGCGCGGCCAGCGCCGCCGCGGCCATCGCCTCGTGCGCGATCGGCCCCGGGTGCAGCCGGTCCTCGGCCCAGGCGGCCATGCCGGCGGGGGTCATCGCGGCCAGGTCCAGGCACAGCAGGCCGTGCCGGTGCGCCGCGGCGGTGATCACCGCGTTCATCCGGGTGATCCGGGTGTCCATCCGCCGCCGCAGCGCCTGCGGCAGCGGCGCGAACAGGCCGGGCGCGGGAATGGTCGAGGTCAGCACCACCGCACCGGTCACCCGCAACCCGCTGAACAGCGCGTTCAGGTCGGCGGCGAACTCCAGTGGGTCCAGACCGGGCCGGATCACGTCGTTCATCCCGACCACCGCGGTCACCAGATCCGGCCGCAGCTCCTGGGCCGCGGTGAGCTGGCTGTGCAGGATGCGCCGGGTGGTCAGCCCACGCACGGCCAGGTTCGCGTAGCGCACCTCGCCCTGCCGGGCCGCGATCGCCTCGGCCAGCCGGTCCGCCCAGCCGCGGAACCCGCCGTCGCCGTCCGGGTCGCCGAGTCCCTCGGTCACGCTGTCGCCCACGGCGACGAACCTCTGCCACCGGGTGCTCACCCCACCACCTCCACCTTGCAGGGCAGGCCATGGGCGTTGGCCAACTTCGAGTCGGCGGTGAGCAGCGGCACGTCCAGCGCGGCGGCCAGCGCGACGTACAGCGCGTCGTAGAAGCTCACCGAATGCCGCAGCTGCCAGGCGAGCTGAGCGATCGGGCCGGTGTGTGGATAACGGTGGTCGACCAGCTGGGACGCCCCGGTGAGCACGGTCTGGCCCATCTCCGCCGAGATCAGTCCCTTCCTGGCGTGCTTGCGCAGCGCCTGGCCGACCTCGGCGTCAACCAGGTGCGGGGCGTGGCAGGTGGCATCGCGCAGTCGCTGCCGCAGCTCGTGCAGGTCAGGCAGGATGAGCGTGTTGACCAGCGCCGAGGCGTCCGCGACGAGGTCTTGACCTCCCCTATTCACCACGCGACTCCCGGATCGCGGCCACGGTCTCGGCCACGGTGGGCAACCGGATACCTGGCGGATAGTTCGCGATCATCGCCTCGATCCCGTCCATCACCTCATCCTTGGGACGGCGCTTCACCATCTTGATCAGTTCCTCTCGCATGTACGCCTGCAGGGACATGCCGGCCACCTGAGCCCTCTTGCGGAGCGCCTCGTAGGTCTCATCCGGCACGTCGCGGATCTGGATGGTCGCCATAGCGCTACTTTAGCGCTACTCCGCCGCCAATATCACCGCGGGGTGATGAACCCGGACTCATAGGCCGCGATCACCGCCTGGGTGCGGTCCCTGGCCTGCAGTTTCGCCAGCACGTTGCCGACGTGGGTCTTCACCGTCTGCAACCCGACGAACAGCTTCTCCGCGATCTCGGCGTTGGACAGCCCGGTGGCCATCAGCCGCAGCACCGCCTCCTCGCGTTCGGTGAGCTGCGCCCTGGCCAGGGTGTCCTCGGCCCGCCTGCTGTGGTGCTCGGCGGCCAGGGCCCGGATCGCGGTCGGGAACAGCAGGGTGTCCCCGCCGGCCACGATCCGGATCGCGTGCACGATCTCCTCCGGCCGGGCCCGCTTGAGCAGGAAACCGCTGGCGCCCACCCGCAGCGCGTCGTAGACGTACTCGTCGTTCTCGAAGGTGGTGACCACCAGGATCTTGGGTGGTTCGGCCACCGTGTCCAGCAGGTGCCGGGTGGCCTGGATGCCGTCCACCGCGGGCATCCGCACGTCCATCAGCACCACGTCCGGGCGCAGCCGGTGCACCAGTCCTGGCACCTCGGCCCCGTCGGCGGCCTCGCCGAGGACCTCCAGATCGGGTTCGGCGTTGATGATCGCGCGCAGTCCGGCCCGGATCAGGTCCTCGTCGTCGACCAGCAGCACCCCGGTCATGAGCCGGCCGCCCGCATCGGCAGGGTGGCCGCGACCCGCCACAGCCCGTCGCACTCCCCCGCGGTCAGGGTGCCGCGCAACACGGTCACCCGTTCCCCGATACCGCGCAGGCCGCGCCCGCCACCGTGTCCGCGACCGGACGGCCGCTCCCCCAACGGGTTGGTCATCTCCAGCTCCAGGTTGTCCGCGCGCACGAGCAGCCGCAGGGTGACCGGCACCTTGCCGGCGTGCCGCATCGCGTTGGTGAGTCCTTCTTGGACGATCCGGTACGCCTCCCTGGACACGGCTTTGGGCACGCGGTCCAGGTCGGGTTCGAGTCGGGCGTCGATGTCCACCCCGGCCAGCCGGGTGCTGCGCAGCAGACCGTCCAGGTCGGCCAGGGTGGGTTGCGGCGCGGTGCTGCCGCCGGATTCCTCGCGCAGGATGCCCAGCACGTGGTCCAGGTCGGCCAGCGCGCTGCGGGCGGCCTCCTCGATCGCGCCGAGCGCGGCCCTGGCGAACTCCCGGTCGGTGTCCAGCACCCGCCCGGCGGCCGCGGCCTGGATGGTGACCACGCTGAGCGCGTGCCCGACCGAATCGTGCAGCTCGCGGGCCAGCCGGTTGCGCTGGGCCAGCCGCTCGGCAGTGCGCTCCAGCTCGGCCAGCCGTTCGGCGGGGGTCGGGCCGAGGAAGAACCCGGCCAGCCGGGCCATGATCTCGCCGACCCCGGCCACCAGGTACACCGCGATCAGGGCCAGGCCGAGCGCGACCAGCGGCGCCCACCACTTGTCCGGGCCGCCCTGCAGCGGGATCACGTCGAGGATGAGGTAGGTGGAGTACCGGCTGAACGGCAGGGTGAACGCGCCGACCAGGAACACCGGGATGATCAGCGTCAGCAGGCTGACCAGGAATCCGGTGATCAGGTGGATCAGCAGCCAGCCCGCGACCCGCAGCCGCGCCCACGGCGAGCGCAGCCCGCTGGAGAGGTCGGTGACCTGGATGCCGAGCAGGGTGCGCACCGCGGTGGTCTCCAGCACGCCGAGCGCCGGGATGAGCGTGGTCAGCAGCAGGGTGGCCATGGCGAAGAAGACCGAGAGGGTGGCCAGCGTCCAGCCCTGCGGGATCGGCAGCACCACGAAGTCGCGCAGCAGCTCGGCCACCGCGGTGCCCGCGATGAAGTACGGGGTCAGCAACGCGCCGCCGAGCACGAGGTAGATCCACCGCAACAGGGTGGACCTGCTCGTCAGCGGGGCGAGCAGCTTGCCGAGGACACCGGGCACGCGGACGATCCTGACAGGTCCGCCGCCCGCGCGGGCTCACTCCGGGGAGGCGTGGCCTTCCCCCGTGTGGGGGAGTTCGGTGGACCGGCGGCGGGATGCCCCGGACCAGGGGCTGCGGCAGGCTGGGGGCACACTACGAGCCGGAGGTGCCGATCATGCCGACGTCCCAGCGCGCGACCCGTGGCACCGCGTGGCTCGGCTACGCGGCGTGCGTGTGGGCGCTCGGGTTCGCGGTGATGGTGTTCCTGACCGACCGGTCCGCGCAGGACGGCTGGGGTCTGACCCTGTTGCCCACCGGCGATTCGCCGACGTTGTGGCTGCTCCAGCTCGCGGCGAGCCTGCTGATCCCGGCCGGCGGGGTGATCGCGCTGGCGCTGACCCAGCCCTGGGGCGCGAACTTCCCCCGGCCGCTGCTGCTGACCGTGGTGTGGACCGGCGCGGCGCTGGCCCTGGCCCAGGCCGGATACGGGATGTTCGGCTCGACCCGCTCGGATCCGTGGCAGACCGTCTGGTTCGTGGTGATGGGCCTGTTGCTGGCCACCACCGGGCTGCTGCACCGCCGCCCGCGGTGAGTCGTTTCACAGCCGCCAACTAAAGCAATTCTGGCTACTTACGCGATCTTAACACCCTTTTAACCTGATTTGTTCCATTTCGTCCGGATCACCGTGGCATGTCGGGTGGATTTCTTATACCAGTTCATTACCTTTCCGGTTTTACGGCACCCGCCGCAAGGCTTACACCGTTAGTGGGACGTCATGGACAGAACCGGTTCCCGCTGCGTAGGTTTTGAGACATCCCATCACCCCATCGCACAATTCCGGGGAGCAGGTCCGATGCCGCCACGAGACTGGTGCGTAACCGAGTCAGCGAAAGTAAGCGCGTTGCTGGAAACGCGCGGGGACACCACCGGCGAAGTCCTTTTCGGCGCCGGTTTCGGACCGTCCGGGTTACCGCATATCGGCACGTTGTGCGAGGTAGTGCGCACGAGCTTCGTTCAGCGAACGTTCGCTGAGACCACCGGCAGGCCGACCAGGCTGGTCCTGGTCTCCGATGACATGGACGCGTTGCGCACAGTCCCGGACGGCTTTCCGAACCGGGAACTGCTGACCCGGCACCTGGGCCTGCCACTGCATCGGGTGCCGGATCCATTCGAGCAGCATGAAAGCCTTTCCAGCGGAATCAACGCACGACTGCGCCGGGTGCTGGACACCTTCGAAGTCGAGTACGACCTGGTGTGCAGCTCGGCCGCGTATTCATCTGGTAAGTACGATGACACGATCCGTTCACTACTCGCGGACCTGGCTGGATGCAACGAACTGGTAGGCGCCTCGGTGGGTCCGGTACGCCGGGGTTCGTACAGCATTCTGATGCCGGTTTCGGCTTATACCGGCCGCGTCATCGAACACACCAGGGTCCTTTCGGTGGATCCGGTGGTGGGCTCGCTCACCTACGAGATCCCGGCCGATGTGATCATCCAGCGCCCCGGCCTGGACTACGGCGTCGAACCGCAGGAGTACTACGCGGGCGAGCCCATCGGCGAGCCGATCACGGTGTCCGCGCTGGGCGGCGCCTGCAAACTCCAGTGGAAGGCCGACTGGGCCATGCGCCTGCTCGCCCGCGGCGTGGCCTATGAGATGCACGGCGAAGACCTGGCCGCCTCGGCCCAGGTGGTCCGCCGGATCTTCGCCCGGCTGCGCCGCGAGCCACCGGTGCTGTTCGGCTACGGCCTGTTCACCGACGAACGCGGCCACAAGATCAGCAAGTCCCGCGGCAACGGC
Organism: Crossiella sp. S99.2; assembly: GCF_023094165.1. Classification (GTDB taxonomy): domain Bacteria; phylum Actinomycetota; class Actinomycetes; order Mycobacteriales; family Pseudonocardiaceae; genus Crossiella. Next base: position 306,344 of record NZ_JALMDK010000005.1, on the reverse strand, counting down.
TTCTCGCTGACCGAGGCCCAGGACTACCTCACCCGGGAGGCCCTGCGCCTGTTGCTGTACCGGAAACCGCGCCGTCCCCGGCGGTTCGCCCCGGCCCTGGCCGCGCGGATCAACGACGCGGTGCGGCATGAACTCCGGCGCGCGGCCGACCCCGAGCGCGGCGCGGGCGCCCGGGTGCGGCTGCACCGGATCGGCGCGGGGGCAGGGGTGTCCGGGCCGGGGTTCGGGAAGCTGGTGCGGATCCTCGATGCCTGCGCGCCGGTGGACTTCGCGGCGGCGGTGGAGTTCGCCCGGCGGTACTTCGCCGAGGTGGACCACGAGCTGCTGGTGAAGGCGTGGCACTTCCACGACGCCCGCCGCCCACTCGCCGCCGCCCCACCCCCCGCTCACCCGGCCAACACCGCCGCCCCGTCCGCCTCTCGCCCTCACGATGGCACCGGGGTCCCCTGGCTCCCCACTCCCGCGCACACCGCCCTGCTCCAGCGGGTCGCCGAGGTCATCGAGCTGGCCCCGCCCGCCGAACTAGGTATCCGGCTCGGCCTGCTGCTCACCGTCTCCCCGCTCGGCAAGCCCGCCGCCTGTCGAACCCTCTACCTGGCCCTGCTCGGCCGGCCGCACGGCCCGCGGCTGGCCACCTGGATCCGGATCACCGGACCCAAGCGCACGCTCCGGCTGTTGCGCGAGACCCTCGCCCGCACCGAACAAGGTGGTTCGCCGTGACCGTCACCACTGCCCCTGTGTCCACTGTGGACTTCCCGGAGATCCGGCAGCGCGCCGCCTGTTTCGCCGCCGAGCTGCGCGAGCGCACCGAGGAGATCGTGCGCAGCCTGTCCGGTTACCAGTGCGCGAACGTCGCCCTGGACGAGATCGAGCGCTCGGTGGAGTTCCTGGACAACCTGCACCACAACCGCGAGTACTTCCAGGGCCGCATCCAGGGGGTGACCAGTTTCCTGCCGCTCAACCAGCCGCTGTACGCCACCGTGTGCTTCGGCGTCATCCCGTCGCTGCTGGCCGAGGACGCCGCGCTGCGCCCGCCGACCGTGATGCACCCGCACTACCGCCAACTCGCCGACGTCCTGGACCTGCCGCGCTACTTTCCCAACCTTCGAGTGTCCTATCAGGACCGTGAGGTGTTCGTGGCGCAGCGGGCCCGGCGCACCGACGCGGTGGTGTTCACCGGGTCCCCGGACAACGCGGCCAAAGTCCGGCGGCTGTTCCTGAAGCGGACCCTGTTCATCCTCAACGGTTCCGGGCACAACCCCCTCGTGATCACCGAGTCCGCGGACCTGGAACGCGCGGTGGACAGCGCGTTGCGGGTGGTGCTCTACAACCAGGGTCAGGACTGCGCCGGGCCCAACGCGATCCTGGTGCACCGGGACCGGCTGGCCGAGTTCCGCTCGGCGCTGGTGCTCCGGCTGCGGGGTCTGGAGCATCGCGTCGGCCCCTACGCCGATCCGGACAACCTGGTCGGCCCGAACAGCGATCCGGACCACCCGCTCAAGCTGATCCGGATGTTCAAGGAGGACCGGGAGTTCTGCGTGTACGGCGGCGAGGTCAACCCGGTGAGCGGCCTGATCCGGCCGACGGTGTTCGAGAAGGATCTCGCGCTGGGCGGCAACTTCCAGGAGTTCTTCGCCCCGGTGTTCTACCTCCAGCCCTACGACTCCGACGCCAGCCTGGCGCGCTACTTCACCGACCACCGCTACCGGCAGAACGCCATGTACATCTCACTGTTCGGCACCAGCCCGTACGTGGACTCGCTGCTGGACACCCCGCTGCACGAGCCGGATTCCATTCTGCGCGACACCGATCTGCACCTGACCGAGAAGGGTTACCTGCCCTACGGCGGCCAGGGTCCGGCGGCCTCCTGCCGGTATGTGGACGGGGAGCGGGTGCCGGGCGCGACCTCGCCGCAGCGGGACATCTACCAGCATCTCGTGGCGCCGCGGCTGGCATGCTGAGCCGCCGCTGGGAACCGGTCGCCGCGGTCAGCACGGTCGCGGTGGTCGGCCTGGCCACCGGACTGGCGATCCCGTTGGTGTCACTGCGGCTGGCCGCGGCGGGGGCCTCCGGCACGGTGATCGGCGCGGCCGCCGCGCTGCCCGCGCTGGGCATCCTGTTCGCGGCTCCGCTGACCGGTCCGCTCACCCGGCGGTGGCCGGTGAGAACGGTGCTGCTGGGCGCGTTGGCGCTCTCCGCGCTGAGTTTGCTGCTGCTCACCACGACCGCGGAGCTGTCCGCCTGGCTGGTGTTGCGGTTCACCGTGGGCGCGGCGGCCGGGATCCTGCTGGCACTGGGCGAGACCTGGATCAACGAGGTGGCCGCGGACGGGGTGCGCGGGCGCTGGGTCGCGGTGTACACCTCGGTGTTCACCCTCTGCCAGGTCTCCGGGCCGGGATTGCTGGCCTGGCTGGGTTCCAGCGGGTCCGGGCCGATCCTGGTCACGGTGGCCGCGCACCTGCCGGGTGCGCTGCTGCTCACGCTGACCCGGTGCGAGGTCGGCGTCGGGCACCAGGAACGGTCGTTCGGGCTGCTCGGCTTCGCCCGCGCGGCGCCGGTGATCGTGCTGGCGGTGCTGATGTTCTCCTTCTTCGACAGCGTGGTGCTCGCGTTGTTCCCGTTGTACGGCATGGCCTACGGGCACCCGGAGCAGATCGCGGTGCTGCTGGTCGGCGCGGTCTTCGCCGGGGACGCGCTACTCCAGGTGCCGCTGGGCTGGCTGGCCGATCGGGTGGACCGGGGCATGCTGCACCTGACCTGCGGGGTGGTGGTGCTGGTGCTGGCCTTGGGTTTGCCGGTGCTGATGCCGCATCCGGTGCTGCTGTGGCCCGCGCTGGTGCTGCTCGGTGGCGCGGCGGGCGGGGTCTACACCCTGGGCCTGGTGCGGATCGGCGAGGGGTTCCGGGGCGCGGACCTGGTCACCGCGAACGCCTGCGCCACCACTGTCTGGGGCCTGGGCAGCCTCGCCGGACCGCCACTGGGCGGGCTCGCGGTGGAACTGCTGCGGCCGGACGGGCTGATGCTGGCGCTGGCCGCGGTGACCGGGTTGTTCCTGCTGTCCGGGCGGATCAGCGTTCCGCGCCACGGGGTTTCACCGCGCTGAGCCCGAACAGCCCGGCCACGGTGAGTGCCAGCAACAGCATGGTGCTCGCCGCGGCCAGGAACACCTCGCCGCGGTCGGTGTGCGCGAAGATGCTCACCGGCAGCGTGCGCCAGTCCGGCGGGTACAGCATGATCGTCGCGCCCACCTCGCCCATGGACAGCGCCAGGCCCAGCCCGGCCGCGCCGGACATCGCGGGCAGCAGCAACGGCAACCGCACCCGCCACAGCACCCGGCCCGGCCGCGCGCCCAGGCTGGCCGCGACCTGGTTCAGCGCCGGATCGGCCCGGTCCAGCGCGGCGGCCACCATGCTGTAGGCGAAGGGCAGCACGATCACCAGGTGCGCGATCAGCACGATCCACCGGGTTCCGTTGAGCAGCAACGGTTGCCGGCTGAACGCGACCAGCAGGGCGAGGCCAACCACCACCGAGGGCACCGCGATCGGCAGGTGCAGCACCAGGTCCACGAACCGGCGCGGGATCCGCGGCAGACTCCGCACCACGACCGCACCCCAGGTGCCCAGCAGCACCGCGGCCACTGAGGCGAGCGCCGCGGTTTGCAGGCTCACCACCGCGCTGGCCAGTCCGTCGCCGGAGACCGCGGTGGCCAGATGATCGGCGGTGTACCCGTCCGGCAGCACGCTGTTCCAGCTGCTCGCGATCGCGGCCAGCACGATCATCGCCAGCGGGGCCAGCACGATCACGCCGAAGAGCACGGCGAACAGCAGCCACAGAATGATCCGGCTACGCCTTGTCCAGACCAACACGGTCCGCTCCCGTCCTGCTGAAGACCCAGCGGTAAAGACCATAGAGAGCAAGGGAAAGTGCCACGTTGACCACCGCGACCACGCTGGCCTGCGGGAAGTCGAAGGTGACGATGCCCTTGGTGTAGACCAGCATCGGCAACGTCACCACGTCCTTGGCGCCGACGAAGAGCACGATGCCGAACTCGTTCATGGTGAGCAGCAGGGTGAGGCAGGCCCCGGCGGCCAGCGCGGGCCGGGCCTCGGGCAACACCACTCGCCACAGCACCCGCCACGGCCGCGCGCCCAGGCTGGCGGCCACGTCCAGCTGCGCGCCGGAGACCTGCCGGAACGCGGCCAGCGCGGGCCGCAGCACGAACGGGGTGTAGAAGGTGATCTCGGCGAGCAGCACTCCCCAGGGCGTGTACAGGAAATCCAGGGTGCCCTGGCCGAGGATCGCGTTGAGCACGCCCGCGCTGCCGTAGAGGAAGGTGAAGGACAGCGCGATCAGGAAGGACGGGAACGCGAGCACCGCGTCCACCAGCCTCGCCGCCAGTCCCGCCCCGGGGAACGGCGCGAAGGCCAGCACCAGGGCCAGGAAAGTGCCCAGCAGCAGACAGCCGGAGGTGGCGCAGACCGCGAGCAGCACGGTCCGCCACACCGCGCGGCCGAACTCGGCGGAGGCGAACACCTCCGCCCAGGCGTCGCCGGTGAAGGACTGCTGGGCCAGCAAGACCAGGGGGTAGACGAAGAAGCCGAGCACCACCAGCAGCGGCGGCAACAGCCACAGCAACCGTTTCACCAGGTGCCTCCGGCCGGGACCAGCGGGCAGCCGTCGGCCACGGTCACCCCGACCCGCTCACCGAGTGCGGGCAGTCCGTCCATTGTGGACACTTCGGCGCGGGCCAGGCCGAGGCCGTCGAGTTCCAGATCGAGCCGGAATCCGTTGCCGCGCCACTGCACGCCGACCAGGCGGGCGGGCAGGCCGCCGGCCGTCTCGGCGTGCACCGCGATCCGGTGCGGGCGCACGCCCAGGGTGGCCTCCTGGCCGACCAGCATCGTGCCGGTGGTCTGTGCGCGCAGGGTCAGCGAACCCAGCCGGACCTGTGCGCCGGCGTCCGCGCCGATGTCGAGTACCCGCACCGGGAGCAGGTTGGCCGAGCCGAGGAAGGAGGCGGTGAACGCCGAGGGCGGCCGCTGGTACAGCTCGCGGGCCGGGCCGATGTCGACCAGCCTGGCATCGCGCATGACCGCGATCCGGTCGGCCAGCGCGAGTGCCTCGCCCTGGTCGTGGGTGACGTGGATGATCGCGGTGTCCGGCAGTTCGGCGCGCAGCCGCAGCAGTTCGGCGATCATGTCCTCGCGCAGTGCGGCGTCCAGCGCGGACAGCGGTTCGTCCAGCAGCAGCACCGGCGGCCGGATGGCCAGTGCGCGGGCAATGGCGATCCGCTGCTGCTGCCCGCCGGAGAGTTCGCGCGGGTAGCGGTCCCGGAACGCGGCCATACCCACGAGATCGAGGACCTCGGTGACCCGGCGTTCGATCTCCTTGCGTCCGGTGCGGCGGGCGCGCAGGCCGAAGGCCACGTTGTCGAAGACCCGCATGTGCGGGAACAGCGCGTAGCTCTGCACCACCACGCCGAGGCCGCGCCGGTGCGGCGGCAGCTCGGTGACGTCCTCACCGCCGAGGAAGACCCGGCCGCCGCTGGGCCGCAGGAATCCGGCGATGGCCTTGAGCGCGGTGGACTTGCCCGAGCCGGAGGGGCCGAGCAGGGCGAGGGTCTCGCCGACCGCGACCTCCAGGTCGAGTCCGGCCAGCGCCACCGTCCGTCCGAAGTGGACACTCACCTGTTCCAGGCGGACCGCGCTCATCGGCCGACTGCCTTGCCGTAGGCGGCCAGGTCGGCGTCCAGGCGGGTCAGCACCGCGTTCCAGTCCGGCTGCCAGAGGTCGACGCCGTCGAGTTCCGCGCTGATCCGGGTGGCCAGTTCGCCCTCGGCCTTGATGTCGGCGCGGCCCGGCGTGCCGAAGCTCTCCGGCGCGGTGCGCTGCACCTCGGCGGAGAACAGGAACTCCAGCAGTTTCTTGCCGGACTCGCTGTGCGGGGCCTGCGCGGCCAGCCCGGCGTGGTACGGGATGGCGAAGGTGGACCGCTTTCCGGTCTGGTCGGCCGGGAGGAAGATCCGCATGTTGGCCTTGTCGTTGTTGATCAGTGCCAGGTTCATCTGCAGGTCGCCGTTGGCCGCGTGCAGTTCGCCCTTGGCCACCTTGGGTTGCAGCTTGCCGGTGGAGGAGGACGGGCCGACGTTGTTGGTTTCCAGGCGCTTGAGGTAGTCCAGGGCGCCCTGGGCGCCGAGCACGTGCTGGAGCTGCAACAGCACCGCGGTGCCGTCCCCGGCCTGGCCGGGGGTGGAGTACTGGAGCTTGCCCTTGAACCGCGGGTCCAGGAGGTCGTCCCAGGTGCGCGGGGCGGGTTTGGCGTGGTCGGGGTTGTAGACCATGACCAGGTAGTTGTTGATCATCGCCGCGTACCGGTTGCCCGGGTCGCGGGCGTCGGCCGGGACCTGGTCCGCGCCCGGGATCCGGTGCTCGGCAAGCAGGTTCTGCTGGGCGGCGCGCTGTACGAACGGCGGCAGCGTGACCAGCACGTCGGCCTGCGGGTTGGCGCGTTCCTTCTCCATCCGGGACACGATCCCGCCGGAGCCCTCCTCCACCACATTGACCGCGATGCCGGTCTTCTTGGTGAACTCGGCGAAGCGCTTGGCGTACCAGTCCTTGAGGCCGTCGGCGCTGTAGACGACGACGGTGTCAGTGCCGCTGCCGCCCGCGGTGCCGCCACAGGCGCTACCGACGGCGAGCAGGGTCAGGGTGATGGCGGCGGCCAGCAACCGGCGCATGGTGTTCTCCCTCAACGGCTTGGGCTGATCAGCAGATCGGGTAGGTCACGGACGGAGTCGAGCACGTGGGTGGCCCCGGCGGCGGTGAGCGCTGCGCGGTCGTGCGCGCCGGTGAGCACCCCGGCCACCACGCCCGCACCCGCGCGGAGTCCACTGTGGACATCAGCGGTGGTGTCGCCGACCACGGCGACCTGGCGGACGTCCTCGATGCCCAGCCGCAGCACCGCGGTGAGCACCAGGTCGGGATAGGGCCTGCCGCGCCCGGCTTCGGCGGGGGTGAGGCTGAGGTCGACCAGGCCGGCCCAGCCCAGTCCGGCCAGCAGCCGGTCCCGGGTGGGCGCGGCGAACCCGGTGCCCAGGGCGACCTTGATCCCGTTGTCCCGCAGGCGGGTGATGGCCTCGGCCGCGCCGGGCACCGGGTCGCAGTGCCCGGCGTCGACCAGGTCGGCGTATGCCTGCTCGAAGGCCTCGTTGGCGGTCTGGGCGCGATCTTCATCGCCGTCGAGCAGCGCGCGGAAGACGGTGATCTTGGATTCGCCCATGGTGCGGCGCACGTAGTCGAGCATGCCGGGGTAGGCGGGCGCGTCCGGTTCGACGCCGACCGCGCCGACCGCGGCGGTGAACGCGCGTTCGACCAGTCCGCCGTCGAGCACGGTGGTGCCCGCCATGTCCAGCACTGCCAAGGTGATCGTCACAGTCCGGCCTCCAGCGCGGTGGTTTCGGCGATCGCGGGCGAGCAGGTCATGCCCCGCCCGCCGGGTCCGGCGATGACCCAGGCCCGGTCGGTGAGCCGGGCCCGGTGCACGATCTCGCCGGTCAAGCTCTGCGCGTACACCCCGGCCCAGCGCCGCCGGATCGGCGGAAGTGCCTGTCCCAGCAGGGATTCGCTGACCTCGCGCAGGTACTCGTAGGGTGCTTCGTCGGTGTCGAACGGGAACGGTTCCTCGTACCCGTGCGTGTCACCGATGGTCAGTCCGCCGTCGCGGCGCTGCACGACCAGCAGCTGCATGGCGTGTTCGGCGGCCACCGGCGCCTGGGGCTGATTGGCGCGCAAGGCTTCCAGCGCGGGACCGGCGTAGGCGGGGTAGTAGCGCAGGCTGTCCGCGTCGGCCACCGCGGTCGGGAAGTCCGCGCCGAGCGGTTCGGTCTGCATCATCTGCAACCGCACCCGCCGCAACGGCAGTTCCCCGGCCACCTCCCGCGCCAGTCCGCCGAGCTGCGCGCCGGTGCACAGCAGCACCAGATCGGCCTCGTGCCGCTGCCCGTGATCGTCCCGGACCCCGGTGGCGGTCAGCTCGCGCACCTCGCGGCCGGGCAGCCAGGTGTAGCGCCCGGTGGCCTGGAGGTGCCGGCGCAGCGCGGGTTGCGCGGTCCGCGGCTCCACCGCCCCGTCCTTCTCGCACCACAGCGCGGCCAGGAACTCTCCGCGCAGCGCCGGGTTGCGCAGCCGGGCCTGCTCCGGGTCGAGCAGGGTGGTGCCGCGCTGGGTCGCGGCGGCGGAGGCGGCGAACGCCTCGGCCACAGCCAGTTCGGCGTCGGTCCGCAACACGGTGAGCGATCCGGCCGCCCGGAACCCGAGCCCCGGCACCTCGACACCCAGCCGCTCCCACAGTTCCCTGGCGCGCAGCGCGGTGGCCAGTTCCGCGCCCTCGGACCGCCCGCTCACCCAGACCAGGCCGAAGTTGCGCACCGAGGCGCCCCTGGCCTCGGCCTCGCGTTCGAGCTGGATGACGTCATGGCCTCGGGAGAGGGCCTGCCAGGCGTGCATGGTCCCCAGCACGCCGCCGCCCACGATCAGTACTCGCACCGGGCACACGCTTGTCGGCGCAACCGAACAGCCCGGGACCATCAGCCCAACCAAGGGTGAACTCCCAGGTAAAGATGAACTAGACCAGTTATCAGCCCGTTACCAAGGCAATCGGGGTGCCCACGAGCTGGGTGTCCTTTCCGGGTGAAGTTGGCGGTGTTCGGGGGTAGCTGGCGGGGAGCGTGGGCGCGATTTCGGCCGTACCGATGAGTTTTGTGCGGATCCGTGGTCGGTACGACTGGGCACACCGACAGCGGTGGTCCTGTGCTGGGCACGTTCCAGCGCGGGAGGAAGCACAGGGAGGCAGTGATGGGCGTCGACGACTCCGAGCACAAGCGCACGATCCGGACGGGCGAGCAGGGGACGCGGGTGAGCGGTCCCAGGGTGTTGGTGGCGGGGGCGAGCATCGCGGGACCCGCGCTGGCCCACTGGCTGCACCGACGGGGGGCCGAGGTGACCGTGGTGGAACGGGCTTCCGAGCTGCGTCCCGGCGGGCAGGCGGTGGACGCGCGCGGGGTCGCCAAGGAGGTCATCGGGCGCATGGGGCTGGACGCGGCGGTCCGCGCGGCGTGCACCGACACCGCCGGCGCGCACACCGTGGACGCGGACGGGCAGGTGCTGGAGACCTTCCGCGTGGACGACGACGGTGGCGACGGGTTCATCGCGGACATCGAGATCCTGCGCGGGGACCTGTCCCAGGTGCTCTACGACGACACCCGCGACGGCGTCGAGTACATCTTCGGCGACCGGATCGCCGAGCTCGCCCAGGACGCGGACGGGGTCGACGTGGTCTTCGCGGGCGGCGACCGGCGGCGCTTCGACCTGGTGGTCGGGGCCGACGGGCTGCACTCGGCGCTGCGGGCGATGGTCTTCGGGCCGCATGAGCGGTTCCTCCGCCACCTCGGGCACGTGCTGGCCTTCTACAGTGTGCCCAACGAGTTCGGGCTGGACCGCTGGCTGCTCGAATACCAGGAGTCCGGGCGCTCCGCCCTCCTGCGGCCCATCCAGGACGCCACCCGGGCGATGGCCATGTTCTACTTCGCCTCGGCTGACTTCGACGTCGACTACCGTGACGTCGCGGCCCAGAAGCGCCTGCTGCGTGAGCGAATGGCGGGCCTGGGCTGGCTGGCCCCGGACATCCTCGCGCACCTGGACGACACCCCGGACTTCTACCTCGACCAGGTCGCCCAGGTGGTGCTGGACCGCTGGTCGAGCGGACGGGTGGGCCTGCTCGGGGACGCGGCGTTCAGCTCGTCGCCGATGTCCGGGCAGGGCACCGGGCTGGCTCTGGTCGGCGCCTACCTGCTGGCCGGAGAGCTGGCCGCCGCCGAGTGGGACCCCGACACCGGGTTCGCCCGCTACGAGGCGCGGATGCGCTCGTTCGTCGAGGCCAACCAGGAGATCGGCCGATTGAACGCCCGCAGCCGCGAGGCCCCCGGGCCAGACGCCGAGCCGAGCCCCGATTTCGCCGGCGAATGGTTCACCGAGCTGGTCGGGCGCGCGATCAACGGCATCGAGCTGCCCGACTACGCGGGGGTGCCGGACTCCGCGGCCCCGGCCGGATCGCCGATCACCTCATCAGCCAAGCCGTAGGTGTCACCTGACGTGTCGAGCGGGACCACGGTTCGGTAGGACACCGCCGGAGGACCTCCGCTCATGCCGCAGGGTGCGCATTGAGCGCCCGTTCGGCGGCCACGCCACGTTCCGATGAGACGGTATTGACTCTCACAGGGATGTCAGGGTTTACCGTCGCGATCATGACCCGCCATACCGTCCTGCTGGCCCACGGCGTCGGCAGCACCATCGAGGACAGCTTCGGCCCGATCCTGGACACCCTCGCCCGCGAGCACACCGTCATCGCCCAGGACTACCCCGGCTCCGGCGCCACCCCGCCCGAGCCGCTCACCCTGGACAGCCTGGCCGACCGCCTGGTCGCCGGGGTCGAGGGCCCGTTCACCGTGCTCGGTTTCTCCACCGGCACCGCGGTGGCCGTGCGCATCGCCACCCGGCACCCGGACCGCGTCAACGGACTGATCCTCACCGCCGGTTTCGGCTATCCCGAGCCGCACCTCCGCCTGGCCATCAACGTCTGGCGGCGGCTGATCGAGTCCGGCGATCAGACCGCGCTGGCCGAGTACCTGACCCTGATCTGCCACAGCACCGACTACCTCGCCACCGCCGACGTGCCCGCCCTGGTGAGCGAGGTGGCCAAGTGGCTGGCCCAGGACCCGATCCCGGGCGCGATCGCGCAACTGGACATGGCCCTCGACGTCGACGTGCGGCCCGACCTGCCCGGTGTCCGGGTGCCCACACTCGTGCTCCCGGCCCGCGGCGATGTGCTGTGCACGCCAGGGCATTCCCGGGTGCTCGCCGCCGGCATCCCCGGGGCGCGGCTGGCGGAGCTGGACTGCGGGCACGCGGTGGCCGAGGAGAACGGCGCGGCCTGGGCGGCGGAGGTGCTCGGGTTCCTCAGTGCGGTCTGAGGCGGGTGACGAAGCTGAACCGGTCGCCGCGGAACAGTGAGCGGACCCGTTCGATCGGGTTGCCGTGCTGATCCAGGGAGATCCGGTGCAGCAGCAGCATGGGCAGGGCCGGATTGGTGCCGATCAGCAACGCCTCCCGCGGGGTGGCCAGTACCGTCTCGACCCGTTCCTCCGCCTCGGCGAAGACCACGCCCAGCTGCTGCTGCAGGCAGGCGTAGAGCGATTCGGCCGGGTCGAAGACCTCCAGCAGCCCGGGATAACGCTCCTCGGGCAGGTAGGTCGACTCCAGGCCGACCCGCTCGTCGTCGGCCAGCAGCACCCGCTCGATGTGGATCACCGGCGCGCCCAGCTCCACCCGCAGGTCGATGGCCAGGCCGGCGTCAGCGGTGAGCCGTTCCATGGTGATCAGGTTGCGTCCTGGCCGCACGCCCTGGGCGCGCATGCCCTCGGTGTAGCTGGACAGCGACAGCGGCTGGCTCAGCTTGGGCGGCGCGATGCTGGTGCCGCTGCCGTGCCGCCGTTGCAGTTTGCCTTCCAGCACCAGCTCCCCCACGGCCTGCCGCAGGGTGACCCTGGACACGCCGAACCGTTCCGCCAGCTCGCGTTCGCTCGGCAGCATGGTGCCGGGGCCCAGCTCCTCGATCACCGCGCGCAGTTGGACCTTGACCGCGTAGTAACGAGGGATCCGCCCGTGTTCGGGGATCCCGTCGCGAACCGGTTCCCCGGCGCGGTGGGCAGGCTGGGCAGGTGGCATGTGATCAACCATATGTCCAGTCAGCGAAGTCGGCGCGGTCCACTGTCCGGTCGGGACGGTGGCGGGCCGAGGCAGGCGCGGGCACTGGTCACGAACGCGCCCGCGGCGGAGGCCAGCACCGGTTCCAGGGCAAGCGATCGGACCTCCGGCAGGTCCTCGGCCAGCGCGGCCACCCGGAGCACGATCCCGGCCAGCGCGTCCAGGTCGGCGGGCACGTCGCCGCGGTAGCCGGTGAGCAGTGGAGCCGCCTTGGGCGCGCGGACCAGGCTGTCCGCGTCCACGTCGGTGAGCGGCACGGCCCGGTAGGCGCGGTCGCCGAGCAGGTCACTGACCACTCCGGACAGTCCGAAGGAGACCAGGGTGCCGAAGGACGGGTCGTCCTGCAGGCCGATCACACAGGAAGCGCCCTTGGGGGCCATGGCCTGCACGTAGACCTCGTCGTTGGCGGAGACCTCGCGCAGGTCCTCATACGCCGAGCGGACCGCGTACCGGCCGGGCAGGTCCAGGCGCACGCCGACCAGGTCGCCGCGGTGCCGGAGGCGGGCGCTGGCGGACTTGAGCGCCACCGGGTAACCGATCTCGGTGGCGGCCTCGATCGCGGTGTCCACATCGGACACCACCCGGTAGGGCACGATCCGGATGCCGTAGCAGCCCAGCAGGTCCAGCACCTGCTCGTCGGTGAGCGGCACCTCCTCGGCAGTCACCCACTGCTCCACCAGCGCACGGGCCCGCGCCGGATCGATGTCCTCGGGGCGGGAGAAGTGGCCCTGGGGCGCGGATCGCCACTGCGCGTACCGGACCGCTCTGGACAGGGCGAGCACCGCGCGTTCCGGGCTCGGGTAGGAGGGCAGCGAGCCGGGTCCTGGCGCGCCGTCCGGTCCGGGCACGGCCAGCTCGGCCGGCACGCCTTCCACCGCCAGGAACGTGGACACCACAGGCTTTCGCGCCCCGCAGCCCTCGGAGACCGCTTCCCGCAGCGCCCGCGCGTAGGCGGTGCCCGGCACCGCCACCGGCGGGGCGAACACCGCGACCAGGGCGTCCACATCGTCCCGGCACACCGCCTCGCGGATGGCCTCGGCGAAGACCTCCGGCGCGGCCGACGGGCCGACGTCGATGGGCTCACAGGCCAGTTCCAGGCCCTGGGCGAGCGCGGAGTCGGCGGCGAGCATGCCCAGTGCCGAGGAGTTGCCGACGATGGCCACCCGCCCTCCGGCCGGCAGCGGCTGGTGGGCGAAGAGCAGTGCGGTGTCGAAGAGCTGGGCGAGGGACTCGACCCGGATCACCCCGGCCTGCTCGAACAGCGCCTGCACCGATGCCTCGTCGACCGCCACCGAGGTGAGCGCCAGCCCTGGCCGCACCGCGTGCCGCCCTGACTTGACCGCGATGATCGGTTTGGACCGGCCGAGCCTGCGGGCCAGCCTGCCGAACTTGCGCGGGTTGCCGAAGGATTCCAGGTACAGCAGCACCACATCGGTGGCCGGATCGGTCTCCCAGTACTGGAGCAGGTCGTTGCCGGAGACATCGGCCCGGTTGCCCGCGGAGACGAAGGTGGACAGCCCCAGTCCGCGGTCGGCGGCGGTGGCCAGGATGGCGCTGCCGAGTGCGCCGGACTGGCAGAAGAAGCCGGTGCGGCCGCGGCCGGGCAGGGTGGGCGCGAGGCTGGCGTTGAGCCGCACCGCCGCGTCCATGTTGACCACGCCGAGCGCGTTGGGCCCGACCACCCGCATGCCGTGCGCGCGGGCCTCGGTGACCAGCTCGCGCTGCCGGGTGGCGCCCTCGGCGCCGGTCTCGGCGAACCCGGAGCTGACCACGACCAGGGCCTTGACTCCCTTGGCCAGACAGGCGTCCATCACCTCGCCGACCTTGGCGGCGGGCACCGCGACCACCGCGAGGTCCACGTCGTCGGGGATGTCGAGCACCGTGGGGTAGGCGCGCACGCCGCGGACCGAGCGGTGCTCGGCGTTGACCGGGTAGACGGGTCCGGCGAAGTCGGCGACCAGGAGGTTGCTGAGCACGGCGTGGCCGACCTTGGCGTGGTCGGTGGAGGCGCCGATCACCGCGACCGAGCGCGGGTGCAGCAGGTTGTGCACGCTGCGCGCCTCGGCGGCCTGCTCCCTGGAGTGCGCGACGGCGAGTGACTCGGTGGTGGGGTCGATGGCGAATTCCAGGTGCAGCACGCCTTCGTCGAAGGCCCGGCTCACCTCGTAGCCGGCTTCCCGGAACACCCGCACCATCTGCCGGTTCTCCGCGAGCACCTCGGCCACGAACCGCCGCACCCCGACCTCACGGCCGGCCGCGGTGAGGTGTTCGAGCAGGATCGAGCCCAGGCCGCGGCCCTGGTGCGGGTCCTCCACCACGAAGGCGACCTCGGCCACCTCGCCGTCGGGCGACTGGGCGGTGACCGAGGATTTGATCAGCGCGGCCTTGCCGGTGCCGCTGAGCCGGTCGAACCGGCCCACCGCCAGGATGTCGTCGCCGAGCAGCGCGACCAGGGCCACCCGGTGCTGGTGGTCGACGGTGGTGAACCGTTTCAGGTCGCGGTCCGGGATGCGTGGGTACGGGCCGAAGTAGCGCAGGTAGCGGGTGCGCTCGGACAGCCTGCCGTGGAAGGCGCGCAGGCGTTCGGCGTCGTCGGGGGTGATCGGCCGCAGGTGCACCGTGCCGCCGTCGGAGAGCACGACGTCGGCTTCCCAGTGGCGCGGGTAGTCGTACGGATCCGGTTCAGACTCAGGCGCGCTCATCGGTCCCTCAGTCGCGTGGATCATCGGGGTCGAGGCCGTGCAAGGGGAACACCGCTCGGCGGGTGTCCCGGATGGCCGAGTCCACCGCGTCCTCGGCGGAGTTGTCCCATGGCACGAACGTAGGGTCGCACTCGTCGGTCATGCTCGTCGGCAGCGGCACGTGTGGCGCGAGTCGCGCCGTGTGCGCGATCCAGTCCGCCGGCAGGCTGGTGTCGGGGTCCAGGTCGCGGTCCAGCACGGTGGCCAGCAGGTGCGTCCACGATCGGGGGACCACCCGCATCAGCGCGTAGCCTCCGCCGCCGAGCACCAGCCATTTGCCGTCCGCGTAGGTCTCGGCCAGCTCGCGGAGTGCCTGGTAGGTGGCCCGGTGCCCGTCCACCGACAGCGACAGGTCGGCCAGGGGGTCCTCGCGGTGGGTGTCGGCGCCGCACTGGGTGACCAGCACCTGCGGCCGGAACGCCTTGAGCAGCGAGGGCACCGTGGCGTGGAAGGCGCGCAGCCAGCCCGCGTCGGTGGCCCTGGGCGGTAGCGCGATGTTGACCGAGGTGCCCTCGGCGTCCCCGATGCCCAGCTCGCGGGCGTAGCCGGTGCCCGGCCACAGCGTCAGCGGGTGCTGGTGCAGCGAGATGGTGAGCACCCGGGGGTCGTCGTAGAAGGCCGCCTGCACGCCGTCGCCGTGGTGCA
The DNA here is from genome assembly GCF_023094165.1 of Crossiella sp. S99.2. Lineage (GTDB taxonomy): Bacteria > Actinomycetota > Actinomycetes > Mycobacteriales > Pseudonocardiaceae > Crossiella. The sequence continues at coordinate 291,139 of NZ_JALMDK010000005.1, read as the reverse complement.
CGTCGACGTCGAGGTAGGCGACTCGTTCCACGCCCTGGGCGAGCAGGTCGGCGATGGCCACCGAGCAGTCGTTGTAGACGCAGAACCCGGCCGCGTGCCCGGCCATCGCGTGGTGCAGGCCGCCTGCCAGGTTGACCGCGCGGTCCGCCCGGCCCTCCCCGATAGCGCGAGCCGCGACCAGCGAACCGCCCGCGACCAGCGCCGATGCCTCGTGCATGTGCTCGAAGACCGGGTTGTCCGGGGTGCCGAGGCCGTGGCCGACGTCCCAGGCCGAGGTCGGCGCGGCCTGTACCGCGGCCAGGTAGCTGGGCTCGTGCACCCGTTCCAGCTCGGCCTCGGTGGCGGGCACCGGCAGGTGCAGTGGCACCCCTTCCAGGACGCCCAGCGAGCGGGCCAGCCGCACGGTCAGGTCGAGCCGGACCGGGTTGAGCGGATGGTCCCCGCCGAGGTCGTAGCTCAGAAACGACTCGTCCCACACGACTGCGACCCGGTCACCCATGAGGTGAAACCTACCTCGAACTCAGCCGGACAAGCCCTGGATCGGGGCCAGCCCGAGCTGCACCAGGATGCTCAGCATGTCGGTGTAGACCCGCTCGCAGACCAGGTGGGCGCCCTCGAAGACGAAGAACGCGGTGGCCCGCACGGTGAACTCGCGGCCGGTGGCCGGGATGCCGCGCAACGGGCCCTGGTGGGTGCCCTTGAGTAAGAACTCCACGATCACCGCGTCGTCGGCGTGGTGCAGCGCGAGCAGCTCGTTGCGCTGGTCTGGGAACGCGGTCCGGCTCTCGTCGAAATACCTGGTCACGGCCTCGGCGCCGTCGTAGACGTCCCCGGTGGCGACGATCTCGTAGCGCGGGTGCTCGAAGGTGCCCAGGGTGACGTCGAACTCGTGCCGATTCTCCGACTCCATGTGCTCCCGCACGATCGCTTCACGGGTGGCGCGCAGCTCCGAGTTCACCGACACCTTGGCACTCCTTGCTCGTTCTGGGTGTTTACGCGCCCATGGTGCCCCGGCACGATCGTGCATCGTGGCTATTCCTCGGATTTCCGCCCCGGATCGAGAGCTTGCCAACCACTACCGCGCGCTCGGCGGGTGGCGGGACACGACCGTGTTGTCCGATCTACGCCGGGCCGTGGCGGAGTTTCCGGAGCGGTGGGCGATAGTCGCGCAGGTCGCCGGACGGGCGGAGCCGGTGCGCCTGACCTATCGCGAGCTGCACCGCCAGGTGTTCCGGTTCGCCGACGCGTTGCGGGCGCGGGGTGTCGGGCCTGGTGAGGTGGTGTCCTACCAGCTGCCCAACCGGTGGGAGAACGCCGCGCTGACCCTGGCCTGCGCGGTGGTCGGCGCCATCGCCGCGCCGATCATGGCCAGCATGGGGCCGCGGGAACGGGCCAAATTCCAGCAGTGGACCGGCGCGCGCACCTGTGTGCTGGCCGAGGATCTGCCTTATTTCCTCGACGGCGACTGGACCGGTGCGGACGACGGGTCAGCGGATGATCCGGACCGGGTGTTCCTGGTGCTGTTCACCTCCGGCACCACCGGCGAGCCCAAAGGCGTGCTGCACAGCCACAACACCCTGCACGCCAACCTGGCCCACTTCGCCGCCGAGGAGGACCTGGGTGATCCGGTGATCACGGTGACCCCGCACTCGCTGTCCCGGATCGCCGGACTGGGTTTCGGCGTGCTGCTACCGCTGCTGCGCGGCGGCACCGCGCTCTACCAGGACGAGTGGGATCCGGCCGGGCTGAACCGGCTGATCTCGGCCGAGGGCGCCACCGTGCTGGCCGCCGCGCCACCGTTCCTCACCGCGCTGCTGGCCGCGCACCGGGCCGAGCCGCTGCCGCTGTCCTGGCGGTGTGTGCTGGCCGGTGGCATGCCGATCCCCCGGCAACTGCCCGGGGAGGTGGCCGAGCAGTACGGGCTGCCACTGCGCGCGCTGTGGGCGATGACCGAGGGTGGGTTCAGCTGGACCAGGGCCGAGGATCCCGCCGATGCCGCCACCTACAGCGACGGCCGGTTCGGGCCGCACCTGGAGTTCGAGCTGGCGCCGGGCGCGAGCGCGGAGGAGTCCCGGCTGTTCATCCGCGGCGCGGCGGCGGCGCTGGGCACCCTGGACACCGGTTCCGGCGCGGTCCGGGTGCTGGCCGAGCACGGCTGGTACGACACCGGCGATCTGGCCCGATCCGACGGGAACGGCGGGATCCGGGTCACCGGGCGCGGGGTGGACCGGATCGGCGGCATCTCGATGATCCTGGTCAAGGAGGTCGAGGACGAGCTGGCCGGGCATCCGGCGGTGGACCAGGTGGCGCTGGTGGGCTATTCCGACCGGTTCCAGGGCGAGCTGGCCTGCGCGGTGGTGGTGCCTGCCGGTCCACCGCCGACGCTGAGCCAGTTGCGCGCCTACCTCACCGAACGCGGCATGACCGAGTGGTACCAGCCGCATCGACTGGAGCTGGTGGCCGAGCTGCCGCGCAACGAGATGGGCAAGGTGCGCAAGAACCTGCTACGCCAGCGGATCGCCGCCGCGGACCAGACCTTCCACCCTGGCATGTAGCGCGTCCACAGTGGACTCGTGCTCGGGTTTCATCAGCACGCTGCGCAGGATCCGCGCGTGTGCGGCGTCCTCGGTGAGCCGGTGCCCGCGTTGCCGCAGCGCCTCGGGGGTGACGGTGTAGGTGGCCAGGAACACCGGGTCGGTCTGACTGGTCATGCCCCGGTCCATCGTCCCGGCGCTGACACTGTCCACTTCGGACAGTGTTGGCCTGGTGGGGAAATAGCTGACGATGTCCAGTTCGGGGCGCTGGTACAGGGTCAGCTCCGCCGAGTCCTCGATCAGCTCGGTCCAGCGTTGCGCGGCCCGCCGTCCGGCGGCCACCACCTCGCCGAGTCCGGACCTGGTCAGTGGCAACACCTTCAGCGTCAGCCAGAGCGCGGCCGCGGCGGCGCCGGCCCGGCTGCACTCCAGGGAGATCTCACCCAGGTGCAGTTCGCCGGAGGTGAAGTAGGTGTAGGGCGAGTCGTGCCGGTAGAAGCGGCCCACCGCGGGATCGGCGAAGAGCACCGCGCCGCAGCCGTAGGGCTGCAGGCCGTGCTTGTGCGGGTCGACCACCACCGAATCGCAGCGCGCGATGGCCTGGAACGGTGCGGCCGGGATGCCGAACTCCCCCGCGACCAGGGAGAAGAACCCGCCGTAGGCCGCGTCCACGTGGATCCGGACGCCGTAGGTCTCCTTGAGCGCGAGGGCCTCGTGGATCGGGTCCAGCGCGCCGAGTCCGGTGGTGCCCGGGGTGAGCACCACGGTGCCGACGTCCCCGCGCCGCAGCCGCGCTTCCAGGGCGTCCAGGTCGATCCGCCCACCGGCGTCGGCGGGCACCGCCTCACCGGTGATGCCGAGCACCTGGCACATCCGGCTGTGCGTGTAGTGCGCGTCCGCGCTGTAGAGCACCACCTTGCCCGGGTGAGTCTCCCGCGCCACGAACAGCGCCTCCAGGTTGGCGATGGTGCCGCTGCTGGTGAGGTGGCCCAGGTGGGTGTCATAGCCGAACATCCCGGCGAGCTGGGCGATCACCTCCTTCTCCAGCTCCGCGGTGGCCCGGCCGCCGTCCAGGGCGTGGTTGTTCGGGTTGATCTGCATCGCGGCCAGGTAGCCGACGATGGCCGCCGGGTGCGGTGGCTTGAGCATCTGGCCGGCGTAGCGCGGGTGGAAGAACGGGTAGTTGTCCCGCAGCCGCTCCCCCAGCTCGCCGAGTGCCTCGCCGAAGCGGGTCTCGTCCACCTGCAGCGCCGGATGCGGGGTGAAGTCGCCGAACCCCTTGGCCCAGGACTCGTGCTGGTCAACGGCGGCGCTCAGCCAGTGCCGGAGATTCACCGTCAGCTCCTCACAGGTGGTAGGCGTACTCGCGGAACTCCCAGTCGGTGACATAGCGGGCGAACTCGGCCACCTCGAACCGCTTGACCGCGGCGAATGCCTCGACCAGCCCCGGGCCGAGCACCTCGGTGAGCGCGGTGTCGGCGACCAGGGCGTCCACCGCGGCGCCCAGATCACCCGGCAGCGCGCCCGCCTTGGCCGGGTCGTAGCCGTAGCCGATCAGCGGGTCGCCCGGCCGCAGTTTCCCGGCGATGCCCAGGTAGGCGGCGGCCAGCACCGCGGCCGCGCCCAGGTACGGGTTGGCCGCGGCATCACCCAGCCGCACCTCCAGCCGGGCCCCGCCACCGCGTTCGGGCGGGATCCGCACCAGCGCGCACCGGTTGTCCAGGCCCCAGTCCACCAGGAACGGGGCCAGGGTGTCCGGCTGCAACCGGCGGTAGGCGTTGATCGTGGGCGCCAGCAGCGCGGTCAGCGCGGGCGCGTGCGCCAGGATCCCGGCCACCGCGGACAGGGCCAGCTCGGACAGTCCGTGCGGGCCGTCCGGATCGTCGAACAGGTTCACCCCCGCACCGTCCGTTATGGACAGGTGCAGGTGGAAGCCGGAGCCGCCGTCGTCGTTGAACGGCTTGCCCATGAACGTCGCGTGCAGCCCCTGGGTGGCGGCCAGCTCGCGCACGCCGAGCTTGAAGCCGAAGCAGGCGTCACTGGCGGCAAGCGCGCCGGTGTGACCCAGGTTGATCTCGAACTGGCCGGAGCCGAACTCGTGGTTGCCGCCGACGATGTCCAGGCCCATCCCGCTCAGCCCGCGCAGGAACTGCGGCAGCAGTCCGCGCGGATCGCCCTTGAGGCCGGTGGTGTAGACGTTGCCCAGCCCGTGCCCGTACCGGCGGGGCCCGCCATCCGCCTCCTCCAGCAGGAAGAACTCCAGCTCAGGGCCGAGCACCGGGCTGAGCCCCTCGGTCGCGAAGTGCGCCAGCACCCGGCGCAGGGCCGCCCGCGGATCCTCCACCGCGGGCGACCCGCCCGGCTCGGACACCTCGGCCACGCACCAGGCCAGTCCCTCGGCCCAGGGCAACCGGGTCACCGTGTCCAGTACCGGCCGGGCCACCACATCGGGCAGTCCGGCCGCCAGCGCGGTGGGCGCGGGGATGTTCTCGCCGCGCGCGCTGGTGTAGTAGACGCCCCGGCAGAAGGACAGTCCGCGCTCGGCCACCTGGGGCAGCAGCCGGACCGGGATCTCCTTGCCGCGCGGGATGCCCAGCAGGTCGGGGAAGAGCACCCGGATCAGGTCGACGCCGTCCGCGGCCAGCGCCGACGCGACCGCCGCGGCCCGCTCACCCGCACTTTCGGCCATACCCGACCCTCCGGAAAGTTGTTTGGATCCGAACAATAAGTGGGCAGCGCACGGCACACAAGGGTCAATCGTTTGGCACCAAATGAACTTTGGTGCCCATGTGCATGCGCATGCACCGACCGACTGAGCGGTCTGGTCCACTATTAAGGAAGCAAACGATTTGGGCACGCCTGACACGTTCACTCGGTCGGCGCGCCCGGTTACCCGCACAATGATCGCGTGAGGACACAGCGCACCGTCCAGGAGACCGAGCACGCGGTCCGGGAGCGGCTCGGCGACCTGCCGCTGGACTTCGAGGCGATGGCCGCGGTCGCCAACATCCACCGGGCCGCGGTCGCGGTGCGCAATCACATGGAAAGCGTCATCCTGCGCCCAGCGGGGCTGACCTGGACCGGGTTCGTGGTGCTCTGGGTGGTCTGGATCTGGGGTGACATGGAGACCAGGCACGTCGCCGCGGAGGCCGGGATCACCAAGGGCACGCTCACCGGGGTGGTCAAGACCCTGGAGCAGAGCGGCCTGGTCGAACGGCGCGAGCACGCCGCGGACGGCCGCCTGGTGGTGCTGCACCTGACCACCAAGGGCAAGCGGTTGATGCGCAAGCTGTTCCCGGCCTTCAACGCCGAGGAGTCCTTCGTGGTCGACGAGCTGTCCAGCTCGCGCCGCCAGCAGCTGGCCACCACCCTGCGCGGGCTGATCGGCCACCTCGAACGCGAGGGCGAACCGCGCCGGGCCGCCCTGCGTGAACAGGGCTGATCGGCCCAATCATCATGCCCGGCAGGCGGTTGACCCGCTTGCGGCCGCGACCTAACTTGTTTGGAACCGAACAAGCCAGGGGGCGGAATGGTCGCGACCGTGGCCGGGGTGCGCATCCCCGAGGAGCATTGGATCGGCGGCGCCTGGGTCCCCTCGGCCCGCCGGTTCACCGATCTCTCGCCGCTGGACGAGCAGCCCATCGCCGAACTGGCCCGCGGCGGCCCGGCCGAGGTGGACGCCGCGGTCACCGCCGCCCGCAGGGCCTTCCGCGATTTCTCCCGCACCACCAGGGAGGAACGCGCCGAGCTGTTGCACGCCATCGCCGATGAGGTGCTGGTGCGGCTGGACCACCTGGCCGCGGTGGAGACGGTGGACAACGGCGGCCTGCTGCGCACCCACCTGCGCGCCACCCTGCCCAGGGTCGCGCACCACTTCCGGTTCTTCGCCGACCGGCTGCTGGAACTGCACCACCCCGACTTCCACCTGCGCGCGCACCGCAACCACGTGAGCTGGGACCCGGCCGGGGTGTGCGGCCTGATCACGCCCTGGCACGCGCCCCTGCTGCAGGCGAGCTGGCGGCTCGCCCCGGCACTGGCCGCCGGCAACACGGTGGTGCTGAAACCGGCCGAGTGGGCGCCGCTGACCGCCGCGCTGCTGTGCCGGATCACCGCCGAGGCCGGCCTGCCCGACGGGGTGCTGAACCTGGTGCAGGGCACCGGAAGCGAGGCGGGCGCCGCCCTGGCCGCGCATCCCGGACTGGCCCGGCTGGCCTACACCGGATCCGCGCCCGCCGGTCGCCGGGTGGCCGCCGCGGCCGGGGCCACGCTGACCCCGGTTTCGTTGGAGCTGGGCGGAAAATCGCCGGTCATCATCTTCGCCGACAGCGATCTGGACCGGGCCGCCGCGGTCGCGGTGGAGCAGTTCGACCACGCCGGCCAGTTCTGCCACGCGGGCGGACGGCTGCTGGTGGAACGGCGGGTGGCCGAGGAGTTCAGCACCCGGCTCCTGGTGCGCGCCAACGCCCTGCGCCAAGGCGATCCGCGGGATGTGCGCACCGACATCGGCCCGCAGATCCACCGCACCCACCTCAAGCGCATCGACGGTTTTGTCACCCGCGCGCTGGCCGCCGGCGCCCGGCCACTGCTGGGCGGCTCCCGGCACGAACGCCTCGGCGGCCTGTACTACCGGCCCACCCTGCTCGCCGATCCACCGCCCGGCGGGGAGATCCTGACCGAGGAGATCCTCGGCCCGGTGCTCACCCTGCAGACCTTCGACACCGAGGCGCAGGCGTTGTCCCTGGCCAACAACAGCAGGCACGGCCTGGCCGCGACCGTGTTCACCGGCAACGCCGACCGCGCCCGCCGGGTCACCGCGCACCTGGTCGCCGGGACGGTGTGGGTCAACTGCGGTGCGGTGCGCGACCTGCGCGCGCCCTACGGCGGGTCCCGGCAGTCCGGCATCGGCCGCGGCGGCGGCCAGTGGAGCTTCGACTTCTACTGCGACCTCAAGAACACCGTCTTCGCCCCCGACGGCCTGCTGGACTGACCCCGCGACGCGAGGTCGCGAGGTCAGTCCAGTGCTTCAGTCGAGCAGCTCGCTGATGGTGCCCGCGCCCACGGTCCGCCCACCCTCACGGATGGCGAACCCCAGACCAGCGCCCATCGCGACCGGCTTGCCCAGCCGCACGGTCAGCTCGACCGAGTCGCCCGGACGCACCACCACACCCTCGGGCAGCTCGATCTCGCCCACCACGTCCGCGGTGCGGAAGTGGAACTGCGGCCGGTAGTTGGCGTGGAACGGCGTCCGGCGACCGCCCTCCTGGGTGGAGAGCACGTACACCTGCGCGGTGAACGCGGTGTGCGGCCGCACGCTGCCGGGCAGCGCCAGCACCTGCCCGCGCTGCACCTGCTCCCGCTTCACTCCACGCAGCAGGATCGCCGCGTTGTCCCCGGCCTGCGCCCGGTCCAGGGACTTGCCGAAGGTCTCCAGCCCCGTGCACACGCTGGCGAAGGTCGGCTCCAGCCCGACCACCTCCACCGCGTCGCCGAGCGCGATCGAGCCCTGCTCCACCGCCCCGGTCACCACGGTGCCGCGACCGGTGATGGTCAGCACGTTCTCGATCGGCATCAGGAACGGCAGGTCGAGGCGGCGCACCGGCTCCGGCACGTGCTCGTCCACCGCGCGCAGCAGGTCGAGCACGCTGTTCACCCAGCGCTGCTCGCCCTCCAGCGCCCGCAGCCCCGACACCGGGATCACCGGCACCGCGTCCCCGTCGAAGCCGTACCGGGACAACAGATCCCGGATCTCCAGCTCCACCAGGTCCAGCAGCTCCTCATCGGCCACCACATCCGCCTTGTTCAGCGCCACCACCAGGTGCTCGACCCCGATCCGCCGGGCGAGCACGATGTGCTCCCTGGTCTGCGGCTTGACCCCGTCCTCGGCGGAGACCACCAGGATCGCCCCGTCCAGCTGCGCCGCGCCCGTGATCATGTTCTTCACGTAGTCGGCGTGCCCCGGCATGTCCACGTGCGCGTAGTGCCGGGTCGGCGTCTCGTACTCCACGTGCGCGATGTTGATGGTGATCCCGCGCTCGATCTCCTCCGGCGCCTTGTCGATCCGGTCGAAGGCCACGTAGTCGGTGGTGGACCCGGCCTGCTCGGCAAGCACCTTGGTGATCGCGGTGGTCAGGGTCGTCTTGCCGTGGTCGACATGGCCCATGGTGCCGATGTTGAGGTGCGGCTTGGTCCGGGTGTACTGCTGCTTGCTCATGACTGTTCCTCGGGTCGGATGAGACCAGGCTCGACCCTCACGTTCGGTGAGGGTCAAGCGAGAACCGACCAACGACCCCGGCTACTCACGATGGAGCGGGGGCCGCCGGGGCGGGCCACCCTCCTCCTTCGGTTCTCCACAGCGGGAGGAGGGTCAGCTTCGCGCGCCGGACAGCCAGACTGAGACGGCCGACAGCGCGCCCGGCAGGCAGTGGCCTGCGAGCGATGCGCTGTGGACGGTCCCGAACATGCCGCGAAGAATGACAGGGCGCACCATGCCCTGTCATCCGATTTTCCTTACCCCACCCAGCTTTCCGGGCAGCGCCCCACCTTTCCGGGCCGCGCTCGCATTTGCTGGGGCGTTCGCCTTCCCGCGGCACGCAGCCTTTCCTAGCCGCGCCCCGCCCTTCCTCGCGGCGCCCGCCGAGTCAGCCGGTCAGCCCGCCCGCACCCTCCGAATCAGCCCGGCAGCTCGCCGGTGGCCACCGGACGGCTCGGATCCGCCGACCAGTTCGACCACGACCCCGCGTACAACGCGGCCGGCGCCTCCGCACTGGTCAGCCCGGACACCTCCAGCGCGAGCACGATCGAGGACGCGGTCACCCCCGACCCGCAGTAGGCCCCCACCGGCCGCCCCGCCGCGACCCCCAGCTCCCGGAACCGCGCCGCCAGCTCCTCGGCGGTGCGCCAGGACCCATCCGGCCCGATGTGCCCGGAGAACGGCGCGTTCACCGCCCCCGGCACATGCCCGGCCGCCGGGTCGATCGGCTCGACCTCGCCGCGGTAGCGCTCCGGCGCGCGGGCGTCCAGCAGCAGCGCCTCCCGCGCCCATTTCCCGGCCTGCTCGGCGTCCAGCACCGGCAACTGCCCCGCTTCGACCACGATGTCACCCGGCCGTGGAGAGGGAACGTCGGCGGTGACCGGGTGTCCAGCCTTCGTCCACCCAGCGTAACCTCCGTCGAGTACGGCGACCTCGCGATGCCCGGCCCAGCGCAGCAGCCACCACAGCCGCGCCGCCACCGATCCGTCGCCCGCGTCGTAGGCCACCACGGGGGTCCCGGCGGACACCCCGGCCGCGCGCAGCACGGCCTGGAGGTGATCTGTGCCGGGCAGGGGATGACGACCGAGGGGTCCCGGCGTTGCAGAGAGGTCGGCGTCGAGGTCGACGAAGACCGCGCCCGGCAGATGGTCGCGGTCGTAGTCGGCGCGGGCCGGCGGCCCGGCCAGCCGCCACCGCACGTCGAGGACCACCGGCGGGCGGTCAGTGGTGAGCAGCTCGGCCAGCGCGGCGGGAGTGATCAACGGGTGCACCACCCCATACTGCCCGCCCGCACTACTCCTGACACCGGGTGAACGCCATGGATGTCAGCCAGTAGGACTAACATTGCCCACGACGAAGGGGAGCGCGTGTGAACGACCTCATCGACACCACCGAGATGTACCTCCGCACCATCTACGAGCTTGAGGAAGAGGGCGTGGTTCCACTGCGCGCCCGCATCGCCGAGCGCCTGGAACAGAGCGGGCCGACGGTCAGTCAGACCGTCGCGCGGATGGAGCGCGACGGCCTGCTCATTGTCGCCGACGACCGGCACCTTGAGCTGACCGACGCCGGCCGCAGCCGGGCGATCGCCGTGATGCGCAAACACCGGCTCGCCGAACGCCTGCTGGTCGACGTCATCGGCCTGGAGTGGGAGCACGTGCACAGCGAGGCGTGCCGCTGGGAACACGTGATGAGCGAGGCCGTCGAGCGCAAGCTCGTCAAACTCCTCAACCACCCCACCACCTCGCCCTACGGCAACCCCATCCCCGGCCTGGACCGCCTGGGCGTCGGCGAACCGGCCCCGCCGGCGGACCTGGACCTGCGCCGGCTCACCGACATCGCCAGGGCGGGCGGTGGTGAGGTGGAGGTCTGCCGCATCGCCGAACACGTCCAGTCGGACCCGGACCTGATGAACGAGCTGAAGTCGGCGGGCATCACCCCCGGCGGCACCGTTCGGGTGCACCAGTCCGGCGCCAGCCAGCCCGTGCGGGTCACCGGCGACTCCGCCTCGGCCGAGCTGACCTACGACATCGCGCACGCGGTGCTCGTCCGAACCAGCTGAACCCGCCCGACCCGCTGGCCACCAGCAGCGGGTCCGGGCGGCGCCCAGCACGCTGGCCTGGGCCGCCTCCGGCAACGCTGGCCTGGGCTGCCTCCGGCAACGCGGCCTGGGCCGCACGCGGCATCCCGGCCCGGCAGCCCCGCCACCGCGCGCTCAGCGCCCGGCCCCAAGCCTCGCCGCCAGCCCATCCCTCGGGCGCCGCACCACCGGCTTGCTCACCATCCGCCGCCGCTATCCCACCAATGGAGTACGTGTGAACCAGGCCCAACGGGCGGCGGAGGAGTTCCGCGCGCGCATCGGCGAACCCACTGGCGTGTGGTCGGCCCCCGGCCGGGTGAACCTGATCGGCGAGCACACCGACTACAACGACGGTTACGTGCTCCCCTTCGCCATCCCGCACCGCATCGCCGTGGCCGCCGCCCCTCGCACCGACGGCCTGCTCTCCGTGGCCACCCTGGGCGATGACGGCAAGCTCAACCAGGCCGACCCCGTCCCGGTCGCCGCCCTGACCCCCGGCCTGCTCTCCGGCTGGCCCGCCTATCCCAGCGGCGTCGCCTGGTCCCTGCGCGAGAACGGCATCCCGGTCACCGGCGCCACCCTGCTCATCGCGGGCGACGTCCCCGCGGGCGCCGGCCTCTCCAGCTCCCACGCCCTGGAATGCGCCACCGCCCTGGCCCTCCTGGACCTCGCCGGCCACCCCGCCGTCCCCGCTCCCGCGGCGTCCGACCCGCACACCGCCGCCACCACCTCGGCCGCGGTCCCCACCTCGGACGCAGCCAGCCCTGCTGCGGCCCCCGCACCAGGCACAGCCAGCCCTGCCGCGGTCCCCTCCCCTGGCACGGCCAGCCCCGCCCCAGTCCCCGCCCCGGGCACAGCCAGCCCCGCCGCCTCCGGCGCTGCCCCTGACCAGCCCGGGTCCGCCGGCACCATCGCCCCCGACCTGCCCACCCTGGCGCGCTGGATCCAGCGCGCCGAGAACGACTTCGTCGGCGCCCCCACCGGCCTGCTGGACCAGACCGCGTCCCTGCGTTGCGTCGAAGGCCACGCCCTGTTCCTGGACGTCCGCTCCGGCGAGACCGAGCAGGTCCCCTTCAACGCCGCCGCCCACGGCCTGGAAATCCTGGTCATCGACACCCGGGCCAGCCACTCGCACACCGACGGTGGCTACGCCGCCCGCCGCGCCGGCTGCGAACAGGCCGCCGAACTGCTCGGCATCCCGGCCCTGCGCGATGTCTCCCTGGACGGTCTGGCCGCGGCCGAAGCCGCCCTCCCGGAGAACCTGCGCCCACTTCTCCGGCACATCGTCACCGAGAACGCCCGGGTCCTGGCCACCGTCGACCACCTGCGCGCGGGCGATCTCGCCGCGATCGGCCCGATCCTGACCGCCTCGCACGCGAGCATGCGCGACGACTACCGCATCTCCTGCCTGGAACTCGACGTCGCCGTCGACTCGGCCCTGAACGCGGGCGCCCTGGGCGCCCGGATGACCGGCGGCGGTTTCGGCGGCTCGGCGATCGCCCTGGTCCCGGTCGAACTGGGCGAGCGGGTCCGCGCCGAGGTCACGGCCGCCTTCGCCGAACGCAAGCTGACCCCGCCGCGCCTGTTCAGCGGGGTGCCCGCGGCGGGTGCCGGCAGGGACAAGTAGCCGTTTCGCTAGGTTGACCCGGTCGGCGGCCGCCGCGGATCTCCCTCGCGGCGACGCTGACCAGCAGTTTTTCTCCCACAGGAAGGTTGGACGTAGTGAGGCTTCTCGTCACGGGCGGCGCCGGATACGTGGGCAGTGTGTGCGCTGCCCGGTTGGTGGAGTCCGGACATGAGGTGACCGTGGTGGACGACCTGTCCACCGGCCACGCCGACGCGGTGCCCGCGGGCGCCCGGTTCGTGCAGGGCGACATCGGCGAGGTCGCGGGCACCCTGCTCGCCGAGGGCTTCGACGGCGTGCTGCACTTCGCCGCCAAGTCCCTGGTCGGCGAATCCATGGTCGACCCGGCCAAGTACTGGCAGGGCAACGTGGTGACCTCGCTGAAGCTCCTCGACGCGATCAAGGAACACGGCACCCCCCGCCTGGTCTTCTCCTCCACCGCCGCCACCTACGGCGAGCCGAAGGAGGTCCCGATCCAGGAGACCGCGCCGACCAGCCCGACCAACACCTACGGCGCGAGCAAGCTGGCCATCGACCACGCGATGACCTCCTACGCCGCCGCCCACGGCCTGGCCGCGATGAGCCTGCGCTACTTCAACGTGGCCGGCGCCTACGGCCAGTTCGGCGAGCGCCACGCCACCGAGACCCACCTGATCCCACTGGTGCTCCAGGTCGCCCTGGGCCAGCGCGAGCAGATCCAGGTCTTCGGCGACGACTGGCCCACCGAGGACGGCACCTGCGTCCGCGACTACATCCACGTCGTCGACCTGGCCGACGCCCACCTCCTCGCCCTGGAACACGCCACCGCCGGCGAACACCGGATCTTCAACCTGGGCAACGGCACCGGCTTCTCCGTCCAGCAGGTCATCGAGACCTGCCGCACGGTCACCGGCCACCCCATCCCCGCCAAGATCTCCCCCCGCCGCGCGGGCGACCCCGCGGTGCTGATCGCCGCCAGCGACCGCGCCCGCGAGGACCTGGGCTGGAAGCCCCAGCGCGCCGACCTGGCCGGCATCGTCGCCGACGCCTGGGAGTTCACCAAGGCCAGGACCAACTGACCCATGCCTGACACCCCCGCCCCCGCCGCCCCGGCGGCCACCTCAGCCACCCCGGCGAGCGCCCCGACCACCCCGGTGGTCGACCCAGCCACTCCGGTGGTCGGCCTGGTCGTCTCCGGGGCAGGCGGGGCCGAGGGACTCCTCGACGGCTTCGTCCGCCCCGCCGTCACCCAGGGCTGGCAGGTGGCCATCACCCTGACCCCCACCGCCGCCCGCTGGTTCGAGGCAGCCGACCTGGTCACGCCCCTGGCAGACCTCACCGGCCTGCCGGTCCGCTGGACCTCCCGCCTGCCCACGGAACCCAAGCCACACCCGCCCGCGGACTGCTACGCGGTAGCCCCCGCCACGGCCAACACCATCGCCAAACTCGCCCTGGGCCTGTCCGACAACCAGGCCCTCACCCACCTGTGCGAAGCCCTGGGCATGCCCAACACCCCGGTCATCCTGCTCCCGAGGGTCTCCCCGGACTCCACCCGCCACCCAGCCTGGCCCGGCCACCTGGAACGCCTCCGCGATGCAGGCGTCCGCATCCTGCCCACCACCAGCGGCCCCAGCATCCCTTGGGAACAGGTCCTGGCAGCGGTGGCGGACGAACTCAGCTAGTGCCTCGTCCAAAGACAAGGCCGTGTGGCTGGCCTTCCAACGTGAGCAAGCCAAGCTGACTCCACATACCCGGCTGGGAGAGGTGGTAATGGAGCATCTGCCGAAAGTGCTCGTCCGGCCGTTGTCCCCGAACGAACGGCGGAGGCGGCATGGAGTAGTCGAACAATCGTCAACTCTGTCGAGACTCGGTGGGCGCTTGCGCTGATGACGTCCGGCCAGGGCCAGACCGTTCGGGACATCACCTCGTCGACGTGGACAGCTGTGATCGGCGTCTATGTCTATTAGCTCAACGGATGGGCCAAGACCAGCCGCGCCACCCGCCCACCCATCTACACCTGCGTGCATTGATCATCCAAGGCTGTCTGGCAAGCCGACAGGCTGTGTGCCAGAACCCGCCGAGCCGACGCGCGGAACATCGGCGCTGCTCGCCTGAAGTTGCGGCTCCGTGCGTCGATCGATGTCGCCAAGCCAGTCGAGACTCCCCAACAGGCACAGCATCCGCAGCCCCACGCAGCCTGCTGCTCCCTTCCAAGAACACTCATCACGGCGCACCCGACACGGCCTCGTCATCTGTTATCAGAGGTATCGGCCGGTACTCTGTCGCGGTGTCAACCACGCCCCGAGCCGACTTCGACTCCTCAGCCAAACGTCACATGGCCGACGCAGAGCTGCTACACGTACAGTCCCGGCCAGCCAATGCAGACCATCTAGCGGGCCTAGCTGCCGAGTGCGCGCTTAAAGCCCTGATCGCGGGCTTCCTAGGCGGGCACGTCGACCAGAAAAGCCTCGTTGTGCATCCACATACCGGCCAGCAGATCAAGCAACACATCAACACTCTCTGGCCAGAGATGTCTACCATCGTGCGAGACAGGGCTGCGAACGTACTCACACCGGTACTCACCTCCCAGCCGTTCGCGGACTGGAGCGTCAATGAGCGCTATTGCGACGGGTCACATCTGACTCCGGCCGCCGTAACCAGCCATCTCTCCGCGGCACGTACCGTGATCGGGATCCTCGAACAGGCTCACCTCGACGGGATGTTGACATGACCATCCGCTTCGACGATGCGTGGCGCGGCGCACTGAAGATCGCCAACAGAGCCGCCAAGGACCTTGACGTTGATGTGACCGTCCTCCGCGACTTGCTCGGCCGGTCGTCGATAGTGGTTGACCTCCCCGACAGCGATCCTAGGATCCCGGCCCTGCGAGACAGCCTGCGCAAGTCATGTGGTCCATTCATTGGCCAGCAGCCTGTCCTATTGGTCCGCACCCTTTTTGCGCCAGAACAGATCATTAATTCTTCGGACCGGCACTTGGTCCCAAGTTTCATTGCCGACTCCGGACGCGTGAGTGTCATCGAGCGCGGCACGGTCGGGGCTGACTGGCTCAGACCTGCCCAGGAGCCAGCAGGCAAACGCGTTGCGCTCTATGGATTCAAGGGGGGTGTCGGCCGCTCCACAGCCACCTTCATCCTGGCCCGTCATCTAGCCAGTCAGGGCAAATCGGTCCTAGTAGTTGACCTCGACCTAGAGTCCCCAGGCGTCAGTTCGCTGCTCCATTCCGACCTCCAGTATGCCGACCACGGCATCGTGGATCACCTGGTCGAGTCGGCTGTCGGAAACCAGGGCGATCTAGACCTGGTCACCAGGAGCGATTCCGTCGGCGAACTGTACGGCAACGGCGAGGTGTGGTTGGCCTCGGCGGGCGGCCGACCGCGCGACGGCTACTCCTACCTAGACAAGCTCAACCGCGCTTACTTCGACCTGCCATCCAAGCAGGACGGGGAAGTGACGACATTCGGCCGTAGACTCGCCAGTGCCATTGCCGCCTGCGAAGCTCAAGTCGCCAGACGGAGCAGGCAACCTGATGTGGTTCTGTTGGACAGCCGAGCAGGAATTCACGACGTAGCCGCCGTGGCTATCACTCAGCTGAGCACCCTGGCCTTGCTGTTCGCGACTGACAATCCTCAGACCTGGCAGGGATACCATGCACTGTTCGACCAGTGGCGGACCAGGCTAGATGCCGAGACCAGAGACCGCATCAGAAACCGAATCAAAATGGTCGCCGCCATGGTCCCGTCGAACCGAGCCGAGGTATACCTGCGCAGCTTTGCTGACAACGCCCAGGAATGCTTCGCCACTACACTATACGACGACGAGGAAGGGAGCGTAGATCTAGAGGTCTTCAACTTCGCTCCCGACGACCCCTCAGCCCCCCACTACCCGTTGTCCATCTCCCATAGCTCGGACCTCATCGGTCTCGACCCAAGCCGTAACAATTCCTGGGCGAGCTCAGACCTGATTGAGGCAGCATACCGAGAATTTACCCTTACGGTATCGTCGATGCTTCAAGAAGGTTCCTGACATGCTGACAGCCATTGAATACCGAGAACTGCTTGGCGCAGCACTGCCTGCAGTAGTCGACGCGGATACCATCGACCCGAACCCACAGACTTTGTTTACCCCTTCTGGTCATCGCAATGCGCTTGACCCAGACACAACCATCGTCCGCGGTGGACGCGGCGTCGGAAAGACCGTATGGTTCAAAGCATTGCAAGACAACTCACTCCGCGAAATTGCCGCAAAGTACTATCGACTAGACCGATTGGGCCGAGTCGACACTCTGGCAGGATTCGGCGCGAATCTAAGCAAGCAGTATCCCAACCCCCGCAGGCTACAGTCCCTGGTAGACAAGTTCCGACCGTCTGACATCTGGACCGCTGTAGCACTATTCGGATTCGGCATCCCAGAGTTGACAGCGTTCGAGGACTGGCCAGAGCGAGTACAGTGGGTTGTCGACAACCCAGGCAAGGTCGAAGACTCAATCCTAACAGTGGACGAAAAAGCAGGCCAAGACGGCCGAATCAAACTTCTCTTGTTTGACGCAATGGATCGCCTGCACAGCGATCGCCGGATCGCAGACCAACTCGCTAAAGGGATCTTTGAGTTGGCTCTAAACCTGCGTACGAGCACCCGAAATCTGCGAGTAAAGCTGTTCATCCGATACGATATGTTCGACACTGCCAGACTCAACTTCGCCGATGCATCAAAGTTGATCGCTAACATAACCGACCTGCGCTGGACGGAGACGAGTCTATATGCACTGCTATTTCACTACATGAGCGGCGCCGACTCGGAGCATAGCAAAAGGTTCAAATCGGAGACTGGCTGGACGGACCGATTCAGCGGCGACGAAGCCAAGCAGCGAGGCGTCCTTGAACGTATCGCGAACAAGTACATGGGAACCGACCATCGCAAAGGTTACACCTATACCTGGTTGCCGAACCATCTGGCTGACGGCAGACAACAGGTGAGCCCGCGAAGTTTCCTCAGCGCCCTCTGGCGCGCCACCCAGCGGACCGAAGAAGATTTCTCGGGACATGCGTACGCACTACATTGGGACGCGATCCGCCAGGGCGTACAACATGCCTCCCAGATCCGCGTACAGGAGGTTAAAGAAGATACACCTTGGGTTTCCAACGCGATCGAACCGCTACGCGGAACTCAGGTACCCACCGAGAAAGATGAAGTCATTCGCCGATGGGAAGAAAGTGAATTGGTTAGCGAGCTGTCGACGCAACGATCCAGAACCAGCGAGCTCCCCGAGGATGACCATGGGGGCCAAGCAATGTTCGCCACAGGACCACTCAATACCGACTACGAAGGCCTCATCTCGGAACTAATCGATCTCGGAGTCATGACTATACGCACTAACAAAAAATTGGACCTACCGGATGTCTACCGCATCGCGTTCGACATCGGACGCAAGGGAGGGGTGCCGCGCGTCAAACAGCAATAACACATTATCCTAATTGGCGACCATCGCAAACCTGTCATCGTGACATACAGGCTATAGCCCAAGATGAAGCTCCGAACAATTAAAATCAGCCAAACAGTCAGCCCGCGAATCACCTCACACAAGTCCTGCAGACTAGGATCTATACGAGACCAAGACCTACCATATAGTTGACCGATTGCAACGATGCGAACGAAACTAGACACAGCGCCACCTACATCTTTGACACAACGGCAAGCTGCAACCTCCAAGGGCCATAAACAGCCCTTCCTGACCGGGCTGATACGACAATCCAGCGTTTCTGACCACCTCGGTCGATGCCTCAGCCCAGTGTTCCTGTTGACCGCCCCGCCTGCGCCGACCGCCGACCAGGACCGAGCGCTGGTGGCGGCCGCCGCGGCGGGCGGGGTGCGGCGAGTGGTGAAGCTGTCCGCGATCGGCTCGGGCGAACGCGACGGCGACACCGTGATCGGTCACTGGCACGCCGAGGCGGAGCGGGCGGTGCGCGACAGCTTGCCGGACTGGACGATCCTGCGGCCGTCGAGCTTCGCCTCGAACACACTGGACTGGGCCGATCTGCTCCGGGCCGGTGCACCGGCGCCGAACATGACCGGCACGGCCCCCCCAGGGTGTGCTCGATCCGCGGGACGTGGCCGCGGTGGCGGCGGAGACCCTCCTCTCTTCCATCCACAATGGACTGACCTATACATTGACCGGCCCCGAGCCGCTCAGCGTGCCGGACCAGGCGGCGATCCTGGCGAAGCTGCTGAACCGTCCGGTGGTGACAGAGGATCTGCCGCCGGCGGAGGCATGGGCTCGGTTGCTTGCGCGGGGGATGGGCACGGCGATCGTGGACGCGATCGTCGCCGGGGCGTCCTGGGCACGGCGGGGGCACAACGCCGTGGTGACCGAGGACGGGTCGCGAGTGCCAGGGCGGGCCGCGACGGGGTTCGAGTCGTGGGCTCGGGATCACCTCTGGGAGTTCAGTGGCTGAGCGGCAGGATCGGGGGTAGCCGTTCAGCGGCCGGACGCCTTATCGTTATTCGATAAGGCCGAAGTTCGGGGGAACCATGGAACATGCTGTGTTGGGGGCCGGGACGCCCACCCGGTGGTTGCGGTGGCTGGCGGTGGTCGCCGCGTTCCTGGGGATCATCCGCCTGGTCGAGATGGGGATCAGGCTGACGGTGGGGCAGCAGTCCGTCGGACTGGCGATGTCCGCGCCGGCGCCGGAGGCTCTGGCGCCGGGGTTTCGTGTCGGCGGCGGGATCGTCACCTTCCTCACTCAGGATGGTTCGGCGGAGTTCTTCTGGTTGGTGCTGCTGACCTGGCTGCCTTACGCGCTGATCGATGTGGTGGCACTGCTCCTGGTGGCTCGGGTGATGCGTCGGGTCAATGTGGGTGAGCGGCCGATGTTCGCCGCGGCAACCGTGAGATCGTTGCGGCACATAGGGTTTCTGCTACTGCTCGGCAACCTGGCTGCCGGGGCACTCGACTCCGTGGCGCGGTCCGGGCTTACCGAGGTGGTGCTGACCAGCCCCGGAATGTTCCAGTGGCCGGACGGTCGTGCGTTGACCTGGGCATTGGTCGGCTTGGCCGCGCTGGCCGGGTCGGAGATCGTCCGGCGCGGTGTGGTGTTGCGGGATGAACTGGAGGGCACCGTCTGATGTCACCGGTCGAACTGGTCGAGGGGCATCGCATCGAGGTGTTGCTGGACGAACTCCTGGAGCGCCGGGGCATGACACTCACCGAGCTGTCCCATCGGGTTCAGATCAGCATCGTGAATCTCTCCATTCTCAAGACCGGCAAGGCCAAAGCCATGCGGTTCTCCACGCTGACCCTGCTGTGCGACGCACTGGGCTGTCAGCCGGGCGAGCTGTTGCGGTACCGGTCGGACTGACCGGCGGGGGTCTCCCGATTCAGTCCACCGGGGTCGACTGCTGGGGGATGACGATGTCCATGCCGAGCCGGTGGGTGTTGTTGACCGCGGTCAACACGTCCTTCGGCGGCAGTCCGGCGTCGATGGCCCGGCCGAGCAGCGAGGCCAGCATGTGGCTCGGCTGTGCCTTCGTGGCGTGTTCCAGGGCGATGTTGGCCAGCACCCCGTCGCCCCGGCGGTAAGCGGCGAAGGCGAGCAGGGTGGCCGGTTCGGCGCATTCCGGCGCCGGGGTCTCGCGAGTCAGCTCCAGCCACAGCCGCTCGGCGGCGTCGCCGGCTTCCTCGCGCAGGGTCATGGTCAAGGCCACGTCCCGGACCCGATGGTCGTTGAGGGCCAGCGCGAGGCGGACGATGAGGTTGTCGGTCACCGTGAAGGAGCCGTCCGCGATGTTCTTCAGCTCGGCCTGGATGGCGCGAATGCCGGCCGCGGGGGTCGGGCCGCCACCGGGGATCGTGTGGTCCGTGTGCCAGTCGAGCCGGCAACTCCGCCTGTTCAGTGCCTGTTCCTCACCCTCCAGGTTCTTGGCCAGCTCCTCGCGGGAGTTGTAGGTGATACCGCCCGCGGCGACGGTGGCCACGGTCAGCAGCGAGGCATCCGGATCGGGCACGGCACCGGTGTTCTCCGGGTGTTCGTAGTCCTGCCAAGAAGCGTTGTGCCGGGTGCTTTCGGCCCACAGCGATTCCATGACCTCGATGCCTTGCTTGCGGAGTACCTGAGTGAGGGCGAGGACCAGCGCGCGCCGCGGCGGCCGGGTGGGCAGGGCGACGACGGTGCCGGATTCCTCCGGCTGGGCGGCTGTTCGGGTGTCGCCGCCGATGACGCAGAGCTGCACCGAGGTGGCTCCGCTCTCCAGGATGTTGTCGCAGGCGAACGCGATGAACTCCTCCTCGCCCGCCGGCGAGGGCAGATCGGCGCGGAGAACGCGTTGGATCTCCAGTCTGGCGCGGTCGACGAGGTAGAGGATCACCAGCGAATCGGTCGGGTGGAAGCCGATGAGGGGTGGGAGGGCGGCGATGACGTCGCCTGGTTCCCAGAGGTGGACAGTCTGCCGGGGTGGGCGCGGTGGGGCGGCGGTGGCCGTGGCTGTGGTCATGGGTCGAGCTTGGCGGGGCGGGGGCGGGGAGGGAATCGGCTCCTGGGTCGGCTGTGGACAGGTGCCTTGTTGTGGATAGGTCGCGATCTTGAGAGCGATTTCAGGCAGGGGTGGCGGCGAGGTGGTGTATAAGGCGAGCCCGGCGGGGTGGGCGCCGGGCTCGCCTCCTGGATTTCGGATTCCGCCGCAGGTCAGCGGACGGTGACGGGTGCGCTGGTGGCCGTGTTGTTGACGGTCAGCGTGAGGGTGGCCGTGCCGGGTCGCAGGGCGGTGAGCATCCCGGTCACCGGGTCGAAGGCGGCGATGTGCGCCGGGCCCGCGGTGGCCGGTGGGCCCAGGTGCAGGGCATCGGTCGCGGTGTAGGTGGCCGCGATGGGATAGGTGATCGGGAACGTCCGGATGCCCTGCCGCACGGTCGGGGTCGGCCGGTGGCCGGTGCCGGGGGCCAGCGTGGCCGGGATGTCCAGCGTCAGGCCGTCGACGTGCGGGCGCTGCTCGGCCTGCACGGGATTCGCGGCGGCGGGGTCGACCCGGAGCAGCGTCCAGCCGGTGAACCCGCCGTCAGCCGGCGCCGCGGCCGGTGCCTTCCCGGAGTTGCCGTTGATCAGGTAGGGGACGCCGTCACGCCTGGTCGCGTGGAACAGGCCGGCGTGCGCCGCCACCGACACGGCCGGTTTCCCGCTCCTGGCCCGGAATTCGGACAGCCAGGTGGTCAGCAGGGTGGCTTCCTTGGCATCGGACAGCTCGGAGGCGGCGGCGGGAGTCGGATCGTCCACCGGGTGGTGCATCGCGACCAGCACCGACTTGACGTTCGGATCGGTGGCCGCGGTGTCCAGCGCGGTGCGCAGCGCGCGCACCTGGTCGAACCCGCCCGCGCGGAGTGAGCCCAGCGAGGAGTCGAGCAGGATCAGGCGCAGGCCGTTCTTGTCGACCACCCGGTGGGTCGCGCCGAAGTACTTGCGGAACTCGGAGGTGTCCCCCGGTCCGTAGGTCTCGTGGTTGCCGGGCAGGTAGAACCAGGGAACGCGGTCGCCCAGTTCGCTGTCCAGGATCTGACGGGCCAGGGCCATGTCGGCGGGCAGGGCCCGGTCGACGAGGTCGCCGTTGATGAGCACGACGTCAGGCCGGATGGCCAATGCTTCGCGGAGGGTGCGCCGGGCCTGTGCGACCAGCGGCCCCTCGGGCGCGTCCGCGGTGAACTGGGCGTCGCTGACCACGGCCACCCGCACCGCGCCCGGACGGGGTTCCAGCGTGCCGGTGCGGATGATCGCCGGGTCCTGGGCCGCGGGATCGCCGGGCACGGTGATCGGGACGGCGGCCTGCGCGGTCAGCTCGGCGAAGGCGATCTTGCCTTCGTACTGGCGTTCGCGGTCGGTTTCCACCAGGTAGAGCCGTTGCAGGCGGAGCTGTCCGGTCAGCGCGGCCGGGATCGGGGCCTCGACGTAGCGCCAGCCGGTCCAGTCGACCTGGCGGGCGAGGTCGACGACGGTGGGTGTGCCCGCCGCGTCCAGCAAGGTCATGCGCAGCCACGCCTTGCTGTTGTCGCCGTGCGCCCACACGCCAAGCCGTTGGGTGCCCGGGGGCAGCACGGCGGGCGGTTCTGCGTTCAGGTAGGCGGCACGGGTCGCGGTGGTGCCGGTCAGCCGGTAGTCGAGACCGATCGCCTTGCCGCCGTTTCGGCCTGGCACCAGGGAAATCGCGGCGCCGACCACGGCGGGGAACACACTCGTCTGCCAGCCGGCCAGATCGTCCATTGTGGACACAACGCGGGGACTGACGCCGACGGTGACGCCCAGGTGGGTGGTCAGATCGCCGACCTTGGCCTTGACCACCGTGGCGCCGGAGCCGGTGACGGCCGCGGCGACGAAACCGTTGCGGTCCTTGCTGATCTGCACCACGCGCTGGTCGTATTCGAGAGTCACGTCGGCGGGTTCGAGCCAGGTGCTGAAGCCCTCGGCGTCCTGCCCGAGGATCTGGAACCGGCCGCGGGCGCCCAGGCCGGACAGCGCGACGCGCTCGGTGTCGGAGTCGATCCGGGCGGCTTTACCCAATACGGTGAAAGTCGTCGATCCCCTGGCAGAACCCCGGGAAGCGGTCACAGTCGCCTTCCCGGAAGTGCTAGCGTGGAACACACCTCGGGACACCTTCCCTGCTCGTGTTGGGGCAACACGCCAGGTGGGTTCACCGGGAACTGGGGCACCTGTCTCGTCGTGACCATGGGCAGTCACGACTCGGGTCTGACCGGCAAGCACTCGGTCGGCCGCACCGGCCCGGACAGCCGGCTCTACACGGAAGGCGGTCAGACGACCGCTGCCGCGATTCGCGGTCAGGCCGATCCCGTTGGGCACCAAGCGTTCGCCACCGTCGGAGGGCTGGTTGTGCACGCCGGCGGCACTGTCGCCGGGACGGCGGGCCAGCAGTGTGGACGAGCCGCCGCCGTCCAGATTCAGGGCGTCGTCGGCGCCGAAGGAGCGCAGCAGTTCGGCGAGTTCGCGTTCGGTCATGCCTCGGCTGTCGGCCTGTCTGCCGTCGACCGTCACCATCCACAGGCGACGGCTGTCAGCGGAGAAGCCGACGGCGGTACGCGGGTGCATGGTGGTGTCGTCGAGGTTCTGGACGACGCCGTCCCTGACCAGGACCCGGTTGCCGCCGACCGCGGCGAGCGGGACCGGGCCGTCGGTACGCGGCTTGTAGGCCACCTCGACCCGTTGACCCGGGACGAGACCGGCGAGGCGATCGGCGCCCGCGTCGACGCCGAGCAGGTAGGCGGTGTTGGCCGGGATCGGTCCCTCACCCGGTGCGGGGCGGATAGCGGTCACCACGCCGTCGCGCAGTTCCACCTCGGTCGCCTTGGCCGCGGTGCCGATGGCGGTGCGGCGGGACGCGTGGCCCCACAGCGCGGTGAACACACCGACGCCGTTGGCCGCGACGACCGGTGAGTTCAGGTTGGTGCCGGTCAGGCTGACGCCGCCGGGCAGGGTGATGGTGGCATCGAGGAACACCTCGGCGAGACGTCCCAGATCGGCGGGACCGATGGCCGCGGTGAGGTTGTGGCCGGCGGCAGGGGCGTGGCGCAGCGCGCCCGCATCCATGCCGACGCCGAGCGGGGCGCCGGTGGCGTTGATGTCGAAGAAGTCGCCGTTGACCCCGGCGACCACGCCTCGGGCGGCGGCCTGTTCGGACAGCGGGCTGCGGGCCGCGACCATGCCTGGGCTCAGGTAGGCGGGGCGCAGGGTGCCACGGCCCAGGTCGGCGGTGAGGACGTCGCCGCGGATCCAGCCGCGGGCGTCCAGGCGGTCGAACTCGGTCAGGTCCAGGCCGGGGGCGACCGGCGAGGTCACCTCGCTCACCGGCAGGGCGTCCGCGCGGGGCGCCGCCGTGGTGAGCGTGGCGATGGCGCCGTCGGCGGCGGAGGCGGCTGGGGCGTCCTCGATCGGGCGCGGGCCCAGCGAAGCGGTGACGCCGTGTCGCTCGGCCAGAGCCGGGGCGGGGACGGCGGTGGTGAGGGCGAGGACCGACAGCAGGGCGACGGTGGCGCGCAGGGCTCGCACGGCGACCTCCGGATCAGGACGGACATCCAGTTTGGTGAATTGCCAACAGAAAGCACAACGCACCTGGGGGAAGTTTGACTAGCCGCCAGATGGACGCCGGATGACACGCCCAGGAAAAAGCGGACCTCCCGGCCCAGGGGGGTGAGACCGGGAGGTCCGTGGGTGACGCGCCACTGGGGGGGCGATCTGGCGCGCCACGTCAGGGGTCAGCAGTTCTGACTGGTGTAGTTCCGGGTGCCGTAGTACAGGGCGGCCGCGCCGTTGAACGCGATGCGGACGGCGGCGCCGTTGAGGCGCTGCTCGAAGTGCAGGTGGGCGCCGGTGGAGCCACCGGTGTTGCCGACGTTGCCGATCTGCTGGCCGCGGGCGACCCGCTGGCCGACGCTGACCCGTTGCACCGACAGGTGGGCGTAGCGGGTCCGCCAGCCCGCGCCGTGGTCGATCTCGATCCACCGGCCGTAGCTGGTGGAGCCGAGGTTGCCGACGACCGTCACCGTGCCGGCGGCCGAGGCGTCCACGATGTCCCCCTCGTCGTTGGCGCGGTTGAAGTCGATGGACAGCTGCGGGTTGTGGTTGGTGCGGGTCTGTCCGGACCAGACCTGCCCGCAGGGGAACGGAAGTTGGAAAGCGGGTGCGGCACTCGCCGAACCCGTGCCGACCACGACGGTCAGCACAGGGGCGACGACGACTCCGGCGAGCACCGCGACAAGACGCTTGCTGGGCATGTGACCTCCGCAGGGATGAGGAGGTCACAGGACAGCAGCGGCTTGTACAACCCGCCTACAAACCATATACAAACTGCGGCGTCACTTGGTTAAGAATTCTCGAAATCGGTTCAGGTGACTTGATCACGACTGGTGGCGACGTTTGGACGGCCCGGCGGGGCGGATGGGGCGCGAAGAGGTAGAGACCAGGCGACAGTGGCCGAGGCACCCGGACCGGAAGCAGGGCGGGACAGGCCGAGGCCCCCGAGCGTGGGTGCTCGAGGGCCTCGGTGGTTGGGGCTGAGCGGCTGAATCGCCGTTGGTTGGGGCTGGGCTCCGGGTCGCCGATGGTTGGGCTGTGGGCTACGAGCCGAAGGCTGCTCGGACTGCGGAGGTGCCGCCCACGACCGGGAGAGTGAACTCGGTCTGGTTCAGGTTGACCGACAGGCCGGCGCCGGGCTTGGGGCGCAGGGTGTAGTCGTAGTCGCTGGAGAGCAGGACCAGGCCGAGTTTGTGGCCTGCGGGCAGGACGTAGTCGTCCGGCTGCATCTCGATGTTCACCCGGTACTGCACTCCCGGGCGCAGTGGCTGGGTGCGGTCTTCGCTGGTGCGGTTCTGGGGGTCGGTCCAGCCTCGGGTGATGATGTGGTTCTTGCCGTCGGGGGCTCGGTCGACCAGCAGCGCCGTGAGGTTGGCCGCGGGGCGGGTGAAGGAGACCTTGAGGTCCACGCCGACGGTGCCGGACACCCGCAGCGGGGCCGCGGCCGGGCCGCTGAAGTAGGACAACCGGTGCGGGGACTCAGCGGCCGCGGTCAGGTCCTCCGCCTTCTTGGTCGCGTCATCGACGATGTTCTCCAGGACCGGTCGGCCATGGACTCCGTCGACGTGGCTCAGGGCGCCGGTGGTGTTGCCGCCGGGCAGGGGGTGGAAGCCGACCTCGCGGGTGCCGGGGGCGGGCCACTCGGCCTCCTGCACCCAGCTCTTGTCCTCACGCTGCAGGGTGGCGCGGGGTTCCTGTTCCACCCCGTTCTGCTGGCTGTACAGGTACCGGGTGAACCAGCGGTTCAGGGTCTTGAGCCACTCGTCCTTGCGCAGGCTGAACGGGTCGGAGTGGCCGGACTGGTGCCACCAGATCTTGTGCGGGGTGCCCTGCTTGCGCAGCTGCTCGTACCACTGCGCGGCGTGCTTGGTCTTGACGTTCCAGTCGTTGAGGCCGTGCACGACCAGGGTCGCGGCCTTCACCTTGCGGACGTCGTTGAGGTAGTTGCGCTCGTCCCAGAACTCGCTGTAGTCGCCGGTGATCCGGTCCTGGGCGGTGGCGACCTCGGCGATGATCGGCTTGCAGATCTCGCGGTCGGTGCGGGTGTAGACGTACTCGGCGAGCACGTCGGCGTCCTCGCCCTGGTAGGTGCCGGGGGCGACCACGGCGCCGTCGGCGCGGTAGTAGTCGTACCAGCTGCTGATCGCGGCGATCGGGACGATGGCCTCCAGGCCCTTGACCCCGGTGCTGGCCACCGCGTTGGGCAGGGTTCCGTTGTAGGACACGCCCATCATGCCGGTCTTGCCGGTGCTCCAGGTCGCCGTCGCGGCGGCGCCCTTCTCGTCGCGGGCCGGGGCGCGGCCGTTGAGCCAGTCCACAATGGACTTCGCGCCGATGGTCTCGTTGCGGCCGCCGGTGGTGGGGCAGCCGCTGGACTCGCCGGTGCCCAGGGACTCGCCGTAGACCACCGCGAACCCGCGGGAGGTGAAGTACTCCTCGTAGCGGGACACCGGGATCGGCTTCTCCCGCGGTCCGCCCACCGCGGCCTCGACCCGCTCGTCGGTGCGGGCGCTGGTGACCGCGCCGTCGCGGCCGGGGCGCCTGGGCACGTGCAGTTCGACGTCGACGTTGTGGTTGGGCACGTCGTTGGTCGGCGCGTAGTAAGGGCTGGGCAGGTAGACCACCGGCACCTTCAGGCCCGTCGTGGTCACCTTGGGCCGCACCACCAGCGCGTGCGCCTCGTCGTCCTTGCCGTCCCGGTCGGAGTCGACCGGCGCGCGCACCCAAACGTTCTCCCGCAACACGTCCTTCGGGTCGAACACCGGTTGGGCCGCGCCGTCGGCGAACACCGGACCGCTCGGCGGGGCGGCCGAGGCGGGGGCCACGGTCAGCGGCAGCGCGGCCAGCGCGAGCGCCACGGTCAACGGAACACTGCGAGCACGCCTCATGGGCACTCCTGGTGATCTTGTGTGCTGGTTGGCATCGGCACCCTTTCCCGAGGTGTGGCGCGTGTCAATAGCCCGTTGACCTGGTCCCAGCCGATGGTCAAGACTGACCGCGTGACCTTGGTGACCGATGCGCTGCTGCCGCTGTACGGCAGCGATCACTCTCGGGGCGACCTGGCCTGGTAGCGGCGGTTTCCGCCCTCCACCCACGCACCCCAACAGAAAGGTCATCCCATGGACATGCGTTCCTTCGTCGCCGCCCTGCCCAAGGCCGAGCTGCACGTGCACCTCGTCGGCGCCGCCTCGGTGGACACCGTGCTGGAACTCGCCCGCAGGCACCCGCACCGCGGCGTGCCCACCGACCGGGCCGAACTCGCCAAGTACTACGAGTTCACCGACTTCGCGCACTTCATCCAGGTCATCGGCGCGCTGGGCAGGCTGGTCACCACCGAGGCCGACGTGGTCACCCTGCTGGTCGGCCTGGCCCGCGATCTGGCCGCCAACCAGGTCCGCTACGCCGAGGTCACCGTCACCCCGGTCAACCTCTTCAACGCAGGCATCGACGACGAGACCCTGGTGCGGGCGCTGGCCACCGGCCGGGAGCGGGCCAAGGCCGAACACGGCGTCGAGCTGAACTGGATCTACGACATTCCCGGCGAGCAGGGCGTCGAGGCCGGTTGGCGGACCGTCAACTGGTACCTGGACCACAAGCCCGAGCACACCGTCGGTTTCGGCCTGGGCGGGCCGGAGATCGGCGTGCCCCGGGGTCAGTTCAAGCCCATGTTCGACCTGGCCCGCGAGGCCGGACTGCCCAGCGTGCCGCACGCCGGGGAGACCACCGGCCCGGAGTCGGTGTGGTCGGCGATCCACGACCTGGGCGCGGTGCGGATCGGGCACGGCATCCACTCGGTGCAGGACCCCGAGCTGGTCGCCTACCTGGCCGAGCACCGCATCCCGCTGGAGATCTCCCCGCACTCCAACCTGCGCACCCGCGAGGTGCTCGACCTGGCAGATCACCCGCTGCCAAAACTGTTGGCGGCGGGCGTGCCGGTGGTGCTCAACACCGACGACCCAGGCATGTTCGACACCGACCTCAACCGCGAGTACCTGGCCGCGCACGAGAAGATGGGCCTGACCGCGAAACAACTGGTCGAGATCGCGCGCACCGGGGTCGAGGTGTCCTTCGCCGGTGCGGCCACCAAGGCCAGGCTGCTGGCCGAACTGGACTCGGTCACGCTGCCCGGCTGACGCCCTTCTCTGGAGAACCCTCCATCGGACGGCTCCGCGTCGCCGCCGTGGGACTGGCATAATCACTTCGCGGCGGCGATGTGGGTGGGGGGTTCGGAAACGATGTCCGGTCGGCGGGATCAGCAGATCACCCCGACGGCAGACCCGACGCTGCGTCCGCTGGTCGGTCGGCAGCCATTGCTCAAGGTCCTCGGCAACACGCTGAAACGCTCCACCCGCAAGACCTTCTTCCTGGTCGAGCTGGTCGGCGAGCCCGGCGTGGGCAAGTCCCGGCTGGTCACCGAGGTGGCGAACCAGGCCCGCGAGCTGGGCATGGCCACCCTGGCCGGCCGGGCGGCCGAGTTCGAGCAGGACGCGCCCTTCGCCGCGGTGGTGGACGCCCTGGACGACCACCTCGAATCCCAGATCGGTCTGCTGACCCGGCGACTTCCGTTGCCCGAGGCGCGGTTGCTGTCCTCGGTCTTCCCCGGGCTGACCATCGACCTGCCACAGGTGCCGATCCCGGCCGGGGCCGGCGGCGCGCGCTACCGGCTGCACCGCGCCGTGCGCACGCTGCTGGAGGTGCTCGCCGAGTCCTCCGGCCTGACCCTGCTGCTCGACGACGTGCACTGGGCCGATGAGGCCACCATCGAACTGCTCGACTACCTGGTGCGGCATCCCCCGCGCGGGCAGGTCGTCATCGCGGTGGCCTACCGGCCTGCGCAGGTCTCCGCCCGGCTGCGCACCGCGCTGTCCCAGGTGCCCGCGGGTCAGGGCACCCGGGTGACGGTGAGTCCGTTGTCGCAGAAGGAGACCGAGGAGTTCCTCGGTTCCGGGATGAGCCAGGCGAAGCGGCGCAGGCTGTACGAGTCCAGCGGCGGCAACCCGTTCTACCTGGAGGCGTTGTCCAGGGCGGAGAACGGCAACGGAAACCCGCTGTCCCAGATCACCGGCGACCTGGCCGAGGACACGCTGCGCGATGTGCCGGACGCGGTGCGCTCGGCACTCCAGGTGGAACTGGGTCAGCTCTCCTCCAAGGCACTGCTGATCGCGCACGCCGCCGCCGTGGTGGGCGATGAGTTCGAGCCCGCCGCCGCGGCCGCCGCCGCCGAGCTGTCCGACGCCGAGGCGCTGACCGTGCTGGACGAGCTGGTCGGCCGGGACGTGGTGCGGATCGCGCCGACCCCTGGCCGCTTCCGCTTCCGGCACCCGCTGGTCCGGCACACCGCCTACACCTCGGCCTCCGCGGGCTGGCGGATGGCCACCCACGGCCGGGTCGCGGCCTACCTGCAGAAGCTCAACGCGCCCGCGCCGCAGCTGGCCCGGCACGTGGTCCGCTCGGCCGGGTTCGGCGACGTCGACGCGGTCGGCGTGCTCACCCAGGCCGCCCGCTCGGTCGCGCCACGCGCGCCGATGACCGCCTCCTACTGGCTCACCCAGGCGCTGCGCCTGCTGCCGGACATCCCGGCCAACACCGGCGACCGGATCCAGCTGCTCATCGAACTGGCCGCCGCCCAGGGCGTGACCAGCCAGTTCACCGAGGCCAGCGGCACCGCCCTTGACGTGCTGGAACGGCTGCCCGCGCAGGCATACCAGCAGCGGGCGATGGTCGCGGGCAACATCTACGCCAGGGTGACCCGGCTGCTCGGCCGGGCGGTCGAGGCACGGGCCCTGCTCCAGCGGGAGCTGCGCGCGGTCCCGGCCGAGGCCATCCAGCACGCCGGACCACTGCACCTGCGCCTGGCCGTGGAGGCCATCTGGTCCGCGGAGTACGCCGAGTCCACCCGGCTGCTCGACCAGGTGCCCACCGACGCGGTGCCGCAGCCGATCGCTTACGCCGTGGCCGCGCTCCGGCCGATGCCCGCCATCGCGGGCGGGGACGGCGCGCGCGGCCTGGCCCTGCTCGACGAGGCCGACCGGGTGCTGGCCACCGCCACCGCCACCGACCTCGCGCCCTGGCTGGACGCCTTCACCTGGCTCTGCTTCAGCGACCTGCTCACCGGCCGCTACCGCAACGCGCTGCCCCGGTTCGAGCGGGTGGTGGAGATCGCCCGCAACACCGGCCAGAACTACATCCTCCCCCCGCTGCTGGTCGGTCAGGCCCAGGCGGCGGCGGTGCTCGGTGACATGGACGAGGCGTTCACGCTGACCGAGGAGGCCATCGACATGGCCAGGGTCGGCGGCTCGCAGCAGTCCATGGCGATGGCGCTGGGTTCCCGCTCGCTGCTGCTCACCTGGTCCGGCGAGCACACCGAGGCACTGCGGGTGGCCGCCGAGGCGACCGAGGCCGGTGGCCTGGTGCCCGAGTGGTGGGGCCTGCGGGCCCGGGTCGCCCAGGCCATCGCGGTGGCCTGCTCCGGCGATCTGGACGGGGCCGCCGCGGACGAGGTGTGCGATCTGCTGGAGTCGGTGCAGCGGGACCAGCCGATGCTGCTGTTCTGCTGCGAGGCCATGGCGCACCTGCTGGCCGGCGCGGGCCGCTGGGCCGAGGCCGCAGCCTGGGCCGACCGCGCCGAGCGGATCGCCGACCCGGCCCTGGAGATCAACCGGGCGCTGGCGGGCACGGTCCGGGCGCACGCGCTGACCGGCACCGATCCGGCCGCCGCCGCCGAACTGGCCCTGCGCTCGGCCGCCGTGCTCGAACAGGCCGGGCTCAAACTGGACGCAGCCCGCGCCCGGCTGCGCGCCGGACTCGCCTACACCGCGGCGAAAGACCGGGTCAGGGCACTGCCCGAACTGGCGACCGCGGCCGATGCCTTCGCCGCCTGCAAGGCGAAATCGCTGCGGGCCGAGGCTCTGCGCGCCACCCGCCGCCTCGGTGTGCGGGTGGCCGTCCCAGGTGGACCGAAGCAGAGCGGGCCGTTCGGATTGTCACCGCGAGAACTCGAAATCGCCCGACTTGTGCTCGACGGGCACACCAATCAGCAGATTGCTGAGAAGCTGTTCATCGGCATCCGCACGGTGGAGACCCACGTGTCACACGTGTTCACCAAGCTCGGCGTGACCTCACGGGCCAGCGTCGGCCGGGTGCTCGGGCCCGCCCTGGACGCCCACGACAAGGGCTGAACCGACCGTCGGCATCGGGGTCGGGGCAGCTCAGCGGCCCGACCCGGATGAAGATGTCAGTGATTCCCACGATGGCAGGGACCACGCGTCCTGGCCAAGGTGGACACACACACGATGGTCAGGTGAAGGACCCATGAAACGCGAGATCCCGCTGTACACGCTCGACGGCGTGCGCGACGCGGACGTGTCCACGCACCCGTTCACCACCGAGGACGGCCTCGGCCTCAGCATGCTGCGATTCCGGCGCGCGGAGAGCCAGGACGTCGTGCTGCTCATCCCCGGACTGACCCAGTCCAGCGACATGTACATCATGCCCGAGCACCGCAACCTGGTCAGTTACCTGCTGGACAACGGCTACGGCGACGTGTGGACGCTGGACAGCCGGCTCAGCAACCGGCACCCGTACAACCAGGGCATGCACCGCTACACCCTCGACGACGTGGCGCACTGGGACAACGCCGCGGCGATCGAGACCATCCGCAAGGCGATCGGCCCTGACCGCAGGCTGCACGTCATCTCGCACTGCCTCGGCGCGGTGTCCTTCCTGATGAGCCTGTTCGGCGGGGTGGTCGACGGCATCACCAGCGTGGTGGCCAACAGCGTCGCGCTCACCCCGAACCTGCCGACCTACTCCGCGGCCAAGATCGCCGTCGAGCCAGAGCTGTTCGAGTACGTGCTGGGCTTTGAGTACATGGACCCGCGCTGGGGCGACGCGCCGCGGTTCACCCGGCCGTGGCTGGCCGCGAAGGTCATCTCGGCGATGCACCGCGAATGCGATGTGTCCGCCTGCCACATCCTGAGCCACCTGTGGGGAGCGGGCTGGCCGGCGATGTACCGGCACGAGAACCTGCTGGAGGTCACCCACCGCAGGCTGGGCGACCTGTGCGGCGGCAGCGGGATGAACTACTACCGGCACGTCCGCAAGATGTACCTGGCCGGGCGCGCGGTGAAGTACGACGTCAAGGACGAGCGGCACGAGGAACTGCCCAACGACTACCTGGGCAACGCGGCCAGTGTGGACACCCCGATCCTGCTGACCACCGGCGATGCCAACAAGGTCTTCGGCGACTCCAACGAGATCTGCTACCGCAAGCTGGAGAAGATGACGCCGGGGCGGCACGAGTTCCGCATCCTGCCCGGCTACGGCCACCTGGACCCGTTCATCGGTGAGCACGCCGATATGGACGTCTTCCCGCACCTGCTCGACTTCATCAAGCGACAGGCCGGCTGAGATGGCCGAACACGTCGACGTCGTGGTGGTCGGAACCGGATTCGGCGGTTCCGTCAGCGCCTATCGACTAGCCGAGGCGGGCAAGTCGGTGGTGGTGCTGGAGCGCGGCCGGAAATACCCGCCCGGCTCCTTCGCCCGCTCCCCCGCGGAGATGCGCAACAACTTCTGGGACCCGGCGCGGCGCCAGTACGGGCTGTTCGACGTGTGGAGCTTCCGCGGTTTCGCCTCGGTGGTCTCCGCCGGGGTCGGCGGCGGCTCGCTGATCTACGCCAACGTGCTCAAGCGCAAGGACGAGAACTGGTTCGTGCACGACGAGCCGTTGCGCGGCGGCGGCTACGAGACCTGGCCGATCAGCCGGGCCGAACTGGACCCGCACTACGACGCGGTGGAACGGATGCTGACCCCGGCGCCGTACCCGCTGGACCACCCGGATTTCTCGGATATGCCGAGGACGAAGGCCATGCGCGAGGCGGCGACCGCGCTCGGCCTGGAGTTCGAACGACCGCCGCTGGCAGTCCGGTTCGCGGCTCGGCCAGGGGGCGAGCCGGGAACCGGGCTGCCGATCGAGGAGGCGGGTTACGGCAACCTGCACGGGGAGCAGCGCCGGACCTGCCGGTTGTGCGGCGAGTGCAACATCGGCTGCAACGACGGCGCCAAGAACAGCCTGGACCACACCTACCTGTCCGCGGCGCAGCACTACGACGCCGACATCAGGGACATGTGCGAGGTGCGGTTGATCCGCCCGCTGCCGGGCGGCGGCTACGAGGTGGGCTACCGGGAGCACCAGCCGGACGGGGTCACCAAGGCGCGCACCATCAGCTGCGACCGGCTGGTGCTGGGCGCCGGCACCTTCGGCACCCTGCACCTGCTGCTGCGCAACCGGCCGCGGCTGCCGCGACTGAGCCGGGCCCTGGGCACCCGGTTCACCGGCAACGGCGACCTGCTCACCTTCCTGCTCAAGGCCAAGGACCGCGACGGGGTGCGCGATCTGGAGGCCAACCGCGGACCGGTGATCACCAGCGCGATCCGGGTGCCGGACGCGGTGGACGGGGAGGGCATCACCGGGCGCGGGCACTACATCCAGGACGCGGGCTACCCGAGCTTCGTGGCCTGGCTGGTGGAGGCGGCCAACGCGCCCAGCCAGCTCAACCGGATCTTCGGGTTCGCGGCCAAGCGGCTGCTCAACGCGATCGACCGGTCGCCGAGCACCTCGCTCTCGCACGACCTGTCCGAACTGCTCGACGACGGGGTGTTCACCGAGAGTTCGGTGCCGCTGCTGGGCATGGGCCGGGACGTGCCGGACGGGGTGGTCCGGATGCGCGAGGGCTGGCTGGACGTCGACTGGACCACCGAGACCAGCGAGGAGTACTTCAGCGGGGTGCGCGCCACCATGCGCGGGGTGTCCGAGGTGCTGGGCGGGGAGTACCGGGACAACCCGATGTGGCTGACCAAGCGGATCATCACCGTGCACCCGCTGGGCGGGGCGCCGATGGGGCAGCACTCCGGCGAGGGCCTGTGCGATCCCTACGGCGAGGTGTACGGATACCCGGGGCTCTACGTCGCCGACGGCTCGGCCATGCCGGGCCCAGTTGGCCCGAACCCCTCCATGACCATCGCGGCCTGGGCGGACCGCCTCTGTGATCGGCTCCTCGGGGGAGGGGAGTCCGACTGTGGATCGACGGTCGAGCCCATGGACCCGCACTGTTCGGAGGGAGCGGTGCGGGTCACCGAGGAGCCGGCCGGCCGAGGGGGGCCGGCCGGCTCCGCCGGGTTGTCCTTCACCGAGGAGATGACCGGTTCCTTCGCCCTCGGCGAGACCGAACCCAGGCAGGGCGAGCTGGTCGGACGGCGGGATGAGCGCGGGCTCTCCTTCCGCCTCACCATCGCCATCGAGGACCTGGACCGGTTCCTGGACGACCCGAGTCACCTGGCCAAGGCCACCGGCTGGCTGCACTGCGACGACCTGGGCGGCCGGCTCGCGGTGCCCTTCGGCCGGTTCAACCTGCTGGTGCCGGGCTCGGCCACGGACACCCGGCACATGTACTACCGGCTGCACCTGGACGACCTGGCCGGCAACCCGCTGACCCTGACCGGGCACAAGGATCTGCACGACGACGCGGGCCCTGACCTGTGGTCGGACACCACCACGCTGTACGTGCGGATGTACTCCGGGCACGTCTACGAGGACGACGAGCCGGGCGAGCCGATCGGCGCGGGCGTGCTGCACATCCGCAAGCGGGACTTCCTCCAGCAGCTCACCACGATCCGGGCCACCGGGCCGGATCCGCTGGGATCGGTGGAGCGGTTCGGCCGGATGTTCCTGGGCAGGTTGTGGGAGATCTACGGCCCGCGCGGACCCGAGGACGAGGAATGAGCGGCGGACTGGCGCTGGTGCTCTCCGGCGGCGGGGCGCAGGCGGCCTACTTCGGCGCGGGGGTGGCGCAGGGGCTGGCCGAGCTGGGGCGCACGCCGCGGATTTACTCCGGGACCTCGGCGGGCGCGCTGAACATCGGGCTGCTGGCCGGCGGGATGACACCGGACGCGCTGACCCACCTGTGGGCCGAGCTGGGTTCTTCCGACGTCTACCGTTTCCGCGCCGACCTGTACCGGCTGCTGCGGCCCTGGCAACTGCTGCGGCTGGCCGGTGATCCGGTGGGCAACGCGCTGGGCGTGATCGGCTGGACCTGGCTGCTGGACACCTCCCCCGCGCGCAAGACCCTGGCCAAGGTGCTCGACGGCGACCGGCTGTCCATCCGGGAGGACGTGGTGGCGGTGGTCTCCGCGGTGGAGCACGCCACCGGACTGGTCACCCGGTTCACCAACACGCTGCCGCCGGAGCACCGCCGTACCGACCGGTACCGGCAGGTCGAGCTGACCGTGGACCACCTGCTGGCCAGTGCGGCCGCGCCGGTGCTGTTCCCGCCGGTGGAGATCGACGGGGTGGAGTACACCGACGCCGGACTGGTCGCGAACACGCCGCTGTCCCCCGCGCTGGCCTACGAGCCGGACACGGTGGTGGTGGCCGCCTCCTCCCGGCGACAGGCCACGGACCGGCCGGACTCACTGGATGAGGCGCTCGGGCTGCTCTTCGCCAACGTGGCGCGGTTCGCGGTGGAGCAGGACTTCCGGCACGCGCAGACGGTCAACGAACTCGCCAAGACCGGGGCGACCGAGAAACGTCAGGTGGAGCTGGTGCTGGTGGAGCCCAGCGCGGACTTCAGCATCTCCGGGTTCGTCCGGTTCTCCCCGGACACCGCCCGCGCGGTCGCCGAACACGGCCGGTCCAGAGCCCTCGAACTGCTCGGCTGACGCCGCCGCCAGGCCAGCACCAGCGCTACCAGCACCAACACCCCGAGCAGACCGAGGCTGACCCAGCTGGACACGGTGGCCACCAGCTCGTAGGAACGGCCAGCGGCCCAGCCGACGAGCACCCACAGCGCGCCCCACACCGGCGCGACCGGCACGTTCCACCGGGCGAAGCGGTGATAGGGCAACCCGGCCATGCCGGCCAGCCGCGGCACCAGGGTGCGCGCGCCGACCACCCACTGGCCCAGCAGCACGGCCCGTTCGCCGAAATCGCCGACCAGACCGCTGATCCACTGCCAGCGGCGCGGCCCGATCCGGCGGACCGTCCAGCTCCGCGGCAGATCACCGGTGCCGCCGAGGCTGCGGCCACGCCAGTAGGCCAGCTGCGAGCCGATCAGCGCCGCCGCGCCCGCGGTGATCATCGCGGGGGCCAGTGGCACCGCGCCGAGCTGGGTGAGGAAACCGAAGACGAGCAACGCGCTGGCCCCGGGCAGGATCACGCCGATGACCAGCGCGGCCTCGGCGATGAGCAGCAGCCCGACCGCCAGGCAGATCAGCAGCGGCGGGAGCCCGCTCAGATGCTCCCGCAGCAGCTCGATCATGTCTTCGGGCGCCGGCACACGTAGGTGATGGCAGGCGGCACGTTGCGCCAGACCACCCGGGTGAGCAGCACCTCGTCGAAGACTGATTCGAGCAGGTAGCGGAACTTGCGCGCGCCGACCATGCCGAGCGCGTGCACGTAGGCGAAGGTGGTGAACACCCCGGTCTGGCCGATGCCGTCGGCGACGTGGCCGATGATCTGCCGCTGCACCTGCTCCGGGATCAGCACCCAGGGCAGGCCGGAGACGACCGCGTCCACCGAACCGGGTTCGCCGTGACCGCGGTCGGCGAGCACCTTGTCCAGGTCGGCCGCGTTGGCGTTGACCACCTCGATCGCCGGGTAGGCCGACTGCACGTGCTGGGCCAGGTCCTGCTCCAGCTCGATGGCCAGGTAGCGGCCCCGGCCACCCAACCGCGCCTCGATCGCGCCGCTGACCGCACCGGTCCCGGCGCCCAGCTCGACCACCAGCGGCTCACCCTGGCCGGGCACGACCGAGGCGAGCCGGGCCGCCAGCGCCGGGGAACTGGGCACGACCGCGCCGATGAGGCTCGGCTGGCGCAGGACCGCGGAGACGAACACGGCCAGCGAGTTACGTGGTGGGGGTGCGGATGTCACCCGACCAGACTGCCTTATCAGCCGGGTGTGATGTGCACGGGGATGTCCGATCTCAGGGCTTTTTCAGGGCTAGCGTCGATTCATGAACGCTCTCCAACAGGTGTGGGGCGCGATCGGCGGCAGGCCCGCCGACCTGACCTCGGTCACCGTGACCAGCCCGGACGAGATCCTCCCGTCGATCTTCAAGGTGACCGGGGCCGCCACCGCGGCGGTGGCGGCGAGCACGCTGGCCGCGGCCAGGTTGTGGCACACCCGTAGTGGTCCGGCCCCCGAGGTGGTGGTGGACGGCCGGGCCGCGGTGACCGCGTTCCGCAGCGAGCGCTACCTGCGGGTGGACGGCGTGGCGCCGCCGGTGTGGGGGCCGCTGTCCGGGGACTACCCGACCGCGGACGGCTGGGTGCGGCTGCACGCCAACTACCCGGCGCACTACCGGGCGGTGCTGCGCGCGCTGGCGGTGCCCGAGTCCGCGGCGGCCCGCACGCTGCGCACCGCCTCAGCGGTGGCGGTGGAGGAGGCGGTGCTGGCCGCCGGTGGCGCGGCCGCCGCCCAGCGCAGCCGCAGCGAGTGGCTGGCCACGCCGCAGGCCCGAGCACTGGCCAAGGTGCCGCTGGTGGCGCTGACCAGCCGTTTCGACACCCCGCGCCGTCCGCTGGGCCCGGCGCGGCGGCCGCTGTCCGGGGTGCGGGTGCTCGATATGACCAGGGTGATCGCCGGACCGGTCGCCGGGCGCACGCTCGCCGCGCACGGCGCGGACGTGCTGCGGGTGGGCGCCGACCACCTGGAGCTGGTGGACGCGCTGGTGGTGGACACCGGTTTTGGCAAACGCTTCTGCCACCTGGACCTGCGCACCCCGGCCGGCCGGGACAGCCTGCGGGCGCTCATCCGGCAGGCCGATGTGCTGCTCCAGGCGTTCCGGCCCGGCGCGCTGGCCCAGCTCGGGCTGGGAGTGGAGGACTGCGCCGCGCTGAACCCCGGCCTGGTGACCGTGTCCATCAGCGCCTACGGCCAGGCCGGTCCGT
This sequence comes from Crossiella sp. S99.2, assembly GCF_023094165.1. Lineage (GTDB taxonomy): Bacteria > Actinomycetota > Actinomycetes > Mycobacteriales > Pseudonocardiaceae > Crossiella. The sequence continues at coordinate 252,642 of NZ_JALMDK010000005.1, read as the reverse complement.
GGTCGGGGCGGCGCGGGTTCGACAGCCTGGTGCAGGTGGCCACCGGGTTCACCCACGAGACGGCCACCGCCGCCGAGTCCGCCGTCCCGGTGCCGCTGCCCGCGCAACTGCTCGACCACGCCACCGGCCACCTCGCCGCGCTGGCCGCGATCGAAGGGCTGCGCCGCCGCGCCCAGCACGGCGGCTCCTGGCACGCCGAGGTCTCCCTGGCCCGCACCGGCGCCTGGCTGGACGGGCTGGGCCGGATCGACGGGCTCGGCCTGCCGAAGGTCGAGGTCACCGACCTGCTGACCGAGACGGACACCCCGTTCGGCCGGGTCCGGCACGTGCGCCCGGCAGGCACGATCGCCGGTCAGTCGCCGTACTGGGCGACCCCGCCGCACCGGCCGGGCGCGGATCCCGCCGCCTTCGACTGAGATCGGTCCGCGGGCTGGATCAGTCCGCGAGCAACCGGTCCAGCGGCTGCGCGGCCACATCGCCCGCGGGCCGGGACAGGTACAGGTCGGTGTGGAAGTAGCCGGTGGACTCCTTGTCCCGCACCGGGATTCCCGCGGAGGTCAGCGCGCTCACGGTGGTTCTGGCCTCCTCGGGGGAGGCGAACCGGCGCTGCCGGAAGGTCCGGCCGGGCAGTTTCTCGGTGACCAGCCCGTGCTTGCCGAGGACCTCGGCGATGTGCTGGTAGGCCACCCCGCGCAGCACGAACGCAGCCACCCATGGCGGTCGGCGCACGCAGTCGAGCAACCGCTGGAAGGTCCGGTGGGTGATGTAGCCGACCCCGCCGGTCACGGTGACCATGCTGGTGTCGGCGACCGCGGCGCGCAGGGCGGCACTGGGTTCGGCGCTTTCCAGGTCCTCGCCGAAGCCCTCGTCGAGCATGCCCGCGGTGCGGGCGTAGGCGACCGCGCGGGCCGAACGGTCGATGCCGACCGTGCGCGGGGCCTTGGCACGCCGACGGCCGTGGAAGAACCGGCGGTCCCGCGCGGCGAGGTCCCCGGTGGAGTCCGCCTCGGCCTGCGCGTAGCGCACGTACAGGTCGTCGAGCACCAGATCGTGCCGCAGCAGGGCGGTGTTGATCCCGTAGGAGCAACAGAGATCGGTCACCGTGGCCTCGGCCGACGGTCTGGGGCCCACCTCCAGCAGTCTGCGGAAGACCCGCTGGGCGTGGTGCGGGATCTGGTACTCCAACGTGCCCAGCGTGCTGAAGTAGGCACGCGGGTCCCGCTGTTCGTAGATATGGTCGAAACTGGCCTTCCCGGCCAGGAGTTTTCCGTTGGTTCCGGCCTCACGGGCTACCACTCGGGCTCCTTCGATGACCTCGGACACCGCTGTCTCCTAGCCGAAACTAGTGGGTGAAACACCCAGAGAACCGGCCCTGACCAGGAGAAACCTCACGTTTGAGCAGGCCGGTCTTCGGGTAGCCACCGCAGGGCCAGCCACAGTTCGGCGCGGATGTCCGGGTCCTGCGGATCGCAGCCGAGCAGTTTCGCCGCGGTGGCCACCCGGTGCCGCACGGTGTTGCGGTGCACGCCCAGCACCACCGCCGCGGTCTCCCAGTTGCCGCCCCCGGCCAGCCAGGCCCGCAACGTCTCGACCAGCGACGCGGGGTGTCCGGACAGCGGCGCCAGCCGGGCCAGGGCGAACTCCGCCGCCTCCGCCTGGGGCACCAGCCCGTCCACTCCGGCGCGCGGCGACTCGGTGATCGAGTGGCCCTGCGCCACCGCCTGCCGCAGCAACCGCTCCACCCGCCGCGCCGCGCCCGGCAGCTCGGCCCAGCGCACCGGCGCGCTCACCGCGACCAGCCAGCGCGGATCCGCCGCCAGCGGGCACGGCCCGGTCGCCGGGACCAGCGCCCGCACCCCGCCGTCGGCGAGCAGTCCGGCCAGCGGGGTGCCCAGCCGGGTGGCCACCTCGGCGCGGTCGATCTCCCCTGCGGCCCCGGCCCGCCGCGCCCGCACCACCTGCCACGCACCCCCGGCGGGCACCCCGGCGGCGGCCGCGACATGGGTCTCCACCTCGGCCGCCGGGCCGTCGAGCACCAGCGCGAGCAGCGCCGTCACCGACTCCGCCACCGGCGCGGGCAGCCGGTCCGCCCCGCTCAGCACGGTCAGCAGGGCCACCCCGACCTCCAGGATCGCCCGGTCCGCGGTGAAGAAGGCCGGTTCCCTGCCCGCGACCAGCACCCGGTCGGTCCGGCCCAGCGCCAGGGCCACCACCTGGCCACCGTCCCGGTGCGCGGTCGCCGAGGACGGCCCGCCCGGCGCCAGCAACCGCGCGGCGAGTTCCTCCACTTCACCGGCGTCCGCGGGCACCGCTCCCCCGCTGCTCAGCCGGTGCCGGGCGTCCACCAGCACCGCCCACCCGCCCAGTGCCGCCCCGAGCTGCCGGACCACCGCGGCCACCCCGTCCGGCCGGGCCGCCGCCCTGGTCAGCGCGGCCTGCGCGACCGAGATCCGGTGCTGCCCGGCCCGTTCCTGCGCGGCCAGCATCAACGAGACGACCTGGCTGATCACCAGGAACGAGGTCCGGCTGGGCACCAGCAGCAGCGGCAACCCGTGTCGCTGACACGCGGTCAGCAGATCCGGCGGCACCTCGTCGTGCACCGGGGTCACCCCGAACCCGAGCCCCGCCGCGCCCGCCGCGACCAGCCGCCGCACGTAGCGGTGGATCTCCACCCGCGAGTCCGGGAAGTCCACGCCCGCGGTCAGCAGCAGTTCGCCGCCGGTGAGGTAGAGCCCGGGATCCGGCAGCTCGCAGATGTGCACCCAGCGGATGGTCCGGTCCGCCCGCGGCCCGCTGAGCTGGGTCAGCCCCAGATCGGCCCGGCCGAGCAGCTCGTGCAGACCAATGGTCACCGTGGCCATGCCGCGACCTCCCCGCTACTGGACGAAACATCCTGGACTGTCGCATCCATTGTGCGAATCATCCACTTCGCAGCAGGTCGGCGGATCCCTACGGTCCTACCAACCTGGTTCCACTCGCGGCGAAGGAGGACCGGTGACGATCGACTCGGCGGTGATGATCACCTACCTGGTGGCCATGGTGGTCATCGGCTGGTGGGCGGCCCGACGGGCCAAGAACAAGAGCGAGTTCCTGGTCGCGGGCCGACGGCTCGGCTACGTCATGTACTCCGGGACCATGTCCGCGGTGGTGCTCGGCGGCGCGTCCACGGTCGGCGGCATCGGGCTCGGCTACCAGTTCGGGCTGTCCGGGGCGTGGATGGTGCTGACCATCGGTCTCGGCGTGCTCGGCCTGAGCCTGGTCTTCGCCGCCCGGATCACCCGGCTCAAGGTCTACACGGTCAGCGAGATGCTGGACCTGCGCTACGGCGGCAAGGCCGCGCCGGTCTCGGGCGTGGTCATGTGGGCCTATTCGCTGATGCTGATGGCCACCTCGACTATCGCCTGCGCCACCATCTTCGGCGTGCTGTTCGGGATGTCGCACATCCCGTCGGTGCTGCTGGGCGGCGGCATCGTGGTGCTGTACTCGGTGCTCGGCGGCATGTGGTCGATCACCGCCACCGACATCGTGCAGTTCGTGGTCAAGAGCGTCGGCATCCTGCTGGTGCTGCTGCCCGCCGCGATCATCAAGGCGGGCGGTTTCAGCGCGATGGCGGCGAAGCTGGAGCCGCAGTTCTTCTCGCTGTGGACCATCGGCGGCGACAACATCTTCAAGTACGTGCTGCTGTACTTCTTCGGCCTGCTCATCGGCCAGGACATCTGGCAGCGGGTCTTCACCGCCCGCGATGACAAGGTCGCCCGCGTCGGCGGCACCTTCTCCGGCATCTACTGCCTGGTCTACGCCTTCGCCGGCGCCCTCATCGGCACCGCCACCAAGGCCCTCTACCCGGCTCTGGAATCCAGGGACCGCGCCTTCGCCACCATCGTCACCGAGGCCCTGCCGGTCGGGCTCAAGGGTCTGGTCCTGGCCGCGGCGCTGGCCGCGGTCATGTCCACCGCCAGCGGCGCCCTCATCGCCTGCGCCACCGTCGCCGGCAACGACCTGTGGCCCCGGCTGCGCCGCAACCCCACAGCAGGCGACGACCTGCGCACCACCCGGCTGTTCACCCTGGTCCTGGGCCTGCTCGGGGTGGCCATCGCCTGCCTGGTCTCCGACGTGGTCACGGCCTTGGACGTCGCCTACAACCTCCTGGTGGGTGGCCTACTCGTCCCCATCCTCGGCGGCCTGGTCTGGCGCAGAGCCACCCGCACCGGCGCCCTGGCCGCGATGACCCTGGGCGGCCTCACCGTCGTCGGCTGCATGGCCTACTTCGGCCTCTCCGCCCAGGAACCGATCTACCTCGGTCTGCTCGTCGGCCTGATCAGCTTCGTCACGGTCAGCCTGCTCACCCCACCGGACGACCCGGCCCGACTGGCCGCCTGGACCCGCAGACTCGCCGGCGAGGACAACCCAGCCAAACCGGTGCCAACCCCATGACCGCCCCCGCACCGGCCGGAGCCGCCAGCAGCCCAGCCGTCCCCGGCGCGCCAACTGTGCCCGATCCCTCCGCCACCCGCGGTTCATCCACCACCCTCGGCTCATCCACCACCCTCGGCTCATCCACCACCCTCGGCCCGGTCGACGCGGCCCAGGTCCCCCGTTTCGCGGGCTGGCCCACCTTCGCCCGGCTGCCCCGCCGCGACGAGGTCGGCCACTGCGACATCGGCATCCTCGGCTTCCCCTTCGACGCGGGCGCCTCCTACCGCCCCGGCGCCCGCTTCGGCCCGGCCGCGATCCGCGAGGGCAGCCGCCTGCTCCGCCCCTACCACCCCGGCCTGGCGATCTCCCCCTTCGCCGGCGCCCAGGTCGCCGACTGCGGGGACGTCGTCGCCAACCCGTTCGACATCCCCGAGGCCCTGGCCCAGATGACCGCCGCGACCACCGCCCTGGTGGCCACCGGCGCCACCCCGGTCGCTCTCGGCGGCGACCACACCGTCGCGCTGCCCATGCTGCGCGCGGTCGCCGGCAGGCACGGACCAGTGGCCCTGCTGCACTTCGACGCGCACCTGGACACCTGGGACAGCTATTTCGGCGCCGCGCACACCCACGGCACCGTGTTCCGCCGCGCTGCCGACGAGGGCCTGCTCGACACCTCCCGGCTCACCCACGTCGGCATCCGCGGCCCGCTCTACGGTCCCGGCGACCTGGCCGCCGACGCGGCGCTCGGCTTCCAGGTGGTCACCTCGATGGACCTGGAGGAGACCAGCGCCCGCGAGATCGCGGCCCGCATCGCCGCCCGAATCGGCGACGCCCCGCTCTACATCTCGGTGGACATCGACGTGCTCGACCCGGCGCACGCCCCCGGCACCGGCACCCCGGAGGCGGGCGGGCTGACCAGCCGGGAGTTGCTCGGCATCCTGCGCGGCCTGGCGGGTTGTCACCTGGTCGGCGCGGACGTGGTGGAGGTCAGCCCGGCCTACGACCACGCCGAACTGACCGCGATCGCCGCCGCGCACACCGCCTATGAACTGATCAGTCTCATCGCGATGCACAAGGAGAAGAACCCGTGATCACTCGGGTCAGCAGCAAGGTCGCCTCGTTCACCGAGTCGGTGATCCGGGAGATGACCCGGTTGGCCACCGCGCACGACGCGGTGAACCTGTCCCAGGGCCTGCCCGACTTCGCCTGCCCGCCGGAGTTGAAGCAGGCGGTCAAGGACGCGGTGGACGCCGACCTGAACCAGTACCCGATCACCTATGGCGAGGCCGGGCTGCGCGCGGCCATCGCCACCAAGACCGCCTGGGCCTACCCGGGCTGGCAGGTCGACCCGGAGACCGAGATCTGCGTGACCTGCGGCGCCACCGAAGCCATGGTCGCCACCATGCTCGCCCTGGTCGAACCGGGCGATGAGGTGATCATGTTCGAGCCGCACTACGAGAACTACGGCCCGGACGCGGTACTCGCCGGCGCCACCCCGCGGTTCGTCTCGCTGCACCGCCCGGACTGGTCCATCGACGAGGCCGAACTGCGCGCCGCGTTCACCGAGCGCACCAGGGCCATCGTGGTGAACACCCCGCACAACCCGACCGGCAAGGTGTTCAGCCGCGCCGAGCTGGAACTGATCGCCGAACTGTGCCAGCGACACGACGTCCTGTGCATCACCGACGAGATCTACGAGCACATCCACTTCCTCGGCGACGGCGGCCACATCCCGCCGGCCACCGTGCCGGGGCTGGCCGACCGCACGATCACCATCAACAGCGTGTCCAAGACCTACGCGGTCACCGGCTGGCGGGTCGGCTGGACCATCGCCCCGGCCTGGGCCACCAAGGCGATCCGCACCGTGCACGACTTCCTCACCGTCGGCGCGCCCACCCCGTTGCAGGCGGCCTCGGTGACCGCGCTCGGCCTGCCGCCGACGTACTACACCGGCCTGGCCGCGCACTACCGCGAGCTGCGGGACCTGCTCTGCCCGGCGCTGACCGAGATCGGCTTCCGGCTGCACGTGCCAGACGGCGCCTACTACGTGCTGTGCGGCACCGAGGATCTCGACCCCGCCGGCCACGACATCGAGTTCGCCCGCCGCCTGGTCACCGAACTGGGCGTGGCCGTGGTCCCGGGCTCGTCCTTCTACGCCAACCCCGAGGAGGGCCGCAAGCTCATCCGCTTCGCCTTCCCCAAACGTCCCGACACCCTGCACAGCGCCATCGACCGCCTGCGCGCCCTGCACCGTGTCCCAGCCAACACCTAGCCTCTGAGCTGCACAAACACGGCGGGTCCCGGTCCAGGGGCCCGCCGTTTCGCTGTTCGAACCCAAGTCATGGTTGCGTCTCTGACTGTTCGCGATATATCGTGAACACATCGACGACACGATCAGCGTGTCGCGACTGTTCAAGGAGAGATCGCTATGACTGCCCATGCAGCAGCTTTCGGCCCCTGGTTCGGCGGCCCCCGCACGCGGCGGACGCCATGGACCATGTTGGGCATGCACAACGACACCGGCGAAGGCCGCGGCGAGCGCGGTGACCGTGAGGATCGCGGCGACCGCGACCGCCGAGGCGACCGCGAGGAGCGCGGCCACCGGCGCGGCGGCCCCCGCGAGCGCGGCCACGGCGGCCGAGGCCGAGGCGGCCACCGCCACTTCTGGGGCTGGACCCCGGACCGAGGACCGGGCGGCCCGCGCCACGGCGTACCGTTCCCGCCCATGCCCCCCGGATTCGGCGGCCCCGGCAGCGGCTGGCAGCGCCCCAAGGTCGGTCGCGGCGACGTCCGGGCAGCGGTGCTGCTCGTACTGGTCGACGGGCCGACCCACGGCTACCAGCTCATCGCCGACATCACCGAACGCAGTGACGGTTTCTGGCGCCCCAGCCCCGGCTCGATCTACCCGGTGCTCAAGCAGCTCACCGAGGAAGGCCTGGTCGTCTCGGAGAAGGAGGGTGGCCGCCAGATGGTCGAACTGACCGACGCCGGCCGCGCCTACGTCGCTGAGAACGAGGCCGGACTGGCCGTGGTCTGGGACACCGTCAGCGGCGGAGTCGACACCACCGTGGTCGAACTCCAGGAGCTACTCGGCCAGGTCCACCAGGCCGCCCTCCAGGTCGCCGCCGCGGGCACCCCGGAGCAGACCGCCCGAGCCCGCCAACTCCTCGCCGAGGTCCGCCGAAATCTGTACCGGATCCTCGCCGAAGAGGACGAGCAGCAGTGACCGGCACGGCAGGGGCGTGACCGAACTCCGGTCACGCCCCACGCCGCCGCCCACGCCGCCGGCCCAACACGGCTGCGCCCGGCCACGCGATGCCCCGCGACGCGTCACCCGGCATCGCGTCACCCGGGCTTCGCATCAGCCAGACCACAAGACCGGCTCGCGCGACCGATCCCCAGAACCGTGTCGCACCAACAGGTTCACCCCACCCGGCGCACACCGCCTCGCGCGGAGCAACCGGCGCGAAGCGCAGAGCAACCGATGCCGGACAAGCGGTTCGCCGTGACAGGCCCGCGCACCCCAGTGGCGCATCGCCCAGCCTGACCCGCACAGCCCCGCTGCACCCGGCCGAAGTCGCCGGAGTCAGCAGGCCGCGGCCAGCCGGCCCAACTGGTCCACGCTCAGTTCCAACTCCGCCGCGGCCAGTGACTCCTCCAGCTGCGCCACCGAGCTGACCCCCAGCACTGGCACCACCAACGGGTTGCCGTGCAACAGCCACGCCAGCACCACCTGGTTCACTGTGGCGCCCAGCTCGGCGGCCACGGCCTGGAGCACGGCGATCTTGCGCTGGGTGCCCGGGTGGTCGTAGTGCTCGTGCAGCGGCCGGTCCGGCCGGGTGTAGGCCCCGAACAGCAACGTCGTGTACGCGGTCAGCACCAGGTTGTCCTCGGTGCGCACGTAGTCCAGCAGTTCATCGCTGGCCTGGACATGTCCGGCCTGGGGCAGCCTGATGTCCGGCCGCGGCCGGAGGTAGCTGTGCCGGAACTGCAGCACGCCATAAGGCGCGAGCCCGTCCTGCTTCGCGAGTTCCCGCGCGCGGTCGATCCGCCAGGTCGGGTGGTTGCTGCAGCCGGGCACCCGTACCTTGCCCTGCGCGACGGCCTTGCCGAACGCGCCGACCGTCTCGGCCAGCGGCACCGAGCGGTCCTCCATGTGCGCGTAGTACACGTCCAGGTGGTCAGTGCCCAGCCGACGCAGACTGTTGTCGAGCTGGGTGCTGATCACCTCGGCGGACAGGCCCTCCGCGTTGTCCGGGAACGCCCCTGGCTTGGCCGGGTCCGGCAGCGCGCCCACCTTGGACGCCAGCACCACCTCGGACCGGTTTCCCCTGGTGCGCAACCAATCGCCGAGCAGGTTCTCGCTCTCGTCACCCTTTCCGTTCTCGGTCCAGAACACGTAGTTGTTCGCGGAGTCGATGAAGTTCCCGCCGGCCTCGACGAACCGGTCGAGGATGGCGAAGGAGGTGTCCCGGTCCACTGAAGACCCGAACGGCAACGCGCCAAGGCACAACACGCTGGCCCGCGGTCCGTCCGGGCCGCCAAGGGTGATCTTTCGCATGCGCCGAGCCTGTCGGCTGGAGCGCGCTCCAGGTCAACCCTTGCGCGACACGAGTTTTTCCAGCAACGCCACCGCGGCCTCCGCTCCAGGCTCGGCGTTCACCAGCCTGCCGAGCCGCTCCGCACGCCGTGCCATCGCCGCGTCGGTGGCGGCCAGGTGGATCGCCTCGGCCAGCGCGGCCGTGGTCAGCGTGCGCTGCGGGATCGGCGGCGGCGCCACCCCGAGCTGATGCATCCGCCGTGCCCACTGCGGTTGGTCCACCCCGAACGGACAGGTCACCTGTGGCCGTCCAGCCGCGACGGCCGCGGCGCTGGTGCCGCCGCCACCGTGGTGCACCACCGCCGACACCCTGGGGAACAGCCAGTCGAACGGCACGTGCTCGGCCTGGAAGACCTCCGCGGGCAGTTCGTCCGCCTGCAAACCGCCCCACCCGGACACCAGCACCGCCCGCACGCCCGCCAGCCGCACCGCGTCCAGGACGGTGCGCGCCGAGCGCCGCGGATCGCCGCCGACAGTGCTGCCGAAGGTCACGCACACCGGCGGTGAACCGGCGTCCAGGAACTCCACCAGCGCTCGCGGCGGCGCCCAGTCCGTGGCCGCGGGCAGGAACCAGTAACCCATGCTGTGCACGGAATCCGGCCAGTCCGGCGCGGGCGGGAACACGTGTGGGCTGAACGCGTGCAGCACCGTCGTGTGCCTGCCGTCCGGCTGGCGCAGCGGGTCGTGCGCTCCCCGGCGCCGAGGCAGGCCGAGCACCTGCTCCCGCCACCGGTCGGTCGGTCCGGACAGCAGTCGGCCGGACCAGGCGAGCAGTGTGTAGGTGAACCGGTTGAACGCCGGTGGCAGCCAGTCCGGCACCGAGATCAGCGAACAGGGGAACGCATCCGTCGGCACGTAGGAAGGTTGCGGCGAGGCCAGCACTGACGGAACTCGAAGCTTCTCCGCGATGTGCTGCCCAGCCGTGATCGGGTGATGCACCACCAGGTCGGGCCCGAACGCCGCGGCCGCCCAGCTGTCCTCGAGCACAGCGGTCGCCGCGTCCTCGCCGCGCCGGAGGGCTTCGAGCCAGGCCACCCCGGACTGCAGCGCGCCGCCTTCACGCGAAGCCCGGAGGTCCGCGCTGTCGGCCAGCTCAACAAGGGCATCACTGATCGGCGCAAAAGGCAAATCGTGCTCGCCGACGTAGGACTCGAAGCGGGCGGGCGCGGCCAGCACCACCTTGTGACCAGCGCGATCGAGGGCGCGGCCGAGCGCGACAAAAGGCTGGATGTCCCCCAGCGAGCCATAGGCGAGCAGCAGCACGTTCATCGTCGTTGCCCCGTTTGCGCGTCGTCGTTCCGTCAATGCGACGAACACAATCGGTTGCCACCTCCTGTCCGGTACCCCCCAAAGTAGGAGTCCGACCCAAGTTCACGTACTCGAAACCACCAGACGTCACTGATAGTGCGGCCAATTCCGCAAGACCCTGGCGGCGGTATCCCACGGTCGTGGGAACTCGCTACGTTTGGCCAGGACTTGGTCGAAACCTCCCCTCGGAGGCGCTACTGTGCATGGCGAGGACGTTCCCTGGTGGCCAGGTATCTTCCGTCCTCTGCTGCATCGCGTGGCTCCTGATGCCGACCAGCTGCAGGTGACCCGAGAGCTCCGGGTCTGGTTCGCGTTGTGCAACTCCCCCGCCGTGCCGCCGAACCGGAGGCGGGCCGAGTACGCAGCCCGGTATTGCCCCGCGTGTGTGCGATCCACGCCCAGGTTCCGCCATGTCAACCAGAATCAGGAGGTCCCCACACCCATATCCCCACCAGGCCACCACCCCCAGCCCGACCCGTCTCACCCCGGTCATCCCCACCGCGGCACGCACCCGCAGTCGAGTCGATTCCTTTCAGGCCAACCTCGGCGCGGCAGGCCCGGCCCTCGCTGAACCAGCCCACAGCGGCCAGGCGCGGCACAGCTTCCGGACGTCATCGAGCAAGTCCGGAGGCCAGCCAAGCCGGAGAACCCATCCCGCTGGTTCGGCAGGCCCGCCGGGGCATCGGCGCACTGGACCGTCCGAGCAGGTCCAGTTGTCAGCCGGCTCCGGCTACCAGCCAGGCACGTTGCCCGGCAGGCACGCAGTGCTGTCAGGCGCCCAGTCCTGTTAGGCACCCAGTCCTGTCAGGCGCACAGTGCGGCCGCGGTCAGGGCTCGGGTCCGAGGTGAGGCAACAAGGGCTCCGGCCAGGCCAGGCAGGACGACATGTCCGCGCCGGGTCAGCCAAGCCAGGTCCCCGCGGCCGGCACCCCATCAATCCAGGCACTGAGCCGGCCTAGGACGGCTCAGCCGCCAGATCGTCCGGGGCGCGAACCGCGAGGACTGCCCAGCAAGCCCCTGCGGGTTGAGGCATGGTCGCGACTGCCTCAGCTCGGCCGGCGGCTTCCGCTGGACCGCACGGGCCAGCACGGGAGCGGATCCATCCCGTGTTGCCCGAGCGGCCCCAGTGGAAGCCGACCGGACGGGGGTTGGGCCAAGGCTGGCACGGCACTGCCCGATCTGGCCGGTGCGGGTCTGTCCCCCGGCGCGTGGTCCTCGCCGCGCGCCGGGGTCAGACCGCGGCCCTGGTCTCCCGTGGACGGCGGCGCTGAGTCAGGTCGGTGATGCCCGGCGGCTGGTAGAAGCTGTCGTCGGGGTTCAGGACCGTGCCTGGCGGGACCAGTTCGTCGATGCGGTTCAGCACCTCGTCCTCGAGCACGGTGTCCTTGCCCGCCAACAGGTCCGCGAGCTGCTCCGGGGTGCGCGGGCCGATGATCGCCGAGGTCACCGCGGGGTGGGACAGCACGAACGCCACGGCGAGGTGGGCCAGCGAATGGCCCGAGTCCGCGGCGAGTTTGAGCAGTTGTTCGATCACGGCGTACTTCCGCGCGTTGGCGGGGATCGCCGGGTGGAACATCTGCTGCTGCACCGGGTGCGCGCCTTCGGGCAGTTGGTAGCCGGGCCGGTAGCGGCCGGTGAGCCAGCCCCGGTTGAGCGGGCCCCAGGTCAGCACGCCCATTCCATAGCGAGCGCAGGTCGGCAGAACGGAGGTTTCGGCTGCACGGTTGAAAATCGAATAGGGCGGTTGCTCGGTGCGCACCCGGACATGGCCGCGCCGTTCCGACTCCCACTGCATTTCCACGATGAGTTCGGCCGGGAAGGTCGAGGTGCCCACCGCGCGAATCTTGCCGGAGCGCACCAGATCCGACAGTGCCCCCAGGGTTTCGTCCAGGGCGGTGTCCTCGTCGGGTCGGTGTAGCTGGTACAGGTCCAGGTGGTCGGTGCCGAGTCGGCGGAGGCTGTCCTCCACGGCGCGGACCAGCCACCGCCGGGAGCCGCCGCGCCGGTTGGCGTCCTCGCCCATCGGCAGGTGCGCCTTGCTGGCCACGACGATGTCGTCGCGACGGCCCTTGAGGGCCTTGCCGAGGATTTCCTCGGACTCGCCGTTGGAGTAGACGTCGGCGGTGTCCACGAAGTTGATTCCCGCGTCGAACGCGGTGTGGATCATTCGCACCGATTCGTCGTGGTCGGCGTTGCCCATGGCGCCGAACATCATCGCGCCGAGACAGTAGGGGCTGACCTTGATTCCGGTGCCGCCGAGGGTGCGCAGCCGCATGTCTTGTGTCCCTCAGTTTGTGGTGGGATAGCGGATCTGCTCGACCCGAGACATCACCGTATCGGCTTAACGTGAATACACAACACCCATGTTGCGTATTCACGGAGAGATGCGACGGCTGGGTATCGTCTACCCATGTCTTGGGAGCCGCCGCTACGTGCGGATGCGGAACGCACCCACCACGCGATCCTGCGGGTGGCCGATCGCTTGCTGAGCGCGGATCCGACGACCACAGTGCAGCAGATCGCCGACGCAGCCGGAGTGGCCCGCACGACCGTGCATCGCCGGTTCGCCACCAGGGAGGCCCTGGTGGCGGCGATGATTGACGCCATCATGGCCCAGGTCGAGGGCGCGATCAATGCCGCCCGCACGGAGACCGCGCCGCCACTGGTCGCTTTGCACCAACTGACCGCGAACCTGGTGACGGTGCAGAGCGTCTGGCGGTTCACGCCGAACAGGCAGGCGCTGGCCGATTCCCGGGTGCTGACGGCGGAGGAACAGGTCCGCGGCAAGTCGCAGGCGCTGTTCGAGCGGATCACCGCGGCCGGGCTGCTGGATGCCGCGGTCTGCCGGGATTGGCTGACCCGGGTCTACTACGCGTTGCTGCGTGAGGCGGTGCGGGAACGCGCCGAGCGCGGCACCGATGTCGACGAACTGGCCGACCGCGTTGTCACCACACTGTTCCACGGCCTGGGCCGTCGCGGGTGAGCCGCGGGGCACGGCGGCCGGGGCCGCCGTGCCCACCCCCAGGCTCCCCTGCCGCCAACACTCTCGCACCGGTGCGGCGGGACCCCTCCCGCTGTGAGGTGAACCCGTTCCCCCTCGGGAGTGAGCCTTGCCGTCAGCCGAAGCTGCGGCACCGGCGGCTGCTCGCCGCTTCGGCCACCGTGTCCAGCAGGCAGTGCAATCCGACCGCCGTGGTGAAGTCCGGGTCTTGCGGTGTCCCGGTCCGCACCGCCCGCACAAGTTCCGCGTACAGGCGGGCCACGCCCTGTGCGGGACCCGCCGGCACCGCGGCCACCCCGCTCCGATAGCTCTCCGGCACCGGAAGCACCTCCAGTGCCGACAGCAACTCCAGTGTTGCGGCCGTTCCCCACGACGGGAGCTGGCCCGGCACGGCGAGCACAGTCGATGGCCTGCCATCGGCTCGCGTTCCGGTCACCCGCAGCGCGGCCGCCTCGAACCCCTCGCCCTCATCCGGCGACGTGACTGCCCCCGGCTCAGCCATTGCCGTGGCGGGCGAGGCGATTCTTGCCTCCGCTGAGACGGTTGGTGTCCGGCTGGCCATCGTGCTCGGTCTGCCACGCGAGCCCCGGGCCAGCAGCACGGTGGACTCCTGTTCGCCGATGCGACCTGGGCACACCAGGATCAGTGCTCCGCGACGGCCCTGTACCTCCATGCGGAAGCCGGTGCCACCGGGAGCGCCGGCCTGCAGGTGCACGGAGAGGGCGACGCCGGATTCCAGGAGCCCCTGGACGAGCACCTGGTCCGGGGAGATCACGCCGGGGCAGCGGGTGGCGAAGGTCGCGGACAGTTCGGCGAGTTCGCCCAGGCAGAAGCGGAGGATGTCCAGGGCCTGGCCGCCATCGCCGGTGAGCAGGGACTCGCCGACCGAGAATTCCGGTGAGGTGGCGGGCGCGGCGCTCAGGGTCACGCCGAGCACCTCGCCGATTTCGCCGTGTGCCAGGAGGTCCCGGACGAAACGCACGCCCGGGTCGGCTCGGCCGCGCAGGCCGACGACGTGATGGACGCCGGATTGGGCGGCCAGGGTGCGGAGTTCGATGGCGGAGTGGACGTTGGTGGTCAGGGGCCACTCGCAGAAGACGTGTTTCCCGGCGGACAGCGCGGTGCGCACCAGGTCGTCGTGCCCGGGGACCGGACCCGCGATGGTGACTATGTCGACCTGGCGATGGGTGGCCAGTTCGGTGGGGCTGGTGCAGGTGAACTGGGCGCCCCACTGGTCGGCGACGGCGGTGGCGGGCTGTTCGGGGTCAGCCACTGCGAACAGGTCGATGCCGGGAAGTCCTTGCAGCGCAGGGAAATGCGCGCGGGTCGCCCAGCCCCGCGCCAGCTCGGCGCCGATCACCCCAACTCGCATAGCCCTACTCATGCAAGCAGCATGAAACCTCCAGTGAACTGGAGGTCAACCCCCGAAGGCGCGTTTGGGCGGCACCGGGGCGACCATGGGCGCGGTGTCGGTGATGGGTTCGGCGCCCGCGCACAGCTTGATCAGGTCGGCATCGGCCACACACCGTGCCGGGAAGGCCGCCGAGTGCACCCGGGTGGTGATCTCCGCCACCGGGAGGTCCGCGGTGGAGCCGACCAGGACCAGGTTGCCGAAGCGGCGACCGCGCAGCACCGCGGGTTCGGCGACCAGCAGGACCTGTGGGAAGACCAGGCGCAGAGTGGCCACGACACGACGGGCGAACTTCAGGCCGGGGCCGTCGGTGACGTTGACGATCACGGTGCCGTCCGGCCGGAGCACCCGGGCGATATCTCCGACGAACTCCTGGGTGGCCAGGCCGCCGGGCATGGAGGCGCTTTGGAAAGCGTCCAGGACAACAAGATCCGCCGAGTCGTCGCGCCGCGTGGTGACTCCCTCCCTGCCGTCGCACACCCGCACCCGCAGGGCTGGGACGGTGCGCAACTGGAGGTGTTCGCGGACCAGGTCGATCAAGTCGCCGTCGGCGTCGAAGACAAGTTGCCGCGAGCCGGGGCGGGTGGCCGCGATGTAGCGGGGGACGGTGCAGCCACCGCCGCCGATGTGCAGAGCGTCCAGGGCTTCTTCGGGCTGGCCGAGACAGTCGATGACGTCACCGATGCGGCGGACGTAATCGAATTCGAGGTGGGTCGGGTCATCAAGGTCCACATAGGACTGGGCGACACCGTCGACGCTGAGCAGCCAGCCATTGGGCCAGTCGAGATCGGCGAGCAACTCGGCCATGCCGAACCGCACCGGATACTGGCCGGGCACCGGGCCACGCACCACGCTCCGCTGCCCCTTGGATTCCCGCCCGCGCCGCATCCAGCCCCGTCCTCGATTACCACCTGGCCAACCCGCCAACCCTAACCTCCGGTGCAGGAGGGAGTGGAGGGTGGCGCAGAGACGAAGGGCGGGGCGGGAGCCGGGACGGTGTGGCGGATCGAGGCGGGAGCCGGGACGGAGCGGGACGGGACGGCGAGGCGGGGTCAGGGCGGCAAGGCAGGGTCAGGGCGGCAAGGCAGGGTCAGGGCGCGGCAGGGCGGCGGCAGGGCCGGAACTGACTCCGCGCACCGAGCCGGGGCACGGGGCGCCCGGCCCGGTGGATGCGGTGCGGCTCGCGCGGGCTAGGTGGCGTTCGGGAAGGTCGCGGTGAAGCTGGTTCCGTTGATCTCGCCGCGGATCTTGAGCAGGGGTCTGGGGTGGAAGGGGTTCCAGCGCAGGGTGAGCTGGGTGGTTGTGGCGCCCTGGGTGACGGTGAGGGTGGCGGTTGCTTCTTCGTTCAGGGCGGGGATGGTGATCGTGCCGGTGACGGCGGCGTCGGTGACGTGCTGGACGTTGTCCAGGCGGATCTGGGGGTTCTCGTAGTGGATGGTGCCGCCGCGGACGCCGGGGAGTTGTTTGCGGCCCGCCTGGAGAGCGGTGTTGGGGTTTCGGCGGGACAGGGCGTCGTTGGCGGTGGTCAGGGCGACCGCGAGGGCGGTGCGTTGGGGGCGGGTGAGGGTGGAGGCTTGGGGGGCGGGGAGGGTTTGGGTGGTGCGGGGGAAGTGGGCTTGGGCCTGGTAGGTCTCGGCGGTGCAGGTGGGGGTGGGTTTGGCCGGGGAGGTCAAGAAGGTGCGGACTGCCTGGGCGGCGCAGGGGGTGTAGGCGTAGTTGGCGATGCTGGGGACGTGCTGGCCGAAGGGGATGATCAGGGCCCGGCCTTGGGGGACGGCGGCCGCCAGGGTGCGGGCTGCCTGGTCGCCGCCCAGGTCCAGCTGGCCGCCGATGGCGAGCAGGGGGACGTTGGGGAGGGTGGCGCCGAGTGGGATCAGTGGGGTGGGACGTGGGGTGGGCCAGTTGGCGCACCAGTCCTCGGTCCAGCCGAAGGCACCCATGACCTCGGCGGCGGTCACCGGGCGTTCCGGGTTGGCCTGGCGGTAGCGGGCCAACTCCGCGCGACGGGCTTCCGGGGTGGCGTTGCGGGAGAAGGGATAGCTGCTGTCGGCGCACCAGTAGGCGAAGAACGGTGCGGTGAAAGGAGATCCGCGGGGCGGGAGGGTGGGGCCGGTGGCGGCCAGGCGGTGCAGTGGGGCTGGGTCGTCGGTGAGGTAGGCGTGGATGGCGGCGTTGATTTCGCGGCCTACCGAGGGTTCGCCGGGTTTGGCGATGATGTCGTTGAGGGCGAACAGCGGGAGCTTGGGGTCGGGGGTCGCGCGGAGGCGGGCCATCAGGGCGGACCAGCGGCTCACGGGGGTGCCGGGCAGGGCTCGGCAGGCCGGTGACGGGGTGCAGATCGCGGTGAGCTGGGTCGCGGTGATCTTGAGGCGGTCGTTGAAGGTGTCGCCGGTCGCGTAGCCGTCGGGGCCCACCGGGGTGCTGCTGTCGGAGATGATCGCCTTGGTGCGCTGGGGAAAACGGACGGCGTAGGCGGTGGCGTCGCGGGTGCCGTAGGAGGTGCCGTAGGGGATCAGGGCCGGGATGCCCAGGGCGGTGCGGACGGCTTCGACGTCGGTGACGCGCTGGTCGGTGGTGAAGAACTGGATCCGGGGACCGATGCGGGTGGTGCAGTCGGTGAAGGTCTGGGGTGTGGTCAGGTCCAGGTCGGGGCAGGCGAAGGGGGCGGCCTGGCCGAAGCCTCGGCGTTCCACGGCGAGGACGTCGAAGTTGGCCGATTCGGCGCCCAGGGCCCGGCGGTGGCCTTGCACGGCGCCGCCGAGGGAGGACGCTGGGCCGCCGCCCAGAGCGAGGACGGTGCCCGCCGCGGGGCGGGACTGGTCGGTGCGGGGGTAGTAGGTGAACGGGATGGGGATGCGTTCACCGGTGGGGTCTGACCAGTTGAGGGGGACTTCGAGGGTGCCTTCGCACTGCTGGGTGGCGGTGGCGCAGGGGTGTGTGGGAGGAGAAGTGGGTGGGGACAGGGCAAGGGCTGTGGTTGCGGGTGAGCTGGGGTTCGCGGCGGTGATGGCGGTGAGGTGCGGCGCGGCGGCGGCTGTGATGGCGAGGGCGGCGGAACTGGGGACGGTGGCGCCTGGGACGGCGGTGGCGGCGGGACCGGGGCCGGTGGTGGCGGGGCCGGGG
Organism: Crossiella sp. S99.2; assembly: GCF_023094165.1. Taxonomy (GTDB): domain Bacteria; phylum Actinomycetota; class Actinomycetes; order Mycobacteriales; family Pseudonocardiaceae; genus Crossiella. The sequence continues at coordinate 234,783 of NZ_JALMDK010000005.1, read as the reverse complement.
ATGGTGGTGGGTTGAGGTGCGGCGGTGGCCATTGTGGGCAGGGTGAGGGCCAGCAGGGTGGCGGGCAGGATTGTGCGGATTGTGTTGGGGCGCATGGAGACCTTCCCTTGGTGTGGCTGGAAGGTATTCACGCTGAGGGGGCGGGGGCGTCAACCTGGGGTGCCAGGTCTGGGGTGGTACCTGGGTTGCAGGCGAGGGTGGGGGTTGTAGGCAGGGCGGCGGGGGAGTTAGGGCCAGGGGTTGAGGGTTGGCAAGGGGGTGCCGTCGGTGGTGGTCACCGGAGTGGGTGGGACTCGGCCGGCCAGCCAGGCCGCGATGGCGGTGGGGGTGCCGTGCAGGGGGACCGGGTGCGGTAGGCGGGGTTGCAGGTAGGTGGTCAGGTAGGTGGTGAAGGCTGGGGTCCAGTCGGTGGGGGTGTAGTCCAGCCGTAGGTCTGTGGTGTGGATTTCTGTTTCGCGCCACCAGGCCAGGGCCGTGTCTTCCAGGGTGCCGTTGCGGTAGCTGACTGGGCGTTGCCAGTCGGTCGGGGTGGATCTGTTCCAGGTGGCGCCCAGGGTGTCCAGGGACTGGTGCAGGGCTGGGAGCAGGACTTCGGGTGGGTGGTGGGCGCCTGCCTCGATGGCGGCGTCCCGGGCTGGGCGGCCGCCGTCGTAGACCTCGATCTGGGCGTCCCGGTAGGCGTATTCGGCCTGGCGGGTGAAGGCGGCGGCCAGGTTGGTCAGGTGGACGACCACGTGGCCGCGGGTCCAGCCGGGGAGGGCGGAGGGGGCTGTGGTGTCGAAACCGGTGCGTACCAGGGCGCGGAGGCGGTTGTTCGCGGTGTGCAGGCCCTGGACCAGATCGGGGGTCATCGCTCTCCTAATGGGTTTTGGATAGTTAACCATTAGGGTGGGGTGGTGGGCAGTGGTGTGGTGGTTGTGGCGTTGGCGAGCACGATCCGGCATGACGGGCGTGGTGGGGTGGCTGACGACCTCGGGGACCTGGACCGGTATCGGCGTTGGTTGCGGGATCCGGACGCCGATGAGCTGGGGCGACTCGCGTTGGTGGGGTTGCGGCGGGCGGTGCGGTCGCTGTTCGCGGTGCTGGTCGCGCCGGAGCCGCCGAGTGCGCCGGATGCGAGTCGGCTGTTGCCGGTGGCGGAGGCGGTGGGGCGGATCAACGCGGCGGTGTTGCCGACGCGGGCTGTGCTGGAGTGGGGGGATGAACCCGTTGCGCGGGTGGAGGTTGCGGGGCTGGGCGCTGCGGGGGTGGCGGTTGCGAGGACGGACGGTGTGGGGGCGGACGCTGCGGAGATAGGCGTTGCGGGGGAGGCGGTTGTGCGGGGTTTGGTTGTGGTGGATGGGTTTGCGCGGGCGGCGGTGGAGTTCTTGGGGTCTGCGGAGCGGTTCGGGCTTCGGGTTTGCCGGGGGCCTCGGTGTGTGAAGTACTACCTGCGCGCGCATCCGCGGCAGGGGTGGTGTTCGCCTGCGTGCGGGAATCGGGCTCGGGTCAGCCGGCACTACCACCGGCGGTGAGGCGGCCCGCGGTCAGTTCGCGTTGGGTGCCAGTGAAGTTGGCGCGCAGGCGGCGGTCGTGCGAGACGATGACCACCGCGCCGGGGAACTGGGCCAGGGCCTGTTCGAGGTCCTCCACCAGGGACAGGGCGAGGTGATTGGTGGGTTCGTCCAGCAGGAGCAGGTCCCAGGGTTGAGTGAGCAGGCGGGACAGGGCCAGGCGGCGGCGTTGGCCTGCGGAGAGGGCGCCTACTGGGACGTGCAGGTCCTGGGGGCGGAACAGGCCGAGGGCGAGCAGGGGGCTTGCGTGGTCTTCAGCGGGGCCGGGGCGGCCTTGGGCGTAGGCGGCGAGCAGGGTGGCATGGGGGTTGGGGGTGGGGATTTCCTGTGGCAGGTAGCCGATTCGGCCTCGGCGGTGGACTTGGCCGGTGTCGGGGGTCAGATCCGCGGCCAGGACTCGGAGCAGGGTGGATTTGCCCGCTCCGTTGGGGCCGTGGATCAGCAGGCGGTCCTGGGCGGCGATGGTGAGGGTGTCGATCTGGAGGCGGTTGGCTACCCGGATTCCTTGTAGGGACAGGAGATCGCCGGTGGCGCCGCCGGTCAGGGCCACGCTGAAGGCGAGTTGGTCCGGGGGGCGGGGCACGGGGGTCTCGTGCAGGCGGCGCAGGCGTTCCTGGGCGTTGCGGACCCGGCTGGAGATGGAGCTTTGCACCCGGCCCGCGTCGCGGTCGTAGGCCATCTTGTTGCCGTCCTTGATCGCCCGGCCGGGGGCGACCCGGTGCGCGGTGACCGTGGCGGCGACGGTGAGCTGCCGGATGTCCTCGCACCAGGTCTCGAAGTCCTGCTCCCAGCGGCGGCGGGCGGCGGCGCGTTCGGCCAGGTAGCCGGAGTAGTCCTGGCCGTAGCGGGTGACCTTGGCCTGGTCGGCGTCGACCTCCAGGATCACCGTGGCGACCCGGTCCAGGAACACCCGGTCGTGCGAGACCACGACGATCGTGCCGTGGTGGCCGCGGAGCTGGTCCTCCAGCCAATCCAGGGCCTGACCGTCGAGGTGGTTGGTCGGCTCGTCCAGCAGCATCAGTTCCGGGGCCGCGGCCAGCAGGCAGGCCAGGCCCAGGCGGGCGAGTTCGCCGCCGGAGAGGCTGCCCAGGGTGCGGTGCCGGTCGAGCTGGGCCAGGCCCAGGTGGTGGATGGCCTTGTCCACCCTGGCATCGGACTCGTAGCCGCCGCGCAGCTCGAAGGCGGTGAGCAGGTCGCCGTACTCGGCCAGCGCGGCGGGTGCGCGCAGATCCGCCTCCAGTTCGCGGAGGCGGGACTCCATGGCGCGCAACTCGGCCAGGGCCGCGTCGATGGCCGCGGCGACCGTCGCGGTCGACGGCAGGGCGGTGACCTGGGCCAGGTGGCCGATGCCGTTGGCCTGCGCGATCACCTCGCCATCGTCGGGGGCTTCCAGCCCGGCCAGCAGGCGGAGCAGGGTGGACTTGCCCGCGCCGTTCTCGCCGACGATGCCTGCCCGCTCGCCGGGCCGGATCGAGAAGGACACGTCGTCCAGCAGCAGTCGCTCGCCGTAGGACTTGCGCAGGCGGCGGGCGGTCAGCTGGGTGGTGTTCGTCAAGCAGTACCTCCGAGTCAAATGCAACTGTTGTTGCGTTAGATGTAGAGTGGCATACTTCCGAGCACTAACGCAACCGGAGTTTCATTTGACTGTGGACGAGACCACCCCGGGCACCGTCCGGCCCGGCGGGCGCACCGCCCGGACCAGGGCCGCGGTCCGCGATGCCACCCTCGCCGAGCTGGCCCGGCACGGCTACCAGGGCCTGACCGTGGAGAACGTGGCCGAGCGCTCCGGCGTGCACAAGACCACCCTCTACCGCCGCTGGGGCGGGCCGGACGGACTGGTGGTGGACGCCCTGGAACTGGCAGGCGAGGACGACTGGCGCCCGCCGGACACCGGCTCGCTGGCCGGTGACCTGGCCGAACTGGCCGGGCAGGTGTACGGCACCTTCACCGACCCGGCCCAGGCCGCCGCGCCCTCGGCCTTCGTCGCGGCCGCCTTCGACTCCGAGCGCGCCGCGGCCGCGTTGCGGCGGTTCTACGCCGACCGGCACACCCGTTCCGCCGAGGTCGTCGCGCGCGCCGTCCGCCGGGGCGAACTGCCGGCGGGCACCGACGGTGCGGCGCTGGTCCGGGCGGTGACCGCGCCGCTGTACTTCCGGTTGTTCGTGACCAGGGAGCCCCTGGACGAGCCGCTGACCGCCCAGGCGGTGGCCGCCGCCCTGGCCGCGGCCAGGGCGGGCGTGTTCACCAGCGCCGCAGGTGCGTAACCTCGGAGGGTGCGTGCGGAGTTGTTGGACCCGATCGCGCTGCGGACCTTCGTGTCGGTGGTCGAGCACGGGTCGTTCACCGGGGCTGCCTCAGCCGGTGGCTACACCCAGTCAGCAGTGTCCCGCCAGATGGCGGCTCTGGAAGACCTCTGCGGCGTGGAGCTGTTCGCCCGGATCCCCCGCGGTGTGCGCCTGACCCCGGCCGGGGAGTACCTGCTCCCCCATGCCCGGTCGCTGCTGGACCGGCTCACCGACACCGCCAGGGCGCTGGACGCGATGCGCACCCTGGACGCGGGCTGCCTGCGGATCGGCGCGTTCGCCAGCGCCAACGCGGCCCTGCTGCCCGGTGCGCTGGCCCGGTTCCGGACCGCCTATCCCAAGATCACGCTGACCCTGCGCGAGGGCACCACGGAACGGCTGCTGCCCCTGGTAGAGGCCGGTGACCTGGATCTGGCCGTGGTCAGCACGCACAAACGGCCGAGCCTGGATGTGCCCGGCGCGGAGCTGCTGCCGGTGCTGGAGGATCCGCTGCTGGTCGCGTTGCCGGTGACGCACCGGCTGGCCAACCGGCGGCGGGTGCCGCTGGCCGAGCTGGCCGGGGAGAGCTGGATCGTGGCGGACACCCCGGAGGCCCTCGGCGCGCTGAACGCGACCTGCGCGAGTGCCGGGTTCACCCCGGACACCCCGCTGCGGGTGGCCGAGTGGACCGCGAAGCTGGGCCTGGTCGCCGAGGGGCTCGGGGTGACCATCGTGCCCGGCATCGCGGCCGGCCGGACCCCGGCGGAGGTAGTGCTGCGGCCGATCACGCCGGATCCGCCGCGGCGCGCGGTGTGCCTGGCGGTGCCGCGGCACGCCCGCCGCTCCCCCGCGGTGCTGGCCTTCCACGCCGAACTGCGGGCCAGCGCGGCCGAGCTGCGCCCCGCGGGCTGAACCGGAGCTAGCCGAGCCTGCGGCCCAGGTCGTCCATGCCGTTCCAGGCCGCGCACGCGCCGTAGACCACGATGAAAGCCAACGGCTGAGCCAGGATCGCGGTCAGGTGCACCGCGCCGGGCGCCACCGTGTAGACGTCGCCGAGCTGCACCGAGGTGGGCAGGTCGTACCAGAAACCGGTGAACAGACCGCCCATCAACGTGGCCAGGTAGGCCGCCAGCGCCGACCCGGCGGTGGCCGCGATCATGACCACCGGTCCGCGCCGCCGGCGCAGCAGCCAGACCACCGCGCCGGTGATCACGCCCGCGGCCAGGGTGAGCAGCACGAACACCGCCAGCGAGTCGAACTGGTGGTTGGAGTCGCCGGGCAGCGCGGGGGTGCGGCCGTTGGTGGCGACCTGCCGCTGGATCGGCGGGGCCAGCAGCGACCACAGCAACGCCACCGGGATGCCGATCAACGAGATCAGCGAGGCCATGCTGATCGCGGGCAGCAGATCGGGCTTGACCACCACCCGCGGGATCGGCCGGGGCATCGGGAAGGGCAGGTACGCCTCTTCCGGCAGCTGGCCGACCGCGCCGCCGGGCTGGATCCGCAGTGGGTCCGCCCGTCCGGGCAGTGGGGGCTCGTTCATCACAGCCGACCTCCCTGGCCGCCCTCGGTGGAACCGTGCACGCTGCACTTCGCCGACCAGCCCGCCGGGCTGACCTGCACGATCATCCGGCGCGCGCACTGCGGGCAGAACCGCGGCGGGTCGATGGCCCGCCGGGCCTGGCAGACCCGGTGCTCGCCCTCGATCTCGGGTTTGCCGCAGATGTCGCAGAACAAGGATGTCTGGGTCATCGCCGTCGTGGTGGGAGGCGTGTCAGTCGGGGGCGTGTCAGAACGTGTCATTGAGCGCCTTGATCGGCATGTTCAGCTCTTCCAGCATGTCCAGGTCGCTGCTGGCCGGCCTACCCAGGTTGGTCAGGTAGTTGCCGACGATGATCGCGTTGATGCCGCCCAGCATGCCCTGCCTGGTGCCCAGGTCGCCGAAGGTCAGCTCGCGGCCGCCGGAGAAGCGCAGGATGGCGCGGGGCAGCGCCAGCCGGAAGGCGGCCACGGTGCGCAGCGCGTCCGAGCCCTCCACGATGGAGAAGTTCTCGTACGGGGTGCCCGGCTGCGGGATGAGGAAGTTCATCGTGCACTCGTCCGGGTTGACCTCGGCGAGCTGGGCGGCGAACTCGGCGCGCTGCTCGACGCTCTCGCCCATGCCGATGATGCCGCCGCAGCAGACCTCCATGCCCGCCTCGCGCACCATCCGCAGGGTCTCCCAGCGCTCCTCCCAGGTGTGCGTGGTGACCACGTTGGTGAAGTGCGACTTCGCCGTCTCCAGGTTGTGGTTGTACCGGTGCACCCCCATCGCGACCAGCTCGTCGACCTGTTCCTGGGTCAGCATGCCCAGCGAGCAGGCGATCTGGATCTCGATGCCGGCCGCGCGGATGGCCTCGATCCCGGCCTTGACCTGGGCGAGCAGTCGCTTGTCCGGTCCGCGCACGGCGGCCACGATGCAGAACTCGGTGGCACCGGTGGCCGCGGTCTGCTCGGCCGCCTTGACCAGGCCGGGGATGTCCAGCCAGGCCGAGCGCACCGGCGAGGGGAAACGGCCGGACTGGGAGCAGAAGTGGCAGTCCTCTGGGCAGCCGCCGGTCTTGAGGCTGACGATGCCCTCGACCTCGACCTCCGGCCCGCACCAGGCCATCCGCACCTCGTGCGCGACCTGGAGCAGGTCGGCCAGGCGCTCGTCAGGGAGCTGCAGGGCGGCCAGGATCTGCGCTTCGGTCAGCCCCTCGCCGCGTTCGAGCACCTGCTCACGGGCGATGTCGAGGATGTCCCGCTCGCCCGCGTCACGCGCGGTGGCCTGTTTGGCGGCTGTGGTCACCGTGTGTTCCTTCCCGATGGACGCTCGGTCGGCTCATCCTGCCTTACCGGGGCCGCGGTGTGGTGCGGCGTACCTCACGTACGAGGGTCCTGGACGCCTGTTCCGGAGTCGCGGATCCGGGCCCGCCTGCTGCGGGTCGCCGTGCCCAGCAGGGCGCACAGGGCCAGCCCGAGCAGGCACCAGCCGACGATGCGCACCCCGCCCGGCGGGTTGGCCGCGATCAGCAGCAGCACGCCCGGCGCGATGAGCAGCACCAGGACCAGGCCGAGGCAGCCCAGGTCCAGCCGGCGGGCGGAGTCGCCGAGGCCGAGCGAGGCGGCGCTCGCGGCGGCGGCCAGGGCCAGCAGCGCGGCCCCGCCGACCGCGCACCAGACCCGGCCGGTGTGACTGCGGCCGGGGTCGAAGGCGGCCAGCCAGAGCAGGGACAGGCCGGGCAGCGCGAGCAGGCCGATCGCGGCGAGCGAGCAGCCGATCCGGTTGGCCGCGGGCACCGGCTCCTCGGCCTTGGCCGGCCCCGGCGGCAGTCCGTTGACCTGGCCGTTGCCCGGCTCGACCGGCTCGGCCTCGCCGCGGTTGAGGATGGCGCCGAACATGACCATGACCCCGGCCACCACCAGGATCCAGCCGACGATGCTGATCCCGGTGTCCGCGCCGAGCAGGGCGAGCAGCAGGCCAGGGCCGGTGAGCAGCGGCAGGCCGAGGCCGACGCAGCCCAGGTCGTAGCCGGGGCGCTTGCCGTCGCCGATGTCCAGGGTGACCAGCAGGCCGGCCACCGTGGCCACCAGCAGCACCGCGGCCCCGATGGTCTGCCAGATCCGGGTCGAGGGATCGGTGGTGTGGAAGACCGCGGCCCAGAGCAGATAGGCGGCGGGCCCGGCGAGCAGGAGCAGCAGCACGACCGCGCAGCCGGGTGATTTCCGGGCCGGGGGCCGGGGCATCAGGTGAGCCCGTGCCGGACCGTGAACTCGGCCGCGTCGAACTCCCCGCCCAGCTCGGGCGCGAGGCAGCGCCGGGCCAGCAGCAGGAAGTCCTCCTCGTGGTACTTGCCCGCGCCCTCGGGCAGCACGCCCAGCAGCGGCACCCCGGTGACCTCGGGCAGGTCGGCCAGGTTGTGCCGGCAGGCCAGGTCGGGCTGGTGCGGCCAGCTGCCCACGACCAGGCCCTGGCAGATCAGGCCACGACGGCGCAGCGCCTCCACGGTGAGCGTGGCGGTGTTGAGCACGCCGAGTCCGGCCGAGGCGACCAGCAGCACCGGCGCGCCGAGCGCCCAGGCGGCATCGGCCAGGGTGCTGCCCGCGGTGTCGAAGCGGACCAGCAGCCCACCGGCGCCTTCCAGCAGCACCAGGTCGTGGTCGGCGTCCAGTCCGGTCGCGGCGGCCGCGATCTGGGCGGGCCGGACCGGGGGCATCCCGGCCGCGCGGGCGGCGGTGGCCGGGGCCAACGGTTGCGGGTAGCGGGCGAGTTCGCGCGCGGTGATGGCACCGGTGAGGCGGACCACCTCGTCGATGTCACCGGGTTCGTTCGGCCCGACCCCGGTCTGCGCGGGCTTGAGCACGGCGACCCGTTTGCCCTCGGCCCTGGCCAGCGCCGCGACGGCCGCGGTGACGACCGTCTTGCCGACCTCGGTACCGGTTCCAGTGATCACCAGCACGGTCACGTCTGTGCACGCTACTCAAGCGCTCGGACGGGCCCGATCGGGGGAGGGCTACCCGGCGGCCGCCGCGGCGCACATGGCGGTGGTGATCCGCTGGACGTCGTCGTCGGTGCTGACATACGGCGGCATCGCGTAGACCAGGTCGCGGAACGGGCGCAGCCACACGCCCTCGGCGACCGCGGCGGCGGTGGCGGCCCGCATGTCCACCTGATGGTCGAGCTGGATCACTCCGATGGCGCCGAGCACCCGCACATCGCGTACCCCGGGTAGTGCCCTGGCCGCGGCCAGGCCCTTGCCGAGACCGGTTTCGATCCGCCGGACCTCGCTCGCCCAGTCCTGGCTGAGCAGCAGGTCGAGGGAGGCGCCGGCGACCGCGGTGGCCAGTGGGTTGCCCATGAAGGTGGGGCCGTGCGCGAGCACCGGCAGCTCGCCCCGGGAGATGCCCTCGGCGATCCGCTCGGTGCACAGCGTGGCGGCCAGGCTGAGGTAGCCGCCGGTGAGCGCCTTGCCGAGGCAGAGCACGTCCGGGCTGATGCCGGGGTGGTCGGCGGCGAAGAGCGCGCCGGTGCGGCCGAAGCCGGTGGCGATCTCGTCGAAGATCAGCAGCACGTCGTTGGCCAGGCAGAGTTCGCGCAGCACGTGCAGGTAGCGCGGGTTGTGGAAGGCCATCCCGCCCGCGCCCTGCACGACGGGTTCGACGATGACCGCGGCCAGGGTGTCCGCGTTGTCCTCGATGGCATCGGCCAGGTGCTGCACGTAGACCGGGTCGAGGTCGGCGTCGAAGCCGCGCGGCGGGGCGTCCACGAAGACCTGCTCGGGCAGGATGCCGCGCCAGAGCATGTGCATGCCGCCGTCGGGGTCGCAGACGCTCATCGGCTGGAAGGTGTCGCCGTGGTAGCCGCCGCGCCAGGTCAGCATGCGGCGCTTGTCCGGGCGGCCCAGGGAACGCCAGTACTGCAGGCACATCTTGATCGCGACCTCGACCGAGACCGAGCCGGAGTCGCACAGGAACACGTGCTGCAGCGGGGCCGGAGTGATCTCGACCAGCTTCTGCGCCAGCCGGATCGCGGGTTCGTGGGTGAGGCCGCCGAACATGACGTGGCTGAGCTTGTCGGCCTGGGCGTGCAGGGCGGCGTCCAGCACCGGGTGGCGGTGGCCGTGGATGACCGCCCACCAGGAGGACATGCCATCGATCAGTTCCCGCCCGTCGGCCAGGGTCAGCAGCACCCCGCGCGCGGACTCGACCAGCAGTGGTTCCTGGGTGCCGGGCATCGGCCCGTAGGGATGCCACACGTGCCTGCGGTCGAGGTCGAGGAGTTCCTGGCTCACCCGGGCACCCTAACCAGCGCGGGCGGCCAGTAACTCGGGTGCGAGCAAGCGCACGGCGCCGGGTTCGACCTCGATCAGCCCGTCGGCGGCCAGCGCGCGCAGGGCCCGGTTGACGGTGACCCTGGACAGGCCGAGGTGTTCGCCGAGGCCCTGTTGCGCGCCGGGCAGCAGCACCCTGGCGGCGCCGTCGGCGGTGCTGAGCAGCCAGGCGGCGATGCGGGCCACGGCGTCGGCGCTGTGCGTGCGGACCAGGTCGTCCTGGCGCTGCCGGACCTGGGCGGCCAGGTGGGCGAGCACGTGCCTGCGGGCCGCGGGCACGTCGTCGAGCAGGGTCAGCAGGTCCGCGGCGGGGATCAGCAGCACCTGGACCCGGGTGGCGGCGGTCCAGGTCGCGGTGTGGCCGCCGCCGTCCAGGACCGCGGTCTTGTCCACGGCGCAGGGCGCGCGGAACTCGCCCAGGCGCAGGCGGCGGCCGTCGGCGGTGTCCCGGGTGGCGGTGAGCGTGCCGGTGCGCAGCACGATCAGCGCGGTGGCCGGTTCACCGTGCCGGGCCAGGGTTTCACCTGCCTCGACGGTGCGGGACCGGCCGCGGGCGGCCAGCTCGGTCAGCCGGGCCGGGTCGGTCCCGGCGAACAGCGGCACCTGGGCGAGCGGGTCGGTCATGGCGGCAGTATCACGTGATACAGCGCCGGACGCCGCCCGTCCCGCAGGCTACGGCCATGATCGTGGTCGAACTCGTCTTCACCGATGACCCGCGCCGCCTGGCCGCCCGGCCCGCGCACCGCGCCCGCCTGACCGAGTTGCGGGCGGCGGGTGTGCTGGTGCTGGCCGGACCGTGGGCGGATGACTCCGGCGCCCTGCTGCTCTTCGACTGCGACGCGGCGGCGTTGTCCGAGATCCTGGCGGCCGATCCCTACTACCGCACGCCCGGGGTCACCATCCGGATCCGCCGCGAATACCGTCCTTTGTGGACACTCACATCGTGACCCGGGCGTTCTTGATCAGCTGCGGCCGGGCCGCCATCCGCCGTTCCAGGATCGCGGCGAATGCCTCGGGATCCTTGAGCGGGAACAGGATCGTGCCCTTGCGCCCCTGCACCGCCATGACCCGTCCCGGCGGCAGTGCCGCTCCCCCGCTGCCGTCCGGCTTGCCCAGCGCCCGCGGGGACGGCGTGCTGTCCCGGGTGACCGCGCCCACGGTGACCTGCTCGATCTGCTTGAGCAGCAAGGACACCTCCTCGCCGGAGCCGCCCTGCTTCCAGCGCAGTTCGGTCAGTTCCAGGCGCAGCTCGCCGGCGATCCCGTTGAGTTCGCCGAAAAGCACGAATCCGCACTCGCCGAGATCCGGGGAGAACGGCCGCAGGAAGCTGCGCCGGGCGCGACCGGCGAGCACCCCGGACAGGGTGGGCAGCAGCACGCACAGGGTCAGCACCAGCGGCCACACCCACCACTGGATCGGCGACCAGTAGCCGGTCGCGGGCAGCATCGCGAAGCAGACCAGCGCGGTGAGCCAGAACGCCCGGCGGGCCCAGGCGGTCGGGGTGAGCCACCACTCCGGTTTGCGGGTCAGTCCCCACACGTAACCGCACAGCGGACCGCCGGTGATGATCACCAGACCGACCGCGGAGTCGACCCGGATGCTGAATCCGAAGATCACCAGCGTCACCACCAGGGCGGCGGCAAAGCCTGGGATGATCACGTAACCGAGCACGAGCAGGGGGTGGGCACGCAGCCAGCGCAGGCGCAGCTCGGCCTCGCTGGCCTCGATGGACGGGCCGGGCGGCTTGGTGGAGATCACGGCATGGGTTTACCAAACCCGGCCGATCGGCGCGTCCGGAACGGCCAACTTGGCGTACCACAACGGCCAACACGCGGGGTGCTTGGTGGGTTCCACTGTGGACGTTCAGGTGGCCAGGTGGTGGGTGAGCTGGACGCGGGCGGCCATGCGTCTGCGCAGGATCTCGGCTACGGCCTCCGGGTGCTGGACCGGGAAGAGGACCAGGCCCTGGCGGTTGGTCACCGCCAGCAGCGGGCCGGGTGGCAGGTCCGCGCCGTCGCTGCCGTCCAGCCTGCTCAGCGCGCCGCGCACGGACCTGGTCTCCTGGTTGGGGTCGGCCACCTCGACCTGCTTGATCTGCTGGAACGGCAGCGTGATCTGGTGGCCGGTGCCCGCCAGGTGCCAGCGCAGTTCGGTCAGCTCCAGCCAGACCTGGCCGGACATGCCGTTGAGGTCGAAGTGCAGCACAAACCCGGTTTCGCCGAGGTCGGGAGTCAGTGGGAGGCCGAAGGTGCGGCGGGCCAGGCGGGCCAAGGCCGAGGACGAGACGGGCAGGATCAGGCACAGGCTCGCCACCAGCGGCCACACCCACCACTGGGTGGGGTTCCAGTAGCCGGTGGCCGGGACCAGCGCGAAGCAGACCAGCACGGTGAGCCAGAACGCCCGGCGGGGCCAGGCCAGCGGGGTCAGCCACCACTCCGGTCCGCGGGTCAGCGTCCAGCCGAAAACGGCCAGTGGAAGGCCGCAGAGGAACAACAGGCCGAACAGTCCGTGCATCGCCACGGTCAGCCCGAAGATCATCAGCGTGAGTACCAGGGCGGCCGCGAAGCCTGGGATGAGCACGTAGGCGACCAGGAGCAGCGGCTGGGCACGCAGCCAGCGCAGGCGCAACTCGGCCGCGCTGGTCGGCAGGGACGGACCGGGCGGCGTCGCGGGGATCACGGCATGGGTTTACCAAACCTGGCCGATTCCCGCGTCCCGGAACGGCCAACGTGACCTACCAGGACTCTGTCGGCGAATTCGCCTTGGCGTGCCGATCTTCCGGCGAGTTGGGCCAACTGGTACGCCGGTTTTGCCCAAGCGGGCGTACCAGTTGGCCCAAGTGGTACGGGGGTGCGGATCACGCCGCCGATTCGCCAACGTGGCGTACGAGAACGGCCAACGCTCCGGGAGGGGTGGTGTCCAAGAACGGCCAACACGGCGATCTGGGGAGCTGGCAGAGTGGCTGGGAGCCTTCTACCTGGGAGAACCGTTGCTGCGATTAGGTCGACGATGGTCCGGTGGGTTGGTCGCGGTGCTCGCCGCGGTGGCGGCGGGCGGGGTGCCCGCGCTGGCGGCGGAGGAGAGCCGGAGTGTCGCGGTACGCGGGCCGGACGCGGGGATCACCGCGAAGGTGGACTTCGGCGCCGCGGACGGCTCGGTGCTGTTGTCGGTGCAGCGGAACGGGCGGGAGCTGATCCTGCCCTCGCCGCTGGGCCTGCGCACCGAACGGGTCGACCTGACCCGCGGGTTGCGGCTGGTCAGCCAGACGCAGCGGGCGGTGACCGAGCGGTACCGGATGACCACCGGCAAACGCCTGGACCGGGTGGCCAGGATGACCGAGACCCGGTTCTCCTTGCGGGGCAACGGCGATGCCGCGATGGACCTGGTGTTGCGGGTGGCCGAGGACGGCGTCGCCTACCGGTATGTGGTGCCGGGCGAGGAGATCGTGCTCGGCGAAACCTCCGCGTTCACCCTGCCCACGGACTCGCCCGCCTGGCTGATGCCGTACAACCCGCAGCACGAGAACCGGCGGCAACGGACCACCGCGGGCGGCGCGCCCGCCGGGATCTTCGGCAACCCCTCGCTGTTCCAGGTGGGCGCGGACTACGTGCTGCTGACCGAGGCCGGGGTGGACGGGCGGTACGCAGGCAGCCGGTTGGCACACGCGGCCGGATCCAGCACCTACGCGGTGGAACTGGCCGATCCGCGGGTGCGGCTGGGCGCGGGCACGCCGACGCCGTGGCGGACCGCGATCATCGGCGACCTCGGCGCGGTGACCGAGTCCACGCTGGTGGACGACCTGGCCGACCCGGCGCGGTTCAGCGACACCTCCTGGATCAAGCCGGGCAAGGTGGCCTGGTCCTGGCTGAGTGAGCACGCCAGTCCGTCGAACTTCGCCCGGCAGAAGGAGTACGTGGACTTCGCCGCGCGCAACGGCTGGCCGTACGTGCTGGTCGATGAGGGCTGGAGCCCGCAGTGGGTGCCGGAGCTAACCCGGTACGCGCGGGCCCGCAACGTGGACATCCTGCTCTGGTACCACTGGCAGCGCCTCGATACCCAGCAGGAACGGGACACCGAGTTCGCACGGGTGACCGGCTGGGGCGTCAAGGGCGTGAAGATCGACTTCATGGAGTCGGACTCGCAGTCCCGCTACCAGTGGTACGACCAGGCTCTGGCCGATACCGCCCGGCACCGGCTGATGGTCAACTTCCACGGTTCGACCATCCCGCACGGCCTGGCCCGCACCTGGCCGCACGTGATGACCATGGAGGCCGTGCACGGCGCGGAACAGCTGCCCCAGCCCACCGACAACCCGGTGCACCCGTTCGCGCGCAACGTGGTCGGCTCGATGGACTTCACCCCGGTGTCCCTGGAGGTGGGCCCGCGGACCTCGACCATCGCGCACGAGATCGCGCTGCCAGTGGTGTTCGAGTCAGGCTGGCAGCACTTCGCGGATAAACCCGAGGCGTACCAGCGCTTCCCGCGCGCACTGCGGTTCCTGGACCAGGTGCCGACGGTGTGGGACGAGACCCGGTTCCGCAGTGGCTACCCGGGTCAGGACGCGGTGCTGGCCCGGCGCAGCGGCGACCGCTGGTTCTTCGGCGGCATCGCCACCGGCGACCCGGCCACGCTGACCGCGAGTCTGGACCTGCTGGGGCCGGGCCGCTGGCTGGTCGAGGTGGTCCGGGACGCGCCGGGCGGCCGCGGCGATGTGCTGGTGGACACCGCGGTGCGCACGTCCAGGGACCGGCTGTCGGTGGACGTGCCGCGCAACGGCGGGTTCGCCGCGATCGCCTGCCCGGCCACCGCCGGTCGCACCACCTGTCACCAGCCGGTCCCGCAGCCGCCGCTAACCCGGCTGGCGATCAACCCTACCGATGCCGGTGATGTGGTGGCGGGCAACAGTTTCGAGGTCACCGCCGAGTTCACTGTGGACAGTCCGCGGACTCTGCGGGAGGTCGAGCTGCGGGCGAGCGCGCCCGCGGGCTTCACGGTGAGCGGACCGGCGGTGACCGCCGCCCGGCTGGGGCAGGGCGGGCAGTTGCGTGGCCGGTGGCGGGTCACCGTTGGGGCGGAAGCGAAGTTCGGGCCGGTGGAGTTGCCGGTGTTCGCCGAGTTCACCGATCCGGCGTTGCCGCCGGGGCGGCAACGGATGCATGTGGCGCAGGCGGTCCGGGCCGCGGTGGCGCTGACCGGGCAGCCGTGGGTGAGTGAACTGCCGTTCACCGCGGAGAGCAACGGCTGGGGCCCGGTCGAACGGGACCGGTCCAACAACGACTCCGCCGGTGGCGACGGAAACCCGTTGCGGATCAACGGGATCAGCTACGCCAAGGGGCTCGGGGCGCACGCGCCGAGTGAGGTCTCGGTGCACCTGGGCGGCCGGTGCACCCGGTTCACCGCCTTGGTCGGACTGGATGACGAGACCACCTCACCAGGCAGCGCGGCCTTCCACGTGCTCACCGATGGTGTCCTCCGGCAGGAGACCGGGGTGCTGCGGACCGGGCAGGCCGCGACCCCGCTGTCGGTGGAGCTGACCGGGGCGCGCACGCTGACACTGCGGGTCAGCGACGGCGGTGATGGCCGGAACTTCGACCACGCCGACTGGGTCAACGCCCGGCTGTCCTGCTGAGTGTCCACAGGGGACGGTGGCGCGTCCTCGGGACACGCCACCGTCTTCTGTGGTGGGTTGCGGTTCAGCCGTTCGGTCGTACCGGCAGCTCGACCAGCGAGCGGATCAGCACACTGCTGCGGTAGTTCAGCTCCGCCGCGGGCACCGCCAGCGAGACCTCCGGGAAGCGGGCCAGCAGACCGCCGATCGCGGTGACCGCCTCCAGCCGGGCCAGCGGCGCGCCCACGCAGTAGTGGATGCCGTGCCCGAAGCCGAAGTGACCGCCCAGCACCCGGTCCAGGTCCAGCTCGTCGGCGTTCTCGAACTTGTTGCTGTCCCGGTTGGCCGAGCCCAGACCCACCAGCAGCAGCTGGTCGGCGGGCACGGTCACCTCGCCAAGGGTCAGCGGCTCGGTGGTCATCCGGATGGTGCCGGTGATCACCGGGCCGTCGTAGCGGAGCAGCTCCTCGATCGCGTTGTGGATGCGCTCGGGCTTGGCCTTCAGCTCGGCCAGCTGCTCGGGATGGGTGAGCAGCGCGCGCACCCCGTTGCCGATCAGGTTCGCCGTGGTCTCGTGCCCGGCCACCAGCAGCAGGAACGCCATCGCGACCAGCTCGCCCTGGGTCAGCGAATCGTCGTCGTCGCTGGCCTGGATCAGGTCGGAGAGCAGGTCGTCGGTGGGCGTGACCCGCTTGGTCTCGATCAGCTGGACCAGGTAGGCGGCCAGGTCCTGGCTGTCCTTGGCCTGCTCCTGCGGGTCGTTGGAGTTGCCCAGCAACGAGTTGGACCAGCGGCGGAAGTCGGCCTGGTCCTGCTCGGGCACGCCGAGCAGCTCGCAGATCACGGTGACCGGCAGCGGGAAGGCCATCGTCTCCATCAGATCGACCACCTCACCCCCGGCGGCCACCTGGTCCAGCAGCTCGGTGGTGATCTGCTCGATCCGCGGCCGCAACTGCTCCACCCGGCGCGGGGTGAATGCCTTGGCCACCAGCTTGCGCAGCCGGGTGTGCTGCGGCGGGTCGCTGTTGAGCATGTGCCCGCCCAGCGCCTCGGCGAACTGCGGCGCGCCCTCCGGCGCGGTTTTGGTGATCAGCGCGCGCAGCCGGGCGGAGTCCTTGCTGACCGCAGGGGAGGTCAGCGCCACCTTCACGTCCTCGTAGCGGGTGACCACCCACATGTCGAAGGAGCGGTTGGGCAGCGAGGTCTTGTGCACGGGCAACTGCTGACGCAGCTTCGCGTAGATCGGGTACGGATCCCGCATGTACGTCTGATCGAACATAGCCAGATCCGGCAGCGGCTCGGCCGCCGCGGCGGTGTCGTTGACCATTCCGGTGCTCTCCCCAAATCCGTCCCGGATTCACATACGTCACCGTATTGTGAACATCGTTAACTCAACGATTTCCGACCCTACTCCGCTCCCAGCCTCGGACAATGTCACCCGTTCAGAGCAACGTGCCGAAGGTCGGGAAAGTTCCCAACGGTATACACATAACCATCGTGGCTCACTAACGTGTGACCGTGCCTACGACGCCACAGCGCCGCCTCGTCCATGTCGTCCCGCACACGCACTGGGATCGCGAATGGTACGAGCCGTTCCAGCGCTTCCGGTTGCGGCTGGTGGACTTACTCGACGAGGTGCTGCCCAGGCTGGCGGCCGATCCGGAGCTGCGCTTCACCCTGGACGGCCAGACCGCCGCGGTGGACGACTACCTGGAGATCCGGCCCGAGGCATTCGACCAGGTCCGGGATCTGGTGCGGCGCGGCCAGCTCGCGGTCGGGCCGTGGCGGGTGCTCGCGGACTCCTTCCTGTGCTCCGGGGAGAACCTGGTGCGCAACCTGGAGATCGGCCTGGCCCGGGCGGCGGAACTGGGTGGCGCGATGCCGGTGGCCTACCTGCCGGACCAGTTCGGGCACGCCGCCCAGTTGCCGCAGGTGTTGCGCGGCTTCGGTTTCCGTCAGGCATGCCTGTGGCGCGGCGTTCCGTCCATTGTGGACAGCAATGGGTTCGCCTGGGTGGCCCCGGACGGGTCCGCGGTACGCACCGAGTACCTGCCCGGCGGCTACGGCAACGCGGCCGTGCTGTTCAGCGATCGCGACGCCACCCAGGGCCGGGCCGAGGACTTCGCCGAGCGGATGACGGCGTGGTTCGGCGCGGACGAGGTGCTGGCCATGTACGGCGCGGATCACGGCGGGCCGCTGCCCTCGCTGACCGAACAGGTGCGCGCGGTCAGCGCCGCCGACTCGCCGGTCATGCTGCGGCTGGCCACCCTGACCGAGGCGCTCGCCGACCGGGACCTGTCCGCCGAACTCCTTGAGGTGCACGGCGAACTGCGCAGTCACGCCAGGGCGAACCTGCTGCCAGGCGTGCTCTCGGTGCGGGCCCCGGTGAAGCAGGCCATGGCCGCGGCCGAGCGGATGGTGCAGCGTTACGCCGAACCCCTTGCCGCACTGTGGTTCCCGGCCGCGGCCCGCCCGTTCGCGGAGATGGCCTGGCAGCGCCTGGTGGACGCCTCCTGCCACGATTCGGTCACCGGCTGCGGCGCGGACAGCACCGCGGCGCAGGTGGCGGGCCGGATCGCGGAGGCCGAGCAGCTCGGTTCGGCGGTGCGGGACCGGGTGGTGGACGCCCTCGCCGCCCGGGTGCCCGGGGACGCGGTGCTGGTGCTGAACCCGAGTCCGTGGCCACGCCAGGACCTGGTGCGGTGTTCACCGGTGGCTGAGGAAGCGTGGGCGGCGGTGGAGTTCGAGCTGCCGGACGGGCGCCGGGTGCCGGCCCAGGAGGTGGACCGGCCCGAGCGGGTGCTGGTGTCGGCGGAGTTCCCGGCCGCGGAGATCGCGGAAGCGGTGCGGCGGCGGACCTTCGGGCAGGTGATGTACGACCGGGCGGTGCGGCAGGCCGTGATCGGGGCCGGCGTGGTGGAGTTCTCGGTGGGGCGACTGGGGAATCCGGCCTACGACCTAGAGCGGTTCGCCACGGAACTGGCGGCCCGGTCCGGGGAACATCCGGTGTGGGAACTGCGGGTGGTGGACGAGCCACGGCGGGAACTCCTGGCCGTGATTCCGGTGCCACCGCTGGGCTGGACCGGGATCCGGGCGGTCGAAGCCACCGCGTCGGCCGACGCGCCGGTGTCCCTTGTGGACGGTGTGCTGAGCAACGGCCTGGTCTCGGTCTCCGTGCTGGACGACGGCACCCTGCGGATCACCGGCGCGGACGGCTCCCTGCTCGACGGGGTCGGCCGGATCTGCGATGGCGGCGACGCCGGGGACAGCTACAACTACGGCCCGCCGGTGGCCGATCTGCTGGTGCACGAGCCGGTGGCGATCCTGGTCTGCCCGGACGCGCCAGGACCTCTGCTCGGCGGGTACACCGTGTACCGCACTTATGAATGGCCGATCGGGCTGCACGACGCGGCCGGGTCGGCGCGGGCGGCGAAAGCGGCCGCGACCGAGGTGTCCATGGCGGTGGAACTACGCGCCGGGGAGCCGTTTGTCCGGGTGGAGATCCGGTTCGAGAACCGCAGCCGGGACCACCGGGTGCGCTGGCATCTGCCGGTGGGCGAGGTGGCCGGATCACGGGCCGAGGGACAGTTCGGCGTGGTGGCACGGGGGTTGCGCAATGAGGGCGGCAACGGCGAGGCGCCACTGCCCACCTTCCCGGCCTCGGGCTTCGTCGCGGCCGGGCAGGCCACCGTGTTGCTGGAGCAGGCCACCGAGTACGAGATCACCGGCGGTGAGCTGGCGCTGACCCTGCTGCGTTCGGTGGGCGCGATCAGCCGGAACCTGCACCCGTTGCGGGCCGAACCGGCCGGGCCGACCACGCCGATCCCCGGGGCACAGGAACTGGGCTGGCGCACCGCCCGGTTCGGCATCGCGGTCGGCGCCCGATCAGTCGCCGAGACGATGGACCTGGTGGAGCGGTTCACCCTGCCCCTGGTCAGCGCGCCGGGCACCGGCGAGCCCGGACACCTGGGTGACGCGGTGGGCCTGGCGGTCGAGGGTGCGGTGGTCAGCGGGGTGCGGGAACGCGAAGGCGAGCTGGAGGTGCGCCTGGTCGCCTACTCCGACAAGCCCGTGCCGACCGTGCTGCGCTGGCCCGGCCTGGCCACCGCGCGGGTGACCGACCTGGCCGGGAACGTGGTGGGAAAACTGGATGTGGTGGCTGACTCGGTGGAGTTAGTGTTGCGGGGCTGGGAGATCGCGACGATCCGGCTGGGTCAGGGGTTGCCGCAGAGGGTGATCATGCCGCCCTCGTGATCGGTGAGCACGTGACCGCCCGGACCGGCGGCGGGCAGCCTGCCCTCGGTCCGGGCCTCACACCGGCTGCCGTCCGGGCCGTACAGCAGCGCCCCTGACGCGCCGACCAGCATCAGATCGCCGTCCACCGGCAGCAGCACCGGGGCGTCCGGGTTGGCGCTGATCGCGGTGCGGCCGGCGCGCAACGCGTCCAGGGCGGCCTTGGCCAGTTCGCCGGGCCCGTAGGCGTTCTCGTCCACGGCCAGCCAGGTGGTCGGGTTGCCGGGTTCGGCGTCCGCGCCGCGGCCGTGGAAGTCGCTGCCGCCCACCGGGGTGACGTGCATGCCCCAGGACCGCCAGAAGGCCAGGGGGCCACCCCAGGTCCGGCTCCACCAGCTGGAGTGCCAGATCTCGGCCAGTGGCGGGCGGACCGGCATCGGGTCGCGCCAGGAGCAGTCGCCGGAAAGCGGGTGGTTGATGGACAGCAGTCCGCCGCGTTCCTCCACAGTGGACAGCCATTCGGCCGGGGGCCTGCGGAAGTCGATCCAGCCGATGTCGCCGAAGGCGTTGGCGTGCCCCGAATCGGTGGTGACCTCCTGCCCGGGGATCAGCGCGATGCCGTACCGGTCCCCGACCTCGGCCAGTTCGGCGTGGTGCGCGACCGTGTTGTGATCGGTGACCGCCAGCGCGGACAGGCCCCTAGAAACCGCCAGTGCGGCCAGCTCCGGCACGGTCAGTTTGCCGTCGGAATGCAGGGTGTGCGAGTGCAGGTCCGCCGGGATCCAGCGCAGGCCCGCGGTGGCCGGCAACTGCCGCACCGGCCGCGGCGCCGGGGCGAGCGGAGCCGGCGGCGCGACCTCGACGAAAGCCGGGCCGAGGGTCACCTCGACCTGGGCGTGCGCGCCCTCCGGCGGGATCCGGTGCAGGCCAAGGACAACCCGCCACTCCCCCGGTTCCGGTTCGCCGGGCAGGTAGCCGGGGGTGGCGGTCTCGGCGGTGATGGCGAAGCGGCGGCGGGCCGATCCGGACCAGCCACGCCAGCCCGCCGGACCGGCACAGCCGATGTCCAGGATGGCCGGGTCGGCGTAGGTCAGCTCGACCGTGATGCCCGCACAGCCAGCCGGGACCTCGAACGGCAGTTCCAGCCACCGGTTCGCGGACCGCTGCTCGCGGGTGATCAGTCCACTGTGGATGATCATGCGGGCACCGGTTCCGGGCCCAGCAAAGAACCTTCGGCGTCGAAGAGCAGCAGCCTGCCGGGTTCGGGGACCGCGGTGACGGTGCTGCCGATGGGAGGTTCGTCCTGTTCCGGCACGGTGACGCCGACCAGCACGCCGCCCGCGCAGTCCAGGGACACCAGGGAACTCACCCCGAGGTTTTCCACCGTCGACACCACGCCAGTGATCCCGCCGGCTGTGCCTTGGGGGGCGAGCCGGAGGTACTCGGGGCGGATGCCCGCCGTGACCTTGTCGCCGTCGGACACGGCCAGACCCAGGGGCCGACCCAGCCTCGCATCTGCCACCTCCACCTCGTCCTCGACGACCACCGCGTCGAGCAGGTTCATCGGGGTGGACCCGATGAAGTTCGCCACGAACACACTCGCCGGCCGCTGGAACACCTCACGCGGGCTGCCCAGCTGCCGGATCTTGCCGGATTCCATCACCGCGATCCGGTCGGCCAGGGCTAGCGCCTCGGCCTGGTCGTGGGTGACGAAAACCGTGGTGATGCCCAGTTCCCGTTGCAGTCGCTTGAGGAAGGTGCGTGCCTCCAGCCGCAGCCGGGCGTCCAGATTGGACAGTGGCTCGTCCAGCAGCAGCACCTCGGCGCCCATCGCGATGGCGCGGGCCAGCGCGACCCGTTGCTGCTGGCCGCCGGAGAGCTGGGCGGGGCGGCGTTCCAGGAGTCCGGCCAGGCTCAGCCCGGCCGAGGTGGACTCGGCGACCTCGCGTTGCGCGGCCTTGCTCTGCCCGCGCACCCGCAGCGGGTAGCCGATGTTCTCCGCCACGGTCATGTGCGGGAACAGCGCGTAGTCCTGGAACACCATGGCCACCCCGCGTTTGCCGGGATCGACCGCGGTGACGTTGTTCGCACCGATGGTGATGGTGCCCGCGTTGGACTGCTCCAGGCCCGCGATGGTGCGCAGCAGCGTGGTCTTGCCACAGCCGGAAGGACCGAGCAACGCGAAGAACTCACCGTCGGCGATGTGCAGATCGAGATCGTCCACCGCGCGGACCCCGTTCGGGTACACAGTGGACAGTGCGGTGATGTCGATACCGGCCATCAGCTCTTGATCCCTCCGTGGAAGCGGAACCCGTAGCGTTTGCTGACGATCAGGTACAGCAGCACCACCGGTATCGAGTACAGCAGTGAGAACACCGGGATCACGGTGAGGTTGGCGCTGCCGCCCTCGTCCTGCAGGGTGCGCAGCAGCACCGCGGCCGGCTGCGCCTCGACCTCGCGCAGCAGCAGGAACGGCAGCAGGAAGTTGCCCCAGGCGTTGACGAAGGCCCACACCAGGATGGTCGCGATACCGGGCCGGGCCACCGGCAGCACCACGTGCCGCAGCACCTGGCCTGGCGAGGCGCCGAAGACCCTGGCCGATTCCTCGTAGGAGCGCGGCACCGAGTCCATGAAGTCCTTGAGGATGAAGATGGCCGCGGGCAGCATGCCGCCGGCGATCACCAGCGCGGTGCCGTACTGGGAGTTGATCAGGCCGAGCTGGAACATCATCACGAAGATCGGCACCATCGCGGCGGTGCCGGTGACCACGCTGGAGAGCAGCAACAGCAGGTACAGCAACAGGTCCCGGCCGGGAATGCGCACCCGGGAGAGCGCGTAGGCGGCCAGCGCGGCGCACACCGTGGTCACGACGGTGGCGATCCCGCACAGCAGCAACGAGTTCAGCAGCGAGGTGAGCGCGTACGGGTGCTCCAGGGTCTTGCCGATGTTGTCCAGGGTCCACTCCGGCCAGCGCAGGCCGAGGCCGGGTTTGGCGTCGAAGGGCGCGCTGGCCAGCCACAGCATCGGCACCGCGAAGAAGAACAGCACCGCCGCGATCAGCGTGTAGAAACCGATCCGGCGCACCAGGAACTTCACGCTCATGAGCGCCTCCGCAGCAGTCGCAGGTACAGCCCGGCCACCACCAGGTTGGCCACCAGCAGCAGCAACGAGATCGCCGAGGCGTAACCGAGTTGCCCGCCCTCCAGTGCCTGCCGGTAGATGAACACCGGCAACGTCTCCGAGGCGTGGTTGGGGCCGCCGGCGGTGAGCAGGAACGGGGTGAAGTCGTTGGCGGTCCACAGGCTGATCAGCAGCGTGTTGGTCAGCACGTGCCCGCGGATGTGCGGGAACACCACGTCCCGCACGGTCTGCCAGCCGCTGGCGCCGACCAGTTTCGCGGTCTCCAGCTGCGAGGGCGGCACCGCGGCCAGCGCCGAGGAGTAGAGCAGCATGGAGAACGCGGTGCCGCGCCAGATGTTGAACAGGATGATCGAGATCAGCGGATACTGCACCAGCCAGGCGGTGCCCTCGTTGCCCAGCAACAGGTTCAGCGTGCCGCCGTCCCGGTCCAGCACGGCGAACCAGAGGAAGGCGACCACCGTGCTGGGCAGGATCCAGGCCAGCAGCACCAGGCTCTCGGTGAGCCTGCGCAGCCAGGGCCGGGCCCCGCGCAGCAGCCAGGCCAGGCCGAAGCCGAGCAGGTTCTGCCCGATCACCGCGGAGCCGAGCACGAACAGCACGGTCAGCCACAGCGAGTTGCGGAACAGCGTGTCACCCAGCGCGTTGAGGAAGTTGTCGATGCCGATGACCTGTGGGTTGGCCGCGGCCGGGCCGGTGAGCTGGTAGTCGGTGATGCCGATGTAGAGCGTCCACAGCGCGGGGAACACCAGGAACAGCGCGATCAAGGCCAGTGCGGGCAGCACGAACCCGATCGCGCGGCCCACGCCGAGCCCGGCCACGTCGGCGATCCCGCCCTTCCGCGCCGGAGTGTCCACAGTGGACTCCGCCGCGGGGGTGAGGTCAACCGGCGTCGACATTGGACTCGCCGACGATCTTGGACAGCGCGGCCCGGTAGTTGGACAGCGCCTCGGGCACGCTGCGCCCGGCGATGACGTCGGCGGTGGCCTGTTGCAGGGCCGCGGACACCCGCGGGTACCCGGCCACCGGCGGCCGGTACTGGGTGACCGGCAGCACCTCGCGGGCCACATAGGACAGCATCGGGTCGCCGGCGAGCACCTGGTCGTTGACATCGGCGCGGGCGGTGACCTGCGCGCCGCCGCCCATCCGCGCCTTGATCGACTCGGCGGAGTTCATGAACTGCAGCAGCTCCCAGGCCTGCCGCGGGTACTGGGTGGCCGGGTTGACCACGTTGACCGCGCCGCCGGACATGCTCACGAAGTCCCGCCCGCCCACGCCGGGCTGCCTCGCCGGGATCTTGGCCCAGCCGACGACCTGGTCCCGGTCGGCCATCTTGGCCACGCCGCGGGTCGGTTCGACCACCCCGCGCCACAGGTAGTCGCTCTCGATCATGATGCCGAGCTTGCCCTCGGCGAACTGGGCGAAGGACTTGTCCCGGCCCTTGGCCTCCTGCTGGGTCAGCGGATCGCCGAGGCCCTCGCGGTAGACCTTGGCGTAGAACTCCAGCACCTCGCCCATGGCCGGACCGGCCTGCCACTTCCCGTCCCGGTACAGCGGCTTCCCGGCACTGGCCAGCATCGGCAGCACGCCCTGCATGGTGGTCGCCTCACCCATCGCGGTGCCCGCGTTGACCTGCAACGGGGTCACTCCGGGCAGCTTTTTCAGCACCGCGGCCGCGTCCAGGAGGTCGGTCCAGCTCTTCGGCTGCCAGTCCGTGGGCAGTCCGGCCTGGGCGAACAGCTTCTTGTTGAAGAAGAGCACCCGGCCGTCGGTGCCGTCCGGGATGCCGTAGCGCCGGTCGCCGAAGCTGCCCAGGCCCTGCACGGACCTGGGGATCTGCGCCCAGCCCTCCCAGGCGTCCACCCGGTCCTTGCCGAGCAGGTCGTCGAGGGGTTTGAGCTGGCCGGCCTCGGCGAACTCGCCGACCCAGATGCCGTCGATGGTGAGCACGTCCGCGCCGCCGCCGGTCTTGAGGTCCAGCGCGACCTTGGTCTTGTAGTCCTCATCGCCCGCGCCGTTGCCCTCGAACTTCACCGTGACGGTGACGCCCTTGGCCTTCTGCGCCTCGGTGAACTTGGGGATCACCCACTCGGTGACCCAGGCGGCGCGGGCGGCGTTCTTGCCGCCGACCACGGAGTTGCCGGTGATGGTGAGCGTCAGCTCCTTCGCGTCGGCGTTGCGGGCGGTGTCGGTCTGCTGGGGGCTGCCGAGACATCCGGCGAGCAAGCCCAGTGACGCGACCACAACAAGCGGAGTCGCGAGCTTGCGCATCCGCCACCTCCTCGGAGCCGGTGGTTCACCTGGCTGATCTACGTGGGGTGAAATAGTCACCAGACCGGGTGGAAGATGACAAGGGTCACATCTCGGGTTTTTCCGTCGGTGGGTGCGCCCCGACGGTGATCGCGGGGACGGGGTAGGTTTTTGTCCGTGGTGTCGCCCGATCCCGTGGACATGCGCCTGCTCGCCCTGCTGGCCGAGTCAGGGCGCGCGGCTCCCGTGCACGAGATCGCGGCCAGGGCCGGTCTGGATC
The DNA here is from genome assembly GCF_023094165.1 of Crossiella sp. S99.2. Classification (GTDB taxonomy): domain Bacteria; phylum Actinomycetota; class Actinomycetes; order Mycobacteriales; family Pseudonocardiaceae; genus Crossiella. The sequence continues at coordinate 209,587 of NZ_JALMDK010000005.1, read as the reverse complement.
CGCGGGAGGCCGCCTCCCGGCTGGTGGCGTTGTCGGCCAGCGGGTTGCCGCTGATCGTCGGCGTGGAGTTCGATCCGAACGGCCTGCGTGGCGCGCTGGCCGCGGCCGGGGCGTGGACCGGTTTCCCGCCTGCCGCACCGCCGCAGCCCGCCGTGCCACCGCCCGCGCCGATGTACGGCCCCGCCGGGTACGGCGTGCCGAACGGACCCGGTCCGGCCTACGGCACCCCCAGCGGCCCCTACCCGGCGCACGGCACCCCCAGTGGCCCCTACGGCACGCCGAGCGGCCCGTACCCAGGTCCACACGGGACACCCAGCGGTCCGTACGGCACCCCGAGCGGCCCGTACCCGGCGCAGCAGCCGGGGAATCGCACCGGCGCCTACCCGCCGCCGCCCCCGGCCTACCCGCCCAGCGGCGGTTTCCCGGCCCAGCCGCCCGTCGCCCAGCCGTTCCCGGCCGCCGCCGCGGATCCGATGAGCACCTGGGGCCCGCCGCAGTCGGCGGCCTGGGCCCGCGGCGACCAGCCGACGGTGACCACCGCCCCGGCGGCGAACAGCCGCACCGGCGTGGTCGGCGGCGCGCTGGAAACCGAGGGCCAGGAAGGCGAACGCCTGGTCATCCAGCTGGTCGAGGTGGTCGATCCGGCCGACTTCCTGTTCACCGCGGCCGGCTACCGGCTGCAAGAGGGCGAACGTTCGGTGGTGGTGCACACCGAGCTGCACAACCGCGGCCCGGTGCCCTTCGCCTCGCTGCCGGACCTGTACCTGGTGCTGGTCACCGACGACGGGCAGCACATCTCCAAGGCCCCGGTGGCACTGTCCTCCCGGCCGCCGCACCGGATCGGCGTGGCGCCGGGCGAGACCGCGGGCGGGCACACGGTGTACGTGCTGCCGGAGGCGTTGCGGCTCACCCACATCCGGTGGAGCCCGCATCCCGGCGATGAGGCGCACAGCCTGACCTGGGCGATCGAGGACTGACCGGCTCAGGGCCTGCGGTCGATCCGGAAACCGTTGCGCCAGACCGCGGCGATGCCGGGCAGCGCGGTGATGTCCTCGGTCGGATCACCCTCGACGAGCACCAGGTCCGCGCGCAGGCCGGGTTTGATCCGGCCGCGGTCGCGCAGCCCGAAGTGCCGGGCAGGCGCCGAGGTGGCCGCGGTGAGCGCGGCGATCGGGGTGAGTCCCGCCTGGACCAGCAGCTCCAGCTCGAACAGCAGGCCGATCGCGTTGGGCAGGCCCGGATTGGCGCCGTCCGTCCCGGCCAGGATCGGCACGCCTGCCTTGGCCAGGGCCCGGATGTTGAAGTTCAGCGCGTCCAGGTCCGGCTTGTCACCGGGGAAGTCCTTCGGGAACCGGCGATCGGCGAACACCCGCTGCTTCTCGGAAAGGTATGGCGTGACCCGGGGATCGGTGTAGCGCCGGTGGTATTCGGGCTGGTTGAGCAGCGAGTGGAAGATGGCCAGGGTGCTGGTGACGAACGCGCCGGAGCGACCGGCCAGCCACAGCTCCTCCCGGTTCAGCCCGCGGTCCTGCGGGGTGTGGATCAGTCCGTTCACCCCGGCCCGCAGCAGCCAGCGGGCGTCCGCGGCCATGGACACGTGCGCCAGGCTGAGCACACCGCGCTCCCGGGCGCGCCGGATGATCGCGCTGCCCTGCTCCGGGGAGATCGTCGGCCAGGGGTCGCTGGTCACCATCGGCTCGACCACGAACTTGATGTAGTCCGAGCCCTCGGCCAGCCGGTCGTCGACGTGCTGAGCCGGTGACATCCCCGGCCGCAGCCAGGGAAAGTCCTTCGGCAGGCCCAGCTGCGAACCGTGGCCGCCGGGCACGGTGATCATGGCTCCGGCGCTCCACAGATCGGCCGCCGCGGTGGCCCGGTCGGACTGCCGGGCGGCCACGTAGTCACCGAGGTCGGCCCGCAGCCGGGGGATGAGGTTGAACATGTCCAGCTCGGTGGTGACGCCGAACCGCGGTGAATCCGACCGCGGGATCCCGTGGTCGTGGATGTGCGCGTCGATCAGTCCTGGCAGCAGGGTCCGGCCGCGGCCGTCGACCTCCTCCAGTCCGGCGGCCGGGGCCGGGGTGCGGGTGACGCTGACGATCCGGCCGCCCGCGCAGACCACCGTCCGGCCGTCCAGGACCCGCTCGCCGTCGAAGACCCGGGCGCCCCGGATCGCGAAGGCGGCGCGGGCCGGGTCGGCGGCGGCCGGTACCGCCAGCGCGGCGGCCCCCGCCCCCGCGACCGCGGCCTTGAGCAACGTTCGTCGTCCCACCGTGCACATAACCCCTCCGATACAGTTGACTCGCTATCGATTCGAACGTATCAGAGTCGGCTATGCTGACGGGGTGGAGAACCTGACCGTGCCTGACGCACGCCGGCACGCCATCGGCGCCGCCCTGCTCCGGATCGTGGCCAGGGATGGCCTGGACGGCGTCAGCCTGCGCGCGGTGGCCACCGAGGCCGAGACCTCGCTGGGCATGGTGCAACGACAGTTCGCGGACAAGGACGAGCTGCTGTTGTCCGCCCTCCGGCAGACCGGCGCGGCCACCGCCGAGCGGATCCGGCGGATCCCGAAGCGGGCCCCGGTGCTGGACACGCTGCGCCGGATCGCCGACGAGCTGCTGCCCCTGGACGAGCAGCGGATCATCGAGGCGCGGGTGTACTACGCCTTCACCGCGAAAGCCATGACCCGCACCGATTTCGCGCTGCTGGTCCAGGCCCAGGACGCGGAGTTCCAGGCGATCCTGACGGCCAGTTTCCGGGCCGCCGAGGAGTCCGGCGAGATCCCGCCCGGCCAGGACCACGCCGCCCTGGCCCGCCTGTTCAGCTCGGCCCTCGACGGGGTGAGCCTGGCCCTGCTCACCCGCGCACCGGACTCCCCCGCCGCCGGCATCGTGGCCGGGCTGGACGCGGTGCTGGCGCTGATCACCCGGCCCTAGACCACCGGCCGGGTGCCGCCGTCGGCCGGGCCGTGCCTGCGCAGTTCGGTCCAGGCCCGCTCCAGGCGGTCCACCAGTTCGTCCAGCACCGGTTCCGGGAAGGTGAACGGCAGCCGGATGTAGTGGTCGTGCCCGCCGTCGGGGTCCATCGCCGCGCCGGGCACCACCTCCACCCCGTGCCGCAACGCGACCTGGGCGAACACCGCGGCGTCCACCCCGGGCAGCGCGATCCACAGCGCCGATCCGGCCCTCGGTTCCCGCCACCGCCACTCCGGCAGCCGGGTGCGCACCAGTCCACTGAGGTGGCGCAGGCGCTGCCGCAGGGTCACCGCGCGGGCCTGGGCGATCTCGGGCAGCCGGGGCAGCAGGCGGGCGGCCAGGGCCTGGTCCAGCAGTGGACTGCCCATGTCGGCCAGCACCTTGGCCCTGGCGATCCGGTCGATGATGCCGCGCGGGCCGCGCACCCAGCCGATCCGCAGCCCGGCCCACACCGGTTTGGCCAGTGAGCCCACGCTGAGCACCTCCACCGAGGGGTGCGCGAAGGCGGCCACCGGCGGCGGCAACGGGTCGCCGTGCCCGGCGGTGACATAGGCGTTGTCCTCCAGCACCGCGAACCCGTGTTCCCTGGCCAGTTCGGTGATCCGGGCCCGGCGGCCTGCCGAGGTGAGCACGCCGGTCGGGTTGTGGAAGGTGGGCATCAGGTACACCAGATCCGGCCGGTGCCGGGCGGCCGCGGCGGCCAGCAGATCGGGGCGCGGGCCGTCCTCGTCGATCGGCACCCCCACCACGGTGGCGCCGCCGGCCCGCAGGATGTCCACCGAGCCGGGCCAGCCGGGCGATTCGACCAGCACCGTGGCGCCCCGGTCCAGGTACAGCCCGGCGACCAGCGCGATGGCCTGGTGCGCGCCGGTGGTCACCACGATCTCCGCGGCGGTGCTGGGCAGGCCGAGCCCGGTCAGGTGGGTGGCGATGGCCTCGCGCAACGCGGGCAGGCCACGCGGGTGATAGCCGCCGTCGGCCAGCAGCGCGGGCAGGTCGGCCTCGACCAGTTCGCGCAGGGCCCCGGCCAGTTCGGGCACGGCCGGTTCGATGGCCTGGGCCAGCGAAATGGTCTGGCCGGGCCGGTCCACCAGCAGGTCCAGCATCGGGCCGGACCGCCCGCCGCGCACCCGCCCGTCCGGCCGGACCCTGGCGGTGGTGTGCGGGCTGACCGTGGTGCCGCTGCCCCGCCGGCTGTGCAGCACGCCCTGCTCGCGCAGCCGGTCGTAGGCGGCCACCACGGTGGCCCGGCTGACCGCCAGCGCGCCGGCCAGTCCGCGTTCGGCTGGCAGCCGGGCGCCGCGCGGCAGCGTGCTCTCGGCCACCAGGTCGCTGATCGCCGCGGCCAGCCGCTGGTACCTCGGCCCGCGCCGGCCAGTCCAGTCACCCAGCAGCCGGACCAGTTCGGCTGGATCGGCGAAACGGTCCACTTCCGCCTCCATTGGCAGGTCAACGCGGTCAGCTTGCCGCGAAGACTAGTCCCCTGAGTGGTCCATCTACCGAAGTGGACTGGAATCTGGACAGGTGAATCGCGACTATGAGCATCCATGCCCGACTACGCGCCGTGCACGACCTCAGCATGCCCAGGGCCAGGGAGGTCGCCGGCCTGCACGAGTACGACGGCCGGGTGCAGGACCTGTCCGCGACCGGGGTGCGGCGCGGCCTGACCTGGCTGGGCCAGGGGGACCGCGCGGCCGACGCGGACGACGAGATCCGCCTGCGCGCAGCCGAGCAGGCCCTGCTGGTGCGCCTCGGCGAACTTGACCTGCACCGGCGCGACCCACTGCTGCACCTGGCCAACCTGGACCTCGCCGGGTACGACCGGGAGTACGCCTCGATCTGGCAGCGGCGGACCGCCCGGCAGGCGCACCTGTGGCAGTGGCCGGATGCCGTGGCCACCGCCATCGAGGTCCTCGACCAGGTCTCCGCGCCCGCCGCCCGCGCCGCCCTGCCCGCCGCCCGCGGCCTGGCCGCGCTCCTCCAGCCCGAGGACCTGGGCGGCGAGGTCGGCCGCTACGCGATCACCCTGCTGGTCGAGCACCTCGGCAAGGCGGCCGAGCACGGGGAGCCCTCGGCCGCGCTCGGCGAAGCCGGCCTGACCAGGCTGCTCTCCGCCGATGAGGCCATCGACGTCAACCTGACCGAACTGGCCGAGCGCGCCGAGGCCGAACTCGACCGGGTGCGCGCCCTGCTCGATGAGTCCTGCCGCCGCATCGACCCGCTCGGCAGCACCAAAGCCACCATGAAGACCCTGCTGGCCGATCGCCCCACCGCGGACCAGCTGCCGTCCTGGACCAGCGGCACCGTGCAGGAGGTGCTGGACTGGACCGCCGGGCTGGGCCTGGCCACCGACGGCACCTGCCTGGTCGGGCTGGTGCCACCGTCGCAGCCGTGGCAGGTCGCCACCATGACCGCCGCCGCGCCCGCCGAACCGGATGGGCCGAGCTGGTTCCGGGTGAATCCCGGTGATCCGTCCTGGTCCGCGGCCCAGCGCCGGGACTGGCTGAGCATGTTCGCCCGGCACGCGCTGCCGGTGATCGCGCTGCACGAGGTCGCCCCCGGTCACTTCACCCACGGCCGGGCGCTGCGCGAGGCCGGCACCGAGGTGCGCCGCACGCTGATCCACGACGGGTTCAGCGAGGGCTGGGCGCACTACGTGGAGGAACTCGCCCTGGAGGAGGGCTTCCGGGACGGCGATCCGCGTTTCGCCGCGGCGGTGGCCAGGGACGCGCTGCTGCGGGTGACCAGGATGGCCTGCGTCATCGGCCTGCACACCGGCACGATGACCCGGCAGGAGGCCGTGCAGCGGTTCAAGACGGACGCCTTCCTGGCCGGTCCGGCCGCGGAGACCGCGGCGAACCGGGTTGTGCTGAATCCCACCGGCATCTGTTACACCTGGGGCAAGCTGCTCATCCGCGACCTGCGCGAGCGGGCCCGCCAGGAGTGGGGCGCCCAGTTCTCGTTGCGCCGCTTCCACACCGCGCTGCTCGGCCTCGGCTCGCCGCCGCTCGGGCTGCTCGGCACCGCGCTGCGGGCGGGCTGACATGCCAGCGCCCGCCGTGCTGCTCGGGTTCGTCGCGGCCACCGTCACGCTGGTGCTGGTGCCCGGCCCCAACCTGATCTACATCCTGACCCGCTCGCTCACCCAGGGCAGGCGAGCCGGATTCCTGTCCGCGCTGGGCGTGGAGGCGGGCACCCTGGTGCACGTGATCGCGGCCGTGGCGGGGGTGTCCGCGCTGGTGGCGGCCTCGCCGACGGCCTTCACCGCGGTGCGCCTGGCGGGCGCGGCATACCTGGTGTACCTGGCGGTGCGCACCCACCGCCAGCCAGCCGGTCTGGACCTGACCACCGGAGTCAGGTCCAGGCCGGTCCGGCTCTTCCTGGACGGGGCACTGATCAATGTGCTCAACCCCAAGGTGATGCTGTTCTTCCTCACGTTCCTGCCGCAGTTCGTGCCGGCCGGGGCCGATCCGGCGACCACCCGCACGCACCTGCTGGTGCTCGGCGCGGTCGGCTTCGCGGTAGCGCTGCTACTGGACCTGGCCTACGTCCAGCTCAGCGCGCCGCTGCACCGGCTGCTCACCCGGCGACCGCGATTCCTGCGGTGGCAACGGGATCTGGCCGTCATCGTCTACTTGGGACTGGCCGCGTTCACTGTGCTCACCGCGCAGCTGTAGCCCGGGCTCACTCCTCGCGCAGCAGATCCAGCGCGGCCTGCAGGTCGGCCGGGTAGTCGCTGCTGAACTCCACCCACTGCTCGTCCGCGGGGTGGTGGAAGCCCAGGGTCCGGGCGTGCAGCCACTGCCGGGTCAGTGTGAGCCGCTTGGCCAGCACCGGGTCCGCGCCGTAGGTCAGGTCGCCGACGCAGGGGTGCTTCAGCGCGGAGAAGTGCACCCGGATCTGGTGCGTGCGCCCGGTTTCCAGCTTCACGTCCACCAGCGAGGCGGCCCGGAACGCCTCCAGGACCTCGTAGTGGGTGACGCTGGGCTTGCCGCTGGCGACCACGGCGAACTTGTAGTCCTGCCGGGGATGCCGGTCGATCGGGGCGTCGATGGTGCCCCGGCTCGGATCCGGGTGGCCCTGCACCAGTGCGTGGTAGCGCTTCTCCACGGTGCGTTCCTTGAAGGCACGCTTGAGCCAGGAGTAGGCGTGCTCGCTCTTGGCCACCACCATCACCCCGGTGGTGCCCACGTCCAGCCGGTGCACCACGCCCTGCCGCTCGGCCGCGCCGGAGGTGGCGATCCGGATCCCGGCGCCGGCCAGCCCGGCCACCACGGTCGGACCGGTCCAGCCGGGGCTGGGGTGCACCGCGACGCCGACCGGCTTGTCGATCACCACGATGTCGTCGTCCTCGTAGAGCACGACCATGCCGTCCACCACCGCAGGGACCAGCGCGACGGGGTGCTCGGGCTCGGGCAGGGTGATCTCCAGCCACGAGCCCGCGATCAGCCGGTCGGACTTCCCGGCGGGCGCACCGTCGAGCAGGACCCCGCCGTTCTCGGCCAGGCCGGCCGCGACCGTGCGGGACAGTCCCAGCAGCTTGGCCAGGCCCGCGTCCACCCGCATGCCGTCCAGGCCGTCCGGAACGGGCAGGGTCCTCTGGTCACTCACGCGTTTTCCTCCACCGTGGCCTTGGCCTTCGTCTCGTCTGCTTGATGTTTCGCCACCCGCCCGTCGTAGTCGACGCCGAACAGTGCCAGCAACACCAGGAGCACGCCGCCGCTGACGATGGCCGCGTCGGCGATGTTGAACACCGGCCACACACTGCCATCAGGGGCGAACAATGACAGGAAGTCCACCACATGGCCCTCGCCGAAGCCGGGCGGGCGGGTCAGCCGGTCGGCCAGGTTGCCCGTGGCGCCGCCCAGCACGAGGCCGATGCCCAGCGCCCAGCCGGTGGAGCGCAGCCGCGACGCGAAGGCCAGGATGGCCAGCACCACCAGCGCGGTGATCACCGTCAGCAGCCAGGTCTGCCCGGGGAACAGCGAGAACGCCGCGCCCGGGTTGTGCAGCAGCACCAGGTAGAGCGCGCCACCGGCGAGGCGGACCGGCGGCTGCCCGTCGAGCGCGGCGACCGCGAGGTCCTTGGTGCTCAGGTCCGCCGCGAAGACCGCGATCGCCACCAGGGCGAAGGGCACCAGGCGGCGGGGCGGCTTGTCGTCCGTGCTCACCGCCCCATTGTCCCGCACTCCAGGACCAGGGCTTACTCAGCCAGCCCCAGCCCGACCTCGGCCCGTCGCTCAGCCGGCGACGAACGGCGGCAGCGGCCGCGGGTCGTTCACCGGCGCCCAGCGCCCGTCCACGATCTCGTACTTCCAGCCCGGCCCGTGCGCGACCAGCTCGCGCAGCGCGTCCAGCACCCGGTCGATGTGCTCGGCGGTGGTGCCCAGCCCCAGGCTGATCCGCACCGCGCGGTCGGTGTCCGACCCGGCCTGGCCGAGCAGTCGCCGGGTGGCGATGTGCGCGCAGAACGCGCCGTCCCGCACGCCGATGCCGTGTTCGGCCGAGAGCACCGCGGCCACCAGGCCAGGGTCCTGGCCGTCGAGGGTGAAGCTCACCACGCCGACCCGGTCCTGGGCCGCGCCGAAGATGGACAGCTCGCGGAAGCCGGGGAGGGTGTTGAGCCCGGCGCGCAGCCGGGTGAACAGCTCGGTCTCGTGCGCGATCACCGCGTCCCAGCCGTGCTGGGTGATGGTCTGGCAGGCGCTGGCGAAGGCGTGCACGCCCACCACGTTCGGCGAACCGGCCTCGTGCCGCTCGGGCGCGGGCGCCCAGCCGACACCGAGGTGGTCGCCCCAGTCCACCACGTGCTTGGTGGCTCCGCCGCCGACCAGGTACGGCTCGGCCACGTGCAGCCAGTCCGCCCGGCCGATGAGCGCGCCGCTGCCGTAGGGCGCGTAGAGCTTGTGCGCGGAGAGCACCACGTAGTCCACGTCCAGGGCCTGGATGTCCACCGGGCGGTGCGGGGCGAGCTGCGCGGCGTCCAGCGCGATCCGGGCGCCGAAGCGGCGGGCCACCGCGGCCAGTTCGCGCACCGGCCACAGTTCGCCGGTGACGTTGGACGCCCCGGTCAGCACGACCAGCCGCGCGCCCTCGGGGGTCTGCCCGAGCGCCTCCTCCAGCGCGCGGATCGCGCCCTGCGGGGTCTCCGGGGTGGCGATCCGGGTGACCCGGGGGCCGCGCCAGGGCAGCAGCGCGGCGTGGTGGTCGGTGTCGAAGGTGACCACGCTGGCGCCCTTGGGCACGCTGCGGGCCAGCAGGTTCAGCGCGTCGGTGCTGTTGCGGGTGAACACCACGACATCGCTGCTGTGCGCCCCGACGAACTTCCGCACCACGTCCCTGGCCTGCTCGTAGACCTTGGTGCACACCTGGGAGGCGAAGCCGGCGCCGCGGTGCACGCTGGCGTAGTAGGGCAGCAGCTCGTCCACGGCGTCGCGGACCGCGGCCAGACAGGGCGCGCTGGCCCCGTGGTCGAGGTTGGCGTAGGTCACGCGCTCCCCGGTGACCAGCGGGACCGCGGTGTGCGCGCCGACCACGGCCGGGACGACCTGCGCGGTGGGCGTGGCAACAGCGGTGACCGCGGGGGTGTTCTGCGCCGGGATGACAGCGAGCGACATACAAGCCTCCAGGATCCGGATCGGACCTGCTGGGAGGCCCGCGCTTGCCCGTCGCACCTCACGACGGACCAGGTCCTCACCCGGAGCACCCCACCGCGGTAGGAGGGTTGCCGACCAGCGAGCCGGGGCTTGTTGCTGGTACTCATGACCTTGGCCTCGAAGCTAGCCGACGACCCGGCGACTTGGGAAGCCCCCATTCCAGATACCGGGAAGCCGCCTGATCCGCCCCGCCGCACCGAACGGGCACCTGATCGGGCATCGCTTGGGGCGATATCCCATCGCCCACCGAGTTGATATTTCTCCCCGGTCTAGCCTGACTGAACCGGACACCACACCCGGTAATTCCATAGCAGGGGGCTGTCATGGAGAAAAGCAGCACGAGCAGAATCCGGCGCGGCTTTGTTCGATTAGCCGTGGCGACAATGATGATGAGCACCGCGATCCTGGGTGCGGCGGCCGCCGCGCAGGCCGCACCCGCCGAGCCGCCGATCCCGGTCGAGACCGCACCTCCGGGGGTCACGGCGAAACTCGCGGCACCCAACAGCGTCGCCGCACCACTGCTGTGCACTGGTCACGCCGTCGAACACGGCAACTGGAACAACGCCGATCCGAACGCCACCGGACTGGCCAGGGCCGAGCTGCGGGACTGCCAGTCGGTCACCGTCTGCGAGGGTTCGATCTGCCGCATCGTGCACGACGCGGGCTGGACCATGCGCGTGTTCGGGAAGTGCTCATCGACCAACTGCGACTGGGGCTGGAGCAATTCCGAATTCCGCCAGGCCGCCGGTCACATCCACGCTTTCTACGACCACGGATACGCCAAGCGGCACGTCTGGGCGAAGATGTCGCAATACCGTCCTGGCCAGCTGTGGATCGTCTGGCGAACCGATTTCGTCGACCCGAACCGGCCGGACTACGAAGTGCAGGAATGGTTCCACCGCGGCTGAGGCAAACGTGACGCACAGCACCGGGACGACCCAGCCACGGGCCGTCCCGGTCGCCGCGCTCAGACCTGGAACCGCCCCGGCAGGGTCACGCTGAACCCGTCGCTGACCCGCTCCGCGCGCCCGGAGTACTGCTGCGCCCCGGCCCGGAACCGCCACGCGCCAAGCACCTTGCCGTCCACCGGCACCCCGACCTCATCCGCGACCCGGGTGCTCACCTCGTCGTAGGACAGCCCACTCCAGTCCGCGTTCACCCTCGGCGCGGCGTTGAGCTGCCACAGCGTGAAGTGCACATGCGCACCCGAGCTGGACCCACCACACGGCAACGCGTTGCCCGTCCGCCCCAACGGCGTCCCCGCCGCCACGGACTGCCCGTCCTGAACCTGGATACCCTCCAGGTGGTAGTACCCGGTACGCCACCCGTCCGAGTGATCCACGGTCACCCAGTCGCCGCCGGAACAGCGCTGCATCCGCACCGTGCCCGCCGCGGCGGACCGGGCGATGCCATCGCTGGGCGAGAAGTCGATGGCGTTCTTGACCCCGCTCTGCCCGTTGTCCGAGTGCACCCCGGCCGAATAGGTGTTCTGGCTGGTGGCGAACGGCAACGAGAGCACCGGATCGGCCAGCGGCGCGGCCACGGCGGCAGGCGCGAGCAGCAGGCCACCGGAGAGCAAGGCGGCCGCGGCCAGTAACCGGGTGGAACGGCGGTTCCCCGACATGTTGACTCCTTACAGGGGGCACCCTTTCGGGTGAAGGAGTTCATGAAGGTAGCCAGTTGGGCGCGGACCGTCAGGCCCCAAACGATGTCCGCCAAACGGAGCAAGCAGAGCCGGGCGGCCTACCAGGGCAGGGGCTGGCCGTGGCGGTAGAAGCCGCCGGTCGGGCCGTCATCGGCCAGCCGGACCGCCCAGGCCACACTCGCCGCGCCCTCGGTCAACGGCCCGCCGCCCGGACCGCCCATGTCCGTGGCCACCCACCCCGGGCACACCGCGTTGACCAGGAAGTTCTCCGCCCGCAACTCCGCGGCCAGGATCCGGGTCAGCGCGTTGAGCGCGGCCTTGCCGGTCGAGTAGCCGGGGGTGCCCGCGCCGAGGCCGCTGATCGAACCGGACTCGCTGGAGACGTTCACGATCCGCGGGTGCGCGCTGCCCCGGAGCAACGGCAGCAGGGCGAGGGTAACCTGCCAGGCGCCGAAGAGGTTGGTGTCGAAGGCTTTCCGGACCCGGGACAGGTCGGCGGTGCTGGCCAGGGCGTCGGTGTCGTAGTCGACGGCGGCGTTGTTGATCAGCACGTCCAGGTGGCCGTGGTCGGCCTGGAGCTCGGTGGCCAGGCGGGCGATCGAGGCTGGATCGGACACGTCCAGTTGCCGGGGCTCGGCGTTCAGCTCCGCGGCGGCGGCGCGGATCGCGTCCGGGTTACGGCCGGTCATGATCACTCGGTCGCCCTCGGCGGCGAGCAGGCGGGCGGTGGCCAGGCCGATGCCGCGGTTGGCGCCGGTGATCAGCACGATGCGGGACATGACCGCCATTCTGCCCAGGCCCGGCGACCGGCGGGCGACCGCCAATAACGGGTTGGCGCTGGTGGCAGACTCGGGCTCGATGAAATACGTGACCGTGCCCGTGGGCAACACCCGCGCCATGATCGACCCGGAGGCCTACCTGGCCGTGCTGCCCACCCTGGCCGCCGACCTGCCGCCCGGCGCACGTGCCTTCGCCACCGACCCGGACCACTACGACTTCCACGGCAAGCGCTGCGTGAAGGACCTCAAACCCACCGAACCCCGCACCGAGGGCGACCAGCTCGTCCTCGAACTCCGGCACAACTGCTGGAAACACGACGCCGACCTGGTGTTGCGCTACACCGGCGTCACCGAGTACACCGTGGACCCACCCGGCACCCTGCCCAAGGATCTGATGCTGGACGAGTTGCTCCCCGATGAGCACGGGGTGCGGCACGAGTTCGGCTGCGTGACCGGCACGATCGTGGTGGTCGCCGCCGACGTGACCGCGGCATGGGTGCCGACCGACTGCACCGGCTAACTCTCGCCGCGCTCGCCGCGCCAGTGGGCGTACCGGCCGGCCCGGTCGATGGCGCGGATGCGTTTCTCCGCCTCGTCCCTGGCCGTTTCGGTGCTGACCACCAGCAGCTGGTCGTCGAACTGGAGCCGGGTCACCGGTTGCGGGGTGAAGCCCGTGCCGGCGCGGACCACCAGGCTCACCGTGGCGCCCGCGGGCAGGCGCAGTTCGGAGACGTAGACGCCGTGCAGCTTGGATCCCTCGGGAATGCGGATCTGCAGCAGCTCCGCGCCCAGCTCGTCCAGCGGTCCCGCGTCGACCTGGACCTCCTGCAGCTCCCCCCGGCGCACCAGGCCCAGCCAGCGGGCCAGCACCGGCAGGGTGCTGCCCTGGATCAGGGTGAGCAGCACGACCAGCACGAACACCACGTCGACCAGGGTCTGCGCGCCTTCCACGCCCTGGGTCACCGGGATCATGGCCAGCACGATGGGCACCGCGCCGCGCAACCCGGACCAGGCCAGGAAGGTCTGTTCCCGCCAGGGCAGGCGGAACGGGGTGGCGGCGAGGAACACCGAGAGCGGGCGAGCCACCAGCAGCAGCACGCCACCGGCGACCAGCGCGGGCACCAGCACGTGCAGCAGCCGGGACGGCGAGGCGTACAGGCCGAGCAGGACGAACAGGCCGATCTGGGCCAGCCAGCCCAATCCCTCGGCGAAGGAGAGCGTGTCCGAGCGGTGTGGCAGCCGGGCGTTGCCGAGCACCAGCCCCGCCACATAGGCCGACAGCAGACCCGCGCCGTGCACGCCCTGGGCGGCGGCGTAGGCCAGCACGCACACCCCGACCGTGGCCAGTGGGTAGAGACCGGTGGCTGGCAGGGCCGCCCGGCGTAACGCGAACGCGCCCAGCCAGCCCAGCGCGATGCCCACCGCCGCGCCCATGGCCAGTTCGTAGACCATGAGCGCCGGGGTCCACCAGGTGAACGGATCGGTGCTCGCGAGCAACACCACCGCCAGGAACACCGGCGCGTCGTTGAGCCCGGATTCCAGCTCCAGCGCGCCCGCGAGCCGTTTGCTCACCCCGACTCCACGCAGCACGCTGAACACCGCGGCCGCGTCGGTGGAGGAGAGCACCGCGCCCCACAGCAACGCGGTGCGCCATTCCAGGTCCAGGATGTAGTGCAGCAGCCCGCCGGTGACCAGGATGCTCACCCCAACGGCCACTGTGGACAGTGCGATGCCCAGGCCCAGCGCGGGTTTCACCGCCGACCAGCGGGTGGTGAGCCCGCCCTCGGCCAGGATCAGCACCAGCGCGGCGATGCCGAGGGACTGGGTGAGACCGGCGTCGGAGAACTGGATGCCGAGCCCGGCCTCGCCGATGACGAGCCCGATTCCCAGGTACAGCAACAAAGACGGTAGACCGAGCCGGACGGACACGCGCACGGCGAGCACCGCCACCAGGAGTACCCCGGCGCCGATTCCGAGCACGGTCGTCAGGTCGGTCATAGGGCGCCTCCGGACTCAGATTATGGCTCTGCTGTGTCCATTGTGGCTGCTCAGCACCGATTTTTCGGTAATTGCGATGAATTATGCATGACTCTATGCCCGGAGGTGCTCGCCGGGATAAGCTTGGGGAATCACCCTGCGCCGGTTCACGGCGGCACGGAACCCTTGCGGGCGGCCGGTTTTGGCCACACCACGGGAAACCTCCGGCTAATTCTGCCTGCTGAGCAACGCGGCCATCGACTCGTCCAGATGGGCGCGCCGCTGCTGTTTCGTGCTGGGCATCGCGGCCGGGGCCATCCGGAACAGGTGCGCGTGCCCCAGGTACGCGCTGTAGGCCAGCACCGCACGCCGCCGAGCCTCTGCCTTCACAAAGCCACACTGGCCGAAAAGTGTTGTCAGATAAGCGATCCGGCGCTGGGTGACCCGGTCCAGCACCGGCCGGATCACTGGATCCTCGCCCGCGGCGAGCAGGGCCAGCTCAACCGCGTTGCCGCACGGGTGGTCCAGCACGCTGACGAAGAGCAGCCGGAGCCGCCGGGCGGGGTCGGGTTCCTGTTCCGCCAACGTGATCACGGCTTCGGTGTGTTCCTGTTCCCAGCGCGCCAGGGTGGCCACCAGCAGCGCCTCCCGGTTGGCGAAGTGCCAGTAGGCGCTGCCCTTGGTGGCGCCGACCCTGGCGGCCAGGGGTTCGATGGCCACCGCGGCCAGGCCGCCTTCGGCCAGCGCGGTGAGCGCGGCGGCGGTCCAGTCGGCGCGGGTCTTCCTGATCTTGGCTGGCACGACCATACGGTAGCGTATGGCCGTGCCAGGCCAAGTCGGATCAGGACTTCGCGACGGCGACCTTGACCGCGGTGCCCTCACCCACGCTGCCCGCGAACCCGCCGTCGCCGGCCGGTCCGTGGGTCAGTGACAGCGCGAGGGTTTCCGTGGTGATGAACTCGACGAACGCGGTGACCGCCGGGATCACCTCGGCCGGGACCTCCACGGTCAGCGCGATCCGGTCGGAGACCGCCAGCCCCGCCTCGCGGCGGGCCTGCTGGATCACCCGGACCAGGTCGCGGGCCAGGCCCTCGGCGGAGAGTTCCTCGGTCACCTCGGTGTCGAGCACGACCAGGCCGGAGCCGCCGGGCAGCGCGGCCGCGGCGCCGGGGTCGGAGGAGACCAGCCGCTGTTCGTACTCGGTGGGCAGCAGCTCGATCCCGGCCGCGACCACCGCGCCGGTCTCGCTGGTGGTCCACTCCCCCGCCTTGACCGCCTTGATCACCTTCTGCACGTCCTTGCCCAGCCGGGGGCCGCAGACGCGGGCGTTGACGGCCAGTTCGACCCGGCCGTGCGCGGCCACGTCGGTGGTCAGCACCACGTCCTTGACGTTGACCTCGTCCCGGATCAGTTCCTTGAACGGGGCCAGGTCGTCGGCGTAGGGCGCGGCCACCACGAGCTTGGCCAGCGGCAGCCGGACCCGCAGCTTGTTGGCCTTGCGCAGGGACAGCGCGGTGGAGCAGACCTGCCGCACCTCGTCCATGGCGGCTACCAGCTTGTCGTCGGCGGGCAGGTCGGCGAGGGCGGGGTAGTCGGTGAGGTGCACCGAGCGGTCCCCGGTCAGGCCGCGCCAGACCGCCTCGCTGGTCAGTGGCAGCAGCGGCGCGACCACCCGGCAGACCACTTCGAGCACGGTGTGCAGGGTGTCGACCGCGTCCTGCTCACCGGCCCAGAACCGTTCCCGGGAGCGGCGCACGTACCAGTTGGTCAGCACCTCCAGGAATTCCCGGACCGCCTGGTGCGCGGTGGACAGGTCGTAGCCGTCCAGCCCGCCGCGCACGGAGCGCACCAGGTCGTGTGTCTTGGCCAGCACGTACCGGTCCAGCACGTGCTGGCTGTCGACCCGCCAGGTGCCTTCCACCCCGGCCGCGTTGGCGTAGAGGGAGAGGAAGTACCAGGAGTTCCACAGCGGCAGCACGGCCTGGCGGACCGCGTCCCGGATGCCGCGTTCGGTCACGCTCAGGTCGCCACCGCGGGAGACCGGGCTGGCCAGCAGGAACCAGCGCATGGCGTCGCTGCCGTCGCGGTCGAAGACCTCCCGGACGTCCGGGTAGTTCTGCTTCGACTTGGACATCTTCTGGCCGTCATCGCCCAGCACGGTGCCGTGCACCAGGCAGTTGCGGAAGGCGGGCCGGTCGAACAGCGCGGTGGCCAGCACGTGCATGGTGTAGAACCAGCCGCGGGTCTGCGCGGTGTACTCGACGATGAAGTCGCCGGGGTAGTGGTTGTCGAACCACTCGCGGTTCTCGAACGGGTAGTGCACCTGGGCGAAGGACATCGAGCCGGACTCGAACCAGCAGTCCAGCACCTCGGGCACCCGGCGCATCATCGACTTGCCGGTGGGGTCGTCCGGGTTGGGCCGGACCAGGTCGTCGACCACCGGCCGGTGCAGGTCGTCCGGGCGCACGCCGAAGTCGCGCGCCAGCTCGTCCAGCGAGCCGTAGACGTCCACCCGGGGGTAGGCCGGGTCGTCGGAGGTCCACACCGGGATCGGCGAGCCCCAGAACCGGTTGCGGGAGATCGACCAGTCGCGGGCGTTCTCCAGCCACTTGCCGAACTGGCCGTCCTTGATATGCCCAGGCACCCAGTTGATCTGCTGGTTCAGCTCGACCATCCGGTCCTTGAACTGGCTGACCGCGACGAACCAGGAGGACACCGCGCGCTGGATCAGCGGGCTCTCGCAGCGCCAGCAGTGCGGGTACGGGTGGTTGTAGGTCTCGTGCCGCAGCAGCACCCCGGCTGCCTTGAGGTCGCGGATGATCGCCTTGTTCGACTCGAAGACGTGCTGGCCCTCGTACGGCGGGACCTCGCTGGTGAACTCGCCGCGGCTGTTCACCGGCACGACCGCCTCGATCCCGGCGGCGTCGGTGACGAGCTTGTCCTCCTCACCGAAGGCGGGCGCGATGTGCACGACACCGGTGCCGTCCTCGGTGGTGACGTAGTCGGCGGCCAGCACCTGGTGCGCGCGCTCGCGCCCGGCGAAGAACGGGAACACCGGCGTGTACTTGCGGCCGACCAGGTCAGCGCCCTTGTACCGGGCCACCACGTGCTCGGCCGCGTCCTCGCCCAGTTCGCGGGCGTAGGCGGCCAGCCGGGCCTCGGCCAGCAGGTAACGCTCGCCCTCGTGCTCGACGGTCACGTAGTCGACGTCGGGGTGCACGGCCATGGCCAGGTTGCTCGGCAGCGTCCACGGCGTGGTCGTCCACACCAGGGCCAGCTCGCCGGTCTCCAGCCGCATGCCGACGGTGACCGCGGGGTCCTGCCGGTCGCGGTAGACGTCGTCCATCTTGGTCTCGGTGTTGGACAGCGGCGTCTCGCAGCGCCAGCAGTACCAGAGCACCCGGAAGCCCTCGTAGACCAGGCCCTTGTCCCACAGCGACTTGAAGGCCCACATGACGCTCTCCATGTAGGGGAGGTCCAGGGTCTTGTAGTCGTTGTCGAAGTCCACCCAGCGGGCCTGCCGGGTGACGTAGTCCCGCCAGTCGCCGGTGAACTGCAGCACCGAGGCGCGGCAGGCCTCGTTGAACTTGTCGATGCCGAGCTGCTCGATCTCGGACTTGTGCGTGATGCCGAGTTCCTTCTCCACCGCGAACTCCGCGGGCATGCCGTGGCAGTCCCAGCCGAAGCGGCGCTCGACCCGGCGGCCCAGCATGGTCTGGTAGCGCGGCACCACGTCCTTGACGTAGCCGGTGAGCAGGTGGCCGTAGTGCGGCAGGCCGTTGGCGAAGGGCGGGCCGTCGTAGAAGACGAACTCGTTGCGGCCCTCGTCCCCGGCCGGGCGGTTCTCGATGCTCGCCTCGAAGGTCCGGTCGGCGGCCCAGTAGGCCAGCACGTCCTGTTCCAGCACCGGGAAGGACGGCTGGGCAGGCACGCCGGCCGCGCTGTCGAGTTCGACCTTGGGGTAGGCCATGACGGGGATGCTCCTCGCGTGCGGTCGTCGGCTCGTACGGGCTCACGCCCACACGGGGACGACGCGCCGTCGCCGGCGCTCCGCGGTACCACCCCGCTTGCCGTCCACCGGGGAGTTCTCCCTGGCGAACCGGCCTCTCGTTATCGGCTGTGACGGGCCGTCCCGTCCGGTTCTACTGAGGCGGCGGGCCGCCCGTTCTTCCGGAGGCTCCCCGGTGATGTCCGGATCGGCGCCTGTGTGTCAAGGGTAACTCGACTGGCAAATCGGATCCCAGCCACCCGCTTCGGGCCGAAACGCTAGGCCATACAGGTTGCCCAACCCGTTGTGCTCCCCCGAATGGGGTCACTGTGGGTGAGTTGGTACTACTTAGGCAACTTGAGATTGATCAGGCGGGTGTGACTTGGACTATGCGGTGGGCTCAGCGGGCGCGTTCGGCCCGGTGTGCTGCCGCCAGGCTGCGGTCCGGCCCGCAGCGCCCGCAGGGGGTGAAGCCCAGTTCGCGGGCTTCGCGCACGGGCAGCCGCAAGGTGGCCGAGCCGGTCAGCCAGGTGCACTCGGCCAGGTGGTAGCGCGGGTGCTCGTCGACCACCCGGACCTCGGCCGCCAGCGCCGCGACGATCAGCAGATCGGCGGCGTCGGTGTCCTCCTCGCCCGGAGCGCCCGTGGACGCTCCAAGGCCCGTGGACGGCTCAGCCGGGGATGCCACCTTCACAGTGGCATCCCCGGCGTCCTCGTCGTCCTCAGGCCCGGTTACGACCTTCTCCCGCGCGGCGCCAGCCGCCCCGGTGTGTTCTCCAGCGTCCGGACGGCCGACTTCCCCATCAGCAGCCGGGTCCGGATCCGCGGCGAGCGCCCGTCGTCGGCGCAGGAACCAGTCCGCGAACAGCAGCAGCGCGGCTGCCACGCTCGCGACGACCGAACCCCACGCCCAGGCGGTCACCCCGGAGACCAGGGCGGTGACCAGCAGCCCGAAGGCGGCCAGCACCAGCAGCAGGACCAGGTACAGCACCTGACCTACTCCCTACTGCCCGGGATCAGCCGGCCTCGGCCGCACGGGTGCCGAAGGTGTAACCGGACTGATTGGCCCGGCTCTCCGTCGGCGCCGCGGGGGCCGCGGAACCCTGGTCGATCAGTTCCTGCAGGCGGGACTCCAGGAAGGTCTTCAACCTGGTGCGGTACTCACGCTCGAAGGTGCGCAGCGTGTCGAGCTTCTTCTCCAGCGCGTTCTTCTCCTGGGTGATGGAGCCCATCACCTCGGTGTGCTTGCGCTGGGCGTCCCGTTCCAGGGCCGCGGCCTTCTCCCTGGCCTGACGCTCCAGGGTCTCCGCGCGGGTGCGCGCGTCGTTGAGCATGGTCTCGGCACGCGTGCGCGCCTCGTTGACCATGCTGTCCGCCTTGGCACGAGCCTCGGACAGAAGCTGCTCGGACTTGGTCCGGGCCTCCGAGAGCATGCCGTCGGACTCCGCCTTGGCCTCACCGGTGAGCCGGTCAGCCATCTCCTGGGCCAGGCCCAGGACCTTGGCGGCCTGCACGTGATGGTCGCCTCCGGGGGAGGTCTGCTCCATCACGCTGGGCGGGGGCACGGGGGTGAGGCGGCGCGGCTCGTCGACCGCGCGGACCGGGGAGTGCCCGCCCGCGACAGTCTTGTTCCGTGCGTCCTCAAGCTCAACGCGGGCGTTGCCGAGTTGACTGTCGAGCTGTTCGACCTGCTGACGCAGGTCGTTGTTCTCCTCGATCAGCCTTGCCAGCTCGGCCTCGATGAGGTCGAGGAAGGCGTCAACCTCGTCCTCGTTGTAGCCCCGCTTGCCTATCGGCGGCTTGCTGAACGCCACATTATGAACGTCGGCGGGGGTCAAGCCCATCAGATCACCTCACGCACTCGGGGCTGCCTTTCGATCCCGGTCCCCGTCACGAGATCGGCACCAGTCGCATCAGGATGAACACGACCAGCAGCAGCACCATAATCGACAAGTCCAGTCCGATGCCCCCGATTCGTACCATCGGGATCACCCGACGGGCCAGTGAGACCGGGGGGTCGGTCACTGTGTAGATGGTCTCCAGCGTCACCGCAACCCCGCCCGCCGGCCGCCAGTCCCTGGCGAACGATCGGACGAGCTCGACGATCACCCTGGCGGTCAGGAACAGCCAGAAGGCGAACAGCAGGTAATAGGCGACGACCCAGACCGGTAGCACGCCTCCACTCTGCCACTTTCTAGCTCTGACTGAAGTAGCCACCCTCCGCCAGGCGCCTGCGATCCTCCGCGGTGACGTCGACGTTGGGGGGTGAGAGAAGGAACACCTTGTTCGTGACCTTGTCGATGTCGCCGCGCAGCGCGAAGGCCAGACCGGCGGCGAAGTCGACCAGACGGCGCGCGTCGGCGTCCGCCATCCCGGTCAGATTGATGATCACCGGGGTGCCCTCGCGGTAGTGCTCGCCGATGGTCCGCGCCTCCAGGTAGCTGCGCGGGGCCAGGGTGGTGATCCGGCTGAGCGGGTGCGAGGGGTGCTCGATGACCGCACGGGTCCGCGGCGCGGGCTCGTGCTGGACCTGAGAGTCCACGGCGAGCGCGCCGCGGGTCTGGGGGGTGCTGGACGCGCTGGCCGACGTGGTGGCCGCCCAGGGCCTGCGCGTGCGCGCGGGCTCCGGCTCTGGCTCGTAGTCGTCGACGTCCTCGACCAGTTCCGGCCGGTAGGTGCCGAACCGGCGCCTGCGCGAGCCCCGCTCGGGGTAGGACTCGTACTCGGCGTCGGCGTAGCGGCGGTCGTCGTAGTCCCGGTCGCCGTATTCGTCCGCGTACTCGCGGCTGCGGCCGCGGTAGCGGTCGTCCTCTTCGGCGGCGTACCGGTCGACTTCGTCGGCGGGGACCATTCCGAAGTAGGCCTTCAGCTTCTGGAGCGCGCTCATCGCCAGCCCTTCCTACTTCTGGTCGACCTCACCCACCGTGGCCTCCGCTTCCACGGCTTAGGGCGAGGTTAGCCGCCGTCCGCCGAGCAACGAGGTTCCGACACGCACACAGGTCGAGCCGTGGTCAATCGCCGCTTCCAAGTCCCCGCTCATGCCCGCGGACACCATGACGGCACCTGGATGCTCGTCCCTTAGACGCGCGGACACCTCAGCGAGTTCCCCGAAAGCGTCATGGGGATTACTACCTAGGGGTGCGACGGCCATCACACCTTTCAGGCTCAGTTCACCCGATCGCGTGATCTTGGCCACCAACTCAGCGAGTTGATCTTGCGGAACCCCGCCGCGGTGTGGATCACCGTCCAGGCTCAGTTGCACAAGCACGTCCAGGGGGGCCTCCCGCTCCCCTTCGGCACGGGCCTTGGCGACCGCGCCGGCGAGGGCTTCGGCGAGCCGGACGCTGTCCACCGTCTGGACTACGCCGGCCCAGCGCAACACAGCGCGTGACTTGTTGCGCTGGAGCCGCCCGATGAGGTGCCAGCGCGGGTGGATGCCGGCCGCGGCGAGTTCGGCGGCCTTGGCGGCGGCTTCCTGCTCGCGGGACTCGCCGAACTCGGTCAGGCCCAGCTCGGCCAGCAGGGCCGCGTCCGAGGCCGGGAAGTTCTTGGTGATCGGCAGCAGCTGGACCTCGGCCGGGTCCCGCCCCGCCTTGGCACAGGCCGCGTCGATGCGCTCCCGGATCTCGGTCAGCGCGGCGGCCAGTTCGGCCCGCCGCTGCTCCCTGGTCAGCTCGCCGGTCATCACGCCTCCACCCAGACGACCGAGGCGAGGCGGCCGGTGTTGCCGTCGCGGCGGTGGCTGAACAGGGTCTTGTCCTCGACCGTGCAGCGCGGATCGAGCCCGATCTTGGCCACGCCCGCGTCGGCGAGCTGCTGCCAGAGCCCGGCGCGCAGGTCCAGGCCCGGGGTGCCCTTGCGCGTGCGGCAGGCCGAACCGGGCAGGTGCGCGCCGACGTCGTCCTGCATCGCCTGCGGCACCTCGTAGCACTCCCCGCAGACCGAGGGCCCGAGCAACGCCTCGACCCGGTCGATCCGCGCTCCTGCGGCGTCCATGGCCCGCAGCGCGGCGGGCACCACGCCGACCCGGGCGCCGACCCGGCCCGCGTGCACCGCGGCCACGACGCCGGCTTCGGCATCGCCGAGCAGCACCGGCACGCAGTCCGCGGTCAGGGCGACCAGCGCCAGTCCCGGCTCGGCGGTGACCAGGGCGTCGGTGGCCTCGGCGGGGCCGTCCTGGGGACCGGCCACGGTGGTGACGGTGCGGCCGTGCACCTGCTCCATCCAGGCCAGCCGGTCCTCGCCGAGGCCGATGCCCTCGGCGAGCCGCTTGCGGTTGGCGCTCACCGCCTCGGCGGCGTCCCCGACGTGATCGCCGAGGTTGAACGACTCGTACGGCGCACGCGAGGATCCGCCCGCGCGCGTGGTGATGACACGACGAATGCGCACGGCCCGAACGTTAGCGCGCCCCCACCCCCACCGAGTGTTGGCCGTTGTCGTACCGAGAGTTGGCCGTTGTGGACGGCGACTTGGCCGCTGCCCGACCGGTTGGGCCAACTCGTACGCCAAGTTGGGCCAACTTGGCGTACGACTTGGGCCAACTCGGCGTACGAGAACGGCCAACACGCGGGATGGGGGCAAGCGAAAGGGCCGCCCGGGGGCGGCCCTTTCGCTTGCTTGCGTCAGCGGCGCATGAAGGGGGGGACGTCTACTTCGTCGTCGTCGGGCTCGTCGGTTACCGGGACCGATCGGGACGGGAGGCCGCCGCCGAGGCCGGAGTTGACCGGGGGGAGGCCGTGTACGCCGGTGCGTGGGGGGAGCGGGTTCATGGGGTTGGCCGGCTGCTGCTGGTGGGGCTGGGGGGCCGGGGGCTGCTGGACCACCGGCTGGGGCGCGGGCTGCGGCTGCTGCGCGGGCTGGTAGCTCGTGTGCGGCTGCGGCGCGGGCTGGTAGGTGGGCTGGGGCTGGGGGGCGGGCTGCGGCTGCTGCTCGGGCTGCTGGGGGGCGCCGCCGAGCTGGCCCGCGGTGGCGGGGGCGACCGGGGCGCGGGAGCTGACCGGAGCTGGTTCCAGCTTCTTGTGCGTGGGGGTGCCGCCGTCGAACCCAGCCGCTATTACCGTCACGCGGACCTCGTCGCCGAGGGAGTCGTCGATCACCGTGCCGAAGATGATGTTGGCTTCGGGGTGGGCCGCTTCCTGGACCAGCGAGGCGGCCTCGTTGATCTCGAACAGGCCCAGGTCGGAACCGCCGGCGATGGAGAGCAGCACGCCGTGCGCGCCTTCCATGGAGGCTTCCAGCAGCGGCGAGTTGATCGCCTTGCCCGCCGCCTGGACCGCGCGGCCCTCGCCGCGGGCCGAGCCGATGCCCATCAGGGCACTGCCCGCGCCGGACATGACGCTCTTGACGTCGGCGAAGTCCAGGTTGATCAGACCGGGAGTGGTGATCAGGTCGGTGATGCCCTGCACACCGGAGAGCAGGACCTCGTCGGCGGAGCGGAAGGCGTCCATCAGGCTGACGCCGATGTCACCGAGCTGGAGCAGCCGGTCGTTCGGGATGACGATCAGGGTGTCGCACTCGTTGCGCAGTGCCTGGATGCCGTCCTCGGCCTGCTTGGCCCGGCGCTTGCCCTCGAAGGAGAACGGGCGGGTGACCACGCCGATGGTCAGCGCGCCGAGCTTGCGGGCGATCGAGGCGACCACCGGCGCGCCGCCGGTGCCCGTGCCACCGCCCTCGCCGGCGGTCACGAAGACCATGTCGGCGCCCTTGATGACCTCTTCGATCTCTTCGCGGTGGTCCTCGGCGGCGCGCTGGCCGACCTCCGGATTCGCGCCGGCGCCAAGACCGCGGGTCAACTCGCGGCCGATGTCGAGCTTCACGTCGGCGTCGGACATCAGCAGTGCCTGGGCGTCGGTGTTCACCGCGATGAACTCGACTCCCTTGAGCCCAACCTCGATCATGCGGTTCACCGCGTTGACGCCGCCGCCGCCGATTCCGACGACCTTGATCACCGCGAGGTAGTTGTGCGGGGGCGTCATCGGGTCCGCCTTCCTGATCGTGGCTGTGTGTTCCAGTGCTGTGGCTCGCGGGTCTGGACCGTCGCCACCCGGCGCCAGCCCCGTCTCGAAACCCTCAGCCTCAACTGTCGGTTGAGAGTTATGTCAACCCCTGACCATCGAACGGGACGTTATGCACCGTCGGTGTTCTCCGTCCAGCAGCCACGCCGAGTGAACCCGCACACGTAACCCACGGCGGAAAGCCGTGGGCACGTCCCCACTGTCCGTCACTCTCCGGTCACACCGTCGAGCAGCTCGCGGATGAGGTCGAGGTGACCGGCATGGCGTCCGGTCTCCTCGATCATGTGGGTCAGCACCCAGCGCACGGATACGGTACCGAGTCGCGGATGAGCGAATGTCGCCGACAGGTCCTTTCGGGCCAGGATCTCCCGGCTGGCCGCGCATTCCCGCTCGTACTCGGCGATCACATCGGCCAGCGACTGCTCCGCGGGGACCTTGAACTCCGCCTCCTCGTCGCCGCCGTACCAGGGCGGTTCGCCGGGCTGCTCGTCCACCCGGTTGCTGAACCAGGCCCATTCCACCCAGCGCAGATGGCTGAGCAGGCCGACCACGGTCATCAGCGGTGAGCTGGGGATCAACGACTTTCGAGCGTCCACTTCGGACAGTCCGGTGGCTTTCATGACCACGGTGGCGCGCAGGAAGTCCAGGAAGCCGGACAGGGTCGCGCGCTCGTCGGCGTCCAGTGGTGGCTCGGGCCGGGTGTCGATCTTCTGCTCGGTCATCAGACGACAGTAGGCAGGTCGGGGCTGGAGATGTTGAAGATTTTGCCGGGACGGCCCAGCAACGGTTCCAGGACCAGGGCCTTGCGGTCGGAGTCGGCGGTGCTGCCCCAGCGGACCTCGCGGCCGCCGGTCAGCTTCAGCCGGACGTCGCCGGGCACCTCGGCGGCGACCTCCAGCACCTCCGGCCGCAGTTTCTCCGGCACCGCGGCGAGCACGTCCACCGCGGCCTTGGCGGCCGGGTCGTCCGGCGCGGCGCTGCGCACCTTGAGCGCGGGCAGGCCGTCCGGTGGTTTGGGCACGGTGGCGTAGGCCCGGCCGGTGCTGTCCACCAGCTGCGGGCCCTCGGCGCCCTCGAAGACCGCCACCGGGCTGCGCTCGTCCACGGTGACCACCAGGCTGCTCGGGAAGGAGCGTTCCACCCGCACGGTGAACACCCTGGGCACGGCGCCGATCCGGGCCGCCACCTCCTCGGTGTCCACCTGCAGCAGCGGCGTGCCGTCCGGCACGTTGGCCGCGGTGCGGATGTCCTCGGCGCTGAGCGCCTTGAGGCCCTCGAAGCGCACTTCCCGGACCGCGAACAGGCCGGTGTAGTACAGCACGTACCCCAGTCCGACCAGCACCGTCACCGCGGACATGAGCACCCAGGGCCGCAGCAGCCTGCGGAGTTTGGCCACCCGCCGCCGAGCGGCCGGACGGCGGCCGCGCACCGACGCCGGGCGCGGCCGGGCGGCCCGGCGCGGGTCGCTGTACCGCCTGCCGCGCTGCGGCGTCGCGCTCATCGTCCGGCGTCCTCGCCGCCGGCCAGCTCGCTCAGGATCTCCGGGCCGAGCATGGTGACATCGCCGGCGCCCATGGTGATCACCAGGTCACCGGGCCGGACCAGGCCGGCCACCAGCTTGGGCGCGTGGCTGAACGAGGACTCGTAGTGCACCCGGCCGGGCGGCAGTGGCACGTTTTCGGCCACCAGCTCGCCGGTGATGCCCGGTTGCGGCTCCTCACGTGCCCCGTAGACGTCGAGCACCACGACCTCGTCGGCCAGGGCCAGCGCCTGGGCGAACTCGGCGCAGAATGCCTTGGTGCGCGAGTACAGGTGCGGCTGGAACACGGTGATCAGCCTGCCGGTGCCGCCGACCACCGGGCGGGCGGCGCGCAGCTGGGCGTCGACCTCGGTGGGGTGGTGCGCGTAGTCGTCGTAGACCCGCACCCCGGCGGCCTGGCCCTTGAACTCGAACCGGCGGCGCACACCGCCGAAGGCGGCCAGCCCGGCCAGCAGACCGGCCAGCGGCGCGCCCAGTTCGAGTCCGGCCAGCAGCGCGGCGACCGCGTTGCCCGCCATGTGCTCGCCGGGCACGGCCACCGTGACGGTGATCTTCTCCCCGTTCAGCTCCAGCTCCACCTCGCCACCGGCCGCGGTGGGCCGGTGCGCGAGCAGGTGCGCGTCGGCGCCCTCGGCGCGGCCGTAGCGCAGCACCCGCACGCCCTGGGCTGCGGCGCGCCCGGCCAGTGCGGCCGAGCCGGGGTCGTCTGCGTTGGCGATGAGCACGCCGCCGGGTTCGATCCGGCCGACGAACTCGTCGAAGACCGCGACGTAGGCCTCGACCGTGCCGTGGTGGTCCAGGTGGTCGGCCTCGACGTTGGTGACCACCGCGATGGACGGGCTGAACACCAGGAACGAGCCGTCGGACTCATCGGCCTCGGCCACAAAACTGCCGCCGCTGCCGTGGTGGGCGTTGGCGCCGGACTCGTTGAGGTCGCCGCCGATGGCGAAGGACGGGTCCAGCCGGCAGTGCTGCAGGGCCACGGTGAGCATGGAGGTGGTGGAGGTCTTGCCGTGGGTGCCGGCGATGCAGGCCACCCGGTGCCCGGCCATCAGCGCGCCCAGCGCCTCGGCCCGGCGCAGCACGGTGATCCCGCGTTCCCGCGCGGCCACCAGCTCCGGGTTGTCCGGCCGGATCGCGGTGGAGACCACCACCGCGGTGGGACCGCCGTCGAGCTGGTCCAGGTTCTCCCCCGCGTGCCCGGCGCTGATCTCCGCGCCCTGGGCGCGCAGCGCGAGCACGGTGGGCGAGTCCTTGGCGTCCGAGCCGGACACCCGCGCGCCGCGGGCCAGCAGGATCCGGGCGATGCCGCTCATCCCGGCGCCGCCGATGCCCACCAGGTGGGTGCGGGCCAGGCGCGGATCCAGCGGGCCGACCTCGGGGGCGCTCACCGGCGCACCAGGTCCAGCACCATGCGGGCCAGCACCACATCGGCCTCGCGGTGCCCGCCGGACTGGGCCGCCGCGCCCATCTTGGCCATCCGCTCCGGGTCGCGCAGGATCGGGATGACCTGCTCGCCGATCCGCTGGGCGGTCAGCTCGCCGTCGGCGATGATGATGCCGCCGCCGTTGTCCACCACCGGGTTGGCGTTGAGCGCCTGCTCGCCGTTGCCGTGCGGCAGCGGCACGAACACCGCGGGCAGGCCGAGTGCGGAGACCTCGGCCACGGTCATCGCGCCGGAGCGGCAGAGCACCGCGTCGGCGGCGGCGTAGGCCAGGTCCATCCGCTCCAGGTAGGGCACGGGCACGTAGGCCGGGGCGTGCGGCACCTGCTGCACGGCCACGGTGTTCTTGGGCCCGTGCGCGTGCAGCACGCCGATGCCGGCGGCGGCGAACATCCCGGCCGCGGCCGAGACCGCGGAGTTGATCGACTGCGCGCCCTGCGAGCCGCCGACCACCAGCAGGCAGGGGGCGGTGGGGTGCAGGCCGAAGAAGCGGCGGGCCTCGGCGCGCAGCGCGAACCGGTCCAGGGTGGTGATGGACTGGCGCAGCGGGATGCCGATGACCTTGGCGCCGGGCAGGCCGGAGCCGGGGACCGCGGCGGCCACCGCGGCGGCGAAGCGGGCGCCGACCTTGTTGGCCAGGCCGGTGCGCGCGTTGGCCTCGTGCACCACGATCGGCACCCGGCCGCGGGCGGCCAGGTAGGCGGGCAGGGCCACGTAGCCGCCGAAGCCGACCACCACGTCCGCGCCGTGCCGCTCGAAGACCTCGCGGGTGCGGCGGACCGCGTCCCGGACCTTCAGCGGCAGCCGGAGCAGCTCAGGGGTGGGCTTGCGCGGCATCGGCACCGGCGGGATCAGCTCCAGCTGGTAGCCGCGGGCCGGCACGATCTTGTTCTCCAGCCCCCGCTCGGTGCCCAGCGCGATGATCCGCGCGTCGGGGCGGATCCGGCGCACCGCGTCGGCCAGGGCCAGCGCGGGCTCGATGTGCCCGGCGGTGCCGCCTCCGGCGACGACGACACAGGGTCCACTTCGGACGGTTTCACCAGACACTGCGGAAGTCCTCCAGCCCGGATTCCCAGGCATCGTCATGGGGGATCGGATGGCCGCGAGGGTAACAAAATCCGCCTGTGACACTGCGTGCGCCCGGGGCGCTACGCAGCGCGCCCAGGCACGGGGATCAGCGGATCCGGCCCTCGCGGCTGTTCGGGTAGCCGGCTCGGCGCCGGGGATCGGGGCTGCCGGTGCTGCGCCGGGTGCGCCGCCGGTCGTCCTGGGCCGAGGCGGCCTGGTGGGCGGCCGGGCGCACCGGGCGACCGGCCTGGCGGGGTGGGGTGGACGGGCGCACCGGCTTGCGTTTGGCCGGTGGCCGGTAGGGCTCGGGCGCGGGCAGCCGGAGCAGTTTGCCGACCCGGCCGGGGCCGAGGGTGCGCAACGCGGCCACGGCCTCCGGCTCGTGCCGGGCGTTGTTGGCCAGGATGCCGAAGACCAGCATGGTCACCGCGGCCGAGGTGCCGCCGGAGGAGATCATCGGCAGCGTCAGCCCGGTGACCGGGAGCAGCGTGACCACGTAGCCGATGTTGATCGCGGCCTGGGCCACCAGCCACACGGTGAGGGTGGAGGAGACCAGCCGGATCCACGGGTCGGTGTTGCGCTGGGAGATGCGCAGGCCGACGTAGGCGAGCAGGCCGAAGAGCACCAGCACCAGCAGCGCGCCGATCAGGCCCAGTTCCTCGCCGATCACGGCGAAGATGAAGTCGTTGTGCACGTTGGGCAGGTAGCTCCACTTGGCCTTGCCCTGGCCGAGCCCCACGCCGAAGATGCCGCCGTCACCCAGGGCGTAGAGCGCCTGCCTGGACTGGTAGGAGGCGGTCGGGTCGGCGTCGGGGTTGAAGAAGGAGGTCAGCCGTTCCAGCCGGTAGGCCGCGGTCATGGCCAGCACGATGGCGCCGGTGACCGCGCCCAGGGCGATCACGCCGAAGAGCCGCAGCGGCGCGCCGGCGAACCAGAGCAGGGACAGCACGATCACCGCGAGGGTGATGGTGGAGCCCAGGTCGGGTTGCAGCATGAGCAGCGCGAACATCATCAGCGCCGCGGGCACCAGCGGCACCAGCAGGTGCCGCCACTGGTGCAGCATGGCGCGTTTGGTGGCCAGCACGTGCGCGCCCCAGAGCACCAGCGCGACCTTGGCCGGTTCCACCGGCTGGAAGGACAGCGGGCCGATCTTGAACCAGCTGCGCGCCTTGTTGATCTCGGCGCCGATGCCCGGCACCAGCACCAGGATGAGCAGCAGCAGGCTGATCACCATGGCCGGGATGCTGAGTCTGCGCAGGGTTCTGGCCGGCAGCCGCAGCGCGATCCAGAACAGCCCCAGGCCGACGACGACGTAGACGAGCTGCTTGGCGAAGATCACGAACGAGGAGTTGAACTTATTGAGACTGTCCGGGATCGAGGCGGAGAGCACCATGACCAGGCCGAGGATGGTGAGCAGGCCGAAGACCGCCAGCACCAGGTGGAAGTCGGCCAGTGGCCTGCTCAGCCAGGCGGTGAGGGCCGAGCGCCAGGAGACGCGGGGGGTCCTGCGGGTCCGTCGCGGCATCCCGCCCTCACCCAGCCTCTGACGACTGGTGTACCTCTCGGACGGCTTGGGCGAAGGCGCGGCCGCGGTGGGTGTAGTCGGTGAACATGTCCATGGAGGCCGCCGCGGGCGCCAGCAGCACAACATCACCCGGTCGTGCCATTGCGCTCGCCGCTCTCACCACCGACACCATGGCCTTATCGTCCCCCTCCGGCACCGTGTGCACGGGGACCTCGGGCGCGTGTCGCGCCAGCGCGGCGGCGATCACGTCCTTGTCCTGGCCGATCAGCACCACCCCGGCCAGTCGCGGCGCGGCTTCGGCCACCAGGTCTTCGACCGAGGCGCCCTTGAGCAGTCCGCCTGCCACCCAGATCACCCGGTCGTGGGCGCGCAGAGAGGAGGCGGCGGCGTGCGGGTTGGTGGCCTTGGAGTCGTCGATGTAGCGCACGCCGTCGACCTCGGCGACCGGGCTGGCCCGGTGCGCGATGGGCTGGAAGCTCGCCAGGCCGTCCCGGACGGCGTCGGCGGAGACGCCGTGCGCGCGGGCCAGGGCGGCTGCGATGAGGGCGTCGGCGAGTCCGGGTGGTCCGGCTGGGCGGATCGCCGCGGCCTCGGCGAGCACCGCCTGCTCGACCCGGTCCACCAGGTTGCCGCCGGTGATGCCGAACTGGCCGGGGGCCGGTTCGCCCAGCGTGACACCGATTTTGCGCGGGGCCGGGGCGGCGGCCAGCAGCTCGGCGACGAGGGGGTCGTCCAGGTTGCCGATGGCCACCTCGCCGGTGAGCACGGCGGCCTTGGCTGCGGCGTAGGCGTCCAGGGAGCCGTGCCAGTCCAGGTGGTCCTCGGCGATGTTGAGCAGCGCGCCCGCGCTGGGCCGCACCGAGGGCGACCAGTGCAGCTGGAAGCTGGACAGTTCCACGGCCAGGACCCGGTGTCCGGCGCGGACCGCGTCCACCACGGGCAGGCCGACGTTGCCGCAGGCGACCGCGTCGGCCCCGGCGGCGCGCAGGATGTGCTCCAGCATGCCGATGGTGGTGGTCTTGCCGTTGGTGCCGGTGACCACCAGCCAGGCCCGCGGCCCGTCGGCCGATTCCTGGTCGAGCCGCCAGGCCAGTTCGACCTCGCCGATGACCTCGATGCCGGCGGCGGTCGCGGCGGCCAGCAGCGGGGTTTCCGGCCGCCAGCCGGGGCTGGTGACCACCAGGTCGGTGCCCGGCGGCGGCTCGGTGAGCGCGAGCGCGGTGGCGTACTCGGTGATCGAGGCCAGCCGGGACTCGTTGCCGTCGGTGACGGTGACCTTGGCGCCGCAGTCGGCCAGGGCCTGGGCGGCGGACAGACCGGACACCCCGGCCCCCGCGACGAGGACCGAGGCGCCGGCGAACTGGGACTGGCTCATCCGCCCGAGGCCAGCCACTCGCTGTAGAACAGACCCAGGCCGATCATGCAGCAGATGCCGCCGAGCAGCCAGAATCTGATGATCACCGTGGTTTCCGCCCAGCCGGCCAGCTCGAAGTGGTGGTGGAAGGGCGCCATCCGGAACAGTCTTCGTTTGGTGGTGCGGAAGACCAGGATCTGCAGGCTCACCGAGAGCACCTCGACCACGAACAGCCCGCCGACGACGAACATCAGCAGTTCGGTGCGGGTCACGATGGACAGACCGGCGACCAGGCCGCCCAGGGCCAGCGATCCGGTGTCGCCCATGAAGATCTTGGCCGGGGCCGCGTTCCACCAGAGGAAGCCGACGCAGCCTGCCATCGCCGCGGCCGCCACGATCGCCAGGTCGAGTGGGTCGCGGACGTAGTAGCAGGCCGGGTTGAGCCGCTCGGAGCAGTCCAGCCGGAACTGCCAGAACGAGATGACCACGTAGGTGCCCAGCACCATCGCCGCGGTGCCGGCGGCCAGGCCGTCCAGGCCGTCGGTCAGGTTGACCGCGTTGGACCAGCCCGCCACCAGCAGGTTGCAGAAGATGATGAACCCGATGGCGCCGAAGGAGATGATCGAGATGTCCCGGACGAAGGACAGGTTCACCGAGGCAGGGGTGAGGTGGTAGTCGCTGGCGTCCGGGAACTGCAGCACCAGGTAGCCGAAGATGGTCGCGGTCAGCACCTGGCCGACGATCTTCGCGGTGCCGGACAGGCCCAGGTTGCGGGCCTTGCGGATCTTGATGAAGTCGTCCAGGAAGCCGACCAGGCCGAGGCCGGTGGTCAGGAACAGCACCAGCATGCCGGAGGCGGTCGGACCGACCTGGTCGCCGGTGCCCCTGGTCAGGTAGACGAACAGGTGGCTGGTGCCGTAACCGGCCCACATGGCCACCAGGATCGCGATGCCGCCCATGGTGGGCGTGCCGCGCTTGGTCTTGTGGTGCTGGGGACCCTCCTCCCTGATCTCCTGGCCGAATCCCTGCCGGGAGAAGACCTTGACCAGGTAGGGGGTGAGCAGGATGGAGACCATGAGCGCGATCGCGCCCGCGACGAGAATGCCTTTCACGCGGTGTCACCGCCTTCGAGCAACGCGTCGGCGACCCGCCACAGCGCGGCCACCTTGCTGGCCTTGACCAGCACGACGTCCCCTGGCCGCACCTGATCACGCAGCAGCGCGATGGCGGCTTCGACGTCCGGCACGAGTACGGACTCCTCTCCCCATGATCCTTCGAGGTACGCGCCCTGATGCATCGCGCCCGCCTGCTCGCCGACCACGACGAGCCGGTTGACGTCGAGCCGGACCGCGTAGCGGCCGATCGCGTCGTGCGCGGCGATGCTGTCCTCGCCCAGCTCCCCCATCACGCCGAGCACGGCCCAACTGCGGCGGCGGGGCTCGGTGCGACTCATGGCGGCCAGGGTCTTGAGCGCGGCGCGCACCGACTCCGGGTTGGCGTTGTACGAATCGTTGACCACCGTGACGCCGTCGGCGCGGGTGGTGACCTCCATGCGGCGGGCGGAGACCCGTCGCGCCGCGGAGAGCCGGTCGGCGACCTCCGCGGGCGTGGCGCCCAGTTCCAGCGCGACCGCGGCCGCGGCCAGCGCGTTGGACACGTGGTGCGCGCCGTGCAGGCCGAGCTTGACCTCGGCTTCCCCGGCTGGGGTGACCAGGCGGAAGGTGGCCCTGGCCTGCTCGTCGAGGTCGACGTCCGCGGCGCGCACGGTGGCTTTCGGGTCGGTCCCGAAGAAGACGATCTTGGCTTTGCTGCGCTGCGCCATCGCGGCGACCAGCGGGTCGTCGGCGTTGAGGATGGCCACGCCGCCCTCCGCCGCCGAGGGCAGGGATTCGGCGAGTTCGCCCTTGGTCTGGGCGACTGCCTCCTGGGAGCCGAACTCGCCCAGGTGCGCGGTGCCGACGTTGATCACCACCCCGATCCGGGGCGGCGCGGTCTGGCAGAGCTGGCCGATGTGGCCCACCCCGCGCGCGGAGAGTTCCAGCACCAGGAACCGGGTGTCGGCGTCGGCGCGCAGCACGGTCCACGGGTGGCCCAGCTCGTTGTTGAACGAGCCGGGCGGCGCGACCGTCGGGCCCATCGGCTCGACCACCTGGGCGATGAGGTCCTTGGTGGAGGTCTTGCCGGAGGACCCGGTGATGCCCACGACGGTGAGTCCCTTGGGCGCCAGCGTGTCCACGGTGAGCCGGGCCAGCTTGCCGAGCGCGGCCAGCACCGCGGCGCCGGAGCCGTCGGTGTCGCCGGTCAGCGCCACCGAACCCCGGTTGGCCTCGCTCACCGGCGGCACGATCACCGCGGGCGCGTCGACCTCCCGCGCGGCCAGCACGCCCGCCGCGCCGGCCTGGATCGCGGCGGCGGCGAAGTCGTGGCCGTCCACCTTCAGTCCGGGCAGGGCCAGGAACAGGCCGCCCTCGGTCAGGTTGCGCGAGTCGAACTCGACGCTCCCGGTGACCAGCGGGCTGCCATCGGTGCGGTGCAGGCGCCCGCCGACCGCCGCGGCGATCTCGGCCAGGCTGAGCGGAATCATGAACCCTCCGTGTGGTGGACGCCTGGAGCGCCACCGGGGTTGCCGGACAGTTGCGCGTCGATCGCCCCGGACAGCACCTGCCGGTCGTCGAAGGGCTGCACGACGCCGTTGATCTCCTGGCCGGTCTCGTGGCCCTTGCCCGCCACGACCACCACGTCTCCGGGACCCGCGCGGCGCACGGCCTCGCGGATGGCGGCGCCGCGGTCGCCGATCTCGATGACCTCGCCGCGCTCGGACTCGGGCACGGCCAGCGCGCCGGCCAGCATGGCGGCCCTGATCGCGGCCGGGTCCTCGGTGCGCGGGTTGTCGTCGGTGACGATGGTCAGCTCGGCCCTGCGGGTGGCGGCCTCGCCCATCAGCGCGCGTTTGGCGCTGTCCCGGTCGCCGCCGCAGCCCAGCACCACGATGATCCGGCTGTCTTTGGCCTGTTCCCGCACCGAGTCCAGCACCGCGGCGACCGCGCCGGGCTTGTGCGAGTAGTCCACCACCGCGGTGAAGTCCTGGCCGCGCACCACCCGTTCCATCCGGCCGGGCACGTCCACGCTGGAGAGGCCCTCGATGATGGCCGCGTCCGGGACCCCGGCCGCGTGCAGGCAGGCGGCGGCCAGCAGCGCGTTGGCCACGTTGAAGTCGCCGGGCAGCCGGATGGCCAGTCGCAGCTCGATGCCGTCCGGGCCGAGCGCGCGGAAGCGCTGGATGCCGGTGGCCTCGGTGCTGATGTCGGCGGCCCGCCAGGTGGCCGCGCCGTCCAGGGAGACGGTGACGGTGTCCTCGGTGACCAGCTTGCGGCCCCACTCGCCGTCCACCATCACCACGGCCTGGTCCGCGCGGCCGTCGAACAGCTTGGCCTTGGCCGCGAAGTAGTCGGCCATGTCGGCGTGGAAGTCCAGGTGGTCCTGGGACAGGTTGGTGAAGGCGCCCACCGTGAAGTGGGTGCCCGCGACCCGGCCGAGGGACAGCGCGTGGCTGGAGACCTCCATGGCCACATCGCTGACCCCGCGTTCCAGCATCAGCGCGAACAGCGCCTGCAGGTCGGGGGCCTCGGGGGTGGTGAACGCGCTGTCGAGGCGGTCCCCGGCGATGACCGTGGCCACCGTGCCGATCAGCCCGGTGGTGCGGCCGGCGGCGCGCAGTCCGGCCTCGATCAGCGTGCTGACCGTGGTTTTCCCGGATGTGCCGGTGATGCCGATGATGGCGAGCCGGTCCGAGGGGTTGCCGTAGATCCGGGCGGCCAGTTCGCCCAGCACGGCCCGCGGATCCGGGTGCACCAGCACCGGCAGGCCGGCCGCGCGCACCTCGGGCAGGTCCGCGCCCGCGGCGTCGGTGAACAGCGCGATCGCGCCGCCTTCGACGGCCTGGGCGATGAACTGGGCACCGTGCGCGCGGGCCCCCGGCAGTCCGGCGAACAGGTCGCCTGGCTGGGCCTGCTGCGCGCGCAGGGTGGCGCCGGTGACCCGGACCGCAGCGTGTTCGCGGCCGTTGTCACCAGCGAGAACGGCGCCGACCATGCCGGCTAGCTCGTCCAGTCGGACCGGCTCGGTCAGCGACGGGCGAGGCGGGGCTGTAGCGACCACTGATGGCACGCGCGAGAGGCTACCGGCGTGCGCTGAGTGGCCTAGCACGGCCCGGCTGTGCTACTGGGCGTGATCCACCCGGGTCATACGTGAGAAGGGTTCACATTCGCCTCGGGCCTCGCTACCTTCAGGCCAACGCTTGTCGTGTTCCAGGTCACAGCCGACCTTGGCCGGAAGGGCTACCGCCATGCGCCTGAACCGCATCAGACCTGCCCTGACCCTCGCCCTGGCAACACTGCTCGGCGCCGGGTTGCTCACCCAGCTCGACCCGGCCACGGCCGCGCCGGCGGACACCTACCTGGTGGGCCGGGGCATCGCCGATGTGACCGGGGAACCGGCCGAACGCGGCATGATGGGCTACGCCAAGCTGGACCAGCAGACCGCCGGGATCCACCAGCGGCAGCGGTCCAGGGCCTTCGTGGTGGCCGATTCCGCAGGCACACAACGGATCGCGCTGGTGACGGTGGACGTCGGGCAGATCTTCGCCAGCGTCCGGCAGGCCGTGCTCAAGCGGCTCGGGCAGGAACTCGGCGGGGCCTACACGGACGCGAACCTGGCCATCACGGCCACCCACACCCATTCCGGGCCGGGCGGCTACTCGCACTACTCGCTCTACAACATCACCACCTTCGGCTACCACGACGACACCTTCAAGGCGATCGTCAACGGCATCGTGGCCTCGGTGAAGCAGGCCCACCAGGACCTGGCGCCGGGCTCGGTGTCCCTGGGCAAGGGCGAGTTGCGGGATGCCAGCGTGAACCGGTCCCGCCGGGCCTTCGACCGCAACCCGGCCGCGGACAAGGCATTCTTCCCCGAGGGCATCGACCCGCAGACCACATTGCTGCGCTTCGATCGCGGCGGCAAGCCGATCGGCGCGCTGAACTTCTTCGCCACCCACGGCACCAGCCTGCGCGGCGACCACAAGCTGATCTCCGGTGACAACAAGGGTTACGCCGCCTATCACTGGGAGCGCGATGTCAGCGGGGTCGATTACCTCAGTGGCGCACCGGGTTTTGTGGCGGCCTTCGCCCAGACCAGCGCCGGGGACATGAGCCCGAACCTGGCGCTGAAGCCGGGCACCGGCCCGACCGAGGACCACATCGCCAACACGAAGATCATCGGTGAGCGCCAGTTCGCCGCGGCCAAACGCCTGCTGGACAACGGCGGCACCGCGGTGGCGGGCAGCATCGGCTCCCGGCTGTCCTTTGTGGACCTCAGCAATGTGACGGTGGACCAGCGCTTCACCGGGGATGGCCAGGCGCACAAGACCTGTGGCGCGGCCATGGGCGCGAGCTTCGCCGCGGGCAGCACCGAGGACGGGCCGGGGCCGGACATCTTCAAGGAGGGGGTCGGCAACAACCCGCTGATCGAACTGGTCACCAAGGCCCGCTACCAGGCCTCGCCGGAACTGCGCGCCTGCCAGTCCCCCAAGGACATCCTGCTGGACACCGGCGAGCTCGGGCTGACCCCGAAGATCCTGCCGGTGCAGGTGCTCAAGATCGGTCAGTTCTACCTGGCCACCGTGTCCAAGGAGGCCACCATCGTGGCCGGGCTGCGGCTGCGCCAGACAGTGGCCGCGGCCACCGGGGCGCCGCTGGAGAACGTGCTGGTCTCCGGCTACACCAACGACTACTCGGGTTACCTGACCACGCCGGAGGAGTACGACCAGCAGGACTACGAGGGCGGTCACACCATGTTCGGCCGCTGGGCGCTGCCCGCCTACCAGCAGGAGTTCGCCAGGGTCGCCGGTGATCTGAAGGCCGGTCGGGCCACCAACCCCGGGCCGCAGGTCCCGGACCTGTCCGGGTCGAAGTGGACCGTGCAGCCCGGGGTGGTCCTGGACGCCCCGCCGATCGGGTACCAGTTCGGCGACACCGTCACCCCACCCGCGGCCGCCTACACCCGCGGTCAGCAGGTGAAGGTCGAGTTCGCCGGCGCGCACCCGAACAACAACCTGCACCACGGCGGGTCCTACCTGGAGGTGCAGCGTCAGGAGGGCGACCGGTGGAAGCGGGTCGCCGACGACGGCGACTGGTCCACGAAGTTCCACTGGGCGCGCTGGGGCATCGCGGCCTCCCGGGTCACCGCGACCTGGGACGTGCCGGCGACCGCGCAACCGGGGAAGTACCGGATCGTGTACTCGGGTGACGCGAAGGCCCTGTCCACCAAGATCACCCCGTTCACCGGCGCCTCCCCGGAGTTCACGGTCAGCTGACCGGCAGCGTCCGCGCCAGGAACTCCTCCGTCAGCCGCCAGGCCTCGGCCGCCGCCTCCGGGTGGTGGAACGCCGGGGCCTTGCGGTTGTGGAAGGCGTGCCCGGCCTGTTCCTGCACGTGCAGTTCGACGTTGGCCCGGCCCTGTGCGGCGGCCTCGACCTTGGCCACCTCCGCGCGCGGGATGTAGGGGTCGGCGCCGCCGAAGTGGATCAGGATCGGCGCGCTGATGTTCGCCAGCAGTCCGGCGTTGTCCGGCACGCCGGAGCCGTAGAAGGACACCACCGCGTCCGGATCCCCCTGTGCGGCCAGGAAGAAGGTGACCGTGCCGCCGAAGCAGAAGCCCAGCGCGCCCACCGGCCGGCCGCCGACCTCGGGCAGGCCGCGCAGGACTTCCAGGGCGGCCAGCGAGTCGGTGATGCCGCCGGGGAAGTCGTGCTTGCCGACGAGTTCCATGGAGGCTTTCAGGCCCTCCTCGCCGTGGTCGGCGGCCCAGTTGCGGTGCTGCCGCCAGAACAGGTCGGGCGCGGCCACCACGTAGCCGAGCGCGGCCAGGTCGGCGGCCACCGCCCTGATGTAGTCGCCGACGCCGAAGATCTCCTGCACCAGCAGGATTCCCGGCCGCGGGGTGGTGGCCTCGGGCAGCCACACGGAGAGGTCGAAGGTGCCATCGGAGACCGTCACGGTCTCCACACGCGTCGTCATCTCGCCATGCTAAGCGCGCCCCGCCCACGCCCCCGCACCCCGCCAAACGTCGAGTTGGCCCAAGTCGTACGCGTAGTTGGCCCAACTGGACGTACCACTTTGGCCAACTCGACGGCGGACGCGGGTTTTAGCGCTTGGCCCGTCGGCTGCGGCCGACCAGGAGGATCACCGCGAGCACGCCGACCCCGGCGAGCAGGATCCCGCCCCAGGAGGTCGAGCCTTCCGCGTCGGCGGGCTGGCCGGATGCCTGGTTGCCGCCGCCGTTGGGCGCGGGCGTGGCCGGGTTCTGGTTCCCGGCCGGGGGTGCGCCGGCGGCGAGCTTGGCCGCGCCGGGGATCGCGCGGATCGGGTCCATCTCCTCGGAGCCGGACAGCAGGGTGCCGTCGGGCTCGAACGCGATGGCCTCGCCCTGGGTCTCATTCGGCAGTGGGACGCGGACCGGTTCCCGCTTGAGCGCCTCGGCGATATCGCCGTCGGGGGCCGGGAACAGCAGCGCGTCGGTGTAGGTGCGCAGCGCGATCACGGTGCCGTCGTGGCTGACCGCGCCGCCGGTGACCAGCACCGAGCCGAACCCGGCGACCGGGCCGCCGGGAGTGCTGCTGGACTTGATCCGGATCGAGCCGACCTTCTCCAGCGGGGTCGGGCCCGGCGCGGTCAGCGCCTTGCCAGGGCGGTAGATCCCGGCCGGGGCGAAGGGTTCCTTGGTGACGATGTACGGGGTGCCCTTGCGGTCCAGCAGCAGGGCTTCCGCGTCGTGCGGGCCGTCGGGGTAGGTCAGCCGGTACAGCGTGGCTTTTCCGTTGGGCGTCAACGCGTGCAGCGCGATGCTGTCCCGCTTCTTGCCGTTGTCGCCGGTGTCGGCCAGCCACAGCGTGCCGTCGGCCGCGCGGGCCAAGTCCTCCACGTCGAAGGGGTCGGTGGCGTTGCTGATCACCCGCTCCACCTTGCACTCCGGGGTGAGCACCAGGACCTGCAGCCGGGAGCCGCCGTCGGCCATGGCGTACCAGCGTTTGCCGTCACTGGCCAGGCCGCTGAGCTCCTTGAGCCGCTTGTCCGTGTACCGGCACTTGTCCACCGGCGCGGGCGGATCCGCGGCCAGCGCGGGCAGCCCGGAGGAGCACAACAGCGCTGCCAGTGTCACCAGCAGCGCTGTTGTGCGGGTCGGGAAACTCACGCCCGGTTGTCCGCGAACTCGCCGAGCTGCCCGGCCAGTTCCGGCTTCACCCTGGCGCGCAGTTCGGTGCCGTCCTCGGTGTGCTTCTCGGTGAGCACCTGGCCCTCGGAGTGCACCCGGGAGACCATTTCGCCCCGGCTGTACGGGATGAGCAGCTCCACCAGCACGTCCGGTCGCGGGATGCGCTCGGCGAGCAGGTCGCGCACCGTGTCCATGCCGGAGCCGGTGTGCGCGGAGACGAACAGCGCGTCCGGGAACAGGTGGCGCAGCCGGGTCGCGGTCAGCTCGTCGGCCTGGTCCAGCTTGTTCACCACCAGCACTTCCGGCGGCATCGGCGCGTCCCGGTCCTGGATGATCTCGGCGAACACCTCGCGCACCGCGGACACCTGGCGTTCCGGCAGCGGGTCCGAACCGTCCACCACGTGCAGGATGAGGTCCGCGTCGGCGACCTCCTCCAGGGTGGAGCGGAATGCCTCCACCAGCTGGTGCGGCAGGTGCCGGACGAAGCCGACGGTGTCGGTCAGGGTGTAGGTGCGGCCGTCCGGGGTCAGCGCCCGGCGGGTGGTCGGGTCCAGGGTCGCGAACAGCGCGTCCTCGACCAGCACGCCCGCGCCGGTGATGGCGTTGAGCAGACTGGACTTGCCCGCGTTGGTG
Source organism: Crossiella sp. S99.2 (assembly GCF_023094165.1). Taxonomy (GTDB): domain Bacteria; phylum Actinomycetota; class Actinomycetes; order Mycobacteriales; family Pseudonocardiaceae; genus Crossiella. The sequence goes on along the minus strand of NZ_JALMDK010000005.1, from coordinate 169,715 downwards.
TACCCGGCGATGGCCACGTTCGGCACCAGGTTGGCCACCCGCATGCCGCGTTTGGTCTCCCGGACCGTGCCCATCGCGCGGATCTCGCGGCGCAGCTTGGCCATCCGCTTGGTGATCCGCCTGCGGTCGGTCTCCAGCTTGGTCTCACCGGGACCACGCAGACCCACCCCGGCGTTGCCACCGGCGCGGCCACCGGCCTGCCGGGACAGCGACTCGCCCCAGCCGCGCAGCCGTGGCAGCAGGTACTGCAGCTGGGCCAGTTCGACCTGGGCCTTGCCCTCCCGCGAGCTGGCGTGCTGGGCGAAGATGTCCAGGATCAGCGCGGTCCGGTCGACCACCTTGACCTTGAGTTTCTCCTCCAGCTGCCGGAGCTGCCCAGGGGACAGCTCACCGTCGCAGATGACCGTGTCGGCGCCGGTCTCGATGACCGACTCGCGCAGCTCGATGACCTTGCCGGAGCCCACATAGGTGGCCGGGTCGGGTTTCTGGCGGCGCTGGATGAGGCCTTCCAGGACCTCGGCGCCCGCGGTCTCGGCCAGCCGGGCCAGCTCCGCGAGCGAGGCTTCCGCCTCCTCGGCGTCGCCCTCGGTCCACACGCCGACCAGCACCACCCGCTCGAGCCGGAGCTGTCGCTGCTCGACCTCGCTGATGTCCGCGAGTTCGGTGGACAGCCCGGCGACCCTGCGGAGCGCGGCGCGGTCGGCCAGTTCCATCTCGCCGGTCGAGAGGATGTCCGTCTCGTCGGCCTGTGTCATGAATTCCGTCATACGGGGTCCAGTGTCCCACGTTCCGCCAGCGATTTCCGGTGTGACCGGGCACTTTCGCCGACCCACCGCCGTACGGGTGACACTGGAGCTACCGGAACGCTCCGGCCGGGATCGACTGACCCCGGCCGGAGCCGGTGCTCACGGGACCAGCACGATCCGGCCGCGGAACCCGCCGGCGGCCAGCTTGGTGTAGGCCTGCGTGACCTGCTCGAACGGCAGCTCCTCGGACACCCGGACGCTGAGTTCGCCCTTCTCCACCAGCGCGGACAGCTCGGCCAGCCGCGGGCCGTGCGCCGTGACGAACACCGCGATCCCGCGCACGTCCTCGGGAGTCTCCGGCTGGCTGCCGTTGACCGCGACGAAGCCGCCGCCGGGGCGCGTCGCGGCCACCGCGGCCGCGCCGATGTTGGCCGCGTCGAGCACGCCGTCGACCTGCCCGAAGGTGGTCAGCGAGGCGCCACGCGGAATGAACTCGGCCGCGCCGAAGGAACGAACGAGGTCCTCATCGGCCGCGCTCGCGGTGGCGATCACCCGCAGGCCGCGCAGCTTGCCCAGCTCCACCGCGTAACCGCCGACGCCACCGGCCGCGCCGGTGACCAGCAGGGTGCCGCCCTCGGGCAGTTCCAGCAGGTCGATGGCCTGGTCGGCGGTCAGGGAGTTGAGCGGCAGGCTGGCCGCCTCCGCGGCGGTCTTGCCTGCCGGGAACGGGGCCAGGTCGGTGGCGGGCAGCACCGCGAACTCGGCCTGCACATCGGGGACCCGGTCCAGTTTGTCGGACAGGCCGATCACCCGGTCGCCGACCGCGTAGCCGGTGACGCCCGCACCCACCGCGTCGACCACCCCGGCCACGTCCCAGCCCACGCCGTAGGCCGGGAGCTGCGCCAGGTTCCCGCCCTGTACGAAGAACCCGCCGGCGCTGAGCAGGTCCACCGGGTTGAGCGCGGCGGCCTCGACCTTGATCCGCACCTGGCCCGCGCCTGCCTCGGGCACCGGCACCTCCGCGACCTCCAGCACCTCGGGGCCGCCGAACTTCTTGATCAGAATTGCTCGCATGCGGAGGACATTAAGTGAGCTACTCTCTCCCGGGGAGTACGTACTTCACAGTGCGTACCACACCGGGAGGAGAGTCATGGCCACGCAGACCGCAGCCGACCGCAGATCAGCCGAGCGGGACGCCTACGACGCCTACCTGGCCGCCTGCCCGACCAGGAACCTGCTGGACCGGATCAGCGACAAGTGGGTGACGTTGCTGCTCTGCGCGCTGCAGGACGGGCCGCGCCGGTACAACGAGCTGTCCCGCAAGCTCGCCGGGATCAGCCAGAAGATGCTCACCCAGACGCTGCGCACGCTGGAGCGCGACGGCCTGGTCACCCGCGAGGTCACGCCCTCGGTGCCGGTGCGGGTGGACTACGCGCTGACCCCGCTGGGCAAAAGCCTGCGGGCCACGGTGGAGCAGCTCAAGCTGTGGGCCGAGGCCAACATGGACCACGTGTATCTGGCCCGCGCGGGTTACGACGCGCGGAACGAGTCCCACCAGGACTGATCCAGCCTGCCGCTGGCGACCAGCACGGCGGGACCGGTGAGGGTGGCGCGCTGGTCCTCCACGGTGACCCGGACCTGGCCGCCGAGGATGTCCACGGTGACCTCGCCGGTGTTGTGGCCGGTCAGGTGCAGGGCGGCGGCCGCGGTGGCGACCGTGCCGGTGCCGCAGGAGCGGGTCTCCCCCACGCCGCGCTCGTGCACCCGCATGCGCAGCGCGCCGGGGGCCAGGGTGCGCACGAACTCGATGTTGACCCCACGCGGGAACACCGCCGGGTCGTAGCCCGGCTGGCTGGTCAGGTCGAGGTCTTCCAGGCCGCCGTCCAGGGGGCAGACCAGGTGCGGGTTGCCGACGTCGACCGCGACGCCGGGGTACTCGCGGCCGCCCAGGGTGGCGGTGGAGCGGCCGAAGACGGTGACCGGGCCCATGTCCACGGTGACGGTGCCGTCGGCGTGCGCGATGACCGGCCGGATCCCGGCGCGGGTGCCCACCGGGAACTCGCCTGCCTGGGCCAGGCCCTGCCGCACCAGGTAGTGCGCGAAGACCCGGACGCCGTTGCCGCACATCTCGGCGATGGAGCCGTCGGCGTTGCGGTAGTCCATGAACCACTCGGCCGACTCGACCCCGGCCGGGGCGTCGGTGAGTTTGGCGGTGCGCACCACCCGCAGCACGCCGTCGGCGCCCAGTCCGCGCTGCCGATCGCACAGCGCGCGCACCAGGGCGTCGGTCAGGTCCAGTTCTCCGTCCGCGTCGGGCAGCAGCACGAAGTCGTTCTCCGTGCCGTGTCCCTTGAGGAATTCCACTCCGGCCACGGCTTCAGAGTACGTCCAGCACGGCCTGGTCCAGGCCGGGGTCCGCCGGGTCGAACCAGTGCGTGCGCTTGTCCCGGCGGAACCAGGAGCGCTGCCGCCGGACGAAGCGCCGGGTGGCCTGCGCGGTCAGCTCGGCGGCGGTGTCCAGGTCGTGCGCGCCGTCGAAGGCGGCCAGGACCTGCTGGTAGCCCAGGGCCCTGGACGCGGTGAGCCCGTCGCGCAGGCCGATCGCCTCCAGTTTGCGCACCTCGTCCACCAGTCCGGCGGCGAACATCTCGGTGACCCTGGCGTTGATCCGGGCGTCCAGCAGCGGCAGGTCAGGGGCCAGGCCGATGATCACGGTGCCGTAGCGGGCGGGGCCGGGCGTGGGCAGCGTGGCGGAGAACGGACGGCCGGTGAGCCGGATGACCTCCAGCGCGCGGACCACCCTGCGTCCGTTGCTCGGCAGGATCGAGGCGGCCGCGACCGGGTCCTGTTCGGTGAGCCGGTCGTGCAGCACGGCGGAGCCGACCTCGGCGAGTTCGGCCTCCAGTTGAGCGCGCAGTTCCGGGTCGGTGCCGGGGAATTCCAGGTCGTCCAGCACGGACTGCACGTACAGACCGGAGCCGCCGATGAGGATCGGCGTCCGGCCCGCGGCGAGCAGCTCTTCGACCTTGGCCCGCGCCTGCCGCTGGTAGGCGGCCACCGCGGCGGTCTCGGTGACCTCCAGGACGTCGAGCAGGTGGTGCGGCACGCCGTCCCGCTCGGCCTCGGTGAGCTTGGCGGTGCCGATGTCCATGCCCCGGTAGAGCTGGGCGGCATCGGCGTTGACCACCTCACCGCCGAGTCGCCGCGCCAATCGCACGCCGAGCCCGGATTTGCCGGCAGCGGTGGGGCCGACGATCGCGACCGGACAAACACGACTCACCACCCGAGCGTACGAGTTGGCCCAACTCGTACGCCCGGTTGGGCCAACTTGCCGTACGAGTTGGGCCAACTCGATGTGGTCAGGTCCAGGTGGCGACGTGGTAGCCGACGCCGTAGGGGCAGTCGGAGTAGAGGAGGTCGGCCTGCCAGCCGCGGCCCGTGGTGGCGGCTCCGGCGACCTGGTAGGCGGCTCGGCCGTGTGCCCACAGCTCGACGGCCAGGGCCGGGTCCAGGGCGGTCAGCGGGGCGGGGTCGCCGGTGGCGAGCGCGCTGGAGATCTGAGCGTCGAACTCTGGGGCGCGTGGGTCGGGCGGCACCGGGGAGCGCGGGGTCAGGCGGGCCGAGGAGTCGGCGAGCACGAGCAGGCCGGTGGGTTCCGGGCCCGCGGCCAGCGTTGTCCCCAGTTCTAGGCACTCGGCCGGGGAAAGATCCGCGGGCAGCAGTTGGACCGTCACCGAACGTGCGCCCGCGTGCGCACGCAGCCAGCCCGCGATCAGCGCCGGGACCGGCAGCTCCGGGTCGGCGCCGCCCTGGCCGCGGCCCAGGTCGACCTCCAGGTCCACGCCGAACCCGGCGAAGGTGCCGCGGGCCTCCGGACCGATGATCTTGGGTCCGGCCTGGTCAACGGCTATCACCCACCAGTGGTCGGCCATCTGGGTGAGGGTGGCGGCGGCGGTACGGCAGGCCCGGCGCAGGGGTTCCGTCTCGGTGGCGGCTCCGGTCACCAGTTCGGGTACCAACAGGGGTGGATGGGGCGCGAAGGCGACTCGGGCGATCACGAGCATCAAGGCTAGTGGGGCTCGCTCGGGGGCAACCGTAGGCAAAAGCAAGGTCACAACCTGGCCCAGGAGTACCACCGGCGGCCCTGACCTGTTTGAATGCGGCGTCGAGGACCGCGAGTGCCGGTCCTCGACGACGTGCACTGGCCCCGCTGCTGCGGGGCGCCCGCAGATCGGGTGCGGGCGAGCGAGGCGGGCAGTCAAGGAGGAGCCGGCGATGACGGACCAGGACACGAACCTGGCGACTGTAGCTGCGGCCACACCGGCGCAGCACCCAGGCGGAACGGGTCCGGCACCAACGGTGCCGGTCGCGTCCGACGATCCAGGCCGCTGGGGCAGGGTCGATGCCGATGGCACCGTATATGTGCGCACCGCGGACGGCGAGCGGTCGATCGGGTCATGGCAGGCGGGCGAGCCCGCCGAGGGGCTGGCGCATTTCGCGCGCCGCTTCGATGACGTGCGCACCGAGGTCGAACTGCTGGACACCCGGCTGACCTCCGGCGCCGGGGACCCCAAGCAGGCCCTGACCAGCGTGCGCACCATCAAGGAGAGCCTGGCCGAGGCCCATGTGGTCGGCGACCTGGCCGCGCTGGCCACGAAGCTGGACGCGCTGGTGATCAAGGCTGAGGCCGCGGTCGAGGCGGGCAAGGTGGCCAAGGAGGCCGCCAGGGTCGAGGCGGTGGCCAAGAAACAGGCCCTGGTCGACGAGGCCGAAGGCCTGGCCAACGAGTCCACGCAGTGGAAGGTGGCCGGGGACCGGCTGCGCCAGATGCTGGACGAGTGGAAGGCCGTGCGCGGGGTCGACCGCAAGACCGACGAGCAACTCTGGCGGCGCTTCGCCAAGGCCAGGGACGCCTTCAACCGGCGGCGCGGCTCGCACTTCGCGGACCTGGACCGGCAGCGGTCCACCGCGAAGCAGCGCAAGCAGGAGATCGTGGAGGAGGCCGAGCGGATCGCCGAGTCCGGCGACTGGGGCGACACCGCGACCCGCTACAAGGACCTGATGACCGAGTGGAAGGCCGCCGGTCGGGCCCCCAAGGACGCGGACGACGCGCTGTGGCAGCGTTTCCGCGGCGCGCAGGACAAGTTCTTCGCCCGTCGCAGTGACGCCTTCTCCGAGCGGGACGCGGAGTTCGGCGAGAACGCCAAGCTCAAGGAAGAGCTGCTGGCCGAGGCCGAGCAGATCGATCCGGCGGGCGCCGGTGGCCTGGAGGCCGCGCGCGGCGCGCTGTACAAGCTGCAGGAACGCTGGGACGCGATCGGCAAGGTGCCGCGGGAGCGGGTGCGCGAGCTGGAGGGCCGGCTGCGCGCGGTCGAGGAGAAGGTGCGCGGCGCGGTCGACGCGCAGTGGCGCCGCTCCGACCCCGAGGCTGAGGCCAGGGTCGCCCAGTTCCGCGAGCGGGTCGAGCAGTTCGAGTCGCAGGCGGCCAAGGCGCGTTCGGCGGGCAACGATCGCAAGGCCAAGGAGGCGGAGGCCCAGGCCGCGCAGTGGCGCGAGTGGCTGGCCGCCGCCGAGGAGTCCCTCGCGAGCCGCTGACCAGCGAGAACCAGGCCCCCGGTGCACTGCGCACCGGGGGTCTTTTTTGTCCCTGACGACCAGATTCGAAAACCTATACATCCGATCTCTTACCTTGTCGGAGCATTGACGCGCCGGGGCCCACGCTCCTAGCTTCGTGCACGACATCGGGGTCGAAATGCCGCCATCGGCCCATCCATGGAAGCGAAAGAGGCTTATCGATGGATGAGCAGAGATGGGATCTTTCTCGTCGGACCTTCCTGGCCGCCACCGCGGCGGCCGGGGTAGTCGGCGCCGCCGCGCCGAGCGCCACCGCCGCACCGGTCGAGAACCCCGCCCCGGAGCCGGGGATCGCCGGACTGTCCGAGGTGGACTGGGCGAAGTTCCTGGGCGCGCAGGATCCGGTGTGGAAGAAGCTGCCCGCCGAGTGGTGGCAGGGGCCCTTCCTCGGGGACGGGCGGCTCGGGTCGATCATCCGCAAGGAACCGGGCAAGAACGCGATCCGGTTCAGCGTGCAGCACGCCGAGGTGCAGGACCACCGGCCGCAGTTCGGCAGCGGGCACGGCGTGTGCCGGTTGCCGGTCGGCCACCTCACCCTGGAACCCGCCGGCACGATCACCGGCGTGGACTGGCGCCTGGACCTGTGGCACGGCGAGTTCACCGGCACCATCACCACCTCGGCCGGCACGCTGAAGGTGCGCGCGTTCATCCACACCACCCGCTCGGTGCTGCTGGCCCAGGTGACCCCGGGCGGCGGTGAGCGGGTGCGCTGGGTCTTCCACCCCGAACCCGCGGTCAGCACCCGGCCCGACCCGCCCAGCGGCTACACCCCCAACCCGGAGCCGGTGCGCGGGACCAACGGCGCGGAGCAGGTGGTGCGCCAGGAAATGCTGGCCGGCGGGCAGACCGCCACCGCCTACCGCGACCCGGCCTGGACCTCCGGCGAGCACACCCTGCTGCTGGCGGTGGCGCACAGCTTCCCGGCCCGCACCGCCGAGGCCGAGGCGCTGAAACTGGTCCGGGACGCCGCCGATCTCGGGGTGGCCGCGCTGGTGGCCAGCCACCGCGAGTGGTGGCACGCCTTCTACCGCAAGAGTTTCGTCTCGCTGCCGGACCAGCGGTTGCAGAGCTTCTGGTGGATCCAGCTCTACAAGACCGCCACCGGCACCAGGGCCGGCGGCACCGTGATGGCCACCTGCGGACCCTGGTTCGAGCCCACCGGCTGGCCCGCGGTGTGGTGGAACCTGAACGTGCAGCTCGAATACTGGCTCATCCACGGCAGCAACCACGTCGAACTGGACGCGATCACCAGCACACTGCGGGACAACCAGGCCCAGCTGATCAAGAATGTCCGGCCGGAATACCAGCACGACTCCGCGGGCGTGGGCCGCAGCACCGACCGGACCACGCTCAAGGGCAGTTACGTGGCCCGCCCCGGCGACGGCGGCGGCAGCCCGGAGACCGGCAACCTGACCTGGACCCTGCACAACGTGTGGCTGACCTACCGGCACACCATGGACATCTCCATCCTGCGGGACACGATTTTCCCGATCCTGCGCCGGTCCATCAACTACTACCTGCACTTCCTCAAACCCGGCGGCGACGGCAAACTGCACCTGCCGGAAACCCACTCCCCCGAGTACGGCAACGCGCCGGACTGCAACTACGACCTCGCGCTGATCCGCTGGGGCTGCCGAACCCTGTTGTACGCCAACGACAAACTCGGCAAGAACGACCCACTCGCGTCGAAGTGGCGGCAGGTGCTGCGCGATCTGGTGCCCTACCCCACCGACAAGAACGGGTTCATGATCGGCGCCGGGGTGCCGTACGAGAAATCGCACCGGCACTACTCGCACCTGCTGATGGTCTACCCGCTGTATGAGATCACCGGCGACGATCCCGCGCAGCGCACGCTGATCGACACCTCGATCAAGCACTGGCACGCCATCCAGGGCGCGCACCGCGGCTACAGCTACACCGGCGCCGCCTCCATGCTGGCCGGACTCGGCCGGGGTGATGAGGCACTGGCCTACCTGCTGAAGTTCTTCGACCCCAGCACCCGGTACCCGGTCACCGAGAACACCATGTACCGCGAGGGCAGCCCGGTGGTGGAAACCCCGCTGTCCGCGGCACAGTCCCTGCACGACATGCTCGTGCAGAGCTGGGGCGAGTTCATCCGGATCTTCCCGGCGGTGCCGCGCGGCTGGGCCGACGTCACCGTGGACAAATTCCTCACCGAGGGCGCTTTCGAGATCAGCGCGGTCCGCAAGGGCGGCCGCACCCGGTGGGTTTCCGTGCACAGCACAGCGGGTTCGCCGTGCAAGGTGCGGCACGGCATCCAGCGGCCGATCCAGGTCAGCCGCCCGGACGGCTCGCCGGTGGTCTTCCGCGAACTGCCCGGCGGCGTGGTCGAGTTCGACCTGGCCCGCGGCGGCACCGCGGTGATCTACCCGCAGGGCGCGATGCCCGAGCTGACCATCGAACCGGTCCGGATCAGCAACCCCGGCAAGCCATGGGGCCTGTCCTAAAACTCACCTCGCCGCCGCGAAACCCGTTGCCGGACAAGGAGTTATCGTGCGCAGAAGACTGACGGCCGTACTGGCCGCGGCATCCACCGTGATCGCCGCGACCGGACTCGTGCTGACCACCGTGGCCGCGCCGCAGGCCGAGGCACTGGAGAACGGCCTGGCCCGCACACCCCCGATGGGCTTCAACAACTGGAACACCACGCACTGCCGCGCGGAGTTCAACGAGAAGATGGTCATGGACATGGCCGACATCTTCGTGAACAAGGGCCTCAAGGACGTCGGCTACCAGTATGTGAACATCGACGACTGCTGGGCCAAGACCACCCGCAACGCCCAGGGCAACCTCGAACCCGACCCTAAGCGATTCCCGCGCGGCATCAAGTTCGTCGCCGACTACGTGCACAGCAAGGGCCTCAAATTCGGCATCTACACCAGTGCCGGCACCAAGACCTGCAACGCGCTCGGTTTCCCCGGCGGGCTCAACCACGAGGAACAGGACGCCAGACTCTTCGCCAGCTGGGGTGTCGATTACCTCAAGTACGATAACTGCAACAACCAGGGCGTGGACGCCAAAATGCGCTACCGCAAGATGCGCGACGCGCTCAAGGCCACCGGCCGCCCCATCGTGTTCTCCATCTGCGAATGGGGCCAGAACAAGCCGTGGGAATGGGCCCAGGACACCGGAAACCTGTGGCGCACCACCGGTGACATCAACGACACCTGGGCCAAGATGGTGCAGATCTTCAAGAAGAACCTGCCCCTCGCGCAGTACGCCAAACCCGGCGCGTGGAACGACCCCGACATGCTCGAAGTCGGCAACGGCGGCATGACCCCCACCGAATACCGCTCGCACTTCAGCCTGTGGGCCATCATGGCCGCGCCCCTGCTCATCGGCGCCGACCTGCGCAAGGTCAACCAGGAGAACTTCACCACCCTGCTCAACAAGGACGTCATCGACGTCGACCAGGACGCCAAGGGCGTGCAGGGCAAGCAGATCAAGGCATCCGGCGGCACCTACGTGATCGCCAAGCCGCTGGCCAACGGCGATGTCGCGGTGGCGCTGTTCAACGAGAACGGCTCGGCCGCCACCATCAACACCACCGCCGCGGAGATCGGCCTGTCCGGCAACAACTTCCGGCTCAAGGACCTGTGGTCCAAGGCCACCCGCACCAGCACCGGCGCGATCAGCGCCTCAGTGCCCGCCCACGGCACCGTGATGTACCGGGTCAGCCGGGTCGGCGCGCAGACCCCACCGCCCGCGGGCACCTCGCAGGTCTCCGACCTGGACTGGCAGGGCGTGGCCAACGGCTGGGGCCCGGCCGAGAAGGACCGCAGCAACGGCAACCAGCCCGCCGGTGACGGCAAGCCGCTGACCATCGGCGGCGTCAGCTACCCCAAGGGCATCGGCGTGCACGCGCGCAGTGAGATCACCGTGTACCTGGGCCGCAAATGCACCACCTTCACCGCCCAGGTCGGCATCGACGACGAGGTCGCCGGGGCCAACGGGTCGGTGGTCTTCGAAGTGCACGCCGACGGCACCCGAAAAGCGGCCACCGGCGTGCTGACCGGAGCAGGCGGCGCCACCGCGATCACCGCCGATGTCAGTGCCGCCGAACAACTCCGGCTGGTCGTCACCGACGGCGGCGACAACATCAACTACGACCACGCGGACTGGGCCGAGGCCACACTCACCTGCGCCTGATGCTGATGGCCTAACCGCATCACTCTGATGGCCCGCATCGATCGTCGGTGCCTTCGCTCAGGATTGCAGTCTCCCGCCGCCACGGGAAACCGCAATCCTGAAGCGGTTCCCAGTGGTGGCGGTGCCTCACACACTGGGCCATCTGGCGAGCCTGGCTACGCACCTGAATCGGCAGGGGCGTGGCCAGGCGTCGAGGGCTGTCCACCACGTGAGAGCCGTTGACAGCGCGAAACCACCGCCCCTAGCGTCCAACCCATGGCACCGCAGGAAATCCTGACCACCCGGGGTCACATCGACCTTGTCCGGGTGGCCTCCGCGGCCTGTCGCTGATCCCGTACGCCACGTCTCGCCCCTGCCCTCACGAGACCAACGGGACCAACTCCATGACGCTGGCCGTCTCCTCCCCCGACCTGACCACCCTGCTGCGCACCGGCCCCTTCCCCGCTGCCCTGCGCGCCGCGATCCAGGCCAGCGGCCTGAGCCTGGATCGGGTGCAGCACCGATTACGCGCCCGCGGCGCCACCGTCAGCGTGGCCACCCTGAGCAACTGGCAATCCGGCCGCCGCCAGCCAGAACGCGACGACTCCTTCGTGGTGCTGGGCCATCTGGAGGCCGTGCTCGGCCTGCCCGAGGCAGCGCTGCGGATGCTGGTCGGCCCGCCCCGTCCCCGCGGCAGACACGCCATGGCCCCGGTCGCCACCCCCACGGTGGAACAACTCTGGTCCCGCCGAGACCTCCTGGGCAAGTTACTGTCCACAGTGGACACCAGCTCGGACGAGCTGCTGACCCGGCTGAGCCAGCACGACCTGGTCGAGGTCGGTCGCGACGGAAGACAGCAAAGCCTGCGCGTCAAACAGGTCCTGCGCGCCGACGCCGACGGCGCCGACCGCTGGCTGGTGGTCTACGACCCCCGCCACCCCCGCGGCGCCGCCGCCGACCTGGTGCCGCTGCGGCACTGCCGGGTGGGCAACCTCGCCGTACACCCCGACACCGGCCTGATGGCCGCCGAACTCCTCTTCGACGAACCACTGAGCCGCGGCGAGACGGTGATGATGGAGTTCGAGATCATCAGCCCCGCAGGCGCCCCACCCCGCCAGGGCGACCTGTTCTGCCGCAAATTCCGCCGCCCGGTCCGCGACTACCTGGCCGAAGTCCGCTTCCACCCCGAAGCCCTCCCCCAACGCGCCTACCAGGTAACCAGCCCCCTGGCCTCCCCCACCGGCACCCGCCGCCGCGCCCTGACCGTCTCCGCCGCCGGCTCAGTACACGCCACCGCCCAAGACGTCGGCCCCGGCACCTTCGCCATCCGCTGGGACGGCATCCCCCACCCCTAACCCAACCCCCACCGGCGTGTTGGCCGTTGTCGTACGCCACGTTGGCCGTTGTTGTACCCGGTGTTGGCCGTTGTGGGACGCCGCGGGCCGTCACGGCTGGGCGACTGGGGCGGCGGCCGGTTGCAGGGGCCGCTCCTCGGGGCGCGGTCCGCATGCTCCAGGCCGTACGGAGAAGACACGAGAACCCTCGTCGTGAGGTTTTCACCCCACCCCCGCCCCACAACAGCCAACCCAGCGTCCACAACAGCCAACTCGCCGTCCATAACGGCCAATCCGGCGTCCATAACGGCCAACTCGGCGTACGACAACGGCCAACACTCCCGGGGCGGAGGAGCTTCCCGGGAGTGTTGGCCGGTGTGGGGGTCAGGGGGTGGTGTGGAGGAGGCGGTTGGGGGAGCCTGCGCCGGGGGTGGTGACCTTGTTCGGGGTGGACTTGGCGACCAGGGCGTCGCGGACCTGTTGCGGGGTGGCGGCCGGGTTGGTGGCGAGGTAGAGCGCGGCGGCGCCGGTCACGTGGGGGGCGGCGAAGCTGGTGCCGCTGCCGGTGTAGGTCGCCGTGTCACCGGTGCGCCAGGAGGAGGTGATGTCGACGCCGGGGGCGAACAGATCCACCCGGGGGCCGAACGCGGACCAGCTGGCCTTGGCGTCGGTCCGGCTGGTGGCGCCGACCGTGATGGCCTGCTCGACCCGGGCCGGGGAGTTGTTCACCGCGTCCACGCCGTTGTTGCCCGCGGCGATCGAGTAGGTCACGCCCGAGGCGATCGAGCGTTGCACCGCGGCGTCCAGGGTCGCGGACACGCCGCCGCCGAGGCTGACGTTGGCGACCGCGGGCTTCACCGCGTTGCGGGTGATCCAGTCCACGCCGGCGATCACCCCGGCGGTGGTGCCGCTGCCCTGGGCGTTGAGCACCCGGACCCCGTGCAGCCGCGCGCCCTTGGCCACGCCGTAGGCAGTGCCGGCCGCGGTGCCCGCGACGTGCGTGCCGTGGCCGTTGGCGTCATCCGGGTTGCTGTCGTTGTCGACGAAGTCGAAACCATTTCCGACCCGGCCGGAGAACTGCTGATGACTGGCCCGGATTCCGGTGTCCAGAATGTAGATGTGCACATTCGCGGCCGTGGTCGAATAGGTGTAGGAGTTGTCCAGCGGCAGGTTGCGCTGGTCAATCCGGTCCAATCCCCAGGACGGTGGGTTCGGCTGGGTCGCGGCGAGTGCGACGACCTGGTTCTGCTCCACGTAGGCCACGTTCGGGTCGGCGGCCAGCCGGCGCGCGGCGCGGGCGTCCGCGGTGACCTCGAAGCCGTTCAGCGCAGTCGAGAAAGTCCGTCTGACCTGCGCGCCCACCTTTCCGGACACCGCATCGGGGCTGGCCTTGGCGGCCTGGTCCTTGAGCACGACCAGGTAGCTGCCGGGCACCGCGGTGGCCGCGTCGGCGCCCCGGACCGCGCCCTCGGCGGCCTGTGCGGGCAGGGCCGCGAACCCGCTGACGGCGACCGCGGACAACAGCGCGACACTCAGTGCGCGCGTGGTTTTCGACATGGTTTGCTCCTTGGCATGGAAAATTGCTTGGTGGCAATTCAGAGCTTAGGAGAAACAACCCAGCCCGAACAGAATTTACTTTTTACGGCATTGACGTTTTACGGGTGACGCGCGATCTGGCACACTGCGGAGGGTAGTCAGGCGACTACCGGGAGGTCGGGTGGCTGGGCGGGGTTGGCACCGGGTGGTCGCGGCCGTGCTGGCCGCCGGGGCCGGGACCACGCTGACCGTGCTCATCGGCCAGGCGACCGCGTTGCGGGACAACCCGTGGGCCTGGCTGGGCGTCGGCGTGCTGATCACGGTCAGCGCCGCGGTGGCCGGTTACGTCACCTGGGCCGGGCGGGAACCGGTCGGCCCTGCCGAGGTCGAGGACGCGGTGACCGCACTGGCCCAGACCTCGGAAGCGTTGTGGGACAAGGCGTTGAACCACCGCGGCCTGCAATCCGGGCGACTGATCGAGGTGCCGTGGGCGATCAGCTCCTACCATCCGGTCGAACCTGATCCACAGTTCCGGCTGCGCCGCACCACCCGCGCGCAGATCGAGGAGACCGCGGCCCGGCTACGCGAGCAGCGGGCCAGGGTGCTGATCGTGGGACCGGCGGGCGCCGGGAAGTCCTCGCTGGCCCGCTGGCTGGCCTACGCCTGGCTGCCGGGACGCGCGGCGCGCGAGCCGGTGCCGGTGCTGATCTCCGCCTCCTCCTGGACCGAGGGCGAACCGGTGCCACGCTGGCTGGAGCGCCAGTTGCGCACCGAGCACCGCGCGCTGTCCCGCAAGACCACCGCCGGAATCACCCTGGCCCGGCACCTGGTCGTGCACAAGCGGATCTTCCCGGTGGTGGACGGCCTGGACGAGCTGCCGGAGGGCCCGCGGACCGCGCTGGGCGCGGCGCTGCGGGACGCACTGCCCGAGGGCTCGCCGCTGATCCTGACCTGCCGCACCGCCGCGCCCCGGCTGCCGGTGGACACCGTGTTCACGCTGCGCCCGATCGAGGTCCCGGACAGCGCGCGCATCCTCGGCCGGGAGGCATCCGCCCGGCAGCTGGCCAGCTGGGAACGGCTGTTCTCGTTGTGCCGCAAGGATCCTGACTCGACGCTGGCCCGGATGCTGGCCCGGCCGCTGCTGGTCGCGCTGGCCGCCGAGGTCTACCACCGGCACGACCCCGACCGCGATCCAGCCGAACTCGCCGCACTGCCCGGCGCGGCCGCCATCGAGGACCACATCCTGGGGTCCTGGCTGCCGACCACGTTGCGCCGCAAGCGAAACCTGCCCGCGGACCGCGACTACCGGGAACCCTCGGTGCTGACCTGGCTGACCTTCCTGGCCCGGCATCTGGAACGTCAGGACACCCAGGAGTTCCGCTGGTGGGAGCTGCGCCGGGCGGTGCTCGGCAGACGGCGGCCGCCCGGCTGGCTGGAACCGGAGTCCTTCCGGCCACCCGGCGCGCCGCAGCGGACGATCTCCCTGGCCGAGATCAGGTCCTGGCTGCGGGATCGCTGGCGGGCGACCCGGTCCGGCCGGTGGCGCCGGTTCGCCCGCGGCCTGGTGGCCGGCGCGCTGTTCATCTGGGCCTTCGGCTGGCTGATCTGGCTGACCTCGCTGGTCTTCCCGGAACTCATCCGGCAGGCCCTCGGCGGCGGCGACCTACTGCCCAACCTGCTGCTGGTCGACCCCTACCTGCTGCTCATCGTGCTCAGCGTGGGGATCGGGCTGTTCCTGGGCGGGCTGCTGGCGCTGGTGACGGAGGACGACTCCGACTGGGTGCGGTTCCAGGCCCTCGGCCACTGGCCCGGCGAGCTGGCCCCGCACCTGGACGCCGATCCGGGCAAGGCGGTCAACCCGCGGCACAGCCTGGCCACCGACCGGCGCTGGTCGCTGCTGTACCTGCTGGGCGGGGCGGCCGGGCTGGTGCTGCTGGTCCAGCTCGCCGCCGCCCAGATCGAGACCAACCGGCTGAGTTTTCCGCTGCTGGCCAGGGTCGGCGAGCACGCGGGACTGGCGAGCGTGGTCGCGGTGCTGGTGGCCGCGGCGGCGGTGTGCACCCGGGCGGAATGGCCCTGGTTCGCCGCCGCCCGGATCCCCCTGGCCCTGACCAGACGGCTGCCGGTGCGGCTGATCCCGTTCCTGGACGCCATGACCGCCGCGGACGTGCTGCGCCAGGAGGGCGCGATCTACCGGTTCCGGCACGCCACCCTGCGCGACTGGCTGCTGCGCCGCGCCGCCCTGACCGCCTACCGGTCCCTGGACGAACCGCACCAGCGCCTGCTCCGGCGCCTGGCCCTGCATCCCGGCCCCGATTTCACCGCCGCCATCGCGGCCCGGCTGGACGAGCTGACCGAGGCCGAGGCCCAGGCCCGGCTGGACCGCGGTGTCCGGCTGGAACTGCTGGGCCGGGACGGCGACCGGTACCGCTGGCGGGCCGGGCGCACCGCCATCGCCGAAGTGTCCGCGACCGTGGACCCACCGGGCCTGCCCGCCCGGGTGCGCACCGACCTCCAGCGCGCCTACCTGGATCTGCTCACCCCGCACCTGGCCGATCCGCCCTGCCCGCACTCCCCGCGGGCGCGGGTGCTGCCGCTGGCCCCGGACGGCTGGCGGCTGCTGCGCGCCGAGCGGCACAACCTGCTGGCCTGCCTGCGTGACGGCGGCGAACACCTGCTCGACCTGTGCCGGATCACGCTGTCCCCGCTGTGCGAATGGGGGCTCCAGCGGGAATGCGACGATCTGCTGGCGCGGCACGGACTGAGCGGGCTGTTCCAGCACCACGTCGCGTGGCCGGATTGCCTGGACTGCCAGGCCGCCACCCTGGGCCGCCAGGGCCGGTGGCACCTGCCGCACGACCTGGACACGGCCAGCACGCTGTTCCAGCGCTCCGCCGAGACGGCCGTGCGGGCGCACACGGCGGTGGTCGAGGCCGAGGCGCTGCTCGGGCTCAGCCGCTGCCTGCTGGCGCGCCGGGAGCACGCCGAAGCGGTGGCGCTGCTGCGGCAGGGACTGGCCATCCTGCGCGAGCGGGGTGGGTTCAGCACCGCCGCCGGCACCGGGTACCAGGCCGCCTGGACGCTCTACCAGGCCGGTCAGCAGCGCAAGGCGAAGCTGGTGCTGGACGCGGCCGTCAGCGACTCCTACCAGTCCGGCGATGAGCTGCTGCGGGCGACCGTGCTGCACCTGCGGGGCGCGGTGCTCGTCGAGCTGGCCGAGTTCACCGAGGCGGCGGCCTCGGTCCGGTGCGCGCGCGAGCTGTACCTGGCGCACGGGCACCCTGCGGCGGCCGACGCGCTGGCCGCGTGGGCGGAGACCCTGCTCCAGCTGGGCAGGCAGCTCAGCGCGACGGGCAAGGACGGGGCCTGGGCCACCAGCGCGGGCCGGGACCGGCTGCGCGAGGCGCGGACGGAGTTCGGCAGGCTCGGCGCGGACCTGCGGGCCGCGGACATGCTGGTGCAGCAGGGTGACTGGGCCGAGCGGGACAGCGACGCCCGGGTCTGGCTGACCGATGCCATCGCCCAGTACGAGAGCCTGGCCGAGCCGGCGCGGATCGAGCAGGCGCGGGAGCTACTCGCCCGGCGCAGCGGCTAGGGGCGGGACCAGGACTGGCGGAACCACTGGATGCCGAGCACCGCCAGCGCGAGCGCCGCCACGTACAGGCCCGGCCCGGGGCCGGGGGCCTGGAACACCGTCTGCCGGGTCCACACCGACAGCAGGCCCAGCATCACCGAGAGCCAGCAGCCCAGGGTGGCCACCCAGGCCAGCGCCCACAGCCGCAGGCTCAGCGTGAGCGCGGTGAGCAGCACGCCGAAGAACAACGCGAAACCGCCGAAGAGCCGGGGCAGCACGCCGACCTTGAGCGCCGGATCGGTCTGGCCGAGCAGCACCTGCCAGCCCGCCGCGTCGCCGACCCAGGGCAGCAGCGCGGACAGCAGCAGCACGAAGACCGCGCCCGCGATCACCATGGCGCTGCGCGGGTGCGGTTCCACCCGGCGGACCACGCGGCGCTCGACCTGCTTCAGCTCTTCGGCGAACTCGGCCATCTCATCCCGTCCGTCTTGCGCGTCGGCGTTCATCGGCTGCCGCATCCACCCACCGCCGCTGGTTCGGGCGTGGCCGGGGCGCCGAAGGAGGGCAGCCCCAGGGTCACGCCGGAGGTCTTGGGCTTGCGGCCGGCCGCCCAGTTGTCACCGGCCCTGGTGCGCCGGTGGGAGAGCAGTTCGCCGTCGGCGATCAGGTTGTGCGGGGCGCCGTAGGTGACCTCGGTGGTGACCACGTCGCCGGGGCGGATCTCCTGATCCACCACGCCCGCCGGGTTGAAGTGCACCAGGCGGCCGTCCCGGGCCCGGCCGGACAGGCGCCGGGTGGCGGTGTCCTTGCGGCCCTCGCCCTCGGAGACCACGATCTCGACCACACGGCCTTCCTGCTCCCGGTTGAGATCCCAGGAAATCTGCTCCTGCAAGGCGATGAGCCGCTCGTAGCGCTCCTGCACGACCTGCTTGGGCAGCTGCTCGTCCATGGTCGCCGCGGGCGTGCCGGGGCGCTTGGAGTACTGGAAGGTGTAGGCGGAGCTGAACCGGGAGGCGGCCACCACGTCCAGGGTGCCCTGGAAGTCCTGCTCGGTCTCGCCGGGGAATCCGACGATGATGTCGGTGGTGATCGCGGCGTGCGGCAGCGCGGTGCGCACCTTGTCCACAATGGACAGATAGCGGTCGGCGCGGTAGGAGCGGCGCATCGCCTTGAGCACCTGGTCCGAACCGGACTGCAGCGGCATGTGCAGCTGCGGGCACACGTTGGGCGTCTCGGCCATGGCGGCGATGACGTCGTCGGTGAAGTCCTTGGGGTGCGGGGAGGTGAACCGGACCCGTTCCAGGCCCTCGATCTTGCCGCAGGCGCGCAGCAGCTCGGAGAAGGCGGTGCGCTGGCCGAACTCCACGCCGTAGGAGTTGACGTTCTGGCCGAGCAGGGTCACCTCCAGCACGCCCTCGGCGACCAGGGCCTCCACCTCGGCCAGGATCTCGCCGGGTCGGCGGTCCTTCTCCTTGCCACGCAGCGAGGGCACGATGCAGAAGGTGCAGGTGTTGTTGCAGCCCACCGAGATCGACACCCAGGCCGAGTGCGCGGAGTCGCGCCGGGCGGGCAGGGCGGACGGGAAGGTTTCCAGCGACTCCAGGATCTCCACCTGGGCCTCGGCGTTGTGCCGGGCGCGTTCCAGCAGCACCGGCAGCGAGCCGATGTTGTGCGTGCCGAAGACGACGTCCACCCAGGGCGCGCGCTTGACGATCTCGCCGCGGTCCTTCTGCGCGAGGCAGCCGCCGACCGCGATCTGCATGCCGGGGTTGGCGTCCTTGGCCGGGCGCAGGCGTCCCAGGTTGCCGTACAGCCGGTTGTCCGCGTTCTCCCGCACCGCGCAGGTGTTGAAGACGACGATGTCGGCGTTGTCATCGGCGGCGCGCACGTATCCCGCGTCCTCCAGCAGGCCCGCGAGCCGTTCGGAGTCGTGCACGTTCATCTGACAACCGTAGGTACGGATCTGGTAGCTGCGTGTCACCCGCTCGTCCTTTCCCGGTTTCCCGGTTCCGATTGTCCAGGGTAGAGCGCGCCGCCTGGCAGGATGAACCGGTGCCCCGCCGACTCCTGAGTCTGCTGCTCGTCCTGGCCGCCGTGCTCGCCACCCCCGGCTGCGGCGGCGCGCTGGAGGGCGTGCGGCTGACCATCGCCACCGGTGGCCCCGCCGGGGTCTACTACCAGCTGGGCAACGCGCTGGCCGGGGCCTGGGAGCGGGACCTGGGTATGCCGCGGCCGACCGTGCAGACCACCGCGGGTTCGGTGGACGCGCTGGGCAAGCTGGAGTCCGGGGAGGCCGATCTGGCCTTCGCCGCCGCGGACGCCGCGGTGCGCGCCTTCGGTCAGCAGCGCCCGAACCGGCGGCTGCGCGCGCTGGCCCGGATGCACGACGACTTCTTCCACGTGATCGTGCGCGCCGAGGTCCCGGCCACCAAGCTGTCCGAGCTGCGCGGGCTGCGGATCGGCACCGGCTCGGCCGAGTCGGGCACCCGGTTGATCGCCGACCGGCTGCTGGAGCAGGCGAAACTCTCCGCCGCGGACCTGCGTCAGTCGCCGACCGACCTGTCGGACTCGATCGTGGCGCTGGAGCGCAAGGAGCTGGACGGGTTCTTCTGGTCCGGTGGCCTGCCCACCCGCGCGGTGTTCGAGCTGGCCAAGCGGCAGAAGCTGCGGATGATCGACCTGAGTGATGTGCTGACCGGCCTGCTGGACAAATATTCCTCGGTATACGGCCAGGCCAGCGTGCCCGCCTCCAGCTACGGCATGGACAACAAGCCGGTGACCACGCTGGTGGTGCGCAACTTCCTGATGGCCACCGAGGCGCTGCCCGCCGACACCGTGGCCGCGCTGACCGAGGGCCTGTTCGAGGCCAGGGAGGACCTGATCCGGGCGAACGCGGTAGCCCTGTCCCTGGACTCCCGTTCGGCGATCGAGACTGCCCCGATCGACCTGCATGAAGGGGCCCTGCGCTACTACCGGCAGACCAAGACCTAGGGCAGGATCGCTCCGACGTCTGGCCCAGACCTCGCGGAGGAGCCCCATGCACCGACTGGCGGTTGCCACAGCGGCACTGGCACTCATCGGAGGTCTAACCCCGCCACTCGCGGCCGCGGCCCCCACCGCGGTGGTCCGGGTGACCGATTTCGGGGCCGACCCGACCGGCCGGACCGACTCCGCGGCCGCGGTCCGCGCGGCCTTCCGGCACGCCAAGGGCCTAGGCCGCCCGACCCGGATCGTGTTCGGCCGCGGCACCTTCCAGCTCTACCCGGAGCAGGCCGAGCAACGCGAGCTGTACGTGTCCAACACCGTCGGCGCCGACCAGCGCTACCGGGACAAGCGGATCGGCCTGCTCGTGGAGGACATGCGGGACGTCACGGTGGACGGCGGCGGCGCGAAGCTGGTCTTCCACGGCCAGCAGACCGCCTTCGCCGCGATCCGCTCCAGCCGGGTCACCTTCACCGGCTTCGCCTTCGACTACGCCGCGCCCAAGGTCGTCGAAGCCACCGTGACCGAGACCGGCCCCGGCTACCGAGTGCTGACTGTCCCGCCCGGCAGCCCGTACCGGGTCGAGGGCACCCACCTGACCTGGCTCGGCGAAACCAGCCCGGTGACCGGTCAGCCGTACTGGTCCGGCCAGGACAAACTCCAGTACACCCAGGCCCACGATCCGGCCGCCCGCCGCACCTTCCGCCTGAGCAACCCGGTGTTCCGCGACGTGGCCAAGCTGACCGACCTGGGCGGCCAGCGCATCCGCGTCGACTACACCGGCACGGACCGCCCCACCGACGCCGGCCTCGTCTACCAGATGCGCCTGACCGACCGCACCGAACCGGGCGCGCTGATCTGGGAGTCCCGCGACGTCACCGTGCGCCGGGTGAACGCGCACTACCTGCAGTCCTTCGGCATCGTCGGCCAGTTCAGCGAGAACATCACCATCGAGGCGGTGAACTTCGCCCCCGACCCCGCGTCCGGCCGGACCACCTCCTCCTTCGCCGACCACATCCAGATGTCCGGCGTCCGCGGCAAAGTGACCATCACCGGCAACGTCTTCGACGGCCCGCACGACGACCCGATCAACGTGCACGGCACCTACCTGGAAGTCACCGCCCAGCCCGCCCCGGACACCGTGCGCGTGGACTACAAGCACAACGAGACCGCCGGCTTCCCCCAGTTCCACCCCGGCGACGAGGTCCAGTTCACCGACAAGCGCACCATGCGCCCGCTGCCCGGCGGCCCGGCCAAGGTGCGCGCCGTGGACGGCCCCACCGGCCGGGACCACGACAAACCGCTGACCACCATGACCGTCACCCTGGACCGCCCGGTCCCGGCAGGGGTCGTCCCCGCCGAGACGGTGCTGGAGAACACCACCTACACCCCCGCGGTCACCATCACCGGCAACGTCTTCCGCAACGTGCCCACCCGCGGCGTCCTGGTCACCACGCCCCGCCCGGTGCTCATCGCGGGCAACCACTTCGACGGCATGACCATGGCCAGCGTGTACATCTCCGCCGACGCCCACCAGTGGTACGAATCCGGCCCGGTCACCGACGTGACCATCCGCGACAACACCTTCACCCTCCCCGCCAACCCCGCGATCTTCATCGAACCGACCAACCGGATCCTCGACCCGGCCAGCCCGGTGCACCGCGGGATCACGGTGACACACAACGAGTTCACCATCGGCGACGTCAGCGTGCTGGACGCGAAGAGCACCGGCGGGCTGCGCTTCACCGGCAACTCGGTGCGCCGTCTCGACCCGGCCGCGCCGCCGTACGCCACGCCGCTGTTCCGCTTCCACGGCAGCAGCGGCTACCGGGTGGCGGGCAACCGCATCGCCCCCGGCCTCAACCCAGCGGTGATCGCGGACTGACCCCGCCCACAACGACCAACCCGGCGTACGAGTTTGGCCAACTTGGCGTACGAGTTTGGCCAATCGGGCGTACGAGAACGGCCAACACTTCGGGGAGGGTCAGGCGTGTTCGTCGGGGCCGAGGTCGAGGGCTGGAAGTTCGACGACTACGGCCAGGCCGCCGCCTTCTGGCAGGTCCAGGCGGACCGAGCCGCCTGCCCGCTCCACCACTCGCCGCACGATCGCCAGTCCCAGCCCGGAGCCGGTGATGTTCTGGTGGCTGGGTGAGCGCCAGAACCGGTCGGTGGCGCGGTCCAGCTCCTCCGCCGTCAGGCCGGGGCCGTGGTCGCGCACGATCAGCACCACCAGCTCGCCGGACTGCTCCGCGCTCACCACCACCGAGGACCGGTCCGGGCTGAACTTCAGCGCGTTGTCCAGCAACGCGTCCAGCACCGTCTCCACCCCCCGCGGCGGCGCCAGCGCGAACAGCTCCGGCTCCGTCCGCGTGGACAGTGCGATGCCGCGAGCCGCCGCGACCACCCGCCAGGCGTCCACCCGTTCGGCCACCGCCGCGTCCACCTCCGCGGGCACCGGCTCCACCGAGCTGGCCTCGGCCCGCGCCATGGACAGCAGCTCGTCCAGGATCTGGTTGAGCCGGATGGTTTCCTCCATCGCCGCGTTGTGCTGGTCGACGGAGTCCTCGTGCACGTGGCCTTCCAGGTTGCCCAGGCGTAGGCGCAGCGCGGTCAGCGGGTTGCGCAGCTGGTGGGAGGCGTCGGCGACGAAGGCGCGCTGGGCGGCCAGCACATCGCTGACGCTGGCGGCCATCTGGTCGAAGGAGCGGGTCAGGTGCCGCAGCTCGGGTGGGCCGGTGTCGCCGCCAACGGGTTCCACCGGGCGGCCGCTGACCACGCTGGCCACCATCCGGCCGGTGGCCTCGTCCAGGCGGCGGACCGGGCGCAGCGTCCAGCGCACGATGGGCAGTGCGAGCAGCACACCCAGGCACAGCACCGCCACGCTGGCCAGGGCCAGCACGCCCCACCACAGCAGCACCCGCAGCCTGCTGGCGCCGGTGGGCGAAACGGTGACCACGGCGCCGCGCACCTCGCCGCCCACCCGCACCGGCTCGGCCAGCACCAGCGGGGTGCTGTCCCAGGGCATCAGCGCGTTCTCGGTCTCCGGCACCCGCCCGGCCAGGGCCAGCTTGAGCCGATCCGCGATCCGCGGGTCGCCGACCTTGATCGAGTCGTCCGAGCTGACCAGGAAATGGTTCTCCCGGTCGGTGACCAGCACCGAGATGCCGTGCACCTGGTGATACCGCTGCAGCTCGGGCCGGATCAGGTCCGGTTTGTCCGCCAGCAGCGGGTTCTGCGCCAGGCTGGCGAACCGGCTGGTGTCGCCGACCCGGTCCAGGAACAGCTGCTGCTGCTCGATCCCGGCCACGTTCAGCGCCAGCGGCACGCCGAGGCCGAGCAGCACCAGGATGACCAGCGACAGCACGATGACCAGCAGCCTGGACCGCATCCGCTCAGCCCTCCGCCGGACTGGCCAGACGGTAACCGACGCCGCGCACGGTTTCCACCAGATCCGGGCGGCCCAGCTTGGTGCGCAGGGTGGCGATGTGCACGTCCAGGGTCCGGTTCGCCCCGGACCAGCTGCGGCCCCACACCTCGGCGATGATCCGTTCCCTGGTGCACACCGCGCCGCGGGCCTGGGCCAGCATGGCCAGCATCTGGAACTCCTTGCGGGACAGCGCGACCGGCACGCCGGCCACGGTCACCTCGTACCGTCCCATGTGGACCTCGACATCGCCGAAGGTCAGCGCCGCGCCTGGGGTGCCGCTGCCCTCGCCGCGGCGCCTGCGCACCGCGTGCACCCGCGCCACCAACTCTCCGATGTCGTACGGCTTCACCAGGTAGTCATCGGCCCCGGAGTGCAGGCCCAGGATCCGGTCGTCGACCTCCCCGCGCGCCGACACCACGATCACCGCGACATCGCTGGCCGCCCGGATCGCCCGGCACAGCACAAAGCCGTCCACGTCGGGCAGCCCGAGATCCAGCAGCACGACGTCGACATTGCCGACCGCCTCCAGCACGCCCTTGCCCGAGGGCAGGCGGGTGACAGCCATGCCGCGCCTGGTCAGCGCGGGCTCCAAAGCCTCGGCCACTCGGTCGTCGTCCTCGACCAGCAGTACCCGCACGTGTGGTGCCTCCCGACTCACGTGGCTCATCCGTGACAGAGTTGAGACCCTAAGTCTTACTCAAGTGCCCTGGACTGGTGTGGTTTCCGACCCCTAGGTTTCCGCCATCGTCCACCACCCCGTGTTCTGCCGACTATGGAGGTTTGATGACCTCGGCCGCCCACACTCCGCCGATGATCCGAATGGCGGGCGTGGACAAGTTCTTCGGGCCGCTGCACGTGCTGAAGAACATCGACCTGGAGGTGCCCAAGGGCCAGGTCGTGGTCGTGCTCGGGCCCTCCGGCTCCGGCAAGTCGACGCTGTGCCGGGCCATCAACCGGCTTGAGCCGATCAACTCCGGAATCATCGAGGTCGACGGCAAGCAGCTGCCCGCTGAGGGCAAGCAGCTGGCCGCCCTGCGCGCCGACGTCGGCATGGTGTTCCAGCAGTTCAACCTGTTCGCGCACAAAACCATCCTCGAGAACGTGATGCTCGCCCCGATGAAGGTGCGCAAGCTGAACAAGACCGATGCGCGGCAGCGTGCCATGGAACTGCTGGAGCGGGTCGGCATCGCCAACCAGGCCGACAAGCACCCCGCCCAGCTCTCCGGCGGCCAGCAGCAGCGGGTGGCCATCGCCCGCGCGCTGGCCATGCGCCCGAAGGTGATGCTCTTCGACGAGCCCACCTCGGCACTGGACCCGGAGATGGTCCAGGAGGTCCTGGACGTGATGACCACGCTGGCCAAGGACGGCATGACCATGCTCGTGGTCACCCACGAGATGGGCTTCGCCCGCAAGGCCGCGGACCGGGTCATCTTCATGGCCGACGGCGAGATCGTGGAGGACTCCACCCCGACGGAGTTCTTCACCAGCCCGCGCTCGGCCAGGGCCAAGGACTTCCTCGGCAAGATCCTCACTCACTGAAACGCTTCGGCGCCCCAGCGAGATGAACGGGCGAGGCAGCCGCCTCGTAGTTGAGATGATCCGAAAGGGACAGCAGATGCGCGTTACCCGAGTCCTCCAGGCGGGTGTGGCCGTTGCCGCCGCGGTCGCCCTCCTCGGCGCCTGCGGTGGCGGCGGGAACGCCGGCAGTGGCGGCGACAAGAAGCTCACGGTCGGCATCAAGTTCGACCAGCCCGGCCTGGGCCAGAAGACCGGCACCGGCTACGAGGGCTTCGACGTCGACGTGGCGACCTTCGTCGCCAAGGAGCTGGGCGTCGACGCCAAGAACATCAACTGGGTCGAGGCCAAGTCGGCCGACCGGGAGAGCCTGCTGAAGAAGGGTGACGTCGACTTCATCGCCGCCACCTACTCCATCACCGAGAAGCGCAAGACCGAGGTGGACTTCGTCGGCCCGTACCTGGTCACCGGCCAGGACCTGCTGGTCAAGGCGGACAACACCGCGATCACCGGCCCCGAGTCGGTCAACGGCAAGAAGCTGTGCTCGGTGAAGGGCTCGACCTCCGCCGACACGGTGGTCACCCGGTTCGCCAAGGAAGCGTCGCTGCAGCAGGTCGACGGCTACTCCCAGTGCCTGTCCGGTCTGGACACCGGCACCATCGACGTGCTGACCACCGACGCCACCATCCTGGCCGGTCTGGCCGCCAAGCAGCCGGGCAAGTACAAGCTGGTCGGCAAGACCTTCACCACCGAGAACTACGGCATCGGCCTGAAGAAGGGCGACGCCCGCAAGGCCGACATCGCCAAGGCGGTGGAGAAGTTCTACTCCTCCGGTGAGTGGAAGAAGGCCATCGAGAAGAACCTCGGCTCCATCTTCAAGGTCGGCGAGCCGCCGGCCCTGACCGAGAAGTGAGCTGACCTCTAGTTGAGCCCGGGGTGCCGGGCGCGGCGACGACCGTGCCCGGCACTTCGTCTACCACCGTCTACTCAAGTCATAGGTCGAGGAGACCATGCTGGACTTCCTGAGCGAGTACGACGTGCTCGGCGCCTTCTGGGGCACCGTGCAGCTCACCGTGTACTCAGCCATCGGCTCCCTGGTGTGGGGCACCGTGCTCGCGGGCATGCGGGTCAGTCCGGTCCCGATCATGCGGGCGTTCGGCACGGCCTATGTGAACATCATCCGGAACACCCCGCTGACGCTGATCATCCTGGCCATGTCGCTGGCGCTGTACAACGTGCTGGGCCTGAAGCTGGCCCGTGAGCTGCCCGGCGACCTGACCTTCCTGGACACCAACAACTTCCGGCTCGCGGTGCTCGGTTTCGTCATCTACACCTCGACCTTCGTCTGCGAGTCGATCCGGGCGGGCATCAACACGGTGCCGGTCGGGCAGGCCGAGGCATCCCGCGCGCTGGGCCTGGGTTTCGGCCAGACACTGGGCATCGTGGTGCTGCCGCAGGCCTTCCGCGCCGTGGTGGCCCCGCTGGCCAGCGTGCTGATCGCACTGACCAAGAACACCACGGTGGCCAGCGCGATCGGTGTCGCCGAAGCCTCGCTGCTGATGTCGGACATGATCGAGAAGGAAAGTGACAAGATCATCCTGGTCTTCGCGATCTTCGCGCTGGGCTTCGTGGTGCTCACCCTGCCAACCGGTCTGGTGCTCGGCTGGGTCAGCAAGAAGGTGGCGGTGAAGCGATGAGCGCCCCCTCGGTTCTCTACGACGCGCCCGGCCCGAAGGCCAAGGCCCGCAACGTCGTCTACACGATCATCTTCGCCGTGGTGCTGCTCGCGGTGCTCTACTGGATCTTCGTCCAGCTCGGCGCCAAGGACCAGCTGCGGCCGGAGCTGTGGACCCCGTTCTTCACCGAAGGCACGGTCTGGACCACGTTCCTGCTACCCGGCCTGCTCAACACGCTCAAGGCCGCGGCGCTCGCGCTCCTGATCGCGCTGCCCATCGGCGCGCTCTTCGGCATCCTGCGGCTGTCCGACCACGTGTGGATCCGCGTGCCGGCCGCCACGGTCGTGGAGTTCTTCCGCGCCATCCCGGTGCTGCTGCTGATGGTCTTCGCGAACGAGTTCTACGCGGCCTTCACCGACGTGGACCGGGCGGACCGGCCGCTGTTCGCGGTGGTCACCGGCCTGGTGCTGTACAACGCCTCGGTGCTGGCCGAGGTGGTGCGCGCGGGCATCCTGTCCCTGCCCAAGGGCCAGACCGAGGCGTCCATGGCGCTGGGCATGCGCAAGACGCAGACCATGCGGATGATCCTGCTGCCGCAGGCGGTGACGCTGATGCTGCCCGCGATCGTCAGCCAGGTCGCGGTGATCGTGAAGGACACCGCGCTCGGCGGTGCGGTGCTCAGCTTCTCCGACCTGATGCGCCAGTTCCGGATCCTGCCGAACGAGTACAACAACAACGTGCTCCAGACGATGATCGTGATCGCGCTGATCTACATCGCGCTCAACAGCCTGCTCAGCTGGGTGGCCCTGCTGCTGGAGAAGCGGATGTCCCGCCGCAGCCGCCCACCGCGCGGGGTCAAGGCCGACCACCTGGAGCAGCCGACCGGCCCCGACCCGATGGCGGCCACTGGCCTGCGCACCGGTGACGGCGGTGCCGGCGGTTAGCCAGCCGCGAAGCTCGGCGACGGCCCGTCCCCATCCCGGGGGCGGGCCGTCGCCGTTAGGCTGGGCCGGTGCAGCGGATCGCCCTCGTGGCCCTGACCGGTCTCCTCGTCCTGACCGCCTGCGGCGGCGAGGACCCCGCCCCCAGCACCACCCCCGGCGGCACCGCCACCAGCGTCTCCATCCCACCCACCTCCGAGCAGGCCAGCGGCTCCCCCACCATCGACAAGATCAAGGCCCGCGGGCGCATGGTGGTCGGGGTGGCGGACAACCTGCCGGGCGTGAGCAAGTACAACCAGGACGGCGGCAAGCACAGCGGGTTCGACATCCGGCTGGCCGATCTGATCGCCACCGGGTTCGGGCTGCCCAAGGACTCGGTGCGCTTCCGCAGCACCACCGCGGCCACCCGACTGTCCACTTTGGAGAGTGGCGACGTGGACCTGGCCTTCGGCGGCATCAAGACCAGCAAACAGCCGCAGATCGGCCTGGTCGGCCCGTACCTGCCGGTGCACCAGGACCTGTTGACCCGCAAGGGCACCGGCTCGGTCGCCCCGGGCCAGCCGGTGTGCGTAGTGGCCGAGTCGGGTGCGGCGGAGAAGGCACGCGCGGTCAGCGCCAACATCGTCGAGGAGCGCAACGGCGACGCCTGCGTGAGCGCGCTGCGCTCGGGGGCGGTGACCGCCTTCTCCGGGGACGACCTGGTGCTGCGCGGCTCCGCGGCCGCGGAGAACGGCGCCTTCACCGTGCTCGGCCGCAACCTGGGCGCCGAGGGCTACTTCGTCGGCATCCCGGCCCGCGACCGCGCGCTGCGTGCCAAGCTGGTGGAGGTCCTGGGCAAGGCGATCAGTGACGGGTCCTGGGCGAAGCTGTACCAGGAGAGCTTCGGCTCGCCCGCGCCCGCGCCGCCGAGCGTGAAGTAGTCACGGTCGGCTCTCGAACTCATCACCAGCGGTGATCCGGGTTAACAACGGGCTCACCAGGGGCGACCCTGGAGACATGCGTCCCGACCGGTACACCCCGCTGGGCCAGGTCAGCCTGCTCATCGGCTTCGCCACCATCGCGGTCGCCCTGGCGCTCTACCTCGGCGACCCGGCCCGCCTGATCGGCGCTGGCGCCACCGCCCTGGCCGGTCTGGGCGCGGTCGCGCTCGGCCTGGTCTTCCTGCGCCGCGCCGACCGCCAACGGCAGGCCTGCTTCCGCGAGGGGCTGACCGCCATCGAGTCCATCACCGACGACCACCTCCGCGACGCCCTGCACGCCAGCCTCGCGCTGAGCCTGACCGGGGTCCGGATCAGCCTGGCCGAACTGACCAAACTGGCCGCCACCGAGGCGGCGCCGTCCGGCAAGGGCACCATCACCGTCATCGGGCCGCACACCCAGGCCCGCAAACGTTAGTCGAAATCCCCCGACCGAGCCCGCCGCACCGCAGCCGGGGTGCCCAGCTCTGCCCGCATCCCCGGCCGGGCGGCGTAGAAGTCCAGCATCCGGTAGGCCAGCACCGGATCCACGCCCAGCATCCGCCCCTCGATGAGCACCCCGGGCTCCCGCGGTGGCCTGCCGGCGAGCCAGGCGCGCTGCTGATGCTCGATCCGGTTGTCGAAGGCGGACACCCAGATCCGCGGTCCGTCCCCGGCGACCGCGGCCACCTGCCGCACCCCGTCCCAGCCCAGCCTGGACCGGAAGCCCCAGCTTCGATGCTCGATCCCGTCCGGGGTCAGCACCAGCCGTCCGCGCACGATCCGCCCTGCCAGCACCTGCGCCGGGTAGACCAGGAAGAACAGCCCGGCCGCGCCGAAAACCCCGGCGGCAGCGGCCGGGGCGACGACCGCCGGACTGCGCCCGAGGTCGTAGGCGGCCAGCCCGAGGATCAGCGCCATCAGCACGGTGAGCACGAGCGCCCCGGCGAAGCCCAGCCAGGAATAGGGCAACACGGTCCCCTGCCGCCCGGTCAGGTCCGGCGCCGTGCGCACCTGGCCCCGGCGCCGCCGGACCCTGCTGTCGTAGCCCAGCACCACGACCACCGCGAAGACGAGCCCGAACAGCACGAAGTACTTGACCGCCGGATCGAACTCGCCGCCCCGCAGCAGCGCCGCACCGCCGAAGGACACCAGCGCGAGCAAAGTCAGCCAGCCCAGGGCTAGGTACCAGCGGCCGCGCGCCCGCGGCCATTCCGGTGGCCAGGGCAGCGGTTGGACAGACGGTGTCGAGGACATCGCCGCCACCGTACCCACCCCGGCCACCGGGGGCCTGACGTCGCCTCAGTCGTCCTTACGCCGCCGGAACAGCTTGAGCAGCGGGTCGTAGCGCCGGTCCGCCACCCGTTCCTTCAGCGGGATCAGCGCGTTGTCGGTGATCTGGATGTGCTCGGGGCAGACCTCGGTGCAGCACTTGGTGATGTTGCACAGCCCGAGCCCGTGCTTGCTCTGCGCGTCCTGGTGCCGGTCGGCCGCGTCCAGCGGGTGCATCTCCAGTTCGGCGATGCGCATCAGGAACCGCGGCCCGGAGAAGGACTCCTTGTTCTCCTCGTGGTCGCGCACCACGTGACAGGTGTTCTGGCACAGGAAGCACTCGATGCACTTGCGGAACTCCTGCGAGCGCTCCACGTCGACCTGCTGCATCCGGTAGTCACCAGGGGCCACGCCCTCCGGCGGCTTGAACGCGGGCACCTCGCGGGCCTTGACGTAGTTGAACGACACGTCGCACACCAGATCGCGCACCACCGGGAAGGTGCGCATCGGGGTCACCGTGACCGTCTCGGACTCGGTGAAGGTGGACATCCGGGTCATGCACAGCAGCCGCGGTTTGCCGTTGATCTCCGCGGAGCAGGAACCGCATTTGCCCGCCTTGCAGTTCCAGCGAACGGCGAGGTCGGGGGCCTGGGTGGCCTGCAGGCGGTGGATGATGTCGAGCACCACCTCGCCCTCGTTGACCTCCACGGTGAAGTCGGTGAGACCGCCGCCCGCGCTGTCCCCGCGCCAGACCCGGAAGTGCGCCTGGTAGCTCATCTCAGCCCCGCTCTTCCTGGCCGCCCGGATGCCCGGTCAGCTCGGCCTCGGTGTAGTACTTGCGCAGCTCGCCGATCTCGAAGAGCGACAACAGATCCTCGCGCATCGACGACGGCGTCTCCCTGGTCACGGCCACCCCTGGACCGTCCACAGTGCACACCAGGGTGGTGTGCCGCCAGGTCGGATCCATCACCGGGAAGTCGTCCCTGGTGTGCCCGCCGCGGCTCTCGGTGCGCTCCAGGGCCGCCCTGGCCACGCATTCGCTGACCAGCAGCATGTTGGCCAGGTCCAGCGCCAGGTGCCAGCCGGGATTGAACTGCCGGTGGCCCTCGACCCCGGCGTGCGCCGCGCGCTGCCGCAGGTCGTCGAGCTTCTTCAGCGCCAGGGTCATCTCCTCGCCCTTGCGGATGATGCCGACCAGGTCGTTCATCACCTGCTGGAGTTCGGTGTGCAGCGTGTACGGGTTCTCCACCGGACCGTCGACCGCGGCCGCGGTGAACGGCGTCAGCGCCGCCTCCGCCGCACTGTCCACATCGGACTGGAGCACTGCCGGCCGCACCGTCCCGAGACCCTCCACATAGGACGCCGCGCCGGCCCCGGCGCGCTTGCCGAAGACCAGCAGGTCGGACAACGAGTTGCCGCCCAGGCGGTTCGAGCCGTGCATGCCGCCGGAGACCTCACCGGCGGCGAACAGGCCCGGCACCCTGGACTGACCGCTGTCCGGGTCCACCTGCACCCCGCCCATCACGTAGTGACAGGTCGGGCCGACCTCCATCGGCTCCGCGGTGATGTCCACATCGGCCAGTTCCTTGAACTGGTGGTGCATCGAGGGCAGCCGCCGGATGATCTCCTCGGCGGGCAGCCGGCTGGAGACGTCCAGGAACACCCCGCCGTGCGGCGATCCCCGGCCCGCCTTGACCTCGGAGTTGATCGCCCGCGCCACCTCGTCGCGGGGCAGCAGCTCCGGTGGGCGCAGGTTGTTGTCCGGGTCGGTGTACCAGCGGTCGCCCTCGGCCTCGGTCTTGGCGTACTTGTCCTTGAAGACCTCGGGCACGTAGTCGAACATGAACCGCTTGCCCTCGGAGTTGCGCAGCACGCCGCCGTCCCCGCGCACCGACTCGGTGACCAGGATGCCCTTCACACTCGGCGGCCAGACCATGCCGGTCGGGTGGAACTGCACGAACTCCATGTTGATCAGCGCCGCGCCCGTGCGCATGGCCAGCGCGTGCCCGTCCCCGGTGTACTCCCAGGAGTTGGAGGTCACCTTGAAGGACTTGCCGATGCCGCCGGTGGCCAGCACCACCGCCGGGGTCTCGAAGAGCACGAACCGGCCGGACTCGCGCCAGTAGCCGAACGCGCCGGAGACCCGGTCGCCGTCCTTGAGCAGTTCGGTGACCGTGCACTCGGCGAAGACCTTCAGCCTGGCCTCGTAATCACCCGATTCGGCGAAGTCCTCCTGCTGCAAGGACACGATCTTCTGTTGCAGGGTGCGGATCAGTTCCAGCCCGGTGCGGTCGCCGACGTGGGCCAGCCGCGGGTACTCGTGGCCGCCGAAGTTGCGCTGGCTGATCCGGCCGTCCTTGGTCCGGTCGAACAGCGCGCCGTAGGTCTCCAGCTCCCACACCCGCTGCGGCGCCTCCTGGGCGTGCAGCTCAGCCATCCGCCAGTTGTTCAGGAACTTGCCGCCGCGCATGGTGTCCCGGAAGTGCACCTTCCAGTTGTCCCCGGAGTTGACGTTGCCCATGGCCGCGGCGATGCCGCCCTCGGCCATCACCGTGTGCGCCTTGCCGAACAGGGACTTGCACACGATCGCCACCCGCATGCCGTGTTCCCTGGCCTCGATCGCCGCGCGCAGGCCAGCGCCGCCGGCACCGATCACCACGACGTCGTAGCTGTGCCGTTCGACTTCGCTCATGCTGTGTCTAATTCCTCGCTGTCAGATGCCCCGAAGGTCAGTTGAAGAGGCGCAGGTCGGTGAGCACACCGCTCGCGACCAGCGACACGTACAGGTCAGCCAGCCCCACCGAGGCCAAGGAGGCCCAGGCGAGCTGCATATGCCTGCCGTTGAGCTTGGACACCTTGCCCCACAGCCAGTACCGCACCGGGTGTTTGGAGAAGTGGGTGAGCCGCCCGCCGATGATGTGCCTGCAGGAGTGGCAGGAGATGGTGTAACACCAGATCAGCACCACGTTGGTGAGCAGGATCAGACTGCCAAGGCCGATGCCGAAGCCACCGTCCTTGCCGGTGAAGGCGATCACCGCGTCCCAGGTGAGGATGCCCGCGATCGGAATGGCCGCGTAGAAGAAGTAGCGGTGGATGTTCTGCACGATCAGCGGGAACCGGGTCTCGCCGGAGTACTTCGCGTGCGGCTCGGCGACCGCGCAGGCCGGGGGCGAGAACCAGAACGCCCGGTAGTAGGCCTTGCGGTAGTAGTAGCAGGTCAGCCGGAAGCCGAGCACGAACGGCAGCACGAACAGCGGCGGCGTGATCAGGAACCCGAGATCGGGGAACCAGCGGCCGAAGTGCGCGGAGCCCTCAACGCAGGCTTCGGAGAGGCACGGCGAGTAGAACGGCGCCAGGTACTGGTACTGGGGCACCCAGTACGCGCTGTTCATGAACGTGCGGACGAGCCCGTAGACGATGAACGTGGCCAGTCCGGCGAAGGTCAGCAGGGGAGAAAGCCACCACCGGTCGGTGCGCAACGTGCGTGCGTCGATGCGCGCCCGACCGGCGGCGTTGTCGGAAACCGTCATGGTGTCCCTTGTTCGCTGGTGTCCGCGTCGTTGCGAGTCAGCGGGTGGTGCTCCGTCTCGACCGAAACGGGATGGCCCTGCCCTATGCCTGGGCCCGGTAGCCGCCTACGCCCTCGTCATCGGCCCCGCGCCACAGGTCGGGGTCGTACGGGGTGTCGGAGACGACGACCATCTCCCGTTGGCCCGCGGTGCGCGGGACCGGCAGGGCGGACAGTTCGGCGGCGTCGATGTCGAGCCGGTCGACATCGTTGGCGATCCGCCGTACCGCGGTGGTGTCGCCATAGCGCAGCCGCAGCTGGGTCAGACTCTGGCGGAGATCGCCGATCGCTCGCTGCAGAGCGGCCAGTTCCGTGTCCGGCATACCGAACACCTCCCTCGACGCGTCGTGGTGGTGCCGCAGACTCTGCCCGCTGACTGGACCTTGTGACAAGGCCCACACGCCAGGTTTCATCCGGTGGTCTCATCCGGGCGAAACTCGGCTGCTTCACGCTTCTGTATCGGTTTTGCTGTTACCGGGGAGTTACGCCTAACGTGTGAGACGTACTGACTGCCAGCTACGCGGCGCCAAAGTCGTCTCCGCGGGGTCACCCAGGTGGCCCAAGGACCGACGAGGAGCCCCGGCATGAGCCAGCTTCATTCCGTCATCGCGGATGTGACCGACCGGATAGCCGCCCGCAGCGAGCGCTCCCGAACGGCCTACCTGCGACGACTCGCCGTCGCAGCAGGTGAGGGACCGGCCCGCGGTGGCCTGGGGTGCAGCAACCTGGCGCACGGATTCGCCGGCATCACGGGCCCGGACCGGGCGCTGCTGCGCGCCAACCGGGCGCCCGGCATCGCGATCGTGTCCAGCTACAACGACATGCTCTCCGCGCACAAGCCCTTCGCCGACTACCCGGAGATCATCAAAGCCGCGGTGCGCACCGCGGGCGGGGTGGCCCAGTTCGCCGGCGGCGTGCCCGCCATGTGCGACGGCATCACCCAGGGCCGCGGCGGCATGGAGTTGTCCCTGTTCAGCCGGGAGGTCATCGCGATGGCCACCGGCGTCGCGCTCTCCCACGAGATGTTCGACGGCGCGCTGCTGCTCGGCGTCTGCGACAAGATCGTGCCCGGTCTGCTGATCGGCGCGCTGGCCTTCGGGCACCTGCCGACCCTGCTGATCCCGGCCGGTCCGATGGCCTCCGGCCTGCCCAACAAGGAGAAGGCCAGGGTCCGGCAGCTCTTCGCCGAGGGCAAGGCCACCCGCGCGGACCTCCTCGAAGCCGAGGAGGCCTCCTACCACTCGCCGGGGACCTGCACCTTCTACGGCACCGCCAACTCCAACCAGCTGGTGGTCGAGGTGATGGGCCTGCACCTGCCCGGCTCCAGCTTCGTGCCCCCCGACACCGGCCTGCGCCAGGCGCTGACCGAGCACGCCGCCCGCCGGGTGGTGGAACTGGCGCACGGACGCGGCGAGTACACCCCGATCGGCGAGGTGGTGGACGAGCGCAGCGTGGTCAACGGCGTGGTCGCGCTGCTGGCCACCGGCGGGTCCACCAACCACACCCTGCACCTGCCCGCCATCGCCGCGGCCGCGGGCATCCAGCTCACCTGGGACGACTTCAGCGACCTGTCCAGGGTGGTGCCGCTGCTGGCCCGGATCTACCCCAACGGCAGCGCGGACATCAACCACTTCCACGCCGCCGGCGGCGTGCCCTACCTGGTCGGCGAGCTGCTGGACGCGGGACTGCTGCACGCCGACGTGCGCACCGTGGCCGGTCCCGGCCTGCACCGCTACCGCCAGGAGCCGACCATGGCCGGCGGCGAGCTGACCTGGCGGGACGCGCCCAAGCGCAGCCAGGCCCCCGAGGTGCTGACCTCGGTGCGCGAGCCCTTCGCCGGGGACGGCGGGCTGCGGGTGCTGCACGGCAACCTGGGCACCTCGGTGATCAAGGTGTCCGCGGTGGCCCCCGAACACCGGGTGGTGCACGCGCCCGCGCGGGTGTTCACCGACCAGCACGCGGTCAGCGCCGCCTTCGCCGCCGGCGAGGTGGACGGCGATGTCGTGGTGGTGGTCCGCAACCAGGGCCCGCGCGCCAACGGCATGCCCGAACTGCACGGGCTGACCCCGGCGCTGGGTGTGCTGATGGACCGGGGGCACCGGGTCGCGCTGGTCACCGACGGGCGGATGTCCGGCGCCTCCGGCAAGATCCCAGCCGCCATCCAGCTCACCCCAGAGGCCGCGGTCGGCGGCATGCTGGCCAGGGTCCGCGATGGCGACATGATCCGCCTCGACGCCGAGGCGGGCATCCTGGAGGTGCTGGTGCCCGACGCCGAACTGGCCGAACGCGCGATCGTGGACGGCCCGCCCGCCGACGAGGAGTGGGTCGGCGTGGGCCGGGAGCTGTTCGGCGCGTTGCGCACCGCGGTCGGCCCGGCCAGCCAGGGCGCCAGTGTTTTCCCCCTGCCCGCGAACCCGGGCCTGCCGATGGAGGTAGTTCAGTGACCACCGCACGGGAGCTTCTCGCCGTCTCCCCCGTCATCCCGGTCGTCGTCATCGACGAGGTCGAGCACGCCGTGCCACTGGCGCGGGCGCTGGCCAAGGGCGGGATCGGCGTCATCGAGGTGACCCTGCGCACCGCCGCCGGGCTGCCCGCGATCGAGCGGATCGCGGCCGAGGTGCCGGAGATCCTGGTCGGCGCGGGCACCGTGATCACCGCCGAGCAGGCGACCGCCTCGGTCAAGGCGGGCAGCCGGTTCCTGGTCACCCCGGGCACCACGCCCAGCCTGCTCTCCGCGCTGGAGGACTCGGGGGTGCCGTTCCTGCCCGGCGCGGCCACCATCTCCGAGGCGCTGGCGCTGGCCGAACGCGGGCACGAGACGCTGAAGTTCTTCCCTGCCGAGCAGTCCGGCGGCACCACCTTCCTCAAGGCGCTCTCCGGACCGTTGCCGCACCTGCGGTTCTGCCCGACCGGCGGCATCACCGTCACCAGCGCCCGCGGCTATCTGGCGCTGCCCAACGTCTCCTGCGTCGGCGGCTCCTGGCTGACCCCCAAGGCCGCGCTGGCCGCCGGGGACTGGGCCGTGGTGGAGAAGCTGGCCGCCGAGGCCGCCGCACTCGCCTGACCCGTCCCGTCCCGGCCCTGGATTCGCACCAGGGCCGGGGCCGGATCGCCTGGGGCACAACGGGTTGACCCGTCCTGCCCGCCATGCGAGGCTTCCGGTGATTCGATCACCTGGGGGGTAATCGCATGGCTCGATCCATGTCCTTTGTCGCGCGCGCGTTCGCCGCGACCACCGTACTGGCGGCACTCACCTCCGGCACCGCGCTGGCCGCGGCGCCGCCGGCGCCCGCCGCACAGCAGAACGTCATCACCAACGAGGCCAAGATCAAGGCCGCCAGGCTGGCCGGCTTCGCGGAGAGCGAGTTCAGCCGCCTGCTGGTCTTCAGCGACCGCAACTTCGTTTACGAGCTGTGGCGGCGCGCCGCGGACAACGAGAAGGCGGCCAACGTCCGGCAGGCGGCCCTGCTCGCCTACCAGACCAACACGCCCGAGGCGCTGGCGCAGTTCGTCAACACCGGCATCCACCAGGCGCACGAACAGGATCTGGCCGCCGAGGCCGCGCGCCAGGCCGAGCGGGCGCTGCGGATCAAGGCCGCGGCCGTGATCGGCGTGACGCCCACCGAGTCCATGCTGCTGGTGGACCGCAAGAACTTCCTCTTCCGCCTCTGGGAGGCCTGCCCGAAGGAGTTCACCGAGGTCAGGGAGGCCGCGCTGGTGGCCTACCGGGGCAGTGCCGAGCAGGAGCAGGAGTTCCTGACCACCGGCGTCGTCGCGGCCAAGCAGGCCGCCGACGAGCGGATCGCCAAGGAGGCCAAGGAGAAGGAGGAGGCCGAGAAGGAGCGGCTGCGTGT
This sequence comes from Crossiella sp. S99.2, assembly GCF_023094165.1. Classification (GTDB taxonomy): domain Bacteria; phylum Actinomycetota; class Actinomycetes; order Mycobacteriales; family Pseudonocardiaceae; genus Crossiella. The sequence goes on along the minus strand of NZ_JALMDK010000005.1, from coordinate 132,551 downwards.
GCGCGAGGCCAGGACCAAGGCGCTGGCCGTGATCAACGTGCCGGCGACCGAGGCGCTGCTGGGGATGCCGGAGCGCAGCTTCGTGTTCGAGGTCTACCAGGCCGCGCCCCAGCTCAGCCAGGTCGCGGGTGCGGCGCTTGAGGCGCTGCACAGCGAGGAACCCGGCGCGCTGCGGCACTACGTCTTCACCGGCATCCACCAGGCGCACGCCAAGGACCTCGCCGAGGCCGCGGCCAAGCAGGACCAGGCCAACCAGCGCAAGATCCTGGAAATGGTCACCCACGCGGAGAACACCGGCGTCAGCCCACTGCTGGTCACGGCGGGCAAGGAGGCACTGGCCGCGGGTCCCGCCGAGCGGGCGGCCTTCCTCGCCAGGGACCGCGCGCCGCTGCTGCGCCAGTCCTTCCACGCCACCTCGCCGGGCCTGTCCGGCTCGCCGTTCCTGCGGCACTTCAACGGTGTCGCCTCGATCAGCCCGATCACCGGCGAACTGGACCGCCAGGACGCCACCTGGATGCTGGTGCCCGGCCTGGCCGACCCGGACTGCTACTCGATCGAGTCGGTGAACTTCCGGGGCAGCTTCCTGCGGCACCGCGACTTCCGGATCAGCCTGGCGGGCAACGACAACACCGAACTGTTCGCCAAGGACGCCACCTTCTGCGCCCGCAAGGGCCGCACCGGCGCAGACGTCTCCTTCGAGTCGGTCAACCTGCCCGGCCGCTTCCTGCGGCACAGCGACGGCGGGATCTACCTGGCCGACAACAGCAACCGCTTCCCCTTCGACAACCCGCACCTCTTCGCCGAGGACGCCACCTGGCAGGTCACCCCGCCGTGGGTGAGCTGACCTGAACCGGCGCGCACCGGGGGCCACTCCCCCGGTGCGTCCCCGGTCACCATTCCCTTACCCCACAACAACTCCCACCCCGCCCAAGGCACCCAGCGGAAAGTTCCCACCGCCCCACCCCAGGCCACACTTCACCCACCCGGGTCCGCCCGCCCAGCATCCCCGCCACCCCATCCCCTTGCCCCGCAACACAATCCCCCACCACCCGGCCACACCCCCACCCGCCCCCGGCACGCGCAGTGACCAGCCCCCACCTCCCTCTCTGTGCCACCCCGGCACACCCACACACCTTTCAGCGATTCCCCCGCTCCACCCCACCCCCCACACCCCACCCCCCAATAGATTCACCCCCATGCCCACCCAACCCCCCACCATCCGCTCCCGCGCCCTCGGCGCCGAGCTGCGCCGCAAGCGCGAACAGGCCGGGTACACCGGCATGGACCTCGCCCGCCGCACCGGCTGGTCGCACAGCAAGATCTCCCGCCTGGAAACCGGCGACCGCGGCACCACCGTCGCCGACGTGGCCTACGTGCTCGGCTTCTACGGCGCCAGCGACACCGAGACCACCCGCCTGCTCGACCTGCTGCGCGACGCCCCGGACGGCGTCTGGGCCTGCCCCCGCCCGCGCACCTCGCAGGAGAACCAGGCCAGCTCGATCCAGACCTTCGCCCCGGTGCTGATCCCGCCCCTGCTACGCACCGACGACTACGCCAGGGCACTGGGCCGCCTGCCGGAACGACCATCCCCGCTCCGCCGGGCCCACCCGCCGACCACCCTGTTCCACCTGGACGAATCCGCGCTGCGCCGCACCGTCGGCACGCCCTCGGTGCTGCCCGAGCAGCTGCTGCACCTGGTCTTCCTGAGCAACTGGAAGCACGTGGAGATCCGGGTGGTGCCGCTGTCCGCCGGCGTCTGCCCCGGCCTGGGCGGCCCCTTCTCCCTGCTGCACTACGGCGACGACCGCCCGGTCGTGCACCTGCCCCAGGAAACCCAGGACCTGTACCTGGAATCCCCCGCCGACCTGGCCACCTATCGCCGCATCCTGACCGACCTGGACGGGATCTCGTTGTCCCGCACCAGGTCCCGCGAACTCATCGCCGATCTCGCGCACGCCCTGAGCTGACCGGTCCGCCCGGCTCCTTCCCCGAGCCCGCGGCCGTCCGCGCCACCAGCAGATAGTCCGCCGGGTCGAACGCGCCCACCCGCCGAGTCAGCTCGCCGGTCGACCACGGCCAGGAGAAACTGTTGCGCCCGTTGGCATCCAGGTAGTAGCTGGCACAGCCACCCGCGTTGTACACCGTGCGTGCCAGGGCCCGCTGCGCGGCCGCGTTGAACCGCTGCTGCGCCTCCGGCCGCACCGACAGCGCGGGCCAGTCTTGCTCGGCCAGCAACCGCACCGCGGCCAGCACGTGGCTCAGCTGGGCCTCGATGATCGCGAACGCCGAGGAGTGCCCGGTGCCCAGATTGGGGCCCAGCAACAGGAACAGGTTCGGGAACCCGGCCACCGAGGTGCCCAGGTACGCCTGCGGACTGCCCCGCCAGACCTGGGCCAGGCTGCGGCCCCGCCCGTCGAAAACCCGGTCGGCCACCGGCATGTCGGTGATGTGGAAGCCGGTGCCGAAGATGATCGCGTCCACCTCGGTGCGCCCGCCGTCCGCACCGACCACCACGCTGCCCTCGATCCGGCTCAGCTCGGTCGCCCGCACCTCGACATTGGGCCGGGTGAGTGCCTGGTAGTAGCTGTTGGACAGCAGCAATCGCTTGCAGCCCAACGTGTAGTCCGGGGTCAGTGCGGCCCGCAATCGCGGCTCCGGCACCGTGGCACGCAGGTGCAGCCGCCCGAGCTGCTGCACCAGCCGCAGCACCCAGGGATGCCGGAAGCCCACGCCCAGCGCCTCCAGCCCGGCGTACTCGGCCGCCCGCAACGCCCGCTGGGTGCGCGGGAAGTTCCGCAGCAGCCAGCGTTCCAGCCGCGGCACATAGTGGTCCGGTTTGGGCAGCACCCACTGCGCGGTCCGCTGGAACAGGTGCAGCTCGGCGACCTCCGGCGCGATCCTGGGCACGAACTGCACCGCCGAGGCCCCGCTGCCCACCACCGCGACCCGCTTGCCGCGCAGGTCGTAGTCGTGGTTCCAGCGCGCCGAATGGAAGGTCTCGCCGGGAAAGTCGGCCAGGCCCGGGATGTCCGGCACCTTGGGCTCATGCCACGGCCCGGCCCCGGCGATGAGCACCCGCGCGGTGTAGCGCCCGTCGGTGGTCTCCAGCACCCACCGCTCGCCGTCCCAGCGCGCGGCCAGGACCTCCACCCCGAACCGCAGGTGCCCGGTCACCCGGTAGCGGTGCGCGATGTGCTCCAGGTAGTCCCTGATCTCCGGCTGGGTGGCGAAGGCGCGGGTCCACTCCGGGTTGGGCGCGAAGGAGTAGGAGTACAGCGCCGAGGGCACATCGCAGGCGCAGCCCGGGTAGGTGTTGTCCCGCCAGGTGCCGCCCAGCTCCGCCGCCTTCTCCAGCACCACGAAGTCGGTGAGACCCATTCCGCGCAGCTTGACCGCCGCACCGATTCCCGACGCCCCGGCGCCCACCACGAGCACCGGGAAATCCCTGGTCAGCCGGTTCGTCATCAGCGACACCCCGTTCCGGATACCGACGGTTTCCGGAGACTAGCAGTATTTATGCCGCCTTGGCGGGTGCCGGCGCGCTGGGTGTCCGCCGCCCGACGATGGCCGGGGCCTCCTGGCGGAGAGCCAGCGCCCTAGGCTGTCCGGGTGCCCCGATTGAGCCGCGCCGAAAGCCAGGCCCGCACCCGGGAGCTGCTGGTCGACACCGCGCGGGAACTGTTCTTGCGCGACGGCTACCACGCCACCTCGCTGGAGAAGGTCGCCGAGGCGGCCGGGTTCTCCAAGGGCGCGGTGTACTCGAACTTCCGCAACAAGGACGAGCTGTGCCTGGCGGTGCTGGACGCGCTGCACGTGGCCGAGGCAGCGCAGATCGTGGCCGCCTTCCAGTCCAGCGCGGACAGCGAGCAGCGGCTGGCCGCCTTCGACGCCTGGGCCCAGCGCATGCTCGGCGACACCGGCTGGACGCTGCTGGAGGTGGAGTTCGCGGTGCAGGCCCGGCGTGATCCGGAACTGGGCGGGCAACTGGCCCGGCGGGCCCGCGGCCTGCACCGGGCCATCGCCGCGCTGATCGAGCAGCAGAGCGCGGAACTCGGCCTGCGGCCCGCGCTGTCCGCGGAGGTGCTCGCGCCCGCCCTGCTCAGCCTGGGCATCGGCCTGGGCATGCAGCGCGCGCTGGACCCCACGCTGCCGGCCTCGGTGCTCACCGACACCATCCGCGCCCTGCTCCAGCGCGACTGAGCACCACCCGTTCGAGGGAAGCCGGAAAAAAGTCCGGAAGATCGGCAACCACCCGCGCGGCCCATGCGTGTCACAAGTGTCAGCGCTGCGTTTTCCTGCCCCGGGGGTGGACCATGACCAATCTCGCGGAGTCCGTCACAGCACACACGGACCTCGCTCAGTTGCGACTCCTGCACGCGCACGGCTATCGCGCGTTGCGGCTCGGGATGAGCGAGGCGGACGCGCTCGACACCGGACTGCTCAGCACCGACGACACCAGCGGGGTGTGCCGCTTCTACCGCTTCACCGCCGCCGAGGGCAGCCAGCCCAAGACCAGCGGCGTGTTCATCTCGCCGACCAACGGCGTGGTCATGATCGGCGGCACCTCGAAGATGCTGACCCCGCAAGGCATCTGGCGCGGCAGCGAACTCGCCGACCTGCGCGATGCCTACCCGGTGCTGCGCCGCGACCGGCTGTGCGACTGGATCTACCGCGCCGCCGCCCCCGGCAACCCGCGCGCGCACTACTGGTTCACCGTGGACGGCGGCCGGGTCACCGACTTCGGGCTACAGGCCAGCGAGCTGTAGGCGGTCGGGGAAAGAAACTTCCCGGACCGGACGCAACCCGCGGGGAGGGCGGGACGTCTTGAGGGTGGATTCGGCGCGGGAGAGCGCCGGAATCATCGTCAAACTGTTGGGGGAAAACAACATGAGTGCTCTGGTGTACAAGCACGTCCCGGTTGTCGCGGCCGCCGCGGCGGTCCTGCTGCTGGGCGGCGCCACCGCCGCGGCCGCCGCCCCGGCCGAACTGCCCTACCTCGGCCCGACCGGCTACAAGACCCTGAAGCTGGACATGACCGAGGCGCAGGCGGTGGCCACCGGCCTGCTCACCGACAAGCAGTGGATGAGTGGCTGCTTCACCTACCGCTTCCGGTCCAGTGAGGGCACGGGATCCGAGTACGGCGACGTGCTGATCGGCATGAACGGCAAGGTGCACTCCATCGACGCGACCTCGCGGATGCTCACCCGCGAGGGGGTCTGGCGGAACATGCACCTCAACGACGTCAAGGCGGTCTACCCGAAGCTCGCCCAGGACCCGCAGCAGCCCTTCCTGTACCGGACCCCGGTGCCTGGCAACAGCCGCGCGAACTACACCTTCATTGTGAACAACAACCAGGACATCGCGACCGATTTCTCGCTGCAGAACAACGAAGACCCCGGCTGCGGAGCCTGACCGGGTACTGGGGAACTACGAAAACCGTTGGGGGAAAAGAAAATGAACAAGCTCGTCGGCAAGTTCGCGCCGGTACTGGCGCTGACCGCGGCGGTCACCGTCCTGGGCGGCGCCACCGCCTCGGCCGCACCCGCCGAACTGCCCTACCTCGGCCCGGACGGCTACAAGAGCCTGAAGCTGGGCATGTCGGAGGCCGATGCCCTGGCCACCGGTCTGCTCACCGAGCAGGAGACCATCGGGAGCTGCGTCAGCTACCGGTTCGTCACCGGTGAGGGGAGCATGCCCGCCTACAGCGGCGTGCTCTTCGACGAGAACCGCAAGCTGAACTCGATCGGCGCCACCTCGCGGATGCTCACCCGCGAGGGCGCCTGGCCGAACATGCGCATCAGCGACGTCAAGGTGATCTACCCGCAGCTCACCCAGGACCCGGACCAGCCCTACCTGCACAAGACCCCGGTCCCGGGCAATGCCGGCGCGAAGTACCACTTCGTGCTGGATGAGCACGACGTCGCGTACACCTTCTCGCTCACCAGCACCCGCGACGCCGCCTGCGGGGCCTGAGCGAGAACCGCGGCTCGGTCTAGGGGCGCCGGAGCAGGGCCAGCGCCTCCGGGATCGAGTCGACCACCGGGCGGCCGGTGACCTCCAGCTTGCGCCGGTTCATCACACCCGTGGTGACCAGCACGCAGGAGGCGCCGGCCGCTTCGGCGGCATCGGAATCGTCGACCACGTCGCCGATCAGCACCACCTCGGCCGGATCGAGTTCCTGCGCCGCCAGGTGTGCCACCAGGTGCCCGGACTTGGAGCCGCCACCGGTGTCCACCCGCAGCCCGTCCACCCTGGCGAAAAGGTCCAGCAGCCCGAACTCGGTGACCAGCGGGATGAGTTCGTGGTGGAACCACATGGACAGCAGCGACTGGGTGCCGCCGGTCGCGGCCCAGTCGTGCAGCGCAACCGGCACCCCGGCGGCCAGCGCGCAGGTGTCCAGCACCGACCGGTATGCCTCGTGGTAGGTCTTGTCCAGCCGGATCCAGTCCTCGGCGGTCAACTCGCGGTCCAGCAACCGCGAATAGCAGTCGACCAGCGGCCGGGAGAAGGTGTCCCGCCAGGCGTCCATGGTGATCGAGGGCCTGCCGAAACCGGCGCAGACCTGGTTCACCGAGTCGAGCACCGCCTGGTTGTCATCCAGCAGGGTGCCGTTCCAGTCCCAGACAACGTGCGTGGCGCGGAGTGTGCGGTCCCGTGTCATCACGGCCGGATACTAAGCCGCCGGACCGACAACGCCCGCCCGATTATCCGGCCACCCGGGCTGACCAGCCCCGCCCGCCGCGCCGCGCCGCGGCCAACCCGGCCTGCTCAGCCGGCCGCCAGCCGGAATACCCGGCGGGCGTTGCCGCCCAGGAACAGTTGCCGCGCCTGCTCGTCCAGCCCCAGCTCGTCGAGCCGGGCCAGCGCCCGGCCCGCACTGAGCATCGGCCAGTTCGTGCCGAACATCACCCGGTCCCGGCCCCGCCCGCGCAGGAAGTCCACCAGTTCCGCGGGCAGCCGGTGCAGCACATAGGCCGAGGTGTCCACGTAGAAGTTGGGGTACTTGGTGGCCAGCGAGAGCACCTCGTGGATCCACGGGTAGCCGACGTGCCCGCCGATCACGGTCAGCTCCGGGAAGTCGAGCAGCACCTCGTCCAGGTACGGGATCGGCCGGCCAGGTTCGGACGGACACAGCGGTCCGGTGTGCCCGATCTGGGTGCAGAACGGCACGCCCAGCTCCACGCAGGCCACATAGACCGGGTAGTAGCGCCGATCGTTCGGCGGCAGGTTCCACAACCACGGCACCACCCGCACCCCGACGAAGCCCAATTCGTTGACACAGCGGCGAATCTCGCGCACCGCGCCCATCGGATCGGCCAGATCCACCGTGGCCACGCCGCGGAAGCGGTCCGGGTGCGCGGCGACCACCGCGGCCACCTCGTCGTTGGAGATCAGCGAGCCGGTCGGTCCGTGCCAGCCCGCGAGCAGCGCGAGGGACACCCCGGCCTCGTCCATGGCGGCCAGGTTCTGCTCGACGGTGGGTGTCTCCCGGGAGATGCCGGTCCAGCGCAGCAGGGTGTCCAGCCAGGGCGCGGCCATGAAGCGGTCGGTGGGTTGCTGGGCCCAGACGTCGACGATGTCCATGCCGGGCACGATAGGGCGGCGCTGGGCATGATGGGGGCATGGATCTCACCGAGGCACGCCGGATCGTCCGGGAACAACCGCGCGCGGTGCTGGCCACCACCCGCACCGACGGCAGCCCGCAGATGTCGCCGGTGCTGGCCGGGGTGGCCGAGGACGGCGCGATCCTGATCAGCAGCCGGGCCACCGCGTTCAAGGTGAAGAACCTGCGCCGCGATCCGCGGATCTGGCTGTGCGTGCTGCCGGATGCCTTCTTCGGCCGGTGGATCCAGATCGAGGGCACGGCCACCGTCGTCGACCTGCCCGAAGCCATGCCCGGCTTGGAGGACTACTACCGCCGCGTCACCGGCGAGCACCCGGACTGGGCGGAGTACCGGGCCACGATGGAGTCCGAGCGGCGGGTGCTGATCCGCGTCGAACTGACCAGGGCCGGCCCGGACCGCAGTGGCTGACCTGATCACCGAACTCGGCGCCCGCTACGGCCGGGACTGGACCCCGGTCACCGTGGGCGAGTCCGGCGCCCGGGTCTGGCGGACCGCGGAGCACTACCTCAAGATCGCCCTCACCCCACCGCACCCCGACCCGGCCGCCGCCCCCGCCGCCGAGGCCGCCCGCTGCGGCTGGCTGGCCGCCCAGGGTTTCCCCGCCCCGGAGGTGGTCGAGCACGGCGACCGCGACGGCTTCTCCTGGCTGGTCACCACCGCCCTGCCCGGCCGCCCGATCAGCGATCCCTGGCCTGCCCACCAGGCCGCGGGCGTGGTCGACGCGCTGGCCGGCCTGGCCCGCGCCCTGCACGCCCTGCCGGTGGCCGGCTGCCCGTTCGACCGCGGCCTGGCCGTCACCGTCCCGCTGGCCAAGGCCGCCGCCGCGGCGGACCTGATCGACCTGACCCACCTGGCCGCCGAGTACGCGGGCTGGTCCACCGCGGACCTGGTCGCCGAACTCGACCGCACCCGCCCGGACAGCGAGGAATCCGTGGTGTGCCACGGCGACCTGTGCACCCCGAACGTCCTGCTGGACCCGGATTCCCTGGCCGTCACCGGCGTGCTGGACCTAGGCCGCCTCGGCCGCGCCGACCGGCACCTGGATCTGGCCCTGGCCACCAGGAGCCTGGCCCGCGCGAACCTGGACCCGGCCCGCTTCCTGTCCCGCTACGGCCACCCCGAACCGGACCCCGCCCGGATCCGCTTCCACCGCTTGCTGGACGAGTTCTTCTGACCCGTCACTCCACCGGCACGATCCGCGCCACCAGCGCCGAGACCAGTTCAGCGGCCGCGAACGGCCGCATCGCCTCGGGCAGCGTCAGGTGCTCGACCACCAGCCCGGTCATCGCCAGGTACAGCAACGCCACCGTCTCCGCCCCACCCGGCAGCCCACTGTCCACATGGAACCGCACGTAGGAGTCGAAGTTGGCCTGCATCGTCTCGGTCATCGCCGCTCGCAACTCCGGCCGCCGGGTCGCCTCCAACCGCAGTTCCTGCAACGCCAGGTACCCGGCCGGATCCCGGTTCATCCGGTCCAGCAACTGGTGCATCAGCGTGTCCACCAGCTCCCGCGAGCGCGGCGCCCGCATGGTGTCCACCAGCGTCTCCGGATCCGGCGCCAACCGCAGGTGCACCTGCCCACCCACCTGGTGCAGCAAATCATCCCGATTGGCGAAGTAGTTCGACGCGGTCCCCTTGGGCACCCCCGCTGCCACATCCACCGCCCGGAACGTCAGCCCCCGGGCCCCCTCCCGGGCCAGCACCTCGATCGCCGCATCCACCAGCGCCGCCCGCCGAGCCAGGTTCTGAACCACCAGCCACCTCCCCCGTCAACCACTACAAGCATAGTACTCAGGCGGGCAAGGACTCGCGACGAGCGGTGTCCAGGCGGTGACCCGGTGTGCTCAGGAAGCGTCCAGTCGGGCGAGCAGGGTCTTGGGGGCCACGGCGCGGAAAGCGTCCTCGACGAGTTCGCCGATCTCGGCCCAGTCCAGGCCGGGAACATCCAGGTAGACGCCGAGCCAGCCCCGGTGCCCGACGTAGGGCGGCCGGAAGTAGCGCTCGGGCGCCTCGGCAATAAGGGCTTCCTGGGCGCCGGGCGGGGCCGCGCACCAGAAGGCGAGGCGGGTGTCGTGGTGCTGGTTGGCGTAGGTGACGAAGGTTTTCTTGCCACGGATGAACCAGGTCGGCTCGCCGTGACTGAGGCGTTCGGTGGTGTCGGGGAGGGCGAGGCAGAGGGCCCGGAGAGCGGAGAGCGGGTCCGGTGGGTCTGACGGCGGCAGCGGCACGGGGCGACTCCGGTGGCGCGAGTGGGGCGGGCGGTTCCGGTGGAGCCGGTGCCGCCGGTCAGCCGGACAGCTCTGGCAAAACCAGCGAAGCCAGCGGGCCGGGCGACCCCGGCGGAGGAGCGCTGAGCCGGGTGAGTTCGACGGAACCGGCCCCGCCGACGGCGCCCGGGGGGTTGGGGTCAGTCCGGGGGGTTGTCCAGGAGGTCGGCGTCCAGGTTGGCTTCGCGGAGTTCTTCGCGGACCACGCGGAAGGCCAGGCCCTCGGAGTAGCCCTTGCGGGCCAGCATGCCGACCAGGCGGCGGATGCGGGTTTGTTCGTCGGCGGACTGGAGGCTGCCGCCGCGGAGGCGTTTGCGCACCAGTTCCCTGGCGCGGTCCTCCTCGGCGGCCGGGTCCACGGCGGCCACCGCTTCGGCCGCCACCTCATCGGCCACGCCCTTGCGGCGCAGTTCCATGCTCAGCGCGCGCTTGGCCATGCCCTGGTAGGAGTGCCGGGACCGGACCCAGACCTCGGCGAAGGCGGCGTCGTCGATCAGGCCCACCTCGTCCAGGCGGGCCAGCACGCCCTCAGCGACCTCCGGGTCCACTCCCTTGCGGGTCAGGCTCTGCGCCAGCTCCGACTTGGTGCGGGGGCGGGCGGTGAGCAGCCGCAGACAGATGTCCCTGGCGTGCGCCACAGGATCCTGCGGCTGCGGCTGCTCCGGCTTGCGCTGTCCGAAGCCCACGATCAGAAGTCGACCGGGGCCGGGGCGGGCGCGCTGTCGTCGGCGTCCAGCTTGGCGCCGATGCCCATCTTCTCCTTGATCCGCTTCTCGATCTCGTTGGCCACGTCCGGGTTCTCCCGCATGAACTTGCGGGCGTTCTCCTTGCCCTGGCCCAGCTGATCGCCCTCGTAGGTGTACCAAGCACCGGACTTGCGCACGATGCCCTGCTCCACACCCACGTCGATCAGCGAGCCCTCGCGGCTGATGCCGATGCCGTAGATGATGTCGAACTCGGCCTGCTTGAACGGCGGCGCGACCTTGTTCTTGACCACCTTGACCCTGGTCCGGTTGCCGACAGCGTCGCCGCTGTCCTTGAGGGTCTCGATCCGGCGCACGTCCAGGCGCACCGAGGCGTAGAACTTCAGCGCCTTGCCACCGGTGGTGGTCTCCGGGCTGCCGAACATGACGCCGACCTTCTCCCGGAGCTGGTTGATGAAGATCGCGGTGGTGCCGGAGTTGTGCAGCGCGCCGGTGATCTTCCGCAGCGCCTGGCTCATCAGCCGGGCCTGCAGACCGACGTGGCTGTCGCCCATCTCGCCCTCGATCTCGGCGCGGGGCACCAGCGCGGCCACCGAGTCGATCACCAGCACGTCCAGCGCGCCGGAGCGGATCAGCATGTCCGCGATCTCCAGGGCCTGCTCACCGGTGTCCGGCTGGGAGACCAGCAGCGCGTCGGTGTCCACCCCGAGCGCCTTGGCGTAGTCGGGGTCGAGCGCGTGCTCGGCGTCGATGAAGGCGGCGATGCCGCCGTTCTTCTGCGCGTTGGCCACCGCGTGCAGGGCGACCGTGGTCTTACCGGAGGACTCCGGACCGTAGATCTCCACGACCCGGCCACGCGGCAGGCCGCCGATGCCCAGGGCCACGTCCAGCGCGATGGATCCGGTCGGGATGACCTCGATCGGCGGACGCCCCTCCTCGCCGAGGCGCATCACCGAGCCCTTGCCGAACTGCTTGTCGATCTGGGCCAGCGCCAGTTCGAGGGCCTTGTCTCTGTCGGGTGCTGCGGGTGGCATCGCGTTGTCCGCCTTCTGTTCCGGGCTGGTCTCTGGGGTCGCGCTCACGCTAGCGGGCAGGACCGACAATCCGCCGGGAGGCACTTGCCGTCTGTGGATAACCGGCCCGATGTGGACAACAGGGTAACCGAACAGGTGTTCGATCCCGAAACCGACACGCCCTCTGCTACGGTGCCGCGCCCCGAGAGGGTTTCGGCGCGCGGACGACGTTGCTTGAGGGGTCAGCGCTGCTTGCGGGGCGGGCCGGCGAACTCAGAGCCAGCCGTGCCGGATGGCCTGCACGCCGGCCTGGAACCGGGTCTGCGCGCCGCACCGGTCCATCAGCTGGCGCACCCGCCGCTGCGCGGTCCGCGGCGCCATGCCCAGCTGCCGCGCGATGCTCTCGTCGGTCAGTCCGGCGGCCAGCAGCGCGAGCAGCTGCGGGTCCACCTCGGGCGCCGCTTCGGCCGCGGCCACGCCGGTGAACGGGATGCTCCGGTCCCAGTACAGCTCGAAGGTGGAGTGCAGCACGTCCAGCAGCGGGGACGGCCGGATCACCAGCACGCTGTCGATGCCGGTCGCGCCGACCACCGGCAGCACCGCGCCGCGCCGGTCCACCAGGCCCAGCTTGAACGGCAGGTCCGGGGTCACCCTGGCCTTCTCCCCGCCGGCGACCAGCGCGAGCACCTCTTCCAGCCGCCCCGGCAGCTCGAAACTGGACCTTTCGTAGACCACTCGCCAGCTGACGTCGCGTTTGCTGCTGTCGCTTTCCAGTCCGATGAACTCCTCGGAATGGGATAGGTAAGGAGGTTTGTCCAAAACCCGGACCTCCTCCCGCGCACTGAGCAACAGGGCCCGCCACTGGGACAACGCGGCGTCCGCGCCCTTCACCACCTCGACAATGGACTCGTCCTCCGGACAACCGTTGCCGGACTGCCGGTAGATCTCCATCAGCCGGGCCGTCTCCGCCCTGGCGCGGCGGTGCTCGCTCTCCCGGTCGGCGATGAGCAGCTCCAGCGCGAGATCGGGCGGGACCGCGCACCAGCGGGCCGTCGCGCCGGCCACCCTGCGCACCAGCCCGCGTACCTCCAGCTCGCCGAGCACCTCGGTCAACCTGCGCGGATCGCGTTCCGACCCGGCCATGGCCAACTCGGCGGCGGTGCTCGTGCCGCCACGCAGCAGCAACTCGTAGACCGCCGACTCACCCGCGCTCACGCCGAGGTTCTCGAACACCCGTCCCCTCCCGCCTGTTCCGCACAGTGTGACTCCCGGAAAGCGAAAAGGCACTCTCGCCGCTCTTTGCCGGAATTACCAGTATTCAAGTGATTATCCGACCGAGCGGCCAACAGGTCGGCAATCCGTTAGACCATTCGCCGCAGGTCCTGAACGCATAGTAGTCGGGTGATGGCGAATGCGTGATCGCGTAATGGCGTGAACACGGTGCTGACGTAAAACAGCCGCGGACAACGCTGTGCCTGCGGTCACACCAATGCCTACCTTCGCAAGTCCCCTGCTTTGGAAGGAAAACCCCTGTGAACCGTGTGTTCCGCACGGCGCTGGCCGCAGCGTCCGTGCCCGCCGCCCTGGCCAGCAGCATCATGCTGCTGCCCCTGTCCGCCCAGGCCGCACCCGCCGGAACCCAGCCCGGCCAGCCGGTGACCGAGCGCCCGTTCGAGCGGCTGATCGTCGGCTACCAGTCCAGCTCGCTGGAGTCCTCCTCCGACGACGCCGCCGCCAGCGACACCCGCGGCAAGGCCGAGCGGGTCGGCAAGAACCTGAAGCTGGACCGCCGCCTGTCCACCGGCGCGGCAGTGGTCGACCTCGGTGGCAAGAACACCAAGGCCGACGCCGCCCGCACCATCGAGGAGTTCCGGGCCGACCCCAAGGTCGCCTACGTCGAACCCGACCTGATGATGCAGCCGCTGGCCGGGCCGGATGACACCGAGTACAACCGGCAGTGGGACCTGTTCGAGGCCACCGCTGGCATGAACGTGCCCGGCGCCTGGGACTCCACCACCGGCACCGGCGTGACCGTCGCGGTGATCGACACCGGCTACGTCGCGCACTCCGACCTGGCGGGCAACATCGTCTCCGGCTACGACTTCGTCGCCGACTCCGCCCGCGCCAGGGACGGCAACGGCCGCGACAACAACCCGGCCGACGAGGGCGACTGGGTCAAGCGCGGCGAGTGCGGCACCGACGCCGCCGGGCAGCCGGTGCCGGCCAAGGACACCGACTCCAGCTGGCACGGCACGCACGTGGCCGGCACCATCGCCGCCTCCACCAACAACGCCAAGGGCATCGCGGGCATCGCCTACAACGCCAAGATCCAGCCGATCCGGGTGCTGGCCAAGTGCGGCGGCGCGACCTCCGACATCGCCGACGCGATCACCTGGGCCTCCGGTGGCACCGTCTCCGGCGTCCCGGCCAACCCGACCCCGGCCAAGGTCATCAACATGAGCCTGGGCGGCAAGTCCAGCTGCTCCAGCACCTACCAGAACGCGATCAACTCGGCGGTCGGCCGGGGCACCACGGTGGTCGTGGCCGCGGGCAACAGCAACGACGACGTGGCCGGCTACACCCCGGCCAGCTGCGGCAACGTGGTCTCGGTGGCCGCGAGCAGCCGTGAGGGCAACCGGACCTGGTACTCCAACTACGGCGCCAAGGTCGACGTGGCCGCCCCCGGTGGCGAGACCCGTCGGGCGAATGACACCCCGGGCACCATCACCACCCCGGAGAACGGCATCTGGTCCACGCTGAACAACGGCGCGACCACCCCCGGCGCGGAGAACTACGAGCCGTACCAGGGCACCAGCATGGCCGCCCCGCACATCGCCGGCCTGGCCGCGCTGATGCTGGGCAAGGACAAGACGCTGTCCCCGGCCACGGTCGAGCAGCTGATCAAGGACAACGCCCGCCCGCTGCCCGGCACCTGCACCGGCGGCTGTGGCTCGGGCCTGGCCGACGCCGCCAAGACGGTGGCCGCGATCGGCGGCACCACCCCGCCGCCCGCCGGGACCTTCAGCAACGCCGAGGACGTCGCGATCCCCGACCGCGGCACCGCGGTGACCTCCTCGATCACCGTCGCCGGCCGCACCGGCAACGCGTCCAGCGCGCTCAAGGTCGCGGTGGACATCAAGCACACCTACCGCGGCGACCTGGTGGTCGACCTGCTCGCCCCGGACGGCACCGGGTACCCGCTCAAGGCGTCCTCCTCGGGCGACTCGGCGGCGAACGTGCTGGCCACCTACACCGTCAACGCCTCCAGCGAGGTCGCCAACGGTGTCTGGAAGCTGCGGGTGCGGGATGTCGCGACCTACGACACCGGCAAGATCGACTCCTGGAGCCTGACCTTCTGATCCGCTGAGTCACCGACCCACTGGATGAAGTAGTGCGCTGACCCGCCCGGTCCCTGTTCCGGGCGGGTCAGCGACGTTCCGGGGGCACGTCCAGGTCCTCGCACACCGCGCGCCACACCTGCTTGGGCGAGATCCCCGCGTCCAGGGCCTGGTCCGCGGTCAGTCCGCCGAGTGCGGAGAAGACGTGGTCCCTGGCCAGCATCTCCGCGCGCACCTCGCCGAACTCCTCGGCCATCAGACTGCGGAACACCGTGTTTCTCATTGCCAACCAGCCTACGGCGCGACCCCGGTACGCTCGGCGCGTGCTCGACTTCGGCGACGACCCGACCGGTCTGTCCTCCCCGCTCGCGACGATCATCATCATCGCCGCGCTCATCGGCGCGATCGTGATCAACCTGCGGTACCTGCGCAACAAGCGCAAGCGCGACGACGAGGACTAAGCGGGCTGCAACGCGCGCAACGCGCAGATCACCAGCAGCGGCAACGCGGCGAAGCCCACCAGCAGGCCCAGCGCCGCGTAGGACCCGGCGGTCACCAGCACCCCGGCCAGCACGCCGCCGCCCGCGCCGCCCAGGTTCATCAGCAGGTCGGACAGGCCCTGGACATTGGGCCGCTCGGCCAGCGGCACCGACTCGGTGAGCAGTGCCGAACCCGAGACCACCCCCGCTGACCAGCCGAAACCCAGCAGGATCAGTGCCAGCGCGAGCTGTGGCGCGTCCCCGCTGTCCGAGGTGCCCGCGATCCCGGCCGCGGCCACCACCAGCGCCGCGCCCAGGCCCAGCACCGGCACCCGGCCATGCCGGTCGGCCAGCCAGCCGAACAGCGGACTGGCCGCGTACATGGCGGCCGCGTGCAGGCTGATCACCACGCCGACCACGGCCAGTGAGTGGCCGCCGTGGTCCAGGTGCACCGGGGTCATCGACATCAGCCCGACCATGGCGGCGTGGCAGAGCACGATCCCGGCCAGCGCCAGCCGGGTCTGCCCGCGCAGCTGCCGCCAGGCCGCGGCCCGGCGTTGCCGGGAGGGCACGGTCAGCACGCCGCCGTGCATCGGACACCCCGCGTCACCGGCCGTTTCCCTGGCCAGCACGAGTGGATCGGGGCGCAGTCCCAGTCCGGCGACCAGCGCGGCGGCCAGGAACACCAGCATCGTCACCAGGTAGGCGCCCGCCGCCTCGGGCAGGCCGAGTCCACCCGCCGCCTGACCGGCCGGACCGGCCAGGTTGGGGCCGACCACCACCCCGGCGGTGCTGGCCCACACCACCACGGACAGCGCCCGCGCCCGGCGGTGCGGGGCGGCCAGGTCGGTGGCGGCATAGCGGGCGGCCAGTCCGGCCATCGACCCGCCGCCGAAGAGAATCAGCGCGCCGAGCAGCAGCGGCCAGCTGCGCACGGCCAGCGCCAGCACCGCGAGTCCGGCGCCGAGCGCGCCGATCCCGTAGCCCAGCACCAGCGCGGGCCGCCTGCCCCGCCGGTCGGCCAGGCTCGCGGCGGGCACCGCGAGCAGCGCCGAGCCCAGGGTGGGCGCGGTCGCGGCGAGTCCGCCCACCGCGGCGCTGCCGGAGAGCGCCGCCGCGGCCAGCGCGCTCACCGCCACCCCCGCGGCCACCCCGCCGGTGCCGAGCACCTGGGTGGCCGTGAGCACCCCGAGCACCCGGCGCTGCACCGCGGGCGCCGGAGCGCTCACCCGTCGCCGTCCAGCCGGAGCGACCGGCCGATGATCTCCTTCATGATCTCGTTGGTGCCGCCGTAGATCGCCTGGACCCGCCCGTCCAGGAAGTACTTGGAGATCGGGTACTCCCGCATGTAGCCGTAGCCGCCGTGCAGCTGCAGGCAGCGGTCGGCCACCTTGCGGTCGATGTCGGTGGCCCACAACTTGGCCATGGCCGCGTCCTCCGCGGTGAGCTTCCCGGCGACCAGGTCGAGCACGCACCGGTCCACGAAGGTCTGGGTGACCCAGTACTGCGTCTCCATCTCGGCCAGCTCGAACCGGGTGTTCTGGAACGCGCCGATGGAGCGGCCGAAGGCCTTGCGCTCGCGCACGTACCGCTCGGTCAGGTCCAGCATCGCGCGCACCGCCGCGGCCGAGCCGACCGCCATGGACAGCCGTTCCTGCGGCAGGAAGCGCATCAGGTGGTAGAAGCCGCGGTTCTGCTCGCCGATCAGGTTGGCCGCGGGCACCCGCACCTCGTCGAAGAACAACTCGGCGGTGTCCTGGGCCTTCTGCCCGATCTTGTCCAGGTTCCGCCCGCGCTCGAACCCCGGCATGCCGCGTTCCACCGCGAGCAGGCTCAGGCCCTTGCTGCCGGTGGCCTCCGGATCGGTGCGGGCGACCACGATGACCAGGTCGGACAGGATGCCGTTGGTGATGAAGATCTTGGACCCGGACAGCACCCAGTCCGAGCCGTCCCGGCGGGCGTAGGTGCGGATGCCCTGCAGGTCAGAGCCCGCGCCCGGCTCGCTCATGGCGATCGCGGTGATCAGCTTGCCCGCGCAGAAGTCCGGCAGCCAGCGTTGCCGCTGCTCCGGCGTGGTCAGCTCGCGCAGGTACGGCCCGACGATGTCGTTGTGCAGCCCGAAGCCCAGCCCGGTGGCCCCGGCCCGGACGATCTCCTCGTCCTGCACCGCGTAGAAGCGGTAGTCGGACTCGCCCCCGCCGCCGTGCTCCACCGGCATGTCGATGCCGAGCAGACCGAGCTTGCCCGCCTCCTCCCAGACCTCGCGCGCGACGATGCCGTCCCGTTCCCACTGCTCGTGGTGGGGCAGCACCGACCTGGTGAGGAACTCCCGCACCGTCGCCCGCAACGCCTCGTGCTCGGCCTCGTACAGCTGACGCTCCATGCCTTCGATCGTGGCATGCGGCCCACCAGCGCGGAACCGTCCAGCGGTGCTCGGCCACGGCGCGACCGAACGGGCAACGAGCGCCCGCCATTCAGGTAACGGTTTGGACCGGAGACATCACATTCCGTCTCCGGCCCCGTCGCACCGTGCGTTGCGTCACAGAACAAGTCGAAAGTTGAAGCAAGAGTTCGTCCGAACGCAGGAATCGTGTCGGCTGGGGCGACTAGAGAGGGGACGACACAGTGTCCGCACAGGCGCATTCCCTTGGGGGACTCGGCGGGGTGTTACGCCGGGATATCGCCAGGCGCACGAGCACCATCTTCACCCCGGTCCGCCCGGAAACCCTGGACAGCGAACTGGACGGGGTGGTGTCGGCGGCCATCGCGGGTGACCGGTACGCGATGTCCTGGCTGCTGGGTTACCTCCGGCCCATCGTGGTCCGCTACTGCCGCACCCGGATCGGCCGCCAGGAACGCTCCTACGCCTCGGCCGACGACGTGGCGCAGGAGGTCTGTCTCGCGGTGCTGACCGCGTTGCCGACCTACCGCTCCCAGGGCCGTCCGTTCCTGGCCTTCGTCTACGGCATCGCCGGGCACAAGGTCGCCGACGCCTACCGGCACGCGGCGCGCAACTTCTCCGAACCGGTGCCGGAGGTGCCGGACACCGTGGTCACCGAGGGCGGGCCGGAGCAGCTGGCGCTCTACCGCGAGCTGTCCGCGGAGATGGGCAAGCTGCTGGACGTGCTGCCGCCCAAGCAGCGGGAGATCCTGGTGCTGCGGGTGGTCGTGGGGCTCTCCGCGGAGGAGACCGCCAGCACGGTCGGGTCCACTCCCGGCGCGGTGCGGGTGGCCCAGCACCGTGCGATCAGCCGGCTGCGCACCCTGCTGACCAGACAAAAGCGCGCGTAGTCCTAGTCTCGGCGGCATGCACGTGCTGCGCGCCGAGATCGACGGACGACCGGCCACGGTCGAGGAGCTGCTGACCACGACCACGGTCAACTACGGCCATTTCACCGGCATGACCGCGGTGGACGGCCGGGTCCGCGGGCTGGACCTGCACCTGGACCGGCTCGGCAACGCGACGAAGTCGCTGTTCGGCACGACTTTGGACACCGACCGGGTGCGCACCCTGTTGCGGCAGGCACTCTCCGGCCTGCCGGGCCCGGTCAACGCCCGGATCAACGTCTTCCCGGCCGAGCTGAGCTGGGGCGGGCTCGGCGATCCGATCGACTCCCGGGTGCTGGTGCTGATCCGCCCGGCCCCCGAGGTCGCCACCGCGCCGCTGCGCACCCGCACCGTCCGCTACTCCCGGGACGCGCCGGAGTTCAAGCACGTGGGCACCTTCGGCCTGTTCCAGCAGCAGCGGCTGGCCCGGCTGGCCGGCTATGCGGACGTGGTCTTCCTGGACGAGCGCGGCAGGCTCAGCGAGGGCTCGATCTGGAACCTGGGCCTGTTCGACGGCGAGCGGATCGTCTGGCCGGAAGCGGACGTGCTGCCCGGCATCGCCTACCAGCTGCTGCGCCGCGGTCTGGCGCAGCTGGGCGTCCCGGAGGCGCTCCGCCCGGTGGAACCAGTCGATCTACCCGGTTTCCGGGCTGCTTTCTTCACCAACGCGACCACCGGCGCACGCGCCCTGAGCTGCGTCGACGAGGTCGAGTTCGCGGTCGACCCGGACCTGATGGACCTGCTGCGACGGGCCTACGAACTCGCTCCCTGGGACCAGGTCTGACCCGTCGATGGATGTCGGTCGATCGCACGAAAAAGTGGAACTCTCACCAGGTTTCGGCCACTAAGGGAAAGGGGCATCCACATCCGCCCCATTCCTACCGAGGGGTCCAACGATGAACCGAAGATCACGGACGTTGGCCGGACTGGTGGCACTGACCACGGTGAGCGCCACGCTGGCGGTGGCGCCGCCCGCCACCGCCGCACCGGCCGGCACGCCGGGCGCCGGGACGCACCACCAGGTCACACTGATCACCGGCGACCGGGTGCGCGCGGGCCAGCGCGCCGACGGGAGCTGGAGCCTGACCGTCGAACCGGTCGCCGACGGCACCGCGTTCGGCTACCAGCAGTTCCCGGTCACCCAGCACGGCCGCACCGACTGGTATCTGGTGCCGAACAAGGCCGATCGCCTCATCGGCGAGGGGCTGCTGGACCGCGAGCTGTTCAACATCACCGGTCTGATCCGGCAGGGCTATGACGACGCGCGCAGCCCGGCGCTGCCGCTGCTGATGCAGTACCCGGAGGCCGCGACCACCCGCCGTGCCGCGGAACTGCCGGGCACGACCGTGCGCCGGGAGCTGCCCAGCCTGAACATGGCCGCGGTGGAGGACCGCAAGTCCAGCACCGCCGAGTTCTGGCGCGAGCTGACCCACCAGGGGCCGGGCACGCTGGCCGGTGGCGCGCGCAAGATCTGGCTCAACGGCAAGGCGAAGGCCAACCTGGACGCCAGCGTGCCGCAGGTCGGCGCGCCCGCGGCCTGGCAGGCCGGGTTCACCGGCAAGGGCACCACGGTCGCCGTGCTGGACACCGGCATCGACGACACGCACCCGGATGTGGCCGGGAAGGTCAAGCACAGCAAGGACTTCAGCGGCAAGGGCAACGTCAAGGACGGCGACGGGCACGGCACGCACGTGGCCGCCACCGCGGTCGGCTCCGGCGCGGCCGAGGGCGGCAAGTTCAAGGGCGTGGCCCCCGAGGCCGACCTGGCCGTGGGCAAGGTGCTCGACGACGGCGGCAGCGGCAGCTTCGCCGACATCATCGCGGGCATGGAGTGGGCTGCGGCCGAGGTCAAGGCCAAGGTCATCAGCATGAGCCTCGGCGGCGGGCCCACGGACGGCTCGGACCCGATGGCGCAGGCGGTGAACACGTTGTCCCGCAAGCACAACACGCTGTTCGTGATCGCCGCGGGCAACTCCGGCGCCCCTGGCACGGTGTCCTCACCGGCCAGCGCGGACCTGGCGCTGACCGTCGGCAGTGTCACCAAGGGCGGCGGCCGGTCCGATTTCTCCAGCCAGGGACCGCGGGTCGGCGACGGCGCGGTGAAGCCGGAGATCGCGGCGCCGGGCAGTGACATCGTGGCCGCGCGGGCGACCGGCACGGCCATGGGCACCCCGGTGAACGAGCGCTACACCAAGGCATCCGGCACCTCGATGGCCACCCCGCACGTCGCGGGCGGCGCGGCGATCCTGGCCCAGCAGCACCCGGACTGGACCGCCGAGCAGATCAAGTCCGCGCTGGTCTCCACCGCGGTTCCGGTGTCCGGCAACGGGGCCTTCACCGTCGGCGGCGGCCGGATGGATCTCGGCAAGGCCGTCGGCGCCCAGGCGCTGGCCAGTCCGAGCGTGGTCAACGCGTTCCTGAAGTGGCCCAGCACCAAGGCCGAGACCCGCACGGTGACCTACACCAACCCGGGCACGACGCCGCTGACGCTGGCCCTCAAGCTGGACCTGGCCGACACCGCGGGCAACCCGGCGCCTGCCGGACTGGCCAAGCTGTCCGCCAACTCGGTGACCGTCCCGGCCGGTGGCAAGGCCGAGGTGAGCGTCACGCTGACCCCGCGTGCGGCCAAGCCCGGCAGCTACGGCGGCGTGCTCACCGCCGCCGACGGCAGCACCACGGTGCGCTCGCTGCTCGGCGCGCACGAGGAGGGCGAGCACTACGACGTCAACGCCAAGGCGATCCGGCAGGACGGCAAGCCCGCCACGGCGCAGGACGGCGACATCACGCTGCTGCGGCAGCAGGACGGCGCGCGCTACTACCTCTCCTTCGCCGGCAGCACCCGTGTGCCGCCGGGCGTCTACAGCGCGATCGCCTCGATCACCACGCCGCGGCCGGGCGCCGACGCCACCATCGCGATGGTGGCCAACCCCGAGGTGAAGATCACCAAGGCGGCGACCGTCTCCTTCGACACCAGGCAGGCCAAGCGGGTCAAGGTCAGCAGTGACCAGCCCGCCGCGCGCAGCGGGTACTGGCTGTCCCAGATGCGGCAGCGGATCAAGGACAACGGGCTGACCTACAGCTTCGGCTGGCTGCTCAACCCCCGTTTCTCCGAGTACTACAGCCATTCCGTCGGGGCCGGCTCGCCCTCCTTCAGCTACGCGGACAACCTCCGCCTGGAGGAGGCCGACCTGGAGCTGTTCACCGAAGGGACGCAACGCCAGGAGATCCCGGTCGGCTGGCTGCGCGGTTCGCCGGATGACCCGATCAGCACCAAGCTGCCCAGCGTGTACGCCGGTGGCGGCACGGTGGAGGAGCTGGCCAAGGTCGAGGCCAAGGGCAAGCTGGTGGTCATCGGTCTGCCCGGCCAGACCACCTTTGACGAGGTGTACCAACGGATCCGCAACATCAAGGCCGCCGGTGGCCTGATCGTCGGGCTCTACGTCACCGACGATCAGCCGTTCCGGGCGGGTGCGCGACTGGCCCAGGAGGAGAACCCGGCGGTGCTGCCCTCGGTGCGGGTCTTCGGCAGTTACGGGCCGAAGTTCGCCGAGTACGCCAAGACCGGCGGGCAGCTCTCGCTGACCACGCGGCGCGGCAGCAAGTACCGCTACGAGCTGTCCTTCCCCTCCCCCGGCAAGGTCCCGGCCAAGGTGGACTACCCGGTCAAGACCGCCGACCTGGCCGCGATCACCATGGCCTACCACGGTTTCAGCGAGACTGAGCCGCCCATCGTGGGGGCCAGTGTGGAGGCCCTCGGCGACCGGCTGAGCACCAACTGGTTCACCCAGGCGGTGGCCTCGGCCGAACGGGTCGAGCACTACACGCCGGGCAACTGGGAGATCAACGTCGGCGGCTGGTACGGCGCCTCCGGCGACCTGGTCGGCAAGGTGAAGCTGGAGGGAGGCAAGTCCTACCGCCAGGAATGGAACAAGGCGGTCAACGGCCCCGCTTTCACCGGCACCACCAGCAACGGCGTCGGCGACAACCACCCGTGGGCCCATTTCAAGGCCGACCTGATCGACGTCACGGTGCCCTGGTGGTCCGACGCGGCAGGCCACCCCAGGCCCGCCGACCCGAGCTGGGGCATCGACAAGGGCACCACCACCCTGTTCGCCGACGGCAAGGAGGTCGCCCGGCACAACGCCCCCGGCCGCGGCATCTTCCTGCGCGAACGCGCCACCCAGTACCGGCTGGAGTCCGATGTCAGCCGGGACGCGCCGTGGTGGACCACCAGCACGAAGATCAACTCGGTGTGGACCTTCGGCATCCCGCGGGTGGAGGCCGGGGCCCTGCCACTGTTCAACGTCCGCTACGCACCCCCGGTGAACCTGCGCAACCTGGCGCCCGGGGACCGGGAGTTCGCCATCCCGGTCACGGTGCCGCGGCAGGACGGCCCGGCCGAGGCGACCAGCCTGACCGTGGACTACTCCGTGGATGACGGCGCCACCTGGCAGCAGGCCAAGGTGGACAAGAGCGCGACCGGCTGGACCGCGACCGTGCGCAACCCGGCCAAGGGCTTCGTGTCCTTGCGGGGCAAGGCATCCGACGGCACGAACTCGGTCGAGCAGACCGTGCTCAAGGCCTACGAGATCGGCTGACCTGACGACGGCGGCGTCCCACCCAGGGATGCCGCCGTCCCAGCCACAACTGCTCCGCCCCGGCCGCAACCACGCCCACCACGGCCGCCATCTCGCCCTGGAGCGCCGCCGTCCGGTCTCAGCTGGTGCCCGGCTGGATTTTCTGCTCGAACAGGTCGGCCATCGCGTTGGCGTTACCCGCCTTGGCCCCGGTCACGTTGACCGCCCCGAACAGCGGCCTGCCCTCCACGGTGAAGACCACCCACCCGGTGCTGTTGTTCACCGCCGCCGAGTAGTGCCCCTTGAGCCCGTTGCCCTGCCACGGCGCCTCGACCTTCTCGCCCTTGCCCGCGAGCTGTTTGGTCATGGCCGCGGCCATGTCGGCGGACTGCTGCGACGGCGCCTGCTGGTAGATCACCTGCACCTGCTGCCCGTCCGCCCCGCTGACGCTGCAACTCACCTGCGCCCCGACCAGCTTCGCGACCTCGGCCGGCACATTGGCCACCCCGGGCCCCTTGGCGCATTTCCCGGTGTCGGCCACGGTTCCGGCGAGCTGCCGCAGACAACTCGTGAAGCCCTTGTCATCAGCCGACCCGACCGACTGGCAGTCCTGCGCGGTAGGCAGATTCGTCCCACCGAACGCGAACACCCCGATCACCACACCGAGCACGACCACCACCGCCGCGGCGATCCCGATCAGCAGCAACTTGTTCTTGTTGCCCTTGCCGACCTTGCCACCACCGGCCGCCTGGGGATAACCGCCACCCTGTGGATAACCGCCCGGGTACTGCTGCTGCTGGGCGTAGCCTTGCTGTTGCCCCGGGTACTGGGACTGGCTCGGCAGTCCGGGGGCCGGGGTGGCCGACTGCGTCACGTGCGAGGACTGGGTGACGTGCGCCGGCTGCGTGCCGTGCCCCGTCTGGGTGTGCCCTGCCTGGGTGTGCCCCGTCTGGTCGAGGTACGCGGTCTGGTCGGGATACCCGGCCTGCCCCGCGTGCTCGCCCTGCGCCGGGTAGCCGGCATGGCCTGGCTGCGCGGCGTACCCGGCAGCGCTGTACCCGGACTGCGCCCCGTGCTCGGCCTGGGCGCTGTACCCAGACTGCGCCGGGTGTTCAGCGTGCGTGCCGTATCCGGCCTGCGCGGCGTGTTCAGCGTGCGCGCCTAGTCCGGCCTGCGCGGCATGCTCGCCGTACCCGGTCTGACCCGCGTGCTCGCCCTGCGTGCCGTGCGCGGCGTATCCGGCCGCCGCGGCCTGCCCGGCCTGCGCGCCCGACGCCGTCTGCACGCCCGAGCCCGTCTGCAGGCCCTGGGCCGTCGCGGACGGCACGTCCTGGGTGCGCAGCGGGTTGTCGTCCTGCGGCACGTGGTACGCGCCCATGGCCACCGCGGTCTCGGGCTGGTCGAGACTGACCGGCACCACCCGCAGCCGGTCCGCGATGAGCTGTGCCACCAGCGGGATCCGGCTCGACCCGCCGACCAGGAAGATCCCGGCGAGCTGCTCCGGCGACATGCCCGCGCGCTGGATGGTCTGGGACAGCACGTCCACGCTGCGCAGCAGGCTGGGGCGGATCAGCGCTTCCAGCTCGGTGCGGGTGACCAGGACGTCGGAGAACTCCTCCGGCATCGGCACCTCGGTCTGCGGGTGCCGGGAGAGGGCTTCCTTGGCCTCGCGCACGTCCTCGAGCAGGGTGCGGCGGGCCCGGCGGTCCGCGGTGGACTCCGGGCGCAGCAGTCGCTGCCAGCGGCCGGGGTCGCGGAAGGACACCTCCCGGCCGACGTGGATGAGCAGCGCGTGGTCGACGTCCAGGCCGCCCAGGTCCGGCAGGCCGTCCTCGGCGAGCACGGTGAACCCGGTCGGCGTGACCCCGACGACGGCGACGTCGAAGGTGCCCGCGCCCAGGTCGTAGACGGCCAGCGCCTGCCCGGGGTTGAGTTCGCGATCCGGGAAGGAGGCGAAGTGCGCGGCCGCGGCCACCGGCTCCGGCACGAGCACCAGGTTGGGCCCGAGCCCGGCCAGCCGCGCCGCGGAGACCAGGGCGTTGCGCCGCACCGTGCCCCACTGCGCGGGGTGGGTCAGCCGCACCTCGTCCGGCAGCACGCCGTTGAGCTGCCGAGCGGTCTCCTTGGCGACCCGCTCCAGCACCGCGGCCAGCGCGTCGGTGACGGTGATGACGTTGGTGCCCAGCAGCAACGTGGTCTCGTCGATGCGCCGCTTCGGGTTCGGCTCGAACCGCGACGGGTCCAGCCGCGCCTGCCGTTCGGCGTCCCGGCCGACCAGCAGGGTGCCGTCCTCGTTGGCGTAGACCGCCGAGGGCATAGTCGCGGAACCGTCCACCTCGATGACCCGCGGCGGCAGGCCGTGTGCGGACAGCACCGCCACGGTGTTGGACGTGCCCAGGTCAACGGACAGGACGCGCACAGCTCTCCCCTCGCTTTCCTTCAGCGGAGGCTGATGCTGCCATGTCCGAACGGAGCAACGCGGGCGGATCCCCTAATTGAGGGCGATTGATTGTCGCTAGTCCCCGCGCGGCTTGGCCCGGACGTGCATCCGCTCCCCCTGCGGACCGAACAGGCTGAGGATCTCCACCGGGGCCTCCCCGGTGCTGCCGAACCAGTGCGGCAACCGGGTGTCGAACTCGGCGGCCTCCCCGACCTTGAGGATCACGTCGTGCTCGGCCAGCACCAGCCGGAGCTTCCCGGCGAGCACGTACAGCCACTCGTATCCCTCGTGCGTGCGCGGGTCTGGCCTGTTCTTGGTGGTTCCGATGACCATCTTGTACGCCTGCAACCCGCCCGGCTGCTGGGTTAGCGGCACCACGACCGAGTCACCGTGCCGGACCGGCTTGAGCCGCACCCGTGGGTCCCCCACCGGTGGCGCCCCGACCAGCTCGTCCAGCGGCACCTGGTGCGCGTGCGCGATCGGCAGCAACAGCTCCAGGCTCGGTTTGCGCTGACCCGACTCCAGCCGGGACAGCGTGCTCACCGAGATGCCGGTGGTCTCCGACAACGCGACCAGCGTGCAGTTGTGCTGCTGGCGGATCCGTTTCAGCCGAGGTCCGACCTCGGCGAGCACCTCATCCATACTCATATTGCAGAAACAGCAAAGAAGTTTGTCAATATTCCTCACCCGGGTGCATGGTCGGGTCATGACCGACATCGACTGGGCCGCAATGGCCGACCTGCTCGAACGCGAGGCCGAGACCAACTTCCCGTACGTCGAGCAGGCGCTGGCCGAGCTGAGCCACCTGACCCCGCGGCGCATCCTGGACATCGGCAGCGGCCCGGGTGTGGCCGCCTGCCAGCTCGCCGCGGCCTTCCCACAGGCCGAGGTCACCGCCGTCGACGGCAGCCCCGAACTGCTGGACCGCGCCGAACTGCGTGCCAAACGCCTCGGCGTCACCCTGCGCACCCAGGTAGCCGAGTTCCCGGCAGGCCTCGCCGACCTGGACCACGCTGACCTGGTGTGGTCCGGCCAGGTCGTGCACCACGTGGGCGACCAGCAGGACGCGCTCCACCGCCTGACCGCGTTGCTCAACCCGGGCGGCGTGCTGGCCATCGTCGAAGGCGGCCTACCGACCCGCTGTCTGCCACGCGACCTGGGCTTCGGCCGCCCTGGCCTGGCCACCCGACTGGACGCGGCGACAACCGACCGCTTCAACCGGATGCGCGCGGACCTGCCCGGCACGGTCCCCGTGGTCGAGGACTGGAAAACTCTCCTCGCCAACACGGGCCTCACCGAAGTCCGCAGCAAGACCTTCCTGATCGACCACCCCTCTCCATTGTCAGAACCACACCGCCAATCCATCCGCCGAACCCTCGAACGCCAGCGCCACGGCTTCGCCGAGGACCTCGCCCCCGACGACCTGGCCACCCTGGACCGCCTGCTCGACCCCAAGGACCCAGCAGGCGTCGACCAGCGACAGGACCTGTTCTTCCTGTCCGCCAAGACCGTCCACTACGGCACCAAGCCCTAGCCGGCACCACACCCCAGACCTCAGCCGGTCAGGTACGTCCAGCCCAGCGGCGAGCCGGGGCGCACGGGACACCCCGCGCACTCCGGCAACCGCCGGACATCCCGGCAGCCACCAGCCACTCGGGCAGTCGCCGGGCAGCCCAGCAGCCACTCCGGCGGCTGCCAAGCACACCGGCAACCCACCGCCACACCAGCAACCGCCTGACGCTCCGGCAGTCCCCGAAGCACCGCGAGCCTCCGGCCACGCCAACAACCACAAGTCACACCGACGGCCCAACAACACCGCTCTCGCCAGCTCTCGCCGAGCGCTCCGGCAACCGCCAGGCCAGCGGCGAGGACCACGCGGCCCGAGCCGCCGTCACAGTCTCCACACCACCCGCCCAACCGATGCCCGGACATCCCGGCCACCAGCGCACTCAGCTCAACCAGAACGCCCACACCAGTCCTCAACCGGCCAGCCATCGACCGTGCCGGGCCATATGCTGCCCAGGTGATGTGGACGATCCTGAGCGCGATCACGGCAGTGATCACCCTCGTCCTGGTGCTCACCGACAACAGCACCCTTGCCCTCGGTGTCGCCCTGCTGGGCCTGGTCGTGGCCAGCTACGGCTCGAACCGGGACAAAGCCCGGCGCGAACAGCAGTTCCGCGACCAGTTCCACTCCGCGGCCCGAATCCGCGAAACCCACGATCTCAGCCACATCCGCCTGCTCCGTGACGACTCCGAGATCGTCGCGGTCCGGGCGGTGCGCCGGGAATTCCCGGGCATCTCACTCTCGGACGCCGTGGGCCTGGTGCGCAACCTGTAGTCCGCCGCCCTGTGGATAACTCCGCCCCGCCCCGGGCCCTGTGGATAACCGATTAGGCCGAATGTCGGGGTGCGGGGTGAGGATGGGTGCCATGGCCGACCTGCCGATGTTCTCCCCCGCCACCAGGGACTGGTTCCGGGGCGCCTTCGCCGAGCCCACCGCGGCCCAGCTGGGTGCCTGGCTTGCCATTGCCGCGGGCCGGCATGCCCTGGTCGTGGCGCCCACCGGGTCCGGCAAGACCCTTGCCGCCTTCCTGTGGGCGCTGGACCGGCTGGCCACCGAACCACCACCCGAGGACCCGCGCGGCCGCTGCCGTGTCCTCTACATCTCCCCGCTGAAGGCGCTGGCCGTGGACGTCGAGCGCAACCTGCGCGGGCCGCTCGCGGGCATCCGCCAGGCCAGCCACCGGCTTGACCTGCCCGAACCGGCGATCACGGTCGGCATGCGCACCGGCGACACCCCGGCCGAGGAACGCCGCGCCTTCGGCCGGAAGCCGCCGGACGTGCTGGTCACCACGCCCGAATCGCTGTTCCTGCTGCTCACCTCGGCGGCCAGGGACTCCCTGCGCGGGGTGCACACGGTGATCGTGGACGAGGTGCACGCGATGGCGGGCGGCAAACGCGGGGCGCACCTCGCGCTGTCCCTGGAACGCCTGGACGAACTCCTCAGTGCGCCCGCGCAGCGGATCGGACTGTCCGCGACGGTGCGGCCGATCGAGGAGGTCAGCGCGTTCCTCGCCGGTGGCCGCCCGGTCGAGGTGGTGCAGCCCAAGACACCCAAGACGATCGAGGTCAGGGTGGAGGTGCCGGTCGAGGACATGTCCACCCTCGGCGAGCCGACCGGCGAGGTCAGCGGATCGGCCGCGGGGGCGGAGAAACGCACCTCGATCTGGCCCGCGGTGGAGGAGCGGGTGCTGCGGCTGGTCCGCGCCCACCGGTCCACCATCGTCTTCGCCAACTCGCGCCGGCTGGCCGAACGCCTGACCGCCCGCCTCAACGAACTCGCCACCGAACCCGACGACCGGATCGATCTCGACCACTTCCCGGCCGAGGCGATCGGCCAGTCCGGGCTGAGCACCGGCGCGCACCCGGTGATCGCGCGGGCGCACCACGGCTCCATGTCCCGGGAACAGCGCACCCTGGTCGAGGAAGAACTGAAATCCGGGGTGCTGCCCTGTGTGGTGGCCACCTCCTCACTGGAGCTGGGCATCGACATGGGCGCGGTCGACCTGGTGGTCCAGGTCGAGGCGCCGCCGTCGGTGGCGGCCGGGCTGCAACGGGTCGGCCGGGCCGGGCACCAGGTCGGCGCGGTGTCCAAGGGCGTGGTGTTCCCCAAGTTCCGCGGTGATCTGGTGGCCTGCGCGGTGGTGGCCGAACGCATGACCGAAGGCGCCATCGAGGCCGTCCGCTACCCGCGCAATCCGCTGGATGTGCTGGCCCAGCACATCGTGGCCATGGTCGCCCTCGAACCCAAGACCGTCACCGAGGTGGCCGCGCTGGTCCGCCGGGCCGCGCCGTTCGCCGCACTGCCCGACTCGGCGCTGAACGCGGTGCTGGACATGCTCGCCGGGCGCTACCCCAGTGAGGACTTCGGCGAACTGCGCGCCCGGATCACCTGGGACCGGATCACCGGCGAACTACGCGGCCGCCCCGGCGCGCAACGGCTCGCGGTCACCTCCGGCGGCACCATCCCCGACCGCGGCCTGTTCACCGTCATGACCCCGGCCGGCGCCGAGGGCGCTGGCTCGCGGGTCGGGGAACTGGACGAGGAGATGGTCTACGAGTCCAGGGTCGGCGACACTTTCCTGCTCGGCACCTCCGCCTGGCGGGTCGAGGACATCACCCACGATCGGGTGATCGTCACCCCGGCGCCCGGCCAGCCCGCGCGGATGCCGTTCTGGAAGGGCGATTCCCCTGGCCGTCCGCTCGAACTCGGCCGGGCGCTGGGCAGGTTCGTCCGCGAAGTGTCCACAATGGACGAACCGGCGGCCAGGGCGCGGGTGCGCGCGGCCGGGCTGGACGAGTGGGCGGCGGACAACCTGCTGAGCTACCTCGCCGAACAGCGGGCCGCCACCCGGCACGTGCCCAGTGACCGGTCCATCGTGGTCGAGCGGTTCCGGGACGAGCTGGGCGACTGGCGACTGGTGGTGCACTCGCCGTTCGGCGCCAGGGTCAACGGGCCGTGGGCGCTGGCGGTGGCCGCCCGGCTGCGCGAGCGGCGTGGGCTGGAGGCGCAGGTCGCGCACTCCGACGACGGCATCGTGCTGCGACTGCCGGACGCCTGGGACAGTGACGGCGGCGAGGTGCTGCCCACCGCCGAGGACGTGCTGCTCGACCCGGAGGAGGTCGAGCAGGTCGTGGTCGCCGAACTGGGCTCCTCCGCGTTGTTCGCCGCCCGGTTCCGGGAATGCGCCGCCCGGTCCTTGCTGCTGCCCCGTCGCGATCCGGCCCGGCGGGTGCCGTTGTGGCAACAGCGCCAGCGGTCCGCCCAGTTGCTGGCCGTGGCCGCGCGCTACGAGCAGTTCCCGGTGGTGCTGGAGGCCATGCGCGAGTGCGTCCAGGACGTCTACGACCTACCGGGGCTGCGCGCGCTCATGACCGAGGTGCGCGCCCGCAAGGTCAAGGTGGTCGAGGTCGAGACCCCGTCGCCCTCGCCGTTCGCGCGCAGCCTGCTGTTCGGCTATGTCGGCATGTTCCTCTACGAGACCGACGCGCCGCTGGCCGAACGGCGTGCGGCCGCGCTGTCCCTGGACAGCACCCTGCTCGCCGAACTGCTTGGCGCGGAGGCGATCCGCGAACTGCTCGACCCCGAGGTGCTCGCCGAGATCGAACAACAACTGCAACGCCTCAGCCCGGATCGCCGGGTGCGGAACCTGGAGGGCGCGGCCGACCTGCTGCGCTTCCTCGGCGACCTGTCCACCGAGGAGGCCGCCGCCCGCGGTGTGCAGCCGGACTGGCTCGCGGAACTGGCCGCGACCCGCCGGGCCATCCAGGTGCGCATCGCCGGGGAGCAGCGCTGGCTGGCCATCGAGGACGCCGGCCGGGTCCGGGACGCGCTGGGCGCGGCCCTGCCGGTGGGTGTGCCCGAGGTGTTCACCGAACCGGTGCCCGACCCAGTCGGTGACCTGCTGTCCCGCTACGCCCGCACCCGCGGTCCGTTCACCGCGGCCGACGCGGCCACCCGCTTCGGCCTCGGCGTCGCCGTGGTCACCGCGGTGCTGGAACGCCAGACCGGGCTGGGCCGCCTGGTCAAGGGTGAACTGCGCCCCTTGCCCGAGGCGCACGTGCCGGCAGGCGGGCTGGAGTACTGCGACGCCGAGGTGCTGCGCCGCCTGCGCCGGGCCAGCCTGGCGCGGCTGCGCGCCGAGGTCGAACCGGTGGAACCCGCGGCCCTGGGCCGGTTCCTGCCGTCCTGGCACGGCGTCTCCCGGCGGATGCGGTTCGCGCCCACCGAGGACGACGTGCTGGCCGTGGTGGAACAGCTCGCGGGCGCGCCACTGCCCGCCAGCGCGCTGGAGTCGCTGATCCTGCCCGCCCGGCTGCCCGGCTACTCCCCCGCGCTGCTCGACCAGCTCACCGCCAGTGGCGAGGTCACCTGGACCGGCAGTGGCGCACTGGCCGGTGGCGACGGCTGGGTTGTGCTGGCGCCGACCGAGGTCGCCGACCTGCTGCTGCCCGATCCCGAGGACGATCCGCCCGCCACACCACTGCACACCGCCCTGCTGTCCACTTTGGACGGTGGTGCGCTGTTCTTCCGGCAGCTCGCCGGCCGGGCCGGGGAAATCCTGCTGGCCCAGGCGGAACCGGCCCCCGACGACCAGGCGGTGCTGGCCGGGTTGTGGGAGCTGGTGTGGGCCGGGCTGGTCAGCAACGACACGCTGACCCCGTTGCGGGCCTTGGTCTCCGGTCGCGGAGCCACGCACAAACCCCGGGCGAGCGCGCCCCGCGGCCGGTACGCCCGGCTGCGTGCGGCCCGCCCGGCCATGCCCAGCCGCAGCGGCCCGCCCACCGCGGCCGGGCGGTGGACCCTGGTGCCGCCCAGGGCGATCGACCCGACCCGGCGGGCGCACGCGCGGGCCGAGGCCTTCCTGGAACGACACGGAGTGCTCACCAGGGGCGCGCTGGACACTGAGCGGGTGACCGGCGGATTCAGCGGGGTGTACCGGGTGTTGCGGGCCATGGAGGAGTCCGGGCAGGTGGTCCGCGGGTACGTGGTGGAAGGGCTGGGCGCGGCCCAGTTCGCGGTGCGCGGCGCGGTGGATCAGTTACGCGCCAACTCCCGCGGCGCGGAGCCCTTACCCGAGCAGCCCAGGGCGGTGGTGCTGGCCGCCGCCGACCCGGCCCAGCCCTACGGCGCGGCGCTGGCCTGGCCCGCGGCGCTCGGCGACACCAAACACCGGCCCGGCCGCAAGGCGGGCGCGCTCGCGGTGCTGGTGGACGGGGTGCCGACGCTGTACGTCGAGCGCGGCGGCCGGTCGTTGCTGTCCTTCACCGAGGAGGACGGCGCGTTGCGGGCGGGCGCGTCCGCGCTGGCCCAGGCGGTGCACGACGGCTGGCTCGGGCAGCTCGCGGTGCAGCGCGCCGACGGCGAGGCCGCGCTCACCTCGCACCTGGCCGACGTGCTCCGCGAGGCCGGTTTCCGCGCCACACCGAAAGGACTGCGGCTACGAGCCTGAAAATCTGAAATCCGCCCGTCGATCGGCGGCTGCCTGCCGTCCACCTTCGACTGACACCGTGCCCGGGTGCGACTCACTCGACTTCTCGCCCTGCTGACCTGTGCCGGCCTGACCCTGGCCACCGCGGTGCCCGCGGCGGCGGAGCAGACCGCGCCGGAACAGCTGAAGGTCATGTCGGTCAACCTCTGGTACGGCGGCACCAAGGTCAATGACTACCGCGCCAAGCAGGTCCGCTTTCTTCGGGAGCAGGCCGTGGACGTGGTGGCCGTGCAGGAGAGCCACTGACTGTGTCAACCAACAACACCCTAACACGCCCTCTACCAGCGAGAACCTGATTCTGCGGCCCTGGCGTGCGCGCAGCAGGGAGGTACCGGCTGGACAGGGAGTTTTCCCTGACCCATCCCTGTCTAAGACTCCCTCGCCTGACCTGCGTAAACACCGGCAAGGGAGGCGCGCCCGTCACGTGAGGCGAGGTTCGCAGCCCACCGGAATTCCGGTGGTGCGGGCCCGTCGGGTGACTCCCTCCCTGACGTACCCGTGGATCTTGTGACGACTCTCCTGCAGACGATCCCGGCTAGCCTTCAGTTCGCCAAGGTAGGCTGATCAGAGGCTAGATCGGCTCCGACTACCGAGGGGTTGAGATGGGCGCAACTGACCCGCAACGGGCTGCCCCGGGCGGTGCGGTCGGCGGTCGACGCTGCGCAGGGTGCGGAAAGGTACTCGCTGCTGACAACACCGCCCGCCTGTGCAGTAGCTGTCACAGGGACCAACGAGATCAACTGCGCACACCCCCGGCCCAACTCAGAAACGAATTCTTTGAGACGGACGAGTTCGAGGCTGCCTTCCAAAGCGAGAACATCGGCAAGGTTTTCAGGGCATACCGCAACCATCCTCGCCACCTACAGTTGTTCGGTACCGCGCTCACTCAGGAACTCCTAGGGCGGTGGCTCGGTCTCACGCAGGCTCAAGTAAGCAAGCTCGAAATGGGCCTGCGGCAAGAAGAGAACCTCTCAACACTCCGGAACTACGCGAAAATTCTGCATCTGCCGCAGGACCGACTGTGGTTCGACTTGCCCGGTACGAGCCGCTTGCGCCTACCGACGTCGTCACGTGTTTCTGCAAGCATGCCCTCCCATGATGGACTTTTGATTGCGTCCACTGGCCTGGATACAGTCGAGTTGCTTAGCCGTGTGCGCCGATCGGCAGTGGACCCGGCTACGGTTGATGCGCTCAGTATCACGGTTGAACAGTTGTGTTGCGACTACGCCCATGCGGACGCCCGTGAGTTGATGGCTGTCAGCAAGAAGTGGCTAGGCAAGGTTACGGAACTTCTCGGAAATCAGCTCACTCTAATCCAGCATCGGGACATACTCCACAACGCTGGAATGCTCGCGCTGCTTGTGGGATGCCTTGAATACGATCTCGGCTACACTCCATCGGCTGAGGCAACACGACGTATGGCAATGGAGCTGGGCAAGGAAGCCGGAGATCCGGGAATCGCGGGTTGGGCTCATGAGATGCTGGCATGGTTTCACCTGACAGCAGGTAATCACCGCGCGGTCATTCCTGCCGCGCAAGCGGGCATTGCTCTAGCGCCGTCCCACTCTGTCGCGGTGCAACTGTACGGCCAGCAGGCAAAGGCGTACGCCCGGATGGGGATGCCGGAGCAGGTACATGAAGCGCTCGAAAGCGGCCGAGCCTTGCTGGACACACTGCCGTACCCGGATAGGCCAGATAACCACTTCGTGGTTGATCCAGACAAGTGGGATTTCTATGCGATGGACGCCTACCGAATTGTTGGTCATGACCAACTGGCGAGGCGTAACGCTGAAGAAGTGATCCGGCGCAGCCTGAATCCGGATGGCTACATCGTTTCCCCTATGCGGAGGGCTGAAGCGGAACTCACTTTGGCGGTTGTCGCGGCACGACAAGGTGACGTTGATGAAGCTACTTCGCTGGGCATACAGGCGTTGCAGGGTGGGCGGCAGAGTCGTCCATCACTTCTGATGGTTGCCGGTGAAGTTCAGGAAGAACTGCGCACATTCGGCCACGGCGCGGGCGCGGAATTCGAAGAACTGCTGAGCGACATCAAGCGTTCACCGCAAACCGCGGATTGAGTGTCGCGCTAATTCGCAGGCAGCACGCAACCCGGATAGCAGACCACCCCCTGCACGTTTCTGTTACAGGGGGTGGTCTGCTATCCGCCAGTTGGGACAGTTACTCTTTGCCGGGAGTCGGAGTGACTCAAACCTGGCTAAGTGCATTGTTGCCATTCCAGTCCAAAATCCCGCGCTCTCCGCCTGCAAGCAATGCAACCCAGGGAGCCTGACGGTGAGCCAATTGCGGTCTTGGTGGTACAGCGATACAAGCCGCATCCGGTGAGAATCTGGGTTCCTCTTTTGTCTCTGCCAGACACGACGACAAGGTGAGTTTTGCCGTCGTACTCATTGCCGCGCAGGTAGATGAGAGTGCCTGGCTTGCATTCATGCCCCGCCACCAGGTTCGTCCCGTAGGGTGTGATGGAGTGCGGCTTTAAACGTCAACAGCGACCTGTTGTGAGGACTGCTCAGATCGTTAGTCGCGGCTTTAGAAATCTGCATGCGGAATACCGGATCTCGATATACCTTGAGAAGGCAGTCCCAATGTCTCTCGGGAAGGGCCATGTAGCATTCGTGGCACACGACGGACGTATCTGTTATCTTCGCCAGTTCGCAGGAAAAACGATTCTTAGAATTCCCGCAGTAGGTAGCTACCTTCTCTGGCAGGCAGCCTCCCCTTACGGAGAAGTACTCCCTTTTCGGAATCGCACACACGTGCACCACGGGCACGCCGAACGGGATATCGTCTGTGAAGATCACGCCTTTGTGTAAGGCAGGAGTTTCTGGCTGTTCTGGAGTGGCTTCGCTATTCGACATTCAAGCCACCCCTGACCATATAACGCGGGAAGTCTGCTGTGCTTGCGCAGGAGGGTGTTTCTGTTCCTGGTAGTGAGGCGGCAGAATTTCTCTGTATTCGTCGGGGATGTGCTGCACGCATTTCGGGCATAGCGCGACTTCTTTGTGGTCGACCACGGTCACCTGGTTTGCATGCATGTTGAGCCAGCAATAGACCGTGAATGTATCAGGAATTTCCCGGCCGCCCGGCATCCACATCGGAACAGGTGCGATGTGAGCGAACCACTTTGAAGGAACCCGGACGTCGACTGTCACAAAGATGTGACGGACACCCCGGTTACGCAGCGCCTTGAACTCGGATTCAGAATTCATTGGCTGCCCACCACCTAAGCCGGTGTTTCACCAGAAGCTCATAGCCAGGTATAAACCTGGCACACAATGTGGTCTCAGGGAACGACCACGAAAACCGTGCCAGCTCAAAGTTCACCGGGTCACGACTCAGCAAAGGCAGGAACTTCCTCAATCGCTCAGGAACAAACGTGAGGCACTTGGGGCACAGATTCATGTCGTCGTACGGGGGAATGACGTTGACCTGATGGCTTTCGAGATCCATGGGAATCCCGCAGTAGCAAATCGAGTGGTTCGGGTTCGGGTCGAATAGGTGGACCGGAACGATGTGGATGTCCAGGGCCACGTCAAGAGACGTATTTCGAAACGCGAAGCGCCACTGAATCTGGTTCTTGTAGCATTTGTCAATGAGAGTCGTTTCAGTCTCCACAACGACCTCCGGAGTCTTGCGCCTCAGCGCCCTTGCGGAAGACTCGACGAAGCAGGACGATAAACCTGTTCTCGACCGAGTTGGGCGGGTAGAATTTCGCAGTCCTCACGGGACGTTTGGGCCCTCGGGGAATTCGAGGCCGCTCAATGACCGGCGCGATTCTCGACGCGCAGTGCGCACACGTCCGACTCGGCGGAACCTCCATAAATGCGGCATGAATTCGTTTGCCACAGAGAGGTAGGTACCAGCCCTTTCCTTCGGTTACTCCCCTAGCCATCGCAGTGAGTGTGACGTAGTGCAAGAGGCCGCCAATCTCGGTGATCTCAACCGAACGGACACTCCATTGTGTATTTTCACCTGTGCGCGGGAGTTTCGACACTAGTTGCCCCTTGCGTTCTTCTAGTAGTTGTCGAAAGGACGCCACTCAATGCAGGTCGGGCGCTTGCGTGTCTTCAGCCACTCGAATAGTGCCCGGCGTGCGTCTAGAATCGGGACTACAGCAGTGCGTGGGAATATGGAACCTGTGCTGCCATTGAAGATCAGAAGTACATCGGGAAGTGGCCGTTTCCGACTAAAAGAATTGGCGATCGGCATATGCGGATCGTCGTGGTCCATATAGTTGAGAGCCGCCATGCCGACAGACGGGCGGATGCTGACTCGAAACTGATGATTGGGAATCGGACCGTCCTTGCTACGGCGAAACTCGGTATCGCCGACATGCAGAATGGATTCCCAGCTCACGTGATCCGTTTCCAGTATTTCCTCAATAAGAAGCGTTGCTTCCGTCAGCCCGCGCGCAACCCGGGCGACTCCGGTGGTGAGTGAGGCAGTGACGATCATGCGCGGAGTTCGCCAGTGGTCATCTTTCATGTCCCCTAACCCGGATCATTCGTGCCCTCCCGGCAGGCACGCCTGTTCCACAAGCAACCACGCAACCCGAAGTGCGTCTATATCTCATTGGGCATGAGGCATGCCGGAACCGGCATAACGCCTGCTCAGACGATGATCGACAGGTGGAGCGTCGGTGCAATGGCGGCACTCCGGTACCTGGCCGGATGCCCTCAGACGGCAGAGACCGCCGATATTCCTCTCCGGAATATCGGCGGCCAGATATTTTTTCTCGGCATATCCAGATCTGCGAGCAGTCCTCTGACCTGCGATATATCGGAGGGGGCATACGGATATTCCGCATCCGACATAGTGGTTTGTGTCGCTCAGCGGCTTACTTGATTGCAGCGGCCCGCGAATCCGCAGGCCGGACAATCAAGTAAAGGACACACAATCATGAAGTTCTCGCGTTCTGTTTTTCTTTCTGTAAGCCAGGTGGCATGGCTGACCGGCATGAGCGAGGCGAATGTGTGCCGCGCTGTCCGCGTCGGCACGCTGCCTGTAGTGCGACTGCGGGGCAGGGTGCTCGTTCCGGCCTGCGCGGTGGCAGAGCTGACGGACTCCCGCAACGGGGGTGAGTCGCAGTGAGTGAGGAACTGTTTGATCAGGTGGCCGCTGAGCTGGATGTGTTCGAGCCGGTGCCGGATGAGGAATTGGCCGATGCGGTACGGCGGTCTGGTTCGTGTGGCTGGCTGAACACCAGCGGCGACATGCCGGAGTGGACTGGGGACGACCGGGCTGATCGAGAGCTGGCCGCGCCGATCTGTGCCGCATGCCCCGTGCGGCGGGAATGCCTGGAATGGGAGTTCCGCACCCACGGCTACGCCCA
Organism: Crossiella sp. S99.2; assembly: GCF_023094165.1. Taxonomy (GTDB): domain Bacteria; phylum Actinomycetota; class Actinomycetes; order Mycobacteriales; family Pseudonocardiaceae; genus Crossiella. Next base: position 94,376 of record NZ_JALMDK010000005.1, on the reverse strand, counting down.
GGCCGGGGTATGGGGCGCACTGGCCGAGGACGACAGGCGGGCGGTGTTCCTGCGATGGCTGGACAGGCGCGACGGCACGGCGAACGGCGGGCGGCCATGACCGGGCTGAGCGTGACGCTGCAGCACGCGCTGATCGGGCTGGCCGTGCTGGTGATCCTGGTGTGGTTGTGGCGGGCCTCGAACCGGCGGGCCCGCGCGAAGGCTGACGCCGCGCGTTCGAGCGTCCGGCTGTTCTCGCTGGCGGGCCGGACTTTGGTCGGCGCGCTACTGATCTCCGGGGTTCAGTGGCTCGCACTGACCCACCCGGACAGCCCGGTCGTGGCGAAGGCCGCCGCGTTGGTGGTGCCCGCGTTGTTCGGATCGTGGGTGTTGGTGCGGGCACTGACCGTGACCACTGTGGACGAACGCGCGCCCCGCCGCAGGCACCGGGGTGGTGAGCGCCGATGACACGACGGGAACTGGTCCGACAAATCCACGATGCCGAGATAGTGGAAGACGAAACCGTTGCGGCACAACATGATCCGCCGGAGCGAATCCGGCCGGCTGGCAGTTTGATCATGGCCGCGGTTCGTTCCGCGGTAAGGCTGATGGCGGATCATGAGGCGGTTGTCTGGGCGCGGTCGGTGCTCGCTTATCGGGTGCGCAAGGCACCCCGGGATCTCGTCCGGCTGGTGTGGTTCGGGATCAGGGGGGTAGGGCGCTGGACGGGGAAGGCGTGGCGCTGGTTGTCCTATGCCGATCTGCGGGCCGACGCGCGGGCGGCCAGGCTAGCCGGAGACTCCCAGGCACGGCGTGAGGCACAGGAGTTGATCCGGGCGGATGCCCGAACCCGTTGGGCCAAAGCAGGAACCGCCCTACGCCGGGCGGTGGTCGGTGCGGCCGTGGTGACTGTCCTACTGGGACTGCTGGTGCTGCTGGACCAGGTGGTCGACCGAGTGGCCATGCCGGGATGGCTGCAGGCGCTGTACGGGGTGCGGGATGGGATCTCCGACGGGCTGAGCGCAGCGTCGTCGTGGCTTCCGGGCCTGGTGATTGCTGGCCTGGTTGGTGCCGCCATCTGGGAGGGCCGCGACCGCACCCCGGGCGCTGGCTGGCTAACCCGACCAGACCGGGATGACGGTGATTCCTGGGTGGACGAACGGATGATCTCGCGCGCACTCGCGCACCTTGGAATCGCGCCACTGAATGCGTTTCTCAAGAAGGGCGGCGAGCTCGTCTATACCGTCGCGGCCCGTAAGGACGGAGACGGCACCCACGCACAGCTTCGGATGCCGCTGGGAGTGACGGCCGAGATGGTGACCGACCGGCGGAAGGTGTTGGCCGCCAACCTAGGTCGCGCTGCACTGGAGACCTGGCCGACCACCGGCGAGGAAGACGGGGTGCTCGACCTGTGGGTTGCCGACAAGGGCACGCTGTCCGGCGGTGCGGGTGACTGGCCACTTCTCCATGACGGGTTCGCCGACGTGTTCGACGGGGTGCCGTTCGGACTGACCCAGCGCGGCGTGGTGATCAACGCGCCATTGTTCGAGTCGAACTGGTTGGTCGGCGGCAGGCCGGGCCAGGGCAAGACCAACGTGCTCCGGGTGCTGATGCTCGGTGCGGCGCTGGACCCGACCGCTGAGTTGTGGGCCTACGTCATGGGCGAGAGTCCCGATTTCGAGCCCCTAGGGCCGCGCCTGAGCCGCTATCGGGTGGGCACTGATGACGCGGTGGCCGCTGACGCCGTCGCGGCCCTTGAGGACCTTCTGAGCGAGATGGAGCGGCGGGGCAAGGTCTTGAGCGCACAGCCGGGCCAACCTCCGAAGGTCTCTCGCAGGCTGGCCGACAAGCCCCGGCTTGGCCTGCACCCGCTGATCATGTCGATCGATGAATGTCACGAGCTGTTCCAGCACCCGAAGTACGGAAAGAAGGCGGAAGAACTCGCGGTTCGCCTGATCAAGCGTGGGCGCAAGTATGGGATCGTCCTGTTGCTGGCGACGCAGTCCCCGACTAAGGACAGCATTCCCAAGGAAGTGACCCGGAACATCTCGTGTGGTGTGGCGTTCTCCGTGGCCGACCACATTGCCAATGACGGACTACTCGGAGCAGGGAAGTACCGGGCCGGGATTCGCGCTACGGAACTGCGGATGCGAACCGACCGGGGTACATGTGTGGCGGTCGGGGTGACGGACAACGTGTTCGAACTCATCCGCTCATTCTACGTGCCCTTTGAGGACGGGGCAGACATGGTGACGCCAATTGTCGCCCGCGCTATGGCGCATCGTGCTGACCACGGCCCCGTGCTGGCCGCAACGGGCATGCGGGTAGAAATTGAAGCGGCACCGGTCGATCACCTTGCCGACATTCACCGCGTTATGGATGGAGAGGCGCGCGTACGGACACAGACCGTGCTTGCTCGACTCGTTGCACACAATCCGGACCAGTACGAATCCTGGACAGCCCGTGACCTTCGTGCGGTACTGGATGAGAACGGGGTCCCGCCGCGTAAGTCCGATGGGTCAATGGTCGTCAAAGCCGACGACGTTGCCGAGGCCATAGCGCGGAATCGCGATAAGGCGGATGACGGTCCGGAGCGCCCCCCTGATCCGGCTGGGGGTGGTGGCAGCGACCAGTAACCGGCCACCGGCCACCGCCACACCGACACCGAGTCAGGGAAGCAGCGATGTTGAAGAAGTTCACGATCTGGAAACTGATCTGGAGGGTTCACGGCGGCATCGGCAACGGCCGGTCTCCGCCCAGGTTTCGGCGAAGCTCACGGCCGGACCGGGAGGCACGCTGTGGGTGATCGTTGAAGGGGAAGATATTCAGGAGGTGGCCGCCAGAATCACTGTGGTGTGCGACGTGCTTATGTCTGCACACCCACCCCAATAGTGCTCAGCTAGCCGGGTTGGCGATTACTCTGCTGGCCTCATAGAGAGAGGGTCCCCTCAGCATATGCTGAGGGGACCCTCTCTCTATGAGCTTTCCGGTCTAGCTCTTCCCGTCTGCCGCCCCTGGGGATTCTGGCGTTGGCCAGTCAAGTAAATCCTTAATCTCCACAGTTTCGCCACTGTCGGAGATTCGATCATGCCACTGGGCGAGTTCCGGCATTGCGTCCCGCCAGCCGTCCGGCAGACGCCAGCCAGCAGTCCATGTGCCGTCCTTTCGTTTCTGCACCGCAAAGGCAAACCCGAGTTCGAGCCAACGCAGACGCCGGTCCTCGGGCGACATTCCTTCTAGCTCTTCCTGCCAGGTCCGATTAGTCGGGACCCATTGCACTCCCCCGGGATCGACAGGAAGGGACCTAAGTGTGTCGATATCGGAAAGAATCCTGTTACCATCTTCCATGATCCTGCGCCGGTCTTCTGCCGAATTCGCGCGCGCCACCCCAGCCATAATCTTGGCGTATTCTCTTTCCAGCTTTGCTATCTCGTTCGCATGACTAGTAGGCGGCAACACGATACGTTCTCGAACGGGAACCATGGAGAAAATCTTATAGAAAGCCTGCTCTGCCAACGGCTCGATTACATCCGCCCGAATCTTGGTTCCATGGCGACCTATGCCGCAGTGCCAGTACCGATAGTCGGCACTGACCAAAGATCCATCCTTGCGGGTACGGTCCACGTGGCTCAGATGGTGCCACATAGGCTCAAGGCAATCCGGACACACGAAGATGCCCGAGAAAGGGTACGGCTGGTTACTGCCACGTGTCTTCCGTGCCGCCTTCTCTTCGAGTCGGGCAAAAATCTCCGCCTGTTCTGCTGGTTCGAAGATGCCGAGTTCCACAAGTTCCGGGTTTAGCAGCGTGCTACGGAGTGACGTTGTGCTCCACTTGGCATCTTTCAGCTCGACTGTCGCCGGGTCCGCCCCTCGCCTTTCTGCCGATAGTTGAAGCTGCCGGTTTCTCGGGGTCAACACCTGGTTTTCTTCCAGCCATTCGCACATCTCAGTGAGACCTTTTCCTGATCTCGCCAGCTTAGAGAGAGAGTGGAGAATCTTCACGGCGTACTGGTCAATCCCAAGAACCCAACCTCCTGCGGGCAGTTCAAACGGCATAACGCCGTAAGAGTGAACTTCTCCCGCCCAGCGCCCCTGTTCCCTAAGTTTTGCTTTCGCGTCCCGAAACCGTTCTTTCATCCGTTCGCGCTCCATCCGAGCGAACGCGGCAATGATAGTGATCAGGAACTCGGACATCGAGTTACTGGAGTCGATTCCTTCTGCAATACAGACTAGCCGCTTGCCTCGTTCCCTTACCCAGTTCAACAAGTGGAGCGCGTCCATCACGTTACGAACCAAGCGGTCCAGCTTGGAAACTACCAGCGTCTTCCATGGCTTCGGAGGCGCATCAGAAAGCCACTGCTTCAGCCCGGCTCGCTGAGTAGGTTCCACATCACCAGAGACGCTCAGGTCCTCAACATAAGCAACAATCGGAACACCATAAGCATTCGCCCATCGGTGTGTTTCGTGCTTCTGGACCGAACTGGAAGTACTCTCATCGCTGTAGACGGACTGCCGGGTATAGGCTACTGCGGCATCACCATCTGAAGTAAATGGGATAGCCGGTCTCCGGCTACTTTCCTGCCGCTTGAACCTGCGTCGCTTTCGGGGTGCGGGTGCGCTCATCGGCCGTATCCTCGCTGGTAGTGCCTGGTGTCAGTGTAGTTGTTAGTTGACACCAGCAGTGGAGCTACAGCGTCGCGGCCAAGGAGTTGGCGGCGGAACTCGGCTGGCACCACTACCAGGCGAGCTACAGCCTCGGCCTGATCAGCCGGCACCCGATTATCGCCAAGTACGCGCCGGTCAACGCTGCCGGGAAAACCCTCAGCGGCGCCGGGATCCGGATCCGGCTGCCCGGTGGCCGGGAGGCGGTGGTCTGGTCGGCGCACCTGAACTACACGCCGTACGGCCCGTACGACGCGTGCCACGCCGGCATGACCAACGAGCAGATCCTGCGTCGAGAGGAGGAGTCCCAGCGTCCCCAGGAGATCCGCGACATCCTGGCCGAGCTGCGGGATGAGCTGGCCGAGTCCGGGCGCACACCGGTGATCCTGGCCGGTGACTTCAACTCGCCCTCGCACCTGGACTGGACCCGCGCCACCCGGAAGTCGCACTGCGGTTACGCGCTGGACTGGCCCACCACCCGGGAGGTCGCCAAGGCCGGGCTGACCGATTCCTACCGCGCCGCCCATCCCGACCCGGCCCGCGCCCCGGGCAACACCTGGTCCCCGGTCTACCCCTGGAACGACCAGGCGGGGAAGGCCGAGCCCCAGGACCGGATCGACTTCATCCACGTCAAGGGGCCGCTGCAGGTATTGGACTCCCGCGCGGTGGTGGTCGGCACCCCGAAGCCGGTGCCCAACCATCGCGACAACGAGTGGACTTCCGATCACGCAGCGGTGGTGAGCACCTTCCGCTTCACCGCCTGACCCGCCAAAATTTCCCCATGGGGATACGCACGACCAACTCGGTCGCCGGGGGGCTGGCGATCTTCGCGGTGGCCGCGGCACTGCTGGCGGTACCGGTGTGGCTGTTCACCGGGCTGTTCGACGGCACCGGCGCCCAGGAGAACGCGGAAGCCGATGCCACCCGCCGCGCCACCGCCCTCGGCGACCAGCTGGCCCGGATGCGCCTGTCCGGCGTCACCGAGCACGCCCGCCTGGCCGTCGAACAGCCAGGCGTGCAGGTCTTGCGCACCGAGGGCGTGGACCGGGCCGTGGGCGGCGTCTCCCTGCTGGTCCGGGTCACCGGCGAGGGCTGGCGCAGCAACTGGATGACCGGCGACCGCCGCTCCGGCCCCCCGGAGGCCACCGCCCGTCGCTGCTTCACCCTGGAGTTCGGCAAGCCGGGCCGTCCCGAGGGCGGCGCGCACCCGACGGCCTGCCCCGACACCAGCCCGCTGCCCTTCCCGGCGCCGACCACCGCGACCGAGGCCCGGCAGAACGTCCAGCCCACCGGCTGAGGCCCCGCACTGCTCACCCGCCGCCGCCCCACCGCTGCCCGGCCGGACAACCGGGAACTCGGGGCTCGGGGCTCGGGGCTCGGGGCTCGGGGCTCGGGGCTCGGGGCTCGGGGCGACCGAGATACCCGGCCAGCGGGGTCCTGCCGGATACGCGGAGTGGTCCGCGCTCCGCGGAGTGGTCCGCGCTCCACCGAACTGTCCCGCCGGCCCGGCCGCCCCGATCCACCCGATCAGGCGATCTTCGGCGTCGCCCGAGCACCCACGTACACACACCCCGTCCCATCCGGCAGCCGGCTGAACACCACCGGCATCCAATCCCCGCTGAACGTCCCAGTCCCCGGCCCCGCGAACACCGACACCCCCGCTGACTCCGACACCGCCGTCAACTCCATCTCCAGCGCATCCGAGTACACCGCCATCCCACCCACGAACCGATACACCAGCCGCGCCACCCCATCCCGCGCGGTCACCGTGATCTCCACGCCCTCCCGCCGATACGTCCCCGCGAACCGCGCCACATCCACCACCAGCGGCCGCGCGGGCGGACCGAACGGCGCGGGCATCCGCACCTCGGCGATCTCGGCCAGCAGCTCGCGGAACAGGTTCGCGTACAGGATTCGGGCGTCGCCGCCGTTGGTCAGCAGGGCCACCGCCACTCGGGTGCCGGGGATGACGCGCAGGTAGGCGAACTGGCCGGTGCCCGCACCGTCGTGGCCGTAGCCGGGGGTGCCGTCCCAGTCGTAGAGGGTCCAGCCCAGGCCCCAGGCGTCGGAGCTGACGGTCCACTTGTCGGGGACCTCGACCTCGCGGTTCTGCATGGCGGTGACCGTGGCGGTGGACAGCAGGCGGGTGCCGTCGGGGGTACGGCCGTCGTTGAGGTGCAGCTGGGCGAAGCGGACCAGGTCGGCGGCACTGCTGCACAGGGCGCCGCCGTAGGGGCCGGCGTTGCGGGTCATCAGGTTCCAGACCGGGACCGGGGTGGGCGCTTCGCCCTGGGGGCCTTCGTGGCCGATGGCGGTGCGGAAGCGCAGGGCCTGTTCGGGCAGGGTCACCGAGTGGGTCAGGCCCAGCGGTTCCAGCAGCAGGGTGCGCAGGGCTTCGTCCCAGGTCAGGCCGGTGATGACCTCGATGATCCGGCCGAGCACGTTGTAGCCGCTGCTGCTGTAGGCGAAAGCCGCGCCGGGCGGGAAGTCCTGGCCGAGGTCGGCGCAGGCTGCGACGTAGCCGGCCAGGGCGTCGTCGCCGCGGCCGGTGTCCAGGCTGAAGTCGCCGCTGAGGCCGCTGGTGTGGTTGAGCAGCTGGCGGACGGTGACCGTCCCGGCCGCCACCGGGTCGGCGACGGTGAACCCGGGCAGCACGTCGATCACCCGGGCGTCCAGGTCCAGTTTGCCCGCCTCGACCAGCCGCATCACCAGGGTCGCGGTGTAGACCTTGGCGACCGAGCCGAGCTGGAACAGCGAGTCGGCGGTGGCGGTGACGCCGGTGCCGCGATGCAGGACGCCGCTGGCCAGTTCGTGGATCCGGCCGTCCACCAGCACGGCCAGGGTCGCGCCCGGCACCTGGTGGTCGGCGCGGAGCTGGTCGAGGCGGGTCTGCCAGTGCGCGAGGTCGAAGGTCATCGGATTCTCCCCAGGTTGCGAACGATGTTCCGTTGTTGCGCACACTGTACGCACAGCGCGAGCAGAGACGCAACTGCGTACGTTGTGCGCTAGCCTGCGGGCATGGCCGCAGAGCAGAAGCCGAACCTGTCGGTGTGGACCCGTCCGCGGCGCACCCGCGAGCAACCGGCGCTGAGCCGGGCGCAGATCGTGGCCGAGGCGGTCCGGCTGCTGGACGCCGACGGCCTGGACACCCTGAGCATGCGCAACCTGGGCGCACGCCTGGGCGCGGGCGCGACCTCGCTGTACCGGCACGTGGCCAACAAGGACGAGCTGATCGAACTCGTGGTGGACGAGGTCTACGGCGAGATCGAGATCCCGGATCCGGACCTGGACTGGCGGGCGGGGGCCACGGCCTGCGCGCACAGCATGCGCGCGGTGATCCTGCGGCACCCGTGGCTGGCCTCGGTGCTGGGCCAGGTCGGGCTGTCCTACCTGGGCCCCAACGTGATGCGGCTCAACGACCGGATGCTCGCGGTGTACCTGGCCGCCGGTTTCGATCTGCCCGAGGCGGACCAGGCGCTGAGCGTGGTGGCGGCGTACGTGATCGGCATCAGCACCAGCGAGGCGGCCTGGCTGACCACGCTGGCGCGCAGCGGGCAGGACGAGGCGGAGTGGGCGGAGGGGTTGCGGGAGACCGCGGAGCGGGCGATGGCGCCGTATCCGCGGCTGGCCGAGCTGACCGCGCTGTACCGGAGCCAGGACCAGCCGCGGGAGGACCGCTTCGACTACGGCCTGCGGCGGGTCCTGGACGGCCTGGCCGCCCGGCTGGGCTAGGACCGGCGGCCAGGCGAGGTCGCGGTCAGCTGGCGAACAGCTCCGGGTACGCGTTGAGCGCGGGCTGCCCGCCCAGGTGCGCGTACAACACCGTCGAATCCGGGGCGATCTCCTTGCGGGACACCAGGTCCAGCAGGCCGGCCATGGACTTGCCCTCGTACACCGGGTCGGTGATCATGCCCTCGATCCGGGCCGCCACCCGCATCGCCGCCAGGGTCTGCTCGTCCGGGAGGCCGTAGACGCCCGCGTGGTAGCGCTCGTCCAGGATCAGGGCGTCCGCCGGGATTTCCGTGCCCAGCAAGGACGCGGTGCCCTCGGCGATGCGGCGGACCTGGTCGCGGGTGGCCTCGGGGGTGGCGGAGGCGTCGATGCCGATCACCCGGCGCGGCGGGCCGCCGGCGGCGGCGAAGCCGGCGATCATGCCGGCGTGGGTGGAGCCGGTGACCGAGCAGACCACGATGGTGTCGAAGAAAATGCCCAGTTCTCGTTCCTGGTTCACCACTTCCTGGGCCCAGCGGGCGAAACCGAGGCCGCCCAGGCGGTGGTCGCTGGCGCCGGCCGGGATGGCGTACGGGGTGCCGCCCTCGGCGCGGACCTCGGCCAGGGCCTGTTCCCAGCTGGGGCGCGGGCCGATGTCGAAGCCCGCCTTGGACCGCCGGATGTCCGCGCCCAGCAACCGGCTCAGCTGCAGGTTGCCCACCTGGGCGTAGCCGGGGGTGTCGTGCTCGACCCAGTCCTCCTGGACCAGGACCGCGCGCATCCCGGTCACCGCGGCGACCGCGGCCACCTGGCGGGTGTGGTTGGACTGCACGCCGCCGATGGAGACCAGGGTGTCGCAGCCCTGTGCGAGAGCGTCCACCACCAGGTACTCCAGCTTGCGGATCTTGTTGCCGCCGTAGGCGAGGCCGGAGTTGCAGTCCTCACGCTTGGCCCAGATCCGGGCGCCGCCCAGGTGCCGGGTGAGGCGGGTCAGCTCGTGCACCGGGGACGGGCCGAACAACAGCGGATAGCGGGGGAAATTCGCCAGACTCACGTGCTGCTCCCGTCGTCGTGGGTGTTCAGGGCGGCCCAGTTGGCCTCGACCAGTTCGGCGGCCCGGCCGGCCTCGGCGGCGGCGCAGGCGCGGATGATCTGCTCGTGCATGCGCACCGAATCGCGCCCGGCGAGCGAGTCGAATCGCAGCAGCACCACCCGTTGCAGTACCGGCAGGTACCGCTCGATGGTGGCGGCCACCGCGACGTTTCCGCAGGTGCTGACCGCGACCGCGTGGAACTCCGCGTCCGCGGTCAGCGCACCCAGCGGATCACCGGCGGCCAGCGCGGCGGCGAAGCGCTCGTTGGCCGCGCGCATCGCGGTCAGCTCGGCCGGGCCGAAACGCGGCACGGCCAGCCGGGTGGCCACCGCCTGCATGGCCTGCACCACCACCTGCGCGTCCCGCACCGCCACCGGATCCACCGCGGTGACCCGGGTGTAGGAGTGCGGTTTACTCTCGATCAGGCCCTCGTCGGTCAGCCGCGCCAGCGCCTCGCGCACCGGGGTTCGGGACAGGCCAAGGCGTTCGGCCAGGTCCACGTCGCGGACCGGCGAGCCGGGCGGCAGGTCGCCGACCACGATGGCCCGGCGGATGGCGGTCAGCGCGCGGTCCCGCAACAGCGACCGGTCCACCCGACTAATATATTGCATACCGGCACCGTAGCACGCGGGCCTGGCTACGTTCATTGCCCGAGCTGGATCCACTTCCCCGGCCCCGCCACCGTGGACTTGTCACTACGGGTGACGGGGAGCGCGCGGTTCGGCCCACTCCTCCGGCGGCGCCGCCAGCGCGGGCGGGTCGCGACAACTCGCGAGGGCCGCGGTCGCGGCCGGGAGGAGGTAGTTGATGGGGCGTACGCCGGAACCGGACGGCTCGGCTCGGGACACCGAGCCGGACCTGTGGTGGTGGCGAGGACTGCGCACCGTGCTCCAGCTGCTGGAGGCGGTGGCAGCCCTGAGAAATGACGAGGCCCTTGTCCTGACGACAAGGGCGCTCATCGTGCTGGGTGAGATGACCGTTGAGGCTGGCGAGCACAGGCGGCCCTGACACCCGAGGTGGGCCCGGCCGTCTTGCGGCGGCCGGGTTCCTCGTCCAGGAAACAACGAACACGCTCGATTGCCAAGCGATGCCAACCGGATCGCACCCTGGGGCCCGGCACGGAACGGGTTTCGTGCGCGCCCGGATCATGATGTGCTGGAGGGAGGGGGGTGCGATGAGCGAGGCGGCGGAGTGCGCGGAATGCGCCAAGCCGCTGCCGCCCGCGCCCGAGGCGGGCCGGCCGCGGCGGTTCTGCTCGGACACCTGCCGCTCCGCCGCACGCCGGGCCAGGGAACGGCTCCGCAAGGCCGAAGCCGAGGAGCAGGCGCGACGCTGCTCGACCGGGCTCGCCGGGCATTCCTGCCCACGAGACGCGGAATTCGAGCTGGCGGTGCACGAACGCCGGTTCCGGGTCTGCGGCCGCTGCCATGAGGTCACGCTGCTGTTCCTGATCAACCAGGGGGTGCCGGCCACCGCGGTCGAGGTCACCCGACTGGCCGGGCCGGACCCGGCCGCGGCCGAAGCGCCCCAGGCCCCGGTTCAGTCCTCGGCACGCATCCTGCTGATCGAGGACGACGTGCGGGTGGCCGAGGCACTGCGGCTCAGCCTCGGCAGCCGGGGTTTCCGGGTCACGACCGAGCGCACTGGCCTGGACGGGCTGCGTGCGGCCTATGGGTGGCGGCCCGACCTGGTCCTGCTCGACCTCGGGCTGCCGGACATGGACGGCTTCCGGCTGCTGCGTCAGCTCCGCGGTGTCAGCGATGTGCCGGTCATCGTGGTCACCGCGCGCAACGGGATCAACGACCGCATCGTGGGCCTGACCAGTGGCGCCGACGACTACCTGGTCAAGCCGTTCGCGGTCGGCGAACTGCTCGCCCGGATCACCCGCCTGCTCCAGCGCGAGTCCGCGCGGCAGTGGGCCGCCGAGGTCTACGACGACGGGCTGCTGCGGCTGGACTCGCTGCGGCGCGAGGCACACGTGGACGGCGTCCGGCTGCCCCTGACCCCGATCGAGTTCCGGCTGCTCGAACTGTTGACGCGCAACGCGGGCGCGGTGCAACCGCTGGACAAGCTGGTCGGGCACGCCTGGGAGGACCCGGGCGGCGAGGGCGCGACGAGCAGGGTCAAGTTCGCGGTGTCCCGGTTGCGCTCGAAGCTGGACACCACCGCGCTGGGCAGCGCCTGCATCGTCTCGGCCAGGGGCGTCGGCTACCTCTACCGGCCGCAGGCCCGGACCAGGACCTCGACCGAGATCAGGCCGAGCGCCGGGTACGGGCACGCCGCCAGCCTGCTGCGGCAGCTGGACGATATGGACGACTAAAAACTGCGTGACCCGAAAACTTGCGCGCCCCGCATGTTCCTCGCTACGGTTTCCCCATGGACAGCGCGAAGCCGGAACCCGGGCTGCGGGAGCGAAAGAAGGCCGCCACCCGGGACGCGCTGAGCTGGGCCGCGATCAAGCTGTCGGTCGAGCGCGGACTGGAGAATGTGCTGGTCGAGGACATCGCGGCGGAGGCCGGGGTGTCCGCGCGGACCTTCAACAACTACTTCGGCAGCAAGGCGGAGGCAATCGCCTCCCGGCATCTGGAGCGGGCCCGGCAGATCGCGGTCCGCTTCCGGGAATGCCCGGCCGGGCAGCCGTTGTGGGAAGCGCTGACCGAGTCGGTGCTCGGACATTTCCGGGCGCTGGAACAGAAACCGCCGGACCCGGTGTGGCAGGCCGGGGTGCGGTTGATGACCGAGGACCCCAGTCTCACCGGGGAGTTCCTCAAGGCCAGCGCGCTGGCCGATCACGAGTTCGCGCTGGCCATCGCCGAGCGCACCGGCACCGACATCGGGCACGACCTGTACCCGCGGCTGGTGGCGGGCGCGGTCAGTTCGGCGATCGGGGTGGCCACCGAGATCTGGCTGCACTCCGATCCGCCGCAGCCGGTGATCCCGCTGATCGCCGACGCGCTGGCCCAGGTCTCCGCCGGACTTCCCGCGCCGTAACGACTTTCCTCCCCCCGTGCCCTTGTCCAGCTGGCAAGAGCAAGGGAGGACACCGTGGCAGAACAGCACGACGTGGTCATCGCAGGCGGCGGCCCCAACGGGTTGCTGCTGGCCTGCGAACTGGCATTGGCCGGCGTGCGGCCGGTGCTGCTGGAACGACTGGCCGAACCCTCGTTGGAACCCAAGGCCAACGGACTGGTCGGCCGGGTCATCGAGGCTCTCGACTATCGCGGGTTGTACGAGCGGTTCAGCGGCACGCCTGGCCCCGCGCCGCGCACGCCGTTCTTCCAGTTCGGCGCGATGTTACTGAATTTGTCCATTGTGGACGATCATCCGTTGCGGGTGATGATGGTGCCACAGGCGAAGATGGAGGCGCTGCTCACCGAACGCGCGCGGGAACTCGGGGTGGAGATCCGGCGCGAGCACGAGGTCACCGACCTCAGCCAGGACGTCGAGGGCGTCACGCTGTCCGTACGCACGCCGCACGGCGAGCAGGAGATCCGCACCCGCTACCTGGTTGGCGCGGACGGCGGGCGCAGCACGATCCGGAAGCGTTGCGGCATCGGCTTTCCCGGCATCACCGACGACAGTTTCACTGGCTGGATGGGCAGTGTGGTCATCGAGGAGCCGGTGGCGGTGCCCGGCACCGGCGAGCTGGAGGTGCCCGGCATCGGCAGGCTGTACCCGGCCAGTTTCCGGCGCACCGAACGCGGATTGTTCGCCTACGGCATGTTCGAGCCCGGCCACTACCGGGTGTTCATCATGGAATGGCACCGGGACGAGGCGGAGAGCGGACTGGCCGGACTGCGCGCCGCGGCGGGCCGGGTGCTCGGCACGGACATCCCGATGCGCGCGGTGGCAGGGATGGATGAGCCGGACTGCACCACCGCGGGCATCAACTCCCGGCAGGCCGACCGCTACCGCGAGGGCCGGGTGCTGCTGGTCGGCGATTCCGCGCACGTGCACTCCGGGATGGGCGGGCCGGGGCTGAACCTGGGCCTGCAGGACGCGCTGAACCTGGGCTGGAAACTGGCCGCCGTGATCACCGGCCGCGCGGGCGAGGAACTGCTGGATTCCTATGAACGGGAACGGTTCCCGGTCGGCGAGCGGGTGCTCATGCACACCAGGGCGCAGACCGCGCTGGTCTCGCCGGGGCCGAATGTGACCGCGGCGCGCGAGCTGTTCGAGGAGTTGCTGACCGAGCCGGTGGTGACCCGGCGGATCGCGGAACTCATGGCGGGCGCGGACATCCGCTACGACATGGGCGTCGAGGACCCGCATCCGCTGGTCGGGCGCTGGCTGCCGGATGTGTCCCTGCGCACCGAGGACGGGCCGACCAGGGTGGCCGAGCTGATGCGCGCGGCCCGGCCGCTGTTGCTGACGCTGGCGGACGCGCCGGAACTGGCCGCGGTGGCCAGGGACTGGGTGGACGTGGTGCCGGCGAAGCTGGAAGAGGAGGACGTGGAGCCGACTCGGCAGAGCGAAGATGCCGAGCCGACCGCACTGGGCGCCTCAGCCGGGGTGCGCTCAGAGGCAGGCACCGGGGCCGGGCTTGGGGAAGTCGGGGTCGTGCTGGTGCGGCCGGACGGCTACGTGGCCTGGGCAGGCAACGCGGACACGCCCGGCGCGGCGGAGTCGCTGCGCCGGGCGCTGGCCACCTGGTTCGGCAAGCCGATGCGATGACCGTCCACAGTGGACCGAGCGATCCCCGTGATCGCTCGGTCCACCGGGCCTAGAACGGCCAGTCCCCGCGTTCGCCGCGTTCCACCAGGGTCAGCAGGTCGAACGAGCGGTCGGACAGGCCGCCGAAGGTGTGCCGGCCAGGCTGGCTCACCGGGGTGTGGCCGGTGGCGTAACCGGCCAGGTTCCAGGTGTAGAGCGGAACCCGGGCCGGGACGGCGGTGTGCACGTCGCCCTGGCCGTGCTGTTCGTCGGTGAGCAGCACCACCCGGTCGTGCCCGCGGAAGTGCGTCCGCAGCGCGCCGACCGTGTCGGTGCCCTGACCGAGGAAGTAGCCCTCCTCCTGCCAGCGCCGCACGCCACGCAGCACCGGCTCGTCCGGGCGGACCGGGAAAACCCGGCTCTCGTCCGAATAGGACACCACCGTCGGACGCGCCGCCCTGGCCGCCAGGGCCAGGCCGAAGACCACCGCCGCGTCCCACCGCTTCAGCGTGCCGTCACGGGAGAACGAGTCGGTCATCGAGTAGGAGGTGTCGATCAGCACCAGGGTGCGGCCGGACAGCCGCGGCACCGCGGCCAGCGAGTGCCCCAGCGCCGTGTCCAGCACGCCCGACCAGCGTTCCCCGGCCGCCCGGTAGGCGGAGAGGAAACGCAGCGGGAGCTGCTTGGACCTGGCCACCTGCGCCGGATCGGCCAGCTTCGCGCCGATCCAGGCCGCGTCCTGGTCGCTGATCCCGGCCTGGTCGAAGTTGCGCAGGTTGCGCAGCAACGCCATGTAGCCCATGGACGGGATCACCGCCGACCAGGCCGCCGCGTCCAGCGGACCCTGCCGCCAGCCGGCCACCGCCTCCCAGGTCATGCCTGCCTCGCGGAGGTCGGCGACGGCCTGGGCCGGATCAGTGGTCAGCTTGGCGCGCCTGGCCTCGACCGGCAACGCGGTCAGGGCCTGGCGGGCCCGCAGCACCGGCAGTCCGGCCGGCTCGCCCGCGCGGCCGTGCCGCTCGTCGATGAGCCGACGGAACAGCAGGCCCTGGCGTTGGTCCAGCGGCGCCGGGTGGGTCAGCTCCAGCACGTCGGCGAACCGGTAGTCCCGGCCGACCGAGTCCCACTTGAGCGCGGAACGCTCGTCGTAGAGCCGCCGCACCGCGTCCGCGATGCCGCGCTTGACCGGCTTCGGGATCGCCCGGCCGTGCCGCGCGGTCCAGTAGCCCAGCAGTTCACCGGGTTCGTCCGCACGCCGCAGCACCGAGTCGATCACCTGCCGGGACTGGCCGGGCAGGCCGTTGTCCAGGCGGGCCTTGGCGAACTCGGCCGCGCCCACCAGGGCCGCGGACCGCAGGTTCGCCGAGGTGCGCAGCCAGGCCAGCAGCCGCGCCGTCCACTCCGGATCGGCCAGGGTGGCGGCGCGAACCAGTGCGGCGTAACGGTTGTCACGGTCCTGGGCCTGCTCGTAGCACGAGGTCTCGCCGACGAGATTGCTGATGGCCAGCAGGAAAAGCTCGGTGCGGGTGTCCCGCTTGTAGGCGATACCGCCCTGGTGCGTGCGCGGACGCAGCCGCGTCAGCAGGTTGAACTTGCTCATGGAACACCCCCCGGGGATTTCCTTGTGGGATAACGAAAAAACAAGATTAGGTGTGCCCGAGATCCAAGTCGGCGACGGTACACGTGCTCTACCAAGCTGAGCTACCAGGCCGGAACCTGGGCGGGATTCGAACCCGCGACCCCGCCGTTACGAGTGGAAGTAACCGTTGCCTGCGCACCGGGCACGTGTAGAACATTAGCCGGAACGCTCAAGCGCCCCAACCGATTTACCGCAGGCGGTCGGCGTAGACCGCCATCGCGTCCCGGATGAACTCGGCCACGCCCGTGCCGAATTTCTCGTAGTTCACGGTGAACCGCTCGTCCTGGACGTACATCTCGCCGAGCCCGCGGAACTGCTCCGCGGTGGGTCGCCTGCCCTGCCAGCCGGCGACCACCCAGTCGTAGTGCCGGGCCACGATGGCCTGGACTTCGGCCTCGCCCGGGTCCTGGCCCGCCGCGGCGGCCTGGGCCAGCGCGGTGCCGATCGCGATCTGCTCGTCCAGGTGGGCCTGGCGGCCGTCCGCGCCGAGTCCGCGCCACCATCGGTCACCGCGCTGGTAGGTCTCCTTGCCCCAGCGCTGAGTCACTTCCTGCTCGTACTTCGTGTGGTCGAAGCCGTCGAAAACCTCGGCAGCCATCAGTTCTTCACCTTCTTCCGTCTTCCGCAACGTGGTCCGCACCGACTCGATCTGCCGCCCGATCCGCCTGCGCTGTTGCTCCAGCAGTTCGAGGTGGGTGCGCAACGCGGCGGCGGTGTCCCGCTGCCCGTCGAGCACCTCGGTGATCATCGGGAGGCTCAGGCCGAGTTCCCGCAACAGCAGAATGCGTTGCAGGCGCACGAGGGAGTCCTGGTCGTAGTACCGGTAACCGTTGCTCCCCACCCGGCTGGGCGGCAGCAGCCCCAGCTCGCCGTAGTGGCGCAGCGTGCGGCTGGTCGTGCCCGCCGAGCGGGCGATGTCCTGGATCGACCACTCCATCGCCGCTCACCTCTCGTCGTCGTTCGGTGAGAGCAACGGTAGAAGTTGACGCAGCGTCAAGGTCAACCGCGAAGACGGAAGAAGGTGACCCGGTTCACCCGGCCGTGGTGGCCAGCCGGAGCAGCGCCCAGAGCTGGGCGGTGGCGTCCCGGCTGCCGGCCAGGGTGACCGTGCGGTCCGGGACGCGGCCCCACAGCCACAGGTAGACCGACATGGGCTCACCGGTGACCAGGCCGTCCGCGCCCGCGGCCTCGGTGGCCGAGACGCGCTCGGCCACCGTGCCCTCGGGTCCGGTGTGCACCAGCCAGGCGTGGCCGCCAGTGCGCAGGCCGACCGTGCCGCGTTGCGGGCCGGTGATGCCCAGCCGCCCGAGCCGGTAACCCAGCCAGAGCTGCAGGGCCTCGTCCACCCCGTCCACGGCGAACTCGGGCGCGATCTCCAGCAGCGGACTGCCCGCGGCGGACTGGGCGTCCACCCGGTGCAGCGTGCTCTCGTGCGCCATCCGCCGCCGCCAGAACCCGTAGCTGGAATCGGCGGGCCACCAGGTCGGGCAGGGCGCGTACGGGTCGTGCCCGGCCAGTTCGCCGACCAGGGCGCGCAGTCCGGCGCGCACCTGGTCGGGCAGTGGGTCCTCCGGTTCGTCCTCCTCGCTGGTGAGCAGGGGCGGCGCCCCGGTGCGCAGCCAGCTCAGCGCGAGCCGGTAGCCGAGCGCGGCCGCGCGGACCGCCTCGCCGAGGGTGCGCCGTGGCCAGGCGGGCACGGTGCTGGTCAGGTCCGCCTCGGCCGCGCAGACGGCGAGCAGTTCGCCCTCGTTCTCCAGGACGTCGAGCAATCGGGCCGGGTCGATGAGTGCCTGCCCGCTCACCTGTCTGCCTCGTGCAGGACCCGCTCGGCGAGCACGAGGAAGTCCTCGGTCTGCCGGAGCAGGTCATCGGCGTCGCGCTGGGTGACCAGCCGGGTGATCCCGGCCTGCACCTGCGCCCGGCGATGGGCGCCCGAGGCGTAGAAGGCAGCCCATTCCCGCAGCTCAGGGGCTGCGGCGGCAAGTAACACCCAGACGCTGGTCGGACGGTTCTTGCCCGGGCGGGGACGCGCCCGGATGGCCAGCACCGAGGCGGCGGCGCGCAGTGCGGCCAGGTGCGCCACGGCGTAGCGCTCGGCGGGCTGCGGTTCCCTGCGGGCTGTGTCCAGGCCACGCTGGGCCTGGGCGAGCAGACCGGCCGCGGCCACCGGACCCGTGCGCGGCCGGTAGGGCAGCTCGGGAGAGTTGCGCCGCTGGATCGGGAAGTGGACGGGGACAGACATCACGGCCTCCTCAGAACGTCACCACAAAGGACGACTCCGCCGAGGGGAAGCCGGCGGCGCCGGGCGGCGAGGTGCTTCCCCCACCCCGCCGCCCGGCTTGGCCCGAACACATGATCTCTCGAACATGCGTTCGAACGACTCCACCCTAGCCTGGGGCACCGACAATGCTCAACCCATCTCGACGTGGGGCGGAACACCGCGGGGGCGGCAGGTCATGGTCTGATGGGACGGTGAGCGCAGCAGAGCATCCCGGCATCAGCGAGACCGTCGTCGAGCTGACCGCCGACGACCTCCGCCTGCGCCTGGGTGAGGCCCTGGCGCTGTACGTGGCGGCGATGCGATACCCGCCGAGCACCGTGCAGCAGCGGGCCCCGATGTGGCTGGCGCACATGGTCCGGGTGGGCTGGCGCTGCGTGGGCGCCTTCGACGAGCAGGGCACGCTGGCCGGGATCGGCTACGGCTACCGGGGCGCCAGCGGGCAGTGGTGGCATGAGCAGGTCCGGCGGGGACTGACCGCGGTGGCGGCGCCGGAGCAGGTACACCAGTGGATGGGCGATTACTTCGAGCTGACCGAGCTGCACGTGCGGCCGGACGCGCAGGGCAAGGGGCTGGGCGAGCAGTTGTTGCGGGGCTTGATGACCCGGACCGGCTCGGGAACGGTGCTGCTGTCCACCCCAGAGGGCCCGTCCCGGGCGTGGAAGTTGTACCGGCGCCTGGGTTTCCAGGACGTGCTGCGCCACTACACCTTCACCGGCGACCCTCGCCCCTTCGCTGTCCTGGGACGGGCACTGCCACTCTGACGGAGTGTTGGCCGTTGTCGTACGCCGAGTTGGCCGTTATGGACGCCGGATTGGCCGTTATGGACGGCGAGTTGGCTGTTGTGGACGCCGGATTGGCCGTTATGGACGGCGAGTTGGCTGTTGTGGACGGCGAGTTGGCCGTTGTGGGGCGGAGTGGGGGTGAAACCCCACGACGAGGGTTCTCGTGTCTTCTCCGTACGGCCTGGAGCATGCAGACCACACCCCGAGGAGTGGCCCCGGCAACCTGCGTAACCCTTGCCTCCCAACGTGACGGGGGCCGCTCATCGGGGCGTGGTTGGCTGGCGGAAGGCCGTGCGGAGAAGACACGAGCCCTCGGAGCCACGCTGGGTCTTGAGCCGGCAGCCTGCCCAGCCCCGCAACCTGCTGGACCCGGCTTTTGATCTGCCCCACCCCTCCGGTGGTCTGCCCGGCCGGCGAGGCCATCCCTCTGTCCTGAGCTTCGCCCGCCCACAACGGCCAACGTGGCGTACGACAACGGCCAACACTCCGGTCGGGTTGAACCCTTGCCGGAGTGTTGGCCGGAATGGACGGTGTGTTGGCCGTTGTGGGTGGGGTTAGGCGCCCAGGCGGGTGCGGAGGAGGTCCAGGCCCATGGCGCCCATTTTGAGGGCTCGTTCGTGGAAGCGCTTGAGGTCGAAGTCGGCGCCCTCGCGTTGTTTGGCTTCGTCGCGGGCTTGGAGCCAGAGGCGTTCGCCGAGTTTGTAGGAGGGGGCCTGGCCGGGCCAGCCCAGGTAGCGGTCGATCTCGTCGCGGACGTGGGTGGCGTCGGTGATGGTTCTGGTGAGCAGGAATTCCAGGCCCAGTTCCGGGGTCCAGCGTTCGCCGGGGTGGAAGCCGGAGCCCGCGGGGATGGGGAGTTCCAGGTGCATGCCGATGTCGACGATCACCCGGGCGGCACGGAACAGGTGGGCGTCGAGCATGCCCAGCAGGTTGCCGTCGTCGTCGAGGTAGCCGAGTTCGCGCATCAGGCGCTCGGCGTAGAGGGCCCAGCCCTCGCCGTGGCCGGAGACCCAGCAGAGCAGGCGCTGGAAGCGGTTGAGGCGCTCGGCCTCGGCCACCGCGGTGGCGATCTGCAGGTGATGGCCAGGCACGCCCTCGTGGTAGACGGTGGAGACCTCGCGCCAGGTGGAGAACTCCTCCTTGTCCGCGGGGACTGACCACCACATGCGGCCGGGGCGGGAGAAGTCGTCGGTGGGGCCGGTGTAGTAGGCGCCCACGGTGCCGCCGGGCGGGGCGATCCGGCATTCCAGCTTCATCAGCCGGTCCGGGATCTCGAAGTGCACGCCGCGCAACTCGGTCAGCGCCCGGTCGGACAGCTCCTGCATCCAGCGCTGGAAGGCGTCCTGGCCGTGCACCCGGTACCGCGGGTCGGCGTCCAGTGCCGCGGCGGCCTCGGCGAGGGTGGCTCCGGGGCGGATCCGGCCCGCCACCTGCTTCATCTCCGCCTCGATCCGGGAGAACTCCTCCCAGCCCCAGTCATAGGCCTCCTGCAGGTCCAGCTCCGCGCCGGTGAAGAAGCGGGAGGAGAGCTGGTAGACCTCCAGGCCGACCGCGTCCTTCTCCGGCGCGCTGGGGGCCAGTTCCTCGCGCAGGAAGCGGCCGAAGTCGGCGTAGGCGGCCGAGGCGGACTCGGCGTGCGCGCGCAGTTCGCCGGTCAGCGCCGCGGAGACGCCCTGCACCTGTTCGGCGGCGGCGACCATGGTGCTGAAGAAGGACTCCCCGCCGCGGCGGCCGGCCCAGGTCTCGCACTGCTCGGCCACCCGGCGGACCTGGCGCAGCGCGGAGGTGCGGCCGTGCGCGGCGGAGTGGCTCAGCGCGGCGCGCACCTGCTCCAGCGCGACCGGCATGCCGCCGAGCCGGGTGGAGATCACCGCCCAGTCCGCCGCGGTGTCGCTGGGCATCAGGTCGAAGGTCTGCCGCAGCTCGTGCACGGGACTGGCGATGACGTTCAGCTCGCTGACGTCCAGGCCGGCCTCGTGCCGTTCCACGGTCAGCCCGACCCGCTCCAGGAACACGTCCTTGGCGGCCTGCTCGTCGGCGTCCGCGGCGGTGGCGGCGCGCAGGTCGCGCAGGGCGGTGCGGGCCAGCTCGGCGCGGGCGCCATGGCCATCCGGCGAATAGTCGGTGAGCTTGTCGTCATGACCAGGGACACCGAGGTAGGTGGCGGTGTTCGGGTCGAGCGCGGCGAGGTCTCGCACATACCGCTCGCTGATCTGGTGGACGCCTTCGGTCGCGGACATGCAGCGGACGCTACCGGGCGGGTCCGGGCGGACGCTTTCGAGTTCTTGTGCGCGGTCAAGGACAGCTCACCCGAACGGCTGGCAGGATGGCGCGGTGCCCCTGTCCCGCCCGCGACTGGTCGCCCTGCCGTTGCTCGGGCTGCTGTGCGTGCTGTTCCTCTCCGGCTGCGTGCGCGCCTCGCTGACCATGGCGGTCACCGAGGACGACCGGGTCTCCGGGGAACTGGTGCTGCTCACCCTGCCCGCCCGCGACGGCGACCTGGGCCCCCAGCTCAAGGTGCCCGCCGAGCTGGCCAGCCGGGTGCGGGTGCTGCCGCACAGCCGGGAGGGCTACGCCGGCTCGCAGCTGTTCTTCAACGGGCTGACCTTCGAGGAGCTGCGCCTGCTCTCCTCGGCCACCGACCTGATGTCCACCAACTACCGGCTGCAGCTACGCCGCTCCGGCGGACTGGTCACGCTCTCCGGCTCGGTCGACCTCACCTCGCTGGCCCCGGAGCGCACCGACGTGCAGCTGCGGATCAACTTCCCCGGCCGGATCGCCAGCACCAACGGCAGGCACGTCGCCAACGGCATCGCCTGGTCCCCCAAGGCCGGGGAGATCACCGAGCTGGCCGCCACGGTTTCCTACGCCGACCAGCGCACCGAGTCCTGGCAGTACTGGGCGATGGTGGTCGCCGGCGGTTCCGGCGGGGTGGCGCTGCTGGTGTACGTGCTGGCCTTCGTCGCGCACCGGCGGTACGTGGCCCGGCTCGACCCGGTGGGCTGACCGCCCCGCCTCAGCCGGCCGTGGCCGAGCGCGGGAACTCGCGGACGTTGTCCCGCAACCGATCCGCCGGCCGCAGGGTGCGCACCGGCGGGTGCCCGTAGACCTGGCGGTACTGCGCGGAGAACCGGCCGAGGTGGGTGAACCCCCAGCGCAGCGCCACCTCGGTCACCGACCCGCCTGCCCGGCCCTCGGCGATGGCCAGCAGGTCCTGGTGCGCCCGGTCCAGCCGGATCCGGTACAGGTAGGCCAGCGGCGTGGTGTCCAGGTGGCTGCGGAAGGCGCGTTGCAGCGAACGCACACCGACCCTGGCGGCCACCGCCATGTGCGCCGGGGTGATCGGCTCGGCCGCGTGCTCCTCGCAGTAGGCCATCGCCCGGCGCAGCACCTGCGGCAGCTCGGGGCGGCCCGGTTCGGCCAGCGCCTCGCTCAGGGTGTGCGGCTGGGTGTCCAGCAGGCCGTGCACCAGCATCTGCTCGAAGTGCGCCGCGGCCAGCGGGGAGCGGGCGAACAGCCCGGCCGCGGCGTTGTCGGCGAAGGCGCGCATGGCCACCAGCCAGGACTGGGCCGCGGCCCGGATCTCCGGGTCGAACCGGGTCGGCGTGGCTGGCAGGTCGCCGAGCCGGGTGGCCAGCGCCTCGTCGATGGCGGCGCGGGCGAAGCGCAGGATCAGCGTGTTGCTGTCCCCGCTCCAGCGCATCCGCAACCGTTGCCCCGGCCCGACCACACTGCTCTCGGTGCCCACCGCCAGGTTGTCCACCCGCAACTCCCCGTGCCCGCTCAACGGCACGTGCACGTTGTAGATGTCGGGCATCTCCCCCGGCCGCACCTCGACATCGGCGCCATAGCCCAGCTCGAACACCGACACCGCACCGACGTGCACCGCCGTGAACCGCCCCGCCAGGGGCTGGTTCGCCACCACCCGGAGCCGATGCGGCGCGAAGTGGTTGCTGACCACCTCGTGCACCTCATCGACATCCCGGCCCTCGAACAAGATCATGCTGACTCCCCGTGCCCTAACGAGGACGTCCCAGCCCTGGCGCTGGTTGTCCGGAATGCGGCACCCATCCTGTCGCGAAGTGGATTTACCCGCCGGAGCGCCCGGAATACCTTCGCTGCACGACGCGGACCACTGGGGGTGTGCGCGTCGCGACCGGAAGGCGACAACCATGGCGGCGACACAGATCCGGACGGCAAGGCCGGTCGGGGACCTGCAGGTGGTCCTCGGTGCCCGACGGCCAGGCGCCCGGATCCCACGCCGGGCCACTGCGCCAGCGACCCGGTGGGCCGACTCCCGCGGCCAGGGTCGCCGCCCCACGCCCCGGTCGGCGTGACCAGGCGCCAGGCAACGCCACGCCTGGCGCCTGCACGACCGTCCGGGGCCCCCGGAAACCCCTTAGTGCCTCCTCCGCGCAAGCCCTAGCCTCGATCCCATGAGCGAACGACGGATCATCTCCAGCGGGTCCACATTCGAGGCGCAGGTCGGCTATTCGCGGGCCGTCGTGGTCGGCGACCACGTCTACGTCTCCGGCACCACCGGCTTCGACTACTCGACCATGACCATCGCCGAGGGCGTCCTCGACCAGGCCGAGCAGTGCCTGCGCAACATCGAGCACGCGCTGGGCGAGGCGGGCTGCACCTTCGAGCAGGTGGTCCGGGTCCGCTACCTGCTGCCCGACCGCGCCGACTTCGAGCCGTGCTGGCCGTTGCTGCGCAAGGCTTTTGGCCAGGCCCGGCCGGCCGCCACCATGCTGGTGGGCGGATTGCTGGACCCACGGGCGCGGATCGAGATCGAGGTGGACGCCCGGCTGAGCTGATCAGCTGGCCTTGGTGTCCGGTTCCGGTGGCATCAACCGGATGAACGGGCCCGCGTCATCGGCCCGTGAGCGCCGGTCCGCCCGCTTGCGCCGCCAGCAGGAGCGCGCCACCACCACCGCCAGGATCACCGCCACCGCGACCCAGACCACCAGCACGATGGTCAACTGCGCCTGGTCTGACAACAACGGCTGGATGTCCGGTGCGGTCGGCGGCGCGGTCAGGTGGTGGATCGACAACGGGGCACCACCTTTCGCCGGGTGTGTTGACCTTAGCGAAAGTCATGTGGCGCAACGGCATTCACCGTATCCGTTCATCACAAGGAGACCGGATGCGACGAACGGCTGCACCTGAGTGGACCAGTCGGCCCTACGGTCCGTGCGGACCATAGGGCCGACCATTCACGCTCTGGCGGGTACCAATCCCAGGTTCTCCAGCACCTCACGCGTCGCGGTGGACTTGTTCAGCGTGTAGTAGTGCAGGTTCAGCACGCCCTCGGCGAGCAGCCGCTGGGACAGCTCGGTCGCGATCCGCACGCCCTCCTCGCGCACCGCGGCCGGGTCCTCGGCGATCGGGTCGATCCGGGACAGCACCTCGGCCGGGATCGGGTCGCCGGACAGCTCGGCCATCCGGCGCACGCCCTTGACCGAGGTGATCGGCATCAGGCCGGGCAGCAGCGGGACCTTGCTCACGTCGATGCCGCGTGCGGCCACCCGGTCGCGCAGCCGCAGGAACTCCTCGACCCGGAACACCGTCTGGGACACCGCGTACTGCGCGCCCGCCTCGAACTTGCGCACCAGGAAGTCCGCGTCGGCGTCCAGGCTGGCCGAGCGCGGGTGGCCGTTGGGGAAGCAGGCCACGCTGACGCAGAAGTCGCCGAGCCCGCGCACCAGGCGGACCAGGTCCTCGGCGTAGGCGATGCCCTCGGGGTGCGGGATCCACTCGCCGTGCGGGTCGCCGGGCGGGTCACCACGCAGCGCGAGCACGTTGGTGACCCCGGCCGAGGCGTACCAGCCGATGATGTTGCGCAGTTCGGCGATGGAGTGGTTGACCGCGGTCAGGTGCGCCACCGGGGTCAGCGTGGTCTCGGCGGCGATGCGGCCGGTGATCCGGATGGTGCGGTCCCGCTTGGTGCCGCCCGCGCCGTAGGTGACCGAGACGAAGCTGGGTTCCAGGGGTTCCAGATCACGGATCGAGCGCCACAGCTGTCGTTCCGCGTTCTCATCCCCCGGCGGGAAGAACTCCACCGAGAACGAGGGCCGTGCCGAGCACAGCCGATCCACCACCGACGTCATACGCCAAGGTTACTGGCCGGGCACCCGGGGCAGATCGGTTGTTCCAACAAGTGGATGGCAGTTCGCGGGCAGCCACCCGATCGGCCCGATACCAGGTGCGCGAAATGGGAGTTTCACCACCCGGGCATGCGCCGTGGCTGAGGAACACGCAGGATTAAAGGGTGCCCCCACCGCAGCTCATGCTTCATCCGGTCGATCTGGACCTGACCACGCACGTGCACCACGCGCTCCAGGAGTTCCTGGAACAGCGGCGGGCCGAGATCGACGCGATCGACGAGACGGTGGCCGCGGCCATGGACTCGCTGACCCGGTTCATCCTCGACGGCGGCAAGCGGATCCGGCCGACCTTCGCCTGGTGGGGCTGGCGGGCCGGTGGCGGGCGGCCGGAGTCACCGGACGCGCCCGAGGTGTTGCGCGCGGTGAGTTCGCTGGAACTGATCCAGGCCTGCGCGCTGGTGCACGACGACCTGATGGACTCCTCGGACCGGCGGCGCGGGCAGCCGACCCTGCACGTGCGCTTCGCCATGCAGCACCACGCGGCGGGCTGGGCGGGCACCCCGGACGCCTTCGGGCTCTCCGCCGCGATCCTGCTCGGCGACCTGGCCCTGGCCTGGGCCGACGACCTGCTCTACGACGCCGCGCTGGACCAGTCCGCGCTGGCCAGGGCCCGTCCGGTGTGGCGGGCCATGCGCACCGAGGTGCTGGTCGGGCAGTACCTGGACGTGCTGGCCCAGGCCCGCGCGGCCAACGAGCCGGAGACCGCGATGCGGATCAACCGGTACAAGACCGCGGCCTACACCGTGGAGCGGCCGCTGCACCTGGGCGCGGCGCTGGCCGGCGGGCCGGCGGAGCTGATCGCCGCGCTGCGGGTCTTCGGCACCGACCTGGGCATCGGCTTCCAGCTGCGGGACGACCTGCTCGGCGTCTTCGGCGACCCCAA
Source organism: Crossiella sp. S99.2 (assembly GCF_023094165.1). Taxonomy (GTDB): domain Bacteria; phylum Actinomycetota; class Actinomycetes; order Mycobacteriales; family Pseudonocardiaceae; genus Crossiella. Next base: position 68,523 of record NZ_JALMDK010000005.1, on the reverse strand, counting down.
GGTCACCGGCAAACCCGCCGGCGACGACCTGCGTGAGGGCAAGCGCACCCTGCTGGTCACCCTCGGTCTGCAGCGCGCCGAGGAGCGGGGCGACCGGGCCGCGCTGACCGCGTTGCAGGAGGCGATCGGCAACCCGGCGCTGGACGAGGCCGGGGTGGACCGCACCAGGGAGCTGCTGCACGAGCTGGGCGCGGTGGACGCGGTGGAGCAGCGGATCACCGGGCACACCGAGGCCGCGCTGGCCGCACTGGCCACCGCCCCGATGGCCGAGGAACTGGCCCGCGACAAGCTCGCCGAACTCGCGATCGAGGCCACCCGGCGCGATCACTGAGCATTGCCGTCACCCGGCTGACACGGCACGGAAACAGGATCGCCGGAATTCCCCCTTCCGACTGACCCCTGAATGGAGCGGCGCGCCGGGGATTGATGACGTGCGTCTCCTCGGCGCCGATCCCGTGCCGGGCACCGAAGCCGTTGTGGGACCATGGAGGTCGCGATGACCTCCATTCCCTCGCTTCCTCGTTCGAGCGCCGGTGGTGAACCGGTGCGGTTTTCGCATGAGATCGCCCAGGTGCTCTCGGCGCCGCTGACGGTGGGCAAGACGGACATGGCGACCCAGCCGATGCTCCGGCCGGAGACGCCCGCGCGCCCGGCCGTGACCGCGCCCGAGCCCGAGCCGAAACCCGCGCCCCAGCCCGAACCGGACCCCGCGCCGCGACCGCGCCCGGTGTCCGTGCGCACGGTGCTGCTGGGCGGGCTCGGCGCCGCGTTGATCACCCTCGGCGGTATCGGCGCCGGCGGCGTGCTGGTGCGCGACCCCCTGCTGGCCGACACCGGTTTCAGCTGGCTGCGCTACGGCCACGGCAAGGACCTGGCCACGCTGACCCTCTACGCCGGCCTGGCGCTGATGGTGCTGGCCTGGGTGCGGCTGGGCCGCGATGCCTGGGCAGGCCGGGCCTCCGCCCGCGGGGTGCTGCTGGCCGTCGGCGTGTGGACGCTGCCGCTGCTGGTCGCGCCGCCGTTGTTCAGCCGGGACATCTACAGCTACCTGGCCCAGGGCGCGCTGGCCTGGCAGGGCTACGACCCGTACGTGGCCGGGCCGATCCAGCTGGCCACCGGGCCGCTGCTGGAGAACGTGAGCTGGCTGTGGCAGAACAGCCCGGCGCCCTACGGCCCGCTGTTCATCCTCGTCGCCAAGGGCGTGGTCGCGCTCACCGGCGACAGCATGATCCTCGGTGTGGTGCTGATGCGGCTGGCGCTCACCGGCGGCCTGGTGCTGCTGTGCTGGGCGCTGCCCAAGCTGGCCGTGCGGCTGGGCGGCAAGGCGCCGCTGGCGCTGTGGCTGGCCGCTGCCAACCCGCTGATCCTGGTGCACCTGGTCGGCGGCGCGCACAACGACCTGCTGATGGTCGGCCTGCTCGCCGCGGGCGTGGTCTTCGCCCTGGACCGCCGGTTCGTGCTGGGCATCGCCCTGGTCACGCTCGCGGTGGCGGTCAAGGCCAGCGCGGTGTTCGCGCTGCCGTTCCTGGTGTGGATGTGGGCGGCGCGGATGGACGGCTCGCCGCGGGTGCGGCTGGGCCGCGCGGTGGCCGCCGGACTGGCCGTGTTCACCGCGACCTTCGCGCTGAGCACCCTGTTCGCCGGGGTCGGCCTTGGCTGGCTCAGCTCGCTGAGCAACTCCTCCGCGGTGATCAACTGGCTGTCGCTGCCGACCGCGGCCGGTCAGCTGGTGCACGGCCTGGTCAGCGTGTTCTTCACGGTGGACGGCGGCTGGTTCCTGGGCGTGGCCCGCACCACCGGCTGGATCCTGCTCTTCGCCTTCGGCCTGCGGCAGTGGTGGCTGGCCAGGGCGGGCGGGGTGAGCGCGGTGCACCGGGCCACGCTGGTGCTGCTGGCCGCGGCGCTGCTGTCCCCGACCACGTTCCCCTGGTACTTCAGCTGGGCGCTGGTGCTGGCCGCCGGGTTCGTCTGGTCCGGGCGGGCGGTGGTGGCCGCGGTGGCCGCCTCGGTGTGGCTGCTGCTGGTCACCTACCCGACCGGTGACTCCGCGCTTTACGACTGGGGCTATCTGGCGGGCGCGTTCGGCGTGTCGGCGCTGGCCGCGCTCTCGATAGTGCGGCCGGACCCGCTGAAACTGCGTTCGCGGGCATGAGAAAAGGACTGTGGCGGGTGGCCGCCACAGTCCGACCGACTGGAAGAACTTCTCAGAAAGCCATTGCCTGTGCCCGGCGCTTCACCTCGCGGGAGCGGTCCGAACGCAACGCGCCGACCGGGGTGCCCGGCAACGAGTCGTCCTCGGTGAACAGCCAGCGCAGGATGTCCTCCACGGTGTAACCACCGTCCTTGAGCACGGTGATCACCCCGGATAGGTGCTTGACCACACCGGTGTCATCAATGAACTCCGCGGGCACCACGAGCACCCGATCGCGGCGCAGGGCCAGCAGCTGGCCGTCACGCAGCATCTGGTGCACCCGGGTGATCGGCAGGCCGAGGCTCTCCGCGACCGTGGGCAGCGGCAGGACCTCCACCTCGCGCTTCAGCACGTCATCGGCGGCAGGGATCGTACTCACAGCTCATCAGCCTGCCACATTCCGAGTGGGTGTGCGCTGAACCACGGATTGACCCCGCTCCGTACGATCGGGTTGTGCAGACGCGGGGTTCAGTACTGACCGGCACGGTGTTGGAGCGCCGATACCGGGTCGAGGGATTGATCGCGCACGGTGGCATGTCCACCGTGTACCGCGGGCTCGACACCAGACTGGACCGTCCGGTGGCCATCAAGGTCATGGACCAGCGGCTCTCCGGTGACCGGAGCTTCCTGGACCGGCTGGAACGCGAGGCCCGCAGCGCGGCCCGGTTGCATCACCCGTGCGTGGTCGGCGTGTACGACCAGGGCATCGACCCGACGCCAGAGGGTGATCTGGCCTTCATCGTGATGGAGCTGCTCCAGGGCGGCACCCTGCGCGATCTGCTGCGCAAGGAGGGCGGCTCACTGCCGGTGCCGCTGGCGCTCAGCGTGATCGAGCCGGTGCTCTCCGCGCTGGCCGCGGCGCACCGCTCCGGGCTGGTGCACCGCGACATCAAGCCGGAGAACGTGCTCATCGGCAAGGGCGGCGCGGTCAAGGTCGCCGACTTCGGCCTGGTCCGGGCGATCGCCGGGGCCGGCACCACCAGCGACAGCATGATCCTGGGCACGGTCGCCTACCTCTCCCCCGAGCAGGTGGCCACCGGCGCGGCCGATGCCCGCAGCGATGTCTACGCGGCCGGGATCGTGCTCTACGAGATGCTCACCGGCGCCCAGCCCTACACCGGCGACACCGCGATCTCGGTGGCCTACCGGCACGTCAACAGCGATGTCCCGGCGCCCGGCCTGGCCAAGCCGGGCCTGCCGCCCGCGCTGGACGAGTTGGTGCTGCGGGCCACCCGCCGCGATCCGGCCCAGCGCCCGGTGGACGCGGCCGCGTTCCTGCTGGCCGTGCAGCAGCTCCGGGAGCAGCTCGGCCTGTCCACCGTGCCGGTGCCGGTGCCGGTCGAGGAGGTCGACGAGGCCGTCACCCAGCAGATGAAGCCGGTGGTGGACGACCCGGAGGCGACCGTGCGCGCCGTGCCGAGGGCCGCCGCGCCCGCGCCCGCGCCGATCGGCCCGCAGGGCACCAGGGCGATGTCGCGGGCCGAACTCCCCCAGTTCGCCCCGGCCCCCGCGGCCGGGCCGCCCACTCCGCCCCGGCCCGCGCCCGGCCTGGCCGAGCAGCGGGCCAGGGAACGGGCGCGCAGCCGCCGCAGCTTCACCCTGTGGATCTCGGTGGTCGCGGTGCTGGCGGTGGCCATCGGCGTGGTGTCCTGGTGGCTCGGCTCGGGCCGCTGGACCCAGGTGCCCGATGTGGCCGGGCAGACCCAGGAATCCGCGATCAGCTCGCTCAAGGCGGCCGATCTGGTGCCGGTGGTCAAGGTCGAGCACCACAACGACGTGGTGGCCGGCACGGTGATCCGCACCGATCCGGCAGGCAAGACCGATGTGCTGCGCGATGAGAACGTCTCGGTGGTGGTCTCCCGCGGCCGCCCGGTGGTGCCCGACATCAAACCGGGCATCAGCCAGATCGAGGCCGAGGTGCTCATCCGGGACGCCCAGCTCGCCCCGCGCCGCGATCCCGGACTGGACGGCTTCAGCTCCGAGGTGCCCGAGGGCAAGGTGCTCAAGGTCGACCCGGCCCCCGGCAGCGCGGTGCAGATGGGCGCGGCGGTGGCCATCGGGCTGTCCAAGGGCGCGGCGCCGGTGAACGTGCCCAACCTGGTCGGCATGACCAAGGACGCCGCCTTCGCCGAACTGCGCCGGGTGGGCCTGGAGCCGTTCGAGAAGAGCCAGGACTTCTCCGCCGATGTCGAGGCGGGCCGGGTGATCTCCGCCGATCCCGCGGTGGGCGCCAGGGTGTCCAAGGGCAGCCGGGTCGGGGTGGTCATCTCCAACGCGATCACCGTGCCCGGCCTGATCGGCAAGACCGTCGGCGAGGTCCGGCAGTGGGCAGGCGAGCGCGGGCTGGGCTTCGAGGTGCAGCACGCCTTCGGCGGTGGCGAGGACGCCAGGGTGTTCGGCCAGCTGCCGCCGCCGGGCTCCAGGGTGCGCCCCGGGTCCAAGATCACCGTCAACGCGTTCCCGTAGACCGGCTGGGGAGAGGTCACGCATGATCGGCAGGACCGGCCGGGTCACCGGCCGCATCGGGCCGGGCCTGATCGGCGAGGTGATGCTGGAGATCCGCGGCGGATCCGAGGCCTACTACGCCAAACCGGCTGACCGGGCGGCCACCATCGAGGTGGACACCCGGGTGCTGGTGGTCGATTTCGAGCCGCCGCGGATGCTCTACGTGGAGCCGTGGGAACTGCCCGCGTTCTGAGCGGAACCTTTTGCCCTCAGCCGGTGTCGTAGCGGGTATGACGATGAATCAGACGATTCTGGTCGCGGTTGGTGGGGGCATCGTCGGACTGCTCCTGCTGTTCCTGCTGCTGCGACTGCTGTGGCGGGTGGCGGAGCCGAACGAGGCCATGATCATTTCCGGCTTCGGGGCCAAGGGGAACACCGCCGACACCGCGGACAGCCTCGGCTTCAAGATCGTGACCGGCAAGGGCACCCTGGTGCTGCCCGGTTTCCAGGTGGCCCGGCGGTTGTCGCTGGACACCCACGCGGCCAACCTGCAGATCCACTGCGTGACCAAGCAGGGCCTGCCGGTGACCGTGCGCGCAGTGGTGATCTACAAGGTGGGCGACGACTTCGTCTCCATCGCCAACGCCGCCCGCCGGTTCCTGGACCAGCAGAACACCATGAACCTCACCATCCACGAGCTGTTCTCCGGTCACCTGCGCTCGATCGTGGGCGGGCTGACCATCGAGGAGATGATCCACAACCGGGACGCGCTCACCGGTGAGGTGCGGCAGTCCTCGGCGATCGAGATGAGCAAGCTCGGCCTGGTGGTGGACTCGCTGCAGATCCAGGAGATCGAGGACGAGTCCGGCTACATCCTCAACCTGGGCAAGCCCTATGCCGCGGCGGTGGCCGCCTCGGCCCGGATCGCCGAGGCGCAGCGGGACCAGGAGGCGGCCGAGGCCGAGCAGATCGCCGCCGCGCTCAAGGCGGCCGCACTGCGCGACAGCAAGATCAAGCAGGCGTCCTACCAGGCCGAGATCGACCAGGCCGCGGCCAAGGCGCAGCAGTCCGGCCCGCTGGCCCAGGCCAGTGCACGCCAGGAGGTCGTGGTGCAGGAGACCAGGGCCGCCCAGCTGGAAGCGGACCTGGCCGAGCAGCGGTTGCAGTCCCAGGTGCGCAAGCCCGCCGACGCCAAGGCGTATGAGACCAGGACGCACGCCGACGCCGAGCGGGACGCGCAGATCGCCCGCGCGCAGGCCGAGGCCAAGGAGACCGAGCTGCGCGCCACCGCGGACGCGACCAGGGTCAAGACCGCCGCGATCGCCGACGCCGAGGCCACCAAGGCCCGCGGTGAGGCCAGTGCGGCCGCCACCCGCGCCACCGGTGAGGCCGAGGCCGCCTCGGCCAAGGCCCGTGGTCTGGCCGAGGCCGAGGCCGCCAGGGCCAAGGGCCTGGCCGAGGCCGAGTCGATCAAGGCGCGGGCGAACGCGCTGGCGGAGAACCAGGAGGCCGTCATCGCGCAGCAGCTGGCGGAGAAGTGGCCGGAGATCGTGGCCGCGGGCGCGAGCGCGCTGGGCAACGTGGATCACATGGTGGTGCTCAACGGCGCCGACGGCCTCTCCGACCTGCTGGCCAAGGCGATGACCCTGGGCGGCACCGGGCTGGGTCTGGCGCGCACCCTGATGCAGTCCATGGGGACCACTCCGGCGGCGGAAAACACCCCGGACGGCAACACTGTGAAAAATGAGGGTGGCCTGGATCTGAGCAGCTTCCAGGGGCCGTCGAAGTCCTAGTCGCGAGTTTGTGCGGTTTGCCGCCGCGCGCCGCACAACCCGTTCGCTACCCTCAACAGATGCCGGTGGGAGGACCGGCACTGGGGAGGGGGATTCTGTGATGGAACCGTACGACGAGGACAACTCGGGACGTCAGAGCGTCGAGCAGCGTTTCGGCGAACCGGGCTGGGGCAGCACGCTCCACCCGGTCGAGCCTGCCGACACCACCAGACCACACGGCCTGTTCACCGACGTAGCCCATTAACCACCCCCGAGTGTTGGCCGTTCCCGTACGCCGAGTTGGCCCAACTGGTACGCCAGTTTGGGCAAACCGGGCGTACGACTTGGGCCAACTCGTGCCACAACGGCCAACGTGCCGTACGACAACGGCCAACACTCGGGTCAGGGTGGGGACTGGCGGGTCTGGACGAAGGCCTCGATCCCGTTGAGCAGGTGGGACAGGCCGAACTCCAGGTCTGGCAGCAGGTCGTCGGGGTCCGGGTAGTCCGCCGGCACGTCGAAGGCGCCGCCCGCCATGATCCCGGCCAGTTCCGGGTAGCGGTCCGGGCGCACGTACCGGCCCAGCGCGGCCGCGTAGGCATTCGCCACCGGTCCCTCGGCCCCGGCGGAGAGCGGTCGCTGGTCGAGGGAGACCTTGGCCAGGCCCTGCACCGCGGCGAAGACGAAGGTCACCACCGAGACCCGCTCGTAGCCCTCGAAGCCCAGTCCGGCCAGCGCCTTGAGCCCGCCTTCCAGCCAGGACAGCTGGTTCGGCCCCACCGGCGGCCGGTCCACCTGCACCTTGAGCAGCCACGGGTGCCGGTGGCAGACCTGCCAGAACGCCCGCGTCCAGCCTTCCAGCCCGGTGCGCCAGTCCGGCGCGTCGGCCAGCTCGGCGGGTGGCGATCCGATGGCGTGGTCCACCATCAGGTCGATCAGCTGCTCCTTGGCCGGGACGTAGCGGTACAGCGACATCGTGGTGTAGCCCAGTTCGGCCGCCACCCGCTGCATGGACAGCGCGCCGAGCCCCTCGGCGTCGGCCAGCGCCACCGCGGCCTCGACGATCTTGGACACCGACATCTTCGGCCGTGGGCCGCGACTGGGCTGGGCCCGCTCGCCCCAGAGCAGCTCCAGGCTGCGGCCCATCGCCTCGTGCTCGGCTGACATCTCCCACCCATCACTCGCTTGACCCTCATCCTAGAACTGTGTATCAAGTACACAATCAGTGTGCGTGATACACAGTTTGGGGGCAAGATGGCGACGGACGCCGTGATCAGCGTGTCCGGCCTGCGCAAGTCCTTCGGTTCGGTGGAGGTGCTGCGCGGGGTGGACCTGACCGTGCGACGCGGGCGGATGCTCGCGCTGCTGGGGCAGAACGGGGCGGGCAAGACCACGGTGGTGCGCATCCTGAGCACCCTGCTGGCCGCCGACGGGGGAACGGCCCTGGTCAACGGGGCCGAGGTGGGCAGGCGGCCGGACCGGGTGCGCCGGATGATCGGCCTGACCGGGCAGCAGACCGCCCTGGACGGGCTGCTCACCGGCCGGGAGAACCTGGTCATGCTGGGCCGCCTGCACCGGCTGGACCGGCGTACCGCCAAGGCCAGGGCGGCCGAACTGCTGGCCGAGTTCGACCTGGTCGAGGCGGCGGACCGGGCGGTCAGCGGCTACTCCGGCGGGATGAAGCGGCGGCTGGACCTGGCCGCCAGCCTGATCACCACGCCGCCGGTGCTGTTCCTGGACGAGCCCACCACCGGCCTGGACCCGCGCAGCCGCACCACGTTGTGGACCGCGATCGAGCGGCTGCTGGCAGGCGGCACCACGATCCTGCTGACCACCCAGTACCTGGAGGAGGCGGACCGGCTGGCCGACGAGGTGGTGCTGCTCGACCACGGGCGGGTGATCGCCGAGGGCACCCCGGCCGAGCTGAAGGCCAAGGTCGGCGCGGAACGCCTGGAGCTGACCTTCGGCACCGCCGCCGAACTGGACCGCGCCCTGCGCGCGCTGCCCGGCGAACCACTGCGGCACGAGGGCGAGGCGCCCCGGCTCAGCATCGCCGTGGACGGCGCCCGGCACCTGCGCCAACTCCTGGAACACCTGGAAGCCGCCGGTCTGGAACCTGCCGGGCTGGCCCTGACCCGCCCGAGTCTGGACGACGTGTTCCTGTCCCTCACCGGCGCCCGCCCGGAGTCCGAGCGCATCGGAGGCGCCGCGTGAAATCCCTGTCCTACCTGGTCGACGCCCAGGTGATGATCGGCCGCAACATCCGGCACATTCTGCGCAACCCGGAGCAGCTGGCGGTGATGCTGCTGATCCCGACCACCATGCTGGTGATCTTCCGGTACATGTTCGGCGGCGCGGTGGCCACCCAGGGCACCAGCTACGTCAACTACCTGATCGCGGGCATCCTGGTGATCAGCGTGGGCACCAACTCGATGCCCACCGCGGTCGGCGTGCGCCAGGACATGGCCGACGGGATCGTGGACCGCTTCCGCGCGATGCCGATGCTCAGCTCGGCGGTGATCATCGGCCACGTGGCGGCCACCGTGGTGCGCACCACGGTGTCCACGGTGGCCATGATCCTCATCGGCCTGTTGCTCGGGTTCCGGCCGCAGGCGGGCCCGCTGGACTGGCTGGCGATCTTCGGGCTGCTGTGGCTGCTGGCCGCGGCGATGGCCTGGATCGCGGCCCTGTTCGGCCTGCTCGCCCGCACCGTGGAAGGGGCCAGCGGCCTGAGCCTGATCCTGCTGTTCGTGCCCTACGCCAGCAGTGCCTTCGTGCCGGCGCACACCCTGCCGGACTGGCTGCGCGCCTTTGTCGAGCACCAGCCGCTGACGCTGGTGATGGACACCGTGCGCCCACTGCTGCTGGGCGTGCCGACCACCGGGCAGGGCTGGCTGGCGGTGCTGTGGTGGACGGCGATCCTGCTGGTCGTGGCTCCGCTGACCGGCCGGCTGTTCCGCAGGCGCACGGCTAGCTGAACGGCTTGTATCCGGATTGGACCACCGCTGTACCTGCCGGGGAGAAGCTCTCCGCCTACCGCGGCGGCTGACGCAGGGCCCCGAGTCGCCGCGGCGGCGCCGGCGGCGGCCACCACTGGGGGTTGGCCGCCACCGGCGTCCGGTCGGCGCAACCCGGGCGGGCAGGATCAGGCGCATGCGAGAACCATTGCTGGTGGCCTCGGACCTGGACGGCACCCTGCTCGGCCCACTGGCCCACCTCAGCGAACGCACCAGGGCGGCGGTGGCCGCGGTCACCGCCGCCGGTGTGCCGTTCGTGCTCGCCACCGCCCGCCCACCGCGCTGGACCCACCCGATCAGCGACCGGCTCGGCCTGGCCGGCTACGCGGTCACCGCCAACGGCGCCCTCATCCACCACCTGGGCGAACGCCGCGCCGCGCGGAGCTGGCCGCTGGACCCGGTGCTGCTCGCCGACGTCGCCTCCGCCCTGGCCAAGGCCATCCCCGGCTGCTCCTTCGCCGTGGAACTCAGCCCCGAGCACGCCCCCGAGTTCCCCGACGGCGTCTTCCTCACCGAGCTGGAGCACCCGATCGGCTGGCCGGAGCCACTGCTGCCCGGTGGCAGCCTGGCGCACGCGCCCCTGGCCGAGGTGCTGGGCCGTCCCGCGGTCAAACTGCTGGTCCAGCGCGCGGGCGTGCCCAGCGCGGAGCTGTGCCTGGCCGCCGAAGCGGTGCTGGCCGGCGCGGTCGACATCACCTACTCCGGCGCCGGCGCCATGATCGAACTCTCCGCCCCCGGCGTCTCCAAGGCCACCGGCCTGCGCTGGGTCGCCGAGCGCCTCGGCGTCAACCAGGCCGAGGTGCTGGCCTTCGGCGATATGCCCAACGACCTGGACATGATCAAGTGGGCTGGACACGGGGTGGCCATGGCCAACGCCCACCCCGACCTGCACTCCCTCGCCGACGAGGTCACCGCCACCAACGCCGAGGACGGCGTGGCCCAGGTCCTGGAACGCTGGTTCGCCTAGTCCCGGAAACGCCGATGGCGGCCACCCACCGGGTGACCGCCATCGGAGACAAGCCTTTTAGTTGCGGAGCATCTCCGCGACCAGGAAGGCCAATTCCAGGGACTGCTGGGTGTTCAACCGCGGGTCGCAGGCGGTCTCGTAACGACCGGCCAGGTCGTCATCGGAGATCTCCTGGGCCCCACCGAGGCATTCGGTGACGTCCTCACCGGTCAGCTCGATGTGGATGCCGCCCGGGTGGGTGCCGAGCTTGCGGTGCACCTCGAAGAAGCCCTGCACCTCGTCCACGATCCGGTCGAAGTGCCGGGTCTTGTAGCCGGTGCTGGCCTCGATGGTGTTGCCGTGCATGGGGTCGCACTGCCAGATGACCTGGTGGCCGGAGGCGGTGACCTTCTCCACGATGGGCGGCAGCACCTCGCGGACCTTGCCGTTGCCCATCCGCGAGATCAGCGTCAGCCTGCCGGGCACGTTGTGCGGGTCGAGCCGCTGCACGTACTCCACGGCCATCTCCGGCGTGGTGCCCGGCCCGATCTTGAGCCCGATCGGGTTGGCCAGCAGCTCGGCGAAGGCGATGTGCGCGCCGTCGAGCTGGCGGGTGCGCTCGCCGATCCACAGGAAGTGCGCGGACAGGTCGTACAGCTTGGGGCTGTCCCCGCTGACGTCCATCCGCAGCATCGCGCGCTCGTAGTCCAGCACGAGCGCCTCGTGGCTGGCGTACAGCTCGACGGTCTCCAGGTTGTGGTCGGTGACGCCACAGGCCTGCATGAAGCGCAGCCCGCGGTCGATCTCGGCGGCCACCGCCTCGTAGCGCTCACCCGCGGGCGAGGAGCGCACGAAGTCCTTGTTCCAGTCGTGCACGCGGTGCAGATCGGCCATGCCCGCGCTGGTCAGCGCGCGGACCAGGTTCATCGCCGCGCCGGCGTTGGCGTAGGCGCGGACCAGCCGGGACGGGTCGTGCGCGCGCGCCTCCGGAGTGGCGATCAGCGAGTTGACCATGTCGCCCCGGTAGGTGGGCAGACCCAGCGCGTCCGTGCCGGAGGAGCGGGGCTTGGCATACTGCCCAGCGATCCGGCCCACCTTGACCACCGGCATGGAAGCGCCGTAGGTCAGCACGATCGCCATCTGGAGCAGCGTCCGGATGTTGCCCCGGATGTGCGGCTCGGTGTTGTCGGCGAAGGTCTCCGCGCAGTCGCCGCCCTGGAGCAGGAACGCCTCGCCGCGGGCCACCTGGGCCAGCCGGTCGCGAAGGCGCTCGATCTCCGGCGGCACCGTGATCGGGGGAACACTCTCGAGCACGGCGCGGACGTTGCGGACCTGCTCGGGGTCGGGCCAGTCCGGCTGCTGGGCAGCGGGACGGGCGAGGGCGTCGTCGAGGCGGGTGCGCAATTCGGGCGGTAGGGGCGGCAACGCTGGCAGCGTGTCGACCGGCACGTCCACGGTCCAGTTCACGGCCCAAAGAGTACGCGGTGCTACCAGCCTCCTGACCGGTGGTACAGGACTCCCGATATCTGGAACGGAAACGTGAGAGCAGCCTCACGGAATCAATCCAGTTAGGTCAGGCTAACCTTAAGATACAGGGAGTCATCCACAGCTGAGGGAGAGTTCATGCAGCGCCCGCTTCGGGTCGCGGTCGTCGGTGCGGGTCCGGCTGGCATCTACGCGGCCGACATCCTGGCCAAGTCCGACACCCCGGTGTCCATCGACCTGCTCGACAAGCTGCCAGCCCCCTACGGCCTCATCCGCTACGGCGTGGCCCCCGACCACCCGCGGATCAAGCAGATCGTGCACGCCCTGCAGCGCGTCCTGGAACGCCCGGAGATCCGCTTCCTGGGCAACGTCAGCTACGGCACCGACCTCACCCTGGACGACCTGCGCAGGCACTACGACGTCGCGATCTTCGCCACCGGCGCCGAGAAGGACCGCGGCTTGAACATCCCCGGCGTGGACCTGGACGGCAGCTACGGCGCCGCCGACTTCGTCAGCTGGTACGACGGCCACCCCGACGTGCCGCGCGACTGGCCCCTCGTCGCCAACAGCGTCGCCGTGCTGGGCGTGGGCAACGTCGCCCTGGACGTGGCCCGCATCCTGGCCAAGTCCGCCGACGAACTGCTCACCACCGAGATCCCGGACAACGTCTACCAGGGCCTCAAGGCCAGCCCGGTCACCGACGTGCACGTCTTCGGCCGCCGCGGCCCGGCCCAGGCCAAGTTCACCCCGCTCGAACTGCGCGAACTCGACCACTCCCCCAGCGTCGAGGTCATCGTGCACCCCGAGGACATCGAGTTCGACCAGGGCAGCATGGCCGCGATCGAGAAGAGCAACCAGGTCCGCCAGGTCGTCAAGACCTTGCAGGACTGGGCCATCCGCGACCCCGGCAGCCGTCCCCGCCGCCTGCACCTGCACTTCCTGCACCGCCCGGTGGCCATCCTGGGCGACGGTGTGGTCACCGGCCTGCGCACCGAGCGGATGGAACTGGACGGCACCGGCGATGTCACCGGCACCGGGAACTTCCGGGACTGGCCGGTCCAGGCCGTCTACCGCGCGGTCGGCTACCTGAGCACGCACCTGGCCGAACTGCCCTTCGACCACGCCGCGGGCGTGGTGCCCAACGAGGCGGGCCGGATCCTCGACGGCGCGGACCAGTTCGACCGCGCCTACGTGACCGGCTGGATCAAGCGTGGCCCGGTCGGCCTGATCGGCCACACCAAGGGCGACGCGCTGGAGACGGTCAACAGCATCCTGGCCGACCTGCCCAACCTGGCCTCGGCCCCCGAACCCGCGCCGGAGCGGGTGATCGACCTGCTCACCGAACGCGGGGTCGAGTTCACCACGCTCGAAGGCTGGAACCGGCTGGACACGCACGAACTCAAGCTGGGCCTGGCCGCCGGCCGGGAGCGGATCAAGGTGGTCTCGCGGGCGGAGATGGTCGCCATCTCCGCCGGGCAGCGGACCGCGCCCGTGCACTGAACGCACCACCGGAGCTGAGCGAAGGCGGCGCTCTCGCCATTGAGAGCGCCGCTGGAAAACTCAGCCGAAGAAGACCTCGGCCTCGGCGTACCGGTCCGCCGGCACGGTCTTCAGCTCAGCGGTCGCCTCGGACAGCTTGACCCGGACGATGTCGGTGCCCTTGAGCGCCACCATCACCCCGAAGTCGCCGTCGTTGACCGCGTCCACCGCGTGCAGCCCGAACCGCGTGGCCAGCACCCGGTCGTAGGCGGTCGGCGTGCCACCGCGCTGGGTGTGCCCCAGCACCACGGCCCGCGATTCCTTGCCGGTGCGGGCCGCGATCTCCTCGGCCAGCCAGGTGCCGATGCCACCCAGCCGGACGTGCCCGAACGCGTCCTTCTCGCCGGTGATCAGGACCTCGGCCCCGTTCTCCGGCACCGCGCCCTCGGCCACCACGATGATCGGCGCGTACTCACGCTCGAACCGCCGCTGCACCCACTCGACGACCTTGTCCACACTGAACGGCTTCTCCGGCACCAGGATGACGTTGGCGCCACCGGCCAGCCCGGAGTGCAGCGCGATCCAGCCCGCGTGCCTGCCCATCACCTCGACGACCAGCGCCCGGTGGTGGGACTCCGCGGTGGTCCGCAACCGGTCGATCGACTCGGTCGCGATGTGCACCGCGGTGTCGAACCCAAAGGTGTAGTCGGTGGCGCCCAGGTCGTTGTCGATGGTCTTGGGCACGCCGACCACGCCAATGCCGTCGTCGGTCAGCCGCTTGGCCACGCCGAGGGTGTCCTCGCCGCCGATCGCGATCAGCGCGTCGACCTGGTGCTCGGCCAGCGTCTTGCGGATCGCCTCGACGCCGCCGTCCACCTTGTACGGGTTGGTCCGGGAGCTACCCAGGATCGTCCCGCCGCGAGTCAGGATGTCCTCGACCTGATCCAGCCCCAGCGGCTTGGTGTGGCCCTCGATCGGACCCTTCCACCCGTTGCGGAAGCCCAGGAACTCGTGGCCGTAGACCTCGACTCCCTTGCGGACAACCGCCCGGATCACCGCGTTCAGCCCCGGGCAGTCGCCGCCACCCGTGAGCACACCAATGCGCATCTAGTGCCTCCTCGTCACGCCGGCCATGTGACCGTCGTCTCGCGTCACCGCCGAGTGTGCCGGTAGCTGGATCGGTGCAGCAAGCGGGGTGGCTAGAACCGGCAACATCTGCGGAACTTCCGCGAAACCGGCGGAACTAAGCCCGTGCGCTCAGCGGACCGCGAAGCCCTTCCGCTGCCGGGTCTGCTCCATGATCTGCCAGCGCTGGTGGTTGTGCCGGGCGTCGGCGAGCGCGTCGTGCGCGTCCGCGGGCGGTCCGGGCAGCCGGGGCTTGCCCAGGTCCTCCCAGCGCTGCCGCAGATCCCTGGTGAATCGGGGCAGCTCCTGCGGCAACGCCGGCATGGCGCCCCAGAGCTGGGCCAGCGCCACGTGGTCGTAGGCGGCGAACCAGGCCCACAGCTCGGGCTGGTTGTCCGACTCGGTCACGAAGTCCAGCAGCTCGCGGCGGATCTGACCGCGGCTGCGCCAGTGCGGATCCGAGGGCGGGGGCAGCTGGTTGAGCACGTTCTGCCGCACCCACGGCCCGGCCCGGTCGGGATCGAACTCGGTGGACACGGCGTAGTACTCGCGGCCGTCCTCGCTCACCACCCCGATGGAGACGAGGTCGATGGTGACACCGTCCTCGATGAACTCACAGTCGTAGAAGAACCGCACCGGCCAAGGTTAGTCGCCGCCGTGGCCGACCCGCGCTCAGGCCGCCTTGCGCGCGGGCTTGGCCGCGGCAGGCGCGGGCTGCGGATCCTTGAGCTTGGCCGCGTAGACGTCCACGTACTCCTGGCCGGAGGTCTCCATCAGGGCGTACATGATCTCGTCGGTGATGGACCGCTCGATGAACCGGTCCCCGCCGAGGCCCTCGTACCGGGAGAAGTCCAGCGGCGGGAGCACCACGATCCGGATCTTGTGCGGCCGCCACATCTTGGAGCCGATCGGGTTCGCCCGGTCCGTGCCGATCATGATCACCGGCACCACCGGCACCCCGGCCTCCAGGGCCATCCGGGCCACGCCCGTCTTGCCCTTGTACAGCCTGCCGTCGGGCGAACGGGTGCCCTCGGGATAGATCCCGAGCAGCTTGCCCTCCTTGAGCAGCCGGACGCCGGTGTCCAGGGCGGCCTGCGCGGCCACCGCGCTGGACCGGTCGATGGGCACCTGGCCGAGGCCGCCGAAGAAGGCGCGCTTGAACCGGCCCTTGACGCCCTTGCCGGTGAAGTACTCCCGCTTGGCCAGGAAGGTCACCCGCCTCGGCACCATCAACGGCAGGAAGAACGAGTCGGCCACCGCCAGGTGGTTGCTGGCCAGGATGGCCCCACCGGACTCCGGGATGTGCTCAAGGCCCTGAATGGACGGACGGAAGAACAGACGCAAGATCGGCCCGAGCAGGACCCACTTCATCACCCACCACAACACCGCGGAAAGCGCCTCCCTCAAAGCCCAGACCAGGCCGGTGTACTCCAGACTACGGAGCGAGTTCGACTGCGCACAACGGCAACGCACCCGTTGACGTGCAGTGGTGACCAGACACACCCAGTTTGTTCTGCCGGTGAGGTCGTGTTTGGCGGCACCCGTGCGTGAGCGTCGGAGTCCAGGTCGTTCTTGGCGGTGCCGCTGGGGTGACCTCGTACCGGTGTTGTACGTGGTCACCCCAGCGGTGCTGCCAGGGGCGGGCTGGGCCCGGCGATCGCGTGTGGGTGCCGCCAAACACGACCTTGCGCTACCTGGACGCCTGCCGGAGGCGCCCCGGTCGTGGGACGATGGCGGATGATGAGCAACCGCGCGGAGGAGACCAACGGCCCGGAGGACGTCGACGCCGCCTTCGAGGCGATCGTCGCGGGGCTGCGCCGTGAGGGCAGCGCGCCGGAATGGCCGGAAAGCCCGGAGGCCGCGGCCAAGGCCGCCGAGGCCCCGGAGTCCACCGAGGCCGAACGCACGCCGCGCCCCGACCGCGCGGCCACCGTCGAAAAGGACGCCCCACCGTCCCGGCCCCCGGCCCCGCCCGAGGAGGACGAGGGCCACTACGAACCCCCCGAACCCCCACCCCTGCCGCCGATGCGCCGCACCACGGTCGCCTCGCTGGCCCTGATCGCCCTGGGCGTGCTGCTGTTCTTCCTGCACGGGCTGATCGGGATGCTGTGGAGCACCGCGTTCCCGCTGGGGCTGCTGCTGATCAGCGGCGGCATCGGCTGGCTGGTGGTCAACATGCGCAAGGGCCCGCCCCCGGACTCCGGCTGGGACGACGGCGCGCAGGTCTGAGCCCGCCCCCGCCGAGTTGGCCCAAGTCGTACGCCCGGTTGGCCCCACTGGCCGTCCCGCTTTGGCCAACTCGTCTGGTCCGGCGGGAGCCAGCTCACAGGGCCGGCCGTAACACGGTGAACTACGCCACGAACTGGGCTTATCCGTTTGTGTACCGATTCAGCCGAGCCGTATTCTGAGACTCGTCAGAACCGATACAGACACGGAAGGCAGGTCCGGACTCCATGGATCAGCTCCAGGCCATGTGGCTCGCCAAGGCGCTCGCCGAGACGAGCTGGGCGCGTGAGCAGAAGCAGCACCGTCGCAACACCACCGGTGGCCTCCGCCGCCGCCTGTTCCGCCGTAGCGGCCGCTGAAGTAGCGGCGCCTGACCGGCAGCGTCGCCGGTTCAGCCAGGCGTTTCCTCTTGCCGGACCCGTGCCTTCGCGCCGGGTCCGTTGTCTTTTCGAAGGTGTCCCGGCTCCTGGGTCAGACCCGGGCGACCAGGTCCGCGGCCAGCGCGGCCGCGCCCACGATGCCGGCGTCGTCGCCGAGCTGGGCCGGGCGGATGCGGGCCAGCGGCCGGTGGCCGGCCCCGGTGACCTGCTTGGCGTAGTGCTCGCGGGCCTCGTCCAGGAACAGCGGCGCGGATTCGGACACCCCGCCGCCGATCACCACGACCTCCGGGTCGTAGACGTCGGCGACCAGGGCCAGGCCCTCGCCCAGCCAACGGGCCAGTTCGGCGAAGGCGCGCAGTGCCAAGGGGTCGCCCTCGCGGGCCGCGCCTGCCACCGCGCGACCGGTGACGGTGCGGCCGTCCCGGACGGGTTCGCGGGCCAGCACGGTGGACAGGCCGGGTTCGGTGGCCAGCAGTTCGACCGTGGTCGCGGCCAGCGCGGTGCCCGAGCAGTAGCGCTCCCAGCAGCCCCGCTTGCCGCACGGGCACGGGCGACCGCCGGGCACCACCCGCAGGTGGCCGAGTTCGGGGGCGACGCCGTGCGCGCCGCGGAAGACCTCGCCGTCGATCAGCAGCGCGCCGCCGATGCCGGTTCCTAGGGCGACCATCACCGCCACCCGGGCGCCGCGGGCGGCGCCGAAGCGGTATTCGGCCATGGCGGCGGCGTTGGCGTCGTGTTCGAGCACCACGGGCAGCCGCAGCTTGCGGGACATCCGGTCCGCGACCGGGGCCTGCCGCCAGGCCAGGTGCGGGGCGAAGCGCACCCCGCGCCGGTCCTCGGTGACGAAACCGGCCACGGCCAGGCCGACCGCGGACACCTCGTGCCGGTGGGTCAGCTGGGCCACCACCGAGCTGATCGCGTTCTCCAGCGCGTCCTGCCCGGCCGGGGTGGCGGTGCGGGCGGTGTCCAGCACGGATCCGTGGTTGTCGACGACTCCCGCGCGCACCGTGGTCCCGCCGACATCGATGCCGACAGTCAGCACTCCCGCTCCACGGTGATCCGCTGCACCCGGGGCGTGCCCGGCGGCGGTGCGGGCTGATCGGCAGGGGGCGGCCCGGCGGCGTCCTCGTGCTCGGGGCGGGGCTCGGCCGGGGGCGCGGGGACGCGTTCCTCCATGGCCGAGCGCAGGGTGCCGAGCAGTCCGGCCAGGTGGTCGGCGGCGCGCACGGCCAGCTCCGGCCGCTCGCCACGGACCATCGCGATGGCCGCGCACAGCGGGCACCAGCCGCAACTGGCCGGGTTGTGTCCCTCCGGCGGCGCGTCGGCGGCGATCTTGCGCAGCCAGGGCACGGCGCGGTCGGCCACGGCGTCCAGCAACATTCTGGCCTCCTCGGCCAGCCGGTTCTGTCCGTCGCCGGGGGTGTTCTGCTCGTTCATCGCCTCACCGCATCCAGAGCCGGGGGTCGGGCTGGAACCGCACGGTGAGTCCCTCGGACCCGGCCGCCGCCCCGGTCACCTCGCATCGCCGCAGCACCGCGGGCAGCGCGACGAGTTTGCGCCTGCCGTCCACGGTGACCACCAGATCATCGTCCACTCTGGCCAGGTCCACAGTGGACTCGGCCAGCAGCGGCAACGCCAGGTGCAGCTCGTACCTGGCCTCCAGGCCGCGGCCGGTGCCGCTGACCGAGACCAGCGGCGGCCGGGCGGCGCCGGCCAGGGGATCGCCCTGGCCGTACAGCTCGGCGGCCAGTTCCAAGAGCGCGGCCACGCCGACCGGTTCTTCGGCGCGGTGCTCGACGGTGCGCACCGGCACCTCGGTGGCCTCGTGCAGTTCGGCCAGCACGGTGTCCTGTTCGCCGCGCCGGGTGCGCAGCCACTGCGCGGCGGGCCCGCGACCGGCCGCGCCGAAGTCGGGCAGCACCCGGTTGGCGACCAGTCCGTCCACCCGGATGCCCTGCAGCGCGAGCGCGGTCAGCGTGCGCCGGGTCTCGGCGGTGACCACCCGTTCCGGCGTCAGCACCAGCCGGACGCTGGTGTGTTCGGGGCTGACCAGCAGGTCGCGCAGGGCCTCCAGGCGGATGGCGAGCCTGCCGAGGGCCTCGGCGGCGGCGTCCCACTTCTCCACGGTGGCGCTGCCCGCGACCCCGGCGAGCAGCCCGCGGACCACCCGGCGGTGGGTCGGGAAGAGCCTTTCCAGGTAGCCGGCGAAGGCTTCGGGCAGGGCCAGCAGGCGCAGCGTCTCGGCGGTGGGGCCGCAGTCCACGATCACGGTCTCCCACGGGCCCAGGCGGGCGGCGCGTTCGACCTCGGCGAGGGCGAGCAGCTCCTCCACGCCGGGCAGCACGGTCAGCTCCTCGGCGTCCAGCTCGTCCACACCGGCCCCGGCGAGCACGGTGTGCAGGTGCCCACGCAGCTCCTGCCAGGCCCCGTCGACCAGCCCGCGGGCGTCGATCTGCGCCGCGTACAGCCCGCTCGCGCCCTCGACCTCGGCCGGGGCCGAGGTCAGTGGCGCGCCGAGCGCGTCGGCCAGGGAGTGCGCGGGGTCGGTGGAGACGACCAGCGCCTTGTGGCCGTCTGCCGCGAGGCGGGCGGCCGTCGCGGCGGCGAGGGTCGTTTTGCCCACCCCGCCCTTACCGGTGAACAGCAGGACACGCACGAGGAACGATTCTCCGTGACGCGGGTTCAGCCGGTGCTCTCGACCCGGCGCTTGAGGTTCTTCAGCGCGATGTCCATGATCATCTTCTCCGCCTTGCGCTTGAACAGCCCGATCATCGGGATGGCCAGCTCGACGGTGAGCGAGTAGGTGACCTTGGTGCCGGAACCCTCGGCGGCCAGCTGGTAGCGCCCGTTCTGGGCCTTCTGCATGGTGCCCTTGACCAGGTTCCAGCCCAGCGAGCGGTTGTCGTCGCTGTACTCGTAGGCGAGCACGTACTCGTCCTTGAACGCGCCGGCGTCCACCTTGAACCGGACCTGGCTCGGGCGGTCCGCGTCATCGGTGTCCAGCACCTCGACAGCCTTGAACTGGTCGGCCCAGTCGGGGTAGCTGACGAAGTCGGAGATCACCGCCATGATCTCCTCGGGCGAGGCGTCGATGACGATGGACTGGGTGGACTGGTCGGCCATGTCGGGGAGGTTACCGCGTTCGGGGGTCACCACCGCAGCACGTACGGCAGCTCCCGGCGCTGGAAATGACCCACGTTGACGCATTCGGTCCGCCCGATCCGGATCCGCTGGGCCAGCGGCTGATGCACGTGCCCGAACACCGACCAGCGCGGCCGGTCCCGGTCAATGACCTCCAGGATGGCCCGGGAGCCGAACTCGGCCCGGCGTGCGATCACGTCGTAGGTCAGTTCGGCCCGTGCCGGAGGAATATGCGTGCAGAGCACGTCGACCGCGGTGAGATCGAGCACAGCCTCGGCGTACTCCTGCTCCGAACGCAGGTAGGGCAGCCAGGGCGCCTGCTTGGGCAGGCTGGTGCCGGGGGCCAGCAGCGCCCCGCCGACAAAGCCGAAGCGCAGCCCGCCGATCTCGGTCACATCCCCGTCGAGGACCTGGAGATCAGCCCCGGCGAACTCTTTCCACAGGTAGGGCAGGTCGACGTTGCCGGGGGTGGCATAGGTCGGCGCGGTCATCGCGCCGAACATGGCCGCGTACTGCTCCCGCGCCGCCTCCTCGATCACCGCGCCCGCGTCGGCCAGCCCGGCCCACAGCGAGCGCACGAACGCCCCGGCCTCACCCCGCCGCCCGCCCTTGCGCAACTCGGCGAACTGGCGGACCTTCTCCGCGCCGAAGACCGCGCCGAAGATCCCGCGCTCGTGCTGGTGGTAGTCGACGAAGTCCAGCAGGTCGCCGAGCACGACCAGCGCGTCCGCCCCGTCCCCTGCCCTGGCCAGCGCGTCGGCGTTGCCATGGACGTCGGAGACCACATGAACTCGCACACAACGACTTTAGGTCGCGGTGGCTTCCGCTTTCGCGTTGCGCTCGAACTTCGACCACGGCGTCCCCGCACCCGCCCCGCAGTACCCGCAGTTCTGCCCGGAGAACAGCCCGCGTGCCTGGCTGTCGCCCAGGAGCTGCCAGCGGAACCAGGCCGTCACCGGCCCGCGCAGGTCGAAGCTGGCCAGGTGCCCGGCGCCACGCAGTTCGCCGAAGATCGCGGGCACCTGCCCGGCCCGCGCGTACTGGCTCCACACCACCGGCGAGCCCACCACAAGATCGTGCTGCCCCGCGGTGAAGAACGCGGGTCCACGCAGGTTGCCCGGGTTGTTGAACGGCCCGCCGAACAGCGGCGCGACGGTGTCCACCCGCGGGTCCGCGCCAGCGCCGATCGCGGCCCCGCCGCCGAGGGAGTGCCCGGTGGCGCCGACCCGGTCCAGGTCGACCTTGCCCGCGTAGACGCTGCCCGGCTTGGCGTTCTCGGCGGTCAGGTGGTCGAGTCCGGCGAGCAGCGGTTGGCCGGAACCGGACTGGCCCTCGCCGGCGGCGACGATGAAGCCGTGCGAGGCGAAGTGGGTGAGCAGCGGGGCGTATGCCTCGACGGTGCCCAGCGCGCCGTTGGCCCAGAGCAGCACCGGGTGCTTGGCGCAGCCGAGGGTGCCGAGGGTGGTGGGGCGGAAGAGGGTGTGGCCGTTGCCGGTGGAGGCGCTGGTGACGGCGAAGGGGCCGGGGGCGGACCAGTTGCCGTTGACCGACGGGCAGGCGACCGGAGCGGCGGCCACGGGGGTGATCACCGTGGTGGCCAGCAGGGCCGCGGCGACAGCGGCGAACCGCTGGAGAGTTCTCATGCCCCTTTGGTACTGGGTTTGCCGGGCAGGATCGACGGCGGCCGGGCAAGAGGGGCCGATGGTGCGGTCAGCGCTGACCGGGCGGCCGCCCGGACGGGCCTGCGCTAGTTGAGGTGGTTCAGATCGACGGTGATCGGGAACGGCGCACTGGTGGAGAAGACGCCGGTGGCCCTGGGCTCGTCCTGGTAGCCGAACTTCCCGGCCAGTCGGCACGAGACCAGTGCGACGGGCTCGCCGACATCGAGAATCCAGTAGTGCGGGATTCCCGCGTCGGCGTAGTCCTGGCGTTTGAGCACGTGGTCGGTCCGCCGGGAGTCACGCGCCGCGACCTCGACGGCGAGCACCACCTCATCAGCGCGGATCATGCCGCCCTCGGCTCGTACCCGGGGCAGGCACGCCTGGTCGACAACCACCAGATCCGGTCGCCGGGACGATCCCGGCTGATCAGCCGGGGCCAGCTCCAGGTCGATGTCGACCCGGCAGATCAGTTCGACGCCCGCCGGTAGTTGCCTGGTCAGCTGGTCCGCGAACCGCTGTGCGGTCCGGGCATGCGTGACGTCCTGGTTCGGCGACATCACCACCCGGCCCTCCTGGAGTTCGCTGTAGCCGAACTCGATCTCGCCCAGGGCCTGGTACTCGGCGATGGTCAGCAGGCGACCCAGCGCGGCACCGGCGAGCGCCGACCGGTCGAGGCTCACCGTGCGCCGCGGGCGTTCTCGTAGATCTCGATGTAGCGCTCCACCGGAACCTGGGCCACCACCTCGCCGATCAGCTCCAGCGGCAGGTCGGTCAGCTTCTTGAAGCGCACGCAGGACTTGCCCATGTTGAGCTTGCGCCCGGTGGCCTCGAACCGCGCCCGGAACTCCTCGGCCCCGTCCGCCTGGCCGTAGATCCCCATCAGGTACAGCGACAGGTATTGCTTCTGCGAGGCCAGCGCGACGTAGCCGAGCGGGTGGCCGTTGTAGGTCTTGGGGTAGCGGCTCAGTGGGATGTGCCAGCAGATCATCCCGAAGTCCATGCCCTCGGCGTAGCCCTCGGGCAGGTTCGCCAGCACCACCTCGCGGACGGCGGCGACGATCTCGCGCCGGTCCGCCGGCAGTTCGGCCAGGTACTCCTCGACGGTGTCCGCGCTGCTCTGCATGCAGGCAGGCTAGGGCGCGACACCGACAGCGCGCCCGGCTTCCAGCAGGTCCTTCCAGGTGAAGGCGACCTTTTTCTGGGCTCGCTGGCGGCGCACGGTCTCGCGCTGGGCCTCGCGCGGGGTGAACGGGACCTCTCCCGGCCGGTCGGCGCGCAGGAAGTAGTGCACCACGGTGCCGTCCAGCACGGCTTCCAGCCACAGTTCCATGGTGCCGGTGAGCGCGCCGGAGACCGTCCAGCGCAGGCCCTCGGCGCCGCGGTCGGCGTAGACAGACAGTTCCAGGTCCGGCCAGTACTCGCGCCAGGCGGCCGGATCGGCCAGGCTGGCGGCCAGGGTGGACGGCGGGACCGTGATGAAGAGTTCGTCGACCACGTCTACCGAGGACATGGGACGAAGCGTGCCATAACGGCCACAGGTGGGTTACGCCCTATTGTCACAGCGTCACAAAGAGCTAGGTTAACCCGTCAGTAACACCGTCCCCCCGTTAGCGAGGTTGACGTGCGAGAGTTCAGCGTCCCGGCCACCGCCACCGTGGCCGATGAGGAGAACCTCACCGACATGGTGCAGGCCAACGCCGAGCGGTTCGCCACAGCGGTGAGTTTCCGCAGACGGGTGGATGGCACCTGGCTGGACGTGACCGCCAAGGACTTCGCGGCCGAGGTCGTCGCGGTGGCCAAGGGCTTCATCGCGGCGGGCATCCAGCAGGGCGACCGGATCGGTCTGCTGTCCAAGACCCGCTACGAGTGGACCCTCTTCGACTACGCGATCTGGTTCGCCGGCGCGGTCAGCGTGCCGATCTACGAGACCTCGGCGGCCGCCCAGGTCGAGTGGAACCTGTCCGACTCGGGGGCGCGCGCGGTGGTCGTGGAGACCGCGGCGCACCGCAGCACCCTGGACGGGGTGCGCGGCAACCTGCCCGAGCTGAAGCACGTGTGGCAGGTCGAGGCCGGCGCGGTGGCCGAACTGGTCGAGGCGGGCAAGGACATCCCCGACGCCGAGGTGCACGCCCGGCGCGCGGCGGTCCGGGCCGATGACCTGGCCACCATCATCTACACCTCCGGGACCACCGGCCGCCCCAAGGGCTGCGAGCTGTCCCACCGCAACCTGCTCTCCGAGATCCGCGCCGCCATCTCCGCCTTCCCCACCCTGTTGCAGGCCGGGAACTCGCTGCTGGCCTTCCTGCCGCTGGCGCACGTGCTGGCCAGGGTGCTGGCGGTGTGCGCGGTCTACACCCGCACCACGGTCGGGCACACCGCCGATGTGAAGAACCTGGTCGCCGACCTCGGCACGTTCCGCCCGACCCTGGTGGTCTCGGTGCCGCGGGTGTTCGAGAAGGTCTACAACGGCGCCAAGCAGAAGGCGCACGGCGACGGCAAGGGCAAGATCTTCGACCTGGCCGAGGCCACCGCGGTGGCCTACAGCGAGGCGGCCGACCACGGCGGCGCCGGGCTCGGGCTCAAGATCAAGCACGCGATCTTCGACAAGCTGGTCTACGTCAAGCTGCGCAACGCCCTCGGCGGCCGCTGCCAGGCCGCGGTCTCCGGCGGCGCGCCGCTGGGCACCCGGCTGGCGCACTTCTTCCGCGGCGTCGGCGTCACCGTCTACGAGGGCTACGGCCTCACCGAGACCAGCGCCGCGGCCTGCGTGAACACCCAGGACGCGATCCGGATCGGCTCGGTCGGCCGCCCGGTGGCGGGCACCTCGGTGCGCATCGACGAGGACGGCGAGGTGCTGATCAAGGGCGAGATCGTCTTCCAGCGCTACTGGAAGAACGAGGCGGCCAGCGCCGAGGCCGTCCGGGACGACTGGTTCCACACCGGTGACCTGGGCGAACTCGATGACGAGGGCTTCCTCAGCATCACCGGCCGGAAGAAGGAGATCATCGTGACCGCGGGCGGCAAGAACGTCGCCCCCGCGGTGCTGGAGGACCGGCTCCGGGCGCACCCGCTGATCAGCCAGTGCATGGTGGTCGGCGACCGGCAGCCCTTCATCGCCGCGCTGATCACGGTGGACCCGGAGTTCTTCCCGGCCTGGAAGAAGCAGCACGGCAAGCCCGAGGCCGCCACCGTGGCCGAGTTGAGCGAGGACGCGGACCTGCGCGGGGAGATCGAGGCCGCGGTGGCCGAGGCCAACCAGGCGGTGTCCAACGCGGAGGCGATCAAGAAGTTCCGGATCCTGCCGGTGGACTTCACCGAGGCCGGTGGCGAGCTGACGCCGAGTCTGAAGCTGCGCCGGAACGTGGTGAACGAGACCTACTCGACCGAGATCACCGGCATGTACAGCCAGAAATAAATATCGGGTGACCCGCGCTTCGTCCCCCTGTAGCGCGGGCCACCCGGCCCCCCTGGCAAGAAGATTGCCGGACGGCGCTGTCGTCTCGCTGACGTGTGGCTAACGCGGCGGCCTACAGTGTTCGGGGCACGCTCCACCCGGGTTTCATGGTGCCCGCAACCAGGGCACAGGGGGAAGGATTTGATGGAATCAGCGCCCAAGGAGGTGGTTTTCCGGATTCTCGGACCGGTCGAGGTCCGCCGAGGCGGACTGCCGATCGAGGTCCGGGCCGGAAAACACCGGGCGCTGCTGGCCACCCTGCTGCTGCGGGCCAACCAGGTGGTGCCGCTGGAGGAGCTGACCGACCGGATCTGGGGCGAGTACCCGCCCGCCCGCGCCCGCGGCACCCTGCAGACCTACGTGATGCGGCTGCGCCAGGCCCTGGGCGACGAACCCGGCCCCGACCAGCTCGTGCACACCCGGCCTGAGGGCTACCTGATCCGGCTCACCCCCGCCCAGCTCGACCTGTTCGCCTTCCGCGAGCTGCTGGAACAGGGCCGGGCACTGGCCGCGCAGGGCGATCCGGCCGGGGAGGCCGACCGGCTGCGGGCGGCGCTGGCGCTCTGGCGCGGCGAGGCGCTCACCGGGGTGCCCTCGGACGCGCTGCGCCGGGACGAGGCGCCCCGGCTGGCCGAGGAACGACTGCAGGTCCTGGAACGGCGGATCGAGGTGGACCTGCAGCTGGGCCGGCACACCGAACTCGCCGGTGAGCTGCAGCGGCTCACCGCCGAGCACCCGCTGCGCGAGCGGTTCTGGCACCAGCTCATGCTCGCCCTCTACCGCTGCGACCGGCAGGCCGAGGCGCTGCGCACCTTCCACCAGGTCAGCGACACCCTGGCCGAGGAACTGGGCATCGACCCCGGTGAGGCGCTGCGCCAGCTGCACCGGGCGATCCTGGTCAACGACCCCGCGCTGGCCGCGCCCTGCCCGGTCGACCCCGCCGCCACCGCCGAGGCGCCACGGGCCGGGGTGCCGCGTCAGCTCCCGCCCGACCTGGCCGACTTCGTGGGCCGCGAGCCGGAACTGACCCAGATCGGCGAGCTGCTGGCCGGGGCGGCGCCGGGCACCGCGGCGCCGATCGTGGTGCTCTCCGGACCGCCAGGCATCGGCAAGACCGCGCTGGCTGTGCGGGCCGCGCACCGGCTCGGCGAGCGGTTCCCGGACGGGCAGCTGCACATCAACCTGCGCGGCCATGCCACCAGCAGGCCGATGACCGTGGCCGAGGCGCTCGCGCACTTCCTGCGGGTGCTCGGAGTGGCGCAGAAGCAGATCCCGGCCGAGATCGAGGAGCAGGCCGCGCTGTACCGGTCGCTGCTCACCGGCCGCCGGATGCTGGTGGTGCTGGACAACGCGGCCGCCGCCGACCAGGTCCGGCCGCTGCTGCCCGCCGAGGCGCGCTGCGGGGTGCTGGTGACCAGCCGGGACGACCTGCGCGGGCTCACCGCGCTGCAGGGCGCGCGCAGGCTCACCCTGGAGGTGCTGGACCGGCCGGAGGCTCGCGGGCTGCTGGCCGCCATCCTCGGGCCGGAGCGGGTGGCCGCCGAACCCCTAGCGGCGGACGCGCTGGCCGAACTGTGCGCCCGGCTGCCCCTCGCCTTGCGGATCGCCGCGGCCAACCTGGTCAGCAACCCCCGGCACACCCTCGGCGGCTACCGGGACGAACTGCGCGCGGGCACCATCGCCGCGCTGAGCATCGACGGCGACGACCAGACCGCGGTGCACGCCGCCTTCGACCTGTCCTACACCGCGCTGCCCGCCGACGCCCGCCGCCTGTTCCGGCACCTCGGCCTGGTGCCCGGCCCCGACTTCACCGCCCAGGCCGCCGCCGCGCTGGCCGGGATCGACCTGGCCGAGGCGGACCGGCTGCTGGACCGGCTGGCCGCGGCCAACCTGGTCGGCCACCTCTCCGACCCTGCCCCGCGCACCGGACGTTTCCACTTCCACGACCTGCTCCGCCGCTACGCCCTGGACCTGGGCGAGGAAGAGGACTCCGGCGCGGACCTGGCCGCGGCCAGACGGCGGCTGTTCGCGGCCTACCTGGCCGGCGCGGACCACGCGATCCGGCGGCTCTACCCCGACGCGCTGCTGCTGCCCAGGGACGCCGAGGACGTCCCCGCGCCCGAGTTCGACACCGGCCCGGCCGCGCTGGCCTGGCTGGACACCGAACGCGCCAACCTGCTCGCCGCGGTGCACCACGCCGCCGACCACGGGCCGCCGGAGACCGCCTGGCACCTCATCGACTCGCTGCGGCTGTACTTCTACGCGCACCGGCACACCGCGGAATGGCTGGCCGCCGGGCACGCCGCGCTGCGCGCCGCCCAGCAGCACGGCGAGGTCGAGGCCGCCGCGACCATGCACCACAACATCGGCACCGCGCACAGCAACGGCGGCGACTACCAGCAGGCCGTCGAGCACTTCCAGCGCGCGCTGAGCCTGCGCGCCGGCCGGCCGCGCACGGTGGCCACCGCCAAGGCCACCGCCACCACGCTGAACAACCTGGGCATCGCGCACGCGGTGTTCGGCAGGCTCACCGAGGCCGCCGACCACCTGCTCCAGGCGGTCACCCTGCACCGCGAACTCGGCGCGGCGGCCCTGGCGCACAGCACCCTGGTCAACCTCTCCATCGTGCTGGCCGACCTCGGCAGGCTGCGCACCGCCGCCGCGCACCTGGGCGAGGCGCTGGACTTCTACGCCGACCACGGCTCCCGCTACGACCAGGCCAACACCCAGGAGGCGCTGGCCAGGGTGCACCTGGACCTGGGCGAGCACGCCGAAGCCGCCCGGCACGCCGAGGCCGCGCTGGCCAACGCGCGCACGGTGGACGACCGGCGCACCGAATGCGACGCGCTGTGCACCCAGGCCGCCCTGCACCTGGCCGCCGGCGAGCACACCGCCGCGCTGCGCGCCGCCACCGGCTCACTCGGCCTGGCCCGCGACATCGCGCACGCCGGCACCGAGATCGACGCGCTGATCGTGCTCACCCAGGCGCACACCGCCGCGGGCGCCGCCGAGGAGGCACTGCACTGCGGCCGGGAGGCCGAACGGGTGGCCCGCGCGGCAGGCCGGCAGGTCAAGATCGGCCAGGCGCTGACCGCGCTGGCCGCGGCCGCGCTGGCCGGCGGCGGCGCGGGCGTGGCCCTGGCCACCGCACAGCAGGCCCTGGACCTGCACACCGAGACCGGGCACCGGCTCGGCGAGGCCCGCACGCTGCTGATCATCGCCGACGGCCTGGCCCTCGGCGCGGACACCGCCGCGGCCCAGTCCTACCGGCAGCGGGCCGACGCGCTCTTCGCCGAGTTGTGGGGGCGGCACCGGGAACCCGCTGGGGTCGAGTAGACAGATCAGCGGAGAGGGGGCGGTAGGCGTGACCGAGCTGGATTTCCGGGTCCTCGGCCCACTGCAGGTGACCAAGGACGGCCAGCCGCTGCGGATCGGCGCGGCCCAGCACCGGATCCTGCTGGCCTGTCTGCTGCTGAACCCGCGCAGGCCGGTGGCGGCCGAGACCATCGCGGGGCACCTGTGGCCTGCTGACGGCAGGCCGCGCAACCCGCGCGGCGCGGTGCACACCTATGTGCAGCGGCTGCGCGGCCAGCTCGGCGCCGCGGCCATCCGTACCGTCGAGCACGGCTACCTGCTCGACGTGCCGGCCGAAGCCGTCGACCTGCACCGCTTCGCCGCGCACCTGCGGCGGGCCGACGAGGCCCAGGACACCGCGGCCGAACACGCCGAACTGACCGCCGCGCTGGCCCAGTGGCGCGGCGAGGCGTTCGCGGACGTGCCCGCGCCGGAGTTCGCCACCCCCGAGACGGCCCGCTGGGCCGGACTGCGGCTGACCGCGCTGGCCCGGCGGATCCAGCTCGACCTCGACCGCGGCGAGCACAACGCGGTGATCGGCGAACTCCAGCTGCTCACCCGGCAGCACCCGGTGCACGAGGTGTTCTGGAGCCAGCTCATGCTCGCCCTCTACCGCGCCCAGCGCCCGGCCGAGGCGGTGCAGGCCTACGCCACCGCCGCGGCCACCCTGCACACCGAACTCCAGGTGCAGCCGGGGCCGCGGCTGCGCTGGATGCACGAGGCCGTGCTCACCAACGCGCCCGAACTCGCCCCGCCCGCCGCCCCGGCCGTGCTCTGGCGACCGGCCTGCCAGCTGCCCTCCGACATCGGCGACTTCACCGGCCGCAGGGAGGAACTACGCGCGCTCACCGGCCTGCTGGTGCGCCAGCAGGCGCGGCGGGTGCTGGTCTGCGGGCAGCCCGGCATCGGCAAGACCGCGCTGGCCGTGCGCGCTGGGCACCTGCTGCGTCCGGCCTTCCCGGACGGGCAGCTCTACGTCAACCTGCGCGGCTTCTGCCCCGGCGAGCGCCTCGACCCGGCGCAGGTGCTCGGCCAGTTCCTGCGTGCCCTCGGCGTGCCCGCCGACCAGGTGCCGTACCGGAGCGCGGACCGGATCAGCAAGTACCGGGCGCTGCTGGCCGGGCGGCGGGTGCTGGTGCTGCTGGACAACGCGGGCTCGGCCGAACAGCTGCTGCCGCTGCTGCCGGACTCCCCCGGCAGCGCCGGACTGGTCACCAGCCGCAATGCTCTGTCTACTGTGGACACTCCGCGGATCCGGCTGGATCCGTTGGGAGAACAGGATTCCCTCGCCCTCATCGGCGCGATCCTGGGCGGCGAGCACCTGGCGGCGCACCCGGCAGCGGCCACCGAACTGGCCGGACTGTGCGCCCGGCTGCCGCTGGCCCTGCGGATCGCCGCGGCCAACCTGACCATCCGCGGCGAACCCGACCTGCCCGGCTACGTGCACGAGCTGGCCACCGGCAACCGGCTGGCCGCACTGGCCATCGACGGCGACGACGACGCGGCCGTGCACCGCGCCTTCGACCTGTCCTACGGCACGCTCTCCGTTGCCGCGCAACGACTTTTCCGACTGCTCGGCCTGGTGCCCGGCCCGGACTTCACCGCCGCGCACGCCGCCGCGCTCACCGGATTCGAGCTGGCCAGGGCCGAGGAGCTGCTGCAGGCGCTGGCCACCGCGCACCTGGTCCAGGAACACCGGGAGGGCCGCTACCAGTTCCACGACCTGCTCCGGCTCTACACCGGCCAGCAACGCGATCTGGAGGACAGTCCGGAGGAGGTGTCCCAGGCCAGGCAACAGCTCTTCGACTACCTGCTGGACTGCGCGAACTACGGCACCGTGCTGCTCTACGCCGAGGCCCCGCGCAACCGGGCCGTGGTCGGCAAACTCGCCCCCTTCGACGAGCCGGTGGCGGCCAAGCACTGGCTGGACGAGGAACGCGCCACCCTGATCGCCACCGTGCTGGCCACCGAGGACCGGCCGGACGAGCTGTGCGTGGACCTGGCGACCGCGCTGACCAACCACTTCTGGACCAACGGGCACTTCGAGGAGCAGGTGCTCATCTGCGAGACCGGGCTGCGCGCGGCGATCCGGCGCGGGTACGTCATCGGCCAGGCCGACATGCACAACGGGCTCAGCGGGGTGCTCTCGCTGTACGGGCGGGTGGCCGACGCGGTGCGGCACGGCACGCGCTCCGTGCTGCGGTACCGGGAGGTGGGCGGGCTCGGCGGGGAAGGGCTGGTGCTGGCCAACATCGCGATGGCCTACGAGGTGGCCTGCCGCTTCCCCAGGGCGATCGCCCGCTACACCAAGGCGATCCGGCTCAGCCGGGAGGCGCGCTACCCGGCCGGCGAGGCATATGCCAGTCAGGGCCTGCACTCGGCCTACGTCGCGGTCGGCAGGCTGACCGAGGCCAAGGAACGGATCGAGCACGCCTGCAAGATCATGCGCAGGCACCACGCGCACGAGTCCGAGGCGCAGTGCCTGGTGCAGCTGGCCGACACCCTGGCCGCGCTGGGCGAGTTCACCGAGGCCGAAGCGCGACTGGCCGAGGCGGCGGCACTGGCCCGGCGGCTGGGCGGGTTGCAGGAACGGATGGTGGCCGAGGCCCGCGCCCGGCTCCAGCTGGCCCGCGCCGACCTGCCCGGCGCCCGCGCGCACCTGGACCGGGCGCTGGCCGTGGCGGTGGACAACTCCCGGGACCGGCTGGCGCCGGGCACCCGCACGCTGATCGCCGACATCCACCGCGGGCACCGGGAATGGGCCAGGGCGCACCACCACTACCTGGCCGCCAGGGAACTGGCCAACGCCGCGGGACACCCGGCCTTCCCGGTGCTGATCTCGGTCGGCCTCTCCGCCGTGCACCGCGGTCTGCACGAACCCGCCGAGGCGCTGCCCTACGCGGTGGCGGCCGAACACATCGCCCGCGCGGGCGGGCTGCGCACCGTGCTCGGCGACGCGCTCACCGAACTGGCCGAGGTCCGCCTGGCCCTGGGCGAGGCGGCGCCCGCGGCCGAACTGGCCGAGGCCGCGCTGGCACTGCACCGGGACACCGGCCGCCGCCCGGCCGCCGCGACCGCGCTGGAGGTGCTGGGCAACGCCCGATCGGTGCTGGACGGCCCGGCCGCCGCGTGTCCACTGTGGACAGAAGCCCTGGCGCTCTACCGTGAGCTGGGCATGGTCGACCGCACCGGGCTCGCCGCCCGGCTGGCCGCGCAGGGAGCCGCGCCGTGACACTGGAGTTCCGCCTGCTCGGCCCCACCGAGGTCCGGCAGGACGGCGCGCCACTGCCCACCCTGGCAGGCAAACACCGCACCGTGCTGGCCGCGCTGCTGCTGCGTCCAGGCCGGCCGGTGAGCATCGCCGAGCTGACCGGGCAGGTGTGGGAGGAACCGCCGCGCAACCCGAAGAACGCGCTGCAGACCTACATCCGCCGCCTGCGCGCCGCGCTGCCCGAACCGGTGCTGCGCACCACCGCCACCGGCTACCAGGCCGACGTGCCGGCCGATTCCGTTGACCTGCACCGCTTCCGCACCCTGCTGGCCCAGGCCGCCGGCGAGCCGAAGGCCGAACGGGACACCCTGCGCGCCGCGCTGGCGCTCTGGCGCGGCCCCGCGCTCTCCGACGTCTTCTCCCCCGCCCTGCGCCAGGCCGTGGCCGGGGTGGAGGCCGACCACCAGCGCGCCCTGGAACGCCGCATCGACCTGGACCTGGAACTCGGCGAGCACACCGGCCTGATCGTGGAACTGCGCCGGCTCACCACCCAGGACCCGCTGCGCGAACGCCACTGGGCCCAGCTCATGCTCGCCCTGGCCAGGGCAGGCCGCCAGGCCGAGGCCCTGCAGACCTACCAGACCGCCCGCGACGTGCTGCACGACCTGCTCGGCATCCACCCCGCCGCCGAACTCCGCGCCCTGCACCAGGCCATCCTCACCGAGGCGGTCCCACCGCCGGGCCCGCCCCCGCGCCGCGGCCCGCCCATCCACCAACTCCCGTTGGACAGCAACGATTTCGTCGGCCGCGCGGACCTGATCGAGGCCATCACCAGCGCGCCGAGGGGCACCACAGTGATCTACGGCCAGCCCGGCGTCGGCAAGACCGCGCTGGCCGTCCACATCGGACACCTGCTCAAGGACCGCTACCCCGACGGCCAGCTCTACGTCGACCTGCGCGGCTACTCCCCCGGCGAGAAACCGGCCCCCTTCGCCGTGCTGGCCCGCTTCCTGCGCGCCTTCGGCCTGGCCGAATCCGAGATCCCGCCGACCGAACCCGGCCGGTCCCAGCTCTACCAGTCGCTGCTGGCCAAGCGCCGCTTCCTGGTCCTGCTGGACAACGCCGCCGACGCCGCCACCGTCGCCCCCCTGGTGCCCACCGGCCCGCACTGCCGCACCCTGATCACCAGCCGCGGCATCATCCCCGGCCTGCCCGAATGCCGCCGCGTCACCCTGGACGTGCTGAGCCCTGCCGAAGCCAGGACCCTGCTCACCCGCACCCTGGGCCGGGACCTGGTCGAGGCCCACCCGGCCGAGACCACCCGCCTCGCCGACCTCTGCGCCCGCCTCCCGCTGGCCCTGCGGGTGGCCGCGGCCAACATCGCCTGCCTGCCCACCCCCGACCTGACCGGATACCTGCACCGCCTGAGCAGCAACGACCGGCTCGGCGAACTGTCCATTGAGGACGATCAGGACACCGCGGTCCGGCGCGCGTTCGACCTGTCCTACCGGACCTTGTCCACCGCGGCACGGCGGATGTTCCGGCTGCTGAGCGTGGTGCCGGGAGCCGACCTCGCCGAACCCGCGGCGACCGCGCTCGCCGAGGAGCCGGCGCTGCCGATGCTGCGGGAACTGGCCGACGCGCACCTGATCGACGAATACCGGACCGGCCGGTACCGCAGTCACGACCTGCTGCGGATCTACGCTGATGAACGGCACCAGGCCGAGGACGCCCCTGCGGACCGGGCCGCCGCCGAACGGCGGCTCCTGATCCACTGTCTGGGCGGCGTCATCCAAGTGTTCGCCTTCCTGCACGGGCAGAGCACGGGCACCGTGGTCGACGACTGGGAAGCACCGCCCACCCAGTTCCGGCTGCACACCCTGCCCGAGAGCATCTCCTGGTTCGGCACCGAGTTCGCGACCCTGCAGTCGGTGCACGCGCAAGCGGCTGAGCACAACCCGGCCGATGCCGCCGTACTCGGTGTCGCGATGCTCTGGGTGATGCTGTTCCAGTACCGGCAAGACGAGCGAGTGGCGATCGCCGACCTGACCGTCCAGGCCGCCGGCCTGGCCGGGAATCGCCGGGGGGTCGCGGACACCCTGATCTCGCTGAGCGAGACGATGCTCTGGCACGGGCGGTACGCCACCGCGGTGCGGCACGCCGCCGTGGCCAGAGCGCACTACGCGGACATCGGTCTGCTCGTCGG
This sequence comes from Crossiella sp. S99.2, assembly GCF_023094165.1. Classification (GTDB taxonomy): domain Bacteria; phylum Actinomycetota; class Actinomycetes; order Mycobacteriales; family Pseudonocardiaceae; genus Crossiella. Next base: position 34,430 of record NZ_JALMDK010000005.1, on the reverse strand, counting down.
CGAGAGCATGGCGCTGACCCGCATCGGCCACGCGCGTGGCCTGGCCGGGCAGCTCGCCATGGCCTACGAGTACTTCGAACGCGCAAGCCGGGTGGCGGTGCGGGCGGGCTCAAAGTACGCGGAAGGCCAGGCCCAGGCCCATCTCGCCACCGCGGCCCTGCGCCTGGGCAGGCTCGTAGCCGCGCACGAGCATTCCTCCGCCGCGTCCGAGCTGCTAGGGGCGGTCGAGGCGACCGGAATGCGCTCGTACTACCTTGCCGAAGAGGGCAGCAGGCTGCTCTACCTGGATCGCCCTGACCTCGCCGTGGCAAGCCTGCTGCGGGTAATGGAGCACCGCAGTGCCGTCGGGTTCACCACCCCGGACATGAACATCGCGGGCTTGCTCGCCGAGGCATACGCCGAACTCGGCGACTACCCGAACGCCCGCCGTCAGCTCGACCAGATGCACGCCGACCCAGACCCGGCGAGCCACCGGATGAACGCGGCCTACTCCCGTGTCTCCGCTGGCACCGTGGAGTACCGGCAGGGTCGGTCCCGGTTGGCGATCGAGCACTTCACCGCTGCTTTCAACCTCGCGGCGCCACTACGGAAGCACACCGAGCTGGCCCGTGCGCTGATCGGACTCGCCATGGCCCACCTGGACCTCGACGAACTCGACGAGGCCCGACGGCACGGCACCGACGCGGTCGCCCTGGCCCAGCGCACCCAGCAGGGGGTCTTCGAGGCCAGGGCACTGGTGGTGCTGGCCAGGACCGAGGCCAGACTGGGCGAGGCCGCCGTGGCGACCGGGCACGCGACCGAGGCGTTGTCCGCCTTCCAGAATATGGGACACGAACGCGGCGAAGCGGAAGCCAAGGCCCTGCTGGCCGAACTCGGCGCCGCTCACCCGTCCAGATAACCCGCCAGCCGCGCCCCCGCCGCATCCCAGCGCCAGGCCCGCCGCATCCACTCCCGCCCGGCCCGCCCCATCGAGGCCGCCAGCTCCGGATCCAGCAACAACCGGGTCACCGACTCCGCCACCGCGCGCACCGACCGCGGGTTGACCACGGTCCCGGTCACCCCGTCCCGCACCGTCTCCGGCGCGCCGCCCGAATCGCCCGCCACCACCGGCAATCCGCTCGCCGCCGCCTCCAGGAACACCAGGCCCAGACCTTCCACGTCCAGGCCGAAGCCGCGGTTGCGGCAGGGCAGGGCGAAGACGTCGGCGGCGGCGTAGTAGGCGGGGGTCTCGCTGGGGGGCACGTGGCCTGCGAAGATCACGTGTTCGTCCACTGTGGACTGTTGGGCCAGTGTGCGCAGGCGTTTGCGGTACGGGCCGGCGCCGACCAGCAGCAGTTTGGCGCCGGGCACCCTGGCCCGGATCCGGGGCAGGGCGCGGATCAGGGTGTCCTGGCCCTTGCGCGGGGCCAGCCGGGACAGGCACAGCACCACGGGGGCGGCGCCGAGGTTGTGCCGGCGGCGGATCTCCTGGCGGGCAACGGAATCCGGGCGGTAGTAGGTGGCGTCCACGCCCGCGGGCAGGTGTTCCAGGGCGGCCAGCGGGCCGAAGGCGGAGGCGATGGCGGCCCTGGTGTAGCGGCTCACGCAGGTGACCACGTCGGCGGCGGCGCCGATCCGGCGCAGCGCCCAGCGCGCGCCGGGGAACATCGACCAGCCGACCTCGTGCCCGTGACTGCACGCCACCACCCGGCGCGCCCCTGCCGAGCGCAACCGCGCGGCCAGCAGTCCCAGCGGGGCGGCCGCGCCGAACCACACCGCGGTGCAGCCCTCGGCCCGCAGGATGTCCGCGGCCCTGGCCACCACCTCCGGTTCGGGCAGCAGCACCGGAGAAGCGTGCCGCACCACCGGGAACGGCTGGGCGGCGTCGAACTCGGCGGCCGAGGCGGGCGGCCCGTCCCAGCCGGGCGCGTAGACCACCAGGCGGTCCGCGGGCAGCGCGGTGGCCAGCGAGTGCAGGTACGCCTGGATGCCACCGGGTCGTGGCGGGAAGTCGTTCGTGACCAACAGGGTGCGGCGCACGAGCGGAACCCTAGTGGTTCGGCCCGGAGCATTCGCTCGGTATCGGCCGTGTCACGGCGCGTCCGGCAAGGCGCCGGGGCACCCGCGTACCGGGTCGTACGTGGGTGTCCCGGCAACGCCGCCGGTCGCGTCGTGGCGCGGTCGAGGACGGGTGAAGGCTCCGGGCCGCACCACTAGTTGTAGGTCTTGCGGAGGAAATCCCGCCAGCCCGCAACAAGTTTGATCCGGTCCACGCCCAGCACCTCGCGCAGCATCCGGTCCTGTCCGGCGGTGTCGGTCTGGCCTGCTCTGGCCAGCCGCCGGTACAGCTCCACCAGGGTGGCCTCGCCGAAGCGTTCGGCGATGTGCGTGGTCAGCGACCAGGACGACTGGTAGGCCACGTCCAGTTTCTGGCCGCCGGAGCGGAAGTCGGCGTCGGCGGGCAGGTCCAGCACCCCGCCCTCGGTGCGGACCCGGCGGGTCAGGTCGGGGGCGGCCTCGGTGGGGGCGATGCCCGAGCCGCGGTAGCCCACGTAGTCGGCGAAGCCCTCCAGCAGCCACATCGGCGCGCCGTCCACGGTGGCGGCCCTGGCGGCCACGTGGGTGATCTCGTGCCGCAGCACCACCCGCAGCGCGCTGGCCGACAACCGGGTGGCGGTCTTGGGGTTGAACACGATCCGGGCGCCCTCGACCAGTTGCTGCTCGTGGTCCACCCGGTCGGCCAGGGCGACCGCGGCGATGGAGTCCACCGCGAACTCCGAGCCGACCATGGCCTGCAGTTCCCTGGTGGTCTCCGGCAGCACCACGACCACCCGCTGCGACCACTCCCGGCCCCACACCTCGCTGACCGCGCGCACCGCCGCGTCCAGCTCCTTGGCCACCCGCTGGGCCAGCGCCTGGTTGGCCCGGTGGCCCAGCACGATGCCGGAGTTGGTGGTCAGCACCACGCAGGGGCCGAAGTCCCACGGGCCGCGCCAGGTGCGGCGGCCCTGGGCCTCCAGCGCGGAGTCGGAGGTCAGGTACCAGCCCTCGCCGTAGCGGGCGAACAGGTAGCCCATCGGCCGGGTGGTGGCCACCGCGTCGCCGCCGCCCAGGGCGTAGCTCAGCTCCACCCTCGGCGCGAACAGCTCCTCGGCGTCGGGGGCGTAGGAGGTGAGCCCGGAGGTGCCCAGGGCTTCGGCGGGTTCGAGGTGGTAGCGCCAGCTGCTCAGCGGCACGCCTGCGAGATTGACGAACAGGTTGCGCTGGGCGGTGGCGAAGGCCGAGTCGGCGTTGGGGTCCAGGGTGGCGAGGAAGGTGGCCTCGTCCCGGCGCAGGATCGCCTCGGCCCGGCGGCGCATCAGCTCGGCCACGGCCGCGGCGCGCGGGGCCTCCGCGGTGGTGGCCGGGGCCTCCGGCGGGACCGGGCGGCCCGCCGCGTCCAGCGTGGTGACCTGGGGCTGCGGGTCGACCGCGTCGCGGGCCTGCGGGGTGGCGACCACGGCCAGCCCAGCAAGCAGCACGGCGGCCACCGCGGCGACCAGCCAGCTCCTGTACCGGCCAACCCCGGACACAGCTGCATCCTAGGGCCGGACAGGCCGCGGGGCCGACACCCGATCGGTGACGGCCCCGCGGAAAAACGGACTTACCTGGACGAGTGGCTCAGGAGCCGACCCCGACCCGGCGGACCGCGACGATGCCGCTCTGCAGCGGGGCGATCTTGACCACGTCGCCGGTGGTGGGCGCGTGCACCATCTTGCCGTTGCCGACCGAGATGCCGATGTGGCCCTTGTAGGCGACCAGGTCGCCCGGCTGGATGGCGCTGACCGGCACCGCGGTGCCGATCCGGGCCTGCTGCGAACTGGATCGCGGCAGGGTCATGCCGACCTGCTGGTAGGCCCAGTAGATCAGGCCGGAGCAGTCGAAGGTGCTCGGACCCTCGTCGCCGTAGACATACCTCGAGCCACGCTTGCTCAGCGCCTTCTCCAGCGCCGCGCCCGCGATCCCGCTGTTGCCGGGGATGTTGATGACCGAGTTGTCCTCGGGGCCCTTGAGCTTGTTCCGCTCATCCTGGGTGAGCTTGTCGTACTGCGCCTTCACCTTGGACCGGCGGGTCTCCAGCTCGGCCCGGCGCTTGTCCAGCTCGGTGGTGATCCGCTTGGCCTCGTCCGTGGCCTTCTGCGCGCGGTCCTTGGCCTCCACCGCACGCTTGCCGGCGTCCTCGGCCTGCTTGATGGTGGCGTGCAGCTTGTCGATGGCGTCCTTGTTGTCGCCCGCGAGCATGTCGAGCAACGCCATCTTGTCCAGGAACTCATTCGGCGAACGCGACATCAGCAGCGCGCTGAGCTGGTTCAGCCGCGCGCCCTCGAAGTCGGCGGAGGCCATCTTGTCGACGTCCCCGCGGAGCTGCCGTTCCTGCTCACGGGCCAGGGCGCCGAGCTTGCTGGCTTCCTCGGCCTCCTTGTTGGCCTTCTCCAGGTCGGCGTTCTTCTTGTTGAGGTCGTCCTTGGCCTCGTGCAGGGATTCCGCGACCTTCTCGGTTTCCTTGGACATTTCCTGGAGCTGCTTCATCGCCTCGGAGGCGTTGGCGGGCAGTTCCGGGTCGGCCAGCGCGGGGGTCGTCGGCGCGAGGCCGACGGCTACCACAACCGCTGAGGCCGCGAGGGCCCCGCGCATTGTGCGCTTCAGTCGATGCGACGCCACGTGGCGTACTACTCCTTCGTGCTCGCTACCGCTTACCGGGTTAGCTGACGGGTTCGGGCCCGAAGTCGCCCTACGCGCGGCGCCCAGGTTCAGGCCCGCCCGATTCACCCCAACTGCCTGGGTCCCCGGTTCGGCCCCCGACAAGCCGATTCGGCGGTGTCTCGCGTTGTCGCCCTCGGTTGGACGACGGTCCGCCGCGAGATCTCGGACAGGTTACGAGTAGTGAGGCCCCCAGTCCACCGCCCGGGGGCAGCCGATGTTTGGCCGTGACCCGGCCGCCCGATCGGACTAGTTACCCAGCGACACAACAGCGCTGTGTAATCGCTCACCATATTCGGCGCGACCTGCGGTGTTGGCCTTCCCTAGAGATCAACTGTCAATACCCACCGACACGGTCCGTCTCTGGTTGCAACCCGGTTCACCCCAGAAAAGTGACGAGCGCCACACGCCAACCGCGTATGCGCACGCTCACACCCGGCCCAGCCTGGCCAGCAACACCGCCGAGGGCACCGGGTGCGCGCCCCGGCGGCGGATCGAATCGGCCACCGCGCGGTCGGAGGTCACCACAACCACCGGGCGGCCCTCTGGCTCGGCGGTGACCAGGGCCCGGATCACGTCGTCGGCGAGCACGCCCGGGTCGCTGAAGAGCACCCGCACCCCGCGCGGCGCCGAGGCGGGCACCGCGACCACGCCGGCGCCGTCGAAGACCAGGGTGACCTCGGCCCCGGTGCGCGCGGCCAGCGCCGCGAGCTGGTGCACCAGCCGGTCCCGCTGCTCGGAGAGGGTCAGCTCCGGATAGCCGGTCTTGGTCACGTTGTAGCCGTCCACCACCAGGTGCACGGTGGGCAGCGCGAGCAGCCGGTCCAGCGCGGCCGGATCCTCCACCCGGCCGACCGCGCCGGTGGCCGGGGTGGCCCCGCGCACGGTGTCGGCGGGCCGGGGACCGCTGCCGCCGAGGGCGAGTTCCCGGCGCAGGCCGGTGACCGCGCCGGCCAGGGTGTCCACCAGCAGCCCGAGCCGGACCTCGTCGGCCTGGCGGGCCTCCCTGGCGGACTGCCGGGCCACCTCGGCCTCGGCCAGCGCGCGGCCCGCCTTGAGCCGCTCGGCCTCGGCGCGTTCGCGTTCCTTGTCCCGTTCAGCGGTGATCGCGGCGACCACCGCCTCGGTCTCGCCGTGGCCCTTGGTCAGCGCGGTCCTGGCCGCCTCGGCCTCGTCCTTGGCCTGACGCAGCTTCACGCCCTGCTCGCGGAGGCGTTTGCGCAGCCGGTCCAGCTCGACCTCGCCCTCCTGCCGGACCCGCTCGGCCGCACCTGTGGCCTCGTCCAGTTCGGCGCGCACCCTGGCCAGTTCGGCCTCCAGGCGCTCGATCCGGGACACACCGGCGTCGCGTTCGGAGCGCAGCTGGGCGTCCACCGAACGCCGGGCGACCAGCTCCACGTGCAGCGGTGCGGCCGGATCGGCCAGCAGCACGGCCGCGGCCGCGGTGGCCACCGGATCGCCGGGGGCCAGTTCCAGGGTGCTGGGCCGGTGTTCCCGGCACCACTGCACCACCGCGTTGCGGAAGACCGCCGAATCCCGCAGCGCGGCCAGCAGCGGACCGGTGCCCAGCTTCGCCCGTTTGGCGGGAGCGAAGCGGGCCACCGGCCGCAGCGGCTGCGGGATGTCGAGCTGGGGCATGGTGCCCAGCGCCTCGGCGGACAACTCGGCGAGTCGCGCGCGGACGGCCTCGGGCAGAGTGTCGAACTCCAGCTCGGGCTCCGGCGGCGGCGCACCGTCCACAGCGGACGGACCCGGATCGGGTTCCGGCCGGTCGTGGCTGGTCTGCGCGGGCAACGGGAACACCCGGATAAGGTTAGCCGTCGTCAGCGCCCCTGGCGCGCAGCCACCGTCACGCTCGGCGACGCTTGCACAACAAGCTGATCACGCCCGGACCGAGAGCGGGGTCCGCTCGGGCACCGGAGCCGGGATCTCCGCGGGGATGGCGAAGTACAGCCGCACCAACTTCTCCGCCAGCGCGGCCAGCGCCCTGGTGGGCAGCATCCGCAACATCGCGCGCACCGGCGCCACGTTCTCCTTGTCCAGCAGCAGCACCTGGTAGACGCCGAGCACGGTGTGCCGGGGCGCCCGGCGCAGCCGCGCCGCGGCCTCCGCCAGCCGCTCCGACAGGAACTCCCGCGCCGTGACCTGGGCCTGCTCCACTCCGTGCATCCGGACCAGCAGCCGCAGCGAGTTGAAGCAGTCCTGCGCCACGTCCTCGGCGTAGGACTCGAAGTCGTCGATCATGTCCAGGAAGCCGGCCAACGGCCGCAGCACGTGGAACAGCTCCTCGTCGGTGGGCACGCCCTTGACGTTGTTGAGCACCCTGGTCAACCCGTTGACCACCAGCGAGCGGATATCGCAGACCTCGGCGAAGACCTCCTGGGTCAGCTCGAGTTCGCCGAGCATGATCCGGCCTTCCAGGAGGTAGTACCGCTCCAGCTCGTCCACCAGGTGCGCCACCCCGTCGTCCCAGGCGTCGTGGCCCTTGATCAGCTCGATCATCTCGTGCTTCCACGAGTGGTCGGCGATGGTCGAGCTGCCCGTCCGCTGGGCTTGTTCGTATAAGAAGTCACCCTTGTACATCAGGGCGTAGTACTGGACCATCAACGGCCGCACCGTGGCCGCCTCGGCGGCGGTGTAGTGGCCGAACTTGAGGTTGTAGCCGTTGAGGTAGTCCAGGAACCTGTGCGCTCGCGCGTGCATCTGGTAGCTGATGTGGTGTTCCTGCCAGCAATCCGACATGTCCGATTCCTCCCGTGTTCGCCCCGACATGCGAATCCAGGATAGAATTCGAAAATCTCACCTCGGCCACTTCGGCGAATTCACATAAACGCCGGAAGAAGTGCTTGCGGAAACATCGAATTGCAGAGAAATGTCATTTCTCGTCAATGAGCACCGGCAGTTCCGGCCTGCCCAGCTTGTCCTGGCGCGCGATGGTCTTGAGGATCCGCGCCAGCACCGGGCGCGGCAGCTTGCGCAGCACCGGCAGCAGCCAGTCCGGGACCGCCGAGGCGAGCACCAGCAGCATCGTGGGCACGCTGACCCGGTCGATCTCCGCACAGGCCCGCTCGACCAGCCGGGAGCGGAACTCCTCCAGCTTCACCCGGCCCCGCTCGGCGCCGAAGATGCGCGCGTACATCCGGATCGTGCTGTAGCTGCCCGCGGCGATGTCCTTGGCGTAGGAGGGCACGTCGTCGGCGATCTCCCACAGCATGTACAACGGCTTGCTGACCTGGACCATCTCCTCCACCACCCGCGGGTCGGTGCCGAGCAGGTTGAGCATCAGCGGGGTGACCAGCGCGATGTCGGAGGAGCGGATGGAGAGCACCTCGTAGACCGACTCCTCGGTGACCTCGACCTTGCCCAGCAGCAGCCTGCCCTCCAGCTCGAAGTAGCGCTGCAGGTCGTCCAGGCGTTCCCGGCCCCGCTCATCGAGCAGGCCGTAGCTCTCCAGCAGCTCCTCCATGTCCCGCCGCCAGCTCAGATCGACCTCGAAGTCGCCGTTGAGCTGAGCCTCCTCGTAGGCGAGGTCGGCCTGGTAGACCAGGGCCAGGAAGTGGATCACCAGTGGCTCGAACACCTTGGCGGTGTCCTCGGTGACGCCGAGCATGCGCAGCATCGAGTCGTAGCCCTCGAGGAACATCACCCGGCTGGCCTTGAGCGATTCCAGGTAGGAGACCCGGCTCGAGGTCCACGTCTCGGGACCGTCGAGGCCGAGGATGCGCTCGCGTAACTCCTCGGCGGTGACTGTTGCTTGCACCATGACGAATACCCCAGGTCAGTCGTGGGTCGATAGGTAGGTAAACGCTTGCCCTGACAATGACGTCAGGCGGGGACGACCGCGCTGATCGGCTGCGGCAGCGCGGGCAGCTCCTGCCGCCGGGCCAGCCAGGTGCGCAGCTCGCGGTGCCCGCGCAGGCCGAATCGCCCGCCGCGCAACCGGTTCTCCGCCTCGGTGAGCAGATCCTGGCGCTGTTCGCGCATCCTGGCGCCGACCTGCTGGGCGCCCGCGATGGCCAGCAGCGCGTGGTAGTGGTTGTACCGGCCCGCCCGCACGTCCTGGGCGTAATCAACAAGGTCGCCGTCGAGCTGGGCCAGCCGCACCGCGGCCTCGTAGGCGCCAAGGGCGAAGGTGGACAGCGGCCTGCCGCACAGGGTGCTGATGACCTTGACCAGGGCGAGCAGCTCACCGGCGCCCAGCCGGGCCAGCTCGGTCAGCAGGGACTCGGTCGGCTCGACCAGGCCCGCCCGCAGCGAGGCGGTCAGCGTGTGGGCGTGCTCAAGGTCGTAGAGGCCCTTCTGCACATCGGTGTCATAGACCCCGTAGCTCTTGAAGAAGGTCTCGATCTCCTTCTTCCAGGAGCCGTCCGCGGTCTCCAGGCGGCGGGCCTGGGCGCACAGCGCGAGGTAGTGGTAGGCCAGCGGCTGGATGAGCCGGATTTCCGCCCGGGAAGCCCCGAGCAGTTCCCAGTACCGCAGGCCGCCGCAGGAGAAGAGCCGGGCGGTCGAGGTCACCTTGTCCCGATAGCTGACACTGCTCTGTTCCCAGAACTCCGGCGCCGACCGCCCGTACACATTATCCCGGACATTCGTTAACGACTTGTTTCCCCAGCTGGACAACGACTCCTCCTCGCCACACACGGACTGGGGGCGAAGCTAGCAGCGCGGGCCGCCGCCGGTGCCGAAGTCAGCGGAACATGAGGAAACTGTTGTCACCACGGTAACCGCAGAACTGCCGGGGTCTTCGGCTATTTCTATCGAGGATTGGCACTTTCGGGCAACGGGGCGGGCAACGGCGCGGTGGCCAGCTCCCCGGTGCGGCCGAGCGAGGTCAGCAGCGGCAACAGCACCACCCTGGGCAGCTTCGCCACCACCGCCGCGGTCAGCTCCAGGCCCAGGTCGGGCAGGTCGGCCAGGAGCAGCTTGCGCAACGCCGGGGTGCTCGCGCCCGGCAGCCTGCCCAGCGCCTGGCGCAGCAGCGCGGACCGGTAGGCGCGCAGCTTGTGCGTGGCCTGGCTGTGCCCGTGGCCCTGGACGAAGAGCCGGAGCAGGTTGAACCGGTCCCAGGCGATGTCCTCCGGGTAGTTCGCGAGGTCGGCGCGCAGGTCCTGCAGGCGCAGCCACGGGTCCAGCAGGGCCAGGTGCTCCTCGTCGACCGGCTGGTCCCGCAGCAGGTAGAGCAGCCGGTTGAGCACCCGGATGTCGGCGACCCGGTCCCTGGTCAGCTCGGTGACGACCTGCTCGTCCACCGCCAGCTCGCCGCGCCGGATCCGGTCCCTGGTGAGCAGGGCCCGGCCGAGATCGGCCAGCCCGGCCCTGACCTGCTCGTCGAGCAGACCGTAGCTGTCGGCCAGCGTGGACAGCTCGCCCACCAGCGACGGGTCGGCCTCGGCCTGGTAGGCCAGCGCGATGTAGTGCCGGACGAACGGGCGGATCACCTCGAACTCGGGCCGGGTGAAGCCGAGCGCGTACCGCGCGCCCCAGTTGTCCCACCGCAGCGCGCGGTTGGCCCGCATGCTGTCCCGGTAGCTGATGTCCAGTCCCTGCCAGGCCGCGGGCGGCTCCGCCGGAACCATCCGCGCCTTGAGCCGCTGCACCGCCGCCTCGGTCACGATCGTTCTCCCCGTCTCAAGTGTGTGGCTGGCGCCCTCGGCGCCGCCGGGTCAGGAGGTGGCGGCGACCAGCGGCCCGGACTCCGCGATCGGCGCGGGCACCGGAATCTTGCGGAGCATGTCCATCTCGATCCGCACCAGCGTCCCCGCCAGCGCGCGCAGCACGCCGGTGGGCAGCAGGCGCAGCAGCCCGGTGGTGTGCTCCAGCGGCAGCACCTCGCTGCCGCTGACCATCCGCACCAGCGCGTCCCGGCCCGCGGTGCGGATGCCGCCGAGCAGGTCGGCGATCGCCTTGTTCTGCAACGCGCGCAGCCCGGCGACCGCGCCGCTCGCCCCGTGCCGCCACACCATCAGGCGCAGGGTGTTGAAGCTGTTGGCCGCCACGTCCTCGGCGTAGGAGGTGAGGTCGTCGTTGATCTCACCGAGCAGCCACAGCGAACGCAACAGAGCCTCGTAGTCCGGCGTGCAGCGCTCGCCACGAGCCCGGAACACCACACCCAGCAGGCTGAAGAAGTCGCTGGAGCGAATCCGCAGGACGTCCTGGAGCACCTCGTCGGTCAGCTCGACCTCGCCGAGCAGGATCTGCCCTTCCAGGATGTAGTAGCGCTCCAGCTCGTCGATCTCCTTGCCGACCGCGGGCTCGTAGAGGCCATGGCCCTCGGCGATGTCGCGCATCCGCTGCTTCCAGCCGCCTTCGGCGCTGGACTGGCCGCTCGCCTGGGCGTCCTCGTAGATCTCATCACCCTGGTAGACCAGCGCGAGCCACTGCACGACCAACGGCTGCAGCAGGTCGTACTCGGCCCGGCTGCACCCCAGCAGGCGGCGGTAGATGTCCCCGCCCTTGAACTTCAGCACCGAGGTGCCCTTGAGGGTGGCCGCGTACGGCACGCCGGACTGGCGCCAGGTGGCGTGCCTGGGCTGGTTGTAGATCGTCGCCCGGATGCGCTCCAGGGACTGCCGCTCACGACGAGAGGGCACGGTCTTCCTTCCGCTGGTCCAGTTCGGCGATCGGCTGGGCGATCGGCTTCGAGTTCTCCTGCGCGCCGAATCCCTCGAACTTGAAGACCGAGGTGGCCGCTGTGACCAGCACCGGGCGTGGCAGCAGGCCGAGCAGCGCCGGCAGCACCGGCAGGTTCAGATTCACCAGCGGAGTGCTGGTCAGGTAGCGCACCAGCGCGGGCTTGCCGGCCTTGGCGAACTGCGCCAGGCCCTTGGCGGCGATCCGGTTCCGCAGCTCCCGGAGCCGCCGGCCTGCCTGGTCGGCGCCGTGCAGCCGGCGGTAGAGGCGCAGGGTCTTGTGGCTGTCCCCGGCGCTGCCGCGCTGGTGGGAGCCGAGGTCCTGGTCGAGGTCGAACAGCGCCATCGAGGTCTTGACCAGCTGGTAGAACTCCTCGTCCGGGGTGCGGCCCTTGAGCCGGTCGATCACCCGGACCAGCACGTGCAGGTCCGAGGAGCGCAGGAACGCGATCTCCTCCAGGACGGCCTCGGTCAGCGGCAGCTCGCCGAGCAGGACCTGGCCCTCCAGCACGTGGTAGCGCTCAAGATCGTCCAGCGTGGCCTGGATGCGGCTGTCGTAGACGTTGTGGTTCTTGAGCAGGTCCTGCAGGCGGGTCTTCCAGCTGTGGTCGGTGATCCGGCTGGACCCCTCGGCCCTGGCCGCCGCGTAGCCGCGCTCGCCCTGGAAGACCAGGGAGTGGAAGTGCAGCGCCAGTGGTTCGACCAGCCTGGCCTCGGCCGGGGTGCAGCCGAGGGTGTGCCAGTAGGCGCCCGCGGTCTTGTCCAGGATCTCCATCTCCGCGCGCAGGTTCTCCGCGTAGGAGATGCGGTTGTCCTGCCAGCCGTCGGGCCGTTCGCCCGCGGCCAGGGTGCGGCTTATCCGCGCCAGTGCCTGCTTGTCGCGCGTGCCCACTGCCCAGACCTCCGGATCATCCCACCACGGCCAACGTGCCGGAACATAACAATGGATCTTGAACGGACACCAGGAAGAGAAGTTGACCCGGGCACTGGTTCTGCCGCCGGAACTGTCGGTGCCCTGACCTACCTTCAAGACGATGAATCAGGACCGCCCGAGGGCCATCCCAGTGCAGCTCAGCCTCGAGCAGTTGGGCACCCCACTGCACGAGGTGACCTTCGTCGTCCTGGACCTGGAGACCACCGGCGGGCGACCGGGCACGGACATGATCACCGAGTTCGGCGCGGTGAAGGTCCGCGGCGGTGAGCTGCTCGGCGAGTTCGGCACCCTGGTCGACCCGGAGCGCGGCATCCCGCCGGAGGTGGTCGCGCTGACCGGCATCACCGAGGCCATGGTGCGCGACGCGCCGAAACTGGCCGAGGTGCTGCCCGCGTTCCTGGAGTTCGCCACCGGGGACGCCAAAACAGTGCTGGTGGCGCACAACGCGCCCTTCGACATCGGTTTCCTCAAAGCGGCCAGCGCGCAACTCGGCTACGAGTGGCCGAAGCTGCAGGTGCTGTGCACGGTCCGGCTGGCCCGCCGGGTGCTCTCCCGCGAGGAGGCCCCCAGCTGCCGGCTCTCCGCGCTGGCCGCGCTCTTCGGCGCCGCGGTCACCCCCAACCACCGGGCCCTGGACGATGCCAAGGCCACCGTGGACGTGCTGCACGCGCTGCTGGAGCGGGTCGGTCCGCTGGGCGTGCACTCGCTGGAGGAACTGCTCGGCTACCTGCCCGAGGTGACCGCGGCCCAGCGCGGCAAACGCGGCCTGGCCAGCGGTCTGCCCGAGCGGCCAGGCGTGTACCTGTTCCGCGGCCCCAGCGAGGAGGTGCTCTACGTCGGCACCGCCACCAACCTGCGCCGCCGCGTCGGCCAGTACTTCACCGCGGGCGAGACCAGGGCCAGGGTCCGGGACATGGTCGCCTTCGCCGTCCGCGTCGACCACGTCGAATGCGCCCACCCGCTGGAGGCCGCGGTCCGCGAACTCCGCCTGCTCGCCGCGCACCGCCCCCGGTACAACCGCCGCTCCACCCAGCCGCACCGGGCCTGGTGGATCACCCTCACCGACGAGCCCTTCCCGCGCCTGTCCGTGGTCACCACCCCTCGCGAGGGGGCACTCGGCCCGTTCACCAGCCGCGGCACCGCCACCCTGGCCGTGGAAGCCATCCACGAAGCCATCCCGCTCCGCCAGTGCAACCAGCGCATCCCCGCCCGCAACCCCCAGGGCCGCCCCTGCATCCTGGCCGAACTCGACCGCTGCGCCGCCCCCTGCGCAGGCCACCAGTCCCCCGAGGACTACGCCCCCGCCGTGCACGCCATGCGCGCCCTGGTCGCCGGCCACGACGACGCCCCCGTCCGCCTGCTGCTGGATCAGCTGGGCGCCTTCGCCACCACCGAACGCTTCGAGCAGGCCGGCCTGCACCGCGACCGGATCGCCGGCCTGCTCAAGGGCCTGGACCGGGGCCAGCGGCTGACCGCGCTGGCGGCGATCCCGGAGTTCATCGCGGCCCGCCCGGACGGCGCCGGCGGCTGGCTGTTCGCGATCGTCCGGCACGGCCGCCTGGCCTCCGCGGGCAGCGCCCGCCGCGGCGTCGCGCCGATGCCGGTGGTGGAGGCCCTGGTACTGGGCGCGGAGACGGTGCTGCCGGGGCCGGGCCCGCTGTTCGGGGCGCCGGCGGAGGAGGTCCGGGTGATCCTGCGCTGGGTGGAGCAGCCGGGGACGCGGCTGGTGCGGGCGGCGGAGCCGTGGCGGTCACCGGCCCGGGGGGCGGCCCGGTGGCGGGAGTGGCTGGAGCGGGCGGAGGCCGGGCGGCAGGGGTACGCGGGGGCGGATTAGCCGTAGAACTGGATCCGCCAGACCACCACCCGGACGACCGAGCCGTGCACGGTGTACTCGATCACCCCGTGCGGCCCCATGTGCGTGGTCCACCGGTGGGTCTTGGGGCTCCAGGTGCCTTCCTGCTCGGGCGCGACCGCCAGCCGGCGACGCTTCGTGGTGAACGCCTGCTGCCCGGCCGGCGGCATGCTGTCGTAGGTGCGCTGCGCGACCTCGGCCAGGATGACCTCGTACTTCACGGCCGGGCCTCGTCCTCATCGCGGATCGGCGGCGGCAGCAGGGAGAAGTCCTCGCCGCTGTCCCGGAACCGCTTGATCTCCGCTTCCACCTCCGGGTCCGGATTGGCCCCGAGGATGGCCATCGGCCACCAGGCGTGCACGACCTCCTGCACCGGCGCGAGGTCAAAATCCTCGGCGGCCTGGACCAGCGCGGCGCGGAACACCTCCTCGAACATGGACCGCGCCTCACCTTCCAGCGCCGCCCACACCGCGGGCCCCGTCTTGGCCACATCCACCCAGTCCGGATGCCCCGGTCCCAGCCTCATCGCCCGCTCCCCTGCCCGTCCCACTGTCCCCACCCGCTGGTCCACTGTCCCCACCTGCTGTCCCATGTCCCCACCCGCTGGCCCATGTCCCCGCCCTGCCCGTCCTCCCTCAGTCTCCCCCTTGCCACAGGGTCAACCCAGCCCCCGCCACCCGATCGGGTCCGGCCACCCCGCGCGGTGGAAAACCCGCTGGCTACGATCGGTCCACCACCTCAGCGCCCAAGGAGCACACCGTGATCAAGGCCATCGTGCTGATCCAGTCCGACGCCGCGAGCATCCCGGAGGCCGCGCAGACCATCGCCGACTTCGAGGGTGTGCTGGAGGTCTACTCCTGTGCCGGTGACGTGGACCTGATCGCGGTGGTCCAGGTGTCCCGGCACGAGGATCTGGCGGAGCTGGTGCCGGGGCGGATCGGCAAGGTGGCCGGGGTGCTCAACACGGACACGCACATCGCGTTCCGCTCCTACTCCAAGGCCGACACCGAGGCCGCGTTCAACATCGGCGTCGACTAGTCCCCGCTCGACTGGTCCGTCTTCGCCTCGCCCAGCTGCGCCGTGGTGTTGGCCCCGTCCAGGGACTCGCGGATGATGTCGGCGTGACCGGCGTGCTGCGCGGTCTCCCGGAACAGGTGCAGCAGGATCTGGCGGGCCGACCAGTACTGGGGTTCCGGCGGGGAGTACGGGGTCTGCGGCAGCAGGACCATGGTGTCCAGGTCGACGGTGGCGAAGGCCGTGTCGGTGATCTTGGCGGCGGCCAGGTACTCGGCGCGCAGTTCATCCAGGGTGCGGTCCGTGGGCATCTGGTACTGGTCCATGTCGAACATGCCCTCAGGCAGTGAGCCGTCCGCGGTCAGCAGGATCCTGGTCAGCACGCGTTCGGCCATGCTCAGGTGGCGGAGCAGGCCGCCGAGGGTCAACTCGCTCACCGTGGTCCGGGTGCCTGCCTGGTCGTCGGTCAGGCCGCGCAGGGTGATCAGCAGGGTCTCGCGGGCTTCGGCCAGCATGGCCAGGGTCTGGGTGCGCTCGTTCGTCATGAGCGGGACGGTATTGGGCCAAGCGGACAGCCCGTGTCCTAGTTCGCCGCCGGCGGACAAGAATTAGGACAACAAAAAAACGCGGCCCGCGAACGTGCTCGCGGGCCGCGCCTTCGTGCTTCTTGCTTACTCCTTGGGCTCCGCGGGCTTGCCCGCGGTCAGCTCCCTGGTGTTGTCGCCACCGCGCTGCTCGCCCTCGTGCTTGGCGCGCTTGAGCGCGGCGGTCTCCTCCACCGGGTCCGGCTTGAGCAGGCTGCCCGCGACCGGCTCGCCTGCCGCGCCCAGCGCGTTCATCTTCTTCGGCACCGAGGTGCCCTGGTAGGCCAGGGGCACCGGGTGGCCGTGGTCGTCCACCGGGCCGAGCGGCTGGTGGATCTCGATGAACTCACCGTGCGGCAGCCGCTTGATGATGCCGGTCTCCACCCCGTGCTCCAGCACCTCGCGGTCGCCGCGCTGGGCGCCGAGGCAGAGCCGGTAGGTGATGATGTAGGCGATCGGCGGCAGGATGATCAGCCCGATCCGGCCTGCCCAGGTCATCGCGTTCAGCGAGATGTTGAACTGCCACGCGATGATGTCGTTGAAGCCGGACAGCATCATCACCATGAAGAAGGTGATGGCCATCGCGCCCAGGCTGGTGCGGACCGGCACGTCCCGCGGCCGCTGCAGCAGGTTGTGGTGCGCCTCGTCCTTGGTCATCCGGCGCTCGATCCACGGGTAGAGGATCGCCGCGGTGACACAGAAGCCGATGCTGCCCATGAACGGGAAGAACGACGCCGGGATGGTGTGCCCGAAGATGTAGATCTCCCAGGCGGGCCACAACCGGACCAGACCGTCCGTCCAGGCCATGTACCAGTCGGGCTGGCTGCCCGCGGAGACCTGCGCGGCGTTGTACGGCCCGAAGTTCCAGATCGGGTTGATCTGGAAGAGCCCGCCCATCAGCGCGATGACGCCCACGGTGACGGCGAAGAAGCCGCCGCCCTTGGCCGCGAACACCGGCATGATGCGCACGCCGACCACGTTGCTCTCGGTGCGGCCGACACCCGGGAACTGGGTGTGCTTCTGGTACCAGACCAGCGCCAGGTGCACCGCGACCAGGCCGAGGATGATGCCCGGCAGCAGCAGGATGTGCACCGTGTAGAGCCTGGGGATGATGTCCGTGCCGGGGAACTCACCGCCGAAGAGCGCCCAGTGCACCCAGGTGCCCAGCACCGGGATGGTCAGGATCAGCGCGGAGGCGATCCGCAGGCCGACACCGGAGAGCAGGTCGTCAGGCAGCGAGTAGCCGGTGAAGCCCTCGAACATGCCCAGCACGAACAGCAGGATGCCGATGATCCAGTTGACCTCGCGCGGGCGGCGGAACGCGCCGGTGAAGAACACCCGGAACATGTGCGCCACGATCGAGGCCATGAACAGCAGCGCCGCCCAGTGGTGCACCTGGCGGGCGAACAGGCCGCCGCGCACCTCGAAGGAGATGTTCAGCGCGGACTCGAAGGCCCGCGACATCCACACGTCCTTGAGGTTGGTGAACACCCCGCCGTACTGGACCTCCTCCATCGAGGGGTCGAAGAACAGCGCGAGGTAGACACCGGAGAGCAGCAGCACGATGAAGCTGTACAGCGCGATCTCACCGAGCATGAACGACCAGTGCGTCGGGAAGACCTTGTTGATCTGCCTGCGCAGCCCGGCCGCGACGTGATAGCGGTCGTCGGCCCACTTCGCCGCGCCGCCGGCCGCCCTGGCCGCCGGGTTCGCCTGCTTGGTCGGCGTGGTGATCGAACTCATGACTTACGCTCCCAGTAGGCCGGGCCCACCGGCTCGATGAAATCACCGCGGGCCACCAGGTAACCCGTTTCCGGGTCCACCGTGATGGGCAGCTGCGGCAGCGAGCGGGTCGCTGGGCCGAAAATCGGCTTGGCGTAGGTGAAGACGTCGAACTGCGACTGGTGACACGGGCAGAGCAGGCGACCGGTCTGCTGCTCGAACAGCGAGGTCGGGCAGCCCAGGTGGGTGCAGACCTTCGAGTAGGCGTACAGGTCGCCGAAGTTGAAGTCCGCCTGGCCCTTGCGCTTGGTCACCGGCTGGCCGGGGCGCAGCCGGATCAGCATGACCGGGTTGTCCGACCGGCGCAGTGCCTTGAGCAGCGCGTGGTTGTCGCCGCGCTCGGACTCGCGGAACGGGAAGACGGTCTCGAAGCCACCGGCCTCGACATCCTCCGGGCGGACCAGCACGACATCGTGCGGGTCGCCGGTGTCCCGGCGCAGGAAGACCTTCTCCTTGTCGTCCTTCTTCTTCCAGCCACTGGTGGCCAGCGGGCCGTTCTCGTCGTAGGCCTTCGGGTTGCGGACCAGGCCGCCGATGGCGAAGACGCCGACGCCCAGGCCGAACACGGTGCCCGCGCCGAGCAGGCTGCGCCGGATCAGCGACCGGCGGCCGATCTCGGACTTGACGCCGGAGTCGGCCAGCAGCGCGACCGCGGTCTCCTTGTCGAACTCAGTCGACCCGCCGTCGTGCCGGTCCTGCACCGCGACCTCGTGCGGCAGCAGCCGCTTGGCGTAGGCGATGACGCCCACGCCGATGCCGGTGATGGACAGACCCAGGGTCAGGCCCACCATCGGGGTGTAGAGGTCGTACCAGAAGCTGCCTGGCTGGTCCGGCGCCACGTAGTGCGAGGGCCAGAACAGGTACACGCCGAGGAAGGCGAGACCGGCCAGCGCGCCCAGCCCGAACCAGGCGGCCACCGCGCGCTCGGTGCGGCGCTCGGCCCTGGTGCCCGGCACCGGGAAGTGCGGGTCCCGGTGCCGCAGGTGCACCCCGTCGGCGGCCAGGCCGAGGGTGACCAGTTCGTCCCGGCTCAGCTCGGCGAGTTCCGCGTCAGTGGGTGTCTTCTTCTCGTGCGAGTCGCTCATGCCCTGCTCCCGATCCACACGGTCACGCCGATCAGCGCGGCGAGACCGATGATCCAGGCGACCAGGCCTTCGGTGGCCGGGCCGAATCCGCCCAGCGGGTGGCCGCCCGGGTTGTTGTTGCCGTCGGTGACCGACTTGACGTAGGCCACGATGTCCTTCTTCTCCTGCGGCGAGAGCTGCCGGTCGGAGAACTTCGGCATGTTCTGCGGGCCGGTGAGCATCGCGGCGTAGATCTGCTCCTCGGTCACCCCGTCCAGCGCGGGCGCGAACTTGCCAGAGGACAGCGCGCCGCCACGGCCGGTGAAGTTGTGGCAGGAGGCGCAGTTGAGCCGGAACAGCTCACCGCCGCGGGCGGAGTTCTCCCCGCGCAGCTCCTTGCCGGACTCCTGCGGCAGGGTCGGGCCGCCACCCTTGGACTGGATGAACGCGCCGAGGGCGTCGATCTCCTCGGAGTTGAACTTGGCGGGCTTGCGCCCGGCCTGTGCCTCCTGGCGGGCCATCGGCATCCGGCCGGAGGAGACCTGGAAGTAGACCGCTGCCTCGCCGACGCCGATCAGGCTGGGCCCACGGTCCTGCTCGCCCTGCAGGTTCGCGCCGTGGCAGGTGATGCAGGCGGTGTTGTAGAGCTGCTCGCCCTGCCGGATCTTGGTGGGATCCGACTGGGCCTGCGCGGTCTGCGGCTCGGGCAGGAACCCGGCGTAGAGCGCACCCGCGCCGACGAGCGCGATGCCGAGGGCGAGCAGGCCGGACAGGCGGCGCCTGAGCTTGGCCCGCTTCCTGGCCCGATCGTTGTTGGTGGTCATCAGTGCGGCAACCCTTGCAGTCGAATTCGGGCGTACGCCTTGGGTGGGAGCTTCGGGAAGAAGTCGTCTCGTCAGGGAACGAGGTAGATGACGGCGAACAGCCCGATCCAGACGATGTCGACGAAGTGCCAGTAGTACGACACGACGATCGCCGCGGTGGCCTGGGCCGGCGTGAACTTGCTGAGCTTGGTACGCCAGATCAGGAACACGAAGGCGATCAGCCCGCCGACCACGTGCAGACCGTGGAACCCGGTGGTCAGGTAGAAGACCGTGCCGTAGGCCGAGGACGCGATGGTGGTGTGGTGCCCGGTGACCAGCGTGTAGTACTCGCCGATCTGACCGCCGACGAAGATCGCACCCATGACGAGGGTGAGCGTGTACCACCGTCGGAGACCGAACACGTCACCGCGCTCGGCGGCGAAGACACCCATCTGACAGGTGAACGAGGACGCCACCAGGATGGTCGTGAAGACCAGGGCGTACGGCAGGTTCAGCTCGGTCGGATCCGGTGGCCACTTCCCCGTGTTCTGGGCCTTCACCGTGAAGAACATGGCGAAGAGACCAGCGAAGAACATCAGCTCGCTGGACAGCCAGACGATGGTGCCCACGCTGACCATGTTCGGGCGGTTCAGCGAGTGCACCCGTTGGCCGATGGAGGGCGCAGCAGTTGTCACGCGACGCATTATGTCCTGCGGCTCCAACGCTCGCTGGGCCGGGTCCGGCCGAGTTCCCGATCGTGTCCTGTCCCACACCCCCGCGCGCACCGCGCGCGAGGATCCGCCGCCAGGGTGAAGGCCGTGCTCGCCGGGCCGGGCTATAGCATCCAACTGCCCGAACGACCTGCCGAAGAGGACGCGTGATGAGCAACGAGACCCTGACCGTCCTGGTGTTCAGCCACCGCGACGAGGTGCGCGAGGCGATCATCAGCGCGGTCGGCCGCAAGCCCGCGCCGGATCTGCCCAAGCTGCGCTACGTCGAGGCGGGCACCATCGCCGAGGTTCTGGTGGAGGCCGACTCCGGCGGAGTGGACCTGGCCATCCTGGACGGCGAGGCCCAGCCCACCGGCGGCATGGGGCTGTCCAGGCAGCTCAAGAACGAGATCACGCACTGCCCGCCGATCGTGGTCGCGGTGCGGCGCAAGGACGACCGGTGGCTGGCCACCTGGTCCCAGGCGGACGCGGTGATCGTGCACCCGCTGGACCCGCTGGCCGCCGCCGAGACCGTGGCCGAGGTGCTGCGTTCCCAGCGGCTGCCCGCGGCCCAGGGCTGAGCGGGACGGGCGGGTGCGATCCATGAGCGAGGAGACGCCTGACCCGAGCACTCCCGTCGAGCCGACCTGGCCGGACCTGCTGGGCCGCCTGGTCAACCGGATCGACTGCGGCACCGCGGACCTGGCCTGGGCGATGGGCCAGGTGATGTCCGGCGCGGCCACCATCGCGCAGACGGTGGCCCTGGTGGTCGCGCTGCGCGCCAAGGGCGAGACCGCCGACGAGGTGGCAGGCATGGCCGAGGGCATGCTGGCCTACGCCCGCCGGGTGCAGATCGACGTGCCAGCGGTGGACATCGTGGGCACCGGCGGCGACCGCTCCGGCACGGTGAACATCTCCACGATGGCCTCCCTGGTCACCGCGGCCGCCGGGGTGCCGGTGGTCAAGCACGGCAACCGGGCCGCCTCCTCCAAATGCGGCACCGCCGACGTGCTGGAGGCCCTGGGCGTGGTCATCGACCTGCCGCCGGAGGGGGTGCGGCGCAGCGTGGCCGAACTGGGCATCGGCTTCTGCTTCGCACCGGTGTTCCATCCGGCGATGCGGCACGCCGCCCCGGCCCGCCGCGAGATCGGCATCCCGACCACGTTCAACCTGCTGGGCCCGCTGACCAACCCGGCCCAGCCGCCTGCCGCGCTGATCGGCTGCGCCGACCCCAAGGCCGCTCCGCTGATGGCCCAGGTCTTCGCCGGCCGCGGCTCCTCGGTGCTGGTGGTCCGCGGCGACGACGGCCTTGACGAGCTGACCACCACCACGACCAGCACGGTCTGGCTGGTGCACGAGGGCAAGGTGGACCGGCAGACCCTGGACCCGACCGAGCTGGGCATCCCGGTCAGCGATCCGGCGGCGCTGCTCGGCGGCGACGCCGCGGTCAACGCCGAGGCCGTCCGGCAGCTCCTGGCCGGTGCCAAGGGCGCGGTCCGGGACGCGGTGCTGCTCAACGCCGCCGGCGCGGTGGTGGCCCACCGTGGCCCCAGCGGCGACCTGCTCGCCGACCTGCGGGACGCCCTGGGCGTGGTGACCGCGGCCATCGACTCCGGCGCGGCGGCGGACCTGCTGGCCCGCTGGGTCACCCTGACCCAGAAGCTGAAGTCGGAGCTGACCTGATCGACGGGCCCGGCCTGCTCGCCGCCTGGCGGCAGGCCGGGATCGCCGAGGGCATGACGGTGATCGCGCACGCCGCGCTGTCCAGTCTCGGCCAGGTGCCCGGCGGCGCGGCCACCGTGGTCGCCTCCCTACGCCAGGCCCTCGGTAGCACCGGAACCCTGGTCGGCCCCGCGTTCACCCCGCAGGTGGCCGATCCGGCCCCGCAAGCGGGTGTCCCGGACGCGCGGACCCGGGACCAGCGTGCCGCGGTGCCGTTGTTCCACCCCGGGCTGCCCTCGCCGATGGGCGCGGTGGCCGAGGCCATCCGCACCTGCCCCGGCGCGCTGCGCAGCGGCCACCCTCAGGCGTCGGTGGCCGCGGTCGGCGCGCGGGCCGCGGACATCGTGCAACACCAGCCGCTGTCCTTCGCGCTGTCCGCCGACTCGCCCTTTGGCAGGCTCTACGACCTGGACGCGCGCATCCTGCTCATCGGCGTCGGGCACGACCGCAACAGCTTCCTGCACCACGTGGAGACCCGCACCCCCGCGCCACGGCTCAAACTGCGCCGGTTCCCGCTGCTCGTCGATGGTGAACGGGTGTGGTGCGAGGCCCTGGACGTGGCCGATGACCACGGCCGGTTCTTCCCCACCCTGGGCGCGGAGTTCGAGCAGCAGCACGGCATCCGGCCGTTCCGGGCAGGCTCGGCGCAGTGCCGCCTGCTGCCCGCGCGGGCCCTGGTCGACTTCGCGGTCCCCCGCCTCACCGCCTTGCTCGCCGCCTGACCAACGCGAACGGCGGGCGTCCCCCGGGAAGGGAACGCCCGCCGTCGGCGATGCGGAAAACCTCAGTCGTGGCTGGGCGCCGCGGTGTGGTACTCGAACAGCAGCCCGCCCACCATGATCAGCACGGCCAGCAGGCCGAGGGCGATCAGCCAGATGTGGAAGAAGGCCAGTGCCACCCCGGTGAAGGCGGCCGCGGCGGCCATGCCGACCGGCCAGTAGCTACCCGGGCTGAAGAAGCCCAGCTCACCGGCGCCGTCGGCGATCTCGGCGTCGTCCTCGTCCTCGGGCCGCGGGTCGATGCGGCGCGCGATGAACCGGAAGTAGGTGCCGCAGAGCAGGGTCAGCCCACCGGAGAGGACCAGCCCCACCGTGCCGACCGGCTCCTTGGCCCAGAAGCCGTAGACGATCGCGGCCACGAAGCAGAAGGCCGTGATGAACTCGAAGATCCGCGCTTCGACCTTCATGATTTCCTCAACTCCAGTTCTGCGCTGCTCACCAGGCTCCTCACCGGTCCCCGCCGGAAGGCTTGCGCGAGGTGCGGCTGGTGTCGAACGGCTTGGTGGTGACCGCCTGCGGGGCGCACATCGGGCCGCACTTCAGCTCGGCGAGGGCCTCGGCGGCGGTGTAGGTCTTGCCGGTGCCCGGGTTCAGCTTCACCCGCAGCTGCATGTACCGGTCGAAGACCTGCGGCTGGAGCGCCCGCACCTCGAAGTTCATCACCGCGTGGTAGGTGCCGCACAGCTCGGCGCACCGGCCGACGAAGGCGCCTTCCCGGTCGATGGAGTTCTGGAAGACGTTGTCCTGGCTGTTCTTCTCCGGGTACGGGATGGTGTCCCGCTTGAAGTGGAACTCCGGCACGAAGAAGGAGTGGATGACGTCCTTGGACTCGATGGTGTAGCGGATCTCCTTGTTCGCCGGCAGCACCAGCAACGGGATCTCGGTACTCGAGCCGGTGGTGCGCACGGTGGTGCCGTCCGGGGTCTTGAAGTCCTGGTACTCGAACTCCCAGTTCCACTGGAAGGCCCAGACCTTGACGTTGACATCCGGCGTCTTGTCCTTGGCCGTGACCACGTTCTGGGCCTGGGTGGAGAAGACGAACAACACCACGATGATGATCATCGGAAGCCCGATGAGCACGAACTCCAGCGGCCCGTTGTACTGGAACTGGCGCGGGAACTCCTCGGACTTCTTCCGGTGGAAGATGATCGACCAGAAGATCAGCGCCCACACGATCACGCCGACGACCAGCGCGGCGATCACAGACCACGTCCACAACTGACGCATGGCCTCTGCCTGCGGGGTTACCCCCTTCGGCCAGCCAAAACGCAGCACCTCGTCGACGGAGCAGCCACTGGCCGCGACGCCCACCAGGCTGACCAGGCCGGTGACCTTGGCCAGCCGCGCTGCCCGGTTGCCCTCCTTGCGGCCCACTGCTCGCTGCCTCCTCGTGACAGGCTGGAAAACGGTCACGGCCGACCCGCGCACCAGCGCGATCGACCTGCCGTCGCAATCAGTTCGGGACTCTAGCCCAGCACTAGCCTGGCTACCCGTTCGGGGTGAACCGGAGCCCCGCGTGTCGGCGGGCATACTTGGCCGCGACGTCGTCGACTTGAGAGGTGCGCGAGAAGCGTGTGCGGCCTGCTTGGACTGGTGTGTTCCGCCCAGAACAACAACGCGAACATCGGCACGGCGGTCGGCAGCGTCGCGAGGGCGCTGCAGTGCCAGCGCCACCGCGGTCCCGACGAGAGTGACACCTGGCACAACAACGACGTGGTCTTCGGCTTCAACCGGCTGTCGATCATCGACGTGGAGCGTTCCCACCAGCCGCTGCACTACGCGCAGGGCCGCTACACGATCCTGTTCAACGGCGAGATCTACAACTACCTCGAACTGCGCGCCGAACTGCGCGACAGCTACGGCGCGGAGTTCGCCACCGACGGCGACACCGAGGCCATCGTGGCCGCCTACCACCACCTCGGCCCGTCCATGGTCGGCAAGCTGCGCGGCATGTTCGCCTTCCTGATCTGGGACGCGGAGAAGCGGGTGATCTTCGGCGCCCGGGACCCGTTCGGCATCAAGCCGCTGTTCTACGCGGCGGGTCCGGGCGGGGTGGCCTTCGCCAGTGAGAAGAAGAGCCTGCTCGACCTGGCGCCCACGCTGGGCCTGTCACCCAAGCTGGACCAGGCCGCGCTGCAGCACTACCTGATCCTGCAGTACGTGCCGGAGCCGGAAACGCTGCACACCACGATCCGGCGGATCGAGTCCGGCACCTCCTTCACCGTCTCCCCCGGCGGCCAGGTGGTCACCGAGCGGTACTTCCAGCCGACCTTCGCCCCGCGCCCGATCACCACCAGCACCGAGGCCGGGCAGCTCTACCGGGACATCGCCGGGGTGATGCGTGATTCGGTGGCCAAGCACATGCGCGCCGACGTGACCGTGGGCGCCTTCCTCTCCGGCGGCATCGACTCCACCGCGATCGCCGCGCTGGCCAAGGAGCACAACCCGGACCTGATCACCTTCACCACCGGGTTCGAGCGCACCGGCTACTCCGAGGTGGACGTGGCGGCGGAGTCCGCGGCCGCGATCGGGGTCAAGCACGTGGTCCGCACGGTCACCGCGCAGGAGATGATGCAGGCCCTGCCGCTGATCACCTGGTACCTGGACGATCCGGTGGCCGACCCGGCGCTGGTGCCGCTGTGGTTCATCGCCCGCGAGGCCCGCCAGCACGTGAAGGTGGTGCTCTCCGGCGAGGGCGCGGACGAGCTGTTCGGCGGGTACACGATCTACCGCGAGCCGCTCTCGCTGGCCCCGTTCGAGAAGGTGCCGGGCGCGCTGCGTTCGGTCATGGGCAAGGTCTCCAGCCGGATCCCGGAGGGCGTGCGCGGCAAGGACCTGCTCCGCCGCGGCGCGCTGACCCTGGAGGAGCGCTACTACGGCAACGCGCGGATCTTCCGGGACGACCAGATCCAGCAGGTGCTGCGCACGCACGACCCGCGCATCTCGCACACCGACGTGACCGCGCGCTGGTACCGGGACTCGCTGGCCTGGGACCCGGTGACCCGGATGCAACACATCGACCTGTTCACCTGGCTGCGCGGGGACATCCTGGTCAAGGCGGACAAGATGACCATGGCCAACTCCCTCGAACTGCGGGTGCCGTTCCTGGACCCGGAGGTCTTCCGGGTGGCCGCGCGCATCCCGCAGGACCAGAAGATCACCAAGGAGACCACCAAGTACGCGCTGCGCCAGGCCATGCGCGGCATCGTCCCCGCGCACGTGCTCAACCGGCGCAAGCTGGGCTTCCCGGTCCCGGTGCGGCACTGGCTCAAGGACGAGATGCACGACTGGGCCCGCGACATCGTGCACCAGTCGCTCACCGACGACCTGATCAACAAGAACGCGGTGCTGCGCATCCTGGAGGAGCACCGCTCCGGCCTGCTCGACCACAGCCGCCGGATCTGGGCGCTGCTGGTGTTCATGCTCTGGCACGGGATCTTCGTGGAGCGCCGGATCGCGGTGCACGTGCCGGAGCCGCACTACCCGGTCAAGCTCTGAGCCGGCCCTCCAGGCCGTCCAGAATGGCCTGGAGGCCGAACTCGAAGGAGTCCTCGGGGGCCGCCGCGTAGTCCGTGGCGGCCACCCCCATCCGGGCCCGCAGCCGCGGGAACGGGGCCGCGGCCTCGTACGCCTTGGCCATGACCTCCCGCAGCTGCCCCTCGGCGTCGCCGCCGTCCCGGCCGAGCTTCCTGGTCAGTGACGCGGTGGCGGCCGGACCGAGGGCATTGCCCAGCACGTAGGTGAACACCCCGGCGGCGGCCTGGTCGGCGCGCGCGCCGGTGAATCCGGCGGTCTCGTAGACGGTCAGGCCGCACTCGTCGTAGCGGGCCTTGCCGGGCCCGAACATCAGGTGCGCGCCGAAGGCCTGCACCAGCCAGGGGTGCCTGCCGAGCATCGCGTACAGGCCGGTGGCCAGCTGTTCCGCGGCCGCCCGCCAGCCGGTTTTCGCCGGGTCGGGCAGCGCGATCTCCTGCCAGATCTCGTCCCCGGCCAGGGTGATCAGGTTCTCCTTGCTGCCCACGTGCCAGTACATCGCGGTGGCCGCCGAGCCGAGCCACTTGCCGAGCGCACGCATGTTGAAGCCCTCAAGCCCGTCCGCGTCCAGCAGCTCGACCGCGGCCTTGACGATCTGTTCCCTGGTCAGCGTGTCACGCGGCATGGGCTTACGATAGGACAACCCCTCGCCACTTGCACTTTGTTCAACTCTTGCCTACGGTCGAACTTGAACAAAGTGCAAGTCTAGTGAGAGGACCTGGCATGACCACCACGTTCGCCGAGTTCGTCGAGGCCACGGCCACCGGGTTCGGCATCCCCGGCCTGGCCGCCGGGGTGCTGACCGGGGACACCGAGACCTTCGCCTGCCACGGCGTGACCAGCCTCGACAACCCGCTGCCGGTCACCCCGGACACGCTGTACCCGGTGGCCTCGGTCAGCAAGACGCACACCGCGACCGCGATCCTCCGGCTGGCCGAGCAGGGCCGCCTCGACCTGGCCGACCCGGTCCGCCGCCACCTGCCGGAGCTGCGGCTGGCCGACGAGCGGGCCGCGGCCACGATGACCGTGCGGCACCTGCTCAACCACACCTCCGGCCTGGACACCCACCTGCTGCTGGACACCGGCGAGGGCGCGGACGCGCTGCGCGAGTACGTGGCGCGGCTGCCGGAGATCGAGCTGATCGCCCCGGTCGGCGCCAGGGCCTCCTACAGCCAGGCCGGGTACAACCTGCTGGGCCGGATCATCGAGCGGGTCACCGGCGAGACCTTCGAGCGGGCCATGGCCGGGCTGGTGCTCGAACCGGCCGGACTGACCACCAGCTGTTACGCGCGCAACGACGCGATGACCCGGCGGTTCGCGGTCGGCCACAACCGCGGGCCGGACGGCACGCTGACCATCGCCCGGAACTGGAAGGACTTTCGGGCCGACAACCCCGGCGGCGGCCTGGTCTCCTCGGTGTCCGAGCTGCTCCGCTGGGCCCGGTACCACCTCGGCGACGCCGCCCTGGGCCGGATGCGGAAGCGCACCGTGGACCTGCGCGGCAGCTCGCTGGGCGACGGTCTCGGGCTGGGCTGGTTCCTGCGCGGGATCAACGGGGTGCGGGCCGTCGGGCACGGCGGCTCCGGGGACGGTCAGTTCGCCGAGCTGCTGCTGGTGCCGGAACGGGACTTCGCCGTGGTGTCGCTGTCCAACGCCGGCCCCGACGGCATCCCGGCCAACCAGGCCATCGTGCGCTGGGCCCTGGAACATCACCTCGGCCTGCTCGACCGCGACCCCGAACCGCTCCCGCACGACCAGACCCGGGCGGGTGAGATCACCGGCCGCTACGACAGCGGCGCGATGACCCTGACCATCAGCGCGACCGGTCCTCGGTTGCGGCTGGAGGTGCTGCTCAAGCCGGACCTGCGCGCCCGGCTCGGCGTGACCATCCCCGATCACGAGCCTTTCGACCTGGGCCTGCTGCCCGCGGACGAGTACATCCTGACCAGTGGCGCGTTCACCGGTCAGCGCGGCTGCTTCTCCCGGGACGCGGCGGGCCGGGTCACCGGCGTCGACCTGGGCGGACGGTTGTTCAGCCGAGAAAATGTCGGGGACCCCGCGTAGCCTGCGATCCGTCAAGTGACCCACATCACTCGGAGGACGCCGTGCCTGACGAACAGGTGCTGCTGGCCGTGGGGACCCGCAAGGGCCTGTGGCTGGCCACCAGCGAACACGACCGGGCGGACTGGACCTGGTCCGGACCGCACCACGCGATGACCGAGGTCTACGCGGTGGCCGTGGACACCCGGCGCGAGACACCCCGGCTGCTGGCCGGCGTGGCCAGCGAGCACTTCGGCCCGAGCGTGGCCACCAGCGACGACCTGGGCGAGAGCTGGCAGGAGCCGGACCACGCCCCGGTGGCCTTCCCCGCCGACACCGGCGCGGAGCTGCAGCGGGTCTGGCAGCTCGCCGCCGGCCCGGCCGATCAGCCCGAGGTGGTCTACGCCGGCACCCAGCCCTCGGCGCTGTTCCGCTCCACCGACGGCGGGCGCACCTACGACATGGTGCGCGGGCTGTGGGACCACCCGCACCGGGAGCAGTGGGGCGCGGGCTACGGCGGGCAGGCGGTGCACACGATCCTGCCGCACCCCACCGACCGGGAGCGGGTCACCGTGGCCATGTCCACCGGCGGGGTCTACCGCACCGAGGACGGCGGCACGAACTGGACGCCCAGCAACACCGGCATCAAGGCATACTTCCTGCCCGATCCTTATCCCGAGTACGGCCAGTGCGTGCACAAGATCGCGCAGAACCCGGCCGACCCGGACCGGATGTTCCTGCAGAACCACCACGGCGTGTACCGCAGCGAGGACGGCGGCGCGCACTGGACCTCCATCGCGGACGGTCTGCCCAGCGATTTCGGCTTCCCGATCGCGGTGCACCCGCACCGGCCCGAGGTGGTCTACGGCTTCCCGCTCACCGCCGACAGCAACCGGTTCCCGCCGGAGGGGGCCTGCCGGGTCTTCCGCAGCGAGGACTCGGGCGCGCACTGGACCGCGCTGACCAAGGGCCTGCCGCAGGAGAACTTCTGGACCACGGTGCTGCGGGACGCGCTGTGCGTGGACGACGCGAGCGTGCCAGGGGTCTACTTCGGCTCCCGCTCCGGCGAGGTCTACGCCAGCCGGGACGAGGGCGCCAGCTGGCAGCGGATCATCGAACACCTGCCGGACGTGCTCAGCGTGCGCGCGGCCGTGATCAGGCGGTGAGCCGGATGCGGGTCACCGTGCTGCTGCCCGGCGTGCTGCGCCCCGCCGCGGGCGACGCCGCCCGGCTGGACCTGGAGCTGCCGAAGAGCGCGACCCTGGGCGCCGCGCTGGACGTGCTGGCCGCGGACCACCCGGCGCTGAACCGCCGGTTGCGCACCGAGCAGGGCGCGCTGCGCCGGTACGTGAACTTCTACGTCAACGGCGAGGAATGCCGCAGGCTGGACGGCCCGGACACCCCGCTGACCGACGGCGCGGAGATCCAGGTGATCCCCTCGGTGGCGGGCGGCTGATGCCGGTCACCATCGCCGCAGCCAGGACCGCCGCCGCCCGCTGGGTCGCCGAACACGCCACCGGCGACCCCGGGTTCGGCGGCGCCTACCTCGCGGGCTCGGCCGCCTGGCTGCCCGCCGACGCCGTGCTGCCCGCGACCTCGGACGTGGACATCATGCTGGTCACCGGCAGCAGCCCGGCCCCGCCCAAGCCCGGCAAGTGCCGCCAGGACGGCCTGCTGCTCGAACCCACCTACCTGAGCTGGACCGAACTGTCCTCGCCGAAGGCGGTCCTGTCCGACTACCACCTGGCGGGCGGACTGCGCGTCAACACCATCCTGGCCGACCCCACCGGCCGCCTCACCGCCCTGCAGGCGGCGGTGGCCAGGGATTTCAGCGCGCCACGGTGGATCCGCCGCCGCTGCGCGCACGCCGAAACCCGCATCCGCACCGGCCTGATGGCCGCGCAGACCCCGCAACCCTGGCCCTGGCAGGTCACCCGCTGGCTCTTCGCCACCGGCGTCACCACCCACGTGCTGCTGGTCGCCGCCCAGCGCAACCCGACCATCCGCCGCCGCTACGCCGCCACCAGGGCCCTGCTCACCGACCTGGGCCACCCGGACTGGCAGGAGGAACTCCTGACCGTCCTGGGCTGCGCCCACCTCACCCCGGACCAGGTCCGCGGGCACCTGGACGCCCTCACCACGATCTTCGACGAGGCCGGCCCGGCCGCCGCGACCAGCCCGGTCTCCTTCGCAGGCGACCTCAGCGCGCAGGCCCGCCCGGTGGCCATCGACGGCGCGCACGAACTGCTGGCCGCGGGCGAACACCGCGAGGCGATGTTCTGGCTGGCCGCCACCTACGCCCGCTGCCTCATCGCGCTCAACCGGGACAACGACCCCGCGTTCACCGAGTTGATGGCCGATCTGGGCCACCCAACAGGACCGGCCGACCTGCACAGGCAGATCGGCCGGACCGAAGCGTTCCTCCCGCGGCTCACGGAGATGCGGGAGGTGGTGCTGGCTAGTTCTTGAGCGCCTTGGCGATCTCCGCGGACGCCTCGGCGCCGTAGGCCTCGGCCAGGCGGGTCAGCGCGGCCTCGCGGTCGAGCACCCACTCCTGCGGGCCGTCGACCTCCAGCACCAGCACCGCGATCAGCGAGCCGAGCTGGGCGGCACGCTCCAGCGGCAGGCCGGCGGCGATGCCTGCCAGGAAACCGGCGCGGAAGCCGTCGCCGATGCCGGTCGGGTCGGCCTTGTGCGTCTCCGGCACCGCGGGCACGTGCAGCGGCGCGGACAGGCCCTTGCCGACCAGCTCCACGCCCTTCTCGCCCAGGGTGGTGATCCGCAGGTCGACGTGGTCCAGGATCTCCTCCTCGGACCAGCCGGTCTTCTGCAGCAGCAGCTGCAGCTCGTAGTCGTTGGTGAACAGGTACTTCGCGCCCTCGACGAGCCGCTTGGCCTGGTCACCGTCCATCCGGGCCAGTTGCTGGGAGGGGTCGGCGGCGAACGGGATGCCCCGCTGCCTGGACTCCTCGGAGTGCCGCAGCATGGCCTCGGGGTCGTTCGGGCTGACCAGCACCAGCTCCAGGCCGCCGACCTTGTCCATGATCGGGGCCAGTTCGATGTTGCGGGCCTCGGCCATCGCGCCCGCGTAGAAGGAGGCGATCTGGTTCATGTCGTCGTCGGTGGTGCAGACGAACCGGGCGGTGTGCTTCACCTCCGAGGTGTGCACGCCCGAGCAGTCGACGCCATGGCGCTCCAGCCAGGAGCGGTAGTCGGCGAAGTCGGCGCCCACCGCGCCGATCAGCACCGGCGAGTAGCCGAGCACGCCCATGCCGAAGGCGATGTTGGCGGCGATGCCGCCCCGGCGCACGGTCAGGTCATCCACCAGGAAGCTCAGCGACACCCGGTCCAGACGGTCGGCGACCAACTGGTCGGCGAACCGGCCCGGGAAGTGCATCAGGTGGTCGGTGGCAATGCTTCCAGTCACAGCGACAGGCACGTACCGCGCTCCCTATGAGACGACTGCTGGCAGGCCATCGTCACCCGTTCCGGTCGCAGACAGCCGGGAGCGAAGACTACTTGGTGGTAAGGGTGTCGCACATCAATCCACGGTTCTAACGTCCTCGATGTGACGATTCCGGACGCCAGCACCCTGGCTGAGCTGATCGAGGACTGCGCCGAGATCCCCCCTGCCCTCCGGCCGTCCGAGCACCTGCTCCCGCTGCCACGGAACCAGGCATCGTGGCAGGTCAACGAGGTGTGCTCGGCCCAGGTCAAGGAAATGGACGACTACGGCGCCTGAGCGCCCGGCACGAAAAAGGACCGCGGCGATCACCGCGGTCCAGTTTTCGTGCTCTGGGTCTACCAGCAGAACTAGTGGAAAGAATCACCACAGGCGCAGGAGCCACCGGCGTTCGGGTTGTCGATGGTGAAGCCCTGCTTCTCGATGGTGTCGACGAAGTCGATGACCGCGCCTTCCACGTAGGGCACGCTCATCCGGTCCACCGCGACCTTGAGGCCACCGAAGTCACGGAAGACGTCCCCGTCGAGGGTGCGCTCGTCGAAGAACAACTGGTAACGCAGGCCGGCACAGCCACCGGGCTGCACGGCGATGCGCAGGTGCATGTCGTCCCGACCCTCTTGGTCGAGCAGCGACTTCGCCTTGCTGGCAGCGACGTCGGTGAGCGTGACGCCGTGCGTCTGCGCTTCGGTCGCCGTGGTGTTCTCGGCGGTCATGGTTCTCCCTACGAGGTCGGCGCTCGGGCCCGTACCGTAGCTGCAACGCAGCCCTGAGCCGGGATGTTCCCGTACTCCTATGGTCGCACAGCAATATCTCCGCGTTAGTTCTGTGGGCTCCGCCACTGACGGGCCACCCGTTCGGCCAATCCACTGAGCCCACCAGCGGGTTCGGCGATCGCCCTGGCCACCGAACCCACGTGGTCGGCCACCGAATACGAGTCCTCGACCCCGGCCGCACCGGCCTCGCGGCGGCCCACGCTCACCTGACCGGCGAGCACCAGGCAGGGCACCCCGCGTTCGGCCGCGCCCGCGGCCACCCGGCTGACCAGCTTGCCGCGCAGGGACTGCCAGTCGAAGCTGCCCTCGCCGGTGAGCACCAGCCCGGCCGCGTCCAGGGCCTCGTCCAGCGCGCTGAGCCGCCGGACCAGGTCGGCGCCGGAGTCCACGGTCGCGCCCAGCGCCAGCAGCGCCGCGCCCAGCCCACCGGCCGCGCCCGCGGCGGCCAGACCGGCCACCTCGACGCCCAGTTCTTCCTGCAGCACCTCGGACCAGCGGGTCAGCGCCCGGTCCAGCTGCTCGACCTGGTCGGGGTTCGCGCCCTTCTGCGGGCCGAACACGTGTGCCGCGCCGGTCGGGCCGAGCAGCGGGTTGTCCACGTCGGAGGCGGCGATCAGCCGCAGTGCGCCCAGATCCGGCCGACCGGCCAGCCCCGCGCAGTCCGCCAGGGCCGCGCCGCCCTCGGGCAGCGGCGCGCCCAGGGTGTCCACCGGCCCGGCGCCCAGCGCGGCGAACAGTCCGGCGCCGCCGTCGGTGGTGGCCGAGCCGCCGAGCCCGACCACCGCGGTGTGCATCCCGGCGCGCACGGCGTCCAGCAGGAGTTCCCCCACCCCACGGGTGGTGGTCAGACCGGCCGGCCGATCCGCCTTGGGGACCAGGTGCAGTCCCGCGGCCTGGGCGGATTCGATATAGGCGGTGCCGTCGTGGGCCAGCCACTCAGCGGTGACCGGTTCGCCCAGCGGTCCGGTGACCTCGACCGTGTGCAGTTCGCCACCCAGGGCGGTGTGCAGCACGTCCACGAAACCGGGGCCGCCGTCGGCGAGCGGACGAAGCAGGAGCCGGTCGGCGGGCGAACCCAGCCGCCATCCCCGCGCGATGGCCTCCGCGGCTTCCGTAGCCGTGAGCGTGCCACCGAAACAGTCAGGGGCGATGAGCACCAGCCGCCCCGAAATGTCCGTGCTAATGATCGACTCCGCAAGCGAGTCTTCCGTCATAAGGGCGGACGGTACTCGGGCCGTTTTGCCCCTGCCCTACCCTGTTTGCGTGAGGTTTCTCCGTCGCAACAGCACCGAGTCGACCACGGGCCCCGAAGAGGGGGTGTCGTCGGCCGAACTCGCCGAGCCCATCGAGGGCGACAAGGGGCGCACGCCGGCCAAGGGCAGGGCGACCCCGAAGCGCCGCGAGGCCGAGGTGCGCAAGCGCGGACCCGTGCCCCCGCCGCCGCGGACCCAGCGCGAGGCCCTGCGCCGCGCCAAGGGCAACAAGGAGGACCGGCGCAAGGCCGCCGCGATCCGCCGCGAGCGGATGAACGCAGGCGATGACGCCTACCTGATGCCGCGGGACCGCGGCCCGGCCCGCGCCTACGTGCGCGACCTGGTCGACTCCCGCCGCAACCTGATGGGGCTGTTCATGCCCCTGGCAATCATCGTCTTCGTCTCCATCCTCACGCCGTCGCCGATGATCAAGCAGTACGCCAGCCTGTTCTGCATGTTCATGCTGCTGTCGATGATCATCGAAGGCATCGTGCTGGGCCGTCTGGTCACCAGGAAGGTCCGCGAACGCTTCCCCAGCGACACCAGCCGCGGCTTCGGTCTGGGCTGGTACGCCTTCACCCGAGCCACCCAGATCCGCAAACTCCGCATGCCCAAACCCCGAGTCAAAGCCGGCACCGCAGTCTGACCCTCCCCGACGTGTTGGCCAATCTCGTACGCCGAGTTGGCCAAAGTCGTACTGAGGTGCCCCGAGTTTTCCGGACACGTCCCCAAGTAGAATTGACGGAGAGTCCGGAGGGAACGAGACGTGGCAAAG
>NZ_JALMDK010000004.1 GCF_023094165.1 Crossiella sp. S99.2 | reverse complement strand
TCGGTCCTCACAAACTGATCTTGAACACCCTTCGTCCGTCTCCGGACACCACCCAGACTTAGGACTTACTCATCTAGTACAGATGCTGCAGCCGTTGCCCGGGGGGCCAGGTTCGCGCGGCGGTAAACAATGTCTGCAGCACCAGTCCAGGCCGGGATAGCTCGGCTGCAGGTCGCCGCGAACGAGCGCGGTCCGCGCCGCGGCCACCGCAGTCATCGGCGACCCGCCTCGGCGCTAGCGGCCAGCTGCCCCAGCCGGATACCGCAGGAGGCGGTGATGTGCCACGCCACCTGCAGTCGGGTGGCGTCATCGGCAGTCACGATGGCCTGCGAAGCCGCCGCGCCCGCGACCGTGTCGCCGCGCTCCACCGCATCCAGCAGGTCGCTCACCAGCCCGGCCACCGGGTCACGGCCGGTGTAGACCCCGGCCAGGGCCCCGTTCTCATCCAGCACCGCCAGACGCCGGCGCCCGCCGCGGAAGAGCACATCCATGAGCGGCATCAGCATCTGCAACTGCGCGTCGACAGGCCACTGGCTGATGTAGTCCACCGCCTCGTCCGCGTTGCCGACCGAGACCGCAGCCAGGGCCAGGGACACCGAGGTCAACGGCGCGAGCAACGTCTCGACGGCCCGGTCTCCGACAGCGGCTTCCAGGGCTTCGGCGACCGCGGCCCGCACGTCGGCGAACCGGCCGTAACCGCCGACGGAGTCCGCCACCGGCGCGGTAGCCGTGGCCAGCACCATCACCAACTCCCCCACGATGCGGTCGCGGAAGGCCCGCCGACCCAGATCCATCAGCGCCTGTTCCTCGGCCCAGGTCCATCCCCGCAGGGAGGCCTCGACCAGCATGCAAGCGTGGCGCAGCACCGCCACCTGGTGTTGCTCGTCGATGGCCTGCCGCACCAGGGCGTCCAATTGTGCGGTGACCTCGGCCTCGGTGTAGGCGCCGCCGAGCATCCGAGCCCAGCTCACCAGCACCGCCACCACACTGCCCTCGGCGGCCAGGTGGTCAAGGGCGGGGGTCCAGGCCGCCATGTCGACCGTGCCATCGGCCCGCCAGGAACCCAGCAGCGCATCGCTGTGCGCCTGCACCTGGCCGTAGACCTCCTCAAAATAGTCCTCGTACTCCGCTTCCTCCGGGCCGATCATCTTCCTTACCTTCCCCCTGTTTCTCAACGCTGCGGCACCGCCACTGGTGAGGTGGCCACCGTGGACTCCAGAATGTCAGGGCTGCCAGCTCAGCGCTTCTGCACCTGGTCGACCATCTCGTGCACGCTAGCCGGAACATGCCTGGTCAACAGCCGCACCGGCCAGGATCACCGGCACGGGTGAGTCCCCCGTGTGCCTGGTCAAGTGGGCAGCAGCATCGGACCGAGCAGCTCATACACCTGGTTCGGCAACTCGGACA
The DNA here is from genome assembly GCF_023094165.1 of Crossiella sp. S99.2. Taxonomy (GTDB): domain Bacteria; phylum Actinomycetota; class Actinomycetes; order Mycobacteriales; family Pseudonocardiaceae; genus Crossiella. The sequence continues at coordinate 903,828 of NZ_JALMDK010000004.1, read as the reverse complement.
AGATCGCGGTCCGTTCAGCGGTGGTTTCAGCATCCGGCCCGAAGCCCACGTGGACCGGGTGCCGCCACGGGGTGATCAGATCCAGGCAGGCGCGCAATACAGCCAGCCGGACACGCAGCGAGCCGTGGTAGTGCGGGTAGGCGGTAAACGAGCCATGCACGACGATGAGGCCCCGCTCCGGTTCGCGGTTCCAGGTCGACCCTGGTGCGACAGCGGCGATGAGCAGGCCCTCATCGACCAGTTCGCCCTGGTAGAACACCCGGATTTGCTCGACCACCGGTTCCCCATTGGATTCCGTGCGCGCCGGATCCGGCAGCCGGGCATAGATCACGCCGAGCAGGCCCTCGGGGTGCAGCCACACCTCACGCTGCCAGACCGGCCAGCCACGGCGGTCGCTGGCGATGTCGTGCACCGGAGTGAACCCGTCCTCGGTGAGCAGTCCGCGGGCGGCGACCAGGGTGCCAGTGCCGGTGGGGTGCCATCCGTCCAGGGCTTGCCGCTGCAGCAGGGTAGTGGTGTGGCTGGTGACCTCCGGTAGCCACTGCATCAGCTGGCGCCGCCATTCACCGGTGACCACCTCCTGGGACAGCCGGATACCTTCGGCGATGAGCGAACGCTCGTTGGCAGGGGCAGCCTCCTCGGCGCGCAGGGCTTCCTCATAACTCAGTGGAGGTGGTGCCGGTGGATACATCGGGTCGTTGGCCTGCCGGTATGCCACCCGGGCCGGGGTCGAGTCACGGGGAGAGCGCAGCTCGCAGTCCCGGAGTCGGCGCAGGCGGTCCAGAGCTTGTGCCCGCCGAGTGGTCGAGGTCTCCACGCTGCCCATGCCGCGATCGTAACCGGATGCGCACGCGGTGCAGCCGGACCGCACCGCGCCCCCTGCTGTTACAGCTCGATGATCAGCGGCCGGTGGTCAGAGGCGGTGTTCAGCTCCGGATCAGCCTGGAGGTCATCCAGCACCCGGTAGCCGCTCACCGCCAGCCCCTGGGCCGTCCACGCCAGGTCCAGGCGCCGGGGCACGTCATTGGGGGAGTAGTAGCCGGCGGTGGGCCGCCGGTTGCCGAATTCCGCGCCCACATCCCGCCATCCGGATGCGGCCAGGGCCTCCAGTGGTGCCCGGTCGACTAGCTCCGCGCCGAGCTGCCGTGAGTTGCCGATCTGGTGGGCGGCCTTTACAGACAGGTCCGGCTCCGGATCGCCTGGCGGCACGCAGTTGGCGTCCATGACAATCAGGCTGGGCAGGCCAGGGCGGAGAGTGTTACGCAGCCACGAAGACTCGATCCGCTGGAGCGTCGGATCGTAGGGATTGAGATGGGCCACGATCAGCTCGACCTGCCCGTGGCGGGGAAGGCCGAGAGTGACCTGGAGGTAGCCGTGCCACCACGCCTCAGCCTGGGGCTGGTGGTAGGCGCGCACCACCTGGATACCCGAGCGGCGGGCCACCGCCAGGGCCATGCAGCACCGCGTTTTCGAGCTGTACAACTCGACATGGTCATCGCCGTGGCTGAATCCGAACGCCTCGAACGCCTCAGCGAACTCCTCGGTGGAGTCGGTGGCCCAGCCCCAGCCCTCAGTGACCGCCAGTACGTCTGGTTGTACCCGCCGGATGACCGCGGCCTGTTGCTCCCGCCGCGTCCGCCCGTCCGGCTGTTCTTCGTCCGGTCGTTCGTAGAGGTTCCAGAACATCACCTTCATGGTGCCCCCAGGTTGGTCATCACTCCAGTCTGATCGCTGTAGCAGCGTTCGCGCACTACGGTGGCCTCATGCGGTCGAACCGGTCATCCCGCGAACCCAACTCCTGGATGAGGACCTGCCCTGGCTATACCCACGCGGTGGAGGAGTTCGCCGAGGCCATCACTCCGCTCATCCGGGCCCGGCTGGCCGCCGACACCGGGCACGCACCACAGGAGATCACCGAGCAGGACCTGGTGGCAGTACTCACCGAACAACCTCACCCCGAGGCACTCCTGGACTGGTGCACCGTGCACCGCGACGCGGACTCCGAGCTCAGCGCCCCTCGCAGGGCGGAGCTGAGGAGACTCGCCCGTGCAGGCCTGCCCGCCTCCGGGATGCCAGTGTCCCCGTGGGAGGAGTGCGCCATCGTGCTGACCTGGTGGATGGGGACCGGTGCACCGGCCGTCGAGGCGGACCATCGGTTCCAGCACTACGACTACGCCAGCGATCACGCCGAGATGATGTGCCGGGTAATGCTCTACATCGTCTCCGGGAACAACCACACCACGCCAGCCACGACGCCCCCGGCCACCGTGGCCGCGGTCGTTCGCGCCATTCGCAATGACGGAGACCCGATCCAGGGCCTGAAAAAGCTGGACACCTGCATCGGGGAATCGATCTCCCTCCGCGGCCACCACACCGACCTGGACAGCGACCCGGTCAGCAAGGCCTTGGTGTGGCTCCGCCAGCCGCACGGCGGCTTCTATCTCACCGACGGCGGATGGGTACCGACCATGGTGCACGGCACTCCGCACCGGCCTATGAGCGAGGCAGTCCGGCCGATGCTGGTGGTCCTCGACGCGGCAGCAGCAGATCCCACACCGATGCCCCGCAGATAGTCAACGGGATTGGCGCTGACCCACCGTAGGGTGGCGCGCGGTACCGTCACACCCGCTCGCCCAGATCCGGAAGCTCCGGCAGTCTGTTCAGGTCGGCACGGCCGTGCTCCTGCTGCTGGCGAATCCACTCGGCCTGCGCCATCGACTGATCACCGGCCGTGGGCGGTGTGGCCGGAGCGGAGGACTCCGCCCACCAGCGGACGAGCACCACCTGCTCCTGCGGCGATGGCGGTGCGCCGAACCGGATCGAGGTGCCATCGGCGGCGGCCGCGGCGAGATCCACCCGCACACCCCCAGGGGGTGGTCTGGACACCATCGGGTCCGCTGGCCAGGTAGGCCACCAGCTTCGGCAGGGATTCGCCGAGGCGGTCGGCGTCAGCGAGTGCGGTCACGCCGGCCATCGTCCCGTGCCGCCGTGGGTCGTCGGGCGCGGTTTCCCTCGCGCCGAGCAGCCACCTGGTTACCATCCGAGCATGCCGATGACCTGGACCGACACCCAGCAGCAGGCCGTGGCCAGGCTGTGGGAGCTGCGGGCCCAGGAACTCACCTGGCCTGGGGACTCAAGCCCGGCGCGGATCGCCGAACGGCGCCTGCACGACCTCGTCTACCAGGTCTGCAACCCCCCGCAGGCGGATGCCCCGGTCACGCTGCAACATGATCACCCCGACGTTGTCCCGCTTCGCCTGGCCGCAGGCATCCGCCCGCCTCAACAGGTGGTTACCGGTGAAGACCGGGCCACGCTGCTGCAGTGGCTGCCCGAGGTCGTCCGCTTCACCACCACGCTCCAACAGCGGATGGCCCTGGACGGGTGGCGCACCAACGAGGACCACTTTGTAGTCGGTTCGCTGGATTCGGCCCGGGAGTTGCTGGCCGGTGAGGGCTTCGCCGGAGGTCCTTGATGTCGACCACGCCGACCCTGCCGAACCTGCCACTGCGCGAGGAACTGCCCTGGGCGCTGGCGCTGCCGGATACCCGCGATCGGCGCAGCGACACAGGACCCGGACCACGCCCACGATCAGCGGCCCGGAACCCGACCGCAGTGCCCATGGCTGTTGCCGACAGCCACAGTACGATGATCAGCGGCCAGGGGCCGGACGGTGTGCCACGGTGCGCGTACGTAGTCCCAGGATCGGCGTGTAGTGCTGACGCAGCCAGTTCTGCTCGAACTGCTCACGGCCCTCTACACTGCGCAGCATGGCGACCGCGCCGTCGGCTCTCTCCTCGGCGGGCCTGCAGATGACCGCCATCAACGCGTGGAAGTAGGCCACCCTCGCGGCCGAGTGGCGCCGGAACCGCCGCGTCTGGTCCCACTCGAAGACAACGCCAGCCAACACAGCGGCCAACACCGTACCGGCCGTGGCCAGCACGGTTGGCCACCACCAGATCAGTCCGTCCATGATGCTCACCGTACCGACGACCAGCCGATGCCGCCGAACCCGTGACCTGCGATCAAGACCGCGCCTTGCACCCCCCCCCAGCAACACCCCGGTCGCTACGGTGAGCCGGTGACCGATTCCAGCCCCGGCACCTCGCCGGAACACCCCAACGACTTCGCCACGGTCCTGCGGTTGACCGAGGCGATCATGGCCGGGATAGGGCCAGCTGGGGAGCTGGACCCGACGGTACTCCAGCCACCCGTCATCGAGATGGGCGACATCGGCGCAACCGGCCTGGTGCTCACCACATGGGCACAGGTCCTGGCCGCGACCCAGCCCTCCAGCACAGAGTCGCTGCTCAGATTCAGCGCCTGGACACCCGAGCCTTGGCGCGCAGGCACCCACCACAATGCCACCCGCATGGTCACCGCTGCGCAGGCGACCATGCGCAGTGATCCAGACACGACCTGGCTGAGCCAGGAGATGTACACCATCCACAAGAGCATGGGCCGCGACATCTGGTGGCTGACCGCCCTCATGGCCCAAGCCACCGCGCCGGTGCTGCGCGCTACCGGCGGACTGGAACGCTTCACCGCGATCCTCGAACTCACAGCGACCTGGGCCGCACCCGGAACGCCACCGTATGCGATCTCGGCCGCCGCTGCCGGGCTCGCATCGATCATCACCAGAGACGTCGATGCGGCCCGCGACTTCCTGGGCATGGTCGACCCGTACCTGCTGATCTGCGCGCTGGTCCCCATCGCCGACCGCGTGTTCCCCGATCGTGGCCAGGCCAGGTTCGCCACCCTGGCCCTGGACAAGGAGACCGGCCTTCCCATCGGTGTCGGACCGGTGGAGGAGGTCTCAGATCAGATAACCAGGCGGCTACTGGCCACCGTCACCACGCCCACACCGGACACCGATCACCTCAAGGTGGTGATGGCCGAGATCAAGGCAGCCGACCTCGACATGCAGGCCCAGGTGTCCTGGATGATGGCCCATACAGTGGGTCACTACCTCGCTCGCACCCTCACTTCCCAGGGCTGGCCAGGCCGACCAGGCTGACCTGCGCGAGGGACCAGCCCCGCCACCATCCACGAACCGGAGCCAGAGTCGCTGCGATGCCGTCCATGACCGAGAAAACCCCCGCCACCGACAACCCCCTCTGGAACCAGGCTCTGGGCCGGGGCGGCGAACTCACCCAGCTCAGCGTCACTGTCTCCACTGGTGCGTCCTGGGACTACGTAGCCACCCGCGGCGTCATCGCCACCGCCCTGTACGCGCTGGCCGTCCGCGGACAGTGCGCAGTCTCCACCGTCGGACTGGATGCCCTGGCCTACCCACTCTGGGAACGCACCGACTACCTCGACCTCGTCACCGCGCAGATGGCCGCTGCCGGACACCGTTTCGACCAGCCCGACCCCACCGACCCGGTCAGCCAGGCATGGGCCTGGCTGAACCGATACTGGCCCACCCGAGATGACCTGCCAGAAGGCATGCCGGCTTGGGACGGGCTGGCTCGTGGGATCGCGCTGGGCCTGCGCCGGACCGCGATCGACATCTGCCTGTTCTGGGCCGCAGCCGCGGTCGGGCGCGCCTTGGAAGCCGAACGCGGCGCCGTGCCCCGCCGAACCCCTGTCGTGGTGAACACAGGCGAGTTCGCTGGTGCACGCGGGTTCGTCGAGTCGACGGTGTGGCCAGTGAACGCGGCGACAATGATCGTGGAGCCAGGGCTCCCTCTTGCCTACATGATCAACCTGGGTAAGGCGCACGGATCCCAGGCCGAGCAGCTGCTCCGCCAGGAGTTTGATCTGATGGCTGACGAGGAGAAGGCAACGCAGTGAACGGACAAGCGGAAGGGGGACACACCTCCGCCTGAACCTGTTTCCCCGGCCAGACTCTGCAACGCCTCGATCGTGATGCACGGCGGTGCACCGCACCAGGGCCTGAGCATGCTTCCAGGGCTAGATTTGCGTCGAGGTCCGAGATCTTCGTGATGAAAGGGCGAGCAGGGTGCATACGAATGCTGACGAACGGGTGCGCATCGTCGAATACGGTCACTACAGTGGCTCGCCACACACGTTCGACGGCACCTGGAGTTCTCGCGTGGACGCAGAGCTCTACGTTGACTTCCTGGCCGCTGAGGCAGCCTTGGCAGGTCGGCGTGAACGATACGAAGTCGTTCCTGCTAGTGGCACGTCGATTTCTGCCTGATCTGCCACAGCCCGATCGACCTGGGCTCAGCTGAACGCATCTGTCACCACGGTGCATCACGCCAGTCCATCTCGATCCGCTCGTCCGGCGAGACAGGGATCGTTCCCGCGTCGATTTCGACCCGGCTCGTCCGCAACAATATCGGCCGCGAACACGTCTCTCGTGACCTCGTCCAGTGGGCAGTCGTTCACCTCGCAGGCGTCCTCCAGCTTGCGGCCGACCATCGCGACCGGTCGGCCTGCCTGTTGTCGACGGACGTGGCACCAACCTCATGAGATGGCACAGCTGGTGGCAGAGATCTCCCGCTCGCAGATGCGGCCACCGGCGGTGAACTGACGACTACGCTAGGCAAGGTGAGTAGCTGGCCGCGATGGCAAGACGCACTGGTCCACGCCCGCACTCTCCATCTGCGATGCCGCCTCGCGAGCCAGAACGGCCGTACCCCGGAGGAACCGGAGCCACGTCGCGCCCAGGAGTTCTACGCCTTGCCGATCCTGGCCATCGCAGGGGAGAACGGTCAGGCACCTGCGACGGTCACCGCCGCGCAGCTACGCCACCGCCTCACCGATCAGACCGAGTACACGCTGTGGCTACACGCCACGCTCCAACGCATGGGCTACCCCCTCAGCCCGCTGCGCGTCCCCGGCTTGGGTGGCCGTGACGCCGACATCGACGCCACGGCCACCCTCCTACAGGAGCTCATCACCAGTGCGAGCCCTGCCTCGGACGACCCGGTGATCACCGTGTGGCGACACGCCGCACGGATCTCAGGTGGCACCAGCGAAATGACCTGCGGCACCGTCGTCGATGAGCCCATGACCTGTCCATTGTGGACTCGACGCGCCGAGATGATCGCCGAGCTGGACACGCTGCTCATCCACGACCACGGCGGCTACCCCGCCGGGACCTGGGTCCGCACTCGCGGCATTCCCGGCTACATCGACCCCAGTGGCCAGACCGCAGCAGAACTTGGCCTGGTTGCCGACCGCGCCCTCATCAGCGGCCCGGCCTGGACCCACGATGAGCAGGCGCGCCAGGTCATCGTCCCGCCCACCTCCTACTTCCTCCGGTTCCGCCCACTCGACCCGTCCCACTGGAGCGCGGCGGTGTCTAGCTCCAGATTCGGCCCTGTGCCCCAGGACAACCTCGAGCTGGACCTGGCCGGGTTTCCTCTCAACACAGCATCTCCCACGCCAAGGCCGCACCCCGCGACGCGTGCAGAACCCGCAGATCCCCACCTGACCCCGCCCGCCGTCGCTCCCGACGGAAGGGAGAGCCCCGACCCCGACTCCGACACCCGTGAGGCCCTCACCTTCCTGGACCCTGACCGCAGTGCTCACCTGCCCCGGGCACTGGCCAACACCGAGGACCCCAGCCGGGCCGCGGCACTGCGGCGCCTGTGGCGTCTGCGCGATCAGGAACTGACCCACTGCGGCGAGACCGACCCCAAACACATCGCCGAGCGCGTCGCCGCGGGATCCTGGTTTCCCCCAGAACAGCCTCGGCACTTCGACGCTCTCCTGTTCAGCGAACAACTCCGACAAACAGGCCACTACACGACCCGGCGGGCGGACTGGTGCGAACCAGATCAACCCCTCCTGCTCGGCGAACCTCGCCAACAGATGCTGGCCTGGCTGGACGCCCTACGCCGGTGCAGCCGCCGGCAGGCCACCGAACTCGACGGGTGGGATCCGCCGGTGAGACTGCCAGCTCTGCGCAGGATGCTGGCCGGAGAGGGGTTCACCGAGGTCCTCGACGTTCACGACAACGTCGATGCCGGCCAGGGCAGCGTCGAACTGTTTTTGGTCCACCACGGACAGGGATGGCTTGCCTCGGTCTCTGCCGTCGACCACGGCGACGGACCCGAGCCGTCCCACGTCACGATCTACTTCAACACCGCCGCAGTGGATCGGGAAATGCTGGCATTACTGCCCTACGACGGCGGCCTGGCCCGAGACAAGCACGACCCTGACGCGGCGACCAACATCCATGCCGGTCACTTCACGGTGCGCTACCGCAAAGGCCGACCATACCGATCCCTGCGGCTGCCCCTGACGATGCTGCTGGCGCTCGGACGCCCCGTGCTGCCGTGGTACTCCCCACCGAGTCTCTACCTGGGCCCAGGCGGCACACCACCGCAAGTCCAGCAGAGCATGCTGGACCGGCTCCCGCCCGAGGTACATACGTTGCTTGGCCCGAACCTCACACTCCGACTTCCCCCGACCTAGATAAGCAAGTCCTGATTCGGTCAGTGGTCGTAGGCGGTCAGGGATCGGGTGACGGGCTGGCCGGTGGCCCGGTTGTGTCAGATGGTCGCGGTGAAGGCGAGGATGCGGTGGTCGCTGCGGGCAGTGACCCCGTCGATGCTGCCTCCACCGTGTGATTCGAGGTCGAATTGGCCTTGGAGGGTGTCACAGGCCGACTCGATGAGCTGCCGGAGCGCCTTGAGTCAGGTGTTGCCCTGGGTGTGGGGTGCGGATGCGGTAGCTGGGGCGCAGCAGTTGTGCCCCAGCTGGTTGGACGGTCCACACACTGCCAACTCAATCAGCACACCGACCCCCCGGCTGCCCCGACCACCTGGGAACGAATCAGGCTCGCCAGACTGCCTGCGGTCGCTCACCGTCAGGCCACAGCTGGCCAGATGCCGGGAGACACCTGAGGATCCGCTCTCCTGCCACCCCCGCACCCTGGCCCAGGCACACCGCCCCAGCCGTGAAAGACACGCCTGGGGGAACCTGTTCGGCATGCCCCAGCGACAGCGGAGATGATGAGAGATGTGAGCGCGATGCCCTTGCCCGCCTATCTGGCCACCGGCCCCTCCGGGCTGCACGTCACTGCCTGCGGCCAGCACCTCGATCTGGCCGCGGCGGCCGGCACCGGCCAGGAACTCACCGTCGGCCCGCCGCCCGCCAGGGGGCAAAGTCACGAACTGGCCACCTGGTGGAGCACAAGATTGACCATCGACCGTGCCCCGCTGCTGTCCTCAGGAGCATTCGCGTGCGTCGTGGCCGCGACTGTGCCAAGCCAGGTCTGGGGACAGCTCCCCGACAGCGACGCCCAGGGCGCCAGGCTGTGGAAGGTGCATGGCGAGCCGATCACCGCCCACACCACCGGCGACACCCCGGTGCCGCTGTGGGTAGGACGCGGCGGTACCGCGCTGTTCACCCGGTTCACCGTGCAGAAGGAGGTGCCGGCGTGGTGGCTGGCCGGACCGTGCGGGCGCACGGTGTTCGGGCTGGCCAAGGACATGCCCGCCGACTGGAACACCCCGGAGGTCAGCGCGAGCGCCGAACAGCTGTGGCGGAAGGTGGACAAGGAGACCGAGCTCATCCACCAGGTCATCGCCAGCGGCCGCAGCGGAGCCCGCTCCTGGGCCGGAGCCGTGGCACGTGCCCTCGCCCCGCAAGGTCTGCTGGCGCACTGGCTGCACACAGTGCTGACCGGCTACGTGATGTCGGACTGGCCAGGCGCTGTGTCAGTGTGGGGTAGCTGGGAACGGCATTTCGGTATGCCAGTACCCACCGGGAGGAAAGCGGCCTATCCCCAGCCACCGATGGCCGCGATCCTGCCCGGCCCGCCCGTGCCGCCAGAGGAGACCACGCGCAGGCTCCGCTGGGAACTCGCTACTGAGCTACAGCGGCTGGAACTCGAACAGGCGTCCCGGCAACGGCATGCCGATGAACTGGTCCCCAGGATCGAGAGGCTGACAGCCCGACTCGCCGAGCTGAACTAAACGACCGCGGGCATCGCGCAGTGTGTGCGGCAGTTCGCCTCGTACTTGTCGCACCAGCAACCACGTCGTCGGCGGTGCACAACCGCATCAGACCCGGCTCGCTGCAGCTGAGGTGATGGCCACCGTGCGCCACTCCACGGTGGCCATCGAGCCTGTGCACATGATCCAGCCCAGCTGCGGCCGTGTACGCGGAGTCTCGGAAAGTCAGGGCCATCCGTGGCGGCCCTGACCTCTGTCGGGAGGTGGCCACATCGATGCTGAGGGGATCCCCGGTGGTGCACCACAGCAGACGGAAACCGGCCGCTGCCGAGGATGCGGCAGAATTGACTCTGTGGCACAGCCCCATCAGCATCAGGACGCCCTGCTGGTCTATCTCAAGGCAGTCCTCGAGGTATGCAGCAGCGTCCCGGTGCCTTCCGATTGGAAGTACGTGCGCCCAGAGGATCTGCTCATGGACCGCGGCCGCTGGTTCCAACCCCACCCGCTGCCAGGCCACTACACCCGGGGAACACCCCGGCGGTGCTACCTCAATGCCTACCGGCATGCCCGCACCACAGGCTCGGTCTATGTCGAGGGCTACGCACTGGACTCCTACGGATTCGGGCATCCGCACGCCTGGTGTTCCACCAGCGATGGCCGCGTTGAGGATGTCACCTGGCAAGACGAAGAAGGCTTGGCCTACCTGGGAATCGGATTCGCCCCGCACGTACTGCAACGACGGCGGAACAGCGACTTTCCAGGACTGCTGACAGACCTGCACTCGACTGATTTCCAGATCCTTCGCCACGGCATTCCGGCAGAGGACCTGCTCCTGCTGGGTGAACCGCATGAGCGGACCGCGCCGGCGGATGACTGACCCACCTCGACTCCGACCTGCGCCACACTGACCGTTCAAGTCGAGGGAACTCCTGCCGAGCCGGAAGTCCCCTTGGCGTCCGGGGCAGGCACGCACTGACCGTGGCCGCGCGGCACCACGGCCTCAGCGAGCCTCCCGGTACCGCCGTCGCCTCCACAGAGACAGTGCTGGCCGATGAGACACGCACATGCGGTCACCGTGCCGAGCACTCGGGTGGTCCTGGCGCCGGCGGAGATATACCTGCGACTGCCCCCGATCAGGGAAGCCTGCCCCCTTCGGCGAGTCCGAGAGACCAGGACGGTCCTTCAGCACACAGCACAGGGGAGTTCCTGGACCAGGTATGGACGCCCAGGGACCGAGGGTGCGCAGTTGCACGGTGCTGGATGACCTCCAGGCTGAGCCGGAACTGGACACCGCCGCCAGCCGCTGATCATCGAGCTGCAGACGAGCGCGCCCTAGGCGTTCTGGCCCGTGGCACAGACCATGGGCCACAACGCCGATGACCTATCGTTCCGGGGTGAGCAGGCGGTCCCCGATCGTCTCGACCATCGTGTTCTCCAGTGCGCGTCGGGCCGCGGCGAACTCCGGCTGTTCCAGCGCCCAGGTGGTGACCGCGGCAGCCGCGTGCACGCAACCGCCCGGATCTGCCATCAGCGCAGCGATGAAAGACTCGCTTGGATACCCGCCCCGCGGGGCCAGCATGTCCGGGGCGAACTCCTCGAGCATGCGCACCCCGGTCTGCCAGCTGCGCACCGGGCACATCACCACCAGGTAGCGGCGAGCCTCGACCGCGCAACGGAGCCAGCTCTCAACGCCCAGATCCGCCGCCGCCCGGTCGGCCGCGAACGGGGCACGGCGCCAGATTCCCTGAAACGAGCCGATCATCATGCTGTCCAGTGTGCGGTCCTGGCCGGGCATCCCCAGGGCCGTGAGTGGGTGCAGGTGGCCCGTGATCGTCTCGACCGCGCGGGCGCGGCGGGCCTCGGCCAGCTCCTCGGTTTCCCCGAAGGACCTCCTGCCCAGGTCCTGCAACGCCTGCACCGGCAGCGCCTGGGTGGAGTCCTCACGAGCACTGCTCAGGTAGGCGGCCAAGGGCAGCAGCGCGGCTATCATGCACACATCCTACGGCGGGTAGCCACCCGGTAACCGGATGAAGCAGGTCCCCCAGTCGAGGGTCACCTCCCACGCCGCGGCGCGGCGTTGGAGGACAGCGAGCTGATCACTGGTGTCCCGCAGTTGCATGCCCAGCATCGCCACATCCACTGCCGTCGCGATCAGCACCGGCGCGCTCCGAGGTAGCGGCTCGTGAACCCGGCAACACCCAGGAACTGAGTGCAGGGACCGAGTTCGCTCCGCATCTCCGAGCCGCTTCTCGAGCAACCAGATCTGCCAGAGTAGGACCACACTGTCACACTGCGCAGATGCGGCAAGTACACCGTGGCCACCGGTCGACGCGCCTCCAGCGGAGCGGACACCCATGAGCCGGTCACCCCGATGGGACGAGGCGCTTCATCACGGCGATGACCTGCTGAGTCACTGCGTCGCCGCGACCAGGGATGCGGTCCCAGTGGCCGTGCGGGAGACGAGATGGTGGGCACTGCTGGTCTATGCCACGGCAGCCCAGCATGAGCTCCCGGTTGGCCAGGTCGAGGCGGCACAGGTGCGGTACCGGCTCACCGACGCGGTGAACTGCCTGGTGTGGCTTGGCGGCATTCTGCACGCCAGAGGACACGCCGTCACCGTGCCGCGTGTGCCGGTGGCCATCGCCACCGGGGAGACCATCCCCTGGGAACTGGCCCGAGTGGAGCGGAGGGAGGCAGGACTTGCCGACGATCCAGTCGTCACAGCCTGGGAAGCGGCCACCGCGTTCGACGAGGGAAGCATCCTGCCCCTTGGCGAGGGCTTCGAGACCGTGACGCCGACGTGTCCACTGTGGACGGCACGGCCTTTCATGGCCACGCTGCTGGATGCCCTGCTCATCCACGACGGCGGAGGTTGGCCTGTCGGTACCCGCGTGCGCACGACCACTGCACTCACCGTGCCCCCAGAAGAAGAGGTCGCCTCGGACCGCGGGATCGTGACGGCCCCGGTCTGGATCCTGGATGAGGCCACCGGCCAGGTCCTGACCCCACCCGCGGGCTACCTGCTCTGCCTTCGCCCCCTTGACGCTGCCTCCGACTTCGGCGGCGTCCCGGTCGAGGTCGCTGCCCACAGCGTGCTCGCCGATCCCGGCGGATGGCCACCACAACCAGAACAGAGCCCCATCACCCCGGTGCCGGCCACAGGAACTCCGACCAGCACGAACCACGCCCGCGGGATCCCGCCTGAGCGCTCTGCGGCCGAACGCGACCTGTTCACCCCGGACCTGCTGACCGCACTGGAGGTCGCAGTCCCCGGCCAGGACCGCTCCACGCTGCCCTACGCCATGGCCGCCACCCAGGAGCCTGCGCGTGTCCGGGCACTGGAGCGGCTGTGGCGGATGAGGCAATCCGAGCTCGACCGCCGCTACGACCAAGCCTCACCGCCGATTGACCTGCCGCTGGTGGGGGAGCGGATGCTGCGACTGGGCGAGGAGACCCTGCACAGGGTGCGCCAGAGCCCTCGCGCCGCCTGGTGCCCGCCAGATACCCGCCTGCTGCGGGACCGGCCGCGGTGGGAGATGCTGGCCTGGCTCGCGCAACTCATCCCCACCGCCACTGCCGATCAGGTTCGCCTGCTGGATTTCGGCGGCCAGCCCGCCAGCATGTCCGGTGTCCGCGCGCTGCTGGCCGAGGAAGGCTTCCTCGAGGTCACCGAGCAACACCCCACCAGTCCGGAGGGATCCGTCGGAGGTGGTGATCTGGTCGCGGTCAACCCTGGCAACGGACGACTGGTACACCTGCAGGTGCACACCGTCGCCGGTAAGGCTGAAGTGGAGAGCGTCACCTTCTGGCACTGCACCGCACTGCTGGATGCCGAACTCGGCGGCTACGGCGCGGGATCGGGAGTTTTCGCCCGCGACGCCGACAATCCGGCTCTGGCTACCAACATCAGTTGCGGCCAAGTCGCATCCATCTACTGCTACGGCGGTGCGCGAGCGGATTCGCTGCGACTGGCCTTCGCCGTCCTGGACGCCGCAGGCGATCCCGTGCTGCCGTGGTACCAGCCACCACCGGGCCTGGATCCCGGACTAGTCGCACGACTGCCGGACTGGGTACACGAACTCCTCGGCCCACACCTGTACCACCGCCACAGGTGAGTCCACCGCATCCGTGGTGCCGAACCCACCACGATCCGACACGCCTTGGCAATGCCAACCTTGCGCGCCACAAGATCGCGATATGGCTGGCGGTCGGCGTTCAGCCTCCTCAATTATTGTGGTGACCGGACCGCACGGATCTCGAACAACTGCAACTCGTGGACAACTAGGTGTTGCAATCACCACTGGAATCTTAGGACAATGCCGGGGCCAACTCGCCACGTCGCCTTCTCTAGGCTGGTCAAAGCCTTACCAGCTCTCCACCGGTTGCCAGTCCACGCAGGTTGGCCGTTGCCCGCCCTGTTCCCAGAACTCAATCAGGGCAGCGCGTACCCGGTCGAGCGGGATCACCGCGTTCGGCGGATACACGGCATCGCCGCCGAGGTCCTGGTACAGCGCCGGCGGATCAGACACGAATTCGGCCGCCAGGGTGATGAACGCACCGCCGCCGTTGAGGTCCGCAGGAACCTCGCCGACATAGGCCAGCGCGCCCAGCCCGCGGGCGTCGCAGACGTCGATCTTGAGTCCGTGATCGGGGATCTGGACCGGGCCGAACCTGGGGCGCTCGAGGATGTGCACCGTCGGGGTGTGGAGGTGACGGGCCACGAGCAACCGGGCCAGCGCCTGCTCCACCGTGCTCTGGCTGGTGGCGATGATCGCCTCAAGCCCGTCGGCGGTCTGGACATCGAACTGCGCGGTCCAGGTCATCGCTCGACTCCGCCCCTGCCTTTGTAGGTGTGTTTGCCCTGATCATCATGGATCTCCTGAGTAGAGCCGAGGGCAACACCCATTCCAGCAACCGGTGACAACCGTAGAGGGCCCTGTCCACCGTGGTGTTGATCGCCAGCGTGAGATGACGTGTTCCGCTAGTGCGCATCCGGGCTGGCCTGGTGCGCCACCGGATCACGCGGACCCCGCCGGGTGTGGGGCCAATCGAGGTGACGAGCCTGGAACCGCGCCGCGTGCTGCGCCCCCGCGCGGTCGAGGGCGGCGGCGTCGAACCACTGTTCTGACCGGCGGGGGCGGAAATGAGTCGGGGCACCCGATGATTGACCAGGTGCCCCGACTCATCAACTCAATACATGGATCTTGCGCTTGTCAGATTCAAGCAGGGAATACAGGAGCGAATTCCGCCACGCGCCGTTTGTATGCACGTGGTCCCTGATCTCGCCTTCTAGCGAGAAGCCAAGCTTGTTTACCAGTTTAATTGACGCCTTGTTCTCTGGGCCGATGGCTGCGCTGATTCGATGCAGGTTCAGCTTGTCAAAGCCAAAGTCGATCAGGGACCTGCATGCGTTGTAGGCGTACCCTTTCCGCCAGTGCTCGGCCGCAACGGCGTAACCTAGCTTCGCGGCATTTACGCCGTTCAGGCCAAGGCGGGCGAATCCAACTAGGCGATCGACGTCGATAGTCGCGATGGCGAAGTAGTACTCAGTCCTTGGGGTAGCGGACGATCGCTTAACGGCGTCGATAAGTCGCTGTTCTTGCTGCTCGCGACTCAGTGGATCGAAGGAAAGATTCCGCGTCACCCTAGGGTCCCCGACGATGCGCATAGAGTCATCGAGGTCGTCGGAACGGAACTCGCGCAGGCGCACCACGTCGCCCCTGATCTCGACCACTTGTTACAGCACCTTCGCGTCAGTGAACGGGTTCTCAATTGACAGTGGGCATCTTCTAAATTCGACAATTTCGTCAGATAGAGACTTTCCGGCTCGCCCCTGATGCGGGATTGTGGAGAGAGTTTTCTCTACCTCTTCAACTGAGGCGACGATTCCGTGGATTCTCATTGGTCGAGGAAGTTCTAGAACAGGTTGGATCGCTTCCGCGGCTCCCTCTATGTTGCCCAGGTGAATCCGTGCGATCGCAAGGTCGCACCTGCTGCCAGCCTCATCGCCGAATGACCGGTTCTCTGGGGATGCCGACGAGTATGCGGCCAATGCGCGACTTGCAAACTCTTCGGTCTCTGTCGCGCAGTCCTTGCGCCCCCGAGCTAGGGCATCGGCGGCGTAGTACAAGCCACGGGCCGGACTGAAGCTGAACAGGCCGCCAATCTCGTCCAACGTGTCAGGAAAGCTGACCTCTCGGATTCGGTCAGCCGCTTCAATCGCCGCCTTCGCCTCGGTGATTCGACCTTGCGCAGCCAACGCGCGAGCCTCGCTGCTTGCGAGCCAAATAGCAGAACTCCCGCGGTTTCCTGGCGTTAGCTCGATCCCGCGCCGTGCAGACCTTGCGGCCTGCGAGTACTGATTTGTCCAGTACTCGATCATGGATCGCATTCCCTCGGCCCACGCTTGCAGGCCAGGATGTCCGGCGAGACTGGCGCATTCAGCAGCTGTCCGCGCATGCGTCATGGCTTCTCGCGGATTCCGAAGGTCATGTGACGCCTTGGCGAGCAATCCGGACGCGACACCGGCCAGTAAATGAAGGTCGATGGAAACAAGCGGAGGTTGCTTGCCTCTCAAGTAGTCGAAGATTTCGATCTGAGTCCGCGCGAGTTCGGGAATCAGGTCCTCAACCGGCTTGACTGGATAGTCGATGGCGAGGGCCTTGATGTCATCGGCTAGTTCTTCAATCTGTGCCCTGCCGACGTTCGATTGACCTGCACCCGAGAGGAATCCGCGAGCTTTCTCGGCGCACATTGCCATCACCTGCCTTTGCCAGTCTGCGTGGTCACGTCCGTGATCAATGTGCCCCAGTCGATGGTGACCAACAGGGAGCCACCTTGGCCTCTCGATCGGCGGACCGAATAGAGTCTCGACGTTTTCGCCGAACATCTCCTCAAGTGCAGCCCTAGAGCTTGGATACGGCAGGGTTTCGATCTCGCGCCTAGCCCACCGATAAGCCTGCCTTGGACTAAGAGGTTTACCGGTCTTCTCCGAGAACCGTTTCGCAAACTCTTCAAACGTCCAGTTCGACTCACGGAGTAGCTGTTCGAGTCTCGTTTGCGGAGGTCCTGCGGCTGCCATCCCCACCTCGGAAGGTCGACGTCGACTACTCCCACAGTACGGCGGACGGGTTCCGAAACGTAAGCCTGTCGCCCAGAAGGCGTCAGAAGTCAGAAGAAGTCAATAGAAGACAACAGTGGCGACATACCGATGTCGCAGGTCGCTGCCGATGCTGATCGGGAACCGAACCCCAGGACGAGCACGGTGCAGCTTCCGGACGGCAGGCCAAACGGGGAGGGCCACCGCGCAGTTGTGGCGCTGTCCGTGTTCTAACGGGTGGACGAGGCGTCCTGGCTCCCTCGCCGAAGGTCCCGTCCATCCGTCCCAGCAGCGGAAGAGGTTGGCGTGCATGGACGGACCACACAAGATCATCAGCACGATCCTGATCGTCGGCTGTTCTACGGGCCTGGCGAGCCTGTGGACCTGGTTTCCGGCAGGCCACCATGACTAACCCCGCCGAGAGACCCAGCCCCACCATGCCGAACCTGACTGCGGACCCCTGCCCTGGCGGCTGCCAAGCCACCGGCACGGTCAACAAGTGGACGCAACTGCCCAACGGGCAATCCTCCCGCGAAGTCCTGTTGTGCCCCAAGCCGGACTGCGAGTACCGCGCCCGCGCCCAGAAGCGGCGGGCCTTAGACGGGGTCCCCGAACTAGCCGGGGCCAAATCCAAGAGGCAACCGGCGCCACCGAAACCGTTGCCCGGCAAGGCAATCTCGATCTGGAAGGCGAGTTGAGTATGACGGCCGCGTTCACATGCGACCAAGGATTCCACCGCTGGGCAAGCC
This sequence comes from Crossiella sp. S99.2, assembly GCF_023094165.1. Classification (GTDB taxonomy): domain Bacteria; phylum Actinomycetota; class Actinomycetes; order Mycobacteriales; family Pseudonocardiaceae; genus Crossiella. Next base: position 886,105 of record NZ_JALMDK010000004.1, on the reverse strand, counting down.
CGATCAACGAACCGCTCGGCAACAGCCTGGTCGAGGCGGACTCAGCCTGCCTGAACCCGTACTGCACGGCGACTCGGACGGTGCTGTTCGGCCCGGTCCACACCATCGGGCAGCCGGAGCTTGCCGCGCCCGGGGCGTTCGAGGTGATCAACGAGGTTGCCGCAGGTGCTCACCTGGCCGAGGCCGACCAGTTGCCCTACCGGCAGGCACTGAGGGAGAAGCGCAGCCCCTACCGGCGGTCGCGCCGCATGTACACGGTGCTGCTCGCGGCACAGTTGTTCGCGGTGGGCGATGCTCTCGTCGGTCTGGTGACGACCGGGCTGGGCTGGGTGCCATTGTGGGGCGGACTGCTGATCATCGCCCTGGCGCTGGTGAGCCTGTTCATGGTCTCCACCGCTGCCATGGCCGAGCGGGAAACCCGACTGGGCGTGCACACGCTGGTGCTGGCCAAGCTGATCCGCCCGGACACCCGTGCGAACAGCACCGGCAAGCCAGACTCCGCCGAGACACCGCCCGGCCCGGCACCGGCGCTGCCCGCCTAGCTCATGCCGTTCTGGCTCCTGGTGCTCGCCCTGGCCGCGGCCGCCGCGCTGGTGCTGGCCGGGGCCGCCGGATACACCGGGACGCTGACCGCGCTCGCCGACCTGCTCGCCCGGCCGGCCGAACCGCCCGGGTCGGTCACGAACGGGCTCGTGGCCACCACCACGCAGCAACGCACCTGGCGCCGACAACACCACCCGGTCCCGCTCTGCCTCGCCTCACCCGCCCCGGCACGGACACCCCGTCACGCCGCATCCCCTCCCTACACCGTTTAGCCGCGGCCGGGCGCTGTCGCCTCCCACCAGGACAGCACCGGCCGGCATGGGGCGCGGGCCACCACCTGCCCGGCCCGCGCCCCCAGTTGACCCGAACCGCCAGCACTACGTGGAGGACGACCCCGTGCCCGATGACCCCACGCCCAGATCGCGGGCACACCTGCGGCTGGTCACCTCACCCCCACCACCCCCACCACCCCCACCAGACCCACCCGCCCTGCCTCCGCGCGCCAGGCCCATGACCCTCGACGAAATCTATGCCCGGGACGCCGAGGCCGATGCGTTCGTCGAGCAGCGCATGCGGGAGGAGGCGGTGAGCCGCATGCGCGTCTCCCTGCTCTGGGAACCCAGGACGGTCGTGACCTTCGGCAGAGTCGACCTCGCGCCGCGTATGAACGTGGTCTTCGCCTGCCCACAGCCCGGCTGCACCATCACCGTGCCGATGTTCACCGAGGCAACCGAAATCCCGCTGATGTGGGACTGCATCCGGCACCGCGCCACCGCCCGGCGCATGGACCCTGTGCCGCTGATTACCGAGGCCCCGCAACCGGATAGGCCGTTCACAGCAGGCACCACCCGGCACGACAAACCGAACCGGGTCGAGCAGACCCCGCGGGTCCGCCTGCATGAACGCCCCCCGGAAGTGGAGCTGATCGCCTCGGCCGAGGACCACCTGGCCAAACTACGCGGCCGCGCGGACCGCGTCCGGACTGGTGCCCGTGCCTCCGCCCCGGAGACCAGGAAGCAACCGTGATCGGGTTCAAGGGATGGCCGACGGAGTTTCCTCGGCCGGTCCTGCGTGAGGCCATCGAGTTCGCCGTCCTCCAGATGGACGGCCGCCCGGAAAAGACGACACTGTGGCAGAGCATCCAGGCCCTGCACGTCACCGCCGAGGAGTGGAACAGGCTGTGCAACACCGGGGAGCGCGGCCCCGAGATGCTGGCGACGGTGACACAACTGCTTGCCGCACGGGCGCAAGAGTTTGCCGAAGCCTCGCTCGCGTACTTCACCGCCAACTCCGACCTCACCGAACAGCACGCCCCGACCATCCAGCGCTACACCGACACCACCGAGGAGGAGGACGAGCCGGAATGAGCGGGGACTTCGACGAGCTGCCCGACGACACGAAGCAGATGCTCTACATCGCCTACGGCTACGGCATGGTCTCGCTGCAAGCCTCACCGGAGGCGCAGCGGCTTGCCGAAGCGCGGCACAACCTGATCGAGCTGTTCGTCGGGTTCGAGCAGGTGGCACAGGCTGAGGTCTCCGCCTTGCCGCCGCAGGAGGTGGTGGGGTACTGGGGCCACTGCATGACCGGCCTGCCGCAGGTGCTTAACGAGCACGGCGCTGCGCTGGTTGCCTACCGGGAGGCGGTGGTGGCCGAGGCGGAAGCGCTCAACGCACTGTTCCCCGACGATCTCTCTCACAGCCAGCGCCGCCAGAGGGACCGGTCCAACAGACGCAAGAAGCGGGCGGTGACCAGCAGAGTACGGCGGAAGCGGTGACCGCGCTTATCCAGCAGGGTTCCATGCTGGTGGTGTGAGAGCGCGGGGCGACCGAACCGAAGGTCCTGAAAGGGAGAAGGCAACGCCGTGACCGAGACCGTGGTGAGCGTGCTGGTCGGCAACAGGCTCCGGTACGCGCGGCAGCCCAGCGAGGTCGAGGCCCTGATTGCCGAGCTACTGACCCCCGGCGCGGCGGTGGTGCAGTGGTTTGTCTCCGACCGGGAGGCGTCCACGGGCGCCGACGGCCGGGAGCGGTACTACCCGGACACCAGGCTGTTGACCTCCGTCGGGGAGGACGGCGTGGTGGCCGCGGTGAGCTACCTCGCCCGGAAGTCTGCGGTGCCCCCGAAGGGGGTGCTTGTGGACTCACTCGCCGCACAGCCAACCCCTGAGCCGGTCGAGTTGATGTTCGACCGGGAGTCACGATCCACCTTCCGTGCGGACTCCGCCGTGCCGATTGCAGCGGTTGCGGAGGCTGCCCGAGAATTCTGCCGGACCGGTGGGCAGCAGCCAACGGCGGTCCTGTGGCAGCCTGGCCAGCACATCTAGGTCCCTGACCTGCGGGTTTATCCCGAATCGGACCATGTCCCCTGGTTCGTTACTTGACCTTCCAGTTCGCGATACCCGAGCTGGGTTAGCTCAAACTCACCGCGGTGGACGCCCTCCAGCCAGGCCAGCCGTTCACCCCTGCCGAACAACAGGACGGTCAGCACGGTGCAGATCCGCACGGCGATGTAGGCCGTGCCGTGCACCTCGGCGACGGCGATCTCCACGGCTTCGGCCGAAGCAGGGAGGTCGCCGAGTCGTCACCAGGTCAGTTGTCGAACGTCGACCAGGCGGGCCGACTTCGCATCGAAGCGGGTCGACAATGCCGACTTCACGGCCCTCTGAGACTGCACCGCCGACGTCAGCCGCCGAGAAACCCCTGACCCACAAGGCATTCAGACAGTTCCAACGCCGACGTCGCCATTGCTGCTCTGCCAGCGCCTTGCAGGCCGGTTTATCCACCATGTGCCCACCGACCCTGGCAACGAACAGGACACCGGCGGGCCCCACGGAGCCGCACTCACCCGGACTGCGGCGACCATCTGCGCGACCGGCCTGAGCGTCCACCCACACCGGTGGACGGAGGTAGCCCCCGGGAAGTGCCACGGAGGGGGCGGCGCATGCCCACCCTGCAAGAACGGCTGCTCGGACGACCCGCCGCCCCACCTCAACTGATCGTCGGCTCAACCCGAGAAGATAGGGACCGTGACACAACGCAGTGAATGGGCAGACCTCCCCTCCCCGGTCCGAGACGCCGTGCAACAGCACTGCGGCGAGGTCACCAGGGTGGAGCACGCCACCGCGGGCATCAACTCCGCGTTCGCCGCCACCCTGCACACCACCGGCGGGCCGGTGTTCTGCAAGGCCACCACGGACCCCACGTCGGCCATGCACAGGACCGAGGTGCAGGTAGCCCCGTTCCTGCCTGCGGTCGCCCCCCGCCTTCTCTGGAACGTCGAGGTGGACGGTTGGCTGCTGCTCGGCTTCACGCATGCTGCCGGGCAGCACGCCGACCTATCCCCGCACTCGCCGGACTTGGCACTCGTCGGCGAAGGAGTGAGCACCCTGGCCAACGAGTTGACCCCGTGCCCACCAGTCCAGGTGCCCGCGCTGGCCGACAAACTCACGCGCGTCGCCCCCTGGCGTCGCCTCCGGCACAACCCACCGGAAGACATGGACCAGTGGGCGCGCGAGAGGTTCGACGAGTTCGTCACCCGGGAGGCGCTGGTGACCGAGGCAGTCCGCGGTGACACGTTGGCCCATACCGACCTGCACCCGCTCAACATCCTGGTCAGCAACACGGCCCACGTCATCGACTGGGCCTGGGCACAGCGGGCTGCTGTCTGGGTCGACACTGCCTACCTGGTCCCGCGCCTCATCGCAGCCGGACACGAACCTGCCGACGCCGAACAGTGGGCCTCCGGCCTGCCCACCTGGTCCAAGGCGTCCCCGGAGGAGATCACAGCGTTCGCCACCACCATCTACGGCTGGTGGGAGTGGCTGCGCGTGCAGTACCCGGCACCGCACCGGGCCCGCCTCGCCGAGACAGCCCGAACCTGGGCAGAACACCGACTCCAGGCCACCTGAGCGAACAAGCAGCGGTCCTAGATGGACAGTTCCCCCATGGCAAAACCGGTTTCTACCAGCGGCTGCTCCCTCACAGCGGAGGCCGCCGTAGCACGGACGAACAGCACAATCCCGTCCATTCCCTTGCGGAAGTACCGGAGAGCCCCAGCCGAGATGACCGCTGCCTCGGCTACGTGGGCGCTACCGTTGATCGTCATGGGCAACCTCGGCCAGCCGCAGCCGCCGCTTCCGGAACCGACTGCCGCACTGATCCGCTGTATCAGCAAGCATGCACCGTGCGTGGTGGTGTTGCTCGGCCCGCCCGGAGCAGGCAAGTCCACGCTCGCCAAGGTCCTGACTGACCAACTGGGAAACAGGACCGCGACATTGTCCTATGCTGCTCACCGCGCCGAGGTGTCCGGAGATCCTGCCGATCCGGCGGCGGACCCGATGGCCGGCACGCTTCTGAGGGAGCGCCTCGCGGACCGAAGCGCCGCAGGGCTGACAACTATCGTCGACGGCACCCACCACCTCGCCCGCACCCGAGCCGCGCTGCTGGCCATCGCAGCCGAGTCCAGCCTGCCAGCGGTCGCGGCAGTGCTCTCCACCCCACTGGAAGTCTGCTTGGCACGGCAACGGGACCGGCCACCACACGAACCGGGCAAACAACACAGCCTGCGTGTTCCAGAACCACAAGTGCGGACACTTGACCGCGCCATCCACGAAGCCCGACCCGACCTCGCCCGCGAAGGATTCATCGTCCACATCCTCGGTCCTGACGCCACAGCAGGAACCAGGTAACCCAGCCCCATCCTCCCGACGACAGGTCTCGACGACCTCTGCCGCGGCAGGACCCAAAGGTCGTTGCCTGCGAGGCGGTCGCGGATCAGCAGCGCCACCATTTCGATCATGCACAGGGCACCTCAACTTCAGCCTTCGGTGATCCCGTCACCCGGCAGGGGCCCGGTCACGCGATCACCGATCCGGCCAGATCATCGCGGGGCACCGACAGAGCAGACGCCGGCGTCGATACGCCGATCTCACCCCGCGCGGATGCAGAGAAGTCCGGTGCTGGCGCCGCACTAGTCCGGGTGATCGAGCTGCGGTGGCCACCACCCCGGACTGAAGCGGCGCGGAGTCGTCGGCGCCGCCCCAGCTCCCACTCCACCTCCAGGCGGCCCTGTCGACGCCCAGCCCCGCCTCAGGGTAGCCTGGACGCCGCTTGGTGCCACCCTCATTGCAGGGTGGCCGGATGTTGGCACCGTGCGCTGGGTCTGACTCTTCAGCTCAGTCTCGCCCGCTTCGGCGGGCCCTCCTTGGCACGGTCCACCGGCGCGCATCGTCGTTCGCCACGGCTTCGGCCGTGGTCGTCGTGGCCCAAGCATCTGCCCCGGCGCCACCCGGCTCCGGGTACCGGATGCTGCCCCGAGGACGATGACCATGACCGACCACGCGCTCCACCGCACCGAGAACTCCAGTCGCCCGTGCCCAGCGTTGCCTGCGCCCACCGGTCACCAGGTGCTGGTGACCGACGCCTTGGTGATCACCGCCGACCTGCTGCTGGAGCTGGGCCACGCCAGCGACGTGCTTACCCGCTCCGTCATCCGTGAGGCCTGGATCCGAGATTTCCCTGAGGACCGGCAACCGCGACTGGTGGGCCCAGGTGAGATCGCCCGCCGCCGCGCCCATGGTGAGCGCCTCAACCCCCACCGCCGCGTCACCCACGGCACCCGCGCGGCGACCACGCTGAAGAACACCCTGCGCGACCTGGAGTACCTCGGAGCCCTCACCCGCCACGGCGAGGAGATCCACCTGCGCGACCGTGCGGTGCTGGCCCGGCTCAAGCAGATGTGACCCGGTCACCCGCGGCCGCCGCGGAGTCCGCCCTCCATCCCTCCCCTGGTCTCGTACCCGGGTGGGCGACGGATCCTCGGCATGGCTCTATCCCGCCCACTTCGTCCCGTTCCTCCCAGGCAAGGCGAGCATGATGAGTGAGTTCACCCTCGGCGGTTTCGCCGACTTCCTCCAGCAGGTCCATGGCCACACCCCGTTCCCGTGGCAGGAACGCCTCGTCGAGCACGTCCTCACCCGGCGGGAGTGGCCGAGTCTGCTGGATGTGCCCACCGGGTTGGGCAAGACCACGGTGCTGGACGTGGCCGCCTACACCGCCGCGGCCGGGATCAGCCCGCGCCGGGTGTTCTTCGTCGTCGACCGCCGCATCGTGGTCGATGAGGCCTACGCCCACGCCCAGCGCCTGGCCGCTGCATTGCGCAACCCGACCGGCGTGGCAGCCCGGCTGGTGGCCGAGAACCTGGCCGGGCTGGCTGCTTCGCTGGTGCCGGGGGAGCCGGTGTCGGTCACCCGGATGCGCGGGGGCGCCAGCTGGGACTGGCGGTGGCTGGACCGCCCCGACCGCTTCGGCATCGTCGTGGGCACGGTCGACCAGGTCGGCTCCCGGCTGCTGTTTAGGCCCTACGGCACCTCGGCGAAGCTGGCGCCGATCGATGCCGCTCTGGTGGGCACCGACGCGCTGCTCTTCCTCGATGAGGCCCACCTGTCCGAGCCGTTCCTGCACACCGTGACCGCGGTGCAAGACCTGGACCGCCCAAGCGAACCGGTGGCCGCCCCGATGCGGCTCGTCCAGCTCACCGCCACCCACCGCGCCGCCACCGGACCGGTCGAGCCGATATTCGACCTCGAGGAGAACCTCGCCCACCCAGTGGCGGGGAAGCGGTTGCGGGCGGCCAAGAAGCTGGTCACCGTGACCTGCCCGCACCGCAAACTCACCGACGTGCTCGTCGCGGCCGCGACCCGTGCCGCGCAGGCGCGTCCGGGCGGGTTGATCGGGGTGGTGGTCAACACGGTGGCCCAGGCCCGCGCGGTGTTCACCCACCTGCGCGGCCAGCACGCCGACGGGGCGGAGGCGGTACTGCTGACCGGTCACTCCCGGCAGGGGGACCGGGACCGGCTCCTGGCCACCTGGACCGACAAGATCATGATCGGGTGGCGTAAGGCGGACCCCGCCGCGCACACGACCCGGTTCGTGGTGGCGACCCAGGCAGTGGAGGTTGGGGCCATCCTCGACCTGGACGTGCTGATCACCGAGTCCGCTCCGTGGGATGCCCTGGTGGGGCGGCTCGGTCAGCTCAACGGCCTCGGCCAAGTCCCGGCCACCGCGGTCGCGGTGATCGTGCACCCGGTCACCACCACCCCGGACCCCGTCTACGGCCCGCCACGCCAGCACACCTGGGACTGGCTAACCCAGCTACAGCCCGCCGGGGAGTGGCCGGGTGCCCGCGCGGTCACCGCCGAGATCTTCACCAACCCCGACGGTCTGAACGTCAGCCCGCAGGCGCTGCGCGGGCTGCGGGCCCCGGCCGAGGCGCTGAGCACGACCACGCGGGTGCCGGAGATGTTCGCCCAGCACCTGCACGGGTGGGTGCGCACCGCCCCGATCCCCATCCCCGATGCCCCGGTGGCGCCGTTCCTGCACGGAGTGGGCCGCCGCCCCACCACGGTGCGCCTGCTCTGGCGCGCCGACATGCACCCCAAGGACACCCAGAACTGGGCGGCCACGGTCGAACGGATCCCACCCCGGACCGAGGAGATCCTCGAAGTCCCTATCAGCGCGGTCCGCTCCTGGCTCCAGTCCACAGAGGACAAAAGCGTGCTGGCCGACCTGGAGTGCGAACCCACCGAGCCCGACCGCAAGCCCGTGCGTGCCGCGCGGCCGGTTCTGGTGCTGCGTACCGACCAGCGGCCCCGCGTGGTGACCGACGCCGGGCAGTTGCGTGCCGAGGACCTGCTCATCCTGCCCGCCACCTACGGCGGCCTGGACGCCTACGGGTGGGCGCCGAACAGTGTCGGCCCGGTGCTCGATATCGCCGAACTGGCCAGCCTTGGTGCCCGGCGCCGCCCGGTGCTGCGACTGGACCCGGCCACCCTGCTGCCCCTGCTGGCAGCCACCGCCGACAGCGAGACCACCGCGGCGATCGCGCACCGGCTGGACCAACTGCGCCAGCACCTGCCAGCCACCATGTTCTATGCCGATCTGCCCGCGATCCTGCCCGCACCGCGACAGCATGATCTCAAGGCGGGCGAGTCCGCGATCACCGAGACCCTGGCCGACCTTCGCTACCGGCTCGGCGCGTGGTGGGCCCGGCTGCACCCCGGTGCGCCGTTTCCCCACAGGTTCGCCAGCCCCCACCCGGCCAGCGCCGCGGAGCTCGTGCTCGTCCACCGGGGCTCCCCGGGGGTCCGGGAAGACGTCGCCGGGCACTCCTCCACCTCCGACCGTCAGCTGAGCCTGCACCAGCACCACGACCAGGTCGGTGACCTGACCGAGGAGTTCGCCCGGAACCTCCACCTGGACCCGATCGTGGCCGCCACCGTCGTCCAAGCGGCCCGCTGGCACAATCTGGGCAAGCTCGATCCGCGGTTTCAAGCAATGCTGCGCCGCGGATCGCACCTGGCAGTCGAAGCCGCGGATCACCCGCTGGCCAAGTCGGATATGGATCCGGCCAATCGCGCCACGCTCATCCAGGCGCGCAAGTACAGCGGCTACCCCGAGGGGGCCCGGCATGAGGGGCTCGCAGCGTTCCTGGCCAGCCACCTTCTCGACGCCGGGGTGGTGAAGGGAGTGGACTCCGATCTGCTGGTGCACCTGATCGCAGCCCACCACGGCCACAGTAGGCCGCTGTTGCCACCGGTGCCCGATCCCCAGCGCCCCAGCAGCATCGTCATCCTCCGCGACTGCGCCACCTTGGACCGGGATGTCGAGGTCGACATCACTGCGATGTCCTCTGTGGACTGGGAGAGCTGCGTTCGGTTCGAAACACTCTGCCAGCGCTACGGATACTGGGGTCTGGCGTTGCTGGAAACCCTCGTCCGGCTCGCCGACATCAGCTGCTCTGCCGGTGACTACCCACCCCGCACCCCGGAGAACTGAACGAGACCGTCACCTCGTCACACTCAACCTAGGGGCCCGGCTCCAGCTCAGCAACGGCCTCACCCCAGGTGCCCTCGTGCGACACCGCTGGCTGTTCCCCTGGTGGCCAAGGCCAGGACGGCGCCGAGTTCGGGACTGGGCAGAACTGGCGCGGTGAACGAGGGCGCGGCCGACGTCGAGGAGTCTGTGGGCGAACAGGACAAGCGGTTGCTGTTGACCAGTTCGTGGGCCGACACCGGTGTCGGGGACAGTCGCTACACTCCGTGCTACCCAGCATGCGAAACGCGCCGAAACGACCATGGCCGAGTGTCCGAAGCGAGAGGGTGTTCGTCATCCTCTCCGCACGGGCATGAGGTGCTAGTGAGTGAACCGCAGCGGGTTGCGCTGCTCCGCACCGGAACCCGCACGGGCGCCGACCGCCCACGCACCTGGCCCTGCCTTCGGCGGCCGGGCCGCGGGATGGCGCGAAGCTGTGGTGCCGGAGCCTGCCGACAACGGAGGATGTGTGTCCCAGAAAGTCGATCCCGCAGCGGTGATCAACCAGGTTTATGGCAAGTACGCCGCCGCGGGGCACCGGTATCATTCCGAACTCCCCCCGGAGTTGGCCCCCTGGTATTGCTACATGCCCGACAGTGGTCACAACGTGGTCGTCCTGCTCGCCTCCGACTACCAGGAGCGGGCCGGTGCGCCGGCTTCCGCCCTTGACGGGCGGACCGTTCCCGCGCCGGTGCGAGCCGTGCTGCGGGCAGGGTGGACGGTCTCCCCGGAGGGTTTCATCGTCTGCGACCTTCCCTATGACCCGATACTGGGCCTGACCACCGACCCCGCCGATGATGAGTTCGCCGGCAGCCAACCCGCCCCGGAACAGCTGCACGTCCTTGCCGTAGGCCATCTCTACCACCCGAACAAGAAAAGCTGGCCGGAGACGACGCAGGTGACGTTGTCCGAGCAGGGCGTGGAGATTCTGCTCTTCCTGAAACGACCGAATGACCGTGAGATCAACGACGTGAGAACCGGGGTGGCGAACTTCCTGCTGATGGCCGCCGACGAGGTGCTCCTGCTGGGGTGGCAACTGGGCGCCTCGCTCTGGCAGGACGGCACCTGGGAGGCAGCCAGGCAGACCAATCGCACTGCCGGTCTGCCAGAGACCGGGACCGCGGGCGGCGTCAGCGTGCGGATCGTGCTCGTGGACGCTGCCACTGGTCTGGTCGAAGCGATCCGGCTAACCCCCTGGACGCCCGCGTTCACCGCCGAGGTTCGCCAGGCCATCGCCCGGCAACTCCGCACCGGCGGCAACCCCAGCAAAGCCCAGAGCACCTGTCAGAAGTGGTACTACACCTACCCTGACACTGCCTCGATGGTCGACAGCCCGGCCGCGATCGTGATGAACCGCTAGGTCCGAACGGGACTGGCTACCGAGGGTTTCCGGAACGGTTGGGCTGTCCGGCCAAGTGGCCGGCCGCGCCTGTCCGGCGTTCTGCCTCCACGCAGAGCGGGCATCGGGTTGCCGGCCGCACGGCGTGGCCGGGGCATTGTTGGACGGCAGCGTCACCCAAGGCTGGTACGCCCGCCACGACCACGGCTTCCTCGGCTTCGAGCCCGACCCGGGCCTGCCGGTGTGGGACGCCGACCTGGTCGAGGACACCGTGCGCTGGCGCCGCCACGACTGAGCAGGCGAGGCATCCGAGCCGGGTGTCTCGCCCCGGGCGGCGCGGCGCACGCTGGGCGACTCCGGCCCCGGAGTCAAGCCGCGTACTGGCGAACTCCGCTGCTCCCCTCAGCTACCAGCGGCACGCCAGCACGCGGCTTGACACCAGCGCCTGCGCCGCCCCCAGCGTCAGCGCCCCGCCCGGGGCGAGACACCCGGCATCCGGATGCCAGATGGTGCCGACACCGTCACAAGCTGGTTCCCGTGCCGCGCAACGGGTGTTGAGAAGGACGGACATGTCCACCCATGATCGCTTGGACATCATCCGCCAGATCGACGCGCTCACCGAACCAGGCCCGGACGCGGCGACCTGGCTCTCCAGCTACACCCACATAGTGTCCCAACCGGATCCCTGTCACCCGAGACCATGATCGCGATCTTTGCTGAGGATGGACCACATCGCGATCGTGTCGATCAACCAGGTCCGCCCGGGGGAGGACATAGCCCGGCTACTAGAGGATCCGATCACCGGGCGCACGACACTTCTCACCGAGGTCGGCATCTGGTCCGGCAACGACAGCCTCTGTGCCCATCCGCCGAACAGCAGAGCGAACCACGGTCAGCCAGCCCGCTCAGTGCGACCTTTCAGCGCTGGTTCAACACGACTGTCCCCGCTGACGGCACAGTGGGCGAAGCGATCGAGTGCTGGCTGCACGATCAGCTGAGTAGCTTCACCGAATTCAGCGGCCTCATCATCTGCAGTGTCGGCGCCTGCTCGGATGAGGAAGAGATCGGCAACACCGATTCGCCGGGACCGTCCCGGCGGGCCTGGCCGGAGCGCCGCGATCGCCCATGACCAAGCCTCATACGACACAGCACACCACCACCCTCGCCAACGCAGAGCATGACAGGCGCGACTCGGAGCCTGCCCCCAGCCTCACATCCCCCGCGCAGTGCCGTCACCACGAGCCTGATCCTCCACAGAGGACGGAAACCTGTGGGCGAGTCGGCGGGATGCACCAAGCCAGATGAAGCCACCACATCAACACCCACAGTCGCCTTCCGCGGGAACACCACGAGCCGTGGCAGTCCCCATCAGCGCGCGTCGACCGTCCCCGGCATCGCCTACCCCCAGGAAACCCATGCCCTACATGAATGTGCTCGTTGCCACCCGGGCCACCCACGGTACCCGCCACAACGACTTTGCCCACGCCCACGAGGCCGAACTCGTGTGTCTGCCTGCGATGTGCGACCTTGACCAGCAGGACCCCGACAGCAGTTGTGGCTGCGGTCGAGCATTTCTCGGGCTGGACTCCCGCAGGTCCACCACCACCGCCATGATCGTCACATTAGAATTGACCTTCGACGAGTACCACGACAATGTCCACCGCGGTCTCCTGGCCGCCGGAATCGGCAGGCAGGATGACCGCGCCACGCTGCTCGCACGGACAACTGCGATTGCGGAGGACCTGGCCGAGCGTGCCGCCAGCCATCCAGTCGGCACGGTGCTGGAGCGGCGAGGTACGACGGTCAACGTCCGTCGTCAGCCCACACTCAACTTTCCCATGTCTCCCAAGGGCACTGCGTTTGCCGACAGTGATTCCCGGCAGGACAACGCATTCGTCTACATCTACCTCTACGGGCGCGGAGAAGGTAAGTGGTTCCCGGCCTGGGTGGATCCCACTGCGCGATGGAACGGCTGGGTCCTGCCCGCCTTCACCCGCGAAGCCGCCGAGCACGTCGTTGACTGGACGAACAAGTTGCACAGCGAGGAGCCCGACGAGTTCTGCTCCGCCAGCTGGGACGGTGTGGATGTCCTCCTGACCTCGCCCGAGGCCAATGAAGACGCGGACCCGGAGTGCTACGTCCCAGACAGACACGGCCGCTACGACTTCGCCGCGGGCCACTGGAGATGGCAGGCAAAGGAATGCGGAACCTGTGAGGCCCAGGCTTATCCGGATCCCGCCGACCGCGTCCTTGTCCTGCCCCACAACGATGCCTGCCCCACGCGACCGATCCCCTGACACCGACTTCGACACTGGAGGCCATCTCTAGGTCGGGTCCCACTCGGTGCACTCCGGCCTGGTCTACACCGGCTCAGCTGGACCAGCACCCCTCTTCAGCGCTGCGCTTGGCCTCTGCAGGAACCCGGTTCGCCCGCGGCTACGAGCTGTCACGCCCTCGATGTCGCCGGACAGCAGTGATCAGCTTCGCCGGAGCCGTGGGGTCTCCGCCCACCATCGCCGTCAACAGCCCGATAATCTCGGGATCGTGCAGGTATGGGCGGAGTTGAGCAATCTGGTCGTCCAACGAACTGCCCCCTACTTCGAGACTGGTCACCAGCAGTTCCAATGCCTCACCTGCGCTGAGAAGCGCCCGCCCATCGGCCGGACCGCAACCATGCGGGCACGGCATGGACTCGGCAGCTCCCCAGATCCGGCACACCATCGGCCGGATCCAGTACACCGAGCACGTGCCAAGAAAAGTGAGCGCTGGGCACCCTGACCCTGGTTGGCTGTCGTGCCGCTCAGGGATGTTGCATCCAGCCTCACTGATGCGCCTGCGTTCGGCCTCGCTCATGTCAATGCCGGACACGCACGAGTGACCGCACTTCCCCACACACTCCAGCGGGGGCACTCGGGCGTAGAGCTCCTCCAGGAGAGCGACCTGGGTCAGGTCTCGGCGAGTGGTCATAGTGAATGCCATCATGCCCGCTCCAGCGAGTCTGGGCAGGCAGACCATCCCGACGGTGGTTGACGCCGAATCGGTACCCCTGGAACAGAAAATGGGTCGCCGGCGTGTAGGCGTGTCCCAGAACACCTCAGGATGACCGCCTGCATGCCCGGGGCTCAGGTAGCAGGGTTCGACGCTGCAGACGGTGTGGTGGCACTGGCCACGCAGGACAAGTCGACATTGCCATGACGGCCATGGTCGGACCTGATGTGCCGATGTTTGGTGCGAACCCCAGCCACAGCACTGCGTGCTGGCCGTCGTCAATCTCGAGAATCCGCAAGTTGGATGCCTGTTCAGTCGCATCAGCCAGACGTTTCCCAGTAGTGCACGGACACCCCCGATGGGGGATACGGGAGAGCTCGCTGTGCGCCCGCGTTCGGCGGGGGCGACGCACTCTGCACCACCGCGCCGGTACTCACCGAGCGCGCCCCGCCGAAGCGGGACACACCACCACACATCCACGAGGAGACGATCTGTCATGGGTGATTGGACCTCCGGAGCCCTCACCATCCACGCCTGCCCCCCACACCGCGTGCGTTCTGTGCTCGACGTTCTTAAGGAGTACGACCTCACCGAGCCTGACGCGGACGCCCGCGCGGTTGTGAAAGTCGGCGAGCCCTACCGCGCCGACACGTTCCCCTGTGGCCACGCCATCAAGCTGGCCAACGACCTGATCCAGAACGCCCCAGAGGCGGCGTTCACCACCTACGAGGAACCGGCCTACGACTGGCTCGGGATCACCTGCTTGTACGTGCCCGGCCTCGGGCAGTTCACCGCCTACTGCGACGGCGACGGCAATCCGGTGTTCACCCAAACCGAGATTCTGCAACTGGCGGCCGAACCCGACGAGGTCCGGCTGGAAAAGCTCGGCGTGCCGTGGCTGACCGCGATCAGCGCCATGCCCCAGACCGCCGTCGCCGCCCCGGACTGCCAGACCACCGGCTGAAGCTCACCGCGGCGCCTCCGCGGTGGGCGTGCAGGTGACTGGCTGCACTCCGTCGGTCACCGGCGCTACCGCGCGCGTCCAGGTTCCCGGAACCGGCTGGCCCGAACCGGCGCAGACCCGCCGGAATCACACCTTGTCGTCCCTCCTCGACACCGGGGAGTACGCCCATGAGTCCCACCTACCGCGACCAGGGGCCCAAATCTCGGCGCAGTCACGCCGACCTGTCCCCGCCTTGGGACCCCTCAGTCCACTGTGGACATCACGGCTGGCGCGCCGGAGACCGCCGCGGCGTACAGGGGCGCCGGGCACCGTCCGGCTCCGCCTGAACCCCGCGGATTTCCAGCACACAGCCGAGAACCGTGTCCAGGGCGACCCGGACGGCTCGGCAGGACGGACGTCCTGCTCTGCCCGTTGCACAACCCGCTCGGTGACCGAGTGCCCGAGCGGGTCGCGCAGCAGGCCCTCCACCAGGCGCACGCCGTGCTCGGCCTGCCGCGCCGTCGTCACCGCCGACGGCTCGGCCGCCGGCCTCGGTCCGAGGCGAACCGCCGCCGCCGACTGACCGCTGTCTCCAGCACCTCCGGAATTCACCCGCACCGACCAACGAAAGCGACGATCACCATGACGAACGACAACTCGGCCACCGTCGACGCGCTGCGCGCCGAGCTCGACCAGGAACGTGCACGCGCCGATTCCGTCGAAGCGCTCAGCCGCATACAGGCCGCCAGCCTCGCCGAGCTGGCCGCGCTCGCGGCGGAACTCCGGTGCCAGGTTGCCAACCTGGCCGATGACGCACTCAGCGCGAAACCCATGCCGGTGCGTGGCCTCCGCAACGTGACAGGCCGGATGGTCGGCTTGGCGGAATCCTTGAGCCGCACGGCCCACGCCTACGCGGGTGCCCGCACCACAGACATGCTGTATCCGACCGTGGCCGAGGACCTCCGTGCGCACAAGTGGATGCCTCGACCCGACCAGGGCCTGGACGGTGCGTTGCCGCCGGTCCCGGCCAGCGAGATGGGCGGGTTTCGGGGCTATGCCCGCGGCTGGCATCGAGGCCCGCAGTGGATCACGTTGTGGTTCACCGGACCGTGCGCGCTGGCCTACGCCGACAGCAGTGACCACGGCCGGCTCACCAGCGCCGAGGCCGTGCGCGCCGTGATCACCTCCGCCCGGTCGTTGTCCGCGTCGGCGCTGGCCGAGTGGGTCGCGATCCGGCAGAAGGCCCACGCCGCGCCCTTCGACGCCCCGTATGTCCGGGTGTTCGAGCACCTCCGGTCCGGTCCGTGGTCGGCAATCGAGATCGGTCGGTGCGACGAGTTCGGAGTCCCCATGCCTGAGGGCAGGGGCAACACCTCCGTGTGGGCGTGCCCGAGCGACCCCGATTTCCGGCTCTACGTCTGGGGAATCGGCAACGAACCAGTCCATGTCCGCTACTGGGCCGGCCCGGTGGTCGACATGGCCCACCTCGTCCGGATCACCGGTCAGTGCCGCTGACCACGATCACCGATCCATCCGCCCCACGCACGAGGTCCGAAGACGGGTGCCGGCCGAGTGCTGGCGGCCCCCGCGCTGAACCTCCGGCGCGTTGATCACCTACCGAAGGAGACACGTTCCCCTGTCCGACACCACGCACCCCCACACCACCGACGTCGTGACGCTGTGGGTCAATGGCCGAGATTCCCGCGACGGCACAGCAACCCTGACCCCGATCGTGGACACGACCAGTGGTCACACCGTCCACATTGTCACCATCGACGAGCGCGCCGCCGAGTGTTACGGCCTTCGCCAGCCCGTCAGCGTCATCGGTGGCCTGGTCCGAATTCGCAACCGATGGTCACCCACCGCCTACCGCGACCGTGCTCACCTCCTCGGCGGCGGGGGACTCGTCTACTTCCTGCCGAACGTCCCGAGCCGAGTTCGTGCGGTCCGCGCGCTGCTGCGCTGGTGGTGGGAGGTCACCTGGCGTGCCCGTGAGGGTGCCGATCCGCGCCACCTCGACCCGTGCCAGGAGTTGCCTGCGTTCCGTCTACGGCTGCTGGCCTAGCCACACATCCCTTCCCACATGGCCACCGTGACGGTCGGCCACGTCTTGAGTCGGCCTGGCGCATCGGCCGGACTCACCAGGCGGGCGACCTCTCATCCCTCCGCTGCACCACCTTCGGCCGGAAAGAACTCACACTGCCATGACCACCTCCTCCACCGCCGACGTGGCAGACGTCCTGGGTTGCGGCCACAACGCCACCCCGGCCACTCCCGGCACCGGAACCGGCATCGCGATCGACACGCACACCGGTGCCACGAGCTGCTACCCGTGCTCGAATGAACAGGAACGCGAGGCGATGACCCGCGCGAACATCTTCCTCGCCTACGTCTCCACCGACGGCGACGCGCTGACCACCTGGCCCGGCGGACATCTCGCCACGATCGATCTGGCCGATACCCGCCAGCCCGGCCGGCGCACCTACACCCCCTCCGGCGGGATGTGGACCCGCTACCTCTGGCACGCCACCGACACCTACGGAGGCCGCTGGGCCGGCGTCAACGGCGGCCCCGGCCTGCTCATCCGCCTCCGCCGGCTGCGCGCGTGCACCAGGCTCACCGAGTCCGGCAACGGCCGCGGCCCTCGCTACTGCCACCGCCGCGCCACCCACGCCGGCCAGGGCGGAGCTGCCGACCTCTACTGCCCCAGCCACGCCCGCCAGGTCTTCGACCTCTACGGCTGGACCACCACCGCGCTGCCACTGCGCACATCCGCCCCGATCACCGCGTGAAACCGCGCCACCACAAGGAAAGGACATCGCAGTGTCTCGGTTCGACCTGCACCTTGCGCACATCGACGGACTCGTCAACGCCGGACTGCAATTCGGCCTGATCGGCATCTTCGACGATCTCACCCCGGTCGGCCAGATGCTGCTGCAGCAGCACCGGCCCCATCACGATGGTGGACAGCAGGACGGCGAGTCGCCGGACTACGTCGCGACGGTCACCGCCCGCGCGCTGCATCCGATTGCCGCGCTGTGCCTGCTGGAGTGCTACGAGTACCAGACCAGCGGCACGATCGGCTGGCACACCAGTGAAGCGCACGCCTGGACAGACCGCCTGCGCGCGACGGTGCTGACCCGGCTGCCGGCCGAGGCCACAGCCTCTGTGCGCCATGGAGCTGGCCACGTCCCGGCTTACCGGCTTCTGCCGGCCTACACCGAAACACCGTGGGGTATCACGGAACTTGACCAGATCCCCGAACTCGGGGACGGCCTCATCGACGTGCCGGTCGTCCGAAAAGGACTGCGTGCGGAGATCCTGACCGGCCCGTTCCACAGCCCCAACAAGGGCCTGTCCTCCCGTGTCCGCCACGTGACGATCCTCGGTGTCGGGCAGGAGCGGACGCTACCTGCCTTCGCCCGGATTGCCGAACCTTCAGACGACGCGCCGGGCGTCTACCTCCTCTTCGAGCACGGCCGCTACGTCGCACGCCCCGCCGCCGCCCCGCCCGGCACCTGGTTCATGGCCTCTGGAGCTCACCTGCACACCAGCGATTCCCGCTTGCGCGAGCTGATCGGGCACAGCCTGCCCATCCCACTGCACGACCGCACCGAGCCCTAGCCACACCAGTACCGACCGCACCCGCCAAGCCCACGGACCCGAGCAAGCCTGACCCGCCGAAAAGGTGAACCATGCCCTCACACGACGAACTGCGCGCCCGTCTGTTCCTCCTGCGCGCCGCCGAACCACCCGCGCCCGCCATCGATCACTACGTCACCGTTCACGGGCCGGTCGAGGCCGTCACACAGATCCGGCACGGCACCGCCCCTGCCGCCGTGCTCGGCGAACTCACCCGGCCTGACGCACGGATCGAGGACGACCTGCGGGCCCTCGACCACGGCGCGGCGCGGCTAGTCACACCCGAAGACGACGAGTGGCCGCTGGAACGGTTGACCAGCCTGTCCGGCTTCGGCACCCCGCTCGCCCTGTGGGTGCGCGGCGGCGGCTCGCTGGCTCAGCTCACCAGCGCCGCCGTCACAGTCACGGGCTCCCGTTCCTCGACGGCGTACGGACACATCGTCGCCTCGGAGTTCAGCTACGACCTTGCGCGCGCCGGAGCGACCGTTGTGAGCGGCGGCAGCCTCGGGGTCGAGGAGGCTGCGCACCGCGGCGCGCTGGGCGCCGGCGGCCCGACGATCGTCGTGCTAGCCAACGGCGTCGACCGGACCCATCCACACCAGCACGCTCGGCTTTACCAGAGCGTGATCGAGCAGGGCGGTTTGCTGGTCAGCGAGTACCCGATCGGCACAGAACCGACTCGCATCCGATTCCACACCCGGTGCCGTCTGCTCGCCGCTCTCACCGCCGCGACCCTCATCGTCGAAGCCGGGCAGCGCAGCGGCGCCCTCGCCGTCGCCCGAACCGCCGGTGAGCTCGGCCGTCGCGTCTACGGCGTACCGGGATCGATTCATTCCGCGATGTCCACGGGCGTCAACGAGCTGCTGCGCACCGGCGCCGCCACCGTGGCCAGCTCAGTCGAGCACATCAACTACGAGCAGGGAGCACGATGACCGACCCTGACGCTTACCGCGCCGCTCTGGCCGCCCTCGACCTGCCGCCCGAATGGCAGGTCGAGGTGGCCATCCGTCTTCGACGCCGGACGACCGGCATCCAAGTCAATCCGGGAGGCGGTGTCGAGGTGCTGATCCCGCCGACGGCCGCCCCGGAACAGGTTGCGCGGGTTGTCTACAGCCATCGTCGATGGATCACCGAGAAGGTCGACACCGCCACGCGGCTGGCCCCCGATCACGCGGTCAAACAATTCGTCGACGGCGAAGAGTTCGACCTGCTCGGCCGGCGCTACCGGCTCCAACTCGTCAACGCCTCGCCCGCAGATGCCGCACAGATGCCCCTGATCACACCCGACGGCGTCCTGACCGCGCGCAGACAGCGGCCAGAGCTGGCCCGCCGGGCGGTGATCAGGCTGTACCGGCAAGCCGGGCTCGCCTGGTTGCGCCGTGAGGCAGGCCAGTACGAACTGGATGGCCACATCACCGGCTTGAGCTACGCGGTTCGCGACCTTGGCCGACGCCGCTGGGGCATCTACGAAGGCCCGCCGAAGCACAAGACCACGCTGCACTGGGCCGTGTTCGGCCTGCCGATGCGGCTCATCGAGTACGTGCTCGTCCACGAACAGGCACACGCCACCCAGCCCGGCGGACGCCCACACGGCCGCCCATGGCAACGGCGGATGCACTTCTGGATGCCCGACTGGCAACAGCGACGGACCGAATTCGCCGAGACCGGCCGGCACGCCTGGCTTGGCGACTGGAACCCAACGCCATCACCCCCATGTTGCCCGTAGTGCGCTGGAGTCTCGTGTTTGGGCCAATGGCAGCCGGCCCGACGGATGGCACGAACGCGATCAGCGGCCCGCGACTCGAACACCTCCTGGTAAAGGTCGTCCAGGATTGAGCCAGGCACCAACTCCGACGTTTTCTGCCAGCAACGACCGTGACGGCTGGGCGCACCCCGTTCCGGCGGATGTTCATTCCGCATGTTCTGGTCACCAGGCCCCGGTCCGCGAACAGGATTGACCCGCGGCCCGGCACCCGTCCGCTCGCTGAACTCGAAGACCGAACCCGCACCGCCACAGCACGACCAGGCGAGACCACGGGCCCGCTGCCGCCCGCTCGTGCTGCGCGCGATCCCACACCAGTCAGCCGAGCCCACCGGCCCTGGCTGTGCCGCACGCGCCCGATCCTGCCCGCGACACCCCAGAAGGACCGGGGGAGGTCTCCCGCCCTGCACGGGGCCACCAGACGGCGATCCGAGACGCGTGGGCTGGCCTTGCCCGCGATGCCCTGTACCCGGCCATGGCGCTGTGGCATGTGCCCTCCCGCCCCGGGACAAGCACACACACGACTCAACCCCGTATCTGCGGAGCACGTTTCCCCATTTCTTCACCATTTTTCTATTCCGATCCTCGCGTGAACTGGAGAACCCCTATGCCCACGACCGAACTCGCCCCCGACATCACCATCCCGTCCGACACCGTCTTCCAGGACGTCACCGCCCCCGACATCGACCCAACGGTAATCGAGTTGGTCCTGCCGACCAGCGCGGAGGAGGTCAAGGACTACACGCTGCTGCACGTCGACCCCGACGAGCTGGTCATCGGGCCCAACGTGCGACTGTTCGACCCGCAGCGCTTGGAAGACCCACAGGACGAGGAGTACGCAGACTTCGTCGCCGACCTCCTCGACCAAGGCAACACCATCCCGATCATCGCCCGCTACGACGCGCACGGGCAGTTGATCGTGATCGACGGGCAGGTACGGACCTACGGCCTGCGAAAGGCGAAGAAACGAGCTACCGAGAGCGGCGAGGTGTCCTGGAAGAAGGCCTTTGTCATCGCCCAGGCCCACGGCATCTCCGACGAGAAGGCCACCGCGATCGAGCGCATGGTCGAACAGCACGGCGCAAATTTCCTGCGATTCGCTATGACCCAGGCCGACCAGCTGCGCACCGTTCAGGGCCTGCTGGAACTGGGGGTCGAGCCCGTGACGGTAGGCAAGCGGCTGCGGCTGAAAAATGACGACGCCGCCGTCCTCATGGCGGTCGCACAAAGCACCCACGCCGCCGAGCTGGCCCATCAGGGCGTGCTGGGACTGTCCGAGAGTGCGGTGATCGCCGAATTCGAGGCCTACGGCGACGAGAGCGCGGCGGTCGAGGAGCTGACCGAATGCGCCCAGACCAACCCCGGCCAGATCCACAACATCGCCCAGCGGCTGCGTGTGGCGCGCACCGAACGTGTGGCGCTGGCGGCCGCGGCCGCGGAACTGGCCGAGCAGGGCCTGACAGTCATCGAACCCCCAGATACCCTCCGCGGCCCGCAGATCCGCCAGCTCGCCGACCTGCGCCCCACCGCCAAAACCAAGCCAGGCGGCACGCTGAGCATCAAACGGCATGCCACCTGCCCCGGCCACGCCGCCTACCTGACCTTTCACCGCGTGTGGCCGGACAAGGAAGGCACGGTCACCGTCATCCACGTCTGCACCGACTTCCAGCGGCACAAGCACGCCGAGCGCAACGCCGAGCCCGGCAAGACCCTCATTGAACGCCCCACTTACCCCACCGGCAGCGCCGTCCAGACGGGCCCGATGACCGCGGAGCAGAAGCGGTACCGCAAGACGGTGATCGCCCAGGGCAAGGCGTGGGACTCGGCCACGATCAAGCGGATGGAGGCGCTGGAGCTATTCGCCAAGCGACGCACCCTGTCGCAGGCCGAGGACACCTGGCTGGAGGCGATGCGAGCCAGCAGCGCTCGCTACGCCGACGCCGCGGGCCGGGGGCACCGCCTGGCGCTGACGCTGCTGGGCTGGGACAGCAAGTTCGCCGGTAACGGCAATAGGGCCGCGCTCAGGGCGGAGATCCTCAAGGCCAAGCCGGAGCGGGCCCGCGTGATCAGCATGGTCATGGTGCTTGCCGCACTGGAACAAGGCGTCAGCCGCCGCAGGACGTGGGAGAACCCCAACGAGGAGGAGATCGCCTACTTCGCCAAGCTCCGCACGCTCAAGCTGCAGACGCTGGAGCCCTCCGGACCCGCCGACTGGGTGCCCTCCGAGGTGGAAATGCTGGTGCTCGATCGGTCCGAGCCGGTGGACGCGGCCCTGGCCGCCGCGGTGGAGGACGAGATCGAGGTCGAAGCCACCCTGGACGACGAGGACCCTGGCGCCGACGACGAGCCTCTGGCCGACGGCGAGGATCTGCCCACTGACGGCGACGCCACCGAGGTCTCTGACGCACGGTGACCCCGAACGAGGCCGGAGCCGCATCAGCCGAGCACGACTACCAGACGGACCTGACCGCCTGACCGTTCCTGGTGGGGCTGCCCGCATGGGCGGCCCCACCAGCCGTCGTGCCACATGCTCGCCACCACGCCTGAGGAAACCTGTGACCGCCACGCAGGCGCTGTTCGGGGTGCCCTGCAACAGCAAGATTGCCCATCGCGTGCTCCAGGACGAGTTCGACCGCTCACTCCGCTTGCGTCAGGCGACGGGGGAGGTTCCTGTCCCGCGTGAGGCGCGGCTCGTAAGTACTTCAACGGTCAAAGTGATGAGCCCACGCTTCTCGTTTCAATCGGCATGCTACGGCTCACCAGGCCGACCTAACCCAGTTCGCCGCCGTCAAGGCCCTCATCTCCGTAATGCTTGCGACCTCCATGCTCAGGGAAGCGCGTCACGTCGAAGACGAGGTCGCAGCTGCGAACAACTCCGAGAACACCGACTGACGGCGGGCAGGTCATGCGAATGAGTCGGTTGTAGGTTGCTTGGGTGGACAAGGAGATTGGGGACTGGACTCTGCGTGAGCTCATGGCGAACCCTAGTGCGGGAAGCGTGGTCCGGCAGGTGTGGTCGTGGGCGAGAGAGGTCGGTACGATCACTGAAGACGACCCCGAGGCGGCTCGGTTCCGAAGCTTCGGCCCTGGCAGCAGGATCGAGTTTCCGCAGTTGCTCTTGCAGAACACGGACTGGATTTCGTTGGGGTCGAACACCGAAGTCGGCCCCTTTGCAGTGCTGTCGGTCGGCATGATCGAGGGTCAGGACAGACTCGACACGGGACCGCGCGGCACCGAACCGATCATCACAATCGGCGAGCGGTGCGGGTTCGGCCGGTATTTCCAACTAATCGCACATCTGCATGTGGAGATCGGTGACGTAACGTGGTTTGCTCCAGACTGCTTTGTGACTGATCAGAATCACCGGTATGATCTCGTTGACCAGCCAATCCATGATCAGTGGCCGCCAGAAAGTCGTCCGGTGTCGATCGGGTCGGGTTGCAGTATCGGCCGGAACGTGACAGTACTGGCCGGTGCTCGCATCGGGCGGAACACCTTGGTCGCCGCGAACTCCGTGGTTGCCCGGGGCGAATACCCGGACTTCGCTGTTCTGGCGGGAAGCCCGGCTCAGGTGAAGCGCCGTTATGACCCGGATAGTGGGTGGGTTCCCCCACGGCCTGTGGAAGCACCCACGAGCCGGTAGGCCAGGCCGTCACCGATCCGACGGGCACACCGACGCCAGCATGCTCACGTTGCTGTGTCAGGCGAGCACGGCCAGCAAGGTCACGATCTCGATGTGCTGGGCGGTCACCCAGGAGGCCGCCCAGCCTTGAAGGTGGTCAACTCGCTGGCCTCGCGGTCTCTCGTGGCCAGTCACCGCCCGCTGGCGTCAAGACAACAGCGCCACCGAACACCTCGACTGCGCCGAGGAATGTGACTGATCGCATCACCGACATGACTTCGTTGATCAGCCTCTGAGTGCGGTCCCGGCGCAACTGCATCCGTGGCAGGCTAGAGGTGTCGCACGCAGCCACTCTCAGCCTGACTGCGACCGGCGGATGGCCTCCTCGCGCAGGCTGTGCCAGCTGGCAGCCTCAGCGGCCACACTGTCCAAACAGAAGGCGCGGATCACGGGGTCTTCATCGATCTGGCCGACGATCACACCCGGGTAGCGGTCGAGGAACTCCTCAACCTGCTCATCGCACCACGGTGGCACCCAACCGTGTGACATACACACGAACACCGCATCCGGAACCACATCCACAACCAGGCCGCCGTCATCGATGACCCGCGTCACCTCGACACCACGGGGCAACGGCTCCTGCTCGATGGCCTGCGGCCGCCACCTCGGGTAGCGGACCTCCAGCGCCGAGCCACGTACAGCGTGCCGCAGCATCCAATCCTCGCAAGAGAACCGAGGCTGGACTGCGAAGTCCTCCAGCGAGCCGACCCGGTAACCGCAGTCGTGGTGGGCGTCGAACAACACCACCCGCTTCCACGCCTCCACATCACCGGGAAACATGTCACCGGCATGCAGGTTGGAGTTGGCAAACCACAGAGGAACGTCGTGCAAATCCGGGAAGCGGTCCCAGAACTCTTCCCATCCGGCCAACGGCGGCAACGGGAGTTCGCGGGCCAGGAACTGGGCCGCGCGCGAGTCCCACACCGGTCCGGTCATGAACGCATTTTCCTCGTGCCCCCAGTCATACAGCAGAGAGTGCTCATGCTGGGCCTGGGCCGCCAAGGCAGGGTTGGGAAAGAAGAAGTCCATATCGATCACCAGCAGGGTTGAATCCCCGACGTGCCAGCTCTGATCCTGCAGCGTCACCGACCTGCCCTTCACATCCTGACCCCGCGGTCACCTCGACGGTGGTCTGGGAGAACAGCGATGCTAGCGGGCGAACCACGCTGCGGAGCATCCGCCGGCAACGCCGCCACGAGCAGGCAGGCGAGGGACCCGGTGCCCCGGCGCTCCACGCCACAGCATCGGAGCCTTGTCTCGACAACCCTGGTCTTTCACCCGCTGCGCCCGAGCAACGCGGTGGCACCCGCGACAGCCGCAGGTAGCCTGCCGGGCCCTGCCAGCACCGAGCCCGACGTTGCAGGTTGCGCCGTCGTCGCCGAGAGCGCGTCGCGATCGACAGGCTCCAGCACCGAGTGCAGCGCCGTCCCAGGTCCGCAGCCGACCAGCCCGTGCCCATCTGGACCCCAGCCCGCAGCCACCGGACTCTGCTATGTCGGGGCCACCAGGTACGACCCGATACCCTGGCGACACCACCCAGGACGGTTGCCGCGACCGATCACCAACAGCAAAGGTGCACCATGAACAGGCCCGGTCTAGCACTAGACGTCGACGGGGTACTGGCCGCAGATCCCCGGCACATCCTCGGAGGCCACGAAGCGCTGCGATCACTGGGATATCACGAACACCACTACGACGGCCCCGGTCCGGACGGCATGCCCGCCAGCGGCCCCGTGTGGCTGAATCCCGAGCATGGGTTCTGGCTTCGTGAGCTGCTCGCCCGAGACATCGACATCGCGTGGGCCACCAGTTGGGGACACCGCGCATCGGAATGGATCGCCCCCCGTCTGGAACTGCCCGCACTGCCCGTCATCGAGGTGCCTAACCAGGCGCCGGGCTTCGGCTGGTCAGCCAAGCTGGGCCCGATCCGCCGCTGGATAGATCGCCGTCCACTGGTCTGGATCGACGATGTCTACGGCGGCAAAGAGCACGGCTGGGCAGAGGACCGGCGCGACGAGGAGGGCATCCCCACCCTGCTCATCGAGACCGACCCCGGCCGCGGCCTGCAGCGCGAACACATCGACGCCATCCTGTCCTGGCTCGATGCGCAGACCCCGGCCCCAGACGCCACCGGCACAGCACCAGGCGTGCAGGCGCATCGTGACTGCATCACCACGGCCCTGCGAGCGGGTGGTGTCACCGGTGACAAGGCGACCCGCGCCACCAATGCCATCTTGGCGAAGCTGGCCAAAGGCATGTGTCCCCGCTGTGGCGCGGCACTCGGCCAGTTTCCCGGCCGGTCCCGGATGACACCCGACCGCTGCATCCGGGTGTGCGGTGAATGCAGCAGCCACGAGGGCGCCTTGACGATGCTGCCCGGCGACGGCGGTGACTCGATCGAGGATTGGCCCCTGGACGCCTCGGAGATCCGCGTCGAGTTTCAGGCCATCGTCAAACCTGATCAGGGCCGGCAGTGACAGCGGCCGCTGCCGCCGTCCGGGACCGGTGTGCGCCGACGATGCTCAAGCGCTTCCCACGGTGAAGGAGGACAGGATTGTGACTGTGGCAGTCGAAAGCTGGGGCGCTGCGATAGATCGGGCCATCGGCCCCGTTCACCACGTGGCACACCACCCGCGCAGCCCAGCACACATCCGCGGCATCCAGGCCACCTGCGCCGAAGTGATCACGCGGCTGGACACCGCAATCACCTCCCTCCGCGTTCCCTGTTCTTCCCTGGAGAACAGGCCCCGGTACAGCGATGCCGAACTCGCCGATGCCTACTTCGCCGCCCGGCACCTGCTGACAGTCTGGGCCAAGGCTGTGGCCTTGCACGGACAGGGCACCCCGGAGGCTCAAGCGTTGGCCGACATCATGCTCCACGACTTCACCTCCCCCTCGAAGAGCCTCCGCCAGTACGCCCAGACCCTGGCACAGACGATCACCGCGGGCGAGACACACGCCGCCACGGACAACACCCACCCCGCCTCCACCGTGCCGTAACCGCTGTCCTGCAATGGTTCCTGACCATCACCCTCACCTCCCAGCCTGCTCACCGCTGACAAGACTCGGTGCCGAAGCGGCTAGACCCCTCCGACACACCCACCTGGACACCTCATGCCGTGATGCCCACACGGCCAGCGCCAGAACCGCGGTGACACCCACCATGCAGACCACAGGACACACCTGCGCGGATCGCCTCAGCTACCGGCTGACCATCGAGACCTACGAGCCCCGCCTGTTCGAGCCGGACCTGCTCATCAGCCCCGAAATGCCCTGCGCCTACGACCCCACCGGGCAACGGATCAACATCGGCGACTGGCACCAGTCCGGTCCCTGCGAGCACGACGAATCCATTCCCGAACAGGCCTGGCTCGCGCACTACTTCTCCATGGCCTTCAACGAGTTCGTCCACGAAATGCTGGAATTCTTCCAAGTGGACACCCGGCCCTACCTCAACCCCCACGGCCCACTCGAGGAGGACATCCACGCCGCAGTCAAAACCTGCGCGGCCGCACTGTTCACACTGACCCGCCACCCGGCTGCCGTTCCCACGAACACGCCGCCTGCAGGGCCCACACCGGATCACGCCACATCGACACCCTTGCCACCCTGGGCCAGAGCCGTGGCGCGAGTCGACTACCGGCTCGCGATGAACGCCCGCCCGCCCACGCCGTTCCAGACGTGGATGCTGGACCCCAG
Source organism: Crossiella sp. S99.2 (assembly GCF_023094165.1). Lineage (GTDB taxonomy): Bacteria > Actinomycetota > Actinomycetes > Mycobacteriales > Pseudonocardiaceae > Crossiella. Next base: position 858,634 of record NZ_JALMDK010000004.1, on the reverse strand, counting down.
CACCAGCATGACATCCGGTGAGTGTGCCCCGGCGGATACGCCTGAACCGCGGGCGAGCGACCGACAGCCAGGGCTCCACCTCGACACCGCACAGGATCTCCATGGTCCCTCCCTGCTCGACCGCTACTTCCAAGCAGCTCTGGTGGCCGGCGCCCGCGTCGTGCTCGATCACTTTCGTGTTGACGGAACACCCGTTGTCGACACACAAGGCGCCTATCGGATGGCGATCCTCCGCGAGTTGCACAACCTGGCTGAGACACTGCTGTCCCTGCGGCGGTAACCGATCCCAGGTACACCACGGGCCGGTCTCGTGGCTCGCTACGGCAGGGACTTCTCTCCGCACCGCAACTGGTGAGGGCCTGCCGTCAACGATGTCCCGACCCAGCCGGCCACGCGGTCATGCGCTGCCCCACATGCACCACGGCAACTGACCCTGGCGAGATCCGGCCACCTGACATTGCAAGTCACGTTCAGGAATGCCGGGCCGCGGACCTCCGTCGTCGAACCTGCCGGTGACATCCTCTGTGGATACTGGGGTCATGCCTGATCAGATGCCTTCACCACACCGGCGAGTTCATCCCGGCTGGCCGTTGGGCCCGTTCCTGACCGCAGCCAGGGAGAAGGCGGGACTGTCGGTCATGGAGGCCGCCACCCGCGCCGACATGGAGCCCGAAGAGGTGCTGCGGTACGAGACGGGCTACCCGGGCGAGCACTTCGAGCACACTGCGGCCCCGGTGATCGGCGTGCGGATGTCCCGGCTCGTACGGCTCAGCGACGCCACCGGCGCGGACGCCGGCCAGGCTCTGTCGCTGATCGGCATCACTCCCGAGAGCCTCGCCGAGGCCGCCCGCCGGATGCGCGGCGGCTGACGCCACCCCCGGCGGGGATCGCCCCGGCTAACCTCCAGCGGGAGGAAGCGTCAGTCGATGTCGGTGGGGTCGCCCGTGGTCTCGCAGGCGGACTGACCTGTTCTCTGACCAGTATCCGACCGCTACACGTCACTTGACGGCGTGATCCTTGCCGGCACTTCCCAGCGGATCAGTGCTTGACCGCTAACCGCCCGACCAGGGCAAACGAACTACCTGGTGGCTCAGTGGCAACTTCGGGAGTTCCAGGCCAAGGAGTTCCGCTCCAGAACTGCCTTTCTCCACTGCCGGGCACGTGCCATCGCCGAAGCTGACGCGAGGTCTGCACCGACTCCAGATGCCATCACGAGAACTGCTGGCACAGCCCGGAACAGTCAGCACTGGGAGCAGGGGAGAAGTCGCGACAAGGGCTGAGCGTCGCCTACGACGGCTGGCCACCAGCGGCTGAGCCTGAGCGCCTTGGACTCCAACACGCCAGATGGCACCAGTATGCCCAGCACTAGGTGAGTGAGGCCTCCGAGCCGGGCGTCTCGCCCCGGGCGGCGCGGCGCACGCTGGACGACTCCGGCCCCGGCGTCAAGCCGCGCGCTGGCGAGCTCTGCTGCTCCCTGCGGTAACCGGGTCACGCCAGCGCGCGGCTTGACACCGATGCCTGCGCCGCCCCCAGCGTCAGCGCCCCGCCCGGGGCGAGACACCCCGTCATCCGGACGCCAGCGGGCGGCGATGTTCGCGAGCCGGCTTCCCGTGCCGCGCAATGACTGTTGAGAAAGGACAGACATGTCCACCCATGATCGCCCGGACATCATCCGGCAGATCGACGCGCTCACCGGACCAGGCCCGGACGCAGCGACCTGGAACTCCACCGACACCCACCAGGCGTCCCTGCCGGATCCCCCGTCACCCGAGACCATGATCGCGATCTTGCTGGGCATGGACCACATCGAGATTGTGGCGATCAACCAGGCCCGTCCGGAGGAGGACGCTGCCCGGCTGCTCGAGGATCCGATCATCGAGTGCACGAGACTTCTCGCCGGGGTCGGCATCTGGTTCGGCAACGACAGCACGCGTGCGCATCTGCCCAACAGTGGTGCCAACGAAACCCTGAACCTCCTGCTGCAGGATGTTGCCGCGGGCGACTATGCCGTCAGCGACACCGACAGGGAACGCATCCTCGCGTTGCTGGCACATCCCGAGCACATCCCGGTGATTCACGGTCCCTGTCTGGTCACCGGGATCGACAGCAACGGCCAGCCAGCCCCGCTCGGTGAGACCTTCCAGCACTGGTTCGGCACGACCTTCCCCGCCACAGACACAGCAGGCGATGCGATGGGGCGTTGGCTGATTGACCATCTGCATAGCTCCGCCGAATCCAGCGGTCTCGTCATCTTCAGCGTCAGCGCCTTCTCAGCGGAGGAAGAACCCGGCCACGCCGGCTCGCCGTAACCATCCCAGCAGCCCTGTCCCACGTGCTGGCGGCCACGCCAAACCTGCCACGGACACGGTCCCCTCGGTCATCGCCAACACACTGCAGGACTGGGGGAGGACTCCAGAATCTGCCAGCGACCACCTTGGCTGTGCCGTAACGACAAGCGGGAACCTGTGTACACCCTGACGGTGCAAGGCCTCCCCAGCCAGACGCACCAGTGCCGCTGAAGCCACAACATCGGCAACGACAGCCGAACCCCGGTGCGCCACCACAAGCCTTCACCTGGCCCAGCAATGCCTCCAGCACCGGCAACCCGTCCCGAGAAGTGTCCAGACCACCCTTTTTCAGCACACCGGCGGGGCGAGCCAGCCCGGCCGGGCCGCGCCCGCCCGCATCCCCCTCGGATCGAGGACCACGAGCAGTTCGTCCGCCACACGCTCACCGCGACCCGCCGCCGCGTAGGCGCTATCGATTGCCCAGGCCGCACCACGCCCACAAGGCCGACCGCGGCTACACCCCGCTGGCCAGCTCGCCATCGAGGTCTGAGCACCAGGCGATCAATGCGGCTTCTCGCGGACATGGTGACGCCGGCGACCTCACACCCACCAGGGCGGCCAGTGGGCTCACCACAGTCCCGTCACCGTGGTGAACCGGCCCCTGGACGTGGTGACCCGGGCGCCGATACCCCGGCCACCACGTCCAGGCGCACCTGGAAACACCCCTGAACTGTGCATCCGAAGGAGACCACCGTCATGGCCAACACCAGCGCATCCACACCCTCCCGCGTGAGGAACACACCCACCACCGCAGCGGGTGAGGACCCACGAACGCAAGCAGCCCGGCGTTTGACAGCCCTTGCCGAGAACCTGGGACTCCTCCCGGAGGATCTCGACGACACTGTGCACGATCAGGCCAGCCGACCTGCCACCGCGATCAACAACGGCGGCCTGGACGCGCAGATCTTCTACCTGGTGGAGCAGATGGGAGAGGCCGAGACCGAGCAGGCCATCCGCGAGTTGGCCGAGGAACCCGATCCTGTGCGGGGCCTCGACACTTCCCTGTGCGGGAGCATGGCCGAGGGCTACGACAACGACCTCGTCAACAAAGTCCTCGGCCACCTCAGCACACTGGGACAGCGCCTGGTGTGCGTATGGAACCTCCACGACCAGTTCGGCTTCGGCGGGGACTCCAACTTCTACGTCGAGACCGCCAGCGGGCGCTTGCACGAGCTGGCAGGTGGACTGTGGCAATGGCTCAATGGCGATCCTGACGCCCTCGAGCCACCCCCGACCCCGGCACCGCCCGCGGCCTGGCTCGGCGCGGACACCGGAACCGTGACGGCCGATCTGGCCCGCCACGATGACCTGCACAACTACGCGAAACAGGACCTCGCGCTTGGCGACGGTTCCGCATGAGCGCCCCGCAGGGCATTCGCAGGCGGTCCTGGCTCGTCGCAGTGGCAAGCGGATCGTGTCCCGCCATGCCCTCCAAGCCAAGGCCGCCACCGTGATGCCGGATCCCCTTCTCGCTGACCGAACAGGCCCGCGCCCCACCCGTTCCAGCGCTTCCCCGGTATCACACGCGGCGCGGGGCTTTGTGCGGTGCTGCCTCGGCTTGCTGGGACGGCGAGGACATTCTGGTGATCGAGGCCGAAGGGGAGGAGTTCGGCCCGAACCAGATCAGTCCCCACGAGCATGGCCGCTACCACGTCGGTGACAGCTGGATGTGGACACAGGAGACGTGCTGGATCTGTGCTGTCCCGGCCCGCCCTGGGGAAGACGAGGGCTCCAAGATCCAGCTGCACGAGCCCGCTTGCCCCACCACCCCGGCCGAGGAGCGGCCGCTGGCCTGCCATGAGCTGGTCTAGCTGGGCCAGCCCGCCGCGCCCCGTCCCGCGTGAGCCTGCTCTACGTCGGCCTGCCCGACAGGCAGCAGGTCCGGGACTGGGCAGCAGAGTCCGCCCACGAGGTGGCCCGCATCGCTGCTGAATTCCCCGTCGGCACCGTCGTCGAACGCTTCGGCAATGACATCAGGAAACGCGCGCAGTCCCTACCGCGAACAGACCTGCCGCAAGCACCGCAGCTGGTCGACACGTTCTGCGACTGCATCCACAGTGACCGGCACCAGCACGACGACCCGGGATCGCGCGGTGCGCCCGCTGCGGCGGGGGCACCGCATTCTGCACCACCGTGCTGGTAGGGGCCAGCCGAAGAACCAGGCTAACCCCTACCAGCACGCCAGTGCTCACCGAGCGCGCCCCGCCGAAGCGGAACACACCGCCGTGGCTGGCACAGCAGCACAAGCACGTCTTCCAGCCGATTCCCCGGTCCTCGCCTCTCCGCACGAGACCCCGGCCCGGCAGCGGCCCGGAGTCGGCTGCCGCGCTGTCCCGAATCGCATCACCGGCTCCACTTGCAGATCACGAGGAGGACAGCTCTATGTCCACAACCAACACCCAGCCCCGGGAGCGCTGGGTCCACACCGGAATCGACGCGCCCTACTCCTTCAGCATGCCCGACCTGTCCCACACGCCCACCAGCCGCGGCCTTGCCTACAGCGGCACGCTCGTGCACCCCGAGTTCGGTGCTGTTGGCCTCATCGTCAACGAGGGCCGTGGCCTCCCGACCGCCTTCCATCCGCATGACCGCGCCCGATTCGGCGTTGCTCACCTGGAGGCATTCCTGCGGCAGTGCCAGCAGGACGGCGAGCCGATGGCCACCGACACCAACATCGAGGGCGTGGCGGACCTGCTCGAGGCGATCGTCGATGAGGCCGAGACCGCCAGCCATGTCACCAGAATGCGCGCGACGAACAGCTTCCTGCTCCGCAGCTACCTGCCTCGAGAGGCGGGGGACTGGGGGCCGGAACGGGGCGCTGTCCTGGCCTGGACCCGGATTCTGCTGACCCACACCAGCCGCGAACGCCTAGCAGCCAAGCTGGATGAGCACGAGGCCGGCGGTTTAGAGACCGGCGCCTACTGGCAGATGTTCGACGGGCAGGACTGGACCCGCCTGCTCGGGCCGTCCCCTCTGACACCCGAACAAGCCAACACCAGGATCCGCCGCGCCGAACAGCTCGCCGCCGGCCTGCCGGACGGGAACGCTTCCCTCCACGCCGCGCCGTTCTCCGGGGACCTGTGGTTGTTCGGCAAACCCGCCCGGCGGTTCACCCTCGTCGGCGACACCTCCTACCTGCTCAACACCGACTCGTGGTGCCGGTGCCCGAACCGGCAGCCAATCGTCCAGTTTGAACTGTGGAACAGCACCGGCCTGGAGGGATCCGGCACCGTCCACGCCGCACAGCTCTGCCGCCGCCTAGTGCGCATCAACTGACCCGCGCCCGGCCTCATCTCGGCCCGTCCAGCGCCGCCTGCAGCAGCACTCCAGGACGGCCCAGCCCCACTGCAACCCGCTCAGGTCTGGGCCGTCCTGCGGGGTACTGCCCGCGCTACCACCAGCCGCGGCCAGCGTCTTCTCAAGGCCGTCCGGCCCAGGCCGCAAGCACAGGCCGTGCTCGGCGACACGGCGCCACCACGGCACCCGATCGTTCCGAAACCGCACTGTCCCAAGGAGTGTCACCATGACCAGTCCCGCCGTGCTCCCCGCCCGGCCCGAGCCACAGATGTGGTACCTGCCTGACGCCGACGGCCAGTCCTGGTTCTCCGAGACCAGCCTGCGGCGAACACTGGAGACCATCTCCTTGGCCGAGGTATTCGCCGACGGCGCGGACAACCCTGCCCAGGCCCACGCCGCGCTCATCAGCGCGGTCCTGACCCAGCTGTCCCGATCCGCCACCCTGCCGCCGGTGCAAGTCCGCAAGCGCAACACCAACCAGGAACGGCGCCGACTCACCAGCCTGTGGGCACTGGACATGCTCCTGCCTGATCGGTCGGTGTGCATCGACGTCGAGACGACCGGATTCGGATCACGCGACTCGCCCGCACAGGTGATCCGGATCGCCGCCGTCGATACCACCACCGGCAAAATCCTGTTGAACACCTTCGTCAACCCGGGCCCCGCCGCGGTGATCGAGCCTGGCGCTGCCCAGGTGCACCGCATCACCAAGGAGATGGTGACCGCTCCGGGAGTGCCGGACTGGCCCACAGTCCTCCGGAAGCTGCTGAAGGTAGTCCGAGGCAAGGCACTCTTGGCCTACAAGGCCCGATTCGATCAGCGCTCGATCCTCGCCGACTGCAAGCGCCACAGCCTTGACCCGGAGCACCTGGCTGTGGAGGAGGCATGGAACTGCGTCATGACCTGCCGCCGGGACTGGGAAGGCAGCAGTCAGGACCGGCCACTCGGCGGTGACCACACCCCTGTCGGTGCCTGCCTCAATAGGGCATGCGCGAGTTGGTGATCGACATGGCTGCGCCTGATGCCTGGCCACTCTGGATCCCTCAATCTGCAAGCCCTGGCGCCAGCGGGGCTGAGCAGGACGGCCGGACATGACCGTCGCCCTGCTTCCGCTGCCGCGCGACCCGCTCGGTGACCGCGCCAGCGACCAGGTCGCGCAGGAAGCCGTCCACCAGGCACAGGCGCTCGGCCTGCTGCGCCAGCCTCCGTCCTCACCTCCGTCGGTCACGCTTCGCTGCGAATCGGCTCCCCGTGTCGTGCGGACGTTCGGGCTCGGGGCCGATAGCGGTTTCATGTCGCAACTTCCGCCCTGTCGTTGATCAGCTACCTATCGGTGCTGAACGACTGCATGGGAAGGGCGTTGCGCGGTGATGTCACTGCACCACAAACCATCCACACATTCCCGCGAAAGCGAGCGCTGATGCCTGCTTCCACCATCGTTGTCGCCGGCGGCCAGTACCGCCTGTACGGCGACTCCGTACAGACCTTCGAACGGCTGCCGGTGGCGACCTACACCATCCACTTTTCCCAAATGTCCGGATACAGCCTCCGCCAGAGCGCCCCGCTCGCGCCCGGTGCGGAAACTGTCTACGGCTCCCACGCACAACGCGTGGATCGCATCGTGCGTGGCTACGAGGACATGGACCGGTCCCTGGGCGTGATCCTCTCCGGCGACAAGGGCATGGGTAAGTCGCTCCTGCTTCGGATGCTCGCCGAACAGGCCCGCGAACGGCTGGAGCTGCCTACGATTCTCGTCCAGCACTCAACCCCAGGTCTGGCGTCCTTTTTGGACAATCTCGGCGAGGTTGTCATCATTTTCGACGAGTTCGAGAAGATATTTGCCAGCAACGGCGAGGACGAGGCCCAGGCCCAGTTCCTCAGCCTCTTCGACGGACTCAGCGTGACCAAGCGCATCTACGTCCTCTCGGTCAACAATCTGGGTGGCGTCAACGAGTTCATGCTCAACCGCCCCGGCCGTTTCCACTACCACATGCGGTTCGCCTACCCCGAGCCCGAGACGGTCGCCACTTACCTGCACGACCAGGTACCCGGGATCACCCTTGCCCAGGTTGACGAGGTCGTCGAATTCTCCCGGAAGTACGACATCAACTTCGACCACCTGCGGGCCATTGCCTTCGAGCTACGCCGGAGGGAACCATTCGCCGAGGTGATCGGTGACCTCAACATCAAACGCAACGAACGCGCCGACTCCTTCGTTGAGGCCCGCATCACCTGGCAGGACGGCAAAGCCGATGTCCTTGCCGGTCCTATCGACCTGTTCGACCGCGACAGCGCACAGTCGATCAACGACTACGACATCGACGTGAGCCTGCGGTTCCGTATGTGCGATGCCGTGTCGACCACGGAGGGCTACCGCCTCCCCGCTGGAACCTTCGAACTCATCGACCTGCGAAGCGACCACAGGAAGGCTCAGGACGGCGATCTACCGGCTGCCGCCTTCGTCATTCTCAGGCGCGTGCGCAAACGCCCGATCGACTTCTGAGGCGAACGCCGCGCGGTTCGCAGCCCAGACCCTGGTGATCGCCGACCTGGTGCATGTGCCAGGTCGTTCAGGCCAATGGCACCGCCTCGGCGCTGGGCTCCACCAGCCTGCAGGGCACCGTGGAACGGATGGTCAGGGCCATCAACGTCCTGACCACTGAGAACAAGCAGCTCAGCACCCAGCAGGACAAGCAGCTCGGACGGAAGTCATTACGCTACGGCCCCGCCCCTGACCTGCGGCCAAACGGGTAGCGGGGAGTTGGCCGCTACCCTGGCCGCTGTACCTCTGTCGCGGAGGACACCGCCCCCGGTTGGCCGCCGGGGGCATCCGCGACGAAGAGGACGACTCCGCGATGAGGGGCAGGTGTGTCATGGACGAGGCGAACATCGCAAGTACCGGGACAAGGGACTGGCCGCGCTGCTGCACGCCGAGTGGTTGGCGCCGCAGAAGGTGCGCAACAACCCCTTCGCCCGCGAAGCGGTCTCCAGCACGCTGAACCTCGCGCAGCGCGAGGCTGGTGGCTCTGACCTGCGCGGTCTGGCCTGGCGGATGGGCATGGGCCCAACTGGGTGATCTTCCCGCCCGTTTCACAACCTGTGAAAGTGCACCACCAGATCCCACCTAGCGTCATTTCTCGGATACGGGAGGTGACATTAGATGGGATCTGTGGTGTCACACCCTCCCCGGCCCGCCACCTGGCCTGGGACAACCTCGCATCCACCCCAAGCGGTGTCCCGGCCGGCGCCCCGACAGCCCGGCCGGGACACCGTCACCACCGCACCTCACGCTGCCGCTGACTCCGAGCTGTTCTTCGGCGTTCCCCCGGCGCGCTGGTGCGGACATCGCCGACCTCCACCGCTGTCTTCCAAGCAGGTGCGGGTCGCGCCGTATCTGGAGGGAGATGCCGATCATGTCCTGGCCATCCGCCGCGCCCGAGCCCGAGCCGAGGCCTTCGCCCGCTGGCAGCACGCCAGCCGAAGCGCCCGCTGCCGACCCCGCGTTCGCCGCCGCACTTGACCAGCTCTGCGCGAGGTTGAGCGGTTCCGCCTTGTGGACCTACGGCGGCTCAGCCCGCAATCGTGACGCCGCCCGGCAGGAACGCCGCTGGTGAACGGCCACTTCTGGCGGCCGTCAGGGATGTAACCGGTGGTGCCGCAACACGTCCACCAGCCGGATGAGCGGTGGCCGGTGAGCGTGGCCGACTTGCTGGAACAGGCCCTCAAGGACGGCCGCCCACTCCGGCTGCACTGGATCAACGACAACACCTGGCTATCGCCCCGTGAGTACCCGACCGCGGTACTGCCCCGCATCACCGGCGAGACCGATAGCCCCTGGAAAGAGCCGATGTAGACGCCGGTCGACGGCACCGGACCGGCCCTTGAACCTGACCCGCGATGCGGGCACCGTTGTCCCACAACGAGAAAGGCACAGGCTCGTGGCCAAACACGAGGACAAGACCGACCAGGACACCAGCACCCCACCCCACCGGCCGCAAGGACCACCACAGCCGCCCAATCCAGCCGGACCCGATCGGAGGCACGGCCGATGAGTTCCCAGGCCACGCTCACCGGCGAACTCAGCGCCAACGGCCTCCTCCCGCAAGCCTGGGCCACTAGCTTCACTGCCATCGACCGCGCCGAGTTCGTTCCCGCCCACTGCTGGGCGAACACCCTCGATGGAGCGACCGAACCCCTTGACCGGGAGGAAGACCCCGCCCGGTGGGAGGCCGCGGTCTACTCCGACCAACCGATCGTGACCCAGCTCGACGACGGCGCGACCACCTGGCCTGAAACCAGCGGCAACGCCACCAGTTCGGCCTCCCAGCCCAGTCTGGTGCTGGAGATGCTGGACTCGCTGGACATCCAGGACGGTGACCGGGTGCTGGAGATCGGTACGGGTACCGGTTACAACGCCGCCCTGCTCGCCCACCGCCTCGGCGATTCGCAGGTCACCACTGTCGAAGTCGACCCAGACCTGACTGAACAGGCCCGCGCCGCGCTGCTGAGCCTGGAGTGCAGGCCCACAGTGATCTGTGGCGACGGTGGCGACGGTTACCTGCCCAACGCGCCGTATGACCGGATCCTGGCCACCGCGTCTGTCCTGGCCGGGCACGTGCCGACCGCGTGGGTCGAACAGGTCGATGTCGGTGGACAGATCCTGTTGCCCTGGAAGACAATGTGGGGCAGCGGCGTACTTGTCCGCATGGTCGTCAAGGAGGACGGCACCGCGGTCGGCCCGGTCCTTGGGGACGCCTTCTTCATGAACCTGCGCAGCCAGCGCACCCCCTTCGGTCAGGCGGGCAAGTTCGGTCGCCTGGCCGATGAGGCCACCGATGCCCCGGTGTCCAGCACGATCGTGGCGCCGCACGAGGTGGCCATCGACCCCGACGGCGCGTTCACTGTGGGGCTGCACCTGGCCGATGTGCAGCACAGCATCGCCTACGAGGACCCGGAGCACTACGAACTGCTGCTCTACCAGGTCAACACCGGGTCCTGGGCCACGGTCGAGGTCACTGCTGAGCACACTGCCGAAGGCAAGTTCCCGGTCCGTCAGCACGGCCCGCGGGAACTGTGGTCAGAGGCCGAAGCCGCGCACAACTGGTGGATCGCCCAGGGCAGGCCCGCCCGCACCAGCTACGGCCTGCTCGTATCCGGCCAGCAGCAGTCGGTCTGGCTCAACCACCCGGACAACCCGGTCACCGGCCTCATCTAAGCCACGGTCAGTAACCACCAGAGTGGCCAGCATCCTCACGGGTGCTGGCCACTCTGGCTGTCCATACCTAGCGATCCCGCACAACGTATCGAGTTGGCAGGGAAACCAACTGGCCATTTGTCGTGGCGAATGACGCTGGGCGGAGGGCCGACGTCGCCCAGCTCATCGCCGAGCCGGCCGCCGGCGTGCTGGCTCTGGTGATGGAGTTCGTCGCGACCGCGATCAACGCCACCCAAGGATTGATCACAGGCAAGCGCTCGTTGACGTTGCTGCGGGACTCCGTCGGCACCGCCGAAGTGCTGGCCGGGGCCCAACAGCGCTCGTGCAGACCGCTACTGCTGAAGTCCTCGGCGCGTGTGGTCTCGACATACCGATCACACAGATCCGCTGCGGCGTTGTTTCCGCAGCCCCTTGGGCAGCGGGTGCGCCCGGCGTCCCGGATTTGGGACAGGACAGGCCTGGCGTACCCACGCCGTGTCCTTCAGCCCCGTATCCCTTGGCAGCCGGGCAAGCCCTCTGATCACAGGGGAATCCGCCGTCGAGCCACCTCCTTGACCACACCTTGCCTGTGCCGCCTCGATCGAGGGCATCAAGGTCTTCGGAGCCGCCCCCCTTGCCCAGTCGGCCGCATGGCTGGCGGCTCTGACGCCCTCACCCACCTCAACCCCGACCCGCCCGATGCCCACAATGCGCTCTCTCCCACCGCACAGCCGGAGGCCTGATCATGCTCGATGTATCCCGCCGGATCGCCGTCACCACAAGCTCGGGAACGCGGTTGCACGACGTGCGTTTCACCGCGACCGACTCTCTGGATGCCGTGGAACGCCAGCGTCTATACCCGATCAACCCGCCAGCCCCCGTCCTCTTACAGTGCCGCTGCGGCTGGATGAACACCGGAGAGTGGGGCACAGCGAAGGCCACCGCGATCGACCACATCCTGCGCCCGGTCAACCTCCCGGTCCACCGCATCGGCAGCAACACCGGGATCGGCTCCCGCCGCCGCAACGCCGACAGCTACGGCTCCGCCGTCAACGACACCACCGGTGTCAGCGCGTTCGCCGTGGCCGACGGCATCGGCAACCAGCCACATGCTGCTCAGGCCGCCGCGGTCGCGGTCAACGCGGCCCTGACAGCCGCGATTACGGCAACCAAGAACCGCGCCGTGATCGGCCTGCTTCGCGCGAGCGACGCGCTGGACAACCACGGACTCATCGAGAACGGTGACACGGTCATGGTGCTGGCGGTCAGCCACCCGCCGATGCACGGCCATGGCGTGACATGGGACATGGCCTGGGTCGGCGACTGCGACGCCTGGCTGTTCACAGACTCCACACTGAACCGGCTGACCACCCCACACACCCAGGGCCAACAGATGCGCCTGCGGGGAATTCGCGAGTCTCTCGCCTCCCGCTACGACAATGTCGTGCTCACCACCGTGGGCACCGCTGATCCCCGCACCCTGGGGAGCACCACGTTCACCATCCACAGTGGACGACTGGCATTGACCAGCGACGGCGTCGGCGCTGCCCTGCACCACAGCGCTCTTCACACTGTGTTGTCCCAAGGGGCCGATCCGCAGGTGTGTGCGCGGAACCTGGTCCAACGTGGCCTTGCCCGGCCTCGGGCGGACAACGCCACCGCCATGGTGATCGACACGATCAGCACCTGACCGGCCTCCACCCCAGCATGCCCGGCTCAGTACCGGAGTCACCTCGCGGTCTGCTGTGGCCGCTGCCCAACCCACGTGCCCGCGGATGTGCACACCACCCACCGCAACCGCTCCGCCTGGACGCGGCCGTTCACGTGTCACTGCCGCAGGTACCGTCCCCGCCTGGTAACGGCTCGCCGCCGATCTAGACCTGCCCCTCGGCTGCCCCAACCAGTGCCACCAGCGTGCCTGCCCGTCTTCCCGAACACCGCCGCCTGCTCTGGGCACCGTGCCCGCCGACCCTTCAGCACGGCCGCGGCACTTCCAGAGACGAAGCCATCGGCTATGTGAGCAGCAGGCACAGGACATGTGGGACGCACATCAGGCAGATCGGCGCTGTCGCCAGGCAGACCAGGCTCCGTCCCCGCCACGCCCTGTCTCCCGCCCGAACGGCCATGTCCGACGGCTGCAGATCGGCGGCGCCCTCACCACCAATTCGCAAGCGTCCTCCACCCCAGAGAAAGGAAGTGGGCTGTGGCGGTCATCGAACTCGTCTCGTTCGGACACCTGCACCTGCCCGACGGGCAGCTGCCCATTGCTGACCGTGTCGAGGATGTTCGGACTCGACTGTACGATCCAGCAGCAGCCCCCGGCATACTCGAACTCGACGGCCTGGACCCGCGAGTGCAGGACGTGGTGCTCGATACCGCTGGCGCGCAAGAACTTCTCGAAGAGTTGGTTGAATACGCCACCTCGCCCCGAAGGATTGCGATCGGCTGTTCCGGAGGACGTCACAGAGCATCAGCGCTCTGCGAAATCCTTGCCGCGCGCCTACGGGAGAGCGGTCACCACGTCCAGGTCGAGCATCGGCATGTCCACCTGCCCCGTGTTCTCAAGGACCCCACTCCTTGACCAGCGCCAGATACAGCGCGCCGGAGCCATGCTCCCGTCTGGCGTGGCGGCCAGTGGTCGGACTCACCAACCCAGCCTGTGTGTCCTTAATGGACCTAGTGTGGACGAGTTCTCTGGCGCCTGTGCTCGGTCTTGAAGATCACCCTCCCTGCACCCACACGTCTAGTAGGAGCGATCCTGATGTCATCACGATTTTCTCCGCGGTCGTGGGATGTTCTGGCTGCGGTCAAGGCCGGTGCGGGTGTGCCGCAGTCCCGCACCCAGATCCTGGCTTCGGTCTCGGCGGCCGCGCACGGCTCACTTCGCCTCAACGGACTCAACATCCTGCTGAAAGTCCTCTGTGTGAGGGGAGCGCTGGTAGAGATGAAGCGGGACCAGGCCACGGGCCTCGGGGCCGATACCTTCCACAGGGTCCCTTCCACGCGGTACTACGTCGCGATCACCGATTCCAAGCATCGCCTGGAAGCTGGCCATGTCACGTAAGGACCTGGCTATGTCCGCGAGACACGGCTGAGCCCATTCGTAGGTCGCTGCACACGCTGCGTCGCAACCGACGAGGCCATCACCCTCCTCGGTTGCGGCGCTGGAACCGGATCGTCGCTCCAACCCTTGGTCGCTGCGCTGGCTGCCGCCAAGTGGACAGTGGCGGCACTCCACTGGCTAGGACGCAGCACATCCGTTCGCCTGCTGACCGGCGCCGCCACCGACCTGGCCCAGATCACTCACGAGCTAGTCGGCAGCCTGCCGCAAGACCGGAATCTCCGCCAGGTCCGCGAGACCCTCGTGGCAACCGGTGTCCTCCCACTCAGGCACGAGATCTTCGTCCCTTCGCCGAGTGGGAGGTGCACCGAGACGCGTGACGCCGGGCCGCTCGTGGTTGCTACGCCACCGGTGCAGTCACAGGAGATCGCCAGGACATCCGTCCCGCCACCACATTCCTCACCTGGCTGGACGAGAACCAACCCGATCTCGGCACAGCCACCCAGACACACCTGGAACTCTGCCTGACCACAAACCCCACCCGGAGCCGCGACGTCAGGACGCTCTCGGGCTGTAGCCCGGATGTACGCGGAGCGACCAGACCGCCCGCACGGCGAGGCATCCGCGAGTACGAGGTTCTTGGCGTGCTCGCCCGCGTTCGGTGGGGCGCCCGCACTCTGCACCAGCGCCGGCCAGGGCTCAAGCCACGCGGACACAACGTCCGCGCGGCTTGCCCCCTTTACCCGGCGCTGGTGCTGGCCGAGTGCGCCCCCCGAGCGCGGCGAACACGTCCGCATCGCAACCGAAACCGAGTGAGAGACATATCGCCATGTCCCAAGGAATCCTGACGATTCACCATGACTACGAGTCAGGCACCACCGTGGAGGGCACCACCCGCAACAGCCCAGCACATCTGACGCTGAAGGCCCACCCGTCGTGGACCTGGTCCCGCTACGCCACGGCCTGGCTGCTGCGGTCCTCACGACACCGCCAGTCCAAGCCCTACGCGATCAACGAGATCGAGCGAATGCTCACCGAGGCGGGCTACACCGTCGAGCGCGACATCGTCGACACCATGCCCAGCGTCGAGCAGCAGGAAACCGAACTCTCAGAACGGATGGACGTCCGCGCCGACCGACTCACCGAACGCGCCGGGAAGCTGCAAGTCAAGGCCGATGCTACGCGCGCCAAGGCTGAAGCCGTGTTCGACAGCATCCCGGCAGGCCAGCCGCTGTTGGTTGATCACCACAGCTACAAAGCCGACCGCAACCGGCGCGAACTGGCCTGGAACAACCTCGGCAAGTCCATCGAGCAATGCGCCTATGCCGACAAGCTGGCCCAGCAAGCCGAGACCGCGTCGCACCACATGGGCGCCCGGAACAACCCGGTCTCCGTCGGGAACCGGATCGAGAAGCTGGAAGCCGACCGTCGACGGCTTCAGCGCGAACTCGACGGTGAGCCGGGCTGGATCACCGAGACCGACCAACAGGGCCAGGAACAGCACCGATGGGGCATCCGCCACCCCACCAGGGAGCGCGCGGACTACCTGCGGCGCGAGCTCACCACCCTCACCGAGCAGATCGACTACTGGAAGGGTGTCTACGCGCAGCTCCAATCCGAGGGTAAGGCCTCCGCGCTGGGGCCGGACACGGTCGCCAAGGGCGACTGGGTGCTCTGCAATGGCATGTGGATGCGGGTCCGGCGGGTCAACAAGAAGTCAGTGACCGTGCCGAACCCGGCCTTTCCATCGCCGCGACCAGGCGACAAGGAAGCCACCTGGACCATCGCCTGGCACAAGCTCCGCGGCCACCGCACCACCGAGCAGATGCCACCAGAGGTCGTCGAAGCCTACGAAGCACCGGATGCTGACCGGATCAGCCTCAGCCCACGCCCCAGCGACACGCCGTGATGACCCTCCGAGGCCGGATCGCCGTCCCCAGAACACGATCCTGGAGGCCGCCGCACCCCGGCCGACGACGGACTGGCGCACCGTTCAGATACCGGCACCTCCCCGGTCGGCGGTCGTCCTCGGCAGGTACTGCCACGGCCACCCGGCCGCCGACGGCGGTGTGTAGTCGACCCACCACCGGCGCACACATCCGCTGCTTCCGTACGGCCGAATGCTTGAGCAGGAACCAGAACTGTCAACACGAGCACCCCGCCAGCCTGCTCTAGCCCGACAACCGACCCACTGCCAGACCAGCGACCGCACTATCGAAGCCGCACGAGATCCAGCGCGGCCAACCACGGAAGTCCCCCACCAGCGGCCAACCTAGCCCGGAAGAGGCAGTCGAGGAGGAAGCCACTTACCGGGTGCGTGGCTGCGCGCCCTGCTCTTGCGAGGCAGTGCCCGACACCGGCAGCGACCAGCGCCACCAAGACCATCTACGACCTGGGAATTCTGGAGTCGAGACTGTGCCAACCCTCCGTCAGACACGCACCACTGTCCGCATCCTGGAGTGCCTACTGAACTCACCCCATGTGGAGTCCTGCGCCACAGCGATCGGGAACCGCACAGGCATGCCCACCAACACCGTGTACCGGGTGCTCCACAGACTTACCCAGCACCGAATCCTTGAGGTGTCGCGCAAGGTACCCAGTAGCAGCGGACCAGCACATCGCAATGTCCGCTTCACCCCGCAAGGCTGGGAACTCGCTGCCGAGTGGGGCCTCGTGACACCCACAACCCTTGCCGCACACAGGCTTCGCGCAATCTCGGCCGCACTGCGATTGCCTGTCCCCAACGCGCTACTCCGCGCTGCTGCTCAACTCGAACTGCACAAGCCAGGGGAGTCCAGACCTGAACTGGCCGCCCTCGCCGAGGCAGTCCTTGGCGTCGGCGGACACCAGCGGTGAAACGCCACCGGGCCAGGCAGCAGGCAGACCTCACACCGCACCTGCCCTACCACGAGCCTGTGCCAGGGGTGAGCGTGCCGAACCGGTAACAGCCCACCCTCCGCGCTGGGTCGAGCAGAACGCTTTCGCCACCTGCCACACACTGTCCGATACGGCAAATCCAGAAGCAGAACCAGGAGCGGAGATCAGAACAGCGTATTCGGCGGGGGTTCAAACCCGGTCGTGCCGCCCGGGCTGCTCGCCGCGCTGATCCTGGTCGCCACTGTCCGATCGCATCGCGATCAGCTCACATGCACCGGGCAGCCTGCTACGCCGCGCTCGGGAACAACAAGAGAGAGCGCCCGGCCACCTGTGCACGGGCGCACCGCCACCGGGGCATCACAGCCTGCGGAACCCCCGGCTTCCCCACGCCGGTCGCGACGGCCGCCAGCAACGTCAGCCACTGTCGTGATGGCTGGCGCCGATGCCCGCGCCGTGCCCATACATCCAGCTGATCGCCAGTGGACTCTGTGCCGGCCTCAACCAGGGCGCGGCCGCATACCACCGGTGCGATCGGACCAATCGCTATACCTACCACCACATCGGAGGAACACCATGACACTAGACACCGCGCTGGCCCGGCTTGACGAGCTGGATCAATACCACGCGCACGCAGTCAGCGAAGTCCTGGCGGTACGCCACAAGGGAATCGTCCAGCGACTCCGCGCAGGGCTTGCCGCGCAGGTCACGATCGGCTCCACGGTCTCCATCAGTAGCCAGTTCACGCCGGAGGTGCTGCAGGGCATGGTTGGCACCGTGGAGTTCAGGGATGCCAAGCATGCCAACGTGCTTCTGGATGAAGAGTCCACCCGCCGCTATGCCGCCGCCGTCCCGACAGAACCCGGCCGGCCGCGCACGGTGGTCGAAGATATCCCCCTGACTGCCCTGGAACGCCTGGACATCCCCGAAGGATTTGCCGAACTGGTCGAGTACATCCTTGACCGAGCCTCGATCGAGGACCTCAACACTCTCTCCGCTGCCCGCAGCCTTCGCCTGGACACCCTTGCGGGCGGCCTGGCCGAGAACGACCTCGTCATGGCGGTCGATGTCAGACCCCAGTACCTTGAAGGGCTGACCGGCATTGTGGAGTCCGTCGACAGGACCAACCGGACCTGCATCGTCTCCCTGGACGAAGACTCCACCAATCGGCTCCGCAGCGAGAACCGGTCCAAACATCAGATTCCTGACACCACTGCACGGTTCAGAGTCGGCCTGACCCTCGCCTCTGCCCTGCCAATCGGTCGCCACTGATCGCAACGGGATGGGCAGGTCGGAGCCCGCGTCCCACCCTGCCCGTCCCGCTGTTGCGGAGACAGTCTCAGATCATGGTGCTCCGCAACACCGATACCGCACGGGGTTCGAACCCCGTGGCGTCACAGAGAACCTCTCACGGTCGATAGCTCTCTCCAGAGCTAACCCCTGAACCTGTGCGGCACCTGCGCTGTGCACCTGTGGCCACTGCCCCTGCGACGCGATGCCCGGCTATCTGGCCAGCTCACCGCGCAGTACGCGAGCGTGGCCCCTGCCGCCTCACACGATGCAGCTAGCCACACGGCCCACGCGGCCGCGGAGGTGAGCTACAGCTCGTCTCCGACGCCGGTGACACTCACCGCGGCGGCGCGAGAAGCCGCACCACTTAACAGACACGAGGAACTATGCCAACCAGCCCCCAGCCGGCCACCCTGCCGCCCCCAGCACCCGATGTCCTCAGCGCCGTTCGTGCGCTGCTGAACTACGCCAGTGCCGGCGAGCACGATGACAGACAGTCGGAGCAGAACGCTGGGATACAACGACCGTCCCCAGCCCAGATCGCCACGGTCGCCTCATGGATTACCAGCAGCACCGGCAACGACGAACTGCACGCCTGCGGCCATGCCTGCTCCTCGGCGAACGACTCCGCACCCGTCACCGATGAACCCATGCTGCCCAGCTTGGCCAGCGTTCTGCTGGGAGTGGAGGATGCACCCGAGGACACCATCTGGGAAACCATGCGTGTGCAAGTGGTGCACACCGAGACACTCGAGTGGACCACGGTCACCGACGTCGAGTTCCCTGCCCAACAGGCCCAGCGGATGCGCGACGATCCGAGAGTCCTGCGCAGAGCATTGGAACAGGACTGGTCGAGCTGGCACGGAGAGTGCGACTGGTATCGGGCCAGGGAAGTTGCTGATCACCTTGTCAGCGCGGAGATCGTCGCTCCCGATACGCCACTGACGAACCCACCTGAGCCGCCTGCACCAGAGCAACTCCACCCTCCAGCACGCCCGCCGGAACTCGTCTTCCCTGCGCTGGACATCCAGCCAGATGTGCGTGAGGTTGCAGGGCTGGATCCGGCGCTGTGGATGAATTACAGAGACAAGGAAACCCCTACCCAGGGGCAGGAGAACACCCATGGTGCAGGCTGTGCGCTGCGCAGCGTGCAGGTGTTTCGCGCTGCTCCCAGCAACCGCCACCAGGACGCCGCCTCTGCGGCCTTGGGAGCCTACGTTGCGGCCAGTGGCCTCGAGAACGAGTCCCTGCCGCATCGTTTGACAGACTTGCTGACCGACCTCCGACACCTCGGGTGCGCCCGTGAGTTCTCTGTGGACGATCTACTGGAACAGCCCAACAGCAGTCCCCGTACCACTGACGAGCTGTCCAGCACCGTCCACGCGCTGCTGATCGCCATCCGCGACGCCTGCGAAGACCAGTGGGCACAGGAACTCGCCGGCGACGCCTGGAACCTGCCAGACTTCGCAGACAAGTCCCACAACCACTATCGCGCGGAATTGCTCGGCCACTAATGCGCGCCAGCAGCGCCTGCCGCCGCGTGAACATGACTACACCTAGGGGATTGCGCCACACGCCGATCCGACGCCGCCTGTCGTCGGCCTGCCTCACCCACCCATAGTTGGCTACCAGGTGAGACAGCACGGCCACCAGCGCCGGATCTGGATGCCATCGGCTCCGGCTCCGTTCTCCCCCTGCACTGTCGAAGATGACTGGGCGCCACCGTCACACCTTCGACGCCTCCAAGGCAGTGCCGTCCTGACACCACCACAAGCTGCGACTGTCCACAACGTATCTTCCCAGCCGCGGCAGAGTTGCGGCACAAGCCGACCGGCTGTACCTGGCGCCGAACACCACCTGCCTGGTCCGGTGAGACCGCATGCACGGACCTGTTGCGGTACCGCAGTTGCGCTAACACCACGGCACCGGCGGCAAAACCCTGGACACCTTGCTCAGTCCGGGCCTGCGACTGCCGCGCGGTTGACATCGTCATACCCCGCCGCAGCAACAGGTCACAACCGCACACTCCAATGATCCCTGTTCGAAGGAAACCGTGATGTACCAGTACTTTCGCAACATTGAGGAACCTGCCGATGTGGCAGCCGCAACCCGGTTTCGGGCATGGAGGGCACTGGCCTACATGCCTGACCACGTTCTCACCCCAGAGTTCCTCGACTTCCTGATCACCAGGGTCGGTGCGGAATCACACTGGGTGACTCGCCCTAGCCGCCTGTTTTTCAGCCAGCCGGGTTCTGCGTGGACTGCAGGCTCCTCCACTGTCAATGTCAACAGCTACACCCGGGATCACCCCAACGGCGCGGACACGATCGAAGTGCACAGCCGATCAGACGGATCCGTCGTCGAACTCAAGCTCAACGGGACTTCCATCCAGTGGGCCAAACTCTGTGCCCTCCTGGCACGTGACAGCACCCCGATCTACAAGCACCCACTGTCTGAACCCAGCTAGCGCCAACAAGACTCCCGCGTCGCACGATCAGCAGAACCTGCTGTACGGCCACGCGCTGCTGGGAACCGAGCAGCGGCCAGCGGGCATCACTAGGCAGCACGAACGTCCGCAACGTTGCCACTGACCTCCCACAGCCGTGGTCGGCAGCGCGGAACGGAGGGCATAGGCCGCCCGCGGCCGAAGCCCGACAGCACCACCTCTGGCGCTGCTGAAGACCGGTCTCTCCAGGCGTCGCAGTCACTCCAGCCCGCCGCAGGTCCTCGACTCGCCCCAGGTCCCACGCCGCAAGCGCCACTGCCGCGCAACCCGATGGGTCTCCTCGGCGAGCCGGAACAGCCAAGCACGGCTCTGCTCACCGGACCCAAATAGCCCGTCGTTCCCGCTGCCTGCCGCTACTTCCCGGAAGGAGCTCACCATCGCCACCACCAGAGTCGTCCAACTCAGCGGCGGCATCGCCAGCTGGACAGTCGCTCAGCGCGTCGCGGCCCGGCACGGCACCACCGGCCTCACACTCCTGTTCGCTGACACTCGACGCGAGGACCAGGATGTCATCGACTTCGCCTACGCCGGAGCCCGCCAACTCGGTGTGCCCCTGGTTCACATCGGCGACGGCAGAACACCGTGGGAGGTCTTCGAGCAGAAGCAGTACCTCGGAAACTCCCGCATCGCGCCGTGTTCCTACGCACTCAAGATCCTGCCGTGCCGGCGCTGGCTTACCGACAACACCGATCCAACGACCACTGTGCTCTACATCGGGCTTGATCCCAGCCGCCGTGACCGTCGCCGCGCCCCGGCCATTGAACGCGGCTGGCGCCCGTGGCGAGTCGAGTTTCCTTTGCTGGACGAGCCAGGCCTGTCCAAAGCCGCCATGCTCGCCGAGGCCCGAGCGCTCGGGTTAACGCCACCACAGGCCTACGAACTCGGGTTCAGCCACGCCAACTGCGGGCAACTCTGCGTGCGCGCAGGCCAGAAGCACTGGCTCAACACACTCACACACTTCCCCGACCGATTCGCCGACTACGCCGAACGCGAGCAGAAGTTCCGGACCCGCACAGGCAAAGACGTTGCCATCCTCAAGGAAACCAGAGGGGGAGTGACCTACCCCCTCACCCTGACAGAACTCAGGCGCCGTCACGAACAGGCCCAGCGCGGCACTCCATGACCAACCCCAGCGTGAAGTAGAAGCCCGTGGGGTTGCCACAACTCCGCTGGCGAGGCCGCAGCACTGTCCCGCTGACCTCATCCCGACCTGCACCATCCGCATCGCGACCACTCAAGCGCCCGATCCGGAGATGCCCACGCACGAGGACGTCACCCGGATCCGGCCCAGGCCCGAGGAGAATCCCGCCGCGCCCACACGCAGCATCCTCACTGTGTGAGCGGGTTCCCCACAAACGCCTGCAGGGATCTCGCTCTGCGACACAGCCCAAGCACAGCGAACTCCCCAGGATTTCGCCCGACACCCGCACTGCCCAGATCCCCGCCACCGGTGACGCCGACACTCCGGCAGAGGCGATCAACCCATGAGCTGACTGACCCAGGCTCAGCGTGGCCGCCCGGAACAACCCGCGCGGCCACGCTGCCTGTGCCGCCAGCTCCTCAGTCCTGCAACAACGCGATCCCGCTCAGACAACCGAACCCGGCCGTCTTTCACGGCTGCCAGTTGGCCCGAGCCACACCCGCCCTCTCCCAAACCCAGGAGCGTCAATGTGTTCCCTCGCCCGCTATCGCCAACCAGACCCCCGCGTGTGCTACGTGCTGCCATCCACAGTGGACACCAACATCGCCCGCCATGACACTCAAGGAGACTACGGGGCGCACGAGTGGACCCGCGGTGTGCTCGTCGAACTGTGCAGATATCTCAACGCGACACCGGTGGCTGTGCGCTACGAAGAAGTGCTCCATCCCGTCAACCGCAGCAATGTCGCCAACATCGTCGTGGCCACCATCCTGCGCCAGGGAAGTCCTCTCGTTGTCCGCTATTCCATCGAATCCGTGGAAGGACAACAGAAACAGGTCTGGCGCGTCGCGATCGACGGCGAACCAAGAATCAACGGAGAGGAGCCCCACCCGACCAAGAGCGGACTGGCCCTCCTGGTCCGCTCCCTCCTCGACGGCTACTGACCCATTCCACCGTGGTGCCTCGCCGACGACAAGCAGACTGCCGGCCCGCCCCGCTCGCACCGCGCCATCCGCGGTCACCCACACGGGACTGACGCCACTGCCGCACAACCACGCGACACGCCCGTCGCCCCTCCGCGACAAACCCCACCTCAAGGAACAAGGACCCCTCATGCGTGAGAAATCCCCGCCCGCCCAGGAGAACCTCGCTCTCGTACACCTCCCAGGCGAGCCCACCCTGCAAGTACCAGCGCGCCTTCCTGCCCACCTTCGCTACGGCCACGCACTGCCCAGTCTGACAGCGGAGAACATGGACCTCCTGGTCACATACCTCCAGCACAATCCCGGCAGACAACAACTCGATCGCTATGGAGACAGCCGATTCCTGGCCGAGAGCCACCGGCAGCGATACTGGATCACCCCCGATCAGCACGGCTACTACGACACCTCCCAGCTGAACCTGTGCTGGAAGCGGGTCGATCCACCGCAGGCCACCGTCGATGACCTGATCCGGTCCCTCACCTCGATCTGCGAGGCCTTCCATCCCGGCTTCGTGAGTGCATCCAGGCTGTATGCCACGGCCGTGCTGAACGACGACATCCGGCCTGCTCGCACACCCGCGGACCTTCACTGGATCATCCACTGCCACTTCGGCCACCCCCTCGGTGCCGACGGGCGCCTGGATCCGATGCCCCACCCGGTCAAGGGCACCAACTGTGAACTCGACGACGAGGACTGGCTCTTGGGGGCGGCAACCATCCATGCCATCAGTACAGGCCACTTCGAGGACGCCCACCCCTGTCGGCACCACGAATCAACCGACACACCCGTTCGCACACCGTGGCTGCCCATCGACCTCAGCCTTGACTGCCTTGACCCACTCGGGCTTGACCTCGCCCAACTCGCCCACGGTTGCGCCCAGACCTGCCGCGGTGACGCACGAGAGGCCGCGCAACTCCTCCTCGCCGCTGTGGGCTAGCCAGAGCCGACACCTCAGCCAAGCCCAACTTCGCACCGGCCACGCCCCTTCACCACCAGGGGAACACCGCCAGACCACGACCGCTGAGCAAATGCACACACACCGCAACACATCCCTGCACCGCCAGCATCCCACGCCCCGGCCTGCAACGGGCTCTTCGCGGTGCACGGCGACAACAGACCGACGGTACTCCTTCGATCCAAGGACGCCATGCCCACCATCAAGCAGGACGCCACCATCAGCAGGAAGAGGACCACGCCGAGCGGAGGTCTGCTCACTCCGCGAGGCCACATCCACATCAACGCCACCGCACTCCACGGACTTCTCGGGACACAACATCCCGGCGGACATCCCGGCCGATGGATCCTGGACACGCCTGCCGGCACTGTCCAGCTCCGCGGTTCACCCTCCCACTGCCCCCACACATCCTCAACCTGGACAGTGGATGCATCCGGCGACGAGGTCTTCCCCTGGCTGCACAAGGCACTCCTGGGCACCACCGCCGGCTTCTCCCTCAACGCAGAACACGGCCACCGCGACGCCGACCGAGCTGGCTACGCGCAAGCCTATGCCAGCTACCTCTATCTGCGTTACCGAGCCGACCAGCAACGCGCCAAGACCACCCCACGCGGCACTCGCGAGCACCGACTCCTCGAAGTCCGGCTGCACTTGCACTCCAGACTTGCCGAAGCAGTGCGCAACCTCGTCCTCCACGAGAGCTGGCGTCGAGCCAGCACACACGAGCGGGTTGAATGGGCCCGCACACCACGACCCCTGGCCAAGCCAGGAACCCCGGTGATCGACCATTGGCAAGCACGCACCCGGTGGTCGTTTGACCCCGAGTACACACCGGGTCGAGGACTCGACGGTGAGACCGACCTGGAAACCACACTGCTCTGGAATGCCGAACTCCAGCAACGGGCATCGATCCTGCGAGGCGATGAACCCGACGGCGCCCGACACCTGCTGGTCCTGGAGTACGCCACCACGCTTCGACAACTGGCCACAGCCACTTTTCCCTTATCTGTCAACGATTCGACACTTGAACCCCCACTCGATCGGCAGCCAGCAGAAGCCGACACTGCCACGGCGGGCGCACGCTGACCCGGCCGCCGACTTCACATACGGCCTTCTGCCAAGTACAGCGGTACCCACAGTCGCACCCACCCGTGGGTAGCAACTGAAACTCCGGCAGCCTTGATCAGCGGACTGCCTGTGCCGATCGCCGAAGGCATTCTGTCCATTGTGGAGCGGACCTCGCCTGCGCTCCTCGTGCCCAGCGGCGGCCGCGGTCTGGGCCTAACGGCCCCGAACGAAATGGACAGGCCGCCCTGCGCCTCCATCGCAGATTCCTCAGCCCTCACATCGACGTCCTGGTCAACGCCGCAGCGCTGCTCGGCCTGATCCGGGTTCGCCGCGACGCCATTGACGCGGGAACCATGCTCTGGGCGCAAGGCTGCATCAGTGTCGTATACCGCGATGGCGAGTGCGAAGAACTGCCCGACTATTCGCCGACCGCGACTGAAGACTGCCTCCATCCAGTGACAATCGCCAAGGTCATCGCGTGCTACCTCTACCAGATCACCGAACTGCCTGACTGGCAGGACACTCCGGCCCACGCCTGGTGTCGCAGGCTTTCCGAGGCCGTTGAGTCCTCCCTGCCAGCCAGTGCTCTCCCGCCGGTCCATGACGTCGATGACAGCGCCGTGCCGGCATACCAACGTGGCACCGTCTACGAGCGATCCCCGTGGACAGTCTCCTCGAACGAGGAGATACCTCTGGCTGACGACCGGGCATGACGCCGCAACTGACAGCTCGTCCCGTGAACCGCAGTCAGCTCACGGTGTTTCACGCCTGTAGCGGTCTCAGCCCGGCGAGAGTTCCCTGCCAGGACCCCAGGCCACTCGATCATCCCAAGTCGGCTCAGGTCGAGGCGAATCCCACGAGAAACCCAGGAACGGAAACACAATCATGACCAATAGCGACAGTCCGGCGATTCCCGCCTGGCTCGCACATCGACCCACTGTCGGCGGAGTGGTGGTTCCATGGATCACACCACGCACCGCCGACGGCCGATACTTGCTGGGCATGCTGGAACAGACGCTGGCAGAGGAGGCCATCAGACGCAGGCTGTGCGGCGTCTGCGGCCTCCCGTTAACTGGCCAACCACTGGTGCTGTTGATGAGGATGAGCGACCTGCCCAGCCGCTGCACCAACGAGCCGGCACTGCACCCCCAGTGCGCCGCCTACACCGCGGCTGCCTGCCCCATGGTGAGTGGACGCCTGACGCACTACCGATCCCTGCCTCCAAAGCTGGATGCACACAGAACCCTGGACCCTCAGTCCGTTCACCGTCAGGGTGCTCCAGCTGAACCATGGTTTGCGGTCTGGGTCAAGGAATACCGAGTGGTCACCTTCCACGGCAACCTCGCCGCATCCTATGCAGAACACGGACCTCTGCGCATTCGCGGCATCAGCGCCCCCTGGTCCCTGCTGTTGAGCTGACTACACCTGGCCCCGATACCGCTGTCCACAACGGATTCGGCGTTCTGCCAACACAAGTTCGCTTGTCCCTCAGTGCTACCAGCGTGTGCAGTGCCATCCTAGGCAGCCAGGGCGCGGGCTCGTGTAGTCAAAACCCAAGCGGTTCCCGTGATCTCGATGGCGGTGCGCTATCCCGACGCACTAACGCCCCTGTCTGCAGCGCCAACTAACGAACCTATCCGCCAGCAATCCACTCTCGATCCGCGGCCCCGGGGTGCGGTGCGGCCTGGCACTGCTCCGACTGTGGACGTGTCCGACTGCCCCCCGCTGAACCCGCAGTCGCCATCGCCGACGTTCCACCAACCCGGTGCCGGAGTTCGGCGGCACCAGAGGAACCGCCGCGCTCATCCGTGCTCAACCACGATTGGTAAGGCTGCATGCCAACGTCTACAAAGGAGTCACCTTGTCTGTGTTTCCGAGCCCAGACCGAAGGCCCGTGCCTAGTGAGGATCGACGCACCCACCACAACAGCATGGGTGCTCACCGCCGACAACACAGTGATCGGCGCCTACGGTCCCGGCGTGACCCGGCGCACCGTCAGCGCCATCCTGGCCGCAAGCGGCCTGCAGCCAGTCCCGTGGACACAGTGGGAGTACTCGATTCCCCCAGACGGCTGGGAACGCCCCGTCCAATCCCACGGCGGGTGTGCATGCCAGCGGCCGGAGACAGTCACGGACCCAGCTACCGGCGTCA
Organism: Crossiella sp. S99.2; assembly: GCF_023094165.1. Taxonomy (GTDB): domain Bacteria; phylum Actinomycetota; class Actinomycetes; order Mycobacteriales; family Pseudonocardiaceae; genus Crossiella. The sequence goes on along the minus strand of NZ_JALMDK010000004.1, from coordinate 831,766 downwards.
CCGCCGCACCCGGCGCGCCCGCCGTGGCTGGCAACGAAACACCAGCAGGCCCACCACCGCACGTGACGATCGAGCCACGGCGCCCACGAGGAATATCGTGCTGAGCGAATCCGCCGCCGCTGTGGTCGCTGGGCTCAGTGCCTTATCCACGTCGGGGATCAACCGGGACGGCATCGTCACCACCGCAGAGGTGTGGCGTGAGATCCAGGCCGCTGTGCCCGTGGCCTGGTTCCACCGGTGGTGCCGCCAACATCCCGCTGATGACGCCGACGCGGCCGAGTTCTACGACCCCGACCTCTGTTGCTAGGTCACACCGTTACCGGCGGTCCGCGAGGAGCAGGCCATCGAAGTCCGCCCCGATTCCGTGATACCTGCGCAGTGTGCAGACAAGCCACACACCTCCGCAGTCCGCTCGCACCACAGTCTCCTCGTCTCATCCCATCCCGTACTGGAAGGCATCTCGTGAACACCGCACCCACCATCATCTTTGCCGCCGACCCCTTCCTCCTTAAAGCCGCGCAGGAAGCCGCTACCCGCGTCGGCTGCACCCTCGTGCGCGCCACCACCATCGACGAACTCCACGCTCTGTGGGAACAGACGCCACTGGTGATGCTCGATGAGCAGACCCTGGCCGAATGTGCAACATCCTCCCTGCCTCGCCGCAGCGACGTGCTGGTCCTGACCACCGCCGAACCCCACACAGACTCCTGGCCCCATGCCGTCGCACTCGGAGCAACACCCGTCCTGATCCTGTCGGCCGCGGCCAACAGCCTCGACGCCGCGCTCGCCAAGGCCACCGGAGAACCTGACCCTGGCCAGGGTCTGGTGGTCGCCGTGCTCGGTGGCCGAGGAGGTGCAGGAGCCACTGTGCTGGCCACCGCTCTCACCCTTACCGCAGCCGACCAAGGCCGGAACGCGACATTGCTGGACTGCGATCCGCTGGGTGGCGGCATCGACCGAGTGCTCGGAACCGACAAGGGTCAGGTACTGGGATGGTCGGCGATCCCCGCATGGGGTGACCGGCTCAACCGCATCCCGCTTCGGCACTCCTGGCCCACGGCCGGGGTGTACGGCCCGACAGTGCTCTCCTGCGACGAGCGCGTAGCGGAGTTGGATCCGCGGGCCGTGGAGTCGGTGATCTCCGCCTGCCGCGTCGATGAGGGTGTCGTCGTCTGTGATCTGCCGAGGACCGCCGACCCGGCAACCCGGACTGTGCTGGCATACGCAGATCTCGCGGTGCTGGTGGTCCCTGCTGAATCCCGGGCCTGTCATTCTGCTGCCCGAATGGTGACCCGTATCAAGAGCCAGGGCACCCCGGTGGCCCTGGTCGTCCGCGGCCCAGCACCCTCTGGCCGCAGTGTCCGCGATGTCGAAGCAGATGTCGGCTTGCCGTCGTTGATCACGATGCGTCCGGCGACAGGCCTGGAGGTTGCCTTGGATGTGGGCGCCATGGCCTATCGCAGCAGCAGTCCTCTTGCGCGGGCTGCCCGCAAGGTCCTGTCGCATGCCGACGAGCTGCGTGAGACCTGAGAACAGCGCCACCGACAGCGCAGTGACAACACCGACCGATCGCGACGACGCCGGATTGGCCTCGGACCGCTGATCTGAGACGCCTCGGATTCACCGTTGCCGAGGACACCCGGTCTGGTCAACCACCCAGGCTGACCGTTCGAGTTTTCCCTGATGTGGACCGGAACCTGATGTCGATGGCCACCGCCCGCACCCTAGATACGCCCAGGCGGGGTGATGTCTGAGCCTGACCAGCCACACCGCAGGCACATGCGTCTGATGCGATGTCGCGTCAGATCCTGTTGAACGCCACGACTGTGCGCTCCGCCCCGCCCCGATGCCTCAGCAGCACCGCGGGTGCCGAGTCCACACCAGGCACCCACAATCCCACCGTGATCTGCGGGCCAGACCCCGCCGCGACGCCCACTCGCAGTGCCCCAAGGCCCAGGCGAGTCGGGCCGATCACCACCACAACATGGTCCGCCGCTCAGCGCGGTTACTCCGCAAGCAGAGTGTCGGCTGCTTACCCAGGCGAGGTGGCACGGGCCACTCACCGGCAGGCACACCACACCAGATCGCACCGAGCCCGATGTGCGGACCCGTGCCACCTCGCCTGAAAACCCGACGGATCCCCAGCGAAGTCCTCAAGGACTCCAGCGCCCATGCCACACCTGATGCAGGCACACGCCATCGCCACTCCCTGACCGGAGGTGCCGCGCTAAGCCCACGCCCAACGGCCACTTCGCCTGCCCCAGGCACGAGCCGCCCGTTGCGATGCGACTCGACGCCCCCGCACCACGCCTGGCCTGGCCAGCCACACAGACCACAGCTCTCGCCACAACACGATCCGTCCCGCCCACAACGAAGGAGAGCATACGATGTCCAAGGAAACGAGCCAGTGGCTCAATCACAACGTGCTGATCGGATTCACCGAGCAACGCGGCCACGCCTGGCACTACCAAGCCGCCCACCAAGGCGATGAACCCAACCACTACCCCCACGCCGTACCCGTCGCCGATGTCCAACGCAGACTATTCAACTGGGTCGCAGAGCCGGGGCCTGTCCTGCTGGAGGGCAGACACGGTCTGCGGACTGCGCCGGGCCGGCTGGCCGTCACAGCTTCCGACAACGGCGACCTGCTGGGCCTGTTCACTCAGGGCTACGCCATCCACCAGTACCAGGACTGGCTACTGGACAGAGTGGACCTGCTGTTGGACAGCCACCTTCAGATCGGCTCGGCGGGGCTACTCGACCACCGCAAAAGGGCCTGGGTCAGCATCGAGATGCCGGAGAACATCACCACGCCCGAAGGCGTCGAGTTTCGCCCGCGCCTGGTTGCCTGCACCAGCCATGACGGCAGTCTCAACACCACCTACAAGCGGGTGGTCACCAACATCGTCTGTGACAACACCATGGCCGCCGGCCTGCGCGAGACTGGCCAGGAGGTCAAGATCAAACACACCAGGCACAGCAAGCTCGACATCCTCGATGCCCGTGACGCCTTGGCCCTGGTCTGCACCGTCGCCGAAGACTTCGCCGCGGAAGTCCGTCATCTATGCCAGACCACGGTCACTGACCGACAGTGGCGTGAATTCCTCACCGCACACGCCCCGATTCCCGAGACGAACCGCGGCCGTACCAACGCCATCAACCACCGCCGAGACCTGAGCCGGCTGTGGGAACAGGACCCGCGGGTGGCGCCCTGGCAGCACACCGGCTGGGGAGTGGTGCAGGCAGTCAACACCCACCTGCATCACGGAGCCGTCATTCGTAACGTCTCCCGGGCCGAGCGGAACCTCTCCCGTGCCGTCGATGGCTCCGTCACCGCTGTGGACCGCGACACAGTGGCCACCCTCCACAGAGTCCTCGCCTCAGCCTGAGTTCGGCCAGTTACGCCGCTGACCACGATGTGTGCAGGGCACCTCTGCTGTGCCCCGCTGCGACAACCACGCACTCGCGCGCTGGTCCGAACATGGCTAGGACAGAGGACTACCTTGCGATCGCGCGGCGGATCCCCGCCTGTTCCTTGGGGGAGATCACACGGTGTCCCCGCCTGGGTCAAGAGCATCTCGGCTCAGGCGCGACCACCATCGCCTGGTTCTGGACAGACGAAGGCCAAGCCGGTCGCGGCACTCGCTGCCCCGGTGGGCACGCGCCGGTGGCGCATCCGCGCCCGACCTGCCCCTGGGGGCATGCCCTGGCAACAACGCTGGCGAAGGAGGTAACCTGCCCCTAGGTATTTGCATACGGGAATAGGCGGTGGTCATCGTTCGTCGGACAAGACACACCCCCGGTGCCAAGCGGCCCCAGCACATCGCGGTCGGCGAGTTCTTGGTCTCCCGACGGGCCAAGGTGACACCAGCCGAGGTCGGCCTGCCGATCACCGGATACCGCCGCACTCCGGGGCTGCGCCGAGAGGAAATCGCGATGCTCGCCGGCATCGGCGTGTCCTGGTACACCAGCATCGAGCAAGGCCGGGCACAGCGGCTCTCACCCGATGTCCTCGACGCCATCGCGCACGCCCTGAATCTCAGTACGGCCGAACACCGCTACGTCAGAGACCTGGCCCGCTTCGCCGAGGAACCAGCCCAGTCCGCCGCCATCCCCCCTCGATGCCAGCTGCAACCCGTCGTCGATCACTGGCGACCCCATCCCGCCTACATCACCGACCGGCATTGGAACGTCGTCGCCGCCAACACCCCCGCCAACCAGATCCTGGGACTGCGTCACCAGGACAACCTGCTTACCGAGTTTTTTTGCAACCCTCGCACCCGAGGACGTCGGCCCCGCTGGGAACAGGACGCCGCTGATCTCCTCGCGCGCTTCCGCGGCCGCAGCACCACTAGCGTCGGGACCCCGGCCTTCACCGCCATGATCGAAGCGCTGCGGCGCGGCAGCCCGCTGTTTGCCACCCTCTGGGACCACCACGATGTCTCCGACGATGCTGACGGCCACGAGCTGCTTCACGACGAGGATCTCGGCAGGCTCCGTTTCTCCCGCATCTCGCTGGAGTTCACTTCCGCGGCGCTGAGCCTGACCATCCACCTGCCCTCAGCCCCGGAAGACCCCAGCGGCGGTAGCCAGTCAGCACAACCCGGCCCCATCGGCACAGCACCGCCCCAGCAACAACCAGCCCTCGGCGCCACGCAGCAGACCCTCACAGCCTGAGCGTCCCCGCCGGGCCGCTCACGGCGCCCAGCGCCGCAGCGGCCCCCTCAGCGCCACGTAACGGCAGGTTCCCCGCACCTTGCTCAGCCCGCGCGCGGAGCCACGCACCTGAATCGGCGGGCGACCGCCGCCGGGCCCTCGCCGCCCCGCGCTCCCCACACAGCACGTCATCGCCGATCTCACCGCAACTGGCCACCACACACTCCAGCACCGCACACGAGCCCGGCCCTCCCGTCAGCGCTGGATCACATCCTGACACTGTCACCACTACGACGATCGCTGACTGGTTGACGGCCCACAGTCGATCAATGCTGGCGACCATGACAGCCGCACCCGCCGACATCCGCATGACCGGGCGACAAAAAGCCACGCTTGTCGTCCTTCTCGGCGCCCAGGCCATGTTCGCCATCGACTTCTCCATCCTCACCGTGGCGCTTCCCGTGATTGGTCGCGATCTCGGCTTCGGCATCGACAGTTTGCAATGGGTGGTGACCAGTTTCGCTCTGGCCGCAGCCGGACTGACCCTGCTGTGCGGCCGCATCAGCGACCTTCTCGGCCGTAAGAGGCTCTTTCTCGCCGGGATGGCCCTGCTCACCATCTCCTCCCTGATCGGCGGCCTGGCCCAGACCCCGGCCATCCTGCTGGCCGCACGCATCGCCCAAGGCGTGGCCACCGCCATGGTCATCCCCTCCGGGATGGCCCTGCTGACCACTTCCTTCCCCGAAGGAGCACTGCGCAACAAAGCGCTCGGACTCAACGGTGCGCTGCTCTCACTGGGGTTCGCCTCCGGCGCCGTCCTGGGCGGTGTGCTCACCGACCTGCTCTCCTGGCGCTGGACCTTCCTCATCAACGTGCCCGCAGGCGCGATCCTGCTGACCGCCGCCTGGTTCCTCATCCGCGAGTCCCGCGCCCCCCAGCGTCCCGCACTCGATGTGCCCGGCGCGATCACCGTCACCCTCGGCCTGCTCGCCCTGGTTTTCGGCGTCACCTCGGTCGAACGCCACGGCTGGAGTTCACCCGCGACCTGGGGACCGCTGCTGGCCGCCGCCGCCCTGCTGGCCGCCTTCTACCGCATCGAGCTGCGCGCCCCGCAACCCCTGGCACCGCTGCGCATCCTGCGCGCCAACACCGTCAAGTGGGGAAATTTCGCCGGCCTGATCACCTTCGCCATGGAGTCAGGACTGTCTTTCCTGCTGACCCTCTACCTCCAGCAAGTCCTGGGCCTGACACCGTTTCAGACCGGTCTGATGTTCGGTTTCCTCGGCCTGGGCGCATTCCTCGGCGGCACCTTCGCCGCACACGTCATCGCCCGGACCGGCACCCGCGGCGCGCTCGTGTTCGGCCTGGCCCTCCAGGCCCTCACCACCGGCGCGATGTACTGGCTCGGCCAGGCCACCACGCCCAACATCCTCTTCGTCCTAGCGGCGACCTTCCTGGGCGGCTTCGGGCATGTCCTGGCCATCGTGGCCTACACGATCACCGCGACCTCCGGGGTCGCCGACCACGAACAGGGCCTGGCCACCGGCCTGACGAGCATGACGCAGCAGATCGCCTTCTCCCTGGGCATTCCCATCATGTCCACCGTCGCCCTGGCCCACTCCGGCCCGATGCACGGCAGCACGAAGGTACTGGAAGCCACCACCTTCGGTATCGCCGTCAACGGCGCCGTCGTCCTGCTCGGCGCAGCGCTCGTGCTCGCTTTCCTGCGGCCGGTGGCCACCACCGGCCCGACAGCGGCACAGACCCCGGCGACCACCGCCTAAGCCTCCCCGCTCTACACACCAGCTTCACCTCTCGGACAAAGGACATCATGTCGCGCGCCAGCACGGACTCACTGCACCTGCCCACCATCGAGGACTACCTCGGCCCCGCCACGACCCGATACTTCGGCGACGGCCACAAACGCACCCGCCACCATCTCCACACCATCACCCTCAGCCCGGCCATGCCCTGCACCATCACCGCCACCGCCGCGGTGGACTACCCCAGCGACTGGTCCCGCAAAGACCAGATCGACCAGCCCCCACATCTGTCCACCATCGACGTGATCATCCTCGCGGTGCGCCTGGCCGAGATCCACCTCACTCAGCACGACGGACTCTCACCCCACCAACTCGCCTCCGCCTGGCTGTGCGATGCCAGAATCAAAGCCGGAAACACCCCTGTGCAACAGGAACTCGCCGCCTTCGACGTCCTCGCCCACCTGAGCGAGCGAGAACACGCCGATGAGCCTGGCCGTGAACTCTCCACCTGGCACTGCCGCATCGGCTCCCTCACCGCCACCATCATGATCAATCACCCCCGGCCCGACCACCTCCACACCGGTACGCCCGAGCCTCACCCCATCTGGAACCCCCACCACGGCCCCTTCGGCACCGGCGTGGCCGACCGCGGACAACACCTGGCAGACATCCATCTCCGGCCCGACCACCAGCAGGCCCACGCCCACCAGATCACCTTCAACGCCACCGGGATGGCCGCGGAACCAGGGGAGGGCCTGGAAGGGCTCTACCAGCCCGCGATCAGCGTCATCGACCTCTTCGTCGCCGTCCTGCAACTGGGCCAGGTCATGCTCTACCAACTCGATGGCATCGACCGGGACACCTCCCACACGCTGTGGATGCGCCGCACCCACATCATCGCCGGCCCGCCACGCGCCCACACCGCGCAACCCTTCACCCTGCTCGCCTCCCTGTTCAACACCCAGCTGCTGCAGACCCGCACTGGTGAGACCTGGCGCCGCGCCGACATCACCTCCTACACCGACGACGGCATGGTGCGCTGCTCCGTCGCCCACCAACTGCCCTGACCCCACCAACCCGGTGCACAGCCGCACCCCTCTGCAAAGGAGCACACCATCCCCACCATCGCCATCGCCGGCACCTACTCCGTCGGCAAAACCCTGACCTCCATCGCACTGGCCCACCTCAGCGGAATCCCACGCTCGGCCGCCCAAACCATGCGCGACTTGCTCCCGATCTCCGTACCCGGCAAGACCCTCGAGGAATGCACCCCCGCCGAAATCATCATGCTGATCATGCGCCGCAACCAGGAACGCGCCGTCAACGAATCCCACCTGCCCGACGGCTTCATCTCCGACGGATCCTCACTGCACGAATGGGCCTACGGCACCGTGCGCGTCACCGTCGGGATCAACCCCAACGACACCACCGACCTGACCACCGCCGACCACAGCGACAAACTCGGCTTCTACCGCGACGTGCTGGCACAGATGGCAATCCCGGCCCACCAGCACGCCAAGGCCACCTACGACTCGTTCGTGCACCTGCCCATCGAGTTCCCGCTCGTGCCCGACGGGCACCGGCCAGTCAACGAACGATTCCGCTTCCTCGCCGACGAACTGATGCTCACCACACTCCAACAACTCCAGATCCCCTACCACACCGTCGGCGGCTCGATCACCCAACGCCTGCAGCAAATCCTCGACCTCTACCACCTCACCCCCCAGATGAGCATCACCGAGGCCATCACCCGCGCCCGCGCCGACTACGTCCGCATCGACACCACCCCCGAAACCGCCCGCCCCGCCACCATCCACCCCGCCAACGCCCGCACCGCCACCATCGTGAATGGACTGCTCTGACCCGGCCACCACCCCACTCACACCGGAAAGGCACCACCGTGGCCAACCCCACCCGAGAACGCCGCCGCAACGGCGATGCCGCCGTGGTCTGCGGCCTGGGCACCTACCTCCCACCCCGCCGCGTCTCCAACCACGAACTCGCCGCCCGCGGGGACACCACCGACGAATGGATCCAGTCCCGCACCGGCATCCGCCAGCGCCACTGGACCGAGCACGGCACCGCCACCAGCGACCTGGCAGTCCACGCAGGACAGCGCGCACTAGCCTCAGCCGGAAACTCCGACATCGACATGCTTGTCCTGGCCACCACCACACCCGACCATCCCTGCCCGGCCACCGCCCCCGAAGTCGCCAGCCGACTCGGCCTCAACCCCGCCGCCGCCTTCGACATCGCCGCGGTCTGCTCCGGATTCATCTACGCCCTCGTCCTGGCCGCCAACGTCATCACCGCCGGCAACGCCCGACGGGTCCTGGTCATCGGCGCGGAGGTCTACTCCACCATCCTCAACCCCCAGGACCCCACCACCACCGCCATCTTCGGCGACGGCGCCGGCGCAGTCGTGCTCACCGCGGGCACACCGGCCACCCCCGGAGCCATTCTGGGATACGACCTGGGATCCGACGGCACCCACAGCGATCTCATCACCATCCCCGCTGGCGGCGCCCGCCAACGATCCCAGCCCGCCACACCCACCCCGCAGCAACGCTACTTCACCATGCGCGGCAGGGAAGTCTTCAGCAAAGCCGTGCACAGCATGAAAAGCTCCTCCACCCGAGTGCTCAACCAGGTCGGCTGGACACCGCAGCACGTCGACCACCTGGTCGGCCACCAGGCCAACGTCCGCATCCTGCGCTCCGTGGCCGACGCACTCGGCATCCAGCGCCACCGCGCGGTCATCAACATCGACAGCGTGGGAAACACCGCGGCCGCCTCCATCCCCTTGGCCCTGGGCCACGCACACCAGCAACAACGCCTCCACACCGGCGACCGACTCCTGCTCACCGCCTTCGGAGGCGGGCTTACCTGGGGCTCGATCGCCCTGACCTGGCCCCAGCTCCACAGCGCCTGACCACAACCACCACCTGGCGGCACCAGCCGTTCACGACTGTCCTGAGTGGACACCCAACGGAGGAAACATGACCCGCACCCTGTCCGAGAACATCCTCGAACTCCTCATCACCGACTTCGACGTCGAACGCCATCAAGCCACCACCGACACCCCCTACGAACAGCTCGATTTCGACTCCCTGACACTGGCCGAAATCGCCGTCAAACTCACCTCCACATACGACGTCGAGGTCAGCGAAGACGACCTGCACGCCCACGGCAGCCCCGCCCGCACCGCCGCACTGCTGCTGAGCAGGGGCGTCACCACCGAGCACCGGCCTCACCAGCAGCCCTAGCCAGGGGAGACGACGACCGCCCGTTCCCCTGTCTCCTTTCCTCTGGACCCCTCCTGTGGAAGCGAGGTGTGCCCATGGCAACCACCGTTGGAATCCCCGCAGCCCAAGACAGTCGCGGGCACACCCATCCTCGCGCGGCCATCGATCGCACGCCCTCGCCCTATGAGCCCTACCGGCCCCTGCACTGCGCCGAATGCACCACCCCGGTCGTCCCGGTCGGCTCCTACGCCCGCCGCACCGCCGGTGGCGGCAGGGAACAGGTCTCGGCCTACTACCGACTGGCCGCAAGCAGCGAACACGACACAGGATGCCGCTACGACTTTCCCCGCCGAGCCGAGGAACTCATCCACGAAAGCCACGGCACCCTGAGCAAGAAGAACGGCCTCTACGAACTCCGGCTACCCGATCCCGACGCAATCGAGGACCTCCAGAATCTCCCCCCGAATATGGCAGGCAAGCCCATCGCGCGCCTGCACGTCACCACCACACCACACGCACTGGTGCCCGCCCTGGGAAGCGCCGCACAGATCGTCAAGCTGTTGCGCGATTTCGACAATGACCCGACCGCCGTCGCCCAGTTCCGGGTCCGCCACGCCGGGCAGCTCCTTACCTGGAGCCAGTTCTGCCGACCGGCAGCCCAGAGCTGCGCCATCACCATCGACCGACCCCAGCGTGCACTACTGGAACCCCACCCCCTGGCCATCCACGGCACCGTCCGGGCCACCGGCACCACCCGCAACTCCACCAGCTACAGACTCCTGGACACCCACCGAGGCCACATCGACACCCCCCACGGTTCCCGCCGGCTCCACGTGCTCATGCGCTCGTCCACCGCCGCGACCTTCGGACACCTCCAGCCCGGCGACCACTGGCTCGGATACGGCCGCTGGAAGATCTGGGTACCCAGCGACACCCCGTACGCCGAGATCCAACTGTGGGTCGACGGCCCCTGGTCTCTGGCCGCATGGCGCGACTGACCACAACACCACCAAGCGAACCCGCCACAGTCCCTTCACGTCGGTATGCCCCACCAACCACCGTCGTAGCCCGCCATCTGGGAACAGGCTCGCCGTCGAGGCTGAGTGGGAGGCCGCGGGCGACGGCACCATCGTGCACCCCCCGGCCAGTACAGCGACCCACGCACACCGCGTCACTGGAGGCTGTTTATGTGAGGCAATAATGGGATTGTCTGCTCCTCCCGAAGGGTGAAGGGGAAGGCGGTGGGGTGCCGCGAGGGCAGGGGATTCGATGGTGGACCGCTCGATGACCGGCCGATGCGGCCTGAGGTCAGGACACTCCCTGCCGGTGGTGCCGGTGGTGCCGGTGCAGCCACTCAGTCCCGGTGCACAGGCTCGATCACGTTGACCACGATGTGGTTGATGCGCACCTCTCCCCGAGGGACAGGTCCGATCCTGCCGGTCCCTGCCAGCCCACGGTGTCGCGCATCCATCGGCATCTGCCACAGCCCTGCCACCCGACGCATGCCCCACACCGGCCCCGCTGCCAGAGGCAGCGGCCACAGGGACGCACCTCCTCGACAGCACCGACAGCCCTACCGGCAGCCGCACAACAGAGACGGACTTCAGTTCTTCCCGAACGCATCGCCAGAGGGCCTGGTGGCGCGTCGCCCCAGATCTCTCCTGTGCCTTTCCTGGCGTGTCAGTGCCGGTATCCAGCATGGCACACGAACAACAGGACATCAGGGCGTCTCTGGCCGGCCACGTCCCGCAGGACTGTGTGCCCTCACCGTGCACCGCTTCTCAGACCTGGTGTGCCACCACACTCGCACACCTCCGTCCTGTGGACGGATCTTCTGTGAGGACCGCGTCTCCAGCCTGGTTTGGTCATGCCGCGGTCCTCTGTGCAACTCAAGGACTGTCCACTTCGCACAGCGAACGATCCAGACCATCGGTCATGAGGGCAAGCCGACCCAACTGCCCGGGACTGTCCTGAACATGACCAGGGCGTTCTACCTCAAGCACAACGGTGAACTCGTCCAGATCCTCGCCCTGAACAACGACAGCCTTCGCCAGGAGAAACGACCTACAAGGCACCTCACCTGCCATCGGCACACCGCAGGCAGGTGGCAGTGGTTCCTGCTGCTGCGATGAAAGCAGAGCCAGGACGGCGCCGGGCCTGACTGCTTCAGCTCACTTTCGCGCTCAGCCGGCGCCGCCCCGGCCCCGCTTGGCGACACAGCATCAGGAACCACACACCACCCCTGGATGTGCTCAGCAACCGCTCTCGTCCGTGAGCAACGCGTGTTGCTGACCTGACCCAGGAATCTTGCCAAGCGAGGAAGCTCTTGAGTCAACTGTTCTACATCGTCGGCGACGCTACCGCTCCCAGTGGCGACGGATGCAAACTCATCGCACACGTGTGCAACGACCGGGGAGGCTGGGGGAGTGGATTCGTCAACGCGATCTCCCGCTGTTGGGACTTTCCCGAGCACCGCTACCGCGCCTGGTGGAGCCGCCGCAACAGCAACGACTTCGCCCTGGGGGCCTGCCAGTTTGTCCGTGTGACAGAGGACATCGTGGTGGCGAACATGATTGCTCAACGCGGCTTTCGCATGCGAGGCAACCCCAAACCCCTACGCTACGACGCCCTTGAGCGCTGTTTGGTGACGGTGGCCGAGTATGCCCGCGACCACGCCGCCACTGTCCACATGCCGCGCATCGGAAATGGCCGAGGTGGAGGCGACTGGGACACCATCGTCTCCATCATCAAACGCACGCTCATCGCCAGGGGTATCACCACGGTTGTCTATGACCTGCCGCCCAGAAGGTACTCCTTCCGCTAGAGGGACTTCCCCGGCGATCCGGACACGCTGTGCCACACCACCCGGCCGTGACCTCTGCCCTCCACTGTCCCCATGTGCACCGGGGCCGAGAACGGCAGGCACCGCCCAGCACCACCCCGTTCTCTCCGCCAGGCACCCAGGTGCCTCGGAAGCCAGGGATCAAGCCAGCCTGCCTTCCGAGGCACCCTGTCTGGGGCTGTCAAACCCGAGCGCCCAGGCCCTGGGCCACGCGGTGATCGGCAATCCCGCCACATCAGGCCGTTTGCGTACCCGCTAACTCGTCGCCCGACCCGGCACATACCCCGGCCGAGGACGGCCTGCGCGTCACCTGCGCAGGGACGGCTCTGCCCAGACATCGCCTCCGTACCACCCAGACACCTGAGACAGGAGAACAGCAGTGGCGAGCATCAGCAACCCGGAACCTCCCACCGAGGCAACCCTCGACAGCGAAGTGAGCCTTGTGATCTGGCATCTGCACTACGCGATCGTTGGTCACATCGGGCAGGAGATCTACTTCACCCACGCCGAGGCACTGCACCATCTCGCCACAGTGGTCCGTGAACACTGGCAGGAACTCGACACACCGCACGGCGAACTCCCCGCCCCAGCAGAATCCAGCGATCACCACACAGTTTCACAGTTCTTCGGCCTGACCCGCAGCGATGCCCTCAAACGCGGCCACCGAAACGGGATCGGCGGCTTCGAGATCCGCCGCGTTCAGGTCCGAGGACAGCAACCAGCCCAGGCGTCGCTGCGTCTGGCGACCGTGACGGTGCATGACGGTGACCCCGACGACCCGAACGACGATCCGCTCCGCTACCGCATGGCCGCGGCAGGCATGGTCATCACCCTCGCCTTGCCGCCAGCGGGTCCTCTCATCGACATCAACACCGCCGGACTGCGCGGACTCCCGTACTCCCTGACGATCACCGCCACCCCGGACACCGACCACGACGAACGGGCCCCGGCTTGACCCCACGCGCACACTTCCCAGCCCGGCACCCAGAACGCGGACTCCGAGACAGTGACCTCCCAGGCTTCGCCGTTCTTCCCGGAACGCTGAGCCCCACCACCACAACCAGAAGCCCGGTATAGCCGGGCACCGCATCCGGCTATACCGCGAGCCGAGCCCCGTCGATCACCACGCGACGCCGCTTCCACCGCTACGGCAGAGCAGTGACCTCAGCCGAGGCTCGTCCCTCACCGCCACTGCGAACTGGCCTTCTGAAGCCGTTCGGACACACCCCACACGACAGCGATCCACTGTGGACGAACGACCGTCGGCGAGCCGTCGCCACCGCCAGTGCCCGCCCTGCTCTGTCGCATACCGGCCGCACCGTCAGAAGGGAACATGCTGTGCCTGAATCACACGACAACTCCGCCACGGCACCACAACGGCCTGTCGACCATGTCCTCCTGGTCACCGGCCACACAACGATGAACGCCACATTCACCGTCGATCCGGCCACCGGATGCGGCCTCTACGAGATCGCGCCACAGTCGTACCCGACCAAGCCGACCGTGCACGGGCCGATCACAGTCCAGCCGCTTCCCGCCCCCACCGCGCCACAAGGCAAGGCCGTCCGGCTGACCTTCGGGGAATTCGACAAGGCCCTGCCGACCCTGGACCATCACCGCTCCATCACGCGTCACCTGCACCTGCACGGCACCCCACTTCCCGGCTCACCGTCCATTGTGATCACCAATCCCGAGCAGGCCCTCGGCTCGTTCAACAACTCCGGCGGGGCGTGGACTCCCCAGCTCCCGCCACACGATGAAGCAGCACTGGCCCCAGTGCTCCAGGCCATCATGGCCCACTGGCGCAGTGTGCCCAACCTGGCCGAGCTACGCATCGCCGCCTACCGACACCACGCCGCCGAACGCTGGAATCACAAGCAGGACAACGCAACCGCCTACGCCAGGCACGCCGTCGCCCTGCACCAGTACAGCAACGAGTGGGTTCGCCTGGCTGCCCTCGATCTCGAACACACCGGCCTGACCCCTCAGCAACAGCACCACACCCAGAACCAGGAAGACCTCGGCGCCGCTGCCCACCTCCACCAGCTCTGGCACACCGCGTCCCTGTTCATCCAGGTAGTCCGCAACCTCAGCGACAGCGCACGGGCGGAGTTCACCGAACACCTCACCACGAGCTATGCCACCGAAGTTGACCAGCGACAACTGCCTCTAGCGCAGGAAAAGGTGGAGCAACTCGCACCGCGACACCTGCCTCCCCAGCTCGTGACCATGCTGCGCTGTTCGCCTGGAGGCCAGTTCGCACTCGCCTTCCTGCTCCAGGACTACCTCGCCGGTGAACTGCGGCACATCCTGCTCAGGCCCTGGCTGCGCATGTTTGGCCCCGGCCAGCTCCCGCCCCACCCCGCCGCAGCCTCCCGCCCCGGCCCCTGAACCGACCACGCTCCTCCCACAGCCCAGCTGCTCGACGGAGGCCACCACTGCTGAGAGGCCCACCCATCGGCGCGAACCCGGGGCATCCCAGGGATACCCGTCTCCCACAGAGCCACGCTCCTATCTGCTGAACGTCGTGGACGCGCTCGCCGCAGGCCACCAGGGCACTGCCCGGAGGACGCCGACACCATTGCCAAAGGACCACCATGCTCTTCACCTTCCAGCGACATGCACACACGCTCGTCCAGCCCATGACGCAGCTCACCGTTCATCCTCAACCGCTGCTGTGGACCGATGGCTGCCCGACCATGTGCACCATCACCGCACTGCCACGCCCACGGTTGCGCCGCGGGCGACGACGAGCACCGAGCTTCGCCACACGCTGCCGCCGCTCCGATCACCACCACTGGGTCGTCGTGAGCCGCCTGCACAGTGATCGCGAACTCAAAGTCAGCCTCGCCGCTGCCCGACGCGAGCCCGCCCCAATCTACGGCCCCGGCTCAGTCGCAGTGGCCACGCTGTACGCAGGCGCCCAGAGCTACCCCCGCCCCTGGGTTCTCGCAGCACCCACAGCCCCGACTTCACTGCTCCACGGGGCGACCATGACCTTGTACCCCAACGTGGAAACCGCATTGGTGGAACTCATCGACCAGTTCTTCGGCGCTCGCGAAGACCGCGACCGGACAACCTGAGTCACCACCTCGCGGCTCGATCAGTCCAACTGTCCACTAAGGACACCACTCGATCCCCGTCGGTCGCACTACCGGTGGCCCCGTCTCCACCTCCGGGCAACGTTCCCAGCGGAACACAATGCAACGCTGCCCAATCAGACGGACTGCGCGCCTTGCCTCACCGGCCCACCATCTACAACAGACGGATGTCGGCTGATGCAGTCGACTGAGAACGGACTCTTGACCTTCCCCTGAAGCGGGACAACCGGTTCCGAGCCCTGGACCGCGACGCGCGAGCGGCAGCACCAAGGCGAGCCAGCACTACCCGGTTCGACCTGACTGTGCCACAGGCACATTCCCAGCGTCGCGACGTGTCGGCGTCGATACGGCCGACGTGACAGGTCCTCGAGCGGACTTCTCCCCTCTCACGCCGAACCTGCGTCGAACTCGCCACAACCTGTCATCTGCATTCCCGTGAAAGGACAGCGCTGATGTCGCCACGATCGTTGATCGGCTGGCTTGAACGCGACGGAACCTACCGTGCCAGGCGGTGTCACCAACTTGGCTACCCGAGCTACCTGGTTCCCCAGCTGGGGGATGCCCTGTGTCAGCGTCACCGCGGCGATGTCCACGCCCTCTCAGGGGAGATTCTGTGCCATGACTGGTGGGCCATCGGCACCAATCCCGCCGACCTCAGGCGGGCTCTGCGCCGCGCAGGCCAGAAGGAGGGCACAGGTGTTGCAGGGCACGAGGGAGTAGGCATCCGGTACTACTCTGCCCTCCAACCGGACACAGGCACGATCCACGAAGTTCCCGACCCCGACTACGAGTGGCTCCTGCTGTTCACCCCGGATCACCTGACGATCTGTCGCAACAGCGGGCGCCAGCGGCGGTGGCGCCCTGTTCTGTACCCGCCTCTGGCCGAGCTTGCCTATCCAACCCAGCTCGCGCATCCCGACTACTACCTCCACTGCGCCTAACGCACCCCACCAGCGGCGGGTGCCACAGCACCTGCAGTACCAACAGAACCACTCGCGGCCGCCGCCGGTGTATGCGCCCCTCGGCTCAAACCCGCGGTGTCGCGCGGATGCTGTTGGCCCTGCGTATAGCCAGCGGCACCAAACAACCCCACTGTCCCAAGTCGCTGGCCTGCTCGCCTCGCCAAGCAGGTCACGTCACAGAAAGGCAGACAGCACACCGTGCACGACACTATTGCCGACCTGTTCCGACCCGGCCGCACCCGAAATCTGCGGATCAGACCAAACCTCCAACCCAGCACACTGCTACTCAACGGCAACCTCTGGGTCCTTCCCCAGCCCCTGCCTGGTGCCGTGGACAGCCACCTGGTCCTCATCCATCGAACGCTCGACCAGCACAACCTCCAGCACCTCGCCTCCACCATTGTCGGGTTGCCCGGTGTGCTCACGCCTGGACCCACCGGGTTCACCCACTGCGGCGTGCCGCTGATCGCCCCGGATGAGGCGGCCGCGGATTCCCTCACCTGGTTCATCGCCCCAGGCTTGACCCTGAGGGAAACCCACCAGAGCACCGAACTGACCACAGCGCTCCCACCGAACAGGTTCACCCCCTGCTTCTCCCTGCGCGGCAGCCAGTGGCGGCGACTGGCCCAAGCCCTCCTGTCCGCAGACCTCTGGCAGGAGCACCTTGCCGGGCTCGCCCGCACCGTCGCGGCAACGCTGCGCACCCAGCTGAGCGAGCAGGCACGCGCAGACAGGGGAGTACTCATCCGGATCTTCCACCGCATTGACGACAACCGCGCGGTGGAGATGTTCAGCTACCGCGACAGCACTTCCCACAACGTTCAGGAAGTGCTGCGCCAGGTCCACAAACACCTCACCGATGTCCCCGAGCAGAGTCCCGGTGCTCCTGTCGCCCATCCGAGGACTAGGGGAGCCACCGATGAGCAAACCCTGCTGGTCGGCGACCTTGTCGCCGTCGATGGCGAGTTCTATCGGAACGAACTCATCGAATGGAGGCGGGTCGCCCCACCCGCGGTCATCGAGAACGCCCCTCCTGGCGCCACACAACCGTGACTTACCTGACCCCTGCTGACGGCAGAAGCGTTGTGGGGCAACGTCCACTCAGTCCACAACAGTACCCAGCGAAAGGACCTCACAGTCTGCGGTGGGCACTCGCGCCTGTGACGCCTGCTGGCCGTGATGCGTTGACGGTCCATCCACCGCGCCGAGAAACCCGCACTGTTTTAGGAAGCGGGACACGCCCAGGCGTGGTTCGCCTTCCCCACGGAGTGAGAGCTCCAACGCCGGAGGATCGAGAATGACCACCACCCCAACGTCCTCAGTGAACAGAACTCGCCGGAATCCCCGGAGACCTCAGACCAGCCGCCTTCAGACCCCTGCACCGAAAGGCTGGCTCCCCTGTGCCTGCGAGTAGACGAACTGCGGTGACACCGGGAGACACGATCGCCGTCCACCTCCCATCCTCCCGCTGGGCTGACCGCCGAAACCTGGTCGGCAAGATCCGGTCGGTTCGGGTACTGGCGGGCGGGCGGGCCCGGATCCTCGATGAGAACGGGCGATCCCTGGGCACAGTGGACTACGCCGTAGCCGGGATCTACCGCGACACCACAACCGGAGAAGACCGCACACCGACCCTGTGGGCAAGTGTGACGGTCCTCAAGCAGCGCTCGACAGAGCCGTTCCCGCTGCCTAATCCCGAGCACTACACCCAGGATCCGCCCGGATACCTGACCTCGAACCTGGTCTGCCACTGCGGCGGCCGCTTCTACTGCGGACACTGCGCCGAGGAGCTCATTCTCGTCCCTAGCCCCAACAGGAGTGATTGGCTAGCAGTGACGCTCGCCTCCAACCTCGCTACATGCCAGGGGCGCCACGACCAACAGCAACTCCCCTGGCAACGATCGATGCCACATACGCCAGCGCGCTGTACTCAGGCTGGCCCGCACCACCCACAGATCGCAGTACCGGAGTGCTGCGACTGGCCGATGGCATTGCTCCCGCAGGCATGGACCTGCCGCATCGACCGAGATCACCACCGCGCCTACATGCTGCCTCACCACAGTTGAGCTACCCAGGCGCTGACGACCACCAGCCGGCCGCACAGGAGCCCCGACGAGCTACCTGAACACGCACGCCCCACCGCGCAGTCCGAGGTCGAGCATCCCGAACTCACGCCCACCACCGGCCGACTGAGCCTGCCGCGTTCGCCCCGGCATGCACAACAACGTGTGATCGTACAATCCCTCCCCACTTCCGGCTATCGCAGCCCCTGGGAGGGCATAGGCGGAACGAAAACCAGTCCCGACCTGCTTCGGCCTCTGTCGAACCCCGCGTGCTCATCCATTCCGCAACCAGAGTCCACTGTGGACAACAGGCTGAGGGCCGGATGAACACTCAATGCCGATCTATCGGCCGACCCCTGGTCAAGCTCACAGCGAGGGCCGACCTGAACCGGCCGCACGCCCACGAGAGGACATGCCCATGTGGATCGAGTACAACAACGACAACCATCCGACCGGACAGACCCTCACCGATGCCGAAATGATGCAGCGCCTGAAGCCGGATGAGGACCAACAGGAACACCAGTGGAGGTCCAACCGCAGCGGAGACATCGTTGTGTACCGCCGCCGAGGCGAGGACCCGATCGAGGCCACCTACTATTACCGCCCGCACTGGCGATGCCGGAACAGTTGCATCATGCCGTGGGACCCCGAACACCTGTGGTGTCACGGCCAGGACAACCGCAAGTTCCTCACCGACCTCAGGATGGCCGACACCCTGATGGAGACGCTGATGAGGGTGAACCGGACGGATGCCTTCGGCGCGGACACAACGGATGTGCGGTGGTATGCCATCGACAACACCCAGAGGGTCTACGACGGTGAGGACGAACGCTTCAGCCCCTACGCCCACGTCTCTGCCGCGCTGAAACAGGCACTGTTCGCCGTGTGCGAGGGCAACATCCGCCGTGCGCAAGGACTGGAACGGCTCATGCTGGACAACCAGAGCAGCGCGACCGACAACATCCGGTCCGTTATGCCCCACACAACGATCGTCACAACCACCGCACACAACCACGAGCATGTCATCACCTACACCCAGTTCGACTTCATCTGCACCACCTGCCGCAGCCATTCCGCACCAGGCCGCTTCCAGATCAGCCCAGCCGGCGTAGCCCAGTGGCACAGCCACATCACCGACTCCCGGCCTGTTTCGCAGCCATGACGAGCACAGTGGCCTGTGATTGTCACGCGCTGGCCTCGAAATCACAGCTCCGGTGACCACGAGTTCCCCTGTCACCGCGGCCACCAGAGCCGCGGTGACAGGAGCGGACTACGCCAGCGGAACAGTCGACCACGGGCCAGACGGAGCGAAGCCGGTCGAACGTGGAATGGTGCTTGGAGCCCAGGCATCTCCGCACGGGAGTTGCAGTCGATGATTCTCCAGCCCCACCAGAGATCGGAACGGACCACGGCCGACACCGTGCTCCAACTCCGATAGAGGCAGCGCCGGGGCCCGCACCCGCAGCGATCTTCGCCCGCAACGCAGTACGGCCAGGCCGAGCCCAGCAAGTCAACCGTGTACCACCTGATGACCAGCGTGCACGTCCCGTTGCCTGATCACACTGAACAAACGGGGTCAGTGGCGGGCGCCGCAACTGCGGCGTCCGCGGCCACCCCGGCCGCGCGCCAGAGTCACTCCGGCACCCGACTCGGGTGGGGAACTGGCTGTGGAGCAGTGCTCTGAGTGGGGGCCTGCGCTCTGGACATGCGGTCCCACCGTCGGCGTGTGCGCCGCACTTGACGGGTTCGACGGTGGTGTGAGGACGGCGGATGGCACCACTGTGACGTCCCGCAGGGCTGTTGTCGGTCCCGAACAGCACCCACAGCCGTTGCCGCTCTCTCACGGCCACAGCCACCGATTCAGGCTGGCTGCAGGGACACACCTCCGATGCAGCCCCAAGACGGACGCGGCGCCAGCCGACACTGCCGCGGCCATCAACGGTGAGTGCAAAGCCCGCTGCTGCCCGAGGCGGCCCGCAGGTGTCACCGGAACTGCCCGGTGACACATAGGAGCTGAGCCCGGAGCTGCACACTGACCACAGGACGCCACCGCGTACCAACCTGGGGACAGTCGCGGTGACAACAGGCGTCGGGGGAGAAGGCGGCACGTGCCCGAAGAAGTGGCGATTCCGGAAGGCGCCCCCGTGAACTTCTATCAGAACTATGGCGGTGCGGCCTGCTGATCTTCACAAGGGAGTGAGAAGCTCAGTCGATTGCCCACCTCCACACAGAACATGGTGGGGGATTGAGAAGGCGCGTCGACGGCACTTCGCGCCCGGTGCCTGCCACCGCTATGAAAGCAGAGCCGGGGCGGCACGCCAGTAGGCAGACATGATCAGAACCAGCATGCGTGCCGCCCCGGCCCTGCTTGGGACACGGCAGCAGGCACCGGACACCCAGTGCCCGCCAACACACCACGTGCCATCAGCTGGCACATCACTTACGCCATGCTCCCGGCCGGTCCAGGAGGTCCTACTGACACCCGGTCTGGCCCAGGAGCCGGGCCAACGACGTCGACGGTGGCACCACAGCCCTGCCGCCTGAGCCAGGGCATTGAGAAGGTCCCTGTGCCTGACCAGCAGCAGGCATCGCTGTTGTCACGCTCCGACGAGCTGACGCATCCGTCCTTGCCCCAGACCAGGTCCCAGATCAGTCCGGAGAGGCTAGGTTCGCCGTGAACATCAGTGCCGAAGTCGACCGCTTTCTGACTGCGAAGGAACAATTTCTCGGCGCGATGCGCCGTGAGTTGCGCGATGAGGTCCCCGTGAGCGCGATCACTGAGCAGGTCGCGTCGGCATTCGGCCGCGACCAAGCTATGCAGTATCTGGCGGCCGTGTCTGTCCACGACGATGCGCTGAAGGCATTGCAGGAGAACGGGCTAGGGGCTGCGACACGTGTCCATGTAACGGGAATCCGTGCTCCGGGGGAAGCGACCTTGACCCTGGAACGCGACACCGAGGGAAGTTAGGACTGGGAGCGCCTACCCGGTCGACTCCGGAAAGCCCTGAAGGACATGCACACCAGCATCTCCTCCACCAGTAAGACCCGCGATCCTGACGCCACACCTACTTCGCTCCTGCTCGCCGGAATGCCCGTGCGTCTGGTCAGGACCAGGCCACGCGGCCCAGCCTCAGGCAACTGACACGGCGGCCGCTCCTACCGGCACCAGTCACGTCGCAAAGCAGGAGCGGCCAGCCTACAACCACTGTGCCCGCCCAGAACCGCAACTACCGCGACGCACGGAACCACGCGATCATCGGTAGCTCAGCGACAGTGCCGTCGATTACCCACGGACTTGCCATCCGGCAGCATGTACTGCCCGTCGTGTTTCCCCACCGCCGATCAGGCAGCAGAGATGCCCAGGACACAGCAACGGCTTCCTTCAGGCATCGGCCAGCACGAGAACGACCTCGACACGACACCTCGACACCTGCGGCCACAGGAAGCGCGCGCTGCCTCGGAGAGGGCCTGTCCTGCGCCTGCCAGGTGCCTCTTCGTACCTGGCCCCTGCTGATCACATTGAACTCGACTCGCCCGAATACGCACTGAGCCGACCAGATCAGAACTGGGGGAGGGACACCAGTCGCGGAAGACGACTCAGCGCACGATACCTCGCTGGGGTGCCCAGCGAAAAGAAGCTGGGCACCCCAGCGAGACAGGCACGGCCGACCCGCTACCGCGGACCTGCCGAGCATCGGAGTCGCCGACCATGTATCAGCGAATCATCGTCACGGGCTCTCCCTACTGGAACAACACCGCGATCATCAAAGCCGAACTCGCCAAGGTGTGGAACAAGAGGAACGTGCTGGTCGCCAGCGACGACAAGGACGGCGCCACCGCACTGTGCGTGGCCTGCTGGACGACCTGGGGCGGACGAGTCGAGATTTTTCGCCCGGACGAGGAGGAGCACGGCACGCGCGCCTGGTATCAGCGAGATCTGGACATGGTCGAAGAAGGCGCCGAACATTGCCTCGCCTTCGTTCTGGGCAAGTCGGGCGGAACGAATAGGGTAGTTGAGCTTGCCGACGAGGCCGGGATCCGACCTAAGATCATCCGGTCCTTCTAGCGCGGTGGGTCACCGCGCATCGAGCGACGGCGTGATGGGCTGGCTGATGCTGGACAGCGTCAACCAGCCCGCCGCTCCCTGGCTACTAGCACCAATCCAGTGGTGCGCCAATCCTCTGACCGGCATCGAAATCCCTTCACTCAAGGGGAATGCGCCGCGATCCTGCCCCAGTCCACTGCACACCTGCCATACGTGCCCGACTGCGCTACTGCAGGCCGTGGTCGGCCGGTGCCGGATCACCCCGGCCACCTGAGCTGAGCAATCACCTGTCCCACAACAACTGCAAGGAGCGTCGATGAACGAGGTTCACAACGTAATCAGCGGCAACGTCACCGGCGACGGCGTGCAGGCTGGCGAGATCCACGGCGGTGTCAACTTCCCTCTCCGTAGGAAAGTCACTCTCGACGGCGGCGGCGCCGAGAACCCGTCCGCCGCGGGCATTCTCGCTGAACTCAGCGCACACCTGGAGGACCGTTTGGTCACGCTGGAGCCCCTCCTGCCGCACAGTGCCGGGGCACTGAAAGAAGTCACGGCGGCCCTGGCCATCATCAACCGCCCGCAGTAGCACCCCCTGCTGAGTTGCCCCGGCGCCGCGCCGCAGCCAGTGCCGGGGCTCTCGCTCTTCTATGCAGCCGTTGCGGCATAAAGGATCTGACCCACGGCTGCGGTCAAGCACACGTGGTGCTCAGGACACCTCCTTGGCCAATCACGATCGAGCGGACACAGCTCGGGCACACCCCATGGACCGCGGCCATAGGCCCGCGAGGGCCTCCAGCGCCCCACACGGTGGCCGTAGCCCTCCCGGCGACGCAGTCCCCCCACCCTGTGATCAGCCGTTGCTGATTAGTCCAACACAACGCAGATGGGTTGCTGAGGTCACCTCAGCCCCGCACCCCGCCACGCCCATGAGACATAACAGGAGACTCCAGTGCGCAGCCCACACCCCGTCCTGACTGCTCTGACCCTCCTCCTCGCCGGCACCGTCCTCGCCGGCTGCGCCAACACGCCCTCCTCACCGGAGTTGACCACACCAGACGTGCTCTACCTCAACGAACTCCAGCACGGTGACGTCGACTCGCACCCCATCGACATCCGCATCGCTCGCGGCCGCGACACCTGCGTGTCCCTGGACAAACGTGCCACGGTGCCCGGTGCTGTGAACGCGCTCCGCCGCGACTTCTTTCCTGACCAGGCCAGCGTGGTTGTCATCGCTGCGATCCGCCACTACTGCCCGCACCACCACGGACTCCTGACCGTTCCCCAGCGCGGCTAGGCAGCACAGTCGGGGCCCCTGATTCATCTGGGGCACTGGTCAGCCCGCAGCTCCAGCCGGGAGCACGTCCGCCATCGCCGGCTGGAGCTGCGCAGCGCACCACGAAAACATCACCACAGAACAGGGAGGCCCCCGCCCTGCTGTGCACCTGCCACCGGCCGAGTGCACCAGATCGATGTCCTCCTGCCACCGGAGGTGGCTTCGGCCGCCGCCACGGGGCAGCCGCAGCCGTTGACGCCCACACCGTCACACGGCAGTCCACACCTGCACACCTTGAGAGGGAACGGATGCATGGATGACGACGATCCCACCTACCCAGCTGTCCTGGCCGAAATCGACCAGCAACTGGCCTTCACCCACGAAGGGATCGAGCAACTCACCCGACAGGCACAAGAGGCACTCGAGATCTGCTTGCCTGCCGAAGCCTGGGTCATCATGGGCCACAGCCTCGCCGCAGAGTTCGAGTGCACCGATCCCTATCGACGGTTCATGGTCCAGATGCTCGTCGCCCTCATTCTGAAACGGATCGACAGCCCCGAGATAAGCCACCTGCAGGATGTGCAGCTCGAAGACGGTCCCGACACCCCGTCGGACGCGGCACCACAGGGGAACACCTGTCCCACCTGCACTCGGTGAACCGCAAGGGCACCAGTGCAACCTCAGGTGAGACTCCCGGAGACAGTTGATGCGACGGGGAGAACCGCTGGCGGCGGCGGTCAGTCCGGTGCAACGACAGACGCACCAGCGACTCCGCCGCCGACGTGGTTGCGCTGAAACCCTTACCTGAGAGCGCAATCCCGAACCAGCGCTGGCCAGACGAAAAGTTTGAGCGAGCGTGTCACAGGGAGAGGGAGACAGGCCGCAGCGCCGTGTGGAAACGCCCCAGCGGAGCAGATGGCTCCGCCACCGTCAAGCGAACCTCCAGCGCCACCTTCCGCCACGCTGGAGGCGCTTGACGGCAGCAGAGCCACCCACTCGACCCGAGCATGTCCACGCGGCACTGCAACCAGTCTCCGGCGCAGAGCCGCCCCGTCACAGCTTGGGTACCAACCCGAGCTGCGCGCGTCAGCGTCTGTCCCGGGAGCCGGCCATGCCAATCCTGCTCGCCAACATCGCGTTGGGTCTCGTTGTCGCAAGTCTCATTGTGATCCTGCTGCACCGCGGAGAGCACGCTCAGCGGTGTATTGCCGTGCTGCACAGCAGGTTGTACGCCGCCCAGCACGACCCACTGACCGGCTTACCTCTGCGCGGCCTGTGGCGAGATACCGCAGTGGAGTCCATCGCCACCATGTCCCAGCCCGTCGTGTTGTTCGCCGATGTCAACGGCCTCAAGCAGGCCAACGACCGCTACAACCACGCCACCGGCGATGCACTGCTCAACGCCTTCGCCGCAGCTCTGCGAGCCAATTTCGGGCGCACCGCCGTCATCGGACGACTGGCAGGAGATGAGTTCATCATCCTGTTGGATGCCCACACCCTGGACTCCGACCAGATCCGGCTGGCGGTGACCCGCTGCACCGTGGACGGCGCTGAACTGAACCTCACACACGAAGACTTCACCGCAGGTGCTGCCTTCGGAATGGCCATCAGCCGCAGCACGAATCGCACCCCGGCAACTGTCACACCATCCACAAAGGACTGTGACTGGCGGGTGCGGCGGCTCATGACCCACGCCGACGATGCCTTGAAGGACGCCAAGGCTCTCTGTCACAGCCCCGGCTACAGCCAGCCCACGGCCCTGACCATTTATAAGGTGTCCGAGGCGACTGATGGTGCCCCCGTCGTCACCGGAACACGGGGGATGGCGGCCTTGCCCCGTTAGCAAACGCCTCGTTCAGCACCGCAGGTGCACCGGTGCCCCGCTGCGGCAACGCCGCCGGGGCAGCAGAGAGCTGAGCGGAGTGCACGATGCCGCTAGGAGAGCCATCGTGGACCGAACGCTGCTCGCTCAGTCCTGTGGCGACGAGCCTACCTCCCGCGACATCCAATGCAGGACAACCGAATAGTGCCGCAATGCCGATAGGTGCGAAAGGACATGCTATGCACACCTGGGCCGCTTTCCGGTGGAACAGCAAGGCTGTGAACGTTGTCATGGCCTACCGGGACTACGGTCGGTTCCCCACCCGAGACATGGCCCGGCAGGCGCTGCTGTCCGAGATCCAGAACGAGATCACCGGGTGGCGCCGGTCCCCGTCCAGACTTAAGCACAACCTCCTGCCCAAGCTGATGCGCATCCGCGCGGCACTGCAGCGCGACACGACCATCAACCGCGTGGTTGTCGAAGGCCTGAAGTTCGTCCTCGTCTCGCCCGAGCAGTTGGCCTGTGACCACGCGCAGCACGGTCCCGTGCTGTGCGACTGCCTGTCCACGAGTTGGCCGACCGCGCAGCCGTGTTCTTCCGTCCCCCGGAAGAGGTTGATCCGTCGCGGCAGACATCAGCAAACCGATGACCCACCGAGGCCTCGCCCTGCCCCCCCAGGCAGCACGCAGCCTCACCGCTGTGGTTGTGCACCACTGCAACCAACCCAACCCCAGGAGGACAGATGACGGGCGAGATCGTAATCGCCGCCCTCGGCGATGCAGACCGCACCAACGCAGGTCAGGATCCCCGTCAGGACAGGAAGCAGGAGAGCGTAGGCATGCAGCCTGATCCCGCCGATGACATCGAGCACTACAACGCCGTCGAGGCATTCCGACCGGATGACCTCGACATGGCGACTCACGACGAGCGCCGCTGCAACCTGCCAGTAGATGTCTGTCCCGCATGCAGCGCGGCCGAGCACAACTAGAGCCCGGCCCAGGGCTGGACGGTCAACCCCGAGATCTACGAACTGGGCGACCCCAACCCGAGCCGTAAGCCTGAACGTCACATCCTGCGCGCTGATCTGTGTCCTGTCAGTCCGCTCAGTCGTCGACTGCCGAGCGAGCTGATCCGGCAACTCTGAGGGCAACACCAACATCGTCTTTAGCTGCCGGCATGTGATTCCGGAACTGCAGCACGCTTCATCTGCTGACCGACCGTGAACTGTCAGCGACCGATCTGCACGAAACCATTTCGATACCTACTGGAGGATCAGCTATGGCCGGAGAAACGACGATCACGGTGGTCGGGAACCTGACCGCCGATCCGGAGCTGCGCTTCACCAAGTCCGGTGCGGCCGTGACAAGCTTCACCATCGCCTCCACGCCGCGCACGTTCGACCGCGCCAGCGGTGAGTGGAAGGACGGCGATGCGCTGTTCCTGCGGTGCAGCATCTGGCGCCAGGCAGCAGAGAACCTTGCTGAGTCCCTGCATCGCGGAGCGCGCGTAATCGCCCAGGGACGCCTGCGCCAGCGCTCCTTCGAGACGAAGGAAGGCGACAAGCGCACCGTCATGGAGCTGGAGGTCGACGAGATTGGTCCCTCGCTGCGCTACGCGACCGCGCAGGTCAAGAAGGCCAGCCGCAATACCGGATCCTCGGGCAGTTCGGAGGGCACCAGCAGCGCCGTTGCCCCTGCCGAAGACCCCTGGAGTTCGCCGCCGCCTGTTGGGAACGGCGGCGGTTTCGTCGACGAGCCGCCGTTCTGATCGTACCCGCGGTAGTCGGGCCCGGAGGTGAATCGTCCGGGCCCGACTGTTCGCACAGCCCCACATGAGGAGGAATTGTCCTGTCTCCGAACTCAGAGATCTCTGCTGACACCTCGCTCAGCTTCGACGAGCGGGCCGCGGAGTTCGCCCGGTCGAAGGGCTACTCGCCCTACACCGGTCCGGCCCTGGAGGGCACCAAGTTGCGGCGGCGGGAGGAACTCGTCCGCTGTCACGGCAACTTCGACGCTGGCTGGGGCACCGGTGAGTGGGTCTACCCCGGCCGGACCGTGATCGAGGTGCCCGGCTGGACCTGGGCGGTCGCACGCCCCGAGGACTGTCCGGATGTGCCGGTCACCCGGTGCTGGTACGACCGGGAAGGCTATCGCCTCCCCAATCTTCTGGGCTCGAACGCCCGCCGAGCCCTGGTCCTGCTGTGTGGGCTGTGCGGCCTGGATTGCACCTGATCGGCTCCTGATCCCAGTGAATGACGATCGCCGGTAGGTGAAGGGGACAAGGAACTCCGCCGCTACCTCGAAGCGAGTTCTGCAGCTGCTGACCGAACTCACGGTTCAGTCCACCACCGCGACTCCCCGTACAGCCGACCGCGCCAGGAGCTTGCCACAGCACCGCCAGGACATCCGGGCCGATCCGCCGCGACCCGCTGCCGTGGATGTCGGTCGACAGCAGCTCACACGGCAGAGGTTTTCCGTGCTCTCTGGCTAACAGAGCGAACGGCTAGCCAGGTCGCCACGACAGCAAGTCTCTGGCGGGTCACAACGCCAACACTCACAGCCAGGACGGTGCTTCGCACCAGTCCACCGCGGCCCCGGCCAGCTTCCTCACCGGCCGGGGCCGCCCCCTTTCCCTTGCCCTGCTTGAGCACTATCGCGAAGGAACCCGCCATGTCGCAGCGTCACCCGATCCAACGCGAACTGGACAGGAGCCTGGACGAACTCGCCGCACACATGGTCCAAGCCTGCTATCCCTTGATCCAGCTGGAAATAACCAGACTAGTGCGCTGTTTCGAGCCTGCCGCAACGGATCTCATCGTCGACTACCGCCACCCCGTGGTGTCGGTGGCAGGTCTCGGCATTGGCGAGGAAGTGATCCACGCCGATCCGGCACCAGCTCGCTGGAGAGACTGTCGCACCCCACAAGGCCTGCGGTGGTTCCAAGTGGCAGATCGGTGCAGAACCTATCTGAGCAAGGCCGTGCTTGTCGCTGCTGATCTGGGACGCCTGAGCTGGCGGGAACATGGCGCCATCCAGTGGGTAGTTCCTTTGGCACCCCCTGAGGCTCTCCGCGCCTTCAACAGCCCAGTATGACCGCAGAGAGCCAACTGCGACAAAGCCCGCCAGGCAGCCGCCGACAACCACCCTGCCGCGTAAGCACCTCGCGACTGACCACCACAAGAGTGGGGTCTGTGGATCCGGGCGACCGCTGGTGCTGGGTGCGCGAACTCCCCAGCACAGCATGGCGCCGGGGTGGGGGTGGAGCTTCCGATGCAGGCCGTAGGCACCCACCCCCACCCCAACACCATGCTCACCCCCGCTCGTCCACGCACCCAGCACCAACGGGTGCTTCACACCGCTGTGCTGCGGGCCGAGATGCTGAGGGTGAGCCTGATGACCACGATCTACCACGACCAACGACTCGACCTTGTCGACGGCTTCACTGAGGACTACGCACCGCTGTCGCTGTTCGCCCGGACTCCCGTGACCTGGGACGGCATCACCTACAACTCCGCGGCAGCAGCCGTGGCCGCCAGCCGCTTCGTGCTTCCAGCAACCCGCAAGCTCCTCCAGCGAACCGTGACCCCAGTAGAGGCCTGGCGCAAAGGAAGCCACCTGGCCGCTTGGGGAGACAACGCCCACGAGCTGCACCTGCCCGAGCGAGTCGACCAGGTACAGGAAGTCCCCTACTGGAGGGAACACCGCCAGTTCCAGGCGATGAAAGCCGTACTGGAAGCCAGGTTCGCCGCCCCAGCT
Source organism: Crossiella sp. S99.2 (assembly GCF_023094165.1). Lineage (GTDB taxonomy): Bacteria > Actinomycetota > Actinomycetes > Mycobacteriales > Pseudonocardiaceae > Crossiella. The sequence continues at coordinate 802,239 of NZ_JALMDK010000004.1, read as the reverse complement.
CTGCGCGAACTGCTCCTCTCCACCGGCGACGCGCTCCTGGTCGCTCGGGACGAGCACCACGAACTGGACTGGGGATGCTGCTCCTGCCCCTCACACGCCACGACCCCCGGAGGCAATCGCTACGGCCGATACCTGATGTCCCTGCGGGCGGCCCTCCGCCCCAGCCAGCCCCGAGGCTGGGTCAGGGTCGCCTGCATCGGCCACAGCCCCGAGAAGCTGCCCGCGGGCAGCGCTGACTGGGTGCGAGAGGAACTCCACCGGGTCGCGGCCAGACTCACCCGCGAGTACCGCATGCAGGTGGCCATCAGCGGCGGCGCCCGAGGCAGCGATCTGTGGTGGGCCCAGGCTGCCCATGCTCAGGGCGCGGCAGTCTGGATGTATCAGCCCCACACCCGCCAGAGCGCCAGGTGGGACGAGGCGGACCAGGCAGAGCATCAGCACGTGACCGCACTGGCCGACCGGGTCACCGCCCTCCCCGGCACTTACAACGCCGGCTGCATGGCCGCCCGTAGCCGGTGGATGGTCCGCGACGCCGACCTGGTCGTCGCCGTTCTGGACTCCCGGATCTTCAGCGGTGCATCCTACGAGGCCGTGCAGACGGCCCGGCTCGACCGCCCGGTCATCCTCATCGACCCACACACCGGCCAGGCCTCACGGCTCAATCCCCAGCCACGCTGAGCACAACCACCTCTGCCGTCCGGTACCCGCCTGCGCCGAAGGCCGGTACCGGACGGAACAGCCGCACCGCAGACCGAACACTCGCTCGGGCCCAACTCGCTCGATAGCCGCCACCAGGTGGACGTGGCTGGAGTTCGCAAGAGGTAAAGGGGCAGAGGATGGCGCACCCGCTGGTAGTGCACTGCAGCTATTCACCCTACGACATCTACATCGGCCGACCGTCCAAGTGGGGCAACCCCTTCGTTATCGGTCGGGATGGCAACCGCGAGCAAGTGATCCAACGCTACGAGCAGTGGCTACTCGCCCAGCCCGCACTGATCGCCGCGCTCAGCGAACTCACGGGCAAAACCCTCGGATGCTGGTGCGCCCCGCACACCTGCCACGGCGACGTGCTCGCACGGCTGGCAGCAGAACGCACACTGACGCTCAACCCGACAATGCTGGCGACCAACAGGCAGGGGCAGCGGATTCGCTGCCGAACTCTCGTCCCGAACCGAGGTACGGGACGACGGATCCTGATCACAGGATCCCGGAGGTGGGCCGACCGGGCGATGATTCGCGCCGCGCTGGCCGAAGTGTGGAACCCGGACTCGCTCCTGATCGCAGGTGCCCGCCCGAAGGGCGCGGACGCGTTGTGTGAGGCGTGCTGGACCCGTTGGGGCGGAAGGGTCGAGCGCCATCCAGCGGACTGGAACCGTCATCTCCAGCCTGCGGGATTCGTACGGAACGAGGAGATGGTGAGGGCCGGTGCGGACCTGTGCCTGGCGTTCATCCGTGACAACTCACCCGGCGCGAGCAACACCGTCACCCTCGCCCGGAAAGCGGGAATCGAGACCAGGATCTTCCGCTCCTCGCTCACGACATGACCACCCACCGGTGCACAAACACCGAAGCCCCCGCTCACAGCGCTGACCCCACAAGCAGGCAGCGGATGAGGTGAGCAGGCCGGGGCAGAGCTGGCGGGTGGGCGAGCCCAGTGAACCAGGTCTGCGGGGGTGGGGCCGAGCCATGGCGGCTCGACCCCACCCCCGCAGACCTGGTCTAGCGAGCCCACTCACCCACCAGCCCCACCCCGGCAACCGTCGAGGACGCCAGGGCAGGTCACGACATCGGTTGGAGTCCTGTGTTCCCGCTTTCACCCGACATTCTCAAGTACGTCACGTTTCTCCGTGAATACGCCGCCTTCATCAACCCCCGCAGTGACGAGGCCCAGCGACAACTCGATGAGTTCCGTTCCATGCTGGTCCGGACCTACCCTCTTCGTCTGGCCGAAGTCAGCCAGCTGGCCTTGCAGATCCACCCTCGCGCTTTCGCGATCACCATCAGCAAGAGCGGGCCGGGGCCGCGGGAACTGCAAGGCATTCTCACCGCAGACGGCCCCGCGGTCTCGGCCGACTCCCCGCCGGCGATCACGCTGCCGCTCATGTGGCAGTTGCGAGCGGCAGTTCGCACGCTCGACTTCGGCGGCTTCCTCGGCGATGTCGGTGTACTCGGATGGGAGACCTACAGCCCGAGCAGTCACCTGGTCATGCTGATCCCGCCCATGGGGGTTGCGGCAGTCCAGCTGCAGCAAGCGCAGACCGCGGCCATGGGTGAGGCCGTGCGCGCTTGGCTGGGCCGCGTTGACTCCAGCCTCACCGACCACCGTCGCCGCGACCTGGATCGCCGTGTCGACGACGCCGCGCACTGCAACTGGTTCAGCATGACCCTGCGCACTTACGCCACGGACCGCCGCCACGGACCGGACCGAGAACACATCTACCCCCACAACAGGTTCCTCGACATCGCCGGATCGCCGTGGCCGGCCAGCTCACCAGAAGAATGCACCGCTGAAGACAGCCGATCCTGGTACGGCGGCGGTTTCTTTCTGCTGTGCAACGGATGCGGCCTGGATTGCACCTGACTTCCTGAATGGGCAGGCGTCACCTCCCCCGGGTGACCCCGAAACGCCTGCCCGCAAGGCCCCGGCCGGCCACCCCCCTGTCCGGCCGGGGTCTTGCCCCTTACCCAGCCACATCCAGTCCCCAGCGGACACTCCGAAGTAGACGATCACGGCTGAGTGCCGGGGCAGCTGAGCCCACCGCAGACAGATCGCAAGCCCGCCTGCGCATCCCGGCCTGCTCATGCCCACCGAGCACCGCATCCACGACTGGCTCAGTCATGCCAGGCACGGGGAACTCGCCGCAACCGGCCGGACAACGCCACCGCCAACTGCGCCGCCAACACCTCGCCCACCACACGGATAAGTCCCAGCTGTCCGCGCAGCAACGCAGCGACAGCACTAGCGGTCGCAGCCCGCGCCAGAGCACGCCTGCCCGCGCTACACCCGACGGACCACGCGGGCTACCCGCGGTGAAGGTCCTCGCGCAGCGCACCGGCCACCAGATGTCCTGATACGAGCAAGCAGCTCGCATCAGGTCAATCCAACAGTCCACAAAGGAGAGAGGAGAAAAACATGACCACACACCGACTCGCGCAGCGCGAAGGTGCCGACTGGGCCAAGACCGGTCACTAGAGGCACACCAGCGGCCGCCGCCCCCTCCCCCCTGTGGCGGCGGCCGCCCCTCTCCCCACGTCAGCAGCGCCCACCACAACGCAGTCCCTGCTCGCCTCTATCCGCGCTGACACCACACCGCTCCCTCACTCCGCTGCAGGAGGAAGGACAAGATGACCTCGATCGAACGTGACGGCAGCATCGATCTCCCCGCAGACTGGCCTGGTGGTCCGTGTATTGGCATCCTCCCCACGACCTACCGGACAGCCAAGGAGGTCTTCGGGCTCCCCGAGGCTCGTCACCCCGACCGCGGCCTGACGTACTGGACCGTACGGACACCCGCAGGCATGGCGGTGATCGTCGATGACCTGCTGGGCCTCGATGAACTGGAAAGCAGGCCCGACAACACTGTCCACTTCGACGTTCACGCCACATCCGCCGCAGTCCTTCCGTGGTTCGCCACTGCCATCGCCGGGAACACCGCGCGACTGCACCACATGCTCAAGCCCAGGTTCTCACTCCGCGATGTCACCGACCTCCTCACTGGCTACGCCCAGTACCTGATCTGGCAGTGCATTGCCATCGGAACAACCCTCTCGAACCCCAGAACGATGCCGCTGGACAAGCTGAAGACCAAGGCGCAGTCCATGGCACTGCTTGTAGTACTGGCCGCACGGACGGCCGGCCGAGCGTTCCTGCCAGAACACAGCGCCCTCACCGACGCAGAACTGCTCGAACGCAGCACCAAGTCCCAGCCTCGACTTCCGATCCAGGCATCCGACAAGCAGATCAGTGAGTTCACCCTCCACTACCTCCAGTGGCTGACCCGCCCCACGCACCGCCTTCAGCCCATCAAGTCACTGCCCGAGATGGGCGGGATACTGCTCTCCGGCGCCGACATCGACGGCACCCTGCTCGGGATTGAGACCTCGTGGCCGACTGACCGGCCCGAACTCCGGCGTCTGCTTGCCCAGCACATCAAGACCCTCCGCAACATTGCCGAGCTTCTGCTCTGACAGGCGCGCTGCCTCACCGCTTCCCGGCGAAGAGTTCAAGCACGGCGAATCAGCCCACAGCAGGCTGGAAACCTGAGCTAGCCGAATCCGGCCAGTAAAGCGCCGGTGACGAGCCCTGCGGGCTCCTCACCGGCCCCAGCCCTGGAATACCAGCGCCGCAACACGCCAGCTCCATCTGCGGACCAGGCCAGACCCGTGGCAGCAGAGCACGGAGAGCCCTGGGCTCCTCACCTCACCCAGAACTGGTCGCGCCCCCGCACACATCAGCGCAGTCACCGCGCCGCGGACAGCGCAACCACTCAGACCAGGCATCAGCGCACCACGCGATGCCGCACACCATCACACACCAAGGAGAAACAATGTCAGGCAAAGACGACCGCCTGTTCGAGGACACCAACCAGCAGGCCCAGCAGGCCGAGAAGGCGGACCACCTGCTGAACCCGCCGCCGACGCCTGCCGACCCCGCCGAAGGCAGCGAATGACCTGAGCTGACAACAGACCAGACACCTAGGCTCCCCTCCCAGGACCGTGCCCTACGGTGTCGCTGAAAAGCTGTGGCCCGCCGAGCCACAAGGCTCGGCGGGCCACAGCGGCTGCCTCCCGCCAGGCTCACGCGTAGGCGCCTCTCCGTTTTCGAGAAACTGAGGGGTTATCACAGGAACCAGCCACATCGCATCGGCACGTGAAACGCCCGACCGCCAGAATGCTACCCCAGGCTGTGGCGTGCTAGGCAACAGCAGCCTGCGCACAAGTCGCACCGACCGATCCACACTGCCACTGGCCGATCTGCGATAGCAATCACGACCTGGCCCCCAGCAGCCTCAGCCACACCGGCTCACCTATGCCCTGGGCCCCGGCTTGCCGATCACCAAGGAGACACGTGAGCTATCCGAACCCGCCCCTCGCGCTGATGTGCGCAACGACCTACTCCGGTGACTGCCCCTGGCTTCCCTTGCCCGGGTGGGTGGAACTGGTCCCTGGTCAAGTCCTGGCCCGTCAGACAGTGGAGGAGAACGAGTACGAGGTCCTCGTCGTCTACCGCTTGCCCGGCAGCACCGATGACGATCCCAGCCGACACCTGGGCTACGCGATCCTCACCGCGGCCCAGCTCCTTGACTGCGACGGCATCACCTCTGACCCCAGCTTGATCCTCTACGCCCCGCTTGAAACCTTCGCTTACCGCCCGCTCACCCTGGACCACCCGCTGAGCCAGCGTCGCCGAGAGCTCGGCGACCATGTCGGAGACAAGCCAAGCGCTGAGGCATGGGCACAGCTCGGCCTCACGCCCGCGGTCTGCCAGACCGCGTGTGCCCCTGAACCACATGAGGGGGACGGCGAGCCTCCATGGTGGTGATCGGACCGTGGTTGGCCTGAGCCAGCTCACACTGAACGCCCAGCCGGGCCTGCAACGCGGCACTGGTCCCACTGCACATCGCCGAGTCGCATGGAGACGATATGGCGGAGCTCGCAGCAATCCACCGGTCGCCTCCCAACCAGCTACCACGCCAGAGTCCCGCCGAGCGGTCACGAGCTCCCGTGAGACATCACCGCTCCGCAACCTCAGCTGGGTATGCCAGTCACCTTTCGGCGTGTACAGGGTCGTCGGGTTCCGCCGTGACCTCACCTTGCATGGTTCCGATCGTGGTCTCCGGCATCGAGCCGGACCCCACGAGGCCGGTATCGGTGGCCGCCGCTGACGCGGCGACCACCGATGCTGTCCACATGCGGGTGGCAGGCGCCCCAGGGGGGCGCCTGCCACCCGAGGCCGCTGCGCGGCCACAACACCGCGCACCACACCTGCCTTCGCCAGGCCAGTGCCGTTGCGGGCAGCTAACCAGCCGCCACACGTCTCTCAGCGACTCACTTGTGGCCGGGGAACCACCCAGCCCGCTCACCTCACAGGCCGCTGACTGCCTACTTACGTCCTGACGCGCGCCGGAGTGGTTGCGCTGCGTGGGTGGCTGGGGGCGCGCGGCTGCGCGCCTATGGACAACTGGGCGCGCTGTGCGCACCCAGTTGACCACAGCCTTGCTACCGGCCATTTCGGTGCAGACTGATGCCAGTTTCGCTAATTTAGTTGGATGCTGCTCGCCTATTACTTTCTTCTCTCGTTTTGATTCAATCGCCATTAAAATCGGCCTGGATTAGCGGGAAGGTTAGACGGGCCAGTGGTGAGATTGGCGGCAGTGGGGGCAATCCGGGGGCTTATCAATGATTGTGAACCTGGAGTCTCGGCACCGGCTTGACCTGCATGTATGCACTGATCTTGAGGATCAATTAGAGAACTCCCATTGCGATTGGTCGGTATTACTCGGCTTTTTCGGCCCATTCGAATAAGCTTGTGTTGTCGGGGCAAGGAAAGCCCCACCGGAGCCTTATCACCTCCGAACACATCGCATCGAAACAAGGGAACATCCCAATGTCGAACGTGCTGGACATTGCCGAACGTGTCTACACCGTCAACGGTGCCAACATCGATCTTCGTGACCGTTACGAGCGGGACGAAACCCTCTGGGGTGACGAAGATCGCGCCGCGCGCCGCATGGTCATGCTGGGAGCGAACCGCATCTGCTCCGCATGCAAAATTGAAATGTGCATCGTCGACTACCTCTCAGCCAACACCCTCGAAAACAAGGGCCGCTGCTCCGACTGCATCACGGCCAAGAACCCCCCCGTCTCCGCACTGCGCACCACCCCCACCCCCACCCCCACCCCCACCCCCACCCCCACCCCCACCCCCACCCCCACCCACGCCCCCGCACAGCCCGCCCCGACGCGCCGACTCCGCCCCGTCACGTTGGATGCAGCCCCCGTCAAGACCCGTACCTCACGCCTGCTGATCACGGCACCTGTTCCCAGCCCACAGACCGCAGCCGCCAAGGCTGCCCCCGTCACCGTGCGCCCCATCCGTGAAGCCGACCTGCCCATCACCACCGACGAGACCACACCCGTAACCAACACCATCACACCAGCCAAACCAGAAGTTCTCACCGCCGTCCGCGCCGTCTTTCCCAACCTCAGCGACCACGAGATCACCGCCGGACTCATCGCAGCCCGCAACAACAAGCAAGACCGCAAATACGGTGCCGCCTCAGTATTCGCCGCCGGAAGCCTGTGGTTCGCCGACTACCGCGACAACACCAAGACCCGCCCCAAGTACAACGGCTTGATCTATCGCGCCCTCAAGGAGGCAACCGCAGAGAACTGGACCGTCTATCTCCGTGACGCCGCGCTGAACGCAGTCCGAGACTTCCTGCCCGGCATCGACGACGACCGCATCGTCAAGGCCCTGCGCGCCGCCTACGACGCACGCCAGAAGAACACCTACACCCGCCGCGCCGTCAACGCCGCCAGCGCAATCCTGTTCGACGACTTCAAACCACGCGTAAACCCCGACCGTGAGGCCCTGGTACTCGACCTTCTCGGCAAGGCACGTGACGCAAAAATCGCCGCCCGCAACCGGTTCCCGCGTCCCTGACCAACACCGCCGGTGGCCGCCCCACGGCGGCCACCGGAACCCCAGCCGAACCGGACGCCAGGAGCCCACACGCCATGCACATGACCCTAGCCAGCGTCGCAATCCTCGCTCGGATCTATCCCCTGACCGCATCCCAGGCACACCGCATCGTTGCCACCGCCGCCCCGCTCTACAACAACGGCCGCCTCACCCTCTCCGCGATCCAAGCAGCCTGCCGCATCCTCTACCACGACTACGACCTTCAGAGCCCCCGCGACCGAGTGGCGACCACCATCAAGGCCCGCAACATGCTGCACACCGTCAAAGACGTATACGGCGACCGCGACACCTCTACCGCCACCGACATCAACATTCTGTGTCAATCCGGCGCGACCTGCACCATCCGCCCCTTCGCCCGGCACCACCTACTCACCATCTCCGATGAACACGGACACCCCATCGCAGACGGCATCACCCGCGCACGCCACCCCCGTACCGCCGCAACGCTTCGCCTGCACCTCAACCCCCACACCATGTTTCCCACCGCCCAACAGTGGTACGGCCTCAGCCAGGTCGAACGCGAGGACCTGACAGTCCGCCTACTCACCGCCGGACACCTGCCCGTGCCCTGCCCCCAGTGCCAAACCTTTGTCACCATCCCCACCGACGACTGGACCTGGCCCCAACAAGACCACTGCCGACACGTTGACTGCACCCCACTCAACCCAGACCACGTCATCCGTGCCGGGGGGCGGCTTGACCTCCAACTCCAGGACAACCTGAAGTACTACCTAGGCGAGGACGGGGGCGAAAGCGAGCCCACCGGCACAAGCACCTGGTACTGCGAAGCCCACAACAAGCACGGCAACATCATCGGCGCAGGCTGGGGACCCACCCGCGAGAAAGCCCGCGCAAAGCTCACCCTCTGCACCCCACCCCCGTTCTAACCACACCACCCCAGCCCCGTTCCCCCCACACCCCGGGGGAACGGGGCCACCCAGCGCGGAGCACGGATCGACGGGCATCGAGCCCGCCGACCCGTGGCAAGGGCTGCCGCCCTCGCCACACCCGCCCCGCCGAGCACGCCCGACGGGCAACGGAGACGAGGCCGCTCGCAAGCTCGCGACCCCGCCACAGTCCACATAGTCCTGCCCGCTCCGCGACCAGGACACCACAAGCGAGCGGAACCGCTGACGCGGTACAGCCCTGCCCGCGACCTTCACCACCTCACCACCGCGGCCGCGACTCCTGCACCGCCCCGACATCCTCCGCCGCGTCGCCTGGCCCGGCTGACCCGCCGCCCGCGATATTCCCGCCCTCGGCCACCTCAGCCTGTGGCGCGGCCACAGACCCGGCCTCCCCGCCCGGCCGCGCAGCCTCCGCGGCCGCCCGCTCCGCCGCGCGCACCCACGCCAGCACCCGCACCGAGTCCCCACCGGTCCGCGCCACCACAGCATCCTGCGAACCCTCCAGCGCGACCGCGGCCGCCACCGCCTCACCCGCAGCCACCCGCGCCCGCCGCACCGCCCGCTTCCCAGCCTCCAAGCCCTCAGCCAGCTGTGCATCCAGCCTGGACTTCTCCGTGGCCACCCGCTCCCGGATCGCAGCGATGCTCTGGTGCGCGCGCGCATCCAGCGCCTTCTTGCGCTCCTTGCCCCGCCGCCGCAACTGCTGCGCCCGCTCATCCGCCGCAACCTCGCTGCGGTGCACAGCCTCAGCCGCGTCCATCACCTTCACCAGCGCGGCGGCCCGCGCCTCAATCAGCGACTTCTCCTCCGCAGCCAACGCTGCGGCAATCTCCCGAGCCGACCTCTTCCGTGCGCGCACGACCAGCCCCTTCCAGGGACCCAGCCCACACCCACCCACCCACCATCCTAAGCACGCCCAGCACCCGCCGCCCCAGGCAACACCGAGCGGAGGCGGCTGCGCCGCCACAGCCCCCCACACCCCGGAACGCACCGATGCCACTCACCACACACACCCGACCCACCCAAGGGACCGCAGTAGGGGTGTGGGGCAGGAAGAGCCTGCCCCACACCCCTGGCCTGCCGGACCTCACCCACCGCCGACACCGCTCCGCCGCCAGCCCCGTTCTGCCTACCGCACTCATCGTTCATCACCTGAATGGATGACAACCATCACCCGTTTGCACTATGGTATCCCTCGCGGGATACGGGTGTGGGCCCACAAGACGCCCTAGAGCGTCACTCAGCCGAAAGGCATGAGCCCCGTGGCCCAGGTGACCCCGATCGGGCAGAACCGCGCCCTCTGGGAGTACCGCCTCGGCCAAAAACACCCCTGCCACCCCGACAGCGGCGACGGCCAGCTCACCTACCGCATCGACGCCACCGAGCGCCCACTGATGTGGATCGGCAAAGGCCTGGCCACAGTCGGCATCCAGGCCAACACCGAACTCACCAAAGACCAGTTCCCCGCCGCACGCCGCCTCCGTGAGGGCCGCCACCCCCGCACCGGCGACATCCTCGTCAAAGCCAAACGCAGCATCCCCCACGCCGCGAAAGTCCCCGCCAAACCCCTCGTCAGCGCGATCCGCAGCGTCGCCGCCGAAGCCGACGTCGACATCGACGAGATCCTGCCCACCCAGAACCTCCGCGACTGGTTCACCACCGCCGAACGCGAAGTCGCCGCCAAAGGCGACAGGGCCTTCATCGCCGCCGACCGCGCCGGCCGCCTCGCAGACCTAGCAGACCTCAACGTCAACGACCTCTGGGGCGAAGACGTCTACGCCACCGCCGCGGCCAACCTGTTCGAGGTCATCGAAGTCGTCAGCGAGGACGGCACCGTCACCGAACAACGCGTGCCCCGCCGCGTGATCACCGGCAACGCCGGCTACGACATCACCTTCCACATCCCCAAATCCGCCAGCCTCCTGCTCGCCTTCGCCCCCCAGGACATCGCCGAGAACGTCGAGGAGATCTACCTCCGCGCCATCCACAGAACCTTCGCCTGGCTGGAATCCACCACGGCCTACGTCATGCGCGGCAAACACGGAAAAGGCCACACCGCAACCACATTGCCCGCCGAAGGCTACCTGGGCTGGACCATGGTCCACCGCGCCGCACGCCCCGTCGAAGGCGCCACCGTCGGCGATCCCCACTGGCACGTCCACCTCACCCTGGCCAACATGGCCCGCGGCTCCGACGGCGGCTGGTCCACCATCGCCGCAGGCGGACGCGACCTCATCCGCCACGCCAAAGCCGCAGGCGAAATCGCCAAAGCCCTCATCCGCTACGACACCGCCGAACAACTCGGCATCCGCTGGGAACGCAACCACCGCAACGGCGCCTGGGAAATCGCCGGCGTACCCCAAGCCACCCTCGACCGCTTCTCCCGCCGCCGCGCCGAGATCCGCTCCACCCTCACCGCCATGGGCATCGACCCAGACAAAGCCACCCAGCACCAACGCCACACCGCCGAACAGAACACCCGCCAAGCCAAAGACGCCACCAGCAACGCCAGCGACGCGCTACTGCGCGACATCTGGCAAGACATGGAACGCGCCGCAGGCTCAGACCCCCAGACGCTGATAGAGGGCGTCCTCCACCACACCACCGAGCCCCCAGCCCCTCCCACCGTCGCCGAGATCGCCGCCCAACTCCTGCACCCCAGCACCGGACTCACCGCCAACGCCCGACGATTCACCCGGGCCCAGGCACTGGCCCGGGTCGCCGATCAGCTCGGCCAAGGCGCCCGCTCACCCCACGACATCGAAGTCCTCACCGACGCCGTCCTAGCCCACGCCGGCTTCATCCCCTTGCCCCGCAACACCAACGCCACCGGCGGCAACCACGTCCACCTCGGCGCCGACCACATGGCCAACACCGCCACCTACACCACCACAGACGTCCTCACCGCAGAAAAAACCATCCTGCGCGCAGCACAGAACAACCCCACCACCGCACTGCCACACCTGGTCATCGACACCGACCTGGTCGACCTCGCCCTCGACACCGCCGAGGTCATCCACGGCCACGCCCTCACCGACGAACAAACCGCCGCCGTACGCCGACTCACCGGCCTCGGCACCGCACTCGACGCCCTCGAAGGAGGCCCCGGCACAGGCAAAACCACCACCATGGCCGTCGTCCGCTCCATCTTCACCGCCGCCGGCTGCACCATCGCCGGAGCCGCCACCGCCGCCGTGGCCGCCGCCAACCTGCAAGTCGAATCCGGCATCCCGTCCAAGACCATCGCCCAATGGCTCCACCGCATCCACGGCCCACCCGACACCCCCAACCCCGACCCCGACGCCGCCGTCCACGAAGTAACCACAGAAGACCTGCTGGGGCTCACCGGAATCGACGTGCTCATCATCGACGAGGCCAACCTCACCGACGACCGCGACCGCGCCGTCATCTACACAGAAGCCCAGCGAACCGGCACCAAAATCATCGAAATCGGGGACAGCAAACAACTCCGCGGCGTCGGCATCGGCTCACTGTTCCGCCACATCCACGACATCGTCGGCGGCCTCACCCTCTCCGACAACCGCCGCCAGATCGAAGAAGACGAACGCGCCGCCATCGCCAGCTGGCGCGACGGCCGCTACGCCGAAGCCCTCACCCAATGGCTGCACAACCAACGCCTCATCGTCACCGAAACCGGCGACGAAGCCACCGCCGCCATGCTCGCCACCTGGCTCCACCAACGCCAAGGCGCCCCCGACCCCCACACCGAGATGCGCGGCCTGGTGATGCTGGCCGCCCACAACGACACCGTCAACCGCATCAACGCCGCCGCCCAAGCACTCCGGCTCACCCTCGACGAACTCGGCGAAGGCCGCACCTACGACCTCGGCGGCGGCAACAACATCACCTTCCACCTCGGCGACCACATCATGCTGCGCCGCAACGACCGTGGACAGATCAACGTCACCGGCAACCCCGTCCTCAACGGCTACCGCGGCCTCGTCACCGGCATCGGCGACACCGGAACCCTCCGCGTCGAATGGCAGCAAGACACCCCCGAAGGCCGCCAGACCAAAACCGCCGACCTCAGCCGCCGCTACATCGAAAACGGGGGAGTTGACCTCGCCTACGCCATGACCCTGTTCAAATCCGAAGGCCTCACCGTCCGAGACACCTGGACACTGCCCGAAGGCTTCGACGGCGGCGGCACCGTCCTGTTCGACACCCGCGGTGCCGACGCCAACGGATTCCACGTCGCCACCAGCCGCCACCTCCGATCCGTCCACGCCTTCGCCGCCCGCTCCGACCTGGAAACCGACACCGACACCTACCTCTACGGAACCCCCACCCCCGAGGAACGCGACCACAGGGTCATCGCCAAACTCGCCGCACACGCCCGCAGCACCGCCACCCACGGCAACGACCGCCCCGTCGTCCTCGACCTACGCCTCCCGGAGTTCGCTGACGAGGAAGGCCACCTCCTCGGCAGCCACGCCTACCGCACCCGCGACGAACCCGACCGCCGCCAAGCCCGTGAACAAGCCAGGCAACGCGCCGAAGCCGACCGCAACGCCGCCCGCCGACGCCGCGAGGTCATCGACCTGCTCCGCGACACCTGGATCCACCACCAGGACCTCATCACCCACCTCGCCGAGTCACCCGGCTTCGACCGCTTCATCACCCGCCTGGACCAAGCCGTCGAGGCCGGCTGGGACACCGAACTCGTCATCGGCGAAATCCCCATCGAAACCCTGGCCTCACCCCGAGTCCGCGACAAAGCCGCGTTTCTGGCCTACTGCGTCGACGACGCCGTCCGCCATCTCCGCCGCGCCGCCGAACGAGCCGAAGCCGAACAGGCACGCCAACAAGCACGCGACCAAGCCGCCGACCTCCTCCACGAGGCCTGGCCCAACCACCCCGACCTCGTGCACACCCTGTACGCCGAAACCAGCTTCGACGCCCTCGTCCGGGCCATGGACCGCCACCACCAAGCCGGTCTCGACCTGCACGACCTGCTGTCCCGACTCGCCCTCGACAAGATCGCCGACCCCAGCATCGTCCACAAATCACGCTTTTCCGCCTACCTGCTCAACCGGCTCGTCGACCACGACGCCGCCCAAGCCGAACGCGAACACCAGGCCGAGCAACGCCGCCTCGCCGAACTTCACCGCCGCGACATCGCCGCCGAAGCCCTCCATGAAGTCTGGGGCACCCACCACGCCGTCCACGCCGTACTCACCGGCCCCGCCTTCGGCGCCCTCGCCTACCGCATCGAACAAGCCCTCGACCGCGGCTACGACCCCGACGACGTACGCGACGTACTCGCCGCCGTTGCCCCAGGCCGCGTCCTCAACGCCCACAACCCCTCCGCCTACACCACAGCCGTCTTCACCAAGAACCTCGCCGCCCTCCCCGACCCCACCACCACCCCCGAACCCGAGCAGGCAGAGACCCACCCCGAAGCCAGCCCGGCGCAGCACCCCGACTCCGCCCCACAACACCCCGAGGCCGAGGCACCGCACCCGGAACCCGAGACCGCCACACCCCAACCGGAAGCCGCCACCACACCCCCGCCACCAGCTGCCGAACCACCCCAGCCCTCGCAGCCAGAACCCGAACCGATCACCACAGATCACGACGCCCCATGGCAACTGCGGCCCTACGGGGGTCTCGACGAGGACACGCTCTACCACCGCATCACCGCCACCGAACGCAGCCTTACCCACCTCGACAACGAACGCCTCGCCGCCGCTGAACGCGCAGACGAACTCACCCACGCGGCCCGCCAGCACACCGGCCTGAAGGTCACCGCACTCGAGGTCGACTTGGCCTACCACCGCGAACGCGCGATCAAAGCCGAGCACGCCCTCAAACTTCACCAGGGCTACCAGGACTACACCGCACTCGCTGAGGACGCCGCCCGCCAGCGAGCCCAAGCCCTCTACGACCGTGCCAGCGGCACCCTGAGCCGAGACGCCCGGACACGCGCCGAAAGCACGATCGCTCAAGCCACCGTCACCGAACGACGCGCCCGACACATGGCCGAAGCCTGTGCCGAGGAAGCCGCCGACCTCACCCCCGAACTCGGGCCGCCCGCGAACTACCGACGCATCATCACCATGGCCAACGCTGTGGAAAACGACTACGACTTCGCACGCCAACTCGCAGTCCAACGTGACCACGACACCGCCAACTCTGCCCGCCTGCACCACCAGAGGCTGCATACCCGAGTCGTCGAGGAAGCCACTGAACTGGCCGCGCTCCGCGCCGAGAAACGCCTACGTGACCACCAACCCGAACCAGTACGCCAGGCCGAAGCACTGCAACGACAAGGCGCCCTCACCACAGCCCGCCACCCCGAACAGGCACACACCGCCGACCCCGTTATCGACTACCAGCCCGGCGCGCACCCCATCATCGACACCGACATCCCGGCACCGCACCCCGCTCCCGAACCCGGTCCAGACAACTGACGGAAGGCCCCTCCAACCCACGCGTAGCGCGCCAGTTCCCAGAGAGGCACCCGGCATCGCAGACCGTGCACCACACGCCCTGCATCTCCTAGTCTGCCCGACCGCGACACACCGGCCAGCCTGGTCACCACGACCAACGGGTGGTCCGGCATCCTCACCGGGCCACCCGAGAACCGCTGTGGCCGGTGGCTGTTAGATGCCGAACGCCACCGCTGACGGTCGAACAACAGCCCACCCGAATGTCTAAAAGACACCTCACCACGCGGGCACCGAGCCACTCTCAGCCTGTCTGCCTGGCCAGCACCCGGTCGAGGAACTCCCAATCCAGCATCACTGTGACCACAGTCGAGGAACTCACCCGCTCCGGATCAGCCCGCACCGCCTGCCCCTGCGAAACAGGTGCAGTGACAGTCCAGTAGTTCATCTCGATGCCGTGCTGCAGCGCAGCACGCACGGATTCCTCAGCCACCTCGCAGTCCGCAGCGAGCCCGGCCAGGGTGCACTCCAGCACCGCTGGCTTGCCCATATCCCACAAGTGAGGCAGCAGAGCTGTGAAACCGGGCACCGCGGCCATGGTGAACCAGCGCACCCGCTCGATCCCGCCTAGCGCCCCCTCTGGCAAGTCCAAGACCTCATCTGCACGGCTCATCGGACGGGCGATTGACCACCGGTACTCCACGCCTTCCGTCGCCCGCTTCAGCACACCGACCTGCTCCAGCAGCGCCAGCAACTGCCCCATCGACACCGGATACGCCAGGCCGTGTTGCGCAAACGCAGGCAGCCCCGCTAGATACCGGTCCAGCCTGGCGAGCTGGCCCTGTTCTGCTTGCTCGGCTGTCCCGGCCGAGTCCGCCCAGCGCCCCAGCGGTGCCTGCAACCCGCCCAACGGCGCCAGCAACATCTCCACCGTCATAGCCTCGCCGTGCCGCTGTACCTGCTCGACCCGCAACACCAGCCGAAGCGCATCCTCTGGCAGCAGCAGCGTCCATCCCGTGAGGATGAACTCTTCGCTCGCGTCCGCGAACACGACTCTCCCCTCATCACGGCATCTCGCAGGAGAAGCCAACCAACAACGCACACACCGAGTACAGCAACCAGCCCCGGAAACACCCGAAATAGGCACTCCACCGACAAGACAGGAACAAGACGGCCAGCACATCCCGACCTACATACTCAGACAAGTACAGGGCGCTGTCACAGCGACAAAGGCCCCCTCCCACACCAGCCGACATCCGCCGCACGAAGTGCCAACACCGCAGCCGAGGGCGCACATCGCACCAGATGGACTGGTCAGCAGCACTCCGATAGCCGTGTACGCCGCGCCGCCCCCTGTCGATCCAGGACAGTCCCAGTGCACGTCTTCACGGCCGCACTCCGAACGACACAGTCACCGACCCGCGGTGGCGGATCCGCTCTCCCCGAGAGCCGGCACGCTCGAGAGAGACGGGAGAGGCAATGCAGGTCTGGACCTGTGCTACAGGGTTCGCTGGGTTCGGTCTCGTCCGGAGCTACTCAACGCCGAACCCGAAATCCTGTTCCCTCAGGCGGATCCGCGCGGCCTTCGCGGCGCCACGGTCGCGACCGATCGCCTCCAGCACCTGGATCTGCGCCTCCACCACACGACGCCACCCCACAGGATGCTTACCCTCCTGGCACAGCAGGCCGTTAGGCCCCAGCAACCGCGGCAACCGCGACCGAAATCCCGGCAGATAACGCAGACGGAACTCCGCGGGGGTCAGTGCGTTCGCGCGCTCATCCCAGTGCGCGTAGTACCAGGTCCAGCACAACGTATCCAGCTCATCGGTCAGCTCATCGTGCTCCGGCCAGCACGGCGGGATCAACTCCCGGACACTCTGAGCCCACCGCCTGTTGTAGTGCACGGCGAACGTCCTCGACAGGCGATCCTGAGCGTCAGCCTCGCGCTCCGTCAGCGCCCGCCGATTCCACGGGTGCCGCGCCCGGCGCTTACCAGGACCACTGCCCGACGTCGGCGCGTCATAGAGCTCCCGGAGCACCTCGAAGTCATCAGCATCGAACTGGTCAAGCCGCACCCGAACTACCTCCCACTACCGCGACCATCATCAGACCGACTGCCCAGCCCAGGTGGCAACGGCGCGGCACCTGGCTCAGCACCGAAACCGGCGGCGCGCGCCGCCGCACTCGGCTCCCGGCGCACCGGCGCCACGACCGACCGCGCCTTCACAACATCGGCACTCACCGCGGCCGCCTCATGCCGCAACCGCCGGGCCAACCACCACTGCTCATAGGTCGAGGGCAGCCGCGCCACCATCAACGGCAGCCCATGCACCGCCAGCACGGCCTCACCATCACGCAACCGCTGCTGATCCGAGATCGGCAGAATCTCCTCCCGCGCCACAGTCTCTGAATTGCGGCCACCGAGCCGATCCGCATGCGTGGGAACCACCACCGGCCCGACCCCGGCCCGCCGGGTCAACTCCGACGCGCTCGACATCTCCAGCCCGCCCACCACCGACACCCGAGCCCCGGAGCGCAACGCCTCAGCCTCCGCCCCATAGAGCGCGTCCTCCTGCGACGCCGACTGAACCGCATAAATAACACCGATCCCGTACTTCCGCCGCGCCGTCACCGTGTACGGCAAATCCGGAATCGTGATGCCCGCACGCAGTTCATCGACCACCCCGATGAACGGCTGAGGAAGCCGATACGGGGCCGGCTGCGCCAACGCCTCCTGCTCTCCCGCTCGGAATACCTCAGCGGCGAACAACGACAGCAGCGGCCGCACCCGGTCGATCACAGTCGGATCCGCCAGCAGATACAGCGTTCCGCCCTCGGCGATGAACCGGCGAATGTCGAACTGATCCGGATCATGCTGAGAGCCAGACATGCGCTGCCCGTCACGAGAAGCCAGCGCCCGCAACGCCAACGAGACATACCGTTTCACGCCACTGGTCGTCGTGCCGGCCAGTCCGTCCAGATGTGTGTTGAGCGCGCTGAGCGCGCTGGAGTCAGCGCGCTCGTCAGACTCCAGAATCGAGCGCGGTTGCGGATGGTCCACCTGCCCCAGCCACACCAGGATGTCACTGATCTCCAAACCGCCCAGACGAGCCGCATGCAGCCACGCCGCGACAACCTCACCGGCGGAATCCCTGAAGAACTTGTCATTGCCGCTGCCACGTTCCTGCTTCTGCTCCGCCTCGACCCCGGTCACCAACGCCTCGGCATACCGCGTGGCCACCGTGATCGATTCGCACCCGATCAACAGATTCCACTTCACCTCAGGCCACCCAGCGGCCTGACGGGCATCCGGTGAGGTGAAATCGACCACCGCCACAGGAGCCTCCCACCGAGGCAACCACGGCCGCGCCAGCAGGCTCAGCCACCACCACCGCAACCGCTGCCGGCGGAACCGACGAGCCAGAACCGTGCGGGTGAAGATCCCCGGCTCGATCGAGCACACCATGCACCCACCCGGCAGTTGCCGGACGATCCGGACCAGCGCGCGCTCGGTCTTGCCCCAGCCCGGACCGGCCACAATCCGGGCCCGCCACTCGAAATTGACCCACATCCGTCGCTGCCATCCGCCCCGCTTCGGATAGCCGACACACCAGGCGAACGCTGTCACCGGCATCCACCACCGCTGCCACCGCGAACTAGACGGCCACGTCCACGCCCCAGTGCGACGCGCAGCCCGTACTCCCAGAACCGCGCGGATCTCCCGGCGCCCAGCCAGATGCTGATGCCGAGCGGGCTCAGCGAACAGCCGATGCAACGGTTGCAAGACGTAGCGGAACCAGCCCAGCCACAACGCACCCGCCACACCGGCGATCAACCACGGGTTGCCGGCCCACACCACAGAAACAGGGAACTGGAACTGCCGCCGGCCGGTCAAAGGCTGATCCCCGCGGGGCAACCCCAGCAACCCCGATGAGCCGTCACCGGTGAACAACGGCCGAAGCCCCACCCGCGGCCACTGCCACCCCAGCCCGTCCCACCATGACGCGAACCCCACGCCCAGCGCCGCCGCCGCTACAGCGGCAAGGACGCCCAGGACCACCAGCAGCAACCACTGATACCGCTCGCGGCGGGTAAACAGACGGGATTTCCCAGACATCACCGGCACAGCGGCCACCTCCCGACAGTCCACTCGTGTCCGCAGCCGAGAGACGCGGTCCTCCTCCTGGCCCAAGCCTTACGGAGACCAAGCCCGCCGTCCGGTTCGTTCACAGTCGGCAGACGACCCGCCATCGGCCTCCGCACGGCCAGGAACTCCAGTACGGACACTGCACTCTGACGGCCACGAGCGGAGATCGGAGACCGAAACGAGCGCAACCGGCTCCTCCGGCAGCCTCCCACGATGACCGTCCTGTCCCGCTCGCCTCGCGCCGCGGCGCGGTCGTCTCTACCTGGCCCTGCCGCGGTTCCCTCTCGCGAGGCACCGCTGGTGTGCTCCTGGATCACAGACGTTCTCCTTAACAGTTAACGGATTCCTGCCCAACGGGGGATCCCAGCGGCAGGATCTGACGGGAAGCCAGGCCCGGTATCCGGGAGTACTCGGGGGGCAAGCTGATGCCGGACAGGGGACGGATTCGCTGAGCTGCCAGACAACATGGGCTATCGCGGTACAGAGGTTTTCCCCTCGCGACGACGCAGCAACGATGACCCGCACGGAACACCGGGGATCGCGAGACCAACAGTCCATTCAGGACGACCGTGTCTCGCCCCAGGGATGGGCGACCTGAGAGCGGAGCCCCGACAGCTGTACAGGGCTGACGCGGACGAAGGACCCTGAATAGGGTGCCTCGACCATGAACTTCCTCTTCCCCTGCCGGCCACCCAGGTCGACTTCGCCTAGGTACAAGGCGACGTGGTGCACCTTGGCGGTGTCCCAGAACAGCAGGGCTCCAGGAAGCGCCCGCTCCCACGGAACCTTGGTGCGCGCCGACATGAACTGCCCCGCAGACTGGCGAACCAGATTCACCCCAGCCTGTGCCCAGGCATAGGTCGTCAGACCGGAACAGTCAAACCCGACCTTCTCGAAGTCCTTGTGCCTATCAGCCGGACCACCATCGCGGGTTCCCCGGCCAGGCCCCTGCGCGTCGCCGCCTCCCCAGGCGTAGGGAGTGCCCAGATAGGACAGTGCAGCGGCGGCAGCGGTGGCCGCCTGGGAATTGGGGAAAGTGAACTCGCCCTGCACACCGGCCTCTGGCGGCAGCACCACCGTCAGCCCTTTCACCATCACCTTGACGGCTCCGGAACCCCCGCCGACCTTGCACACAGTCTCACCAGGCCGTGGCTGGCTCAGCGGCCCCAGATCCAACTGGGCAGCCATGCCCAAGGCCCACCGCTCCCACCGGGCATACCAGTGCGCTCCGGCGCCGGAACGCTGCACCTCCTGTGCTGCCGCGGCAAAACCCACATTCGCCTGGTCGGCATAGCCAGGCACACGGCGCAGCAACATGGTGTAGAAGGCCGCGGAGGTTGACTCGGGGTCCCGCCGATTCACGTGCTGGTACAGCTCGCCTTGTTGCTGGAACAGCCCCACGCTGCGGCCGCTGACCGCATCCGGATTCAGCGTGGATTCCTGCATGGCCACCGCCAGACCCAGAGCCAGGCCACGCTGCTGCACACCCATGCCTTTGCCCGTAGCGACAATGGTCCGAGCCACGGCCATCTGCGCCGCGGACAGCTTCACCTCACGAGGGGAGTCCGGCGGCCCCGGCCTGGGGCCATCACCAGGATCACCTGTCGTGCAACCACCCGGCGGCGGCGACGACAGACCACCGCCCATGCTGCCCACTCCCATAATGATGGTGAGCAAGAGCAACCCGAGAAAACCTGCCGCAAGGCCGATGACGCCCCTCACCGCGGCTCACCCGCCCACCGTGGCCGCGTCCACCCGCCAGAGCCGGTCCGGTTCTCGCCGGAGGATGCGACTTTCCTGGACGGACTCGGTGTAGGACGTGCCGTTCTCCGCAGTCACCACCCGCCACGCATCCAGGAACACGATCGCGGAATCGGCGGTGCGGGGAGCAGCGGGGGAGACCAGCGCCTGAGGCTGGGAACAACGAGCCGTTTCCCGTGCGGCGACAGTCAGCTGCCAGGAACGTTGCACCGCAGGGTTGCCGCGCGGATCAAAGCGCGACCACTCCTGAGCCGTCATGGCATCACGTGACCGATCCTCGGCAGCGCCCAACGGCTGGCGATAGTCGAAGGGACACCAGCGAGACAGCCACGCCACGGCCGCGGACTCCGGAGTGGACAACTCCGCGGAGTCCACTGTCGGCGGTGGTGGCTCCACCAGCCGCACCGAACCCGGATCCACAGGCGGAAGCGCAGGAGGGGGCGACAGTGCGCTCACACCCGAAGGCGGAACGGGTGGAACAGGCGGCACGGCCTTGTCCTGGACAGGCACGCTCGAAGCTGTGCTCGAAGCGGAGGCGACACTCGAAGCGGTCACACGTGGACCCGCCGGCGACGCAGATATCTGGGTGAGCTGGCTGGGACCGTCCTGCACCGGGTCAGCCACTGTCGAGGGCATTAACGCCACGACGGTGAACACCGCCGCGGTGACACCGGCCAGCGCAAGGACTCCACCACGAGGAACCCGCCCCCTGACCCGGCGCCGCCGCCGAGCAACGGGGTCTCGCGAAACCCACTCTGCCAGCACCTGCTCACGCAACTCACGCCGCCGCTGCTCGGCGACGGTGGCCACCTCCCGGCGGCGACGCCGCAGAGCACGGGCACGCCGCCCAAACGGCAGCAGGCCCGGGCCCGGCGCCACCAGATCAGACCCCACCAGTGCCTGCCGCACCGTGCGGAGGCGTTCTCCAGGACTGGCATCGCGCCCACTCGTGCCCGGAACAGTCCTCCGCACGCGCTGGGCGTCAGCCTCCGGATTCTCCGTCATGACGTACCTCCCTTGGGTGGTGCAGACTTGCCGCCACCACCAGCAGGCGGCGGGGTCTTTCCCCGTGGTCGTGGTTTCGGCGGTGCCGGAGGATCCATGGAAGTGATCGTGTGCACCTGCTCCTCACCAGAACGGGACTTCCCGGCACTACTTCCCCGCCCCGCATCGTCAAGAGGCGCAGTCGACCCACGCTTGCTGCCACTGTCTGCCGGGGCGCCACCGGATGCCTCCGCAGCCGAAGACCCACCACCGTGCTCTCCAGAGGAGGCAGCAGTAGGTGCTCCACGCTCAGACCGGCTCCGGCGTGCACGAGCTGAGCCCGGCTTACCAAAGGGCACCAGCAGCGACCTGCCGGCTTCCTGCAGCCACGAGGTAGCCCGAGCCCAGCCCCGCTGTGTCCGTGAACGACCCACCTCCAGCGCGGCCGGCTCGCCACCCCTGCCGCCCCCGGCCCCGCGGGACCGCGTGGGCCCATCGTCCAGACCTGCACGCGACCGCGTCTTGGATTGCTCGCTAGAGCGGGGATGGTCGTAGTGGCCCTGAATCGTGCTGACGGTCAGTTCCCGCCATCCCCGATGCGCCGAATCCATCCCCGCCCGCGCACCGCCACCGACCATCTTGGTGATGGCCGAGGCCGTCACCCCGGCCACGGTGTGCATGACCATGGCACCGCCGTAGCCCATCGAGGACGCGCCGCTCATGTTGGTCATCAGCTCCAGCCAGGCACGCGCCTTGACCGCGGCCACCAGCGCCATGACGTTGAGCACCGCGGCCACCATGAACCCGTACCGGCCTACAGCCATCAGGATGATCGTCACCAGCACCATCACCGCCGCGATCACCACAGTGACAAACAGCGCCTGCAATTGCAGTCCCACAACGTAAATCCAGTACCGGATGCCCAGCTCGCGAAAGAAGCCGGGAATGGTCCAGAAGGTCAGGAACACCAGGCCGATCAGCAGCACCACCAGGAACCCGACCACAGCGGTCAGTCCCGCGATGACCAGCCTGAGCAGGAAAATCGCGAACGGGATGACGATGAGCAGGAGCAGCACGAGCATGCCGGTGCGCGTGGGATCATTCCCGCGGATCCAGTCCGTGCGATCCCGAAACTCCGGGATGGCCGTCTGGTCTTCCAGCGCCTTGAGCCACCGTTGCCAGGTCTCGGTGTTGCCCAGAGCGTGGTGCCCGGCGACCTTGCAGATTTCCAGGTCCGAGAACTGCACCAGACACCACGGGGTCGCGCCGAAGGTCGACCACAGGCCGTCAGCGAGCTTCCGTGACCCGACCTGCTGGGTAGTGCCGGTCAGATCCGGGGTCGGAAATCCTGTCGGATTCCCGGTGGCGTTCAAGAATCCGGTCGCCCCGGTGATCACACCGTTGGCCAGGTCCTGACGCGCCTCGTCGATGATGCGCATGATCGAGGAAGGGCCGGAGGCAAAACCGATACCCAGCACAGCGGCGGCCACAACCCACGCCAGATCCCCGACAACATCGCCTCCGCCACCACGCCACCGGCCATAGGTGACCAGTGCACCGATCGCCGTGGTGGCCGCGATCAGCGGGAAGAACACGTGGTTGGCGATCATGGCGACCGCGATGTCGATCTGCGGGGCCGTGTCGGCGTACAGGGTCAGATTCAAGAACCACTGCAACAAGGTCAGCCCGCCATAGACCAGCCCCAGACTGATCCACAGCAACACATTGTTCAACCAGCCCAGCACGCTCAAGCCGGCCTTGGCGATATCGAACCAGCTTGAGGACTTGTCATGGGGCTGGATCAACAGCTTGTAATCCAGCGGACCGTACTTCTCAAACAGGGTGGGCGGTCCGCCACGGGCCAGATCCGGTCCGACGATGATTCCGTTCTGAGCCAACGCGATACGGCCCAGACCCACCACGAACACGCCGATCAGCCACAGCAACAACAGCGCACGCCGGGGATCATCGAGAAGCCACGACAACGGCCGTGGAAGACAGGCCCGGATGAACGCGATCCGAGTGAGCAATCCCTCCCACACCGGGGATCGGCCGCCCGGCCGAGACCGTGGAGCAGGAGCGATGAGCTGGAGTGCGGATCCGAGCCGGAACATCTCACCTGCCGGAGGCTGTGGGGGGTGTCGACGCGGCGCAGGAGTACGGCCTGATCGCGGCGCGATCAGCCAGCGGAAGCACTGACTTCACCCGCCACTGGCCGTTGTCCTGCAACAGTCGAATGTGGACATAGGGCTTGCCGGTCTCCAGTGAAGGAGTGACCTCCAGGTCGAACCCGGCGTGCGTGGGGCACACCACAGGCAGGATCACCTGGACACGGGGGTGAGCAACCCCCATCGCGGGATTCCCGGCACACCGGCCCTGGCTTTCCAGGTCCAGCCTCACCGTGCCCGTGACGTACTGGCACACCACAGGGTCACCGCTGACATAGCGTGCGGCATAGCTGATCGCCACGCTCTGGGGATCACTCAGGTCGGGACCTTCCCCCAGCACCAGGGCCAGCACCGAGGCGGTCGCCACCACGGCCACCGCGGCACCGGCAGCGATCCATCGACTACGGACAGACATCGTCACTCCTGTTCTGCCGCAACCGAATGCTCGGCTACCGGCGAGGTCACTGGACCCGGCTGCCCAGTCTGGGCAAGCGAATCCAACAGATCCGCCCGATCATCCCCCGCCGTCGTCGACAGCCCGTCGGCGACCCACCGGGTCAGTCGATCAATCTGCAGTGGAGCCAGATTGCCTCTGCGGTCCCGGAAAATGCACTCACCCGTAGCCAGCTCCGCCAACGCGGCCCGCATACTCGGCCCGGACTCGTTGCGGCGCAACAGCTTCGCTTGCGCATCCTGCTCGGCCGCACCGGAGGCGGCGAAGGCGAAGGTCATCACCACCTGTTCCAGCAGACCCTCCACCCGGGCCATGTCGACAGCGGCCTGCGAATCCAGCACCATCCACAGCTGGTTGGCCCGCCCGGTGCGGGAGACCCACCGCACCAGCGCTTCGCCTTCGGGATAGGCGGTGATCAGGTGCAGTTCGGTCACCGCGAGCAACTTCTTCAGCTCCCGGACATGGCGCCCCTGCAACGAGGCATAGGCCAACGCCGTGTGATAGGTGGCCATGGCGCACCGTTCGGCCACCGACCACCTGCTCGGGTCAGGCGAATGCTGGGGGAGCCCCAGCCCGGACATGTCCAGATAGACCAGGCCCCGACTGGTCATCAGCGGCACGGACTCCGAGGAAGCAGGGCCCAGCACGGCCCGCATCGAGGGCTGCAACGCCCGCAACCGCAACACCTCGCCGATCTCCCGCGCCGTCGCCGCCGCCGAGTGTTCGCCCGCGGTCGCGATGAGCTCACCGATGACCGCCGGGGCAGACCAGGATCCGCGCGGGCGCTGCAACACCGCATCCACCGCGTGTTCGAGCACCGTCTCCCCGCGGGAGCGGTCCAGCGGATGCAAAGCACCCAACAGAGCGTCCAGTGTCAGCCGCCGCGCCTCGTCGATGCCGGGGGCGAACCGCATCGGGTCCATCATTCCCGAACTCCCCGGGTCCATCACGTGCACGACCTGCACGGTCACACCCAGCAGGTCCGCGGCAACAGAGCGCACACCGGCGAGATCACCCTTGGGGTCCACCAGGAACACCCACGCGCCCTCCGCCAGCGCACCCATCACCAGCAGCAGCACCAGCGTCGACTTGCCCGAGCCCGAGCGGCCGGTGACCGCGATGGTGGTCGGCTGGGTGCTGTGCGCCTGTGACCGGGACACCACATGCACTTGCACCGGACTCGGACTGGAGCCGAGATTGGCGGCCACATAAGGTCCGGTGGCATCACCCACCGCGGAGCCGCCATGAAACCAGCTGCCCGCCAGAGTCCGCATAGGCTGGTCCTGCCCGAACTCCGGAACCCGCAGCACGTCTCCCGGCATCAGCTCCTGCCACAACAGGTCCTGGATGGAGTGCGGCCGATGTAGTTCCACGGTGCCTGCGTAGTGCTGGCGAAGCTCGGTGACCCGATCGCTGAGTTCGCCCGGAGTATCGGCGCTCACCACCCAACGAGGATGGGTCGTGACCTGCACATCCAACCGGCGCTGCACCTCATGCCGCCGTGCCTCCAGCGCCTGTTCGGCTTCTAGGGCCTCCAACGGAGCCGACCCGACCGCGCTGGCCTCCCGGATCTGGCTGCGCACCAGCCCCCGCCCGGCATCCAGAAGCTCCACCGACCCCGAATGTCCATAGTGGATCCCTCGGACCGAGGCGTCGACGTCGGCGACGCTGGTCAGGATGCTGCCCAGCCACTCACCACCAGGCAAACTCAGTTCACCCACCGGGAAACCGTTGGTGGCCGCGGTCAACACCGAGACATAGCGGGTCTGCTGGGTCACCTTGTCGGTGACTGCGACGAAGTCCTCACCGACGGTCGGATCCATCTGCCCGTTGAGCAAGGTGACCAGTGCTCCGCCGGTGAGTAGCTGAGACTCCGGCAGGTCAAGACCGATGGTGCGGCGCATCTCGCGGGCACACGCCCAGGCGATCCGTGAGGCCGAGGCCGCCCGAGCCCGCAGAATGCTGGCCTCGGCCTGATTCAGCCACCGCATGATCTCCGGACGCACCATCTCCAGGCGCCGGGTCGCCAGCCGCAGCGATTCCCGCATGCCGCGCTCACGGGCCCAGCGCCGCCGCAGCCCTGGCTGCTCCGCTGCCCGGCCCTCCTCCTTCCAGGCCACACCCAGCAGGACGATGCGCCGCCTGAAAAAGCCGGCCTCGGCGTTGAGATCGATGCGGTGTGCCCCGAGTTCGAGATAGTCCTGCGTCAGCGGAGCACGGACGCTGTCGATGCCCTCCCAGCCCGCCAGGTAGTCCTGCCCGCGGTGGCGATCCCAGACGACCTTGAGATGCCACTGTGTGTTGGCCGGGATGAGAGCAGCCAGGGCCGCGGAGTTGGCCATGGTTTCTTGGGCCAGTTCATCCTCTTCCAACAGGTACGTCGAGGTTTCCGGGATCTGCACCCAGGCCCAGATCGCGTCCTCTGTGACCTCGATCCCGTCGGTGATCAGTACGGGGCGCACGAACGGGGCGGTGACCCGCTGCCAGGGGCGCCGCTGGCGGCGCAAAAAGTGCTTCATGAGCTTCCTCGGCTCTGTGCCGCGGAAGGACCCTCACGGTGGGACAGACGCACCACCACGTTCAGGCTCAGTCGATGCGGCACGTGCTGTGAGTAGTCCAGGACAGGGTTGTCGATCACGGACCGGCGGCTCGGCAAGCGGCACAGGATCCGGTCGTACCAGCCGATCATCGCCATGCGGCCGGAATCATCGACGCGGGTACCCAGAATGACCACCGCCGCCACCGGCGCGAGATAGAGCGTCGGCCCGAACCTCCACAGTGGACTCACACCCAGCAGGGCCAAAGGTATGAACCAGGCCAGGGCCACGATGATGGTGATGAACATCTTGCGGCGATCGATCCCTTTGACAATGGGCCGGTCGAAGAGCTCGTACTGGCGGGACTGGTAGTTCAGGTGTGCTGTGTCTGTGGGCAGGGACAGGGCCATCGTCAACTCCATACGAAGGAATTCCAGAAGCCTTTCAACAGGCTCACGGCTTGATCGGGGAAGTAGGCGAAACCCCCAACGATCACTGCAACCGCGAGACTGGTGACGACCTGTCCGTAGTGGCCTGCGGCGTAGCTGGCAACGGCACGAAAGATGAACAGGACAAGGACAAAGGTCCCGGCGATGCCCAACAGGATGTCGCGCAGGCGAATTCCCGAGTTGGGCGTCAGAACCTGTGCTAGCTCAAGTGCCGTGCTGAGAACTGTCATGGTGTTGTCGCCCCCATTTCGGCGGTGACACCAGCCAGGAACCATCGGTCGCTCTGTCGTTTCAGTTCGACGCGATAGGAGCCGGTGATCTTGCCGACGCCGCCGGCGATCTGCCAGGTCACGGTCGCCACCCCGATGCGGGTGTGCGCGTTGGCGTCGGCTTCGGTGACTGCTTGCCAGCGGATGAGCCGGTCGAGGGTGGCCAGGCGCTGCAGGCCTGTGAAGGAGGAACCGCTGGCGCGGACGAACTCCAGTTCGCCCTCGGAGTAGGAACGCAGCTGGCGCAGGACGATCTCACGTGTGGTGGTGCCGAATGTGGCGTCCTCGTTGCTGTTGCTGCTGGGAAGACTGGGCAGGGGCACCCGTGGTGGCGGTGAGCCCACCAGCACCGGTGCCGCGATCACCAGATGCCGGCCCTGCTCAGTCCGCACTGGCACTGCCAGGGTCGCCCAGCGGGCGGGCCCTGCCATCCAGCCTGGCGCTTCCGGGCCGGGTACCGGGGCCGGTTCCGGCGGCACACCAGCGGATGGAGGCGGTGGTGGGGTGTCCCGTTCGGCCGGGACCGCGGGGATGATCCGCACCCGGACCGTCACCACCGATTCAGACCCGCCGTTGGCGGTGATGCCGATGGTGGAGGGGCTGTCGGCCCACTGCCGCCCGTTGCCGTCCCAGCCGTCGATACGCGCATCGGGTTCGGCGTAGCGGGCCAGAGCGGCGTGGCGCGCGGGCCTGGCCGCAGAATCCCAGGACAGGTAGTCCACCGCGACCTGCTCGCCGAATCCGGCCAGCGGGAGCTGCAGTTCTGCCGGGCCAGGTGAGGGTGGCGGTGTGCCCAGCCAGCCGATGACGGTGCTGAGGATGTTCACCGTTCCGGTGAGCAGCACCCCCAGCGCCAGAATCACCAGCGTGCCCCGGCGCACTGAGGTCCACCACGGCGTCGGAGGCGCCTGTTCGAGAACGGTCCATCCGGATGCCGCAGCCGCACCAGGTCCCGGTAGTTCACCGGATGGCGGAGGCGGTGCCGATGGTCGGCCAGACGGGGCGCTAGGCCCGCTGTTACTGAGGGGGCCTGCTCCGGGCTGTGGCTGGAGGCCTCCAGCTTTCTGCTGACGCCGCCACGCCCGGCGGGCTCGCTTGTGCTGTGTGCGGGCCCGGCCCTGGGCGAAACTCTGGCGATAGTTCGCGCCCAGCAGCAACCGCAACCACAGCGGCCCTCGATCCGGTGTCATCGCGACACCGCCTCCACTGTGTGGTGTCGCTGCCGGCGTGGGCGAAGCGCCATGAGGACCAGGCCCACGCCGGCAACGACCCAGCCAAGCCCGGTTGCCGCGGCATCGCCGCCGGCGTCGAGGCCCAGCAGAGGGAGGCATGCGGCGGCGGTGACAGCGCCGACATATTGAGCAGAGCGAAGCAAGCCCGCCGCCGCCCCGGCGTCCTCACTCGGGGCGGCGTCGCTCGTATGGGCCTGATGGCCGATGGACAAGCACCCCGCGGGGATGCCGCACAAACCCGCCAGGACCACCAGGGCGGCGACATCGATGTCGGGTTTGGCCACCACGACACAGATCGCCAGGCCGGTGAGCAACAACGCAGTCGAACCCACCCGCACCACGTGTTCCGGGCCGCGTCGGCGCACCGCACGGGCCGCGATCGCCGCGGTGAGCGCGGTCATCGCCGCCAGCGGCAGCATCACCAGACCGATATGCACCGCGGAGACCGCGCGGGCCGCCAGCCACAGCGGAATTCCATAGAAGATCAAATAATAGGCGGCGTAGAAGGCCGCGTTACGCACGAAGGTCAGGCTCAACACCGGATCGGCGATGAGCGCGGGCCGCAGGAACGGGACCTCGGCACGCCTGGTCCACCACACCAGCAGCGCCACCTGACCCAGCGCACCCGCCCACACCAGCCAGGGCAACGCTGGCGCGTGGAGCACGAGGATCATGGCCATCGTGATGGTGCAGGCCACGATCAGCATCCCCGGCAAGTCCAACTTCTGCCATGCCCCGGTTCGCTGCGCGGTTGCCTGCTCGGCGGGGACCAGGGTGAACACGGCCACTGAGGCCGCCGCCAGCAACGGCAGTGTCACCGCGAAAATCGACCGCCATCCATCCCACGACAGCAGCAGCCCCCCGATCGTGGGCCCCACGGTGATGCTCAGCTGCATGGTCACCGCGATCACACCCAGACCGGCGCTGGCCGGACTGATACCGCGCCGCTGAGTCTCCCGCCGTAGTAGGGCCATCGCCGTGGGCAGAGGAGCACTGGTGCCCAGGCCGATGACCACACGGGCACCGATCAACCACCCCAGACCAGGTGCCCACATCGCGCCGAAGGTGGCCACCGACGCCAACGCCAAGCCCACCAGCAACACGCGCCGATGCCCGAACAGATCACCCAGCCGGCCACTGATGATCGCTCCGACACCGGTGGCCAGATACGTCGAGGAGATCACCCAGGCCACAGCCGGGCCCGCACTGAACTCCTCCCGGATCGCCGGCATGGCCACCGCCAGCGCGGAGGAAGACAGCGCCTGGGGGATGACGCAGAGCGCGAGCGCGCTCAGCATGCCCAGCGGCAACGCGGGACGCTCATCGGTGGTGGAATCGGCGTGTGGTGTCACAGTCGAGGAACCTCCCGACCGGTGGCAACCCTCCACACAGGACATACGGGCGCCACCGGTCTGCTGGTCTATCCGGTTACGTCGAATTTCGGGACGCGGATGATCACCGGCGGGACTGCCGGTTTACGTGGCGGACGGGTCCAGGTGACCCTCGGGCCAGGCCTGGAGGAGGGCTGGGCGGCGCTGCTCGGCTGCGTTCCCGGCTTCGGGCCAGGCTTGGGACTGCTCGTCGGCGGAGGTGTTCCCTCCACGCGGCAGGAGACCACCGCCATGGTCACGGTCTGACCACTCATCACCGCCCGCGCGCCGACCACGGTCAAGCGACCATTGCTGTCACGGGTCTGGATGTTGTAGGTCACCGTGACCGCACCGATCCGCTCGACCGCCCCGGGAGCCTTCGCCCCGCCCACAGCCGTCACCGACCCTTGCGCATCGGCGCAGGTTGCCGCGACGTTGCTGGCCACCACGGTCTTGCCCAGACTCACCGAGCCGACACTGGCCGAGGCACGTCCGGCCGAGCTGCTGGCCCGCAGGTTGCTCGCCCGGATGGCACCATCCGGTGACTGCACCGAGGCCGCGTTGCCCGTGGCCGGGATCGTGCTGGTGCCCGAGGCCGACAACGCATAGGCGCTGGACCCACTCTGAGCATGGGCCAGAGCTGGCACAGTTAACGTCGCTGCCAGCACCGCGGCACCCACTCCGGCGATGCGAACCGCTGTCTGTGATGACATGGGTCATTCCCCTCTGGAGGATCGCCGTGGTCCTGATCGACCTGCGGCGGATGGAGCACCGCCGCGGATACGCGACGGAAGAACGGGTTCAACTGATCAGTACTGCGGTGCCCAACGGGATCTGCCGCAGAGCGCTCAGCGCATCAGCGGGGATGCGCACGCATCCGTCGCTGGAGGCCGCACCGAACACCGTGGAGTGGGGCCAGCCGTGAATGCCGACGGTCCCCGGACCGGCGCCAAAACGTTGATGTGTCTGCGAATGAGCGCCCAACACCACCACGAATGGGCTGTAGTCGATATTGGCCGCAGCCAGATGGGCCAGGATGAATGTCCGGCCTCGGGGAGTCGGGGCGTCCGCGCGTCCAACACCCACTCGCCACCGCCCCACGAGTTCCGAGCCACGGCGAACGAGCAGCTCTCGCTGATCTAGGACGATGTCGACGCGATAGGGACTCGTGTCGAGTTCGATTTCCTCCTCCAGCTCGAGGATCCAGCCAGTGGAGCCATTGGGACGCGAGGGCAGCGCCACGCGCAGCCAGCCGGGCTTTTCCTCCAGCACCGGCAACGAGGTGCGCACGCTCTGCTGGGGACGGTTCTGCGTCTTCGGCTGGTCTTGAGGATCGGAGAAGACCTGGGTGGGGCCGACCTTGGCGACGGGATGGCCGCCAGGGCTGGCAAAGACCGGAACAGCCTTTAGGGGATGGGCGATGGTGCCCTCTGTCGCGGCCTGGGGAGCGGGGTCGGAGGCGGCGTGCGGAGTCTGGCCC
Organism: Crossiella sp. S99.2; assembly: GCF_023094165.1. Lineage (GTDB taxonomy): Bacteria > Actinomycetota > Actinomycetes > Mycobacteriales > Pseudonocardiaceae > Crossiella. The sequence goes on along the minus strand of NZ_JALMDK010000004.1, from coordinate 770,365 downwards.
CACGTCGTGGCCTCCGGCAGACCCTCCATGATTTTTTCGTTGACCGGGAAGGCAGCCACGACATCGCCGGGGTTCGGCGGCCTGTCACTCGAGGAGCGAGCTGCCACAACGCCGGCCGGTACCTTCGCCTGCGCGTCCCGTGTGGACTCCAGCTGCGTGCTGGTGACAACGGCGTAGGCGGTGACCAGCACCGTGCACGCTGCCGCGAGGCAGCCCAGCGCCGCGCTGCGTCGCGCCCGGCGGGAATACTCGGCATCACCACGGTGGACTGGGCCAGGAGCGGAGGATCCGGCGACATTGACAAGTTCCCCTACGAGGTCGGTGCTGAGGGCTTCGGCCGAACCGTGGGGCTGGTGCTGTGCGGCACCGTGACCGGTGCGCTGGGGAGAGGTCTCCTCGCGCTGGTGTGGACCGGTGCTCGCCGAGGGGACGTCGCCGGGCCGGGCGTTGTGATCCTGGTGGTCCTGGGACCGGGCGTGACCTGCCACGCGTATCTCTCCTGATCATCGGAATCCAGCCGAGGAACGCGGCGACTGCCGCACTAGGTGCAGGGGGCGGGGGCCGATCCGCTCAACGCCCCGCCCCCCACCATCGGATCCCCACCACGGGCGGGTGTGGGATGGACATCACGGGGATCCGAGCCTGCGCTCAGCCTCTGCCGAGCCTGCTGAGGAAGGCCGCACCGGTGGGCATTCCCAGACCGGTGACCACATCCCAGCCCTTGGTCGACTGCAAGCTCTGGGGCTTCTCGTCCTTGGTGGTCAGGTAGCTGCCTCGAGCAGTCGGGGTCGAGGTGCCGGGGTAGCGAGGCAGGTACTGCTGCCACACCGCGGCCGATTCCTGTGTGACATCAGCGAAAGCGTCACTGCCGGCCAACCGGTACAACGCCGGGTTGGCGAACCCGATTCGGCCCGCGCCCTGTACCTGTTGCGCGTTGGCCAGCAGCCCGGCCAGCGACGGCGCCGACCACGACGTGCCACCGGTGGGACCCTCGACATAGCCGGCCGCGGTCGTGTGACCGACCAGGATGCCGGTGTTGGCATCCCCGGTGGCGGCCACATCCGGCATAGCCCGCTTGCCGCCGGAAATCGACTGGGGGACAACGCCTCGCTGCCACTCCGGCGCGTCATACAACGCCGAGACCCCTCCGCCACCACCTCCGGCGAAAGCCCCATCCCGGGTCGCCAGCGGACGCCACACCCCGCCCACCAGGGAGAATCCTGTGTTCTGCCAGCCGGCCAGCACCGCGACGCTGTTGTCCCGGTTCAAACCCACGCTCGTGCCACCCACCGACGTCACCCAGGGATTGACCGCAGGGAAAGTCGGACTGGCCTTGCCCGCGGGATTGGCGGTGGAGTTGTCCCCGGCATCCCCGGAGGAAGCCACCACGGCCTGCCCCTGAATAGCCGCCTGCACAGCCAGCTGAGTCAGCTCGGTACGGGTGGCCTCGGCGACGTTCTCGTAGTTGGTGCCCCAGGACAACGACAGCACGTCGGTCTCGCCCTCGGAGACTGCACGGGCCAACGCCTCATAGAGCTGGGTGCAGTTGCCCGCACCGTAGTAGACCAGGCGCGCCTGGGGCGCGATCCCGTGCGCAGCCTCGGCATCCAGGGCCTGCTCGCCGTTCCAGGACTCCCGGCTCGTGGTGGCGTTGCAGCTGGGATGCTCAGTCTCCGGGACGGATTTGTCGACATACTGGCCCGGCCGCAGCTGCGGGGCGCCCACGGTGCGGGCGTTGCGGTTGAGATCACTGACCATGGTGGACAGGCTGTAGGCGCCGACGATGCCGACCGTGGACCCTGCCCCGGTGTGCTCGGGACCGAGCCGGTGAATGGCCCTGGCCTGAGCGAAGTTGTAGCCGCAGTTCTCGTTGGACTGCCGCGGATACCGCTGAGGAACGGCCTGGTTGTTCTCCTGGCCCCAGTAGCGCGCGCAGTAGGTCGAGTTGCCGGCGGCTTCGACACTGGACTCGCCCCCGGGACGTGCGGTCACCGTGCTGCGCACCCACATCGGCCTGTGCAACGCGGCCGAGCCGTCCAGACCGAGAACGCCGGAGACCTTGCCACGCAACGACATGGGCACGGTGACCGGTGCACTGGGGGCGTGCAGCAGTACCTGCTGCAAGTCCCGCTGCCCGTTCGAGGCAGGTACGGGCACCCGGAACAGGCCCAGCGTGGTGCCGAAGGCCTTCTGCACCGTGGCGGCCGTGCCGACCGCGGTCACCATCCGACGGTTGGCCGTTGTCGAGGTGACTTCCAGTCCCTGCCCGGTCAGCCACGACCGCACCTGTTCTGTGGTCTGGGTAGTCGGTGAGAATCGGGTCCGGAACGCTTCTGCTTCCAGAAACCGCCGATGCTGACCGGAGCCTGGTGTCGAGACAGCCCTGGCCAGGGCGTGCGCGCCACCCTCATCACGCATGGGCAGCGTGAGGGAGATGGCCAACCGCCGATCAGGCGGCACCTCACCGGAGTGCGCCCCAGGCGAGGCCCAGCTCGGCCGAACCCCGGATATCTCGGCACGATCCGGCGCGGCCGCCGCGGGTGCTCCCGTGCCCCAGGTGAAGGCCAGGACACCGGCTGCGGCCGCCGCTGCGAGCATCCGAGATAAGCGAGAATGCATGCGAAGACCCCCTGCAGGGTAGTGAGAATGATGGTCGGACCGGGGCTCTCCGCGCTTCAATTCGGAGAGCCCCAGCCGCCTGAATCCGACTCAATGTCCAGAAGGACGTACCTGGCGGCCGCACTGAGGCGGTGAACACCGTGAGCCGGACTCTGTCTCTACAGACGTTGTCGATATCGGATCGACAACCACACTTTGCATGAGCAACTGCCCAGAGTCAACCCATTCGCCGTGACCTATGCAACTTGCCGCATGGTGCGTGGTGAACTTGCAGTTCCTCTTTTTTGGGCAGGAATGAGCGGGCAATCGCCCGAAACAGCGCTGCCTGCGGAAATATATGGACTTGTGGCCTAGGTTGATTCCGTACTTGCCGAATGAGCGAGGAAACCAGGGCCGATGCGACACGGCGGGGGGCGACCTGCCGAGTCAGCACTGAGGCGACCCCAAGCCTTCACCCGCACCAGCCCGGTGGGCGAGCCGGTGATCGCATCGCTCACCGTCGTCACAGCCGGCCCCAGCAGCAGGACCGACAGACCGGTGTCGCTGCTGAGCCGGATGCAGTCTGCGATCTCGGGCACACGACGTGCCTGACCGGTCATCAGGAACTCCTCGGCCGGCCTTTCAGCCATGCCGAGTTCTGCGGGGCTGGGACCAGGTGACGTGGAGAAGGGCCTGATGAGGCCCGTCGCGACTGCGATGGCGAGCACAGCCAGCGCGACCGAGACACCCAGATAAGCCAAGGGCTGCTGCGCGGTGGCGCCGCGAGCCCGGCCTACCACCGCTGGTCCCGGAACAGCCGACGAGGCACTCGTGCGCGCTGCTCGTCGACCTCGATGTAATGCCACCACGTCCCTGGCCGTGTGGCCTCCAGCCAGCCCGCCGCGGCAGGAAGCCCCGTAGGCAAGGTGACCGGGACTTCCGAGGTGGTGATCAACGTGTTGGGTCGATGCAGCAGCGGCGCTAGGGCCAGCCACATCTCCTCCGATACCGTGTCGGTTGTACCCAGGCCGGTGACCATCAGGCGGGGATCCCGGCAATTGGCCGGCGTGGCCAGCTCCACATCCAGGGCCAGCCTCACGCCCGCCACAATGCCCAGTCGGATCGCGGCCCAGCACGTGTCCAGTTCTGGCAGCCACGGGGGAATCGGCTCGAACAGCGCAGGTTCGCGTTCGCGGATGGTGGCCCACGGAATATGCGGGCAGCACAACCGCGCGAGGGAGTCCACGCGACGGGGAGGCTGGAGGTGGCCGGACAACATGCGGTGCACCCACCACGGCAGGTCGTCGTGAATGCGCACGACCCGCGTCCCGCAGGGACTCTTATCCGGCTCTGGTGGTATATCGCTGGCGCCCCCTCCTAGGGCCGCCGAGCTTCCGAGGTACATGGAAGTCCCTTTCTGTGACAGAAAACCGACAGGGAAGAAGCAGGAGCCCTAGTACGGACATTGGTGGCCGTGGGCATCGGGAGTGGGGACCGTCAGCCTCTGCGCTCCGGCTTCTCGGAGAAGCCGTTCTAGCGCGGCAGCGATCCCCGGGGCCGCGGCGAAGACGCAGTCGCCCCCGAGTCCGTCATCAACGTTGACGTCGCGGGCCGGCGTGCGCAGGATGGCTCCGGCCTCCAACGCGATCAGCGAGCCCCCCGCCCAGTCCCAGTGGCCCAGGCCGTGCTCGAAGAACCCGTCGATGAGGCCGGCGCCGACCATGCACAGGTCCAGTGCGGCCGAACCGCACCGGCGGATGTCGCCCACTGCGTTGATCAGCTCAGCGCTGAGCCGGGCCTGCAGGGCCTTCTGCTCGGCGTTGTAGGAGTAGCCGGTGGCGACCAGACTCGAGCCGAAGTCCTCGTGAGTGCTCACACTCATCTGGTGCGCGGGCAGGTTGCCAGCGCGGAAACGGGCGCCGCATCCCTCCGCGGCAGTGAAAGTCCACCCCAGGGCCGGGGCGTGCACGCACGCGGCGACGGTGACGGTGTTGTACACCGCGGCCACCGAGATCGCCCAGAATGGCAGGCCCTGCGCGAAGTTGGTGGTGCCGTCGATGGGGTCGAGGACCCACGTGATGACATGAGACTCGCCTGATCCGCCGAACTCCTCACCGACGACCGGTTCGCCCGGCCGCTGGGTGGCGATCCAGTGCCCGAGCAGACGCTCGATCTCACGATCGGCCTCGGTGACGAGGTCGGTCGCCGAGGCCTTGTGCTCGACAGAGGACAGCCGAGTGGGGGAGTAGGAACGGTGACGGTCCAGCCAGGCCATCGCCCAGCTGCCGGCCTCTCTGGCGATTTGCTCACAGAAATGCTGGAGATCGCGGACGTGGAGGTCGTGGTCGGGCACACCGATCACGGTCATAGAGGGCAACTCCCTGCCGGGGTCGGCAGTGCAGGGGACTGCGGTGTTAAGGCGCGGCGGCCCCGGCCAAGGGGGAGGGGCCGGGGCCGCCGCTATGGACGTGACGACCTCTCAGCGCCCGGGTAGGCCGAGGTCATCACGTGGGGGAGGGATCCGCTGGCCGCGAGTGCGTGTGATTCTTCGCGGCTGCTACGGATCCACCGACACCTGCGGGGGGACGGCGGGTGTCGGGGTCAAGGAGACAATCGCGCCTGCGACTCGGGAGTGTGCAGGAGGGACTGTCGTCGGTGCGGACTGAACAGGAGTGCGGGCATCAGCTCAGCGCGAGGGCGGTCGGCTGTGCGCAGTCAGTGGACTTGACCTACTCGCCATCGCTCCCCCTCTGTCCGCGGATCGTGCAGTGGAGAGACCGTGGCACATCACCGAAAGTCACCGCCAGTGCTCCAATCGAACTACCCTCGGTGTTCACTCTAATGGAGTAGTAAGAGTTATATTTCCGAAGGCGAACGACTACAGAGTGTTCAACATTTCCTGTGTGGCGGCACGTCGCGACGCACCCTCTGTGGGCCTCTTGGAGGTGGACGCTTGCCTTGGTGTGGACCTGTGTTAGGCATGTGTACTGCTCAGGACCTGTGTATTGCACAGGTGTCGCCACACAGGTGACCCCCTCTTGAGAGGGAGATCAAGCGAGCCTCGATGCTACTTTTAGTCACATATGGCCATCAGGTTCACTCAATCGGGCGTTCAAGGTTGCCGTGACGTTCGGTAGTCAGATAGACCTTTGAGTGCCCCAAACGGGGACGTGATTACGGCCAGTAGTTGACGGCATGGTGGGCGCCATGCCAGACAACGCACTGGCGGGCTGTGCGCAGCGCGCTCGCCGCAGCAGGTACAGAGTCAGCCACAGCAGCCCGGTGCCGGAGGGGCGCAAGCAGCATCCGCGCCGGGCCGCTCTGACTCCAGGACCTGCCTCCCTGCCTGCGCGCCGCGGAGCCCACGGGCATGCGGGATGCCCGACGGCCCCTGACCCGGGGCCCGTAACCACGTGTTGGGGTAGGTGGTGTGGGTGCGCCGCAGGGGGGTGCGCTCACACCACCGCCCACCACCCCAGACAACAACAGCGGGTGGTGACACCCCCAACGGCGCCACCACCCGCCCCGGCCGCCATACGGCCCACATCTCCTGCGGAGCCGTCTAGGACTCGGAGGACTCACCGACCCCGGCGACGCTTCGCGTCATCAGCGCCACCTTCACGCGATTCCGGCCAGCCTCCTTCGCTCCGAGCATCGCGTCATCCGCGCTGTGCAGCACGTCACCGAGACCAAGCTCGGTGTTGCCCACCGCTACACCGATGGAGACCGACAAGTCATCCAGGACGATGATCGACCCTCCGCGGCTTCGGCTCGACGGAACGCTGTGTCCGGCCACGGCACTACGGAGCCGCTCCGCTACTTCCAGCGCCTCGCGCTGGCTGGTCTCGGGCAGCAACACGGTGAATTCTTCGCCGCCCCAGCGCCCAGGTACGTCGCCGGGACGTGTGTGCTCCTTCAGCAACGCGCCCACCGCTCGCAGGACATCGTCACCAGTGACATGGCCGTAGGTGTCGTTGATCCTCTTGAACCGGTCCAGGTCGATCATCAGCAGGGCGCTGTGGCCACCGGTGCGTGCGTAGACCCGCGCCGCATCTTCTTGCCAGGCCCGCTTGTTCACCAAACCCGTCACGGGATCCGTGCTCGCTTCGGCCTGCAGCCTGGGCAGCCGTTCCAGTAGCAAGCCGACCGCCAGGATCGCCGCCCACAGCGGCCGGGCACCAGTGGGCAAGGCTGCCACCACGAGCGCCATGGACACCGCCACGACCTCCGCGCTGTTGTCCGCGGCGTTGCCGAACAGATCCTTGAGCCGTGGCCCCGTCTCCGTCAGGGCCACGACCCCGGCGACTGTGAGCTGCTGGGAGCCGATGGCCACCAGCGCACACAAAGGCACGGACAGGGACCACCACGGAAACCCACTCGAAGGCGAGGCCAGCACCTCCGGAACGCCCCCCAGCTGAGCCGTGAGGCTGGTCAAGGACGCCGCGACCGAGATCGACGCCGTGGAGAACAAGAACCTCATCGGTGGCCGGCGAGCGATGAGGTACCGCTGCAGCCGCAGGACCACGATCACCGCTATGGCCAGGGACGGAACCAGCATCGCCGCGCTGACCCACCAGATCTCGACCAGGTCGACGTGCCGGTTCACCTGCGCCGCCCGGCGCCGCTCTTCCTCCCTCCGCCCCAGCCAGGTGTGCAGGACCGCACATACCCCCAGCACCGCAGCGACCAGGCCCTGCTGCGCGGTCACGGGCCCCGTCGTCCTCCACAGCAGCACCAGCAAGGCCACCGCCAAGGCCTCCACCGCCAGGATGTAGAGCACCGCGGCCGGGCGTGCCCGCCACAGCGCCCACAATTCCCAGTCGCGAACCTTCTCCAGCCAGGACCTTGTGTGCGCCAAGGCATACCCAGCAGAGCCTTCATGCCCGACACTGGAACCCGCTTGCGTCCCTTCGTCGCGCTGCATCCGGGCGGCTGTACCAGAGCCGTCCGGATTCGCCGTGGCCAGATCGAGTCGAGGTGAAGCCGATGCTGTCTTTCGCCGGCCGCGAATGGTGAACAGCCACATACGTCCTTCTCTCTCACGCCACCACCAGTCCTGGCGCACGGCGCAGGAACCGTGACCACGACGGTGGCGACCCACCCCTGATGTCGAGCACGAGCCGAGGAGCGCGCTATGCAGACCTCCCACACCCACAGGCCTGACTGCGGCCGCGAGTGGTGACCAGTCCGTCCTGACCTCCACGTCCGCCTGATGCACCCCGGCGGTCCCGGACCGGACCGCCTCTGGGGTGTCTCCACGAAGCTCCCACTTCGCAGGCGGGCTGTGCGAGCCGCTGCTGCGGTGCCGTCCGAGCCGGCGGTACCGCAGCACCACGCTCATTCCGAGACCGTGCTGCGTGCTGAAGGCCGATGCCCACCGGCGGGCGCGCTGATGCTCGTGCAGTTCGCCGGAACGAAGTCCGGCAGCCTCACCTCCTTCCCGTCCAGCGATAGTCAATCGCGCGGTCCTGCGTTCTCGATCGGACGTTATGGGACCAATCTTGATATGCCATCACGTGAGTCTCACAATACCCGTATGGCCTAACAAGTGACCCGCTGTGAATAGTGATAGTGGTCAAAACGCGCCGCGCGCCAGTTACTCCGTGAAACATCTTGCCGTACTGCACAGAGTGCCACGTACAGCGTTCTGCCCGGAGCCTGCGGCGTCGACCGTCGAGAACTCCGCTGGTAAGAGCGCTGATGCGGGTGTCGCGCCTGCTGCCTGGGTGATCGCCCGGCTCCCTGGCGACGGCCCGAATGTGACACGCTGTAATACACAGGTCGTACACAGGTGCGATTCACGATTACACAGATCCGCTCCGGCTTCCCTTGCACAGATGCGGATTCAGTGGCTGAGGGTAATCCTTGACGCTGCCGCGTCCCGGTGAGGTTGGGCGCCTCACACCACAATCGACGGCGCGGCAGGGGAGGACACCATGGATATCCCTGCGAACTCCAGCGCCACCACCGGCGCCCAGCAGCGGGCCGACCGCCGAAAGCACCACCAGCCAGCCGCACAGACCGCGGGTTGCCCGCATTCGCGCAGCGCCGCCGCCGGCCGGGACATCGAGCCGGACCTTTTCACCGCCGACTACTTCAACAAGGCTCACCAGGTCGCGGCTCGCCTACGCACACAGGCCCCCGTGTGCCTGGCCCGGATGGTCAACGGCACCCGAGTGTGGGTGATCAACCGCTACGAGGACGCACGCCACGCACTCGCCAACCCCCAGCTGGCCAAAGACGCCACCCAACTCGGCGCCATCGCTCGCCGCCAACTCGCCGCCGCGGGCGAGGAAACCGAACTCAGCGCGCTTTTCGCCGGCCACATGCTCTTCGCTGACGGACCAGCTCATACCCGCCTGCGCAAACATGTCACTACGGCACTGACACCAGCGCGTATGCGCAGACTCGCCCCGCGTATCGAAGATCTGGCCGAGCAGCTACTCGATCGACTGCCAGTCGACCCCCCGGTCGACCTGCTTGCCAGCTATGCCTTTCCCTTGCCCGTCACCGTGATCTGCGAGCTGCTGGGCATCCCCGAAGGCGAGCGCACCCAGTTTCGGGCCTGGACATCGGCACTCATGGATGATCGACCAGAGATCACCTTGCCCGCCTCACGCGCCATGGAGGCGTATTTCCGCGACCTCATCCCACGCAAGCAGGCCCAGCCCGACAACGACCTGCTGACCCACCTCGCACGCACCAGCGAGGGCGAGGGCGCTCTCACCGCCGAGGAACTGATCGGGACCCTGTTCCTCCTGCTCGTGGCCGGACACGAGACCACCACCAACCTGATCGGCAACGCCGTGCGGTTCCTGCACACCCGCTCCGATCTATGGCGGGCTATCGCCGACGACGCTGACGTGGCTGAACGTGCTGTGGAGGAAGTCCTGCGCTATGACGGACCGGTCCGGATGGCCACCTACCGCTACACCATCGAGCCGGTGACCTACAGCGAGACGACGATTCCCGCAGGGGAACTGGTCTACGTCTCCCTGCTGGCGGCCAATCGCGACGACCAGTTCTTCACTGATCCCAATCGTTTCAATCCAGATCGAAACTTCACCCAGCACCTCGCCTTCGGCCACGGACCCCACTACTGCCTAGGCGCCAGCCTCGGGCGCCTGGAAGCGGCGATCGCCGTGCGTCACCTCGCCCGCCGATTCCCCGCACTCCGCCTGGCATGTGACCCCGCAACCCTGACTCACCAACCCAGCGCCATCATGAACGGCTACACCACCCTCCCGGTCCTGCTCAGCTGAGCCGATCCGTGCCGGGTGTCTCCGACGGCAGGATTCTGCGGCGAGAATCAGCACCGTCAGGCGCGTCACTGTGCCCTCTCGCTTGCGGTGAACCTGTGCCTGATCACGGCGGGGACCCGTCGTGATCAGGCCGATGCCTGCCCCTGATCACCTATCCGCTGCTCAATCTCGCTGACCAGGTCCGGGAAATTTTCCCTGGCCCACCTGGCCAGCAAGGGGCGATTATCGCGAGGGTTGCTCTCCGCAAAACCCAGCTTGCTGTAACACTGGCTCACCTGGAATTCGACCGTGCGCCTCGTGTTGTTCAGATCAACCGCGATCTCGGCGTTGGTCATCCGGGCACCCACGCGGGCCGCCACAGCCACCAAGCCTGGGGTCAGCGGCGAATCCACCGCATAGACCGCCGCATGCTCTGACTCCGGCTGCCGCACCAAGCCCAGGATCCGTTCCTCGCTCAGGCGCAGTCCCCGGCCGTGCAACACCTCGAACGTCTTGGTGCCCAGCGCGTCACGGGCACTCGCCTCTGCGATCCGATCCTGATCCTCATGTGGTCCGATCCCATCCAGGACGACCCCGAGCACATTCTGCATATGCCGAGCGAACCCTGAGAAAATCGCGGACTGCTCGAAGTGCTGCAGCTCGGCAAGAATCCATTTCCGCAGCGACATCGACCACGCATAACCCCACAAGTCGCCCATCGCGTGCTGTTCCAGCAGGATCTCATCGGCCACCTGCAACGCCTTCTTCAACGCCGGAGCCGACCTCACGTGCCGGAGCAGCCACACTGTCTGGGCCCATCGTGCCCAGGTGATCGCCCACGGTGCCTGGTGCTTGCGTGCATCTTCGACACAGCGTGCCGTGACCTCCGCGGCCAGGACCGCATCCTCGGAGAACGCCGCGGAGATAGCCAGGATCAGTCCAGCGGTATGGCGGGCGCCGTTGCGCTTGACTCCCGCAGCTGCATAGCCCCGCTGGGCCAGGGCCAGCATCTCCACCGCCCGCGGGAAATCGCGCGTGACGCACATTGCGTAGGCGCCGGTGAGGAACTGTCGTTCCGGCAGCGTCGCCAATCGAGGCTGTGTCTCAGCCAAGGCGACCGCCCGCTGCACCGCCGCGGCCCCACCGTGCTGATCACCCATGCACAGCGAGAGCCACCCGTCCAGCACCGCTGCCGCGTGCAGCAACTCCAGCATGCCCGCCCGTTCCGCAGGGGAGAGCGCCTGTTCCAGATGACTCACCGTGGTTCGGATGAACTCACGCCCCTGGCGGAGTTCGCCAACCCACCACCACAAGCGCATGTCGCCCAGGTGCAACACCATCTCCACGGCGGCCGGCTGCAACCCCGGCGTCGTCTGCAGTGTGGTGATCGCCTCGTAGTAGTTGCTCAAGTTGGCTCGGAAGAAGCCGAACAAGACCAGTTCGTTCTTGCCGAGCCACTGCTCTGCGGCCTGTCGAGAACGAGCCTGGAAGTAGTGCGCGTGCCGGAGCCTGAAGTCCTCCTCCCCGGTGCGCAAGGCCAGGCGTCCCGCGCCGAAGACCCGCAAAATCTCCAGCTGCCGGTAGCGCGCTTGCTGCTGACGACGAGGATCCCGGTCCACGATGATCACCGATTGGCGTACCAGGCGGTTCAGCAGTACCCGCACGGGCTCATCCCCGATGCGCCCACTCGGCCGGCCGTGCTTGTCCAGATCCGAGCACACGGCTTCGGCATCGGCCAGATCCCAGCCGCCGGTGAAGACCGACAGTCGTTCCCACAACCGCTGCTCGCCCTGAGAGTCCGGCGAGCCGCAGCGCTGATAGTGCAGGTGCAGGACGCTGTCCATGCACTGCTGCCGTGGCGTCCAGCCAGCGCGATTGTCGGCACTGAGCAGGTCGAGCTGCAGTTGGGCCATCATATTTTCCAGCAGCCGCCGTGCCTGGGCCACGGTCAGGTCGGTCAGCTGCAGGGCGATCAGTTCGATCGCCAGCGGAATGCCATCCAGCACCCGGCACAGGGCGACCGCCTCCCGGATCTCCTCCCTGCCGGCACCCCGGATGTCGTAGTGGTTGGCCGCGGCGCGATCGAGGAGCAGCTCCATCGCCTCGCTGGAGTCATGATCGTCGGTTGAGGGAATGGTCAGTGGCTCCACCACCTCGATCCGTTCACTGCGGATACCCAGCCAGCTCACACTGGTGACCAGCACACGCAGTCCGGGTGCGTGCGGCAGCAGCGCCATCAGCAGCTCGGCCACCGCGCCCACGAGATGTTCGCAGTTGTCCAGCACCAACAGCAGCCGACGTTCCCGCAGATGGGCCAGCAACACCTCCCGAGGCGGCTGAGGCGACTGCAAACCGAGGGCCAGCGCGCGGGCGACCGCGACATCGACATCCTGCGCGGCCTTCACATCGGCAAGCTGGGCCAGCCACACACCATCGGGATAGAGGGCCTCGCCGTCCTCCCGTAGCGTCTGCTCATCGGCCGCGGCCGCCCTGCGGGCACACCCGACGGCCAGCCGTGTCTTGCCAATACCGGGCGCCCCCGCCAAAGTCACCACCCGGCAGGTCTCACTCCAGGAATCAGCCAGACGATCCAGGATTTCCACCCGGCCGACGAAGCGATTCTCCTCCGCGGGGAACGTGCTGGTGACCCTCATCAGCACGCCAGGTAAGCGCGTTCCACCACGACCCGACCATCACCTAATCTGCTACGCATTGCGCTCCCCTGACCCCTCGACAACGCTCCGGTCCCCAGACTCAGTGGCCGCACTCCCGGCGATCGGCAATGACATCTCATATCGCTGACGTCCCGCTGACGCCCCGCTGAGCACCCGACCACGGCTTGGCGATCAACACCGCGGTGACCAGGCCCAACAGCCCGGCCAGGGCGATGGCCGACATCGACGATCCCAGCGCCTCCGCGGCGATGCCCCCCAACGCGACACCCAGCCCCTGGCTGGTCTGCAGGCCAGCACGCGCGATCCCGGCGGTGGCGCCCCGGGCATCCACCGGTGCCAGATCACCCACCTGAGCCTGGGCCGTGTTCTGATACACCGCCGCCACCCCTGAGGCCGTCAGCAGCACCAGCGTCAATCCCAACCCCGGTGAGAACACGAACAGGATCAACGGCACTGACATGGCCATGGCCAGCCACGGCATCCACCGCTGCTGGCGGTCCCAGCCCAGGCGATCCTGGATCCAAGTGCCCAGGACATACCCCGCCGGATCCGCGGCCAGGATCAGCGGTACCGCCCAGGGGCCGACAGCCAGTTCGGCGGCCAGCGGCGCCGCCACACCCTCGGGCACCACCGCGAACCCGGCCAGCAACGCCAGCCCCAGCGCACGCGCCATCCCGGGGACCGTCCTGACCACCCTCAGCCCCGCACCCCAGTTCGCCCACACGGTGCCCGGCCCGGCCACACCCACGGAGGTGGGCTGCCCCGGCACAACCGCAGGCTCCTGCCGGGGCAGGCCACGCAGGACCAGCAGTGCCGCGGCCAGGAAGCTGAGCGCATCCAGCATCAGCGACCACACCGGGCCGATCAGCGGAACCAGCGCACCAGCCGCCGCGAAACCCGCCAGCGGGCCCAGATTGAGCACGACCTGCCGGGCCGCCACAGCCGCCGCGTAGTCCTGCCGGACCACCACGGCATCACGCAGGAAGGCCGTCGCCGCCGCCCGCCCCGGAACCAGCGCGAACTGCCCCCCGACGATCAACACGCACAGACCCACCAGCACCACCAGCGGATCCTCGGCGACACCCACCAGGACCGCCATCACCCCCACCAGCACACCCTGGATGAGATACGAGGTGGCCAGCACGTCGCGCCGCGGATACCGATCTGCCAGATAGGACAGCATGGGCGCGGCAATCAACTGCGGCAGATAGGTCAGCGCGTACACCGCGCCGGAGGCCGCCGGCGACCCTGTCAGATGCAGCACCAGCAGCATCAAGGCGACTTTGGACAGCTGGTCACACAGCAGAGAGATCATCTCCGCGGCCAGCAGCACACGCACCTGATGATGTCGTCGCAACACCATGCCGATGCCCGCCACCGCCGCCCCTCCCCGCCGGCACCGGCCCCACGGTGCCCCACCCTCAAGGGACGAGCCTAGACATCCCAGGGGCGATCCCGGATCGGCTGATCGATCGGAATGTAGGCCGACAGGCCGCAACGGCACCCGAACGGCCGAGCGGTCGCCGTGCAAGGACACGCAGACAGACCTACCGGTGCCTGCGCTTTCCATCTCACCCTCCACAACCTAGGCTGTTTGCATAGGCAAACACGGGAGGGTAGTTGACAATGGACTCCACCGCCAGAGTGACATATCACCGCACACCCGAACCCAGCGCGACACCATGGGGAACCGGCGAGGACACCGGGCGCAACCCTCTCAGCGCCCAGCACGCCCACCTCCAGGAAGGCGCCCGCCGCGGACGAAGGCCACGCTGGCCCACCACACTCGAGGACTTCGAGACCGAAGCGCGCCGAGTCCTCTCCGCTGATGACCATGGGCGCGACGTGCTGGCCTACCTGTTCGGCACCGCCGGACGCGGTCGCACCGCCGCGGCCAACCTGGCGGCCTTTGACGACCACACGATCATCACCAACGTGCTACGCCGAGTTGATCTCCGCGACCACCGGATCACCCTGTTCGGCACACCGATGGCAGCTCCACTGCTCCTGGCACCCGTCGGCGGACTCGACCTCATCGAACCGCGGGCCGACATCTCCGTCGCCGAGGCCGCCGCCCACACCGGACTCACCTGGATCCACAGCCCCGCCGCCTCGGTAACCCCCGAAGAGGTCAACGCCCAGGTCCCCGGCGGCCACCGCTGGTTCGAGCTGATGCTCTCCGCCGACGACACGCTCAACCACAGCATGATCCACCGCGCCCAGCGCACCGGCCACACAGTGCTCGTTGTCAACCTCGACACCCCGGTGATCGGCTGGCGCTCCAGCCTGTTCGACCATGGCTGGCCCTTCGACCACGGCTACGGCGCGGCCACCTTCCGCACAGACCCGATCTTCGCCGCCCGCCTCCGTGATCCCGAGGACCCCGCCGAGTTCGGCCGGCAGTTCGCGGCCCTGTTCAACGACGGCTCCCGCACACCCAACGACCTCGCACTCGTGCGCTCCCGATGGACAGGAACACTGCTCGTCAAAGGAATCCTCACCGCCCGCGACGCCCACCTGGCCACCCAGGCAGGAGCAGACGGGATCATCGTGTCCAACCACGGCGGCCGGCAACAGGATCGAGGAGTCGCCACCCTGCACGCCCTGGCCCACGTGATCCACGGCGCGCACGGAGTCCCGGTCCTGCTCGACGGCGGCATCCGCAGCGGCGCCGACATGCTCATCGCCCTGGCACTGGGCGCCCAGGCAGTCCTCATCGGACTGCCCTACGCACTCGGCCTGGCCGTGGACGGCTACGACGGCGTGCGCCACGTCCTGGACTGCCTGCTCGCCGACTACGACCGCACCATGGCCGTGGCCGGCTACCGCAGCCCCAGCGAACTCGGGCCAGCCGCGCTGTACTCCCGCCCCCGCACAGCCAGCCTGCCCACCCGGCCATGGCCCAGCACAACCTGAACCAGAACTGCCCTGCGGCACCATACCGGCAACCCTCACGGAGCAGCCCATGACTGTCCACACGCGACACTGCCCACCCGCGAACCCCACCAGCTCACCCGAAAACCCGCCACCAGAACTCCGGATCGGTACACAGAACGCACCGGACCGCGTCGGTGTGATCACCCCGCGCCCGCTCGACCACCACCTGAGCACCCTGCACTGGCAGCCACTCCCGCGTACCCCCTTCGTGCAGGCCATTCCCGCCGTGGCCGCCACGTACTACACCTCAGCCAGAGGACGCCACCAGCCGGGCAGCACCATCAACGACAAGACCTATGCCCGTGCCAGCCGGATCATCCGCCGCGCCGAGACCAACCTCAGCTCCCTCCGCGATCTCCTCCGACTTCCTACCGTCGCCGGCGAGGGCACTACCGTGTGCGAACTCCAACCCGGCAACGCCGTGGCCTACGCCCCACTGGCACTGCACCAGCGAGCCCATCGGCTCGCCACCCGCGGCCTGGACCTCCTGCCCGACAACCTCGACGACATCGACGAACTCCACGTCGTCACCGGATCCTGCCTGGCCAGCGCGACCGCACTGAGCCTGCGCACGGCAACCGGGCGCCGTGTATCCCCCAGCGCCCCAGGCCCCCTGGCCGCCAGCACCATCACCGATGTCGCCGTCCAGGACGAACTCACCCTCTACGAATGGGAATCCCTCCACCGGCTCAGCGCCGTGGTCGGCGACCTCGTCGCCGTACTGCCACCCGGCATGCCGATCATTCTGTGGCTGGAGGTCCCCAACCTGCAGTACTACCTGCTCCTGCTACACCAAGCCGCCCACACCCACACCATCAGCCCCGGCCTGCTCGCCCGCTGGTGGAGCGAAGTCGAGGCCCGCTCGACAAGACTGCGCGGCCTGCTGCACTACCACCTCCGCCGGAGCCTGGACGCCGCAGGACGCACCGACATCCCCATCCGTACCCCCGCCGGCCTGACACCCCTGGAGCCCACACTCCGGCGACAACTGCACACCGAGGCCCCCAGCACCGACACCGCCCGACTGCTGGAAATCCTGGAGACCGACCCGATCTGGGCCCGGCTGCTCACCGTCGTACGCCCCACCGACTGCGCCCAGCTCGGCCTGTTCTCCTACGTCCACCGACTACTCCGCCCAGCTCTGACCACCAGAGCCGGAACACGCTCACTCACCATCGCCGTGGACAACCCCAGCGAACGCAGAACCCTCTCCCTGGCCCGCGATCTGGCCCAGACCATCCCCGGACTCGGCGGCCCCGTCATCGGCCTCTATCCCATGCCCACCCTGCTCGTCGCAGGCGAACGCGCCACCCTCTTCCACACCCCGATCACGCACACCATCCACACACCCGAAGGTGACCTCGACGTTCGAGCACTTGCGCAGCGTGTTGCCCCCACAACACGAGCACGAGAGCAGCCCACCGCTTAGTTCCTCATGCACAGGCCACCGCCGACGAGGACGGTAGTCCCGGGAGGCTGTCCGGCCTGACGGTGCCGCTGTGCCGAAGCGACACAGCCGATGACCTGAGACCGGGATGGAGCCCGATGGAGCCAGCAGGTCTTCGCAGACGATCAGTAACGGGGCGAGACGGATTCGGCGACCACCGCTGCGCGCAAGCGTTAGGACCTAGACAAGACGGTGCATCAACTGTCACCGGTCGCAAGACTTCGTCTCGGCCAGGGGATGGGTTGCGCTAGCTCCGTAATAACGCTTCAGGAACCACGAGACCACGCACCCGATCAGCACCGCCACCAGCGTGGCGACCTGGAATGTGAGGCAGGCGAACGCCAGCTCCATCGACTCACCGGGGTCTCGGGTGATGACGTCAACGACACCGAGGACCAACGCCACCAGCGCAAAGCCAGCCCCTAGGCTGGTCGTCCACAGCCCGACGGTGCTCTGCCGTCTACGCAGGCGAGCTTGTTTCAGCCGCGTCCGCGTGCAGGTGGAGTCTGGCTCTTCACCCTGCAGGTGTCGCAATAGCAAGTGCGCGCACACGATCAGCACCGGCAGCACCAGCGTGGCGATGAGGACTGCGAGGCTGGCGTTGGACCGGCCCGTGGGGCCCACGGGGCCTTGGGTGATGGCGTCAACAACATGGGGGATCCCGAACCCCAGTACAACGCAAGCCGCCAGCCCGATCGTCCGAAACCAGACGGCATGCTGTCGGGCGTGCTGACGGCGTGTGGCACGCGCGTATTCGGAGTCAGGCTCGTCCACCACCAGATGAGCGGCGAGGGGCGACCTAGTACT
Organism: Crossiella sp. S99.2; assembly: GCF_023094165.1. Classification (GTDB taxonomy): domain Bacteria; phylum Actinomycetota; class Actinomycetes; order Mycobacteriales; family Pseudonocardiaceae; genus Crossiella. The sequence goes on along the minus strand of NZ_JALMDK010000004.1, from coordinate 752,660 downwards.
CTCGTACGTCTTCGACAGCAGTGTGCGAAGAAGTGGGGGCCTGACCGTGGGTAGCAGGGCGAGCTCGCGGTCAGGTGCCGCCAGGCCCTGGGTGAGATTGCCGGCGTCGCGTTCGATTTCGGCCAGCCGGTACTGAATCAGGGGTTCCCGAGGCCAGCGGGCCGCGGCGTCACGCGCCCACTGAACCCCTTGTTGCCGTCGCTCGTCGGTCTCGGTGACCGCGTTATCCCTGTCCAGGCAAATGTTGGCTGCCAGTACGGTGGTCTCAGGATCGGCCAACACCTCCTGCATGGCCTGTCGCACAGCGGGGTCTTCCCAACTTGCGCCATTTATCGCGAATGCTCGCAGGATCGGCCGATCCCGGTAGATGTGGAGGATCCGCCCCAGTGGGGGATCGCCGATGTGTTCGACGATAGCCCTGCAGTCGAGAACTTTCCGGAACTTGGTCAGCTCAAACACATAGCAGAAGTACGCTCCTGCAAGTGGGTCCCCCATTTCGGCCGCCAGATCGGCGACAACTTTGTCCTCGATTGCTTTAGGGCTGACGGGGCCTGCGGAGATGCTGCCAAAGAGAACGGCCCACTCTTCGGTGAGCGCTAGCTGATCGTCGGGGTGGACGTGGCGGTAGATCCATCGGCCGCATGCCGCCGCGGTAGTCGGTCCGGAATCAGAGCGCAGCCGCATCGCCCAGTAGAATTCTGCGGCCAGCGCGTGCACCCCGTCAGTGCCTCCGCGAGAGATGGACCAGTCCGGTGTTGCCCCCGTCGCCAACAGGTTCCTGGTGATCTCATCGCAGAGTGTCTCCTGCTCGCTACGGCTGGCCTGCGCCACTGCGTGCAGCCGCGCCGAATTCCCTGTCACCGATGCCCTTCCCCATCCAGAACGTCCTCGGCTCAACGCCGCCCCTCATTCGGCGGTCTCGATCCTGTCCGATACTTCAGGCTAGGCGCTTCTGGCCCGAGCTGGCGAGGACGTAGGAACCGCATCGATTGCTCCCCCGTTGGCGAACTCGATGCAGCAGCCTCCGCATCGAGGGTGTCTTGGCACCACCGCGACCGATCCGAGCCAACCGCCGCGGGCCAAGGTGCCGACAACGGGCGCAGCGCCCGGAGTGGTGCCAACCGCCCATCCTGGGCACCGTCGCAGGCCACGGTCATCGGGGGACTGAGACGCCTGCGAGTCATTGCGACTTGCGGCTGCGATTGGCGAAAGCCTCTCGCGCCCTGGCCCGCGCCGCTGCGGTCGCATCAGGATCGACGTGATTGCACACCTGGGCACCGCGGTAGCCGTCTTCGTCGCACAACCGGCACTGGCGAGCAGCCTCGGCCCGCGCAGCAGCCGCAGCGCGCGCTTTCGACCGGCGCGACTGTTGAGCCGCCTCCCGCAGGTCCGCGCACTGCCTGCACCGTGAGACCGGACCGGTGCCCTGACGATGAGCCGGACATCGCAGCGGCGCTGACGGCGGTTTCGGCTCCTGCGGCATGTCCGGTAACGGAACCTGACCCGCCTCAGCTTTCTCTTGATGGTTAAGGGACGGTTCGGGGGCAGTGGCTGCCCCCCGTACCGGCAGTGGCTGCCCCCCGTCCGCTTGAACGGGCGGCAGTGACTGCCCCCCGTCTGTTTTTGCTGGTCCGTCCGCTTCAGGCTCTTCGCTTCGGGTGCGGTGGAGTGCAAGATCCCATCCGTTGGGGCGCCGATCCGCACGCGAAATGTAGGCGGCGACGATCTTCGGATTGGCTGGCCGGATCAGCCCGGCGGTCTCCAGGCGTCGAACACACATGCGAACGGTGCGTTCGGAAAGGTGGGTGTAGCGCATGACGCGGCGCAGCGACGGGAAAGCGCCCTGACCGTCAGGATCGGCGTGGTTGGCCAAGGCCACCAGAACGAATGCCATCGCCGACTTGCTGGGCTGCCCCGGTTCGTCGGCAGGCAAGGGCGCGAGATTCAGAGCCCAGGTGATGGCCTCAACACTCACAACCGGCGCCTCACGGAGTCTCAGGTCAGCCCCTACGCCGCTACAGAGCGGGTGAGTGCTGACGGGGAGTGGCTACCGAGAGTGATATCAGGTAGTCTTCGCTTAAGCAAACGTGGCAACGTGCTGGCAAGGAGCGGAGATGCGTGACCGTGTCGTAGCTGTCAGTAACAGTTTCGGTCTAACTGGGCTGCCGCCTAGGTCGCGCAGAACACCCAGCGCGCAACTGTGTCGCCGGGGCTCCTGCCGCGCCGAAGCTGGTTGAGAAATGAGCCCAGAGCACATATCCGCCCGGTCAACCGCCGTACTTCATGACTGCGGCGCCACCATCGGCCTCGTTGCCGCAGGATCTATTCTCCGCATCGGGCGTACTAAGAGCCACGAACTCGCCCCTGTTGGCGAGTTCCCCAGGTCCGTCCTGCGCTCCGGCCGTCGTAACGTGGTTACCGTCGCCTATATGCTCCGGCTACCGGGACTGGACGAGTCAACGGCCCGCGGCACCCCGACAGCCACCGGCGCTGCCGTGAGTACCCCGTGTGCAACCTTCCGTCGTGGATCCCCCTTTGTGCGGGATGCTGAGGCTGGTAGCCGCCGTCATACTCAAGGGCAGCGCCACTCGGTTCAAACCTTGTCTGGCGGTCAGTCCTCTCTGCTCCGCCAACGCCACGCGCGCGCCAGCGAATGGCTGACTGGCCTCGCTTGGCTGTCGGCACACTTCGTCGCCCGCTTTGAAGCAGGCATGGCGATACTGGGCGCCGATGCCGTCAATGTCCCGACACGAGCTTTCGGGGTCAAGTCGATAAAACTCTTCGGCAAGTACCCGCGCGAACCGCTTCTTTGGCTCCTGTGCATTGCCGTCGGCCGCACTGTTGACGACATCATTAGTTGTGCCCTTGATCGTTCCTTCAAGGATGTTATGGTGCGAGAGCGCCGCAGTAAACTCAGGGTAGGCGCGCTGGTGCTCATGTCCACAATCGACGAATTCGTCCACTTGTGCACCGGTGACAGTATGAAAATCGCTAGCTCAGATCATTCCTATGCTGGTGCCTCGTTTAGTTTCAGTGCGTCGTCCGCGGCGAACAGTCGTCGAGTGCGACCGTGTCCCTGATAGTGTTTTCAAGAGCTGGTGAGCGAGCCAATCGTCAGGGGGTGCCCAAGGATCATCCGACCGCGGCCACGGAGGCCGGATATTGAACCAGTGGCCACTACCGCACTGGGGTAGGAGCTGACGGTTCAAGCCGGACCAGACTGGGTACAGGTGAGGTTGCCTATGAGATCACATGTCGACTCAGTCGTTTCAGCCGTCGCTGGGCCATCAGGGCTGCCGCTGGAGCTGGCCGTGCCTCCACAGTTCAGACGGCGGCGTCATCGCTGCGGCGTGCCAAACGTTTCGGGCGCTGCCGTGCAATCTGATCAGGGCGCGCCAGAGTGCTGCGACCGCCTGGTCCGGGACGGTGCTTTATCAACTAGAGGTTCCACAAGCGAGGTTTCATGGCGTGACCTGCATCACCAGTCGACCCGAGGATGGCGAATTCCTGGCGACAGGAACGGGTGGCAACGAGGGTCAACTCGTTGCCACCCGCGGAAACTGGGAGCCTGCTACCTGGGGTTTTAGCAAAACCGCAGGTAGTTGAACCGCAGATTCCTACCTTGACACGGTAGGGGTCACTGGTTCAATCCCAGTATCGTCCACCAGATAAGTGCAGATCAGGGCCGGATTTCCTTAGTTGGAGATCCGACCCTTGATCATTTGTTAACGATTTGTCAGCGGATCGTGCGCGAGTGCGACGCGGTGGACCGAGACGGCGTAGTCGCCGCCGGTGAACGGCTTCCGGTCCCAGGTGGCGTAGCGGTCGGCCAGGGTGAGTCCCGCGGCGGCGCAGTGGGCGTCGTAGTCCTCGGCGGTGTAGCCGCGGTTGAGGGAGAAGCCCGCGATGAGCGCGCCTTGGGGCGCGAGGTGGCCTGCCACAGCGGATACGAGGGCCTGCTGGGTGCCCTCCGGGGTGAACAGCGGGACGTTGCCCGCCATGAGGACGATGTCGAAGTGGCGGTTGAGGGTCAGGGTTGAGAGGTCGTGCTGGTGCCAGGTGACCTGGGGCGCCCGGTTCCTGGCTACGGCGAGCATGGAGGGGTCCAGGTCGACCCCGACGACGTCGATGTCGTGCCGGGCGAGTTCGATGGCGACCCGGCCGGTGCCGCAGCCCGCGTCGAGGACGGAGCCAGGCTGGTAGGCGCGCACGAAATCGGCCTCGCCATGCACGTCGGCGCCGGTGGCGGCCAGGTGGTCGAAGCGGCGCTGGTAGTCCGTGCCATCCCAGGTCATGGCGTCCACGATGGCACAGGGTCGGGGCGGGGGAAATCAGGTGGGGTCAGGGGCAAACCCTGATGGCAGGCGGCCGCGCCGTGGGCAGCATGGGGGCGTCAAGGGAGTTCCGCAGCACGAGGAGAATCATGAGCGAGTCCAAGTCCGAGTCCACCCCTTCCGCCGTCGACTCCGTGGTCGACGCCGTCCGCGGGCTGGTCAACGAGGGCATCAATCGGCGCGTGGTCGTGCGTGACAGCAAGGACGACGTGGTGCTGGAGGTACCGGTGGCCCTCGGGCTGGTCGCGGCGCTGGCCGCCCCGATGGCGATGACGATCGGCGCCGGTGTCGCACTGGTCGGCAAGTGCGGGATCAAGATCGAGAACCGGCAGCAGCCGGGCAGCGCGCCCGCGACGACGGCCGAGGCCGAGCGGGTGTAGTCAGCCGAGGGACGCCGCGGCGGAGGCGTCCCCGCGGGTGTGTTTCGATGGCCCCCGCATCCGCACAGTCAAGTCTGGCCCCACGGTGAACAAGCGAGACCCTTGAGTTGTAATGGGTTCGCCCGCTCCCGGCGGGGCCAGACGTACGCGTGCAATCAGGGGGACCAATGGCTGTCTACGAGGACCTGTCTCGTTACGGCTACCAGCCGGTGGAGGAGTTGGGCGCCGAGGTGCTCAATGTCGGTTGGCTCGGTGCCGGGGTGGAGTTTGATCGGGGCGAGCCGGCGGCGGATTTTGTTGACGCGCTGCGGAAGTTGGCGGTCTTCGAGTCCGTGGGGCAGACCAGGGGATACCACTACTGCTGGCTGTGCCAGGCGGTGGCGGGGTTTGACTGGGAGCCTGCTGAGATCCCCTGTGTGGAGGCGGAGCGTGGGGCGCTCACCCTTGGCAGCGCTGAGATTCACGTGGCCGGGGCTGGGGGAGTTGTCTACGCGGCGCCGAACCTGATCTGTCATTACGTGCTCGCGCACCAGTACTCGCCGCCCGCGGAGTTCGTGGCGGCGGTGCTGGCGGCGAGTGCGCGTGGTGGTGCGGAGTGGGGGCGGGCGAAGGCGGAGTTGCCGGTGGGCGCCGTGGTGCGTGGCGTGTCGGATTCCTGGAACTGGGTGGGGTTGCGGGTTGAGTTGGATGGGTTCCCGGGGGTTGCCGCGGGGGTGGCGTTTCGGGAACTCGGGGTGAGTTCGGTTGACGAGTTGGACTTTGAGTTCGGGGTAGTGCGGGAGTTTGTGGTGCTGGACCACGTGGATGTGCGGCGGCAGGTTGTGCTGCGGTTGGCCGCGGTCAGCCGGTGACGTCGATGACGGCCTTGGTGAACTCGCGCGGGGCTTCCTGGGGCACGTTGTGGCCGATGCCGGGAAGCACCCGGTGGTCGTAGCGGCCGGTGAACTTGTCCCGGTAGCCGGCGCCGTTGGCCGCGGCCCCGTCGAAGTCGCTGGCGATGGTGATGGCCGGGATGGTGATCATCGGGGCGGCGGCGAGTTTCTGTTCCAGGGCCTCGTACTGGGGTTCGCCGGGGGCCAGGCTCAGGCGCCAGCGGTAGTTGTGCACCACGATGGCGACGTGGTCGGGGTTGGCGAAGGACTGGGCGGTGCGCTGGTAGGTGGCGTCGTCGAACTGCCACTTCGGTGAGCCGCCCTGCCAGATGAGCTTGTTGAACTCGGTGCGGTTGCGGGTGTAGCCCTGCACCCCGCGTTCGGTGGCGAAGTAGTACTGGTACCACCAGCCGAGTTCGGCCGCCGGCGGCAGCGGTTGCTGGTTGGCCTTGAGGTTGGTGATCAGGTAGCCGCTGACCGACACCAGTCCGGCGAACCGGTCCGGCCAGAGCGCGGCGAGCACGGTGGCGGTCCTGGCGCCCCAGTCGAAACCGGCGATGGTGGCGCGCTGGATGCCCAGGGCGTCCATGAAGTTGATGATGTCGGTGGCCACCGCGGCCTGCTGGCCGTTGCGGACGGTCGCCGGGGACAGGAACGTGGTGCTGCCGGAGCCGCGCAGGTAGGGCACGAACACCCGGAAGCCCGCGGCGGCCAGGGCGGGGGCCACGTCGACGTAGCTGTGGATGTCGTAGGGCCAGCCGTGCAGCAGGATGACCGGTTTGCCGTTCGCGGGGCCGGTTTCGGCGTAGCCGATGTCCAGCACGCCCGCCTTGATCTGCTTGATCGGTCCCCAGCTGGGGGCGTTGCCGGTGACGGCGGAGGCGGTGGCCGGGGGTGGCTGGGCGCTGGGGCCGGCGGGGGCGCAGCTCGCGAGCGCGACTATGGCGGCGGTGGCGGCCAGCGCCCGGGTGAACTGCTTCCTGCTGATCATGCGGACCACTCCTGCGACGGGGTTGCGTTTCCGGACACGTCGCGACGGTAGGAAGTGGGCCGGGATCTTCGCGAGCGTCAGGCGACGTCATTGACGTACGTCATGGCGGGGCGGCGCCGGGTACGACAACGGCCAACGTGGCGTACGACATCGGCCAAACCGGCGTACGACAACGGCCAACACGCGGGTGGGGTGGGGGTGGGGGTGGGCTGGGTCTATGCCTGGGGGGCATTGGTGGGTTGGGGGAGGCATTTCCGGGGGTGGGGGTGGGGTTGTAATTTTTGGGGGGAGCGGCTGGGAATGGCCGGTGGGAGTCTTTCTTTTGGGTTGGGAGTGGGGTTTTCGTGTCTGGTGGTGGGCGGCGGGTTGTGGTGGTTACGGGGGCTTCGCAGGGGATTGGGGCTGCGGTTGTCGCGGGGTATCGGAAGTTGGGGTGGGGGGTGGTGGCTAACTCTCGGACTATTGGTGTGTCGGATGATCCGGGGGTGGTTACGGTGGCTGGGGATATTGCGGAGGTGGGGACTGCGCGAGCCGTTATCGATGCTGCGGTGGGGGAGTTTGGGCGGGTGGACACGTTGGTCAACAATGCGGGGATTTTTTTGGCCAAGCCGTTTACTGAGTACACGGCTGCGGACTATGCGGCGGTGATGGGGGTGAATGTGGCTGGGTTTTTTGGGGTTACTCAGCTGGCGGTGGAGCGGATGCTTGTGCAGGGGGGTGGGCACATCGTCAACGTCACGACCACGTTGGTGGAGCATGCGCTCAGTGCGGTGCCTTCGGTGTTGGCTTCGTTGAGCAAGGGTGGGTTGCAGGCGGCGACGAAGTCGCTGGCCATTGAGTATGCGGGGCGGGGGATTCGGGTCAACGCGGTGTCGCCGGGGGTGATTCAGACTCCGATGCATTCGGCGGAGACGCATGCGGCGCTGGCGGGGTTGCATCCGGTGGGCCGGATTGGGCGGGTCGAGGATGTGGTGGATGGGGTGTTGTTCCTGGAGAACGCGCCGTTTGTGACTGGGGAGATTCTGCACATTGATGGTGGGCAGAGTGCGGGGCACTGAGCTAGGGCTGGTTTTTCTGGGTTTGGAAGGAGATTGGTTATGCCTTTTGTGAGTATTCAGGTTACTCGGGAGGGTAGTGCTCCGGGGGTGGAGGCGGTTACCGAACAGGAGAAGGCGCGGTTGATCGCGGGAGTTAGTCAGGTGTTGCTGGAGGTGCTGGGCAAGCCGTTGGAGTCGACTTTTGTGGTGATCAACGAGGTGCCGTTGGGGAACTGGGGGTGGGGCGGGTTGCCGGTCGCGGAGTTTCGGGCGGCCCGATCTGTGCCTGGGGCGGGATCGGACAGCAGTTGACGGCGGACGCGGCTGCTGCCTCGATGAAGTGGCGGAGTCTGCGGTCCCGGTGCTGGGGCTGGAAGGCGATGGACACCGGGGAGGTGGGGGCGCCGATCAGGGGGACGAAGCGGACGGCGGGGTGGATGTTGCGGCGCATCGCCACCTCGGGGACCACGCCGATGCCGCGGTTGGCGGCCACGGATTCCAGCCACTCGTCGAAGTTGCGGGTTTCGATGATCCGCTGTGGGCCGTCGCCGTCGGGCCAGGACCAGGGGCCGGTGGTGCCGCTGACCGTGTTGACCACCAGGGGCCAGTCGGGGACCTCGGACCAGTGCAGGCGTTCGGCGCCGGCGAGGGTGCACTTGGCCGAGCAGACGGCGACCCGGAGTTCGTCGAACAGGTGCAGCACCTTGGTGCCGGGGGTGGGTTCGTGGGTGCCGCGGACCACCGCGACGTCGACCGTGCCCTCATCGACCGCGGCCAGGGGGTCGTCGATGCGGATCAGGGAGACCGAGTTGCCGGTGGCCTTCTCGTAGGCGCTGACGGTGGTCTGGGCCCAGGGATCGGGCAGCAGCCAGCTGAAGCCGAAGCGGATGGTGACCTGGGCACGGACCGAGGCGAGGGTCTGGTCCATCGCGGTGAGGACCTGCTGGGCCCGGCCGAGGAACTCCGCGCCGGTGGCGGTGAGGGCGACGTGGCGGGAGTCGCGGTCGAACAGCCGCACTTCGAGGGCGGCTTCCAGTTGCTTGATCGTCCGGGTCAGCGCGGGCTGGGTGACGATCAGGTGTTCGGCGGCCCTGGTGAAGGACAGCTGCTGGGCCACTGCCACGAAGGCACGCAAATGCCGGAGTTCGACGCCCATGACCGGCAAGTGTAGGCGCGGCCTGGCGCGCGGCGGCCGGGTTCAGGCCGGGGTGGCCGGGTATTCGAGCAGGCGCTCGGTGGCGGTGAAGTTGCCGAAGGTCCAGGTGCGCACGCCGTCCGGCCAGATCAAGGTCAGCTCGCCCTCGGCGGGGTGGTAGACGGCGGTGTGCAGGGTGCCCGCGCCGGTGGTGTAGCCGGTGCGGTGGCGGGGGCGGCTGAGCATGGCGGCGATGGCCTCGGACACCTCGGGCCAGTGCCGGGTGCGGCCGCGCTGGGTGGGTTCGCCGGGGGTGAGGCGGTAGCCGGCGCGGGCGCCGGTGGCGTCGATGACGGTGAGGTCGTGGGTGCTGGCGGTGGGCCAGCTGCCGAGCACCTCGTCCACGGCGGCGACGGTGGTGCAGTGCTCCAGGAGGTGGCGGACGAGCAGTGGGCCGCTGAGACCTTCGGTGTGCCGGTGGCCGCCGCCGGAGGTCAGGGACACGGCCAGGCCGTCCTCGTTCATGCCGTCGAGGAGTCCCCACAGGCCGGCGGTGGTGCCCAGGACGCGGCGGGTGCCGAGCTGGCTGAGCCACAGCGTGGACTCGTGCTGGGTGAGGTCGAGGTCGAGGTTGCGGACCAGGGAGGCGCCGCCGGTGCCCTGGGCGCCGGAGACGACCGGGCCGGGCGGGTTGACGTGGGTGAGGAAGCCGGGCAGGTCAGGGTCGGGTAACTGGGCGGCCTCGGCCAGGTCGGCGGCCAGGCAGGCCAGTGGGGTGCTGGTCAGGGACAGCACCGTGGTGCGCCAGGTCTGGGCGTCCGGGTGGTCGGCGGCGGTGGCCCGCAGCCGGGGCCAGTGCCGGTGCACGTGCTCGCGCCAGGCGGGGCCGGGGCGGGCCTCGGCGAAGGCCCGGAACGTTGTGGAGCAGCGGATGTCGCCGGTCACCTGGCACCTCTCGGGAGTGGGGATCCTCGCTGCCCGATCGAACCCGCGGGGCCCTCGCGCGGCCACGCGGACAGACCGGCAGAAGGCCGCCCTGGCCAGGTTCTGCCGGTCCTTCCGCGTGGCAGCGGGGTGTCCTGGCGGGTGGACTCAGTGCCAAGAACTTCGCCAACCCGAGGGAGGTCACCGTGAGCACCGTGGCCGAGCTGCACACCGAGCACCGGGAGGTCCTGCTGCGCTTCGCCCGCCGCCTGCTGCCGGGTGATCCGCACCGGGCCGAGGACGTGGTGCAGGAGTGCATGCTGCGGGCCTGGCGCAATAGCGAGACCCTGGCCGCGAAGGACGCCAGGGTGCGGGCCTGGCTGTTCACCGTGGCGCGCAACCTGATCGTCGATTGGGCGCGCCGGGACAACGCCCGTCCGGTGCTGCTGGACGACGACGATTTCGACGCGCTGCCCAGTGGCACGGACTTCGCCGACGAGGTGCTGGAGCGCTGTGTGGTCGACCAGGGGCTGGCCCGGCTGAACCCGATGCAGCGGCAGGCTTTGGAGCAGGTCTACAAGCTGGACCAGACCCGGTTGCGGGCGGCGGCGGTGATCGGGGTGCCGGTGGGCACGGTGAAGTCCAGGGTGCACCACGCGACGATCGCGATGACCGAGGCGCTGGCCGCGCACGGGGTCACCGCGGCGGGCTGGTGAGCGGGCTCAGGCGGATTCGGACACCGCGAGGCCGAGCTGGGCGGCGAGCCTGCCCGCGGTGCCGCGCACGGCTGGCGAGTCGTAGCGGGCGCATTCGGCCAGCGCGCGCACCCGGTGCTCGCGGGCCTGGGCGGTGTCGCCGCGGTCGTCGGCGAGTTCGGCCAGCAACACCAGCATCTCCACCCGGTCTTCGGACCAGCGGGATTCCTCCAGGCTGGACAGCAGCTGGTCCTTGGCCTCGGCGGGGCGGCCCGCCCGGATCAGCACCCTGCCGCGCAGGAAACGCACCCGGGACAGGCCGGTGGACACCTGGTGCTTGCGGAAGAGCGTTTCGGCCTCGTCCAGGATGTCCAGCGCGGCGGTCACCTCGCCGGTGGCGGCCAGGCTGTCGCCCAGCCGGGTCAGCACCATGGACAGCAGTTCGTCGTTGCCGGGGGCGGTGGCCGAACCGCGGTAGTGCGCCTCGGCCAGCCGGTTCACCGCCACCGCCTCGGTGTACTCGCCTGCCACGTGCAGCATCGCGCCGAGCAGGGACAGCGCCAGGTACTGGCCGTTGGGGTAACCGGCCCGCTCGAACAGCTCGACCGCGCGCCGGGCGACCAGGACCGCCTCCTGCGCGGAGGTCAGCCGCCGTTCGATGCCGGCGCGGTAGTACCAGGCCCAGGCTTCGGTGAGCAGGTCGCCCGCCTGCACCGCGGCGGCCACCGCGAGCTGGTGCGCGGCCAGTGCCTCGCGCGGCCTGCCGCAGAGCGCGTACTGCGCCCAGCACAGGTAGTTGAACTGCTCGGCGCCGGCCTTGGCCTCGCCGAGCGCCTTGGCGGCTTCCGCGCCCGCGCCGAAGACCTCCAGCCACAGGTCGCCGGTGCCGCGCAGGTCGGAGTACCAGTGCATGGCGGTGGCCAGGTCGAGGACCTTGCGGTGCTCGCCCGCGGCGGCGGCGCAGCGGAGTGCGCCACGCCAGTGCGCTTGTTCCAGCGCCAGCCAGGTTTTCGCGGTGTCCCGGTCGCGGATCGGGTCCGGTCCGTCGATGGTGCTCGCCGGGTCGGGCCGGTCGTGGTCGAAGTAGAGCGCGGCTTTGGTGGCCACCGCGAGCAGCCAGTCCCGCATCCGTTCGGTGGCCGCGTGCACGTCCTCGGCGGTCTCGTCCAGTTCCAGGCGTTCCCGCGCGAAGACCCGCAGCAGGTCGTGGCTGGTGAAGCGGCCGGGGATCTCGCTGAAGCCGAGCAGGCTGGCGTCGGCCAGCTCTTCCAGAGCGGCCTCGGCCAGGTGCGCTGGCTGTCCGGAGACCACCGCGGCCAACTCGACCGAGGTGTCCGGGCCGGGGACCAGCGCGATCCGCCGGAACATCCGGGCCGCGGAGGGTTCGAGGTGGTGGTAGGACAGCTCGAAGGCGGCGCGCACCTGCAGGTCGCCCGCGGTGAGCACGGAGAGTCTGCGGCGTTCGTCGGCGAGCTGGTCGGCCAGGTGCGCGATGGTCCACTGGGTGCGGCTGGCCAGCCGGTTGCCCGCGATGAGCAGCGCCAGGGGCACGCCGCCGCAGAGGGTGGCGACCCGGCGGGCGGCTTCGTGTTCGGCGGCCACCCGGTGCTTGCCGGCGACCACGCTGAGCAGTTCCACCGCGCGGTCGGCGTCGAGCAGTTCCAGCGCGACCCGGTGCCGCGCGTCCAGGCCGGCCAGGGTGCTGCGGCTGGTGACCAGCACCATCGACCCGGGGCTGGTGGCCAGCAGTGGGCGGATCTGGGCTTCGGAGGCGGCGTTGTCCAGCACCAGCAGCACCGAGCGGTCCTGCAGCAGGGAGCGGTAGAGGGCGAGGCGGTCGTCCTGGTCGGCCGGGATCTTGCGTTCGTCCACGCCGAAACCGCGCAGCAGCCGGTGCACGGCCCGGTCCGCGGAGAGTGGTTCCGGGTCCATGCCGCGCAGGTCCAGGAACAGGCAGCCGTTGCCGAACAGGCTGGTCAGCCGATGTCCGGCGTCCACCGCGAGCGCGGTTTTGCCCGCGCCGGGCGGGCCGTGCACCACGGCGAGCTGGAGCCGGCCGCAGGCTTCGGCGTCCTTGGCGAAGGCGGTCAGCGCCGCCTGATCCCGTTCCCGGCCGGTGAGTTCGGTGAGCACCGGCGGCAGTGCGCAGACCGCGCCGGCCTTGGCCGTCTCCGGTTGCACCGGTTTGTCCTCGGCCACCGCGGTTTTCCGGCCGGCGCGGGCCAGGCCGATGAACTCGGTCGCCTCGTCCGGGGTCAGTTCCAGGCCGGTGACCAGGAGTTCCACCGTGCGCCGCTGGGGGCTGAGCGCGCGGCCGCGTTCCATGTCGCTGATCGCGCGCACGCTCACCCCGGTGCGTTCGGCTAGTTCCTCCTGGGTCATCGACAGCCGGAGCCGGTAGAAGCGCAGGAAGTCGCCGAACGCCGTCGTGGGCACCCGGTCATTCTGCCATGGCGACTTCCCGCCATTTCCTTGGTTATCCGGCGATCAGGGCAGGTCTGCTGGTAACAGCAGCCGGAGGTCGTGCACGGTGGGTGCGCCGGTTCCGCTGAGCCTGCCTGCCTGGCGGGTCATCATGGTTTCCAGGACCTGCCGGGCGTAGCGGGCGTTGCCGAAGGTCTCATCGCGCGGCACGGCGGCGAAGTGCTCGCGGACCGCGGTGATCGTTTCCGGCGCGCATTCGTAGCCGTTGCCGCCTGCCATCCGGTGCACGATGGTGACCAGGTCGTCGGTGCTGTAGTTGGCGAATTCGATGTGCCGGGAGAACCGGGAGGCCAGGCCGGTGTTGGAGGCCAGGAAGGTGCGCATTTCGGCGGAGTAGCCGGCCACGATGACCACGGTGTCGTCGCGGTGGTCCTCCATCAGTTTGACCAGGGTGTCCACGGCTTCCTGGCCGAAGTCGCCGCCCGCGCCGCCGACCGGGGTGAGCGCGTATGCCTCGTCGATGAACAGCACGCCGCCGCGGGCGCTGGTGAAGGCTTCCCTGGTCAGGTGCGCGGTGTGGCCGATGTAGCGGCCGACCAGGTCGGCGCGGGCCACCTCGACCAGGTGGCCCTTGCGCAGCACGCCGAGCGCGGCGAGCAGTTCGCCGTAGAGCCGGGCGACGGTGGTCTTGCCGGTGCCGGGCGCGCCGGCGAAGACCAGGTGGTTGCTGATCGCGGGCACCGGCAGTCCGGCCTGCCGTCGTTGCCGGGCGGTGGCGATCAGGTTGACCAGGTCGTTGATCGCCTCCTTGACGCCGCCGAGGCCGATCATCGAGTCCAGTCGCTGACGGAGTCCGGCCAGGGTGGTCTCGTCGTCGGGGGCGCCGGGATCCGCGCCGCCGGGCACGTCGGCCGGTAGCAGCAGGGACAGGCTCTGGTCGTCCGCCTCGGTTTCGCCGGCGAGCCGGAAAGCCTGGCGGTCCACCATTTCCTCGAAGACCTTGCGCGCGGCGCGGCCGTTGCCGAAGTCCTCGCCGCGGGCCATCTGTCCAAAGTGGACGGACAGCGCGGTCTGGGTTTCCTCGGGCACCTGGTACTGGTGGGCGCCGCACATGCGGTGCACGATGGTGACGAGTTCCTCGGTGGTGTAGTTCTCGAACTCGATGGTGCGGGTGAACCGGGAGGCCAGGCCGGGGTTGGACTGCAGGAAGGCGTCCATCTCCCGCTGGTAGCCGGCGGCGACCACGACCAGGTCGTCGCGGTGGTCCTCCATCAGTTTGACCAGGGTGTCCACGGCTTCCCGGCCGAAGTCGGGGCCGCTGCCCTTGCCCTGCGCGGTGAGCGTGTACGCCTCGTCGATGAACAGCACGCCGCCGAGGGCCTTGGTGAAGGTCTCGGTGGTCTTGATCGCGGTGCCGCCGACGATCTGCGCGACCAGGTCGGCGCGGGCCACCTCGACCAGGTGGCCTTCGCGCAGCACACCGAGTTCGGCCAGGATGCTGCCGTAGAGCCGGGCCACCGTGGTCTTGCCGGTGCCGGGCGGTCCGGCGAAGATCAGGTGCCGGCTGGTGGGTGGCGCGATCAGACCGGCTTCCTGGCGGCGGCGGGCCATTTTGTTGAGGTTCACCAGGGTTTTCACCTGGTGCTTGACCGCGGTGAGGCCGACCAGCGCCTCCAGTTTGGCCAGCGGCGCGTCCTCGTCGGGCTCGGCCTGCTGGGTTTGCTGGGCGGGGGCGGGTTCGGCGGTGGTGGTGGCGGTGCTGCCGTCGGTGTCCGGGGTGCGGTTTCCGGTGCTGGTCAGGTTTTCCACGGACAGCCGGGTGGCGGGCACGGTGACCCGCAGGCCGCTGCCGGTGTTGTCGGTGGTGGTGCAGTCCAGCAGGCTGACCGCGTCGGCGGAGTCGATTCGCACGCCGTCCCGGCCGTTGCCGCTGAGGTCGTCGGCGGTCAGTTTCGCCCGTGCCCCAGCGGAAACGTGCACGCCGTGGCCGGTGCAGCGGCGGACCGAGGAGCGGGACAGCACGAGTTCGCCGCCGTCAGCGACCAGCACACCGTCCGAAGTGGACTCGCCGATCTCGCAGTCCCGCAACGATCCCACGCCGCCGGGTCCGATCAGCACGCCCGGACCGGTGGACTGGTGCACTCTCAGGGAGCTGACGTACGGGCTGCCGCCCTCGGACACGCTCAGCCCGGCCGCGCCGGATTCCCGGATCTCGCAGTCCTCCAGGCGGCCGCGGCCGTTGCCGGTGACCTCGATCCCGTTGCCCCGGCAGCCTTCCAGGGTGGCGCGGCGCAGCAGCGGGTTGGCCGCGGCGGCCACCTGCACGCCGTGCCCGGCGGTGTCCCGGATCTCCAGCCGGTCGAACTCGGCGGTCGCGCCGTCGGTGACCAGCAGGCCCACCGATGTGCCGCCGCGCACGGTGGTGCGGGTGAAGGACGGGCCGCTGGCCTCGTCGACCTGGATGCCCGCGCCGCCCGCTTCGGCGACCTCGCATTCCTCGAAGGAGCCGCGGGAACGGCCGGTGACCCGGATGCCCGCGCCGCCGGTGCGGGTGGTGCGGCAGCGGCGCAGCACCGGGTCCGCGCCGTCGGCCACGGTGATGCCGTCGCCGGTGGTGCTGGTGATCCGGCATTCCTCCAGCACCGGTGAGGCGTGCGTGCTGATGAACACGCCGCTGGCGGTGTCCCGCACGGTGGTGTCCAGGACCCGGGTGGCGCTGTCTTCTTCCAGGGCGATGCCGGGGCGTTCGGTGGCCGAGATGTCGCAGTGCTGAATGGTGCCCTGGGCCTGGCCGTTGGCGCAGACGCCGTTTCCCTTGGCGTGCCGCAGGGTGCAGTCGCGCACCACCGGGTTGCCGCGTTCGGCGATCACCACGGCGGAGGTGTGCACGTGCTCGATGACGCAGTCCTCGATGGTGCTGGGCGCGGGCGAGGTGACCACGATCCCGGCGCCGACGGGGTTGGTCACCCGGCAGCCGCGCATGGCCAGGGAGCCGGAGTTGCGGGCGAGCACCGCGGTCCAGGCGGCGCCGATGATCTCGCAGTCCTCCACCGCGGCCTGGCCGCGGGCGATGTCCACCGCGGGCAGTTCCGCGTGCTGACCGCGCAGCACCAGTCCGGTGAGCTTGACCGCCTCGGCGGCCAGGCGCAGCACGCTGCCCTGCCTGGCCACCACCTCCACGCTGCCGCGGGCGTCGCTGGCCGCGATGGTGACCACCTTGGTGACTTCCAGGGACTCGTCGTAACGGCCGGGCAGCACGGAGATCACCGTGCCGTTGCGGGCGTCCAGCAACGCGGCGGAAATGGTGCGATAGCCGCTGTCCCGGTCCACCGTGAGCACGTGCCGTGACACGGGCGCTCCCCTCATCGTCGGTCCTCCGCATCGGGCAACGCAGTGGGGGGCGGATTGGGTTCACTGCTCCTCGGTCCTGCTGGTGGTTCTGCGTGTTCGGGGGTTGGCGGGGCGTGGTGGACTGGCCCGATGAGGCGACAGCTCGCAGTGGCCTGCGCGACCTTCGCGCTGGCCGCGAACGGCGGCGTGGCGGCCGCGCAGGACACCGTTCTCCCGCAGATCCCGCAGGTGTTGCGGGCCGGTCAGCCGTGCACCGGTCCCTCCGGCAAGAAGATCACCGAGACGCCGTGGCAGTTGCCGTACCTGGGCGCGGACCGGTTGTGGCCGTTGAGCACCGGGGCCGGGGTGACCGTGGCGGTGGTGGACACCGGGGTGGACGCGACCGCGGTGCCGGTGGAGGCGCTGGGGGACGCGGGCAAGGACTGTGTGGGGCACGGCACAGTGGTGGCCAGTCTGATCGGCGCGCCGGTGCGGGACGGTGTCCGGTTCGCCGGGCTGGCGCCGGGTGCGCGGGTGCTCGCGGTGCGCGGCACGGACAAGTCCGGCGCGCCGAGTGCGGGCGGGATCGCGGGGGCGATCGACGCGGCGGTGGCGGCGGGTGCGCGGATCATCTGCGTCGCGGTGGGGGTCGCGGAGGCGGATCCGGGGCTGGGTAAGGCGATCGAGCGTGCCCTGGCTGCCGGGGCCTTGGTGGTGGCGGCGGCCGGTCCGGACAGCTTGCCGAACAAGAAGGTGGAGCCGGGGCCGTACTACCCGGCCGGATTTCCCGGTGTGCTCGCGGTGAGCGCGTTCGGACCGGACGGGAAGGCCGCGGCGAGCGTGCCAGGATCCCTTGCCGCGCCGGGGAATCTGGTGGTGGGCACCGGGCCGGGTGGTGGTCAGGTGGTCGGGTCGGGACCGGCGTTCGCCGCCGCGCACGTGGCGGCCGCGGCGGCGCTGATCCGCGCCTACCGGCCGGAGATCACCGGTGCTGAGCTGGCGAAGCGGTTGCGGGACACCGCGTATCGGCAGCCGGGTCTGGCCGTGCTCGATCCTCTGGCGGCGGTGACCGCGAACCGGGCCGAGGCCCCGGTGACCGCGCGCCGTGAGCCGGTCGCGCTGGCGGCGGTGCCGGACACCGTTGGCGCGCAACGCTCGGCGCTGGTGGTGGCCGGGATCGTGGCCCTCACGGTGTGCCTGCTGGGCGCGGTGGCCGTGGTGCTGCCGCTGGGCCGCCGCCGCGGCTGGCGCGGCGGCGGCCGGTGATCACTTCGCGCTGAGCGCGGCCTCGTGCGCCGACAGCGCGGTCTGCACCAGGGTGGTCCCGCGCCGGGTGGCGTACTGCGCCCGGCCCGGGATCAGCGTGCGCGGCCGGACATCGCCGAAGACCATGCCCTCGGAGTTGGGGCAGGACAACAGCAACACCGGGGTGTTGACCTCGACCAGGCGGCGCAGCAACGGATCGTTCGCGCCCCGGCCGACGCCGTTGGCGCCGCGGGCCACCACCAGGTGCAGGCCGAGCGCGTTGCCCTGGGCCAGTGCGTCGAACAGCGGCTGGAAGGCGTTGCCCGAGGACGTGGTGACCATGTCGTAGTCGTCGATCACCACGAACACCTGCGGACCGCTCCACCAGTCCCTGGCGCGCAGTCGCGCGGGTGAGATGTCCGGGCCGGGCAACCGGGTCTGCACCGCGCGGGCCACCCCGTCGATGAGTTCGCGCACCGAGTCCGCGGCCACCGCGTAGCCGAGCTGATGCTCCTCGGGCACCGCCTCGTAGAGGCCCCGCCGGTAGTCCACGGTGATGATCCGGGCTTCCTGCGGGGTGTAGCGGCGGGTGATGCCGTCGATGATCAGGCGCAGCAGGTTGGTCTTGCCGGTCTCCACATCGCCGACCACCAGCAGGTGCGGGGTGTCGGCGAAATCGTGCCAGAGCGGTTCCAGTTTCTGGTCGTCCAGGCCGAGTGGGATGCGCACGTCCTGTTCGGGCGCGGGCAGTTCCGCGTGCGCCAGCACCGGCGGCAGCATCCGCACCGGCGGCGCGCCGGGTCCGGTCCAGGCGGTGGCGATCCGGTCGACCAGGGTGGCCACGTGGTCGGTGACCTCGCCGTCCACCCCGTCCAGGGACGGGAGTGCGGTGCGGAAGTGCAGTTCCTTCTCGGTGAGGCCGCGGCCGGGGATCTTCGGCACGGTGGCCGCGGCGCGCATGTTGACCACCGAGTCGACCGGGTCGCCCAGGCGCAGTTCCAGTTGGGTGCCCACGAGATCGCGGACCGCGCTGGCGATCTCGCTCCACCGGCCGGAGGCGAGCATCAGGTGGATGCCGTAGTTGAGGCCGCGGGAGGCGAGTTCGGCGAAGGTGGGCAGCAGTTCCATGAAGTCCTGGCGGATGGTGGACCAGCCGTCCACCACCAGGAACACATCGCCGTGCCGTTCCTCGGGGAACTCGCCCGCGGCCCGCCTGCGCCGGTAGGTCGGCATGGAGTCGATCGCGTGGTCGGTGAAGAAGCGTTCCCGGCGGGCCAGCAATGCGGTGACCTCGCCGATGGTGCGGTGGATGCGGTCCAGGTCAAGGCGTCCGGTCACCCCGCCCACGTGCGGCAGGCGGCGCAGCCCGGACAGCGTGCCGCCGCCGAAGTCCAGGCAGTAGAACTGGATCTCGGCCGGGCTGTGCGTGAGGGCGAGGGCGGTGATCAGGGTGCGCAGGGTGGTGCTCTTGCCGCTCTGCGGCCCGCCCACCACGGCCACGTGCCCGCCCGCGCCGGACAGGTCGACCAGCAGTGGATCCCTGGTCTGCTCGAACGGCCGGTCCACCAAGCCGATCGGCACCCGCAGCTTGCCGCGATCCGGCCAGTCGGCGGCGCACAGGCCGTGTTCGAGGGTGATCTCCAAGGGGGGCAACAGTTCGTCCAGCGAGCTGGGCTCGTCCAGGGGTGGCAGCCACACCCGGTGCGCGGCCGGACCGCTGTCCCGCAACCGATCCACGGCCACCTCCAGGAGGCTGTGCGTGGAGACCTCCGGCTCCGGCGCGGGGGTGGGCTCGGGTTCGACCTCGCGGTGGGCGACGAACTGGGCGGTGAACGGCACGATCTGTTGCGCCACCACGGCTTGTTCGACGTTGCGGCGGGCGGTGCGGTGCGGGCCGGAGACGTAGGCGGCCTTGAACCGTTCCAGGGCGCCGACCCCGTTCTTGAGGAACCCGTTGCCCGGATCGGCGGGCAGTTGGTAGGCGTCGGGCACACCGAGCACGCCGCGGCTTTCCATGGCGGAGAAGGTGCGCAGGCCGATCCGGTAGGACAGGTGGGATTCGAGCTGGTGGATGCGGCTCTCGTCCAGGCGTTGCGAGGCCAGCAGCAGGTGCACGCCGAGTGAGCGGCCCAGCCGGCCGATCATGATGAACAGGTCCATGAAATCCCGGTGCGCGGCCAGCAGTTCGCTGAACTCGTCCACCACCACGAACAACGTGGGCAACGGGTCCAGTGGCGCGCCCGCGGCCCGCGCGCGTTCGTAGTCCAGGGCGGAACTGTGGTTGCCCGCCTTGCGCAGCAGTTCCTGGCGGCGCACCAGTTCACCGTGCAGGGCCTCGCGCATCCGGCCGACCAGCGCGGCCTCATCGGCCAGGTTGGTGATCACCGCGGAGGTGTGCGGCAGGTCGTCCAGGCCGAGGAAGGTGGCGCCGCCCTTGAAGTCCACCAGCACGAAGTTGAGGATCTCCGAGGAGTGGGTGAGCGCCAGGGCCAGGACCAGGGTGCGCAGCAGTTCGGACTTGCCGGACCCGGTCGCGCCGATCAGCATGCCGTGCGGGCCCATCCCGGCCTGCGCGGATTCCTTGATGTCCAGCTCGATCGGCGCGCCGTTCGCGCCGACACCCAGTGGCACCCGCAGTCGCCCGCCGGGACGCGGTGCGGCCCAGCCCGCAGCCACGTCGTGGGTCTGGATGTCCTTGATACCCAACAGGGTGGTCAGGTCGAAGTCGGCGGACAGGGGTTCGGCGGAGCGGCGCGGCGCGCCCATCCGGTACGGCGCGAGCCGCATCGCCAGTGCGGAGGCGGTGGCCAGGCCCAGCCCGTCCGGCCGGCCGAGATCGCCCGCCACCTCCTTGTTGTGCTGGTCGACGGTGATCAGCTTGAGCGTGCCGTCCTCGATCCGCAGCCGCAGCGTCTGGGGATCGTCCTGTTCGGACAGTGCGCCGGAGAGATCGAGCACCGTGGTGTTGCGGTAACCCGGCCCGGCCAGGCGGGCGGTGGGCGGCACCGGCACGCCGTCCACGAACACCAGCACACACGGCTCGCCGCGATCCGGCACCGCGTCCGGGTCGAAGGCCGGTCGGCTCGCGAACTCCTCGCCGAGCGCGGCGTCCAATTCGGACAGTGACGCCACCAGCAGCCGGGTGGCGCCCGCGCCGTCGGTCTCGTTCGGGTGCAGGTTGTGCGGCAACCACTTCACCCACTCCCAGTCCGCCCGGCGCTCCGGCGGGGTGAGCAGCACGATGCGCAGTTCGGCGGGGGAGTGGAACACCGCGAGCTGCGCGATCATCGCCCTGGCCAGCGCCCGGACGCGGTCCTCGTCACGCTGATCGGCCACTCGCAACAGGATCCGGGCGAAGGAGGGCAGGAACACCGCCACCGGCTGGTCGGCGACCGTGCCGTAGGCGTGGATGAACCGGCGCAGCGCGTGCGCGGACAGCGGTTCCAGATCGTCCACCGGCTTGGTGGACAACGGGTTCAGCCGCCAGGCCAGGCGTTGCGGACCCAGTGCGACCCGCACCTCGCCGAAATCCTCGTCCTGGGCGTCCCGCTCCCACATCCTGGTGGTGCCCGGCAGCGACCACAGCGCGGCCGGGTCCGGATGCCGCCAGGCGAGTGCTTCGCGTTGGCGCAGCACGACTTCGCGCACCTTGCGGCGGGACTGGGCCAGGTAGCGCAGGTAGTCCCGGCGGGCGTCGTTGAGTTTCTGTTTGCGTTCGCCCGCGCTGCGGCCCAGCTGGCCGATCAGCATGGCCATCGAGGACACCGTCATCAGCCCGGCGGCCAGGTAGCTGAAGGCGCCATTCTCCCCCGGCCGCACGAACAGCAGCACGGTCGCGGTGGAGGACAACGCCATCGGCAGGTACATCATGATCGCGCCCGCGCTGCGCTGGACCTCCGGCAGCGTGGGCGGTTCCTGGATGCTCAGCTCGCCCTCGGGCATCTCCGGTCCGGGCCTGCGCTGGCCCTTGCGGAACGTGATTACACTCAAGCCCGGATTCCTTCCCTAGCGGACGTGCTGTGGTGGCAGCTCCGCAACAGGTGACGAAATCCGACCACGCGACGGTTCACTCCGGTGCCGCGCGTTGGTCGCCGAAGAAAAGGCGTGTGCCATGGCGACCACTTCCGGGCTGTGCAAACTCCGGGTCCGGGCCCCCTCCACCGGCTTCGAGCTGGCCGTGCCGGGGGACATCCCGCTGATCGAGATGATGCCGACCATCCTCGGCTACGCAGGTCCTGACCTGGCCGAAGCCGGCCTCGAACACGACGGCTGGACCCTGCAACGACTCGGCGAGCCGCCCCTGGACCAGGAGGCCACCGTCGACGCGCTCAACCTGCGCGACGGCGAGACCCTGTACCTGCGGCCGCGCCGCGAGCAGCTGCCGACCGTGCACTTCGACGACATCATCGACGGCCTCTCCACCGAGGCCCGCGACCGCGCCGACACCTGGAGCCCCGAGGCCAGCAGGTGGACCCTCCTGGGCGGGCTGCTCGCCGTGCTCACCCTCGGGTTCGGCGTGCTCGCCACCGCCCCGAACACCTGGCAGACCCTGCTGGCCACCGGCCTGGCCGCGGTGTTCCTGCTGGTGTGCGCGGCCACCGCGGCCCGCGCCCTGGGCGACCAGCCCGCCGCGCTCGCCCTGTCCCTGGCCGCGGTCCCGTTCGTCGGGCTGGCCGGCTTCCTGATCCCGGACGGGCCCGAGGGCGCGGTGCTCACCGGGGCCCGGATCCTGGCCGCCTGCGTGGCCGGAGCAGGCGCCGCCGCGCTGGGCCTGGCCGCGGTGGCCGGGTCCGCGCCGGTGTTCGTCTCGGTCGCCACCGCCGGTCTGCTGTGCGCCACCGGCGGGCTGGTGATGATGCTCACCGGCGCCAGTGCGGCCGCCTCGGCCACCGTGATCGCGGTGCTCGCCGTGCTGCTCGGCGCGTTCGTGCCCAGGGTCGCCTTCCGGCTGTCCGGACTGCGGCTGCCCGCCTTGCCCACCAACGCCCAGGAGTTGCAGGAGGACCTCGAACCGCACGCCGGGGACGAGGTGGTGGCCAAGGGCCGGATCGCCGACGCCTACGTCACCGCCCTGTTCGCCGCGGTCGGCGCGGCCTGCGCGGTGGTGCTCACCTTCGTGGTGCGCGATCCGTCCTGGCAGGCCACCACGTTCGCCGCGGTGCTCAGCGCGTTGCTGCTGGTGCACGGCCGGGCGCTGGGCAGTGTGTGGCAGCGGCTGTCCGTGCTGGTTCCCGGCGGGTACGGCGTGCTGTGGCTGCTGCTGGCCATGCACGAACGCGCGCCGAAACCCCTGGCGCTGGTGATCGGGTTGTTCGTGCTGGCCGCGGTGCTGATCGTGGTCCGCTGGACGTTGCCCGGCCGCAGGCTGCTGCCGCAGTGGGGACGACTCGCCGACATCGCGGAGAGCGTGGCCGCGTTCTCCCTGCTGCCACTGGGATTGTGGCTGCTCGGCCTGTTCGCGTACATGCGCGGGATCGGGGGCTGAGCCGTGAACTCCAAGACCGACCAGGTCCAGGCACACCGGTTCATGATGGGCCGGCTGTCCTCCGCACTGCTGCGGGTGGACCCGGACGCGCCGGAAAGCCCACTGCACCGCACCTACCGCGGCAGCACCATCGGCGGGCTCATCGCCACCCTGGTCTGCCTCGGCCTGCTGGTGTTCGGCCTGATCTCCCCGGGCGGCAACACCTCCTGGAAGGTGGAGGGCGCGCTGGTGGTCTCCGACACCACCGGCGCCCGATTCCTCTACGCGGGCGGGAAACTGCTGCCAGTGCTCAACCTCGCCTCGGCCAGACTCGTCGCCGGGGATCGCCTGGTGGTCAAACACGTGGCCGACGCCTCCCTGCGCGAGGTACCCAGGGGCGAGGCGCTGGGCATCATCGGCGCGCCCGACGCACTGCCCGCGGCCGCCGCGGACCCGTGGGAGGTGTGCGCGGCGGTCGGCCGGGACCAGGCTGGCAGCACCGCGTTGCGGATCGGCGGCGGCTCCGGTCGCGCGCTCGGACCCGACGACGCCGTGGTGGTGGTCACCCCGGACGGCGTGACCTCCTTGCTGTGGCAGGGCAGGCGGCACCGGGTCGCCACGAACCGGGGCGCCCTGGACGCCCTGGACGGCATGCCGCAGCCGGTCAAGGCCCCCGCCGCACTCCTGGACGCACTGCCGGTCGGCCCGGACTTCGCACCGCGGACCCTGGCCGGACTCGGCGCGCCCGGACCGGCACTGGGCGCGGTGGACTCGCGGATCGGCCGGTTGTTCGCCGTCGCCGGCGAACCATCCCAGCGGTATGTGCTCACCGGCACCGGACTCGCGCCGATCTCCGAGCTGGAAGCCCGGTTGCTGACCGCCGATCCCGAACTCCGCCGGGCCGCCTACGGTGGCGGCGAAGTGCTGGTGACCCCGCTGCCCGGCCGCCTGGTCAGCGAGAATCTGGCCAAGGCCGAACCACCGCCGCCCGTGAAACCACCGCGCGCCACGACCCTCCACAGTGGACAGAGCCTGTGCGCGCTGGTTACGCCGGATGGCGGCACCCCGCGCACCCAGCTCACCGTGTCCGACCAGGTCGCCGCCGTCGGCGCGCCGCCACTGGCCCAGCCCGGGATCGCGCCGCCGTGCGCGCGGGTGGACCGGATCACGGTGCGGCCGGGGACCGGGGCGCTGGTGAAGGCCACCGCCGCCTCCGGGCGGCTCGGCGACGCGCTGTACCTGGTGACCGACACCGGCGTGAAGTACCCGGTGCCGCCCGAAGGCGCCAAGGCCCTCGGCTACGGCGCCACCGCCGCCATCGGACTCTCCACCAGCCTGCTGGCGTTGCTGCCGACCGGGGCGGCACTAGACCCGGCCGTGCTGCGTGGTGGCGGCACCGTGCTGCCCGCGGCGACCGCCTGCACTTCCTGACCGGCGGAACCGCGGGCGGTTTCTGCCGGTGGTTCAGCATGGTCCGCCCGCCCCCGAGTTGATGTCCTGGGGGCGGAGCGCACCACGGGAAAGGACCACCGGATGAGCACGCCGCAGTTCCAGAAGACCGACACCGGCATGAAGGGTGGCTACCAGGCCATCCAGAGCTGCCTCGACACCTGCCGCAGCATCGGCGGCAACGTCGCCAACATCTCCACCGACCTGGGCGGGAACTGGCAGGGCCAGGCGTCCCAGACCTTCCTGGCCAACCTGCGGGCCTGGATGGAGGACTACAACCGGATCATCAACTCCCTGGACGAGATCGGCGAACTGGTCGGCATCAGCGACCAGCAGATGAACGACGTCGAAGCCGACATCACCCTGCTCTCCCAGGGCGCCTTCACCGGCGGCGAGGGCGACCGCGTCTTCAAGTCCCTCATCTCCTGACCACCGCACCCCAGCAGAGGAGCACTCAGCATGTTCGACGGATTCTCGGTCGGCAGCGGCATTCCGCACATGGCCGACCAGATGCAGGCCCAGACCAAGGCGATCATGGACGCGCTGGAGGAGCTGCGCACCCGGATCAAGCCGATGGCCGAGACCTGGACCGGTGACGCGGCAGGCATGTGGGCCCAGGTGCAGTCGACCTGGACCGGCGCCACCAACGACATGCAGCAGCGCTTCGGCAAGGCCCAGGTGACGCTGAACCAGTCCTACGACAACTACCGGCGCACCGACGCCAACATCGCGGGCAAGTTCACCGGACTGTAAGCCGGATCTGGCGCTGGGAAAGGGAAAAAGGGCATGGGTGACATCACGATCACCGTCGCGCGGTTGCAGCAGTTCCAGGCCAAGGTGCTGCAGCCGATGGTCAACGACCTGGCAGGCAACGAGCACGTGCGGGAACTGTCCTATGTGCTCGATGAGAAGACCCGCAGCCTGCTCGCGGGCTCGGAGACCTTCCAGCCGGCCAAGGTGCTGATGGACCGGTACGAATCGGCCACCGGCACCGCGCCCACGCTGCACGCCCAGTTCCAGTCGCTGCGGACCTCGCTGGAAACGCTCAACCGCAACATCACCTCGGTGGTGAAGATCGCCGAGAGCGGCGAGGACGAGAACATCAAGCTGTCCACCGAACTGAGCGCGTACCAGCTCAGCGTGGTCCTCGGCGGCAAACCCGCCACCGGCGGGAGCTGACTCCCATGCCCGACGAAGCCCCGCTGGGTCCGGTGGACTGGTCGAAGTGGTCCTGGGAACAGGCGCTCAACATCTTCCAGGACGGCGCCACCTACCCCGTCGTGCCCAACCGGCAGACTGTGGCCGGCGCGAAGTGGCTCAAGTGGGACGTGTGGAGCGCGGTCAACGGCGAGCTGGGCAAGAGCGGCGACAAGCACGAGTACTACGTCAAGTACGCCACGAACTGGATGAACTACTGGGCCGTGGCCGACACCGACTCCGAAGCCCTCACCAAGCCGATGAACGACTTCTACGGCAACATGCGCAAGATCGTGGACTCGCTGCGGGCCGGGGTGAACACGGTGGCGCAGCCGGAGACGTTCAACCGGGCCTACCGCACCCTCAACGGCGCCAAGGATCTGCTGAACAAGCACGCGGTCACACTGAAGGCCGAGCAGAAAACGATCGGGAACAAGGGCGACGACCTGCAGGGCTCGGGTGCCATGGCGCTGCGGAAGTTCCTGGGCGACCTGGTGTTCCAGTGCGAGGACGTGGTGCGCCAGCTCGGCGTGGCCGACGGGCACGCGTGGAACGCGCTGGTCGATGCCCAGGGGCGGCTGGACAATCCGGCCACGACCGAGATCAACGAGGCCAAGGGCGGCCTGCTGGTGGCGATCGACAAGATCTCCACCGCCTACACCGACTGGTTCTCCGACAAGGTGGTCAGCTACGACACCGGGATCTTCGGGTGGGTCAGCAGCACCGGCAAGGCGCTGGCCTGGCCGGGTGGCGCGTTCACCGCGATCTGGACCTGCGAGCAGTTCCGCCAGGACCTCAAGGCCAACGAGCCCTCGGGGTCCTCCTGGTGGAGCGGCGGTGAGCAGTTCCCGCGCAGCAGCAAGATCGGCGCGGACGCGCGCAGCGCCGCGTTCTGGACCACCCTGGAGGAACTGGCCAAGAACCTGTGGCTGGAACATCTGCGGACGGTGCTGGACGGACCGGCTTCGCAGGCGGTGCAATCCCTGGGCGCCAGCTACAACACCGCGGCGGCCTACCTGCCGACCATCGTCACCCCGGTGCGGCTGGACCTGAGCAACCCCAAGCCGCCGCCCCCACCCGGTGGTGGGCCACCGCCCCCGCCACCACCGGGTGGCAAGGCGCCGCCCACCCCGCCGCCGGGCAAGGGACCGCCGAAGCCGCCGCCCGGCAGCGCGGGACCCAAGGGGCCCAAGGACAACAAGGGCAACGGCCCGCCGCCACCCATCCCCAAGCCCGGCTCGCAGGGGCCGGGAACGGGCAAGAAGGATCCGCTCAACCCCAACGGCCCCAACGGTCCGAACGGCCCCAACCGGCCGGGCCCGGACTCGGTGCTCAAGGTTCCCGGCAAGTCCACCGTCGGCCCCGACGGCGTGGTGCGCGGCCCGGATGGCAAGCCGCTGCTGGACGCCTTCGGGCGGCCGCTGATCGTGCCGCCAGGGTCCCGGATCAACTCCGACGGCGAGATCGTCGGCCGCAACGGGAACAAGCTCACCGAGAAGGACCGGCTGTCCCGCCCGGACACCACCGCGCCGGGCGACAAACCCGCCGAGTCCGACCTGGACAAGTACCTGAATTCCCTGCGTGGCAACAACACCCCTGCTCCACCGACCCTGCTCTCCAACACGCCACCACCGCCGTCGGTGACGCCGAGGGGACCACTGGGACTCCACAGTGGAGGGTCCAGTTCCGGGCCCTCGCTGGGTTCGGGCGGCGGTCAGCATCAGCCGCAGGGCGCAGCTCCACCGCCCGCACCAAAAACCGTGACGACCGAGGGTGGGCCGTCGCTGCTCAAGTCCCCGCCGGGCACTGGTGGCCAGGGCAACGGGCTGGGCGGCGTGCCGTTCTACCCGCCCACCGCTGGCGGTCCGGGCGCGGGCGCGCCCGATCAGAACAAGGGTGAACGCGACCGGTCGACCTGGCTGGCCGAGGACGAGAAGACCTGGGGCACCGACCCCCAGTTGATGCCCGCGGTGCTGGGCCGCCGCAGGCGGGGCCGGGCCACCGCGGGCGGCCCCCGCAACCACGCACCGGGAGGATCCGATGGCCGACTGGCTGGCGGCACAACTGCACCAGGCCATGGACACGCTGAGGGAACAGCGTGACCGCATCGAGTCAGCAAAAGCCGAACTCGCGGCCCGGACGGCCTCGGCGACCTCCGCGGATCACCTGGTGACGGCGACCGTGGACGCGCGGAACGCGGTGGTGGGCCTGAAGTTCCACACCTCCAAGTACCGCACCATGCCACCCGAGCAGCTCTCCCGCACGCTGCTCGAAGTGCTGGACCGGGCCCGCGCGGAGATGGCCGAGGTGACCATGGAGGTCTTCGGGCCGCTGCTGGACCAGCGGGCCGACCTGCGTGCCGCGATGGCCGGGGAGACCCCGGCGGACGCCGCGTTCGCCGCGATCTGGGACGAGGCGCCGCCGGACGCCCTTGACCGCGGTCGGGGCTGATCGGCGTGCGCTGGGATGAGGCGATCAACGTCTTCAGCGACAACGGGGTCGCCACCAGCACCTACCCCAAGGTGCCGGAACGGGCCACCGTGATCGCGCCGCGCTGGCTGTCCTCGGACTGCTTCCGCCGGCCGCGCGGACCGGGAAACCACCTGCCCGGCAACATGTGGCACGTCGAGACGATGACCCTCTACACCTCCTACTACGGGGTCGCCGATCCGACCTCGGAGCTGGAACAGGTGATGAAACCGTTCTACGCCAACGGTTCCAAGATCCTGGACGCGCTGCTCTTCGACCACAGCACGGTGGCCAGCCGGGCCACCTTCGAGCGCGCGGGCACCGCGTTGAAGGGCGCGGCCGACTGGCTCACCACCCAGGTCACCCCGTTAAAGACCGAGCGCGACCAGGTCGGCAAACCCGGGGATCACTTCCAGGGCACGGGCGCCAACGCGTTCTGGAACGTGCTGGACGACCTGCGGTACCGGTGCGAGGACCTGGTGGTCCAGCTCAGCAAGCAACGCACGGCCTGGGACGCGCTCGGCGATGCCAAGGAGGCCCTGCGGCAGGCCACCGTGACACTCAACGGCGGCTACCACGAGTGGCTGGGCGAGAAGTCCTTCTCCTACGACACCGGACTGGGTTTCCGGGTCAGCGCCAACGGTTCCGCGCTGGCCTGGCCGGGTGGCGCGATCACCGCGATCTGGACCGCCCCGGAACTGGTGGCCGACTTCCGCGCGCACGGCCCACAGGACTACTACAAGGACCAGGAGAGCTACCCGACCAGCACCCTGCTCGGCGGCAAGGTCACCGAAGGCGGGATGTGGGAGCGGCTGGAGAACGCGGCCAAGAAGATCTGGGAGGCCCACCAGATCGCCACCCTGGACGTGGCGGCGACCAACGCGATCACCAAGCTGGACAAGGACTACCTGGCCGCGGCCGCGCACCTGCCCACCATCGTCACCCCGGTCCGGTTCGTGTTGCCGCCCGGACCAGGTCCCGGCCCCGAACCGGGACCTGGTCCGGGCCCCGGGCCGGACGGCGCGCCCGAGAGTGGCGGCGGGCAGAGCGAGATCGGCGGCGGCCACGTGCCACCGCCACCGCCGCCCAGCCTCGGCCCGAACCCCGGTCCGAAGGGGCCGACCAGCGTGATCAGCGGGCCCAACTCGATACTGAAGGTGCCTACTGGATCGCACGTCGGCACCGACGGCACCGTGTACGGGCCGGACGGAAAACCCGTGCTGGGCCCGGACGGCCGACCGATCATCGTGCCGCCCGGGTCCCGGGTCACCCCCAACGGCACCATCGTGGGACCACGCGGAAACGGCCGCCTGGAACAGAAGGACCGCATCCGTCAGCCCTTCCAGCCGCCGGGCGGCACCGGCCCGCAGACCGGCGGCCAGTCACCGGTGGAGCGCTACCTCCAGTCCCTGCGCCGCACCCCGCCGCCGCTGCCGCCACTGCGCCCACCGAACGCCGCGCTGCCGATGACCATGTCCAGCGCCGACCCGCTGTCCATCCACAGTGGACCTGGTCCGGCCGGTGGCGGCAAGGTCGGCCTGTCCCCGTCGGCCACCGCGCCGTTCACCGCCACCGGTGGCGGAAAGCCGGTGGTGCCAACCCTGGGCGGACCGTCCGGTGTGGACGGTCCGAAAGGGAACGCCGGGAACGGCGGCGTGCCCTTCCATCCGCCCACCGCGGGCGGACCCGGTGCGGGAGCACAGGACAAGGGCGAACGGGACCGGGACACCTGGCTGGCCGAGGACGAACAGACCTGGGGCACCGAGACCGCGGTGGCGCCGGGTGTGCTGGGCCGCCGCAAACGCCGGACCCGGTTCACCACCGGCACCCGGCTGGGCGCGCCGGCACTACCCGGCCCGCCGCAGGGCTTGGACGACCGGGCTGCCGGACACGGCACCGTGAACGGATGAGGAGCACAACGCCATGAGCAGCAACGGGATGAGCGCCGACCCGGACATGATCGCCTACGTCGGCAGCCAGTTCCGGCCGATCGCCCAGCACCTGTACCAGCTCGGCTATGGCAGCGAGGAACGGCTGGCCCTGCTGATCGCCGCCTGCGGGGACGACGACATGGGCCGGGAGATCCAGGGACAACTCCTGCCCACCGCCAAGATCATCGAAGAGGCGGGCGGCTCGATCGGCGCGGCGGTGGAGAACACCGGCAACGTGATGTCGGCGCTGGCCTTGCAGCTCAAGGCGATGGAGCGGAACAACGCGGCCAACATCGGCCACGGGTTCAAACGCTGACCAGACAGCTTCAGCACAGAGAGCGGGAATCAACCATGTCCACCGAGAGCCAGGCCGCCACCGGCGTCGCGGTCAGCACCCCGGAACCAGCACCCACCGCCCCGGCGGAGACCACCGTCGAGACCGCGCCGGTCACCGCCAAGGCCCAGGCGGCCGGGACAGTGCCGCCGGTGGTCGAAGGCGGCGCCGCGGTCAGCGGATCGACGCCCGGCAAGGTGTCCAAACCGGTGATCGTCGCCGCGGCGGTCGCGGGCGCCGTGCTGGTCGCGTTGCCGTTGAGCTTCAGCGGTCTGCTGGAGGACAACGGACCCAGTGTAGGCCCCACGCCCACCGGCTACGCCCAGGCTGGCCAGCCGGGCAACGGTTTTGTGCCGGGCGTGGCCGACCCCACGGTCGACAACGTCACCGGCTCCACCCTGGCCCAGCCGCCCCCGCCACCGCCGGGACCGCCCGCCACCGGCCAGCCCGGTCAACCGGAGCAGAAGTCCGGCGAGTCCGCCAACCCCGGAACCCCTGCCGCACCAGGCAATCCGCCCGCGGGCAACCCACCGCCGCCACCGCCCGCACCGCCGGGTCAGCAGCCGCACAAGGCGCAGGCGGCCACCTACGAGGGCATGGCCGGGCCGGGATGCGGTGGCAGCACCAGGTTTTCCGGAGTCGGCCTCTACCGTGACGGCAAGGCGGGCTGGGTTGATCAGGGCAACGGCGGCTGCGGCACCTCTTACGTGTCGGTGCCGATGTCAGGCGACCCGAACAAGGACGACAGCAGCGCGTACGGGCTGTGGACCTTCAACACCGGCCCGGTGACCACTGGCAACTGCACGGTTTTTGTGTTCGTGCCCAACGGGAACACCACCCAGGTCGGCGGCAGCCCGACCTCCTACCGGGTGTTCGACCGGTTCGAGATCGGCAAGGGCAGCCCGATCGGCAACTTCCAGGTCAACCAGGTCGCCCAGCGCGGCAAGTGGGTGCAGGTCGGCCAGTTCCGGGTCAACGGGGCCAAACTCGCGGTCCAGCTGCTCACCAGGGGCAAGGACTGGGACGGCTCCGGCAAGACCTACGCGCATCACGCCGCGGCGATGGTGAAGGCCCAGTGCCAGGCGTGACCACCGCCTAGTTTCACGCTCAGGTCCACTGTGGAGGTTCGGTGCCCAGCAAGTTCGACGGCGGAGACTTCGGCGATGTGCCGGCGTGGGCCCGAACCCTCCTGGAAATCCTCGGCATGTCCTGGCCCGCCGCCAACCAGCACCGGTTCCGGCGGCTGGGCGAGGACTACGACCAGGTGGCGCAGAAGTTCGCCGACACCCCGGAACTGATCGCCAACATCGAGAAGTCCATCCGCCAGCACTTCGACATGGGCGCCTCGGAACAGTTCCGCACCAGCATGAAGCCGCTCACCGACGGCTCGCCGAACCTGCTGGAGGAGTTGTCCACCGGCGCCAAGGGCATCGCCGACGGCAGCCGCAAGATCGCGCTGCAGGTGGAGTACGCCAAGTACTCCGCGATCGGCCAGCTGTTCCTGCTCGCCTACGAGATCGCCATGGAGTACGCGCTCTCCGCGGTCACCGGCGGCGCCTCGCTGGCCAACCTCACCTGGCACTACGCCGCCACCCGCCAGTACCTGGTGGCGATCTTCAAACAGCTGACCAGGGTGGCCACCCTGGAGGTCTTCATCGGCGTCTCCGGCGGCCTGATCATCGACGCCGTGGTGCAACGCCTGCAGAAGGAACGCGAGTCCTGGGACACCGAAGCCACCATGCAGACCCTGCTCTCCGGTGTCATCGGCGGTGTCATCGGCGGCACGGTCGGCGAACTCGGCGAAGCCCTTGGCCGCAAACTCCGCGGCCTGCTCGGCAAGGACTACAGCAAACTCGCCACCGACGACCTGAAGAAGTCGGTCAAGGACCTCGACCTCCCCGGCGCCGACAACTGGCTCAACGACCTGGGCCGCACCCTGTCCGACCGCGCCGGCAAGGAACTCGGCAACCCCGCCACCGCTTTCACCAAGCAGTCCATCGAGAACTTCGCCAAGCAGACCGGCGACCGCTTCGTCGCCGCCTTCGGCAAGGACCTGGGCGAGGACGCCGCGCGTCAGCTCGGCCGCGACTACGCAAAGTCCTTTGTGGACAACTGGGCCCGGCACGGCCTCGACGGCACCGCCGCCTTCCGCAACAGCTTGCGTGACGTGCTGGCTCCGCAAGCCGACAAACTCGGCAAGGACGCCGTGCGGCTGCTGTCGCAGGAAGTCCCGGATGTCCTGGCCCGCAACACAGTCAACCACCTGGGCGGGAACCTGGCGGCGAAGGCGGCCATGTACAGCACGATGTTCCTGACCGAGGGCGTGTCCGGGGTCATGACGATGGCGATCATGGCGCAAATCAGCGGGGACGAGGTGGGCGCGGCCGAGTACGGGATGGGATTCCTGAGCGGCACGGTGATGGGCGGGATCGGGCACGGGCTCGAGCACGTCGGGACGAACGCGCTGGATTCGGTGGTGAACGCGGCGAAGGAGAAGCTGGGGGCGTTGACGGGGGGTGCGGAGGGGTTGGGGGCGGTTGGGCTTGGGGCCGCCGCGCAGTCGATGGCTTCGGCGGCGGGTGCGCCGGCTGGGGCCGCGGGGGAGGGGAAGACGGCCTCGGATGTGAAGGGGGCCGCGGAGAACAAGGCTGGGTCGGATACCAAGGCCGGTTCGGACAGCAAGGCGGGCGCGGAGAACAAGGGTTCCGCGGGCGCCAAGACGACCGCCGAGGGCAAGCCGGAATCGAAGGCGACGAACACCGCCGTGCGGACGGCCTCCGAGAACAAGGCGGGACACAGCGAGGAACAGCGCTCGCAAACCCGTCCCGCGCCGCCGCGCACCGCCTCAGCTTCGCCGACCGCCTCGACTGCCACCGGCCCGACCACCACCGCCACCACGACGGCCACCGCTCCGACCACAACCACAACCTCCACCTCGACCGCTCCGACTACCGCGACCACCACCGCGGCCGCTCCGGCCGCCACTGCCCCGACCACCGCCGCTTCGCCCACCACGGTGACGACCGGTGGCGGCCCCACCGACCAACCTTCGACCACTCCGGCCACCAGCGCCGACGCCCCGAGTCCGGTTGCCACCGCCAGTGCCCCGCCCACCGACTCCAGCACGCCCGCGCCACTCGCCCCCACGAGCGACCTCACCGCCACCCCCGCCTGGGTCACTGACCCCGCCGCTTCAGCCGCCGCCGCGTTGCCGCTCGACCCCGTCACCCCGGAATCCGCGCCCGCCGAGGTGGCCTCGCCGCCCGGCCGCACCGCTCCGGAGACCGTGCCCGCCGAGGTCGCCTCGCCGCCCGATCTCACCGACTCCAGCACCCCCACCAAGCCCGCTCTGTCCACAATGGACCCAGCTGCTACCGAACCACCCCGCCGCAAGGTGCCGCGCACCCTGCAAGCCCGGCAGGCGCGGGTGTCCCGGACCACCAAAGCCTGGCGGGACGCGGAAGTCGGCGCCCAAGGCCAGGCCCGGCGGGCCGAGGAGCTGCTCCGGGAACTGGACGTGTCCCTGGACTGGTCCGCCGCGGTGGCTGCCGCCCGGATCCGGACCTCTGGCGGGACGACCGGTCACCACCTGCGCACAGCGGACCGGAGCGCCGAGACCGCGCGACAGCGGCTCGATGAGCAGCGGGCCGAGGTGGATCTCGCGGTGCACCGGTTGGCCGAGCTGGCCAACCTCGGGGAGGTCGCCGAGGCCGAGCGGGCCGAGCGCGCCTTGTCCGACCGGCTGAGCACGGCTGACCGCCAGGTGGAGCAGGAGTTGGTCGAGGCGAAGCTCCGGAGTGCGGCCCTCCGTGCAGCACATGGGGAGCGGCGGCTGTTGGAGGTCGCTGCGGCCGAGGCTCGGGCATCGCTGGACGTCGCGGTGGATCAGGTGGTGCGGACCCAGGCCGAGTTGCAGGCCGCCTGGCTGGATTTTGTGGATGGCAAACAGGATGCGTGGCGGCGGGCCGAGGATGACCTGGACGCCGAGTCCGCGCGACTGGCCACACCGCCGAGCAGTCCCGAGGACGAGTCCTGGCGGCACAGCCGAGCCACCACCGCACCGTGGTTCGCCGTGGACAACCCGCTGGACCCCGCAGCCTGGGAATCCCAGCGGGCCGGCACCCCGCGCCGGGCCGTGGACACCGAGACCGCCGATGTGCTGACCACCCTGTTCAGCTCAGCGGACAAGCGGTACACCGGGCTGATCCGGTACGGCGTCAGCCGGTTCGAGGTCGACGGCCGCGGGGTCACCGAGTTCACCGTGCCGATCAACCTGGTGCCCGGACCCGGTGTCCGCCCGGACCAGCTCGACCAGCTCCGCGTCCGCGCCCAGACCGGCCTGGACACCTTGGTCAACCAGCGTTACGGCCTGCCCAACGGCGACCAGTTGCACGTCCGGGTCGAGTTCACCGCCAACCCGGGCCTCGGCGGGCACGACGTCCTGGTCGACCCCGGCCGGCGCACCACTCAGACCAGCTGGCAGCCGACCGCGACCGCGGTGAACCTGGCGCACGAGCTGATCCACTACCTCGGGCCGGGCGACGAATCCCAGGACCCGGACCGGGTTTTCCTGCGGCGGGCCGACGACGGCGCCGGTGCGGTGGTCACCGGCGACCGTAGCCTGATGGGCGGGGACGACGGCGAGCTGCGGCTGCTGCCCCGGCACACCTGGATGATCCACCGGGTCCTGCAGGATCAGGTGGGGCAGGCGCGGCTCACCGATCCGGGGCAGGACGCGTTGCCGGGGTCGACGGGTGCTGATCGGGTGGTCACCAGGCCGGCGCCGGGTTCGTTGCCGGGAACCTCCGTGGAGTTCGACACGAAGTCGGATTCGCTTGGCGCGCAAGCGATCGCCGGGTTGGTCGAGCTGGTCGACCGGGTGGCTGGGACCGGGCGGGTGGTGGAGATCCGGGTTGAAGGCCGGGAGGGGAACAACCCGCGGGCGCCACTGGCCAGGCAACGCGGTCAGCAACGCCTGGACGTGGTGACCGCTCGGCTCGCGGTGTTGCTGGCGGACCGGGGGATCGCGGACCGGGTGACGATCACGCCGGTGCTGGCCGACGGGCCGGGGCGTGGGCTGAGCCAGGACCGGAGCGGTCCGGAGTTCCGGGCCCGCCGGACGGTGACGCTGTCGGTGCTCGACCGCGACCCCGCCACCGCGCCCACGACCACTGCCGTCACCACCGAGACCGAGCCCATCGCCGAACTTGAGCCCGAGGTCATCGAGTCCGTCGCCGACGCCGAGCCCGAGGTCATCGAGCCAGTGGCCGAGGCTGAGATCGTCGAGCCCGCCACCGACGCCGAGCCGGTGCCCGACCTCGCCGAACCGCCGGTCCCGGACGCGGGCCAGGACTACCCGACCGCGGCCGCCCTGATCACCGACCTCAGCAACGCCCTCCGGCCCGAACCCACCCCGCACGACCTGCTCGGCCCGGACCTGTTCGACCTGCGCACCGCGTCACCCCCGCCGGACTTCCTCGCCGGGCTCGATCAGACCGCCCTCACCACCGGCCAGCTGATCGAACTCCTGGAAGTCCTCAACCTGACCTTGGACGAGCCGCCCGCCGCGCTGACCGGCGACCTGCTGGGCGATGCCGCGGACTGGGTCATCCCTACCGAACGGTCGGTAGACGAACTGACGCGGTGGGCACCGGGTGCGGTCCCGCCGCTGCCCAATCCCACCGAGCTGCCCGCGTTGCTGCACGCGATCTGGCTGGGTGGGCCGCTGCGTAACACCGGGCATATGGCGGGCTTCCGGGGGAACTACGGGATGGCCGCGACCTACTACGGGGACGCCTACCGCGCCGTCCTGTGGACCGATGTGCCGCGGGCCCAGTTCGAGGCGGCCCGTGCCGACGACGCCCCGGCCGCGCTCGCCGAGGTGCGCGACATGCTGGACTGGGCCAGGGCCAGCAACGTCCGGCTGGTCAACGTGGACGAGGTGTTCAACGCCGCCGCGCCAATGCGGTTGCACCAGTTCTACCGGGTGGAGACGGGCAAGCAGATCGGGCCGGGGTACGCCGCGGCCAGTGACATCCTCCGCCTGGAGGTGCTGGACCGGTTCGGCGGCATCTACAGCGACGGCGACAACGTTCTCAATGACCTGACCGAGGTGGAGGACATCGCGGCCTCGGCCGCGGCCTTCGCGGTCAACAAGGACGCGGACGGCAAGACCGGCAACTCGGCGTTCGTGCTGCCCCGGAACCACCCGTTCGCGCGGCTGTACCTGGCGGCGATCGAGGCCAACTACGGCAAGCAGCAGCGCGAGCTGTTCCCACCGGAGATCGCGAGCTGGGCCCCGGGGTTCTTCGACAGTGACCTCGGGCGGGTCAACCGCAACTCGGTGATGTGGCGCACCGGCCCCAACGTGCTCACCGAGCTGGCCGGACAACTGGGCTACACCAACGGGATCGCGGACTACCCGGCCTTGACCGGCATCGTGATGAACAGCGCCGTGAGCTGGCTCAAACCACTGCCCGCGCCTGCCCCGGAGCCGCACCGGGACCGCACCCTGGAGTTGACCAAGAACGTCGTGCAGACCCTGGTGCGCGATCTGCACAACCGGGACGGCGACCTGCACCTGACCGCGGTCGAGGAGGCGGTGGGCAGGCACCCGCGGCCGGACCTGGTGTGGCAGGCGGCGCTCGGGTTCCTCTCGTCCCGGCCCGAGCTGGCGGAGCTGGTGCGGCGGGTGACCGACGGCCGGTTCCGGGACGGCGCGCGGCAGGAGGTCGGCGTGCCGCCGGCGGCGATGGCCTTGCTGGACATCACGCCGGAGACGGAGGAGAGCTGGCTGG
Source organism: Crossiella sp. S99.2 (assembly GCF_023094165.1). Lineage (GTDB taxonomy): Bacteria > Actinomycetota > Actinomycetes > Mycobacteriales > Pseudonocardiaceae > Crossiella. The sequence continues at coordinate 715,652 of NZ_JALMDK010000004.1, read as the reverse complement.
GGGAGTACTCGCGGGCGGCCAGGTTCCGCTCGGTGCCGAAGACCCCCGGATTCCCGCTAACCACAACGACATCGCACCCGGCGGTGACACTGGACCCGGCTGCGGCCTCGGACGCCGCCGAAACCCCCGCCACCCGACCCCTCGACCGCGCGCGGATCTTCGCCGACGAGTCCTGGCGGCACAGCGACCGCGACCTCACCCACCCCGACGCCACCTGGGCCACCCACGCCAACCCCGTCCCCGCCGCCCGGATCAACGCCGTCCGCGACCAGGTACCGGCTCACCGCCACCGCGCCGAATCCGGTGGCCTCACCGACAACAGCGTCATCACCATCGAGAACGGCACACCCCGCCTCCACCTCACCACCTGGCAAAGCCCGATCGGCTACGAAACCCGGCGCCTGAGCTTCGGGCCCGGCCAGATCGTGCAGGACCGCACCTTCCGGCTGCACCTCAACAACCCCCGCGGCTACGACCTCACCGCCTTCAAAGAGGCCGCCCAGAACGGCAACAATCAGTTCTGGAACCGGGGTTTCGCGTTGCCGCGCGGGGATCAGCTGCATGTCAACGTCGAGTTCACCGACGATCCGGCCCAGGCCACCGGTGTCATCACGGTCACCGCGCCGGGCACCCGGGCCAACCAGCTCAACATCCCCCTCGATGCCTCCGCGGCGCAGTTCGCGCACGAGATCGGCGGGCACTTCGGCGGGCTGGACGACACCTATCATGAAGGGCCGCAACAGAATCCGAGCATCTTCCAGCACCACCGCGGCCGGACCGTCCGGCATCTGGACGGCAGCACCGAGATCGTGGGCCGGGGCCGGATCGTCAACGACGACGACATCATGGGGCAGCACGCCGCCCAGGTGACCCCGGCCAACCTGTGGCTGCTGGACCAGCGCGGGCCCAGTCCGGAGGTCGTCAACCCGGCCACGGTCGGCCCGGACAACCAGGTCACCCGGCCGGTCAACCCGAACATCAGCGCGCCGGTGGGCAACCCGGGGCGCAACCTGTTCAACAAGCCCAGGCTGTTCGGGCTCGCCGAGGTGGAACGCAATCCGATGGCGGGCGCTGACGAGTCCCCGCTCGGTATTTCCTTGCCCACCAAGAAGGGCGACGAGTCCGTGGCCAGGTTGTGGGCCGCGAAGACCACGACCAGGCCGGTGCGCGAGTACAACACGCTGCACGTGAACTCGCCAGCCACAACGCATCCGGCGCCCTGGGACACTGAGGATCCGGCCCGGAAGCCGATTTTCGTCCATCTGCACGCGGGCCCCGAGCGGTTCAAGATCAGGACAACTGGGGGCACGTTCCGGGTGGACGGGGCGACCCTGGCCGACGTGGTGCTGAGCGATCCCGGCTTCCAGCAGACCGCGCGGGACCGGCCCGACGCGCCGATCGTGTTGCTGGCCTGCGAATCCGGGCAGCTGAACGCGCCGGGTGGGGGTGGCTACGACTTCCGCCGGGCACTGGGGGAGCGCGGACACGATCGGCAGGTCTTCGCGCCCACCCAGACCATCAACCTGGTGCCCACCTTCGCCGCGATCAACGTGGACAAGGGCGGGGAATTCGTCGAGATCGCCGCCCACCCGGCCAACCCGGCCAAGATCCCGGACTTCCCGGATGCGTTGCCGGACAACGTGATCGACTTCGCCAAGGGCTCCCGCACCCTGGACGCCGAGGCCATGGCCGTGCTGGCGCGGTTCGCGCAGCGGGCCGTGGGACAGGCGCGGATCGTGCTCACCGGGCATGGCAACGCCAGGTTCGGGGCCGCCGACACCGGGCGGGACCGGGCCCAGGCGGTCGCGCTGGCCCTGCGGCCGCTGGTCGGCCCGGTGCCGGTGATCGAGGTGGTGGCGGGGCGGGATGCGTTGCCGCCGTTGGTGTCCGGCGATCCGGCGGCCCGGCGGCGCACGGTGACCATGGCGCTGGTCGAACCCGGCCGCCAGCCGCGCCCGCACCTGGATCTGCGGGCAGGCGAGGAGGTCACGGACTGGCTGTCCCGGACCGCGGTGCTGCTGGGCGAATCCGCCGAACTCTGGTCCGGCTCACCGCTGCTCGCGCACGTGCGGGACAGCCTCGCCAACGGATCGGGGCGGCGCGCGGACATCACGCTACGGCTGTCGGTGGACCCCGGCGGCCCAGCGCCCAGGCTGAGCAGGCTGATCGGCGCGCGTGGCCACGCCTGGGTGGAATTCGAGCTGCCACAAGGGATCGAGTCGATCGGGTTCAGCCGGCAGGGCGTGCGGTTCCAGGACCTCGGGCACACCGCGACCGCGAGCTACCAGGTGACGGTGTCGGCCGAGGACGCGATGCTGGCCTTCGACTTCGCGTTGCGGCACCTGCACACCCCGCACCGCGTGCTGTCCTTCACCTCGGTGGACTTCGCGCGGGGCCTGTTCGAGCAGGTCTCGGGCCTGCCGGCGCCCTCGGCGGGCTGGCTGGCCAACGGGCCGGACGACCTGGGCAGGAGACTGCGGGAGCTGGCTGTGGCCGGACCGGCCGCCGAGGTCGAGCGGGTGCCACCGCACGTGGACGCGATCGGCTTCGAGCCGGGCCAGGACGCGGTGCTGGCCGCCGTGCTGCCCCCGCTGGACCGGTTCGCCCGCGCGGTGCTCAGCGAGCCGACCGAGCCGGCGCCGCGGATCCGGATCGTGCTGACCCACGGCGACCGCACGGCCCTGGTCGCTCCGCGCGCGCAGCAGCTCACCGCCGCCGTGCGCACCGCGCTGACCACCGCCGGATCCGAGCTGACCGGCATCGACGTGCAGACCGTGCACGACCCCGGCGCGGTCGTGGACACCGCCACGCTGAGCCTGGTCCGCCCGGAACCGCCCCGGCCCGGCCCGGCGCCGATCATCCCGGCCGGGCAGTCGGTGCAGAACTGGCTGGCCGGCCAGGCGAGTCCGGATCACCCGGTGCGCACCGCTTTCCTCAACACCCTCCAGCGGACCGCCCTGGTCCGCGCGCTGGAACAGTTGCGCACGCTGGGACCGGACCGGCCGGTGTTCCGGCTGCGGCTCAAGACCGAGCGGCGGAACCTGCTCGCCCAGGACGTCGGCCACGCCTGGGCCGAGATCCGCGACCCGTTCATGGGCACGACCGTGCTCGACCTGGTGCCGGGCGAGGACGTCGGCCTGCCCTGGGCGGCCGTGCCGGGCGAGGTTCGGGCACTCGACCGCGAGCGGTACCAGGCCACCTTCGCCGCCGAGTTCCCGGTCAGCGCGAACGACCTGATTCGCGGCCTGGACACGGTGCTGTCCCTTGTGGAGGATCAGTATCAGCTGACCCGGCACAACTGCACGCACTTCGTGCTGGCCCTGCACCAGGCCGTGATCGGCGCGCCCGCCCCGTACGCGGGCCGGTGGATCCAGGGCCCGACCGACCTGGAACGCACCCTGCGCGCCCAGGCCCCGCACCTCACCGCCAGTCCACGCTTCCCCAGCGGCGAGGTCCCGGCCGCACCACCCCGCCGCGACAACCCGCTGCGGGCGCCGGAGCTGCCACGAAACCCGTTCTCCGGCAACGACTTCACCACCGTGGCCGAGTTCTCCCGGCTCGCCGGTCCCGGCAACCTCACCCCCGAATCACCGGACCTGGGTGACGCGCCCGACCTGCTGGCCGCCGCCCTGGCCACCCCGGGCGAGGTCGAACTGAAGCGCCGGGTACGCGCCCTGGCCGCCGACGCGCTGACCCTGGGCACGCTCGTCCCGTCCCGCGAAAACACCCTCAATCTGCTGTCCCTGCAACGACTCCAGACCCTACTGGCCGAACTCGCCAACTCAGTCCACAATGGACAGGATCCGATCGTCGCGGCCGGACTGGACTACGACCCCGGTGCGCCACTGCCACGCAGGCTGGTCGAACTCGGTCTGCTCGACGTGCCACCGGCCCTGCGCGACGCCCTGCGTGCCGACCCGCTGTTCCAGGATCTGCTGGGCAACCCGGATGCCTTGGCCGAGGCCCTGTTCACCGCCTCCGGTGACTTCACCGCGGCCTTCGACGCCGCCACCGAGCACGGGGTGCCACCGATCAGGACCCTGACCCGGCTGGGCCACGCGGTGCCCGGACTCGCGGAGATCCTCAACCAGGCCAGCGAAACCGAGGAGCGGGCCGCGCGCTGGGCGGTCGCGCTGCTGCTGTCCGCCCCGGTCTCCGTTGATCCCGCACTGCAGGCCATGGTCGGCGGCACGCCCGGACCGGCGACTCGTCCGGCCGGTGGTTCCTGGGCCAGGGAGCACGCCGTCCGGGAGTGGTGGCGCTCGCCCGATCCGGCCGTCACCCCCGACCACCGTGTCCAGGATCCGTTGTCCCGTCAGGACATCCAGCGCCTGCGTGACCAGACCACGCCCCTCCGCGTCACCTCCGAGGACGGCGGACTCACCCGAAGCGGTCAGCCGTGGCGCGGCCCGATCGGCTACGACCTGCGGCACCTGGCGGTTCCCGGCGCGGACGGCGCCACCCGGCGGGTGCGACTGCACACCGTCCGACTGCACCTGGAAGGCACCCATACCACCGAACTCCGCGCCAGGGTCGACTCTGCGGCAGACCGCTACCTCAACCAGGGCCACCGCCTGCCCAGCGGCGAACAGTTGCTGGTCGAGGTCGAGTTCACCGACCGCGCCGACACACACGGCACCATCCAGGTCACCGCCGCCGGCACCCGGGCCGACCAAACCCACTGGCCGGTAGACGCCCAGGAGATCGAGTTCGCCCACGAACTGGGCCACTTCCTCGGCCTGTACGACGAATACCTGGACGACAGCGACGATCCACCCGTCTTCCAGCACCGCGCGGACGCGGGCCGGGTCGCCACCGGACCCGGCCTGATGACCGCGGCCGCCCGCACCGGCGAGGCCGTGCTCGAACCCCGCAACCTGCACCTGCTCTGGGACCGCGCACGCCGGCTGCTCGGCGACAACCCGCGCCCCGCAACGGAATCCGCCACCGAACCGGGTCCCGGCTTCCTCGCCGGCACCGCCGACGAACGCGCATTCCGCACCCACCCGGAACTCGCCGCCTACCTGCCCCAGGTCGCCGAAGTCCTGACCCGGCACCCGAATCTGGCATCCACCGGCGAAGCCGAACTGGCCGCGATCCGCGCCTACACCGACACCCTGTCCCCGATCATCGAGAACCACCTCAACGGCACCCCCGCCCCCGCCTACGCCGAACCGCTGACCCGCCTGCTGTCCTCCGCCGTCACCCGCCTGCCCACCCGGTTCACCGGCCTCGCCACCCGCTGCCTGATCATGGACCTGGACCAGGCCCGCGCCCTGTTCACCGAGAACAGCGTCTACACCGACCGCGGCTTTTTCCGGGCCAGGGCAGGCGAACTGCGCTTGTTCCCGACCCGCCAGGTGATCATCACCGCCCAGGTGCACAACGGCGCCTACCTGTCCTCGGTGTCCCGCTTCGCCGGTGAACGCGAAGTCCTGCTGCCGCCCGGCACCCGATTCACCGTCACCAGCGCCCGCGAGCAGCACGGCCAGCTGGAGGTGACGCTGCGCCAGCTCGACCCCACCCCGACCCGGATCCACCCGCCCTACAGCGGATTCCCGGGCCCGGTCGACCTCTCGGACTTCATGGAGAACCAGCTCTCGATGACCCGGTTGCTCGGCGAGGACCCAGAAATCGAGGTGTCCCTGGCCACCGGTGACACCCGCGCGTTCCGCGACGAACTGGGCCGGGCCCGCCACCGGCTGGCAGGCAGGCCGGCCGCGCCCGCGACGATCGAGGTCAGGGCCTGGCGGTCGGCGGCCGAGCTGGACGAGTACGGGCCGGGCCGGGTGGTCACCGAGCCCAGGGTGCTGATCGGCGGCGGGACCGGCGGCAACGTCCGGTTTGTCGTGCGGGCCAACGCCGCACGCACGGTGGGCGAGCAGATCGTGGTGGCGCCGGGGAGTTCCTTCCGGGTCACCGAGGTCGAGCGCGCGGCGGACTGGGCCGGGACGACCGTGATCCACCTGTCGGAAACCGCACCGGACCAGGAGATCACCCCCGACCCACCCGCCATCGCCACCAACGCCCCGGCACCGCCACCCGCACCCACGAACGCCCCGCGCACCGAGCCGGGCACGCCCACCCAGTCCGCCGATCAGCCCGCGCCTGCCATTGAGTCCACTGTGGACACTGAACTCGGCGCCGCGGTCTTCGACGCCCTCGTCCCCCGCCCGGCCCCCATCCCCACCGCCCTCCTCGACGGCAACCGCGGCATCCGCCTGACCGACCCCACCCTCCCCGACCTCCCCGCCCACGACCGCTACTTCACCTTCCTCGCCCACGGCGACACCACCGGCAACCCTCTGCACAACAACGCCCCCCTGACCCCGCGCACCGTCGCCGACCTCCTGCTCCGCGCCCACCGGGACGGCCACTGGGACGGCACGAAACCCCTCCTGTTTGCCTCCTGCGGCGCCGGCCAGGGCGGCCAGGATTCCTTCGCCGCCAAGGTTCTCGCCGAACTCCGCACGCACGGCATCACCGCAGAGGCCGTCGCCCCCAACGGCCCGGTCTACTTCGTCCCCGACGGCCCCGGTCACCTCATCGTGGCCACCGGGGTCGGCGTCGACGCCACCGGCAGGCCCGCGCTCGAACCGGGCGGCAGCTGGATCCACCTGGCCGATGACCAGGTCGAAACCCTTGGCGCACAACTGGACTCGGAGCAAGAAGAACTCCCGGTCGGCGACCTCGAAGGAGCCGTGCGGCTGGGCATCACCGCCGAAGAAGGCCCGCTCTACCGGCATCCGGACTACCTCGCCCAGGTCGCGACCTACGAATCCGCGCTGGGCGCGCACTTCTTCGCCGATCTGGCGGCCACCACCGAACTGCGGAACACCTTGGAGCGCTTGGTCAGCCTGCTGCCCGCGGCCTCCGCCAAGGACCTGTGCGCGCGGTTCGCCGGTGGGGATCCGACCGTGCTCGGCGAGCCCGACCGCGGGCTCAGCACGGCGCAACTCGCCCGGATCGCCGGCGAGGGCAACCAGCGTGAGCTGGCCGCGGCCGTGCTGAACGTGGCCTTCCAGGACGGGCCGCTGAGCCTGGCCGCCGTGGTCGACCCGATCATCGACGCCCAGGACTGGGCGCTCGCGGCGACGCTGGGGCTGGATGTGGGCTGCCTCCAGGCACAGGCCGAACACCGCGAGCGGGGCTACGAGCACGTGCTCGCGGTGGTCCGGGAGGCCGACCCGCAGCAGACCGAGTCCGAGCCCGATCCGTTCTGGCCGGGCCGGGAGGATCGGGCGCTGGAGATCGCCCAGCTCATCCGGCCGCTGCTCACCCGCGCCGAGGGCTGGGAACCGGACGTGCGGGCCTTCGCCACGGACCTGTGGAGCACCACCGTGCTGGCCGAATCCGCCTGGCGCCCTGGCCGCCTGACCAGCGCCGACCTGGACGGGCACGGCGTTGTGCCAAGCCAGCGGGAACGCAAAGCACTGGACGACGGGACCCTGCGCTGGGTGCCGCGCACCGCCAAGGTTGAACTGGACCGGGACACCGACCGGCACCGCCAGGCCGAGGCGCGCGGGATCCGGCTGACCGGCGGGGCGGCGCTGAGCGTGGCCAAAGCGATGTACGCCTACCGACTGGTCGGTCGGGACACCGACAATCCGGAGCACTTCCTGCACGGGCTGCTCGGCTGGCTGCTGCCCACCGGTGAGCACTCCCTGCACGAGGTGCTGACCGCGGCCGCCGTCAGCGGCAGCTTCCCCACACTCCGGCGCACCCTCACCGAGGACGCCGCCATCCTCTACCGCGAACTGCCCGGCCTGACCCCGGCAGGCCGGACCCTGCTCGGCAGGCCGCCGCACGAGCAGCTCTACCTGAACCTGGCCGACAACGGCGGCCTCGTCGAGCTGCGGTCCCAGCTGGTCGTGGACTCCAAGTGGCGGCTGAACAAGATGCGGAGGGAACACCCGACGCCGGACCCACACTCGGTCGCCGGGCATTGGTTGCTGCGGCACGACATCACCGCCGACGAACTGCTCGACCGCCTGGGCCTGGCGCACTTCCTCGCCTTCTCCCTCTACACCGACAACGGCTTCCCACTGATGAACGCCCTGATGCGGTCCTCGATCGGACAGCGGCAGGTGCTGGCCGTGCAGCTGACCAGCATGGTGCGGACCCGCCAGTCGGACGCCTGGCCGACGGCCCTGCAGAACGATCCGGTGGTGGCGCCGCTGCTCAACCAGGCCGTCCCGGCGCTGGGCACCCCGGAGTGGGAGCAGTTCATCCAGCCCGTGCTGGGCCGGGTGAACGCGCACCTGGACCCGCTGATCAACGAGATGTCCCTGCACTGCCACCTGCTGATGGACGCGCTGCGGCAGCTGCCGCCCGCCCTCGGCCAGGTCTGGCGCGGCGACTTCTCCGTCGGCGACACCGGAACCTGGTACGGCCGCTGGCTCTCCCCGATCCTGGGCCGCACCGAGATCACCTTCAGCGAGTTCACCAGCACCAGCCGGGCCAAGGTCACCGCGGTCAACTTCGCCACCGCCAAACCGCCAGGCCCGCTGGCCCACCCGGTGCTGTTCAAGATCGAGACCACCGGTGCGCACGGACATGACATCGCGCCGTTCTCCGCCGTGCCGAACGAACAGGAGGTGCTGCTCGCGCCCGGTGCCAGGATCACGGTGAGCACGCGGGAGCCGGTCGCGTTCGCCAAGGGCGAGGTGCTGGAGACGACCGCGATCGAAAACGGACCGAGTCTGGCTTTCCCAGACGGCACAACGGAATCCGGGCGGCGGCGGATCCGCGCCAGGTCGCTGGACGGGCTGACCCGGCTCAACCACGGCGTGCCGGTGCGTGAGTCCACCGACCTGACCGGGCTCGCCCCGCGCCTCGGCGTCACCGGCCCGGACCACGGCAGGCACCTCTGGGGCCTGACCACCCTGCTGGCCGCGGTCGACGGCCCATCCGCGGACCTGAGTCTGGACCGGCTGACCGCGATGCGCGCGCTGGTGGACCTCGGCACCCCGCGGTTCGTCCTCGCCGAACAGTCCGCCGAGGGCCTGAAACGGCTCAACGAACTTGCCCGCCGGGTGTGGCCGCTGGACGCGCTGCGCTTCACCGACGAAGGCGTGAACGGCCCGCGCCGCCTGCTCGACACCGCCGCCGAACTGTTGGCGCGCAACGAGAACGTCACCGTCGCCGACCTGGACCGGCACTGGCGGGAACAGCACCCCGAGCCTGATCCCGGCCAGCAGCCCCAGCTCGCCCCGGCATCCCCGCCGGACGCCATGGACGACCTGATCTTCCAGCACGCCACCGATTTTGGCGACCAGCGGGTGCTGTTGGACGACCCGAGCCTCACCCCGGAGCAGAGCAACGCCTTCACCACGGCCGTGCTGGCCATCCCGCCCAGCCAGACCTACTTCACCCTGCTCGTGCACAACACCGGGCAGGGCGGGCTCAACCTCGGCTGGAACGGTATGCCGGTGACCGGGTCCAGGCTCGGCCGCCTGATGATCACGTTGCGGGACAACGGTGTCTGGGACGGGCAGCGGCCGATCCGGCTGGTCTCCTGCGCCGCCGGGCTGGGCACCGCCAACTCGGTCGCGGCCGCGCTGGCCGAACGCCTGCATAGGCACAACATCAGCACCGGTGACTCGCTGCTGGCCGAGGTCTACGCGCCCACCGGGCCGGTCTGGTTCCTGCCCGCGGGCAGCACCGGCGAGCTGATCGCGAGCCCGGCCGTCGGCGCGGACCCGAGCGGACCGGCCTACGTGCAGGGCGGCAACTGGGTGCGGTTCCGGCCCACCCCCAACGGCGACATCGTGCACACCAGGATCGGCGCGTACCTGGCCGAACACCACCAGCCGCCCGGCGAACTGCCGTCCGGACTGCACCAGGTCGCCGATTCCGCTGTGCTCACCGATATTCCGGGCGCTGTGGCCTTTGGCGAGCTGTACCGCGACCCCGGCTACCCGGACCGGGCGGAGCGCTTCGAGGACGCCATCGGGCAACACGCCTACCATTCGGCGCAGGCGATAGCCGCGGCGCGGGCCGGACTGCACCGGCTGCACCAGGTGCTCAGCCAGGCCCACCCCGATCGCGCCGACGTGCACCGGGCCTTCCTCAAGGGCGATCCCGGATCCGCCGGGCAGCTCGGCCACCTCACCGCCGAGGGCTTCACCGAGCTGATCGGCGCCGGCAACCTGCGCGAGCTGATGACCGCCTTCTACAACGGCGCCTACTTCGCCGGGTCCCCACTCGGCCTGCAACCACTGCTCAACAGCATCGTGCGCACCGAGAACTGGGACCAGGCAAGGGAACTCGGCCTCAACCTGCCCGCGCTGCGCGCCCAGGCCGGCTACCTCAACGGCCCGCTGCGCCCGGTGCTGCACCGGCTCGCCCGCACGATCTCGGGCACCCTCGGCCGCACCTTCGACCTGGACGTCTTCGCCGGCGGCAACGTGCTCGCGGCCAGCCCCGACTGGCTCAGCGCGGGCAGCGAGTACCTGACCAGCCTGCGGGCCCGCCGCGACGGCGGCCCGGAGCGCCGCCTGGACGCCCGGTTCACCCGCACCCAGCGCGGATTGCGCGAGCTGGGCATCGAACTGAGCCAGCGCGAACTCGACTACCTGGTGCGCAATCCGGGTGTCGTGCCGCTGCTCGGCCTGGTCTCCCCGCTCGGCGACCCACCGCCCGGCCACGCCGGCCCCGAACTGCCGCTGAGCTGGGTCTCCGGTCAGCAGGCCCTGGACCTGGACACCGGCTCGGCCTGGCACCGGGACCGCACCGCGCAGGGTTTCCGGCTCATCGCCGGGGTCTCCGGCACCGCGGCCAAGATGGCCAATGCCGCGCTGCTGCTGGGAATTCAGGACCCGGCCGCGTTCACCCAGGCGCTGCTCGGCTGGATGCTCACCGGCCGGGACCACTCCGCCTACGAGATCCTGGCCGGGTCCGGACTGGTGTTCCCGCTGCCCGGAGTGGACCGCACCAACGCCGCCTCCCTGTACCGCAGCCTGCCGGGCCTCAGTCTGGCCGAACTGCGCGCGCTGCCCGGCACCGACGGCCTGCTGCCGCACGAGGCGGTGTACCTGGAGCACGCCGACCCGGCCGAGGCGACTGTCGCCCGGCACAGCCTGGCCCGCTTCCAGGCCGTGGCGGGGGAGCCCGCGGTGCGCACCTGGCTGGCGCGCAACGATCTCACCGCCGAGGACGTGCTCGGCCTGCTCTCACCCGCGCACGTGGCCGCGCTGCGCGCCTACCGCGGCCCGGCGCAGCAGGCCGTCAACTCCCTGCTGCGGCACCATGATCCGGCCGCGACCGGCGCCCCGGCCCGGCACGCCGAACTGGTCCGCGAGGCCCTCGCCCTGCTGCCCCCGGTACGCGGCACGGTCTGGCACGGCGGCCCGCGCACCGGCCCGCTGGTGCCCAGCCACGGCGTCACCCGGTCCCGGGAACAGGCCGAGGAATCTGTGCCCCACAACGGAATGCTGGTCCGGGCCGAGCTGACCGGCCGGGCCGCCAAGGACATCTCGATCTTCGCCGGTGACCCGGACGAGGTGCTGCTGCCGCCCGGCGCCCGGCTGCACGTCACCCATCGCGAGCAGCTGCCCGAGCACCTGCTGGTCGAGGCCGCCGAACCCGAACCGGAATTCCCGCCGCCCGCCGGCCCGGACCACCGCACCGCCCGGCAGCGGGCCGACCGGGTCCGCACCGCCCTGTCCGCGCTCACCGGCTCGGCTCCCGTCCACCGTGCCGACCTGGCCGGACTCGCCGGGCAGCTCGGCGTCGGCCACCGCCGCCCGGCCCTGGACCGCGCCCAGGACGCGGTGTGGCTCAACCAATCCCGGCGGCAGGACGGCCTGGCCGCCTGGCGGATTGCCCTGCTCGCCGACGAACTCACCGGACCCCTCACCGTCGACCGGCTCACCGCCCTCCGCCGCACCACCGACCTGGCCGGCGGCATCAGCCACGACCACCTGGCCAACCTCCTCCGCGACCTCGACCAGCGCGCCGCCGACACCCCGGTGCCCACCGCGGACCTGAACCGCCTGATCGAGGTCGTCCAACGGCTCAAACGACCCGGCACGGCGGTAACCCTCGCCGACCTCCGAACCTCCTGGCCCCACCTCTTCCCGCGCTAACCGCCCAGTTGGCCAAAGTGGGACGACCAGTTGGGCCAACTACGCGTACGACTTGGGCAAAGTGGGCGGGTGGGGGTGGGGTGGACCTGCAGACGGGTTCTGCCAGGGGTCCTGCGTGGTCTCCGCGGGGCGGGTGGGGTGTGCTGGTGGGGTGACCACAGCTGCGGAATTTGTTCTGGCCAGGGTGTTTGACCACGTTCACCCGGAGACCGGTCCCGGCTTTGCCGCCGACCACCCCCGGGTGGCCGATCCGGCTGAGCGCCAGGCCATCGCCGACTACCTGGACAGCGGCACCCCGGTGCTGCTCAGCCCGACGCTGCTGGACGACGTGCTCGACCCGGCCCGCACCGCGGTGGTGCCTGTCAACTTCTTGACAGACGGACGGTGGGTGTGGACGGATACCGTCACCTACTACCTTCAGCGGCACGGGCTGGCCCCGGAACCGGAGCTGCTCGCGCACCTCCGATCCCAGGGCCCGGCCGCCGCCCCGGTGCCGGCCGAGACCGTGCGCCGCGCCGCCGGGTTTGTACTCACACCGCGGGCGAACTGACCAGGGTAGTTTTCCCGTCATTGCGGCGTTACCCTGGTTTCACAAATATTCACGTTATTATTTCGGCTGCCCCAACGGGCGGCCGGATGGCCGTGTTCTCCTGTCCTGAGGGTCAACTCGGCCAAAGTGCCCACGGGCTGTCGGTGATGGCGATAATGTTGTGGATCTCCGCCCGGCGCCCGAATGAGTACGCCAAAGTTTCGTTTCGGGCCGCCTGAAGTCTGTTTGTTTCAGACCATCGACGTGTGTTGCCGAAGCGAAGGGCCCATCGTGACCGTTGACGTCTCCGACCGCACCGCCGTCCGTCCCACCAGCGCGGGCTTCGGCCTGGAACTGCCCGCAGGCTCCACCTCCTGGCCGGTCCTGCTGGACCGGGTCGACCTGCTCTCCGCCCGTGAGCTGGAAGTCTTCCTGCGCCTCGGCAGCGGCGCGTCCAACCGGGCGATCGCGGGCAGGCTCAGCGTGACCGAGCGGACGGTCAAGGCGCACGTCGCCCAGGTGATGGCCAAACTGCTGGTCGAGTCGCGGTTGCAGGCCGGGCTGGTCTCGCTGATGTTCCAGCTGACCTTCGACGACGCCCTTCCGGGGGTGTCCACAAATTGCGGCCACCTGGCTGAAGGCTGCCGGAACCGCTATTGAACCAAAGTTCTATTGAGCCGGGGTCCGGTCGCCGGTCAGGCTTGGTCAGATATTTGTGGAGTCACGCGAGTGGACGGGGGTCTCTTGGGATGCGTTCGTACAGTTCCTATATTGCCGGTTCGGATTGCCCAGGAGAAAACTGGGTCTACACGGTCAACGCCAACGCATTCCTCAATGACTTCATGTCCAACCTGAAGGTCAAGCGCGAGCTGGAACGTGGCAGCCGCGACGACGGGGCCGACCTGCCCAACGTCGCCGCCCGGTGCGCCGTGACCAGCGACGAGCACCTGCAGGAAGCCCTGGTCAAGGCCAAGGCGGCCGCCCCGGTCTGGGGCGCCTTCCCCCTCGAAACCCGGCTGCTGCTGGGCCAGCGGGTGCGGGAAGAGGTGACCCGCAGGCGCGAGGAGTTCATCGACGTCCTGGTCGCCGAAGGCCACCCGCGCAAGCTCGCCGAATGGGAGATCGCCGGCATCCAGCAGGCCGCCAGCAAGGAAAACCTGGACCTGTGGCGCAGGCAGCTCCACGAGGAACACCAGGTCGGTCCGCGCACGCTGCGGCTGGTGCGCAAGCCCGACGGCGTCGTGGTGCTCAGCCCGCCGCAGAACGCGGCCGCGTCCAACTCCTTCCTCGGCGTGCCCGCGCTGGTCGCGGGCAACACGCTGGTGGTCAAGGCCCCGCGCAGCTCGCCCTATGGCGTGATGTTCGGCTGGCGGGAGATCGTCGCGCCCATCCTGGAAGAACTCGGCGCCCCGCCCGGCACACTCAGCCTGGTCTGCGGCCAGCCCAAGAAGATCATGAACCAGTGGCTGGACAGCCCCCTGGTAGACGACATCTTCTTCTTCGGCGGCAGCGAACGCGGCATCCAGCTCGGCCAGGAAGCCGTCGCCCGCGGCAAGAAGCCGATCCTGGAGCTGGCAGGCAACGACGGCGTGCTGGTGTGGAAGGACGCCGACCTCGACCTGGCCGCCGAGGCGCTCACCGAATGCTTCTTCGGCTCCGGCCAGATCTGCATGGTGCCCAAGTACGCCATCGCACACCCCGACATCGCCGACACCCTGCTGACCAAGCTGGCCGCACTGGTCGCCAAGATCCGCCCCGGCTACCCGGACGACCCCGAGGTGCTGCTCTCCCCGGTGATGCGGCCGGATGAGTACTTCGCCTGCCTCAAGGAAGCCGTGGCCGCCGGCGCCGAGGTGATCACCGGCGGGCACCGGCTGGAACTCGACGGCACCGCCTCGGACACCGGCCCGTTCATCGCCCCGACCGTGCTGCGGGTGGACGGCCTCGACGGCGCCCGCGAGCTGACCGCGGTGCGCGAGGAGACCTTCTTCCCGCTGCTGCCGATCGTGGTGCCCGAGACCGACGACGGCACGTTGCTGGATCAGGCCATCGCCTTCCTCAACGCCAACCAGTACGGCCTGCGCAACTCCCTGTGGGCCAAGGACCCCTCGGTGATCGAGGAGGTGGCCAACCGGGTGGTCACCGGCGGCCTGCTCAAGGTCAACGACTCGCACATCGGGTTCGTGCCCTACCTGGCCAGCCACGGTGGCACCGGGCTGACCGGCGGCCCCTTCGGCGAACTGAACTACCCGCTGCTGCGCACCTCGCACCTGCAGGGCATCAGCATCGCCGAGGGCGTGCAGCCGCGCACCGCGGTGTTCGAGACCGGAGCCGCACCGGAGGCGACTCGATGAGACTGCTCAGCCAGGAACGCCAGACCTGCGAACGCTTCCTGCCCGGCCTGGATGGCAAACTCGCCGCGATCCCGTTGCTGGACCTGGAATCCCCCGGCGGACCCGGCATCGAACTGTTCCGCGCCGCCGGTGGCCCCGGACTGCTCATCCCGGCCAAGCACAACGGCGGCGGGGCCACCGCGGTGGACGCGGTCCGGGTCACCAGGGCACTGGCCGCGCGCTCGCCCTCGCTGGCCGTGGCCACCACCATGCACCAGTTCTCGCTGGCCAGCCTGGTCGCGCTGGCCGAGTCCAGCACCGGATTCGAGTGGATGCTGCTCGACGGGGTGGCCACCGACCAGCGGCTGATGGCCTCCGGATTCGCCGAAGGCCGTACCTCCCAAGGCATCCTGGCCCCGACCATGAAGGGCGTCTGGGACGGCGCCAACTGGCGGATCAGCGGTCGCAAGCAGCCGTGCAGCCTGTCCCGGTCGATGGACCTGCTCACCGCGAGCGTGGCCCTGGAACAGCCCGACGGCACTACCCGCACCGCGATCGCGATGATCCCGGCCGCCTCACCCGGCATCTCGGTCACCCCGTTCTGGGGCTCCTGGGCACTGGCAGGCGCGGAGTCGGACACGCTGATCCTGGACAACGTCGAGGTGCACCCGGACCTGATCGTCGAACTGACCATCGGCCTCAACGGCGAACTCGACGACCTGCAGACGCTCGGTTTCGTCTGGTTCGAGCTGCTGGTCACCGCCTGCTACCTGGGCGTGGCCATGGCACTGGTCGAACGGGTGCTCGACGCCGAGAAGGGCACGCCGAGCGAACGGCTCGGCCTGGCCATGGCGGTGGAGGGCGCCGCGCTCACCCTCGACGGCGCGGCCCGCAACCTGGATGAGGGCGACGGCGGCAACGACGGCCTGGCCCGCGCGCTGATCACCCGGTTCACCATCGCCGACACCATCCGTTCCACCGTGGCCACGGCGGTGGAGCTGTTGGGCGGCATGGCTTTCATCCGGTCCTCCGAGGTCGCCTACCTCTCCGCCGCCGCGCACGCGATCGGCTTCCACCCACCGTCCCGGCACAGCTCGGCCGACGCCCTGCTCGGGTGGTTCTCCGGGCGTCCCGTCGTCCTCGACTGAGACCCCAGGGAGCCCCATGTCCAGCACCAGCACCGAACCCGGCTACCCGGAGGTGCTCGACCTCTACCGCAGCCACCTCTCCCGCGGCCGGGCCAAGATCTCCGAGGTCTTCGGCACCCAGATGGAGACCTCGGCGCGCGGGGAGTGGATCGAGACCTCCGACGGCGGCCGCTACCTCAACGCCGGCGGCTACGGCGTGCTCATCCACGGCGCCCGCCACCCGCACGTGGAAGCCGCGGTCATCCGGCAGATCCAGACCAGCCCCATCGCCTCCCGCATCCTGCTCGAACCGACCGCGGCGCGGGCGGCGGAAGCACTGGCCAGGGTCACCCCGGACGGCCTGGAACACGTGCACTTCGCCAGCTCCGGCACCGAGGCCACCGAGGCCGCGCTCAAACTCGCCCGCACCCTGGGCAAAACCCGGCTCATCTCCACCATCGGCGGCTACCACGGCAAGACCTTCGGCGCGCTCGCGGTCACCGGCAACGACCTGTACCAGGCCCCGTTCCGGCCGCTGCTGCCCGATATCTCCTTCGTGCCCTTCGGCGACGCCGCGGCACTGGCCGCCGAACTCGCCAAGGGCGGCCCGGACGCCTGCGTCATCCTCGAACCCATCCAGGGCGAGGGCGGCGTGCGCATCCCGCCGGCCGGTTACCTCGGCGCGGTCCGGGCGCTCTGCGACGAGCACGGCGCGGTGCTGGTGCTGGACGAGATCCAGACCGGCATGGGCAGGCTCGGGCACTGGTGGGGCGCCGACCGCGAGGGCGTCACCCCGGACATCCTGTTGGCGGGCAAGGGACTCTCCGGCGGGATCGTGCCGGTCTCGGCGATGATCGCCACCCCGGCCGCCTTCCGCGCGTTCAACCGGGACCCGTTCATCCACACCTCCACCTTCTCCGGCGCGCCGATCGCGATGGCCGCCGCCCGCGCCGCGATCGAGGCCATCGAGCAGGACGGCCTGGTGGAACGGGCGGCCAAGGTGGGCGAGGTGCTGCTCACCGGCATGCGCGAGATCGTCGATCGCCGCTGCCCGCAACTGGTCACCGAGGTCAGGGGCGTCGGCCTGCTCATCGGCGTCGAACTCAAGGGCGCCGGACTGGCCGGCGCGCTGCTGGCCGAGATGGTCAACCGGCACCTGATCGTCAACTACTCCCTCAACGCTGGCGCCGTACTGCGCTTCACCCCGCCCGCGGTGATCAGCGACGAGGGCACCGAGTTCCTGCTTTCCGCCTTCGACGGCGCCTGCGCCGAGGTCGCGGCGCGCTACCCGACCGCCGACTCAGTAGGAGCGAGCTGACGTGCGTCACGTAGAGATCCATGCCCTGATCCGGGACACCGACCCGGACACCGTCTTCGACACCCTCGCCGACTTCAGCCACTACGCCGAACTCGTCGACGTGGTGCGCAAGGTGGAGATGCACCGCAGCGACGGCGGGCCCTCCTACAGCAGCTGGGTGGTCGAGTTCCGCAACGGCCTGCTGCAGTGGACCGAACAGGACTGGTTCCGCCGCGAGGAGATGCGCCTCGACTTCATCCAGACCGAAGGCGACTTCGAGGAGTTCTACGGCGGCTGGGTCCTGGAGGAGACCCCCGAGGGCATCAAGACCGCGCTGATCGCCGACTTCGACTTCGGCGTGCCCTCACTGGCCAGCATCGTCGAACCGGTCGCCGAACGGCTGCTCACCGACGTCGTCCAGCTGGTGCTGATCGGCCTGTTCGGCGACCGGGTGGAGTTCCCCGAGGGCGCCCCGATCCCCGCCCGCGCGGCCGCCGTCCCGCTCTGAGCGCGTCCCGACCACCCACCACCACCCGCTGGAGGAAATCGATCATGAGCACCGACCGGTCCGCGGAGGCCCTCTACGCGCACCACAGCGCACCGAACACGGTGCCGCAGGGCACACTGCTCACCGACCTCGCCCCGCGCAAGATCTTCCGCGCGGCGCAGATCATGTTCGCGAAGAACACCTTGTCCCGCAAGCGGTTGCCGGTCCGGCTGGACCTGGAGCAGTACCGCGACCCGAGCTACGTCTACGACACCGACTCCACCGAGAAGGTGGAGAAGCAGCTGCTGGACGTGCCGCTGACCGCCGACGGCATGCGCTGGATCCACGGCCGCACCGAGGTCTACTTCTACGGCGTGCGCACCGTCGACATCGACTACGACGACTTCGTCTCCAAGGTCGAGATCAGCCGGGTCGGCGACTGCTTCAAGGACGTGCTCGGCATCAATACCCAGGTGCTGCACCGGGACGCCGAAGGCAGGCCCACGCTGCAGATCGAGCGGATCGCCGCGCTGGCCCAGCCCACCTACACCGCCTTCCTGGGCAAGGACGAGCTGGACGTCTACAAGCTGGAGTTCGCCGAGTACGGGCCGGACGAGCAGCGCAACTGGATGCGCACCGTGTGCAGCCCCAACCTGTCCACCTCGGTGGACGACAGCTACATGGCGGTCAGCCGGATCCCCGGCTCCAACCACACCAAGGTCGTCTTCGTGGCGCACCAGGTGTTCCCGCGGCCGCGGATCATGCAGATGTTCGGGCTGGACCGCTGGATCTGGTTCCGGGACACCCTCACCGAGGCGGCCTACCGCTCGTTCTGGAACACCACCTACGGCAACCTGCTCCGGGTCTACGAGGGCAAGGAAATCGCGATCGGCCGTCCCGGCAACGGCGAGGCCACCGGCGTCCCGCGCGCGCTGAAGATCGCCGGGGTCGCCCTGGCCGGTCTGTACCTGCTGCGCCGCACCCGCCGCGCCAAGCGCCGCTGAGCGCTCCCACGTCGAGCTGAGAGGACGGAGCCCCGCGATGGACTATCCGTACGCGTTCCACATCGCCCTGGATGGCAATGGCCTCAACGGGCTGGAAGGCCGGGCCGGGGTCTGCGTCTTCCGGTACGACCCGGTCAGTGGGCGCTACGCCTACAACGTCGAGTACTTCGACGGCATGGCAGGCGGTCACGCGGTCAGTGTCAGCCCGGACAACAGGGTGGGCTTCCTCGGCAGCACCGGCCAGCACCTGATGTTCTACGACGCGCAGACCCTGGAGGAGGTGCAGCGCATCTCCACGCTGCGCTTCGAGCCGACCGACTCCTCCATCAAGGGCAGCACGCACGTCGCCTGGATCAACGACACCCAGGCCGTCGCCGCCATGGGCGACGGCCTGTGGCTGTCCGATCTGGAACGCCTGGACAAGGCCGAACGGCTCGGCGACCACGGCGTCAAACTGCCGCACGCGATGAAGACCTCCGCCTCCGGCCGGTACCTGGTCTACGGCGGCATGGACCACCCGGGGCGGGGCGAGGCGTGCGAGGTCGGCATCTTCGACCTGCACACCCGCACCGCCCGCCGGGTGCAGCTGCCCGCGACCTGCTGGCACGTGGTCTGCCACCCGGTGGAGGACCGGTTCTACGCGCTGTCCTTCCGGGTGCAGCCGCAGGACGGCCGGGACTGGCACGAGTGGAGCATCGCCCAGTTCAAGGAATACGCCTTCGAGGTCGACGCGGAGACCGGCCAGGTGCTGCGGCACTGGACCGCCGGGCACGACACACCCGCGCACATCAACTCCGACGTGTGCATCTCCGACCGCGAACTCATCTACTGCAACGGCGCCAGCGGCACCATCGTGATGATCGACCTGGACAGCTTCACCAGCTACCGGGTACTCGACGAGAAACCCAGCCTGCGCAGCAAACTGCGCGCGGGACGTCAGGTGCTGCGCACCGCGGTGGACACCCTGACCAGGGGATCCATCCTCACCGGCGGCCACCACTACCTGCGCGCGCTGCGCGTCTCCCGCGGCGCGATGATCGACTCGGTCTACGCCTGCCAGCTATCCGCCGATCAGTCACTCTTGTTCACCGCGAACCGGGGACTGAACACGATCACGGTATACAACTATCCGGAGAACACCGTTCGGCTCCAGGTGCGGATGCCTGAACTCCAGGAGTTCGACACCGGGCTGCGGTGGTGGAGCGATCCCCGGCTCGGCTTCCACCACAGCACGCTGCTCAGTCCACCGGCGAGCCGAGCACGCTAGCTGCCCGGTTGGTGTCCTGAGTTCCTTTCCGCACGTACCAGGAGTCCCCGTTGGACCGCCTCACTGACGCCCTTTTCCGCAACAGCAGGCTCATCGTCGTGGCCTGGGTCCTGCTGGCCATCACCGGCGGCGCCTTCGCCATCGGCCTGGAGGGCCGGGCCGTGCCCGGCGGCGAGGCATCCTCGACCAGCCAGGCCGAATCGGTGGCCCGCGAGCTGAGCCGCAACGGCGTGCCCGCGTTGTTCGTGGTGGTCACCGGCAAGGCGGCCACCGCGGAGGGCGCGGGGGAGCTGAAGACGGTCCGGGACAAGATCGCCGGCACCGAGGGCGTGCGCGAGGTGCAGCCGCTGCCGTTGCCGCCTGCCAAGGAGGGCACCGGGCCGATCACCGTGTTCGGCGTGTCCAGCACCGGCGGCATCGACGGCTCCATCGGGGTGGCCAACAAACTCCTGGACATCGAGGGCCTGGCGCCGGGGGACAGCAAGGTCTTCCTCGGCGGCTACGGCGCGCACCGGGAGGAACTGGTCCAGCTCTCCCGCAGCGACCTGCTGCGCGCCGAACAGGTCGGCCTGCCCATCGTGCTGGTGGTGCTGCTGCTGACCTTCGGCACCCTGTGGGCCACCCTGGTGCCACTGGCCATCGGCGCCTCCGCACTGCTCGGCGGCCTTGGCGTGGCGGGTGCGCTGGCCTTCGGCATCCCCTTCTCCGAATACGTCACCAACTCGGCCACCATGGTCGGCCTGGCGCTGGCCATCGACTACGCCATGTTCCTGGTGCAACGCGTCCGCGAACTGCTACTCGGCGGTTTGGCGGTGGATGACGCGGTCCGCACCGCCATGCGCACCACCGGCGTGGCCGTCGCCTGGTCCGGGCTCACCGTGCTCGTGGCCGAGGCCGGCATGTTCATGGTCGACTCCCGGGCCATCCAGACCGCCGCGCTGGGCATGATGCTGGTGACCGCCATGGCCATCGTGGCCGCGCTGATCGGCGCGCCGATCGTGCTGCGTGCCCTGGGGCACCGGATCCTGCGCAAGAAGGAACGCGCCCGGCTGGCCGCGGGCGAGGTCAGCACCGCGCACGTGGACGGCGAGATGTCCGGCTTCTGGGGCCGCTGGGGCCTGCGGGTCACCAAGCGCCCGTTCCTGTGGCTGGTCGCGGGCACCGCGGTGCTGGCCGCGCTGTGCCTGCCCGTGCTGGACCTGGTGCAGAAGGTCGATCTGCCCACCGCCAGCCAGATGCCGGTGGACTCGCAGGTCCGCCAGTCCACCGAACTGGGCGCCAAGGCCTTCGGGCCCGGCGTGTTCGCCCCGGTGGAGATCGTGGTGCACGGCAGTTCCGGCGAGGTCCGCGGCAACGCCGAACGGATCGCGCAGACGCTGACCGGCAACCCGGATGTGCTGGCCGCCCGGCCGATCCCGCTGGACAACACCGAGGCGTACCGGGTCAGCGTGGCCACCACGCACAGCCCGTCCGATGACCGCACGCACGAACTGGTGCGCAGCCTGCGCGGCGGCAGCCTGCACGAAACGCTCTCCGGCATCCGGTTCGAGGTCGGCGGCGAGACCGCGATGCGCATCGACGCCACCGACGCGCTCTTCGCCAGCCTGCCGCTGATGCTGCTGGTGCTGCTCGGTCTGGTGCTGTTGCTGCTGATCGTGGCGATGCGCTCGATCATCCTGCCGATCAAGGCCGTGCTGCTGGTGGTGATCTCCCTCGGTGCCAGCATCGGCGGGCTGTTGCTGTTGTCCACCACCGAGATCGGCGCCCGCATCATCGGCTGGTCGGATCCGGCCGATCTGCATCCGATCGTGCCGATCACCATCGTGTCCGTGGTGATCGCGCTGTCCACCGACTACGAGGTCATCCTGATCTCCCGGATCGCCGAGCGGTACCGGGAAACCGGGGACAACACCGGCTCGATCATCGACGGCGTGGCCCGCACCGGCCGGGTGATCAGCAGCGCCGCGGCCATCATGATCGCGATCTTCTTCGGCTTCGCGCTCTCCGATGTGACCCCGCTCAAGCAGCTCGGCGTCGGCCTGGCCTTCGCGGTGCTGATCGACGCCACGGTGATCCGCGGGGTGCTGGTCCCGGCCAGCATGCAGCTCATGGGCCGCTGGAACTGGTGGTTCCCCGGAAAGCAGGAAAGGAATCCCGACAGTGCGCAACCCCTTGGCGACGATCGCCTGGGCGAGCCGGATCGTGCTCGCCAAACGGACGGTTCCCCGGCTGGAGCCACCGTTCGAGATTGATCTCGACGTCTACCACGGCAGCGACTACGAGAAGATCATCCCGGAGCTGGTGGACATCGAGCACCGGCTCAAGGGCAAGCCGGCCGATCGCCGTGGCATGCGCTGGATCCACCAGCCCGACGGCACCGTGCTCTTCCACGGCGAACGCGTCCTGGACGTGCCGTATGAGGATTTCGTCACCCGGGTGCCGATCGGGCACGTCGGCCAGTTCTACCGGGACTCGCTCGGCCTGAGCACCCGGGTGGTGCAGCGGGACGAGCAGGACCGGGCCCTGCACCAGGGCGTGCGGATCATCGCCTTGCCGCAGCCCAACTACGCCGCCTTCATGGGCAAGCAGGAACTCGACGTCTACAAGCTGGAGAAGATCGACTACACCGAGGACGAGCAGCGGGTCTGGATGCTGACCGTGCACAGCCCCAACGGGTCCGCGGTCTGCGACGACGGCTACATGTCCTTCCGGCGCACCGGCGACGGCCGCGGCACCGTGGTGTCCTTCATGTCCTGCCAGAACTTCCCGGTGCCGCCGCTGATGGCGCTGCTCCGGCTGGACCGCTGGGCCTGGTTCCGCACCCTGGTCACCGAGATGGCCTACCGGCGTTTCTGCGACGTGATGATGGACAACGTCGAGGATTGCTACAACGGCACCGACTTCCACGTGGGCCGCGCCCTGAGGTGAGCCGCCGCCGTTGTTAGGGTTTGGCCGTGCTCGCTGACGTGCTCGGACTGCTGGCCTGCCCGCACTGCGGCCTCGGCCTGAACCTGGCCGGGCCCAGCGCGCGCTGCGCCACCGGGCACACCTTCGACCTGGCCAGGCAGGGCTATCTCAGTCTGCTCGCCGGGGACGCGGGCGCGGGCACCGGGGACACCGCGGCCATGGTCGCCGCCCGCGCGGACTTCCTCGGCGCCGGCCACTACCGGCCGATCGGCGCGGCCATCGCCGAGGCCCTCGGCGGGCCGGTCAGCGGACCGGTGGTGGATCTGGGCGCGGGCACCGGGCACTACCTGGCCGAGGTTCTCGACCAGTCCCCGGCCGCGGTCGGGCTGGCCCTGGACCTGTCCAAGTTCGCGCTGCGCCGGGCCGCGCGGGCACACCCGAGGGCGGGCGCGGTGGTGTGCGACGCCTGGCGCGGGCTGCCGGTGCGCGATGGCGTGGCCGCGGTGCTGCTCAACGTCTTCGCCCCACGCAACGGCCCGGAGATGGCCCGGATCCTGGCCCCCGGCGGCCGCCTGGTCGTGGTCACCCCGGAGACCGGCCACCTGGGCGCGCTGGTGGACGAGCTGGGCCTGCTGCGGGTGGACGCGGACAAGGGCCGCCGGGTGGACGAGCAACTCGGCGCGCACTTCACCCAGGTGGGTGAGATCCGGCGGCGGTTCCGGCTGGGCCTGTCCCGGACCGAGGTGGCCACCGTGGTCAGCATGGGCCCCAACGCCTGGCACACCGACCCGGCCGAACTAGCCGGCCGGATCGCCGCGTTGCCGGAGCCCTACGCGGTCAGCGCCCAGGTGCGCGTCGGGGTTTACCGGTCGACCGGCCCTGCGCGGAACGTCCCTGGTTAGACCGGTCCTGGCCGGAGTTGCCGTGCCCGCCCTTGCCCTTGCCGTAGGCCGCCTTGCCCTGCCCGGTGTTGCCCTGGCCACGACCCGCGTTGCCCTGGTTCGCCCGGCCCTGCGCGGCCTTGCCCTGCGGCGCGCGCAGCCCGCGGTTGGG
Organism: Crossiella sp. S99.2; assembly: GCF_023094165.1. Taxonomy (GTDB): domain Bacteria; phylum Actinomycetota; class Actinomycetes; order Mycobacteriales; family Pseudonocardiaceae; genus Crossiella. Next base: position 691,559 of record NZ_JALMDK010000004.1, on the reverse strand, counting down.
TGCTTCCTCCCGGCGGGAGCCGTCGGTGCGCAGGTTCTTCGGCAGCGGCGGCCAGGACAGCGACTTGTCCGCGGCCAGCTCGGTGGCGATGCCCAGCCACTGGCTGAGCTTGATGGTGCCCACCGGCGCCTGGGACTCGATGCCGATCTCGTGCAGCATCCGGTGCGCCCGGCCCCGGGTGATGAACGAGGTCAGCGCGGTGCGCGCGGGCACGTTCGGGCCGCCGTAGGCAGTGCTCAGCAGGGCCCAGATCACGCCCTGGAGGTGCTTGCTCTGGCCGGTCTTGCGCTTGAACACCAGGTGCGCGGCGTCGATCTTGGGCGCGGGGCGGAACGCGGTGGCAGGCACCCGGTGCTTGATCGAGATCTCGAACCGGGCCGCCCACCAGGCGGCCTCCAGGTCCCGCGGCCAGGCCGCGGTGAGCCGCTTGGCCATGCCCCACTCGACCAGCAGGTCGGCCTGGGTGAGCGAGCCGTTCGGGGTGTTCAGCAGCCTGCGCAGCAGCGCGGTGGTGATGGAGAACGGGATGTTGGCCACCACCGCGAACTCCCGGTGCGGCAGCGGCACCGAGAGCAGGTCGTCGTGCACCACCCGCAGGTTCTCGTGGTCGCCGTAGCGCCGCTCCAGGTCGCCGACGAACTCCTCGTCGCGCTCCACGGCCAGCACCCTGGCGCGGGTGCGCACCAGTTCGGCGGTGATCGAGCCGGTGCCCGCGCCCAGGTCCATGACCAGGTCGTCCGGGCCCAGCACGGCGTTGTCCACCAGCTCGGAGATCACCTTCTGGGACCAGAGCAGGTGGACGCTGGAGTGGTTGGGCTGGTGATTTCGGGGAGGACGACCTGGCTGCACCCTCCTACGCTAGCTGGGCGAGTCCAGTAATGACGAAACCGTGGTCTGCCGGGCGAGCAGGTCGACCACGTCCATCGGCTCGCCGCGGCGGGCCATCGCCTGCCGTTGCCGGTGCGCGCCACCGCCCACGGTGCACAGGTGCTCGGTCAGTTCCTCGACCAGTTCCAGCTCCCCGTTGTCGAGCAGGAACGGCCGTAGCCGCTGCCGAGCGCGCCGCAGCACGACGCTGACCGGCAGCAGCGCCCCGGACTCCGGATCAGGGCAGTAGCCGCCCAGGCCGTCCCTGGCGGCCCGCCACAGCGCGGCCCGCAGCACCTCGTGCGGAACCGGCTTGGCAGGCACCCCGGTGTCCAGGTCGTGGCTGGCGGCCTGGGCCAGCGCCCGGACCAGCACGCCGAGCAGCACGGCCTCCTCGACGGTGGCGGCCACGTCGCAGACCCGGAACTCCAGGGTCGGCTGGGCCTCGGAGAGCCGGATGTCCCAATAGATCATCTTGCGGTCCAGCGCCGCGCCCACGTGCAGCAGCGCGCTCACGCTGGCCTCGTAGTGCGCGGCGGACTCGAAGAAGGGCGGCGGCCCGGCCGAGGGCCAGCGGGCCCAGGTGACGTGCCGCCAGCTGGCGTGCCCGCTGTCCTGGCCGCGGGAGAACGGGGAGTTCGCGCTCAGCGCCAGCAGCAGCGGCAGCCAGGGCCGGAGGTGGTTGCTGAGCTTGATGCCGAACTCGGCGTCCGGGATGGCCACGTGCACGTGGCAGCCGCAGAGGGTGTCGATCAGCCCGCCGAAGCGCTCGGCGATGACCTGGTAGCGGTCCTGGCCTGCCAGTGGTGGCGGCCAGGGCTCGGCGAGCACCGCGGTGCCGGTGGCCAGCAGGTGCAGGTTCCGCTCCCTGGCGCTGGCGGCCAGCCGCCCGCGTAGCCGGGTGAGGTTCTCGCTGAGCTGGTCCGCGGTGGTGCAGACCGGCGAGGCGATCTCCACCTGGTACCGGGTCAGCTCCAGCTGGAGTTCATCGTCCGAGCCGCTGGCGTCGGCGCCATGCCGGACCGCGGCGGCCTGGGCCGCCAGCCTGCCGGTGTCCGCGTCGACGAGGATGAACTCTTCCTCGACCCCGAAGGTCCACTCGCTCATGGATTCACCCTGCCGCAGCCGGGGCGCGCAAGGCTGCGCGCATCCGGGTGGCTGCGGGGAGCATCCCGGCCGGGCCGGGGAAGTAGGGGCGGTCGACGCGCTAGGTCGCCTCTCGGCGAAAGGCACGACATGGCTCCAGCCGAACGGTATTCCATGAAGGCGGAAAGTGAGCCCGGGGGACACGTAACACGCCGACCGCTACCTACAACTTATCGCACTTGCCGTTTGTTCCCCAAAACTTGACGAAGAGGGCCGTCGGCCGGCGAGGGGGGTGTTACCGACCGACGGCAGTGGACTGACGCGGTGATCTGGGCCCGGATGGGGGAGGCGGTGGTCTGGGGGGTTCACCGCGTGCCATCCGGCCTGGACAGCGACTCTCGGGTAGGTCGTCGCCGGATCACACACGCGTCAGTCGAAATGTTCAACGGTCTACTACCTCCCGTTGTTCCGGAACCCGGAAGTGCAGTAGGTCACCCCCCGCTCCGGGTTGGCAGGATGGACCAGGTGCGCGTACGACCGGTGTCCTTCGACGCCCTGGTGACCGAGCTGGCGGAACGCATCGCCACCCTCCCACCGCACCAGTGGGCGCGAGTCGCCATCGACGGCGCCGCCGCCGCCCACCCCGAACACCTGGCCGACGCCCTGGTCGAACCCCTGCGAGTGCACGGCCGTCCAGTCCAGCGAGTGAGCGCCGCCGACTTCCTCCGCCCGGCCTCCCTCCGCCTGGAACAAGGCCACCAGGACCCAGACTCCTTCTACCTCAACTGGCTGGACACCAACGCCCTCCGCCGAGAAGTCCTGGACCCCCTGTCCCCCAACGGCTCCGGCCAAGTCCTCCCCACCCTGCGCAACCCCCACACCGACCGCTCCACCCGAGCCGTTCGCGTCCCTCTGCCCCCAGGCGGAGTCCTCCTCCTGGACGGCCCCCTCCTGCTGGGCCAGGGCCTCCCCCTGGACCTGACCGTCCACCTGAGACTCTCCGACCCCGCCCTGGCCCGCCGCACCCCCGAGTCCGCCCACTGGACCCTCCCAGCCTTCAAGCGCTACACCGAGGAGGTAAACCCAGAATCCCTGGCAGACATAGTCATCCGCCAAGACAACCCAGCCCACCCCGCCCTAGTAGATCCCTAACCCACCCCACCCACCCCGCGTGTTGGCCGTTGTCGTACGGGGTGTTGGCCGTTGTGGGACAGGGTGTTGGCCGTTGTCGTACAACTCTGGTGGCGAATCAGCGGTGCGATCCGCACTTCCGTACCACTTGGGCCAACTGGTACGCCCGCTTGGGCAAAACCGGCGTACCGGTTGGCCCAACACGCCGGCAGGGGTGATCCCCGTCAGCGAGGCTCCGCCGGTGCCCCAGCCTCATCCGAGAGCATCAGCTGCGCCCATCGGACGTCATGCCAGGCCCCGTCCTTCCACCCGATCCGCCGATAAGTCCCCACCTCCTCAAACCCCAGCGCCCGGTGCAACCCCTCGCTCGCCGCATTCGGCAACGTCATCCCCGCTGCCACCGTCCGATATCCCCGCGCCGCCAGCCGCTCGAACAACGCCCCATACAACGCCCGCCCACCCCCGGCCCGACGCCGCCCCAACTCCAGATAAACGCTGACCTCGCAGGACCACCGATAAGCCGCCCGCGTCTTGAACGGCCCGCCATAGGCGTAACCCACCACCCGGCCGTCCTCCTCCAGTACCACCCACGCGTGCTCGCGCTGCGCCTCGGCGATCCGTGCGGCCATCTCCGGCACGCCTGGCGCCTCGGTCTCGAAGGTGATCGTGGTGCCGGTGACGTACGGGGCGTAGATCGCCGCACACGCCTCCGCGTCCTCTGCTGCTGCGTCGCGCACTCCGTCCATGAAACTATAGTAGACAGAAGTGTCGCTATAGTGGACAGCATGTCGGATCCGCTCTCCGTGTCGCTCGCCACCACCGTGCAAGACGCCCGGGTCGCCAGGGACATCACGATCAACGCCCTCGCGCAGCGGTCGGGGGTGTCCCGGGCGATGATCAGCAAGATCGAACGCGGTGAGGCGCAACCCACCGCGGTCCTACTGGGCAGGCTGGCCGCCGCGCTGGGCATGACGTTGTCCGAACTCATCGCCCGCGCCGAAGGCGAACGCCGCCTCGTCCGCGCCGCCGACCAGCCACAGTGGACAGACCCGGAAACCGGCTACCGCCGCCGCGCGGTCTCCCCCTCCGCGGGCGGACCCCTCGAACTCGTCGAGGTCGAACTCCCCGGCAACGCCGTCGTCGAGTATCCAGCCGACACCTACACCCTGGTGCACCACCAGATCTGGGTCCTGGACGGCCGCCTGGACTTCCGCGAGGGCGAGGTCCTGCACGAACTGGCCACCGGCGACTGCCTCCAGCTCGGCCCACCCCAGCCCTGCGCCTACGTCAACCCCACCGGCACACCCTGCCGCTACCTGGTCGCCCTCGCCCGCCGCGTCTGAAACCGTCCCACTTGGCCCAACTCGCCGCCCCAGTTGGCCCAACTCGGCGTACGAGTTTGGCCAACTGGGCGTACGAGAACGGCCAACACGCCGGGGGGATCAGCCCTTGAGGGTGTCGCGGGCCTTTTCGAAGGCGTGGATGGCTTGCCAGACCTCGTCGGTGCTGTGCGCGGCGGACATCTGGGTGCGGATGCGGGCCTTGCCGTGCGGCACCACCGGGTAGGAGAAGCCGATCACGTAGATGCCCTGCTCCAGCAACGCTTCCGCCATCCGGCCGGCCTCGGCCGCGTCGCCGATCATCACCGGCGCGATGGGGTGCTCGCCGGGCAGCACGGCGAAGCCGCGGGCGGTCATCTCCCGGCGGAACAGCTCGGTGTTCTGCCGCAGCTTCTCCAGCAGGTCGCCGGAGGTGCTGATCAGGTCCAGGGCCTTGATCGAGGCGGCGGTGACCGCGGGCGCCAGGGAGTTGGAGAACAGGTACGGCCGGGAACGCTGCCGCAGCAGCTCCACGATCTCGGCCCGCCCGGAGACGTACCCGCCGCTGGCCCCGCCGAGGGCCTTGCCCAGCGTGCCGGTGAGCACGTCGATCTTGTCCTGCACGCCGAACAGTTCCGGGGTGCCCGCGCCGGTCGGGCCGGTGAAGCCGACCGCGTGCGAATCGTCCACCATCACCAGCGCGTTGTGCTTCTCCGCCAAGGCGCAGATCTCGTCCAGCGGGGCCAGGTAGCCGTCCATGGAGAACACGCCGTCGGTGGCGATCAGCCGGTAGCGGGCGTCCTTGGCCTCGACCAGGCACCGCTCCAGATCACCCATGTCCCGGTTCTTGTACCGGAACCGCTTGGCCTTGGACAGCCGGATGCCGTCGATGATGCTGGCGTGGTTCAGCTCATCGGAGATCACCGCGTCCTCGGCGCCGAGCAGGGTCTCGAACAGACCGCCGTTGGCGTCGAAACACGAGCTGTACAGGATGGTGTCCTCGGTGCCGAGGAAGCCCGACAGCCGCGACTCCAGGTCCTTGTGGATCTGCTGGGTGCCGCAGATGAACCGCACCGAGGCCATGCCGAAGCCCCACTCGTCCAGCGCGGCCTTGGCCGCGGCGACGACCTCGGGGTGATCGGCCAGTCCCAGGTAGTTGTTGGCGCAGAAGTTGAGCACCTTCGGTCCGCCGCCGACGCCGACCGCGGCGTTCTGCGGGGTGGTGATGACCCGCTCGGCCTTGTACAGGCCGGCGTCGCGGATCTCCTGGAGGCTGGTGCGCAGATCTTCGCGCATGGTGCCGAACATCAGGTCCCTTTCAGAGCGAGTGGGGCGAGACTCAGTTCGTGGTCCAGTCGAGGATGACCTTGCCGCAACGCCCCTCGCGGGCGGTGCCGAAGGCCTCCTCGAAGTCCTCGTGGCCGAACCGGTGGGTGATCACCGGGCTGAGGTCGAGGCCGCCTTCGAGCAGCACCGACATCGAGTACCAGGTCTCGAACATCTCCCGGCCGTAGATGCCCTTGATGGTGAGCATGTTGAGCACCACGGTGGAGAAGTCCACCGGGATCTCCTTGCTGGGCAGGCCGAGCATGGCGATCCGGCCGCCGTGGGTCATGTTCGCGATCATCTCGCGCAACGCGGCCGGCTGCCCGGACATCTCCATCCCGATGTCGAAGCCCTCGCGCAGCCCGAGCTGCTTCTGCGCGTCGGCGATGGTGTGCTTGCTGACGTCCAGGGCCAGCGACACGCCGACCTTCTCGGCCAGCTCCAGCCGGTACGGGCTGACGTCGGTGATCACCACGTGCCGGGCGCCCGCGTGCTTGGCCACCGCCGCGGCCATCACGCCGATCGGGCCCGCGCCGGTGATCAGCACGTCCTCGTTCATGATCGGGAAACTGAGCGCGGTGTGCACGGCGTTGCCGAACGGGTCGAAGATCGCGGCCACGTCCAGGTCGACCGGGTTGCGGTGCACCCAGGCGTTGGTCGCGGGCAGCGCCACGTACTCGGCGAAGGCCCCGTTGTGGTGCACGCCAAGGCCCTTGGTGCGGGCGCACAGGTGCCGCCGCCCGGCCAGGCAGTTGCGGCACTTGCCGCAGACCAGGTGTCCCTCGCCGCTGACCAGGTCGCCCACCGCGACTTCGCGCACGGCCGAGCCGATCTCGACCACCTCGCCGACGAACTCGTGCCCGGTGATCAGCGGCACCGGCACGTTGCGCCGCGCCCAGTCGTCCCAGTCCTGGATGTGCAGATCGGTGCCGCAGATGCCGGTGCGCAGCACCTTCACCAGCACGTCGTCGGCGCCGACGACGGGCATCGGGACGTCCTCCAGCCACAGGCCGGGCTCGTCCTTGGCCTTGATCAGGGCTTTCACCAGGCAACTCCAGAGAACTCAGGGACGCGCGAGATGCCTGGAAGTCTGCGTGCGCGCGTGCGCATGCGTCCATCGACGATTACTGAACTGCGGATTCAGTCGGCCTGCACAACGTGCCCCGGCAGCAGCCCGGCGGCCACCGCGACCCGCACCGCCTCCACCCGGCCGTTCACCTTGAGCTTGGCGAAACTGCGCTGCAGGTGGGTCTTCACGGTGGCCTCGCTGACGAACAGGCCCTTGGCGATCTCGGCGGTGCGCCGCCCGGCGGCCACCAGCCGCAGCACCTCCAGCTCCCGCTCCGACAGTTTTGGCCTGCTGCCGTCCTGCTGAACCTCGGCCACCAGTTGGCACAGCAGGTCTGGTGACACGGTGGCCACCCCGGCCCGCGCCCGGCGCACCGCGGCCACCAGGTCGGTCCGGCTCGCCGTTTTCAGCAGAAAACCGCGGGCGCCCGCGCGCAATGCGGCCAGCACCCGGCGGCCTTCCTCGGTGAACACCAGCACCTCGGTCTCCGGGTGATATTCCCGAAGATGCCGGATCAGGCCGAGGCCGTCTTCCAGGGTGGTCGCCAGCTCCAGAAGTACGACATCCGGAGGACACTCGCTGAACTGGGGATACGCGGTACGCCATGAGGTCGCGCCGCCTTGCAGCACCAGGTCCTCGACCGGCGTGAACACGGCTTGCAAACCGGCGGCGACAATCGGTTGGGGATCGATGACGAATACCCGGACAACGGCTGGGCTGGCCATGGAAACCTCGGGAATTCAGGCGGTGGCACCGGGGTCGCCGAACGTTAACATACGCAATATATTGACCAGGTAGACGCTTTTGAATCTTCAATTCGACCTGGGTGTGCCGGTGCCTGCCGGGTCAACTGGTCCAAACCAGATTTCCGCAGAGGGGCGACAAGCGCGGGCGGAGATGGTACCTACGGGGTCATGTCAATCCGCCAGGCGCTGTTGGCCCTGTTACAGCAGGGACCCAAGTACGGCTTCCAGTTGCGCGCCGAGTTCGAGACGCGTACCGGATCCACCTGGCCGCTCAACATCGGGCAGGTCTACACGACCCTGGGGCGGCTCGAACGCGATGATCTGGTCGAACCGGCCGGACAGGACGCCGAGGGACACATCTATTACCGGCTGACCCACGGTGGCCGGGGCGAGGTGCAGCGCTGGTTGCAGAGCCCGGTCGACCGCGGCGCGCCCGCGCGCGACGAGCTGGCCATCAAGATCGCCCTGGCGGCGGCGCTGCCCGGGGTGGACGCCCGCGGCATCGTCCGGGTGCAGCGGCTGCACACCCTGCGGGTGCTGCAGAACTACACCCGGCTCAAGGCGCAGGCATCCGCGGATGAGGACCTGGCCTGGCTGCTGGTGCTGGACTCGCTGGTGTTCCAGGCCGAGGCCGAGGTGCGCTGGCTGGAGCTGTGCGAGCAGCGGCTGGCCCGGCGCGCGCAGGCCGTGGAGACCGCCGGTTCGGTGGCGGCCCCCGTGCCCGCGCCCGCCGAGCAGGCAGAACCCGGGCGGGTAGGAGGATGACCTGAGCGCTCCCGCCCGGAAGACTGCTGCCGAGGTTCGGTAACCCTTTGCTGAGGGGGCGGTCTGGTGCGGGGCGGCGTGTTCTCCCCGCCCGCGGTGCGGGCGGTGTGCCGCTTGGTGCTGCGCTGGATCAGCGCGACCAAGGGCGCCAGCCTGGCGCTGGCCGTGATGATCTCGGTGCCGGTGGCCGCGACCCTGCTCAGCGATGTGCTCTCGGACGTCCAGCGCGCCAGCCCCAAGCACACGATCGAACAGCACCTCGGCCAGGCCGCGGCCAGGGTCACCGACGCCGGGTTCGGCGATGTGCCGATCCTGCAGAACCTGGACGGCACCCAGGTGCGTGCCGCGCCGCCGGCCGAGGGCACCCCCGAACACCGGCACGCGGCCCGGCCGGAGCTGCCGCCGGGCGCGCTGGTGCTGACCATGACCCGCTCGCTGCTGACCGCCACCACCGGCGCGACCCGGCTGAGCACCCAGTTCCAGGAGCTGGACTACGTCCACCCGCTGGCCCGCGGCATCACCGAGCAGGTGCGCGGCCGGGCGCCCAAGGGGCCGGACGAGGTGGCGGCCTCGCCGGAGTTCCTGCGCCGGGCCGGGATCGACCTCGGCGCCACCGTGGCGGTGCCGGCCGCCGGGCGGTCCTTCCTGGTGGTCGGGGAGGCCAGGCCGACCCGCGACCACGGTGAGCTGGTGCTCTTCGCCCAGCCCGGCGCGCTCTACGAGCAGCTGCTGCGCGCCGCACCCGCCGAGGCGCCCCGGCTGGGCGGGCGGATGTGGCTGGTGGACAAGGACATCGACTGGGCCGGGGTGCTGGCGGCCAACGAGCACGGGCTCGCGGTGTACTCCCGTGGCGCGGTGCTGGCGCCCCCGCCGCCGGAGAAGGTCCCGCTGCCCGGCGATCCGCCCGGCGCGTACCGCAGCTTCCACGACCTGCTCATCGACGATCTGACCGGTGGGCACGACCGCAGCCAGTCCACCGGGGAGCGGCTGGGCATGCTGCTGGCCGGGATCGCGGTGGTCCAGGTGATCCTGCTGGGCGGCGCGATGTTCGCCGTGGGCATCCGGCTGGGCCGCCGTCAGCTGGGCGCGCTGGCCGCCAACGGGGCCAGCGGCGGTCAGCTGGTGCTGTTGCTGCTGGTCTGGGGCCTGCTGCTGGGCTTGGCCGGTGCGATGCTGGGCAGTCTGGCCGGCACCGGGGCGGCGGCGGTGCTGATCGAGGTGTTCCTGCGCTTCGACCTGCCGCAGATCTGGCGGTTCGAGGTCGGCCTCGACGATCTGCTGCTGCCGGTGGCGCTGGGCCTGTTCACCGGGGTGGCCGCGGCCGTGGTGCCCGCGGTGCGCGCCGGGCGGACCAAGGCCGGGCAGCTGCTGGCCGAACGGCGCAGTGACCGGCGGCCCTCCCGGGTCACCCCGGTGCTGGGCGGCGCGCTGGTGTTCAGCGGGCTGGCGGTGGCCGCGGCGGCGGCGTTCTTCCTGGACTGGCGCGGACTGGTGCCGGTGGCCACGGTGCTGATCAGCGTGGGCCTGTTCTGCTGGTTCCCGGCGCTGGTCGGCCGGATCGCCGCGCTGGCCCCCGCACTGCCGGTGAGCGTGCGGATCGCCCTGCGCGAGCTGGGCCGGCACCGCGCCCGCAGCGCACCGGCGATCGCCGCGGTGATGATGGTGGTGATCGGCACCATCGCGCTGGACACCCTGGACGCCACCCGCAACGCCTACACCTCCGGCCGCTACTGGCCGACCCTGCCGGACCGGCACGCCGCGGTCCTCGTCGCCGACGCGGCCGACCGCCCAGCCGGCCTGGCGGAGTTGCGGAACAGCCTGGGGGAGGCGCTGCCGGTCCGCTCCTTCGCCGAGGTCACCGCGTTGCCGGGGGCCTGGGACACCTGCGGCGCCGGCGGCTGCCCGCGCACGGTGGAGGTGGCCATGGCGCCCTCGGCCGGCTGCGGCGCGGACTGGACCACCCGGGAGCAGTGGCTGCCGCCGGGCGGCCCGGACTGCGTGCACCACCGGCGGCTGCTGGGCGCGGTGCTGGTCGGCGACGCGGAGCTGCTGCGCCGGGTCAGCGGGGTCGCCGACCCGGCCGCGGCGGCCGCGCTGGACCGGGGTGAGGCGGTGGTGCTGGACTCCCGGTACGTGCAGGACGGCCGCACCCGGTTCGTGGTGAACACCCCGCAGGGCAGCCACGAACTGTCGTTACCGGCCATGGCGGTGGACAGCGAGGTGGGTTCGGCGCTGGTGGTGCTGCCGCCGCGGACCGCCGAGCGGCTGGACGTGCCGGGCGCGTTGCGCGCGCTGGACATCGAGCTGGACCGGCGGCTGAGCGGGTTCGAGCAGGACCGGATCGGCGAGATGGTCAGCGCCGCCGGCCTGGGCAGTTACGTCGAACGCGGCGACACCCGCGAGGCCGCGCTGTTCGCCCTGCTGTTGCTGGCCTGCACCGCGTTGCTGAGCACCACGGCCGCGGTCACCGCCACCGTGCTCTCGCTGATCGACACCCAGCGCCACTCGATCATGCTGGCCACCGTCGGCGCCACCGTGCGTACCCGCCGCGCCCTGGCCGTGGCCCAGTCCCTGATCATCTCCGGCCTGGGCAGCGTGCTGGGCGTGCTGGTCGGCATCCTGCCCGCCGCGATGATCTCCGCCCAGGGCGCCCGCCGGATGTGGCGCGAGGGCCCGGTGGCCCTGCCCTACGAGCTGGTCCTGCCCTGGCCGGTGATCGGCTTCGTGCTGGTGGTGGTCCCCGCGATCGCCGCCCTGGTCGCCCTGGCCTGCGTCCGCGGCCGAGTCCGCATCGACCGCCGCCACACCTAGGCAAGCACCATCGTGTTGGCCGTTCCGGACGACGTGTTGGCCGTTGTGGACGGCGAGTTGGCCAAACTGGTACGCCAGTTTGGCCCAAGTGGGCGTACCAGTTGGCCCAAGTGGTACGAGTTCGGCCAAGACTAGGTACGACAACGGCCAACACGCCGGTGCGGTGTGGACTTGCCTAGAGCAGGCTGGCGAACCGCTCCGGATCGATGTTCCCGCCGGAGAGGATCGCGCCGACCCGTTGTGCCCCAGCCAGTTTCCCGGTCATCAACGCGGCCAGCGGCGTCGCCCCACTCGGTTCCAGCACGATCTTCAACCGCTCGAACGCGAACCGCATCGCCGCCCGGATCTCGTCATCGCTGACCAGCACCACCTCGTCGACGAGGTGCCGGTTGATGGAGAAGGTCAGCTCGCCGGGGATCTCCGCCGCCTGCCCGTCCGCGATGGTCCGCGGCACCGGGATCTGGACCCGCTCACCGGCCAGCAACGACCGCCGGGTGTCGTCCCCGGCCTCGGGTTCCACACCCACCACCCGGATCCCGGGCGAGATCCCCTTGGCCGCGGTCGCGCTGCCCGCGATCAACCCACCCCCGCCGATCGGGGTGAGCACGGTGTCCAGCTCCGCGACCTCCTCCAGGAGTTCCAGCGCGGCCGTGCCCTGCCCGGCGATCACGTGCGGGTGCTCGTACGGCGGGATCAACGCGAGCCCGCGGTCCGCGGCGAGCTTGTTGCCGATGGCCACCCGGTCCCCGGTGAACCGGTCGTAGGTCACCAGTTCCGCGCCGTAGCCCGCGGTGGCGTCCTTTTTGGACTGTGGCGTGTCCTCGGGCACCAGGATCACCGCGGTGCTGCCGAATTCCCGCGCGGCCAGCGCGACCGCCTGGGCGTGGTTGCCCGAGGAGTAGGCCGCGATTCCCTTGCGCAGCTGGGCTTCGGACAACCGCGACACCGCGTTGTAGGCGCCCCGGAACTTGAACGCCCCGATCCGCTGGAAGTTCTCACACTTGAGGTGCACCTCGGCGCCGACAATCGCGTCCAGCTGACGCGAGCGCAGCACCGGCGTCCGATGTGCCACCCCCGCCAGCCGCGCGGCGGCGTCCCGGACATCGGCGAGGGAAACCGGCAACGTGCTCATGCGTTCTCCTTGGTCTCGGCGAGATAGGCGTAGGCGGAAGCCCGCGAAATCCCCAGCCTGGCAGCCACTCGCGGCACCGCCCGCCGCACCGCGAACACCCCGCGCTGCTCCAGATCCCGGAACAACGCGAGCCGTTCCTCCCGGCTCAACTCGGCCCAGGACCGCCCCTGGTCCAGCTGTCGACTGTCCACAATGGAATCGATGACGAGGTCGATGTCATCCCCGAACGTGGTGGTGGCCACCGGCGCGGCCACTCCTGCCAGCCCGCCCAGCAACTGCTGGACCTGGGTCAGCCCACTGAGGTCCAGGTTCACGCACAACGCGCCGAACACGAGATTCTCGCTGTCCCGCAACAACATCGTGGACGACTTGACCATCTTCCCGGCCGCGGTCCGGGTGATGTAGTTGAGCTGGTCCTCGGCCGTGTCGCCCTGGGCGAGCAACCCCATCCCGATCTCACTCATCGCCCCGCCGACACTGCGCCCCGTGACACTGCCCGCGATGGCCACCACCGAGTTCTCCGGCTGCCGGAAGTCGTGCACCACCACCTCGCAGCAGTCCCCGAACGTCGCCACGATCCCGTCCATGACTGGTTCGAGGGCGGCCAGAATCGCGTCCCGCTCGCCGCTCATCCCTGGACCCGGGCCAGCGCGTCGATCTCCACGCAGGCCCCGTACGGCAACGACGCGACCCCAACACAGGTCCGCGCCGGTCGCGGCTCGCCGAAGAACCCGGCGAAGGCGGCGTTGAGTCCATCTCGGTCGCCGATGTCGGTCAGATATGCGGTCACCTGCACCACATCCGCCCGCGTCGCTCCCGCCGAGGCCAGCGCTTCGTCCAGGTTCGCGAACGCCTGCGCGCACTCGGCGGCGAACCCGCCGGGCACCAGGACGCCGGGCTCGCTGACGCCGAGTCGGCCGGACACGGCGACCAGGTCGCCACTGCGGAACGCGGTCGAGTAGGGGTGCTCATCGGTCATGGACGAAATGTACAATGGTTGGACGGAGTGTCTACGGTGACTTGTGTGACAGTGTCAGCGGCAGGGGGGTTCGTAGCGGCGGTCCGGGAGGTAGCGGTCCCATTGCTGCTGGGTGATCGGGTCGCCGACGGAGTCGCAGAGGGTGCCGAGGATGTGTTCCGGGTCGGTGCTCCAGAAGTCGACGGCGTCGCCGGAGCGGGTGACCGCGAGGACCCGGCCGTCCGGGCTGAACGCGAGTGACTCGGCTAGAACGATCTTCTTGCCAGGCAGGTAGAACTGGCGCTGCGGGAGGCTGGGATCGCTCACGTTCCACACTTCAGGCCGGTACCCGGCACTCTCGCTGTCGCGGTGCCGAACGTAGAGCGCGAGCTGGGTGCCATCCGGGCTGAACGCCAGCGACCCCCCGGCCGAGTTGATCGCGGTCACGCTGATCGGGTCACCGACTGGCCGCCGTTGTTCCACCCGCCACAGGCGCAGATCGTTGTTGGCGGAGACCGCGAGCAGCTTGCCGTCCGGCCGCATCCCGAAGGTCGGAACCCGCGCGTCCGAGGGCAAGGGGAGCCGCCACAGTTCGGTCGGCTGCGCCGGGTCGGTGAGATCCCAGCCCCGCAACTGACGTTCCCCGTCGACCCGGACATCCGCGATCAGCGTTCTGCCGTCCGGGGAAAACCCCAGCTCGGCGGCCTCGAACGGCAGTTGGGCGAGTTGCCGCGGTCGCCGGGGATCGGCGATGTCGTACAGCCGGACTGTGGACGGCGCGCGGGTGCCGTGCGGCCCGATGCTGTGGTCGGACACGGCGAGAATTGGCCTGGCCGGGTGGAATTCCACCTCCGGCACCTCGTTGGCGATCCCCTCGATCGCGCCCAGCACCGGCAGGCCGGTGGCCTTCGTATCGCGCAGGCGGAGGACCATACGCTGGTCATCGACCAGTTCTGCCGCGGCGATGACCGCGCCGTCCGGGCTGAGATCGGCCTCGATGGCGATGTTCCTTCTGGGGACGGGAATTGTCCCGACGATCTTCGGGCGGGCCAGGTCGGTGACCTCCCAGAGGCCGATCGACGCCGCGTCCTGCAGCAGGACGAGCTGCCGTCGGCCGTCGGACCGGAACACGAGATCGCCCCAGGCCAGGTAGGACAACGGCAACGCCCCCAGCGCCCCTGGCTGGTCCGGATTGGACAGTCCCCAGGCGTAGACGCCGTTGGCGGTGGCCTGGAGCAATTGCTTGCCGCCCTGGGGATCGAACACGACCGGCCCTGGCCGCAGGAACACGTCCAACTCCTGCGAGGCGCCCGAGGCGATCGCCCCGGAGTTGTACTTCAGCAGGTGCCATTTGTTGTCGCACAGCATGACGAGATGCTTGTCCGACGGGCTGAACGCCACGGACCGAGGACCGTAGCCGCCGAGGCAGGAGTTCCTCGGACCGACGCTCGAATCCACTGGCCGGGGTGCGCGTGGATCGTCGAGCTGCCACAGGTGCGGGGCAGCCCGCAGATCGCCCGGAGTGGCCAGCAGACGCCCGGTCGGGTCGAAGGCAACGCGGTGCCAGGGTTGCGGTGACTTGCGGTCGGATTCGCTGATCTTCTTTCCAGCGAAGGAGAAAAGCTGCCCGCCCGAGGCGTCCCAGAGCTTGACCTGACCGTCGGCGCTCGCGCTGGCGAGCAGGCCCCGCTGGGCCGACACGGCCAGCGAGTCCACGAAACCGGTGTGCCCACGCAGTGATGGCAAGGGTTTGGGGGCAGCCGGATCGCCGAGATCCCAGACCGCGATCTCGCCCGAGTTGGTGCCCGCGTACAGGATCTCGCGGTCCGTGCCCAGTGCGAGTGCGGTGACCGGGCCGGGGGCGGTGAGTTCCCGGGGCTGGTCCGGCTTGGCGCGGTCCCACAGTCGGATGGTCTGCGACTCGGCTTGTCCGGCCGCGGCGAGCACAGAGCCGTTGCGGTTGAGGGCGATCAGCCCGGTTCGCCGGTTGGACACTCGCATTGGGGCGTCCGGGCCCCGGAGCAGGATCGCGTCGCTGGTGGCGATGGCCAGGACCCGGCCGTCCGCGCTGGGTACGACGTCGGTGGCGGGTTCGCCGTGGTTGAGCACGCCGGGGGTGTGCAGGCTGCTCAGCACCGCGCCGCGGCCGGCCTCCGCGTCGATCCGGTAGGCGAGCAGGCTCAGCTGCTTGGCCAGGCCGGGTTGCCGCTCGCGTTGCGCCTCCGCCTCGGTGGCGAGGTAGCGGGCCAGGTCGCGGTCCTGGGCCTGGGTGGCCTGGCGCTGGAACACGATCGCGCCGATCAGGCCGGTCGAGGCCAGCAGCACCAGCACCGCGAGGAAGGCGACCACGCGCCGTCTGCGCCGGACGCCGCGGCGTTCGTCGTCCCAGGAGGCGGTCATGAACTCGGCGAGCACGGGTTCCAGGTCGGCGGTGTCGGTGCGGGATTCCGCCGCCCGGCCGCGGATGGCGGCCAGGCGGTTTCCCCGGTACAGCAACGAAGGATCGCGGTCGGACCGGTCCCAGGCGGTGGCGTCGGTGCTGAGTTGCTGGTGGGCGTGCAGCCAGTCGCGGTCGGCGTCCACCCACTCGCGCAGCCTCGGCCAGGCCCGCAGCAGCACCTCGTGGCTGAGGCGGGCGGTGTCGCGGTCCAGGGTGAGCAGGCGGGCCGCGGTGAGCCGGTTGATGGCCTGCTGGGCGGCGGCCGGGTCGGGCAGGCCGTGCACCAGGGCGGCGAACTCGACCGGGCGGGCGGTGTCCACCGAGTCGGGGCTGACCCGGACCAGGCGGGGGAGCAGTCGTCGGGCGGCCTCCCGGCCCGGCTCGTCCAGTTCGGTGTAGACCTGTTCGGCGGTGGTGGCGATGGCCTGGGCGATACCGCCGGAGGCCCGGTAGCCGCGCACGGTCAGCCGGGAGCCGCTGCGTTGCCGCCAGGTCGCCCACAGCACGTGCGAGAGCAGCGGCAGCGCGCTGTCGGCGGTGCCGAGTTCGTGCAGGATCACGTCGGCGAGGCCGTCATCCAGGGCCAGTCCGGCGGCGGTGGCGGGGGCTTCGATGGCTGCGCGCAGCTCCGCGGCGGTCATCGGTTCGATCAGGAGCTGGCGGTCGCGCAGGGCAGCGAGTAGTTCCGGGTGCGCGGCGGCCTGGCCGTAGAAGTCCGCCCGCAGCGCGAACACCACCACCCCGCGTGGCGGTGCGGCGAGGACGCTGACCGCGTCCAGGAACGCGGCGCGTTCGGCTGGGTCGGGGCAGAGCGTGAACAGTTCCTCGAACTGGTCGATCAGCACCAGCAGCCGCGCGCCGGGCCGATCGGCCAGCAGGCGGTCGGCCAGGTCGGTGGCACCGGTCGGGTCCGCGCGCAGGTCGGCGGCCTCCGGTGCGGCGTCCAGCTGGGCCGCCAGCCTGTTCAGCGGGCTGGCGCCCGGGGTGAACCGGAGCACCGGCCAGCTCGCCGAACCGGGCAGGCCGGGCAGGCCGTCGCGGTGCAGTGCGGCCAGCAGTCCGGCGTTGAACAGCGAGGTCTTGCCGGAGCCGGACGGTCCGACCAGCGCGGCCAGTCCCGCCCGGCCCGGTTCGGCGGCGGCCGACACCGCGGCGAGCAGTCCGGCGATCATCCGGTCCCGCCCGTGGAACAGCCCGGCGTCCTCGGCGCCGAAGGCGGCCAGACCCGGATAGGGACAGCGCCCCGGATCCGGCGGTTCCGCCAGGCCGGGTTGCGGGGGCACGGGCGCGGCGGGGTTCGGCGCGATGACCAGGCCGCCGGAGCGGTCGCCCGCCTGCCGTCGTGGCAACGGCCGTTGCCGTTCCCGCATGGCGCGGAACACCGCGTCGTAGACCGCGTCCAGGGTCAGCTGGTGCGGTCCGCGCGGGTCGCCGTGCGTGAGCAGGTCGAGGAAGGCACCGGTGAACGCGGTGTGCCGGGCCTCCGGCGGCGCGAGCGCGAGCTGCTCGGCCGAGCCGATGAGGTACATGCCGTGCGCGGGTGCCAGGGTGAACGCGGGCCCGGAGGCCCCCAGCGAGACCCGCCCGGAGAAGCAGCAGTCCAGCACAACCACCACCGAGGCCGCCCGGCTGGCGCCGAGGGCCTGGCGCAACGTGCCGAAGGACAGCGCCTGGTGCTCGGCCAGCCCGGGGACGAGCTGGTCGGTGCCGCTGGCCGCCAGGTACAACTCGCCGCCCGGCCCGAGCAGCCCGTGCCCGATGAACCAGACCAGCAGCACGGTCTCCGCCCGCTGCGCGGCCTCGGTCACCGCCAGCGCCATGGCCTGGGCGTCCGGCGGATCAAGCAGCACCCGCACCTGGTCGGGTCCCACCCCACACCGCTCGTGCAGCATCGCACGCAGATCCGCGAGCGTGGGCGCGACCGAGGGCACCGAGGTCAGGGTCGGCCCCCGGTGGGTGCCGGTGCCGATCAGCAGCACCCGCACACCGGCACCGGCCAGCCCGGTCACCGGTCGCCGGGAGGCAGTTCCCCCTGCTCCAGCATTGCCGCGAGCTGTGCCGCCAGCTGCTGCAGCGCGGCGGCGTCCAGCTTGGCGACCTTCTCCGCGTCCAGTTCCGCCGACCGTCGCCCCGGCAACGTCACCTTGATCCGCACCCGCCCCCGCCGGGTCCGCAACCAGGCCAGCACCGCGGCCGCACACGCGGTCGCCGCCCCCGCCGGCCCCAGCGCCACCACCAGCGCGTCCACCACCGGCCCCAGCGTGCCCGGCTCCGGCGGCCGCTCGTCCAGGCTCACCCGGCCGCGCAACTCACCGACCTCGCCCAGCCACTCGTGCAGGTACCGGAGCTGCTCCGCGGCATCCGGCCCGTCCGCGGTCACCGTCGCACCCAATTCGCCACCCCCCGTAGCGGTTCGATCACAGGTGTGACCGAGGGTAGCGATATCCGGGCGCGGTCACCACGCACCCGTCAGGGTCAGCGAACGAGCGCGTCCAGCTGGATGTCGACCGGGAACGGCACCCGGCACCCGAGCTGGTCGTGGAAGATCCCGGTCAACGCATACGAGCGGCTGGCGGGATCCAGCTCGTAGACGTAGACGACCGGCGCGCCGGCGTGGTTCTCCACCCGCCAGAAGTGCGCGATCCCGGCCTCGGCGTAGCGGCGGGGCTTGGTCTCCCGGTCCCTGATCTCCGAGGACTTCGACACCACCTCGACCACCAGCAGCACGTCCTCGGGCAGGTAGAAGGTCCGAGCGAGATCATCGGCGGACGCGGCGGTCACCACGGAGACGTCCGGGCACGGGCGCTGGCGCGACCCGAGCACCACGTCCATCTCCCGGGTCGCGGTCAGCTCCGGCGGCGCCTGGCGTTCCAGCTCATTCCGCAGTCGCTCCACAACCCGGCGGTGGAACTCCGTCTGCGGTGCCCAGACGATCAGCTCCCCGTCGACCAGCTCGATGTGCTTGAGCGCGTCCAGTTCGCCGCACAGCCCGTCGCGGCTGATCCGGTCCAGATCAGCCGCGGTCCAGCCATCCGGTGGCACATAAGGCCAGTCCGGCAACCCGGTCAGGCCGGGCCCACCTCGGTCACGTGCACCACCGCGGTCCCGGTCTCATCCGACCCGGCTAGATCCACCTCGGCCGTGATCGCCCAGTCGTGGTCCCCGGCCGGATCGTCGAAGATCTGCCGCACCACCCACTGCCCGGGATACTCGTCCTGGTTGATCATCAGCAGCGCCGGCCCGCGGGCGTTCGGGCCGGCGCCGATCTCCGCGTACTCCTCGAAGTACGGCTCCAGGGCGTCCTGCCAGCGGTCCGCGTCCCAGCCGGCGTGCGCGTCGATCTCGCCGAGGGTGTAGTAGTCGCGCCGGGCGGCCAGTTCCACTCGCCGGAACAGTTCGTTGCGCACCAGTACCCGGAAGGCCCTGGGGTTCGCGGTGACCGGGGGTGGGCCGAGGTCCACAATGGACTTCTCGGGGGCGTCCTCGTCGGCGGGGTTGCGGAGTTGTTCCCACTCGTCCAGCAGGCTGCTGTCGACCTGGCGGACGAGTTCGCCCAGCCATTCGATCAGGTCGGTGAGTTCCTCGGTCTTGGCGTCGTCGGGGACGGTCTGGCGCAGCGCCTTGTACACGTCGGCCAGGTAGCGCAGGACCAGGCCCTCGGAGCGGGCGAGCTGGTAGAAGGCGATGTAGTCCACGAAGGTCATGGCGCGCTCGTACATGTCGCGCACGACCGACTTCGGGGACAGCTCGTGGTCGGCGACCCAGGGATGCCCGCGCCGGTACATGTTGTACGCGGCCTCCAGGATGTCCTGCAGGGGCTTGGGCCAGGTCACCTCCTCCAGGGCTTCCATCCGCGCCTCGTACTCCATGCCCTCGGCCTTCATCTTGTTGACGGCCTCGCCGCGGGCGCGGAATTGTTGCTGGGACAGCACTGGACGCGGATTGTCCACTGTGGACTCGATGATGGAGACCACGTCGAGCGCGTAGGTGGGGGATTCCCGGTCCAGCAGCTCGATGGTGGCCAACGCCAAGGGGGACAACGGCTGGTTGAGCGCGAAGTCGAATTGGAGGTCGACGGTGAGCCGGACGGTGCGGCCCTCCTCGTCGGGGGTGTCCAGCTTCTCCACCACACCGGCGGCCAGCAGCGCGCGGTAGATCGCGATGGCCTTGCGGATGAGCTTGAGCTGGGCCGGGCGGTCCTCGTGGTTGTCCTCCAGGAGGTGCCGCATGCCGGCGAAGGCGTCGCCGGGGCGGTTGATCACGTTGAGCAGCATGGCGTGGCTGACCTGGAAGCTGGAGGTCAGCGGTTCGGGCTCGGCGTCGACCAGGCGCTGGAAGGTCGGCTCGCCCCAGGACACGAAGCCCTCCGGGGGCTTCTTGCGCACGACCTTGCGCCGCTTCTTCGGATCGTCCCCGGCCTTGGCCAGCGCGCGTTCGTTCTCCACCACGTGATCGGGCGCCTCGACCACCACGTTGCCGACCGTGTCGTACCCGGCCCGGCCGGCCCGCCCGGCGATCTGGTGGAACTCCCGGGCCTTGAGGATCCGGGTGCGCACCCCGTCGTACTTACTCAGCGCGGTGAACACCACGGTCCGGATCGGCACGTTGATGCCAACGCCCAGGGTGTCGGTGCCGCAGATCAGTTTGAGCAAGCCGGCCTGGGCGAGCTGTTCGACCAGGCGCCGGTACTTGGGCAGCATGCCGGCGTGGTGCACGCCGATGCCGTGCCGGACCAGCCGGGACAGCGTTTTGCCGAACCCGGCGGTGAACCGGAAGTTGCCGATCTGCGCGGCGATCGCGTCCTTGTCCGCCCGGCTGGAGACGTTGATGCTCATCAGCGCCTGGGCCCGCTCCAGCGCGGCCGCCTGGCTGAAGTGCACCACGTAGATCGGGGCCTGCTGGGTGTAGAGCAGTTCCTCGATGGTCTCCTGCAGCGGCGTGGTCACGTAGGAGTGGAACAGCGGCACCGGGCGTTCGACCGAGCTGACCACGGTGGTGGGGCGGCCGGTGCGCCGGGTCAGGTCGGTCTCGAACCGGCTGACATCGCCCAGGGTCGCCGACATCAGCAGGAACTGCGCCTTGGGCAGTTCGATCAGCGGGACCTGCCAGGCCCAGCCGCGGTCGGGCTCGGAATAGAAGTGGAACTCGTCCATGACGACCTGGCCGACCTCGGCGTCCGCGCCGTCCCGCAACGCGATGTTGGCCAGGATCTCCGCGGTGCAGCAGATGATCGGCGCGTCCCCGTTCACGCTGGAGTCGCCGGTCATCATGCCGACGTTCTCCGGGCCGAACATCTCGATCAGCGCGAAGAACTTCTCCGACACCAGGGCCTTGATCGGCGCGGTGTAGAAGGTGCGCTGCTTGTTCGCCAGTGCGGCGAAATGCGCGCCCGCGGCGACCAGGCTCTTGCCCGAGCCGGTCGGGGTGGACAGGATCACGTTGGCGCCGGAGACGATCTCGATCAGCGCTTCCTGCTGCGCCGGGTACAACTCGATGCCCTGGCCGGCGGCCCAGGTGCTGAAGGCGTCGAAGAGGGCGTCGGGGTCCTGGCCGTCCGGCAGGTGTTCGGTGAGCGTCATGGTGCCCCCGATCGTGCCCTACCCAGGCGCGCGGGTGGGCCACCAGGGGGTCGGAAGCAGGCGTGTCGAGTGCCGTGGACCGGGCCGTTCGGGCTAGCCGGGGCCGTATTTCGGCGGTATCGCAAACGCCTATGCCGGGGAATGGGTGCGCCCATATCACCCCATCGGGTCATTATTTTGATGCGCTGACAACTGGGGCCAGGAAATCCGTGCCGGGGTGAGCACGTTCGGCCGAACCGATTGTCAGTCTGGTGACAAAACCGGCCGAATGTTGGCCTCTTGGGGGATTTTTCTCCACCTGGTTCTTGCCTAGCTATGACACGCGACAGTAACCTACCGGCTAGTAGGAGGCCGTTCGTGCAGGTCACCTGCTGTACAGTCCCCTGCCTTCCGGGTTTCTTTCGGCGACTCCACCTGCCCCGGATTTTTCTGTCAACGAGTCGTTCGAGTGAATTCGGCGAACAATGACGCTCGCTGACCAAGGGAGAAGTTCACATGGCTACCCGCCACTTGACCAAGATCCTGACTCGAACAACAGCAGTGCTGGCCGGACTCGCCCTGGCCGTTGTCGGCACCGGGGTGGCCCAGGCCGCGCCGGTCACCAAGACCCTGAACTACACGTGCGAGTTCCCGCTGATCGGCCCCGACCAGCTCAAGGTGACCATCTCGGTGAACCTGCCGGACTCGGCCGTGGTCGGCCAGCCCGCCCAGGCCACCGACTTCAAGGTCAGCGTGCTGGTGCCGGAGCGGATCGTGGAGGCCTTCGACCTGTTCGAGGCGAAGACCCTGGACGGTTCGGCGGTGGCGCACTTCGACGTCAAGGACGCGGCCGGGGTGCGCAAGACGGTCGACATCAACGGCATGACCGTGCCCTCGACGCCGATCCCGGACACCGGTGACCTGACCGTGCCCGCCTCCGGCGACGTGCCGCCGACCACGGTGGACAACCCGGGCCAGGCCGAGGCGATCGTCAGCAACGGCTTCGACGCCAAGCTGACCCCGCGCAAGGCCGACGGCTCGCCCACCGAACTGGGCACCTTCGACCTGCCCTGCAAGGAAGACCCGGGTCAGGACCAGAAGCTCGGCGAGATTCCGGTCGCCGCGGCGAGGAAGTAACAGATGATCAGGACTGGACCGGCACACCGCCTGGGCGCCGTCACCGCCGCGGCGATCCTGGTGCTGGCACTCGGCGTGTCCCTGGTCGGCGACGGCAGCGCGGCCGCTGACTCGCCAGGACGCCGGATCGCCTACACCTGCACCGCGCCCGACCTGGCCGCCCAGGCGGTCGTCACGGAGGTCGCCGCGGTGGTCCCGGCCAGTGGTTCGGTCGGCGTGCCGGTCCAGTCCACCCTCACCGTCACCGCGACCCTGCCGGAGACGGTGCGGCCCGCCCTCGGCGGCGCCAAGTCCGTGGTCGGCACCGCGGTGCTCGGCCTGACCGCCAGTGGCGCGGGCGTCACCGGCGCGCTCACCGCGCCCGAGCTGGCCATCGCGGCCACCGAGGTGCCGGAGCGGGGCGAGCTGAAGGTGGTGGCCACCGGCAAGGCCCCGGCGATCACGCCCGCCAAGCCCGGTGACCTCACCCTGGCCGCGACCGACCTGACGCTGACCGTCGGCTCGTCCACCGACGACGCCACCGCCGCGCCGCTGATCCTCAAGTGCGCCAAGGACTCCGGCCAGTCCGGCGAGCTGGCGAAGTTCCCGGTGACCGGCCGCACCGGCACCACCGTGCCCGGCACCAGCACCACCGTGCCCACCACCGGCTCGACCATCCCGAGCACCGGCGTGACCACCCCCGGCGACGGCCAGGTCGGTCCGTTCGCGCGGCGGATCCGGTACAAGGTCGAGGGCAAGACACGGATCAAGAAACTGGACTCCGAGCTGAACATCGGACCCGGCGAGATGCTCACCGAGGTGATCATCAAACTCCCGGTCGGCGAGATCAAGGGCGACCTCACCCTGCCGCCATCCCAGGGCTACTTCGTGCTGTTCAAGTTCGTGCCGAACAACTCGGTGATCGAGTTCGAGCCGGTCGGCCAGGTGGAGGGCATCATCGAACGCGGCCAGGTCAAGGCGACCTCGAAGATGTTCCTCAAGCTCAAGAACGTCAAGGTCGGCGGCGTTCCCCTGGACGTCGGGCCGAACTGCAAGACGGTGGAACCAGCGGTGATCAACCTGATCTCGGCCACCCCGCCGCCGCCGTTCCTGCCCACCCGGCCCACGCCGATGACCGCCACCTACACCATCCCGCCCTACGCCAACTGCGGCGTCACCGAGCCGCTGGACTCGCTGCTCACCGGCCTGATCTCCGGGCCGGGCAACACGTTGAACCTGAACCTCACCTTCGTCGGATACGAGTGAGGGCCGCCCCATGCCGTCAAATCCGCACGTCCTCCGCGGCCGCCTGCTCGGCCTGCTGTTCCTGGTGATCATCTCGCTGCTGCTCGGACTGACCGTCGCGGTCTACCGCGGTGACCTCAGCTCCGCGGTCCCGGTGCTGCTGCGCACCGACAACATCGGCAACCAGCTGATGACCGAGTCCGACGTGAAGGTGCGCGGGCTCGTGGTCGGCTCGGTGAAGCGCATCTCCAGCAGGGGCGCCGGGGCCGAGCTGGAACTGGCCATGCAGCCGGACAAACTGGCGCTGATCCCCAGGGACGTCTCGGCCCGGCTGCTGCCCAAGACCCTGTTCGGCGAACGCTACGTCGCGCTGGTGTTACCGGCCGAGGCCAACGGGCAGACCATCGGCGAGGGCGATGTCATCGAGCAGGACCGCTCGGCCACCGCGGTCGAGCTGGAACGGTTGCTGGCCAACCTGATGCCGATGCTGGAGGCGGTGCAGCCGCACAAGCTCTCGGTCACCCTCGGCGCGATGTCGGCGGCACTGGCCAACCGGGGCAAGGCACTGGGGCAGAACCTGGTGCGGCTGGACCACTACCTGCGCGAGATCAACCCCGAGGTGCCCGCGCTCACCGAGGGCATGCGCGAGCTGGTCAAGGTGGCCGACACCTACAGCACCGCGATCCCGGACGCCCTGGACGCGCTGACCGACCTCACCGTCACCACCAGGACCTTCGTCGAACAGCGGGAGAACCTCAAACTGCTGTACCGCAGCCTCGGCGCGACCGCCAACGACCTCGGCGGATTCCTGCGGGCCAACAAGGACAACGTGATCCGGCTGACCGACGCCAGCCGCGCCACCCTGGAGACCATGGCCAAGTACTCGCCCGCCTGGCCGTGCATGGCCGACACGCTCACCCGGTTCAAGCCGATCATGAACGCGGCCTTCGGCGCGGGCACCGACCGGCCGGGCCTGAAGGTGAACCTGCACCCGGTGCCCGCGCGCGGGGAATACAAGGCGGGCAAGGACGATCCGGTCTACCGGGACCGCGGCGGCCCGCGCTGCTACCCCTTCGGCACCCCGCCCAGCGGCGGCAAGACGGTCGCGCTGCCGGTCACCGGCGACACCGCCGACCTCGGCCTGGCCAACTCGCCGCAGGAAAGCCAGTTCCTGGCCCAGCTGCTCGCCCCCGCGCTCGGCCGCGCCGCCGATCAGGTGCCCTCCTGGAGCGGCGTGCTGCTCGGCGCGATCTACCGGGGAACGGAGGTGACCCTTCAGTGAGGGGACTCACCGCGCCACTGCTCAAGTTCAGCGTCTTCGCCGTGCTCACCGTGCTGGTGACCGCCCTGCTCGCGGTCACCATCTCCAACACCACCGCGGTCGGCGCGAGCTTCTACACCGCGCGGTTCAGCGACGTGACCTCGCTCAACGAGGGCGACGACGTGCGCATGTCCGGAGTCCGGGTCGGCAAGGTCGAGGGACTGCGACTGGCCGGCCGGGGGGTGGTCGAGGTGCAGTTCTCCGTCGAGGGCAGGCGGCGGATCTTCGCCTCGGCCACCGCCGCCATCCGCTACCGGAACCTGGTGGGCCAACGCTATCTGGCCCTGGACCAGGGCAGCGGGACCACCGCCAACCTGCCGCCGGACGGCACCATCGCCTTGGACCGCACCAAGCCCGCGCTGGATCTCACCATGCTGTTCAACGGGTTCAAGCCGCTGTTCCAGGCGCTGAACCCGGAGGACGTGAACAAGCTGTCCTTCGAGATCGTCCAGGTGCTGCAAGGCGAAGGCGGCACGGTGGACAGCCTGCTCGCCCGCACCGCCTCGCTCACCTCCACCATCGCGGCCAAGGACAAGGTGATCGGGGATCTGATCAACAACCTGAACACCGTGCTCACCACGGTCAACTCGCGCGGCGACCAGCTGTCCACGCTGATTGGCACCATGCAGAAGCTGGTCAGCGGACTGGCCGCGGACCGCAAACCCATCGGCGAGGCCATCAGCTCGATGTCCGAGCTGTCCGGGGCCACCGCCGACCTGCTGAACAAGGCGCGCGCCCCGCTCAAGGCCGATATCGCCGGACTCGGCGCGCTGTCGGGCAACCTGATGGAACAGCCCAAGCTGCTGACCGAGTTCCTGGACCGGCTGCCGACCAAGTTCGAGGCCATCGGCCGGATCGGCTCCTACGGGTCCTGGTTCAACTTCTTCCTCTGCTCGGCCTCCGCGCCCGGCGTGCCACCGGCCCAGGGCGGGCCGCCGGTCGGCATCCCGCTCACCCAGGAAAGGTGCAAGGGATGAAGCCCTTCCGGGAACGCAACCCGCTGCTGGTCGGCCTGACCGGGCTGACCACCATCGGCGCGCTGGTGCTGGCGACCTTCTTCGTCGAGGACATCCCGCTGATCGGCGGCGCCACCTACCAGGCCGAGTTCACCGAGGCCGCCGGGCTCAAACCGGACGACGAGGTCCGGGTGAACGGGCTGAAGGTGGGCAACGTCAGCACGGTCGAACTGGCCGGGGACCGGGTTTCGGTGCACTTCAAGGTCTCCGGCGTCGACCTCGGCGACAAGACTGGCGCCTCGATCCGGATCAAGACGCTGCTCGGCCAGAAATACCTCGCCCTGGACCCGCAGGGCAGCGGCAGCCTGGACACCGACACCCCGATCCCGCGCGAGCGCACCGCCACCCCGTTCGACATCAGCGACGCCTTCCAGGGCCTCACCGACAGCATCGGCAAGATCGACACCAAGCAGCTGGCGGAGAGCTTCACCGTGCTCTCCGAGACCTTCCGGGACTCGCCGGAGCACGTGCGCAAGGCCCTGGACGGGATGTCCGCGCTGTCCACCACCATCGCCTCCAGGGACCAGGAACTGGCCAAGGTGCTGGAAAACAGCCGCAAGATCAGCCAGACCGTGAGCGACCGCAACGAGCAGATCGCCACCCTGCTCGCCGACGGCAACAAGCTCCTCGAAGAGGTGCGCAGGCGCCGCGAGGCGATCAGCAAGCTGCTCACCGGCATCCGCGACCTGGCCCGCCAGCTCACCGGACTGGTGCAGGACAACAAGGCCCAGCTCGGCCCGGCCCTGGACCGGCTGGACAAGGTCGCCGAAGTGTTGCAGCGCAACCAGGACAACCTGACCAAGGCGGTCTCGCTGTCCGGCCCCTACTACCGGCTGCTCGCCAACGCCACCGGCAACGGCCGCTGGGTGGACAGCTACATGTGCGGCCTGCTCCCGCCGACCACCGGCGAAGAGGGCTGCGTGCCACCCAAAGGAGGCGGCAAATGAGCTGGATCCGCGGCCGGAAGGTGAAACTGCTGATCGGGGTGGCCGTGCTGGCCCTGGTCGCCGGAGCGGCTGGGCTGTGGTGGCGGGCCGGGGCCGACAAGGTCCGGGCCACCGCCTGGTTCGCCGCCGCGGTCGGCGTGTACGCCGGATCCGATGTGCGGATGCTCGGCGTCCGGGTCGGCACCATCGATGTCGTTGAGCCGCAAGGCCAGCGGGTCAAGGTGGAGTTCACCCTGGACAGCGGGGTCAAGGCCCCGGCCCAGGCCAAACTGGTCTCGGTCGCGCCGAGCCTGGTCTCCGACCGTTACCTCCAGCTCGCCCCCACCTACTCCGGCGGCCCGACGCTGGCTGACGGCGCGGTGATCCCGGTCGAGCGCACCGCCAGCCCGGTCGAACTCGACCAGCTCTACGAGAGCATGGAAAAACTCGCCACCGCCCTGGGACCCAACGGCGCCAACAAGAACGGCGCGCTCTCCGGGCTGCTGGACACCGGCGCGGCCAACCTGGCAGGCAACGGGGCCGCGCTGAACAAGCTGTTCAACGACCTCGGCCAGGCCGCGAAAACCCTGGACGGCTCGCAGGTGGACCTGTTCGGCACCGTGGACAACCTGGCCAAGTTCACCGGCATGCTGGCCCGCAACGACAACCAGGTCGTCGCCGCCGAACAACAACTCGCCGAGGTCACCCGGTTCCTGGCCGCCGACCGGGACGCGCTGCGCGCCGCACTGGCCGAACTGCCCGCCGCCCTCGGCCAGGTCGGCGACTTCGTCCGGGACAACCGCGGCCGGATCAAGTCCACAGTGGACAAACTCACCGGCATCACCAAGGTCTTGGCCGACCAGCGCGCCGCCCTCGCCGAAGCCGTCGACGTCGCACCCCTGGCCATCACCAACCTCCTCAACGCCTACAACCCCGCCACCCGCACCATCGACGGCCGAGTCAACCTCAACGAACTAGCCCCCAAAACCAAAGCCCGCCTGGTCCCGGTCACCACCGGCGTGGACCAGAAGAAGCTCCCCGTCCTCCCCCTCCCCGTAGTCGGCGACCTGCACACCCTCCCCACCGGAGGCAGCTGATGTCCCCCAGCCCCACCGAGTTGGCCCAACTCGTACGCCCGGTTGGCCCAAGTTGGCGTACGAGTTGGGCCAAGTGGTACGCCGCGTTGGCCCGAGCCGGACGAGCCCGCGGCACCGGCCCCGCCCCCCGCGCCCAGTTGGGCCAAGTCGGCGTACCACTTGGGCCAAACCGGCGTACGAGTTGGGCCAACTCGGCGGTGGGGGTGGGGGTGGTCTTGGTGTTGGCCAGTGGGTGTGGGGTTGGGGGGTTTGACGGGCTGTACAACTTGCCGCTGCCTGGTGGGGCTGATCTTGGGGATCGGCCTTATCGGGTGACCGCGCAGTTCCGGGATGTGCTGGATCTGGTGCCGCAGGCGGCGGTGAAGGTCAATGACGTCACGGTGGGCAAGGTGGAACGGATCCAGCTCACCGAGGACGGGCGCACCGCCGACGTCACCGTCGCGGTCAACGGCGAGGTGAAACTGCCCGCGTCCGCGCTGGCTCGGCTGCGTCAGTCCAGCTTGCTCGGCGAGAAATACGTGGAACTGGCCAAACCCAAGGAACCCGGCGCGGACACCGGCACCCTGGTCGACGGCGCGGTCATCCCGGTCGGGCGCACCAACCGCAACCCCGAGGTGGAAGAGGTCTTCGGCGCGCTGTCCCTGCTGCTCAACGGCGGTGGCGTGCAACAACTCCGGGACATCAGCCGGGAACTCGCCGCCGCCTTCGAGGGCAACGAGACCCAGCTCAAATCCCTGCTGTCCACAATGGACAAATTTGTCACCCAGCTGGACCAGAACAAGGACAGTCTGACCAAGGCCCTGGACGGGATGAACCGGCTCAACACCGTCCTGGCCGGGCGCACCGGGCAGATCGACAAGGCCATCACCGACCTCGGCGGCGGCCTGGAGGTCTTCCACGAGCAACGCGAGTCGATGGTGGCGATGCTGTCCGCGCTGGACCGGATGGGCAAGGTCGCGGTGGAGACCGTGCAGCGCAGCAAGGACGATTTCGTGGCCGATCTCAAGGCGCTGCAACCCATTCTGCAACGACTCGTCGAGGCCGGGCAGAACCTGCCGCAGTCGCTGGAGATCCTGTTCACCTACCCGTTCCCGGACGCCGCGCTGAACGCGATCAAGGGCGACTACCTCAACACCTACCTCACCCTGCACGTGAAAAACCCCGGACCGGAAGCGCATAAGAACGCGCCCAAGCCGGAGAACGGGGCGAAACCGGTGCTACCGCTGCCACCCGTGGACGGCGTCCCGGCGATCGGAACGGGGACCCGCTGATGCTCACCGCCCGGATCCGTTGGCAGATCGGCGTTTTTGTGCTGGTCGCGCTGATCGGCGTGTCCTACGTCGGCGCCCGCTACGCCGGCCTGGACCGCTGGTTCGGCTACGCCGGCTACACCGTGCGGGTGCAACTGGCCGACTCCGGTGGCATCTTCACCAACGCCGAGGTCACCTACCGCGGTGTGCCGATCGGCCGGGTCGGGCCACTGCGGCTGACCGCCCGCGGCGTGGAGGTCGACCTGATCCTGGACGACGGCGGACCCCAGGTGCCCACCGACACCGAGGCCGTGGTGGCCAACCGGTCCGCGGTCGGCGAACAGTTCGTGGACCTGCGCCCACGCCGCGACGGCGCGCCCTACCTCGAAGCCGGGGCGGTGATCAGCCAGGGCAACACCAGCATTCCCAAACCGGTCGAGCACGTGCTGGCCGCGGTGGACGGCCTGGTCGCCTCGGTGCCCACCGACTCGCTGCGCACCGTGGTGGACGAACTCGGCACCGCCTTCACCGGCGCGGGCCGCAACCTGCAACAGATCCTGGACTCCGCGGGCTCCTTCACCGAGGCCGCGATCACCCACCTGCCGCAGACCAAACAACTCTTCGTCGACGGCCGCACCGTGCTGGAAACCCAGGCCGAGCAGTCCCAGGCGTTCAAGGACCTCACCCGCAACGCCAAACTCCTGGCCCAGCAGTTCAAGGAGTCCGACGGCGACTTCCGCAAGGTGGTCGCCGCGGTGCCGCCGGTCTCCGAGCAGGTCTCCGCCGTGCTGCGCGAGTCCGGCCCCAACCTCGGCGTGGTCATCGCGAACCTGCTCACCACGGCCAACGTCCTGGTCACCCGCAACGCCGGACTGGAACAACTGCTGTTCACCGCGCCGGCCGCGGTGGCCGCGGGCACCTCGGTGGTCAAGGCCGACGGCGCGCACTTCGGCATGGCCGTCACCTACTTCAACCCGCTGCCCTGCGTCCAGGGCTACCAGGGCACCGAGTACCGCAACGGCCTGGTCACCGGCCCCGGCAAACCGCTCAACACCCAGGCCGCCTGCACCCTGCCCCGCGGCAACCCCACCGGCGTCCGCGGCGCCCAGAACGCACCCAAGGGCGGCAGGCCACCGGCCGCCACCTCGCATTGGCTGCCCGCGCAACAGGACAGCCTCAACCCAGACACCGCCACCCTGCGCGGTTTGCTTGGCCTGCCGGGAGGAAACCGATGAGCGAACACGCCGAACCGGACACCGCCGAGCCGCTCGCCGGCCGGAAGCCGTTGCGGTTGCCCGTGATCGCCGCCGTCACCGCCGTCCTGCTCGCCGTGGGCTCCGGCTGGTGGTGGCTGGCCTCGGCCGCCGGGGACAACGTCCGGTTCGCTGAACTGCGCGAGCAGGTGCGGGCAGTGGGGGAGCGGGCGGTCGCGGAGTTCAACAGCCTGGACTACCGCCGGGTCGACGAGGGCATGCGGCGCTGGCTGGACACCTCCACCGGCGCCCTGCACGAGGAGCTGCGCAACACCGGCGCGGCCAGCAAGAAACAGATCGAGGAGACGAAAACGGTCACCACCGGGCGGGTCACCGACGCCGCCATCACCGAACTGGACGAGCGCGCGGGCAAGGCGAAACTCCTTGCCGCGGTGGAGATCGAGGTCGCCCCGGACGGCGCGGCCGCCACCACCAAGCGCAACCGGTTCCAGGCCGAACTGACCCGCACCGAGACCGGCTGGAAGCTCAGCGCGCTCGGCCCGGTGCCGGTCGCCGCCTCCTGATCTCCCTGTGCGGAAAGGACTTCCGATGGCACCCACCCGACGCGCCACCGCCCCGCAACGGCGCAGGCCCCCGGTGGCGGGATCCCGTCCGGTGCGCAGCACCACCCGTTCTGCAGGGGAACGGGAGGTGGCGCCGCCGGCCGAGTCCGGGGCCGGACCTGCTGAGGTAGCGCAGGTCCGGCCCCGGACGCCCAGGCCGCCACTGGCGCGCTGGCTGATCGCGCTCGCGGTGGCCGCCACACTGCTGGCCGGGTTCTTCCTGGTGCAGGGCTGGCGGACTGCCAACAGTGACGTGGCGCGGAACCAGGCCCTGGTCAACGGACCGGGCACGGCCGAGGTGGCCGGACAGGTCGCCGAGGCGCTGCGCCGGGTGTTCTCCTACCGGCACGACGACACCGCGAGCACCGAGGCCGCCGCGAGCGAGGTGCTGGTGGACGCCGCGCGGGCGCAGTACGACGCGCTGTTCGCCCAGGTCCGCGAGCAGGCCCCGCAACAGAAACTGGTGCTGTCCACCAAGGCGGTCAGCACCGGGGTGCGCGAGCTGTCCGCCGAGCGGGCGGTGCTGCTGGTCTTCCTGGACCAGACCGCCACCCGCGGCGACAACAACCAGACCTCCGCCTCGGCCGCCCAGCTCGGCGTCACCGCCCGCAAGGTCGGCGAAAAATGGTTGATCACCGAACTACAACCGCGCTGAGGACTGCATTCAGATGACAACTCCACCGCGCGACCGACCCGGCTGAATTATCACCCGAGTACGTTTCTGTGATCGGATCACAGTAAGGGCACGGAATTTCTTGTGACGTTACCTACTTGCGAGTAGGCTCCGTTTCGTCGCAAGTTGTGCGGCATCCGCGGATCAGCCGTTCCCCTCTCTGAGATTTGATGTCAAAGGAGACGTCCGATATGAGAGCCGCATTCTCCGCACGGTTGTCCCGACGTGCCGCCGCCGTGCTCGGCGCCACCGCGCTGGTGCTCGCCGGCGGGGTCGCCGACGCAGGCGCCGGCGCACCGGCCAAGGCCGCCGGGGTGATCACCAAGACGCTGAACTACACCTGTGAGTTCCCGCTGATCGGGGCGTCCTCGCTGACCACCAAGATCGAGGTGACCATGCCGGAGACGGTCAAGGTCGGCGAACTCATGCGCGCCACCAACCTCTCCGCGACCATCACCGTGCCCGAGGCGACCGCCCAGGCCCTGCTGCTTTTCGAGGCCGAGACGATCGAGGGCGACGCCGAGGCGCTGCTCGCGGTGGACGCCAACGGCACCCTGATCGACGTCACCCTGCCCAGTCTGAAGATCCCGAGCACCCCGGTGCCCAAGACCGGCGACCTGGTCACGGTGGCCCGCGGCCCGGTCCCCGGCATCGGCGTGCGCAACCCCGGCGCGATCGGGGTCAGCATCGGCAACCACTTCTCCAAGCTCACCCCGCGCAAGAAGGACGGGTCCCCGACCGAACTGGGCACCTTCGACCTGCCCTGCACCCAGGACGCCGGTCAGGACCCGCTGCTCGCCCGGATTCCGGTTACCGCCGCCAGGTAAGCGAAATGCGAATTCCGTAGGTTCGGTTCGATCCGTGGAGGGAAAGTCCATGAGGAGATCGGGTAAGTCGGCGTTACGGGTGCTCGCGGTGGCCCTGATCGGCCTACTGGCCTTCGCCGGTGGCGCGGCGGCGGAACCAGACGGTGCGGCGGTGAAAATCAACTATTCCGTCGAGGGGCAGAGCGTGGTCAAGAAGACCGGCTCGACCCTGCCGCTGGGCCCCGGTTCGCTGGCGGTGGACCTGACCGCGGCCACCGGGGAGATCAAGGGCGATCTGGTGCTGCCGCCCGCGCACTCGGAGTTCAAGGTCTTCGGGCTGATCCCGGTGACCGCGACGATCGACTTCCTGCCGCAGGGGCAGACCACCGGCAAGATCGTCCGCGGGGTGGTGACCTCCAGCTCGCAGATGGTGCTGCGGCTGCGTGATGTGAAGGCGGGCGGGATCCCGTATCCGGTCGGGGACAAGTGCCAGAGCAAGGCCCCGATGCAGATCGACCTGACCAGCGAACCCGGCTTCAACCCGCTCACCGGCGGCAAGCTGAGCGGTGCCTACACCATCCCGGACTTCGCCAACTGCCACCTGGCCGAACTGTTGATCAACTTCATGATTCCCGGTCCGGACAACACCATCAGCCTCAACCTCAAGCGCGTGGTGTGAGCACGCACTGACTGTGCTCGCGGACTGAATGGGCCGCCCCTGACCGCCATCGTCGCCACGGTGGTCAGGGGCGGCCCGCCAGTTCAGCGCAGGGTGTAGGCGCGCTGCAGCGTCTGGTGCGCCTTGGTGCCCGAGCCATCCTCGGCCGCCAGCTTCAGCCACACCACGTCCCCGGCCTTGCCCAGCGCGGGCAGCGTGCCGGTGAACTCAGTGCCTGCCTTGCGCAGCACCACGTTCTGCCAGTTGGTCCCGTCCAGGCTGACCTCCAGGGTGGCCTGGACGGCGCCCTCGCTGTCCTGCACCGACACCGTGACCGGCAGTGGTTTCCCGGCCTGTGCGGTGTTCTCGGTGTCCAGGGCGAGCCGCGGGGCCACGTGCAGCAGCCGGACCGGGGCCGGCTGGGTGGTGGTGTCGGAGCGGAAGGTCCAGCCCGCCTGCACTGTCCGGCCGCCGTAGGTGCCCTTGGTGCTGATCTCGTAGGTGGCCGGTCCGGCCGGGACCTGCCAGTAGCCGCTGGCCGGCGAGTCGTAGCTGCCGATCACCTTGCCGCCGGTGGACAACGTGGTCTCGCCGGTGGTCGCCGGATAGGCGACTCGCCCGTGCTGCCCAGGCGCGCCGGGTGCGGCGGGCTGGGGCACGAACAGGTTGTGCCGCAGGTTGAGGTCGTCGCCGCGGCGACTCAGCCCGGCCTGCCCCTGCGGCGACCGGACCGCCAGGGGGCCGGCGTTGTACTCGCGGCGGTGCGTGCCGTGCCGGCCGAAGCGGGTCGCCGCCACCTCGATCTGCTGGGTGTCCCCGCCGCTGGGCTCGAACCCGAAACCGTCGCCGAGTTCGCTGTCCTGGTGCCACCAGCCGGGGGTGACGTACTCGGTGCGGGTGGCGCCCAGCGGCACCGGCGGCGCGCCGAGGCGGAACGGGTAGCTCTCCGGCATGGCCACCGCGGTGCGCCCGTCCAGGCCCGGTCGCCAGGCAGGGCGGACCGTGGTGTGGTGGCCGTCCTTGCGGTAGGTCGACTCGATCCTGGTCAGCTCGTGCCGGTGCGCGCGCACCTTGCCGCCCTCGGCCATCGTGCCGGAGCTGGTGAACGCCAGGTCGTAGCTGACCGGACTGGTGCTGATCCCGTTGAGCCGCACCGACACCGCGCCCTTGCCGAGCAGTTCGCGCAGCCGGCCCAGGCGGTGTTCGGTGGCGCTGAGCACCGCGACCGGCTGCTTGCCGCGCCTGAGCCGGGAGGGCTCCACCAGCAGCACGGCCTTCGCGCCCGCCGCGCCGATCGCCGCCACCTTGTCGTTGGCCGGTTCGTCCTTGGGCGGGCTCAGCAGGACCAGCTTGTCCTTGAGGTCCTTGCCCGCCAGGTCTTCCGGGGTGCCCGCCTTGACGTCGACCACCGGCAGCCGGTGCTCGCCGAGCAGCTGTGGCGAGGCCCGGTGGCGCCACAGGTCGAGCGGTTGCCGTTGCGGGGCAACGATGTCCGCGCTCAGCTCGGGCCGGACCGCGGTGACGTGGGTGAGGTGCCGGAAGTGCTCGGCTGAGCCGCCGAGCGAGCCGAGGTAGACCGGCGCGTCGGTGTCGGTGAAAGCCGGGGGATCGGCCGGGGTGCAGCACGGATCCTTGGCCGATCCCTTGCCGTGCCAGGCGGTCAGCTCGATCCCGGCGACCCGCAGGCTCGGATCGTCCAGCTCGACCTCGACCCGTTTCGCGGTGCGCGCGTCCGCTTGCACGGTGGTGTTCTTGTCCAGTCGCACCCGGGGCGCGACCTGCTGGGTCAGCGAGATCGGGTCGGCGTCGTAGCTGCCACGCGGGCCGTGTTCCTTGATCGTGCTGGTGACCAGGTAGTCGCCCTTGGCCGCGCGCACGGTGCCGGTGCCGTCGGCGCCCAGTTCCAGGGTCTGCCGGAGGTCGTTGTCCAGCCCGCTCACGGTGACCTCACCGGTCGCGCTCGGCTTGCCGTCCCGGCCGGTGACCTTGACGGTGAGGTCGTAGCGCTCTTCCTCCACATAGGAGCTGACCGCGGTGCGCACCTCGATGTCCCCGGACTTCGCGGTGAGCCAGCCGCCGTAGAGCCCGACCCGCTTGCCCGGGTCCACGGTGATGCCGACCTTCTCGGATCCCTTGGCGGGCACGGTGATCCGCTGGCTGCTCAGCCCGAACTGACCTGCTTCCGGCGCGCCGCCTTGCTTGTCCGCAATGGACAGTGCGAGGTCCAGGGTGACCGGGGTGTCGCCGTCGTTGCGGTACACCACATCCTTGCTCGCGGGCTGCTGGCCCTGGTGCGGCCACCGGAAGTAACCGAGGGAGAACCCGCCCTGCTCGGCGGTCACCTGCTGCTTGGTGGCGCGGTCCAGATCGACCACACCGGCGCCCTGGCCGTGCACCGAGACCCCGGCCAGTGGCTTGGCCGTGCTCATCAGCGCGGCCTTGAGCCGGGCCGCGCTCCAGTCCGGGTGCGCCCCGGCCAGCACCGCGGCCGCGCCGGTCACGTGCGGGGCGGCCATCGAGGTGCCCGAGTTGGCCACATACCGCTCGCCACCGGCCGAATTCGCCTTGGCCGCCAGGATATCGCTGCCCGGCGCGGTGATCTCCGGCTTGAGCCCGTAGTCACCGGTGCGCGGACCGCGTGAGGAGAAGTCGCTGAGCTTGCCGTCCTTGGTGGAACTGGCCACGGCGAGGGCGGCGTCGGTGGTCGCCGGGTGGCCCACCGGCTCCTGCTCGCCGCTGTTGCCCGCGGCGATCACGAACAGCGTGCCGTGCGCGGCGGAGAGGCGTTCGATGGCCTCGCTCACCGGGTCCGGCTGGTGCTGCTTGAGGCCGAAGCTCATGTTCACCGACTTGGCCTTGTGTTCCACCGCGGCCCAGGTCATCCCGGCCAGCGCCGCGTCCTCGGTCGGCGTGAAGTCGCCGACCTTGCCGAAGAACAGCTTGGCGTCCTTGGCCACGCCGACCTGCTTGCCGCCACCGGCCGCGCCGTTGCCCGCGACGATGGAGGACACGTGCGTGCCGTGGCCGATGGTGTCCTTGATGCCGTGCGGGGAGTTGGAGAAGTCCTTGGCCTGCTGGAGCACTCCGGCGAAGTCCGGGTGGTCCACGTCGATACCGCTGTCCAGCACCGCGACCGGCACGTCCTTGGCGGTGTGCCCGGCCTGCCAGGCCGCGGGTGCGCCGATCAGCGGCACGCTCTGGTGCAGCGAGTACTTCAGGGTGGCGTTGAGCCACACCTTGCCCGCCGCGCGGCCCCTGGCCTGGTCCTTGACCGCGTTCCAGGTGTTACCGGCGGTGTTCTTGGGCGCGGACACCGCGGCCAGCCCCAGCGCGGGCAGCTCCCTGGTCCGGGTGGTGCCGGCCAGCGCCTGCGGCGCCGAGCGCGCGCCGTCCCCGGCCACCAGCAGCGGCACGTCGGGGCGCTTGGCGTCCTCGTAGCCGGAGTCCAGCAGCAGGCTGATGTTGAACAGCCGCGGGTCCACCCGGCCGGCGGCGATCAGCGGGTCGGCGTCGGAGGGCCGGACCTGCCACTGCCCGTGCTCAGTCCAGCGCCGGAAGGTCATGCCGGCCCGTCCGCGCCCGGCCTCGAAGCGCACCGGCGCACCCTGCGCGTTGACCTGCACCTGGTCGCCGGTGACCAGGGTGAGCTGTCGCGGCTCGGTCCCGCCGGCGCTCGCCCCGGCCGGCGGCGGGCCGGGCGGGGTGGCGGCGGCGGGGGCGGGGGCGGCCAGGGCGGGGGTGCCCAGTGCCAGCAGGGCGGCCGCGAGCGCGGCGGCCGGCACGGTTCTCTTCCCGGGATGTCGCATGGTGCCTATGTTCCAGATTCATCAAGTGTGCGGTGTCGCATTGACAAAAGCTCGAAGAAAGAGCAGTCGAAAGTCGGTTCGGACCCTGATTCTTCCCCGATATTTCGCGGAGGGTGACTAAGGGTTCGGTAATTCCAACGCCAGCTTGTCATCCAGCCGGGTGGGCGGCCCGGCCGCTGGTCCGCCAGACGGGCTGATCCGGTGCTGTACAGCGGCCATTCGCGGGTTTCCGACGGGTAATGACCACCCCGAACGGCCCAGTCTGCGACAAACGAGTGACCCATCACGAATTCGTGTGAACGCGCTGGACAACGCGCTGACCTGCCGACTTCGTGACTTAGGCTCCCTGCCATCCGACGTTGAGTGTCATTCGATCGTCCCCTCTTCCCCACCTGTAGGCCTGTCGTCGTGCTTTCCGCGGTACGGCGGTGAAGGAGGAATTGTGTCCGCTGTGTCCCTCGGAATGCCGGTGCTGCCGCCGGTCCCGCTCGCCAGTCGCCGGCACAGCCGGGCGTTGCGGGTGGGCTCGGTGGGGGTGGGTGGCGACGCGCCGATCAGCGTGCAGTCCATGACCACCACGCCGACCGCCGACGTCAACGCCACCCTGCAGCAGATCGCCGAGCTGACCGCGGCAGGCTGCCAGCTGGTGCGGGTGGCGGTGCCCAGTCAGGACGACGCGGACGCGCTGCCGGAGATCGCCCGCAAGTCCTCGCTGCCGGTGATCGCCGACATCCACTTCCAGCCCAAGTACGTCTTCGCCGCCATCGACGCCGGTTGCGCCGCGGTGCGGGTCAACCCCGGCAACATCCGCCAGTTCGACGACCAGGTCGGCGCGATCGCCAAGGCCGCCGGGGCCGCGGGGGTGCCGATCCGGATCGGGGTGAACGCCGGTTCACTGGACCAGCGGCTGCTGCGCAAGTACGGCAAGGCCACCCCGGAGGCACTGGTCGCCTCGGCACTGTGGGAGTGCTCGCTGTTCGAGGAACACGGGTTCACCGACATCAAGCTCTCGGTGAAGCACCACGACCCGGTGGTGATGGTCAACGCCTACCGCCAGCTGGCCGCGCAGTGCGACTACCCGCTGCACCTGGGCGTCACCGAGGCCGGACCGGCCTTCCAGGGCACCATCAAATCCGCCGCCGCCTTCGGCGCGCTGCTCGGCGAGGGGATCGGGGACACCATCCGGGTCTCGCTGTCCGCGCCGCCGGTGGAGGAAGTGAAGGTGGGCATCGGGATCCTGGAATCCCTCGGGCTGCGC
The DNA here is from genome assembly GCF_023094165.1 of Crossiella sp. S99.2. Lineage (GTDB taxonomy): Bacteria > Actinomycetota > Actinomycetes > Mycobacteriales > Pseudonocardiaceae > Crossiella. The sequence continues at coordinate 653,363 of NZ_JALMDK010000004.1, read as the reverse complement.
GAACGCGGACTGGAGATCGTCTCGTGTCCGTCCTGCGGGCGGGCCCAGGTCGATGTGTACAAGCTCGCCGAGGAGGTCACCGCGGCACTGGAAGGCATGTCGGTGCCGCTGCGGGTGGCGGTGATGGGCTGCGTGGTCAACGGGCCGGGCGAGGCGCGCGAGGCGGACCTCGGTGTCGCCTCCGGCAACGGGAAAGGCCAGATTTTCGTCCGCGGCAAGGTGATCAAGACCGTGCCGGAGCACCTGATCGCGGAAACCTTGATCGAGGAGGCCATGGCGCTGGCCGAGCGGATGGAGGTCGAGCGGGAGTGACCCAACCGGTGGAGCAGGGCCTCGAGCTGCTGCCGTTCTACTGCCCGATCGAGCCCGCTCTGCACCCCGCGGTGGCCGACATCGAGACGCGCGCCGTGGCCTGGCTGGACCGGATGGCGCTGCCGGGGGTGTCGCACAAACGTCTGCTCGGCACCCGCAGCGCCGAGTTCTTCTGCCGCTTCGTGCCCCAGGGCGTCACGCACAACGTGCTCGCCGCGACCCTGTGGGTCTACTGGGGTTTCGCCTTCGACGACACCCGCTGCGACACCGGCGCGCTGGCCGGCAGCCCGGTCCGCTTCCTGCCCGAGGCCACCCGGGTCCAGCACGCCCTGGAAACCCCCGGCGGCACCGGCCTGGACGACCCGTACGCGCTGGCGTTGCACGACATCGGCGCCCGCTTCCGCGGCTGCGCCACCCCCACCCAGGTCCGCCGCTTCACCGAGGCGCACCGCCGCTGGCTGTTCGGCGTCGCCTGGCAGGTGGCCAACCGCGCGAGCGGTCACCTGCCCGGCCTGGACGAGTATCTGCGGCTGCGGCTGGGCACCTGCGGTGGCGCGCCCACCCTGGCCATGCTGGAGATCGGCCTCGGCACGGAGGTCCCCTCGGCCGAGATGGACTCCCCGCGGGTGCGCGCCCTGACCGACTGCGCCAGCCTGGTCGCCGCCCTGGACAACGACCTGCACTCCTACCGCAAGGAACGCCTGCTGGGCCACACCGAGCAGAACGTGGTGACCGTGCTGCTGCACGAGTCCCCACGGTCTCTGGAACAGGCCGTGCACGCCGCGGTGTGCCTGCGCGACCGTCTGATGAGCCTGTTCCTCCGGCTGGCACACCGGGTCCGGCGGGGCGGTTCGGCGCCGCTGCGGTCCTATGTGGACTGTCTGGGGCACGGCATCCGCGGCAACATCGACTGGGCGCTGCGCGTCCCGCGCTACCAGGGCCTGGGCACCCCGGGCTGGTCCGAACAGCCCCTGGACGCCCGGCCGGATCCACTGCCGTATTCCACCGTGTCCTGGTGGTGGGACGAACTCCGCGAATGACCGCCCCGCGGTACCCCAACGGATGGCCTCAGGGGCACACCGCCGCCACCCGCCCCGCGTGGCCAGGACCACTGTCTACCTTGGACATCGTGCGAATCCTCTTCTCCTCCAGCGCCGGACACGGCCACCTGCTGCCCCTGTTCCCGTTGGCCAGGGCCGCCGCGCGGGCCGGTCACGCGGTGGCCGTGCAGGTGGCCGAACAAGCACGCCACCTGGTCGAGGGGCAGGGCCTGGAGTTGCTCGCCGTCGGCCCGTCCCAGGCCGAACTGCTCACCGCGGTGCACCAGCGCACCGGCGTGGACCTGACCCGCGGCTTCACCCCGGAAGCCGAACTCGACTTCTTCGTCGGCGCCCGCCTCGACCTGGCCGCCGAGTCCGCCGTGGCCCAGGCCCGGGACTGGAAACCGGACCTGGTCGTGCACGAGATGGCCGACTTCCTCGGCCCCTTCGTGGCCGCCGCCCTCGATGTTCCCGCGGCGATGTTCTCCTACGGCACCCGCCGCCCCGACGAGCGCACCGAAGTCCTCCATCAGGGCGCCGACCCGCACTACGCCCGGCACGCCCTGACCCGCACGCCCCCGATCTACTACCTCGACACCTGCCCGCCCACGCTGAACTACCCGGACTGGCAACCCCCCGCTCCCCGCCTGCTGCTCCGCCCGGAACCGCACACCCAGCCCAGTGCCACCTTCGATCCGTTGCCCGCCAAGGGATCCCGCCCGCGCGTGCTGGTCACCTTCGGCACCGCCTTCGGCAGCCCCCAGGTGGTCAACCCGCTGCTGCGCGAGATCGCCACCCTCGACGTCGACATCCTGGTGACCCAGGGCCTCTCGACCGACGCCGGCTTCGAGGCGCCCACCGCCAACGTGCACTTCGTCCCGTTCACCCCGCTGTCCGCGCTGCTGGCCGACGCCGACGCGGTGGTCACCCACGGCGGCGCGGGCACCACCCTGGCCACCCTCGCCCTCGGCCTGCCCCTGGTCGTGGTGCCGCAGGGCGCGGACCAGTTCCGGCAGGCCGAACGGGTGACCGCGGTCGGCGCGGGCCTGGCCGTGCACCAGCCCGGCGAGGTCGCCGCCGCGGTGCGGCTGTGCCTGGCAGACAGCGGGATCCGGGCGGCGGCGGCCCGGCTCGGGCGGGAGATCGCGGCGATGCCGCCGGCGGCCGAGGTGGTGGAGGTGCTGACCGCGACCGCCGCCCGCTGACATGCTGTGAGGATGCGAGGTCGCTGGAGCGGGATCCTGATCGCCATCGTGCTCGGCCTGCAGGCATGCGGCAGCGAGCCGCCACCGCCCACTCCGGCGCCGACCCTGCCCACCGACTGGCCCACCCAGCAGGGCACCGCGATCCGCCAGGTCCCGATGCCCGCCGGGCAGCTGCTCGGCTACCTGCCCGAACTCACCGCGGGCCACGTCCTCTGCACCGCCCCCGCGCCCGAGGACTGGACCACCGCGCTCCAGGGCGAGGTGCGCGCCGAGGTGTTCCTGACCGACCGGTGCCACGTGGTCTCCGCCCGGTTCGAGCTGACCGCGCAACTGTCCAACGACCTGGTCACCGGCTCGGACACGGTCGCGGGGCGGCGGGCCAGGGTCGATCGGCAGCAGGCGGCCAGTGATCTCGACGTCGAACTGGTCACCGAGGAGGTCGCCAAGCGCTACCCCGGACTGCGGCCCACGCTCAGCGTCACCGTGCGGCTGCGCGAGGTCGCCGCCACCGACGAGCAGGGACAGACCGGGCAGATCGCCAAAACCCTGGCCGAGGCGATGCTGCGGCGGGCCGGGGGAGCGGGACCGGAGTTGCCGCCGCTCAACGACAAGGGCGAGATCACCCCGCTCACCCCTCGGCCGCCGGTGCCGGGACTCGGCGTGGCCGATCAGCCCTATCCCGTTGCGGCGGAACAGTTGTGCTTGATCCTGCGGGAAGCCCTCGGCGGCGTGCCGGTGGCCGAGCCGCGCGGGGTGTGCACGCTGTCGACCCGGACCACGCGGGTGGTGGCGACCCTGACCCAGGCCGGCCGGGACCGTGGTTACCAGGGCAGTGTGGCCGGGCGGCCGGTGGCGCGGGACGGGGCCGAGCAGGTGTGGATCGGGCTGCGGGACGATTCCGCGCAGCAGGTGCACCTGGCCGGGCCGGTGCCGGAGGCGGTGCTGGCCGCGATCGTGCCCCGGCTAACGGGGCGCTGAGACCAGCAGCTCGCCCACCCGGGTCCGGGTGTACTTGACCTGCCTGCCGAGGCGGTGCCCGGTGACCAGCCCGGCCGCGCTCAGCGCACCCAGGTGCTGGGACACCCCGCCCGCGGTCAGCCCGGTGCGGCGGGCCAGATCGGTGGTGGACAACGGATCGCCCAGGGCCAGCAGCAGGGTCGCCCTGGACCGGCCCAGCACCCCGGCCAGCGCCTCCGGCGGGCACTTGCCCTCGCGGTGATCCCACAGGGTGGCGATGCCGCGCGGCGGGTAGAACAGGGTCGGCTGCCAGTTGCCCTCGACCATGGTCAGCGCGTCCGGCCAGGTGAACACCGAGGGCACCATCAGCAATCCGTCGCCGGTGAGTTTGCGGCTCAGCACGCAGCAGCGCCGGTCCACCCGCAGGATCCCGTTGGCCCAGCGCACATGCGGGTGCAGATCCTCGAACAGCAACTGGTGCCCGCCCTGGGTGAGCCGTTTGGCGCGGAAGTGCACCTCGGCTTCGAGGAGGTCCCGCAGCCGCGGCCAGTACGGCTCGATGGCCAGTTCCCAGTAGGCCCGCAGCACCGTCACCAGCTCGCCCAGCCGACCAGGGTCGGCGTACAGCTCGCGGGCGAAGGTCGCGGTCGGCGGGTACTGGAAGAAGTCCAGGTCCTTGCGGATCTGCGCCGGACTGGCCCGCGCCATCAGCGTCAGCTCGGCGTCGAAATCCGGCACCGCGGTGTCCGGCGGCGGGGTCAGGAAGTCCGGGAAACCGCTGTGCGGCCCCGGGATCAGGTCGGCCAGCGGACTGATGTCCAGGCCGGCGGCGGCCAGCCGGTTCCGGGTTTCCCGCAGCCACGGGAAGTGCAGCGCGTGCTCGCCGGGGGTCTTGAGCACCCGCACGCTGACCACGGTCTCCCACAGCGGCGAGAACGCGAACCGGGTCCGCGCCAGATCGTCGACGGAGAACTCCAACGCCAGCTCAGGCATACCGCCACCCCCACGTTTTAGCTGAGTCTAAATCATTCCGAGATGGCTGGGTAAGGGGTTCAGGCTCAGCCCGTGACCACCGAGACCACCCTGCCCCGCCCGGCGCGCACCGGCCCGTTCGCCGGCCTGCCGCGCCCGTTCTGGATCCTCTTCTACGGCAGTCTGGTCAACCGCATCGGCGGCGTGGTCTCCGGCTTCCTGGTCCTCTACCTCACCGCGATCGGCATCCCCCTGGAACAGGTCGGCCTGGTGCTGGCGGCCAAGGGCGTCGGCGCGCTGATCAGCCAGCCGGTCGGCGGGGTGCTCACCGACCTGGCCTGGGCGAGCGAAGCGACGGGGATCCGGATAGGTGGCCGCCGGTTCACTCTGGTGCTCGGCCTGCTCGCCAGCGCCGCCTGCCTCACCTTCCTCGGCGCCGCGCAGGGACTGCCGATGCTGGTCACCGCGGCCTTCCTGCACGGCGTGGTGGCCGACATCTTCCGCCCGGCCGCCGCCGCGCTGATCGCCGACGTGGTCGAGCGTCCACTGCTCACCAAGGCCTACGGCCTCCAGTTCTGGGCCATCAACCTCGGATTCTCGGTGGCCAGCGTGATGGCCGGGCACCTCGCCGACTCCGGCTACTGGCTGCTGTTCGCGCTCAACGCCACCGGCTGCACCGCCTTCGCGATCATCGTCTGGCTCGGCATCCCGCGCTCGGCCGAACGCGTGGTCAAGTCCACTGTGGACGGTCCGAAGTTCGGCATGCGGGAGTTGTTCCGGGACCGGCTGTTGCTCGGCGTGGTGCTGCTGGTGCTGGCGCACGCCACCGTGTACAGCCAGGCCGAGGTCATCATTCCGTTGGCGGTCAAGGACTCCGGGCTCGGCGCGGCAGGCTACGGCACCATCATCGCGGTCAACGGCGTGCTCATCGTCATCCTGCAACCCCTGGCCGCCGCCTGGGTGGCCAGGTTCGACCGGATGCGGGTGCTCGCCCTGGCCTGGGCCGTGGTCGGCGCGGGCATGGCCCTGACCGGACTGGCCGAGACGGCGCTGGAGTACGTGCTGACCGTGATCGTGTGGACCCTCGGCGAGATCGCCATGGCCGGCCTGCTCGGCTCGCTCGCCGCCGACCTCGCGCCGCCCGCCGCGCGTGGCCGCTACCAGGCCGCGATCGGCTTCGGCTTCAGCGCCGCCGCGTTCACCGGGCCACTGCTGGGCACCTGGGTCTACCAGCACGGCGGACCCGCCGCGGCCTGGTTCGGCTGCCTCGCCCTCGGCCTGCTCGGCGCGGCGGGCGCACTCGCCATCGGCCCGGCCATCCGGCGGCGCACCGCGCTGGCCGCGGGCTGAGTCACTCCGGTTCCGGCGGGGCCAGGGTTTCTTCCAGCCTGGCCAGGAAACCGGTCAGGGTGGCGCGTTCCTCGGCGGTGAGCGCGGCGATCAACTCCGCCTCGTGATCGAGTAGCTGGCGCACCGTGGTTTCGATCAGCCGGTGCCCGGCCTCGGTGAGACTGACCTCGACCGCGCGCCGCGAGGCGGTCGACGGCGCCCGCGCCACCAGTCCGGCCTGCTCGGCGCGGGCGATCCGCTGGGACACCGCGCCCGCGGTGATCAGCGTTCGCCGGGTGATCTCGCGGGTGGTGAGGGCATAGGGCGGGCCGGACCGCCGGATCACACTCAACAAGTCCAAAGTGGACGGATCAACGCCGAGTCTGGCCAGGGTGCGCCGCCGGTCGTCCGCGAGGACCTTCGCGATCCGCCACACCGGCGTGATGATCTCGATCGACTCGGTGCGCACGCCGGGCAGTTCCCGTTGCCAGGACGCGGCGATATCGGCCGCCGGCCACGCGGAGGTCGAATCTAGGGGGTACCCCACGGCATCGCGATCCTTGGACAAGCGCCCACCCCTCTTGCTACGTTTAGAGCTAAACATAGCAGATGGGGGAGTAGTGATGAGTCGAATCGTGCTGGTCACCGGTGGCGGCAGCGGACTGGGCAAGGCGGTGGCCGCCCGGTTCCGCGCCGCCGAGGACGTCGTGTTCATCACCGGGCGCAACGCGCACCGCCTGGACCGGGTCGCCGCCGAGCTGGGCGCCAAGGCAATCACCTGCGACGCAACGGATCCAGCGCAGGTGGCGCGGCTGGCGGGCGAGCTGGGCCCGGATCTGGACGTGCTGGTCAACATGGCCGGTGGCAACACCGACCTCGACCAGTCGGAGCGGCCGGGAACCCGCCTGGAGCAGGTGCGCGCGGCCTGGCTGGCGAACCTGGAGGCCAACCTGCTCAGCGCCGTGCTCACCACCGAGGCCGTGCTCGACAAGCTGCGGCCTGGCGGTGCGATCGTCAACGTCGGTTCCATTGCCGCCGAGTACGCGTCCACCTCTTACGGCGCGGCGAAAGCGGCCCTGGCCGCGTGGACCGCGGGGCTGTCCGCGGAGGTGGGTTCCAAGGGGTTGACCGCCAACCTGATCTCACCCGGCTACCACGTCGAGACCGAGTTCTTCCGCGGTCAGCTCAGCGAGGAGCGGAAGGTCCAGCTGATCGAGGCAACCCACAACGGCCGGGCCGGCGTGCCCGCCGACATCGCCGAGACCACCTATTTCCTGGCCTCCGCGGGCGCCCGGCACATCACCGGGCAGACGCTGAACGTCAACGGCGGCGCGCACACCACCCGCTGACCAAGGTCCACCCGGCCAGGAGGATTTATACGGAACATTAACTTCACGACTTTGTGAAACCTCTGTAGCTTGGCGACATGACGATCTCGTTGCCGAACGCGTTGCCCACCACCCGGCCCAGCGGCTGCCCCTTCGACCCGCCTGAACAGTTGGGGCAGCTCAGGGCGTCCGAACCGATAGCCCGGATGCGGTTCGCCGACGGCCACCTGGGCTGGGTGGTCACCAACCACGCGCTGGCCCGCCAGGTGCTGGCCGACCCGCGGTTCAGCTCCCGCGGCGAGCTGCGGCACGTGCCCATCGACGTGGAGCGGTTCAAGGGCAAGGCGCTGCCGCCGGTGCCGCGCGGCATGTTCATCCAGATGGACGCGCCCGAGCACAGCCACTACCGCAAGCTGCTCACCGGCCAGTTCACCGTGCGCCGGATGAACCAGCTGATCCCGCGGATCGAGCAGATCGCCGAGGAACACCTGGATGCCATGGCGCGCAAGGGTCCGCCCGCCGAACTGGTGCACGACTACGCCCTGGCCATCCCGTCCCTGGTGATCTGCGAACTGCTCGGCGTGCCCTATGCCGAGCGTGCGGTCTTCCACGAGCGCACCAAGCTGATGATGAACCTGGAATCCGGTGACGAGGAGGTCATGGCCGCCTTCGGCGAGATCATGGGCTACCTCAGCGAGCTGATCACCCGCAAGCGGGCCGAACCGGCCGACGACCTGCTCAGCGGGCTGGTCACCGGCGGCGAACTGGATCAGGAGGAGCTGGTCTCCTTCGCCCTGCTGCTGCTCACCGCCGGACACGAGACCACCGCGAACATGCTGGCCCTCGGCGCCTTCGCGCTGCTGCGGAATCCGGCGCAGCTCAAGGCTTTGCAGGCCGAACCGGAACTGATCGAGCCCGCGGTCGAGGAACTGCTGCGCTACCTGACCATCACCCATTTCGGGCTGCAACGCGCCGCGCTGGCGGATGTCGAGATCGGCGGGGTCCAGGTGCGCGAGGGTGAGTGCGTGGTGCTGCACACGCCGACGGCCAACCGGGATCCGGAGAAGTTCGAGCACCCGGACGAGCTGGACCTGCACCGGCACGCCAGCGGGCACCTGGCCTTCGGACACGGCGTGCACCAGTGCCTCGGCCAGCAGCTGGCCAGGGTGGAGATGCGGATCGGGTACCGCAGGCTGTTCGAGCGGTTCCCTGCGCTGCGGCTGGCGGTGCCGGCCGAGGAGGTTCCGATGCGCACCCGGATGGGCATCTATGGCGTGCACAGCCTCCCGGTGACCTGGGAGTCCTGATGCGGGTCGAGGTCGACACCGGTCGCTGTTGTGGCGCGGGCATGTGCGCCCTCACCGCGCCCGCGGTCTTCGACCAGGACGAGGACGCCGGGACGGTGCTGCTGCTGACTCCGGAGCCGTCGGCGAGTGAGTTCGCCGCGGTGCGGGAGGCGGCGCAGCTGTGCCCGGCGGGGGCGATCACCTTGGAGGACAAGCAGTGAAGATCGCGATAGTCACGGCGGGCTCGCGCGGGGACACCGCGCCCTATATCGGCCTCGGCAGCCGGTTGCAGGCCGCCGGGCACGAGGTTTCACTGGCCGCGCAACGGTTGTTCGAGCCGATGATCCGGGCGGCCGGACTCGGTTTCCGGGCGATGCCCGGCAACATCCGGGAGGATTTCGCCAGCGAGACCGGTTTGGACTTCCAGCGCAACGGCACCGGACTGCGTGCCCTGCCCGCGCAGATCCGCTTCGCCAGCAAGATGATCAGCGACCTCGGCCAGGGCACCCAGCAGGCGATCGAGGGCGCCGAACTGGTGCTGACCCACCGCGCCGCCTTCGGCTACGCCTACTGGGCGGCCAAGGCCGCGGGCGTGCCGAGCATGGGCCTGGAGCTGTTCCCCAGCGGCATCGTGCCCTCCGGCGACTTCCCGCCGGTGTCCTTGGCCGGGCGCTCCCTGGGCCACCGCGGCAACCTGGCCGGGCACGCGCTGATGCGCGGCATCGCCCTGGCGAGCAGCCCGCTGCTGCCCGGGTACAAGCAGTACCTGCGCGGCCTGGGGGTGCGCAACGTCGGCGAGCTGTACACCGACGTGCGCCGCGGCCGCTGGCCGGTGCTGCACGGCTGGAGCCCGCAGGTGCTGCCCCGCCCGGCGGACTGGCCTGCCGCGGCCGAGGTGGTCGGCTACTGGTGGCCCTGGCTGTCCCCGGACTACCAGCCGCCCGCCGAACTGGTGGAGTTCCTGGCCGCCGGGGAGCCGCCGGTGTTCCTGTCCTTCGGCAGCATGGCCGTGGGCAAAGCCGAGGAGTTGTCGGCGATCGCGGTCGAGGCCATGCGGCTGGCCGGGGTGCGCGGGGTGATCCAGGCCGGGTGGAACGAGTTGTCCGCCACCGGCGAGCACGTGCTCTCCATCGGCGACGTGCCGCACGAGTGGCTGTTCCCGCGGATGGCCGCGGTGGTGCACCACGGCGGCGCTGGCACCACCGGCGCGGGCGTGCGCGCCGGCGTGCCCGCGGTGCTGGTCCCGGTGCTGGGCGACCAGCCGATGTGGGCCGCCCGCCTGGCCGAGCTGGGCGTCAGTCCCGGCTCGATCCCGATCAAGAAGATCAACGCCCCCCAGCTGGCCGCGCTGATCAAGGACGCGGCCCGCGGCCCCGGCTACCGCCGCCGCGCCCAGTCCCTCGCCGAGCGGGTGGCGCAGGAGGACGGCGCGGCCCGGGTGATCGAGGCGGTGACCCGCCTGGGAGCCAGAGCCTGATCACACTCGGGCCGATCGCGGTGGGAAACCGGGTCCTGATGTGACACGGTGGTAACCGAAGATCGACGAGGGGGTGCGCGTGCCCAACGCCACTGTGCCGATGCTCGACCCCGCAAGCGGGTCTTCGGTGGTGTCCGGCCCGACCTGGACCGACCCAAATGGCACACCCGGCTACCCCCACTACCCCCTCAACGTCGAAGCCCCCATCCTGGCCGCCCTCGACCGCCTCACGCCCGGAATCTCCCCACCGTCCGGATCCGGCCCCGAGTGGCTCACCCTCACCGGCCGACATACCTGGCCCGCCGAGGACCGGCCGCGCCGGGCGAGCCTGCGCATGCTCGCCCGCGCGGCCCAACTCCTCCCCGAGGCCGAGGACTGGCAGGAAGCGGCCGAACAAGCAGTCGCCTACGACACCCACCTCACCGAAGACCCGGTACTCCGCAGCCTGGAAGTAGCCCAGACCTGGCGCGGCCTCCTGCTGAGACGCCACAGCGCCGATGCCTGGAGACGCTGGTGGACCGCCCTGGCTGATCATCCCGACCCACACCAACTCACCACCGACGCCCTGCCGGACGTCACGGTCGCCGCCTTCACCACCGACCTGCCCCCGCACACGGACCCGCACGGCCACCCCGCCCCCGCCGAACTCACCCTGGCCCGCCAGGACACCATCCCCGGCGCCCTGGCGGTCCTGTTGATCGGGTCCCAGCGAGCGGAAACGTTGCGCGGCAAGGCCAAAGCCGCGTTCCTGGGCGAGACCGGCGTGTACCTGGACCCGGGATTCGTGGCCCACCGAGCGGAGTCGCAGCAAAGCCTGCGAGCCCTGGGACGCCAACTGGTCGACGACATGCTGGCCCAGGCCCACCGCATCACGGTCCGCCACAACCAACCCGGCCCAGCCCTCGCCACCGGCCACCCCACCCCGCCGGGCAGGGCACCCGGGATCGCTCCAGTCTCGCCCAACCCCGCATTTGCCGGAGTCAGCGCAGCCCAACCCGGCCACTCGCCCGTCGACGGCAGCCCGCTCCCACCCGCCGACCCGCACCGCATCCCGCTCGGCACCTACCGCGGCCGCCTCCTCCCCGCCGACCCCACCCCCCTCCCGCTCCGCCTCAACACCCTCGGCGACCTCGCCCTCAGCCACCACCTCTTCTCCCGCACCGAGGACGACGGCCTCGGTGTCACCCCGCTCGGCGCGCGACTGCTGGAGGTCTCCCCGTGAGCACGCCGCTGTCCCTGCTCGCCGAGTGGACCGGCCCGTTGCGCGAGCTGCTGATCACCGGCCACGCCGTCGACCTGGACTTCCTCGAACGCCACTGCCTGCCCAGGGCCCGCGAACTGGGCGCCAGGGTCACCGTGCTCACCGGGCACGGGGCGGCCCAGCACCAGCCGGCCGATGTCCGGTTCGCCGGGCGGGCCTACCAGCATGGGCATGCCTTGGGCGCGGGCGCGTTCCTGCCCCGCCTCGCCGTACTGCTGGGCGAGGACCGGGTGTGGGTGGCGGTCGGCTCCGGCGATCCGACCCTGCCCGGCTGGCAGGGCGGCGGCCTGTGGCTGGCCGTGCGCGGCAGCCTGGACGACGGGCCCGCGGCCCTCGCCGATCTCGGCACCTGGCTGGCCGACCTCGGGCAGGCGCTGACCCTGCCGTCCTGGCTGGCCGACACCCTGGACGAGATCGCCATCGCCATGGTGCCCGCGCGCACCCGCGAGGCCGGACTGCGCTTCCTCGGCAACCTCGCCCAGCCGCTGCTGGCCCAGCTGCCCGTCGGACCGACCCGCGCCCTCGGCCTCGCCGCACCCGCCGCCGACCCGGCCGCGGTGCGCGCGCTCACCGAACACCTCCAGCCGCGCGAGGTCCGCACCGCGCCCGCGGGCGCGACGCTGATCGAGTGGCAGGCCGCCAACGGCCGGTGGACCGCGCTGGCCGGGGGCCACCTCACCGAGTCCGGGCTGCTGCGCTCGGTCGCCGACGGCGGGGACTGCGTGCTGGCCGGTCTGCACCCGCGCGCGGAGCCCGTGCTGCCCGAAGACGCGACAACCGTTGCGCCCGAAGGCAATGGAGATCCACTGCCGCCCAAAACCGTTGTGGCCCAGGACACAAAGGGACCCCGCCTGCTCGGCGCATTTCGCGAGGACGACACTACGGTGGTGGAGTTCCTGGTGCCGCGCGGCACCCACGGCGTCATCGTGGAAACCCTGACCGACAACGGCTGGCTCGCCGCTCATCGCGTGCCCGCGGCCGAGCTGTACGTCGACGGTCCCGTGCGCGCCCGGATCCCCGCCGAGGAACCGGGGATCGCGCTGCGGGTGAGCGCCCTGGTGGACGAGCGCCGGGTCGCCTCCGCTGGCGTGCACGTCACCGATCTGACCGCGTGCGCGTCCCGCGCCGAACAGATCAGTAGTCAGGGCTTGGCCCCATGGGGTCTCTCCGACCGGCCCGCAGCAGAGCTGCTCGCCGACCCGGCCCGCCTCAGCCGGTTCACCGACACCCTCGGCAAGCTTACCGCTGATCAACTGCCGTTCCGGCCGGATTGGGCCGCCTTCGCCGGGTTCACCCATTCGGTTTTGGGCGCCCCGCTGGCCGAGCGGGTGCTGCCCGGCGCGGTGTCCGTGCTGCCCGAGCCGCGCCCGAGCGCCTGGTCCGTCGGCGAGCTGGCCGAGCAGGGCCACGGCGGTGGACTGCTGATCCCGGAGCAGGACCGGGACAAGGTCCGCGCGCACACCCGCCGCTGGCTGGCCGCGATCACCGCGGACTCGCCGCTGCCGGTGCGGATGCTGATCACCTGCCTCTACCTGGACCTCATCGCCGCCGGCGTGTGGGGCCACGACGACGACTGGCGAACCGGGCTCGGTGAGCTGGCACAGGCCCTGTGCCCCACCGAGACCGAGCAGAAGGCACTGCCCGACCAGGCACAGGCGCGGCTGAGCACCCTGCTCGCCGCCTGCCTCGCCCTGTTGTTGCAGGACGCCGATCTGCAGGGCGGCTCAGCCGCCGATCGGACCGCGCGCCACGCGTGGGAGCGCTGTTATGAATGGGCCGCGTTCGGCAGGCCCGAGTTGGTGGAACCGCTGTTGCCGGACTTTCGGCGGTTCGAAGGGAGAACGACCACGGTGACCGAGGTCGAGCAGGTGTTGGAACTGGCCGAGAACTCGGTGGACGAACCGAGTGCGGCCGTACAGGAGGATTTGCGCGAGCGAGGGTTCGAGATCGACCGGCTGGACGGCGCGTGGGTGGTGACCGGCGAATGCCGGCGACCGCTGCGCGAGGCAGCCCGGATGATCACCGACTTCGCCGCGGTCAGCAAGCAGGGCGGCACCGCGGTGGTGGTGAGCAACCGCCGCACCATGGCGCTGCTGCTGTGGAGCGGGCGCTCGCTGGCCTTCACCGAGGGCAAGCCGCCGACCTGGCGCAGCTACCAGCTGTCCGGGCTGAGCACCCCGCACAGCCTGATCGGCGGCAGTGAGGGCGTCCCGTCGACCAAGGACATCCGCAAGCTGCTGCCGCTGCCGGACTCGGTGCGCGAACTGGCCGAGCGGTGCGGGGTCGACCTGCCCTCGCTGATCAGCCGGGACCTGGTGGGCCGCTGACGCCACCGACCGGCCCCGGGATGCCGATGCCCGGCCCCGCGAGTGTCCTGCCCGGCCTGATCGCCGCCGCCGGACTGCCCGCGGTGGTCCGGGTCGAGCGGCCCGGCGGCCTGTCCGCAGTGAGGGAACACTTGGACTTCCGTCACTCTGCATCGACATAGTCGGACGTCCTACTATATGTTCGGCCGTGGGTGGCACTGATCACTCACCGGCCCGCGAGGCAACCCCTTGCGCGGCGGGTTCGCCGAGCACAGCGGGGTGCGTCCATGGTCCACGAACTGACCCATTTCGTCGGCGGCAAGCCGGTTCCCGGGACCTCGGGGAACTTCGGCGATGTCTACGACCCCAACACCGGGCGGGTGCAGGCCAGGGTGCCGCTCGCCTCGGTCGAGGAGACCAGGGCGGCCATCGCCGACGCGGCCGCCGCCCAGGTGGAATGGGCCGCCTGGAACCCGCAGCGGCGGGCCAGGGTGCTGCTGCGCTTCCTGGACCTGGCCCAGCGCGACCTCGACGTGCTCGCCAAGCTGCTCTCCAGCGAGCACGGCAAGACCATCGCCGACGCCAAGGGCGACATCCAGCGCGGGCTTGAGGTGGTCGAGTTCGCCGCGGGCGCCCCGCACCTGCTCAAGGGCGAGTTCACCGACGGCGCCGGCGGCGGCATCGACGTGCACTCGCTGCGCCAGCCCCTAGGAGTGGTCGCCGGGATCACCCCGTTCAACTTCCCCGCGATGATCCCGCTGTGGAAGATCGCCCCCGCGATCGCCTGCGGCAACTCCTTCATCCTCAAGCCCTCCGAGCGGGACCCCTCGGTGCCGCTGAAGATCGCCGAGCTGTTCCTGGAAGCCGGTCTGCCGCCGGGCGTGCTCAACGTGGTCAACGGCGACAAGACCGCGGTGGACACCATCCTCACCGACCCGCGGATCGAGGCGGTCGGCTTCGTCGGCTCCTCCGACATCGCGCACTACGTCTATTCCACCGCCACCGCCAACGGCAAGCGCGCCCAGTGCTTCGGCGGCGCCAAGAACCACATGATCATCATGCCGGACGCGGACCTGGACGGCGTGGTGGACGCCCTGATCGGCGCCGGTTTCGGCTCCGCCGGTCAGCGCTGCATGGCGATCTCGGTCGCCGTCCCGGTCGGCCAGGCCACCGCGGACGCCCTCGCCGAGAAGCTGACCGAGCGGGTCAAGGAACTGCGCATCGGCCACTCCTTCGACGCGCAGGCCGAGTTCGGCCCGCTCTCCAGCGCCGGACTGCTGGAGAAGGTCCGCGGCTACGTCGACGCCGGGGTCGCCGACGGCGCGACCCTGCTGGCCGACGGCCGCGACTTCACCCTGGCAGGCCACGAGGACGGCTACTTCCTCGGCGCCTGCCTGTTCGACCACGTCACCCCGGAGATGAGCATCTACCGGGAGGAGATCTTCGGGCCGGTGCTGGTCATCGTGCGCGCCGAGGACTACGAGCAGGCGCTGCGACTGCCGTCGGAGCACGAGTACGGCAACGGCGTGGCGATCTTCACCAGGGACGGCGACACCGCCCGCGACTTCTCCCGCCGGGTGCGCGCTGGCATGGTCGGCGTCAACGTGCCGATCCCGGTGCCGGTGGCCTACCACACCTTCGGCGGCTGGAAGCGCTCCGGCTTCGGCGACCTCAACCAGCACGGACCCGACTCGTTCAAGTTCTACACCAGGACCAAGACGGTCACCTCGCGCTGGCCTTCCGGGGTCAAGGAAGGCGCGTCCTTCGTCATCCCGACCATGGACTGAGCCGATGACCATCTCCGAGATCCGCCCGGACGTGTTCGGGCTCAACGAGGATCAGCGCGCCATCCGGGAGATGGCCGCCGACTTCGCCGCCGAACACCTCGCCCCGCACGCGGTGGACTGGGACCAGCGCAAGCACTTCCCGGTCGACGTGCTGCGCAAGGCCGCGCAGCTGGGCATGGGCGGCATCTACGTCGGCGAGGAACACGGCGGGTCCGGGCTCAGCCGCCTGGACGCGGTGCTCGTGTTCGAGTCCCTGGCCACCGGCTGCCCGTCCATCGCCGGGTACCTGTCCATCCACAACATGGTCGCCGGCATGGTCGACCGCTTCGGCGACGACGCCCAGCGCGCCCGCTGGCTGCCCGGCCTGGTCTCGATGGACCTGCTGGCCAGCTACTGCCTCACCGAACCCGACGCGGGCTCGGACGCCGCCGCGCTGCGCACCAGCGCGGTCCGGGACGGCGAGGAGTACGTGCTCACCGGGGTCAAGCAGTTCATCTCCGGTGCGGGGACCTCGGACTTCTACCTGGTCATGGCCCGCACCGGCGGTCCCGGCGCGAGCGGGGTGTCCGCGTTCGCGGTGCCCAGGGACACGCCCGGCCTGGAGTTCGGCCCGAACGAGCAGAAGATGGGCTGGAACGCCCAGCCCACCCGGCAGGTGATCCTGGACGGCGCGCGGGTGCCCGCGGCCAACCTGATCGGCGGCGAGGGCAACGGCTTCCGCATCGCCATGTCCGGCCTGGACGGCGGCCGGATCAACATCGCCGCCTGCTCCCTCGGCGGCGCGCAGGCCGCGCTGGACAAGGCGATCACGCACCTGGGCCAGCGCACCGCGTTCGGCGGGCCGCTGAGCAAACAGCAGGCGCTGCGGTTCACCGTGGCCGACATGGGCACCGAACTGGAGGCGGCCCGGCTGCTGCTGTGGCGGGCGGCCTCGGCGCTGGACGCCCGGCACCCGGAGGCCACCCGGCTGTGCGCGATGGCCAAGCGGTTCGGCACCGACACCGGTTTCGAAGTGGCGAACCAGGCGCTGCAACTGCACGGTGGGTATGGATACCTCGCCGAGTACGGAGTGGAGAAGATCGTGCGTGACCTGCGGGTGCACCAGATCCTCGAAGGGACCAACGAGATCATGCGGGTCATCGTCTCCCGCGGCCTGATGGGCGGTGACAAATGAGCGACATCCTCATCCGGGTCAGCGGCGGCGTCGGGCGGATCACCCTCAACCGCCCGCGCGCGATCAACGCGCTCAGCGACGACATGCTGCGCGAGATGGGCGCCGCGCTCACCGCGTGGGCCCAGGACCCGACGGTGCACGCGGTGCTGCTCGACGGCGCGGGCGAACGCGGCCTGTGCGCCGGCGGCGACATCCGCAGCATCTACCAGGCCATCCAGGACGGCACCGACGGGCCGATCGAGTTCTGGCGCGAGGAATACCTGATCAACGCGCTGATCGCGAACTATCCCAAGCCGTACGTGGTGTTCATGGACGGCCTGGTGATGGGCGGCGGGGTCGGCGTGTCCGCGCACGGCTCGGTCCGGGTGGTCACCGAACGCTCCGCGATCGGCATGCCCGAGGTCTCCATCGGCTTCATCCCCGACGTCGGCGGCACCTACCTGCTCTCCCGCGCGCCCGGTGAACTGGGCACGCACCTGGGCCTGACCGGCGGCCGGGTCGGCGCCGCGGACGCGATCCTGCTCGGCCTGGCCGACCAGTACCTGCCCAGCGCGGCACTGGCCGAACTGGCCGAGCTGCCAGCCGACGAACTGCTGGTGCAGATCGCCGCGCGCGCCGAAGTCCCCCCGGCAGGCCAGTTCGCCGCCGACCGGGAGTGGATCGACTCCTGCTACGCCGCGGACAGCGTCGAGCAGATCCTGGACAACCTGCTCGGCAGCGGGCACCCGGCCGCCGAGGCCGCGGCCAAGGAGATCCAGGCCAAGGCGCCCACCGCGGTCAAGGTGACCCTGCGCGCGCTGCGCACCGCCCGTGGCCTGGCCACCCTGGAGGACTGCCTCAACCTGGAACACCGCCTGGTCAGCCGGTTCCTCACCGCACCGGACCTCGGCGAGGGCATCCGCGCCGCGGTGATCGACAAGGACCGCAACCCGACCTGGCGCCCGGCCACCCTGGCCGAGGTCGACGACGCCGCGGTCGAGAGCTACTTCCTCGCCCAGCCTGGGCAGCAGCCCGTGTTCGGAGGTACGGCATGACCGTCATCGGATTCCTCGGCCTGGGCAACATGGGTGGGCCGATGGCCGCCAACCTGGTCAAGGCCGGGCACACCGTGCACGGCTACGACCCGGTGGCCGCCGCGGTGGACGCCGCCGAAGCGGCGGGCGTCGCCCCGGCGGGCAGCGCGGTGCAGGCCGTGCGCGAGGCCGAGGTGGTCATCACCATGCTGCCCAGCGGCGCGCACGTGCTCGACTGCTACCGCGAGGTCCTGGTCGAGGCCAAGCCCGGCACCCTGTTCCTGGACTGCTCCACCATTGACGTGGCCGCCGCCCGGCAGGCCGCCGAGGCAGCCGTCAGCGCGGGGCACGCCGCGATCGACGCCCCGGTCTCCGGAGGCGTCGTCGGCGCCCAGGCCGCCACCCTGACCTTCATGGTAGGCGGCTCCACCGACAACTTCGCCCGCGCCGAGGGACTGCTGGCCGTGATGGGCCGCCGCTCGGTGCACTGCGGCGACTCCGGCGCCGGCCAGGCCGCCAAGATCTGCAACAACCTCATCCTGGGCATCTCCATGGTCGCCGTCGGCGAGGCGTTCGTGCTCGGCGAGAAGCTCGGCCTGTCCCACCAGGCCCTCTTCGACGTGGCCTCCACCGCCTCCGGCCAGTGCTGGGCGCTGACCACCAACTGCCCGGTGCCCGGCCCGGTCCCCGGCAGCCCGGCCAACCGGGACTACCAGCCCGGTTTCGCCACCGCGCTGATGCTCAAGGACCTCGGCCTGGCCGAGGCGGCGGCGGCCGAGACCGGCGCGGACACCGCGCTGGGCAAGCACACCGCCGAACTGTTCCGCGCCTACGCCGCCGACGGCGGCGCGGGCACCGACTTCTCCGGCATCATCAACGCCATCCGCGACCGCTCGGCCAAGGGAGAACAGGCGTGAGCCACCAGACCATCCTCGTCGAACGGCATGACCGGGTCGGCCTGATCACCCTCAACCGCCCCAAGGCGCTCAACGCGCTGAACCTGGAGCTGATGCGCGAGGTCACCACGGTGGCCCGCGAACTCGACCGCGACCCGGACATCGGCGCGATCGTGATCACCGGCTCGGCCAAGGCGTTCGCGGCCGGGGCGGACATCAAGGAGATGCAGCCCAACGGCTACCCGCAGGTCTACCTGGACGACTGGTTCGCCGAATGGGACCAGCTCGCCCAGGTGCGCAAGCCGATCATCGCCGCGGTCGCCGGGTACGCCCTGGGCGGCGGCTGCGAGCTGGCCATGATCTGCGATGTGCTGCTGGCCGCGGACAACGCCAAGTTCGGCCAGCCCGAGATCAAGCTCGGCGTGATCCCCGGCATCGGCGGCTCACAGCGGCTGACCAGGGCCATCGGCAAGGCCAAGGCGATGGAGCTGTGCCTGACCGGGCGGATGATGGGCGCCGAGGAGGCCGAGCGGGCCGGACTGGTGTCCCGGATCGTCCCGGCGGCGGACCTGCTGGACAACGCGCTGGCCACCGCGACCATCATCGCAGGCATGTCCGCGCCGATCGCGATCATGGCCAAGGAGGCGGTGAACCGCGCCTACGAGACCACCCTGGCCGAGGGCGTCCGGTTCGAGCGCAGGCTCTTCCACGCCACCTTCGCCACCGCGGACCAGAAGGAAGGCATGGCCGCCTTCATCGACAAGCGCGACCCGAAGTTCCTGCACAACTGAGCCAGTCGGCGGGATTCGCCCTTTCCCGGGGTGCCGCCGGTATCACCCCTCGGGGTCTTCGAGTCCAAGTTTTGCCGCCGTAGCGTCCCTTCCGTATCCCCGGCCGACCGATTGTCCATCCACTGTGGACAGTCGGTCGACCGGAGCCCCGATGCGGAAGGATCGTGAGTACGTTGCGGGACAAGGGAAGAATGCTGCTGAGGTCGATGTCGGTGGCCGCGCTGGCGAGTGCCGCGCTGCTGGTGCCGACGATGGCCGCCTACGCCGCCCCGGCCCAGGAGACCTGTGCCGGTCGCAGCGCCACCTTCGTGGGCACCAACGCCAATGACGTCTTCGTCGGCACGCCCGGCGTGGACGTGGTGGTCACTCTGGGCGGCGACGACGTGGTCTTCGGCCTCGGCGGGGACGACGTGGTCTGCCTGGGCGCGGGCAACGACACCTTCATCGGCGGCGCGGGCAACGACATCGCCGACGGCGAGGCCGGTGCCGACCTGCTGCGTGGCGAGACCGGAAACGACCAGCTCAACGGCGGTCCCGGCGCGGACACGATCTTCGGTGGCCTGGGCAACGACATCCTCACCGGTGGCGCCGGGGCCGACCGGGTCGACGGCGAGGCAGGCGCGGACCAGATCACCGGCGGCCAGGGCGCGGACGAGCTGAACGGTGGCCTGGGCGAGGACATCATCAGCGGTGGCGCGGGCAACGACACGATCAACGGCGGCGCCGGCAACGACCAGCTCGCCGGCGGTGCGGGCAACGACACCCTGATCGACCCCAGCGGTTATGACGTCGGCAACGGCGGCGCGGGCAACGCGGACCGGTGCGACCGGCGGATCGAGGTCCGGCAGAACTGCGAGATCCTGATCTAGTCCGAGGGCATGGCAGGTGCGCGTCGGCAGCCACCAGGTCCCCGACGAGTGCCCGGCGTGCACCTGCCGACCAGGGCCGGGTTTCCGGCCCGGACACGCCCGATCCACCCGGCTTCCCACCGGTGTCGCGCCACCCGGTGGGAAGCTGGCCGGGTGAAGGCGCTCTCCCCGGTGACCCGCACGGTGCTGGCCTCGCTCGGCGTGGTCGGCCTGGTCGCGGCGGCCTACCTGACCTACCTGCTGACCGTGGTCTACCGCCCGATCGACGCCTACGCGGTCACCTACCAGGTCACCGGCGGCACCGGCCCGGCCAGCGTCGAGTACAGCCAGGGCAGCGGCGCCGACCGCACCCAGGCGCCCACCCCGGCCACCGCGAACAGCGTCACCCCGCCCTGGAGCACCGAGGTCCTCATCCCGGCGGGCGCGGAGGCCAAGGTCGCCATCGCCACCCCATCGGCCGGACTCACCTGCGTGATCACCCTGGACAAGGGCCGGAGCCGGGAACGCGTGCTGGCCACCCGCACCGCGGAACCGGGTCAGCCGCTGGTCTGCACGGCGCGCACGCCGACCGGCGAGACCCTCAACGCCGCACCGGCACGCCCCACACCTCGGTGACCAGCCTGGTCCGCCGCCGCGCCGCCTCGACGTCCACTGTGGACGGTTCCGCGTGCAGCGCGCCGTAGGCGATCTCGGTGAAGTGCGTGGCCAGTTCGGTCAGCGCCAGCCTGCCGCGCGGCGAGTACCACCGGGCCACCCCGCTGCACATCTCCAGCAGCGCCAGCCGGGTCACCGCCGGGGCCGAGGTCCGGAACACGCCACTGGCGCAGCCGTCCTCGATGGCCGCCCGCCACAGGTCCTCGTACTCATCCCGCTGGGCCACGATGCCGGCGCGGGCGGTGGCGGAGAGCGCGCGCAGTTCGTTGTCCACCACCGCGGTCTCCAGCGGGTGCACCGCGTGGCTGAGCACGTGCACCTGCACCAGCCCCGCCAGCCGCGACCGCGGATCCGGATCGTCCAGGAACACCCGCCTGCCCGCGGTCAGCAGCCGGGTCATGCACTCGCGCATGATCGCCAGCAGCAGGTCCTCCTTGGTGCCCATGTAGTGGTACAGGCTGGCCGAGGACAGCCCCGCGGTCTCGGCCAGATCCCGGATCCCGGTGCCGTGGAAACCCTTGGCCGCGAACAGGGTCAGCGCGGCCTGCCGGATGCGTTCCGCGGCAGGCGGTGCTTTGGCGGCCTTGGTCACGGTCACCGGCGCTCCTCGTCCGCTGGGGGTCCCTCGGCCCGGTGCAACCCGCCGAGGATGTCACGCATGGTGGCAGACCACGGTTCCGGACGACCGCCGGGGCCAAGCTTCACCACCGCCCGCCGTCCCCTGGCGTAGGTCGGACCCTCGGTCGGATCGGTGCAGCGGAAGCCGTACACGCAGCTCGTGCGGCCCAGGCGGTGCACCCAGAGTTCGGTGCGCAGCGGGCCGGGGGAGCTGAACGGGGCGAGGAACTCCAGGTTCAGCTCGCGCACCGCGTACACCAGGTCGGGGTGCCGGTCGGCGAAACCGGTCCAGCCGTAGCCGAGGGACTCGAACAAGGCGGAGGTCGCCCGCTCCACGTGCAGCGCGAACCGGGCGTTGTGCAGATGCCCGTTGAGGTCCAGCTCGTCGAAGTACACCGGCGTGTCGTGCCGGAACCCGGTCACACCCATCGCGCCTCGACCCGGTCGAAACTCCCGGCGGACACCCGGGGCAGCTCGCCCTTGGCCACCCGCTCCGAGGCGGTCAACGGCAAGGCATCCCGGAACACCCAGAACCGCGGCACCTTGAAGTAGGCCAGCTGCCCGGCGCAGAACTCCGCCAGCGCGACGGGATCCGCGGTGACCCCGTCAGCCGGGACCACGTAGGCGAGCACCTCTTCCCCGCGCAGTTCATCCGGCACCGCCACCACCGCAGCCAGCCGCACGTCCGGGTGCAGCAGCAACGCCTGCTCCACCTCGGCCGCCGCGATGTTCTCGCCACTGCGCCGGATCATGTCCTTGGTGCGCCCCACGTAGTAGATCCGGCCCTGCTCATCCATCCGGGCCAGATCACCGGTGTGGAACCAGCCACCGCGGAAGACCAGCGCGGTCGCCGCCGGATCCCGGTAGTACCCCTGCATCATCCCGCTGCCCCGCAACACCAGCTCGCCGGTGTGCCCGCGCGGCAACGGCTCGCCGGACTCATCGGCGATCATGGCTTCCCGCTCCGGCGTGGGCAGCCCGAGACACCCGGTGCCCACCCGGGTCTCGTGCCCCGCCACCGAGTCCCGGATGTCCCCACCCGTCTCGGTCATCCCGAACGCCTCGAACCAGGGTACTCCCCAGCGCCGCTCCAGTTCGGCGTGCAGCTCCAACGGAATCGCGGAGGCGTACACCGCCCGCACCCGGTGCGCGGTGTCCAGCGCCGAGGCAGGTTGCCGTAGTAGCAACGTCGGCATCAACCCGAGGCAGTAGAACCAGGTCACCTCATGGTGCCGGACCCGCTCGGCGAAGGAGGCCGGGTGGAACCGGTCCAGCACCACCAGCCGGGCCCCCGCGAGCAGCCCCAGCACTACGTTCCACTGCGGATCGATGTAGTGAAAAGGTTGCGCGGTAAGCAGAACATCCCGCTCGTCAATGGCGGGGAAGTCCCGCACCAGCCCCCCGGCCAGGGTCAGCCAATACCGATGCGGCAACACACAACCCTTGGGCCGCCCGGTGGTGCCCGAGGTGTACTGGATGTTGACCGCCTGCTCCGCCACCGGAGCCACCAGCGGTACGACGGGCGCGTCCCCCAGTTCCGCCGGGGTCAGCACCACTTCCAGCTCGGTCCGTTCCCGGATGGCATCGAGCAGCCGGACGAACTCCGCCGCCGCCACCACGATCCGCGCCCCGGAATGCGCGAGCACATGGGTCGCGTCCAGCTCCCGGTACTGCACGTTGACCGGCACCATGATCGCGCCAAGCTTGGCGATCGCCAACCAGCACAACGGAAACTCCGGCTGATTGCGCAACATCAGCGCCACCCGGTCACCTGGCCGCACCCCACGAGCGGCCAGCGCGAACGCGAGTTCATCGGACCGCCGATGCACCTCGGCGAAACTCAACTCAACCCCGGTCTGGTCGAAGGTCCAGGCAACCCGCTCCGGCCACCGTCGCGCCGCAACGGCAACCAGGGTCGCCAGCTCCTCAACCCGGAATTCCGCACCGGCCCCCGGTTCCCCGCCCTGCGCAGGCTCCCCAGCCCGGCCCGCAACCGTCGTCCGCCCGGCCTCGCCGACCCCTGCCCGCCCCTGCTCCCCGCCCCGCCTAGCCATCGGCCCGCCGCCGGAACCCGTCCGTCGCCGCGGTCACATCCGCCGACCCGTCGGTGATGAGCGCGTGCGCCACCTCCAACTCCAACGCCCCCTCCACGCTCGAGTCGATCCCGCGATCCAGCGCCCGCTTGGCCAAGGTCATCGCCTGCGCCGGCTGCGCGGCCAGCCGCCGCGCCCACTCCATCGCCGTGGGCAGCAACTCCCCGGCCCCGGTCACCGCGTTCACCAGCCCCAGTTCCAGGGCCGTGCGCGCGTCCACCCGTTCCCCGAGCAGCAGCAACTCCTTGGCCTTCAACGGCCCCACCAGCAACGGCAGCAACCGCGACGCCGCCCCCGTCACACTCAGTCCCAGGCTCACCTCGGGAAACCCGAAGATCGCGTCCGGCGCGGCCAGCACCAGGTCACAGCCCAGCGCGAACTCCGCCCCAGCGCCCAGCGCGTACCCGTGCACCGCCGCGATCACCGGCTGCGGCAGGCCCCTGATCAGCCGGGTGACCTCCTGGATCTGCTCCAGTCGCAGCCTGCTCGCCTGCCCGTCCCCGGACTCCACCGGCTCCTTGAGGTCGTGGCCCGCGCAGAAGGCGCGGCCGTTGCCGGTGAGCAGCACCGCGCGGGCGGGGGAGTCGGCGACCGCGCGCAGGGCCGCCACCAGGTCAGTGACCAGCGCTGGGGCCACCGCGTTGAGCCGGTGCGGCCGGTTGAGCGCGAGCACCGCCACCCCGTCGGCCTCGGTGTGCTGCACGGTGCGCTCCAACGGCCCGCCCTCTCCTCGGCGATCAGGGTCTCGACTCCCGATCGATCGATCGATAGAGTCCCGGACGCACGGCGGAAGGTCAAGGGAGGCAGCGAATGCGGGTGGACACGGTCTTCCACAACGCGCGGGTGCGCACCGGTGGCGCGGCAGGGGTCACCGACGCCCTCGCGGTGCTCGACGGCCGGATCGTGGCCCTGGGCCAGGACTGCGCGGACCTGTCCGCCCGGCAACGGATCGACCTGGGCGGCTCGACCGTGACCCCCGGTTTCCACGACGCGCACAACCATCTGTCCTGGTACGGCATGAGCCTGGACGAGGTCCCGCTCAACGACTGCCGCAGCACCCAGGAGGTCTACGCCGCCATCGCCCGCCGCGCGGCCGGGCAGCCCGCGGGCAGCTGGGTGATCGGCAGCGGCTACGACCAGACCAAACTCGCCGGCGGCCACCCGACCCGCACCGGCCTGGACCGTGCAGCCCCGGACCACCACGTGTGGCTCAAGCACACCTCCGGCCACATGTGCGTGGTCAACTCTCTGGTCCTGCGCAAGCTCGATCTGGCCACCGTGCCCGAAGGCGGTGACCTGGGCCGGGACGAACACGGCGAACCCACCGGCCTGCTCCGCGAACAGGCCCAGCTGCTGCTGCGACCGCTGGTCTACCCGACCCCCCTGGATGTGGTCGAGCGCTCGATCGACCGCGCCACCAGGCAGTACCTCACCGAGGGCATCACCAGCGTGCAGGAGGCCGGGGTCGGCGGCGGCTGGATCGGCCGCACCCCGCTGGAGATCGCCGCCTACCAGCGCGCCCGCGCCGCCGGGAAGCTGCACGTCCGCACCACCCTGATGGTCATCTCCGACGCCTTGCACGAGCTGGACCGGCACCCGTCCGACCAGGTCAGCCTCGGCCTGGACCTCGGGCTGCACAGCGGCTTCGGCGACGACCACCTGCGCATCGGCCCGGTGAAGATCTTCGCCGACGGTTCGCTGGTCGGCCGTACCGCCGCCATGCACGAGCCGTTCGCTGGCGACCCGGACAACCGCGGCTACTTCCAGCTGCCCGAGGCCGACCTGCGCGAGCTGATCGACCGCCTGCACGCCGCGGGCTGGCAGATCGCCACCCACGCCATCGGCGATCGCGCCATCGCCGAGGTCCTGGACGCCTATGCCGCCGCGCTGCAACGCAATCCGCGCCCCGACCACCGCCACCGGATCGAGCACTGCGCCATCGCGGGCCCGGCCGAGATCGCCCGGATCGCCGAACTCGGCGTCATCCCGGTCCCGCAGGGCAGGTTTCTCAGCGAACTCGGCGACGGCATGGCCTCGGCCCTGGGCGACCATCGGATCGACTGGTGCTATCGCCAGCGCAGTTTCCTGGACGCGGGCATTCCGCTGCCGGGCAGCTCGGACCGTCCGGTGGTGAACGGGAACCCGTTGCTGGGCATGGCCGACATGGTCCACCGGCACACCGCCACCGGCGTCCCCTTCGGCCCGGAATCCGAACGCCTCACCCCGGAACAGGCCCTGCGCGCCTACACCTGGGGCTCGGCCTACGCCGCCTTCCGCGAACACCGGGTGGGCACCCTGACCCCTGGCAAACTCGCCGACTTCGCCGTGCTGTCGGCCGACCCGGTGACCGAGGGTTTCGACGCGGCACAGGTCCGCGCCACCGCCCTGGACGGCACCCTGGCGCACAACCCCGAGGGCTTCTGATGCCGGTACGCGAGGCCACCCCCGCAGACCTGGACGACATCTGCGACCTGATCCAGGAACACGCCACCTACGAGGGCAACCAAACCCTCACCCTCAACCGCGCCGACATGGCCGAACACCTCTTCGGCCCCCAGCCCTGGGCCGCGGTCCTGATCGCCGAACCACCGGACCGCCCCGGCACCACAGCCGGCTTCGCCCTGTGGCACAACACCTTCTCCACCTGGGCCGCCCAACCCGGCATCTGGCTCGACGACCTGTTCGTCCGCGCCGGCTACCGCGGCTACGGCCTGGGCCGCGAACTGCTCGCCGAACTCCGCTGTCGCACCGACGGCCGAGTCGAATGGGAAGTCCGCTGGGGCAACACCTCCGCCGAAGGCTTCTACCGCAGTCTGGGCGCCCACCCGGTGGACGGCTGGACCCGGTACCGCTGGAACGTCCCGGCCGGCTGAGCCAAAGCAGGGCAGCCAGGGCCAAGGCGAGAGCGAGACCAGCCGCGCCCACGCCGCCTGTCGCGTCCACGACCGCCAGCCGCGCCCACACTGCCTGTCTCGCCCACGACCACCAGCCGCGCCCACGCCGCGCGCGCCCACGGCCGCCAGCCGCAATAGCACCGCAGCCGTACCTGCGATCGCCAGCCGCGCCCGCGGCCCGCGCCCAGCGCCAGCCGCCATCGGGCGCACCTCGGCCCGGTGCCCGCCGACTCGCGCGCGACCCGAGAGACAGCCCGCAGCCCGCCGGGGCTTGACCCCGACCCGGGCAACCAGCCCATGCCCGACACCCGTCACCGCAACGCGGTCACCGCGACACCCTCACCGCACGCCACGCAGCGACCGCGCCGCCGCCCGCACGTCCGGATCCGCATGCCCCAGCAACCGCGCCCGCCGCAGCACCCACGGCTCCGACCACCGCGCCAGCTTCCCGCCACGCCCGAGCAACCGCGCGGCCAGCAACCCCGGCACCACCCCGGGCAGCCCGCCCAGGTGATCCACCACGGCCAGCACCGTCTCGGCCGCCACGGCTCGGTCGTACGCGCCGCCGTACCCGAACTCCCGGGGCAGCCGGTGCGCCCGGTCGTCGACCACCTCGACCAGCTCGTCCCACAGCTCGGTCCGTACCCCGTCCACCAGGGAGGCCCGTGCCATCAGGTCAAGCAGTCCCGCTGCCTCGCGATGCAGCCCGGCTGCCCGGAATCCATCGACCAGCACCCGGTCCAGCCCGGCCTGTCCCGCCGGGTCGCTGTGCCGCAGCGACCGCCCGCCGTACAACCACTCCAGCCGCAGCCAGGCCGAGTCGTCGCCACCCCGGGCCACCGGCACCAGGTCGGCCAGCAGGGACCGCAACACCGGCAGTGCCTCGGCCACCGGCACCGAGCCCAGCAGGCAGTCGGCCACCCGCCGGTACATCCGCTCCGGCAGATCCTGGCGCAGCAACCCGGCCAGCGTGGCACCGCGGTCCGGCAGGTGGCGCCACCAGGTCCAGAACGCGAGGTCCGTCTCGGTCAGGTTGTCCTTGCCCACCGTGGACACCGCGCGGGCGACCAGGCTCGCGAACATCGGCTGCCGGGACGGCAACACCCGGTCCACCTCGGTCGCCAGCACCGCGCCACGCACCGCGGCCGTACCAGCCAGGGCCTCGGTCAACGCCTCGTGCACCCCGGGTTCGCCCAGGAACCCGGCCAGCGCGCCGGCCACCGCCGCTCGAACATCCTGGTGCAGTGCGGGTTTCGCCCACAACCGCAACAGCACCCGTGCCGACTCGCCGCCAGCGAGCCTACCAAGAATCCGGGCCGCCTCCTTCGCAGTGCCGACCGAGGGTGCCGCATCGAGCAGATTCCCCAGTGCCGCAACGGATTCGGCGTCCGGCAGGGTGTCCAGCGCCCGGTGCAGCGCCCGCACCGCGGCCCGCGCTCCCGGACCATTCGGACCCCCGGCCACCTGCAACAACACCGGCAAAACCACCGCGGTCGGCGCGGTCGCGCCCAGGGCTTCCACCGCTGCTGCCACGATCGGATGACTTTCGTTCGCGGTGAACGACATCAGCGTGGGGACCTCGCGCACACCGGCGATCGCGGCCACCCGTTGCCACAGCTCGGTCCGCTCGTCCACCGCGATCGCCCGTGCCCGCTCCGCGTACCGCGCGCGCTGCGCCGCGGTCCACCGGTGCAGCACCGAACGCGGCACCCGCGGCAGCGGATCCAGCACCGGCAGCACCAGATCCAGCAGATCCGTGCGCTGGGTGCTGATCTCCCGCCACACCGCGGGCTGCCCACCCCACTCCGGCCTGCTGTGCACCACCTGCGCCACCCGCTCCCCGCGTGACCCGGATCTGTTCAGCCACAACCGAATCGCGGTCTCGGCCTGGCGAGGATCGCTGGTGTGTCTGGCAACTGACCACAGCAGCCGGTCGAGTTCCGGCACCGCGTCAAGATCGGCCCCGAACATCTCCGCGGCCCGCAGCGCCGGTCCGTACCGCCCGGCCTCCGCCTCGCGCAGCACCGGTTCCCGCAGCTCCGCCCACAGCCGCGCCCACACCTCGGGCGCGAGCCGGACGGCGAGCCGCCGTGCGGGCGCCCGCCGATCCCGCTGCAACCGGGCGAACAACGGCACCAGCGCGAGCTGCCGGGCCGGATCCCTGGTGGCCGCGATGGTGCGGCGCAACCACTCCGCGAGCGGCTTGAACGTCCACTGCGAACTGTCCTTGGCCTGCACCGCGGTGCAGACCGCCTCGGCCAGCACCGCCACCGGCACCGCGGCCAGCAACCGGGCCGGCGCGTCCCGGAGGGCGCCGAGCACGTACGCGCGCACGCGGTCCTGATCGTGCAGCGCCCTGGTCGCGTCCTGGACCACGGCGGCGAACAACGCCGGATCACCGAGCCGGACAGCCCGCTGCAGGGTCACCCGCCAGCTATTCTCCCTGGTCAGCACCCGATGACTGCCGGTCATCTCG
The DNA here is from genome assembly GCF_023094165.1 of Crossiella sp. S99.2. GTDB lineage: Bacteria > Actinomycetota > Actinomycetes > Mycobacteriales > Pseudonocardiaceae > Crossiella. The sequence goes on along the minus strand of NZ_JALMDK010000004.1, from coordinate 624,625 downwards.
GCCAGTGCGGCCTCGGCCTCCGGCGCGGGCAGCAGCGCCTGGAACCTCAGCCGCCAGGACCGGCCCAGTTCCAGCGCGGTCCTGGCCAGTTCCACCCGGTCCGCTGCGGGCAATTCGGCCAGCAGGTCCGGGTCGGCCTGTTGCGCCACCTGCCCCGGGTACACCTGTTCGAGCAGCTCCCGCCGCCGGTCGAGTGGCAGTTCGCGCAGCAGCAACGGACCCATCCCGGCGTCGCCGAGCCTGCTGAAGACCGCTGGCAAGTCCGCTCCGGCCGCGCGCACGATCGCCGCGGCCAGCCTCGGCGTCCGGTCCGCGGCGTCGAGGGACACCCCCGAGTCCGGGGAGATCAGCAACCGGGCCACCGCGCCGGGGATCCGCCGGACCAGCAGCGACAGCAGCCCGCGATGGCGCCGCCGCCAGCGCCACTGGTTCGACTCGTCCAGACCGGGCAGTTCCGCGGCGAGCCGGTCCAGCACGACCTCCGGCACCAGCCGGGCAAGGCTGCGCAGCAGGCCGGGCGGGGCTCCGAGTTGCGGCAGCCACACCCCGATCACGGTGGGCGAACAGGCCGTCAGCAGGGTCCGCGCCTCGGTCAGGTCGAACCGCGCCGCCACTTCGGGCAGGAACTCATCGGCCAGGCCGTGCCGCCGGGACTGCCGCAGCATTCGGTACAGCAGTATCCGGTCCCGCCGAGGCGCGGTCCGCAACACCTCGGTCAGCGCCTCGGCCGGTATCGGCAACCGGGCCGAGGCGGCCAGCGCTCGTGCGCGCAACCGTGGGTCGGACAGTGCGCTGACCAGGGTTTCCAGGTCTCGGCGGACCACAGCGAGAAACAGGCCCAGCTCGCGCTGGTACTCATCGCCGATGTCCAGTTCTGCCTGTATCGCCCGGTATTCGGGCGCGCTCAAGTCCCGGGCAAGCGCCGCGATCGCGGGCATTCGTCCGGCATGGGGCTGGTCGAGAAGTACGGACAGCTGGTCGGCTCCGGAGCGCGGCTCACGGTCACCGTCACGGCCGCTCACCACACGCGGTGGGCGAGGCCCTTTCCGTTGATCATGTGCCGATCATCGCAAAACCGCGCAGTCCGGCGCAAGCCCCGCCCGCCGAGATTAGGATTTGGCTGATGCGGACGAAGGCCCTGCACACCGACCGGCGCCAGCTCCCCCACCACTTCAGTCGCGTGGCCGCCGACACCGAACGGCCTTCGCGCGAACACTCGACCCTGGGGGATGCCTGATGACAGCCTGGACCGACGCCGCGCACGCGCAGGTCGACCTCGCGGCGGTGCTGGGCAGGCAACGGGATCGCGAGTCCGCCGCGCGCACCTACGCCCGGAGTGTCCCGGTGGTGCCGGTGCACGCCGAGGGGTTGCGGGTCACCGGCGCCGACGGCCGCGAGTACCTGGACTGCCTCGCCGGGGCGGGCACCCTGGCCCTCGGCCACAACCACCCGGTGGTGCTCGGCGCGATCCGCCGGGTGCTCGACTCCGGCGCGCCACTGCACGCGCTGGACATCAGCACCCCGGAGAAGGACGACTTCACCACCGCGCTGCTGGACACCCTGCCGCCGGAACTGGCCGCGGACTGCCGGATCCACTTCTGCGGCCCGGCGGGCACCGACGCGGTGGAGGCCGGGCTCAAGCTGACCCGCACGGCCACCGGACGGCAGAACGTGCTCGCCTTCACCGGCGCCTACCACGGCATGACCGCGGGCGCGCTCGCCGCCAGCGGCAATATCGCGGTGCGAGAACCGTTGGCGGACAACGGGTTCAACGTGACCCGACTGCCGTACCCGTACGACTACCGGTGTCCGTTCGGGGTTGGCGGCCCGCGGGCGCACGAGATCGGCGCACGCCTGGTCGAGTCGCTGCTCACCGACAGCCACTCCGGCGTCCTGCCACCCGCGGCCATGATACTGGAAGCGGTGCAGGGTGAGGGTGGAGTTATCCCCAGCCCCGACAACTGGTTGCGGGAGATCCGCCGGATCACCACGGCGCAGGGCATTCCGCTGATCGTGGACGAGGTGCAGACCGGCGTCGGCCGCACCGGTGAGTTCTGGGCGGTGCAGCACAGCGGGATCACCCCGGATGTGCTGGTGCTGTCCAAGGCCATCGGCGGCAGCCTGCCGCTGGCGGTGATCGTCTATCGGTCCACTTTGGACAGTTGGCGGCCCGGTGCGCACACCGGCACCTTCCGCGGCAACCAACTGGCCATGGCCGCGGGCGCCGCCACCCTGCGTTTCGTCGCCGCCGAGCAGTTGTCCGCCCGCGCAGCGGCCCTCGGCGAGCGTCTGCTCACCGAACTCCGCGTACTGCAGGCACGCACCCGCTGCATTGGCGAGGTCCGAGGCCGCGGTCTCATGCTGGGCCTGGAAATCGTCGACCCGACGGCCGAACCGGACGCGCTGGGCACCCGCCCGGCCGCACCGGAACTGGCCGCCGCGATCCGCGCGGAATGCCTGCGCCGCGGCCTGATCCTGGAACTCGGCGGCCGGGCCGACGCGGTGATCCGGCTGCTGCCGCCCTTGACCATCACCGACGCGGAGGCCGACAGCGTGCTCAACCGACTGGGCGAGGCCGTCGCCGCAGCCGAACGGGGAGCGAACCGATGACCGCCAAGTGGAGCGCCCGAACCGGTGGCGTGCCCAGGACTTCCGACCGCCCGGAGCACACCGGCGAGCCCGTTCGCCGCCCGGCCGACACCGCCGGGCAGGCCAGCCCCGCCAGGGCGACCGGCGCCGAAGCAGCTGTCGCCACTGACCAGCCCGCAGCCCCACCCACCCGCCGCACGCCTGGCCCGCTCGACCCAGCCGCGCTCGCCGGTGGCGTCGCCGGCGCCACCGCGCTCGCCCCGCTCCTCGACCTCGTGCTGGAGTCCCTGGCCAAGGGCACCGTCGAGCGCGGCGGCCCGACCCCGGCCGGTTCCCCGGCCGCCATCGCCGCCGCCGCGGCCACCGCCGTCGAGCACAACCCGTTGCCGGACAAGGGCATCGGCGCCGAACCCGCGCTGGCCGAACTGAGCCGCCTGATCGCCGTCGGTTCCGCCGATCCGGCCGATCCGCGCTGTGCCGGGCACCTGCACTGCCCGCCGCTGGCCATCGCGGTCGCCGCCGAGGTCGCGGCCGGTGCGATGAACCAGTCCCTGGACTCCTGGGACCAGGCCCCGGTCGCCACCGAACTGGAACCCTGGGTGGTCCGGGCGCTGGCCGAACTCGTCGGCTTCCAGCCGGATCAGGCCGGGGGAGTGCTGACCTCCGGCGGCACCGAGTCGAACCTGATGGGTCTGCTGCTGGCCCGCGAGTTCGCGCCGACCCAGCGGCCCCGGGTCTACTGCAGTGCCGCCGCGCACTTCTCCGTGCAGCGCAACGCGGGCATCCTCGGCCTCGGCGAGGACGCCGTGGTCGCGGTGCCGGTCACCGCCGACCAGCGGATGGATCCGATCGCCCTGGTGGCCACCCTCATGGCCGACCGGGCGGGCGGCCACCGGCCGATCGCGGTGATCGCCACCGCGGGCACCACCGACTTCGGCGTGATCGACCCGCTGCCCGAACTCGCCGCCATCGCCAACGCGCACGACGCCTGGTTCCACGTGGACGCGGCCTACGGCGGCGGCGCGCTGTTCTCCGACCGGCTCGCCCCGCTGCTGCGCGGCCTCGACCTGGCCGACTCGATCGCGATCGACCTGCACAAGTTCGGCTGGCAACCCGTTGCGGCAGGCGGCTTCCTGACCCGCCGCGCGAGCGCGTTCGACCCGCTCACCCGCCGGGTCGCCTACCTCAACCCGACCGATGACGAGGACCTCGGCTACCGCAGCCTGCTCGGCTACTCGCTGCGCACCACCCGCCGCCTGGACGCGCTCAAGCTCGCGGTGACCTTCCGCGCCCTGGGCCGCACCGGACTCGGCGTGCTGGTGGACGCCTGCCACGACCTGGCCCGGCACGCCGCCACGGCCATCGACGCGCACCCGCGACTCGTGCTCGCCGCCCGGCCAGTGCTGAGCACCGTGGTGTTCCATTTCCAGGCTCGGCACGGCGATCCGGACCAGGTCAACGCCGCACTGCGGCGCAGGCTGCTGGCCGAGGGCAGCGCGGTGGTCGGCCGCACCGAGGTGGACGGCCGGATCCGGCTCAAGCTCACCCTGCTCAACCCGCACGCCACCACCGCCGACCTGGACGCCCTGCTGGCGCTCGTGGTCGAGGCGGGCGAGGCCGAGGACACGGCGGAGGCCACCGGATGAGCCCGGACGTGCACGACCTGGCCGGGATCGGGCTCGGCCCGTTCAACCTGGGCCTGGCCGCGCTCACCGACGCGGTGCCCGGTCTGGACGCGGTGTTCCTGGACCGGCGGGCCGAATTCAGCTGGCATCCCGGCCTGCTGCTCGACGGCGCCCGGCTGCAGGTCCCGTTCCTGGCCGACCTGGTCACCATGGTCGACCCGACCAGCCGCTGGTCCTTCCTGAACTACCTGCGCGAACACGACCGGATGTTCCCGTTCTTCTTCGCCGAGCGTTTCCACGTGCCGCGCCGGGAGTACGACCACTACTGCGCCTGGGTCGCCCGCTCGCTGCCCTCCTGCCGGTTTGGCGCCGAGGTCACCGCGGTGTCCTGGGACGCGGGCCGGGCCGCCTTCCGGGTCACCCACGACGGCGGGGAACTGCTGGCCCGCAACGTGGTGCTCGGCGTCGGCACCCAGCCACGGGTGCCCGCGGCGTTCCAGCCCTTGCTGGGCAAGGAGATCTGCCACGCCGCCGACTACCTGCCGAACCTGCCCGCGCTCACCGATGCCGCCGACATCACCGTGATCGGCTCCGGCCAGTCCGGCGCGGAGGTCTTCCTCGACCTGCTGCGCCGCCAGCCGGATACCGGCAGCCGGGTGCGCTGGCTGACCCGCGGCCAGTTCGCGCCCATGGAGTACTCCAAGATCGGCCTGGAGCACTTCACCCCGGACTACACCAGCTACTTCCGTGGCCTTGATCCGTCCACAAAGGACAGACTGGTGCCCGCGCAGTGGCAGCTCTACAAGGCGGTCAGCGCCGACACCCTCGCCGAGATCCAGGACCTGCTCTACGAACGCACCGTAGGGGGTGACCGGGTCGCCGCCGAACTGACCCCGCACACCGAGATCCGTGCGGTGGAACGGATCGATGGCCGCTATCGCCTGGGCTGCCACGAGATCCAGCAGGACCGGTCGTACACAGTGGACACCGACCGAGTAGTCCTCGCCACCGGCTACGCCGCGAGCGTACCACCGTTCCTGGACCCCCTGGGCCACCTCACGCACTGGGATGAGCACCGCCGCCAGCGCATCAACGCCGACCACCGGGTCGAGCTGGACCCGGCGGTCACCGGCGGTCTCTACGTGCAGAACGGCGAGCTGCACACGCACGGCGTCGGCGCGCCCGACCTCACCCTGGGCGCCTGGCGGGCGGCCACCATCCTCAACGCGGTCACCGGCCGCACCGTGCACCGCCTGCCCGAACGCACCGCCTTCACCAGCTTCGGAGCCCCGTGACCACCCGCCCGGCCGTCCCGCTATCCTCGGAGCAGTTGCGGGCCGCGGTGGCGGATGGCCTGGTGGACAACGTGATCGTGGCGCTGCCCGATCTCACCGGCAGGCTCCTTGGCAGCAGAGTGGACGCCGAGCACTACCTTGACACGGTAGGGGTCGGCGGTGCGGCCGCGTGCGCCTACCTGCTCGCCGTGGACGTCGACATGACCACCGGCCCTGGCTACGCCATCGACGCCGCCGCAACGGGTTTCGGCGATTTCACGCTGCTCCCCGATCCGGCCACGCTGCGCCTGCTGCCCTGGGACGAAGGCACCGCGCTGGTGCTCGCCGACGCGCACTGGCCCGGCGGCGACCCGGTCGGCGTGGCGCCCCGGCAGATCCTGCGCACCCAGCTGGACCGGCTGGCCGCCCGCGGCCTGACCGCGCGGGTCGGCGCGGAGCTGGAGTTCCTGGTGTTCCGGGAGGACTACCAGAGCGCCTGGGAACGCGGCTACCGCGACCTGCGCCCGGCCACCCGGCACAACGCGGACTACGCGGTGGCCGGACTGTCCGAAGTGGACCCACTGGTCAACCGCATCCGCCGGGACATGGTGCGGGCCGGGCTGCGCCTGGAATCCGCGCGCGGCGAATGCCACCCCGGCCAGTACGAGATCGTCTTCCGGCACCAGGACGCGCTCACCACCTGCGACAACACCGTGCTGTACAAGACCGGTGCCAAGCAGATCGCCGCCGCGCACGGCCGGGCGCTGACCTTCATGGCCAAGTTCGACGCCGGCGAGGGCAACTCCTGCCACCTGCACCTGTCCCTGCGCGACACCGAGGCGCGGCCGGTGTTCGCCGAGGGCGAGGGGATGTCGGAGCTGATGCGGCACTTCATCGCCGGCCAGCTCGCCTGCGCCCGCGAGCTGGTGCTGTTCCAGGCGCCGAACATCAACTCCTACAAGCGGTTCGCCCCCGGCGCGTTCGCGCCCACCACGCTGGGCTGGGGGCGGGACAACCGGACCTGCCCGATCCGGGTGGTCGGCCGGGGTGAGTCACTGCGCCTGGAACACCGGGTGCCCGGCGGCGACGCCAACCCCTACCTCGCGGTCGCCGCGGTCATCGCGGCCGGCCTGCACGGCATCGACCACCGGCTGGAACTCGAGGAACCCTTCCAGGGCAACGCCTTCGCCACCGACCGGTGCACCCTGCCGCCGGACCTCGCCACCGCCGTGGACCTGTGGCGGGTCAGCCCGGTCGCCGAGGCGGCCTTCGGCGTGGAGGTGGTCGGGCACTACGCCCGCGCCGCCCAGGCCGAGTTGGACGCCTTCGCCGCGACGGTCACCGACTGGGAGCTGCGCCGCGGCTTCGAGCGCCTCTGACCGGTCAGTCCAGCGGCACCTGGTACTGGATGAACCCCTTGTTCAGCGCCACCTGGTCGTAGAGTCGCCGCGCGGTCGCGTTCGTCTCCTGGGTGTGCCAGTAGACCCGCCCGCAGTCCTGCTGGCGGGCCCACGCCACCACAGCCTCGATCAGTGCCCTGGCCACGCCCCGGCCGCGAGCGGCGGGGGCGGTGAACAGGTCCTGGAGGTAGCAGACATCGGCTGACGAGGTGCTCGGGTGCACCAGGAAGTGCGTGATGCCCACCAGTTCGCCGTCCAGGCGGGCACCCAGCGCGTGCAGCCTGGTCCCGGCGCGGAACTCCCGCCAGGCCCGGTCGTAGCTCTCCTGCGGCATGACCCGATGGTAGAAGTCGGTGTAGCCGCGGAACAACGCCTCCCAGGTCGGCCGTTCGTGCTCGGCCAGTGGCCCGATCTCAACCATCCCCAGCTCCTTCGTTCGCGATCACCGCAGCCGATCACGCGAACAAGAACTTGAGCAATCGCTTAAAGCCTGCTTCCATATTGAGCGAACGCTCAAACTGAGGGGGAACACGATGAGACGAACGCTGCTGGCCTTGCTCCTGTGCTTGACCCTGACCGGCTGCGCCCAGCCCGCTGAGCCGTTACCCGCGGCGGCGCCCACGCCCACCACCACTCAGCCCACCACTCCGGCACCAGCCACGACCGCGAGGTCGGGGGCCGAGACGGTGAGCCTGTTCCGGGACTTGGCCGCCCAGGCGGTGCTGCCTGTCAACACGGTGCGGAGCAAGGACGTCCAGGTCGAGGACGGGCCGATGGAAACTGGGCCGATGATCAGCTGCTGGGCTTCGCTGCGCACCCTGCACCTGGTCGGCCACGGGCGGATCTGGCAAGCGCCGGGCAGCAGAACGGCCAGCACCGCACACCTCTACCCGAGCCGCCGGGCCGAAGAGCTGATCACCGAGCTGCGTGAGCAGACCATCCAGCACTGCCCGAAGTGGCAGGACGAGGAGCAGGGTTCCTACCGGGTGATCGGCGAAGAGCGGATCACGGTGACCGGGAAGATCGACGGTGTGTTCGCGTTCTGCGCGGACTACACGGTGCCGAAGGAACCGGACCTCGTGTTCTGCTCTGCTTACCTGGCCCGCAATGGCCCCGGCACGACCATGCTCAGCACGGTCGAGATCACCGCGCCGAAGCTGGCCGTACGGGGGAACAAGGACAACACCCGGCTCGCCAAGATCATGCTGCAGGGGTTGGCGCACAGCGCGGACACGCTGCTCACCCGGCTGCCGCTGCCGTGAGCCGGTCGATCTCGGCGTAGCCGGGCACGCCCGCGGCGGTCGCGCGACCATCCCGCACCGCGGCCGCCGTCTGCACCACCGCGTGCAACGCCGCCCGGAACAACAGCGATCCGGTGCTCACCCGGCGCACCCCGAGTTCACCCAGCTCAGCCACGCTGTGCCGCCCTGGCACAAACAACAGGTTCACCGGTGCGCCCGCCTCGCCGACCACCCGCCGGATGCCCTCGGTGTCGACGAGCCCTGGCACGAACACACCGTCCGCACCCGCCTCGACATACCGGCGCACCCGCCGCAGTGTCTCGCCGATATCGCCCTGGCCCAGCCAGAAGGTGTCGGTGCGGGCGTTGATGAACAACTCCGGGGCCGCCACCCGGATCGCGCTGATCAACTCGGCCTGCTGTCCGGGATCAGCGAGCCCAGCATAGCGCCCATCCTCGATGTTGACGCCCGCGACGCCGGCCGCGGCCAGTTCGGCGGCCAGCGCGCCGACCTCGGCCGGATCCGTGCTGAAGCCGCCCTCGATGTCCACCGTCACCGGGCAGGGCAGCCGGGTCAGCAGGCGGGCCAGGGCCAGGGTTTCGCCGCGGGCGGCGCCCTGGGCGTCCGGGAGTCCGGCGGCGACCGCGACGCCCAGGCTGGTGGTGCCGATGGCGGCGAACCCGGCGCGGGCCAGCATCGCGCCGGAGCCGAAGTCCCAGGCATTGGGCAGCAACAGCGGTTCCGGACCGGTGTGCAGGGCGTGGAAGGCGGTGGTCATGGGCTGTCCTCTCCGAGCTGGCCCGCCACCAGGGCGAGCGCGTGGGTGCGACCGGGGCAGGCGTGCGCCCCGGCGCCGAAGGCCAGGTCGCCGCCGAGTTCGAGCAGCAACTCGGCGCCGTCCGGGCTGATCCGCCGGGTGTGCCGGACCGGCGGGGCGAGCCGGAGCGCGGCCTCGACGGAGCCGTGTGCGCGGACCGCCGCGCGCAGGGCGGCGGTGGCGTCGGCGGACTGGACCAGCAGGCAGATCCGGGCCGCGGTGCGCTCGTCCGCGCGCCCGCCACAGCAGGTCACCAGCTCGGCCACCGCGCGATCGGCTTCCGCCTGATCAGTCCCCGGGCCGGTCGCGGTGTGCGGGTGGTAGGCCCTTGCCACGCTGGCAACGGTTTCGGCCCGGACTCCGGTCAGCCCCATCGCCTCAGCGAGCAGCAACACCGGCTCTACCTGCGGATTTGCCGCTGCCAGGCGGAACAACCCCATCGGGTGTACGTGTGCCAGCTCCGCACATGCTAAAGAGCGCCTCCGCTGATGCGCCGGTCCGCTGCTGAACCGGGCCACGGAAGCCCGCAACCAGGCCATATCCGCGGTCACCCCGGTTTCACCTGCTCGTGAGTGGCAGTGCCAAGTCGGCACCGCATAGCTTGATTTCACCAGCACAGCCCGCACCTGAGCGGGCTCACTGACCACAACGGACGCACGCTGACCAGGAGGCATGACACGAACGCTAGGCACGGGTCGTTTCGGTCGCGGCCGAAACATCCGGCCGCACAATGAGGCCATGACCTCGACCGAGCTGGCCGCCTTCGCCGGGCTGCTCGCCGACCCCACCCGGGCCGCGATCTGCCTCGCCCTGCTCGACGGCCGCGCCTGGACCGCCGGCGAACTGGCTGCGCACGCCAGGGTCGCCGCCTCCACCGCCACCGAACACCTCAACCGCCTCCTGTCCGGCGGCCTGCTGACCGAACGCCGACAGGGCCGCCACCGATACGTGCAACTCGCCGACGCGCGCACCGCCGAACTCCTGGAAGGTCTCGTTGCCCACCTCAACCCCGCTCCGCAGCGCCCATCCGGCCTGCGTGCCAGCACCGCCGCGGCCGCCCTGGCCCGTGGCCGCACCTGCTACGACCACCTGGCCGGACGGCTCGGCGTGGCGATTACCGACGCCATGACCACCGTCGGCCTGCTGACCCAGGCCGACGGCCTCGGCGTCACCCCGGCCGGCCGGACCTGGCTGACCGGGGAACTGGGCGCCGACCTGTCCTGCCCCACCGGGCGACCCCTGGTCCGGGCCTGTCTGGACTGGACCGAGCGCCGTACCCACCTGGCCGGCGCGGCCGGAGCCCAGCTCTGCCAACGGTTCCGCGACCACGGCTGGCTCAAGCCGGTTGGCAGCGGCCGCGCGGTCCGCCTCACCCCGGCAGGCGAACGCGCCGTGGCCGACCTGCTCGGCCTGGACCCGGCTCAGCTCGCCTGACCGGTCCCGTCCGCGGACACGGTCCGCCGGTCGGCGGGCGGATGACCGAGGAAGTTCGGCATCGCGAACTCGTAGCCGTACGACCCGGCCATCGGGAACACCACCAGATCACCCGCGCGCACCCGCGACACCTGGAAGTCCCGCGCCAGCGTGTCCTCCGGCGTGCACAACTCGCCCACCACCGTCACCGGCACGTCCACCGCTTCCGGCCGCGGCCAGTCCACCGGCCAGGTGTCCACCGGGAGCACGGCGAACGGATGCCGGATGTCCCAGGAGGTGGGTAGCTGGAAGTGGTTGATGCCACCGCGCAGCACGGCGAACCAGGTGCCGTAGGCGTGTTTGACGTCGACCACCTCGGCCGCGTACCACCCGGCGTCGGTGACGCACCACCGGCCGGGCTCGAAGACCACGTCCACGCCCGAAGGAGGTTCTATTTGGCCCAGTAGCTCACAAAACTTCATAGTGTCGAACTCGGGACCGCCCTCGAAGGGCACCCCGATCCCGCCACCCACCCCGACGGCGCGCAGCTGGACTCCGTGCTCGGCCGCCGTGGCCGCGCTCCACTCCAGGCACCACCGGACATAGGCGGCGTGGGCGACCGCGTCCATGTTCTGACAGACGGCATGCACGTGGAAACCCACGACGTCCAGGTTCGGCAGCGCGGCGGCCGTGACCAGGGCCGCGGGGACCTCATCCTCCGGGAGGCCGAAGACCGTGGCGGCGCCGCCCATGGTCAATGAACCGGCCACCTCGACCCACTTCGGGTTGACCCGGATGGTCACCGCGACCCGTCGCCCGGCCAGCCCGGCTGCCTGGTTCAGCCGGGCCAGCTCCAACCGGCTCTCCACGTTGACTACGCCGATGTTGTTGTGCAGCAGTCTGTTCAGCGTCGGCAAGGTCTTCCCGGGGCCGGCGGAGACCAGCAGCGCCGTCGGGGACACCGCCCGCGCCAGGTCGGCTTCGGCGGCCGAGGACACCTCGAAGCCGTCCAGGTGCGGGGCCATCGCCGCCAGCAGTGGGCGGTAGGTGTTGGCCTTGACCGCGTAACACACCTTGGCCCAACCGGGCAGCGCGGCGCGTAACCCGCGCACCCGCTCGGCGGCCACCGCCGGGTCGTAGACGTAGCCGCTCACCGGCGCCAGTGGATTCCCGGCGCGGGCGAGCAGCTCGGCCCGGATGTGCGGTGGCACGTCCGTCGCGGCGAGCGCGGGGCGGCCTTCGGCGGAGATCGGCAGGTCCACGGAAGAAAATCCTAGCCGCCCGGAAACTAGGACCGGATCATTCCTACTTGGCCGCTAACTTGGTTCTCAGTGGCGCGGACGAGCGCCCGGACCAGCAGCGCAGACCGAGGAGAGCACGATGACGGTTCCGTTCCCCGCCAAGAGCTTCATGCCCGAGGGCTACCACACGGTGACGCCGTGGATCATCGGCCCGCACACCGCGGAGCTGATCGACTGGCTGGGCGCGGTGTTCGGCGCGACCGAGCTGGGCCGGGTGCAGGACGAGCAGACCGGCGCGATCGGGCACGCCGAGGTGCGCATCGGCGATTCGGTCGTCATGCTCTTCGACTCCCGGCCGCACTGGCCGGCCACCCCTGCGCACCTGCGGCTCTACCTGGAGGACGCGGATGCCGTGCACGCCAAGGCGGTGGCCGCAGGCGCGGAGTCGGTCACCGAGATGACCTACCTGTTCTTCGGTGACCGGGTCGGCCGGGTGCGGGACCCGTTCGGCAACCTGTGGTGGCTGCACACCCGGATCGAGGACCTGCCCGAGGACGAGGTGTACCGGCGCATGCAGCTGCCGGAGTTCGTCGAGGCGATGCGGTACGTGTCCGGCTCGGACCTGGTCACGCCGACGGCGGGGTGACCACGGGCGCAGACGTGGTGGCGCACAGCGGGTTGCGCACCGTGCGGTGGATGACGTCGAAGTTCTCGTCCTTCTCCGCCCGGTCGTGGAAACCGCCGCCGGTGAGCTGCTCGCGGTTGAGGCTGACCCGGTCGAACTCCGGCGCGGTGAACCCGTACTCCTCGTGCTGGGCCGCCAGTTCGGGGAACCGGGCGCGGTAGGCGAGCAGTTCCGCGCGCACCAGGCCCCAGAACTCCTCCTCGCCGACGCCCAGGTGTTGTTCCAGGATCGGGGTGAGGAAACGGAAGTGGCCGGTGAACATGGCGGACAGGATGGAGTGCGCGAGCTGGTCCGGCCGCCACCGGAGCAGCACGGCCTTGGCGGGCTCGGCGAGGTCGGCGTAGCCGGGCAGCTCCTCGGTGCGCAGCTTCACGTCCTCGGCGAAGTCCTTCAGCATGATCCGCCGGGGCAGTTCGTCCGGACCGTAGACCACCAGGGTGTTCTCGCCGTGCGGGCAGAAGGCGATCCCGTTGCCGTGCAAGGCGTGCAGCAGGCCGGGCAGCACCGCGCGCAGGAACGCGGCCAGCCAGGTCCGAGCGTCCACAGTGGAGCGATCGACGAGTTCCACGATCAGGGCCCGGCCGTCGGAACCGGTCAGCAGCAGGGTGGCCAGGGAGCGGGCGCGTTCGCCCTCGGCCAGGTAGCCGGTCGCGGGTTCGCGCCAGATCGCGCCGAGCAGTTCGTGGTAGCGGTAGGGCGCGTCCGGGACCGCGGCGAAACCCGGGTGGTGCACGGCGACCGAGGCGACCTCGCCGAGCAGATCCATCCGCCCGGCCAGGTACGGGTCGCGGTGCGGCAGCAGGTGCAGCCAGCGGGTGACCTCGGGCGCCTGGGCCGCGGACCCGGCGGGCAGGCCGCGCCAGACCAGGGTGTTGCGGATCAGCAGGGCCAGCTTGACGTTGCGCTTGTGCGGGTGGTCGACGTTGACCAGGGTGCGCACCGAGGCGAGCGCGCGGTAGTGGTCCGGGGCCTCGCCCAGTTCGACGATCCGGCCCTCGGCGAGTTGCTGGGCGAACAGCGGGCGGACCGCGTTCTCCAGGTGGAACGGGTGCACCGGCAGCCAGACGTAGTCCGCCGGATTGTCCAGGCGGGCGGCGAAGCGTTGGCGGGTAGCGGGATCCAGCTCCTCGGCGAGCAGGGTGCCCACGCTCAGGCCGGGCACGGCGGCGAAGGCGGCCAGCTCCCGGTGCACGGCGAGCCAGGGCAGGCGGAAGCTCTGGCGGTGCTCGGGCGCGTAGCGGCGGGTGTCGGCGGCGGAGAAGCCCAGGCGGCCCTTGTTGAGCAGGATGCAGGGGTGGCCCTGTTGCCAGGACTCCAGTTCGGCGTAGGACAACTCGGCCAGGCCGGCGGCGGTGGGCCGGGTGGCCAGCAGGTGGGCGTCGGAGGTCCAGGTGGCGGTGAGGTCGCGCAGGGCCTCGGCCAGGGTCGGGCCGTCCAGGCCGAGGGCGGTGCGGGCTTCGGTGAGGAAGAGCAGCGGGTCCTCGGCCGGCAGGCTCGGCGGGTCACGGTGTGCGGTGGCCGCGACGCCGCGGGCCTGGCGACGGATCGAGTCCTCGGCCACCCGCCAGGCGCCAAACGCGCCGCGGGTGGCGGTGAAGGTGTAGGTGGCGGCGGGGAAAACGAGGCGGTGGTGGTCTGCCTCGGTGGCTGGGGTGAGCAGCTCCTCGTAGCAGAACTCGGCGATCGCCTTGGCCACCAACGTCTTCCCTGCGGCGCGCCAGGCGGCCCGGCCGAGGGCGGCCACGTCGCGGTCGGCACTGGCCCCGGCTGTCGTGCCATGCCCTGTCGTGCCAGGATCCGTCATGCCACGGCTCCCGGCACCGCCAGTGGATTGGGCACCGGCACGTACACCGACTGCGACTCCAGCGGGCCGACCAGTTCGTCCATACCGTGCGCCTGGGTGAGCAGGTTTCCCTTGCAGGGCAAGGTCGGGGCGTCCAGCAGCAGGGCGGCCAGCAGCAGGTCGTCGCCGTGTTCGGCGTAGAGGCGGCCGAGGGTGCGGCGGGCGGTGGCGAGCAGGTCGCGTTCGTCGGCCAGGCCGGCCGAACCCAGCGCGCCGATCATGCCCAGGACGTTGTTGATGCCGACGTAGTAACCCAGGCGTTCGTCGATTAGCTCGTCCGGGCAGTAGGTGCCCAGGTCCTTGCCGACGTCCGGGAACCACCGGTACAGCCGTTGGCTGCGGGTCTGCGAGTAGTAGTAGCCCTGGTTGTCCCGGTAGCGGCCGCCGACCGGCCAGCCGTGTTCGTCCAGCACCAGCAGGGTGTTCTGCTGGTGGGCCTCCAGGCCGAGGCCGTGCGTGGCGTAGAGCCAGAGCACCGGGACGATCAGGGCTTCCAGGTACCGGTCGAACCATTCGCCGGCGATCTCCTCGACCGGGCGGCCGGAGCGGGTGGCCAGGTCGTGGACGATGGTGGCGAGCTGGGAGCGGCCGGTGGGCTGGTCCGGGCGGTCGGCGATGAGGCCGGCGACCACGCCGACCCGGTCCGCGGTGCCGAACGGGCTGTCCCGGACCACCACCTCCAGGCCGGTTTCCGCGGTCGAACCGGGGGTGCTGACCGCCTGCCAGGCCGGGTCACCGACGATGCCGAAGCCGGGGTGCGCGGCGGCGATGGCCTCGGCCAGGCCGGCGTCGAGCAACCGGTGCACCTGGAGGCCGCGGGCCAGTTCCGGGCGCAGGTTCTCCCGTTTGGAGTTGGTGATCCGGATGCCCAGGGAGAACTTGAGCATCACCGGGGCGTCGTGGCGGAACAGGGTGCGCACCGAGGAGGTCGGCGTCCAGTGCGGACCGAGCGAGCCCAGGTCGTGCAGCAGGCCCTGGCCCAGCAGCGCGCGGATGCTCGGGCGGCTGCGGATTTCCCTTGCCTGCCAAGGGTGTGCGGGCACCGCGACGGTGCCGGGCGGCAAGCGCAGGTCCGGGCCGGCCAGTTCGGCGAACAGCTCGTGCGCCGGGCGGCCCAGCGCGGAGTCCTCGGCCACGATCGACGGATCGGCGGCGAAATAGTGCAGCGGGAAACCGCCGCGCAGCTCGGGGGAGTAGGCATCGGCCTCGGCCGGGCTCAGGCCCTCCCGGCTCTTCGGCGTCGGGTGCAGCGGGTGGCCGAGCACGGCGGCCTGTTCGGCGCGCAGGAACGGGTTCGGCTCGGCGTCCTCGGGCACTCCGGCGCGGACGGCGAGGTGGTGGGCGACCCGGTTGCGGGAGTCGACGACCCGGCCGACGAAGCCCGCGGTGTCCACCGCGGTGCCCTGGCGGCGGGCGGCCGCCTCGAAGGCGAGCAGGGCGGCCAGGGTGGTGGCGTCCAGTTCGGCGCCGGTGTGCAGGCTGACCGGGCCGAAGCGGTGCCAGCCGACCGCGGAGGTGTAGGCCAGCGGGACCCGCACGCTGACGCCGAGGCTGGGCAGTGCCAGCGTCAGCACGTCCCCGGCCGGGCATTCGGCCGGGAACTCCCGCAGCCAGCAGCGCACCAGGTTCTGCACCGCGGCCGCGTCGGCATCGCGTTCAGGCACCGCTGCGCGCTCCGGCGCAGCCACCCGCTCCGGCTCCAGCCTGCGCTCCGGCTCCGCCATGCGCGCCTCCTCCGTCGTGATCACCGATTCGGAGCTTAGACGGGGAAAGTCGCGTTCAGGTGGTGGCGCGGATCATGAAAGCGGCACGTTTGCCGGGCAGGTCCAGCTCGCCGTGACAGGCGAAACCGGCGCGCTCGAACACCCGGATCGAGGCCAGGTTGCGCACATCGGGCTCGGCCACGATCCGCCGGACCCGCTGGTCCTGGGCGAACTGCCAGTCGGTGACCGCGCGCAGCAGCGGGGCGCCCAGTCCACGTCCCCTGGCCGAGCCGGGGCCGATGAGCAGGTGCAGGCCGATGTCGCCTGGCTCGGCCGGGTAGTGCCCGGCCAGGCCCTCGAGCCACGGGTCGTACAGCTCCCAGTAGCTCATCGGGACCCCGTCCAGCAGGCCGAGGCTGGGCGCGCAATAGCCGTTGCCGGACTGGAAACGCAGGTAGTCGGCGATCTCCGGCCGGGGTCTGGCCAGTTCCCAGAACTCGGCCACGGCGGGATCGTTCATCCAGGCGTGCAGCAGGTCCAGGTCGAGGACCGGGTCCAGGCGGCGCAGGGTGAACCGGCCGCAGTCCAGCTCCCGGGCGCAGTCGGCCGGGTCCAGCAGCACGTCTACTTGTCGTCTTCCTTCTTGTCCTGCTGACGGGCGGCGCGGCGCTGCTCTTCGACCCGCTCGCGCAGGCTGCGCAGGAACGCCTCGTCGTCATCCGGGCTCTGCGCGACGTGCCTGCCCGGCCGGTCGTACTCCGGGAACCGGTTGGCCACCCTCGGGTTCGCGCCCCGGGCGCCGGGATCGTTGCTGAGCAGGCCCTGCGGACGGCCGAGCACCAGCCACACGATCGAACCGATGGTGGGGATGATGATCACGATCATCAGCCACAGCATCTTCGGCAGGTGGTTGGTCTCGCCGTCGGGCGTGCGGATCACGTCGATGATGCAGAAGATCCACAGGGCCAGTACCAACAGCCCGAACACGCCTACGAACGGCATTCCGCTCGTCCCTTCCCCTAGGACACCCGGTTGGAGCAGCGCCCAGTATCGCACGATCGGGGGCGGCGGTGATCCCGTTCCGCCACCCCCGATCGCGACTCAGCCGTAAGCGACGAAGTTGCGGGTGTCGGACAGGATCGCGGCCAGGTCGGCCAGGAACCGGGACCCCTGCTCCCCGTCGACCAGCCGGTGGTCGAAGGACAGCGCGAGCGTGGTGACCTGCCGGATCGCCAGCTCGTCGTTGTGCACCCAGGGCTGCTTGCGGATCGCGCCCAGGCACAGGATCGCGGCCTCGCCCGGGTTGATGATCGGCGTGCCGGTGTCCACTCCGAACACCCCGACGTTGGTGATGGTGATCGTGCCACCGCTCAGGTCGGCCGGCGGGGTCTTGCCGTCCTTGGCGGTCAGGGTCAGCTCGCCGAGGGCCTTGGCCAGATCGATCAGGCTGAGCCGGTCGGCGTCCTTGATGTTGGGCACCATCAGCCCGCGCGGGGTGGCCGCGGCGATGCCCAGGTTGACGTAGCGGGGGAGCACGATCTCCTGGTTCGCCTCGTCCCAGCGGGAGTTGACCGTCGGGTTGCGGCGCACCGCGAGCAGCAGCGCCTTGGCGATCAGCGCGAGCGGGGTGAGCTTGATCCCGGCGAAGGCGGGGCTCTCCCGCAGCTCGGCCAGCAACTCCATGGTCGGGGTCACGTCGATGGTGATGAACTCGGTGACGTGCGGCGCGGTGAACGCGCTGGCGACCATGGCCTCCGCGGTCAGCTTGCGCACCCCGCGCACCGGGATGCGGTCCTCCCTGGCGGCCGGGTCGAACGCGGGCGCGGCGGGCGCGACCGGCTCGGCGACCGGGGCCACAGCGGGGGCGGGAGTGCCGTTGCCGTTGGCGGACAACAGATCCTGGCGGGTGATCGTGCCCTGCGGGCCGGTGCCGACCACGGTGGCCAGATCGATGTCGAGGTCCTTGGCCAGCTTGCGCACCGGCGGCTTGGCCGCGGGCCGGGAGCTGCGCGCGGCGAGTGAGCCGGGCGCAGCCGAGGCCGCGGGGCCGACGGGTGCCGCCGGGGCGGTCCGGGTGGCGGGCTGGGTGGACGCCGCCGGGGCAGTCCGGGCGGGTGCCGCCTGGACGGCGACCGGAGGAGCAGCGGGCTGGGTCGCGACCTGTGCGGCGGGCTGGGTCGCGGGGGTGCTCGCCGGGCGGGCCGGGGTGTCCTTGCGCGGACGCCGCCGGTTACTCGTCGAGGTCTTCGCCCCGTAGCCGACCAGCACGCTCTCCCGCTCCGCGGGCGCCTCGGCGGCGGGCTCCGGAGCCGAGGGCGGGGCAGCGGCGGGTACGGGGGCCGAGCCCTCGCCACCGCAGTCGATGGTGATGAACGGCGAGCCCACCTCCATCGTGCTGCCCGGCTCGTGGTGCAGCGCCACCACGGTGCCCGCGTACGGCGAGGGCATCTCCACCGCGGCCTTGGCGGTCTCCACCTCGGCGATGATCTGGTTGAGCGCCACCGTCTCGCCGGGGCCCACGTGCCAGGTGATCAGCTCGGCCTCGGTGAGGCCCTCCCCCAGGTCGGGGAGGTTGAACTGCTTGAGGTCGGCCACTTCCGCTCCAGGAAACTCAGGTGAGGGGATCAGTACGCGAGCACGCGGTCGGTGGCGTGCAGCAGGCGGTCGAGGTCGGGCAGGTGGTGCTCCTCGAGCTTGCTGGCCGGGTAGGGCAGGTGGAACCCGCCGACCCGCAGCACCGGGGCCTCCAGGTGGTAGAAGCAGCGCTCGGTGATCCGCGCCGCGATCTCCGCGCCCATGCCCATGAACACCGCGGCCTCGTGCGTGACCACGAGCCTGCCGGTGCGCAGCACGGACTGCTCCAGCGTGTCGAAGTCCACCGGGGACAGCGTGCGCAGGTCGACGACCTCGATCGAGACGCCCTCCTCCGCCGCGGCCTCGGCGGCGGCCAGCGCGGTGCCGACCACCGGGCCGTAGGCGGCCACGGTGAGGTCGGTGCCGCTGCGCGCGATCCGGGCCTGGTGCAGCGGTTCCCGGCTGGTCAGCGCGCGGTCCAGGTCGACATCGCCCTTGTGCTGGTAGAGCCGCTTGGGCTCGAAGAACAGCACCGGGTCGTCACTGGCGATGGCCTGCTGCAGCATCCCGTAGGCGTCATCGGAGTCCGCGCAGGCCACCACGCGCAGACCGGCGGTGTGCGCGAAGTAGGCCTCCGGCGACTCGGAGTGGTGCTCGACCGCGCCGATCCCGCCGCCGAAGGGCACCCGGATGGTCAGCGGCATCTTCACGTTGCCCTGGGACCGGTAGTGCAGCTTGGCCACCTGGGAGACGATCTGGTCGAAGGCCGGGTAGATGAAGCCGTCGAACTGGATCTCGCAGACCGGCCGGTAGCCGCGGAAGGCCAGGCCGACCGCGGTGCCGATGATCCCGGACTCGGCCAGCGGGGTGTCCATCACCCGGTCCTCGCCGAAGTCCTTCTGCAGGCCGTCGGTGACCCGGAAGACACCGCCCAGCTTGCCGATGTCCTCACCCATCAGCACGACCCTGGGGTCCTGCTCCATCGCCTTGCGCAGCCCCGCGTTGAGGGCCTTGGCCATGGACATCCTGGTGGTCGCCATCGGTCAGTTGCTCCCTTCGAACCCGTCGAGGTAGGCCGCGTACTGGGCGCGCTCCTCCGCGACGAGGGGGTGCGCTTCGGCGTAGACGTTGTCGAACATGCTCAGCGGCGCCGGGTCGGGCAGGGCCAGGCAGCCCGCGCGCAGCTCGGCGGCGACCGCGTCGGCCTTGGCCTGCACGCCCTCCAGGTAGGCCTCATCGGCCAGGCCCTCGCGCTGCAGCAGGGCCAGCATCCGGGCCAGCGGGTCGCGTTCGCGCCACTCCTCCAGCTCGCCGGTGGGGCGGTAGCGGGTGGGGTCGTCGGCGGTGGTGTGCGGGCCCATCCGGTAGGTGACCGCCTCGATCAGCGCCGGTCCGCTGCCCTCGCGGGCGCGCTGCAGCGCCCAGCGGGTCACCGCGAGCACGGCGAGCACGTCGTTGCCGTCCACCTGGATGCCGGGCATGCCGTAGCCCGCCGCGCGCTGGTAGATCGGCACCTGGGCCTGCAGGCCGACCGGCTCGGAGATGGCCCAGTGGTTGTTCTGGCAGAAGAAGACCACCGGCGCCTGGTAGGTGGCGGAGAAGCCGAGCGCCTCGGCGATGTCGCCCTGGCTGGTGGCGCCGTCGCCGAAGTAGGCGACCGCGGCGGCCTCGACCCCGTCCCGCTTGAGCCCCAGCGCGTAGCCGGTGGCGTGCAGGCCCTGGGCGCCGATGATGATCGCCGGGATGGCCATGTTGATGTCGTAGGGGTCCCAGCAGCTCAGGCTGGTGCCGCGCCACATGCCGAACACGTCGGCCGGGTCGACGCCGCGGCAGTAGGCCACGCCGTGCTCGCGGTAGCTGGGGAAGACGAAGTCCTCGGTCTGCAGCGCGCGGCCGGAGCCGATCTGCGCGGCCTCCTGGCCGAGCATGGGCGCCCACAGCCCGAGCTGGCCCTGCCGCTGCAGGGCGGTGCCCTCGGCGTCGATCCGCCGCACGACCACCAGGTCCTCGTACAACCCGCGCAGGGCCGCGCCGTCCAGATCGGCGATCAGCCCCTCGTACACGGGGTGCGGCCGCCGCTCACCCGTCGGGGTGATCAGCTGGACCATCTGGTCCGTGGTGACGGTCACCGCGTGCTCCTCTCCTCGGCTCCGCTGCCAAGTAGTGTGGCCCATCTCAGCGAAACCTGGCCGTTGGCTCAATAGCTGGCGCAAATTCTTTACCAATGGCACAGTCGGGTGGCGCCGGTCACCCTTCCTGAACCGGTACTGAACCGTCCTCCGGAGGGGCCCAGTGACCACTTCGTCGTCTTCGACGTCCTTCGACAAACTCGACCTCGCGGTGCTCAGGCTGGTTATGGAGCAGCCTAGGGCGGGCGTGCGCGAGTATGCCCGCCTGCTCGGTGTGGCGCGGGCGACGGTGCAGTCGCGGCTGGACCGGCTGGTCAAGGACGGGGTGATCGACGGCTTCGCGCCGCGGCTGTCCCCGGCCGCGATGGGCTACCCGGTGCTGGCCTTCGTACACGTGGACGTCTCGCAGGAGCGCTTCGCCGAGGTCCCGCGCAGCCTGGCGGCCATTCCCGAGCTGATCGAGGCGCACTCGATCGCGGGGGAGGGCGACATCCTGTGCCGGGTGGTGGCCAGGGACAACCGGCACCTGGAAGCGGTGATCGAGCGGATGATCAACACACCGGGCGTGGTCCGGACCCGGACCGAGGTCGCGCTCAACGCCAGGGTCCCGCACCGGGTGCTGCCGCTGGTCGGCGTGCTGGAACGGGAGACGGGTGTGTTCTCTGGGTAACACGGGAGCCCGCCGCGTTCGGACGGGCCGATGCGACGGGCTCAGGTGGTGACGCGGGTGCTTGGTTCAGGTGTTGCCGGTGTGCCGCTCAGTCCAGATCGAGCGTGAACTCGGCGGCGCAGGCCGCGGTGCACGGCCAGACCTGGTTGCAGGCGCTGCACCGGTTGTCGGCGCAGAAATGGCAGCTCAGGGTCTGAACCGCCGCCTGTCGATAGGTGTCCAACAACGTTGACCAGGCATCTGCTTCGGTCGCCATTGACGATCACAGCCTTCCCCACTGTGGTGATCCCTGCGTCACAGGATCGCACGTTGTGACTTGGGTCTCAACGGAATGAGGCCAACAAACGGGTGATGCTCCATCAAGTTTCTTAACAGTATGTGACTGTGTGTGGGCGTGTGAGCGGTCACAGGCGCCAAACACTGTCAGAAGATGGCAGTGAAAGGGCCATACCGTGCGGCTCCCTGGACAGAGGAGCCCCATGTCGTACCCCTCCGTGATCGAACTGCGTCAATACACCCTCCATCCGGGTCGCCGGGACGACCTGATCGAGCTGTTCGACCGGGAGTTCGTGGCCACCCAGGAGGCGGTCGGCATCCGCCTGCTCGGCCAGTTCCGCACCCCGGTGGACCCGGACCGGTTCGTCTGGCTGCGCGGTTTCCCGGACATGGCCACCCGCCAGGCCGCGCTGACCGCCTTCTACGACGGCCCGGTATGGGCGGAGCACCGGGCCGCGGCCAACGCCACGATGATCGACTCGGACGACGTGCTGCTGCTCCGCCCCGAGTCCGGCGAGCTGTCCGCCGGCCTGCGCGCCTGGCCCGGGGTCTACCTGGCCACGCTGTGCTTCCTGGACCGCCCGGTGGACGCGGAGTTCCGCGCGCTCTTCCGGGACGAGGTCGAGCCGATGCTCGCCGAGACCGGCGCGCCCGCGCGGGCCGCGTTCAGCACCGAGTACGCGGCGAACACCTTCCCCCGGCTGCCGGTGCGCACCGGCGAGCATGCCTTCCTCTGGCTGACCCGGTTCAGCTCGACGGTGGCACTGGCCGCTCACGAGTCGGCCCGGGTGCGCACCGCGGCCTGGGTGCGGCTGCGCGACCGGTTGCGTGCCGAGCCGACCGGGCTGCCGCTGCTGCCCACCACGGGGTCGGCGCTGCAGTAGCGGAGCCGGGCGGGCGGCGGCGGGAACTCCGCCCGCCCGTCGCGCGTTGACCTGGCGTGCAGGGGCTTTGGCTGGCGCTGGTCGGGTCGCCCGACACACTGCTGCTGACCACGATCGCGGTCGTGGCGCTGCTGGCTGTCCTGCTCACCACCCAGCTCGCCGCCCAGGTCCGGCGCAGCCTGCCCGCCGCCGGGCAGCCCTGGACCCCGGACCTGCTCGGCCGCATCGCACACAACCGCTATCTCCGCCTCGGTGATCCGGACGCCCCCGGCCGTCCCCGTCCCCGAGCCCCCGGCGTGACCCGCGCCTTCGCCTGATCTCCTTACCTCACAAGCGAAAACTGGGTCACACATGTCCATCTTCGACGCGCCGGTGCACGGCGCGTACCTCGTGGTGTCCGCCCTCGGCGGCCCCCTGCACACCGTCGGCGCGATCATCGTCTTCACCCTGCTCGTGCGCACCCTGCTGCTGCCGCTGAGCCTGGCCGCCCTGCGCGGCGAACGGAAGCGCTCGGCCTGGCTGAGCACACTCCGCGACCTCCAGGAAACCCACAAGAACAGCCCGAAGCGGCTGGAACGCGAACTGGCCAAGGCGCAGGCCGGCAGCGGTTCCCTGTTCGCCGGGATGCTGCCCACCCTGGCCCAGGCGCCGTTCTTCTTCGTGATGTACCGGCTGTTCCTCTCCGACACAGTGGCCGGGCAGCCCAACGGCTTGCTCGCACACGACCTGTTCGGCGCGCCACTGGGCGAGCGGGTCTTCACCCTGCTCGGCACGCACCCACTGGTCGCAGCCGGCCTGCTCCTGCTGCTGGCCGGCACCGCCTACTGGTCAGGACAACTCGCCGCGCGGACGGGCACGACGAGCGTCCTGGTGCGCCTGCTGCCCTTCGTCCTGGTGGTGTTCAGCCTGTTCCTGCCGCTGGCCACCGCGATCTACCTGCTCACCACGACCACCTGGACCATCGCCCAGCGCGCGATCTACGACGCCGTGGTGCCCAAGGAGATCCCGGCGCCCGTGCGAGCCTGAGCGGGCAGGACGTGCACGCCGGTGCGGTCGGTGCTCAGACACAGCGAGCAGATCACGCCACCGGCCGCGCTGGCGAGCACGTCCGGCCGCTCGTATTCCTGGTGGCACACCACGCATTCGTACCGGGTGCCGCTCGGGTTGCCGTCGGCGTCCAGCAGTGGCTCGTCGATCCCGTCGTCGGTGCGCCGCAGGTAGAACCGGCCCTTGGTGAGCACCGCCAGCAGCGGCGTCAGCACCAGCGCGATCAGCACCGCGGCCGGCGGTGAGTAGGGCTGCAGGGCGTCGCCGAACAGGCCGAAGTAGATCGCGATCGAGATGCCCGAGGAGGCCAGGAAGGACACCACGCCAACGGGATTGACCGCGTACAGCATGCCGCGGCGGAACTCCGGGACGGTCGGTGAGAGTCCCAGCAGCCGCTTGTTGACCATGATGTCGGTGGCCACCGTGACCACCCAGGCGATGGCGCAGTTGGAGTAGAAGCTCAGCAGGCCGTTGAGGAAGCTGAACATGTCCGCCTCCATCAGGGCCAGCGCGATGCCCAGGTTGACCACCACGAACACCAGCCGCCCCGGGTACCGCCGGGTGACCCTGGTGCAGGAGTTGGTCCAGGCCAGCGAACCCGAGTACGCGTTGGTCACGTTGATCTTCACCTGGCTCAGCACCACCAGCAGCAAGGCCAGCGGCACCACCAGCCAGCCCGGCATGAGCTGCCGGAAGGCCGCGGTGAACTGCTCGATCGGCTCCACCGCCCGGGTCAGCCCCACGCTGTCGGCGATGTAGACGGCCAGGAACACCCCGATCGCCTGCTTCAGCGCGCCGAAAACCACCCAGCCCGGCCCGGCCAGCACCACCGCGGTCCACCAGGACCGCCGGTTCGCCGCCGTCCGCGGCGGCATGAACCGCAGGTAGTCGATCTGCTCACCGATCTGCGCCATCAACGACAGGCACACCCCGGCCCCGAGCATCACCGCAGCCGCCGTCACCTGCCCCGACCCCTTGCCAGGGTGGTCCAGGAACCGTTGCACCGAACCGGGATCGGCCAGCACCAGGTAGGCCAGCGGCAACACGATCAGCACCAGCCACAACGGGTTCGTCCAGGTCTGCAACCGGGCCAGCGTGCGCATCCCGTAGACCACCAGCGGAATGATCACCAACGTGGACACCAGATAACCCAGCCACAACGGCAACCCGAGCCCAAAACGCAGTCCCTGGGCCATGATCGAGCCCTCAAGGGCGAAGAAGATGAACGTGAAACTCGCGAAGATCACACTCGTGAGCACTGACCCGTAGTATCCGAAACCAGAGCCCCGGGTGATCAGGTCGAGGTCCAGGTTGTACCGCGCCGCGTAGTAGGCCAGCGGAAAACCCGTCACGAAGATGACCCCGGCCGCCACCAGGATCGACAACAACGCGTTGAGCGTACCGTGATTCAGCCCGATCCCGGCGCCGATCGAGAAGTCCGCCATGTACGCCATGCCACCCAGCGCCGACCCGCCCACCACCGCGGGCGTCCAGCGCCGGTAGCTCCGCGGCGCGAACCGCAGTGTGTAGTCCTCCAGCGTCTCCCGGGTACCCGCGTCCACCCGGCGAGCTGCCACCTGCTCGTCCACCGTCATGCCTGCGGACGCTAAGAACACCGTGTTTCGGCTGTGCGGCGCGGGCGTGACGAACACGTTCCGGCAACGCCGAGCGCCCGCTCTCCCTTGCGGGACAACGGGCGCCTCGGTCAGCGGAGAAGTCAGCGGGTGCCGCGCACCGCGCCCAGGATCGCCGCGTAGGTCGCGTCCGGCCGGGAGACCGAGACCGCGTGCGAGGCGTTGACCTCGGTGGTGTGCGACTTGGCGCGGGTGGCCATGGCGCGCTGGGAGTCGGCCGGGATGGCGTTGTCCTGCTTGGCGACCAGGTACCAGCTGGGGATGTCCTGCCAGGCGGCGGCGGTGGCCTGGAAGCCCAGGGCGCCGGCGTCGATCGGGCGCTGGCCGGCGGCCATCAGGGCGGTGGTGCGGCGGGGCAGGTCGGCGGCGAAGACCTCGTGGAAGTTCTCCGACTTGATGTAGAGGTCGTTGCCGACCAGGCGGGTGGTGTCCGGGCCGAGTTTGCCGCCCGCGGAGAGCTGGCCGGCGGACTCGCCGACGGCGGGGGCGAAGGCGGCGATGTAGACCAGGGCCTTGACGTCCTTGTCGCCCGCGGCGGCGTGGCTGATCACGGTGCCGCCGTAGGAGTGGCCGACCAGGATGACCGGGCCCTTGACGCTGTCCACGACCTGGCGGACGGCGGCGGAGTCGGTGGCCACGCCGCGCAGCGGGTTGGCCACCGCGAGCACCGGGAAGCCGTTGCGCTGCAGGCGCTGGGTGACCTCGTTCCAGCTGCCCGCGTCGGCGAAGGCGCCGTGCACCAGCACGATGGTGGGCTTGGGGCCGGCGAAGCCGCTGTCCTCGGCGCCGGCCGCGGCCGGGGCGAGCGTGGTGAACAACGCGGCGACGCCCAGGGCGGCGGCGAAGAGCTTGGTGCGCAGGGAGAAACGGCGGGACATGGCTTCCTCCGGTACTGGCGGGACTTCGAGAAAGAACGTTCGTTCTGTCTGGTGAGGACAGTAGGCACCCGCGGTCTGGCTGTCAACACCCCGGGTGCGGCCGATCGGGTGGGCGGGGTTGCGGCCAGGCGGGGCGGGTTTTTCCGTTTGTTGCCACAGAATGCTGCTATCGCCGCAGCTCAGGGCGTTGATGTCGATAAGGGTGGGTGGCGGGATCCGGCCAGTGTCGCCAAAGCGCCCTACCGGGTCCGGTGTGTTCCGGATTACGTTCCGAGCCGATCGCGTGCCCCGCGCCGTGGCGGCGGACACCCCTGCGAAAGGACCCTGACGTGAAACGGTTTCCCCTGCGGCGGACGGCATTAGCCCTCGCCCTTGGCGTCGGCGCCGCCGTCATCACCCCGGCGCTGGCCATCGGCGCCCCCGGACCCACGCCGGGCCCCGCCCCGGTGGAGATCGCCGGCAAGAAGCCGGCCCAGCCGGTGCCGGTGGACAAGCAGGCCGGGCTGCGCGCCTACTTCGTGATCACCGAACCGAGCCAGGTCGCGGCCGGTAAGACCGCCGTTACCAGCAACGGCGGCACCGTCTACGCCTCCTACGACGCCATCGGCGTCATCGTGGCGCACTCCACCGACGCCGAGTTCGCGGCCAAGGTCCGCCCGGCCCAGGGTGTGCAGAAGGTCGGCGCCACCCGCACCTCCGACGTGCCCGCGGCCGCCGCCAACCCGGCGATCCCGCCCTCGCCCAGCCAGACCACGCCCACCGCGGCCGAGACCAACCGCTCCGACATGACCCAGATCGGCGCGGACAAGGCCTGGGACATCAACCCCGGCTCCGCCTCGGTCACCGTCGGCGTCCTGGACACCGGCGTCGACGACCAGCACTACGACCTCAAGCCGAACTTCGACGCGGGCAAGTCGGCCTCCTGCGCCTACGGCAAGCTGGACACCCGCGAGGGTTCCTGGCGCCCGGTCGGCGACCACGGCACGCACGTGGCCGGCACCATCGCCGCGGCCCGCAACGGCAAGGGCATGGTCGGCGTCGCGCCGGGGGTGAAGATCTCCTCGGTGCGGGTGGCCGAGGCGGGCACCCAGCTGTTCTTCCCGGAGAACACCGTGTGCGCCTTCGTCTTCGCCGGTGACAAGGGCCTGCAGGTCACCAACAACAGCTACTACACCGACCCGTGGCTGTTCGCCTGCCCCACCGACAACGACCAGGCCGCGATCCTGGAAGGCGTCAAGCGCGCGGTCGGCTACGCCGAGGGCAAGAACGTGCTGAACGTGGCCGCGGCCGGCAACGAGAACTACAACCTGGCCAAGAAGACCACCGACAGCACCAGCCCCAACGACTCCACCCCGGTCAACCGGACCGTCACCGACGACTGCCAGAGCCTGCCCACCGAACTGCCCGGTGTGGTCGTGGTGTCCTCGGTCAACGGCAGCAACGTCAAGTCGTCCTTCTCCAACTACGGCACCGACAAGGTGCACGTGGCCGCGCCGGGCGACAACGTCTACTCCACCGTGCTCGGCGGCCAGTACGGCGCCAAGTCCGGCACCTCGATGGCCTCCCCGCACGTCGCGGGTGTGGCCGCGCTGCTGGCCAGCGTCAACCCCGGCATCACCACCACCGACCTGCGGGCCAAGCTGGCCGCCCAGGCCAACGACATCGCCTGCCCCGCCGGCGAGACCCGCTGCACCGGCAGCACCGCGAAGAACTCCTTCTACGGTGAGGGCCTGGTCGACGCCAAGGAGTCCGTGGAGGGCCCGGCCAGCCCGGTCTCGGTGACCGGCCCCGGTGACCAGAGCGGCAAGGTCGGCCAGGCCGCCTCGCTGCAGATCAAGGCCACCGACGCGGGCGGCAAGGCCCTGACCTACGCGGCCAGTGGCCTGCCGGCCGGGCTGACCATCAACTCTGCCAGCGGTCTGATCTCCGGCACGCCGACCGCCGCGGGCAGCAGCAGCGTCACGGTGACGGTGACCAACGCCGACGGCAAGACCGGCACCGCCAAGTTCGGCTGGACCGTCACCTCCGACGGTGGTGGCGGCACGGTCACCGTGACCAAGCCGAGCGACCAGTGGGGCTTCGTGAACTGGGCGGTCACCCCGCTGCAGCTCAGCGGCTCCAGCACCGCGGGCGGTGCGCTGACCTACACCGCGGCCGGCCTGCCGACCGGTCTGACCATCAGCCCGGCCGGTCGGGTCTCCGGCACGCCGACCAAGGCGGGCACCTACACGGTGACCGTCACCGGCACGGACGCGGGCGGGGCCAAGGGCACCACCAGCTTCGGCTGGCGGATCTACGGCTTCTGACCAGCCTGGATTGACTGACCCGGCCTGCCGCCCGCTCTCCGGAGCGGGCGGCAGGCCGCTGACAGCCCGGTGTCAGAGGGGTGTGGTTGAGTGGCCCGCACCACACCCTGGGGAGGACAAGATGACCATGATCGACCACGGTGCCGCCGCCGCCCGGATGACGGAGCTGCTCGCCCGCGTCACCGATGAGCAACTGACCGGGCCGACGCCGTGCGCGAACTACCGGCTGGGTGACCTGATCGAGCACATCGGCACGCTCGCGCTCGCCTTCACCCAGGCCGCGGGCAAAGCACCCAGCGACGACCTGGTGCCCGACGGCGATGCCGCCCGGCTCGAGCCCGACTGGCGCGGCACCATCGCGGCGCAACTCGGCGAACTGGCCGTGGCCTGGCGGGATCCGGCCGCCTGGACCGGCATGACCAAGGCCGGGGGCCTGGACATGCCCGGCGAGATGGCCGGGCAGGTCACCTGAACGAGCTGGTCGTGCACGGCTGGGACGTGGCCCGCGCCACCGGTCAGGACTACCTGGCCACGGACGCGGAGGTGGCCGCGGCGCTGGTCTTCGTGGAGCCGTTCTCCGGGCCGGAAGGCACCGAGGGGTTGTTCGGGCCCGCGGTGGAGGTGGCCGGGGAGGCGTCCCCGCTGGACCGGCTGCTCGGACTCAGCGGCCGGGATCCGCGGTGGGCGCCTGCGGGCTGAGTGCCAGGGGAGTGATGTCGCGCCCGGCGAAACCGGGCGCGGTGCGCACTGCCATCGAATCGTCCACTGTGGACGTCGTGGCCACCGGGCACGGCAGTGGGTTCCCGCTGGTGGTGACCTGGGGCGCGCGTTCGGCCAGGGTGGTCGCGGCAGGTGGTCGGCGCCCGGTGCGGCGCGGCGGACCGAACGTAGCCCGATCCCGGCTGGGCAACGGATTTCTTACGAGAATCTGTCCATTGTGTGCGGGCAATCCTTTGCATGGATTGTTGGGGTCGAAACGAGGCGCGCGGTTAATGTAAGGTGTGAAATAAGTCCGACGGACCAGAATGCAGCCGGTGAAACCGCCGTCTTCACCGGCTGCATTCGTATATGTGAACTATTGGCTCGCGAGTGTCGCGTGCATCTCCCAGAGGAGAATCTCGGCGTCCTCGGTGGCGGTGATTCGCTGGCCGCCGGTGGCGGTGAATCGCACCGCGTCACCGGTCGCCAGCGCACCGGAGTCTTCAAGTGTGGCTGCCCCACGCGGCACGAAGAGGTGCAGGAACGGGGCTTCCGGCAGGGTCACGGACTGCCCGGGACCGAGCCGGGCGGCATGCAGTGCGGCGTACTTGTTCTTGATCCGGATCGCCGACTCGCCCTGGTGCCGATCCATTCCGGAGGCAACCGGAACGAGGCCGCCGGCGAGCAACTGGTCGTCGATCTCCAGTTGCTCGTAGCCCGGCGTGATCCCCGATTCGTCCGGCACTACCCACATCTGCACGAAATGCACCGGATCGACATGTTCGACCCCGCCCCGCAGGCGCCAGGAGTCGTTCTTCTCCGAGTGCAGGATGCCGCTGCCCGCGCTCATCCGCTGGGCCAGGCCGGGGTAGATCACCCCGGAATGACCGGTGGAGTCCTGGTGCACGAGTGAGCCCCGCAGCACCCAGGTGACGATCTCCATGTCCTGGTGCGGGTGGGTGTCGAACCCGGTGCCCGGACTGACCACGTCGTCGTTGTTGACCAGCAGCAGCCCGTGGTGGGTGTTGGCCGGGTCGTAACCGCGCCCGAAGGAGAAGGAATGCTTCGAGTCCAGCCAGTCGATCTTCGTGGCCGACCGGTCGCGAGCGCGCCGGATATCGGTCCGGGGACTCAGCGTCCTCGTCATCCTTCTTTCCTTTCGGGTCAGTCGTCCGATGTGGACTGTCCGAAGCGGACGGTCAGGCGGCGCGGACCGCGGAGACCTCGAACTCGAGCACGATCTTGTCGCTGACCAGCACGCCGCCGGTCTCCAGCGCCGCGTTCCAGGTGATGCCGAAGTCCTTGCGGGAGATCGTGGTGGTGCCCTCGAAGCCGGCCCGGACGTTGCCGAACGGGTCCTTGGCGGTGCCCTCGAAGGTGAAGTCGATGGTCACCGGGCGGGTGACGTCCTTGATGGTCAGGTCGCCGGTGAGCGCGAAGTCGTTGCCGTCCTGGGCCACCGAGGTGGATACGAACTGGATCTGCGGGAACTTCTCCAGCTCCAGGAAGTCGCTGCCGCGCAGGTGCTCGTCGCGCTGGGCGTTGCGGGTGTCGATGCTGTCGGCCTTGATGGTCACCACGACCGAGGAGTTGGCCGGGTTGTCGCCGTCGATCTTGATCCGGCCGTCGAACTCGTTGAAGGCGCCGCGGACCTTGGTCACCATCGCGTGCCTGGCCACGAAACCGACCCGGCTGTGCGCGGCGTCGATCGCGTAGTCGCCGGTCAGCTCGCTGAGGGAGAGGGTGGAGGTCATGGTGTGCTCCTTGGTTCAGGTCTGGCCACGTCGGCTGGTTGACGTGTCATCTACATCCTGCACAACCGATGTTGATGTGTCAACTATTCCGCTAGACTGGGTGCCGTGACCGACACCCGATGGCTCGATGACTCCCAGCAGCAGGCCTGGCGCGCCTTCATCCGCGTGCACGCCGAGCTGACCGTGCGCATCGCCCGCCAGCTCCAGGCCGAATCGGACCTGTCCCTGGCCGAGTTCGAGGTGCTGGTGAACCTGAGCGAGCTGCCCGAGCCGCGGATCCGGGTGCTGGAGCTGGCCAAGCAGCTGAACTGGGAGAAGAGCCGGGTCTCGCACCAGCTGGGCCGGATGCAGAAACGCGGGCTGATCGCCAGGGCGGGCTGCGAGGAGGACCGGCGGGGCTCGTTCATCGAGCTGACCGAGCAGGGCAGGGCGGCGATCGAGGGCGCGGCGCCGGGTCACGTGGCGGTGGTGCGACGGCTGATGTTCGACGCCCTGGACGACGGCCAGGTGCGCGAGCTGACCGCGCTGTGCGAGCAGGTCCTGACCAACATCGAGACCGCGAACTGCCCCAAGGAGTAACCCCGCCCGCCCACACCTGCCGCCCCACAACGGCCAACACGCCGTCCACAACGGCAAACGCACCGTCCATAACGGCCAACACACCGTCCACAACGGCCAACACTCGGAGGGGGTGGGCGGTGTTGTCGCGAGTGTTTGCCGGAATGGGAGGGGGTGTTTGCCGTTGTGGGAGGGGGTCAGGCGAGGTGGTGGGTGGCGAGGGCCAAGGCGGTTGTGGCGGCCTCGGGGGTTGGGGCGGGGGTGTTGAGGGCGGTGGTGGCCTGGTGGAGTTCCGGGTCGCCGGTGAGGTCGGCCAGGATGGCCAGGACGGTGGCCAGCAGGGGGAGGTTGCCGCGTGCCGACGCTACCGCGAAGGCCTCTGTGAGCAGGCGTTTTGCAGTTTCGGGGTGACCTGTGGTTAGTTCGATGCGGGCCAGGGTGGTCTGGGATCGGCAGCGCAGTTCCTCGGTGGCGAACGCGCCGGGTGGGCTGGCGGCGAGGGCTTGTGCGCAGAGCGTGCGGGCCGTGTCGAGGTCGCCGGTCCGGCGGGCCAGTTCCGCCTGACCGAGTTGCGCGGTGGCCACCCAGTCCGGTGCGCCGGCCTGACGTCCCAGGATGGCGACCTGGGTGAGGTCGGTGTGGGCGGCGGTCAGGTCACCGTGGTCGAGGTGACCGGCGGCGCGGCGGTTGAGCAGGTCCGCGGCTTCCTCGGTGGCGCCCAGTTCCTGGGCCAGGGTGATGGCTTCGGCGTACAGCTCGTGCGCGTGCACCCGGTCGCCGCGGCGTTCGGCGAGCGGGGCGAGGTCGGCGAGGGCCTGGATGGTGGCCCAGCGTTCGCCCAGGGCGCGGAAGCTGGTCAGCGCGGTGCGCAGGTGGGTTTCGCCGGTGACGGTGTCGCCCCGGTAGACCGCGACCACGCCGTGGCTGAGGTCCCGCAGGGCCCGGCTCCACGGGTCGGCGGTGAACATCGCGTCGTACTGGCGGGCGGTGGCCTCCAGATCCGCGGGCGGGCCGGCGACCACGCCCCACAGCACCCAGAGCAGGGGCTGCCGGGGCGCGCTGGTGCGGGTCTCCAGGACTCGGCGGACCTCGTCCACCTGTGCGCGCAGGTGCGTCTGGTCCGGGGTGCCGAAGGCGGTGGTCAGCACGCAGATCGCGTACTCCTCGGCCAGCTCCGGCGGGGCGGTGGCACCCAACTGGCTGGTCAGCGGGCCGGTGAGGTGGGCGCCCTCGGCGCGGCGGCCGCGCAGCCACCAGTACGGGGCCAGCGCCGCGGTCAGGCGCAGCGCGGTGGGCTGGTCGGTGTCGATGCTCCAGCGCAGGGCGGCGACCAGGTTGTCGTGCTCGGCGTCCAGGCGGGCCAGCCAGTCGACCTGTTCGGCGCGCAGCAGGCTGGGCGATGCCTGCTGGGCCAGGGCCAGGAAGTGCTGGGCGTGGGCGTGCCGGAGGCGGGTGGTCTCGCCCGCGTCGGCGAGGCGTTCGGCGCAGAACGCGCGGATCGTCTCGGGCATCCGGTAGCGCTCGCCGTGCCTGGTGACCAGGGATTTGTCCACCAGGCCGGTCAGTGCGCCGAGCAGGTCGGGCACGGCGCAGACCTCGGTCAGCGCGGGCAGGGTGGCGCCATCGGCGAACACGGTGAGCCGTCCGGCGAGCACCCGCTCGGGGCCGTCGAGGAGGTCCCAGCTCCACTCGACCACGCCGCGCAGGCTGCGATGCCGGGCGGCGGCGGTGCGGTCACCCCTGGCCAGCAGGCCGAAGCGGTCGTCCAGGCGGGCGGCGATGTCGGCCATCGGCAGGGTGCGCACGCGGGCGGCGGCGAGTTCGATGGCCAGCGGCAGGCCGTCCAGGGCCTGGCAGATGCCCTCGACCAGGTCCGGGTGCGCGGCCGGGTCGTGGCCGGGGTCGGCGGTGCGGGCGCGGTCGGCGAACAGGGCGGCCGCGGCCCGCGGGTCGAGGCTGGGCACCGGGTGGCGGGCCTCGCCGGTGATGCCGAGTCCCTCCCGGCTGGTGGCCAGCACGCGCAGGGCCGGGTTGGCGCGCAGCAGGTCGGCGGTCAGTTCGGCGACGGGCTGGATGAGGTGTTCGCAGTTGTCCAGCACCAGCAGGGGTGGCCGATCGGCCAGCGCGGCGCGCAACCGGTCGAGTGGCTCCCGCGCGCCCTCGCGCGCGCCGAGCGCGGCGAGCAGGGCACGGGGCAGGTCGGCGCCCTCGGTGAGCGGGGCCAGGGCGAGGAAGCAGGCCGGGGTGTCCGCGGTGGCCTCGATGGCCAGCCGGGTCTTGCCGGCGCCGCCGGGGCCGGTGAGGGTGACCAGCCGGTGTTCGCGCAGCAGCGTGCGGACCCGGGTGAGTTCGTCCGCGCGGCCGATGAAGCTGGTGAGCTGGGCGGGCAGCGGGGTGACGCGCCGGTCGTCGCCGTGTAGCGCGAGCCGGTGCGCCTCGGCGAGTTCGGCGCAGGGGTCGGCGCCGAGGTCCTCGGCCAGCCGGGTGCGGGCCTGCTCGAAGGCCGCTAGGGCTTCGGCGGGGCGGCCGTCGGCGAGCTGGGCGCGGATCAGCAGCGCCCACAGGCGTTCCCGCAGCGGGTGCGCGCCCAGGTGTTCGCGCAGGGCCGGGACCAGGCCGGGGCGGCCGAGGGTGAGCGCGGCCCTGGCGTGGTCCTCGATCGCGGTCAGGTGCAGTTCGGGCCAGCGGCTGGGGCCGAGTTCGGCCGGTGGCTCGCCGCGCCAGAGGGTCAGCGCCGCGGTGAGGTGTTCCTCGGCGGCCAGGTGTTCGCCGCGGTCCAGTGCGGCGCGGCCCTCGGCGGCCAGTGCGGCGAACCGGTGGGCGTCCACTGTGGACGGATCGACGGCCAGCCGGTAGCCGGTCGGGTGGAACTCGACCAGGCCGGGGCCGAGCACCCGGCGCAGGCGGGAGACCTGGGACTGCAACGCGTTGGCCGCGCCCTCGGGCGGGGTGTCGGCGTAGAGGCCGTCGACGAGTGCCTCGGCCGGCACGATCCGTCCGGCCTCGGCGGCCAGCAGCGCGAGCAGGGTGCGGACCTTGGGGCCGCCCAGATCGACCGGGGTGCCGTCATCCTGGTGGGCCTGGACCGGGCCGAGGAAACCGAAGCGCATGCTCAGCAGTCGGCCGGCAGGTGTTCGGCGGCCCACTTGGCCAGCGCGTCCAGCGCGGGCAGCAGCGCGGCGCCCCGGGGGCTGAGCTGGTAGGAGACCGACAGCGGCGGGCCGTCCTTGACCTCGCGGCGCACCAGTCCGGTGGCGGCCAGTTCGGTGAGCCGGTCGGACAGCATCGAATCGCTGATCCCGCCGATGGCCCGGCGCAGTTCGGCGAATCCGGCCGAGCCGGTGGCCAGGGTGCCGATGATCACCCCGTTCCAGCGCTTCCCGAGCAGCCCGAACACCCGGACCAGCGCGCCATCGCAGCTCCGGTGGTCGGGACAGTCCTCGGCCATGCCCTCCAGGGTAGTGGGCCGCCCTCTTATCGGGCTTCGCGATAACAGTGATCATGATCGACTTGTTTCCGCCGGGCCGGTGCGGCGGCAGGATGACCCGTGCAGGTGAACCGCAGGGGTTGGCGCGAAGGGGGTCAGGAGTGATGTCTCAGTGCGGACGGTGTGACGCCCCGTGACGACCTCGGAGTCACCGGTGCGCTGAGCAGCATGCCCGCGCGTTCAGCCACCAGGAACCGGTGCTCTCCGTCATCCCGGAGGCCATCCAGCCGACGGCCCCCAGCCGCCGGCGGATGTGCGTGCCGGCGCACCGGCCTGCCACGTACCGCCCGTCGTGGTAGGCCGGTGTTGTGCGGAACGTGACAGGACCAGCCCGTGCTTGACCCGGTGTGGTTGCGGAGTTTCCTCACCGTCGCCGAGACCGGCGGGTTCACCGAGGCGGCCCGGCGGCTGTGCATCGGCCAGTCCACGGTGAGCCAGCACGTGCGCAGGCTGGAGCAGGTCACCGGCAGGCAGCTGTTCGTGCGGGACACCCATTCGGTGACCCTGACCGGTGACGGCGAGGCGCTGATCGGCTTCGCCCGCAACATCCTGGACCAGGAACGCCTGGCCATGTCCTATTTCGCCCGCCCGGAACTGCGCGGCAAGGTGCGCCTTGGCGTCTGCGAGGACCTGGTGCTGGGCCACCTCCCGGCCACCCTGCAGCGTTTCCGGGAGACCTATCCGCTGGTGGACCTGGAACTGACCGTCGAGTTGAGCAGTGTGCTGCACGACCGGCTGGCCGCGGGCGGTCTGGACCTGGTGCTGGCCAAACGCCGCACCGAGGCCGACGGCCACCTGCTGTGGCGGGAACCCCTGCTGTGGGTGGGCAGGCCGGGGCTGCGGCTGACCAAGGACGAGCCGATCCCGCTGGTGCTGTACCCGGAACCCAGCCTGACCAGGGCACGGGCCTTGGAGGCGTTGCGGGCCTGGGGGTTGCAGTGGCGGATCGGGTGCTGGAGCGACCGGTTGAACGGGTTGCGGGCGGCGGCGCTGGCCGGACTGGGGGTGGCGGTGTTCGCGCGGTCGGTGGTGCCGGAGGGGCTGGTGCCGGTGGAGGCGGAGCTGCCGCCGCTGGCGGAGGTGGATTTCGCGGTGCTGGGTGGGCGGCGGGCCGGGTACGGGCCGGCGGCGGCGTTGACGCAGCTGATCACGACGGCGCGCTGGCCGTAGAGCGGGGCGCTGGTCGCGGGGCGAGGCGAGGCAGTGCTGGGCGGGGCTGGGATCGCGGTGGCGGCGGGTCGCGGCCACCGCGACCGCTGGTGCCGGGGCGGAGACGGGTGCGGGGCTAAGACTGGTGCGGGACTGGAGCCGCGCTGATCGGCTCAGGCGTCCAGGACCTGGCCTGCCCGGCTGACCACCGGGGGCAGCACCGACCACGGGAAGTTGATCCACTTGTCCGTGTGCCGCCACACGTACTCGCATTTCACCAGCGAGTGCGGCTTCTCGTAGATCACCGCGCAGCGCACGTCGGCCACGTGGTCGGCGCAGAAGTCGTGCACCAGTTTGAGCGTTTTGCCGGTGTCCGCGACGTCGTCGGTGACCAGCACCTTCGCCCCGGACAGGTCGATGACGTTGGGTACCGGCGGCAGCATGACCGGCATGTCCAGGGTGGTGCCGACGCCGGTGTAGAACTCGACGTTCATCACATGGAGGTTCTTCACCGCCAGCGCGTAGCCCAGGCCGCCTGCCACGAACAGGCCGCCGCGGGCCACGGACAGGATGATGTCCGGGGCGTAGCCGTCGTCGGCGATGGTCTGCGCGAGGTCGCGGATCGAGTCCCCGAACAGGCTGTAGGTCAGGTTCTCCCGGTCCTCCGGTGCTGCCGTCATGCCGGCAATCCTCGCTCATCCCAGGCGAGTCGGCGCAGGGTGGGCTCCGCGCCGCGCACCCGGTCCCGGCCCGCGCGTTTGGCGGCCAGCAGGCCCGCGTCGGCGGCCAGCACCAGGTCGGCCAGCCGGGTGCGGGTGCCGGGGCGGTGTTCGGCCAGGCCGATGGACACGGTCAGGTCGGTGATGGTGCGCGGGCCGCGCACGGTGCGGGCCGGGACCTGGAGTGCGCGCACCTCGGTGCGCAGCGCGCCGGCCAGGCCGGCCGCGGCGGCCAGGTCGCCAGCGGGCAGGAAGGCCAGGAACTCGTCGCCGCCGTGGCCGCCGTAGCGGCCGAGCACCGCGCCCGCGCCGACCGGGTCGGCCTCGGTGACCTGGCGCAGCACCGAGGCCACCGCGCGCAGCACCCGGTCCCCTGCCGGGTGGCCCAGGGTGTCGTTGACCCGTTTGAAGTGGTCCAGGTCCAGCAGCACCAGTGCGGCGGGTTCGTCCCGGCGGCGGGCCGCGGCCAGTGCGCGACCGGCCTCGGCGTCCCAGCCCCAGCGGTCCAGCAGTCCGGTGAGCTTGTCGGTGGCCCAGGCTCGTGGCTCGTGTCCACAGGAGCGGCAGCGGGCCGAGGGCCTGCTCTGTCGGTGGTTCATCCCGGTGGCACCCATGTTCGTTGGGACCAGGCGGCGAGGGACCTCGCGGGTCGGTGGGATTTCACGGTCCCTCGCCGCCTGGGGTGGACAGACGTCGGTCTGGGGGACTGCCGGACGTCTATCCGGTCTGCGGGCTGGGCAGGTCGACGGGGACCGACTCCAGCGGGGCTGACTCCACTGTGGCCAGCGCGGACATGCCTGCCACGGTGTGCTCGATCATCCGGCTGAGCTGGGCCAGCAGCTGGGCCCGGCCCGGTCGCCGGTGCTCCAGCCACCAGTGGCAGACCGCCTGCACCATCCCGGCCAGCGCGTAGCGCACCGGGTCTGGTGGCGGGGACGGGCGCAGGCCGGGGATCTCGCCGAGCACGTCGGCCAGCGCGGCGATGATCGGATCCGGCGCGGCGTGCTTGCCGATGGCCGCGTTGCTCACGGTGAAGCGGTACAGCCACTGGTGTTCGGTGATCACCGCCAGGTAGGCCTCCACCGCACCGTGGATCCAGCGTTCCCGGACGCCGACCCCGCGCAGCTCGGCCAGCGCGGGCCGTAACCGGGCCAGCATCAGCTCGGTTGCCCGTTCGCCCGCGGCCTTGAGCAGGCCGGCCTTGTCGTAGAAGTAGTGGTACAGCAGGGGTTTGCTCACCCCGGCCGCGGCGGCGAGCTGATCCATGCTGATCCCGGCCCCGTGCGTGGTGATCACCCTGATAGCGGTTTCCACCAGCTCCGCCCGCCGTGCGGCCGGGGCCATCCGCCTGCGCCGTGGCCCGCACGGGCGGCGGACCGTGCTGTGCTCCAGGGGAGTGTCCATCGTTCCTCCGCGCTCGGCTGCCTGTCTGCCCCAACAGAGCTGGTCGGCGGCCCGGTGGATACCGGGTAGCGCCAACTTTTTCGCGCTGTGCGATCACGTGTATCCGCTCCGCCACTGACCGGTCTCTGTTCCGGTGAGACGAAGGGGTGTGATCGCGATGGCTGGATCCGGGAGAACAACGTCCACTGTGGACGTCGCGGTGGTCGGTGGCCGGGTCGCGGGCGCCGCGCTGGCGGCCAGACTGGCCAGGGCCGGGCTGCGGGTGGCGGTGTACGAGCGGGCCGTGGAGATCGGGCCGACGCTGTCCACGCACATCCTGCACGGCACCGCGGACCTGCGGGCCGAGGGCGTCTACGACGACCTGGTCGCCGCCGGGGTGCCGCCGCTGCCCGAGGTCCAGGTGCGCCTGGACGAGCTGCGGCTGACCTTCCGGCATCCGCACGATCCCGGGCTGTGCCCGCCGCGGGAACTGCTGGACAACCTGCTGCTGGAGCGCGCGCGGGCGGCGGGCGCACTGGTGCATCTGGGACAACCGGTGGTCGGACTGCTGCGGGTGGCCGGCCGGGTGGCCGGGGTGGAGGTCGCGGACCGGGACGGCCGGGTGCGGCCGGTGCACGCCCGCCTGGTCGTCGGCGCGGACGGGCGCAGCTCGCCGGTGGCCCGCTGGGTGCACGCCGCGCAGTACCTGACCTTCCGCAGCGGACGCGGCCAGGTGTGGCGGTACTACCGCGGTAAACGGCTGCCGAGAGTGCTGCTGTGGCACCGGGTCGGCGCCCGGCTGGCGCACATCCTGCCCACCGGCGCGGAGGAGTACTACCTGTGCGCGCAACCGCCGGTGGGCGATCCGGTGGACTTCCGGCGCAGCGGACCGGACGCGTTGCTGCCCTGGGTGGCGCAGGTCAGCCCGGAGATCGCCGAGCTGGCGGGCGGCGGCGAGCCGGTGGGCGGACTGCGCCGGATGAGCGGCTATCCGTGCTTCTTCCGCCAGCCCTACGGACCGGGCTGGGCCCTGGCCGGGGACGCCGGGCACGCCAAGGACGCCACCATCGGCCACGGCATCACCGACGCGCTGCGCAACTCCGCTGCCCTGGCCGAGGCACTGCTGTCCACTTGGGACGATCAGCGGGCCCAGCCGGATCGGTTGCGACACTGGGCACAGCAGCGGGACGCGGCCGAGCTGGCCAACTTCTGGTACAGCCAGGAACTCGGCGATGCGGCCCCGGTGGGCCCGTTGCGCAAGGCGGTCTTCCGCGGTCTGGGCGCCACGGGCGTCCGCAGGCTGGACGAGGTGATGGCGGACAAACGGGCCGCGGATACCCTGCTCACCGCGACCCGGCTGGCCCGCGGTGCGCTCAGTCAGGTCCTCGCCGGCGCCCCGGTGCCCTCGGTGGCACGGGAGGCCGGCGATCTGGTGCGGCTGTCCTTGTTGCGGCGCAAGGCGTTCCGGGAACGCGCGACCGAGGCGCCCAGCCTGTCCAGGGAACTCGCCGGGGCGCTCCGATGAGCCTCGCGCACACCTCGCCCTGGGGCGCCGGACTGCCGGCGGCGCCCGCGTTGCCGCCGTTGACCGGTAAGCACCGCGCGGACATCGTGGTGGTGGGCGGTGGGATCGCCGGACTGTCCCTGGCGCACCGGCTGCGCGCGGAACTGCCCTCGGCGCGGATCGTGCTGCTGGAGGCCGTGGTGGCCGGCGGCGGCGCGACCGGGCACAGCACCGGACTGGCCCGGCCCGGCGTGTGGGGCTCGATGCGGTTGCTGCGCAAGCGGGTCGGACCCGCCGCGGCCGATTCGCTCACCCGCGCCTCCCTGGAGGGCATGGCAGCCTTGCGGGAACTGGTCACCAGCGAGGGCATCGACTGCGATCTGGTGCGGGGCCGGATGTATCAGCTGCCGGTCACCGCCCAGCACGTCCAGCGGTACACCGGCGACCTCCCGGACATGAACCGCCTGGGTATGCGGGCCGACTGGCTTTCGCCGGGCGAAGCTGCGGAAACCCTTGGCCTGCAAGGGGGATTCGGGGCGCTGCGAGTCGCGCCGCTGTACCAGCTCGACCCGCTGCGGCTGTGCCGGGGACTGCGCGAGGTGCTGCTGGCCCGCGGGGTCGAGGTGTACGAGGGCTCGCCGGTGCGCTCGGTCGAACCGGGGGAGCGGGTGCGGGTGCGCACCGACCGGGGCGAGGTGGACGCGGCCCAGGTGGTGCTCGCCATCGACGGCTACACCCGCGTGGCCGGACTGGTGCGGTTGCCCATCGTCCCGTTCCGTTCCCAGGCGCTGTGCACCGAACCGCTCTCCGCCACCCAGCTCGCCGGACTCGCGTTGCGGCCGGGTGATCTGGTGCTGGACTCGCGGGCCTTCTTCAACTACGTGCGGCTCAGTCCGGATGGCCGCCTCATCCTCGGCGGCGGCCGCGCCGCCAACCCGCGCACCACCCCCGGCGCGCAACCCCGGGTCGACGGCGGCACCTGGCGACGGCTGGAACGTGAGTTGCGCCAACTGTTCCCGAGTCTGGACGGGGTGCGGATCGCCCGGTCCTGGGCCGGGGTCAGCGGCGCCACCCCGGACTGGATGCCGATCGTCGGGCAGGTCGGGCCGGGGGTGTGGTTCGCCGGTGGCTGGAACGGCCGCGGCATCGCGCCCGCCCTGC
Organism: Crossiella sp. S99.2; assembly: GCF_023094165.1. GTDB lineage: Bacteria > Actinomycetota > Actinomycetes > Mycobacteriales > Pseudonocardiaceae > Crossiella. The sequence goes on along the minus strand of NZ_JALMDK010000004.1, from coordinate 583,982 downwards.
ATTCCGCGGGCTGGCTCAGCGGCCAGCTCGCCGCCGCCCTGCACGGCAAACCCCTGCCCCCGCCCACCGTGCCCTGGCATCGCGGTGGGGCCACCCCCGCGCCGGTGTTCGACCGGTTGCGCTACCCGCTGCGCCAGACCTTCCTCCAGCTGACCGACCGACGTTCGCTGCACACCGGACGTTGCGCGCCGCTTCGCTTCGGCCGCAACGGGAAATGAGTGTCCACAATGGAGAGATGTCCCGTCCGGCCGGATCCGGCCGACGCCGCGTTGTTCGACGCGGACTACCAGCGCGACCCCTACCCGTCCTACGCGCGGCTGCGCGCGGTGTCCCCGGTGCGCTACGTGACGCTGCCGACCGGGCTGACCGCCTGGCTGGTCACCGGGTACGAGGAGGTCCGGCAGGCGCTGACCGATCCGTTGCTGAGCAAGGAAAGCCGCTACGACGCCGAGTCCACCGACGGGCTCTCGCCGAGCATGGGCGCCAGCATGCTCAACCTGGATCCGCCCGACCACGACCGGTTGCGCAGACTGGTGGGCAGCGCGTTCACCCGCCGCCGCATCGACGCCCTGCACGACAAGCTGTCCGACAGCGCGGACCGGCTGATCGACGAGTTCGCCGCGCGCGGACAGGCCGATCTGATGCGGGACTTCGCGTTGCGGCTGCCGGTGGGCATGATCGGCGAACTGCTCGGCGTGCCCGAGGAAGATCGGGACGCCTTCTTCGAGCTGGCGCACGACTACGTCGGCTTCACCCCGGAGACCAGGGACCGGGCCGCCGCCGCGCTGGCCGGGCTGAACGAGTACATGGCCAAGCTGATCGCGGCCAAGAAGAACGAACCCGGCGACGACCTGATCAGCGCCATGGTCGCGGCCAGGGACCAGGAGCAGCGGCTCACCGATGAGGAGCTGCTGGCCAACGCGCTGCTGCTGTTCTTGGCCGGGCACGTCACCACCGCCGGGCTGATCGCCAACGCCACCCTCGCCCTGCTGCGGCACCCCGACCAGCTCGCCGCCTTCCGGGCGAACCCGGAACTGGTCAGCAACCTGGTCGAGGAGGCACTGCGGTTCGAGGGGCCCGCCGAGCTGTCCACCATGCGCTGGGCCAAGCAGGACACCGTGATCGGCGGAGTCGCGGTGGGCAAGGGCGAGCGGGTGCTGGTGTCGCTGGGCGCGGCCAACCGGGATCCGCGCCGGTTCACCGACCCGGACGCCTTCGACCTGTCCCGCGCCGACGCCAACCAGCACCTCGGGCTGGGGCACGGCAGTCACTACTGCCTGGGCGCGCAACTGGCCAGGGCCGAGGTGCGCACCGCGCTGGGCCGGCTGTTCGCCCGGCTGCCCGATCTGCGGCTGGCCGCGCGTTATGCGGACCTGGAGTGGATGCCCGGCATCGGCCGCGCCCCGCTGTCCCTGCCCATCGTGTTCACCCCGGAAGGCTGAGGCGTGGATCCGCGCAACCTGTTCGAGACCCGCACCACCTACCGACTGCTCCGGCTGGAATACCTGGCCGCGCTTGGCTTGTGCAGCGCGCTGTTCATCACGCACTGGGCCGAGGTGCGGCTGATTCCGGCGCTGATCCTGTTCGCCTACATCGACGTCATCGGCTACCTGCCTGGCCTGATCGCCTTCCGCCGCAGCAAATCCGGCAAGATCCACCGCGGTTTCTACGTGGCCTACAACCTGGCGCACAGCTTCGTCACCGCCGGACTCGTCGCGTTCCTGTGGGCCTGGCTGGTCCGCCCGGAGTGGGCGCTGCTGGCCATCCCGATCCACCTGTGCGGGGACCGCGGCCTGCTCGGCAACTTCCTCAAGCCGTTCGCCGTGTCCTTCGAACCCGTCCCGCACCCGGCCTACATCCGGCTCGCCGCCGCGGTGTCCGGGCGGGCCACGTGACCACCAGGGCTCTCGACCTGCTGCGCGCGCACGGCCGCAGCTCCAGCGCGTTCCTGGCCTACAACCAGGACACCGAACACTTCCAGCCCCCGGACCTGCACGGCCTGGTCGCCTACCGGCCCGCCGGCCGCAAACATCTGGTGCAGCTCACCGGACCGTGCGCGGCCGAGGCCGACCACCCCAAGTTGACCGCGGCCTTCCGCGAGTTCGCCGCCCGGCAAGGCCGCCGGATCACCGCGGTGCAACTGCTGCGCGAGGAAGCCGCGGCCTGTGCCGAACTCGGCTACGCGGTCAACCAGCTCGGCGCCTCCTTCAGCATCGACCTGGCCCAGTTCACCCTGCGCGGCGGCAAACTCGCCGAAACCCGCAACCGGCTGTCCCAGGCTCGCCGCGCCGGAGTTGCGGTCACCGAGGAGTCCACAATGGACTCTGAGTTGGCCGTGCTGCTGGCCGCGATCGACCAGGTGTGGTTGCGGGCCAAGGGCCGCGTGGTCAAACAACTCGGTTTCATGGTCGGCGAACGCGGCGGCCGGGGTGCGGAGCATCGCAGACTGTTCGTGGCCAGGGCGGCCGGGCGGATCGTCGCCTACATCTCCTTCTCCCCGGTGTACGGCCCGCGACCCGGCTGGCTCTACGACCTGACCCGCCGCCATCCGGAAGCACCCACCGGCGCGATCGAGTCGATCATCGCGGCGGCGGCCGAGGTGTTCCGGGAGGAGGGCGCGGGCTGGCTGCACCTGGGTTTCACGCCGTTCGTGCAGTTGCACCCGGAACACCAGATTCCGGGCGCTGGCAACGGAATCCTGCGTCGGCTCATGCGACAGGTGGCCGGGCGGGAACGATGGCTGTACTCCGCGCGCACCCAGGAACGCTTCAAGACCAAGTGGGCCCCGCACCACATCGAACCGGAGTACCTGGCCTTCGAGCACGGGTTGAGCCTGGGCGCGACCTGGCAGCTGCTCCGGCTGATCGGTGCGCTGTGATCGGCACCGGCGGTATCCAGACGGCTCCGCAGCGCCACTGTGAAGGTGACAACGCCAGTGGAGAGGGATATCCGATGAGGCCTGCGGTTCCGGTGCCCACTTATCTGTCCTATGTGGCCGGAGAGGAGGTCGACTCCGACCGCTACGTCTACACCGTGGGCGCGCGGCCGATCCTCACCGACCTGTTCGGCAGCCTCACCCTCAAGCGGCGCCTCGAACAAGGACAGCTCGACCCGGCCACCGTCGCGGACCGGGTGGTCGGGCGGTGTGCGCTCGCCGATGAGGACACCATGGCCGCCGCCGTGGCCGCCGCGGCGGCGGCCGCACCCGCCTGGGGTGCGACGCCGTTGGCCATCAGGGTGGAGTTGGCGCTCGCGTTGCGGGAGCGGATTCTGGTGGGGCACAAGGAACTGGTGGATGTGCTCATCGCCGAGGGCAATCCGCGGCCGCTGGCCGAGTGGCAGGTGGCCGGGATGTTGTCGGTGGCCAGCGAGGAGACCGTGGGCTGGCTGGCCGGGCAGCTGGAACAGGAGTTCCGGCACGGGGACCGGCGATTGTTGTTGCGGCGCAGGCCCGATGGCGTGGTGTGCGTGAACCCGCCGCAGAACGCGCCGGCCACCAGCGCGTTGTTCGGGGCGACCGCGTTGATGGCCGGCAACACCGTGGTGGTGCGGGCGCCGCGCAGTGCGCCGTTCGGGGTCATGTACGTGCTGCGCGAGTACGTGGTGCCCGCGCTGGCCGATGTCGGGGCCCCGCCCGGGGTGCTCAACGTGTTCTGCGGCCGGCCGGGACCCGCGTTGCGCGGCTGGCTGGCCGATCCCCTGGTAGACGACATCTTCTACACCGGTGGGGTGGAACGCGGTCTGGAACTGGAACGGGACTGCATCGCGGCGGGGAAGAAGCCGATCCTGGAGCTGGCCGGCAACGACTGTGTGGTCATCTGGAAGGACGCCGACCTGGACCTGGCGGTGGAAGCCCTCACCGAATGCTTCTACGGCTCCGGGCAGATCTGCATGGTGCCCAACCAGGCCGTGGTGCACCCCGACATCGCGGACGAGCTGATCGCCAAGCTGCACACCGCGGTCACCGCGCTGCGCCCCGGCTACCCCGACGAACCCGATGTGCTGCTCTCCCCGGTACTGCGGGCCGAACGCTTCGGCACCGTGGTCGAGGACGCCCTCGCCCGGGGCGCCCAACTGATCTGCGGTGGCGGGCGGCTGGAAGTCGACGGCGAACTCTCCGAGACCGGGCCGTTCCTCGCGCCCACCGTGCTGCGGGTGGACGGACTGGACACCTCCCGGGAACTGACCGCGGTGCGGGAGGAGACGTTCTTCCCGCTGCTACCCGTGGTCGTGCCCGCACCGGCGCCTGACGAGGACCTGCTGGACCAGATCCTCACCTTCGTCGACAGCAACCGGTATGGCCTGCGCAACTCGTTGTGGGCCAAGGACAAGGACGTCATCGAGCAGTTCCTGGCCCGGGTCGGCAACGGCGGGCTGCTCAAGGTCAACGACTCGCACATCGGGTTCCTGCCCTACCTGCCCACCCACGGCGGCACCGGACTCACCGGCGGCGCCTTCGGCGAGGCCAACTACCTGGTGCTGCGCACCACCCACCTGCAGGGCGTGTCCGTCGCGGAGAACGTGCGGCCCAGTGCCGCGGTGTTCGAGGCGTACACCCGCATCACCCAACCAGGAGCGTGAATGGATCTACAGTTCATGGCCGCCGACCGGGACGTCTGCGACGAACTGGCCCCCGGCCTGCGCGCGGAACTGGCCGGGCTCAGCCTGGCCGAACGGGAGGCCGACGACGGCAAGGCCATCCAGCTCTTCCGCGCCTGCAACGGCTCCAACCTCGTGGTACCCAAGGAATACGGCGGCAGCGGCGGCACCGCGGTGCAGGCCATGCACGTCATGCGGGCCCTGGGCGCGCTGGCCCCGTCCATGGCGGTGGCCACCATGATGCACCACTTCTCCGTCGGCACCCTGTACTCGATGACCGCCGCCATCGGCGATCAGGTCAACCTCGATTCCGCGCTGCTGCACCGGATCGCGGCCGATCGGCTGCTGCTGGCCTCCGGGTTCGCCGAGGGCAACACCGACCAAGACATCCTGCGCCCCACCCTGCGCGCCGAACGCGTGGACGGCGGCTACCTGGTCAACGGCGTCAAAAAGCCGTGCAGCCTGTCCCGGTCGATGGACCTGCTCTCGGCCAGCGTGGCCGTGCCCACCGGTGACGGCGAGTCCGACTTCGGGCTGATCCTGATGCCCGCCTTGACCACCGGCCTGTCCGTGCACCCGTTCTGGTCCACCTTCGCGCTGGCCGGCGCGGAAAGCCACGAGGTGCGGCTCACCGACGTCTTCCTCACCGAGGAACAGCTCGTGCGCACCACCCCGGAACTGGCCGGGCGGATGCTGGAACTCCAGATCCTCGGCCTGATCTGGTTCCAGCTCAGCGTCTGCTCCGTCTACAGTGGACTCGCCGGGGCACTCGTGCACCGGGTGCTGCACCGGAGCCGGGGCAGTGCCGCGGACCGGGCCGCACTGCTCATCCGGCACCAGTCCGCCGCCCTGCTCACCGAGGGCCTGGCCCGGCGGATCGACGCCGGCGACACCGGGGTGGACACCCTGGGCGCGGCCCTGGTCACCCGGCACACCGTGCAGCACCTGGTCACCAGCACCGCCTCCCTGGCCGCGGAACTGCTGGGCGGCATGGCCTTCATCTCCGCCAGCGAGGTGGCCTACCTGGTCGCCGCCGCGCACGCGGTCGCCTTCCACCCGCCCTCGCGGGCCAGCACCCTGGACACCATCCTCGGCCACCTCACCTCGGCCAGGGACGCGGCATGACCCTGGACACCGCCGACTGCGACGCCGAATTCGAACGCACCGTGGCCGTCTACCGCAGTCACCTCAGCCGCGGCCGCGCCGCCCTGGGCGAAATGTTCGGCCGCGAACTGGAACAGTCCGCCACCGGGGCCTGGGTGCGCACCAGCCGCGGCCGGGAACTGCTCAACTGCGGCGGCTACGGCGTGCTGCTCATGGGCGCCCGGCACCCCAGGGTGGTGGCCGCGGTGCGCACCCAGCTGCACACCCTGCCGGTCTCCGCCAAACTCCTGCTCGAACCCAGTGCCGCCAAGGCCGCCGCCGCGCTCACCGCGGTCGCACCGTCCACAATGGACAAGGTGCACTTCGCCTGCTCCGGGGCGGAGGCGGTGGAGACCGCGATCAAACTCGCCCGCACGCACGGCCGCACCCACCTCATCTCGGCCACCAACGGCTACCACGGCAAAACCCTCGGCGCGCTCAGCGTCACCGCCCGCGGCGTGTTCCAGGACCCGTTCCGGCCACTGCTGTCCGGGGTCTGCCACGTGCCCTACGGCGATCCGGCCGCCCTGCGCAAGGAACTCGCCGCGCACGAGGGCCGGGCCGCGCTGATCCTGGAACCCGTGCAGGGCGAGGCGGGCGTGATCCTGCCGCCGGCCGGCTACCTCACCGAGGCGCAACGGCTGTGCCGGGAGTTCGGCGCCTTCCTCATCCTGGACGAGGTGCAGACCGGCCTCGGCCGGCTCGGCCACTGGTGGGGCGCGGACCGCGAACAGATCGTGCCCGATGTGCTGGTGGTCGGCAAAGCCCTGGGCGGCGGCGTGATGCCGGTCTCGGCGGTGCTGGCCACCGAATCCGCCTTCCGCGCCTTCGACCGCGACCCCTACCTGCACACCTCCACCTTCTCCGCCAGCCCACTGGGCATGGCCGCGGTCTGCGGCGCGCTCACCGCCATCCAGGAGGGCGGCCTGGTCGAGGCCGCGCGCAAGCTCGGCGAACGCATCCGCGGTGAACTCTCCTTGATCTGCAAGGACATTCTCGGCACCCGGGTGCGCGAGGTACGCGGCGCCGGACTGCTCATCGGGGTCGAGTTCAGCGAACCCGGACTGGCCGCCGACCTGCTCGCCGAACTGATGGCCGCCGGGGTCATCGCCAACCACTCGCTCAACTCCGGCCACGTGCTGCGCCTCACCCCGCCCGCCATCCTGGACGAGGCCGAGGTCGACTTCCTGCGCGGCGCCTTCGCCACCGCGGCCAAGGCGGTGGCGGCATGAGACGTGTGCACCTGCTGGCCGAGGTCCCCGGCGCCACCCCGGCCGAAGCCTTCGCCCTGCTCACCGACTTCGGCCGGTTCCCGGCCATCGCCGAGGAGGTCCGCTCGGTCGAGGTCTTTCCAGGCGACCCCCGGCACTCCGCCTGGGAGGTCACCTTCCGCCGCGGCCGATTGCGCTGGCGGGAATGGGAAAAACTCGACCCGGCCACCACCAGCGTCGAATTCGGCCAGACCGACGGCGACTTCGAGCACTTCCGCGGCGCCTGGCGGATCACCGAGCTGGACGCCGGCTGCGCGGTGGACTTCCAGGTGGACTTCGACTTCGGCATCGACAGCCTCGCCGAGGCCATGGACCCGGTGGCCGAACGGCTGCTCCGCCGGGTCATGCGCTCCGTCCTGAGTGGACTCTTCGGCGCCGGCGCCCAACTGCACGACCTGCCCGCACACCCTGGTGAAAGGAACCACCCATGACCGCCCTGCTCGACCAGCTCACCGCGCTGCTCACCACCCGCTTCGGCGTGCCGCCCGAGGAGGTCCGGGCCGAGGCCACCTTCGCCGACCTCGACCTGGACTCGCTCGCCCTGGTCGAGCTGGGACTGGTGACCGAGAAGGAGTTCGGCGTCCGGGTCAAGGACGACGAAGTGTCCACTTCGGACACCCTGGCCACCATCGCCAAGCTGATCGAGTCCAAGCGCGAGGCCGCCTGATGAGCGGCATCGCCATCACCGGCCTCGGGCTGGTCACCTCCGCCGGGATCGGCGTCGAGGCCAGCTGGGCGCGCATCCTGCGCGGCGAGTCCACCGCCAGTCCGGATGCCAACCTGGCCGGCCAGGTCACCGATTTCAGTTGCCGGGTGCCGGATTTCGACGCCGACGCGCAGCTGGGCCGCCGCACCGCGTGGCGGCAGGAACGCTGCGCGCACCTGGCCAGGGTCGCCGCCCGCGAGGCCATCGCGGACAGCGGCCTGGACCCGGCGAGCTGGAACGGGGCCAGGGTCGGCGTGGTGGTCGGCAATTCCCTCGGCGGCACCATGACCTTCGAGCAGCAGTACGAGATCCTGCGCCTGCAAGGGGAATCCCAGGTCACCCCGATGCTGATCCCGATGGCCGGGGTCGGCTCGCCCACCGCCTGGCTCACCCTGGACCTGGGCGCCCGCGGCCCCAACCTCGCGCCGGCCACCGCGTGCGCCTCCGGGGCCACCGCGCTCGGCGTGGCCAGGGACTGGCTGCGCTCGGGCATCTGCGACGTGGTCATCGCCGGCGGTGCCGAGTCCGCGCTGTCCCCGCTGATCATGGCCGGGTTCGGGCAACTCGGCGCGCTGTCCACCCGCAGTGACGACCCTGCCACCGCCTCCCGGCCCTTCGACGCCGACCGGGACGGCTTCGTCGCCGCCGAGGGCGCGGGCATCCTGGTCCTCGAACGCGCCGAGGACGCCCAGGCCCGCGGCGCGCGGGTGCACGCCCGGCTGGCCGGGTACGGCGGATCCTCTGACGCACACCACATCACCGCCCCGCACCCGCAGGGCGACGGCGTGGAACGGGCCACCCTGGCCGCACTCGCCGAGGCCGGACTCACCCCCGGCGACATCGACCACGTCAACGCGCACGGCACCTCCACCCCGATGAACGACGTCATCGAGGGTGGTCTGATCAACCGGCTCTACGGCGACCAGACCCCGGTCACCTCGGTCAAGGGCACCCTCGGGCACGCCCTCGGCGCGGCCGGCGCGATCGAGGCGGTGTGCACGGTGCTGTCCGTACGCGACGGCATCATCCCGCCCACCGCCAACCTGGACCGGCAGGACCCGCGGATCGAACTGGACATCGTGCACAAGGTGCCCCGGCAGCTGGACCTGCGGGCCGCGGTCAGCAACTCCTTCGGTTTCGGCGGCGCCAACGGCGTGATCGTGGTGACCCGTGTCTGAGAAACTCCTGTCTGGCAAGAAGATCCTCGTCACCGGTGTGCTCACGGAAAGCTCCATCGCCTACGGGGTGGCGAAACTGGCCCAGGAACACGGGGCCGAGGTGGTGCTCACCGGCTTCGGCCGCGGCTTCGGCATCACCGCCGCCATGGCCGCCAAACTCCCGGTCGCCTGCGATGTGCTGGAACTGGACGTCACCAAACCCGAGCACCTCGACGCGGTGGCCGACGCCCTGGACCAGCGCTGGGGCCGCCTGGACGGCGTGCTGCACTCGGTCGCCTTCGCCCCGCCCAGCGCGCTCGGCGGCGGTTTCCTCACCGCGGACTGGGCCGAGGTGGCCACCGCACTGCACATCTCCACCTACTCCTTCGCCGCCTTCGGCCGGGTCTTCGGCCCGCTGCTGGCCAAAGCCGAACACGGCAGTCTGGTCGGCCTGGACTTCGACGCCAGCCTGGCCTGGCCCGGCTACGACTGGATGGGCGTGGCCAAGGCCGGCCTGGAAAGCTGCTGCCGCTACCTCGCTCAGGCGCTGGGGCAGCAGGGAACCCGGGTCAACCTGGTCGCCTGCGGTCCACTTCGGACACTCGCCGCCCGGGGCATCGGCGGATTCGACCAGCTCGACCAGGTGTGGTCCAACCGGGCCCCGCTGGGCTGGGACCACACCGACACCGAACCGGTGGCCAGGGTCGTCTGCGCGCTGCTCTCGGCCTGGATGCCCGCGGTCACCGGGGAGATCCTGCACGTCGACGGCGGGGCGCACGCGGTCGGCGCCGCCCCCGAGAGGAGCTGAGCGGATGCGCATCTTCAGCAGTGCCACCGAGTTACGCGAGGCGGTCGGCCAGCGGCTCGGCGTGAGCGCCTGGCACACGGTGTCCGCGCAACGCATCGCCGACTTCGCCGAGGTCACCGAGGACCGGCAGTGGATCCACCTGCATCCCGAACGGGCCAGCGCCGGCATGTTCGGCGGACCCATCGCACACGGCTTCCTCACCGTGTCCCTGCTGCCCGCCCAGCTCATGGAGACCATCCACGTCGACGGCGTCGACCTGGTGATCAACAAGGGCATGGACCGGCTGCGCTTCCACCAGCCGGTGCCGGTCGGCGCCCGGGTGCGCGCGGTGTTCGAGCTGCTGGTGGCCACCGAACGCCCGCTCGGGTTCACCGATCTGCAGCTCGGCGTCACCGGGGAGATCGACGGCAAACCAGAGGCCGCCTTCACCGCCCGGATGCGGATGCTGCTGCACGTGCCCGAGCCGGCCCTGGCCGGGTGACCGCGGCGCCGATTCCGGTCCGGAATGTCCGCTTGACCGGTCCAGCGAATCACCAATTCCTGAACGAGGCATTTCAGCAATGATGTCTGGGGTAATTCGGTGTTTCGCACTTTCGGAGTAACCATTCACTGAGCCTCCGCGACAGGGAGGACATAGCCGCTGGTGAAGTGTGTGGGGACGGGCAGTGGAGTTTCGGGTACTCGGGCCGCTGGAAGCCGTGCTCGACGGGCAGGCGCTGCCGCTGGGGACGCCGAGGGCGCGGACCGTGCTCGGCATCCTGCTCGCCAACGCGGGCGCCATCGTCAGCATCGACCGGATCGCCGAGGAGCTGTGGCCGCACGGCACCACGGTGGACACCAAGGCGGAGATCTACGCCTACATCTCCCGGCTGCGCTGCGCGCTGGGCCAACGCAAGGGCGGTCCCGCCTGGCTACTACGCCGCTCACCGGGCTACCAGCTGAGTCTGCAGCCCGGTGAGCTGGACCTGCACCGATTCGAGGCCCTGGTCGAACAGGCCAGGGTGGCCCGCCGCCTCGGCGACCTGGAGACCTGCGCCGGCCGCTACCGGGAGGCGCTCGCGCTGTGGCGGGGCAACCCGTTCGCCGGGGTGGCGGCCACCCCGATCCTGGACGCGGAGATCGCCCGGCTGACCGAGTACCGGCTGGCCACCCAGGAGGAACTCGCCGACTGCGTGCTGGCCTGCGGCGCGGCCTGCGGCGGCGACCTGGTCGCCGAGCTGAGCGCGCTGGTGGCGGCCAATCCGCTGCGCGAGCGGCTGCACGCCCTGCTCATGCGCGCGCTCTGCCAGTCCGGCCGCCCGGCCGAGGCGCTGCGGGTGCACCAGGAGCTGCGCACCGCCCTGGCCGAGGAACTCGGGGTCAGCCCCGGCCCGGAGATCGGGGAGCTGTACGAGCGGATCCTGCACGGCGAGGCCGACAGCGCCGCCCGCCCGGCCGAGCGGCCGCGTACCAGCACCCGCCGCAACGACCTCCAAGCCGACATCGTCGACTTCACCGGCCGCCAGGAGGAGATGCGCCGCCTGCTGGCCACCCTGCCCGATACCGACCGGCCCGGCGGCACCGCGCTGGTGATCACCGCCATCGACGGGATGGCCGGGGTCGGCAAGACCACCCTGGCCGTGCACGCCGCGCACCAGCTCGCCGCGCACTTCCCGGACGGCTCGCTGTTCATCGACCTGCACGCGCACACCGCGGGCCACGAGCCCACCGACCCGGCCGCCGCGCTGGACACCCTGCTGCGCGCGATCGGCGTGGCCGGGGAGAAGATCCCGGAACGCCTGGACGCCCGCTCCGCGCTGTGGCGGGCCGAACTCGCCGACAAACGCGCGCTGCTGGTGCTGGACAACGCCGCCAGCGCCGCCCAGGTCCGGCCGCTGCTGCCCGGCACCGCGGGGTGCCTGACCCTGGTCACCAGCAGGAGGCGGCTGACCGATCTGGACACGGCGCAAACGCTGTCCCTGGACGTGCTGCCGCACACCGCCGCCGCCGACCTGTTCACCCGCACCGTGGACCACCCGCCCGCCACCACCGAGGCCACCGCCGTGGCCGAGGTGGTCGAACTCTGCGGCCGCCAGCCCCTGGCGCTGCGTATCGCCGCGGCCCGGCTGCGCGCCCGGCCGGCCTGGACCGCCGCGCACCTGGCCACCCGGCTGCGCGACCAGCGGCGCAGGCTGACCGAACTGGCGGCGGGGGATCGGTGTGTGGGCACCGCGTTCACCCTGTCCTACCGGCAACTCGCCCCCGCCCAGGCCCGGCTGTTCCGGCTGCTGGGCCTCATTCCCGGCCCCGACTTCGACGTGCACGTGGCCGCCGCCCTGGCCGAGCTGCCGGTGGCCGAGACCGAGGACCTCCTGGAGGAACTCGTCGACGTGCACCTGGTCCAGCAACCCACCCCGGGGCGCTACCAGTTCCACGACCTGCTCCGGCACTACGCCCGCCGCGCCGCACACGACGAGGAGGCCGAACCCGGCCGCCGCACCGCGCTGCAACGGATGTTCGAGCACTACGTCGCCACCAGCGGCGCGGCCGCGATCATGCTGGACCCCAACCTGGTCTGGCTGCCCGAGGCGCCGGCGCCCCGGACCTGGCTGAGCACCCCGGAACAGGCCCTGGCCTGGCAGGACGCCGAATATCCCAACCTGGCCGCGGCCGCCACCCAGGCCCAGGAGGACGGCTGGCACGAGCCCGCCTGGCAGCTGCCGCACACCCTGGACGCCTACTTCGACATGCGCGGGCACTCCCCGCTGCGCCTGATGCACGGCGCGGTCGAGGCCAGCCGGGAACTCGGCGACCGGCACGCCCAAGCCTGCAGCCGGCTCGGCCTGGCCTCGGCCTGCCTGCGGCTGGGCCGCTACCGGGAGGCCGTGGACAACCTCAAACAGGCCCTGGACCTGTTCCGCGCGGCCGGTTTCCGCCGCGGCGAGGCCACCGCGCTGCGCCGCTTCGGCGGCATCTACGAACCCACCGGCCGCTACCCGGAGGCCATCGCCAGCCTCACCCAGGCCCTGGAGATCTACCGCGAGATCGAGGACCTGATCGGCCAGGGCGAGGCCGAGAACGACCTGGCCAACGTGTTTCTGCACACCAGCCGCTACGACAAGGCCGAACGGCGCCTGGAATCCGCGCTGCGGCTCTACCGGCGCGGCGGCTACCGGGTCGGCGAGGGCATCTCGCTGATCAACCTCGGCTACCTGTTCCTGCGCACCAGCCGCTACCCGCAGGCCATCGAGCACTTCTCCGCCGCGCTGGATGTCAACCGCGCCACCGGATCCCGCCTCGGCATCGGCGGCGCGCTGAACAACCTCGGACACACCTACCTGCGCGTCGGCCGCTACCCCGAGGCCCTGGACCACCTGCGCCGGGCACTGGCCGTGCACCGGGAAACCGGGTACCGGCGGCACCAGGCCAACGCGCTGAGCAACCTCGGCCAGGCCCTGCTCCGGGTCGGCCAGCCCGGCGAGGCCACCGAACTCCTGGAACAGGCGCTCGGCGTGTACCGGGAAATCGGCTGCCCCTCCGGCGAGGGCGCCGCGCTGGGCTATCTCGGCGAGGTGCTGCTGTGGACCGGCCAGCTGCCCGAGGCCGCGCAGAACCTGTTGCAGGGCCTGGAATTGCAGCGCGACACCGGCAACCTGTTCAGCGAGTGCATGACCCTCAACCACCTCGGCGACCTGCACTGGCTGCTCGGCGACGCGCCCAACGCGCGGATCTGGTTCGAGCAGGCCCTGCACCGCAGCGGCGAGGCCCGCAACCGGCACGAACTCGCGCACGCCCACCACGGGCTCGGCGCGGTGCACGAGATCCCGGACACCGCCGCCGAACACCGGCGGCGGGCCGAGGAGACCTATCAGGAACTGGGCTTGCCGGCCCCCGAACTCATGACCGCCAGCCGTCGAGGGCGTACTGGAGCTGCCTGAGCAGCCGCGCTCTGGTCGGCCCGATCGACCCGCGCGGAATGCCCAGCCGGGCGCTGATCTCGTCGTAGCTGACTGCCTGCGCGCCGAAGAGCAGGATCAGCAGCCTGCGCTGGGCCTCCGGCAGTTTCGCCACCACCGCCAGCGCCGCGTCCAGCTCCGCCCCCAGCAGCACGTGCCGCTCCGGGCTGGCCTGCTCGTCGGCCACGTCGAAGTACTGCTGGTCGCCGATCGGCAGCTCGCCGTTGGTCCGCCGGTTGAGGTGCCGCAACGCCTCCCGCCGGGTCACCGTGACGATCCAGGCGCGCACCCGGTCCGGCTCGCGCACCGAACGGATGCCCTCATAGACCCGGATCCAGGTCTGCTGGGCGATGTCCTCCACATCAGCCCGGCGCAGGCCGAAGGAGGAGGCGATCATGCGGACCAACGGGCCGTACCGCTGAACCAGTTCGGTCCAGGCGTCCTCCTCGCGGTTCTGGCAACGGCTGACCAGGGTGTCGGATTGCGCGGGTGGTGCGTGCAGGGTGTGCGACATGGTTTCGACCGATCGGTTCGCGCGACGTGGGTGCGGCGGGAGAATCCTGCGCGGCCGGGATTGGCGAAACCTGGATGGAAACCTGACGCGACTAGTTAACTGTTCAACTTGGCTGACGTCCGGTAAACATCCCTACCGGTTTGCCGGAACCCTTTTCTTTCCGCGTTTCGTGGTTTAGGTTCAGCGTCCGTCACGTCAGGATGGAACGCTTGCGAGGGCGGGCGTTCCCTGATTGATCAGGGGCTGATTCATGAAACGACTGATGATGGCCGTCGTCGCTCTTGCCGCGCTGGGTGGGCTCGGCACTGGGCTTGCCTCGGCACTGAGTGCGCAGGTGAGCATGAGTGTGGACGGTGGCTCGACGTCCGATGGCTGCGAGGGCGGCTGCGGGGCGACGGTGCTCGCGGAGTGCGGCGCCTGCTGAATTGCGGACCCTGCGGTAAATAACGGATTCATGTTTCGGAGAGTGATTTTCATGAAGCGCGTGCTACTAGTTTCGCTGGCGTTGTCGGGTGCGTTGGCGGCCGGTCTGGTCACCACTGTGTCCGCATCGCCGGCTGAGCCGGTGACCGTCGTGGCCGGTGCTTGCGGCCACTGCGGATCCTGATTGATCGGAGCCGCCGGACGGCGCCCTGCGGGCCGTCCGGCGGCTCCGGCCCCAACTCGGTCGTGATTGTCGGGGCCTGCCGCTAGGTTCGGCCCATGTCCACCCGTCCAGTCCGTCGCGGACTCCGGCGACTCGCCGTGCCGCTGCTCGCCTCCGTCGCACTACTCCTGCCCACCGTCCCCGCCTCCGCCGCGCCCGCCGCCACCTCGGCGGAGTGCGCCCCACCCGCTGCCCCGCACGTGCCTGGCGCCCGAGTGCTGTCGGTGACCGCCCAGGCCAAACCGGCCGGCGTGATCGAAAGTCCGTGGTTCCCGCCGATCGCCTACCCGGCGCTGTGCGAGATCAAGGTGACGCTCACCCATCCCGGGGTGAACGACAAGGTGCTCGTGGCGGCCTGGCTGCCGCGCGCGGGCTGGAACGGCCGCTTCCAGGGTGTCGGCGGCGGTGGCTACTCGATGGGCAACTTCGACTTCGGGCTGGCCATGGCGCTGCGGGACGGCTACGCCGCGGCCACCACCGACGGTGGCGTCGGCGCGGACGGCCTGGACCCGGCCTCCTGGGCGCTCGGCCCGGACGGCAAGGTCAACGAGGAGCTGCTGACCAACTTCTCCTCCCGCTCGCTGCACGATATGGCCGTGGTCGGCAAGGCGGTCACCGCCGCGCACTACGGCCGTCCGGCCGATTACGCCTACTGGAACGGCTGCTCCACCGGTGGCCGCCAGGGGCTGATGAACGCGCAGCGTTATCCGGGGGACTACGACGGCATCCTGGCCGCGGCGCCCGCGATCAGCATGCCCCGGTTCCTGGTCGCCGACCTGTGGGGGCAGGTGGTGATGCGGCAGGAGAAGGTGCTGCCGACCAACTGCGAGTTCGAGGCGTTCCAGCAGGCCGCGATCAAGGCCTGCGACACCCTGGACGGCGTGGCCGACGGGGTGCTGGAGCAGCCGCTGCGCTGTCGGTACGACCCGGCTTCGCTGATCGGGCAGAAGATCCTGTGCGAGGGCAAGGAGATCACCATCAGCCGGGCCGTCGCCGAGGTGGTGCGCAAGATCTGGGCCGGGCACCCGTCCTGGTCCGCGCTGCCCAAGAGCGCCCCGTTCAGCGTGGTGGCCGACACCCAGCCCGGCCCGGACGGCAAGCTGGTCGGCGTGCCGAACCCGATCGCGGACAACTGGGTGCGCTACTTCGTCGAGGAGAACCCCAAGTTCACCCTGGACTCGGTGTCCTACCGCGACTTCAACCGGATCGCGGCCAAGTCCCCGGCCAAGCTGGACCGCTTCATCGGCAGTGACAACCCGGACCTGTCCGGCTTCCGCCGGGCCGGCGGCAAGATGATCACCTGGCACGGCTGGACCGACCCGATCATCTTCGCCCAGGGCACCACCGACTATCGCGACCGGGTGGAGCGCCGGATGGGTGGTGCGGCCAAGGTCGACGAGTTCTACCGGGTCTTCCTGGCTCCCGGTGTCGACCACTGCGGCGGCGGCGCCGGCCCGGCCCCGGTGGACCCGCTGGGCGCCGTGGTCAAATGGGTCGAACAGGGCAAGGCCCCCGACACCCTGCCCGCCGCCACCAAGGACGCCACCGGCGCCCAGGTCACCCGCAACCTGTGCCGCTACCCCCAGATCTCGCACTACGACGGCAAGAACGACCCCAAGCAGGCCGCCAGCTACCACTGCGCCCGCTGACGCCGAGTTTGCCCAAGTGGTACGCCCGCTTGGCCCAACTGGTACGCCTGGTTGGGCCAAGTGGGCGGGGGTGGGGCTAGCGCACGCCCAGCCGCCACAAGGTGATCACCTCGGTCGCGCGGGCCGCGCGTAGTGGGTCCGCCGTGGCCCGTGTTGCCCGTGGGTGCCGGGGGCGGGTGGAGGTGGCGCCCAGCACTCGGAGTCCGTTGGCCTCGATTGCCGCTGCCAGGGCTCCGGGTTCCCGCAATCCCAGTGTTTCCGCCAGGTCCGACAGCACCAGCCAGCCCTGGCCGCCTGGGGTCAGGTGGCGGGCCAGCCGGTCCAGGAACGCGCTGAGCATCCGCCCGCCCGGATCGAACACGCCCCGATCCAGCCCGCCGCGGACCCGGCCCGGCAGCCAGGGCGGATTGCACACGACCAGGTCCGCTCGCCCGGCCGGGAACAGATCCGCCTGGGTCACCTCGACCTGCCCGCCTAGGCCGAGCCGCTGCATGTTGTCCCGCGCACAGGCCACCGCCCGCGGGTCGATATCCGTGGCCAGCACTCGCAGTCCCCGCCGCGCGAGCACCGCCGCCAGCACGCCGGTCCCGGTGCCCACGTCGAAGGCCGGCCCGTCCGGCGGCTCCGCCTCGGCCACCAGGTCCACGTACTCATGCCGGGTCGGCGGGAAGACCCCGTAGTGCGGGTGGATTCGCGCGCCCAACCCAGGTACGAAGATCCCCTGCCGTCGCCACTCGTACGCGCCGAGCACACCGAGCAGTTCACGCGCGGACACCAGCGCGGGCCCGGTGATCTCGCCGTACACCTGCGCGCACGCCTCCCGGACCGCCGGCGCCAGCCTGTCGTCCAGGGTCACCAGCACCCGCCCGAGCACGGCCGAGCGCCACGCCTGGTGCTGCCGCCAGCGGGCAAAATCCCCGCCGCGCCAGGGCATCCGCCGGTCCATCGCGCGCAGCAGTTGCCGCAGTCCTGGCCAGTCTCCTTGCCAGTGCGGGGAAATCCCGTCCCGGCACAGGCGTAGCGCCTCGGCGGCGGAGATCCGGTTGTCGATGTCGCGAATATTCTGTGGTCGCGGTTGATCCCGCGTGGACAGCCAGTTCCGGCCGTCGCTGAAGAAACCCGTGTTCATGGTCCTGTTCCGCTGGTTCGACTGAGGGCTCCGGGAACGGAGCGGAGTCAGCGAACGACGGCGGCGAACACAGGACAGGTCACGCGGCCAGCCTAACCCATCGCGCCCGCCCGGTTCATGGAGCGGGCGCGATGGTTCAGTGGCGCAACAGCTTGGCCGCCGACAGCGCCAGCGGGGACAGTGCCCCGGGGTTGTCGAGGAGCTGCCGGTTCAGGTCCGCGCGCATGCGCGGGTCCCAGAAGGAGCGGATGTGTTCGGCGATCGCGGTCGCGGCCCGGCTGACCGGCTGGCCCTCGAACTGCAGCGCGATCTCGTTGATCAGTCGCACCTGGGGTGACTGGGACGTGGTCGACATGCGTTACTCCACCAGTGCTTCGGCCGGTTCCGCGGCCTGGGACGGGGCAGCCGTGCGGCGCAGTCCGACCTGGACCGCGGTGACCTTGTACTCGGGGCAGTTGGTGGCCCAGTCGGAGTTCTCCGTGGTGACCACGTTCGCCCCGGTGACCGGGTGGTGGAAGGTGGTGTAGACGACGCCGACCGGCATCCGGTCCGACAGCACCGCGCGCAGCTCGGTCTCGCCGACCCGGCTGGACAGCGACACCAGATCGCCGTCGGAGATACCGCGCACCTCGGCGTCGTGCGGGTGGATTTCCAGGAGGTCCTCCGGGTGCCAGACCACGTTCTTGGTGCGCCGGGTCTGCGCGCCCACGTTGTACTGGCTCAGGATCCGGCCGGTGGTGAGGATCAGCGGGAACTTGCGGGTGCTGCGTTCCTCGGTGGGCACGAACGTGGTCGGCACGAAGTGGCCCTTGCCGCGGACGAACCCGTCCACGTGCATGATCGGCGTGCCTTCGGGCGCGTTGTCGTTGCAGGGCCACTGGATGCTGCCCAGCTTGTCCAGCCGCTCGAAGGAGACCCCGGCGAAGGTGGGCGTGACCGAGGCGATCTCGTCCATGATCTCGCTGGTGTTGTGCCAGGACATCGGATATCCCATGGCCTGGGCGATCTCGGCGACGATCTGCCATTCGTGCTTGCCGGTCTTGGGCGCCATCACCGGGCGGACCCGGTTGATCCGGCGTTCGGCGTTGGTGAACGTGCCGTCCTTCTCCAGGAAGGAGGTGCCGGGCAGGAACACGTGCGCGAACTTGGCGGTCTCGTTGAGGAACAGGTCCTGCACCACCACCAGGTCCATCGCCCGCAACGCGCTGAAGACGTGGTTGGTGTTGGGGTCGGACTGGGCGATGTCCTCGCCGTGCACGAACAGCGCGCGGAAGGTGCCGTCGATGGCGGCGTCGAACATGTTGGGGATGCGCAGGCCCGGTTCGGCCAGGATCGGCCGCTGCCACAGGGTTTCGAACACCTCGCGCACCGCGTCGTCGGAGACGTGCCGGTAGCCGGGCAGTTCGTGCGGGAAGGAGCCCATATCGCAGGAGCCCTGCACGTTGTTCTGCCCGCGCAACGGGTTCACGCCCACGCCGTCGCGGCCGATGTTGCCGGTGGCCATGGCCAGGTTCGCCATGCCCATCACCATGGTGGAGCCCTGGCTGTGCTCGGTGACGCCGAGGCCGTAGTAGATCGCGGCGTTGCCGCCGGTGGCGTACAACCGGGCCGCGGCGCGGAGATCGGCCGCCGGGACCCCGCTGACCGCCTCGGCCGCTTCGGGGCTGTTCTCCGGGCGCTGGATGAAGGTCGCCCACTCGTCGAAGCCCTCACAGCGTTCGTCCACAAAGGACTGATCAACCAGGCCCTCGGTGACGATCACGTGCGCCATCGCGTTCACCACGGCCACGTTCGCGCCGGGCTTGAGCTGAAGGTGGTGCTGGGCCTCGATGTGCGGGGAGCGGACCAGGTCGATCCGGCGCGGGTCGATCACCACCAGCTTGGCGCCCTCGCGCAGCCGCTTCTTCATCCGGGAGGCGAACACCGGGTGACCGTCGGTCGGGTTGGCCCCGATCACCACGATCACATCGGCCTGCGCCACCGACTTGAAGTCCTGGGTGCCCGCGCTGGTGCCGAAGGTCTGCTTGAGCCCGTAGCCGGTGGGGGAGTGGCAGACCCGGGCGCAGGTGTCCACGTTGTTGTTGCCGAAGGCGGCGCGGACCATCTTCTGGACCGCGTAGACCTCCTCGTTGGTGCACCGGGAGGAGGTGATGCCGCCGATGGCGCCCGGCCCGTGCACGGCCTGGATCTCCCGCATCCGGGTGGCCACGGTGGTGATCGCGGTTTCCCAGTCGACCACCCGCCACGGCTCGTCGATGCTGTCCCGCACCATCGGACTCATTTGCCGGTCAGGGTGGGTGGCGTAGCCGAAGGCGAAGCGCCCCTTGACACAGGAGTGGCCCTCGTTCGCGCCGCCGTCCTTGTACGGCACCATCCGCACCAGTTCGGTGCCGCGCAGCTCGGCCTTGAACGAGCAGCCGACCCCGCAGTAGGCGCAGGTGGTGAGCACGCTGCGGGTGGGCATGCCCAGTTCGATGACCGACTTCTCCTGCAGCGTGGCGGTCGGGCAGGCCTGCACGCAGGCGCCGCAGGAGACGCATTCGGAGTCCATGAACAACTCGCCCGCGCCCGCGGAGACCTTGGAGTCGAAACCGCGGCCCTCGATGGTCAGCGCGAAGGTGCCCTGCACCTCGCCGCAGGCCCGCACGCAACGGGAGCAGGCAATGCATTTGGACGGGGTGAAGTCGAAGTACGGGTTGGAATCGTCCTTGAGCAGGCCGAGGTGGTTCTCGCCCTCGTAGCCGTACCGCACCTGGCGCAGGCCGACCACACCGGACATGTCCTGCAGCTCGCAGTCGCCGTTGGCCGAACAGGTCAGGCAGTCCAGGGGATGGTCGGAGATGTACAGCTCCATCACGCCCTGGCGCAGCTTCTCCAGTTTCGGCGACTGGGTGCTGACCTTCATGCCCTCGGCGACCGGGGTGGTGCAGGAGGCCGGGGTGCCGCGGCGGCCGTCGATCTCGACCAGGCACAGCCGGCAGGAACCGAATGCCTCCACGGAGTCGGTGGCGCACAGCTTGGGGATGTCGATGCCGGTCTCGGCCGCGGCGCGCATCACCGAGGTGCCTTCGGGCACCCGCACCGGCATGCCGTCCACCTCGATGGACACGGTGGCCTCGCCGGGCTTGGCCGGAGTGCCGAGATCGTGTTCCTTGAACAGGGTCATGGTGCCGTCCCCTCGTGACGGGCGGTGAAGTCGTCCGGGAAGTGCCGCAGTGCGGACAGGACCGGGTTCGGCGTCAACCCGCCCATCGCGCACAACGAGCCGTCGGTCATCAGCTCGCACAGATCGCCCAGCAATACGAGGTTGGCCTCGGGTTCGACCCCGGCGACGATGCGGTCGATCGTCTCCACCCCGCGTACCGAGCCCACCCGGCACGGGGTGCATTTACCGCAGGACTCCTCGGCGCAGAACTCCATGGCGAAGCGCGCCATGGCCGCCATGTCCACGGTGTCGTCGAAGACCACGATGCCGCCGTGACCGAGCATCGCCTGTGCCGCGGCGAACGCCTCGTAGTCCAACGGAATGTCCATTGTGGACGCCGGCAGGTAGGCGCCGAGCGGTCCGCCGACCTGGACCGCGCGCACCGGCCGCCCGGACCGGGTGCCGCCGCCGTAGTCGTTGACCAGGGTGGCCAGGGACATGCCGAAGGCGGTCTCGAACACCCCGCCGTGCTTGATGTTCCCGGCCAGCTGGAAGACCTGGGTACCGAGGGACCGGCCCACGCCCAGCGCCGCGTAGGCCGCCGCGCCCCCGGCCAGGATGCTGGGCACCGAGGCCAGGGTGAGCACGTTGTTCACCACGGTCGGTTTGCCGAACAGCCCAGTGATCGCCGGGATGGGCGGTTTCGCCCGCACCATCCCGCGTTTGCCCTCCAGACTCTCCAGCATCGAAGTCTCTTCGCCGCAGATGTAGGCGCCCGCGCCGACCCGGACGAACAGGTCGAAGCGCTGCCCGGAGCCGAGGTAGTCCTGGCCCAGCCAGCCGCGCGCGTAGGCCACCTCGATGGCCTGGCGCAGGGTGGCCACCGCGTCCGGGTACTCCGAACGCAGATACACGTATCCCTCGCTGGCGCCGGTGGCGTAGGCCGCGATGGACATGCCCTCGATCAGGCAGAACGGGTCGCCCTCGATCAGCATCCGGTCCGCGAAGGTGCCGGAGTCGCCCTCATCG
This sequence comes from Crossiella sp. S99.2, assembly GCF_023094165.1. Taxonomy (GTDB): domain Bacteria; phylum Actinomycetota; class Actinomycetes; order Mycobacteriales; family Pseudonocardiaceae; genus Crossiella. Next base: position 562,251 of record NZ_JALMDK010000004.1, on the reverse strand, counting down.
GCGTTGCAGCACACGAACTTCAGCTCGCCGTCGGCCTTGAGCACGGTGTTCCACTTGATGCCCGCAGGGAAACCCGCGCCGCCACGGCCGCGCAGGCCGGAGTCGGTGACCTCCTTGACCACCTCGGCCGGATCCATGGTCAGCGCCCGGCGCAGTCCGGCCATACCGCCGTGCGCCAGGTAGTCATCGGCCGAGACCGGGTCGGTGACGCCGACCCTGGCGAAGCAGAGCCGCTGCTGATCGGCCATCCAGGGCAGTTCCTCGACCAGGCCGAGACGTTTCTCGTGCGCGCCACCGGCGAACAGGCCCGCCTCGATCAGCGCGGGGATCTCGCTCGCGGACACCGGGCCGTAGCCGATCCGGCCCGCCTCGGTGGCCACCTCGACCAGGGGCTCCAGCCACAGCATGCCGCGGGATCCGTTGCGCACCACGCGCACATCGGCGCCACTGGCCGCGGCTTCGCGCATGATCGCGCTCGCTACCGCGTCCGCGCCCACCGAACAGGCGGCGGAGTCACGAGGCACATAGATGGTGGTCGTCATGCGCGTTCCGCCTCCGCATCGAGGATGCCATCGAGTCTCGCCGCGTCCAGCCGTCCGTACAAGCGGCCATTGACCTGACCCGCCGGCCCCAGCGCGCAGTTGCCGAGGCAGAACACCTGCTCCAGGGTCACCTGGCCGTCCGCGGTGGTGGAGCCGATCTTGCTGCCCAGCCTGGCTTCGGCGTGCGCGACCAGGTCCTCCGCGCCGACGGACTGGCAGGCCTCGGCCCGGCACAGTTTCAGCACGGTGCGACCGGCCGGTTCGGCGCGGAAGTCGTGGTAGAAGGTCACCACCCCGTGCACCTCGGCCCTGGACAGGTTCAGTTCGGCGGCCAGCACCGGGATCATCGCCTGATCCACGTACCCGAACTCGGCCTGCAGGCTGTGCAGGATCGGCAGCAGCGCGCCGCGATCACCGCGATGCCGGTCCACCACTGAGCGCACCCGGTCGGCCATCGAAGGCTCGCTCGTGTCTATCGGCATGCCCCGTCTCCCATCGTGCATACGGTATACACAACGTTAGTCCGATCCTAACCCGAAAAAAAGAGTGACTTGGTTTCGGGGGCGTGTCGAGACCGTCCTGCCCGTTCCGACCAGGGTGTGTACGGTGCCGACGAGGCGCCGCGGACATCGAGGAGCAGGCCGTGAAGTTCTTGCTGATCATGAACGTCAACCCGGCGATCCTGGACGCGCTGACCGAAGAGGAGCGCACCGCGATCGGGGCCGGCCATGGCGAGTTCATCCGCACCATCCAGGCCTCCGGTGAGCTGATCCTGACCCAGGCCCTGGCCGAACCGGCCGCCAGCGCGGTGGTGCGGGCCAAGGACGGTCAGCAGGTGGTCACCGACGGGCCGTTCCTGGAGGCCAAGGAGTTCATGGGTGGCTTCTACCTGGTCGAATGCGAGAACCGGGAGCGCGCCCTGGAGCTGGCGAAGCTGATCCCGGACACCCGGGTCGAGGGCCTGGGCGTGGAGGTCCGCACGGTGATGTTCTCCGGGGGCATGGAGTTGGAGATGTGAGCGGCTCGGCCGTCGAGGACCTGATCCGCGAACTCGCGCCGCAGGTCCTCGGCGTGCTCGTCCGGCGTCACGGGCAGTTCGACGCCTGCGAGGACGCCGTGCAGGAAGCGTTGCTGGAGGCCAGTCAGCAGTGGCGGAGCGGGCTGCCGGAGCAGCCGCGCGGCTGGCTGCTGACCGTGGCCACCCGGCGGCTCACCGACGCCTGGCGCAGCGAGTCGGCCCGCCGCCGTCGTGAACAGGCCTTCGCCCTGGACCCGGAGGAGGTCGCGCCGGACCTGCCGCCCGCGCGGGACGATTCGCTGACCCTGCTGTTCCTGTGCTGCCATCCGGAGTTGAGCCCGCCGTCCCAGCTCGCGCTGACCCTGCGCGCGGTCGGCGGCCTCACCACCGCGCAGATCGCCAGCGCCTTCCTGGTGCCGGAGGCGACCATGGCGCAGCGGATCAGCCGGGCCAAGGCGAAAATCAAGGCCGCCGGGTCGAGCTTCGGTCCGCCGCCGGCCCAGGAACGGGACGAGCGGCTGCAGGTGGTGCTGCAGGTGCTGTACCTGATCTTCAACGAGGGCTACACCGCCTCCAGCGGAGAGGAGTTGCAGCGGGCCGAACTGGCCGGGGAGGCGATCCGGCTGACCCGCCTGGTGCACCGGCTGGCCCCGGCCGACAGCGAGGTCACCGCACTGCTCGCGCTGATGCTGCTCACCGACGCCCGCCGGGAGACCCGCACCGGCCCGGACGGCGCGCTCGTCCCGCTCACCGAACAGGACCGCACCCGCTGGGACCGGGCCGCGCTCACCGAGGGCGTCGACCTGGTCCGGCGGACCCTGCACACCGGCGAACTGGGCCCGTACCTGATCCAGGCCACCATCGCGGCCACCCACGCCGAGGCCGCGGGCGCCGCGGACACCGACTGGCCGCAGATCCTGGTGCTGTACCGGATCCTGGACCGGATCGCGCCGAACCCGGTGGTCACGCTGAACCGGGCGATCGCGCTGGCCATGGTCGAAGGCCCCAAGGCGGGCCTGGATCTGCTGGACGAGCTGGCCGCCGACGAGCGGATGCGGGCCAACCACCGCCTGGACGCGGTGCGCGCGCACCTGCTGGAGCTGAACGAGGAGCCCGCGGCGGCGGCACAGGCGTATCACCTGGCCGCCCGCCGCACGAACAGCCTGCCCGAACAGCGTTATCTGCTCGCTCGGGCGGCCCGGCTCGGTTAGAGGGTGTGCTGCGCGATCAGCTGGCCGATCTTGCGCACATCGGAGTCACCGCGGAACTCCAGCCGCACCTTGCCGAGTCCGCTGAACCACAGCTCCAGTTCGGCGTCCAGGTCGAAGGTGCCCGCGGTCTCGATGGAGAACGCCTGCACCTTGTTGTAGGGCAGCGAGGTGAAGTCCTTCTTCTTGCCCAGCATGCCCTGCACGTTCACCGCGATGAGCCGCTTGTTGGTGAACACCACGTAGTCCCGCACGGTCTTGAACGCGGCGACGAGCTGTTCACCAGGGATGATGATCGGCGCGACGGATCCGGCGATGTCCTCGGGGCGACACGGGGAGAGCTTGAATACTGATGCCTTCTCGAAGTCGATCACGTTTTCCACCGTACCAACGCGCGCTCGCCGGTGCCGTCAGCTTCAAGAACCTGACCAGGTCAGACCTGCGGATGACAACCCTGGGATTTGTCAAGCATTGATTCCGGGGACACCCTGATTCGGATTTGTCAAACGCTGAATCCATTAGCGCGCGACGAATCCGCGCGGTAGTCTCGATTGCCCCGGAGATTCCGCACCCGGCTACCCCCATGCCCGAAAGGGAGGTCATGCCGACCACGCACGTCCCGTTGCAGGCCACCTTCATCCCCGCCGAGGGCGCGCTGGCCTGGTGGGGTCCGCCCGACCCGGCCGCCGCGCTGCTCGCGGCCGGTTTGCCGGTGGGCCGATCGGCGCAGTGCCGCCTGGCCCGGCCGGTGGACGGCAGGCTCACCGTGTCGCCGACCCCGGTTCAGCTGGTTGACCTGGATGTGGCGTTGCCCGCACTGCTGGGCGCGAAGGCCAGGCTGAGCCCGTCCGCACGGGCCTGGCAGCGGGCGGCCAAGGACCTCGGCGACACCGAGTTGCCGCTGCCGCCGGCCGCGCACGCGGTGCCCAACGCCGAGGGCACCGCGATCAGTTCGGCCGCCGCGCTGCTGCGCCAGTTCCGGCAGGCCGCCCGGACCCGCGGCGAGCTGCGCGCGGCGGCGGTGCGGGCCGAGTTGCGCCCGTACCAGGTCGCCGGGGTGGCCTGGCTGCGCTCGGTGCCCGGCGGCGGCATCCTGGCCGACGAGATGGGCCTGGGCAAAACCTTGCAAGCCATCAGCCTGCTGGCCACCCGCCCCGGTCCGCACCTGGTGGTCTGCCCCACCTCCCTGGTCGGCAACTGGCGCCGCGAACTGGCCAGATTCGCCCCCGACCTGCCGGTGCGGCCCTACCACGGCCCGCAGCGCACCCTCGGTGATCTCGTGACGGGCCCGGTCGTGGTAACCAGCTACGGCGCGTTGCGCGCGGACGTCGAGCAGCTGGCCGGGATCGGCTGGGACACGGTGATCTTCGACGAGGCCCAGCAGGTGAAGAACCCGGACGCGCTGGCCAGCAAGGCCGCCGCCCGGCTCACCGCGGACCTGCGGATCGCGCTGACCGGCACCCCGGTGGAGAACCGCCTGGATGAGCTGTGGTCGATCCTCAACCTCACCCGGCCGGGCCTGCTGGGCACCAGGGGCCGGTTCCGGCAGCGGTTCACCGTGCCCATCCAGCAGCGCCGCTCGGCCGCCGCCGCGGACCGGTTGCAGACGCTGATCGGCCCGCATATGTTGCGCCGCACCAAGTCCGAGGTCGCCACCGACCTGCCGCCCAAGCTGTACGCCACGGTGGCCTGCACGCTCACCGCGGAACAGATCCGGCTCTACCGCGACGCGCTGGACCGGGCGTTCAGCGACGGCCTCGGGTCCGGCATCGAACGCCGCGGCCGGATCCTGGCCCTGCTCACCGCGCTCAAACAGATCTGCAACCACCCGGCCCAGCTGCTCGGCCAGGACGGCCCGCTGCCCGGCCGCTCCGGCAAGTTCGACCGCGCCACCGAAATGCTCGCCGAGATCGTCGAGGACCAGGACCGGGCCCTGGTGTTCACCCAGTACCGCGCCATGGGCGAACTGCTCTCCCACCACCTCACCGAAACCCTGGGCGGCCCACGGATCCCGTTCCTGCACGGCGGCCTCAGCGCCGACAAGCGGGACCGGCTCGTGCACGCCTTCCAAAACGAGGACAACGCCCCGCCGATCCTGCTGCTGAGCCTGCGCGCCGCCGGCTTCGGCCTCAACCTGACCCGCGCCGGTCACGTGCTGCACTACGACCGCTGGTGGAACCCCGCGGTGGAGGAACAGGCCACCGACCGGGCGCACCGCATCGGCCAGCACCGGGTGCTCACCGTGCACACCCTGGTCACCGGCGGCACGGTGGAGGAACACATCGCGCGTATGCACGACCGCAAGCGCGCCCTGGCCGACGTGGTCTCCGGCGACACCGAGACCGCCCTGGCCAACCTGCCCGACGACGACCTGCACGCCGTGCTGGCCCTGAACCTGGAAGGAACCGGCCCATGATCGCCGAATTCGGCGCCACCGCCTGGGGCCACGCCTGGCTGCGCACGGCCGAACCCACCCGGGTGACCCGGCCGAACCCGTTGCTGCCCAGGGCCCGCAAGCTCTCCCGCGACTACAGCATCACCGGCCTGACCATCGTCCCCGGCCAACTCACCGCCACCATGGGCGCACACCAGGTCCAGATCACCGTCCCCCAATGGCCCGCCGAAACCCTGACCCTGGTCACCACCCTGCTCGCCGACCACCCACCCGCGGCCCCCGGCGACCTCCCGGACACCCTGGCCACCACCCTGCACCGAGCGGGCGTCGAGATCGCGCCACCGTCGGATTCCCTGCTGGCACAGTGCGATTGCCGGGACCGCCGCGCACACTGCGTGCACGTGCTGGTCACGCTGTACCTGCTGGTGCAAGCGGTGGACGAACGCCCGGCGCTGGCGGTGGAACTGCGCGGCGCGGTGATCACCGGTCCGGCGGACCCGGACTGGGTGCCGCTCGGGGAGGTCTCGGTGGCGGGGTTCTACGGCTGAGTACGCCGATCCACGTAGCCCGGATACGGTCCCGCGGTGACGCCCTGGCAGCCCGCGCGCTGCCAGGGTCGCCCCATGCGACAAGCAACCCTCCTGACCACCCTGGTTTTCTCCCTGCTGGCCGCACCAGCACCAGGCATCGCGAATCCCAGCGGCCCTGCCGCCGCCGCCAATCCGGCCGCCGCAGCCCTCAGCAGCCCAGCTGTCCTCCTCGATCCGCCCGCCGCCGCGGCGTCCAACGGCCCAGCCGCCGCCACCGATCCGGCCCCGGCCACCGCGGCTCCCGGCAACCTAGTCCTCGCCTCCGCCGCCCCCGCCGGTGATCTGGACCGCACCACCAGCGGCTGGGTCCGCGGCCGAAGCACTCCCGATCTCCGCGTCTACCAAGGCATCCCCTACGCCCAGGCCACCCGCTGGTCACCCCCGACCCCGCCCACCCCCTGGCCCGGCATCCGCGAGGCCACCCAGCCCGGCCCCGTCTGCGCCCAACCCGGCCCCGGCGGCACGGTCCAGGGCGCCGAAGACTGCCTCTCCCTAGACGTCCACCGTCCACAAGGGACAGACAAGCTCCCGGTCCTGGTCTTCGTCCCCGGCGGCGGGTTCACCACCGGCGCGGGCAGCCAGTACAACCCGGCCCGCCTGGCCACTCGCGGCAACCTCCTGGTGGTCACCCTCAACTATCGCCTGGGCGCCCTGGGCTTCCTGGCCCACCCCGGTCTGGGCCCCGACACCGGAAACCTCGGCCTCCAGGACCAGCAGGCCGCGCTGCGCTGGGTCCGCGCCAACATCGGCGCCTTCGGTGGCGACCCGGCCCGGGTGACCCTGTGGGGCCAGTCCGCCGGCGGCTACAGCGTGTGCGCCCACCTGTCCGCCCCCGCCTCCCAGGGCCTGTTCCACCAGGCCGCCATCCACAGCGCCCCCTGCGCCAACCCCATGATCACCCGCCCCGAAGCCCAGCGCCGCGCCCAGGCCACCGCGACCACCCTCGGCTGCCCCGACGCCACCTGCCTGCGCGACCTCCCGCTGTCCGCCCTGGTCGGCCTGCACCAGGACCAGCTCTCCTTACTGCGCCGCGATTTCAACGGCCGCCCCTGGCTCCCGGTCACCGGAACCCCAACCCTGCCAACCCCATCCCACACCGCCAGGGTCCCGCTCCTGCTCGGCGGCACCGCGGACGAGATGGCCCCGTTCGTCGCCGCCCAGCACCGCACCCTCGCCGCGGCCGACTACCCCACCGTCGTCACCGGCCTCTTCGGCGAGGACGCCCCCGCCGTCCTCCGCCGCTACCCACCCCAGTCCCAGCCCACCCCGGCCCTGACCCTGTCCCGGCTGCTGACCGACCACGGCGGCGTGCTGGGCGCCTGCACCCAGCTCCCGGTGGCCGAGGCCGCCCGCAAACCGGTGTACACCTTCGAGTTCGCCGAACCCACCGGCCACGTGGTCGGCGATTTCCCTTACGGCGCAGCCCATGGCGCCGAACTCCGCTACCTGCTGGACCTGTCCTGGCCGCAGCCGCCACTCACCCCGGCCCAGCAGGAGCTGGCCAACCGCATGATCGACCATTGGTCGGCCTTCGTGCGCACCGGCGATCCCGGCTGGCCGCAACACGGTCCGGGTCGCACGATGTCCTTCAGCGCCGCTCACACCGGGCCGATCGACCTGGCTGCCCGGCATGACTGCGGGTTCTGGTCGTGGCTCGGCTGATCCGCTACTTCGGTTGTCCATCCGGCCAGATGCACGGCGACGTCGCACCGAGATACAACTCGCCAAGGTGATTGCCCTGGAGGGTGATCCGGAAGGCGTCGCCGTTGTGCTGCACCCAGAGGAACCAGTCCTTGGGCCGGTCGTCGTTGAGCACGGTGTGGTTGTTGCCGGTCCAGTAGTTCTTGAGGGTGTCGAAGTAGCGGGTGAACTGCGCGGGGTCGAGCCCGTGCAGCTGGTAGCTGTTGGACACCTGCACCCGGCCCGGCGGCCCGTTGTCCGAAGGCACATCGCAGGGGCTGTTCGACTTCAGCGAGATCCGCTCCGTCCGCGTCTCCGGCGGGAGCTGGGTGAGGGCCTGGCGGACGTGCTCCTCGACCCGCTCGGCCGCCTGCTGCGCGGTGATGGTGGGCTGCATCCCTCTCCCCGTCCGTAGGTAGCCGAACACACCCACCGCGATCAACACGGCGACCGCGCTGAGGATGACGACCAGTCGCCTAGTCGGTCGGCCGACCCGCAATGATCTTCCCCATGTTCTTCAGCGACCTGCTGTTCTCGGCCCAGTACTCGTTGTGCGCGGCCTCGCTGAGCCCGCCGGGCAGCCAGCCCTCAGTGCCGGGATCGGAGGTGAAGGTGTTGCCGCCGAACCGTTTGTCCGTGGGATCGGGGCCGAGCGGGTCCAGCGGCAGGACGTCGCGGTCCAGGCCCAGGTTGATGTTCGTGTACTTGATGACGTCGTGCTGGGCGGTGCTGGAATGCACCCGCTCAGGCGGGAGGTTCAGCTCGCTAGCCTGATGGACGCCGACCCCGGGACTGCCGATGAACACCACCTCGTCGGCCTGGATCGTCAGGTCGCGCGCGGTGTGCCCCACCACGGTGGAGCCGTAACTGTGTCCGACGACGGTGTTGTGCGAAGGCTGACCCTCGTGGGTGGCGCGCAGGCCCTCCTGGAACCTGGCCAGGTCCTGCTTGGCGTTGGTCGCGTAGTCCTCGTTGGCGGCCGCGGCCACGCTTTGCGGCGCGTCATAACCCACCCAGCTGATCACCGCGGTCGAGGGCGAGCCTTGCTTCCGGGCGGCCTCGGCCATGGCGTCGGCGTGCTCCAGGTAGCTGGTGCCACCGCTCAGGCTGGACTTGGTGCCGGGCACCAGGGTGGCCACGTTGGTGGCGGTGTCGGGGTTGCCCATTGCCACGATGGCGCGGCCATTGCCATCGGCGTTGAGGCCCAGCAGGAACGCCTGTTGCCGTTCCCGGCTGGGCGGGAGGTTCAGTCGCTCCGCGATCGCGTGCACACCCTTCAGCTTGCCGTCCAGGTCGGTCAGGCGCTGGTCGTCCTCCGGGGTGCGGCCGGATTTCGCCTGCAGCCGGGTGTGTTCCTCGGCCAGGGCGGCCTGGACTCCGGCCAGGACCACGCGGTTCGCCCGGTCCCGGACCGCCGCGGGAATGCCGTCCAGGGCGCCGATGCGGGCGCCGTCGGTGGCCAGCAGGGTTTCCCGGTCGGCGATGGACAGGCTGTCCCACCACTGTTTCACCTGGGCGGGGGCGGTGCCGTGGGCCGGGACGGCGGCGGTGAGCGTGGTGCAGACCGCGAAGTCCTGGCCCGGGGTGACGCCGGTGGCGTCCTGAGTGAGGCGGCGCAGGGCCGCGGCGGCTTCGGCGTCGACCGAGCCCGCGGTGCGCAGGGTGTCGCGCAGGGCGGTGGTCAGGGTCGCGCAGAGCTGGGCCTTGGTGGCGGCGCCGGGTGGTGGGGGTTTGGCGATGGCCACCGCGTCGTCGGTCACCTGGCCGTCGCTGGCCACCCGGAGGTTGTGCTGGTGGGCGGTGCCCAGGGCCGTGCGCAGGCTGGTTTGCAGGCGGGTCAGGTGCTCGCCCGCCTCGCGGAGCACCGGCGGGATGCGGGTCAGGGCTTCGGACAGGGTGCTGAGCCTGGCGTGGTGGCCGGTGATCTGGGTCCGGGCGGCTTCGGCCGCGGCGCCGCGCCAGGCAGACAGCGCGCGCAGGTGCCGGGTCACCTCGGTGGCCCGGGTGGTCAGGTCGGCGGCCAGGTCCTGCCAGCGCTGGGCGGCCCTGGTGAAGACCGTGGGTTCGGCGTCGCGCAGTTCCTCCACCGTGGTCATCTCGGGGTCACCGCGCTCCGGGCGGCCTCCTCGGCCTCGGCGTAGGTCTTGGCGTTCAACTCCAGGGTGTCGCCGGCCACGGCGAGCTTGGTGGCCAGGCCGGTGAGCGTGCGGGTCCAGGTGTTCTCGCACTGGGACAGCGCCTGGGCCAGTGCGAAGGAGGTGTTGGCCGCCTCGTCGCCGTCCTGGGCGCCGCTGTGACCGCGGATCCGGCGATGCGCGGCGTCGGCGGTGTCGACCAGTGCCCGGCCCGTCCTGGCCAGGGTGTCCGCGCTCGCGGCGATGCGATTGTCCGTCACTGCCAAGGCCCCCCTCGGATGTGCTCGCTGCCACCACGGTAGGTCTGGCCAGCCGGAAACCGGTCCGGAGGTCGCCCAATGAGATGACCGGGTTCTCTGGGTGACAACCCGACATGGCACCTGCTAACTTTTGCTTGCAGGTATCGAACTGGGGAGTTGTGGCATGACGCTGACCGATCGGATCGCGGCCTGGTCCGCACGGCATCGCCGGACGGCGATCCTGGGCTGGCTGGGGCTGGTGCTGCTCGCGTTTCTGGCGAGTGTGCTGGTCACCGGACCGGACGCGCGTAATGAGGATCCGGGGGACACCGGCCGGGCGCAGTCCATTCTGGACAATCAGCGCGAGTACCTGCCGGTGGAGGAGAAGGTCCTGGTGCAGGCCCGCGCACCGGGCAGGCACTTCGGGAACAGCCCGGAGCTGCTCGCCGCCGCCGAGGACCTGATCGCCGAGCTGAAACGGCGGCCGGACGCGGTCACCGGCATCGGCTCGCCGCTGGAACCCGGTTCGCGGCCGGAACTCGGTTCGCCGCACGTCTCCGCCGACGGTCGGTCCGGTCTGGTGACCTTCCGGCTGGCCTGGCCGGTGGAAAAACTCAATGAGCACTTCAGTTTTGCCACCAACGCGGTCGCCACCGTCGCGGCCCGGCATCCCGAGGTGCGGCTGGCCCAGGCCGGGGACCGCAGCCTGTCCGGCGCGGTGGACGAGGCGATCAAGGCCGACCTGGCCCGGTCGCACCTGTTGTCGTTGCCGCTGGTGCTGATCATCCTGCTGATCGTGTTCGGCGCGGTGGTCGCTGCCGGCATCCCGGTGCTGCTCACCGCGACCACGCTGATCGCCACCTTCACCCTGCTGTCGGTGATCGGCAAGGTGGTCGCCATCAACAGCGCGGGCTCGGCGCTGATCCTGCTGATCGGGGTGGCCGTCGGTATCGACTACTCGCTGTTCTACCTGCGCCGCTACCGCGAGGAACGACAGTCCGGAGTGGACGATGAGACCGCGTTGCGCACCACCGCCCGCACCTCCGGGCACGTGGTGCTGTTCTCCGGCCTCACCGTGATGCTGTCCCTGGTCGGGCTGGTGCTGACCGGACTCGGCGTGTTCACCGGCGGCGCGATCGGCATGACCGTGGTGGTCGGCCTGGCCATGATCGCCTCGGTGACCGTGCTGCCCGCGATCCTGGCCGTCCTGCGGCACCGGGTGGACAAGGGCCGGATCCCCTGGCTGGGCAAGGGCCGGACCGCGGCGCGAGAGTCTCGGATCTGGTCCGGGGTCGCCCGCCGGGTGGCCCGGCGGCCACTGGTGTGGGGCGGGGCGGCGGTGCTGGCGTTGCTGGCACTGGCGGTGCCCGCGCTGGACATGAAACTCCAGGACGCCGCGGCGGTGAACAGCCTGCCGCGCAGCGTCGCCCAGGTGGACGCGGCGATCCGCATGCAGGAGGCGTTTCCCGGTGCGCCCACCCCGGCCAGGGTGGTGATCTGGCAGCGCGATCAGTCCAGAGTGGACGGAATGCTGAGCAGCGCGGTGGTGGACCGGCTGCGTACGCAGGTCAGGGAGAGCGGCGGGCTGCTGGCCGAACCGGTCACCAGCGACCGGGTGGGCACCGCGCTGGTGGTCCGGATGCCACTGGCCGGCTCCGGCACCGACGACACCTCGGTGCGCGCGCTGGAACACCTGCGGCACAAGGCGATCCCCGCGGCCTTTGGCGGTTTCGCCCAGCTGGACGCGGCCGTGTCCGGCAAGACCGCGCAGACCTACGACTTCACCAACCAGCTGCGGGACCGCACGCCATTGGTGTTCGCCTTCGTGCTGCTGTTGTCCTTCGTGGTGCTGATCTTCGTGTTCCGCTCGATCACCGTGCCACTGGTGTCGATCGCGCTGAACCTGCTCTCCATCGGCGCGGCCTACGGCGTGATCACCTGGATCTTCCAGTACGGCAACCTCAGCGGCCTGCTGGGTTTCACCCCCTACGGCGGGGTGATGGGCTGGTTGCCGTTGTTCATGTTCGTGGTCCTGTTCGGACTGAGCATGGACTACCACATCTTCATCCTCAGCCGGATCCGCGAACGCTGGACCGACGGCCTGCCCGCCCGCGAAGCCGTGGTCAGCGGCCTCGGCGCGAGCGCGGGCGTGGTCACCAGCGCCGCGGTCATCATGACCCTGGTGTTCGCCGTGTTCGTCACTCTCACCTCCATTGAGAACAAGATGCTCGGGGTGGGCCTCGCCGTGGCGGTGCTGCTGGACGCGACCCTGGTCCGTGGTGTGCTGGTGCCCGCCGCGCTGTCGTTGCTCGGCGAACGTGCCTGGCGGCTGCCGGGTTTCCGTGCCAGCCGGGCCGGGACCGACCGTCGCGTGCGGGGCCCGCGGGTCACCGCCTAACCTTGCTGACCATGTGCCGGGTGCCGCGATGACCAGGAAGACGCCCACGGGGGACGACCTCGTGCGGGTGCTGGCGACGCTGGCCAATCCGCACCGGCTGCGGGTGGTCGCGGCGCTGTCCGGACAGCGCCAGTACGTCAGCGCGCTGGCCCGTGAACTCGGCCTCAGCCGGGCGTTGCTCCAGGTGCACCTGCGCAAGCTGGAGGCGGCCGGCCTGGTGACCGCTCAGTTGGAGTTGTCGGAGGACGGCAAGGCGATGAAGTTCTACGAGGTGACCCCGTTCGCCTACGAGCTGACCCCGGCCACGGTCGTGGCGGCCGCGCGCACCCTCAGCACACCGGAAGAACAGGAAGACTGACCCATGGGCGTCCGTGCCTGGCAGGAACTCGTCGGCGTGTTCGGTGTCTTCACGCTGATCACCGTGGTACTGACCGTGATCATCTGGCAGAGCTTCATCTCGGTGCGGGCCAAGGCCAGCGCCGCCCGCGAACAGGCGTACCAGGAACTGGCCGCCCGCGCGGTGGCCGCGCAGGAGGACACCGCCCGCGAACTGACCGAGGCCAGGGCCCAGCTCGCCGAGCTGCAGACCCGGCTCGCCTCGGTGGAGCGGATCCTGCGCGAGGTGGAGTGAGCACTGCCTTCGTACGACTTGGGCCAACTGGTACGTCCGCTTGGGCAAAACTGGCGTACCAGTTGGCCCAACTCGCCGGACAAGGAGTGGATACCAGGGCGGGGCAGCGGGACACGGGGAGCCTCCACAGTGGACGGTTGGGGTGTGTCCACTTCAGGCTGCCGGGTGGGTGGGGGTGGGGAATCCGACTTTGGGTCGGTTCGGGGTACGACTAATGGCCGACTAGGTGTGACGACCAGGCCCAGGCGGCGATTTCCACCCGGTTCCGGGCGGGCAGTTTGTGCTGGATGCTGGTGAGGTGGGTTTTCACCGTGCCTACCGCGATGTGCAGGGCGGCCGCGATTTCCGCGTTGGTCGCGCCCCTGGCCACCTCGCGCACCACGTCCAGTTCCCGTTCGGACAGCTCGCCGCCGGAGACCGGACGCGGGCCCGGTCCGGTCAGCTTGCGCAGTAGTTTCACCGTGATCGACGGGCTGACCAGCGCCTCACCCGAGGCCGCCGCCCGGATCGCCTCCACCAGCAACGCGGAACTGGCCGTCTTCACCAGGAATCCGCACGCGCCGTCCTGAAGTGCCTGGCGCACATAGGCATCCTCCTCGAACGTGGTCACCACCACGACCTTCGGCGGATCCGCCACCCCGGGCGCGGTCACCCGCCGCAACGCCTCCAGGCCGTCCAGCCGGGGCATCCGGATGTCCATCAGCACCACGTCCGGGCGCAGCTCGCGGCACAGTTCCACCGCGCGCACGCCGTCCTCGGCCTCGCCGACCACCTCGATGTCGTCCTCGGCGGCCAGGATCATGCCGAACCCGGTGCGCACCATCGCCTGGTCGTCGGCCAGCAGCACCCGGATCGTCATCGGCCCGTCCCCACCGGCAGTCTCGCCTCCACCACCCAGCCGCCCGCGGCGCCCGGCCCGGAGCGCAGTGTGCCACCGATCGACTCGGCTCGTTCGCCCAGGCCGCGCAGCCCAAATCCGTTGCGGCCACTGGAACGTGGCGGCCGGCCGTCGTCGGCGATCCGCACCACCACCCAGTTTCCGTTGCGCTGCACCAGCACGTCCACCGCGCCGACCTCCTGGCCGTGCTTGCGCACGTTGGTCAGCGCCTCCAGCACCACCCGGTGCGCGGTGGAGGCGACCTCGGCGGGCAGTTCGTCCAGTGCGCCGGACTCGCTCAGCGTGGCCCGAACCCCGTCCGCCGCGCCGAACCGCGCCACCAGCGCCCGCAGCTCGCCCATGCCGATCGGGGTGGTGCGCGCCGGATCGTCCTCGCCACGCAGCAGTCCGACCATGCGGTGCAAGGATTCCATCGCCTCCGTCCCGGTGTCCGCGATCCGCTCCAGTGCGGGCGCGACCAGCTCGGGCTTCTTGTCCGCGATCGCCAGCGCGCCCCTGGCCTGCACCACCATCGCGGTCACGTGGTGGGCGACGAAATCGTGCAGGTCCCTGGCGAACTCGGTGCGCTGGGTCAGCCGGGCGTGGTCGAGTTGCCGCGCCTTGGCCTGGGCCGTCAGTCGTGCGGTCACCCCGGCGCCGAGCGCGATCGCGGCGGCCAGCACCAGCACGATCGCGCCGACCACGGCGGCCAGTCCGCGATCGGCGACCAGGGGCTGGGTCAGCAGGGCGGCGAGCAGTAGCAGCGAGGCGGTCGCCGACCACCACACCGCACCCCGCCAGGCCAGCACGCCCAGCAGCACCAGCACGGCCGCGCTGTAGGCGAAGCTGAACGGCGCGTCCGGCAGCCGCAGCCGCTCCCCGGTGTAGCGCAGCACGACCGAGCCGACCGCCAGCACGCCCGCGGCGATCGCCAGGGTGCGCGGGCCGAGCCAGCAGCACACCAGCGCGAGCGCGCAGGCCGTCATCGCGGTGCCCAGGTCCAGGCCGAAGCCCGCGCCGGAGCGGAAGGCGCGCCCGGCCAGGTCGATCAGGCCCAGCGCACCCAGCGCCGCCGCTCCCGCCAGCCACAGCAGCACCTGCAGCGGCAGCCAGCGGTTCCCGATCACGCCCGGCAGCCTATCCGCCGGTCGGAGCGGGCAGATCGGCCAAAAGTCAGAGCCACCCGACCGGGAACCGGCCCCGGGACAGATCCGCGCCCGCCCGGCCCGGGGAGATCGTGACCGGCATGACGAACTCCGCTCTCGCGACGGCCGCGGTCGCCGCCGTGGACCTGGTCAAGGTCTACGGCAGCGGCCCCGGCGCGGTGCGCGCGCTGGACGGGGTGACGGTCGGCTTCGACCGCGCCGCGTTCACCGCCATCATGGGGCCCTCCGGCTCCGGCAAGTCCACGCTCATGCACTGCCTGGCCGGCCTGGACACCGCGACCGCCGGGGCCGCCCTGCTCGGCGGCACCGACCTGACCCGGCTCCCGGACAAGGCGCTCACCAAGACCCGGCTGGACCGGATCGGCTTCGTCTTCCAGTCCTTCAACCTGCTGCCCCAGCTCACCGCGCGGGAGAACATCCTGCTGCCACTGAGCCTCGCCGGTCGGGTATATGATCGTGCACTGTATATGCGTCTTGCCGAGATATTGGGTATCGCGGACCGTCTCCAGCACCGGCCAGCCGAACTCTCCGGCGGCCAGCAACAGCGGGTCGCGCTGGCCAGGGCCCTGCTGACCCGGCCGGAGGTGGTCTTCGCCGACGAGCCCACCGGCAACCTGGACTCCCGCTCCGGCGCCGAGGTGCTGCGTTTCCTGCGCCACTGCGTGCGTGAGTTCGGCCAGACCGTCGTCATGGTCACCCACGACCCCGTGGCCGCCGCGCACGCCGACCGGGTGGTGCTGCTGGCCGACGGCCGCCTCGCCGGCGAACTGCGCGACCCGGACCTGCCTGCCGTGATCGAGGCCCTGCGCACCGCCGGAGCGGGCCGGTGAACTTCACCCGCACCTACCTGCGCGGCGTGCTGCGCTCCCCGCTGCGCCTGCTGCTGACCGGCCTGGCCATCGCCGTCGCCGCGCTGTTCGCCACCGGCGCGATCATGGCCAGGGACATCGCGCTGCGCACCGCGATCGAGAACCTCACCGCCATCCCGGCCAGCGCGGACGCCGTGGTCGCCAGCCCGGCGGGCGACGGCGTCACCGCCCTGGACCGGCTCGCCCGCACCCCGGGCGCGACCAGCGCGGTCGGCCGCGCCCACGGCCGGATCCTGGTGGGGGACAACACCGTCCAGCTGCACGCCGACCCTGGCGCCGGACCGCTCAGCCGGGTCCGCCTGACCACCGGCGCCTACCCGGCCGCGGCCGGGGAGATCGCGCTGTCCGAGCGGGCAGCGCACCGGCTCGGCGTCACCACCGGCGGCACGATCGAGGCCAGGATCGGCGCGAAACCCGTGCGGCTCAAGGTGACCGGCCTGGTCTCCGGCCCACCCGCGGACGGCATCGCCGCCTACGCCCCGGATCGCCAGGTGCTCACCCTGACCGGCGCCCCCCTCGCCCGGGTCGAGCTGACCGGCGATCAGACCCGGATCGTCGAATCTCTGCGCACCAGCGCCGAAACCGCCGTGCCCGCGGCCCAGGCCCGCGCCGCCGAACTCGGCCGGGCCCAGGACTCGGTCGACCAGCTCACCGCAGCGCTCACCGCGTTCGTGCTGGTCGCGCTGCTGGCCGGGGTCATGGTGGCCACCTCGGCGTTCCGGATCGTCTTCGCCCACCGCGGCCGCCAGCTCGCCCTGCTGCGCGCGGTCGGCGGCTCCCGGACCAGGCTCGCCATGGCGCTGATCGCCGAGGGCGCGCTCACCGGCCTGGTCTGCGGCGCACTCGGCGCGGCCCTGGGCTACGGCCTCGGCTGGCTGGCCCCGCTGGTCGCCCCGGTGAGTCAGCCGAGCCTGTCACCCTTGCTGCTACTGGTGATCGCCGCCGGCGCCATGCTCGTCACGATCGGCGCGGTGCTCGCCCCGGCACTCGGCGCGGCCGGAGTCTCCCCGCTGGAAGCCTTGCGCCGCACCAGCAAACCCGCGGAGAGCAAGCGCACCGGACGGCTGCGGATCGCGATCGGCGTGCTGGCCGCGGCCGGTGCGGGCGGACTGGTGTACCTGATGATCCAGGAAGGTCTGCTGGAAACCGCCCGGCCCGGCGGCCGCACCGCGGACCTGCTGCTGCTCACCGTGGCCGGCGGGGCCCTGGCCCTGGGCGCGGTGGTCGCGCTCGGCCCGCTCTACGTCGGCCCGCTGCTGCGCCTGCTGGAACGCCCGGCCAAGCTGTTCGGCCCCACCGCCGTGCTCGCCGTGCGCGGCGTCGGCGGTGCGCCAAGACGGGCGGCGGCGGTGGCCGCCGTGGTCACCCTGGGCTCGGCGCTGCTGACCGGAGCCCTGGTCGGCGGCACCACCCTGCGCGAGTACACCGCCGCCGAATCCGCCGCCAGCTACCCCAGCGACCTCCTGGTCAGCGTGCCCGAGGGTGAGTCGCTGCCCGCCGGACTGGTGGACAAACTCCGTGCCCGCCCCGAATTCCGCCAGGTGCTGGCCTACCGCGAGGTGCGCCTGGACGTGCGGAGCGTGCGGGAGCAGGTGAGCGTGCAGGTGTCCGATGTGGACATTCGGGCCACCCCGGGCTTCGCCGGACTCCGGCTGTCCGAGGGCAGCTGGGAGCCCGGCGGGTTGTTCCTCAGCGACAACTTCGCCCGCAGACTGCGGGTGGGAGCCGGGGACCTGATCCAGGTCGGCGGCCGGGAGCTGATGGTGCAAGGAGTGGTGCTGGGTGAACGGATCGCCGTGTCCGCCGTGGTGCTGGACCGGGCCGACCTGGACCGGCTGAACGTGCCGCCGACCCCGAGCGGGGCGCTGCTCGCCGCCGCCGGTCCGGGCAACGCCGAGCAGTTGACTGCCCAGTCCGCGGCCAGGAATGTGGTGGGACAGCAGGCCGAACTGTCCTCGCTGACCGACCGGCGCGCCGACCAGTCCGGGCTGCTGGACCTGCTGACCCTGCTCGCGCTGTGCCTGATCGGACTCACCGTGCTGATCGCGATCGTCGGCGTCGGCACCACCGCGGCACTGTCCGTTGTGGAGCGTGGCCCGGAGGCGGGACTGTTGCGGGCACTGGGACTCGGCCGGGGCGCCCTGGCCGGGGCCACCCTCGGCGAGTCGGTGGTGCAGGGCCTGCTCGGCGGATTGCTGGGGGTGCTGCTCGGCGTGCCCTACGGCTGGCTGGGCGTGCAGAGCCTGGGCACCTCGGCGCCATTCGTGTTGCCGGTACTGGCTTTGTCGCTCGCGGTGCTGGCACTGGTCGGGCTCACCGCGGTGGCCGGGCTGATCCCGGCGGTGCGGACCGCGCGGGTCAGCCCGGTCACCGCGATGCGCGCCAACGACTAGGAATCCGGTCCCTACCTCGCGGCGTGTTGGCCGTTCTCGTACCCGGTGTTGGCCGAACTGGTACGCCATTCGGCCAACTCACCGCCCACAACGGCCAACACGCCGTCCGTAACGGCCAACTCGCCGTACGACAACGGCCAACACGGCGGCGGGGGGTCAGCCGAACTGGCCGGGCTGGTAGTCGCCTGCGGGCTGCTGGACGATCACGTTCAGCCGGTTGTACGCGTTGATGATCGCGATCAGCGACATCAGCGCGATCAGCTGCTCCTCGTCGTAGTGCTTGGCGGCGTTGGCCCACACCTCATCCGGCACCCCGCCCGCCGCGTCCGCGATCCGGGTGCCCTGCTCGGTCAGCTCCAGCGCCGCGCGCTCGGCCTCGGTGAACAGGGTGGCCTCGCGCCAGCCCGCGATCATGTGCAGCCGCTGCGCGGTCTCGCCGGCGAGCGCGGCCTCCTTGGTGTGCATGTCCAGGCAGAACCCACAGCCGTTGATCTGGCTGGCCCGGATCTTCACCAGCTCCTGGGTCGCGGCGGGCAGTGTCGAGTCCGACACCACCTTGCCCGCCGAGTTGAAGTGCTTGATCAGCTTGGCGGCCATCGGGCTGGCGAACATGTTCAAACGGGCGTTCACGGTGAACTCCTCTGCCGTTGTCGTTGCCTACACAGCTATGACGACCCGGCCCGGCAGAGTGTGACCGGTCTGGATGTGACCTGCGTCGCTAGTCCTCCGCGCTGCTCCGGTGCAGCCGGGCGATCCGGGTCAGGCACCGCTTGAACGCCGCGTACGCCGCCTCGCCCACCTCCGCCGCGTGCCGGGCCTCGATCCCGGCCATGATCAGATCCCCGCGGCGCAGCTCGTCGACCAGGGTGCCGATCACCTGCTTGTGCTGCCCGGACTGGCGGGCACCGTCTACCGCGAGTTCTTCACCGCCGACGGCGATCGCATCCGGCGCGCGGTCGACCGGTGGATCCGGGAGTCCCCGCTGTTCACCGGGGTGGTCGACTTCGACGCGGCGGTGCGCGACCCCGAGCATGACGTGGCGTACCGGGTGGAGCTGGACAGCGGCGACCACCTGCACCCCAACGACGCGGGCGCGGCCGCGGTGCCGCTGGTGGCGTTCGAGCGCTGACCAGCGGGGAATTGCCGGGGGCGGTGGCCGGGTGTACAGGTATGCACATGCACTCACGGGCCGGCCGGGCGCGCGGGGCCCTGCTGGGGCTCGCCCTCGGTGACGCGCTCGGCATGCCCACCCAGGCGATGTCCCCGGCGGAGGTCGCCACGCACTACGGCGAGATCACCGGACTGGTCGATGCCGTTGCCGCCCAACCGATCGCGCCCGGCCTGCCCGCCGGAACGGTCACCGATGACACCGAACAGGCACTGCTGCTGGCCCGGTTGCTGATCGAGGGCGACGGTCGGGTGGACCCCGGGGAGTACGGCCAGGCGCTGCTCGGCTGGGAGGCCGGGATGATCAGCCGCGGCTCGGCGGATCTGCTTGGCCCGTCGACAAAACTGGCCCTGACCCGGCTCGCGGCCGGGGTGTCACCGGCGGAGACCGGGCGGGACGGGGTCACCAACGGGGCGGCCATGCGGGTCGCCCCGGTCGGCATCGCCACCCCGCCGGACGATCTTGACCGGCTCGCCGACGCGGTCGCCGAGACCGCCAGGGTCACCCACAACACCAGCCTCGGACTCGGCGCGGCGGTCGCGGTCGCCACCGCGGTGTCCGCCGGGATCGCCGGAGCCGGGCCGGTCGAGGCCCTTGACCTGGGCGAACAAGCCGCCGTGGTGGGGGCCCGGCGTGGGCGCTGGGTGGCCGGCGCCGAGATCGGGCCGCGGATCCGGTGGGCGCGGCAGTGGGTGCGCGGGATCCCGCCGGAGCGGCTGGGCCCCGCGATCGGGCAGGTGATCGGCACCTCGGTGGCGGCGCAGGAATCCGTGGTGGCCGCCTTCGCGCTGGCCGAGGCCCTCGGCGAGCGGCCACTGGACGCGTTGCTGCTGGCCGCGAACCTGGGCGGGGACACCGACACCATCGCCGCGATCTGCGGGGCGATGCTCGGCGCCTGTCACGGAAGTGCCGCGCTGCCAACGGATCTGACCACTAGGGTGCTCCGTGTGAACGCTCTCACGCTGGATCCGCTGGTGGCCGGGCTGCTCGCGCTCCGAGGCCGGGCGTGAGCGGGCAGCTCGTGCACACCGGCCAGGTCGTGGTCGACCTGGTGCTGAGTGTGTCCGGGCTGCCACCCCTGGGCGGTGATGTGCTTGCCTCCGCGGTGAAACTGACCCCAGGCGGCGGATTCAACGTGATGGCCGCGGCCTGCCGCTCCGGCGCCGAGGTGCTCTACGCGGGCAGTCACGGCACCGGCAGCTTCGGCGACCTGGCCAGGGCCGCGATGGCCGCCGAGGGCGTGCTCGTGGCCAACCCGCCCACGCCCGGCGCGGACACCGGCATCGTGGTCGCCCTGGTCGACGAGGAGACCGGCGAGCGGACCTTCGTCACCGGCGTCGGCGCCGAGGGCCGGCTGGAACCGGGGCAGCTGGACCGGGTGCACCCCAGTGCCGCGGACATGGTCTACATCAGCGGGTACAGCCTGCTGCAGCGGGCCAATCGGGAGGCGCTGCTCGGCTGGCTGGCCCGGCTGCCCGGCCCCACCGTGCTGTTCGACCCCGGCCCGCTGGTCGAGCAGATCGTCTGGTCCGACCTCACCGCGGTGCTGTCCAGAGTGGACATTCTCAGCTGCAATGCCCGTGAGGCCAAACAGCTCTCCCGTACCAACACCACCCGCGCCGCCGCGGCCGCGCTGGCCACCCTGGTGCCCAGCTTCGCCACCGTGATCGTGCGCGACGGGCCTGCGGGCTGCCTGCTGCAACGGGACGGTCGGATCACCACGGTCGCCGGGTTCAACGTGGACGCGGTGGACACCAACGGGGCCGGGGACGCGCACTGCGGCGCGCTGCTCGCGGAGTTGTTGCGCGGCAGCGGAATGCTGGAGGCGACCCGGTACGCCAACGCCGCGGCCGCGATCGCGGTCACCCGGCACGGACCGGCCACCGCGCCGGTGCGCGCGGACATCGAAGAGCTTGTCGGAACGGGGTTCCCGCCATGAACGAAGCGCTCAAGGTCGAAACGCACGGCATCAACGTGATCGGTGACGCCGACCGGCACGGCAGGCCCCGGCAACTGTTCTGGCCCTGGTTCGGCGCGAACGTCTCCGTGCTGGGCCTCAGCTACGGCTCCTTCGTGCTCGGCTTCGGCCTCTCCTTCGGCCAGGCCGTGTTCGCCGCGGTCATCGGCATCGTGTTCTCCTTCCTGCTCTGCGGCTTCATCGCGGTGGCCGGCAAACGCGGGTCCGCGCCGACGATGGTGTTGAGCCGCGTGGCCTTCGGCGTCCGCGGCAACCGGCTGCCCTCGGCTATCTCCTGGCTGCTCACCGTCGGCTGGGAAACCGTGCTGGCCACCCTGGCGACGCTGGCCACCGCGACCGTGTTCGAGCGCCTGGGCTGGGGTGGCGGCGCGACCACGAAGGTGCTGGCGCTGCTGGTGGTCACGGTGCTGGTGGTCGGCGCGGGCGTGCTCGGCTTCGCCACCATCATGCGGCTGCAGACCGTGATCACCGTGATCACCGGCCTGCTCACCCTGGTGTACCTGGGCCTGGTCGCCGGGCACATCCACCTGGACGCGGTGACCGCCATCCCGGCCGGGTCGGCCCAGCAGCTCGTCGGCGCGCTGGTGTTCCTGATGACCGGTTTCGGCCTGGGCTGGGTCAACGCCGCCGCCGACTACTCCCGTTACCTGCCAAGGGAAACCCCCAGCCGCGCGGTGATCGGCTGGACCACCTTCGGCGCCAGCCTCGCCCCGGTGGTGCTGCTGCTGGCCGGCCTGCTGCTCGCCGGCTCCTCCCCGCAACTCAACACCGCCATCGCCGCCGACCCGATCGGCGCCCTGACCACCCTGCTCCCGGTCTGGTTCCTGGTGCCCTTCGCCCTGGTCGCGGTGCTCGGCCTGGTCGGCGGCGCGGTACTGGACATCTACTCCTCCGGCCTGGCCCTGCTCGCCGCCGGCGTCCGGGTCTCCCGCCCGGTGGCCGCGCTCATCGACGGCGTGCTGATGGTGCTCGGCACGGTGTACCTGGTGTTCCTCGGCGGCGAGTTCCTCGGCCAGTTCCAGGGTTTCCTGACCACGCTGGGCGTGCCGGTGGCGGCCTGGTGCGGGATCATGCTCGCCGATCTGGCCCGGCGGCGGGAGTACGTCGAGGCGGACCTGTCCGACCCGGCCGGGCGGTACGGCGACATCCGGTGGGGACCGGTCGCGTTGATCGTGCTGGCCACCGGGCTGGGCTGGGGGCTGGTGACCAACTCGGCGGCCGGCTGGCTGGGCTGGCAGGGGTACCTGCTGGGGCCGCTGGGGCTGGCGGCGAACTGGTCCGGCGCCAACCTCGGCGTGCTGCTCGCCCTGGTCCTGGGCTTCGCGGTCACCCTGCTGACCGGCCGCCGCGCCCGCGCCGCGCGGGCCTGATCTTCCTGTTCACCCACCCTTCCGGAGGTGACGCAGGCCACGAACTGACCAAATGACGAATCTGGTCAGTTGGGTCTAACCTGGGTTCATGGACACCACGAACACCCGCGACCGCCGCGCTCTGGTGGTCGGACTGGGCATCAGCGGAATTGCCACGGCACTGCGGTTGCGGCGGGCGGGCTGGGAACCGGTGCTGATCGAGAAAGCCCCGGCCAGGCGCTCCGGCGGGTACTTCGTCGGCCTGTTCGGCACCGGTAGGGCGGCGGCGCAACGGCTGGGCATCCTGGACGGGATGGCCGACCGGACCGCCTCCGACGGGGTCAACTTCGACATCGACCGCGCGGGCAACCGGCGGCGCGGGCTGGGCTTCAAGGACCTGCCAGGGCTGCCCAGGCTGATGCTGCGCGGCGACGTCGAACGGGCCGCCTTCGCCGCGCTGCCCGGGGACGTGGAGATCCGCTACTCGACCGTGCCCACCGCCATCGCCCAGGACGCCGACGGCGTGGACGTGACGTTGCGGAACACCGTGCACGGGCACACCAGCACCGAGCGGTTCGACCTGGTCGTCGGCGCGGACGGGCTGCGGTCCACGGTGCGCTCGCTGGTCTTCGGGCCGCACGAGCGGTACCTGAAACGGCTCAACTTCATGATCGCCGCCTTCTCGCTGCCCGACCGGCTCACCGACGTGGCCCAGGAGGACGGCGTCACCCTGCTCGAACCCGGCCGGTCAATGTGGATCTTCCCCTTCGCCGACCACCCGCCCACCGTGCTGCTGTCCTATCGCACCGAGGACGTGGACGCCGAGTTCACCGAACCGCCCGTCCAGCGGGTGCGCACGGTCTTCGGCGACAAGCCGACCGGGCGGGCCCTCGGCGAGGCGCTGCGGGCCATGGAGGAGGCGGACGAGCTGCTGTTCGACTCGGTCGAGCAGGTCAAGATGGATCGCTGGCACGACGGCCGGGTGGTGCTGCTCGGCGACTCGGCCTGGTGCGTGACGCTGTACGCGGGCATGGGTGTCTCGGCCGGGCTGGCCGGCGCGGACCTGCTCGGCACGATGCTGGAGCGCCACCCCGGCGACCTGGACCGGGCGCTGACCGAGTGGGAGGCGAAACTGCGGCCCAGCATCGAGTACTACCAGCAGAACGGGCTGGACCAGCAGGCGTTCTTCACCCCGACCAGCCGGTTCCAGATCGGGCTGCGCAAGGTGCTCATGCGCGGGCAGAAGTGGCCGCTGATCGGCCGGCTGCTGCAGGCCATGCGGGAGGGCGGGAAGGCCAGTCGCATGAAGGAGCTGGACATCGCGCGGGCATGATGGAGTGGACCCGCGACCGCGGGTGGTCTGGTTGGGGAAAGGGATCGGTGATGGCTCAACTGGTCGAACACGACTCGGTGAAGGCCGCCCGCATTCTCAGCGTGGCCAGGGAGTTGTTGCTGCGGCGCGGGGTCAAGGGCGTCACCATCGCCGAGATCGCGGAGAAGGCGCACGTCGGCAAGGGCACGGTGTACCTGTACTGGGGCACCAAGGAGGACCTGTTCGTCGGGCTGTTCGCCAGGGATTTCCTGGAGGTCGTCGACGACTTCATCCAGCGCTTCACCGACGATCCGGACACCGCCCGCCCGCACCGGCTGGTCCCGCTGCTGGTCCGGGTCGCCCTGGAACGCCCGATCGTGCGCGCGCTGCAGACCGGCGACGTGGAGATGCTCGGCATCCTGGCCGAACACCCGCGCAGCACCGAACTGGTCGGCGCGCTCGGGCCTGGCGCGCTGATGTACGCGGTACTGCCGGTGTGGCGGGAACACCACCTTGCCCGCGCCGACTGGCCGCTGGACGAGCAGGCATACGCGCTGCGGTCGATGACCGCCGGCTTCTTCCAGGTGGCCGCGCACCCGCACATGCTGACCGAGGTCGAGGTCGCCGATCCCGAGGCGGTCATGGCTGGCGCGGTGACCGCGTTGCTGGGCCCGGAGACCGCCACCGCCGCGGAGGTCCGGGCCACCGCCGAGGCCGGCCTGACCCTGCTGCACGAACGACGAGCGGCCGTGCTGGCCACCATCGTCACGACCACGGAATGAGGGGAATCTCGTTGCCACAGCACCGTGAAGTGTCCGTCAACGGCATCACCATGCACATCGCCGAGCAGGGCGAGGGCCCGCTCGTGCTGCTGCTGCACGGCTTCCCGGAGAGCTGGTACTCCTGGCGGCACCAGTTCGAACCGCTGGCCGCGGCCGGCTACCACGTGGTCGCGCCGGACCAGCGCGGCTACGGCGGCACCGACCAGCCCTCCGAGGTGGACGCTTACTCGATCTTCCACCTGGTCGGCGACGTGGTTGGCCTGATCGAGGCACTGGGCCACCAGCAGGCCGTGGTGGTCGGCCACGACTGGGGCGCCCCGGTCGCCTGGCACACCGCGATGCTGCGGCCGGACCTGGTCCGCGGCGTGGCCGGACTCAGCGTGGCGCCCGGCCCGCGCGGCCCGGTGCCGCCGCTGGTCGCCGCCCGCGAGCGCTTCGGCGACGGCTTCTACCAGATCTACTTCCAGGAACCGGGTGTCGCCGACGCCGAGCTGAACGCCGATGTCCGCGGCGCCTTCCGCAAGACCCTGGCCGCCACCTCCGGCGAGGGCGCGAACCCGGCCGCGGCCCCGCTCGCCCAGGGCGGCGGGTTCCTGGCCGCGATGCCCGACCCGGAGACGCTGCCGGGCTGGGTCACCGAGGCCGATATCGACGCCTACACCGAGCAGTACCAGCGCAACGGCTTCACCGGCGGCCTGAACTGGTACCGCAACATCGACCGCAACTGGGAACTGACCGCGCCCTGGCAGAACGCCCGGATCACCGCGCCCGCCCTGTACATCAGCGGCGACCGGGACCTGGTGCGCGCCTTCTACCCGCCGGAGTTCATGGACCACGTGCTGCCGAAGATCCTGCCGGACCTGCGCGGCGTCGTCGATCTGCCGGGCTGCGGGCACTGGACCCAGCAGGAACGCCCGGACGAGGTCAACAAGGCGCTGCTGGAGTTCCTGGGCGGGCTGTGAGCCCCCAGCTCGCGGTCTGATTCCCGCCGGACAGGCCGCCGCACGGCGAGTTGACTCCCTCCCGGCCCCGGTGTGCGCCGGTCGCCGCGGAGGGAGCAGCGTGCCGATGATCCGAGCCCGGCTGGGCACCCCGGTCCAGTTCGGCCTGCTGGCCCTGGCCTGGGGCGCCAGTTTCCTGTTCATCAAGGTCGCGCTCACCGAGCTGAGCCCGGCGCAGATCGTCTGCGGGCGGCTGCTGCTGGGCGCGCTCACCCTCGGCGTGCTGATGCTGGCCACCCGCCAGACGATCCCGCGCGAGCTGCGGCTGTGGGCGCACCTGGCGGTGGTCTCGGTGCTGCTCTGCGTGCTGCCGTTCCTGCTCTTCGCCTGGGCCGAGACCCGGCTGTCCTCCGGCCTGGCCAGCATCTACAACGCCACCACCCCACTCGCCACCACCGCTTTCGCCGCCGCCCTGCTGCGCACCGAACGCCTCACCCGGGACCGCCTCACCGGCCTGCTGCTGGGTTTCACCGGGGTGCTGGTGATCATCGGCCCGTTCACCGCCGACCTGACCGGCGACCTGCCCGCCCAGCTCGCCTGCCTGGGTGCCACCACCAGCTACGGCCTGGCCTTCGTCTACCTGCGCCGCTTCCTCGGCGACCGGGACGTGCCCGCGGTGACGATGGCCTTCATCCAGGTCACCATCGGCGCCGTGCTCATGCTGCTGACCACGCCTTTCCTTGACACACCGGGAGATCTGTCCGCACCCGTGCTGCTGAGCATGATCGCGCTGGGCGCCTTCGGCACCGGCCTGGCCTACGTGTGGAACACCGCGGTGGTCCGGGACTGGGGCGCCACCAACGCGGCCGCGGTGACCTACGTGACGCCCGTGGTCGGCGTGCTGCTGGGCGTGCTGGTCCTGGCCGAACCCGTTGCCTGGCACCAGCCCGTGGGCGCCGCCCTGGTGCTGCTGGGCATCCTGGCCGCACACGGGCGGCTCAGCGGGCGGGGCGCGCAGGCCAGTCCGCCGAACACCTCGCCAACCCGATCCGGGTGACCCCGTCAGCGGCGTGGGGCGGTGATCGCGTATGGTGCTTGTGCCCAGAAAGAAGGCCCCGGTAGCCCAACCGGCAGAGGCAGCGGACTCAAAATCCGTCCAGTGTGGGTTCGACTCCCACCCGGGGCACGTACAGCATCCTCACGGGTGCCTGCTCGATGAGCAGGCACCCGTGAGGATGGCATGGTGTGGCCGGTCCGTTCTGCCTGGTTGGAGACCTGTGGTATGTCGTCCGCAGGGAGCCTGATTTCGACCTTCACCTCATCGGTATCCTCGATCAGCCGCACGGCGAGCCGGATGGTCTCGAACAGGCGCCTGAGGTGCTCTTCGGGTGCATCGGTGAGGTTGAGCTTGAGATAGGGCAGAGCGTCAAGGAGAGCGATGTCGTCCACACTGGGTGTGTCGGCTTCGCGCTCATCGGCAGCGTCGAGGTCGGCCACCGCCGTCAGCGCTGTCTTCTTCTGGGCTGCCAGTTCGTTGTAGGTGGTGCGCAGGCCCTGAGCGAAGGGGTCGTCGGGGTCGCCTTCCTGCGCCTGACGCAGGACGGTGGTCTGGCGGCGGGTGAGATCGGAGAGGATCCGCTGTAGCCGTTCGCGTTGGGCCTGGCGTTGTTGAGCGGCACGGTCGTCGAGCCCGTCCAGATCCGCAGCGAGGATCTCGCGGCGTCGAGGCCCGAAGACCCGGTCGGCGAGAAATTGGAAGACCGCGTCGAGGATGGATGACTCGCGAAGGTAGGCCGCCTTGGGGTGGTCTGTATACGTATCGGGGCGGCCACGATTGTTGCTTTTGGGCCAGCACAAATAGTACGCATTGTTGTGCCGGTGGCTACCGTACATCCGCCGTCCGCAGCCGCAGAAGACCATGCCGCGCAATACGTAGGTGCGGCGAGTCTGAGGATGCACGTTGGGTTTGTTGTCGGCGCGTGAGCCTCGGCGTTCTTGGCGCCGGGCGTTGAGTTCGTCGTACATCCACTTCGGAATCAACGGCTCATGTACTGGTTTGGGCGACCACACCCACTTGATCGGGTCGTTGACCTTGCCTCGCTTCGAGCGGGACGCGCGTCGATTGAACACCTGGTATCCGGTGTACTTCGGGTTGCGCAGGATCTCGTAGACGCTGGTCTTGCCCCAGGCCCCTCGTGCCCGTTTGCCGCCGGCTGGCTCGGGTGGCGGGTATCGCGCCGGGTCGGAGTTGAGCCGGTCCGCGATGGTGCCGTAGCCATGCCCTTCGTGGTAACGCCAGTTGGCGATCTGTGTGACCGTTTCGGCGTGGACACCGTCAGGTTCAAGCCGGCTCTTGGTGTGCCCCTTGTCCGCTTTCATCGGGTTGGGATGTGGGATGACCTTCGCCTTGTATCCGTACGGAGGCTTACCGATGTTGTAGCCCTCGCGCACGTGGGTGCACAAACCGCCCCAGGACTGTTCGAGAGTATTCAAGACTTCGTACTCGGCGATGGACTGGTTGATCCGGCGTTGCAGCACGCGTTGCGCGCGACTGCCAGTGAGGGTGATGGGCTCGTTGGAGGCGAACAGGGGCACGTCGGCGTGCTCCAACGCCCGCTCAACCGATAGACCCTCGTATAGGCGACGCGCGACACGGGCGATGCTTTCGCAGATCACCACGTCGAACCGTCGGCCGGGGTGCGTGGCTTCGGCCAGCAGGTCCGCGATTCCACCGTCACGGGCGATCGGGATGTCGAACCGCTCATAGTCCTTCCGCTGGCCACGCTGATCCAGCTCCATGCGGCCTGACTCGACGTCGTAGAAGTGGGCGACGATCACCCACGATGCCGGAAGCGCGGTCTTGCAGTTGCCGACCTGCCGCAGCATTGACTGCCGAGGGTCTTGTTGGTCCTCGGTCGAAGTCCGACCGAGCACTGCGACACGGATTTCATCGCGCATCAGGGCCGCGGTTGACGTGCCCAGCGGCGACACCGCGTAGTCGGAGAGGCCGGATGGCCCCGACTCGGGGACTTCGGCTGTGCTGCGTTGTTCGATCGTCCGCAAGAGCGGATTGACCACGAGGTCGTCTTCGATACTCATGATCTACGGTCACCTTCTCCTTCTTCTTGCGAACCGAGTCGCGGCTGTCGTGTTCTCGCGGGCGTATGTCACGTCACGCGGCGCGGTCGTCTTCTTCTAGTCCGCGCTGCTCTGGCAGGGATTGCTGTTGCCCTGCCCAGCGCAGGAGAACCGCGATGACCGCGGCAAGCTCGCCACGTAGCCGCTGGCCTTCGGCCCCCCTGACGTAGGCCACTTCGCCAACGAAGTGGCGGCTTCCACCGCGGACCGGTTGCTCGTAGCGCCAAGTCGTAGCGGCGTCGGCGCTGCCCGTGTCCGCGGATCGGTCCGGGAATGGAAACGCCGCCGCGACATCTGTTCGATTCCTATGGGCCCGAAAGCCTAACGCTGGAGACGGCGATACGGAGGCCCCGAACGAGTGGGCCTGCTCGTCACGGATTCCACCCACTGTCACCACCTTCCGTCGACTTGCTCGGCGTCGCCGTGCTGCCGGGTCTTGGCCACCGCCCGGTCGTCAGGGCGCAGGCGGCCGAGGGCGATGTCGTGGAAGGCAGGATTGAGATCGATGCCGATGTAGCGGCGGTGAAGGTGGCGGGCAGCCAGGCCGGTGGTGCCGGTACCGCTGAACGGATCGAGCACCATGCCGGCAGGCGGGCAGCTGGCCGCGATGCAGCGCAGGGGCAGCTCGATCGGGAACGCGGCGGGGTGGGCGTGCCGCTGTGGCCGGGTCGGGATCGACCAGACATCTCCGGGGTTCTTACCCCGTGCCAGGGCAGCCTGCGCGATGTCGCACGGCGGCCCACCGCTGACGACCGGTTGGCGGATGGGGTCGAGGTCGAGGTGGTACCGGGCTTGCCGGGTCAGCAGGAACAGCAGTTCGTGGCGGCAGGCCAGGCGGTCACGGACCGGAGTGGGGGTGGAGTTGGGCTTGTGCCAGATGATCGCGTTGCGCAGGATCCAACCGTCATCCTGCAACGCGAACGCGACCCGCCAGGGCATCCCGACCAGGTTCTTCACCGGCACGTCCGCCGCGGGCCGGAACCGGGGTTGCCGGTCCTGACCGGGCTGGGCGCACCAGTAGCCGTCGGAGTTCGCGGAGTAGCTGTCGCCGAGGTTGAGCCACAGCGTCCCCGCGGGTGTGAGGACACGTCGCACTTCGGCGAAGACCTGGCGCAGGGTGTCGATGTAGGCGGCGGGGGTGGCCTCCAGCCCGTACTGGCCGTCTACGCTCGTGGCGCCGCATCGCCGGCAGCGGCGGGACTGACTCGCCGAGGTGAGCAGATGCTCGTCATCGCTGGGGTGTGGGCAGTCCGGGGTGCCGCCGGTCCAGATGGCGGTGGCGTAGTCGCGCAGGCGCCAGTACGGCGGGGAGGTCACCGCACAGTCAGCGGTGCTGTCATCCAACCCGCGCAGGATTCGCAGGGCGTCTCCGGCGTAGAGGGTGAAGTCGCGGTCATGGTGGTAGGCGGCCGGGGTATGCCGGGCATGGTCGCCGGATGCGGTGGGCGCGATGGTGGTGGAGGGGAATGGTCGCCGCGTCGGCTCTGCGGCGTCGCGGACCCCGGGGGTGTTCATGACGCCCTCCGGTCCAGGGGGGCGGGGTGGTCGCTGCGCACGATCCCGAGCCGGTCCAGGCCGATGTCGTGGAATGCCGGGTTGAGGTCGATGCCGAGGTAGGTGCGGTCCAGGCTGCGGGCGGCCAGTCCGGTGGTGGCCGCGCCGCTGAACGGATCGAGCACGACGCCGCCCGGTGGGCAGCCCGCCGCGATGCAGCGTTGCGGCAGGTCGAGGGGAAAGGCCGCGAAGTGCGCGGCCCGCAGTGGCCGGGTGGTGATGGACCACACGTCACCGGGGTTCTTGCCACGGGGATGACCGGCGGTGTGCTGCCTGCCGGTAGGGCGCATCGCGTGGCCGGGCGGGTTGCCGGTGAACGCGGCCGTGTCGTGGTACTTGCCGGACGTGCCGTAGACGGCGTGGCCGCGTCGCCGCGCGGTGGCGTCGATTCCGGCGTGCTGGCCTTTCCCGCCGCCAATGACGATTCCTTCGGTGAGCGCCTCCGGACGGCTCAGGGGCTCACGGACCGGGTCGAGGTCGAACCAGTAGGTGGGTTGTCTGACGAGCAGGAACAGCAACTCGTAGCGATTGGACAGCCGGTCGCGAACGGACTCGGGCATGGCGTTGGGCTTGTGCCAGACGATCGCGTTGCGCAGGATCCAGCCGTCGCGTTGGAGAGCGAACGCGACCCGCCACGGCATGCCGATGAGGTTCTTGCGGGGAACACCGCGCGTGCGGTGCACGTCAGCGTGACGGACCGATTCCCGCAAGTGCGCCGCCGCCGACCGGCCCGACAGCGTGCTGTTGCGCATCGGGTCGCGGGTCCGGCCGGGTGGCTCGGCGCTGTAGGAATCGCCGAGGTTGAGCCACACAGTGCCGGTGTCGACCAGCACCCGTGACAGCTGGGCGAACACCGCGCGCAGCGTGTCCACGTACGCCTCGGGTGTGGGCTCCAATCCGTATTGCCGGTCCTGGCGGACCGCCCCGCACCGCGGGCACGCCGGCGGATTCCCTCCGCGGTTCGCTGGCGAGGCGGGAGCGCCAACTTCCGTACCGCGAGCCGGGAGTGAGTTGGCGCAGGGGCCGGTGGAGTGCGCACAGTCGGCTCGCCCGCCGATCCAGGTGCCGGTGCCGTAGTCGCGCAGGCCCCAGTAGGGCGGCGAGGTGACCACGCAGTGCACCGAGGAGTCGGCTAGCTCGGACAAGACCTCGATCGCATCGCCGGTGTAGAGGGTGACCTGCGAATCGGTGAAGTACGGAGCGCGCATCACACGGCCCTCCCCGGCCCGATGCCATCCCGCTCCGCGGTGTCCTGGCCGACGGCCTTACGGCGGGGCGCGCGGTGTTGCGCGCGGGCGAAGGTGGCCTCCTCTACCAGCGGCTCGTGCGCGTCGGGCGCTGAGCGCACCCACGCCTGGGGCGGGACAGCTCTGCCCGCGACGCGGCGTCCGTGGACCTGGCATCCGGTGTAGCGCGGATTGGCCAGGATGTGCCGGATTGTGGAGGCGGCCCAGGTTCCGGGCTGTCCAGTGGCAGGGGAGGTGGGGGCCGGGTACCGATGGGGGTCGGCGGTCAGCCGGGCCAGGATGGCCGTGTGGCCGAGCCGCTCGTGGACTCGCCAGCGGAAGATCGCACTCACCACCCGACCCGTGACGGGGTCCGCGACGAGTCGGACCCGACGGCCTGCCCGACTGGACCGAGCCGGGCCGCGCACCGGGACAGCGCGGTAGCCGTAGGGCGTCGGCCCGAGGTGGAAGCCGGCGCGGATCAACTCGGCTACGGCGTCACGTGCGCGCCGGATGTTCTCGGCGTGGTAGTCGGCCAGCACCGCGTCGCGTACCCGCTGCGGCAGTGCGTCGGCGGTGCGGGACGTGGCGGTCCCAGCGGTGCCGATGGGCTCGGGCGTGGCCGGTGGGACGGACGGTTCCCCGCACCGGTCGTCGGAGGCCGAGCGTCGCCGGAAGGGGCACCGGGTGATCATGGCAAGGAGCCAGGCCGACCTCCGCCGGACTCCCCGGGCGGTGACCGTGGCATCCGGTGCCGTGCCGGTCACCGAGACCGGTGTGGGCTGGGTGTGCTCGATCATGTGAGGGTCCTGTTCGTCGCGTGGCGGCAGGGCACCGGAGACGGACTCCGTGCCAGGGCGGTGGGTGATCTGGCTGCGGGGGTGCGGTGTGCCGGGTGGGCACCGGTGTCGGCGCGCGGCGCGCACGGCGGCCCGCTGGCGGCGGTAGTGGGGGTGCCAGCCGCATTCACGGCAATACGGGCGCCGGCTCATGCGGCTCGCCCCCGGCAGCCGTGGTGGGCTTCGGCTGCGGGCCTCCGCACCGGCGTGGAGAGCATCGGCGGCAGGTGGCCTCTGGCGGCGGCGAGGGCAACAGGTTCGGCCAGGGCGGGGACGCGGAACACCAAGACGTCGTGATGGACCGGCAGCAGCGTCGGCGCACCGGCGGCGCGGTCGCGGGCGGCGGCCCGGCGTTGCGCGAGCGACGCGCACGTGACCAAGCGGCTGTCGCGCAGTTCCGCCAGCAGGGCCACGCAGCGCGCGGCCGGGATGAGCCCCGCTGTTTGTCCGGCAGCCAGCACCGGGCTCGGCAGGTCCAGCAGCGCCCCGGCGTGCCGCCTCGGCCGGAGGATAACGATGACGTGCCCGCCGGGGCGCACCAGCGGCCGACAGTGCCGCAGGGTCCGGGTCAGCCTCGTCAGGGCGTTGTCCGGATCGCCGCCACCAAGGTCACAGCCGCCGTGGAGGCGCAGGGTGGTGAGCACCAGTCCTACGCGACCGGCCAGTCCGGCCGCTCGCACAGTGGCCAGCAGTTGCGGCTTACCGTCCAGGACGGAGCCGTCTCGCCAGGCGCCGTGGCGTTTGGCGGCCGTGACGTTGGCGCGCGCGGTGTTCCACCAGCGGGCGTTCGGAGTGAGTCCGACGGCGTGCCGACCCGCGCGCAGCGCTTCCACCAGAACGGTGCCCGCCCCACAGTCCGGGTCCAGCACTACCTCACCTGGCTGGCTGTAGGTCGTGATGGCGTAGACGGCGATTGCGGGCACGACCCCCTCAGCGTCAGCCGCGGTGTCAGCCACGTAGCCGCCGTCCCGCAGCTGGCCGATCTCATCGTGCTGCCCGGTCGGCCACACCGACAGCGCCGCCGACCGCACCGCCGCCGAAGCTGCTTTGTTGAACTTCTCCGCCGCCGCGAGGGGGCGGGGGCCAGGACTGACCACCCCATCAGACATCAGAGGTCTCCCTGTCGCCGGTGGCCGTGGCAGGGCTCGGGAGCCTGGTGAAGATGAGCAGATCGGAGTGGACCTGTGCGGGTGCCTGCGGTGCGCCGACCACGCTCGCCGGGACGAGGTGATGGTCGGTCGCGGAGTCCGCGCCGGTGTCCAGCGCACCGCGCCGGACGGGAACCCACAGCAGCGCCGCGTGATCGCGAAAGGTCAGCCCGGCAGCCCGGACAATGCGCACGAGCATTCCCGTGGGATCGGTTAGCCGCCCCGCGTGACGGTCACTGTGTGTGATGACTGCAAGGGTGCCGTGAACGGTCAGCAGGCGATCCCAGTCCCGTGTGCGCACCCAACGCGGAGCCTGGGGGTTGACAGTGGTGATGATCAGGTCGAAGCGGTCCGGAGGATTGGCCGCCCGCCGTCCGGTCGGCTCGACCGGAGTGCGTGAGTCGGATCGGCCGGTGTCGCCGGGATCCGGACTGGTGTCGCCAAGGTGTCGGTCCGAGTCCGATGCCCGGACCGGCGGCTCGGACCGCTCGGCGATGCCAGCATCGGTCGGACTGTCGGTCGGACCGGCCGTGTAGGTCTGGATGCCGCGACCGAGCCGGACCACGGTCCAGGCCGCCTCGTGCAGTCCGGCGTACGGACCGTGACCCCGGCCGCCGCCGACCGCCGACGAACCGGAGGCGGTCCGTCGGGAGCCGCTCGGTGGGGCCAGCAGGAGGACCCGGTGGCCCGGTTCGGTGTAGGTGGTGACGATCCTGACCACGGCGGTCAGCAACCAGTCGGCGAGCAGTCCGGTGTCTTCGCGTTGCTCGCCCTGGGCGCAGGGCCAGACTGTGGACGGGAGCCGGTGCGACAACGGCAGCCGGGGTGTTCGTCGCCGTGGCGGAGAGGCCGAGGCACGAGTCCGTTCGAGACGTCGTGTGTGGCGGGAACCGGAGTTGCCGCTGTCATGGTCGCTGCCGTTGCCGTGGATCATGGGTGGCTCCCGGACGGGTCTGGGGCGTTTTTGCTGTCACTCCTTAAAGCCCCTTTTTGGTCCCGTTTTGGACACGCCATGAGAATTTTCTTCCGTGCCCGCGGATGACACTCAACAGTCCGAGCAGTTGCCGGGGTGTCGACCGCCTTTCAGTAGTGACGACGCGCCGACTGCATCGTCAAGCATGTCCGTCGCGGATGTGAGAACAAAACGACTTTCAAGATTTTTCCGCGACCGGAGATGATCGCTTAAGTGATCTTGAGAAGCTTTGGGTGCAGTCCCCGCAGGGCGGCAGGATGGTTACTAGGTCAAAACTAAAGGCCAGTTCAGGGTCGCTTACGTGGATAGCTTGAGATCGTCGCCGACTCTTCGAAGGCGATCTCCGCAAGTCGGTGTTCGATAGTGAATTAGTAAAACAATAGTAGTCGCATAGATCATTTATTCATGATCTTTAGTATTTAAGTAGTAGTGGCCATGGCTTCCTGGTGGCGTTGTTGACCTCGATGCCGCAGGAGTCACGTCATGGCAGCAAAGTTGTGGGCTCGCGATCCCGAAGTCGCGACCGCGGTGAACTCCCTGGATGTCGCACGCGACGCCTTTACCTGGTTGGTGACGGGGCCGGAACCGATTTCCGTGGACGGCCGGTTGTTTCCACGCCTGCCGCCTCGCCGACTGCCGCTGGACGAGGTGCGTGACCACCTGCTGGCCCGACGGTGCACGCAGGCCACCCGGGACGCGGTGTGGGCGCACCTGGTACTGCGCTCGCGGATCT
This sequence comes from Crossiella sp. S99.2, assembly GCF_023094165.1. Classification (GTDB taxonomy): domain Bacteria; phylum Actinomycetota; class Actinomycetes; order Mycobacteriales; family Pseudonocardiaceae; genus Crossiella. The sequence continues at coordinate 526,969 of NZ_JALMDK010000004.1, read as the reverse complement.
CGGGGTCGCGCTGGACAGTCGCCGCGGTCGGCGTGGCGCTGCCGGCGCTGACCTCGGTCGCCGCGTCGCTGTCCGCCCGGTTCCCCGGTGACCCGGCGGACCTGGCTGCCGAGGTGTTGCGCGGTTTCCTGGCCGCGTTGTCGACCGTCGATGTGCGCCGACCGCGGATCATGCTCCGGTTGCGGTGGGACGCCTACCGGTCCGGCCACGACGCGCTTACCGAAGCGTTGGCGGGTCCGATTCCGGTTGCTCCGGGCTTCCGTTCGACCCCGCCGCACCCGCCGTGGGGGCATCCGGATCTGGTGCTGGCGCGCGCGGTCGCGGAGGAAGTCCTGACCCCGGCCGAAGCCGAGCTGATCGGTACGACCCGGCTGGAGAACGTGGTCCTGTCGGACTGGGCGGCCCGCCACCAGACACCGCTGTGGGCGGCGTACAAGACCCGCAAACGCGCCGAGAACCGACTGCTCGCCTACCTGCGTGACGACGCTGTCGACGACGAGCCGACCGACTCTCTGACCAACCGCGTGGCCGTCGCGATCGCCCTGTCGCGACCAGTCACCACCTGCCAGTGCACCGGCCACGACACCGACGAGCCATCACTGTCCGTGTCGGCTCGGCTGGGAACTCGTCCGCGCAAAGTTTGCCGCCACATGTCCAAAACGGACCCGAAATCCGGTGTTCAGGGGTGCGGGACCACTCCGGCCTCGCCGCGCTGTTCGGAGGTGCCCCCATGTGCCTGACCCCGCCCTCGCGCACCGTCGCGCCGCCCGCGACCCCGGACTCGGACGGTCGACGGTGCACTCGTCCCTGGCTCGGCAACACCGCCATCGGCCCGGTTGACCCGGCTGCCCCTGCCCAGGGTCCTCGGATGACTACGCCTCGGACGCCACGAAGTCGGACCGTGCGCACCTGGCTGCTGGTCCTTTCGGCGATTGCCCTGGGTTTGCTGGGGATGGCCTCGTCGGCGCAGGCCGACCCGGTCGGCGTGCTGGCGCTGGCCAAGTCGCTGGAGGAGGTGCTGAGCAGAATTCAGCTCTGGCTGCTGGGCATCTTCGCCGCGGTCGCGACTCTGTTCCTCAGCATCGGCGGCGCCCGCTACAGCATGTCCGGCGGGGACCCGGGCGAGGCCGCCAAAGGCAAGTTGGCGATGAAGTGCGCCGGCCTGGGCTACCTGGTGGCGCTGCTGGCGCCACTGGTGGTGGAGATCCTCAAGAAGATCGTCGGGGCCTGACCGTGAACACCGGCAGGCTCCCCCACACGCAGGGCCGGCACCGCCGCGGTGTGCTGCGAGGGTGGGCCAGGTGGGCGCTGGCGGGGAGTCTGGGCCTGCTACTGGCCGCCGCCGTGGCGGTCACCGCCGCCGCCCAGCCCACCACACCGCCGCCCACCCCGGCGCCGAGCACCACCACCACTACGAACAGCCCGAGGCCGGTCCCGTCCACGCCGCCGTGCACGGGACCAGGCTGTCTGCCCCAGCCCACCACACCGGGGCGACCTCCTGGCCAGCCTGGTGGATCGGGAAAGGTGGTCTGCTCCCTGTGGGACTCCGAGACCTGGTCGGTCTGCCTGGACACGATGCTGACCGAGCTGTTCCGGGACATGGCTTTCGCAGTGCTCAACCCGCTGCTGGAACTGCTCGGCAACACCCTGCTCACCACCCCGACCCCGGAGACGCTGCCCCGCCTCGGTGAGCTGTGGCAGACCTCCTGGGAGATCGTACTGGCCTGCTACGGGCTGCTCATCGTCTTCGCCGGGATGCAGCTGATGGCCTATCAGAGCGTGCAGACCCGCTCCTCAGCCCAGGAGATCCTGCCCAGGCTCATCACCGGGTTCCTGGCCAGTGCGCTGTCACTGTTCGTCTCGGTCAAGGCCATCGAGCTCGCCAATGCCCTGTCCGCCGCGTTGATGGGCCAGGGGGTCAACCCCACGGCGGCCGCGGACGCGCTGAAGAGCTTGTTGCTGGGTCCCTCGTTCGTGATGACCCTCGTGCAGGCCCTGTTGACGGTCGCGGTGGCCATCGGGGTCATCGCGGTGCTGCTGACCTACATCGTTCGGGTCACGGTGACCGTGCTGCTCATCGCGGCCGCCCCGCTGCTGTTGATGGGCCACGCCCTGTCGATCTCCGACGGGATTGCCCGCTGGTGGTGGAAAGCCTTCGGCGGGTGCCTGGCGGTGCAACTGGCCCAGTCCCTGACCTTGATCACCGCGCTGCGGGTGATCCTGGCCCCGGGGTTCACCCCGCTAGGCCCGACTGGCGGGGGACTGGTCAACCTGCTGGTCGGGCTCGCACTGCTCTACATCCTGGTCAAGATCCCGTTCTGGATCCTCGCGCCGCTGCGCCTGAGCCAGGGCCGCTCGCTCATCGGCGGGCTGGCGCGCGCCTATGTCATGGGCAAGGCGTTCGGCCTGCTCGGCACCCGCCGACCCAGCGCTGCGGCATCTGGTGCCCGCTCAGCCACCCCACACCCACTCGCGAACGCGGGGCAGGCGGCCAACACCGGGCCGCCGTGGCCGATGGCGATCCGGGAATGGGGCGGACTGGCCGGCGTCGGAGGCCCGGAGGCCGTCGCCCGCCGCCTCCGCGACCACCACGCCACCACCCTCACGCGCCCCCAGACGCCCAGCCGGGTCGCGGCGGTGCGGTTCCAGCAACACACCCCGCAGACCCCCACCCACGACCTGGCAACCCGCCACGCCTCGGAGGCCCCGGCCATGACCACCTTCCACAGCCCCATCCCGGACCGCCCAACGCCCAAGGTGCCCTTCCCGCGCCCGACGGTCACGCCCAGCGCGCCCAGGTTCCAGGCCCCGGCCAGCGCGGCGAGCCCACCGACTCGGGTGCCGCTCGCGCAGGTGCCCACACACCTTCAGTTCCGGCCCGCCAGCACCGAACCGCCACAGCCACCCCGCACCGCCAGCTCCGCGCCCGCGGCCCCGGTGTTCGGGCATCCGGCAGCCTCACCCGTCGGACGCCGCGCCCGCTCCCACACCCCTGCCCCCACACAGTTCCAGTCCCCACCAGCCCCCAGTGCCACGTCGGCGAGCGGTCCGGACTTCACCGTGACGACGTTGATGTTCCAGCCGCCGCAGCCTGCCCCACCGACTCGATCTGGAGGTGCGAAGTGACCGCGCCGATCCGCATCTCGGCCGATGTCGATCGGCCGGACCGCATCCTCGGCCCGTTCACCGGTCGGCAGGTGCTCATCCTGGCCACCGTCGGCGCTCTGCTCTATGCCGGCTACCTGCTGACCCGGGCTTTCCTGCCGCTGCTGGTCTTCGCGCTGGCCGCCCTGCCGATCGCCGCGCTGGCGGTGGCGTTGGCGCTGGGGCAGCGGGACGGGATCAGCCTGGACCGCCTCGCCCTCGCCGCACTGCGGCAGGCATTGCGCCCGCGGCACCGGGTCGCCGCTCCGGAGGGCATCCCGGCCGTCCCAGCGTGGCTGGCCCAGCACGCCACCCACTCCACCAGCACCCAGGGCGTGTCACCAGCACCCCTGGAGCTGCCGGTGCAGGCGGTCACCGACACCGGTGTCATCGACCTGGGCGCCGACGGCCTGGCCGTGCTGGCGGTGTGCTCCACGGTCAACTTCGCCTTGCGCACCGCCGCCGAACAACAAGCCCTCGTCGCCGTCTTCGCCCGCTTCCTCAACAGCCTCACCGCCCCGGTACAACTGCTGGTGCGCGCCCAACGCCTGGACCTGTCCACCCAGATCGCCGAACTCCAGACCGCCGCGCCGCGGCTACCGCATCCCGCGCTGGAACAGGCCGCCTGCGAACACGCCGACTACCTCACCCAACTCGCCCGAACCACAGACCTGCTGCGGCGTCAGGTCCTGCTCGTCCTGCGCGAGCCCCTCCACCGCGGCACCACCCCCGGTAGGTCTCTGCTGGCCAGGTTCGGCCGCGCACAGGGTGGGCAGGACGAGGGGGCACGCAGGGCCGCGGAAATGCGGCTGGTGCAGCGGATACAGGAAGCCGCCGCGCTGCTGGCCCCAGCCGGGATCACTGTGGCGCCCCTGGAGCCCGGAGCCACGGCCAGCGTGCTCGCCGGGGTCTGCGACCCCGACTCGCTCATCCCGCCGGGCACCGTGCTGGCCGCCGCGGACGAGGTGATCATCACCGCACCGGCCGACGGCTGGAACCCCGCCGCCTTCGGCACCCCACCCCACACCGAGGACACCGGAGGTGATCGGCGATGAGCCGCACCAACCTCACCGGCAGTGGGGCGTTCACCCCGGATGCGATCACCATCGGCGCCCGCCACCTGGAAGTCGGCGGCGAACAGGTGGCCTCCTTCGCCATCACCGGCTACCCGCGCGAGGTCCACCCCGGCTGGCTCCAACCGCTGCTGACCTACCCCGGGCGCCTGGACGTCAGCCTGCACATCGAGCCCATCGACCCGGTCACCGCCGCAGACCGGCTGAAGAAGCAAGTCGGCCGGCTCGGCTCCACTCCCGCGCAGAGTTCTGACCGGTACGCCGCGATCGCCCTGGCCGATGCCGAAGACCTCGCCGACCGGCTGGCCCGCGGCCAGGACAAGCTGTTCCGCTTCGGCCTCTACCTCACCGTGCACGCCCACACCGCGCCAGAGCTGGCCACCGAGGTCGCCGCGGTGCGCTCGCTGGCCGCCTCGCTGCTACTGGATGCCAAACCGGCCAGCTACCGCAGCCTGCAAGGCTGGGTCACCACCCTGCCCCTCGGCTTGGACCAGCTCAGGTTGCGCCGCACCTTCGACACCACCGCCCTCGCAGCCAGCTTTCCGTTCACCAGCCCCGACCTGCCCGCCCCCGACCCGGCCTCCGCGGCCGTGCCGACCGGGGTGCTCTACGGGTTCAACCTCGGCTCCCAAGGACTGGTCCACCACGACCGCTTCGCCTGCGCCAACCACAACTCGGTGATCCTGGGCTGCTCCGGCGCCGGCAAGTCCTATCTGGTCAAGCTCGAAGCCTTGCGCTCGCTCTACCGCGGCGTGCAGGTGCTCATCGTCGACCCCGAAGACGAATACGCCCGCCTGGCCGCAGCCATCGGCGGCACCCACCTACGGCTGGGCGCCGACGGCATCCACCTCAACCCCCTCGACCTGCCGGTGCACACCCGCCCCGACGGACGGCGCACCGCACCGCGGGACGCCCTGGTACGGCGGTCACTGTTCCTGCACACCGTCATCGCGGTTCTGCTCGCCGCCGAACTCGACGCCACCGAGCGGGTCTGCCTGGACCGGGCGATCACCGCGACCTACACCGCGGCCGGGATCACCGGCGACCCCCGCACCTGGCTACGCCCCGCACCCCTGCTGAGCGACCTGGCAACCACCCTCACCCACTCCACAGACCCAGCCGGGCAAGCCCTGGCAGCGCGGTTGCAGCCCTACACCACCGGCGCGTTCTCGGGGCTGTTCGCCGGGCCGACCACGCTGCGTCCGGAAGGCCACTTCGTGGTCTTTTCTCTGCGAGAGCTGGCCGAGGAACTCAAACCCCTCGGCACACTGCTCGCGCTGGATGCGGTCTGGCGACAGGTCTCCAATACCGCGATCCGCCGCCCCCGGCTGGTCGTGGTCGACGAAGCCTGGATGCTGATGCGCCAACCGGCCGGCGCGGAATTCCTCTTCCGCATGGCCAAAGCCGGCCGCAAACACTGGGCCGGACTCACCGTGGCCACCCAGGACGCCGCCGACGTGCTCGGCTCGGAGATCGGCAAAGCCGTCATCGCCAACGCCAACACCCAGATCCTGCTGCGCCAGGCCCCGCAGGCCATTGAGGAGATCGGCCACGCCTTCACCCTCTCCGCAGGGGAACGCCAGTTCCTGCTTGCCGCCGCCCAAGGCCAAGGGCTGCTGGCCACCGACACTCACCGGGTCGCCTTCCAAGCTCTGGCCTCTCCGACCGAACACACCCTGATCACAACATCCCCGGAGTTCCTGGCTTCTCTACCGGATTCGGAAAAGAACTCCGGGTGGCTGGACATGGAGTCCGTGGCCGTCGACGCGGCAGGCAAGCCGCCGGAGGAGGTCGAACTCGATGCGGCCTGACCACATCCCGTCCAACCCAACCGCCGGAATCCCCTTGGCGGACAGCGGAACCGTGCAGGCATCACCGTTGACCGACTACCTGCGCGACCCGTGGAGTGCCCTGGCCACCGCCGCAAACACGATCTGGGAGTGGCTATTGGCTTGGGGCCCGCTCGGTGGCGGCGTGCTCGCTCCGCTCATCGGCGTGATGGTCGTGACCCGGGTCCTATGGCGGCGTCGTAACCAGGCCCGGCTCTCCGACCGGGCGCGGCTGGTCACAGTGCTGGCCCCGCCCACCGCCGAGCCCGCCGGGGCGATCGCCTTGTGGTCCAACCTCATCGGCTTGCTCCGTCCCGCCTGGAAACGTCTGCTGCACGGCCAGCCGCACCTGAGTTTCGAGTACGACTTCACCATCGAGGGCCTGCAGATCCGACTGTGGGTACCCGGCGTCGTGCCGCCGGGACTGATCGAACGCGCGGTCGAAGCCGCCTGGCCCGGCGCCCACACCCACCCCGCTCCCACCCCGCTCCCACAAGACCAACCGGGCGAAACGCTGGGCGGCGAACTGCGTTTGGCCCGCACCGAAGCCCTGCCCATCCGCACCGACTTCGCCGCAGATCCACTTCGAGCCCTGCTCGGTGTCGCCGTCGGCCTCGGCCCATACGAACGTGTCCAGGTGCAGATCCTGGCCCGCCCGGTCACCGGACGCCGACTGGCCAAAGCCCGCCGCGCCGCGAGACGCCTGCACACCGGCCGCTCGACCAACCTGACCGGCCGCCTGCTCGACCTCATCACCCCAGGCGGCAACACCCAGCGGCCGAGGCGCACTTCCTCATCGGTGCCACGGGTGGATCGGCAGACCAGCCTGGACTACAACGCCCAGGACCGGGCAATCGTGGCCAAGCAACGGGAACCGCAGTATGAAACCCGCATCCGCTACCTGGTGTCCACCACCTTGGACAACGAGCCCACCCGGGACGAGCGCGCCGCCATCCTCGCCGTTCTCCGCGGCCGGGGCCACGCCCTGGCCGCAGCGTTCGCCCTCTTCGCCGAACACAACCACTACCGCCGCGCCCGCCTGCGCCAGCCCAGGGACAAGGTGGCATCCCGGCGCCTGGACAGCGGCGATCTGCTGTCAGTGCCCGAACTCGCCGCCCTGGCCCACCTGCCCCTGGACGAAGCCGCCCCCGGCCTGCGCCGCGCCGGCGCCCGCGCACTCCCGCCGCCGCCGGGTGTCGTCGCCACCGGTCCGCAGGTCAAACCGATTGGTGTCAGCGACACCAGCCACGTCCGCCCGATCGGTCTGCACACAGCGGATGCCCGCCAGCATCTGCACATCCTCGGCAAGACCGGCTCCGGCAAGTCCGAGCTGATCGCCAACATGGTCCTGGCCGACGCGCACGCCGGCCGCGGCGTGGTAGTCATCGACCCCAAAGGTGACCTGGTCAACGACCTGCTCATGCGGTTGCCGGAGGAACTGGGGGAGAAGGTGGTGCTCTTCGACGCTGACAGCGCAACGCGGCCACCGGTGCTGAACCCGTTGGAGGGCAAGGACGTCGCCCGCACAGTCGACAACCTGGTGTCGATTTTCGCCCGGATCTACGCCAACTCCTGGGGACCGCGCACCGAGGACATCCTGCGCGCCAGCCTGCTCACCCTCACAACCCAGCCCGGCACCCCGACCCTGCTGGAGTTGCCGAAGCTGTTGACCGTTCCCGCCTTCCGGGATCGCGCCACCGAGCACATCCGCGACGAAGTCCTACTCGGCTTCTGGGCGGGGTTCAACAGCTTGTCCGACCCGGCACGCGCCCAGGTGATCGCGCCCCTGATGAACAAGCTCCGCGGCCTGTTACTGCGCCCGTTCGTCCGCAACGCCTTCGCCGGTGGAGCATCCACAGTGGACATGACCAAGGTCCTCGACGGCGGGATCTGCCTGGTGCGTATCGCCGAGGACGCACTCGGCGAGGACACCACCAGCATGGTTGGCTCCCTCATCGTCGCGGCCACCTGGCACGCGGCCACCAGCCGAGGCCGCCTTCCCCAACACCAGCGCCGGGATGCCGCGGTCTACATCGACGAGTGCCACAACTTCCTCAACCTGCCCTACTCCCTGGAATCCCTGCTTGCCAAAGCGCGTGCATACCGCCTGTCGATGGTGCTGGCCCACCAGAATCTGGATCAGCTCCCCAACGACCTGCACGCCGGAATCTCAGCCAACGCCCGATCCAAGCTGTTCTTCGCCGCCAGCCCCGAAGACGCCCGGCAACTGGCCCGCCACACCACCCCACGCCTGACCGAACACGACCTCGCCCACCTGGGCGCCTTCCACCTCGCCGCCCGTCTGGTCCTCGACGGTGAAGACACCCACCCCTTCACCGCCCGCACCCGCAAACTCCCACCCGCCATCCCCGGCCGCGCCCATGCCATCCGCACGGCAGCCTTGATCAACACCCGCCCGCAGGGAGAGAACCTCCCGATCCGGCCCGCCACCCGGCGACCGGCCGACCCACGCCGCGCCGCCTGAACTACTGGAGGTGTTTGACGCCATGATCTCCAATCCCACACCACAACGCGCCCTGCGTGGCCACAACCCCGACCGCGGGGTGGCACGGGTACGCAAGACGGCCGAGCACCTGGCCTGGCTTGCCGGACACCTCACGGCGCGAGACCGGTGGCTCGCGCGAATGCTCTTCGAGCACAAGGTGTTCACCACCCACCAGTTCGTCGACCTTGCCTTTCCCACCCGGCGCGCGGCCAACCTCCGGCTGCTCAACCTGCGCAAGTGGGGAGTGCTGCACCGATTCCAACCGCACCGCGACAGCGGCTCACACCCCATGCACTACGTCCTGGACACCGTCGGCGCCACACTGCTCGCCCACGAGGACGGGATCAAACCGGCGGAGCTGAACTACAACCGAGACGAGGAAGCCGGCCGCGCATACTCCCTCCAACTCGCCCACACCGTGGGCTGCAACAGCCTGTTCACCACGCTGATCCGCCGCGGCCGCCAGCCTGGTGCCGCCGGAAGGCTTACCGCGTGGTGGTCGGCGGCCCGCTGCGGCCGGCACTGGGGTGACATCATCACCCCCGACGGCTACGGCCGGTGGCATCAGGCTGGTCGTGAGATCGAGTGGTTCATCGAGTTCGACTTCGGCACCGAGCCCCTGTCTCGCCTGGCCGCCAAGCTCGCCCGTTACGAACGGCTGGCCACCATCACCGGCATCATCACCCCGGTCCTGATCTGGCTGCCCACCCCCGAACGAGAAGCGGCAGTTCGCCGTGCGCTGGCCGAGGCCCTGCGTGCGTTTGACTACCCGAACCGGGCACTGGTCGCGACCACCAGTGCACTGGCGGGCGCTGATCCCCTGGACATGACCGAGCCGCGGTGGCGGCGCGTCGGGGACACCGCGGCCAGCGGGCGGGTCCAGCTGGCTGATCTGCCTGCGTTGTGGCCGGGCCTTGCCGCCGCAATGCCTCACGCCGCAGGAACCAACCGAGGCGGTCAGCCTGTCGGGGAGCGGCTTGAGCTGGCCCCGCCTCCTCCGATGCCCCCACAACCCGCCTGCCGCCGAAGGTAGGTGCCTCATGGGCAAGCTCGCCGCCCTCGGCGTGGCGTTCGTCCTCGTGCCCGTCCTGCTTCTCGGAGCTGGCGCTATCACGGTCCTGCACGCGGTCTTCGGCACCGGAACCGGCGGCGGCCTCAACTGCTCCGCACCCGGTGTCACCGCAAGCGGGGCGGCCGGCTATGGATCCGAGCAGATGGCCAATGCCGCCACGATCGTCGCGGTCGGCAAGCAGATGCAGATCCCCCAACACGGCTGGGTCGTGGCCATCGCCACCGCGATGACCGAATCCGGGCTCCGCAACCTCAACTACGGCGACCGGGACAGCCTCGGCCTATTCCAGCAACGCCCCTCCCAAGGATGGGGCAGCCCCGCCCAGATCATGGATCCCATCTACAGCGCCACGAAGTTCTACCAACACCTGATCGCCGTCGACGGCTGGCAGCGGATGAGCGTCACCACCGCCGCACAAACCGTGCAGCGTTCCGGATTCCCCGACCGCTACGCGAACTTCGAGCAGGCGGCGCGCGAGGTAGTCGGAGCGGTTCACGGCATCCCCTGCACCACCACCGGAACCGGTGAGTGCGCCACGATCCAGGCACCCAGTGCCGCAGCTGTCGCCGCCCTCAATTTTGTCTGTAGCCAAAGGGGATTGCCCTACCTTTGGGGCGGTGACGGAGCCGCTGCAGGTGGGTTCGACTGCTCAGGGCTGACGAAGGCGGCCTACGCCGCGGCTGGGATTCGGCTACCGCGCACCGCGCAGACGCAGTATCAAGCAGGGCCGAGGGTGCCTACGGGGCAGGCGATATTGCCCGGTGATCTGGTGTTCTTCGGTTCCGGGCCGAGCGCGGTCACGCACGTGGGGATCGCACTCTCCGCCGACTCCATGGTCAACGCGCCGCACCGGGGCGCGGTGGTGCGCATCGAACGGATCTGGCGCTCGACCTTCCTCGGCGTGACGCGTCCCGCCGCACTGGGAGCCGCGTGACGCGTCCCGCCGCACTGGGAGCCGCGTGATGCGCGCTCCGCATCGACGGCAGGCTGGGTTCACATCGAGGTGAGCGCAGCGATCAGGCGTTGGTCGCGTTCAATACCGCTTGCCAGGCGCCGTAGTTCGTCTCGTTGCGCCCGTGCGTGAGTCTCCCAGTCCGGGGTCAGCGCGTCGCCGGCATGGAAGACGATGTCGCGTCCGAGTCCCCAGATCATGCTGTTCACCGTGGCGCAGGCTACGGCGGTCTCGTCGATGTCGCAGCCAACCCAGGACACGGTGTGCGGGTCGCGGCCCTGTTCGCGCATGACCGCCGCGGCGGCGCGGAACATACCGCCGGTGCCCATCATCGGATCCAGCACCGTGCAGTGTTCCTCCACAGTGGACATTCCTGCGAGCAGCGCCGCTATATCGGAGGGGGTGTAGAACTGCCCGCGGGCTTGCAGCGCGGACTTCGGTCGTAGCAGCACCAGCACCTGGCCGAGTAGGTCGGTGTCGAACCGCCGATCGGTGCCGGTCAGGTCCGGTTGACCGGCGTCCAGTGCAGCGCGGGCAACGGCATGGGCGTGGGGATGCACGGATGCCTGGCTGTCGTCGAAGATCCACGATATCACCGGGTACACCAGGTGCGTGACCTCCGGACGTGAACGGATGACCGAACGCCACGTATGCCGGAAATAGGCTACGAGTTCAGGCACGGTCCATTCGCTCACCAACTCGACGACGTCGTTTCCCCGCGAGTCGGCCTGCGGAAGCGCGGCCAGTGTGGCTACGACGGAAATAGGGACGTCGAGTCGCCCACTGTCGTCCGCGCCGTGCCAGGCGGATACGACTACCTCGGCTATCTTGCGTGCATGAAGTTCCGCATTAGCCGGTGGCATCGGCCGTGTGCGTGGACGTGTCGTGGCGTGGCGCGAACTCGTCTTCCTGGATGGCGTGGACATGGCGTTGCGCTCCGAGAGTTCTGTACGTCTGGCTCCAGACGGGTAGCTGGCCTTCTCCGGGCTCGCGCTGTCGATGGCGGTCCTGCTGGGTGCTGGTGGTGCGCTAGACTGGCCGTCCGCGCGCGGTTTCGTTGGTGCGCGGTGCTGGATGCCTGGCGGGTGGGTGTGCCGCACCTCTTCGGAGGTGCTCCCGCTCGCCGGGTCCTGACAACGGGTCAGTGCCTGGACACTCGCGTCAGGTCCGTAGCCGCGGTGACCAAGCAGTCAATGACGAGCAGAGATTCGTCTGGCAGCAGGTCACTGTGTTGTTGATGGAGTTTTCCTAGTCGCATGACACAATCGAGTCGTTCCGCGTCGGAGACGAGCGGGATTTTCTTCACTCCAAAATAGTGGAGCGCGACGGCGGCGGTGTGGAACCACAGGAACGATAGGGTCGTTTCATCAACGAGTCGGTATCCATCGGGTATCTTATGATCGTTGCCGTGGTTGTCAGACATAGTGCCCTCTCTTGCGTGGTGCGTGGCTGAGCCGACCGAAGTTGGTCGCCGCGACGGTGCGCGCGGACGGTTGACGAAGGCGCGGGCCGCGCGGGTCGACTGCGACGTGTCGAGATGCCTCGCCCCGGCCCGCACGCCGTCTGTCCTTTATGGCCGGAGGTCGGGTCAGGCCCCGACGGGTACCCGGTTGCCGGCTTCTCGCGTGTGGATGTGGTTCTCTCCCTGTGGGATACGCACCCCCATGACCAGGTGCAGGAACGCGGCAGGGTCGGTCAGTCCGTCAGCGGCATTGGTGAACACCACGGGGCGAGAAGCAGTGGATTGGGTGTGCACGGTGATCGTGTCGCCAGTGAAGGTGTTCAGCGCATCGAGCAGGTAGGCGGGGTTGAACCGCAACCGGTGACCGTCACTGATCCCCTCGATGGTGGCCGGTTGCGTCGGCGCGGTCACGGCATCGGTGTTCTCAGCGAGTACCGGTGTTACCGAAACCGACGCGCCGGACATGATCACATCGACCTGCCCGTTCTTGTGCCGTTTGGCATCGAGCACGGCGGCGGCCCGACGTGTCGCGGTCAGCAACGCGTCACGCCCGGTCCGTACGATGCCGGCCGCACCGTCGGGGAGAAGTTGCTTGTACGGCGGAGCCTGGGCATCCACGGTGTGTACCGACACCGTGACGGGACCACAGGTCAACGACACCATCGACGGGGCGGTGACGTCGTCGAGTCCGATGCGTACGCGGTCGCCGGTGAACCGCTTGACCACCCGTGCCACCACATGTCCCAACACCAAGGCACGCGCGTTCTGCGCGTCGCGGACGGCGGTGACGGCCGGAAGCGGCGCGACGGCCAGCCGGTACCGGTCGGTTGCCGCCATCGTGACGGCACCAGGGGTGATCTCCAGACCGAGCGCGGTCAGCACGGGTAGCGTGTCATCCTTGCCCGCCGTGACCATCACTCGCGCCATGTCCCGGGCGAAGGCATCCCGGTCGACTTCGGCCAGTGTCGGCACGGCCTCTGGGATAGGCGGATAGTCCTCAAGGGGGTAGGCCGTGACGGGCATCGTGTACCCGGCAAGATCCACTATGGGGGTGCCGTCATCGAGGGTGCGCACGGTGGCCGGCAGTGCGTCGGCTTCCCGTTTGCCGGTGCCCTTGACCAGCGCGCCCAACAGCTTGCTGATCTCGCCATGATCAACCAGCAGGATGCCCGCAACCTGCACGGTACCCGGTATGCGCACGGTCACGGTGGTCTCGTAGTCGGTGGCGCTGATCGTGAGGTGACCCTCGCTGGCCTCCAGGCGCGCCCCGCCCAGAGTGGGTAGGACGGGCCGCGTGGGCACGCCCAGACCTACCGTGGTCAAGGCATCGGCGAGGGTGGCGCGGTCTGTGGTGAAGCTCAGCCGGGCAGCCAACGCGGGACGCGGAAGGCTTGCGGCGGTGGGGGTTTCGGCGGTGGCGGTCATCGTGAGTACCTCCGTGGATCAGTCATGGCCAGTGGGCGGTGGCGGGTCTGCGACGCGGGTTAGGCCGCGGGTGGAACGGAGTGCGTGCGCTGCGTCGGGGTGTAGGGGCCGACGACGTAGGTTCCGTCATGCAACGGCGTGAGTTCCATATGCGGCAACGGTTGCCCCGCGTAGGGGGTGTGCATGATCAGGTGGCCGGCAAGGCCACAGTCGACGTCATCGGGCATCCGGCGAATGGTGAGGGTGAACGCGCCGCGGGGGTCACCGACCGAAATGGACACCGTGACCGAGTCCTGCGACTCGTCGGTGTGCACCGCGGCACTGTTGCACCAGGACACTGGGATGTGTTCCGGATCGTGCGGCCCTTCGCCGGACTCGGGGCCGGTGTCGGTGTGCGGCTCGAAGTCGGGACACCCGGTCTCGCCCAAGTCGGTTTCGTAGCCGGACACGGTTTTGTGCAGCTCTTCACCGCATGCGCGGCACCGATGGGTGGCGGCCGTGTCGGTGGCGAACTCCAGAGTCACGGCGCCAGGGGTGTCCTCGCAGGGTTCGGCGGGGGTGCCGTCGACCAAGAGCGCAGCAAACATCACAAACCTCACAAGGGCGCGAGACGAACAGGATTCGATGACCAGAGGCCCGTGGGCGCGTCGGTATGAGCCGGCCGCGGACGCGGGGACCGTTCAGGAGATGGCGAAGCCGACTCGACCGGCTCGGCATGCCGGGCACGCGATTGTGCCTGTGGTGTCGTCGATACCGGCAGCGTCGTCGAAGTACCACGCGTCGGTGGGGCAGTCCTCAGCCCGGAAGTGCCAGGAGCCGCACTCAGCTCGCCACTGGGCGCCGCAGGCGTCGCAGTCCGCGTCGCAGGTGCTGGCCCCAAATCCCTCAAGGTCGAACAAGTGCGACACCAGGTCGGTGCGGTTCGCCTCGACACCGGCGACGCCGGTCAACCTCGGCACGTGGTCGCCGGTTTCGCCGATCAGGTACAAGCCGGCGGGCACGATGTGGGAACGGTGGCTGATCTCCCACCGACGGGCGTAGGCGTAGCCGTACTGGCTTGTAGGACGGTTGGCATCCCGGCGCAACCAGTAGTCGACCTCGACCAGCGCGAACGGCCGGTGCACTGCCACGCTCGTCACGGTGCGCCCGTCGGAGAGATAACTTTCCGATGAGGACTCGCGGAGTTCGGTGCGTGCGGTGAGGTATCTTGCGGCCGCAAGTTTGCCGAGCACCCCGGAGACGTGACAGTCGGCCACGTCGGGCCGGTCCGGCCGTTGCGGGGCATCGGGTCGGAAGTCGTCCAGGCCGACGCTCACATACGGGGTGACCGCGTAGGCGGTGTCGGCGGAGGTCGCCAACGCCAACGCCTCGTGCAGCCGTCGGCCCCACGGGGTGTCTGCGTTATCGATCATGACGGCGACTGTGTCGGATACATCCACCGTGAGCGAAAAGCGCGACACGGACGTTTCAAGAATAGTCATGGCAGACTACCTTTTCGTTGATCTATGCCGGATTGCCGAATCGGATTTCGAGGTGTGCCGCCCCGTTGTCCGACAACTCTGATTCTACTCTCTTGTGGTCCTGAATCAAGAGGTCTTGTCGAATTTATGGCCCATTTCTGTATTGATCGACAGATGCGCCGGCTGGTGAAATCGATCTTCAGTAGGTCTCGTTTTCGGTGATGAATCAAGATCAAGATAGGGAATAGTTCGCAATGGGGGATCAAGGGTGAAATGGAAAGAATTCAATGAGCATGGGTCTTCGTGTGGCGATTGTTTGCGAAAAGTGGAGAGCGATAGTGGTGAGTGGCCCAGATCTCCTGGCGCGCCCGGCCCGTCTGTTCATTTGCCTGCCGGCATCCAAGTCGGGGGGTGCATGGGTAGGGCGTGGAAGCTCTTGGCCTGCGCGAATAGGCTCGATCGCTCCTGCTGCTCTAGTGGGTAGGCGGATCGGTAATCGGATGGGAAGGGGCATTGGTAGGCAGGCTGAGTTGTAGGTTCTCGCGGCTGGTGTTGATATTGTGCCGTTCGTGTGGTGTTGGCGACATGTCAGCTCTGCCTGGCGCTTGAACCCGTTCGAAGATGGGACTGCAGCTTCCTGCTGGGCGCTGCCGGACTGACCGTGGCGGAGAATGCTCATGGTGATTGGACCAAACGTGATTCAGTGCCCGTCGGTTTCCGTTTTTCGGATAGCGCCGAGGGTTGTCGGGTCATGGTACACGGTTGATGAAAATGTCTTGGCGACGGCATCACCGTGGCGAGTTTCGTTGACACAAAGGGGCTCTTCGAACTTGGCCGGGGTTTTCTGCTCGTGATGTTGCGGGGCAGACGGTGTGAGGGCCAGGCTCTACCCGGACTCGGTTTCCGCCCTGGCGGCAGACGTCAGCGGGCACTGAACGGGTACTCCGTCGCCAGTCGGCGCACGTACGCGCTGATGCGGTGGCGGTCCTCGGGGAAGGCACTGCTCCAGTCCTCCTCCAGGTTGAACCACTTCGGAGGCTGGCCGCTTTCCCCACCGAGCGGCACCTCGCGGCTGATGATGGCGACGTAGGACAGGCCCAGCGTCGGCGACCAGTGGCGCGGTAGGAGCAGACGGTGACGGCGGCCGGGACGGGCAGCAGTTCACCTGGCACGCCGGTCTCCTCCGCGAGTTCACGGGCCGCGGCTGCCCGCGGCGTCTCGCCCGGCTCGACCGTGCCTCCAGGCGGTACCCATCCGCGCACGCGGTGCCGCACGAGCAGGATGTGGCGGTATGACGGTTCGGTGACCCAGACCTCGGCCGCGAGCGGCTCCAGCGGCTTCTGCCGGGCACGTTCCAGCCATGCCCGAGCGTCGTCGAACTCCAAGACGGCAAGGCGAGCGTCGGCGACCGCCGCTTCCACGGTCATCTGGTCAATCACCAGGCTCACCCTATGCCGACACGTGACCGACCGTGATCTGTGTCGGTCGAGGTCATGCACGACGTCCCGCCCGAGAGCATGGATGGTCAGCTGGCGGCGGTGCCGCGCCGTCGCAGGAACTCGGCCAGGTTGACCGTGTCCTGGCCCGGTTGCTGGCCGAGTTCGTCGAAGGTGGTGACCAGCAGCGTCAGCGTTCGCCCGATCGCTTCGTGCCGGCCCAGCCGAGCTTGAGTGCGGATGATGTCGCGATAGACACCTTCGTTGTACGGGTCGAGGGTGCGCAGCTTCTCCAACAGGTCGAGCATCGTGTCCGGCTTGGTCTCGGCGTGGGCGCGAATGAGGATGCCGAGGGCGTCGAGCACATCGCGGCGGGCGGCTTCGCGGTAGGGCTCGATCCAGCATGAGGAGACGTCCTCGGCCAGATGACCGTGGTAGAGGGCGACAGCCTGGTGGAGTGCGTCGATGCAGTCGCTGTCCCTCGGGCTGCCACGGGCGCTGAGCGCCGCCTGGAATCGTCCGCAGTCGGTCGTCACGATGCTCGTGTCGAGCCGGTACCGGCCATCGTCATGGACGATGATCTCGCTTGTGCCGCCGCGGGTTGCCTGGTGCAGGGCTCGCCGCAACATCGACAGTGCGTTGTGGAAGCTGTTGAAGGGGCGAGAAATCGGGCTGTCGGGCCAGACGGCGTCGCTGACCGCATCCCGGCGCGCACCATCGGGGTGCAACGCGAGGTAGACGAGCACCTCGCGTTGCTTGCGGGTCAGTGCCGCGGTGAGGTCCCGGCCAACTCCGTCTTCAAGCAGGACCAGCTGGACGCATCCGAGCACGCGCAGAGCCAGAGGTGGCGTCACAGCGGGCTCGGACACCAGCTCGTCATCCTGGGGCGTCCCGCGGTGAACGCCGTTCCGGTCGGTGTCGACTGCACCAGGCGGGACTACTGAGTCGGGCGGTGTCCCGACCGGCGGGGGCTGTGCGCGGAGTGCCCTCAGCCGCGGTGTCGGGTTCGCATCGGTGAGCCCGGTGGTGTTGGGCGGTTCGGTCAGTTCGAGCCGCGTGCGTTTCTCGAACGTGTCGTCCTGGCCAGGGAGGTGAGGCTCGTTGACATCGACTCGGGTGGGCGCGGCACTGGCGGTCGGCGATGGCTCACCGTGACGGTCAACCGGTTTCCCCGTGGGGTCGGCGGGTCCTTCGGCCTCGCCAAGGACCGTGAGCAGCTCGGTGGCGTCGGTGGCTGGCAGGGTGAAAAGACGAGTTTCGGCCAGGCTGGCGTCGAGGCCGGTGCTGGCCGCGCTGACGGTGCCGTCCGGACGGACGCGGACGGTCGCGCCGGGAGGCCATTGGCCGAGGAGGACGCCCGCCATGCCCAGGGAGGAGCCGTTGTCGAGGACGGCTTGCAGCCGGCGCTCGGCATGTGCGGCCGGGCTGCCGAGCAGGACGAGCGTGCCCGGCGGGCGCGGCGGAGTGGTCCCGTCGATCACGGTTCGGGTCCGGGTGAGGAGTTCGGTCTCCAGCTCGTCCAGGGCGGTGTCGAGGGAATCGACCACGCTGACTGTGGATGGCAGGTGTGCGGGGTCGGCGCTGTCGAAGATGGTGAGCAGGTCGGAGGCGGGCAGCAGGACTCGGACATGCTCGCCGTCCTGGATGTGCTGGGCCAGCAGGTGCAGCAGGAGTGCGCGGGCAGCGGCGGGCGCTCCCGGCCCGAGCAGGCCGAGCCCACGGGTGCTCGCGAGGTTGAGCGCGAGTTCGCATCCGGCGCGCACGCCGACCCGTGCTGGCACGGCAGCGGGCTCGTCGTCCAGTTCGGCAGCGCCCGTCCCGGTGATAGAGATTCGTGCCGGCGGCGGTGGCGCCGCCTCGATGACCTCGACCTCGTCCAGGCCGGTTGGGCCACGGTGATCGTGGGCGGTGCGCAGGGCACGGACCACGGGCGCGATCGGACGGTACAGGTCGGAGCGGTCGCCGCTGCCGATGCGGTAGCGGCGGCGGCGCCACATCCGTACGGACACCGCGGCGGCGCTGGTCACTCCGGCCAGCAGGATGCTGACGAAGGCGCCGGTCAGCAGGTCCAGGCCGGGCTGCCGGGCGGTGTCCTGCTCGTCCGTGTGATCGGCGGAGTCGGCATCGCCGACTGGCGCCTGTGTGCTGGCCGGTGGGGGCGTGGTCTTCGGCGGCTCGGTAGGCGGGGCCGCTGGCTGCCGCCCGTCGGGTGGCCGCGCGACGGGCGGTGCGGGCGAGGGGATGTAGCCGGTGATCTTCCAACCAGGGCGGACGAGGTGGGGCTTGGTCAGGACTCGCTCATCGGGTTGGAGCACCCCGTGGTTCAGTTTGTAGAGTTCGGGCCAGCGGTTCCCGTTGCCGAACATCCGATCGGCGATCCGCCAGAGGCTGTCGTAGACCACGGTCGCGCCCTGGATGTGCGGGAGGCGGACCTCCTCGGTGGCCTTCACCGTCCCCGGCGGCGCGGGCGCCGACCAGTCGAGGGTCATCGTGTCCCGCTGCTGGACGGTGGCCGAAGGCTGGGGCGGGCCGGGATGAAGCGGGGCCGTGACCGCGACCGGTGTCAGGTCGCCGGTGAGCACGGCCGCGGTGGCCGGCGGCGCGGCCGAGGTTCGGTTGCTGAGCAAGGTGAGCACGATGGTCCCGACCAGCGCGGCGGCGAGCCCGCGCAGGGGTCCGGTCGGCCGGACTGCCGGCCAGGTGATGCCGCGGGCCGCGTCGACGGCGCAGCGGGTGATGTCGATGGTGAAGAGGAACCACACGATCCAGCACAGGCATGCCAGGGTGTTGAGCAGGAACCGCGCGCTCATCGGGCCGAGCAGGGTGGCCTCGGCTTCGTCCCAGGTTGGGACGTGGTCAGGCAGTGGCCAGCCCACGAGGTGCACCAGTGCCCAGGGGAGGCCGGCTAGAAGAGCCAACAACACGGCGGCGGCGAGTAGTCCACGCAGCATCCGGCCGACGAACCGGAGCGCGACGACCAGCACCCACCCAGCGTGGTGACGCCTTGTCCCCCGTTCGGCATCGGAGGCTCGCGGGCCGGAGGCGGCCGGACTCACTGCCGCAGCCCAGGCAGAACGACCGAGTCGGATCGCGCCGCCGCCATCCGCACCGGCGTGTGCACGGTGTCTGCGCGAGGTTCAGCGGACGCGGGCAGTGTGGATGCCTGACCTGCCGCCGAGGTCCCTGCCGCGGCAGGGCCTCGGCTCGGGTCCTTCTTCGTGGCGGGTGCGCCAGCGTTGGACCGCTTGCGTTTGACGCGGCCCGTCTTGCGGCAGTCCAGCCATCGTGTGAGATCCGCGACCGGTACCTCGGTGAACCGGGCCAGTTCGTCGATCTCGATGATGTCACTGGACTCAGCGAGCACCTCGCCGAGGTCCCGCTCGATGTCGGCCAGTCGCTCGGCGACGGCGGCGCGCTGGTGGGCTAGCTCGCCGACCCGTTTCGCTGCGGCGGTTCTCCTCGCGCTACGAGCGGCGTCGGCTTCCTCGATGCGCCGTTCGATCTCCTCAATCGTCCCCATCATGCTCTCCTTCTCCACTGCCGCGCCTGGTTCGAGCGGTGGCGCGGGGTCAAGGGATTACGGTCCGGATCTTCCGCGTAGTGGCTCGGCTTGGCCTGTGCCGGTGACGGTTATCGAGTCGATGCCGACCAGGCCGAGTAGCTGCGTGGCTTGACTGACGAGGACGGTCACGTTGACCGTGTTGCCTGCGACGGACACAGTGCCGCTGTGGCCAGCGGCGGCGAGGTAGGCATGCGCGGCAGCGCTCGCCTGGCGGGGTGCCAGTCGCAGGGTGCCGTTGGCGCGGTAGGCGGCCAGATCGATCTCCTGGGCACCGGCCCGTGCGGCTTCCTGTGCTTCGCCCAACGCGCGGACCTTGGCTGCCAGGGCAAGGCCGCCGTCAAGAGTGAGGCCGGCGAACAGCAGGACCGCGGTGACCATGACGATGACGAACGCGGTCACCCGGCCGTCCTCGTCGTGGCGCAGCCATCGCGCTCGGTGGCGCGTCGATACTGTCACCGTCATTCCGCACCTCCTGCTTGGGCCCGCGAGGACGTGCCGCGCCACACGTCGACCGGTGAGGAGAAACTCGACTGGAAGGTGCGCGAGCCGGGAACACCGAGCATGATCAGGTCGCCGAGTCCGACGCTGCACGAGACGGTCACGGTTACCGTGGAACCGGGCTTGAGTCCCTGGGTGTCGGTGGAGACCGACAGCGATTGGCAGGTGATCCCGGCCGATGCCAAGGCCGCGCTGGCGGTGGCCTGGGCGTCGGCGGTGGCTTGCGACGGGGTGCGAGCCAGGGTGGCGGCGCGAGCGGCTTGGTGGGCAACGTCGTTGATCCGCAGTTTGGTGCTCGCCACGCGTCCACACAGGACAACGAACAACAACAGCAGGACCAGCAGTGGAGTGAGCAGAGTGAGTTCGGCCGCGGCCGAACCCCGTTCCTCGCGACGCAGCGCACGAAACCGGGTTCGCACCGATACCGCCCGGGGGCGGGGTTCGCAGGCTGCGGTCATGGCCCCGCTCCGGTGCTGGTCGGTGAGGTGAGTTTCTCAACGGGCCCAACGGCTTCGGTATGAATCGTGAAGGCAACGAACGGGATGAGGTTGATCACGGACCCAGTGATCGTCACCGAGGCTTGGGCGCTGCTCCGCTGGACATCGATCGAGGTCGCGCGCAGCGGGCCGCTTCCCAGCCGCGCGAGGACACGTCGCCCCGCTGAACTGCCCGCGGCTGCGCTGCCACCGGATACCCGTGCCGCGGACAGGGCTTCTGCTGCGGCGGCCTGGGCGATGTGGGTGGCGTGCAGGTAGAGCGCGAACTGCGCGATCATCAGGATCAGCAGTAACAGCAGTGGCGTGGCGATGACGAGTTCGACCGTTCCGGCGCCACGTTGATCCGTCCGCAGTCGGCGCAGTGCGGTCCGCACACGTGTCCGGTGTGGACGATCGCGCGTGTTCGGCGTGACTGGTTGGCTAGGGCGTCGAGGCATCGTGGTCACCGGCCTACAGGTTGATTCCTTTGGCCTTCTGGGTGACCTTGATGACGATGATCGCGATGACCGCGATGGCCAGGGCCGCGAGCAAAGCGGTGACCACGACCGCCTCGGTCGAGTAACCCGCCTCGTCGCGGCGCAGCCGCTCCAGCTCGGCCCGGATGCGGGCGCTGAGGATGTGAACTTCGGTGAACATCGACTTCTCCCTGCGGTTCGCAGTCCGGTGTGGACTGTTCTGGTGGAACTCACAACCCTCCCAGCACGCTCATGAGTGCGGGAAATCCAATGAATACAAGGAATCCGCCGAACAGCATCACCACGGGAAGGCTCATGCGTTCGGTAGCTGACAGAGCTTCGGCTTCGGCGTTGGTGAGTTCGCGGGTGCGCAACGCGGCGGCCTTCGCGGCGAGACTGGCCCGCACCCGGGAGCCTTCAGCGCTGGCAAGGCTGACTGAGGCCGCGAGTTCGGACAGCTGGTGCACATCGAGTTCGGCTCCGAGCCGCCCCAGGGTGACCCAGGGGGTGACGCGGGTGATGCGGGCAGTGATCAGAGCTTGGCGCAGTTGCTGGAATGCCCAGCCGCGACCGACGACGACCGCGTCGGACAGGGCGCCGTCGACCCCGGCGCCGCCGGCCAGCAGGACCCGGATCAGGTTGAGGTAGGCCGACAGGGCAAGCCGGAACGTTGCGCGCCGTCGCTCGGCTTCCTGCCGGACCGTGATATCCGGCAGGAGGAATCCGCCCAGGGCGAGGAGGAGACTCGCGACCGCCGGGATTGTCCAGCCCGGACTGACCTCGGCGAGGATGAGCGTCAGTTGTGTCAACAGTGGCAGCAACAACCCGGTCAACGCCAAGACTGCCTTCTCCGCCAAGTGGCGCTCGACACTCCTTCCGGTGACCGCGAGGTCATTGCGCAGCTTGCGGTTCGGCAGCCCAAGAGCAGCCAGTGACTTGATGAACGGTTTGCCGACCCGCAGTGCCCAGCTGTTGGAGTCCGCGGTGAGGATCGGTGGCGGCGTGGACGTCGCGTGGAGACTCGCGACCAGGGTGCGCAGGGGTGGCCGCGGTGGGAACAGATAGACCACCAGTGCCCACAGCCCAACCCCAAGCCCAGCGCCCCACAGCAACGCGGAGATCACGACCACACCCCCTTCCCCGCGAGCAGCCCGCCGACGTCAGCGTCATGGGTGCGGATCGTGGACAGTTCAGTCAGGAACCGCTCAGGATCACGTGGCCGGGCGATCCTTGCCAGCCAAGCGAACGCGGCAGCGAAGAGGACGCCGACGAGCGCGAGCATGATCTGGCCGAACGCCGAGTCGTAGGGGGCGAGGTAGCCGCGGTTGAACAGCACCAGGCCGACGGCGAAGCTCAGCGTGGTGATCACGATGACCCGCGCGCTGGTCCGGGTGCGGGCCCGACCGGCTTCGACTCGCATCCGCATGGATGCCTGCTCGCGGGCTTCTCCAGCCAGCTCGCCGAGCAGGTCCGCCAACTGGCGGGCCTGGTGTTCGGCGGCCAGCACGAGCGCGGCGATCACCAGATCGGCGGTCGGATCGTGGAGTTGGTCGGCGAGGTGGCGCAACGACGGGGCGAGGCGTTCACCGCGTTCCAGGCGGAGGGCCAGCTCGGTGATCTCCTCGCGGATCGCTGCCGGGCAGGCCGGGGCGGTGGCGAGGATGGCCTGTTCCAGGCCGGCGGCTGCGACCAGGGTGTCGCGCAGCATCTCAGTCCAGGACGCGATCGCTTCGATGCGTGCGAGGTCGCGTTTGTGGTCGGTGTTGGAGCCGAGGATCCTTGGCAGGCTGGCGACCGCGAGCGCGGCGAGAACGGCGCCAACCACCCAGCCGGTCACCGCGCCGACAGCCAGGCCGGCGATCGCCACTGCCACCAGCCAGCCCACCAGTTTGCGGTCTTGGTGCGCGACCCACCACGTGCGCCACCACGGCGATGCCCCACGGTCGCGGGCGGGTCGGCCGCGGTGCAGGCCGGTCCGGATGAACAGGATGCCAACGGCCAGGCCGGCGCCGAGTAGCCCGAACAACGCCACGGTTGGGGTCACAGCCGCCACCACCCGTCGCGGCGAGCGGCCAGCTCAGGGTCGTAACCGGCGGCGACGAGCAGGTCGAGGGTCTCAGTCCGCAACGGGGCGCCCGGCACGGCACGCAGGTCCGGACCCGGCCGCCACACCTCGTTGCTGATGATCTGGCGGTCGTCGGCGTCGACGACCTCGCGAATCGAGGAGACCACCCGCTTGCCCGGATCATCGCGTGGTTTGTCCAGGTGCACCACGAAGTTCAGGGCGCTGGCCACCAGGAGATTGGTCGCCTCCACCGGCAGCCGCTCCGGTCCCTGCACCGCATAGGCGGCCAACTTGGTGAACGCCCCTCGGCTGCTGGAGGAGTGCAGGGTGCCCATGGAGCCGTCGTTACCCATCGACATCGCGTTGCACATCGGGATCACTTCAGGGCCTCGCACCTCGCCGACGATGACCCGATCCGGCGACATGCGCAGCGACTGCCACACCAGATACGACAGCGAGACCTCGCCGACCCCTTCCAGGTTCGGTTCGCGGGCCTGCATCGCGACCACATCCGGATGTGCCTCGGTGTCCTCGCCCAAACCGAGTTCGAATACATCCTCGATGGTGACCAAACGTTCCCACCTCGGGATCGCCGAGGCCAAGGCGCGCAACAGTGTGGTCTTGCCGACCGCGGTACCGCCGGTGGCCAACACGTTCAGCCTCGCCCGGACCAACGCGGCCAGGAACGACTCCAACGCCAGGTCGATCGTGCCAGTCTCCCGCAACCGCGCCAGGGTGATTTTCTGGAAGCGGTGCCGCCGGATGGACACTGACGGACGCGGGGTCACGGCCATGACCGCCGAAACGCGCTCTCCCGTGGGAAGCTGGAAGTGAACCAAGGGCGACCCGCGATCGAAGCGCCGCTCCTCCACTCCGCTGCGGGTGGCCAGGTCGCGGATAAGCTCGACCAGTGCGGTGTCCGAGCTGGCCACCGGTGCCCGGCGAGCCCGGTGGCCATCGGCGTAGCGGACGAAAACGCGGTCGCAGCCGTTGATGTTGATGTTCTCGATCTCCGGGTCGGCCAGCAGAGGTTCCAGACCAGCAAGGCCGAACACCTCGTCGAGCACCGCCTGGATCACGCGCTGCTCGACCTCTGGCGCCACCAGCATCCCGCCGCCCGCTGAGTTCGTCAGCTCCGCTTGGGCGTGGGCCTCGACGGAACTCTCCAGGATCAACTGGGCGAGTTGGCGTCGCTGCTGAGCGCCCATTGGGGCGCGTCCCGCACTCTCGTCGGCGTGGATGCGTTCGCTCAGCCGCTCCGAGAGGTCCTGGCGCAGCCGCCGCCGCAATCGTTCCATCGCCTCGGTTTCCCTGTTGGGCCGGTGCGGCAGCTCTGCCGGGCCGGGCAGGTGCGGCCGGGCCGAATTCGGATCGGCCCCGTTCGACGTGTGCGACCTCTGTGGGTCGTCGAAGGCGTGTGTGCTCATGTGTCCGCGCCGTTTCGTGTCCGGGAACAAAGGGGCTGCAGCGTCGCACCGGAGACTGGGGTGCCGGGAACCGTCTTCCGCCGCGCCGACGGCGGCCCGGTGCCGTCGCGGTTGCCGGCATGCCGGTGCGCCAAGGCCAATATCGCGATTCGGGCCGCGGCCTCGCCGAGCCTGGACTTCACTGGGCTGTGCCGGCTGTTGCTGTGTCCACACAGCACGGCGGCGCCCTTGTCGTCGCGAGGCACGCGCCCCAGCACCGGGATCCTCAGCGCCTGGGACACCGCACGAGTCGGGTAGCCGTCGCCGATCAGCACGAAACAGGGCCTCCGGGACCAGCGCTGGACCTCGCGTAGTTTGAGGGCGACGTGTGCGAGTTCGTCATCGTGTGGACGGGCTACCAGCAACATGGCGTCGGAATTGCGGATGATCGGCAACGCGGGCGAGTCCGGGTCGACCCGGCCGCAGTCAGCGATGACGGTCGTGTCCGGCTGGTCGGCGGCACGCCGCAGTGTCGAGAGCCCGCCGAAGGCCAGCACGGACAACGCTGAGCGGGACTGCTCGGCGCCGACCGGTCCGATCACCGCTCGCAGACCTCCGGGAAGCCGCTGCGTGTGCCGGGCGAGCAGCCCCAGATCGGTGCTGCGGCGGGCTGCGACGGCGAGGGTGACCAGGCTCGGCGCGTCGGCCAGGCGGAACCGGGCCATCAGATCGCCCCCTGCCGGGTCGGCCTCGACCAGGATCGGATTCTGCCCGGCGGGCCATCGGGCGCCCAGAGCGGCGGCCAACGTGGTGGCTCCGGGGGACCCCTTGAGCGAACAGATCGCGAGAAGCATCAGCGAGCACCTCCCGATGTCGCCACCAGGCTGAGCTGCCCGGCCGGTGCCGAGGCCAACGACCGAGCGTCCAATTCGGACAGTTGCAGGGACACGACCGTGGTCTGCTCGGTCTCGCGGGAGGCGATCCCGGTCACCACGGCGGTCCAGCCCGAGGTCTGTGCGTTCTGTGTTCCGGTCGTGGCGCCCTGCGGTGATGTCGTGAGAACCAGCACCGTCGTTCCGGGTGTCAAGTCGGGCGGAAACTGTCCGGACTTTAGACCCAACGCGGCAATCACTTTGCCCTGCAAGGGAATCTGCGGCGAACCTAACGCCGAACGCGTCAGCAACGACCCGGCTGGCAGGCTGAACGCGACTGGCTGTCCCGCCACCGTGGACGCGGCGGATGCCGGGATGGCATCCATTCCGGAGTCCGCCGCCAGGTTCACCTGCTTGAGATCCTGCGCCGCCAGGACCTGTCCCACCGCGACCGGACGGGCCAGGGCAAGCACGCTCTCTCGGTCGCCCAACCGCATCCCGGCCAGCACTCCGCCGACCGAACACGCCACCACCAGCAGCACACCCAGCAGGAGGTGGGGGATGCTCCGGCGCCGGTTCGCGCCGCTCATGCGAGACGACGCTTTGCCGGTGCCGTCACGGCCACCCCACGTACTCGCCAACGCGTCCGGCGTCGGCACGCCCTGCATGGTCGAAACCGAAGTAGCCATCACCAACCTCCTCCAGGCAAAAAGCCATCGCGACGCGTCGACATGTGTTCTTCGACGAGCCTTTCGTGACAAGGTGTTTCGTTGTGACTGCCTGCTTCTTGCTGCGTGATCCGGTGAGCGCGGGTCGGCTCAGTCAACGGACGGACAGGGAGTGGGCCTCCTCAACCCGCACGGTCACGGTCGCGGTGGTGGTCAGATCAGAAAGGCCGCCGCTTTCCCCGCTGCCAGCCCAGGTGATCCGCCATCGGATGGTCGCGGTCACCGGGAACTCGCCGCGGGCGCTGTTACCAGTGACCACGCGGTAGGTGTGGCCACAATCCGGTGAAGCGGCAGCCGGATTGTCCTTGCCGGAGAACGGGGTGCCCGGTCCGCCACAGTGGACGGTGGCACCGTCGCCCATGGTGAAGGAGAGCGTGACTGGAGTGGCGATCGCGGTCACTGACAACGCCGGAACCCCCGCGGTCGCCGAAACCGGTCGCCAGCGCACCGGGTCGATCCACAGCCAGGTCGGCAGGTTGACCAGTTGGGCTTTGCTCGGGCTGAACGAGATGACCGGGATTGGTGGGCGTAGCCGCGATCTCGCCTGCACGGCGAGTTCACGCGGCGACGGTGGGGGCGGGACCGCTCCCGGGGACAGTACGACCCAGCCTGGGGCCTCGCCCTCGCACTGCTTGAGGTAGTAGCGCGACCCGGGAGCCAAGGGCGGGCCGGACGGCTCGTTAGGGCGGAAGGCCAAGGAGTTCAGGGTCGCCGGATCGTCCACCGGCGTGTAGACGCAGACCGGCTTCGCGTTGCCCGCCGGGGCCGCCGGGCCGGGGCGTGATCCGGCACCCGCGACCGAGTTCTGCCCGGCGAACACCTCGCACTCGGGGCTGTCGCCCTGGCCGCAGCCGATGTGCGACCAGACTCCGCCTCGGGGTGGGCCCGCCTGCGCGGTCGCGGGCAGCAGCGCCGCCAAGCAAACCACCGTCGCGGAGAGGAACATCGCGGTCAGCATGACCCCACCTCCAGCATCGCGAAGTCGGTGACCACCCACCGGCCGGCAACGACTTTGAGCCGGGCCTGGATCTTGCGACGCCCTCCGCTGGAATCCGGCACCCGCACACCGGCACGCGTGTACTTCGCGGTCTCCCCGTCGTCCCCGCAGTCGGCGACCCGGGCCTCCCGGGGATCCCGCGGCGGGGTCAACTCGGTGACTGTGGGGGCGGTCTTGACCCGGCCCTTGGTCACCACGCCGTTGTCGCTGTCGATGCGTAAGCTTCGGATGATCTTGTCCAGGGCGAAATCCGCGGCGTGCTGGGACAGCTCCGGCGCGGTGGGGTCGGAGCGTTCCGCGGCCGTGCTCATCGCGGCCCACATGCCGTCGTAGGCCGCCAGTACCTGGTCCTGGACCGACCGCGTCGGTGGTTCTGTGCTAGTGGCCACGTTCGCCGCCGGACCGCTGGTCGAGGGGCGCGCGACCGTCTGCTGTTCGCACCCGCTTGTGGCGATGCCCATCACGACAACGAGCAGGGGTATCGCGTACCTCCTGGCGAGATGACAGTGGTGGATATGCACGACAACCTCCGGGGTGAACTTCGAGATTCATTTCAAACTGGTTGTACAGGGCCGGGTCCAGGCTCGCGCAAACGCGAGTGTGGACCCGCGACACCTTGTTCACACTATTGGGCTAATCATTGCGTCCAAGGTAATGATCCAGATCGATTGTGCGAGTAGCGTGGTTTTCGGGCGCGGTCCCGCGCTCTGGCGTTGCGGCGGAATTCGAGCGTTGCGGCACAGAAACGAAGTCCGGCACCGGTCGATGGCGCTTGCCTCTCGGAGGAGCTGTGGACAGTGCGCTGGTCGCGGGCTGGACCGCGTTGGGCGGTGCGGCAGGTGTAGCGCTCGCCTGGCGGTTACCGGTGCCGGTCAGGGCAATGGTCGGGATATGCGCCGCCCTGGCGTGGCTGGCCCTGGCCGGGCGATTCGGTGGGCGCCCCGTACTGCTCGCGTTCGGCTGGTTCGCGGTGGTCGGGGTTGTGCTGGCAGCGACCGACCTGGTCGAGAGGCGCCTGCCGAACCGCCTGACCCTGCCGAGCTACCCGGCCCTGCTGGCGCTGTTCACGCTGGCCGCAGCCGCGGAGAAGGATCATCGGGCGCTCGTCCGAGCCGTGCTCGTCACCGCGGTCGCGCTGGTCGTGCATCTGGTGATCTACCTCGGCGCCCCTGGCCAACTCGGGGCCGGCGACGTCAAGGCGTCCGGATTGTGCGGGCTGGTTGTCGGTTGGCTGGGCTGGTCAGCGGCTGGCTCGGCGCTCCTGCTCTGCTACCTGACCGCCGCGATCACGCTGGCTGTGGCGCGGGTGGCCGCGCGGCTTCGACGGCGTGGCCGGGTCGGCGAAGTCCCTCTCGGTCCGTTTCTGATCGGTGCCAGCCTGTTGGTGTTGCTCCTCGGCCACACTTGGCCTTGGCCGCCCACACTCTGATCAGCTACTTCACCCACCATCGGGCGGGCCGACCACCCACCTGGGGGGAGGGAGGGTGGCCGGCCCGATGCACGAGCTACTGCTCGTGCGGCGAGGGTGCCTGAGGCAGATCGCAGTGTTTCGTGGTGCGTTTGAGGAAGTCCGCGATCACCCAGCCACCACCCACGAGTTCACGAACGAAGATGTGCTGTTCGCTTGGATGCGGGTAGGAATTCTGCTCGGCCCACACGATGTCGTCCCGGCGCAGTATCTTGAAGCTGGGCTTGGAGTAAATTTCCGACGGTGTACGGTGCACCCCTGCCGTGTTGAGTACCCGGTACTCGCAGGTGACGCCCGGTCGGCTGGAGTCGATCTCGCTGAGGGTGGCGGGGTCTCCAGCTGTCCCGCCAATAAAGCCTGCTATCGCAATTGCGGCAACATTTTTCGCACCTGCGTGCATAGTCACTCCCGGTCAGGTCGATGAACGTGCTCAACTCGTGCGCACTCTGCCTACCGGACGCTTCCCGACTTGCGTCAACGCGAGCATGGACTCGCATTGGTGCAAGCATGGGCACTTCTCTTCTCTGAGTGCAACCAGAAGTGTGAAGGTTTCTGAACTTGCGTCAGTGCGAGTCGCACTTGCGGTTCCGCGAGCAAGGGAACAGCGAGTAGACCTGATGAAGAACCTGCTTTGGGAGAACTCGATGTCGATGCGATCTTGTATGTACACGCCAATTCTGCTGTGCTCGGCCGCGATGCTCACAGGCTGCGGGACACACGAGCTGCACCAGGCCACGCCGTTGCCGTCCGCAACCTCGACCAGCGCCGTGTCGCCCGCATCGTCGGGTTCAGCAGTCGCGGACGTGCCCGGGGTCGGCAGCAACGCCGCGCGGCTGGCGATTGATGCCTACCGGGGCATGTGGCACGAGTTTACCGTTGCCGCGGCCACGTCGAACCATTATTCGAACGGGCTCGCGCTGTATACCTCAGCTCCGGCCCTTACCGATATCCGCGGACTTCTCTACGCCGACTCCATCGCCGGACTGATCACGCTGGGTTTGCCGGTCACCGCGCCGCGAGTGAAGGCTGTGCGGGTTCCAGAGTTTCCTGTCGAGGTAGACATTGTCGACTGTGTCGATGTCTCACGCTGGCGAAAATATAAGGCACGTGGAGGAGTTGCGGATTCTTCGCCTGATCGTCGGATTGTCGATGTCACTGTCCGCAACAACGATGACAGGTGGAAGGTCACGGCGATCTTGATACGTGAGGCCCGGTCGTGCTGAGCCCTTAATTGGGCTGCCGGCAGCGACTGGCCTCGCGCAACACCCGGACGACATCCTCCCCGAACGGAGTCAGTCGATATTCCGCGCCGGGCTGAAACCCTCCAGGCAGTTCTCGCCGGCTGAGCACTTCCTGCTGAACGAGATTGTGCAGGTTCCGGGCAAGTGTGCTGTCGTGCAGCACATATCCTGGCATGAGCTGCTCGCGTTCTATGACCATCTTCAGTTCGGAGAACAGCAATGGCCGCTCCCGCAATGCTCGAACTATTGCGAGAGCCCAGTCTCCACGAATGACGTGGGTGACCCGTTGGACCGCTGTCCAGTCGATATCGTTGGTCATGACTGCTTCTCCCCTTGTTCGGCCGCGGCAACTCCCCGCCGACTGCCTGCCGTATCCCTGCGTTCCGGTCAATCGCTCGACAATCTCCTCACCGCTGGGTTGCGGATAAAGGCTCCGTCGAGCGGGAAAGTCGCACCGCGTACCCAAACACTTCCCGAACATCAGTTCTCGGCCGGCTCGTCGCGGCGAAGTTCATCAATCTCATCTGTGGCCACCTCCTACACCCGCACCGAGGTACACGAAGCACTCGCGCACCGCGGTCATCGTCTTCGCCTCCAGCAGTGCCGCGTCGGCATGCTTCAGCGCTTCCTCTATCCCTATGGCGCGCCCGTAGCTCGCCGACAGGAACGCCGCCCCGACCGCAGCGGTTACCGCAATCGGCACCGTGCCGCTCCCGTGCACGGATGGGGCCAGGACTTCCAACTCCCGCACGACCCGGGTGATCCGGCGGGCCATGGTGATCACCTCACCGGCCTCTGCCACCGAGCACAGCGCAACGAACTCGTCGCCGCCATACCGGGCGAGCACATCCTGCTGCCGGACAGCGGTTCGCAGGGCCGCGGCGACCGCGCGGAGCACCGCGTCGCCGGCAAGGTGACCGTGCCTGTCGTTGACAGTCTTGAACTCGTCGATGTCGAGGATGAGCAAGGCAACGGCGGCATCACGGGCCGCGGCATGTTCGATCGCGCGTGGAGCCTCGATATCCCAGTCCCATCGGTCCAGGAGCCCAGTCACACGATCGAACCTCGGCGAGTCGACAGCGTGCCCGCACGCGGGGCAGGACCGCGCCTGCGCCTCGGCCCGGCCAGCACTAGACGTGGTGGTAGCTGCCAGCTGGTCGGGTTCCGCCGCGCGGGTGCCGCGCTGTCCATCGTCCGGGTGAGATTGGGCGGGTGGCGGCCCGGAACCTGGGGCAGGGCACCTGGTGGCGGACATATCCTCGTCTCCTCTGACCGGCTCGCTCGCTGTTCGTAGCGGACTGTCACGTTCAGTGTCGGCGAGGGCGGCTAGAGAAGACCAGGGGAGAGGGGTCTTCAGATGAACGGAAGACGCGAGACGACGCCGGAAGCCACCGAACTTGCTGACTTCGGCGCCCGTATGCGCGAGTTCCGGGAAGAGCGTGGACTGTCCCTCGCTGATCTACACCTGTGCACTCATATCAGCAAGGGCCACCTGGGCAACCTGGAGCAAGGCAAGCGCCAGCCGAGCCCCGAGATCGCGTTGACCATCGACCGAGCGCTGTATGCCCAAGGCGAGTTGGCCGCCCTGGCCGGAGCGGCGCGGCGAACCAGAGCCCACCACCGCGCCCGGCCTGCTGAACTGCCCGCGGCCCGTCACTTCGTCGGCCGGGTCCGCCAGCTCGACCTGTTGCAGCAGGCACGGCAACGCGCCAGCCTGATCACCATCGACGGCCCAGCTGGGGTAGGTAAGACCGCGCTGGCCGTCCGGTGGGCGCACGACATCGCGAAGCACTACCCAGACGGGATCCTCTACACCGACCTACGCGGGTACGCCATCGACCAGCCAATCGAGCCAGTGGTCGCTCTTGGCCGGATGCTCAACTCCGTCGGCATCGGCCCCTCGGCCATGCCCAACACCCTCGATGAGCGGACCGCCCTGCTCCGGACCCAGTTGGAAGGCACCCGGACCTTGATGGTCCTGGACAACGCTGCGACCGCTGAGCAAGTCCGCCCATTGCTGCCCGGCTCATCCACCTGTCTGGTTGTGGTGACCAGCCGCAGTCGTCTGTCCGGGCTGTCCGTCCGTGACGGTGCCGTCCGCGTGACGCTACGGCCGATGTCCCTGGACGACGCCCTGGTGCTATTGCGGGGCATGGTCGGCGCCCGGGTCGACGACGAGCCCGACGCCGCGAGCACGCTTGCCCGCCAGTGCGGCCTGCTGCCTCTGACGCTGCGCATCGCAGCCGAACGGGTGGCGCTCCTGGAGAACATGACTCTGGCCGAGTTGTCCGAACAGTTGTCCCCGGCGCGCCGCCGCCTTGACCTGCTCGCCACGGAGGACGAGTCCTCCGCCGCACGGGACGTCTTGTCCTGGTCCTACAAGGCGCTCGCGCCCAAGACCGCGCGGCTGTTCAGGCTCATCGGCCTGCATCCGACCGACGGCGTCACCACCGAAGCCGCCGCTGCCCTGGTCGGCACGAGCCGGGACGAAGCACAGCAGCAGATGGACGCGCTGGCCGCGATCCACCTGATCGAACCGGTCACGACCAACCGCTATTCGGTTCACGATCTTGTCCGCGATTACGCCACCGACCTTGCCCTCGCACACGAGCCTGAGCCAGAACGCCACGCGGCCATACACCGTGCTGTCAGTTTCTACTTGCACAGCGCGCACGCCGCGGCTCACTTGCTCTGGCCCCATCGCGCGTTGCCGGCTGTGCATGCGGCCGAGGACGCGGCCGAGCCGCTTGCCTTCACCACCAAGCACGAAGCCATGCAGTGGTGCGAGACCGAACTGCTCACGTTGGCCGCGGCGACCGCCGCGGGCACGAAGCGGAAACTCGACGAGGCGGTGTTCCTGCCCGTGGCCCTCAACGACTTTCTGTACCACCGGCACCCCTGGCAGTTGTGGAAGCCGGTGGTGCAGGACGCGAAGGACCTCGCCCAGCAGCTAGGACACGGGCATGCTCACGCCACCCTGACCCACATCCTCGGCAACGCCTACCTCGATCTACAGCAGAACGAGGAGGCCCTGGCCAGCTACCAGCAGGCGCTCTCCACCCGGGAGGACCTCGGCGACCATGCTGGACAGGCGTGGAGCCATCTGGGGCTCGGCAGGACTCACGACGTACTCGGCGACCATCCATCGGCCCGTCTGCACCTGGAAGAGGCCAGACGGTTGTTCTCCAGCGTCGGCGACCAGTGGGGTTATGCGATCACCACCTCGTACTTCTCTGAAGCTTGCCGGGACAGGGGCCAGATCGAGGAGGCGCTGGAACACGTAACCGCGGCACTGGAAGTGTTCGAGCAGATCGGCGAGCGCCAGTCGGCGGGATGCGCACTGAAAAAGATCGCTTCCTACCAACGCGACCAAGGCAACGTCGATCAGGCGATGCAGGCCCTGAACCGTGCCCTTGCCGCGTTCGCTGACTCCGACGACCTGTGGGGACAGGCCGACACCCTGCGCACGCTCGGACAGCTCCACCTTGACCGCGGTGACCTGGAGGATGCGCACGCGTCGTGGAACGCCGCGGCGGATTTGCTCAGCGACGTGAACGAGCCCAGCGCGGCCGAGATGCGTCACCGGTTGCTGGACACCCTGCGGGCCAACGAAACCGTCCCGCCCCGCCCAACGCCGAGGGAGACCCCGTGACCTACCTCGCCTTCGACCCGGCCGCCCGAGCCTGGACGAGCGCGTCCAGGCTCGGCGCTGTGCCCGTGCCGGAACTCCTCGGACGACTCGACATCGACGAGGACAGCCTCGACTGGGCAGCACGCGACTACGGCGGGCTGGTGCACCACCAGCCTCTCGCAGTCGCGCGCCCGACCCGTGCCAGCGACATCAGTGCGATCCTGCGCTTCGCCGCGGACCATTCCCTGCCGGTCGTCCCCCGTGGACAGGGCCACTCGCTGGCCGGCCAGGCCCAGGCATCCGGCGGGATCGTCGTGGACATGCGGGGCCTCCACCAGGTTCACGAGGTCACGCCCGAGCACATCGTGGTCGACGCCGGTGCGCAGTGGAGCCGGGTGCTCCAGGCAACCCTGCCTCTCGGGCTCACCCCACCAGTGCTCACCGACTACATCGGACTGTCCGTTGGCGGCACACTGTCAGTCGGCGGCCTCGGCGGAACCAGCCATCAACACGGCGCCCAGACCGACAACGTCCTCGCGCTGCAGGTGATGACCGCTGACGGCACACTGCTGCACTGCTCGCCCCAGGAACAGCGCGACCTTTTCGACTCCGTCCGAGCCAACTACGGTCGCAGCGGCATCATCACCCGCGCGACCCTGCGCCTCGTGCCGGCACCGGACATCGTGCGCTGCCGCAAGCTGAAATGCCCATCCCTCACCAGCTTCCTCAACGCACAACGCCATCTGGTCCGCGACGGCCGCATCGACCACATCGAGGGCCACATCAAGCTCGGAGACACCGGGGCGCTTTCCTTCGAGGTTGAAACAGCCGCGTTCACCGACGCCGCAGACGAGGCCACGGCGCTGGAAGGCTTCGAACGCGAGGCCCCGACTCGACTTCCGTACTGGAACTTCGCCAACCGCCTGGAAGAGGGCGAACTCGTCATCGGTGAGGCAGGCATCGACCAGTCCCCGCACCCTTGGTGCAACGTGCTCCTGCCCGATGAAGCCGCGGAGAGCTTCCTCACCTCGGCCGGCGCCGACCTCCAGGACCAGCTGTACGGGGCGGTCGGGTTGCTGCTGGCCTACCCGCTGCTGACCTCCAGGATCACTACTCCTCACCTGAAATTGCCAGCGGGCGAACTGATCCACCTTGCCGCGGCACTCCGCCACGCCGACAGCGACTTCCCCGAGGCGATCATCTCGATGACCGCGTCGAACAACCGGTGGTTCCACGACGTCACTGCTGCGAACGGCACCCTCTACGCGCACCCGTTCGTCCGCGGGTGAGCTGACGAGCGATTCGCACGAGGCGCCGCTAATGACGGGTGCTGGCCCGCCAGGGGGGAGGGGCAGACCAGCACCCAACTCGTGGAGCCGCCAAAGGGGGGAGGTAGGCGACCCCACGTCATCACAGCGTAACCATGCTCGATCCCCGGTGGGGCGGATGCCCGCAGCATCGCTCACCCGGGTGACACCGTCGCGCGCTGCTTCTCAACGAGCTTCCGGGATGTTGCGCAGCACGGCCCTTGCGATCGCCTCCGCATACTCGCATGCGTTGGGATACAACGGCTTGGTCAGGTCGGCCGCGAGTAGGTTCACCTCGAAGCTCTGCTCGTCACCGACCCCGACATGCAGATTGCACGACTTCTTGTCATCCTCGGTCCGCACCGCCGGATAGCCGTCCACAGTGGCCGATGTGAAGGCGGGGAACTCCGACCTGCGCCGGTATAGCTGTTCCAGACCGGCGTCCTTGTACCTCTTGGTCACTCGGAGGTTGGCGATCGCGGACTTCCCTTTGTCGAAGTCAAGCCACGAGCACCGCCCGTAATTCTCCAGCGAGTAGTTCGACTCGAACTCATCGGTGTCGATGCCCAACTCGGTCTGCTGTGCCTTGGTCAGCAGACTGCACGGTGGCACTTCCCGCAGCTGTTTGGGCTGGCTTACCGGCGGTGGGGTGGCGGGCGCCGGCGGCGCGGAAGTGGTGCTGGAGACGGAGGTGGTGGTCGGGGTCGGGTACCAGACGGTGATGCCGCACCCGGACAGGGCCACAGCCATGCCGACCGCGATCCCGCTGCGCAGCAATGCCATCCCTGCACGGCCGCGCATCGCCCCGAACGTAGTGCCGCTCATCCGTTCATCCAGCTGATGTCGGCGAAGTCCACGTCGTCATCACCCGCGGGCCGCCGGGGTTTCACCGGGGCAGGCTGGGGCTGGTCGCCTTCCTGTTTCTGCTCGACCTCGTGCAACAGATCGAACACCGCGGTGGCACTAGCCTGGGCCAGCGCTCGGTAGTGGGCCTCTTCCTCGCGGGACTCGGCGGCCACCCGCTCGGCGCGCGCGTCCATCTCGGCGCTGAGGTGCTCCAGCCGGTACAGGTAGGCCGTCAGCTGATCCATGTGCTTCGGTCTCCTTTCCTGTCTCAGTTGCCGGTAGGACGGGGCACGATGAGGGGGACACCGGCGAAGGCGTCCCGCGGGACTTCCTTGGCCACTTCGGCAAAGTCGGTCCACATCTTGTTGAGGGGGTCCTCCGATGCCGTGCAGATGTCCTTGACGAACCTGTCGTACTTGTTCTTGAACGCGGGCTGGAACTGATCTGTCAGGCACTTCCGGAAATGGGTGATCAGCCCCAGCCCCAGATCGATGGCCGAGCCGGCCGCAGCCCCGGCATTCGGGATCGCCCCGGTGGCCGACTTGAGTCCGCCGCCGGTGACATCCAGTCCGGTCGCGAGGAAGTTGAGCAACGGGCTGTCCGACTTGCCCCGCACCACTTTGATCATCTTCTCGACCGTGCCAGGAGAATGACCGCCACAGTCGACGCTGTACAACCCCGCGGTCATCTCGGCCACCTTCCGCGCGGCCTTCTCCATGAGGCCGGTGTTCTTGCCGATAGCCCGGCCGAACTCCACGGTCCGCATGGTCACCATGTCGGAGGCCCGGACGAACTTGTCGACGTGCTCACCTGCGGCCCGGGAGGCATCCCCGCTCCAGTGCGTGATCAGCCCGGTGAAGGACTGTTTCATCCGCCCATGACTGTCCGCCAGGGCCGTCCCGGCCTTCGCGAGGTGGTCCGTGTCGGCACGGAACGCGGCGAAGTTCATGCCGCGGAACTTGTTGTAGCGCTGGAGAATGTCAGTCTCAAAGCTGTACTGCTCGTACGTCCACTCGTTGTAGAGCGGGAGGTATCGCTGGAAGAACCGCAACCCCGGCTCGCCCGCGACCAGGATCTCATCGGAGGTGGCGAAGCTGCCTTCAGGTCGCGCGAGCAGGTCCCGGCCCGCGGCGAGATCCTTCGCGTCCTGCGCAACCTGCGGTATCAGCGTCTGAACTTCACGCCCGAAACGGTTGATCTCGTCTTGGGCATCACTGCGGCCAAAGGTGAAAAGACTCTCGCAGAACTTGCTGATGTCGCTCCACGTACCGGCAGAGGCCATCTCAGCGCCCCCGGAACGACTGGGTGTTGCCACCTTCGGTCCGCCCGTAGTCCCCGGCGGACTCCAGCAACACCGAACCGATGGTCTCCGACTGCAGGCCGAAGGCATCCACCGAAGCGGCCAGCCGCTCCATGAGCTGCCGGTAGCCCTCGCCATGCCTGGTGAATCCCTGCCCCATGGACTGGGCGGAGACATCGCTAGTCCGCACCAGCGCATGCTGTTCCCTGATCAGCCGAGCCTCCCCGGCGAAGACCTCAGCCACCTGCTTCACATGCGAGGTGGCCACACCCACGTGACCCCTGTTGCTGTTCATCCCGAACTACTCCCTCCCTGTTCCGGCCGGGTCGTCCCACCCGACCGTCCTTGTCCACCCGCCACCACCTCCGGGCCACCCCTGTCCCCGGTGTGACACGCGGCGGTGTACTTCACCCGCGCTGCTCGTCCACCAACGCCCGCACCTGCGCCAGGAGCTGGCGGCTCCCACCCGGAGTGATCGTGGCCCAACCGTCCCGGCGCACGTGCACATACCGACCCTGGTCGGTGTCGTGAAAGGCCACCACCCTCGGTGCGCGACGCAGACCAAGTCCTCGATCCCGGACCGTCACGCCGAACTGCCCGCCCCGCCGCACCGTCCCGAGCATGTGCGCCACCTTGCGCGCCACCACCGCGGGCTCTCCGCTCTCGGTGAGCGCGTCGGCGAAACCCGGCGCCGTCGTGGTCTGCCTGGCCGCATCCAGCGCCGTGGCACGGACGCTGACCGACTCGCCTGGTCCGGCATCGCTCTCGCCGACCAACTCGACCAAGGTGGCCGCGACGGCGTAGTCGGGCAGAACGCCCAGCCGCACCTCCTCGCCGTAGCGCACCGCCACCGTCCCTTGCGGACCTGCCACCGCTCCCACCGCACGCACCAGCCCATCGGTGGCCCACAGCCGCGCGTCCACCGCCCAGTCGAACCTCGCCAGTCCCACCAAAGCCTCACGCAGCGCAGGATCCAGTCCACTGTGGACGATCAGACCTCGGGTGGCGAGGCCGGTCAGCAGAGCATGCCGATGGTGAGCGCGTTCCTCCCAATCGGCGCCGCTGCTGATGATCTCCAGGTTCAACGGGGTCTCGCCGAGTTCGGCGAGTTCCCAGAGCAGATCGAACTCGGCGACCGTCAACGCGGTCACCGGCACGGGGTGGACGGTCATAGGTTGTGGTGTTCTCCGATCACCGGCGGCGGGATCCGCGGCAGATCGTCCAGACCGTAGATGTCATCGGAGAGGGTCTTGAACTTGTTCTCATGCTCGGCGTCCTCCTCCTGCTGACCTGCCGCACCGGTCGGGGACTGCAGGAAGGACTGCCCGCCCACGCCAGCACGCCCAGCACCTGCCACCGGCGTAGCGGCGCGAGCGCCCGGCTGGCCGGGAGCGACTCCCGCCTGACCGCCTGGCCCGCGCGGCCCCGCACCGTGACCGCCGGCACCGCTTCCCACACCACCACCGGCGGACCCACCGCCGTAGAAGCCGCCCATGAACCCACCGCCAGCGCCGCCCGGTTGGCCTGGACCGCCGACCGGTGACGGTTCGACCCGGGGCAGCACAGGGTTGTTGCTGCCTCCGGTGCCGCTGGGGACCACGCCCTGCAACGTCGGATCCGGGGTGTTCTCCACCGGCCGCACCGGATCGGTCCCGGTGACCGGCTGGCCACGGCCCGGATCCTGGCCTTGCCGACCGGGATCGGCACCGGTGCCACCCGGGCGCGGGAGATCCCGCTGCCGCGGGTCACGCGGGTTCCGCCCACCCGGCGGGACCGGCGGCGGCTGCGGCGGAGGCGGGGTGCCCCCGCTGTCCAGGGCGATCTTCGGCGCCTCCGGCAACACCGGCAACGCGCCAACCCGGTCCCGCGCGGTGGACTCGTAGCCATAGAGCGCCCGGTTGGCCGCATCATCCCGGGCCCGGTTGGCCGCCAACTGCTGCTGCATGTCGTGCTGCATCGCCACCACCACGGCCGGACTGAACGCACCCAGGACCAGCGCGCCGACTCCGGGCTCCTGAACCGGTTGGCTCGCCTCGACTTTCGGCTTGGTCTCAGCGAAGTTCATCCCATGCGAGGACGCCGAGGTCCCGCCCGACACCGCGGCATCCTGCGCCCCCTGAGCCCAGGCCACCGCCGGCCGCGCGGCCGCGGTCATGGCCTCCGCGGCCTGTCCAGCCCAGCCGACTCCGATGGCCTCCAAGCCCTTGCGGACCGCGTGCTCGGCGTCGGCGGCGATGCGCTGCATCCCCCGCATGGCATCGATCGCGTCGTTCACCGCGCTCGTGCCTTGGCCCTGCTGCATCCAGGCGTGTTTCTGGTCCAGCGCAACGCCTTCGAACCGGTTCCGCCGAATCTGCGGTCCCTCACCCATGACAGCCCCCCCGTTCCCGTTCTGTCTAACCGTGTAGCTTGATCAAGCCCTGCGTCGCAAGCTCAGCCATCTCCAACGCCTTGGCACACAACTGCTCCGGCGTCTGCGTGACAGGCTGGCTGTTGTAGGAATACTGGATCCCAAGCCGCTGACCCTCGGCCACGCTGACATCGACGAAACAACCCCGGTCGTCACCCGGTCGCCGGTTCTCCACCGCCGGGTAGCCAGCCACGGTCAGGATCCTGGCTGACACGGTGCTCCCCGGCTTCAGCCACACATCCGCGCCTTCTTGGGTCGTCGGTACGATCTGGTAGCCGTAGAAGGGCTTGGTTACGGAATTTAGAAATCCGCACCCCTTGTCCTTGAACCTGCCGACATCGCCAATAGGGCGAATAGTGTTGACGCCAAGCTTCTTTCCCTGCTCTTCGGTCAACAAAGAGCAGATCTGTTCCGAAGCGAGATCGTCAAGGCGGATGTCCTTGGGCCTTCCGGGCAAGGTCGGAGCCTGCGTGGACGAACTCTCGGTGGCGTTCGACGTAGTCGGGGTACCCGGGGCCGGGGTGCACCCCGAGACGAGCACTACCAAGGCCATGACTGACAGCGTGCGGGCAGCTCTAGTCAACGCGCTTGTACCCCTTCAAAGCATTAGCGACATCGTCATCGGTGAAGCCGTAGTCCCTCGCTGATGCGCGCAGTTGCGAGGCAGTCTCCAAGAAGCTCTCGGCCAGCCCTAGATACCTCTTGTAGTAGGAATCTGGCGCGTCAACGAACTTCCAGGTCATAGCCTTGGCGGTGTCTTCGCTGACCGGGTCGCCCCCACAAGGCGGAAGCCGGAGCTTGTGCTCGATCTTCATCAGCTCTTGCTGAAGGTCCTCGCCCTCGCGTTGAAAGATCGCAAGCGCTCGAAGAACCTGGTCACGCTCGACCTTGATCTTCAGACTGCCGCCGCTCGGCGGCGGCGTTGCGTCTTCCCACCGGCCGTAGTAGCCAGCCAGCTCACTCATCCCCACCCCCTGCTCGCACTGCACTCCCCGCGGGCCACAGTAACGCAGACCGTCGACTGTGGCTGAACGGTTCCCGTTCGAGCACGAATGAGGGGTTGCTCTCACCCGATTGGCGGCATCGGTCCCGGATCTGGCAGTTCGCCCCGTGCGGATAGATAGCGGAACCCTCGGTCGTAGAGAACCTGCATGGCGCGACGAAGTTCCTCGACGGCAAGCAGATCAGCAGGAGTGAATCGAGCAGGGTTCGCAGGGTAAATGATCACCCGTCGCATTGTGGTGACCACCGTTGTCCATGGCACCTGACCTGTTTGTTCTCCTGGTTCGGCGTGAACGAAGTCGCCGAGAGAAAGGAGAATGGTCTCTGCTGGCAGACCGGCTGACTCGTTCATGATGACTCCCGAATTGTCCGTGGACCGGAACAGGCTTCTGGTTGAGCTACCGATTCCAGTGGAGTGCCGCGCGGTGGACTGTGGCGGCGAGTTCATGCAACTCCTCCTCGGTGGAGCGCATTGAGAGGCTGAGGGCCAGCGTGGTGTCCACGACCGCCCGTGCCCGCAGGCACGGTTGCCGGACGTACTCGGCGAAGGCCGGGGCTTGGTCGGCCGCGGTCAGCCGGTGGCTGCCGACGCTGGTGGCCACACCGTGCATCGTGGACAGGTAGGCACTGAATTCCCGAGGCTGTCCCAGATCGATCCGCAGCAGCGGGCTGTGCTGATTCCACAGCTCCGGCCCCTCCTCATGGATAATCGTCAGTCCAGGAACGTCCCGCAGCAAGCCGGACAGCAACTGGCTGGCGCGCCGGTGTTCACGGAGCGCCGGGGTCAGGCGAGCCAGGTTGGTGCGGGCGATCGCGG
Organism: Crossiella sp. S99.2; assembly: GCF_023094165.1. Lineage (GTDB taxonomy): Bacteria > Actinomycetota > Actinomycetes > Mycobacteriales > Pseudonocardiaceae > Crossiella. The sequence goes on along the minus strand of NZ_JALMDK010000004.1, from coordinate 485,508 downwards.
CCAGTGGTTCCGCCAGCCGATAGCTATAACCCACCGCGGTCAGCGACTGGCCCTGCGCCGTCGCACCGAGGCCATGCTCCCGCAACATGCGGCACTGCTCGGCGAACTCCTCGTTGTGGGTGAGCAGGAAGCCGCCCTCGCCGGACCACAACAGGTTCCCGTCCCGGGTGGAGAAGCAGCCAAGGTCACCGAGGGCACCTGCGTATAGGTCGTCGATCCGGGTGCCCACCGCGTGGGTGGCGTCCTCGATCACCCGAAGCCCGTGGCTGCCAGCGAGTTCGACGGCGCGGTAGAGATCACCGGTGCGACCCCAGTGGTGGACCAGCAGCACAGCACGGGTCTTCACAGTGATCTTGGCGCGGAGGTCTTCCAAGTCCAGGCCCGCACCGCTGGGGCCGCAGTCGACGAAGACCGGCACCGCACCGACGTAGCAGACTGGCGCGATCGAACTCACCGGAGCGAGGGCAGGCACCAGTACCTCATCGCCGGGGCCAATGCCCAGGGCGAGCAGTCCGCAGTGCAGAGCGGCGGTTCCGCTGGCCACCGCCACCGCGTGTGGCATGCCGAAGAAGCCGGCCAGTTCGGCCTCGTACCAAGCAGTCTGTTGCGCGGGTGCGCTGCGAGGCATCGCCTCCACGGCGTGGCGGAGATACTCCCATGGCGTCGAGTTCACGACGGCCCCGCCTGCCACAGCGTTACTCGCGGCTGGTCGGCCACGGGAAGTTCAGCCACCACAACGAAACTCCTGACGGTCCGGCCGTGCCGTCCGAGAGGCAGGTCGTCGGCAAGGTTGGCCAGTAGCAGATCCTTGAACTCCCAACGGCTGTGGGCTGCGCTCGGCGGTGTGGCCAGCTTCCAGGCCAGATCAACGTACTCGGCGATCCGCCGGTAGACAGAACGTTGCGCCTCGCCATCCAGCTGGATGATGGTCTTGACAGGCATCCCCAGTGCGAACAAGCCGACCGACCGCAAGGTGAGTGACACCCGCAGCGGGGCCTCGAAGGGCCGCGTGGATTCCAACCGTTCCGTAGTGACCGCCTGCCAGAGTGGATGCTGCCGTAGGGTCTCGACGATCTTCGGTCGGTGAAACAGGTGCGCGAGTAGTTCCCACTGGCACAACGGCTTCAGGTCGACCAGTGACGGGTACAGGTCAAGGACTCGCCCGGTCTCCCTGCTCAGCGGAAGGTCAGGGGTGTGTGTGCTTGTCATCGTCGATCTCCATGGTTTCCGGTAGGTCTTTGTCCTCCCGTGGGCAGGATTCCCAGTGTTTGCAAGAACTTCTCGGTCTCGTTGGCCTGGTCGAGAAGCAGGCTGCCGCGGTGGTTGTCAAGCCAGTCAAGCCGTTCGGTCAGCAATTGCTCCAGCTCGGCGCTACTGCGGCGTTCGCACAACACGTCCCAGTGTGTCCGTGGTGGTTTCCTTCGCGGTTCTTCGCTCGGCGAGGTTCCTGCCCGAGTCGATGTTGTGCTGTGCGAACGGCATCCCCATGTGGACGGTGCATCCGCTTCGTGGGCGAAGGGCATCTCAAACTGATGGCCACGCGGACAGTCGTACAGGACGACGCGCCGAGGATGGACTTCGTCATGCCGGGGGACAGTCGCCGGCCTTTTTCTAGCACCGATACGGCGGAGTGACTTGCCTGTCACGATGATTCACCCCTCGGCGGCTTCGGGGCCAGCAACTGGGTGATCTCGATGAAGGCTGTGTGCGCCAGGTTGATGCCGTGCGCAGCGCGGCCGAGCCGGATCTGGATCTCCTCGGGCAGGTCGGGCAAGCCCGCCATCAGGAGCAGCTGCGTCTGCTCGTGCAGACCCTCGGAGTCGAACAGCTCGCCGACCTGCTCAGTCCGGCCCTGCTGCCGATGAAGCGCGAACACTGCCGCGAGGTGTGGCTGTTGCGTGTGATCGTCGCTCATGAATCTGGTTCCCGTCGCTGCTGCGTATCGAGCGCCTGATCCCTTCGTACGCCAGCACGGGGCCGCTTCTTGTACCTGCTGGCTGTGGTGGTGCTCAGCAGTACGCGTGCTCGGCGGTTGAGCATGTTCACGGTGGCGTTCTCCGAACTGGCCTGCTCCTTGATCGCCTCCCATGCATTCTGGGCCTTGCCCACGACCGGCTTGGTATCGCGGAAGACCACCGACTCGGGTGTTCTGGCCATCAGCGGCGCGCTGTCAAACTCCAGCAGCGTCAAGGAACCCTCCACGCCTGGATGGGTGCCAGCGCTAAACGGCACCAGCTGCACCGTCACGTTCGGCAGCCCAACTGCTGCGGCCACAGCCTGGAGTTGCTGGCCCTGGATTTCTGGGCTACCTACTGGGCGCCGCAGGACGCTTTCATCGAGCAGGCAGTGAATCCGTGGCTGGGGAGTGCGGGCGAGGATGAGCTGGCGGGTTGCTTGGACGCCGACCAGGCGATCCAGGACCGGGCCGGTCAGATCCGGGTGCAGGATGGGAAGCAGCGCTCGGGTATAGGCGGCGATCTGGAGCAGTGGGGGAATGAACCCGAGGTTGTACATGCGGATGACGGTGGCCTCGTCCTCCAACGGGATCTCCTCACGCCAGGCTCCCGGTAGCCAGGCGTTGAACGCCTGCCACCAAGGCTGAACATCGGCTTGGGCTGTCAGCTTGACCAGGTACTCACGCCTGCCCTTGGGCGCCTGGTAGAGGGTGAGCAAGGTGTCCACGTCATCCGGGATCAGGCCGCGTCCGCCGGTCTCCATGCGCTGGAGCTTTGTCACGGAGTAGCCGGTCTTGGCAGCGACCGCGGTCAAGGTCATGTTCTCGGCTCTGCGTCGGGCGCGTAGTTCCGCCCGTACCCGGTGCCCCGCAGGCAACATTGATCCCATGACGTGTGCTCCACTCGTTTCGGTCGCCACTCGGACGTGCCCTGACCGCTAGAATCATCCGGGCTCGAACAGTAGGAAATTGGAAGTTTCCTTTGCACATAAGGATTCAATAATGTCCATAGTGGACGAACGACACCCGTGCGATAGTTCCTGGGCCTGACCGGGGTAGGTGTTCTCATACCGCTTGCCCCGCCTCGGGTAGCGGTCCCCAAGGGGCTACGGCTATGCCGACAGCACCGTCACCCGGGCCCGTCGTGAGGCGATCGCGGTCGGCGAGACAGTGGCGGCGGCAGCTGGTAACGGCTGGGCCAATCGAACTGCCAGTGGCAACCCGGGAGTTCGCAGGAGGCAACGCAATCCCGGTGCGAGTAGGTGGAAGAATCACCACCGGTCACCCCGCCTTCCGGCTGTGCTGCCCGTCTATAGGTTTCCCTCGGGGCAGGATGTCGTCTTGGGTCGCGAACTTGGGCACCGGGCGCGCGAGCCCCACGGTGGACAGATAGGCCACCTGCCGCTGGCGTCTGGTCCGATGCGGACAGCTTTCGTCCGGGCACACGATGCGGTCGTAGGTAGCCCGGCCGTCCTTGGCGCGGCCGATGAGCGTCTTGCTCCCGGTGTTCTGGCAGTGTTCGCAGGCAGCGAAGTGCGGTTCAGCCACCACGTCCACCCCGCTTCCACAGAATCGGGAGAACAGCCAACACGATCCTGCTGGCGAGAATCACGAGCCCGCCGATCGCGCGGGCGAGTAGCGCTTCGTGCGCGAGTGTGGTCAGTGCCCGGGTGCCAATCTGTTGACGGGCAAAGGCTTCCGGGGTTGGGGACTGGTGACACCTACGTCGGAGAGTCGATTGATCCGATGTTGGGGAAGTCGAGCAGCTGGAGCAATCTCCAGGGCAAGACCCACGTGACGATGAGCACGAGGCCGATCGAGAACCACGATCCGACGACGAATGGGATGGCGACTCCCTAGAGCCACCGTGTGCTGCCGATTCGAAACGGGTTGGAGCGCCACGGCCCGGCTCCGATGGGACGTCGGAGCCGGGCCGGGCCGGGGGCGCTGGCCGGTTGTGGTAATGGCCTGTCCGGCCAGCGGCCGCACCCGCTTGGGGGTTGGTCATGCTGAGTGCTGAAGGAAAGTGCCCCGGACGCACGGGCGGTAGGCTGAGGAGCTGTTCCGCGACGATGGTGAATCCGCCGATAGCACGCCACCGCTGTAGTTCGGCAGGCACGGTGAAGGGCTTGGTGTCGTCGTACGGCGATGCCGCGATGACGCGGTAGGCCAGCGCGCCGTCAGCGGAGGCGATGACGACCTCAGAGTGCCCAGCCCACCAGCGCGCCCACCGCATTGCCGGGCGGCCGGTGCTGGGGTCAGTGACCTTGTCCTGCAGAAAACCCTTGCGCCGCAATCGCTCGGACATTTCGCGGATGGCGCGAGCCTCGTCATCGATTGGGAGAGGGCCAGCAGGGAAGGCGGGCGGTGTCATGCGTCCTTCCCCTCGTTGCTGTGGGGAGGCAGTTCGTACCCGGGGCCACGTGCCCATTGGAGTGCGTTGTCCAGGGACACAGCGAGACGGACCACAGTGGTGCCCGGGTCGCGGGGAAAGTCCGCAGTGGGTCCGCCTTGAAGCCGGATGACCTGGGCGTCGCCGAGTTCTGGGAGCGTGATGACATCGGTGGCGTCGGCGCCGTGCCGGACGAGCGCGTTCTCGGCGACTCCGACGCCGGCCTGCGGTATGAGAGACCATCCGGCCTGGAGTGCTTGGGCGATTGGTACGGCGTAGGGGTCAGAGTCCTCGGTACGTAGGTGGCGGTCCATTGGTTCACCCCGCTACGGGGAGGGCCGGGCCTGCTGATGCTGCCTGCATAAGTCGGACCGGACGGGCTGAGGAGATGTCGATCGCGGTTGCGATCGTGCCGCGAAGGCGCCCAACTTCCAGGGGATGTAGGAGCGCGTGCTCGCCTGGTGGCGATACGAGCTTGATGGGTTCGCCCAACTGGGAGGTGACCGTGATCGTGCGCTCGCGCCCAACGGTGTCAGCGCACTTCACGGTGGAGTGGACCACAACGTTGGAGCCGGTGATGGCGTAGCTGGCCGGGCACGGGAGTTCGTCAATGGGCTGGCCGAGACTCCGGAGGACAGCCCGACGGAGCCGGGTGCGGAGCTGGTGTGCTTGAAGGACGTTGAGAAGGGCGATCTCGCCGGGCGGAACAACGAGGAGGGTGTCGCCGTTGACGAGCGGCGTGACTGCGATCGATCGGCCGCGCCCGCACACGTCGCGGCAGGGAACCTTGATGGTCTCGGGCGTGGCCGGGACAGTAGCCCAGGTCATGGTCAGCTCCTCTCGAACGGGGCGGATGCGGACTCGCACGCACGACGGAGAGGGAGCTTCGGCGGCGGGGACGTGGGTGTGCTCATCGCCTGCTCCAGTGCCGTCCACGGTGTGGAACCCCAGCGGCACGAAGGTCGGGGGACTCCGTGCCGCTGGGGAGCTGAATATCAAGTGGGGCGTTGGCCAGCCGGTACAGGACGCGGGTAGCCGCGTCCGCGTGGCGACGTTCAGCGCGCCGGTCCGAAGCAGCGAAGAACTTTGCGGCTACGGCGCCGATGAGGACCAGCACAGCAAGCAAGATCAGGAGTGCAACAGCAAGACCTCCTGCGATCTGCGTCATGGCACACCTCCTTGATCTTGCTCCCACCCCGGTCGGGTAACCTTCCGACGAACATCGCGGCTCGATAATTTGAGTGTGATACCACTTTGCTTGATAATCAAGCTAACTCGAGGCATCCAAACGGGTACAGTCGAGCGGCACGCTGAGTGACTGAGGGATGATGATCCGGATGCTCAACGCTCGGAGCCGATAGAGGAAGTGAGTCTGCGGTGAGTGGTGGACGCCCTGCTATCCGCACGGGCAAGAAGCTTGTGCTGGGCGCTGAAATCGCCCACATGATCCAGGCCGCCGACGTCACTCAGGCGGTCGCGGCCAGCTACATTGACACCGGGCAAGGCCGGATTGCTGGTTTGCTCAAGGGAGCTGGCTCCATCACAGTCGGTGACCTGGAGCGACTGGCGAACAAACTCGGCTTCACCGATCCCGAGTACCACGCTGTGCTCAGGGATCTTCGACGCGACAACCACAAGCGTGGTCACTGGGACAGTGGCTATCGTCGCGCCTATCACGAAGACATGCGCCTACTCGTCGACGTGGAGTCGATGGCCGAAGAGATCCGGGCTGCGGTAGTCGAAGTACTGCCCGGACTGGCGCAGACCCGCGCCTACATCGAGGCGCAACTGGAAGGCGCTGGCGAAGACGGCGGGGCAGAGGCTACTGAAGGCCCTACCTTCGAGGACTACGTAACGGCACGATTGGCACGTCAGGAGATCCTGGACGGGCCCAACCCTCCCATGGTGCGCTGGGTGATGTCGGAGAGCTGTTTGCGTCGCGTGTGGGGCAGCCGTGCCGTCATGGCGGAAGCGATTCGGCACGTGGTGAAGCTTTCGCGGCGGCGCAACGTCTTCGCACAGGTCCTCCCGTTCGATGCCCCGGCAGAGCGGCGCTCATCGATCGGCAACCGATTCACGCTGATGCGCGTGCCGAGTCCTGGCGTGGCCGGCCCCGTTGACCTGGCGTACGTCGAAGGTGAAGGCCGGATCAGCTACCTCGACGACAAGAAGGCGTTGAAGGCACACGACGCCGCGTGGTCACGGCTGACTGCGGCCGCGCTGAGCTACTCGGAGTCACGAGAGTTCATGGAGCACGTCGCCGAGGAGTTCGAGCGGAGTGCTTGAGCACGAAAGGAGTTGGCGCATGACCACAGGTCCTGCGGCGTTCGCCGAGGACGAGTTCATGAAGGCGAAGCGGAGTGATCCGAAGAAAGAGTGCGTAGAGGTGGCCCGGCGGGACGGCTGGGTTGAGGTACGAAACTCTCGGATGACATGGCGTGCGAAGGACGACCATCGGTTGAGGTTCACGGCGACGGAGTTCGACGCGTTCCTCGAAGGTGTCCGATGTGGACAGTTTGATGGTCACTGCATCGAGATCGTGCTGACAGGTCATGGTCTGTACCTGTTCCGCAGCACGGTCGGTGAGCAGGGCACGCCAGAACTGGAGTTCACCGCGGGTGAGATCGAGGCGTTCCTCGGTGACGTGCGGGACGGCGAGTTCACCGAGAGCGCGATGCTCGCGCGACGGATGGCTGCCTGATCCACTCGCGTGGGACTGAAGGGCTGTGACCGCCTGGCGGTCACAGCCCTTCGTCATGTAACCAGCATGAGTGCTTATCCGAGAAGTCGGAGTGACTCTTGGTGAGTTCGGGTGCGATAGCGCTTGACCTGACGAGGCCCCGCGCCAGGTCGGTCTGTTGTTCGTGGGCCGTACCAGCAACTTCGCTGCGGCCCATTTCCGGCAACTTAATCTGCTTCGCTGCGCCTCCCACTCTCCTCCTCACTCATCTGGGACACCTCATCTGGTCTGGACGCGCCGTCCAGACCCCACACGACCACCAGCCGCATCTCGCCGAGCAGAAACCGACTTGGAGTCGCCTCCCGCGTGGCCTTCTGCTGTCGCGCGTCGAGCCTGGATCACCGGTGCAGCATGGCCGACATGATCTCCGCAGCGCTGCTGCCCAACTGGGCGGCCGTAGCTGGTGCGGCCTGCTGGCCGTCTCGGGCGCGGGCCGGTCCAGGTCGGGCTACTGCGCGGTCAGGTCCAGCAGCGTCTGCACCGACAGTGTCACCAACGTGGGCAGTTCTTCGCCCCAGGACTATCGGGCGATCAACTTGGTCAGGCGGTCGGACAGCTGCACCATCAGGGTGGCGAGACTACTCAAGTAGGCCGGTCACCAACTCGTCCGTGATGGCCTGGTTTCGCTCGGCGGATGTTAGCCAGCGGGCCTGACTGCCGCCAAGGGCCTTCGTCACCAACAGCACGTCGTCCACGTTCTCAGCGACCGCGCGCATGTGGCTGATCACGGCCACCAGACGCCCGCCGCTGGCCTGGTGAGCGAGCGCGTCCAGCGCCTCGGAGAGGACGTTGGTGTCCAGGGAACCAAAGCCCTCGTCGAGGAACAGAGCCTCGACCCGGCCACCGCCGCGTGCGGTGAGTTCTACGAGCGCCAGAGCAAGGGCCAAGCTGGCCAGGAAGGTCTCGCCGCCGGAGAGCGTCTTGACCTCACGGGGTTGACCTGTCTGGTTGTCGACGACGCGGAAGTCGTCGAAGAACGCGAAGCGGGACCGCGTCATCGACTGGAACAACTCCGAGGCGATGCCCAGCAGCGCGCGCTGACGGCGTTTAACCACGGTGGCGACGAACTTGCCGTCCGCCAGCAGTGCGGCGAGTTCGTGGAGGCTGTCGACTGCGGGCGCGGCGCTGGAGATTCGGTGGTCGAGTTCAACGCAGAGCGGTTGCTCGGTCACTGCCTTGCTGCGATCCCGTTCGGCAATGCGCACGTCGGTGGCTGCCTCCACCATGAGACCGCGCAGCGTCTCCTGATTCGCAACGTCGGCGTCCTCGAGTTTCCGGGTCGCGTCAGCTGCGGCGGACTCAGCGAGTCCGTCCTGCGCCCCCGCGGCATCCGCACACCAGTTGACGATGGCCTTGGCCGAGGCCAGCACGCTCGTGGCCCATCGTGCATCGCCGGCAAGGGTGCTCGGGACTGGGCGCTCGGGTGCTGGCGGGAACTCGGCCAGCATGACCGTGTCGAGGATGTGCTCCGCCACGATCTCGAAGCGCCGACCCAGCTGATCGGCAGGCTCGTCGATGGTGCTCCGATGATCGTCGTCAAGCCGCTGTTTCTCGATACCTGCCTGCTTGAGCTGCTCCTGGACAGTATCCAGTTCCTGTGCGAGGGCCCGCAGTTCGTCCCTGCGCAGGCGGGCACGCTGGAGGCTCTGGTCAAGCTCAGGAAAGTGCAGGTCTCCGTCAATCCGATAGGCAGCCGGGACGGTGCGCTGTGTGTCGGCAACCTTCTCCCGTCGCTGGTCCAGGTCCTGCTGCGCCACGACCAAGCCGGTCTCGCGGTCGGTGAGCGCGCGTTGCAAGTGGACCGACTCGATGTCGTGTTCGTCCAAGGCGCGCTGGGCTACCGTGGCTGCTTGGACGGCCTTCTGTAGTTCGTCGTCGGCCCGATTCACCGCTGTCTGAACCGCGGTGAGGACCGTCGCGTCATTCTGGTCAAGGTCAAGCTCTGGCAGCACTTCTCTTGCCGCGGCGTACTTCTCTCGATGGGCGGTGCGTGCCGTCTCCAGCGCCATTGCCGCTGTCTCTACCGTTGCCTGGCCGGTCTTGAGCGCCGCAGCCGCCACGGCATGTTTGGCGTCCATTGCCTTGGCACGCCTCTGTGCGGTGGTTCGAGCGCTACTCGCTTGCTTCGTCTCGGTCGTGCTCGGCGCAACGAAGTCGGTGGGCAGCGGCCGGATGCAGATCGGGCAGGGATCCCCGGGGCCGCTCGCGGATGCGGCATGAGCCGCGGCGTCCGCGCGCTGCACCGTGGCGAGATGCTGTTCTGCGGTCTCGAACTCGATTCTGGCCTGTTCTGCGGTCTGTTCTGCCTCGCCCGCTTCCAGCGTGCGCCGACGTAGCTCCGCACGCGCTGACACGCCCTTCTGTTCCGCGGCGGATACTGCATCGAGTGTCAGTCGGGCGTTGTTGAGCAGCGTGGCGCACCGGCCGTGTTCCTGCTCCGCGGAGTCACGTGTCTCCTGTGCGCTGGCGGTTCGATTCTGTGCCAGTTGAGCTTGCTCGGCGAGTTGCTCACGGTCGTGAGCACGGCGATCGAACTTGGCGCGGTCTTCGGCAATGGCCGCGCGTTGTCCACTGAGATGGTGCTCGGCGCCCGCGATGCCGGGCAGTTGACCAAGCACCGAGGCCAGTGTCGCGGCTGCCTCAGTGGCTTGCGTCATTCCGGTGCCTTCGGCGTCGGCGCGAGCCAGGATTCGCTTGAGGTCACCCTCCTTGTCCTCAAGCAGATCGAGTTCTGTCTCGACTTCAGCAAGGTCGCTTGCCAAGCCGGTAGCGAGATCGATCAGACGGTCGTACTTCTGTGCGGTGTCAGCCGGGATCCGCGTGCTCAGGTTGCGCGCCGCGGCGCGGTACTCCGCAGCCTTGTCCGTCGCTGCTTGCACCGCCTGGGTGGCGTTTTCGACCGCACGTTGGACCTGTTCGAGTTGTCTGCCGCGTTTCGTCGCGGCGTCCAGGCGCTGGGTGGCGTCGTTGATGGTCCCTGCCGGGTCTGGCAGCAGGCGGGCGCGGTGCAGTCGTGTCTTCTCCAGCAGCGGTTGCAGCCGCTCGTGCAGTCGGGTGGCCTCCTTGCGTACCTCGGTGATCTGGTCGAGTCCGAGGATGTCCTTGAGGATGGCGGTGCGGTCGGCTTCGCGGGTGTGGAGCAGCTCTTGGAAGCGACCCTGTGGAAGCACGACTGCCTTCAGGAAGGCGGAGTGTTTCAGGCCGACGAGGTTCTCGATGGCTTTGTTGACCGGGGCCGCGTTGTCGAATCGGGAGTTGTCGTCGAGTCCCTCGAGCTGGTGGATCGCCGGGGGATAGGTGCCGACAGAGTTGGTTCGAGTGACGCGCCAGGTCTTGCCCTTCGCCTGGAAGGTCAGTTCAACCCGGAGGGTGCCATCGCCACCGTCAGCAACCAGCGCCTTGCCGCTCCCGGCGTTCCAGGTGCATGCGCCGTAGAGGGCGAAGCACAGCGCTTCCAGTAGCGACGACTTGCCCGCGCCGGTGTCGCCGACGATCGCCATCAGGTTCACGTCGGTGAAGTCGATCTCCACCTCAGAGAGGTAGGAACGAAGCCCTGCGAGTTTGAGTTTCAGTGGCCGCATGGCGACTCCAGCGGTTGGGTGAGCAGGGATTCCTCTGGCAACGGTGTTTGCTGTTCTTCCTCGATGCGTGTCAGCACGGTCGTGAACGCAGCCATGAGCCGGTCCGCGGCAACGGTGTTGCTGCCCTGGTCGGCGAGGAAGTCGCGGAAGTACTCGTTGAGGTCCGGTTCGGCGTCCGCGGAAACGCTCTGCTTGTTGAGCACTTCCAGCTTCTGGTCCGCACAGATCCCTTTGACGTCGAGCACGACCGCGTCGGGGAGCAACCCGAGGACTTGCTCGGTCAGGTTCGGCAGGTGGGTCGGCGTGTGGACGGTGACCAGGCACAGTTCACGGCCGACCGCCGGCGCAAGTGCGCGCAACTCGTCGAGGGTGCCGTCCAACCGTCGCAGTGGACGCCCGCCGCCCAGCTCGGCGAGTTCGATGTCGGCTTGCTGACCGGGTCGCAGATCGACGAGGACGACGCTTTTCTGTTCACCGGCCTCACCGAAGTCGAGCTGGATCGGCGACCCCGCGTATCGGCCAGGCACTCGGGTACTCGGCAACCGCTGGGGTTTGTGGATGTGGCCGAATGCGGCGTAACCGACTGCAGGCACATGCTTTGGGTTGGTGGCATAGAAGTCGGCTACGTGTGCCGACCGCTCGCTTCCGTTGATGTGTGCGCCGCTGACGTACTGATGCGCGGCGAACATCGCGATGTCGCGGCGCGGGTCGAAGTCGCGCAGCAGTTCGGCGGCCAGTTCCTGCTCCATCCGGCCGATCCGCTCGGCATACGCGGCGCGCCAGTGGTTGACGTCGTCGAAGGCATCGACAACGCGGTTGGCGTGTACGAACGGGAGCACCGCCAGTCGCAACCCGGTGCCATCGCCGCAGGGGAACCTCAGCACACCGCCTGCGTCGGGGTTCCGCGGCTCGTCAACGAAATGGATTCCGTGGTCGATACCGAAGGCGTGGCTGAAGAACTGGAACATGGCCGCCGAGTCGTGGTTCCCTCGAACGACGACAACCGGGGCGATCGCGGCCACTTCCTTGAGCACGGTCACGACCTTGCCCATGTCCTCAATGGACGGTCGGGCGTGGTCGAACAGATCGCCGGAGTGCACGATCAGGTCCGGTCGTTCGCTCCGGGCCAGGGTTATGATCTCCTGTAGTACGGAGTCGTGGTCAACGGACCGGGACTGCCCGTAGGTCGTCCGACCGACATGCCAGTCGGAAGTATGCAGAATTTTCACTGTCCCACTCCTGGGGTCAGGGCGCGGCTACTCGGTGAGCGCGCAGATGCGCGAGCATGGCCTGGTTCGCTTCCCAGCCGTCCGGAAACTTCGCCGGCACGTCAATGTGCATTGGTTCAGAGGAAGGGTGGGCATCAAGCAGCTCCTGGATTCCGGCCCGTGCCACCACGATGCAGGCGTGCCGGTGCCGGGAGGTGAGCACACAGAGCCGCCCGGACTCCAGGTGGAACGCCGTGGCGTCCCTGCGTCCGGACAACGGATGCAGCACGAGCGTCAGGTCGTATTCGCTGCCTTGCAAGCGATTCGCAGTGTCGACTGTGATCGCGGGAATACCGCGGTCCCGCAGCGCCAACCGGATCGCAGCGGCCTGGTCCCGGTGCGCGGCACCGATCGCGATCCGGTCAAGGGTAACCGGGGATCCAGCCGGATCCAGCTCCGACCGCGCGACAGCCCCACGTTGGAGCACCCGTTCGGCCAGATCGACAACGGCGTGTACCGCCTCGGTGTCCGTACGCAGCGTGTGCCGCGCGGGCAGTTCGTACAGCGCCCAGCCGGTGCGGGCGGCGGTATCCAGCGTTTCGTCGTCCGGGCGACCGAACCCTCGGGTCTGGTAACTGAGCTGCCGCACCCCCGCGGCCGTGGCCGCGCGGAATCCGGTGAACGGGTAGAACGCTTTGGATACAGGTGCCGCTGCCGAGGTGTCCAGCCGCCAGGACAGTGGTAGCTGATGGACGGGCAGTCCGGGGTTGTTGCGGAGCACTGCCGCGACCGCACTTTGCATCGGATCCCAGCGCAGGCCGGTCCACCGGTCGATGTCCACGGTCGAGAATGGGTCCAGCTGGCCGGGGTCGCCGACGAACAATGCCCGGTCGAAGCGGGGGGCGATGCGCAGCAGCATGTCCGAGCGCATCTGGTACGCCTCGTCGAGGATCGCCCACGGCCATCGGTGGTCGGTGATGTGCACCCATTTCGCCGCCGTGCCAACGGTTATCTGAGGTTGGCCGAGGTCAGTAACGTTGGTGGCGACAGTGACGTTGCTGTGATTGACCCGGGGTGTGGGCACGTAGTCCTGGGCGGACAATCGGCCGATCAGCACCGCGGGGGCCGCACGCGCCATCCGGTCGACGAGGTCGTCGACCTGTTCGTTGGTTTGGGCGACGACCATTACTGGCTCGTGGTTTTCCGCGAGCCGGGTGGCGGCTTCGACCACAAGGGTGGACTTGCCCGCACCCGGCGGGGAATCCACCACGACACCAGGAGATCCGCCCGTGGTGAATTCGGTCAGCACCGCGGTGATGGCGGTCCGCGCCTCGGTGGCAGCGTCCTCCCCGATCATGACCACTCCTCCGCCGCGTCAGTGTCATTGACCGGACCCGGCTGGACCGGTGGTCCGCCGTGTGTCCACGGCGTGTCCTCTCTGGCCGGGAAAGTTCCGCGGGGCTGGAAACTGTCGGTGAGGTTGCTGAAGCAGACCCGGTCGCCCACGGCGGGCACGCTGCGCGGTGCGGGCGTTCTACCGCGGCCCATGCCGCCGGCGAGCTGCACCGTGATCTCCAGCTCGTCAGCCGTCGTGGCGGTCATGGAAATGATCTCGGCGCGCTGCTTCGGGCGCGCCTGGTCGTGCAAGTTCGCTTCACCCGGTTGAAGCCGGACGCGATCGCTGGTGGCGACCGTGATCAATGGCCGCAAGACAGCACCTCGTCCCGCACCAATTCGTCGTTCCGAGAGCACGGTGGTGACCGTGCCGACGAACGCGTCACCGCTGAGGCGGTGCTCAGCCATGACCAGCGGATCGTCGAAGGCGCGCTGTGCGTCGTAGGCGGCCTGACGTCGTTCGAGATCATTGAGCCCGATCGCGGCGGCAACGGCGCTGTCCCGTTTCGGCTGCGGGAGGCCGCCGGTAGCGACACGGTCGTGGAACCTCAGATAGTCCTCCCTGTCTCTCGTCCAACGAGCCGCCACGTGCTCTCCCGCCGGCAGCTGTCGAAGCCGGTCGATGACACGCCACAGCAGGTGCCAGGTGGGGTCAAGCTGGCCAAGCAGCACGCCCTCCAAGCGGGTGATGGCTCGCGCCTGTCCGGACCTATTGGCCGCGGCGTCGTACTCGGCAATGGCTGGCGCCAGGACCTCGCGATCGAAAGTGGGGTCAGTGGCGGGGCCGGCCGGAGGACAGCGGATCGGATCCTCGGCCACGCGCGCGGCTTGCGGACCGGTCATCCCCGGCGGCGGTTCAACCCAGCCGAACTGGGCGGCCAGTTGACTGTCCTCGTAGGCGCTCTGCCCAGTCGCCCAGTGCTGCGCCAGCACGTCAGTAGCGGCCAGCAACATCGATGATCCTGGGTATCCCGCGCGTTCGGCGAGGAAGCTCAGCCAGGTGCCGAGTCTGGGCACGGAAACAGACACGGCGTAGGGACCGGTGGTGCGACGAAGCCGGGTGGACCTCCCGAACAACCGGAGGAAGTCGATGCCTGCGCGGCTGGGCACCCACACCTGTGGGGCCTCCACCACGTGCCCGGTGGAGGTGAGGAAGGTGGAAAGGTAGTTCAGGACAACGAGGGCGAGCGAGTCGGCGAACTCGAAACGCCGTGTCCGGTTCCGTGGCTGCGGAACAACTATGAGTTTCGGGTTTGTCCGGTCCTGGCCCACCAGGATGGCCAGCGGTGCGTTGGCCTCGCCGGCCATTGCCAGTGGCACGCAGACCAGCGGGCGGTCGGCGATGTGGACGTGCCGCACGGTGGTTATCGGCTGGGCGCGGCCGAGGTGAGCCGCGTGGGCGCGAGCCAGCGCGGTGAGCGTGCTCATGCGACCCCGCCAAGGCATTCCTGGCGTAGCGCGTCAGCGAGCCGCAGCAGTTGCGCCGCCTCGAGTTGGTGAGCACCCGGCATCAGCGTGCCGTCGGCCAGCCCGAGGGCGACGGAGAACGTGTCGATCCCAGCCAGATCCTCCTGGACGGACCGGCCGAGCGCGGCAGACTGTCCCTGTGCGCCTGCTCGGCAGAAGCGACCCATCTCGCAGGTGGCGAGGCATTCCGGTGCGTAGCGGGCTTCGAGCTGTCCAAGCGCGTCGACCAGTTCGGCGACCGGCCGCGTCGCCTTGCCCGTCTCATCGGGCCGCAGGTCGAGGGTCAGGCCGACTGGCAAGGTGGACATGATCGTATCGATGCTGGTGAGCCGGGCAAGCTGGCGTCGCACGACCGTCAGTTGCTTGCGCACGTCGAGCAGGGCGGCGGTCGGCCAGTTCGAGAAGTCCTCGGGGCACACCAGGATCACCTGGTGCGAGACGAGTTCCGGGTCGGCGCCCCACTGTGTGAGGAGGTCGCGTAGTGCCAGGACGTAGACGGAGGACTGGATCGCCGCCGCGGCGACCTTGCTTCCGTCCGCCTGCCGGTCGATGATCGGGAAGGACTTGATCTCCACAACGTGGAAGCGATCCCGGAGCTGGAACGCGATGAGGTCCGGCTCGAGGTACACGTTGCGGCCGCCGATGCCGATCCTCAACAGCGGGTGGTCAAACAGGGTCCCGGCGTCGTGGTTGGAGTCCGCCGCATGCGCCAGCAGCTGGCGCGAACGGAGGTGCCGCGCCTCCAACGTCTCGTGCCCGGCAACGCTGTTGAGGTCGTCGTAGGACACCTCCGGCAGCGGTAGCCCAAGCTGTTCACGCAGAAGGCGCAACAATTGAGCACAGCCGTTCGCCTTGACGTGCGCCTCAAACGCGTTGCCGCGCGCGAGGGCGAAGTTCGACATGCCGAACGGAATGGCGAATCCGAGGTGTTCGGCGAGCGCCTGCTTGTCAACGGCCGCCCCGTCCAGGACGGCCCTGCGTGCGCAGCCTGGGTTGCTGGTCAGCGCGGCGATGGTCCGCGCGTTGTGTTTGAGTGGCTCGGCCGATCCGCGGATGCGGTCGAGCCGGGCGTTGATGTCCTTCACTGTCTTCCTTCGCGGGGGAGCGCGGGAGAGAGTTCGTTCAAGCGTCGTTCTTGGTGCGGTGCACGAGCTTGAGTGCCGAGCCGAACAGCTGATGGATCTCATCGAGCTGCGTCCGGCCTCGGGATGCCGCCGCCGCACGGTGTGCGTGGTCGGCTTCGTGGTGGATGGTCAGTTCTGATTTCGCCGCGTCGGCAACATTGGCCGGCACCATGGCCTCGAAGGTTGTGGTGGCGCCGGGGATGTTCGCGGCGAACTGCCACAGCAGCCGCTGCGCGGGCAGAGTCGGTTCCGCGATCCGGCTGACCTGATCGGCCAGCCGGATGGCCGCGGTGAGGAAGTCCACGCGTGGACTGAGCGGTCCTATGACGCGCTGCGTCAGCGGCCAGGTGGAGACCGCCAGTAGGCCGCGGGCAGGCACGAGCCGGTCCGCAGTCAGAGCACTGCACAGGTAGTACGGGCGGGCGTGAGGCGAGGACCGAAAGGAACGTTCCTCGTCGCGGCGCAGACTGGTCAGCTGGGTCCCGACCAGTTCGCCCGCGAAGAAGGCGCCATGTACGGCGACGATCAACTTGGGTGAGGCCGGAATGCCGAGAACAGTGAGGGCCTGGTGAACCTGGTCCCGGATCGACACCATCGGCCCTGAGGTGCTGGACGGTGCCGGCTCCTTCGCCGGCTCGGTCAGCGCCGTGATGGCCTCGCCCCAGGCGTCCTCCGCCTTGCGTAGATCAGCGCGCAATTCGCCTGCTCGGACTCGGTCGCCGGACATGGCCGCCCGTCGCACCGCGTTCCGGAGATCGCCGATGCGGCGCTCCAGGTCCTCCAGTGACTCCGCCATGGCCGGAACCGTAGCAGAGTTCCAAGGTATTCCAGTAATTGCCACTCTTTTGAGTATTTGTGCAGGTAGATGCTCTCTTGATCAAGAGTGTCTGATGTGCAGGAGCGTCACGACTACTCGGCAGATCACGACCTAGACCAGGATCAGTCGTCCGAGGAGGACTACGGCGCACGCGAGGGGCAGGTCCCGACGAGATGTTCGTCAAGAAGGTCCGGACCGAGGCAGCCGGATGACCTTCAGTCAGCTACTCGGGAACGGCAGACTGATCACCATGAGCGTTCCCGACCACTCCCGTAACCACACCGCCAGGCCTGGCTATCAACTGCACGATGCCGTCGACCTGCCTGGCTGGGAACAGCAAAGCATCTGGGGCTGGGACGAGGGCAGCAGCAGCTTCTACGCCCAGCTCTGGCGCAACGACTCGACCTCCGACGCGCCGGAGATCTGGCTGACCGGCGCACGCAAGCCCTACCCCTGGCCCGGCTGCATCGCCCTGGAGATCGTCGAGCGCACCCAAGCGGACGCACTGGCCGTCGTTCAGGCGATGGGCATCGCGCACCCAGAGCCGACGTTGCGCACCGAGAATGAGATCATGCAGCGGGCTGGCGAGCTGAACCCGCTTCGCGATCGAGGCGACTTCGTCAAAGGTCAGATCCACGCTCTGGCATGGACGCAAGGACTGGCCGAGTTCACTTCCGGCACTCGCACCGAATGGGGCAAGGATCGCCGCCCGACCCCGGCGCAGGCCGACGCCGAACACCACATGATCACCGGCCGCGTCTATCTCGGCGGCACCGAGTTCGACGGCCAAGACTTCTTCAACGGTGCCGACGAAGCGCTCTGGTGGGCGCTGGGCCGGTAACCAGCCACGAACCTGGAGCAGCCCCGATTGCTCATGGCGGCCGTCCACGAACTCGTTCCCGGGGCGAGGACTGTCACCGCGGACGGCCAGGCCCTCGGTGTCAACGCCGAGGGCCTGCCGCTCCGGCGTCCCACGGGGACATTCGCCCGAAAGCGGTAGATCCTGGCGACATCAGCCCAACCGCCAGGCAGTGCGGCTACCCTGGCCGGATCTATCGCGGGTGAGGGGACGCTGATGGATTTTCTGCTGTTGGGACCGGTGGAGATCCTCGACGACCACGGCAAGGGTGTTCCGCTCCGCGCCCAGCAGGACCGGGCGCTCCTGGCCTTGCTGCTGTTGGCGGAGACGAGGCAGATTCCCAGAAGACGGCTGTGTGCCCAGATGTGGGGCGACAAGCCGAGCAAGACCGGCCTGACCGATCTTGCCAAGCGGCTGCGTCACCTCTTGCAGCGCACCTTCGGGGACAGGGCCGACCTGCCGCAGCTGCCGGACGCCTACAAGCTCACCGTGGACCGGCGGCACGTGGACTACTGCCGTTTCCTCGACCAGCTCAGCGCCGCCCGCGCGCACACCGACCCCGCCAAGATCGCCGAAGCAGCCCAGACGGCGCTCAATGAGTGGCAGCCGGGTGCGGGTACAGCGTTGCAGAACCTCAGCGAGGACCAATCCTGGTTGAGCACCGAACGCCAGCGCCTCCAACTCCGACGCGGGGAAGCATGGCATCTGCTGCTGGCCGCCCGGCTGTCCCTGGGACAGCACCGCCAGGTGTTGTCCGAGATCGACGAACCACGATCCCTGTTCCCAGATGATCAGGATCTGGTCGGCTACCAGCTCCTGGCCCTGTATCGGGCTGGGCGACCGACCGAGGCCGAGCAGGTCTACGACACCTTCCGGACCTACCTGGCGCGCGAGCACGACACCGAGCCGAGGAGGGAGTTGCGCAACCGGATCGAGCAGATCCGGCGTGCCGCTCCGGAGCTGGATGCGCCCGAGCCGGCGCCTGCCACCACGGACTTCACGACGGGTCCGCCGATGGCCCTGGGCCCCCGGCCACGGTTGGTTGGGCGGGAGGTGCAGGTCGACTGGCTGCTTGAGCGCCTCCAGTCCTCGCCCGAGCAGCGAGTGTTGCTGATCGGCACGAGGGTCAGCGGTCGGGCCGGGGTCGGCAAGACCACCCTGGCCGTCTACGCCGCGCACGAGGCGCTGGATCGGGGGTGGTTCGGCGGTGGGGTGTTGTTTGTCGACCTGCGTGGCCACTCGCTCCAGCCAGAGCTACGCCCAGAGGATGCGCTGTTCACGCTGTTGATGCAGCTGGGTGTGACCGCGGACCGGAGTCAGGAGGGTGACCGCGCAGCGTTGTACCGTTCGGTGCTGGCCGCCCGTGCCCGCGCGGGCCAGCGGGTGCTGATCATCGCCGACAACGCCGCGAGCAGCGATCAGGTGCGCCCGCTGTTGCCGGGCAGTGCGGCCCATCGCGTGATCGTCACCTCCCGCTGGACCCTGTCCGGCCTCGACTGCTTGGAGCAGCTGGACCTGCAGATCCTTACCCCAGACAAGGCGGTGCAGCTACTGGACGATCACCTGCGCGGCTCCCGGCGCGGGGATCAGCGGATTGTCACCGAGTCGGGCGCCGCGGCTGAGGCGGCCCGCTGGTGCGGATATCTGCCGCTGGCGTTGAAGATCGTCGCGTCGTTGCTGGCCGATGCGCCGGAACGGCCGGTGGCCGAGTTGGCTGAACTGCTGGCAGACAGTGCCCGCCGGTTGCAAGAACTTCAGCACGACGACCACCTGGGGGTCCGGGTTGCCTTCTCCCTGTCCTACCAAGTTCTCAAACCCGAGCAAGCGCGACTGTTCCGGTTGCTGGCGCTCAACCCCGGCGCGCAGACCAGTGTGGAGGCGGCTGCCGCGTTGATCGACCGGCCGCTGCGCACCACCAGCCGGTTGCTGGCTGAGCTTCGCCGGGCCAACCTGCTGGAGCCGGGTATCCCGCCAGGAGGGTGGTGGCGGTTCTATGACCTCATTGGTCTGTATGCCTACGAGCGGGTTCGGGAGGAGGAATCCGCCGAGGTTCAAGACCAGGCCATCACCCGGTTGATGGAGCACTATCTGGAAACCACCGGGGCTGCTGACGCCTGGCTGAACCCGACTGCCGGTACGGATGCGCGATCGGGGCGATTCGGCGGGCGTGACTCCGCACTGGCGTGGTTGGACATCGAATACCCCACCCTGGTCGCGGCCACGACTCGGGCCGCTCACTCCGGAGACGGTCGCCATGCCCATCAGCTTGCGGCCCGGCTCCAGCGCTTCTTTGTGCTCCGAAAGCACGCAGCGGACTGGATCGCGGTACAACGGGATGCACGCGCTGCAGCCGAGCACACCCATAATCCCCAGGCACTGGGCCAAGCGCTGAATGACTTGGGGGAGGCACTTGAGTTTGCGCGATGTTTCGACGAGGCGATGGGCTGCTATCAGCAAGCGTTGGCGATACGCCGTGAGGTGCACGATCGTCACGGCGAAGGCCGGACCCTGAACAACCTCGGCAACCTCTGCGAGGACCTGCGGCGTTTCGACGAAGCGCTCGACCACTACCAGCAAGCGCTGGCGATTCGTCGTGAGGTGCGCGATCGTCACGGCGAAGGCGCGACCCTGAACAACCTCGGCGTCGCCTGCTGGCAACTGCGGCGTTTCGACGAAGCGCTCGACCACTACCAGCAAGCGCTGGCGATACATCGTGAGGTGCGCGATCGTCACAGCGAAGGCCAGACCCTGAACAACCTCGGCGTCGCCTACCGGCAACTGCGGCGTTTCGACGAAGCGCTCGACCACTACCAGCAGGACTTGCTCATTTGCCGTGAGGTGCGCGATCGTCACGGCGAAGGCAAGATCCTGAACAACCTCGGCATCGTCTACCGGCAACTGCGGCGTTTCGACGAAGCGCTCGACCACTACCAGCAAGCCCTCCCGTTGCTGCATGACGCAGCCGATCGGGTACTGGAAGGCGAGGTGTGTCTGGGGTTGGCGCGGGTATTGCAAGACCAGGGTGATCATGTGGAGGCGCGATGGTGGTATCGGCAGGCCATCTCCGTTGTGGCGGAGTTCTCCGACCCCAGAGCCCAGCAGCTTGCTCAGCAGGCCCAGGAGTTGCTTGACCAGCTCCACGAGTCCTGACTCCGGCCTAGGGTGCTGGTCCGACCGGGTGGCCTCCGCCAGATCCCGCATAGCGTGCTCAGTGACCAGGCGAGACTGGACAGGTGACCGAGCGGATCGACGTGCACAACCAGATCAGTGGCAGCGTCACCGGACATGTAGTGCAGGCCGGCACCATCAACCAGCTCGTCCTGTCCCCGCCCGCCCCGCTGCCCGCCGCGTCAGCGCCCCGACAGCTTCCCCCGGCGCTGCGGGACTTCGCCGGGCGCGCCGACCAGCTCGCCGCCCTGGACACCCTGCTGAGCACCCACCCCCGCACCAGCCCCGCAACCATGGCGCTGGCGGTGCTGGACGGGACCGCCGGAGTCGGCAAGACCACACTGGCCGTGCACTGGGCGCACCGCGCGCAGCACCACTTCCCCGACGGCACGTTGTACGCCGATCTACGCGGCTACGGTCCCAGCGCCCCGGTAGCCCCGGCACTGGTGCTGGCCGCGTTCCTCCGCGATCTCGGGGTCGCCGAGGACCGCGTCCCCGCCGAGCTGGATGCCCAGACCGCGCTGTACCGGTCGCTGCTGGCCGAGCGGCAGACGCTGATCCTGCTGGACAACGCGGGCAGCGCCGACCAGGTCCGGCCGCTACTGCCCGGCGCCCCGGAATGTCTGGTGCTGGTCACCAGCCGGGCAAACCTGACCGGGCTGGCCGTGGCCGAGGCGGCGACCCCGCTGACCGTGGACCTGTTCACCTCCGCCGAAGCCGAGGATCTGGTGCGCGGGATCATCGGCCCGGAGCGAGCCGACACCGAAGCCGCCGCGGTGGCCGAACTCATCCGCCTCTGTGCGCGATTGCCGCTGGCCTTGCGGGTCGCTGCCACCCGCATCGCGGTGCGCCCGCACACCACCGTCGCCGATGTGGTGGAGGACATCACCAGCGAGGAGAGCCACCTGGACACCCTCAGCAGCAGCGGCGACGACCGCAGCGCCGTACGCACCGTCTTCGACTGGTCCTACACCCAGCTGCCCGCCGACCAGGCCCTGCTGTTCCGGCGACTGGGCTTGCATCCCGGCCCGGAGTTCGGCGTCGAGGCCGCCGCCGTGCTCGCCGGCATCGAGCCTGCCCGTGCCTACCGGCTGCTGGAGGCTCTCACCGCGACCCATCTCGTGGAGCCAGTCGGGCGCAGGCGCTACCGCTGCCACGACCTGCTGCACGCCTACGCCGCCCACCGAGCCGACAACGACGACACCGCCGAGGATCGACGGTCGGCAACGGTCTCCGTGATCACCTGGTATGCCCGCATTGCCCAGTTCGCCGACCGGCTCGTCTTCCCCGGCCTGTGGTTCCTCGACAGCACGCTGGCGCAAGTGGGTGCCGACGTGCCGTTGGCTGATCGGGCGCAGGCGCTGGCCTGGTTGGATGCCGAACTGGACAACCTGGGCACCGCCCTACGCGCTGCGGTCCGTCACCAGCTCCACGAGCCCGCTCTCTGTCTCGCTGAAGCCGCGCGGTTTCTCACCTTCCGTCAACGCGCGCTGTGGGCGGTGCGGGTGGACATGCACACCCACGGTGTCGACCTCGCCCAGCGGATCGGAAACCGGGCCGCGGCGGCATGGTTGTTCACCCTGCGGGCCAACACCTACTCGGATCTGGGGCGGCTTGCCGAGGCGGAGGCCGACTACCGCAGTGAACTCGCCCTGGCCGAGGAGCTGGATAACCCCAGGCGGCACTACGGCGCGCTCGTTGGTCTCGGGCAGGTGCGGCAGAGCCAGCACCGCTTCGAGGAGGCGCTGGCCTACTTCCGGCGAGCGCTGCCGACGGCCCGGCGGGTCGGTGGTGGGCGTCCGGAGGCGATCGTGGAGGCCAACCTCGGCGAGATCAGCCTGGAACTGGGCCAGTTCCGGCAAGCCTTGACCCATGCCGAACGGGAACTCCAGCTACGCCGTCAGGCCGGAGACCAGGTCGGGGAAGCCGATGTGATGCACCGCACCGCGGTGGCCCGGCAGGCGCTGGGCGAGCACGAGCGGTCGATCGACATCGCCGGTCGCGCCGCCGCGCTGTTCCGGCAGTTGGCCGGGGCCGAGCAGTACCTCGCGACCGCGCTGGTGACGGCGGCGACCTCCTGGGAGCACCTCGGTGATCTGGCGCGAGCACACCAGCTTCTCCAGGAGGCCGCCGCGCTGCTTGACGGCTTCGACGAGGCCCAAGCCGAGGCCCTGGCCACCCGGGCCGCCGACATCCAGCACAGGGTCGGCGGCGGGCAGCGATGAAGGTCAGGCGCCGGCCGGGCCACAGGTCGGGCAATCCCACCGTGGTTCCGCTGGACCGACCGTGGAACTTTCGCGCAGCGTGGCCAGATTGACGCCGATCTCGCAGTTGGTTGGCAACGCTGGAGCGCCGGTGATCAGGCTCATCACCGCGTGCGCGGCCATCAAGCCTGCCGTCCCCGCCGACGAGATGTTCGCGGCCTGCACCGGGGTGGCCAGATCCGCGCCGGGCCACAAGGTCACTGGCGGCTGCTCCGCTCGCCGTTGCCGTTGCGCGGCCAGAGCGCAGTCATAACAGGGTCCGGGGCCCGGACGGTACAGGCCGATGTTGACCTGCGGTCCGTGGTAGCCCGCGTGCACCCAGGCGGTGCCGGTCTCCTGGCAGGCCCGGTTGGCCCAGGACCGGATTTCTGGCGGGTCGTCAGCCGTGACCAGCAGGACATGACAGCCGATGGCCAGCCGGCGCAGTACGTCGGGGCCGTCGATGGTGGTGCGTTCCCCGGTGATCTCGATGGTGGAGTTGTGCGCCCGCAGGCGTTCTACAGCCACCTCGACCTTGGGACGTCCCAGGTCGGCTTCAGTGAACAGAATCTGGCGGTTGAGGTTGGACAGTTCCACCATGTCGGGATCCAGGCAGTGCACGTGGCCGACCCCGGAGACGGCCAGGGCCAGCGCGGCTATGCCACCCGCGCCGCCGGTCCCGGCGACCGTCACGTGCGCCTGCCGCAACAACTTCTGGGCTGCCCAGCTCGTCGATCGCGGGAGGCGGTCGACCCACCGGAAGTACGCCTGGCCGCGGCCATACCGTTCCCGCTCTGCCGCGGACAGCTCGACGGGGTCTGGTTCGGCGGCGTCTTCGAGACGCCCGTCCTGACGAAGGCAGTCGAGGTCCTCCAGCACGTCACCTCGGGTCTTGCCGGGGAAACGGTGGACCAGGTCGGCGACCACCTGGTCCACCGTGCGTGTCCCGTCGAGGGTGCCGGCCAGCGCCCACACCCAGCCATCCGGATCCCGGACATCGCCGGCGATGCTCGGGATGTTGCCGCCGAAGCGGACGCGATCAACGCCGTACCGCACGGGCTGGTGCTCGAACTTGATTCGTGGCCGCTGCATGGAAACTCCTCAACCTGGTTAGCCCTCTTGCGTGGCGCCGCTGAAGCTCAGCTCCCGCTCAATCTCGATGAACTCGATCAATGTCATGCACCCCCTTCCCAGCGATCGCACAGCGGAGGAAGGCGG
This sequence comes from Crossiella sp. S99.2, assembly GCF_023094165.1. Classification (GTDB taxonomy): domain Bacteria; phylum Actinomycetota; class Actinomycetes; order Mycobacteriales; family Pseudonocardiaceae; genus Crossiella. The sequence goes on along the minus strand of NZ_JALMDK010000004.1, from coordinate 461,342 downwards.
CCATGGCCAGACAACCCCGGTGGGGCGGGCCGGCCTCGGCTGACGGTGTGTGGAACTCCGGCGGATTCATGGCGTTTCCTCCACCTCCGGTACTGGACGTCCATGAGCATCGCCGGTCGCGCCGGGCGGAATCGGGGACGAAGACCGGGGCGAGAACAGGGACACCGCCATGCCCGAAGCGACAGCGAGAAGGGAGGAGACCTCCATGCTCGGCCCCGGTCGCTTCCCCGTGTTTTTGGTGTGCCGGTGGTGCCGCAGAACAGGATCGGCCCACGTCAGAGCCGTCGACTCACCCGCTCGCACCTGACGAATGCTCAGGACCAGTTGCTCATCGCCCTCTTCCCGTCAGAGCGGTCAGTTGGTAGATGTCACTACGTGCAAAGTCAGGGCGACATAGGCGCACGTTCCCTCCGCGGCCGCCTGGAACTGCGCCAGCGCACCCTGCGAGCGCTGGTCGACACCGGCCTCGACGCCGCTGTGCGAAGCGCCAGGCAGCGGATGTGGCGCCACGGATCGCACCGGGTCCGCCTGCGTCACGGCTTGCTCGCTCGCGCAGGTCCTGGCGAGCCGCTGCCGCCGCTGCGTCGGATCAGCGCGCCCCGCAGCCTGGCGGTGCAACTGCAGCTAATGGCGCTGTTCGAGGCCCAATGCCCCGGGGCGCGTGCCGGGGAGCCGAGTAGGCGGCCGCTGGTGGACCCCCGGACAATGGGTGAGCCGTCCTGGGTCGAGTTGGTGTGCTCGCTCGCCAGCAACTCCTCCGGCCTGGTGCGCGGGGCGACGGCAAAGCAGAACCGGGTCCGCCAGCTCAAGCACGCCCTCGCCCGGCTGGCCGACCACGGCATGATCGAAGCGGGCGTCGGCTACCACCGCTTCGCCGGGTTCCGCCTGCTCGACGAGACCAGCGCCGAGGTGCCCTACTCGGTGCCGGAGATCAATCGCTCGGTCACGGTGCCTGCCGAGTTCTTCCTCAACGGCTGGGTCCACGCGCTGACCGACAACGAGATCAGCCTCTACCTCGCCCTACGGCTCCTCGCCCGCTCCCCGGGGCCCGTAGAACCCGGCTCCAACCTGTTCCTGGCCCAGCGGATGAGAACGGAGACCTTCGGGTTCGACCGTGCCACCTATGAGGCCCACCGCATGCTCATGCGCTGCGGGCTGGTCACGGTCACGATGGACCCACTCCGCAACCCTGGTGACGGCACACTCTCCGGATCACGTAAAGGCACCACCAGCCAATACCACCGATTCACCCTCAACGACGACACTCTCCGGCAGCAGGGAGCGAGCACCGTCATCGACGCGCTGACCCGCCAACTCGCCGGCCAGACCCTCTGGGACGTCCTGCCCGCCTGACGCCGAATCGTCGTTCGTAACGCGACCACCATCGGGCGGCGCACAGTCGCGGTCACTCTCCGGCCTGGTCGCAGAACTCGAAGACGCCGAGCGCGCCAGCCTCGCCAAGCGACGAACCCGCGTCGCTCCGATCGGGATGCCGTCTTGCCGCAGGAGGTGCCGCAATGTTTCGGATGCGATCTCACGGCCGTACTCTCGAATGTGCTCAGCGTTAGCCTTCACGGCACGGTCTACCAACTCCGGCGTGAACTCAGCTATTAGGTGATTTCTGTTTCTGTCGGCTTGCTTCTGCGGACCTCGCGCGGAATCCTCAACTGCGGATTCCTGCCTGTTGGACTCCCGTCGATCGCCACGCTTTGAACTCCGGCTCGTCGGCGGGAAGTGGGGCGCTTCTCTGCCCAACTCCGCCACCGCGGCGGTTCCGCGTACGTCTATATCATTCGTATGCTCGCGCTCTCGGCACGCATGGATCGCCTGCAGGAACCCGGGGCCGACCTCGGCCCAGCCGATCAAGAGAAGCGGTCCAACGGCGTCAAACGCCGCCTTTCCGTAGGCGCCGGCAACGAGGGGGTCCGCCACGTTCAACGCCAACGTGACCACGCTCGCGAAGATCAGTAGTCGGCGGGCCGGACGTAGCACGTCCGCGGACGCGCCGGTGAGCGCGAGGTGCCGCGTACCCAGTAGGAGCCCCAGGATCGAAAGATCGATCGCGGGCGCGACGAGCGGCGCCACCCAAACCGGCACTCCCAGCCGAAGGGCCAGGTTGAGGACGTTGCCGAAGCCGAACAGGAACGTGAGCCCAACAACCGTCCCCATGATCACAGTGACTGCCCGGACAATGACTGCTGACTCCGTCGAGGATTGGCTTGACGAGTCGTGCCCCAAGGTGGCCATCAGGCATCGCCTCCAGGGCTGTCGACCTGGGAACTGCCCTTGATCACCAGCATCCCACCGGAGAACCGCTGGTCAGAAGCGGGTCCGTCTGCGTGTGGCCCCGTACAGGGCAAGGGCCTGCGCCACCACGAGGTCGTCATGGGGCACCAACGCCCTGACCCCGACGGGGCCGATCAATCCTGACGGTGGCGGAAAGCCGCAGCTCACGGCGGGTGCGGTTTCGTGTGGATGCTGTACGAGCCTCGCCCGGGGCACCTAGTGAAGTGCAGCGCAGCCCCTGACCAGGCAGAACCCGGTCAGGGGCTGATCTTGTCGCAAGGCGTTCTGCCGCCCCTAGTCGGGCCGGCCGACCTGGGTGTTGGACAGGTCGAGGCCGATCGCGAAGTCCGCGGTGTAGGCGGTGCCGGCCTGCTGTGGCCGCAGCAGCATCTGGGCGCCGCCGTTGCGGTAGATCGAGTCCCGGCTGTTGGTGGTGTTCGCGGGTCCCCGCCGCCGGTACGGTTCGGTCCGCAGATAGGCCGCGCCGAACTCGGGCGTGAAGTACAGCTGCGAGGTGAATTCGTACGGCCGGCCGTTGGTTCCGACGGTGCGAATTTTGATATGGATGTGCAGCGTGCGACCCGTGTACCAGCCCGGCAGAATGGTGATGAACCGCGCCGCACCCGCCTGGTCGGTGTTCTGGTAACCGCGCAGGAATCGGCGGCCGGAGCTGCCTTGGGACGGGATATCGGAGTACAGCCCGAACGCGTCGCACTGCCAGAGGTCGACCATCGCGCCCGGCAGCGGAGTGCACTGCTGCTGACGAATCTGCTGGACGGTGAAGTTGATCGTCAGCGCGGTGCCGGGCACCAGCTGGCCGGTGGCCGGCTCGCTGCGGATATCGGAGCGGTTGAGCCGCTCGTCAACGAAGTAGGGGCCCTCCATCTGCTCTGGCTTGACCACACAGTCCAGCGTGCAGACCTCGGGCGCACTCGGGGCGGAGGTGGTGGCACTGGCCATGGCGGATCCCGCGACCGTGAGTGTGGCACCCGCGGCACCGAGCAGAATCAACGCCTGCCGTCTGCCGAGTACCCGGCCAACTGGCTCATCGTCGTCATGCATAGGATTTCCTCTTGGGTGGGAGCAGGGAAAATGGGCGCGACAGGGGTCTGGCTGCAGGGATGTCGCGCTCATCCAATTTTCCGGCATGACCCGCATGCTGTCGAGAAATGTCACCCCCATGCATCATACGACGACGTCATCATATCGGTGGTGGGCTGGGAGAATTATCCACCACAATTCGGAAGGGAACCCGCGCGATGGCCTCGCCGATGACGGGGCGCGCCTTCAGCCAATACTCGTGCACCGGGTCGCCTGGTGCGTACCGGGTAAGGATCTCGTCGATCCGATCGTCGTATGAGATGTGCTGGCCGTCTGGGCTTGTCGTCAGATCTGCGGCCGTCAGTGCGTCGGAGAACTCGTCATCCTCGAACGGATAGGGCTCCATCAGGTTGCCGAGCCCGCGTTCGACAGCTTCGAACCGCGCGCCTGAGTGGTGAGCCACCAGGTTCACCAGCTTCAGTGGAAAGCCCCGCCTTGCCAGGTATTCCGCGCCGTCTACGGCGTGCAGGCGGGAGGTGACCAGGCTCGGCGAATACCCAACGTCATGAAGCCAGGCGGAAGCAACGAGCAGCCTCTCCGCCGCCTGATTGTGCGCGTCGGAGTCCGCATCCCGATGAACCGCGCCACCGATTTCTGTTGCTCGGGCAGCTACCCCTCGCACGTGCTGCCAGCGACGCTCAAGTGAGGTCAGGAGTTGGGCTGCCGTCTCGCGAGCGACTTCGACCAGGTCCGCGGCGTTGGTCTTCTCCCATTCGGTGACCGTGTCCAGTGCGACTGCTCGACTGGTCATCGCACCTCCCGTGGATTCCCGGTGTTGACCTCCAGCGTGCTGGAACTCCTAGCGTCTCCCACCATGGACTACAGCGACGCGGAACTCGCGCGGCAGCCGGTCGGCTATTGGACCGGTCTCGCGCACGAAACGGTCATCCGCCACATCCACCAGACCCACGGCACCCTGGGCGTGACCCAGCGGCACTGGATGACGCTCAATGCCCTGGTCAGGCACGAGGGTGGGCTGACCAGGGCCGAGGTCACCGACTACCTGCGGCAGTACCTGACGCCGCAGATCGGCGAGGTCGCCACCTACCCGGCGGTCCTGGACGATCTGCTCGACAAGGGGTGGATCGCGGTGGGGGCGGGCGGGCGGCTCACCCTCACCGAGGCGGGGGTGGACGGGCGGGCGCGGCTGGCCGATCTCACGGCGGGGATCCGGGGCCGGTTGCACGACGGGGTCAGCGAGGCGGACTACGCCACCGCGGTGCGGGTGTTGCGCCGGATCATCGGCAACGCGGGTGGTCCGGTGACCCTGCCGTGAGCGGGGCGGGGCTGACGTACGGTCTGGGCGGGTGATCTTGGCTTTTCTGGGGTTGGGCGAGGAGTTTCCGTGTCGTTCTCGATGTTCCTGCCGGTGGCGCTGGCCCTGGTGATGTTCGGGCTGGGCCTGACCCTGACCGGGGTGGATCTGCGGCGGGTAGCGCGGTCGCCGCGGGCCGCGGTGATCACGCTGGCCTGCCAGATGCTGGTGTTGCCGGTGGTGGGGTTCGGGTTGGTGCTGGGGTTTGGGTTGCCCGCTGAACTGGCGGTGGGGGCGATGTTGCTGGCGGCTTCGCCGGGTGGGAGTTCGGCGAGTTTGTTCAGCCATCTCGCGGGTGGGGATGTGGCGTTGAACATCGCGGTGACGGCGTTGAACTCGGTGCTGGCGCTGGCCACGCTGCCGATCGTGGTCGATCTGTCGATGACCTACTTCCTGGGTGCGGGCAAGGAGATCGGGTTCCAGGCGGACAAGCTGGTGCAGGTGTTCGCGACCGTGCTGGTGCCGGTCGCGCTGGGGATGTGGGTGCGGCACCGGTTCAGCGCGTTCGCGGTGCGGATGGCGGGGCGGGTGAAGATCGCGGCGGTGCTGGTGCTGGCGATCGTGGTCACGACCGCGGTGGTGACGCAGTGGACGGTGTTCCTGACCCGTCTCGGCGGGGTTGGGTTGTGGGCGCTGGCTTTCTGCGTGTGCTGCCTGGTGATCGGGTACCTGGTGCCGAGGGTGTTCCGGGTGCCGAGGGAGCAGGCGATCGCCTCCGCGATGGAGATCGGGATCCACAACGGGGTGCTGGCCATCGCGGTGGCCACGGTGGTGCTGGGCAGTCCGGTGCTGGCGATTCCGGCCGCGGTCTACGGGATCGTGATGAACTTCCCGACCGCGGTGGCCGCGTTCGGGTTCGCGCGAGGCAAGGGGCGGCGGGTCGGGCAGGTGGAGCCGGCCGGGCAGGGATGAGCGGGGGCGCCGGGGGTGTCCGGGGGCGGACGGTCCGGAAGTGGCCAGTGCCGCGGCGGGGCTCGCGGCGGGGAATGTCACACCGATCACCTGCCGCGTTCACAAAGTCGTCTCGGGGGCACAGGTAAGCTGCGGTTTCGCGTTCAGTGCAGTGCCGAGACCGCAGGAGGACCCCGGTGACCCAGCCGGCTGCCGAGGCCCAGGAACAGGCCGCCCCCGTCCAGCGCCGCGTGCTCGTCGCCGAGGACGAGGCGCTCATCCGCCTCGACCTGGTGGAGATGCTCCGCGAGGAGGGCTACGAGGTCGTCGGCGAGGCCGGGGACGGCGAACGGGCCGTCGAGCTGGCCGGTGAGCTGCGGCCGGACCTGGTCATCATGGACGTCAAGATGCCCAAGAAGGACGGCATCGAGGCCGCGGGCGAGATCGCCAGGGAGCGGATCGCGCCGGTGGTCATCCTGACCGCCTTCAGCCAGCGTGAGCTGGTCGAACGGGCGCGGGACGCCGGGGCGATGGCGTACCTGGTCAAGCCGTTCGCCAAGCGCGATCTGGTGCCGGCCATCGAGCTGGCCGTCTCCCGCTTCGCCGAGCTGAGCGCGCTGGAGAACGAGGTCGCCGGGCTCACCGAGCGCCTGGAGACGCGCAAGGCCATCGAGCGGGCCAAGGGGCTGCTGATGACCAAACAGGGGCTCTCCGAGCCGGAGGCGTTCCGCTGGATCCAGCGCACCGCCATGGACCGCCGGACCACCATGAAGGCGGTCGCGGACGCCGTGCTGGACAACCTGAACTGACGACGCGGTGAGCCCGCTGGGTCACCCTCTGTTGGCCTGCAACGGAGTGTGATGTAAACGGTGGGTTACCACCCGTTTGGATCTTGTTTCTTCTTGGCTGGGTCTGCTTCGTGTTCGGTGCGTCACCACCGTCACGATGTGGACACGCTCCTGTAGCGACCCTGGGCTTAGACGAAACGGACAGCTACTTTCCGGTCCAACCACGTCCCGGAGTGGTACGGGACACCGCCGCCGTTCAGCCGGTGGCGGATTGGGCAAGTGGAGGTACGGGTGTCTGGAGCACGACTCGTGCGGACCCTGGCGGTTGCGAGCGTTATCGCGCTCACCGTCGCAGGGTGCGGAGGCGGTAGCGGTTCATCGGGTAACGGGGGGCAGACCTCGGGCGGTCAGGCGGCGCCGGGCAAGCCGGGCGACGCGGCCGACCCGCGCGGTGACGGCAACGCCAAGTGCAGCAATGTCTCGCTCGCCTACATCGGCACCATCAACGGCGGCAACGCCGCGCTGGGCCAAGCCATCCTCAACGGCGCGCAGCTGGCGATCAACCAGCACAACAGCGCGAACGCCGGCTGCCAGGTGAATCTGAAGAAGTACGACTCCGAGGGCAGCCCGGACAAGGCCCCGGGTGTGGTCACCCAGGCGATCACCGACACCACCATCGTCGGGGTGATCGGCATGCCGTTCTCGGGTGAGTCCAAGGCCGTCGGCGGCACCTTCAACGAAGCCGGTCTGGTCACCATCACGCCGTCGGCGACCAACCCCGGCCTGACCAAGAACGGCTGGAAGACCTTCTTCCGCGGACTGGGCAACGACGCGGTGCAGGGTCCGGCCGCGGCCAAGTTCCTCACCGAGGAGCTGAAGGCGCAGAAGGTCTGCGTGATCAGGGACGACTCGGAGTACGGCACCGGCCTGGCCGACGCGATCAAGGGCGCGCTGGGGTCGAAGGTCACCTGCGAGGACCAGATCAAGACCAACCAGCGCGAGTTCTCCGCCACCGCGAGCAAGCTGAAGTCCGCCAACGTGGACGCCATCTTCTTCGCCGGCTACTACGCCGAGGGCGGCCCGCTGGCCTCCAAGCTGTTCGACGAGGGCATCAAGGCGAAGTTCGTGGCGCCGGACGGCACCAAGGACGATGAGTTCATCAAGGGCGGCGCGGACGGCGCCGAGGGCGCCTACCTGACCTGCCCGTGTGTGCCGGCGGACGCCTTCACCGAGTTCTCCACCGCCTACAAGCAGCTCTCCGGCAAGGAGCCGTCGACCTACTCGGCCGAGGGCTACGACGCCGCGACGATCCTGCTCAAGGGCATCGACAAGGGCCTCAAGGACCGGGCCGGTCTGCTGGACTTCGTGAAGAACTACGAGGGCCAGGGCCTGACCAAGAAGTTCAAGTGGGACGCCACCGGCGAACTCACCGACACGCCCGTCTGGTCGTACAAGGTCGAGGGCGGCAAGATCGTCAAGTTCAAGCCGATCACCAAGTAATCCCGACCTGAGACATCACCGCACTGGGGCACGGATGCACGCATTCGCCTGCGTACGTCCGTGCCCCAGGCGTGTGCACCGCAAGAAACGGGCGGATCTGTGATTCAGCAACTAGGCACAGTTCTCGCGCAGGACTCGGGAAGCGGAATCGGCTTCAACGTTGACCTGCTGCTGGAGAACTTCTGGGCCAACACCGTGGACGGTTTGTCCTACGGCAGCATCTACGCGCTGATGGCGTTGGGCTACACCCTCGTCTACGGCGTGCTGCGGCTCATCAACTTCGCGCACTCCGAGGTGTTCATCGCGGGCGCCTTCGGTATCTGGTTCACCTTCGACGCACTCGGCTTCAAGCCGGGGCCGACTCCCACGCTGGACACGGGGGAGATCATCGCCACCCTGGTGCTGGCCATCGGGGTCGGCATGATCGTCTCCGGTGCGGTGGCGGTGATCGTGGAACGCGTCGCGTATCGCCCGCTGCGTAAACGGAACGCGCCCTCGCTGGTCTTCCTGATCACCGCGATCGGCGCGTCCTTCGTGCTGCAGCAGATCTTCTTCGTCTGGCGGGGCGGCAACGCCGAGGGTGCGATCCGCATCATCCGGCCGACCACCCAGTTCGAGATCTTCGGCGCGCGGGTCACCAACGTGCAGATCATCGTCTTCCTCGCCGCGCTGGTGCTGATGTTCGCCGCGGACACCTTCATCAAACGCAGCAGGCTCGGCCGCGGTATCCGCGCGGTGGCCCAGGACCCGACCACCGCGACGCTGATGGGCGTCAACCGGGAGCGGGTCATCATGGTGACCTTCCTCATCGGTGGTCTGCTGGCCGGCGCCGCCGCGTTGTTCTACGTCATGCAGATCCCCTCCGGTGTCATCTACACCGGCGGCTTCCTGCTGGGGCTCAAGGCGTTCACCGCCGCGGTGCTCGGCGGGATCGGTAACCTGCGGGGGGCGGTGCTCGGCGGATTGCTGCTGGGTGTGGTGGAGAACTACGGACAGTCCCTCTTCGGCGGGCAGTGGCGCGATGTGGTCGCCTTCGTCCTGCTGATCGTCGTCCTGATGTTCCGGCCCACCGGCATCCTCGGCGAGTCCCTCGGGAAGGCACGGGTATGAACGCACAACACGAGAAGACCGCGGCCGTGCCCTTCGGCCAGCGGGTGCGTGACTGGTGGAATGGCCTGAACCGGTTCCAGCAGTGGGGTGTGCTCATCCCGCTGGTGGCCCTGCTCTACCTGCTGCCGCTGATCAACCCGCCGCTGCTGACCACCGAGCCGGGCACCGACTTCCAGATCGCGCTGTTCAACGCGGCCCGCTTCGCGCTGATCGCGATCGGGCTCAACGTGGTGGTCGGCCAGGCCGGTCTGCTCGACCTGGGCTACGTCGGCTTCTTCGCCGTCGGCGCCTACGTCGCGGCGCTGCTGACCTCGCCGGAATCCCCGCTGCGCTGGGACTACCCGTGGATCGCGGTGATCCCGGTGGCGATGCTGGTGACCATGGTCTCCGGCGTGCTGCTGGGGACACCGACCCTGCGATTGCGCGGGGACTACCTGGCGATCGTGACCCTGGGCTTCGGCGAGATCGTGCGCCTGCTGGCCGACAACGTCCCGGCGCTGCGCGGCAACCGCGGTTTCCAGGACGTCGGCCGCCCGGAGCTGGAGAACGCCGCGGGCGCGCCGATCTTCAACTCCACCAACGGAACCCCGTGGTACTGGCTGACCATCACGATCATCATCATCGTGCTGGTCCTGGTCGGGAACCTGGAGCGCAGCCGGGTCGGCCGGGCCTGGATCGCCATCCGGGAGGACGAGGACGCGGCCGAGATCATGGGCGTGCCCACGTTCAAGTTCAAGCTGTGGGCCTTCGCCATCGGCGCCGCGATCGGCGGTCTGTCCGGGGTGTTGTACGCGGGCCAGATCGGGTTCGTGAACAACCAGAAGTTCGACGTGGTCACCTCGGTGCTGTTCCTGGCCGCGGTGGTGCTCGGCGGCTCGGGGAACAAGGTCGGGGTGATCCTGGGCGCGTTCGTGATCTCCTATCTGCCAGACCGGTTCCAGGAGATCGCCGAGTACAAGTACCTGATCTTCGGTATCGCGCTGATCGTGCTGATGCTGTTCCGCCCGCAGGGTCTGCTGGGCGCGCGGCAGCGGCTGCTCGCCAGGGGCAGGCAGGCTTATCAGAAGCTGCTGGGCAAACCGGAGCAGATCGCCACGGAGAGCTCGATGCTCGACTCGAAGAAGGGGGTGCAGGGGTGAGCGCGGACAAGCGCGACGACGAACCGGTCGTCGAGGGCGGTCTGGTCGCCGAGCTGGAGCGGATGACCCCGGAGGAGCGGGCCGCGCACGAGGCGGAGGTGGCCGAGGCGGTCGCCGCCGACCGGGAGATCGCGGTCGAGGTCGGGGACACCCTGCTCAAGCTGGACGAGGTCACCATGCGCTTCGGCGGGCTGGTGGCGCTGGACGGGGTGAACTTCGAGATCCGCCGTGGCGAGATCCTCGGGCTCATCGGCCCCAACGGCGCAGGCAAGACCACCTGCTTCAACGCGATGACCGGCGTCTACCGGCCCACCAGCGGCCAGGTGCTGCTGGAAGGCAAGCCGATCGGCAAGCGCAAGCGCTTCCAGATCACCCGGCTGGGCATCGCCCGCACCTTCCAGAACATCCGCCTGTTCGGCGAGATGACCGCGCTGGAGAACGTGGTTGTCGGCACCGACGCCCGGCACAAGACCAGCGTGATCGGCGCCCTGCTCCGCCTGCCCCGGCACCACGCCGAGGAGAAGTCCGCGGTGGAGAAGGCCATGGCGCTGCTGGAGTTCGTGGGCATCGCCGACCGCGCCGCGGAGAAGGCGAAGAACCTGCCCTACGGCTACCAGCGCAGGCTGGAGATCGCCAGGGCGCTGGCCACCGAGCCGAAGCTGCTGTGCCTGGACGAGCCGGCGGCCGGGTTCAACCCCGCGGAGAAGGAAGAGCTGATGGGGCTCATCCGCAAGATCCGCGACGACGGGTACACCGTGCTGCTCATCGAGCACGACATGAAGCTGGTCATGGGCGTGACGGACCGGATCGTGGTGCTGGAGTTCGGCAAGAAGATCGCCGAGGGCCTGCCAGCCGAGATCCGGGACAACCCGGCCGTGATCGCCGCCTACCTGGGGGTGCCCGACGATGGCGCTGCTTGAGCTGAACAACGTGTCCGTGCACTACGGCCGGATCCAGGCCCTGACGGGTATCTCCCTGCACGTGGAGCAGGGTGAGATCGTCAGCCTGATCGGCGCCAACGGCGCGGGCAAGTCCACCACCATGCGCGGCATCAGCGGTGTGCGCCCGCTCTCCGGCGGCACCATCCGCTTCGACGGCGAGGACATCACCAAGCTGCGCGCCGACCTCCGGGTCGTCCGCGGCATCTGCCAGTCCCCGGAAGGCCGGGGTGTCTTCCCCGGCATGACGGTGCTGGAAAACCTGGAGATGGGCTGCTACACCCGCAAGGACAAGGCGGCCATCGCCCAGGACTTCGAGCGCGTCTTCGAGCTGTTCCCCCGGCTCGCCGAGCGCAAGAACCAGGTCGGCGGCACCATGTCCGGCGGCGAACAGCAAATGGTCGCCATCGGCCGCGCCCTGATGGCCCGTCCCCGGGTGCTGCTGCTCGACGAGCCCTCGATGGGCCTGGCCCCCCAGTTCATCCAGCAGATCTTCCGCATCATCCGGGAGATCAACGAACAGGGCACCACGGTCCTGCTGGTGGAACAGAACGCGCAACAGGCCCTCAGCCGGGCCCACCGCGGCTACGTCCTGGAGACCGGCCGCATCGTGAAGGAGGGCACGGGCGCGGAGCTACTGGCCGACCCGTCCATCAAGGAGGCCTACCTGGGCGTCGCCTGACGCCCACAACAGCCAACACCCCGTACAAGAACGGCCAACACTCCGGCAGGGGGTCCCACCCTGCCGGAGTGTTGGCCGTTGTGGACGCCTGGTTGGCCCAAGTCGTACGCCTGGTTTGCCCAAGTGGGCGTGCGACTTGGGCCAAGTGGACGGTTACTTGGGGTCGCCGGGTGGGCGCTCGCGGAGGATGCAGGTCAGCTTGGCCGTGCACAGGCGGTGGCCGTCCTCGTCGCTGATGACGATCTCGAAGGTGGCCGTGGTCTTGCCCCGGTGCAGCGGCATGCACACGCCGGTCACCAGGCCGTCGCGGCCGGCCCGGTGGTGTGTGCAAGCAAGTTCCAGCCCGAGCGCGATCCGCTCCGGCGCCGCGTGCATCGCCGCCGCCACCGACCCCAGCGTCTCCGCCAGCACCGCGCTCGCGCCCCCGTGCAGCAGGCCGTAGGGCTGACGATTGCCCTCCACCGGCATCGTGCCGACCAGCTTCTCCGGGTCCCACGAGGTGATCTCGATGCCCAACTTCTCCGTGAGCTGTCCTGCGGGGGAGCTGCTCAGGTCGACCGTGCTCACCAGGCTCACCATCACCTTTCCGGGGGTCCGCGCGCGGGTGGCGCGGGAATCGTCGTACCGTCACCTTAGACTCGCCGCCGTGACCCAACCCGACCGCCTTGACGCGCGCCGACTGTTGCTCATCGATGGGCACTCGATGGCCTACCGGGCCTTCTTCGCCCTGCCCAAGGAGAACTTCCAGACCGCGACGGGGCAGACCACCAACGCGGTGTACGGGTTCACCTCGATGCTGATCAACCTGCTCCGGGATGAGCAGCCGTCGCACCTCGCGGTCGCCTTCGACGTCTCCAGGGTCACCTTCCGCACCGAGGCCTACGCCGAGTACAAGGCCACCCGCAGCGCCACGCCGGATGAGTTCCGCGGGCAGGTCAGCCTCATCCAGGAAGTGCTCACCGCACTGTCCATTCCGTTCCTGAGCAAGGAGAACTACGAGGCCGACGACCTCATCGCCACGCTGACCACCCAGGCGGAGGCGGACGGGTTCGACGTGCTCATCTGTACCGGCGACCGGGACGCGCTCCAGCTGGTGACGCCGAAGACGACCGTGCTGTACCCGGTCAAGGGCGTCTCCGAGCTGACCCGGTTCACCCCGGAGGCGGTGCAGGCCAAGTACGGCCTCTCGCCCAACCAGTACCCCGACTTCGCCGCGCTGCGCGGCGACCCCTCGGACAACCTGCCCAAGATCCCCGGCGTCGGCGAGAAGACCGTCACCAAGTGGATCCAGGAGTTCGGCTCCCTCGCGGCGCTGGTCGACCGGGTGGACGAGGTCAAGGGCAAGGCGGGGGAGAACCTGCGGGCCAACCTGGACGCGGTGCTGCTCAACCGGCGGCTCACCGAACTGGTCCGGGACGTCGAACTGCCAGCCACCATCGCCGACCTGGCCGCCCAGTCCTGGGACCGGGACGCGGTGCACCGGCTGTTCGACGAGCTGGAGTTCCGGGTGCTGCGGGACCGGCTCTTCGCCACCCTGTCCACTGCCGAACCCGAGGCCGAGGAAGGCTTCGAGGTCAACGGCGAGACCCTGGCCGCGGGCGCGGTGGCGGACTGGCTGGGCGAACACGGGCGCGGCGGACGGCTCGGACTCTCCTTCGTCGGGGACTGGGCCCGCGGCGCGGGCGACCTCACCGGCATTGCACTGTCCACTGTGGACGGTCAGGGCGCGTTCGTGGACGTGACCGCGCTGACCCCCGAGGACGACGCCGCGCTGGCCGCCTGGCTGGCCGACCCGGCCGCACCCAAGGCCGCGCACGACGTCAAGGGACCGCTCTACGCCCTGCGCGCCCGCGGCTGGACCCTGGCCGGACTCACCTCCGACACCGCCCTCTCCGCCTACCTGGTCCGCCCAGGACAGCGCTCCTTCGACCTCGGCGACCTGGTGCTGCGCTACCTCCAGCGCGAACTGCGCGCCGAGGACGCAGGCGACAACGGTCAGCTCTCCCTCCTGGAAGACGAGACCGAGACCGTCGCCAAGGCCGCCACCAAGGAACTCCTCCGGGCCCGCGCCGTCGCCGAACTGGCCGGCGCGCTGGATGAGGAACTGGCCCGGATCAGCGCCACGCAGCTGCTCGCCGAGCTGGAACTGCCGCTGCTCGGTGTGCTGGCCGAGCTGGAGATCACCGGCATCGCGGTGGACGACGACAAGCTCACCGAGCTGGAGGCGCACTTCGCCGGGCGGGTCAAGCAGGCCGCCCAGGACGCCTACGGGGTGATCGGCAAGGAGATCAACCTGGGCTCGCCCAAACAGCTCCAGGTGGTGCTCTTCGACGAGCTGAACATGCCCAAGACCAAGCGCACCAAGACCGGCTACACCACCGACGCCGAGGCGCTGCAGAAGCTCTACGAGGACACCCAGCACCCGTTCATGGCGCACCTGCTCGAACACCGGGACGCCACCCGGCTCAAGACCACGGTGGACGGGCTGCTCAAATCGGTCTCCGACGACGGCCGCATCCACACCACGTTCAACCAGATGATCGCCGCCACCGGCCGGCTCTCCTCCACCGAACCGAACCTGCAGAACATCCCGATCCGCACCGAGGAAGGCCGCACCATCCGGCGGGCCTTCGTGGTCGGCGGCGGCTACGCGGAGCTGATGACCGCGGACTACAGCCAGATCGAGATGCGCATCATGGCCCACCTGTCCAAGGACGAGGGCCTGATCGCGGCGTTCAACTCCGGCGAGGACCTGCACACCTACGTCGCCGCCCAGGCCTTCGACGTGCCCACCGGCGAGGTCACCGGCGAACTGCGCCGCCGGGTCAAGGCCATGTCCTACGGCCTGGCCTACGGCCTGTCGGTGTACGGCCTGGCCCAGCAGCTGCGGATCTCCGCCGAGGACGCCCGCGCCCAGATGGACGCCTACTTCGCCCGCTTCGGCGGCGTCCGCGACTACCTGCACGAAGTGGTGGAGAAGGCCCGCAGGGACGGCTACACCGAGACCATCCTCGGCCGCCGCCGCTACCTGCCCGACCTCAACAGCGACAACCGCCAGCGCCGCGAGATGGCCGAGCGGATGGCCCTCAACGCCCCCATCCAGGGCAGCGCGGCCGACATCATCAAGGTCGCCATGCTGGGCGTGCACCAGGCCATCTCCACCTCCGACCTGCGCTCCCGGATGCTGCTGCAGGTGCACGACGAACTCGTGCTGGAGATCGCCGACGGCGAGCGGGAGGCCGTGGAAGCCCTGGTACGCGAGCACATGGGCAACGCCTACCGGCTCGACGTGCCCCTGGATGTCTCGGTCGGCGTCGGCCAGTCCTGGGACGAGGCCGCGCACTGACTCACCGCGTGGGCGTGCCCGGACACCGGTCGCGCCCACGCCGGGCTCAGCGGCGCGGATCCTCCGGACGGCCCAGGTTCACCGGACCGGAGATGTCCCTGGCCTGCACCACCGAACCGGTCACCGTGCCGCTGACCGAGTTCGTGACCGCGCCGCCGCTCTCGACCTCGGCCGAGCCGGACTGCACCCACAGCGCCACCCCCGCCGCGGCCAGTGTCGCCACCCCCACCGCGACCCAGGCCCACACGTTCGTGCCCAGTTCGGTGGCCACGTTGACCGACACCCCGACACCGGAGGCCACCACCGCGGTGGCCAGCGCGAACATCCAACGGCGCATCCGAGCGACCCCTCCCCGAGTTAAAGACGTTCGGACACGCAGCGTACGCCAGTAAGCTACTTGCCGTGTTGCTCCACTGGGCCGATCCGTTGCCGCAGAAACCCCAGCGCATCCTCGTCGCGGGCGCCTCCGGGGCCGGGAAGACGACCATGGTCCGGGAGCTGGCACGGATCTTCGCGGTGCCCGCGATCGAACTGGACGCGCTCTATCACGGTCCACAGTGGATTCCCCGGCCCACCTTCCTGGCCGAGGTCACCGAGTTCGCCGGCAGCGAGGGCTGGGTGTGCGAGTGGCAGTACGACTCGGTGCGCCCGCTGCTGGCCGAACGGGCCCAGCTTGTGGTCTGGCTGGACCACCCCCGGCACACCGTGATCCGCCGGGTGACCTGGCGGACCTACCAGCGCCGCCGCCGGGGCGAGCTGCTGTGGAACGGCGAGCAGGAACCGCCGCTGCACACCATCTTCACCGACCCCGAGCACGTGATCCGCTGGGCCTGGTCCACCTACCCCAAGGTGCGGGCCAGGGTGCGCGAACTGCTGCCCACCCCGCTGCCCGTGGTGCGCTTGTGCGGGCAGCGCCAGACCGATGCCTGGCTGCGTTCCATCACCGGCTGAAGTTGTTGACACCCGCCCGATCCGCCGCTTACGGTCCGCCTTGGTAAACGCTTTCATTTCCGGCGGGCGGGGGTGTGCATGCGGCAGCGCGCGTGGCCGGCCTACGTGTTCCTGCTGCCCTGGCTGCTCGGCGCGGTCACCCTGACCCTGCTGCCGATGGCCGCCTCGCTCTACCTCTCCTTCACCGACTACAACCTGTTCGAGACCCCGCGCTGGGTTGGCCTGGACAACTATGTGGAGCTGTTCACCCAGGACGACCGCTACCGCACCGCGGTCGGCGTGACGCTGAAATACGTGCTGGTCTCGGTGCCGCTGAAACTGCTGCTCGCCTTCGCCGCCGCGCTGCTGCTGAACTCCCTGCGCGGCCGGGGAAAAGCCTTCTACCGCTCCGCCTTCTACGCGCCCTCGCTGCTGGGCGCCAGCGTCGGCCTCGCGCTGGCCTGGCGTTCGCTGTTCGACCGCGGCGGCGCGGTGCCCTCGGTGCTCGGCCAGCTCGGCATCAGCACGCCGAGCTGGGTGGACGATCCGGACTGGGCGCTGTGGGCGGTGGTGCTGCTCTCCGCCTGGCAGTTCGGCGCGCCCATGGTGATCTTCCTGGCCGGGTTGCAGCAGATCCCGCCGGACCTCCTGGACGCGGCCGCGGTGGACGGCGCGGGCTGGTGGCGGCGGCTGGTCAGCGTGGTCTTCCCGGTGCTCTCGCCGGTGATCTTCTTCAACCTGGTGCTGGAGGCCATCCACGCCTTCCAGGCGTTCACCTCGGCCTTCATCATCAGCTCCGGCCGCGGCGGCCCGGCCGACGCGACCCTGTTCTACACCCTCTACCTCTACGAACGCGGGTTCGGTGACTTCCGCATGGGCTATGCCGCCGCGATGGCCTGGATCCTGCTGCTGGTGATCGCCCTGGTCACCGCGCTGCTGTTCCGCTCGGCCCGCCGCTGGGTGTTCTACGGCGACGACCTGGCCGCCCGATGACCGCCCGCAGGCTGCGTCTGCTGGCCACCCACCTGGCCGCGCTCGCCGCGCTGCTGCTGGTGCTCTACCCGCTGTTCTGGCTGCTCACCGCCTCGGTCCGCCCGGTGCAGGAACTGCTGAGCAGGCTGGACACGGTGTGGCCCAAGGTCATTGATCTCAGCGGCTACCAGCAGGCCCTGGAGGGTGCGGGCGGCGTCGGCTTCGGCACCTTCCTGGGCAACTCGCTGATCGTGGCCACCGGCACCGCGCTGGGCAACGTGATCTCCTGCACGCTGGCCGGATTCGCCTTCGCCCGGCTGCGGTTCCGGCTGCGCGCGCCGCTGTTCGCCTTCGCCCTGCTCACCATCATGCTGCCCGCGCACGTCACGCTGATCCCGCAGTACGTGCTGTTCCAGCGCACCGGCCTGATCGACACCTTCCTGCCGCTGGTGCTGCCGAAAGTGCTGGCCACCGACGCGTTCTTCGTGTTCCTGATGGTGCAGTTCATGCGCGGCATCCCGCGTGAGCTGGACGAGGCGGCCACCATCGACGGTTGCGGCCCGTTCACCACCTTCCGGCACATCGTGCTGCCGCTGGCCAGGCCCGCGATCGTGACCACCGCGCTGTTCAGCTTCATCTGGGCCTGGAACGACTTCTTCAGCCAGCTCGTCTACCTCAACTCCGCCGACAACTACACGATCCCGGTGGGGCTGCGGCTGTTCATCGACCAGACCTCCACCTCGGCCTACGGCGCGATGTTCGCCATGTCGGTGCTGTCTTTGGTGCCAATCCTGCTCTTCTTCCTTGCCTTCCAACGCTTCCTGGTCCAAGGTGTAGCGACCTCGGGCTTGAAGGGGTGAACGCCGATGGCGGATCGGACGCCGGCCGGGCACCTACGGGGCCCCACCCTGTGGTGGGACCGCCTGTCCGCCCTGTCCGACACCGTGCTGCTCGGCTTGCTGGTCGCGCTGTGCGCGGTGCCGGTGCTGACCCTGCCCGCCGGGTTCGCCGCCGCCTGCGCGGTCATCGCCCGCTGGCACAAGGGTGACTCGCCCGCGTTGCTGCCGGTCTTCCGGGACACCCTCGCCAACGGCCTGCGCCGGCACCTGCTCGCCGGGGTGGCCTTCGTCGCCGCGAGCACGCTGCTCACGTTGAACCTGAGTCTGTTGCTGGGCCTGGACCTGCCCGGCGGCCTGGTGCTGCGCTGGCTGGTCGCCGGGGTCAGCCTGTGCGCGTTCACGCTGCTCACGCTGACCGCGGCGGTCGCCGGGGTGACCGGCCGCGGCTGGCTGTCCGCGGTGCGCGCCGCCTACGGCAAAGCCGTGCTGGGACCCGGTTCCTTCCTGTTGCTGGCCGCCGCGCACGTGGTGGCCGCGATCCTGGTGTGGACGCTGCCGCCGCTCGCGCTGGTGGTGGCCGGACCGCTCGCGCTGGCCGCCACCGCGGCGAGCCTGCGGGAGGAACCGTGAGCGTTGCGCCCCGGCTGGCACTGGCCGGGGTGCACGGCCACGGCCGGCACCATCTGCGGCACGCACAACAGTTGCATGAGCAGGGCCGGATCGACCTGGTCGCCGTGTGCGATCCGCGCGATCCCGGCCCGCTGCCGCCCGGAGTGCGGCACCACCCGAACCTGACCGCGCTGCTCGCCGCCGAAGCGCCCGCGGTCACCGTCATCGCCACCCCGCCGCACACCCACCGCGCGCTGACCGTGGCCGCCCTGCGCGCGGGCAGCGATGTGCTGCTGGAGAAACCCCCGGTGCTCGATCTGTCCACAATGGACGAACTGCTCGCGCTGGAGCGGGAGACCGGGCGGCGCTGCCAGGTGGGCTTCCAGACCATGGGGTCACCGGCCCTGCACCGGCTGGCCGAGCTGGTGTCCGGGGGCAGTCTGGGCGAGGTCCGCGGTATCGGCGGCCAGGGCGCCTGGACCCGGACCGACGCCTACTACCGGCGCGCCCCCTGGGCAGGTCGCCGAAGGTTGCACGGCGAACCGGTCCTGGACGGCGCGCTGAGCAACCCCTTCGCACACGCCGTGCACGCCGCCCTGGTCGCCGCAGGCGCTCAGCAGGCCATCCCGGTCAGCCTGGATCTGGAGTTGTTCCGCGCCAGGGACGTCGAGGCCGACGACACCGGCTGCGTGCGACTGCGTTTCGCCGGGCGCCCCACGGTCACCGTCGCGGTCACCCTGGCCGCCGAACACTCCGTCCCGCCCCGGCTGATCGCGCACGGCAGCACGCACCGGGCGGAACTGGTCTACGGGCAGGACCTGCTCACCGTCGACGGCGACCCGGTCGCCACCCCACCCCGGACGGATCTGCTGGCGAACCTCCTGGAGTTCCGCGCGAACGGCACGCCGCTGCGCTCACCCCTGGCCGAGTGCCGCACCTTCACCGAGGTGGTGGCCGCCATCGGCGCCGCCCCTGACCCGGTGCGGATCCCGGACCATCATCTGTCCGAAGTGGACAGTGGTGAGCAGCGTCGGGTGATCGTGTCCGGGGTGGACGCGCTGGTGGCCGCGGCGGCTGAGCGGCTGGCCACCTTCACCGAACTGGGCGCGCCGTGGTGAGCCAGGTTCAGGCGACCCACAGCTTGGTCCAGGTGCTGCCGTCGGCGGAAACCAGGTGCTCGTAGGCGGTTTCGGCCAGGTAGCCGCCGCGGGTCCAGGTCACCGTGCCCTTGGGCAGCCGCTGATCCGCCGCCACCGCCCGGAATTCGCGGCCGCCACC
Source organism: Crossiella sp. S99.2 (assembly GCF_023094165.1). Lineage (GTDB taxonomy): Bacteria > Actinomycetota > Actinomycetes > Mycobacteriales > Pseudonocardiaceae > Crossiella. The sequence continues at coordinate 441,618 of NZ_JALMDK010000004.1, read as the reverse complement.
GGTCCCGGCCACGGTCTGCCCGGACCGGTCCAGCAGCCGCGGTTCGCCGTCCGCGCCGAGCACCAGGGCCGCGGTCAGCGAGGGGCTGGCCACCCCGGCCTGCACCCTGGTCCAGCTCGTCCCGCCGTCCCCGCTGCGGTACAGCGTCAGCAGCGACCCCGCCGCCTCCGCTCCCGGCCCGGTCACCCCGACGTACACCGCGCTGCCCGCCACCGCCACGCCGGCCTGCCACCAGCCGGCATAGGGCGCCGCGGGCAGTTCCCGCACCGGCCAGTCCCGCCCGTCCGCACTGCTCGCCACCGCCGGCGCGCGTCCGTCGGCGGCCCGGCCGACCACCCACCAGCGCCCGTCCCGCGCGGGCACCGGCAGCGGCCGTGGATCGGTCAGCGCGGGCGGGTTCCGCAACGCCGCCGACTGGCCGGACCCGGGCAGCACCACCCGCAGCACGCATCCGGTCGCCGGGCACTGCCGTTCCAGCCGCGCGCCCGTCGGGATCCCGTCCACCGGCGGCGCCTCGCCCGCGACCAGGGTCCAGCTCCGCCCGCCGTCCCCGCTGTAGTGCTGCTCCAGGCCCGCGCCGACCCGCAGCCGTTGTGGCCCCAGCACCACGAACCCGGCGAGCCCGCCCAGGTAGCCGCCGACCCCTGGCGGCAGGTCGCGGTGCTCGGCGGACTGGAACCCGTCGGTGGTGGCCAGCAGATGCGCCTGGCAGACATCGGCCGGGCCGTCCCGGCAGACCCGGCGGACCGCGTAACCGTGCCGGTTGTCGGCGAAGTCCAGGGCCACGATCCCGGTCGGTGGCCGATCCGGTTCCAGCTCGGCGCTGGACTCGGGCGCGGCGGTGGGTTCCGGCGGCGGCCCGGCCTGTTCGCGCAGCGCCACCACGGCCGTGACCGCCACCGCGAGGGCCAGGGCGGCGAGCAGGATCCGGTTGCGGCGCATGCGGTTCAGCCCTTCGGCAGGGGAGTCCAGGTTACGCCGTCGGGGGAGTGGCTGATATCGGTTTCGGCGGCGAGCAGGTGCCCGGACCGGGTGGGGTAGGCCCGCCAGCCGTTGAGCGCCTCCTCGGGCCGCGCGGGGCGGAAGGACCGGCCGCCGTCCTCGCTCACCCAGGTCTGACCCGCCTGGTCGAGCGCGGTCAGCCGGCCGTCCGGCCGGGGGATGAGCGCGAGCAGGACGTGCGGGGCACTGGTCCCGGCGGCCTGCCAGACCAGGTCCCATCGCTCGCCGTCGCCGCGGTACAGGCCCTGCGGCTGCGCCTCGCCGTTGACCAGCAGGTACCCGGTCTGCCCCGCGAAGACCAGTCGCACGCTTTTCGGCCTGGCCACCGGGCCGGCCGGCAGCTCCCGAACCTGCCAGCTGCGCCCCTCGTCCACGGTGCTGGCCACGGTCAGCCGATCGCGGTGCGTCCCGACCACCCGCCAGCGGCCCGCGGTGTCCGGGTAGGGCACCGGGCGCAGCTCGTCCAGCGGCGGCAGCCCGCGCAGTTCGGCCCGGCGCCCGGATTCCGGCAGCACGACCAGCACCCGCGAGGTGCAGCCCGTGGGCGTGCAGTCCGGTTCGAGCACCGCGCCCGCCGGGATCCGGTCCACCGGCGCGGCGTCCTCCTCGACCCTGCTCCAGCTCTGCCCGGCGTCGGCGGTGAACCAGCGGCGCTGCCCGTCCCGCACCACCAGCCGGGACGGCCCCAGCGCCACCAGGTCGATCGCCAGGTGCTGCTGGTCGCCGCGCAGTTCCAGCGGCAGCTCCCGTAGCTGCACCTGACCGTCCTGGCCGGCCAGCAACTCGTGCGCGCACCAGTCCTGCCCGTCGTCGCGGCACTGGGCGCGCACCCCGAACCAGTGCCGCTCGTCGGCGAAGTCCACGCCACGCAGCGCGGTCCGCGGGGGCGGCTCGGCGGCGGTGTCCGGCGCGGGCGGCGGTCCGGCCTGCTCCCGCAGCACCACTACGGCCGTGGCGGCCAGTGCGAGGGCCAGGGCGGCGAGCAGGATCCGGTTGCGGCGCATGGGGTTCAGCCCGTCGGCAACGGCGTCCAGCGCACGCCGTCGACGGAGTGGCGGACCTCGGTGACCAAGCCGAGCAGGTGGCCGATCCTGGTGCGCTCGACAAAAACGCCGGGCAGCTCCTCCTCGGGCCGCGCGCGCCGGAACGTGCGGCCGCCGTCCTCGCTCACCCGGGTGAGGCGTTGCTGGTCGAGCGCGGTGAGCCGGTCACCGGGACCAGGCACCACGGCGTGCAGGGAACGCAGCGGCTGATCGACGGAGAGGTTCCGCCAGACCAGCTCCCAGCCCTCGCCCTGGGCGCGGTACAGGGCCGACGCGATATCGCCCGCGGGTGACGCCGTACTGCTGTCGACCTTGAGGTACATGCCGTTCTCGGCCGGGACCGCCTGCGCCCGGCTGATCGCGGGCACCCCTGGCGGCAGCTCCCGCACCTGCCAGGTGCGCCCGTGATCCGCGCTGGTGAGGACCACCTGCTTCCCGTCGAGCAGGCCGACCACCCGCCACCGGCCCTGCCGGTCCGGCAACGACACGGGGTGCACTTCGGTCAGCGGTGGCAGTCCGCGCAGTTCGGCCCGGCGCCCGGAGTCCGGCAGCACCACCATGACCCGGTGCTCGCAGCCCGCGAGCGTGCAGTCCCGCTCCAGCACCGCGCCCGCCGGGATCCGGTCCACCGGCTCGGCCCGCTCGCGCACCTCGGTCCAGCTCTGCCCGGCGTCCGCGGAGTACCAGCTCCGGAAGTACCGGTTGTACGCCAGGACCTGGCTCGGCCCCAGTGCGAGCAGGCTGATCCCCTGCCCCTCCTGGTAGCCGCGCAGTTCCTCGGGCAGCTCCCGCAGCCGCGGCACCCCGTCCGCGGTGGCCACCAGCGTGCGCGCGCACCGGTACGGCTGCGCTTTCCAGCACTGGGCCCGCAGCCCGAACCAGTGCCGCTCGTCGGCGAAGTCCGCGGCCACCAGCGCGGTCTCCCGCGACGGCACAGGGATCATGGTCGGACCCGCCTCGGGCGGTGGTCCGGCCTGTTCCCGCAGCACCACGAGCACCGCGGCGACCAGCGCCACCGCGAGCAGCGCGAGCAGGATCCTCTTGCGGGTCATCGGCTCATCCGTTCGGCAGCGGCGTCCAGCGCACGCCGTCGGGGGAGTGGCTCAGCGTGTTGCCCGCCTCGGCCAGGTAGCCGGTGCGGGCCCGTCGCGGCCAGCCACGCGGGATCTGGTCCTCGGGCCGGGCGGGCTGGAAGGTGCGGCCACCGTCGGCACTCACCCAGCCGTCGCCCTGCTCGTCGGTGGCGGCCAGCTGTCCGCCCGGCCGGGGCAGCACCCCGGTCAGCGACCGCGGTTCCGGCCCGGCCGGATCGGACCGCCAGACCAGCTGCCAGCGGGCGCCGTCCTCGCGGTACAAGGCCGTCGCGGGTTTGGCCTCCCGCTCCGGGGTCCGGCTGGTCAGCCGCAGGTAGGTGCTGCGACCGGACAGCGCCACCTCGGCGTCGAGCAACTGTCCCGGCGGCCCCGGCGGCAGTTCGCTGACCTGCCAGCTGCGCCCGCGGTCCGCGCTGCCTGCCAGCACCGGCTTGTCCGCGCGCCTGCCGACCAGCCGCCACCGGCCGTCCGCATCGGCGAACCGGGTGTGCGGCACGACCTCGGTTAGCGGCGGCACCCCGCGCAGCTCGGCCCGGCGACCGGAGTCCGGCAACGTCACCATGATCTTCGGCGTGCAGCCGGGCGCCGGCTCGCAATAGCGTTCCAGGAACCCGTTCGCCGGGATCTCGCCCACCGGCGGCGCGTCCGGGCCGACCTCGGCCCAGTGCTGCCCGCGATCAGCGGAGTACCAGCGCCGCCCGGGATCGCTCTGCACCAGCAGCCGCTCCGGCCCGAGCACGGTCACCCCGACCGCCGTGCCACCGCGCTGGCCACGCAGTTCGGCGGGCAGCTCGCGGAACCGCAGCCGGCCCTGCTCGGACTCCAGCAACGTGTGCGAGCACCGCCGGGCATCGGTCTCCTGGCACAGTCCCTGCACGCCGAACCAGTGCCGTTCGTCCACGAAGTCCACCGCGCGCAGCACCAGCACCATCGGCTGATCGGTGACCGTGCCGGCCGGCGCGGCAGGCGGCGGCACCGAGTCCTCCCGCAACACGATCACGATCGCCGCGAGCACCGCGCAGACCGTCGCCCCGGCCAACGGCATCCGCCACCGGGCAGGCAGCTCGGTCACCGGTGACCACCCCCTTGTCCCGCTCCCCTTCCGGGCAGATTACCGCTAGCCGACGGGCAACGGCGTCCACCGCCTGCCGTCCACCGAGTGGCTGGCCCCGCTCTCTGAGGTGCTGAGCAGCCCGCCGCGGACCGAACGCAGGGTGTTGCCGGGCACCAGTTGTTCGGCGATCTGCCCGGCGTGGAAGGTGTGTCCGCCGTCCGCGCTGAACCAGCTGCCGCCCGCCTGCAGGGCCAGCAGCGTGCCGTCCGGCGCGGCGGCCAGCCCGGTGATCTCCGACAGTGCCGCACCCGGCCGGGACTGCCACACCTGTTCCCACTTCCCGCCGCCACCGCGGTAGAGCGTGCTCGCCGACGGCTGATGGTCGGTGCTGATCAGCACGTAGGCGGCCGCGCCCGCCACGACCACCTCGGCCCAGCGGAAGGAACCCGGCGGGGTGGACGGCAGGTCCTGGGTCTGCCAGCTGCGACCGCCATCGGCGCTGCTGGACACGGCCGCCCGCCCGTCCCGTTTGCCCACCACCCACCAGCGTCCGGCGAGCTGACGCGGGAACGGGAACGGCTCGGTCAGCGGCGGCCGGAACTCAGGCGTCAGCGGAACCTGCTGCCCGGTGTGGGACAGCACCACGTCGACCCCTGGCACGCACGGGTTCTCGCCGTGGCAGGACCGCTGGAGCAGCATGTCGGGCAGCAGACCGTCCACCGGCCAGTCGACCGCGATCAGCCCCTCCCGCCAGGTCCCGCCCCGGTCCTCGGAGTGCCAGGTCCGCTCCGCCGCGACCACGGCCAGCTTGCCGCCCAGCACGTGCAACCGCAGCGGCTGGCCGGATCGGGGACCGCGCAAGGGTTCTGGCAGTTCGCGGACCTGGACCACGCCGTTGTCCACGTCCAGGAGTTGATGTGAGCAGTCCCCTGGCTGGGCGCAGCGGGCCCGCAGCGCGAACCAGTGCCGCTCGGTGGCGAAGTCGATGTCCAGCAGCCGGAGATCGGTCGGCGGTGCCGGCGTGGGCGCGGGTTCGGTGTCCTGGCGCAGCACCAGCACGGCCGAGGTCACCAGGACGATCAACGCGGCCACGATCAGCGGCAGCCGCAGGCGAGAGGTGATCATCACGGCACCGGCCGCCAGGTGCGGCCGTCGCCGGACTGGTGGTAGATCCGGCCCGCGTGGTTCTGGGTCCAGGAGTAGGCGAGGAAACCGTTGCGGCTCCAGGACACCTCGGTGCCCGGGATCTGCTGCTCGGCCTTGGCGAAGGTCTGTCCACCGTCGTCGCTGCGCCAGGTCACGCCGTCCTTGTCGATCAGCCGCAGCTGGCCGTCCGCACTGGGCACCAGGTCGCCGCGCAGGCTGCGCGGCCCGGCGAGCTGGGCGGCGGTGGTCAGCTCGCGGGGCGTCCAGGTCTCGGTCCAGGTCTGCCCGCCGTCGTTACTGCCCAGGATCGCGATCAGGTTCTCCTCGCCGGTCGTCACCGGCAGGTAGTAGCCACCGCCGGGGGCGGCGACCGGGGTGCCGAGGTGGCGGCCGGTGGCCACCGCGGGCAGTTCCCGCACCTGCCAGCTCCGCCCGCTGTCCCGGCTGCTGGCCAGCGCGGGCCGGTCCGTGCCGGGGATCTTCCCGGCGACCCACCAGGCGCCGTCCGCGGCCGGGGCCGGGAACACCGCGCTGATGGTCAGCTCCGGCTGGACTGCCAAGGTGCGCCGCTGACCGGTGGCCGGGTCGTGAACCGTCACAACCTCCTTGACACACGACGCCGCCAGCTCACCCGCGCAGTTCTCCAGGAACCCGCCCTGCGGGATCTCCGCGGCGTCCGGCCCGTTGATCTCCCGCCGCAACCAGGTGACCCCGCCGTCGGTGCTGTGCCAGTAGCCGCCGCTGCCGTTGATCACCAGGTTGCCGGGGCCGAGCACCTTGACCGCGGGCAGCCGCCCGGACCCGGCCACCTCCGCCGGCACCGCCCGCTCGGTCCAGTCCTTGCCGTCGACGGCGGACAGCAGCGAGTTGACGCAGGTCTCCCGGCCGCCGGGACACCGCACCCGCACCGCGTAACCGTGCCGGGCGTCGGCGAAGTCCAGCATCGTCACCGAAGGGTCGGCCGAGCCGCCGGCGTGCTCGGTCGGCTTGGCGAGCTGGCCTACCCCGAGCAGGCCGTAGAGCAGCCCCAGCAAGGCCGCCACGCCCGCACTCACCGTGCTCACCCCGAACACCGTGCGCCGCCGCTGGGTCCGTCGGCGCACTCGTTCGAGCACCGGGCCCTGCCCCGGATCGCGCACCGCGGCGTGCAGTTCCGCGCGCAGACCCGCCAGTCGTTCGTCCAGTCGGTCATCCAGCTCAGTCATGCCCCACCTCCATCGTCAGCCGCTGGGCGAGCGCGGCCCTGGCCCGGGACAGCCGGGACTTCACCGTGCCCACCGGCACCCGCAGCACCGCGGCCACCTCCTCGACCGGCAGGTCGGCCAGGTAGTGCAGCACCACCACCGCCCGCCGCTGTTCTTCCAGGGCGCCGATCGCGGCGTGCAGTTCCGCGTGCTCGGCGCCGATGTCCGCGGGCGGACTCGGTTCCGCCCGCGGGATCAGCAGCCGGTGCAGCAGACTGCGCCGGCGCCAGCGTTTCCGGGCCAGGTTGACCACCACCGTGCGCAGCCAGGCCACCGGGTTCTCTGTCTCGGCGACCTGGCCGCGCTTGCGGTAGGCCACCGCGAACGCCTCCTGGGCCAGGTCCTCGGCATCCCCCAGGTCATTGGTCATGGCGTAGGCCACCAGCACCAGCGACCGGTAGTTGCCCTGGTAGAGCTGGGCGAACCACTGCGAGTCGATCCCCACACCTCTCACCCCTCCTTCACCCAGCATGAGCCGCGAACACCGAACCAGGTTCCCGCTAGGTTGGGCGAATGTTGTGGTGGCGGCGGAACCGCGGCTGGGCGCTGATCGTGCTGGCCGCGCTGGCGGTCGCCGCGGTGGCGGGCACGGCCTGGCTGCTGCTCGCGGACAAGGTGGCCGCCGCGGTGATCGGACTGGTCACCGCGGTCTTCGGCATCCTCGCCGCGCGCGGCCGGATGTTGCTGGAACGGGGTCACGAGCAGCAGGCGGCGCTGGCCGGGGACGTGCTCGGCGCCGACGGCGGGCGGCTGCCCAGGGTGCGCGAGATGGACGACCCGATCGCGCTGGGCGTGCACCGCGCGGCCGAACTCGGCGCGGACCGGGTGCCCGGCTACGTGCCACGGGACATCCAGGACCGCCTCGACGCCGCGGTGGCCGGCGGTGGATTCGTGCTGATCATCGGCGAGTCCACCGCGGGCAAGACCAGGGCCGCCTACGAGGCCAGCCGCCGGCTGTGCCCGGACCACTATTTCCTCGCCCCCTCCGGCAACCGGCCATTTCAGTCCATTGTGGACACTGTGCTGGAGCTGCGCCGGGTGGTGGTGTGGCTCAACGACATCGAGCGCTACCTGCGGCCGGACGGGCTGACCGTGGCCGGGGTGAGCCGGATGCTGGCCGGCTCCGGGCGGGAGGTGCTGCTGCTGGGCACCATTCGCACCCCCGCGCTGGAAGCCTTCGGCGCGCGCCGGGAGGCCGAGCTGGACGGGGACAAACTCGGCGCCTGGCGCACCGGCCGCGAGGTGCTCACCCTGGCCACCGAGATCCCGCTGTCCCGCCGGTGGAGTCCGGCCGAGGTGGCCAGGGCCGGCGCGCACACCGACCCCAGACTCCGTGCGGCGGCGGCGAAATCCGGTGACTTCGGGGTGGCCGAGCTGCTCGCCGACGGACCCGAATTGGCCAATGACTGGCGCAATGCCTGGCGGGTCGGCGGGCATCCGAGGGGCGCCGCCCTGGTCACCGCCGCGGTCGACTGCCGCCGCGCCGGACTGCCCGACCCGATGCCCCGGCACGTGCTCACCGCGCTGGCCGAGCACTACCTCACTGAACGCGGGGGAGCGGCGCTGCGGCCCGAACCGGTCGAGGAAGCCTTTGCCTGGGCGGTGAAACCGGCCCGCGCCACCAGCAGCCTGCTGCTCCCCGGCGCCGACCCCGAGCACTACCGGGCCTTCGACTACCTCCTGGACCTGCCGGACAACCCGCCGGTGCCCACCGCGGTGTGGCGGGCGCTGATCGAGTGGGCCACCCCGGTCGCCGCGGTGGAGATCGGCCACGCCGCCCGCCGCTTCGCCCAGTTCGACCGGGTGCGTGAGGCCTTCGGCAAGGGCGCCGAACACGGCGTGCCGGGCGCGGATGTGTTGCTGGCGGACGAGATCGGCGCGGCCGGCGACCCGGAGCAGGCCCTCCGGCTGCTGCGCGCCGGACTGGCCCAGCGCGAGGCGGTGCTCGGCCCGGACCACCCGGAAACCCTGCGCAACCGGATCACCCTGCTGCGCTGGGCGGGATCGGAGGCGGAGTTCGCCGCGCTGCTGGCCGACTGCGAGCGGGTGCTCGGCCCCCGCCACCGGGACACGCTGCGAGTGCGGCGGGTCTTCGCCGCGCACCTGGCCGAGTCCGGCCGGATCGCCGAGGCCATCGCCCTGTTCGAGGCGCTGCTGGCCGAGGTCGCCCAGGTGTGGGGACCAGACCACGTGGACACCTTCGCGGTCCGGCACCAGCACGCCACCTGGCTCGGCGAGTCCGGCGACCACGCCGCCGCACTGGCCCGCTGCCGCGAGTTGCTGGCCGACCGCACCCGGGTCTTCGGCCCGGACCACCCCAACGTGCTCAGCTCCCGGTTCCAGATCGGCGTCTGGACCGGCCGCGGCGGCCAGGAGACCGAGGCCGCCGCCCTGTTCACCGAACTGGTCGCCGACTCCACCCGCATCCTCGGCCCGGAGCACCCGCACACCGTCTCCGCCCGCTACCGCCTGGCCATCAACAGCGGCAACTCCGGCGATCCGAGCCGGGCCGCCGACCTGCTCACCGAGGTGGTGCGGTCCCGCTCGGCGAGCCTGGGCCCCGACCACACCGGCACCCTCAACGCCCGCCTGCAACTGGCCAACTACCAGCACCAGGCCGGATTCCTCGACGCGGCCAGGGAAACCGCGGAATCCCTCGCCCTGTCCTGCGTCCAGGTCCTCGGCCCGGACGCCCCCTTCACCCGCCGCGCCCGCACCCTCCGCGACCGCCTCCGCGACTAAGCCCGCACCGGCGTCGTCCGCACCACTTGGCCCAACTGGTACGCCCACTTGGGCCAAACCAGCGTACCAGTTGGGCCAACTCGCCGTCCACAACGGCCAACACGGTGCGGGTGGGCTTACTGCGGTCCGGCCAGTGCCGAGGTTTTCTGGGCGGCCGCCTCCACCCAGGGCTTCTCGACCGTGCCCGAACTCAGGTTCACGTACAGCGCCCTGGCGTGGATCAGGTACCGGTGGCTGTGCCGGATGTAGCCGGACTGGGTGGCCTTGTTGTAGTCCCCGCGGCACACCGTGGACCCATGCCCCGTGGTCGGGCACCAGATGCCCCAGTCCGCGGTGTTGCTGCCCTTGAGGTCCTCGTAGGCGGTGGTCGCGGTCGCCGCGTTGGCCAGCGGGATCACCACCACCGACACCATGATCTGGTTGGAGTTGTCCACGAAAGTCGCCGTGAGCATGTTGGAGCAGCCGGCCCGGCGCAGCCCCGCGCGCACGGTGTCCCGTTCGGCGTTGCCCAGGCAGCTGTGCACCCCGCTGGAACGCAGCGAGTACTCCACGTTCTTGCTGTCCCGGAAGGACTTCGGCAGCAACCCGGCCGCGGTCAGCGGGGTCCGGTCGGTCTCCTGCCGGTCCCGGCTGCGCGGATCAAAGGCCGCGCTGCTCGGCGCGGCCGTGCTCGGCCGGGTGGTGCTGGTGGCCGGGGTGGTGCGCCGGGTGGTGTTCTCCCCGCTGACCCCGGCCCGGAAGGTCGAGGGCGTGCTGGCCGCGGTGGTCGGCGTGGTCGTCCCGGACCAGCCCAGCTGGGTGTCGACGTAGCTGGTGAACGGCGGATGTCCGTTGTACAGCAACACCAATCCCACCGTGACCAGCGCGGAGACCACCAGCGCGGCGCCACCGCGATTCGGCGTCGGCCGGTCCGGCGGCCGGATCTCGTCCCTGGTCGCGGTCAGCGTCTCCGACGGCGGATCGAGCAGCGCCCGCGCCTCGGCGACCGTGGGCCGCCGGTCCGGATCCTTGGTCAGCAGCCGGGAGATCAGCGGTTCCAGGCCACCGGCCCGTTTCATCGGCGGCGCCTTGGCGAACTTGATCGCGTCCAGGGCCCCGATCGGCGGCTCCCGCCGGAACGGCGAGACCCCTTCCACCGCCCGGTACAGCGTCACACCCAGCGAGAACAGATCACTCGGCGCCGCCCCGTCCTCCCCGCGGGCCCGCTCCGGCGACAGGTACTCCAGCGAGCCGATGATCATCCCGGATTCGGTGACCCGCCGGTCCGCCCGGTGCACCGCGATCCCGAAGTCGGTGAGCAACACCTCGCCGCCCTCGGCCAGCATCACGTTGGCCGGCTTGACATCCCGGTGCACGATCCCGGCCGTGTGCACCGCGCCCAGCGCGGCCAGCAGCGCGGTGGCGACCTCCCGGGTCTCCGCCTCGGACAGCCTGCGCTGCTGCAACCGCTCGGCCAGCGACTGGCCCTCGATCAGCCGCATCACCATCCACGGCACCCCGTCGTCGATCACGATGTCGTAGACCGGCACGATGTTGGGGTGCGCCCGCAACGCCGCCGCGTTACGCGCCTCCCGCTCGGCCCGTTCCAGCCGCTCGGCCCGTTCGGTGGCGGACAGGGTGGGCGGCAGCCACACCTCTTTGACCGCCACCTCCACCCGCAGCGATTCGTCGTAGGCCCGCCACACCCGCCCGAACCCGCCCGCGGCCAGCCGCTCGACCAGCCGGTACCGGCCGCCGATCACCCGGCCCGTCCGGGTCTCCTCCGGCGCCATGAACCCCCCAGCACGAATCGGGCATGTGAACAGCTCACTATGACCGTCAGTGCGGGCAAAGTCGTCGGTAGTTATACGGATCGTGACCGGGCGCTGACCGGATCAGCGTGTGCCCTGCCCCCGCCCCATCCCGCGCACCAGCAGCATCACCGATTCGCGGACCTCCTCCCGGCTGCGCTGCCGCTGGAAGGTCTGCCAGTCCAGGGCCACCACCAGCAACGTGCCGAACAACGCGGCCGAGGCGGTGCCCACCTCGACCCCGCACAACCGGCCAGCGTCGGCATGCCGCTGCAGCACCCGCTTGACGATGGCCACGATGTCATCGCGCAGCAGCGACAACGTGCCATGGAACTGGCCCGGCGTCCGCCACATCTCGCTCACCAGCAGCTGGGCGAACTCCGGGTACTCGCCGAAGAACAGCAGCGCCCCGTCCACCAGGGTCTCCACCGAGGACTCGGTGTCCGGCACCGCCTCGGCCCGCCGCAGCTGCTCGGCGAGCAGGTCGACCCCGTGCCGCAGCAGGGCTTCGACCAGGCCGTCCTTGCTGCCGAAGTTGTAGTAGACGGTGCCCTTGGCCACGCCCGCGGTGGCCGCGATCTGGTCCACGGTGACCCCGGCCGCGCCGCGTTCGCCGATCAGCCGCAGCGCGGCGTCGAACAGCTTCTGCTTGCTGCTGGGTTTGCGGGTCGCCTTCGCCGTGGTCATCACAGCACCAGCTCGGGCTTGAGCTTCGTCGGGGTCCACACCCGTTGTTTGTAGGCGGCCAGGGTCGAGAGCGCCAGCCCCAGCACCAGGTAGATCGAGAGCACCGTGACGTCCTTCCACACCGTGTTCAGCCCGCCGCCGTAGAGCAGGTGCCGCATGCCGTCGACCACGTAGGACAGCGGCAGGATCAGGTGCAGTGGCTTGAGCGGATCGGGCACGGTCTGCCAGGGGAAGGTGCCGCCCGCGGTGGTCAGCTGCAGCACCAGCAGCACCAGGCCGACGAACTTGCCCGCCGGGCCGAGCAGCGCGTTGAGGCCGTGCAGCACCGCGGTGAAGGCCAGTGAGGTCAACAGCATGAAGCCGAGCACGCCCCAGGGCCGGGCCGGTTCGATGCCCAGCGCCAGGGTCACCACGCCGAAGAGCAGCGCGGTCTGCACCGCGCCGAGCAGGGCGGCGGGCAGCCAGCCGCCCAGCGCGACCCGCAGCGGGCTGGCGCCGGAGGCCAGTGCGCGCTTGGACAGCGGGCGCAGCAACAGGAACAGCACGAACGCGCCGATCCACAACGCCAGGCCGAGGAAGAACGGGGCCAGGCCGGAACCGTAGTTGGATGCCTGGTTCTCGCCGACCGCGCGGATGGCGACCGGATCGCCGATGGTGCGCGCGGTGGCCTTGCGGGTCTCGTCGTCCGGGTTCGGGATCTGACCGGCGCCCTCGGCGAGTTTGCCGTGCAGTTCACCGCTGCCGTCGGCGACCTTCTTCGCGCCGTCCTGCAGTTCGGCGGTGCCGGTGTAGAGCTTGCCGGAGCCGTCGTCGGCCTTGTGCACGCCGTCCCGCAACGTCTTCGCGCCGTCGGCCAGCTTCTTCGCCCCGTCCGCGGCCTCGCCGATCTTGCCGGTCAGCTCGGCACTGCTGGTGGCCAGGGTCCTGGCCCCGTCGGCGACCTGCTTCGAGCCGTCCGCGAGCTGTTTGACCTGGCCGACCGCGCCCTGGATCTTGTCGTTGGCCTCCCGCACCGGTTTCCCGGCCTCGGTGACCGCGGCCAGCACCCGCTGCACCTGCTCCTCCGGCAGGCCGATCTCGCGCAGCCGCTTGGCCAGGTCCTCCTTCTTGCCGCCCAGGAAGTCCACCAGATGCTGGGCGCCCTCGGCCACCGTGCCGGCCTTCTGCGCGAGCTGGGCATTGCCGTCGGCGACCTTGGCCGCGCCGTCGGCGAGCTGCTGCGTTTTGCCGGGCAGCGGCGCGGTCTTCTCCTTCATCGTGCCCAGACCCGTTGCCAGCTCACCGTTCTTGGCCGCCAGGGTGTCCGCGCCATCGGCCAGTTTGCCCAGCCCGGTGTGCAGCTCGTTGATCTTCTCCCGGGCGGTGCCCACCCCGTCGGAGACCTTCCTGGACCCGTCGGCGAGCTTGCCCGCGCCGTCGGCGGCCTCCAAGGTCTTGTCCCGCAACGTGGAGAAGCCCATCAGCAGCCGGTCCGCCGCCTCGGTGCCCGCGTCCGCGGCGACCGCCCGCCGCACCTCGCTGACCACCTTGTCCGCGATGGTCCGCACGATGTAGTTGTTGGCGTCGTTGGTGGTCAGGATCAGCGTGCCCTGCTTCGGCTCGAACTTGCCGGGCGAGGCCAGCGCGGCGGAGAAGTCGGCCGGCAGGGTCAGCGAGAAGGTGTACTTGCCGTCCCGCACCCCGGTCTCGGCCTCGGCGGCGCTGACCCGGTGCCAGTCGAATGCCTCGGAGTTGGCCAGCTTGTCCGCGACCTTCTCCCCGGCGCGCAGGTCCCCGCTGCCGGTGTCGGCGACCACCAGCGCGGCAGGCACGTCCTTGAGCTTGCCGTAGGGATCCCAGTTGGCGTACAGGTACAGCGCGCCGTAGAGCAGCGGCACCAGCGCCAGCGCGACCACGGCCAGCTTGGGCAGCCTGCCCGCGGTGATCCGTTGGAACTCGCCCTTGGCCAGGCGGAAGGCAGTCATCGGGTCTCGTCCTCAGTGTTGCTCACGGTGAAGGGCGGCGGCTGGATCTGGCGGCCCAGGCGGGCGGCGGGCAGGTCGAGCAGCCGCGCGGAGGTCTCGGTGCACAGCACCACCACCGCTCGATCGCGGGTGGCGTGCTGGCGGGCCACGGTCCACCAGGTGTGCGGGTCGTCGCAGTGCCGGTCCGGGCAGTCCAGGACCAGCAGCCGCACGTCCGGGCGTTCGGCGGCGAGTTCGGTCAGCAGCCGGGTGCGCACGGTCGGCGGGATCCGGTCGAAGCGGGTGGCGGCGTGCTGTTCGGCGTCGTGCCGGGTGAGCCAGTCCCGCACCGCGGCCCGGCCGGCCGGTTTGCCCGCGAAGGACAGCTCCTCGCCGACCACGGTCTTGAGCGGCAGCGCGTCCTCGGGTTCGGTCACCCCCGGCGCGTCCACCACGGCCACCAGCTTGCGCAGCACCGCTGGGCTGGCCTGCCCGTCCACGGTGACCTCACCCGCCGACGGCGCCATCCGCCCGGCCAGCATCAGCGCGAGGGGGGTGTGCCCGGTGCCGGGTTCTCCGGCGACCAGTGCGACCTGTCCGGCCCGCACCCGCAGGGTCGTCGGTCGCAGCAACGGCCCGTGCGCGCCGTTCACGCCGACTTCCCTGGCCAGGATCTCCACCGCGTTCTCCTCGCTGGTTCTTTACCAATTCTTTGAACTGACCGGTCAGTTCAAATTTTGCCCGCCAAACGCGCCCAACGCAACCCGGACACACCGCCCAGAACACCGAGTTGGCCAAAGTCGTACGCCGGATTGGCCCAAGTGGTACGCCCAGTTGGCCCAACTCGCACGCCGGGAGGGTCCGAGTCGGCGCGGGCGTCAGCGCAGCGCGCCCGCCGGCCGGATCTCCCACATAGTCCACAGTGGCCGGTAGCCCTGTCGGGCCCAGAACACCGAGGACAGCGGGTTCGGCGGGTTGAAGTAGAGGTAGCTCCCGGCCACCCCGGCCCGCTCGAACTCCGCGTGCGCGGTGGCCATCAGCAGTTGCCCCACGCCCGAACCGCGGGCCCCGGGCAGCACCGACACGCAGTTCACGTAGCCCCACCGCCCGCGCGGCAGCCGGGCCGCCGCCGCGGTGTGCGGTCCCGAATCGGTCCACCCGCACTCGGCCAGGCCCAGCACCACGCCGTCGTGCTCGGCCAGCCACACCGGATCGCCCGAACGCAGCCGGGTCGCCAGGGCCTCCCGTTTGAGCGCCGGCGCGTCCGGGCGGATCGTGGCTGAGCCGACCAGCGCCGAGTACTCCAGTTCCAGCATGGACAGTTCGACGGCGGCGTCCAGGTCCGCGGTGCGGGCCCGGCGCACGGTCAGCGGACCGGGGCGGCGCGGAGTGGCGCCGAGGCGTTCGCGCACGGCCAGCACGGACAGTGGGACCAGGCCGTGGTCGAGCAGCGCGCGGGTGGCGGTGACATCGCGGCTGGGCCAGTTGAGCACGCAGGCCGAGTCCGGGTCGAAGTCGGCCTGCCCGGCCATCCGGTGCTGCCAGGCCCGCAGCAGCGCGTCCATGCCGGCCCCGCCGGCGCCGCCGAGCACCGGCACCAGCTCCCAGACCCGGGCCGCCGACCACAGCCGGTTGGCCGAGCCGGGCGGGTACTCGGTAAAGGTGATCATCCCGGCCACCCGGCCGCCGTCGGGCAGCGCGGCGCTGACCGCGTCCCCCCTGGCGAGTCCGGCGGCGACGGGCAGCAGTGGGTCCAGACCGGCGAAATGCGCGGTCTGGGCGGCGAGCAGGTCGCCGACCAGCGTCATTGCCCGGCCTTGTGGCAGCAGAAGATCGCCGTGCCGGGGAAGAGTTCACCGCGCAACGGGCTCCACTGGCCCCATTCGCGGGTGTGCCCCTCGGGCCATTCCGGTTCGAGCAGCTCTTCCAGGACCAGTCCGGCCAGGTTCAGCTCGCGGATGTAGTCGCCCAGGGTGCGGTGGTGCTCGACGTAGGTCGGGTTGCCGTCCTCGTCGACCTCCAGGTACGGGGTGCGGTCGAAGTAGGACTGCATCGCGGTCAGCCCGGCCTCGCCCGGGTCGTCCGGGAAGATCCAGCGCATCGGGTGGGTGACCGCGAAAACCCACCGACCGCCCGGCTTGAGCACTCGGTGCACCTCGCGCAGCAGCAGACCGAGATCGGCGACGAACGGGACCGCGCCGAACGCGCTGCACACCGTGTCGAAGGCGTTGTCGGCGAAGGGCAACTGGTCCCCGCTGGCCTGCACCAGCGGCACTGGTGTGCCGCAGTCCAGGCCGGCCTGCCGGGCGTGCCGCAGCATGCCAGCGGAGACGTCCAGGCCGACCGCGAGCGCGCCCTGGGCGGCCAGCCAGCGGGCGCAGGCGGCCATCCCGCAGCCCATCTCCAGGATGCGCTGACCCTTGACCTCGCCGAGCAGTCCGAGGTCGCGTTCGAGGAGCCCTTCCGGGCACCAGACGAACTCCGCGGCGCCCAGGAAATCCGCGTGTTCTGCCTGGTAGTCGTCGGCGTCGGCATCCCACCAGACCCGGCTGGCCACCCGCGACTCGGCGGCGTCCACCCGGCGTTTGACCACCTTCGAGGTGCCGAGCACCCGTTCGGCGGTGGCGTGGCGGTCCTCCGCTGGCGCGGCCACGGCTGCTCCTTCTGGCTAGAGACACCCCACCGGGTTTGCCCGGCGATCGAGAGGGTGCGTACGATACTGAACGCGCTATAGGTGCGCTCTGCCCGGAACCGGCATTGTTGTGGATCTCCTCGTCGGCTGCGTTGGCTGGAGCCGCGCCGCCCGGCGCGAGCTTCACCCACAACTTCAGTCCGTATCGACACCCAATCCGTACCGGAGCAACCCACCTAATGTCCACCGACACCACCACCGTTCCCGCCGCGGCCGCGCAGGTCGCCATCAACGACATCGGGACGGCGGAGGACTTCCTCGCCGCCATCGATCTCACCATCAAGTACTTCAACGATGGCGACATCGTCGAAGGCACCATCGTCAAGGTCGACCGTGACGAGGTGCTTCTCGATATCGGCTACAAGACCGAGGGCGTCATCCCCTCGCGCGAGTTGTCGATCAAGCACGACGTCGACCCCGCCGAGGTTGTCACTGTCGGCGATCACGTCGAGGCCCTCGTTCTCCAGAAGGAGGACAAGGAAGGCCGGCTGATCCTCTCCAAGAAGCGCGCCCAGTACGAGCGCGCGTGGGGCACCATCGAGGCGCTCAAGGAGAAGGACGAGCCGGTCAAGGGCACCGTCATCGAGGTGGTCAAGGGTGGGCTCATCCTCGACATCGGGCTGCGTGGCTTCCTGCCCGCCTCCCTGGTCGAGATGCGCCGCGTGCGCGACCTCCAGCCCTACGTCGGCCGCGAGCTCGAAGCCAAGATCATCGAGCTGGACAAGAACCGCAACAACGTGGTCCTGTCCCGTCGCGCCTGGCTGGAGCAGACCCAGTCCGAGGTCCGCAGCGAGTTCCTCAACCAGCTGCAGAAGGGCCAGGTCCGCAAGGGCGTCGTGTCCTCGATCGTCAACTTCGGTGCCTTCGTGGACCTGGGTGGCGTCGACGGCCTGGTGCACGTCTCCGAGCTGTCCTGGAAGCACATCGACCACCCGTCCGAGGTTGTCGAGGTCGGCCAGGAAGTCACCGTCGAGGTCCTCGACGTCGACATGGAGCGCGAGCGCGTCTCCCTGTCGCTGAAGGCGACCCAGGAAGACCCGTGGCGCCAGTTCGCCCGGACCCACGCGATCGGCCAGATCGTGCCGGGCAAGGTCACCAAGCTGGTTCCGTTCGGCGCGTTCGTCCGGGTGGACGAGGGCATCGAGGGCCTGGTCCACATCTCCGAGCTGGCCGAGCGCCACGTGGAGATCCCGGAGCAGGTCGTCCAGGTCGGCGACGACGTCATGGTCAAGGTCATCGACATCGACCTGGACCGCCGCCGGATCTCGCTGTCGCTGAAGCAGGCGAACGAGGGCTTCACCGCGGAGTCCGAGTTCGACCCGACCCAGTACGGCATGGCCGCCGAGTACGACGCCGAGGGCAACTACATCTACCCCGAAGGCTTCGACCCGGAGACCCAGGACTGGCTCGAGGGCTTCGACAAGCAGCGCGAGGAGTGGGAGAAGCAGTACGCCGAGGCGCGTACCCGCTTCGACGCCCACATCAAGCAGGTCGTCAAGGCCTCCGAGGCCGACGCCGAAGCCGCGGCCGCGGGCCCGGCCGAGGGCGGCGCCCCCGCAGCCAGCGGCGGCGGCAACTACAGCTCGGGCGGCGAGTCCAGCGGCACCCTGGCCAGCGACGAACAGCTCGCTGCCCTCCGCGAGAAGCTCTCCGGCGGCGCCTGACCCGCACCCCGGCTAGCTAGCTAAACCCCTCGGCCCCGCACCCCCACCAGGGTGCGGGGCCGAGCCACGTCCCCCCGGCGTGTTGGCCGTTATGGACACCACGTTGGCCCAAGTCGTACGCCGAGTTGGCCCAAGTTGTACGCCATGTTGGCCCAAGTCGTACCGTGCCCAACCACTACCGTGACCCCATGACCAGGGCTCTCGTCCTCCCCGCCACCCTCCTCCCCGCCACCCTCCTCCTCGCCGCCCTGACCGCCTGCTCCAGCAGCGACCCCGCCAAGGAAAACCCCGCCCCACCCCTGCCCACCTCAACCACCACCCCCACCCCCAGCACCCTCGCCGCACCCAAGCCCCTCGCCAAGGACTGCGCCGAAGTCCTCCCCGCCGCCGAAGTCGACCGCGCCCTCGGCAAACCCCCAGGCGCCACCGGCGTCCGCTCCATCGTCGGCGTCCCCGAGCCCAAGATCGGCCGCACCGGGCGCCTCGGCTGCTACTACGCCCCGCCCTCCGACGTCCCGCCCCGCGACGCCCCGCCCGGCCAGACCCCCGGCACCCAGCTCGAACTGGGCCTGGCCGCCTACGCCGATGAGGCCGCCGCCCAGAAGCGGGTCCGGGCCACCGTCGAGACCGAGCGCGCCAAGGGCGCCGCCGTCAACGACCTCCAGGTCGGCTCCGACAAGGCGGTGTTGATCGTGGGGGAGAAGCAGCGGGTGCTGGTGTTCGCACTCGGCCGCAGCACCATCGCGTTGACCTTGGCCGCCGGTGTCGTGGCCGATGACCGGGCCGGGCCCGCGTTGGCCGAGTTGGCCGCCAAAACCGCCTCGGCCGCGCCGCGGTGACCTGGCAGACTGCCTTCTCGTGTTGCGTATTGGGCTGACTGGTGGCATGGGGTCCGGCAAGTCGACGGTGGCGGCTCGGCTCGCCGAGCATGGGGCGGTGGTCATCGACGCGGACCGGATCGCCCGGGAGGTGGTCGAGCCGGGGACCGACGGGCTCGCCGAGGTGGTCGCCGAGTTCGGGGAGGGCGTGCTCGCTGCGGATGGTTCGCTGGATCGGGCGGCACTGGCCGGGATCGTGTTCCAGGACGAGTCAGCGCGGTTGCGGCTCAACGCGATCGTGCATCCCCGGGTCGGCGCCCGCACCGCCGAACTGATCGAGGCCGCCCCGGCCGACGCGATCGTCGTCTACGACGTGCCGCTGCTGGTGGAGAACGGCCTGGCGCCCGGCTTCCACCTGGTGATCGTGGTGGACGCCCCGGTCGAGGAGCGGGTCCGCCGACTGGTCGGCTCCCGCGGGGTGCCGGAGCAGGACGCGCGCGCCCGGATCGCGGCCCAGGCCACCGACGAGCAGCGGCGGGCGGTGGCCGATGTGTGGCTGGATAACAGCGGCCCGCCCGACCTGCTCCTGCCGGTGATCGACGCGCTCTGGACCGACCGCCTGGTCCCGTTCGAGGCCAACGTCCGGCTGCACCGCCGCGCCGACCGCGGCCCGGCCCGCATCGCCGACCACCAGCCCGACTGGCCCGCGGACGCCGAGCGCCTGATCAACCGGGTCCGGCTGGCCGCGGCCGGGCGGGCGCTGCGGGTGGACCACATCGGCTCCACCTCGGTGCCCGGACTGGCCGCCAAGGACGTGATCGACCTGCAGCTGACCGTCGGCTCCCTGGAGGACGCCGACGCGCTGGCCACCCCGCTGGCCGAGGCCGGATTCGCCCCGCTGTCCTGGATCGACCGGGACAACCCCAAGCCCAGCGACCCGGACATGACCCGCTGGCTCAAGCGCTTGCACGCCGGCTCGGACCCGGGCCGCGCGGCCAACCTGCACATCCGGGTCGCCGGGATGCCCAACCAGCGTTTCGCCCTGCTGTTCCGGGACTGGCTGCGTGCCCTGCCCGACGAACTCGCGGGCTACGAGGCGATGAAGCGGGAGCTGGCCGAGCGCTTCACGGACGACCCGACTGCCGCCGAGTACGCGGAGACCAAGGAACCCTGGTTCGACGCCGCCTTCGAGCGGGCCAACCTCTGGGCCGAGGACACCGGCTGGTCCCCGGTCTGAGCTACAGCGGCGGCCAGATCTCGTAGACCCCGCGGGAGGTCAGCCAGGCGCCCAGGTCGTGCCGGTGCCTGCTGATCTCCTCCAGGGTGCGGTGCACCACGCGCAGAGCCAGGTCGGCATCGGCCGAGCGCAGCACCTGACCGGCGACCGCGGCGGCGAACTCCTCCGAGCGCACGATGCGCGCGGTGGTCCCGCCCGGCACCGCCAGCCCGAGCAGCAGATCCGTCGTGCGCCACGCCCGGGTGTCCCGCTGCACGCGCACGGCGGTCAGCACACTCGGGGCGGTCCGCGCATGGCGGGACCGCGGCCGGTAATGAGTCAACCGGAGACTGAGATCTGGCAGCAACCAGGTCACCTCGGCCTCAGCGAATGGATCTTCCGGAGTCCAGCACTCCGTTCGAAGACCCCACGGTTCCACCCGGCACTCGGAGAGTTCCCGGGTTGTTCCCGATGAATAACTGCGCACCGCGGTGAACGTATCGACCACGTCGACCAGCTGCGGAGTGATGACCGCGCCCACAACCCCAGACAGTAGTGGGAGGGGTGCGAGCGGTGACAAGCCGGGTCGTTTCGTTACATCACAGCTGGTGAGCGATCCGGTATCGATCGAGTGAGACTGCCCAACACGCGACCAACGTCGGTTGACCGCGCTGACGCACGGCGACTAATGGGCTATTCAGTTCGCCAGGTCAGGGAAATGCCTTCGGTTGCCAGCCACTTCTCGGTCAAATAATCATATCGGGTGATGCCTTCGACCGCATGATGCACTGTCTGCAATGCCCGTTCGGCCGTTGGAGTGTTTATCAGACCGGCGTTGACCGCCGCCAGCAGTTCGTCGGTGTCCAGCACCTCCAGCCGCCGGCCCGGGTAGACCACGATGTCCAGGTAGTGGTCCACGCTGCGCCACACCCCGGGGCCGCGTTCGACGTCGACGACGTCGAGGTAGAGGTAGTGCTCCCGGCACTGCTCCGGCCGGAAGCTCCAGTTCGACACCCGCAGCCCCAGTTCGGGCAGCAACCAGCTCTGCAGGTAGGTCATCTTCGGGTGGTCCACCACCGGCCGGGCCAGATACAGGCCGAACGGCTCGATCCGGTACTCCTCGACCCGCCGCACGAACCCCTTGGGGTCGGTGTTGGTCATCGCGGCGACGTCGAACAGCTCCACCTTCGGCGGATGGATGTGCGGGCTCTCGGCGGCTGCGCTCATCATGCCGCCATCCTGCCTAGAGCAGGTTGCGGATGATTCCGCTGACGGAACCAAACCTGTTACCCGATTCGGTGAACTTGACTGGGCAACCGCTCTTAGGATCCCGCCATGCCACCGGTGTGGGCCGGTGGCATGGCACTGGGGGCACACGCTTGTTCGGGATCATCAGACCTTGCCGGCACCGGCTGCCGGAACCCTTGCGCACCGCCTGGTGGGCGCACCTGTGCGGCCTCTGCCTGGCCCTGCGGGACGCGCACGGGCAGCTCGCGCGCGCCGCCACCAACTACGACGGCCTGGTCATCTCCGCGCTGGTGGAGGCCCAGCAGACCGGCTCCCGGGCTCGCCGGGACGCCGGGCCGTGCCCGCTGCGCGGCATGCGCGGAGCCGAGGTCGCGGTGGGGGAGGGCGCCCGGCTGGCCGCCGCGGTGTCCCTGCTGCTGGCCTCGGCCAAGATCGCCGACCACGTCACCGACCGGGACGGCCCGTTCGCCAGCCGCCCCGGCGCGCACGCAGGCCGCAGACTGGCCGCGCGCTGGCACCGGCAGAGCACCGCCAGCGCCGAGGTGGTCGGCTTCGACAGCACACTGGTGCTGGCCGCGATCGACCGCCAGCCCGCCCTGGAGGCCGCCGCCGGACCAGGCAGCTCGGTGCTGACCGTCACCGAACCCACCGAGACCGCCACCGCGGCCGCCTTCGCGCACACCGCGGTGCTGTCCGGCCGGCCGCACAACGCCGCCCCGCTGAGCGAGGCCGGCCGCCTGTTCGGGCGCGTCGTGCACCTGCTCGACGCGGTGGAGGACCTCCGCACGGACGCGGACAGCGGCGCCTGGAACCCGCTGACCGCCACCGGCACCGGCCTGTCCGAGGCCCGGCGGCTCTGCGACAACGCCGTGCTGGGCGTCCGGCTCGCGCTCACCGAGGCCGATTTCGCCGACCAGCGGCTGGTGCACGCGCTGCTCGCGCACGAGTTGGATCACGCCGTCGAACGGATCTTCGCCCAGCAGCCGGAGGATCCGCCGACCGAGCCGTTCCCGATCCCGCCCATGCCGCCCGCCGAGGTCCCGCCGGAACAGGGCAAACGCCGCCGCTGGCCGTGGATCACCGGCTGCTCCGGCCTGGCCCTGGCCGCCTGCGGTGGCTGTGTGGCCTGCCTGCGGTCCAGCTGCGACGGCGGGCTCCGGTGCAAGACCGACGGTTGTCAGCAGTGCTGGGACGGCTGCCAGTGCAAGGACCTCTGCAACTGCGACAAGTGGACCTGCGGGTGCACCGGCAAGTCGTGTTCGAGCTGCTGCGACGGCACTCAGTGCGCGGACTGCGGGAACTGCGGCGATAGCTGTGGCAACTGTGGCGGGGGTTGTCAGTGTCAGTGTTGAAAAAGGGGGACTGACCACATGTTCGGGATCATCCGGCCCTGCCGGCATCGATTGGACGAATCACTGCGCGCGGCCTGGTGGGCGCACCTGTGCGGGCTGTGCCTGGCGCTGCGCGACGACCACGGGCAGGTGGCGCGCACGGCCACCAACTACGACGGCCTGGTCATCTCCGCGCTGGTGGAGGCCCAGCAGGAGAGCGGGTCCAAGGCGCGGCGCAAGGCAGGCCCGTGCCCGCTGCGCGGCATGCGCGGCGCCGAGATCGCCAACGGGGAGGGCGCCCGGCTGGCCGCGGTGGTCTCCCTGGTGCTGGCCTCGGCCAAGATCTCCGACCACGTGGCCGACCGGGACGGGATCTTCGCCGCCCGCCCGGTGGCAGGGGTGGCCCGCACCCTCACCGCACGCTGGGCCCAGCGCGCCGGACGTACCGGCACTGACCTGGGCTTCGACACCGCGGTGCTGCTCGACGCGGTGCACCGCCAGCCTGAGCTGGAGGCCGCGGCCGGGCTGGGCAGCTCGGTGCTCGCGGTGACCGAGCCGACCGAGACCGCCACCGGCGCCGCCTTCGCGCACACCGCGGTGATCGCGGGCCGGCCGCACAACATGCGGCCGCTGGGCGAGGCCGGCCGTCTGTTCGGGCGCATCGTGCACCTGCTGGACGCGGTGGAGGACCTGGAGGCGGACCGGGCCAACGGGGCCTGGAACCCGCTGCTGGCCACCGGCGTCGACCTGGCCGAGGCGCGGCGGCTCTGCGACGACGCCGTGCTGGGCGTCCGGCTCGCGCTCAAGGAGGCCGACCTCACCGACCAGCGGCTGGTGCACGCACTGCTCGCGCACGAGCTGGAGCAGGCGGTGCGGCGGATCTTCGCCCAGGCCGATCCGCAGGCCCCGGAGCGGCCCGACTCGCCGAACAAGCACGAGGCGCCGGAGACCAAGGGCAAGCAGCGCGGACTGATCCTGGGCTGCGGGGTGGCCGCACTGGCCTTCTTCACCTGCCAGACCTGCTGTGCCTCGGAGTACCACGACCCGTGGACCGGGGAGCGCAAGGAAGGCTGGTGCCACCGCAACGACTGCTGCGGGGACTGCGGCTGCAACGGTTGCGAGCAATGCTGCTGCCAGAGCTGCTGCGATGGTTGCAGCTGCGACTGCTGACCCGGTTATCCACAGGGCGACCCCCGGCCGCGAGTTATCCACAGCCCCGCGCGGCCGGGATCGCAGACTGTCGGTCCCTGCGCCTACAGTCGCAGACGTGGCTGAAGCACCCGTGATCGCGCACTCGCAGTTCCGTCCCGTCGGCGACATCGCCCGCGCCGACGGCCGATTCCGCATGGCCGCCGACTACCAGCCCGCAGGCGACCAGCCCGCGGCCATCGAGGAGCTGGAACGGCGGATCAGGGCTGGCGAGGAGCATGTGGTGCTGCTCGGCGCCACCGGCACCGGCAAGTCGGCCACCACCGGCTGGCTGGTCGAACGGTTGCAGCGGCCCACCTTGGTGCTCGCGCCGAACAAGACCCTGGCCGCCCAGCTGGCCAACGAGCTGCGCGAGTTCTTCCCGGACAACGCGGTCGAGTACTTCGTCAGCTACTACGACTACTACCAGCCCGAGGCATACGTCCCGCAGACCGACACCTACATTGAGAAGGACTCCTCGACCAACGACGAGGTCGAGCGGCTCCGGCACTCGGCCACGATGAGCCTGCTGACCCGGCGGGACGTCATCGTGGTCGCCTCGGTGTCCTGCATCTACGGCCTCGGCACACCGCAGGAGTACCTGGACCGCTCCGTCCAGCTCAAGGTCGGCGACGAGGTGGTCCGGGACCAGCTGCTGCGCGCGCTGGTGGACGTGCAGTACACCCGCAACGACGTCGCCTTCGCCCGCGGCACCTTCCGGGTGCGCGGGGACACCGTCGAGGTGATCCCGGCCTATGAGGAACTGGCCATCCGGATCGAGTTCTTCGGCGACGAGATCGACAAGCTGTACTACCTGCACCCGCTCACCGGCCAGATCGTGCGCGAGGTCGACGAGCTGCGGGTCTTCCCGGCCACCCACTACACCGCCGGACCGGAGCGGATGGAGCGGGCGATCCGGGACATCGAGGCCGAACTTGCCGGCCAGCTGGCGAGCATGGACAAGCAGGGCAAGCTGCTGGAGGCGCAGCGGCTGCGGATGCGCACCGCCTACGACATCGAGATGATGCGCCAGGTCGGCTTCTGCTCCGGCATCGAGAACTACTCCCGGCACATCGACGACCGGCCCGCCGGATCCGCGCCGGCCACCCTGATCGACTACTTCCCGGAGGACTTCCTCCTGGTCATCGACGAGTCGCACGTGACGGTGCCGCAGGTCGGCGGCATGTTCGAGGGCGACGCCTCGCGCAAGCGGACCCTGGTGGAGCACGGCTTCCGGCTGCCCAGCGCACTGGACAACCGGCCGCTGAACTGGGAGGAGTTCTGCGACCGGATCGGCCAGACGGTGTACCTCTCGGCCACCCCGGGCCCGTATGAGATGGGACAGGCGCAGGGCGAGTTCGTCGAGCAGGTCATCCGGCCCACCGGCCTGATCGACCCGGAGGTCATCGTCAAGCCCACCGAGGGCCAGATCGACGACCTGGTGCACGAGATCCGGCTGCGCGCCGAACGCAACGAGCGGGTGCTGGTCACCACGCTGACCAAGAAGATGTCCGAGGACCTCACCGACTACCTGCTCGAACTGGGCATCCGGGTGCGCTACCTGCACTCCGAGGTGGACACCCTGCGCCGGGTCGAACTGCTCCGGCAGTTGCGGCTGGGCGAGTTCGACGTGCTGATCGGCATCAACCTGCTGCGCGAGGGCCTGGACCTGCCCGAGGTGTCCCTGGTCGCCATCCTGGACGCGGACAAGGAAGGCTTCCTGCGCAGCGGCACCAGCCTGATCCAGACCATCGGCCGCGCGGCGCGCAACGTCTCCGGCCAGGTGCACATGTACGCGGACCGGATCACCGACTCGATGCGGCACGCCATCGACGAGACCAACCGCCGCCGGGAGAAGCAGACCGCCTACAACACCGCGGCAGGCATCGACCCACAGCCACTGCGCAAGAAGATCGCCGACATCCTGGACGTGGTCTACGCCGAGGCCGAGGACACCGAGACGGTGGAGATCGGCGGCTCCGGCCGCAACGCCAGCCGCGGCAAGAGGTCCACCGGCGGACGCGGCACCAGCGGCGTGCTGGTGGACCGGGACGTCAAGGGCATGCCCAGGGCCGAGCTGGCCGACCTGATCCAGCAGCTGACCGACCAGATGATGAACGCGGCAAGGGAACTCCAGTTCGAGCTGGCCGGCCGCCTCCGTGACGAGATCGCCGACCTGAAGAAGGAGCTGCGCGGCATGGACGCCGCCGGAGTCCAGTGACCGGGCGCCGCGTGGTGGTCGTCCCGGGCAGTTCCTTCGGCCCGTACGCCCCGCTGCTCAAGTTCACCGGTGACGCGGCGGAAGCACGAGGTGCCCAGCTCACTGTGGTCGAGTGGGCCCCGGACGACTCGATCACGCTCGGCTCGGCCGCCAGAGCGGAGTTCGTGCTCGGCCGGACCCGGCAGGTGCTCGCGGACGCGGCGGCCCACGCCGGCAGCGTGCTGGTCACCGGCAAATCCCTGGGCACCCACACCGCGAGCCTGGTCGCCGACCGCGGCTGGCCCGCGATCTGGCATACACCGCTGCTCACCGATCCCGAGGTGCGCACCGCGCTGACCCGCGCCCCCGCCCCGTTCCTGCTCATCGGGGGCACCAGGGACCGCTGGTGGGACGGTGAACTGGCCCGGCGGCTCACCCCGCACGTGCTGGAGGTCGAGGGCGCCGACCACGGCATGTACCTGCCGGGCCCGCTGGCTGGCACGGCCGCGGTACTGGGCCAGGTGGCCACCACGGTGGAGGCATTCCTGGACACCATCGACTGGTAGCACAGGGAAATCGGGCCGCCACGGCCGACGAGCCCACGGGCTGGTCACCAGAGCGCCCACCCGGGGCAGTCGGCGCGCCGAGGTGCGGTTGGCTCGCGTGCCATGCCGTGGGGCGATCGGCTCACACGCCACGCCGCGCCACGGGCCGGTCGGCTCGCGCATCGCGCTGCGGCTCGGGCGGCGCGGGGTGGTCGGTTCGCACATCGCGCTGCGGCTCGGGTGGCGCGAGTCGGGAGACTCGGGAGGCGTGCGGCGAGTCGCTCGGCCCAGGGCGTGCCACGCCGCGCGGGCGGCCACCCTCTGGGCGGGGACCACCCCGCGTGGTCGGCCGCCGTCCCGCCCGACGCGCCTGACCGTCCGGCCTGCCCAACCGGCGCGCCCCGCAAGCCCGCCCGACCAGCGGGCTCAGTCGACCTACCGACCAGCGGGCCGCCCCGACCGACCCGACCGACCCGACTGGTCGACCCGATCGACCGACCCGCCTGCCCGACTGGCGAGCCCGCCCGACCCGACCGGCAAGCCAACCCGACCGGCAAGCCTGCCCGACCAGCGGGCCCGACCGGCCCGACCATTGCGCCCGACCGGCAGCCCGCCCCGCCCCGCCCCGCCCCGCCCCGCCAGGCCCGGCCCGGCCCGACCGGCGGGCGCTACCCCAGCTCCGCGATCAACTCCGTGGCCTCCCGGATCCCCAGCGGATGCCCACGCTCCTCGAACACCGCCAGCGCCGCCCCCGCAGCCTCCCGCGCCCCCGCCACCGCACCCCGTGCCCGCCGCACCAGCGCCACCGCCTGCCCCGCCCACCCCTCCAACAGCCCGAACCCGTGCTGCCGGGCCAGCAGCAGCGCGTGCTCGGCGAGTTCCTCCGCCCGGGAGTGCTCACCCAGGGCGAGGTGGGTGAGGGCCAGGTCGGTGCTGACGGTGACCTCGCCGAAGCGGAAGTGGGCGGCGCGGAGCATGGTCAGGGCGCGTTCGCCCTGGTCGGCGGCTTCCTGGTGGCGGTGGAGCAGGCGGAGGGCCTGGGCGGCGGAGTTGAGCAGTTCCATCGCGATCACGCCCAGGCCGGCCTCGCCTGCCACCTGGTGGCCCAGCCGGCTCAGCCGCAGGGCGCCCTGGTAGTCCTGGTGGGCGCAGCATTGCTGGGCCAGGCCGCGCAGGGCCATGGACTCCACGTAGGCCATCTGGAACCGGGCCCCGAAGTCGCGGGCCTCAGTGTTGGCGGCCTGCGCCTCCTCGTACCGGCCGAGTTCGTGCAGGGCGCAGCCGAGTTCGATCATGCCGAAGGACTCGGCCAGCGGGGACCTGGCCGCGCGGCCCAGTTCCACCGTGCGGGTGGCCAGCTCCAGGCAGGTTTCCAGGTCGCCGCGGGCGTAGGCGACGCCGGTGAGGCCGGAGAGGACCAGGGCCTGGTTGGCCAGGTCGTCGATCTCCTCGAACACCCGCAGCGCCCTGGTGTGGTGCTCTTCGGCCTCGTCCAGTTCGCCGCGGTCCCAGCGCAGCAGGCCCAGCACATGCCGCACGCTGGCCTCGGAGGCGACCATGCCCAGCGCCCGGTAGCCGGTGAGCGCGGCCTGGGCGTGTTCCTCGGCTCGCGCGGCTTCGCCCACGCTCCAACAGGTTTCGCCGAAGATGTCGTGCAGCACGGCCTCGGCGAGGGGGTTGCGTTCGGCGGTCGCGGCGGCCAGGGCGGCGGTGATCGCGCCGATCCAGCCGGGCAGCAGGCCGCGGAAGGTCATGGCGCAGCCGCGCAGGGCGTCGGCGAGCAGCCAGGCGCCGTCGTGCGGGCCGTGTTCGGCGGCGTGGTGGATGGCGGCGATCAGGTTGGCGCGTTCGTCGTCCAGCCAGGCCATCGCCTCCTCGGTGCTGGCGATGGCGGGCGGCTCGCCGCTCTCCTCCACCCAGCGCGCGGTGCCCACCAGCTGGGCCAGGCCCGGTCCGAGCAGGTCGACCGCGGTGCCTGCATGCCGCAGGTACCAGCCGATCAGGTCGCGCACTGCCCGGTCCCGCTGCTCCTGGTCCAGTTCGGCCTCGATCCGCTCCCGCGCGTACTGCCGCAGCAGGTCGTGACACCGGTACCGGCCGGGCCCGGACTGCTCGACCAGGCTGGCCGTGCGCAACTCGGCCAGCCGTTGCCGGGCTTGCGACTCGCTGATCCCGGCGAGCGCGGCCAGCGCGGGCGTGGTCAGGTCGTCGCCGGTCATCAGGCCGAAGCAGGCGAACACGTGCGCGGTCTCCGGTTTGAGCGCGCGGTAGGACAGTCCGAAGGTGGTGCGCACCGCGGCCTGTTCGTCGCCGTGCACGGTCAGCCTGCCCATCAGCCCGTCCGCGCCCAGTTCGGCCACGAACTCGGCCACCTGCTGTTCCGGGTGCACCGCCAGGTCGGCCGCGGCGATCCGCAGCGCCAGGGGCAGGTGCGCGCAGCGCTGGGCCAGTTCGGCGGTGGCCGCCGGATCGGCCGCGACGCGGTCCGGGCCGATGATCCGGGACAGCAGCCGCACCGATTCGGCGGCGGGCAGCACGCTCAGCGTCAGGGTGTGCGCGTCGTCGAAGGCGGCCAGCCCGCGCAGCGCGTCCCGGCTGGTCACCACCACCGCGCAGCCCGGTGTGGCCGGTAGCAGCGGGCGGACCTGGGCCACGCTGCTGGCGTTGTCCAGGATGACCAGCACCCGGCGTTCGGCCAGCAGCGAGCGGAACAGCCCGGCCTGCTCGTCCAGGTCGGCGGGCACCCGTTCGGCCCGCACGCCCAGTGCGCGCAGGAACCTCGCGAGGGCCTCGGTCGGGCCCAGCGGCGGGCCTTCGGCGTAGCCGCGCAGGTTGACGTAGAGCTGCCCGTCCGGGAACCGGTCCCGCACCTGGTGTGCCCAGTTCACCACCAGCGTGGTCTTGCCGACGCCGGCGCTGCCGGTGACCGTGCCCAGCACGGTGGCCTGTTCCGGGTCGGCCAGTAGCTGGTCCAGCCAGGCCAGCGCGGTCTCCCGCCCGGTGAAACTCCCGGTGGCCGGTGGGAGTTGCCGTGGCACCACCAGTTCCGGGCCGGGCGGTTCGGTCTCGCGCAGCAGCAGGCCGGGGTCGCCGGTGAGGATGCGCTGGTGCAGTTCGCGCAGCTCCAGGCCGGGTTCGATGCCCAGTTCGGCCCGCACCACGGTCCGGGCCTGCCGGTAGGCGGACAGCGCTTCGGCCTGCCGCCCGGAGCGGTACAACGCGAGCAGCAGCCGCGCCCACAGCTTCTCCCGCAGCGGGTCCTCGCCGATCAGCCCGCGCAGCACCGCGGTGGCGCTCTCGTGCTGCCCGGTGGCCAGCAACGCCTCCACTCGCACGTCCTGCACCTGCCACCGGGTTTCCAGTCCGGCGGTGGCGGCGGCGCGGGCGAGGTCGGTGTCGAGTTCCTCGAACGGCTGACCGCGCCACAGTTCCAGGGCCTCGCCGGTCAGTCGCAGCGCGATCTCCGGGTTTCCCGAGTTCAGCGCGGTGCTGGCGGCGTCCAGCCGCTGGCCGAGCACGTCCAGGTCGAGCGCGTCGGCAGGCAGGTCCAGCCGGTAGCCGCCGGGCTGGCTGGAGATGCGCAGGTCGGGGTGCAGCTGGCGGCGCAGCTCCCACACGTAGGTCTTGAGGTTGCCCGGCGCGGACCGCGGTGGCGTCTCGCCCCAGACCGCGTGCACCAGTTTCTCCACCGACACGGTGGTCCCGGCGTGCAGGGCGAGGGTGGCCAGCACCAGCCGCTGCTTGCGCGCGGGCAGGTTGACCAGCTCCTGATCCGGTCCGCGCGCCGCCAGTGGACCGAGCACGAGCAGCAGCATCCAGCCCCCCGGTGGACTCCGCTGGACCGGCGCTGGACCGGTCGCGGACATCCTGTTCTTGGTTCGGCACGGCGTTCACCCGGCCGCGGGTCAGCGCCTCAGCCGAACCAGCCTAGGCGTGCGGGCGTCGCGACCGGGGGTGTTGCACAAGATCTCCGATGCCGGGCAGCGGCGAATCGGCGGGCGGAGGGGCCTCCTCCCGCCGATTCCGCTTGTCAGCTGGTGATGTCCTTGGTGGCGAACCGGCGGGCGGCCAGCAGCAGGAACACCGTGCCGTAGACCAGCGCGGAGAGCACCCCGCTGGCCATGCCGGTCCAGTCGATGTCGGTGCTGAGCAGGTCGGACCAGGCGAAGGAGTAGTGCGTGGGCAGGTAGTTGCGCAGGCTGCCCAGGTCGGTGATCTGGTCCAGGATCTGGGAGACGATGGAGACCAGCGCGGCCCCGCCGACCGCGGACAGCGGGGCGTCAGTGGACACCGACAGGTACAGCGCGAGTCCGGCCACCCAGAACAGGTGGATCATCAGGTACACCATGGCCAGCGCGAGCGCGGTGAGCCCGTCGGACAGCGCAACGGACTCGCCGGTGGGCGTGACCATGTCGCCGCCGCCGTAGAAGATCAGCCCGACGATCAGGGCCATGCCGGGCAGCACGATCAGCCCGGCCACGGCCAGCAGTCCGGACACGATCGCCTTTTGCCGCAACAACCTGCCGCGCGGCACCGGGATCGCGAGCAGGTATTTCAGGCTGGACCAGGATGCCTCGCTGGCCACGGTGTCGCCGAAGAACAGCGCGACCACGACCACCAGCAGGAAGCTGGCGGAGGCGAACAGCGCGAACATGACGAAGTTCTGCCCGCTGGCGGTGGCCAGGTCGACCAGGCCGCCGGAGCGGCGCGCGTTCTGGCTGGCGCCCAGCTCGAAGGCGATCAGCAGCACGATCGGCAGCACCGCGAGCAGTCCCAGGGTGACCTGGGTGCGCTTGCGCCGCAGCTGCCGGGCCAGTTCCACCCGGATCGGCAGCGTGCGGGAGGCGCGGTAGCCCTCGATGGAGCCGTCCGCGGCGATCTTGCGGTCGGTCAGCGGGTGCGTCACGGCCGTGGTTTCCTCGCTCACTGCACGGTTTCCTCTCCCACGAGCTGGAGGAACGCGTCCTCCAGCCGTCGCCGCGGCCCGACCTGTTCGACCGCGACCCCGGCGTACACCAGCGCGTTCACCGCGACCGACCGCGGCAGCGCGCCGAGGTCGGCGTGCACGGTGGCGCCGTCGGCGCTGACCTCGCCGATGCCGTCCACCGCCTTGAGCGCGACCACGGCTTCCTCCGGGTTGTCCACCCGGAAGCTGACCTCGCCGCCACCGGCCACGATCTCGGCCACCTCACCTTCGGCGACCAGCCTGCCGCGGTGCATGACGACCACGTGCGAGCAGGTCTGTTCGACCTCGGCGAGCAGGTGGCTGGAGACGACCACGGTGCGGCCGGTCTCGGCGTAGCGGCGCAGCACATCGCGCATGTGGTGGATCTGCGGCGGATCGAGGCCGTTGGCGGGTTCGTCGAGCACCAGCAGGTCGGGCAGGCCGAGCATGGCCTGGGCGATGGCCAGCCGTTGCCGCATGCCCTGGCTGTAGGTGCCGACCTTGCGCCGCACCGCGGTGCCCAGGCCGGCGATCTGCAGCGCGTCCTCGAACCTGGCCTCGTCCAGGGGGCGGCCGGTGGCGGCCCAGTAGAGGTGCAGGTTGGCGGTGCCGGACAGGTGTGGCAGGAAGCCGGAGCCTTCCACGAACGACCCGGTGCGGGAGAGCACCGGCGCGCCGGAGTGCACCAGGTGCCCGAACACCCTGATCTCGCCTTCGGTGGGCTGCACCAGGCCCATCAGCATCCGCAGCGTGGTGGTCTTGCCGGCGCCGTTGGGCCCGAGCAGGCCGAGCACCTGGCCGCGTTTGACCTGGAAGGACAGTCCGTCCACCGCGGTCAGTTTGCCGGGGTAGGACTTGGTGAGGTCGCGGATGTCCAGCGGGGTGTCCAGGAGGTCAGGGTCGATGTCGTCGGCCCGGCGGCGGCGGATCGCGCCGATCACGGTGGCGATCAGCGCGACCAGCAGCACGCCGCCGATCCCGGCCAGGGTGCCCCAGGGGACCACGCTGGCCGAGGGCTGACCGGGCACCACCGGCACGGCGAGGGCGTTGTCCCCGGCCAGCCCGATCCGGTACACGGCGGGTTCGACGCTGGGCGCGTACGCCTGGTCGGTGGTCGCGGCGACGACCATCAGCTTGTTGCCCTCGGCGATCGGCCGGACCACGCCGGGCAGGGTCACGGTGACCTCCACCGGGCTGCCGTCCTGCGGCAGGTCCTTGACCCGGATCGGGGCGACCGCGCCACCGGCCAGGGTCCGCTGGCCTTCCTTGGCGACCTCGTAGAGCTTGACGAACAGCACCGCCTCGCCCGGGTTGGGCTGTCCTGGCAGGCCGCTGACCTTGAGCCGCACCTGTGGCGCGCCCGCGATCAGCACCTGTTCGGTCATGGCCGTGGTGCCGAAGGCGGCGAACTGGCCGGGGATGTCCACCGCGAGGCCGGTGGCCAGTGCGGAGGAGCCGCTGCCGCCGCCGACCCGGCCGCTGAGCCCTGGCACCGCGCTCAGCGCCGCCGGGTTGCCGCCTGCCGGGTTGAGCACGGGCTGGTCCGGGCCGTTCAGGCCGAGTTTGCGCTGCTCGGTGGGGGTGTTGCGCTCTCCGGCGAGACCGGGGTAGTTCGAGGCGGACACGGTGCGCACCGCCGGGGCGCCGGTGCGCCGGAAGGAGCCCTGCACCGCGTACTCGAACTCGGTGCCGGGGTCGCTGCCGCGGTTGGCCAGGTGGAAGTCGAACCACTGCCCGATCTCGGCGCGCAGGGCCGGTCCGGGCGCGCCGCCGTCGTGGCCTCCGGCGTACCAGACCGTCTTGACCTTGCCGCCGGCCGCGGCGATCTGGCGGGCGTTGGCGTCGGCCTGGTCCAGGCCGAACAGGGTGTCCGCCTCGCCCTGGACGATCATCGACGGCACGGTGATCCGGTTGGTGACGCTGGCAGGGGAGGAGCGTTGCAGCAGGTCCACGGTGGCCTGGGAGGCGCGGCCGGTGGTGGCCGCCTCGCGGTAGGCCGCGCACACCTCTGGCCGGAACCGGCCGCAGGTCAGTTCCGGTCCGCCCGCCGTGCGCCCGCCCGGACCGCCCGCACCCTGCTGGCCGCCGCCCTGGCCGCCGGGCTCGGTCGCGCCGCCGGGCAGGGGTTCGGGCTGGCTGGAGGTGCTGGAGCCGGGTTCGGGGGCCTCGCCGCGGGGTTCGCCACCGGCCACCGAGGCCGGGCCGAGTCCGGCGGAGAAGAACAGGCCGGCCCAGGTGCGCTTGAACACCCCGTCGGCGCCGAAGGCGCCCGCGGCGGGCGTGGTCGCGCTCAGCGGCGAGGTCGAGGCGGCGTTGGGCAGCAGGGCCTGGGTGAGGTCGTTCCAGGTGATCACCGGCGCGATCGCGTCCACCCTGCGGTCGTACCCGGCCAGCATCAGCGCCAGCGCGCCGCCGTAGGAACCGCCGGTGACCCCGACCTTGGGGTCGTTGTCGGCGTCCTTGAGCACCTCGGGCTGCCGGGAGAGCCAGTCGACGAGCTGTTTGGCGTCCTCGACCTCGTACTCCGGCGCGTTCAGCGCGATCTGGCCGGTGGAGGCGCCGAAGCCGCGCGCGGAGTAGGCCAGCACCACGAACCCGCGCTCGGCCAGCTCCCGCGACTCCTGCGCGACGCTGTTCTTGTTGCCGCCGAAGCCATGCGCGACGATCACCGACGGCGCCGGGGTGCGCTCGGGCAGGTAGAGCGTGGCGTCGAGCTGGACTGGCTCGTCCTTGCGCGGACCGTCCACCACGTCGAGCTTCAGCTCGCGTTGGCTGACAACGGGTTTGACCTCGTCACGCTGCGACCACCAGAAGCCACCCGCGGCGATCAGCAGCAGGGCGACGACGGCGAGCAGGGACCATTTCCTGCGGGCACGGGAGGGCCGGGACACTTCGCCAAGTTATGCCAACGATGGTGACGGGAGTGTGTGGCCGAGCCGAATCGGTATAGATCCGGTGTCCAGCGGGAAGCCGCGGAACTGTGGGTTTCACGCAGGGCAGAAGTGGATCACCGGGTGATCAGTCCGGTGAGGTCCTCGGCGTGCTCGACCCGGGGTGGTTCGCACAGGTGCTCGCTGACCGCGTCCCGCCACCGCAGGAACGCCTCGGAGCGGTAGAAGTCCTCGGTGTGGGACTCCAGCGTGGCCCATTCGCTCAGCAGCACGAACCGCTGCGGCGCCGAGGTGCACCGGACCAGTCGCGCGGAGTGGCAGCCGGCCGCGGCGAGCAGTTCGGGCAGCGCCTTGTCCACCGCGATCAGGAACTCGGCCTCGGCGCCGGGCACGACCAGCAGTTCGGTGATGGTCAGGATCACGGCGCACCGGCCGGATCGAAGAGTTCGATCACCGGCGGCTCGGCCAGCAACGCGGCCAGTTCCCCTGGCCAGTGCCGGTCAGGCGGAGCCGAACGGGTGATCGTCTCCCATTCCACCAGCAGCACGAACCGGCTCGGGTTCTCCACCCCGCGGGTCAGCCGGGCCGAGACGCACCCCGGCTCGGAGAGCAGCCCACGTACCGTGACCTCGGCGAACGCGGTGAACCGCTCCGCTGTCTCCGGTCGGAGCAGGAGCTCGGTGATCTCCAGCACCATGCAGGGGATCTTTTCACCCCAAGGGGGTCTGAGACAGTGCCTCGGATCACCCCTACTGGTGGACTTCAGGGTGCACATGAGAACGTTACACCGCTTGGAGGGGAGTATTCCTTCGCGGCGACATCGTCATCACGGCCGTCCCCAGTGACGTCCCGGTGCCGTCGACCGGCCTTGTGTCCGGTGGAAGAGACCTCCGGTCAGTGGCGTGTGTCTGTGGCGTGTGCCCATGAACCGGAGGTGAACTGTGCTCGTCCCCGCTTGGCTGTGGATCGCGACTGTGGTCGGACTGCTGGCCCTGATCGCTATCGACCTCGTGATCGTCGACCGTAAACCGCACGAGGTGACGGTCGGCGAGGCTTCCCGCTGGGTCATCTTCTACGTGGCCGCCGCGGTGCTCTTCGGACTAGGGCTCTGGTATTTCTCCGGATCCCAGTACGCCGGGGAGTTCTTTGCCGGCTACATCACCGAATACTCGTTGAGTATCGACAACCTGTTCGTGTTCGTGATCATCATGAGCACGTTCGCGGTGCCCTCGATCCACCAGCACAAGGTGCTGCTCATCGGCATCCTGCTGGCGCTGATCATGCGCGGCGCGTTCATCGCGGCCGGCGCGGCGCTCATCGAGCAGTTCAGCTGGATCTTCTACATCTTCGGCGGCTTCCTGCTCTTCGTGGCCTACAAGCAGGCCCGACAGGGTGAGGGCAACGAGGAGGAGTTCAAGGAGCCCAAGCTCGTCGGCTTCGCCCGCAAGGTGCTGCCGGTGACCAAGGACTACGTGGGCGCCAAGTCGTTCGTGAAGATCGACGGCAAGCGCTGGGTCACCCCGATGTTCATCGTGATGCTCGCGATCGGCCTGACCGACCTGCTCTTCGCGGTCGACTCGATCCCGGCGATCTTCGCGCTGACCAAGGAGCCCTACCTGGTCTTCACCGCCAACGCCTTCGCGCTGATGGGCCTGCGGCAGCTGTACTTCCTCATCGGCGGCCTGCTCAACCGGCTCGTCTACCTGCACATCGGCCTGGCGGTCATCCTCGGCTTCATCGGCATCAAGCTGGTCTTCGAGGCGCTGGCCGGCAACAACCTGCCGTTCCTCAACGACGGCCAGCCGATCTCCTGGGCCCCGCACATCGGCATCGAGATCTCGCTGCCGTTCATCATCGGCGTGCTGATCATCACCACCGTGACCAGCCTGCTCAAGACC
Organism: Crossiella sp. S99.2; assembly: GCF_023094165.1. Classification (GTDB taxonomy): domain Bacteria; phylum Actinomycetota; class Actinomycetes; order Mycobacteriales; family Pseudonocardiaceae; genus Crossiella. Next base: position 405,237 of record NZ_JALMDK010000004.1, on the reverse strand, counting down.
CGCAAGGACGCCCGTAAGGACGAGGCGACCGCGGCCAAGTAGTTCCGGCAAGGCTCGAGGGAAGGTCCTCCGGGCGGGTAGCTTGGCCCGCATGCGCCCGGAGGATCTTCCTTTTCTGCGAGTTCCCGGAATCCCGGCCCTGCACGGCGACACGCTCGTGGTGGCCGTGTCCAGTCCGGACCTGCAGGCCGACGCCTATCGCGGCGGCCTGTGGCGGGTGCCGCTGACCCCGGGTGGCACGCCCCGGCGGATCACCGGCGGCCGCGCCGACACCCAGCCCCGGATCTCCCCGGACGGCCAGTGGGTGGCCTTCCTGCGGGTGGCCGGTGACTCCGGCACCGCAGCCAAACCCCAGCTCTACCTGCTGCCCACCGCAGGCGGTGAGGCCGTCCGGCTCACCGACCTGCCGCTGGGGGCCGGAGTGCCCGCCTGGGCGCCGGACTCGCGGTCGCTGACCTGGACCGCCCGGGTGCCCGAACCGGGCCGCTACGGGACCACCGCGGGCGTCGGCCCGGAGGCCGAGGTGCCGCGCCGGATCACCCGGTTCAGCTATCGCTTCGACGGCATCGGCTTCATCGGCGACCGCCCGGCCCAGGTGCACGTGGCCGAGTTGCCCGGCCCCGATGGCGTGCCCAGCCCGCCGCGGCGGCTCACCGAGCTGTCCGTGGACGCCGCCGACCCCAGCTTCACCCCGGACGGGCGGCACGTGCTCTTCACCGCCCAGCGCGCACTGGGCACCGACGGCGACTCGCTGCACACCGACGTCTACGCGGTGCCGGTTTCCGGCGGTGAGCCGGTGCTGGTGGTGCGCAGCGCGGGCACCGCGGAGTACCCGACCGCCGACGGCGACACGGTCTACTACAACGGCGAGCACTTCACCGGCCGCGCGGTCGCGCTCAACCCCGGCCTGTGGTCGGCCCCGCTGCGCCTGTCCGGCGAGCCGGGGGAGCCGTTGCGGCTGACCGACACCGAGACGGTCGCGGTGGAACGCGCGCCCGGCCCGCCGGTGCCGGTCGAGGGCGGCGTGCTGGTGCCGGTCGCGCACCGGGGCGCGGTGCAGATCCGGCTGGTGCCCACCGGTGCCAAGGAAGCCCTCCTGGACGAGCTGCCGCTGCTGGCGGGGGAGGACGCCGCGGTGCTCGGCTTCACCGCGCACGGCGGTCGCACGGTCGCCGTGGTGTCCACTGTGGACGATCCAGGCGAACTGGTCCGGCTTGGCGAGAAACCGGTCACGCTGACCGAGTTCAACGCCGAGTTCCGCGCCAAGGGCCTGCTCGGCTGGCGGGAGATCAGCACCAGCGCCCCCGACGGCTACCCGGTGCACGGCTGGGTGATGCTGCCCGAGGGCCCCGGCCCGCACCCGGTGCTGCTCAACATCCACGGTGGCCCGTTCCGCTTCTACAGCAGGGGATTCTTCGACGAGGCCCAGGTCTACGCGGCGGCCGGGTACGCGGTGGTGCTGGGCAACCCGCGCGGCTCGGCCAGCTATGGCCAGGCGCACGGCGCGGTGCTGGCCGGCCCCGGCTTCGGCACCGTCGAGGACACCGGCGACCTGCTCGCCCTGCTGGACGCGGCCCTGGAACTGCCCGAGCTGGACGCGGCCAGGGTGGGCGTGATGGGTGGCTCCTACGGCGGCCTGATGACCGGCATCCTGGCCGCCAAGCACGGCGAGCGGTTCGTGGCGGCCTGGAGCGAACGCGCGCTCAACGCCTGGGACTCCTTCGTCGGCTCTTCCGACATCGGCTGGTCCTTCGCCAACGACTACTGCGCGGACGAGGAAACCCAGCGCCGCAGCAGCCCGCTGACCTATGCCGACCAGATCACCATCCCGTTCCTGATCGCGCACTCCGAACAGGACTGGCGGTGTCCCCTGGAGCAGGCGCAGCGGATGTTCGTGGCCCTGCGCCGCAACGGCACCCCGACCGAGATGCTGCTCTTCCCCGGCGAGGGCCACGAACTCACCCGGGGCGGGCGGCCGAAACACCGGGTGCAGCGTTTCGAGGCGGTCCTGGAGTGGTGGTCCCGCCATTTGGGCTGATCGGGGCCTCGCACCGGGGCCGAACGGGAAATTCCCTGGCCCGGACCCGGTGCCGTCCCGCAGGCTCTTGTCATGACATGGACGGTGCGCCAGGCAGAACCGGCGGATGCGGCGGAGATCGCCCGTATCAACGTGTTGAGCTGGCAGTACGCCTATCGAGGCATCGTCGCTGACGAGCTGCTCGACCAGATGAGCCCGCAGCGCCGAGCCCCAGGCTGGGAGACCTGGCTGAGCAGGCCGGGAGCGGACACGGTGTTTGTCGCCGAGGACCGCACCGGCCGGATCGGCGCGTACTGCGCGGTCCGGGAGACCGAGGAGTCAACCGGAGAACTGATCGCCCTCTACGGCGACCCGAGAATGTGGGGCACCGGCGCCGGCCGCGCGGTCCACCACGCCGGCCTGCGCCACCTGGCCGCCCTCGGCCACACCCACGCCGAACTGTGGGTCTTCCAGGCCAACATGCTCGCCCGCAACTTCTACCGGGCCCACGGCTGGCGCCCCGACGGCACCACCGGCACCGACTGCCTGCAGGACCAGGAAATCCCCACCTGCCGCTACCGCCGCCGCCTCCCCGCCCACCTCCCCCGCACCGCCTGACCCACAACAGCCAAACCGAAGTACAACAACGGCCAACACGCCGAGTGCGGGTTTCAACCCTCCACGCGTGTTGGCCGTTGTCGTACGGGGCTTTGGCGGTTGTTGTACGCCACGTTGGCCGTTGTCGTACGCCGTAGGCCGCTGCGGTCGGGCGAAGCCCGGGACAGGCAGCCGGGGTGGCTTTCAAACTCCAACCGCACACGAGCACTGGCTCTTGATCTTCGCTCTTGCCTCTCAGTAACAGAGGCGAAGATCAGAAAAGGGTGGCCTCGCCGGCCGGGCAGACCACCGGAGGGGTGGGGCAGATCAAAACCCGGGATGAGCGGGTTGCGGGGCTGAGCAGGCTGCCGGGGCCGGTTCCAGCGTGGCTCCGAGGGCTCGCGTGTTCTCCGTACGGCCTTCCGCCAGCCAACCACACCTCACCGAGCGGCCCCGGTCGTGTTGGGCGGTGTTGGCGGCGGCAGGTTGCTGGGGCCACTCGGTGAGGTGTGGTCTGCATGCTCCAGGCCGTACGGAGAACACGCGAGAGCCCTCGTCATGGGGGTTTCACCCCCTGCCCCGCCCCGTCCCGTCCCACAACGGCCAACGTGCCGTACGACAACGGCCAACACACCGTCCACAACGGCCAACACACCGTCCACAACGGCCAACTCGCCGTCCACAACGGCCAACACTCCGGGGAGGGGCTTAGCCGAGCAGGGTGTAGTTGAGTTCTTCGCAGATTCGGGCCAGGGGCAGGTCCAGGCCCGGGTGGTCCAGTGGCAGCAGCACGTCCGGGGCGATCGGCAGCGCGCTCATGCCTGGTGGGTCCCACAGGCAGATGGCCGGATTGCCGGTGTCCATCGAGGACCGGTACCAGAGCCCGTCCAGCTCCGGGTAGGCAGCGCGGATCGCGCGGGCCCAGGCCTGGGTGCGGTCCTTGGGGCCGGTGCTGATCGACTGGGAGGCGCCGGCCCGGGTGGGCCACAGGCCGGAGAGGTCCAGCAGGCGCAGGGTGCGGCGGGGGCGCAGCACCACCAGGTGCGGGCTGCGGGTGCGCCGGTCCACCGTCGAGGTCGCCTGGTAGACCTCGGCGACGCTGGTGCGCACGGACAGGCCGAAGTACAGCACGCCGTGTTCGTGGGTCTCGATCGGCCGGCCGTCCAGGGTGGCCGGGTGCGGGTCGAACCGGGCGTGGGGCAACGGTCCGGCGTACCGGAAGGAGTTCCACCGCTGAGGGTGGGTGCCGCCCGCGGCGAAGATGCGCACCAGACGGGTCGCGCGATGTACGGCGACGACGTCCTCGGTTCGGCGCAGCAACGCTTGCAGCGCAGCCGGAGTCGGCGGCGGAGGAAGCCGGGCCAAGTCGTGTGTCCTGTTCGCTGGTCTCGCGTGAAGTCGCTTACCTGGGTGGTCTCAGTGGACCGTCAGGCCGGCGTCCCCAGCGTCGAGGCCAGCGTCGCGACCCGGCGCGGGTCACCACCGGCAAGCAGCCAGTCGCGGGGGGAGGTCGGCCGGTCGCCGAGCAGCAGGTCCTCCTGGGGGGTCGTCATGAACGCCGCGACCACCATCTGGGGCTGGTCGGCAGGCACCTTCGCCAGCACCATACCCAGACCGGGCAGCACCCCGCTGTCGGTGAACTGCCAGGCGGGCAGTCGCCAGCCGCCGCGGTCCTTCCAACCGGTGAGCCTGCCCGCGCTGACCCGGTGCCGGATCCGGCTGGTGTCCACGCCCACCCGTTCGGCCGCTTCGGCCACGGTCATCGCCGAGTCGCGCAGCACCGCCTGGGAGGCCACCGCCTTCGCCCTCGGGTCGCGCTCGCCGTCGGCCCGCGGACTCAGGTCGACCCCGACCGCGGCCAGCGCGGCGCGCTGATCTGCGGAGAAGTAGGCCCCGGGGTCCGGGTGCGGCGGCGCCAGCTTGCGTGCGGCGTCCTCCACCAGGGACAGGAACTCGGTGGCGGTGACCCGCAATCCGGCTCTGGCCAAGACATCCTCCAACGCAATGCTCATGCGCACAGAGTAGCTCATCTGTGCGCAAACGTGCGCTTTCGTAGCTGAGGAGAACTAGTTTCCTAGGCCAACCGTGTGTGGGTAGATCACAGTCCGTACACGGATCCTCGTGGGAAAGTCACACATCTTGTCAGGGTCCCATGACCTGCGGTGATCCCGCGGTCACAACTACGTGACGGCGCACCCGACCGCCCATGACGCGGGTGTGAGAACGCTGTTGGGTACCCTCGCCCGGAGTAGCAGCGCCGCCAGAAGTTCGGGGTGAGGGACATCTCCAAGGTCAACATGTCAGCATCGACTGCCGCGCCCGCCTGGCGACTGCCAGCCGTGGTCGCCCTGATGCTGGCCGCGGGATTCGGTGTCATCACGCTGTTCAACATCGGCAAGGCGTTCTACTACCTCGACCTGCAGGTCTACCGCGCGGGCGGCTTGACCTGGCTGAACGGGCTGAGCCTGTACGAGCCGAGCTTCCCGCGCCCGTTCACCCTGGACTTCCCGCTGCCCTTCACCTACCCCCCGCTGGCCGCGGTGCTGTTCGCGCCGGTGGGGCTGCTGCCGTTCTGGGTCAGCGCGGTGCTGTTCGTGGTGGTCAGCCTGCTCGCGCTGTTCGGCACCGGCGCCATGGTCGGCCAGCGCCTCGGCCTGGACCGCCGCAAGGCCTGGTACATCGCCTCGGCGGTCGGCCTGGTCTGCGTGGTGCTGGAGCCGATCCGCGAAACGCTGATGTTCGGCCAGGTCAACCTGATCCTGATGGTCATGATCGCCGCCGACTGCCTGCTGAAGAAGACCCCGTGGCCGCGCGGCATGATGATCGGCCTGGCCGCCGCGATCAAGCTCACGCCGCTGGCCTTCCTGCTGTTCTTCCTGGTGAAGGTGCAGTGGAAGCCGATGTTCGTCGCGGTCGGCTCCTTCTTCGGCTTCGGCGCCCTTGGCTTCCTGCTCTCCCCTGGCAACTCCATGCAGTACTGGTTCCAGACCCTGACCGACCCGGGCCGCATCGGCTCCCCGGTCTACGCCACCAACCAGTCCGTCCGCGGCGTCATCTCCCGCCTCGGCCTGGACTCCACCGTGCTGTGGGTGGCCCTGGTCGCGGTGATCGTGGCGGTGACCGCGCTGGCGGTGTACCGGCTGCGCGCGGCCGACCAGGACCTGCTGGCGCTGCTGCTGGTGGCCACCGCGGGCCTGCTGGCCTCCCCGGTGTCCTGGTCGCACCACTGGGTGTGGATCGGCCCCGCGGTGGTGTTCCTGGTGGTGAAGTTCACCCAGAACGCGGACGCCAGGGGCCGGTTGCTGGCGATCGGGCTGCCGGTGGCGGTGATCTTCGGCATCGGCGGGCACCAGCTGGTGCCGAAGGAAGCCGATCGCGAGCTGAAGTGGACGCTGGGCGAGCAGCTGCTCGGCAACAGCTATGTGCTGGTGGCGCTGGTGTTCATCGTGGCGGGCTGCGTGTACGCGCTGCGGCAGGGCACGCCCGCCGCGCCCGCGCCGGTGCAGGCGGACCCGGCCCGCGCCGCCTAGCGCGCCGCCGAACTTCTCCGCTGACGGCGGGGCGAGCCTGCCCAGGCCCGCCCCGCCGTTGCGTCAGCGCAGTCCGTTGTCCAGCGCCGTGGTGAGGCTGCCGGTGTCCCCGGACATCTCCCACACCATCGCGCCCAACAGGTTCTTGCTCTTCAGCCAGGCGGTCTTCTTGCCGATCGACCAGGCGTCGTCGAAGCTCCACCACTGGCCGTTGTTGCCGGTGTAGCCGTAGGTGGCCACCGACTGCTCGTCGTGGTAGATCGTCATGCCCGGCACGCTGGCGATCAGGTTGCTGTAGCCCCTGGTGCCCGCCTCCTCGGCGAACTGGCCCGGCGCGGCCCCGTTCGCGGCCTGCCACTCGCCCTTCTTACCGCCGTCGGTCACCTGTTGCCAGCCACGGCCGTAGTAGGCGAAGCCGATGGTGAGTTTGCGGGGGTTCACCCCGGCGTTGAGGTAGTGGTTGACCGCGTTCTCCACGCTGAAGTGGAAGTTGTACGGGTCCTCGGTGTCGGTGTACAGGTTGCCCTGGTGCCCGGCTCGCTTGGGCTCCCAGGAGTTGTCGCTGCCCGCGCCGTGGAAGTCATAGCCCTGGACGTTGGCCATGTCGAGGTATTTGAAGACGTGGTCCGGGCCGGAGATCTCCCAGCCGGCGTCGACCTTGGCCGGGTCGGCCGGGGTGAACGCGGTGAGCTGGTACTGCTTCTTGTTCTGCTGGCCCAGCGCGTCCAGCTGCCTGCGGAACTCCGCGACCAGCAGGGTGTTGTTGCGCTTGTCGTTCGGGCTGATGTGGTTGCCCGCGTGGCCTTCCGCGCCCGGCCACTCCCAGTCCAGGTCGATGCCGTCGAAGATGCCCGCGGCCGAACCCGCGCCGCCCGCGCCGTTGTAGGTCGGCAGATTGCCCTTGATGTAGATGTCCAGGCAGCTGGTGACGAACTTCTTGCGGGCCGCGTCGGTCGCGGCGACGTCGGAGAAGTACTTCGAGTAGGTCCAGCCGCCCAGCGAGATCAGGATCTTCAGGTGCGGGTGCTTGGCCTTGAGCTTGCGCAGCTGGTTGTAGTTGCCGCGCAACGACTCCCAGCCGGTGTCGGCCACCCCGTCCACCGACTGCCCGGCCGCGAACGGCCTGCTGTAGTCGGCCTCGGCGTCGCCCGCCCCGTCACCTTGGTTGGGGTCCTGCGGGTTGGCGCTGGTGCCCTTGGTGACGCCCTGCAGACAGGTCAGGTTGACCGGGTCGATGTTGGCGAAGGCGTAGTTGATGTGGGTCAGCTTGGCCGCGGCGCCGGTGGTGTCCAGGTTGCGCACGAAGTACTGGCGGCCGTAGATGCCCCACTGCACGAAATACCCGACCCTGGCGTAGTTGCCGCCACCGACCAGGTCGTCGGTGGTCACCGCCACCTCGGCGCTGGCCGCGGACAGGTTGTCGTAGTTGTCCCGCGCCCGCACGGTGAACCGGTACGCGGTGCTCGGCGACAGACCGTCCACAGTGGACGAAGTGCCGCTCACGGTCGCGGCATATACACCGTCGCGATATATGTCGTAGTTCGCGATACCCGAGTTGTCGGTGGAGGCGTTCCAGGCCAGCGCGACACTGGTCGAGGTCTTGCCGGTGCTGCGCGGGTTGCCGGGCACGGTCGGCGGCTGGGTGTCGTCGCCGGGGTTGTTGGTGCGCACGGTCACCGCGGCGCTGGCGGGGGAGAGGTTGCCCCTGGTGTCGCGGGCCTTGACGGTGAAGCTGTAGTCGGTGTTCGGCGTCAGTCCGGCCACCGTGCCCGAGGTCCCGGTCACCGACACCAGGGCCGGTCCGCCGGCGATCTCGTAGCCCGCCACCGGGAAGTCCCCGGCCACTGCCGCGGTCCAGGCCAGCGTCGCGGTCTTGGTGGTCTTGCCGGTGCCGCGCGGATCCGTCGGCGCCGCCGGCCCGCGATCGGCCGCGCCGTCGCACTTGTTGCCGTTGATCCGGCAGTTCGCGGGCGCCCCGGATCCGTTGAGCTGGAACATCGGGCTGTACGGCTCGGTGTTCGCGCCGCCGTTGACCCTGGCGTTGTAGTGCTCGTTGTCGATGGTGACGTGGTTGCCGGACACGGTGGACTTGCCGTACCAGGTGTTGCTCAGCGTGGTGCCGGCGGGCAGGTCGAACTCGATCTTCCACCCGGTGATCGCCGCGGTGGTCGGATTGCCGACGATGTACTTGCCCTGTTTCCAGGACCCCATGTCAGCACTGGAGAAGGTCGCGGTCAGTCCGGGCGCGGCGCTGGCGACCGGGGCGAGGGCGGTGAGTCCGAGCAGGGGCAGGAGCAGCAGGGTCGCGCCGGCGGCCAGGACACGGCGGCCCCGGGACAGCGCGGAGTTGATCCTGGGCATGGTTCTCCCTCACAGGGATTCGGGGCGCTCGGCGGAGCACTCCGGCAGAACTGAAGAACCAGCGGCGGATCGGAATTTTCCCGACGTTGCACCGAAGTTAGGGCGATTGGCCGCACCACGTCAATGGGTCTAGACCATTCGGGGAACGTGGCTCAGAACCAGCGCCGGGCCTCGATCCGCACCGGCCCGACCGGAGCGCTCAGCGGCCCCGAGTACACCGTCCCGGAGACCGGCCCACCCGTGCTGAACACGCTGACGTGCAAGGAGATCCGCACCGTCGACTGGGCGCCCGCCGCGAGTGAATCGGTCAGGAAACAGTCCGCCACCCGCCCGTCCTGGGTGCACCGGCTGCCGCCGCCACCGCGGGCGAACACGCCCTCCGGCAACGACAACCGCACCCGCACCGGGCCGGTGGCAGTCCCGCCGCCGTTGCGCACCGTCAGCGCGAGTCCAGTCGTGCCACCGGGATGCGTCCGTCCGGCCGTGGCACTCGCGGTCAGTCGCGCCGGGGCGGGTGGCGGTGGAGTGGTGGTCGGAGGTGGGGTGGTGCCTGGGGTGCTGGTCGGGGTTCGCGGTGGGGTGGAGCTGGGTGGCCGGGATGTCGTGGTCGCCGGGGGAGTGGTGCCCGGCTGGGTCGGGGCGGGTGGGGTGGTCGGCGGGGTGGTGGTCGGTTGGCTCGTGGCCGGGGGCTGTGCCGAGGAGGAGGCGGCCGGGGCGAGGGCGGGCAGCTGGATCCGCGGCTGCGCGGCCTCGGTGGGCTGGGCGGCCAGCGCCATGCTCACCGCACCGACTCCGGCCGCCACCGCGACCAGCGCCGACCACGACTGCCCCAGCACGCCACCCGCACCGGCTCCGCCCGCGCCACTCGACCCCGCACCGCCCGCTCCGCCACTGCCGCCCGCACTGGCTCCGCCTGTACCCGCGCCTCCGGCACTGCCCGCGCCCCCGGTTCCGCCCGCTCCGGTCGCGCCCCCAGCGCCCGCCGAACCGCCGCCCACGGAACCGCCGCCCGCCGTCGAACCCGCGCCGCCAGTCCCGCCAACGCTTCCCGCACCGCCGGTTCCCCCGGTCCCCGCCGCGCCACCGAGTCCGGCCCCCGCCGCCCCGATCCCGCCGTCGCTCACCGCGCTCGCCAGATACCCGGCCGCCCCGACTCCCAGCACCAACGGTCCCGCCGCCGCCCGCAGCGCGCCGTTGAGGTCCACCAGTTCCGCCGCCAGGGCCCGGCACTGTTCGCAGGTGTCCAGGTGCGCCTCGACCTGGGTCGCCTCGCGCTTGGACAACCGGCTGCGGGTCCAGGCGCCCAGGCGTTCCACCGTGGCGCGGCAGCGGCCGTTCTCGGTGTCGGCCAGGTGCACCTGGAGGTAGGCCTGGCGCAGGCCCTCGCGGGCGCGGTAGGCCAGGGCGGAGACGCCGTTGGGGTTGAGGCCGAGCAAGGGGGCGACCTCGGCCGGGGCGTGTCCCTCGATCTCGGTATACCAAAGCACCGCCTGCCAGCGTTCCGGCAGGCGCTGGAAGGCCTTGGCGGCCAGTGAGCGCTCGATGTCCTCGAACACGCTGGCCTGGGTCTCCACCTGGTCCGGGACCTCGCCCAGATCATTGCTCAGGGTGACCGGCTTGGCCCGGCGGTGGCGTTCGTAGGCCACGTTGCGCAGGGTGGTCAACAGGTAGGAGCGGAACGCCAGTTCCGGGCCCTTGCCCGCCCGCAACGCGTCCAGGACCTTGGTGAACGCCTCCGCGACCAGGTCGTCGGCCTCGGCGGTGGCGTTGGCCAGCTGACGGGCGAAGGCGGTGGCCGAACCGACGTGCCGCCGGTACAACTCGCCGTAACTCTCGGTGACACCGGCGCGCACCTTGGTGATCAGCTCAGCGTCGCTGGGCACCTCGGTTCCTGGGGGTGTCTCCGACATGCTCGTCCTCCGAATGGGGCAGGGTCCGGCTGAGTGGGTGACCCTGGTCCCTCGGGTTCATGACGCGAACATGCGGGACTGCGAGCGAAGTCATGCCCGTCATATATCGGAGCGCGATATATGACGGGCAGGCGGACTACTGGGCGATCTTGGCCACGGCCTCGGCGACCGGGGTCTGGCCACCGGTCAGCTCGATGGTCTGCCGGGCGGTGCCAGGGGTGTCGAGCAGCGCGAGCAGCACCGTGGCCACGTCGGCGCGCGGGATCGTGGTCGGCTCGACCTTCGCCGCCAGGGTCACCAGCCCGGCCGGGTCGTCGTTGGTCAGCGTGACCGGCCGCAGGATGGTCCAGTCCAGGTCCCGGCGGCTCAGGTCGGCGTCCGCCTCGCCCTTGGCCCGCAGGTAGGCGGCGAAGCTCTCACCGTACCCGTCCCTCGGCGCCACGTCCGCGCCGTAGGAGGAGATCATCAGGTACCGGCGCACCCCGGCCCGCTCGGCCGCGTCGGCCAGCAGCGCGGCCGCCCCGCGATCCACGTTGTCCTTGCGGTCACTGCCATCCGAGGCCGCCTTGCCGCCCGCGCCCGCCGCGAACACCACCGCGTCCGCCCCGGCCAGCGCGGCCACCACCTGCTCCACGGTGGCCGATTCCAGGTCCAGCTCGACCGGTTCGGCGCCGATGGCCCGCAGGTCGGCGGCGTGCTCGGGATTGCGGATGAGGCCCGCCGCGCTGTCCCCGCGAGCGGCGAGCAGTGCTTCGAGTTTGAGGGCGATCTGGCCGTGACCTCCGGCGATGACGACTCGCATGCGCCCCAGGCTAATGCGCCCCGCCCACCCCCGCCGCGCGGCCAACAGCCGCCCGAGTGTTGGCCGATCTCGTACGCCGAGTTGGCCGTTACGGACACCGAGTTGGCCCAAGTCGTACGGGTAGTTGGCCCAACTCGGCGTACCGGTTGGGCCAAGTCGACCGCCGTGTGTCCATAACGGCCAACGTGGTGTCCGTAACGGCCAACGTGGCGTACGACAACGGCCAACACGCGGGGGTGGGTGGGCCCGGCCGAGGGGTGTCGGCCGGGCCGGGCCCGGCGGGTCAGTTGCCGCTGAGCTTTTCCACCGCGGCCAGTAGCACGCAGGTCACCACGCCCTCGGTGGCCAGGGCGACCTCGCGGATGTCCGGGAAGGTCGGCGCCAGCCGGATGTTGCGGTCGCGGGGGTCCTCGCCGTGCGGGAAGGTCGCGCCCGCCGGGGTCAGCACGATGCCGGCCTCCTTGGCCAGCGCCACCACGCGCTTGGCCGTGCCGTCGAGCACGTCCAGGCTGATGAAGTAGCCGCCCTTGGGCTTGCTCCACTGCGCCACGCCGGTGCCGCCCAGACGCTTCTCCAGCATGTACAGAACCATCTCGAACTTCGGGGCGATCACCGCGCGCTGCTTGTCCATGTGCGCGAGCAGACCCTCGGTGTCCTTCAGGAAGGCCACGTGCCGGAGGTGGTTGACCTTGTCCGGGCCGATGGTGCCGAAGCTCTGGTTCTTGGTCAGCCAGGCCACGTTCTCCGGCGAACCGCCGAAGAAGGCCACCCCCGAACCGGCGTGGGTGATCTTGGAGGAGGAGGCGAAGATGAAGGGGCGGTTGGGGTTGCCCGCCGCGGTCGCCAGCTCCAGCACGTTGGCGATCTGCACCGCGTCCTCGGTGAGGTGGTGCAGCGCGTAGGCGTTGTCCCAGAACAGCCGGAAGTCCTTGGCCGCGGCCGGCATCGAGGCCAGCCGCCGCACCGTGTCCTCGGTGTAGACCGTGCCGGTGGGGTTGGCGTACTTGGGCACGCACCAGATGCCCTTGATCGAGGCGTCCTCGGCGACCAGCCGCTCCACCACGTCCATGTCCGGACCGTTGTCGGTCAGCGGCACCGGCACCGCCTCGATGCCGAACTGCTTCAACAGCGAGAAGTGCCGGTCATAACCGGGCACCGGACACAGGAACTTGATCTGCTGCCCCACCCACGGCTCGCCGTCGACCGGGCCCTTGAGCAGTGCGAAGACAATGGTCTCGTGCATCACCGCGAGGCTGGAGTTGCCCAGCGCCAGCAACTGCGGCACCGGCACGCCCAGCGGGCCGCTGAAGATCTCCCGCAGTTCCGGCAGACCAGCCAGGCCACCGTAGTTGCGGGTGTCCGTGCCGCCTGCCTTGAACACGTCCTTGCCCGGCAGGCACAACAGCTCGTTGGCCAGGTCGAGCTGTTCGGCCGCGGGCTTGCCCCTGGTGAGGTCGAGGGACAGGTTCTGCGCCTTCAGCTCGTCGTAGGCCTTGCGCAGGTCGGCCAGGGGGGCGGGCAGCTCGTCGGCGTCCAGCTTGGTCAGTTCCATACGGGCATTTTCCGGGCTCAGCGCAGCTCGGTGCCCACCGGGGTCTCCGCCCGGAACAGGTCGAGCACCGGACAGTGCCGGTCGACCTCGCGCCGCAGCTCCTCGTAGCGCTCCCTGGTCTCCGGTCCGTCCAGCCGCACCCGCACCGTGATGCCGGTGTAGCCGGGCCTGGCGTGCTCGGTGAGCCCGAAGAACCCGCGCCGGTCCAGCTCGCCGGTCACCTCCACCGACACCGAACTCAGCCGCAGCCGCAGTTTCGCCGCCCAGAACTGGTAGGTGACCACCTGACAGGAGCCCAGCGCGGCCAGCGCGTACTCCACCGGGTTCGGTCCGGTGTCCGCGCCGCCGCGGGCCACCGTCTCGTCCGCGGTCTGCTCGTGCCCGCGGATGCGCACCCGCACCCTGGTGTCGGTGCCCGCCACCACCGCGCAGTGCGCGTCGAAGACCGCGCCCGCGTGGTACGGATCCTCGGCGACCGCGCTGCGGGTGGCCTCGATGACATCGGTCAACGACATGGCGGCACTCCTGAAGGGAATTGAGGGAATACCGAATCGTGCTGAGCCAAACCGGGTGCGGTCAAGGGTGAAAACAATAATCTTCGACCAGAAGGCGGAATTACTCTCACATGGTGGGCGGTTTCTGCGGAAACCTCCGGGCCGCTGCTAGTCTCCGGACTGTGAGCACCCTGGTGTCCCGTATCCACGTCGATCTGCGGCGTGTGACGGCCATGGCGTGTTGCTGCACTCCTGCTGCCTGACGACCAGGCACAACCCCGCCCCGCGCACCTGAAGGCCGATGCTCTCGGCCGGTCGGCCGCTGCCCGGGGTCAATTCACCGGCGGTCGCTAATCGGCCGTTCGGGCCCATTTCGCGCGCCCGCATTTCGCAATTCTCACCCGGGAGTATCCGCATGTCCGCAGCAGCCAGTGCCGCCTGGTCCTTCGAGACCCGCCAGATCCACGCCGGCGCCCAGCCCGACCCGGTCACCGGGGCCAGGGCCACCCCGATCTACCAGACCACCTCGTTCGTCTTCCGGGACACCGAGCACGCCGCGAACCTGTTCAACCTGGCCGAGCCCGGCAACATCTACACCCGGATCAACAACCCCACCCAGGACGTCCTGGAGCAGCGGGTGGCCGCCCTGGAAGGCGGGGTGGCCGCGGTCGCGCTCGCCTCCGGCCAGGCCGCCGAGACCCTCACCGTGCTCACTCTCGCGAGCGCGGGCGATCACCTGGTCTCCAGCGCCTCGCTCTACGGCGGCACCTACAACCTGTTCCACTACACCCTGCCCAGACTGGGCATCGAGGTCAGCTTCGTCGAGGACCCGGACGACCTGGACGCCTGGCGGGCCGCGGTGCGCCCCAACACCAAGCTGTTCTTCGCCGAGACCCTGGCCAACCCGCGCAGCAACGTCCTGGACGTGGCCGCGGTCGCCCAGGTCGCGCACCAGGCCGGGGTGCCGCTGGTGGTGGACAACACCGTGCCCACCCCGTACCTGCTGCGCCCGATCGAGCAAGGCGCGGACATCGTGGTGCACTCGGCCACGAAATACCTCGGCGGCCATGGCACCGCGATCGGCGGCATAGTCGTGGACGCGGGCACCTTCGACTTCGGCGCCGACCCGGCCCGCTTCCCTGGCTTCACCGAACCCGACCCCAGCTACAACGGCCTCCAGTACTGGCCGGCGCTGGGCCCCGGCGCCTTCGCCGCGAAACTGCGCGTGCAGGGCCTGCGCGACCTCGGCCCGGCGCTGTCGCCGTTCAACGCCTTCCTGGTGCTGCAAGGGCTGGAGACGCTGTCGCTGCGGATCGAACGGCACGTGGCCAACGCCAGGGCCCTGGCCGAATGGCTGGAAGCCAGGGACGAGGTGGCGGCCGTCTACTACGCCGGACTGCCGTCCAGCCGCTGGCACGAACTGGCCCGGAAGTACCTGCCCCAGGGCGCGGGCGCGGTGGTCTCCTTCGACCTGCGCGGCGGGGTCGAGGCGGGCAAGGCGTTCGTGGACGCGGTCGAGCTGTTCAGCCACCTGGTCAACATCGGCGATGTGCGCAGCCTGATCGTGCACCCGGCCAGCACCACGCACAGCCAGCTCTCCGCCGCCGAACAGGCCGCCACCGGCGTCACCCCCGGCCTGGTCCGGCTCTCCGTCGGCATCGAGGGCCTGGAAGACCTCAAGGCCGATCTGGAGGCCGGTTTCCGGGCCGCCAAGGCCGCGCTCGGCGGCTGAGGATGCTCACCGACATGGTCGCTCCGCCCGCCACCGCCGCCTGGCGGGCGGGCGACCCACCCGGCCGCCGCCGCTGGCTGGACCTGCGCGGCCCATTGCCGTTGCAGGCCGGTGGCGCGCTGCCGGGGGCCCGGCTCGCCTACGAGACCTGGGGCAGTCTCAACCCCCAGCGGGACAACGCGATCCTGGTGCTGCACGCGCTCACCGGGGACAGCCACGTCAGCGGGGCGGGCGGGCCGGGCCATCCCACCGCGGGCTGGTGGGACGGCCTGGTCGGCGCCGGCCGCGCGGTGGACACCAACCACTGGTTCGTGGTCGCGCCCAACGCCCTCGGCGGCTGCCAGGGCAGCACCGGTCCGGCTTCCGTTGCCCCGGACGGGAAACCGTGGGGCAGCCGGTTCCCGTTCCTCACCCTCAACGACCTAGCGCGGGCCGAGAACGACCTGGCCGATCATCTCGGCGTGGACGCCTGGGCCGCGGTGATCGGCGGTTCGCTGGGCGGCATGCGGGCACTGGAATGGGCTTTGTGCCAACCGGATCGGGTGCGTTCGCTGCTGTTGCTGGCCTGCACCGCGGCCAGCAGTGCCGAGCAGATCGGCTGGTGCTCGGCGCAGGTGCGGGCGATCGAGGCGGACCCGAACTGGCGCGGCGGTGACTACCACCACGCGCTGCCTGGCCACGGCCCGCACGCCGGACTCGGCCTGGCCCGGCGGATCGCGCACCTCACCTACCGCAGCCCGGCGGAGCTGAACGGCCGCTTCAGCCGGATCCCGCAACCCGGCGAGAACCCTTGGCAGGGCGGCAGATACTCGATCGAGTCCTATTTGGACCATCAGGCGGCCAAGCTGGTGCGTCGCTTCGACGCGGGCAGCTACGTCGCGCTCACCAAGGCCATGGCCGACTACGACGCGGGCCGTGGCCGCGGTGGCGTGGCGGCGGCACTGGCCTCGGTGCGGGCCCGCACGCTGGTCGCCGGGGTCGCCGGTGATCGGCTGTTTCCCCTTGCCCAGCAACAGGAACTGGCCGACTGCATCCCGGACGCCGGACCGCTGCGGGTGCTCGGCTCGCCGTACGGGCACGACGGATTCCTGATCGAGACCGGTCAGCTGGGGCCGATCGTGGGTGAGCTGCTCAGTCGTTAGGAGTCCGGGAATCCTTGCGGATGGGGTGTTCCGGGGGCACTTCGACGATCACGATGCGCACCCCGTCCGGATCGCTGATCCACATCTCGTGCAGGCCCCACGGCTCGCATTTCGGCTCCCGCAGCACGGTCACCCCGCGGTCCAGGAGTTCCCGGTGGGTGGCCGTGAGATCCCTTACCTGCAACCACAACGCGATGTTGCCTGCGCCACCGTCACCGCTGTGCCCGGAGACCTCCAGATAGCCCTGGCCGAGGAAGAACACCGTGCCACCGCGGAATTCCCGGCTGATGGCCAGGCCGAGGGTGTCCCGGTAGAACGCGGTGGCGCGGGCCGGATCGCCTGGACGCAGGATGATCCGGCTGTTGATCGGGTGCATGCGTTGTCCCCTCAGCCCTTGACGCCTGTGGTGGTGATTCCCCGTACCACCTGGCGCTGAAACACCAGGAAGAACACCAGCAGCGGCAGTCCGCCGAGCAGGCTGGAGGCCATCACCTGGGCGTAGCGCAGACCGTAGCTGCTCTGCACCGAGGCCAGGCCGACCGGGATGGTCATCATGTCCGGGTCGGTGGCCACGATGAACGGCCACAGGAAGTTGTTCCAGGTGGTGACGAAGGTGAAGATGGCCACCGCGGCCAGCGCCGGGCGGGCCAGCGGAAGCATGATGCTCCAGTAGATCCGCCACCGGCTCGCGCCGTCCACCCGCGCCGCCTCCTCCAGCTCGCGCGGCACGCCGTCGAAGAACTTCTTCAGCACGTACACCATGGCGGGCAACACGATCTGCGGCAGCACCAGGCCCCAGTAGGTGTCCACCAAGCCCAGCCCCACCAGCTGGCTGAACAGCGGCACGATCAGCACCTGCGGCGGCACCACGATCCCGGCCACCACCACCCACAGCAGCACCCGGCGGCCGCGGAACTCGGTGCGGGAGAAGCCGTAGGCGGCCATGCTGGCCAGCAACACGGTCAGCACCGTCACCAGCACGCCGACCAGCACGCTGTTGCCGAACCAGGTGGGCAGGCCGGTCTCGCCGAGCACCTTGCCGAAGGCGTCCAGGGTCGGCCGTTCGGGCAGCCAGCGCACCGGGATCTTCGTGGTGTCCGCCTCCGGCCGCAGCGCGGTGGACAGCGCCCAGCCCAACGGCAGCAACCACATCAGCGCCAGCGCCAGTGCCACGGACAGCCGGGTGGCGCGGGCCGCGGGACGTTCCCGGTCGAAGGCGCTCACGAGGTCCGCTCCCCTCGGGCGCGCAGGATCCGGAACTGGAGCACGGCCAGGGCCACGATCAGCGCGAAGAACAGGTAGGAGATCGCCGAGGCGTAACCCACCCGGAAGTTGGTGAAGCCGCTCTCATAGATGTACTGCACGATGCTGCGCACCTCCGGGTTGGTGCCGCCGGTGAGCAGATAGACCTGGTCGAAAACCTTGAGCGAGGCCAGGATCTGCAACACCAGCACCAGCACGTGCGTGCGGCGCAACAGCGGCAGCGTCAGCCAGCGCAGCCGGGACCAGCCGGTGGTGCCATCGAGTGCGCCCGCCTCGTACAGCTCGCGCGGGATCTCGCCCAGCCCGGCCAGGTAGAGCAGGTAGTTGAAGCCCACCGTCCACCAGACCGTGGTGAGCACCACCGAGACCATCAGCACGTCGTTGTCGCTGAGCCAGCCCACCTCGCCGAGGCCCAGCCAGCTCAGGGTGTCGTTGATCAGGCCGAAACCCGGTTGGTAGAGCCACATCCAGATCAGCACCACCACCGAGACCGGCAGCACGTACGGGGCGAAGAAGGCCAGCCGGAACAGCCAGGCCGCCGGTAGCTTCCGATGCGTCAGCAGGGCCAGGCCCAGGCCGATGGCCACCAGCGGCGGGGTGCTGAGCGCGGTGAACACCAGCGTGTTCCACAGCGAGCGCCACACCGCCGGATCGCCGAACAGCTCGGCGTAGTTGTCCAGGCCCACCCAGGCGTCCGAGCCCGCACCGGTGATGCTCTGGTTGGTGAAGCTCATCTTCACCCCGAGCAGCAGCGGCGCCACCAGGAAAGCCAGGTACAGCACCAGGAACGGGGCCACGAACCAGAACCCGGACCATTCGCGCCCCCGCACGGCCCTGCTCATCGGCGCTCCCTCCCCGGTCGTCCTCGCGCGTCGGTCATAGCTGTGGGCGTGGCGTGGCCAGCAGGGTGCGCATGGCCGCGGTGAACTCCGGGATGGCCGCCTCCGGGGTCAGCCCGCCCGCGCAGACCTGGCTGAACACCGCGCCCGCCCGGTTCTGCAACTCCGAGGCCGCGCCGCCGAACCAGCACGGCGGGTCCAGCTCCAGGCTGTCCGCGGCCGCGGCGTACCGCGATGCCGGACCCAGTTGGGCGTACTCCGTACTGGCGGCCACCGGGCGGTAGGCCGGGATGTGCCCGCCCTTGGCCCAGGTCAGGCTGTGCTGGAGCAGGAAGCGCACGAACTCCACCGCGGCCCTGGTCCGCGCCGGATCGCGGTCGGCCCGGTGCGGCAGCACCAGCGCGTGCGCGTCACCATGCACTCCGGCCGTGTCATATATCGCCGGGAAGGGTATGACGTCGAACGGAGTGTTCTGTTCGACGAAGGTGGGCATCTCCCACTCGCCGTTCCAGAAGAACCCGGCCTGCCCGCTGCCGAACATGGCCACCGCGGCGTTGTTGTTGAGATCGCCGCGGGCCACCCCGGACTCCACGGTGATCGCCCGCAGGAACCGCAGCGCGCGCAGGGCCTTGGCCTCGTCCAGCACCAGCCTGGTGGCGGCCGGATCGAACAGCTCGCCGCCCTGCTGCCGGTACAGCGTCCAGAACAGCCGCCACGGGTTGATGTCCGCGGACACCGCCATGACCGCGCCCTGCTGCGCCCCGGCCTGCTTGGCCCGCCGGAAGGCGTCCAGCAACGCGGCCTCGCCGCGCAGCGGCAGCAGTCGCCCGTCCGGTCCGAGCAGACCGGCTTTCCCGCAGATCTCGGTGTTGTAGAAGAGCACCAGCGGGTGGGTGTCCAGGGGCAGCGCGTAGACCCGGCCCTGGTGCTGGGCGCGTTGCCAGGCCGCGGCCGGGAAGGCCGGGGCGGTCAGCCCGAACTCTTCCAGCAGGGCGGGGTCGTAGGGGTCGAGCAGCCCGGCGGGGGCGTACCCGGCCAGCCGGGACAGGTGCAGCACCGCGACGTCGGGGGAGCGGCCACCGGCGGCGGCCATGGCCAGCTTGGTGTAGTACGGCGTGCCCCAGGCCAGCGTGGTGGCCTGCACCGGCACCTCGGGCCGGGCCCGCTGGAACGCGGTGACCAGCTCCATCATCCGGGCCCCGTCACCACCGGTGAACAGGTTCCAGAACTTCAGCGGCGTCCCGTCAGCCGGACCCGGTGGACCGCATGCGCTCGCGCCTGCCCCCATACCCAGCGCGAGCGCCGCGGTCCCCTGGAGGAACCGCCGCCTGTCCAAGTGACCGGCCACCCTGGTCTCGCCCGGTTGTCCGGCCCTCCGACTGCGTCTCCACACGGCGCCTCCAGAACCCCCAGCACGACCAATCCCCCTCGGTCGCGTCCTGGTTTCTACAGCGTTGTAAACAACGTTGTAAAGGTGCGAGCGGGCGACTTCATCCGATAAGGCGTGAATTGTGACAGTCCCGCGATCGAGGTGGTTTACAACGATGTAAAGTGCTTCTCCATGGGCGTGAGCCTGAAAGACGTCGCCGCGCTCGCGGGGGTGTCGGTGAAGACGGTGTCCAACGTCGTCAACGACTACGCCCACGTCAGCGAACAGACCAGGGCCAAGGTGCGGCAGGCCATCACCGAGCTGGGATACCAGCCCAACCTCACCGCGCGCCATCTACGGTACGGCCGGTCCGGCATCATCGCGCTGGCCCTGCCCGAGCTGGACATACCCTACTTCAGCGAGCTGGCCAGATCCGTCATCGGCTGCGCCGAGGCCCAGTCCTGGGCGGTGCTGATCGAACAGACCGAGGGCCTGCGCGAACGCGAGCTGCTGATCGCCTCCGGCCTGCGCTCGCGCACCGTGGACGGCGTCATCCTCAGCCCGCTGGCCCTCGACAGCGCGGACCTGGCCCAGCTGAGCACCGAAATGCCCGTGGTGCTGCTGGGCGAGCGGATCGGCCCGGGCGCCGCGGACCACGTGGTGATCGACAACATCGCCGCCGCCCGCGCCGCCACCGAACACCTGATCGGCCTGGGCCGCCGCCGGATCGCCGCCATCGGGGCCAGGGTGGTGGTCGGCCAGGACACCTCCAACCTGCGGCTGGCCGGGTACGCCCAGGCACTCAACGCCGCCCGCATCCAGCTGAACCCGGACCTGGTCGTGCCGGTGCCCAGCTACCACCGCACCCCCGGCGCGGACGCCATGGCCGCGCTGCTCGCGCTGCCCGAACCGCCGGACGCGGTGTTCTGCTTCAACGACCTGCTCGCCCTCGGCGCGCTGCGCACCCTGCTGGCCAGGGGGTTGCGGGTGCCCGAGGACGTGGCCCTGGTCGGCGTGGACGACATCGAGGACGGCCGGTTCAGCACCCCCACGCTGACCACGATCCGCCCGGACAAGACCCAGATCGCCTCGGTCGCGGTCAACATGCTCCTCGAACGGATCAACGGCGCGGACATGCCCGCCCGGGAGTTCCAGGCCGATTTCACCCTGCAGATCAGGGAGAGCACCATCGGGCGGGCGGCGGACTGAGCGGGCTCAGGCCAGGTGCGCCGGGAAACCGCCGGTGGCCACCGGGCCCCAGCGTTCCGGGGTCAGCCGCAACAGGGATTTGCCCTGTTTGCGCATGGCTTCGCGGTACTCGTCCCAGTCCGGGTGCTCGCCGGAGATGCTTCGGAAGTACTCGACCAGGGGTTCGATCGCCTCGGGCTGGTCGATGACCTCGATCGTGCCGTCCACCTGCACCCACGGGCCGTTCCAGTCATCGGACAACACCACGATGCTGCCGCGCGGATCACGGCGGGCGTTGTTGGCCTTGGCGCGGTCCGGGTAGGTCGAGACCACGATCCGGCCCTCGCTGTCCACCCCGCAGGAGACCGGGCTGGCCTGCGGGCCGCCGCCGGCCCTGGTGGTGATCAGCAGGCCGTGGTGGCGCGGGCGGAGGAACTCCAGCAGGGCGTCGCGGTCCACCTGGGTGTTGGTGGCGATGGGTCGAGGCACGCATCCGAGCATAGGCTCTTCCCGGGTTCAGACGTCGGAGGTGTGAATGGCGGAGAGTGTGCGGGCCGCGGCCACGATCGAGGCGCGGTCCATCGACCCGGTGCCCGAGTCGGAACGGCACGGCAGGCCGCGCAGCCTGTTCACGCTGTGGTTCGCGGCCAACATGCAGGTCACCGCGGCGGTCACCGGCGCGCTCACCCTGCTCAGCGGGCTGCACCCGGTGTGGGGGCTGGTCGCGATCGCGCTGGGCAACGTGCTGGGCGGGGTGCCGATGGCGCTGCACGCGGCCCAGGGGCCCACACTCGGCGTGCCGCAGATGATCCAGAGCCGGGCGCAGTTCGGCGTGTACGGCGCGGTGCTGCCGCTGGTGCTCGTGGTGATCATGTACCTCGGGTTCTTCGCCAGCGGCAATGTCCTTGGCGGACAAGCGATCTCGGGGATCAGCGGGCTGCCGATCGATGTCAGCATCGTGCTGTACGCGGTGCTCTCCGGGGTGTTCGCGGTGATCGGCTACCGGCTGATCCACCGTTTCGGCTGGGTGGCCTCCGCGCTGTCGGTGGTGGTCTTCGTCTACCTCTCGATCCGGCTGATCAGCACCCAGGACCTGGGCGCGGTGCTCGCCGCCCCGCAGTTGGACTTCCCCAAGTTCCTGCTCGCGCTCTCCCTCACCGCGTCCTGGCAGCTCACCTTCGGGCCCTATGTCGCCGACACCTCCCGCTATCTGCCTTCCCGCACCTCGGTGCGGGCCACCTTCTGGTGGACCTACGGCGGCACCGTGCTCGGCGCGGTGTGGGCGATGTCCTTCGGCGCGCTGGCCTACGCGGTAGCCGGGAACGCCTTCAAAGGCAAGGAGGTCGCTTACCTGGTCGGGCTCGGGCACGCCGGGCTGGTGGTGCCGCTGCTGCTGTCCATCGCGCTGGGCAAGTTCACCGTGAACGTGCTCAACATCTACGGCGGGTACATGTCGGTGGCCACCACCTTCACCGCCTTCACCCGCCGCGCCGCGCTCTCCCCGGCGGTGCGGATCGGTTACGTGGCCGCGATCGCGGTGCTCGGCGCGGTCATCGCCATCCTCGGCCGCGGCGAGTTCCTGAAGAACTTCGTGCTGTTCCTGGAGTTCCTGCTCTACTTCCTCACCCCGTGGAGCGCGATCAACCTGATCGACTTCTACGCGGTGCGCAAGGAGCGCTACGACCTGGCCGCGATCTACGACCCCGACGGTATATACGGCCGGTGGGGTATCTCGGCGCTCATGGCATACGCGGCCGGGGTGCTGGTGCAGATCCCGTTCGCCAACGTGCCCGGCGTGTTCACCGGGTTCCTGGCCCCGCTGCTGGGTGGCGCGGACATCGCCTGGCTGCTCGGGCTGGCCGTGCCCGCGGCGTTGTACCTGGTTTTCTTTCGCCGCCAGGCAACGCGAAGCGGGGTGTCCTCCGTCCAGAGGACATGAGGCAGTCAGGCGGAGCGGGAACGGGTTGGGTGCGCGCGGGTGTGACCGCGGTGGTGGCCGGGCTGGTGGCCGGTGGCGCGGTCTCCGCGGCGGGCCCACTGGCCGAGTCCGGACCGCCACCGGTCTCCGACACGGCGGTCCGCCTGGTCGCCTACGACTCCTGCCCCGCCGCGCTGGCCGGTTTCCGGCAGGCCGCGGCCCCCGTGGTCAGCGCCTACGGCTTCGCCCAGCAGGGCAGACCGTCCACCGACGCGCGCACCGGCGCCGAGCTGAACTCGCCCGGCTCGATGGGGGACCGCAGCATCGAGAGCAAGGCCCCCGACCAGGGCCACTCCACCACCAACCGGCACGAGGCGGGCGCCGACGAGCCGGACCTGGTCAAGAGCGACGGCAAACGCCTGGTCTCCATCGTCGACGGCAAACTCCGGGTGATCGACCTGGCGAGCAACAAGGCCACCGGGGTACTGGAGTTGCCGGGCGGGCCGGCCACCCAGCTGCTCACCCACGGCGACCGCGCCCTGGTGCTGACCTCCGGCGTCAGCCACGCCGAACCCCGGTCCTACCCCAAGGGCGACTGGCCATCCGGCTCGGCCAAGCTGGTGCTGGTCGACCTGTCCGGCACGCCGAAGACCGTGGGCAGCCTGGACGTTGACGGGTCCTATGTGGACTCCCGGCAGGTCGGCGGCGTGGCCAGGGTGGTCATCCGGTCGATGCCGAAGCTGAAGTTCGCCTACCCCGACGGCACACTCAACGCCGAAGCGGCGTTGCGCCGCAACCAGGACATCGTGCGCGACTCCGCCATCGGCGACTGGCTGCCCCGCTACCGCCTGGACGGCGAGGCAGGGAAGGCCGAGGGCCAGCTGGTCGACTGCGCGCGGGTGAACCACCCGGCCAAGTTCAGCGGCGCCTCGATGCTCACCGTGCTGACCCTGCCCCTGGACAAACCCCTCGGCAACGGCGACCCGGTGACCGTGGCCGCCGACGGGAACACGGTGTACGGCAACGAGAAAAGCCTCTACGTCGCCGACGACCAGTGGCCCCGCGCGGTCCCGTTGCGCGGCGGCGCAGAGGTGGCCCCGGAACCACAGCCCCGCACCCAGGTGCACCAGTTCAGCGTGGACGGCTCCGCCCCGCCGAAGTACCTGGCCTCCGGCTCGGTGCCCGGCGCGCTGCTCAACCAGTACTCGCTCTCCGAACACAACGGCAACCTGCGCATCGCCACCACCACGAACCGCGGCGGCGCCCAGCCCCGCCAGGTCCCCGACTCGCAGAGCGCCGTGACCGTGCTCGCGCGCCAGGGCGACAAACTCACCGAGATCGGCAAACTCGACGGCCTGGGCAAGGGCGAACGGATCTACGCCGTCCGCTTCTACGGCGACACCGCCTACGTGGTCACCTTCCGCCAAACCGACCCGCTGTACACAGTGGACCTGCGCGACCCCCGTCGTCCCCGCGCCGTCGGCGAACTCAAGATCACCGGATATTCCGCGTACCTGCATATGGCGGGCCCCGGCAAACTCATCGGCGTAGGCCAGGAGGCCAGTGATCAAGGCCGGGTCCTGGGCACCCAGGTGTCCCTGTTCGACGTGTCCGACCAGTCCAACCCCCGCCGCCTGGCCCAGCACCACCTCCCCGGCGCCTTCTCCGAAGCCGAGTTCGACCCGCACGCTTTCCTGTACTGGCAACAAACCGGCCTGCTGGTCCTGCCCGTGAGCCGAGGCTGGGCAGCCCCCCGCGGCGACCGCGCCATGCCCCCCGCGGGCGGCGCGCTGGTCCTGCGCATCGGCGACGGCAACGTCACCCAACTCGGCCAGGTAGCCCACCCCCAGGACCGCTCAGCAGGCTCCGACGCCACAGTCCGCCGCTCCCTGGTGGCAGCAGGCTCCCTCTGGACACTCTCCTCCGCCGGCATCAAGCGCCAGGACCTCACCACCCTCACCGACCAGTCCTGGCTCCCCTTCACCTGACCCACCCCTCCAGTACCACTTGGGCCAACTGGTACGCCCGCTTGGGCAAAACCGGCGTACCAGTTGGCCCAACTCGCCGGGAGGGTGGCGTATATATCGTGGCACTGTATATTCAGCACCATGGAGAGTCTTTCCGAGCAGGCGTTTCTGGTGCTCACCGCGTTGGCCGATGAGCCGCGGCATGGTTACGGCCTGATCCAGGAGGTCAAGGAACTCTCCGGGGATCGGGTGCAGTTGGCCGCGGGCACCCTGTACGGGTTGCTGGACCGGCTGGCCAAGCAGGGGCTGGTCGCGCTGGATCGGGAAGAGGTCGAGAACTCCCGGTTGCGGCGGTACTACCGGCTCACCGACGAGGGGGCGGACGTGGTGCGGGCCGCGGCCGAGCGGATGGCCGAGGGGGCGAAGCTGGCCAAGCAGCGGCTGGTGCGGCGGCGGTTGTTCCGGGCGACGGGGAGGTTGGCGTGAACATCGGGGAATCGGTCGAGGACAGCTGCCGTCGGCTGATCCGGGTGCTGCCCGCGGACTACCGGGCGGCGCATGGCGAGGACCTGGTCAGCACCCTGGCCGACACCGTGGACGAGCGTGGGGTGTTGCCGTTGCGGGAGCGGCTGGCGGTGCTCGCGCTGGCGGTGCGGCTGCGGGTGGTGACCCCGGTGACGGGGCCGGCCGCGGCGGCGCTGGTGGCGATGCTGGTGCTGGTGCAGGCGGGGCTGGCGCTGCTCGGGGTGCTGATGGGCACGGTGTCCGCGCTGCTGTACCTGGGACAGGCCTGGCTGCCGGTGCCGCGGAGTGATCTGCCGCTGGCCTTCGATCTGGGTAGTGAGCTGGCCAGCCAGATCGGGCAGGACCTGGTGTTCGCGGCGGGGTGGCTGGCCGTGTTGTACGGCCTGCTGCACGGGCGCCGGTTCGCCGCGCCCGTGGCGGTGGCCCTTGCCGGGGTGCCGCTGGTGTTCCAGGTGATCAACAACCCGTACGGGCTGGCCTGGGCGAGCCGGGTGCTCACGCTGTGCACGCTGGTCGCGGCGCTGTACGTGTGGCGGCGGGGACCGCTGTCGGTGCCGGGCAGGCCGGGCCGCTGGCTGCTCGCGCTGCTGGTGTCCACGGCCTGGTTGCTGGCGCAGGCGCAGCTCCTGGCGTGGCTGCCGCTTGGCTTCGCCGCGCCCGTGATCTGGGCGCTGGGCGCCGTGGCGGTCGTGGTCGTGGTGCTGGTGGCCAAGGGCAGGCCGTGGTTGCTGCTCGCGGGGAGCTGGCTGGCCCTGCTGGTGGCCCTCTCACACGGCGCGACCTCACTGATCTTCGACTTCAGCCCGCCCGTGCCGCAGCTGAGCGTGGCGCTGGCGGTCGCGGTCGTGCTGGCCGGGCTGGCCTGGCTCAGCCCAGCCGGGGCAGTTCGCCGCGTGGCCCGGCGTTGAGCGAGCGGTCCGGGCGGCCCTCGGTGCGGTGCCCGACCAGGCGGCCCGGCCCGTAGCTCAACTCGCCGGTGGGACCCGCGGAGAGCTGGTTCATGCTGGCGGCCAGGTCCGCCTCCACCCCTCCTGGGAGTTTCAGCTTCACCAGCAGCGGCAGCACAAAACCGAGGGCGACCAGGCCGGTGAGCACCGGGGTGAGCGTGGCGAGCACGACCGTGTTCACCTTGTCGGTGAAGAAGAATCCGACCCACAGCGCCACCAGCAGACTGGTCGCCACCGACACCAGCGCGGCGCTGCCGACCAGGCTGCGGCGGGCCACCGCGAGGCTGTGCGTGGCCAACTCGACCAGCCTGCGCGCCTCCACGTGCCCGGGTTCGCGTTCCAGGCAGCGGCGCAGGAACCGGACCGCGCGGCGCCGGTGCGCCGGACGGGCCTGCACCTCGGTGCCGTTCTCGCCGATCTTGAACGCGGCCACGCCCGCCACGAAGTAGGGCTCGGCTTCGGTGGCGGCGGCGCCAATCGCCTGCTGGGCCAGGGCGAGGGCTTCCAGGTGGAACTCGCGGCGCTGGGTGGCGTCGCCGCGTTCGACCAGCAGCCGGGCCAGGGTCAGCCGCAGCTGCCAGGCCGGTGAGTCGC
Organism: Crossiella sp. S99.2; assembly: GCF_023094165.1. GTDB lineage: Bacteria > Actinomycetota > Actinomycetes > Mycobacteriales > Pseudonocardiaceae > Crossiella. The sequence goes on along the minus strand of NZ_JALMDK010000004.1, from coordinate 378,490 downwards.
AGTCGGTGCGTTCCAGGGCGTCCCGCAGCACGCGTTCAGCGGCCACCAGATCGCCGGGGGAGCGGGCCAGCGCGAGGGCCAGGCCGATGGCGGCCGCGCCGCTGCGGGGTTCGCACAGCAGGGCCTGCCGGAAGTGCTGGGCGGCGGCCCTGGCGTCCGCGCCCGGCTCGGCGCCGTCCTGATCCCGTTGCAGCAGCAGGCTGCCCAGCTCCACGTGCGCCTGCGCGTCGTAGAAATCCCGGGCCAGGGCCTTGTCGAACAGCTCCTCGGCCTCGCCGAAACGTTCCAGCTGGGCCAGCAACGCGCCCAGGTCGACGTAGCTGCCGTTGAACGGGTCCAGGGTGATGGTGCGGCGCAGGTGGTGCTCGGCCAGGGGATAGTCGCGCTGGCGGGCGTAGAGCACCCCGGCGCAGGTGTGCGCGAGCAGGTTCACCGGATCGCGGTTGAGCACGTCCAGGCAGAGCCGCTCGGCCTCCTCCTCGTGTTCGGGTTCGCCGCCGCGCACCAGCGTCCAGGCCAGTCCGCACTTGACCGCGGCGTCGTCGGGATCCAGCAGCGCGGCCGCGCGGAAGCGGGCGGCGGCCTCGGCGAAATCGCCGTCGGCGAAGGCCACCCAGCCCAGTCCGCGCAACGCGTCGAGTTTCTCGTCCGGGTCCTCGGCCAGTTCCAGCAACGCGCTGAAGTCCTTGCGCGCCAGGCTTGATCGGCCCTGGTCGCGGTGCACCCAGCCGCGTTCGGCGAGCAGTTCCGGCTGGGTGGGCCGATCGGCGAGCGCGGTCTCCATGAGCTGGCGGGCCTCGCGGAAACGACCGAGTGAGCGCAGGGTGGCGGATTTGGCGGTGATCGTGCCGACCGAGAGCGGGTCCTGGGCCAGGATCCGGTCGAAGCAGTCCAGTGCGTCGGCGTACCGGTTCTGGCCGTCCAGGATGTTGCCCTGCAACAACATCAGTCCGGTGTCGGCCGGGAACAGCGCCAGTCCGGCCTCGACCTCGGCGGTGGCCTCGGTGAAAAGCTTGCGCACGAACAACAACCGCACCTTGTCCTGGATGATCTCCGCGGTGGGCTCGAACTGCCCGGTGATCCGGTCCAGTTCGGCGCGGGCCTCGGCGAGCCGGCCCAGGTGCAGTTCCAGCCACACCACCCGCAGCCGCAACGAGATCCGGTCCGGATGGGCCCTGGCCCCGGCCCGCAGTTCGCGGACGGCCTGCTCCTGGCGGCCCAGCCAGCCCAGGCAGTCCAGCCGTCCGGCCAGGCCCTGCGGGCCGACCGGGTCGACCTCCGCGATCGCGGTGTACTCGGCCAGCGCGGCCTCGATCCGCCCTTCCCGCACCAGGATCCGCGCGTGCTGCGTCCGCAGGTCGGTGGACCACGGGAACAGCGCGAGCGCCGCGTCGGCGGCCAGGCGGGCCTCGGCGAAGCGGCAGGCCGAGCGCAACGTCCGGATCCGGTGCAAGTGCACCCGCTGGTTGCCGGGATCGCGCTCGCCCAGCCCGGCCAGCACGGCGAGGGCCTCCTCATGCCGGTGCCGCCCGCGCAGGTGGTTGACCAGGTCGTGGCCGACCGAGGTGACCTCGGGCAGCTCGGCCACGCTCGCCCGCAGCAGGGCTTCGGCCTCCGCCTCGCGGCCCTGCGCCAGGGCCACCCTGGACTGGCGGTGCCGCAGCGGCGGGTTGCGCGGGTGCAGCGCCACGGCTTCGGCGGCGACCTGGGCGGCTTCGGCCACCCGGCCGGACTCCAGCAGCGTCTCGGTCAGCAGCAGCCACAGGGTGGCGTCGCCGGGCGCCCGGTCGACCGCGTTCCTGGCCGCCGTCACCGCCTCGGCCAGCCTGCGCGCGCTCAGCCGGGCGGAGCTGATCTCCTGCCACAGCCCGGAATCCCACGGCCTGCGACTCACCTCGGCCGCGACCAGCCGGTCCGCTTCCTCGGCCCGGCCGACCTGGTAGCGCAACCGGATCGCGGCGCCGAATGCCTCGTTGTGCTCGGCGTCGAGCACCAGGGCCTGCTCGCAGGCGCCGATGGCGTCGTCGAACCGGAAAAGCTGCTCCAGCGTCCAGGCGAGTTCGACCCACAGGTCCACCGCGTCCGGCTCCTTGGCCAGCGCGGTCCGCAGCAGCGGTTCGGTCTCGGCGACACGGCTGAGCCTGCGCAGACAGCGGACCAGGCCACGCAGGATCACCCGGTCGGCCGGGTGCGCGGTGTGCGCGGCGGCCAGCGCGGCCTCGGCGGCGACCTCCTGGTCGATCTCGATCAGGCTCCAGGCGTTCAGGAAGCTCAGCCGCGCGGACTCCGGCAGGTTCCGGTGCGCGGCCACGGCGGCGGCCCTGGCCTCGGTGCGCCGGTTCAGGCTGAACAGCAACTGGATCCGCCAGTACAGCAGGTCCTCATCGGCCGGGTCCGCAGCCAGCCGACTGTCCACTTCAGACAGTGCGGTGCTGAAGCGGCGGCCCCAGTTGAGGTGGCGCACCAGATCCAGGGGCAGGTTCGCCGAGTCCGGGAACCGGGCGATGGCCGCGCGCAGGGCGGCCTCGACGACCTCGTCGCCCGCGGTGTCCTGGAGCAGCGCGATGCGCCTGCGGTGCAACGACTCGGCGTCCGGACAGCGGTCCAGCGCGGTGTCCAGCAGGGTGTCCGCCTCGGCCAGCCTGCCCCTGGTCATCAGGTGGCCGATCCGGGCGTACCAGCCGTCGGCTTCGGCGGGGGCCAGTTCGGTGGCGGTGCGGTACGCGCTCTCGGCGGCCTCGTGATCGCGCTGGATCGCCAGTGACCGTCCCAGGTCCTCCCATAGTTCGGCGTGCCGCGGCCGGTGGGTCAGGCACTGGCGCAGCACGGTGACCGCCTCGCCCGCGCGGTCCAGGGTGCGCAGCAGCGAGCCGAGGGCGAGGCCGACCTCCACGTTGGCCGGGATGCGGTCGAGTTCGGTGCGGTACAACGTCACCGCGTCCTCGACCCGGTCTTCCTGGCGCAGGTGCCAGCCCAGCTCGCGCACGTTTTCGTTGTCGTAGGGTCGATTCGCGACCAGCCCGCGCAGCAGCGTCTCGGCCTCGGCCGGCGCGCCGGACTCGCGGCGCAGCCGGGCCACCAGCCGCGGTGTCCACAGGTCGGCCGGGTCCAGGTTCAGCGCGCTCTCCGCGATCGGCAGCGCGGCCGCGGCGTCCTGTTCGGCCTCGATCAGTTCGGCCTGTTCGGTGCGGATGTCGGCTTCGTGTGGCAGTCGGCTGGCGGCCTCGGCGAGCACCGCGGTGGCCTCGGGCAGCCGGTCGGCCAGGCGCAGCGCGCTCGCCCACAGCCACCAGCCGGACCCCTGCCCAGGGTTGAGCCGGACCGCGACCGCGAACTCCGCGGCCGCCCCGGCGTAGTCGCGGACCTGGGTGTGCGCCTTACCGAGGGCGTGTCGCAGCGCGTGCAGGTGCGGCCGGGCGCGCACCGCCGCGGTGAGCAGCCGGACCACCGCGGCCCGCTCGCCCGCGGCCTGCAGGGTGTCGGCGTGGGTGAGGATGGCGGTGATCCGGCGCGGGAACCGTTCGTGCAGCGCACTGGCGGCGGCCACCGCCTCGGCGTGCCTGCCCTGGCCGCGCAGGCTGCGCACCAGTTCGTCACGCACGTCCACCTCATCCGGCGACTCGGCGAGGAACTCCCTGGCCAGCTGCTCGGACTCGGGGTGCCGGTGCAGGCGGCGCAGGGCGGCCAGCCGCCATTCCACCGCGTCCTCTGCCTTGGCCGCGGTGAACGGGACGTCCTCGGTGACCGCGAGCGCGGCCGGGTATTCGCCGAGCCCGTAGTGCAGCCGGGCCTGGGCGGCGCGTAGTCCGGCGTCCGCTGGCCAGCGGAGGCGGGCGGCGGCCACGGTGGCCAGGCCCCGCTGGTACTGGTTGCGCCAGTGCAGCACCGCGACCAGCCAGCCGTGCGGGCGCGGCTGGTCGGGGTCCAGGTCGGCGGCCCGGGTGAAGTGCGCCTCGGCCTGGTCGAGCTGGCCGCGGTCCAGGGCGATCCGGCCGAGCTGGATGTGCAGTTCGGGGTCCTCGGGGCTGTGCCGCAGCTCCCGGCGGACCAGCCGGGCGAGCCGGGTGACCGCGCCCTCGCCGAGCAGTCCGCGTGCCTCGTCCTGGATCCGGTCCCAGCCCACTGCCACCTCCGTGCCGCCTCGCCCGGGTGATCATCGCTGCTCGGGCGGCCGTCATGGGGCGGAATGGCGGAATGAAACCTGTTTGGCGGTACCCGCATCATGGAGGCATGACCGAACTCGCCCCCGCCGCCACCGGTAGCCGCCGCCCCTGGACCGAGGTCGCCGCGCCGGTGCGCGCCGCGGTCGAGGAGTTCCTGGGCGCGCCGGTGACCGAGGCGGTCAGCCAGTCCGGCGGGTTCTCCCCTGGCGTGGCAGCCCGGTTGCGGCTGGCGGACGGGCGGCGGGTGTTCGTCAAGGCGGTGGACTGGCACACGAACAAGCACTCCGCGCCCATGCACCGGGCCGAGTCGATCGTCTCCAAAGGACTGTCCACTGTGGCCCCGGTGCCGGAGCTGCTGGCCAGTTTCGACCAGGACGGCTGGGTGCTGCTGCTCTTCGCCGATGTCGACGGCAGGCAACCGGAGATCCCGTGGCGCGCCGAGGAACTGGACCGGGTGCTGGTGGCCCTGGCCGACCTGGCCGAGGCGCTGACGCCCGCTCCGGTGCAGGTGCCGGACACCCAGGCCAAGTACGAGCGGATCTTCAGCGGCTGGCGCAAGCTCGCCGCCAAGCCCGACGACCGCCTGGACCCGTGGGCGCTGCGTAACCTGGACCGGCTGGCCGAACTGGAGTCCGGCTGGCCCGCGGCCGCGGCCGGGAACACCTTGCTGCACGGCGATCTGCGCGCGGACAACCTGCTGCTGACCGCGGACCGGGTGGTGCTGGTCGACTGGCCGCACGCCTGCCGCGGCGCGGCCTGGATCGACCTGCTCGCGCTGCTGCCGAGCGTGCGCATGCAGGGCGGACCGGAGCCCGAGCCGCTGTTCCGGGCGCATCCCGTTGCCGCGCAAGCAGATCCGGACGCGGTGAACGCGGTGCTGGCCGGGCTCGCCGGGTACTTCACGCACGGTGCGTTGCAGCCCGCCCCACCCGGCCTGCCCACCCTGCGCGCGTTCCAGGGCGCGCAGGGCGTGACCGCGGTGGACTGGCTGCGCGGCCGGCTCGGCTGGCCCTGAACCGCCGCCGGTCAGGTGGTACGGCGGGTGGGCCAGAGCAGCGCGAGCAGGCCCAGCGCGGCCGCGGCCCAGGTGGTGGTCGCGATCAGCACCTGGTCGGTGAGCTGCGGATAGGCGTGCAGGTGCAGGGAATGGTAGAGCGCGTGCGGCAGGTTGAAGGCCAGGATCGCCGCCCCGGCCCAGCGGCCGGCGGCCGGGGTGGCCATCAGCAGCGCGCCGATCGCGGTGATGGCCAGGGCCAGGTTGAGGCCGCCGAAATCGCGCAGGAGGTGCTCGTTGAACGGGCCGTCGGCGGCCACCCAACCGGTGCGCAGGCCAGGGAAATCGGTGTAGAAGCCGGCGGGGCCGAGCAGGGCCCACAGGCCGACCGCGGCGTTGGGCAGGGCGGACAGGACCAGGGCGAGGCGGGTCGGTAGTGGTTGCATGCCCGGTGGACGAGACAGCCCGGCCGGGTGTGACAGACTCGCGCGGCGATCAAGGAGGACAGCCATGCCGCACCTGGGTCTGCTGACCGTGCTGGTCCGCGACTACGACGAGGCGATCCGTTTCTACACCGGGGCGCTGGGCTTCACCCTGGCCGAGGACGTCGCGCTGCCCACCGGCGCACGCTGGGTCGTGGTGCGGCCCGACGGCGCGAGCCCGACCGGGTTCCTGCTGGCCCTGGCCGCGGATCCGGTGGAACTCGGCCGGGTCGGCGCGCAGACCGGGCAGCGGGTGTTCGCCTTCCTGCACACCGAGGACTTCGCCCGCGACCACGCCCGGATGGTCGCGGCCGGGGTCAAGTTCCTGGAGCAGCCGCGGGCCGAGGTCTACGGCACGGTGGCGGTGTTCGAGGACCTGTACGGCAACCGGTTCGACCTGATCCAGCCCGTTTAGGCGGCGGCGAGGGCCTGGGTCGGGGACAGCCGGGCGGCGCGGGCGGCGGGGTGGATCCCGGCCGCCATGCCGACGATCACCGCGCCCAGCACACCGCCGGCCACCGACAGCGGCGGGATCACCGGCGGCCAGTCCTGGTAGGCCACGTAACCCAGGGTGCCCAGCACCCCGATCAGCGCGCCGGCCAGGCCGCCGAGGCCGGACAGGGCGACCGCCTCGGTGAGGAACTGGCCGCGGATCTGCCCCCTGGTGGCGCCCAGCGCGCGGCGCAGGCCGATCTCGCGGCGGCGTTCCAGCACCGAGATGAACATGGTGTTGGCCACGCCGATCCCGCCGACCAGCAACGCGATCCCGGCCAGGCCGAGGAAGAGTCCGGCGAAGTTGTTCTGGGTGGCCCGTTTCGCGGCCAGCGCGTCCGAGGGCTTGCCGACCCGGACCAGGCCGGGCAACCGCGGGTACAGCGTGGCGGGCAGCACCGCGCGCACGTCCTCCATGGCGTCCTCGCGGGCGGTGACATAGACGACGGTGGGGTGACCGTCGAAGCCGAGGTGCTCGCGTGCGGCCTGAGTGCCGACGAAGACCGAGCGTTCCAGGTCCGGGTGCAGTGGCAGGTCGGCGAGCACACCGGTGACGCTGAACCAGGTCTGGCCGAGGTAGAGCTGCGGTGCGGGTTCGCCGGGGTGGACCTCGGTGATGCCGAGCCGGGCGGCGGCCCGGTTGCCCAGCACCACGGTGGGGAACTTCGCGCCGACCGCGTCCAGAAACCGTCCGGAGTGGACAGATCCGTGCACTGTGGACAGTAGGTCCGGGGTGGTGGCGAGCACGGTGATGCCCGCGCCGTCACTGGGATCGGCGCGGTCGGAGCGGCGGATCACCGCGTGGGTGTTGGCGACCGCGGCGCTGCCGGTGACCGGGCCGATCCGGGCGGCCAGTGCGGCGGCGTTGTCCGGCAACAACACCGGCGGGTCCTGGTTTGACGCGGGTTCGGCCCGCAGCAGGTTGGTGCCCAGTGCCGAGAGTTCGTCCAGGAGAGCCTGGTGGCTGGAGGCGGGGACGCCGGTGACGATGACCGTGGTGGCGATGCCGATCGCGATGCCCAGCGCGGACAGCGCGGCCCGCAGCCGGCGGGTGCGGATGCCGAGCAGGCCAAGGCGGAGGGTGTCGGTCAGGCTCAGGCGCACCGGCCCCGCGCCGCTCATGCCGGGCGCCGGCGGTCGGCGATGATCCGGCCGTCGCGCAGTTCCACCTGACGCGGCAGTCCGGCGGCGATGTCCCGGTCGTGGGTGATGATCGCGATGGTGGTGCCCTCCTGGTTCAACGCGCGCAACAACTCCAGCACCGCCCGGCCGTTGGCGGTGTCCAGTGCGCCGGTGGGTTCGTCGGCCAGTACCAGGGCCGGTTGGTTGACCACGGCCCTGGCGATGGCCACCCGCTGGCGTTCCCCGCCGGAGAGCTGGTGCGGCTGGTGGTCCACCCGGTGCGCCAGCCCGACCCGCTCCAGCGCGGCCAGCGCCAGGGCGCGTCGTCGCCGCCGCGGGACACCGGCGTAGAGCAGCCCAGTGGCCACGTTCTCCGCCGCGGACAGGCCGTCGATGAGGTGGAACTGTTGGAACACAAAGCCGAGCCGCCGCCCGCGCAACGCGGACAGGCGCCGGTCGGACAGGGCGGTGACGTCCTGGCCATCGATCTCCACCCGGCCGTGCGTTGGCGTGTCCAGGGTGCCGATGATGGTGAGCAGAGTGGATTTCCCGGACCCGGACGGGCCGACAATGCCGAGCAGCTCACCGGATTCCACGGTCAGCGACACCTCGGCCAGAGCGACCACACCACCCGGGTGGATCTTGCCGGCGGCGTGCACGGCCAGCACCGGGGTGCTCACGAGACCGTCACCACGGCCTGGCCCTCGGCGATGCCGGGGCCGCTGATCTCCACCAGTTCCTTGGCGAACAGCCCGGTCTGCACGGGTTTCAGCTCGCCGCCGGGCAACTGCACCGCGTACCCGCCCTCGCGCAGCGCGAGCAGCGCACCCACCGGTACCGCCAGGACATTCGGCCGCGCCTCGGCGACCACCCGCACCTGCACACTGGCAGCGTCCAAATCGGACAGTGCGGCCGGGTCCTTCGGCATTGCCGTCACGGTGATCTTGGGCTGACTGTTCTGGCCGCCCGACTCGCCACCGCCCTGCACTACGGTGCCGACCTGCCTGATCACCGCGGGCACCTCCTTGGTGTCCGGTCGCTGGATCACCACCTCGGCGCCCTGCTTCACCTTGTCCGCCTCGGTGGCGGCGATCTCCATGCTGACCGCCTTGGTGGTGCCGGTGACCTTGAGCAGCGGTCCGGTCGCGGGATCGCCGAGTTGCGCGGTGACCGTGCCGACCCGGGACGGCCCTGGCAGCACCAGCAACTGTCCGATGTCGACGGTGCCGGTGGCGGGCAGTCCGGCTTTCTGTTGCCACTTCTTCACCGCGGTGCTCAGCGCGGGGGTGAACACGGCGGGTGTGCCGGACTCCCCGGGGCGGCTGCTGGTCTTGGGCTGCGTGCCGATCGAGTAGCCCAGGGCGCGCAGGTTCTCCGCGATCACGGTGACATCGTTGCCGCGCAACGGATCTCCGGTGGCAGGGGCCTCCAGCTTGCGGAACAGCGGGGTGGCGCCGTAGAAGACCGGCACCGGCTGGTCGTTGACCCAGAACAGCGGCTTGCCCCGCTCGGTGCCGTCACCGCCCTTCGGCAGCCGGGTCACCAGACCGGCGCCCGCGCCCTTGACCACCTGGTCCGCGCCGAAGCCGAGGGCGCCGGGGAAGTTCTGGCTGGTGCTCAGTTCGGTGCGCTGCACCTTGACCGTGCGCACCGGCGGGCCGGACGGCTGCGCGGCGGGTGTCCCTTGTGGACTGAGCACGAACCAGGCGATCCCGCCCGCGGCCACCAGGGACACGGCCACCGCGGTCACCGGGAACCAGCGACGGGTCTCACCTCTTGGCACTGAACGCCTCGATCTTGCAGTCCCGTTCGACCTGGTGCCGCTGCTGTTCGGTGAGGCTGCTCGGGGTGTCGGCGTAGTTCCAGCCGCTGCCGAAGGGCTCGATCGGCACCACCTTGAGCCCCTTGCCGTCCATGCACTTCAGGTAGGCGCGGTAGTTGTCGGTGTACTCCGGGTTCTTCTGGTCCAGCTCCGGCGGCTGCACCGGGATCTTCCCGGCACACGCGGTCTTCGCGGCCTGCGAGGCCGGACTGGTGTCCCGCTGATCGGGCGAGTCCCCGCCCCGGCCCTCGTACATCTTGTGCCCGTTCTGTTTCAGGCAGGCGAAGTAGGCCGCCCAGTACCGCTTCACCTCCTCCTCGGAACTGTCCAGCCGCAACTGCGGCCGCTCGGCGGCACCGGTCGCGGCGGTGGTGCTCGGCGCGGTGGTGGTGGCGCTGCCGCTGGTGGTCAGGGCGGCCACCTGGGCCGGGGGTGGGGCCTCGGGGCCGCAGGCGGTCAGCAGGGCCAGCGCGGCCGAGGCGACCAGCGCGGCGCGGATCAGTCGGGTCATGGCGGACACCGTCGCCGACGATTGTCAGGAACCTGTCAGGAACCATTCGTCATCCGATGGCCTCACCCTGAAGTGCGGCCCGCGCGGGCCGCCAGGGGCCGGGGACCAGCCTAGGATCGCCGGTATGTGCGCCCACATCGTGCTCGCCGAGGACGACGAGCACCAGGCCGAACTCATCCGCCGCTACCTGGAACGCGAGCGGCATTCGGTCGTGGTGGTCGGCGACGGCCGCAGCGCCCTGGAGGAGGTCCGGCGGCGGCAGCCCGATCTGCTGGTGCTGGACGTGATGCTGCCACTGGTCGACGGCCTGGACGTGTGCCGGATCCTGCGCGCCGAATCCGCGCTGCCGGTGCTGATGCTCACCGCCCGCTCCACCGAGGACGACCTGCTGCTCGGCCTCGACCTCGGCGCGGACGACTACATGACCAAACCGTTCAGCCCGCGTGAACTCATGGCCAGGGTGCGCACCCTGTTGCGCCGCACCGGATCCGGCCGGCCCGAAGCCGACCCGGTGCTGCGGGTGGGCGCCATCGAGATCGACCCGCAACGCCACCAGGTGCGCTGCGCGGGCGAGGCGGTGGAGTGCACGCCGGGGGAGTTCCGACTGCTGGAAGCCCTTGCCGCGCAACCGGAACGCGTCTTCACCAGGGAACAGCTCCTGGAACGGCTGCACGGGTTCGACCGCTACATCACCAGCCGCACCATCGACGTGCACGTGATGAACCTGCGCCGCAAACTCGAACCCGACCCACGCCGCCCGGTCCGCCTGGTCACCGTGTACGGCGTGGGCTACAAGCTCTCCGACGACAGCGAGCGCCGCGGTGCGCCGTAGCCTGTTCGCGCGGCTGCTGGCCGCCTCCATCCTGATCGCGGTGTGCGCGGTCGGCGCCACCGCGTGGCTGGCCGTGCGCACCACCACCGTGGCCATCCAGCAGGAACAGGGCCGCGCGCTGGCCGACGACGCCCGCATCTACGACCAGCTCGTCGGCTTCGCCGCCACCCACCCAGACTGGTCCCAGGTGGACGGTCTGCTCCGCGAACTGGCCGCGAGCACCGGCCGCCGGATCGCGCTCACCACCCCGGAACAGAAGTCCATTGTGGACACCGATCCGGGAAAGGAGCTGCCGGTCAAGGCATCCGCGACCATCGACCCACTGAACCTGGACCGCTCGCTCGCCCCTGGCGCGCCAGGAGACCGGATCGACCCGCGCGCGGTCGGCCCGTTCCAGCTCACCCCGGCCGAACGGGACGCGTTGCGCCGCTCCGCCGAAGCCGCGCTGCCCTGCGTGCAAACCCGCACCGGCGGCCTGGCCCAGCTGACCACCAAACCCAACGGGCGCACCCAGATCGAGACGGTGAACCCGCTCAGCGTCAACGGCTGCTCCCAGCTCGCGCTGGACCGGCCCCAGCCCACCGAACTGGCCGCGATCGGCAAACTCAACGAGCTGTTCAACGACTGCCTGACCCGCCGCGGCCTGTCCAGGGCCACCCTCAAACTCGACCTGACCTGGGTCTTCGACCGGCCCGCGGTCAGCGCGCCCAACGGCGGCGAACTGGTGGACAACTGCCTCACCTCCGCCCGCAAGGAACAACTCGACCCGTTCGTGGCCGCCCCCGCCGTGCTCTACGTGACCGCCCCCGGCAACACCCCCTCGGCCTCGCTCGACCTGTCCCCGGCCAACCAGACCCGGATCCTCTGGGTGGCCGCGCTGGTGCTGCTGTTCACCGTGGTGATCACCGTGCTGGCCGGCCGGCGCCTGGTCCGCCCGCTGCGCGCGCTCACCGGCGCCGCGCAACGGATGAAGGACGGCGACGCCGCAGCCAGGGTCCAGGTCACCGGCCGGGACGAGATCGCCCGGCTGGCCGCGGCCTTCAACGAGATGGCGGAGAGCCGGGCCCGGGTGGAGGAACTGCGCAAGGCCATGGTCGGCGATATCGCGCACGAGCTGCGCACCCCGCTGTCCAACATCCGCGGCTGGCTGGAGGCCGCCGAGGACGGCGTCACCCAGCCCGACCAGGCGCTGATCACCTTCCTGCTGGCCGAATCCCGGCAACTGCAACGCATCATCGACGACCTGCAGGACCTGGCCATGGCCGATGCCGGGAAACTGCGCGTGCACCCCGAACAGCTCCGGGTGGCCGACCTGGTGGACACCCTGGTCTCCGCGCACCGCGCCGCCGCCGACGCCGCCGGCGTGCACCTGGAGTCCACAGTGGACGGTGACCCTGACCTGTGGGCGGATCCGGTGCGGCTGCGCCAGGCCCTGGGCAACCTGGTGGCCAACGCGGTCCGGCACACCCCGGCCGGGGGCCGGGTCACCGTCACCGCGCGGGCCGAACCCGAGGCGGTGCTCTTCGAGGTCGCCGACACCGGCAGCGGGATCAGCCCCGAGCACCTGCCGCAGGTCTTCGACCGCTTCTGGCGCGCGGAGAAATCCCGCAGCCGTCAGTCCGGCGGCAGCGGCCTCGGCCTGGCCATCGTCCGCCAGCTCGCCCAGGCCCACAGCGGCACCGTCACCGCCACCAGCGCACCCGGCGCCGGCTCCACCTTCACCCTCCGGCTGCCCCGCTAGAACGGGCTCCTCACCGCGGCACAACAACTCCCTGACATTTCCCGCTTACGCTCCCCGAGCATGCGATCACCCCTCAGACGGCTGCTGCCGGTGCTGCTCAGCGCCGCCGTCGTGCTCACCGGCGTCGCACCCGCCACCGCCCAGCCCGGCGCCACCGCGGCCGCGGGCGTGCCCGCCGTGTCCTATGCGGACGTGCTGCCGCACCTCCAGGCGTTCCAGCAGATCGCCGACCGCAACGGCGGCAACCGCGCGCACGGCACCCGCGGGTTCCAGGAATCCCTGGACTACGTCAAAGCCCGCCTGGACCTCGCCGGATTCCGCACCACCGTGCAGAAATTCCGGCACGACGGCAAGGACGGCTTCAACCTGATCGCCGACTGGCCCGGCGGCGAGGAGTCCCGCACCGTGTTCCTGGGCGCACACCTGGACAGCGTGCCCGAGGGCCCCGGCCTCAACGACAACGGCTCCGGCTCAGCCGCCCTGCTCACCACCGCGCTCACCGTGGCCAAGACCAAGCTGCCCACCGACCGGCACCTGCGCTTCGCCTGGTGGGGCGCTGAGGAGAGCGGACTGGTCGGGTCCCGGCACTACGTCGGCGGACTGACCCCGGCACAGCGGGAGAAGATCGAGGTCTACCTCAACTTCGACATGGTCGCCACGCCCAAACCACAGTTCTTCATCGTGATCGACACCGGCACCCCGGCCACCCCGCTGTTCCAGAAGTACTTCAAGGACCGCGGCAAGGACACCTTCGAGGTCGGCGCGGGCGGCGGCTCGGACCACACCGCCTTCCACGAGAAGGGCGTGCCCACCGGCGGCTTCATGACGCCCCTGGACGACTGCTACCACAAGGCCTGCGACACCCTGGCCAACCTCGACCCCGAGGTCCAGACCATGAGCACCAACGCGATGATCACCGCCGTCTGGGGCCTGGCCCAGGACCCGGCCGGGGTCGGCGACCCGTACTACCCCAAGGACGGCAACTCCGGCTACCAGGTCGAGCACTACGACGTGAACATCGACTACAACCCGGCCAAGCCGGACGAACTCACCGGCGACACCACCGTCACCGCCATCGCCCAGCGCGACCTGGACCTGTTCCACCTAGACCTCAACGGATTCACCGTCGATTCGACCACAGTGGACGGTGTCCAGGCCGCCAACCGGCGCGAGGCCGAGCATGAACTGGTGATCACCCCGAAACAGCGGATCCGCAAGGGCAGCAAGTTCAAGGTCCGCGTCCGCTACTCCGGCAAACACGGCACCGAAGGCTGGAAACCGATCCAGGGCGGCGGCTTCAGCGCCAGCGGCGAACCGCATTCGGCCGCCAGCTGGTACCCGGCCAACGACCACCCCTCGGACAAGGCCACCTTCGCGCTGACCGCCACCGTCCCGGACGGCTGGACCGCGGTCGGCAACGGCAAACCCGGCCAGACCACCAAGGCCGGCGGCCGCAGCACCTTCCGCTGGCGCGAGGACTCGCCCATGGCGACCTATCTGTCCACGGTCGCGGTGGACAAGTTCACCCTGCGCACCAGCACCCTCAAGGACGGCAAGCCCGCGATCTACGCCTGGGGCAGCGGCACCACCCCGGAACCGGCCTCCGAGGCCCTCATGCAGCCGATGCTGGACCACTTCAGCTCGCTGTTCGGCCCCTACCCGTTCAGCAGCACCGGCGGCATCATCGTCAACGCCAGCGGCCTCGGCGCCCTGGAAACCCAGAGCCGCCCCACCTACTCCGGCGGCATGTGGGACGCCTCCATGGCCCACGAGCTGACCCACCAATGGTTCGGCAACGCCGTCTCGGTCGCCGACTGGCGCAACGCCTGCCTCAACGAGTGCGTGGCCCAGTACGCCAACCAGCTCTGGGAGGAACGCAACGGCGCCGACCTGGACAAGGGCTTCTACCGCGGCATGATCGAGGACAACCGGAACAAGCCCGAGTTCTGGAAGGTCCCGCTGTATGACCCGGGCCCCGGCAAGGAACTGGACCCGGCGCTGTACAGCAAGGGCTCGGTGATGATGCACGCCCTCCGCCGCACCGTCGGCGACCAGGCATTCTTCGGCCTGCTCAAGCGCTGGATCCGCGAACACAACGGCGGCAACGCCACCTGGCCGCAGTTCGAGGCACTGGCCCAGCAGGTCAGCGGCAAGGACCTGCGCGGCTTCTTCGACGCCTGGGCCCGCGGCACGGTCATCCCGGCGGAGAAGTACCTGTACCCGAACGGCAAGTAGTCCTCCGGGAACTCTGCCCGGCCGCGGCCGGGCAGAGTTCCCGGAGCTGTATATATCGGAAGCCGTCATATACCGCGTAGATGGTCGTATCGTGGACACAGCTCGTCGCCGGACCTGTCGATTGACCGCGGGCCCGTTCGTCGTGGGGGAGTACCGGGTTCGCGAGAAAGGACAACGACCATGCAGTACCTGTTGCTGATCTGCCAGGACGAGAGCCGCGCCGAGGAGAACACCGAGGGCTGCGGCACCTGGGGCCAGGACCTGGCCGAACGCGGCATCACCAAGGGCGGCGGCATCCTCCAGCCCAGCACCGACGCCACCACACTGCGCCTGGGCGCCCAGGGCGAGGTGCTGCTCTCCGACGGGCCCTTCGCCGAGACCAAGGAGCAGATCGCCGGCTTCGTGCTGATCGAGTGCGCCGACCTGGACGAGGCGGTCGAGATCGCCAAGGGCCACCCCGGCGCGATCGCGGGTGGCTCGGTGGAGATCCGGCCGCTGTGGACCGGCGGCATGCACCAAGGCTGACCTGGAGATTCCCCGCACCTGGAGATCCTCCGACGGCAGAGGAGCCGAGCCACGGAACGTAGGGTGGCCGGGTGACCACACTGCGCGAGCCCGCCACCCGCACCGGGTTGCTGACCACGGTCCTCGCGTTCACCGCGCTGGTCACCCTGCTCACCCACACCATGCTCATCCCGGTCCTGCCCGGCCTGCCCGAACGGCTCGGCACCTCCCCGGCCACCACCAGCTGGCTGGTCACCGTCACCGTGGTGGTCGGGGCGGTGGCCAACCCGCTGCTCGGCCGGCTGGCCGATCTCTTTGGCCGCAAACGGGTTCTGCTGCTCGCCGTGCTCGCCTTCCTGCTCGGCTCGCTGCTCTGTGCGCTCACCGCCGACCTCACCCTGCTGATCGTCGGCCGGGCGATCCAGGGACTGTCCACAGTGGCCATTCCACTGGGCATCAGCCTGATCGCCGCACTGGTCCCGCCGGAACGCCGGGCGGGCGGGATCGCACTGGTCAGCGCCATGCTCGGGATCGGCGGCGCGGTCGCCCTGCCGCTGGCCGGACTGGTCGCCGACGTCTGGGGCTTCCACGGACTCTTCTGGGTCTGCTTCCTGGCCGGCCTGCCCGCGCTGGCCGCGGTCTGGTGGCTGGTGCCCGAGGTCCCCACCAACGGCGAACGCGCCCCGGTCGACCTGGTCGGCGCCACCCTGCTGGTCCTCGCGCTCACCGCGCTGCTGCTGCCGCTGAGCCGCGGCGCCGAATGGGGCTGGGACTCCCCGCTGACCCTGGGCCTGCTCGGCGCCGCCGCCCTCGGCCTGGCCGTCTTCGGCCTGGTCGAGTTACGCCGCCGGGCGCCCATCGTCGACCTCCGGCTGGCCGCCAGAGCCTCCGTGCTGCTGACCAACCTGTCCGCGTTCCTCACCGGGTTCGCGCTGTTCGTCAACTTCCTCGGCACCGTCACCGTATTACAGACCCGGTACGAACTCTCCGTGGTCCTCTCCGGCCTGTGCATGCTGCCCGGCGGCCTGCTGATGGCCGCCCTGTCCCCGGTCGCCGCCCGGCTCATCACCCGCCGCGGGGGCAGGTTCACCCTGCTCATCGGCACCGCCGGGGTCGTGCTCGGCTTCGCCCTGCGCCTGGCCATGGACAGCTCGCTCTGGCACGTGGTGCTGGCCACCACGGTCATCTCCGGCGGCGCCGGCCTGGCCTATTCGGCGATGCCCGCGCTCATCCTGGACGCCACCCCACCGGCGCAGGCCGCCGCCGCCAACGGGCTCAACTCGCTCGCCCGGACGCTGGGCAGCTCGGTCGCCAGCGCCGTCTTCGGCGCCCTCGCCGCCGCAGGTGGCCTACCTCTCTTCTTCGTCTTGGGCACGATCACCGCGGTCCTGGCTACCCTGGTCGTCGCCATGCCGGTCAGGCCAAGGCCCGACATTTCCTGATGTCCGCACAGGGCCGCACAGGACTGTCGGAGCACCCGGCTAGGCTCAAGTACGGTGTCATGCTGGCGAATCACCTCGTGCCACGATCCGGGAGAACGACCCTGTGACTGCTGAGACCCTTTACGGGGCCGACGACCTGACCCATCTGGAGGGTCTGGAAGCCGTGCGCAAACGGCCCGGCATGTACATCGGGTCCACCGACAGCCGGGGTATCAACCACCTCTTCACCGAGGTCGTGGACAACTCCACCGACGAGGGCATCGCCGGGCACGCGGCCAGGATCGTGGTGACCCTGCACGCCGACGGCAGCGTCCAGGTCGACGACGACGGCCGCGGCATCCCCACCGGGGTGCACGCCAAGTCCGGCCTCTCCGGCGTCGAACTGGTGCTCACCCGGCTGCACGCCGGCGGCAAGTTCGGCGGCTCCGGCTACAAGACCTCCGGCGGCCTGCACGGCGTCGGCGCCTCCGCGGTCAACGCGCTCTCGCACCGCTTCGACGTCACCGTCAAGCGCGAGGGCAAAGTGCACCAGATGTCCTTCGCGCACGGGGTGCCCGGCGAGTTCGACGGACCCGGCCCCAAGGCCAAGTTCACCCGCGTCTCCGGGCTCAACGTCACCGGCAAGATGAAGCGCAACGAGTCCACCGGCACCTCCATCCGGTACTGGCACGACGCCCGCTACTTCGAGAACGGCGCCGCGCTGGACCGCGAGGCCGTCCGCGGCAAACTGCGCAACACCGCCTTCCTCGTCCCCGGCGTCACCTACGTGCTGCGCGATGTCACCGAGGGCGGCATCACCGAGGAGACCTTCCACTTCCCCAACGGCCTGGCCGACATGGTGGAGTTCCTCACGCCTTCGGGTGACAAGCCGGTCTCGGCGATCATCCACGCCAACGGCGAGGGCACCTACACCGAGAACGCCGCCGACGAGAACGGCGTCATGCGGTCCAAAGTGGAACGCACCGCCCAGGTCGAGGTGTCGCTGCGCTGGGGCACCGGCTACGAGCGCACCGTGGAGTGCTTCACCAACACCATCCGCAACATGCACGGCGGCACGCACCGCCGCGGCTTCGACCGGGCGGCGCTGAAAGCCTTGCAGGAGGCCATCTCCAAGAGCCGCGGCCTGCTCAAGCCCAAGGAAGACCTGCCCCAGCTCGACGATGTGCTCGAAGGCATGACCGCGGTCATCCACGTGCGCATCCCCGAGCCGCAGTTCACCTCCCAGACCAAGGACGAACTCTCCACCGCCGGGATCACCAAGGTCATCCAGAACGTGGTGGAACGGCACATCAAAGCCTGGACCGAGGACAAGCGCAGCAAGGTCGAGGCCAAGACCGTGCTGCAGAAGGTGGTCGACGCCGCCCGCGTCCGGCTCACCCAGAAGCAGCAGAAGGACGCCGCCCGCCGCAAGACCGCGCTCGAAGGCGCGGCCATGCCGCCCAAGCTGGTCGACTGCCGCACCACCGGCGTGGCCCGCAGCGAACTGTTCCTGGTCGAGGGAGACAGCGCGCTCGGCTCGGCCCGGATGGCCAGGGTCTCGGAGTACCAGGCGCTGCTGCCGTTGCGCGGCAAGATCCTCAACGTGCAGAAGGCCAGCCTGGCCGACACCCTGCGCAACGCCGAGATCTCCAGCATCGTCCAGGTCCTGGGCGCGGGCAGCGGCCGCACCTTCGACCTGACCACCATGCGTTACGGCCGGGTGATCCTGATGGCCGACGCCGACGTGGACGGCTCGCACATCCGCACCCTGCTGATCACCCTGTTCGCCAAGTACATGCGCCCGGTGATCGAGGACGGCAGGCTCTACGCCGCCATGCCGCCCCTGCACAAGATCACCACCAAGGGCCGCAACAGCGAGACCATCTTCACCTTCACCCAGCGCGAGATGGAGAACACCGTCACCAAGCTGGAGAAGGCGGGCAAGCAGATCGTCACCCCGGTGCCCCGGTTCAAGGGCCTCGGCGAGATGGACGCCGAGGAACTCTGGGACACCACCATGAACCCGGCCACCCGCTCGGTCCGCCGCATCACCCTGGACGACGCCGAAGCCGCCGAAGCCGCGCTGGAGCTGCTGATGGGGGAGAAGGTCGAGCCCCGGCGCAACTGGCTGGTCGACTCGGCGGCCAGGGTCGACCGGGCCGCGATCGACGCCTGAGGCGCACGTTTTCCTAGAGGAGCCAGAGAGCTATGGCACGCCGCAAGGGCACCAGCACCACCAAGGTCGACCCGGCCGCTTTCGACCGGGCGGGCGCCCAGGTCTTCGACAACTCCCTCAAGACCGAGATCGAGGACTCCTACCTCGAATACGCCTACTCGGTCATCCACGCCCGCGCCCTGCCGGACGCCAGGGACGGGTTGAAACCGGTGCACCGGCGGATCCTGTTCTCGATGAACGAGCAGGGGTACCGGCCCACGCACGCCTACGTGAAGTCCTCGCGCGTCGTCGGCGACTGCTTCGTCCGGGGCGCGCTGGTGTCCACCCCGGATGGCCTGCGCCCCATCGAAGACATCGAGGTCGGCGAGCAGGTCCTGGATGGCCACGGGCAGGCCGTCCCGGTCACCGCGGTCTATGAGAACCCGCGGTCCGAGCTGGTCCGGGTGCGATGGTCCAACGGCCACACCATGCTGGTGACCCCCGGCCAGCGGTTCCGCACCGTCGGCGCGGACTACACCATCGGCTGGACCGAGGCCAGGGACCTCACCGGGCAGCAGACCATCGGCTACGGCCGGGCCCGGCGCGCCACCCTGCCCGGTGGCCACGACGTGTACCCGTACGTCCTGGGCCTCGTGGTCGCCGAAGGCTTCGCCGTGGACCGGGCCAGGGCCGCCGACGGCCGGGTCCGCATCCACATGTGCGACACCGAGCCGATCGACACCCTGCACGGCTGGGCCATCATGAACGGGCTCACCGTCTCCCGCGGCAAGCGGGAGGCCAAGAACCCGAAGCACCGCGACCAGCACGTGCTGACCTTCGCCCGGCACGCCGGCCTGCTGGAGGCCGGAACGCCGCGCAGCGACCAGAAGTTCGTGCCCGCGAGCGTGCTCGGCGACCGCTCCGCCTGGCTGCCGTTCCTGGCCGGTTTCTTCGACGGCGACGGCTACGTGCGCAAGCGGAACCGGGAGATCGTCCTGGTCAGCACCGGCGAGCAGCTGCTGCGACAGGTGTACTCGATGCTGGCCGACCTCGGCCTGCACGGGCACTGGTGGTCGCGGGCGAGCAAGACCGGTCACAAGACGCTGCACGGCCTGTCCCTCGCCGGAGCGGACGCGGCCCAGCTCGCCAAGGCGCTGCTGCCCTGGTCCACCATCGGCTACAAGCAGGACGGGCTCCGGCAGCTGGCCGAGCTGGACTACGCCTACGGCGGCAAACAGGGCAACGACCGGCTGCCCTGCGGTCCGGTGATCGCCGAGTTTACCGCGGCCCACCAGGGCGGCGGCTGGTTCCGGGACACCGAGGGCGTGGCATTCCGGGCCTCGCTGTCCGCGGTCTCCGGCGCCCAGGTGCGCTACGGCAAGGACCGGCACGGCAACCCGCTCGCCGAACGCTCATTCCCGTTGTGGCGTGCGGAAACAGACGGCTGGGTGGACAAGCTGCGCCGGATCGGCTCCCCGCTGGCCGACCGGCTGGCGGCGCTGTCCGGGTTCTCCTTCCTGACCGTGGAATCGGTGCAGCCGGTCGAGGCCGACACCACCTACGACATCCAGGTCGGCACCGAGGAACACGCCTTCGTCGTCGAAGGCTTCGTCACGCACAACTGCATGGGCAAGTACCACCCGCACGGCGACGTCGCGATCTACGACGCCATGGTGCGGATGGCGCAGGACTTCTCCCTGAACGCCCCGCTCGTCGATGGGCACGGCAACTTCGGTAGCCCAGACGATGGACCGGCCGCCTCGCGTTACACCGAGGCACGCATGTCGCCAGAAGCGATGCTGCTGGTCAGCGAGCTGCACGAGGACACCGTCGACTTCCGCCCCAACTACGACGGCTCCCTCCTGGAACCCACCGTCCTGCCGGCCGCCTTCCCGAACCTGCTGGTCAACGGCACCTCCGGGATCGCCGTCGGCATGGCCACCAACATGATCCCGCACAACCTCGGCGAGGTCGTGGCCGCCGCGCGCTGGCTGATCAACCACCCGGACGCCACCCTGGACCGGCTGATGGAGTTCGTGCCCGGCCCCGACCTGCCCACCGGCGGCCTGCTGCTCGGCCTGGACGAGGTCCGCAAGGCGTATGAGACCGGCCGCGGCGTGGTCCGGATGCGGGCCAAGGTCGAGACCGGCCCCCTGGAGGGCAGCCGTGGGCGGCAGGCCATCACGGTCACCGAACTGCCCTACGGCGTCGGGCCGGAGAAGATCATCGAGAAGATCACCGACGAGGTGAACAAGTCCAAGCGGCTCACCGGCATCGCCGACGTCAAGGACCTCACCGACCGGGAGAACGGCACCCGCCTGGTGGTCGAGTGCAAGGTGGGCGTCAACCCGCAGGCGCTGCTCGCCGACCTCTACCGGCTCACCCCGCTCGAACAGTCCTTCGGCATCAACAACCTGGTCCTGGTCGACGGCCAGCCGCAGACCCTCGGGCTCAAGCAACTCCTCGAAGTGTTCCTGGCGCATCGGTACGAGGTGGTCACCCGGCGCACCTCGCACCGCCGCCGCAAACGGCAGGAACGGCTGCACCTGGTCGAGGGCCTGCTCAGGGCGCTGCTGGACATCGACAAGGTCATCAAGCTGATCCGCAACAGCGACAACGCCCAGGCCGCCAAGGACGGCCTGATGAAGCAGTTCAAGCTCTCGGAGATCCAGGCCGCCTACATCCTGGACACGCCGCTGCGCCGCCTCACCAAGTTCGACAAGATCGAGCTGGAGGCCGAGCAGGAGAAGCTGGAAGCCGAGATCGCCGAACTGTCCAAGATCCTCGACGACGAGTCGGTGCTGAAGAAGGTCGTCTCCACCGAACTCGCCAAGGTCGCCAAGGACCTGGGCTTCGAGCGCCGTACCGCGCTCATCGACGGCGACCTCAAGGAGGTCCTGGCCGCCTCCAAGCCCGCCGGGCCCCTGGAAGTCGCCGACGACCCGTGCCAGGTGATCCTGTCGGCTACCGGCCTGGTCGCCCGCACCGCCGCCGAATCCGAGGAGTCCTCCGAGGCCCGGCGGCGCAACGGGCGCACCAAGCACGACGCGGTCGCCGCGGTGGTGCACTCCACCGCCCGCGGCCAGGTGCTGCTGATCACCACCCTCGGCCGCGCGTTCAAGACCGACGTGCTGCCACTGCCGGTGCTGCCCGAGCAGTCCGGCACCGTCTCCCTCTCCGGCGGCATGGCCGCCAGCGAACTCGTGCCCCTGGAGAAGGGGGAGAAGGTCGTCGGCATCGCGCCACTCGGCGAACAGGCCGGGGACTCGCCGGGGCTGGCCATCGGCACCAGGCAGGGCGTGATCAAGGTGTGCTCGCCGGAATGGCCGGTCCGCTCGGACGAGTTCGAGGTCATCTCGCTCAAGGACGGCGACGAGATCGCCGGGCTCACCTGGCTCGTGGACGGCAGCGAGACGGTTGCCTTCGTCACCAGCGACTCCTCCCTGCTGCGCTATCCGGCGAACCTGGTCCGGCCGCAGGGCCTCAAGGGCGGCGGCATGGCCGGGATCAACCTGGGCAAGGACGCCAAGGTGGTCTTCTTCGGCGCCATCCGCACCGACGACGACGAGCACGGCGAGCCGATGGTGGTCACCTCCACCGGGCAGAGCGTCAAGGTCACCCCGTTCGCCGAGTACCCGCCCAAGGGCCGGGCCACCGGCGGGGTCCGCTCGCAACGCTTCCTCAAGGGCGAGACGCATCTGCACATGGCCTGGATCGGACCGCGTCCGGCCGGCGCGAACGGCAGCGGGTCGCCGGTGGAGTTGCCGGAGGTGGACCCCCGGCGGGACGGCTCCGGCCACGCCCACCCCGGTCCGGATGTGGTGGGACACCTCATCGAACGCGACTGAGGCCCGCGATGCTCC
Organism: Crossiella sp. S99.2; assembly: GCF_023094165.1. Lineage (GTDB taxonomy): Bacteria > Actinomycetota > Actinomycetes > Mycobacteriales > Pseudonocardiaceae > Crossiella. The sequence goes on along the minus strand of NZ_JALMDK010000004.1, from coordinate 356,153 downwards.
CCCCGGCCGAGATCCAGGGCGACACCCGGACCGGCCGTGACTGGCTGATCGTCACCCTCGCCGGGCTGCTGCTCGGCGGGGTGACGTTCCTGTTCCAGGCCACCGGCCTGACCTGGCTGGCCAACTCCACCGCCACCTGGGCGGCCACCGCCTACCTGGTCGGCACGCTCACCAGGTGGAGCCTGTGGCGCTCCCCGCTCTACGGCGTCACCACGCTGTGGATCGGCCTGACCGTCTGGTACGTCGGCGCGGAGATCCTGCCGGGGCATTTCGGCTGGGCCACCCTCGGCGAGGCCGGGATCTGGCTCGGCGCGGCGGTGATGGCGGGTTCGGTGTTCGGCTATGCCGGGGCCTGCCGCCGCTATTGCGTGCGCCCCTGGTCCTTCCTGGGCATCGGGGTGATCGGCGGGGTGCTGCTGTGGGAGGGCCTGTACCGGCTGTTCGTGCTCGCACCTGACCAGCCCGGCAACACGCAGGAGATCGCCGGCGGCACCATGCTCGGCTGCGGGGTGCTGGCCGCGTTACTGCTGCCCCGCACCCTGCAGGACCGGTGGTACGCGCTGGGGGTCACCGCCGCGGTCACCGCGCTCGGCGCCCCCGCCGCGCCGCTGTTTCAGCTGATCCTGGAAAGCAACGCCTGAGCCTCGGCCGCGGTCAGCTCCACCCCGAACTCCGGCAGCAGATCGATGGCCTCGGCCGGGGTGATCGGCCGGGTCTGGGTCGGCCCGTCGGCGCGTTCCACGATCAGTTCGCCGCCGACCAGGCGGTGACTCACGCCCGGTTCCAGGCGCATCACCACCAGCTGCTGGGCGAACGGGGACCGCGGGTGGGTGGAGACGAAGTGGTGCGCGACCGCGTAGTCGACCGGGTGCTGCACCTGCTCGTCGAAACCGTGCAGGGATCGCCAGTTGCCGTCTTCCAGCTTCTGCAGCACCCAGTCCGGCCCGTCCTGCACCAGGCGGTGCGGCCACCCGGCCTGCTCGGTGACGAGGCCGTCGACCAGAGGCATCGGCGCGAACATGCCGGCGCCGAAACCGATGTCCACCAGGAAGTCCTGGCCTTCGGCGGTGATCACCAGGGTCATGTGCGTGCGGAAGCTGGGCTTGTACGGGTCGATCCGGGACAGCCGCCGCCGGACCTGGTAGCCGAGCTGGGTGGCCACCGCGGCGAAGAGCAGGCCGTGCTCGTAGCAGTAGCCGCCGCGTTTGCGGGTGATGAGTTTGTCCGCGATCAGTTTCAGGTCCACGCCCGGGTGCTGGTGGAGCAGCACGTCGATGTTCTCGAACGGGATCGCGGTGCTGTGCGCGGCATGGAGGGTGCGCAGGGCCTCGACGGTCGGCGCCTGCACCGGTGGGTGGGCGATCCGGTCCAGGTAGGCGCGCACGTCGACGGCGTCAACGGTCCACTCGTCGTTGGTGGTCTGCTGGGTCGGCGTTGTCATGCCCGCAGTCTCTTACCTCCAGTGCGCTGGAGGTCAAGGTTCAGCTCGCGGTGATCACGACCATCTCCACGCCGCTGTCCGCCGGGGTCCGCCAGCTGTGCCGGGCGCCTGCCGGGAGGTAGAGCTGATCGCCGGTGGCCAGGTACTCCATCCGGTCGTCCACGGCCACGTCCAGCGCGCCGTAGACCACGAAGATCAGCACCGGCGTCTCGGCCGGACGCGATGGCGGCGGGCAGTCCGACCCTGGCGGCAGGGTGGTGCGCACCGCGTTGAGCATGGTCGAGTTGGGCAGGGTCGCGTTCGGCACGGTCGCGTTCGGCACGGTCGCGTTGAGCGTGGTCATGGTGCCCCCTCGCAGTAGTTCTACAACGTAATAGTACGGAGCCTAACTATCTCGCGGCAAACTAGAGTGCCCCTATGGGTATCGACGGGCTGGCCGACGCGGACGGGATCCTCGCGGCCTGGCGGCAGGAGCGGCCGGACCTGGAGGTGTCCTCGCTGGGGCCGTTCATCCGGATGTTGCAGGTCACCCAGCTGGTGTCGGCCGCGGTGGAACGGGTCTTCCTGGAACACGGGCTGCGCCGCGGCGAGTTCGACGTGCTCACCTCGCTGCGCCGTTCTGGCGCGCCGTTCACCCTGACCCCCTCCGAACTGGCCGGGCTGCTGATGCTCTCCCGCGCCGGCATGACCAACCGCCTGGACCGCCTGGAGGCCGCCGGGTATGTGGAGCGGCGCCTGGATCCGGCGGACCGGCGGAGTTTCCTCATCGCGCTCACCCCGCGCGGCCGCGAGGTCATCGACGAGGCGTTCTCCGCGCACGTCGCCAACCTGCACCGGCTCACCGCGAGCGTCAGCCCCGAGCAGCGCGGGCAGCTGGACGCGATGATGCGCACCCTGCTCGCCGACCTGCGCACCGAAGGTGGTTGTCAGCCCCCCGGGCTACCGTGAGGCCATGACGGTCCAGACGGCGGTCGCCGAGGCCTTCCGCACCGAATGGGGCCAGGTGGTGGCCACCCTGATCCGGGTCACCGGCGACTGGGACCTGGCCGAGGAATGCGCCCAGGAGGCCTTCGCGCTGGCCCTGGAGACCTGGCCGCGGGACGGTGTGCCGCAGCGGCCGGGGGCCTGGCTGACCACCGCGGGCCGCAACCGGGCGATGGACCGGTTGCGCCGGGAGGCGGTCGGCAACGCCAAACTCCGTGAACTCGCCACCACCCCGGCCGCCGACCTGGGACCCGAACCCGAGCCCGACGACGACAGCGGCGTGCGCGACGACCAGCTCCGGCTGATCTTCACCTGCTGCCACCCGGCGCTGCCCCTGGAGGGCCGGGTCGCGCTGACCCTGCGCACCCTGTGCGGCCTGACCACCCCGGAGATCGCGCGCGCCTTCCTGGTGCCCGAACCCACCATGGCGCAACGCCTGGTACGGGCCAAACGCAAGATCCGCAACGCCGGCATCCCGTACCGGGTGCCGCCGGCGCACCTGCTGCCGGAGCGGATGACCGCCGTGCTCGGCGTGCTCTACCTGCTGTTCAACGAGGGCTATTCGGCCACCGCGGGCGAGGACCTGCTGCGCGGCGGCCTCAGCGGCGAGGCCATCCGGCTGGGCAGAGTCCTGTGTGGACTGATGCCGGAGGAGCCGGAGACCCAGGGGCTGCTGGCCTTGCTGCTGTTGCAGAACGCTCGCCGCTCGGCCCGCCTGGACGACCACGGCGACCTGGTCACCCTGGAGCAGCAGGACCGGAGTCGCTGGGACCAGGACGAGATCGCCGAGGGCACCGCGTTGCTGGACGCCGCGCTGCGCCAGGGCCGTCCCGGCGTGTACCAGCTCCAGGCGGCCATCGCGGCCTGCCACGCCAACGCCAAGCTCGCCGAGGACACCGACTGGCCGCAGATCGCCGGTCTCTACGGCGAACTGGCCCGCCGGGTGCCCTCCCCGGTGGTGCGGCTCAACCGAGCGGTGGCCGTCGCCATGGCCGAGGGCCCGGACCGGGGCCTGGAACTGGTGCGGGAACTGGACGAGTCAGGTCAGCTGGACGGCTACCACCTGCTCCCGGCCACCCGCGCCGACCTGCTCCGCCGCCTGGGCCGGGACGTCGAGGCGGCCGAGGCGTACCGGGCGGCGCTCAAGCTGGTCACCGCCGAGGCGGAACGCCGCTACCTGGACCGTCGGCTGGCATCACTGGCCCAGGACGGGTAGTCGGTCCACGCGGTCAGCGCCAGCCGGCTGCTGAACTTCCGCTCCTCCCCGGTGATCGGGTCGGTGAAGCCCAGCGTCCTGGCCAGCAGTTGCAGTGGCCGGGAGAAGTCGTCCAGGGGGCGTTCGGTGAGCACCGGGTAGAAGTCGTCGCCCAGGATCGGGATGCCCAGCCGGGTCAGGTGCAGCCGGAGCTGATGGGTGCGCCCGGTCTTGGGCCGCAGCCGGTACCGCCCGAGCCCGTCCCGCTGTTCCAGGAGTTCCACTTCGGTCTCGGCGTTTGGCGGCCCGTCCACCTCCTGCGCGGTGATCACGCCGCGTTCCTTGAGGATCCGGCTGCGCACCGTGGTGGGCAGCACCAGCCCCGGATTCACCGGCGCCACCGCCTCGTACTCCTTGTGCACCAGTCGGTCCCGGAACAGCGTCTGGTAACTGCCGCGATCAGATCGGTTGATCACGAACATCATCAGTCCCGCGGTGACCCGGTCCAATCGGTGCGCGGCACTCAAATCGGGCAGGTCGTACTGGCGGCGCAACTTCACCAGCGCGGTTTCCTGGATGTGTTTCCCGCGCGGAATCGTGGCCAGGAAATGCGGTTTGTCCACTACGAGGAGGTGTTCATCACGATGGACGACCCCGATCGGGAACGGCACCGGCACCTCCACCGGCAACTCCCGGTGAAACCACACCACCCCACCCGGCACATAGGGCGCGTCCAGTTCGAGCGGTCCGCTGAGGTCGGCGATCCGCCGCTCGGTGAACATCGAGTCGATGACATCCTGGGTGACCAGCGGCAACCGGTCGGCCAGGTGCGCGCGCACAGTGGGCCAGCTCCCGGTCTCCGGCAGCCGCATCCGGGCCGGGTCGAGCCCGAAGCGCTGCGGCAACGGGGCGGGAGTTTTCCGTCTCACCGCCTGAGCCTAGTGGCTCCCGCGGATCCAAGGTCGAGGGCACGGATCCGCGGGAGCCACCGTCTCCCCCTGCGGTTGTCCAGCCTGCCCGGCTCCCCGGTGAAAAGAAAGCGTGGAAAACCGAACAAATGCACCGTGAGAAAGTCATGGTTCATGAGCCAGGTCTCATTTCCGGGGGTGGTCGTCATCATTCGCCGCGCACGAAGTCCCGACAGCGACTATTTTCCGGGCGGGGAGGTTCGCCGAATGCCGTTCGTGGAACGACGACTGCCGCTGACCGGTGTCGCGGTCGCGGTGCTGCCGGTCTGCCTGGCGGTGCCCTGGCTGTCGCACCTGGGCATGCCGGATCGGGGCCCCTCGATCTGGCGGTCGGCGCCGTTCCTGGCGCTCAGCGCCGCGCTGCTGGCGCTGGCCGCCTCGATCCGGTTGCGGCACGGCCTGCCCTCGCCATGGCAGCGGGCCGCGGTGCTCGTGCCCCAGCTCCTGCTCGCGCTCGCCGCGCTGATCGTGCTCGGCCCCAGCACCTTCGCCCCGGTCTTCGCCGCCTGCACCCTGCTGGTCCTGCTGCCCGACCCCTGGTCCGGGCGTGGTTTTGTCGCGGTGCTGGCGGTCGAGGTGTTCCTGCTGGCCCTGGTCTCCGACTCGCTGGTGCCGGTGATCATCCGGATCGGGCACAGCCTGGCCGTCGGCCTGGCCGTCTACGCCTCGGTCCGGGTCGCCGAACTCGCTCTGGAGCTGAACCGCACCAGGGCCAGCCTGGCCAGTCTGGCCGTGGCCAGGGAACGCACCAGGGTCTCCCGCGACCTGCACGACAGCCTCGGCCAGGAGATCACCGCGATCGGTCTGCGCGCCGAGCTGGCCGCCCGGCTCGCGGTCGAGGACCCGGACGGCGCGGCCGAGCACCTGGGCGTCATCCAGCGGATCACCGAACACACCATGAGCACCGTGCGCCGGGTCGCCAACGGCGACTGGCAGCCCGACCTCGGCGAGGAGATCAGCAGTGGCATCGCCCTGCTCACCGCGGCGGGCATCCGCTACCAGCTCCGCTTCGGCGCGGTGGTCCCCGGCCACGCGGCGGAGGCGGTGAGCTGGGTGGTGCGTGAGGCGGTGACCAACGTGCTCAAGCACAGCACCGCCCGCCGTTTCCTGCTGACCACCGAGGACCTGGACGGCTGGTGCCGCCTGACCGTGGAGAACGACGGCGTCCGCCCGGCCACCGCTCCGCCCGGCAGCGGCCAGGCCGGTCTCACCGCCCGGATCACCGCCCTGGGCGGCCGCCTGCGCGCGGGCCGGGTGGGCCGGACCCGCTACCGCCTGGTCGTCGAGATCCCCACCATGCCATCCAGCGATGCCGCCACCGCGGCCGCGGCCACCGCGAGCGAGGTCCCCCGATGATCCGTGTCGCCGTGGTCGAGGACATGACCGTGCTGCGCGAAGCCCTGGTCGCCGTGCTCAACTCCGTCCCCGACATCCAGGTCACCGCCGCCCTCTCCAGGGGTGACCAGGTCGCCGCGCTGGTCCAGCACGCCCCGCCCGAGGTGTTGCTGCTCGACGTCGAACTCCCCGGCCGGGACGGCCTCACCGTGGCCGCCGACCTGCGCACCACCGCCCCGCACACCCGGATCCTCATGCTCAGCGTGCTGGACCGACCTGGCGTCGTGCACCAGGCTCTGGCCGCGGGCGTGGCCGGGTTCCTGCCCAAGGGCGTGTCCATGGACCGCCTGCTGGACTCGATCCACCGGGTGCACGCCGGCGAGTCGGTGTTCCCGCCCGGACTGCTCAGCACCGCGCTGCGCCGCGGCCAGAACCCGTTGACATCAAGGGAAACCCTGGTGCTGCGGTTGATGGCCGACGGCGACAGCGCCAAGGAGGTCAGCCGCAGGCTCGGCCTGGTGGCGGGCACCGTGCAGAACCACATGACCCGGGTGCTGCACAAACTCGGCGCCCGCAACAAGGTCGAGGCGATCCGCATCGCTACCGACAACGGCTGGCTGACCGGCTGACCTCCCTGTCCGGCAAAGCCTTGCGCTACAACAGTTTGTCCTGGGTGATCGGCAGGTCCCGGATCCGGCGGCCGGTGGCGTGGAAGACCGCGTTGCCGATCGCCGCGGGCACCCCGGTCATCGGCGTCTCCCCGAATCCCCTGGCGCCCAGTGCCGCGCTGGTGGGATCCGGCTCGTCCACGAAGTGCGTCTCGATCTCCGGCACGTCCGCGTTCACCGGCATCAGGTAGGTGGACAGCGTGGCGTTCATGATCCGGGCGTGCGCCGGGTCCACCACCGCGTGCTCCATCAACGCGAACCCGATGCCCCAGATCGCGCCGCCGATGGCCTGGCTGTGCGCGGTGCGCCGGTTGAGCACCCGGCCCGGGTCGTAGGCGCCGACCACCCGGCTCACCGTCACCTTGCCGTAGCGCGGATCCACCCGGACTTCCACGAACACCGCGCCGGTGGTGTAGTTCGGCGTGTTCGCGCTGCTGCCGGTCGATTCCACCGCTTTTCCGTGCCGGGTGAGGACATCGCGGTAGCTGTCCCGGCGGCGGCGGTCCTTGGCGAACAGATATCCGTGTTCGGTGACTATGTCCTCCGGTCGCATGCCATGCAGTGGTGAACGGGGATCGGTCACGGCCAGCCGGATCACCTCGGCGCGCACGGCGCCGGCGGCCTGGTCGACCGCGCCGGTCACGCTGTTCACCGTGCCGGAACCGAAGGAGCCCATGGCCACCGGGTAGTCGGTGTGGCCGAGCCGGGTGGTCACCTCGCTCAGCGGCAGGCCCAGCACCTGCGCGGCCACCTGGGTGAGCACGGTGTAGGTGCCGGTGCCGATGTCCTGCGCCCCGGTGCTCAGCGTGGCCCGGCCGTCGACCCCCACGCTCAGGTGCGCGCCGGAGGGCATCGCGCCGCAGGTGTGCGCCTCGGTGGCCATGCCCCAGCCGATCCGGATGTCCCCGTCCCGCATCGACCCGATCCGCGGATCCCGCTGGGACCAGCCGAAGGCACGCGCGCCGATCCGGTAGCACTCGTCCAGGTGCTTGCTGCCCCAGCGTGCCCCGGTCTCCGGGTTGGTCGCGGCGTAGTTGCGCAGCCGCAGTTCCACCGGGTCGATGCCGAGCCGGTGGCTCAACTCGTCCAGGGCGGTTTCCAGGCCGTGGTGCGCGGCGAGTTCGGGGGAGCGGATGAACGAGCCGTTCTGCAGGTCCAGCCGCACGGCCTGCTGCCGCACGTGCAGGTTGGGCACCGCGTAGAGCAGCCGGGAGGAGTGGCTGCTGTTGTACACCCGGTCCTCGGTGGCCGAGACCTGCTGGGTGGAGACGTGCACCAGCGCGGTCAGCCGCCCGTCCCGTTTCGCGCCCAGGGTGATCCGCTGGCTCAGCTCGCTGCGGTGGCCGTGCGCGGTGTAGAGCTGCGCCCTGGACAGCACCAGTTTCACCGGCCGGTCCAGTTCCCTGGCCGCGGCGGCGGTGAGCAGGGTGTGCGGCCAGGTCGCGCCCTTGGCGCCGAACCCGCCGCCGAGGTAGGGCGAGACCACCTTGACGTCGGCCAGCGGCACCCGCAACGCCTGGGAGACCGCGCTGCGGGCGAAGGTCACCGACTGGGTCGACTCGTACACGGTGACCTGCCCGCCGGTCCAGTGCGCGATGGTCGCGGACGGCTCCATCGGGTTGTGCAGATGTATCGGCGAACTGTATATGCCCTCGATCCGGATATCCGCTTCGGCGAGTCCGGCGGCGGGGTTGCCGCGGATCGTCTCGTTGGGTGTGCCGCTCTGCACCGGCGGCACGAACTCCTCGCCCTCGGCCTCGTGCAGCGCGGAGCGGTGTTTCTCGGTCTGGTACTGGGCGCTCACCAGGCTGGCGGCGTGCTGGGCCTGTTCCAGGGTGTGCGCCACGACCAGGGCGATCGGCTGGCCGTTGTGGTGGATCCGGTCGTCCTGCACCGGGAGGTAGCCCTTGCGGTACGGGCCGACCGGCATGGTCAGTCGCGGCATGGTGTGGTGGGTGAACACCCGCAGCACGCCCGGCGCGCGTTCGGCGGCGGTCACCTCGATGCCGGTGATCCGGCCTCTGGCGATGGTGCTGAGCACCAGGAATCCGTGCAGCAGCCCGGGAATCCGCTGGTCTGCGGCGTAGGTGGCGGCGCCGGTGACCTTGTCGTGGCCGTCCACCCGGTCCACGGGGCGCCCGATCAGTCCGCCGGTCATCGTTGCCTCCCGAGTTCGGTGAGCACGCCGGTGAGTGCCCTGCGCATCAGCTCCACCTTGAAACCGTTGTGCGCCAGTGGTTGTGCGCCGCGGACCGCGGCTTCGGCGGCCGCGGCCAGGCTCGCGGCATCCAGGTGCCTGCCGCGCAGGGCGGCCTCGGCCTCGGGGGTGCGCCAGGGCCGGGGCGCGACCCCGCCGAAGGCCAGCCGGACCTCCTGCACCCGGCCGCCGCGCTGGGTGAGGCAGGCGGCCACCGACACCACGGCGAACTCGAAACTCTCCCGGTCCCGCAGCTTCAGGTAGCGCGACCGCGCGGACAGCGGCCCGGTCGGCACCTCCACCGCGGTGATCAGCTCACCCGGCCGCAACCCGGTCTCCAGCTGCGGGGTGTCCCCGGGCAGCCGGTAGAACTCGGCGAACGGGATCCGCCGCGCGCCCTCGGCGCCCAGGGTCAGCACGGTCGCCTCCAGGGCCTGCAGGGCGACCGCGAGGTCGGAGGCGTGCACGGCCACGCAGTGCTCGCTGGCCCCGAACAACGCGTGCATCCGGTTGTGGCCCTGCCGGGCCGGGCAGCCACTGCCGGGCTGGCGTTTGTTGCACGGGAAGCCGTTGTCCCGGAAGTAGCCGCACCGGTTGCGCTGCAACAGGTTCCCGCCGATCGCGGCCATGTTGCGCACCTGCGGCGAGGCCGAGTTCAGCAGTGCCGAGGACAGCACCGGGGCCTGGGTGCGCACCGCCGGATGCGCGGCCACCTCGGCCATCCGGGCCAGCGCGCCGATCCGGATCCGCCCGGCCGACACCTCGATCCCGTTGAGCGGCAACGCGTTGATGTCGACAACCAGGTCGTGCGCCTGCACGCCGTCCTTCATCAGGTTCAGCAACTCGGTGCCCCCGGCCAGGTAGGCCGCACCCGGCGCGGACCCCGCCCGCACCGCCTCCGCGCTGACCCGCGGCCGCTGGTAGCCAAACGCTCTCATCCCCGCACCTCCCGCGCGGCATCGCGCACCGCGGCCACGATGTTGGGATAGCAGCTGCACCGGCACAGGTTCCCGCTCATCCACTCCCGGATCTCCGCGTCCGAGCTGGTGTGCCCTTCCTCGATCGCGGCCACCGCGGACATGAGCTGGCCGGGGGTGCAGAATCCGCACTGGAAGGCGTCCCGGCGGATGAACGCCTCCTGCACCGGGTGCAGTTCGCCGTCGGCGGCCAGGCCCTCCACGGTGCTGATCCGCTGGCCCTGCCGCATCACCGCCAGGGTCAGGCAGGACTTGATCCGCTGCCCGTCGGCCAGCACCGTGCAGGCCCCGCATTCGCCGCGGTCGCAGCCCTTCTTCGTCCCGGTCAGCCCCAGCCGCTCGCGCAACGCGTCCAGCAGGGTGACCCTGGGCTCGACCGCGACCCGGTGCCGCTGCCCGTTGACGGTGAGCGTGATGTCCACAGTGGACCCGGGCTCAATACTGTCCACTGTGGACTCTTCGGCGGCCGGTGCGGCGACCGCGGGCAGGCCGCCCGCGGCGAGCACTCCCGCGGTGGCGCCACCGGCCTTCAACACTGTCCTTCTGCTGGGCCGGACCTCGGTCGGATCGGATTGCTCGGACATCAGACCTCCTCGAACCTGCTCAAGACACTGGCCATCCTGCCTGGAGGTCAGTGCGCCGGGTGGAGCAACTCGGACAGCTCGATCCGGCGGTAGAAGTCGCCGCGGATCTTGTCCGCGACCGCGCTGACCACCTCGGAGCCGTCGTCGGCCGGGTCGACGTGGGTGCGGAACGGGCGGGTGCCGTGCGGGCGGTCCACCACGTCCACGATCGCCTCGGCCACCAGGGCCACGTCGGCGTCCGGGGGGATGAGCGCGCCGAGCCGGTCCGGGATCTCCCGCTGGAGCTGCCCATACTTCTCTTCGTAGGCATCGACCCGGTCGGTGTCGGCGGGGTGCCCGGCGTTGGGGAAGTGGTTGGTGCCGTTGGTGAACGCGCCCGGCACGATGATCGCGGTCTCGATGCCGAAGCGGGAGATCTCGGCGGCGTAGCCGACCGCCAGGGAGTCCAGCGCGGCCTTGGCGGCGAAGTACCCGGTCAGGAACGGCGGGGTGCCGCCGCGCACGCTGCTGCTGGAGGTCCACAGCAGCAGGCCCTGGCCCTGGGCGCGTAGGTGGGGGAGCGCGGCCCGGTTGACCCGTTGCGCGCCCAGCACATTGGTGTTGTAGACCGCGGCCAGTTCCTCGGTGCTGAACGCCTCGGTCGGCCCGACCACCAGGTGGCCGGCGTTGTGCAGCACCACGTCGAGGCGGCCCTGCTCGGCCACGATCCGCGCGATCGCGGCGTCCACCGAGTCCTGGTCCAGCACGTCCAGCTCCACCGAGTGCAGCTTGACCTTGTTGTCGGTGGCGAACTCCCGGAGTTCGGCGACCCGCGGCGCGTTGCGGCCCTGCGTGTTCCGCATGCCGGCGTAGACGGTGTGCCCGGCGCGGCTCAGTGCCCGCGCGCTGAGCGCCCCGATGCCGCTGGACGCCCCGGTGACCACGATGACCTTGCTCATGACCCGCTCCTTGTTATCGCTGTTCCGCTGTCTGCGTGAGCAACGATAACACTCAGCCGTTAGCGACGCTAGCCCCTGAGTGTTATCAGCGATATGACCGAGTTTCCGCAGGTCAACTTAGTGCCCGGGGACCTTCTGTGCGTGCGCGATCTCCCACTCCGCCGAGTTGGGCCAACTGGTGCGCCCGGTTGGGCCAACCTGGCGTACGAGTTGGCCCAACTCGTACGGGCTGGGGGGCGACCGGAGTGGTGTCCGAGATCCGCGTTCAAGACTTATTTTTAGCCATGTATTGACTTGCCGCTGTGACCGTCATTACGTTCGGGCCGCCAACAAATTCGCCGCCGCCACCCCCTGCGCGACACCTGGGAAACCGCTTCCCGGCCCCTGGTGCCGCGTCCCTGCATCGTGGCAGAGGAGCGCCCTGTGACGTGGAGACGGATGGCGACGGCGGCGGCAGCCGCGGTGGTCGCCGCGAGTTCGCTGACCCTGGTGTCCGCACCAGCCGCCCAGGCGGCCATCACCCCGGACGCCTGGTACAAGGTGGTGAGCAAGACCAGCGGCAAATGCGTTGACGCCCGGGGCGCGGCCGCGGCCAACGGCACCGCCGTGCAGCAGTACACCTGCAACGACAGCACCGCCCAGCAATGGCAGTTCCAGGAGAGCGGCGGCGGATTCTTCCGGCTCAACAGCCGGATCGACGCCGCCCAGGCCATCGACGTGGCGGAGAACTCCACCGCCGACGGCGGCCAGGTGCACCTGTGGACCTACGGCGGCGGCGCGAACCAGCAGTGGCAGCCGGTGGAACAGGCCGACGGCTCCTACCGGCTGGTCAACCGCAACAGCGGCAAGTGCTTCGACCTGACCGAGGGCTCCCAGGCCGACAGCGTGCAGTTCCAGCAGTGGAGCTGTTTCGCGGGTTCGCCCAACCAGTCCTTCAACCTGGTCCCGGTCGACGGCGGCGGCCCCGGCCCCGGTGACCCGGACTTCGGCCCCAACGTCTTCGTCTTCGACCAGTCCACCCCGCAGGCCACCATCCAGAGCCGGGCGAACACGATCTTCCAGCGGCAGGAGCGGGCCCAGTTCGGCGCGGACCGCTACGCCATGCTGTTCAAACCCGGCGCCTACAACGTCGATGTCAACGTCGGCTACTACACCCAGGTCCTCGGCCTGGGCCGCAATCCCGACGACGTGCACATCCGCGGCGCGGTGCACGTGGAGGCGGACTGGTTCCAGGGCAACGCCACGCACAACTTCTGGCGGGCCGCGGAGAACCTGTCGGTGACCCCGGCCGGCGGCACCGACCGGTGGGCGGTCTCCCAGGCCGCGCCGTACCGGCGGATGCACGTGCGCGGCAACCTGCAGCTCGACGACAACGGCTGGTCCAGCGGCGGCTTCATGGCCGACAGCAAGATCGACGGCCAGGTGCGCTCGGGCAGCCAGCAACAGTGGTTGTCCCGCAACACCAACTGGGGCAGCTGGACCGGCTCCAACTGGAACATGGTCTTCGTCGGCGCGAACAACGCCCCGGCCGGCAACTTCCCCAGCCCGCCCTACACCAGGGTTGACCAGACCCCGCAGATCCGGGAGAAGCCGTTCCTGCAGGTCAACAGCTCCGGCGGCTATGAGGTCTTCGTTCCCGCGCTGCGCAACAACTCCCGCGGCACCACCTGGGAGGGCGGCAACGCGGCCGGCCAGGCCCTGCCGATCAGCTCCTTCTTCATCGCCAAGCCCGGCACCAGCGCCGCCGCGATGAACCAGGCCCTGGCCGAGGGCAAGAACCTGATCGTCACCCCCGGCATCTACCGCCTGGACCAGACCCTGCGGGTCACCCGGCCGGACACGGTGGTGCTGGGCCTGGGCCTGGCTACGTTGATGCCCAACAACGGGATCACCGCGATGACGGTGGCCGACGTGCCAGGGGTGAAGATCGCCGGCCTGCTCATCGACGCCAACACCACCAACTCCAACCTGCTGATGGAGGTCGGCCCGGCGGGCTCGGCGGGCAACCACGGCGCCAACCCCACCTCGCTGCACGACCTGTTCATCCGCATCGGCGGCATGGTCGCCGGCAAGGCCACCACCAGCCTGGTGGTCAACAGCCGCAATGTGATCGGCGATCACCTGTGGCTGTGGCGCGGCGACCACGGCGACGGCATCGGCTGGAACACCAACACGGCTGATGTGGGCCTGGTGGTCAACGGCGACAACGTCAGCATGTACGGCCTGTTCGTCGAGCATTACCAGAAGTACCAGACCATCTGGAACGGCCAGGGCGGCAAAACGTTCTTCTACCAGAACGAAATGCCCTACGACCCACCCAACCAGGCGGCCTGGATGAACGGCTCCACCCGCGGCTACGCGGCCTACAAGGTCGCCAACCACGTCACCAGTCACGAGGCCTACGGCCTGGGCAGCTACTGCTTCTTCAACGTCAACCGGAGCGTGGTCGCCGACCGGGCCTTCGAGGTCCCGAACAACCCGAACGTCCGCTTCCGCAACATGGTCACGGTGTCCCTGGGCGGCGGCGCGGGCACGATCAACCGCATCATCAACAACTCGGGCGGCACCGCGGGCGCGGGGCAGACCGTGCAGTACCTGGTGAACTACCCATAGTGCCTGGGTGACACCAGCGGACGGTCCGGGTCGAGTCGGTCCCAGCGACCCGGACCGTCCACTATGGACAGCGCATCTACTCGATCACGCTCTAATCACGGAAGGTCATGGGTGATAACGCTCCGCGTGGCCGCTGCGACAACCGGCTGATCGGAGGTTCGCCCACATGACCCGTCGTTTCCTGCTGCTGGCCCCAGCACTGTGCGCACTCGCCGCTTGCGCGAGCCCGGCGTCGACTGCTGGGCAGCCGTCGCCGACCACGAGCGCCACCACCGCGTTCTCAACGCCTGCCCCGACCACCTCTGTGCCGCCACAACCCGTTTCCCGGCGCATCGGTGACACCGCGGAGATCGGCTGTACTGGCAGCAGCGCCCAGCGCAGCTGCACCATGCAGTTCACAATCACCAAGGTGACCAAATGCGTCGGCCGGGGCTACCCAGGCGAGGCACCGCCTGAGGGCACGCAGCGCAGGCTGCTGTGGGTCGAGGTGCGTACCGGCGGCGACTACCGCGTCAATGAACTGTCCTCGGGTCTGTTCACCCAGTTCCAGTCGATCAGCCGCCGCGACGTCACCTCTGGCGACATCAACCCGTCGTCGTCCTGGGAGTGCTCACCGAAGAAGGATCGGATCGGCTTCGGTGACGAGGATTGGTTGCCGCACAAGACCTACGCCGGAGCGATTGAGGTCTACCTGCCCGATGACGCGGCCAAGGTGGTCAACGCCGAGGGCTTGTGGGAGTGGGAGCTGTAGACGCGTTCAGTCGCCGTGCGCGCCCGCCCCGCCAGACGAGCGCCCCGGCCGCGCGCGGTCAGTTCCCGTGCGCGCTCGCGCGCCCCAGCCCCATGAGCAACCGCTCCATCACCTCGGGGTCGACCTCGTGCGGGTCATTGGCCAGCCGCTCCGCCTCGGGCGAGCGCCGCCGTTCCCGCCGCGGCAGTGGCACCGCCTCCGCGGTCACCCCGGACGGCAGTGGCAGCGTGCACCACAGCATCCGGCCGCGGCCCTCCAGGGGCACCACGCCCAGGTTCGGGCCCTCCATATCGGGGGTCGCCTCGGCCGGGCGGCCGTCGGCCACCTCGATCACCAGGCTGTCCCCGCTGACCCGCAGGCGCACGGTCAGCATGCCGGGCCGGTCGGGATCAGCGCTTTCCACCACCGCGGCCACGAGCTGACCGGCCGCGGTGGAGGCCTCGTCGAGCATCGGCCGCAGGTGCCACTCGCGCAGTGTGAACTGGGCGAACAGATCGGCGCAGTTCACCGCGGTGGGGAGCGCGACCAACTGGATGTCGTCGACCTGTGCAGTGTGTGGGGTCACCGGGTTCCTTCTTCCGCCATTTCGGGAGCCTCGGGTGTCACTCGAATAGGGGATCCTGCCACACGCCGTGAACGTTCGCTGATTCCGCGTCTACTTCGTTGCCGGTTGTCAACCTAGGATGACCAGGTGGAGATGGATCGGCTCATGACGTTGACCAGGGCGACCGGAGTGGACGACCCGATCGTGGGGCTCGCCGCCACCGCGGAACTACGCAGCGAACTCGAACGCCTGGAGGCCGTGCTGGTCCGCCGGGCCCGCGTGCGCGGCCGCACCTGGACCGAGATCGCCACCGTGCTCGGCGTCAGCAAGCAGGCCGTGCACAAGAAGCACGGCCGCTCCGCCCTGTTCGGCCGGCGCAACGCCTGACCGGCCCGCGTTCCGCCGGACCATGCCTACTCCGGCAGCGGCCGCCGCCCGGCGAAACCGAGGTCGCGCCGGTGGTACCAGCGCAGCTCGGTGTCGCCCTCCAGCCAGCACAGCAGCACCGGCACCCGGTCCAGCTCGGCCGGGAAGTCCACCAGCAGCGGCGCGAAGCCCTTCAGCTCGGCCCCGGTCTGCTGCACCTGCGTCATCAGCTCGTCCAGCCGCGCCTGCGCCGCCTTGAACTCCGGCAGCCCGCCCAGCGGACTCGGCTGCCCGCCAGGGGCCACCGCGACGGCCAGTTCGGCGGCGTCGGCGCGCAGTGTCACCAGTTCGGTCAGCACCGGCAGCAGCGCGGCCAGTTCGGCCCTGGCCTCCGGCACGGTGAACAGTCCCATGCGCACAGCCTGCCATCCCGCCCGCCCGGACCGCTTGACCTCTAGTTAGGTCGAGCTTCCACACTCTTCTCATCAGCGACTTCGGTCCACGAAGGACCACGGCGGGAAATTCACGCCGATTTTGTCGGGGGTGTGCGGAACCATCATCTTCCACACCGCCCCGGCCCGGACACTGTGGGGAGCCATGGACATCGACATGAACGCCTGGATGGCGCTGGAAAGCGCGATGCAGGACAAGTCGGGACGCACGGTCACCCGTGCCACCCTGCGCCGCATCGCCCGCTTCGCCAAGCCGCAGTACCGCGCGGTGGCCATCCTGCTGGTGCTCAGCGCGCTGGCCGCGGTGCTCGCGGTGGCCACCCCGGTGCTGGCGGGCTGGGTGGTCGAGGCGATCGTCAACAAGCAGCCGGTGGACACCGTGCTGTGGCTGGCCGGACTCATCGCGGCGATCGCGGTGGTCGAGGCGGGACTGAGCCTGGCCGAGCGCTGGCAGTCCTCCCGGGTCGGCGAGGACCTGATCCTGCGGCTGCGCGAGTCGGTGTTCGCGCACGTGCAGCGGATGCCGATCGCCTTTTTCACCCGCACCCGCACCGGCGCGCTGGTCAGCAGGCTCAACAACGACGTGATCGCCGCCCAGCGCGCCTTCTCCTCCACGCTGTCCGGGGTGGTCACCAACATCATCGCGCTGGTGCTGGCCGTGGTGGTCATGCTCAGCCTGTCCTGGCAGGTCACCCTGCTCGCGCTGATCCTGCTGCCGGTCTTCGTCATCCCGGCCCGCCGGGTCGGGCGGCGGCTGGCCGGGATGGAACGCGAGTCGGCCAACCTCAACTCGGCGATGACCACCACGATGACCGAGCGGTTCTCCGCGCCCGGCGCCACGCTGATCAAGCTGTTCGGCCGGCCCAGCCAGGAGAACGCCGAGTTCGCCGCGCGGGCCCAGCGGGTGCGTGACATCGGCGTGCGCACCGCGGTCAAGCAGTGGGTGTTCATGGTGGCCCTCGGTCTGGTCTCCGCGCTGGCGCTGGCCCTGGTCTACGGCCTGGGCGGCTACTTCGCGCTCACCGGCCAGCTCGAAGCGGGCACCGTGGTCACCCTGGCACTGCTGATCACCCGGCTGTACTCGCCGCTGACCGCGCTGGCCGGGGCCCGGCTGGACGTGATGACCGCGCTGGTCAGCTTCGACCGGGTGTTCGAGGTGCTCGACCTCAAGCCGCTGATCGAGGAGAAGCCAGATGCCCGCGCGGTGCCCGCGGGTCCGGTCGCGGTGGAGTTCGACAACGTGCGCTTCAGCTACCCGGCCGCGGACAAGGTCTCGCTGGCTTCGCTGGAGGAAGTGGCCACTTTGGACAGTCGCGGCGGCGAGGAAGTGCTGCGCGGGGTGTCCTTCCGGGCCGAACCGGGTCAGCTGATCGCCCTGGTCGGCTCCTCCGGCGCGGGCAAGTCCACCCTGGCCTCGCTGACGCCGCGGTTGTACGACGCGGACTCCGGCAGCATCCGGCTGGCCGGCGTGGACGTGCGCGACCTGTCCTTCGACGCGATCAGGGACACCGTCGGCATGGTCACCCAGGACGGCCACCTCTTCCACGAGAGCATCGGCGCGAACCTGCGCCTGGCCCAGCCCGGCGCGAGTGACGAGGACCTGTGGGACGCGCTGCGCCGCGCCCGCCTGGAGGACCTGGTCGCCTCCCTGCCCGACGGCCTGGACACGGTGGTGGGGGAGCGCGGCTACCGCCTCTCCGGCGGTGAGCGGCAACGACTGACCATCGCCCGCCTGCTGCTGGCCCAGCCCAGGGTGGTCATCCTGGACGAGGCCACCGCGCACCTGGACTCCAGCTCGGAGGCCGCGGTGCAGGAGGCACTGGTCGAGGCCCTGGCGGGCCGGACCTCGCTGGTCATCGCGCACCGGTTGTCCACCATCCGCGCCGCGAACCTGATCCTGGTGGTGGAGCACGGCGAGGTGGTGGAGCGCGGCACGCACGAGGTGCTGCTGGCCAAGGGCGGCCGGTACGCCGAGCTGTACAACACGCAGTTCGCGGACAGCAAGGAATCGGTGGTCGCTGGATAACCTGTACGCCTCGCGGCGCCCGCATCCCTGCGCGGCGCCGCGAGCGGACGCGGGGACAAAGGAGTTCAGGTGTCGGTGCAACGGGATGTCGGCAGCGTGGCCGGGACGGTGGTCGAGCGGGCCCCCGCCCCCGACCCCACCGCGGCCGCCTTCTTCGACGTGGACAACACCATGATCATGGGAGCGTCCATCTTCCACCTGGCCCGCGGCCTGGTGGAACGCAAGTACTTCCGCACCGCCGACCTGGTCGGCTTCGCCTGGCAACAGGTCAAATTCCGGGTCCTGGGCCGCGAAGACCACCAAGGCATCGAATCCAGCCGCGAACAACTCCTCTCCTTCGTGGCGGGCCGCCGCACCGACGAGCTGGCTGCCCTCTGCGAGGAGATCTTCGACGCCCGCATCGCCTCCCGGGTCTGGCCCGGCACCCGCTCCCTGGCCGAACTGCACCTGGCCGCGGGCCAACGAGTCTGGCTGGTCACCGCGGCCCCGGTGGAACTCGCCGAGATCATCGCCCGCCGCCTCGGCCTCACCGGCGCCCTGGGCACCGTCGGCGAACGCGAGAACGGCGTCTACACCGGCAAACTCACCGGCGGCCTCATGCACGGCCAGGCCAAAGCCGACGCCATCCAAGCCCTGGCCGACCGGGAAGGCCTCACCCTGGCCAACTGCACGGCCTACTCCGACTCCCACAACGACCTGCCGATGCTGTCCACGGTGGGAACGGCCATCGCGGTCAACCCCGACTCCGGCCTGCGCGACATAGCCCGCACCCGAGGCTGGGAGATCCGCGACTTCCGAACCGGCCGCAAAGCAATAAAAATCGGCCTCCCCTCCCTGCTCGGCGCCACCGCCCTGACCGGCGCGGTACTCACCGCCCTCGCCAACCGCCGCCGCCCCCGCTAACCCCAATCGCCGCCTCTGCCGCCAGCCTCTGCCGCCAGCCCGGCTGCCAGCCTCCGCCGCCAACCCGGCCGCCGCTGCTCCCACTGACCCCCCATCGCCGCCCCCTGCCGCCATGCGCGGCCCTCCGCCGCCGCCCCAGCCCTCGCAGTCGGCGCCGTCCCCCGGCCGCGGCCGTCCCCGCCGAACCCTCTCGTCCCCGCCGAACCCTGCCGCTGTCACGCCGGCCGCCGCGCCCCGCCGCGCCAGCCGCGCCGCCAGGTTTGCCCCCGCCCGAGCCGGGCACCCGATACCTGCGCTGGCGTCCCAGCGCCCGCCCCGCACGGCGGAAACCGGATGCATTCGCGGGAGGACCGCCATGCTGAGCCAAGGTGATCGCCGCCTCCTGGCGGAACTGGCCGACCACTTGCAGGCCAACGACCCCGAGTTCGCCGAGGGCCTGCGCACCGGCCGCCCGACCCCGCCCCGCGACGACCGCCGCTGGCCAGTCGTGGCCGCGGGCCTGCTCGCCGCCACCACCTTCCTGATCGCCCTGGCCACCCTGTCCCTGCCACTGACTTTCGTCGCCCTGTTCGGCCTGGGCTGGGCGATCCTCGCCTACCGCGAACGCGTCCGCCGCGCCCACCACTGGACCACCCGCCCCCAGTGGCACCGCCTGGGTTAGCCAATCCCCGCCTTGGCCGACCTTCCCGGCTCGGCCCCTCCGCCGGCCAGGCCACCCTCGTGGACCCCGGACCTACTCCGCCGACCGCACCTTGCCCCGCGCGGCTTCCGGCACCGCCCGCTGCAACCGCTCGGCCATCGCCACCAGATTCGCCGCCAGCTCCGGCGCGTCCACCACCTCGAACTCGATCTCCATCGACCCCAGCATCCAGGCCAGCGACCGCACATCGGACGCGCCCACGTGCAGCAGGCAACTCGCCGGCCCCTCCGGCTCAACCCGCCCGATCCCGGCGAAGTTCTGCGCCTCCGGCGCGTCCGCCGGCACCGGCAGCCGGACCTTCGACTGGTACTGCCACAGCCGGGCCACCCGCTCGGCCACGAACGCGCCCGCGTCATCCGTCGGCAGCTCCCGCGGACTGAACCGGGGACCGGTCGGCGTCCTGGGCCGCAGCCGGTCCACCCGGAAGGTCCGCCAGTCCGACCTGGCCACGTCCCAGGCCACCAGGTACCAACGGCGACCCCAGGTCACCAGGCGGTGCGGTTCGGCCTCGCGCAGGCTCTCGGTGCCGTCGTGGTTGCGGTAGTCGAACCGCAGCCGCTGGTGGTCGCGGCAGGCCGCGGCGATCGCGGTCAGCGTGTCGGCGGCGACCGTGGGCATGGACGAGCGGCTCGGCACGGTCGAGATCTGCAACGCCGCCACCCGGTGCCGCAACCGCGAGGGCAGCACCTGCTCCAGTTTCACCAGCGCCCGCAACGACGCCTCGCCGATGCCCTCGACACTGCCGTTGGTCGCGGTGCGCAGCCCGATCGCCACCGCCACCGCCTCCTCGTCGTCGAGCAGCAACGGCGGCAGGTCCGCGCCCGCGCCCAGCCGGTAACCACCGGTGACGCCCTTGGTCGACTCGACCGGGTAGTCCAGGTCCCGCAGCTTGTCGATATCCCGCCGCACCGTGCGGCCGGTGACGCCCAGCCGGTCGGCCAGTTCGGCGCCGGACCACTCGCGGCGCATCTGAAGCAGGGTCAGCAGCCGGAGCAGCCGCGCCGAGGTCTCCTTCACCGCCTCATTCTGCCGCGAACCGGTAGGTCTTGATTTCAAACTCACCCGATGACATGGTGAGTTTGATTTTCCAGCTGACCTCGGGAGCGTGTCATGGCAAGACTTCCGGCCCGCCTCGCGAACCATCCCTCGGTGCGCGCGGTCCGTGCCCGGCAGGCCGCGACCGGTCCCCGCGCGCCCCGGGTGATCGACGCGGACTGGCTGCGCGAACTGTGTCTGGCGGCGGGCGCCGACGATATGGGCGTGGTGCCGCTGGACCACCCGGACCTGGCCGGTGAACGCGAGCCCGCGCTGCACGCCCTGCCCGGCACCCGCAGCCTGATCTCGCTGGTGGCGCGGATGAACCGGGACAACGTCCGCTCACCCGCGCGCAGTGTCGCCAACCAGGAGTTCCACCGCACCGGCGAGATCATCAACGAGGCCGCGCGCAGCATCGTCCGCGCGCTGGAGGACGCCGGCCACCGCGCGCTGAACCCCTCCGCCACCTTCCCGATGGAGATGGAGAACTACCCCGGCCGGATCTGGGTGATCGCGCACAAACCGGTCGCGGTGGCCGCGGGCCTGGGTGCGATGGGCATCCACCGCAACGTCATCCACCCCAGGTTCGGCAACTTCGTGCTGCTGGCCACCCTGCTCCTCGACGCCGAGGTCAGCGCCTGCGGCGCGAAGCTGGACTACAACCCCTGCCTGGAGTGCAAGCTCTGCGTCGCGGCTTGCCCGGTCGGGGCAATCGGCAAGAACGGGGAGTTCGACTTCCGCGTCTGCGCCACCCACAACTACCGCGAGTTCATGGGCGGCTTCACCGACTGGGTGGAGACGATCGCGGAGAGTGCGGACGCGGCGGAGTACCGCGAGCGGGTCACCACCGCCGAGAGCGCCTCCATGTGGCAGAGCCTGGCCTTCAAACCCAACTACAAGGCGGCCTACTGCCTGGCTGTTTGCCCAGCAGGGGAGGATGTACTCGAGCCCTACCTCCGCGACCGGAAGGACTTCATGGACACCGTGCTGAAGCCCTTGCGGGACAAGGTGGAGACGCTCTACGTCACCCCCGGCTCGCCGGCCGGGGACTATGCCCGACGTCGGTTCCCGCACAAGCCGGTGAAGGAAGTCCGCGACGGACTGCCCGTCACCCGGCCGCGGCAGGAGAAGAAGGACGGTTGATGACCGAGGTTGTGATCACCGGGCTCGGCGCGTTGAGCCCCCTGGGCGGCACCACGGCCGACACCTGGTCCGCGCTGCTGGCCGGCCGGTCCGGGGTCGAGACGCTCACTGAGGACTGGGCGCAGGAACTCCCCGCCCGGCTCGCCGCCCGGATGGCGGTCGACCCGGCCGGTCAGCTCGATCGCGTGCAGGCCCGCCGACTGGACCGGTCCGCCCAGGCAGCGCTGGTCGCCGCCCGCGAGGCATGGGCCGACGCCGGCCTGGAGAAGGGCGCGGTCGACCCGAACCGCGTCGCGGTCGTGCTGGGCACCGGCATCGGCGGGGTCGGCACCCTGCTGGACAACTACGACGCCCTCCTCGGCCGCGGCTACCGCCGGGTGTCCCCGCGCATGGTCCAGATGATCATGCCCAACAGCGCGGCCGCCACGGTCAGCATCGACCTGGACGCCCGCGCCGGCGCCATCTGCCCCGCCAGCGCCTGCGCCACCGGAGCCGAGGCCCTCGCCCACGCGCTGGACCTGATCCGGCTCGGCCGCGCCGACATCGTGATCACCGGCGGCACCGAGGCATGCGTCCGCTCGGTGACCATGGCCGGCTTCGCTCAGGCCCAGGCCATGTCCACCCGCAACGACGAACCACACCGCGCCTCCCGTCCGTACGACAAGGGCCGCGACGGCTTCGTCCTCGGCGAAGGCGCCGCCGTCCTGATCATCGAACGCGCCGACCTGGCCGCCGCCCGCGGCCGCACGCCGTACGCGACCTTCGCCGGCGCCAGCATCACCTCCGACGCCTACGACATGGTCGGCCTGCACCCCCAGGGCGATGGCCAGATCAGGGCCATGACCACGGCGCTGAAGGAAGCGGGCCTGTCCGCCGCCGACATCCAGCACGTCAACGCCCACTCCACCGGAACCCCGGGCGGCGACATGCTGGAGGCCAAGGCCATCTACGACGTCTTCGGCCACCAGCCGCTGGTCTCGGCGACCAAGTCCATGACCGGCCACCTCCTGGGCGCCGCCGGCGCGCTGGAAGCGGTCTTCACGGTCCTGGCCATCCACCACGACGTGGTCCCACCGACCCGCAACCTGGAGAACCCGGAGGACGACCTCCAGATCCAGGTCACCAGGGACACCCCGGTCAACCTGCCCATCAACGCCGCCCTGTCGAACTCCTTCGGCTTCGGCGGCCACAACACCGCGCTGGTCTTCAAGAAGGCCTGACCGACCACCTGGCCAGGGCCAGGGCAGGAGTCGGGGAGCGGACCTTCGTCAGGGTGTGCCAGCCAGTCCAGTCCGGGCTGGCTGGCCACGTCTGAGGCGAACCAGGCCGGGCGCGAGCCTCGGTCCAGCAACTGTCGATGGCCAGGCGCCCCGAACCCGCTGGGACCGGGAGGGCGGTCAGTCGGCCACCCGGCCCTGCGGCGTCCATTCCGGACTGGCGAACCGCGCGCGTAGTTCGCCGACAGCCGGTTCGGCGCCGCAGGCCCGGCAGGCCGGGACCGTCTCCAGGTCCTTGCCGCAGCTGTGCTCGAACATCACGGGCGGTGTGTCCACGAGATGCCGATCACCCCACTGCCGCAACAGGTGCAGGACTCCGCGTAGCTCCAGTCCCGCCTCCGTGGCGTGATACTCGAACCGCGGAGGCCGCTCGCTGTACTGAACGCGTTCCAACACACCCGCATCGACCAGCTTCCGCAGCCGGGCGGCGAGAATATCGCGCGGTGCCCCGATGTTCCGGACCATGCCATCGAACCGGCACACCCCGTAGAACACCTCACGCAGCACCAGCAACGAGTACTTCTCCCCGACCACGGCCAGCGTGGCGGCGATGGAACACGGGCGCGGCTGGCTCATGCCACCCACGGTAGACGAGACCGTTTGAATACCCAATGCTCTCGGGTCGAAGGGATCTCCTGTCCTCGTAATTCCTTTGTGGACGATGCCGGGCAGTGCCTCAGGCCGGCCTGAGGCACCCGGCGACCCGCACGTGCCGAGCGGAGCACGCGGTGGTCGGTCCGCCTGTCCGGCGACCGGCGCCGAGGGTCGCGGCGCGGCAGCGGGCGGGGCGGGGCTTGCGGTTCAGGTCATCGCGGCTCCGGGGAGGTGTGATAGACGCGGTTGGTGGGCGAGGTCCAGGTGAAGCGGCCACCTGGATGCTGGTGCAGCCGCCTGGGCCAGGCGGCGGTCTGCTTGAGCCGGTGGTGGTGACGGCACAGCGGACCGAGGTTGTGCGGGCTGGTGGGACCTCCGTTCTCGTGCGGGATGGTGTGGTCCAGATCCGAACCGTGGGCCTTGCGACGACAACCGGGGAAGGTGCGGCGCGGGTTGCGCGCCTTGACCAGTTCGGTCATCCACGTCGGCGGCTTGTAGCGCCGGGCGTCGTAGCCGACCACCGAGCCGTCCGGGCCGGTGAGCAGTCGTTTGATGTTGGCGTCCATGGCCGGTTCGCGGGCCATCTCGGCGGTGATCGGTACGGTCACCCGGAGTTCACTGCTGGCCGAACTGCCGTTCGCCTTGCCGGACAACAGATCCAGCGCCACGTTGGTATCGGTCTGGTCGAGCGTCCGATCCTCGTCCTTGACCGTGCGGGCGAGCTTGTCGACGTAGCAGACGGCGGCCTGGGTGAGTGGGCCGGCGCGGATGACCGCGCGGCGCAGCACCGAACGAACGCTGCCCGACGCTGCGGGCCGCCGCGTCGGGCAGCACCCGTTGTTCGACCGCGGCCGCCTGGGCGTCGGTGAGCAGGGTGACGGCCTCGGCGATCGCCTTGGCCTTCGGGTAGTCGATCCGGCCTTCCCCCAACGCTTCCAGGGTTCTGGGCAGGCGGCGGAGGTCGAGGGCGGTGGCCAGCCGGACCGCCGCCGCACGTGGGCTCCAGCCCAGCGCCGCGGCGATCTCGTCCCCGACGAACTCGTGGATTCCGTACTTGTCATGGGTTCGGTGCTCGACGAACCTGGCCAGGGTCTGCATCTCCACCGACTCGACGTATGCCTTGATCCGTTGGCAGTTCCGCAACCGATCGAGCAGCGCGTTGTCGTCCACAGTGGACATATCAGCGGAGAGGGCGCCCATCGTGGCGTCAACAGACCGGGGCTGAGGTGCGTCGAGCACAGCGAGCTGCTCGAACACGGCATCAGCCTAAGAGTGGGGAGGGAGGGGAAAAACGGTGCCGCCAGCGGCGGGACCCGTGACCTGCTTGTCAGGGAATTGTGTTGGTGGGTAACGAAAAAACGCTGTCAGGTGGCGACTTCTCGTGGTGTGTTCGAAGACGCGCGCGGTGCGGCAGCGGCGGGTGCGCGCGGAGCGGAGTGGGGCGCGGCCGGCGCTGTGCGGGGGTTGATCTGGCGCTGACGATGGGATCGAAGACGGGGGTGGGTGCCATGTATGGCATATAACCGTGCGATCATCTGGCTCGTCAAATTGATCAGGCGGGAATGGTGTCACCCAGTCGGGCGTTCTTGATACGGACGCGTGGAAAGACAAGTTGGAGGCTGTGGTGCTGGATCCGGAGAACCTGTACGAGGTGGACTCCGATGTCCCGGACCTGACCGGAGCGGTACTGCTGCACCACTTCGACGGGTTCATGGACGCGGGGGCGGCCGGCCGGGTGCTGGTCGAGCACCTGCTGGAGACCTACGAGCACCGCGTGATCGCGCGGTTCGACGTGGACGGCCTGCTCGACTACCGGTCGCGGCGGCCGCTGATGACCTACTCGACCGACCGGTGGGCCGATTTTGCGGCTCCCGAGCTGGTGGTGTATCTGTTGCAGGACGCCATCGGCACCCCCTTCATCTTGCTCACAGGGTCTGAGCCGGATCTGCGGTGGGAAGCCTTCACTCAGGCAGTTCGTGGCCTGATCGAACGGTGGGGCGTCCGGTTGACGGTCGGTTTCCACGGGATTCCCATGGGTGTTCCGCACACGCGACCGCTGGGTGTGGTGGCCCACGCGACGCGCCGGGAACTGATCTCCGACCACCAGTCGTTCTTCAACCGGGTGCAGGTGCCCGGCAACGTGAGCGCGTTGCTGGAACTGCGTCTGGGCGAGAGCGGTCACGACGCCGTCGGGTTCGCCGCGCAGGTGCCGCACTACCTCGCGCAGTCGACCTATCCGGCGGTCGCCATGACCCTGCTCGACCACGTCGTGCGGGCGACCGGGCTGGTGCTTCCCGCGGACTCGTTGCGGGAGACCGCGCGCCGGGCCGACGCCGAGGTGCAGCGGCAGGTCGTGGAGTCGGAGGAGATCTCGCAGGTGGTGGGCGCGCTGGAGCGGCAGTACGACGCGTTCGCCGAGGCCGCGGGCAAGGAGAGTCTGCTGCTGGAGACGGCCGAGGACATGCCGAGCGCCGAGGAGCTGGGCGCGGAGGTCGAGCGGTTCCTGGCCGAGCAGCAGGGTTTCGGCGACCCGCGCGAGAGCTGACGTAGGAGAACGCGCGGACGATCCAGCCGACTGGATTGGGCGTTGCCGGGTTGCGGCGTGGACTGGCTGAACCTGGCCAGGATTGACGTGCCGGCGCTTGGGCCGGGTGGCCGTCCGGTTGGCGGCCAGTGGTGCTGGGCTGTCCGAGCCGGCCCCGCGTGGCGAGGGCCATGCGGGGTGAGAACGCTGTGCACGGTGCCTCGCCATGATCCGCACGCGGCGATGGGTCGTGCGGGCCAGGGCGGCGGGCCGGCCCGCACAACGTCCACGGCCGCTGAGTGCGGAGGTCAATCATCCTACGATTGGGCCGATGCGGTGACAACGTCCGATCCCGGACGGGGTGACCGTTCGCGACGGGATGACCGGTCCGAAAGGGAAGCGGCCCCACCGAGGACCGGGTCGTCCTGGTGGAGCCGCTGGGTGGTGCTGGTCAGTCTGGGTGCTGCTGGTCAGCCGGTGGTGTAAGAGGCGATGGCGGGGTTGCGCCAGTCGCTGGAGACGATGGTCGCGCCCTTGGCGGCCAGGTCGCGGACGCGGGCCTGGGCGTCGGGGACCGGCGGGTTCACGCCGTCGATCGCCGGGGCGACCCGGTGGGCGTCGGTCATGACGACCAGGTACTTGCCGCCGAGGTAGCTGCCCGGGTAGCCGGCGTAGGCGCTGGCGTCGCCGTCGAAGGCGACCAGCCAGGACGCGCGGTCGGCGCCGCGGTCGCCGGTGCGCGGGTCGGACTGGCTGGCGCCGTTGATCGCGGGAAAGGCCATGGTGGACGGCAGCGCGCCCGCGCTGTTGGCGTTGATCAGGCGGTCGGCGTACTCCACATCGGTGTGATAGCGGTCGAAGGGGTTGGCTGCCTCGAATGTGCCGCGTTCGACGAGGATCAGGAACTTGCCGGTCAGCGCGGCGCGGGTGGGCCACGCGCCGGCCTGGGCGGCGGCGTCCAGGGTGGGGTGGCTGCCCTTGAGCTGGGCGGGGCCGAAGACGTTGGCGGCGCCCAGGTTGTCGGCGATGACGCGGTCCAGTTGCTGGGCGCCGAAGCCGCCGCGGCCGTCGAAGCCGTTCTTCAGTTCGAGCTTGAGCACGACCAGCGGGTGGTTCGGCTTGTTCTCGTGCCACAGGCGGATGTTGCGCAGGCAGGTGGCCAGGTTCTGGTTGCGGGCGCCGGTGCGCAGCTCCGGGTAGGTGTTCGCGGCCGCGCAGTTGTTGCTGTTGCCGGGGTCGTGGCTGACCTTGAAGTCCCTGGTGCCGAAGAAGTTCGTCCAGATGTCGATTTCGAGCATGCCCGCGCCGGTGTCCAGGGCGTCGGCCAGGTACGGGAAGGTCGCCTGGATGTAGGCGTTGTGCAGGCCGACCGAGGTGGCGCCGGTGGCGGTCGTGGCCTGGGCGGCGGTGCCGGCGGCGGCCTGGGCGGAGGTTGCGGCGGCGGGCGCTGTCGCGGCGGGTGTTTCGGCAGCCGGGGTCGCGGCGGCGGTGGCTCCGGTGGTGGCGCCTGCGGCGGCGGCCAGGACCAGCAGGCCCGCGCCGACTGCGGTGGCCGCGCGAGCGAGTGGGCGATGCATCGTTGCGCTCCTCAAACCGTTACCCGGTGGTGGCGGATGAGGAGAAACTAGCCTGGGTAGGTGTGCGCGGGATGTCCGCTGGATGGCGCATTGATCCGTCTGAGCATGGGTATTTCCCATTTGGGCGAGCGGAGGGGTTATTGCGCCAGCCCCATTGGTCGCCGACCGGCGCACGATTGGCGCGCGCCGGCCGGGAGTTCAGATATGTGATTGTCCGGAGAATTCAGTCCTGGACGTGGATCGCCATCGCGGGGCACAGCACGGCCGCCTCGCGGACCGCGTCACCCAGTTCGGCTGGCGGCTCCTCCTGGAGCAGCACCACCACGCCGTCCTCGTCCCGCTGGTCGAACACCTCGGCGGCGGCCAGCACACACTGACCGGCGCCTACGCAGGCTTCTTCGTCGATGTTGACGCGCATTTCCAACTCCTGTTGTGCGGTGGTGGGTCGCGGTCGGCGGCCGGTCAGGCCTGAGCGTCCCAGGTGACCGGCAGCGACCGCACGCCGTACACGAGTGCGTCGTGCTTGAACTCAATGTTCTCGAACGGGATCGCCAGGCGCAGCGTCGGGATCCTGGTGTACAGCCTGGCGAAGACCTCCTGCAGCTCCACCCGGGCGAGCTGCTGGCCAAGGCACTGGTGGGCGCCGTAACCGAAGGTCAGGTGCGCGCTGGCGTTGCGGCTGAAGTCGATCTCGTCGGGGTCGCCGAAGACCGACTCCTGCCGGTTGCCCGAGGACAGGGCGGCGATGACGAACTCGCCTTCCTTGAACACCTGCTCGCCGATCGGCAGGTCCTCGACCACCCGGCGGAACACGCCGAACTGCACCACCGAGAGGTACCGCAGCATCTCCTCGACCGCGGCGGGCGCGATCGAGGCGTCCGCGCGCAGTTCGGCCAGGCGGTCCGGGTGCTGCAGCAGCGCGGCGGCGCTGAGCGCGATCATGTTCGCGGTGGTCTCGTGCCCGGCGATGAGCAGCGAGATACCGAGGGTGACCAGCTCCTCGATGGTCAGCGGGGTGCCGGTGGCGGTGGCGCGCTGGATGAGCCTGCCGAGCAGGTCCTCGTCGGTCGGGTTGGCCATCTTGGCCATGACCAGCTGGGCCATGTAGCCCTGGACCTGCCCGCTGGCCGCCAGCCGCTGCTCCTGGGTGATGTCGACCTTGAGCAGCACCCCGCTGGCCGCCTGGAACATCTCCCGGTCGGCGTAGGGCACGCCGAGCAGCTCGCAGATGACCAGTGACGGGATCGGCAGGCCGAAGTCGTGGTACAGGTCAGCCTCGGCGCCTTCGAGCATCTTGTCGATGTGCTGATCCACCAGGTCGGCGATGTAGGGCCGCATCGCCTGGATGCGCTTGACGGTGAACTCCGGGGTCAGCAGCCTGCGCAGCCGGGAGTGCTCGGGGCCGTCGTGGTGCAGGATCGAGCCGGGGGCGGCCGGGGCGTCCAGATCGGCCTCGGTGTTGACGTGGTTGGACGGCGAGGCGGCGCGGGAGGACAGGCGCGGGTCGGCCAGCACGCTGCGCACGTCCTCGTACCGGGTGACCAGCCACGCGTCCACGCCGACCGGGCAGCTCACCTGGCTCACCGGCGCGGTTTCGCGCAGCTCCTGGTACTCGGCGGCGGGGTCGAACGGGCAGCCCGTGGGCCGGGTGTCGGGGAAGGCGGCCTTGGCGGGTGCGTTCGCGGTCTCGGTCATGACCTCGGGTCCTTTCGGTGGTGGGGCGACAGCTGGGAACGGGCGCGGCGGCTGGTGTTGGGGCGCTGGGTGGCGGGTTCGGCGGCTGGTGGTGCGGGAGTTGGGGGGATGGGTCCGGCGGCTGGTGGTGCGAGCGCTGCGGTGGGGCGGTCTGGGCGGGTTGTGCGTGGTCGCCGGGGTGGTCAGGCGGCGGGCGTGACCGGGTTCCGGTGGAGCTGTCGGGCAGAAACTGGCAGTTACTGCCATTCTGCCAACACTGCCACTATGCCACGTGTGTCGAATGCGCGTCGAACACGGTCCGTGCTGTTAGCCTCCGGGCGAAGAGGGGCTGGTCAGGAGGTGTGCCGATGGGGCTGCGTGAGCTGAAGATGCAGCGCACCCGGTTACTGATCGCCAACAAGGCGCTGGAGCTGTTCGCGGCGCAGGGCTTCGAGGCGACCACCATCGAGCAGGTCGCGATCGCGGCCGAGGTCGGCACGCGCACGCTCTACCGCTACTTCCCGACCAAGGAATCGCTGATCGCCGGCTTCGTGGAGGAGCACCTCAGCGACTCCCTGGAGGTCATGCGCGCCCAGCCCGCCGACCGGCCGCTGCCCGAGGCGCTGCACACGGTGCTGGACCGGCTGATGCGGGTGGTCGCCGAGGACGCCCAGCGGGTGCGCGCGGTCTACGCCCTGGCCAGGCACACCGACTCGCTGCAGGCCCGGCTGGCCGAGCAGACCTGGCGCTGGCGCAATGAGCTGGCCGCGGAGATCGCGACCAGGGTCGGCGGGCCCTCGGCCGGGTTGAAGGCCGCGTTGTCCGCGGCCGCGACCATGGGGCTGATCGAGGTCGTGCTGCGGGAATGGGTGGACGGCGACGGGGTCCGGCCGTTGCGGGAGATCACCCAGGACGCGCTGAAACTCCTGCACACCGGCGATATCCCACTACCGGAACACCGGGGCTGAACCGGTGCGGGCGAACTCCGGTGAACCTGGGGCGTCCCGCCGGGTGCGCAACCCGTGGGGGCACGGCGACCGGCTGCGGCAGGAGATCATGGCCGCCACCGAGCGGCTGCTGGGCGCGCTGGACACCGACGACGCGCTGACCATCCGCGGCGTGGCCAGGGCCGCAGGGATCGCCCCGGCCAGCATCTACCCGCACTTCGGCGACCTGACCGAACTGGTCGGCGCGTTGATGCAGGACCAGTTGCGGCGGATGGCCGACGCGATGGCCGCCGGCCGCGACTCCGTGTCCGGCCGCGATCCGCTCGGCAGGCTGTGCTCGATCCTGCGCGCCTACCTGGACTTCGCCCTCAACAACCCCGCGCACCAGCGGATCCTGCTGGCCTTCCCCAAGGGCGTCGGCGTGTCCTGGGCCGACACCGGCACCATGCGGCCCAGCGCGGAGATCGGGGTCATCCTGGTCGAGGCCCTGGAAGCGTGTGTGGCGGCCGGGCACCGGTTGCGGGTCGCGCCCGAGATCGCCAGCCAGATCATCATGGTCGGCGCGTTCGGCCGGGTGGTGCTGTCGCAGGCCAGCCGGGGGCTCTACGGCGGGGTGAGCGTGCCGGAGTTCCTGTGCGAGCTGATCAAGCTGGTCTTCGAGCCAGGGGTGGAACTGGCCGCCTCCGACACCGGCGGCTGACCGGCCGGAGGTGGCGGCGGGGCGCTTTTCCGGCCGCCCTTCCGGTCGCATATATGAAAGTCTTGTCGGACCCCCGATCGTGTCCTAATGTGGCTTCACCCCGCCAACCTGTAAGCGCTTTCGAGTAACCGCTGCCGGCCCCTGCAAACGTCGGCATTGTGTTTCTCGCTGCGCCTTTTTCTGGAGGTTGGAATGCCGAGAAAACACCGCGTCCTCACTGGCATCGCGCTGCTGGGTGGGCTTGTGCTCACCGCCCCTGCCGCGCAGGCCCAGGTCGAGGGCGGCGGCTGGACGTCGCGTTCCCCTGGTTTCAACGTGCAGCAACGCGGCTGCGGCCAGGTCAGCAACCTGACCTTCACCCTGACCTGTTCCACCGCCAGCGGCGACCAGCGCGCGGAACGGAGGTATGACACCTACGGCGGCGGCACCTACCAGTTCGAGGGGTCGTTCCGGATCCAGAGCATGGGCGGCACCCGCATCTCGCTGAAGCAGACCTTCCAGGACGGGCCCTCCGCCGGACCGTTCTTCATGCTGGCCGTCGAACGCGGCGGCCGGCTCTACGCGGTGCACGGCGGCGCGACCATCGCCACCGGCGCCACCGTCGGCGCGACCGTGCGGGTCAACACCGTGCACCAGGTCGGCAGCCAGCACCGCACCTACATCAACGGCTCGCAGAAGCACAGTTACAGCAGCCCCAGCGGCAGCTTCTACGACAAGTTCGGCGCCTACCGCACCAGCAGCGGCCAGGGGCCGGCCACCGTGGTGTGGAGCGGAATCCGCTTCTGGCGCAAGTGATCCCGCGCCGCTGACCCTGCCCTGACCAACGCGGTCGTCCCGGTCTCGCGCGCCGGGACGACCGCGTGCCCCGCCCTGTCTCGAGGTCCCCCGTGCTCAAGTCCCTCGCCGTGCTCCCTGTCCTGGCCCTGCTGTTATCCGCCTGTGCCGCAACGGAATCCGCGCCCCCGGCCGGCGCGCTGTCCGGGACACTGGACACCCCGGTGGACGTCACGCTGCGCTGGGAGAACACCGGACAGCCCCTGGCCGGGCGAGTGCTGGAGTACGCCAACGACCCCAATGGCGAGTACACGGTGCTGAAGTTCCTCGCCCCGGAGGAGACCAGCTACCGGCACCCCGACCTGATCCCGGAAACCCGCTTCTTCTACCGGCTCCGGCCCTACTACGGCACGGCATCGCCCGAGCAGTCGGTGACCCTGCCCGAGCCCAAACCGGGGGACAAGCCGGAGGAGGACCCGCACGAATGGGCGGTGCCGCAGACCCTGCCCGGCGCGCCCGCGGGCACCCAGTCCTTGCGCGCCAACGCTTCCGCCGCCACCCCCACCGAGGTGAAGGCGACCGTGATGACCACCCAGGGCATCCGGTTCACCTGGCGGGACAACGCCGCCGACGAGGAGCACTACGCCCTGGAAGTGAAGGCAGGCGCGGCGCCGACCTGGTCGACCGCGGCCCTGCTGGACCCCAACATCAACTCCTTCGGACTGGTGACCCTGCCGGAGGAACGGACGGCGGCCTACCGGGTGCGCGCGTTCTACTACGGGCCTGCCTCGAACGTGGTGGAGCTGAAAACCGGGCGCGGCAAGCCTTAACCCGCGGCCAGCGCGCGGCGACAGGCCTGGTCGGCGGCGCGGGTGGTCTCCGGCAGCCGGTAGCGCGGCGTCAGCGCCAGGGTGTGCGCGCAGGCCGTGTCCAGGTCGATCCGGTGGCCCACCGAGACGTACACCGGTTTCACCCCCGGCCGCGTGCGCAGCACCCGCCCCACCACCTCGCCCTCGTCCACCAGATCGGTGTACGCGCCGCGCTCCGGACCAGGTTCGGCCGCCGTGCCGATCAGCCGCGTCTTGCCGACGCCGAACACCGGCAGCCCGGTCAGCACACCCAGGTGGCAGGCCAGGCCGAAGCGGTGCGGGTGGGCCAGGCCGTGGCCGTCGACGACCAGCAGGTCCGGGGTGGCCGGGAGCCGGGACAGGGCGGTGAGCAAGGCGGGCAGCTCGCGGAAGGCGAACAGGCCGGGGATGTAGTCGAAGGCAGGGACGCCGGTGGCGGTGGACTCGGCGAGCACCTCCTGGGTGGCGAAGTCGAGCAGCACCACCGCGGCGGCCAGGGTGCGGTCGTCCTTGGCGTAGGCGACGTCCAGGCCCGCGACGGTGACCGGGCGCTGGGGGCCGGGGCCGGTGCTGTCGACCTGGGGGCGCAGGGCCTGCTGGATGGCGCGGGCCTCGGCCGCCGTCGCGGGCGGGGTCAGGACTCCCACAGGACCACGTCGGCGCCCTGCCCGTCGCCCTTGGGGCCGGTGATCGTCAGCAGGGCGAGCCGTTTGAGTTCGGACCGGGCGCAGTAGACGTGACCCTGGGCGATGGCCGCCTTATGCACCGACGCGGTGGCCAGCAACCTGCCGCAGTCTTCGGCGGTGGGCGGCTGCTTCCCGGTCCAGCGGGCCAGGTTCTTCGAGCTGGCTTTGAAGGTGATCAGCTGCGGCGTCCCGTAGTAGAAGTCCCAGGCGCTGGACTGGGGAGCGCGGGTCGGCGGGGTGGTGTCCAGGTCGAGACCGCTGCTGTCGAGTGTCAGCGAGCCCTCCCAGGCCACCTTCTTCGGCCCGGCCGAGCTGGGCGGCGGGGCACTGCCGCCGGGCTGACCCGTCGGCGTGGCGCCGGGATTCGCCGAGGGCGCCGGATCGTCCTTGAGCAGGCCGAACAGATCCGTGGAAGCGGAGATGACCGCGGCGACCACGCCGATGGCGGCCAGTGCGATTGCCAGGCGGCTGTTGTTGTCGGACATCGCCGGGGATTTTCGCACGCGACCGCGACCCAGTGGAGCGGATTCAACACGCTGCAAGCCCGCTGCAAGAAATGTATGCATCTTGCGCTCGCTTGCGTCATCATTGCCTCATGACTCGACGACTCGCCGAGGTGGCGCGCAAGGTCGGGGTGAGTGAGGCGACGGTCAGCCGGGTGCTCAACGGCAAACCCGGCGTCTCCGAGTCCACCCGCAACGCCGTGCTCACCGCACTCGACGTGCTGGGCTACGAGCGCCCCACCCAGCTCCGCGGCGAACGCGCCCGGCTGGTCGGCCTGGTGCTGCCCGAGCTGCAGAACCCGATCTTCCCCGCCTTCGCCGAGATCATGGGCAACGCCCTGGCTCAGCAGGGCTTCACGCCCGTGCTGTGCACCCGCACCGCGGGCGGGGTCTCCGAGGCCGACTACGTCGAACTGCTGCTCGCCCAGCACGTCTCCGGAGTGCTCTTCGCCGGCGGCTCCTACGCCCAGGCCGACGCCTCGCACGAGCACTACCGCCGCCTGGTCGAACGCCAGCTGCCCACCGTGCTGGTCAACGCGGGCATCGACGAACTCGGCTTCCCCCGGGTCTCCTGCGACGACGCGGTCGCCGCCGAACAGGCGCTGACCCACCTGCTCTCCCTCGGGCACACCAAGGTCGGCATGGTGCTCGGCCCGCCGGACCACCTGCCCTCGCGGCGCAAACTCGCCGCCTTCACCGCCGCGGCAGGCAAAGCCGGGCTCACCGTGCCAGCCGAATGGGTCGGGCACGCCATGTTCTCCCTGGAAGGCGGGCAGGCCGCGGCCGCCCGGCTGATCGAACGCGGCGTCACCGGCATCGTCTGCGCCTCCGACCCCCTGGCCCTGGGCACCGTCCGGGCGGTGCGGCGGCGCGGAATGGCGGTACCGTCGGACGTCTCGGTCATCGGCTACGACGACTCCGCGTTCATGAACTGCACCGACCCGCCGCTGACCACCATCCGCCAGCCCATCGAGGCGATGGGCCGGGCCGCGGTGGACCTCCTGGCCGCGCAGATCAACGGCGCCGAGGTCACCGCGGAGGAGCTGCTCTTCGAGCCGGAACTGGTGGTCCGCGGCTCCACCGCGCCCGCGCCAGAGAAGTGACGGAGCGCGCGGGTAGATAACGAGAATCAGTCAACTTCTTGCTGAATCTCATCGGGATATTGCACTCCGGCGGGCTGGGCTCCTATCGTGAGCCGCGCCACAGGTCCCGCCGGAGCGACCTCCCACCGAGAAGAGGCACGAGCGATGCTGAGACCTCGTACCCGCAGCGCCATCGGAGTACTGCTCGTCGCCGGACTGGGCCTGGCCGTGGCCGGGTGCGGCGGCGACACCCAGCCCGCGGCCGGCGGCAAGGTCAAGATCTCCGTCAACGGCCAGCCGCCGGGCACCCAGGCATTCCAGCGCAAGATCTTCGACGAGGACGTGGCCGCGTTCGAGGCGGCCAACCCGAACATCGACATCGAGCCGCGCGAAGGCTTCATGGACCCGAAGACCTTCGCCACCAAGCTCTCCGGCGGCCAGCTGGAGGACGTCTTCTACGTCTACCTCACCGACCCGGCGCAGATCATCGCCCGCCGCCAGGCCGCCGACATCACCGACCACCTCAAGGACGTGCCCCTGGCTGGTGAGCTGAACCCGCAGCTCACCCAGGTGTTCAAGGACAGCAAGGGTCGCCAGTACGGCCTGCCCACCGCCAACTACTCGATGGGCCTGCTCTACAACCGCACCCTGTTCAGCAAGGCCGGCCTGGACCCGGCCAAGCCGCCTGCCACCTGGGCCGAGGTGCGCGAGGCCGCCAAGAAGATCAGCGCGCTGGGCAACGGCGTGGTCGGCTTCGGCGAGCTGAGCAAGAACAACCAGGGCGGCTGGCACCTGACCAGCTGGCTCAACTCCCTGGGCGTCAGCGTGGCCCGCCAGGAGGGCGAGACCTGGAAGGCCGACTTCAACAACGACAAGGGCAAGGCCGCCCTGCAGCACCTCCACGACATGCGCTGGACCGATGACTCCATGGGCAGCAAGCAACTCCTGGAGATCCCCGACCTGCAGCGGCTGATGGGCGCCGGGCAGCTCGGCATGTACATCGCCGCCCCGGACAACGTGCCGGTGCTGGTCAACCAGTTCAACGGCAAGTACGAGGACTATGGCCTCGCCCCGCTGCCCGGCGGCCAGGGCACGCTGATCGGCGGCGAGGGCTACATGATCAACCCCAAGGCCACCCCGGAGAAGATCAAGGCCGGCCTCAGCTGGCTGCGCTGGAAGTTCCTCGACCCGTCCCGGATCGAGAGCAACCTCAAGCGCTACGCCGAGCAGAAGCAGCCGATCGGCCTGCCCGTCCCGCCGGCCGCCGACGTCTGGGTCGGCCCGGTGCGCGAGCAGCAGGAGCGGTTCAAGGCCGCCAACGCGACCATCCCGGTGGCCAACTACCAGCCCTACATCACCGCCGCGCCCAGCCTGAAGGGCAACCTGGAACCGCCGAGCGCCCAGCAGGTCTACGCCGCGCTGGACACGGTGATGCAGGCGGTGCTGACCAACAAGGACGTGAACATCGGCCAGGTGCTCGCCGAGGCGGAAACCAAGGTCAACGGTGTTCTCGCGCAGCTCAGGTGAGCTGAGTGCGGCGGCGCCGCCGGTGCGGGGCCGGTGGCGCCGCAAGCTCGGGGACAACCTCACCGCTTACGGCCTGCTCGCCGCCGCGCTGGTGGTCTTCGCGCTGTTCTCCTGGTGGCCGCTGATCCGCGGCGTGCTGCTCAGCTTCCAGCAGGTGGACTTCGTGAACCCGCCCAGCTGGGTCGGTTTCGAGAACTTCGAGCGGCTGTTCAACGACCCGCTCTTCGGCGCGGCCTGGCGCAACACCCTGCTGTTCACCGGTCTGGCGCTGCTGCTCGGTTTCGCGGTGCCGTTCCTGACCGCGGTGGTGCTCAACGAGTTGCGGCACGCGCGGTCGTTCTTCCGGGTCGCGGTGTACCTGCCGGTGATGT
Organism: Crossiella sp. S99.2; assembly: GCF_023094165.1. Lineage (GTDB taxonomy): Bacteria > Actinomycetota > Actinomycetes > Mycobacteriales > Pseudonocardiaceae > Crossiella. The sequence continues at coordinate 319,249 of NZ_JALMDK010000004.1, read as the reverse complement.
TGCCGCCGGTGGTGACCGCGTTGCTGTGGAAGTGGTTCTACAACCCGGGACCCGGTCTGTTCAACGAGGGCCTGCGCGCGGTCGGCCTGCCCGGGCTGAGCTGGCTGGACTCCGGCAGCACCGCGATGATCTCGCTGGTGCTGGTCTCCACCTGGGCCAACATGGGCAGCACCACGCTGATCTACCTGGCCGCGCTGCAGACCATCCCCGGCGAGTTGTACGAGGCGGCCGAACTCGACGGCGCGAACCTGTGGCGGCGACTGGTGCACGTCACCATCCCGCAAACCCGGTTCGTGCTGCTGGTGCTGCTGCTGTTGCAGGTGGTGGCCACCATGCAGGTCTTCACCGAACCGTATGTGATGACCGGCGGCGGCCCCGAGGACGCCACCGTCACGCTGCTGCTCCTGCTCTACCGCTATGCCTTCTACTACAACGACTTCGGCACGGCCAGCGCGCTGAGCCTGCTGCTGTTCGTGGTGCTCGGCATCTTCTCCGCCACCTATGTGCGGCTGACCAGGACCAGGAGCTGACCATGTCCACGCGCACCCTGGTCTCCCCGGCCGCACTGCGGTCCCCGCGTGGGAAAGCCTTGTACTGGCTCGTGTTCGGCCTTGTGCTGGTGCTGTTCCTGCTGGCCTTCGTCTTCCCGTTGTACTGGGCGGTGACCGGCGCGATGAAGTCGCCGGTGGAACTGGCCAGGACCCCGCCGTCGGTGGTCCCCGAGACCTGGTTCCCGGAGACCTTCTGGCAGGCCTGGCGGGAACTGGACCTGGGCCGGTACTTCCTCAACACGATGATCGTGGCAGGCGGCGCGGTGCTGGTGCAGCTCGCGGTGTGCGTGCCGGCCGCGTACGCGCTGTCCAAGCTGCGACCGGTGCTGGGCAACGTGATCCTCGGCCTGATGCTGGCCACGCTGATGCTGCCCGCCTCGGCGCTGCTGGTGCCGACCTACCTGACCATCGCCGACGTGCCGCTGTTCGGGGTGAACCTGCTCAACAACCCGGCGGGCATCTGGCTGCCCGCGGCGGCCAGCGCGTTCAACATCTACCTGCTCAAGCGGTTCTTCGACGAGATCCCCGGCGAACTCCTGGAAGCGGCCAGGATGGACGGCGCGGGACCGGTGCGGGTGCTGATCAGCATCGTGCTGCCGATCTCCCGGCCGATCCTGGCCGTGGTGTCCATCCTCGCGCTGGTCACCGCGTGGAAGGACTTCATCTGGCCGCTGCTGGTCTTCTCCGACCCGAACGAGCAGACGCTCAGCGTCGCGCTGGAACGGGTCGCGCCGGACACCGCGCTCAACGTGCTCACCGCGGGACTGGTTCTGGCCAGCATCCCGATGATCCTGCTGTTCCTCGTGTTCCAACGCCAGATCCTGGCCGGCCTGACCGCCGGCAGCCTCAAAGGCTAAGCACACCTCTCCGGAAGGCGGCATCGTGATCTCCTCCGAGCGCACCTCTGCAACTCAGTCCACTGTGGACGGACAAGGGACGTCCTGGTGGCGCGGGGCGGCGATCTACCAGGTCTACCTGCGCAGCTTCGCCGACGGCGACGGGGATGGCATCGGCGATCTCGCCGGGGCCCTGGCCAAGCTGCCCTACCTGGCCGAGCTGGGCATCGACGCGATCTGGTTCAGCCCCTGGTACCCCTCGCCGATGGCCGACGGCGGCTACGACGTGGCCGACTACCGGGACATCGAACCGGTTTTCGGCACCCTGGCCCAGGCCGAGGAGTTCATCGAGCAGGCGCACCGGCTGGGCATCCGGATCATCATCGACATCGTGCCCAACCACTGCTCGGACCGGCACCCCTGGTTCGCCGAGGCACTCGCCGCCGAACCGGGATCGCCCGCGCGGCAACGGTTCTGGTTCCGGCCGGGGCGCGGTGCGGACGGGTCCGAGCCGCCGAATGACTGGCAGTCCCGCTTCGGCGGACCGGCCTGGACCCGGGTCACCGAGGCCGACGGTACGCCGGGGGAGTGGTACCTGCACCTCTACGCCGCCGAGCAGCCCGACCTCAACTGGACCAACCCCGAGGTGCACGCGGAGTTCGCCGACATCCTCCGGTTCTGGTTCGACCGCGGCGTGGACGGCCTGCGCATCGACGTGGCCGACGGCCTGGTCAAGGCGCCCGGACTGCCCGATGTGGCCGGGGCCAACGGGCAACTGCCCTTCTCCGACCTCGACGGCGTGCACGAGATCTACCGGGCCTGGCGGCGGATCGCCCAGGAGTACGGTGAGGACCGGATCTTCGTCGGCGAGATGTGGCTGCCCGACCCGGTGCGCTTCGCCCGCTACCTGCGTCCGGACGAGCTGCACTCGGCGTTCAACTTCGATTTCCTGTCCTGTCCCTGGGAAGCCGGTCCGCTCAGGGCGGTCATCCAGTCCACTGTGGACAGTCATGCGCCGGTGGGCGCGCCGCCCACCTGGGTGCTGTCCAACCACGACGTGACCCGGCACGTCACCCGTTACGGTCGGCCCGGCGACACCGGCTTCACCTTCGCCGACCGCCGCCACGGCACCCCGGTGGACCGTGCGCTCGGCACCCGCCGGGCCCGCGCGGCCGCGCTGCTCAGCCTGTCCCTGCCCGGCGGAGCCTATGTGTACCAAGGGGAAGAGCTGGGACTGTGGGAGATCGAGGACGTGCCGGACGAGCTGCGCGAGGACCCGGTGTTCGCCCGCACCCAGGGCGCGGACCCGGGCCGGGACGGCTGCCGGGTGCCGCTGCCCTGGTCCGGCCAGGCCGCGCCGTTCGGCTTCGGACCCGAGGACTCGGTGCCCTGGCTGCCCCAGCCCGCCGAGTGGGCCGGGCACACCGCGCAGGCACAGCAGCAGGATCCGGCCTCGATGCACGCGCTCTACCGGGCGGCGCTGCGGTTGCGCCGGGAACTGCCCGCGCTCGGTGACGGGCCGATGCGCTGGCTGGACCTCGGCGCCGAGGTGCTGGCCTTCCATCGCCCGCCCGGCTTCACCTGTGTGGTCAACCTCGCCGCCGAACCGGTCGCGCTGCCCGCGCACGAGCGGGTGCTGCTGGCCAGCGGCGAGCTGACCGAAGCTGGCGAGCTGCCGCCGGACACCGCGATCTGGCTGGCCTGACCAGGGTGTGGCGCCCGGTCGATCGTGGGCCAAAACACCTGCTCAGGGCCGATCGGACAGGTTCGATCGGCTGATCTCGACTTGCCGGGCAGGTTCAGGTAATCCATTACCTGAACCTGCCTGGAGGTCCCATGAACGCCACCACACCGGGGATTCCCCGGCCGCTGCCCGCTCGGGCAGTCGGCATCCTCGGCCGAACCGCCGAGCTGAGCCGGATTCGCGCGCTGCTGCCGGACCGGCGGATCGACGGCGTCGCCGTGTCCGGGGTGGGGCGCAGCCGGGTGCTGGCCGAGATCGCGGACTGGGCTCAGGGACAGGGGTTCCGGGTCGAACCGATCACCGGCGGGCGCGGGCTGTCCGCGCTGGTGTGCACGGTGCTGCTGGGCCCGGCCGGCCGGGTGCTCGCGGTCGTCGACGACGCGCACCTCCTTTCCGAGGCTGACACCGAACTGCTGCTGGAGCTGGTGCGGCAGGGCCTGGTGCGGCTGCTCGCCGCCGGGCCGGACGGGTTGTGGCCGGGGGAGAACCTCGGCCGGGTCGACCTCCCGCCGTTGGGCGCCACCGACATGGCCGAGCTGGCCAGGGCGATCACCGGCGACCACCCGGCCGCCCGGCGACTGGCCCAGCTGGCCAAGGGCAGCCCGCGCTTGCTGCGCGAACTGGTGCACCTGGCCGCGGATCACCCCGCGGACCAAGGAGGTTCGCTGTCCGAGGTGATCGAGCTGCGCCTGGCCGGACTGGAAACCGGGCAACGCCAGGCCCTGGACCTGATCGCGGCGGCCGGGTTCGCGCCGCTGCCGGTGTTCGAGCGCCTGGTCGACCGGCACGACCTGATCATCCTGGCCGAGCAGGAGCTGATCACCGCGGTGGAGACCCCGACCGGCTGGCGGGTCGAGCTGGCGCACAACGGGATCGGCGCGGCACTGGGCGCCACCCCTGCCCCCGAACCCTCCACTGAGGACGATCAGGACCACGCGACCGGACTGATGTGCGCCGGGCGGATCGAGGAGGCGCTGGGCGCGGCCACGGACCGGTTCGCCGAGGCCGACGCCGCGCACCGGTCCCGGCACGGCCTGATCCTGGCCGCGATGCTGTTGGCGCACGGGCAGATCCGCCGCGCCTACGACCTGCTGTGCCTGTTGCCGGACGGCGATCCGCGCTGGGCCATCCTGCGCCTGGCCGCCGCCGCACAACTCGGCGACCCGGACGCCGTCGCCGTCAGCGCGCTGCCCGACGCCCCGACCGCGCACCTGGCCGCCGCGGCCGCGGTGGCCCGCGCCTGGGCCGCGGCCGTCCGCGGCGACCTCGACGAAGCCCGCGACCTGTTGTGCGCCAAGGCCGAGGACACCACCTGGGACCGGGCCGCCCGCGCGCACACCCTGGGCCGCCTCGGCCTGGCCCGCTCCGCCGCCCCGTTCTGGCACAGCATCGGCCAGCACGGCTACCTCCGGGCCCGGCTGGACTACAGCCGCGCCATCGCCACCGCGGACGCCGACCTGCTGGCCGCGGTCGCCGAACAGTTCCTCACCGCGGGCGCCCTGCTCTACGGCGCGGAGGCCCTGGCCGAACTCGCCGCATTACACCAGCGCGCCGGGCAGCCCCGCAAGGCCGCCGCCGCGATCCGCCGGGCCCGGATGCTGCCGGTGCGGCACAGCGGCGCCCGCACGCCGGGACTCGCGTTGCTGGCCCAGAACGAACCGCTGTCCACCAGGGAGAGCGAAGTGGTGCGGCTGGCCGTGTCCGGGCTGACCGACCCGCAGATCGCGCTGCGCCTGGGCGTGTCGGTGCGCACCATCAACAACCACCTGCACCGCGCCTACCGGAAACTCGGCTGCGCCGGCCGCGCGGACCTGCCGCCCGGCGCCGGTCAGTGAGCCGCCGCGACCACCCGTAGCCCGGGGTTCATCGCCCGCTCCACCGCCAGGTGCACCAGGCACCAGCGTCGCCGCTCGCCGGTTGCCGGGTGCTGCACCACCGCGGCCATCGGCGCCGCGCAGTGCCGCCGCCAGCCCTCCCCGCGCCACGGACAGCTCGCCCTGCTACCGGGGCAGCGCAGGCCGCGACCGCGGAACATCTTGCGCACCAACGGATCGTGCACCGGGCAGACCGCGGCGAAGGACTCGCACACCGACTCGTCCGCGGCCAGCGCGGCGTCCTGCTCGCGGTCGGCCTGATAGCCCAGCGCGGTGCGCACCTGCCGCTCGGGGGGTAGCAGCAGGTGCACATCCGCGCGGGCCACCCCGTGTGCGACCAGCAGTTCGCTGATCCGCCACAGCACATCTCGCGCCGGATCGGCCGGTCCCTCCGGGCTCGGGGGATAGGGGGTCCAGACCGAGGCGGCGCGGTGCTGCTCCACGAGGTGGTCCATGTCCGGGCAACGGCCGCCGGACCCGGTCCGGTTCACCCCCACCGCCGGATTCGGCCGAACGGGTCTGCCGGTGCCGCAAGCCGTTTGCGCTGCTGTCGGCAAGCCCCTTGCGGCGCGGCACCCGTTCTCCGCGAGCCACCCACTGGATTGTGCAAGTTTTGCGCAATCCAGTTGAAGTATTGCGGTCATCTGTCGGAAACATCTACCTTCGGCGGCACGACACGCACCGATCCGCCGGGGATCGCCGCCGCCAACGGCCATACCCAGATCGACGCAAAGGTGCGCCCTGCCATGACAGACCTGCCCGTACGGCGGCTGGCTCCACTGGCCGCAGCCTTGGCCGCGGTGGTCCTGACCGCGGCCACGATCACCGTCCTCAGCACCCCGCCCAGCGCGCTGGCCGCCCCCAGCGCGGACATACCCGCCGGGTTTGGCGCGAGCGTCCCGTTCACCACCTACGAAGCGGAAGCCGCGGCCACCAACGGCGGCGCGGTCGGCCCCGACTACACCCAGGGCACCGTCGCCTCGGAGGCATCCGGCCGCCGCGCGGTGCGGCTGGATCCCGGTCAGCACGTGGAATTCACCCTGGCCGGGCAGGCGAACGCGGTGGTGGTCGCGCATAACGTGCCGCGCGGCCAGTCCGGTTCGCTCTCGGTCTACCTCAACGGGCAGAAGCTGCCCGGCAAACTCGCGCTCACCGCCCGCTTCGGCTACCTGGAGACCGCCTGGATTCCCGGAGCCAAGACGCACCAACTGTTCCAGCACGCCCGGCTGCTGCTGGGCCGCCAGGCCGGCGCCGGGGACCGGGTGCGGCTCCAGGTCGACGGCGGCGACATTCCCGCGGTGATCGACCTCGCCGACTTCGAACAGGTCGCCGGACCCGCCGGCCAGCCCGCCAATTCCGTCTCGATCACCGCCACCGGCGCGGATCCCAGTGGTGGCGGCGATTCCACCGCCGCGATCAACCGGGCCATCGCCGAGGCCCGGGCCCAGGGCCGCTCAGTGTGGATCCCGCCGGGTGACTTCCGGGTCACGAACAAGCTGGAGATCGACAACGTCACCGTGCGCGGCGCCGGGCCCTGGCACGCCACCCTGCGCGGCACCCACCTGATCGACAACGCCAGCACCTCGGGCACGCTGCGGTTGCACGATTTCGCGGTGATCGGCGAGGTGGCCCAGCGGGTCGACGACCGGCCGGACAACTTCGTCAACGGCAGCCTGGGCAACGGATCGGTGGTGTCCGGCATCTGGATCCAGCACCAGAAGGTCGGGCTGTGGCTGGTCGGCCCGAACAACAACAACCTCACCATCGAGAACAGCCGCTTCCTCGACCTCAAGGCCGACGGCCTCAACTTCAACGGCACCGTGACCAACTCGGTGGTGCGCAACAACTTCCTGCGCAACACCGGTGACGACGCGCTGGCCATGTGGTCGATCCACTCGGCCAACCGCGGCAACACCTTCAGCCACAACACCATCGTGCAGCCCAACCTGGCCAACGGCATCGCGATCTACGGCGGCACGGACACCACTGTCTCCCGCAACGCCGTCGTGGACACCAACGCCCTCGGCAGCGGCATCGCCATCTCCAACCAGGAATTCCTGGCGGGTAAGGGATTCACCCCACTGGCGGGCACGATCGCGGTGCGGGACAACGTGACCGTGCGGGCGGGTGCGAACAATCCCAACTGGGGTCACCCGATGAGCGCGCTGCGCATCGACTCCTACGACCACCCGGTGGAGGGCGGGGTGCGGGTCGAGCTGACCGGGAACCAGTTCCTGGACAGCCCGTACAGTGCGATCCAGGTGGTCAGCGGCGGTGGCAAGGGGCTGCCGGTGAGCAGCGTGCACCTCAACGGCGCCACCGTGCGCAACGCGCGGACCGTGGTGCTGCAGGCCGAAACCCGCGGCTCGATCACCGCAGCCAACGTCACCGCCAGCGGCACCGGCCGGGCCGGGGTCTACAACTGCCCCTACCCCAACGGCACCTTCAGCCTGCAGGCCGGCGGCGGCAACAATGGCTGGCAGGACAATGTCTGGGCGGGCTGTACCTGGCCCGAGCCCGGTGGCGGCGGCAACCCGACCAGCACCAGCACCCCGCCGCCCGGAGGCGTGAACGTGGCCCAGGGCAAGCCGATCAGCGCCAGTAGCCACGTGCACGACCTGGCCGCGGCCCGCGCGGTGGACGGAAACGCCGACAGCTACTGGGAAAGCGCCAACAACGCCTTCCCGCAGGAGATCACCGTCGACCTGGGCTCGACCCACCAGGTCAACCGGGTCGGCCTCGCCCTGCCGCCCAGCCCGGCCTGGGGTGCGCGCACCCAGACCGCCACCATCCTGGGCAGTGCCAACGGATCCGGCTACACCGAACTCGTGGGCGCGCGCGGATACACCTTCGATCCCGCCACCGGCAACACCGTCGCGGTGGGTTTTGCCACCACCGGGGTGCGCTACCTGCGGGTGCGGATCACCGGCAACACCGGCTGGCCCGCCGGTCAACTCGCCGAACTCCGCGTCCACATCGCCTGAACCGGCGGCGCACAGCCTGTTTCCCCTGCACCACCGGCCCCCCTGTCCGATCGGGCGGGGGGTCTGTGGTGTCCCCGCCCGGATCTGTCCGGATGCGGTCAGCGTTGGCCGAGTCCTTGACCGGTCTGGACCACCGTGTCACGTTGGGCGTCCGCACTGAACCTCCGCCGCCAGGTTCCTCCTTTCGCCACAAGGAGATTCAGATGCCACGCAGTGCCACGGCCCGGTTGGGCCTCGTCGTGTCCCTCGCCCTGTCGGCCGCCGCTGGTCTCGCACCGGCGGCCATGGCCGATCCCGTCCTCTCACCCGGGTTGCTGCCCGCCATGCGGCAGGACCTCGGGCTCACCGAACGTCAGGCGGTGGTCCGGGTGCGGCAGGAGGCTGATGCCTCCCGCCTCGTCCCGGCCGCCGAGTCCGCCGCGGGGGAGTCCCTCGGCGGATCCTGGTTCGACCCCGGCCGCGGCAAGCTCGTCGTCGCGGTCACCGATCCGGCCAAGGCCGCCGCGGTCCGGGCCACCGGCGCGGAAGCCGTGCCGGTCACCCACTCGGCGCAAGTCCTGGACCGCGCCAAAACCGCCCTCGACCAGCTGGCCACGGCGAAGCAGGCCCCGGCCGAGGTCGCCGGCTGGCACGTCGACCCGCGCGGCAACACCGTGGTGGTCAACGTGGTCGAGGGCGCCGATTCGCCCGCCCTGCGAGGATTCCTGGACCGGGCCCGCGCGGCCGGACCGGTGACCGTGCACCGCCAGGGAGTGCGCACCCCGCGCACCTACGCGGCCGGGGTGGTCGGCGGCGACCCGTACTACACCGGGAACGTCCGCTGCTCCATCGGTTTCTCCGTGCACGGCGGTTTCGTCACCGCCGGGCACTGCGCCGGGACGGGCGCCCAGGTCAACGGCTGGGACCGGTCCTGGATGGGCACCTTCGCCGGATCCTCCTTCCCCGGCAACGACTACGCCTTCGTCCGCACCGGCGGCGGCTGGTGGACGGTGCCGGTGGTACTCGGCTGGGGCACCGTGCCGGACGCGCTGGTCCGCGGTTCCTGGGTGGCGCCGGTGGGCACCTCGGTGTGCCGCTCCGGCTCGACCACCCGCTGGCACTGCGGACAGGTGCTCTCGCACAACGAGACCATCAACTACGCCCAGGGCGCGGTGCACCAGATGACCGGCACCAGCGTGTGCGCCGAGGGTGGTGACTCCGGTGGCTCGTTCATCACCGGTGACCAGGCCCAGGGCGTCACCTCGGGTGGCTACGGCGACTGCCGCGGCGGTGGCCGGACCTGGTTCCAGCCGATCAACGAAATCCTGTCCACATATGGACTGGCATTGCATACCGCGTGACGGTATATACCGCGATCCTGAACATATCCCCGATCTGAACACCTTGACTTTCCTTGGGGATCAGGGTCACCGTAGGGGGTGTGTGAGAGCGCTCTCGCGCACCCCCTGTGTCCCAACTGCCGGAGCTTTTCCCAGCCGCAGCCGCCAGTGGCAAGGAGTCAGCTTCCTCGACGTGGAGGAAAGTTCATGATCTCTCGTCGCCTCTTCCTCGGCGCGACCGCGACCGCACTGGCCACCCCTGTCATCGGCCAGCTCGCCGCGGGCTCCGCCTCCGCCGCGACGCCACAGAGATTCACCCTGAACCTGGTCAACAACTCCGGATCGGCCACCGCCTACGCCTATGTCGTCGGCCTGTCCGGAAACCGCCCGCTGTTCGTCCGCAGGGACGGCAGCTCGTACTACCCGCCCTCGCCCGGCGCGCCGGTCACCCCGCTCGGTGAGGATCCCTCGATCCCGTTGGGCGGCCCCGGTTCCTCGACCACGGTGTCCATCCCGCGGATGTACGGCGCGCGGATCTACGTGGTGACCGGGCAGAAGCTGAACTTCTTCGTCAACCCGGGCCCGCACATCGTGCACCCCAGCTTCCTCAACCCGGGCGACCCCAACATCAACAAGAACTGGACCTTCGCCGAGTTCACCTTCAACGAGGCCGAACTCTTCGCCAACATCAGCTACGTGGACTTCGTGGCCGCGCCGCTGGGGCTCTCGCTGCGCTCGCTCTCCGGCCGGGTGGAGACCGTGCCCGGGTTGCCTGCGGGTGCGCTGGACGGGATCTGCGCGGCCTTGCAGGCCCAGGCGGCCAAGGAGGGTTCGGCCTGGAACCAGCTGATCCAGAAGGGTCCGGACGGCCGCAACCTGCGGGCGATGAGCGCGCACTACAAGGCGAGCGCGTTCGCCAACTACCTGGGCGGCTACATCGACCAGTGCTGGGCCAAGTACGCCGGCACGAACCTGGTGGTGGACACCCAAAGCGGACCGGGCAGGCTGACCGGCCGGGTCAGCGGCGGCGTGCTGCGCTTCGGCAACGGCGAGGCGTTCACCAAGCCCAGCACCGCGGACGTGTTCAGCTGCGACTCGGGTCCGTTCAGCCTGGCCGGGGCCAGTGACGTGCGCAAGGCGATCATCCCGCGCCTGGCCGCGGCGCTGAACCGCACCACGTTGCTGACCAACCCGAACCAGCCGCACGGCGAGGTCGCGAGCAATTTCTACAAGAACGCGGCCACCAACCACTACGCCCGGATCGTGCACGAACGCCTGCCCGACAACCGCGGCTACGCCTTCCCCTACGACGACGTGTCACCCGGCCCGGACTTCAGCGGCGCCACCCGCTCCGGCGACCCGGGAACACTGACCGTGGACGTGAAGCGCCTGCGCTGATCTTCCTTACCCCGCAACACCAACGTGTGCCCGGCCGCCCACCGCCTCCCCTGCTGTGGTGGGCGGCCGGGTCACGCCAGCGACAGCCGCGAGACGATCCGGTACCGGTCCCCGCGGTAGATCGAGCGCGCGTACTCCACCACTCGCCCCTCGGCATCGGTGGTGCGCCGCTCGAACAGCAACGCCGGGGTGAGCAGTGGCACGCCTAGCAGTCCCGACTCGGTCTCATCGGTGACCGTCGGCTCGATTGACTGGGTGGCCTCATGCGCCACCACCCCACGCGCCCGCAACGCCGCGTACAGCCCAGCGCCCTCGAAGTCCACAGTGGACAGATCGGCGGCCACCGCGACCGGAATGTGCAAGTGCTCCACCGCGATCGGCACCCCGTCGACCAGTCGCAACCGGGTCACCCAGGTCACCTCCGCGGCGGGCGAGACGCCCAGCTTGCGTCCAACCCGAGCCCCGGCCGGAGTCCGCGTCAGCCCCAGCACCCGGCTCCGCCAGTCCCCATCGGCCCTGGGCGCGCCCAACGCGGTGTCCACGCCGACCAGCTCCTGCGTGATCTTCGCCGCCGCCACGAACATGCCGCGCCCATGCTCGCGCACCAGCAATCCGTTGTGCACCAACTCATCCACGGCGGCGCGCAGGGTGGGACGGGACACCGACAGCAACGCGCAGAGCGTGCGCTCGGACGGGATCGAGGTGCCCGGCGGCCGCGTCTCGACCAGCTCCAGCAGGTAGTCACGCACCCGCTCGCGCTTGTGCGCCACCGCCCTCGTCACCGCCCCAGTATGTCGGCGAAGTCCGAACCCGGCCACTGGTCAAGCCCAAGACTTACCAGTGTCGGCCAGACCCGTTGACTACGACGGAACTCTGTGCCACCGTCGTTCACGTCCCTGAACTTACCAATTGGTCAAGTCAGGACGCCCGACACCGCCGCCACCCTTCGCAGCTCCCTGCGGTGTTGAGGAGAAAGCCGTGTACCAGCAACACATCCCGGCCCGCCGAAGGCGCCTGGCCGGTGGTCTGGCCGTGGCCCTGACCAGCCTGGCCACCCTCGCCCTGACCACCGCCCCCGCCAGTGCCGAGCCGGAACCCCCGCTCCTGCAGTACGGCACCACCGCCACCCAGCCAACCCACCACCAGTCCGAACCCTGGTTCCGCCTGACCAACCAGGGCAGTGCCGCGATCCCGTTGGCGGAGTACACCATCCGCTACTACTTCCGCGCCGAGGACGGCGAAACCGACTACCGCTACGCCTGTTCCTGGGCGACTCCCGGCTGCGACAACCTCACCGGCGCCATCCACCGCCTCCCCACCCCAACCCCCGACGCCGACCACTACCTGGAAGTCGGCTTCCGCCCCGGCGCGGGCTCCCTGGCCCCCGGCCACCACACCGGCGACCTGCAACTCCGCTTCAACCGAGCCAACTGGGGCCAACTCACCCAGTCCAACGACTACTCCTTCAACCCCGCCCAGGCTCCCTACGGCCCCGCCCCCAAAACCACCCTCCACCGAGCAGGCCAACTCCTCTCCGGCGCGGCCCCCGGCGGCCAGTCCCCAGCCCCCGCCCAGATCTTCTTCGACGACTTCCACTACGACACCAGCGCCGACCCCCGCCTCAACCAACGAGGCTGGACCGTCCGCACCGGCTCCGGCGGCCCCGGCGTAGGCGGCGCGACGTGGGACCCAGCCCTGGTCACCTTCCCCACCGTCGCCGGCCAGAAGGTCGCCCAGCTGAGCGCGCAGACCAACGGAACCCCAAGCGGCACAAGGCAATCCCAGATCAACACCGGCCGCAAGTTCTACGAGGGCACCTACGCCACCAGATTCCACATGACCGACGCCCCTGCCTACGGCCCCGACGGCGACCACGTGGTGCAAACCTTCTACACGATCACCCCGCTGCGCCACGACCGCGACCCCGACTACGGCGAACAGGACTTCGAGTACCTGCCCAACGGCGGCTGGGGCGAGTCCACGAACACCATGTTCCTCACCTCCTGGGAGACCTACCAACCGGACCCCTGGTGGGCCGACAACAACTCCACCCGAGTCCGCCGCAGCTTCGCCGGCTGGCACGACCTGGTGCTCCAGGTGTCCGGCGGCCGGATGAAGTACTACCTCGACGGCCAGCTGGTAGCCGACCACGGCGACCGCTTCTACCCGGAAACCCCCATGCTGATCAACTTCAACCACTGGTTCATCGACCTCAACGCCGCGGGCCCAGACCGCCGCTACCACCAGCAGGCCGACTGGATCTACTTCGCCCGCAACCAGGTCCTGTCCCCAGCCCAGGTCCAGCAACAGATCAACACCCACCGAGCCGCCGGCACCCACTTCCTCGACACCGTCCCGGCCACCTGACCTCACCCTGACTCCACCGCCCGGTCCGCAGCCCGGTCCGCCGCGACTCCACCGCCCGGTCCGCCGCGCGGGCTCTGCCTCAGGTCGGCCGAGCCCGCGCGGGCTCCGGTTCCCCGCTTGGGCTCCGGTCCGGCCGGGGCCGGCCGTGCTGCCGAGCTGTCGGCCGGCACTGCTCACCTGTCACCTGGCGCTGCTCACCCGGCGCTGCTCACCTGGCCGACCGAGGCTGCCTACCTGGCCGGGGGTGTGGCGCGTGCTCCGGTCCTGCCCGCCGCCGCCACCGTTCCTCTGCGGAACGCAGAAACCCCGGTTTTGGTTGCCTTCATGTTTCGATCCCTCATCCGAATGGGTGAGATGACGATGATCGAGCACCTGCCGAGTCCGCCGAACCCACCGCGATTCCCTGGCCATTCTACGAGATCAGAGCCATCCCCGTGCTCGCGATCGAGCCCCCGAGCTGACCACCCGGGCCGGAACCCAGTTCGCGAACCGCTGCACCGACCTTGACAACCGGCCTTGACTGCTGCCGAGCCCTCACCCGGCCCTCCGCCCGGCAGGTCGTCCTGTTGAAGCACCGCGGGAACCCGACTCCGGGTGTCCAGTTGCACGGCGATCTGGCCAAGGACCAGGACGAGCAGTGGGCGGAGACGGTGGCGTTCCTGGGGGTGCCGGGGGTAGAGGTGACCTGGCGGAACGCGGTCGACTGACCGTCGTCGGCGCGGGGTCGGCTTCCAGCGAAGCTTGGCGTGCTGGCCCGAGGTTTGTCAGCCGGGCCAGGGGAGTGGCGAGTGCGGGTGGGGCGGTGATCAGGGGGACTGGCGTTCCGCCGCGCTGCGCTCCACGCAGAACTCGTTGCCCGCTGGGTCTGCCAGCACCACCCAGCCCCGGCCGTCCGCCGTGCGCTGGTCGTCGACGAAGGTCGCGCCCAGGTCCAGCAGTCGCGGTACCTCCTCATCCCGGGGGAGTTCGGGCTGGAGGTCCAGGTGGAGGCGGTTGCGGGTGGCTGGTTTGGGGTCGGGGACCCGGATGAAGAGCAGGCCGGGGGCGGTGGGGAAGTCGATCAGGATCTCGTCGTCGCCGGGCTGGTCGTCAGGGTGGATGGGGTGACCCAGGGTGGCGCTCCAGAACTGGGCCAGGGCGTAGGGCTCCAGGGGGTGGGGGCAGTTGACGGTGATGTGGCGGATCGCGGACTTCATGGGCGGATCCTCGCAAAGAGAGTTGAAAACTGCTCACGTTTTATTCGGAAAGGCCGTGGGGAACACCCGTGCGTGATTCTCTCTTGGTTCGTGACCGCGATCACGCTCGCCCGCTGGGCATTGTGCTACTGCCCGGTCGGGCGTTGACGGGCGGAGCAGGGCTACTGGGGCGGATGCCTGGGGCGCGACCGCCGTCCGGGGGACCTAGGGCATGATCGACACGTGCCGACGTCGTCCGGTGACCGGGAGTGATCCAGGTTACGTGTGGAAAAAGCGCAGGTGACGGACCTGGGGGTGCAATACCCGCCAATCGGGTCTGGGCTCCGGGCGGGGCTCGCTGGTATGGTTTCGCGTCTTCTGCGTTAATGCGCATTTGTTGGGGCTGGTAACGAAGCCAGCGTTTGTGTTAATCTCCCCGCGCTCGGGCGGGAGAACTCCTCGGTATGGAAGGTGTCGTATTCAACCAGGAACTTGTTACCGTCCCCTCCGGTCCAACTTCCCCTGGTGGATAGCGGCGTGGTGAATTACCACCGCGGTTTCCCGGGGTGGTCTTTCACAAGCAGTGGAGCGTCGTGAGCTCGGAAGAAATCGGTTCTCAGAAGAGCCACCGGTCGATCAGGACACGGCTGACCGGCGCCGTGCTGATCCCGAGTGTGGCCCTGCTCGTCATGTGGGTGTCCGGCTCGTCCTACCTGATCTTCGACGGGTACTACCTGCGTGAGGTCGCCTCGAGCGTCCGCTCGGTGTCCATCCCCGCGGTCAACGCGCTCGCCTCGGCCCAGAAAGAACGTCAGCTCGGCATGGTCTACCTGGGCAAACCCGCCACGGGACTGACCGAGTTGCGACTGGTCCAGCAGCAGACCGACGAGGCCCTCGGCGTCATGAAGACGGCCCTGCCGCCGGTGGTGAGCAACGCCCCGCCCGCGGTGGTCGACCGCATCAACCAGCTCAACTCGTTGCTGGAGGAACTGCCCCGGATTCGCACCAGGATCGAGTCCTCCGGTATCGACAAGGTGCAGGTCTACGCCTTCTACAACCGGCTGCTGGATTCCGCTGCCCGGTTGTTCGACACCCAGGCCCGTATCGTGCCCGATGTCGCCTCCACCCAGGGCGCTATCGGTGCGACGGCAATTTTCCGGGCAGCCGACCGCATGTCCCGGTCCGGTTCGCTGATGGCCGGCGCGATCGCCTCCAGCGCTCTCCCGGCGACCGACCACCTCGAGTTCACCAACCTGGTCAGCGCATACCACTCCGAGCTGGAGAGCACAATCCCCTTTGCGCGCCAGGAAGTGCAGGACAGTTATCGCAGGCTGCGTGACAGCGATTCCTGGAAAAGGCTCACCGAGGTCGAGAACGCGCTGATCAGCAATGGTCCGTGGGTGGCCCGCAACGGCCGCGGCAGCCTCGGCGCGGTCGGCATCAGCGAGGACGAGTGGCAGCGGCTGACCGTGGCCATCGCCGACCAGCTGTCCAAGCTCACCGTCCAGCAGGCCGACCTGGTCTCCGGCCAGGCCCTGGAGGACGGCGGCGACTCGCTGACCAACGCCCTGCTCGGCTCGCTGGTCGCCCTGGTGCTGGCCATCGTGGCGATCATGGTCGCGCTCAAGGTGTCCCGCAAACTCGTCGACCGGGCCCTGGTGGTCCGCCTGGACAGTCTGCGCAAGGACGCCCTGCAACTCGCGCACGAACGACTGCCCGACATCGTCCGCCGCCTCCGTCAGGGCGAGCCGGTGGACGTCTCGGCCGAGGTGCCCGACCTCGACTACGGCCGGGACGAGATCGGCCAGGTGGCCCGCGCCTTCAACGCCGCCCAGCTCACCGCGGTGGCCGCGGCCGTGCAGGAGGCGCAGGCCCGCGAGGGCGTCAACAACGTCTTCCTCGGCATCGCCCACCGCAACCAGGCGCTGGTGCACCGCCAGCTCAAGATCCTGGACCGGATGGAGCGGCACGAGGAGGACCCCGAGCAGATCGAGGGCCTCTTCCAGCTCGACCACCTCGCCACCCGGGCCCGCCGCAACGCGGAGAACCTGATCATCCTCGGCGGCGAGCAGCCCGGCCGCCGCTGGCGCAAGCCGATCCGCCTGGTCGACGTGCTGCGCGCGGCCATCTCCGAGACCGAGCACTACGCCCGCGTCCGGCTGCAGCGGATCCCGGACGCCGCGGTGATCGGCTCCGCGGTGGCCGACACCATCCACCTGGTCGCCGAACTGGTGGACAACGCCACCTCCTTCTCCCCACCCCGCTCGCAGGTGCAGGTGCACGGCTCGATCGCGGCCAAGGGCGTCGTGGTCGAGGTCGAGGACCACGGCCTGGGCATGAGCGAGGAGGACCGGGACCGCGCCAACGCGATGCTGGCCGACCCGCCCGAGTTCGACGCGATGGCGCTCAAGGGCGACTCCCGGCTCGGCCTGTTCGTGGTCGCCCGGCTCGCGCTGCGGCTGGGCGTCCGGGTCGAACTGCGCGACTCGCCCTACGGCGGCACCAGGGCGGTCATCCTGGTGCCGAACGAGGTCCTCGCCTCGGACGTGCGCACCCAGCTCTCCGAGGACACCCTGCGCGAACTCACCAAACGGGAGCGGGCGACCGGCTCGGGAAAACCCGTGCGCACGCCGCTCGGACCGGTCCACCAGCAGCGCGCGGCCGAAGCAGACCAGGTGGACGACGACGAGCGGGGCGAGGCTGACCAGGACCGGGCGGCCAGCCCCGGCCGGGAGTTGCACAGCTTCTGGGCCGATCCGCTCAACGACGGCGAGGACACCCCCGGCCGTTCGATCAACCTGCTCGGCGGCGCCACCTTCGCTGCCATCCAGGAGGAGCGGCCCTCCGCGCCCGAGGACCGCTTCGAGCACGAGGACCTGACCCCGGAACCCAAGCCGGAGCCCGAACAGCCCGCCGAACGCACCGGGGGCCTGTCCCTGGAGCAGACCGGACCCGGCGCGCTGCTCACGCACGCCCCGTTGCTCACCCACAACACCCCCACCGGGGAGCGCCCGGAGCTGCCGGTCCGCCGGCCGCAGCAGAACCTGGCGCCGCAGTTGCTCGACTCCGGTACCGAGGACACCGGCGAGAACGAGGCCCCGGCCACCACCGGGCGCACCGCCGAGCAGGTCCGCGACACCATGGCCGCCTTCCAGCGCGGGACCCGCGAGGGACGCGACGCAGACCCATTCCCAGGATGATCAACGGCCGCCGCCCGCCCGAGGCGGCCTCGACGAAGAAGGTCAGCCCAGCATGAGCGACAAGGCTTCTCGGAACACCGATCTGAACTGGCTGCTGGACGAGCTGGTGCAGCGGACCGTCGGCGTCCGGCACGCGGTCGTGCTCTCCTCCGACGGCCTGCTCATCGGCCGTTCACAGGACCTGTCCAAGGACGACTCCGAGCACCTGTCCGCGATGGCCTCGGCCTTCCAGAGCCTGGCTCGCGGCACCGGCAGGCACTTCGGCGGTGGCGCGGTGCGCCAGACCATCGTCGAGATGGAGCACGCCTACCTCTTCGTCACCGCGGCCGGACGCGGCGCCTGCCTGGCGCTGCTGGCCGAGGAGACCGCCGACGTCGGCATGATCGCCTACGAAATGAACCTCCTGGTCAAACAGGTGGGTGTCTACCTGAGTTCGGCACCACGGGAGACCGCCGCCGCCAACCTCCCGAGGAGCTGAGCGCATGCCGGTGGACGAGGAAATTCACTGGTTCGACGAGGCGGCCGGTCCGCTGGTGCGGCCGTACGCGATGACCAGGGGACGGACCAGGCCCGGCAACACCGAGCTGGACCTGGCCACCCAGATCGTCAGCGTGCTGACCGACAACGACCTGCAGACCCTGACCCCGGAGCAGTTCTCCATCATCGACCTGTGCAGGCATCCCCTGTCGGTCGCCGAGGTCGCCGCCTATATCGATGTGCCGCTCATCGTGGTCAAGGTCCTGGTCAGCGACCTGATCGAACGCGGCGACGTGGTCACCCGGTATGCCGGGGCCGTGGAAAGACCGAGTAGGAATCTACTGGAGGCGGTGCTCGATGGTGTCCGCAGGATCTGACCCGCAAACCGAGTTGGTGATCCCCACCTCGGTCAAGTTGCTGGTCGCCGGCGGCTTCGGCGCGGGGAAGACCACGCTGGTCGGCTCGGTCAGCGAGATCCCCCCGCTGAGCACCGAGGAGTTGCTCACCGAAGCCGGTGAGGACGTCGACGACCTCGCCGGGGTCGAGGGCAAGACCACCACCACGGTCGCCCTGGATTTCGGCCGGATCAGCATCAGCACCGAAATCGTGCTGTATCTTTTCGGCACGCCAGGACAAAATCGGTTCTGGTTCATGTGGGACGAATTAGCCAATGGCGCGATCGGCGCGATCGTGCTGGTGGACACCCGTCGGCTGGACAGTTCTTTTCCGTCCGTTGATTTCTTCGAGCGGCGGAAAATTCCGTTCGTGGTCGCGGTCAACTGTTTCGACGGGGCGCACAGTTATGAGCCGGACGAGGTCCGCAAGGCCCTGGTGCTCAACCCCGAGGTGCCGGTGCTCATGGTCGACGCGCGGCAGCGCGAGTCGAGCAAGCGGGCCCTGGTGACCCTGGTCGAGCACGTGCTCGCTCGGATGGCCGAGTCGGCGGGTGAAGACACCGCGCTGGTCAGCCCGGGTAACAGTGTGTAACCCTGTGATCTCGTACCTGTGCACGAACGGCGGGCGCGGTGCGTCCGCCGATCATGCCCGATCGCATGAAAAACGCGTTCCGTAACTTGCAGCTGGTTGTCATGGTCACCGGGAGAGCGGTGTCGTCGTGATCTCCGTTCGGCTAAGTTGATCAGCCGTCGGTCCAATAACGACGATACGGAGTCAGATGGGCATGGCTGCGCTCTCGCTGGCTGACGACATTTCCGCAAGAACGAACGAACTGTGCCGAGCGGTCGGTTTTTCGGAATTCACCGATGAATACGCCGACCTCGTGCGGGAAATGCTGGGACCCGGCGGGAACCGCCCGCTGGGACAACCACCGGCCTTTCCCTCCGACGTGGCTGACGACCACACCCCGGTCGAGTTCTCCCTCGCCGTCGACCACGCGGGCCGTCCCGCGGTGCGCCTCCTCCTGGAAACCCAGGGGGACCGCGCGTCCGTCCGAGCAAACGTTTGCGCAGCTCGGGAGCTGTTGCCCCGGCTGGCCGAGCGCTACGGCTTCTCCCTCGCCCCCTTCGAGGCGGTCGCCGACCTGTTCCTGCCCGCCGACCCGCGAGGCTCCTTCGCCTGGTGGTGGTCGATCGTGCTGCGACCGGCCGCGCCACCGGCGTTCAAGATCTACTTCAACCCGGAGGTCCGCGGCAGGCAGGCCGCCGCCGGCCTGGTCGCGGCCGGGCTGGACCGGCTCGGCTTCGGCGGCGCCTTCGGCACGCTCAAGCGGCGCGCCCTGCGCCCCGGCGGCGACCTTGACCGGTACTCCTTCTTCTCCATCGACCTGCACACCCAGCCCGACCCCAGGGTCAAGGTCTACCTGTCCCACCACGACGGCGACCTGACCCAGCTGCTGCGCGCGGCCGGCGCGGCCCGGGAGGTCGACGAGGAGCAGGTCCGCGAGTTCACCGCGATCGCGGGCGGCAACCAGGGCCGCTTCACCGGCAGGCCGCTGATCTCCAGCCTGTCCTTCCTGGCCGGGGACACCGACCGGGCCAGCGGGTTCTCCGTCTACCTGCCGGTGCGCGACTACGTCGAGGACGACGAGGTCGCGCTGGACCGGGCGCACGCGCTGCTCGCCCGGCACGGCCTGGACCCCGCGCTGCTGGACCGGGCGCTGGCCGCGCTGGCCCGCCGCCCGCTTAACGAGGGCGTCGGCCTGATCCCGCACCTGTCGCTGCGCACGGGCCGCCCACACGCCGGGCTCACCGTGTACCTGTCGGCCGAGACCTACGCGGTCACCCCGCCGCGGCCCGAATCGCTCGCATCCTAGAAGAGACGGAGCACCCCGCATGCCGTTGATGGAGCCGTACCGGATCAAGGTTGTCGAGCCGATCCCGATCACCACTCCGGAACAGCGCGAGGCCGCGCTGGTCGAGGCCGGGTACAACCAGTTCAACCTGCCCGCCGACGTGGTCACCATCGATTTGCTCAGCGATTCCGGCACCGGCGCGCTGTCCGCGGCCCAGCAGGCCGCCTCGGCGCTGGGCGATGAGTCCTACGCCGGCGCGCGCTCCTTCTTCCGGTTCCGCGAGGTGGCCGAGGAGCTGACCGGTTACCCACACCTGATGCCGGTGCACCAGGGCCGGGCAGCCGAGCGGATCCTGTTCACCGCGTTGCTGAAGCCGGGGCAGTTCAGCGTCAGCAACACCCACTTCGACACCACCAGGGCCAACGTCGAACTGCTCGGCTGCACCGCGCTCGACCTCCCCGGCCCCGCCGCCAAGAACCTGGACGAACCGTCCCCGTTCAAGGGCGACATCGACCTGGAAGCCCTGCGCCGGGTGCTCACCGACGGCACCCCCGTCGGCCTGGTGATCATGACCATCACCAACAACGGCGGCGGCGGCCAACCGGTCTCCATGGCCAACCTGGAAGCGGTCGCCCAGCTGTGCCGCACCCACGAGGTGCCGTTCTTCCTGGACGCCGCCCGCTTCGCCGAGAACGCCTGGCTGGTCACCCAACGCGAACCCGGATACGAGAACCACACCCCGCGCGAAGTCGCCCGCCTGGCCTTCGACCTCGCCGACGGCTGCGTGGCCAGCCTGAAGAAGGACGGCATCGTCAACATGGGCGGCCTGCTCGCCCTGCGTGACGCGGACCTGGCCGGCCGCTGCGAACTCCTGCTGATCGCCACCGAGGGCTTCCGCACCTACGGCGGCCTGGCCGGCCGCGACCTGGACATGCTCGCCCAGGGCCTGCGCGAGGTCACCGACCCCGCCTACCTGGCCACCCGCGCCGACCAATCCCGCTACCTGGGCGACCTCGCCGTGGCCGCCGGCGTCTCGATCGTCCAGCCGGCCGGCATCCACGCCATCTACCTCAACGCCGGCCGCCTGCTCACCCACCTCCCGCCCAGCGCCTTCCCCGGCCATGCCCTCGCCCTGGAGCTGTACCGCCGCGGCGGCATCCGCTGCGCCGAACTGGGCTCGCTGTACCTGGGCGAGTTCGACGAGGAGTCCGAGCTGACCAAGCCCGCGCCCCACGAGCTGGTCCGGCTGGCCATTCCCCGCCGGGTGTACACGCAGAGCCACCTCGAGTACGTCGGGGAGATCCTGGCGGAGATCGCGAAGGATCCGGAGCGGGTGCCGGGGTACCGGCTCACGCACAACCCGCCGCTGCTGCGGCACTTCAACTGCCGGCTGGCGCCTCGCGCCTGATCCGCTCGGCTGGGTCGGCGCCGGCGTCCCGCTCACCGGCGTCCCGCCCGCCGCCGTCCTGCTCGCCGCCGTTCTGCTCGGTGCCGCGCTCGCCGCAGGCACCGGACTGGCTGCCTGGAGCCTGGCCGTCCCCGCTCGGCTCCGGTGGTGGTTGCTGCTCGACTCTGATGGTCGCTGCTTGGTTGCCGCGCGCGTGGCCGGTGCTCGTCCTGCTTGTCCGGGGAGCCCGGTCCGCCGCCGCCACCGTTCCTCTGCGGAACGCGGAAACCCCGGTTTTGGTTGCCTTCATGTTTGGATCTTGTCGCTCGGACGGGTGAAAAGTGGCGGGTCGCTACGCCTGAGGCGGGTGCGAAGTGGGGGCGAAGTGGTGCTGGTTCGGACCGCTGGTCTGTTGCGTGGTGAGGTGGGGCGCCAGCCATTTTACGGCGGTGTCCGAGGAGTGCCGGACCAGTTTCCACAGGGCCGGGGGTGGTGTCTCGGCGCTGGGTGGGGGTCTGGGTGGGGAGTGGCTATTTTCTTGCGCTCACTGCAACGGGGTGGCTCCGGTGCCGTGTTGCCGGGTGGGGTGTTGAGCTGATCCGTCGTCGTCAGCACGTCGGTCGACTGATCCGCGGTTGTGCGCACCTTGGGTGTTGCCTGGCGTTCTCGCTGGAACGGCCCAGAGGACGGCGGCCCCTTGCCGTCCCCCTGTGGCCTCGGCGCCGTAGGTGCGCCGGTCCCGGTCAGTGTGTGCCGGAGTTGCCGGTGTCGAGCACTTCCTGCTTTTTCGGGTTCACAGCGTGACCTCCCCACTCTCCTCGTACCTGCTTTCGTGGGATCGCACTCACTCCCACGGGTGTTAGCCATACCTCATCACTGTCCCCCTGTGCCCGGCAAACCCGCCACAAAGTCACGCATCCGGAACCTGCCTTGACCTCGGGTCACCGCCCAGGGTTGGGGAAATGGGGAGGAACCTGAATCCGCCGAGTCCGGTTGGCGACCGGCACCAGCTCACCCGGCCGTGGCTGCGCCTGGTCCAGCCTGGGGTGCCGTTGCCGGCCCCGGAGCCGCCGGCGCTGCGGCCCTGGCCCGCCACCGCCCACCCGCCGAGCCAGGCCCCTGCACCTGCCCCGGCGCCGCGGGCGCGCAAGCCCACCGACCAGAACGACGTTCGTCTGGCCATGGAGTGTCCGTTCGGTTGTGGGGTCACTGTGCGTGGGCATGTCGCCGAGATCGTCGGGGAGGTGATGGGTGTGCACGTCTGGCTGTGGCACGAGTGGCAGTTCTCCGATCGGCATCATGGGACGCCGCCGATCGTGACGTTCCGGTAGTCCGTGCGCCGCCGACCGGGTTGAGTTGGCCGCCCCACCGGGTGGTTCCGCAGGTCAGCGGGCCCGCTCGCCAGTACCTTCGCGCCAGGCCCAGGTACGGCGAACGGGGAGACATGAGCACCGGGACCACTGACGCCACCGCGCTGACCGTCGAGCTGAGGCGGGACGAGCACGTCGACCTGCGGCTGGTGCACGAGATGTTCCAGACCCTCGGTGAGTCGCAACCTGAACTGGACGAGGAGGACCGTGGGGTCCTGGGCGCGGTGGTCGCGCGCCGGGGCGAGGTCCTCGTCGGCTGGGTGGAGTTGTTCTGGCCGGAGCTGCCGGAGACCGATGCCGGGTTGCAGTGGGTGTTGGTCGAGCGGGAGGCGCGGCGGGTCGCCGGGGCGGTGGGCGAGGGCTCGGCCAGTGAGGTCGAGGTGTTGTCCGTGCTGGTCACGGCCGCGGTGGAGCTGGCGCGCGAGGCCGGCTGCACCGGGGTCCGGTGGTGTGACACCGAGGGTGGGCTGGATCGGCGGGTGGCGGCCGCGGTACAGGCCGTCACCGCGGCCGAGCTGGGCCGGGTCTGGCGGCTGGAGCTGGCCGGCTGGCAACCGCCGGCCGGGCTGCCGGAGGTCGTGGTGCGCGAGTTGCCGGTGGAGCCGACCGACGCCGAACTCACCGAGTACGTGGAACTGTGCTCGGCGGTGCTCGGCGGGGAATGGACCGTGGACGACGTGGCGGACGCGGTCGGCGCCGACCTGGCCGGCTACCTGACCGTGGACCTGCGCGACGTCGACGGGCGGCCCAAGGCGTTCACCACCGCGGTGCTCGTCGACGACGAGACCGCCGAGGTCGAACTCGTCGTGCACCGGGACACCAGCGCGGCCGAGTTGCTGGTGCTGCTGGTCGCGGTGATCGAGCAGGCGCGGGCCGAGGTCTCCGGGCTGGTGGTGCGCGAGCTGGAGGACCCGGTGCTGGCCGAGGCACTGGCCGGGGCCGGGCTGGTGGTCGCCGACGAGTGGCTGGCCTACCGGCTGGCCTGCTGAGCCACCGGTCGGGTCACCACGGCGAGGGCGCGTAGTCCTTCAGGAAGCAGCCGAACAGGTCCTCGCCCGCCTCGCCGCGCACGATCGGGTCGTACACCCGGGCCGCGCCGTCGACCAGGTCGAGGGGGGCGTGGAAGCCCTCCTCGGCCAGGCGCATCTTGGTCGGGTGCGGGCGTTCGTCGGTGATCCAGCCGGTGTCCACCGCGGTCATCAGGATCCGGTCGGTGGTCAGCATCTCGCCCGCGCTGGTGCGGGTGAGCATGTTCAGCGCGGCCTTGGCCATGTTCGTGTGCGGGTGGCCTGGGCCCTTGTACTTGCGGCTGAACTGGCCTTCCATCGCCGAGACGTTGACCACGTACTTGCGCCGCGCCGCCGCGGCCGCCATCGACGGGCGCAGGCGGCTGATCAGGATGAACGGCGCGGTCTGGTTGCAGAGCTGGACCTCGAGCATCTCCAGCGCGTCCACCTCGTGCACCCGCTGGGTCCAGCTGTTGACATCGTGCAGGTCGGGCACCAGGCCGCCGGCGTCGATGGCGATCTCGGCGGCCACCCGCTCCGGCGAGGCGGATCCGGCGGTGAGCGCGAGCGCGGTCAGGTTGTGCGCCTGGGCGCTGGCCTCGCTCGGCGACACCGAGGACAGTGAACCGGCCAGCGCGGCGGGGTGCGCGTCGCTGGTGTGGCCGAAGGTGATCAGCTCCGGCAGCGGGCCCGCGGGCAGCGGCGCGGCCTCGGCGGATTCCAGCAGCGCGTAGGAGCCGGGGGAGCGGCGCACGGTCTGCGCGGCGTTGTTGATCAGGATGTCCAGCGGGCCCTGTTCGGCGACCGAGTCGGCCAGCGCGACCACCTGGGCCGGGTCGCGCAGGTCGATGCCGACCACGCGCAGCCGGTGCAGCCAGTCGCCGCTGTCCTCCATGGCGGCGAAGCGGCGCACCGCGTCGTTGGGGAAACGGGTGGTGATGGTGGTGTGCGCGCCGTCGCGGAGCAGCCGCAGCGCGATGTACATGCCGATCTTGGCCCGGCCGCCGGTGAGCAGCGCGCGCCGACCGGTCAGGTCGGTGCGCGCGTCCCGGCGGGCGCGGTTGAGCGCGGCGCATTCGGGGCAGAGCTGGTGGTAGAAGGCGTCGACCAGGTTGTAGCGCTGTTTGCAGTGGTAGCAGGCGCGGGCGCGGATCAGGGTGCCCGCGGTGGCGCCCGCGGCGTTGGAGACCAGCGGGATGCCCCTGGTCTCGTCGTCGATGCGCTCGGGTGAGCCGGTGGCGGTGGCCGCGGTCACCGCGCGGTCGGCGTCCATCTCGGCCAGCCGCTTGGCCTGGCGGCGGCGCTTGCGCACGTCCTTGAAGATCCCGGCGGTGGCGCGGCGGATGGCCACCGCGTCCGGGTGTTCGGTGTCGAGTTCGCCGACCTCGGCCAGCACCTGGAGGCAGATCGCCATCCGGTCCCGGTCGATCCCGGGGCCGTCCGCCTGCTCGATCTCCTCGTCGACACTTGCCGTCATCGCTGCTCAATCCGTTCCGCTACGCCGCTACCGCCCTGAACACTGTACGTGGCGGCCGGCCGCGGTCAGCCGGACAGGGACCAGACCGCGTGCGCGACCGCGTCGGTGTTGCGGTCCAGCGCGGTGACGTCGATGTTGCGCACGGTGTCGCAGGCCCGGTGGTAGCAGGGGTCATACGGCGCGCCCGCGGTGCCGCCCCACTTGCGGGCCTGGGCGGCGGTCTTGCGGCCCTCGGCGCCGGTGAACGGGCCGCCGACCGGGATGTTGTACCGGGTGAAGGAGGCGTGGTCGCCGCGACCGCCCATGTCCAGGTCCTCCACCGGCACGCCGATCCGGGCGTAGTACTCCTTCAGCGCGCGCTCGATGGCCAGCGAGCCCGCCGGGTAGCGGTCGCCGTCGAGCACGAAGTAGGCGGTGTTCACCGAGCCGATCATGTCCACGTTGAGATAGGACTTGATCTTGGCGCGTTCGGCGGCCGGCAGGGTGTTGACGTAGTGCGCGGAGCCGATCATCCACAGCTCCTCCGCGCCCCACCAGGCGAACCGCAGGTGCCGCTTGACCGCGGGCTTCTCCCTGGCCACGGCGAGCGCGACCTCCAGGATCGCGGCCGAGCCGGAGCCGTTGTCGTTGACGCCGGGGGCGGTGGTGACGCTGTCCAGGTGCGCGCCGGTGAGCAGCACGTTCGACTCGTCGCCGCCGGGCCAGTCGGCGATCAGGTTCCAGCCGGTGGCGCCGCGATAGGTGAAGGACTGGAGGGTGGTGCGGAAGCCCGCGCTGTCCACAATGGACTTGAGATAGTCGATGGAGGCGCGGTAGCCGGGGCGGCCGTGGGCGCGGTTGCCGCCGTTGGCGGCGGCGATGGCGTCGAAGCGGGTGAGGTGGCGTTGCACGGCGGCGACCGGGATGTCGGGTGCGGCGAGGGTGGAGGTGTTGTGGGCGGCGGTGGCGGGGATCCCGGGGGTGGCGGTCGCGGGGGTGGCGGGGAGGAGCAGGGCGGTGGCCGTGACGGCGAGGAGAAGTCTTCGCATGGGCGGAAGTCTGTTGCGGCGCAACGCCTCGGGTGGGCCCGCGACGTAATTGCGCCAGTGCCGCACCGCATCTGTGCCAGCCCGCCCGGGACCGTCGGCCGGACACCTAGCGTGCGGCCGTAGGTTCCCGGACTCTAGGAGCGTGCTCATGCCTGTGACAAGGACGGTCTCGCGAGCCCTCACCGCGCTGACAACCGTTGCCCTGCTTGGCTTTTCCTTCGTGTCCCCGGCTGTCGCGGCCTCCAGCACCGGCCAGGCCCGCGCCACCGGCATACTCAGCGCGCCGATATATGCCGCGCCGCCGAATATCCCGGACGCGAACGTGATGGCGCATATGCAGCAGTTCCAGGCCATCGCCGATCGCAACGGCGGCAACCGGGCGCACGGCAGGCCCGGCTACAAGGCCTCCATCGACTACGTCAAGGGCAAGCTGGACGCCGCCGGGTTCCGCACCACCCTGCAGTCCTTCACCCACAACGGCGCCACCGGCTGGAACCTCACCGCGGACTGGACCAGCGGCGACGCCAACCAGGTGGTGTTCCTGGGCGCCCACCTGGACTCGGTGACCGCCGGGCCCGGCATGAACGACAACGCCTCCGGCTCGGCCGCCGCCCTGGAAACCGCCCTGGCCGTGTCCAGGGAGAAGCTGGTGACGCAGAAGAAACTGCGCTTCGGCTGGTGGGGCGCGGAGGAACTCGGGCTGATCGGCTCCCGCTACTACGTCAACGCGCTGCCCGCCGCCGAACGCGCGAAGATCAAGAGCTACCTCAACTTCGACATGGTCGGCGCCCGCGCCACCACCACCTGGGGTGTCTACAACGACAACGCGAGCATCCAGCAGATGTTCCAGGCCTACTTCCGCGGCAAGGGCATCCCGACCCGGACGATGAACATCGGCGGCCGCTCCGACCACGCCAGCTTCTCCCGGGTCGGCATCCCGGTCGGCGGCATCGGCAGCGGCAGCGATCCCTGCTACCACCAGCGCTGCGACACCATCACCAACGTCGCGGCGAACGTCATGGGCGTGGCCACCAACGCCGCCGCTCACGGCGCATGGACGCTGGCCGGTGCGACGGTCACGGCCAGGCAACCCGCCGCGGCGTAGGTGGGTGACCCTCCGGGCGGCGGGTAGTGTCCCGCCGCCCGGGGCGGTAGATGTCGAGTACCCCTGCTGCTCGGAGTGTGTGGCATGTTGGAGGTGCTCGGCCTCACCGCTGATCAACAGCGCGTCTACGAGATCGTGCTGACCCGCCCGTCCTGGACCACCGACGAACTGGCCGTCACGGCCGGTCTCGACCCCGCGCACACCGCGGACCTGCTTGCCTTCCTCGACCAGGCCGGCCTGGTGGTCGCCGCGGACGGGCGCTGGACGCGGGTGCCGCCGGACTCGGCGATCGAGTCCTACATCGTCTCCCACCACCAACGACTGCACCGGGTGCGCGCGCTCATCCCGGCGCTGATGACCATCTACGACCGGGCCACCGGCGACTCGGAGAACCACGGGCCGGTCGAACTGCTGCGCGGGCACGCCGCGATCGCGCGGCGCTGGGCCGGGTTGCAACGGGCCGCGCGGTTCGAGGTGTGCCAGTTCGAGCGGCCGCCCTACGTCGCGGGCTCGGCCAACGAGGAGGCCCGCAGCGCACTGGCCGCCGGCGTGGTCTACCGGACCGTCTACGACGCGTCCTATGTGGACTGCGCGCACGTGCTGGACGCCTTGCACCGCAGGCGGGCCCGCGGCGAACGCATCCGGGTGCTGCCCGGACTGCCGACCAAACTGGGCCTGGTCGACCGACGGTGGGCGATCCTGCCGGTGGCCATCGGGCACGAGACCGACAGCGCGCTGCTGGTCTCCGCCTCGGCCCTGCTGACCGGGTTGCGCTCGCTGTTCGAGCACAGCTGGCAGCGCGCCGCCCCACTGCCCGGCCAGCACGCCACCCCCGGCGTGGACTGGCGGGTCCTGGAACTGCTCGCCGCCGGGCTCACCGACAAGACCATCGCGCTCCGCCTGGGCGTCAGCCTGCGCACCGCGCAACGCCACGTCCGCGCGCTGATGGACACCCTCGGCGCCACCAGCCGGTTCCAGGCCGGGTTGCGCGCGGCCGCATTGGGACTACTCGACCGCGGAATGCTCGACCGCGGCCAGCGCGGCCGGGTAGGGTCCGAACCGGCTCCGCCGCGCCATCCGTCCGTCCCCCAGGAGCGAGCATGACCCGCAGGAACGCCCTGCGCAGCGCCGCCACCGCCATCCTCGTCTCGACCGCCCTGATCCTGGGCGCCCTGCCAGCCTCGGCCGACGTCGGTCCCTGGCGGACCCTCGGCTCCGACCACGCCCGCGCACTGGACGAGAGCCAGGGCCTGGCCACGATCATCCGTGACGGCAACGGATCCATCCGCTACACCGGCATCGGCACCATCCCCCTGGACGTGCGCACCAGGGGCTGGGACCACGTCGGCGACCCCGGCTCCCGCGCGGGCGTCTACGTCGAGCCGTACCAGAGCAGCACCTTGCGCGCCAAGATGTTCCGGGTGCAGACCGCGGACGGCCGGTGGGCGGAGTACGTGCACCAGCTGGAATCCTGGGAGGCCATCAACAACTCCTTCGCCGCCGTGTCCCCCGACGCCCGGTGGCTGGTGTCGGGGGAGTGGGGTGAGATGAACCGGCTGCTGGTCTTCCCCAACCCGGGGGTGGCCGTCACCGATCCGGGCAAGAACCTGCCGTACGCCTTCGCGATCCGGCTGGACCGCACCGTCAGCAACCTCCAGGGCTGCGAGTTCACCTCGGCCACGCAGCTGCTCTGCCCCTCCGACGGTCCCGGCAAACAGTTGCTCCAGGTCGATCTGGACGCCGCGCTGGGCGGCACGGACGTCCGCGGGGTGGTCCGGGAGCTGGGGCAGTTGCCGTTGCAGAGCGGGTGTTCCGGCAGTTTCGAGGTCGAGGGCATCGACTACGACTTCCGGGACGGCACGCTGCGGGTGGTCGTGCTCTCGCCGAGCATCTGCGTGGCCTTCGACAGCAAGACCTGGCGGTTCCGCCGCTAACCGCGGCGCAACCTCGGGTAGTAGGCAAGGTGATCGGCGTCCTCGCGGGCGCGGATCTCGGCCACCGAATGCATGGTGGGCAACGGCGCGTACCGCGGCACCCGGCTGCGGTGCGCGCCGATCCGCACTGTCGGCGCGGGTTGCGGACGTCGGGGCGGGGCCAGCTTGTCGAGGGCCTGCTTGGCCTTGGCGAGCAGTTCCCGGGGCTGGGGCAGGGGTTTGGGCTCGGTCAGGCCCGGTCCGCTCCACCGCCACAGGATGGCGATCCCCACCAGCGCGGGCAGCATGACCAGGATTCCGGCGATCGATGCGGTGCTCATGCTCCGGCCAACGTCCGCCGAAGCGGGAATGGTTCAGCGGGTTCGGGTGAAGACCACCGTTCGGCCGATCGGCGACAGGCCCAGCCCGGCGTAGAGCCGCGCGGGCACTGGGTAGGCGGCATCGCCCCTGGGCAGCACGGTGGCGGTGTTCGCGCCCAGCGTCCGCATCCGGTGCAGTACCGCCAGGCACACCGCCCTGGCCAGGCCCAGCCCGCGGAACTCCGGATCGGCGCCCACCGGCTCGAACGTGCCGACCCGGGACCGCGAGTCCAGCCAGCCCAGGCAGAACGCGGCCAGGCGGCCGTCCGGGGCGTGCACCACCAGGTCCAGTTCCCGCCGGTACAGCCAGGCCCTGGTGACGTTGGTGTAGCTGTCCACGGTGACCCGCGACGGGTGGAACGCGGTCCGGTGAATCCTCACCCTGGCAACGAGATCGGTGGCCTCGGCGAGCGAAAACCCGTCCGGTAGCACGACTTCCGGCAGCTCGTCGAGGCCGCCGACCATCCGCTGGAAGAACGGGCCGTCCACAGTGGACTCGGTGTACCCGTTGGCATGCAAGGAGTCCACCAGGTGGCGTTCCCGGTCCAGCACGTGCACCGACAGCCCTCCGGCAGTCACCGACTCAGCCCAGTCCAGCACCTCGCTCACGAGGTCCGCCGACTCCGGCCGGGTCTGCAGGTACAGCGAGCCGGGCAGGTCCACCCAGCCCCAGGCCAGCACCGTCGATCCCCGCCGCCACAACCGGGTCGGCCAGTCCGGCGCGCGGCCGAGGTGCTGCAACCGGGACCAGGTCAGCTCACCTGGATGCCAGCGGGCGCCCGGCGTCCACACCGCGTCCGTCAGTTCCTGCATGTCGCGCTCGTCCACCGGCCTAGGATGGCCCGAGCACATCAGGGGGGACGAACTAATTTGGATCGCACATTCCAGGTGGACCTGCGTGGCGTGGTCGACCTGCTCAGCCACCACCTCTACTCCAGCCCGCGGGTCTACCTGCGCGAGCTGCTGCAGAACGCCGTCGACGCGGTGACCGCCCGCAGGGCCGTCGAACCCGGGGCGCCCGCCGCCATCGCGATCGACACCACCGGCACCACACTGACCATCACCGACACCGGCATCGGGCTGTCCGAGGACCAGGTGCACGAACTGCTGGCCACCATCGGCCGCAGCTCCAAACGCGATGAACTGGGCTTCGCCCGGCACGAGTTCCTCGGCCAGTTCGGCATCGGCCTACTCTCGGCGTTCCTGGTCGCCGACGAGGTCACCGTGCTCACCCGCTCACACACCGGCGCGCCCGCGGTCGAATGGGTCGGCCGGGCCGACGGCACCTACCGGATCGGCACCGCCGAACGCGCCGAAGCAGGCACCACCGTCACCCTGTCCGCCCGGCCCGGCGCGGAAACCTGGTTCGCCGGACCCACCGTGGTCGAACTCGCCACCCTCTACGGCTCGATGCTGCCCGTCCCGATCACCGTCGGGGGAGCGCGGGTCGCAGGGGACGGGCCGCCCTGGCGCGCCGACGACCGGCCGGCGGGACAGCGGCTGGCCGATCTGGTCGGCTACGCCCAGGACACCGTCGGCTTCACCCCCTTCGACGCGGTCGAACTCGACGTGCCCCAGGCCGGGCTCACCGGCGTGGCCTACGTGCTGCCGTTCCAGGCCAACCCGGCCGAACGCGCCGGACACCGCGTCTACCTCAAAGGCATGCTGCTCACCGAGAGCGCCGACGGCCTGCTGCCCGGCTGGGCCTTCTTCGCCCGCTGCGTCGTCGACGCCACCGAACTGCGCCCCACCGCCAGCCGCGAAGCCCTCTACGACGACGGCCTCCTCGACGAGGTGCGCGAAGCCCTCGGCGCCCAGCTCCGCGGCTGGCTGGTCGGCCTGGCCGCCACCGACCCCGGACGGCTGGCCCGGTTCCTGGGCATCCACCACCTCGGCGTCAAAGCCCTCGCCCTGCACGACGACGAGATGCTCGCGCTGGTCGACGAATGGCTGCCGGTGGAAACCAACATGGGGCGGATGACGCTCGGCGAATTCCGCGCCCGGCACGGCCGGATCCGCTACACCAGCACCGCCGAGGACTTCCGCCAGCTCGCCGCGGTCGCCTCCGCCCAGGGCCTGGCCGTGGTCAACGGCGGCTACACCTACGACAGCGAGATCATCACCAGACTGCCCGCCCTGGACCCCGACCTGGTCGTACAGCGCCTGGAACCCGGCGAGGTGATGACCCGGCTCGCCCCACTCGACCCCGCCGTCGAACTCGGCCTGCGCCCCTTCCTGGCCAGTGCCCAGCGCGCCCTGGACCGGCTCGGCTGCGAGGTCGCGCTGCGCGCCTTCGACCCGCCCGCGCTGTCCGTGCTCTACCTCATCGACCGCGACGCCGCCTTCCAGAGCGAGCTGAAAGCCACCAGGGCCAAGGCCGACCAGCTCTGGGCCGGAGTGCTCGCCGCGTTCGAGAAACCCGCCGAGGACCGGCCGCAACTCGTGCTCAACCACCGCAACCCCCTGGTGCGCCGCATCTGCGCGCTCACCGACCCGGCCATGGTCGCCCTCGCCGTGGAAGCCCTCTACGGCCAGGCCCTGCTGCTCGGCTACCACCCGATCCGGCCCGCCGACGCCGCCCTGCTCAACCGCTCGTTCCTCGGCCTGCTCGACGCGGCCGTGCCCCAGGAGGACACCCAGTGAGCCCCGAGGAACTCCAGGACAAGCTGCGGGCCAGCCACGACCTGCCCTACGGCCCGGCCCGCACCGCCGCGGTCGAGGAGGTCATCCGGCACGCCGACGCGCTCGGCCTGGCCGAACTCCAGTACGCCGCCCGGATCTTCAGCCTGCAGGCCTACCGCTACGGCGCCGAACCGGCCAAGACCTTCGTGCCCTTCGCCTGGTGCCTGGCCGCCTACGACCGCGGCGAGGGCGACCAGCGCTTCGACCACCACCTGTTCTGGAACTTCAAGGGCATCGTCAGCGCCCTCGCCGACTTCCCCGAAGTCCCCCTGGCGCAGACCCAGGCCGTGCTCGACGACATGGAACGCCGCTACCGGCTCGCCGGACACGGCCTGAATCCCGTGCACCAGTACCGGGAAATGCTCGCCCGGCACATCGGCGACCGGGACACCGCGGCCGAACAGTTCCGGCTCTGGGACGCCAGCCCGCGCGGCGAACTCTCCGACTGTGTCGGCTGCGAACCCAACGGCAAGATCAACCACCTGGTCTGGCTCGGCCGGGACGAGGACGCGGTGGCCGCCGCGCTGCCAGTGCTCACCGGGCAGCTCAACTGCCGGGAACAACCGCACAGCATCCGCACCGACCTGCTGCTGCCCTACCTGCGCACCGGCAGGCTCACCGAAGCCGCGCAAGCCCACCGCGGCGCCTACCGGGCGATCCAGCACGACCGCGCCGAACTCGGCCTGATCGCCGAACACCTCGTCTTCTGCGCCTGCACCGGCAACCACCCGCGCGGCCTGGACATCCTGACCCGCCACCTCGGCTGGCTCGACGAACCCAGCAACCCCAACGCCGCCATGCGTTTCGCCGCCGCCGGCGCGCTGGTGCTCACCCAGGTGATCGAGGCCGGCCACCCGGACACCCCGGTCCGCCGACCCGCGCACCGCGACCGGGCCGCCGTGGACTGGCCGGCCACCGCGCTGCGCGACGAACTCGCCGAACAGGCCCTGGACCTGGCCGCCCGCTTCGACGCCCGCAACGGCAGCAGTGAACAGGGCGACCGGATCCGCGCCACCCTGTCCGCCGAACCACTGGTCGAGCACCTGCCGCTGTCCGGCCCGGCCCGCGCCGCCACCAGCCTGCCCGTGGCCGCACCGCCGCCGGTCAGCTACCCGGACACCCCGGAGGACCTCGCCGACGCGGCCGAAGCCGCCACCCACCGGGAGGACGACGAGGTCGCCGCGGCGGTGTGGGCCCGCTTCGACCAGGTGTGCCCGCAACCGCCGCCGCCGCTGCGCGCCCGGCGCCTGGCCGCCCGCGCGCAGGCCACCTTCGACACCGACCCGGACGGGGCCAAACACTGCCTGCGCGAGTCCCTCGGGCTCTTCGCCGAGCACGGCGAACCGGTGCGTGCCGAGACCACCCGCAGCCGCCTCGGCCTGGTGCACTGCTACGACGGCGACGGTGAGGCGGGACTGGCCCTGCTGCGCGCGGCCATCGAGGCGCTGCGCACGGCGGGGGACGAGGAGGCGCTGATCCGCGCCCAGTCCCGGCTCGTCGACGGCCACAGCTGCCTCGACGAGGACGAGACCGCGGCCCGGCTCGCCCGCGACCTGGTTGAGCGCACCGACGGGCACCTGGACCGGCAACTCGCCGCCGACATGCTCGTGCTGGCCACCCACAGGGAACTGGCCCTCGGCGAGGAAGGGGTCCCCGCAGCCCTCGCCTACGCGCGGCGCGGTCTCGCCGTGCTCCGCGAACTGCCGCCCGGCGGCGCGCTGTGGCAGCACCTGTGCACCACGGGCAACCTGACCGCCGCCACCGGCGAACTGGAAGCCGGCTACACCCTGCTCACCGAGGCGTTCCAGGCCGTCGACCCGGTCGTGCGCAGCTACGCCCGGCACGAGGCCGGGCGGGTGGCCATGGCCATGGAGCGCGAGGCCGACGGCTACCGGCACCTCACCGACGCGGTCGCCGACGCCCTGCGGCACCAGGTCGAATCCCTGCCCCGGATCAGGATCGACCTGGCCATCGCGGCCATGGCCGTCGACCTGCCGGAGGAGGCCGCCGACGCCCTGGAGGAGGCCATCGCCGCGATCGAGGACCCAGACCTGCTCGCCAGGGCCAGGTTCCTGCTGCACAAGGCCTACCGCGAACTCGGCCAGCCCGATTCGGCGCTGGCCCTGATCGACCAGGTCGCCGCGCACTGCACCGCGACGGACAACACCTACGGCCTGGCCCAGATGCACGACCTGGCCGCCGACATCCTGGACGGACTCGACCGCGACGCCCTGGCCGCCCAGCGCCACCTCGCCGCAGCCGAGGTGCTGCGCCAGGTCGAGGAAACCCTGCGCGAACTCGGCCACCGCCGCCGCGCCGCCCTGTCCTGGCACTGGGCCCGCGAACCCGAACAGGCCCGCGCCGCCCTGGCCGCCGCCGACCAGCTCGCCACCAGGCTGGGCCAGGACCCCGAGGAGGTCTTCAACCTCGCCATCCTGGACTACGACGCGGCCCGGATCCTCTCCGCCGACGAGGACCTCAACCCGGCCCTGGACAGGGCGAACGCCGCCGCCGAGAAGTTCCGGAGCCTGGACGGGGCGGTGGAGCCCACACTGACCGCTGACGTGCTGCGCGGCCGGCTGCTGGTCCAGCTGGGCCGGGGCGCGCAGGCCCACCCGCTGCTCACCGCGGCACTGGCCCAGCTCGCCGAGGACGCGCCGCAACGGGCGCAGATCGAGCAGCTGCTCACCGAGATCGGCCCCGTGGCCGAAGACCCACCGCCATCCCGCTGGCCCTGGCGCAACCGCGGCTGAGACCAGGGGAGTTCAGGCGCTGACCGGGGCCTGCCGCACTCGGCAGGCCTCGGCGTAGGCCACCGGGGTCAGCCCGATCGCCCTGGTGAAATCGCGGATGAAGTGCGACTGGTCGAAGTAGCCCAGTTCCACCGCCACCTCGGTCCAGGTCCCCGAAGTGCCCTCGGCCAGCCTGGCCGCGGCCTCGTGCAACCGGTACCGGCGCAGCACCCACTTCGGACTCACCCCGACATGCCGGTGGAACAGCCGCTGCAGCGACCGCGGCGAGATGCCGAACCGCTCGCACACATCGCTCACCCTGGTGATGTCCCGGTCGTGCAGCAACGCTCGCACGATCCGGCCCACCTCGGCCGTCTCCGGCGCCACCCCCGGCCAGTGCGCCCGCAGCTGCCGCTCCGCCACCGCCACCAGGTCATCCAGGTCCCGCGCCGCCCCCAGCTCGGCCGCCAGCACCTCGGCGCCGGCGCCCCACAACGCCGACAACGGCCGCACCTGATCGGTCAGCTCCGCCACCGGCGCACCCAGGAACGGCAGGAACCCGCCCGGCCGGAACTTGACCCCGAACACCCGCCCCACCCCCTCGTAGGTGTAGGTGAACCGCGCACTGCCCACCCCGCTCACGGCCAGCCGCCCCCGGTCGAACACCAGGTTCACGCACGGATGCGGCAACAACGTCACCGAAGCCCGCCGACCCGGCGGCAACGCCCAGGACACCAGCCAATGCCGCTCCACCAGCGGCGCCAGGTCCGGCGAGGCCGGCACCCGGGTCAAGGTGAAGTCGACGTTGCGCACCCCGAGCACGCCGTACTCGCTCGTCGTGGCGAGCTGTCGCGTTTGTCCAAGCCGGTCGGTCGGCACGGCAGCCAGGATGCCGCACATGACCGACAACCTCGCCGCCACCGGCCCCGCCCCCACCGGCTACCAGCGCCTGAACACCTTCTTCGCCGCCCCCGACTGCGCCAAAGCCATCGACTTCTACCAGCAGGCCCTGGGCGCCGAGGTGGTCAAACGCCTGGACGCCCCCGACGGCCAGGTCATGCACGCCGAACTCCGCCTCGGCGACTCGATGTTCCAACTCAGCGAACCCATGCCCGACTACGGCATCCTGCCCAGCCCAGCCGAGGGCAACGCCTTCACCATGACCTTCTGGACCGCCGAGGTGGACGCGGTTTACGACCGCGCGATCGAATTGGGCGCGACCCCGGTCAACCCGGTCAGCGACGCTTTCTCCGGTGACCGGATGGGTGTTTTCCGCTGTCCGGCGGGAATCCGCTGGTGTATCGCCCGGCACGACCGCGACGTCCCGGATGAGGAAATCGCCGCCGCGGCCCTGGAATGGACCAACGGCTGACCGGGCCGATCGCCGGGACCACGCGTGAGCCGACACCGAGCGGACTCAGCTCAGCGAGTCGATCCGCAACGTCTCCTTGACCTTGCCGGTGGCCACCGCGTGGTCCTTGAGATCGGACACGGTCAGCCTGTCGATCTCCAGCTGTTCGGTCAGCCGGTCCAGCCCCGCCTGGAGATCATCGAGGCGTTTGAGCCGAGACTGGATCAGCCACAGCCCGCGCTCCAGCGCGGCCAGTCTGCGCTGGGCGAGTTTGTCGCACCAGATCTGCATGAACCGGCCCTTGGTCTGCTGGAACCTTCCGATGCGGGTCGGCCTGAGGCTGTTCGAGTTGAACATGTCCTCGGGCAGAGTCGCCCGCCACACGCCGTTGGGCAGCTGGGTCAGCACGTCGGTCGTGGGCAGCCCCTGGCGGTCCAGCCAGCTCACCAGGACATCCTCCGGATCGGCCTCGGGTTCGCTGTTGAACAGGTTGCGGACCTCGGTCTGGGAGTCGCACAACCGGCTCAGCAGGTCGTCCGGCCCGCCGGGGAGCTGGCTGATGGCCAGCAGCCTGGTGTCGCCGCGGTCGGTGACCGTCTCCACCAGATGCAGCGGCAGGTAGACCTCCCACGCCTTGACCAGCCGCAGGTTCCGCAGTGTGCGCGGCAGGTTGTGCTCGTCCCGCTCCGGCAGGTTCTCCAACGCCCGCAGTGCGGCCGGGTCGAAGGCCACGCGTCCGTTGAGCACTCCCGCGGTCAGCAGCTGGAAGTACCTGAGGTCCTCATTCTCCGCGAGCACCGCGCGCCGGTCGAAGGTGCGGATCTCCCCGGCCTGGTGCTCGCGGGTGAGCGGGGTGAGACTCAAGGCGTCGAAGAGCAGGTTCTGCCTGGTCTCCTTCACCGTGTAGCGGATCGCCTCCCGCTGGGAGCGGGCGCCCAGCTCGGTGAGCCGGTAGTGCCCGTCCATCAGCACGACATGTCCGATGGCCTGCAGGAACCGCAGCACCCGGAGCACCAGCGGCGGCTCGATCCGGAAGAAGGCGGAAATGCCCTCGGCCGTGGTCACCCCCGCCTCACTGATCGCCCGTTCCACGTACTGGTCGAAGACCTCGTACTCCTCCTTCGACTCCACCTCGGCGAGCACCTCGACCTCCCACAGCGGGTACAGCATCGACAGACACCGAGTGGGCTGGATCCCAGGAATGGCCAGGCACAGGTCCAGCGCGCGGCCGATCGAGTGTGGCTTCCGGGACCGGAAACCGTTGGGGTCACTGTTCATCGTGCCCATCCTGTTCCAGCATGCGCAGCAGCTCCGCCGAAGGCA
This sequence comes from Crossiella sp. S99.2, assembly GCF_023094165.1. Taxonomy (GTDB): domain Bacteria; phylum Actinomycetota; class Actinomycetes; order Mycobacteriales; family Pseudonocardiaceae; genus Crossiella. Next base: position 281,318 of record NZ_JALMDK010000004.1, on the reverse strand, counting down.
GGATCTGGCCGTGCCGGTGGACGTGCTCGGCCATCCGGATCATCAGCTGCCGGAACTCCTCATCCTTGGCCTGCAGCAGTCCGATCAGGTCGCCGACGACCACCAGCTGCTCCTTGGCACGGGTGATCGCCACGTTGAACCGGCGCAGCTCACGGAGGAAGCCGACCGCGCCGTCCGGGTTGCTCCGGGTGCAGCCGTAGACGACCAGATCCCGTTCCCCGCCCTGGAACGAGTCGACGGTGCCGACGTGATCCCGCACGGCCCGCTGACTGCCCAGTTCGGCGACCAGCGAGTCGCGGATGAGCTGGACCTGGCCGTTGTAGGGCACGATGACCGCCCACTCCTCGCCGCGCCGGGCCGCGTGCGCGATGAGCCGGGTGATGATCCTGGCCTCGAGGTGGTTCAGGTAGCCGGCCATGGTGCTGCCCTTGCCCCTGCTGAGGTCGGTCTCGGCCCGCTCCGGCTCCGGCTGGTCGCTGGTGTCGACGATGGCGAACGGGTGGCTGAACAGCGGGTCGTGGTGCACCCGGCGCACCGCGGAGCTCAGCCGCCCGTCGTAGAACTGGGTGGAGACGAACTCGGCGATGCTTTCCGGCATCCGCCGCTGCTCCCGCAACATGATCCGGTTCTCCGCCGGTGTGGTGTCGAACAGCGACTCGAACGCGCTGGCCAGCACCGTCCGGAGGCTGTGCGGATCCAGCCTGTCCCCGTCGGCCGGATCGGACAGCAGTTTCCTCAGTTCGGGCTCCACCAGCGGTGGTAGCTGCTGGTGGTCTCCGACAAGTACCGCGCGACGGGCCCGGACCAGCGGAACGAGCACCGTGGGCAGCGAGATCTGACCAGCCTCGTCGACGATCGCCACGTCGATCTCCAGCTCCTGCAGCAGCGACGCGTTGAGGCCGAGGCAGGTCGCGGCGACCACATCGGCGTAGCGGACCAGCTCGGTATGCAGTCGTCCGGCGGGTTCGTGCAGCTCGGCGCGCCACTCGTTGAGCAGACGCGATCTGGTCCCCAGCAAGGGCAGTTCCCGTTCCCACCATGCCAGGTGCCGCTGCCACGACGACAGATCGGCCCACGACACCTGCGGCGGCTGGGACAGTCCCGCGGTGGCCTGACGCAGCCGGGCCAGTCCGCTGTCGGCCTCGGTGAGGAAGCTGGTGAACCGGGCGGTGGCCGTGGCGAGCTCCGCGGCGATCTGGCAGGCCACCGGGTCGGCCGCGCCGACATCGGCCAGTCGCGCGTGCAACCGGGCCAGCTCGGCCTGGGTCAGGGCGAGCTGCTGTGCTGCCTCCCGCTCCTGCTGCCCGGCCACATCCAGCCGGCGTTCCCGGCGAGCCAGCTGCCAGCGGCGCCATGGCCGGAACAGGCTGTGCGCCAGTCGTTCGGCGGCCCGGTCCCGGCGCGCGGTCGCCTCCGCCAGCAACGGTCGCAGTTCGTTGAGGATCTGGGCCTGGGCGGTGGCCCGGTGGTCCAGTTCCCGCTGCTGCCCAAGCAGGGGCGCGCGAAGCTGGTCCGCATGCCGCTGGGCCCACCCGGAGAGCCGGTCCACCTCCCGCGCCGCGACCTCCGCGAGGCTGACCTGCTCGCCGGCCTGCCGCAGCCAGCTCTGCAACCCAGGCACCTGCTCACCGATGGCCAGCAGCCGGCCGGAGTCGCGGTCGATGCGCTCGATCATCGAGGTCTGCAGCGTGTCCGCCTGGGCGTCGACCGTTCGCCCGCGCGCGAACGTGGAGAGTTTGTCCTCATCGCCGACCCGCACCGACCGCAGCTGCCCGGGCAGCGCGGCCAGCGCGTTGTCCACCGCCTTGTTGGTGAAGGAGGTGAGCAGCACCCGCTCACCGCGGGCGGCGCAGGCGGCGGCGATCTCGGCGATCGTGCGGGTCTTGCCGGTGCCGGGCGGTCCCTGGATGAGCAGCAGGTCCGGCACCGAGCAGGCGCGGCTGAACGCCTCCCGCTGCGCGTCGTCCAGCCGGATCCCCGGTACCGGCCGCGGATCCGGCTGGTACGGGGTGAATCGGTGGTCCACCAGCAGCGGCAACAGATCCGGATTGGCGGTTTTCCCGTCCCGCAGGGCCGCGAGCGCCCGCTTCTGCGTGAAGTAGGTGTTCTCCACCGGCGCCACCTCCAGCCGGCCGGTCTGCGGGATCAGGCGAAAGTCCACCACGCCGTCGAACCGAAGGGTCAGCCACAGTCCGTCCACCCGGAAGATTCGGCCGCGCAGCTGGTCCCGGTCCTGGATTCGCACCTGTTCGCCGACCTGCACCGGGCACGGCCGGAGCAGGTTGAACTCGTACACACCCTTGGCGGAGTGCCGTTCCTCGGTGGTCGTGCGGACAGCCCGGTAGAGCATGGGTTCTCCCTGCCGGGCCTTGGCGATCTCCACCGTGCGCGACGCCTCCACCAGTTTGTCCACAGTGGACAGGTAGTGCTGTTCGTCGCCCACGGTCCGCCGCTCGGCCTGGTCAGCCTGATCCAGCAGGTGCGGCAGCCGCGTCCAGGCCGCGTTCAGCGCCTCCCAGTGGGTGTCCGAGTCGTCTGCCTGCGCCTGTCGCCGGTCGCTGTGGAACCGCCAGTCCGGCGCGTGCAACAACAACGCGCCGCGGGCGACGTTGCGGTGATCCCGGCCGGTCAGCCTGCCGATGTGGCCGACCTGGTAGTAGCCGGTCCTGGGGTAGAGGCTGATCGCGTAGTTCGCGCCGTAGAGGGTGAGCCGGGGGTTGCCGCTCAGTTCCAGCCGGGCCGGGACGCCCAGGTCGCCGCTCCGCGCCCGGAGATCGGCCTGGACCTCCATCAACTGCGGCAGCCCCGGCCTGCTCATCCGGTCCTGCTCGACCGTCGTCTGCACCTTGTGTGAGAACAACAGGACGATCGCCCTCGGCAGGTGCACCCGCTCCAGCGCGGTCATGCCAGCCGGCCGAGCCGTGCGGCGGCCGTGGCCAGTTGCCGGCCAAGCCCGGCCGCTGAGGGCTGACGCTTGGCGGGCTCGCCGCTCAGGGCCTGCCCCAGCGGCTGGTCGACAGCCGAGGTCAGCCCAGTGGCCAGGTGACTCGCCGGTGGCGGCTCGGGATAGACCGACGGTGGATGACCGGTGAGCACGTGATAGGCCAGCGCGGCGAGCTGATAGACGTCCACCCGTGGCTGGTCCGCGGCCTGCTCGGCCAGGTAGTGCTGTTCCGGGGCGCGGTAGTGCGGATGCCCCTCGTTCGCGGACCAGGGCACGGTCGCCAGGCCGGGATCCCGCAGTGCCACCCGCTGTCCGTTGTCGGAGAGCAGGAACTTCTCGGGGGCGAGCGCGCGATGCGCGTAACCCAGCTCGTGCAGCTCCCGCACCGCCGCGCAGCACCTGGCCAGTGTGGTGAGGAAACCGGTTGTTCGCCACGGATCCAGCGGTCTGCCCGGTGGGTAGGAGTCCAGCAATGTTCGCTGGTGCGGGCGAGCCAGCACCAGCGTGGTGGCACTGGGCTCGCGCAGCACGGAGAGCAGGCGAGGCGCGGTGACGCGGCGATCCCCGAGCAGACGAGCCTCCTGGTCCAGCGCCGCCAGCCGGTGCTGGACCTCCGGGCCGGCGCGGCGGAGCCGGACCTGACGGAGCACCACCGGGGCCAGTCCGGGTTCGAACTGGTCGGCGTCGGCGTCCCGCCACACCCAGGATCCGTCCCGCCCGGTGATCTCCTGGACGGCCGTGTGCACGACGAAGGCATGGCCGCCGGCGGTGACCTCGACGCCCGGCGCCCAGGGCTGATCAAGTTCGGGCAGGGCCGGTCGCGGAGCCGGTGACGGCGAGGACCGGCGGAGGGCGGGAGCGTGCCGTTCGATGGCCTCGAACAACAGCCTCTTGTCGATGTCCCACGAGGCCGAGCGGATGCGCACCGACTGCAGATCGGCCAGCCAGTGCAACACCTCGGGCAGTTCGGCGGCGCTGAGCCGGTTGTCCCGGTCCAGCACTGGGATGACCGGGATCCGGTGGGTGCGAGCCTCCAGCAGCTCCCGCCGCACCCAGTCCGCGGGGTCGTCAAGCCTGCGCCCGTTGGAGTCGGTGGCGGTGCTCCAGTCGCGGCCGATCATCGCCAGCACGACCTGGGCGTGCCGCAGGTTCGCCATGATCGCCGGGTCGAATTCCTCGCCCGGCGCGATCGAGCGGGTGGCACGGAAGATCTTCGTCCGGCCGAATCGCCCGGACAGCACCTCATCGATGAGCTTGTCCGCCCAGGGCATGTCGGTCTTGCGGTAGTTGATGAAGATCGCGTTCACGTGCTCACCGGTTCCGGGGTTCGTGCGCCGTGCTGGGCGGGTGATCAGTGCGGTGCGGCGTGGATGACATGGCTGATGTCCGTGGCCAGCCGCAGGCCGCGCTGGTGGCTGGTCCGCCGGTGCAGGGCCTGCCGGAGGTTGCCCAGATCGGCGGCGACCGTCGCCGAGGCGAGCAGGTCCGCCCCGTCCAGCAGCTGTTCGGTCAGCTCGCAGGCATGATCCAACTCGCCGGCCCTGGCGTGCGCCAGCGCCAGCCGTACCCCGAAGCGGACCCGGGTCCGCAGTGCGTCCGGGGCGACCTTGCCCAGCTCACGGTCCAGGATCTCGGCGGCCTCGGTGTGCTTGCCGAGGTCGGTCAGGCACCAGCCGGTGACCATGCCGACCGGATTGGTCACGCTCTGGGTGCCGATCACCGGTCCGGGCAACGGCCGGGTGGCGTCCTCGGCGAAGGACTGCTCGGCCCGCTCCAGCGCTCGGCGGCAGCTGTCGTAGTCGCCGAGCAGGGCATGGCCCTGTGCCTCCCGTTGCGCGGCGAGGGCGAGGATGCGCGGGGGTGTCTGTGCACGCCGCTGGGCCTGGCGGGCCAGCGCGACGGTCTGGCGGGCGCGGCCGGCGTACAGTTCGACCAGCGCCTGCCGTACCAGCGCGTAATCGGCCATGTCATGGTCTCCCGCGCTGGCCGCCGTGCTGGCCGCCGCCGCGGTCCACTCCCTGGCCTCCTTGTCGGCGCCGGCCTCCTGGGCCATCCAGCCCGCGAACTCGCTGTAGCGCGCGTCCAGCAGGATCAGCTCGCGTGGGACGGCCCGCATCGCACCGGTCCGCTCCCGTAGCAGTTTCAGGTGCGTTCCCACACTCCGGAGCACCTCGGGCGCGGCAGCCCGTTGGCCGTACTTCCGATCGTGGTCGAGCAGCCCGGTGAAGTAGTCCAGCGTCACGTCCGGCTCGGCTGGATCTCGGCGTCCACCGCCAAGCAACGGGCTGATGGCGAGCAGTAGCAGCGCCTCGCGGCGGTTTACCTCAGGGGAGGGGGCTTCGCCGCGGACAAGGCTCATTTCCGTCGGATACTCGCTATTCGAACTCGTGTTCGGTTGCGCGGTGCTCTGTGGCGAGATCAATCGGGTCAGTGTGCCGCCGGTCTTCAATAGACCGTCACAGGTGCGCGCGAGTTCGGCGCCCAGCCGCTTGCTGCCGGTCTCGATCTTGCTGAGGTACCCCTTCGAGAAGTGGGTGTGCATGGCCAGCTGCGTCAATGACAGCCCCGCCGCCGTGCGCAGCCGTCGCAACTCGGCACCGGCCGCTCTGTCCCCCTGTGTCACCACAACCCCCGGTTTCCGGTTGCCCACCAGAAGCGACCACGGGAAACCCCTCCCCAGGGGGCTGGTCGACAAGCACGCTGGTGTGCGGCAACGAAAAGTAGGCACGAGTTTCCCCATCCTAACCAGCCCGGTCCGAAGTGGACGCAAATTCATAGGGACGGACGACATGAGCGCCCAGGAGAGTTCCGGCAAGCACGAGATCCCGCCGGTGTCTGTGCGAAACCGCACACAAGCTGTTCCGACATTCCTTTTCATTACGGTGCAGGTGGCGGCTGTCGTTCACCTGCTGACCATGCCGCTGGCTCCCGTGTTCGCCCGCTTGGCGCTCGCGGTGGTCCTGGCTGGAGCCCTGGTCGCCGTGCACGACGCCTGGCGGGCGCATCGGCGTCGAGCCTGAGATCCGGCCAACCCGGACTGGTCAGCCCGTGGCCGGAGAGCCGGCCGCGGTCGAGCAGCTCGGCCTCGAAGAGAGTGACCGGATCATGCTCCGTGACGCTCGGTGTGCCCGCGGCTCGCCGGCAGGCGGCCTGCTCCAGCCGCCAGGCGAGGCCACGGAGCGCGGGATCGACCGTCAACACGGCCGAGATGACACCGAGTACCAGCTCCGACTCGACCTCGGTCCGCTCGTGCCGGCCCCAGCGGATGATGCGAGCGGCGGCTCGCTCCAGTCGCGGGATCATCATCCCGACCGGGCCAAGCAGCCACCTCGGCCCCTGCCACTGCGCGTTGGCCACCAGCTCCGACCACACCCGGTCCGCCAGCCGCCGGTTTCGCTGAGGCCGCCACACCAGGGGGCGTAGTTCGAGTAGGGGCACAGTTCTTCCGGAAAGCTCGTCACTGAGCCGAGCGCCGGTCAACCCCAACGCGTCAGGGCCGCGGCAGGCGGCCCGGAACTGCTTCTCCAGCACAGCGAGCGGCCGTGCTTCATCACCATTCCGCATGTACGCCTCTCGTGAGCTCGATCGACATCCTGAAGCAGTCTGATGTTGCGCTGGTGCTGGCGGAAGAGGTTTCCCGTTTCCCGTCTTTTAGGGAAGAGGAAACGGGAAACCCCTGTTCATCTACTGTTCCTCGTGGGATGTTGTGCCCGGGGCATCGCCGCTGAAAGGAACATCCGCGTGTCGGGAATTTTTATCAACTATCAGACAGCTGATAGCGCGCTGGTTGCCGCTCATATGGACAAAATACTGTCCGATGTATTCGGTGCTGATCAGGTGTTCTACGCTTCACGCTCAATTCCACTGGCCAAGTCCTTCGACCCTGAGATCCTTGCCCGGCTGCGGGATTCGGACGTGCTGCTCGTGCTGATCGGCCAGCGCTGGTTCGGCGAGGAGCAGAACGGCTCCCGACAGCGGATCGACAACCCGGAGTACTGGCCACGCAGGGAGATCATCGAGGCGTTCGCGCACGGTGTCCTGGTGGTCCCGGTAATGCTGGAACGAATGCCCCGGCTTGCCCCGGAGACACTCCCGGCCGAGCTCGCCGAGCTGGCCGACCTCCAGTCCGTCCGGCTGGACCACCAGGATCTCGACACCGGGTACGCGAAGCTCGTGGCCAGACTCGGTGAGCTGGTACCCATGCTCGGCATCATCGCCTCCGCCGAGGTCAGCCTGGCCGTGGACTGGTGGACGGACTGGGCAGCCGCCACCACCCCGTCATTGCCGTCCGAACTCCTGATCGCCGGCCGCGACGCCGAAGCGGCGGAACTGCGGCTCCGCCTGGACGGGCCGCCCGCGGTGACGGTCGTCTCCGCACCGGCCAGGGCGGAGGCGCTGGCCTTCGCGGTGGCAGTGCTCCGGACCGGGGACCACCTGGTGAGCCCTGGCCCGATGGTAGTGACCGGCGGGGACGGCTGGTCGCTGTGCCTGCGCGGTCCCGCGTCGCTGGTGCTCATCGCCGACCACGAGGAGCCCGCGACGCACCAGGCACTCGCCGCCGGGCACCACGTGATCATCCCCGCGGGGCCTGGACAGCGACCGGCCAGGAATGGCATCAGGCTGCCGAGGTTGAGCCGGGAAGCCGCGGCAGCGGCACTGCACACGGCTGGCCTGCCCCTGGAACAGGCTGACACCTTGGCCGCGGTGGCCCGGCGAAACCTGATGTCGTTGCGCCGCAGACTCGCGGTCAACCAGGCGCCCGCCCGGCCGGGCTGGGCGAGTGAGCTGGATGCCGGGCTCGCCGCCACGTTGCTGCTCGCCGGTTCGTGGGAGGCCACCGACGCGCACGACCAGGTGGCTGTCGCCGAGCTGACCGGGCGCGGGTACGCCGAGGTGGAGCGCGCGCTGCGGCGCTGGGAGGGCACTGACGACCCGCCACTGCGCAGGGCGGGCAGGCGGTGGCGGGTCGCTGATCCGGTGGACAACTGGCTGCTGTCACACCCGATGCTGGCTGACCAGGATCTGACCCGCTGGTTCGAGCTGGCGGTCCGGGTGCTGACCGAGCCGGACCCGAGGGTGGACCTCGGTGCCGCGGACCAGGCGACCTCCCAGCTCGTCGGCCCACAGCAGAGGTGCTCGAACACCTTGCGACTGGGCCTGGCTGGAGCCGCGGCCCTGCTCGGTGCCGAAGGAGAGACCGAGCTGGCCGGCGGTCACACCGCGGCAGCGCATGCGGAACGGTTGACCGCAGCGGTCCTCGACGCCGCCCTCACCGATCGGACCGGCCTGTTGTGGCGGTCGCTCTCGGAGTTGCTGCCGCAGCTGGCCGAGGCCGCCCCGCGGCGTTTCCTGGCGGCGGTCGACCGCGGGCTGACCGACCGGGATCCGTTGCTGGCCAGCCTGTTCCAGGACTCCGGCCCGGCCGCCTCGTGGGGGCGTGCGGCCACCCATGTCGGGTTGCTCTGGGCACTGGAGTGCCTGTGCTGGTCGCCGGAACACCTCCCGGACGCGGCCGACGCGCTGGCCAGGCTCGCCGTCATCGACCCTGGCGGGCGGGTCGCCAACCGGCCGCATGACTCCCTGCGACGGATCTTCCTACCGCTGCGCCCGTGCACCGCGGCCACTGCCCCGGACCGGCTCGCTGTGCTGAACGGCCTCCGGATCCGGCATCCGGAGGTGGGCTGGCGGCTCCTGCTCGACCTGCTGCCCAGCCGGGAGGTGCACACCATGCGCACGGCGACCCCGATGTACCGGGACTGGCTGCCCACCACCGCCCCGGTGACTGAACCGGAGTGGGCCCCGACCATCGAACAGCTGGTGGATTGGGCGGTGACCGGGGCGGGCGTCGATCCACGCCGCTGGTGCGAACTTCTCCGACTGCTCGACCACCTCGCACCCGCCCACCGAGAGCCGGTGCTGGCCGCTGTGACCGCTCTGGCCCCGGATTCTCTCGACCCGGCGGACCGGCTCGACCTCTGGCGCGCGCTCACCGCTCATCTCGACCATCACCGGAATTTCCCGGAGGACGCCTGGACGTACAGCGCGGCGGACCTCGCCAGGCTGACCGGGTACGCGGACACACTGGAGCCGCCGGACTCGGTCGAGCCGTGGGCTCGCCTGTTCGCCTGGACGGACCTGGACGACGGGACGGAGCTGCGCCCGGGGCGAGTGGACGCGATCCGCCAGGTGTTCGCGCGTTCGGGTGTGCCCGGCCTGGCCCGGCTTGCCGCGGCCAGCACACGCCCTGAACTGGTTGGCGTGCTGACGCCGGCAGCGGTGCCGGAGGAGCTGGACGCGGAGCTGTGGCCGTTGCTGGGCGAAGCCGGCACGCGGCTGTTCGCCATGGGCTGGGCGGCCGGCGTCAGGGGCGATCGTGGCTGGTCGTGGGTTGAGGAGACCTGGTCCAGGCACACCGGGGCAACGGTGGCAGCCAAGATCGCCTTTCTGCAGGCGATGCCTGGTGATGAGCAGACCTGGCAGCTGGTGGCTGACGGCGGACCGGAGGTCGAGGAGGGGTATTGGCGGACGATCGGGGCCAACCCGCGGCCGGAACACGCCGAGCGGTACATCATCGAACTGCTGCGCTGGCAACGTCCGTGGCTGGCCATTTCCTACCTGTCGCTGCGCACCCGCCCGTACCCCGGACAGGACTGGGTCGCGCCGGTCGAGCTGGTCGAGCGGGTGCTGGAGGCCGCGGCCACGAGCGACCTGCGGCAGGAACCGATCGCCACTCCCGGCTACCACCTCGCCCGCCTGCTGGACCACCTCATGGCCGCCGGCGCGCCGGCCGCGACGGTCGTGCGCTTCGAGTGCTTGCACGACCCGCTGCTGACCAATTTCCGGCCACCCCGGGCGACGCACAACGAGATCACCGCCAATCCTCGGTTCTTCGTGGACCTGGCCGCGATCGCCCAGCCGGTCACCGGTGGGCGTCAGTCAGAGCAGCCCGTGGACGAGGGCTTCAGAGGGTTCGCCATCAGGGTGTTGTCGATCTCCCCGGTGCTGCCGGGCAGAACGAGCGACGGCGGTCTTGATCGCAAGTACCTGATCGAGTGGGTGCGTGCCGCCCGGACACTGGCGGCCGAACGAGGCTGCCTTGAATTTGTCGACAACTGCATCGGCACGCTGCTCGCCGGGGCGCCACTGGGAGACGACGGGGCCTGGCCGGACGAGGCGGTCAGGGACATCGTGGAAAGCATCGCGGACAACCACTTGGCTGAAGGGTTGAGTATCGGGTTCATGAACCGTCGGAGAGACATCGTTCGTGAAAACAATGAAGGTGACCGACAGGAAAAAATGCTGTCCGGGAAACTTCGTGAATGGTCGACCATTATCGCGCCGACGTGGATCCGATCCGCGCGGCTGCTCCGTGAAATGGCCGACTGGCTTGATGGGATTAGTCGCGCGCTGGACCAACGCGGTGACGCCTGATGTGGCGGGGTCGCAGTGGGAGTGGCGGCCCCGCCACGTGCGGTCGAGGGAGACCGCCTGCGGACACCGTCGCGACCCCCAGTCACGACGGTGCCTTCTGCGGTCAGTTCTAACTGATCTCGCGTTGTCTGGCTTCGAGGACGACGACGTACAACCAACCGCCGCACAACGCAGGCAGCTTGACCTGCGCGGATGGCTGTGACGACTAATGGGTCTTGCTGTCCGGACCGGACGCTGGCTACCTTTCTGGATCGTTCAACCAGCAGAACACCGTTCACACACATGAACAATGAGGTGGTGTTGTGTCCCGGTTCCGCCTGTTCGTCCTGGTTCTCGCCCTCGCAATGGTCACGACCGGCCTAGTCGTCCCGGCGCCGGTCGCCGTCGCTTATGCGGCGCCTTCGCTACGCCAGCATTCCGGACTGGATTCCGGCTGGCGATTCACCCGCGCCGATGTGCCCGGCGCCCAGGCGCCCGGATTCAACGACTCGTCCTGGTCGGCGGTGTCCGTTCCGCACACCTGGAATTCCCGGGACGGGCAGGACGGTGGCAGCAATTACCACCGTGGCATCGGCTGGTACCGGCGGACCGTGACGCCGTCGGCCGGCTGGACCGGGAAACGGGTCTGGTTGCAGTTCGACGGGGTCAATTCGGTGGCCGAGGTGTGGCTCAACGGGACCCGGCTCGGCGAACACCGCGGCGGCTACGCGGCATTCCGGTTCGACGCCACCGCCGCCCTGCGCATCGGGCAGGACAACATCCTCGCGGTGCGGGTCAACAACGCGGCCAACCCGGATATCGCGCCCATCTCCGCCGACTACACCTTCTTCGGCGGCATCTACCGCTCCGTCCGGCTCACCGCCGTCGACCCCCTGGCCATCCGGCTCGGCGACTACGGCGGTCCCGGCGTCTACCTGCGGCAACGGTCCGTCACCGCCGCCTCCGCCACCGTCGAGGTGACCAGCAAAGCCTGGAACAACCACCCCGCCGCCCGGCAGGTGCGGGTGCGGACCGTGCTGACCGACGCGGCAGGCTCGATCGTCGCCGAGACCACCTCGGCCACCAGGACCGTGGCCGCGGCCGGCGAGTTCACCACCGTGCAGAGCCTGACCGTGCGCAACCCGCGCCGCTGGCAGGGCAAAACCGACCCTTACCTGCACCAGGCGCACGTGGAGATCATCGACGCGGCCACCGGGCGGGTCACCGACGTGCTCACCCAGCCGCTCGGGCTGCGCGCGGCCACCGTGGACGCCGGCACCGGGTTCTCGCTCAACGGGCAACGCCTCCAGCTGCGCGGGGTCAACGCGCACCAGGACCGCCTGGATCACGGCTGGGCGGTCAGCCCGGCCCAGCAGACCCAGGACTTCGACCTCATGGACGAGATGGGCGTCAACGCCTACCGGACCGCGCACTACCAGCAGTCCCAGCACGTCCTGGACCTGGCCGACCGGCGCGGCTACGTGGTGTGGACCGAGATCCCGCTGGTCAACCAGGTCACCGACTCCGCGGGCTTCCGGGCCAACCTGCAACAGCAGCTCCACGAGCTGATCCGGCAGAACTTCAACCACCCCTCGGTCTTCTTCTGGGGCATCGGCAACGAGCAGGCCAGCGACAACGCCGTCACCAACGGGATTCTGGACACCCTCGCCGCCCAGGTCGAGGCCGAGGACTCCGGGCGGCTGTCCACCTACGCCACGCACAAGGGCGACACCGACGGACTCGCCGGGCACACCGACGTGATCGGCTACAACAAGTACTACGGCTGGTACGGGCTCAGCGACACCGGCCCCGGCAAATGGGCCGACCAGCTGCACGCCAAGGACCCCGGCCGCCGGATCAGCATCAGCGAATACGGTGCCGGCGCCAGCGTGCACCAGCACGAGGAAAACCCGAAACCGCCGGTCACCACCGGAAAATGGCATCCGGAGGAATACCAGAACCTGCTGCACGAGAACCACTGGAAACAGCTGGACACCCGGCGCTACCTGTGGGGCAGCTTCGTCTGGAACATGTTCGACTTCGCCGTGGACAGCCGCTCCGAGGGCGACACCGACGGCCGCAACGACAAGGGCCTGGTCACCTACGACCGGCAAACCCGCAAGGACGCCTTCCACTACTACAAGGCCAACTGGACCGACACGCCCACCGTGTACCTGGCCAGCCGCCGCTGGACCCAGCGCACCACCGCGGCCACCACGGTCAAGGTCTACGCCAACCTGGACTCGGTCACCCTCACCGTCAACGGCGTCTCCCACGGCGCCAGAACCGCGGCCGACCGCATCCACACCTGGCCGGTGACCCTGCGACCCGGCGCCAACACGGTCACCGTGACCGGCCTCAAAAACGGCCGCACCCACACCGACACCGTGACCTGGAATCTGGCCGGCTGAACCGAGCCGGGAAAGAGGGAAGGCCCGCACAATCCTCCGGTTGTGCGGGCCTCCGGTGCGCGATCCCCAGTGCTCGCGCTCTGCGTGACCCCAGTACCCCCCAGTACTCGTGTCAGCCCCTCACGAACAGTTTTAGCCGTTCCGTTGTTGTGTGGCTTCGCGCCACCCACTACACAATCAACCCGCACACAATCCGGGGTGGGGGTTATGCCACGTCCAGAACGTCCGCTGGATCCGGCTGCCGGACCGATCCAGCGATTCGCCGGGGAGCTGCGCGCGCTGCGCCAGCAGGCCGGAAACCCGAGCTACCGCGAACTCGCCCGCCAGGCGCACTTCTCCATGGCCACCCTCGCCCAGGCCGCCCGCGGCGACCGGCTGCCCAGCCTGGCCGTCACCCGCGCCTACGTCCGGGCCTGCGGCGGCGCGGAGGACGAGTGGGAACAGCGGTGGCGGGACACGGTCGCCGAACTCGAACCGGACGGCCCGCGCGAGACCGACACCGGCCAGCCGCCCTACCCGGGACTGGCCGCCTTCCAGGCCGAGGACGCCGACCGGTTCTTCGGCCGCGCCGACCTGGTGCGCAAACTCCTCGACCTGCTCACCGTCCGGCGCTTCGTCGCGGTGGTCGGCGCCTCCGGCTCCGGCAAGTCCTCGGTGCTGCGCGCCGGCGTGCTGCCCAAAGCCGGGCCCGCGCTGGTGATCACCCCCGGCGCCCGGCCCCTGGAGGAATGCGCGGTGGCCCTGGCCGCCCGGCTGCGCACCCCCGCCGGCGGACTGGCCGCCGACCTGCGGGACCAGCCGCGCAACCTCGGGCTCGCGCTGCGCCAACTCCTCGAGCGCGAACCGGCCGGAGCCGAGTTCCTGCTGGTCGTGGACCAGTTCGAGGAACTGTTCACCCTCTGCGCCGACCCCGCCGAACGCTCCGCCTTCCTGGCCGCCCTGCGCGCGGCCACCGACGACGACATCACCGGCCGGGCCCGCGTGGTCATCGGCGTGCGCTCGGACTTCTACACGCACTGCCTGCAACGCCCCGAACTCGCCGGGATCCTGCAGGACGCGCAGATCGTCGTCGGCAGGCTCAGCACCGACGAACTGCGCGCGGCCATCGTCGAACCCGCCGTCCGATCCGGCTGCACGGTGGAGACCGCGCTGGTCACCCGCCTGGTCGCGGACGCCTCCGGCCGGCCGGGCGTGCTGCCGCTGGTCTCGCACGCGCTGCTGGAAACCTGGCGCCGCCGTCGCGGCACCACCCTCACCCTGACCGGCTACGACGCCGTCGGCGGCATCGAACACGCCGTCGCCCGCACCGCCGAAGAAGTCCACAGTGGACTCACCGCGGACCAGCGCACCCTGCTGCGGCAGATCCTGCTGCGCCTGACCGCGCTCGGCGAGGGCACCGAGGACACCAAACGCCGCATCCACCGCGGCGAACTCGACACCGCCGACCCGGACACCGCGCTGGTGCTCGACCGGCTCACCGCGGCCCGCCTGCTCACCCGCGACGGCGACACCGTGGAGATCACCCACGAGGCGCTCATCCGGTCCTGGCCCCGGCTGCGCGGCTGGCTCACCGAGGACCGGGAAAGCCTGCGGGTGCACCGCCAGCTCACCGAGGCCGCCGCGGGCTGGGAGGCCGACCAGCGCGACCCCGGCGCGCTCTACCGCGGCTCCCGGCTGGCCGTGGCCAAGGACTGGGCCGGCCGCAACGACTCCACGCTCTCCGCAGGGGAACGGCGGTTCCTCGACGCCAGCCTGGCCGAACAGGCCCGGCAGGACCAGGTGGACCGGCGGCGCACCCGGCGGCTGTGGCAGGCCGTCGCACTGCTCACCGTGATGCTCGTGCTCAGCGTGGTGGCCACCGGCTTCGCCGTGGACTCCCAGCGAATGGCCGACGAGGAACGCACCACCACCCTCGCCCAGCAGGTCTCCGACCGGTCGATCTCCTTGCGCGGCACCAATCCCGCCCTGGCCGCCCGGCTCAGCCTGGCCGCCTACCGGCTCGCGCCGATCCCGGAGACCCGCGGCAACCTGTTGAGCACCAACGCCATCCACTACGCCAGCCCGCTCACCGAACAGGGCAACACCATCGGCGCGGCCATGTACAGCCCGGACGGCAGGCACCTGGTGGTGGCCAACCAGAACAGCACGCTGAGCCTGTGGGATGTCAGCGATCGCAGGCACCCGTACCGGCTGCGCACCCTGCACGGGCACAGCGGCCCGGTGGCCGCGCTCGCCTACCGGCCCGGCGGCGGCCTGGTCGCCTCCGGCGGCGCCGGCGTGATCTTCTGGGATGTCAGCGATCCGCGGCAGAGCAAGGAGATCGGCCGGTTGCCGTGGCAGGGCGCCCCGGTCAGCGCACTGGCCTTCGACCGCGCCGGCGGACTGCTCGCGGTGGCCGGAGTGGACGGCGTGGTCGAACTCTGGGACGTGCGCGATCCGGCCGCGGCCAAGCCACGGGCCAAGTTCAAGGAGGCCAGGACCGTGCACGGCATCGCCTTCAGCCCGGACGGCCGCACCTTCGCCATCGCAGGCTCCGGCGACCAGCCGGTGCGGTTCTGGGACATCCGCGACCCGGCCGCCCCGCGCCCGACGGGCAGCCTGCAGGTGGCCCGCTCGGGCAACCTGCCGGTGGACCGGCAGACCGCCTTCGGCGCGGCCTTCAACCGCGACGGAACCCTGTTCGCCACCGGCGCGGTCGACCGCAGCGTGCGGGTGTGGGACCTGCGCGACCCGGCCAACCCCGTCGCGCTGCCCCGCCTGGAAGGCCACCGGGACACCGTCTTCGACCTCGCCTTCAGCCCGACCGGGGACACCCTGGTTTCCGCCGCGCTGGACAACGACCTCCGGGTCTGGCACCTGCGCGACCGCGCCCGGCCGAGGGCGGGCGCGGTGCTGAGCAAGCACACCGACATCGTGCGTTCGGTGGTCTTCCACCCCGACGGCGCCACCCTGGCCTCCGGCAGCCTGGACCAGAGCGTGCGACTGTGGGACTTCGCCAACCCGGAACGCCCGGTGGAGCTGCCCGAGCTGAGCGCGCACACCGGGCCGGTGCGCACCGCGGTGCTGCACCCCAACCAGAAACTGCTCGTCACCGGCGGCGCCGACCACACCGTGCGGCTGTGGGACGTGCGCGACCAGCGGCACCCGAGACTGGTCAAGGTGCTGGAAAGCCACCACGACATGGTCTACGACGTCCGGTTCAGCCCCGACGGCTCGCTGCTGGCCACCGCCACCCTGGACGGCAAGGTCCGCCTGTGGTCGGTGACCAACCTGACCGAGGTCACCCTGCGCGGCACCCTGGACGGCCACGAGGACGGGGTGCTGTCGGTGGCCTTCGCCGACGGCGGCGCCACCCTGATCACCGGCAGCATCGACAGCACGGTGCTGATGTGGGACATCCGCGATCCGGCCAACCCCCGCCGCGGCGCCCAGCTGACCAGCCCCACCGACGCCATCATGGGCGTGTCCTACAACGAGAAAACCCGCATCCTGGCCGCCGCGGCCGCCGACCGCACCATCCGGCTGTGGCGGATCGAGAACTACCGGCAAGCCACCGCGCTGGCCACCGCCACCGGACACCTGGACCTGCCCTACTCGGTCGCGATCAACCCCGAGGGCACCCTGGTCGCCTCCACCGGCGCGGACCACTCGGTGCGGATGTGGGACATCCGCAATCCGGCCGACCCCAGACTGGTGGACGCCAGGACCGAACACGGCAACACCACCTACTCGGTGGCCTTCAGCCCCGACGGCCGCACGGTGGCCAGCACCGGCGCCGACCAGACGCTGCGGCTGTGGGAGGTCTCCGCCGAGGGCAGGTTGACCGAGTCCGCGGTGCTGGCCCTGCACAAGGACCGGGTGTACAGCGCGCAGTTCAGCCCGGACGGCAAGACGGTGGTCAGTGGCGGGCATGACGGGGTGGTGCTGTTGTGGGACGCCGATCCGGAACAGGCGGCCGCGGCGGTGTGCGGGCTGCCCGGGGCGGAGCTGACCGAGCAGGAGTGGAACCAGTACTTCCCCGGCGTCCCCCAACGCCCGCAGTGCCCCTGACCCACCACGGCCACCGTGCCGATCTTCCAGCGAGTTGGGCCAACTGGTACGCCGGGTTGGCACAAGTGGGCGTGCCAGTTGGCCCAAGTGGTACGGGTGCGCGGCTGTGGGTCAGCCGTTGAAGGTGTCGGGGTGCGGGCCGGTGCGGTGGCCGTCGTGCAGGGCGGTGATCGCGGTGAGGTCGTCCTGGGTCAGGTCGAAGTCGAAGACGTTCAGGTTTTCCTTGATGCGGGACGGGGTCACCGACTTCGGGATGACGATGTTGCCGAGCTGGAGGTGCCAGCGCAGCACGACCTGGGCGGGGGTGCGGTCGTACTTGGTGGCCAGGCTGGTCAGCAGGTCGTGGTCGAGCAGGCCGCCCTTGGCCAGGGGGCTCCAGGCCTCGGTGGCGATGCCCAGGTCCTGGTGGGCGGCGCGCACCTCGGACTGGACCAGGCGCGGGTGCAGCTCGACCTGATTCACCGCGGGGACCACGCCGGTGGCGTCGACGATGTCGGAGAGGTGGCCGGGCTGGAAGTTGGACACGCCGATCGCGCGGACCCGGCCGTCAGCCTGCAGCTTGGTCAGCGCTTTCCAGGAGTCCACGTAACGGCCGTTCGCCGGCGCGGGCCAGTGGATCAGGTACAGGTCCAGGTAGTCCAGCTTCAGCTTGTCCAGGCTGACGTCGAAGGCGCGCAGCGCGCTGTCGTAGCCCTGGTCGCTGTTCCACAGCTTCGTGGTGATGAACAGCTCCTCGCGGGGGAGGTCCGCGGCGGCCAGGGCGGCGCCGACGCCTGCCTCGTTGCCGTAGATGGCCGCGGTGTCGATGCTGCGGTACCCGGCCGCCAGGGCGTGCGTGACGGCGGCCTCGGTCTCGGCGTCCGGCACCTGGAACACGCCGAAGCCCAGCTGCGGCATGGCCACCCCGTTGTTGAGGGTGAGGGACGGAACGGTGCTCATCGATCTTCCTTTCGTGGCGTGCGAGAAATCAGGGAGCGGGTCAGATGGTGGGGATCAGGCCGCCGTCGACCCGCAGCGCGGCGCCGGTGGTGGCCGAGGCGCCCTCGCTGGCGGTGTAGACGATCAGGTTGGCGATCTCTTCCGGCCGGATCAGCCGCTTGAGCAGCGAGGTCGGCCGGTCGGTGGCCATGAACTCGCGCTCTGCCTGCTCGAAGGGCAGGTCCGGGTACAGCTCGCCGATGAAGGTGCGCACACCCTCGGTCAGGGTCGAGCCGGGCAGCACGCTGTTCACCGTGACCCCGGTGTCGGCCACCTCCAGGGCCAGGCCGCGGGCCACCGAGAGCTGGGCGGTCTTGGTCATCCCGTAATGCACCATCTCGCGCGGGATCATCACCGCGGACTCGCTGCTGACGAAGATCACCCGGCCCCAGCCGCGCGCGGCCATCCGCGGCGCGTAGTGCCGGGACAGCCGCACCCCGGAGAGCACGTTGACCTCGAAGAAGCGCAACCAGTCCGCGTCGGTGATCTCGAAGACCGGCTTCGGCTCGAAGATCCCGGTGTTGTTGATCAGGATGTCCACGTCCGGGAGCCGATCGAACAGGCCCTCGGCGCCCTCGGCGGTGGCGATGTCGGCCGCGACGCCGGTGATGGTGTCCGAGCCGGTCTCCGCCTTGAGCTTGGCCACGGCCTGCTCCACCCGGTCCGCGCTGCGGCCGTTGACCACGACCGCGGCGCCCGCCTGGGCGAACCCGGCGGCCACGGCGTAGCCGATCCCGCTGGTCGAGCCGGTGACGAGGGCGGTGCGTCCGGTCAGGTCGATCTTCATCGCTGCTTGCTGCCTTTCGGGGCGAGGATATTCAGTACGGCGATATATGCGGTGGAGACTGGTATTCAGCGGGCGAGGGCGGGGGCCGGTTCGATCGACGCGGTGTCGATCGTCGCGCGCCGCCGCCGGTCCAGCCAGCCGGAGAACAACGCGACCGCCAGCCCGGCCACGGTCAGCGTGCCGCCGATCCAGTTCGGCGCGGTGTAGCCCAGCCCGTGCTCGATGGCCAGTCCGCCCAGCCAGGCGCCACCGGCGTTGCCCAGGTTGAACGCGGCCACGTTGGCCGCCGAGGCCAGCGCGGGCGCGCCCGCCGCCTTGGTCAGCACCCGCATCTGCAGCGGGGCAACCGTGGCGAACCCGGCGATGCCGAACACCGCGATGGTCAGCACCGAGCCGAGCTGGGAGTGCGCGGTGAAGGTGAAGGTGAACAGCACCGCGGCCAGCACGGCCAGGATCACGTACAGGCTGGGCATCAGCGCGCGGTCCGCGGCCTTGCCGCCGAGCAGGTTGCCCACGAACAGCCCGGCGCCGAAGAGCACCAGCAGCCAGGTCACGGTGCCGCCGGCGAACCCGGCGACCTGGGTCATCATCGGCGCGATGTAGGTGAAGGAGGCGAACACCCCGCCGAAGCCGAGCGCGGTCATCGCCAGCGCCAGCCACACCTGCGGGATCCGGAACACGGCCAGCTCCTGGCGCAGCCCGCCGCCGGGCGCGGCCTGGGTGCGCGGGACCAGGGCGAGGATGCCGATCAGGCCGAGCACCCCGAGCACGGTCACCGCCCAGAAGGTGGACCGCCAGCCGAGCTGCTGACCCAGCGCGGTGCCCAGGGGCACGCCGAGCACGTTGGCCATGGTCAGCCCGGTGAACATCAGCGCGATCGCGCTGGCCCGCCGTTCCGGCGCGACCAGGTCCGCGGCCACCACCGAGCCGACGCCGAAGAACGCGCCGTGCGCGAGCGCGGCGACCACCCGGCCGGTCATCAGCAGCCCGTAGGTCTCGGCCAGCGCGGAGAACAGGTTCCCGGCGATGAACAGCACCATCAGGCTGACCAGGATCGTCTTGCGCGGCAGCCTGGAACCCACCGCGGTGAGCACCGGGCCACCGACCACGACGCCGAGCGCGTACCCGGAGATCAGCAGCCCCGCGGCCGGGATGGACACCCCGAAATCGGCCGCCACCTCGGGCAACAGCCCCATGATGACGAACTCGGTGGTGCCGATGGCGAACGCGCTGATCGCCAGGGCGAGCAGTGCAACGGGCATGTCCAGCTCCCAGGTAGGTAGCGTTCTCAACTAGCGGCGTTCACAATAACCCGCGTCTGCGATAGTTGCACACGCTGGTTATTGCACGAGCTGTATGATGCACCGGTAGACCGGACGGCGCAAGCCGAGCAGCTCAGACGGGGTGAAGGCGATGGGACTGGCCGACGACGCGGTGCAAGCGCGGGCTCAGGGGTGGCGCACCCTGGCGGCCCTGCACGGCCGGATCGAGGACAAACTGGAGCGCGCGCTGCAGAAAGAGCACGAGTTGTCGGTGCGCGAGTTCAGCGTGCTCTCGATCCTGTCCCGCCAGGACGGCTGGCACATGCGGATGAACCAGCTGGCCAACGCGGTGGTGCTCAGCCAGTCCGCGACCACCCGCCTGGTCACCAGGCTGGAGGAGCGCGGCCTGCTGGAGCGCTACCTGTGCGCCGACGACCGGCGCGGCATCTACACCGAGGTCACCGCGGCCGGCCAGCGCCTGCTCGACCAGGCCCGCCCCATCCACGACGACGCCCTGGCCGAAGCCCTCACCGAAGCCCAGGCCCTCCCCGAACTGGCCCCCCTGGTAGCCGTCCTGGCCACCGCCTGGACCCCCTGACCAAGTGTTGGCCGTTCCCGTACGCCGAGTTGGCCGTTACGGACACCGAGTTGGCCCAAGTCGTACGCCGGTTTGGCCCAACTGGGACGCCGGGTTGGCCCAAGTCGGCGGGCGCGGGACCCGGCAAGGCGGCCAATCCGCTACCCGCGAGTAGAAATCCGCGCGCGTCTCTAGGACCAGCCCCCGCCGACGCGGCATGATCGGCGCATCGCGTCACCTGCTCCGGGAGAAGGGTCGTCAATGGCTGCCGATGCCGATGTCATCGTGGTGGGCGCCGGGCTGGCCGGTCTGGTCGCCACCGCCGAACTCGCCGACGCGGGCCGGCGGGTGCTGCTGCTCGACCAGGAACCCGAGACGAGCATGGGCGGGCAGGCGTTCTGGTCCTTCGGCGGCCTGTTCCTGGTCGACTCGCCCGAGCAGCGGCGGCTGCGCATCCGCGACTCCTACGACCTGGCCTGGCAGGACTGGCTGGGCACCGCGGGCTTCGACCGCGACGAGGACCACTGGCCGCGGAAATGGGCCGAGGCGTACGTGCAGTTCGCCGCGGGGGAGAAGCGGTCCTGGCTCAAACAGCAGGGCATCGGCATCTTCCCGGTGGTCGGCTGGGCCGAACGCGGCGGCTACGACGCCAACGGCCACGGCAACTCGGTGCCGCGCTTCCACATCACCTGGGGCACCGGGCCCGGCGTGATCGCCCCGTTCGTCAAACGGGTGCGCGCCGCGGTGGACCGTGGCCTGGTCACGCTGAAGTTCCGGCACCGGGTGGACGAGCTGACCGTCACCGGCGGCGTGGTCGACGGCGTGCGCGGCCAGGTCCTGGAACCCAGCTCGGTGGCCCGCGGCGAAGGCAGTTCACGCACCCCGATCGCCGACTTCGCACTGCGCGCCCAGGCCGTGATCGTCACCTCCGGGGGCATCGGCGGCAACCACGACCTGGTCCGCCGCAACTGGCCGGAACGCCTGGGCACCCCGCCGGCCAAGCTGCTCTCCGGCGTGCCAGCGCACGTGGACGGCCGGATGCTCGGCATCACCGAGGCCGCCGGCGGGCGGATCATCAACCCGGACCGGATGTGGCACTACACCGAGGGCATCCAGAACTGGAACCCGATCTGGGTCAAGCACGGCATCCGGATCCTGCCCGGCCCGTCCTCACTCTGGCTGGACGCGCGCGGGCAACGGCTGCCGGTGCCGCTGTTCCCCGGCTTCGACACCTTGGGCACCCTGGAGCACATCATGCGCTCCGGGCACGAGCACACCTGGTTCATCCTCACCCAGAAGATCATCGAGAAGGAGTTCGCGCTCTCCGGTTCCGAGCAGAACCCCGACCTCACCGGCAAGAGCGTGCGCCAGGTGCTGGGCCGGGCCCGCGCGGGCGCGCCGGCGCCGGTGGAGGCGTTCAAGCGCAACGGGATCGACTTCATCGTCGAGCAGACTCTGCCCGCGCTGGTGCGCCGGATGAACGAACTCACCGGCGGCGACCCGCTGATCGAACTGTCCGATGTGGAGCGTCAGGTTTTGGCGCGGGACCGCGAGATCGCCAACCCGTTCACCAAGGACCTCCAGGTGACCGCGTTGCGTGGCGCCCGGAACTACCTGGGAGACAAGCTGATCCGGGTGGCCAGCCCGCACCGGCTGCTCGATCCCAAGGCGGGGCCGCTGATCGCGGTGCGGCTGAACATCCTGACCCGCAAGACCCTGGGCGGCCTGGAAACCGACCTCGACGGCCGGGTGCTCCAGGCCGGTGGCGAAGTGCTGCCCGGCGTGTACGCCGCAGGCGAAGTGGCGGGCTTCGGCGGCGGCGGCATGCACGGCTATCGGTCGCTTGAAGGCACGTTCCTGGGTGGCTGCCTGTTCTCCGGCCGCACGGCGGGCCGGGCCGCGGCGGCCGCGGTCGGCTGAGTCAGTCCTTGCGGTGGCTGGGGTAGGCCGCGTCCACGCACTCCCGGTACTCCTCCGGGGTCAGCACGTGCTCCGGCCACGCCGTCAGCCGCACCTTCACCAGCCACGAGACATCGGAATCGTTGCTGCACAACAGCAAGGAGGGGTCGTCGAGCACCTCGGTGTTGACCTCGACGACCTCTCCGCTGACCGGCGCGAACAAATCGCTGCACAGCCGGATCGAGGCGATCAGGCCACAGCGCTCACCCGCCTCCAGCCGCGCGCCGCGCGGGGGCAGGCTGAGGTAGCGCACCGTGCCGAGGCATCGGGAGGCCGGCGCGGTCAGGCCGAGCTTGACCGTGTCCTCGCCGAACTCGATCCACGCGTGGTCCGCGGTGTAGTCGAATTTGTCCGGTACATCCGCTAGCTCCTGGTACAGGTCTTTTACCGCCATGCCGAGTGACGCTAGGACATCTGACTGTGCGTGGCCAACCCGTCGACGTTGCGTCGCGAGATCGATTAACCCGCATTTCGAAACCCTTATGTATAGGTAATCGGTTGCTCAGGCGAAAGCCCTGGTCGCGGCATTGCTC
This sequence comes from Crossiella sp. S99.2, assembly GCF_023094165.1. GTDB lineage: Bacteria > Actinomycetota > Actinomycetes > Mycobacteriales > Pseudonocardiaceae > Crossiella. The sequence continues at coordinate 258,407 of NZ_JALMDK010000004.1, read as the reverse complement.
CGGTCGGGTGGTGGGGTTGCTCACCCTCAAGGCGGCAGAACCGAAGCTGTCTTCAGGATGTCGACAGCCGCGGGTGGGAACGTGCGCCGCCCGGCCCCGCGTTGACCGGAGGACAGATCGCAACGACCTGGCGCCGGCGGAGTGCAGACCCCGGCGCCCTGCCGCGGAGGTGCCCGTGCTGGTTCCCGAGGTTCCCCCAGTGCCGACGGAACCGGCCCGCACCGCCGTCGCGGCGGCGCCCAGACCCCTCCCCGAACGGGTCCTGGGCGCCGCCGCCCCGCTCGGCACCGTGCTGGTGCTGGCCGGCATCGCGCTGGTCGGCCTGCTGGACCTGCTGCCCAGTTCCGCCCCGCTGCGCCGCACCATCAGCCACTACGCGCTCACCGACGCGCGCTGGGTCTTCGACCTGGCCCTGCTGATCCTCGCCGCCGGCTCCGCGGTGATCCTGGTCGGGCTGGTGCGCAAGGGCGTGACCCGGCCGGCCGCGCCCGCCACCGTGTTCCTCGGACTGTGGGTGGTCGGCCTGGTCATGGTGGTGCTCTTCCCCAAGCACAACTGGGCGGTGGGACCGAGCATGAGCGGCGACATCCACCGGATCGGCAGCGCGCTGGCCTTCCTCGGCCTGCCGATCGCGGCCTTGCTGCTGGCCCGGCCCTGGCTGCGGGACGCGGCCGCGCGCGGTTTCGCCAGGGTGGTGTGGTGGCTGGGCCTGGTGTCGCTGCTGTGGTTCCCGCCGCTGATCGCGGTGATCGCCTATTACGGGCCGCTGGGCGTGGCCTGGTGGGAGATCTTCCCGCTCGGCCTGTGGGAACGCCTGCTCGCCTTCACCGAGGTAATGGCAGTGGTGGTACTAGGCTGGTGGGCGCATAGAATTCCGGCCAACGGTGGCAAATTGCAGGCGGACACAAGCATTTTTTCCGCCTGATTCAAACATCCGGGTGAAAGCCCGGAGCTGTGTGCGAATAGTCACGGTGGCACCCGCTTTCCTCATTCACGGTTACTGATCGTTATGGGCGGAAATCGGGGGGTAGTCGTGGGGCTGGACGATCGGGTACGGGTCACCAGGGAACAGGTGCTGGCCGCCTACGCGGTGCTGCGCCGCGAGGGCGAGTGGCTGCGGGACCGGCTGGAGGCGTTGCAGGACGACCTCCGGCTGCGACCCTGTGGTGGTGATCCGGTCAGCCGGGACACCGCCGAGGTGTACAGCTGGAAGTTCGTCGAGGCGCCGGACTCGATCTATCGGCAGTACCTGAAGTACAGCCAGACCCTGCTGGACGCGGCGGTGGAACTCCGGGTCGCCGCCGAGACCTATGGATTCACCGAATCCGATATCACCGAATCGCTGGCGCGGTATCGGCCATGAACCGGACACCCGCACTGGGAATGGCGGCGGTGCTCTTCCTCGCCGGGTGCGCGGTGCCCGGTTCGCCGGTGGCCATGGACGAGGCGGCGGCGAACGCGGCGGCCAAGGCGCAGGTGTCCGCGCGGCCCAGTGAGATCCGCCTCGACGGGTTCGCCGGGGAACAGGTCTGCTCCCTGCTCACCGCGGCGCAGCAGAAGGACCTCGGGGTCGACTACGTGATGCCCGCGGCGGCGGGGGACCGCTTCGACAACCGGGGCTGCCGGTTCTCCCGGTCGCTGGAAACGCCGCGCTATGCCTACCGGGTGACACCGGTGACCCAGGAGGGCGCGGACGTCTGGTTGCGGCCGGGGGAGACCAACCTGGAGGTCCAGGTGGTGCGGGTGGCCGGATTCCCCGCGGTGCAGAACCGGCGGCGAACCGACGACCGCGGCTGCTTCGTCGACGTCAGCGTGGCCGACGGGCAACGGCTGGGAATCCAGTACTCCTACGACACCCACCCGGTGCCGCTGACCGCGGCCGAGCTGTGCGGACGCGCGCTGGCCATGGCCGAGCTGGCCGTCCGGAACCTGGTGGAGCTGCGCGGCAGGCGATGACAACAAGGGGGCGGGGATGAGCGAGGGGCCACGGATACGGCACAACCGGTTCGAGGGTTATCCGCTGGAGGTGAAGTACGACTGGATGCAGCAGGGCGCGGGCAGCGGCGCGGTGCACCCGCCGGCGGACGCGCTGCGCGCCGTGCACGAGGCCGCGGAGCAGTGCCGGGACCGGGTGGCCAGAGCGCTGGCCGACCTCGGCCTGGACTGGTACGGCGCGGCGGCCAGCGCGCTGTTCGACGCGGCCCGGCCGTCCCTGGAGTGGGCGATGGGCGCGATGACCGCGGCCCAGACCAATCTGGCCGGGGTGGCCGCGCACGGGGTCGACTTCGCCGAGACCAAACCGAAGATCGAGTCGGCCCAGCCGGTGCGTCAGCCCGGCCTCGCCGACGGGGCCGCCGCCGCGTTCAACCCCCTGGCGCTGCTCCAGATCCAGCAGGACATGCACGAGCAGCTCGCGGCCAACAAGGCCCGCGACGACGCGGCCAACCGCGCGCTCTACGCCTTCGAGACCGCGGCCAGGGCCCAGGCCGAGTCGGCGCCCGCACTGCCCGACCCACCGCGGATCGCGGTCGAGGCGGTTCATACCGGCCCGCCCCCGACACCACCCGGCGGCCGCGACCGCGACCGCGGCCGCCGGGAACCACCCGTCGTCGGCCCACCCGCCCGCGGCACCGAGGACCCCGCCCGCACCCAGCCACCCACCGCCGCGGACCCCGGCCCCGTCGACCCCGGAACCTCCGCTGTCCCAGGCAATCCCGCGGACCCGGCTGATCCCACCAGACCGGCGGACGCCACCCGCCCGCAGGCCGCCGCCCCGCCCGCACTCCGCCCGGAACCGCCGATCCCGGGCGTCGCGGCAGTCGGCGGCGGCGCCGGATTCGGCGGCTCCAGTGTCGGATTCGGCGCCACCGCAGGACTTCCCGGCGCACTGGGCGGCCCGACCCACCGTGGATCAACGCCCCGAACCCCAGGCCCGGCCACCACCCCAACCCCGCGCGTGACCCCCAGCGCGCCCGGAAAGCCAGGCGCCCCAGGGGCTTCGCTGCTCCAGCCGCCACTGACCCCCGGCACCCGGCGGGAGGACGACGTCGAGCACAACACCAGGTATCGCACACTCAGCGACGAGATCTACGGACTGGACGACCTGCCCACGGTCCCGCCGCCGGTGATCGGCGAGGGACCGGAACCGTCCTGAGACCGCGGGCCCGGAAGCTGGTGGCGGGGCTCGAACTCGCGGTAGAGCGGGTGGATCTCGGTCTGGTGCACGGCGGACACCAGCCGGGCCAGCGGGCCCACCAACCGGACGGCTTCCTCGATCTCGTCCGGGTGGCGGGCCAGCCACCACGCGACCGCCGAACCGGGGTCGCGAAGCACACTGTCGGTCAGATACTGCCGCTGATCACATTCCCATTCCCGCTCCGCCGCCCAGGCCAACCGCTTGCGGCGTAAGCGTTGCAACTGGGTGACCAGGGTCAGGTCCTCGGCGTCGGCGGACAGCCCGATGTCCTCCGCCCAGCCCTGCACCCAGCCGCCCGGATCGGCCTTGGGCGTGCCGAGTTCGGCGGCGAGTTCGGCGTTGACCCGTTCCCCGTCGGTCAGCTCGGCGACCCCGGTGATGGCCATCGCCCGGTGCAGCACCGCGTTCACCGCCACCCCGGCCGGATTCGGATGCCGTGGCCCGTCCGAGGTGACCAAACGCCAGCGCACGACGCAGGAGAAGCTGAAGGAGAACTCCGCGGTCGAACTGGGCACCCGGCAGGCGGCGACCTCGTACCGCGACACCGCGGCGGGACTGACCGCCGGGGCCACCACGGCAGCGCCGATCTCCTTCTGCAGCTGGCGGGAACGCCACCAGGTGCCCACCCCGGCGAACGGTCCGACCGTCCGCCGCACCGGTGTGGATCCGGTCATGTACGACCCTCCTTGGCAATGGACCCGCCGGAGCAGTGTGAGGGCTCGCACGCCTGGCGAGCGTGACATGAGTCACGCACGGGCCTGGCTAACCCGGATGCCAGCGGCCGAGCAGGGGGTTCACTCGGAGGTTCGCCCGGCGCCGGAGTACGGCAGATGGAGGTACGCGGTGCCGTGGTACTGCTTCACCCGCACCTCGGTCCTGGTGAACTCCGCCGGCGTCAGCCGGGTGTAGCCGGCCCGGACCACGTCGGTGAACACCCGGTCGGACAGGATCGCGGCGACGAAGCCGACGCCGGGTTCGGTGCGGCACAGCAGGTTGCGCACGGACTGGGCGCTGACCAGGTTGTGCGCCTCGCCCCTGGCGGTGGCCTGGGGGGACTCGGCGAGTGGGCCGACGCTGAGGCTGATCCGTAAGCGCAGTGGGTGGCGCAGGGCGGGGCCGTGCGCGCGGCGGTGCCGGGAGGCGAGTTCCTGGTGCAGGCCCTGGAGGTAGGGGTCGATCAGCAGCGGCAGGTACTGGGTGTCCAGGGCCAGGGTGTGGCCGTCGGCGGTGCTGTCCTGGAAGGTCAGCTCCTGCCACAGGCCGGGGTGGCCGATGCGGGCGAAGGTCGCGCACAGCACCTCGGGCACCGCCTCATCCGGTGGCCGCGGCGGTCCCTGGCCGCCGTGGTCCCGGCTGTCCGCGACCAGCACAGCCCGGTAGGGCGGCAACGGTGGCGGCTGGTGCTGGCTCATCCTGGTGCTCCGGGAACTTCGGCGGCGGAGTCGGGCGGGCAACAGACTGCTCCTGATGATCACGACAGTCTGTCCAGAACCGCACATCCGGAGCGTGACCGTGCTCACAGTGATGGTGGATCGTGACCGAGCCGGTGCGCGGAGACCTTAGATCTCCACGGGTAGCGCGCACAGGGAGTGGCTGCGCCAGGACGGCCGCCAGCGCAGTTCATCCTCGCTGACCGCCAGTCGCAGCTTGGGGAAACGCCGCACCAGCGCCGTGATCGTCTCCTCGGCCTCGATCCGGGCCAGCGGCGCGGCCGGGCAGTGGTGCGGGCCGTGGCCGAAGGCCAGGTGCGGGTTGTGGCCGCGGCGCAGGTCCAGGCGATCCGGCTGGGCGAAGCAGGTCTGGTCCCGGTTGGCCGAGTTGATGGCCAGCAGCACGGTGTCGCCCGCCGGGATGGTCGTGTCGCCTAACTCGATGTCCTCTATGGGAAAGCGGCGGATGGCGAACTGGTAGGGCTGGTCGTAGCGCAGCAGTTCCTCCACGGCCTGAGCCGGGTCCACCTCGCCCTCGCGCAGCAACGCCAGCTGCTCGGGATGCCGCAGCAGTGCCAGCACCCCGTTGCCGATCAGGTGCACCGGGTTCTCGTAACCGGTCCACAGCAACAGGAACGCCAGCGACACCAGCTCGTCCTCGCTGACCCGATCACCACTGTCCTTTGTGGACACTAGTGCGGACAGCAGGTCCTCGGCCGGCCGTTTCCGCTTCTCCGCCACCAGATGCACCAGGAACGCCTGCATGTTCCCGATCGCCTTCACCGCCGCGCCGGGGTCGTCCAGGTCGGGCGCGATCAGCGTGGTGGTCCAGCCGTCGAAGTCGTGCCGTCCCGCCTCGGGCACGCCGAGCAGGTCGCCGATCACCTTCAGTGGCAACGGGAACGCCAGGTCGGCGAGCACATCTCCTCCGCCCTGCACGGCGATCCGGTCCAGCAGTCCCGCGGTCTCGGCCTGGATCATCGGGCGCATCGCGGCCATCCGGCGCGGGGTGAACGCGGCGGTGACCAGCCTGCGCAGCCGGGTGTGGTCGGGGGCGTCCAGGTTGAGCAGGTTGGCATCCAGCGCGGGCGGCAACGCGAACCCGCGGTAGCCGGTGCCGCTGGAGTTGCGCTTGCTCACCGACAACCGCGGATCGGCCAGCGCCGCCCGCACGTCGTATTCCCGGCTGACCAGCCACACCGGCGCGCCGTCCGGGGTGCGCGCGGGCACCGCGGCGGCCTCGGCCCGCCAGGCCGTGTAGACCGGGTACGGGTCGGCGAAGAACGCCTGGTCGAACGGGCAGGCCGGGACGGTCACGCGTGCTCCCTGCTGGTCTCGGCGAGCACGGCGGCCACCACCGGCGACCCGGAGAACGCCCTGGACACCTGACGCAGCCAGGACAGTTCCTCGGCGAGGTCGCCAACGCCGTCCCCGGCCACCGATCCCGCGTGCTCGGGCCGGTACCCCTCGGCCTGATCCCGCAACGCGACCCGCAACCGAGCCGCCTCCACCACCACATCCAACTCAGACCCGCTCAGCCCGGCCTCGGCCCCGATCCGCCGTGCGGTCCCCGCCACCTCGGGATCCAGGTACGGCCGCAACGCGAGCTGCCCGTCCCGGATCTCGATCACCTTGCGGTACAACCGGAAGTCCAGCTTCTGCCGCTGCCCGCCAGCCAGCGGGTCGATCAACGCGATGTCCGGCGCGGACCGGTACAGCGCCTGCCACAACGGAGTCAGCTCGCGCAGGGCCCGCCGCCGGTCCAGCGCGCCCAGCGCCACCGACAGCCGCGGCCCCCAGCCGGGAATGGTCCAGCCCACCACCTTCAACAGCGCGGCCAGCCCGATGCACACCTGCACCACCGGCTCCCACCACTGTCCGGTGTAGTCGAACAAGGCGGCCACCAGATCGCCGATCCGCCCAGCCGAGTACACCAGCCCCAAGGCAGAGGAGGCCGCCGCCAGCCGCAGCCCCCGACGCAACCAAGGCCGCCCCGCGACCTTCGCGTACCGCCAGCACAGCCGCATCACATCGGCCTGCCCCAACGTGTAAGCACCCAGATACAGCACCAGATACACCTGGTAGTACGGCGACCGCACCAGCGCCAGCACGTACTCGTGATCCTGCGGCTCAGTAGCCAGCGCCAGCGCGTACAACACCGCCATCGCACCCAGCACCAAGCTGTACAGCCACAACCGATACCGGATCCGCGGCCAGGCCACCTCAGCCGGCGCAGACCATCGCAGCACCACACTCAACTGCGCCATGGTCAGCAGAATCACCATGCCCTGATTGATGATCCCGCCAATGTTGGGCACCCCCAACACCGCATCGACCCAGGCCCACACCACCGGAATGAACAACGTGTAGGTAACCGTCAGCACCGCGAAAGTCGCGCACAACGCGAGCAGCCCCGGCTCCCGCCGATCACGCCGCAGATCGCGCAGCTTGTACAGCAGCGCGATGAAGGAGACCAGCGCGCACAGTGGCGGCAGGATCAGGCTGACGGCGTCCAGGTCAGGGCACCGTTCGCTCAAGCGCGCGTTCGATCCGGCGCACCAGTTCCGCGGCTTCCGGTGGCACCGGCCGCACTGGTTCGGCCACCCACGAACTGGTCCGCTGGATGATCATTGACGCGATGATCTCGGCCTGCTGCTCCTCCACCGCCGAGTAGCAGCCCCGCCCGAGCACCCGGCGCACCATGGCCGGGTCAAGCGAGGGCATCAGCAGCCGGGAGGCGTCCGGCGTGAGCACCGGCGCGGCGTGGTGGTCGCAGAGCAGATGACCCAGCTCGTGCAACACGATGTGCCGCTGATGCAGCGGCGAGGTGTCAGCCTCGAAAAAGATGTAGTCGGCGGGCTCGGTGTTGATCCACAACCCACACGGTCCGCCGGTCGGCAGGCTGATCGGCGCCAGGAAGATCGGCCGCCCCCGGTCGCCGCCGATCCGGTCGCACAGCACCTGCACGTCAAAGGGCTGGGGCAGATCCAGCCCGTTCACGATCGCCGTGCATTCCCGGTATGTGCGCCGCAACCCCGAGTCGCCTTCCCGCCTGACGTCCCCACGACGCCACCTGGCGACCTTCATTCTGTCGGGGACTCATCCGGCCGTCGAGGGCCGTCCGTCTCCTTCAACCGCCGAGCCTGCTCAACAGCAGCCCCGATCAGATCAAGCAGCTCAGGCAGTGACGCGGACTCCATCGGCGCCGTAGACCGCAACGCCACCTTCTGCGCCCCAGCATCCTTCAACCGACTCAACAACCCCAGCTCAGCCCGCGTCCGCTCGGCGATCTGCTCATCCACGAAGTACCCCAACGGCACCCCGAAGAACGAGGCCAACGTAGCCATCGTCTCCACCGTCGGATTGGCCCGAGGCGACAACAACGCATAGATCCCCGACTGCGACAACCCAGTCCCCGCCGCCACCTCGGCCGGCGTATGCGGCCCCGCCGGATGATGTTCCAGCAGATACCGCAACCGCTCCACGAAGGCGGACCGCGCAGCCGTGACCCCATCGGACGCCCGCTGCCCCGGCACTTCCCGCTCTTCCACGACCCACCTCCCTTAGAACACTGAAGTGGAAACTAGCACCATCCCGTTCCACTGTGTTGCAAAAGTACTCGTTTTGACCCTAAGCTGCGACACGTGAGTCCCGCAGCACCGGGCCTCGCCAGACGGGGCGACTCCCCGCACCAAGCGACTGGGGGTCGCTTGTGTGCCCGGAGTCGCCCCGCCTGCTGTCGCAAGAGCAAGAAAACCATTACCCAGCAAGGCAATCCGACGGCGAAGCCAAGGGACCGCAGAGGCTGACGGATCGAGGTCCCGAACACGTGGGCGCAGATCGAGGTCCCAGACACGGGGACGCGGATCGAGGTCCCGGACACGGGGACGGGGGTCCGGGGGCGGCAGCCCTCCGGGTGGGGCCTGGGGGCTTCGCTCCCAGAAGATCATCGAGCGCATCCCGGCGAAGCGCAAAGCGCGAGCAGAGGCGCGGAATGCGCGAGGTCGCCGGCCGGGACCTAGGGGGGAGGAAGTCGCGGCCGGCGACCTGGGCGCAGGAAGACGGATAGAACGCCTTCCCCGCATCGACTTGACGCGTTCCGTCCGCCCGGGGGGATGGAACGGACGATCGCGCAGTCAGGGGCAGGATGGCAAAACTCGGGCCGAAGCACAACTGAGGGCACCCATCAGAGCTAGTGGGGTCGGCATGTTGGACCCGCCCGAGTGGCCTTACAGCGTTGGAAAAAGTCCCATCACCCGAGGACGAACTCGGCGAGCTGCGGGATGTGCTGGGTTTGCATGGTGTTGATCGAGAACGTAGTGATCACCGTCTCTTTCCAGCGCTGGATCTCCTCGCGCACCTTCGACATCGGTCCGATGATGGCGAAGTCCTCGACCATGGCGGTGGGCACCGCGGCGATGGCGGCCTGTTTGTCCCCGGCCAGATAGAGATCTTGGATGCGCTCGCACTCGTCGTGCCAGCCCGCCTTGGCGATCACGTTGTGGTGGTAGTTGAGCCCCTTGGCCCCCATCCCACCCGCATAAAGAGCCAGCACCGGCCGCAACCAGTCCGCCGCGGCCTCCACATCGTCGTGCACGATGATCGAGTAAGGCCCCCCAACCACCTCGAATGTCTCCGCCGTATGCCGGGCTCCCTCCCGCGCCCACCCCGCTTCCAGGGACACCCGGAACTCATCACTCGTCTTGGGCGACAACCACAACGGCAGCCACCCGTCGGCGATCTCCGCCGCCAGCGCGACGTTCTTCGGCCCCTCCGCCGCCAGGAAAATCGGGATATCGGTCCGCAAAGGGTGCAAAGTCGACTTCAACGCCTTGCCCAGCCCACTGCCCCCGGCCATCGGCAGCTGGAAGTGCTTGCCCTCATAGGTCACCGGCCCCTCCCGGGCGATGACCTTGCGCATGACCTCGATGTACTCCCTGGTCCGCTCCAGTGGCCGCGGATACGGCACCCCGTACCAGCCCTCCACGACCTGCGGGTTGCTCGCGCCGATGCCGATGATCGCCCGACCGTTGGACAGGTGGTCCAGGGTCATCGCCGCCATGGCCAGGGTGGTCGGCGGCCGGGCGGCCATCTGCGCGATCCCGGTGCCCAGCTTGACCCGGCTGGTGCTCGCGCCCCACCAGGCCAGCGGGGTCAGCACATCGCTGCCGTAGGCCTCGGCGGTCCACACCGACTCGAAGCCCAGCTCGTCGGCGATCTGGATGATCTTCGCGGCGTCGGCGGGCGGGCCGGCGCTCCAGTAACCCACTGTGGCTGCAACCTTCATGGGGTCACGTTAGGGGTTTGCGCTTAGGCTGACCGGGTGGAGCAGGCCACCCAGGTGATCGGACTGCCGCCGCCCCGGCTGCGCCCGCTGGTCAACCGCTACATCGGCTACCACTACCGGTCCGCGCCGGGAGTGCATCGCGGCCTGCCCTCCAGCAAGCTCACCTTCATCGCCACCGTCACCGGCACGATCGACCTGCGTGCGCCGGACGGCCCGCCGCGCCGCTACGCCGCGCTGGTCGGCGGTCTGCACGAGACCCCGGTGACCATCGAGCACGACGGCCGCCAGCACGGCATCGAGGCCGATCTGACCCCACTGGGCGCCAGGGCCCTGTTCGGCCTGCCCGCGGGCGAACTGGCCGGGCTGGACGTGCACCTGGGCGACCTGCTGGGCGCTCCCGCCGCGGAACTCCTGGATCGACTGCGCGCGGCGGGCACCTGGACCGACCGGTTCGCCTGCTTCACCGACATCCTGGACCGGGTCGCCCGCCCGGCCGCGATCCCCGCGCCCGAGCTGGGCTGGGCCTGGCGGCGGCTCACCGCCGCGCCGGCCGCGGTCGCGGTGGCCGAGCTGGCCGCCGAGGTCGGCTGGAGCCGCCAGCACCTGCGCACCCGGTTCCAGCGCGAGTTCGGCGTCAGCCCCAAGGTGCTGGCCAGGGTGGTGCGCTTCCAGCACGCCCGCGACCTGCTGGTCCGCCCGGACCGCCCCGCGCTGGCCGAGATCGCCGCCCGCGCCGGGTACGCCGACCAGGCCCACTTCACCAGGGACTGGCGGGCCTTCAGCGGCCTGTCGCCGACGGTCTGGCTGGCCGAGGAGCTTCCATTCGCTCAAGACCCGGACCCGGACCGGCCGCCAGCCTGAGCGCATGACGACTCCAGCTCCCACCGTGTGGCCCGGCCTCGCCTACACCGACGCCCCGGCCGCGATCCGCTTCCTCACCACCGCCTTCGGCTTCACCGAGACCCTCGTGGTGCCCGGCGAGGCCGACGGCGAGGTGGCGCACGCCGAACTCGGCTGGCCCGAGGGCGGCGGCGTCATGCTCGGCACCCAGCGCGACAGCGAGGTCTGCTGGAGCGCCCACGGCTCGGTCTACGTGGTCACCGCGACACCGGACGAAGTGCTCGCCCGCGCCACCGCGGCCGGCGCCGAACTGGTGCGCGACATCGCCGACACCGACTACGGCTCCCGCGGGTTCACCGTGCGCGACCCCGAGGGCCACCTGTGGAGCTTCGGCAGCTATCCGGGGGCCTGATGACAGACTGCTCGGCGTGAAAACAGGCGATCAGGTGGTGCAGGAACTGCCGTGGCGGTGGGGCACCCAGGGCACGATCTTCCTCATCGGCGGCCTCGGGTTCATGTTCGACGCCTGGGATGTGGCCCTCAACGGCTACCTGATCCCCCTGGTCGGCGCCGAGTGGAACCTGTCCACCGCCGAACGCGGCTGGGTCGGCACCGCCAACCTGATCGGCATGGCCGTGGGCGCCTTCGCCTGGGGCGGCATCGCGGACATCGTGGGCCGCAAGAAAGCCTTCAGTCTCACGCTGTTGATGTTCTCGATCTTCACCGTGGCGGGCGCGGCCTCCCCGGACTACGTGACCTTCTGCGTGTTCCGGTTCCTGGCCGGGATCGGCCTGGGCGGCTGCATCCCGGTGGACTACGCCCTGGTCGGCGAGTTCACCCCGGCAAAGGTCCGCGGCCGGGTGCTGACCGCGCTGGACATCTGGTGGCCGCTGGGCGCCACCCTGTGCGGACTGGTGTCCACCGCGTTGCTGCCGCTGCAGAACTGGCGGTTGCTGCTGCTGGTCATGGTGCTGCCCGCGCTGCTGGTGTTCTGGGTGCGGCGCTCGGTGCCGGAATCGCCGATGTACCTGGTGCGCCGGGGCCGCGAACAGGAAGCCCGCGCGGTGATCGACGACCTCGTCCGGCGCACCGGGGCCACACCGGAACCCTGGACGCTGCCGGACAAACAGGACGTGCCGACGCTGTCGGTGCGCAGCATGCTGAGCCAGTTCCGGGCACTGTGGACCTTCAGCGCCCGGATCACCTCGGCCATGTGGGCGGTCTTCCTCACCGTGTTCGTGCTCTACTACGGCGCGCTGACCTGGCTGCCCAGCATCCTGCGCGCCCAGGGCTATGGCGACTACGCGGCCTTCATGGTCACCACGCTGATGACCGCGGTCGGCACCCTCGGCGTGGTGATCTCGGCCTGGCTGGTGGAAGCGGTGGGGCGCAAGTGGGTCATCGGCCTCAGCGCCCCACTGGCCGCGCTCGCCCTGGTGCTTTTCGCCCACCACCTGGACCTGCCCTCCAGCGCCTACACCTGGATCGCCGCCTACGGCCTGGTGATCCAGGTGACCATCCCGGCGCTGTACGCCTACGTCTCCGAGGTGTACCCGACCACGTTGCGCGCCAGCGGTTTCGGCTGGGCCTCCACGATCAGCCGGATCGGCGCCGGCTTCGTGCCGGTGATCTTCGGCTCGGTGCTGTGGCCGCTGCTCGGACTCACCACCACCTTCCTGGTCGTCGGCGGTCTGGTCGGGCTCGCCGTGCTGTGGCTGGCCTTCGCCGCCCCGGAGACCCGCTCCCGCGAACTGGACCGCATCGCCTGACTTGAGCCCCTGGTCGCCGGATTCACCGGAAAGTGCGGCAGCGTCAGGGAATGGCACGCCTGGACCGGGTGAGGGGTTACGCTCCCGCCGCACAGCACACCCGTCCGGGAAGGGAACGGCTTGCGCAGCCAGGTTCGGAGCCTCGTCGACTCAGCCCGCTTCCAGCAGCTCATCGTCGCCGTCATCGTGCTCAACGCGATCGTCCTCGGCCTGGAGACCGCGCCCGCGATGGCGCGCGAGTACGGGTCCATCATGGACACCATCGACCGGTGGGCGCTGGTGATTTTCGTGGTGGAACTGGTGTTGCGGCTCTACGCGCACGGCCGCGACTTCTTCCGCGACCCGTGGAACTGCTTCGACCTGCTCGTCGTCACCGTCTCCCTCGCGCCGTTCGCGCACGGCTCCTCGGCGTTGCGCGCGCTGCGCATCGTGCGGGTGCTGCGGCTGCTCTCGGTGCTGCCCAACCTGCGCCGGGTGGTGGCCGCGCTGCTCAGCGCGATCCCCGCGGTGCTCTCCATCGTCGCGGTGCTGAGCCTGCTGCTCTACGTGGCCGGGGTGATGGCCACCAACCTGTACAGCACCGCGCCCGGCGGCTATTTCACCGATCTGGGCTCCTCCATGCTGACCCTGTTCCAGATCATCACCGGCGACGCCTGGTCCGACGTCATGCGCGAGGTGATGACCGACGATCCACTGGCCTGGATCTTCTTCGTCGGCTTCGTGCTGGTGGGCACCTTCACCGTGCTGAACCTGTTCATCGCCACCATGGTCAGCGCGATGGAGTCCCAGATCGCCTCGGAAAAGGAAGCGGTCATCCCGGAACCGAGATCGGCCGAATCGGCGGATCAGGCGGTGCTGCTGGAACTCCGGGCGTTGCGGGCGGAGATCCGCGAGCTGCGCAGCGCCCGTGACTGAGCCACTGCGGATCGGGGTCGCGCTGCCCCGCACCGGTCGCCTGACCCCGCTGGGCGACCCGCTGCACTATGTGGCCCAACACTTCCGCGCACTGCGACTGACCGCGCACGGCCGCCCGATCGAGTTCCGCACCGCCGACCATCAGTCCACAGTGGATGGTGCGCGGACGGCGGTCTGCGAGCTGGCCCGCGACGGCGCGCGACTCGTCGTGGCACTGGGCGGCACCACCGTGCTGCCCGCGCTCGCCGCCGCCACCGCGGAACTGGGCCTGACCTTCCTGTCCACCGCACTGCCCTGGCAGGTGCACCGCGCCAGCTGCCCGCCGACGGCCTTCCACTTCTGCTGGGGCCTGGACGACATCGCCCGCACCTTCGCCGACCTGTGGTCCCGGATCCCCGGCGCCGATCCGGTCGGCCTGCTGTGGAACAACGGCCCGCAGGGCGCCGCACTGCGCGATCCCGGCATGGGCTTCCTGCCCGCCGCCCTGCGCGACCGGGCCCTGGTCGACCCCGGCGGCTACCCCGAACCCGCCGCCGAGCACCGCGTGGCGATCTCCGCCTTCCGGGTGGCCGGGGTGCGCCTGGTCAGCAGCGCGGCCACCACCGCGGACCTGGCCAGGTTCAGCGCCGCCGCCGGATCCCTGCGCCTGCGGCTGATCACCTGTTCCCGTTGGCTGGCCTACCCCTTCGGCCTGGGCGACCCCGCGCTGGACCGGGTCGCCACCGTGGTCGCCTGGTCACCCCGGCACCGCTGCGTGTCCAGTGTGGACGGACGCGCCGCGGCCGAACTGGCCGTGGCCTACCAGCGTGACACCGGCCGATCCTGGTTGCCGCCCTTGGGTTTGGCGCACGCCCTCCTGGAAGTCGCCACGCACGCGCTGACCACCGCGGCCGACCCGGCGGATGCCCGCTCGATCGCGGAAGCCCTCTCCCACACCGACATCGGCACCATCACCGGCCGGCTCGACTGGACCGCAGGCCCCGTCCCCACCGTCGCCGCGCTACCCCTGGCCGGTGGCCAGTGGCGGCATGCGGACGGGCGGCCGGAACTGCGGATCGTGGCCGCCGAACGGGTCGCCGCCGTGACTGCCGACGGCGACCTCGTCGAAGCGCTCAGGCGCTGAGCTTGATGGTGAACTTGTAGGAGACCTTGGTCGGGTCCACCGGATCCGCGGCCTGCTTGACCGTACTCGCCTCACCACGGGCGGTCAGATAGGCGCCGGTGCCACCGATCACCGCCATCGGCCCGTCCTGGAAACCGGGCGTGGGCAGCAGCGCGTAGGTCCGCAGGCTGGACAGGTGGATCTCGCCGGTGGCCAGCCGGAACGCCGAAGTGCAGTAGGCGGTGAGTTCCGCGGGCAACGCGATCTTGGCGATCAGGCAGCTGGAATAGCCCTCGCCGACCTTCTTGCCCGCCGCGTCGAGCAGTTCGCCGCCACCGATGAACGGCAGTCCGACCGCGGGCGCCGCGGGCAGGCTCAGCACCCCGCGCTGCGCGGTCAGCTCGATCGTCTGGTCCTGCTGAGCCGGTGCGGCGCTCGCGGCGGCCAGCGGCAGCAGCGCGGCCACCGCGGCGACCACGGTCAGGCGCAACCAGTGGCGGGAAGGATTGGCGGGCATGACTTCTCCTCGGTTACTCGTCACGGCGGCGTCTGTCCCATCTGGATCAGCGCGGTGCGGAAAGCGTCCGGGGTCACCGCGATCTGCCCGCGGAAGGGGTGATCCATCAGGTAGGTGAAGTACAACGAGGCCGACACCAGCGCCGCCAGCACCGCGATCATCAACGCGTGCGGCAGGAAACCCGGTGGGCCGAAGAACAATGCGAACCCGATCACCAGGATGCCGCCGATGACCAGACCCACCCAGAAGAACCGCGGCACCGAGGGTCTCGCCTCGTTCAACCGCTCACGCCGGGTGGTGTTGATCGTGTTGACCCGCTCGATCATCGCCGAGTACAGGCCCTCCTGGCGCGGGGTCTCCACCTCGATGGACACGATGGCCCGGCGCATCCGCTTGGCCGCGTCCTCCACCTGCGGACTGGCCTGCCCGGTGGCCAGCAACGGCCACTCCTCGGTGATCACCGCACGCGCGTAGGCCACGCTGATCTCCTGGAAGACCCGCTTGTCCTTGTCCGAGAAGTCGGTGGCCGCGAAGTACAGGCCGGGCAACGCGTTCGCCTCGATGTAGGTGTTGCGGCGGGCGGACTCCATGTCCTCCCACACCGCGACCACCACGAAGGCCACCAGGATCGCGTAGAAAGCGCCGACCGCGGCGAAAAAATGGCCGGACACGTCGTGGTACTGCGCCCGTGACTCCCGGCTGACCGCCCGGTCCACCAGATAGGCGGCCAGCACGCTGACGCCGATGGCGCCGCCCACCACGAGCAGGCTGTCCCACAGCACCAGCGGCCTCCCCGGTTCGGCTCTCGCCTGCCGAACCTAGGCGGCCGGATGCCGGACCGGGTGTCCGCGCGTCGTCATTCGCCCGACAGGCGGACCTGCTTCACCCGGAGGTGAGAGCGCCCCTCAGTTCACGTTGCCCAGGTGGGTGAGTTCGTGCTCGAAGTCGAACCACTCGTGCTCGCTGCCCGGGGCGACCAGCTCGTAGCTGCGGTTGAGGAAGTCGGCCAGCTCCTCGGCGTCGGCGGTGAACCGCGCGTGCCCGGCCGGCGTGGTGAACTCGATGACGACCTGGTCCACCTGGTCCAGGATCGGCCACATCCGCACATCGCCCTCACCGCTGTCGCTGATCAGCCCGTCGGCCAGCAGGTCGCGGGCGAGGATCCACTCCACGCTCGCGCTGCCGCCGGGGTTGAACACGGCGCGCACCGCGTACGGGTCGGTGGTCGAGTACCCCAACTCGACCTCGACCGGCACCGGAGGCGCCACCAGCAGGTTGAACATCGTGGTGGTCTCGATCTCCGCGTGGTCCTCGCGCATGGCTGCTGCCCTTCCGTCTCGCCCGTCGCGTGCGGTGGGGGGACGTCTGAGGCTTCCCAGCTTTACGCGGTTCGGCGCGCATCACACCCATTCGTGCGAACGTTCGGGCAGAATGCCACGTCAGGACACCGGTTTGCCATTCACCTTCACATTGCTGAACACCGTCCGGTCCGCGTTCTTGATCGAGATGTTGGTGTCCTTGACCTCGGTGAACGTGCTGTTGGAGATCCGCACGTCCTGGATGTGGCTCTCCGCCAGGCCGTCCAGGCGCACTGCCCAGGGCGTGCCGCGCACGGTGAGCTGGTCCAACGTGACGTTGCGCACGGACGGGTTGGCGATCGGCCCGAACCCGGGCCCGGTGAGGCTGTAGTTCATGGTGATGAACACCGCACCCCGGTCGATCTTGTCCGCGGTGAGCCTGCGCACGTGCACGCCGTCCACGGTGCCGCCGCGGCGCTTGTTGGTCTTGATGTAGACCGCGTGGAAGGTCTTGTAGTTCGGCCCCGGCCGGATGGTGATGTCCTGGGCGAAGACGTTGCGCACCCCGCCGGACATCTCACTGCCCACCGCGATCGCGCCCCACCGCCCCAGGAAGGTGCACTTCTCCACCACGATGTTCTCGCTGGGCACCCCGACCCGCCGCCCGTCGATGTCCCGCCCGGACTTGATCACCACGCCGTCGTCGCCGGTGTCGAAGGTGCACCCGGTGACGTGCACGTCGGCACTGGCCTCCGGATCGACCCCGTCCACCATCCCGCCCCGGCTGTAGATGGTGACCCCGCGCACGGTGACGTTGCGGCACAACACCGGGTGCACCGTCCACATCGCCGGATTGCGGATGTCCAGGCCCTCCACCAGGACGTTGCGGCAGCGGTAGAACTGGATCATGTTCGGCTTGAGGAAGTGCCCGCCGCCGAAGACCCGCTTGTCCGGCGGCACGTTGTCCACGGCCTGCTTTTGTAGCTTCTCCCAGTCGGGCTGGCGCTTGGGGTCGAAGTCGAACCAGGGCCCGTTGGCGGCCTGCCCGTCGATGCGCCCCGACCCGGTGAGCGCCACGTTGGTGGCCTCGTAGGCGTAGATGAAGGGGGAGTAGTTCATGCACTCGATCCCCTGCCACCGGGTGCGCACCACCGGCAGGAACTTGGCGGGATCAGTGCTGAACCTGATTATACCGCCGGACTGTATATGCAGGTTCACGTTACTTGCCAGATGGATGGCCCCGGTCAGGAACGTCCCCGGGGGCACGACCACCCGGCCACCCCCGGCCTGCACACAGGCCGCGATGGCGGCGCGGAACGCGGCGGTGTTGTCCGCCTTCCCGTCGCCCTTGCCGCCGTAACCGGTGACGGGGAAGTCGCGGGCGGGGAAGGTCGGCGGCACGATCCGGGCCAGGATCCCCGGCACCGCGTCCCACGGATCAGCCGCGCCCGGCAGGCCGCTCGTGGCGTGCGGCCCGACCGCGTCCCCCGCGGCGCCTCGCTCGCCCGCGAACGCCGCACCGGGGAGCAACAGGCCGCCGGCGGCCAGCCCGGTCACCTTCAGGAAGTCCCGCCGAGACGGCCCCATCGCCCACTCTCCCTCCCGGGCTGGCGGCGACCCCGGCGTGGTGAATACGTTTTCATCCATCTTCGAGAGGTGGCCCCGCCCGGTCAATCCGCCGATAGTCGCCACCCAGGGCGTCACCACCGGGTCAGCCGGACAGTCCCGCCACCCCGAATCCCGCGAGCACCGGCCGGATCAACCGCGCCGCCTCCGCCCGCAACTCCGCCACCGGTCGTCCGTGCAATCCCAGCGCCCCGTCGATCCCCGGTTCGAACGGTGCCAGCGCCAAGTGCGGCAACAACAACAGGAACAACGCCAGCAACGCGTCCAGATCCGCCCCCCGGTGCAACGTCCCGTGCTCCCTGGCCCGGACGAAGTGCGGCAGCAACGCCTCCCGGTACCGCTGGTGCACCGGCCCGAGCACCACCGCGCGGATCGCCGGGTCCAGTTCCAGGTTGATCGCGGCGATCATGCCGCGGTCGGCCGGGTGCGCGGCGAAGTAGGCCATCCACGCCTGCGCCGCGTCCAGGACCGTCTCGGCGAACCCGCCGCCAGGGTCGAGGCGGTCCAGCCACGGGTCCAGCGCCGCCCGCACCCGCAGCGCGGTGTGCTCGGTGACGTGCCGGAAGAAGTCGAACTTGTCCGGGAAGTACTGGAACAGCGAGCCCTTGGCGACCCCGGCCGCCTGCGCGATCACGTTGAGGCTGCCGCCGGAGTAGCCGTGCCGCCCGAACTCCGCGATCGCGGCCGCCAGCACCCGCTCCCGCCGTGGCGCGGGCAGGTTGGTCCAGGTCTGTGTGGGCATGGCGATCTCCGTTGGCGCGGTCTTGCCCTGGCCCCCCGACACAGAGCATGCTGCCATGACCACCCGGTCACAATCACAGGGGATGATCATGCAGCGGGTCTGTGTCATCGGCGCGGGATCATCCGGGATCGCCGCCGCCCAGGTGCTCCAGGCGCGGGGCATCGAGTTCACCTGCTTCGAGACCGGTTCGCAGGTGGGCGGGAACTGGCGCTACGACAACGACAACGGCATGTCCTCGGCCTACCGCTCGCTGCACATCAACACCTCCCGGCAACAGATGGAGTTCGCCAGCTTCCCGATGCCCGCCGAGCTGCCCGACTACCCCAACCACGCCCAGATCGCGGCCTACTTCGACTCGTTCGCGGACCACTTCGGCCTGCGCGCGCACATCCGGTTCCAGACCGAGGTCACCAGCGTCCGCCCGCTGCCCGACGGCGGCTACCAGGTCGACACCCGGTCCACAGTGGACGGAACCGAACACAGCGAGACCTTCCGCGCCGTCCTGGTCGCCAACGGCCACCACTGGGACCCGCGCTGGCCCGAACCGGCCTTCCCCGGCGCCGAGACCTTCACCGGCACCCAGCTGCACGCCCACCACTACCGCACCCCGGACATCCTGACCGGCAAACGCGTGCTGGTACTCGGCTTCGGCAACTCGGCCTGCGACATCGCGGTGGAAAGCTCCCGCATCGCCGACCGCACCCTGCTGGCCTTCCGCCGCGGCGAGTACGTGCTGCCCAAGTACTTCTTCGGCCGCCCCACCGACACGTTGAGCAGCCCGTTCGTCACCAGAACCCTGCCGATGTTCGCCCGCCGGTGGTTACTGGGCTCCTTCCTGCGGCTGAAGCTGGGCAAGATGTCCGACTACGGCCTGCCCGAACCCGAGCACAAACTCTTCGCCGCCCACCCCACGGTCTCCGAGGACCTGCTCAGCCGCCTGGGCCACGGCGACATCCAGATCCGCCCCACCATCGCCAGGTTCGACGGCGACACGGTCCACTTCACCGACGGCGCCAGCGAACCCGTGGACGTGGTCGTCTACTGCACCGGCTACCGGATCACCTTCCCCTTCCTGGGCGAGGACATCGTCACACCCGTCGACAACCACATCGACCTGTACCGCCGGATCGCCTCGGTAGACCACCCCGGCCTCTACTTCATCGGCCTGGTCCAACCCCTGGGCGCCATCATGCCCCTGGCCGAAGCCCAGTCCGCCTGGGTGGCCGACCTCCTGGACGGCACCACCACCCTGCCCGCACCGGAGTCCATGCGCCGCAGCATCACCGCCTACAACCACGCCCAGCGCAAGCGCTACGTCGCCTCGAAACGCCACACCATCCAGGTCGACTTCCACCCGTACATGCACGAGCTGAAACAGGACCGCCGAGCTGCTGCCCGACACCGCTAGACCGGCTTGCGGCGCGGCCCGCCGGGCGCGGATGGTCGGGTTCGGGATCGAGCCGGCTTCGGGTTCGGCCCGCCGAGTGTGGATCGAGCCTGGCGTTCGGGTGCCCCGCCGAGTGCGGATCGTCCGGCCTGCGCGGCCTGCCCGGCCTGCCCGGTGGCCCGCGCGGTCAGCCCGCGCCACCGGGCCGGTTCGCTGCGCCGGTTTGCTGCGTCAGCCCGCGCCGGTAGCCTGATGCGAGGCTGGTTCCTGCTGGTCACCACGTTGCGGTCGGTGACCTGGGGGCTGTTCGCTCAGAGCTGAATGGCTCGTGGAACTTCGGTCGCTGATCGTTTCGTTCCGCAGAAAGAAGCGGTGCGCGGGGCGGGGGAGAGGCGAGCGCCGAGCCGGGTCCGGGCCGGCGAGACGGACCGGCGAGGGGGGCTGGCGAGGCGGGCCGGCGAGATGGATCGGTCGGGCGCTGCCGAGAGGGAATGGAAAGGTCAGGCGCTGCGCTGGGGATGTGGGCACGCGGCTGGGAGTGTGGGCATGCGCCGGGCGGGGCGTGGGCAGGCCACCGAATGCGGCGTGGCGACCGGCCGCGCGATCCGCGCCCGGCCCGGTGGCGCGGGCTGACCCGGTGGTGCGGGCCGACCGCACAAGCCACGGAGTGACGCGGGGCCCACGGAGTGACGCGGCGCAGGCGGGCGACTGCGGGCTGGGTGCGGTCTTGCGTAGGCCCGCGAGTTGTGGCCGTTGAGCAGGCGTCGTCCCGCGTGGTGGTTTCACTGGTGAGTAGTGGCCCCCCACTGGCGTTGCGGTTGCTCCCCGGGTGAGTTGCGGGCTGCCCCTGGGTGAGCTGCGGGGGGCTCGTGGGCCGGGTGGAGGTGTGCCTGGCTGGGTGGTGGGGACAAGGCGTTTGCAACCACTATGGGTGGAGTACTATGGTTGCAGTGGTTGGGGGTGAGGGGTGCTCCCGCGGATATTCTGGGAGGCGATATATGCGTAAGTTGACTTATTTCGTGGCGACGACTCTTGATGGTTTCATCGCGGAGTCCGGTGGGGCCGATCCGACGCAGTCCGGTCACTTCCTCATGGAGGGTGACCACATGGGGCATCTGTTCCAGCACTACGGGGACACCTTGCCGTTCATGGCGCGGGAGGCGTTGGGGATCGCGGGGGAGCTGACCCGGTTCGACACCGTGCTGGAGGGGCGCAAGTCCTACGAAAGTGGTGTGGTGCAGGGGATTCCGGATGCCTACACGCATCTCAAGCACTACGTGTTCTCCTCGACGTTGACCGAGGCCGCGCCGACCGTGGAGCTGGTCGCCGGGGACGCCTTGGCCAAGGTCAAGGAGATCAAGCAGCAGGAGGGGCTGGGGATCTTCCTGGTTGGTGGGGGCGGGCTGGCCGCCACGTTGCTGCCGGAGATCGACGAGGTCTTCGTGAAGCAGCATCCGACCGTGATGGGCAAGGGGATCCCGATGTTCAACGGTGGGTTCAGCCCGGATCGGTTCGAGCTGGCCGATCTGACCCGGTTCGACAGCGGGGTGCTTTTCCTCAAGTACCAGCGTCGTGCGTGACCACCCGGGGGTGGGGAGCCGCCACTCCCCACCCCCGGTGCCCGGTCACCCAACCGGTTCCCACAGGGAGGCCGCGTTCGGCGGCTCCCAGCTCACGATCGAGGTGTGCGCCTGGCGGCACCGGTACCGCCGGCCGCCGTAGGTCACCTCCTGGCCGACCGCGTAGGCCGTGTTCGGCGCCCAGGTTCCGCCGGGTGGGGGTTCGGTGGTGGTCGTGGTGACGCCGGTGGTGGTGCTGGTGGGGCGGCTGGTCGGGGTGGTCGTGCCGGGGCAGGCGCCGAACGCCTCCAGTTCCCACAGGGAGAAGCCGTATGGCGTTGCGCGGCGAATACCCTGCATCCTGATATATCTCGCGTTGCCGGATATGGGGATGTCCTCGATACCTCCGGCGCCGGAGTATGTCTCGAACGCGGTGGTCCAGGTGGAACCGTTGCCGGACAACTGGATCTGGTACTCCGTGGCGTAGGCGGCCTCCCAGTTCAGGCGCACCCTGGTGATCGGCTGCACCGAGCCCAGGTCGACCTGCAGCCAGTTCGGTTCGTGGTGGCCGCTGGACCAGCGGGTGCCGGGGTTGCCGTCCACCGCGAAGGCCGCGGCCTGGTTCGGGCTCTCCACCGACGAGGCCGACACCGGACGTCCTTGTGACACAAGCCTTCCGCACGTCGGCGGCGGGGTGGTGCCGGTCGTGGACGTGGTGCTGGTCGGGTCGCTGCCGCCGGTGGTGCGCGTCCACACCGCGACGTAGTCCACCACCATCGGCCTGCCCGGCACAGTGGAGCCGACCGGAGTGGTGATGCCCGAGACGTTGTTCGGGAACTCGCCGCCGATGGCGACGTTCAGGATGATGAAGTAGCCGGCGTGGCTGGTCATGTTCGCCCACGTGCCCGCGTCCACCCGGTCCTGCCGCACGCTGTGGAACTGCTGGCCGTCGACGTACCAGCGCAATTGGTTCGGGGTGACCGAGCGGTCCCACTCGAAGCGGTAGGTGTGGAAGCCCGCCTGGCAGCTCGTCCCAGGGCAGGCCCGGTTCGCGGCGATGCCGTTCTTCTCGTTGCAGGGCCCGCCGGGACTCGTGCCGCAGTGCAGCACGCCCCAGACCGAGTTGATCCCGTTGACGTTCTCCATGATGTCGAACTCGCCGATACCCGGCCAGTTCCAGTAGTTCCCGCGATAGGGCGAGCCGAGGGCCCAGAACGCGGGCCAATAGCCGAGCGCGGCGGCGCCGGTGACGTTGGGCATCTGGATGCGGCCCTCGATGCGCAGCATGCCGCCCGCCGGGGCCTTGAAGTCGCCGCGCCGGGTCTCGATCCGGGCCGAGGTCCAGTTGCCGCTACCGTCGCGCAGCGGGGTGATACGCAGGTTGCCGCCGCCGTCGACGCTCACGTTGGCCGGGTTGCCGGTGTGTGCCGCGATCTCGCCGGTGCCCCAGTTCGCGGGACCGCCGGGGTAGCTGTGGCCGAGGTCGAAGATCCAGTTGTTGCCCGACGGCAGCGATCCGGCGGGACCGGTGAAGTCGTCGGCCCAGATCTGGGTCCAGCCGGGTGGCGGTGGTGGGACGACCGCGTCGGCCCGGTCGGAGACGACGATCAGGTAGGCGCAGAGCAGGGACACCGCGGCCGCCAGCGCCGCGGCGATCCGGGTGCGGGCAGGGCGGGTGAGCGCTTGGTGACGGGGGATGAGGTCGTGTGTCGTCATGGCTGCCTTCCAGGGAAGAGGACGACAGAAGCCGGCAGGGTTCCGGCTGCTACATGAGAGCGCTCTCATCATCAGGTTGGACCTGAATGTAACCGTTGTCAATGCGCTGTTCGCCCGAGTGTGGCTGGGGCTGGCGGCGAAGATGGGGGTGTGATCGGCGCGCTGAATCCCGGCCCGGACCGGCTGCCGGCGGTGGCGCCCCGGCGGGTGTCGCCGGTGCGCCACCGCGGTGGTCAGTCCTTGAGCAGCAGGCGAACGGTGAGTTCCAGGCGGGTTGCCACGTCGGTGGCCGAGGCCCGGCGGGTCACCCAGGCCACCAGGTTGGACAGCCAGACGTCGCCGATGACGCGGGCGATCGCCTTGCGTTCGGTGTCCGGCTCGCCGCCCATCGCGGTGACGAACATGCGCTCCATCAGCAGGCCCACCGAGTCGACCTCGGCGGCGGCGCTGGCGTCGGCGAACATGAACGCGCGGGTCATCGCCTCGGTGAACAGCGGGTCGCGTTGCAGGCTGCGGGTGGTGCGGCGCAACACGAACAGCACCCGGTCGTAGGCGGTGTCGCCGGGGATGGCCGCGCGCTCGATCTTCTGGTTGGCCCGTTCCAGTTCCCTGGCCAGCGCGGTGACCAGCAGGTGCACCTTGGACGGGAAGTAGCGGTACAGGGTGCCCAGCGCGACCTCGGCGCGGTCGGCCACCGCCCGCATCTGCACCGCGTCGTAGCCGCCCTTGGAGGCCAGCGCGATGGTCGCGTCGATGATCCGCCTGCGCCGGTCGCGCTGGGCTGCCGAGCCCAGCTCCTCCTCGGCGAGACCGGTCAGTGCCTCGGCCCCGCCCGCGCGGGCCTTGGGCGTAGTGGTCATGAAGTTAGGCTAACATCACGACAAAGGCGAAACTTGTTTCAGTTCTGCCTGTCGAACCTACCCGCTATCTCGGTGAGATCCCGTCCTGTGCTGGCCCGTTCGGGTCTGGTTGTTGGTGCGTCCGAGTGGAGGGTGGCATCCTGCTCCTCGGTCCGGCAAAGTGAAACACGTTCTACATCTTCGGTTCGCCTGGAGGTGTTGTGCCGATCGCGGTCACCGCGGAGCAACAGGCGTTGCACGAGTCCGTGCTCGCCTACGGACAGGGCGCGGGCGCCATCGCCGCGGTGCGCGCGCAGGAACGGGGCGACCCGGCGTGGCGACGCCTGTGGCCGGGCCTGGTCGACCTGGGACTGACCGGGATCGCGGTGCCCGAGGAGCTGGGCGGGGCCGGTGGCACCGTGGTGGACCTCGCGGTGGCCCTGGAAGCCGCAGCCGAGGCCCTGATACCCGGGCCGATCCTGCCGACCGCGCTGGCCGGACTGGTGCTCGCCGATCAGCCGGGTGTCCGCGAGCTGCTGCCCGCCGTGGTCGGTGGCCTGCCCGCCGCGGTCGCGCTGTCGCCGGGAACCCTGACCGCGCAACGGGATTCCGCCGGACGGCTGCTGGTCACCGGGGTGACCGGGCCGGTGCTGGGGGCGAGTGCGGACGCCGTGCTGCTGGTGCCGGTGGGCGGGGAGACCGGATGGATCCTGCTGACGCCGGGTGAGGCCGGGGTGCGGCTGTTGCCCGCGACGGACTTCTCCCGCGACCTGGCCGAGGTCGAGGTGGTGGCGGTGGTCCCGACCGACCGGGTGCTGCCGGACCTGAGCAGGGAAGCGGTGCTGGACCGGGCGGTGGTGCTGGCCGCGGCGGAGGCGGCCGGGATAGCTCGGTGGTGCGTATATATCGCGAGCCGATATGCCAGGGAACGCGAGCAGTTCGGGCGGCCGATCGGGTCGTTCCAGGCGGTCAAGCACCTGTGCGCGGAGATGTTGTGCCGATCTGAGCGGGCCGCCGCGGTGGCGTGGGACGCGGCTCGGGCGGTGGAGGAGGCATCGCCGGCGATGTCGTTGTCGGCGGCGGCCGCGGGGGCAGTCGCGCTGGACGCGGCGGTGGCCAACGCGAAGGACTGCGTGCAGGTGCTGGGCGGGATCGGGTTCACCTGGGAGCACGACGCGCATTTGTACCTGCGGCGGGCGTTTGTGTTGCGGCAGTGGGTGAGTGGGGTGCGGTGGCGTGGGCGGGCCGCGGTGCTGGCGGGGCGGGGGGTTCGGCGGCGGTTGCGGGTTGAGGTGGGGGATGGCGGGGGGCAGGGGGAGGTCGCCGATGGGGGTCTGGGTGGGGTGGGCCGTGCGCGGGTGGCGGGCGGAAGTGCGGGCCAGGGCGGTGCGGGCCGGGTTGGTGCGGGCCAGGTTGGTGACGGCGGTGCGGATCGGGTTGACAGCGGGAGGGGGGATCGGGGGGAAGCGGGCGGGGCGAACGCGGATGGGGTCGGGCTTGGGACGGCCGGTGGCGGGGTGGCCGGCTTCGGTGTTGGTGGGGCGGCTGGTGCCGGCGTAGCTCGCGTGGGGAGTGGGGTTGGCGGGGGCGGAGGCGAGTCGGGGTTTGCGGCTGGCGGGGATGAAGGCGAGCTGGGGGTTGGAGAGCTTCGGGGGAGGGTGCGGGCGGCGGCGGAGCGGATTGCCGCGCTGGCTGAGGGGGAGCGGCGGGGGGCGTTGGTGGCGGCTGGGTTGTTCGCGCCGCAGTGGCCAGCGCCGTATGGGCTGGGGTTGGGGGCTGTGGGGCAGTTGGTGGTGGAGGAGGAATTGGCTCGGGTGGGGGTTGGCCGGGCTGATCTGGTGATCGGGGGGTGGGCGGCGCCGACGGTGTTGCGGCATGGCACTGACGAGCAGCGGCGGCGGTTTGTGGCGGCGACGTTGCGTGGGGAGGTGCGGTGGTGCCAGCTGTTCAGCGAGCCGGGGGCTGGGTCGGATCTCGCCTCGTTGCGGACCAGGGCGGTGCGGACCGACGGCGGGTGGCTGCTCAGTGGGCAGAAGGTGTGGACCTCGCTGGCGGATCGGGCGGATCGGGGGATCTGCTTGGCGCGGACGGATTCCGAGGTGCCGCGGCATCGGGGGTTGACGTACTTCCTGGTGGATATGCGGTCGGACGGTATATCCGTGCGGCCGTTACGTGAGATCACCGGGGATACCCGGTTCGCCGAGGTGTTCCTGGACGAGGTGTTCGTGGCGGACGCGGATGTGGTGGGGCAGCCGGGGGACGGGTGGCGGCTGGCGCGGGGGACGTTGGCCGATGAGCGGGTGGCGATGAGCCGGGGGTCGGCGTTGGGGGAGCCGGTGGAGGAGGTGCTGGCGTTCGCGGAGCGGGCGGGGTTACTGGCGGATCCGGTGCTGGCGGAGCGGGTCGGGGGGCTGGTGGTGGACGGGTTGGCGTTGTCGTTGCTGGATCTTCGGGCTACCCAGCGGGCGGTGGCCGGCGGCGAGGCGGGGGCGGAGTCCGGGGTGCGGAAGCTGGTGGGGGTGCGGCATCGGCAGGACGTGGCCGAGGTGGCGGCGGAGTTGCTGGGGGATGGGGCCGCGGTGGGGGATGCGGCTGAGGTGCACCGGTTCTTGTTGAGCCGGTGTTTGAGCATTGCCGGGGGGACGACGCAGGTGTTGTTGACGATGGTGGGGGAGCGGGTTCTGGGGTTGCCTCGGGATGGGGCTGTGGGAGAGGGGAAGGGGCGGTGAATTTCGAGTTTGACGAGACTCAGGTCGCAGTTCGGGAATTGACGAGAAGCCTGGTGCGGCAGGGAGATCAGGGGGAGGGGGCGCGGGTCTCGCCGGGGGCGAGGGCCGCTGCGGTGGAGCCGTCCGGAGTGGACTCGGGGGCGGCTGGGGCGAGGCAGTGGGGAGTGGGCTCGGCAATGGATGGGGCGGTTGCGGCGGTTGAGCGGACGGATGAGGTGGGGGCTGGGGAGTCGTGGGCTGGGTTGTGGGATCGGTTGGGGGCGGCGGACTTGCTGTCGTTGGCTGTTCCTGAGCGGTTGGGTGGGTCTGGGCTTGGGGTGGTTGAGGTTGCGGTTCTGCTGACGGAACTGGGGCGGGGTGGGCTGGTGTCGCCGGGGGTGGCGCATCTGGCGTTGGGGGTACTGCCGGTGGCGCGGTTGGGGACGGTGGCGCAGCAGGAGTTGTTGTTGGGGGGTGGGGGTTTGACCGGGGCTGTGGGGCGTGGGGAGGTGGTGTGGGGGGAACGGGGGTTGGTGGGGACGAAGGTGGGGGTTCCGTTTGGGGCGTGGGCTCGGTGGGGACTTATTGGGGTGCGGCTGGGGGATGGGGGGCTTGGGGTGGCTTTGGTTGATCTTCGGGGGGCCGGGGTTGAGGTGGTGGGGACGCCTACTTCCGCTGGGGGGTCGGAGTGCACGTTGCGGTTCTCCGGGGCGGAGCCGGTGGGGTTGCTGGGGGAGGATCGGAGTGGGCGGGTTTTGGCGGAGGTGCGGTGGCTTGGGGTGGTGGGGGGATGTGCCTTTGGGGAGGGGTTGCTGGGTGGGGCGCTGGAACTGACTGTGGCGCATGTGGGGTCGCGGCGGCAGTTTGGGCGAGTTCTGGCTGAGTTTCAGGCGGTGGCTATGCAGGTGGCGGATGTTCGGGTGGTGGCTCGGACGGTTGAGGTGGTTACCCGGGCCGCTTGCTGGGGCGTGGGGGCGGGGGTGGGGGATCGGGGGGATGTGGATGTCGCGGGGTATTGGGTGGGGGAGAAGTTGTTGGGGGCGTTGGAGGTTTGTCATCACCTGCATGGGGGGCTGGGTTTGGACGTGGGGTATCCGTTGCATCGGTACTCGGCGCTGGGGCGGGACCTGACGCGGTTTTTGGGGGGCTTGCGTGCTTATTGAGTTGAGTGCGGGGCAGGTGGCATTGCGGGAGGAGTTGCGGGAGTACTTCTCGGGGCTGGTTTCCGTTGCGGAGCGGGAGGTTTTGCGGACTGAGCGGCATGGGCCGACCTACCGGGCGATTGTGCGGCGATTGGGGCGGGATGGGTGGTTGGGGGTGGGGTGGCCGGTTTCGTATGGGGGGCGGGGGTTTGGGGAGGTTGAGCAGCAGATTTTTGTGAATGAGGCTGCTCGGGCGGATGTGCCGTTGCCTGGGGTGACGTTGCAGACGGTGGGGCCTACGTTGCAGGCGTTGGGGACTGATGAGCAGAAGGAGTTCTTTCTGCCGCGGATCCTGGCCGGGGAGCTGCATTTCGCCATTGGGTACACCGAGGCGGAGGCGGGGACCGATCTGGCCGCGTTGCGGACCAGTGCGGTGCGGGTGGGGGATGAGTATGTGGTCAACGGGCAGAAGGTGTTCACGACCGGGGCCCATGACGCGGACTACATCTGGTTGGCCTGTCGGACTGATGTGGGGGCGGCCAAGCATCGGGGGATATCGATTGTGATTGTGGACACCAGGGATCCGGGGTTTGGGTGGACGCCGATCATCACCTGTGACGGTGCGCATCATGTGAATGCCACCTACTACAACGATGTGCGGGTGCCGGTGAGCCGGCTGGTGGGGGCGGAGAACGCGGGGTGGCGGCTGATCACCATGCAGCTCAACCATGAGCGGGTGATGTTGGGGCCTGCGGGGCGGGTGGCCGCGTTGCTGGATCGCTTTGATGCGTGGGCCGCGGCGCATGGGGTGGCTGGGGAGGTTGAGCGGGAGCTGACTTTCGCTCGGGTGGGGTTGCGGGTCAATGAGTTGTTGAACTGGCAGGTGGCGGCGGCCTCGGGGGCAGTGGATGTCGCGGATGCCTCTATCACCAAGGTGTTCTCCTCCGAGTTGGTGCTGCGGGTGGGGCGGGTGGTGCTGGATCTGGTGGGGCGGTATGGAGATCCGGCCGATGCCGATACCGCTGAGTTGATGCGGTGGCTGGACTTGCAGGCCAAGCGGAATCTGGTGCTGACCTTTGGTGGTGGGGTCAATGAGATTCAGCGTGAGCTGATCGTGACCGCTGGGCTCGGGTTGCCCAGGCCGCCCCGGTGAAGGGAGTGGAATGACGTCCACTGTGGACAGTGACGAGCTGGTGCGGGCCGCGGCGGCGCGGATCATGGCCACCGGGGTCGGCGGGGTGCGGTTCGGGCGGGATCCGGTCAACGAGCCGATGATCCGGAGCTGGACCGAGGCGATCGGGGACACCGATCCGCGCTACCCGGAGGTGGCGCCGCCGGCGATGGCCCAGGTGTGGACCATGATGGGACTGCACGGGGAACGGGATCCGGACGATCCGTTCGGGCAGATCCTGGAGACCCTGGACGAGGCGGGCTATCCGTCCATTGTGGCCACCAACTGCGAGCAGACCTACCACCGCTACCTGCGGCCGGGGGAGAACCTGACCATCAGCACCCGGCTGGACCAGGTCGCCGGGCCCAAACGGACGGCGCTGGGCGAAGGCTGGTTCGTCACGGTGCACAACATCTGGTACTCCGGCGCCGAGGCGGTGGCGGAGATGTCGTTCCGGGTGTTCAAGTACCGGCCGAAACCGCCACCGCCGCCGGCCGGGATTCCGCCGTTGGTGAGCCGGGACACCGAGTTCTTCTGGGCCGGCACGGCAGTGGGTGAACTGCGGGTGCAGAAGTGCGGGGCGTGTGGACAGTTGCGGCATCCGCCGGGGCCGATGTGTCCGCGGTGTCACGAGTTGCGGCCGGAGTTCGTGGTAGTGAGCGGGCGGGGCACGGTGTACAGCTTCGTGGTGCACCACCATCCGCCGGTGCCGGGGCATTCGGGGCCGTTCGTGATCGGGCTGGTGGAACTGGCGGAGGGGCCGCGGATGGTGGGCGAACTGGTGGGTGTGGAACCGGATGAGGTCCTCATTGGACAGTCGGTGGTGGTGGAGTTCCAGCAGCAGGGGGAGTTCGTTATTCCGGCCTGGCGGGTGGTGCCGTCATGATCGCTACCGGGGTTGAGCTGCCCCCGCTGGCCATCGAGGTCACGCCGACGTTCATCATCAGCACCGCCATCGCCACCCGGGACTACCAGGACGTGCACCACGACCGGGACGCGGCGATCCGGCGGGGCTCGCCGGACATCTTCCTCAACATCCTGACCACCACCGGACTGGTGCAGCGGTTCGTCACCGACTGGGGCGGGCCCCGGGTGCTGGTGCGGGGCATCGCGATCCGGCTCGGGGTGCCGTGCTACGCCTACGACACCTTGACCTTCCGCGGCCGGGTCGAGGAGACCTTCGGGGACAACGGGTTTGTGGTGTCGGTGGTGGGGAGTTGCCGGCTGGGTGATCACGTGACCGGGACCGTTCGGTTCGAGCTGGGAGGCAGCGCATGAGTCCGTTGTCCGGGGCGGCGGCCATCGCCGGGATCGGGGCCACCGAGTTCTCCAAGGACTCCGGCCGCAGCGAGTTGCGCCTTGCCGTGGAGGCGATCCGGGCCGCACTCGGAGACGCCGGGCTCGATGTGTCCGATGTGGACGGTCTGGTGACCTTCACCATGGACGGGAACGCCGAGATCGCGGTGGCCAGGGAACTGGGGCTGCCGGAGCTGAAGTTCTTCAGCCGGATCAACTACGGCGGCGGCGCGGCCTGTGCCACCGTGCAGCAGGCGGCGATGGCGGTGGCCACCGGGATCGCCGAGGTCGTGGTGGTGTACCGGGCGTTCAACGAACGCTCCGGCACCCGGTTCGGCCTGGCGCACGCCGCCGCCGCGCAACAGCCGAACACCAACGGGGTCGACAACAGCTGGCACTACCCGATGGGACTGGCCACCCCGGCGGCCATGGTGGCCATGTTCGCCCGGCGTTACCTGCACGACTACGGGGCCGGCACCGAGGATTTCGGGCGGGTCGCGGTCGCCATGCGCAGGCATGCCGCGACCAATCCGAACGCCTGGTTCCACAATCGGCCGATCAGCCTGGCCGAGCACCAGTCCTCGCGGTGGATCGCGGAACCGTTGCGGCTACTGGACTGCTGCCAGGAAAGCGATGGCGGGGTGGCGCTGGTGGTGGTGAGCGTGCAACGGGCCCGCGACCTGCGGCAGCCGCCCGCGGTGATCAGCGCGGCCGCGCAGGGCAGTGGACCGGACCAGTTCGTGATGACCAGCTACTACCGGGACGGACTGGCCGGGCTGCCGGAGATGCGGGTGGTCGGCGAACAGCTGTGGCGGCAGGCCGGGATCGGGCCCGCGGACGTCCAGGTCGCCGTGCTCTACGACCATTTCACGCCGTTCGTGCTGGTGCAGCTGGAGGAACTGGGATTCTGCGGACCCGGTGAGGCCCGGCACTTCCTGGCCGACGGCGGCATCGAGATCGACGGCCGGTTGCCGGTGAACCCGCACGGCGGCCAGCTGGGCGAGGCCTACCTGCACGGCATGAACGGGATCACCGAGGGCGTGCGCCAACTGCGCGGCACCGCGGTGAATCAGGTGTCCACAGTGGACAATGTGCTGGTCACCGCGGGGACGGGGGTGCCGACCAGCGCGCTGGTGCTCACCCGGTGAACGCGGCGGCGTGCGCGCGGGCCCACTCGGCCAGCGACCGCGCCGGATGACCGGTGATCCGCTCGATGACGTCGGTCGGGCGTTCCGGGTTGTCCACCTGCTCGGCCATGTGGTCCAGGATGCCGTCGGCGTGCTCGGCCGACCAGGTGGTCAGGAGCTGCTCACGGAACTCCGCGCGCGGAACCTCCTGGTACCGCCAGGATTCGCCGAAGGTCTCGCCGAGGATGCGGGCCCGGTCGGCGTGGGTCAGCGCGGCCGGGCCGGTGACGTAGTAGGCCCGGCCCGCGTGCCCGCCGTCGAGCAGGACCCGGGCCGCCACCTCGGCGACATCCCGTTCGTCGACCAGGGTGCGCGCCGCCTGGGCATAAGGGCCGCGCACCACACCGGTGGCGCGCAGCTGCTCGATCCAGCTCAGCGTGATCGAGGCCGGCATGCTGATCCGCAACGCGGTCCAGTCCTCGGTGGCGGCCCGCACCAGCAACTCCAGGGTGCCGTGGAAGGAGGCGGGCGGCTCGTGGTCGCGGACGGCGTGGGTGGACAGCAGCACGAACCGGCGGCCCTCCCCGGCCAGCGCGCCCACCACGTCCACGGCGGAGTCAGCGGCCGCGTACTCCGCGCTCGCCCGGTCGTAGGGCCAGTCCAGGAACACCGCGAAGCAGCCGATCGCGGCCGCCCGCAGTTCCTCGGCCGAACCCAGGCCGCGGCGGGTGACCGGAACACCCGCTTCGGTCAGTAATCGCTCGACCTCGTCACTGATCGGACCGGGCTCGCCGACCACCAGAAAGCTCATGCCGTTGACGCTAGAAGCTACAGCGTGGTGGAGGTCAAGTGAATTTTTCTGCACCTGCCCGAGCGGGCGGGGTAGCCTGCCCGCTCTTGCCTGGTCCGGTGCCCCGCAACAGGATCGTGACCTTGGCTGGATACGGGGCGGCTAGAGTGCGATCAGCGACCCGGTCAGCACCGGCGATTCCGCACGCTCCGGCGCGGTGGTGACGAAGGTCCAGGACTCCGGGGACCGCCAGACCCGGGTGCGCACCGGCTCGCCAGGGTAGAGCACACCGGTGAACCGGGCGCCGAAACTGGCCAGTCGATCTGTCCGACCGGACAGCATGCCGTCCACAATGGATTTGGCCACCATGCCGTAGGTGCACAGGCCGTGCAGGATCGGCTGCGGGAAACCAGCCCTCGCGGCGAAGTCCGGGTCGATGTGCAGTGGGTTCCGGTCGCCGCAGAGCCGGTACAGCATGGCCTGCTGGGGCAGGGTCGGGGTGTCCAGGACCGCGTCCGGCTCGCGTTGCGGCGCGGCGAAGCGGGTGGACGGGCCGCGGTCGCCGCCGAACCCGCCGGCACCGCGGGCGAAGATGCTGGAGCGGGTGCTGAACAGCGGGTCGTCGTCGATGTCCACTGTGGACTCCTGCACGAGCACCGCGGACTCGCCCTTGTCGTAGACCGCGACGATCCTGGTCACCAGCCGCGCGGTGCCGGCCACCGGGATGGGGCGGCGCAGGCTGATCGACTGTTCGCCGTGCAGCACCTTGGTCAGATCCAGCTCGACCCCGGGGTAGGACACCGTGGGTGGGGCGGTGACGTGCAGGGTCGGCGCGACCACGCCGAAGGTGGCCAGCACCTGGAGTCCAGGTTCGTAGGTGTAGGGGAGTTCGGTCGCGCCCAGGGCCAGGTGGTACAGCAGCACGTCGGTGGGCGACCAGGAGAACTCCACCGGCGGCAGCTCGGCGCCGATCGCGCGGTCGGGGTCGATGGGCATGGCGCTCCCGTCACTCGTAGCTGATCCGGACCGAATCGGCGGCGGGCAGGGCCTGGCAGGCCAGGATGATCCCCTCGGCGAGGTCCTCCTCGTCCAGGACCTCGTTGTTGGCCAGGGTGACTTTGCCGTCGAGCAGGCGGCAGGCGCACGCGCTGCACGCGCCCGCGCGGCAGGAGTACGGGGCAGCCAGGCCGTGGTCGAGCAGCACGTCCAGGAGTTTGCGTTCCCGCGGCCAGGGCAGGGTGTGCGTGTCGCCGTCCAGGTCGACCTCGACCACGGCGGCGTCCGCGTCCGCCTCGGGTGCGGCGGCGAACGGATTGTCGGACAGGGACAGGAAAATCTCCCGATGGATCCGGTCGTCAGGAATATCCACAGTGGACAATGCGTCGAGCACCGCGGTCATGAACGGGCCCGGCCCGCACAGGAACACCCGGTGACCAGTCAGTGGAGCGGCGAAGGCGCGGAGGGCGGGGACGGTGGGCAGGCCCTGCACCGACTCCAGCCAGTGGAGCACCCGCAGCCGGTCCGGGTGGGCCGCGCCGAGCGCCCGCAGTCGCGCCGCGAATATCACCGAGTGCTCGTCCCGGTTGGCATAGAACAAGGTCAGCCGACCGGAGCCGTGCGCCAGCACGGCCTTGATGATCGAGATGACCGGGGTGATGCCGCTGCCGCCCGCGAACAGCGCCAGGTCCTCGTCGAGCGAGGGCGGGGTGAACACCCCGGCCGGGGGCAGCACGTCGAGTTCGGCGCCCGCGGTGATCCGGTCGCAGAGCCAGTTCGAGCCGTAGCCCTGCGCCACCCGTTTCACCGTGACCGCGGGTGGTTCGCCGGGGCCGTTGCACAGCGAGTAGGAGCGGGCGATCTCCCCGCGCTCGCCGGGGATGCGCAGGGTCAGGAACTGGCCGGGCCGGTGCCGGAACACCTCGGCGAGTTCCGGTGGCACCTCGAACACCAGGGTGCGAGCGTCCGCGGTCTCACTGACCACAGTGGACACCCGGAGCCGGTGGCCCCGGTCAGCCATCGGACACCGCCAGCCCGCCCTGGGCCACCGCCGCCTCGATCCCGGCCCGCAGCCGCGGACATCCGGGCACCTGCGCGCTCGGCCGGTCCGCGCCGCTGAGCACCGGACAGGCCGTGGTGCCGGTGGTCCACTGCACGCTGGTGTGCTCGGGGCTGTTCTTCTTCACCAGCACCTCGACGGCGCAGCCGGGACAGGTCAGCGGGCGCAGACCGCCGGTGAGGTAGTCCGCGCGGTCACTGCCCATCGCCGTCCCGCCGGGCCAGGTTCTCGGCCACCTCGCGCTCCCACGCGGCCACCGCGCGGCTGGTGTCCACCTCGAACTCGAAGCGCCGCACCATGTCCTCGGTGACCTCCTCGGTGTCCACATAGAACTGGTCGTACCAGCGGCGCAACTGGTAGACCGGCCCGTCCTCCTCGCACAGCAGCGGATTGTCGATGCGGGCCTTGTTCTTCCAGATCTCCACGTCCTGCAGGAAACCCACGCCGATACCGCGGGCGAACTTGCCGGCGATCTTGTCCGCGTGCTCGTCGGTCAGACCGGGCAGCTTCTTCACGATCGCGCCCCACTGCAGCACGAAGGAGTTGGCGCTGACCGGGTAGTGGCAGTTGATCAGCACCGTTTCGATCACGGTGCCCTTGTAGTCGTTGGCCAGGTGGTTGATCATGTAGGACGGGCCGTAGTAGGAGGCTTCGGAGCGCACCTGCACATCGCCGGTGTAGTTGGAGGCCACCGCCACGTCCGGACGGCCGCGGGTGGTCAGGTACTGGCTGGCGATGTGGCCCTCGAAGACGTTCTTGAAGTAGGTGGGGAAGGCGAAGTGCACGTAGAAGAAGTGCGCCATGTCCACCACGTTGTCCATGATCTCCCGGCAGTTCGAGCCGTCGATGCGCACCGAGTCCCAGGTCCAGTTGCTCCACTCGGAGCTGTACGCGCCCTCGATCCGCGGGATCACCACGTGCTCCGGCGGCGGTTTGCCCTGCGGGTCGTGGTAGACGAAGAGCTGCTTGTTCTGCTCCAGGGTGAGCCAGGACCGGGTGCGGGCCCGCAGCGGAACCCGTTTGGCGTAAGGGATTTCCACACACCGGCCGGCGCCGGACCAGCGCCAGTCGTGGAACGGGCAGGCGATGGCGGCGCCCTTCACCGTGCCCTGGCTCAGATCCCCGCCCATGTGCCGGCAGTACGCGTCGAGCACGTGCAGCTGGTCGTCCTCGCCGCGGAAGACCACCAGCTTGGTGCCAAAGGCTTCCACCGGATGGGGTTTGCCGTCGCGGAAGGTCGCGGCCAGCCCGAGACAGTGCCAGCCGCGGGCGAACCTGGCCGGCGGCGTGCCGGACTCGATCAACCGCACCTCGTCGGCTGTTGCGGTCATCAGCTTCCTCCTGCCTTGGTCCGTGCCGCGTCCAGCGCGGCCAGGTAGCCGAAGGTCATCGCCGGGCCGATGGTCGCGCCCGCCCCGGCGTAGGTGCGGCCCATCACCGCGGCGCTGGTGTTCCCGGCCGCGTACAGGCCGGGGATCACCGAGTCGTCGGCGCGCCGCACCCTGGCGTGCTCGTCGGTGCGCAACCCGCCCTTGGTGCCCAGATCCCCTGGCACCACCCGGATCGCGTAGAACGGTCCCTGGGTCACCGCGCCCAGGCACGGGTTGGGGCGTTGCCGCGGATCGCCGTAGTAGCGGTCGTAGGCGGACTCGCCGCGGTGGAAGTCCTCGTCCCGGCCGGTGCGGGCGAACCCGTTGAATCTGTCCACAGTGGACTTCAACGCGTCGGCGGGCACTTCGATCTGCCCGGCCAGGGCTTCGACGCTGTCCGCCTTGCGGACCACGCCGAGTTTCAGCCAGCGCTCCGGGAACGGTTGGCGGGGCGGCAGTCCGGCGAACAGGTAGCGGTTGCGGTAGCGCTGGTCGCAGATCAGCCAGGTGGGCAGGTTCACCGCCGTGTCGCCGGGCGGGCCGTACATGGCGTGCACCGCGTCCACGTACGGCGCGGCCTCGTTGACAAACCGTTGCCCGGCACCGTTGACCAGCAGGCAGCCGGGCAGGGTGCGTTCGGCCAGGCAGAAGTACGGGCCGCCGCTGAGTGGGATGGACGGTCCCCACCACGCCTCGTCCATCAGCTCCACCGCCGCGCCGAGTCGTTGTGCCGCCTCGATCCCGTCGCCGGTGTTGCCCGCCGCGCCCACGGTCCACTCGGCGGAACTCGGCGCCCGGTGGTGCAGCTTGCGCAGCTCCTCGTCCCGCTCGAAACCACCGCAGGCCAGCAGCACCCCGTGCCGCGCGGTGATGATCCGTTCGCCGTCCTCGCCGCCGACCTGGACGCCGGTGACCCGGTCCTCCTCGACGACCAGCGAGAGCAGCGGGGTGTTCAGCCACACCGGCACCCCGGCCTGGACCAGCCCGGAGCGCAGGCAGGCGGCCAGGGCCTGGCCCATGGTCAGCACGGGTTCCCGGCGCAGCAGCACATCGCGCAGTTTGCGCGCGCCCACCCGCACCGCCCGCCAGAGCCCGCGTGGATGCCGTAGCACCAGGTTGAGCCAGCGGTAGTCGGCCGCGGTCACGGTCAGCCCGTACTGCGCGCTCAGGTAAGGGGGTTCGAGGTCCTCGACCTCGCCGCCGAGGGAGTTCGCGCTGACCGGCCGTGGTTCGACCGTTCGGCCGCCTGGGGCTCCGCCGGGCGCCTCGGGGTAGTAGTCGGCGTAGCCGGGCACCCAGGCCAGTCGCAGCGGGGTGTGCGCGAGGACCAGGTCCAGCATATCGGGGCCGTGGGTGAGCAGCGCGCGCCAGCGGGCCTCGGTCACCGAGTCGCCGAGCAGGTGCGCCAGGTAGGTCGCGGCGGCGCCTGCCGGTTCGGTCACCCCGGCCGCGCGCAGCACCGAGTTGCCCGGCACCCAGATCGCGCCGCCGGAACGGGCGGTGGATCCGCCGTAGCGGGCGGCCTTCTCCACCACCAACGCGGTCAGGCCGTGCTGGGCGGCGGTCAGTGCGGCGGTGAGCCCGGCGGCCCCGCTGCCGACCACCACGAGGTCGACCTCCATGCCACCTCCCTCGAACATCAGACTGGAACAGGTTATAGTTTTTTCGGGCTAAGACGCTATGGTTGGCTTAGATTGCTGCGATCGAGCGAAGAGAACGTGTTGCACACACGCTTCGGGAGGCTGCTGTGTCGACCGATGACCTGCTTGCAGGGTCGAGCATTGGCACCGCCTGGGACGACCGTGCCGAGGTAGTGGTTCTCGGGTTCGGTGCGGCGGGCGCGTGTGCGGCGATCGAGGCCGCGGCCGGTGGCGCGGACGTCCTGGTGGTGGACCGGTTCAGTGGCGGCGGCACCACCGCGATCTCCGGTGGCGTGGTCTACGCCGGTGGCGGCACGAAGATCCAAGCCGCGGCGGGGGTCGGCGATTCGGTCGAGGCGATGCACGCCTACCTGCGCGAAGAGGTCGGCGACGCGGTCTCCCCGGAGACCCTGCGCCGCTTCTGCGCCACCAGCGCCGAACACCTGGAGTGGCTGCGCCGCCAGGGCGTGCCGTTCGAGGGCAGCCTGTGCCCGTACAAGACCTCCTACCCGGACAACCGCTACTACCTGTACTTCTCCGGCAGCGAGAACTCCGGGGCCTTCCGCCGCTACGCCGTGCCCGCACCGCGTGGCCACCGCGCCAAGGGACCCGGTACCTCGGGGGCCACGCTGTTCACCGCATTGGCCGAATCCGTGCGCTGCCAGGGCGCGCGCGTGCGCACCCAGACCACCGCGCGCCGACTGATCGTCGAACGCGGGCGGGTCACCGGGGTGGAATGCCGGACCCTGGACCGCGCGCCGGGCTGGGTGCGGTTCGCACACCGGGTGCTGAGCCGGTACGCGGCCAAACCCGGGGTGTACCTGCCGTGGCTGCGGCGGGTGCTGCACGCGCAGGCGGCCGGGCTGGAACGGCGGCACGGCAGGCGAATCCGGATCGGCGCCACCGCCGGAGTGATCATCGCGGCCGGGGGGTTCGCGGAGAACCGGGAGATGCTGCGCGAGCACGCGCCGGACCACCGCGGTGGACTTGCCCTTGGCACGCCTGGGGATGACGGCTCCGGCATCCGGCTCGGCGTCGAGGCCGGGGCGGCTACCGGATTGCTGGACCGAGTCTCCGCCTGGCGTTTCCTCAGTCCGCCCAGCGCGTTGCTGTCCGGGCTGCTGGTGGATCGGGACGGGGCCAGGGTGATCGACGAGTCCCGCTATGGCGCGGCCGTCGGCGAGGCGTTGATCAGCAGGCACCGCGGGCGCGGCTGGCTGTTGGTGGACGCGGCGATCCTGGCCGAGGCCCGCCGTCAGGTGCCGCGGCAAGCACTGTGGTTCCAACGACTTCAGGCCTACGCCCAGCTCGCCGCGCGGGTCACCGGGCCGACCCTGGAATCGGTGGCCGCGCGCGCCGGGGTCGACTCGGCCGGACTGCGCGCCACCGTGCAAGCCCACCAGGACCGGGTGCGCTGCCGGGCCGCCGATCCGACCGGACGGCCCGCCGAGCTGTCCAGGGAACTTCGCCCGCCGTTCTCCTTGCTGGACATGTCGATCCGCAACCGGCTCAACCCGTGCCCGATGCTGCCACTGGGCGGACTGGTCGTGGATGAGCGGACTGGGGCGGTGCGCAGGCCGGACGGCTCGGCCATCACCGGCCTGTACGCGGCCGGGCGTTCCGCGGTCGGCCTCTGCTCGCGTTCCTACGTCAGCGGCCTGTCCCTGGCCGACTGCGTGTTCTCCGGCCGCCGCGCCGGAGCCCACCTCGCCGCCACCAGGAGGTCCGGTGCTCACCGCTGACCAGCGCGTCGACGCCGCGGAGTTGTTGCGCGCGGCCGAAACCAGGCGCAGTCCGATCAGCCCGCTGATCCGCAGTCACCGCGGCATCGACGTGGTGGACGCCTACCAGATCCAGCTGCTCAACATCCGGCGGCGCCTGGACGCGGGACGGCGGGTGCTCGGGCACAAGGTCGGGCTGTCCTCCGCGGCCATGCAGCAGATGATGGGTGTCACCGAACCGGACTACGGGCACCTCCTGGACGACATGGCGCTGGCCGAGGACGTGCCGGTGGACCCGCGACGGTTCTGCCAGCCGCGGGTGGAGGTCGAGGTGGCCTTCATCCTCGGCGAGGACCTGCCGCCCGGCTGCACCGAGGCGGAGGTGCTGGCCAGGACCGCGGCACTCGCGCCGGCCATCGAGCTGATCGACAGCCGGATCACCGACTGGCGGATCAGCCTGCCGGACACGGTGGCGGACAACGCCTCCTCGGCCGCGTTCGT
The DNA here is from genome assembly GCF_023094165.1 of Crossiella sp. S99.2. Lineage (GTDB taxonomy): Bacteria > Actinomycetota > Actinomycetes > Mycobacteriales > Pseudonocardiaceae > Crossiella. Next base: position 218,662 of record NZ_JALMDK010000004.1, on the reverse strand, counting down.
GCTCGGCGCGGCCAGAGTGCCACCGTCCCATGTGGACATCAAAGGGATCTGGGCCAGCCTGTCCCGCAACGGCGAGGTCCTCGCGAAGGGCCGTAGTGACGCGGTGCTGGGCAATCCGGCCACCGCGGTGGCCTGGCTGGCCGGGAAGGTGGCGGGCTTCGGTGTGCGGCTGCGCGCCGGGGACGTGGTGCTGCCCGGCTCCTGCACCCGGGCCTACGACGCCAGTCCCGGCGACACCTTCCACGCCGACTTCACCGGACTCGGCACCGTGTCCCTGACAATGCTCGACTCTGCAAGCAAGTCTTCGGCGACGTTCCAGGAGGGCCAGGCATGACCAAGGCCGCCGCCGCCATCGTCGGCTCCGGCAACATCGGCACCGACCTGCTGTACAAGCTGCTCCGGTCGCCGATGATCAGTCCACAGTGGATGGTCGGGGTAGACCCGGACAGTCCAGGGCTCAAACGGGCCGCCGACCTGGGCCTGGCCACCTCCGCCGACGGCGCGGACTGGCTGCTGGCCCAGCCCGAACTGCCCGAGCTGGTGTTCGAGGCCACCTCCGCCGCCGTGCACCGGGCCAACGCGCCGCGGTACGCCGAGGCCGGGATCACCGCGATCGACCTGACCCCGGCCGCACTCGGCCCCGCCGTGGTGCCGCCGGTGAACCTGGGCGAGCACCGGGATGCGGGCAACGTCAACCTCACCACCTGCGGCGGGCAGGCCACCATTCCGATGGTGCACGCGGTGTCCAGGATCGTGCCGGTGCGCTACGCCGAGATCGTGGCCAGTGTCGCCTCGGTCTCCGCCGGACCCGGCACCAGGGCCAACATCGACGAGTTCACCCGCACCACCGCGCGTGGCATCGAGCGGATCGGCGGTGCGGAACGGGGCAAGGCGATCATCGTGCTCAACCCGGCCGATCCGCCGATGGTCATGCGGGACACCGTGTTCTGCGCCATCCCGGAGTACGCCGACCGGGCCGCGATCACCGCCTCGGTGCTGGCCATGGCCGCGGAGATCGCCGGCTACGTGCCCGGCTACCGGCTGCTCAACGAACCCCAGTACGACGATCCCAGTCCGGCTACCGGTGGCATGGCGCGGGTGACGGTGTTCCTGGAGGTCGAAGGCGCGGGTGACTTCCTGCCGCCCTACGCCGGAAATCTGGACATCATGACCGCCGCGGCGACCAGGGTCGGCGAGCAGCTCGCGGAGGTGCGGGGATGATTTCCGAAGACTCGCTTGCGGAGTCGAGCATCGTCACAGTTCGGGTCACGGACACCTCGCTGCGGGACGGGTCGCACCACAAGCGGCACCAGTTCACCCCCGAGGAGGTGCGCGCGATCGTGGCCGCGCTGGACGGGGCCGGGGTGCCGGTGATCGAGGTGACCCACGGCGACGGCCTCGGCGGCTCCTCCTTCGCCTACGGCTTCAGCCACACCCCCGAACAGCACCTCATCCGGGTCGCCGCCGAGACCGCGACCCAGGCCAAGATCGCCTTTCTGATGCTGCCGGGCGTCGGCGTCACCGACGACATTCTCGCGGCCAGGGACAACGGCGCCGGTATCTGCCGGATCGCGACCCATTGCACGGAGGCGGATATCTCGGTCCAGCACTTCGGGCTGGCCCGCGACTGGGGTCTGGAGACCGTCGGATTCCTGATGATGGCCCACTCCCAGCCACCGGAAGTCCTGGCCAAACAGGCGCGGATCATGGCCGATGCCGGCTGCCAGTGCGTGTACGTGGTCGACTCGGCGGGCGCGCTGGTCCTGGAACAGGTCAGCGACCGGGTGGCCGCGCTGGTCGCCGAACTCGGTGATGACGCCCAGGTCGGGTTCCACGGGCACGAGAACCTGGGGCTCGCGGTGGCCAACTCGGTGGCCGCGGTCCGGGCCGGCGCCCGGCAGATCGACGGTAGTGCCCGCCGGTTCGGCGCCGGGGCCGGGAACACCCCCACCGAGGCGTTCGTGGGGGTGGCCGACAAGCTCGGATTCCACACCGGCATCGACTTCTTCGCCATCACCGACGCCGCCGAGGACGTGGTCCGCCCGGCCATGCCCGAGGAATGCCTGCTCTCCCGGCTCGCCCTGGTGATGGGCTACACCGGCGTCTACTCCAGTTTCCTCAAGCACGCCGACGACCTGGCCCGCCGCCATCAGGTCTCGGGCGCGCAGATCCTGGTCAGGGCCGGCGCGCGCAAGCTGGTCGGCGGCCAGGAGGACCAGCTCATCGACATCGCCCTGGAACTCCAGCGAGAGAACGGGATCGTCTCATGACCGAGCAGGTGACCGCCGCCGTCCGCGAGCTGCTGCCCGCGCTGCGGGACCGGGCGCAGGAGGCCGAGGACCTGCGCCGCATTCCCGCCGAGTCCATCAAAGCGTTGCAGGAGAACGGCTTCTTCAAACTGCTGCAACCCACCCGCTACGGCGGGGCGGCCGCGAACCCGGTGGTGTTCTACGAAGCGGTCACCCAGCTCGCCTCGGCCTGCGGCTCGACCGGGTGGGTGGCCTCGGTGCTCGGCGTGCACCCATGGCACATCGGCCTGTTCGACGACCGGGCCCAGCAGGAGGTGTGGGGCGAGAGCGAGGACACCCTGGCCTCCTCCTCCTACGCCCCGGCCGGCCGGGCCACCCCGGTGGACGGCGGGTTCCGGTTCAGCGGCCGGTGGAGCTTCTCCTCCGGCTGCGACCACGCCACCTGGGTGCTGCTCGGCGGCCTGGTGATCGGCCCGGAGGGCAAACCGGTGGACTTCCGGACCTTCCTGTTGCCAATCGCCGATTACTCCATTGTGGACGTCTGGGACACGGTCGGCCTGCGCGGCACCGGGTCCAACGACATCCTGGTGGAGGACGTGTTCGTGCCCGAGCACCGCACGCTCAGCTTCAGCCACACCGCCAAATGCGTGTGCCCCGGCCAGGAGGTCAACCCGGAGCCAATCTTCCGGCTGCCCTACGGCACCGTGCACCCGTTCGCGATCACCGCGCCGATCATCGGCATGGCCCGCGGCGCGTATGAGGCGCACGTCGGGCACACCCGGGCCCGGATCCGGGCCGCCTACCTCGGGGAGAAGGCCGCCGAGGACGGATTCGCCCAGGTGCGCATTGCCGAGGCGGCGGGCGAGATCGACGCGGCCTGGCTGCAACTACGGTCCACTGTGGACGAAGAGCTGGCGTTGATCGCCGCGAACGAGCGGATCCCGGTGACGCTGCGGCTGCGGGCCCGGCGGGACCAGGTGATGGGCACCGGGCGGGCGATCGCCGCGATCGACCGGCTGTTCGAGTCCGCGGGTGGCAAGGCGATCAACAACGGGCTGCCGATCCCGCGGTTCTGGCGGGACGCGCACGCCGCGCGGGCGCACGCGGCCAACGATCTGGAACGCGCGCTGGTGATGTTCGGCAAGCACGAGCTGGGCATCCCGGTGCGAGACGGGATGTTCTGATGACCGCCTCGGTGCTCAGTTTCGAGTCCACCAGCCGCTACGCCGAGGTCGGCGGGCTGCGGCTGCACTACCACGAGGCCGGACCCGCGGACGGCCCGCCGCTGGTGCTGCTGCACGGCGGCGGACCAGGGGCGAGTTCGTGGAGCAACTTCGGCCGCAACCTGCCGGTGTTCGCCCACCGGCATCGCACGATCATGCTGGACCAGCCCGGTTTCGGGCACTCGGCCAAGCCGGAGATCACCGGGCACTACTTCACCTTCAGCGCCGATGCCCTGCTGGCACTGCTGGATCACCTGGAGATCGGCAAGGCGGACCTGCTCGGCAACTCCCTCGGCGGCGGTACCGCGGTCCGGTTCGCGCTGCGGCATCCGGCGCGGGCCGGGCGACTGGTGCTGATGGCGCCGGGTGGGCTGGGGCTCAACGTGTTCGCGCCCGACCCGACCGAAGGCGTCAAGAAGCTGGCCCGCTTCGGCGCGCCGCCGGGGCCGAGCCGGGAGAAGCTCGCCGAGTTCCTGCGCACCCTGGTCTTCGACCCGGCGATGGTCACCGATGAACTGGTGGAGGAGCGGTTCGCGGTGGCGAGCACGCCGGAGTCGTTGCGCGCCATGGCCTCGATGGGCAAGTCCTTCGGCAGGCCGGACAGCTATGAGGACGGCATGCTGTGGCGGGAGGCGCATCGGCTGCGGCAGCGGGTGCTGCTGGTGTGGGGCCGGGAGGACCGGGTCAACCCACTGGACGGCGCGCTGTTGCCGCTCAAGCTGATCCAGCGGGCCCAACTGCACGTGTTCGGGCGGTGCGGGCACTGGGCGCAGCTGGAGAAGTTCGCCGAGTTCAACCGGCTGGCACTGGACTTCCTCGGGGAGGACTGAGATGGGCATCCGATCGTTGGCATACCTGCGCATCGAGGCCACCGACCTGCCGAAGTGGCGCGAGTTCGGCCTCAAGGTGCTCGGCATGGTCGAGGGCAAGGGCGCCGACCCGGCCGCGCTGTACCTGCGCATGGACGACTTCCCGGCCCGCCTGGTCATCCTGCCCGGTGAGCGCGACCGGCTGGCCGCCGCGGGCTGGGAGGTCGCCAACGAGGCCGAGCTGACCGAGGTCGCGGACCGGCTGGACGCGGCCGGGGTGCCGGTGAAGGCGGCGGCGAAGGCGGAACTGGCGGACCGGCGGGTCACCGGGATGATCAGCTTCGAGGACCCGTCCGGGAACACTCTGGAGGTCTTCCACGGCGCGGCGCTGGAACACCGGCGAGTGGTCAGCCCGTACGGCCACCGGTTCGTCACCGGCGAACAGGGACTTGGGCACGTGGTGCTCTCCACCCACGATGACGCGGCGGCGCTGGCCTTCTACCGGGATGTGCTGGGTTTCCGGCTGCGGGACTCGATGCGGCTGCCTCCGCAACTCGTCGGGCGGCCGGCCGATGGCGAGCCGGCCTGGCTGCGGTTCTTCGGCTGCAACCCGCGGCACCACAGCCTGGCGTTCCTGCCGATGCCCACTCCGTCCGGGATCGTGCACCTGATGGTCGAGGTGGAGGAACCCGACGACGTGGGTCTGTGCCTGGACCGGGCGTTGCGGCGCAAGGTGCCGATGTCGGCGACCCTGGGCAGGCACGTCAACGACCTCATGCTGTCCTTCTACATGAAGACCCCAGGCGGGTTCGACGTCGAGTACGGCTGCGAGGGCAGGCAGGTCGAGGACGAGAACTGGATCGCCAGGGAGAGCACGGCGGTGAGCCTGTGGGGTCACGACTTCAGCATCGGCCAGCCACCGTCGTGACCGTCCACAGCGGACTGACCGCGGACCGGTTCCGCGCGGTGCTCGGCCACTTCTGCACCGGGGTGGCGGTGGTGACCGCGCCGGGACCGGTCGGGTTCGCCTGCCAGTCCTTCGCCGCGTTGTCCCTGGACCCGCCGCTGGTGCTGTTCTGCGCCGGGCGGTCCGCACGGTCGCTGCCGCTGATCCGGCAGGCCGGGGTGTTCGCCGTGAATATGCTTGCGGAAGATCAGCAGGGACTGTCCACTGTGTTCGGTCGCAGTGGACCGGACAAGTTCGCCGGGGTGGCCTGGAATCCGGCCGGGAGCGGATCGCCGTTGCTGGCCGGGGTGCTGACCTGGGTGGACTGCGAGGTGCGGGCCGAGCACGATGCCGGCGATCACGTGATCGTGGTCGGCGAGGTGCGCGAGCTGGGACCGGTCAGCGACGGGCGGCCACTGCTGTTCTACCGCGGGCGGTACGCGGCCACCGACGGCGGCGGCGAGTCGCCAGGGCACCTGGACTCGGTGTTCACCTGGTCGCGGCCGACCGACTGGATGTGAGATCCAGGAGTCCGGCGAGCCGGTCCAGGTGCTGAGCCGGAGTGCCGAACAGGTGGGCGCTGCCGTGCGCGCGTTTGAAGAACAGGTGCGCGTCGTGTTCCCAGGTGATCGCGATGCCGCCGTGCAGCTGGATCATCTCACCGGCCACTGTGGACAGTGCTTCCGAGCAGTGCACCTTGGCGAGTGCGGCGTAACGCGGGAGTTCGGTGGGGCTGGCCAGGGCGTGCAGGGCGGACGCGGCGGCCGAACGGGCGGTCTCCACGGTGAGGTGCAGGTCGGCGAGGCGGTGTTTGATCGCCTGGAAGGAGCCGATCGGGCGGCCGAACTGGATTCGGGACTTGGCGTAGTCGACCGTGCGGGCCAGGGCCTCGGCGGCGATCTCGGCCTGTTCGTAGGCGAGCAGCACACAAGCCTGGTCGCGGAGCCGGTCGAGGTCGACTGGGCCGAGGCAGTCGGCTGGGACGCTGGCGCAGTGGATGGTGCCGAGTGGGCGGGTGGGGTCCAGGGCGTTGGCGTCGACCCGGGAGCAGGTTCGTGGCAGGAACAGCGCGGGGCCGGCGGCTGTCCGGGCCAGAACCAGGGTGAGGTCGCCGTCGAGGACGTAGTGCGCGGCGCCGGTCAGGGCGCCATCGTAGCTGCAGGCCGGGGCTGTCCAGTGTCCTTTGTGGTCGGTCCAGGCGAGGGTGGCCGGTTCGCCGCCCGCGATGCGGGGGAGCAGACGGGCCTGGGCCTCGGGGTTGCCGGTGGCCAGGATCGCCTGGGCGGCCAGGGTCGAGCTGAGCAGCGGGTTGGGGGTGAGGCGGAGTTCGCCGAGGGCGATGGCGACCTCGGCGAGACCGCCGCCCTGACCACCGTGGCTGTCCGGAATGGACAGTCCGAGGTCGATGTCCCGGTGACCTCGGGAGAGTGCCGTGCGGATGGTGGCACGCAGGGCCAGCTGATCCTCGGTCAGTCCCAGGTCCATGAGTCCTCCGTGAGCGCGGCCAGCACCCGGCCGCGGTGGTGGTCCTGGGTGCCCCAGCTGGTGTGCAGGGCGCGGACCAGGGTGAGCCAGCGGCTCAACGGATATTCCTGGGTGTAGCCGATCGCGCCGTGCAGTTGCAGCGCGGTGCGGGCGGCGCGCTGGGCGGCATCGGCGGCGGCCACCCTGGCGGCAGAGACATCGCGGGCGGTGCCGGTGAGGGCGGCGGCGTGGGTCAGCGGGCGGGCCAGTTCCAGGGCGACGTGGGTGTCGGCGAGGCGGTGCTGCACAGCCTGGAAAGCGCCGACGGGGTGGCCGAACTGGGTGCGGGCCTTGGCGTGCGCGACGGTGAGATCGAGCATGGCCCTGGCCGCGCCGAGCAGTTGGGCGGCGGTGGCCAGGGTGGCGAGGTTGAACGCGCGAGCGGCGGCGGTGCGGACCGCAGGGCCCTGGGTGAGGGGAGTGGTCGGGGTGAGCTGGTGTAGATGGCGGTGCGGGTCCACAGAGGACAGTGGGGAGCGGGGCGCGACGGAGTTGGGGCTGGGGCGGGGTGTCGGTGTCGCGGTGGCGAGGGTGTCCTGGTCGAGGTGGAAGTAGCGCGTGGCGGTCAGCGCGAGGGGAGCGTGCGGCGGCATCGCCAGCGACGCCTGGGTTCCGGCGGCCAGTTCGGCCAGCAGCTCCGGTTGGCCGAGGTCGGTGAGCAGGGCCGGGAGCGCGGCCAGGGTGTCGGTGAGCGGTCCGGGCACGGCGTGGTGGCCCAGCTCTTCCATGGCGACCACCAGGTCGATCGGGTCCGCGCCCAGACCGCCGTGTTCGACGGGAATGAGCAGGGCGGGGACGCCGAGGGTGATGAGCGTGGGCCAGGGGTCCTTTGTGGACTCCAGGGCGGCATGCAGGGTTTTGGCGAACTGGCTTTGTTCCGGGGTGAGGGCGAATCTCATCGAGGGCTCCGGGGGAGGCCGAGCAGGCGTTCCGCGACCACGGTGCGCTGGATCTCGTTGGTGCCCGCGTAAATCGGTCCGGCCAGCGCGAACAGCCAGCCGCGCAGCCAGTCACCGTCCAGTTCCGCTTCGCTGCCAAGGAGATCCAGGGCGGTCTCGTGCAGGGACAGGTCCAGGTCGGACCAGAACAGTTTGCCCACACTGGATTCCGCGCCCAGTTCGCCGCCTTCGGACAGGCGGGTGACGGTGGCCAGGGTGTGCAGGCGGTAGGACTGGGCGCCGATCCAGGCGTCCACCACCCGGTCGCGGTGCACGGGGTTCTTGGTCTGCTGCCACAGCGCGACGAGTTTGCGGGCGGTGGCCTGGAAGCGGCCGGGGCTGCGCAGGGACAGTCCGCGTTCGTTGGCCGAGGTGCTCATCGCGACCCGCCAGCCGTCGCCCGGTTGACCCAGCACGTCGGCGTCCGGGACGAAGACCTCGTCCAGGAAGACCTCGGCGAAGCCGGGTTCGCCGTCGAGCTGGGCGATGGGGCGGACGGCGACGCCGGGCGCGCGCAGGTCGAACAGGAAGTAGGTGAGACCGCGGTGGCGTTGTGCGTCCGGGTCGGTGCGGAACAGGCCGAAGGCCCGGTCGGCGAAGGCGGCCCGGGAACTCCAGGTCTTCTGACCGGAAAGCAGCCAGCCGCCGGTCGTTCTCGTTGCGCGACTGCGGATCGCGGCCAGGTCGCTGCCCGCCTCGGGTTCGGACCAGGCCTGGGCCCAGACCTGCTCAGCGCGGGCCATCGGGGGCAGCAGGCGGTCGCGTTGTTCATCGGTGCCGTGGGTGAACAGGGTGGGGGCCAACAGGAAGATGCCGTTCTGGCTGACCCGGGCCGGGGCGCCGGCGGCGTAGTACGCCTCCTCGAACAGCAGCCAGTGCAGCAGACTCGCTTCCCTGCCGCCGAACTCCCGCGGCCAGCTGACCACCGACCAGTGGGCCTCGGCCAGGGTGTGTTCCCACTCGCGGTGTGCGGCGAAACCCTCGGCGGTGTCAAGGGAAGGCAGCCGAGACGGAGTGTGTTCGGCGAGCCATTCCGTTGCCTCGGCGCGGAAAGCGCGGGCTTCGGCGTCCAGGGTCAGGTCCACCTCAGCTGTCCGCTCGCATCGACTTGGCGTCCAGTCCGGCCAGCGCGTCGGGGCTGGTCTCGGCGTTGTGCGCGTGTGCCAGGTGGTGCAGGCCGAACACCGAGTCCATACCGGCCCGCTGACCCATCAGGTCCTCGCACTGGTTGACCGCGCGTTTGGTCAGGGCCAGGCCGAACTGCGGCATCCTGGCGATTCGCTCGGCGAGTGCGAAGGTGGCCTCGGTCAGTTCGGCGCGTGGCACCACCCGGCTCACCATGCCCCATTCGTAGGCGCGGGCCGCGCTGAACCGGTCACCGGTGAACAGCACCTCCTTCGCTGCCCGCGGACCCAGCACCCACGGGTGCGCGAAGTACTCCACCCCGGGAATGCCCATCCGCACCACCGGATCCGCGAAGAACGCGTCCTCCGAGGCCACGATCAGATCGCACACCCAGGCCAGCATCAGCCCGCCCGCGATGCACGCCCCCTGCACCATCGCGATCACCGGCTTGGGGATCTCCCGCCAGCGGCGGCACATGCCGAGGTAGACCTCCATCTCCCTGGCATAGCGCCGATCCCCGCCTTCGCGGTCGGTGTGATCCCACCACAGCACGGCTTTCCGGTCGAAGGCGGTGTCCGCGTCCCGGCCGGGGCTGCCGATGTCGTGCCCGGCGGAGAAATGCTCGCCGGACCCGGCCAGCACGATCACCTTGACCTCGGGATCGTCCACCGCGCGGGCGAACGCCTCGTCCAGGGCGTAGGTCATCGCCGAGTTCTGCGCGTTGCGGTACTCCGGGCGGTTCATCGTCACGACCGCCACCGCGTCCTTGCGGACGTACTCGACCACCATCAGCTCTCCTCGCGCAACCGCTGTTTGAGCACCTTGCCGGAAGCGTTCCTGGGTAAGGAATCCCGGAACTCCACCGATCGCGGCACCTTGAAGTTGGCCAGCCTTTCCTTGCAGAACTCCAGAACGTCCGAAGTGGACAGTGCGACGCCGGGACCAGGCACCACGAAGGCGCGGCCTACCTCGCCGAGCCGTTCGTCCGGCACCCCGATCACCGCGGCGGCGGACACCCCGGCCAGTTCGGCCAGGGCCTGCTCGATCTCCGCCGGGTACACGTTGAACCCGCCGCTGATGTACATGTCCTTGAGCCGGTCGGTGATGGTGAGACAGCCGCGCTCGTCCAGGCGGCCGATATCGCCGGTGTGCAGCCAGCCGTCGCCGTCGATCGCGGCCGCCGTCGCGACCGGGTCGTCCAGGTAGCCGAGCATCAGATTGGGGCCACGCAACAGGACCTCGCCATTCGTGGCCAGTCGCAGCTCGAATCCGGCGGCGGGGCGACCGCAGGTGGTGGCCACGGTGACCGGGTCGTCGCCGGGCCGGCACATGGTGGCCACCACCGCCTCGGTCAGCCCGTACGCGGTGAGCACGGTGTCGAAACCCAGTTCGGTGCGCATCCGCTCGACCAGGCGCACCGGCACCACGGCCGCGCCGGTGACCGCCAGCCGCAGCGTGGACAGGTCCGCGGTGTGCTCGTGGTCCAGCAACGACTGGTAGATCGTGGGCGCCCCGGGCAGCACGGTGATCCGTTCCCGCTCGATCAGCCGGACCGTGCCGGCCGGGTCGAACACGGCCTGGGGCACCAGGGTCGCGCCGGTGAGCAGGCCGGCCAGGATGCCGATCTTGTAGCCGAAACTGTGGAAGAACGGGTTCACCACCAGGTAGCGGTCGCCCGTGCGCAACCCGGCCAGTCGCGCCCAGGCCACGGCCACGCCGAGGGACTGGTGGTGCGCGCTCATCGCGCCCTTGCTGCGGCCGGTGGTGCCCGAGGTGTAGAGGATGTCGCTGACATCGTTGTCCCGCACCGATTCCGCCCGCGCCGCCACCGCGTGCGGCGGAACCGGCGAGCGGGCCAGGTCAGGGGCCGGGGCGGCGGAGTCGACCGGGATGCGCAGCACGGTGCGCAGTTCCCCTGGAAGTCCGGCGCGGCGCAGTTCGGCCAGGCGGTCGACGCCGAGGAATTCCTCGGTGGCCACCAGGGCTTTCGCGCCGCTGCGGGTGAGCACGTCCAGGGCTTCCGCTGCGGTGAACCGGGTGTTGAGCGGGACCAGGGTGCCCCCTGCGTACAACGCGCCGAGCGCGGCCACTATCCAGTGCGCGGTGTTCGGCCCCAGCACAGCCACCCGGTCGCCCGGCTGCAGGCCCGCGCCGAGGAACACCCCGGCCGCCGCGCGCACCCGGTCCAGGAGGCCGGTGAAGTTCCAGCGGGTCGCGCCGTCCACCACGGCCTCGGCCGCGCCGAAGTGCTGCGCCGCCGAGTGCAACGCCGCGGGGATGGTGCTGGGATTCACCGAACACCTCCAAGCAAGTGCTTGGTAGGCTAGCCTACGCAGGTCGGTGCGCCTTGAGAAGCCTGGAGGCCGACATGGATACGTTCCGTTGTGCGGTCAGGGAATGGCTCGCGACCAACCTGACCGGCGAGTTCGCCGCGTTACGCGGTCTTGGCGGGCCGGGTCGCGAACACGAGGCTTTTGAGGAGCGGCTGGTCTGGGACCGGCACCTCGCCGCGGCCGGCTGGACCTGCCTGGGCTGGCCGGTGGAACACGGTGGCCGCGGACTGTCCCTGGCCGAGCAGGTCATCTTCCACGAGGAGTACGCGCGCGCCGAGGCCCCGGCCCGGGTGAGCCATGTGGGTGAGGAGTTGCTGGGGCCCACGCTGATCGCCTTCGGTTCACCCGAACAGCGGCAACGGTTCCTGCCCGGCATCGCCGCGGTGCGGGAGCTGTGGTGCCAGGGCTATTCCGAACCGGAGGCCGGGTCGGACCTGGCCGCGGTGCGCACCACCGCGCGCCGGGACGGCGACGAGTGGGTGGTCAACGGGCAGAAGGTGTGGACCTCGCTGGCCCATCTGGCCCAGTGGTGTTTCGCGCTGGTGCGCACCGAACCAGGCTCCCGGCGGCAGGCCGGACTGTCCTATCTGCTGATCCCGATGGACCAGCCGGGGGTGCGGGTGCGGCCGATCCGGCAGCTCACCGGGACCGCCGAGTTCAACGAGGTCTTCTTCGACGAAGCCCGCACAGCCGCGGAACTCGTTGTGGGCCAACCGGGTGACGGCTGGCGGGTGGCGATGGGCACGCTGACCGTGGAACGCGGCGCGGCCACCCTGGGTCAGCAGGTCGGGTTCCGGCGGGAGCTGACCGCGCTGGTGGAACTGGCCAGGGACTGCGGTGCGCTGGCGGATCCGGCGATCCGGGAACGGGTGACCAGGGCGTGGATCGGCCTGGAGGTCATGCGGGCGCAGGCGGTGCGCACGATGTCCGGGCCACGCACCGGATTCGAGGCGTCGGTGGCCAAACTGTGCTGGTCCCGCTGGCATCGCGGACTCGGCGAGCTGGCCATGGCGGTGCGCGGCGCGGCCGGGCTGACCGCGCCGGCGGACCTGGACCGGTGGCAGCGGCTGTACCTGTTCAGCCGCGCCGACACCATCTACGGCGGCTCGGACGAGATCCAGCGCAACATCATCGCGGAGCGGATTCTGGGGCTGCCCAAGGAGGTTCGGCCGTGAAACCACCCGAGGGACACGGGCTGCTGACCGGGAAGGTCGCGGTGGTCACCGCGGCCGCGGGCACCGGGATCGGCGCGGCCGCCGCGGAACGCTGCCTCCTGGAGGGCGCGGCGGTGGTGGTCAGCGACTGGCACGAGCGGCGACTCGCCGAGACGGTCGAGCGGCTGGCCGCCGACCACGGTGACCGGGTGACCGGGATTCCCTGCGATGTCACCGAAGAATCCCAGGTGCAGAACCTGTTCACCGGTGCGGCTGTCCATTTTGGACGACTCGACGTGGTGATCAACAACGCCGGGCTCGGCGGCACCGCGTCGATCCTGGAGATGAGCGACGAGCAGTGGCAGCGGGTCCTGGACGTCACGCTGAACGGGACCTTCCGGTGCACCAGGGCGGCGTTGCGGCTGCTGGTCGAGCAGGGCGAGGGCGGTGCCATCGTCAACAACGCCTCGGTGATCGGGTGGCGCGCCCAGGCCGGGCAGGCCCACTACGCTGCGGCGAAGGCGGGCGTGATGGCGTTCACCCGGTGCACCGCGCTGGACGTGGCCCAGCACGGCATCCGGGTCAACGCGGTCGCGCCCAGCCTGGCCACGCATCCCTTCCTGGCCAAGGTGACCAGCGAGGAGCTGCTCGCCGAACTGGCCGGGCGGGAGGCGTTCGGCCGGGCGGCGCAGCCCTGGGAGGTGGCCACCGTCATGATCTTCCTCGCCAGCGACTACGCCACCTACCTCACCGGCGAGGTGCTGTCGGTGAGCAGCCAGCACCCGTGACCAAGGAGAACCGCGTGACCCCACGACGTGCCCCCGACACCGGCGGATCGCAGCGCCGGGCCGAACTGCTCGCGCTGGCCGCGACGCTGTTCGCCGAACGCGGGTTCCGGGCGACCACGGTCCGCGACATCGCCGACGCCGCCGGGATCCTCTCCGGCAGCCTGTACCACCACTTCGACTCGAAGGAGTCGATGGCCGACGAGATCCTCACCGGGTTCCTGAACGAGCTGTTCGGGCGCTACCGGGAGATCACCGCCACCGACCTCGGCCCGCGGCAACGCCTGGAACAGGTCGTGATCAGCTCCTTCGAGTGCATCGATGCGCACCACGCCGAGGTGGCGATCTACCAGAACGAGGCCAAATACCTGGCCCAGCAGGAACGGTTCGGCTACCTCGGCGACCACAACGTGGAATTCCGCAAACTGTGGGTCGGCATCCTGGAGGACGGGGTGCGCGCCGGAGTGTTCCGGCCGGACCTGGATGTCGAGCTGGTGTTCCGGTTCGTCCGGGACACCGTGTGGGTGGCGGTGCACTGGTACCGGCCGGACGGCCCGCTGTCCGCGCAGGACGTGGCCCGGCAGTACCTCGGCATCCTGCTCGACGGCATCGCCACCCGGCGACGTCCCGTCCGCAAGGCGTAGGTGAGCAGAAGGAGGAGAGTTCCGTGCCCGAGGCGTACCTCATCGACGCAGTACGCACTCCGGTCGGCCGCCGCGGCGGCGGACTCAGCACCATCCACCCGGCGGACCTGGGCGCGCACGTGATCACCGCGCTGTTCGAGCGCACCGGCGCCGATCCGTCCGAAGTGGACGATGTGATGTTCGGTTGCGTGGACACCATCGGCGCCCAGGCCGGGGACATCGCGCGCACCGCGTGGCTGGTCGCCGGCTACCCCGAGCAGGTGCCAGGGGTGACCGTGGACCGGCAGTGCGGATCAAGCCAGCAGGCCCTGCACTTCGCCGCCCAGGCGGTGATGAGCGGGACCGCGGACCTGGTGGTGGCCGGCGGGGTGCAGAACATGAGCCGCATCCCGATCGGCTCGGCGATGACCGTGGGCGAGCAGTTCGGCGATCCGACCCCGACCGCCATGTCACCGGGCTGGGCGCACCGCTACGGCGATGAGGAGCTGTCCCAGTTCCGGGCCGCCGACCACATCGCGCTGCGCTGGGAGATCAGCCGGGTCGAGATGGAGGAGTACGCCCTCGCCAGCCACCAGCGGGCCATCGCGGCCAGGGCCGAGGGCCGCTTCGACTGCGAGATCGTGGCCTGCAACGGGATTTCCGACGACGAGGGCCCCCGCGCGGACACCACCCTGGACCGGATGGCCGGCCTGAAACCCCTGCGCGAGAACGGCCGCATCACCGCCGCCCTGTCCAGCCAGCTCGCCGACGGCGCCAGCGCCATCCTGGTCGCCTCGGCAGAAGCCGTCCGCCGCTACAAACTCCAGCCCCGCGCCCGGGTACACCACCTGTCCGCGCGCGGAGCGGACCCGGTGGCGATGCTGACCGCCCCGATCCGGGCCACCCGGCACGCGCTGCGCCGAGCCGGGATGACCGTGGACGACATCGACCTGTTCGAGGTCAACGAGGCATTCGCGAGCGTGGTGCTGGCCTGGATGCGCGAGGTCAAGGCCCCGTGGGAGAAGGTCAACGTCAACGGCGGCGGCATCGCCCTGGGCCACCCCATCGGCGCCACCGGCACCAAGTTGATGGGGACGTTGCTGAACGAACTGGAACGCACCAACGGCCGCTTCGGCCTGCAAACCATGTGCGAAGGCGGCGGCCAAGCCAACGTCACCATCATCGAACGCCTCCCCTAACCAAGCGCCACACCAACCCTCCGCCGAGTTGGCCCAACTGGTACGCCGATTTTGCCCAAGCGGGCGTACCAGTTGGCCCAACTCGTACGAGAGCGGCCAAAACCCCGTACGACAACGGCCAACACGCGGGTGGGGTGGGGGCTAGGTGGCGGGGCCTCGGGCTATGTGGATGGTCATGGCGGTGAAGTCGAGGGTGATGTTGTAGGGCTTGTAGAAGGAGTGGGAGAAGTGGACCAGGACGTCGAAGCCTTCGCGGCCGAGGGCGGGCTGGTCGTTCGCGTAGCAGTAGCTGTCCCGGGCTACGGCGTTGCCGAGGCGGACTTCCTTCGGGTAGCAGGGGTAGGTGGTGAGGAATTGGCCGCCGGCCGAGGTTTCCAGCGGGCGGTCGTGGTCGGTGCGGACCCGCAGCTGCTTGGCTGTTTCCTGGGTCATGCCCGCGAGCATCTCGCCGGTTCCGCCGATGTTCAGGCCCGCCACCCGCGCTCCGGAGTCGGTGACGCTGCCCTTGCTGAACAGCAGGTGCTCGCGGGCCAGCCACAGCGGCAGGGGCTCGGCGCCCGCTCGTTCGGCGGCGGCGCGGGCCTGCCTGGCCGTGTCGGGGGTTCGGCGGCGCAGGATCAGGGACCGGCCCGCGTAGTCGATGGTGGTCAGGAAGTGGTACAGGATCCAGGTGCCGATCAATCCGTCCGCGCCGGTGCGGGCCTCGCCGTCGGACCAGCGGACGGGGATGTTGCGCAGTTCGAGGTCGCCCAGCCTGAAGGAGTCCAGGACCCCGTAGTAGCTCCACACGAGCTTGCCCTCGAACTCGAGCTGTTCCTTGGCCACGGCCTGCAGTCCGGCTTCGCCGGCGGCTTTCTCCGACAGGTTCAGCGGCCCGACGCGAGTGTAGAACGAGAGCTTCTTGGGCGGGCCGCCGTTGATTGATGCCTCCACCAGCGGCACCGGGTCCAGCTGCCGCCATGGCACCCGCGCGCTGTCGCCGTGGATCTGGTACGGCTGACCGCGGAATGCCGCGAACAACTTGGCGGTGGTTTCGTGGCCTGCCGCCTGCCAGCGGGGTGCGGCCAGGGCGAATTTGTCCTGCCGGATATAGCAGTCGGCCAGCAGCCGGTTGGCGTCTTTGTCCTGCGGTGCCAGTGCGATCGCCGCGGTGAGGTATTTCTCGGCGTCGGGGAAGTTGTTGGACAGCAGTCCCACATAGCCGCGCTGGCGGGCGGCGCGCACATTGCCGGGATCGGTTTTCAGGATTTCCTCGTAGGCGCGGCCGGCCTGGTCGAACTTCCCGGCCTTGAACAGGGCGTCCGCGTCACCGCCAGGGCCGGTCTGGGCCAGGGCCGACTCGCCCAGCAGCGGTGCGGCCGCGGCGGTACCGGCCAGCACGGCCATCGCGCGCAATGCCGAACGTCTGTCGAACTCACTGGTCATCGCTGCAACCTCGGATCTTTGGTGGGGTCGGGATACTGGGGTGGGCAGCCGTTCCTGATGGCTTTGGGGCGCAGTTCGTAGTGCCAGGGCTCATTGCCGTAGATCTGGCACAGCCCGTACTCGGCGCCGTGCTTGGCCAGCCACGTGGTGGCTTTGGCGGGTCCGAGGTCGACCGCGTCGCCGGAGACGTGCAGCGAGGTTTCCGCGGTGGCCACCCAGCGGGCGGCCTCCTTTTTCGAGCCGTACTTCGAGATCGCGTCGCGGAGTAGTCGTTCCTGGTGTTCCGGGGAACGCCAGCCGCTGTTGACGACGAACTGGATCCCTTTCTCCTCAGCGTCCTTCGCGGCTTTCCGCACGGCGTCGAGCAGCGCGGGATTGAGTTTGGTCACGGCCGGAACGTCGTTGGCGAAGACCGTCACGCCGTCCGGGACCGAACCGTCGGCCATGGTGAGGCCAGGTGGACCATGTTTGTCCCCATGGGGAACGTCGATGGTCGATGCGGACGGCCACAGCTGGATGAGGAAAACAAGAAGCGCCGCGCCGCCGATCGCGAGGCTGACCAGGATTGCCGTTCGGGTCCGGCGGGGTGCCGTTCGTGCTGATTCGCCGAGGGTCATACGGCCAGTGAAGGCAGCGCGGTGTTGTCAGCCCGTATGCGGTTTTTGATATGCCGACGATATGCGTATCAGGCGGGGGTGAAGTAGTCGCGGGGGTTGGTGATCAGCATCTGGTCGATGGCCGACTGGGCAACGCCCTGGGCCAGCAGGGCGGGGATGACGGTGTCGCTGAGGTAGTCGTAGCGCCAGTTGGGCAGCATGTGTTCCTTGACGCCGGGCGGGAACCAGTCGATGTGGCTGCAACTGTCCTGGGACAGCACCATCCGCTCCGCGTAGCCCGCTTCGCACAGCGCCCGCACGGTCTCGATCCGCTGCTCGGCGGTGATCGCCAGGTCCAGGCCGAAACGGTCCATGCCGAGGTAGGAACCGTTGTCCGCCAGGCGTTTCAGCAGATCCAGGTCGGTGCTGTCGCCGACGTGGCCGAGCACCACCCTGGACAGGTCCACGCCCTCGGCCTTGAGCAGGGCCTGGACTTCCAGTGGCGTGTCGTTGGTGACGCTGGTGTGCACGGTGATCGGCGCGCCGGTCCGGTGGTGGACGGCGATGACCGCGTGCAGCACCCGGGTGACCTCCGGGGTCAGGCCGTGGATGTCGGCGGCGCACTTGAGGAACGCCGCGCGCACGCCGGTGCCGGCGATGCCCTCGGTGAGGTCGTGCAGGAACAGCGGGATCAGCGGGTCCTCGCCGCCCAAAGTGGTGCCAGGGCCGCGGTGGTGCAGGGTCAGCGGCACGTCGCGGTAGGTGTAGAGGCCGGTGGCGACGATGATCGTCAGGTCCGGCACCCGCGCCGCCACCCGGAGCAGGCGCGGGATGTCCCGGCCCAGGCCCAGCACGGTGGGATCGGCGATCGTGGTGATGCCCGTGTCGCGCAGGGCCTGCAGCCGGGTGACCGCGTTGTCGATCTCGGCCGGCTCGTCCCACAGGTGCGGATAGTTGGCCATGATCTCGGGGTTCTGGACGAACACGTGCTCGTGCATCAGGGTGCGACCGAGCTGGTCCGGGTCCTTCGCGCCGCCGACGGTGTGCACGGTTGGCATGTCCTCCTGCATACCAGGCGGGCAGGTGTGGTGCGATGGGCCGCACGGTGGAGGAGGCGGTATGACGAGTCAGCGGGCCGGTCAGGTGCTGGGCGCGAACCTGCGGGAACGGCGGGAGGCCCTGGGCATCTCACTGTCCGAACTGGCCAGGCGATCCGGCATCGCCAAGGGCACGCTCTCCCAGCTGGAGTCCGGTTCGGGCAACCCCACCATCGAGACGGTGTTCAGTTTGTCGAACGCTCTTGATGTCCCGGTTTCCAGTTTGCTGACTGAACAGGCCGACCCGGACGTGGTGGTGGTGCGCTCGGCCGACCTGGAGGTGCTCAGCGGCGAGGCAGTTGATCTGCGCCTGCTGCGGCGGATCGAGCACGGCGGCGCGGTGGTGGAGGTCTACGACCAGCGGGTGCGAGCGGGCGTGGTGCAGGAATCCGCTGGTCACCCTGGGTTTGAACATACCGCCGTGGTGACCGGGACGCTCCGGGTGACAGTGCACGGGCGGGTGCACGAGATCGGCCCGGGGGACTACGTGCGGTTCCGCGCGGGCACCCCGCACCAGTACGCGGCGGTGGACGGCGAGGTGCGGTCGGTGCTGCTCCTGGAACATCCGCCGGAGTAGCCGCCGTTGACGGCGACCGGTCCGGGACCTAGCCTCGGATTCGTTCATTTTACTGAACGATGGGAGGTGGGTGTGGCGGCGGACGTCGTGGTGGTCGGGGCCGGGGTGATCGGGGCGGCGTGCGCGTACGCGCTGCGGCGGGCCGGGTTGCGGGTACTGGTGCTGGAGCGGGGCGCGCCCGCTTCGGGGACGACCGCGGCGGGGGAAGGGAACGTGCTGGTCTCGGACAAGGCGCCGGGGCCGGAGCTGGAGCTGGCGGTGGAGTCCCGGCGGTTGTGGCCGGGGGTGCTGGCGGAGCTGGGGGCGGCGGAGCGGGCCCGGCGGGCGGACGCGGCCGGCGGCGGCCCAGTGGGTGGGGCGGGATCGGCCGGTGGGCCGGACGTCGCTGGGGCGGTGGCAGGGGCAGCTCGGGTGGGCCTGGCGGCTGCGCCGGGCTCCGCGGCTGACGCGGTGTCGCTGGCCGAGTTGGCCGGGGTCGAGTGGGAGGCCAAAGGCGGGCTGACCGTCGCCACCCGGGACCCTGGGCCGTTGTTCGAGTTCGCGGCGGCGCAGCGAGCGGCCGGCGTGGATGCCCGGGTGGTCGAAGACCCCTGGGAGTTGGAGCCGCACCTGACGCGGCGGGCCACCGGCGCCGTGCACTACCCGGAGGACGCCCAGGTACAGCCCGTGCTGGTGGCGACCGCCTTGCTGCGCGGGATTCCGGTGCGCTCCGGGGTCACCGCGCTCGGACTGGCGCCGGGCGGGGTGCTGACTTCCGAAGGCGTGATCCGGTGCGAGGCCGTGGTCAACGCGTGCGGGCCGTGGGCCGGGGAGTTCGCGACGGCGGTGGGTGCGCCGATCCGGGTGTTGCCGCGGCGGGGCATGGTCCTGGTGACGGGGCCGTTGCCGGAAGTGGTGCGGCACAAGGTTTACGACGGGGACTACGTGGGCGCGGTGGCCAGTGGCGACGCGGCCTTGCAGACCTCGGCGGTGGTGGAGTCGACCCGGGGCGGGACCGTGTTGATCGGGTCCAGCCGGGAGCGGGTCGGGTTCGACGAATCGTTGCGGGTGCGGGTGTTGCGGGAGTTGGCGATCAAGGCAATGGCGTTGTTCCCGGTACTCGGCGAGGTGCCGGTGATGCGGGCTTATGGCGGGTTCCGGCCCTACGCGCCGGACCATCTGCCGATCATCGGGGCGGATCCGCGGGTGCCGGGGTTGTGGCACGCCACCGGGCATGAGGGAGCGGGGATCGGGTTGGCCCCGGCGACCGGGGAACTGTTGGCGGACTTGGTGTTGGGCCGCGCACCCCGGGTGGATCCGCGGCCGTTCCGGGTGGATCGGGCGGCGGTGCTCGGGTGAGCGGGATCTGGGTTGAGGTGGACGGGGTTCGCGTGGCGGCGGCGCCTGGGCAGACCGTGGCCGGGGTGTTGCTGGGGCTGGGGCGGACTTCCTGGCGGAGCACGCGGCGGGATGGGCGGCCACGTGGGGTGTTCTGCGGGATCGGGGTCTGTTTTGACTGCCTGGTCGTGGTGAACGGGGTGCCTGATGTGCGGGCCTGTCAGCGGCGGGTCGCGGACGGGGATGTGGTTCGGGTGCAGTGCGGGGCCGAGCTTCCGGAGGACTGTTGATGTCGCGGGTGGTGGTGGTCGGGGCCGGACCCGCCGGGTTGGCGGCGGCTTGGGCGGCGGCTTCCGTTGGGGCGTCGGTGTTGCTGGTGGACTCCGGGGCCGCGGTGGGTGGGCAGTACCGGCGGCAGTCGGGGTTGCGGGCGGCGCGGGTGCCGGCGCATCCGTTGATCGAGTGGCTGCCGGAGACCTCGGTGTGGGCCGTGGAAACCGTGGCGGGTGGGCATCGGGTCCGGTTGCAGACCGGGGCCGCTGACGCGCCGGGCCGAGCTATGTCCACTGTGGACACTGCGGCGCTGGTGATCGCGACCGGGGCATACGACCGGGTGTTGCCGTTCCCTGGCTGGGATTTGCCGGGGGTGTACACGGCGGGGGCCGCGCAGGCCCTGGCCAAGGGGCAGGGAATTGCGGTGGGACGGCGAGTGATGGTTGGCGGGACCGGGCCGTTCCTGTTGCCGGTGGCGCGGTCTTTGGTTGAGGTGGGGGCTCGGGTCGCGGAGGTGGCGGAGGCGAATTCCGTTGGCAGCTCTTGGGGGTGGCGGCGGGATCCGGTGGGGGCGCTGGGGAAGGTGGGGGAACTGGCGGGGTATGGAGCGATGTTGGCCCGGCGGCGGGTGCCGGTGCGGTTCGGGTCCGCTGTTGTTGCGGCACACGGGGAATCGCGGGTTGAGGCGGTCACGGTGGCCCGGCTGGACCGGGAGTGGCGAGTGGTCGCCGGGAGCGAGCGGGTTGTTGAGGTTGACGCGGTGTGTCTGGGATTCGGGTTCACCGCGCAGCTTGAACTGGCCGTCTCGGCCGGGTGCCGGATCGAGGACGGGGCCGTGGTCGTCGACCCGGCGCAGCGGACCTCCGTCGCCGGGGTGTTCGCGGCCGGAGAGGTGACCGGGATCGCCGGGGCCGGGCCCGCCGCAGCCGAAGGGACCGTGGCGGGATACGCGGCCGCCGCGCGAGTCGGGCGGGCGGTTGCCGTGCCCCGGGACGCGCTGCGGCGGGTGCGGGCCGGGCGGCGGTTCGGGCGGGCTTTGGCGACCGCTTATCCGGTGCGATCCGGTTGGCGGGACTGGGTTTCCGCGGACACCGTGGTGTGCCGGTGCGAAGAGGTCCGGATGTCCGACTTGTGTGCCGCCGTGGCACAGGGTGCGCTGGGGATGCGGGCCGTGAAGCTCGTCAGCCGAGCCGGACTCGGACTGTGTCAGGGACGGATCTGCGGGCGGATCGTCGGTGACCTCACCGGCGCCCCGTTCAGCCAGAACCGGCCGATCGCTGTTCCGGTGCGCCTGCGGGATCTGGCGGCCGTCGAAGACGAGGAGGAGAGCTGAGTTGAGCACCGAGAAACTGGACGGCGTGATCGTGGCGACCGCGCTGCCCTACACCGAGGACGCCGCAGCGCCAGCGGGACTGCGACCCGACCTGGACCGCTACGCCGAACACTGCCGCTGGCTCGTGGACAACGGCTGCCGCGGCGTCGGACCCAACGGCTCGCTCGGCGAGTACTCCTCGCTGACCGACGCCGAACGCCGCGTGGTCGCCCGTACCGCGGTGGACGCCGTGCGGGGCAAGGGAATCGTCGTGGTCGGTGTGCACGGCGTCGGCGCGCACCAGGCCCGCTACTGGGCCGAACTGGCCGCCGAGGACGGGGCGCACGGGGTGCTGTGCCTACCGCCCACGATGTACCGGGCCAACCCGGCCGAGGTGCTGCACCACTTCCGCGAGGTGGCCAAGGCCGGACTGCCGGTGATGGTCTACAACAACCCCATCGACACCAAGGTCGACCTCACCCCCGAACTGCTCGCCGAGATCGGGCAGATCGAGAACATCGTGGCGGTCAAGGAATTCTCCGGCGATGTGCGGCGGGTGCTGGAAATCCGCGAGCAGGCCCCCGAGCTGGCCGTGGTCGCCGGGGCCGACGACGTCGTGCTGGAAAGCCTGCTGATGGGCGCCACCGGCTGGTTCGCCGGGTTCCCCAACGTCTTCCCCGCCGAGTCGGTCCGGCTGTATGAGCTTGCCACCCAAGGAAAACTCGCCGAGGCGCGGGCGCTGTACGAACCACTGGTGGCCGCGTTCCGCTGGGACTCACGGGTGGAGTTCGTGCAGGCCATCAAGTACGGCATGGACCACGTCGGCCGCTACGGCGGACCCTGCCGCCCGCCCCGCGGCCCGCTCTCACCCGCCCAGCTGGACCGGTTGCGCGCGGACATGATCCGGGCCGTCGACTCGCTGCGGGCGGCCTGACATGCGCGCGGCCCGGTACTTCAGCGCGGTCGACTCGCACACCGAGGGCATGCCCACCCGGGTGATCACCGGCGGCGTCGGGGTCATCCCCGGCGACACCATGGCCGCGCGCCGCGAACACTTCATCACCCACCTCGACCACCTCCGGGAACTGCTGGTCAACGAACCACGCGGACACGCCGCGATGAGCGGCGCGATCCTGCAACCGCCCACCATTCCCGAGGCCGACTGGGGTGTGCTCTACATCGAGGCATCCGGCTGCCTGCCCATGTGCGGACACGGCACCATCGGCGTGGCCACCGTGCTGGTGGAGACCGGCATGGTCGAGGTCAGCGAACCGATGACCCGGGTCCGCCTGGACACCCCGGTCGGCCTGGTGGTGGCCGAGGTCGAGGTCCGGGACGGGCGGGCCTTGCACGTCACCATCCAGAACGTGCCCGCCTACACCGACCGCCTGGACGCCACCGTCGACGTGCCCGGCTACGGCAAGGTTCGCTACGACCTCGGCTACGGCGGCAACTTCTACGCCATCCTGCCCCTGGCCCAGCTCGGCATCCCGTTCGAGCGCAGTGAAAAAGACCGCATCCTGGCCGCGGGACTGTCCATCATGGACGCCATCAACGCCGCCGACCGCCCGGTGCACCTGCTGGAGCCCGGCATCAACGGCTGCAAGCACGTCCAGTTCACCGCCCCCGGCCGGCACGGCGGGCAGGCCCGCAACGCGATGGCCATCCACCCCGGCTGGTTCGACCGATCCCCCTGCGGCACGGGAACATGCGCGCGGATGGCGGTGTTGCACAGTCGGGGCGAGCTTGAGGTCGGCGCCGACTTCGTCAACGAGTCCTTCATCGGCACCCGCTTCACCGGGCGGATCACCGGGGAGACCACCGTGGCCGACCGGCCCGCGATCATCCCCGCCGTCACCGGACGAGCGTGGATCACCGGGATGGGCCAGTACCTGCTCGACCCGACCGATCCGTTCCCGAGGGGGTTCGTGCTGTGAGCACCATCGTGTCCACCAGTCCGCAGCGGCCCGGCGACATCGTCGTGGAGACCGCGGCCGCCGACCGGGCCGCCGTCGAAGCCACCGTGGCCCGCGCCCGCGCCGCCGGCCGGGACTGGGAGGACGCCGGACCCGCCGTGCGCTCGGCCGCGCTGACCGCCGCGGTCGCCGAGTTCGAGCGCGACGCCGGCACTCTCACCGACCTCATCGTGCGCGAGGTCGGCAAACCACGGCAGGAAGCCGCCGCCGAGGTCGCCCGAGCCGTCGCCATCCTGCGCTACTACGCCCAGCAGGCCTACGACCCGGCCGGGGAGAACTACCCCACCGGCGGCGGCCTGGCCTTCACCACCCGGCGTGCCCGCGGTGTCGCCGGACTCGTCACCCCGTGGAACTTCCCCCTGGCCATCCCGGTCTGGAAGCTCGCCCCCGCGCTGGCCGCCGGCAACGGGGTGGTGATCAAGCCCGCGCCGGAGGCCACCGCGGTCGCCCAGCGGTTCGCCGCCTTGCTCGACCGGGTGCTGCCCGCCGGACTCCTGGCCGTCACCCCCGGTGGCGCGGAAACCGGCTCGGCCCTCCTGGACGCCGTGGACGTGGTGTCCTTCACCGGCTCCACCACGGTCGGCCGGATCATCTCGGTGGCCGCCGCCCAGCGCGGCATCCCGGTGCAGGCCGAGATGGGCGGACTCTCCGCCACCATCGTGCTGCCCGACGCCGACCTGGACCGGGCCGCGCAGGATGTGGCCCGCGCCGCCATGGGCTACGCCGGGCAGAAATGCACCGCCACCAAACGGATCTTCGTCGTCGGCGACCCCGGCCCGTTCACCGAACGCCTGGAAGCCGCGATCACCGGACTGCGGGTGGCCGACCCGGCCGAGAGCCCCGACCTCGGCCCGGTGATCACCGAAGGCGCCCGCAAACAGGTCCTCACCGCCGCCGCCCAGGCCGAGGCCGCCGGTGGCCGGCTGCTCACCACGCCCTACACCGAGGCCGCCGACGGCTGGTATCTCAACCCGGTGATCGTCGACCGGATCGGCCCGGACGCCCCGCTGTTCCACGAGGAGGTCTTCGGCCCCATCGCCGCCCTCGCCGGGGTGGCGACCGTGGCGGAGGCGTTCGAGCGGGCCAACGGCACCCAGTTCGGGCTGGTCACCTCGGTGTACACGGCCGATCTGGGCGCGGCGCTGACCGCGGTGCGACGCAGCGAGTCCGGCATGGTCAAGGTCAACCTGCCCACCAACGGCGTGGACTTCCACCTGCCCTTCGGTGGCGAGAAGCACTCCGGGTACGGCGAGAAGGAGCAGGGCAAGGCCGCCGTCCGGTTCTACACCAGGGAACGTACTGTGCAGGTACAGGCGTGAACACGGCAGGAGGAGCAGTGACTACCCAGAACGAGGCGGAGGAACCCGCCCGGCGCGACCCGATCCGGCCGATCGATGCCGAGGGCTTCCGCGCCCTCATCGGCACCGGCTGGGGCC
This sequence comes from Crossiella sp. S99.2, assembly GCF_023094165.1. Classification (GTDB taxonomy): domain Bacteria; phylum Actinomycetota; class Actinomycetes; order Mycobacteriales; family Pseudonocardiaceae; genus Crossiella. Next base: position 193,745 of record NZ_JALMDK010000004.1, on the reverse strand, counting down.
CCGCGGACCGCGCGGTCCGGGTGCCCGACGGCCTGGCCAAGGCCTCGGCGGCGCACCGCGCCCGGCTCTCCGCCGCCCTGCCGGGCAAGCGCATCGCGGTCGCCGCGGGCCGCGCCCCGGTTCGCGCCAACGACACCGACTACGACTTCCGCGCCGACAGCGACTTCGTGTGGCTGACCGGCTGCCAGGCCGAGGGCGCGGTGCTGGTGATGACCCCCTCCGGCGGCGGCCACGACGCGGTGCTGCACCTGCGGCAGCCCGCCCGCGCCGACGAGCCGGACTTCTTCGCCAACGCCCGCGACGGCGAACTGTGGATCGGCCCGGTGCCCGGCCTGCCCGACTGGTCGGCAGCCCTGGAGATCCCGGTGCGGCCGATCGAGGAACTGCCTTCCGCGCTGCGCGGGGCGATCCCGGCGGTGCTGGTCACCAGCGGCGTCGAACCACTCCTGGACGCACTCGCCCCCGGCACGGTGAGTGAGACGTTGCAGCTGCGGCGCACCCTGTCCGAACTGCGCCGGATCAAGGACGACTGGGAGATCGGCCAGCTCCAGCAGGCCATCGACGCCACCGTGCTCGGCTTCCAGGACGTGGCCCGCGAACTCCCGTACGCGATCAGCCGTGGCGGCGAGCGCTGGCTGCAGGGCACCTTCGACCGGCGCGGCCGCACCGAGGGCAACGGCGTCGGCTACGCCTCCATCCTGGCCGCCGGACCGCACGCCCCGGTGCTGCACTGGGTGCGCTGCGACGGTCCGGTGCCCGAGGACTGCGCACTGCTCATGGACGCCGGCGTCGAGGTCCGCACCCTCTACACCGCCGACGTGACCAGGACCTTCCCGGTCTCCGGCACGTTCAGCGAACCGCAGCGGCGGATCTACGACCTGGTGCACCAGGCGCACACCGCGGCGATGGCCGAGGTCAAGCCGGGCGCGGAGTACCGGGCCTTCCACAACAAGGCGATGGAGGTCATCGCGACCGGGCTGCACGAGTGGGGCCTGCTCAAGGTCTCGGTGGCCGAGGCCCTGGACCAGAACGGCCAGCAGCACCGGCGGTACATGGTGCACGGCACCGGCCACTACCTGGGCCTGGACGTGCACGACTGCGCCTCCTCCAGCGCCAAGGCCTACCACGCGGGCACCCTGGAGGCCGGGATGACGCTGACCGTGGAGCCGGGCCTGTACTTCCACCCCAACGACGAGACCGTGCCCCCGGAGTTGCGCGGTATCGGCGTCCGGATCGAGGACGACCTCCTGGTCACCGACACCGGCAACGAGGTGCTGTCCCAGGCGCTGCCGATCACCGCCGACGGCATCGAGCAGTGGGTGCAGTCGCACCTGCCGCGCTGAGCTGACCCGGGCCGCGCCGGGAATCTCCGGTGCGGCCCGGGTGTCAGCGGTCGGTGACCTTGCCGTCGTCCACGTGCAGGTGCCGGGTGGTGGCGACCGTGTCCAGCATCCGCCGGTCGTGCGTGACCAGCAGCAACGTGCCCGGGTAGTGGGCCAGGGCCTGTTCGAGCTGTTCGATCGCGGGCAGGTCCAGGTGGTTGGTCGGCTCGTCCAGGACCAGGAGGTTGACGCCGCGGGCCTGGAGCAGGGCGAGGGCGGCGCGGGTGCGTTCGCCGGGGGAGAGGGTCGCGGCCGGGCGGGTCACGTGCACCGCGTTCAGCCCGAACTTGGCCAGCAGCGTGCGCACCTCGGCCGGGGCCTGTTCGGGCACGGCCGCGTTGAAGGCGTCCACCAGTGGTTCGCCGCCGAGGAACAGGCCGCGGGCCTGGTCGACCTCGCCGACCACCACCCCCGGACCCAGTGACGCCTGCCCCGAGTCGAGTTGTGCGCGGCCCAGCAACGCGGCCAGGAGGGTGGATTTCCCGGCTCCGTTGGCGCCGGTGATGGCGACCTTGTCCGCCCAGTCGATCTGCAGGTCCACCGGTCCGAGGGTGAAGCCGCCGCGCCGCAGCACCGCCGCGCGCAGCGTCGCCACCACCGCGCCCGCGCGGGGTGCGGCGGCGATCTCCATGCGCAGTTCCCACTCCTTGCGTGGTTCCTCCACCACGTCCAGGCGTTCGATCAGCCGCTCGGTCTGCCGGGCCTTGGATGCCTGTTTCTCGGTGGACTCGCTGCGGAACTTGCGGCCCTGCTTGTCGTTGTCCCCGGCCTTGCGGCGGGCGTTCTTCACGCCCTTCTCCATCCAGGACCGCTGGGTGCGGGCCCGCGCTTCCAGGGCGGAGACGGTGTCGGCGTAGTCGTCGTACTGGTCGCGGGCGTGCCGCCGGGCCACCTCGCGTTCGGTGAGGTAGGCGGTGTAGCCGCCGCCGTAACTGCGGATCTGCTGCTGGATCAGGTCGAGTTCGACCACCCGGTTGACCGTGCGGGTGAGGCACTCGCGGTCGTGGCTGACCAGGACCGTCCCGGCGCGCAGCCCGGTGACGAAGGCTTCGAGGCGGTCCAGGCCGTCCAGGTCGAGGTCGTTGGTGGGCTCGTCGAGCAGGAAGATGTCGTACCGGCTCAGCAGCAGCGAGGCCAGCCCGGCCCGCGCGGCCTGCCCACCGGAGAGCCCGGTCATCGGCGCGTCCAGGCCGACGGTGAGTCCGAGGTCGGCGACCACCTCGCCCATCCGCTCGTCCAGGTCCGCGCCGCCGAGGGCCAGCCATCGTTCCAGGCTGTCGGAGTAGGCGTCGTCGGAGCCGGGCGCGCCCGCGGTCAGCGCCTCCAGGTCGGTGTCCATCCGCGTTTGCGCGGCGGCGACCCCGGTGCGGCGGGCCAGGAAGTCCCGCACCGATTCTCCGGCCCGGCGTTCCGGTTCCTGGGGGAGGTGGCCGACGACGGCGCTGGGCGGGTTGAGCCGGATCGAGCCCTCCTCGGCGGTGAGCAGCCCGCCGAGGGTGCGCAGCAGGGTGGATTTGCCCGCCCCGTTCACCCCGACCAGGCCGATCACATCGCCGGGGGCGACGACCAGGTCCAAACCGGAGAACAGAACACGGTCCCCATGCCCTGCGGCGAGACCCTTGGCGACGAGTGTGGCGCTCATATCGAGGTGAATCGTAGGCGGCCGTCCGCAGCCCCCGCGATTCGGCCGTTGACCTCCAGTTAAATGGAGGAAATAGCCTCCGGATCATGATCGATGACAACGGAATCACCGTGGTCGCCGGAGCGACCGGAAACATTGGCGGCCGGGTGCTGGCCGAACTGCGGCGCCGGGGCCACCGGGTCCGGGCACTGACCCGGAGTCCGGAACGAGCCGCGTTCCCGGACGGGGTGGAGGTGGCCGTGGGCGACCTGGCCGACCCCGGCAGCCTCCGCCCCGCGCTGGCCGGGGCGAGCGCGGTGTTCCTGCTCACCTACGACGCGGCCACCGGCGCCCCGCTGCGCACCGGCCCCGAGCTGGCCAAGGAGATCGCCGCGGCCGGGGTGCGGCGGGTGAGCACGCTGTGGGGCGGTGAGCCGGGGCCGGTGGAGCAGGCGATCGCCGCGGCGGGGCTGGCCCAGGCCGTGTTGCGGCCGGTGGAGTTCATGTCCAACACGCTGTCCTGGGTCGGGTCGATCCGGGACGAGGGCGTGGTGCGGGAGGCTTTCCCGGAGCTGCGCAGCGCCATGGTGCACGAGGACGATATCGCCGAGGTGGCGGTGCGCACGCTCACCGAGGACGGGCACGCCGGCCGCGACTACGTGCTCACCGGACCCGAGGTGCTGACCTTCGCCGACCGGGTCCGGCAGCTGGGCGCCGCGCTGGGCCGGGACCTCCGGTTCGTCGAGCTGACCGAGGAACAGGCCAAGGAGCGGATGCGCGGCTGGGGGTACTCGGCCGAGGCGGTCGAGCACGTCATCGGCTGGTACGCCGATCCGCCGCGGGAGGGCTACACCGTGCACCCGGACGTTGAGCAGCTGCTCGGGCGGCCCGCGCGTACCTTCGCCGACTGGGTGGCCGAGCATGCCGGGGCCTTCCGCTGACCTCAGCCCACCCCGGTCAGCTCGGCGGAGAGGTCCCACAGCCGGGCCGCGGCCGCCGGGTCCCTGGCCCACGGTTTGACGCCGCCGATCAGCATGTCCTCGGTGTCCGCGGGCCGGGCCAGGGCGTTGTCCTGGCAGTACGCCCCGCCGTGCCCGTCCAGTTCGGGCGCGGTCGCCGCCCACACGGCGGTGGCCGCGCCCTGCGCCGGGGTTTTGAACCCGGGCGCGGGGGTGCCGTCGGCGGCGAACCAGCCCAGGGCGAGCTGTTCGGCGCGCGGGATGTGGCGTTGCAGCGGGGTGAGGATGCTGCCGGGGTGCACGGCGAAGGCGCGCACGCCCAGGGTGTCCAGGTGCAGGGCGAACAGGGCGTTCGCGGTTTTGCTTTGCGCGTAGGCCAGCCAGCGGTCGTAGCCGGTGGTCCAGTGCGGGTCGGCCCAGCGGATGTCGGCGAGGAAGTGGCCGGAGGAGCTGACCGACACCACCCGCGCGGTGCCGGACAGGGCCGGGCGGAGCTGGTTGACCAGGGCGAAGTGGCCGAGGTGGTTGACCGCGAAGTGCGCTTCCCATCCGGGGCCGACCCGGGTTTCCGGGCAGGCCATGATGCCCGCGTTGGCGATCACCAGGTCCAGGCTGCGGCCGGAGTCCAGGAACCGGGCGGCGAAATCCCGGATGTCGTGCTGGTCGGCCAGGTCCAGGGCCTCGATCTCGGTGTCCGGGAGGTGGGTGCGGGCGGTCTCGGGGCGGCGGGCCGGGACCAGGACCTGCGCGCCCGCGGCGGTCAGCGCGCGGGTGATCTCCAGGCCCAGCCCGGAATAGCCACCGGTGACCAGGGCGGTGCGCCCAGTGAGATCGATGCCGCTGAGGACCTCGGCGGCGGTGTGCTGCGCGGTGAAAGACATACCGCGACGCTAAAATCTAGAGTGTTCTCTAGGTCAAGGAGTGCCGTGGCTACGAGTGGCGGCGGGCTGCCGATCGGACGGGTCGCCGAGACGACCGGGTTGAGCGTGCACGCGCTGCGCTTCTTCGAGCGCGAAGGGCTGTTCCTGCGCGAGATCCCGCGCACCAGCGGCGGACAGCGGCTCTACGAGCAGTCCGATGTGGACTGGCTGGTGCTGTGCAACCGGCTGCGTGCCTCGGGCATGCCGATCACGGTGATCAAGGAGTTCGCCCGCCTGGTCCGGCTCGGCCCCGGCAACGAGCCGGAACGCCTTGCCCTGCTGGAAGAACACGAGCGGGCGGTGCGGGAGAAGATCACCGAACTGGAGGCGAATCTGGCGGTGATCCAAGGCAAGGTCCAGGCGTACCGGCGGCACGTCCACGAGGGGACGGCCGCCGGCGTCTGGGCGCCTCAGGGGCGCATCTCGTAGCGGCCGGACAGCTCCGCCACCTCGCCCCACAGCCGCTCGAACCGCTCCCGGTCCACCACCGGTCCGCGCACGTGCGCCAGGGCCCAGGACCGCTGCGCGTCGGTGGCGGAAGCCTTGCCGTGCAAGGCGACCGCGTAGCCGGAGAAGTCGCGGACCAGCACGTCGAAGACCTGGTCCAGGAGGTCCGGCGACGATCCGGTCAGCTCGGCCTGTTCCAGGATCAGCTGGCCGTAGACGACCAGGGTGAACAGCTGGCCCAGGTTGAGCAGGAAGTCCAGATCCTTCTGCTGCGCCTCATCGGGGGCGGCCGTGGTGAGCAACGTCTTGAGGCCGTCGGCCTGCTCCAGGAAGCGGGCCACGTTGGGGATCTTGGCGAAGCGCTCGTACACCGCGCGCCAGTCCTGGAAACGGATCTTGCCCAGGCCGCGGGCCGGGCCCTGCTGGAAGAAGAACTCGTCGTCGGCGGCGTCGTGCCGGGTGGGCACGGCGTCGTACTCGGCCGGGTTGAACAGGTAGTTGGGCATGAACTTGAGCACCAGGGCCAGGTTGACGTGCACCGTGCCCTCCAGCTTGGGCAGCGCCCTGATGTGCGCGGTGGCCTGGTTGAAGTAGGTGTTCTTCTCAAAACCCTTGGCCGCGATGACATCCCACAGCAGGTCGATCACCTGCTCGCCCTCGGAGGTCACCTTCATCTTGGTGATCGGGTTGAACAGCAGGTAGCGCCGGTCCTCGGCGGTGGCGGAGCGGAAGTAGTCCACCGACCGGTCGGCGAACAGCTTCATCGCGGCCAGCCGGGCGTAGGCGTCCACGAAGTTCTGCCGCACGTGCGGGAACTCGGTGACCCGCTTGCCGTAGAGGATCCGGTTGTGCGCGTGCGTGATCGCCTCATAGAACGAGTGCTCAGAGATGCCGATCGAGGCCGTGCACAGGTTGAACTTGCCGACGTTGACCGTGTTCAGCGCCGCGCTGAAGGCGTCCGGGCCGGTGTGCAGGATGTCCTGCTCCCGCACTGGATAACCGTCCAGGCGGAACTCGGAGACGTACATCTGCGAGTCGACCACGTTCTGCACCAACGAGAACTTCTCGTGCTGGGAGTCTGCCGCGAAGAACACGTAGCCCTCTGGACCGTCCACATCGGACCGTCGGCCGAACACCGAGACGATCCCGGCCACGTTGCCGTTGCCGATGTAGTACTTGTCCCCGGTCGCGGTGAACCCGCCGTCCGCGCTGGGGGTGAGGATCATGTCGGTGGAGTAGACGTCCGCGCCGTGTTCCTTCTCCGACAAGCCGAAGGCGAACACCGCGCCACTGTCCAGGAGTTCGGCCGCCCGGTCGCGGGCTTCCTTGTTCTCGCTCATCCAGATCGGGCCGAGGCCGAGCACGCTGACCTGCCAGGTGTACCAGTACGGCAGGCCGTAGAAGCCGAGGATCTCGCTCAGCGCGGCGTTGCGCGTGGCGTCCCAGCGCTTGTGCTCGTCCCCGGCGGCGTCGGCGGCGGGGGTGTTGAAGGTGGCGAACAGCTTCTCCCGCCGCACGAAGTCCAGGAACTCCGTGTACCAGACCCGGTCCAGGGCATCGGAGAGCAGCCGGCGCTTGCCGCGGGCCTCGAACCAGTCGATCGTGGCCCGCAGCAAGCGCCGGGACTCGGAGTCCAGGTGCGTCGGGTCGTAGCTGTCGGGGTTGAACAGCACCTCGTTGCCCACGGTCGGGTCCCTTCGTCCTGGAAGAAGATCCCCGGTAGGCTACCAGTCGGTAACTTAGCTGGCGTCGACCTGTGTCAGGCCCCTCAGCGCGGGCGGCAGCGGCGCGGTGTGCAGCACGCCGAGCCGCTGGGTCGCCCTGGTCAGCGCCACGTAGAGGTCGTTGGCGCCGCGCGGGGACTCGGCCAGGATCTCGGCCGGGTCGACCACCAGTACCCCGTCGAATTCCAGGCCCTTGGCCTGCCGGGTGCTCATCAGCACCACCTGGTTCTCCAGTTCGGGGCTCTCGCCGAGCGCGGCGCCCGGCACGACCTCCAGGACCGCCTCGCCCAATTCGGCCAGCTCGGCGGCCGGGACGATCACGCCGAGGCGGCCTTCGCCGATCTCGGCCAGTTCCCGCAGCACCGTGTCGGCGAGCTGTTTGGCCAGCTCGCCGCGGTCGACCCGGCGGCTCCACGGGGCCTGTCCGCTGTCCCGGACCGAGCTGGGCGGGGTGAGTCCGGCGGGCAGTTCAGCGAGGACCTCGGCGGCGATGTCCATGATCTCGCGCGGGGTGCGGTAGTTGACCGTGAGCTGGGTCAGCTTCCACCGCTCGGCCACGTAGGGCCCGAGCACGTCCTGCCAGGAGTTGGCCCCGGCCAGATCGCCGGTCTGCGCGATGTCGCCGACCAGGGTCATCGACCGGCTGGGGCTGCGCCGCATGAGCAGCCGCCAGGCCATCGGGGACAGTTCCTGGGCCTCGTCCACGATGACGTGCCCGAAGGTCCAGGTGCGGTCGGTGGCGGCGCGTTCGGCGGCGGTGCGGGTGTCCACCTCGTCGTAGCGGTCGGCGAGCTGTTCGGCGCTGATCAGGTTGTAGGCCATCAGCATCTCGGGGTCGGCGTCGTCGTCGAGGTCGAGGATGTCGAGGACGCCCTGGGCGTAGGCGCGGCGTTGTTCCTGACGTTTGCGCTCGCGGGCCTTCTCCGCCCGGTCGTCCACGCCGAGCAGTTCCATCGCCTCGTCCAGCAGCGGCACGTCCGCGGGGGTCCACGGCGCGCCGGGTTCGCGCAGCAGCAGTTTGCGTTCGGCTTCGGACAGGTGCGGGGTGGCGCGTTCCAGGCGGTCGGGGTCGCTGAACAGGTCGCGCAGCAGTTGTTCGGGGGTGAGCACCGGCCAGAGCTGGTCCATCGCGGCCCGGACCTCGTCCTCGGCGCGCAGTTCGGCCCTGATGTCGGCCAGGTCGCCGCGGTCGAGGAATTCCCGGCCCAGTTTGCCGGCGACCTTGCTGGTCAGCCGTTCCAGGAGTTCGCGTTCGACCAGCGGGCGGGCCAGGTTGTGCAGGCGCCGGGAGCGGCGGCCGCGGCTGACGATGCCCCGGCAGTCGGCGGGTTTGAGCACCAGGCGCTGCCGCTCGAAGAGGATCTCGACGGACTCCTCGGGCGGTTGCTGCCGGTCCTTGACCGCGGCCTTGAGCACACCGAGGAAGTCCAGGCTGCCCTTGATCGCGGCGGCCTCGGGGGATTCCTGACCGGTGGCCGTGACCCCGGGGTACAGCTCGCCCATGGTGGCCATCAGCACGCTGGTCTCGCCGAGGGAGGGCAGCACCTCGCCGATGTAGTGCAGGAAGGTCTGGTTGGGGCCGACGATGAGCACGCCGCGGCGGGTGAGCATGTCGCGGTGGGTGTAGAGCAGGTAGGCGGCGCGGTGCAGGGCGACCGCGGTCTTGCCGGTGCCGGGCCCGCCTTGGACGACCAGCACGCCGGAGAGGTCGGCCCGGATGATCCGGTCCTGTTCGCCCTGGATGGTCTGGACGATGTCCTTCATCCGGCCGGTGCGGCTGGCGTTGAGCGCGGCCAGCAGCACGGTCTCGCCGGTGAGGCCGTCGCCGTGTCTGGACTGGCGGCCCTTGTTGTCGGCGGTGATGTCCAGGACCTCGTCGTCGATGTCGACGACCTTGCGCATCCGGGTCTTGATGTGCCGCCGCCGGTGCACGTCCAGGGGGTTGGCGCCGGTGGCGAGGTAGAACGGGCGGGCGGCGGGCGCGCGCCAGTCCATCAGCAGCGGTTCGTACTCGTTGTCCTCGTCGAAGATGCCGATCAGGCCGATGTGCCTGGCCTCGCCGTTGTCGTAGTCGAGCCTGCCGAAGCACAGGCCGGCCTCGACCGCGCTGTACTGGGCGAGCTGGCGGTTGAAGTGCGCGGCGGAGACATCGCGTTCGGTGCCCGCGGACAGGCTGCCGCCGGCGGATTCACGCAGGGTTTTGGCCAGCCCGGTCTTCGCGCGGGCGCGCAACCCGTCGAGCCTGCCGTAGAGCATGGAGACGTGCTCCTGCTCCCGAGCCAGCTCCGCCGTCCGCAGGTCCTCGTCGGTTGACAAGCGGGCTTCCCCTCTACTAAGCTCGTGCCAGACACATTTTCAGTGTCCGTTTCCCATGCGCACAGTCTGATGCGCTCAGGAATGGCAAATATAGCCGTTTCTCTTCTTTCACGCCAACGCCCAGTTCAGGGCTGGCCCGCTGTGCGCCGTGGGGTCACCGGTCGCAGGTCGCCGGGGTTGATCCGCACCGTGGGCAGCACGAGACTCGGCAGCCGCAGGCTGGGCAGCACCGGGTACACCGGCTGCTGATACACCGGGGTGCGGAACGGGTTGTGGGTGTTCAGCGGCGGGCGGTAGGGGCGGTATTCCTCGCGGAAGACGAACAGCGCGAGCAGCACGCCGACCGCGACGATGCAGGCGGTCCACAGACTCAGTTTCTGACTGCGTCTGCTGTCCGCGCGGATCTCCGGGTCGGCGATGCCCAGGCGCAGGTCGGTCTTGCCTGTTTTGGCGGCGGGGGCGGGGCGGGGTTTGTGGCTGTCCACGCCGAGCGCGGCCAGGTGTAATCGCAGCCGGGGGACCTCGCGGGGGTTGTCCAGGGCGCGTTGCACCAGGTCGCCGAGTTCGATGGCCGGATCGCGCACGATGAGTTTCGGGGTGCCTGCCCAGGGCGCGGTCCAGCTGGCCGAGCCGGCCCGGACCAGAGCCGCGCCGAGCAGGCTGAGCAGGGCGGCGCGCAGCAGGTCCGGGCCGCGGTCGGTGGTGGTGCCGGCGTGTTTGGCGACCTGGTCGGCGAGTTCCTCGGCGCGGCGGGCGTCCAGGAGTTCGAGTACCGCGTTGATGGTGAGTTCGGTGGTTTTCCCGCCGCGCAGGGTGTGCACGGCCGGGCGTAGCCAGGCGAGCTGGCGTTCGACGTGGCTGCCCGCGGCCAGGGCCACCCATTCCCGCCACGGCATGGTCTTGCGCTGCTGGGGATACATGGCTTCGCGGACCCGGTGCGCGGCCTCGGCCGGGTCGGCGCCGAGCAGGTTCAGCGCGGGCCGCAGTTCGCGGGGCAGGTCGCGGGGCGGCAGGGTGGCCAGGTAGGCGAGCCGGTCGGCCAGGCTGGGGTGGGTGTCCAGGGCGGCGCGGGCGGATTCGGGTGGCGCGGCGCGGTGCTGGGCGAGCACGTCGCGGTAGTCGGGGTCGGCGAGCATGGCCTCGAAGGCGCTGAACGGGTCATCGGGGACGGCCCCGGCGGCGGCCAGTGGGGTGAGGAAGCGGTCCCGGAAGTCGGTCCAGGCGGCCATCAGCACCAGGGCGGAGCGCAGTGCCTCGCCGGTGACCGCGGGTCCGGCGACCGCGGCGGCGGCGCGGTCGGCCTCGATCTCCTGGCGGCGCAGCACGGCGAAGGCGATCCGCACGTAGCACCAGCCGTAGAGCCGGATGACGCCGAAGATCAGTCCGGAGTACATCCTGGCCAGGGCGTTGGTGTTGATCGCGCTGCGCATTTCCTCGGTGGCGGTGTCCAGGGCCAGGGCGCCGCGGTAGACCACCGCGCCGAATCGGTTGTGCCGTCCGGCGAAGTGGCCCAGTTCGTGGCTGAGGATGGCTTTCAGTTCGTCCAGGGGGAGGCCGGTGAGCAGCGGCAGGCCGAGGTAGAGGCGGCGTTCGCCGACGACCAGGCCGAGCATCCGGGTGTCCTCGGTGACCGCGGCGTTGGCCTCGGCGGTCAGCCGGATCTCGTCCGGCATGGGCGCGCCGGCGCGTTCGGCGAGGTCCTCGACGGTTTTCCAGAGCAGCGGGGCCTGGGCGCGGGTGAGGATGACCGAGTCGAGATCGAGGTGGCCGGGGGAGTTGGTGGCCAGCACGCCGCGGACCACGCCGAGCAGCACCGGGATGCTGCTGCCCGCGATGAGCACGGGCAGGTGGAAGTTGGTGGGGAAGGTGTTGGTGGGCAGGGTGAGGGTGTGCAGGGCGAGCACGACGAAGGCGAGGTAGCCCAGGACCAGGCAGGCGGCGAGCACGTAGAAGCCGGCGAGCAGCCCGACGGCGAGCAGCCCGCGCACGGTCGCCAGCACCCGGGAGATCACGACAGGCCCAGCCTCCCGGAGATCCGGGCCAGGGCCTCGGCGTCCTCCGCGGCGCCGGCCCGCAGCTGGTTCTCGGTGCGCCGCAAGGCTTCCGCGACCGCGTCGGCCGGTTCGCCGGGCTGACCGGGCAGGGTGACCCGGCGGACCTTGCCGGTGAGCGCTTCCCGGTCCCGCACCCCGGTGAGTCCGAGCAGGCTGTCCAGCGCCACCCTGGCTTTGCCGAGCATGGCGGTCACCGCGCTTTCACTGGTGTCGAGTTCGGCCGCGATCTGGCGGGCGCTGAGCCCTTCGGCCCAGTGCAGGTAGGCGACGACGCGATGCTTGCGCGGCAACCGGGACAGCGCGTCCAGGACGAGGCGGACTTCGGCGGCCTGTTCGGTGGAGCACCGGGCGGGCAGCGACACCACGAGTTCCAGGGGCCGGTGCATCCGCCACCGCCGCGCCGCCGCCCACAGTCGCCGCTTCACCGCCTGGTAAACCCACTCCTCGGGCGCCCGGTCGGCGAGTTCGGCCCAGCGCCGCATGGCCTCGGCATAGGCCTCCTGGACGGCGTCCTCGGCGTCCTGGCGGTTGTGGGTGAGCATGAGGGCGCGCGCGAGCATGCCGGGGCAGGTCTGGGCGAAGAAGACCGGGAAGTCCACCGATCAATGGGATCACGCCCGCCTGACAAAAGCCCTCCGCCAGATGACGTAGGCGGGGCTGGGCAGGTCACGGTCCGATGCCGTCGAGGAGCACGACGACCCCGTCGGTCCCGGCCTGGCGATCCCGGGAGATCTCCTGGTACGCCGGGGATTGGGACCATTCGCGGAAGGCGTCCTGGTCGGGGAAGGAGATCAGCACCGCCTTCTGGTGCGGGTACTCGCCCTCGACGGCGGCAGGGGAGTCGTCCGCGGCGAGCAGAGTGCCCCGGTGACCGGCGAAGACCTCCAGGAAGCGCGCCTGGTAACGCCCGTACGCGGCGAGGTCGGTGATGGTGAACTGAGCCAGCACATAAACAGTCATACCGATCCCCTACCAGAACACCCACCCCACCCGGAGTGTTGGCCGTTGTCGTACGCCGAGTTGGCCGTTATGGACGCTGGGTTGGCCGTTATGGACGTCGGGTTGGCTGTTGTGGGCGGGGGTGGGGGTGAAAACCCCAAGACACGAGCCCTCGGAGCCACGCTGGTTCCGGCCCCGGCAGCCCAGACCCCGCCCCGCAACCTGCTGGACCCGGGGTTTGATCTGCCCCACCCCTCCGGTGGTCTGCCCGGCCGGCGAGGCCATCCTTTTTTGGATCTTCGCTTTCGTTGTGAAGGGGCATGGGCGAAGAGCAAGAGCCAGTGCTCGTGTGCGGTTCCCCATCCCCGTCAGCCCTCCGATACCAAACCACATCCCGGGCAGCGGCCCGGTCGCGTTGCGTTGGACCGGCGGCGGTTTGTGTTGTGGGGCCGCTGCCCGGGATGCGGTGTGTCCTCTCCAGGCTGACGGGGATGGGGAACCGCTCGGATTAGGTTTTCGAAAGGCCACCCCCGCTGCCTGTCCCGGGCTTCGCCCGACCGCGACGGCCTACGGCGTACAACAACGGCCAACGTGGCGTCCCACAACGGCCAACGTGGTGTACGACAACGGCCAACACGCGCGGGTGGGGTTAGGCGGTGAAGCCGCCGTCGGCGTTGATGGTGGCTCCGGTTACGTATTGGGCGGACGGGGTGGCGAGGAAAGCGACTACTGCGGCGATCTCTTCTGGGGTGGCGAAGCGGCCCAGGGCGGTGAAGGCGTTGATGGCTTCGACGAAGGCTGGGTCGGTGGGGGCGGCATCGGTGTGAGTGGGGCCGGGGCTGACCAGGTTGGCGGTGATGCCGCGGGGGCCGAGTTCCCTGGCCAGGGCCTTGGTGAGGCCGGTGAGGGCGCTTTTGCTCATCGAGTACAGGGCGAAGCCGGGGAAGACGGCGCGGTCGGCGACGTTGCTGCCGATGGTGATGATGCGGCCGCCTTCGCGCAGGTGGGGGAGGGCGGCCTGGGCGGCGAGCAAGGGCGCGCGGACGTTGACGGCGAGGGTGCGGTTCACTGCTTCCGCGGTGAGCTGGTCCAGCGGGGCGAAGTCGAACGCGGCCGCGTTGTTGACCAGGATGTCCAGTGCGCCAAGGGTTTCCACCGTCGTTGCCACGGCGGTGGTGATCGCCACGGGGTCGGCGCTGTCCGCCTGGATGGCCAGGCCACGTCCGCCGCGATCTTTGATCTCCTCGACGATCCGGGCGGCGGCGTCGGCGCTGGTGTTGTAGGTGATGGCCACGTCGGCGCCCTTGGCGGCCAGGGCCAGCGCGATGGCGGCGCCGATGCCCCGGCTGCCGCCGGTGACCAGGGCGGTCCGGCTTGCGAGTTCGTTCATGACGCAAAGCCTGGTTGAGCGGACCGTCCTGGTCTGGCGGAGTTCGGACGCGGAGTTACACCGGGATTTCGGCGGGCAGGCCGAATTTCTCGAACAGGGACAGGTCGAAGAAGCTGGAGACGTGGGTGATTCCGTTGGGGCCCAAGGTGAGCACCGGGAGGTTGAAGGGCTTGTACACGTCGCCGTCGCGCATGTAGAGGCCGAAGCCGGGCTGGCCGTTGGCGTTGATGGGGAGCAGTTTCATGTCGCCGGGGCCTTCGGCGGGGCAGGCGGTGTCGATGAGCCTGCCGATGTTGGCCGCGCCCTGGTACCAGCCGATGAACGGCGGCATCTCCCACACCGCGTCGGCGGTGAACAGGGCCACGATCGCGTTGATGTCCTTGTCCTCGAAGGCTTTCACGTAGCGTTCGAGCAACTCGCGCTGATCGGCGTCCAGGGGCGCGGCGACCGTGTCCTGGCGGGGCTGGACCGTGTCGAGCTGGGCGCGGGCGCGTTGCAGGGTGCTGTTCACCGCGGCCACCGAGATGTCCACCGCCTCAGCCACCTCCGCGGCCTTCCACTGCAGCACATCGCGCAGGATCAGCACCGCGCGCTGCCGCGGCGGCAGGTGTTGCAGGGCGGCCACGAAGGCCAGCCGGATGGTCTCCCGGTCGGTGACGATGGTGGCCGGGTCCGCGCTGTCCAGACCGATCGCGCTGTCCGGGATCGGTTCCAGCCACGGCACTTCCGGCTGCTGCACCAAGGGATCCTCGGCCTGCGAGCCGGGCTGGCCCAGGCCGGTGGGCAGCGGGCGCTTGGCCCGGTTCTCCAGCGCGGTCAGGCAGGTGTTGGTGGCGATCCGGTGCAGCCAGGTGCGCAGCGAGGACTGGCCCTCGAACTTGTCGTAGGCCCGCCAGGCGCGCAGGTAGGTCTCCTGCACCAGGTCCTCGGCGTCGTGCGCCGAGCCGAGCATGCGGTAGCAGTGCGCGAGCAGCTCCCGCCGGTACTGGCCGGCCTGACCGAGGAACTCGTCCTCGACCGGCTTCTCCGTGGACACCACGACCGTTCTTCCTCTCCCCAGACAGCTCGTCAGCAAGCCGCCCCAGTCTGCTTCATGGCCCCTGACCTGTACAGACGGGCCCGCCGGAAAAAAGTTCGGCGGGGTGCGATGAGTTTGCCGCGGGGCCGTGGTCAGTACGGGTGACAGCACAACGAGGACAGCATCTGGGGAGCCAGCCATGACCACCATCGCCACCGCCGCCAGCACCGCCAAGCCCGCCTCCCGCGCCGGGAACATCGCGCTCTGGACCCTGCAGGGCCTGCTCGGCGCGTTCTTCCTGGTCGCCGCGGCGATCCCGAAGCTGGTCGGCGAGGCCACCGCGGTCGGGATCTTCGAGACCATCGGCGGCGACTGGTTCCGCCTGTTCATCGGCGTGCTCGAACTGGCCGGCGCGATCGGCCTGGTCATCCCGCGACTGGCGGCGGCGGCCGGGCTGGGCCTGACCCTGCTGATGGTCGGCGCGACCTACTATCAGGTGGTCGTCTTCGGCACCCCGATGCTGGCCATCACCACGGTCACCCTCGGCGTGCTCGCCGGGATCGTCGCCTGGGCCCGCCGCCCGCGCCGATCCGCTTGATCTTTTTGCCTGAATCCCCCACGAACAAGCCGACAAATCAGGAGAATCCCGTCATGCGCATGATCTTCGTCAACCTGCCGGTCAAGGACGTCGCCGCCGCCCGCGACTTCTACACCAAGCTCGGTTTCACCGCCAACGAGCAGTTCAGCGATGAGAACACGGCCAGCATGGTGGTCGAGCAGAACATCACCGTGATGCTGCTGGGCGAGGCCAAGTTCAAGGAGTTCATTAACGGGGAGATCAGCGACCCGAACACCACCGAGGTGCTCAACGCGCTGTCCGCGGACAGCCGCGAGGAGGTCGACCAGCTGGTTGCCGCCGCGCTGGCCGCCGGTGGCGCCGAGTGGAAGCCGTTCCAGGACCACGGTTTCATGTACGGCGGCAGCTTCCGCGACCTGGACGGCCACGTCTGGGAGGTCATGTGGATGGACCTGGCCGCGCTGGCCGAGGGCTGAGCTGCCCGCACCAGAGACCGAGTACACCGGAAACGACGGCCGCCCGCGCACCCCAGGTGTGCGGGCGGCCGTCGCGGTATCACGGGTTCGCGATGGTCACCGCGACCGCGGCCGGGGTCAGCTTGTCCTTGCCGACGCCGCCGGCCTCGTAGTAGACGTAGCCGTCGAAGGTGGAGTAGCCGGTGCTGCCCGCCTTGGCCTTGTAGGTGGCCTGGATCGAGCGGCTTTCCCCTGGCAGCACGGGGGTGCTGTCCGCGGCGACCGCGTTGTTGACACCCGAGGGCGTGCAGCCGACGCACGATTCCAGGGTCCACGCACCCCCGTTGACCGCCGGGTGGATGCCCTGCCACAGGAAGATCACCGGCGTGCTCTCGGGGTTGATGAAGGTCGCGGTGAGCACGAAGGTCTCTTCTGGGGCGACCGTGGTCTTGCTGGCGGTGTACACGGCGGGATCGGCCGCGGCGAAAGCGGTTCCGGTGGGCAACAGCAGGCCGAGGACCCCGGCCAGGGCGAGAAGGACTCCGGACAGCACCGCGCGGGCACGAGCGGACACAGCTCACCTCACATGACGTTGGCGCACAAGGGAAACAGCGGGGCGATCGCCGCAGCGGACACTATCCGGCGCCCCGTCCGAAGACAACGCATGGTGATTGGGGGACCACTGTCCGTATCAGTGGATCTTCCGCGTTCGGCCGCGGGAACCAGGGCTGACCGGGGTAGTCGCCGCCGCCGGACGGGCTCAGCCGCCGACCGGGACCGGCCTGCGCAGCCAACTCCACACGTCCGGCGCAATGCCCGCGGTATGCGGCCTGGTCGCGAAGTGTTCGGGGGTGCCGAGCTGACCCCGCCGGGCCGCCTCGTCGTCCAGGGTGAACTCCGGGCGCAGGTGCTGGGTCTCGTAGTAGCGGTGGAAGACCGGGGTGAGCGAGCCGGACATGGGCGGCACGATCCAGCTCCAGTCAGCGGGGCAGCTGCGCCCCGCCTTCTCCTCCTTGGCGATGTGGGTCAGGAACCGCTGCGATTCGGTGTGGTGGTCGCTGATGGCGACCCCGGCGACCTGGTAGGAGTGCAGCACCGCGCGGTTGATCTCGACCAGGGCCCGGTCCCGCCACAGGGTGGCCTCCGAGCTGGTGTCCAGGCGCATCCGCTCGGCGATCTCGGGCAGCGCGTCGTAGCGGCCGGTGTCGCCGAGGTTGCGGGCGCCGATCTCGGTGCCCATGTACCAGCCGTTGAACGGGGCCGCCGGGTAGTTGACGCCGCCGATGGACAGGGTCATGTTGCTGATCGCCGGGACCGCGTGCCAGCGCAGGCCCAGTTCACCGAACCAGGGCAGGTCCGGGTGGGTCAGCGGCACCTCCACCCGCACATCGGCAGGCAGGTCGAACAGCCGGGGGCCGTCCGCGGCGGTCTCCACCACCAGGGGCAGCAGGTCGAACGGGCCGCGTGGCAGCGGCCGTTCCCAGCCCATCCGCAGCACCTGGGCGGTGAACCCGGTGTAGCGCGGGTCGCCGAGCACGGTGCCGTCGCCGACCGGGTAGCCGGCGTAGCGCAGCAGCTGCTCGTTCCAGATCCGCGGCGCCGGCCTGCCGGGCAGGTCGGGGGCGAACACGGTGATGGTCGGCCGCACCCGGCCGTCGTTGTGCGCCACCCGCAGGTGCTCGAAGCACTGCGCGGCGATCTCCGCGGCGCTGTGCACCGCGCGCAGGTCGCGGACCTTCATGCTGCGCCAGTACAACCGGCCGATACAGCGCGCGCTGTTGCGCCAGGCCACCCGCGCGCCGAAGGCCAGCTCCGCGCTGGAGTGCTGGTAGCCGCCGGTCAGTTCGATCTCCGCGCGCACCCAGCGGACCCGGGTCTCCACGTCGCCGGCGTCGGGGTGCTCGGCGTGGAACAGGCGCAGGAACTCCTCGGCCTCGTCCGGATCCACGCTCGGCGCCACGGGTGTCTCGGGCGGCTCGACGGCCAGGTGTGCCGGGCGCGCCCAGGGCTCGCCGGGACCGGTGGAACTGGCGGAGGAGAACATTGTGCTCAACCTAGTCGTGCTCGATCACCCGTTCGAGGGGCGGGGTGGCGTTGTCGGGCAGCGGCAGTTCTGCGGCGATGAGCGGCTTGAGTGTTGCGTTCGCCACTCTCGTGTGACATGCAGAGGGTGAGCGCACGAGTGGGGAGAGCTGCGGGTGACCGAGGACAAGGCCGCCGGGGACAGCAACAACGAGCTGAGCGGCACGGTGGGCGGGAACGCCTGGCAGATCAGGGATGTGCACGGCGACCTCCACGTCGGGCCGGGCGCGCCACCGCCGCGGGTGCCCAGGCAACTGCCCGGGATCGCCGGTCACCTGGTCGGCCGGGCACGGGAACTGGCCGCGCTGACCGGAGTGCGTGCGGCGGGGGCGCGGGTGGCGGTGGTGTCGGGGGTCCAGGACGCGCCGGGGGTGGGGCGCTCCGCGCTGGCGCTGCACTGGGCGCACCAGGTCGCCGCGGAGTTCCCGGACGGCTGCCTGTACGCGGACCTGCGCGGTTCGGCGGACGCGCCACCGGTGCGGGCCGACCACGTGCTGCACCGGTTCCTGGAAGCGTTCGGCGTCGAGCGGATTCCCCCGGATCACGACTCCCGGCTGGGCCTGTACCGCGAACTGGTCGCCGACCGGCGGATCCTGGTGGTGCTGGACGACGCCCGCGACGCCGACCAGGTCCGCCCGCTGCTACCCACTGGCCCGGCCGCGTTCGCGGTGGTCACCGCCCGCCGGTCGCTGCCCGATCTCTACGCCACCCACGGCGCCCGGCCCCTGGTCCTGGACACCCTCGACGCCCCCGCCGCCCGCGAACTGCTCGCCCCCTACCTGGGCGCGGACCGCCTGGCCGCCGAACCCGTCGACGAGCTGGCCCTGCTGTGCGGCCGGCTGCCCGCCGCGCTGCACATCCTCGGCCCCTACGCCGCCACCATGCCCCTGGCCACCCTCACCGCGGGCCTGGAGGAACGCCTCGGCCTGTCCCGCATCCCGGACCTGGCGGGCAAACTCGCCGCCGTCCAGGAGTGGCGCCGCCAAGTGTCCACATCGGACAGTCAGCCGCGGATTTCCCTGGCCGCAGCGCACAACCCGGCGCTGCTGCCGATCGCCGCGGTCGCCATGTCCGCCACCACCGTCGCGGTCTGGACCGAGACCCTCGGCATCGCCACCCTGCTGGCCGTGGTCTACCTGGCCGCCCGGTTCACCCTGCTCGGCCTGGGCCTGACCTGGTTCCGCCGCGACGGCGACCGGGCGCGACTCGGCCTGGGCCTGGCCGCGGGCAGCGCCCTGGGCTCGGTGGCCGACGCGCTGACCTCCATCCACGCCCGCGGCGACATCCTCGGCTGGCTCCAGTTCCTGGCGGTGGCCGCCTTTATCGCCCTGCTGATCCTGCGCCTGGCCCCGCTGCCCCGCCCGCACCGCCCACCGCTTCTGCCACCCAGCCGGCGCCCCTTGGCCTACGGCGTGATCATCGCCTTGGCCGCCCAGTTCATCCTGCTGTTCGTGGCCATCCCCAGCGGGTACAGCACCGCCAGCCTCATCACCCGCGCCGGCGCACTCGGCGCGCTGCTCCCGTACGCCGCGCTCGGCGGACTCTGCCTGCTGGTCGCGCTCACCACGGTCACCGGCCCGCGCCTGCGCGCCTTCATCCCGGCCGCGCTGCTCGCCTTCGCCGTGCCGGAACTGTTCCTGTTCCTGGGATCCCTGCTGCTGGGCGACAACTTCACCTACGTGGGCAGCTCGGTGGCGGTGCTCGGCGGCGGCGCGACCCTGTTCGCCCTGTTCCAGTCCGCCGCCCTGGCCACCCTGACCGGCTGCACGCTGCTGCTGTTCAGAACGGCCAGTCCGCGCCGCTGAACCCGGCCAGTCCGGCGAGCTGCTCGGCCCCCGGCCAGCCCGAGTCGATCACCAGCTGGCGCACCGAGCGCGGTGGATCCGCCCGCAGGTGCAGGCTGCGGTTGAGCCGGATCTCGAAGGTGTCCAGGTCCAGCACCGGCGTCCGCCGCCCGGCGCCGGGCCGTCCCAGGGGTTCGGTGACGATCCCGAACACCGGTGAGCCGCCCAGCAACCACAGTTCGGGCGCGAGGTCGGTGGCCGGTGCGGAGAAGGCGAAACTGCCGTGCCAGGGCCCGGTGCAGGTGATGTCCAGGCGCAGCCAGGGCGTGATCACCTCGCCGGTGTCCGGGTCCAGGTGCACGCCGTCCTCGGTGACCGCGCCGACCGGGGCGGCGCACCAGCGCACCCGGCCGTCCAGGTTCTCGGCCAGCCAGAAGCCGCCCTCGCGATGCAGCAGGGAGATCAGCCGGGACAGCGGTTCGCCGGTGGTGGCCCGCCGCCAGTCCTGCTCGTCGACGACCAGGAACGGCACCATCACCGCGGATTCGTCGTCCGGCTCGGCCCGCCCGGCCGGGCAGTGACCGGCGAGCCTGCCGAGCACCGGGGAGATCCCCCGGATCGCGGCGGTGCCCGCGCGCAGCCCGGCGATGTAGGCGAGGCGTTCGTCCGCGGTGCACAACCGGGGTGGCTCGCTGGTCATCGGCCCTCCGGACTCCCGCGATCACGGACAGTATCCGTCGGGAGCCGGTGGGTGGCCATCCCCCAATCGCGGTGGGTCGGGAGACGACCGGCCGCCCGCGCCGCCGTCGAGTTGGCCCAACCGGTACGCCCGGTTTGGCCAACCAGGCGTACGACTTGGGCCAACTCGACGTTGGGTGGGTTATGGGCTGGCGCCGGGGGTGGTCGCGGCCTGGCGGCGGGCGGCTTCGCGGAGGACGTGTTCGTCTGTGCGGGCGTCGTAGCGGCGGAACTTGGGCAGGGCCGCGGCCAGTGCCGCGACGCCGGCCGTGCAGAGCAGGCCGCCGCTGATGATGGCGGTGGGCACGCCGGTCCACTGGGCCATCAGCCCGGCGCGGGCGTTGCCGAGCATCGGGCCAGCCGAGTACGACAGCAGTTCGATCCCGGCCAGCCGCCCGCGTAGCTCGTCCGGGATGGACTGGTTCCAGATGACCGACCGGAACAGGCCGCTGATCATGTCGAACACCCCGGCCAGGACCAGGCAGACCAGCACCAGCCACAGACTGGTGGTCAGCCCGGCAACCGCCATCACCGCGCCCCAGGCCGCGGCGGCCAGGATGACGGCCAGGCCGTGCCGGTGCACCTTGCTGGTCCAGCCCGAGGTCAGCGCCGCGAGCAGCGCGCCCACCGCGCCCGCGGAGTACATCAGGCCCAGCGCCCAGGGGGCTTGCAGGCGGTCCACCAGGAACGGGAACAGCGCCTGGGGCATGGCCATGGCCATCGCGACGATGTCGACCAGGTAGGTGCCCGCCAGGTCGGGGCGGGTGGCGGCGTAGCGGATGCCGGTGGCGATGCTGCGCAGACCGGCCGCCTCGGCCTTCTCGGTGGGCGGGGAGGCCCGCATGCGCAGGAGCAGCAACAGGGACAGGCCGAAGGTGAGCATGTCCAGGAAGTAGGCCCACTGGAATCCGGCGAACTGGACCAGCAGCCCGCCCAGGGCCGGTCCGGCGATGGCGCCGAAGTTCCAGCGCAGCGAGTTGAGCGCGCCCGCGGAGGCCATCATCGAATGCGGCAGGTACCGCGGGACGAGGCCGTCCAGGCTGGGGCGTTGCAACGCGTCGAAGGAGGCCACGCCCGCCGCGACCACGTAAAGCACCCAGACCTGCGGAGTGGGCAGCATCGCGTTGAGCAGCAGGCCCCCGGTGCAGACCATCAGGCCGACCTCGCACCAGACCACGATTTTCCGCCGGTCCAGGGCGTCGGCCAGCGCGCCGCCGTAGAGGCCGCACAGCACCATCGGGATGAACTCGGCCAGCGCGACCAGGCCGACCGCGGCGGGGGAACCGGTGAGTTCCTTCATCTGGATCGGCACCGCGACGAAGGTGACATAGCTGCCGAACATGGTGATCGCGCCCGAGAACGTCAGATACCGGTAGTCCCTGGACACGCGAAGCGGACTGAAGTCCATGCGCAGCGCGGCGATGCGGGCTCGCCAGCCGGATCGTTGGTCGGACACGAGCGGTCATGGTCGGCCGCGCACCCGGATCGCGCCACCCAATTACCAGGGCAGGGTGAGGCGGGCGTGCAACATCAGTTCCAGCGCGCGGCTGCGGGCCGGGCGGGGGATCGAGCCGAGCCGGCCGGCCATCGTGGGCAGCCGCCGGTGCGCGCCGGTGGCGACCGCGGCGGCGGCGATGAGCGCGGCCGAGGGGTGCGAGTCCAGGATGCTGTGGCCGATCCCGGTGAACGGCACCAGGATTCCGTCCGGGACCAGGTCGGCGATCTGGGCCGCGATGACCCTGGGCGTGCGCACATCGCGTTCGCCGGAGAGCACCGCGACCGGCCAGTCGAAGCCGGGCAGTTCGGCCGGCAGGTCGAAGGGTTCGCCGGTGAAGGGCGGGAAGTCCTTGGCGCGCTTGGCGAAGGACAGGTTGACATCCAGGGGCAGGCCGTCGGGTTCGGGGGCGTAGCCGAGTTCGCGGAAGGCGATCGCACCGGCGAGGTCGAACTCCATCACACCCGGCTTGTTCTCGGTGATCTCCCGGTTGCCGAGCCCGTGCAGCCACCGCCACAGCCGGTCCCCGTGCCCGGCGGCGATCCGTTCCAGGAGCCGCCGGACCAGCCGCGGGCCGCCGTACTCGTGCACCAGCTGGATGACATCGCCGGTCTGCGCGGGATCCAGGCGGCCGGCGGCCACCAGTTCGCGCAGGATCCGCGCGGCGGGCGCGGTGTCCGGGTCCGCGCCGTCGAGGTAGCGGCGGCGCAGTTCGGCGCGTTGCACCCGGCCGTCGTGCGCGGTGAGCATCGGCGAGTCCAGCACCATCCCGGCGACCCGGTGCGGATGCCGGACGCCGAAGCCCTGGGCCAGGTAGGTGCCGTAGGAACAGCCGTAGACCACCACCCGATCGAGGTCAAGATCGTCGAGCACGGCGGCGAGGTCGTCGACCACCTGGGTGACGGTCATGGCTGCCAGGGGCAGGTCCTGGCCGCTGTCGTCGGTGCGGGACAGGCCGACACCGCGGTGTTCGACCATCACCACGTCCAGGCATCGCGCGGTGGCCACGGCGCGATGCCCGACGTAGGGCAGCACCGAGGCCAGGCCGGGGCCGCCGGGCAGGATCAGGATCGGTGGCGGGGCAGCGGGCAGTGGGTCCGCCCGGACGTGGCTGAGCGCGAATCCGGCCAGGCTGCCGGGTGTCACCGGCCTGCGCGTCGAGCGCACTCCCGGCATGATCCGCAGGCTTTCCGCGAGTTCCGTGGTCACCACCCCCTGCCCCCGACCATACCGAGTAGCGAGGCAGTGATGTGTCAGTTGAGCCGTTCGACGCGCACCGGCAACACTCCCGCCGACTGCGGGGCGAGGGCGCCGAAGGCGGCCCAGGTGAGGTTCACGCAGCGGTCCGGGTGGGCCTCGGCGTTGGGGCTGAAATCGTTGACCCGCACCTGCACCGACTTCTCGGCGCCGGTCCAGGTGACCCGCAGCAGCGTGTTGTGGCCCCAGTCGCGGGCCCCGGTGGTCAGGGCCAGCCGGTCGAATTTCTCCCCGTAGGCGGTCATCCGATCGGGTTGACCTTCCACGCCGTACCAGGACGCCTTGCAGTCCAGGACCGGTGGCCCGGACGGGTCGGCGGCGGCCACTCCCGGGCTGATCATCAGCAGGGCGGTGGCGGCGAGGAACGGGAACAGGCGGCGTGGCATGGGTTTTCCTCCGAGCTGACCGTCCACCGTGGACGGTCGCCCCAGAGTAGTCGATCTTGATTCAGCCGAGTCCCTCGGCGGTGCGGCGCAGTTCGGCCAGGGTTGCCTGCACCAGTGGCCGCGTCTCGGCGCCGCGGCGGATGGCGGCGAAGACCCGGCGCACCGGGGCCGGCGCGACCAGGGGCCGGGTGACCGCGCCGGTCAGCCGCACCCCGTACAGCGCGGTGCGCGGCACCAGCGCCACTCCCGCGCCCGCGCCGGCCAGTGCGGCGGTGGCGCGGAAATCGGCGGAGTAGTGCGCGATCCGCGGTGTGATCCCGGCGTGTTCGCAGGCCAGCCGGACCACGTCGTAGACCGGGTTGCCGGGGGAGGGGCTGATCCAGTCCTCGCCCGCCAGCTCCGCCAGGGGGACTTCGGCGGCCTGGGCGAGGGGGTGGGCGGCGGAGAGCACGGCGTCGAAGGGTTCGGCGTAGAGGGCGACCCTGGCCACCCGTTCGTCGTCCTCGCGGGGCGCGCCGCGGTATTCCACCGCGACCGCCAGGTCGACGCCGCCGTCCATCAGCATCGGCAGGCTCTCGTGGCCTTCGGCGTCGCGCACCCGCACCAGCACACCGGGCGCGCGTTCGCGCAGCGCGGCGATGGTGGGCGCGACCAGCAGGCCGATGGCGCTGGCGAAGGCGGCCACCACGATCTCGCCGTTCTGGCCGCTGGCGTGCGCGGCCAGTGCGGCCTCGGCGCGTTCGAGTTCGGCCAGGATCGTGTTGGTGTGACTGAGCAACAGCTCGCCGGCGGCGGTGAGCCGGACCCGCCTGCCGCGGCGTTCCAGGAGCGGCTGGCCGACCTCGGTCTCCAGCGCGGCCAGGTGCTGGGAGACCGCGGACGGCGTCACGTACAACGCGTCCGCGGCCGCCGTCACCGTGCCGTGGTCGGCCAGCGCCCGCAGCATCCGCAGGCGGCGGAGGTCGAGCACGACCTCAGCCCTCGCCGCGATGGGTCACTCGCAGACCTTCCAGCCCGCTTCCTCCTTGGCCAGGGACAGCTGCTGCTTCGCGGGGGTCTGGCCGGCGGCGGTGAGGTCGATGAAGGCGATCCCGGTGGTCGGCATGGCCATCACCTTGGCCACGGTGAGCGTGGCGTCCGGGACGTGCTTGACGACCTTGCCCTCCGACTTGTTCTTGGTCAGCTTCTCCACCATCTTCGCGCAGGTGAACGGCGCGTACTCGGAGACCGGGGTCTTGCCGCCGGAGCGCAGGTCGTTCTGCCACGCCCCGGCGAAACCGGTCGCCGCCGCGCGGGCCGCGGCCGCCTCGGCGCCGGTGTCGCCGCCGCCGCCGGTGTCGGAGCCGGTGGGCGCGACGCTGCCGCCGCCGGTGGTCGGCCGCACCGAGCCGGTGGTCAGCTTCGGCCGCGAGGTGGCGGTCACGCTGGTCTCGCTGGTCTGCGCGGCCGCGGTGTTGGACGGGGTCGGGTCGTCCCCGGAGAAGGCGTAGATGCCGCCGATCACCGCGCCGGTCACGATGACCACCGCGGCCACCGCGATCCCGGCGATCAGGCCCTTGTTCGGCCCGCTCGGCGGGGTCGGGCCACCCGGGTAGCCCGGCTGCTGGTAGCCGCCGAACTGCTGGTTCTGCTGGTAGCCCTGGTTGTACGGGTCCTGCGGCTGGCCCGGCTGGCCCGGCTGGCCCCAGCCCTGCTGCTGCGGGTCGGGCTGGCCGTATCCCGGCGGCGGCTGCTGGCCGAAGCCGGGCTGCGGGCCGGTCTGCGGGTACCCGGGCGGCTGCTGACCGGGCTGCGGCTGGCCGGGCTGCTGCTGGCCGGGCTGCTGCTGCGGGTAGCCGGGCTGCTGC
This sequence comes from Crossiella sp. S99.2, assembly GCF_023094165.1. GTDB lineage: Bacteria > Actinomycetota > Actinomycetes > Mycobacteriales > Pseudonocardiaceae > Crossiella. The sequence goes on along the minus strand of NZ_JALMDK010000004.1, from coordinate 168,354 downwards.
GGCGGCTGCTGCCCCCAGCCCGGCTGACCCGGCTGCTGGCCGTAGGGGTCGGGCTGGCCGTACGGGCCTGGCTGCTGGGGCGGGTAGGTCACCGAGTACTCCTGCGGAAAACGTGGGGGGCGAAAGCCACCACAGTCTGACGCAGACCGGTGAGTCGTGTGGTCCGAACGGGTCAAAACCCGCCCGGACTCCACCAGAAGTGCTAGGCGCGGGTGCTAGGCCACCAGGTAAGCGGGCAGGTCGCGGCCCAGGTCGTCGAAGACCTCGATGTTGTGCCGGTAGGCCACGATCGCCTCCTCGATCACCCGGCGCTGCTCGGCCGGGTCGAACGGGAGCAGGTCGAGCATCTCCCGGTAGCCGTCCTTGAACCGCTTGACGTTCTTGATCAGCGGGAAGGTGTAGGCGGAGGCGCCGCGGTCGCCGGGCAGGTCGTAGGCGCGGATCACGCAGCGCTGGATGATCTGGCCGCCGGAGAGGTCGCCCAGGTAGCGGGTGTAGTGGTGCGCGATGAAGCCGCCGGGCCAGTCGAAGCAGACCGCGCGCATCCGGTCCAGGTAGCGCAGGGTGGCCGGGCTCGGGGTGATCCGGTCCGGCCAGTCCAGGCCGAGCAGGTAGGCCAGGTCCTCGGCCAGCGCGGGCGCCCGGTCGAGTTCCGGCAGCACAAAACGTCGCCCGATCGGGTCTGTTCGCATGACCTGCGCGGCCTGTTCGAGCACCGAGTAGGCGAAGTACTGCTGGGCGACCATCTCGGCGTACCCGGCGCGGCTGAGTTTGCCGGCCAGCATCGCGTCCACGTATGGGAGTTGTTGCGCCTGCGCGTGATCACCGCGGGTGCGGGCTCGCAACTCGGTGGAAAAACGCTGCGGTGCAACGGTTTCGCTGTTCTCGGACACGGTCAGCCTCCTCCTCGCCCGGACCCAGTGTGCGGCCGGAGCGGACGGGGGGTCAAGGGTTTCACGACAGGTTGTCAGAATATCCTGACGAGGTGTCAGAATCCCGTCGTGTTCACCCAGGCTAAGTTAGGCTTACCTAAGTTGTCCAGGGTGCGAGAGAGTGTGCCCCAGGTCACCCGGGTGCCACGATGAGTTTCCGGTGGCCCGCCGGTCTCTCTTCCCGTAAGCCCGGCAGCGAGTCAGAGGAGCAGGACCCATGCGCATCGTGGTCAGCGAGTTCATCAGCCTGGACGGCGTCGTGCAGGCCCCCGGCGGCGCCGAGGAAGACACCGACGGCGGGTTCGCGCACGGCGGCTGGTCCGGCCCGTTCTTCGACCCCGAGGTGGTCGGCGTGGCCTTCGACGAGGCGCTGCGGGACGCCGACGCGCTGCTGTTCGGCCGCCGCACCTGGAGCGTGATGGCCGGGGCGTGGCCGGAGCGGGCCGGCGACCCCTTCGCCGACCGGATGAACGCCATCCCCAAGCACGTCGTCTCCGGCACCCTCGGCGAGGCCGACCTGACCTGGCACAACACCACTCTCATCCCGGGCGCGGAGGCCATCGCCGAGATCCGGAAGCTACGCGCGAGCGAGGGCGGCAACCTGCTGATCATGGGCAGCCCGAGCCTGGTGCGCGCGCTGATCAGCGCCGGTCTGGTCGACGAGCTGCGGCTGATCCTGATGCCGGTGCTGCTCGGCGGCGGCAAGTCGATCTTCCCGGCCGACGGCGGCAAGCGGCCCCTGGAACTGGTGTCCACGGTCAAGGGCAGCACCGGCGTGCAGGTCTGCGTCTTCCGCCCGGCCCAGGAGAGCTAACGGCGGGGGAGCCTGCGCGGGTTGCCGCCGGGGCCGAGCCGCGCGCCGACTCCGCGCAGCACGAACCCCACGGTGTGCTCGGTGGCCTCGGCCAGGGCCCGTTCGTCCAGCCCGGCCAGGCTGCGGCCGCTCACGCACGCGGTGACCAGGGGCACCAGCGCGTCCAGCTCGGCCGCGGGCAGGTAGCCCTGGTCCATCCCGGCGGACAGGACCCGGCGCAGCGTGGCCTCCAGTTCGGCCACGTGGTCCAGGACCCGGCTGCGGCCCTGTTCGGACAGCAGTGGCCGCAACGCCGAGCTGGGCGGCATGTGCCGGGTGGCGAAGACCCGGATGTGCAGCCGGACGTAGGTGGCCAGCTTGTCCACCGGGTTGTCCAGTTCGGCCAGGGCCGCGGTCAGCTCACGCAGGTAACCGCCGGTCTCGTGCTCGGCGAAGGCCAGCAGCAGCGATTCCTTGTCCGGGAAGTAGTTGTACATCGCGGTGCGGCCCACCTCGGCCGCGGCGGCGACCTCGGCCAGGGTGATCGCGTGGTAGCCGCGTTCGCCTGCCAGCCGGGCCAGGGCGGCGAAGATCCGCTCCCGGGTCTGCTCCCGGTGCTCGGCCAGTGAGCCACCGACGATCTTCGGCATACCGACCAGGATATGCCCGGCACAGGCCGGACCGGGGACGGCCGATAGCATCGAGGCTCCTCGGGCGTGCCGCGCCCGGTGCCTGACCTCGATGTCCTAGGAGTTCGTCGTGTCCCAAGCCAGTCCCGCGCCCGCCGTGCTCGCCTCGCGTGTGACGGTGCCAGCCGGGACTACCGCCGGCGCGGCCCTGCGCGAGGTGGAAGCCCCGAACAAGGGGGCCCAGGCCGTGGTCGTGGTGCGCGATCCCGAGGGCAACCTGCGCGACCTGTCCTGGACCCCGGCCGTGGACACCGAGGTCGAGCCGGTCACCGCCGAGTCCGCGGACGGCCGCAGCGTGATCCGGCACTCCGCCGCGCACGTGCTCGCCCAGGCGGTGCAGGAACTCTTCCCCGAGGCCAAGCTGGGCATCGGCCCGCCGGTCAAGGACGGCTTCTACTACGACTTCGACGTGGCCCGCCCGTTCACCCCGGAGGATCTGACCGCGCTGGAGAAGCGCATGAAGCAGATCATCAAGGGCGCGCAGCGGTTCTCCCGCCGGGTGTTCGGCTCCCAGGACGAGGCCAAGACGGAACTCGCGGCCGAGCCGTACAAGCTGGAACTCGTCGACCTCAAGTCTTCCGAAGACTCGCTTGCGGGGTCGAGCATCAGCGCCTTGGACACCACTGAGGTGATGGAGGTCGGCGGCGGCGAGCTGACCATCTACGACAACCTCGACCCGCGCAGCGGCGAGCGGGTCTGGGCCGACCTGTGCCGCGGCCCGCACGTGCCCACCACCAAGTACATCCCGGCGTTCAAGCTGACCCGCTCGGCCGCCGCCTACTGGCGCGGCAGCGAGAAGAACCCGCAGCTGCAGCGGATCTACGGCACCGCCTGGGAGACCCAGGAGGCCCAGGACGGCTACCTGGAGCTGCTGGCCGAGGCCGAGCGCCGCGACCACCGCAAGCTGGGCGTGGAGCTGGACCTGTTCAGCTTCCCGGACGAGATCGGCTCCGGCCTGGCCGTGTTCCACCCGCGCGGCGGCGTGATCCGCAAGGCGATGGAGGACTACTCGCGGCAGCGGCACGAGGAGGAGGGCTACGAGTTCGTCTACAGCCCGCACATCACCAAGGGCGGGCTGTTCGAGACCTCGGGGCACCTGGACTGGTACCGCGACGGCATGTACCCGGCGATGCACCTGGACGCCGAGTACGACGAGGACGGCAAGCTGCGCAAGCCGGGCCAGGACTACTACCTCAAGCCGATGAACTGCCCCTTCCACGACCTGATCTTCCGGTCCAGGGGCCGTTCCTACCGCGAGCTGCCGCTGCGCATGTTCGAGTTCGGCACGGTCTACCGGTACGAGAAGTCCGGCGTGGTGCACGGCCTGACCCGGGTCCGCGGCATGACTCAGGACGACGCGCACATCTTCTGCACCCCCGACCAGGTGCAGGAGGAGCTGAAGTCCCTGCTCGGCTTCGTGCTCGGGCTGCTGCGCGACTACGGCATGGACGACTTCTACCTGGAGCTGTCCACCCGCAACGAGGAGAAGTACGTCGGCTCGGACGAGGTCTGGACCGCCGCCACCGAGGCGCTGCGCTCCGCCGCCGAGGACTCCGGCCTGGAACTGGTCCCCGACCCCGGCGGCGCGGCCTTCTACGGCCCGAAGATCTCCGTGCAGGTCAAGGACGCCCTGGGCCGCACCTGGCAGATGTCCACCATCCAGGTCGACTTCAACCTGCCCGAGCGGTTCGAGCTGGAGTACACCGCGGGCGACGGCTCCCGCCAGCGCCCCGTGATGATCCACCGGGCTCTCTTCGGCAGCATCGAACGCTTCTTCGGCGTCCTCACCGAGCACTACGGCGGCGCTTTCCCGGCGTGGCTGGCCCCGACCCAGGTGGTCGGCATCCCCATCGCCGACGACCACGTGGACCACCTCATGGGCGTGCAGAAGGCGTTGCGCGCCAAGGCGATCCGTGCCGAGGTGGACGCCAGCGACGACCGCATGCAGAAGAAGATCCGCAACCACACCACGCAGAAGGTGCCCTTCCTGCTCCTGGCCGGCGCCAAGGACGTGGAAGCGGGCGCGGTCTCCTTCCGCTTCCGCGACGGCACCCAGATCAACGGCGTCCCCACCGAACAGGCAGTCGACCTCATCGCCACCTGGATCGCCCGCCGCGAAAACACCAGCCCCACCGCCGACACAGTCACCCCCCTCCTCCCCCAGTAACCCGTCCACAACGGCCAAAACCCCGTACGACAACGGCCAACACGCCGGCAGGGTCTTCAACCCCGCGCGCGTGTTGGCCGTTCTCGTACGCCGGTTTGGCCCAACTTGTACGGCGAGTTGGGCCTAGTGGACGGCTGGTTGGGCAAAACCGAGCGCGGGCATGTGTCGCCTGGCAACATATAGGCATGAGTGTTGGCGTGGTACTGCCGCTGGGGGCGGAGCAGGCGGACCTGACGACCGCGGGCGGCAAGGGCGAATCCCTCTCCACCCTGGTCAGAGCGGGCATCCCGGTCCCACCCGGCTTCCACATCACCACCACCGCCTACCGCGACTTCACCGCGGGCCCCCTCAGCACCCTCATCCGCGAAGCCCTGGCCACCGAGCCCGAGGACGCCTCCGCCACCATCGCCGCCGCCTTCGCCCGCGCCCCCTTCCCCGCGAGCACCGCCGCCGCGATCCTGTCCGCCTACGCCGACCTGGGCAGCCCCGCCGTCGCGGTCCGCTCCTCGGCCACCGCCGAGGACCTCCCCGGCCTCTCCTTCGCCGGCCAGCAGGACTCCTTCCTCAACATCACCGGCGAAGAAGCCCTCCTGGATGCCGTCCGCCGCTGCTGGGCCTCGCTCTGGACCGCCCGCGCCATCGGCTACCGCGCCCGGCACGGCATCACCGGCGACCTCGCCCTGGCCGTGGTGGTCCAGGAACTCGTGCCCGCCGACTCGGCCGGGGTGCTCTTCACCGCCAACCCGGTCACCGGCGCCCAGGACGAGTTCGTGATCAACGCCGCCTGGGGGCTCGGCGAATCGGTGGTCGGCGGCCAGGTCACCCCGGACACCTACGTGATCAAAAACGACACCGTCGTCACCCGCGAGGTCGCGGACAAGACCGTCCGCACCGTCCGCACGGCCAGGGGCACCCGCGACGAACCGGTCCCCACCGACCTGCGCTGGCTGCCCGTGCTCACCGACGACCAGGCCCGCGACCTCGCCGAACTCGGCCGCCGGATCCACCGGCTCTACCACCGCCCCACCGACATCGAGTGGGCCTGGCACGACGGCCGCTTCGCCATCCTGCAGGCCCGCCCGATCACCACCGTGGTCCGCGAGACCTGGAACGACTCCCGGCTGGGCGACTACCTGTGGACCTCGGCCAACCTCGGCGAGGCCATCCCGAGCGTGATGACCCCGGCCACCTGGTCCCTGGTGCGCGCGGTGTCGGTCAGCTCCCTCGGCGGGCACCCGATGAACGGCAACATCGGCGGCCGCTTCTACCTCAACATCAGCCTCAGTCTCGGCCTGGCCGACGCGGTGGGCGCCGGCCGATTCCTGCGCCGTGCCAACGAGAACCTGTGGGGCCGCATCGGCGACGACCTGCCCAAGCTGCCCACCTCCCGGTTCACCCTGATCCGCCTCGCGCTGCGCACCGCCCTCGGTGAATTCGGCACCGCCCGCACCCTGCGCCGCCGCCTGCCCGACCTGCTCGCCACCGGCCAGGACCGCGGCCGCGATCTGCGCGAACGCATCGCCAAAACCGAGGAATCGGCCGAGCTGGCCCGGCTCTGGGACACCGAACTCGACCACGTGCTGCGCGTCGACGCGCACCTGCTCTCCGCCGCCGCCCGCACCGTCGCCCTGGACCAGACCCGGGTCCGCACCCGCCTGGAAAAACTGGTGGACCCTGCCGAGGTGACCGCGCTGCTCAGCGGCGCGCACGGCGCGGGCGGCGACCTGGCCAGCCTCGGCCCGGTGCTCGGCCTGGCCGAGCTGCGCGCCGGCCGACTCGACCGGGACGCCTACGCCGCCGCCTGGGGCCACCGCGGACCCGACGAGTTCGAGGTCTCGATCCCGCGCCCCGCCGAAACCCCGGCCTGGATCGAGGCACAGCTGCGTACCCTCGGCAGCGGCGAACAGGACCCGTCCACCCTGCTCGCCCGGCAGGCCCAGCTCCGCCAGGCCGCCTGGCACCGGCTGCAGACCCGGCACCCCAAGCAGGCCGCCAAGCTGTGGCCGAAGCTGGACCGGGCCGCCCGCGCCGCCCGCCGCCGGGAACAGGCCCGCTCCGAGTTCGCCCGGCTGTTCTGGATCTTCCGCGCCTTCCTGGTCCGGGCGGGTGAACTCACCGGCCACGGCGAGGACCTGTTCTTCCTGTCCATCGAGGAGACCGTGCGGGTGCTGCACGGCGACCCCGCACCCCTGGCCACCATCCCGGCCCGCCGCGCCGCGCACGAGCACTACCGCGCCCTGCCGCTGTACCCGACCCTGCTCCGCGGCCACTTCGACCCGGACACCTGGGCCGCCGACCCGCACCGCCGCACCGACCGCTACGACGCCACCCCCGCACCCGCCCCGGACGCCCTGGTCCGCGGCTTCGGCGGCGTCGCGGGCGTGGTGGAGGGCCAGGTCCGGCTCATCCACACGATCGAGGAGGGCGCGCAGCTGCAACCCGGGGAGATCCTGGTGACCACGGTGACCAACATCGGCTGGACCCCGCTGTTCCCCCGCGCCGCCGCCGTGGTCACCGATATCGGCGCCCCGCTCTCGCACGCCGCCATCGTCGCCCGCGAACTCGGCATCCCGGCCGTGGTGGGCTGCGGCGACGCCACCACCAGGCTGCGCACCGGGGACCGGGTCCGGGTCGACGGCGGCCAGGGCACGGTCACCGTGATCGACACCGCCCCCTAGGATCGATTTCATGGGCGAGCCGGAGCTGGACGAGCAGGAGGGCATCGGGATCCCCGACCCGTTGCAGCGGTTGTGGACCCCGCACCGGATGGCCTACATCCGCGGCGAGGGCAAGCCCGCCGACGCCGAGGCGACGGGCTGCCCGTTCTGCCAGGTCACCCAGCTGGACGACCCGAACGGCCTGGTCATCGCCCGCGGCAGGCTGGTGTTCGCGGTGCTCAACCTGTACCCGTACAACCCCGGCCACCTGATGGTGCTGCCCTACCGGCACATCCCCGACTACACCGACCTGGACCCGGCCGAGACCATCGAGTTCGCCGAGTTCACCCAGCGCGCCATGCGGGTCATCCGGCACGCCGCCGCCCCGCACGGCTTCAACATCGGCATGAACCAGGGCACCGTGGCCGGAGCCGGCATCGCCGCGCACCTGCACCAGCACGTGGTGCCGCGCTGGGGCGGGGACGCCAACTTCATGCCGGTGGTCGCGCACACCAAGGTGCTGCCACAGCTGCTCGGCGAGACCAGGGAACTGCTCGCCGGGGCCTGGGACGAGGTCGGCTAGCCGCGTCAGGTACCTGGGCTACCGGCCGGTTAGGCTGGCGTCACCAGGTTCTTTGTTGCCCACGGGGTCACCGAAAGTCGATGCCGAACAGCCGATGCTGAACATCTTCGCCCGCGCGTCGGTCTCGCGCGTCACCGACCCGGTCGGCTCCTGGCTGTTGCGCCGCGGGCTGACCCCCAACGCGATCACCGTCTTCGGCACCGCCGGGACGGTGCTCTCCGCACTGTGGTTCTTCCCGCGCGGCCAGCTGCTGGTGGGCACCCTGGTGGTCACCGTGTTCACCCTGTTCGACCTCATCGACGGCGCGATGGCCCGCGCCCAGGGCAACGGCACCCGCTTCGGCGCGGTCCTGGACGCCAGCTGCGACCGGATCGCCGACGGCGCCCTGTTCGCCGCCATCGCCTGGTGGGCCTTTGTCGAGGCACACGACCGGGCCCTCGGCGCGGCGGCCCTGTTGTGCCTGGTCACCGCGCAGGTCATCTCCTACGTCAAAGCTCGCGCCGAAGCCACCGGGCTCTCCGCCGACGGCGGCCTGGTCGAACGCGCCGAACGACTCATCCTGGCCCTGGTCGGCACCGGCCTCACCGGCCTGGACGTGCCCTACGCCCTGGACATCGCGCTGTGGTCCCTGGCCGCGCTGTCCCTGCTCACCGTCGGCCAGCGGCTGCACGCGGTCTACCGCAGCGCCAAGGCGACTCCGTGACCGCTGCCCGCGACCGGGCACTGGACACCGGTTACGCGGCGGCCTGGCGGCTCACCCGCGCCCTGCCCGACCCCCTCGCCCGGCACCTGTTCGCCACCCTCGCCCAGTGCGCCGCCCACCTCGGCCCCGGCCACCGGCTGCGCGCCAACCTGGCCCGGATCGTGCCCCCCGACCGCCTGGACGCCACCGTCCGCGCCGGCCTGCGCTCCTACGGCCGCTACTGGGCCGAGACCTTCCGCCTGCCCGCCCAGGACCTGCCCGCCATCCGCCGCCGGATCACCACCACCGGCGTCGAGCACCTCGACACCGCGCTGGCCGCCGGGCGCGGCGTGGTCCTGGCCATGCCGCACAGCGGGAACTGGGACATCGCCGGCGTGTGGCTGACCGGGCACGCCGGCCGGTTCACCACCGTCGCCGAACGCCTGCGCCCCGAATCGCTGTACCGCCGCTTCACCGCCTACCGCGAATCCCTCGGCTTCGAGATCCTGCCGCTCACCGGCGGCGCCCCACCCGGACGACTGCTGCTGGAACGCCTGCGCGCCAACCGGATCGTCTGCCTCCTGGCCGACCGGGTGCTCACCGGCGCGGGCGTGCCGGTCACCTTCTTCGGCGCACCCGCCCGGCTGCCCGGCGGGCCCGCGCACCTGGCCGCACTCACCGGCGCCGCCCTGCTGCCCGCCGCCACCTGGTTCACCCGGCACGGCTGGGGCCTGCGCTTCCACCCCGCGCTGCCGGTCACCGGCGTCGCCGAGACCACCCAGCGGCTGGCCGGGGTCTTCGCCGCCGACCTGGCCCGGCACCCCGCCGACTGGCACATGCTGCACCCGGTGTGGACCGACCGGCGGTGAAGATCGGCCTGGTCTGTCCCTACTCCTTCGACGTGCCCGGCGGCGTGCAGACCCACGTCCTCGAGCTGGCCCGCGAACTCCGCCACCGCGGCCACCAGGTCGCCGTGCTCGCCCCCGCCCGGCACGCCGCCCTGCCCGACTACGTCACCCCCGCAGGCGGCGCGCTCGGCATCCCCTACAACGGCTCCATCGCCCGCCTCGCCTTCGGCCCGCGCGCCCTGCACCGGGTCCGCCGCTGGCTGCGCACCCACCGCCCCGACCTGCTGCACCTGCATGAACCCGCCGCCCCCAGCCTGTCCCTGCTCGCCCTCACCCAGGCCGACTGCCCGGTGGTGGCCACCTTCCACACCAGTTCCCCGGCCGCGGGCCACCCGTTGCTGCGGCCACTGCTGCGCCGCGTCACCACCCGGATCGCGGTCTCCGCCACCGCCCGCAGCACCCCCGGCATGATCGAGATCCCCAACGGCGTCGACGCCGCCCGCTTCGCCAGGGCCACCCCACTGCCGCTGCCACCCGGCGCGATCGGCTTCCTCGGCCGCTACGACGAACCCCGCAAGGGCCTGCCGGTCCTGCTGTCCGCCGCGTGCCACCTGCTGCCCACCCACCCGGACCTGAACCTGGTCATCGCGGGCACCGGCAACCCCGCGGCCCTGCACCGCGCCGCCGGCCCGGCCCTGTCCGCCCGGATCACCCTGCTCGGCCAGGTCGACGACGCCACCAAAGCCCGCCTGCTGCGCGGCCTGGACCTCTACTGCGCGCCCAACCTCGGCGGCGAGAGCTTCGGCATGGTCCTCACCGAGGCCATGGCCGCCGGCGCGCCCGTGCTCGCCAGCGACCTGGCCGCCTTCACCGAGGTGCTCGGCGGCGCGGGCGAGACCTTCCCGGTCGGCGATTCCGTTGCCCTGGCAGGGAAAATCGCCATGCTGCTGGCCGATCCAGGGCGCCGGGCGCGACTGTCGGCGGCCGGGCGGATCCGGGTCCGGCGATACGACTGGGCCGAGGTGGCCGGAAAGCTCGACGCGGTCTACCGGTCCGCGCTGGCCGGTCCCGACCGCTCATGCCCGGCCACCACGGTCAGCCAGTGCGCGCCTTCGCGACCGAACACCACCGTGCCCAGTCACTGACCGCGGTGCACCAGCCACGGCTCCAGCTCCGGATCGATCGCGAACTGCCGGACCATCCTCCGCCCGCGTGCTCCAGGGTTCGACGCTACCGGCGACGGCAGCGCCGAACCAGACCAGGCGGTCTCACAGTTTCGCGGCGATGGCCTCCGGCAGTGGGTCGTAGCGGACGAAACGGCGGGTGAAGGTCGCGGTGCCCGAGGTCAGCGACCGCAGATCGATGGCGTAGCGCAACAACTCCGTGCACGGCACCTCCGCGCGCACCAGCGTCCGCCCCGACCCGGACGCCTCGGTGCCCAGCACCCGGCCGCGGCGGCCGGACAGATCGCCCAGCACGGTGCCCAGGTGGTCATCGGGCAGCAGCACCGCGACCTCGTCCAGTGGCTCCAGCAACGCGATCCCGGCCGCGGCCGCCGCCTCCTTCATCGCCAGCGAGGCCGCGGTCTGGAACGCCGCGTCGGAGGAGTCCACGCTGTGCGCCTTGCCGTCGACCAGACTCACCCGCAGGTCCACCACCGGATAGCCGGACTGCAAACCCCTGGCCATCTGGGCGCGCACCCCCTTCTCCACACTCGGGATGAACTGGTGCGGCACCGAACCGCCGACCACCTTGTCCACGAACTCCAGCCCCGACCCGCGCGGCAGCGGCTCGATCACCAGATCGCACACCGCGTACTGGCCGTGCCCGCCGGACTGCTTCACATGCCGCCCGTGTCCCCTGCCCGCCTTGGCGAAGGTCTCCCGCAGCGGCACCCGCACATCCTCGGTGTCCACCTCCGCGCCACCGGCCCGCAGCCGTTGCAGCACCACGTCCGCGTGCGCCTCGCCCATGCACCACAGCACCAGCTGATGGGTTTCGGCGTTGCGCTCCAGCCGCAGCGTCGGATCGCTCGCGGCGAGCTTGGCCAGGTTGCGCGCCAGGGTGTCCTCATCGCTGCGGGTGCGGGCCAGCACCGCCACCGGCAGCAACGGCTCCGGCATGTCCCACGGGCGCACCAGCAGCGGATCCTCCGGCGCGGACACGGTGTCCCCGGTCTCGGCGGAGGTGAGCTTGGTCAGCGCGCACAGGTCCCCGGCCACGCAGTAAGGCACCTCGCGCAAAGTCGCGCCCAGCGGCGAGTAGACGTGCGCGACCCGTTCGTCGCTGTCGTGGTCCTCGTGCCCGCGGTCGGCCATGCCGTGCCCGGAGATGTGCACCGGCCGCTCCGGCCGCAACGTCCCGGAGAACACCCGCACCAGGGAGACCCGGCCGACGTAGGAGTCCACCGCGGTGCGCACCACCTCGGCGACGAGGGGCCCGTCCGGGTCGGCGGCCAGGCGGGGGCGCGGGATGCCGTCGGTGCTGGTCACCTCGGGCGGTTCGTGCTCGGCGGGGGAGGGGAAGGCCCTGGTCAGCATCTCCAGCAACTCCGGCACGCCGAGGCCGGTGGTGGCGCAGACCGGGATCACCGGGTGGAAGGAACCGCGGGCCACCGCGGTCTCCAGATCGGCGATCAGCACCCCCTGGTCCAGGTCCTCGCCCTCCAGGTAGCGCTCCATCAGGGACTCGTCCTCGCTCTCGGCGATGATCCCCTCGATCAGCGTGTCCCTGGCCGCGGCGAACTCCTCGGCCATCTCCGCCGGGGGCGTGCCGGTGATCAACCCGACCAGCCCGGACACCTCGCCGCCTGCCCGCAGCGGCAGGTACAGCGGCAGCACGCCCTCGCCGAAGGCTTCCCGGCAGGCGGCGATCTCCGCGTCGATGTCGGCGCGCTGGTGGTCACAGCGGGCGATGACCACCGCGCGCGGCATGCCCACCGCGGCGCACTCCTGCCACAGCGTCACCGTGGCCGCGTCCACGCCCTCGGCCGCGCACACCACGAACAGCGCGGCGTCGGCGGCGCGTAACCCGGCGCGCAGCTCACCGACGAAATCCGCGTACCCCGGGGTGTCGATCAGGTTGACCTTGACCTCGCGGTGCAGGAACGGGGCCACCGACAGCCCGACCGAACGCTGCTGCCGCACCGCCGCCGGATCGTGGTCGCACACCGTGGTCCCCTCGGTGACCGAGCCGGTGCGGTTGATCACCCCCGCCGCCGCCAGCAACGCCTCGGTGAGCGTGGTCTTCCCGGAACCCGACGGTCCGACCAGCACGACGTTGCGCACCTTGGTGGGGTCGGCTACAGCGACCTGGCCGCCGGCATGGCCGTTGTCCGTGTGCTTGGTGCCCATGGCACTTCCACCTCCCGAACGGCCGGCCTGATCCGACCGCGCGTTGGATGTGTCCGATCTCACACCCGATGCCCCGGTGGCGTCCACCCCAGGGCGCGCGCACCATCCGGGAGTACTAATTGCGGTGATGAGTGAGCTGCTGACCCCGCTGCCCCGTCCGCGCACCTCCCGGCCCAGCCGCGGCGGTGTCCGGGCCACCGGCGCGCACCTGCTCGACTGGGACTGGGCGCGCTACCGCCTGGAGGACGCCCGCAACTACTGGATCGCCACCGCGAGCGCGGGCAGGCGACCGCACACCCGGCCGGTGTGGGGGGTGTGGCTACCAGCGGGTTTCTGCTTCGTGACCGGGTCGGCCGCGGTGCGCAACCTGGCGGTGAGCCGGGAGATCAGCGTGCACCTGGAAAGCGGCGACGAGGTGGTCATCGTGGAGGGCGAGGCCGCCCTGGTCACCGCCCAGCTGGACCTGCTGCGGCTGGCCGAGGCCCTGCGCGAGAAGTACCGCTGGACCCTGCACCTGGCCGACGGGCGGCTGGCCGGCGAGGGCGGTCAGGGCGGCCCGGCCTACCTGGTGCGGCCGCGGGTGGTCTTCGGCTGGGCGCGGGACGGGGAGAGCATGACCCGCTGGCGGTTCGGCGCAGGCTGAGCCACCGTCCGGGGGAGTGGCGTGACGCGGGTAACTGGCCTGCTCAAATCGCGCGGAATTGGCCACTTTGAGGGGCCGCGCGCGGACGTAGCATGTGGTTCCCAGTCATCCACCGGAGTGGGTTTTCCCACTTCAGAGCACAGTTGGGCAGGACACCAGTGACCTCCAGTGACATCCAGGCCGTCGGCACCGCGCGGGTCAAGCGCGGCATGGCCGAGATGCTCAAGGGCGGCGTGATCATGGACGTGGTCACCCCGGAGCAGGCCAAGATCGCCGAGGACGCCGGCGCCGTCGCGGTGATGGCCCTGGAGCGGGTCCCCGCCGACATCCGGGTCCAGGGCGGCGTCGCCCGGATGAGCGACCCGGACATGATCGACGGCATCATCGCCGCCGTGTCCATCCCGGTCATGGCCAAGGCCCGCATCGGCCACTTCGCCGAGGCCCAGGTGCTGCAGTCGATCGGCGTGGACTACATCGACGAGTCCGAGGTGCTGACCCCCGCCGACGAGGCCCACCACATCGACAAGTGGGACTACACCGTCCCGTTCGTCTGCGGCGCCACCAACCTGGGCGAGGCCCTGCGCCGCATCAGCGAGGGCGCGGCCATGATCCGCTCCAAGGGCGAGGCCGGCACCGGCAACGTGGTCGAGGCGACCCGGCACATGCGCCAGATCCGCGCCGACATCCGCAAACTGACCCTGCTGGACGAGCCGGAACTCTTCGTCGCGGCCAAGGAACTGCGCGCCCCGTACGAGCTGGTCAAGGAAATCGCCCAGCTCGGCAAGCTCCCCGTGGTCCTGTTCACCGCGGGCGGCATCGCCACCCCGGCTGACGCCGCGATGATGATGCAGCTCGGCGCCGAGGGCGTCTTCGTCGGCTCCGGCATCTTCAAGTCCGGCGACCCGGCCAAGCGCGCCGAGGCCATCGTCAAGGCCACCACCTTCCACGACGACCCCGACGTCGTCGCCAAGGTCTCCCGCGGCCTGGGCGAGGCCATGGTCGGCATCAACATCTCCGACCTCCCCGACTCCCAGCGCCTCGCCACCCGAGGCTGGTAACCCCCGCGCCCAGTTTGCCCAACTCGTACGCCGGGTTGGGCAAACTGGGCGTACGGGTTGGGCCAAGTCGTACGGTGGGGCGGTCAGATGTGTTCCATCACCAGCACGAACGACGTCCCTGCCGCCAAAGCCTCGTACACGTGCGGGGCGTCGCCGGGGAAGGCCGCGTAGTCGCCTGGCGCCAGCTCGACCGAACTCTCCGCGGGCCCGCAGCGCAGCCGCCCGCTGCTCACCACCGCGTGCTCGATCGACCCCGGGATATGCGGATCTGCCAGCCGGGCCTGCCCCGGCTCCATCGTGATCACGTAGATATCCCGCCGCGCCCCCGGCGGACAGGCCGACAACAACGTGCCCACGAACGCCGCCTGCTCCGAGGTCACCCCCGGCCCCTCCCCGGCCCGGATCACCCGCACCTGCGCCACCGGCGGCTCCACCAACCGCGAGAACGGCACCCCCAGTGCCACCCCCAGCGCCCACAACGTCTCCACGCTCGGGTTGCCGCTGGCCGACTCCAGCTGGGACAGCGTGGACTTGGCGATGCCGGCTCGTTTGGCCAACTCGGTCAGGGTGAGGCCGGTGCGGTCCCGTTCGCGGCGCAGGTTGGCTGCGATGGTGCGCAGGGGTGCGCCGCCGGGGCGGGCGTCGGTCATGGTGTTCGCTCCAGCGGTCCTTGTATTCGCGTTGACGAACGCACCTTAGTGTGTTCAGTATAGGAGTCGATGCGTTCGATATGGCGAACACTTGACTCCGCACTCATCCGTGATGTGAGTGCCGCCGCCCTGACCGGCGGCATGATGGGGATGTCCTTCGGGGCGGTCGCGGTGACCTCCGGGCTGTCCGTGTGGCTGGCCGTGGCGATGTCCGTACTGGTCTTCGCCGGCGGCGCCCAGTTCACCGCGGTCGGGGTGGCCGCGGCCGGCGCCGGTCCGCTGGCCACCGTGCTGGCCGGGTTGCTGGTCAACGCGCGGCTGCTGCCCTTCGGCCTGGCCGTGGGCGGGGTGTTCGGCCGTCGCTGGTACAGCAGGATGCTGGGCAGCTACCTGATGATCGACCAGTCGGTGGCCTTCGCGCTGGCGCAGAAGGATCCCGACCGGGCCCGCGCGGTGTACTGGGCCTCCAGCATCGCCGCGTTCGTCACCTGGAACTCCGGCACGCTGCTCGGCGCGCTGATCGGCTCGGCCGTGGGCGATCCCAAGGATTTTGGCCTGGACGCGGTGTTCCCGGCCGGCATGTTCGCGCTGATCCTGCCGCAGCTGGCGGACAAGACCCCGCGCCGGGTGGCGATCCTGGGCGGGGTGATCGCGGTGGCCACCGCACCCCTGCTGCCGCCCGGACTGCCGGTGCTGCTGGGCCTGCTCGGCCTGGCCGCCGCCCTGCCCGTGCCGAACTGGAAGAAGAAGGCCGCATGACGCTGACGACCATCCTGGTGCTCGCGGGCGGGACCTACGCCTTACGCGCCGCCGGGCCGTTCCTGCGGGACCGCCTGGAAATCTCGGAGAAACTGCAACGCGGGCTGGCCCTGGCCGCGATCGCGTTGCTGTCCGCGCTGGTGCTCACCCAGGCCGTGCTGGACGGGCAGGTCTTCAGCGGCTGGGCCCGACCAGCGGGTGTGCTGGTCGGGGCCCTGGCCGCGTGGCGGAAGCTGCCGTTCGCGGTGGTCGTGCTGCTCGCCGCGGGCACTGCCGCCGGACTCCGGCTGGCCGGAATCCCTTAGCGCTTGGCGATTTTCTCGGTCAGCTTGGTGCCCTTCTGGCCGGTGACCACGCACACCGCGGTGCGATCACCGGTCCGCCAGGACGAAGCCGTCGGGTAGAAGTAGTACAGCTCCAGCTTCTCCAGGGTGGCCGGCGGCAGCATGCCTTCCAGGCGCTCGCTGCACTCGGTCTCCACGTCGCTGGTCACCTTCGCCTCACCCGGGTACTCGGGCGCGGCCGGCATCGGGAAGCGGTCCATGACCTCGGCCTCGTGCGGCTTGTCGCAGGGCTGGGCGGTCACCGAGGTGATCGCCTTGCCCTCCTTGACCCCGTCGAAGCAGTCGCCCACGTTCAGCTTGAACACGCTCAGCCGTCCGGAGTCCACGACCTGACCGGCCTCATTGCGGGTGGCCTGGGTGTTGATCGCGACCGCGATCAGCGTCGCCCACAGCGCGAGCCAGACCCCGGCGACCACGATCCCGGCGATGGCCATGCCCTTGCCGCGGTCGGCCCGCTGCTTGATCTGGTTGAGCGAGACCAGCCCGAAGATCACCGCGAGCACGTTGGTGATGATGCCCGGGATGATGCCCAGCACCAGCGCCGCGATGGCGAACCCGTTGGTGTTGCCGGGAACCGGCGCCTGACCGTACGGCTGGTACGGCTGCGGGTAGCCGGCTGGCGCCTCCGGCGGAGGCGGCGGCGCCGACGGGTAGAACTGCGCCGGACTGGGCTGCTGCTCCGGCTGGCCCGGCTGCTCCGGCTTCGGCTGGTCTGTCACGGAGCGAACTTTCCTCTACCCGCGACTGTCTAGGCAAACCGGCTCCGCTCAACCGGGTTCCGCGCTCAGCCCACCAGGAACGGCACCGAACCGACGAAGAGCAACGGGATCAGGAAGAACAACAGGAACAACCCGACCCAGACGCAGCCCACGACCAGTCCGGCCAGTGCCATGCCGCGGCCCTGTTCGCCGGACTGCTTGATCTGGTTGAGCGCCACCGCGCCGAAGATGATGCCCAGCACCGGCAGGATGAAGAACGGGATGATCCCGCAGACCAGCGCGGCCACCGACATCCCGTTGGTCTTCTGCTGCGGGTACGCCTGCGGATAGCCCTGCTGGTAACCGCCCGGGTAGCCCTGCTGCTGGTACCCGGGGTAGGCGGCCTTCTGGTAGCCGCCGGAGTCCTGGTAGCTCATCGGCGCCGGGTATGGCGGCTGCGGCTGGTACTGCGCGTCGGGCACGACCGGGTACTGGACCTCGGGCGTCACCGGATACTGCACCTCCGGGGCCACCGGGTACTGCGGCTCGGGCGCGACCGGGTACTGCGGTTCCGCCGGCGCGGGGTAGTGGGGCTCCGCCGTGGCCGGGGAGTACGGGGCTGGGTCCTGCGACGGCGGCTGGACCGGATCCTGTGGTGCTGACACGGCGAGCACCGTAGCCGGTGCCCGCCCCGCCCACCCGCGAAACGCCCGCACGTCACCCCAGCAGGGCCCCCTCCGCGGGCGGCACCGCCCGTTTGCGGATGTGCTCGAAGACTAGATGCGTCTGCAGCTGGGCGACCTCCTTGCGGGTGGTGAAGGAGTCCAGCACCAGTCGTTGCAGGTGCGCGGTGTCGGCCACCGCCACGTGCACCAGGAAATCGTCCGGACCGGCCACATGGGACAGGGCAAGGGTTTCCGGCAGGGCCAGCGCGAAGTCGATGAAGGGCTGCACGATCGCCCTGGTGTGCGGGCGCACCCGCACCGCGATCATCGCCTGCACCGGCCTGCCCAGCTCGGTCAGGTCCACCTCGGCCCGGTACCCGGTGAGCACCCCGCGCTCACGCAGCGCCCGGTGCCGGACCAGGCAGGTCGAGGGCGCCAGGTTCACCAGCGCGGCCAGGTCCTTGTTGGGCAGCCGAGCGTCGTTCTGCAACTCCTGCACGATGGCCGCGTCCACCGCATCCAGCACGGACCTCACCTCACTTCGCCGAACAGGATTCGCAATCTACCCAGAGACGCCGACGATTGCGTCACGATCCGAGCCATGCGCAGCATCCACACCCGAGCCGTGCACGCCGGCCGGGACGAGTTGACCGCCCTCGGCGTGCACGCCCTGCCGATCGACCTGTCCACCACCTACCCGCTCACCGACGCCGACGCAGGCGAACGGGCCCTGCTGGAACTGGCCGAGGGCGCGCCGACGGCCGGCTCGCCGGTGTACGGGCGGCTGATCAACCCGACCGTGTCCCGGTTCGAGCGCGCGCTGGCCGAACTCGAAGGGCTGCCGGACGCGGTCGCCTTCGGCAGCGGCATGGCCGCCCTGGTCGCCACCGTGCAGGCCGCCTGCCTGACCACCGGCCGCAAGCACGTGGTCGCGCTGCGCCCGCTCTACGGCGGCACCGACCACCTGCTGACCAGCGGAATCCTCGGCGTGGAGGTCACCTTCGCCGAGGCCGCCGGGGTGGCCGCGGCGATCCGGCCGGACACCGGCCTGGTGATCGCGGAGACCCCGGCCAACCCGACCCTGGACCTGGTGGACCTGGACGCCCTGGTAGCCGCGGCCGGGGGCGTGCCGGTGCTGGTGGACAACACCTTCGCCACCCCGGTGCTGCAGAACCCGGCCGCGCACGGCGCCACCTACGTGCTGCACTCGGCCACCAAGTACCTCGGCGGCCACGGCGACGCCATGGGCGGCATCGTGGCCGCCCCCGCCGAGCAGGCCGCGGCGATCCGCAGCCTGCGCGTGGCCACCGGCGCGCTGCTGCACCCGATGTCGGCCTACCTGCTGCACCGCGGCCTGGCCACACTGCCGCTGCGGGTGGAGGCGGCCCAGCGCACCGCCGCCGAACTCGCCGCCAGGCTCAGCGTTCACCCGGCAGTGGCGAAGGTCCATTATCCGGGACTGGCCGGTTCCGATCCGCACGGTGTGCTGGGCAGACAGCTCCGCGGGCCCGGCGCGGTGCTCTCCTTCGAGACATTCGAAGAATCGGATGCCATGCTGGCGAAACTCCGCCTTTTCACCCATGCGGTGAGCCTCGGTTCGGTCGATTCCCTGGTGGAGCGACCGGCCGCGCTGACCCACCGTCTTGTCCCCGACACAGACCGTCTGGCCTGCGGAATCAGCCCCAGACTGGTGCGTGTCTCGGTGGGTCTGGAGGACGTCGAGGACCTGTGGAGCGATCTTGATGCCGCACTTGAGGTTCTCATAAGAATCAACGTGATTCCCATTACGTCCTAGCGAACGCTATAGCTTTGTGCACACTCGATGGCGATATCGTCCCCGCTTCAGAGGGCAACGGGGCCTGTTACGTGATTCCACAGTGTGGGCCCCGGATATCTGTAATCGAGGATAGAGAGGGGCGCCGCGTGGCTTCCGCGCCGGAGCTCGACACCAAACCGGGCCAGCCTGACGACGACGGATACGTCAAGACGTTGTCCAACCGCCAGGTCCAGATGATCGCGATCGGCGGCGCCATCGGCGTCGGCCTGTTCCTGGGCGCGGGCGGCAGGCTCGCCACGTCCGGTCCAGGACTGGTCCTGGCCTACGCGGCCTGCGGCATCGCCGCGTTCTTCGTGATGCGCGCGCTGGGGGAGCTGGTCATGCACCGGCCCACCGCGGGCAGCTTCGTGGAGTACGCCCGCGAGTTCGTGGGTCCGTGGGCCGGCTTCACCAGCGGCTGGATGTACTGGGTCAACTGGGCCATGACCGGCATCGCGGAGATCACCGCGGTGGCCATCTACGTGCACCGCTGGCTGCCCGACGTGCCGCAGTGGATCACCGCGCTGGTCGCGCTGGCCGTGCTGCTGCTGGTCAACCTGCTGTCGGTGAAGCTGTTCGGCGAACTGGAGTTCTGGTTCTCCGTCATCAAGGTGCTGGCGATCATCGTCTTCCTGTTCACCGGCCTCGCGCTGGTGCTGACCTCGGCCGATGTCGGCGGGACGACCGCGTCCGTGTCCAACCTGACCGCGCACGAGGGCTTCCTGCCCAATGGCGTGGGCGTGGTGCTGATGAGCCTGCAGGCGGTCATCTTCGCCTACTCCGCGATCGAGCTGGTCGGCATCGCCGCCGGTGAGACCAAGGACCCGCGCAAGGTGTTGCCCAAGGCGATCAACGGCGTGGTGTGGCGGATCGGCATCTTCTACATCGGCTCGGTGCTGCTGCTGGCCATGGTGCTGCCGTGGACGCTGTACTCCGGCGCGGAGAGCCCGTTCGTCACCGTGTTCACCCGGCTGGGCATCCCCGGCGCGGGCGATGTGATGAACGCGGTCGTGCTGACCGCGGCGCTGTCCTCGTGCAACTCGGGGCTGTACTCCACCGGCCGCATCCTGCGCTCGCTGGCGCAGAAGGGCGAGGCGCCCAAGTTCACCGGCAAGATGTCCGCCCGGCACGTGCCCTACGGCGGCATCCTGTTCACCGCGATCGTCTACCTCTTCGGCGTGGTGCTGAACTACCTGGTGCCCAAGGAGGCATTCGACATCGCCATCGCGGTGGCCAGCCTCGGCGTGATCACCACCTGGATCACCCTGCTGTACTGCCAGATCCGGTTGCGCCGCAAGGCGGACAAGGGCGAGCTGCCGCGCAGCGAGTTCCGGATGCCGGGCGCGCCGTACACCAGCTGGCTCAGCATCGGCTTCCTGGTGCTGGTGCTGGTCCTGATGGCCTTCACCGAGGGCGCCGAGCGGATCGCGTTCTATTCGATGCCGATCATCGCGCTGGTGCTGTTCGTGGGCTGGAAGCTGGTCAGCCGCCGCAACCAGGCGGTCGCCGCCGCGGCGGGCAAGGCCAAGGAGAGCACCCCGGTTCGGGAGCCGATCGCGGGCGAATAAGCTGGTAGGACCAGCAAGCAACGGTTCCAGCAGTTCAGGAGTGCGCAGTGTCGGCAGCCCAGCCCGTGGTCGGAGTACTCGCCCTGCAGGGTGACGTGCGAGAGCACCTGGTGGCGCTCGCCGAATGCGATGTGCTGGCCCGCCCGGTCCGCCGGGCCGAGGAGCTGGCACAGGTGCACGGGCTGGTCATCCCCGGTGGCGAGTCCACCACGATGAGCCGCCTGCTCACCAACTTCGAGCTGCTGGAACCGTTGCGTCTGCGGTTGAAGGAGGGGCTGCCCGCCTTCGGCTCCTGTGCTGGCATGATCATGCTCGCCAGCACGGTGCTCGACGGACGTCCGGACCAGCACCAGCTCGGCGCCGTGGACATGGTGGTCCGGCGCAACGCCTTCGGCCGCCAGGTCGACTCCTTCGAGGCCGACCTCGACGTCACCGGCATCGAGGGCGACCCCGTGCGCGCGGTGTTCATCCGGGCGCCGTGGGTGGAATCGGTCGGCGACGAGGTGGAAGTGCTCGCCACCGTGCCGGACGTCCCGGACTCCGGGGCGGCCGCCGGTAGGATCGTCGCCGTTCGACAGGGACGCGTGCTGGCAACCGCGTTCCACCCTGAACTGACCGGCGACGGGCGGGTGCACCGCCTGTTCGCGGACACCGTGCGCGCGGCCTGAGAAGCTGACGGGGAACGCGTCAACGGTGACGAGAGCGACGGAGGAGAGATGAGCGGCCACTCCAAGTGGGCCACCACCAAGCACAAGAAGGCCGCCCTCGACGCCAAGCGCGGCAAGCTGTTCGCGAAGCTGATCAAGAACATCGAGGTCGCCGCGCGGACCGGTGGGGGCGACCCCGAAGGCAACCCGACCCTCTTCGACGCCATCCAGAAGGCGAAGAAGAACTCGGTGCCCTCGGACAACATCGAGCGCGCCCGCAAGCGCGGCGGCGGTGAAGAGGCCGGCGGCGCCGACTGGCAGACCATCATGTACGAGGGCTACGGCCCCAACGGCGTGGCGGTCCTGGTCGAATGCCTCACCGATAACCGCAACCGGGCCGCCAGCGAGGTCCGCGTGGCCATGACCCGCAACAACGGCAACATGGCCGACCCGGGCTCGGTG
Source organism: Crossiella sp. S99.2 (assembly GCF_023094165.1). Classification (GTDB taxonomy): domain Bacteria; phylum Actinomycetota; class Actinomycetes; order Mycobacteriales; family Pseudonocardiaceae; genus Crossiella. The sequence goes on along the minus strand of NZ_JALMDK010000004.1, from coordinate 146,340 downwards.
GCCTACCTGTTCACCCGCAAGGGCGTCATCCTCGTGCCCAAGAACGACATGAGCGAGGACGACGTGCTCATGGCCGTGCTCGACGCGGGCGCTGAAGAGGTCAACGACCTGGGGGACAGCTTCGAGATCGTCTCCGAAGCCGGCGACATGGTCGCGGTCCGCACCGCGCTGCAGGGCGCCGGCATCGACTACGACTCCGCCGACGCCAACTTCCTGCCCGCCATCAGCGTCTCACTGGACGCCGACGGCGCGCGGAAGGTCTTCCGGCTGATCGACGCCCTGGAAGACTGCGACGACGTGCAGAACGTGTTCGCGAACTTCGACGTGAGCGATGACGTGATGGCCGAGGTCGACGCGTAGGCGGTCGTTCCGGCCGAGTTCTCCGCGATGCCGCGCCGTCCCGCACCAGCGGGGCGGCGCGGCATTCGCTTGTGCCCGCCTCGCACAGGTACCTGGAGCCCGCGGAGCAGCCCGGCGGCGGGAACTGAAAAATTGGTCTGAACGGCCTAGTCCACCCCCGCTCATCCGGCCTCCGGCGAACGGCAGAATGACCCCATGCCGCCCCTGGAAACCGCCGACGACCAGCTCCGCCGCGAACTCCTCGCCTCCGCCGAGCAACACGGCGCGGCCGTCGTGCACGTCCCGGAGGAAGAAGGCGCCGCCAACTTCGCCCTCTCCGTCGGCTGCTGGCGCCGCTTCGGCGCCCCCGAGGCCGTCGTCATCGGCCTGCCCGAGGAAGCGGCCACGCACGTCATCGGCGCCTACGTGGACCGCATCTCCCGCGGCGAGCGCTTCCCGCTGGGCAAGGTGTACCAGGACTTCCTGCCCGGCTGCCTGGTCACCTTCGAGAAGGTCAACCTGGGCTACTACCCGGAGTTCCTCGGCTTCGTCTTCCTCTTCCACCCCCAGGGCAACTTCCCGGCGATGCAGATCATCGTCACCACGCCCGAGGGCCACTGGCCGTGGCAGGAGAACGCCCCCGCCGGCTTCTTCGAGTGGCAGCCGGTGCTGACCGAGTCCGGGTACCCCGAAAGTTGGACATCCGGCGCTGAAGGCCCCTGACTGTCGGTGGCTCGTGCGAACATATGTTCGAACAAGCCAACCGGAGGGACTTCAGGCATGTGCGACATGTGCAACGGCGCCACCGCGGAAGACGTCCGCCGCGACCTGCTGAAACACGTCGCCGAACACGACTACGCCACGGTCGCCGTGGCCGCCGACCAGGACCCGCTCACCGGCCTGCGCATCCCCGGCAGCCACTACACCGTCGGCCTGTGGGCCCTGCGCCACACCCCGGAGGTCATCATCCTGGGCGCCCCCGACCAGCACGCCCGCGACCTGGTCCGCCGCTACGCCGAGCGCGCCGCCGCCGGCGAACGCTTCGCCCCCGGCTACCGCTACGACGGCTTCATCGACGGCTACCAGGTCACCTTCGAACGCGTGGCCGGAGAGCACTACCCCGACTGGCTGACCTCAGCCCGCGCCCTCTACCCCGACAACGACTTTCCCGCCCTGCAACTGCTCTGGCCCACCCACGACCACGCCTGGCCCTGGCAAGGCGGCTGCTACCGCTTCCACCGCGCCCAGCCGGTCCTCACCGCCAGCGGCACCCCCGAAAGCTGGCTCCCCGGAGTGAACGGCCCATGACCACACCCGCCATCCGCATCGCCGCCTTGCGGCCCGACCACGCAGGCGAACTCCTCACCCTGCAACGCGCCGCCTTCCTGCCCGAAGCCCAGCGCTACCGCGAACCCTTCCTCCCGCCACTCCTGGACACCCTGGACCAGCTCCGGGCCCTGATCGCGAACCCGGAGATTCCCACCCTGGGCGCCTTCTCCGGCCACCGCCTGGTCGGCGCCGTCCGTGGTGTGGTCGACGGCGACCGCCTGGAGGTGGCCCGCTTCGTGGTGGCCCCCGACCGCCAGGGCGAAGGCGTGGGCGCGGCCCTGCTCACCGCCCTGGAAAACGCGGCCCCGCCCCAGATCAGGACCCTGTGGCTGGCCACTGGCACGGACAGCGCCGAGTCTCTCGCGATATACGAACGCCGCGGCTACACCCGCGTCAGCGAACGCCCGGACACCGCGGGCGTCCTGCTCGTCGTCCTGGAAAAGCCCAGGCCCTAACGGTTCCCGAGCACCCGGCTCACCGCGATCTCCAGCACCACCCTTGCCGGGTTCTCCTTCGGCTGCCGATACCGCCGCGCATACCGCGCCACCGCGTCCGCCACCGACTCGGCGTCCTCCCGCACCACCGCCCGCCCTTCCAGGGTCGACCAGTGCGCCCCCTCGAACTGACACACCGCCACCGCCAGCCCCGCCACCCCAGCCCCCGCCACCAACCGAGCCTTCACCGAATGCCGAAAAGTGATCACCCGAGCGATCCCACTCGCGAAGTCCACGGTCACCCCCACCGGCACCACATGCGGCCGCCCATCCGGCCGCACCGAACTCAACGACGCCAACCGCCGCTCAGTCCAGAACTCCGCGAACCCCACCCCACGCCCCAGCAAATCAACACCCACCCCCAAACCCTATGCCGCCCACCCACGGCGCCCCTCGCCCTACCCACAGCCCGGCCTCGGGTCAGCAGACCTTGCCTTCCGTGGAGTCCTTGCGGCAGCGCAGCAACGCCGTCGCGGCCGCCACCCCGGCCTCGGTGGCCCGGCGCGGGTCCGCCGGGTCCTCGATCATGCTGGCCACCGCCGCGGCGAAGAACACGTCGCCGGCGCCGGTGGTGTCCACCGCGTCGACCGCGGTGGTGCCGACGGCTCCCGAGTTGCCGTTGTGCCAGAACTGGGCGCCAGCCGAACCTTGGGTTTCCGCACGCAGGGCCTCGGCTCTGGTGCGGTCTCGTAACGTCCTCGGGGCGACCGCGCGTTCCAGGAAAAGGCGTTCCCGGGTGGAGAAGGTCAGCACTGAGGCGGTGGACAGGAGGCGGTGGACCAGGCCGCCGGGGTAGGCGTCCGGGTCGTCTTTGACTGTCCAGGCCAGGTGCTGGTCGGGGCGGAGCAGGTCCAGGATTTCCACGGTGACGGGGCGGGGGCCGACCAGCAGGCAGACCCAATCGCTGTCGGCGATGACGGCGCGCTGGGTCTCGGTCAGGGACTGGGGGACCGGCTCGCCGGGGTCGTAGACGGTGACGACCTGTTCGTCCGGGGCGTAGAACAGGTAGTTCGACGGGGTTCGGTCGCCGCTCTGGTCCACCCCGGACACGTCGACGCCCCAGGAGGCGAGGCGGTCGGTGTAGGCCGCGCCGAAGGCGTCCTGGCCGACCCAGGTGACCGCGCGGACATCGTGTCCGGCCTCGGTCAGGCCCTCGGCGGCGTAGGTGATGCCGCCCAGATGGGGCCAGGGGTGGGACAGGCGGCGGCGGACCAGGGTGGTGCCGGTCGCCGCCAGGAACGGGTCGGTTTCCATGGCGTGGTCGACACTGGCGTAGCCGATCACCGCTACTCGCGGCACGTGGTCTCCCGGCGGGCTCCGTGACGGTGGACGTTTCAACGTAGCGTGCCGCCGTTTCCGGGGTTCACCGATTACCCAGGACTTCGCGATTCTTGATCCGCTCTTGCCCGAAGCGACTGGTCAGGCTTCCCCGTGCCGCGGGTAATCCTGCCGGGAAGGGGCCGAAAGTAGGGGCGGATCGCGGTCAGGGCCGCGCCACCCTGGCCAGGAAGTACGGCGCGCCGCTTTCCTGATGGCGCACCAGGAACAGGAACGGCCGGTCCACCCGCACCTCCAGGGGTAGCTCGGGGTCCAGTTCCAGGGAGACCGCGCCGAACATCATCGCGGTCACCGCCGCCCCTTCCAGGCCCTGTTCGTCCACGTCCAGCACTGCCTGGTGCAGGGCCGCGGTGACCGCCACCCGCTCCCGGGTCAACCCGCCCAGGTCCGCGTGCTCGCCGAAGACCGTGCGCACGCCCAGTTCGCCCACCGGGTCGGCCAGCTCCAGCCGCGAGGCCACCGTGAACCGCGGCAGGAACAGCTCCACCTCCCGGTACACCCCGGAGCCCACCAGCGTGTCCAGGAGTTCCGTGTCCAGGGTCGCCGTGTCCAGGTCGCCGTCGGGCAGCAGCACCACGGCCTCGGTGCCGCCGTCCGCGGGCAACACGACCGACTGCCAGCCGCCCAGCGCCCGGTGCCGCAGCTTCCCGCCGCGGCTCATCGTCGGCACCGGCACCGTGCCGCCCGGCGCGTGGAACGGCAGCGCGGCCGTCCGGTCGGCGTCCCGGAACGGCGTGAGCCAGCCGACCTTGAGGTAGAGCGCGTTCACCAGCGCCACCAGGGTGTCCGGCGTGATCGCCCCGGCGGGCACCGCCTCGGTGATCAGCCCGCGGGTGGTCTCGGCGACGTCGGCGTTGATCACCCCGCGGGCCACCTCCGGCGCCGCCCGCAACCCCAGCTCCCGAACCCGCGCCCCCGGCCACTCGTCCAGCCGCGCCAGGAATTCCTCGTGCACCGGGACTCCGTCGTCCACCCACAGCGTGCTGGTCACCGCGACCGTCCCGGCCCACAGTTCAGCGGCCCCCGCGACCCGCTTGAGCAACTCCGCGGGCTCGCCGATCAGCTCGACGATCTCCGCCCGCGACCGCCCCTTGGCCGCCTCGGCGACCAGGCCCAGCGCGGTCGCGACGGAGTACGGCGACCAGCACGCGTTGGTGTCGGCGGGACCGGAGAGCGCCCGATGCAGGGCCAGCGTGAACTCGTGCACAACGCCACGCTAGCCGCGAACCCGCTACCCGGCAGCCGGATCGGTCACGGTCGCCACGAAGTAGGGCACCCGGGTGTCGGCGTGCCGCACCAGCACCGCGAACGGCCGATCCACCAGCACCGACACCTCCGGCTCCACCGGCACCCGCCGCCCCCGGGTGGCGATCACGGTGACCGCCGCCCCTTCCAGACCCTGCTCGTCCACACTCAGCACCGCCTGGTGCAGCACCGCCGACACCGAGGCCCCCGCCGAGGTCAGTCCCGCCAGCCCAGCCCCGAAAACCTCCCGGATCCCCACACCCCGCAACGCCTGTTCCAGCCGAACCCGCGCCGCCGCCCGGAACCGCGGCAGCACCAGCTCCACCACCCGGCTGTCCCCGACCTCCCACGGCACCCCGGCGAGATCCCCGATCTCCCCGTCCGGCACCGCCACCACCACCTCGACGCCACCCGCGGCGGGCACGACCACCACTCGCCAGCCGTCGCGTTCGAGGTAGCCCAGCCGAGCCCGCACCCGCATCATCGGCACCGGGACTTCCGCGGCCGGCGCCCGGAACGGCAACTCCCCGACAGCGGTGAACGCGGTGCGCCAGGCCGCCCGCAGGTACAGCGCGTTCACCAGCACCACCAACGTGTCCGGCCCGATCATGCCGGGCGGAACCGCCTCCGGAATCAGCCCACGGGTCGTCTCGGCGACATCGGCGTTGATCACGCCCCGGGCCTGCTCCGGCTGGCTTCGCAAGGCCACGGCCCGTACGTGCTGCGCGCCAACGGCCGCGCGGTACTCGTCCCGGATCGGCACTCCGGTATCGGCCCACACGGTGCTGCTCACCGCCAGCGTCGGACCCGACCCCACCTCGGCGGCCTGGGCGAGCAGGTCGCGGGGGTCGCCGAGGACCTGGCGGAGTTCCTCGTGCGCGGTGCCGGTGGCGGCGTCGAGGAGCAGGCTCAGCGCGGCGGCGACGGAGTAGGGCGACCAGCACGGGTTTGGTTCGGTGGGGCGAGGGAGGGCGCGGTGCAGGTCGAGGGTGAACGGCAGCATGGCCGCAGGCTACGAGGTCAGCCCGAACCGAACCCGCTCTTTGGCAGTCAACTCCCGAGCGTCGGCTGCGGCCAGCAGGGCGGCGGCATCCTCGGTTGGGGTCCAGGTGAGCCGCGTGCCGTCGGAGTTGATCACTCGGATAGTGTGGTCGTCGTACCAGTCCACCGCGATGACATGACCGGTCGGGGTGAGGACAGCCAGTTCGTCGCAGGTGTCCGCGTCCCAGATCCGCAGATCATGGGCGCAACTCAGCAGCCGCCTGCCATCCGGAGACCAGTCGAGAAACTCGACCGTGACTTGCTGGCTGGTGCTCGCGCTGTGGCGAGTACCAGTGGCCAGATCCCAGCAGCGGATCGCTAGGTCCGTACCCACCCCGGCGACCCGGCTGCCATCCGGTGACCAGCTGAGCAGGCTGATCCCGTCCGCCGCCTCGATTGTCGCAACGTGCTCCTGCGTGGACAGCAACCACACCTCGATGGAGCGCAGGCCGTCGGATATGGCGAGTCGGTCACTGTCTGGCGACCAGTCGAGCGGGCCGTACCCTCGGCCTGCGGTGGGGAAGGACGCGACCGGCTCCTGACACTCCATCGACCACACCGTCACTGCGGAAGGACCGTTGGCCGGACGCTCTTCCTGGTGCGTGGCCAGGTGCCGTCCGTCCGGGGACCAGGCCAGGAACCCGCCGCCCCGTGGGAAGCGCCTCACGATCTGGTGCGTTGTCGCCGACCACACGACCACCTCATCGGTGTTTTCACCTGCGATCAGCCCAGCGGCCTCCGACCAGAGTGCCTTCAACCACCGGCCAGGCGGGCAGGGCAGCCGTGTCCACTCTGTGGGTGTCCAGCCAGCCAGCACAATGTCGTCCGATTCGCGCTGGGACAGCACAAGACGAGAGTGGTCCGGGTGGCTGGCTGCCACGATGAGTTCGCCACCCCGGCTGACCGCCAAGGTGTCGGTCTCCGTGTCCCAGATCCGGACCGATGTCGAGCGCGGCACGAACGCCAGCACTGTTCCGGAGGCTGACCAGCACAGTGGTGAATCGGTGCTTCGCTGATGGCTCAGCACGCTGAGGTCCGTGGTATCCACCAGCTGGACGTCCAACATGCCTGTCCCGGTCACCGCGATCACCGATCTGGCCGGTGACCAGGAAACCCGGGTTGATCCGGGGGACTTCACGGCCTTCTCAGCGGACGTGGACAGGTCGAGGATGATCAGTGTGCTGGCAAGCTGGCGAGGAGGTTGACTGCTTACCAGCATGGCCAGTTGGTCGCCTGTCGGTGACCAGGACAGGTCGACTACCGGATCGACCTCCCGCGTGGACACAGCGGTCCAGGAGGAGGTTTCCAGGATGGTCACCGTGTCTTTGCTGCCCAACGCGACCAGCGCGTCATCCGGCGACCAGCTAACCGCGTAGATGTGTTTCGCGGCCAGTCGCCTGCTCATGCACGGACCTTCTTCTTGAAAGGTCCACACCTGTGCCCCGGAGTGCTCTGACCAGGAAAACAGGCGGGAGCTGTCGTTGGACCAGCGAAAGCTGATGAGCTGCTCATCGCTCAGTGCCGGTGCGATCCACCGGCCATCCGCTCTCGACCACACTCCTGTCGTACCGACATAATCGCCGAGCACGATTTTGCTGCCGTCGGGGGACAGTTCGGCGAGGTACGGCTTGGTCAAGGGAAGCTCGGCGGTCTCCACCAGGTCGCCCGCGCGGTTCCAGACGCACTCGTGGCCGTCCGCCCCGATGGTCAGCAGATGGTCGTCGTCCGGGAGCCACACCATTGCCAGGATATGTTTGGTATGCCCCACCGGAAACTGTGCGCGGGTGGGTTCGGCCAACAACCCCCACAGTGACAGGACCGCCGCTGGTGACGCCGATTCGCGTACCGCCGCGGCGGCGATCGCGCGGGCCAGTTCGATGTCGCTGTCGCGGTGTTGCCGGGCCCACGATGCTGCTTGCCTCGCTCGACTATCGGCGGAAAGTCGTTGGGCAGCCTGGGAAGCGGCGATGAACTCGGCCACGACCCCATCCGCGGATGTCTCCGTGGCGAGCACAAGTGCCTGTCCACGAAGCAGATCATCGTCCTGCCGCTCGACTGCCCACGCACGAGCCTGGCTGCTCAACAACGCCAACCGGCGAAGCCGATCCTCGTTCTCGATGATCAGGTCGTGCAGCCAGGACCATTGGCGCAGCAAGGCATCGTGCGCCAGGTCGAAGGACTTGCCGTCGCCCGACTCCGCCAACAGCCGAGCTGCGCGGAACTCGTCAGCGATACGGAAACCAGTGGCATCCAAGTCGGCGGTGAACACAGCGCGACGAGTAGGTTCCCGGCCCTCCCACGAAACGAACCGCAACAGCGTCGCCTCGATCTCCGCGTCCGGATGCACCGCCGACAGCGCAAGCCGGACCTCATCCGCGTGCCGCGCGATCGCCCCGCCAACCCGCCCAGCCCGGTCATACGCCTCAACCGTGATGACCTTGGCGCCGGACAACCGCTGCAACAAGTGCCCCAGCAGCGGCAACGCATCCCCGACCGTCGCCTCCGCCACCATCTGCTCGACCAAGCCGTCCTCGAACTCCACCCCCGCCGCCCGAGCAGGCCCGACGATCACCTGACGCAGCAACCGAGGTTCCAGCGGCCCCACCGGATACGGATGCGCGAACAACCGGTTCGCCGCGAACATCCCCAACGCATCCGGCCGCAACGCGACCAGCACATGCAGGTTCGGCTGCGCCGCCAGCACTGCCTCGATCAGGCTGACGAACAGCGTCCGCTCGGCCTCGGGCACCCGGGTCAGGTCCTCCCACTGGTCGATCACCAGCAGACAGCGAGTTCCGGCAAGCCGGGTGGCCAGATCAGTCGGCGGGCGTTGGGGGAGTTGGGTCGCCTCGTCATGGAGCAACCGGGCGCAGCGACTCCGGTCGGTCTCGGTCAACGCCGAAGCCAATGCCCCGAACGGATCCGGCCCGGGTTCCACCGGCCCGAAGACAGTCCAGCGGGAACCCAGCCCGGCCAGCACCCCCGCCTGGATCAGCGACGACTTGCCGCTGCCGGACGGCCCGACCAGCGGCACGAACCGGTGCGCCGGATCGCCGCCAGACCGGGCGAGACGCTCCAGGAGATCGCGGGTTTCGTTGTCGCGCCCGAAGAACACCGCGGCGCGATCGGCGGTGAAGGACTCCAGGCCGGGGTAGGGGCTGCCGTCGTGCCACACGCGATGCCGGGTGGCCAGGTAGCGGCGGAGGTGCTCGAACAGGTAGATAGCCAAGATCAACGCAGGCAGCCACACCCAGGCATACCGGGCCACTGGTTGCAGCGGAGACCACCAGTTGTCCGGGGCCGAGGTGACCAGGTTGGTGCCCAGACCCAGCAACACGCCCAGGAACAGCGGGAGCAGGTCGAGCGGGTGGTGGTCACCTCGGCGCACCGGGTTGAGGCTACGACACCGGGGTCACGGCAGCCGGATGGACAGGGCGTGGTGGAAGACGTTGCGCGGGTCCCACTTCGCCTTGACCTGTTGCAACTTCGGATAGTTGCCCTTGTAGAACAACTCGTGCCAGGGCACGCCGGAGGTGTTCCAGGCCGGGTCGGCCATGTCGATGTCGGGGTAGTTGATGTAGCAGCCGTCGTTGGCGGCGTTGGGGACCGGGACGCCGCCGGTGTCGGCGTAGAGGTCGCGGAAGAACTCGCGCACGCGGCGGATCTCCAGGGCCTCCTCGGCGGGGTCGGGCCAGTAGGTGATGAAGGTGGCCTTGAGGATGGAGTCCCGTTGCGGCATCGCGGTGGCCTCGGGGGCGACCGTGTTCACCTTGCCGCCGAAGGACAACAGCCACAGCATCGGCGGCGGGCTGGTGCCCTCGGGGGCCTTGGCCTTGGTGATGTGCCGGTAGGCGATCTTGGCCTGCTCGTCGGTGTAGCGCTTGCGCAGGTAGGCCGATTTCTGCTTGTACCGCCCCGATTCCTGGTTGGTGCCCGAGGACAGCGCGCTGGTCAGCCAGGTCCGGCGCTCGGGCGGGAGCACGTGCACGCCCTTGTCCACACCCGCGGTGACCGCGGCGAAATAGTCCGCCAGGAGCTTGTCCGCGTTCGGCACGGTGGCGTCGAGCTGGCCGGTGATGACGAAACCGCCCTGGTGCGCACCCTCGGTCGGGCAGGGCACCAGGAAGGCCGACCACAGCGAGGCGTACGGCGAGTCGGCGCCCTTGTGCCGCTCCATGAACTCGCCGTAGTTGCGCATCAGCCGGACGAACCGGGTCTCGTCGATCTCCGCCCAGCCGCCCAGCGCGACCCCGGCCAGCACCGCCGCGGCCGGCTTCGGCAGCAACTTGGTGGGGTCAGTGCCCTTGGCCTTGGGGTCGCGCATCCAGTACCGGGTGACCACGCCGAAGTTGCCGCCGCCGCCACCGGTGTGCGCCCACCACAGGTCCCGGTTCGGGTCGTGCGGTTCCCGGGTGGCGACCACCGCGCGGGCGGTGCCGTCCTTGTCCACGACCACCACCTCCACCGCGTACAGGTAGTCCACCAGCACGCCGAGCTTGCGGGACTGCGGGCCGTAGCCGCCGCCCTGGATGTGCCCGCCGACGCCGACCTCCCCGCACTCCCCGCCGGGCACGGTCACGCCCCAGCCCAGGTACAGCGTCTTGTACACCTCGCGCAGGGTGGCGCCGGCTTCGATGGCGAAGGCGTTGCGGCGCGGGTCGAAGTAGACGTCGTGGAACTGGGACAGGTCGATGATCACCTGCGCGCCGTCGCCGACGAAGTCCTCGCAGGAGTGGCCGCCGCCGCGCACGGTGATCCGCTTGCCCGCGCGCACCGCCTCCTGCACCGCGCGCACTACTTGGTCGGTCGAGCCGACCAGCTGGAACGCCTCGGGCGTCGGGCGGAACCGGACGTTGATCCCCTTGATCCGCAGGTCCTCATACCTCGGGTCGCCCGGTCGCACCGTCACCGGGCCCAGCGGCGGATGACCACCGCTGGCCTCGGCCGCGGGCGCCGCGGCGGCCACGCCGCCGGTGGCCGCCAGACCGCCGACCGCGGCGGCTCCGGCCAGGAAGCCACGTCTGCTGACATCATTCATCTCAAGAACCCCCAAGAGATCCAATGCGATCGCATTGCAACGTCGACGGTACCCAGTCGCCGGGTGACTGTCCACGTATTCGCGTGTCACCCGCCCGGGTCCGCCGCCCGCCCTCTAGGGTTCGAACGAGTGTTCGCCAGTTGATCGGGAGTTGGTCTGCGTGCGCGTGCTGGGAGTGGACCCCGGCCTGACCCGCTGCGGCATCGCCGTGGTCGACGGCGGCACCGGCCGCAGCGTCCGCGCCGTCGCCGTGGACGTCATCCGCACCCCGGTCGACGCGCCCCTGGCCGTGCGGCTGATGCAGATCGCCGACGCCGCCGAACTCTGGCTGGAGCGCTACCGCCCGGACGTCATCGCGGTGGAACGGGTGTTCAGCCAGCACAACGTGCGCACCGCCATGGGCACCGCGCAGGCGGGCGGGGTGATCGCGCTGTGCGCCGCCCGCCGCGACCTGCCCGTGGCCTTCCACACCCCCAGCGAGATGAAGGCCGCGCTCACCGGTTCCGGCCGGGCGGACAAGGCCCAGGTCACCGCCATGGTCACCAAGGTCCTCGGCCTGTCCGAGGCGCCGAAACCGGCCGATGCCGCCGACGCGCTCGGCCTGGCCATCTGTCACATCTGGCGCGCGCCCATGCAGTCCCGGCTGGCCGAGGCCCAGGCCAGGGCCGCCCAGCTCGCCCAGGCGCACAAGGCCCGGCTCGCCGCCGCGGCCAGGACGGCGGCCAAGCCCGCCCGGACAAGGAACAAGTGATCACGTGATTTCCTCGGTACGCGGCCAGGTGCTCGCCATCAGCCTCGACCACGTCGTCATCGAGGTCGGCGGGGTCGGCCTGGCGGTGCGCACCACCCCCGCCACCCTGGCCACCCTGCGCCGCGGCGACGAGGCCCGCCTGTCCACCACGCTGGTCGTGCGCGAGGACTCCCTCACCCTCTTCGGCTTCGCCACCGACGAGGCCCGCGAACTCTTCGGCCTGCTGCAGACCGTCACCGGCGTCGGCCCCAAACTCGCCCTCGCCGTGCTCGCCGTGCTCGAACCGGACAAGCTGTGCGCGGCCCTGGCCGAGGGCAACATCACCGTGCTCACCCAGGTCCCCGGCGTCGGCCGCAAGGGCGCCGAACGACTCGTCATCGAACTGCGGGACAAGGTCGGCGCGCTGCTGCCCAGCAGCAACCCCGGACTGCCGGGGGAAAGCCACGACCAGGTCCGCGGCCAGGTGGTGGACGCGTTGCTGGGCCTGGGCTTCCCGGCCAAACAGGCCGAGCAGGCGGTGGAGTCCGTGCTCGCCGACGGCGGCGGCGACACCGCCACCGTGCTGCGCAAGGCCCTCGCCGGGCTCGGACGTAAGAAGTAACGGGGCCGCGCGGTGTTCGACGACGACCTCGACGAGGAAACCCCGCTCTCCCCCTACGCCGCCACCGGCGAACGGGAGGACGAGACCGGGCTGCGACCGAAGAACCTGACCGAGTTCGTCGGCCAGGCCCGGGTCCGCGAACAGCTCGAACTGGTGCTCGGCGGCGCCCTGCGGCGCGGCTCCCCACCCGACCACGTGCTGCTCTCCGGCCCGCCCGGACTGGGCAAGACCAGCCTCGCCATGATCATCGCCGCCGAACTGGGCGCCGCGCTGCGGCTCACCTCCGGCCCCGCCCTGGAACGCGCGGGCGACCTGGCCGCGATGCTGTCCAACCTGGCCGAGGGCGATGTGCTCTTCATCGACGAGATCCACCGCATCGCCCGGCCCGCCGAGGAAATGCTCTACCTGGCCATGGAGGACTTCCGGGTCGACGTCGTGGTCGGCAAGGGCCCCGGCGCCACCAGCATCCCCCTGGAGATCGCCCCGTTCACCCTGGTCGGCGCCACCACCAGGGCCGGCTCGCTGACCGGCCCGCTGCGCGACCGCTTCGGCTTCACCGCGCACATGGAGTTCTACGTCCCCGGCGAACTCGAACGCATCCTCACCCGCTCGGCCACCATCCTCGGCGTCGACCTGCGCCCCGACGGCGCGGCCGAGATCGCCGGCCGCTCCCGCGGCACCCCCCGGATCGCCAACCGGCTGCTCCGCCGGGTCCGCGACTACGCCGAAGTGCGTGCCGACGGCGCCGTGACCAGGGACATCGCCGATGCCGCGCTCCGCGTCTACGACGTGGACGACCTCGGCCTTGACCGCCTGGATCGTGCCGTTCTGGGTGCTTTGGTGCGGTCGTTTGGTGGCGGACCGGTCGGGGTGTCTACCCTGGCCGTGGCGGTGGGTGAGGAGCCGACCACCGTCGAGGAGGTCTGCGAGCCGTACCTGGTGCGGGCGGGCATGCTCGCGCGAACACCGCGCGGGCGGGTCGCTACCGTGTCGGCATGGCGTCACCTCGGGCTTGAACCCCCGGCCCAGGCTCCCGGCGAGGTGGGTTAGCCCCCGCCCCGGCCGCACAGCGAGTGACACCTGGCACACTCGTACCCGCATACCCGAACAAACCGGAGGTCAGGCCGTCAGGGCGGCCTCCGCCGAACGGAGAATGATGGACCCGTCATTTATCTTCCCGCTCCTCATTGTCGGGCTCGGGGTCATGATGTTCCTCAGCGTCCGCAAGCAGAAGAGGGCCATCGCGGACCAGCAGTCGCTGCAGAACTCGCTCGCGCCTGGTGACCGGGTCATGACCACCTCCGGGCTGTACGCGACGGTGGTCGACGCCGAGGACGACACCACCATCCTGCTCGAACTCGCCCCCGGTGTGACCACCGAATGGGTGCGCGCGGCGGTCCGCGAGAAGGTCAAGGACACCGCCGACGAGGACGTGGACGTCGACGAGGTCGACGAGACCCCGGCTCCCGCGGCGGCGGAGAAGGCCAACGAGAGCAAGGCCGAGATCGCCCCGCCCCTTGAGCAGGGAAAGAACAACCGGTAAGACGCTAACGTCAGGTTTTCCTGGCGCGCTAGGCTCTGGCGCCCCCGCAGGCAGCGTGCGCGGGGGCGCACCGCCTTGTCTCGCCCGATGCGGGCAGGGTGGTCGACATCCACTGACCATCGGCAACGGGGCCAGCAGACGGCCCCGTTGGCTTGAGGAGACCGACGCACCGTGGCACCTCCGGCTGGGCATGTACGCCCGTGGCGCAACCTCGCCGCCTTCGGACTGATCGTTGTCGTGCTCTACTCACTGGTGTTCTTCACCGGTGACGGGCAGGCGAAGCCGAAGCTGGGCATCGATCTGCAGGGCGGCACGCGGGTCACGCTGACCGCGCGGTCGGAGAGCGGCGCCCCGCCCTCCGCGGAGTCGCTCAACCTGGCCCGCGAGATCATCGACCGGCGTGTCAACGGCTCCGGCATCTCCGGCGCCGAGGTCGTGCAGGACGGCACCAACCTGGTGATCACGGTCCCCGGCAACAACCCGGACGAGGCCCGCAGCCTGGGCCGCACCGCCGTGCTGGGCTTCCGCCAGGTGATCGGCGCGGTCCCCGCGACCAACCAGCCGGCACCCAGCACCCAGCCTTCCGGCTCGAACGCGCCCAAGCCGACCACCTCCGGTCCGGCCGCCGGCGCCCCGACCAGCTCGCCGAAGCCGCAGGGCCGGATCGCCCCCGCCCAGCAGCCCACCGGCAGCGGGCAGCCCAGCTCCTCCGCCGCGCCGCCGCCCAGCAGCCCGCCGCCCGCGCCGAAGGCCGGCCCCGAGGCCATCAAGCAGGCCAAGGAGATCCGGCAGAACCCGGCGCTGGTCAGCGACCAGCAGATGCAGCAGCTCGCGCTGGCGACCCTGGACTGCAAGGCCGCCGACCCGCTCACCGGCCTGGACGACCCCAAGCTGCCCCTGGCGACCTGTGACGAGAAGGGCACCGAGAAGCTGATCCTCGGCCCGGTGTTCCTGGACGGCAAGCAGATCTCCGACGCCAGCGCGCAGGCCAACAGCCAGGGCCCCGGCTTCGTGGTCACCCTGAACTTCCACGGCGACGGCGTGAAGACCTGGGCCGAGTTCACCTCCAAGAACGTCGGCAAGCGCGCCGCGTTCGTGCTCGACACCAAGGTCGTCTCCGCGCCCTCGATCAACGAGGCGATCGTCGGCGGCAGCACCCAGATCACCGGCCAGTTCACCCAGAACGAGGCCCAGCAGCTGGCCAACGCGCTCAAGTACGGCTCGCTGCCGCTGAACTTCGAGCAGTCCGAGTTCGAGACCGTCTCGGCCACCCTCGGCCTCGCCTCGCTGCAGGCCGGCCTGATCGCCGGTCTCATCGGTCTGGGCCTGGTGCTGGTCTACTGCCTGTTCTACTACCGGGCGCTGGGCGTGCTCACCGCGTTGTCGCTGGTCCTGACCGGCCTGGTGGTCTTCGCGGTGCTGGTGCTGCTGGGCCGCTGGGTGGGCTTCACCCTCGACCTCGCCGGCGTCGCCGGATTCATCATCGCCATCGGCATCACCGCCGACTCCTTCATCGTCTTCTTCGAGAGACTCAAGGACGAGGTGCGCGAGGGCCGCAGCTTCCGCTCCGCGGTGCCGCGCTCCTGGGTCCGCGCCCGGCGCACCATCCTCTCCGCCGACGCGGTCAGCTTCCTGGCCGCCGCGGTGCTCTACATCCTGGCCGTCGGCCAGGTGAAGGGCTTCGCCTTCACCCTGGGCATGTCCACCGTGCTCGACCTGGTGATCGTGTTCCTGGTGACCCACCCGCTGGTCTCGCTGGCCTCCCAGTCCAAGTTCCTCTCCCGCCCCGGCCTGTCCGGTCTCGGCGAGGCACAGCGGTTCAACGCGACCTACCGCAAGGCCGCCCCGGCCGCCACCACTGCCGTGAAGGAGGCCTGAGATGGCTGACAACGAGACCGGAGCCGTGGTGGCCCCCACCCTGGAGAGCACCCAGCGGCCCAAGAAGAGGGAATCCTTCTTCACCCGGCTCTACCTGGGCAACGGCGCGCTGGACATCATCGGCAAGCGCAAGATCTGGTACGTCGCCACCGCGATCCTGTTCCTGATCTGCCTCGGCTCCATGCTGTTCCGGGGCTTCGAGCTGGGCATCGACTTCAAGGGCGGCACCAAGCTGTCCATGCCGACCACCAGCGTCAGCGGTCCGGCCATCACCGACCAGCAGGTCAAGGACATCTACCAGCAGTCGGTGGGCAAGGAAGCCGCCTCGGTGCAGACCGCGGGCACCGGCACCAGCCAGACCATCCAGATCCGCTCCGAGGCGCTGTCCTCCGAGCAGGTCACCAAACTGCGTGACGCGCTGTTCACCCAGCTCAAGCCCAAGGACGTGAACGGGCAGAGCGTGCCGACGGTGATCAGCGACAGCGCGGTGTCCGGCTCCTGGGGCGGGGAGATCACCAACCAGGCGATCATCGCGCTGATCGTGTTCCTGGTGCTGGTCACGCTGTTCCTGATCTTCTACTTCGAGAAGTGGATGGCGGTCGGCGCGCTGGCCGCGCTGGCCTTCGACCTCATCGTCACCGCGGGCGTGTACTCCATCGTCGGCTTCGAGGTCACCCCGGCCACCGTGATCGGTCTGCTCACCATCCTCGGCTTCTCGCTGTATGACACGGTGGTGGTCTTCGACAAGGTCAAGGAGAACACCCGCGGTCTGCTCGGACTGACCCGCCGCACCTACGGCGAGGCCACCAACCTGGCGGTCAACCAGACCCTGGTGCGCTCGCTCAACACCTCGCTGATCGCGGTGCTGCCGGTGTTCGCGCTGCTGGCCATCGGCGTCGGCGTGCTCGGCGTGGGCACCCTCAAGGACCTCGCGCTGGTGCAGATGACCGGCATGATCTCCGGTGTCTTCTCCTCGATCTTCCTGGCCTCCCCGCTGGTGGTGACGTTGAAGATGACCGAGCCGAAGTACCAGCAGCAGGCCCAGCGGGTCGCCCAGCGCCGGGCCAACCTGGCCCGCAAGGCCGAGGCCGCCGCGGCCGGTGAGCACTTCGAGCCCACCGACGAGGACAGCCTGGACGCCGAATTCCGGCGCGAGCAGGCGATCAGCGCCGCGGCCAGCGTGCCCGGCCGCACCGCCAAGGCCACCGACGCCGCCCGTCGGGCCCGCCCGACCGGCAAGCGCGGCCGGTGACCGGAGAACAGCAGCAGCCGGACCTCGCCGCCGCCGTCAGCGGCGTCGGCGAGGCCATGGCCGCCGCCCAGCAGGCCGTGGTCAAACAGGTCACCCTGGCCGGTGATCTGGAAGGCGCCCTGGACCTGATCCGGGACGTGCCCGACTTCCCCGAACCCGGCGTGCTCTTCCGCGACCTGACCCCGGTGCTCTCCGATGCCAAGGCACTCGGCGCGCTGGTCTACGGCGTGGCCGCGGCCTGCCCGCCGGCTGAGGTGGTGGCCGGCATCGAGGCCCGCGGTTTCCTGCTGGCCGCCCCGGTGGCCTACGGCTGCGGCGTCGGCGTGGTGCCGGTGCGCAAGGCCGGCAAGCTGCCCGCGGTCGCCGCCAAGGTCAGCTACGCCCTCGAATACGGCACCGCCGAACTGGAGATCGCCGTCGGCGCCATCCAGCCCGGCCAGCGAGTCGCCATCATCGACGACGTCCTGGCCACCGGCGGCACCGCTGCCGCGGCCTGCCGGCTGGTCGAGCAGGCCGGGGGAGTGGTCGCCGGAGTCGTGGTGGTGCTGGAGATCGCCGCCCTCAACGGACGGGCCGCACTGGCCGGATACCAGGTCACGGCATTGCGCACGGTCTGAAATCGGAACGATCACGGACGCGCCGGGAGACAATTCCCGGCGCGTTCTTGTGCACCAAAAGACAATCCCCCAGTCGCTCGATCGGGCTAACCTGGTGACCTGTGGCACACCGAGCCGAGCCGCCACCGCCCGGCCACCACACCAACGGGGGACTTGCCATGACCTCAACTGTTGTACGTCGTATCGCCAGTGTGTGCACCGCCGCGATCGCCGCGACCGCCCTGCTGCTCGTCGTGGGCGCGACGGAGAGCAAGGCCGCGGACAGCGGCTGGTGCAAGGGCCCCGGTCCCTGCACCGCCCCGGCCCCGGCAGGCTGGTGCGCCGACACCGCCGGGCCGACCCTGGCCACCGACATCTGCCGTCGCTGACCACCGGCTCGCGGGCAGTCGCCGCCCGCCACCCGGCGACTACCCGCCACTGAGCAGCCCCGTCGAGCCCGCGAGCCCGGCGGGGCTGCTGCCTGTCCCGCCACGGCCGACTGCGCACTCTTGGTGACCGGGACGGCACGCACGGCGAAAAATGATCGGTCCGGCGGTAACCCGGACGTTATTCATCGTGTGACTCTTCACGTTCGTCGAACACCTGCGCGTTCCGCTCGACCCGTGGCGTTATCCTCGGTTACCGGGGTCGGTGGCCCCGGCACCCGAGGCAATCCGGGAGCGTGCACTTGAGTCAAGACGTCGAAGCCTCCGTAGTAGCGGCGCAGCCGGCGCTCCCCGCGCCGCCGCCCTCAGCCACCCGCAGGGTGCGCGCACGGCTGGCCCGGCGGATCACCGCGCAGCGCGCCGCCCCGGTCAAACAGGTCCTGGAACCACTGGCCGCCGTGCACCGCGAACTGCACCCCAAGGCCGACCTGGCGCTGCTGCAGAGCGCCTACGACGTCGCCGAGGACAAGCACCGGCACCAGCGCCGCAAGTCCGGGGACCCCTACATCACCCACCCGCTCGCCGTGGCCACCATCCTGGCCGAGCTGGGCATGGACACCATCACCCTGGTCGCCGCGCTGCTGCACGACACCGTCGAGGACACCGACTACTCCCTGGAATCCCTCAGCGAGGAGTTCGGCACCGAGGTCGCGCACCTGGTCGACGGCGTCACCAAACTGGACAAGGTCAAACTGGGCGCCGCCGCCGAGGCCGAGACCATCCGCAAGATGGTCATCGCCATGGCCCGCGACCCGCGGGTGCTGGTCATCAAGCTGGCCGACCGGCTGCACAACATGCGCACCATGCGCTTCCTGGCCCCGGAGAAGCAGGCCCGCAAGGCCCGCGAGACCCTCGAAGTGCTCGCCCCGCTCGCGCACCGGCTGGGCATGGCCACGGTGAAGTGGGAGCTGGAGGACCTCGCCTTCGCGATCCTGCAGCCCAAGAAGTACGACGAGATCGTCCGCCTGGTCGCCAACCGCGCGCCCAGCCGGGACAAGCACCTGCGCAAGGTCACCGACGAGCTGTCCGGTCACCTGGAGGCCGCGCGCATCCTGGCCAGGGTGGAGGGCCGCCCCAAGCACTACTACTCCATCCACCAGAAGATGATCGTCCGCGGCCGCGACTTCGACGACATCCACGACCTGGTCGGCGTGCGCATCCTGGTCGACGAGGTGCGCGACTGCTACGCCGCGATGGGCGTGGTGCACGCGCTCTGGCAGCCCATGCCCGGCCGGTTCAAGGACTACGTCGCCCAGCCCCGCTTCGGCGTGTACCAGTCGCTGCACACCACTGTGATCGGCCCCGACGGCAAGCCCCTCGAAGTGCAGATCCGTACCTACGAGATGCACCGCACCGCCGAGTACGGCATCGCCGCGCACTGGCGGTACAAGGAGACCAGGGGCACGCACAAGGGCGTCGAGGTCGACGACATGGCCTGGATGCGCCAGCTCCTGGACTGGCAGCGGGAGGCCGCCGACCCGGGCGAGTTCCTGGAGTCGCTGCGCTACGACCTCGCGGTCAAGGAGATCTTCGTCTTCACGCCCAAGGGCGATGTGGTCACCCTGCCCGCCGGCTCCACCCCCGTCGACTTCGCCTACGCCGTGCACACCGAGGTCGGCCACCGCTGCATCGGCGCCCGGGTCAACGGCCGCCTCGTCGCCCTCGAGCGCAAGCTGGAGAACGGCGAGGTCGTGGAGATCTTCACCTCCAAGGCCGAAGGCGCGGGACCCAGCCGCGACTGGCTGCAGTTCGCGGCCAGCCCGCGCGCCAAGACCAAGATCAAGCAGTGGTTCGCCAAGGAACGCCGCGAAGAGGCGATCGAGGCGGGCAAGGACCAGATCGCCAAGGAGGTCCGCCGGGTCGGCCTGCCCATGCAGCGCCTGGTCTCGGCCGACTCGGTCACCGCGCTGGCCCGCGAACTCCGCTACCTCGACGTCAGCTCCCTCTACGCCGCCGTCGGCGAAGGCCACGTCTCCGCCCGGCACCTGGTGCAACGCCTGGTCGCCCTGCTCGGCGGCGTCGAGCATGCCGAGGAGGAGCTGGCCGACCGGGCCACCCCGTCCACCGTGCAACGCCGCCGCGGCGTGGACGCGGGCGTGGTGGTCAAGGGCACCAGCGACGTCTGGGTCAAACTCGCCCGCTGCTGCACCCCCGTGCCCGGTGACGAGATCCTCGGTTTCGTCACCCGCGGCGGCGGCGTCAGCGTGCACCGCACCGACTGCACCAACAGCGAGGAACTCCAGGCCAGCCCGGAACGCCTCCTGGAAGTCGAATGGGCCCCCTCGGCCTCCTCGGTGTTCCTGGTCGCCATCCAGGTCGAGGCCCTGGACCGGCACCGGCTGCTCTCCGACATCACCAAGGTCCTCGCCGATGAGCGGGTGAACATCCTGTCGGCCTCGGTGACGACCTCGCGGGACCGGGTCGCGGTGAGCCGGTTCGCCTTCGAGATGGGCGACCCGAAACACCTCGGCCACGTGCTCAAGGCGGTGCGCAACGTCGAGGGCGTGTACGACGTGTACCGGGTCACCTCGGCTAGCTAGCCCTCTGGGTAGAACAGGAACAGCGTGCAGCCCGCGGTCGTCTGCGGGACGTGCGCGGAACCCGCGGGCGCGTGGATGAACGAGCCCGCCGGATAGTCCCGCTCGCCGTCGTTGAACACCCCCGAGACCACGAACACCTCCTCCGGCCCCGGCTCGTGCACGTCCACGCCCTGCCAGCTGGTGTCCGGGTCCATCTCCAGCACGAACGCCTTCGCGCCGTTGTCCCCGCGCCACAGCGGGCGGGAGCGGATGCCGGGGAAGAGTTCGTGCGCCGGGGCGTCCCGCACGGAGGACCACTCGCAGGCCGGCCGGTTCTCGTTGATCGTCATGCGGCCAGCCTGGCCGCTGCCCGCCGCCCCGCCGAGTGTCTGAAAAGACATCAAGGGGTACTTTTCTGACATGCACCGGGTGGTCGCGCTGGTTCGGCCGCCGCAGTCGACGTTCGAACTCGGCTGCGCGGCCCAGGTGTTCGGGATCGAGCGCCTCGGCGTGCCGACCCGGTACGCCTTCGGGGTGTGCACCGAACATCCCGGCCCGGTCGCCACCTACGCCGGGTACGACATGCTCGTCACCGACGGCCTGGCCGCGCTCGACGCGGCCGACACCGTGCTGCTGCCCGGCTGGCTGCCCGCCACCGAACCACCCTCGGCCGAGGTCGTCCGGGCACTGCGCCGGGCGCACGCGCGGGGTGCGCGGCTGGTCAGCATCTGTTCCGGGGCGTTCGCGCTGGCGCACGCCGGACTCCTGGACGGCCGCCGGGCCAGCACGCACTGGGCTCTGGCGGCGGACCTGGCCGCGCGTTTCCCCCGGGTCGAGGTCGACGCGGACGTGCTGTATGTGGATCACGGCGATGTGGCCACCAGCGCGGGTGCCGGGGCCGGCATCGACCTGTGCCTGCACCTGGTCCGCCGCGACCAC
Organism: Crossiella sp. S99.2; assembly: GCF_023094165.1. GTDB lineage: Bacteria > Actinomycetota > Actinomycetes > Mycobacteriales > Pseudonocardiaceae > Crossiella. Next base: position 124,991 of record NZ_JALMDK010000004.1, on the reverse strand, counting down.
GGCGCCCGCTACGCCGCGCACATCGCCCGCACCATGGTCATGCCGCCGCACCGGGAGGGTGGCCAGGCGCAGTACTCCGCGCCGGCGCATCCCGCGCAGATCGAGGACACCCTGGCCCCGCTACTGGAATGGGCCCTGGGCAGGCTCGGCGAACCGGTGACGGTGGCGGGGCTGGCCGCGCACGCGGGTCTGTCCACCCGCACCCTGGCCCGCCGCTTCGCCGACCAGCTCGGCGTCAGCCCTGGGCAGTGGCTGCTCGCCCGGCGGATCGCCGCGGCCCAGGACCTCCTGGAATCCGGCGACCTGCCCCTGGACGCGATCGCCCGCCGGGTCGGCCTGTCCTCGGCCACCAACCTGCGCAGGCGGTTCGCCGGCGCCCTGGGCACCACACCGGGCGCCTACCGCCGGACGTTCCGCGCCCGGCCCTGACGAACCCGCCCGCTTGTCCTAGTTCACCGGCCGGGTCATGTCCGCGGTGAGTTCGGCCGGGCTCAGCGCCCGGTCGTACAGCCGCACCTCGTCGATCATCCCGGCGAAGAACTCGTTGCCCCACACCGCGTTCCCGCCGATCCGCAACGCCCCATTCGACGCGGTCACCGACCCGGCCACGGCCTGGCTCGACACCAGCGTCCCGTTGACGTAGAGCCGCAAGGTGGTCCCGTCGTAGGTGGTGCTGACGTAGGACCAGGCGTTGGCGGGCAACGCGGTCGGGCCCGCGGTGTCCCGTTCCAGGCCGCCGACCCGCACCGCCGCACCCGGTCCGCGGGACGGCGAACTCGCGTACAACCCGTAGCTGAGCCCGTTCGTGGTCTCCCGCAAGGCGATCGTGCGCCACTGCGTGCTCAGCGTGCCCGGCTGCACCCAGGCGGACAGGGTAAACCGGGCGGGGGACAGGCTGGCGTGGCCGAGCACGGTGACCCAGTCGTTGACCCCGTCGAAGCGCAACGCCCGCCCGAATCGCCCAGTCGTCACCCAGGTCGCGCCGGACACCGTGCCGGCGCGGCCGTTTCCGCTGTCATCGGCCGCGCTGGTGCCGCTGCCGGTGTCGAAGCCGTACTCGGCCAGCAACCCGGTCGCCCGGTAGCCCGCGGTGTAGGTGGTCGCGGTGGCCGGCGCGGTGATCACGTGGCTGTTCGCGCCGCCGTCGGACCAGGCGGTGAAGCCGAAAGTGGTGCCGGACAAGGCTTGTGGGCTCGGCGCGGACACCGAGTTGGCCGAGCCGACGATCACCGTGCGGGAGAACGGGGTGGTCTGGGTCTGGGCGAACGTGGTCAGTTGCAGGCCGGGCGGATCGCTGGTGAAGGTCAGGTTCACCGTGCGCGGGTCCAGCCGCACCGAGGTGCTGGCCTCCCGGCCACCGGAGTCGCGGGCGGTGAGCACCAGCTCCAGGTAGGACGGGAACTCGTGGTCAGGGGCGAAGAACTCGCCACTGGCCACGCCGGGGAAGCTCTGCACCGGGTGGGTGTGGCAGTTGCTCGGGCAGTGGTGCAGCAGCAGCCGCCAGGTCAGCGCCGAGGGCGGCAGCTGGCCGTCCTGGGGGTCGGTGGCGCTGCCGGTGAACGGGATCCGCTGCCCCACCTGCCAGCGCAGCGCCGCGGTCGGGTTCGCGATCACCGGCACCGGGTCCTGTGGTGGCGGTTGTCCGGCGGTCACGGTGACCGTGGTGGTCCCGGACAGCCCGCCGGGGTCGGTCACCCGCAGCCCGGCCCGCACCTGGCCGACCTGGGTGTAGGTGAAACTCGGCCGTGGCAGGGTGGAGTCGTCGTAGGCGCCGTCGCCGTCGAGGTCCCAGGCGTAGCTGAGGGTGTCGGCGTCCGGGTCGGTGGACTGGCTGCCGTCGAAGCGCACCGTCAACGGCACCGGACCACTGGCCGGGGTCGCGGTGGCCACCGCGGTCGGCGCCCGGTTGCCCGCCGGGTAGCTCAGCCGCCGCAACTCGCCCGCACCCAGCGCCAGGTAGAACAGGTCCCCGCCGGGGCCGCGGGTGATCGCCACCGGGATCTGCACCCCGGTCGCCACGGTGACGATCTTCGCCGGATCCGGCAGCCCGTTCGCGCCGACCTGCATGGCCCACACGCAGCCGCGGGAGGAGTCGGCGAAGAACAACGCGCCCCGGTACTCCGGGGGATAGGCGCTGCCCTGCTCGAAGGCCAGCCCGGTCACCGAGGAACTCCCGGTCGGACAGCCGTCCCCGGCCACCACCGAGGCGTCGTGCCGGTAGGCGTAGTGCGGGGCCTGCTGCCCGCCCGCGGCGTAGAGCTGTTCGCAGGAGTCCAGGTTCGCCCCGTCGTAGCCGCCCTGCCGGGCCGCGCCCTCGAAACACGGCCAGCCGAAGTTCTCCGCGGTGGCGTCCGCCGGGTTGGTGATCCGGTTGATCTCCTCCCAGGTGCCCCAGCCGACATCGGCCACCCACAGCTCCGCGGTGCCCGGCCGCACCGCGAACCGGAACGGGTTGCGCAGCCCGTGCGCGGTCACCCGCCGCGCGTTGGCGTCCGCGCTGCCCGCGAACGGACTGCCCGGCAGACCGGTGCCGGTGTTCGGGTCGATCCGGATCATGCTGCCGCTCAACGTCCGCGGCTGGTTCGCCGGCCGCCGCACCGACTGCGCCCGCAACGCCCCGCCCTGCGCGTCCGGCGGCGCCAGGTTCGTGCCTGCCACGCCGGGCGGATCCGCGCACGGGTTCTTGGTCTGACCCCAGTCGGCGTAGTTGAAGCTGGCCCCGTCACCCGCGCTGACGTAGAGCGCCTCGTCCGCGCCGAAGCGCAGCTCACCGACGGTGTGGCTGGGGAACTGCTGGCACCAGGAGGTCAGCACCACCTGCTCGGTGCCCACGTCCCCGTTGGCGACCAGCCGGGACACCCGCCCCTGCACCACACACCCGTCCACGGTCGCGCCCGGCGGATCCGGGCAGGTGTCGCCCCAGGCGGGTGGCGCGCCACCGGGCAGCGCGTCGTAGGTGTAGGCCACGTAGACGTGCGGCACCACCGGGAATCGCGGATGCACCGCCAGCCCGAGCAACCCGCGGTCCCAGTAGTCCTGGACCTGCGGCCGCAGATCGGCGAAGACCGTCGGCGTCGGATCGGCCAGCCCGTCGAAGACCTTGACCAGGCCGCTCTTCTCGGTGACGAAGATCCGGCCGTCCGGGGCGAAGGCCACGTTGGTCGGCGCGTGCAGCCCGGACAACGCGACCGTGTCGGTGAACCCCGGCGGCGTGGCCGTGGCGGACGCGGCGGGCAGCACGACCAGGCAGGTCAAGGTCAACAGGACAGCGAGAACCAATCGCAGCACGGACATCCGGGCCCCCAAGGCTCGCGGCGACGAAGCGAACACCCGGCCCCCGCCCGGTACTCAACAACTACCCTTCGCAATCGTTTGGTAGCAATCCGCCATCAGGGCAGCTCATCGGCGCACCAGCGGCAGCCGGACGCCCACCTGTCGGAGCGTCGTCAGTCGTAGTGACTTCAGTGTCCAGTGAAAATAATCTAGTGGAACAAAAAAACGAACCCCCGGCCAGGAAACCCGGCCGGGGGTTCGACGCACTCGGGAGCGGTCAGCCCTTCAGCGTGGCCGTCTCGATCTTGACCTCGAGCTTCGGCTTGCCGTCACCGGGCTGCCCGCCCTGCGGGGCCTCGACGCCGCCCGCGGCGACCTTGTCGAGCACCTTCAGGCCCTCCTCGGACACCGAGCCGAACACCGTGTACTCCGGCGGGAGCTGGGAATCGGCGTACACCATGAAGAACTGGCTGCCACCACTGTCCGGCGCCTGCGTCTTGGCCATCGCCAGGGTGCCGCGCGGGTAGATGCTCGCGCCCTGCTGACCCTGCTTCAGGTCCTTCGGCTTCTCGTCCTTGATCGTGTACCCGGGGCCGCCGCGGCCGGTGCCCTGCGGGTCGCCGCACTGCAGCACCTTCAGGCCCTCGCCGGTGGTCATCCGGTGGCAGACGGTGTTGTCGAAGTACTTCTTGGCCACCAGGTGCGTGACGCTCTGCACCGTGCACGGCGCCTTTGCCCGGTCCAGCGTCAGCGCGATCGCGCCCTGGCTGGTCTTGAGGTCCACCTGCGCGGTGCCCTTGTCCGGGGTCGGGCTGACATCCGGCGGCAGCCCCGCTTCCTTGGCCGCGGGCTCGGCCGGCGTCTCGGTGTACTTGCACGGGCCCTCGGTCTTCTTGCCCGGCGGGGGCGGCGGCGTGGTCGAGGTGTCCGACGGGTTCGCCGCGGCGTCCGGGGTGCTCTCCGAGGTCGCCAACCAGTAGATGCCGCCGCCGACCAGGAGGACCGCCACGGCGGTGACCGCCGCGCCGATCACACGACGGCGCTTGGCGCGCACCGCCCGGCGTTCCAGCTGCCGCTCCAGCTTGCGCTTGGCAGCCTGGCGCCGTTGCTCGTTGCTCGGCACGTGGATCCTCCCCTGGGGGTCGACCTGGTCAAGTTGATGTGGTGGTGGCGCGCGGAGTCTAGATCGGATCGTGTAAGGCCCGTGTGGCGGTACCCGCCGTCAGTCGCCCCGACCCGCGAAATCCGGTGGGAACCGCTCGCTAGGCTAGGGGGACACGCCACCAGCAGTCGACCAGGAGGTTTCCCCGTGCTCGTCGCCGGGTTCCCCGCGGGCCCCCTCGCCGCCAACTGTTACCTGTTGGCCGCGGACGAGGGCGAGGCCTGCGTCATCGTGGACCCCGGCCAGGACGCCGAGGAACTCCTGGAGCAGGCGCTGCGCCAGTACCGGCTCACCCCGGTCGCCGTGCTGCTCACGCACGGCCACTTCGACCACATCTTCTCCGTCACCCCGGTCTGCGACGGCCACGACATCCCCGCCTGGATCCACGCCGGGGACCGCGCGCTGCTCAGCGACCCGGCCCGCGGCTTCGGCCAGGAGGCCACCGAGTTCTTCGGCGGCAGGCTGGAACTGCGCGAGCCGAACGAGGTGCGCGAGCTGGCCGACGGGCAGCAGCTGGAGATCGCCGGGCTGACCTTCACCGTCGACCACACCCCGGGCCATACCGGCGGGTCGGTGTGCTTCCGCACCGGCGCCGAGGAAGGCGGACGGCTGATGCTGTCCGGCGACACCCTCTTCGCCGGGTCCATCGGACGCACCGACCTGCCGGGCGGCGACTCCGCGCAGATCATGGAGTCGTTGCGCGCCAAGGTGTTGCCACTGCCTGACGACACCGTGGTGCTGCCCGGCCACGGCAGCCCGACCACCATCGGCCGCGAGCGCGCCGGCAACCCGTTCCTGATGGGGTTGTCCGGCGGAGACGCACCGGCCTTCCCGACCCGAGGACTGTGAAGCACTACCGATGAGCACCTTTGCCGCTCCCAAAGGCATTCCCGAGTACTACCCGCCGACCGCCGCGGGCTTCCTGCACGTCCGGGACACCCTGACCGACCAGGCCAGGCGGGCCGGTTACGGCTACATCGAGCTGCCGGTGTTCGAGGACACCGCGCTGTTCGCCCGTGGCGTCGGCGAGTCCACCGACGTGGTCAGCAAGGAGATGTACACCTTCGCCGACCGCGGCGACCGCTCGGTCACGCTGCGGCCCGAGGGCACCGCAGGCGTGATGCGCGCGGTGATCGAACACGGCCTGGACCGCGGTCAGCTGCCGGTGAAGCTGTACTACGCGGGCGCGTTCTTCCGCTACGAACGCCCGCAGGCCGGCCGGTACCGGCAGCTCCAGCAGGTCGGCATCGAGGCCATCGGCATCGACGACCCGGCCATCGACGCCGAGGTCATCTCGGTCGCCGACGCCGGCTTCCGCGCCCTCGGCCTGACCGGCTTCCGCCTGGAGATCACCTCACTCGGCGATGCCACCTGCCGCCCCGCCTACCGGGAGAAGCTGCAGGCGTTCCTGGCCAAGCTGCCCCTGGACGAGGCCACCCGCGCCCGCGCCGAGCTGAACCCGCTGCGCGTGCTCGACGACAAGCGGCCCGAGCTGCGCGCCCTGCTCGCCGACGCGCCGCTGATGGTCGACCACCTGTCCACGGAATGCCGCGAGCACTACGAGCAGACCAAGGGCCACCTCGGCGATCTGGGCGTGAAGTTCACCGAGAACCCGCGCATGGTCCGCGGCCTGGACTACTACACCAAGACCACCTTCGAGTTCGTGCACGACGGTCTCGGCGCGCAGTCCGGCATCGGCGGCGGCGGCCGCTACGACGGGCTGATGGCCCAGCTCGGCGGCCAGCCGCTGTCGGGCATCGGTTTCGGCCTCGGCGTGGACCGCACCCTGCTGGCCTGCCAGGCCGAGGGCCTCGCGGTCGGCGACCCGGCCCGCTGCGAGATCTTCGGCGTGCCCCTGGGCGAGGCGGCCCGGTCCCGGCTGGTCGCCATCGGCGGCGCGCTGCGTGCCGCGGGCGTGCGGACCGACCTGGCCTACGGCGGCCGCGGCGTCAAGGGCGCGATGAAGGCGGCCGACAAGTCCGGCGCCCGCTTCGCCCTGGTGCTCGGCGACCGCGACCTGGCCGAGGGCATCGCCCAGCTCAAGGACCTGACCAGCGGCGACCAGCGACCGGTGCCGCTGGACGACGTGGTCACCGAGATCCGCGCGGCCCTGGCGCAGCCGCGGTGACTCCCGGCGAGAAGATCCCCCTGGACCTGCTGGACGGGGCGCTGCTGCGCAAGCGCGCCCGCGCGGTGGCGATCGGGGCGGTGCTGGTCGGCGGCGCCATCGGCGGCCTGTTCGGGCTCTTCGGTGGCGCCACCCTCGGCCTGAGCGCGGCGGTGATCGTCGCGCTGCCCCTGGTACTGCTCGCGATCACCGAGGCCCGCCGCAAGGTCTGGCTGCAGGACGGCGTGGTCTCGGTCCGCGCCATCGGCACCCGCCGGGTCAACCTGCGCGCCGCCCACCGGCTGGAGCTGCTGATCACCGACGTCCGCGGCGCCCGCACCACCGGCCTGCTGGTCAGCGGCCCACCCAAGAACAAGACGGTCAACATCGCCCTGGCCACCTACGCCGGCGTCGGTGGCCGCGAACTGGGCATCCTCGCCCTGCGCCGTCTGGCCGACGTCCTGGCCACCACCGGCGAGGCGCACGCCCTGACCTACTCGGAGCTGCTGGTCGCCCAGCTCCGCGCCGAGGCCAGAGGCGACGCCGCCGCCGACCGCCCCCTCTACCGCCTGGCCACCCTCGCCCCCCAGGGCCGGGTCGCGCAACGCCTCCGCCCCGAAGCCGTGGCCAAGTTCGTCACCAGCCTCGGCTAACCCACCGGCACCTCCGGCACCAGGTGACACACCAGCAACTTCAGCTGGAAGAACACCGGAACCCACACCAGCGCAACAGGAACGGGCAACCACACCAGGTTGACCAACACCGCGACCAGGAACGCCGCCATCGCCACCACCCGCCGCGCCGGCACCGGCGACGCTTCGATGAGCACCGTGCCCAGGACCAGCAAGACGGCGTTGCCCAGCGCCCACACCCAGTCCCGGTCAAGCACAAGCAGACCGAACAACACCAGATGCACCAGATGCAGCGCGACGAACCGAACCCGCGCCCCGGACCGGGGATCGCGGTGATACCAGCGTTTCGCGGCCGTGGTCGAGTTGGTGAGGACCCCGCCGACCAGGTCCACGGCAAGCACCACAAGCACGACGATCCGGACCCAGCCCGCCGCAGGACCGGGTCCGGTCGGCCATAACCAGGGCACGAGCAGGATCGCGAGCAGCCCCACGGCGATCCCGCCACCGAGCAGTTCGGCGAGCAACTCGGCCCGGGTCCGGCCGGGCCCCATGGCCCGGGAGAGCGCGCCGCGCCAGCCGGGGGTGGTGGCCGGGATCGTCCAGTCCGCCCGCATGTCCGCCCGAGGCGCTTCTGCGGCCTGCGGCGTCTCCGCGGGCCGCAGGGTCTCGTCAGCGCGCGCTGCGTCAGTCCGCCCGTTCCCTGGCGCGGCCCCGCCTACCGGTCCGGTCTCCGTGGGGGTTCCCTCGGTTCGCATCGGCTCAGCCCTGCCCGCTCTGGTCAGCCGCAGCCCGGTCTGCCGCAGCCCGGTCTGCCGCAGCCCGGTCTGCCGCAGCCCGGTCTGCCGCAGCCCGGTCTGCCGCAGCCCGGCCCTTTCCAGCTCTGTCCGCCCTCGCCCGTGCCGCCTCGACCCCGCCCGCCCCCGCCCGCCGCGCCTCGACCCCGCCCGCCTCGACCCGGTCCGCCCCAGCCTGGTCCGCCTCGACCCGGTCCGCCCCAGCCTGGTCCGCCTCGGCCAGTTCCGGCGCCGACCACAACCCGGCCAGCAGCCGCCACAGTTGCTCCGGCACCTGCGGATCCGCCGGTGCCAAGCGGGTCGCGAGCCAGCTGTCCGCCGCCCGGAAGACCGCGGCCGTCGCCGCCCGCATCAGCTCCGGATCCACCTCCGCCCGCACCAGCCCCAACTTCCGGCCATCGGCGAGCAGCGCGTCCAGCCACGCCGCCAGCCGCTGGTCCGCCTCGACCGTGATCATCGCCACGGCCACCGCCAGGTCCGCCGGGGTGACGATCACGTGCGCGAGCAGACGGGTGGCGCCCGCGCGGAGTTCCCGCCAGAAGTCGGCGCGGGTCAGCACTCCCGGCCAGGTGCCCAGGGTGTCGGCCAGGCGGTCGCGTGCGTCGGCGACCACGGCGGCGAGCAGGTCCTCCCGGCCGTCGAAGTACTGGTAGGCGCTGGTCTTGGAGATGCCGGCGGCCGTGATGATCTTGTTGTAGGAGGCGTTGTCCAGGCCGTCCGTGGCGAAATGCGCGCGGGCGATGTCCAGGAGGTGTCGACGGCGTTCGGTGGGTAACCGGTAGTAGCGCGGCAAGGGCATGAACCAATAGTGCGCACTAGCGGGGTGTACCGCAAGTACACCTTGATGGTTGACGCTGCGCGGCGCCAGCACCGCCGCTAGCGTGGCCCACTTCGACAGCCGTGCCGACTACGGAGGGAACCCACCGATGCTCGCTCTCACGCCCACGGCCATCGAGGTCGTCCGCACGATCGTCGCCGCGGACGGGGTGCCGGAAGGCTCCGGCCTGCGGTTCTCCGCCAGTGGCCAGGACCGGCCCGGCGAACTGCAGATGACCCTCGCCTCTGGCCCGGAACAGAACGACCAGGTACTTGTCGGTGAGGGCGCGCACGTGTTCCTCGATCCGCAGGCAGCGGCATTCCTCGACGACAAGATCCTGGACGCCGAGGTCGACGAGGAGGGGCAGCTCTCATTCGCCCTGGGGGAGCAGGCCGCTCCGCCCGCGAGCAACTAGCCGCTGCCCGGCTGCCCCGGTCGGCCGGGGCACGTCGGCGGCGTTGACCGGGACTGGCGTTGACCGTGGCTGGCGGGGTGGGTCGATGATGACTGCCCGCCGGTCCGGTCGAGCCGCAGGGCAGGCCATCCCGGGATTCGGCTGAGCCGGGCTTGGCCCGGCGGCCGCGGTGCTACCCGGCCAGTTCCGCCCAGACGATCTTGCCCTCGCTGGTCGGCTGGTGCCCCCAGCGGACCGAGAGCGCTTCGACCAACTGCAGACCGCGCCGCCGCACCGAGTCCACCGGGCCCCGGTGCAGCCGAGGCGGCACCGGGCTGCCGTCGCTGACCCGGATCAGCACCCCGCCCACCTTGGGCAGCAACTCGATCCGCAACGGTCCCGTGGCGTGGTCGACCACATTGGCCACCAGTTCATTGGCCACCAGCATGGCGTCCTCGACCACCGGCCCCGCCACGCCCCAGCCGGCCAGCGTCGCCCGCACCAGCAACCTGGCCTGTCGGCACGCCGCCGCTGAGACCTCCAGGGCGGTGCTGCTCTCCGCAGGCCGGGCACTCATCTCGACGGTCCTATCTCCAGGCCGTCCTCGCCCTGGGTCACCGAGAAATGTACCCATAACCGGCGGCCGTCGTCCCATCACGCGGGCGCGTCCGGGCGGAGCGTCGTGGAGTGTCTGCGGAGGTGAGTGGTGCGAGCGCTTTCCGTGCGGGTGGGTTGGGATACGGCGTGGTGCGGGCCGGTATTCCGCGGAGGGTGGGCGGCCGGGTGAGTCGGGATCTGGTGGGGTGTGGGTCGGGATGCGGCCGCCGCGGATCGAGATTCAACAGAGGGCGGGTCGACGTTCAGCAGAGGGCGGGTCGGGACTGGGCAGAGGGTGGGTTGGGATCCGGTCGGGTGTGGGTCGAGGTTCGGGGGCGTGAACTGAGATGCGGCCGGGTGCGGGTTGGGATGTGGTGGGTGTGGGGGAACGGGACCGGGTGGTCGGGGCTTGGCGAGGGCGAGGGCTGTTGGGGGTGGGAGCCGAAACGGATGGTCGGTGGATTGGGTGGCGAGCTAGTTGGGTTGAGCGATGGTGTGGGGGTCAGGTTGGGGTTGGTGGGGCGGTTGGTTGGTGGTTGCCGGGGGCGATGGTGGGTTGCGGTTGCGCTGACTGGGTTCTGCTCGGTCGTTTCTAGACTGGGGGCGTGGTTGTGCACTGGGACATGCGGGCCGCCGTGCCCGGCCGCGCCGTCGGCGTCGTCGTTGTCCGCGAGGAGTGGGGCGGTGCGGTGCCTGGCCGCGTAGTTCGGCGGGACCCTGATGGCAGCGAGGTCCGCGATGGCTGATCCCGGGATGCGGTTCGAGTTCGACGGGGTGGTGTGGGAGTGGCGTGGGCCCGCGCCGTTTCACTTCGTGACCGTCCCCGCCGCGGAGTCCGCGCTCATCCGGGACGTGGCCGCCACCGTGACCTACGGGTGGGGCATGGTGCCGGTCGAGGTGGTGCTGGGGCGGTCTCGCTGGCGTACCTCCTTGTATGCCAAGGACGGGGGCTATGTCCTGCCGTTGCGTGACTCCGTGCGGAACAAGGAGAACATCGCCCTGGATGACGTGGTCCAGGTGTCGATGACCCTGCGGGTCCGCTGATATCCGACGGTCAGCGGACCCCTCGGGGCCGGAATTGGATGCTGATCCGGGGGCCCACCGGGCGGACGGTCTTGGGGATGGCGTGCTCCCAGGTTCGCTGGCAGGAGCCGCCCATCACGATGAGGTCGCCGTGGCCCAGGGAATGCCGGAGGACCTCGCCGCCGCCGCGGGGGCGGAGTAACAGGGGACGTGGGGCGCCGACGGACAGGATGGCGACCATGGTGTCCTCGGTGGCGCCCCGGCCCAGGGTGTCGCCGTGCCAGGCGACGCTGTCCTGGCCGGTGCGGTAGTAGCACAGGCCCGCGGTGCGGAAGGGTTCGCCGAGTTCGGCGGTGTAGTGCTGGTTGAGGGCGTCCCGGGCCGCGGTGAGGGTGGCGGTGGGCAGGTCCGAGTGTTCCGGGTAGAAGCAGAGCAGGCGGGGGACGTCGACCACGCGGTCGTACATCTGGCGGCGTTCGGACTGCCAGGGCACGGCTCGGGCGAGTTCGTCGAAGAGTTCGTCGGCTCCGGTCAGCCAGGCGGGCAGGACGTCGATCCAGGCGTTGTGCGCGAGATGGGTGCGCTGGGTGCGGGCGAGTGGGGAGAGGCCGGGGGTGGCCTGGTCGAAGAGGGAGGTCTGCAGGGCTGGGGTCATGGCATCGAGACTAGCCTGGAATCGAACAGGTGTTCGATAGCCTCTGCCTGGAATCTTCCATCGTGTGACCCGATGTCGCCGAACCGGGTGGGGGTTGGTTGCGGTGGGTCTTGGGGTGGATGTGAGTCAAGGCTGTGAGCAGGGGGAATCCAAGGAGGCTCGGTCCTGCCATCGTGGTGACCGTGATGGTCAAGGCGGGATTGGCTGCGGAGAGTAGCGCTGTGGTGGCGATGCCCGGTTCACCGATGATTTCCGGCCGCTTTCCGGGTCTGTACTGACAAGTGCCGGCGGTCGGTGCGGGAAGGGGAACCGGCGGCCATGACGGGGACGGGCGGGGCGCCGCTGCTGGGCGGGGTCGACCTGCTGGAACGTGCGGTCCGGTACGCCATGGGCGGCCTGGACCTGGTGACCCCGGCGACCCTGGCCTGGCCCACCCCCTGCCCGGACTGGGACGTCCGCGCGCTGCTGCACCACCTGGAGGACTCCCTGGCCGCGCTGGCCGAAGCCGCCGATCTGGGCCAGGTCGCGCTGACCCCGGCCCGCCGCGAGCGACCCGCCGCCGACCTGGTCGGCAGCCTTCGCCAGCACGCCGCCCGGCTGGTCCGGAGCTGGCGCCGCCGGGACGGTCCGGACCTGGTGGCGGTGGCGGGCTGTCCGGTCACCGCGACTCTGGTGCTGGTCACCGGCGCGGTCGAGGTCGCCGTGCACGGCTGGGACCTGGCGGTGGCCTGCGACGGCGACCACCCGCTGCCGGAGTCCCTGGCTCGCGAACTCCTGGCCCTGGTCCCGCTGTTCGTCACCCCGGCCGACCGCCCGCACCGCTTCGGCCCGGTGACCCGCGAGGGCCCGGATGCGGGCGCGGGCGAGTTCCTGCTGGCCTACCTCGGCCGCGATCCGGCCTGGCGCGGCCGGTCCCGCTGGAGCGCCTAGCGCGCCGCCGCCTTGGCCTGGTCGAACTCGGCGCGCGCGGCCAGCACCTCGCCCATGTGCTCGCGGGCCCAGCGGTCCAGGTAGGTGACGGTCTCGGCCAGGTTGTGCCCCAGCGGGGTCAGCGCGTACTCCACCCGCGGCGGCACCTCGGCGTAGGCGGTGCGGGTGAGCATGCCGTCGCGCACCAGGCTGCGCAGGGTCTGGGACAGCACCTTCTGCGAGATGCCGGTGATCACCGCGCCGATCTCGGTGAACCGGCGTGCGCCGTCCCGCAAGGACAGCACGATCAGCACCGTCCACTGGTCGCCGATGCGGTCCAGTAGCTGCCGGGCCGGGCAGTCCCGGTCGTTCGGATCGAATTCCACGACGTCAGCTCCTTTGGTTCCCTCTAGATAGTAACTGACTTCAAAGTCATTACTAACTTTGGGGAAGTATTGGGATGCGGGGCCGGTTGGAGCGAATGGAAGAACCCCCACCGCCCGAGGAGGCAGTAATGACGATCGTGGTGACCGGCGCTACCGGACAGCTCGGCAGGCTCGTGGTCCAGCACCTGCTGACCAAGGTCCCCGCTGATCAGGTGATCGGCAGCGTGCGTAACCCGGACAAGGGCGCCGACCTGGGCATCGAGCTTCGCCAGGGCGATTTCGACCGTCCGGGGACCCTGGCCGCCGCCTTCGCGGGCGCGGACAAGCTCCTGATCATCTCCACTGACGGGGAGAGCGCAGCCGACCGGGTGCGCCAGCACACCAACGCGGTCGAGGCGGCCAGGAACGCCGGGGTGAAGCACATCTTCTACACCTCGCTGACCGCGGCGGACACCGCCAGCATCGCGCTGGCCGAGACCCACCGCCCGACCGAAGAGGTGGTCCGCGCCAGCGGCATCCCGTACACGATCCTGCGCAACAACTGGTACTTCGAGAACGACCTGGGCACCATCGCGGGCGCGCTGGCCACCGGCGTGCTGGCCACCTCCAGCCAGGGCGGCCGGTTCGCGCCCGCCGCGCGCGCGGACTACGCGCGGGCCGCGGCGGCGGCGCTGACCACCGACGGCCACCAGAACACGATCTACGAGCTGGGCGGCCCGGTCTCCTACAGCTACGCCGACCTCGCCAAGCTGATCGGCGAGGCTGCGGGCAAGGACGTCCAGTACACCGAGGTCAGCCCGGCGGAGGCCAAGGCGGGACTGCTCGGCGCCGGTCTGCCTGCGGGCTTGGTCGGGGTGATCGTGGACTTCTACCGGGCGCTGGGCCTGGGCGAGCTGGACGTGCCGCGCGGGGACCTGGAGAAGCTGATCGGCGGGCCCGCGCTGTCGCTGAGCGAGTTCGTCGCCCAGGCGGTGCGTGGCTAGCGGGTGCGCAGCCGGTCCTGGCAGATGAGCGGCGTGCCCTCCTGCCAGGACCGGCAGCGCGGCGCGTTGCGGGAGACCGCAGCCGAGCTGATCGGCTGAGGTGTCAGCGGCCGTCCAGCCGGGTCGCGGCGTTGCCGAAGCAGAACGGGGCGGGTTCGCATTCGGCGATGAAGTCGCCGGGGAAGCCCAGCTCGAACGGCGCGGCCGATTCCAGGCGGTCCAGGGCGTCCTGGGGGAGGACCAGGTCGAGCGCGGCCAGGTTCTCGGTGAGCTGGGCCAGGCTGCTCACCCCGACCAGCGGCAATACCGCCTTGGACCGGCTGCGCAGCCAGGCCAGCGCCACCTGCGCCGGCCGCGCGCCCAGCTCTTCGGCGACGGTGCGCACGGCTTCGGCGGCGGCGAGTTCGCGCGGGGTGAGGGTGGCCGGGTCGACCCGGTTGGACTCCGCGGTGGCGGTCAGTTTGCCCGAGGCCAGCGGCGCCCAGGCGGTCACGCTCATCCCGAACGCCTCGGCCATCGGCAGCAGTTCGCGCTCGATATCGCGGCTCAGCAGGTTGTAGGGGACCTGGAGACCGGCGAACGGGGTCTGGCCGCGCCACTCGGCGAGGGTGTTCGCCCTGGCCACCACCCAGGCGGGGGCGTCGGAGATGCCGGTGTAGAGGATCTTGCCCGCGCGCACGGCGTCGTCCAGCGCGCGCATGGTCTCCTCCAGAGGAGTGTGCCGGTCCCAGAGGTGCGCCCAGTAGATGTCGAGGTAGTCGGTGCGCAGCCGGCGCAGGCTCTGCTCCAGCGAGCGGGTCAGGTTCTTGCGGTGGTTGCCCGCGGCGTTCGGATCGTCGTGGTCGCGGGAGAGGGTGTACTTGGTGCCGAGCACGAACCGGTCCCGGCGGGTCAGGATTTCACCCAGAAGGGCTTCGCCGTCACCGTAGGCCGAGGCGGTGTCCAGCACGTTGCCGTCGGCGTCGGCGTAGGCGTCGATGATGCGCCGCGCCTCGGCCTGGTCGCTGAACACCATGGTGCCCAACAGGATTTCCGAGACGCGCAGGCCGGTCTGGCCGAAAAGTCGGTACCGCATGCCGTCCATCCTGCGGGTGGCGGGCCTGTGGATGGGAGACCGTGCGAGGGACCCTTTCCGCGTAGGGTCGAGGATCGTGGCGGACAACGTGCTGGGTGGGTTCCTGCGGGCGCGCCGGGAGGCGGTGACCCCGGCGGAGGTCGGGCTGCCTGCCGGCCCGCGCCGGCGCACACCCGGACTGCGGCGTGGTGAGCTGGCGGAGCTGGCCGGGATCAGCGTGGAGTACCTGACCCGGCTGGAACGCGGCAGCGACCGGCACCCCTCGGGGCAGGTGCTGGGCGCGCTGGCCGACGCGCTGGGCTTCACCGCGGACGAGCGGGTGCACCTGTACCGCCTGATCAAGGCGAGTGCCGGGACGGCCTGTGCGTTCGCCTTGAGCCAGGTGGCCGAACTGCGGCCGACCGTGCGCACGTTGCTGGACCAGCTCGACCCGGCGCCGGCGTGCGTGCTCACCCCGCAGGGCGAGGTGCTGGCGAGCACCTCGGGGTTCCGGCGGCTGGCCGCGGCGACCGGGTTGCTGGATGAGGAGCCGGTCAACCTCACCCGGTTCGTCTTCAGCGATCCGCGCGCCCGCACCCTGTTTCCGGACTGGGCCCGGGTGGCGGACGAGCGGGCCGCGGTTCTGCGCACCGCGGCGGATCTGGGCGACCATCCGGCGGCGGTGCTGGCCGAGGAGCTGGCGATCATGCTGGGCGCGGAGTTCAGCCGCCGGTACGCCGCGGCCGTGGTGCTGCCCGCGTGGACCGGTGTCGAACACTGGGCGCATCCGGAGGCAGGGCCGCTGACCCTGGGCTACGAGAGCCTGCCGGTGCCGGGCACGGACGAACTCCGGCTGCTCGTCTACCTGCCGGTGGACCAGGCCACCGCGGAGGCACTGGCCGCGTTGCAGTCCGGGGCGGTGGTGTGATCGAGGAGCTGAAAGCCAGTCGCGCCAACGGGAAACCCGTGCCGCTGTGGTGATGTCCGTTGCCGGGCAACGAATCCGGTGGATCCACCGCTGACCGGTACCGCCGTGGCCGATCGATGTCGGCCACCGCCATCGAGGAAGGCCGGGACCTGTCCTCGATGAGCGGCGTCGTGGTCGGCCGGCTACCGGCTGCCGCCGGTCTGACGGCCCGGCCTCACTTCAGGTGCCGGGTGAAGAATCGGGCCGCGTCGTCCACCTCGAACCACGGGGTGCCGGTGTGCCCGCCCAGGTTGGCGTGCAGCGTTTTCTCCTGGGCGCCGAAGGTGTCGAACAGGTCCAGGGCCTGCTGCCGGTCGTTGCCTTCGTCGTCCCACTGCAGCAGGAACTGCAGCGGCACGGTGACCCGCCGGGCTTCCTCGCGCAGGAGTTCGGGCACGAAGCTCATGCCGAAGAACACGGCGGCCGAGACGCGCGGCTCGACCATCGCCAGCCGGATGCCGATGGAGTTCATCCCCTCGTAGCCGACCGGGCCGCCGATCTCGGGCAGTGACAGGAGGGCATCGAGGATGGTCCGCCATTCCGGGACCGCCTTGTCGACCATCGGGACGATGAAGGCTTCGAGGATCTCCTCGATCGGCTCGCCGGCCTCCTTCGCTCGGCGGAGGTCGGCGCCTGTCTGCTCGTCGGCGGCGGAACGGGGCCGGTCACCGCAGCCGGGGGCGTCGATGGCGGCGGCCGCGAAGCCGTACTCCGCCGCGTAGTGGCGGGCTCGGGCCACCAGCCGGGGAAGCCTTTTGTGGAAGCCGCCGGGGTGTCCGATCAGGATCAGCGGGGCCGGTTCGGATCCAGGCGTCCACAGGATGCCGGGGATCTCGCCCAGGGTGAATTCGCGTTCGAGGACGCCGTCGTCGAGGCGCTGTTCAGCGGTGAATCGCACGGTCGTGCCTTTCGGGAGTGCTCGTGAACGGCGCTCCCGGACGACCTAGCGTCCGACCGTGACCCCGGAGGGGAGCACCCATGTCGCTACGTTCACGGGTACCACCTCCTCGTTCTTTCGCACGGCCGCCGGAAAGCTAGCAGCGGTCGTCGTGGTCCGCCAACGGGTTTTCGCGGCGGCTCCTGTGTTTTTGCTGCCCAGATGACCTCAGGTGGCGGGGCGGCCGAACCAGCGGGCGAGGTGGTCGTCCAGATCCTGCTGGTGTTCGCCGATCC
Source organism: Crossiella sp. S99.2 (assembly GCF_023094165.1). GTDB lineage: Bacteria > Actinomycetota > Actinomycetes > Mycobacteriales > Pseudonocardiaceae > Crossiella. Next base: position 108,065 of record NZ_JALMDK010000004.1, on the reverse strand, counting down.
AGGCGACGTGGCCGTCAGGGCGGAGCAGGAGGGCCGGAACATCCAGTGCCGCGGTGGGATCCGCGATGAGGTCGACTCGATCCGACCAGCCCTCGACGGTCAGCCATTCGGTGCGGTCGAGCACCAGGCCGCGGCCCCGATGTAGCTGGTCGTAGAGGCGGCCTTGTTTCAGGTCGAGGTCGCGCAGGCGGCGGCCGAGCAGGTCGAGGCCCGCGCCGAAGTCGTAGCGGATGCCGATCGCGGTGATCTTCTCGATCAGATGGCGGTTCACCTCGTCGAAGTCCATCAGTTCGGTGAGCAGCCTGCGCATGGCCCGCGCGCCCGGTTCAGCGGAACCCAGCAGCATCTGGGCGCGGGTGTTGTCCAGCACGTCCGCGGCGACCGGATGACGTTCGGCCTGGTAGGTGTCCAGCAGGGTCTCCGGCGCCCAGCCGCGGATCTGTGCGGCCAGTTTCCAGCCGAGGTTGATCGCGTCCTGCACGCCCAGGTTCAGGCCCTGCCCGCCGGCGGGCGGGTGGATGTGCGCCGCGTCGCCGGCCAGCAGCACTCGCCCGACCCGATACCGCTCGGCCAGCCGGGTGGCATCGCCGAAGCGGGACAACCAGCGTGGGGAGTGCACGCCGAAATCGGTTCCGGCGATGGCCCGCAACGCTCGTCGGAAATCCTCAAGAGTGGGTGGCTCCGCGCGATCCTGGCTGACTTCCGTGGCCGGGACGACGACGCGATAAACCCCTTCGCCGAAGGGGTCGAGACTGAATACCTTGTTGGTCTCGCGAATGTGGGTCACCTTGGCGGCGATCTCCTCCTGTGACACACCCACTTCCAGCTCGCCCATCAGTGTGTCGGTCCGCGAGGGTTCGCCGGGGAAACCGACGCCGAGCAGGGTGCGCACCGTGCTGCGCCCGCCGTCACAACCGACGAGATAGCGGGAACGCAGCCGCTCCCCGTCGGCCAGTTCGACGGTCACCCCTTCGTCGTCCTGCTCGACACCGGCCACCGCGCAACCGCGCCGGACCTGCGCGCCCAGTGCGATCGCATGTTCTTCGAGCAGGTGAACGATAACCGGCTGCGGGATACCCAGCAAATAGGCGTGCGCGGTATCCAGGCCCTCGGGCGCGGGTTTGGCGATGGCGGCGAAGAAACCGCCTGCCGGACGCTGTCTTCCGTGTTCGAGAATGCGATCGAGCAGTCCGCGCATGGCCATCAGCTCGATACTGCGAATATGCAGGCCGACGATGCGGACGAAAGAAACGGGCTTGGTTTCCTTCTCCAGGACGAGCACCCGCATATCGTGTAACCGTAGTTCGGCGGCCAGCATCGCACCGGTCGGCCCACACCCGGCAATGATCACATCGAACATGAACCGTCCATTCGGAAAATTCTGTCCCATCCAGTCGGCATGTGTTCCTAATCCAGTGTGCGGCACCCCCGGGTCTTGTCGCAAGCGATATATGGTGAAACGGGAGGGGGCTTGTCCGATTGATTTCGAGAGCGTTCGGCGAACCGGGAATTCGACGCTGGCCGGTGCGGCGGCGGGACGCGAGCCAACCTGAGCTTGCGTTCGAATCGAACGTATGTTCGACTCGCTGGCATGCGATGGGAAGCGCAACGGGTCGACGCCGGGCAGCCGGCGCTGCTGTCCCTGTCCGGGTTCATCCGCTCGGTCCGCGCGCCTGAGTTACCCCGAGTGTGTCAACCAACCACACTCGAACGGGCAACTACCAGCAAGGACACCGAGCATGAGTGCACCCACCCCCCGTAGGCGACGCCGGTTTAAGAAGCAGGTTAGCGAGCGACTGCCAGCCATCCCGTTTACCCCTGAAGACGATGCGTCAGTGTGCTATTCCCGGCAGTCGCATTTCTCGGATGAAAGCACGTCTAGTGAAAGTCAGAACCGTGACACGCATCGATGGTCGAACGCCTACGATGTTCCGATCGCTGCTACGGTAGAGGACCTTTCTGTTTCCGGCGACCTGGAACCCCACAAGCGCAATGGACTCAAGGTATGGCTGTGTGATGCGCCGCCGAAGCCGTGGAAGACGTTGGTTGTCTCTAAATTGGACCGCCTGGTTCGCAATGTAATGGATGCGCTGACGCTGCTGGAGTGGCTTAGGTCGCGGGGAAAGCGGCTAATTTCCATCGCCGAGGGAATCGACTCCAGCAACTCAATGTCCGAGTTTCTGATCACGTTGATCGCGGCATTCGCTCGCATGGAACGTGAACGGATGAGGGAACGTTTTCGTTCGTCGAAGGCGACCCTTAAGGCGGCGGGTCGTTGGTCGGGCGGAGGTCACATTTATGGCACTATGCCAGTTGAGTTGCCTGGTGGTGGCTGGTTTCTCGGGATTGATCAGTATGCGGTCAGGATTCTGCATAAGCTTTCCAAGATGGCGCGGACTGGGGTGAACCTCACCGATATGTGCGCCTGGTTGAACGAAAACAAGGTACTGAGTCCAACGGACCGGCAAATTCAGTTGTATGCAGAGCGGCAGCGGAAAGACCCTGAAACGACCGAATTCAAAGGGTACAAGTGGCAAAGGACCGTGGTTCGCCGATTGTTGGAGCATCCGGACCTGGTCGAGCTTGGCATCTTTGAGCCCGCCGAGCAGGCGGAGATTTCTGCCAGGCTAGAAGAAAAGTCGCGACGGAAAAATCGGGGAAGCAATCAGCCTCGCGCTTTTTCTGGGGTGCTGGTGTGTCCGGATTGCCTTGAGCCTCTGTGGCATCGTGGCCACCATGATGAGCGGATTCGTGCTGACGGAACCGTGGCTGTGTACGACTATCGGTACTGGCGTTGTGGCACTCCTGAACACGGTTTTGCGATGCGTGCGGATGAGATTGAACCTTTGGCAGAGCAGGCTTTCTACAAAATCTTCTCAATGGTTCCGGTCCGTGAGCGCATCGTGATGCCACCAACCGATCACGCGAACGAGATCGCGAAGCTGGAACGGGAATACACCAAGGAGATGTCCAAGGTAGCGCGCGCCGGTAAGCCGGAAGATCGAAGTAAGGCCATGGCGAACGGAGCAATGATCTTGGCGGATATCGACACGCTCAGGGCGCTTCCGGTCGACCCGGGGGGTGTGCAGTGGGTGCCGACCGATCGGACCTGGAAGGAAGAGCTAGAGGGGCTGCAATCGCAGGACCGGCGGCTGAGGTGGCTGGAACTGGGGTTCCAGTTCGCGGCCAAGAAGCGGCCGGATGGTTCCTGGTCGGCCCGCTGGCGGTTGCCTGACGGCTGGCAGGAAGCAATGCCGGAACTGGCCGCGTGGAACGAACGGGTAGCCGACAACGGCGCAACCATTGAGATCGCAGACTTGCTCAGCCCGACGCCGACCGGGCGCACCGAGACGCAGCCCGGGGACAGCTAGCGCTCGGCCGAAACGACAACAAGGACCCCCTCCGCGCAAGGCGGAGGGGGTCCTTTTCTATGGGAAGCAAGGGAATCCGCTGCCCCGGCAGATGGTTCGTTACCGGAACGGCCGTGCTGGGCTCAGGAGGCCGCACACGGCGCTGATCCTGGCGGCCACCTGGTGGACGTCCGCGCCGTCCACGGAGAGCCACAGGCCGCTGTCCTGCTCTGCGGCGAGCGTCGCCGTGATCGGGCTGGCGTCCTCCGTGCGGCCCTGCCTGGTCAGGGCAGGGCCTGGACGCTGCGGCGTGCCGCTGAGGGCCTGTACGGCCCGCACAGCGGCCACCATGTCCGGACTCGGCGCGTGCAGGGTTGCGCCGCTACTCACCTGGTGGCCTCCCCGGTGTCGAGGGTCAGGGCACGGCCGGAGTCGTCGCGCGGGTCGGCTACCGGGGTGACGCGCCGTTCGGTGACCAGCACGATGCCGAACGCGCTGAGCACGGCGACCACCGCGCCGATGGCACCGGTGAGGGCATCTCCCTGGATGCCGGTGAGCAGGCCGGAACCGACCAGTCCGGAGATCAGCGCGGACAGGCCGCCGATCCAGGACGCGGCGGTGCGCAGCGGGCGCGGTCGCGCGGGGGTGGGGGTGGGCAAGGTGGGTGGTTCTCCTTTGTGGTGGTGTGGGCTGGCTTCGGGGGTGTTGATGAGCCAGCGGGCGGTACGGGAGAGCAGGAACCCGGCGAGGGCACACCCGAGGAAAGTCAGCTGTGCGAGGTCGCCGAGTTGGTGGGGGTTCAGTCCTTGTGTTCCAGCTCGGCCAGGCCGGTGCGGATGACGTGCTCGGCGTGGTCGACGTAGTCGCGGAGCTTGCGCCCGAGCACGATCACGACGACGCCTGCGATCACGACCAGTGCCCGCCCCACTGCGCGAGGCCGGCGGCAGAGCTGCCGGGCGGAAGGCTCCGCCCGGCACTCTTCCTGCAGGCGGTTCGGGTCGGGCGGGGTGGTGTCCGCGGTCGGGGCGGTCATCGGCTCACCCACCCAGCAGCTTGCGCCAGGTCAACGGGCCGACGATGCCGTCAGCGCCGAGTCCGGCGCGCTGCTGCATGTAGACCACCCGGGCATGGGTGGCCGGACCGAAGACGCCATCGGTGGCCAGCCGGGCGAGCTTGGGGTACCAGGCATTGAGGATGCGCTGGACCTCGGCCACGGCCGGGCCAGTGCTGCCGCGCCGGATGGTCGGACGCCCGCCCGGGTTGGTTCCCGGCCCTGGGCCGGGGCCACCGCCGGAGAGCCCCCAGCCCTGGGTGGCGTCATAGCCGGACTGGGTCAGGCTGACGGAAATGTGGGTGTGGTTCACGTGGGGGTTGGTGCCGGTGTAGGTGCGCCAGGACCAGCCCGAGGCCGGGGACGCGATGCGCCGGGCGGAGATCACGTAGGAGCCGTTGCCCAGCGCGGGGTGTCCGCGCTGTCCGAGGGTGCGGACATGTTCGGCGATGTGCAGGCCGATGCCGGTATCGCCCCCGTGGCCGGAGTCGAAGTCATAGGCGCGGACCACGCCCACACCGTTGCTGTCCTTGACCCACGGGTTGTGGTCGGACTTGCGGGAGGCGTGGGCCGGGTCGCCGATCCAGCCGTCGCTGGCCTTGTCGCGGCCGGGCCACCGGGCGTTGACCTCATCGCGGAGCACGGCCAGGCAGCGTGCGAGTCGGTAGGCCATTAGCCGGTGACCTCCTCGCCCATCAGGGATTCCGGGTTGTCGTCCTCGCCCGGGGCGAAGTCGGAAACCTCGACCTCGGCCGGGTGGTGGTCATCGTCGTAGAGCACGTCAGGTGCGGTCACAGAGTCCTTTCAGCGTTGCGGGGCAAGGGATTGTGTGAAGGCGTGCGGCATCACCTCCTCGGCCTGTGGTGCGGGGAGGGAGTGCGCGCCGTGGCTCAGGGGGCCGGGGGTTCGGCGCGCAGGGTGAGGGAGTCGGACAGACCGTCTGCTGTGGACAGGGTTCGGCGGATGCCGATCACGCTGGCGCGGATCGGTCCGCCGAGTCCGTCCGGGTCGAGCACGGTCACGACGTCGCCGAGCTGCAACCGTGGATCACCCGGTACGGGGATCTCGGCCAGCACGGGTGTGGGGTCGGCCAGGTCGGTCAGCAGCGAGCGCGCCACGGCAGCGGCGGAGCCGGGTTCCTGACGGAAGGCGTTGCCCTGCAAGGCCAAGGTCCGTCGTCCGTAGCGCTGCGCGGAGGCCGGGTTGTCCCACAGGTGGTCTGTGGCCGGTTCGTCGCTGATCTCCAGTCCGTTGATCCGCAACGTGGGGCGGTCGCCGAGGGCAAAGCGGATGGTGAACGGGTGCGGGTTGGTGATGTCGAGCTGCACTGTGGATTCGTCCTCGAACTGCCGCACCCGCACGATGACGCCGTCGGCGAACTCGCCGCTGCTGGCGTCTACGGCCACGAAGGAGTGGCGGACGTCGTCATCCCAGGCTTGCGGGGACAGGGCGTGCAGGTCGGCCTGGGCCACCTGGACCCGGCGCGACATCTGCACGGTGACGAAGAACTGTCCGGTGATGGTGTCGAGCTGTTCGGGGGTGCGGGGTTCCCACACGGTCACGGCGCTGGTGACTTGCAAGCGGGGGGCGGTGCTGGCGCTGACGGCGTTGCGGACGCTGTCCAGGGAGGTTGAGACGGTCAGGCCGGACAGGGACACGGCCGCGTCCAGGGTGCGTACCGGGGCGGCGCTGGCGCGTCGGCGGGCGCTTTCCCTGTTGGCGAAGCGGAAGCGGCCGGACTCGTCGAACTCGACCACGCCGTACTCCGCGCCCACGGCGGTGCGGATGACCTCCCAGGAATCGGCGGAGACGACATCGGGCAGGCCGTAGATCCAGTTCAGCCCCGTGTCCAGGTCGGCTTGGGAGGCGTGCGGGGTTCCCCAGTCGGCAGGGATCTCCGGGGCGTAGCTGATCTGCATGCACTGCACCGGAACCGGTGACGCACCGAGGACGGTGGCGTGCCTCCCGCCGGTGTAGGTGGACAGGGTGCCGATCGTGGCCGTGTACGGGCCGTGCCGGACACCGTCCACGTGCCAGACGGCGGTGAAGTCGTGGACCTCGGCGTCCCAGTGCACCCAGCAGCCGACCGCGTGCCAGGCCGGTTCTCCGGTCAGGCTCGGCCCGTCCAGGGTCAGCACCTTGTTGCCCTGGGTGTGGACCTCAAGGGTAAGAATTCCGTTGGCGCGCAACAGGATGTCGAAGGTTGTGCCGAACTGGTCCTGGTGCCCGCTGGTGCCCATCCCCAGCAGCAGGCCACTGGAGTTGCTGGACAGGGCGTTGCTGGCACCGGCCAACAGGTGGAACTCAAAGGCGTGCCCGGCCCCGTGACCGGGGCGGAACTCCCGCACGCAGCGTGCGAGGAACTGCGCGAACATCTTGCTGGTTCCGTTGAGCGCCAGGCCGTAGCGGCCCGGTACGTACTCGGGGGTGCCGGGTTCTTCGGGGAAGCCGGTGACGTCACCACGGTTGCCGACGTCCGGCCATGCGCCGCCGTGCCCGGTCATGGCCCACATGCAGTCCGTCCGGGGCGGCGGGGAGAAGTAGATTCCGTTGCGCCGCAACACGTAGTCGATGACCCATTGCGTGTTCGTCCTGTTGCGCCACGGCCAGATCCGGCGGTTGTAGTAGGCGGATCGGTGTTCCGCGCCGAGTGGGAGCGTGACCGGGTTGCGTAGGCGCTCAGCCGGGTCGAGCGCGTCCAGGGTCACCGTGCGCTCGGCGGAGTTGATGCTCAAACCCCGTGTGGTGCCGTGGAACTGGGGCACCAGGCGCGGGCCGTCCTGGGTGGCCAAGCCGATCTCAGCGCGGACCGGGGTGTCTTCCCGGGGCCGGGCGTGCAGCGGGCTGTCCCGCCGGTAGGGGGAGAGCAGGCGGGCGATGTCGCGCGGGTCGCCGTTGCGCGCTCCGGCCAGGGTCGCCGACAGGCGGGCGGTGGTGTAGCCCTCGACAAGGCGACACTCGGCCGGGAGGTCCCCGGTCAGGGAGCGGTCCACGGTCACCGACTCGGTGACCTCGGTCAGGTCGGCGAGCGGATGGGCGTAGCGGCCGTCGCGGTCCCAGTCCGCGCGCAGGCGCACCAGAGGGGTGCGCACCGCGCCGTGGGTGGCCGCGGCTAGGGCGGTGTCCTCGGGCATCTGCACCGGCTCACACCTCCCACAGGGTCACGGTGGTGCCGTGCAGGCCGGGTAGCGGGTAGGCGGTGGTCACCGAGTCCAGCGCGACCACGGCGGACCCGCCCCCCGGCGCCCACGGCGTGGGCTGCGGGGCGGCCTCGGCCTGCCAGGCTTGGGTGGTGACCGCGCCGCCCGGCCCGCCCGTGGGGAGGAGCAGGCCGAGGCGGAGGTATGCGGCCGTGGCGGGCACCAGCGCCGTGACGTGGGTGCGCCGCAGCGTCGGCCCGGGGGTGATCGGGGTGCCCTCGGTCAGCGTGAGTTGCGCGCCGCTGGCGGTGTAGGCGGCCACTACCGCGCGTACCGCCACCTCGGCGGAGACGTAGGCGGAGAAGGTGACCGGCTCCCCCGGCAACGCGGGAACCTCGGTGTCGGCGGTGAGCTGGCCACCGCCGGGCGGGGCCTCCCAGCGCAGGCCACCGGAGAGGGGTAGCGGGCTGGGCTGGGAGATCCACCGCAGGGTGCCGCCGGTGGCGGTGAAGCCCTGCACCGAGCGCAGGCCGGTGCCGGTCGCGGCGGCCTGCACCGGCAACCTGTTGACCCGCTGCGGGTCGATCAGCCACAGCGGGCCGTCCAGCAGGCCCAGGTGCAGCGCGTCCAGGTAGGCCGCCGAGCCTGGGTCCAGGTAGGGCCAGGACAGCACCCAGGTGCGCCGCACCGCGATCCGGTCGATCGTGGGCCGCCCGGTCAGCGAGCGGTGTACCGCACCCACCCGGGTCGCGGTGGCCTCCGGTGCCTTGTCCGGGGCCGGGGACGGCAGTTCCCGCAGTGCCCCGAGCGGGCCGAGGAAGAACGGCACGGCTCACCTCCTTGCGTTGCTGGTGTTGGTGGCATTGACCAAACGGGCCACCCCGGAGCCCTCCACCCGTAGGCGGGCGTGGTCGAGTGCGGCCATGACTCCGGCCGTGACGGCCGCCTGCATCACCTCAGCGTCCACAGTGGACGATGGGCTTCCGTTGCTGGGCAGGGTGGGACGTGCCTCGGGCAGGGCGGTCACGCCCTGACGGGCCACCCGCTGTGCCATGGCGGAGGCTGCGGCGGCCGGGATCGCTGCGGTGTCCTCGATCCCCAGCGCCAAACCGGCGCTGACCTGGGTACCGATCTTGGCGAACACCGTTGAGGGAGAACGGATGCCCAACCACTGCATGACCTGGTCGATCAGGCCACTGACCTTGGAGCGGAGCCAGTCCACCACCCAGTTCCACCCAGCCTTGAGGCCGTTGATCAGTCCGTTGATCATGTCGCGACCGGCTTGCATCAGCCAGGTACCGGCACCCCCGAACACGTTGAGGATGCGCTCATTCAAGGACATGACGAAGCCCACCACGCCGTTGATGGCAGAGCGCACCACGCCCGAAATGGCCGTCCAGATGCCAGACACGATGGTCTTGAGACCGTTCCACGCCCGGTCCCAGTCGCCGGTGATCAGGCCCAGCACGGTTTCGATCACGCCGCGTACCACCTGCATCGCACCGCCGACGATCGCGGCCAGAGAGCCGAACACCGTTGTGGCAACAGCGATCAGCCCCTGTAGCACAGGCACCAACAGGTTGATGATCAGCTCCACCAGAGGAGTGATCGCGGTTACGAGGGTGGCGAACAGGTGTGCGCCCTGAATGATCACCGGCATCAGCGAGGTCAACAGGTTGATCAACGGGGGCAACAGCGCGGTCACGATCTGCAACACGATGGGCAGCAACGGAAGCAGCGCGTTGACCACGGCAAGAAACGCCTCGGCCAACGGCGGGATCAGCGGTGCCAGGCCGGTGATCGCTTGAGTGAGCACCTGACCCACCAGGGTGCCGACTTCGGCCAGCACCGGTGTGGCGGTGGCCAGGGCGGTCGTGATCACCTCGGCGAGCTGGGTGATCGCGTCGACCAGCACGGGCAGCACGGGCATGACGGCGTTGAGCGCGGCCAGCAACACCGTGCTGAACACGTTGGACAGTGCGCCCAGGATCGGCAGGACGGCGGTCAGCGCCTGCACCAGCGCCCCGCCGACCTGGGCCACGATCGGCACCAGCGCGGCTGCGAAGGTAGCCAGGGCTGGGGCGGCCTGTGCGATGGCTTGCACCATCAGGCCGCCGAGCTGGCTCAGCAGCGGGGCCAGTACCGCGGACAGGGCGGCGATGACCGGCGCGAGTTGTGCGATAGCTCCGCCGATCGCACCGCCGAGCAGGCCGATGACCTCACTCAGCGGCGGGGCGAGTGCTTCCACGACCGGGGCCAGCGCGGCCACGGCGGGCACCAGCATGGAGGCGAACGCCTGTGCCGCAACGGCCAGCACCGGGGCAAGCGCGGCGATCATCTGCCCCAGCGGGGCAATAGCCGGGGCCAGGGAGCGCAGCGCGTCGCCGAGCATGGGTCCGATCTGGGCCACGGCGGGCGCGAGCGAGGTCACCAGGGCCTCACCGATGGCGGCCACGATCGGACCGAGGCCAGCGGCCACGGCGGCCAGCCCGCCGAAAATCTGTTGCAGCGCAGTGATTCCCTGCGCTGATTCAAGGAACTCGGCTACCTGGCCGGTGATGTTGACCAGTACCGTCAGCATGTTGCCGCCGGATGCGGAAGCGGCGGAGAACACCGAGGTGACGATGCTGAACACGTTGCCCAGCAACGCACCGAGCTGGCGCAACACATCAATGGCGGCAGAGATCCATCCGGCGAGCTTCCCGGATTCCCTTGCTGTGCTGATGAATTCGCTGAATGACTGCGCAGCACCGATCGCGCCGGAAGTGAGCTGCGGCAGGAAGGTGCTGCCCACGGTGGCCACGTCGGTGAAAGCCGAGACCAGCGGGGCGACCGCGCCGGTCAGGTTGCCGATGGCGGTACGGGCGTTGCCCAGGATGAGTGTGATGTCAGCGGCGGTGTCCCACTGCTCCAGAAAGCCTGTGACCTGGCCAGCTGCGATGTTGAGTTCGGAGGCCACTCCGGTCAGGGCGGTGCGCAGGATCGGCAGGTACTGACCGCCGAGGTCTCGCACAGCGAACCCGAGTCCAGCGAACAGTTCGTCCTGCACGTCCAGGCGCATGCTGTCGAAGGCCGGGCGCAGCGCGCGCACCTCGGTGGCTGCGATGCGGGCGTTCGGCGCGAGCTTGCCGAGGGCTTCGGCGAAGGCTGCCGGGGTGCTGGCGCTGAGCGCGTCGGAGAACCCGGTCAGCCCCAAGCGCAGGGTGTTGATCGCGACGGCGGCGGCCAGGCCCGCAGCGGGCATCACCAGCAGCGCGCCGGAGGCGGTGGCCGCCGCTCCGCCGAGCGCGCCGACGGCTCCGGCGGCCTGGGCCAGGGCGGCGGCCATGACCGCGCCGCGCAGGGTGGCCGCGCCCACGGCCGCCGTCATCGCGGTGAACTGCGCCGTGGCGCGGTTGCTGCTCTCTCCGAGGGCGGAGAGGCTGCGTACCGCTGTGCCCACCGAGCTGTCCAGGGCTACCCGCACGTCAATGTCCCGAGTGGACATACGGCGGATCAGCGCGCCGAAGGCAACCTCTGCGGGCTGGGAGATCAGCTCGGCCAGGATGTGCAGCGCCGGGCGGCCACCCTCGCGGGTGGCCGCCTGGACCTGCTGGCGCAGCAGCGCCGTACTGAGTTCGGCGGTGATGCCCAGCGCGGGCGCGGCCCGTTCGCCCTCCCGGACTCCGTCCCGGATCACGCGGGAGATTCCGCGCAGGGACGGGAGAAGCGTCAGGTAGGCGTGCCCGACGTTGGCCATCGATCACGCTCCCCTCATCATGAGCGCGATCTCTCGCAGGGGGCGTGTTTCCGGTTCACCCCCTCCCGGTGGAGAGGGGTTTTCGGTGGTGTTGCCGGGAATCAGCGGCGGGGCTAGCTGGTCTTCGGTGAGCTTCTGGCCGAGCATCCCGGCCAGCAGCGCCCACACGGCGGTGAGCCTGCGTTCCACGGCCAGCAGCAACAGGTCTGTGCGCGTCCAGTCGGCGTCGGGGGCCAGGGTGCGCCACAGGGCCGCGTCCTGGGGCAGGTGCTCCACCAGCAGGCACACCCTGCGCAGGGACAGCTGTCCCCGGTAGAGGTCAAGCAGATCCACGCCGTAGACGCGGAGTAGGTCGGCTTCCAGGGCTTCGGCGGTCGCGCGCTGGCCGAGCAGGCGCGCGACCGTTACCGGTTTCCCCGCCCCAGCTCCCCGACCAGGGCGGCGGAGAACTCCTCAGCATCGGCCACGGTTCCGGCCACGGTGCGCCACTGCGCGTACTGCTCGGTGCCCAGGATCAGCCGCAGCGCCAGCAGAGGCTTGCCGTGTTCCTCGGCCTCGACGGCATCCAGCGGGAACGCCTCGGCCCGGGGCAGAGTGAAGCTGAGGCCGCGCCAGGTCACGGTGGGGTCGTTTCCCTTGCCGGTCTTGGGTTTGGCCTTGGTGGCCTCGGCGCGCTGGCGGGTGGTCATGGTGGGGCTCCTCACTTCTCAGCTGCTGCGGCAGGACCGGCGGGCGGGGTGGTGGCGGCCAGCACGGCGGGATCGTTGGTGAGCCACACGGCCAGGACGGTCGAACCAGACGGCGGGGCCAGGGCGGAGAAGGTCAAGCCCCAGCGGGCTTCCTGGGTGCGCGACCACTGCGCCTCTTCGGTCTCGGTGACCTCGGCGCGCGGGAGGTAGAGCCGGTGGGCGTAGACCTCGGTGTCACTGACCTGATCCGTCCAGTCCACGCACAGCGCGCGGGCGTCGCCGCGTGGGATGGTGGACAGCTCCGCCCGGAACTTCTTGGACCCGGCTGCGGTTTCGGCGAAGACCATGCCGGAGAAGTAGGCGCTCAGCACGGCCGCCTTGCTCTCCTGGAGGGCGGACTTCACGGTCAGCTCGTGGGACTTGAGGATGAATCGGGCGGGGGTGAGGGTCTGCCAGTGCTCGGTGGGCTCGCGCTCGATCTTGCGGCTCAGCGTCACGCCGTCGGAGGTGGTCAGCCCGAGGCCGGTCCAGGCGGCCGGAAGTGGGCTGGTGGCGTCGGTGGGTTCGGGTGTTCCCGGTGCGGCTAGGTACAGCTCGCCCGTGCCGGGCACGCGCACGAAGGAGGAGTTGAGGGACAAGAGGAGGAGCCTCCGTAGGGGGTGGGGTCGGGGCGGTGTGCTCCGCCCCGCTCGGCGAGGCCGGCGGGGACCGACCCGGGCGGATGATGGGCGCCGCTGCCCGCGACCGCGGACACGCAGACGGGGCGGTGTGGCAGCCCCGGGTCAGCCGGGGCCGGGACGGCGGGCGGGGGTGCGCACCAGCAGCACCGCGTTCGCGGTGGCCAGCGGTTCGCCGGTGTAGGGGTCGGTGCCCGCCACCGGGCCGGTGTTCGGCTCGGCCGAGATCAGCGCCCCGGTTGCGGTGGCGGGGTTGCACAGCACCCCCAGTGCCAGGCCCACCAGGGCCACGGCGGCGTGTTCGGTGTGGTGCCAGGCAGTCAGGCGCAGCGTGGCGCGCTGGATGGCGGGCCACTGCCAGGTGTGCCCGTCCACCGCGACCAGCAGCCACGGCAGGGACGGCGGTCCGCCGTCTCGGCCCCGGCCCACCTCGGTGGAGACCTGCACCCCGGTGGCGGGCGGGTCGGTGTGCGCGCCGAGCTGGCGGCGCAGCACGCGCGCGGCCAGCTCGGCGACGTCGACCGGCACCGGCATGGGTCTGCTCACTCCGGCCCGTCCCCGTCGAGGCCGAGCGCGGTCAGGCCGTTCTCCTCGGCCGAGCGGGACAGCAGGCCGTGCCGGGCTTGCATGCCGATGCCTGCCGGGTGCGGGATGCCCACCGAGACCCGCGCCCGGTCGGTGTCGGACTCGGCCGCCACGGTGACCGGCACCGGCTTGCCGCTGGCCAGCAGGCGGCCCTGTGCGCGGGCGGTCTGCGCCACGGCCTGCGCGGTGGTGGTCAGCAGCTCCCGGACTTGCGGGCTGGTCAGGAGTTCCGCGATCCCTGCGTGGTCAAGGCGTACCTCGGCCATGGCCTCTCACCCCTCCACATGCCGTAGGTCGGTCTCGTAATGGATGTGGCCGTGCCGGGGTTTCCACCGTTCAGGTTCGCCCTGCACGTCGTAACTGCGGCCCTTGTGCACGATGCGTTCGCGTGGGTACACCGGGTCGTAGGTGAACAGCCACGAGATCGAGCCGATGGCGTGCCGCCCGACCTCGGCGGTGTCGGTGGACTCGCGTGGTTGGAGCAGGCCGCGTAGCGGGCGGCGTGCCGCGCCGGGGCCGTAGTCCAGGCGCGGCACCGGGTTTCCGTAGGCGTCGGGGAGTTCGCGGGGGCTGATCACGATCAGCTCATGGGGTAGGTGCAGGCGGGTCCTCCCAAGGGAACGGTTCTCCGGTTCGGCCGTAGCGGTAGAGCACGGGGAGCCGGTAGGGCGGGTCGGTGTGTTCTCCGGCCCCATACGGGGTGCGGGTGGAGCGCAGGCCGCTGCGGCGGGACAGGCGACGCAGCACGGCGCGTTCCTCCTCGGTGAGGTAGACCCCGGTCACGGCCGGGTCGCCGTAGCGGTAGGTGTACTGACCGGCCGTCTCGGACTGGAACCCATCGGGGTTGCGCACGGCCCGCGCTGCCGACTGGCACACCACCGCGACCACGGCCGGGGGTGTGGTGGGGATCAGCAGCGCGGGCGGCACTTCGGCGCGCACCAGCGCGGAGGCATCGGCCAGTGCGGCCAGCGCGCCGTCCTCATCCGGTGTTCCGGCCAGGGGGCGGCGCATCCGGGTTTCCAGCTCGGCCAGGCTCGCCAGCGGCGGCACGGCCGCAGCGGTCATGCCGCTGCGGTGGTCAGGCGCAAGGAGCGCTTGAGCACGCCCTCATCCAACGTGGTCGTGGTACCGGCCAGGGTGGAGACCACCGAGCGGTCCTGCTGGTAGCCCGGGTCATAGTCGCGGATCAGGCGCAGGGCAATGTCGTTGTAGGTCATGGACTCCCCGAAGGACGCGCCGGAAGGAACCTCCATAGCCCTTGTCACCAAAGGGAATCCTGTGCGGTGGTAGGCCACGGCGGAGCCATCGGCGATGTAGACCGAGGGGACCACGTTGAAGCCGTACAACCGGCCGATGACCGCTTCGCGCAGGGCGGCCGTCCAGGTGTCGCTGTCAGCGTTGATCAGCCGCTTGTTCGGGTCGTCCAGGATGACGGCCTCGATTTCGGCGCTGACAGCCAGGAAGCGGTCTTCGCGGGGAACACCGGCCTTGTTCAGCCGGGTTCGGGCGGCCAGGATCTGCCGGTGCACGTCGCTGCCGTCCGGCTTGAACGTCAGGGAGCCGGTGAGCGCGTTCATCTGCGCGGCAACCATCACCTCGACCTCGGTGGCAACGGACTTGGCCTGTGGCACGGCAACGCGGGTGGTGAAATCGGCGATGTGCAGGGAGAGCTGTTCGTCGGTGACGGCGACGCCCTTGTACAGGTAGTCCGACAACTTGACGTCCACCGCGTGCTCCACCACGTCGTCAATGACGATGGGCTTGTTCTCGGCGCGGTTGTAGCGGCGGGCGGGGCCGACCACGGTTCCGGTGCGCACGGTGACGGTGTCGCCGCGCTTTCCGGCGAAGTCGGCTTCGGCGTCGCGCCACGTGGTGGCCGCCAAGACGGTTTGCTGTTCCAGCGCGGCCAGCGATGCCGACGCGATTTGCTTGGGTGTCAGTAGGACGTTGGGCATACGGGGTGGTCAGTCTCCTTGGGATGGTAGGCAACAGCCGGGGGATGAGCGGGCGCTACTTCTTGCCCCAGACCAGCCGGGCAATCTGTTCGGGGGTGTCCTGCACCGGCACCGAGTCGCCGACCGGGGAGGCCGGGCGCAGGGACTCCACCGGCCGCACCGGCGCGACCGGCGCAGGGGCAGGGGCAGCGGCGGGGGCCTGCGCGGCGGCCAGGGCCGTCACGGCGGCCAGCACGGCCGAGGCGTCCTGGCTCAGGGCCTGTTCGTCCTCGCCGCGCAACCGGTCGGCCAGCACGTCCGGCAGACCGACCGCGCGAGCGGCCACCAGCTGATTCAGCCGCTGCTGGGCTGTCGCAGCCTCCGAGCGGGCCTGCTCATACCTGCTGGTCAGGTCGCTGACTTGGTCCTGCAGGACGGTCAGATCCCCGCCCGGTTCGGCCCTCGCCGGCGGCGCGGCCTCGGGCGGGGGACTCACCGCGGCCGGGGCGGGCACCGGCGGGGACTCCGGTGGAGTAGGGGGCGGTGCGGTGGGCGCCGGGCTGGTTTCGGGCGGACTGGTCTCGGACACGGGGGCCTCCTCGGCAAGCGGGGTGAGGTGGGAAGCCCCGGGGTGCTGCGGCGTGGGCCAGCAGCACCCCGGGGAGGAAGGGCCGTCCCGGCCCCGGGCAGGAACCAGCAGGGGTGTGGTTGGTCTGGTCTGCCGGGGCCGGGAGGCGGGTCAGGTGGCCGCGCGCCGGTCGGCTTCGTAGGCGCGGCGGAAGGCGTTGCGCGCCTGTTTGGCGGGCAACCCTTCGGCGTGCTTCTTGTAGAGCTGGGCGAAGCGGCGGGAGGCTTCCGGGAGGGCGGGGGTGGTGGTGTAGACCGGCTCGGCCTCGCACCCGCATCCGTCGTGGTAGCCGTCCTCCGGGTTGCCCTTGTCGGTCAGGGCCGAGGACTTGGTGAGGTAGACCGCGCCCCGGCTGGCCAGCATCGCGCAGAAGGCGCACGGGTCCCCGTCGGTGACGCGCATGTAGCCCAGGGCGCGGGGGTCGCTGCGCAGGTAGGCCAGCATCGCGGCGCGACCGGCGGCGCGGGCCTGCCGCACGGTAGCGGCGGCCACGGCCGGGGCGGCATGGTCGGCGGCCTGCCGTGGGTCCATGCCGCGCCCGGTCAGCCGCTTGATCCGGACCGGGCCGGTCACCAACAGGGAGACCAGCAGCGCGGCCCGCCAGGCCGGGGAGTCGGTCAGCCTCGGCAGGCTCCACCCGTCTCGGCCGATCTCCAGTCCCCGAAACCGTTGGTAGTACTGCGCGCTCAGCCGCTGGGAGGTGGCGCGGTGGCGCGCGATCTGGTCGGCGACCCGTGCTGTCCAGGTGCGCGCGGTGGCATCCAGGCGCAGCGGGTCCAGGGTCTCCCAGACCGAGAGGACGTCCTTGATCACCAGTCCGGCCAAGCTGCCTTGCCTACGGCGGTGGTCCTGGGTCGCCTGGGCTGCCGCTGGATTGGTTGCCATCGAAAGGATTGCCTCCCTCCGTGGTACTGGCCTCGGTGTGGCGGGTGAGGGTTTCGGCCAGCAGCGCGTGACCGTCGAGGCTGGCGGGCATCTGCGACCAGCGCGCCACATCGGTGTCGGTCACGCCCGGGATGCGTTCCCAGGCCGCGCGGGGCGGGATCTCCAACATGGTCACCGCCTTGCCCCAGGCGTCCATCACGGCGGAGAGAGACCGGTTTTGCGTTTCGCGCCAGTGGACGTGTGCGGCCAGATCGCGCCAGCCCTCGGCGTCTCCGGCGACCAGCGCGCACAGCCGCAGCACCTGTGCCCAGGACTCCCCATAGGAGGTGCGCCGTTCGCCGACCCTGCGTTGCAAGCCGGACTCGGCCGCGTCCAAAGCATCGGCGGCCAGGTTGGTCAGCGACCCGTGCAGCGCGTGCGGCGGGGTCTGGGTCAGGGCGGCCAGGTGCCGCAGGATCTGTTCCAGGGCATCGATGTAGCCGCGCAAGTCGGTGTGCTCGAACGTGCCGAACCTGGTCTCCGCACTGTCCGAATGCAGCAGCCGGTCCGGGCCGATCGCGGGTTCGGTCTCCTCGTCCAGCTCAAGGCCAGCGGCCCACCGTTGCCGGTGCGCCCCGTGCTCGCCGGACTGCATCAACAGAAACGTGCTGTAGTTCAACCGGTCCTGCACATCCAAGATGGGTTCCACCACACCGGGGCTGTCCCCGTCCAAGTCCTCCTCGTCTACAAAGGACACGACCGGGCACAGGCCAAGTCCGTGTTCCTGGTGGGAGATGTAGGCCAGGCCGGTGTCATCCTCGGCCAGGTCATAGACCGCCTGGTCATCGATGAGCCGGTACAGCGTGCGCGGGCCGGACGGTGTCCAGGACACCGAGCGGGCCACGGCGTAGACGGGCCACTCGTCGCGGTCATCGGCGTAGACCGCCGTCATGCGCCGGGGCGAGTAGCCCCGGATCACCGGCGACGGTTCGCCCGGCAGCACCAAAGCGAAGGCCAGGCCGTATTTCAGGGCGGAGCGATGAACCGCGGCTTGGTACCGCCCCATGGAGTTGGCCACCCAGTGCGACCAGGCGGCCGGGGCGGGGCTGTTGGGGTCGGTGGCGCGGTAGCCGTCCACGATCAGGTTCTGCGACAACAACTGCACCAGCAACCGGCACCAGTTGGTGCGGCTGCGCTTGAGCGTCCACAGGTAGGCCGCACGTGCATGCTTGGGCGCGAACGGCAGATCGTGCTCCCCGCGCACGTAGCGATGGATGCGCTCGTGTCGTTCCTTGTCCGGCCACCGATCGATCACCCTGGCCGCGACGTCGGCCGCGTCTTTCTGGCTCAGGGCCACATGATCACCTCCTGTATCAGGTGAAGATCCGCAGTTTCCCGGCGCGCTTCTTGGCTCGGTCGGTCCACTTCGGACTGGCCAGTACCAACCGGCGGACGTGGCGTGCGCCGATCAGGCACACACCGAGGTCGATCTTGTGGGGCGATTCCGCACCCTCCTTGCCGATCAGCAGGCCGAAGCGGGTCGGCCTGCGGCGAGCGTTGAGCATGTGCCTGCGCAGACGCAGATCCCCGTCGTGTGTCAGGGTTTTCTGGCGGATGTCGACCAGGGCGCGTTTCACCGCTGGCGCGAAGTCGGCGGTTCGGCCACGCATGTCATAGCCCACGGCGTGGCGGTTACGTCCGGTGGTGGCCTCGATCAGCAGCCGGTCCCCGTAGCTCAATGCCCAGTCGTCCACATAGGACTCAAACTCGGCGACGTCGGCGAAGAAGGCCACCACGTCGAATCGGGCGAAGGCTTCGTGAACGGCTAGGTCTGCCTCGGTCTTGTTGACCCGCCAGCCCTTGCCCTGCAAGCCATCCGGCTTTTCCTGACAGTGCACCACGGCCGGATGCCCGTCAGACATGCGCACGGCGACAAGGCACGTGGCATCATCGGAGGTGGAGCCGTCGAAGAAGAGAACCACCGTGTCCTTGTCGGACAAGGGTTTTCTGGCGGCGTCAGCGCAGGCGTCCCATTCCTGCGCGGTGACGAAGGCAGCGGCGGCCGACCCGCGCTGGTTGAAGAAGTACCGACGGGACTCCTCGACCAATTTGGTGACGTCCCAGAACTCGTTTTCCACGATGCCCGGCAGGTCCATCCAGTCGGCGGACGGGCCGTAGACCTCGGCCAGCGCGGCGACCATGCTGTCCATGTCGGTCATGTCCACTTCCGACGGTGCTTCGCGGTGATCCCACAGCAGCCGGGTAGCGCGGGTCCGCTTCTCGCGGATCGCTTGTGCTTGCGCGTCAACGGCTTCCAGTGAGGATGACTCGCCCTGCTGGTACATGGTGGAGGTCATCAGCGCCCACGGCTCAGCGGCCCGGCGCTTGCGCAGGTTGCGGTCCACGGTCTTGAACATCTGCCGCAGCTCGTTCGTGACGTACAGGTGCGGTTCGTCGAACACGCACATGGATTCCTTGCCGCCGTCCTTGGACGCGCTGGAGGCGGTGGAGGGGATGATCTCCCCGCCGCCCGGCAGAGCGATGCGGGTCAGCCCTACCGCGTTGCCGCTGAGCGCCTCGCCTAGCTTGCCTTCGGAGAGGTTGTAGTGCACCACGTCATAGGTGTTCCCGGCCTGACTCTCTTCTGTTGCCAGGCAACGAATGTAGGGGTAGGTGACCGCCTTGCCCATGGGCTCGCCCGGGGCGTAGACGTAGGTGAAGTCCAGCCAGGTGAACACCTCGCCCCCCTCGGCGAACCCGGCGAAGCGGGCGGGACCGAATGCCTCGAACAACACCACGGTGCCCGCAAGCTCGCTCTTGGCGCGGCCCTTCGGGCGCACCAGCGCGGCCCGGGAGTACAGCCGACGCCCGGCGCTGTTGAGCGCGTAGGCATCGGCGATGAACGCGGCGAACTCGTCATCCAGGGCGAGCGGATCTCCTTGCACATCACCGGGTCCGTGTACTGCGAAGTGCTCGATCCAGGCCGAGGCCAGGAAGCCGAGGGAGCGCATGCGGTCGTGTCCGGGTGCGTAGACCAGTTCACGGGGCACCGCCTAGCCTCCGACGTCGATCGGCCAGCCGGGTCACGGCCGCAGGGTCAACGGGTGCGGCCTGGCCCTGTTCCGGGCTGGTGTAACGGATGCGGAGCTTGAGCCGGTCCTCATGGGTCAGGCCGAGCTTGCCGTAGCGCAAGCGCAGTTCGGCGGCCACCTTGGGGTTGCCGGACCAGTACTGTTCCACCAGCACCACGGTTTCCAGCGCGAACAGCCAGTCACCTTCGGTCCACAGGCGACAGTGCGGCATGCGCCGGACTGCCTCCCACCACGCCAGAGTCCTTGCATGCCAAGGGGTGTCGTCGTTCTCGGGCAGGTCCGGGGACTCGCCGGTGTAGGGGGTGGCCTCGACCGTGGTCCACTCGTAGGTCTTGGCGTTGCGGTTGCGGGGGTTCTCCGATGGCGGGCGGCCGGTCAGTGCCACGGCACACCCCCTTGTCCCGTCAGCGGTCGGGCTTGGGGTAGGGCTTGGCCAGGTGCGCGATCCTGCGGCGCATCGTGCGCGTGAGCGGCAGGACGTAGCGGTGCTTGAGGCTGGCCACCTTGAGGTGCTGCACCTCGGGGTCGATCGTGCGGCGCACGAAGTCCTCGGCCTTCTCCCCGGGCGGCCGGTTGACGGCCATGTGCCGCAGCGTCCGGCCATGCACCACCCGGCCGCCGGAGAGCCGGTAGTAGGAGTTGTAGGGCGAGGTCATGCCGGTGTAGATCCAGTTGCCTGCCTGGTAGATCCCGCCGTGGTGGCCGTGCTCGGTGTCGGCGTAGGAGACCACGGCCAGCAGGCCGGGACAGGCTGCGCGGAGCTGCCGCAGCGCGGCGGCCACCATGCGCGTGACCGGTTGTTCGTGCTCCCGCAACGCAATGCGCGTCAGCTCCACACATTGGGCCTGGCTCAAGTTGTAGGGAGAGCCGATGTTGTTGGTTGCGCCTCGGCCGAACAGGATCGCCCCGGTGAACACCCCGTGCTCCCAGACACCGAAGCAGGCGTTCTTGCCTGCGGCAGGCATGCGGGCGCTGTAGTGCCAGTGGCGGACGGCATGGCGCGCGGCCGAGGTCCGGCAGGGGGCGACCAGCAGCGGCACCGTGGGGTCAGTCTGGGGGCTGTCCACTTCGCGCCAGGCGGGCCGCTCGGGCGCGGGGGGACTCGCGGCGAACCCAGGTGATCCGGTCCAGCTCGGGGAGTTCGTCAGCGCTGGTGGGGCGGAAGTCAAGGTCGCTGACCTCCGTCCCTCGGGGTGCCGGGATGGGGAACAGCGGTTCGGTCACGCGCGGGTACTCCGGGACAGGGGTGGTGGGCAGGGCGGAGCTGGCCGCCCGGGGGTTGGCGCCCGCGGTCACACGGGCAGGGCGGCCAGCCCCGCCCTGGTGAGCGAGGCCGGCGAGGAGGTCCCCGGGCGGGAGAGGCCGCCCGGTGCAGGCGACCGCGGTCAGGCTGACCGGGCGGGACACGGCACGGTGGCCCACCCGACGGGGTGGCCAGGGTGAGCAGCGGCGGCAGGGGTGCCGGGGCCGGGCCGGAAGTCTGGAGTTTCGTACACGCCGCGAGCAGCTATGACGTACCGGTTGGGCTGGTCAGGGGCAGGGGGGTACCCCCCACCCTGGGCAGGCTCAGCCCGTCCGGCGCGGCCGGTTCGCCTTCCCCCCACTCACCGAGGGTGACTGATCCGGGGTCATCTCGGGGTTGTCGTCGGGCAGCTCGGCCCCGGCCTGACTGGTCTCGTCGTCCTGGTGCTCACGCACAGCGAACCCGGTGGAGAGCAGCCACTCAGCGGAGGCGTGGTCACGCTCGACCACGGTTCCGGCCCGGTGGCCTCCGAGGTCATGAAGCAGGCGGATCAACATCACGGTCACCTTTCGATCAGGCCGGGGTGCGGCTCGGTGGGTCGGTGGGTCGGCTCGCGCTGCGCTGCGGACGCACGGCCGCCTTCCCTGCCGCTCTTGCTGGCGTGGCAGGCCGCGCAGATCCCGCGCAGGTTGGCGTCGGAGTGGTCGTCTCCCGGCCTGATGTGGTCGACCTGGGCAGAGGGCACCAGCCAGCAGACACAGCACGTGGGGTCACGGCGCAGGATGCGGGCGCGGATGCGCGGCCAGTCGCGGGGAAGCCGGGAGGCACGGGTACTTCCGGACCAGGCGGCCACCAGCACCACCCCCTCCGGCAACGGCACGGCGGCAGGCCGGGCGGGGACAGGTGGGAGGGTCAGCGCGGGCCGGGTGGCCCCGGACATGACGGAGCCCCGGCACCAGGGGGGAGAGGTGCCGGGGCTTCCATGGTCAGCGCGTCAGGGGGGTAGACGTCACCGACAGTTATTCACCTTACGTTCGGTGCAGGTCAGGCGCAAGTGGTTAGGCGGGCGGGTGTTGCGCCCGGTAGTCGCGGACGTGTTTCAGGGCGGTGGTGTAGGCCGTGCCGGTCCGGCGCTGGACCTCGGCCACGGACAGCGTCTCGCCCTCGGCTTCGGCCTCGGCCAACAGGGCGCTGATCCGCCCGGCAACCTGGCCTTTGGGGATGGCGTCGGTCGAGCCGGGCGGCCTGCCCCCGCGTGGCGCGGACGCGCGTTCCTGCCGCCGCTGGCGGTGGTCCAGGACAGTGGAGCGCAACCAGAACTCGGTACCGCACACCACCGCGTCAGCCGGGGGCACCAGCATCGTGCGCTCCGCATCCGGCGCGGCTTCGCGCTCCTGCTTGGCGTAGGCGTGCCAGGTCCCCGCTGAGATGCCCAGCAGGGCAGCGGCTTCGGTGACGTCCAACAGGTCGGCCGCGTCCTCTGTGGAGGGAACCGGCGGGATCGGCTGACCGGCCGCGTGTGCGCGCACCTGGTCCAGGTCCCACAGACGCGGGTGGCCCCGGCTCGGCGTGCCCGTGGTCAGGGTCGGCGGGTGCTTGGGGTGCTCCCACGGCTTCAACCGCTTGAGCTGGTGAATGCTCAGTTCGTAGACCTCGGCCAGTCCGGCCACGTCCACCGCTGTGCGGCCTGCGGGAATCACGGTCCTGCCTCCCTGTTCCTGTGGTGCCGGGAATGCCGGTGCCCCGGCTCCCTGGGAGGGGAGCCGGGGCACCAGGTCTATCAGTCGCGCACCGCGCGCCGGACGTCCGGGATGTTCACCCCGTCGCGGGGGACGTAGCCGGTCATGCGTCCGGCGAGCCATCCGTCCTCACGGAGCTTGATCCCCTTGTCCATGTGCAGCACGGGGTACAGCTCAGCGAACTTCGCCTCCACCCGCACCTGTTCGGCCACCTGGATCTCAGCCACGGTGTCGGAGTCGGTGAAGCCGTTCCGGATCTCCCTGTGCAGCTTGCGAACCATGAACGCCACGCCGTACCCGAACCCTGCCATGTAGGAGCGGCGGAAGTCGCGTCTCACGCCGTTGATGCGGCCGTCCTTCCGGTCCTTCAACTCGGCGTTCATGACCTGGGAGGACAGAACGTCCACCGTGGCAACGATCTCCGGCAGCACCAGGCCCAGCGCCTTGCGGGCCGAGACGGTGCCCACGATCAGCACCACGCGCGGCGTGTCCTTGTCCTTGTTGAACTGGTTGTTGATGGTGGCCACCTTGCAGCCGAAGGCTTCGGCCACGGCCGCGACCAGTTCGGCGCGCGCCTTGCCGTGGTAGCCGTCTTCGCTGATCTCGTACCGCAGCACGTTGACGGCTTCACCCTTCTTGCCGTCGGTGTAGCGGTTGATGGCGTTGGCCAGCACCTCCCCCAGCAGCCCGCGCAGTGAGGTGACGATGATCTGTCGCGCGGAGTGCCCCCGATCGGCCGTGCCCTCTTCGCGGAGGGCCGCCAGCGTCAGGCGGATGGTTTCCTTGTACTCGTTCATGACTCTCTTTCCTTGTTGCGCAGAGGGTTTCGGTCTGCCGGGTCCGGTTTCCTATTCCGTTCCCGACAACAAGAACTATACAAGCAATGCGGTGCACTTGGCGAGTGAGTGTGGTCCGCCCCACACCCGGTGTCCCGGTCCCGCAAGGGAACCGGGACACCGGAGTTCATCAGAGTCCGAGCTCCCTGCGGAGTTCGGCAGGCAGTGCGCGCATGGGGTCCTCGGTCTGCCACACGCTCTGCGAGTCCGGCTCTACCCAGTCACGCCCCGCATGGAACGCGTCCATGTTGTAGTCCATCGGGGGTTGCTCCCCGATCAGCTTGGGAAACAAGGACTTGAACGTGCTGGCCACCGACTTGTCCTGTTCGTCCATCACGGTTCGCGCCGTGATTCCGTTGCTGCTGAACAACTTCACTGACTCAGAGCTGGTGTCCCAACGGAGCCACCGCCGGTAGCCGTCGACCCGGTCAGCCAGCAGCGAGGCCCATCCGACCAGCCAGCTTGTGTTGAAGAAGTAGCGTTCAACCGCGAGTTCCCAGCGGCCATCTCCGGCCAAGCCGTCAACGTGGCGCGTGGCCGCCTCCTCAGCATGATGGGTCGCCAGGGTGGACATAGTCGGCAGGATGAGTTTCAGCCCGTCCACGGTGATCTGAGGACCCACGATCAGCACATGGCGAGCATCGGGACCCAGGTCATTGCCCACGGTGGCGACCCGGCAGCCCATACCCAGCGCCAAGAGGCAGACCGCCTCGGGCAAGGCCCGGTCGGCCAGGATGCCACCAGGAATGTCCTGGCGCACCAGGGCAATACCCTGCGGTTCTGCCAGCCTGGCCATTTGCCGCGCGTCCGCTCGGACGCTGGCACGGATCACGGCCGCGCCAGCCCAGTAGAGGCGGTCCAGGGCAACGATCTGGTCGGCGGTCTGGGTAGCGGACTTCGTCCGCAGTTGCACCAGTCGCTTGGTAGTGGTTCGCATGATGCTCGTTCCTTTGCAGCGCAGAGGGTTTGCCGTGGCGGAGACGGTTTCCTAGTCCGTCTCCGCCACGGGTTTCCTTGAATGTGTTGCTACGCAAGGGAGTTCTTGCGTAGCAATCGACGGGGGTGCCGGGTTGTCCGGCACCCCCGCATCAGATCACCGTCCGACCGGCGCGAACCCCGTGTTGGCGTAGGCGAGGGAAACGATCTGGTAGCAGATCAGCTTTTCCCGCGTGGCGCGGTCGTCCTGCCAGTGGACCTGGAACACGCCCATTTCCACCGGTTCCCACACGTTGCGGTGGGATTCCAGGAACCAGTGGTTGTAGGCGTGTGCCAGCGATCCGGGGCAGTCCCCGTCGAACCCGGCCCGCACGCACAGCGTGCACCGGCCGCCACGGCGCGGTTCGGTGCCGTCGGTCATGAACAGCACCCGGGGCTTGCCGGGCTTGAGCAGGTCGGCGACGTTCGCGCCGTACTCCGACACGGCCCGTTCTCCGTCGGTCAGCAGGGGCAGCACGTACACGGCCCATACCGTGATCATGCCGTCCCGGCTCTGGCCTTCGGTCATGGTTGGCGTCCTCTTTCCTTTGTCGCGCAGAGGGTTTCTTGGCGTGATGGCCGGTTTCCTAGTCCGTCCCTCACACCAAGAACTATACAAGAAATACGAAGCATCGCACTGGGTTGAACGGGTGATCCAGGACACATCCGCAATGGGCCGGGGAGCACCAGGCGGTCAGCGGTCAGCGGGGACGCGCGGCGAGGGCGACGGACAGGCCGAGCGGGCTAGGACACCGCCCGGCTATGCTGGTGCCGTCCTTTCGCGCAGAGGGGACATAGGGCGGGACCGGCTTTCCTAACGCCCCGGACTCAAACGCCGGGGGCGTCGTCGGTCCCGCCCGCCTTCGTCTCAGGCCGGGCGGGCCTGGCTGCCCCTACGCCGCTGCCAGGACACCAGCACCTCCGTGCGCGGGTACAGCGGCCGGTTGCGGCTTCCCTGCCGGGTCCAGCCGTCCTCGCTCCGCCAGCGCCGCAGCGTGCCCACCGGCACCTCCAGCCACGCCGAGATGGACGCCAGGTCCGACACCGGCGAACCCAAGGCGTGACCAAGCTGTTCCCACCGGTCCCGGGTCCAGAACGCCCGGCAGGACGGGCAGGTGATCCGGTCGCTGGTCAGCCGGGCGCGCAACCGCGCGTCACACGGGCGGGGCTCCCGCTCGCCGGGGTGGACGACCATGGTCGGGCAGGTGCCCACGGGCACGGTGCGTTCGACCAGGCCGTGCGCCACGCGGAGCTGGCGGCGCAGCTCGGCCACCTCGGCGGCCATGTCCCCCACCCAGTACTGGCGGGTGATGAAACCCAGCCACCGCAACAACAACGCGACCTCGCCGGACACGGTCCGCCGGTTCACACCGAGCAGGGCGGCGGCCCGCTCATGCAGTTCGGCCACCGGTCCTGCCAGCCGGACGGCCCACGGCTGGCGCGTGGTCCACTCCAGCCAGCCCAGCAACCTCAGCGCGTCGTTCAGCTCGGCCTCGGAGACCTGCGGCACCATGCCCGCGTCCTGGCGGAGGTTGTCCACCCAGCTCGACAAGACGTCCAGCACGGGCAGCGGGTCGCCGTCCTCCCCGGCCTGCGTGCGGGCATCGGTCAGGGCCAGCACGGAGTCTCGGACCGGGGACCGGGATGCGAATCCGGGCGCTCCCCGCCCGGCCGCGGTCGCACCCCCGGCCCCGGGCAGCAGGGCGTCGTCCAGGCTGGCGTACAGGTCCACGATCTCGCGCAGGTCCACGCGCAAGCGCTCGGTGCAGGGCTCGCAGGTGAGGTAGCCGGGCACCGAGGGGAACGGGTTGCCCGAGAGCGCCCGGCAGCCCAGCACGCACGGTACGACGGTGAACAGGGACTCACTCATGCCGGGTTCTCCTTGCTGCTGAGGGCTTCTCGGCCCGCCTCGATTCGGGACGGGTGCACGCGGGTGGTCACCTGGCGCACCTCGGTGCGGTGGTTGGGCCAGCAGATGACCCCGGCCTCGGCGCGGCAGTCCGCGACCGGGCAGACCACGGCGAGCGCGGCGGCCTGCTCAGGGCTGCGGGTCCAGCCGGTCCGCTGGTACATCTCGGCCATGCCGCGCCGTGCCGCAGCGGAGAACCTGCTCCGGTCGGCCGGACCGGGCGGAGGTTTCGGTGCCCGCGCTGCGGAGCGCTCCCGCGCGCGCCGGACGCGTTCGCGGATGTCGGCCGGGGTGATCTCGTTCGAGGTGGCCGAGTGCGCAGCTACGGCGGCTTGGCACTCCCCGAGGGTCAGCCCGCGTAGCTGGTGCTGCCAGGCCAGCACGTCGGCCTCACCAGGGCGGCGGCGGTGGTAGGCGGCCATCATGGCCAGCAGCGCGGCCACCTCGGACCGGCTCATGTAGTCCTGGTCGTTCATCGGATGCTCTCCCCGGCCGGGGTGGTCACGGTGGTGGTGGAGACGAGTTCGCGGAGGCTGGACGGTCCACCGGCGACGCGGGCGCGGAGCAGGCGGCCGGTCTCGGTGTCGTCCTGGTCCTCGATCGCGTAGCGCGCGGCCAGGGCCAGCCCTGCGGCCACCGCGTCGTCCGTGCGGGACCGGGGCAGGCTGGCGCGGCTGATCTCCGGTTCGCGCATGGCCTCGGACACCAGCTCGGGCAACAGGCCGGTGCCCAACCTCTTGCCTGCCCACAGGCGCAGGCCGTTGCCGATGTGCTGTTCGGGGATGCCCTCGGCCAGCAGCCGGGCGACCTCGGCGGCCAGCCTGCCCGTGACGCGCTGCGGCTGTCCCGGCACGTGCTCGGTCACCAGCTCGCGGGCCTCCTCGCGCACACACGCACCCTCACGTGCGCGCGGGTCGCCGCCCCCTGGAGTAGTCACCCTGGCGAGAGGGACAACCTCCCCCTTCCCCCCTCCCCCTTCCCCCAGAGGGTTCGCGGAAGGGTTACCGGAAGGGTCCGGCGACTGGTCGTCCTGCAGCGCCTCCCCTGCTGGTTGACCTGCGGTTTCGGCGGGGGCGGGACGCCCGGGTGCGTCCGGCCCGCCTCCGGCCGGCCGGACGCACCCGGGCGGCCCGCCGTGCGTGGGCGCCGGGGCCTTCCCGGGCGGGTTGCCCGGCTCGGTGACTGTGTCCGCGGTCGCGTCCGCGGCCTCGCTGATGGGGCGGGACGTGGCTCCGCGTCGGCGGCCTGCGGCAGCCAGCTCGGGCGGCATCGTGCGCTCCCCGGCGACCAGCGCGGCGGCCACGAGCTGCGGGCCGGGGCCGGTCACCTCGCCCGGCAGGCGGCGCAGCTCTTCGGCCAGCGCGGTGCGCAGCACCCGGGAGGAGATCCGGAACGCCTCCCGCAACGCCGCGCTGAGCACGTTGGGCTGTTTCCAGATGCCGTCACGCCGGATCAGCGCCCGCACAAGAACTTCCTCCGCGTCGTGGTCCACGACCACGAACCGCGCTTCGGACAGCTCACCGAGGGCCGCAGCGATGCCGTCCACGGTGCTGCTGGTCGAGGCCGAAGCCCAGCGCCGCAGACGCAGCGGCAGGGCACCGGAGTAGGCCATGTCCTCTTGGGACATGAGGAACAGGTACAACCTCTGCGCTGCCTCCGACAGCGCCCGGAAATCCGGGTCGTCCCAGATGGAGCAATAGACTCGGGCATGATCGCGCGCCACGGGGGTGCGTCCTCCGATTCAGATCCGGTGTGCGGCAAGGGAAAGGCGCGCACGTATCCGGGCAGCGGTGTAGGTCGACATGCGGCAGCGCTGGGCCACCTGGTGATCGGTCAGGCCGTTGCGGTGGCACCAGGACACCGCCAGTTCCCGCGCACGCGGGGAGACCTGTTCGGCGACCAGCTCACCGGCCAGGCACCGGCGCGCGTCGTCCGCGTCCTGGTGCTGGCCGTGGTTCAGGCTCACCGTTTGGCCTGCTTTGTGTTGTCCGCCAACGGCTTGAGGTCCAGCCGGTAGACCGGGACCAGCTTGCCCAGGTTCTTGCCGTGCCGGTCCGTGCTGGGCACGTACTTGCCCGTGGGCCGCAGTACGCCGAGCCGGGTCAGGCCGTTGGTGGTCGCGCCGACAGTCGGCGGGCGTACCCAGGTTGGCCGCAGGTTGCGCCACCGGTTGGCGTTGGTCTCCCGGGCCGGGTGGGATAGCGCGTCGCAGACGATGACGGTGACGTTGGCGTTCAGGTGGTCCTGGTTGCGCGGGTCCAGCAGCAACAGCGCGGACACCGACGCGATCGGGTCGGCCGGGGACAAGGGGGCCGAGGCTGCGCTGCGCACAACCTCGGCCACCAGGTCCGCCAGCCCCTCATGGGGCCGGGAACGCCCGGCCTTGCTGGTGCTCATGCCACCCGTGCGGGCTGCCGAGACGGCCCGCACGTAGGTGGCGCGTCATGCGACACCGACCAGGCGGTGCCGTCCCCAGAGGACGACGCGGTGACTTTCTGTGATCCCATGGTGGCCGCCTCCTTGGCGGCAGGGCTGAAGATCGGGCGGGGTGGTCGCAGATCCGCCGAACGCCTCAACCAGCAGACGTCCGGGCCGGACTAACAGCGATAACCACACCGACAACAGCGCCGTCACTGTGCCGGAACCGGCACAGTGGATCACCACCAGACGCACGAATCCCCTCCTACGCGCACGTCACCACCGCCCCAGGTGCCCCCCGGGCGGGGGACACGGGGTGACTCCGTGTGATCCCCACATTGGGGGACCCGCCCCGACTGTGTCAAGTTCGCAAATCCGTGAACACGCCGCT
The DNA here is from genome assembly GCF_023094165.1 of Crossiella sp. S99.2. Taxonomy (GTDB): domain Bacteria; phylum Actinomycetota; class Actinomycetes; order Mycobacteriales; family Pseudonocardiaceae; genus Crossiella. Next base: position 78,805 of record NZ_JALMDK010000004.1, on the reverse strand, counting down.
GTTGCAAGTTTCTGCAACAAGGGCGGGATAGTGTGAGGTGACACCTGGCGGCGATGCGCGCACCTGGACCGGTGCGCCAAGATCGCCGTGATCAGTACGGCGGGTCAGGCCGTACAAGAAGTGAGCGCGACCGGCGGGCCGGGCGCGCTGGGAGAGGCACCGATGAGCACACCACTGTCCCCTGTGGACGAACTCCGCATCCGCTACACCAAGAGCGAGCGGCATCCCCAGGGAGAGAGTGTCCGCGAGATCGAGCGGCGCAACGGCTTAGCCGGTGGCGCGCTGTCCAACGCCCGGCGACGGACTCGGGACGGAAAGCTGCCCTCCCTGGCTGCGCTCGAACGCTGGGCCGAGGCACTGCCCGCGCCGCTCCCCGAGGTCTCCCGGGCGTTCGCACAGGAGTGCGGCGTGGATCTGGCGGCCACGCTCTCAGCCGAGGAGGAGCAGATAGTCGCCGACTATCGGGCGCTCTCCGCCTCCGAGCGGGCACTAATCCGGGACCTGCTCAGCCTCTCCGCCGACCGCGTCCGGGCCGCCCGGGTCGAGCCAGGTGCAGCAGGTCGAGAGAGTGTGTACACCGAAGTGCCGTCGTCTCGCTGACGTGCGGCTGTCTGCCGAAGCGCCTTGCGTGAGCATTCAGCAAGGAGCAGGATGCAAATTTCAGAAGACGTTGATGGCTCAACCAGTCGGGGGGCTGGAGAGGGTGAGCCAGAGGAGCACGTCCCGCTGACGGACTGTCGGGCGGGACGTGTACGGAGGGGACAACCGTGCACGCGCAGTACCTGCTGATCGAAGTTCACCGACAACTCACCGCGCCGTGGGAGCTGCGGATCAACCCTGACGGGTCCCGCACGATCCTTGCCCACCCTGACCTGCCGCTTACCAACGGGTTCGCCGAGCTGGTCAACGATGTCCAGGCGGCCAACCGCTGCCCCTGCACCCGCCAGCTCGGCGACGCGGACACCGCCCCTGGCGCCACCTGCACCGCCCTGCGCGTCAGGCCGGCGTCGACCGCGGGGCGGCACACGGCCCGCCCCGAACTGGCCACCGACACGCCTGGCGGGATCGTGCAACCCCGGACGGCTGCTGACGATGAACGGCCGCCCGGCGAATGCGCCTAGCCGCGTCGGCCGTCCCGTGGCGTCGGCAACAGCTCGGTGATCCGCATGTTGAGTTCCCGGACCTCGCCGTGACGTGCATGCGGTACGCCTGCGTCACGGAGCTGTTCAAGCGCCTGGAACACACGGACGGACCGGACGCTACTCGCCGAGTTCAGAACCTGGTTGCCGAGTAGCACGGCCTCGCGCGGGTCCTCGCGTGCCATCGTGAGTGCGGCCAGGTTGGCCATTGCCAGGGTCTTACCGCGCGAGTGCCCGTCCGGGAAGCTCGCAATGGACGCAGCAAGCTGCACCCGGACCTCCGCGTATTCCCCGCCCTGCAAGGCCAGGCCGAGGCGCGCTCGTCCACAGTCGCGCCGAAGCCGTGACACGTCGTAGTACCGCGCCCACTCGGGTTCATCGCCGGTGCCGACCTCGAACACGTCTTCGGCTCGACGTATGGCCGCAATGCAGTCGACTTCCCGCTGTTGCCCCATGGCACCGAGCGCCCGAGCATGCCGGGAGTGGATCATTGAGCGGACGACCGGCGGCATGAGGTCGAGTCGCACAAGTGCTGACTCGGCGTAGGTGAGAGCCTCGGGCTTCTTCTCGTGTACAGCGAGATTTGCCAAGCCGGACAACGCTTTCGCTCGCATCGGCCAGTCTCCGCCTTCCGTCGCGCAGCCCACGGCGAAGTGGAAGCACCGTTCGGCTTTGCGGAGGTGACCGGAGTCGAAGCAGATGCCCGCCACGGTGTCGGCAAGTTCACTGAGTGCCGCGTACAGGTCGGTCCGCAGGTCATCGGTAAGGCTGGCGTGACGCAATTGCGCGGACTGCGCAAGCTGAGCGTGCGCACCCTGCGCATAGGCGCTGCCACCGAAAAGGTGATCCTGCTCGGAAAAGAACTTGGACATCGCCAGGATCTGACGAATGTCCCCTTGGTCCACTCGCTGATTTCCGCTGGGGTTCGGCTGGTGGGCGTCGAATACGGCCAATGGGTCGGTCATGGCGAGACCCGCGACACTACCGGCCATCGCTCGCATGAAGGCGCGTCGCTTCACGTCGTCCCCTCCATTCACTGTCCGGGGGCTGCCTCCCACGGTAGCGCCCCGGGGGCGGCTTCCGCGAAGGCCAAGTTCGGCGTCTGTCGCTGCGCCGAGGACCGCCCGGAGCGCAGCCCGTGTAGCCGCGTGCGGCTTGTTGATCTCCCGCCGTTCGAGCTTGCTGATGTAGTCACCATCAGTCGCACCACGCGTGCCCGTATGGTGCTCTAGCTGGTCATTTAGGCGTTGCGCCAGCTCTTCTTGCGTCAGCTCCAACGCCAGCCGCCGCCCCACAAGAAGATCGTTCTTCTCCCCTGCCACGGCTTCCCCTCCGCGATCGATCGACTCCGCAGTGTAGCCGTGCGACCAGGTCGTTCGGAACTTTCGCCGCCGTTCCTCCTAGCTTTCCTCCTAGCTCGATCCCTAGTTGATCACCTACCTGAACCCTCCTAGTGATCCTCCGTTCCGCCCGGAATTCAACAGGAGCATCGTGATTGACGTGCCGCGCAGGACGAAACGGCACACGCCAGGAATCGAATCTCCGTGGTCCGACTCCTAGCAGGCCGGTGATCGGAGTTTGGCCCCCCGACGCTGCCACCGATCACCGGCTTCCCAATCCAATGAGAAGAGGAATTCAATGCTCGCCCCGGCAGGCACCGAAGTCCGTTCCGAGGAGGGCCGCCCCATCGAAAACGCGCTGAAGAACGCGCTCCGCTACGCGGCTTACGGGTGGCCGGTCCTGCCGGGTACCGCATGGGATGGCTTCCGCTTCCGCAACCCCGCGACCGGGCAGCCCGAGGACCGCCTTCGCCCGGCCGTCGCCAAGGAGCAGGCGACCACCACCGCCGAGATCATCCTCCGCTGGTGGAGCGATAAGGCGCACGTGATGCCTTCCGTCCTGCTTCAGACCGGCGACGTGTTCGACGTGCTGTCTGTTGACGCGCCCGTTGCCCGGATGGCGTTCGAGCGCGACACCTTGCAGGAGAGGTGCGGCCCCGTCTTGTTCAGCCCGTGGGCCGGGCGGACGTTCTTCTTCGTGCAGCCCGGCACCCTGGTGGACCCTGGCGCACGGCAGAATCCGGGCGATCTCGCACTGCTGCCGTCCAGCAGTTGGGTTCCTGTCCCGCCGACACGCGCGCACGGAGTCAACGCGCACTGGTTGGTCAGCCCGGAAGTGATGCAGGGCCAGCTCGCCGACGCGAACACCATCCGCGAAGGCTTGGCCGGGGCTATGCGTGCGAAGGGGTTGCGCGCGTGGAAGAACCGCCAGCCCATCACGAAGTGAACTCCCCCTGATCTTCGCCCGTTCAGCCACACCGGCCCCGGCTGGACGGGCCTTCCCGCCGGGCGGCGGGGAACTGCCCCCAGCAGCGAACCGCCGCCCGGCCGCGGTTACAGCTCAACTTGCCGCCCGGGTTCGTCCGGCCTGCCTCCGGCCGGCCGGACGAACCCGGGCGGCAAGCCCCGAAGTTTCGGAACGCGCCACCAAGGCGCGATCCGGTTACGAGATAAGGAGAGCGCCATGGACACCCACTCCACCGAACCGCAGAGGCCACCGAACGAGCAGGCCGCGCCGACTGTCCTCCTGATCGACCTGGGTGACGTCGCAGACCTCACCCTTGGCGGTCAGCCGCAGAGCGGCCCGGAGGACAAGCGCTACTTCTACCAGTAGCCGTCCGTGGCGGGTGCCCGTCTGGGGGCGGGCACCCTCCTCTTGCTGAGTTGGGGTGTTCATGTACTGGTTTGGTGGTTTCAGCGGGCCGACTGACGCCCTGGTCCTGCCAGTCGGCGCGCATTTCCCGCTGCGGGAGAAGGAAAACCTCTGGTCGGTCGGCCCGTGGTTCGTTGACGAAGAGCAGACGGCGAGAGACCAGGTCCGGCAGGTGGCGATTTTCGGCCCCTGCGGAAACACCGAGGCAGAGCTTCATTCCCTGGTGGCGAACGGGGTTCCTGACGACGTCGCTTACGCCTGGCCGGGGTCGTACACCGTGGTCGAGCTGACGAGCAGCGGCACAACGATCTGGACCGACCTCGGCGGAGCCTGTCCGATCTACGTGCTTGAACGCGACGGTGGCGCGATGTGGGCATCAAGTTCCCGCGCACTGGCCGCGCTGACCGGTCAGCGAATCGACTGGGACCGAATGGCCGTCTATCTGGTTGCGCCCGGGATCACGCCGCTCACCGACGGCCGTTCCATGTTCGCCGACATCCGGCACATACCTGCCGGGCACCGCCTGTTTCTGCCTCGCCGTGGTGCGCCAGTCTGCCAACGAGTGTGGACGCCCACACCGACCGCCCGGACTGTGGACCTCCGGACCGAACTGGCGTCTGCTGTCGCGGTCCGGCTCAACAGCTCTGCCATGCCAACCGCCGACCTGTCCGGCGGGTTCGACTCCACCGCGCTGTGTCTCCTCGCAGCCGAACAACTGCAACCGGACCTCACCATCAGGGGGGTCACGGTCCACCCGAAGGGGATCACCAGCGGCGGAGACATGGACTACGCGCGCGTCGCGGCGAACCGGCCGGGGATCGAGCACCACCTGTTCCCCCTGGACGAGAAGCACGCTCCGTATGGGCGGTTGGAGAACGTCCCGATCACGGACGAACCCGCCCCGTCGACCATCGCCCACTCCCGGTTCGCTGCTCAACTCCGTTGGATGCAAGAGGCGTTCGGCTCCGATTGCCACTTCACCGGCGACGGCGGAGACGCCCTACTGTGCACTCCGCCGGTCTTCCTTGCCGACCTGGTGCGAGCAGGGAAGATCCCGCGCATGTACCGCGACGCGGTGAGGTGGGCGCGGGTACGCCGATGGAAGGTCGGACCGCTGCTCAACGGTGCGTTCGGTACCGCTCGCTCCGACCCACGTCAGGCGCTCCACCGGGTGGCGGGAGTGCTCGCGGGCGGGCTCCCGGCGAAAGCGAACAACGGCGGAGTGTCCTGGTATCCGCAACTCCCTGTCCCTGCGTGGGCCACGAAGGACACGCGAGCAATGGCGTCGCGGCTGGCACGCGAAGCCGCAGAGCGCACCGCGCCTGCAACAAGCGGTCCGATCACTCCCGGGTACGTCGCCGACGTGATGGCCGAGGTCGGCCGTACCGCCCGCGCCGATGCACAGCTGGCCGAGAGCTACGGAATCCCGCTGCACAACCCGTTCGTCGACTCCCGGGTTATCAACGCCTGCCTGTCCCTCGATCTCGAAGGGCGCCCGGGGCCAGCCGAGTACAAGCCCCTGTTGCGCGACGCGCTAGGGGACCTGCTGCCAGGCAAGCTGGCCGGGCGACTGACGAAGGGCTGCTTCAATGCGGATCACTTCGCTGGCCTGCGGGCGGCCCAGTCCACCCTGTTGGACTTGGTAGACGGCCGATTGGCTGACCGGGGCCTTGTCGCGCCTGACCGTCTGCGGCAAACCCTCGCACAGGCAGCGGCTGGTCTGCCGGTCGCAAACGCCTGCGTCGATCCTGTCGTCTCAGCGGAGGCGTGGTTGCTGGCGCTGGACACCGCGCCAGCAGTGAAGTGGACCGATGCCGCGCCGGGGAATGAGTGATCATGACCTTCTACTCCGCGCCCCGCTACGTGGTCGCCTGTGAACTGGGTCCCGCAACCGCGTTGGTCAACTACCGCACCGGCCGACTGCTCATCCTGGTTGGACCGGCCGCAAGCTGGTGGACCGACCTCGCCAGCAGTGGCGATACCACTACCTGTCAGACGCTGCTCCCCGCCGATGGTGCGTTGCTGTGCGAACAGCTCACGGCCGCTGGGCTACTGGTGCAGACAGCCGAGGCCGAGCCATGGAGTCCACCCGTAGCCGGGAAGCCCTGGGTGCCGAGCTGGGGAACCCAGGAAGTGCTGGCGGGCCTCGGGCCGCTGCCGCGTGCCCGGCTCCGCGCTCGGCTGGTTGCCGCCGTGGCAATTCTGCTGGTCTTCGCCGTCCGGCATTTCGGCCGTCGCGGTGCTGACATGCACCGGCTGGTCAGCGTGCTGCGGTGGTGCGTTCGGCGCGCTGACCGGCCTGCAACCCCGGCACAAGCTCATCGTGCAGTCGCGGCAGTTCGCCGCGTCGCAAATCTGTTTCCTGGACGTGTCGCGTGCCTGGAAGAATCCGCCGCTGTGGTGTTCCTGCTCAGCGCTTCCCGCTGCTGGGTGACCTGGTGCCACGGAGTCGCCGCCGATCCGGTACGACTTCACGCATGGGTGCGAACGAGCAACGGGCACGCGGTGGCTGAGCCGCCATCAACAGCGCGCTTCGCGCCACTCCTCACGATCACCAAGCACCCGCACAAGGGAGACGATCACCATTAGCGCCGAACCCGTGATCTGGATCAAGAACGCGACCTGTGGACTCGGCCCGCAAAGGGCTGACCAGGTCGAAGACATTTGGCGGTGGGAGCAGGACCCCCGCGTGATGCTCGGAATGGGACGACAGAACCCGGAATCCCTGGAAGGCCGCACCGAGGGCTTCAACATCCAGATGCGCGGCACCGGGCACTCCACCCGCTTCATGATTTACGACGTCACCGGGGACAAGCCGGTGCCGGTCGGAACGTCCGTCCTGCTGGTCGACCACGCGGTACGGACCGCTGAGTTCTTCATCCTTATCGGTGACAGCGCGAACCGTGGTCGGGGGATCGGTGCTGAGGCCACGCGGCTGACGCTGGACTGGGCATTCCACGTCACGGCACTGCGGTGCGTACACCTGATGGTGCTCGAACCGAACACCAGCGCGATCAAGGCTTACGAGAAGGCCGGATTCCGTCGCATCGGAACCCGACGCCATTCGGGTCACTGGCTGGGTCAGGTGTGCAATGAGGTGCTGATGGACGCGGTACCAGAGGACTTCTCTGGTCCTTCCGCGATCACGCCACTGGCTGAGCGCAGCGGCTGATCGGTCGCCGATCCAGCGTTCCCGGGGTTTGACCGGTCCGGCTCAAACGGCCAGGTCAGACCCCGGCCGTGTCTTGGCAGGTCCCGGTGAGGCCACTGCTACAGTGTCGGAGGTTGGCAGACCTGGGGGTTCGCCGGCGTCACCTTCCACGAGGTCCGCGCCAAGTCGGTGCTCAACCGGGTGCCCGCCGCATCCAGCATGCCCTTCGGCTGGACGGTCAACCCCTACCGCGGCTGCGCGCACGCCTGCACCTACTGCTTCGCCCGCAACTCGCACACCTACCTCGACCTGGACGCCGGACGGGACTTCGACACCCAGGTGATCGTCAAGGTCAACGCGGCCGAGGTGCTGGCCAAACAGGTCCGCGGGCCGAAGTGGGCGCGCGAGCACGTCGCGATGGGCACCAACACCGATCCGTACCAGCGGGCCGAGGGCCGGTACCAGTTGATGCCCGGCATCATCCGCGCGCTGGCCGACTCCGGCACCCCGCTGTCCATCCTGACCAAGGGCACCGTGCTGGCCCGCGACATCCCCCTGCTCGCCGAGGCCGCCACCCAGATCCCGGTCGGGCTGGGAGTTTCCCTCGCCCTGCTCGACCGCGACCTGCAACGCAGCCTGGAACCCGGCACCCCGAGTCCGCAGGCCCGCCTGGACCTGGTGCGCCGGCTCGCCGACGCCGGCCTGCCCTGCGGCGTGTTCGTCGCCCCGGTGCTGCCCTGGCTCACCGACAGCACCGAGCACCTGGACGAGTTGTTACGTCAGATCGCCGCCGCCGGCGCCAGCGGTGTCACGGTGCTGGCCCTGCACCTGCGCCCCGGCGCCCGCGAGTGGTTCCTGCGCTGGCTGGCCAGGGAACACCCCGATCGGGTCGCGGGCTACCGCCGGATCTACGGTCGCGGCAGCTACGCCGACAAGCGCTACCGGACCTGGCTCGCCGAACGATTGGCACCGCTGTTGCGACGCCATGGTCTGGACCGCCGCGGCCGGACGCTGACCGGGGTGCCGGGCGATGAGGGTGCGGTGTGGCCGGAAGGCAGCCTGCCCGAAGGCGCCCCCACCGCGGCCGCGGTCGACCAGGAACAACTCACCCTGTTGTGAGGCGCGGGTTTCTGCTGTTAGTCACGGCTGAGGTCGTGAGCCAGCCTGGTCAGCAGGCGTTGTCGGCCGCCAGGGCTTGTGCGGGTCAGGTCGGCATGATCAGGCAGCTGCTGCTGGCGGTCGCGACCAGCTTGCCCGCCGCGTCGGTGACACTCGCCTCCGCGAACGCGATCCGCCGCCCCGGCTTGGTCACCCAGCCCCGCGCGATCAGTTCGCCGCTGTCCGCGTGCACCGGCCGCAGGTAACTGACTTTGATCTCCACCGAGGTGTAGCCCGTCCCGGCCGGCAACGTGCTGTGCACCGCGCAACCCGCCGCGGAGTCCAGGAGCGTGCAGACCAGTCCGCCGTGCACCACGCCGATCGGGTTGTAGGCGGATTCGTCCGGCGTGCAGGCGAACACGACCTCGCCCTCCCGCACCGACACCGCCCGGAACCCCATCAGCCCGGCGATCGGCGACGGCGGCAACTCCCCGTCGACCATCCCGGTCAGGTACTCCAGCCCTGACAACCCCGCGCCGACCTTGGCCAGCGCGAACGGGTCGTACCAGGTCACCGTCTTGCTCCGGGGCTCACCCCAGGACGCGGGCGCCAGCTCACTCATGTGCGGGACCGTATCATCTAGGTTCGCAAGTCGAACTCAACTCATGGGAGAATCACACCCGTGACCGCCCCCAGAACCTGCTCGGTAGCCCTGTCCCTGGAAGTCCTGGGCGAACGCTGGTCACTGCTGGTCCTCCGCGAGGTCTTCCTGGGCAACCGCCGCTTCGACACCATCCGCCACCACACCGGCGCACCCCGGGCAATCCTCACCGCCCGCCTGAACACGTTGGTGGCCAACGGGATCCTGTCCCGGCAGGAGTACCGCGAGGCGGGGGCGCGGGCTCGGCAGGAGTACCGGCTCACGCCGGCGGGCCGGGAACTCCAGCCGGTGCTGACCGCCCTGATGCAGTGGGGCGACAAGCACCTGGTCGCCCCGGCGCCGCCACCGCTGGAGCTGCGGCACCGGGACTGCGGCGGCCAGGTTCGCGCGATCCTGACCTGCGACCACGGCCATCAACTCCCGGACACCGGCGCCGGCCTCGACCCCCGGCCCCGGTAACTCACCCCGGCCCGGCCCTGGTAGCCCGGTCGACGGGGCCAGGCGGGCACTTGCCGGTGGGGCGGCACTTGCTGGTGGGCCAGGCGGCGCCGGCGGCCAGGCCCGCGCGACCCTCGTGGGCTGTGTCGGCGAGGCGCTCGCCTTCCCTGGCTGGCTGGTCGCGCGGGCCCTGGCTGGCCGGCCGGTCGTGCGGGCCTGGCCGCCCCTGCTCGCTGCTCAGTCCGCCGCCCGCCTCGCCGGAGTGCTCGCCCAGTCGCCCGCTCGCCCAGTCGCCGGAGCACTCGCCCAGCTGGAGTGGTCGTCCGGTTCGCGTCGTCAAGGCGGTGGCTGGGTCCACCTCAAGGCCCCGCCGTCCCCCGCCCCGCATTCCGCTCTATTTGCGGCAACGATTCGATCAGAGTGCAAGGTTCCGGCTTCGGGTCACTCAAACCGGTGAACCTCAACGTCGGTTTTGCCGGAGCTGGCAAACCTGGGCTGGGGCAGCCGAATCCAAGCTACCAGCCAACAAATCCATGCTGCCAGGCGAGTCTACGCCGCCGAGCCACCCGCTCAACCCACCTCCACCCTGCCTACCCGACCGGCCGCCCAACCCCTCACCCCGCGGGCCGGTCCAACTGCCACACCACATCCACCCCAACCTCGCCCGGGCTCAACGGCTCCCGCGGTGGCTCATGCCGCGCCACCTCCGCGAACCCCAACCGCTTCGGCACCGCCCCACTGCGCACATTCGCCAGGTCATGCCAGATCTGCACGAATTTGATGTCCGGCAACGAGAACGCCGTCTGGACCAGGGCAGCGGTGGCCTCGGTGGCGTAGCCCGCGCCGACCTGGGCCGGGTGCAGCCAGTAGCCGATTTCCAGGCCGGCTGGGCCGATTCGGCGTTCCAGGGCGGTGGCGCCGATGATGTTGCTGTTGTGGGTGATGGCGTAGCTGTAGGCGGTGTGGGTTTGCCAGCTTTGGTGGACGAAGTTCAGCCAGGTTGTCGCGGTGTCCCGGGTGTAGTCGGCTTCCGCCCAGGGCATCCATGGCCGCAGGTGGGGGAGGGCGGAGGTGACCACCTGGTGGACTTCGTCCACATCGGACAGCTGCAGGCGGCGCAGGACCAGGCGGGCCGTGGGGAGGTGTTCGGGTGGGGCGGTCATGGGGGGCATCTTGTCAACTTTGGGGTTGGCGGGCCTGGGTTTTACCAGTGGCGGCCAGTGGGGAGGTCTTTCAGTTCCGGGCGGGACAGGTGCAGGACCTGGAAGGTGACGCCGGTGCCGGCCGGGGGTTCGGTGGTCCACAGGGTGTAGCGGAGGAGTTCCCAGGTTCGGGGGTCCAGGGCCAGGGCGGTGCTGTGCACGCCGGGGGTTTTGGCGTGGGTTTGCAGGTCGGCCACGGCGGATTCGACGGCGGCGCCTGGCTCGGGGGAGCAGAGGGAGGACAGTTCGGTGGTGGCGGTGCTGGGGGGCATCGCGCTGGCTGGGCCGTGCTCGAAGGCCAGGCCGGTCCAGTGCTGGACCACGGGGCGGCCGAAGTCGTTGCAGATGCCCTGGAAACCCTTGCCCCACAGGAAATCGTTCATGCCCCTGGTGGTGCGCCACAGGTAGAACGGGGCGTACTGGTTGACCGGGGAACCCGCCACGCCTCGTTCCCGGATCAGGTAGGACTTGAGGCCCAGACCGGGGAAGGTGTCCAGAATGGGCCCTTTGCTGGCCACCCGGGCCCGGATGATGCCCATGTCGTAGTCGGCGGGCAGGGTGATCGCGTACCGCATCGCGTGCATGACCGGTGATCTCCTTCGGAAGGGGTCCGAGGTGTCTGCCGGGTACTGTACATACCAGTAGGTACAGGGGGAAGTCGGGGTGGGTCCCGGCTATTCGACAAGGTAGTCGAGGTCAGTCACTCCGCATTTCCAGCAAGCCCGCCGACCGGCCGAATTCCGGCCATACCCGCAGCCACTCGCCCAGCTCGGCGATGACCGCCGGGTCGCGCAGGAACGGGCGCAGCCGGGCCGCGGTCTCCACCAGCTGCCGCGAACGCAGCAGCGGGCGGACCTCGGTGCCGTGCAGGCCGGGCACGCCCCAGCGTTGTTCGGCGTCGACCCGGCCCAGGGGCACCCCGGCGAGCAGGGTGGTGGTCAGGTCCTCCGCGGCGGGCAGCAGCCGGGGGCGGTCCTCGGCGCCGTTGTGGCCGTACAGCTCCAGCCGGGCCGCGGACTCGGCGACGCGGCGGGCCACCTCGGCGGGGTCCAGGGCACCTCGGCGGACGGCCTGGTCGGCGAACCACAGGTACAGCGGCACCCACACCGCCTCGGCGCTCTCCCGCCAGCCGAGCTTGATCGCGAACACGGTCAGCCGCGATCGCCACCACTCGGCCCGCTCGTGGTCGGAGGCGTCGGGGGCGGGGTCGCGCTGGTCGAGCCAGCGGGTGCGTTCGGCGTCCTCGGCGGTGGCCAGGTGGTTGAGGGACTGCTTGAGCGCGTCGAAGCGGGCCCTCGGCAGGTTGTGCAGCAGGCCGGGGGCGGAGATGCCGCTGATCGAGCCGATCTCCTCGGTGGGGGAGGTGACGAACTCCTCCTGGCCGACGATCTCGATCACCACGGCCTGGCTGTCCGGCTGCCAGTAGGAGCGGTGCGCGGGCATTTCCTGGGGCAGGTCGAGCAGGGGGATGTCGCGGCGCTGGAGTTCGGCGCGCAGGTCGGCGAAGGAGGGGTTCGGCTCGAAGGCGCCGTAGTTCTCCCGCAGCAGCGCGGGGGTGTCGCCGAAGCCGATGGCCAGCCGGTGCACCTGCGCGCTCAGGTGCACCCCGTGCCAGGGCGCGCCGCGGCGGGACTCGCGTTCCCAGAAGTACTCCAGCAGCCCGTAGTCCAGGTTGAGCGCCTCGGTGGAGACCGTCTCGACGTACTCGCGGTTGTCTGCGTCGAAGAGTTCGTCCAGCTCGGCCGGGGTCCAGTGCCGGTCGGCGCCGAGCACCGCGCCGGTGGCCACCAGGTCGGCGTAGAAGTCGATATCGCTCATGGCGCGGGCGCGGGACGCAGGTCGACGGCGGCGATCCGCTCGGTCCGGTAGCCGTCCAGGTCCTCGGTCAGCCACTGCTCGCCGTCCCGGATCTGGTGGAACCGGAAAGTTCCCGCACTGCGGCTGACCGACACGATCGAGCGAACCGGCACCGGTTCCGGCAGGTTCGCGGCCAGTTCGCACACGGCGAAGCCGAGCAGGATGCCCTGGCGCAGCATCAGCCGCTGATCGCTCTCCTCCACATCGGGTTCGCTGCCGTCGTCGGGCACCCCGGTGGAGACCGGCAGGTGGTAGCTCAGGTGCAGTTTGTTGGCCAGGCACTCCCGGCCGGTCAGATCAGGACCGGCCGGGATGCCGGAGCCGGCGAGTGCGGCGAAGACCAGCGCGCCGGAGAGCCGCGCCAGTCCGGGTTCGATGACCGCCGTGTGCAGTGACGCGTGCAGCGGCTCACTCGGCAGCGCGGTGGTGCGCAGTCCGGGGCCGCGCAGCGCCGCGACCGCGTTCTGGTTGAGCGCAACGGTGATCACCAGTGCAGTGTGCGCCACGACGGGCCCGAACGGGATGCCGGACCCGTCCTGGCGGGTGCATTCGTTACTGCTCGCCCCAGCCGCCCTGCACCATGGTCTGGAACAGCCAGCGCCCGCCGACCCGGCCCAGCAGGTCGCCGTAGCGCACGGTCTGACTGTGCCCGCCCACGGTGAACGTGGCGTCGCTGATCACGAACACCAGGTCCTTGCTGACGAAATGCGGGGTGCGCACCGAGGTGGTCTGCACGTCCTGGCCGCCGCCGAGGATCTCGGTCCACTTCTCGACGAAGACCTCCCTGGTCCAGGTCGCCGCCGAGGCGTTGCCCTCGGCGTCGGTGCTGACCACGTTGATCGGGAACAACGCCATGTCGGCCATCCGCTCGACCTGGACCGCGGCCGCGGCGCCGTCGTACTCGGCGAACCAGGCGAGCACGCTCGCCACGTCCTCGCTGGTGGGGACGTATCCGGCTCCGTCGGTGGGGAGGACATGGGTTTCGGTCACTGGCGCTCCTTCTTGTGCTGCTCAGTCGGGCCTTGCTGCGGGCAGGCGAAGTACCACCTGGCTCGTATGGCGTACGGTACGGCGTACGATTCGATTCGGCAAGCAGGATTGACTGTGATGCGGGTCACGGTCGAGTGGGCGGGAAGGTGGAGTGCTCAACTAACAAGCAGGCTTGACTGTTTGTTAGTTGAGCGGGATGCTCTGCGGCATGAGCGCGCCCTCCAGGCAGCGGCAGGCCGACCGGAGCCGGGAGACCCGACGGAAGCTGATGGTGGCGACCGTGGACTGCCTGGTGGAACGGGGCTGGGCCGGGACGACGACCACCTTGGTGGCGCAGCGGGCCGGGGTATCCCGGGGCGCGCAACTGCACCACTTCCGGACCAGGGGCGAACTGGTCGCCGCCGCGGTGGAACACGTGGGCGCGCTCGGCGTCGAGCAGCTGCGGGCCCAGGCCGCGACCGCCTCCAGCGGCGGCGGGCACACCGTGGCCGTGGTGGAGCTGCTGGCCGACTTCTACGCCAGCCCGCTGTTCACCGCGGCCCTGGAGCTGTGGGTGGCCGCGCGCACCGACGCCGAACTGCGTGAGCTGGTGCTGCCGTTGCAGACCCGGCTGGGCCGGGAAACACACCGGCTGGCCCTGGAACTGCTGCGGGTAGACGAGGCGCAGCCCGGGGTGCGCGCGGCGGTGCAGGCGACATTGGACCTGATCCGCGGACTGGCGCTGGCGAATCTGCTCACCGACGACAGCCGTCGGCGCAAGCGGATCGTGCGGCAGTGGGCGGCGATGCTGGACGAGGCGTTGCGAGGGGAGCGGGAATGAGCGCGGTGGCGGGCTTGCTGGCGGATCTCGACGCCGAAGGGGGTGACCTGGACGCGCTGGTCGCCGGGCTGGACGCGGCCGGACTGGCCACCCCCACCCCGGCGGCGGGCTGGAGCATCGCGCACCAGCTGGCGCACCTGGCGTGGACGGACCGGCAGGCCATCCAGGCGGCCACCGATCCGGCCGGGTTCCTGGAGGCGGCCAAGGCGGCCAATCCACTGTCCTATGTGGAGGACGGGGCCAATGAAGGCGTTGGCGAGGCGCCGGAATCACTGCTCGGGCGGTGGCGGGACGGGCGGGCCGCGCTGCGGGCCGCGCTGGCCGCGGTACCGGCTGACGCGCGGATTCCCTGGTTCGGGCCGCCGATGAAGGCCACCTCGATGGCCACCGCGCGGATCATGGAGACCTGGGCGCACGGCCAGGACGTGGCCGACGCGCTCGGCGTGCGGCTAGTGCCGACCCACCGGTTGCGGCACATCGCGCACCTGGGCGTGCGGACCATGGGGTTCGCGTTCGTCTCGCGCGGTGAGTCCGCGCCGGAGACGCCGGTCCGGGTGGAGCTGATCGGGCCGGACGGGGACCGCTGGGAGTGGGGGCCGCCGGAGGCGGTGGACCGGGTCAGCGGGGACGCCCTGGACTTCTGCCTGCACGTGGTGCGCCGCCGGCACCCCGACGACCTGGGGCTCACCGTCACCGGCCCGGTCGCGACCAAGTGGATGAGCATCGCGCAGGCCTTCGCCGGACCGCCCGGAGCCGACCGCGAACCCGGGCAGTTCAATGCCTGACCAGGTGCTGCGGATCGGGAACGCCTCCGGCTTCTACGGCGACCGGTTCAGCGCGGTTCGCGAGCAACTATATGACGGCGAACTGCATATCCTCACCGGCGACTATCTTGCCGAACTGACCATGCTGATCCTGGGCCGGGACCGGCTCAAGGACCCGGCGCTCGGCTACGCGCGCACCTTCCCCCGGCAGCTGGAGGAGTGCCTTGGGGTGGCCCTGGAACGCGGGGTCAAGATCGTCACCAACGCCGGTGGCCTCAACCCGGCCGGGCTGGCCGCGGCGTTGCGGACCTTGGCCGAGCGGCTGGGACTGGCCGTGCGGGTCGGGCACGTCGAAGGCGACGACCTGCGCGGGCGGGCGGCGGAGCTGGGCTTCGGCGAACCGTTGACCGCCAACGCCTACCTCGGCGCCTGGGGCATCGCGGACTGCCTGCGCGCCGGGGCCGATGTGGTGGTCACCGGACGGGTCACCGACGCCTCCCTGGTGGTCGGGCCCGCGGCCGCGCACTTCGGCTGGGACCGCCAGGACTGGGACGCCCTGGCCGGGGCCACCGTGGCCGGGCACGTCCTGGAATGCGGAACCCAGGCCACTGGGGGCAATTTCGCCTTCTTCGCCGATCTTGACGATCCGCGGCGGCCCGGGTTCCCGATCGCGGAGATCGCCGCCGACGGCAGCTCGGTGATCACCAAACACCCGGGCACCGGTGGCGCGGTCACCGTGGACACCGTGACCGCGCAACTGCTCTACGAGATCGCCGAACCCGCCTACCCCGGCCCCGATGTCACCACCCGGTTCGACACCATCCAGCTTGAAGACGCCGGGCCGGACCGGGTGCGGATCCACGGGGTCACCGGGGTCGCGCCGCCGGAACGGCTGAAGGTGTGCCTGAACCGGTTGGGCGGCTTCCGCAACTCCACCACGTTCGTCCTCTGTGGACTTGACGTGCAGCGCAAGGCCGAGCTGGTGCGGGCGCAACTGGAGGACGCCCTCGGCGCGGACGGGCTGACCTGGACCCTGGCCCGCACCGACCGGGCCGACGCGGACACCGAGGAGACCGCCAGCGCCCTGCTGCACGCCACCATCAAGGACGCCGACCCCCAGCGGGTCAAGGCGTTCTCCCGGTCGGCCATCGAACTCGCGCTGGCCTCCTACCCCGGATTCCACGTCACCGCGCCACCCGGTGACGGCACGCCGTTCGGGGTGTACTCGGCCGCCTACGTCGACCGCGCCGAGGTGCGGCAGCTCGCGGTGCTCCCGGACGGGACCCGGATCGAGGTCGAAGAGCCCCCGGTGGCCACCGCTGGGCCGGTGGAACCCTTGGCGGGCACCGATCCCGTGCCCTTCGGTGGGCATGAGAACACCCGGCGCGGGCCGCTCGGCCGGATCGCCGGGGCCCGGTCCGGGGACAAGGGCGGGGACGCCAACCTCGGCGTGTGGGTCCGCTCCGAACCCGCGTATCGGTGGCTGTTCCACCACCTGACCGTGGCCCGGCTCAAGGAACTGCTGCCGGAATGCGCCGAGCTGACGGTGGAACGGCACGCGCTGCCGAACCTGCGCGCGGTGAACTTCGTCATCCGCGGCCTGCTCGGGGACGGGGTGGCCTCCTCGACCCGGTTCGACCCCCAGGCCAAAGCCCTGGGCGAATGGCTGCGGGCCCGAGTCGTCGAAGTGCCGGAGGTGTTGTGGTGAGCGAGATCCTGGACCCCTTCGAGACACCCGAGCGGCGAACGCTGCGGGAGACCGTGCGCAAGTTCGTGCAGCGCGAAGCCGTGCCGCAGCTGGCCCAGTGGGAACGTGACGGCGAAGTGCCGCGGTCACTGCATAAGGCCGCCGCCGGGATCGGGTTGCTGGGCATCGGTTTCCCCGAGGAGGTCGGCGGCAGCGGCGGTGACCTCCTCGACATGGTGGTGGTCAACGAGGAAGTGCTGCACGCAGGCGGGTCCTCCGGGCTGCTCGCCGCGCTGTTCACCCACGGCATCGCGTTGCCGCACATCGTGTCCGCCGGTGGCCCGGAGCTGATCGACCGGTTCGTGCGACCCACCCTGGCCGGGGAGAAGATCGGCTCGCTGGGTGTCACCGAACCCGACGGCGGGTCGGATGTGGCCGCGCTGCGCACCGTCGCGGTGCGGGACGGCGACCATTTTGTGGTCAACGGGGCCAAGACCTACATCACCTCCGGCGCACGCGCCGACTTTGTCACCACCGCGGTGCGCACCGGCGAGGCCGGGTACGGCGGGGTCAGCCTCCTGGTGGTGGAACGCGGCACCCCCGGGTTCACCGTGAGCAGGCGACTGGAGAAACTGGGCTGGCACTGCTCGGACACCGCCGAACTGTCCTTTGTGGACGCGCGGGTGCCGGTGGCCAACCTGGTCGGCGCGGAGAACGCCGGATTCGCCGAGATGATGCGGCAGTTCCAACACGAGCGGATCACCCTGGCCGTGCAGGCTTACGCCACCGCGCAACGGTGTTTGGACCTCAGCGTGCAGTGGGTGAAAGCCCGCGAAACCTTCGGGCGGCCACTGGTCAGTCGGCAGGTGGTGCGGCATCAACTGGTCGAGATGACGCAACGGATCGAACTGGCCCGCACCTACACCCGCTCGGTCGCGGCCCGCGCCGCCGCCGGACAGGAAGTGGTGGCCGAGGTGTGCCTGGCCAAGAACGCCGCCGTGGCCGCGTGCGCGCACGTGGTGGACGCGGCGGTACAGCTGCACGGCGGATTCGGGTACATGCGGGAGGCCGAGGTGGAACGGCACTACCGGGACGCGCGCATCCTGGGCATCGGCGGCGGCGCCAGCGAGGTGCTCGCCGATCTGGCCGCGCGGCGATTGGGGTACACGGCATGACCGTCCTGAAGTCCACAGTGGACACCGCGGCAGTGGAGCACCTGGCGAACCGGGAGGCCATGCTGGCCAAACTGGCCGCGCTGGACACCGAACACGCCAAGGCCCTCGCCGGTGGCGGCGCCAAATACGTGGACCGGCACCACAAACGCGGCAAACTGCTGCCGAGGGAACGCATCGAACTGCTCATCGACGAGGACACCGCGTTCCTGGAACTCTCGCCCCTGGCGGCCTGGGGCACCGACTACACCGTCGGGGCCAGCCTGGTCGCCGGGATCGGCGTGGTCAACGGTGTCGAGTGCCTGATCACCGCCAACGACCCGACCGTGCGCGGCGGGGCCAGCAACCCGTGGACACTGAAGAAATCCTTCCGGGCCATGGACATCGCGGTGGCCAACCGGCTGCCCGTGCTCAGCCTGGTCGAATCCGGCGGCGCCGACCTGCCCAGCCAGAGCGAGATCTTCATCCCCGGCGGGCGGATGTTCCGCGACCTCACCAGGGCCTCGGCCGCCGGACTGCCCACCATCACCCTGGTGTTCGGCAACTCCACCGCCGGCGGCGCCTACATCCCCGGCATGTCCGACCACGTGGTGATGGTCAAACAGCAGGCCAAGGTCTTCCTCGGCGGGCCGCCACTGGTGAAGATGGCCACCGGCGAGGAATCCGACGACGAGGAACTCGGCGGCGCGGAAATGCACGCCGCCGTCTCCGGACTCGCCGACCACCTCGCCGAGGACGAACGGGACGCGCTGCGGATCGGGCGGGACATCGTGGCCCGGCTTAACTGGCGCAAACTCGGGCCGGGACCGGGCCGCGCGGTGGTCGAACCCCGTTACGACACCGAGGATCTGCTGGGCATCGCGCCGAGTGACCTGCGGTTGCCGTTCGACCCGCGGGAGGTGATCGCGCGGCTGGTCGACGGCTCGGAGTTCGACGAGTTCAAACCCCGCTACGGCACCAGCCTGGTCACCGGGTGGGCCAGCCTGCACGGCTACCCGGTGGGCATCCTGGCCAACGCGCGCGGCGTGCTCTTCAGCGCCGAGGCACAGAAGGCCACCCAGTTCATCCAGCTCGCCAACACCGCCGACGTGCCGCTGATCTTCCTGCAGAACACCACCGGCTACATGGTCGGCAAGGAATACGAGCAGGCCGGGATCATCAAACACGGCGCGATGATGATCAACGCGGTGTCCAACAGCACCGTGCCGCACCTGACCGTGGTGCTGGGCGCCTCCTACGGCGCCGGCAACTACGGCATGTGCGGGCGGGCCTACGATCCCCGGTTCCTGTTCACCTGGCCCAACGCCAAATCCGCGGTGATGGGACCCGCTCAGCTCGCCGGAGTGCTGTCCATTGTGGCCAGACAAGCCGCGATGGCCAAGGGCGCACCGTACGACGACGAGGCGGACAAGAACCTGCGGGCCATGGTGGAAGGGCAGATCGAGGCGCAGTCGCTGGCGCCGTTCCTGTCCGGGCGGCTCTACGACGACGGTGTGATCGACCCACGGGACACCAGGACCGTGCTCGGCATCTGCCTCTCGACTATCCACAGTGCACAAGTCAGCGGCACCAGGAACTTCGGCGTCTTCCGGATGTGAGGTCCACCAACGTGATCACCCGAGTCCTGGTCGCCAACCGCGGCGAGATCGCCCGCCGCGTGTTCCGCACCTGCGCCACGCTGGGCATCGGCACGGTGGCGGTGTTCTCCGACGCCGACGCCGAGTCCCCGCACGTCACCGAGGCCGACCTCGCGGTCCGCCTGCCCGGGGTGACCCCAAGCGAGACCTACCTGCGGGCCGAGGCGCTGATCGCCGCCGCGCACAGCAGTGGCGCGGACGCCGTGCACCCCGGCTACGGTTTCCTGTCCGAGAACGCCGAGTTCGCCCGCGCGGTGCTGGCGGCAGGGCTGGTGTGGATCGGACCGCCGCCGGAGGCCATCGAGGCTATGGGCGCCAAGGTGGAGGCCAAGAAACTGATGGCCGACGCCGGGGTGCCGGTGCTGCCCGAACTGAGTCCGGAGGACGTCGCGGGAACCCGATTCCCGTTGCTGGTCAAGGCATCCGCCGGTGGTGGCGGGCGCGGGATGCGGATCGTGCGGGCCGCCGAGGAGCTGGCCGGTGCGGTCGCGGCGGCCAGGGCCGAAGCGGCCAGCGCGTTCGGTGACGGCACCGTGTTCTGCGAGCCGTACCTGGAACACGGGCGGCACGTGGAGATCCAGGTGCTCGCCGACGCGCACGGCACAGTGTGGGCACTGGGGGAGCGGGACTGCTCGGTGCAGCGCCGCTACCAGAAGGTGGTGGAGGAATCCCCGTCCCCGGCGGTGGACGAGAAGCTCCGGGACGCGATGTCGGCGGCGGCGGTCGCGGCGGCCAAGGCCATCGGTTACCGCGGCGCGGGCACCGTGGAGTTCATGGTCTCCGATCAGGGCGAGTTCTACTTCCTGGAGACCAACACCCGGCTCCAGGTCGAGCACCCGGTCACCGAGGCGGTGTTCGGCATCGACCTGGTGGCCTGGCAACTCGCCATCGCCGACGGCGCCCCACTGCCCGCCGAACCACCGGTCTCCCGCGGCCACGCCATCGAGGTGCGGCTCTACGCCGAGGATCCGGCGGCGGACTGGCGGCCGGGAAGCGGGCCACTGCACCGGTTCTCGGTGTCCGGAGTGGACAGTGAGTTCACCGGCGCCCCGGCCGAACGCGGACTTCGCCTGGACGCCGGGGTGGTGGACGGGTCGGTGATCAGCACGCACTACGACCCCATGCTGGCCAAGGTGATCGCCTGGGCGCCCACTCGCGCCGAGGCCGCCCGCCGACTCGCCACCGCCCTCGCCGACGCCCGCGTGCACGGCCCCGCCACCAACCGGGACCTTCTCGTCCGGGTGCTGCGGGATGAGGACTTCCGCGCCGGGAAGGTCGACACCGGATTCCTGACCCGGCAAGGACTCGACGTCCCCCTTGCCGACGAGCAGGGGGTCCGGATCTCGGCGCTGGCCGCCGCGCTGGCCGAGGCCGCGGCCAACCGGGCCGGAACGGGCGTGCAGCCGTCAGTGCCCGGCGGTTGGCGCAACCTGCACTCGGCCGGTCAGGTCAAGGCTTACGACAGTCCACAAGGGACAATCGAGGTTCGCTACCGGTTCGGCAGAGACGGGATTGTCGCCGAGGATCTGCCCGAGGTGACCGTGGTGTCCGCCGCGCCCGAGGCGGTCGTGCTGGAACTTGACGGCGTGCGGCGGACCCTGCACGTGGCCCGCTACGGCGAGCAGGTGTTCGTGGACTCGCCATTCGGCGGCGTGGCACTGCGCCGGTTGCCGCGCTTCGTCGAACCCGGCGACGCGCACGCCGAAGGATCACTCCTGGCCCCCATGCCCGGCACCGTCGTCGCGGTCACCGCCGCACCCGGCGACACCGTGCGCGTCGGGCAGGAACTTCTTGTGCTGGAAGCGATGAAGATGCAGCACCCGGTGCGCTCGCCAGCCGATGGCGTGCTCATCAAACTCGCCGTGACGGCGGGCGCCCAGGTCGAGGCCGGGGCCGTGCTCGCCGTGATCGAACCCGCCCCGAACGAGCAACAGCCGATGGAGGACTGACGGACATGGACTTCCGGGAGACCGACGAACAGCGCGCGCTGCGGGCCTCAGTGGCCGCGCTGGCCGCCAAGTACGGCCACGGCTACTGGGTGGACAAGGCGAAATCAGGGGAGAAGACCACCGAACTGTGGGCCGAGGCCGGACAACTCGGCTACCTCGGCGTCGCCGTGCCCGAGGAGTACGGCGGCGGGGGTGGCGGCATCACCGACCTCGCCATCGTCTGCGAGGAACTCGCCGCCGGCGGCTGCCCGCTGCTGCTTCTTGTTGTGTCACCGGCGATCGCGGCCACCGTCATCGCCAAATCCGGTACCCCCGAACAGAAGAAGAACTGGCTGCCCGGCTTCGCCGACGGCTCGCTGAAGATGTCCTTCGCCATCACCGAACCCGACGCCGGCTCCAACTCGCACCGGATCATCACCACCGCCCGAGCCGACGGCGACGGCTGGCGACTGAGCGGCGGCAAGTACTACATCTCCGGTGTGGACGAGAGCGACGCGACCCTGGTGGTGGCCCGCCTGGAAGACGCGCGCACCGGCAAGCTGCGGCCCGCGCTGTTCGTGGTGCCCACCGACGCGCCCGGCTACACCTACCAGCCGATCCCGATGGAGATCACCTCCCCGGAGCGGCAGTTCACCCTGTTCTTCGACGACGTCAAGCTGCCAGCGGATGCCTTGGTGGGCGGGGAAGACGCCGGACTGGCCGCGTTGTTCGCCGGACTGAATCCGGAGCGGATCACCGTGGCCGCCTACGGTTGCGGCATTGGGCGGTACGCGTTGAGCAAGGCGGCCGATTACGCGCGCACCCGCAAGGTGTGGGACTCGCCGATCGGCGGACACCAGGCCGTCTCGCACCCGCTTGCCAAGGCGCACATCGAGATCGAGCTGGCCCGGCTGGCCACCCAGCGCGCCGCCTGGGCCTACGACCAGGACGACCCCACCGCCGCGGAGGCCGCCAACATCGCCAAGTACGCCTCCGCCGAAGCCGCCATCGCCGCGGTGGACGCGGCCGTGCAAACCCATGGCGGCAACGGGATGTCCACCGAATACGGGGTCGGCACGCTGTACGGGGCGGCCAGGGTCGGGCGGATCGCGCCGGTCAGCCGGGAGATGATCCTCAACTTCGTCGCCCAGCACACCCTGGACCTCGGCAAGTCGTACTGACACGGTGGTAACGCGCGGCACCCCCAGGATCGACGAACGCGCATAAGGCAACGACGCCCCACCGGAGGTCCCCATGATCCACCGCAGCCCGTTCCCCGACGTCGACATCCCCGACCTGCCAGTGCACACCTACGTGCTGGCCGGGGCGCGGGAGCGGGGCGATCACCCGGCGGTGATCGACGGCAGCAAGCCGGACGGGCCGCGGTTGAGCTACGCCCAGCTCGACGCCTCGGTCGGCAGACTCGCCGCCGGGCTGCACGAAGCGGGATTACGCAAGGGCGACGTGCTGGCGTTGTTCAGCCCCAACACCGTCGTCTACCCGGTGGTCTTCTACGCCACCACCACCCTGGGCGCGATCGTCAGCACGGTCAACGCGTTGTACACCGTGGACGAACTGACCAGCCAGCTCCGCGACTCCGGCGCGAAGTTCCTGGTCACCATCTCGCTGTTCCTGGACCGCGCGGTGCCCGCGGCCCAGGCGGCGGGGATCGAGCACGTGATCGTGTGCGACAGCGCCGAGGGATATCGGTCGATCCAGGACCTGATGGCCACCGACGGGCCGGTGCCGGAGGTGGAGATCAACCCGGCTGAGGATGTGGCGGCGATGCCGTATTCCAGTGGCACCACTGGAAAAGCCAAGGGCGTCATGCTGACGCATCGCAACATCGTGGCGAACATGGCCCAGTCCAGCGGTATGCAGCCGACCGGGCCGGACGATCGGATCCTGGCCATCCTGCCGATGTTCCACATCTACGGCATCACCGTGTTGCTCAACCACGCGCTGCACTACGGGACGACGGTGGTGGTGCTGCCACGGTTCGAGCTGGAGTTGTTCCTCACCGCGTTGGCCGAGCACAAGGTGACCAAGGTGCCGGTGGCGCCGCCGATCGTGGTGGCACTGGCCAAACATCCCCTGGTGGACAAGTTCGACCTGACCGCGTTGCGGGCGGTGTTGTGCGCGGCGGCGCCCCTGGACGCGGACACCGGGCACCTGTGCGCGGAGCGGCTGGGCGTGCGGGTGGTGCAGGGGTACGGGATGACCGAGCTTTCGCCGGTGTCGCACGTGGTTCCGGACTCGGATGCGCATCCGCCGGATGGCACGGTGGGCAAGCTGATCCCGAACACCGAGTGCCGGATCATCGATCCCGCCACCGGAGAAGATGCCGCGGCGGGCGAGGCCGGGGAGTTCTGGATCCGGGGGCCGCAGGTGATGAAGGGATATTTCGCCAGGGGTGCGGACACGGCTTCGATGATCGATGAGGACGGGTGGCTGCACACCGGGGACATCGGGCGGGTGGATGAGGAGGGGAACTTCTTCATCGTGGACCGGCTCAAGGAGTTGATCAAGTACAAGGGGTATCAGGTGCCGCCCGCGGAACTGGAGGCGGTGTTGCTGTCGGATCCGCGGATCGCGGACGCGGCGGTGATCGGGGTTCGGGACGCCGAGGGGGAGGAGGTCCCCAAGGCGTTCGTGGTGCGGGCCGCGGGGCAGGAATCGTTGGGGGAGCACGACGTGCTGGAGTACGTGGCAGGCAAAGTCGCGCCGTACAAGAAGATCCGGGTGGTGGAGTTCATCGACGCGGTGCCCCGGGCGCTGTCGGGGAAGATCCTGCGCCGGGAACTCCGCCGGCGCTGACCCCTTCCCGGAGTGTTGGCCGTTGTCGTACGCCACGTTGGCCCAAGTGGTACGGCGAGTTGGGCCTAATGGGCGTACGAGTTGGGCCAAGTCGGCGGGCGGTGGTCCGGAACGGCCAACGTGGCGTACGACAACGGCCAACACGCCGTCCGGTTCGGCCAACACTCGGGGGGTGGGTTAGTCGAGGGGGGTTTCGGTGGGGCGGAGGGGGCCGGAGAAGCGGGGGCCGGCGAGGGTGCGGCCGAGGCGGCCGAGGCCGGTGCGGACTGGTTGGGCGAGGAACTCGCCGAGGACTACGCCTGCGGCCAGGGCGAGGCCGATTCCGGCTGCGAGGAGGAGGGATTGGGCGCCGGCTGAGATGTTGCGCTCCACCGCGAGCTGGAAGAGGGCGTGGTAGGTGGTCAGGCCGGGGAGCAGGGGGGTCAGGCCGGAGACGGCGATGATCAGGGGTGGGATGCGCAGGCGGCGGGAGATCACGCCGCCGACGAAGCCGATCAGGATGGCCGCGCCCGCGGAGGCGACCAGAAGGTCGGTGCCCAGGACGGTGAGGAGGCCGTAGGAGGCCGTGCCCGCGGCGCCCGCCAGGCCGGCGACGAACAGGGCGCGCAGGGTGGCGTAGCTGGCCCAGGCGAAGCAGAAGGAGGTCAGGCCGCCGGCGACGATCATCAGCGGGACGTGGGCGAGCAGCGGGGGCGGGGGTTCGGCGATGGCGATGTGCATGCCCTGCGAGACGGCCAGGCGCAGGACCAGCAGCACGCCGATGACCAGGCCCGCGGTCATCAGCATGACCTCCATGGCCCGGCCGGCCGCGGTCACGTTGTAGCCGGTGATCGCGTCCTGCACGGTGCCCACGATGGACAGGCCGGACAGCAGCACGATGATGCCGGTGACCACGACCAGGGACGGCCGGACCAGTTGGCTGCCGGGGTCGAGGGCGTGCACCGACAGGGCCATGCCCATGGCCAGCACGCCGCCGATCACCTGCTGGAAGAAGAACGGCAGCGCGAGGCGGTTGACGATCCGGCCCACCCGGTCGATCAGGGCGGTGGTGAACGCGGCGATGCCGGCCAGCAGTGGGCCGCCGCCGAGCAGCACCGCCACCGAGGCGGCCATCGCGGCCCAGGCCAGGGTGGCCACCCAGCGGGGGTACGGGTGCGGGGCGCTGGAGACGGCTTCCAGACCGGTCAGGGCCTCATCGGCGGTGAGGGCGCCCGCGGTGATCCGGCGGACCAGCTGCTCCAGCGCGGACAGCCGGGTGTAGTCCAGGCTGCGGGCCCGCACCACCCGGGTGGTGGTGACGGGGGCGGCCAGGTTGCCGCGGTGGCAGCAGGCGGTGATCGAGGTGAAGGTGACGTCGACGTCGGTGGTCGGCAGGCCGTAGGCGTTGGTGACGGCCAGCATGGTGGCCGTGACGTCGGCCGCGCCCGCGCCGCAGGCCAGTTGCAGTTCGCCGATGCGCAAGGCCAGGTCGAGCACCTGGTGCACCGTGGACGCGTCCGGCACCTTCGGTCCGTGCAACATGGCACTCATGATCGTCGGTTCCGGCTGATTCCGCCGCAGCAGAAGTCCCCGCAGACCCACCACACACCTCCGCCACCCGCACGCCGCCGATCGGGGCATCGCCGGAGCGCGGCCCGCCGTTGCACGGTGTAGCCAAGGTCACGTGTGGTGGGTCAGGACAGCGGGTAAGCGTCAGGGCTTGAGCACGATCCGGATCGGGTTGCCGATCTTGTTCGCCAGGCGGTGCACGGCCTCGGGAGCCTCCTCCAGGGGGAGCACCTCGGTGACCGAACCGGACAGGTCAAGGCGGCCGGTCGAGACCAGGCGGACCAGGGTGTGCAGGTCCCGCGGCTCGGATCCCCAGGCGCCGCGGACCTGGTGCTGGGCGGCGTTGAACCGGGCCGCCTGCTCCAGGTGCAACGGGGCCTGGGTCATGCCGACCAGGACCAGTTTGCCGTGCGGGGCCAGCAGATCGTCCGCGGCGGCGCGGGCGGCCGGGTGGCCGACCAGGTCGACCGCCAGGTCCAGGCCGAGGCCCCCGGTCGCCGCGCGGACCTTGGCCGGCAGGTCCGGCTCGGCCGGGTCGAAGGCGTAGTCCGCACCGGCTTCCAAGGCCCGTTCACGCGCCAGGGGCAGCGGGTCGAAGGCGATGATCGGGGCCGCGCCGGCCAGCCGGGCGATCCGCACCGCGTGCACGCCCAGCCCGCCGATACCCCACAGGCCGACCGCCTGGCCCACCTTCAGCTCGCCCTTGTGCAGCAGCGCCGAGTACGGGGTGGACACCGCGTCCGGGATGATCGACCCCTGCTCGAACGGCACGTTCTCCGGCAGCGGCACCACCGAACGGTGACTGGTCACCAGGTAGTCCGCCCAGCCGCCGTCGTAGCTGACCCCACGCGCGGGCGGCAGCAGGCAGAAACCGGTGTGGAACAGGCAGTTCGGGCAGGAGCCGCAGCGATCGCCCGCCGCCAGGACCACCCGGGCGCCGGGCTGCCAGATGTCGGGCACGTCCGCGCCGACCTCGGCGATGGTCCCGGAAACCTCGTGGCCCAGGGTGATCACCGTCTGCCCGGTCAGCGTGCGGAACCCGGACAGGCTGCCGTCGATGATGTGCACGTCGGAGAGGCACACGCCCGCCGCGGCCACCTTCACCAGCACCTGGCCCGGACCCGGCTTGGGCACCTCGATCTCGTGCAGCCCGAACTTCCCGGATTCCAGGTCGAACCTCGCCGCGCGCATGCGTGCCCTCCATCGTTACCCGTTGGTAGTTGGCACGCTACCGCGCGCGACCGGCGGTTCCGGGGCAGCCGGGGAAACCTGCTGGCAGTCCCCCCGGGGGCGTTGGTTAACCTGCTCGGAAGCACTTCTGCCGACCAAGGAGATCAACCCGTGTTGCGCACGCACGAGGCCGGAGCACTCCGCGCCGAGCATGCAGGCCAGACCGTCACCCTCACCGGCTGGGTGGCGCGGCGTCGCGATCACGGCGGAGTGATCTTCATCGATCTGCGGGACGCCTCCGGTGTCGCCCAGGTCGTCTTCCGCGAGGGCGAGATGGCCGAGCGGGCGCACCGGCTGCGCGCCGAGTTCTGCGTCAAGATCGTCGGCGAGGTCTCCCAGCGCCCCGCCGGCAACGAGAACCCCGAGCTGCCCACCGGCGCCATCGAGGTGCTGGCCACCGGCCTTGAGGTGCTCAACGAGTCCGCGCCGCTGCCCTTCCCCCTCGACGACCACCTGGAGGTCGGCGAGGAGACCCGGCTCAAGCACCGCTACCTCGACCTGCGCCGCAGCGGCCCGGCCAAGGCCATGCGGATGCGCAGCGAGGTCAACCGGGTCGCCCGCGATGTGCTGCACCGCAACAACTTCGTCGAGATCGAGACCCCGACGCTGACCCGCTCCACCCCCGAAGGCGCCCGTGACTTCGTGGTGCCCGCCCGGCTGCAGCCCGGCTCCTGGTACGCGCTGCCGCAGTCCCCGCAGCTGTTCAAGCAGCTGCTCATGGTCGGCGGCCTGGAGCGGTACTACCAGATCGCCCGCTGCTACCGGGACGAGGACTTCCGCGCCGACCGGCAGCCCGAGTTCACCCAGCTCGACATCGAGATGAGCTTCGTCGAACAGGACGACGTGATCGCCCTCGGCGAGCAGATCATCGCCGCCATCTGGCGCGAGACCCTCGGCGTCGAACTCGCCCTGCCCATCCCGCGGATCGCCTACGCCGAGGCGATGGCCCGCTACGGCAGCGACAAGCCCGACCTGCGCTTCGACCTCGAACTCGTCGAGATGACCGAGTACTTCGCGAACACGCCGTTCCGGGTGTTCAAGGCGCCCTACGTCGGCGCGGTCGTCATGCCCGGCGGCGCGAGCCAGCCGCGCAAGCAGCTCGACGCCTGGCAGGACTGGGCCAAGCAGCGCGGCGCCAAGGGCCTGGCCTACGTGCTCGTCCAGGAAGACGGCACCCTCGGCGGCCCGGTCGCCAAGAACCTCTCCGAGGAAGAGCGCGCCGGACTCGCCGCCGCCGTCGGCGCCAAGCCGGGTGACTGCGTGTTCTTCGCCGCCGACACCGCCAAGGGCGGCCGCGCGCTGCTCGGCGCGGCCCGGGTGGAGATCGCCAACCGGCTCGGCCTGATCTCCGACGGCGACTGGAAGTTCGCCTGGGTGGTCGACTTCCCGCTGTTCGAGGCCACCAGCGAATCCGACGCGGAGAACGTCGCCGTCGGCTCCGGCAGCTGGACCGCACTGCACCACGCCTTCACCTCGCCCACCCCGGACTCCATCGAGGACTTCGAGAAGGACCCCGGCTCCGCGCTGGCCTACGCCTACGACATGGTCTGCAACGGCTTCGAGATCGGCGGCGGCTCGATCCGTATCCACCGCGCCGACGTGCAGCAGCGCGTCTTCGGCGTGATGGGCCTCTCCGAAGAAGAAGCCCAGGACAAGTTCGGCTTCCTGCTGGACGCGTTCAAGTTCGGCGCGCCCCCGCACGGCGGCATCGCCTACGGCTGGGACCGGATCTGCATGCTGCTCACCGGCGCCGACTCGCTGCGCGACGTCATCGCCTTCCCCAAGAGCGGCGGCGGCTACGACCCGCTCACCGCGGCCCCCGCGCCCATCACCGCCCAGCAGCGCAAGGAAGCCGGCGTGGACTTCAAGCCCGCGCCCAAGCCCGAAAGCAAGGACTCCGCCACCGCGTGAGTTCGCTGCTGCACCTGCGTGTCGTCAACCAGCCGGAGCACACCGAAGCGGTGCTCCGGCTGCTTGACGAGTGCCCAGGAGCCACCCACCTGGTGCTGCTGGCCGGCGCGGGCGTCGCGCCCAAGGGCGATGTCATCGAGGCCGACGTGGCCAGGGAGTCCCTGGACGACCTGCTCACCGAACTCTGCGCGCTCGGCATCGACCACCACGGCGCGATCACCCTGGAAAGCATCGACACCACCCTGTCCGACGCCGCCGACCAGGCCGAGAGCGCCGCGCCCGGCGAAGGCGCGGACGCGGTGGTGTGGGAGGAACTGCTCTCCCGCACCGGCGAGGAATCCCGGCTCAACTTCACCTACCTGGGCTTCCTCACCATCGCCTGCCTGCTCGCGGCCATCGGCGTGATCACCAACTCCGCGGTCACCATCGTCGGCGCCATGGTCGTCGGACCCGAGTTCGGGCCACTGGCCGCACTGGCCGTCGGCCTGGTCCGGCGACGCTGGGACCTGGCCCGGCGCGCCCTGGCCGCCCTCGTCCTCGGCTTCTGGGGCGCCATGGTCGTCACCGCCGGACTGGCCGCGCTCGGCAACGCCGCCGGACTCTTCGACAGATCGATCATGGACGTCAACCACGCCGTCGACTTCGTCTTCCAGGTCGGCCCGTTCTCCTTCATCGTCGCCCTGCTCGCCGGAGCCGCCGGAATGCTCGCCCTCACCTCCGCGAAATCCGCCGCGTTGGTAGGGGTTTTCATTTCAGTCACCACCGTGCCCGCCGCCGGATACGCGGCACTGGCGCTGGTGCTCGGCGAACCCGGCCGGGCCGGCCAGTCCGCGCTGCAACTGCTGGTCAACCTGGCAGGCATCGTCCTGGCGGCCGCGATCGTGCTGCTGCTGCGCAACCGTCGGAACAAATATCAGGACAACGGCCGGCCGCTCGCCGACGGGTGAAAACCGGACAATCGAGGGAACTTCAGCGTGGTTGTCGATCGTTGGTAGTACGCCGGGTGGGTGGAATCGGCGCGCAGCAGAGGGCTTGCGCCGCAACGAGATCGGAACCGAAAGACAATGTCCACAGGCTTGTTGGTCGGGATAGCTTTGCCAGAGCGTAACCAGATCATGCCGATCCGTGATAGCCGAGCCCGGTAGGGTCGACAACGATGAGCGTGGAAATCTCCACCGGCCCGCTGGACGTCCACAACGAAGTGGCAGCGGAGGTGGCCGAGACGGTCGCCGCTGCGCAGGCTGTGCTGCGCCGCCGCTTCGGCGCGACCGTCCGGCTGAGTGATGCCGAGGATCTGGGCGGTAGCGACCGGTCGGTCGTACTCCGCGTGCGAGTGGTCGAGACCCCCTTCGCCATGCCGCGCACGCTGGTGATCAAGCGATACCGAACCCCGCTGCTGCCAGGGCAGACCGCGGACCCCTTCGCACACGAGGCGGCCAGCAGTCAGCTGTTCACCGCGCTGTCGGTGGGCGAGCGGGTCAGCCCCGAACTGATCGCGCACGGACCGGCCGAACGGCTGCTCGTGCTCGAAGACCTCGGCCGCGCCCCCACCCTGGCCGACAAACTCCTGGGCGATGACGCCCGCGCCGCCGAACGCGCGCTGCTGGCCTGGGCCAGGGCACTGGGCCGGGTGCACGCCAACACCGCGGGCCGCGAAGCCGACTTCGACGCGCTGATGCGCCGCCTCGGCCAGCGCAGCTGGACCGACCCGATCGCGCCCGAGGCCCGCACCGCCCTCACCGAACTGCCCGCGCTGCTCTCCGAAGCCATCGGCGTCACCACCCCGGACGCGGTGGCCGAGGCCGCCCGCAACACCTCCTGGCTGCTCGGCGGCACCCGCTACCGCGCCTTCAGCCCCTCCGACGTGTGCCCGGACAACAACCTGGTCACCAACCGGGGCGTGCGGTTCCTCGACTTCGAGTGGGGCTGCATGCGCGATGTCGCCCTGGACGTGGCCTACCTGCGGGTGCCGTTCCCGTCCTGCTGGTGCTCCTTCGCCCTGCCCCAGGGCATGACCGAGGCCATGCTCGCCGCCTGGCGCTCCGAGGCCAGCACCGTCTGGCCCGACCTGGACGACGACGCCGTGCTGCTGCCCCGGCTGCTGGACGCCCAGGTGCTGTGGGTGTGGCTGTCCACCTGGTGGCTGCTGCCGCGCACCACCGAGGTCGACCGGCCCATCGACGCCAACCAGTTCTCCCCACGCC
This sequence comes from Crossiella sp. S99.2, assembly GCF_023094165.1. Taxonomy (GTDB): domain Bacteria; phylum Actinomycetota; class Actinomycetes; order Mycobacteriales; family Pseudonocardiaceae; genus Crossiella. The sequence continues at coordinate 47,839 of NZ_JALMDK010000004.1, read as the reverse complement.
GCAGCGCCGCCCTCGCCGACCGCTGGCGCAGGCTCCGCGCCGACGCCGTGGCCTGCGGCAAACCCGAGATCGCCGAACACGCCGAAGCGGTGTCAGCCGCCATCGTGCGCCGGTTCGGCCAGGACGCGGAGCAGCTTCCGCTCTACCCCGCCTTCCGCTGAAAACCTTCCGGCCCGGCCCGGAACAATAATCACGATATTCTTGTAGATCGGGTGAACCGTTCGCGGACGCTCCTCGTATGACGTGGCTGGGATCTCCACCCTGCCGCTGAGTAACTGGGGAGTTACTGCATTGACCACACGAGCTGACTTCACGGCGCTGGTCGCCGACGACATCCTGCCCAGCCGCATGCCCGACGTCGGGCTGCTGCGGGCCTACCTGGCCCAGGGCTGTCGGCACGGCGACCCGCTGTGCCTGAGCTTCGGCGAGACCTGGAACCAGGTCCCCGCCGGACTGCTCGACCACCTCCACGAACGCCCGCTGTACGCCCACGGGTACCAGCTCTCCATGTACGGCCTGCCCGCCCTGCGCCAGGTCGCCCGCGACTACATCGTCACCTCGCACCGCCTCGACGGCATCGCCGAAGCCGGCCGGGACTTCGAGGTCGCCGCCACCTGGACCGGCACCCGCGGCGCCATGTTCGACTTCGGCCGCTATCTCCTCGATGAACTCGGCTCCGACGGTCGCACCCCGATCGTGGTGGCCGCCGGACCCAGCTGGGACTACGAAGGCGTCTTCCACAGCCTCGGCTACCAGGTCCGCTACCTCCATCTGCGCCCGGAAACCGGTTTCCGCCCGCTGGCCGAAGAACTCCAGGACGTCATCGACCGGATCGACTCCACCCCGGAAGAACGCCTGGCCATGGTGGTGGTCAACGCCCAGCACAACCCCACCGCGGTCAACTGGCGGCCCGAGTTCGTCGCCGCCGCCGTGGACACCGCGCACCGGCACGGCGCCGGACTGCTCGTCGACGACGCCTACTTCGGCGTGCACGACCCCGAGACCACACCCACCTCCGCGCTGCGGGTGCTGCTGTCCCGGCTCGCCACCGCCCCGCCCAACGCCCACCGCCGCTGGCTCGCCGTGCGCTCCCTCGGCAAGCAGTTCCACTGCAACGGGTGGGGCCTCGGCCTGATGACCGCCGAACCGGCCACCCTGGACCTCCTAGTGAACCGGTACCGGCTGCACAGCTCGCTGATGTACGGCGGGATCTACCAGCACGCCATGGCCGACTGGCTGGCCGACCCGGCCAGCGCGGTGTTCCTGGCCGAGCAGTGCGCCGAGTACGCGGCCAAACGCCGCCTGGTCGACCGGCTCTTCCACGGCAAGCTCAACTACCCGGCCGGGGCGGTGCACACCGGCAGTTGCACCTCCTACCTGCTCTTCGCCCTGCCACCGGCGTACCAGGAGATCCCCGAGGGCACCGTGCGGTTCCGGGACGACACCTTCGCCCGCACCGGGGTGCTCTTCGCGCCCGCCTGGCCCTGGCCGTACGCGCCGACCGGGTCGCCCATGCCGTACATGCGGATGTACCTCGGTCCCGGCCAGGACAGCCTCACCGAGGCGGTGCACCGGATGGTCTCGGCCGGGATCGACTGGCAGATGCAGCCGTGAACGTCCGGGCGGGGGCGAAAGTTCCCCGAGGCGTCTCCGCCCGGTCATCCTGATCTCACCGGCAGTGAGCCGAGCGCCCTGATCGTGGAAGCGTGACGGTTCAGCTCACCGCCCCGGCGCTCGTCCCCGGTGCCACCGGGCGAGCGGTACGCAGCCTGGTCGCGCTCGGCGACTCCACCACGGTCGGCATCGGCGACCGAGTCCCCGGCGGCTGGCGCGGGTTCGCCCCGCTGCTGGCCGACGGGCTCGGCGCCGAGCTGCACAACCTGTCCTTCCAGGGCGCGCGCATGCGCTGCGTCCGCGACCAGCAGCTGCCCCGCGCACTGGCCCAGCGGCCCGACGCCGCGGTGCTCGTCGTCGGCATGAACGACACCCTGCGCTCGGACTTCGACGCCGAGGCGATCAAAGCCGACCTGGACGAGGTGGTCGGCAGGCTCACCGCGGCCGGGACCACCGTGCTCACCGCCCGCTTCCACGACCACGCCCGCGTCTTCCGCATCCCCGGCCCTCTCGCCCGCGCGCTGCGTTCGCGGATCGCCGAGGTCAACGACCTCACCGACGAGGTGGTCGGCCGCCACCGCATCGGCTGCCTCGACCTGGACACCCTGCCCGGCGCCTACGACCTGCCGACCTGGAGCGTGGACCGGCTGCACCCCTCCGAACTCGGCCACCGGATGCTGGCCCGCGGCTTCGGCGAGTTGCTGGAAGCGGCCGGTTGCCAGGTGCCCGACCCGGTGTCGATGACCTGCGCGGGCGGAGTGAAGATCACCCCGCTGCACCACGTGGGCTGGCTGCTGTTCAAGGGCCTGCCGTGGCTGTGGCGGCGCAGCTCCGACCTGCTGCCCTATGCCGCCCAGATCATCTGGCGGGATATCAGAAGCAGGCGGTGAATCCACGGGGTAGCCTGCCGCGCATGCCGTTGGTTGATCGTGTGCTGCTGGGCCCCGGACCGTGCAACCCCTACCCGGAGGCCACCCTCGCGCTGGCCGCGCCGCTGCTCGGCCACCTGGACCCGGAGTTCCTGCGCGTACTGGACGAGACCTGCGACCGGCTGCGCACCGTGTGGGGCACCGCGAACCGGCGCACCCTGCCGCTGTCGGGCACCGGCTCGATCGGCATGGAAGCCGCCTTCGTCAACACCGTCCGGCCCGGCACCGTGGTCGTGGTCGGCGTCAACGGCCTCTTCGGCGTGCGCATGTGCGAGGTCGCCTCGCGCTACGGCGCCGAGGTGGTGCGGGTGGACCACGAGTGGGGCGCCCCGATCGACATCCGCCGCATCCTCGACGCGCATCCCAAGCCGGACCTGGTGGCCGCGGTGCACGCCGAGACCAGCACCGGCGTGCTCAGCGACATCGGCGGCCTGGCCCAGGCCGTGCACGCCCGCGACGACCAGGCCCTGGTCATCGCGGACTGCGTCACCTCCATCGCGGGCATGCCGCTGCACATCGACGAGTGGGGCGTGGACATCGCCTACGCCGGCACCCAGAAATGCCTCGGCGTGGCCCCCGGCCTGGCCCCGTTCACCTTCTCCGAACGGGCCTGGGCGCGCCGGGTGGAGCGGCCCAGCACCTGGTACCTCGACCTCGGCCTGATCGGCGACTACGTCAGCGGCGGGGCGGGCGGCGGCCGCACCTACCACCACACCGCGCCCACCGCGATGATCGCCTCGCTGCACGCCGGTCTCGGCCGGATCCTGGCCGAGGGGATGCCCGCGGTGCACGCCCGGCACCAGGCTGCCGGTGCGCAGTTGCAGGACGGACTGGCCGAACTGGGGCTGAAACTCTTCGCCGCGGACGGGCACCGGCTGCCGCAGCTGACCACCGTGTGGGTGCCCGAGGGCGTGGACTCGGCGACCATCCGCACCCGGCTGTTGCGGGACTTCGACATCGAGATCGGCGCGGGCGCGGGGGAGTACGCCACCCGGGTCTGGCGGATCGGCCTGATGGGCCCCAACGCCACCCCGGCCAAGCCCGCGCTGATCCTGGCCGCGCTCAGGTCGCTGCTCGGCTGAACACCGCCAGGGCCTCCCGGTCGGTGGCCCGCGCCCGCAGGTAGTAGTCCGCCCACGCCGCGGCGTCCGGATAGCCGGACTCCGCGGTGATCCGGCGGCAGGCACCGTCCAGGTCGAAGTCGGTGCGGCGCAACTGGATCGCGCCCTCGTCCAGGAGGGCCCAGTGTGCGCCGGTCCGGCCGTAGGGCATGCCGATGCTGCCCGGGTTGACCACCAGGCGCCCGGAAGCGAGGCGGGCGAAGGGCATGTGCGTGTGCCCGCACACCACGGTGCGCACTGATTCGTCCACAGTGGACAGTGCCTGGTCGAAGCGGTCCAGTGGGCTGTCCACCAGGATGATCTCGTTGTCCTCCCGTGGCGTGCCGTGGCAGAACAGCACCGGGCCGAAGCCGATGACGTCGAGGGTGACCGGGTGTGGCAGTCCGGCGAGTCGGGTGAGCTGCTCGGGGCGGAGCTGCCGGGCGGCCCAGCGGCAGATCTCGTCGGGCACCGGCAGGGTCTGATCGGCGGCCAGGGCGACCAGTTCGCGGTCGGCGTTGCCGCGTACCCACACCGCCCGATCACCCAGTCCCGCCAGCACATCCAGGGTTTCCACGGGCATCGGCCCGGCGGCCAGATCACCGGTGAGCACGATCCGCTCCGCCGCGCGCACCGCCGGTTCGGCCAGTACCGCTTCCAGGGCGGGCAGCACGCCGTGGATGTCGGAGAGCACCGCGACCGCTCGTGTCATGTCCACCAATCTCACGAACTTCTCGTCGACAAGCAACCTAACGGTCCGGTTTGTCGTAGATGTTCGCGTAGCGAGAACACGGGAGTTCTCGCCAACGAGGGAGCATCCATGGGGACGTACTTCAGTCATGGTCGCCGTTGGGGCGCGACCGTGGCGCTGCTCGCCCTGGCCGGGGCGGCGCTCACCCCGGTCACGGCGGCCGCCGAACCGCCATCGCCCGCCGCACCACCGCAACGCGTGCTCACCCTGCTCAGCGGCGACCAGGTGGTGGTGCGCGGTCAGGACGTGGTCACCGTCCGGCCCGGTCCCGGTCGCGAAGAGCTGGCTTTCCACAAGGTGATCCTCAACGGGCACCGGTTCGTCTACCCCTCCGACGCGCTGCCGCTGGTGCGCGCGGGCCGCCTGGACGAGACCCTGTTCGACGTCACCGAGTTGCTGCGGCAGCGGTTCGACGAGACCGGCGTGCTGCCGGTGCTGCTGACCCGGCCGCCGCAGTCCAGGGCCCGCCGGGACCTGCCCGCGGCCAGCACGGTCACCCGCGAACTGCCCGCGCTGGGCGTCACCGCGCTGACCCGGCCGGCCGAGCGCGCCGGGGAGTTCTGGGCCTCGCTGACCGGACCGTCGTTACGGGCGGCCGAGGGCAAGTTCTGGCTCAACCGCAGGCTTTCGCTCAACCTGGACCAGAGCGCGGCGGTGATCGGCGCACCCCAGGTCTGGCAGGCCGGGGGCACCGGATCCGGGGTCAAGGTCGGCGTGCTCGACTCCGGCTACGACCAGCAGCACCCGGACCTCACCGGGCGGGTCGCCGCCGCGGAGAGCTTCCTCCAGGGCGTGCCGGTGCAGGACAGCAACGGTCACGGCACGCACGTGGCCTCCACCATCGCGGGCACCGGCAAGGCATCCGGGGGCCGGTACCGCGGCATCGCCTACGACGCCAACCTGCTCATCGGCAAGGTGTGCGACGAGTACTGCCCCGAGGACTCGATCCTGGCGGGCATGCAGTGGGCGGCCGACCAGGGCGCCAAGGTGGTCAACATGAGCCTCGGCGGCCCGCCCACCGACGGCACGGATCCGTTGTCCCAGGCGGTGAACACGCTGTCCGCGCAGAAGGGCACGCTGTTCGTCATCGCCGCGGGCAACAACGGCTCGGAGGAGGCCGTCGAGTCACCCGGCTCGGCCGACGCCGCGCTGACGGTGGCCGCGAGCACCAAGTCCGGGCAGCTCGCCCCGTTCTCCGCGCGCGGTCCGCGGCACCTCGACCACGCCGCAAAGCCGGATATCACCGCACCCGGCGTGGACATCGTGGCCGCGCGCGCCGCGGGCACGCTGCCGCAGTTCGCGGTCAGCGAGCAGTACCTGCGGCTCTCCGGCACCTCGATGGCCACCCCGCACGTCGCGGGCGCCGCGGCCGTGCTGGCGCAACGGAATCCGGGCTGGACCGGGGAACAACTCAAGGCCGCGCTGATGGGCACCGCCACCCCGCTCCACGGCGTTGACGTCTTCGGTCAGGGCGTGGGCAGACTGGACCTGGCGCGGGCGCACCAGCAGCGGGTGCGGGTCGAACCGGCCTCGCTGTCCATGGGCAGCGTGCCCACCGGCGGCGAACAGCCGGCGAAGCGGAAACTGCGCTACAGCAACGATTCCGACCGCCCGGTCACCCTGAAACTGGACCTGCCCGCGCACGGCGGCCTGCTCACCGCCGACGCCAAACAGGTCACCGTCCCGGCCAAGGGTTCGGCCGAGGTCACCGTCACCGCCGACTTCACCAAGGCCACCGGCCTGGTCGGCGCCCGGCTCACCGCCACCGGCGACGGCGTGCAGCTGCGCACCTCGGTGGTCGCCGAACGCCGCCCCGCCGACCACATCGTCACCGTGAAATCCTTCAGCCACCAGGGCAAAACCGACGCGTTCACCCTGCTCGTGCTGCAGAACCTGGACACCGGAAAGGCCAGGATCCTGCACAACAGCAGCGAAGGCGTGCCGGCCGGCCGGTACCGGGTGATCGGCCAGGTGATCGACACCGAATACCCGCCCGGCCTGCCCAACGGCGTGTTCACCGACCGGGTCAAACTGGTGCAGGAGATCACCGTCGACCGGGACACCGAGATCGTCCTGGACGGCCGCAAGGCCAAGCCGATCAACGTGCGGGTGGACGATCCCCAAGCTGTGCAGACCCCGTTCCAGCTCGGCCACGAGGTCGGCGTGTTCTCCGACCTGCCCGGCAAGCAACGCGCCGGGGTGGCCATGCTGTCCAAGCCGGGGCGCGAGTTCGTGCTGCCCAGCGCGCCCGCGCCCGGACTTGTGTTGTACAGCAACACTTCCTGGAACCGGCCGCTGCTCTCCGCCAAACTCGGCGACCGCGAACTGAACCCGAGGGACTTGAACCCCCTGGGCTTCCGCGGTGAGCGCACCGCCAAGGTCGCCGACACCGGCGGCGGCACCCCGGAGGAGATCGCCAAGGTCGAGGTGCGCGGCGCGTTCGCGCTGATGCAGCCCGGCCGCCAGCCCACCGTGGAGATCAACCGGCGGGTCGCCGCCGCGTTCGCCGCCGGTGCGGCCGGGGTGATCCTGGACGACGCCGGCGCCGAGTACCGGCCCGAGTGGCCCGGCCCGGTGATCAACGTCTACGGCGAGGCCAGCGCTGCGCTGCGGGCTCAGCCCGGTGGCAGTGTCACCGTCCGCGGCATCGCCAACTCGCCGAGCCTGTACGTGCTGCACGACCGCGTCACCGGGCGGCTGCCGGACGGGATCGACTGGCTGCACGCGGCCAAGGACCTCGGCAAGGCCCGCACCCGGATCGCCCAGCCCGGCACCGGCGAACTGCCCACCGCGGTACAGGCCAACGTGCAGGTGGGCGGCATGTGGTTCGGTTCGGTCGCCCCGGTCCGGGTGCCCGCCGAACTCGACGTGTACTACACGCCGGGCCTGGACTGGATCACCGGCGCGGCGCTGGGCCAGACCGAGCGCGCGGCCTACGGCATCCAGGAAACCCTGCCGATCACCTTCCGCGCCGGGCAGATCGTGAAGCAGTCGCTGTTCACTGGGCCGTTCGGCCCGGAGCTGCACCGGCCCGCGATCACCCGCACCGGCGACAAGGTGCGGGTCGAGCTGCCGATGTTCTCCCAATCCGGCGGCCTGCCCGCGTCGGGGTACTTCAGCCCGGACTTCGACAAGGGCCGCACCTCCTTGTCCGCCAACGGGAAACGCCTCGGTGGCAGTGACGTCCCCGGCATCGCCACGGTGGACGTGCCCGAGCGGCGCCAGCTCCTGGAGCTGACCGCCGAGGGCAGTCGCGCGCTGCCCGGGGTGGACCTGGGCACGAAGTCCAGCGCCACCTGGAAGGTCCACAGTGGACAGACGGCGAAGGAGACTTCGCTGCCGTTGCTGGACATCCGCTATGACCTGCCCCTCGACTTGGCCAACCGGGCCAAGCCGGGCGAGTTCGCCTTCGCCGTCAACGCCCCGCACCAGGCCGGATCGGGTGGCCGGGGCGCGGTGGCGGTGACCATGGAGGCTTCCACCGACGACGGCGCCACCTGGCATCCCGTCCCGGTGCTGCCCGCAGGGAAGTCCTGGACCGCCAAGGTGACCAACCCGGCCAGTGGGTTTGTTTCCTTGCGTACCAAGGCGATCGACGCCGACGGCGGTTCGGTCACCGAGACCTTGGTCCGCGCCTACCGCGTGGGCTGAGCGAGGACCGGGGGTCGCTGTCGCGGGAGACAGCGGCCCCCGGGTCCTGCTGGGATCAAACGGGGTCACACCAGGGGATTCGTCACTGACTGCACCCGCTGCGTCCCAGCCTTGACCAGGAACGAACGGCCGTGCCGCACCGCGCTGTCCGGCTTGGTCCGGTCGGCCAGGTAGTACCAGTCCATCTGGGTGCCCGCCGGGGTGATCTCCAGTACCGAGGCGCCGTGCGAGTCGTACTCCACCCACTTGATGTGCCGGTTCAGCCCGGTGATCGCCTTCTCCACGATCACCGAGGCGGTGCGCGGCGGCACCTTGAGCACATCGTCGATGTTGTCCGAGGTGACCGAGGTGCACACCAGTTCGGTGGCCAGGGACGGGCTCAGCGGGTACAGGCCCGCGTCCGCCGGGATGTCCGCCGCCCAGGAGGAGTGCACATCGCCGGTGAGGAACACGGTGTCCTTGACCTTGTTGTCCGCCAAGGCTTTCAGCACCTTGCGCCGATCGGCGGTGTAACCGTCCCATTGGTCGGTGAGCACCGCCCCGCCTTCCTGGGGCAGGCCGAGCAGCTTCAGCAGCGGCCCGAGCAGTTCCGCGGGCAGCGGCGGGATCAGCGTCGGCGTGATCATCACCGAGGTGCCGACCAGCTTCCACTGCGCGGTCGAGCCGACCAGGCCGTCGATCAGCCAGCGCAGCTGCTCGGTCCCGGCGATGGTCCGATCCGGCCGGTCCACCTCCCCGGAGAGCGCCTTGACCTGCTGTGACCGGTGCGTGCGCAGATCGAGCATGGTCAGCTCGGCGAGCTTGCCGAAACGCAGCCGCCGGTAGAGCCGGTCCCCGGCGTTACGCACCGGCATCCACTCGAAGTAGGCCCGGTGCGCCGCGGCCTTGCGCGCCGCGTACTCGCCCTCGGCGCCCGGGGTGTGGTTGCCCGCCCCACCCGACCAGGCGTCGTTCGCCACTTCATGATCATCCCAGGTGGTGATCCAGGGACAGGCCGCGTGCAGCCGCTGGAGGTGCGGGTCGGTCTTGTACTGCGCGTGCCGCTGCCGATAGTCAGCGAGACTGAGTATTTCGCGCGGCGGCATATGCGGCCGGACGTAGGCGCCGACCGGGAAACCGCCTGGTTCGTACTCGTAGAGGTAGTCGCCCAGGTGCAGCACCGCGTCCAGGTCACCGCGTTCGGCGAGGTAGCGGTAGGCGGCGAAGTACCCGGCCTGCCAGTTCGAGCAGGACACCACCCCGAACCGCAGCCGGGACACCGCGGCGTCGGTGGCCGGGGCGGTGCGGGTGCGGCCGACCGGGGACCGGACGCCGCCGACGGTGAACCGGTAGTGGTAGTCGGTGGCCGGGGACAGGCCGCCGACATCGACCTTGACCGTGTGATCGCGGGCCGGGCCGGTGCTGGTGACCCCGGTGGCGGCCAGCACGCCGAATCCGGCGTCCACGGCCACCTCCCAGCGCACCTCGACCTCGGGGCCGACACCGGACCCCGGCGTCGACTCGGAGGTGGGCGTGACCCGGGTCCACAGCAGCACGCCGGTGGGCAACGGATCACCGGAAGCCACCCCGTGCCCGAAAACCGGGACGTCAGCGGCAGCGGCCAGACTCGTGGTGGGCAGAGCAGTCGCAGCGGCCACACCCAGGGCCGCGGCTCCGGTGGCGCGCAGCACGGCCCGCCGGTCCAGAGGATGATTCATGTTCAGCACTCTGGCGTGGCCGGGCCGGGTCGAGAAGGCGGCCGTTCAGGTGTTCATCCGCCGGTAAGGAGCCGGTCGAATTACGGTGTCGCACCCGGTCAACCAGCTGCTAGCCGGGACCCGGCTCGCCACCGATCAGGGCTCAACCCGCCGCCGACCGGGGCTCCGCCGGCCGAGGCCCAGCCCGTCACCGAACGACGCTCGGCCAGCTGCCCGCCGAAGCCCAGCCCGCCGCTGCCCGAAGCTCCGCCAGCGCCTCAGCTCACCCGCGCCAGCGATTCGGCCGGAGCCGCCGCGAGCGCCGTGAGCTGCTCGACAGCCTGACCGGGCGTGAGCGCGCGCAACCCGGCCGAGGTCCCCCTGGCCACCACCCCGGGCTGCTCCCGCAGCAACCGCAACCCCCGCCGCACCAGCGTCGGCCACGGCTTGCGCGCCTCGGCCACATCCCGGGCGAACCGGCGCACGAAGGTCACCAGGCGGTTCGGCGCGAGCACGATCCCGTCCGCCAGCACCCCCGCCGCCCGGCAGCCCGCCACCAGGCGCTCCGCGAACAGGCCCTCGGCCAGGAAGAACGGGCCGTCCGCCCGGATCTCGTGCGTGCCCACCCGCCGGTCCTCGTTCATCGAGTACACCGGCGCCTGCACCACCCCGGTGCCCGCCAGCTCGACGATCGCGTTCAGCGCGGCCTGGGTGTTCCAGGAATCCGGGTGGTCCCAGTCCGCGCGACCCGACTCGTCCACCGGCATCGCCGGGTCGTCGCCGTCGCGGTAGAAGTCGTCGAGATTGAGCACCGGCCAGCCGAGTTCGGCGGCCAGGTGGGACTTGCCCGATCCGGAAGGACCCGCGAGCAACACGACACAGAGCTGAACGGCAGGTGACGGCACGGGTACTGATCCTCGCACACCACTGACCGGAACTGTCAGCCTTGCCGGGTAGCGTCCCGCACGTGGACGACGGTCTGTACGAAAGCGGTCTGTTCGCGGCCGAAGCCCAGGAGAAAGCGGAGGAACACCTGACGGCCAACGCGCCCCTGGCGGTGCGCATGCGCCCGCGCTCCCTGGACGAGGTGGTCGGCCAGCAACACCTCCTCGGCCCCGGCGCCCCACTGCGCCGCCTGGTCGAGGGCGCGGCCCCCGCCTCGGTGCTGCTCTACGGACCGCCCGGCACCGGCAAGACCACCCTGGCCACCCTGGTCTCGCTGGCCACCGGCCGCCGGTTCGTGGCGCTGTCCGCGCTCAACGCCGGGGTCAAGGAGGTCCGCGAGGTCATCGGCGAGGCCAAACGCAGGCTCGGCCGCACCGCCGAGTCCACCGTCCTGTTCATCGACGAGGTGCACCGCTTCTCCCGCACCCAGCAGGACGCCCTGCTCGGCGCGGTCGAGGACCGCACCGTGCTGCTGGTCGCCGCCACCACCGAGAACCCGTTCTTCTCCGTCGTCTCCCCACTGCTGTCCCGCTCCCTGGTGCTGCAACTCAAATCGCTCACCGACTCCGACATCCGCACCGTCGTCCGCCGAGCCGTCACCGAAGAGCGTGGCCTCGGCGGCACGCTGACCCTGGCCGCCGACGCCGAGAACCACCTGGTCCGCCTCGCCGCAGGCGACGCCCGCCGCTCGCTGACCGCCCTGGAAGCCGCCGCCGACGCCGCCGCCAGCACCGGCGCCACCGAGATCAGCCTGGCCACCGTCGAGGCCACCGTGGACAAGGCCGCCGTCCGCTACGACCGCCAAGGCGACCAGCACTACGACGTCACCAGCGCCTTCATCAAGTCCATCCGCGGCTCCGACGTCGACGCCGCCCTGCACTACCTGGCCCGCATGATCGAAGCCGGCGAGGACCCGAGGTTCATCGCCCGCCGCCTGGTCGTGCACGCCAGCGAGGACATCGGCATGGCCGACCCCACCGCGTTGCAGGTCGCGGTCGCCGCCAGCCAGGCCGTGCAACTCATCGGCATGCCCGAAGGCCGCCTCGCCCTGGCCCAGGCCACCATCCACCTGGCCACCGCACCCAAGTCCGGCGCGGTCAACTTCGCCATCAGCGCCGCCCAGGCCGACGTCCGCAAGGGCGCCACCGGCCCCGTCCCGGCACACCTGCGCGACGGCCACTACGCGGGCGCGGCCAAACTCGGCAACGCCCAGGGCTACCTGTACCCGCACGACGTCGCCGAGGGCGTGCTCACCCAGCAGTACCCGCCCGACGACCTGATCGGCGTCGACTACTACGAACCCGTCGACCGGGGCGCCGAACGAGTCCTGGCCGACCGGGTGCCCAAGCTGCGCCGCATGATCCGGGGCGAACAGCCCTGACCACCCGGCCACGCCCGCCAACCCGCACCGGGCTGCGCGTGGCGACGGCCGCCGAGTCACCCCAGCAGTAACCGGCGTGAGGTCCACGACACCGGCGCGGTAGCCTGTCCCCGATCATCCACAGCGCCTGCGACACGCCTGAAGACCTGCGTGACCGCGCGTGGGCCCTCCCGTCGTGGCGCTGTGACATGTTCTTCGGGGAAACACCGACTTCGACAACGCATGGAGGGCTCGTGTCACCAGGGCAGATTGCCGCGTTGGTCGCGGCTGGCGCCTTCGTGCTGCTGGTGCTGCTGCTCGCGATCCCGCTGCTGAAGCTGGGCCGCACGCTGGACGAGGCCACCATCGCCATCCGCAAGGCGCACGAGAACACCGATCCGTTGTTCACCGGCGCCAACACCACCCTCAACCACGTCAACACCCAGCTGGAGCGGGTGGACGGGATCACCGCGAACGCCCGCGCCGTCAGCGGCAACGTCTCCGCGCTGACCTCCCTGTTCACCGCCACGCTGGGTGGACCGCTGGTCAAGGCCGCCGCGTTCTCCTACGGCGTGAGCAAGGCGCTGCGTGCCCGGCGTAAGCGCACCGCCGCCATGGAGCCCACCGGACGGCACTCCCGGCGCTCCCGCAGGAGTGGTAAGCGATGAGGCGGCTGTTCTGGCTCGGCCTCGGGGTCGCTGCCGGAGTGGCGATCGCCCGCAAGGCCACCGCCACCACCAAGCAGCTCACTCCGGCCGGCATCGCGGAGAACCTCGGCGACGCCGTGCGCGAGCTGGCCGGCGCTGTCGGCTCCTTCGGGGCTGACGTCCGCGCGGGCATGACCGAACGCGAGGACGAACTGGCCGACGTGGTCGCCCGCGCCCAGGAACCCCTCGGTTCCCGCTCGCGCAGGCGCAACCGCCCGGCCCGCGACACCAGCGGCCACAGCACCAGCACCCGGGGCTCCGGCAGCCGCGACACCGGCGCCCGGGACACCGGCAGCCGCGACACCGGTAGCTGGGACTCCAGCGGCCGGGACACCGGCGCGCGCGACTCCGGCGGCCACGGCACCGGCGGCCGGGATTCCAGTGCCCGCGCCCAGAACAGTCGCGACACCGGCGCCCACCGCGCCGACGACGCCGGCTGGCTGACCGGTCTGGACGAGGCGCCACGGAGCGGATCGGAGGGGAGCCGGCGAGCGCGCTGGGCGGAGGGCTGAGCCCACGCCCCTGCCCTTCGCCGCCCCCGCCGACCACCCGTCAACCCCGCGCCCCGGCGCGCAGCCACACCTAGGACATCTCGTGCAGACCCATGACATCCGCCAGCGGTTCCTCGACCACTTCCAACGCAACGGTCACCGCGTCGTGCCCAGCGCCTCGCTGATCCTGGACGACCCGAACCTGCTGTTCGTCAACGCCGGCATGGTGCCGTTCAAGCCGTTCTTCCTCGGCGAGGCCCCGCCGCCGTCCCCGACCGCCACCAGCGTGCAGAAGTGCGTGCGCACCCTGGACATCGACGAGGTCGGCAAGACCGCCCGGCACAACACCTTCTTCCAGATGGCCGGGAACTTCTCCTTCGGCGACTACTTCAAGGACGGCGCCATCCAGCTCGCCTGGGAGCTGGTCACCAAGCCGGCCTCCGAAGGCGGCTACGGCCTGGACGAGTCGGTCCTGTGGACCACCGTCTACGAGGACGACGACGAGGCATACGACCTGTGGCACAACAAGATCGGCGTGCCCAAGTCCCGGATCATCCGCCTCGGCAAGGGCCCCAACTTCTGGTCCATGGGCGTGCCCGGCCCCTGCGGCCCGTGCTCGGAAATCCTCATCGACCGCGGCCCGCAGTACGGGCCGGAGTTCATCGACCAGGGTGACGGCGCCGAGCCCGACGGCGACCGCTACATGGAGTTCTGGAACCTCGTGTTCATGCAGAACCTCCGCGGCGAGGGCACCGGCAAGACCGACTTCCCGATCCTCGGCGACCTGCCGGCCAAGAGCATCGACACCGGCATGGGCATCGAGCGGGTGGCCATGCTGCTCCAGGGCGTGCCCAACGTCTACGAGACCGACCTGATCCGCCCGGTCATCGCCAAGGCCGAGGAACTCTCCGGCCGCCGCTACGGCGCCGACCAGACCGACGACGTGCGTTTCCGGGTCATCGCCGACCACGCCCGCAGCGGCGTGATGCTCGTCGGCGACGGCGTCACCCCCGGCAACGAGGCCCGCGGCTACGTGCTGCGCCGCCTGCTCCGCCGCATCGTGCGCTCCATCCGCCTGCTCGGCGTGCAGGAGCCGGTGCTCGGCGAGTTCACCCAGGTCGTCGCCGACGCCATGGCCCCCTCCTACCCGGAGCTGAAGACCGACTTCGACCGCATCGACGCCGTCATGCGCGCCGAGGAGGACGCCTTCCTGGCCACCCTCTCCAGCGGCTCGAAGATCTTCGACACCGCCGCCCAGGAAACCCGCTCCGGCGGCAGCACCCAGCTGCCCGGCGACAAGGCCTTCCAGCTGCACGACACCTTCGGCTTCCCCATCGACCTCACCCTGGAGATGGCCGCCGAGCAGGGCCTCACCGTCGACGAGGAGGGTTTCCGCACCCTCATGGCCGAACAGCGCAACCGCGCCAAGGCCGACGCCGCCGCCCGCAAGACCGGGCACGGCGACCTCACCGTGTACCGCTCGGTGCTGGAACAGCACGGACCCACCGAGTTCCTCGGCTACACCGACCTGCAGAGCCAGGCCCGCGTCGTCGGCCTGCTCGTCGGCGGCCAGCCGGTCGCCAAGGCCGGCGCGGGCACCGAGGTCGAACTCGTCCTGGACCGCACCCCCTTCTACGCCGAGGGCGGCGGCCAGATCGCCGACACCGGCCGCCTGCTCGGCGCCGGCGCCGAACTCGCCGTCTCCGACGTGCAGCGCAGCGTGCCCGGCCTGTTCGTGCACCGCGCCACCGTGGTCTCCGGCGAGATCGGCCTGGACGACGTGCTCGAGGCCGAGGTCGACGTGGCCCGGCGCAACGCCATCCAGCGCTCGCACTCGGCCACCCACCTGGTGCACGCCGCCGTCCGCGGCGCCTACGGCAAGCGCGCCGCCCAGGCCGGTTCGCTCAACTCACCCGGCCGGATGCGCTTCGACTTCACCACCCCCGGCCCGGTCTCCTCCTCGGTGCTGGCCGAGGTCGAGGAGGAGGTGAACGCCTACCTCCAGGAGGACGTGGAGGTGAAGTCGTTCACCACCACCATGGACAAGGCCCTCGAACTCGGCGCCATGGCCCTGTTCGGTGAGAAGTACGGCGACTCGGTGCGCGTGGTCGACATGGGCGAGTACTCCCGTGAGCTGTGCGGTGGCACGCACGTGCGCAACATCGCCCAGCTCGGCGTGGTCAAGCTCGTCGGCGACGCCTCCATCGGCTCCGGCGTGCACCGCGTCGAAGCCCTGGTCGGCATGGACGCCGTGCGCTACATCAACAAGGAACACCTCCTGGTCACCCAGCTCGCCGACCAGTTCAAGGTGCCCGCCGCCGAACTGCCCGAACGGATCTCCGGCGTGCTGGCCAAGCTCAAGGCCGCCGAGAAGACCATCGAGCAGCTCCGCGTCGGCGAGGTGCTCCGCTCCGCCGGGGACATCGCCGACCGGGCCATCCAGCTCGGCGAACTGTCCGTGATCGCCGAACAGATCCCCGACGGCGTGCCAGCCGGCGACCTGCGCGCCCTGGCCACCGAGGTCCGCAACCGCCTGGGCAACCGCCCCGGCGTGGTCGCCCTGTTCTCGGTCGACCCGGACGCCGCCAAGGTCGCCTTCGTGCTGGCCACCACCTCCGCCGCCCGTGACCTCGGCCACGCCGCGGGCAAGCTCGTGCCGAGCTTCGCCGGCGAACTGGGCGCCCGCGGCGGCGGCAAGCCCGACATGGCCCAGGGCGGCGGCGACAACCCCGGCGGCGTGCCCGCCGCCATCGCCGCCCTGCACCGCAGCCTGGGCGGATCGTGACCAGGCCACTGCCAGCCGGGCCACTGCCAGCCGGGCCGCCGATCCCGCCCACCGGCGAGACGGACGGCTCGTGACCGGCGCTGACCAGCCCGCACGTCAGCCTGACCGCCCCGGCGCCCACGACGTGGGCCCGGGGCGGCGGCTCGCCGTGGACGTCGGCTCGGTCCGGGTCGGCATCGCCCTGAGCGATCCCGCCCCCATGCTCGCCACCCCGCTGGTTACCCTGTCGCGTGACGAGAAGACCGGCCGGGACCTGGACGAGCTGGTCGCCCTCGTCAGCGAACACGAGGTGGTCGAGGTGATCGTGGGCCTGCCCAGGACCCTGGCCGGCCGGCACGGCGACGCGGCGCAGACCGCCACCGCCTACGCCGACCGGCTCGCCGAGCGCATCGCGCCGGTGCCGGTCCGGCTGACCGACGAACGCCTCACCACCGTCAGTGCCGCGCGGATGCTCAGTCAGCGCGGCGTCAAGGGCAAGCGGCAGCGTGCCGTCATCGACCAGGCGGCCGCCGTGGAGATCCTGCAGTCCTGGCTGGACGCCAGAGCCAACGCGGTGGCCGCACGCGGCGAGGAGAATCGGTGAGCAGCGACGATCTCGGGTTGTTCGACGAGGGGCAGCACTCCTCCGAGGAGCGCACGGCCCGTGACAAGAAGGCCAAGCGCACCAAGTTGCTGATCGGCGCCGGGGTGGCCGCCGTGGTCATCGGCGTCGGCGTGTGGATGGGCGCCCTGGAGCTGATCGGCCTCGGCTCCTACGACGACTACGAGGGCTCCGGCGAGTCCGACGTGGTCGTGCAGATCGAGGCCGGCACCATCTCCAAGACCGGCAAGACCCTCGCCGACGCCGGCGTGGTCGCCAGCGCCCGCGCCTACACCGAGGCCGCCGAGGCCAACTCCAAGCTCGGTGGCGTCCAGCCCGGCTACTACCTCCTCAAGATCAAGATGTCCGGCGCCACCGCGGGCGCCCGGCTGCTGGAGAAGGAAGCCCGCGTCGGCGACTTCGAGGTCAAGGGCGGCTACCAGCTCTACGACACCAAGCAGCCCGACAACAAGGTCAACCCGGGCATCCTGTCCCGCATCGCCGAGGCCAGCTGCGCCAAGGTCAACGGCAAGGACACCTGCGTCACCGCCGACGCCATCCGCCAGGTGATGGAGAAGGCCGACCCCGCCGCCATCGGCGTGCCCGACTGGGCCATCGGCGGCGTGACCAAGGCCGACCCCAAGCACCGCCTGGAAGGCCTGATCGTGCCGGGCCGCTACGACATCAAGCCAGGCGCCTCACCCGAGGAGCTGCTCAAGTCGGTGCTGAGCACCTCGGCCACCCGGCTCCAGGCCGTGGGCATGCCCAAGATCGCCAGAGACACCGGCTTCAGTGATTACGACGTGCTCGTCATCGCCTCCCTGATCGAACGCGAGGGCATCACCAAGGACTTCGCCAAGGTGTCCCGGGTGCTGTACAACCGCCTGGCCAAGGACATGAAGCTGGAGCTGGACTCCACCATCAACTACGCCCTGGACCGCCCGCTGGTGCGTACCAGCAAGGAGGACCGGGACCGCGCAGGCGCGTACAACACCTACGCCAACACCAACCTGCCGCCCACCCCCATCGCCTCACCCGGCACCGAGGCCATCCTGGCCGCGACCAAGCCCGAGGCGGGGAACTGGATCTTCTTCGTCAAGTGCTACAAGGACGGCACCTCCTGTTTCGCCGAAACCAACGCCCAGCACAACCAGAACCGCACTGAGGCCATCGCCCGTGGCGCCTACTGACCCACGCCGGGCAGACCCACACCGGGCAGGGGCGCCGCGTCGAGCGGCGATCCTGGGCGCTCCGGTGGCCCACTCGCTCTCGCCCGTCCTGCACAACGCGGCCTTCACCGCGCTCGGCCTGACCGGCTGGCACTACGAGCGAATCGAGTGCGACGAGCAACGCCTGCCCGCCCTGCTCGCCGAAGCCACCCAGGCGGATCCACCCTGGGCCGGCTTCTCGGTGACCATGCCCGGCAAACGCCTCGCCCTGGACCTCGCCACCGAGGCCACCGAACGAGCCCGCCTGGTCGGCGCCGCCAACACGTTGACCCCACTGCCGGAGCAGGGCTGGCGAGCCGACTGCACTGACGTCGACGGCGTCACCGGCGCCCTGCGCGCCGCCGGCGGCATCACCCGCCTCAGCCACGGCCACGCCACCATCCTCGGCGCCGGCGGCACCGCCCTGGCGGCGATCGTCGCCCTGGCCGAACTGGGCCTGACCGAACTGACCCTGGCGGTCCGCGACCCGGCCCGCGCGACCGACGCCGTGGACTGCGCCGCCCGGGTGGGCCTGAAAACCGAGACAATCCTCCTCTCCGAGGCGAACCTCGCCCACCTAGCCGCGAACACCCAGGTTCTGGTGAGCACCGTGCCCCCGGCCGCCACCGAGCCGCACGCCACCGCCCTGGCCGCCGCACCCTGCGTGCTGGACGTGATCTACCACCCGTTCCCGACACCCTTGGCCACCGCGGTCCTGGCCCGCGGCAACCGACTGGCCACCGGCCTGGACATGTTGCTGCACCAGGCTTTCGGCCAAAGCGAGCAGTTCACCGGCCAACCGGCTCCCCGCGAAGCCATGCGCACGGCCCTGCGCGCCGCCACGGACAACCTGCTGGAACTCCCGCTATAGCACGGGTGAGCAGTCGGGCGGCCCGCGCCCGCCGCTCAGGTACCGGCTAAGCCGCTCTCCAGCACCGCGGGCGTGTACCCCTGGGCATGCCCCAGTTTGTTGGCGTGGAAGGAATCCGTGGTGGGGGAGACCAGGGGGTTGACCCAGCTGGGCGAGCCGCAGATGCCGTGTCCGGCGAACCGGTCCCGCACATCCACATACCGCGCCCCGGCGGCCTTGGCCCTGGCCGCGGTGGTGTCCGCGAGCAGGTCGGCGCCCGCGTTGAGCGCCGCGCGTTTGGCCGCGCTCAGCCCGCCGGAGCAGGACTTCGCCTCGAACAGCCGCGGGTAGCCGAGCACGAGCAGCCGGGCGTTCGGTGCCTTGGCCAGGATCGCGGCGTAGGCGCGGTCCAGCCGGGCGGGCAGTTCGTCCCGGACGAACGCCGCGGCCCGATCCGCCCGGCGCTTGCACCCCGAGTCTCCACTGAGGACACACGTGGTCATCACGTCGGTGAAGTCGAGGTCGTTGCCGCCGACCGTGATCGTCACCAGCGAGGTACGTTCGCCGAGCGCGCCCAGCTGCTGGTTCAGCACGTCCACAGTGGACGCGCCGGAACAGGCCGGGAAGTGGAAAGCGCTGGGGGCTAAGGCTTTCGCCACCAGCTGTGGATAGGCATGGCGACTTCGTCTGCACGCGCCGCTGCCGCGTTCGTAACCGCCGGCGCCGACTCCGGAGGCGTAGGAGTCGCCCAGCGCCACGTAGTCGCCGCCGGCGGCCGCGGACGCGGGCAGTTGGCCGAACAGCAGGGCGGTGAGGGCGAGCAGACAGGGGAGCAGGAAACGCATGGGGACTCCAGGGATGGCGAGGGAACGTGCCATTCCGGAGTACCACCCGGCTCGCCCCGCTCGCGAGCCGCCAGGGTCTGCTTGACCCCTTCGTGTACAACGACCAGCCCTGTGGACAACCGCGCGCGGCTTGTCCACAGGGCTGGTCAGAGGAGCGTGATCAGGCCGGTTTCTCCTGGTCAAGGTCGGTGTCGATGAGTGCGGCCACTGCTGCCAGGGCCGCCTCGGCGCCCTCGCCCTCGGCGGCGAGCACCACCTCGTCACCGTGCATGGCGCCCAGGGTCATCAACCCCAGCACGCTGGCCGCGGCCACCGGCTCGCCACCCTCCTTGCGGATGGTGACCGCCACCGGCTGCTCCGCCGCGGTCTTGGCCAGCACGGCCGCGGGCCGTGCGTGCAGACCGACCCGGCTGGCCACCGTGACCCGCAGTTCCGGCATGTCCTTCTCCTCCTTGGTAGTGCCCGCTCAGGCCTTCTTGGCCCGAGCGCTCTTGTCCTCTTCGGCGTCGGCGGCCGCACTCGGGTCGATCGCCGTGTTGTCCTCCTCGCGACCAGGGGTCGCCAGGTTCCACTTCGTGATCACGAACCTGAACAGGAAGTAGTAGACCACCGCGAAGACCAGGCCGATCGCGGCGAGCCCCAACGGGTTCTTGGCCAGACCGAGGTTGAGGAAGAAGTCGATCGCGCCCGCCGAGAACGAGAACCCGTGATGGATGTCCAGCGCGTTCACCAGTGCCAGGGACACACCGGTCAGCAACGCGTGGATGATGTAGAGCGGCCACGCGACGAACATGAACGCGAACTCCAGCGGCTCGGTGACGCCGGTGAGGAACGCGGTCAGCGCGGCGGAGAGCATGATGCCGCCGACCAGCTTGCGGTGCGCGGGCCTGGCGGTGTGCCAGATGGCCAGCGCCGCCGCGGGCAGGGCGAACATCATGATCGGGAAGAAGCCGGTGAGGAAGGTGCCCGCGCTCGGGTCGCCAGCCAGGAACCGGTTGTAGTCACCGTGCACGACCTTGCCGGTGGCGTCGGTGAAGTCGCCGAAGACCTGCCACACGGTGGTGTTGACGATGTGGTGCAGACCCAGCGGCAGCAGCAGCCGGTTCAGCACACCGAAGGCGCCGCCGCCGATGATCACGTTGGCGGTGATCTGCTGGCCGAGCCAGGTCAGGCCGTCGTTGAAGTACGGGTAGATCAGCGCCAGCGGCACCGCGAGGACCGCGATGACCACCGACAACAGGATCGGCACGAACCGGCGACCGCCGAAGAAGGCCAGGTACGGCGGCAGCTTGATGCGGTGGTACTTCTGCCACAGCAACGCGGCGATCACGCCGACCAGGATGCCGCCGAGCACCTTGTAGTCGACCAGCGGTTGTTTCGCGCCCTCCGCCGCCTTGCCCAGCACGACGGGGGAGAGGGCCTTGAACACGCCCTGCATCACCAGGTAGCCGACCACCGCGGCCAGCGCGGTGGAGCCGTCGGACTTGCGGGCGAACCCGATGGCCACACCGACGGCGAACAGCAACGGCAGCCCGTCCAGGATGGCGCTACCGGCGGCCGCGATGACCGCGGCGGCATCCTTGAACCAGGAGAACGAGCCGAGTAGATCGTCGCTGCCGAGGCGAGCGAGCAGACCGGCCGCGGGTAGCACCGCGATCGGCAGCATCAGGCTGCGGCCCAGCTTCTGCAGTGTCGCCAGGCCCTTCACTTCGCGACCGCCGGTCGCTGGAGTGGCGCTCATGACCGCTCCTCGCTCATCGGGTACCTCCCGGGTCGGGGTGGGAGCCGGAACCGGGCAGGTTCCGGTCGAGCTGCATGGTCACCTGGTAGAGATCGCCCCGGTACCACGAGGTCATGTCCTCCACCGGCCGCCCACCACAGGTGGAGACGCGGCGGAAGACCAGCACCGGACTGCCGGGCCGGACACCCAGCAGCCGTGCGGTGGCGGGATCGGCGCCGTCGGCCAGGACCGTTTGCCGGCCGTGGTCCAACTGCACCCGATAGGTGTCGGCGAGCAGGCCGTACAGCGAGCGGGAGAGGTTCTGCTGGAGGAGCCCTGGCACCTCGCGCGGGTTGTACCAGCCACGTTCGACGGCCATCGGCGTGCCGTTGGCCAGCCGCAGCCGGAACAGCCAGTACGCGGGCTCGTGCGGACGCAGTCCCAGCGCCGCCGCGGTGTTCTCCGGTGGGACCACCTCGGCGAAGTCGAGTACCTCCGTCGCCGGTTCCATGCCCCGGCGCCGCATGTCCTCGGTGAAGGAGGCCAGGTGCAGCTGTGCCTCCACCCGCGGACGCGCGGTGAACGTGCCCTTGCCGCGGACCCGGCTGAGCAGGCCCTCGGTGACGAGCTGGCCGACCGCTTCGCGCACGGTCAGCCGGGAGACCCCGTAGTGCGTGGCGAGATCCCGTTCCGAGGGCACCGGGGAGCCGGGGGGCAGGTGCTCCTCGGCGAGTCGGCGCAGGATCTCGCGCAGTTGCGCGTGCTTGGGGGTCGGTCCCTCCACCAGGCGTGCCGCCGGTCCGAGGAACGGGTCCTCGATGTTGCTGCTGCCGGCCACGCACACCTCCTTGTCGCTGTCCGGTCCTTCTCGTGGACCACCGTCTCGCCCCGCCGCCCGCGGATTGGTACGGTCCGGTCTAAACCAGTTAGTGCGGGAGGATGCTCCGCGACCGCGACGGGTGTCAACGGCCGTTATGGCTTCGTGTCGCCCTGGTGGCAGCATCCGCACACCGCGGATCGAACGGCACAGTTGGAGGAGGTCACGGTGGCGGACAAGGCGGCGGCGATTCTCGCCGGGCTCGGCGGAGCGGACAACATCGAGGAGATCGAGGCGTGTATCACCCGCTTGCGGTGTGAGGTGCTCGACGGCGGGAAGGTCGACCAGGCGGCGCTCAAGGCCGCGGGCGCGCACGGGGTGATGCAGCAGGGGACCGTGGTGCAGGTCGTGGTGGGTCCGGAAGCGGACAACCTGTACGACGACATCCAGGACCTGATGTGAGCCTGACGATCCTGTCCCCGGTGACCGGCACGGTCGTGCCCATGAGCGAGGTGCCGGACCCGGTCTTCGCCCAGGCCATGGTCGGCCCCGGTCTCGCGATCGACCCGGCCCGTGAGGCGGGCGAGGCGGTCGCCCCGGTCGACGGCACGGTGGTGACCCTGCACCCGCACGCCTACGTGGTGGCCACCGACAACGGCATCGCGGTCCTGGTCCACCTGGGCATCGACACGGTGAAACTCAAGGGCGAGGGCTTCACCCAGCACGTGGTCAAGGGCGAGAAGGTCCGCGCGGGCCAGCCCATGATCACCTGGAACCCGGCCGACATCGAAACCACCGGCTACTCCCCGGTCTGCCCGGTAGTCGCCCTGGACGCCCCGGCGGACAAGCTGTCCGACCTGCGCGAGCCCGGCCCGGTCACCGCGGGCGAGGCGTTGTTCAGCTGGAACTGAAACGCGAGGGCCGCTCTCGGACTTTCCTGAGCTGAGAGCGGCCATTCGAATGGCTCGGCAATCTTGCGCGTGCAGGCAATTTCTCTGACGTTTGACGTCACTTTGTCGGCTTTCTGGCGTTGGCTTCTGTTGCTAAGGCGCGTCAGCCGGGTCTCTCGAATGCTCGGTATTCCGATCTTGTCTGGGACTGGTTCGGCCCGATTAAAACAGCATCGTCCTTCGGTTCGGTCCCCATATCCCGGAACTCAAGCCCAGTCCTCCTGCCTTGCCACCTGCGCTTCAACTCCGCGGTGGCCGCGGCTTGACTGCACTGCCTCAGGCCCTGCCACACGAGTCGTCCACAAGTGACCGAACTCGGACCCCGGTCTCAGGGCTGGTCGCTCTTTTCCGGATCGCACAACGCGCCGGCACCCAGTTCTCCTCAGCGCCCGCCCGGTCAACCTTCGCGCGCTTCTTCCTTGGAAGCCCTCCACATCACGGCTTGCCCGCCACTGCTTTTCTCGTCCCACCGCTGTCTTCCTTCACCACGACTTTCCCACCCAGCCGTCGCCCCGAGCCCGCCGTCATCTCCGCTCGCCTGCCCGCCGGTCCTGCCCGCCCCGCCTATTTACCTGCCCCGCCTACTTGCCCGCCCCGCCTACCTGTCTGTCTCGCTAGCCTGCTTCGTCCGCCTGCCGCTGCTCGCACCCTGCCGCCGCTTCCCGCGCCACTACGCGCCTGTCACCACCGTCTTTCGCTGCGGCTCCCGACCAAGATCCCAGCCGCCTTCCGTCGCCACATCCCCACGACCGTCCCCAACCATCACTCCCCAACCGCAGCCCGCCGCCGCGCTGGCGCTCGCAACCCGCTGTCAGCCCCCTGCCTGCCCCAACCGCAGCCCATTGCAGCCCTGTCGTTCGCAACCCGCCGCCGACCCTGCCTGCCTCCAACCCAGCCCCTGCCCTGCCCCCAACCCAGCTCCTGCCGCAGCTCTCTGGGCCCCCAGCCCCCTCCCACGCCCAACCCCAGCAGCTCCCGCCAACCCCCAGAAAACCCTCGCCCTCGCCTGCCCTCTCACAATCGCCCGCGCGCGAGGGGGACCCCCCATTTCCAATCTATCCAACACCCCCGGGAATTCTGCAAATCGTCAATCCACAGGCTCCAGTTATCCACAACCCGCAGCTCAGTTCGCTAACAGTGAAATCAGCCAACGCCCTCCCCAAATACCCACCTTCGTGTGACGGATTCTGGTCAAGACGTCCGCATCGAATATGGCAGCATCAATGCCATGCCCCACCTCCCCGCATTCCTCGCCCTCACTCTCGGTGCCCTCGTCGGCACCTTCGCCGGAACCTCCGCCCGCGCCCTGCTCCGCAGACTTCCCCGCGGAACAGCCCTCCCGCCGCCCTGGCTCGTCCCGACCACCGCCGTGCTGACCGCGATCCCCGCCGGGCTCGCCGGCGCCGGCCTGCTGAGCTGGGCCTGGCTGCCGGTTCCGGTCATGCTCGCGTGGCTGGCCGTCCCACTGGCGGCTGTCGACCTCCGCCACCGACGGCTGCCCGACCTGTTCACGCTCTCCGCGGTGCCGGTGTTCGCGGCCCTGATCACGCTGGCCGCCGTGCTCGGACCGGATGGTGGGATGGCGGTACGGGCGGGACTGGGCGCGGCCTTGTTCTTCCTCACACACCTCGCGGTGCACCTGATCAGCCCAGGCTCACTCGGGGCCGGTGACGTGAAACTGTCCGCCAGTGTGGGTGGGCTGGCTGCCGCGGTGTCCTGGCCTGCGCTGATCGTTGTCACCGTGCTGGCGGGAGTGGTGACCGTGATCGCTGATCTTGTGCGGCGACTACGGGTGCGGGCGCCGCCCGTGCACCGCGGGGTGCCGCACGGGCCGGGGCTGCTGGCCGCGACCTGGCTGGTCACGGTTCTGGCGGGGCAGGGCGGAGTCCTGGGCTAGTGGGCTGACATGGCAGGATCGTGTCGTGTTGCGCTGGATCACTGCTGGGGAATCACACGGACCGGCCCTGGTCGCCGTGTTGGAAGGTCTGCCCGCCGGAGTGGAGGTCACCACGGGGGAGTTGGCCACCCAGCTCGCCCGGCGGCGACTCGGCCACGGCCGTGGGGCCCGGATGAAATTCGAGGCTGACGAGGTCGAGTTCCTCGGCGGTGTCCGCCACGGACGCAGCCAGGGCGGGCCGGTCGCGGTCCGTATCGGCAATTCGGAGTGGCCACGCTGGGACAAGGTCATGGCCGCCGATCCGGTTGATCCGGAGGAGCTGGCCAACCTGGGGCGCAACGCACCCCTGACCCGGCCCCGGCCCGGCCACGCTGATCTGCCCGGCATGCTCAAGTACGGCTTCGACGACGCGCGGCCGGTGCTGGAACGCGCCAGCGCCCGGGAGACCGCGGCGCGCACCGCGCTCGGCACCGTGGCCAAGGCGTTCCTGAAGCAGGCGCTCGGCGTTGACGTGCTCAGCCACGTCATCTCCATCGGCACCGTCGCCGCGCCCGCCGGGGTGCTGCCCACGCCCGCTGACCTGGAAGCTGTCGACGCCAGTCCGGTGCGGGCCTTCGACGCTGCGGCCGGCGAAGCCATGGTCGCCGAGGTCGACGAGGCGAAGAAGGACGGCGACACCCTGGGCGGGGTGGTCGAGGTGCTGACCTACGGGCTGCCGCCGGGTCTCGGCTCGCACGTGCACTGGGACCGACGGCTGGACTCGCGGCTGGCCGGTGCGCTGATGGGCATCCAGGCCATCAAGGGTGTCGAGGTCGGTGACGGCTTCGAGACCGCCCGGCGGCGAGGCAGCCAGGCGCACGACGAGATCGAACCGGGCAGTGGACCGTCCGGAGTGAACCGCAGGTCGAACCGAGCTGGCGGACTGGAAGGAGGCATCACCAACGGCGAGATCCTTCGTGTGCGCGCCGCGATGAAGCCGATCTCCACCGTCCCCCGCGCCCTGGCCACGGTGGACACCGCGACCGGCGAACCCGCGGTGGCCATCAGCCAGCGCTCCGACGTGTGTGCGGTCCCGGCGGCCGGTGTGGTCGCCGAGGCCATGGTCGCCCTGGTGCTGGCCGACGCGGTGCTGGAGAAGTTCGGCGGTGACTCCGTCGAGGAGACCCGGCGCAACGTCGAGTCCTACCTCAAGGCCCTGGAGAACCGCCGGTGAGCCCACGAGCGGTGGTCGTCGGACCGCCCGGATCAGGCAAGAGCACGGTCGGCGAGCTGTTGGCCCAACGGCTCGGGCTCGGCTTCCAGGACACCGACACCCTGGTGGAGAAGACCGCGGGCAAGGCGGTCTCGGAGATCTTCACCACCGACGGCGAACCGGTGTTCCGGCGGCTGGAGGAGCAGGCCATCGCGGCCGCGCTCACCGAGCACGACGGGGTGCTGTCCCTGGGCGGCGGCGCGGTGCTGTCCGAGCGCACCCGGGCACTGCTGGCCGAGCAGACCGTGGTGTTCCTCAACGTCGGCATGGCCGAAGGCGTGCGGCGCACCGGGTTGTCCACGGCGCGGCCGTTGCTGGCGGGGGTCAACCCGCGGGCCACGTTCAAGGCGTTGCTGGACGCGCGGCTGCCGCTGTACCGGGAGGTCGCCACGGTGGAGGTGGCCACCGACGCGCTGACCCCGGACGAGGTCGTCACCGCGGCGCTCGGCGGCCTGGCCACGAGCACGGCCGCACCGGCAGCAGGCGACTCGGTTGCGGGCGACCCGGCAACGGGCGGCCTGATGGCAGGCGACTCGGGTGCGGGCGGCGCGGCGGCGGGCAGCTCGGTTGCAGGTGAACCGGCAGCCGGTGGTCCGGCAGCGGATGGCCCGGCAGTCAGTGGCCCGGCAGCGGGCGGCTCGGTTGCGGGCGGCACGGCGGCAGGCGGCGCGGGAGCAGGCAGCGCGGCGCAGGCGCGGATTGAGGAAGGGACACGATGACCGAGCCGGTGCGGATCCGGGTGGACAGTGGCGCGCCCTACGACGTGATCGTCGGGCGAGGGCTGCTGGGCGAGTTGGTGGAGACGTTGCGCGGGGTGGGCAAGGCGGCCATCGTGCACCAGCCCACGCTCGCCGAGACCGCCGAGACCGTGCGCGCGGAACTGGCCGCGGCCGGGGTCGACGCGCATCGCGTCGAGGTTCCCGACGCCGAGGACGGCAAGGCGCTGGGTGTGGCCGCCTTCTGCTGGGAGGTGCTGGGCAAGATCGGGCTGGACCGGACCGGGGTCGTCATCGGCCTCGGGGGCGGGGCCGTGACCGACCTGGCCGGGTTCGTCGCGGGCACCTGGATGCGTGGGGTGCGGGTCGTGCACGTGCCGACCACGCTGCTCGGCATGGTGGACGCTGCGGTCGGCGGCAAGGCCGGGATCAACACCGACGCGGGCAAGAACCTGGTCGGGGTGTTCCACGAGCCCACCGCGGTGCTGGTCGACCTGGCCACCCTGGACGGGTTGCCGCGCAACGAACTGGTCGCCGGGATGGCCGAGGTCGTCAAGGGCGGGTTCATCGCCGATCCGGTCATCCTCGATCTGATCGAGGCCGATCCGCAGGTCGCGCTCGACCCGGCCGGGGACGTGCTGGCCGAGCTGGTGCGGCGCAAGATCCAGGTCAAGGCGGATGTGGTGTCGGCCGACCTCAAGGAGTCCTCCTTGCGGGAGGTGCTCAACTACGGGCACACCCTGGCGCACGCCATCGAGCGGCGGGAACGCTACCGGTGGCGGCACGGGGCCGCGGTCAGCGTCGGACTGGTGTTCGCCGCCGAACTGGCGCGGGCCGCCGGGCGGCTGGACGATGCCACTGTGGACCGGCACCGCAGCGTGCTCCAGTCCCTCGGCCTGCCGGTGAGCTACGACGCCGATGCCTTCCCCCAGCTCATGGAGGGCATGCGCGGGGACAAGAAGAACCGGGCCGGGCTGCTGCGGTTCGTGGTGCTCGACGGGCTGGCCAAACCGGGCAGGCTCGAAGGACCCGACCCGAGCCTGCTCGCCGCGGCCTACTCGGCGATCGCCAAGGACGACACCGCCGCCGGGGGAGTGCTGCTGTGAACGTGCTCGTGCTCAACGGCCCCAACCTCGGCAGGCTCGGCACCCGCGAACCCGCCGTGTACGGCAGCACCACGCACGACGACCTGATCGCGCTCTGCCTGCGCACCGGCGCGGAACTGGGCATCGAGGTCGAGGTGCGGCAGACCGACCACGAAGGCCAGATGCTGGAGTGGCTGCACGAGGCCGCCGACGCGCGGACACCTGTGGTGCTCAACGCCGGGGCCTGGACGCACTACTCGATCGCGGTGCGGGACGCCTGTGCCGCGCTCACCGCGCCACTGGTCGAGGTGCACATCTCCAACGTGCACAAGCGCGAGCAGTTCCGGCACCACAGCTACCTCTCCGAACTGGCCGCCGGGGTGATCGTCGGACTGGGTGTGGACGGCTACGCGCTGGCGTTGCGATGGTTGGCCGGCAAGGCATGAGCCTGCCGGTCCTGCGCACCGACCGCCTCGTGCTCCGGCCGCTCACCGCCGGTGATGAGGAACGCCTGGTCACCGCGTTCGCCGGGGAAGGACTGGACGGGTCGCCCTACACTTCGGTCGACCTGGCCGACCCGGAGGCGTTGCGGGCGCTGCTGACCATGAACCTGGTCGAGCAGCGCACCGATGGGCTGGGGCACTGCGTGTTCGAGGTCGACGGGGTGGCCGCCGGATTCGGGCACCTGTCCGCCTTCCGGCAGTTCCCGCCGCCGTTCCTGTCCATGGGCTGGGCGATCGGCGGCGGCTACCGCGGCAAGGGACTGGCCACCGAGGCGGTGCAGGCACTGCTCCAGCACGCGCACGACACAGTGGGGGCGCCCGCGGTGTGGGCGCTGATCCACCCGGACAACCTGCCCAGCAAGCGGGTGGCCGAGCGGGCCGGGTTCGTCAACGTCGGCTGGCAGGAGAAGCTCGGCCAGTCGGTGGAGGTGCACGTGTCGCTGCGGGCCAGCCGCGCCCAGCCTCGCCGACTGGTGCGGACCTGAAAGAGGGTGCTGGTGCGGAGCCGAAAGAGGGTGCTGGGGCGGAGCGGACCGAGGGCATTGGCGCGGAGCGGGCCGAGGGCAGGGAGCTGCGCGGGCCGGGGGCACGGAGCTGAGTGGGCTGATGGCGTGGAGCTGAGCTGACCGAGTGTGCTGGTGAGGAGCTGAGCGATGGTGGCGACGCTGCTGCGGACCCGGCGACTGGTGTTGCGGCCGCTGGAATTGGCCGATGTGCCGCGGCTGGCCGAGGTGTTCGCCGATCCGGACACCTCGCGCTGGCTCGGGCGGGATCTGTCCCGGCCCGAGGCGGTGCGGGAGTGGGCCGAGGAGCGGACCTCGGCCGGATATCCCGAAGGCATGGGGTATCTGACCTTCCTGCTCGACGGCGCCGTCATCGGTTACGGGCACCTGCGGCCCTCGCACGAACTGCCCGCGCCCGCGGTGGAGACCGGCTGGTCCATCGGGCGGGCGCACTGGGGACTGGGGCTGGCGGGGGAGGCGGCGCGGGCGTTGCTGGACCACGGGTTCGAGGGCTTGGGGTTACCCGCGGTGTGGGCATTGGTGCGACCGGAGAACGCGCCGAGTTTGCGGCTGGCCGGGCGGCTCGGGTTCGTCGAGGTGGCCTCGGGGGTGCACTACGGGGCTGAGCACCGGGTGCTGGTCCGGCTGGGGGAGAACACGCCCCGAGCGGGTGCGCTGTCCCGGCGCTGACCGGCGGGAACGAAGCCGTGGGCGGGCCGGAACCGGGCTGTGGCAGGCCGCGGCGGGCGCCGTGGTCAGGCCGGGTCGGGTGGCTGGGTGGCCGGGGTTTGCGGGCGGCGGCCGAGCAGGGCGCCCAGTAGGGCCGGGCCGGCGATCAGCAGGGCGGTGAAGGCGGCGCCGCCGGTCATCGCGGTGCCCAGGGACTCCAGGCCGGTGGCGTCTACCAGGGTGGATTGGGCCAGGACGCCCAGGAGGCCGGCTATCGGGCCTGCCAGCAGGCCGGTGTAGAACCAGGTCATCGCGCAGGCCGGTCTGCGGCGGCCGTCGACCGTGCCCCAGGCCAGGACCAGGGCGACCAGGAAACCCAGGGTGAGCGTCTGGGTCAGGGTGGTGGCCGGGGGGTTGTAGACGCGGATGGCGGCCACCGCGGTCTGCGCGGCGGCGTGCAACACCGCCAGCACCAAGCCCCGCCACACCCAGCTCCGCATGAGGGCGCACAGTATCGGTCGGGCCCCGTAGGCTCCACTCATGCCCGAGTCGCACGCCCGTCGTCGTGCTGCCCTGCGCGCTGAACTGCGCGCCCGGCGGTTGGACGCCATGCTGGTCACCAACCTGCTCAACGTTCGCTACCTCACCGGGTTCACCGGGTCCAACGCCGCCCTGCTGGTCTCGGCCGCGGATGAGGCCGCGGACGAACGCGGCACCGTCTTCTGCACCGACGGGCGCTACCTCACCCAGTCCGCGGCCCAGGTCCCCGACCTGGAGCGGCTGATCGAGCGGCCCTGCGACGTGGCCTTGCTCACCGGCGTCCCTGGCGGGCGGGTCGGATTCGAGAGCCACCACGTGACCGTGGACGGGTTCGACCTGCTGGCGGCGGCCGGCGAACGGGTCGAGCTGGCCAGGGCGCCGAAGCTGGTCGAGCAACTGCGGCTGGTCAAGGACGAGGACGAGGTGGAGGCGCTGCGGATGGCCTGCGCGGCCGCCGACCGGGCCCTGGCCGACCTCATCTCGCACGGTGGGCTGCGGCCCGGCCGCACCGAGAAGGAGGTGGGGCGCGAACTGGAGGACCGGATGGCCGAACACGGCGCCGCCGGACCCTCCTTCGAGACCATCGTGGCCGCCGGAGCCAACTCCGCGGTGCCGCACCACCGGCCCACCGACGCCGTGCTGATCACCGGTGACCTGGTCAAACTCGATTTCGGCGCCCGGGTCGGCGGCTACCACTCCGACATGACCCGCACCCTCGTGCTGGGCCGGGCCGCGGACTGGCAGCGGGAGCTGTACGACCTGGTCGCGGCCGCGCAGGCAGCCGGGCGGGAGGCGCTCGCGCCGGGGGTCGAGGTCGCCGCGGTGGACGCCGCGGCGCGCGCGGTGATCGAGGCCGCGGGGCACGGCGAACGCTTCCTGCACGGCCTCGGCCACGGCGTCGGACTCGAGATCCACGAGGCTCCGAGCCTGTCCAAGCTCGGCGTAGGTACACTGACCGCCGGCATGGCGGTCACCGTCGAACCTGGCGTGTACCTGTCCGGTCGGGGTGGCGTCCGCATCGAGGACACGCTCGTGGTGCGCGAGGGCGCGCCCGAGCTGCTCACCCTGACCACCAAGGATCTCGTGGTCGTCTAGCCGCACGAACCTCGTTCACGACAACAGGAGAACCCACCACCGTGGCCACGACCAACGACCTCAAAAACGGACTGGTGCTGAAGATCGAGGACCAGCTCTGGACGGTCGTCGAGTTCCAGCACGTCAAGCCGGGCAAGGGCCCCGCGTTCGTGCGGACCAAGCTCAAGCACGTGCTGACCGGCAAGGTGGTGGACAAGACCTTCAACGCGGGTGTGAAGGTCGAGACCGCCACTGTCGACCGCCGTGAGATGACCTACCTCTACCGCGACGGCGAGCAGTTCGTCTTCATGGACCTGGACACCTACGACCAGATCCCGGTCGAGGAGGTGACCGTTGGCGACGCGGCCAAGTACCTGCTGGAGAACGCCAACGCCATGGTCGCCTCGCACGAGGGATCGCCGCTGTTCGTGGAGCTGTCCGCCTCGGTCGAGCTGATCATCCAGCACACCGACCCCGGCCTGCAGGGCGACCGCTCCACCGGCGGGACCAAGCCCGCCATCCTGGAGACCGGCGCGGAGATCCAGGTCCCGCTGTTCGTCTCCACCGGCGAGAAGGTCAAGGTGGACACCCGGGACGGGCGTTACCTCGGTCGCGTCAACTCCTGATGGGCGCCAGGAGCAAAGCCCGCAAACGCGCGGTCGACGTCCTCTTCGAGGCCGACCAGCGCGACCTCGACCCGGTCACGCTGCTCTCCGGCCGGGTCGGCTCGCCCGACGTGCCGCCGGTCAACGACTACACGGTCACCCTGGTGGAAGGCGTCACCAGTCACCGTGACCGCATCGACGAACTGATCATCGAGCACTCCGAGGGCTGGTCGCTGTCCCGGATGCCCGCGGTCGACCGCGCGGTGCTGCGCCTGGGCCTGTTCGAGCTGCTGTGGGCCACCGATGTGCCGGACGCGGTCGCCATCGACGAGGCGATCGAACTCGCCAAGGCGCTGTCCACCGACGATTCGCCGCGCTTCGTCAACGGGGTGCTCGGCCGGATCGCCGGGATCGCCGATCACCTGCGCGCGGCCAACAACGGCTGAGCCGCAGGAACAACGGAACACAGACCGCGGGGCGTCCCTGATCAGGGGGCGCCCCGCGGTGTTGTCAGCTGTGCAGGGGGAGGCGCGCTGATCGGGGGCCGCGGCGGGGGAGGGACCTCACCGCGGCCGGAACTCCGAAAACACTGGACTGCCTGGGTTGGTGGGTGGTTCCACGACAACCACCCACCCGCCTTGCTCAGTCTTCCTTGGCCGGACGGGCCTCGGGCGGCAGCACGCCCCAGTCGATCAGCTGTTCGGTCAGCTCACCGGGGGACATGTCGTAGATGATGGCCAGCGAGCGCAGGTCCTCGGTGCGGATGGAGAGCACCTTGCCGTTGTAGTCCCCGCGCTGGCTCTGGATGGTGGCCGCGTACCGGGCCAGCGGCCCGACTTTCTCCGCTGGTAGTTGCTGCAACCGCTCCAGATTGATCACGATCTTGGTGGCCGGCTCGGCGCCCGAGGGCACCCGGCCCTCCGGCAGCAGTTCCGCCACCGGGACGCCGTAGAAGTCGGCCAGTTCTGCCAGTTTCTGCACCGTGACGGCCCGGTCCCCGCGCTCATAGGAGCCGACGACAACGGCCTTCCAGCGACCGCCCGACTTCTGCTCCACGCCATGCAGGGACAGGCCCTGCTGCTGGCGGATCGCGCGGAGCTTGGCACCCAGCGCCTTGGCGTAGTCGCCCATGTGGCGGTTCTCCGTTCGTTCGCCCCGTCAGCCGGTACCACTTACCGCGGGGAAAGCTCAGATCAATACGGAGAGTAATGGTTACTCGTCGAAGTCACCAGGTCAAGCTGATCTCGTTGCGGCATGCGGGCGAGCGGGGCGCAACCACCCGGATGGTTGACCCTTCGCACGTCATCGCCCCAGTTGAGCGGGCAGTAACCAGTCCTGTGTCAGCCCGTGAGCAAGTTGGTGACGGCGTGTCGTTCACCCTGCGGTCATTCGGGTGACGACCGGTCTTAGCCCGTTGGCTCCTCGTGCCCGCCAGAGTTCGATAACACATCTAGACCACTTCGAAGGAGGATGCATGCGGCTACCACTGCGTCGCTCGGCGGGGGCGATCGCTGCGGCGATCGGGCTACTGCTCACCGCGATCTCACCCGCCGCCGCGGTCGACCCCGCGCCCAAGGTGCTGGTCATCGGCATCGACGGGCTGCTGGTCTCCCGGATCGCCGACGCCACCGCGCCCACCCTGCAGGGACTCCAGCGCACCGGCACGGAGGCGCGCAGCCTGCTCTACGCCAACCCGATGGCCGCCACCTCCTCCGGCCCCGGCTGGTCCACCATCCTCACCGGCACCTGGCCCGACCAGCACGGCGTCAAGGAGAACTCCTTCGCCGGCAACCGCCTCGCCGAGTATCCCGACTGGCTCAGCCGGGTTGAAGCCGCCGATCCGGGCAAGGACACCTGGGCCGCGATGGACTGGAAGCCCATCGGCGACCGCATCATCGGCGACAAGATCGACACCAAGATCGTCCTCGATGGCGACCGGGACGGGTACGTCGCGCACGACGCCACCATCGTCCAGCGCGCCGAAGCGCACCTGAAGAACGACAAGGCGGACGCCTCCTACGTCTACCTCGGCCAGCAGGACATCGTCGGGCACAACAAGGGCGCGGCCAGCCCCGAGTACCTGGCCGAACTGGCCCGGATGGACGGCTACGTCAAGCGACTCCTGGACGCCGTGGCCGCGCGCAGCAGCCGCGCGGCGGAGAAGTGGCTGGTCATGCTCACCACCGACCACGGGCACACCCCCGGCGGCGGCCACGGCGGACCCAGCCTGGACGAGCGCTCCACCTTCATCCTGGCCACCGGCGACGGCGTGCCCGCCGCCAAGCCCCGCACCACCCGCCTGGTGGACCTCGCGCACACCGCGCTCACCCACCTCGCCGTCACCCCCGACGCCAAGCTGGCAGGACGCTCGCTGTTCGCGCCGGTCACCGACCCGTTCGAGACCGCCCAGCTCAAGCCCGCGCAGACGGAGAACATCCCGGCCTCGGTGCTCGGCTGGACCCAGCAGGTGCCCAGCGGCTGGAGCGTGGACAACGCGGCCCAGCCCGGCGGCGGCGTGCCCGAGTGGCGGGGCTGGACCCTGACCACCGACGCGTTCTGGTCCTCCGCGCAGACCGGGCAGAACCGGGAGACCTTCGTCCGCGGCCGCGGCGTGATCGCGGTCGCCGACTCCGACGAGTGGGCCGACACCACCGATGCCACCGGCAAGAAGTTCGACTCCACCCTCTGGACCCCGGCCGAGGGCGGGACCGGCGGCAAGCTCCGGGTCGACCTCACCCACTACTACCGGCAGGAAGGCGGCCAGCTCGCCCAGCTTCTTCTGCAGGTTGACGGCGGCACGCCGGTCGAGGTCCGGAAGTGGACCGCGGACACCCCCGGTGGGCGGGAATCAGTGACCGTGCCACTACCCAGCGGCGCGAAAAACGCCCGGATCGGGCTACGACTGGCCGGGGTGAACAACTGGTACTGGGCGGTAGACGAGGTTTCTGTCACTCGGCAGCCCTGAAACTACTGATGGGGACCGGCGGTGCTTCGCTGGTCCCCGTCTTGTTTGTTACCGTGCGGACACATCCTTTAAGGACCCGTCCCGTGAGGCGGAGAAGGAGGTCATCCTCGTGCCACGCCCCGAGCGGGGTGGCGCGGCGGATCCGGCCGGAGAGCGTGAACTGCTCTCGGTCGGCGATGTCGCGCGCACCATCGCCCGCATGGCCCACCAGGTCATCGAGAAAACCGCGCTGGACGCCGCGGGCAGCGCGCCCGTCGCCCTGCTCGGCATCCACACCCGCGGCGCGCCCCTGGCCCGCAGGCTCGCCGAACGCATCGCCGACTTCAGCGGCGTCGAGGTCGAGCTGGGCTCCCTGGACGTCACGCTCTACCGCGACGACCTGCGCCGCCGCCCCAACCGTCCGCTGGAACGCACCCGGCTGCCCGAGACCGGCATCGACGACCACCTGGTGATCCTGGTCGACGACGTGCTCTTCTCCGGCCGCACCATCCGGGCCGCCCTGGACGCGTTGCGCGACCACGGCCGCCCCGCCGCCGTGCAACTGGCCGTGCTCGTCGACCGCGGCCACCGCGAACTGCCCATCCGGGCCGACTACGTCGGCAAGAACGTGCCGACCTCCCGCAGCGAGGAGGTCGCCGTGCTGCTGTCCGAAGTGGACGGACGGGACGCGGTCGTGCTGCGCCGGAGCGAAGAAGGAGACCCCCAGCGGTGAAGCACCTGCTGACCACCGCGACGCTGGAACCGAGCTGGGCCACCACGCTGCTCGACACCGCCGCGGAACTCAAGAAGACCTTGCTGGGCCGCGAGGTCCGCAAACTGCCCACCCTGCGCGGGCGCACCGTGCTCACCCTGTTCTACGAGAACTCCACCCGCACCAGGGTCTCCTTCGAGGTCGCGGGCAAGTGGATGAGCGCCGACGTGGTCAACGTCTCGGCCAGCGCCTCCTCGGTGAACAAGGGCGAATCCCTGCGCGACACCGCGCTCACCCTCTCCGCCATCGGCGCGGACTGCGTGATCATCCGGCACCCGGCCTCCGGCGCCGCGCACCGGCTGGCGACCTGGCTGGAGGGCACCGGCACCGCGGTGATCAACGCCGGTGACGGCATGCACGAACACCCCACCCAGGCGCTGCTGGACGCCGCCACGCTGCGCGAGCGGCTCGGCGACCTGGCGGGCAAGCGGATCGGGATCGTCGGCGACCTGCTGCACAGCCGGGTCGCCCGCTCCAACGTGCACCTGCTGCGCACCCTCGGCGCCGAGGTCGTCCTGGTCGCCCCGCCCACCCTGGTGCCGGTCGGGGTCGAGCAGTGGGGCGTGCCGGTCAGCTACGACCTGGACGCCGAACTGCCCGCGCTGGACGCGGTCATGCTGCTGCGGGTGCAGGCCGAACGCATGCACGGCGGTTACTTCCCCTCCGCCAAGGAATATTCGATCGCTTACGGCCTCAACGAGGCCCGACTGCGGATGCTGCCCGAACACGCGGTCGTGCTGCATCCCGGTCCGATGCTGCGCGGCATGGAGATCGCCTCCGCGGTCGCCGACTCGCCCCGCGCGGCCATCACCGACCAGGTCAGCAACGGAGTGCACATGAGGATGGCGGTTCTGTACCACCTGCTGGCCGGAGAGGAGGCTGTCGCGTGACCACCCTGATCAAGGGCGCCCGGCTCTACGGCGCGGGCGAACCCGTGGATGTGCTCATCCGCGACGGTGTCATCGAGACCATCGGCGCCGACCTGAGCGCCGAGGGCGCCGAGGTCGTCGAGGCGCAGGGCCAGGTGCTGCTGCCCGGTTTCGTCGACCTGCACGTGCACCTGCGCGAACCCGGCCGCGAGGACACCGAGACCATCGCCACCGGCTCCGCCGCGGCCGCGCTCGGCGGCTACACCGCGGTCTTCGCCATGGCCAACACCGACCCGGTCGCCGACAACGCGCTCATCGTCGAACACGTCTACGCCGAGGGGAAGCGGGTCGGCCTGGTCGACGTGCACCCGGTCGGCGCGGTCACCGTCGGCCTGGCCGGCACCAAACTCGCCGAACTCGGCACCATGGCCAAATCCAAGGCGAACGTGCGGATGTTCAGCGACGACGGGCACTGCGTGCACGACCCGCTGATCATGCGCAGGGCGCTGGAGTACAGCAAGGCACTGGACGCGGTGATCGCCCAGCACGCCGAGGAGCCCCGGCTCACCGTCGGCGCGCAGGCCCACGAAGGGGAGAACGCGGCCCGGCTCGGCCTCCAGGGCTGGCCCGCCGCGGCCGAAGAGTCCATTGTGGCCCGTGACTGCCTGCTCGCCCAGCACGCCGGGGCGCGCCTGCACATCTGCCACGTCTCCACCGCGGGGACCGTGGACGTGCTGCGCTGGGCCAAGAACCGCGGCACCCAGGTCTCGGCCGAGGTCACCCCGCACCATCTGCTGCTCACCGACGACCGCCTGGACACCTTCGACCCGGTCAACAAGGTCAACCCGCCCCTGCGCGCCGCCTCCGACGCCGAAGCGCTGCGGCAGGCCCTGGCCGAGGGTGTGCTGGACTGCGTGGCCACCGACCACGCCCCGCACGCGGTGCAGGACAAGGACTGCGAGTGGGCCGCCGCCCGCCCCGGCATGCTCGGCCTGCAGACCGCGCTGTCGGTGGTCGCGCGGACCATGGTGGAGACCGGGTTGCTGGACTGGCGCGGCGTGGCCAGGGTGATGAGTGAACGCCCCGCCGCCATCGCCGGACTGCCCGACCAGGGCCGTCCGCTGGCGCAGGGCGAACCGGCCAACCTGGTGCTCGTCGACCCCGAGGCCCGCTGGACCGTGCGCGGCCGTGAGTTCGCCAGCATCGCCGCCAACACCCCCTTCGAAGGCATGGAGCTGCCCGCCAGGGTCGTGCTCACCATGCTGCGCGGCGAGATCACCGCCGCCGACGGGAAGGCGCGCACCTGATGCGGATCCTGCTCACCCTGGCCATGATCGCGCTGATCCTGTTGTGCGCCTACGGCATGCTGCACGGCTGGCGCAAGCGCTCCCGCCGTCAGGCCGCCGAACTGCCCCCGTTCCCCGCCGTCCCGGCCGGACTGTCCACAGTGGAACCACTGCTGCCGCCGGAGACCGGCGTCTACGTCGGCACCACCGCGGCGGAGAACTGGGTCGACCGCATCACCGTCGCCGACATCGGCCACCGCGCCGAGGCCACGGCCACCCTCTACCCCGAGGGACTGCTCCTCGACCGCATCGGCGCCAGTCCACTGTGGATCGACGCCGGCACGATCCGCGACGCCCGCACCGCACGCGGGCTGGCCGGCAAGGTCGTCGGGAACAACGGACTGCTGGTGATCACCTGGGCACACGGGGAACACCTGCTGGACACCGGTTTCCGCGGTGACGACAAAACCGGCTACTCCGACTGGATCGCCGCAATCACGCAAAGGAAGGCAGCGCAATGAGTCCGCGTAACGCCGCCGTGCTCGTGCTGGAAGACGGCAGAACCTTCCGTGGCGAGGCCTACGGCGCCACCGGCGCCTCGCTGGGCGAGGTCGTCTTCTCCACCGCCATGACCGGCTACCAGGAAACCCTCACCGATCCGTCCTACCACCGGCAGATCGTGGTGCAGACCGCGCCGCAGATCGGCAACACCGGCTGGAACGACGAGGACGACGAGTCCAGCCGGATCTGGGTCGCCGGGTACGTCGTGCGCGACCCCGCGCGGACCCCGTCCAACTGGCGCTCCACCCGCTCCCTGGACGAGGAGCTGGTCAACCAGCACATCGTCGGCATCGCCGGGGTGGACACCCGCACGCTGACCCGGCACATCCGGGACCGCGGCGCCATGCGCGCCGGGATCTTCTCCGGCGCCGAACTCGCCGACACCGAGGCGCTCATCCAGCGGGTCCGCCAGGCCCCCGCGATGGCCGGCGCCGACCTGGCCGGGGACGTCACCACCGCGCAGACCTACGTGGTCCCGGCGCTGGGTGCGAAGAAGTTCACCGTGGCCGCCCTGGACCTGGGCATCAAGGCCAACACGCCGCGGATGATGTCCGCCCGCGGCATCGAGACGCACGTGCTGCCACTGGGTTCCGGGATCGAGGACATCCTCGCGCTCAACCCGGACGGGGTGTTCCTGTCCAACGGGCCCGGCGACCCGGCCACCGCCGAACACGCCGTCGCGGTCACCCGCGAGGTGCTGCGCCGCAAGCTGCCGCTGTTCGGCATCTGCTTCGGCAACCAGATCCTCGGCCGCGCCCTGGGCCGCGGCACCTACAAGATGCGCTACGGGCACCGGGGCATCAACATCCCGGTCATCGACGTGGCCACCGGCAAGGTCGCCATCACCGCGCAGAACCACGGCTTCGCCGTCGAGGGCACCCCCGGCGAGCGGTTCGACTCCGAGTTCGGCGCGGCGATGATCAGCCACTACTGCCCCAACGACGACACCGTGGAAGGCCTGCGCGCACTCGACGTGCCCGCCTTCAGCGTCCAGTACCACCCCGAGGCCGCGGCCGGACCACACGACGCGGCCCCGCTCTTCGACGAGTTCGTGAACCTCATGGCCGACAAGGACGGGAACAACTGATGCCGAAACGCACCGACATCAAGCACGTCCTGGTGATCGGGTCCGGCCCGATCGTCATCGGCCAGGCCTGCGAGTTCGACTACTCCGGCACCCAGGCGTGCCGGGTGCTGCGGGAGGAGGGCCTGCGCGTCTCGCTGGTCAACTCCAACCCGGCCACCATCATGACCGACCCGGAGTTCGCCGACGCCACCTACGTCGAGCCGATCACCCCGGAGTTCGTGGAGAAGGTCATCGCCAAGGAACGCCCGGACGCGATCCTGGCCACCCTGGGCGGGCAGACCGCGCTCAACACCGCCATCGCGCTGCACGAGCGCGGCACCCTGGACAAGTACCAGGTCGAGCTGATCGGCGCCGACATCGACGCCATCCAGCGAGGTGAGGACCGGCAGAAGTTCAAGGACATCGTCGCCTCCATCGGCGGCGAGACCCCGCGCAGCCGGGTCTGCAACACCATGGACGAGGTCCGCGCCACCGTCGCCGAACTCGGCCTGCCGGTCGTCATCCGGCCCTCCTTCACCATGGGCGGCCTGGGCTCGGGCATGGCGCACACCCAGGACGAGCTGGAACGCCTGGCCGCCACCGGCCTCGCGGAGAGCCCGGTCACCGAGGTGCTCATCGAGGAGAGCGTGCTCGGCTGGAAGGAGTACGAACTCGAACTCATGCGCGACCACCGGGACAACGTGGTCGTCATCTGCTCCATCGAGAACATCGACCCGATGGGCGTGCACACCGGCGACTCGGTCACCGTCGCCCCCGCGATGACCCTGACCGACCGCGAATACCAGCACATGCGCGATGTCGGCATCGACGTGCTGCGCGCGGTCGGTGTGGAGACCGGCGGCTGCAACATCCAGTTCGCCATCCACCCGCAAACCGGCCGCATGGTCGTCATCGAGATGAACCCCCGGGTGTCCCGGTCCAGCGCGCTGGCCTCCAAGGCCACCGGCTTCCCGATCGCCAAGATCGCCGCCAAGCTGGCCATCGGCTACACCCTGGACGAGATCCGCAACGACATCACCAAGGAGACTCCGG
Source organism: Crossiella sp. S99.2 (assembly GCF_023094165.1). Taxonomy (GTDB): domain Bacteria; phylum Actinomycetota; class Actinomycetes; order Mycobacteriales; family Pseudonocardiaceae; genus Crossiella. Next base: position 7,465 of record NZ_JALMDK010000004.1, on the reverse strand, counting down.
CCTCCTTCGAGCCGACCCTGGACTACGTGGTGGTCAAGGTCCCCCGGTTCGCCTTCGAGAAGTTCCCCGGCGCCGACCCCACGCTGACCACCACCATGAAGAGCGTCGGCGAGGCCATGTCCATCGGCCGCAACTTCACCGAGGCCCTCGGCAAGGCCCTGCGCTCGATGGAGACCAAGGCCGCCGGGTTCTGGACCCGCCCCGACCCGGACAACGCCACCCTGGCCGAGACCCTGCGGAAGCTGGAACGCGGCCACGACGGGCGGCTCTACACCGTCGACCTCGCGCTGCGCCTGGGCGCCACCGTCGAGCAGGTGCACGAGGCCTCCGGCATCGACCCCTGGTTCGTCGACCAGATCGCCTCCCTGGTCGAACTGCGCGCGGAGATCCTGGCCGCGCCGGTGCTCGACGAGCCGCTGCTGCGCCGGTCCAAGCGGGCCGGGCTCTCCGACCGCCAGATCGCCGCGCTGCGCGACGAACTGGCCGGTGAGGACGGGGTGCGCACCCTGCGGCACCGGCTCGGTGTGCGGCCGGTCTACAAGACGGTGGACACCTGCGCCGCCGAGTTCGCCGCGCAGACCCCGTACCACTACTCCGCCTACGAGCTGGACCCCGACGCCGAATGCGAGGTCGCGCCCCAGCCGGATCGGCCCAAGGTGCTCATCCTGGGCTCCGGGCCCAACCGGATCGGCCAGGGCATCGAGTTCGACTACTCCTGCGTGCACGCCGCGCTCGCCCTGCGCGAGGCCGGCTACGAGACCGTCATGGTCAACTGCAACCCGGAGACCGTCTCCACCGACTACGACACCTCCGACCGGCTCTACTTCGAGCCGCTCACCTTCGAGGACGTCTTGGAAGTGGTGCACTCCGAGCAGCGCTCCGGCACCGTGGCCGGGGTGATCGTGCAGCTGGGCGGGCAGACCCCGCTCGGCCTGGCGCAGAAGCTCACCGACGCCGGCGTGCCGGTGGTGGGCACCCCGGCCGGGGCCATCCACCTGGCCGAGGACCGCGGCGCCTTCGGCGACGTGCTGGTCGGCGCCGGCCTGCCCGCGCCCAAGTACGGCACCGCGACCAGCTTCGTCGGCGCGAAGAAGATCGCCGACGAGATCGGCTACCCGGTCCTGGTGCGGCCCTCCTACGTGCTCGGCGGGCGCGGCATGGAGATCGTCTACGACGAGCAGTCCCTGGCCGGCTACATCGCCCGCGCCACCGAGGTCAGCCCCGAACACCCGGTGCTGGTGGACCGCTTCCTCGACGACGCCATCGAGATCGACGTGGACGCGCTCTGCGACGGCGCCGAGGTCTTCCTGGGCGGCGTGATGGAGCACATCGAGGAAGCAGGCATCCACTCCGGCGACTCCGCCTGCGCGCTGCCGCCGATCACCCTGGGCCGCACCGACATCGAGGCGGTCCGCCGCTCCACCGAGGCCATCGCCCGCGGCATCGGCGTGCGCGGCCTGCTCAACGTGCAGTACGCGCTCAAGGACGACGTGCTCTACGTCCTGGAGGCCAACCCGCGCGCCTCCCGCACCGTCCCGTTCGTCTCCAAGGCCACCGCGGTGCCCCTGGCGAAGGCGGCGGCCAGGGTGATGCTCGGCGCGAAGATCTCCGAACTGCGCACCGAGGGCATGCTGCCGGCCACCGGCGACGGGGCCGAACTGCCCGCCGACGCGCCGGTCGCGGTCAAGGAGGCCGTGCTGCCCTTCCACCGCTTCCGTACCCCCGAGGGCAAGGGCGTGGACTCGCTGCTCGGACCGGAGATGAAGTCCACCGGCGAGGTCATGGGCATCGACACCTCCTTCGGCAAGGCCTTCGCCAAGTCCCAGGCCGCCTCCTACGGCTCCCTGCCCACCAGCGGCAAGGTGTTCGTCTCGGTGGCCAACCGGGACAAGCGGGCCATGGTCTTCCCGATCAAGCGACTGGCCGACCTCGGGTTCGAAATCCTTGCCACCGAGGGCACCGCCGAGGTGCTCCGGCGCAACGGCATCCCGTGCACGGTCGTGCGCAAGCACTTCGAGGAGCGCGGCGAGGCCGTCGGCGGCGACATCGTCGACCTCATCAACGCCGGCGGCGTGGACATGGTCATCAACACCCCCTACGGCAACTCCGGGCCGCGCATCGACGGCTACGAGATCCGCACCGCCGCGGTCGCCAAGGACATCCCCTGTATCACCACCGTGCAGGGCGCTGCCGCCGCCGTACACGGCATCGAGGCCCTCATCAGGGGCGATATCGAGGTCCGGCCGCTGCAGGCGCTCCAGGCGGCGCTCAAGGACGCCCGGTGAACGCGAGCTTCGGCGCGCGGCTGAGCACAGCGGTCTCCGCCAGGGGACCGCTGTGCGCGGGCATCGACCCGCACCCCGGCCTGCTCGCCGACTGGGGCCTGACCGCCGACGTGGCCGGCCTAGAGCGCTTCGCGCTGACCGCGGTGGAGGCCCTGGCCGGCGAGGTGGCCGTGCTCAAACCGCAGGCCGCGTTCTTCGAGACCTACGGCTCCCGGGGCATGGCAGTACTCGAACGGGTGATTGCGGAGGGCCGGGCGGCGGGCGCGCTGGTGCTCGTGGACGCCAAACGGGGCGATATCGGGTCCACGATGGCCGCCTATGCCGCCGCATATCTGACCGAAGGTTCACCTTTGGCGGGTGACGCGGTGACACTTTCGCCGTATTTGGGATTCGGTTCTCTGGACCCGGCCGTGCGCGCGGCGACGGAAAACGGCAGAGGAATTTTCGTGCTCGCGCTCACATCCAACCCGGAGGCGCGCACCGTCCAGTCCGCCCGGACCGCGGACGGAAAAACGATCTCACAGTCCATTGTGGACTCGGCGGCGGAGGTCAACTCCGGGGCCGATCCACTGGGTGGGATCGGCGTGGTCATCGGGGCCACCGTCGGCCGTCACGGACTGGAGTTGTCGCAGCTCAACGGCCCTATTCTGGCGCCGGGCTACGGTGCGCAGGGGGCCGGCCCGGCCGAGTTGAAGGCGGTGTTCGGGGACGCGCTGCCGCACGTCCTGCCGGCCAGTTCGCGGGACATTCTGAAGCACGGACCGGACGTCGCAGCACTTCGCGGGGCTGTGCGCCGGACCCAGCGGGATGTGGCCGCGCTGTCCTCCGTGTGACCTACAAGATCGGGGCGACCAACCGCGGCGGGTGGCGTCAACCCGGTCTGAGCTGGTAGTAGTTGCGGCCGGTGCCAGATGCGGCCGACGAGAACGGCGTCCCGAACTGGGGTACGAAACCAGGCCGGAACCGAAAATTTTCGAAGGACGACATCGAACCAAGTCCGTCGCGAGAACGACGACCCGGCGCACGGGATTCAGCCCCCAGGCTGATTTCCGGCGGAGGACGGGCCTACTCCAGCACCACTCGGCGTAGAGAATCCGGACCCGCGTTGTGCCGAGTCGGAAGCCCTCGGTACGGTCGCGGCACCTTTCCTAGAGGACACCCCACATACGGAGGAATAACGTGGCCCTTCCCCAGCTGACCGAGGAGCAGCGGGCCGCAGCGTTGGAGAAGGCGGCTGCGGCTCGTCGTGCCCGCGCGGAGCTCAAGGAGCGCCTCAAGCGCGGCGGCACCAACCTCAAGGACGTGCTCAAGGCCGCGGAGACCGACGAGGTCCTGGGCAAGATGAAGGTCTCGGCCCTTCTTGAGGCCCTTCCCGGCGTTGGCAAGGTTCGCGCCGCTCAGATCATGGAGCGGTTGGAGATCGCGGCGAGTCGTCGTCTTCGTGGACTCGGTGACCGGCAGCGCAAGGCGCTGCTGACCGAGTTCAGCGCCGAGTGACCGACTCAACAACCACGAGGGGCCGGCTGGTAGTACTGGCCGGCCCTTCGGGCGTCGGTAAGAGCAGCGTGGTCGGGCGGCTGCGCAAGATCATGCCCGGCTTGTGGTTCAGCGTGTCCGCCACCACCAGGGCCCCGCGCCCCGGCGAGGAGGACGGCCGCGACTACCACTTCGTCACCCCGGCCGAGTTCGACCGGATGATCGCCGGGAACGAACTGCTGGAGTGGGCCGAGATCCATCGCGGCACCCACCGCTCCGGCACCCCCCGCGGCCCCGTCGAGCAGCGGCTTTCCGCAGGTGAGCCCATTCTCGTCGAGGTCGACCTGCAGGGCGCGCGGGCCATCAGGGCCGCCGCGCCCGAGGCGGTCCAGGTCTTTCTGGCCCCACCCAGCTGGGAGGTGCTCGTCGGCCGCCTAGTTGGTCGCGGCACCGAACCGGAGCACGTGGTGCGCCGCCGGCTGGACACCGCCCGGGAGGAACTGGCCGCCAAGGACGAGTTCGACGTGGTGATCGTCAACCACGACGTGCAACGGGCCGCCGAGGACTTGGTAACCTTGTTGACCGGCACTGATACTCATCCGGTGCGCAACACGACCGCAGGAGCATGCGAGTGAGCATCCCCACTGAGCTGGGTGTCCTGGCCGAACCGGCCAACACCCCGCTGGGCATCACCAACCCGCCGATCGACGACCTGCTCGAGAAGGTCAGCTCGAAGTACGCGCTGGTGATCTACGCCGCGAAGCGGGCCCGCCAGATCAACGACTACTACGCGCAGCTCGGCGAGGGCCTGCTCGAGTACGTCGGACCGCTGGTGGAGCCGGGCGCGCGGGAGAAGCCGCTGTCCATCGCCATGCGCGAGATCCACGCCGGTGTGCTCGAACACACCGAAGGCGAGTGAGTTCCACCCCAGCAGAGCACCGGCCGCGGGTCGTGCTCGGCGTAGGTGGCGGGATCGCCGCCTACAAAGCCTGTGAGGTCCTGCGCAGGCTGACCGAGTCCGGCCACGCGGTGCGCGTGGTGCCGACCGAGGCGGCACTCCGCTTCGTCGGCGCCGCCACCTTCGAGGCACTCTCCGGGCAACCGGTGGCCACCGGCGTGTTCACCGACGTGCCCGAGGTCCCGCACGTGCGCATCGGGCAGACCGCCGACCTGGTCGTCGTCGCCCCCGCCACCGCGGACCTGATGGCCAAGGCCGCCGCCGGCATGGCCGACGACCTGCTCACCGGCACGCTGCTCACCGCGCGCTGCCCGGTGCTGATGGTCCCCGCCATGCACACCGAGATGTGGGAACACCCGGCCACCCAGGCCAACGTGGCCACCCTGCGCTCCCGCGGCGTGATCGTCGCCGAACCCGCTTCCGGGCGGCTGACCGGCAAGGACACCGGCAAGGGCCGGCTGCCCGAGCCCAGCGAGATCGTGGCGCTGGCCACCCTGCTGCTGGAGCGCCCGGACGCGCTGCCGCGCGATCTCACCGGCCAGCGCGTGGTGATCTCCGCGGGCGGCACCCGCGAACCCCTCGACCCGGTCCGGTACCTGACCAACCGGTCCTCCGGCAAACAGGGCTACGCCCTGGCCAGGGTCGCCGCCCAGCGCGGCGCCCAGGTCACCCTGGTCTCCACCGTCACCGGCGGGATCCTGAGCGACCCGGCCGGGGTCGAGGTGATCCCGGCGAGCACCGCCGACCAGCTCCGCGAGGCCGTGCTCAGTGCCGCTGAGCAGGCAGACGTGGTGGTCATGGCCGCCGCCGTCGCCGACTTCCGACCGGCAGAGTTCGTGGATCACAAAATTAAGAAAACCGAAGGTTCCGAGCCACAGCCGCTTGAACTCCGGCGAAACCCTGACATCCTGGTGGAGCTGGTCAAGGGACGACGTCCGGGTCAACTGGTCGTCGGGTTCGCCGCGGAGACTGGAGATCCAGGCGGCGACGTGCTCGACCACGCACGAGCGAAGCTCGCCCGCAAGGGTTGCGACCTGCTGGTCGTCAACGCGGTGGGCGACGGCAAGGCCTTCGAGGTCGAGCACAACCAGGGATGGCTGCTCACGGCAGACGGCGCAGAGGCGCCCATCCCACAGGGCTCGAAAGCCCGGTTCGCGTCCACAGTGTGGGACGCGATCCTGCGGCTTTCCCGCTCTGACCGCCTGTGAGCCATGCTCTGGGCACCCCCAACTAAGCTACTTAGCCGTACCTAACTTGTCTCCAGGGGAGAACCGTGAGCCAGAACAGCCGTCTCTTCACCAGTGAGTCCGTGACCGAAGGGCACCCGGACAAGATCTGCGACGCCATCAGCGACTCGATCCTCGACGGTCTGCTGTCCAAGGACCCGCGCAGCCGGGTCGCGGTGGAGACGCTCATCACCACTGGCCAGGTGCACGTCGCGGGCGAGGTGACCACCGAGGCCTACGCCGACATCCCGACCATCGTGCGGGAGAAGATCCTGGAGATCGGCTACGACTCCTCGGCCAAGGGCTTCGACGGCCACTCCTGTGGCGTGAACGTGGCGATCGGCTCGCAGTCCCCGGACATCGCGCAGGGCGTGGACACCGCGCACGAGTCGCGGGTCGAGGGCACCGAGGACGAGATCGACAAGCAGGGCGCCGGCGACCAGGGCCTGATGTTCGGCTACGCCAGCACCGACACCCCGGAGCTGATGCCGCTGCCGATCGCGCTGGCGCACCGGCTCTCCCGCCGCCTGACCAAGGTCCGCAAGGACGGCGTGCTGCCCTACCTGCGTCCCGACGGCAAGACCCAGGTCACCATCGAGTACGCCGGTGACCGCCCGGTCCGCCTGGACACCGTGGTCGTCTCCAGCCAGCACGCCGCCGACATCGACCTGGAGCAGATGCTCGCCGTCGACATCCGCGAGCAGGTCGTGCTGCCCGAGCTGGCCGGCCTGGACATCGACACCAGCGACGTCCGCCTGCTGGTCAACCCCACCGGCCGCTTCGTCATCGGCGGCCCCATGGGCGACGCCGGCCTGACCGGCCGCAAGATCATCGTCGACACCTACGGCGGCATGGCCCGCCACGGCGGCGGCGCCTTCTCCGGCAAGGACCCGTCGAAGGTCGACCGCTCCGCCGCCTACGCTATGCGCTGGGTCGCCAAGAACGTCGTCGCGGCCGGCCTGGCCACCCGCGCCGAGGTCCAGGTCGCCTACGCCATCGGCAAGGCCGCCCCGGTGGGCCTGTTCGTGGAGACCTTCGGCACCGAGAAGGTCGACCCGGAGAAGATCCAGCAGGCCATCACCCAGGTCTTCGACCTCCGCCCGGCCGCCATCATCCGCGACCTGGACCTGCTCCGCCCGATCTACGCCCCGACCGCCGCGTACGGCCACTTCGGCCGCACCGACCTGGACCTGCCGTGGGAGCGCACCGACCGCGCCGACGCCCTCAAGGCCCTCCTGGTCTGAGCTTGACCACAGCGAACGGCCGGGCCGCCCACGGGCAGCCCGGCCGTTCACTGTGCCCGGCGTGTTGGCCGATCTCGTACGCCGAGTTGGCCCAAGTGGTACGCCACGTTGGCCCAACTGGGACGCCGAGTTGGCCCAAGTCGGCGGACGGCGGTCCGTGACGGCCACCGTGGCGTACAAGTTCGGCCACCGTGGCGTATGACGTGCCCCGAAAAATCCGGACTCGACCCAAAAGGAAAATATCACGCCGCCGACTGGTTCACAAACCACCCGGCC
>NZ_JALMDK010000043.1 GCF_023094165.1 Crossiella sp. S99.2 | reverse complement strand
GATAGGTCCCACGACCCCAGTAACGCAACCCCTGCCGGGTATCACACGAAACTGGTTTAGCCTCTTCCGCTTTCGCTCGCCACTACTCACGGAATCACGGTTGTTTTCTCTTCCTGCGGGTACTGAGATGTTTCACTTCCCCGCGTTCCCTCCACACACCCTATACATTCAGGTGCAGGTGACCCCACATGACTGGGGCCGGGTTTCCCCATTCGGAAATCCTCGGATCTCAGCTCGGTTGACAGCTCCCCGAGGCTTATCGCAGCCTCCTACGTCCTTCATCGGCTCCTGGTGCCAAGGCATCCACCGTATGCTCTTAACAACTTGACCACAAAGATGCTCGCGTCCACTGTGTAGTTCTCAAAGAACAACCAGACACCACCACAGCTTGCGACACCTGATTCCCGATCACTCGGGCCGGTTTGAGCGCTAGTAGCAGAACTGGAACGTTCGCTTCCTCAAAAGAACCCCTCACGGGTGTTCTCTCAGGACCCAACAGCGTGCCGAACACCCCGTCATCCCTCACCACACGCACACTCGTTCCACACCCGAACACTCAGGCAGTACTAGAAGCACGCATCGCAGATCCGACAGCGTTTTCACCAGTAGTTCCACAATTCTTTGAGCGCCGCAGCCCCAAACACGGTCGGCTTGGACGACT
>NZ_JALMDK010000042.1 GCF_023094165.1 Crossiella sp. S99.2 | reverse complement strand
CTAGATGAGTAAGTCCTAACTCGGTCAGTGGTCGTAGGCGGTCAGGGATCTGGTCACGGGCTGGCCGGTGGCTCGGTTGTGCCAGATGGCGGCGGTCATGGCCAGGATGCGCTGGGCGATGCGGGCGGTGACCCCGTCGATGGTGCGACCGCCGTGCAACTCCAGGTCGAGCTGGCCCTTGAGCGTGTCGTTGACTGACTCGATGAGCTGTCGGAATGGTTTGAGCAGGTGCTGGGCCGGGTGTGGAGTGCGGTTGCGGTAGTTGGGGCGCAACAACCGCACTCCGCGTTCGGTGAGGTAGCCGTCCAGCTCGCGGGAGCGGTAGCCCTTATCCGCCAGGATCAGCAGGCCAGGTCGGTCGGCCAGCACAGTCGGGTCGTGATCGAGGATGGCCATCAGGACTTGGCGTTCGTCGAGTTTGGGGTTGGCCAGTGCCCAGGTGATCGGCAGTCCTGCTGGGGTGGTGATCAGGTGCAGGCGCAGGCCCCAAAAGAATCGGGAGTGGCTGGAGCAGTAGCCGTAGCCGGCCCATCCGGCCAGTTCCGAGCGTCGGGCGGCTTCGCGGGAGCGGGCGCATTCGACCGGGGTGGAGTCGACCACCCAGGTGGCATCGGCCCAGAGGTCGGTGTCGCGGGCGAGCATGCGGATGATCCGCTTGAGCAGCGGGACGGCGTTGCGCAGGCGCTTGTTGTAGCCGGATTGCTGGGGCAGGTAGGGGAAAGCGCCGGGCAGGTGACGTGGCAGGAACCGGAGCCAGCGGGCTTCGGAGCGAATGCCGAGCAAGGCTTGGGCCACTGCGAGAGTGAGCAGCTCTGCATCGGTCAGTCGTGGTGGCCGTCCAGTCCGGGCGGGCTTACCGAGGTGGTCATCGATCTTGACGTAGAGTGCGGTCAGAAGGGTGTTCAGGTCGGTCCTCACAAACTGATCTTGAACACCCTTCGTCCGTCTCCGGACACCACCCAGACTTAGGACTTACTCATCTAG
>NZ_JALMDK010000041.1 GCF_023094165.1 Crossiella sp. S99.2 | reverse complement strand
CTAGTGTCCTGCGCCTGAAATCCGCTGGCAATATCGTGCGAGTGAGTCGATGATCTCTTCGGCGGTCTTCTGCCACACGAACGGCTTCGGGTTCTGGTTCCAGTCCTTGACCCACGCGCGGATGTCTTTCTCCAGCGCCACAACACTCTTGTGAACACCACGACGGATCAACTGATCGGTGAGGAACCCGAACCACCGCTCAACCTGGTTGATCCAGCTTGATCCGGTAGGGGTGAAGTGCATGTGGAACCGGGGATGCCTAGCGAGCCAGGCTTTGATCACCGGGGTCTTGTGGGTGCCGTAGTTGTCGCAGATCAGGTGGATGTCCAACTCGGCGGGGACAGTCTTGTCGATCGTGGTCAGGAACTTTTTGAACTCGGCGGCCCGATGCTTGCGGTGCAGTTCGCTGATCACGGTGCCGTCGGCGATGTTGAACGCGGCGAACAGGCTGGTGATGCCGTGGCGGACATAGTCGTGGCTGCGTCGTTCGGGCATGCCCGGCATCATCGGTAGCACCGGCTGGGAACGGTCCAGCGCCTGGACCTGGCTCTTTTCGTCGGTACACAGGACCACCGCCCGCTCAGGCGGGTTGTGGTAGAGCCCGACGACATCGATGACCTTGTCCACGAACAACGGGTCGGATGACAGCTTGAAGGTGTCAGCCCGGTGGGGTTTGAGTCCGAAATCTCGCCAGATCCGCCCGATTGTCGACTTCGACAGCCCGGACCGCTCGGCCATCGACTTGCGTGACCAGTGAGTGGCATTGCGGGGCGTCTGCTCCAGGGTCGCCACGATCACCTCCTCGACCCGGTCGAGCGCGATCGAGGGCGGCCGGCCGGGCCGTTCTTCGTCGAGCAGCCCGTCCAATCGCTGCGTGAGGAACCGGGACCGCCACTTGCCCACCGTCATCCGGTTGATCCCGAGCTGATCTGCGACCTCCACATTGGACAAACCTTCCGCGCTGGCCAGCACGATGCGACACCGCAACGCCAGCGCTTGCGCCGATTTCGCCCGCCGTTCCCAGCGCTGCAACGTCTCACGCTCGTCGTCGCTGAGGACCAGCTCGACCTTGGACCGTCCACGACCCGCCATCGCCGAATCCTACAATTAGATAGCGGATTTCAGGCGCAGGACACTAG
>NZ_JALMDK010000040.1 GCF_023094165.1 Crossiella sp. S99.2 | reverse complement strand
GGACTCGACCCAAAAGGAAAATATCACGCCGCCGACTGGTTCACAAACCACCCGGCCAGAACCTCCGCAGGAGGTCGGTAACCCAACCCCGAATGAAGCCGACGCCGGTTGTAGAAGCCCTCGATAAACCGAACGATGTCCCGCCGAGCCGCGGCGCGGGTAGCGTAGGTTTGGTGATGGGTCAGCTCCGTCTTCAACTTTCCAAAGAACGACTCCGCCATCGCGTTGTCGAAACAGATACCTGTTCGGCCGACCGACTGACGAACACCATGATCCCGTAAGGCTGAGGCAAACTCCGCCGACGTGTACTGACTGCCACGGTCCGAGTGAAATATGGCATTCTCCGGAAACGGGACACGAGTCCCGGCCATCTCCAGCGCGGCACACACCACACTGGCCGGATAACTCTCACCAAACGACCAGCCGAGCACACTCTTGGAGAAACAGTCGATCACCGAGGCCAGGAACAGAGGCCCCTCGGCCGTGTCGATCTGGGTAATATCGCCCACCATCTTGGCCCCGGGCACCTCTGCGGTGAAGTCCCGGTCCACCAGGTCGGGCACCTCAGCGGCGGCCCGGTTGGCCGCTGTCAGCCCGCGACGTCGCTTGACCTGCACCGGTACCAGGCGCGCCGCCCGCATCAACCGTCGCACCACCTCGTCGTCCACCCGGATGCCGCGACGCTCCAGTTCCGCGTGCACCCGGCGATAGCCATACGTCCGGCCCGAGTCGACGAAAACCTCCCGGATCGTCTCGGTCAGTTCCCTCCGCCGGCGCGCACCCGCCGAAATCACACGCCTCGACCACTCGTAGAAACCCGACCTGGAAACATCCAGTAGTCGACACATCATCGTCACCGAAAAGTTGTCCCTCTCCGCATCGATAAGCTGGTAGCGCTTGCTTACCGTTGTTCCTTCGCGAAGAAGGCCGCCGCTTTTTTCAGGAAGGCGTTCTCCTGTTCGAGTTCGCGGATGCGTCGTTCCATCTCGGTCACCCGGGCTCGCTCGGTGACCTCAACCGCCTGTTCGGTGTGCACCTGATTCTTCCTTTTCTCGTTTATCACCCAGGTGCGTACAGTTTCGGGGACAAGCCCGAACTCGCGGGCGACCTCGCCGTAGCCTCGACCGGTTCCCAGCACGAGTTGGACAACCTCGGCTTTCAGCTCTGCCGAGTATCTCCGTGCTTTCTTTGCCACGTCTCGTTCCCTCCGGACTCTCCGTCAATTCTACTTGGGGACGTGTCCGGAAAACTCGGGGCACCTCA
>NZ_JALMDK010000003.1 GCF_023094165.1 Crossiella sp. S99.2 | reverse complement strand
GGTGTGCGGTCGGGGCGGATCGGGAAGGTCATCGTGCTTCCTGACCTCAGACGATGCAACGACCCCTAGAAACCACCCTGTCGTACGGTGTGTTGGCCGTTGTGGACGGTGTGTTGGCCGACTGGCGTACCAATTCGGCCAAGACTGTGTACGACAACGGCCAACACGCCGGCGAGTTAGCGGTCCTGCTGGTCCGGGACCACGGTGCCGTCGGCGCGCAGCAGTGGGCCGCGGGTGCCGTCGGGGTGGACCGCGCCCGCCGTCGAGCACGGGTACGGGCCGGTCTTGACGGGCATCGGGTCGATGAACATCGGGTTGGGCAGCCAGCGGCCGTCGGCGTTGTCGTAGGCGCGGCACATCAGTTCGGGCTTGTTGCGGTTGAGCGCCAGGTGCGCGCCGGTGGCGTCGGCGACGAAGGTGACGTCGGTGTCGGCGTCACCCGCGCCCAGCGCGATCCGGTGTGCCGGGTCCTGCTGGTTCCAGGCCGCCTTGCCCCGCACACCAAAGATTTCCTGGTTGACCAGGCAGCGCTTGCCGTCGATGTAGGGCAGGGCGTCGGGGTCGTCGCCGCAGCCGAGTGACTCGGTGGTGAGGCGGCCGTGGCGGATCTGGTTGCGGATGCCGATGGTGTGGCTACGGCTGACGCCCACGCCGCCGGACCAGGCCTCGGCGATCGGCTCGGCGCTGGCGGAGACGATGTAGACCTCGAAACCGGCCCACCGCAGGGTGCGGATGAGGTCCTGCTGCTGGTCGTAGTAGCGGATGTAGCCGGCGATGGTGTGCGTGCCGACGGTCTGCTTCGCGCCGATGGGGGCGCTGAGTTGCTCGGCGCGGGCCTTGCGGGCGAAGGACTTCAGCGTGGCGGGGGTGTGTCCGGCGAACAGGTTCGGCACCCAGACGTAGGAGGGTTCGGTGCGGCGGTGGTTCCAGTCGCCGACGAAGGCCGCCGCGCCGCCCATGGTCCGCGAGCGCTCGCGGATCTCCATGATCTCGTCGGTGCAGGCGGTGTTGGTGGAGGTCGGCAGTGGCCTGCCGACGGGGGTGCTGGTGCCGCAGGCCGCGGTGAGGGCCTGGTCGGCGGCGGGGGAGAGCCACTTGCTGGTGCTGGTCCAGTTCTGCGGGCGCAGGATCTTGTCGTGCTTGAGCGCCCAGGCCAGGGTGGCGTCGGTGATATCGTTCTTGATCACCGTGTTGTCCCAGTCGAATACCGCCACCGGGCGCGGACCGGGCTTGCCCGCGCAGCGGCCACGTTCGTCGATCATCCGCTGCAGCTTGGCGCGGTTGTCGCCGTGCCAGGGCAGGCCGGGGTCGAGCTGGGGGCAGTGCGCGGACTCGCCGGCCGGCGTGGCCTGGGCCGGGGTGACACCGGCGAGCAGGCCGAGCGCGGCGCACAGCAGCACGGCGGTGGCCTTGCGCGGGGACATCGTGCGCACAGTGATCATCTCCAGGTTGTGGTGACCGGCGCCGCGATCATTCACCGCGGCTCCCGGATCCCGCAACCCGCTGTGCCCGTTGGTGTCCGCGATGTCCACTTCGGACTGGTCTAGCCCGTCTGCGCGGCCCCGCCGGCCCGGAACCGGTTGGTCCACACCGTGTTCATCGGGTACAGCCCGGCCAGCCCGGCCCCCGCGCGCACCTGCTCCCGCACGAACCCCTCCCGCGCCTCCTGCTCCACCGCCGACCGGGCCACCTCCTCGGCCAGCCCCGCCGGCACCACCAGCAACCCTTCCGCGTCCCCGACCAGCACATCCCCCGGTTGCACCAGCACCCCGCCGCAGGCCACCGCGACCTGGGACTCCCACGGCACATGCCGGGTCTCCAGGCCCGCCGGATGCCCGCCGCGGTGGTACACCGGCAGCGGCAGCCCGGCGAAGGACCCCGCGGCCAGCAGCGGGCCGTCGGTGACGATGCCGGCCGCGCCCCGGCCGGCCGCGCGCAAGGCCAGGATGTCGCCGATGGTGCCCGCGCCGGGGTCCTGGCGGGCGTCGATGACCAGGACCTCGCCGGGGGCGATCTCCTCCACGGCGTGGGCGCGCACGTCCAGGCCGGACTGGTCCAGCCGCCAGATGTCCTCGCGCAGGGGCAGGCAGCGCAGGGTGCGGGCCACACCGACCAGACGCAGGTCGGGACGGGTGGGGCGGACGCCGGTGATCAGGTGGTTGGCCACGCCGTGCTGGCGGAGCTGGGCGGCCACGGTGGCGGTGCTGACCTCGCGCAGCCGGGTGGCCGTGTCGGGGGCGAGGGTGGCGGGGCCGTGCGCGGCCTGGCGTTCGGACTCGCCAAAGGTCGGCTGGGCGCCGGGCACGCCCAGGGGTTCGGGGTCCTGGCGGATGCGGGCGCGTAGCGGTGGGCAGCCGGTGAGGGTGACCTCGACCCGGTCGCCGGGCTCGACCAGCGGGGCGCGGGGCGGGCCGCCGGTGAGGATGAGGTCGCCGGGTTCCAGGGTGAGGGTGCGGGAGAGGTCGGCGACCAGGTAGCCGAAGTCGTGGGCCAGGTCGGCGGCGGTGACCCGGTGGGCGAGTTCGCCGTTGATCCGGCAGCTCAGTTCCAGCGTGGACAGGTCGGTGGCAGGCAGGTCCAGGCGGGCCGGACCGAGTGGGGTGGAACCGTCGATGCCGTTGCTGCGCAAGGCCGAACCGTCGTCGGCGGCGTGCAGGTCGAACACGGTGAACTCCAGTGCCGCGGCCAGGCAGGCGATGCGGCCGAGGGCCTCCGCGCGGGTCACCCGGCGGGTCCGTTCGCCGATCACCAGCGCGAATCGCGCGGTCGCGCCCAGTGCCAGGCAGCCCTGCGGACGCAGCACCACCTGGTCGTCGCCGGTCAGCGCGGTGGCCGGCTTGAGGTAGTAGGAGGGGTGGCCCGGCCGGTGCGCCCGGACCGCGATGACCTTGCCAGGGCGCTGGGGTAGCGGGCCATCGTCGTCGGCGGACACGGGTGGTCCCTTCCTCTGGTGCCGAGAGTGGGGGCCTTCGCAGCTTGCTACTCCGGCGTCAATCTGGACAATGGCGGTCCCGCCATACTTCGCTGGGCCACCGATGTCGGATCCGACATCAGCCGAGGAGAAGCCGTGACCGCCGCCCGCATCACCCTGGCCGAACTGGTCGAGCTGCTCGGTCCCGCGCTGGCCGGGGTGGTGTGCGCGCCGCACGGCCTGGCCCACCCGGTAGGCGCGCCGGAACTGCTGGACACCACCGATCCCGGCCCGGTCGAACCGGCCGCGCTGCTGCTGGGCATCGGCCTCGCGCCCGGCCAGCTCCGGCTCACCACCGCCATCCAGCGGGCCGCCGCAGGGCAGGCCGCGGCGCTGGTGATCAAGAGCAGGGGGCGATCCCTGGACACGGTGCGCGCGGCGGCCGAACTGGCCGGGCTGGCGGTGCTGGACGCGGCCGCCGAACTGCCCTGGCCGCGGCTGCAACTGTTGTGCGCCACCGTGTTGCGCACCGACACCGTGGTGGCCGGGCCGGTGCCGCCGCTGTCCGCGCCGTTGGCCACGGTGCCCACCGGGGACCTGTTCGCGCTGGCCAACGCCACCGCGGCGCTGGTCGGCGGGGCGGTGGCGATCATGGACACCGACCACGTGGTGCTGGCCTACTCCAGCCTGGCCGGCCAGCGCATCGACGAGACCCGCCGCCGCGGCATCCTGCTCCGCCGGGTGCCCGAGGACGCGCTGCCCTACCACCTGCTCGCCGAGGTCTGGCACAGCCAGGAACCGGTCCGGGTGGCCCGGCCCGGCGACATGGTGCGGCTCGGCCTGGTCATCCGCGCGGGGCCGGAGGTGCTGGGCTCGCTGTGGGTGGCGGTGGAGGACGAGGTCGATCCCGCCGACTGCACGGCCGCGCTGCGTCAGGCCGCCCACCTCGCCGCCCTGCACCTGTTGCAGTTGCGCAGGCACGCCAACGCCGACCAGGACCGCCGCAACGCCGCGCTGCGCACCGCGCTGGACTCCGCCGAACACGCCACCGGCCTGGACCTGCCCGGCTACCTGCTCGCCCTCGCCTCGCCTGCGGAGGCCGAACCCACCCAGCGCAGGCTCACCGGCAGTCACCTGCTCGACCTGGCCGTGCTGGCCGGGCGCGCCTTCGGCATCGAGGTGGCCGCGACCCTGGCCCAGGACCGGCTCTACCTGCTGCTGCCCGGCGGCGAACCCGAGCGCGCGCAGACGGTGATCTTCGCCGGACAGCTGCTGGACCGGGCAAAGGCGAGTCTGCGCGGGCCGTGCCGGGCGGTGCTGGGTGGGCTGATCAGCACCCCGGCGCAGCTGTGCGCGCAGCGTGCGGACGCCGACGCGGCCCTGACCCACCTGCACCGCACCGGAATCACCGGACTGGCCGAGCTGGACGGGCTGCGCACCGAGATCGTGCTGCGCCGGGTCACCGACCTGGTGGCCGCCCGCCCCGAACTGCGCACCGGCCTGGCCGAGCGGATCCGCGCGCACGATGAGCGCGGCGGCACCGAGTACGGCCACACCCTGCTGACCTACCTGCGGGCCTCCGGCGACATCAGCGCCACCGCGGAAACCCTGCACGTGCACCAGAACACCGTGCGCCAGCGGCTGCGCCGGGCAGCCGAGCTGTTCGGCGTCGATCTTGGCCGCCCCGAGCTGCGGCTCGCGCTGTGGCTGGAGCTGACCGCGGCGCAGGGCTGATTGCCGGGAAATCGTTGACATCCTGGCCGAACAAAGGAAACCTTCCTAACTAACCGCCGCTGCTCGCCCCATCCCTGTCAGTTCAGTGGGAGGCACAAGTGGCACTCCGCCCTCGATTATTCGCCCTGTTGGCGGCCATCGCGATGGTTGCGCCAACCTCGGCCATGGCCAGCGCGGCCCCGGCCCCGGCCGAGTACCAGGCCGAGACCGCGACCATCTCCAACGGCGTGGTCGAGTCCAACCACGCCGGGTTCACCGGCACCGGGTTCGTCAACTTCGACAACGAGACCGGCAGCTACGTGGAGTTCACGGTCAACGCCGCCACGGCGGGACCGGCCACGCTGATCTTCCGTTACGCCAACGGAACCACGGCCAACCGGCCGCTGAACGTCACGGTGAACGGCACGGCCGCGGTCAGCGGGCTGGCCTTCCCCGGCACGGGCGCCTGGACCACCTGGCGCACCGCCACCGCCTCGGTCACCCTGACCGCCGGGGCGAACAAGATCCGCGGCACCGCGACCACGGCCAACGGCGGCCCCAACCTGGACCGCCTGGACGCCGAGACCGGCAGCGGTGAGCCGGACGTCGAACCTCCCACCATCCCAGGGAATCTGCGCTCCACCGCGGTCTCGGCCACCAGCGTCACGCTGGCCTGGAACGCTTCCACCGACAACGTGGGCGTGGCCGGGTACGAGGTCCAGCGCGACGGCGTGACCGCGGGCAACCCGACTGACACGAGTACCACCGTCAGCGGCCTGAGCCCGAACACCAGCTACACCTTCTCGGTGCGGGCCAAGGACGCCGCGGGCAACCTGTCCGGCTGGAGCGCGAGCATCCAGGTGAAGACCTCCGCTGGCGGCGGTGGTGGCCGCCCGGCCGACATCAACGGGCAGCTGCGCGTCTGCGGCGTCAAGCTGTGCAACCAGTACGGCAAGCCGATCCAGTTGCGCGGCATGAGCACGCACGGCATCCAGTGGTACAGCCAGTGTGTGAAGACGGCCTCGCTGGACGCGCTGGCCACCGACTGGGGCGGCGATGTGCTGCGCATCGCCATGTATATCCAGGAAGGCGGCTACGAGACCGATCCGCGCAAGTTCACCGACATGGTGCACGGCTACATCGAGGAGGCCACCAAGCGTGGCATGTACGCCTTGGTCGACTGGCACCAGCTGACCCCCGGTGACCCGAACTACAACCTGGCGCGGGCCAAGACCTTCTTCACCGAGATCGCCCAGCGGCACAAGGACAAGACCAACATCATCTACGACATCGCCAACGAGCCCAACGGCACCGCGTGGGCGAGGATCAAGACCTACGCGGAGCAGATGATCCCGGTGATCCGCGCGCAGGACCCGGACGGCGTGGTCTTCGTGGGCACGCACGGCTGGGGTTCCTTCGGCATCTCCGACGGCCGCGACGAGTCCGACATCATCAACAACCCGATCAACGCCACCAACTTCATGTACACCTTCCACTTCTACGCGGCCTCACACCACGACGAGTACTTCAACTCGTTGCAGCGGGCCGCCACCAAGATCCCGATCTTCATCACCGAGTTCGGCACCCAGACCTCCAGCGGTGACGGCGGAAACGACTTCGCCTACTCGCAGAAGTACCTGGACTTCCTGGCAGCCAACAAGATCGGCTGGACGAACTGGAACTTCTCCGACGACAGCAGGTCCGGCGCGGTGTTCAAGAGCGGCACCTGCGCGGGCAGCAACTTCACCGGCACCGGCGTGCTGAAGCCGGCCGGGGTCTGGATCCGCGACCGCATGCGGACTCCGGACGAGTTCCCGACCGGCTGATCCCGGACGCGGGCGGCCGTTGCGCGGCGGCCGCCCGCGTTCACCGCACCCAAGCAGGTGCGCCATACCGTGCGGGCGTGTTGGCCGTTGTCGTACCCAGTCTTGGCCGAACTGGTACGCCCATCACGCCCATTCGGCCAACACACCGCCCAGAACGGCCAACACACCGTACGAGAACGGCCAACACGGTGGCGGGCGGGTGCCCGCGTTCACAGCACCTTGAGCCCGACAACTCCGGCCACGACCAGGCCGAGGCAGAGCACTCTGGCCACGGTCACCGGATCCTGGTTGGCCACCATGCCGTACACGGTCGCGCCCACCGCGCCAATGCCCACCCAGGCCAGATAGCCGGTGCCGACCGGGATCTGGCGCAGCGCGTAGGCCAGGCCGCCCATGCTCAGCACCAGCCCCACCACGAACACGATGGTCGGCACCGGGCGGCGCAGACCGTCGGACACGCTGAGCGCGACCGCCCACACGGCCTCGAAAACACCAGAGACGACAAGCACAATCCACGCCATCAGACACCTCGCAGCAGCAAGAAACCGACATTGCCCACTGCGCCGTCTTGTCGAAGCCGGGTACGACGCGCTCGTCCGGGGCCGCCGTCGCCGACGGCCACCACCAAGCTAACACGCGCCACGCGCGGGGGCGGCCTATGCTCTGCCTGATCGTTCGAACAGGGAGAGTGCGCACGGTGGAGAAGCGAGTTCTGGGGCGGACCGGCAGGCAGGTCGGCGTGGTCGGGCTGGGCGCCTGGCAGCTTGGCGCGGATTGGGGTGAGGTCGAGGAGGACCAGGCCCTGGCGGTGCTGGACGCGGCGGCCGCGGCGGGGATGACGCTGATCGACACCGCCGATGTCTACGGCGACGGCCGCAGCGAACGCCTGGTCGGCCAGTTCCTGAAGTCGCACGGCGACGGGATCACCGTGGCCACCAAGATGGGTCGCCGGGTCGAGCAGGACCCGGCCAACTACACCCTGGACAACTTCCGCGCCTGGACCGACCGCTCCCGCACCAACCTGGGCGTGGACACCCTGGACCTGGTCCAGCTGCACTGCCCGCCCACCGCGGTCTTCTCCGCGGACGAGGTCTTCGACAACCTGGACACCCTGGTCGCGGAGAAGCGGATCGCCGCCTACGGCGTCAGCGTGGAGACCAGGGCCGAGGCGCTGACCGCGATCGCCCGCCCCGGCGTGGCCAGCGTGCAGATCATCCTCAACATGCTCCGCCTCGCCCCGCTCGCCGAGGTGCTGCCCGCCGCCGCGGCCGCCGGGGTCGGCATCCTGGCTCGCGTGCCGCTGGCCAGTGGGCTGCTTTCAGGGCGGTACAACGAGAACACGGTCTTCGCACCGAACGACCACCGGACCTACAACCGGCACGGCGAGGCATTCGACGTCGGTGAGACCTTCTCCGGCGTGGACTTCGGCACCGGGCTGGCAGCGGTGCGGAGACTGGCTCCGCTGGTGCCGGACTCGGCGACGATGGCCCAGTTCGCGCTGCGCTGGATCATCGACCAGCCGGGGGTGAGCGTGGTGATCCCGGGCGCGCGCAACGCCGAACAGGCCCGTGGCAACGCCGCCGCGGCCGATCTCGCGCCGCTGAGCGCGGAGACCCTTGCCACGGTGCGCGCGGTCTACGACGAGCTGATCGCCCCGCAGGTCGCCGACCGCTGGTAGGGCAACAGGTTCGGTCAGCCCCGGCCGATCAACGGCATGGTCGTGGCCATCACGGTCATGAATTGCACGTTGGCGGCCAGGGGCAGACCGGCCATGTAGCGCACCGCCTCGGCCACGTGCGTCACGTCCATGGTCGGTTCCGGCGCCACCGACCCGTCGGCCTGCAGCACGCCGGCCTTCATCCGCTCGGTCAGCTCGGTGGCCGCGTTGCCGATGTCGATCTGCCCGCAGGCAATGCCAAAAGCCCTGCCCTCCAAGGAAATCGACTTGGTCAGCCCGGTGATCGCGTGCTTGCTGGCGTTGTAGGCGATCGCGTTCGGCCGCGGCACCTGGGCGGAGATCGAGCCGTTGTTGATGATCCGGCCGCCGCGTGGGTCCTGGTCGCGCATGAGCCGGAAAGCGGCCTGGGCGCACAGGAACGCGCCGGTGAGGTTGGTGTCCAGCACCCGTTGCCACTGGTCGAGGGCGAACTCGGCCAGGGGAGTGGCGGGCGCGTTGACGCCGGCGTTGTTGAACAGCACGTCGACCCGGCCCCAGCGCTCGCGCACGGCGGCGAACAACGCGTCCACCGAGTCGGGCACGGTGACGTCGGTGGGCAGCACGAGCACCGACTCGGGCGGGGCGTCCGCGGCGGTGTCGGTGAGCGCCTCGGCCCGCCTGCCCGCCAGCGCGACCCGGTGGCCGGCGGCGAGCAGTTCGCGGGCGACCGCGCGGCCGACACCCGAACCCGCGCCGGTCACCACCGAGATCGGCGCTGGTGCACCGGTGATGTACCGGTCGTCCCTACTGTCCATCAGGTCAGTCAACCAGAGGGGGTGCTGGACCGATGACCATGATGTCGAGACTCGGCAGCCGCACTCGCGACCCGCCCCCTGTACCACTTGGCCCAACTGGCACGCCCATTTGAGCCAACCGGGCGTACCAGTTGGGCCAACTCGCCGGGACATCGCGGCGCGGTCAGGACGCCGGTGAAAGCACTCGCAGGTGGGCGGCCTGGAGGTCCCGGCCCGGTGCGATGCCCAGTTCCTCCCACAGCAGTTCCTGGATGTGCCGGTAGGCCGCCAGCGCGTCCGCTCGCCGGCCCGCCGCCGCCAGCGTGGTCACCAGCCGCGCCCACACCCGCTCGTCGTACGGTTGCGCCGCCACCGCCTGGCGCAGCACCGCGACCGCCTCGTCGTGCCGTTCCTGGGCCAGCAACGCGGTCACCAGGCCGGAGCGGCCGCGGTCCCGCAACTCGGTCAGCCGGGTCTGTTCCGGGAGCGCGCACAGTCCCAGCGTGCTGAACGGCGTGCCGCGCCACAGTCCCAGCGCCGCCTCGAACCGGTTGGCCGCGGTCCCCGGATCCACCGCGGCCAGGGCGCGATGGCCGTCGGCGAGCAGGGTCTCGAACTCGGCGACGTCGAGCAGGGCGGTGCCCGGGTTGAGGCGGTAGGCGCCGCGTCTACTGTCGATAGACAGGGCGCCCAGGGGGGTCAGGCGCTTGCGCCACTGGCTGATGAAGGCGCGCAGGTTGATCAGCGCGGAGGGTGGTGGGTGCTCGCCCCACAGCGTCCCTACCAATCGGTCGGTATCGCACCATTGGCCGCGCCAGAGCGTCAGCGCGGTCAGCAGGGCCTGCGGCCTGGCCGGTAGCAGGGGTAGCGGCCGGTCCGCGTGCCACAACTCCAGGTGGCCGAACAACCGGAGCACGGTCTGGCTCATGGGGTGCCTTCCTCCCGTGGGGAGCACCCACCCTGGGCAGCGGCGGTTCAGCGGGCGTTCAGGGACGGTATTGCCGGGTACTGGCGGTGTTCCTGCCACTACTGGTTGCCATACTTTTGCTGTGCCATGCTCGGGTGGGCAGGGAGGAGTCGAGGGGGCCAGGGTGCTGTTCCGGGTGTTCGGCGTGCTCGAGGTGCACGGGCCTGCCGAGGTGCTGGCCTTCGCCGCGGACAAGCCCCGCCGGATGTTGTCCGCGCTGCTGCTGCACGCCAATCGCTGGGTGCCCGACGACGAGCTGATCGAGGCGGTCTGGCCCGCGGGCCCGCCCCCGTCGGCCGCGGGCAACCTGAAGAGTTACGTGAGCCAGGTGCGGAAACTGCTCGCCCCGGTCGACACGCAGGCCAACCGTCTGGCACGGCAGCCCGGCGCGTACCGGCTCACCGTGGGCCGCGCCGAACTCGACACGATGATCTTCGAGGATCTCCTCGGTCAGGCGGGCGACGCGCTCGGGGAGGACCCGGCGCGCGCGGTGGCGCTGGTGACCGAGGCGCTGGCGCTGTGGCGCGGGGAGCCGTTCGAGTCCCTGGCGGTGGAGGCGGCCCAGGTCGAACTGGCCCGGCTCACCGAGTTGCGCTGGTCGGCCCGCAACACCCTGGCCGACGCCCTGGTCGCGGCGGGCAGGCACAGCGAGGCCATCGGCCTGCTGCGCGCGATGACCACCGAGGACCCGCTCAAGGAACCGACCTGGCTGCGCCTGCTGGACGCGCTGGACGCGGGCGGGCGGCGGGCCGAGGCGCTGCTGGCCTACCAGGACGCGCGGCGGGTCTTCGTGGACGAACTCGGCATCGAGCCGGGCGCCGCGTTGCGCGCGGCCCACCAGCGGTTACTGGCGGCCGACGAGCCCGCCGAGCCGGGCAGCGGGCAACCGGCGGAACCGCCACCCACGCCCGCGCCGCCCGCACCAGCACCAGCCGAACCAGCCCCAGCCGCGCCCGCACCACCGGCGACCGGTCGGCGCCGGCCGCGGCGGTCCCGGATCATCGTGGCCGCCTCGCTCGCGCTGACCACGGTGCTGGCCGCCGGCCTGGTGATCGCCACCCAGTGGTGGCCGAAGACCTCGGGCGGATCGGCGATCACCGCGGCGGAACGGTACGGCTGGGGCAGACCGGCGCGCGCCGCGGAGTTCAGCACCGGTCTGGACGGCTGGACCGCGGCCGGGCCCAGACCGGGGCAGGGCGGCCGTGGACAACAGGTCCCTGAGCAGGTCAGCGTGCAGGACGACCTGGTGACCATCACCGGCGACACCAACGGCAACACCGGCTACCTGAGCCGTGCCGAGGGTTCCTTCCGCGGCCGCTGGGAGGCCAGGGTGCGGCTACCCCCTGGCTGTGCTTGCTACCGCCCGCTGCTCACCCTCTGGCCGGTCGCGAACGACGACTTCCCGGCCGGCGGCGAGATCGTCTACCTGGAGGTCTTCGACCCGGAACGGCAGCGCGCGCAGTTCTTCCTGGCCAGCGGGAAACACCGGGATCGCTACCACGCCCAGCGCGCGGTCGACATGACCCAGTGGAACCACTTCGCGGTGGAGTGGACCGAGCACGGCCTCACCGGCTATGTCAACGGCGAGAAGTGGTTTCACACCGCGGAAAAGGACCGGCTGCCGCCACGCCCGATGCGCCCGACCATGAAACTGGACCTGGCGCAGGAGAACGATCTGCGACCGGCCAGCATGGAGATCGACTGGATCCGCGAATACCCGGTGTGACCCCCGGCGTCAGGCCAAAGCCGCCAGGTGCGCGCGGACCTCGGCCAGGTAGTCGGCGGCGCGGGTGAGCAGCAGTGAATGCCCGCCGTCCGGGAAGAGCCGCAGCGTGTGGCCGGGGTGCAGGTCGAGCAGTCGCTGCCGGTGGGTGGCGGTGATCAACAGGTCGTCCTCGGCGGCGAGGAACCGGGCCGGACCGTCCCAGCCGGGCCGCAGGTCGCCGGAGTGCCGGGCGAGGTCGAGCAGCATGGCCAAGGAGTTCGCCAGCCCGTCCCGCCCCGACCGGCGGTAGCCCGCCTCGACCTGGCCGAGCCAGAACTCACCCTCGGGCGAGGCTTGCCACACCGTACGCAACGCGGTCCGCGCGGCGTCGATGGTCTGTTCCCACGGCGTGTTCCGGATGGTGTCGACCTTGCCCGCGAGCCGGTCCACGTCCTCCGCGCCGTAGAGCCCGGTGCCGCTGAACACCACCGAGGCCACCCGCTCCGGCGCGCGCTGGATGAGCACCTCGGCGAGCATGCCGCCCGCGGACTGCCCGACCAGGTGCACGCGGCCGATGCCCTCGGCGTCCAGGATCGTCAGGAGCCCGTCGGCGAGCTGGGCCAGGGTGGTCGCGGTGGGCGGGTAATCGACGGTGACCGTGCGGTAGGCGGGGTGCAGCGCGGGGGCGAGGTCCAGCCAGCTGATGCCGATGCCCGCGCCACCGGGCAGCAGCAGCACCGTTTCGCCCTCGCCCGCGACGTAGTACCGCCACTGGCCCAGGTCCTTGCTCCGGTGGACCCGGTGGAACTCGGCCGCGCGCTGCTCGATCGTCTCGCCCCCATGCATGCCTACATGGCTACCAGGTGACCGGCAGGCTCACCAACCCGCCCGGCAGCAGGTTGTCCAGCAGTTCCAGTTCCGCCACCGGCACCGCCAGCTCCATGGTCGGGAAACGCTGGAACAACCGGCTGAACACCGCCTCCAGCTCCACCCTGGCCAGGGTCGCGCCAATGCACAGGTGCCTGCCGCTGCCGAAGGACAGGTGCGAGTTGGTCTCCCGGGAGATGTCGAAGGTGTCCGGGTCCGCCCAGAAACGCGGATCCCGGTTGGCGGCGATGCCACTGATCAGGACCGCCTCGCCGAAGTTGATGGTGACATCGCCGACCTTGATCTCGTCCCGGGCGTAGCGGACGAAGTTGCCGCCGCCGGCGTCGGTGAAGCGCAGCATCTCCTCCACCGCCGGTTCCACCAGCGACGGATCTTCCAGCAGGCGCTTGCGCTGCTCGGGATAGGTGAGCAGGTGCAGGGTGCCGAATTCCACCAGCACCACGGTGGTCATGTGCCCGGCGAAGAGCAGGCCGGTGGCCAGGCCCACCGCGTAGTCCATGTTCAGCTTGCCCTCGTCATAGGCGCGGGCGATATCGGAGATCACGTCCTCGCCGGGATCCTTGCGGCGCTTCTCGATCAGTGAACCGGTGTAGGCGCGCAGTTCGGTGAGCTGTTCCAGGGAATGCTCGCCGTTGAACATGTCCGCGGCGCCCTCGGACCAGATCCGGAACTGGTCCCGGTCCTCATACGGCACTCCCAGCAGTTCGCAGATCACCAGCACCGGCAACGGAAAAGCGAGTTCCTGATGCAGATCCACCGGCGGGGCCTTCTTGGCCATCTCGTCCAGCAGATCGTCGACCAGGCCGCCGATCCGGGGCCGCAGCATGCGCATTCGCTTGGCGGAGAAGGAACCGCCGAGCAGGTTGCGCATCAGGGTGTGGTCGTAGTCCTCGGTCTCGTAGGTGCCGACCGGGCCACCCATCATCGCCGACTCGCTGACCTTGGCGGCGTTCGCCGGATCCGGGTGCGAACGGATCAGCCGCGGGTCGGTGAACAGCGACTTGGCCTCGTCGTAGCGGGTGACCAGCCAGGCCTCATCGCCCATCATGGTGCGCACCTTGGTGATCGGGCGCTCGGCCTGCAGCGTCCGCAGCATCGGCGGAATGTCCAGAATGGTCGGACGGTCGAAGGGCAGGGCGGGCATGTCCTGGGTGGTCATCGGGCTTCTCCCGTCAGTGCGGTGTCGCAGACCTGGTATTCGGGCAGCATGTCCAGCATCTGCTCCAGCAGGTTGGCGCAGTACAAGCCGTTGGCGAGCGGGTCGTCCTCATCCGCGCACACCTGCTTGTTCTTGCCGGTGAAGTCCAGGCGGACCCGGCGCACCGCTGGGTCGTCCAGCAGCTTGCGCTCGATGAGTTCGGCGACCAGGTGCGGCGGCAGATCCACCGTCATGTGGTGCTCGCCCAGCTCGAAGATGTCCACCTCCTTCAACGGCACCCCGGGTTCCTGCACCGGTTCGATGTAGGGGTAGGGCCGGGCCACCATGTCCAGCTCGAACAGCGCCCGCACGGTCGGATCCGACCACCACGGCTGGCTGGAGGCGAACTCGTGCATCAGCCGGTCGTTGTCCTGCCGCATGCTGTGCTGGATCCGGTGGCACACCAGGCCGCCGTTGCTGTACTCGTAGTGGTCCAGGGTCTCCACCGAGCGTTTGATGTAGCGGCACAGCTCGAAGTCCTGCCGTTCCTTGAAGAACGCTATCGCCGCCTTGAACACCTCGTCGAAGGGCGCGATCCCGGTGCGGTCCAGGTAGCTGGAGACGAAGTACAGGCCGCGCGAGTCATACAGCGACAGCAGCGCGTACCAGAACCACACGCCCTCGTCGTACTGCTCCCGGTTGACCCACTTGGTGCGCACCACCAATTCGGCCTCGCCCACCGGGTTGGGCACCCGCTCGGTGACCACGCCGAAGATCTCCCGCTGTTCGTAGATCGGCGTGTTGTGCAGCAACAGCTGCGGGTACACGTTGATCATGTCCGCGCCGGTGCGGCACAGCTGCACGATTCCGTCCACATAGGACGCCAGGGTTTCCCCGGGCAGTGGCCAGATCAGCTCGATGAAGGAGGGGATGTTGCGGGCCCGCAGGTCGCGCTGGAGTTCGGAGTAGGTCTCCCGCTTGATGTTCTTGCGCTCGATCAGGGTGAGCGCCTCGTCGCTGACACTTTGCAGGGAGATCGGCTGGCGGGTGATCAGCCCGCCGCGCAACAGGATGTCCACGATCTTGGACACCCGCTCCGGGCTGTTCTTGGCCGATTGGATGGTCACCCAGTACGGGAAGCCGTACTTCTCCTTGCACTCCACGATGTACTCGGTCAGCTCCACATCGCGCGCGGACAGGCCCCAGTTGGCGTCGGCGATCATCACCGCGTAGATGTTGTTCTTGGCGATCCACTCGATGTCGGCCTTGACCCGGTCCATCTCGAAGCGGTGCACCTTGTCGTTGGTGGCCGCGCCCCAGTAGCAGAATCCGCAGCGGAACGGGCAGCCGCGGTTGGTCTCCAGCACCGCCACGTGGTAGGTCGAATCGGTGAACAGGTTGGCCACGAACGGACTCGGCACCTCGGTGAGTTCCTTGATCCGGGCCGCGGGCAGGGTAGTGGTCACCCGGCCGTCCCGGCGGAAGCTCAACCCGGGCACCCGGCCCAGATCCGGGGTATCGCCCGCCAGTTCGCGCAGGTACTCCAGGAAGGTGATCTCGCCTTCGCCGTTGCACACCGCCACGTTGTGCGCCCCGGCCGGGATGTAGTCCTCGCCGTGGTTCATCACCTGCGGGCCGCCGAGCAGGTACTGGGCGTTGGGCCGCAACCGGACCAGGTCCTCCAGCACCTCGCGGACCAGCGTGCCGTTCCAGATGTAGCAACTGAACGCGTAGATGTCGCTGTCCAGCGCGGCCAGCTCGGCCACCAGGGCGACCCGGCCGTCGGAAGTGTGCCGGGACAGGATCTCGAACTCGTACCGCTCCGCGATCGTCTCGTCCTGGCGGGCATAACTCTGCAAGTAGCCCGAGACCAGCGGTAGGAAGCTGTGCCAGGAGTGGATCTCCACCAGTGCCACGGTCGTCATCTTGGTGCGCCTCCGTCCACTGGGCACAGAGCCCAAGGCGATGTCGGTCCCGGACCCTACGGAGGTCCGCTTGGCGCCGGACTGCACCAGAACTGGACGCGGGCCCCCGGCTGCTCCAGTGCCGGTGCAGCCGCATGACCAGCGCGGTTCTCTAGCGTCAGGACTCGATTCCGGATCCCCGGCGGCGGTGTGAGGAGACGTGGATGAGCGCACCCGAGCGTGCCCCGGCGGTATCGCTGCCGCTGGCCCAGCCCTCGATCACCGAACCACCGGCGGACTACGCCCGGCTGCAGGCGGAGAACCCGGTGGCCAGGGTGGTCACCGAGAACGGCACGCACGCCTGGATGGTGACCCGCTACGAGGACGTCCGGTTCGTGCTCGCCGATCCCCGCTTCAGCATCCGCTTCGCCGGCGCGGCCGGGGACAACGCCGAGGACGGGCCGGAGGAGTCGCTGTTCCAGGATCCGCCGGGGCACAGCCGGTTGCGCCGCCTGGTCGGCCGGGCCTTCACCGCCCGCCGGATGGCCGAGCTGCGACCCGCGGTGCGGCGTACCGCCGAACGGCTGGCCGAGGCGATGGCGCGGGACTACCCGCCTGCCGAACTGGTCACCGACTTCGCCTTTCCGTTGTCCATCAACGTGATCAGCGAACTGCTCGGCGTGCCCACGCCGGACCGGGCGGAGTTCCGCGCCTGGTCCGAAGCCGTGGTCAGCATGACCGCGCACACCCCCGAGCAGATCGGCGCGGCCTGGCAGAACCTCAACGGCTACGTGGCCGAACTCATCGAGGCCAAGCGCCAGGAACCCGGCAGCGACCTGATGAGCGCGCTGATCGAGGTGCGGGACACCGACGACGACCGGCTCAGCACCGGGGAACTGCGCACCATGGCGGTCACCCTGCTGGTGGCCGGACATGTCAGCACGGTCAACGCGATCACCCTGGGCATGCTCACCCTGCTGACCAACCGCGCCCAGTACGACCGCCTGGTCGCCGATCCCGGGCTGATCGAGGGCGCGGTGGAGGAGATCCTGCGCTGCCAGTTCGGCAAACGCGGCCTGATGCGCATCGCCAAGGAGGACGTGCCGCTGGGTTCGGCGCTGATCCGCAAGGGCGACACCGTCTTCGCCGAGCTGGGCGCGGCCAACTGTGACGCGGAGCTGTTCGCCGAACCGGCCCGCTTCGACATCACCCGGCCGGACAACCCGCACCTGGCCTTCGGCCACGGCATCCACCACTGCCTGGGCGCCGCGCTGGGCCGGATGGAACTCCAGGTCACCCTGGAGGTGCTCAGCTCGGCCTTCCCGTTGCTGCGGACCGTGCTGCCGGTGGAACGCATCCCGATGCGCACCGGCCTGCTCGACCAGAGCCCAGCCGCCCTGCTCGTGACCTGGTAACGAAGGAGACGCCGATGGGGGCACCGCCCTTCCCGTTCGCCCGCCCGTCCGTCACCGAACCGCCGGTGGAGTACGCGCGGCTGCGGGCCCAGGAGCCGGTCAGCCGGGTCACCACCAACTCCGGGGAACCGGCCTGGCTGGTCACCCGGTACGAGGACATCCGTTTTGTGCTCTCGGATCTGCGCTTCGGCGTGCGCGCGCCGGGTGCGGCCGCGGCCACCGAGGACTCGCTGTTCCAGGACCCGCCGGGACACACCCGGTTGCGGCGGCTGGTGTCCAAGGCGTTCACCGTGCGCGGGGTGGAAGCCTTGCGCCCCAAGGTGCAGGACCTGGCCAAGCGACTCGCCGGGGATCTGGCAGCGGCCGGACCGCCCGCGGACCTGGTGGAGATCTTCGCCTTCCCGATGTCCATCGGGGTGATCACCGAACTGCTCGGCGTGCCAGTGGTCGACCAGGCCGACTTCCGGCGCTGGTCGGAGGCGATCCTGTCGCTGGACGCGTTCAGCCAGGAGGAGGTGATGGCCGCGGGCAAGAGCCTGGACGAGTACTGCGCCGGGCTGATCGCGGACAAACAACGCAACCCCGGGCCGGACCTGTTGAGCGACCTCATCTCGGTGCGGGAAGAGGACAACGACCGGCTCAACGAACGGGAACTGCTCACCATGGCGGAGAGCATCCTGATCGCCGGGTACGTCACCGCTGGCAACACCATCGGTCTGGGCGCGCTCACCCTGCTCACCCACCCGCAGGACTACCTCGACCTGGTCGAGGACCCGTCGCTGGTGCCCGGCGCGATCGAGGAGATCCTGCGCTACGCCTCGGAAATCGGCGGCCTGGTGCGGATCGCGCAGGAGGACGTGCGGATCGGCGAGGTGCTGATCAAGGCCGGGGACACCGTGATCGCGCCACCGGCCTGCGCCAACCGGGACGAGCAACGATTCCCGGACTCCGGCCGCTTCGACCGCACCCGCCCGGCCAACCTGCACCTGGCCTTCGGGCACGGCGTGCACCACTGCCTGGGCGCCGCGGTCGGACGGCTCGAACTCCAAGAAGCCTTCACCGCGCTGACCCAGACCTTCCCCACCCTGCGGCTGGCCGTGCCAGTGGCGGAACTCCCGCAACGAGCCGGCCTGCTCGACCAGGGCCCCAGCGCGCTGCCGGTCGCCTGGTGAGCACGCACTGTCTACTTCGGACACTGAGGTGAGGACGGAGCCCATGACGCGGACACGGGTGTGGCTGATCCAGCAGGGAATCTGGGAAATGGCCCTGGAATCCATGCCGCTGGCCGCCGGGTACCTCAAGGCGACCGCGTTGCAGGACGAGCGGCTGGCCGCCGCCATGGACATCCGGATCATCAACTTCGACGGCGGCAAAACCCTCTTCGGCATGGCCAGCGAACTCTTCGCCGAAGAGGCGCCGGACATCATCGCCTTCTCCGTGCTGGGCTGGAACTACCGGTCCTTCGCCGCGCTGGCCGAGACCTTCAAACAGATCAACCCGGACGGCTGGGTGGTCTTCGGCGGCAACCACGTGGCCAACCAGGCCAAACGGGTCTTCGGCATGTTCCCGGACGTGGACATCGTGGTCAACGGCGAGGGCGAGCTGACCTTCTGCGACATCCTGCACGCGCACCTGGACGGCAAGGCCCGCAACGAACTCGGCGGCATCCTGGGCATCTCCTTCCAGTCCGGCTACGGCGGATTCGTCACCACCGAGGAACGCCCGCGCATCGAGGACCTGGACACCATCGCCTCCCCGGTGCTCACCGGCACCCTGGAACTCACCGACGACGAGGGCAACTTCCGCTACGACGTGGCGCTGATGGAGACCAACCGCGGCTGCCCCTACCGCTGCTCCTTCTGCTACTGGGGCGGCGCGGTCGGGCAGCGGGTGCGGGCCTTCTCCCGGGAACGGCTGCGCCAGGAAGTGGAGCTGTTCGCCAAGCACAAGGTGCACACCATCGTCATGTGCGACGCCAACTTCGGCATGCTGCCCATCGACCTGGAATTCGTCGAGGACGTCATCGAGATCCGGCAACGGCTCGGTTTCCCCAAGAGCATCGAGACCTCCTGGGCCAAGAACAAGTCCAAGCTCTTCTACCAGATCGTCAGCGCCATGAAGGAAGCCGGGCTGCACAGCTCCTTCACCCTGGCGTTGCAAACCCTCAACCCCGATGCCCTAGAAGGCATGCAGCGGCGCAACATGAAGGTCAACGACTGGGAGAGCCTGGCCGAATGGCTCGGCAAGGAAGGCATGGCCTGCTACGCCGAACTGATCTGGGGCGCGCCGGGGGAGACCGTCGAGTCCTTCATGGAAGGCTATGACCGGCTGGCCAACCACG
Source organism: Crossiella sp. S99.2 (assembly GCF_023094165.1). Lineage (GTDB taxonomy): Bacteria > Actinomycetota > Actinomycetes > Mycobacteriales > Pseudonocardiaceae > Crossiella. Next base: position 968,858 of record NZ_JALMDK010000003.1, on the reverse strand, counting down.
TCTCCCGGGTCGCGGTCTACCCGATGCTGATCCTGCCCAACACCGCCTACGCGGAAAAACGGGCCGAACACGGGCTGATCACCGTGCGCGGCAACAACGACGACTTCATGTACCTCATCGCGCACAACACGATGACCCCGCAGGACAACCGGTACATGCATCGGTTCATCTTCTTCTCCCGCCTGGTCGCGGAGAACCCGGTGTTCCGCTTCCTGTGGGGCCCGCTGCGCGAACTCGGCGGCATCACCCAGTCCGAGACCATCCGCTCGCTGATCGACTGGTTCGAGCGCAGCACCCATCCGGCGGCCGAACCCTTCCAGCACGGGCTGAACAGCTCCTTCACCGACTCCGATGTGCTCGGCCCGGTGGTGGAGTACGTCTACGGCACCGTGGAGGCCAAGGAAGAGCTGCGCCGCTGGTGGCGCGAGTCGCTGCTGCCGAGGGTGCCGAGCGAGCACGCGACCCTGCTGGACACCGCGTTCGAGTACGACCTGCTCACCCTGCCCGCCTACAGCAGTCCCGGCCGGGAGCCCTCGCCGTTGTACGCCAACGAAACCCTGCCGCTGGTGGAGGTCGAAGGCGACCTGTTCCACGTGCGCCATCACATCACGCTGGCCTGTGACGTGCCCGCGATGTGCCTGGCGCTGCGCCGCGGCGAGTCCTACGCGCACACCGTGGGCGAGCAGGAAACCTCGCTGTACTACAAGGCGGGCGCCCGCAACTTCGTGACCTCCACCAACCACGAGGAGATCGTCTACTACATGGGCAGGCTGGCGCGGGAGATGTTCAGTGACAACCGGAGAGGCGTGGTATCCCATGACTGACCGTTACACGTATATGGCCCAGTACCACGAACTCTTCGCCCTGCCGTACAAGGAACCCACCCAGCGTGCGGTGGCCAAGGCGGTGGCCGATTGCGCCAACGGCGTGCTGGAGATGGGCGCCGGCACCGGACTGGTCACCGAGACCATCGCCGATGCCAGTGCCGGCGAGGTGTTCGCGGTCGAACCGGCCGCGCCGATGCGCGCCGTGCTGATGTCCCGGCTGGCCCGCAGGCCCGATCTGCAGCGCCGGGTCACCGTCATGCCGATGAGCGCGCTGGAAGTGCGGTTGCCGGTGCGGGTGGACGCGGTAGTGCTGATCAGCATGCTGCTCTGCTTCTCCCCGGCAGAGCGGCAGAAACTCTGGCAGGTCTGCGCGGATTCGCTCAACCCCGGCGGATTGTTGTTGCAGGACCGGCCCGAACCCTCCTCCGCCGAGGCCATCCCGCCCGCCGCGGGCAGCCTCCAGGTCGGCCGGGCCCGCTACGACATCGAGTACGAGGGCCGCCCGGTGCGCGAGGGCGTGCTGCGGCTGAGCTGGTCCTACCGGATCACCGTCGGCGACGAGCCGGGGATCGAGGAACGCGAGGAGATCGACGCCTACCCGGTGACCGAATCGGAACTGGACGCCGAACTGGCCGCGGCCGGGTTCGACCGGGCCGACGCGCCGGACGATCTGCTGGGCTGGCGCCTGCGATGACCGCCGATCCCGCCACCCAGGCGCGGGCCTTCCCCTTCGTCGTGGAAGGCCTGCGCCTGGACCCGCTCTATGACCGGCTGCGCCGGGAGGAACCGGTGCTGCGGGTGCGCCTGCCCTTCGGCGAACAGGCCTGGCTGGTCACCCGCTACCAGGACGCCAAATTCGTGCTGGTCGACCAGCGGTTCTCCCGGGAGGCCATGCACGGCCGGGACGTGCCGCGCTCCATGCCCTACAACTCCACCACCGGCATCGTGACCATGGACCCGCCGCAGCACAGCCGGGTACGCACCCTGGTCGCCCGCGCCTTCACCCAGCGCCGGGCGGAAGCCTTGCGCCCCAGGACGATCGAGGTCGCCGAGAGCCTCCTGGACGACCTGGTCGCCGCCGGTCCGGTGCAGGACCTGGTGGCGGGTTACTCGCTGCCGCTGACCAACACGGTGATCTCGGAGGTGCTCGGCATCCCGCGGGATGATCAGGACCAGTTCCGCGAATGGTCGGACCTGGCCCTGTCCTCAGCGGTCAGTCCCGAGCGATCCGAGGAGGTCGCCGGGCAGATGTGGGACTATTTGGAGGGTTTGCTGCGCCGCCGCCGCACCGAACGCACCGACGACGTGCTCGGCGCGATGGTCACCAAGGGCGAGGCCGACCTTTCCGAGCCGGAACTGATCATGCTGGCGATGACCGTGCTGGTCGCCGGGTACGAGACCACGGCCTCGCACATCCCCAACTTCGCCTTCGTGCTGCTCACCAACCAGGACCTGCTCGACGCCCTGCGCGGCGACCCGGAACTGATGCCGGCCGCGGTGGAGGAACTCCTCCGCTGGGTGCCCCTGGAAGCAGGCGCCGGGCTGCCCCGGTACGCCACCGAGGACGTCGAAGTGGGCGGGGTGCTCATCCGCGCCGGTGAACCGGTGCTGGTGGATCCCGCCGCGGCCAACCACGATCCGGCGGCGTTTGGCTGTCCGGAGCGGGTGGACTTCCACCGTCCGGAGAACCCGCACCTGGCCTTCAGCCACGGCCCGCACCACTGCCTGGGCGCCTCGGTGGCCCGGATGGTGCTGCAGGTCGCGCTGGACCGGCTGCTGGCCCGCCTGCCCGAATTGCACCTGGCGGTGCCCGCGGACGAGCTGGTGTGGAAGACCCAGCAGCTCATCCGCGGGCTGACCGCGCTGCCGGTGGCCTGGCGGGCGGCCACCAGTCCACCGAACCATCCAGCGCCCGCGCGGTGACACTGCTCGGCAGCAGCCCGCCGAGCCGGATGCCCAGATTGCGCGCGGCCACCGCCGGCGGCCAGGTCCACTGGCCGGCCAGCCCCACCCGGCGGGACCGGCGGGCCAGCGCCACCGCCCGCGGCAGCCGGATCGCGGTGTACCCGGCCAGGGCCGCGGCCAGCTCTGATTCCCTGGCAGCTGGCAGCAACAGACCGAGGGTCACCGCGTCCTCCATGGCCAGGCAGGCCGGTCCGATGTTGGGGGTCATGGCATGCGCGGCGTCACCGACCAGCACGATCCGTCCACTGTGGAATGTCGGAAGTGGACGGACCAGCTCGGCCACATCGTGGTGCAGCACCTCACCCGGTCGCACCGCGGCCAGCAGGTCCGGGATCGGCGCGTGCCAGTTCCCGAAGCGGGCCAGCACCTCGGCGCGTTCGTCCCTGGCGCGTTGCCGGGGCGGCGCGACCGAGTTCGCGGACAGGTGCAGCAGGCCGTCAGGCAGGTGCATCACGCCGAAACGGGTGCCGCGGCCCCAGGTCTCGGTGGCCGCCACCGGATAGTCCGGCATCGGCACCACCATCCGCCAGCTGGTGTAGCCGGCGTAGACCGGCCCGGGATGCGCCGGGAACAGCGCACTCCGCAGCTTGGACCCGATGCCGTCGGCAGCCACCACCAGCTGCGCGGTCAGCTCGCCGAGTGTGGTGCGCACCAAGGAAAGCCGGTCGTGACCACCCGGGGTGGCCGAGGTGACGGTGACCCCGGTGCGCAGTGTTCCCTCGGGCAGCGCGTTGGCCAGCAGCGTGATCAGGTCCCGCCGGTGCAGGCCGAGCACCGGGTCCCCGAAGCGGGCCCGGATGAAGGCCAGGTCCGAGCGGGCCAGCCAGCGACCGTCCTGACGGCGGATGCCGCCGGTCTCCTGCACCGCACCCCGGTCCCGCACCGCGTCACCCAGACCGAGCACATCCAAGGCGCGCAAGGCATTCGGGGTCAGACCGAGCCCGGCGCCCAGTGGTTCCAGCACCGGGTCGCGGTCGAAGACCCGCACCCGCCAGCCCGCCTGACTCAGCGCCACCGCGGCGGTGAGTCCGGCCACCCCGGCCCCGGCGATCACCGCGAGCGGGGTCATGACCGTTGTCCTGGAAGGGAGTCCGTGTGAACGCCCGACGGGTCCTGCTGGCCCACCTGGAGATCTGCCGCCCCGACTCGATGTTCTACGCCGGGCTGGTCGGCCTGGCCGGGGCCGTGCTGGCCGCCCGCCTTGGCCAGACCGACCCGGAGACCTGGCGGTTGTTCGCCGCCTGGGCCGCGCCCACCTGCGGCTGGATCGCGTCGCTGTACGGCGGCGACTACTTCGACCGCGAACTGGACGCCACCGCCAAACCACACCGCCCCATCCCGTCCGGCCGGATGAGCCCGCGCACCGCGTTCACCGGCATGGTCCTCACCATCGCGCTCGGCCTGGTGTTCGCCATCGTGCTCAACCCGCTCAATCTGGTGCTCGGCGCGATCGCGGTGGTGTCCGGCATTTCCTACAGCCGCACCTTCAAAGCCCGTGGCATCGCCGGGAACCTGATGCGCGGGGTGCCGACCGCACTGGCCTTCCTGGTGGGCACCACGGCGAGCACCGCGATACCACCGTGGGAGCTGCTGCCGCTGGCACTGGCGTTCTGGCTGCACGATTCGGCCTCCAACCTGGTCGGCGCGCTCTGCGACACCGACAGCGACCGCGAAGGCGGCTACCGGACCTACCCGGTGCGCCACGGCGACGCCGCCTCGCTGCGTTTGCTGACTGTCCTCAATGGACTCTGGATCGCCCTGGCCGTCGGCTGGCCACTGGTGCTGGCCGGACAGCTGGACCTGGGCTGGCTCTGGCCGTTCCTGGCCCTGGCCCTGCCCCTGTGCGTACTCTGCCAACTCCGCCTCACCCGGGCCCCCCGCCCGATCCCGCGCCTGGCCGCGTTGAAGGCCCACGAAATCCTGGTCGGCGAACGCCTGATCCTGGCCACCGGCTTCATCGCCGCCGCCGGCCGCCCCGCCCTCGCACTCGCCGTCCTCCTCCCCGCCGCCCTGCTCACCACCGTGGCCCGCGCGATCATGCGCCAACGCGACCACCCCACCCTCCGCCGCTGACCCCACCCCGAGTGTCGGCCGTTCTCGTACGCCGAGTTGGCCCAACTCGTACGCCAAGTTGGCCGAAGTGGGCGTACCGGTTGGGCCAACTCGGTGTCCCACTTCGGCCGACACTCGGGGAGGGGGGTTAACGGTCGCGGTCGATGGCGAGCTGGCCGAACAGGGCCAGGCGGTCGCGGCTGGGGGAGGGGGGCAGGCGGAGCAGGGCGGTGCCGGAGGCTTCGGCGTAGTGCCAGGCCATTTTGCTCGCCGCGGCCAGCGCGCCGGTGCGGTCCAGGATGTCCAGGATCAGTTCGTGCCGGTGGCCCAGGTCCTCCTCGCCGGTGAGGGCCTGCCGCAACAGCCTGCGCTCGGGGTGGCCGCCGTTGCGGTAGGCCAGGATCACCGGCAGGGTCAGCCTGCCGTTGCGGCTGTCGCTGGTGTTGTCCTTGCCCATTTCCTCGGTGGTGTTGGTGTAGCCCAGGATGTCGTCCTGGATCTGGAACGCGGTGCCCAGCGCCAGCGCGTACCGGGACAGCGCCTCCACCTCCTCCGGCGTGCCCCCGGCCAGGATCGCGCCGCTCTCGCAAGCGCCCTGGAAGAACGCGGCCGTCTTGAGCCGGATCATGGTCAGGTAGGAGTCCAGGTCGAAGCGCAGGCCCCGGCACAGCTCCTCCTCCATGCTCTGCCCCCGGCAGAGGTCCAGCCCGCAGCGCGCCACCGCCTCCAGCGCGGCGGCCACCCGGCTGTCCGGCACCCCGGTCCACCGGCATTCGGCCAGCCCGGCGAACAGGTCGAAGATCAGCGCGTCCCCGGCCACGATCGCGTTGCCCGCGCCGAACCGGCTGTGCACCGACCGGCGGCCGCGGCGCAGCTCGTCGCCGTCGATGATGTCGTCGTGGATCAGGCTGGCCACGTGCCCGCACTCCGCGCCGACCGCGGCCGGCAGCACCATCTCGGCCGAACCGCCCACCGCGCAGGCGGATTCCAGCAGCAGGATCGGCCGGAACAACTTGCCCGAGGGCACCAGCGCGTAGTGGCACATGGTGCTGAGCAGGCTGGACGTGCGGGACCAGCGGGTGCGCAACTTCTCTTCGGCGGCCTCGGCCAGCCCGGCCAGCACCAGCTCGGGTCGGGGATCAGCGGACTGCATGTTGTGCTCCTCACCTGGTCCGGAAAGCCGTGCGGCGGTGCAGGACCACCTCCGCCCCTCGGGCGGGCGCGAGCACCGGGCCACGGGCCCGCTGCCGTTCCGGTCCCGGGGCCGCCGCCCGGGGCCGGGTCCGCGCCAGCACGGTGGCGATCACCGTGCGCATGGTGGTCATGGCGAAGGCCGCGCCGAGGCACCGGTGCGGCCCGCCGCCGAAGGGCAGGAACAACTCCGGTCCCGGCGGCTGATCGAGGAAGCGTTCCGGCCGGAACGCCGCCGGTTCGGGGTAGCGCTCCGGGCTGGAGTGCAGCAGGCCAAGGGAAAGCGCGAGCATGATCCCGGCGGGCAGCCGGTAACCGCCGATGGTGGCCGGTGCGGCCAGGATCCGGGCGATGTCCCCGACCACCGGCCGCACCCGCAGCGTCTCGTTGATCACCGCGTCCAGGTAGGTGTACTCACCGGCGTCCAGCTCGCTTTCCAAGCGGGCCAACGATTCCGGGTGCCGGACCAGACGCTCGAAGGCCCAGGACAGCGTGGTCGCGGTGGTCTCGTGGCCGACCGCGAGCACGGTGATCAGGTTGTCCCGCAACTCCTCGTCGGTGGCCGGCTGCCCGTCGGCGTGCCGCATCCGCAGCAGCAGCGAGAGCACATCGGTGCTGTCGGTGTCCTCGCGGCGGCGCCGGGCGATCTCGGCGAAGAGGATCTCGTCCACCGCGTCCCGCACCCTGGCGAACTTGCCGCCAGGGCTCCACCGACCCCAGTCCTTGCGCAGCAACGGGAACAGCACCACCGCCGGGTTCATGTGCAGCAGCTGCGGCACCAGTGCGCGCAACCCGGCCAGCCGGCGCAGATCGGTGATGCCGAAGACCACCCGCATCATGATCTCCAGGGTGAGGTGCTGCATCCGCGGCATCAACCGCACCGGCACCCCGGCCGGCCAGTCCCGCACCGCCTCGGCGGTGATCTCGGCGATGGTGTCCTGGTAGGCGGCCACGCTGGGGCCGCGAAAGGGCGGCAGCAGCACCTGGCGGCAGCGCACGTGTTCCGGTCCGTCCAGCAACAGCACCGACCGCGGCCCGACCACGAAGTCCATGACGCGGTTGGCGTCCCCGGCCAGCAGGGTGGAGGACTCCGCGGTCACCGCACGCCGGATCACCGCCGGATCGGCCGCGCACACCACGGTGCCGACCGGGAAGACCTTGATGGTGAACAGATCCCCGTATTTTCGGCGGCAGGATTCGGCGAAGGCCAGTGGCCGCACCGCGGAGAGCACGGTCTGCGCGAGCACCGGCGTGCGCGGACCCGGCGGGAGCCCGGTCATGCCCGCTCGGCCTGGCGCAGCCACCGGGCCAGCGCGCGCAGCGTGTAGGTGTGGGTGATCAGGTCGTCGCTGTAGCAGAGGTCCTCGAAGTACAGTCCGGTCGGCGCGGGCGCCCAGCTGCCCTGCTCGTCCTGCCGGGCCAGCAGCCAGTCCACCGCGCGCAGCACCCGCGGGTCCCACGGCGATTCCCCGGCCCGCAGCAGCGAGTACACCGCCCACGCGGTCTCCTCGGCGGTCTCACCCGGCGCACTGGTCTGCACGGTCAGCGGCCAGCCACCGGAAGGCGCCTGGTTGTCCCACAGCCACTGCTTGGCCCGCTGTGCCACCGGATCCCGCGGGATGCCGAGTTCGGCGTAGGTCTCCAGCACCTTGGCAGTGCCGTGCGTGCCGTCCCGGAACCACAGCGAGGGCAGCGAGCCATCCGGCAACTGGTCCTTCTGGTACCAGCGCAGCGCGCGATCGACCGGCGCCCAGCGCGAGCGTGGCTCGTTGTGCTGGTGCATGGCCATCAGCACGTGCGCGGTGACCCCGGTGCACGGTTTGTCGTTGAGGATGAAGGAATTCCGCACCCACTCCGACCAGGAGCCGTTGCGGTTCTGCCGCACCCGCAGCCAGCGCAGTCCGGCCGCCACCCCGGGGTGCTCGCGGTCCAGACCCAGCAGGCCGAGGGTGGACAGGACCACCGCGGTGTCCTCGGATTCCGGCCAGCCCGAGGGCACGTTCCAGGACCAGCCACCCGCCGGGATCTTCAACGGGCGGAACGGCTCGGTCCACTGGGTGGAGAGCAGCCAGTCCCTGGTGGGCCGCAACCGAGGGTCGGCGGCCACGTCGGTGTGCTCGGCCAGTGCGTGCACGGCGTAGCAGGTCACCGCGATCTCCAGGTCGCGGTCGATGGCCCAGGAGCCGTCCTCGCGCTGGGTGTCGAGCAGGTAGTCCAGCGAACCCTGTTGCAGGTCAGGGCCGAGGTCGGCGGCCTGCAACCCGAGGAAGATCAGCGCGGAGAGCATCGGGCACTCCTCCACGCCGCCGTTGGGCGCCATCACCGCCCGCAGCCAGGCCAGCGCTCGCGGCTGGGCCAGGCGTTGCAGCAGTCGTCGTGGGGGACTGGCCGGCAGCACCCTGGCCTGCATCAGGCCGAGGGCGAGCACCGCGGGCATGCCGATGGAGACCTTGTTGCGCAGCTTGGGCGGCAGCAACATCACCTCCACCGGCAGCGTCGGCTGCTCGGTGATGTCCCGCAGTCCCACCAGCGACAGCGCGAACGGCGCGGCCGCGGGCCAGGTTTTCGGGCCGGGGCCGCGCATGCCGGGGATGACCGCGTCGGTGCCGTTGGCCTCGATGAAGGCGAACCCCTTGGCGATTCGCTCGCGGTTGCCCTCCGGGTCCAGCTCGTGGCAGGCGGCGATGGCGAAGGCGGTCATGCCGGGACTGCTCGGCGGGTGCGCGTCGGCCATGCTCCAGCCGCCGTCGGCGCGCTGGTGGGCGCGCAGCCAGGCCAGGCCCCGATCCAGGCGCTCCCGATAGCGTTCCCGGTCGGCCTTGGCCAGGGCCAGCAAACCCAGTGCGGTGGAGACCGTGGAGGAGGAAAGCCGGTCCGTCCAGGCGCCGTCCGGGCGTTGCCGCGTATACAAATGATCGACGGCCTTGTGCACGCCCGCGCTCGCGCGCCCGGTCAGCTCCGTGGAATTCACAACTGGCTCGTTCACAAAAACCATGCGCGGCCACCCCAATTTGCCGATGTTTCAGGTAAGGAGCCCGGTCATTACCGTACCGAGATCGCCTGGCCGCCCGGCTGGACCGGAACTGGAGCCCGTCACCCGTCTGCCTGCCTCCCTGCAACAGGCCCTGACCTGGGGTGTTGCCGGAGGTTCTGCATTCGGCTGCACCCGGCTGCAGCAGTGCAAACGCGGTGGAGGGCAGCGGGCCGCGAACCTTAAGATCACGATAACCGGATTATTTCGATGCAATCAACTAACTGAGATCAGCGGCGAGCATAGTCAATGCGTCCGCGCTCTGGCAGTATTGGCCACTTGTTGAGGTCGTGCGGTGGTCGGAGGACATAACGCCAGGGCTGGGGGCTGCGGGCGTGACATTGGAACATGGTTCGTTAAGCAGGAGATCAGACGGAGAACTACGGGACGGACGAGCCGAGGTCAGCCTCCGGCGAGAACAGGTCCGGCCACGTGGCGGCACCCCGCCTCGTGGCCGAAAACCGCTACGGCTGAACATCCTCGGCCCGCTCACCGTCTACCAGGCACACCGCCAGGTGGACATCGGTCCGCTCAAACAACGATGTCTGTTGGGCCTGCTGGCCCTGCAACCCGATCGGGTGGTCACCCGGGACGAGATCATCGACGTCCTCTGGGGCGTCAACCCACCGCGCACCTGCGCCGGACTGGTGCACTCCTACGTCTCCCGGCTGCGTCGCGGCCTGCAACCCGGCCGCGAGGGCCGGGCCAGAGGATCGGTGATCACCGCGGTCCGCGACGGCTACCGGATGCCGGTGGAAGCCGGTCAGCTGGACCTGCTGGAATTCGACGAGCTGGTGCACCACGCCGAACGTGCCGCCGAGGACGCGGGCGCGGCGCTGGAACTGTTCGACTCGGCCCTGCACCGCTGGCGCGGCCCGGTGCTGGTCGATCTCGGATCCCGGCTGCGCCAGCATCCGGCCGCGATCGCACTGTCCCAGCGCCGCCTGGCCGCACTGCTCACCTATACCGATCTGTCCATCGCCCTGGGCAGGCACGAACCCGCGGTGGAACGGCTGCGCCCACTGGCGCACGACGAACCACTGCACGAGGGGCTGCACGCCCGGCTGATGCTCGCCCTGGCCGGCTGCGGCAGGCAGGCCGAGGCGCTGCGGCTGTTCACCGAGATCCGGGCCCGGCTGGCCGAGGAACTGGGCGTGGGTCCCGGCGCGGAGATCCAGGAGGCGCACCTGCGGGTGCTGCGCGGCGAGCTGCCGCTGCCCCCGGTCACCGTTTCCCGTGCCACACCAAGGGATCCGGGCGCCCCGGTACCCACCCAGCTGCCCAGTGACACCCCGGGCCTGGCCGGACGGGACCGGTACCTGGCCCAGCTGGACGCCTTCCTCGCCGGGGCGGACAACACCGGCGCGGGCACGGTCAACGCCGCGGCCATCGTCGGCGCGGCCGGGGTCGGCAAGACCACCCTGGCCGTGCACTGGGCACACCGGGCCAGCGGTCGCTTCCCGGACGGCCAGCTCTTCGTCAACCTGCACGGCAACGCCCCGGTCTCGGCCAGCCGCGTGCTGGCCCGATTCCTGCGCGCCCTCGGCGTCCCCGCCGATGAGGTCCCGGCCGAGGCCGATGAGGCCGCCGCCCTCTACCGCACCCTGCTGGCCAGCCGCAAAGTGCTGGTAGTACTGGACAACGCCGCCCACCCCGCCCAGATCCGCCCCCTGCTGCCGGGCAGCCCGAGCTGCTTCGTGGTGATCACCAGCAGACACCGCCTCGGCAGCCTGGCCGCCAGCGACGGCGCCCACCTGCTCGACCTGGACGTGCTCAGCCCGGTCGACTCCCTGCGGGCCCTGGCCCGCATGCTCGGCCCCGACCGGGTCCGCGCCGAACCCAAGGCAGCGGCCGAACTCACCCGCCTCTGCGCCCACCTCCCACTCGCGCTCAGTGCCGCCGCCGCCAACCTGGTCAACCACCCCCACCACCGCATCGCCGACTATGTTCTGGCCCTGCACAACGGAAACCGCCTGGCCGCCCTGGAAGTCGACAGCGACCAGCACCTGTCCCTGCGGGCCGCCTTCGATCACTCCTACGGCACCCTGGACCTGCCCACCCAACGCCTGTTCCGCCGCTTGAGCCTGGTGCACGGCGGTTTCTCCGGCGAAACCGTCGCCGCCCTCATCGACGGCACCTCCCACGACGCCGACCACATGCTCGACCGCCTCGCCGCCCAGCACCTCATCCGAGCCGCCCCCGCGGGCAGCTACACCCTGGACGATCTACTCCGCCTCTACGCCACCGAACGCGCTCAGGCCGAGGACGCCTGAGCCCGGCGCGCGCCGGGACGGTTCCCCACCGGGGGCGGGCACACCTGCCGAGTTGACGGGCAGGCCCGCTCCCGGGGAGGACGGCGATCCTTCGAGGAGTTGCGCGAGCGCGCCTCGATGCCGGAGCCCACACTCACCCGCGAACTGGCGAAGCTGACCCGGGACGAGCGGGTCGTGCGATTCAGTTCGCTGCGCGTTGCGGCGCTGCGGGCCACCCGGGCCGGCCGGCCGGATTTCGAGTTCCGGCTCCGGGCCGGCTGCGCCGAGTCCAGGATCTACCGCACCACCTACCTCGACCGGTTCTTCTGCGGACCTCTTATTGCAACCTAGTTGCAACAGCACGGATGCGCGGTTAGGGTCCGCCTGAACCGAGAGGACACGCCGCATGACCGATCTGATCCGCCGCTGGCAGCAGGGCTGGAGCGCATGCCGGGGCTGGGCGCCACCGGTGGAGTCCCACGGCGCCCTGGACTTCCTGCTCGGCCAGCCCGACCGCCACCGCGAACTGATCACCCTGCACGTCGACGCGGTCCCCGACTCAGTCCGCCCGCTGGCCGATGTCGTTGCCACCCAAGAAAAACCAACCCTGCTCACCGTCCCGACGCACCACCCCGACGAGGTCGAACAGGTGCTGCGCGAGGCCGGCCTGACCCTGCGGGCCTACCGCGAATGGATCATGACCAGGGAAGTGGCCACGCACCCACAACGCCCCGCTCCCGCCGGATACACCTGTCAGACCACGGTGACCGGCCGGGTGATCTCGGTCGAGGTCCGGCACGAGTCCGGGGACCTCGCCGCCAGCGGCCTGGCCGCCGTGATCGGCACGGACACCGTCCCGGACAAGATCGTGACCACCGACGCACACCGCCGCCGCGGCCTGGGCAGCGTGGTGATGGGCGCCCTGATGACCGAGGCGGCGAACCAGGGCGCCAGCACCGGGATCCTGTTCGCCAGCCCGGATGGCGAGCGGCTCTACACCGCCCTGGGCTGGGTCACGGAGGCAACAGTGGTCATGGCCACCAGCCCCCGCCACGCAGCCTGACCCGGTCCCGCGCCCCGGCCTGGTCGCGCGCCCCGACCAACTGTTCGGTCGGCGCGCGCGAGACCAGCCTGCGTCCCGCGTCTCGACCAACCGTTCGGTCGGGACGTCGAGCCAGCCCACGTCGCCCGACCTACCGTTCGGTCGGCGCGCCGAACCAGCGGGTGAGTGCGGCCCGCAGCCCACTGTCCCCGGCGCCCGCCCAGCACACGTGCCCATCCGGCCGGACCAGCACCGCACCCCGCCAGGCAACGGCCTTCGCCTGCACCTGATCAACCCGATCAGTCCAGCCCTCAACCGTGGCCGGGCTGCCTTCGTCAAACCGCAGCAGCAGCCCGCGACCCGCGTGACTCAGCGCCGCAACCCGGTCCGCCCCACCATCGGCCACCAGGTCCAGATCCGGCATCCGTCGGCCAATCAGGTCGTCCTCGGTCTCGGCCACGGTGTAGCGGATGTCCAGGCCGGAGACCATGCCGGACAGGTGCCGGTTGACCTCGGGCAGCCGCAGCAGCCCGGTCATCAGTTCGCGCAACGCCGCCACGTCCGCGGCGCTGCCCGGGTTGAGCAGCACGCCCTGGGCCTGGGTGTTGGCCAGCACGCCGGCCGCGACCGGGTGACGCTCGGCCTGGTAGGTGTCCAGCAGCCCCTCGGCCGCCCGACCGGTCAGCTGGGCGGCGAGTTTCCAGCCCAGGTTCATCGCGTCCTGGACGCCCAGGTTGACGCCCTGGCCGCCGACCGGGAGGTGGATGTGCGCGGCGTCGCCGGCGAAGAAGACCCGGCCGGCGCGGTAGTCCGTCAGTTGGCGGGAGGCGTCGGAGAAGCGGGAGGCAGCGCGGATCTCGGTCAGGTCCACCTCCGGTCCGTACACCGCCTGCAGTGCGGCGCGCGCTTCCGCCTCGGTGACCGGTCGGTCCCTGGGCGGGCTCGGCTCGGTGAAGTTGCCGAAGATGAACCGGTAGACCCCGTCGCCCAGGGGGTGCAGCACGGTCCAATAGCCGTTGGCGCCGCGGACCATCTCGCTGAAGTGGCGACCGCCTTCGCGCATGCCTACCGGCCGGTCGGTAAGGACGACATCGGCGACCACCGAGCGGACCGTGGCGGGTTGACCGGGGAAGGCCATGCCGAGGTGTTTGCGCACCGTGCTGTGCGCGCCGTCGCAGGCCACCACGTAGTCCGCGTGCAGGGTGTCCCCGGCGGCGGTGCTGACCTGCACGCCGTCCTCGCGCTGGCTGACCGCGACCACTTCCGCGCCGCGCCGCACCGTGCCGCCGCCCGCGATCACCCGCTGTTCCAGGAAACCCTCCAGCCGCCCCTGGGAGACCGGCACCGGCGCGGCGTAGCGGGTCTGCCACGGCGTGCAGTCCAGGGGGACTGGCAGCGCGGCGAAGTGGCCGCCGATCAAGCCGGTCAGCGGCACCCCGTCCAGCAGTGGCGCGAGCAGTCCGCGCAGGTCCAGCACCTCGGCGGTGCGCGGCTGGAGGCTGCCCGCCCTGGACTGGGGGTTCGGCTCGGTCAGTCGTTCCAGCACCAGCGTGGACACCCCGGCCAGCACCAGCTCGTGCGCCAGCATCAGCCCGGTCGGTCCGGCGCCCACGACGATCACCTGAGTCCGCATGACACTCCCTTCAAAAGGTCCACTCGGTATCAAGATATACCAGGTGTACTTATGCCCTGGGTGCACGAGTTGGCTAGGATGTGCCAATGGGCGAACCAGCAGGGCTGCGCGAGCGGAAGAAGCAGCGGACCCGCGAGGCCATCGCGGAAGCGGCCATCGCGCTGTTCCTGGATCGCGGCTTCGACCAGGTCTCGGTGGCCGAGGTGGCCGCGGCGGCCGAGGTCTCCAAGCGCACCCTGTTCAAGTACTTCCCGAGCAAGGAAGACCTGGTCGTACAGCGTTTCGCCGACCATCAGGACGAGTCGGCGCGGTACGTGCGGGCCCGGGTGGCGGGGGAGTCGCCGCTGGCCGCGCTGGAGCGGGGCTGGCTGGACGCGCTGGAGCGCCAGGACCCGAACACCGGGCTGTGCGACCTGCCCGAGGTGGTCCGGTTCTACCGGCTGATCACCGGCACCGAGAGCCTGACCGCCCGGTTGCGCCGCTACGTCGAGGAATCCGCGGCCCTGCTGGCCGACGCGTTGGTGGCGGCCGGCTACCCGCCCCGGCGCGCGCGACTGGTCGCGGTGCAGGCCGGTGCCCTGGAAACGTTGCTGATGCAGGAGAACTCGGTCCAGATCGCGGCGGGACGGTCGGCGGCGGAGGTGTATCCGGAGGCGGTGGCGGCGCTCACCGAGGCGTTCGCGCTGCTGCGTACGGGGGCTGAACCGCCCCGATAGTGGCCCGACCTCGGCGGCGCCCGCCGAGGTCGGGCCCGTCGGCAGTGGCGCACGTTAGGTGGCTGAGCTGCTGTTTCAGCTGTCGCGGTGACCGTCTACGACTTGTCGACGAGCTGTTGACAGGTGCCGGGTTTCCTGATCCCACGGCGCTATCGGGAGCGTCGATGATGGAGAAGGGCACCATCGATGAGCGTGGCCACGATCAGCAGGACAGTCGAGACGACGACAGGACAGCCTGGGCTGGACCGGATCGCGGTGGCCGTGCACGCGGCCGACCGGCGACTGGCCGACCAGCTCGAACCAGCGCTCGCGGTGCCGCGCGAACTGTGTCTTCTCGCGGCAAGTGAGAGCGCTCTCGCAGATGTGGTGCTGGTCATCAGTGAAATGGTCACCGACTCCCTGGTTGGTGAGCTGATCGCGATGTCGGCGGCCGCGCGGCGCCACGGCCAGTGCTTCGTGCTGGTCGCGGGTCCGCTGCGGGAACGTCACCTGCCGCGGCTCTTCGGCGCCGGGGTGGTCAGCATCCTGCCGTACCGGGATGTCACCGCCCACCAGGTTGTCCGGACCGTGCTGGCCAGCCACAGCGGTCAGGCGGTGCTGCCCGCCGGCCTGACCCGCTGGCTGGTCGAGGAAACCCGGTTCATGCGGACCAACCTGCTGGCCACCCAGGGAGTGACCGCGGGCGGCCTGACCGTCCGGGAGGTCGAGGTGATCCGGCTGATCGCCCAGGGCGAGGAAACCGCTGGAATCGCCAGCCGCCTCAGCTATTCGGAACGAACCATCAAAAAAATCGTCAAGGACCTGATGTCCCGTCTCGACCTGCGCAACCGGGCGCACGCCGTCTCCTACGCGCTGCGCGTTGGCGCGATCTGAGGGCCGCGTGCACCACGGCACAGCCCTGGTGCACGCGGCCAGACCGGCGGAATGCCCTTTCGAGCGCATTTCGCGGCCGAAAGGGCATTCCCTGGGGCTAAATCAGCTGCACTCGAATGACATGTCATCCAGTCGGACGAATTTCCCGGCGCCCGAGTTGTTGCCGAAAATGGCCTGGACGTAGACCTTGTTCACGCCGTTGAGGTCCAGCGGCGGCGTGATGACGCGCTGGTAACTGCCATCGTTGAGCCAGGGCGCGGTGGTGCCCAGCAGCCGCCAGCCGTTGGGGTCCCAGACCTGGAGTTCGACCTGCGCGCCACGGGGGCCCGGGTGCGCGGCGTCGGCCACCGGGTTGCCCCAGATGCTGGCCTTGCAGCTGGACTTGGGCCAGCTGGCGATGTTGATGGGCAGCCGGACCGAGGAATGGCCGTGCGCCGACCACAGGAAAGCGTTGTTGCGGCCGGTGCGGGCCGTGCCCTGACCGTAGTTGCCCTCGGCCCTGGCATCGCCTTCCGAGCCCTTCTCCCACCGGGTCCACGGGTCGCCCTCGAAGCCGTCGGAGTGACTCGCGGCGGCCGGTCCGGCGGTGGCCGCGCCCGCGGCGCCGGTGAGCAGTGCCACGGCGGCTGCCGCGGTCATGAACAGCGAACCCAATCGAGCCAAACGCATGAGATTTCCCCTTTTTCGCTGAGAAAATCTGCTGCCTTGCGGCTCACCCAGAATGTCCCGGCGGAATCCGCTGGAAAAGAATTCGGTCCGCTGAGTGGACCGCTGTTATCGTCGCCGCCGAGTCAGGGAGGCAATGTGGGCCGGGGTGTGCTGGAAGGCGCGTTCTTGTTGCTTGAGGAGATCCTCGACACCGAGGAGTGCGGGCTCAGCGAACTGGCCGCCCGGACCGGGTTGCCCAAGGCCACCGTGCACCGCCTGCTGGACCAGCTCGTCCGGCTGGGCGCGGTGCAGCGCAGCGAGGGCCGGTACCGGATGGGCGCGCGGATGTTCCGCTTCGGCACCGGCTGGCGCAGCGGTGCGGACCTGCGCGCGGCGGCGCTGCACCCGTTGCGGCAGTTGGCATCCGCCCTGCCCGGCGCCGGGGTGAGCGTGGCAGTGCCGGACGGTGAGGACACCCTGATCCTCGGTGCGTTGGGCGGGGAGACCGATGACGTGGTGCCACTGCGCGCCGGGCTGAAGTACCCCGCGGAGGGCCTCTGGCGGGTGCTGATCCGGTCGGCGGGCGAGGGGGACGGGGTGCTGCGCGTGCCCGAGGCCACCTGCGCGCAGGAGCTGGCCGGAGTCAGCGCGGTCGTGCGGACGCGGTCGGGAGAAGTCTGCGGAGCGGTGTCCGCCTGGGTGCTCGACCAGCGGCGACTGCCCGCCATGAGCGCGGTGGTGCGGCATACCGCGGGTCTGGTCAGCGGACAGCTCGCCCGGATCCGGCGACCGACCTGGCCGCTGAACTCCTAGAGCGCGGACACCGCACGCCGATTAGGCTGATCGGCCCATTCTGGTACTACGATTGGCCCCCGGTTCGTAGCTCGGACACAGAGGGGCTCCCTTGACCCAGGGACTGAAGTTCGCCGTGCTGGGACCGGTCCGGGCCTGGCGGAACGGTGCCGCCGTCGGCCTCGGATCGCCGCAGCAGCGCACCGCACTGGCCATCCTGCTGCTCGCCCGCAGCCGGATGGTCTCCACCGACGAGATGGCCGCCGCGCTGTGGGGCCTGGACGTGCCGCGCGCCGCCCGCGGCACCATCCGCACCTACGTGCACCGCCTGCGCCGCGCGCTGGAAGAAGAACAGGGTGAGCAGGTGGTGCACTCCACCACCGGCGGCTACGCGCTGCAGGTGCCGCCGCAGACCCTGGACCTGGGCCGGTTCCGTGATTATGTGCGCGCCGCCGAGCAGGCCAAGGCCCGAGGTGACCGGGAGGGCGCGGCCACCCATCTGCACCAGGCCCTGGCCGAGTGGCAGGGCGAACCCATGTCCGACCTGACCTCGGAGTTCGCCGAGTCCGAACGCGGCAGGCTGGGGCAGCGGCGGCTGGCCGTGCTGGAGGAGCTGGCCGCGCTCGAACTCGACCTCGGCCGCAGCCCCGACCTGCTGGACCCACTGGCCATGGCCGCGGCGGCCGAACCCCTGCGGGAGCGGTTGCACGAGCTGCTCATGCTCTGCCTGTGCCGCGCGGGCCGCCAGGCCGAGGCACTGAGCGTTTACGACCGGCTGCGCCGCCGGCTCGGCGATCAGCTCGGCGTGGACCCGGCGCCGGCCATGCGCGAGCTGTACCAGCGCATCCTGGAAGGCGATCCGGTGCTGCTGGCCCCGCCGCCGCCCGCCGCGACTCCCGAACCCGCCGCCCCCACCCTGATCCCGGCCCAGCTGCCGGTGGACCTGCCCGTGTTCACCGGCCGTGAAGCGGAACTGGACCGCCTGATCAACGCGGTCCGGCCGGATGCCACCGACGCGCCGGGGGTGGTGGTCGTGCACGGCATGCCCGGACTGGGCAAGACCACCTTCGCCGTCCGCGCCGCGCACCGGCTGGCCCCGCACTTCCCGGACGGCCAGCTCCACCTGGACCTGCGCGGCTTTGAGGACGGCGACACCGAGGTCGACCCGATGGAAGCGCTGTGGTTCCTGCTGGACTCCCTCGGCGTGCCCACCCAGCAACTGCCCAGCCGCCTGGACACGCTCACCGCGTTGTACCGCAGCGTGCTCGCCGACCGCGGCTGCCTGATCCTGCTCGACAACGCCCGGGACACCCGCCAGGTGCTGCCACTGCTGCCCGGCAGCTCCCGCTCGCTGGCCATCATCACCAGCCGCGGCAACCTTTCCGGCCTGGTCGCCGGCACCGGCGCGCACACCGTGCCCCTGGAACTGCTCAGCGACACCGAGGCCACCAGCTTCCTGTCCCGCCGCCTCGGCGAACCCCGGGTGGCCGCCGAACCCGAAGCAGTGCAACACATAGTCCGCACCTGCGCCCGCTTGCCGCTGGCGCTGGCCCTGGTCGCCGCCCGCGCCGCCAGCTACCCCTCCTTCCGGCTGGCCGACCTGGCCGCCGAACTCGACGCCACCGACGGCGGCCTGGACGCCTTCGCCGGCCCGGACAGCCGCAGCGACATCCGCTCCATCCTGTCCTGGTCCTACCGCGCACTCAGCCCCGAAGCGGCCCGGATGTTCCGGCTGCTGTCCTGGTTCCCCGGCCAGGTCATGGAGGTCCGCATCGGCGCCACCCTGGCCGCACTGCCGATCCCCAAGGCACACGCGCTCTTCCGCGAACTCGCCGCCGCCCACCTGGTCGAGGAGATCCGCCCCGGCGGCTACACCTGGCACGAACTACTGCGCGCCTACGCCGCCGAACTCATGGAGGAGATCGACAGCCCCGAGGAACTGCTCGCCGTCCGCGGCCGCGGCGCACAGACCGCGTTGCACACCGCCTACAACGCGGCCCGGATGCTCTCGGTGCACCCCGACACCGCCCAGCTCGGCGAGCCGGCCCCGTTCGTCTACCCGCGCAAGTTCATCGGCCACAACGACGCGTTCGCCTGGTTCGCCAACCACCACTCGCTGCTGATCACCATGGTGGAACGCGGGATCAGCCGCGGCGAGGAACGCGCCGCGTGCAGCCTGGCCTGGTCCATGCGGCACTACCTGGACTGGGCCGGGCACTGGCGGGACCTGGAACACGTCAACCGGATCACCCTGCAAGCCGCGCACCGCATCGGCGACCGCGCCGCCGCCGGGTACGCGCACCGCGGCCTGGCCAGGGTCGACTGCCACCACTACCGCTTCGAGCAGGCCAACGCCCACCTCGACGAAGCCCTGGACTGCTTCGCCGAGGACAATCTCGCCCGCGCCTACACCCTGCGCCAGTACCTGGGCGTGCGGCAGCTGGAAGGGGACTACGCGGGCGCACTGGTGCAGGCCAACACCGCCATCGACCTGTTCCGCCAGGCCGGCTGTGTCATTGGCGAACACGGCGCCCAGCTCGGCGTGGCCTACAACCGGATCCGCCTCGGCCGGGTCGAAGAAGGCCTCACCACCGCGCTGGACGCGTTGGAAGTACTGGAAAAAGCAGGCGAACTCTACGGCCTGTCCTCCGCCCTGGACACCGTCGCCGGGGCCTACCAACGGCTCGGCCAGTACCAGGCCGCCGCCGAGTACCGCAGACGGCACGTGGCCTTCAACCGGGAACTCGGCCACGGCAGCGACCTGGTCAGCTCCCTGTTGCACCGCAACGTCACCAGCGGCCTGATCACCCTCGCCGAACTCCACCACACCATGGACCAGCACACCGAGGCCGACGCCGAACTGCGCGAGGCCATGACCCGCCTCAGCCGCGAACTCGCCGAGAGCTACCTGGCCATCAGCCGCTACGACGAAGCCAAGGCCACCCTGCGCGCCACCCTGGCCAACCTGGACGACTTCCTGGCCGAACCCGACGGTGCCGAGTGGTACCCGCGGGCGATGAAGGTGCTGCAGAAGACGGTGGCCATCGCCGAGGAACTGGGCGTGGGCGCGTACATCCTGGACAACTGACCGATAGGCATAGGCTGAAGGTGGCACAGCGTCCACAGAGCGTGATACTTCTTCGCCTGACCGGGGAGGAGGGATCCCGCCGTGGGGGTGCTCGCGACCGCCGCCGTCAAACTCGACCAACCCGTTGTGTGGCAAGGAAAATCAACCACCCTGGCCGAGCTGCTGCCCACCCGCCCCGCCTGGTGCTCGCCGGCCCCCGCGGCTCCGGCAAAACCACCCAGCTGCACTGGCTGTGCACTCGCGCGGTCAGAACAACGCCGGAAAGCCCTCCGCACAGCCAAGTTAGCCCTCAAGCAGCGGCAGCGCGGCGAAGGTGTGGTGCTGCCAGATCAGCCGGGACGCCTCCTCTGGGTAGGCGGTGACCGTGGGCTCGGTGTCGAAGAGCTGGGTCAGGCGCTGGTCGCTGTCGTAGGCGGGCCAGCCGGGATCGCCGTGGGTGGCGAAGGCTGTCCAGGCCGCGCGCATCCGGGCGGAGACCGGTGCCGCGGCTGCGGGGTCCTCGCCGATCAGGGCGGCGGGTTGGCCGCGGTCCAGGTTGCCGAAGACCAGGGGGACGTCCAGGCCGTGGCAGGCGCCGAACATGCCGTCCATGCCGGTGGCGGTCCAGGTCAGTTCGAACAGGTGGACCCGGCCGCCCGCGTTGGCCTGGGCCTGGGCGAGGTGGAAGGAGGGCATGCGGAACAGCCAGTCCGAGTTGACGATCTCGTGCAGTTCGTCGGGGCCGGCGGCCGGGAAGCCGGTGCGGTACCGGTCCGCGCCGTCCGGTCCGGGGGCGAAGGTGGCCAGGGCGGTGGCCGCCTGTTCCTCGGTCACCAGGCCGAAGATGCCCTCGACCACGTTGAACAGCCGCTGTTCGTCGCGGGTGTGGCCGACGATGAGGTCGATGCCCCGCGCCGAACCCGCGGCCACGGCCTGCCACGGGGCGGTGGGCAGGACGTCGCCGTCGACCACGGGGGAGAACGGGATCTGGCGGTGGGCGGCCTGGCCCCAGCGGTGGGTCCAGTCGCCGATCTTGGCCATGACCGCGTCACCGGCGGCGGCGAACTGGGCCGGGGTGGCGGTGGACAGGTCGGCGATGGTGGGCCGCACACCCAGTTCGGCGGCGGCGACGGTGGCGATGTCGGTGGCCAGCGCGGGGGCGAAGACGGTGCCCGGCGTGCTCTGCACGATCGCCCGGCGGAACAGGCCAGCCGCCCTCGGCATCGCCAGCAGGCAGGCGATCGAGCCGCCGCCTGCGGACTGGCCGAAGACGGTGACCCGGTCCGGATCGCCGCCGAAGGCCCGGATGTTGTCCCGGACCCACTCCAGCGCGGCGACCTGGTCGAGCAGGCCCCGGTTGGCCGGCGCGCCCTCGATCTGGGCGAAGCCCTCCAGGCCGACGCGGGAGTTGAAGGTCACCAGCACCACGCCGTCGCGTACCAGTTGACCGCCGTCGTACTCGGGCAGCCCGGACATGCCGAAGGCATACGCCCCGCCCTGGAACCACACCATGACCGGCAGTCCCGCGGCCGGGCCCGGTTCGGGAGTGCAGACGTTGACGGTCAGCCAGTCCTCGCCCGGGTTCTGCTCCGCCAGCGCGTCCATGCCGAAAAACCCAGCCTGCGGGGGCGGCGGCCCGTAGGCCACGGCCTCGCGTACCCCGTCCCACGGCTGGACCGGTTGGGGTGCGGCGAACCGCAGTCTACCGACCGGTTGGTCGGCGAACGGAATCCCGCGGAAGACCGCCACGCCCGCCTCCCGGCTGCCCCGCACGGCGCCGGCGGCCAGGCGAACTTCGGGCTGGGCTCCGGACGGCGTGGACGTGGCACCAGACATCGGGTTTCCTCTCGTGGCGGGCCGGGCGCCTGCGACAACAGCCGCGGCGGCCAGGGCGGTGGGATCATCCACGCCGTGTCCTGGCATTCGCCACCGAATTACCGCGGGCCGGAATCCGTTGCCCCAAAGGGCGATTCCGGGGGCGAACTCCGTGCGGGCGGCGGTGACAGGAACCGGACATGCGCGGCGCGGGAGCGGATCGGGCCGGGAGTCTTGGGTGAGTGGCCGCGGCGGGATCCGGCCGGTGAGGGCGAGGCGGCGCGATGTGGAAGAAGCGGCGGAAGGGCGACGAGCCGGTGCCGCGCCGGTTCGTGCTGCCGCCTGGCCTGCGGGAGGCCGCCGCGTCGGCGATGGGTGATCCGCTTGCGCCCCAAGGACTTGGTGGTTCCGAGCAGTCGCCGCCCGCAGTGCGGCGGACACCCGTGTTCGCGCGCGGCCCGGCCACGTTCACGTTGCCGCTGGAGCAGCGGGTGATCGTCCGGGCGATCCGGCCCTTCCTGCGTCCCAGTGATCCGGAACCGCACACCTTGGCGGCCGTGCTCGCTCCGCGCCTGCCCGAACTGCCGGCCTTGCTGCGGGCCAGGGACCACCTGAAGACCGTCAGCAAGACCGTGGCGGGACTGCGGCTGGAGGCGGCGGCCTGCCGGACGGACCCGGACCTCGACCTGGGCGGGACGGGCACCACGGTCGCCGGCGCCCTGGTGCAGCTGGCCCGCCGCATCGCGCCCAGCGGCACCCCCGGCGACAAGCAGCTGAACGACGGCTTCCAGGTGGCGCGCCGGATGTTCGGCCAGCGCCTGTGCCAACGCGCCCAGGAGCTGAGTCCGGGGGAGAACCCCAGCAGCGGCAACTGGCCCCGCACCCCCGTCACGGCCGGCAAACCCTTGCCGCCCAGCCGGAAACTCACCACCCTGACCGAGTTGACCAAGGACCTGCCCAGCGGTGACCGCGCCCGCCACCGGCTCTGGGCCGACCGCCTGACCCCGGCCCTGACCCCGTTCCACTTCACCAGATACCCCACCCCGGCCGACCACCAGGACCTGCTCCGCCACTTCCTGGCCAACCTGCCCGAACTGACCGAACTCGACGCGATCGGCCACGCCCTGGCCGAGGCCGAGCGCGAGCACAGCCAGTTGCACGTCCAGCTGGCCCCGAAACGGCAGCACTTCGGCATGTCCTCGGCCGAGGTGTGCTGGCGCAACGCGCTGGCCAGGGAATTGCGGGCGCAGGCGGAGGCCGTCGGGGTCGGCGGCGCGCTCGGCGTCGGGTTTGGCGCTGCATTCGACGCGGCCGCCAGCGGCATTGTGCAGACCCTGCGAGACCTGGCCGACCGGCTTACCGTGCACTGAACCCGGCGGCGTTTCAGGTGCAGGAGTTGACGCGGCAATGGTCGAGCAGATTGCCCGGGATGTCGGACCCGCGGGTATCGAGCTGGCCTATGAGCGATTCGACAACCGGGACTCTGGCCATTCCACCCATGTCCGCGACGCGCCACCGCCGGATTTGCCCGCGGTACTGGCCGGCGATCTGTCCTCGGCCTCCTACACCCTCTCCGATATGGCCGCCGACGTCATCGGCCTGCTCGATGTGCTCGGTCTGGACGGCGCGCACCTGGTCGGCGTTTCCCTCGGCGGCCAGATCGCCCAGGTGGCCGCGATCGAACATCCGGACCGGGTCCGGTCACTGACCTCGATGAGCACCTCCACCGGGAACATGTCGGTGGGCCAGGCGAGTCCGGAAACCCAGGCCAAGGTTTTCGGCGGGCCGCGGGCCGAGACCCGGGAGCAGGTGATCGCCCAGCGGGTGCGGATCGCCCGGATCGCCGGCTCACCCGGGTTCGAGCTGGACGAGGCGGCGGTGGCCGAGCGGGCCGGGCTCGCCTACGACCGCGGGCACGACCCGATCGCGGTGGCCCGCCAGGCGGTGGCCACGGTCGCCTCCGGGGACCGGACGGCGCGGTTGCGGGAGCTGGACCTGCCCACCCTGGTGATCCACGGGGCAGCCGACCTCATGGCCCCGCCCGAGGGCGGCCGGGCCGTGGCCGGGGCCATCCCCGGCGCCGAACTGGTGATCTTCGAGGGCATGGGCCACGACGTGCCACGCGCGCTGTGGCCGCGGATCAGCACCCTGATCGCCACCCTTGTCCACCGAGTCGAACCCATCCAGGCCCGCTGACCAGCACAAACCAAGTACCGGCCGAAGCGGGAGCCGGACAACAGGGTGATCGGTCGGATACACCGGGCCGGTTCTGCCGGTACGCCCATCCTGGTTAAAACCCTGTCCCATCCCGGTCACCATGAACGTCGACATCGGCGAACACTCGGGAGGGATCAGGGGTGTTCGTTGTGCACTCGCAGGCTGAAGCGGTCGCCGCGGAAGAGCGAACGGACCCGGTGCACCGGCGCCCCGGTCCGGTCGTAGCCGATCCGGTCGAGCGCGAGCATCGGCACCGTCGGCGCGACATCCAGCAGGGTGGCCTCGTGCGGATCGCAGAGCGCCGCGCTGATCTGGTCCACGGTGCGCGCCACGGTCACGTCGTAGTGCTCGCGCAGGCAGTCCAGCAGCGCCTCGGCCGGGTCGAACACCGAGGTCAGCCCGGGGAACCGGTCGGCTGGCAGGTAACTGGACTCCAGCAGCAGCGTGTCCGGTCCGTTGACCAGCAGCCTGCGCAGGTGCAGCACCAGCTCGCCCGGCGCGAGGTCGAGCTGCAGGGCCAGTTCCAGGTCGGCGGGCAGGTACTCCTGGGTGACCAGCAGCCGCGCTGGGTTGTCCTGGCCAACTTCGGTGCGGTCGCAGCCGGCGGCGGCCAGGTCCTGCACCAGTTTGGGCGCCGCGACGAAGGTCCCGCTGCCGCGCTTGCGGAACACCCTGCCCTCGCTGGCCAGCTCGATCATGGCCTGGCGCAACGTCATCCGGGCCACGCCGAGCCGCTGGACCAGTTCCCGTTCCGAAGGCAGTCCGGCGCCGGGACCGAGCTGGTCGATCAACTCCAGGATCCGGGCCTTGGCCCAGTAGTACCTCGGCTCCTCGGCCGGGGCGGTCCAGCTCGGCGCGGCGGTGATGGTGAGCTGCCTG
The DNA here is from genome assembly GCF_023094165.1 of Crossiella sp. S99.2. Classification (GTDB taxonomy): domain Bacteria; phylum Actinomycetota; class Actinomycetes; order Mycobacteriales; family Pseudonocardiaceae; genus Crossiella. Next base: position 943,858 of record NZ_JALMDK010000003.1, on the reverse strand, counting down.
CCGTCCACGATCAGCAGCACCTCCCGGCCGCGCAACGGGCTGTCCAGCCGCAACCGCAGCGTGGTCAGCACCTCGCGTTCGCGGGCCGGGCCGAACGGGATGGCGGCCAGGCGCACGGTGACCCGCTCCGCGGACTCGGTCCGCTGGTGCGCGCACAGGTCCAGGCTGGTGCGCCCGGTGAGCTGGACGATCAGCTCGGCGCCCGCACCGCGGGTCCACCAGGTGGCGGTCAGCGCGGGCGTGTGCGTGGCGACTGCGGGCAAGGACAACGTCATGGCGTACTCCCTGGCGGTGGATCAGCCCGTTCCGGATTGTCCGACGCTAAGGCCGGGAAGGGGTGCGCGGTGATCAACTGCCTGCACGGGCCCTAACCACTGCCCATTTCAACCACGCCCCGCCATCGAATTAGTGGAATCGGTTCGAGAAACCGGGCAAGGGCAGCCGGTCCGCCGGCCAATACCGACGAGTGATTTCCGCGGAGGTCAACCATGCAGGATTTCCGATGGCTACAGGGCCGGGTGGCCGAGCTGGCCGCCGCCGTGTCCGAGGGCGACCGCACCCGCGCGGAGAAACTCGTTGCGCACACCAAGGCCGAAGGCGGGCTCGCGGCCGCCGAGTTCCTGCTGGTAGAGCTGCTGATGCTGATCTCGGGCCAGCCGCCGGCCGACGCCGACCAAGCCCTGGGCTGCCGGTGGGGCGGGGACCCGTGAGGAGGTCCCGGCCCCACCGGAGCCGGGGCGGGCGGTCGGCCCCTGCTGCCGACCGCACGCCGTGCGCCCCGCCCGCTGCGAGGGCTGACAACAGCGTGCGGCGGGGGCAGTTCGTGCGACACCACAAGGCTAGGTCGAACCCGAACCGGGGAGAAGGGCGCTGCACCTAAGAACCGAAATACCTGCCCTCCTGCCTGCGATAATCCGAGATTAATTCGGGTGTCGGTCGCAATTGGTCGTTTTGGCGTGTTCCGGGGTAGCTCGCCGGAGTGAACCGCGCTGAGTGCTCACCATCGCTGCACTGCCCGGCTCCAACACTGGGATGCGAATAGCTGTTCCGGTTCGAGGAGGGGCGCTGATGAGCACATCCTGGGAAGCAAACCGGCGAACAGTCCTGAAAGCGGCGGCGGCCTCGGCCGCGCTCACCCAGGTCCCCGCGCTCGCCGACGCCGCCCTGGCCGGGATCATCCGTGACCTGGGCCCTCTCCCAGCTCTTGATGTCGTCCGTCACCCTCGGGTGGGATCTGATGCCAAGCGAGCCGGGTGTTGCCTGGCTGTACGCCACTTCGCGCTGTCCCCGATGGGCAGGTGAGTGGCGGCGTCGCAGTCGTAGGAGCCGGCCCGGACAATTACGAGAGATCGAAGGGTGCGGGGGAGTGGCCTTCCCAGATCTGGCGGGATGCCTGTTCGGGGTAGGGCAGAGTCTTCGACTCGGTGTCCAGGACGCGGGTGAGGTGCCCGCCGGGCCGGTGAGCGGGCCAGCCCGCGTCGCCGGTGGTGATGAAGCGGACCCATGTCTCCTGGAGTTCGCGGGAGAGCGCGACGGCCTCGGGAGTGGGCTCCTCGCCGATGAGCTGGGTGCCGACGGGGCTGTCCAGCGTGCCGAACGCCAGGGGCATGTCGAGGCTGTGGCAGGCGCCCAGGATGCCGCCGCGGACCGGGGCAACCCAGCACAGTTCGAACAGGTACGAGGTGCCGCCTGCTGCGGCGTTCGCCTCGGCCAGCTGCTGTGACGGCATGCGGAAGAGAGCGTCGGAGTACACCATCTCCACCAGCTCCTCCGGGCTTGCCTGCGGGAACGCGGCACGGTAGGCCCGCGCGCCGTCCGGCTGCGGGGCGAGCAGATCCAGGGCTGCGTGGGCGTCCTGCTCGGTGAAGGTGCCGTACCGTCCGCTCACGACGCTGAAGTACCGGAATTCGTCCCGGGCGTGGCCGACGAGCAGTTCGATCCCGCTCGCGCGCGCGCCGGTCAGCGCGGGCCAAGGCGTTTCCGGGAGGACCTCGCCGTCGACGACGGGGCACAGCGCGGAGCCGGCCTCCGTGAGGCGTCCCCAGCTCTCCCGGTGCGCGTGCAGGCCGGCGTTGAAGGAGGTGAGCTCGGCGGCCAGGTGCCACGGGTCGATCTCGCGCAGGGCCTCGGCGGTGGGGGCCGCCGCGCCGAGCCGGTCCGCGAACGCGGCGGTGACCTGCCGTGCCAGGGCGGGGGTGCTGTACATCCCCGGCACCGAATGGGCGATGGCCCGCCGGAACAGGCCACGCGCGGACTTCATCGTCAGCAGGGCGGCGACCGAGCCCGCCCCGGCGGACACCCCGCCCACGGTGACCCGGCCGGGGTCGCCTCCGAAGGCGGCGATGTTGCGCTGCACCCACTCCAGCGCCGCGATCTGGTCGAGGAATCCGCGGTTGGGCGGCACGTCGTCGAGGAACGCGAATCCCTCCGCGCCCACTCGGCAGTTGATGGTCACCACGACGACTCCCGCCTCGGCCAGCGCTGCCGGGTCGAACATCGGGTCGCTCGAGGCCGCCGAGAGGTAGCCGCCCACGGGGATCCACACCAGCACCGGCAGTCCCGCCGCGCCGGGATCCGGAGTGCCGACGTTGAGCGTCAGCCAGTCGGTGCCCTGCGGGGGCACGTCGATCGGCAGGGACAGCGGCACCACGGGGCCGAACTCGACCGCCTGCCTCGTCCCCTCCCAGCGGTGCGGCGGTGCGGGCGCGGCGAAGCGGAGCGCTCCGACCGGGGGCTGGGCGTAGGGGATGCCGCGGAACACCGCGTGCCCCTGCCGCCGGCGCCCCTGCACCACGCCTTCCGTGGTCCGTACCTTTGGCTGTTCGGACATGACGATTCCTTCCTTCGAGTGGACCCCAGGATTGCGGGTCAGGTGTATTATGTCAACCGTATTGGTACAGTCCCGGGGTACGAGGGAGGGGCAGGCGATGCCGAAACAGGTGGATCACCGCGGACGCCGCGAAGCGATCGCCCGCGCACTGTGGCGGGTGGTCGAGCAGCGCGGCGTCACACAACTGACGATGCGCGTGGTGGCGCAGGAGGCGGGCATGTCACTCGGGCAGCTGCAGCACTACTTCGCCTCCCGGACCGCCATGCTCTCCTTCGCCATGGATTTCGCGTCCGAGCAGACCTCGGTGCGCGTACACCAGGCGCTCGAAAAACTCGGTGACCGCCCGCACCCCCGTGACGTGCTGCGACTGACGCTCGCGGAAATGCTCCCCCTGCATGCCGACGCCCGCGCGACCAGCCGGATGAGCGCCGCCTACGTCCTGGAGGCGCTGCACGACGAGGCCGTGCACGAGCAGGCGCGCCGCGGCCTCGTCCAAGGGCGGGCCCTCGTCGAGCAGTTGGTCCGCCAGGCGATCGCCGACGGGCAGATCGACTCCAGCCGCGACCCGGCGACCGAGACCAACCTGCTCCTCGCCCTCACCGGCTTCACCCCCCTGATCGAACTCGACGTGATCGAGCCCCAGGACGCGCTCGCCGCGATCGACGTGCAGCTGAACCGGCTGTTCAGGAGTGCCTGACCTGCCCCGGACCCGGGGCAGGTGGGGACAAGATCAGCTCTAGGCGCTCCCTGCTCGATGCGCCATCCCGCCGCCGCTGAACCCGAGGGGCCGGGGCCGCCGCGGCGATCGCCCGAAGAACACCGCGCCAAGACCCGGCGTGCCGGTGCTGGACGGCGGGAGTCTGGCCGGTGTCGGTCGCAAGATCTGGGCCAACTCCGAGTGTCCTTCGAACCGATCGGCAGCTCTTTCTCCTTGCGCGACGGGGATTTCGTCCACCTGCGCACCCCGGCGGCCAACGTGGGCAAGATCGAGGTGGTGGGGTGGCCGAACGGGATCAGCGTGGAGGTGCCCTACCCGGATGAGTACGCGATCCTCAACCGCGACGGGGACGTGATCGACTGGCTCTGACCGGGCAGCCAGACTCAGCTGATTGCCAGGACAGGGCGAGCCGCAGGCGTTACCGTCTGCCGCGAATTCTGCGGACCGGGGGAGTGGCGATGGCATACCTGGCGCGAAGTGTGCTGGCGACCGTCCTCGTGCTCGCCGGCATCGGTTCGGTGCTGCTCACGGCCACCATGGTCTTGGTGTTGCTGTCCAACGGCCCGGGTGCGATCGCCACCGGCGCGGGCAGTGTGGTGTTCTACCTGGTCGCGTTCGTGGTGGCGCAGATGATGCCGGCCACCAGCCGGCCGCGGCGCGAGCTGAGCGCCGGTGCGACTGTCCGGTTTCGCAACAAGCGCCACTTCTTCACCACCGCCGCCGTGGCCTCGGCGGTGCTGCTCGGGATGGGGGCGGGCGGGGTCGCCGCCGCGCTGGGGCCGTGGGCCATGGTGGCCTTCGTGTGCGCCGTGATCCTCGGCCGGGTGGCATTCGTCTTCGGCGTGCCGCCCAAGGGCGGGCGCCGGTACTACGAGGTCACCGACCGCGAGCTGGTCATTCGCACGCCCGAGGAGCAGCTCGCCATCCCGTGGTCCGAGGTCGGGCGCCTGGTCCACCGGCCGGTCGCCACCACCCAGGACGGCGGCTACACAACAACGCATCGCGAGCACCTTGAGCTGTACCGACGCCGCCGGGCGCCACGGACTCGCGGCGGTCGCGGGCCGGACCGGGCGGCGCGCAGGCCGATCGTCATCCACGGGGTGTTCCAGCAGACCACGCTGTCCAGACTGATCATCGACCACTGCCGGGAGCACCTGGTGCGCGCGCTGCGGGCCGAGTTCGACCGGGACGGCGAACTGGCCTACGGCGATCTCCGGCTCACCCGCGAGGGCGTGCACGCACCCGACGGATTCCTGCCCTGGCACACCGAGTGGCAGTACCTGCACGCCTACACCGAGGCCGGGGTCCTGCTGACCATCGCCGCCCCGGACGAGGTGACCATCACCGGCTGGGTGCCGGTGGAGACGATCGCGCTGGATCTGCTGAACGCCCTGGCCGGGGGATGAGCCGACCGGACCCGGTGCGGCTCCGGTCCGCCCCGCCCGCCAGCTCGGCCAGTTCGGGCCGCTTGGGCTCTACCCCCGCGCCCATCGAGACCCCGCGCAGGTGCCGCACCACGAACGGCACCAGATGCGTGCCCGCCCACCGCAGATCCGACCCCAGCTGAACCACCTTGGACGGTTCGGGCAGCGGTGGCAGCGGTGCCTGCCAGTCCTCGGTCACCGGCAGCCCCAGCACCTCCGCCGTGCGCAGCGCCACCCGCCGGTGCCCCTCGGTGGACAGGTGTACCCGGTCCGGGCACCAGTAGCGCCAGTCGGTGGTGAACCGGAAGGCCCACAGGTCCACCAGCAGGCAGTCGTGGCGGGCGGCGATGGCGTGCACGTGGGAGGTGTAGACCGCGATCTTGCCGCGGATCTTGCGCAACAGCGAGCCCTGGTGCGGGTCGTAGCCGGTGAAGACCAGCACATCGCACCCGGTGCGGCGCAGCTCGGCCACCACCCGCTCGTAGCCCTCGGCCGCCAGGTCGGGGTCGCCGCCGGGGCGGAGCAGGTCGTTGCCGCCGCCGTTGACCGTGACCAGGGCGGGCCTGGCGGCGATGGCCGCGGGCACCTGTTCGGCGTGGATCTCCGAGATCAGCTTGCCGCGCACGGCGAGATTGGCGTATCGCATCCCCGGGTCGATCTCGGCCATGGCCGCCGCGAGCCGGTCGGCCCAGCCCCGGAAGCTGGCCTCGGGACCGGGCAGGCAGGTCCGACTGCCGGGGGCGGGATCGCACATGCCCTCGGTGAAGCTGTCCCCGATCGCGACCAGACTGTCCCAGCGCATTCCGTGTCCACCCCTCGCGTAGCCCGGCGTCCATGAGAGCACGCCGCGGCCGTCACCCACCTGGGTGTGAGTCCAAGCCGGACAAGATCACACCGCGGGGTTTCGACTTGCACCTGACGTAACTGGAAGGTTTAGCGTCACCGGCATGACGATCACGGTTCTGGACACCTACCCAGCCATCCGGGAGATCCTGCGGTCACCGCAGGCCGACCGCCCGGAGCTGTTGCGCGCCATGCTGACGCCCGCAGCCGGCATGTACCGCTACTTCCCCGGCGAGGTCGACCTGGTCGCCATGCACGCGATGTCCTCGGGCTTCCCGCTCGACCGGGACGAAGCGCGCTGCCTGGACGCACTGGAAACCCTGCACCAGGCCGATGCCTGGGGCCGGATCGAGCGGGCCTTGCACCGGGCCATCGAGGTGCAGCTGGCGGCGACGCCGGTGATCACGGTGCCGGACCTGACCGTGCTCATCGTGCTCGGCGACCCCGGGGACACCCACTTCATGGGCCCGAGCCTGGGTATGAACGCCAATGGCAGCGTGTCCGGGTACATCTTCCTCAACTTCTGGCCGTACCAGGAGAACCTGGACCGGATTGAGGCGACCGCGGTGCACGAGCTGAACCACAACCTGCGCTACAGCCCCGGCGGCGTGGTCTGGGACCCGGCGACGGTGACCGTGGGGGAGCAGATCGTCTCCGAGGGCCTGGCCGATGCCTTCGCCCGCCAGCTCTACGGCGACGAACTCGGCCACACCCGCCTCGGCGTGCCGCACCTGTCCGACGACGCGGTCTTCGCCAAGGTCGGCACCGGCCTGGAGATCACCGGCATGCACAACTTCACCGCCTGGGTGCACGGCGATGAGTTCGCCGCCCGCTACGGCGCGACCCCGGTCGGACTGCCCGCCGGTGCCGGGTACGCGGTGGGCAACCGGCTGGTCGACGCGTATCTGGCCGCCACCGGGCAGACCGCGGCGGCGGCGTTGCTGGCCGATCGCCGCGAGGTGATCGACACCGCGCTCGCCGCCTCGCGGTGAGGCGTGTGGCCGCGGCGCGGCACCGGCGCACCCCGGTGCCGCGCCGAGGGCACACCTGCCGGCCGGACGGGCAGACCGCCGGTCAACTAGACGTTTGCGCAGTTGAGCGGTGCTTTCCTGGCACTCGTGCCGGGCGGGCCAGGCCGCCCACCGAGGAAAGCCGGCCGCCATGACCGTCACCGAGGAACCCGCGCAATCCGACCGCCCCGTCGACCAGACCAGCCTGCTGGCCGGCCTGCGCTGGCCGACCAGGACCAACCCCGGCACCGGCGAGCGCGAACTCCTGGTCGGCGACCAGCTCGGCGCCATCGCCATGCGCGCGGGCCTGGGCGCGGAGACCAACTCGGTGCTGTCCCTGCACATGCTGTCCGTCCCGGTGCTGGGCTGCCCCGGCCGGCCGGAGGAGTGGATCTTCCTCACCGGCCCGGCCGGCACCAGCCTGCGCCTGACCACCCTCGCCGACCTCTCGCGCATGTCGGTCTGCCTGATCCCCCGCCAGACCTGGCTGCCACTGCCACCCGCCGAGGCCCCCGGCCGCGTCCGCTGGGTGGTGCCGCCGGTGCGCGGTCAGACGCTGGCGCCGTGGCTGTCAGTGATCAGCGCGGTCCGGTCGACCTCCTCGGTGACCTCGCACCGGAGGTGAGACCGCCGCCTGACCCCGGCCGCCGGTCAGTTGATGTCGAACTCGTTCCCTTCGGGGTCCCGCATCCCGACCGCGTAGTGGTCGATCCCTTCCTGGAACAGCACGCCGGTGATGGTGGCGCCCAAACCAACCAGGCGGTCGGCTTCGGTGTCCACGCGCTGCTTCCGCGTCTGGATCGGGTCCGACCGGTCGCCGCTGGCGCGGATGTCGATGTGCAGCCGGTTCTTCACCGCCTTCGCATCTTGGACCACCTGGAACCAGATGTCCGGTCCACCGCCGCGCGGGTCGCTGATCCGGTCCACGCCGCCGGTCACTGCCGCTGCCGGTAGCCCCAGGTCGCGGTAGTAGTCGTCCCAGGTGGCGAAACCGGGTGGGGGCGGCGCGAGTTCATAGCCCAGCGCGGCAGCCCAGAAGTGGGCCTGACGGTCCGGATCGGCGCAGTCGATCACCAACTGGTAGCGGACGGACATCGAGACTTCCCTTCCGGTCGCGTGACTTCGTGCCCTATCCTGCCAGTGGTGAGTCACACCCCTGCCGCAATGTAATCGAGCGCGGTTTCCACTGCCGGTTTACGTCAAAGAATGAAGGCTGCTGGCGGCCATATGTTAGCTGATTGTCAGCGGATGATTGCAGGATGAACGAAAGCGGGGGCGATTGTGTGTCGCCCCCGCTTTCTTGTGTTCAATCCTCACTTGCCCTGGCAGGTCAGGACCTTGAACGCGCCGGACTGGGTCTTGGTGTCCACGACCTTGCCGTCCACGATCATCTTGCAGGTCAGCGAGCCGCCCTTCTCGCCGATGGTGGCCATCAGCGTGCCACCCTTGAGCACGCCCTTGACCTCCATCTCCTTCTTCCACGGCAGGGCGGTGACGGTCTCCTGCTTCGGGTTGAGCACCTCGCCGTAGCTGACATCGGCCTCCTTGGCGGTTCCGGTCAGCTCGTACACCGTCTTGGCAGGCCGCTCCCACTCGTTCTTCAGCTCGGTGGCCTTGTCCTGCACCTCGTTGATCGCCTGGCCGGCGATGACCACCCAGGTGACGCACATGCCCAGGCCCACCACGGAGGCGACCAGGCCGGTGATGGCCAGGCCCTTGTTGGTGGCGGTCTTGTTCTTGACCTTGACCAGGCCGATGATGCAGAAGATCACGCCGAGAATGACCAACGGCCAGGCGATCACGCCAACCAGCGGAATCAGGGAGAAGACCAGCCCCACCAGGCCCAGGATGAAACCGGTGAGCCCCAGGCCGTTGCTGGGTTTGGCCGCCACCGGAAGCGGTTGCTGCTGGGCGGGCGGGTGGGGGAACTGCTGGGACACGAACATTTCCTCTCGAAAGGAATCCGCGGAGTGCGGAATTAGTACCCGGCAGACCCTAGGGGTGGTCGAAGGACTTTTCCAGCCGAGGTCGCGGAGAATGCTTACAAATGACTAACACCGGTTGCCAGGGATTGTTCGACCAGGGGCCGCGCCGGTCCTAGGGTGCGATCGCCTGCTCCAGACGGCCGACGGCCCGCTCGGCCCCAGGAAATTCTCGGGTACCGTGCCCGCATGTCTGGCGAAGATCATGTAGTGCGGCCGCGGCAGGTGCTCTGTGTACTGGGCTCGGGCTTGGCACCCGAGGTGGTTCACAACGTCGTGGCCGAGGTCGGGGGACGTGGTTTCAGCGTGGACCCGGAGTACGCACACCCGGCCCACGACCCGCGGATGGACGCGGCGTTTCGCGCCTGCCTGGCCAATGCGACCTTCACCGACACCGACTGGGAAGCGGTGTCAGCGCACGATTCGGTTGCCTACGTGCTGTCGCCGCCGATGACCCCGGCCACCTCGTTCGACCTCTCACAACGGATGCTGGCCGTCACCGCCACGCTACTGCGCTCCGGCGCCACCGCGGTGAAGAGCGAGAGCAGCGGTCTGACCCATGGCCGGGACCGGTGGCTGAGGTTGGCCGACGACGCGGCCGCCGCGCCAGGCCCGGTCACCTTGGCGGACGCCCTCTACCACGCCTGGGTCAAGCGGCCCATCTCCACCGGCGCCCTGTTGTTCAGCTGTGGCATGCACCTGCTGGCCGCGCCGGATGTGGAGGTGGCGGCCGGATCGCCGGCGGAGCCGAACCTCCTGGACGACCGGGTTGCGCTGATCGACGGCCTGGCCAGCTACCTGCTGACCGAGCGGCGTGCCCGGGAAATCCAGGATGGCGAAGGTTTCCGGCTCGCCCCCGGCACGCCACGATGGGTACTGCGGAAACGTCCGTGTCACCGGTACGACGATGATGACTTCTTCTTCAACCCGCAAGGGTACTGGCGCCTCACCCCGGCTGAATCGCCTTGCCTGGCCGAGTAACCGCCAGCCCGCCGGCCGGCTGATCGGCCTCGCCACGCTGCTCGTGCTCGCCGAGCACCCTGCACCCGGCCGCAATTCGCTTGACCTGGCCACCGGACAACGTTCCACTGTGGCCGGACGCCACAGGTCGTGGTGCCGGTATCGCACGGAGGCAGCGGCAACGATGGAAATCCGTTCCACGACCGAGGCGGATCTGGACGTCTTCGTCGACACCGTGCACGCCGCCTTCGGACGCTTCCGGGAAACCCCGGCCGGTGGCGGCGGGCTCTGGTGGTCGGCGCTGGAGCTGGACCGCGCGCTGCTCGCCTCGACCGCGGACGGGCGGCCCATCGGCACCGCCGCCGCGCATTCCTTCGAGCTGACCCTGCCCGGCGCGGTCCTCGCCCCGGCCCCCGGGGTGACCGCCGTCGGCGTGCTGCCCACGCACCGGCGCCAGGGCGTGCTTGGCGCGCTGATGCGGCATCAGCTCACCGAACTGCGGGCGCGCGGGGACTTCCTTTCCGTGCTGCTGTCCTCCGAGGCCGTGATCTACGGCCGGTTCGGCTACGGCCCGGCGACCTACACCCGGCGGCTGACGGTGCAACGCCCCCAGGCCGCCTTCGCGCAGCCTCGCGGCGCGGCCGAGGTCCCGGCGTCCGGCTCGGTCGAGCTGCTGAAGCGGGCCGACTGCGGCCAGATCCTGGAACAGGTCTACGACCGGTACCGCCGTGCCCAGCCCGGCGCGCTGTCCCGGCCGCACCGCTGGTGGGCGCTGGGCGCCGGGCAGCCGCCGATCGTGCCCGCGCCGCGCTACCTCGCCGTGCACCGGGACGCCGACGGTGTCCCGGACGGCTATGCCAGTTACTCCCTCGCCGAGTCCGGCACGCTGACCGTCGATGAGACCATCGCCGTCGACGACACCGTGTTCACCGCCCTGGCCCGGTTCGTGCTCGGCCACGACCTGGTCACCGAGGTCGTGTTCAAGCACTTCCCGCCGGAGCACCCGCTGCGCTGGCAGCTCGCCGACATCCGCGCCGGTGAGCTGGGCAACGACAACGACTGGCTCTGGGTACGGCTGCTGGACATCCCGCGCGCGCTGACCACCCGCGGCTGGTTCGCCGACGGCGAGCTGGTCCTCGACGTGGCGGACCCGTTCCTCGACGAGCACGGCCGCTACCTGCTGACCGTCCGGGACGGCAAGGCCGAGTGCGTCCCGACGGACCGGGAACCCGACCTGTCCCTGGACGTGCGCGATCTGGGCGCGGTCTACCTGGGCGGCACCGCGCCGAGCACGCTGGTGCGGGCCGGGCACATCCGGGCGCACCGTCCGGGCGCGGCCGCGCTGGCAGACCTGCTCTTCCGGGCCGAGCGCACCCCGCACTGCCTGCACTGGTTCTGAGCGCGCGCTCGCCTGCCGCGCCGACCGGAAGCCGGCGAACGCGTTGACCGTCCGGTGCTCCCACCGCAGGGTCAGGTCGTCGGCGGCACCAGCTGGCCCGCGAAACGCCGGTACAGCGGGCTCGACACCACCAGGTCGTCATGTGTGCCCGTGTCCACCACCCGTCCGTCATCGAGCACCACGATCAGATCCGCGTCCCGCACCGTGGAGATCCGGTGCGCGATCACCAGCACGGTGCAGTGCCGCGCCACCTGGCGCACGGTCGCGGCCAGCGCCTCTTCATTGGCCGCGTCCAGCTGTGCGGTCGGTTCGTCCATCAGCAGCAGCGACGGGCGGCACAGCAGGGCGCGGGCGATCGCGACCCGTTGCCGCTGGCCGCCGGAGAGCAGCACGCCGCGGTCGCCGACCTCGCTGTCCAGGCCGTCGGGCAGCTCCTCGACCAGGGTGGTCAGGTTGGTCATCCGCAGCACCTCGGCGATCTCCGCCTCGGTGGCCGCCGGTGCGGCGTAGGTGAGGTTGGAGCGTAGCGAGCCCCACAGGATCGGGGCTTCCTGTTGCACATAGCCGATCTGGCCGCGTAGTTCGCCCAGGCCCATGGTGCTGATGTCGCGCTCGCCCAGCCGGATCGTGCCCGCTTCCGGGTCGTAGAAGCGTTCGACCAGGGCGAAGATGGTGGACTTGCCCGCGCCGGACGGGCCGACCAGCGCGGCCCGGGCGTACGGCGGCACGGTGAAGGAAACCTCGTGCAGGACCGGGCGTTCCTCGGTGTAGCCGAAGGAGACCGCGTCCAGCCGCAGTTCGGCCGCGGCCGGACTGTCCACTGTGGAGTGCCGGGCCGGTTGCTCGTCCGGGGGTTCGGTCTCCAGTGCCAGGGTGTCCTGGATGCGTTGCAGCGCACCGAGTCCGCGCTGCACGGTGGTGGCCGCTTGCAGGATCATGATCAGGGGCATCACCAGCATCATCAGGTAGAGCAGGAAGGCGACCAGTTCGCCGAGTTCCATGGTGCCGTTGGCCACCCTGGCTCCGCCCACGCCCAGTACGAACAGGAAGGATCCGTTGGCGGCCAGGGACATCGTCGGGCCCACCACGGCATCCAGCTTGGCCGCGCGCACCCCGGCCCGGTATGCCTCGTCGGCGCGGGCGCTGATCCGGTCCACCTCGCGCTGCTGGGCGCGGCTGGCCAGCACGGTCCGGAACGCGCCGAGTACCCGGTCCAGGTCCGCGGTCATCGCGCCCACCCGGTCCTGGGCCAGTTCGGAGGCGCGCCGGATGCCCATCAGCGCGAGGCTGACCAGCAGGATCGCCACCGTCACGGTCGCGAGCACCAGCAGGAACATCCGCCAGTCCAGCCACAGCATCAGCGCGACCGACCCGACCAGTCCGACCACGCCGGTGATCGCCTCCACCACACCGGAGGAGACCACCTCGCGCAGCAGGGTGGTGTCCGTGCCGGTCCTGGACAGCAGGTCCCCGGAGCGCAGCCGGTCGTGCTCGCGGACCGGCAGGTGCAGCACCTGGCGGATCAGCCGCTGGCGCACCCCGAACACCATGGCCTCGCCGGTGCGCTGCAACAGGAAGCTCTGCACACCGCTGATCGCCGCCTCGGCCAGGAACAGCGCGACCAGGGCGGCCACCAGCCAGCTGATGTCGCCGCCGATGCCGTTGACCACCCGCATCACCAGCAGTGGCTGCACCAGCGACAGGCCGGCCGCGGCCAGTCCGAGTGTCAGCGCCACCAGCAGCGGTGCGCGTTGCGCGCGCAGGTAGCGCAACAGGTCTCGCGGCCGGGCCCGGGGCCCGTCTTCGACGCCGCCGAACCCCGGGGGCCCGGTGGACCAGTCGAAATCCGAACCGTCGGCGGTCCCTTTCTCCCGGGGGCCGGTCATGCTCACCTCGCGATCGGCTGTGCTGGTCATGGTCAGGTCACCGCCACACCGTGGCGGGCCTGCAGTCCCGGACGGTCCCGGACCAGCAACGGCGTGACCAGCGAGACCGCGTTGAACACCGCGTGGGCGGCCAGTGCGGCGAGCAACCCCAGCTCCACCACCACTACACCCAGCACCGTGCCGACCAGGACAAGTTCACCCATCCGGATCCAGCGCGGGGTGAACGCCGAGCCGCTGTGCATGGTCGCCCACAGCACCGCGGTGACCACCGCGGCCACCAGCGGGCTGCCGGTCAGCCACACCAGCACGGCCACGCCCAGCAGCCGGAACACCACCTCCTCGCTGATCGCGCTCTGCACCGTGACCCCCAGGACGCCGCCGACGCCGACCCCGGCGTGCCGCAGTGAACCCTGGTCCGGCGCCGCGGAGATCCGGGCGATGCCCGCGTTGCGCAGCAGCGCGTAGCCCATGGCCCCCAGGCCCAGCCAGATCAGGCCGATCCAGCTGCCCCACAACAGTTGCCGGAGTGGTTGATCCAGCAACGGCAGGCCGATCCGGTCCGCGACCACCAGGCCGGCCAGTGCCGCGATCACCACCACCGCGGTGGAGACGATCCCGGTGACCGCGGACATCAGCACGTTGACCGTGCGGAAGGCCGACCAGGACAGCCGCCCGTCGTAGGCGTTGACCGCGGAGTTCTCCAGTGCGGCCCGCTCGTTGGCCAGCACCGCCAGCAGCACCGGCCCGGCCAGTGCGAGCACCAGGTACGGGTCGGCCCGGCCGCCCGCGAAGGCCAGGATGGCGACCCCGGTGACCAGGGCGAGCACCGCGCCGAGCAGACCGCCCACACTGGCCAGCGCCTCCCGCTGCTCGGCCCGCTCGACCTCGCGCACGTCCTGCTCGACCACCTCGATCACCGAGTCCACCCGCAGGATCGCGCCGCCCACGGTCTCCGCGCTCAGGTCGATCCGCACATCCGCGCTGGCGGCCCGGAACCGGTGCAGGCTCTCGATATCGCCGTCGGCGCGCTCGAACTCGCCGCGTCCGCTGGACCTGGTCGTGCGCCACAGCGCGCCGTCCGCGCCGTCGAGCCGGGTACGCAGTTCCGGCGCGCTCAGCGTGCTGTCCCCGGCGTGGTCGATGATGTGCTGCCGGACCGGGCCGTCGACGTCGAACAGCAGCACCGCGCCGTCGGCGGAGAGCCCGACCAGGATGCTGCCCGGGGTGCCGGTGTCGTTGCTGAGGAAACGGATCCGCCACGAACCGCGCAGGCCCCAGTCCTGCAGGAAGTCCTGCTGGCGGTCCACTGCACCGGCCTGGTGCAGCTTGTCCACGGTCTCCCCGTCGAACCACAGCGTGGCGAACGCGCGCCAGCCCTCGACGTCCACGCCGCACAGCCGCCGGACCGCGTTCCTGGCCTGCCGCAAGGCATCCTGCCTGCCCGGCAGGCCCCTGGGCGCCACCGCCGGGTAGGCGGTCCGCCGGTACCGCAGGAACAGCCACAGCAGCAGCGGGGCGCTGAGCCCGAACACGATCGCCTCAACCACGGCAGCACCCCGATCCGCCGCACGGCGAGTCCGTGGCGACCGTGGCCGTGGCCAGGGGGCCGGGGCGCAGGCCGAACGGCAGATCAGCGGTCTCCTCCAGCCGGATGTTGCGCACGCAGGCGCAGCCCACCGCCTCGTCCCGGATCGCGGCCAGCCGCCGCGGATCGCCGATCTGGGTCAGCGATTCCGTCCGGATGTCGCCGAAGGACTTCTCCTCCACCTGACACGGGGTGACCAGGCCGTCGGCCCGGATGTGCCAGCTCAGGTAGCCAGGGGTCAGGAACTCCACGTCCAGGCCGGTGGCGGCGAACTCCTGGTCCGGGTCGGCACAGCGGTCCCAGCCGGTCACCTCGATGTCCAGGCCCAGCTTGCCCGCCTGGACGAACTGCTCGGTCACCGCCGCCACCTGCGGCTCGCTGAGCCCGAACTCGGCGGCGTCCCCGCGGCCGACCGGGACGGTGCTCCCGGCGCGGAACAGCCGCGCGCCTGCCTCGGCGACCTGCTCGATCACCGCGCCGACATCGGTGTGGTTGGCCGGGGTGACCGTCATGGCGACGAACACGGTGACCCCGGCCTGGCTCAGCCGCCGGATCGTCTCCAGCGCGCGCCGGTACGAACCGGCCTTGCCGCGCAACAGGTCGTGGTGCTCGGCGCGGCCGTCCACGCTGACCTGGATCCGCACGTTGCCCAGTGCGGCGGCGAAGTCCACCGCGGCATCGGACCAGGCCAGGCCGTTGGTGAAGATGTCCACGTTGTCGATCAGGGCGCTCGCGGTGGCCAGGATCCGCGGGAACTCCGGCACGATGGTCGGCTCGCCGCCGGTCAGGGTGACCGCCGCCGTGCCCGCGGTGGCCAGCCGTTCCAGCACCGCGGTCCAGTCCTCGGCCGAACACTCCACGGCAAAGGGATCGCCTGAGCT
Source organism: Crossiella sp. S99.2 (assembly GCF_023094165.1). Lineage (GTDB taxonomy): Bacteria > Actinomycetota > Actinomycetes > Mycobacteriales > Pseudonocardiaceae > Crossiella. The sequence continues at coordinate 928,340 of NZ_JALMDK010000003.1, read as the reverse complement.
GGCGTAGCAGAATGAGCAGCGCAGGTTGCAGCCGTTGGTCAACTGTAGCGACGCATTCAGCGGCAGGTATGCCTCGGTGGACCCGGTCACCCGGATTCCGCCGGCCAATGCGCCGTCCTGCCAGCTTTGGGTGATCGGATGGCTGCCCAGCAGGGCCTCCAGATAGCGCCGGGTGTCCGCCAGTGGTTCCCGGTCCAGTCGGCTGCGCAACCGCGCCAGATCGGCCACCGTGCCGGTGCGCACCAATTGGAGCGCGAGTTCCAGCGCCAGCCCGCTCATTCGCACGTAGTACAGACTGGTGCGATCGACGAAGATGCCGCCGTTCGGTTGCAGATGAATTCCCCAGTTGTCCGGCGGCTCGGTGCTCCGTTCGCGATGCTCCCGATCCGGCTCGGGTGACCGGGCCCCGGCCACGGTGGCTGTCATGGCTACCACGCCCCGTTTCCTTACTCGTGTGCCGTCTGCTGGGTGGCAGGCCACCCAGCAGACGGACGGTTGACGGGTTTGGCGATCAGGCGGCGATCAGCACCGGGTTCGGCTTGCCGCAGGCGCGCACGAACGGCCGGTAGTGCTGACGCCAGCAGAAGATGCAGCCAATCGCCTTCACCATTGGCATGCTCGACGGCTGAGTCGCTGCCTTGGTCAACGTGCTGCTCCGACTCACGTCATTCACCTCCCTCGTGTTTCGTTGTTCCGTCAATCGACGGGCTGGTCGCCCGCCGACTATGTGGAGCGTGGTTATAGGTCAATTGACCGGACTCTGTCGTCGTGAAGATCGAATGGCCGGCTGGTCTTCAGACGGACTGAATCTACGGAAACCAACCAAAGGTGGGACAAAGACCGGCTAATGTCGGTAGCGCCGACGTGCGGCAGGCAGAACGGGGTGCTTGCCTTTCTGGGGGAAGTCATGTCCGAACAGTCGAATCATCAACAAATCGAGTTCCGCGTACTCGGCTCGGTGGAGGTTCTGGGGGCCGGTCGGCTCCGCACACCGAGCGCACCCAAACAACGCGCCGTGCTGGCGCTGCTGATCCTGCAGGCCAACGAGTTCGTCCCGATGAACCGGCTGGTGGAGGACCTGTGGGGGCAGCGGTCACCGGCTCGGGCGGTGGCCGGCCTGCAGGTCTACATCGGCGCGCTGCGCAAGGTGTTGCCGCGCAACGGCACCGAGACCATCGAGACCTGCCCGAACGGCTACCTGCTGCGGGTCCCACCGGATCGGATCGACCTGCACCGCTACCGGCGGCTGGCCACCGAGGGCGACCGCGCACTGGCCGAGGGCCGACCGGAGCGGGCCTCGGCGCTGCTGGACGCGGCACTCGGGCTGTGGCGCGGACCGGCTCTGGCCGACCTCACCAACATCGGCCTGCTCGGCGGGTACGCGGAGTCCCTGGACGCCCACCGCCTCTCCGTCATCGAGCGCCGGATCGACGCGGATCTGAGCCTGGGGCGGCACACCGCGGTCGCGGACGAACTGGAGGGGCTGTGCCAGCGGCACCCGCTGCGCGAGTCGCTGCACCGGCAGCTGATGGTCGCGCACTGGCGCTGCGGACGCCGGGCCGAGGCGCTGGCCACCTACCAGCGGGTCCGCCACACCCTGGTCGACAAGCTCGGGCTGGAGCCCTGTGAGCAACTGCGCGCGGTCCAGGAAGCGGTGCTGCGTGGCACGGAACCGCCCTGAGTACGCCCCAGCTGGTATGCCTGGATGGTGACCGTCGCTGTGCTCGCCGCCCTGTGCCGCGATCCAGGACTGACCGACGCCCAGCTGAGCGGCGCCATCGCCACGGTGGCGGCCGTGGAGCCGCAGCTGCTGACCGAGTTGGCCGGTCGGCCGGATCTGCGGCCACACCACCGTCTCGCGGCCGTCCGTCACGCGCCTGACTACCTGGCCGGACGATTGCTGGAGCTGTGGCCACCCGAGGCCGCGCTGGTGCAGGCGGCTACCGCGGCACACGGGGCATCGGCCGACCTGATCGTCTACTGCGCCACCCACGAGCTGCCGGAACTGGTCGTTCCGCTGGCCACCCAGGTGCACGCCGACCAGGTCAGCTTCGTGGCGACGCGCTGGGCCAACGTGGTCGGCGACCTGCCCGAGGAGATCAGGATCGCCCTGGTCGAGGTGGTGTTGACGGAGACCGAGCCGGTCACCCTCGCCGGCCTGTCCGACTGGGAACGGCGCGAAGCGTTGCAGCGACTCCAGCTGGAACGGGACAAACGCGCCGGTGTGGCGTGGCGGCTGCTCGAACCGGTGCCGGAGCTATGGGAACGGCTGGCCAGCGCGAGCAAGCAGGCCATGCTGATCCGCCGCATCCTGCTGGACCGGCCTGCGGAACTCACCGACGACGTTCTCCTTGCCTGTCTGCCCGAGGTGACTTACGAGCAGCTGGGACACGACGAGTTCACCGCAGGCATCCGCTTGCACCAGGCCGCCGAGATGGTCCGGCGCTGGCCGCGGCTGCGGGAGATCGCCGCCGGTGAGCTGGCCCGGGTGGTCGCCACCGCCATCGCTGACGGCTGGACGCCGAACGGCCGGTACATAGGTCCGTCCTGGCCCGAGCTGGTCGCCCTGGCGGAACTGACCGGCGAAGCCGCGCTGCTGACCGAGGCCGTGGCCGCTATCCGCGATGCCCGGCAGTCCGAGCATGCGCCCCGTGACCGGGAGGCGGCCCAGGAGTGGTCACGTCAGCGAGCCGGGGCGGTCGGGGCGCTGGTCGCCAACCCGGCCACGCCCCGAAGCGAACTGCGCACACTGGTTTCAATGTTGGACGAACCTGGCCTGCTCGCACTCGCGCAAACCGATGACGGCGAGCTGACCGAAGCCTGTCAGGCCCGGCTTGATCGCCTGCGGCAGGAGGCCCGTGCCCGTCAACCCGAACTGGTCCCCGTGCCACCCGATGAGCAGCTGGCCGAACTCGCCGATCCGGCCGCGGAACTCGGCAAGCATCTCCGTCGGCTGCGCGCCAGTGCGGGCCAGCGGGATCTGACCTGTGCCGGTGTGCTCCAGTCGCGGTTCAGCACACCGGAGATCCTGCGGGCGCTGCCCGCTCATCGGGTCCTGGCCAGCGCCGAGCAGGCCGCGCTGGCGGCCGGCATGATCGCGGACGCCTGCCGCGACCAGGAGGCTCGGTGGCGGACTCTGGCCGGGGAGTTGAGCCGGTTGCCTGCCAAGGGCGTGACGTTCGGGGCCTGGCTTGATCGGCTCGCCGGTGCCTGACATCGCGGGGTGACCCCGGACCGGATCTCGCGCGCTGAACAAGGCTGATGCCGCTGGTCAACGAGTGTGCGATCTGGAGCGCCAACTCGCCGACCCCGACCAGGCCCGGCGACGAACCCCGAGGTCCTCGTGACCGACCAGGACGGGCACACCCACAACCAGGTGACGTAGCTGGGCCGACTCAGTGAACCGAGCCGAGTCGCCCATGGGGTCGGTGTCCGGCACATACCGTGGATGGGGTGCACGAGCAGCCGCCGGCCGCAGTGCCGGACGAGGGCCTCGTCCGGCGGCTGAAGGCGCTGGCCTGCACCGGCCCGCTGCACGCCATGGACGCTCGCAAGACCCGCCTGGACTGGGCGGACGCCGAGATCTACCAGATGGCCGAGGTAGCCCTGCACGCCATCGACCTGGTGGCCATCGCGATGGACTTCGACCGCGGCGCCGATCCGGGGCAGGTGCTGGCCAAGCTTCGCCCGCGGATTGCCGCGCAGGCGCCGGAACGTGACCGGGCCGAGCACGAACGGGTGGCCGAGTGGGTGCTGGAGAACCTGATCAACGTCGGCACCGTCGACCGCGGGTTCCGCTCCGTCTACGGCGCCGTCGACCGGGGTGGGACCTATCGGCGGCGCACCTTCGACTTCAAGCTGCTGGAGGAACTGCGCGACGCCGAGGGCAACCTGCACCTGCGCGCCAGCAACGAGGCGATCAACGTGCTGGTCGGCGCGCTGGACACCGATGTGGAGTCCGCGCAGATCGCCGCCGAGGTCAAGCTGGCCAACCTGATCGAGCGCGGGCGCCTGGCCGACGCGCGGCTGGCCGCCGAGGCCGCGCGGTACCGGACCGTGCAGTACGCGGAGAACCTGCGCCGCAAGCTCGACGCCACCCGCCGGGACGTGCGGTCGGTGGACTGGACGCACGAGGTGCCGGACATGATCGAGGAGGCGCTGGTCCACATCGGCGAGCGCTACCGGGCCGAAAGCGCGATCCTGCGCAACATCACCGCGGCCAGGGATGAGTCCGAGGACGCCGAGCACAAGCGCAAGGCCGCCGATCTGGTGCGGATCGTGGCCGACTGCATCCGGCGGCACACCCAGCTGCAGGCCCGGCTGCAGACCGCGGGGGAGACCTTCCGCGGGGAGCAGGACCGCCAGCAGTTCTCCGGTGTGCCGCAACGAACCTGCCTCGACCTGTTCGGTCAGCTCCTGATGCCCGCGCTGGAAAGCCCACTGGCCTGGACGGCCCGGCCGGTGGACGTCTTCTTCCGCGCCGCGGCCGGTCCGCGGCGGGTGACCGTGCTCGGTCTGGTCGGTCTGGTCGACCTGCTGCTGACGCCGGTCGCCGACCGGGAGCCACTGCTCGACGAGCTGGCCGAACCCGAACTGGCGCCCGGCCCGGAGGCCGACCGGTACACCGAGCACCAGTGGGACCAGGCTTCCGAACTGCTCGAACTCGACGGTGTGGCCTGCCGGTTGTCCGGGCTGCTCACCAGGGCCAGGGACCTGGACCCGGTGCTGCCCGAACTTGTTGCCCTGCGGGTGTTGCACGCCTACAGCCCCGAGTTGGGCGTCGCGCTGCGGCAGGGCGACCCGCGGGTGCTGGTGGCCGTGGACGACGGCACCGCGTTGCGGGACAAGGAGTTCGGCGGCGCTGACCTGCTCGTCGGCGTCGCGGAGCTGCCCGAACTCGACGCCCGGCCGGAGTCGGCGGGCGACAGGGAGGCCGGGTGAACGCCAGGGACGCCGAGGCCGCCGCCCAGCTGATCGCACTGGGCATGCAGCCACGACAACTCGTTGCCAGGGACGTCGTCTACGCCGATCTGGTGCGCCGCTACACCGAGGACGACGAGTTCACCGAACTCGTGCACGCCGTGGCCGCCGGACTCGGCCTGCTCGTGCTGGCGGCAGGCACCCGATCCGGGATCGTGCTGGCCCCGACCGAGGGGTCGGTCTTCGAGATCCGGATGGACGAGTACGCCCGCCGCACCTCGGTGCAGAACCGCCGGGAGGAGAAGGTGCTGCACGGCCTGATCCATCTCGCCGTGGCCGCGCTCGCCTTCCCCCGCCCGGACGACCTGGGCAACGACAGTTACGTCGGCCGCGTCTCGGTCGACCAGGTCGACAGCGCGGTCCGGGACGCCTGCCGGATGCTCGACGAACGGGCCAAGACCGCCGAGGAGAACCACGATCCGCCCGAGGACGCGCCCGAACTGGAACGGGCCTGGCGCGCCTACCTTCGGCGCCCCTCAGCACCGCCCACCAGGGACGGCCGCCGCTCCTTCGCCGCCACCCACGGCATGATCGCCAAGGCACTGAAGTTCCTGGCCGAGCAGGGATTGATGGTGGGGGTCAGCAACGAGCAGGGCGGGGTCTTCCGCACCACGCCTCGATACCAGGTCCAGGTCCGGGAACTGGCCGGGCAGCGGGCTTTCACCGAACTGCTGGAGCTGGGGGTGGTCCCGGTGACCGATCCCGGGGGCAGCCTGCGGGTCGGCGAGCGACCGGAGTAGGGGAGATCATGTACGAACTGGCCAGGGTGCGGCTGTTCTCGGTCGGCCCTGCCGGGGCCCGGTACCAGGACGTGGTGCTGGACCTGCGCGAGGTTGGCGCGCTGGTACCGGGACAGGGCCGCATCGGCGAGTACGCGGCCCGCCGCCCGGCCCCGGCGACCGTGCTGTTCCTGGAGAACGGTGGCGGCAAGTCCGTGCTGATCAAGCTGATCTTCTCGGTGATGCTGCCGGGGCGGCGGCAGGTCGTGGGCACCACCAGCACCCGGGTGCTGGAGAAGTTCGTCTCCGGCAAGGACGTCGCGCACATCGCGCTGGAATGGCAGCACACCGTCAGCGGGCAGTGGCTGGTCACCGGCAAGGTCTCGGAATGGCGCGGCCACGTCCAGTCCGCCGACCCTGGCAAGCTCGTGGACTGCTGGTATTCCTTCCGCCCCACCGGTTCCTGCACCCTGGACGAGTTGCCGGTCACCAGGGACGGACGGCCGATGACCCTCGCCGGCTTCCGCGACCAGTTGCATGAGGCCCAGCGCGCCGAACCCGAGCTGCAACTGACCTGGACCACCGTGCACCGCGACTGGACCGAGCACCTGACCGACCTCGAACTCGACCCGGAGCTGTTCCGCTACCAGCGCACGATGAACGCCGGTGAGGGCGAGGCCGCCGACGCCTTCACCTTCAAGACCGACGAGGCGTTCGTGGACCGCCTGCTCACCGCGGTCACCCCCGAGGAAGACCCCAAGGGGCTGGCTGAGGTCGTGGACGGCTACGCGGAAACCCTGGCTCGCCGCAACGAGATCATCGCCGAACGGGACTTCGTCGCCGGCGCGCTTGACCTGCTCGGGCCGCTGGCCGCACAGGAGGGCGATGCCCGAGCGGCTGAGGTGATGGCCTTCCAGACAGGCCAGCAGGCCCAGCGATTCGCGGGTGCCGTCAGCCGCAGGCACGATCAGGAACGGCAACGCCTCAACCTGTTGAAGGAGACCGCGAAGGAGGCCGCCGAGCGGGAACAGGTCGCCGACAACGAACAACGACGGCTCAACGCGGTGGTGCTCGAACTGCGCAGGCTGCTCGCCTGGCATCTGCTCCGGGACGCCGAAGCGGAGTTGAAGAAGATCGACGAGGAGCTGGCCGGGGCCAGGTCGCGGCTGCGTGCCTGGCAGGCCACCGAGATCGTGCTCCAGTTCCGCACCGCCGAGGACAAGGCCGCGCAGCTCACCGAACTGGTGGAAATCCAAGAGGAACACGCCAAGCCGGCGCTGGACGCGATGAACCGGGCTGCCCGCCGGTTGGCCCGTGGACTGCTCGCCGCGGTGACACAGGCCAAGGCCGATGCGGAAGCCGCCGAGGCGACCGCACGCGGCAGGACGAGCGAAGCCGAGGATCAGCAGGAGATCCTGGGACAGGCACAGAGCACGGTGGGCCGGCAGCAGGGTGTGGCGAAACGCGCCGGCGAGGACCTCACGGCCATCCGGCGGCTGGAAACCACCGCCGTCCAGGACGGACTGCTCGCAGCCGGGGCCGAGGTGCCCGCCGCCGCCCAGACCGCCGAGGAACAGGCCGCCGCCGCCGAGCAAGCAGTCCTCGACGCGCAGCAGGAACTGAAGACCCTTGGCAACAAACGACAAGCCGCGGCCAAGGTGGTGCGGCTGGTCGATGGGAAGGTGTACCAGGCGAGCCGGGTTGCCGAGGCCGCGGCCGCGGCCCATGATCAGGCCCAGCAGGTCCAGACCGCGCTGAGCGGCGAAAGCAGGCTCGCCGAACTGCTGGGCGCGGAGACCGTCGAACTGGACACCGACGCGCCCGCGCTGACCGAGCTGCTCGGCGCCGCCATCGACGAAGCTCAGTCCACAATGGACGAACTTCGGCGCGTGGACACCGACGACCGGCGAACCCTGGAACGGCTCGGCACCGGTGGGTTGCTGCCGGAACCGGCGGAGGTCGAGGCCGCGCTGCAGGTGCTGGAGAACGCCGGGATAGCCGGGTACTCGGGTTGGCGCTTCCTCGCCCAGCTGCCTGCCGAGGGCCGCGGCGCGACCATGGACAAGTTCCCGCACCTGGTCGACGGCATCGTGCTCAACGACCCGGCCGATCTCGCCCGCGCCCGCGCCGAACTGGAACAGGCACGGCTGCTGCCCCGCTCGATCATCGCCGTCGGCGCCACCGCGGCCCTGCGAGACCAGCACGCTGCCGGACCAGCCGGGCTGGCCTTCCTGGTTCCGCCCAACCCGGCCATGTACGACGAGGACGCTGCCGCGGCCGAACGCGCGGCGATCACCGATCGACGCCGGATTCACCAGGCCCGCCTGATTGCCCTGGGCAGCCTGCTCAAGCAGGACCGGGAACTGCTGGAACGGGTGGCGCGCTGGCAACGCGAGTACCCACCGGGAACCTTGCGGGAGCTGGCCGAACACCGCGAGGCCAAGGACACTGAACTGGCGGTGGCCGAGGAGGAGCAGGAGCGGGCTCAGCGGGACGCGGCGGCAGCAGACAAAGCCGAGACTGACACGCGGGACGGACTGCCCCAGCTGCGCACCGAGCAGCAACGGCGGCACGACATCGCGGCCAAGCTGCGCGTGCTCGCCACGCACTGCGCCCGCATCCCCGAACTGACCGCACAGGCCGAAGCGGCCACCGAGGCTGCCAAACAAGCCCAACTGCAGGCCGACGCCGCGAAGGCGGCCGCGACGCGCCTGCGCGGTGCGGCGACCGAGGCATCGTTGCAGGCCGGCGGACATCGGCGCACCGCGAACGCCGCCATGGAGGAGCTGGGCAAGGTGCCCGGTGGCGGTTCGGTGACCGAGCAGGAGCCGGTTCCGGCCGAACCGGTTCCCCAGCTGCGGGCCGCCTATCGGGACGCCGCGCTGGCCTACGAACAGGTCGAGGTCGGTGCGGACCTGCGGGCCGCGCTCAAGTCGGCCCAGGACGGGGAAGCCGGCGCACGCAGGGCCGTGCGGGAACTGCCCACCGACATCGCGACTGAGGCGGGACAGCTACTGTCCACATCGGACGGTATGGACGCCGCGGCCAGAGCCGAAGCGACCGCCCGTGCGGAACGCCAGGTGGCCACGGTGAGCCTGCGGCGGGACGAGATCCAGGAACGCCTCGGCGCGCTGAAATCGGACTACGAGAAGTTTCAGCGCCAGGAACGATCCCTCGAACCCTACGGCCAGCCCAGGGACGCCGAGCACGGCCGGGAACTCCTTGCCCGCGCCAATGCCGACTGGGACCTCGCGCGTGCAGCCCACGAGGAGATCCGGGCCCGGCGACAAGAACTCGACGGTGACGTCGACCGGACCAAGGCACTGGCTGAGGGCTTCCATGCCGTGGCGGACTCTCTCGGCGAGCACCTGGACGACGCGGAGGAGGACGGTGACCCCTTCCCCGGCTCGGTCGAGGACGCGCGGACGCGCCGGGACCGGGTGCGCTCGGACCTCAAGGAGGCCAAGGACATCCACCAGCAGGCCGTGCAGGCGGTGCGCCGGACGGCCGACCGGTTGGCGGGCTATGCCGTGGAAGCCCGCTTCGAGGGCGTCCGGAGCCCGGTGCGGCAACAGCTGGTGGCGGTGCCCCGGGACCGGCTGCCGGAACACGCCGAGGAGTGGGCGCAGGCGCTGCGGCCCCGGTTGCGCACCCTGGTGGACGAGATCGAGCAGATCACCCAGCACCGGGCGGGGATCGTGATCCGGCTCAAGGGCATGGTCGACGGCGCACTGCGCACCCTCCGGCTTGCCCAGCGCCTGTCCAGGCTGCCGGACGGGCTCGGCGGCTGGTCGGGGCAGGAGTTCCTGCGGATCCGGTTCGAGGAGGCCGAGGAGCCCGTGCTGCTCGACCGGCTCGGCGAGGTCGTGGACACCTTCGCCGGCGATGCCGGACCGGCCCAACGCGACGGTGTCAGCCTGCTGCTGCGCGGGGTCCGGGTGGCGATGCCCAAGGGGGTGCGGGTGGAGATGCTCAAACCGGATGCCGTGCTGCGCACCGAACGGCTGCGCGTGGCCGAGATCAAGGACGTCTTCTCCGGCGGTCAGCAACTCACCGCCGCGATCATCCTGTACTGCACCATGGCCGCCCTGCGCGCCAACGACCGCGGCCACGGCAGGCAACGGCATTCCGGCGTGCTGTTCCTGGACAACCCACTCGGCCGCGCCAACGCCGGTTACCTGCTGGAACTCCAGTTCGCCGTCGCCGCCGCGCTCGGTGTGCAGCTCGTCTACACCACCGGCCTGTTCGACACCGGCGCGCTGAGTGAGTTCCCGCTGATCATCCGCCTGCGCAACGACGCCGACCTGCGTGCGGGCCGCAAGTACCTCACCGTGGAAAGCCGGATCGCCGCCGCACTCGACCAGCTCGACGCCCCGGACGGCACCGCCCGGCTCACCGCCACCCGCCTGTTCCACCGCCCGGCCGACGATCCGGCGCCATCATGACCGGGCTGTCCCCGCGTGCCGCCCGGATGGCCGAGGCGATGCGGAACTGGCCCCGCCGCCGGATCACCGCCGCCGAACTGTGGCGGCTGCTGGACACCGCCGACCCAGCGAACCGATCCGCTCCCGGCAGGCGACGGCTGCTGGCCACCACGCTCGCCGAACTCGCCGACGCGGCGCTGCTCATCCTGCCCGCGACCCGGTCCTATGACCGGTCGGCCCAGCCCGCCCTGCCCAGGTTCGTCACCCTGCCCCGCCCAGCGGAACAGCCGGTCGGGACGCCCCGGCCGGTGTGGCACCCCGACCTCGCCTGGGCCGCCGGACTGCCGCTGAGCCAGGCGCAGCTGACCATCCTCGACCAGGCCAACAGCTGGCTGTTTCGCAGCACCGACAAGCTGATCGTGCCGTCCAGGGAACGATCCTGGGAGATCTTCGGCGACGAGAAGACCCTGGACACCCTGCTCGGCGGCGCCCTGTTCGGACCGGGCCGCCTGACCCTGGAGCTACTCCGGACCCGGCGCACCGTCCTGCCGCTGCACCGGGAGCAGGTCGGCGACGGCGAGGTGCTGCTGGTGGTGGAGAACAGCGACACCTTCGGGTCCATTGTGGACACACTGACCGGTCGCGCCGGTCGCGCCGGTCGCGCCGGTCGCGCCGGTCGGGTCGGGCAGGTGGGCTGGGGCGCGGGCGCCGGGTTCGAGTCCTCGGTGCTCTCCCTGGCCCGGCGCACGCCGCCACCGCGGGAGATCCGCTACTTCGGTGACGTGGACGCCGTGGGGCTGCGCATCCCGGCCTCGGCCTCCCGGATCGCCGAATCCGCGGGCCTGCCCCCGGTCCGTCCGGCGGTCGGCCTGTATCGCGCGTTGTTTGCCCGCGGCCGCCCCCAGCCCGGTCAACGCCCCGTGCCCGCGGACCTGGCCGAGACCATCGCGGCCTGGCTGCCCGAGCCGCACTGGGCAGCGGCCGGCTCACTGCTGGCTTCGGGCCACCGCCTCGCGCAGGAGGCCGTGGGCCTGGCGTACCTGCGCGCCAACGCCGAGTGGCAGGACGGTTGAGCGGTAGCCCGAGCCGGCTGTGACCGGTCGGAGCCCAGGGCACGGAACAGCTGGAGCGCATGATCGGCGTGGTCGATGCCAGTCCGGGCGCCAGTGGCCCAGCGACTCCGCCCGCGGTGTGAGCGGGGTGAACTTGTCGCCCTATTGACAATACTCCTCAGGCTGGAATAACCGTCTGCTGCCGATGGTTACTGCTTTTGGTCCATTAGAGTTCGCCCGTTGCGTGCAGTCATTCTGTGGGATAATTGCGAGACTGTCGCGAGTTTTTCCAGGAGGGGCGACATGAGACAGCGCAGGTGGGAAGCTGACCCGACGGCGGTATTGGCCAGGAGATGGGGCCGGTCCCCACACGAATTGGGCACGACCGCCGGGGAGACAACTTGTCCGGACATCTGGGAACTGGACAATGGTGACGTCGCGGTGATCGGGCGCGATCTCACCGACGCACACCGTTCCCGGCTGCCGGCCGGGGTGTCCATTGCCGAGGATGAGCGACTCGTCGTCATTCCCCGGATCACCATGCTCGCGGCAAAGGCGGACATTCCCGATGCGTGAACTGCTTGCCCGCGCGCCTCGTGAGGAGCTGACCCTCGCGGAGTTCGACCGCGCCACCGCGGCGGACCTGGCGCGGATCGGGCCGCCGGGTTTCTGGAAGCTGGAGCGGCAGCAGAGCTTCGCCGAGCCGGGGGATGACAGCTGGGCCGCCTTCGATCGGGGCGACTGGGCGGAGGCGCTACGGCTGATCGCGGAGCGGCAGCCGGATTTTCTGGCCTACTACCGGCGCGCGGCCGCCCGCGGTGACCGGTACTGGCGGGTGCGGGTGGTGGAGCTGCCGCTGACGCCCTACCTGCACTGGGAGCTGCACGTGCTGCGGCTGCGGGCGGTCAGCGGGGCCGCGATCCGCGTGGTCGGGCCGGAGCGGATCGAGCGCTTCGAGCACACCGGGCCACTGCCGGAGGTGTTCACGGTGGGGTCCAGGGCGATGTACGAGGTGGTCTACAACGAGCACGGCGAGCCGGCCGGGGGCAGGCGGTTCACCGACCGGGACCTCATCCGGCGCGTGCAGCGACTGATCCAGGACCTCTACGACTGCGGCGAGGAGTTGTCGGCGTTCTTCGACCGCGAGGTGGCCAGGCTCGGCGCGCCGTGTGGCGGGTGAAGGGTGGGTCGTGAGGAGCCGGAAGACCGGGCGCACCGGGCCGAGATCTCCGGATCGGCCGCGGAGGTGGTGCAGGCCGGTGAGGTGCACGGCGGCGTGCATTTCCACGGCGTGCCCCGCCCCGCCGGCCCCACACCGAGGCAGCTGCCCGGTGAGGCACGCGGCTTCGTCAACCGGCAGCAGGAGGTCGACCGGCTCACCCAGATCCTCACCGGTGACCCGGAGGAACCGGCGGCGGCCGGGTTGCTGGTGCTCACCGGCACCGCGGGGGTCGGCAAGACCTCGCTGGCCCTGCACTGGGCGCACCGGGTGCGCGACCGATTCCCGGACGGCCAGCTGTATGTGAACCTGTGCGGCTACGACCCGGGGCCACCGGTGACCGCGGGCCAGGCGCTGGACCGGTTCCTGCGCGCGCTGGGTGTCCCGGCCACCGGCATTCCGGCCGGGGTGGAGGACCGCGCGGCGCTGTACCGCTCGCTGCTGGCCGACCAGCGTGTGCTGGTGTTGCTGGACAACGCGGCCACCCCGGCCCAGGTCCGGCCACTGCTGCCGGGCACCCCGGCCAGCCTGGCGGTGGTCACCAGCCGGAGCAGGCTCTCCGGACTGGTCGCCAGGGACGGGGCCTGGCGGGTGCCGGTGGACGTGCTGCGTGAGGCCGACGCGGTCGCCCTGCTGCGCAAGGTCACCGCGGGCTATCGCGGCCAGGACGAGACCGCCGAACTCACCGAACTGGCCCGGTTGTGCGCCCGGCTGCCGCTGGCGCTGCGCATCGCGGCCGAACGCGCGGCCAGCAGGCCGCACCGGCGGCTGACCGAGTTGATCGAGGACCTGCGTGACGAGTCCGGGCTCTGGGACGCCCTGACTGCGGACAACGACGAAGAGGCCGACGCCGTGCGCACCGTCTTCGCCTGGTCCTACCGTGCGCTCGGCGAGGAGGCGGCCCGGCTGTTCCGGCTGCTGGGACTGTGCCCCGGCGGCGAGTTCAGCGACGCCGCGGCGGCCGCGCTGGCCGGGGCGAGCCTCGGGCAGGCCCGCCGCCTGCTGGACGTGCTGGCCGGCGCGCACCTGCTGGAGCACGGCGCGGATGACCGCTACCGCTTCCACGACCTGCTCCGCGCCTACGCCACTGACCAGGCGCAACGGCTGGAAAGCGAGGCCGACCGGCTGGCCGCGCTCGCCCGCCTGTGCCGGTGGTACCTGCGGGCCACCGACGCCGCGGTGGCCGTGCTGACACCCTTCGCCGCCAGGGCGCCGCTGCCGGAGGAGGCGCTGGCGGTGCCACCGCCGCGGTTTCCGGCCGAACGCGATGCGCTCCGCTGGTTCGCCGAGGAGCGCACCGCCCTGGTCGCGATGACCAGGCTGGTCGCCGAGCACGGCCTTGCCGAACCGGCCTGGCGGCTGGCCGCGCTGCTGCGCGAGTTCTACCAGCACCGCAACATGTTCGACGACTGGATCGACACCGCCCGGACCGGCCTGGCCGCGGCCCGGCAGCTGGGCGACCGGGCGGGCGAGGCCGAGTCACTGACCAGCCTCGGCGTGGCCTACCTGCAGAGCGGGCGGCTGGCCGAGAGCGCGCAGTGCCACCGGAGCGCGCTGGAGCTGCGGCGGGCAGGCGGTGACGAGTCCGGCGCCGCCCGGTCGGTCAATTCGCTGGGGCTGCTGGCCCTGCGCCAGCGGCGGCTGGCCGAGGCCAGGGCGCGGTTCGAGCGTGGACTGGCCGCCTTCGAGGGGCTGGGCGAGCGCCGGTGGACCGCGGTGCTGCGCGCCAACCTCGCCCATGCCTGCCATGAGTCCGGTGCGCCGGAGGCGGCGAACGAGTACCTGACCAGGGCCTTGGTGGACTTCGCGGATCTCGGCGACCAGGTCGGTCGCGGCGACGCGCTGCACCTGCTGGCCAAGGTGCGCCGGGAGACCGGGCGGCTCGGCGAGGCCAGGGCCGCCATCGAGGCGGCCCTGGACATCGCACGGCAGGCGGAGAACCAGATGTGGGAGGCGCACTGGCTACTGGAGCTGGCCCGCGTCCAGCGGGCCGAGGGCGATGCCGAGCTGGCCCTGACCTCGTGCCGGCACGCGGTGACCATCCAGCGGCAACTCGGCGACCACGGCCGGGAGGCGGAGGCCCTGGACGCCACCGGCGAGGCCTTCCGCGAGCTGGGCCGTCCGGCCGAGGCGGTGCAGTTCCACCAGGTCGCTGTGGTCACCCAGCGCAGGCTCGGTGACCGCTGGCAGCTCGCCAGGGCACTGGACAACCTGGCCCGCGCGCACGCCGAGACCGAGCCGCCGGGGGAGTCCGGTCCATTGTGGACAGAGGCGCTGGCGGCCCTGGCGGACTTCGGCGACCCACGGGCGGAGGCGCTGCGGGCGCGGATCACGGCGCGGCTGGCTCCGGGGCCGGGGCCGACTCGGTGATCCAGATCGGCGCGTCCGCACACCGCACCCGGATGCCCTCGGCGGGTGCCAGGCTGGTCCGCAGCACCCGGATCCGCCGGCCATCGACTTCGGCCAGTGGCCCGCGGCCCGGTCCGATGAACCGGAACATGCGCACCTGGTTGTGCACCGTGGCGGCGGTGCCCGACCAGTCGACCTCGTGGAGGGCCGGTTCGAGCATCCCGGCGTAGGAGGCGCTCGTCTCGTCCTGCGGTTCGCCGGGGAAGCCCGCGAGCACCTGTTCCAGCGCGGTGGCGAGCACACTGCTGACCACCGGCCGGGTCAGCTGCCACAGTTCGGGCGCGGTCACCTCCTCGGCCAGTGGGATGCCGCCCTGCTGGGCGAGCACCGGGCCGGTGTCGAAGTCCTCGTCCATCCAATGGGCGGTCACGCCGATTTCAGGGTCGCCGTTCCGGATGGCGTGCAGCACCGGCGCCGGTCCGCGATAGCGCGGGAGTAGCGACGGATGGATGTTAATTGCGCCCAGTCGGGGTATCTTTCGCACTGAGGCGGGAATTCTCCAGGAGAAGCCGTAAACAACCAGCAAATCGGGCCGGTATCCGGTGAGGGTCCTCGCCAGTCCGGCGGTGCTGCCGGGAAGTAGCAGATCCATGCCAGGTGGCAGCGCGTCGGTGATTTCCGCGACCACTCGCGCGCTACCCGGATCGGTGGGTTTCCCTGGTTTGAGGGAACGGGAGTAGGCGTAGGCGACCGGGGTGTGTCCACCGCGGACACAGGTCTCATGCAGGGCGGCGAGCCGATCGGCGGTAAAGGACACGAGAACGATGCGCAGACCTGCGTCCACGTTGGTCATGCGGAAACTCCTGCCGGACACGGGGATGATCACCTTATTGGTCAGGTGATCTTCGTCGGGTCCGGGGGCCGGAGTGTTAGCAGCGTATCGAGAACTGTGACCCGGCGTATCCCGCCGGCGCCGACCCGGCCCGTGATGGACCCGAGAACCTCGGCCACTGATCCGCACCGGTAGCTGAACAGTCCACAGTGGACAGACAGGGATCCGGGCCAGGTGCCTAGGCAAGCGCGGACGAGGCCACTCGATCGATATCTCCATCGGGCGCGCCCGGGTCACTACTCTGAGTGGCGGTTTGTTTTGGTCCCAAAGGAGTAAGCAAGCTCGCCGCCTCACTTGCCGGATCAACCCTCGTCGTCGCGATGTTGCTGCTGCCCGGCGCCACCACCACGGCCCAACCCGCCGCCCAGGACTGCCTGCCCGGTTCCGGACGGTCCGTGGGACGTGATCACGCCGATGTCCCCGCGGACAAGGTGCGCGCCGTGCAGGCCGACCTGGAACGGCGCTTCGGCAAAGACGCCGATGTCCAGCTCGCCGCCGCGACGATCAACGTCTACGTGCACGTGGTCAGCAAGGACCAGACCCTCGCGGGCGGCAACATCCCGGACAAGCAGATCACCGACCAGATCAAGGTGCTGAACACCGACTTCCGCAGCACCCCCTTCAAGTTCGCCTTGGCCGGCACCGACCGGACGGTCAACCCGGCCTGGCACGTGGCGAAATCGGACAGCCCCGAGGACCTCGCCATGCGTCGGGCCCTGCGCAAGGGCGCCGCCGCCGATCTGAACCTGTGGTTCAACACCTCCGGCGGTTCCCGGGAGAACCTCGGCTACGCGACCTTCCCCTGGGACGCCTACCGGCACCCGCGGATCGACGGCGTGGTGATCCAGTTCGACACGGTGCCCGGCGGCACCCTGGAGCCGTACAACCTGGGCCGCACCGCCACCCACGAGGTGGGCCACTGGCTGGGGCTGCTGCACACCTTCCAGGGCGAATGCGAAACCCCCGGGGACGAGGTGGCCGACACGCCTTACCAGGCATCGGCTTCCGACGGCTGCCCGGAAGGCAGAGACTCCTGCCCGCTGCCCGGCGCCGACCCGATCCACAACTTCATGGACTACAGCGATGACGCCTGCCTGACCGTGTTCTCCTCGGGCCAGATCAAGCGGATGAAGATGATGGCGGTCACCTACCGCGAACTGGGCTGAGCCGTATCGACCTTGCACCCATCGGGTGGCGGTCGCGCATTCGGCTGCGATCGTCCCCGGTGGCGGCGACGATGATCGCGTGCAGGCTGACAGGCGCAAGGCCGGGGTGGTCAACACCGTCAGTGGCGACAGCGCGGGCCCGATCATCCAGGCCAGGGACATCCACGGCGGGGTCACCGTCTGGTACGAGACCCGTCCGCCGGTGCAGCTGCCGCACCGCGCCGGTCTGGTGCCGCCGCAGGCCCGCGGCTTCCAGGAACGGCGGGTGGCACGCCAACTGGCGTCCGACTCAGCGACCAGTGTGCTGTCCGGCATGGGCGGCGTCGGCAAAACCCAGCTGGCCGCCCACCACGCCGAACACCAGTGGGCCACGGGTGCGGTGGAGCTGCTGGTGTGGGTCACCGCGACCTCGCGGGAGGCAGTGGTCTCCGACTACGCCCGGCTGGCCGCCGACCTGACCGGCGTCGCCGACCAGGACCCGGGCGACGGAGCCCGACGATTGCTGGAATGGTTGGCCGGCAACGGATCCCGCTGGCTGGTGGTCCTCGACGACGTGCGTTCCGCCGCCGACCTGACCGACCTGTGGCCCCCACAAACCCAGTCCGGACAGACAGTCGTGACCACCCGCCGCCGGGACGCCGCCCTGCACGGAGCGGGGCGGCAGGTGGTCGAGGTCGGCCTGTTCACCCCCGCCGAAGCCCACGCCTACCTGCGCGAACGCCTGGAACTGGCCGACGACGTCGAGGGCCTCGCCCAGGATCTGGGTTTCCTGCCGCTCGCACTGGCCCAGGCCGCCGCCTACCTGCTGGACCGGCAACTCCCGTGCTCGGAGTACCGGCGCCGGTTCGCCCGACGGCGACTGGCCGCGGTGGTGCCGGAGCACGCGGGCCTGCCCGACGGCCACCGGGAAACCGTGGCGACCACCTGGGCGTTGTCAGTCGAACTGGCCAACCAGCTCGCCCCGGCCGGCCTGGCCGAACCGGTCCTCCAGCTGACCGCGGGCCTGGACCCCAACGGCATCCCGGCCGCACTGTTCACCAGCGACGCCGTGCGCGCGCACCTGAGCACGGTCCTCGGCCACGAGGTGGACCAGGACGACGCCCGGGATGCATTGACCTGCCTGCACCGGCTCAATCTGGTGACCTACCAACCGGGAGAGACCCAGCGCGCGGTCCGGGTACACGCACTCGTGCAGCGGGCCACCTGGGATCAGCTCGAACCGCCGCTACGTGCCACCGTGGCCCGGCATGCCGCCGATGGGTTGACCGAGATCTGGCCGGAGATTGAGAAGGACACCGCGCTGGGCCAAGCACTGCGGGCCAACGCGTTGGCACTGCAGGACAGTGCGGGCGCGGATCTCTTCTGGCCGGACGCGCACCTGCTGTTGTTCACGATCGCGGTCAGCCTCAGCGCCGCCGGGTTGGTGTCGGCGGCCGGTGAACAGAGTCGCCACCTCCGCGACTTCACCAACCGGCACCTCGGCCCCGACCACCCGACCACCCTCACCGCCCGCAGCCACTTCGCCAACTGCCGCGGCCATGCCGGGGATCCGGCTGGGGCGGTCACCTTGTTGACGGACCTGGTCGCAGATCGGCTGCGCATCCTCGGACCCGATCATCTCGGCACCCTCTCCGCTCGCCAGGATCTCGCGCTCTGGCGTGGCGAGGCGGGCAATGCCGCCGGTGCCGTTGGCGCGTTCGAGGAGCTGCTCGTCGATCAGTTGCGGGTCTTCGGCCCTGACCACCCCAATACCCTGCGCACCCGCCACAACCTCGCGCTCTGGCGTGGCGAGGCGGGCGATCCGGCCGGCGCCGCCACCGCCTACGCGGACCTGCTCGCCGACCGGCTCCGCCGCCTCGGTCCGGACCATCCCGAAACCCTGACCGTCCGCGGCGACCTCTCCGCTTGCCGGGGCCAGGCTGGAGATGCGGCAGGGGCGGCCGCGGCTTGCGGGACGCTGCTCGCTGATCAGCTGCGCATCCTCGGACCCGATCATCCCGGCACGCTCGCCACTCGCCACAATCTCGCGTACTGGCGTGGTGAAGCAGGCGATGCCGCCGGTGCCATCGCCGCGTTCGAGGAGCTGCTTGTCGATCAGTTGCGGGTTCTCGGCCCTGACCACCCCAGTACCTTCAACACCCGGGGCTGCCTCGCCTGCGAGCGTGGCAATACGGGGGATCTGGCCGGGACGCTGACCGCGTTCGAGGAACTTCTCGCGGATCAGCAACGTGTTCTCGGCCCGGATCATCCCGACACTCTCAGCATCCGGGGCAAATTGGCCGTCCAACGTGGCGAGGCGGGCGATCCGGCTGGGGCGCTCACCATGCTCGAAGAACTCCTGGCAGATCAGGTGCGTGTCCTTGGTCCCGACCACCCCGGGACCCTGCACTGCCGGAGCGATCTCGCGGCTTGCCGCGGCTCGACAGGCGACACCGCCGGTGCCGCCATCGCGTGGGAGCAGGTGCTCGCAGACCACCTGCGCGTGCTCGGGCCCGATCATCCCGACACCCTGCTCACTCGCGGCAACCTGGCGCTCGTGTGTGGGGAGCGGGGAGACTGGACCAGCGCCGTCACTGCCTACGAGAACCTGCTGACCGATCACCTACGGGTGCTGGGGCCTGACCACCCCAAGACGCTCCTCACTCGCCACAACCTCGCTTTCTGCCGTGGCGAGGCGGGAGACCCGGCTGGAGCCCTCGCCACCTTCGAGGCGCTCCTGGCCGATCGGCTGCGGGTGCTCGGCCCCGACCACCCCAACACCCTTGCCAGCAGGCACAACCTCGCGTTCTGGCAGGCCAAAGCGGGACAGCTGGGCGACGCGGTCACCGCGTTCGCGGAACTGCTCGCCGACCGCTTGCGCGTCCTCGGGCCTGATCACCCCGACACCATCCGCACTCGCGACAACCTGGCTTACTGTCAACGGAAGCGCGACGAGAGCTAGGGCCGGGACTCCTCTTCGTTCCGGCATAGGCTGTGGCGGTATGAAGCCCGCACTGGTGATCGTCGACATGCAGGAAGTCCTGATCCCCCTGGTCTGGCAAGGCATGGAGCTGGCCGACCGGATCGCCGCGCTGGCGTGGGACGCCCGGCAGCACGGCGTGCCGGTGATCGCGATACAGCAGTTCGGGCCCAGCGGATCCATGTTCGATCCCGGATCTCCTGGCACCCGGATCAGTGCTCGGCTGGGGCTGGAGCCGACCGATGTGGTGGTGCCCAAGACCGCGACGGATTCCTTCTACCGCAGCGATCTCGCCGAGTTTCTCACCGCGCGGGGGGTGGACACCCTGGTGCTGACCGGGGTGGCCACCGACTACTGCGTGGACGCGACCGCGCGGTCCGCGCAGAGCCACGGGCTGGACGTGGTGCTGGTCAGTGACGGGCACGCGCCGGCCGCGGGCGGTGATCCGGTCGCGGGATTGACCGCCGAGCAGATCATCGACCGGCACAACCGGCTGCTCAGTACCGCCATCCACCCGGGCGGCGCGCTGAGCCTGTGCGCGGCGGCGGAGGTTGTGTTCCGGGCCGGGTGAGCGTGGTACCGGCAGAAGTGGCGGTAGGTGTTCTCTCCTGGGCACGGCACTGTGTCCGTTCAGGCAGCGCCGCCCACCCGAGGGGGCCGGACTGGCATCGTGGGCAGGTGGCCGATCCGATGTGGACGGTCCGTGTGCGGGCTGAAGGAGACTCAGTGTCCTTGCGTCACAAGGTGATCCGGGGCGGCAGTGCCGTGGCAGTGGCCGCGATCGGCCTCGGGGTGTTCGCCGCGAGCCCGGCCGCCGCCGCCCCTGCCGCCGCGAATTGCAGTGATCCGGCGGGCAAGGTGCAGGCGTGTGTGGAGACCGCGGGCGGGTCGGTGTCGCCGTCGGCGTTCCAGCGCGGGCCGTTGCCGCGGGACTGCCGGATCCGGGTGGTGTTGCGGGCGCCGGACGGGCGGGTGGCGAGCACGCCGCGACAGGCCTGTTTTGTCGGGTTGTCCAGGGGACCGGCGTTGATCGCCGGGCCGGGTAGGTGGGTTGTTTCGGTGGTGGTGACCTCGGGTGGCAGGACGTTCGCGGCGGCTTCGGCGGAGATCACACTTACCTGATTAGGCCGGGAAAGTACCTGAGTAGCAGCGGGAATGGAATGTCGCCTGCCGGGAACCGGTGGACGCCTGACTGCTATTGGCAAATTGCCAACCGTGAGTTTCACCCGATGGTGCCCTGTCGGGTGACCGCGTAATCCCATTAGCCTGCGTTGGTCCGGCGGGTCTGACCGGCCCTTCCACGCGCGGAGCCTGCCGGGCTCGACGGTGGGAGGCGAGAAACCCGTTGCTTGGCTGGCTGTGGAGCATCCCGCTCTGGGCGCTGATCGTCGGCAGTGTGATCCACTGGCGGCGCACCAAGGATCGGCCGCTGTATTCCGAGGACGACACCGGCTGAGTCCGGGTGGGTCGGATCGGGCGCGTCCCGAGGGTCATCTGGACACATTCCCACCCGTGGCCACAACGATTGCGCCAACTCGGCCTACAACGGAGTGGTCACAGCAGGCCGCACCGGGCCGTGAGGGAGACGCGGATGACCAGCATCGCCGAACCGTGCCAAGAACCCGCCGACATCGGCTCCCATCCGGTACTGGGTTTCCCGGCCGGACCACCGGACTTCAACGGCACCCAGGTGTGGCGACTGCCCCCGGATGCCGGACCCAGGCCCGATGTGGACGTCTTCACCGGCCGCAGCCAGGCCCGCGCCGCCGCCGGACTCGGTGAACTCGCGCTGGCCGCGGGCGCGGAGTTCTTCGTCATCCGCTGTGCCGACGTCGAGGTGAACCGGCTGCATCGCGAGGACGTCCCGGTGCCCGTCTGGCCGGTCGAGTTGTTCATCGTGGTGACGCCGGTCGGGCCCGCGGCCGGCCGGTTCGAGGTGTTCGCGGGGGATCCGGCTGACGGTGTGCGGCTGGCGGTGGCCGGACTGCTGGCCCGGCCGGTGCAGGCGGTGCGCCCGCGTTAGCGCCGCGGCGGTCAGCTCCCCGCGCCGGTCTCCGCGAGCAACCGCGCGGTCGCCCGGGTGTGCCGGTGGGCCGCCCCGAGCACCCGCTCCCGCACCGGCAACAGGCCACGAAGCCGTTCCCTGGCCGCGGCGAGCAGGCCGGCCGCCAGCTCCCACACCGCCAGTTCGTGCCAGGTCAGCAGGGTGCGGGGATGGGCGGGGCCCTGGGACTGGCGGCGGTGGTCGAGCAGGTCGGCGAGCATGGTCACGGCCTTGGCCGGCTGGCCGGACAGGCCGGTGCAGCGGGCCAGGGCGTGCCAGGTGCTCAGGGTGTGCGGGTCGTCCGGGCCCAGGGTGGCGCGGCGCAGGGTGCGGATCTCGCGTAGTCGTTCGACCGCGGCCTCGGGTTCGCCGGACTCGCCGCGGCGCAGGGCGAGTTCGTGCGCGGTGGTGTGGGTGTCCAGGTGTTCCGGGCCCAGGGCGGCGGTGCGCAGCGGCAGCAGGGCACGCAGCATCGCCACCGCGGCCAGGATGGCGCCTGCCTCGCCGGTCCAGTGCGCCAGGCAGTGCTGGGTGCGCAGGGTTTCCGGCTCGGCCGGGCCGAGCACCTGCCTGCGCATCGGCAGCAACTCCCGGGACAGCTCGACCGCGCGGTCGGGATCGCCCGCCTCGCCGGTCCAGTAGGCCAGGCTGTGCCAGGTGCGCAGGGTGCGCGGGTGGTCAGGGCCGAAGGCGGTGCGTTGCAGCGGCAGCAGATCGTCGAAGGCGGCGGCCGCGGTCAGCGGATCACCGGACTCGCCGGTCCAGCGGGCCAGCAGATCGCGGGTCACCAGCGTCTCCCGGTGCACCGGACCGAGCCGGTCGATGAACTCGGTCACCAGTCCGCGCAGGGCGGAGGCGGCCGCACCCGGATGCCCGGCTCGCCCCAATGCCTCTGCGAGTCCCCTTCGCTCGGCGGGCGTCCGGCCTTCGGTTCGCACCTCGTCCAGATCCACCCCCACATCCCATCATGTCCGGGCTGGGCATCCGGCCAAATGCGCCGCGTTGCGGCAACAGGCTCATTGCGAACTGATCTCGTCCGGGCCCAGCTCGCCCGGCCGTTGGGCAGGATGATCCGACCGATGACCATCGCGAGGGTGAACCCGCTGGTGGCCGGATGTGTTGTGCGGCAAGCAAGCGCCGTCCGGCACCGTCCACACGTGTGTCCACTGTGGACTCTGATGGGCCGTGGTCGCCGCATGATCGCCGCGCTGGACCGGAAATACGCCGGGGCTGCTCCGTTGAGGTGAACGTCGATGTTCACCCGGATGGCCGGGCCCCGTTGCCCCGAAGGGCAGGCCGGCTGCCCGAGTGGTCAGGCAGGATTGGCGCCGATCCGCGATCCAGTTGTCTGTGCACGTGATCGTCGAGTTGCCCCGCGGTGAACCGGACTGGCAACGTCGCCGTGGGGGAAGCACTGGCAAGGGGGAGCAGGATGCCATTGGTGGGCCGGGAGACCCAGCTTCGGCAGTTGACCCGGCTGCTCGGCCGACCGGCCGCGGGCGGGCTGACCGTGGCCGAGGTGGTGGGCGAACCCGGCCTGGGCAAGACCAGGCTGCTGGAGGAGCTGCGCGAGGCGACCGGGCGGCGGCTGCTCGGCTGGGGCCGCGGCGTCGAGTTCGAACCGCGCCCGGCCTTCGGCATGTTCGTCGAGGCCCTCGACCCGCTGCTGGCCGACCACGTGCTGCCCGCGGCCCTGCGCACCCGGCTGGCCGCGGTCTTCCCCGCCTGCGCAGGCCACGACTCCGACCGGTTCGACCTGGACGCGGAACGGTTCGTGCTGCACCGCGCGGTGATCAGGGCACTGGAACTGCTCGCCGAGCACCGCGGCCTGGTGCTGGTGCTCGACGACGTGCACTGGTGCGACCCCGCCTCGGCCGAACTGCTCGCCCAGCTGCTCCGCCAGCCGCCGCGCGCGCCGGTGCTGCTCATCGCCGCCTACCGGCCACGGCAGCTGCCCAGCGCGGTGGCCGCGGTGCTCACCCGCGCGGTCCCCGCGGGCAGCTCCCGGCGGATCGAACTGGGACCCCTCGAACTCGCCGAGGCCCGGCGGTTGCTCGGACCCGGCGTCGGCGGACTGCGCGCCGCCGCCCTGCACCAGGCCAGCGGCGGCAACCCGCTCTACCTCGAAGCGCTGGCCCGCGCCCCGGCCTCGGCACTGCACCCGCACCAGCTCGCCGAAGCCGTTCCGGCCCCGGCGAAAACCGCGCTGCTGGCCGAATTCACCCGGCTGCCCGAACAGGTCCGCCTGGTCGCCAAGGCCGCCGCGGTGATCGGCGAACCGATCGAGCCGGACCTGGTCGCCGCCGCGGCCGGCCTCGGCCTGGCCGAGACCCTCGCCGCCGCACAGCAACTGATCGCGGCGGACCTGTTGCGCGCCAACGGTCCTGAGCGGGTGGTCACCTTCCGGCACCCGCTGCTGCGGGCCGCGGTGTACGAGTCGGCCAGCCCGCTCTGGCAGTCCACCGCGCACCGCAGGGTCGCCGACCTGCTGCGCGCCCGCGGCGCCCCGGCCACCCAGCTCGCCCCGCACCTGGCCCGCTGCGGCGAGATCGGCGACGACTCGGCCATCGAGGTGCTCACCCGCGCCGCGGAGAACCTGCAACTGCACGCCCCGGCCGCGGCCGCCGGCCTGCACCGCGCCGCGCTCCGGCTCACCCCCGAGAACGCCGGCCTGCCCCGGCTGCGACTGCAACTGGGCTATGCCACCAGCATCGCGCTGACCGGCAACGTGGAGGAGGCGCTGAGCGTCCTGCACGACATCCTGGCCCGCACCCCCGGCGACGACGACCTGCGGCAGACCGCCGTCGGCCGCTGCGCCCTGCTGCACCGATGGCGCGGCCAGCTCGCCGACTCCGAAATCCTGGTCCGCCGCGAACTGGACCGGGCCCCGATGACCGACACCGCCGCGGGCGCGGTGCTGTGGCTGACCAGGGGCCTGATCGAGTTCCGCCGCGGCGGCTACCAGTCCGCGCTGGCCGCCACCCGGCTCGGCTGGGCCGCCGCGATCTGGTGCAAGGACCCGTCACTGCAGATCGCCGCGCGCGCGATGGCCGTGCTCTTCGCCCCACCCGACGGCGGCGCGGAGGCCAGGGCCAACCTGGACATGGCCGCCACCGCACTGGACAAACTGCCCGACGCCCAGGTGCTGCCGCTGTGGAACACGCTGATGTGGGTGGCCATGGCCGAGCAGACCCACGACCGGCACGCCGACGCGGTGCGCCACCTCGACCGCGGCCTGCACCTGGCCCGGCAACGTCACCAGCACCTGCTGATCTGCGAGTTCCTCACCCCGCGCGCGGTGTCGCTGTCCGCGCTGGGCAGGCTGCCGGAGGCGGCGATCACGGTGCGGGACGCGATCGAGGCGGCCCGGCTGGTCGGCGCGCTGCCGCCTTACCTGATCGGGCTGACCGAGTCGCTGACCATCGCGCGCTGGCGCGGCGGCGTCGAGGCGGCCCGCGCCGAGGCGGCCGAGGTGCACCCGGATGTCTACGACAGCGATTTCCAGCTCGGCGCCTGGGTGCTGTTCCGCCGCACCGCCGCCCGGCTCGCCCTGGGCGAACCCGCCGACTTCCGCGCCGAGGTCCAGGCCCTGGGCGGACCCGAACTACCCGGTCTGCTGCACGCCTACCGGCCCGAGCACTACGAGACGCTGACCGAGGCCGCGCTGGCCCGCGGCGCGCTCATCGAAGCCTGCGACTGGGTCGAGCGCGCCGAGTCCACCGCCGAGCAGAACCGGCCGCGTGGCTGGGGATTCGCGCTACTGGCCCGCGCCAGGGTGCAGCTGGCCGAGGCCGACGGCCGGGCCGCCGCGCACACCGCGGTCACCGCCGCCCGCAGCTTCCACGCCGCGGGCGACCTGGTGCAGAACGGGCGGGCGCGGTTGCTCGCCGGCACCGGCTGGGCCGAGGCGGGCAACCGGGAGCGCGCGCTGGTCGAACTCGACCGGGCCGCCGCCCTGTTCACCGGCGCGGGTGCGGACCTGCTGCTCAAGGAGACCACCCGGCAGCAGCGCCGCCTCGGCCTGCGCCGCGTCCCGGCCGGCCCCGGCCCTGCGCACAGCGCACCGGGCGATCTGACCCGGCGGGAGTCCGAGGTCGCCGCGCTGGCGGGGGAGGGGCTGACCAACAAGGCCATCGCCACCCGGCTGTTCCTGTCCGAACGCACCGTGGAGACCCACCTGGCCCGGGTCTACCGCAAGCTCGGCGTGCCGCGCCGCTCCGCGCTGGTGGCGCACCTGCACCGCGGGGTCAGTTGACCGCGAAGGCGTGCAGCGTGTTCACCGCGTCCCACAGCCAGGCCGCGTGCTGGTAGGTGAGCTGGCGGTCCGCAGGCGCGTCGGGCAGCTCGCCGGTGGTGAGCAGTTCGGGCGCCCAGGTCGCGGTGTAGGCGATGCGCAGGTGCAGCAGCACCGAACTCCAGCCACGCACCGCGGCCGGATCGGCCGGCAGCGAGATCATCCCGGTGGACTCGTCCAGGGTGGCCAGAGTGCTGGTGACCCCCGCGCGCAGCTCGGCCAGGAAGTCCGGCTCCCACCACAACTGGATCTCGGCGGGATCGTCCCGGTCCAGCAACGCCGCGCGCAGCAACGTGCCCAGCACCGGTTCGCTGGGCAACTCCGGCGGCAACGGCATACCCAGCAGTTCGCCGAGCGGATAGCCGGTGGAGTACTGGGCGGTGCGCCAGTCGATCAACTGGGCCAGCTCGCCGAGCCGGGCGCGCAACCAGCGGATCCGGTGCGGCTGACCGTGACCGGCGAAGCAGGCGCCGGCCCGTGCCCAGCGGATCACCGCCGCCACCCCCATCCTCGCCAGAGCGCGCAGCCTACCGGTTCGTGTCCCCCGGCAGGGCGTGGGAGCTACCCGACCGGCTGATCCGGGTGGATACTGAGCGCTGATCGAGGTAGTACCCGTGAGGGCACACGGGCGGAGGCCGGAGATGGCACTACGAGATCACGAGCAACGCGCACTGGCCGAAATCGAGCGGAGGCTGGCCGAGGAGGATCCCCGGCTGGCGGAACGGTTCCTGGGACTGAGTTCGCCGTCCCTGCGCAACCGGCAGGCGGTGCTGGCCCTGCTGGGCGTGCTCGGCGCGTACGCGCTGGGCCTGACCGTGCTGGTGATCGGCGTGTCCGGGGCCTGGACCGAGTTGATCGTGCTGGGCGCGGTGATCAGCGTGAGCGTGCTGACCTGGTTCACCTGGAAACGGTTGCACCGCTGATAGTCCACTGTGGACAGTCGCGCTGGGCTCAGGTGTGCTGGCTGGTCAGCTCCAGATAGCTCAGCCCGTCGAGCAGTCGCCCCGGCTGGTCCTCCAGATCGGCCTCGAACAGCCAGCCCGCACCGTAGGGATCGCCGCGCACCAGTTCGGGGTCGTCGATTACCCGCTGGTTCACCGCGGTCACCACGCCGGTCACCGGGGTGAACAGATCGCCGGTCCAGCAGCTGGTGGCGAGCAGCCCGCACGGGGCCAGGTGCTGGACCCGGTCGCCGGGCCGGGGCAGCCGCACCTCACGTAACCCGGTCAGCCGCTCGGCGAAACACGCGGTGATCCCGATCCGCGCGGTATCGCCACCGAAACGAACCCAGTTGTGATCGGCGGTGAACTGGAGTCCCTCGAAGCTGACGATCATGTCGGCCAATTCTTCTCCAGTGAGTCGGCGACGCTGCCTGCCCTGGCTCCATCTTGCCCGAAAGTCCATCGCATCCTTCGCTAGCGTACGGACGTTGTTGAATTGTTAATGGGGTGCCGCTCCGCCATGGCGTGCCGAGTCGGAGGGGTCACTGCCATGGAGCCAGCGCGGGCCGCCGCGGCGACCGAGGACGAGGGCTACGCCAAGTCGCTGGGCAACCGCCAGGTGCAGATGATCGCCCTGGGCGGGGCCATCGGAGTCGGCCTTTTCCTGGGCGCCGGCGGCACGCTCAGCCAGGCCGGACCGGCGTTGGTGCTGGTCTACGCGGTGTGCGGGATCGCGGCCTTCTTCGTGATGCGGGCACTGGGCGAGCTGGTCACGCACCGGCCGGTGGCGGCCAGTTTCGTGGCCTACGCCCGGGAGTTCGTGGGACCGTGGGCCGGCTTCGCCAGCGGCTGGCTGTACTGGGCGAGCTGGGCGATGACCGGCATCGCGGAGATCACCGCGGTGGCCATCTACCTCCAGCGCTGGCTGCCAGAAGTACCGCAATGGGTGACTGCGTTAGTAGCATTGGCCGTTTTGCTGGTAGTGAACCTGGTGTCGGTGAAACTGTTCGGCGAACTGGAGTTCTGGTTCGCGCTCATCAAGGTCCTGGCCATCCTGATCTTCCTGGCCGTCGGCGCCGCACTGGTGATCGGCGCCGCCGACATGGGCGGCGGAATGTCCGCCGGAGTGGCCAACCTGACCGCCCACGGCGGCCTGTTCCCCTTCGGCCTGGGCGCGGTCCTGCTCACCATGCAGTCGGTGATCTTCGCCTACTCCGCGATCGAACTGGTCGGCATCACCGCCGGCGAGACCGCCAACCCCGCCACCGTCCTGCCCAAGGCCATCAACGGCGTGGTCTGGCGGATCAGCGTCTTCTACGTCGGCTCGGTCCTGCTCCTGGTCATGGTCCTGCCCTGGACGGCCTACTCCGGCGCGGAAAGCCCCTTCGTCACGGTCTTTTCTCGCCTGGGCGTGCCCATCATCGGCGACGTGATGAACGCGGTGGTCCTCACCGCCGCCCTGTCCTCCTGCAACTCCGGCCTGTACTCCACCGGCCGCATCCTGCGTTCCCTTGCCCAGCAAGGCGAAGCCCCGCACTTCACCGCCCGGCTCTCGGCCCGCCAGGTCCCGGTCGGCGGAGTCCTGTTCACCGGAGCCACCTTCGGCATCGGCGTGCTGCTCAACTACCTCGTCCCGCAACAGGCATTCGACCTCGCCGTCGCCATCGCCTCGCTGGGCGTGATCTCCACCTGGGGCACGCTGCTGTGGTGCCAGCTCCGGCTGCGGCGCGCGGCACTGCGCGGAGAGGTCCGCCGGCCGCTGTACCGGATGCCGGGCGCGCCGTACTCGGGGTGGATCACGTTGGCTTTCCTGGGTTTCCTGCTGGGGTACATGGGGTTCAGCGACGGGGTGGAGCGGTACGCGGTGTACTCGATCCCGGTGGTCGCCCTGGCCCTGTGGCTGGGCTGGCGAGTGGTCCGCCGCCGTGACCGGTTGACCTGAGGCCCCGCGACCCCTACCGTTTCCGCTACAAGTCGTAGCGTAATGGGGGTGTGCGGGCGTGATGGCGGGCCGACCACGGGATCTCGATCTTGAGCACCGGTTGCTGACGGCGGCGTGGGAGCTGCTGACCAGCAAGGGCTATGACGCCCTGACCATGACCAAGGTCGCGACCCAGGCGCAGGCGCACCGCAGCGACGTGTACCGCCGGTGGGCCACCAAGGCGGAGCTGGCCACCGACGCGCTCGCCGCGCACCTGCCGCCGGTGCGCGAGTTCAACGCCGGCTCCCTGCGCGCCGACCTGCGGGCCTACGTCGACGACCTGGCGGCGGCCTGGTCCGCCCCGTGGATCGACGGGCTGGTCGGGCTGCTGGGCGAGCTGCGCGACGGCGCCGAAACCAGGTTCCTCACGATGGCCTCGGGACGGATCCAGCCACTGCGGAACGCACTGGACCGGGCCGTGGCACGGGGCGAGATCGAGGTGGCGCCGCACGTGGACCTGGTCGCGGACCTGATCGAAGGCGCGCTGATGCACCGCAGGCTGATCGGGCGCGCGGGCTTCACCCCCGACTACCTGGACACGATCACCGGCACGGCACACCGCCTGCTCACCGGGACCATGGTGACGCCATGAGCCAGCCGCACGAGCTGTCCGCGGTGGCCCAGCTGGACGCCCTGCGCGCGGGCGAGATCAGCTCCCGCGAACTCACCGAGCACTACCTGGCGCGCATCGACCGCCTGGACGCCGGGCTCGGCGCCTTCGTCACCGTCACCCCGGAACTCGCCCGCCAGGATGCCGCCCGCGCGGACGAACGCCTGGCCCGCGGCGAGTGGTCGCCGCTGTGCGGGCTGCCGCTCGGGCTGAAGGATCTGTACGCGACCGCGGGCATCCGGACCACGTTCGGGTCGGCCGCGCTGGCCGAGCACGTGCCTGCCGAGGACGCCTGGTCGGTGGGACTGCTCCGGCAGGCGGGCGCGGTGATCCTCGGCAAGACGAACACCCCGGAGTTCGGCGCGGCCTGCTACACCGAGAATGACGTGACCGCGCGACCAGCTGTCACGCCGTATGACCCGGGCCGTTACGCCAGCGGGTCCAGCGGTGGCGCGGCCGCCGCGGTCGCCGCCGGACTGTTGCCGGTGGCCCATGCCGGTGACGGCGCGGGTTCGACCCGCACTCCGGCGGCGACCTGCCACCTGGTCGGTGTGAAACCCAGCCGGGGCCTGGTGAGTCCGGCGCCGGCGAGTTCCTTCCTCAGCACGGGCATCGAGGGGCCGATCGCCCGGACAGTGCGGGACGCGGCGCTATTACTGGACGTGCTGGCCCAGCCATCGCCGGGCGACCTGTACGGCTGGCGACCCACGACCAGCTTCGCTGCCACCGCCACCAGGCCACCCGCTCGTCCGTACAAGATCGCGATGTGGACCGAGACCGGACTTGACGGCGTGGCAGCACATCCAGAGTCGGTGCGGGCGGTGCAGCGGATGGCCGCCCTGCTCGGCGAACTTGGCCACGAGGTGCGGGAGATCGCGATCCCGGCGGGCTGCGACGGGCCGGTGCGGCAAGCGCTCAAGGACCTGTTCGTGTTCTCCCTCGGCACCACCGCCCCGACCCTGGTCCCCGCGGACCGGCAGCACCTGTTCCAGCCCTACACCCAGCACCTCATCGCCGCCGCCGAGACCATGACCGCGGCCGAGGTCGTCACGGCCCAGACCGTGCTCGCCCGGTATGCCAGCACCTTCCTGGCCGCACTCGACGAATTCGACCTCGCCCTGACCCCCACCACCAACGGCCCGCCGGTCCCGATCGGCCACTACTTCGCCAACGGGGTCGACGGCGAGGCGGACCTGATGCTCGGCTGGTCCTGTTACACGCCTTGGGTGAACCTCACCGGCCAGCCCGCGCTGTCCCTACCGTCGCATGTGGACGGTGACGGCCTGCCGCACGGCGTGCAGCTCGTGGGCAGGCCGCGACAGGACGTCGAACTCCTCGCACTGGCCGCCCAACTTGAGGACGCGGCCCCGTGGGCGGACGTCCACCCGCCCTGCTGGCACCAGTGAAAGGCCGCCCCATGCCCCACAACCGCCCCCTGGACCCCGGACCCGGCCTCACCGAAGGCAGGATCGTACTGCCCGATGGCCGCGCACTCCGCACTGTGGTGGCGGGCGAGGGCCCCGGACCGCTGGTCGTCTTCGAAGCCGGGATGAGCGCGCCCGCCGCGTCCTGGATCCATACCCAGCGCGAGATCAGCGCTCGCTGCCGGACCCTGTCCTACGACCGGGCGGGCTACGGCGGCAGCGACCTCGACCCGCACAACCGGACCCTCGAACGCATCGTCGACGACCTCACCGCCCTGCTCGATCTCCTGGGCGAGTCCGCTCCCGTCGTCCTGGTCGGGCACAGCTGGGGTGGACCCATCATCCGGCTGTTCGCCGACCGGCACCCGGAGCGGGTCGCCGGACTGGTCTTCGTCGACGCCACCCTCGCCGGGGTCATCCCACCGGAACACGCCGGCCGGATTCGCCGGTCCTTCCAGCTCATGTCGGTGCTGGCGCGCCTCGGCGGCGGACGCCTGATCATGCGGCTTTCCTTGCCACACGGCACATCCGCGGAGATCAGCCAGTCCGACCTGGCGATCATCCGGCGCGACTACGCCTCCAGCCGTGCCATGCGGGCCGGCGCCCGCGAGGCCAGGCAGATCCCGCCCGCGCTCCCGGTGCTGCAACGCCTCCAGGACACGGGCACGCCCGCGGTGCCCACGGTGTGCCTGCAGGGCGGGCGGATCGACCGCGGGATGGCCACGGTCCGGCCGGAGCTGAACCGGGTCGCGGCTGAGCTGATGTCGTTGGTGCCACAGGGAAAAGTCGTGGTAGTCGAGCAGGCGGGGCACCTCATCCCGCAGGAATGCCCCGCCGCCGTGCGGGAGGCCGTGCTGGGGGTGGTCGACGCCGTGACAGGGGTCCGCTGAGTCCCTGGCCCACTGCGTCGTTCGGAGTGAAGTGTCCGAAAGTACCTTGCCGGTAGTCCCTTTTCCGAATATCGCGTTGTCGAACGCCGTGCGGTTGGCTGATTCGGAGTTTTTCCCGATCCACGTCTTCTCGTATACGGTCATTGATGTGGTTGACCGGTGGTCATGCCGCACTTTTTCGGGGGAAGTTGTCTGGGCTTTCGCCAGCAGTGGGGAGACTTCAACGCATGGTCACCCGAGTGCGGCTGTAGCCGCGCCGGCCGGTACCTGTTTTTCGCTCGCACCTGATTCCGGAAGATGACGGCTCGTCTTTTGTCTGGACATGTGCCCGGCGCGCGCGAAGCGGGACCATGAACGGATGCAGGGGAGGCAGGAGCGGCCCGGTACCGAGAATTCGGTGTACGGCACGGTGCACGGAACGGTGGTACAGGCCCGTTCCATCGACCTGCGCCTGCCCCCGCCCCCGATACCCAGGCAACTCCCCAGCCCCGCCGCCAACTTCACCGGCCGCGCTCCCGAACTGGCCACCCTGGACGACCTGCTGACCAGGTCAGCCCCGGTGCTGGTGACCGGCACCGCGGGCGTCGGCAAGACCACTCTCGCCCTGCGCTGGTCCCACCAGCACGGTGCGGAGTTCTCGGACGGCCAGCTCTACGCCAACCTGCACGGCTTCGACCTGGACGACACCAAGATCGCCCCGGCCGACGTCCTGGAACGCTTCCTGCTGGCCCTCGGCCTTGCCCCGGAGGCCATGCCCGCCAGCCTGGACGGCCGCGCCGCCGAATTCCGCACCCGCACGGCGGATCGGCGCGTGCTGGTGTTGCTGGACAACGTCGGCACGGCAGCCCAGGTCCGCCCGCTGCTGCCCGCTGGGCCGCACAGCCGGGTATTGCTGACCAGCCGGATCCGGTTGCTGGGTTTGGACGCCGAGCACCTGTCGCTGGGCATGTTCTCGCCGGATGAGGCGATCTCGTTGCTGCGTGAGGTGATCGCGGGCCGGGTGGACCGGGATCGAGCGACTGCGATGCGGATTACCGAGCAGTGTGCGCGGTTGCCGTTGGCGTTGTGCATTGCGGCGGAACGGATCCGGCACCGCGAACACGACACCCTGGCCGACCTGGCGGCGGAGCTGGACGAGCAGCCGCTGGACGCACTGGCTCTGGCCGGGGACGAGTACCTGGCCGTGGGGCCGGCGATCGCATTGTCCTACCGGGCATTGCCGCCGGCGAGTGCCCGGATGTTCCGTCTGCTCGGGGTGCACCGGTGCGCTGACCTCAGCGCGGGTGCGGCCGCCGCGCTGGCAGGGATGACGGCGGCAGAGACTCGGGTGGCGTTGAGCGAGTTGGTCTCCTCGCACCTGCTGGAGGAGTTCCGGCGCAACCGGTACCGGTGCCACGACCTGCTCCGCGCGTTCGCCCGACGGCAGGCTGAGCAGGTCGACCTGAGCGAGGAACGGGCGGCGGCCGTCGTGCGACTGGTTCGCTGGTATGCGGCAATGGCAGACCAGGCCGACCACCTGCTGGCACCGCACCGTCCTCGCGGGCATCCGGACCTGCGCATCGGTTACCCCACGGAATTCGTGGACCAGGTGCAGGCGAGGTCCTGGTGCGAGCTGGAGTTGGAGAGCATCGTTTCCTGCCTGGCACAGGCGTGTGAACTCGGTCGGCCGGATCTGGCCTGGCAGACAATCGCGGCCCTGCACGGTTTCCTCAGTCTGACCAAACACGAGTCGAGTTGGATCCGCACCCATGACCTGGGCCAGTTTGCCGCGGCCGAGGACCGCAGCACGATGGGGCTCGCACTCATGCACTACGGACTCGGCAGTGCGTGCCGCTACTGGCAAAACCACTGGCGTGCGATCAGCTACGGGGACTTGGCGCTCGGCGAGTTCCAGCGGGTCGGGGACCGTCGGTTGCAGGGCATGGTGTTGAGCAATCTCGCGATGAGCTACTTCTACGTCGGACGGCCTCGGCACGCACTGGGTTGCCTGCGTCGGAGCCTGGTGCGGGTCAGGGAGTGCGGGGACCGGCACACCGAGGCGTGGGTGCTGTGCAACCTCGGGTCGATTCGCCGTTGGCAGGGCAAGTCCCAGCGGGCGCTGGAACAGCTGCGCGCCGCGCTGGAGATCAGGATCGAGATCGGTGATCTCGACGGGGAGGCATGGACCCATGATGAGCTGGGTTGCCTGTACCACGACCTGGGACGGCGCAGCGATGCCGAGGCGGCCTTCCGGCGGGCGATCGAGCTGCATGGCCTGCGCGGGAACCTGTACGGCCGCAAGCGGGCCCTCGCCCGGCTGGCCGAACACCTGGAGGATGACGCCGACAGTGGGTGGCCGGCAGCGCAATAGTTGACTGAATGTGATCCCCCAGGCACATACCGCGAGGGTTGAATGGACTCGTGACCCGACGCGCGACGCTGGCCCAGATAGCCGTATGGGGTGTGCTGGTACTGGGCCTCACCGTGATGTGGGTCCGGTACGGCGCGTCCAACGCGACCACCCTGCTCACCCTGCTCTCCGGCGGTGCCGCCGTGGCACAGCTCCTGGTCGCCACTCGCTGGCGCCCCGGTAGCCAGCCCAGCACGCCCGAGCAGCTCCAGTCCGCCGCCGATGCGCTCGGGTTCGAGGTGCGGCGGCAGTGGGCGGCGGAGGCTCGGCGGCGGATGCTGGAGGACGGGGATCGGTTGCCGGTGCGGTGCCGGGGGCTGGGAGAGTCGGGGTCGGTTGATCTGGGGGAGTTGATTTCCGGGTTTGGCGACGCGCCGCGGCGGTTGGTGGTGATCGGGGAACCGGGGGCGGGGAAGACCGGGTTCTGTCTGTTGTTGATCCTGGAGTTGTTGCGGCGGGGGGATCCTGGGCGGACGCCGGTGTTGTTGCAGGTTTCCGGGTGGCATCCGGCGGAGAACCTGGATGCCTGGTTGTTGCGGTCGTTGGTGTCGGCCTATCCGTTCCTGGGGAATGAGTCGCGGTTTGGGATGACGGCGGCCCGGGATTTGCTGGGACTGGGGCGGATTCTGCCGGTGTTGGACGGCCTGGACGAACTGCCCGCGGAGTTGCGGGAGGTGGCTTTGCGGGCCCTGGACAAGGATCTCGGGCAGCAGGAGCCGTTGGTGCTGACCTGCCGGAGTGCGGAGTTCGCGGCGGCCAACGCGGGTGGGGCGGTGCGGGAGTCCCAGGTGGTGGAGTTGTTGCCGTTGGCGGAGGAGGCGATCGCGGGCTACCTGCTCGACTCGACGCCGCGGGCCCGCCTCGAACTGTGGGAGCCGGTGCTGGACCGGTTGGTGGACGCCTCGGCGGATCCGTTGGCGCGGGCGTTGCGGACACCGTTGATGGTGTCGTTGGCGCGCACCGCCTATCGCGATCCGGGGACGGATCCGGGTGACCTGCTGGCCCTGGCCAGTGCGGAGGGAGTGGCGGCTCGGTTGCTGGATGAGTTCACCAGTCAGGCTTTCGCGACCCGGCCGCCCTCGCCGCTGTCGAATGAGGTGGATCCGGTGGGGCGGTGGGATCCGGTCAAGGCCGAGCGATGGCTGTCCTACCTGGCCCGCACGGGTGAGCGGGAACTGGACTGGTGGCGATTGTGGTTACGGGTGCCGCGGCCGGTGTTCCTGGTCAGTGGCGCGCTGGTGGGCGGATTCGCGGCGACGCCGTTGGGGTTGCTGTTACTGGGGTTGTTCGGGCGGCCGGGGCTGGGGGCGTTGCTGGGACTGGCGATCGGCGCCGGTGGCGGAGCCTTGCTGGGGTTGTTGCGGGCGGAGGCGCCGCGGCGGTTCGTGCCGAGGTTGTTGCGGCGGCACGAGTTGGGGCGGGATCTGGTTTTTGGTTTGGTGGGCGCGATTGCCGGGGGGATCGCGGTGGGGGTGGTGTACGGCGGGGTGTACGGGCTGGTGATCGGGTCGGTGTTCGGGCTCGCTTTTGGGGTGGTGCGGCGGTTTACCGAGCCGACCGAACCGGCGGAGGCGGTCACGCCGGCGAGTGTGTTGCGCGGGGATCAGCTCTCGGCGGTGTACGCGGCGGGGCTGGGTGCCGTGCTGGGATGTCTGACCGGGGGATTCCTGGCCGGAGTGGTGGGGGTGGCCGGACTCGGGCTGGCGGTGCCGGTCAGCAGTCCGGTGCTGATCGGGTTGCTGGGCGCGGGGGTCGGCGCGGTGCTGGGCGCCGGTGGGCTGGGGCTGACCGTGCTGGCGACCAGTGCGGCCGGGCGGTTCCGGACCACGCGGGTGTGGTTCTGGCTGCGCGGGCGGACACCGTTGCGGCTTATGCGGTTCCTGGACGACGCGCACCGGCTGGGTGTGTTGCGGCTGGCCGGGGCGAGTTACCAGTTCCGGCACGAGTTGCTGCGGGACCGGCTGGCCGGGCGAGGGTGAGCACCGCGCTGGCGCCCAGTCGCCAGAACGTGGTCCGGGCCGAGGGCTGCAACCCGTAGCGGGCCTCCGGGAAGCGGACCGTCGGTGTGCCGCCGGGGCGGGTCTCGATGCGCACATCCTTGGCGCGCAAGCGGATTCGCTCGATCCCGGCCGGGGGATGGGTGAAGTCGAGTTGCACCCAGTGCGCCTGGTCGAGGTCTGCTTCGGTGAGCTGGCGGAGCTGGCCGTCGACCAGGCAGCGGAGGACCTCGAACTCGCCGTCGCGCAGCCAGGCCGAGCGTTCGGCCAGCCAGGCCGGTTCGAAGGCGAGTTGCCGCCGCTCCAGCCAGACCAGGTAGCCGGTGCGCGCGGCCGCGTACACGGCCAGGGCCACCCCGGCCGCGGTGACCGGTCCGCGCAGCGGCGGCAGCACCGCCCACTGGCCCAGTGCCAGCACCGCCAGCGCGGCCAGCACCAGCCACAGCGTCTGGGTGTGCGCGGCGCCGAAGGCCGGCTCGCGCGGCGCGCTCAGGCCGCGGGCGAGCACGCTCGACCGGGCCACCAGCGGCGTCACCAGGTCGGGACGCGGCAGATCGCGGTCGTGGGAGCTTGGCGCGGCCACCGCACCACCATCCTCCACCCGCACGCTCCTGGACAAGTCATCGCCGCCGGTGTGCTGCCGGTTGCACCAGGTTGTCGCCGGGCCGCAGCAGGAAACCCAGCGGGCCGCGCGGAGTGCCGCCGCCACTGCCCAGGCGGGGCAGATGGCGGCGCAGGAAGGAGGCCCACAGGTAGGCGTAGACCACCGCGTACAGCGGGCGCACCCGGCCGTAGTGCGCGTACAACCGGGGCGCCAGCGCACGCAGTCCGGTGCAGACCTGGGCCAGGGTCAGGCCGTCGCGGGTGGCGGCGGTGACCACGCCTGCCCGGCGGTCGAGTTCGACGTCCTGGTAGTCGTCGAGCTGTTGCAGCACCCCGCCCAACTCGTGCACCAGCGCCAGCTCACGCTCCGGCATTCCTGGCTTGACCAGCGCGAACAGCACTACGGTGCCGAAACCGCCCTTGCCCGCGGTGATCCGGGCCAGCTCGGCGGCCGGGATGGCCGGATCGCCCTGGCGCAGCCGGGACTCGACCTGGCATCCGTGCAGCTCGCGCAACGCGGTGAAGATCGGATCGCCCCGGTCCCGGCCGAGCCGCCGCTCGACCTCGCGGAACAGCCCGTGGAAGAGCCGTTCCAGGTCCCCGGCAGGCTGGAAGTCCCCGCCCCGGAACAACTCCGCCAGGCGGCGATCCAGTTCAGGGCTGCCGAAGTCGTCGATCAGGTCGTCATAGGCCCTGGTCACCGCCCCGCTGAGGGCAGCAAGGTCACTGCGCAGCGGCAACCCCGCCATGGCCGCGTACCCGCCGAGCAGGAACCCCAGCTTCACACTGGCCGCCTTGAGCGCCCGGCCGATCCGCTCCCGCCGCGCACTGTCCACAGTGGACTCCATGATGGGCGCGATCACCCGGTCGTACTGGCCGGCGTACTCGGCGGCGCGGGCGGGCACCCGGGGGATGCGCCCGGCGAACCTGGTCCACCGGAGCAGCGCGCCGAGATCGGCGAGCAGACCTGCCCGCGCCACGCCAGCCGTCGCGTGAATCTCCGTGATCCTCTCGCCGAGGTTCCGCCCTGCCTCCTCGGAGGTTACCGGTGGCGTCAGTGGCAGTGGCCCTGCCGACCGAGGGTTTCCACCGGGGTCGCGCCGGGCCGGGTCCACTGCGGCACCGGGCGACCGGTCGGGCCCCAGGTGGAATTCCCGTCCGCGTCCGTACGCCAGGACCAGCAGGAGTGCCGTCCCTCGGGCCAGCCCTCGGGGTTGTCCTCCCACGCCTCGCCGCGGCCGTAGGGGGTCAGGTCGAGCAGGCCGAGGGCGGCATTGACCGTCTCGTTGCCGCGGGCGGTGCACGAATAGGTGCGGAACACCCGGTCGCCCACGCGCAGGAAGCAGACCAGGTAACCCATCTCGCCGCCGACCGGCCCGGCCAGGCCGCGCACCGAGTACCAGGGCTCGGTGTAGCCCATGAACTCGACGAACGGAGCCACCTCGTCCCAGCGGCCCTCGGTCAGGATGGCGAAGGAGACGCCGCGGGCGTTGAGGTAGGAGGCGTCCTGGAGGTGCCAGGCCGTGGTGGTGCAGCCCTCGCACTGCCCCTGGTGCGGCGCCCCGTCATGCCACATGTGCTGGTAGACCACAAGTTCCTCACGGCCCTCGAACAGGTCCAGGAACTCGACCGGGCCGTTGGGTCCGACCACCTCGACCGTGCCGTCCAACTCCACCATCGGCAACCGCCGGCGGGCCGCGGCCAGCGCGTCGCCCGCGCGGGTGTGCGCCTTCTCCCGGACCAGCAACTCGTCCCTGGCGGCCTGCCAGGTGGCCTGGTCGACGATCGGCGGGCGGCCGGGCAACGCGGTGGTCGAGTGCTCTGGCGTGGTGGTCATGGTGTCCTCCGTGCGGTCTGGTGTGACGGCTCTGCCGGCGAGTTGGGCCAACTGGTACGCCGGTTTGGCACAAGTGGGCGTACGAGTTGGGCCAAGTGGTACGGAACTTGCGTGGGTCACCAGGACAGACTCGCGCCGCGGCCGGAACTCATCGCGGCAGACCGGTCACAGCCCCAACTCGTCCCGGATCGCCGCCGCCTCGCCCCGGCACCGCGCGGCCTGGGCTGGATTGCCGGTGTGCGCCAACGACTCCGCCAGGGTCTCCAGACACATGGCCAGGGGCTCGCCGCCGCGCCCGAGGTCCTGGTAGCCCTGGATCGCTTCCTGGCTCAACCGGATCGCGGTGTCGTGCTCGCCGAGGCCCTGCCAGGCCAGCGCCGCGTCCAGCCAGGCCCAGGCTTGTCCGGAGCGGTCACCGGCCGCGCGGCGCAGGTCCAGTTCGCGTTCGGCGTGCCCGAGGGCCTCCTCGAACTCACCCAGGCGGGTGCAGATCGTGCTGAGGTTGCCCTCGGCCACGGCTTCCTGGCGCAGGTTGCCGGTCGTCCTGGCCAGTGGCAACGCGGCGGTGTAGTGCTCGCGGGCGGCCGCGAACCGCTGCTGTTCCAGGCAGCCCAGGCCGAGTTCGCACAGCGCGGAGGCCCGCCAGCGCGCGCTGCCGAGCTGCTCGGCCAGCTCCAGCAACCGATCGAGGTCGGCCTGGGCTTCCGGCCAGCGGCACAGCATCCGGCAGGTGGCCGCCCGCCACAGCCGCAGCAGCGCCTCGGCGGCGGGGTCCGGCTCGGCCTGGATACCCAGGGACAGCGCTTCGACGTGCTCCGGCAGCACATCGCGGGGCAGACGCAGGCGGAAACGGCTGGTGGAGGCCAGGTACCTGGTGAGGCGGTGCTCGCCGAGGTCGGCCGCGAGCCGGAGGGCGGCGAACAGGTTGGCGCGCTCGGTCGTGCACCAGGCCAGGGCCTGCCCGGGGTCGGTCAACGGGATCTCGGCGGCGGGGAAGTCCTTGGGCAGGAAGGGAAAACCGGGGAAGAGCAACTGGTCGGCGGTGGCCGAGACCTGCGCGTACCACTCCAGCAGCGCGTGCACGGCCTGCTCGCGGTCGGCGGGCGGATCCTCGGCTTCGGCGACCTCGGCGGCGTATGCGCGCAGCAGGTCGTGCAGGTGATAACGCTTGGGGCCCAACGGTTCTACCAGGTGGACCTCGGCGAGTTCGTCCAGCAACCGGTGCGCGGTGGTCAGGTCGAGTGCGGCCAGTGCGGCGGCGGCGGGCACGCTGATCTCCGGGCCCGGGTGCAGGCCGAGGCGGCGGAACAGGCGGGCCTGCCCGGCGGTGAGCTGGCGGTAGGACCAGTCGAACACGGTGCGCACCCCGCTCTGTTGATCACGCCGGATCTCCTCGATCGCCGCGTCCAGGTCGCCCCGGCGGCGCACCCGGCTGGCCGCCACCCGCAGCGCCAGCGGCAACCGCGCGCACACCCGCACGAGATCCGCGATCCCTTGCGGCGCAACCGGACCGAGTAACCGCGAGGCCAGTTCGGCGGCCTCCGCGGCGGAGGGCAGATCGAGGGTGACCGGCACCGCGGCCTCACCGATGACCAGGTCGGACAGCCCGGCCCGGCTGGTCACCAGCACCAGGCAGCCGGGCGCCCCGGGCAGCAGCGGCCGGACCTGGTCCGCGCCGGCCGCGTTGTCCAGCACGATCAACACCCGCCGCCCGGCCAGCAACGACCGGTACAACGCGGTCTGGGTGTCCAGCTCGGCCGGGATGCGTGCGTCCGGCAGCCCCAGTGCGCCCAGGAACCAGCCGAGCACTTGCCGGGGGTCCAGTGGCGAGCTGGGTCCGTGACCCCGGAGATTGGCGAACAGGGTGCCGTCCGGGAACTGTGGCTGCACGCGGTGCGCCCAGTGCACGGCCAGGGTGGTCTTGCCGACGCCCGCGGTGCCGTCCAGCACGGCGATGACGGTGGCCGCGGCCGGGCCGGGCAGCAGCGCGTCGAGCGTGTCCAGGGGTCCGGTGCGGCCGGTGAAATCCCGTACCGACGGCGGCAGCTGGCGGGGGACGGGCAGCTCGGCGGCGGGGCTGAGCACCACCTGGTTGATGGTGCCCGCCTGCACGACATGGCCGCCCACCCGGCCACTGATCTCGTTCGACCCCACGTCTAGCAGTGTGTTCCCGTTGCCGGTGGACCGCAGCCGGGGCCACCCGCTTGGCTCAGCAGGTTCCCGTTG
This sequence comes from Crossiella sp. S99.2, assembly GCF_023094165.1. Taxonomy (GTDB): domain Bacteria; phylum Actinomycetota; class Actinomycetes; order Mycobacteriales; family Pseudonocardiaceae; genus Crossiella. Next base: position 887,344 of record NZ_JALMDK010000003.1, on the reverse strand, counting down.
CGAAGTGAGTGAACTTTGGTGAGTGCATCACTTGCGGCCCCGCCGTTACCAGCGGACGGTCCCCGTCGAACGTAGTTGGGGTGGACGTTTCACTGCCACCTGCCCCGCCAGGCGGGGTCTTACGGTCGGCTCCACGTCCGTTCACGCTTCGCGGCGTCAGGTCTCCGGCCACTCCGGTACCTGCCGTGCACGCCACCACGAGGGAGGCGAGGTTACGCGCGGCGTTGACGTCGCGGTCCAGGACCAGGTCGCAGCCGTCGCAGTGGAACACCCGGACCCGCAGCGGCAGTTTGGGTTTCACCGTGCCGCAGGCCGAGCAGGTTTTCGAGGAGGGGAACCAGCGATCGGCGACCCGCAGATCTCCGCCCCGCCAGGTGGTTTTGTAGGTGAGTTGGCGTCGGATCTCGCCGAACCCGGCGTCGGCGATGGCACGGGCCAGGCAGCGGTTGCGCAGCATCCCGGCCACGTTGAGGTCTTCGATCACGACGGTGCCGGTCGCGATGGCCAGGCCGGTGGTGAGTTTGTGCAGCCCGTCCCGGCGCAGATTCACCACCCGACGGTGGATCTTGTTGCGTTCCCGATTGGCTTTCCGCCACCGGTTCGACGGCTTCTGCCCAGTGCGCCGATCTGGTCCGCACCGGCGGGACACCCTGCGGGAGGCACGGCGCAGCGCACATTGTGCCCCGGTGAGGTGTTGTGGGTTCGCGACAAACCCGTCCTGGTCCGACACGCCCGGCACCGGCTCGGACAGGACCGCCAGATGATTGATGCCCAAATCCACGCCGACCACCGCCCTTGGCCTGGTCGGGGCTGGGTCGGTGCGCCGGACCTCGCAGTGGAAGGACACCGACCATCGCCCGGCCTCCAAGCGCACAGTCGCGGACAGGATACGAGCGGTGTCCTGCTCGATCCGGCGACCCAGTTTCCGGGTGGACTCGTGTGTCTTGATCAGCCCCAGCCTCGGCAGGGTCACGTGGTGGCGGTCGGGCTCGACACGGATGGCACCGGTCGCGAACCGGCATGAGGGTGCCGCGTTGCCTTTGCGTTTGCGGTGTGGGCGGCCGACACGTCTGCCCGCTCGGGTGCCGTTCTTCGACGCGGTGTAGTTCGTGAACGCCGCGCTCGCGTTGGCCAGGCCGGTGTTGTAGGCCTCTTTGGAGCACTCTCGCCACCATGGCGCGACCTCACTCTTGACCTGGTTCCATGCCTTGCGCAACGCGGGCAGCGACCACTTGACCCACTCGGTGGCCTGGTCATCAGGGATGCCGTAGGACTGTTCAGCCTTGCGCTGCGCCCAGTTCGCGTTGATCCGCGTGACTGCCCAGTTGTATGCCTTACGCGCCGCCCCGCAATGGCGTGCCAGGTCACGCTGCTGGCGCGGGGTCGGGTCCAGGGCGTACTTGTACGCCTGAACCACGAACCCCGGCCGGGGCTGGAACTTCCTCATGCCGTTGCCGCCACCTCGATGGCTATTTAGCTCCCTGTGCTCCATCACTTACTACCGCATACTCGCCACCGAGCAGTCCGGGGCCCCGTTTCCGCAAGCCGGGCAGTCCGGCCGACGCCGCCGCGGACCGGGCAGCGCCAGGTGCTCCAGCGTGACCAGGTTCAAGGCGTACCGCCGGTTCACCGGCAGCGCGGGCACCCCGGTGAGCAGGCTGAGCGCGGCATGCGCGACGAACTGCCCGGCCAGTCCCGCCGAGACCGCGTTGGCCGCGTGCACCTGCGCGCCGACCGGCAGCGGTGTCCACGGGTGGGTGGCATCGCGGCAGCGGCGGGCGGTCAGGACGCAGTCGTGGCAGGGGCCACCATCCGGTCGGTAGACGCCGAAGCTGACCTGGGGGCCGTGGTAGCCGCCGTGCGTCCAGGCGGTGCCGGTGGCCAGGCAGGCCCGGTTGGCCCAGGAGCGAATCTCGGCCGGTTCGTCCGCGGCCAGCACGAGCACCTCGGCCCGGCCGGCCAGCTCACGCAGGGCGGCCGGGCCGTCGATGCGGGTGCGCTCGCCGGTCACCGTGATGTCGGAGTTGTGCGCCCGCAACCGGGCCAGTGCGACCTCGATCTTGGGGTGGCCGATGTCGGCCTCGGTGTAGAGCGCCTGCCGGTTCAGGTTGGACAACTCCACGAAGTCCGGTTCCACGCAGTGCAGGTGCCCGACCCCGGAGCCGGCCAGGGCCAGCGCCGTCGTGCAGCCCACCCCGCCCAGTCCGATCAGCACCACCCGGGACTGCCGCAACCGCAACTGCGCGTCCCAGGCCGAGAGCCGCGGGGTCAGATCCATCCACCGGAACAACGCCCGCCCCCGCCCGTAACGCTCCCGCTCCCGGGCGGTGAGCCCATTCGGCACCGACTCGTCGGCCTCCTCCAGGTGCCCGGCCTGAGCGAGTTGCCGGATCGCCAGCCGCACATCCGCCGCGGTCCGGTGTGGACACTGCCGCACCACCTCCGCGACCACCTCGTCCATCGTCCGTCCCCCGTCCATGGCCGTCAGCAACGTCCACACCGAACCGTCCGGATCGGGCAGTTCGGCCGCGATCCCGGTCACCGAGCCGCCAATGCGCACCAGGCCGTCGGCGCGGCGGACCGGCCGGTGCTCGCTTTTCACCCGCGGTCGCAGCACGGGTCCCCCTCTCCCGGTCAACCCTGCTCGTCCCAGTCGCAGAAGATCTTCTTGGTGATCCGGCGGATCTCCACCATGGCCGCACACCTCCTCGTGTGATCGAGGCAAGGTTCTCCCGCGGGCGCGGACACCACTCCGGACAAGATCCAGGACAGCCCGGCAAAACACCTGGTCAGGACGGCAAAATTCGATCCAGTTCGGCCAGTTCCGCGGTGAGCAGCTTGGCCTGCGGCCAGCGGATCAGGGCGTAGATCGAGAGCGCCTTGCGCAGGTGCTCCCGGCCCTCCTCCATCTTGTTCAACCGCACCAGGCACCGCCCCAGCCCGGCCCCGGCCTCGGCCAGCACCGAGGGCGCGGCCATCTGCTGACCCAGTTCCAGGGACCGCGAATACAGCGACCGGGCCTCCTCCACCCGGTCCTGGCCCAGCCGGACCGCGCCCAGCCGCCACAGGGTGACCGCGGCGCCCAGGGGGTTGCGCATGTGCCGGTACAGGGCCAGCGCGGAGGTGAGGTCGCGGGCCGCGCCGGCCGGGTCGCCGGTGAGGCTGTGCAGGAAGCCCGTGGAGTTGAGCGCGTTGGCCTGGCCGAGCACATCGCCCAGGGCCCGGGACTGGGCCAGCGAGCGGGCCACGTCCTTGGCCGCTTCGGCCAGGTCGCCGGTGGTGATCCGGACCAGGCAGGAGTGGTTGAGCGCGCTCGCCTCGCCGAGTTCGTCACCCAGGGCCCGGTAGTAGGTGAGGGCTTCGGCGATGTCGAAGCGGGCGCCGGTGTGGTCCCCGGACAGGGCGCGCATCAGCGCGGTGTCCCGCAACGTGTTGGCCTGGCCCAGGATGTTGCCCAGGCGGCGGTAGAAGGTCAGCGCGTCGGCCAGGTTGCCGCCGGCGCAGCAGTTGTCGCCGTCCAGGAAGCGGGTCCAGCCGAGGTCGTTGAGCGCGTGCGCCTGGCCCAGGGTGTCGCCGATGGTGCGGTAGTGCTCGGCGGCCTCGTGCAGGTTGGTGGTGGCCGCGGCCAGGTCGCAGACCAGGTACCGCACCACGCCCAGTTCGTTGAGCGTGCCGGCCTGCCCGGCCCGGTCGTCCAGTTCCCGGTACAGCGCGAGGGCTTCGGTGAGGTGGCCGGTGGCCGCCAGGTTGTCGCCGTCCAGGCGGGCGACGTTGCCGAGGATGCTGAGCGCGTTGGCCTCGCCCCGGCGGTCGCCGGTGCGCCGGGCCACGGCCAGGGCGGTCTGGTTGAGCACCGAGGACTGCTGCCAGTTGCCGCGTCGGCGCAGGTACGGGTGCAGGGCGGTGGCCAGCGCGGTAATCAGGCCGGTGTGTTCCGGTGGCACCGGGGTGAGCACGCAGGCGGCCAGATTGCACCGTTCACTGTCCAGCCAGGACAACGCGTTGGCGCCGGTGATGGTGGGGCTGTGCGCGGGTGGCCGCGCGGGTGCGGCGGCCTCGGTGACCGGGGCGGCGACCAGGATCTGCGCGCTGGCGGCGATGGTGGTGTGCAGGTAGTAGCTCAGCAGGCGGCCCAGGGCTTCCCGCCGCTGTTGCCGCCGGTCCGGTGGGGAGAGCATCCGGGCGTACTCCTGCAAGAGGTCGTGCAGGCCGTAGCGGCCGGGCGCGGTCTCGGTGAGCAGGTGGTCGTCGTAGAGGTCTTCCAGGCCCTGACCGGCGGTGGCCAGGTCGGTCCCGGTCAGCGCGGCCGCGCCGTAGGCGTCGATCTCGGTGCCCGGGTGCTCGCCGAGTTGCTGGAACAGGCGTTGCTGGTCCGCGGACAGGCCCTGGTAGGACAGCTCGAAGGCGGCGGTGATGCACAGCTTCTCCGCGCGGATCTCGCTGAGCCGGTTTTGCTTGCAGGCCAGCAGGTCCACCAGGTGCCGCACGGTCCAGCGCGGGTGGTGCCGCAGCCGCCCGGCGGCCAGCCGGATGGCCAGTGGCAGGAAATCGCAGCGCGCCACCAGATCGGCCACCTCCCCGGCGGCCGCGCGATGTTGCTCACCGGCCAGGGTGAGGAACAGTTCGGCGGCGTCGGCTGGGGGCATCTTGGCCAGTTCCAGTGAGCGCAGGTGTTCCAGCGCGCCCAGCCGGCGACGGCTGGTGATCAGCACGAAGCAGCCGGGGCTGTCCGGCAGCAGTGGGCGGACCTGGTCGTGTCCGGCGGCGTCGTCGAGCAACAGCAGCAGCCGTTTGCCGCGGGCCCGGCGTCGCCACAACGCGGCGCGGGCCTGGCAGGAGGACGGGATGCCGCGGGCCGGGACGCCGATGGCCGCCAGCAGGTCGATCAGCGCGTCGGCCGGGTCCACCGGGCGCTGGCCGAGGGTGAAAGCGTTGAGCCGCAAGAAGAACTGGCCGTCCGGGAAGCGGGCGGCGAGCTGGTGCGCGGCGTGTACGGCCAGGGTGGTCTTGCCGACGCCGGGCATGCCGTCCACGGCGAGGATCCCGGTGCCGCCCGCGCTCTCGGCCGCCCGCAGCACCGCCTGGGTCAGCTCGCGCAGTTCGCCGGTGCGGCCGGTGAAGCTGAGCACATCCGGTGGCAGCGCGGCCACCACTGCGGCGGATTCGGCGAAGGACTCCGGTGGCGCGGGCACCGGTTCGGCGGTCGCGGGCGGGTTGGCCAGCAGGTGCCGGGCCAGCGCGCGCACCCCGGGACCGGGTTCGGCGGCGCAGGCCGCGCGCATCCGCTGGGTGGCGAAGTCCAGGAACTCGCGGATCGCGGTGTGCCGCCCGCACCAGGCCAGCGCGCGCAACCCGATCATGATCAGCTCGTCGGTGGGCGTGCACTCGTTGAGCAGCCGGGTGACATTGCTGGCCACGGTGGGGAAATCCCCGGCGTGCAACTGCTCGGCGAGCAGTTCGGTGTGCATCCGCAGCCGTTCCTGGGCGAGCATGAACCGCTGCCCCTCCACCCAGGTCCCGGTGACCGGGCTGAGCGGTTCGCCACGCCAGAGGCCAAGTGCGGCCTGGTACTCGGCAATCGCTTTCTCGTGCTCGCCATGACCGGCGGCGGTTCTGGCCTGCCGGGCGTGCGCGGCCGAGCGGTGGTGATCGACCAGCAGCGGGTCGAGGTCGAGCCGGTAGGCCCGCGCCCGGTCGGTGTGCGCGGAGCCGACACCCCTGGTGCGCAACCAGTTCTTGTCCCCGCCCGCGGTCTGGATCGCGGTGCGCACCCGCTCCACGTACTTGCCCAGACTCGCCGCGGCACTCGGCGGCGGCCCGGCAGGCCAGATGTGCTCGGCCAGGGTGTGCGCGTTCACCCACTCGCCGGGGCAGAGCGCGAGCGCGGCGAGCACCCCGCGTTCGGCCATCCGTTCCAGCCGAACCTGGCCGTCTGGCCCGTGGATACCGATCTCCCCCAGGATCCGGATCTCCAACCCGCGTTCCCTCCCTGGACCGCCGATGAAGGGGCGAGTCTGGCACGGGCCGCATGATCGATACTAGCGGTGTGCGGGGTTGTGCTGGGGATTGTCCGCGCAGGTCAACGGATGCACTGAGGGAAGGCTGTCCTCAGTGGACGGGTCGACCGATCGATGTATCCGGTTTCAGCGCGGTACTGACCGCGGGTCACACCTTGGGATCGCGGTAGCCGATGACCGAGCCGTTCTCGCCAACCTCGGTCACCTCCTGGGTGACTTCCAGCCCGGCGCCCGGCGGCAGTCCCTCCGCACCGACGATTTCGCCGCCCTGGACCCGGGTGGCGCGCTGGCCGATCCGGACCTGGCTTGGTTGCCCGGACTCAGTCGCGCCGGCCGCCCGCCACCACTCCAGTCCGGCCCACAACAGGACCAGCACGCTCACCCCGACGATGATCGTCCAGCCGGGACTGCTGGTGGCGATGTTGATGCCCGCGCTGACCGCGGCGGCGATCACGATGGAGAGCGCGGCGGCCGGTCCGCGGCCGAGCCGGACACGTCGACGCCGCACTGGACCTCCCTCTGCCGGGCGAAAGCCGTGCTCAACCCTACGCCAGCGCGACCCGCACCGTGTTGGCCGTTCTCGCACGGTGTGTTGGCCGTTGTGGACGCCGAGTTGGCCCAACTGGTACGCCGAGTTGGCTGAAGTGGGCGTACCAGTTGGCCCAAGTCGTACCAGTTCGGCCAAGACTGGGTACGACAACGGCCAACACGCCGGTGGGTTCAGCGTTGGCGGGCGCCCAGGACCCGGCGTTCGGCGGGGGTGAACGGGGGGTCCGGTAGCACCGGGCCGCCGCTGTCACCGCCGCGCACGGCTTGCCAGAGCACCCGGGGGCTGCGCATCCGGCTGGGTGGGGCGGTGAGGGCGAAGATGTCGGCCCTGATGTCGGTGACCAGCCGGCTGCGGCCGCTGCTGGCCGAGATCCAGTCGCCGAGCTTGTCGAAAACCCCGTCGAACATGCCAGGAGCCGGGCCGTTGGTGCCGGGGTAGCGGGCGTCCTGGCCGGTGGCCATGTCCCAGGCGTTCGCCGCCGCCTTGGCCACAACGCGTTGCAGGGACAGGGTTCCCGGCCTGCGCCGCCGCTCGAACTCGGTGCGCAGGGCCAGCGCGGACAGCGCGGCGGCGGACATCCCGTGCCCGTACACCGGGTTGAAGGTGGCGTAGGCGTCCCCGAGTGCGACAAAACCGTGCGGGCACGGGCGAAGTCGCTCGAAGTGCCTGCGGCGGTTGGCATCGGCGCGGAATCCGAAGGGCGTGCCGATCGGGGTGGCCGCCTCGATCAACTCGGCCAGCACCGGGTGCGGCAGCAGCGCGGCGAAGGCGCGGAAACCCTCGGCGTCCGTGCCCGGCCTGCTGCCCGGCCCGCCGGAGAGCGTGATCATCCACAGCCCGTCCTCGATCGGCAGCAGCGTCCCGTTGCGCCGCACCCCCGGTTCCCGCCGCGGACTCGATTGCAGGGTGACCGCCGGGAAATCCGGACCAGCGTCCTCCGGCGCCCGGAACACCCCGGTGGCATAGAAGATCCCCGGGTCCACAATGGACTCACGCACCGGCGGGAAACCCAGCTCGGTCAGCCAGCGCGGCGCCCGGGAACGCCGGCCGGTGGCATCCACCACCAGCTCCGCGGCCAGCAGGCCCGACCCGGTGCGCACCCCGGTGACCCCGGCCAGACTCCCTTGCAGCCCAACGACTTCGGTCCGCCCCAGCACGGTCACGTTGGGCAGCTCGCGCAACCGCCCGCGCAGCGTGGACTCCAGCAGTTCCCGGCTGCACCCGAGGATGAACTGCCGCCCGGCATAGCGCGGGAACCAGCCCCGCGAGGCCAGTCCGAGATACCGCCCCGGCAGGTTGATGTGCTGCGCCCCGGCCGCGGCCAGCTCCGCCAGCACCCCGGGCGCCAGCGCCTCCATTGCCCTGGCCCCACCGGAAACCAGCGCGTGCGTGTGCCTGGCCTGTGGCGCCCCCCGGCGCGGCACCGGCTCCCCGGCGAACCCGTCCTGCTCGACTACGGTGACTGCCTCGGCGTGCGGTGCGAGGGCGAACGCGGCCAGCATCCCACCCATCCCGCCGCCGAGAATCGCGGCGTGCTGCAGCACGACTGTCCTCCCCAGGGCTGTGTGCTCGGCGCCCTCCAGGAAACTCGTGCCCGCCACAGCTGGCGATCGGCTGTTCGGGGAGACTGCCCGAAACTGCCTGTGCTAGCCGGAAAAGTTCGGGAAAACCGCAGAACATCGGCCAGTACAGGTAAATCCGGACCGGAAGTATTGCGTTGTCGTCCTGCCTTGCTTGACCTGCCGCCCCCGCCACCGTGCCGCCGCGAGCGCCACAGCACTGGCGGACAACAAGATCGGCTACCAGTCCCGCGCCGCGTGCCGCCGCAACCGCACGATCCCGGCGATCAGCAGCGCCAGGGTGAGGCTGGCGCCGAGCACGATCAGCACGGCGCCGCCGCCGATCGACCAGCGCCGGGCCGTGGAGCCGGTGACCGTGACCAGTTCGCCCTCGCCGTCCAGCCTGGCCGGCTCGCGCGGCCCGCGCAGGTAGTCCTCCGGCGTGAGCAAGGTGTTGTCCCGCCGGAACTCCTCCAACTCGCCGCCGTAGTCCTGCCCGGTGCGGTCGAAGACCCGGGCCGGGCCGCCGGGCGCGCGGGCCACGTGCAGCGCGAGCACCTCGATCGCACCGTCCGCGCGCCGGATCAGCAGGTGGCGCTGGAAGACCTCGGTGCGGCCGGACTCCCGCATCGCGGCACTGGCCGCCTCACTGGGGGCGCAACCGACGCCGTCCTGGCACCGGCGGTGGGCGAACAGGGTGTTCTGCAGTTGCTGCGGGGAGAAGTGGGCGGCGAAGTTGGCCATCCGGTCCTCGGGCGTGCGGCTGTGCTCCCGGTACCTGGCCAGTGGATCATCGCGGACCTCGGCCGCCCGCACGTACTCCACGAGCAGGTTCGGCACCGGCCCTGGCGGCGGCTCCGGCGGGCCGCAGGCCCCCAGCGCCAGCAGCGCCCCCAGCAGTGCCCACCGAGCACGCATGACGAGCAGCCCCTCACCTGGTCGACGAATCGCCCCGAAGGTAGCCAGGTGAGGGGCCGCCCGGTCACCCTTGGCAGTTTGCGGTCACCGGTTCAACCGGGTTTGCGGGCCACGGCCAGGACGCAGTCCAGGAGATCCAGTTCGCGCCGGATCTGGTCCTGGTCCTGCCACCAGTCCGGCTTGCTCGCCCGGCCCGGGTCACCCCAGTGCCGGAACCAGCCCTCCCAGGTGTGCTCGCGGATCGACCGCACACCGACCTCGTCGAATCCGATCCCGGTCAGCTGCTCGGAGTAGGCGGCGCGGTCGTGCCAGTTCTCGTCCGGGATGCTGAACCGGTAGAGGCTGAACCGCGGCGAGCGGAACACATCCCGCGGGGTGTCGCCGTGCAGCGGCAGGGTGTCAATGGTGCCGAGCAGGCCGCCGGGCCGGAGCACCCGGTATGCCTCGGCGAAGAACGCGCTGCGCGGGTGGAAGTGGAAGGCCGCGTCCAGCGAGACCACCCGGTCGAAGCTGTTGTCCGGGAACGGCAACGTGGTCGCGCTGCCCAGGCGGAAGGCGAGCCGGTCGGTCAGCCCGGCCCGCTCGGCGCGTTCCCTGGCGGCCAGCACGTGCCGCGGGGTGACGTCCAGGCCGGTGACCGAGCGCGCCTTGTCGGTGCCCAGCCACAGGAAGTCCTGCTCGCCGTAGCCACAGCCGACATCGAGCACGTCCTGCTCCGGCCCCAGGGCCACCGCGTCGCCGAGACAGGTGGCCAGCGCCGCGCCCGCCTCGTCCAGGGTGCTGTCGGGGTACTGCCAATAGCCGATGTTGACATACCGGGTTTGCTGACCGGCGAAGTCGCTTTCCGGATCGCTGAACTCGTAGAACCGCCGTACTCGGGCAGCGGGGTCCCGAGTGGTGATGGCGCGGAGGATTTTGCCGAACGTACGGATGTCTCGCAGCATGCAGGCGGGCTCCCTGGGCGCGGAACTCGATCGGTCTGCCGCCGCGAACCGGGCATACACGACGACCTAGCGACCGTATCGCCGTGTATGTCCGGATTCTTCTAGTGTCGTATTGTCGCCAGTCAGGCGGGCAGGGCCGCTTCCAGGCCGTTGAGCACCGCATTGCAGTCCCGGCGCAGGGTTTCCGCGTCCTCGGCGGTCACGAAGAACACGCCAAGCCAGTTGCGAGATCCCCCGGACGGGTCATAAACCGGAACTGGATCGCCCTCGGGCATCTCGAACGCCTTCACCTGATCGGCCGTGGTGCCGGGGGAGAGCAGCGTGTTCCAGTCCACCCCCGAGGGGTTCCAGGGCGGGGTGGTGGCCCACGGGGCGCCCTGCGCGTCGGTGGGGATCACGGCCAGCGAGGCGGCGGCCCGCTTGCCCTCGATCATCATCGCCTCGGGGTAGTCCACCGGCTCGCCGAGCAGCTCGCGCACCAGCATGGCGATCGGATCGAAACCGAAGACCTCCTCGATCTGCTTGGTCACCATCAGCCCGGCGAAGCGGGCGCCGGTCTCGATCACCGCGCCGAAGCCGTCCGGGCCGAGCTTGATCTCGGTGTGCGTGCCGCAGGTCGAAAGCCCCAGCGCGTCCACCGCGCGGCGGGAGATGTCCTCCAGGTGCCGCTGCACCGGCTCGGGCAGCGTGCTCGGCATGGTGCTGGCGACCTCGGTGAACGGCGGGATCGCGGGCAGCTTCCCGGTGATGCACAACGGGTGGTAGACGCCGTTGGCCACGATGCCCTCGACGCTGACGTAGTCGCCGTAACCGGGTTCGGTGTACCAGCCCTCGGTCGAACCGGCCAGGATCTCCTCGACCAGCAGATCCCGGTCGGTGTCCGGCGCGTACAGCTCGTTCATGCCCACCTGATGCCCCAGCTCCAGGGCCTCGGCTACCTGCCGCCACGCGGGGGCCACGTCCTCGGCGGTGTGCAGCACCAGCTGAGCCACCGATCCGGCGCCCCAGGCCGGCTTGAGCAGCAGCGGCGGGGTCAGCTCGGTCATCGCCGCGGCCAGGTCGGCCTCGGAGTCCACCCGGCGGAACCGGGGGATCGGCACGCCCGCGCGCTCCCAGGTCTCGCGCATCAACCGCTTGTCCCGCGCGGTGATCAGGCCAGGACCGCCACCAGGCAGACCCAGCCGCTCGGCGACCTTGGCCACCAGCAGCACCGCGAACTCCGAGATCGACAGCACCGCGTCCGCACCCAGCGCCCTGGCGTGCTCGACCACCAGGTCCACCAGGGCCTCGCCGCGGGCCTCGGTGTCCAGCTCGGTGACGCTGGTGCAGGCGGGCCGCCACTCGGACTCACCGGCCTCCGGCAACGGCGTCAGCGCGAGCACGTGCAGCTCGCCCTCGCCCGCGATCCGCGGGAAGACGTGCTCCAGCGGCGCGCCGCCCTTGACGTAGAGGTAGAGGATCTTCTTGCTCATCGGGTGCGTCCTTCGCTCACGGCCTCCGGCGCGCGGCGGCGGTTCGCCCGGCGGAGGAATACGGCCAGCACGGTCATCAGCACGACGGTGCCGATGGCCAGGTGCAGGAGGAACAGGTTCAGCGCCCCGGCGGAGAGGTAGGCGCCCAGGGCGAGCACGACCAGCGAGCACACCAGTCTGTCCACAATGGACTCGACGGAGAGCACGGTGGCCCGGCGGGAGGGATCGGTGATCGCGTCGTTGACCAGCTGCCGCTGGATCGGGTAGGCCACCCCGGAGACCAGGGAGAACACGCACATCAGCGCGATGGTCGCGGCCAGCCCGGCCGGTACCAGCAGTGCGAGCAGCAGGGCGAGCACGGTGGTCAGCACGAAGATCGCCCTGGTGTCGCTGAGCCAGCGCCGCACCAGCGCCGAACGCGCCGCCCCGGCCACCTCGAAGAGCGCGTTGGCGGCCAGCACCGAGCCGAAGGCGGCCACCGGGAGGTCCTTGGCGGCCAGGATCGGCTGGAACAGGTTGGTCTGCAACACCCGGACCAGGGTGAACACCGCCACGCCCTGCACGATCAACAGCATCAGCAGCTTCGAGCGGGTGACCAGGCGGACCGCGCCGGTCAGCGCCTGGGCCAGCGGCTCCCGCTCGGCCTTGTCCGGCTGCCGCTGACCACCGGGCAGCGCGGGCAGGCGGGCGGCCAGCAGCACCGCGACGGCCGCGCCGGCGGCGGTGAGCAGATAGGGCAGCGGGGTGTGCCACTGCATGAGGAACCCGGCCAGCGGCAGACAGGCGACCCGCCCGATCAGACTGGCCGCCCGCGCGTTGCCCTCGGCTTTGCGATAACGCTCCGGTACGCCCGAACGGACGAGGTATTCGTACAGATAGGCGCTGCCCGCACCGGAGACCAGCGAGTTCGCCAGCGCCACCAGCAGGAAGTGCACCAGGAATCCCCAGAACACCGGCCAGAACACCGGCAACAGGTTCGCGACCAGCAGCGTGCCCGCCCCGGCGAGCAGGAACCGGCGATAGTCGAACCGGTCCGCGAGCGCGCCGGTGGGAATCTCCAGCAGGCAGAAGAACACGTAGTAGATGCTCTGGATGGTGAAGATCTGCTCGTCGGTCAGACCGGCGTTGCGCTGGTAGAGGTAGAAGACGGGCAGCCACCAGAGCAGTCCGGAGAACAGTTGGTAGCCGTTGTACAGTCGGGTCACATTCGCTCAACTCGGTTATTCGCGGAATCGAGTTCATCGCAAATGGCGGGGATGAACAACGGAGAAACAGAATGTTATCATCCGGTACCCTCATTGGCCAATCCGGCCGATGTGACTCTGCTCGCAACATTGAAGGATTTGATTCATGCGGGTCCTTTTCCTGGGAAGTCCCGGAGCCGGCCACCTGTTGCCGATGATTCCGCTGGCCACGGCATTCCGTGACCGCGGCCACGCCATCGCCTTCGCCACCCTGGACGGCGGCGAGGCGATCACCACACTCGACGTCCCGCACCTGCCCATCCAGCCCGGCCTGGACTGGCGGCACGAACTCCGCCGTCGGGGCGCCGAGGTGCACCCCGACCTGCTGGCCCGCACCGTGGCCACCAACTCCGCCGACCGGGCCGCCTTCGTCCCACTGGCCGCCCAGGTCAACCTGGCCGCCCTGCCCGCCACCATCAGCACGGTCCGCGCCTGGCGCCCCGACCTGGTGATCTACGAGTACCTCTACCCGGCCGCCCTGGTCGCCGCCGCCGAACTCGGCATCCCCGCCATCCAGCACGAACTCGGCTTCACCCGCACCGCCGGCCTGCGCGAGCTGATGCTCACCGAACTCGGCCACCCCGGCCTGACCCCCACCGGCACCCTGGAGATCGCCCCACGCGGCATGATCCCCGGCCCGGCCTATGGCAATCCGGTGCGCCCCATCCCCCTGGACACCCCCGGCGACCTCCCCGAGCCCACCGGCCGCCCCCGCATCGCGGTAACCCTCGGCACCGTGCCGCCCAAGGTCGACGGCCTCACCCGCCTGGACCGAGTGGTCACCGCCGCCGCGGCGATCGACGCCGACTTCACCCTGGTCATGGGCCGGATGGACATCAGCGAACTGGGTTCCCTGCCAGCCAACGTCCAACCGACCGGTTGGGTGCCGTGGCACCGGCTGCTGGAGACCTGCGCGGCCGCGGTGCACCACGGCGGCTCGGGCACCGCACTGGCCGCGCTGGCGGCCGGGGTGCCGCAGCTGGTGCTGCCGGACGGCTCCGACCGGTTCATCACGGCGGACGCGGTGCACGCGCGCGGGGCCGGGGTGAAAGCGGTTGCCGAGGAGGTGACGCCGGAGCTGTTGCGGCGGCTGCTGGCGGATCCCGGCTGGCGCACGGCGGCCCGCGAGGTCAGCGCGGAGATCGCCGCCATGCCTACCCCGGGTGAGGTGATCGACACGCTGGTGGTCTAATTCCTGCCGGGGGTGGGGACTCTTGCGTGCTTCAGAAACCACGTTGACCGGGCTGATCCAGGGCCAGCGCCAGTTCCAGGTGCCGCTGTACCAGCGGACCTACTCGTGGACGGACAAACAGCTCGAACTCCTGTGGGAGGACGTGCTCAGCCAGGCCGAGCCGCCACCGGCCGGGCCGACCCACTTCCTGGGCTCGGTGGTGCTGGCGCCCTCGCCGCGCAGCGAGGCGGGCTTCGAGCAGTGGGTGGTGGTAGACGGACAGCAGCGGCTCACCTCGCTGAGCCTGGCGCTGGCCGCGTTGCGCGACCATCTCGGCGAGACCGAGCGGATCAACGACCTCTACCTGCTCAACCGCTACAAACACGGCGACGACCGGCTGCGGCTGCTGCCCACCCAGGCCAACCGGGACAGCTACCGGAATGCGGGTCAGTGTGCCGGGCTCCAGCCCGGTGGTGAAGGCCCGCGCGGCAGGCCGGTCACCGCCGAGCGACCTTGGGCGGAAAGTTGACCAGCAGGTGCACGTGGGTGGCCTCGCCGTTGAACTCGGCCAGCTCGCACTCGAAGTCGCCACAGACGGGCCCGCATGATCTCCGCTAGCCGGGTCAGGTGTCGGCCGCTGAACACCTTGTGCCGGTACTTCGTGACGAACACCAAGTGTGTGAAGCATGAAAACACAGTGGCGACCAGCACGAACACCCTCATGATCGGCTATGAAACCAACTTCATAGAATGGCGTGGTGCAGCTGCGGTACAACTACCGCGTCGAACCGACGCCGGGCCAGCAGATCGCGTTGGCCCGCGCGTTCGGCTGCGCACGGGTGGTGTTCAACGACGGACTGCGGGCACGTCAGGAAGCGCGAGCCGAAGGGCTGCCGTACCTGTCCGAGGGCGAGCTGTCCAAGCAGGTCATCACCCAGGCCAAGGGCACGCCGGAGCGGGCGTGGCTTTCCGAGGTGTCCTCGGTCGTGCTGCAACAGGCCCTGGCCGATTTGAACGTGGCCTACCGCAACTTCTTCGCCTCGGTCTCAGGTAAGCGCAAGGGCCGCAAGGTCGCGCCGCCACGGTTCCGGTCACGCAAGGACAATCGGCAGGCCATCCGCTTCACGAAGAACGCCCGGTTCAAGGTCTTGGACAACGGCCGCCTGAGGCTGCCGAAGATCGGCGACCTGCCGGTGCGCTGGTCGCGTCGGCTCCCTGCCGATCCGTCCAGCGTCACCGTGATCAAGGACGCGGCCGGCCGGTATTTCGCCTCGTTTGTCGTGCAGGTGACGGAGGATCCGTTGCCATCCTCGGATTCTGCGGTGGGGATCGATCTGGGTTTGACCCATTTCGCGGTGCTCTCGGACGGCACGAAGGTTGCCGCACCGCGTTTCCTGCGGCAGGCCGCGCGCAGGCTCGGCAAGTTGCAGAAAGCTCTGTCGCGCAAGGCCAAGGGCTCGAACCGTCGCCGCAAGGCCGTCGTCGCGCTCGCCCGTGCCCATGCTCGGGTGGTCGACACACGCCGGGACTTCCAGCACAAGCTGTCCACGACGATCATCCGCGATAATCAAGCGGTCTACGTCGAGGATTTGTGCGTGGCCGGTCTCGGCCGGACCCGGCTCGCGAAGGCTGTGCACGATGCGGGCTGGGCCAGCTTCACCGGCATGTTGGAGTACAAGGCCGCCCGGTATGGGCGCACGTTCGCCAGGGTGGACCGGTTCTTCCCGTCCACCCGGATGTGCTCGGACTGTGGCCGGGTCGGCGACAAGATGGCGCTCGAGGTCCGGTCGTGGGACTGTCCGTGCGGCAGCACCCACGACCGGGACATCAATGCCGCCAAGAACATCAAGGCCGCCGGGCAGGCGGACTTCAACGACCGTGGAGCGCGGGTAAGACCAGCAGCGGTGCCGGCACCGCGCGGCGAAGCGGTAACCCACCCAGACGCTGCGTGTTCCACGCGCCGCGTGGAGGGAATCTCCGTCCTTCAGAGCGGAGAGGATGTCAACGGAGCTGTCTGCTGGACGGCCAGGCCACCGGCGAGGATCGGCTCGCCGCGGCCTACCGGTACTTCCGGCGGCGGCTGGAACGGCTGACCGATCCGGCCGCGCTGGACCGCGTCGAGCAGTCGCTGACCACCCGGCTGAGCCTGGTGCTGGTCACCGCGGACCGGGGCGACAACGTGCACCGGATCTTCGAGTCGCTCAACAACACCGGCCTGCGACTGAGCCAGGCGGACCTGCTGCGCAACCACCTCTTCATGTGCCTGCCCACCCAGGCCGAGCGGATCTACACCGACCTGTGGCTGCCACTGGAACGGGATCTGGGCGACCGCCTCGAACAACTCATGTGGCTGCACCTGGTGCTGACCGGCGACGAGCGGGTCCGGCGGCAGGATCTGTATGTGGCGCAACAGGAACGGCTGCACCGGGCGGGCGGCACCGAGGCGGCGGTCGAGTCCTACCTGCGTGAGCTGACCCGCCGCGCCCCGCACCTGCGCACACTGACCGAGCCCGACCGCGAGCCGGATCAGGCCGTCCGCGACAGCCTGCGGCGCCTGGCGAGCTGGCCGACTACCGCGGCCTACCCGGCGCTGATGGCGTTGCTGGAGAAGCGCGAACTCGGCGAACTGTCCACAGTGGACCTCGCCACCGCGCTGGGGTACATGGAGAGTTTCCTGGTCCGCCGGATGATCTGCAAGGTGGCGCCCAACAGCCTGGCCCGGATCTTCGAGGATCTGCCTGCCCAGCTGCCCGCCGACCAGCCGGTGGCCGACGGCGTGCGCTGGGTGCTCTCCGGTCAGCGCCGCTCCTGGCCGACGGATGAGGAGTTGCGCACCGCGATCCGGACCAAGCGGTTCTACCAGCAGGGCCAGCCGGCCCAGCGCAAGCTGGTGCTGCAACGCCTGGAGGAAAGCCACGAGCACCCGGAGCCGGTGGACTTCGCCAAGGCCAAGCTCACCATCGAGCACGTGCTGCCGCAGACTCCGACCCAGGAGTGGCTGGACGTGCTCGCCGAGGACGGCGGCGACCCGGTGGAGCGGCACCGGGAACTGCTGCACACCCTGGGCAACCTGACCCTGACCGCGGTCAACGCCACCCTGTCCAACCACCCGTTCCAGCGTAAACAAGACCTGCTGGCCGCCAGCCACCTGGAACTCAACCGGCAGATCGCGGGCACCAGCCGTTGGGGCGCCGGGGAAATCCTGGCCAGGGCGGAGGATCTGGCCGACCGGGCGATCCGGCTGTGGCCGGGACCGGTCGGCGCGCACCAGGTGGAGAAGGCCAGGGACTGGAGCCTGCTGCACCGGGCGCTGGCGGCCCTGCCGGCAGGCGGGTGGACGACCTACGGCGAGATGGCCGCGCTGATTGACTCGCACCCGCGGCCGGTCGGCGTGCACCTGGCCAACACCCCGGGTGTGGTGAACGCGCACCGGGTGCTCGGCTTCGACGGCCGGGTGTCGGCCACCTTCCGCTGGGCGGACGCGGATCGCGGTGAGGTCCTGGACGTGTTGCGAGCTGACGGCGTGCGCCTGGACGAGCACAACACGGCCGATTGGGATCAGTGGCTGTCCGCGGCCGGCATCGCCGAACTGCTCGGCCTGGACGCCACCGGCCTGGCAGGGGAGCCGGAGGATGCCGACGACTACGACATCTACTCGGGACGGTTCGAAGAGCAGCTGGAGATGTGCAACCCCGCCGATGAGGTCCAAGGCGTGGACGCCCTGCTCTCCTGCTGGCTGGAGCTGGGCGGCAGGTTCGGTTTCGGCGACGGAGCCAAGGTGACCAGCTGCTTCCTGTTGCTCGACCGGCCAGGGCGGAAACACGTCTGGCCGTTCACCATCTACCCGACCTACGGCGCCGCCGGGTACATCGAGGTCGTTTTCCTGCACCTGGCCACCCGGGAGCCGTTCACCGACCCGGCGATCCGCGACGAACTACGCCTGCGGCTCAACAAGATCCCGGGCATCGACATCCCGGCGAGCAAACTCGCCCTGCGCCCCAGTTTCCCGCTGACCGTGCTGGCCGACCCGGCCAACGTGCGAGCGCTCGGCGAGATCCTCCGCTGGTTCCGGGACACCGCCGAGCGCTGATCGGCTCAGCCGACCGAGTGCGCCGCCATCCGCTCGGCCAGGCCACGCCGGTCCGCACCGGCCACCGGGCCCGGTGAGCCGACCGCGGTCGCGCCGCCGGCCAGCGCATCGGTGACGAACCGGGCCACCAGCGCCGGGGCCGGGGTCAGGTCCGCGCCCAGGCTGGCGATGACCACGGGGGTTTCGGCCGGGTCGGTTTCGACCGCGACCAGCCAGCCGTGGCGTTCGGTCCAGGTGAGCATCAGGTCGTGGCCGGGCAGGCCGGGCCAGCGACGGGTGAGAGCCAGGTAGGCCGTTGCCGTGTCGGTGACCTCGCACAGCGCGCCGTCGGTGGAGACGCCCAGCGCGGCGGCCACGGCGTGCACGTAGCTGGACAGGGCCTGGGACAGCGGCGGAGGTTCGGGGGTGGGCTCGGGGTTGGGCAGACCGAGCATGGCCAGGAGGTCGTGGCGGTCCTGCGGATCGGTGGCGTGGCAGGCGACCGTGCGGGCGGCGCGGACCTGCTGACCGAACTCGACCCGGCTGGCGTGCGCCCTGGCTTCGGCGAAACCAGTGCTGGCTGGACGGGTGGACTCGCTCATGCTGGCTCCGTTTCCGGACTGGCCGGGTTCGCCAGCGTGTTTGATTGTGATGGGGAGACATTACCGCTGCTTGACCTGGGAGCAAATGCGAGTCCGCTCAGGTCAGCAAGCGGTAACCGTGCGGTAACGGTGTCGGCCCCGCCGTCATCGGCCCGGTATGGGCACGCCGGCGGCGCGGAGTTTGGCCTCGGTGAGCGCGGTCAACCTGGTCCAGGCCGGGGCCTTGTCCATGTTGTGGTAACTGATCAACCCGTGCCGGGCGGCGGGGTCGGTGCGGCCCTGGAAAGCGGTCACAATGGCCAGTCGCGCGGGGTTGGCGAGGTAGTGCTCGGCGGTGGCGGTGGCGAGTTCGTCCAGCCGGGGATCGTCCGGATCCCAGTCCGCGCTGGCCCAGCCGAGCCGTTGCAGTTCGACGAAGCGGGGGTCGTCCAGGGCCGCCGCTACGTTGCCGAGGTAGGTGTCGAAGTCCTCCGGGACCAGGGCCCTGGCCAGCACCAGGCCCTCCCGGACGATCGCCAGATCCGCCGCGGTCATGCCGAGTTCGGCGAGCCGGTCCAGCAGGGCGAGCGCGCGTTCGGGCAGCAGGGCCCGGTCGCCCTCGGTGAGCCGGTGCAGGGTGTCGCGGCGCGCGGTGAGGTCCTCGATTTGTTTGGTGAGGCGGCGTTTGACGTCGTCGAGGGCGGCGGCGAACTGCTCGGTGCCGGCGTCGAGCAGCGGCCTGATCTCAGCCAGGGGCACGCCGGCGGTGGCCAGCGTGCGGACCTGGACCAGGCGCAGCAACTCGGCCGATCCGTAGCGCCGGTAGCCGGAGCTGTCCCGTTGCGGCTCGTCGACCAATCCGTGCCGGTGGTAGTGCCGCACGGTCTTGATCGTGATGCCGACGAAGGCCGCTGCCTGGCCGATCGTGACGCCGTTGGTCATCCGGTGAGGATGGACCCTGCCCCGGGGTCAAGGTCAACCCGCGGCGCCCGACTTGCCAAAACAGCAAGGAACTTTGCCAAGTCTCCGGGGGTAGGCGCACGGTGGGGCCATGACAACCAACGTAGATGTCCTGGTCATCGGCGGTGGGGCGGCCGGACTCAGCGGCGCCCTCACCCTGGCCCGCGCCCGCCGCTCTGTGCTTGTGCTGGACGCGGGCGAACCGCGCAACGCCCCCGCCGATGGCGTGCACGGCTTCCTCACCCGCGAGGGCCTGCCGCCTGCCGAACTGGTCGAACTGGGCGCGGCGGAGGTGCGTGGCTACGGCGGGGAGATCCGCCAGGCCACGGTCACCGCCGCCCGCCGCACCACCACCGGATTCGAGGTCGACACCGCCGACGGCCAGCGGATCGGCGCGCGCCGGCTGCTGATCACCACCGGCCTGACCGATGAGCTGCCCGAGGTCCCCGGGGTGCGGGAACGCTGGGGCCGGGATGTGCTGCACTGCCCGTACTGCCACGGCTGGGAGGTGCGGGACCAGCCGATCGGCGTGCTCGGCGGCGGCCCCAACACGATGCACATGACCCTGCTGCTGCGGCAGTGGAGCGCGGATGTGGTGCTGTTCCGGCACACCGCACCCGAACTGAGCACCGCCGAGCGTGCACAGCTGGCCGCCAGGGACATCGCCGTGGTCGACGGCGAGGTGGCCGGGCTGGAGATCAGCGCGGACCGGCTCGCCGGGGTCCGGCTGGCCGATGGCCGGGTGGTGCCGCGGCGGGCGATCGCGGTGCTGCCGAGGTTCGCCGCCCGCGCCGGTTTCCTCACCGATCTGGGGCTGGCGCTGACCGAAAACCCGATGGGCGAACACCTCCAGGCCGACGGTCGCGGGGTGACCTCGGTGCCCGGGGTGTGGGCGGCGGGCAACGTGACCGAGCTGATGGCCAGCGTGGTCATGGCGGCCGCCGCGGGCATGGCGGCGGCCACCTCGATCAACGCCGACCTGGTCGAGGAGGACACCCGGCAGGCGGTCGGCCGCCGCGCGTTCAGCCCCGAGCACGAGTCCCGGCTGGCCGAACTGGTGCTCGGCGACCGCCGCCACGGCCTGGCCGGTCAGCTTCAGCCGAACCCGATGTGAGTCAGCCAGAACTCCAGCAACGCGGTATCGCCACTGAGGTCGATCCCGTTGCCGGAGAAGGACTTCCGCCGGTACAGCGCCAGCAGCAGGTCGGTCAGCGGGGCGCGGACGGTGACCGCCGCCGCGCTCCGCCCACGGCCGGAGACGATCACCTCGCCGGTGAGGTCGACGAACCAGGCGGCGTCGGCGTCGGTGGCCTCGAAGGCCAGTGTGCGACCGGGGGCGAGCAGCTCGCGCTTGCCCGGGTTGTAGTCGAAGTGCTGGGCCAGCGAGTCCAGCCACATCCACTCGTCGACCGTGTCCAGGGCGACCTCGGTGGCCACGGTGAACGGGATCCCGGCGGCCAGGGTCGCGTCGGCGCGGTGCATCACCGTCTCGTGCGCGAACCGCCGGGCCCAGAAGTCGGTCCCGCCGCCCGAGGTCAGCGGGGTCCAGACCGTGACGCCGGGTCCGGCTGAGCGCAGTGCCTCGGACAGTTCGGCCGCACCCTCGACCAGCCAGTCCACGGGCAGTGGCCCGGAGTCGTCGCCGTCGAGTTTGCGCATCAGGTCATCGGGCAGGAATTCGGTGGCCCGGGTGCGGATGATCTCCGCGGCCCAGCGGTGGCCGAAGCCGATGTGCCGCACCAGGCTGCCCAGGGTCCAGCCGGGGCAGGAGGGCACGGGGGCCCGCAGGTCGGCACCGGCCAGCTCACCGAATAGTTCGGTCTGGACGTGGATCTCGGCGGCGTGGCGGTGGAAGTCCATGGTGGCCTCTCGTGATCGGGTGGTTCTCACGAGCTGGTCGGAGCCGGCATGGCCGTCTCGACATCGGTCCGAAGACAATCTCCGGCCGGGACCCGCGCTATCGCCGCACCAGCGGCAACAGCACCTCGTCCACGATCTGCCCGCGCAACTCCGCCGGCATTGGCGGGCCGTGCAGCAGGAAGTGGTGCAGCACCAGCGCCGGACCGGCCGCCACGACCTGGGGCGTGATCGCCTCCGCGGGGATCTCCCCGCGTTCGGCCGCGCGCCGCAGGACCTGGGTGAGCAGGCGGTTGCGGCCGCTGACCATGGTCTCGCGCAGGTCCCTGGTCAGCTCGGGATCGCGCAGGGTGTCGGTCAGGATGCCGCGCACCGCCTCGCCGACCGGGCTGGTCAGCCGCTGGGCCAGCAGGTCGAGCGCGGCGAGCAGGTCGGCGCGCAGCTCACCGGTGTCCGGGATCGGTTCGGTGGCCTGCGCGGTGTGCCGGATGGCGGCGGCGACCAGGTCCTGCCGGGTGGGCCAGCGGCGGTACAGCGAGGCTTTGCTGGTGCGGGCGCGCTGGGCCACGCCGTCCATGGTCAGCCCGGCGTAGCCGACCTCGGCGAGTTCGGCCAGGGTGGCCTCGACAATGGCGTTGAGCAGCACCTCGCCGCGTCGGCGCGGACCGCGGCGGTGATCCACCGGCTGCTCCACCACACCCCCGCTTAGAGTCCGTTGCGTTCTCTATCGCGGCAGCCTACCGTGGGAGATAGTGAACTGCGAGTTCTCTATCTGATGGGGGAGTGGTTATGCGAGTGTTGTTCGTGGCCTCGGCGGGCGTGGGGCACGCCTTCCCGATGGTGTCGCTGGCCAGGGCGTTCGTCGCCGCCGGGCACCAGGTGCTGTTCGCCACCACGGGGGAGGGCCTGATCGTCGGCGAGGCCGGGTTGCCGGTGGCCGACGTGTCGCCCGGCATGAACCGGTCGGTGATGATCGCCAAGATGCGGGCCGAGCACCCTGAGTTGGTGCAGGCCATGCAGGCTGGCCGGATCGGCGATTTACGGGAGACGGCCGCGCTGATCGGCGTCCTGGTGCGGCTGCAGGTCGACGGGGTGATCGAGGTCGCCCGGCAGTGGCGGCCGGATCTGGTGGTGCAGTCCCAGGCCCAGCACACCGGACTGATCTGCGCCGGCGCGCTGGGCATTCCCTTGGTAGAGCACAACTTCGGCCTGGTTCGCGCGACCGGACTGGACGAGGCCCTGCGGGAGAGCCTCGCCGACGTCTTCGCCAAACACAGCGCGGAACTGCCCGAACGCCGCACCATCCTGGACGTGGCGCCGCCGAGCATGGTGGAGACCTCGGTCGGCCGCCCACTGCGCTACGTGCCCTACAACGGCGCCGCCCCCGCTCCCGACTGGCTGGCCGAACCGGCGCGGCGGCCGCGGATCGCGGTGACCCTGGGCTCGGTCGCGCCCACGGACAGCGGAATCGGCCCGGTGCAACGGATCCTGGCCCTGGCCGGGGAGATCGACGCCGAGTTCGTGCTCGCCCTCGGCGCGGTCGACCCGGGCCCGCTGCCCGCCAACGTGCGCGGCACCGGCTGGCTGCCGCTCAACGCCCTGCTGCCCACCTGCGCCGCGATCGTGCACCACGGCGGCGCGGGCACCACGATGACCGCGCTGGACGCGGGCGTGCCGCAACTCGTGCTGCCCAGCGGCTCGGACCGCTACGTCAACGCCGCCGGGGTGCACGCCAGGGGAGTCGGGTACGCCGCCGAGGAGTCCGAAGTGGACAGTGCGCTGCTGACCCGGCTGCTCACCGAGGACAAGCTGCGGGTCGAGGCGGCGGCGGTGCGGGCGGAACTGCGCGCGATGCCCGCCCCCGCAACGGTCGCGGCCGAACTCGCCGAGTGGGCCAGCTGACTCAACCCGGCCAGGGGCAGGCCAGATCGCCACCGCACCGGCAGGCCACCGCGACGCAGCGCGCGCACAGCGTCCGGTGGCAGTGCCCGCAGACCGCCAGCTCGGCGAGCTGTCCGGCCGCCCGGCAGTCCCCGCAGTGCCGGGTGCTCGCCAGCAGCGCGGGCGCCGGGGATCCGCTGTGCGCCAGCAGTTCCAGCGCCACCGGCGGCAGCCGCCCGGCCCAGCGCTGCGCCGCGATCAGGTCCAGGCGGAGCAGCGGATCATTCGGCCGGCCGTCGGCCACCCACAGCTCCGCCCGGTTGACCAGCCGCGCGGTCAGCCCGCGATCGGCTGGATCACGGTGCAGCGCAACGGCTTCCAGCATAGCGCGGTCGCGGTGGTGGACCGGCAGGCGGGCGAGTGCGCGGCGCCGGGCCAGCTCGGCGCGGCCGGCGGCGTACTCGTACTCGCCGCGCTGGAAGGCGGCCTCGGTGAGCAGCGCGAGTTTCGTCAGCGAGGTGCTGCTGCTGATGGTGCGGAAGTGCTCGCGCAGGCCCCGCCACTGCGCGTCGGCGGTCACCGGACCGCGCCGCCCGGCCAGCACGCAGTCGATCAGGGCGATCATGTCCAGGGGAGTCGGGCCCAGCACGTCGAGCAGGTGCGCGAGTTCCGCGTGCTCGTCCGCGGCCAGCAGATCGCCCAGCCGCAGCAGCAGCCAGCGCGTGCTTATCCCCGGCGCCGGGTCCCGCACCGGCTGGGCGGCGACCGTGGCGGCCATGCCGGGCTCGCCGGAGATCAGGTAGTACAGCCGCATCGCGGCCCGCGCCGAGGAGTTCTCCCGGTCCGCGGCGTAACTCCGGCGCACATACGGCAGTGCGCGCTCGGGATTGTCCAGCAGCAACCACGCCTGGGCGAGCACCGCGGCGTCCGGCTCGTGCTCGAACTCGCCCACCCGCTCCCACTCCTGCGCCGCCGCCAGCAACCGTTGCAGGTCAACGGCTTCGCCGGTCATCTCGACCAGCTCCACCAGCGCCTTGACCCACAGGCAGAGGAACCCCAGTGCCACCGCGTGCGGCAGGCCGGCCTCGCGCAGGGCACGGGTGCTCAGCTCCTCGATCCGCAGCAGCGCGGGCACGGTGCCCAGTTCGTAGAGCCGGTGGCATTCGGGCAGCCAGGCTGTCCAGCCCATCGACTGCCGGATCATGGCCACTCCGGGCCGCCGCGGCCAGGAGTCCAGGAGGTCCGGCAGGGTCTCGATCGGGTACCACGCCACCGGCCGGTCCGCCCCGAGCAGCGGCCCGTCCGCGGTGCCGAAACCCAGGTGCTGTCCGCACACCGCGATGATCCGCTCGACATCTGGCCGCGCACCCGGCTCCTCAGTCAGGGCCTGTCCGACCAGTTCGGTCAGCCAGTCCCAGCCGTCAACCAGGTCCAGGCCGTCGCGCAGGGTCCGGCCCCAGGCCCACACGTCCATCGCCGGATCGGCCGCCGCCCCGGCCAGTTGCTCGGGCGCGGCGTAGGCGGCGGTCAGCCGCCAGCTGGTCGGCCCGCCCGCCGGGACCATGGTCTCCAGGTCTGACAACACCGTGCGCCAGCGCGGTTCCCGCCCGGTGAAGCCCTCATCGCCGTGATCGAACAGCACATTCTCCGGTTTGACATCCCCGTGCACCAGCCCAATCCGGTGCAACTGGTGCAGCGCACAGGCCAGCGCCAGCCCGTGATAGGCCAGCTCATCGACGCTGATGTCCTTGCCCGCCAACCGATCCCGCAGGCTGCCGCCAGGGCAGTGCGGCAGGCACAGGTGCTGCACCGGCCCGCCCGGCACCCCCAGTACCTCCTCGATCGTCAGCACTCCGCCGAACCCGTGCCGGATCAGCCGCAGTGCCTCGGCCTCCCGCCGGGCCAGCTCAGCCGCCGTGACGACCTCGGATCCCTTGAGCACGAACAGTTTACCGTCCGAACGGCGTCCTAAAAGGACAGTCGGGGCCAGTTCCGCGACGATCTCGTAGCCGCCGATCCGGTCCAGCGCCGGGGCCTGCCGCAACGCCGCCGCGGTGGTCAGCGCGCGCGGGAAGTACGGCGCGGCGAAGGGATCGGCGAATCGTCCGCTCATGCGACGTGCAGGGCCGCGAAGGCGGTGCAGACCACGGCCCAGCGTTGCTGGTGGAAGGTGATGGTGTCCTTGATCAGCCCGCTCAGCTCCTGGCCGAGTTCCCCGTCCAGGGCGCGGTAGAGGTGGTCCAGCACCGCGGTGCCGGAGGTGCGGGTCGACACGGTGATGGCGGCCGCGGCGCCCTGCGGTGGCCCGGTGCGCGCGATCTCCCCGGTCGGGAAGTACTTCAGCACCGCCACCGCGAACGCCCGCTCCGGCGCGCTCAACGGCGCCTCGCTGAACGCCGCCGCCAGCGCGTGCACCCGCACCCGCACCGGCTCGAAGTCCACCCGCAACCGCCGCAACGACTTGGCCACCTTGCCGACCTGCTCCGTGAACCCCGCCTCGCCGTGCGCCCAGGCGTCCGGGGTCTCGTCCAGCACCGAGTTGAACATCAGCAGGTAATCCCGGTGCACCGCTTCCAGATCGGCCATTAGCCGCAGCAGCGCCGGCTGGGAATCGAATGCCTGGCCCAGCTCGGCCAGCGCCCGCCCCGCGTGCAGGTGCACCCCACCGTGCACCACCCCGGCCTGCACACTCGTCCCCGACACCTCACCGGTGATCGAGTTGTCGACCTCTGGTGGCTTGGCCCCGTCCGTGCTCATGGCGACACGGTAGTTGACCGAGACGTGGAAAACCCTGCCGCCGGAACAACTTCCGGCAGCGGGGTTGCCCAGGCAGGTCAGAGACCAGCGGTGAACAGCAGGCGGTTCACGGTGCCGCCGGTGGCGCCACCGGAGACCACGTTCGGGGTGGCGTTGCTGTTAAGCCAGTTGTGCACGGTGGCCGAGGGGGCGTCACCGAAACGGGCCTTGTACAGCGCGGCCACGCCTGCCACGTGCGGGGTGGCCATCGAGGTGCCGCTCATCGAGCCGCTGCCGCCGGTGCGCAGGGTGGAGATGATGTTGCCGCCGGGGGCGTAGAGGTCGACGCAGGCGCCGGTGCTGGAGAAGGAGGAGCGGGCGTCGCTGATCTCCGAGGAGGCGACCACGGTCGCGGTCTCCACCTTGCGCGGCAGGCGGTCACAGGAGTTGCCGCCGGTGTTGCCCGCCGAGGTCGCCAGGAACACGCCGGAGGAGATCATGTTGCGGATCGCGGTCTCCAGCGCCGCGCTGTGGTTGAAGTTCCACGAGGTGTTCGCCACCGCGGGCTTCTTCGCGTTCGCGGTCACCCAGTTGACGCCGTTGAGCATGGAGGTCGCGGTCGCGCCGCCGGAGCAGTTCATCACCTTCACGCCGTGCAGGCTGGCCTTCTTGGCCACACCGTAGGTCTTGGAGCCGATGGTGCCCGCCACGTGCGTGCCGTGGCCCTGGCAGTCGGTGTTGTTGGTGTCGATGGCGTTGTGGTCGAAGGTGGCCCGGCCCTCGAAGTCCGGGTGCGAGGGCGTGATGCCGGTGTCGATGATGTAGGCGTGCACACCCGCGCCGGTGGCGTTGTAGGTGAAGCTCTTGGACAGCGGCAGGTTGCGCTGGTCCACCCGGTCGATGCCCCAGGACGGCGGGTTGAGCTGGGTGGCGTCCAGGGCGTCGGTGACCAGCACGTCCTGCTCGATGCTCTTGACCGACGGGTCGCGGCGCAGCTGCCGCAGCTGGCCGGGGGTCAGCTTGGCGGAGAAGCCGGTGACCGCGGCGCTGAACTCAGCGGCGGGCTTGATGTCCAGCGAGCTGGTCAGGCTGCGACCCCGGGACTTGGCCGGATCGGTCACCACGATGTAGGTGTCGGCGATGGGCTGGGTGGTCGCCGAAGCGGTGGCCAGCGAGAGCGGCGCCTGGTAGGCGGGCTCGGCCAGCGCGGTGGCGGCGGTCAGGGTCGACAGGGCCGCAGCCGAGAACACGGCAAGCACACGATTGAGCGGATGCACGTAGTGGCTCCTTAGTGCACCAGCGACCGGGCGTGTCCACCGCAGGGTTGGTGAACGGACTGCCACCCGATCGTGGGTCATCCAGCAGACTGACGAGTTGGTCTGCGCAGGTCAATGGGCCTGATCAAATGTCCATCACGGTCCATCCGTTCTGCGGTGCCGCTGCCATCTTTCGGCCGAGGTGGTTCGGGGGATTGCGGGGACCGCCCCCATAAGCAGGTCCCAACCCACCCGCCCGGCCACGCTCCGTCCCCGCGTCAGCAGCCCCGCACCACTTGGGCCAACTGGCACGCCCACTTGGGCCAAACCGGCGTACCACTTGGGCCAACTCGCCGTACGAGAACGGCCAACACGCCGTCCACAACGGCCAACACGCCGTCCGGAACGGCCAACACGGTGGCGGGGCTAGGGGAGTGGGGTCAGGAGGGTGTGGCCGTCGCGTAGGGCCTGCTCGACCTGGTCTGGGTTGGGGTGGTGGGGGCGGCCTGGGCCGCGGCGGATCTCGATCTCGGTTAGCGGTGGGACCGTTTCGCAGGTCTGGCATGGTGCGCCGGGGCGGAGGTCCTGGCCGCAGACGGTGTGCCGTTGCAGGACGCGGGGGCCGTTGGGGGAGAGGTGTTTGTCGCCCCAGGCGAGCATCGCGGTCAGCACCGGCCACAGCTCCTGGCCGCGTTCGGTGAGCAGGTATTCGTGCCGCCCCGGCTGGTACTCGCTGCGTTCCAGCACGCCCGCGCCGACCAGGGATTCCAGCCGGGCGGACAGCACCGCGCGGGGCAGGCCCAGGTGGCGGTGCAGGTCGGTGAAGCGGCGGAGGCCGAAGAAGCAGTCGCGCAGGATCAGCGGGGTCCAGCGCTCGCCGATGATCTCCAGCGTGCGCGCGATGGCGCACTCCTGGTTCGCGTAGTCCGACTTCAGCGCCATGTCCCCATGCTAGCTGTCGGTTCAGTGAATGAACCACGCCTGCTACGGTTCATTCACCAGACCGAGGGAGGCTCGTGGTGACCGCCACCGCACAGTCAGCTCCGCCCGCACCCGGACTGCGCCGCACGGTCGCGGTCGCCGGGTTCGGCACCCTGCTCGTGATGGCCGTCTTCACCGCGCCACTGGCCACCCCGCGCGAACTCGCCGCCGACCTGGGCGCCGGACCGGCCGGGCAGACCTGGATCCTGAGCGCGATGAGCCTCGGGCTCACCGTGGCCATGCTGACCGCGGGCGCGCTGGCCGACGATTTCGGCCGCCGCCGGGTGTTCCGGCTCGGCGCGGTGGTGCTGCTGCTCGCCTCGGTGGTCTCCGCGCTGGCCACGGTGACCTGGCTGTTCGTCTTCGCCCGGATCCTGGCCGGACTCGGCGCGGCCGCGGTGCTGGCCTGCAGCCTGGCCCTGATCGGGCAAGCCGCCCCGTCCGGACCACACCGCGCGCAGGCCATGGGCCGCTGGGGTGCGAGCCTGAGCCTCGGGCTGGCGCTCGGCCCGGTGCTGGCCGCACTGGCCACGGAGTTCCTGGACTGGCGGGTCATGTACTGGGTGCTCGTGCTCGGCGGCGCCGTCCTGGTGACCGCCGCCCGTGGACTCACCGAATCGGTCTCCGGCCACCGTCGCCCGCTCGACCTGCCCGGCGTGCTGCTGCTGGCTGCCGGACTCGCCGCGCTGCTGGCCGGACTCACCCTCGGCCGCGGCGGCTGGCTGGCCCCGGCCACCCTGACCCTGCTCGGCGGCGGCCTGCTCCTGCTGCTCGGTTTCCTGCTCCGCCAAGCCTTCGCGGCCGAACCCATGATCGAGTTGAGTCTGTTCC
The DNA here is from genome assembly GCF_023094165.1 of Crossiella sp. S99.2. GTDB lineage: Bacteria > Actinomycetota > Actinomycetes > Mycobacteriales > Pseudonocardiaceae > Crossiella. The sequence continues at coordinate 858,317 of NZ_JALMDK010000003.1, read as the reverse complement.
GGAGTCGCGGACTGCTCTCGGCCACCGTGGCCTCCTTCGCTGCCGGCGCCGGGGTCACCGCGCTGATGTCCTTCCTGCCCATCGTGTTGCAGCGCGCCCTCGGTCTCGGCCTGATCACCACCTCGGTGCTGGTGGTCGTCTGGTCCGGCACCAGCGCGGTCGCCGCACTCGCCGTCCGGCGGCTGCACCGGCTCGATCTTGACCTTCGGCTGGGGCTCGGCATGATCATCCTGGCGGTGGGACTGTTCGCACTGGTGGCCCCGTCCCGCGTCGGGCAGGGCCTGGATCTGTTGCCGGGCTTGCTGATCGCGGGCATCGGCACCGGCATCAGCAACGCCAGCCTGGGCGTGGCCGCGGTGGCCGGCGTGCCCCCGGCCAAGGCGGGCCTGGGCGGCGGCCTCAACCAGACCGTGCGCTACCTGGGCGCGGCGATCGGGGTGACCGTGGTCTTCGCGCTGAGCGTGCGCTCGGCCGGGGCGCCGATCAGCGAGTTGCTCGACGGCTGGCGCGCCTCGGTCTACGTCTGCGCGGGCGTCACCCTGCTCGGCGGAGTCGCCGCCCTCGCACTGCGTCCGCGAGCATCGCGATAACGGGTTTACCATCGCAGTGCCGGTCGGATTACTCCGATCGGCACTGTCTGCCATTACCCGGAAGTAGGGCGCTGAGTGAGGCCAGGACTGACATTCGCGGTGCTCGGGCCGGTACGGGCCTGGCACGACGGGGTCGCCCTGCCACTGGGCTCGCCGCAGCAGCGGCTGACCCTGGTGGTGCTGCTGCTCGCCCAGGGACGACTGGTCAGCACCGAGGAGATCGCCGCCGCACTGTGGGAAAACGAGGTGCCCAGGGCCGCTCGCGGCACCATCCGCACCTACGTGCACCGGCTGCGGCAGACCCTGGAAATCGGCGGTGGCGAACCCGTGCTGACCTCGGCCACCGGCGGCTACGCGCTGCGGGTGAATGCCGACGGCCTGGACCTCAGCCGCTTTCAGACCTTGGCCCGGAATGCCGAGAAATCCATTTCTCAGGGGGATCTGGAAAGCGGTCTCCAGGACCTGCACGCGGCCCGGCTGGAATGGCAGGGTGAGGCACTGGCCGAGTTGCCATTCGAGTACGCGGCCAGGGAACGGGCCCGGCTGCGCCAGCGCAGACTGGCCGTGATCGAGCAGCTGGCCGCACTGGAGATCGACCGCGGTCGCTGTGCCGGCCTGCTGGACCAGCTCGCCGCCGAGGCCGCCGCCGAACCCCTGCGCGAACGCCTGCAGGAACTGCTCATGCTCGGCCTGTACCGGGCGGGCAGGCAGGCCGAGGCCCTGGAAACCTTCGACCGGGTGCGCCGCGACCTGGCAGGCGAACTCGGCATCGACCCCGGCCCGGCCCTGCGCGGCCTGCACGAGCAGATCCTGCGCGCCGACCCGGCCCTGCTCGGCGCCCGAGTCGAACGGCACCGCGCGCAGCCCCCGCCACCCGCCCAGGTCACGCCCGCCCAGCTGCCCGCCGACCTGCCTGTGTTCACCGGCCGGGACGCCGAACTCGCCCAGATCCGCGCCCGGCTGCGCCCCGGCCCCGGCAGGCCCGCGGTCGTGGTGGTGCACGGCATGCCCGGGGTCGGCAAAACCACCTTCGCGGTCCGCTGCGCGCACGAACTGGCCGCGGACTTCCCGGACGGCACGCTGTATGTAGACCTGCGCGGATTCGAGGCCGGGGACTCCGCGCTGGACCCGGCCGACGCGGTCCGCTGGTTCCTGGACGCCCTCGCCGTGCCCACCCAGCACTTGCCCGACCGCCTGGACGCGCTCACCGCGCTCTACCGCACCGTGCTGGCCGAACGCCGCTGCCTGATCCTGCTGGACAACGCCCGCGACACCGCCCAGGTGTTGCCGCTGCTGCCCGGCGGCTCCCGCTCGCTGGTGCTGGTGACCAGCCGGGTCGAACTGTCCGGCCTGGTCGCGGGCACCGGCGCGCTCACCGTCTCGCTGGACTTGCTCGGTCACGCCGAAGCCAGGCAGTTCCTCGCCCGCCGCCTCGGCGCGGACCGGCTGACCGCCGAACCCGAGGCGGTCACCGACATCATCACCATCTGCGGCCGGCTCCCTCTCGCCTTGGCCGTGGTGGCCACCAGGGCCGCCGCCCATCCCAGTTTCAGCCTGGCCGAGGTGGCCGCCGAACTCGCCGCGGCCAAGGGCGGCCTGGACGCCTTCACCTGCCCGGACAGCCTCACCGACGTCCGCACCGTGCTGTCCTGGTCCTACCGGGCCCTGTCCGCCCCCGCCGCCCGGCTGTTCCGGCTGCTCTCGCTCTACCCCGGCCCGGAAATGGGGGTGCCGGTGGGAGCCAGCCTGGCCGGTGTGCCCAGGGCCAGGGCGGGCGTGCTGATGCGCGAACTGGCCGCCGCGCACCTGGTCACCGAACCCCGCCCCGGCTGGTACACCTGGCACGACCTGCTGCGCGCCTACGCCGCCGAACTGCGCCAGACCGAGGACAGCCCCGCCGAACAGCAGGCGGCCCGGCGCCGCGGCCTGCACTGCCACCTCCGCTCCGCGCACGCCGCCACCCAGACCCTGTCCCGGCAACAGGACGGCCCGGAACTCGGCGAACTGGAACCACTGGTCTGCCCGCGCACCTTCACCGGCCACCAGGACGCCCTGGACTGGTTCAGCGAACGGCATGGGGTGCTGCTGAGCATGATCGAGCGGGCCGCCCGGGACGGCTTCGAGTACGAGGCCTGCCGACTGGCCTGGTGGATCCGGCACTTCCTCGATCTGGGCGGGCACTGGCGGGACCTGGAGGTGGTCAACGAGACCGCGTTGCACGCCGCCCAGCGGATCGGCGACAAGATCGCCATTGGCTACGCCTCCCGCGGCCTGGCCAGGGTCGCCGCGCACCACGGCCGGTACGAGTCGGCGCGCCAGCACCTGGCCCAGGCACTGGCCTGCTTCGAGTCCGAGGGCGATCTGCTCGGCCGGGCCTACACCCACCGCCAGCTCATCGGTGTGCGCCAGCTCGAACGCGATATCGAAGGCTCGCTCACCGAGTCCGCCGCCGCCCTGGAACTGTTCCGCCGGGCCGGAAACCCCCTCGGCGAGGCGGGCGCCCTGGTCGCCGAGGCCGCCGGGCTGACCCGCCTCGGCCAGCACGAACAGGCCCTGGAATCCGGGGAACGCGCACTGGCCCTGCTGGCCGACTCCGGCGAGCCCTACGACCTCACCCTGGCCCTGGAAACGGTCAGCCGCAGTTACTTCCACCTGGGCCGCTACCAGGAATGCGTGGCCTACCGGGAACGCGACCTGGCCATCAGCCGCACCCTGGGCGAACACGGCGACATCGGCACCTCACTGGTGCACCGCATGATCACCAGCTGCCTGATCCACCTCGGCCAGGCCCGGCACGCCGCCGGCCAGCACGAGCGGGCGCAAGAGGATCTGCGCGCGGGCCTGGCCAGCCTCACCGCGGAGCTGTCCGAGGTCTACCGCACCATTGGCCGCTACCACGAGAACCGGACCAGACTGCGGGACACCGTCACCGCCCTGGAAACCCTGCTCGCCGAACCGGACACCGGCGCGGACTGGTACGACCGCGCCACCGAGGTGCTCGACACCTCGGTGACCGCGGCCGTGGAAATGGGTTTCGGCGCCTACATCCTGGAGTACTGACCCGGCCAGGCAGCGCGCTCAGTCGGAGAGCACCTCATCGGCGAACTTGTTGAGGTTGGCCAGCATCCGCTCCGTGCGCTCCTGCGTGCTCAGTGATTCCTTCGGGTTGGGCACCGCCGGCTTGCGCAGCCCACGCACGTAGAGCGAACAGGCCAGATCGGCGCACAGGTAGGTGCCCACCGTGTTGCCCAGCTTCCCGGCCGCCCCGACCCGGCGCGCGGCGAACAACGCGACGTCCCCGGTGCCGTGCGTGGTCAGGCAGAAGGCGCACATGGACTGCTTGATCCGCCCCGAGGCCGCCACCAGCGCCAGCCCGACCGGCCCGTCTGCCCGCGGAACGACGACGTACCCGTTGTTGACCGCCTTGGGATCCCGCCAGCCCAGGAAGTCCAGGTCACCCCAGGCCACCTCGGCCAGCTTCCCCGGCAACGCGAGCCGCTTGGCCTCTCCCTTGGAGCAGTTGGCGAAGGAGGCGCGAATGGTGCTCTCAGCTAGCGGTTCCACGGCCCGATCATCGAACGACGGCAGGGCAGCGGCAACTTATTAAGCCTGAGGGTGACCGACGCCCCAGTCGTGCAACGCGGTCAGCACCGGCCACAGCTCGCGCCCACGCTCGGTGAGTTCGTACTCCACCCGCGGCGGGATCTCCGGGTACAACGTCCGGGTCAGCACCCCGTCGTGCTCCAGCGCCCGCAACCGGTCGGTCAGCGTCTTCGCGCTCGGATTCCCCAGCGCCGCCCGCAGTTCGCCGAACCGCAACGGCCCGCACAGCAGCTCGCGGACCAGCATCGCGGTCCACTTCCCACTGAGCACCCGCAGCGCCACCTCGACCGCACCCGGCCGCGCCTGTCGGCAAACCCCCTGCTCAACCCCAGTAACCACAACCCAACTATGCCACTTCCTGGGTACTGTTGGCGGCCCCGGCCTAGCGTCGAGGCCATGATCATCGCAGTGCACGGCCCCACCGGCGTCCAGGGCGCCCCCGTCGTCAGCCAGCTCCTCGCCGCAGGCCACCAGGTCCGCGCGGTAGCCCGCAACCCCCGCGACCTGCCACCCGGCGCCCAGCCCACCGTCGCCGACCTGACCAACCCGGATTCCCTCATCGCCGCCTACCAGGGCGTGGACGCGGTGGTGGTGCAACTCCCACTCGGCTTCGACCACACCATGCACACCCAGGCCGAGTCGGTGCTGAAAGCCTTGTCCACCAACACGATCGAGCACGTCATCTTCAACACCAGCGGCCCCTACCCCACCCGCGCCAGGGGAATCCCGTTCCTGGACGCCCGCTTCCAGCTCATCCGCGACCTGCCCGGCGTCACCCCGACCGCCTCGATCATCGGCCCCGCCGCCCTGTACAACGAGATCCTCGCCGACCCCGCGACCACCACCGACACCGAAGTCCGCCTGCCGCTTCCGGCGGAGATGCCCGTGCCCTGGACGGCCGCGGCTGACGTGGCTTCGGCGATTGTGGATCTCTTGGCCAATCCGGTTCCGGCTCAGCTCATTGCCGGGCCGGAGGACCTGACGGGGCCGGAGGTGGCGGCGGTGCTTTCTAGCGTGCGGGGGCGGGAGATTCGTTGGCGCACTATTGATCTGGCTGAGCATGAGCAGCTGATGACGCCGTATATCGGGGCTGAGCTGGCGGCGGGGGTGGCGGGGTCGTTCGCGGTGGTGGACGCGGATGAGGTCGATCCGGCGTTGATCCGGCCGGGCACCACGACGTTGCGCGACTGGGCGGCTGTTTGACGCATTCCCGCTCCGCATGGTGGCTGACCGGATACAGTCAGTCACCATGACGGAGCACGAGTTCGTCGCACCCATCCCCGACCCGACGGGCGGCAGGAGCCTGCAGGGCACCCGGCCGCCGTTTCAGGGCCGGAACGCGGAACTGGCCAAGCTGACCAAACTGGTCAATCGCGGCACCCCGCTGCCAATCGTGATCAGCGGTGCGGCCGGGGTTGGAAAGACAAGCCTGGTCCTGCACTGGGCCGAGAGCAACGCGTCGCGAATTGATGGTCAACTGATCATCCTCCACGCCACGCGATTGCCAATGCGCCGGATACTGACCGAGCTGGGTGTGGCACACGCGGCCGTTCCGGAGGGGTTGTCCGCGCAACTGCAGCTGTATCGGGAGGTGGTCGGGACCCGGCGGGTGTTGGTGGTGCTGGATGGCATCGAGGATCCGGCCCCGGTCTGTCGCCTGCTCAGTGGCATGCAGGGCAGCACGGTGCTGATCACCAGCCGGGTCGCGCCGCGCAACGCGGTGACGTTGGAGCTGGGGCCGGTCAGCTATGCGCGGCACTCCAGAGTCTCCGCGTGGGGCACGGTGGGCACGGTCGGCATGGCCCTGCTTGATTGGCTTCGCGCCTCGCCGGGACTCAACATCAGCCTGAATACGATCACCGCGCTGACCCCCGGTGTCAGGTCGGCCATGTTGGCGATAGTTGAGCTGATCACTACCGGCCTGGTGGAGAAGCGGGGGTACCGACTCCGGGCCTTGGTTCAACGCCGCACCCAGCCCCAGGAGTCGCAGATCGAGCACGGTGTCTTCTCGCCGCGGCGGATCGCCGAGTGTTACGTGTGCACTGCGATCGACGCTGACAAGCTGCTCTCCCCGTTACGACCGCCGCAGGTCATACCGAGGGCAGCCGAGATCGCCCGCGAACCCATTGCCGATGCCAGGGCGGCGCTGGCCTGGTTCGACGCCGAACACGCCAACCTCCTCACCATTCAACAGCTCTGCCTCCAGGAGACCTGGTTCGAGGAGGCATGGCAGCTGGCCTGGGCGCTGGAGACCTACCACCGACGCCGGGGCCTGCTCCGCGATCCGGCGACGACCTGGCGCTCGGCCATCAATACCGCGCTGCTGCTCGAAGACGATGTCGGGCTATCCGTCGCGCGCCAGGCGCTCGTCGACCTGGAAGATCAGGTCGGCGAAGCCACCTGGGAAGTGGTCGCATTGGAGGGGATCGCCGCAGTGAACGCCGAACTCGGCGACTTCGAAGGCGCTCGCCTCAACTGGAACCGTGCGCAGGATCTCCGTCGTGGCCCGGTCACCGAGGTCACCGTCTACACCAGCGACAACGTCGGCGAGCCCCTGCGCGACGCCGTGGTGGAACTGCTTCAGGTAGCCGGGTTCGCGGTGGTCGGCAAGGACACCCCGATCCGGGGCTCCTGGTTCCAGCGGCTGCGGGTGCGCGGTGACGACCAAGCCGTGGACAAGCTCGGCGAACTCGCCGGCAAGCTCGAACGCGCCGCCGAACTCAAGTACATCGCCACCCCGCGCTCCGAGAACGACGAACGTGAGGCCAACGCCATCGCCAAACTCGCCGAGGCGATGAAGGATGTCGACGAGGTGGTCATCCGCACCTCCTCCGTCCTGTTCGTCAAGACCGCGGGCTGCGTCATGTCGATCGTGCTCAGCGAGGAGCAAATCCGTTGCCTGGACCGCAATCCGCAGCTCATGCAGGCCCCGGCCAAGGTCCTGGACGCGCTCGCCGAGCTGGTTCGTGGGGAGCCGGTGCCGCTCGCGGTCGAGGGACAAACCGGATAGTGGCCGGTCGGATCGGGTAAACCGGGAGTATGCGAAGTCGAATTGTGCCGGTTGCCGGGTTGGTGCTGTTGCTCGCGGGGTGCGGGGGCAGTCCGACCGCGCCTGGGGGCACCTCGCCCGCGCCCACATCCGGGCCGCCCGCCAGCAGTGTGTCGCCGACGCCCACCCCGCCGACCTCGGTGCCGGGGCAGTTGACGTTGCAGGGCAAGGTCAGCGCAGGGGTGGAGTCGGGTTGCCTGGTCATGGAGTCAGGGGGCAAGCAGTACCTGCTGGTCGGCGGGGATCCGGCGGTGGTCAAGCCCGGCGCCGAGGTCGAGGTGCGTGGGGTGCTCAAGCCGGAGCTGGCCTCCTTCTGCCAGCAGGGTGAACCCTTGGAGATCAGTTCGGCCAAGGGACGCTGAGCCGGGTGTGGGCTGGTGGGGCGGCCTATGACGGGTATGTCGGGCGGTGGAGCCGGGCGGTGGCGACGGAGTTCGTCGACTGGCTGGGCGTGCCAGCCGGGCAGCGGTGGTTGGATGTCGGGTGTGGCACGGGGGCGCTGACCTCGGCGGTGCTGGCGACTGAGCCGCATCAGGTGCTGGGGGTTGATCCCTCGGCCGGGTTCCTGGGGGTCGCGCGGGAACGGAACTCGGGGGCCGTGTTCGTGGCGGGGGACGCGGGGGCGTTGCCGGTGCGGGACGGCGGGTTCGGCGCGGTGGTCAGTGGGTTGACGTTGAACTTCGTGGCGGCGCCGGGGCGGGCGGTGGCGGAGTTCGCGCGGGCGGTCGCACCGGGTGGGGTGGTGGCGGCCTACGTCTGGGACTACGCCGACGGGATGCAGTTGATCCGGCGGTTCTGGCAGGCCGCGGTGGAACTGGATCCGGCGGCCCTCGCACTCGCCGAGAGCCGCCGGTTTCCACTGTGCCGGCCGGAACCGTTGCGGCGGTTGTGGCTGGATGCCGGACTGGTCGACGTGTCCGTGCGGGCGATCACCGTGCCGACCGTGTTCACCGATTTCGACGACTACTGGACGCCGTTCCTCGGCGGCCAGGGACCGGCCGGGCAGTACGCGGTGCAGGGTGATCGCAGCGCGCTGCGCGAGTTGTTGCGGGAGCGGCTGCCGACCGCCGCGGACGGCTCGATCCCGTTGACCGCCACGGCCTGGGCGGTGCGTGGTCACTCCTCGATGGCGCCGCCGACCGCGCGCAGGTGATCGCGGAAGGTCAGGTCCGGATTCTGTTGCCGGGCAAGCAGATAACCGTCGAAGCCGACCTGACTCCGCAATGACTCCCCGGCGCGGATCCGGTCGGCCTGCGCGCGTTCGGTGTCCCGGATGCCCTCGGCCAGGGTGAGCAGTTCGGCGGCCCGGTCGGCGGGGGCGAAGAGCACGCCGTCCTCATCGCCGAAGACCAGGTCCGCGGTGCTCACCGTCCACGGGCCGACATTGGCCGCGGTCAGCGCGTCGGCGGGGCGCGGGTCCAGGCGCAGCGGGCCGGTGGACAGGCTGCCCTGGCTGAACACCGGCAGGCCGATCGCCTGGATGTCCGCGGTGTCCCGGTGCAGGCCCCAGATCACGATGCCCTGCACCCCGGCCAGCTGCGCCTCCAGCACGACCAGGTCGCCGACACAGGCCTCGTCGATCCGGCCGCCGTTGTCCACCACCAGCACATCGCCTGGCTCGGCGTGCTCGAAGGCCTCCAGGAAGATGTCCACACTGCCGACGTGCCGCGCGGGCAGCACCCGGCCGGCGATCCGGGCGCCTGGGACCAGCGGGCGCATCGGGCCGGGCGCGCAGTGCACCGGCACCTTGGCGCGCACGCAGGCGTCGGCCAGGTGCGCGGTGGTCAGCGTGGCGAACCGGCGCTGCAGTTCGTGCGTGTCCATGATTGTCCTTATCCGGCAAGGGTTTTCGCGAACCAGTGGTGAGCGTAGGGCTCGTCGTTGAACGCCGGGACCTCGCGGAATCCGGCCGCCCGGTACAGGCCGATCGCCTCGGCCAGGCTCTGGTTGGTCTCCAGCCGCAGCGTGCGCATCCCGCGCGCGGCGGCCCTGGACTCCAGCTCGGCGAGCAGGCGGCGGCCCAGGCCGAGACCGCGCACGACGGGGGAGACCCACATCCGTTTGACCTCGGCCCAATCAGGCTGGTGCAGTTTCAGCGCGCCGCAGCCGACCGGCTCCCCGTGCAGCGTGGCCACCAGCAGCAACCCGTGCGGCAGGGTCAGTTCGGCGTCCTCGGCCGGGATGCCGCGCGCCGGGTCGAAACCGCCGTCGAAGCGGGCGGCCAGGTCGGCGAAGTAGGCGGCCAGGCAGTGCCGTGCGCCGGGCGAGGCCGGGTCGGCCACCGCCACCTCGACCATCGAGGCCGCCAGCAACCGCTCCACCTCGCCCATCGCCGCGCTCAGCCGATCCCGCTGGGACCCGTTGAGCGGCGCCAGCATCGAGGCCGCCAGCTCATCGGACAACCGATCCAGCTCGGCCCGCTCGGCCAGTCCGGCCGCGGTCAGCCGGACCATCCGCACCCGCCCGTCCACCGGGTCCGCGCCGACCTCGACCAGCCCCTCCGCGCCCAGCGCCCGCAACATCCGGCTCAGGTAGCCGGAGTCCAGGTCCAGCCGCGCCCGCAGCTCCCGCACCTCGCGCCCGCCGGGGCCGATCTCCCACAGCACCCGGCACTGCCCGAGTGGCCGATTGCGGGCCAGGTACGCCTCATCCAGGGCGCCGAGCCGCTGGGTGACGGTGCGGTTGAACCGCCGCACCCGCTCGATCAGCCCGGGATCCATTCTCTGACCCTAGTCAGCGAATCAAGTCCTTTGCTGTGCTCAGTCGCGCGTCTGCCGGCACTGGAGCTGATCAGTGGTAGATAATGATCGAGACCCAAGAGGCCGGAGGATCGGGATGCTCCTGCAGGTGCCCGGCTGGCTATGGGCAGCCACCATCGCCGCCTTGATCGCGCTGCTCGCGGTCGACCTCACCCTGGCCGTGCGGCGGCCGCACGCGGTCGGCGTGCGCGAAGCCACCGCCTGGCTGATCTTCTACTTCGGGCTGGCGGTGATCTTCGCCGCCGGGGTGTGGTACTTCGGCAGCGCCGAGTCCGGGATCGACTTCGTCACCGGCTACCTCACCGAGTACTCGCTCAGCGTGGACAACCTGTTCGTGTTCGTGGTGATCCTGTCCACCTTCGCCGTGCCGGCAGTGCACCAGCAGCGGGTGCTGTTGTTCGGCATTGTGATCGCGCTGGTGCTGCGGGCCGCGCTGATCTTCATCGGCGGGGCGGCGATCAACCAGTTCAGCTGGGTGTTCTGGATCTTCGGCGGGTTCCTGGTGTTCACCGCCGTGCAGCTGGCCCGGCAGCGGGAGACCAGTCACGAGTACCAGGAGGGCGCGCTGGTCCGGTTGCTGCGCAGGCGGTTCCGGGTCACCGAGGACTACGTGGGCGGCCGGGCGCTGGTGCGGATCGACGGCAAGCTGTGGCTGACCCCGATGTTCGTGGTGATGGTCGCGGTCGGGTCGGCCGACCTGCTCTTCGCGGTGGACTCGATCCCGGCCATCTACGGCATCACCCAGGACACCTACCTGGTCTTCGCCGCCAACGCCTTCGCGCTGCTCGGCCTGCGCCAGCTCTACTTCCTCATCGGCCACCTGCTCGACCGGCTGGTCTACCTCTCCTACGGCCTGGCCGTGATCCTCGGTTTCATCGGGGTCAAGCTGATCTTCCACGCGCTGAAGAAGAACGAGCTGCCCTTCCTCAACGGCGGTCAGCCGGTGAGCTGGGTGCCCGAGATCAGCAACTGGTTGTCGCTGGGTGTGGTGGCCGGAGTGCTCGTGGTGACCGCGGTGGCCAGCCTGGTCGCCACCCGCCGCCGCCCTGGTTGAGGCCAGGTAGCGTGCGGCCCATGACCTCGCGACACATCCCCTGCCGGGCCGTGCTCTTCGACTGCGACGGCGTGCTGGTGGACTCCACCGGCCCCGCCGAGGACGCCTGGGGCCAGTGGGCCCGCGAGTACGGCCTGGACCCGGCGGTGGTGCTGGACGGCATGCACGGTGTCCGCTCGCAGGACACCGTGGCCACCTACCTGCCCGCGGAACAGCGGGCGGAAGGGCACGCCCGGATCGAGCAGATCGAGATCGCCGGGGCCGAGGGCACGGTGCCGATCCCTGGCATCCCGGACCTGCTCGCCGCGCTGCCCGGGAACTGGGCGGTGGTCACCTCGGCCACCCTGCCGCTGCTGCGCGCCCGGCTGGCCGCGGCCGGCCTGCCGCTGCCGGAGGTCACCATCACCGGCGAGGCCGTCCAGCAGGGCAAGCCCTCGCCCGAGGGCTATCTGGCCGCGGCCGCGCGGCTGGGCGTGCCGATCGAGCAGTGCGTGGTGGTGGAGGACAGCGCGGCGGGCATCCAGGCCGGACTGGCCGCCGGGGCCGGGCACGTGCTCGGCGTCGGCAAGGGCGAGGCCACCGAGGCCGCACACAGCGCGGTGCCCGACCTGACCGGGGTGACCTGGGACGGCAGCGGGCTGCGAGTCGGCTGAGGCCGCTGCGGCCGGGGGACTGGTCCCACCCGGGATCACTAGCTTCACCTGCACGAACGGTTCCGTTCCACCGGACAGATCGGCAGGTCCCGGGTATGGCGGTTCGAGCTTTTTGGGCAGGCGCGGCAGCAGTCCTCATGGTGATCATCAGCACCCCGCCGGTCACCGCGGATCCCGTGTCGCGGCAACAAGTCCAGCGTCTGGAGTACGGCAGCAGCGGCGCGGGGAATCCGCAGACCCACGACTGCACTGTCCACATCGGACCGGGCGCCTCGATCAACGCGGCGATCTCCCGGGCCGGTGCGGGCGCGGTGCTGTGTGTGCGGGCGGGCGACTACCGCGATCAGTCGGTGGAGCTAAACAAGGCCGAGGTGACCTTGCGCGCCACCGGATCCGCCGTCGTCCGCGGCGCGGTCATCCGGGGCCGGGGCGCCACCCTGGACGGGTTCACCGTGGCCGGCGGTGACTACGACGCGCCCCGCACCGGGATCGTGCTGGCCGCCGCATCGGTGCGGGTGCAGAACAATCTGGTCAACGGCGGCCGGTTGCTGCTGGGCATCTCCTGTGCCGGCGGCGGCTGCGACCAGGCCCGGATCGCACGCAACACGGTGACCGGCGTGGAGAGCATCGGCATCCAGCTCGGCGACGGCGCGGGCGCGGTGGTCGAACTCAACAACATCTACGACCTGCACAAGGACCGGGCCGGTCAGGCCCACGACGTCGACGCGATCCGGTTCTGGGGGCGGCACCTCATCCGCTTCAACTACCTGCACGACATCAACGAGTTCGCCAGCTACGACAACCCGCACGTGGACTGCTTCCAGACCTTCAACACCGGCGCCGGATCGGCGGGCACGGTGATCGAGAACAACTACTGCCTGCGGGTGTCCCGGCAGTGCCTGATCGCGCAGAACCACAGCGCGAGCAGCTACCAGATCCGCGAGGTCACCTTCCGCAACAACGTCTGCGAGACCTATGACAGCCAGGGCATCAACCTCGGCAGCATGAGCGGGGTGCTGCTGGAGAACAACCTGGTGCTCAGCGGTTTCCGGTTCCAGGTGATCAACCTGGAGGTGCTGGGTCCCGGTCTGGCCAACACCGGCACGACGGTCCGCAACAACATCCTGGTGCGCGCCGAATCCAGGGCCACCACCTTCCGGCGGGCCGGGGCCAGCACCGGTGAGCGGATCGCGGCCAACCTGGAACTGCTCGACACCTCGCTGAACGGCCGCGACGAGGCATTCCACCGCAGCAGGCCGCCCTATCCCGCGCACCGGGCGGCGGATTTCACCGAGTACCGCGACTACGCCGCGGCCCGCGACATCGTGGACAAGGGCATCGCGGGCAACAGTTCGACCGCCGATGTCGACGGCAACCCCAGGGTCGCGGGCGGGGGCATCGACCTGGGGCCCTTCGAGATCCGGTAGTCCACAGTGGACGGCGCCGGCGATCGGGCTCTGGGGGAAGCCCGTCCGCCGGCGCCGCTGATCCGTCACCGCCTGGCCAGTGGTGGCCCGCGGTGACGGAGGAATCGGGCGGGCCAGGGCGATCCGGTCACCGCGCGGCCCGCCGGTTCGGCCGAGCGGCCAGTTCCCCGGGCACGCAGCCGCGGGCCGGCCCGGTCCGCGGCGACCCGGCGAGCAGCACATCCAGGGGGGTGGCCGTGCCGGATTCGGCCGGGGCCACGAAGTCCAGGTCCAGCTCGGCGGCGTTGAGGCAGGCGATCGAACCCAGCGCGCCGCATTCCCGTTCCAGGCCGGTGAGCCGGTCCGATCGCCTGCCGTGGCTGACCCTGGCCAGGTAATGCCGGGCCCTGGCCGGATCCGCGCTCGCGCGCACCCTGGCCAGGATCGCGTCCGCGACGTAGTCGGCGGTGCCGTGCACCAGATCCAGTTCGCGGACCGCGGTGACTTCCCCGGCACACCGGGTCAGCCAGCGGTCGTACCAGTACGCGGCGATCCGCAGTTGCCGGTCCCGCTGCAACGGGTCGCGGAAGGCGCGCACCAGGGCGTCGTAGATCATCGACCGGATCAGCGCGGCCCCGGCAGGCCGCCGCCCCGCCGGTTCCGGCCGGGCGGTGCGCGGTGGCCAGCGGGCCTGCACCTGTTGCCGGAAGCCGACTTCGGTGGCCTGCCGGAACCCGTCCAGGAGCTGATCAGCGAAGGGCCGGCCGGTGAAATCGGGGGCGAGGTCCAGCAGCAGCACGGGTTTGCCCCGCCAGTACGCCGCGACGCAGGTGCCCGGCAGGCCGGGCCCGCACACCTCCGCGGCCGACACCTCGCTGATCCCGGTGCAGCTGACCAGTCTGGCGTGCGCGCCGTGCACCAGCAGCACGCTGAGCCTGCCCAGATCGGCGCCGGGCCAGAACCGGTTGCTCGCGCCCCAGCCATACTGGAGGTGCCTGCCCAGTGCGCGGGCGTAGCCGTCGAGGGTGGGCACGGCGGGCGGGCGATGCCCGCGCCGGTGGACGCCGCGTCCCGGAACCAGTTCGGTCATGGTGGATCCCCAGTGAGTTGATGCGATGGCGACAACTCTGGCCTGATCCACCGGGAAGTCAACAAGTCGCGGCCGGTGTCCAACCGCGACCGCTCGCACCGGGCGGGGCGTCACCGGAGTTCCAGCGGTGTCCAGCCGGTGCCGTCGCCGGAACGCCGGTAGGGCAGCGGGACCTCCGTGGCGAGTCTGCTCGACCAGGCCAGGTAACCGCCGCGAGTCCACCGCACCCAGCCGATCTCGGGCTGTTCCGTTGGTGCGGCGGTGAAAGTGCGCCCGCCGTCGGCGCTGCGCCGTAACCGCCCGCCCGGCTCGGTGGAGACGAGCACCCGCTCACCTGGCCCGAACACCGGCACGCCCAGGACCCGTAACGGTGGTGTGCCAGGGGCCGGGCGCCAGGTGCGCTGCCAGCTCCGGCCGCCGTCGGCGCTGCGCAGGATCGCGAGCAGGACGGTGCCTACGGTGATCGAGGCGAACAGCAGGCCGTTGCCCGTCCCGGCCACGTGCACCACGGCCCGCTCCGGTCGGGCGTCCTGTGTGGACAGTCGATCCAGGCTGCCGCTGAGGGTCCAGCTCCGCCCGTCGTCCCGGCTGACCGCGAGCCGCCACCCGCCACTGGCCCGGTCCACCCCGGAGAGCCACCAGCTGCCGTCGGCGGTGGGCGCGGGGCCGGGGCGCAGCCCGGTCAGCCGGGGCACGCCGCGCAGCCGGGCCGTGCCGCCGGTCCGCGGGGAGACCACCAGGAACTCGCCCTGGCACGGAATGTCGGCGGGACAACCGGATTCCGCGAGCGCACCCCTGGGGATCCGGTCGACCTCACCCTGGGGCGCGACCGGGACGCTGTGCCACTGACGGCCCGCGTCGGCGCTGAACAACCGCCGATCATGCTGCCGCGGCACCGAGAGCAGCACCGCCGCCGGGCCCAGCACCGCGAGTTCGCCGAGCAGGTTGACCTCCGGCGGGCGCGCCGAAGCCGCGGGCGCTGGCACCTGCTGCCAGGTCCGGCCGTCGCCGGTGCGCAACAACTCATCCACGCAACCCGACCGTGCCGCCTGCCCGCCCGCACAGTGCCTGCGCAGCGCGAAACCGGTGCGCTCGTCGGCGAAGTCCACCTGGGACACCGCGGTATAGGGCGCGCGATCGGGCTCGGTCCGGGCTGATTCGGCGGTGGGTTCAGGACGGGGTTCGGTGCGGTCGCGCAGCAGGGCGACCGCGGCGATCACCGCGACCGCGAGCAGGCCGGACCAGGATTTGCGCCAGGACAGGGGATGCCGTTTCACGGCGGAGATCCTGGCGCACCGCCCGCCTGTCCAACTGCTGACTCAGGTGCGGGCCGCGCCTACCTTCCAGTACCCGGAGAACAACACCCGCCGCCGGTCCAGGCCGCGCTCCTTGACCAGGTGCCGCCGCACCCCGGTGGCCAGCCCGGACTCCCCGCACACCCAGGCGTAGTCCAGCTCCGGCAGGTCCGAGGCACGCAGCGTGCGCACCAGTTCCGCGCCCGGTTCGCCGTCGCGGGTCAGCCAGGTCACCGCGACCCGCTCGTCCAGCGGCACCCGGTATTCCGCGCCGGGCACCTCCACCAGCACCCGCAGTCCGGCCACCGCCTCATCGTCCACAGTGGACAGAATCGCGGCCAGTGCGGGCAACGCGGTGTCGTCGGCGGCCAGCAGCTGGTGGCGGGCACTGGCCGGGGGCTGGTAGCAGGATCCGCCGGTGCGGAAGCCGACCAGGTAACCGGGTTTGGCCGTGGCGGCCCAGGCCGAACCCGGTCCGGCGTCGGCGTGCAGCACGAAGTCCACGTCGATCTCGCCGTCGGCGGCCCGCAGTTCGCGGATGGTGTACCAGCGCAGCTCGGGCCGGACCGCCGCGGGCATCCGGCGGATCGCGGCCCGCACGTTCATCCGCTCGGCGGGCAGCAACACGCCCTGCTGCCCGGCCTGCGGCATCAGCAACCCGAAGTACTCGTCGGGGCCGGAGCGGGCGAAGAACTCGAATTCGGTGGCGTGGAAGGTGATCCGCCGAACCTTGGGCGCCACCTGGCGGACCGCGGTGACTGTCATCAGGAACTGGTCCAGGTCCTCGCGCGCGGTCGGCGCGGCCATCACCAGCGAGGTGGCGGAGCTGAGCAGGTTCAACTGGAGGCGGTCGAACCGCGACAGCTTAGACATGAGGGTAGCCTAACCTAAATTTCCGGCGGCTTGCGGGACTCGCCTGTCCTGTGGTTCATTAGTGGAGTAACGAACCACAGGACCGGAGTCCGGATGTTCAACGACGGCAGTCCGATCTACCGGCAGATCGCCGAGCGGATCGAGGCGGAAGTGCTCAGTGGCGCGCTGGCCGCCGATGAGCAGGTGATGTCGACCAATCAGTACGCCGCCTTCTACCGGATCAACCCGGCCACGGCGGCCAAGGCGTTCCAGCAGCTGGTCGAGCGGGGTGTGCTCTACAAGAAGCGAGGTCTGGGGATGTTCGTCAGCGCGGATGCCCGCGAGTTGTTGCGGGCCCGCCGGGGGGAGCGGTTCTTCGCCGATGTGGTGGATCCGATGGTGGCCCAGGCCAAGGCCATCGGGATTCCGCTGGACGAGGTCGTGCGGCGGATCCGGGAACTGACCGAGGAGGGGGCATGATCACGGTCGAGGTGGACCGGCTGGAGCTGCGCTACGGCGCGACGACGGCGTTGCGGGACATCAGTTTCCGGCTGGACGGGCCGGGCATCTGCGGGGTGCTGGGGCACAACGGGTCGGGCAAGTCCAGCCTGTTCTCGGTGCTCGCCGCCTTCCGGCGGGCCAGTGGCGGCGCGGTGCGGATCGACGGCGAGCCGGTGTTCGAGAACCCGCGCAATACCCGGCGGATCTGCCTGATCCGGGAGTCCGGGGACACCGTGGAGAGCGGTGACCGGGTGGCCGAGGCGCTCACCCTGGCCGCCGAGCTGCGGCCGGACTGGGACGCCGACTACGCCGCGGCGCTGGTGGACAAGTTCGGCATCGGGACGCGGAAACGCCTGCGGGAGCTGTCCCGCGGCCGGAGATCGGCACTGGGGGTGGTGCTGGGGCTGGCCAGCCGGGCGCCGCTGACCATCTTCGACGAGACCTACCTCGGCATGGACGCGCCCTCCCGGATGGCCTTCTACGACGAGCTGATCGCCGAGCAGGGCACCCGGCCGCGTACCTTCCTGCTGGCCAGTCACCTCATCGACGAGGTGGCCCCGCTGCTGGAACGTGTTGTGCTGCTGGACGATGGGCGGCTGGCCGCGTTCGAGGAGGTGGACGCGCTGCTCGCGCGCGGGGTGTCGGTGACCGGACCCGCCGGGGCGGTGGCCGGGATCGTCGAGGGCCTGCAGGTCATCGGCGGGCGCACGCTGGGCCAGACCCGGCAGGCCGTCGTCTACGGCGAACTGGACGACGGCCGGCGGGCCGCGGCCGTGGCGGCGAACGTCGAGCTGGGGCCGTTGTCCTTGCAGGAACTCATCATCCACCTGGCCGGGAAGGGGGAACGGGCATGAGCGGGTATCGGCCGATGCGGTTCCCGTTGCCGGGGATCTTCGCCTTCGTGACGTTGCTGTGGCTGGCCTACGCGGTGGTGGTCGGCCTGGTGCTGACCGGGATCGCGGTGTGGGGCACGGTCAGCCTGAGCGTGTGGGACAACGCGGTGCAGGTCGCGCTCTGGTTCGCGTTCGGATTCACCGCCTGGCTGCTCTACACCTACCTGCCGGTGTATGTGGCCAACGGGATCACCCGGCGCGAGTTCACCGCGCGGGTGGCCGGGTTTGTCGGTGTGCTGGCCGCGGTACTGGCGGTGCTGACCGCGGCGGGCTACCTGGCCGAAGGCGGCGTGTACGCGCTCGCCGGATGGCCGCAGATGCTTGCCCCGCAACGGTATTTCACCGCCGCGACCGAAGTGCCCACAGTGCTGCTGACCCAGTTCCTGGCCTTCGGCGCCTTCAGCGCGGTGGGCGCGCTGGTGGGATCGAGCTTCTACCGGGACCCCGCGCTCGGGCTGGGGTCCCTGCCGGTGGGCCTGGCGGTGCTCTACCTCGCCAACATCGTCTCCGGCACCTGGGTCGCGGCGAGTGTCGGCCTGAGCCCGTTCGATCGGCTGCCGCTGGCGGTGGCCGCGCCCGCGGGAGTGGCCCTGATCGCCCTGGTGCTCGGCGGGGTGTGGTTGCTGCTGCGGAACATTCCGATCCGACCTGTGTCTACTTAGGACTGACTGGAGTATGGGGGAGTTGATGGCTGTCATCGAGGTCGAGGGGTTGCGGAAGCGGTACCGGGACACGGTCGCGGTGCGGGACATCGGGTTCAGCGTTGCCGAGGGGGAGATCTTCGGCATCGCCGGGCTCAACGGGGCGGGGAAAACCACCACGGTCGAGTGCATCGAAGGGTTGCGCCGGCCCAGTGGCGGGCGGGTCCGGGTGCTCGGGCTGGACCCGTGGCGGGACCGGGCGCGGTTGCGGCAGGTGGTCGGCTCACAGTTGCAGGACAGCATGCTGCCGGAGAAGCTACGGGTCGGCGAGGCGCTGCGGTTGTTCCGCTCCTTCTACCGGGACGGCGCCGATCCGGAGACCCTGCTGGGCGAGCTGGGCATCGAGACCAAGCGGCACACCGCGTTCGAGGATCTTTCCGGCGGTCAGCGGCAACGGCTGTCCATCGCGCTGGCGCTGATCGGGAAACCGCGGATCGTGGTGCTGGACGAGCTGACCACCGGCCTGGACCCGGTGGCCCGCCGCCGCACCTGGGAGCTGATCGAGAAGATTCGGGCCGGCGGGGTGACCGTCGTGCTGGTCACCCACTTCATGGACGAGGCCGACCGGCTGTGCGACCGGCTGGCCATCTTCCACCAGGGCAGCGTGGCTGCCCTGGACCACCCGGCCGCCCTGCGCGCGCAGCTGGCGGCCAGCCGCGGCGTGCTGGATGTGTCCCTGGACGAGGTCTTCCTGGCACACACCGGCGCGCACCCCGAACTGGCGGAGGAGGACGCATGAGCACCCTGACCCCGTTGCCGCGCACCACCGGCTGGCTCGCGCTGACCGTCAGCGAGGCGAAACTGCTCTGGCGGGATCCGGGCGGCCTGATCATCCCGGTCGCGCTGCCGCTGCTGATCATGGTGATGAACGGTATGGGCGCCAAGGGGTTCAGCCCGCCCGGCGGGGTGCGCACCTTCGACACGGTGGCCACCCCGGTCGCGCTGGGGATGATCATCGCCACCACCGCGCTGGTGAACGTGCCCGCGGTGCTGGTCTCCTACCGCAAGTCCGGGGTGCTGCGCCGGATGTCGGCCACCCCGGTCAGCCCGCTGGTGCTGCTGGGCGCGCAGGTCCTGGTGAACCTGGCGCTGTCCGCTTTCGGCATCACCCTGGCGCTGACCGTGGCCACCTTCGCCTTCGATCTGAGCGCCCCGGCCTCGCCGCTGGTGACGGTGATCGCCTTGCTGCTGGGCGTGTTCGCCAACTACGCCCTCGGCGTGCTGCTGGCCGCGCTGGCGCCCTCGGCCAACGCCGCGATCGGCATCGGGCTCGGCGTGTTCTTCGCGACCTTCGCCGCCGGCGGTGGGTTCCTGCCCGCGGAACGGTTGCCGCGCTGGCTGGCCGCGATCGGCGAGTTCACCCCGTTCGGCGCGATGCTGCAGGCGGTGCGGGACGGCTGGTCCGGCGCTGGACCAGCCGCCCTGCACCTGGTGGTACTGGCCGCGCTGGGGGTGCTGCTGACCGCGATCTCGGTGCGGGTGTTCCGCTGGGAGTGACCCGGCGCGGCACCCGGGTCAGGCCCTGACCTCCGCGGCCGGGCGCACCGAACGCAGCACCACCAGCACGAACCCGCTCAGCACCAGGCATCCGGCGGCCCCGATCCAGGCCACCCAGTGCAAACCGTCCACAAAGGACATCCGGGCCGCGGTCAGCAGGGTCTGCCCGAGCTGACCGGGCAGCTCCCCGGCCAGCTTCACGGCCGCGGCCAGGGTGTCCCCGGCCGCGGTCAGCTGCTCCGCGGTCAGCCCGGCGGGCGGGTTGCCGGTGAGTCCGGCCCGGTAGATCAGCGCGCCCAGGCTGCCCAGGATCGCGATGCCCGCCGCGCCGCCGAACTCGTTGGCCGTCTCGGAGATCGCGGCCGCGGCACCGGCCCGTTCGGGCGGGGCGGTGGCCAGCACCAGGTCGGTGGCGATACTGGCCACCGCGCTGATGCCGGTGGCCATCACCACCTGCGAGGCCACCAGCCACAGCACCCCGCTGTCCGCACTGACCTGGGCGAACAGCGCGAATCCCGCCGAGGCCAGCGCCAGGCCGCCCGCCAGCAGGTAGGCCGGGGGCACGGTGGCCGCGACCGCGGTGGCCAGGCCAACGCCCAGCAGCATCCCGGTCAGGCCGGGCAGCGACCACAACGCGGCCTCGAACGGGCTGTAGCCCAGCACCAGCTGCAGGTACTGCGCGATGAACAGCCCGATCCCGGCCAGGATCAGGTAGGTGATGGTGCAGGCGATGATCGAACCGCTGAACCGGATGTGCCGGAACAACCGCACGTCGATCATCGGCTGCCGGGCACGCAGCTGCTGCCGGACGAACACCCAGCCCAGCAGCAGACCGGTCGCGATGGCGGCCAGGTGCGGCCAGGCCACCCCCTCCTTGGCGATCTTCTTCACGCCGTAGATCACCGGCAGGATCGCGGCCAGCGACAGCGCCGCGCCGCCCAGGTCGAACTTGCCTGGGTCCGGGTTGCGGGCCTCTGGCAGCAGGATCGGGCCCAGCACCAGCAACAGCAGCATCACCGGCACGTTGAGCAGGAACACCGAGCCCCACCAGAAGTGCTCCAGCATCAGCCCGCCGATCACCGGGCCGATCATGGTGCCGCCGGCAAAGCCCAGCGTCCACACGCTGACCGCGATCTGGCGTTCCCGCGGATCGGTGAACATGGTGCGGATCAGCGACAGCGTGGACGGCGCCAGCGTCGCCCCGGCCACCCCCAGCATCGCCCGCGCCGCGATCAGCAGTTCGGTGCTCGGCGCGTAGGCGGCCAGCACCGAGGCCACCCCGAACAACGCGGCGCCGCCCAGCAGCACCCGCCGCCGCCCGAACCGGTCGCCCAGGGTGCCCATGGTGATCAGCAGTCCGGCCAGCACGAAGCCGTAGAGGTCCAGGATCCACAGCAGCTGATCACTGGTCGGTTGTAGTTCGGCGCTGAGCGCGGGCACCGCGTAGAAGAGCACCGACAGGTCCATGGACACCAGCACGGTGGGCAGTGCCAGCACCGCGAGGCCAAGCCATCGCATGGGAGACCCCCCTGTTTACGTCGTAAACATCTCGAACGCTTACAACGTATACTTCGAAGGGTCGAGCAGGCAACCGAGTGGAGGACCATGCGGGAGATGGCGACCCGGCGGCCGGGCCTGACCCAGGAACTGATCGTGGCCACCGCGATCGAACTGGCCGATGCGGGCGGGCTGGACGCGGTGACCATGCGCGGGGTCGGCCAGCGCCTCGGCGCCACCGGCATGGCGCTGTACCGGCACGTGGCCAACCGGGAGAAGCTGGTCGAACTCATGATCGACCAGGTCGCGGGGGAGTACGCCTATCCCGATCCGCGCCCGGCGCTCTGGCGGGATGCCCTGGAGGCGCTGGCCTGGCAGGACTGGCGGTCCTTCTACGCGCACCCGTGGATGCTGGCCGCCACCGCCACCGCCCGCCCGCCGCTGGGCCCCAACCTGATCGCCAACATGGAGTGGGCGCTGGCCAGCTTCGACGGTCTGCTGCTGGAGCCCCAGGAGCAGCTCTACCTGCTGGGCGTGGTCACCAGTCACGGCCACGGGCTGGGCATGGTGTGGCTGGGCGGGGAAGCGGTGCCCGACGTCAAGGCCACCACCGGCTGGTGGCGGGACCGGCTGAGCGAGTCCGACGCCTGCCCCCGGCTCAACGCGCTGGCCACCGCGCTCGGCCCGGAGATCGACGTGCACCGGGAGTTCGAGTTCGGCCTGGCCCGCATCCTGGACGGCATCGAACTGCACCTCGTCCGGCGCTGAGCCGGCCATCAGACGCAGTCGGCGCTGAGCCGGCGGATATCGGGTTCAGCCCGCCGCGCGCACCGCCTCGGCCGTGGCGTGTTCCAGGGCGAGGTGCAGTGCGCCGTGCGCCGGGGCCAGCGCGCCGAGCACGCCGTGGCCGAGCCGGACCGGCGCGGGGGAGCGGGCGGCGACCGCGGCACGCACCGGTTCCAGGAGCGCCGGGTGGGTGCCGACCGGGCCGCCGAGCAGCACCAGCCCGGGATCCACCACCGCGGTCACCGAGGCCACCGCGCGCGCGATCCCCGCGCTGAGCGTGCTGATCGCCTGACTGCGGGCGGTGCTTTCGTTGGCGGACAACAGGTTTAGCACCGCGTCCACATCGGTTCGGCCGAACCCCGCCGCGCTGAGTTCACCGGCCAGGGTGCCCTCGCCCGCACCCGGCAGATAGCCGATCTCCCCAGCCAGCCCGTGCGCGCCACGGATGAGCCGGTCGCCCAGGTAGAGCCCGACACCCAGCCCGGCGCCGATGTGCAGGTAGGCGAAGCTGTCCGCGCCCGCCGCGCCACCGGAGCGGTGCTCGGCCAGCGCGGCCAGGTTCACGTCGTTGTCCACCAGCACCGGCGCGGCGGTCACCTCGGCCAGGATCGCCGCCGGGCTGACCAGGCCCTCCGGGAACGGTGAGCCGGGCAGCGCGACCACCTCGCGGGAGCCGGGCGCGACCGGGTTGGCCACCGAGACCGCCACCGCCCGCAACGGCCCGCGCTCCGGCCCGATCGCCGCCAGCGCGTGCCGCACCACCGCCCGCAACCCGCTCGCCACCGCCGCGCTGTCACCGGGTTTCCCCGGCGGCCGGGTGTGCTCGTGCCGGATCACCCCGGCCAGATCCGCCGAGCGGGCGCGGACCCCGGCCTGGTCCAGCACCACCGCGAGCACCCAGCCCGCGGCCGTGCCGAGTTCGTGGAACGTGCCGACCCGCCCGCGCCTGCCGGTCTCGGCGGGTCCGGTGGCATCGAGCAGCGCGGCCTCGACCAGGCGGCGCACCGACTCGGACACGGTCGGCTTGGAGATCCCGGTGGCGGTGGCCAGTTCCGCCCGGGTCACCCGGCCGCGGGCGATCACCTCGGCCAGCAGCCGCGCGTCGGTGCCCGTGCGCAGCACCGACTGCGGCAGCTCCCTGCTGAGGCTTGCGCGCTCTCGTGTCACCGGCCTAGCCTGCCATCAGGATCTAGTTAGGTGAGGTTACCAAATGACGTCGACCACCGCCGCCCCCATCGACTTCCCGGCCGCCATCCGTGCCGCCAAGGCCGAACTGCGGGCGCGGGTCGGCGATGTGGCGGGTGCGTTCGCCCAGGTGAGTGCACAAATGCGGAACGAGGTCGCGGCGGTGCTCGCACAGCGCGAGCGCGGCGAGCAGGTCTGGCCGGTGCTCGAATTCGCCGAGCTGGCCGCGGTCTCCGCCGAGCAGCGGGCCGCGATCCGCCGCCGCGGCTGCGCGGTCATCCGCGGCACCTTCCCGCGCGAGCGCGCCGAGTCCTGGGACGCCGAGCTGGTGGACTACCTGGCCCGCAACGACTTCGAGGGTTCCTACCGCTACCTCGACGACGGCGTCTTCGGCGGCCTGGCCGCGGGCAAGCCGTCGATCTTCCCGATCTACTGGTCCGGCCCGCAACTGGCGGCCCGCTCGGACCCGAACATGGCTGCCGTGCGCGGTTTCCTCAACGGCTTCTGGAAACACGAGTCCGAAGGCCGGGTCTGGTTCGACCCCGCCCGCGACACCGCCTACCCGGACCGCGTCCGCCGCCGCGCCCCCAGCGCCAACTCGGCCGGATTGTCCCCGCACACCGACTCCGGCTCGGTGGAACGCTGGCTGCTGCCCGCCTATCAGCAGGTCTTCCGGCACGTCTTCGCCGGTGAGCCCGCGAAATACGATCCGTGGGACGGCGCGTACCGGACCGAGGTGCACGAGTACGAGTCCACGGTGATGTGCTCGGCCTTCCGCACCTTCCAGGGCTGGACCGCGTTGTCGGATATGGCGCCGACCGAGGGCGTGCTGCACGTGGTGCCCATCCCGTCCGCCATGGCCTACCTGCTGTTGCGCGCCCTGCAGGACGACGTGCCCGAGGACGACCTGTGCGGCGCGGTCAACGGCCAGGCGCTGCCGATCAGCGAGCAGTGGCACGCGGAGCTGTTGCCCGCGCTGACCCCGATCCCCGCGGTCGCGCCAGGGGACACGGTGTGGTGGCACGGCGACCTGATCCACTCGGTCGGCGCGGTCACCGGCCAGCGCGGCTGGGCCAACGTCATGTACATCCCGGCCAGCCCGCACTGCCCGAAGAACGCCGAGTACGCCGCCCGCTGCGGCCAGGCCTTCCTGACCGGCGCCAGCCCCGCCGACTTCGCCGCCGAGAACTACGAGACCAGCTGGACCGGCCGCCCAGCTCTCGCCGACCTGAACCCCTTGGGCCGCAACCAACTCGGCCTGGGCTGACCAGGGCGCCGGCTCACCACACCGGGTCGACCCCGAGGATCTGCACCGTCCGCTCCCACAGTTCCCGCCCGAACTCCGGATCGTGCGGCTGGGCACCCTTGGGCGGCTGCCGTTCGAGCAGGTGGAAGTAGGCCCCGTTCACCGACTCCGCGTCCGGCGTGGTCGCCAGATGTTCCAGCGGCGCGGCGCCCTGGTCCGGGCTGACCGCCATCCAGCGCCCGAGCGGCGAGTTGATCATCACCTTGCCGAACAGCCCGAACACCCCGTCGTTGCGGAAGAAGTCGCTGGCGACCAGCCCGGGGTGGAAACTCGACGCGGTCAGCCCGCTGCCCGCGGCCCGCAGGGCGAGTTCCTGGGTGAAGAGCACGTTGCCGAGCTTGGAGCGGCCGTAGACGTTGGTGCTGCGGAACCGGCCACGGGCGGAGTTGAGATCGTCCAGGTCCAGCTTGGCCCAGGAGTGCGCGGCACTGGCCGTGGAGATCACCCGCGCGGTGCCCAGCGCCGGCGCGAGCAGGTGCGTCAGCAACACCGGTGCGAGGTAGTTGGCCTGGAAGGTCAGCTCGTGCCCGTCCACGGTGGTGCTGCGCTTGGTGGCCTGTAAACCGGCGTTGTTGGCCAGGATGTCGATCACCGGGTACCGCGCGAGCAGTTCCGCGGCCAGTCGCCGGACCTCGTCGAGGTTGCTGAAGTCGGCCAGGAACGATTGCGCGCCAAGCTCTTCGGCGACTGCCGCGGTCTTCTCCGGGGACCGGCCGACAATCGCCACGGTCGCGCCGAGCTTGGTCAGTCGCCGGGCCGCGGCCGCGCCGACTCCCGCGCTGGCACCGGTGATCACTACAACGCGGCCGTCGAGCCGCAGGGTTTCCGCCATGGGATCGATCTTGCCAGGATGGGCAGAGTTCGCGGGCACTGTCGTTTCAGTGAGGAATGAAGTCAGTAGGGTGGGGCGCACAAAGCGAAAGGCAGCCTGGAGACGGGGTGTCGGCGGAGGGGCTGGGGAGCATGGGGCGCTGGGGTGTGGCGGGGCGGCGGGAGAGGTCGGGGCGGGCCGAAATTCCCGTGGCGCGAGGGATGTCCGTGTGGCGGGGCGGGATTGCCGCGGCGCGGCGGGAGCTGACGGAGCGGGGCGGAATCGTAGTCGGGCGGCGGGCGTTGCCGGGGTGGGGAGGAGTTCCCGTGGCTCGGCGGAAGTCCGCCCGTCGTGGCGGGATTGTCGTGGGAATCCTGGCCTGTGGGCTGATCGCGAGCGCGTGCACCACCGCCGAAATCCCGGAACCGATGCCCGCGCCCAAAGCTGCCCCCGCCGACATCCACCCACCGGGCCGCTCACCCGTCCCACGCCCCGCCACCCTCGAAGACGTGCCCGGCGACCCCGCCCGCCAGCGCTCACTGCGGCTCGAAGAGGAGCTTCGACGGGCGCTGCCTGCCGGGTTGCGGGTAGAGCGGGTCAGCTCCTCTGTGGAGCCCGCGCTGGGCAGCCGCTCCTACGAGATCGGCGCGCTGGTCACCGACGGGACCGGGTACGGCGTGGTGCTGGTGATCTTCACCAGTCCGCCGATCACCTCGGGGGAGCCGGGGTGTTTCAAGCACCAGGAGAAGTTCTGCCGGATCCTGCCGCAGGCCGGCGGCGACACCGTGTCCATGGTGGACCGTAGTGGCGAGAGCGAGCAGCGGGCGATCACGGCCGAGCGGTTCCGGCCGGATCGCAAGCTGCGCCTGACGATCCGGTCCCAGGACGGGGCCGACGAGATGCAGTCCCGGTTCTGGCGGGGTGGGCCACGGCTGGGCCGGGTGCCGCTGAACGCCGACCAGGTGGTGGCGCTCAGTGGGCATCCCGGGTTCACGCCGGACTAGCGCCCGACCCGCGCCGCCGAAGTGCCCAGCCCACGGGGTCCGCCGAGGGCTGAGCGGGTCTTGCGCTGCCACGACTCGGGTCGGTACCGGCGGGTTTCCAGGTGCCATTGGAAGTCCCCGGCCAGCCAGTCGCGCAGGCCGCCGAGGTAGCGCCGGGTGATCGCGGCCGTGGTGGGGTCGTGCCGGGTGAGCAGGGCCGGGATCTCGGTGTGGCACAGGTGCTCGAACAGTTCCAGCCGGGCGGTCAGCAGGTGGCCGGTGCGGATGGTGGCCGACTCGACGCCCTCGCCGAGGAAGGCCGCGTGCACCACGACCGCGTTGCTGACCTCCTGCTCGTACTCGGTCTCGCGGCGGTAGGAGAGCAGGTCGTTGTGCAGGTCCACCACATCGGCGAAAGCCTCGCCGAGTCGCCGCATCGCCGAGCTGTCCCGGATTGCGGCAGGCAGTTCCAGCTCCAGCACCAGTTCGGCCAGCTGGGCGGCCCAGTGCGCGCCACCGGCCAGGCGGCGCATGCCGAGGTAGTCGGCGGGGTCGGGGATCCGGCCCAGCGCGAGGTTGTCGATTTCCCACAGCGCGTCGTCGGCGATGTTGGGCAGGCACTCGGCCAGCCGGGCCCGCCAGGCGGGGGAGGCTGCGGTGCGTTGCCAGAGGTCGCGCAGGGCGTGTTCGACCGGGTTGGATGGGGTCGCGCCGCCAGGGATCCGGGCCAGGCGGTCGAGGAAAGCCCTGGCGCCCAAGGGATCCCGGGTTCGTTTGTGGCGTTCCAGCAGCAGGTCGTCCAGGTACCAGCTCCAGGTGTACCAGTCCGCGACCAGGTTCAGTGTGTCGCCGCGGCCCTCGGGGTGGACCAGGGCGGCGAAGAGCGGGAGGTCGAAGTCGGCGAGGTCCTGCTCGTCCCAGATCGCGAACCAGGGATCCGGTCCGGCCACCAGGCCCATCCGGTGCGCCCAGGCGGTGCTGTGCGCGCGGGTCCGGGTCAGGTCGGGGCTGCGACGCGGCGGGTAGGGCGGCTGCACGGCGCGAGCTTGCGGGGCGAGCGGGCTGCTGTCCACACCTCGAAAGCGTGACACGGGAAAACCGGTGGTCCGCGAAGCCCGGAACGAGCAGCATCGATGATCGTGACCGTCGATCCGCGAGTGCTGGCCCTGATCGCCGCCCGGCACGGGCGGACCCTGCGCGAGGTCGAGCCGCTGCCACCCGGCGTGGCCAACCACTGCTACCGCCTCGGCCCCGACCTGGTGCTGCGCATCCCGCGCGGCGACCCGGCCGAGTTGCGCAAAGAGGCCGCCGTCATCCCGGTCGTGCGCGCCGAGGGTGTCCGCACCCCGGCGGTGCGCAGCTACGACCCGGACCTGCCGTACCTGGTCCTCGATCACGTCCCCGGTGCCGAACTGACCACGCCCGACCCCGTCGCGCTGACCGAGCTGGGCCGTCAGCTCGCCCGCCTGCACCGCGTCACCCCGGCCACCGCCATCCCGTGCGTGCCCACCGACACCGAGTCCGACCCGCGCCCGCTGGTGGACCACCTGGCCACCACCGGCCTGCTCGACCGGTCTGCCGCCGCCTGGCTCACCGACTGGTTCAACCGCCTGGAGTGCTACCGCCCGGCATCGGAACCGGTACTCGTGCACGGCGACATCCACCCGCAGAACCTGCTGGCGCACAACGGTTCCGTCACCCTCGTCGACTGGGGCGACGCGGTCTGGGGCGACCCGGCCACCGACTTCGTCAAACTCCCGCTCGACCACCTCCGGCCCGTGCTCACCGGCTACCTGCCCACCCCGGCCGACCACCCGGCCTGGGCGGCCCGGATCCTCTGGCACCAGCTGTCCTGGGCCCTGGGCCGGCTGCGCAACCCGCGCCCGCGCCCGGACGAACGGCAGTGGAGCGCGCCCCCGTACGCGCGACTGCTGGACCTGCTCCGCTTTCTCGCCGAGGGCCCGCCCGAACCGTGGCGGTCACTGCTGCCGAACTCCCGCGCCGGGAAACACTGACCCACGGTTTACCGCCACCCGGTGGATCCGGCCGGGAACCCATTAGCCGCGGCCAACTCGGGATCCGCGGTGGTAGCGCTTCCGCGCATTGATGCGGTACCACTATGCCTGTGGGATAACCATCAGTGACACGGGCATCGGTGGCTGACTGTTTGCCGAGGGGTGAGCGGGATGGGGGCACAGCCGCCAGAATCCGGCGAGAACGAGGAAACCGGGGCCACCCCGCCGGTTCCGCCGCCCAGCGCGCACAACGATCTCTCTGGACACATCTACGGCGGCGCGGTCCAGGGTTACCGGATCGGGCCAGTGAACTTCCACCAGGTCCCCGGCCAGCGGCACCAGGTACCCAGGCAATTGCCGCCCGCTCCCGCCTGGCTGGTCCATCGCGGTGACGAGCTGGCCACCCTGGATCGGCTGGCCGAGGGTTATCGCCACGACGGCCGGTCCATGGTGGCGGTGCTCAGCGGGTTGAGCGGAGTCGGAAAGACCGCGATCGCACTGCAGTGGGCACACCAGAATCTGGCCCGCTTCGGCGGCGGGCAGCTCTATGCGGATCTGAACGAATACCGTCATCGCGGTGCCGTGGATGTGAATGAGGTGCTCGCCGGTTTTCTGCGCGCGCTGGGCGAGCACCGGCCGTTGCCGATCCGGCTGCCGGAACGGGCGGCGAAGTTTCGCACCATGACCGCCGAGTCGAATGTGCTTGTGCTGCTGGACAACGCCGACCAGCCGGGGCAGGTGCGCGCCTTCCAGCCCGGCTCGCCCGCGGGTGTGGTGCTGGTGACCAGTCGCAGCAAACTCAGCGGCCTCGGATCGGAGGGCGCCGAGCTGATCCCGGTGCACCCCCTGGATCCGGCGCACAGTGTGGAACTGCTGCTGGAGCAGACCCGGCGGGGCAACGCCGAGTACGAACAGGCCATGCTGGAGGTGCTGGCCGAGCTGTGCGCCGGGTTGCCGATGGCGCTGCGGGTGGTGGGCGCGCTGCTGGCGCGCCGGCGGCACTGGTCGCCACAGCGGCTGGTGGACCACTTCAGCGACGAACGGCACCGGCTGAACAGGCTGTCCTCCCGGGACCGGGACCCCTTCGGCCGGCTCTTCGCGGACGCCGCAGGTCAGCTCTCCACCGACGGCCGCGCGATCTACCACTGCGTTGGCGTCCACCCCGGCCCGGATTTCGGCCAGCACGTGCTGGCCGCGGCCACCGGACTGACGCCGGAGGCGGTGGAGGACGCCCTGGACGAGCTGAGCGAGGCGCACCTGGTGGAAGTCACCGGTCCGGACCGCTACCGCATGCACGAACTGGTCAAACTGCACGCTGGTCAGTCCGCGCCACCGGCCGCGGGGCACGCCGAGGTGTTGCGCGGCATCGTGGACTGGTACCGGCACGGGGCGGCCGCCGCGGACCGGGCGGTGCTCGGCGCGGACCGCTGGCGGCTGGCCCCGCGCAGCGAGACCGCGCCGACCTTCGTCTTCGCCGAGGGCAGCGGCACCGGCTGGTTCGAGCTGGAGCGGCGCAACCTGCTGGCCGTAGTGCGCTGCGCGGCCGGGCAGCGCTGGGACGAGGTGGTGTGGCAGCTGTGCGAGGCGCTCTGGCCCGCCTACCACACTCGCCAGCATTTCGCGGATTCCATTGCGGCACACCAGCTTGGCGTGGCCGCGGCGGAGCGGTGCGGGCACCTGACCGCGGAGACCCGGATGCGTAACCAGCTGGCCAGGGCCTGGCTGGAACTGGCCGAGTTCGCCGCGGCCGAACGTGAGCTGGAGGAGGCCCAGACCAGGGCGGCGGCCAGTGGCGAACCCAGGGCCCGCGCGGTGGTGGTGGAGTCCTACGGCGTGTTGCGCAGCAGGCAGAACCGGCTGGCGGAGAGTGCCGGGCACTTCCGGCAAGCGCTGGGCATCAACGAGGAGATCGGCGATGTGCGCGGGATCGCCATGCAGGGCTACCAGCTCGGCGGGGTGTTGCAGCGGCTGGGCGAGCACACCGAGGCGATCGCGGTGATCCAGCAGGCGTTGCTGAAGTTCTACCAGGTCGGCGACGAGTTCTCCGCGGCCCGCGCCCGGATCGTGCTCGGCGACGCGCACGTCGCGCTGGGCCAGGACCGGCAGGCATGTGTGGAACTCCAGGTCGCGGTCCGGATAATGCGGATGCGCGGGCAGCCGGAGCGGGAGGTGCGCGCGTTGCAGGCGCTGGTGGAGATCGCCGGTCGGCTGGCCGATGCCGAACTGCGGCAGATCGCGCTGGACCGGTTGCGCGAGCTGACCGGCGGCACTGCCTCAGACCTGCGGTAGCGGCCGCACGCTCTCCACGCAGACCTCGACCTCGGGGCCGTCGGTGAGCCGTGCGCCGAGTTTGCCGCCGGGTTCCAGCTCACGTCCGCTGACCCGCCAGCGGTAGACCGCGACCGCGGCCAGGAACACCGGCAGCGGCTCGGCGGCGCAGGGCCACAACGAGACCACGCCCAGCGCCGGATCGCGGAAGGTGAGCACGCACCGCTGTTCCGAGACCGCGGCCACCAGTGCGGCCGTGCCCTCGGCGAGTGCCCGCGTGGCCCACTCGGTCAGCTCGGCCCTGGGCAGGGGACCGGTGCGCACGATGATCTCGGCGGTGGCCCGCATCCCGGGGTCGACCTCCTCATCGTCGATCACCAGCAGGTAGTCGGCGGTGTCGCTGAGCCGCCGGAACCGTTGCAGGATCGCCGGAAACCGCTCAATGTCCACAGTGGACTCGGAAACGGTGTCCAGCACGTGGAAGGCGGTGATCGCCGCACCGCGCACCGGCGTCGGCGCGCTGATCGGCAGCATTCGCGGCGGGTGCGCGGGCGGGGCGAGCTGGAGCAGTTCGTAGCAGGTCTGCCGCAGCGTCGCCGCGGACCCGCCGGGCAGGCCCAGGGTGTCGGCGGTGATCTCCACCAGCTCGGCCGAGACGGTGCCGCGCTCGACCTGTCCGCGCAGGTCACCGTGCACGTTGAGGACAGGTGCGGTGCACACCAGCCTGATGGTGACCGAGCCAGGGGTCAGATCGTCCAGGCCGCTGGCGGAGTTGAGGAAGGGCCTGCCCAGCGCCGCGCCGTAGAAGGCGACCGAGCCGTGGTCGCCGATGCTCACATCCGCCGCGATCAGCGCGGCCTGCCAGCTGTCCTCCGGCCGGATCAGCAGCAGCCCGCTGTCCAGGGCGTCCCGGAACCAGGCCCGCACGGTGCCGACCCCGTGGTAGGCCCACACGTTCGGGTGCAACACCAAGGCCACCCGGTAGTGGTCCACCGGCAGCTGCGCGAGCAGCCGTTCCACCAGCTCGTCCCGCTGCCCCAGCAGCGAGCGCTCACCCCAGGTCGAACTGATCAGCACCAGCCGCTGGCCAGGCCCGACGCCCAGCGCCTCCCGGTAGGCCGGGCGCCGGACCTCGGCCGCGCGGATCCGGTCCCAGGTCGGATCGCCGATCACCCTGGCCCGGCCGGCCGCCGCCGGGGTGTGCAGGGCGAGGTCGAGGCGCTGGCGTTCGTGGGAGAGTCCGATGACCGCGGGGAACACCTTGCCGTCCGCGGTCAGCTCATGCGGGGACAGCCCGACCGGGGCGTCCTCCTTGTTGGTGCGGCTGGACAACTGGCGGTTGTACCCGGCTCCGTGCGGCACCACCAGCAATGGCCCGTCCAGTGCGGCCAGCGAGGGATTGACGTGCGCGGCCAGCACCAGGTCGAAGCGGGATTTCGCGGCCACCTCCCAGTCGAGCAGGGTGATGCCGAATCGGTCCAGCTGCCCGTGCAGACCGGCGGTGAATACCGAACCGGAGTCGAGGGTGAAATGCACCGCGACCCGGTTGTCGCAATCCAGTAGCGGCACGATGTCGAGCAACCGGACCAGCGAGGTCAGGTTGCGCACCACGGCGAGGACAGTGCGTTGTGGCCGCACTGTCGCCCACAGGTCAACATCGGGCAGCACGCGACCTCCGGGACAATGGCGCCCGCCAACTGGCGAAGGATACACAGCAACGGGAATCGGCAGAGTTCCGGGTAGAATGGCGCATTGCCAGGGGAAGAGGTGGGGATTGATGGACCCGGTGACACTGGCCGTCGGCGGTGGCCTGGTGCTGCTCGGTTACCTCGGCGGACTGCTCAGCCGCCGCAAGCGCACCCCCGAACCCCCGCTCACCGCCGACTGCGGCTGCGGCCACTCCCTGGCCCTGCACGACCCGGAGGCCGGGACCTGTCACGCCCAGCTGGAGCGGATGACCGCGCACAACAAGTACGCGGGAACCTCCTACGAGCAATCCCAGTGCCCGTGCCGGCAGTACGTGGGGCCGCGGCCGATCGAGGAGTTCCTGGCGCCGAGGTACCTGCCACCCGCCTGACCCGCTTACCGGCGGTGGGCGCAGAACCACCTGTCCGGGATCCGGGTTGATCCGTTGGTGTCCATGGACGGGTGCTCACCAACTCGGTCAGCGACGCGGGCCGGCACGAGGCCGGGGTGCGCCAGCAAGATCGGCGAAGGGCCGCTGCGGCCGACCGCCTGGTACCAGACTCGAAAATCGATCCGCGCCGATACCGCTCGTGGCATACTCGCAGGTGGCACTTGGGCATCGGCGCGGATCTCGCCCTGGTCCGCGACCCTGGCCGTACGGCTGGGCCGCTTTGTGCTGCCATTTTCCGCCCGGCACGGGCGTCTGCGAAGCAGACCCCGGTGGCACTTGGGCCAACTGGTACGCCCGCTTGGGCAAAACCGGCGTACCACTTGGCCCAACTCGTCGAAAGGGGGGATTAGTGGATTGCGCGGAGGAGGCGGGAGACGTTGATGCGGGTTGGGTTGAGGCCTTTTTCGATTTTTTCCAGCATCAGTTCGGCGTTGAGGCGGCCGTAGGCGAGCAGGTCGATGTTGGCCAGGCTGAACTCCGGCCAGGTGTGAATGCTCAGGTGCGATTGGGACAGCACGAGCACCGCGGTCACCGCGCCGTTGGGGAAGATGTGCCCGGTCTCGCCGAGGATGGTCGCGTTGCCCGCGATCGCCGCTGAGCGCAGCAGGTCGAGCAGCACGGGTTCGTCGACCAGGATCGCCGGATCGCGTACCCACACGTCCACCGCGTACGAGCACAGCTCGTCCACCTGTACCTCTGCTGCTTCCGGCTCGCTCATGCCGCCCAGGCTAGGGCTGATCAGGCCGGGCCGCAGGGAGAACACCCGCCGGGGTCACCCGCCGGCCAGGCGGTAGCCGGTGACGACGAGTTCCTGCAGGGCCAGGGCGTCCGCGGCCGGGACCACCGCGCCGGGGTCGATGTTGTTGCGGGCGTTGTAGAAGGCGGTCAGCGCGGCCAGTTCGGGGCGGGCCTGCGCCACCGTGACCGTGCCGTCGGCCAGCCGGAGTTCGCCGCGCCGGAAGTCCAGCACGTGCGTGCCCTCGGCGGTGTGCGCGGTGATCGCCATGGTGACGGTGCGGGCCGCCCGGTCCAGGCGCACCAGCGCGGGCACCCCGGCGAAGCTCAGTCCCAGCTCGGCCTGCTCCTCCACCGGACCACCCGACACCGCGCAGGATCGCACCTCCGGCAGTCCGAACACCGCGACCAGCACATCTAGCGCGTGCACGCCCAGGTCCAGCAGCGCGCCGCCCCCGGCCAGCGCCGGATCGCGGTACCACGGGGTGAACGCCTGCCACAGCCGATCGCCGGGATTGCCCATGCCGAACTCGATGCTGGTGACCTCACTCGCACGTACCGCTGCGGTGAACGGGGGCAGCAACTCGTGGAAGCGGTAGGGCAGGTTGACGCCGAAGAGCGGTCCGTCCACGGTCTGGGCGGCGAACTGGCGAGCCTGGTCGATGTCGGCGGCCAGGGGTTTCTGGCACAGCACCGCGACCCCGGCGTTGAGCGCGGCCAGCGCCGGCGCCACGTGCTCGTTGTTGGGGGTGCAGACCGCGAGCACGTCGGGCCGGGTCCTGGCCAGCACCTCGTGCACCGAGCCGCCGACCCACACCCCGGGTTCGTTGGCGAAGAGTTCGGCGGTGCGGGCCGGGTTGCGATCGCAGGCGCCGACCAGCTCCAGATCGGGGCGGGAGTCCAGGAACGGCAGGTGGTAGCGCTGGGCCACCCGGCCGCAGCCGATGATCGCGACTCTGGTCATGGCGCGGCCTGCCGGGCGGGCGCGAGTTCGGCGGCGAGCTGGTCCAGGCTGATCCGGCCCCGCAGGAAGTCGCCGACCCTGGCCAGCCGGGGCCGTCCGTGCCGCTGCGCGACCAGGGTCCAGAACTGGCCCAGGTCCGCCGCGGTGTGGTGCCGGGCCTGGGGCAGATGGCAGGCGAAGGAGCCGATCAGCCGGAACTCCGCCCCGGCCAGCGCCAGCCGCAGGCCCAGTTCCAGGTCCTCCCCGCCCCACAGCGCGCCGAACCCCTCGTCGAATCCGCCCACCCGCTCGAACAACTCCCTGGGCACGCTGGTGCTGGTGCCGACACAGGCCAGCCAGCGCAGTTCGTGGTAGGCGGGAATCCCGGCCACCGCCTGGGCCACGCCCTCGATGAACGAGCGCTGCGGGCCCAGCCGCCGGTACCGCTGGTCCAGTGCGGGCAGATCCGCCGGGCCCAGGGTGCGGCCGCGGGCGCCGGTCAGCGTGTCGCTGAACCTGGGTGGGTCGGGGGCGAACAGGAACGCGGTCAGGTCGGTGATGCGGCCGTGCGCGACAGTGGCCGGGCCGGGTGCGCTCGCGTGCCGGTGCACCAGGTCCGGGGCGGCCAGGGTGTCATCGTCGAGGAAGAGCAGCAGGTCGCCACTGGCGAGCGCGGCGCCGGCGTTGCGGGCGGCGGCCACGCCCCCGCCGCCGGTTGCCGTCCGGCGCAGGGGAAGTCCGGTGGGCAGGGCGGCGAGCACCGCGTCCACCGCGCCAGGGGTGGGGGAGTCGTCGACCAGCACCACCTCGAACTCGGCCCGGTCCAGGGTCTGCGCGAGCAGGGCGGACAGGGTCAGGTACAGCCGGGTGGTGCGGTCCCTGGTCGGGATGACGACGCTGATCATCGCGCCGCCCTTCTTTCCCTGGAGAACGCGAGTGTCTTCGTGCACGCCATTAGGTCGCGAATACGCGATGCCGACTCAGTGGCATTCGGCATTCCGCTCAATGTAGCGCAGTGCGGCCGCGTCCACTACTGTTCCTTTGTTTCACTGGGTAACTTGAGGGGCCATTGCTCCGACCGAATTAAAACAAGATGGCCGCCGGATTCGCCTGCCGGAAAACGCTAGGATGCGCGATTGGCGGGAAGGGGGCCGGAATGCACTTGCCGTCCGGCGCAACGGAGTGCGACCACCTCGCGGAACTGACGCCGGTAGGCGCCGAACCGGACTTGGCCCCGCTCCAGGTCGATCCCGGGGCGATCGGACCCGCCGCTGTCCCGGCCACGGACC
The DNA here is from genome assembly GCF_023094165.1 of Crossiella sp. S99.2. Lineage (GTDB taxonomy): Bacteria > Actinomycetota > Actinomycetes > Mycobacteriales > Pseudonocardiaceae > Crossiella. The sequence continues at coordinate 822,419 of NZ_JALMDK010000003.1, read as the reverse complement.
TCCGGTGGCTGACCCTGGGCCCGCCCCGGGCGCCGAGTAGGCCGCCGCCGGCCGCTGCCCCGCGACGGGCCACCCCGGAGACCTCCCAGTAGCAGGCCGCCACCCGGTCCACCAGGTTCATCCGAACAGCGCTCGGTGATCTGCCCGATAGGGAGCCTGGGTCACCCGTATCCCCGCTTACGCTCGCCCGGGATACGTGAGTTGATCAGGAGGAACAGGGTGACGGAGGCGACGGGCTTCGGCGCCGGGCTGCGCAGGCTGCGCACCGAACGGGGGCTCTCGCTGGCCCAGGTGGCCAGCCTGGTGCACTACAGCAAGGGCTACCTGAGCAACGTCGAGAACGGCCGCAAACCGGTCAACCCCGGCCTGGCCCGCAGACTGGACAAGGCCCTGGACGCGGCGGGCGAGCTGACCGGACTGGCCCTGGAGGACGGGCAGCGCTGCCCGTACCAGGGACTGGCCGCCTTCGAGGCCGAGGACGCGGGCTGGTTCTTCGGCCGGGACCGCGCCACCGCGGCCCTGCTGGGCAGGCTGTCCGACTCCAGGACCGCAGGGTTGCCGCTGGTCGTCTTCGGCGTCTCCGGCGCGGGCAAATCCTCGCTGCTGCGGGCCGGACTGGTGCCCGCGCTGGACCGGGGCGCGCTGCCGGAGGCCGGCGGGGTCCAGGTGATCACGCCGACCGCCCGGCCGATGAGCGTGCTGCCCGCCTCGGGTGGGGTGCTGGTGGTGGACCAGTTCGAGGAGGTCTTCACCCTCTGCGAGGACCCGGCCGAGCGCCGGGAGTTCATCAACGCGCTGTGTGCGGCGGCCAAGGCGGACACCCTGGTCGTGCTCGGCGTGCGCGCGGACTTCTTCGGCGCCTGCCTGGCCAATCCGTGCCTGCTGGCCGCGGTGCGGCACAACCAGTTCACCGTGGGCGCGATGCACCGGCGGGAACTCGTCGAGGCCATCACCGGACCCGCCGAGCGCACCGGGCTCGCGGTGGAACCCGGGCTGGTCGAACTGCTGCTGCGCGATCTCGGCGTGGCCGGCGACGACCCGGCCGCCGGGTACGATCCCGGCGCGCTGCCGCTGCTGTCCTACGCGCTGATGGGCACCTGGCAGCAGCGCACCGCCGAGGCGCTGACCGTGGCCGGGTACCAGGTCACCGGCGGCATCGAGGGCGCGGTGGCCGCCGCGGCGGAACGCGCCTACGAACAGCTCGGCCCGGAGGCCCAGGACGCGGCCCGGCGGGTGCTGTTGCGGCTGGTGCGCATCGACGAACGGGATGAGCCGGCCCGCCGCCGGGTCCGGTTCGAGGAACTGCTGTGCGGGGAGGAGAAACCGGCCCAGGCCGCGATCGAGACCCTGGCCGAGGCCCGGCTGCTGGTGCTGGACCGGGACACCGTGGAGATCACCCACGAGGCACTGCTGCGCGCCTGGCCGCGGCTGGGCGACTGGATCGCCGCGGACCGGGAGGGCCTGCGGCTGCACCGCCAGCTCACCCAGGCCGCCCAGGAGTGGACGAGCCTGGGCCACGACCCCGGCGCGCTCTACTCCGGCGCCCGGCTCACCCTGGCCGCGCAGTGGGCCGCCGAGCACGACACCGAACTGACCGGTGGCGAACGGGATTTCCTGCGCGCCAGCGCGGCCGACGGGCAGCGCCGTGCCCGCACCCGGCGCAGGCTGGTCGCCCTGCTCGCGGTGCTGCTGGTGCTGGCCGCCAGCGCCACCGTGGTGGCCACCCAGTCCCAGCGGGCCATGGCCGAACAACGCGACCTCGCGCTGTCGCGGGGCACCATCGCCACCGCGACCTCGTTGCAGGAGAGGGATCCCGCGCTGGCCGTGCAGCTCCGCCTGGCCGCCTACCGCCGGTCGCCTGGCCCGGACACCCGCGATGCCCTGCTGGCCGCGTTCAGCCTGCCCTATCGTGGCCGGTTCGCCGGCCACAGCAGCGATGTGGTCACCATGGCCTTCGCCCCGAGCGGCCCGCTGGCGGCCACCGCGAGCTGGGACCACACCGCCAGGCTGTGGGACATCGCCAACCCGCGGCGGCCGGTCGAACTCGCGCAGCTGCCGCTGGCCGAACAGGCCCGCGCGGTCGCCTTCCACCCCGGCGGCAAGCTGCTGGGCGTCGCGGACGCGAGCAGCCTGCGGCTGTGGGACATCACCGAACCGCGCGGGCCCCGGCCGGTGGCCATCCTGCGCGGCGAGATCACCTGGGTCGCCTTCAGCCCGGACGGCCGGACCGCGGCCACCGGTGACATGAAGGGCAGCACCACGCTGTGGGACATCAGCGATCCGGTGCAGCCCAGGGAAACGCACAAACTGCCCGGCCACCTCTCTGGGGTCACCTCCATCGCGTTCAGCCTGGACGGCAAGCTGCTGGCCACCTCCGGCGACGCCACCGCCCGGGTCTGGGAGCTGGGCGGCGGCGTGCCCCGGCTGCGTGGCGTGCTCACCGGGCACACCGCCTCGCTGCGCACCATCGCGATCAGCCCGGACGGCGCCACCCTGGCCACCGCCAGCTGGGATCACACCGTCCGGCTGTGGCGCACGGCCGACCTGCACGCGCTGGCCACCGTCAACGCGCACCAGTCCATCGTGTGGTCGGTGGCGTTCAGCCCGGACGGCCGCAGGCTGGCCAGCACCGGTGGCAACACCATCCTGTGGGAGGTCGCCGATCCGGCCGCGCCACGCAGGCTGAGCACGCTGCCCGGCGGCACCTACGCGGTGGCCTTCAGCCCCGACGGCAACACCGTGGCCACCCCGGACTGGGTGCAGGACCTGCGTGAACTGCCGCTGACCGGGCACGAGGACGTGGTCACCACAGTCGTGTTCAACCCGAAGGGCGATCTGCTGGCCACCGGGAGCTGGGATCGCACGGTCCGGGTGTGGGACGCCCGCCGCCCGCGCCCGCTGGCCGTGCTGACCGGCCCGGCCGCCTTCGTGCGCGTGGTGGCCTTCAGCCCGGACGGGACCCTGCTGGCCGCGGGCAGCGAGGACGGCTCGGTGTGGCTGTGGGACGTCAGCGACCCGGCCGCCATCCGGCCGCTGCCGCCGATCGTCGTGGGGGCGGGGGAGGTCGGCCACCTCGCGTTCAGCCAGAACGGCAAGCTGCTGGCCACCGCCGGGCACTACTGGGTGACCCTGTGGGATCTCCCGCAGCGCCGCGAGCTGTCCCGGCTGAGCAACTCCACCACCGGCAACCTGCTGGTCGCCTTCAGCCCGGACGACCGGGTGCTGACCACCTGGGCCAGGTCCAGCCCGCCCCGGCAGTGGCTGATCACCGACCCCGAACGCCCGGCCGAACAGGCCCGCCCGGCCGGTGACAGGTCGGCGAGCACCGGCACGCTGAGCCCGGACGGCCGGATCCTGGCGCTCTACCACTACGAGGAGCGCACCGTGCGGCTGCTGGACCAGAGCGGTGAACTGGCCGTGCTGCCTGGGCAATCGCTGCTGTACCGGCTGACCTTCGCCCCGGACGGCAAGCGACTGGCGGGGGCCGCGGAGGACGGCGTGGTGCGGGTGTGGGACCTGAGTGACCCGCGAGTGCCGGTCGAACAGGCCCGGCTGGCCGGGCACAGCGGACCGGTGCCAGGGGTGGCGTTCAGCCCGGACGGCGCCCAGCTGGTCACCAGTGGCAACGACCGTGCGGTGCGGCAGTGGGACACCGATCCGGACCGGGTGGCGGCCAAGATCTGCCAGGTGGCCTACCCGCGGATCAGCCCGGAGGTGTGGGAGCGGTACTTCCCCGGACTGGAGTACCAGCCACCCTGTCCGGCCTGAGCGGGGCCCTGGCGCGCACCCGCCCGCCAGGGCCACCGGGCCGGGCTCAGAAGCGGAACAGCCAGGTCTGCTGGGGTGACCCGTTGCACGGCGTGGAGTCCGCGACCCTGGCATCGTGGTTGGCGGTCAGGCAGAAGGTGCTGTTGCGGTACAGGATTTTCCCGTCCGGCCGAGGATCCCAGGTCTGACCGAGGAAGTTCCACGGCTTGCAGCGCAGGGCCTGCACCGGGTTGTGGTTGATCTCCAGGCAGTCACCGGTCCGGGTGTTGACGATCGTGTTCCCGCCGCTGCGTACCCACCTGGCCGAGTTGGCGAAGACGGGAATGCAGGGCAGGAGCCGCACTACGTCGTCAACCTGGGTCATGCACGGCCCGATCGCGTTGCCGGCCCTGATGGTGGTCCCCGCCGCCGCCGGCCCTGCCGCGGCGGTGGGCGTGCTGGTCAGTGCCACCAGGGCCAGTGCGATCCCCAGGACACGGCTGCGTGCCTGCATGCTGTTCTCCTTCGTGCGTGGATACCTGGACCGGATCCTGGCAGCAAGATCACGGCACCGGCCGCGCCGGACCGAAGGGCTGCCCACCAGAGCGCCCGAACGGGCCTGACCGTGACAAAACCATTACGTGGCAAGGACAAAACGCGGACACGGCGGCCCGAGAGTGGACGGGTCGACGGCGGGCGCACGGAGGGTGCGCCCGCCGGACCCCTGTCTTGTTCTCGAAGGAGTGGTTGTCCTGAAACACATTTCCGTTGCCGCCGCGACCGCGGCAGCGCTGCTGCTGACCACCGCCTCGCCCGCCGGCGCCACCGCGATCGGCGATGTCCAGCAGGCCATGGCGAAGGTGGCCGCGACAGCCGGCGCCGTGGGCGTGATCGGCGGCGTGTACCTGGACGGCAAGCTCGCCGGCCGGGGCACCGCCGGATCGCGGCTGCTCCACGGCGAAGGCGGCCCGATCCCGGCCGACGCCCGGTTCCGCATCGGCTCGCAAACCAAGACCATGGCGGCCACCACGCTGCTCAAGCTGGTCGAGGAGGGCCGGATCGGTCTGGACGGCAAGCTCGCCACCCTGCTACCCGAGGTGGCCGCCGACGGGCTGGTGGCGCGCGCCGACGAGATCACCGTGCGGCAGCTGATCCAGCACACCTCCGGCGTCCCCGACTGGTACTCCCGCCCCGGCTCGACCGAACCGGCGTTCGACGTCTTCGACTTCACCACCCACTACCGGCCGCTCGACGTCGTGAAGATGACCAGGGGCCTGCCGCGCACCGGCGAGCCGGGCGAGAAGTTCACCTACTCCAACACCGGCTACACCCTGATCGGCATGATCATCGAGAAGGTGACCGGGCGCGGCCTGGCCCGCGAACTCGACCGGCGGCTCTTCCAGCCACTCGGCATGACCCAGACCTATCTCGCCACCAAGCCCCCGGAGGGCATCAAGGGCCCGCACGGGCACGGCTACTACCCCGACGCCACCGGCACTCCGCGCGATGTGGACCGCCTCAACGCCAGCTTCGGCGCCGCCGCCGGCGGCGTCATCTCCACCACCCGGGACATCAGCGCCTTCTACCGGGCCTTCCAGCAGGGCAAGCTGCTGCCGCCGGAGCTGCAGGAGGTCATCACCCGTGGCCCCCAGGGCCGTGCACGGCCGGGCGCCGGGCAGTGCGGTGACGACCTGCGGATCTTCGGCGGCACCGCGCCCGGCTACAGCGCGGTGACCCTCACCTCGACCGATGGCAGGCGGCAGATCGCCGTCGGCGCCACCCGGAGTCTGGCCGACGACAACACCGTCATCTCCGCGATGATCGAGGCGGCCCAAGCCGTGCTCTGCCCGGCGGGCTGACGCTCCACACTGGCGGTCCACCTGACCAGGTCGCCGCTCCCGGCGGAGAGCGACGGCCGGTCAGGTGGTCAGCCGTGCGGGTTGAACGGGATGCCAGCCGGCTTGGCCTTCTCCAGCTCCCAGCCGAACGCGCTGTCCTTCAGCCCGAACCCGGCACTGCCGAAGTCGGCCTGCACCAGGCGATCCCGGATCCCGGCCGGATAGTTGTCCCAGCCCACCAGGGTCGGGTACTGCCAGGCGCCCTTGTGGTTCTCCGGCGGCTCGGTGGCGCTGGCGTGCCGGAAGCAGTGCGTGCTGATCCCGTCCTTGTGATAGACGATCTTCGCGTGCGTGCCCTCCCAGGCGACCTGCGAGGAGGGCTTGGTGGTGTATTTGCCATGCGCGGAGGTCGAGACGTGCTGCGCGGCGCCGTTCTGCACCCAGATCACCACGTGCTCGATGTCGTGCCGGTGCCCGCTCTCGATCCCGGCCAGGGCCTGGTCCTTCTCGAAGTACAGGTCGTACATGTAGGCGCACCAGCCGTTGTTGCACCGGGCGCGGGAGTAGGAGTTGGTGTTGTTCAGGTCGGAGAGGTCCCGGCAGTTGCCGTTGAGCGCGCCGGTGGGCTTGAGTCCCGGGTTGAGCGTGCCGTCCGGACCGATCGCGGGACTGGAGTAGCAGCCGTCCCCGTCGTAGTCGAAGGCAGGCTGCCAGCGCTGGTCCTCCGCCGGCGCGCTGCCGGGCAACGCGCGTGGCGGGTCGGCGTGGGCCGCGCCGGGTAGCAGCAGCGCCACCGCGGCCGCACCAACGATTGCATTGAGAGTCAACGAAAGCTTGCCGAACCGCCGTTTCCTGCCGTTCTCGGCCAATGGCACAGCACTGTGCTGCAAGGGGACCTCCCGGACCGGTGGGGGCGGCGGTTGTTGTCGTTGACCATGGTTCAGTGCGCACCCGCCGGTCCGTCAAGGGCCGGGCGGCGGTCACCGCCCGGCCACTCGAAGGTTCCCGGATTGATCAACTGACGTTCACCGGGCGGTGCGCCGATCAGGCTTGCGCCCGGCTATTCCGGCGGCGCGCCCCGCCAGCGCCATCCGCTCTGCCGCGGCTGGTCCGGCAGGCCGGCCCGGCCGGTCGCCCACAGCAGCACCCGCCACGGGTCCAGGCCGGTGAGCTGGGCCGTGGTGTGCGGGAACATCCGGGTCAGCACCCGCGCGCACACCGCCCGTGGCGGATCCAGTGCCAGCCCCAGCCCTGCGGCCAGGTCATGGCCGTGTACCAGCATCTCCACGCAGCCCATCCCGGCGAACCCGGCCGGATCCGCCAGCCCGGTCGGGTGGTACGCCCGGGTCTCCGGCGGCGCGGTGCGCACGGCGGCGGACAGCAGGCGGCTGCCGGTCACCGCGAACTCCAGCAATTCGGCGCTGGTGGCGTCCTTGTCCGCGAACGCCTCGAACCGGACGTAGTGGTCGGTGGGCCGGGCAACCAGTTGGGCGGCATAGGAGAGCAGGCAGTCGCCGAGGTGTTCGGCGGTGTGCCGGGCGGTCCAGTCGCCGGTGCCGGGCACCGCGGACCAGTCCTGGCCGGTCGCTGGGGCGAGGATCGCCGCGACGTGCGCGGTGACCGTGTCGAGGTCGTCGGTGTGCACGGTGGGTCAGTGTGCCGGGGCCTGGTCACCGGTGCTCGGTAGGTTCTGGGGCGTTGGCCGGCAAGGCTGGAGGGCATGCGGTGGGGTTGGGGTTGCTCGGGCAGGCGGTGGTCATGTTCGTGGTGACCAATGTGGACGACATCGTGTTGCTCGCTCTGTTCTTCGGCCAGGCCACCGGCAGCCGGGGGGTGATCCGGGTGGTCGCCGGTCAGTACCTGGGCTTCGCCGGGATCCTGGCCGCCTCGATCGTCGGCGCCCTGGGTGCCGGGTTGTTGCCCGCACCGGTGATTCCCTACCTCGGGCTGCTGCCCCTGGTGCTCGGGCTGCGTGCGGGCTGGCAGGCGTGGCGGGAGCGGCGGTCCGGCGGGGAGGACGAGTCGGAGGTGCCGGGCGCGGGTCCGACGGTGGCGGCCGTTGCCGCGGTCACCTTCGCCAATGGCGGGGACAACATCGGTGTGTACGTCCCGGTGTTCGCCAACGCCGGGACCACCGGGCTGATTGTCTACACCGTCGTCTTCCTCCTTCTAGTCGGCGTGCTGTGTGTGCTGGGCCGGTACTTCGCCACCCGGCCGCTGGTCGCCAGGGCGCTGGCCCGGTGGGGGCACGTGGCGCTGCCGGTGGTGCTGATCGGCATTGGGCTGCTGATCCTCGTTGAGGGCGGCGTGTTCCGGCTCTGACGCTGGTCAGCGAGGGGTCTTGCGGAACAGGAGTAAGACGACGGCGGCCATGGCGGTCAGTAAGGCCGCGCTGAGTCCGCCCAGGGTGTTCAGGGCGGTGGTGAAGGCGGATCGGGCGGTGCTGAGCAATGCGGTGGCGGCCTCCGGGGAGAGTTGGGTGGCGGTGCTGAGGGCGCCGGAGAGAGTGTCCTTGGCTAGATCCGGGGTGTCCTGGGGGAGTCCGGCGCGGTAGACGGCGGCGCCGATGCTGCCCAGGACACCGACGCCGGCGGCGATGCCGAACTCCATGCTGGTCTCGGACAGCGCGGAGGCCGAGCCCGCCTGGGCGACCGGCGCGTTGCCGACGATCAGGTCCGGGCCGAGGGCCATCAGTGGACCGTTGCCGAGGTAGACCAGGACAAAACCGGTGACCAGCAGGGGTAATCCGGACACTGGATCGACGAAGGCCAGCAGCAGGTAGCCGAGGGCGGCCACCGCCAGCGCGGCGGCCAGGATCCGGCCGGGTGGGAAGCGGCGGGCCAGGGCCGGGGTGAGCAGCGAGGTGACGATCATGGCGCCGGCGGCGGGCAGCAGCCACAGTCCGGCGGTGAGCGGGGACAGGGACTGGACCTGTTGCAGGTACTGGGACAGGAACAGGTAGACCGCGCCGACCACGCCGATGCCGACCATCAGCACCACCAGGGCGGCGGTGAATGTCCTGGTGCGGAACAGGGTCAGGTCGAGCAGTGGGTCGGGCAGGCGGCGCTGGCGGCGGATGAACAGCACCGCGCACAGCACACCGACGGCCAGGGCGGGCAGGCTCCGGGCGAGTTCGCCGCCGCGGGAGAGGTCCTTGATGCCGTAGATCAGCGGCAGGATCGCGGCCAGGGACAGCAGGATGCTCGCCAGGTCGATCCGGCCCGGCCGGGCACGTGGGGCGCGGTACTCCGGGAGCAGGAACGGGCCGGTGAGCAGGAGGAGCAGCATCACCGGGACACCGGCCAGGAAGACCGAGCCCCACCAGTACCACTGGAGTAACAGGCCGCCCAGGATCGGGCCGAGCGCGATGCCGGCGGAGAAGCAGGTGGCCCAGACCCCGATCGCGGTGGCGCGCTGGCGCGGGTTGACGAACATGGTGCTGAGCAGGGCCAGGGTCGAGGGCATCAGGGTGGCGCCCGCGATGCCGAGCAGGGCCCTGGCGGCGATGAGCACGGCCGGACTGCTCGCGTACGCGGCGGCGACCGAGGCCAGGCCGAAGGCCGCCGCGCCGATCAGCAGCAGGCGACGCCGGCCGATGCGGTCGCCGAGGGTGCCCATGGTGACCAGGAAGCCGGCGATCATGAAGCCGTAGCTGTCCACGATCCAGAGCAGTTCGGTGCTGGTGGGGCGCAGGTCGGCGCCGAGTTGGGGCAGGGCCAGGTACAGCACGGTGGCGTCCATGGCCAGCAGCAGGGTGGGCAGGGCCAGCACGGCCAGGCCAAGCCAGTCACGCAGACCGGCCTGGGGTGTGGTTGCGGTTGTGGTGTGCACGGGTCCTCGGCGGGTGGGAGTGGGTGTCGGGGATCAGGCTGCCGGGGCGGTCGCACGAAAAGCGCACGAAGTTCGCACGGGGCGGGGTTGTCGGGGAGGTGGGCTAGCGTCGGGTTCGTGCGTTTTGGAGTGCTGGGTCCGCTGGCCGTGTGGACGGCGGCGGACGTGCCGGTGCGGATCCCGGAACCCAAGGTCCGCGCGCTGCTCGCCGTCCTGCTGGTGCAGGAGGGCAGGCCGATGCCGCCCGCCCGGATCATCGCCGAGCTGTGGGGTGATCAGCCGCCGGGCAACCCGGCGAACACCTTGCACACCAAGCTCTCCCAGCTCCGCCGGCTGCTGGCGAAGGCCGAGCCGGGTGCCCGGCCGTTGCTGGTCCGCGAGTCCGCCGGGTACGCGCTGACCCTCGGCCCGGACGCGCTGGACCTCACCCGGTTCCGCGCCCTGGTCGCCACCGCCGGGCGGACAGCCGACCCTGGTGACCGCGCCGGTCTGCTCGGGCAGGCGCTGGCGCTCTGGCGCGGGGCGGCCCTGGCCGATCTGGCCGGGGAGGAGTTCGCCGAGGCGGCGATCGCCCGCTGGGAGGAGGAGCGGCTGGTCGCGATCGAGGACCGGGCCCGGACCCGGCTGCTGCTCGGTGAGCCCGCCGCGCTCGCCGCCGAGCTGGCCGAACTGGCCGCCGTGCACCCGCTGCGGGAACGCCTGCAGGCCGCCTACCTGGGCGCACTGCACCAGGCGGGCCGCCAGGGCGAGGCGTTCGCCGGGTACGAGCGGCTGCGCGCGGAACTCGCCGACCAGCTCGGGGTGGATCCCGGCCCCGAACTGCTCGACCTGCACCAGGTGATGCTGCGACCACCCGCCCCGGCGCCCCCGCCCCGCGGCAACCTGCCCGCGCCGCTGACCGGACTGCTCGGCCGGGCCGAGGCGGTCCGTGCGGTCGGCGCGCTGCTGGGCCAGTCCCGGCTGGTGACGCTGACCGGCGCGGGCGGGGTGGGCAAGACCCGGCTCGCGCTGGCCGTGGCCCACCAGGCCAGGACCGCCTTCGCCGACGGTGTCTGGCTGGTCGAACTGGCCGGGCTGGACCGCGGGCAGACCCCGGCCGGCATTGCCGAAGTGGTGGCCGCCGCGCTCGATCTGCGGGCCGGACCAGGCAGTGCGCAGGGCCCCGGCTGGGTGGTGACGGCGTTGCGGGACAAGGAGATCCTGCTGGTGCTGGACAACTGCGAGCACGTGGTCGAGGCGGTGTCGGCCTGGACCGCCGAGCTGCTCGCGGCCGCGCCGCGGGTCCGGGTGCTGACCACCGGCCAGGAGGCGCTGGGCCGCACCGGCGAGACGGTGTGGCCGGTGCCGCCGCTGGCGGCCGAGGACGCGGTCCGGCTCTTCGCCGCCCGCGCGGCCGACCGGCAACCCGGCTTCACCCTGACCGCGGACAACACCGAGGTGGTCGCCGAGATCTGTCGTCGCCTGGACGGTCTGCCGCTGGCCCTGGAACTGGCCGCGACCCGGGTGCGGCTGCTCGGTGTAGGCGAGGTGCGGGCCCGGCTGGACGACCGGTTCCGGCTGCTCGCGCAGGGCGAACGCGCAGCCCCGCACCGCCAGCGCACCCTGCGCGCGGTGGTCGACTGGTCCTGGGAGCTGCTCGATCCGGCCGAACAGCTGGTGCTGCGCAGACTGGCCGTGCACGCCGACGGCTGCACCCTGGCCGCGGCCGAGGCGGTGTGCGCGGGCGGGCCGGTGGCGCCGGAGGAGGTGCTGGGACTGCTGGGCAGGCTGGTGGACCGGTCCCTGGTCGAAGTGTCCGATGTGGACGGTCCGAGGTACCGGCTGCTGGAGTCCGTCGGCGCCTACTGCCTGGAGCGGCTGGCCGAGGCGGGCGAACTGGCCGAGGTGCGGGCCGCGCACCGCGGCTACTACCTGGCCCTGGCCGAACGCGCCGAGCTGCGCGGCCCGGCCCAGCGGGACTGGCTGCGCCGGCTGGACCTGGAGAGCGCCAACCTGCGGCGGGCGCTGGAGGGCGCGGTGGCCGAGGGCAACGGGGTGGCGGCGTTACAGGTGGCGCGGGCCCTGCTCTGGTACTGGTTCCTGCGCGCACGACTGTCCGAGGCCCGGCGGCACTTCGCCGCCGCACTGTCCCTTGTGGACAACCCGGCGCCGTCGATCACCGCCTGCGTGGAGGGGATCGCGCTGCTCGACGGCGACCGCCCGGTCCAGGGGCCGGTCCCGGCAGATCCGTTCGGCGCCTGGTTCCTCGGCTACTGCCGCTATGCCACCGGTGACTTCGCCGGGAGCACGGCCCCGCTCAGCGCGGCGCTGGCCGCCTTCGAACAGCGCGGCGACCAGTGGGGCCGCGCGGTGGCGGCCAGCACCAGGGCTGCCGTGGGACTGCTGCTCGGCGACCTGGCGCAGGCCCGCCGGGACGCCCTGCTCGGCGCGAAGCTGGCCGAGCGGACCGGTGACCGCTGGGCCCGGTCCCTGGCCGCCGGACCACAGGCCGAACTGGCCGAGATCGCCGGTGACTACGCCCAGGCCCGGCGCTGCCACGCGGACGGCCTGGCCTGGGCCGAGGACCTGGGCCTGTGGCTGGAGGCCGGGGAACGCCTCGGTGGGCTGGGCCGGATCGCGATGCTGTGCGGCGAGCACGAGGCGGCCAGCAGTCACCACGAGCGGGCCAGAGAACTGGCGCGGACGCACGGTTTCGAGTCCGGCCGGATCCACGCCGAGATCGGACTGGCCCTGGGCGCCCGGCGGCGGGGCGCGCTGGCCGAGGCCGAGCGGTGGCTGCACGGGTTGCTGGAGTGGCACACCCGCGCCGGACAGCACCACGGCACCGCGCTGGTGCTGGCGGAACTGGGCTTCGTGGCCGAACTGCGTGGGGACGCGGCGACCGCGCTCGCCCGGCAGCAGGCCGGGCTGGTGGCGGCCAGGGACAGCGGTGATCCACGAGCGGTCGCGCTGGCCCTGGAAGGACTGGCCGGAGCCAGCGCGGTAGGCGGGGAATTCGTCGTGGCAGCCCGGTTGCTCGGGATGGCCGCGGCGATCCGCGAGTCGGTCGGCGCGCCGCTGCCCTCCGCCGAGCGTGGGGATGTCGACCGGATCAGTGGGCTGGTGGCCGATGCGCTGGGCGAAGCGGGATGGTCGGCGGAACTGGCGCGGGGCCGGGAAATGCCGCTGGGGCAGGAGGACGCCGTCGTGGCGTTGGCCGGTGGGTGAGCGGTCCGCCGGGCGCCGTGGGGACGGCGGCCCGGCGGAGGATGATGGCCCGGCTCAGCCCTCGGCGCCCAACCGTTGGTCCAGTTCGGCGCGGTCGGCCAGGTACCAGATCTGGTTGCCGCGGTTGGTCTCGCGCACGTAGCCGGCCAGCGCCGAACTGCGCTGGACGTGCTCGCTGATGTCACCGAGGAAGGCCAGTGGCACCCGGTAGTTCACGAACTTCTGGGTGAACTCCCCGGCCATCCGGGTCTCCAGCCGGAAGAAGCCCTCGGCCAGCCGGGACACCGGGATCGCGATCAGTCTGGCCTGCTGCGACCAGGCTTCGCCGATGAGGTCGGCGGCGTCGCGTTCGGTGCCCAGCAGTGGGCCTTGCGGCGCGCAGTGGAACACCGGCACGCCGTGGGTGATCTCAAGCATGTCGCCTCCCCGCGGTGGTGGTGGTCAGGAATTCGAGTTCGGCCTCCTCGGTCGGCACCAGGTGGCCGGTGCCGGGTAGCAGGCGCACGGTCGCGCGCGGGAGCACGGTCCGGAGTCGCCGGGCGGCGATCCTGGTGTCCCACATGACGTCCAGCTCGCCGAGCAGCACGTGCACCGGCATGGTCAGCCTGCCCAGGGCCTCATCGGTGAACACGGGCAGGTCGCCGCTGCGGTAGCGGTAGTGCCTGCTCATCAGCACGGTCCGCGCCACCACCGCGGACTCGTCCACTGTGGACAGACCGGGGCCCAGCATCATCCGCACGGTGCGCAGCTTGCCCCAGCGACCGAACGGGGCCAGCAGCAGCGCCTTGACCAGATAGCCCTTGCGCTCCTTGGTGATGCCGGGCGGGCAGGACAGCGCGAGCCGGTCCACCCGCTCCGGTCGCCGGGTGGCGTAGTCCAGGGCGAGCCAGCTGCCCAGCGAGTAACCCAGCATCGCGGTGCGGGCCAGGCCGAGATGGTCCAGCACGGCGTCCAGCCAGCGCGTGTGCCGGTCGGAGGCCGGGTCGGGCCGGGTGGGCGCGCTCAGGCCCGGTTCGCCGATGATGTCCACCGCGTGCACCCGGAAAAACGTTGCCAGCTCAGGGATCCGGCCCAGCCACTGGGCCGAGTTGCTGCCGGAGCCGTGCAGCAGCACCAGCGGCGGCGCGTCCAGCGGACCGCAGCTGAGCACGAAGGTCTCGCCCTCGGGCGTGGGCACCCGCCGCTGGTCGTGGGGCACGGGCCAGGACGCCAGCTCCGCGAGGTACAGCTCGCGGAGCCGGCGCTGGCCAGCCTCGGATCGGTAGATCATGCAAGTGACTCTAACATTCCCTAAAGTTCCTTGCTAGGGGTTTGATAGGGAGTGATGGGGAACTCAGGGGTTAGCCGCCGTTGATCACGAAGGAGGATCCTGGTTCGCGGACGATGTTGCCCTTGGCCGAGTTGGTGATGGTGACGCCGGTCAGCGTCGCGCTGCCCCGCGCCCCGCCCATGGCCAGGATCCCGGCCCCGTTGTTGCTCTTGTCGACGCGCACGTTGGTGATGGCCACGTTCGGCATCTCCCCGCCGCCGGTCTTGAACTGGATGCCATCGTAGGTGGAGTCCAGCACCTCGGTGTCCCGGATGACCACGCCCGGGATGGGCAGGTTCTGCGGGAACAGCGTGATCGCGCCGAACTCCTGCGCCTCGCCCCAGAACACCCCGCCGCAGCGGTGCAGCGCGTTGTTGGCGATCAGGGTCTGGCCGGAGAAGGGCAGCGGGTCGTGGTCGGTGGCCAGCATGATCCCTGGGTAGTTCATGGTGTCGTAGACGAGGTTGTTCTCGATGCGGTTGCCGTAGCCGCCGTAGACGGCGATCCCGTTGGCGCGCCAGGGCAACTGGATGGTGTTGTTGAGGAACTTGTTGTCGTGCGCGATGTCCACCGACTGGTTCTTCACGTACTTGTTGGCCCACACGGCGAGGGCGTCGTCCCCGGTGGTGCGGAAGGAGGAGTTGAACACCGTGGAGTTGCGGGTGCCGTTGGTGAAGTTGATCCCGTCGGCGTAGGTGTTGCGGATCCGCATGCCGCTGAACTCCAGCCCGTCACCGGGCCCCCACAGCTCGGGGATGTTGTCGAAATCGCGGCCGACCCAGACGCCCACGTTGGCGTGCTCGATCCAGACGTTGCTGATCTTGGTGCCGGTGCCGAAGCGGCCATTGAGGCCCACCCCGCCCTCGGCGTTGCCGTCGCCGCCGCGGATCCGGCCGGAGCCGAAGATGGCGATGTCGGAGATCTGCGTGTTCTTGTCGATGTCGAAGCCGAAGTTGCCCTCGTGCGGGTGGTTGAGCCCGCCGGTGGCCAGGTGCGGCTGGGTCAGCGTGTACAGCTGGGAGTGCCACATGCCCGCGCCGCGGATGGTCACGTTGCTGATCCCGACCTGGTTGTACTGCCCGCGGTTGTGCGGGTCGTCGGTGAGGATCTTCTTCTCCTGCCGCCACTGACCGGCCGGGATCCACACGCAGCCGATCACGCCGTTCTGGTCGTCGGTGACCGCGCGCTGGATGGCGTCGGTGTCGTCGTTCCCGTCGCCCGGCACCGCGCCGTAGCTGGTGATCGAGGTGCATCCGGCAGGCTGGCTGGCGGCCGGCGCGACCTGCTCCAGGTCGATCAGGTCGATGATGTAGAACTGCGCCGAGTCACCGTCGTCGCGCTGCAGCTTGAATCGGGTGCCGGGCGGGTAGGAGCTGGCCAGCAGCGCGTGCGATTCGTCGAACAGGCGGCGGGCATCGGCCTGTGGGTTGTTGGTCAGCGATTCGGGTCCGTCGCTGGTGCCGTAGAGCCAGCTGTGCCGCGAGGACAGGGTGAGCTTGCGGACGAAGGAATCGTTGACGTACAAGCTGATCGTGGCCTCGATGCCGCCACCGCCGGGCGCGTCCGGGATCGAGTTGCGCACCACGATCGAGTTGGCCTGGTTGGCCGAGGTGAACTCGACGAACTGCCCGGTGCTGTTGAGCCGCACGGACTGGCGGCCGGAGGATTCGGTGGCGAAGTTGGTGTGCCCGAAGGTGCGCAGCGGATCGGCGCTGAGCAGCTGGCCCTGGTAGCGGGCGGCCTCGGCCTCGTACTCGACATAGGGCACCGCCGCGCCACGGCCGACCACGATCGCGCGGGCCAGGGAGTTGTTGTTCTCATTGGTTTCGGTGAGCACGCCGGTGGCATCGGCGGTGGCGGTGATGGTGGCCCCGCCGCTGCTGGCGGTCCAGGTGCCGCTGATCGCCACGGTGGCCTCCGCGCCCGCGGCGATCGGACCGGTCGGGGTGTTCAGCGTGGTCCCGCCGACCGCGACCCGGGTGACGGTGTTCCCGGCCGCGCTGGTGCCGCGGTTGCGCAGCTGCACCGCGAAGCTGACCTGCGCGCCGACTGCCGGACTGGCCGGGTTCGAGGTGACGCCGAGGACCTCCAGATCCGGGCCGGGCGCCTGCCCGACGGCGAGCTGGTTCGGCGCGGTGAGGCCGTTATTGGCGTCGTTCTGCTCGACGATCGTGTTCGCCGGGTCGACCAGCGCGGACACCTGGTAGCTGCCCATCGCCCTGGTCCCCGCGCCGACCGAGACGGTGGCTGTGCCGCCCGCGGCCAGCGCGCCCACCGGGGCACTGCCGACCACCGCGCCGCCGAGGCTGAAGTTGACCGTGGTCGCGCCGGCCGGGGCCGAGCCGATGTTGCGGACCTGCGCGGTCAGCGTGATCGGGTCGGTCTCGCTGGGACTGGCCGGGCTCCAGGACACCGTGGACACGGTCAGGTCCGGGTTGGGCGCCGGGGTGCCGATGACCTGGATCTCGCCCACCTGGCCGCCGGGCGCACCGGTGTTGCCGAAGAACTGAAGCCGCAGGTCAGCGGCCCGCCCGGTGACCGGGATGGTGATCGAGTTCTGGTTGCCGGTCGGGCTGAACTGGTAGTCGGCGCGGTCGCGTAACGAGCTGAACCCGGTGGCGGCCTGCTCGCGGCCCAGCACCTGGATGCTCTGCGTGCGCGGGCCCCAGATCGGGTCCGGGTTGAGCTTGACGACCACCGATTCCAGGTCGGCGTTGGACCCGAGCTTGACGGTCAGCGTGGCCGGGTAACCAGCCGATTCCCAGTAGCTGCCGATGTTGCCGTCGTTGGCGTTGGCCGCCACGTAGTTCTGGGTGACCGAGGACGCCTCGATCGCCTTGCCGCGGGCCAGATCGGCCGGTGCGGCCAGTGCGGTCGCGGGGGTGAGACCGGCGCTGACCAGGCCGATCGCCAGCAGGGCGGTGCTGAGCCGTCTGAGCTGCTTCCAGTGCATGGGGACCTCTGTTCGGTTTTCCGCGCAGGGCGGGACGCCGCGGGGCCAGGGCGAAGGGCGGCGACCGCGGGCGTGACAGGGCGTATGCGATGAAGTTGCAGATGATCGCCGATGATTTGAGCGATCACAGTCGACTTTTTGCGGGCAGGGGAGTCAAAGGTTGCAGACAGATGACGGTGACGTCAACGGTCCGCAGGCGTCGACTTGGCCAAAGTGGGACGCCCACTTGGGCCAAACCGGCGTACCGGTTGGCCCAACTCGCCGGGAGACCAGCTCCCGACCGCGCCGACCGCTACGCGCCCAGCGCGGTCGGGAGCTGGTCTCGGGACTGGATGCCGAGCTTGCGGTAGGCGCTGGTGAGGTGGACCTCGATGGTGCGGCGGCTGACGAACAGGGTTTGCGCGATGGCGCGGTTGGTCTCGCCGTTGGCGGCCAGCCGGGCCACTCGCAGTTCGCTGGCGGTGAGGGCGTCGACGCCGGTGAGCAGGGTTCGCCGGGGCCGGGCGCCAGTGGCGACCAGCTCCTGTTTCGCTTGGGCGGCAAGGGGATGGGCGTGCCGGCGGCTGGCCAGATCCAGGCCCTCGCGGAGGTGGCGCTGGGCGTCGGCGCGGTGGCCGGCCCGGCGGAGCGCGCTGCCGTACTCGATCAGCGAGTGCGCGAGTTCGAGCACGCCGGTGGAGCGGCGCAGCACGTCCACGGATTCGGCGAGGCGGTCCAGCCGGGTGCCGCCGCCCTCGATCAGGCCGAGGGTGCGCAGCGCGATGCCGTGTGCTCTCGGCGCGCCGAAGCCTTGGGCCAGTGCGAGTTCCTCCTCGGCGAGGTCTCTGGCCGCGGTGGGTTCGCCGAGGGCGAGCTGGGCCAGCGCGGCGTCGGCCCGCCAGTGCGCGAAGCCCGGGTTGACCACGCCCGCGCCGGTCAGTCCGGCGCCGCAGGCGAGCAGGTCGGCCAGGGCGGCGCGAGGGCGTTGCTGGCGGAGCCGGAGCCGGCCGCGGGCCAGGTGCACGAAGTGGCCGATGAGCATCCGGACTTCTTCTTCGGAGTCCAGTTCGTGTTCGGTGAGCACGGCCTGGGCCTCGTCCAGGTGGCCCTGTTCGGCGAGGGCGTCGACCAGCACGGCCGCGGCCAGGGGGAGTTCGCGGTCGCCGTCGACCTCGTGCAGGGCCAGTGCGGCGCGGCCGTCGGCCTCGGCTTCCTGGAGGTGTCCGGCGGTGAGCGCGGTGCGGGAGCGCAGCACGGCGAGGTAGCGGAATTCGGCCAGGTTGCCGCGGGTGCGGGCGTGTTCGACGCCGCGGTCGAGCACGTCCAGGGCCTCGGGCAGCCGGTCGGCCATGACCAGGGCGGTGCTGGCGAAGTTGGCCAGGATCCACTGGTCCCGGGACGGCAGCGAACCGGCCACGGCGCGAGCCGCCAGCTCGCCGACCACCTGGGCCGGGCGGTCGGCGGTGGCGCAGGCGCCGAACGCCAGACAGGCCAACACCATCCGGCCCGCCTCGGTCGCCGCGGACACGGTGTCCGCGAGCTGGTCCAGGCGGGCGATCCAGGAGGTGGGCGGGCGCATGCTGACGAAGCTGGCCATCGAGTAGGCGACGGTGAGCTGCAACGGCAACTCGCCCTCGTCCAGGGCCGCGCAGGCCAGCTCGAAGGTTTCCATGGCCGCGTCCGGGCGGCCGGTCTGCACCATCACCGCACCCAGGTCCAGGGCCAGTTCGCCGCGGATGACCGGGTCGGTGCTCAGGTCGAAGGCGGCCCGCAACGCCGGGGCGGCCTCGGCCGGACGGTTGGCCATGCCCAGCGCCCGGCCCAGTTCGGCGTGCAGTCTGGGCAGGTCGGCGGTGGCCGGGGGTTCGGCCAGTGCCCGGCGCAGGCAGCTCGCGGCGGCCTCGGGCGCACCCCGGCCGAGCGCGTTGGCCGCGGCCGCGACCAGGGCGGTGACCACCGCGGGGTCGGCGCTGGGCGCGGCGGCCAGCAGGTGCGGCACGAGTTGTTCGGCGGGGGCCTGCTCGGCGGTGAGCACCTGCACCGCGCGGCGATGGTCGGCGGCGCGGCGGATGTCGGTGCCGTCGGCGTAGACCGCGGTGCGCACCAGTGGATGCGCGAAATCGAGGGGATAGCCGCCGGTGAGGATGGACTCGCGGGCGAGCAGGTCGGCGAGTTCGGTGGCGGTGTCCAGGGGCAGGTCGGCCAGCCGGGCCGGGCGGCGCAGATCCGCGGCGGGACCGAGTACCGCCAGGGCCCTGACCAGCCGGACCGCCTCGGGGCCGAGGCGGCTGAGCCGGGTCAGCACGGTGCGCGCGATCGGCGCGGCCTGCAACCCGGGCACCCGGCCCGCCTGCGCGGCCACCGGCGGCACCCGATCGGCACGCAACGCGGTGATCGCCTCGGTGAGCAGGAACGGGTTGCCGCCGGTGGCCTGCGCGCAGGCGCGGCAGAACTCGGCGTCAGCGGCGGGGGAGAGGCGGTCCCGGACGAACCGGCCGACCGCGTGTTCGGACAGCGGGGCCAGGTTCAGCCGCACCGGGTCCACCCCGCCCAGGGCCAGGGTGAGCGCCGCGTCCGGGGCGACCGGGCGGCTGCCGAGCAGGAGCAGCACCGGCAGGTCGGCCATCCGCCGGGCCAGGTGCGAGACGAACCGCAGCGAGGCTTCGTCCGCCCAGTGCGCGTCGTCCACCGCGAGCAGCAGCGGCGCGGGTTCGGCCAGGTTGGAGCACAGCCAGTACAGCCCGTGCACCACGCTGCCCACCGCTGCTTGGGGCCCGTCGGCGGCGAAGACCGGCGCGGCCAGTGCCGCGGCCCCGGTCCGGACCTCGGGGTCGGCGGTGCGCAACGCGGGCTCGAACAGTTGACGGATCAGCGCGAACGGCAGATCCTGCTCCAGTTCGCCGCCGGTGGCGGTGAGCACCCGGAAACCACGTCCGGTCGCCAGGTCGCCGGCGGCGGCCAGCACCGCGGTCTTGCCGATCCCGGGCACCCCCTCGACCAGCGCCGACGTGCCCCGCCCCGCCGCGGCCGCCTGCAGCAGCGCACCGATCCGCCCCAGTTCGGCGTCCCGCTCGAACAACCCCACCCGCACCCCTGCCCGGCAAAAGACTTCGGTGCCGACCACAATGCCGAGACGGTCGCGGAAAGTCATCGTGGTGTCTCAGGTTGTTACCTGCCTGGGAGGGGCCATGCGCAGAACCGTGATCGCGGGACTCGCGATCGCACTCGTCGCGCTGCTCAGCGGCTGCGACGACCTGGAGGATCAGGCACTACCCCCGTCGGCGACCAAACCGCAGGTCATCGCACAGACCACGGTCAGCCCGGCCACCGCGGGGGACTGCAACCGCACCGGCCCGAAGATCCGGTCCGTGCTGCCGACGCTGACCAGCAAGTTCCACATCGCCAAGGCCAACCCGTGCGTGCCGCTGATCGGCCTGGTGGACGAGGTGCTCGGGGTGGTGCCGCGGTCGGAGCGGGCCGCGCTGGCCGCCTTCCAGGACCGCCTGGGCAGGCTGGTGGGCGCGGCCAACACCGTCAACACCGTGCTGACCTGCGCCTACCAGACCGACCGGGTGGGCATCGTGCTCTACCAGGAGAAGGCCACGGCGCTCTCGCTCGGCCTGGTGGTGGCCATCCGCGGCAAACTGGACGCCGCCGCCGAGGTCGCGGCCTGCTACCTCAAGGTCACCCTGACCGGCTTCCTGGCCGACCCGCCACCCGGCAAACCCAAGGCGCCGTGCTTCCACCGCGGCTCCCGCACACAGGGCGGCGAGGACTACTCGCTGTTCTGGGTCGGCTCCAGCGAGGCCATGTGCGGCGCGCTGGCCAAGCTCGCCGGCTAACGGCAGCGCTTCCGGCGCGGCGCGGGCAGGCCGTGCCGGATGGCGTTGCCCGCGTGCACCCCGTAGGCCAGGTCAGCGGCCAGATTCTTCAACTCCCGCAACAACTTTCGCATGGATTCAGCCTCGTCTGGGGGCCGGGGCCGAACCAGTGGCGGTAACGACAACCTTCGCTAAGATCCCGCCATGGCCAAGACCGTGGCGGTACTCGCCTACGACGGCATGACCTCCTTCGAGACCGCGATCGTCACCGAGGTCTTCGCGCTGCGCTGGCCCGATCTGGACCTCGGCGAGGACTGGTACGAGGTGCGGATCTGCGCCGAGCGTCCAGGTCCGGTGCCGGTGCTCGGCGGCGCGGAACTGCTGGTCCGGCACGGCCTGGACGTGCTGGCCGACGCGCAGACCGTGGTGATCCCCAGCGTGGCCGACGTGCACGCCGAACCCGCGCCCGCGGTGATCGCCGCACTGCGGCTGGCCAGCAGCCGGGGCGCGCGGATCGTGTCCATCTGCTCCGGGGTCTTCGTGCTGGCCGCCGCCGGACTCCTCGACGGACTGCGCGCCACCACGCACTGGCGCTACACGGAGCTGTTGCAGCGCAGGCATCCGGCCATCCAGGTCGACCCGCGCCCGCTCTACATCGACAACGACCGGATCCTCACCAGCGCAGGCTGCGCGGCCGGCCTCGACCTGTGCATCCACCTGCTGCGCAAGGACTTCGGCGCCGAACTGGCCAACGCGGTGGCCCGGCGGCTGGTCATCCCGCCGCACCGGGACGGCGGCCAGGCGCAGTACATCGAGAGCCCGGTGGCCGCCCAGCCCGGCGACGACCGGATCGGCGAGAGCATCGCCTGGGCTCTGTCCCACCTGACTGAGCCGATCTCGGTGCGCGCCTTGGCCGAGCGGGCCCGGATGTCCGAACGCAGCTACCTGCGGCACTTCGCCAGGACCGTCGGCGCGAGCCCGATCAAATGGCTGATCGCCCGGCGGGTGCAGGCCAGCCTGCCGTTGCTGGAGAGCACGGACACCCCGATCGAGCAGGTGGCCGCCGCGGTCGGCTTCGACACCGCGGTCACCTTCCGGCACCACTTCAGCACGGCCCTGCGCACCAGCCCTTCGGCCTACCGCCGGACCTTCCGCGCCACCGGCTAGCCAAATTTGGCTAGCCGGTGCTAGGCTCCGCTTCGGCAGGTAGCCAAATTTGGTTAGTGGGGAGATTTGATGTCCGGCTTGACCCCGTACGTGATGGTGCGCAGCGCCAAGGAGTTCGTCCAGTTCATCACCGACACCTTCGACGCCGAGGTGTCCAACGTGATCCCGCTGCAGCAGGACCCGGAGCGGGTGGTGCACGCGCAGGCCCGGATCGGTGAGGGCGTGCTGTTCTTCGGCGACGCCGGCATGGACGGCCGCCAGTGCCTGCCCACGCCGGAGGAGTCGGCACATGTCCAGCTGTGGACCGTGGTGCCGGATCCGGAAACCACGCACGCCAAGGCCCTGGCCGCCGGCGCCCGGGAGGCGCTGCCGGTGACCAAGGAGGAGGACGGCACCCTGATGAGCGGCTTCATCGACCCGTTCGGCACCCTGTGGTGGTTGAGCGCGACCGGGCTCTGAGCGCGGGCTAGGGAAAAGGGGTCAGTCCATGTCGGCGGTTCGGTTGCTGGTGCTCGGCGCGGTGCGGCGACACGGGCGCGCCCACGGCTACCAGGTTCGCGCGGACCTGGAGAGCTGGGGCGCGCACGAGTGGTCCAACGCCACCTCCGGCTCGGTCTATCACGCGCTCAAGGCGATGACCGGCCAGGGATTGCTGGTCCTGCACGAGACCAAGCCGAGCGAGGCTGGCGGACCGCCGCGGATGGAGTACGAACTCACCGAGCAGGGCGAGCAGACCTACTTCTCGTTGCTGCGCAAGGCCCTCAGCAGTCACGACCCCGGTCTGGACCAGCTCGCCGCCGCGGTCGGCCTGATCGAGGACCTGCCTCGTGCGGAGGCGATCGAGCTGCTGGGCAAGCGGGCCGCGGCCACGGCGCAGTGGCGGGCCAGCGTCACCGAGGGGCTGCCGCCGGAGACGGATCTGGACGGCTGGGGGCCGGTGGGTGAGGTGTTGCGGCTGTGGCTGCACACCGCGGACAGCCGGGCGGAATGGACCGCCCGGCTGCTCCGGCGGCTGGAAGAGGGGGCGTACCGGATGGCCGGCGAGTAGGTGATCCCGGCCGATCCGGGTGGTCCGGGATTCGTCCGTACCGGCTCAGCGCCGGGTGGTCCAGGCCGCGCCGCGGGTGATGAACTCCTTGAACAGGGCGGAGATCCGGCCGGTCAGCACCGCGTTGACCGGGGTGTCGTCGGTGCGGGTGAACTGGGTGATCCCGTCCCGGCGGCCCAGGCTGATGTTCTGCCACACGTAGCGGATCCGGATCGGCCGGGTGCGGCGGCCGCGCAGGGTGCGGGTGATATCCGTTGCCGCGTAACGGCCCATGGGCAGTCCGGTCTGGCAGGACATCCGCGCGCCCGCCGCCGCGTCGCCGATACCGTAGACCTCCGGATGCGAGAGCGAACGCAGGTGATCGTCGACGAGCAGGCGGCCCTGGGCGTCCACGGCCAGGCCCGCCTCGGCGGCCAGTGCGGGCACCCGGAAACCGGCCGCCCAGACGGTGGTGTCGGTGGGCAGGCCGGTGCCGTCGGCCAGGTGCACGGTGTCCGGGCCGAGCTTGGTGACCTGGCTGCCGTGCCGGGTGGCGATGCCCAGGCGGGTGAGGGCGCGGTGCAGGTGGCGGCGGGCGGCGGGGGAGAGCCAGGCGCCGGGCTGGGTGCCGCTGAGCAGGCTGATGCGCAGGTCCGGGCGGGTTTCGGCGAGTTCGGCGGCGGCTTCGATGCCGGTGAGGCCACCGCCGACCACGGTCAGTCGCGCGCCGTCGGGCAGGGTGGGCAGGTGGGTGCGGAGGCGGTGGGCCTGGTCCGGGTCGGCGAGGGCGAAGGCGTGCTCGCGGACACCGGGCACCGAGTCCAGGTCGGCTGAGCTGCCCAGGGCGTAGACCAGGGTGTCGTAGCAGAGTTGCGTGTCCGTATCCAGGTGGACGGTGCGCGCGGCGAGGTCGATCCCGGTCACCGTGGCGGTGCTGGCGTAGCCGGGAAGTGGTTGCCTGCGCAGGGATTGGCCCGCGGCGAGCTGGTGCAGGCGGACCCGTTCGACGAAGTGCGGGGTGCGGTTGACCAGGGTCAGCTGCGCGGCAGGCAGCAGGCGGGACAGCCGGTTGGCCGCGGACAGGCCCGCGTACCCGGCGCCCAGGATCACGATGCGGTGGGTCATGGCGGGTTGACCGGACAGCCGCCGGAATCGTGACGGGGTGTGGGCGCGATCACCTGAGCTGGCCGGCGGCGAAGGTGAGTTTGGCCGAGTTGACGATCAGGTGCAGCCGGACGATCCGGTCGCCGTCCAGCGCGGGGGCCAGGATCGCGGTCAGGGTGTCGCCGATCCGCAGCAGGGCGGCGGGATGTCCGTTGACCTCGGCGGTGCTGGCGTGCACCAAGGCGGCCTGCGGGTGCCGGGACAGGCCGAGCAGGTACCGCAGCACCTTGGGCTTGCCGGTGATCGCGCGACGGGCCGCGGTGGTGCCGCCGCCGTCGGCCCAGGAAACCACGTCCTCGGCGAGCAACTGCTCCAGCCCGGCCAGATCGCCGGTGAGGGTGGCGGCCAGGAACCGGCTCACGATGCGCTGCTGGGCGGAGCGGTCCGGGGTGAAGCGCCGGCGTTCGGTGGCAATGTGCTCGCGGGCCCGGTGCAGGAGTTGCCGGGAGTGCGACTCCTCGACGTCCAGGATCGTCGCGATCTCCCGGTGCGGGTAGTCGAATGCCTCGGCCAGCACGAACACCGCGCGCTGGATCGGGGTGAGCCGTTCCATCAGCACCAGCACACCCAGAGACACCAGATCCCGCTGCGCCGCGGTCTCCAGGGGACCGAGCGCGCCGTCCGCGGTGAGCACCGGCTCGGGCAGCCAGGTGCCGACGTAGTGCTCCCGGCGGGCGCGGGCCGCGGTCAGCCGGGTCAGGCACAGGTTGGTGACCACCGTGGTGAGCCAGGCCGCGGGCACGCTGATGGCCCCGCGATCCGCCAGGTGCCAGCGGATCGCGGCGTCCTGGACCGCGTCCTCGGCCTCCGCGGCCGAACCGAGCAACCGGTAGGCCAGGCCGAACAGGCGGGACCGATGTTCCTCGAAGACCCGCACGGGCCGGAGGTTACCCGCAGCGCGGCGACGGGTTACGTGCAGTGCGGCGGCCGGGAGCGAGGCTCCGCCCCCGGCCGCGCCGGAATCACTTGCCGTTGTCGCCGATCGCGGCCAGCGCGGCGGCCAGCTTGAAGTACTTGTTGGTGCCCAGGTCGCGGACCGTCTTGATGCCGAAGGCGGCGGCCAGCTTCTCACCGTCGCCCTCGCTGACGCCGGCCAGCGCGGCGACCGGCGCGTCCAGAACCTCGGCCACGGTCAGGTTCTCGTACGCCTTGTCCAGCTGCTTGGCCAGGTCCACGGATACAGCCACAGGTGGTTCCCCTTCAACGAGATGCGGTAGATGCCGCGGGCCAGGCTAGCGACGGCGCGTGGTGCGGAAGAGCCTCTGCGGGACCAATTCCGGCTCAGCACTGAGGGTGAACGCGCGGCCACAACCGGGCCGGGCGGCCCGGAGCCAGAAGCTTCGAACCGCGGGTATCACCGGGTCAGCCGATCAAGACCGGCGCGAGGAACCCTGCCTAGCAGGTCCCGCAACGCGCCGACCACCACCGCCGGCGCCTCCTCGGCCATGAAATGCCCGCAGGACACCGTCCGGTGCTCGACCTCCGGCGCCCAGGCCCGCCACAACGCGGCCGCGTCGAACCCCAGTGCCGACCCCCAGTCCTGCTGCAACACCGTCACCGGCATCCGCAGCTGGTTCCCGGCCGCCCGGTCGGCCTGATCGTGTTCGACGTCCACCCCGGCGCTGGCCCGGTAGTCGGCGACGATCGAGGGCACCGCGTTGCGGCAGGCATCCAGGTAGGCCGTGCGGATCGTGGCCGGGATCGCGGCCGGATCCTTGGTCCAGAGATCCAGGAAGTAGCCGAAGAACTCGTCCGCACTGGCGCTGATCATCGCTTCCGGCAACCCTGGCGGCTGGGCCATCAGGTAGAGGTGGAAGCCGATGGCCGCCGACCGCCCGCGCAGGACCGCCCACATGTCCATTGTCGGCAGCACGTCCAGCGAGGCCAGGTGGGTGATCACGTCCGGGTGGTCCAGCCCCGCCCGGATGGCCACCAGCGCACCCCGGTCGTGCCCGGCCAGTGCGAACCGCTCGTGCCCCAGCGCGCCGGCCAGCTCGACGATGTCCGCGGCCATGGTGCGCTTGGCGTAGCCGTCGGCCGGCTTGTCGCTGTCCCCGTAGCCACGCAGGTCAGGCGCGATGACGGTGTGATCGGCGGCCAGGTCGGCGGCCACGTGCCGCCACATCAGGTGCGTTTGCGGGAAGCCGTGCAGCAGCACGATCGGGCGGCCGGTCCCGCCCACCGCCACGTTGAGTGCCACCTCCGGGGCGACGGTGATCCGGTGGTAGTCGAATCCGGTGATCCTGGGTGTCATGAGCGCAGCGTGCCCGCGCCCGATCAGCAACCGATCAGCAAACGCTTAGGCTCGGCACGTGATGACCTTTGGGGTGCTCGGCCCACTCGTGGCCGCGGACGAGCACGGCCCGGTCACCCTCAAAGGCCCCCGCCAGCGCGCGATCCTGGCCCGGCTGCTGATCGCCCGCCGCCGGGTGGTCCCGGTCCGCACCCTCATCAACGACCTGTGGGAAGACCCGCCCGACGGCGCCCTGGGCGCGGTCCAGACCTTCATCAACACCCTCCGCCAGTCCCTGGAACCCGGCCGCGCCCCCAGAACCCCCGCCACCCTGCTGGTGACCGAGGCCCCCGGCTACGCCCTGCGCACCACCCCGGACGCGGTCGACGCCGACCGGTTCGAGGCCGCGCTCACCACCTCCGATCTGTCTACATTGGACAAAGCGCTCGCCCTGTGGCGCGGCGCGGCGTACGCCGAGTTCGCCGAACATCCTTGGGCCCGCCCGGAAATCGCCCGCCTGGACGAACTCCGCCTGCTGGCCGTGGAACGCCGGGCCGAAGCCGCTCTGGCCCAGGGCCAGTCCGCCGCGGTCGCCGCCGACCTGCGCGCCCACATCACCAGCCACCCCTGGCGCGAACACGCCTGGCACCTGCTCGCCCTGGCTCTCTACCGCACCGGCCGCCAGCACGACGCCCTGGACGCCCTGCGCACCGCGAAAAACGCCCTGGTCACCGAGTTGGGCGTGGACCCGGGCCCCGCCCTCCGCCAGCTGGAAACAGACATCCTCGCCCAGGCCCCGCACCTGGACGCCCCAACCGCAACCCCCGCCACCGCACCAATCCCACCCCCCAACCCCCGCCCCGAACCCCTGCTCCTCGGCCGCACCACCGAACTCGCCCAACTGACCCCCACCCCACCCCGCCTCCACCTGGCCCTCATCTCCGGCGAACCCGGCTCCGGCAAAACCGCCCTCGCCGAAGCCCTCACCAGCACCCTCGCCGCCCAGGGCTGGATCACCGCCTGGGGCCGCAACCCCGAACACCCCGACACCCCCGCCACCTGGCCCTGGACCCAGATCCTCACCACCCTCGCCACCCACCATCCCCTCCCCGCCGCACCCGCCGAGGATCGTTTCCACTTCCACCGCACCGTCCTGTCCTATGTGGACACCCTCGCGCGGGAATCCCCACTCCTGCTCGTCCTCGACGACCTGCACCGCGCCACCGAGGAAACCCTCGCCCTGCTCGCCGCCCTGGTCACCGAACCCCCGCCCCGCCCGATCCGCATCCTCGCCACCCACCGCTCCACCCAGATCACCCCCGGCCTGGCCGAGCTGCTCGCCCGCATCGCCCCCGCCGAACCCACCCGCGTTTACCTCACCGGCCTGCCCGAGTCCGCCACCGCCGAACTCGTCCGCGCCACCACCCAGCGCGAACTCCCGGCCCGCGTCCTGCACGCCATCCACGAACGCAGTGGCGGCAACCCGTTCTTCGCCCGCGAACTCGCCCGCCACTACGAGACCGAGGGCGACTTCGCCGTGCCCGCCGGGGTCCGCGAGGTGATCCGGCACCGCCTCAGCGCCCTGTCCGAGGACGCCCGCACGGTCCTCCGTCAGGCCGCCGTGATCGGCCGGGATCCCGACCTCGACCTGCTGATCACCCTGTCCGGCAACGAGAATCTGGTCCTGGACACCCTGGATGCCGCCCTGCTGCTGGGTTTCCTCACCGAGTCCGGCCCCGATCGCCTCCGGTTCGCACATGCCCTGGTCCGCGACACCCTCTACGACGAGGTCTCCGAATCCCGCCGCGCCCGCTGGCACGCCACCCTCGCACACACCCTGGAAAGCCTGCGCCCCAACGACATCGACGCCCTGGCCCACCACCATCTACTGGCCGGATCCCGCGCCCCCGCCGACCGCCGCGCGCACTACGCCGCCGCCGCGGCCCGCCTGGCCGAATCCCGTTTCGCCCCGCACGAAGCCGCCCGCCACTACCGGCACGCCCTCGACGCCTGCGACGGCGACCCGCGCACCCGCCTCGAACTCCGGATGGGCCTGATCCGCAACCAGGCCGTCACCGGCCACCTGCACACCGCCCGCGACCAGCGCGCCGACACCCTGACCGAAGCCGAATCCCTCGGCGACCCGGAACTCACCGCCAGGGTCATCGCCGCCTTCGACGTGCCCGGCAGCTGGACCACCCACGACGACCCCGCGATCGCCGCGCAGGTGGTCGCCGTCACCGAACGCACCCTCACCGCCCTGCCCCCACACCGGATCGCCGACCGCGCCCGCCTGCTCACGACCCTCGCGATGGAACTGCGCGGCACCCGCTCCACCCGCGCCCGCACGGCCGCCGCCGAAGCCGAGTCCCTGGCCAGAAAACTGGCCGATCCGGCCCTGCTCGCCTTCGCCCTCAACGGCCGCTTCCTGCACACCTTCGACCACGCGGGCCAGTCCCCGGAACGCGCCGCCCTGGGCCACGAACTCCTCAAACTCGCCACCCAACACGGCCTGATCACCTTCGAGGTCCTCGCCCACCTCATCCTGATCCAGGCCAACTCCGCCCAAGCCGACTTCGCAACCGCCGACCAGCACGCCACCGCCGTCGACCAACTCGCCGAGGGCCACCAGCTACCCCTGGTCGCCGTCTTCACCGAGTTCTACGCCGCCCTGCGCCACTCCGCCGCGAGCCGGTTCACCGCAGCCGAAGCCACCTACCGCGCCGCCGCCACCCGCCTCGACACCGCGGGCATGCCCGGCCTGTCCCACGGCCTGTTGCCCCTGGCCCTGCTGTCCCTTGATTTCCAGCGCGACCCACTGTCCACAGTGGACATCAACGCGGACTGGGGCCCGTACCTGGACTGGGTCCGCCCACTCGCCCTGCTCACCGCGGGCGACCGACCCGCCGCCCTGGCCGCGGTCCGCGCCCTCCCGGACACCCCGGCCGACCTGCTCACCGAGGCCCGCCTCGCCCTGCTCGCCCGCACCGCCCTGGCCCTGCACGACCGCGACACCCTGGAACGCGCGCACACCGAACTACTGCCCGCCGCCGCCGAACTCGCCGGCGCGGGCAGCGGCCTGCTCACCTTCGGCCCGGTGGCCGGCTATCTCACCGAACTGGCCACCGCACTCGACCGCTAGGACACCAGCGAGTCCAGCAACCGCAACCGTTCGGCCGACGGCGTGCCCGGTTCCGCGCCCAGGAAAATCAGCCGCTGACTCGAATCGTCCGGCAGCCGCAGGATCTCCTCCTGCAACACCAGCTCGCCGACCAGCGGATGCCGGAACTGCTGCACCTTGGGCAGGCATTCCGCCACCGGGTGCTCGGCCCAGATCCGGGCGAAATCCGTGCTCTTGATGCTCAGCTCGCCGATCAGCGCGGCCAGCAGCTCGTCATCCGGGTGGTCGCTGGTGGCCGCGCGCAGGTAGGAGGCGGCGTTGCGGGCCTGCGCCGGCCAGTCCGGCAGCAGATCGCGCCACTCAGGGGAGAGGAACATCAGCTTGGTCATGTTCGGCCGCTGGTCCGGACGCAGGCCGTAGAGGGCGAAACCCAAGCGGTTGGCGGCCAGCAAATTCGTGCTGCGGCCGACCAGCACCGCGGCCTGTTCGGTATTGCTCTCCAGCAACGTCAGCATCGACGGCCGGACCGTCTCCGGACCGGCGCCGCGACGCACCGCCCGCACGGGCCGGGCCAGCCGGAGCAGATGCGCGTGCTCGTCCACGTTGAGCTGCAGGGCGGCGGCCAGCGCGGACAGCACCGAATCCGACATCTGATGGCTTTCGCCCTGCTCAAGCCGGGTGTAGTAGTTCACGCTGATCCCGGCCAGCTGGGCCACCTCGTCCCGGCGCAGGCCGGGCACCCGGCGCGGCTGGCCGTAGGTCGGCACCCCGACGGTCTCCGGCGTGAGCGCGGCCCGCCGGGCCCGCAGGAAGTCGGCCAGCTCGTCAGCCGTGCTCCGGTTCTCACCCATGCCCCCATGATCGCCCCGTTCCGGCCGGGCTGCCATCCCCTCGCGTTGGTACCCACCGCAGGGGCGCGCGCGGGCCGCGCGGCGGGTGCAGCGTGGCTGCCATGACCGCCACCACCCGCACCCTCGGCCTGGACACCTTCGGCGACGTGCCGGACAGTGCCGGCCAGCCCGAGGGCATCCGCCTGCTGGTCGAGCAGGGTGTGCACGCCGAACTGGCCGGGGTGGACTACTTCGGCATCGGCGAGCACCACACCGCCGAGATGCCGCTGTCCGCGCCGGACCTGGTGCTGGCCGCGATCGCCGCCCGCACCCGGCGGATCCGGCTGGGCTCGGCGGTCACCGTGCTCAGCACCGACGACCCGGTCCGGGTGTTCCAGCGCTACGCCACCCTGGACGCGCTCTCCGGCGGCCGCGCCGAGGTGATCCTGGGCCGCGGCTCCAGCACCGAGTCCTTCCCGCTGTTCGGCTTCGACCTCGCCGACTACGACGAGCTGTTCGCCGAGAAGGCCGACCTGTTCGCCTTGCTGCGCGAGGAGAAACCGGTCACCTGGACCGGTAGGTTCCGGCCCGCGCTGGACGGCGTCGAGGTCTTCCCGCACACCACCTCCGGCGCGCTGCCCACCTGGATCGGCGTCGGCGGCACCCCGCTGTCGGTGGTGCGCGCCGCCCAGCACGGGCTGTCCCTGATGCTGGCCATCATCAGCGGTCCGGCCGCCAGGTTCCGCCCGTTCGCCGAGCTGTACCGGCAGACCCTCCAGCACACCGGCCGGCCGGACCTGCCCATCGGCGTGCACTCGCCAGGGCACCTCGCCGACACCGATCAGATCGCCCGCGAGGAGTTCTTCCCGCACTACCTGGACGCCTTCGGCCGGGCCGCCCGGCAACGCGGCTTCCGGCCGCCGACCAGGGAGTCCTACGACCAAGAAGTCGGCCCGCGCGGCGCGCTCTACGTCGGCTCGCCGGAGACCGTGGCCACCAAGATCGCCGCCACCCTGCGGCAACTCGGCGCCACCCGCTTCGACCTGAAATACGGCATGGCCGGCCTCGGGCACGAGTCCCTGCTGCACGCCATCGACCTGTACGGCCGCGAGGTAGCGCCCCGCGTCCGCGCACTGCTGTCCACCCACTGAACCGAGGAGCATTTCCCGTGTCCGACAAGAAGATCATCGCAGTCATCGGCGCCACCGGAGCCCAGGGCGGCGGCCTGGCCCGCGCGATCCTGGACGACCCTGCCGGCCCGTTCGCGCTGCGCGCCATCACCCGCGACCCCGCCTCGCCCGCCGCCCGCGCGCTGGCCGAGCGCGGCGCCGAGGTGGTCCAGGCCGACCTGGACGAGGAGGACAGCATCCGCCGCGCTTTCACCGGCGCCTACGGCGCGTTCGTGGTGACCAACTTCTGGGCCGCGCTCACCCCCGAGCAGGAAGCCGCCCGCAACCGGGCCCAGCTGGAGATCGACCAGGCGCACACCGCGGCCAAGATCGCCGCCGAGATCGGCCTCAAACACGTCGTCTGGTCCACTTTGGACGATTCCCGGCCGCAGTTCACCCACCGCGGCATCGAATTGCCCACCCTGCTGGGCCGCTACAAGGTCCCGCACTTCGACGCCAAGGCCGAGGCCGACGCCCGGTTCACCGAACTGGGTGTGCCCACCACTTTCCTGCAGACCACCTTCTTCTACGAGGCGTTCCTGATCGGCCAGGGCCCGCAGCGGGACGCCGAGGGCAACCTGGTGCTGACCACGCCGATCGGGGACAGCCCGATGGCGATGATCGCGGTGGAGGACATCGGCCGCACCGCCTACGGCATCTTCAGCCGCGGCGGCGAGTTCGTCGGCCGCACCGTGGCCATCGCGGGCACGCACGCCACCGGCAAGGAGATCGCCGCGCTGTTCACCGACGTGCTCGGCGAACCGGTCAGCTTCCGCCCGAGCACCCCGGAGGAGGTCCGCGCCTCCGGTCATCCCCTCGCCGACGAGATCGCGGCCACCTTCCAGTTCTACGCCGACACCGCCGACTACTTCGTCGGCGCCCGCGACCTCAATCAGGTCCGCGAACTCAACCCCCGGCTCCAGTCGCTGGCCGACTGGCTGAAGGCCAACGCGGCCAAGATCCCCCGGGACTGACCGCGTCCGCGCCCGGCCGGAACCACCCGGCCGGGCGGTCCGATTGGACACGTCTGGTGACCGACCTGTTACTCACCGTACCCTCGGGTTGTGACGCGACGCTGCGACCGTCTCCGGGGTGGAGGTCGACGCGCGTGGCGGTCAGGGAATTCAGCAGGGCGACAACAACCGGATGTGGAACCTCTTCGTCAACCTCGGCCTGCCGCCCGCGCTGAGCCGGGCGCTGGTGCTGCTGATCGTGGTGGCGCTGCTCGGCGGCGGCACCTGGGCGGTGGCGAGCTGGGTGCTGCCCTGGCTCGCGCCGACCTACCGGACCCAGTTCCTGATCGACACCACCGCCGAGGAACCGGAGAGCATCGCCCGCTCGCTGCGTCAGGCAGTGCAGAACGCCGGTGACCAGGACTCGTTGGCACTGCGCGGTTTCGGCGGTGAGTGCGGGTCGCCGGACAACACCACCCAGCTGGTCGACTTCGGCACCGGCAACCGCCAGGAGATCACCCAGGCCGCCGGGCAGCGCCGCGGTGGCAGGCCCACCCTGTTGCGTGGGGTGGTGGAGGCGGTGGCGGACTTCTCCGGCCCGTTCACCCTGCGCGCCACCCAGGTCAACCGGATCATCCTGGTCACCCGGCACGGCACCGACGCCTGCGACGAGGACACCGCGTTCGTCGGCAAGGAGATCAAGGACCGGCTGGCCGCCGCCGGCCTGACCATCGAGCTGCGGCTGGTCGGCTACCAGCTCCCCGCCGAGCAACGCGATCGGCTCAAGCGGATCGCCGGTGGCGCGGGCGCGCCGGAACCGCTGTTCGCCGCCGACCAGGCCGGGCTGGACGCGGCACTGGAGTTCGTGACCAACACCGAACCCGTGCTGCGCTACGCCAAGGAGATCGTGGACATCCTCAACCCCACCGTGGAGCGGGTGAACACGGCGGCCACCGCCACCGTCGACGGCCGCCTGGACCTCGCGGAGACCACCCTGGCCGAGGCCAGGGAGTCCGCCGGGCAGACCGGCCTCCGTTTCGACGGCCTGCGTGATCGGGCCAGAACCCAGCAGACACAGGACCTCCAGCGCCAGGCCGACACGCTGCGCGCCCAGCTCGACCGCATCCTGGCCGCCGCCAACGGCCTGCTCGCGACCGCCCGCTCCGCCGAGTCCCTCGACCCCGGCCTGACCGCCTTCCGGGGCCTCGCCGCCGACTACAACGCCAAGGTGACCAGCATGAACAAGGCCATCGCCGCCCTGCGCGCCACCGCCCCGGCGGCCCCACGATGACCGCACCCGTCAAGCCCCGCCGCCGCTTACGCCTGATCGCCGTGCTGCTCACGCTGATCCTGGTGGCCGCCGCGGTGATCGTCTACTTCCTCATCCCCAGCCACCGCACCGCCCTGGTCGTGGACTCCTCGGCCGCCCCCGACGGGTTCGGCCCGGTCGCCCAGGCGGTCGGCGCGGCCGCGGTCAACAGCGCCGCGGCGGATTCGCTGTCCCTGCGCCGGTTCGGCGGCGAGTGCGGCAGCCCGGCCAGCACCAGCGAACTCGTCGCCCCGGCCACCGGCAGCGGCAAACAGGTCGCGGACGCGCTCCGCCGGGTCACCGCCGCCGGCCGCAGCACCATGGTGGCCGGAATCCTCGGCGCCATCGAGGATTTCAGCGCGTTCTACCCGTTCCGCGGCTGGACCACCAACCGCATCGTCGTGGTCACCCGCCAGGGCATCGACGCCTGCAACCAGAACGAGGCCGAAGTCAAGAAACTCATCCAGGACAAGGTGGCCGAGGCCGGCCTGACCCTGGAGTTCCGCTTCGTCGGCCTGCAGATCCCACCCGAACAACAACAAAATCTGACCCAGCTCGCCGCGGCGGCGGGCGCGCCCAAACCCAAGCTGGCCGCGAACACCGCCGAGCTGGCCGGCTCGCTCCGGGAACTCGTGCTGCCGCGCGCCACCGAGGCCAGTTCGATCGCCCCGCCCACCAGCGCGACCAAGCCGGCCGAGCGGGCATTGGTGCAGGTCGCGGTGGCCATGTCGGTGTTCTCCGCGGAGGTCAGCATCAACGCGCCGGACACCAAAGCCTGTGCGCTGCCAACAGGTCTGAAGTCCAGGCGCTGCGAGTTCACGGTGCCGGCCGGCACGATCGCCCCGGTGCGCGCCACCATCTCCGGGGCCTGGACGGGCCGCGGCCACCAGGGCCAGCCGATCTGGTTCGGCTGCGACGACAAACCGACCACCCTGCAAGGGATTCCCGGCGCCAGCGCGACCTGCAACCTGGACCTGACCACCTCCGGCCGCTACGTCTGCCTGGCCACCACCGACATCGCCGACCGCGGCGGCGCCTACGCCTGCTCGGAGATTTTCCGGAAGGTCCCCAAGGCCCCGATTCCCTTCGGCAGCACCGCTCCCGCGCCCACCAAGTAGGTCTCACCGGTGTACCGCCCGGCCAGCTCGGTACCGATCCGGGCCAGTTCCGCCTGCACCGCAACAGGTTCCAGCACCTCGACCATCGTGCCCCAGCCGGCCAGGTTGCGGGCCAGATCCAGCGGCGTCGGCGCGGCCAGCCGGACCCACGCCCGTCCGTCGCGCTCCTCGTCGACCTCGCAATGCCGCCCGAACTGGTTGCGCAGCACCGGAACGAACCGCGACTCGATGACCACCGTCGCCCAGGTCCGGGACCGCTTCTGCTCGACCTCGCCGACCACCTTGTCCCAGGCCGCGGCCAACGTGAAATCGTCCGGCCGCTCAGCCGGTTCCTCGGTGACCGTGGCCTCGATGATCCGCTCCACCCGGAAGGTCCGCTGCCCCTTGGCCGTGCCCGCGAGCAGGTACCAGATGTCGTCCTTGTCGACCAAGCCCCACGGCTCGACCAGGCGTTCGGTGCGTTCCCGCGCGCCGCTGGTGTAACTCAGCCGCACCTTGCGGCGGCGCACCACCGCGGACTGCAAGAGGTCGACCATCGCGGGCCGGTGCCGGTCGCGCTCACCCCAGCGGGTCGGGTCGATCATCGTGGCACTGGCCGCCGCCTCGGCGTCCGCGCGGAAGGTGCTCGGCAGCGCCCGCACCAGTTTCCGCAACGCCGCCTTGGCCTCGGCGGAGACCGCGGCGGCTGGTCCGACCAGCAGGAACAACGCCTGCGCCTCGGTGGCGGAGAGCCCGCTGAGATCGGTGCGGGCGCCGCCGACCAGGGACCAGCCACCACCGCGGCCGGGTTGCGGGTACACCGGGATGCCCGCCGCGGACAGCGATTCCAGGTCCCGGCGCGCGGTGGCCACCGACACCTCCAGCTCCGCGGCCAGCTCGGCGGCGGTCACCCGGCCCCGGGCCTGCATCAGCAGCAGGGTGGCGACAAGTCGGTCAGCGCGCATGTTTCCCAGCTTGTCCGGAAAAGTGCTCAGTTGATGAGCACTTTAGGTCGCAACATGGTTTCCGTCAGCCCCAACGAGAGGAACCACCGATGTTGCGAGGACTCACCACCCACAACTTCTTCGCCGCCGACGTCACGGCCGCCGTGGCCTGGTACACCGAACTGCTCGGCGTCCAGCCCTACTTCGAGCGTGAACTGGACGGCAAGCCTGCCTACGTCGAGTTCCGCATCGGCGACTACCAGCACGAACTCGGCATCCTGGACCGCCGCTTCGCCCCGCCCGGCGCCGGTGCCGCCGGCGGCACCGTGACCTACTGGGCCGTGGACGACATCGAGGCCGCCTACCAGCGCCTGCTCGACCTGGGCGGCACCCCGCAGCAGGGCCCGACCGAGCACGGCCCCGGTTTCGTCACCGCCTCGGTGATCGACCCGTTCGGCAACATCCTGGGCGTCATGTTCAACCAGCACTACCTGAACGTGCTCGCCGGTCAGGCGGGGGAGTGAGATGAGCACCTTCACCGCGGCGACCACCGAGGACTGGCGAAACTGGCTGGCCGCCAACAGCACATCCGAGTCCGAGATCTGGCTGATCATCCAGCACCAGGACAGCGCCACCCCGAGCCCGCGCTACCACGAGGCCATCGAACAGGCGCTCTGCTTCGGCTGGATCGACAGCCACCACCGCAAACACGACCCGACCAGCTCCCGCCTGCGCTTCACCCCGCGCACCCCGCGCAGCACCTGGAGCCGGCTCAACCGAGACCGCGCCGCGAACATGATCAACCGCGGCCTGATGACCGCCCCCGGCCAAGCCATGATCGACCTGGCCAAAGCCACCGGCACCTGGGAACTCCCCGCCAACCCACCTACGGACCTGCACGCCCAACTCGACCGCGATCCGTTGGCCCGCAAGCACTTCGAGCAGTTCCCACCCTCCTCGAAACGGCTCATCCTGGACTGGATCGCGGGCGCCAAACGACCCGAGACCAGGCAGCGCCGGATCGAGCGGACCGTGTCGCTGGCCGCGCTCAACCTCCGCGCCAATCACCCGCAGACCCGCCAGGGCGCCGGTGCGCGACCACCGCGGCCGCGCACCGGACCGCTCACCTGAGCTGCTGCTTGATCAGATCCAGGTAGCTGATCACCCGGGCGTACACCCCCGGCTTCCCGGCCTGGGCACAGCCCTCGCCCCAGGACACCACGCCGACCAGCTTGCCCGCGGTGACCAGCGGACCGCCGGAATCACCCTGGCAGGAGTCCTTGCCGCCCTCGGGCAGACCGGCGCAGACCATCGAGGTGGCGTTGTACTCGCCGTAGGCCGACTTGCAGGTGGCATCGCTGGTCAGCGGCACGTCCACCTTGCGCAGCACCGGCGAGGACGGCCCGCCGGAGCGGATGTCGCCCCAGCCCAGGGTGGTGGTGACGGTGCCGGCCCGGTACAGCCCGGTGTCCGCCGCGGTCACCAGCGGCATGGTCTTCTGCTCCAGGTTGCGGTCCAGGGTGAGCACCGCGACGTCATCACCCTGTTCCACCGACCGGTAGCTGGGGTGCTGCCAGTACTTGGTCACCTTGGCCACCACCCCCTTCGTGGTGCGCATGTCGGTGCGCCCGGCCACCACGGAGAACCGGGAGGCCGGATCACCGTCGGTGCAGTGCGCGGCGGTGAGCACCTTGTTCGGCGCGATCAGGGTGCCACCGCAGTGCTCGCGGTTGCTGTGGAACACCGCGACCGTCCAGGGGTTGGCCTCGGTGGTGGTCGTGGTGCCGCCGACGATCAGGGGATCGACGTCACTGGCGGCGGCGTTGGCCAGACCGCCCAGGGGAATCGCACACACCGCAACAGTGGCCACAACTGCGGCGCGACGGGCAAAGTTTCGCAGGGTTTCTCGCACGATCGGATTCCTTCCACAGAAATTCCGGTACGTGCCCCAGCGCACCACTGTTCGTGCGCGCGCAACATCCAACGGAGGTCGGGTATCCGACCACCGGAAAGTCCACCCCCGGCGATCAGGACACCAGCCCCCCATCCCGAGCGATCATCGCCGCCTGCACCCGGTTCGCACACCCGATCTTGGTCATCACCCGGCTCAGATGACTCTTGATCGTGCTCTCACTGACCCGCAACGCCACCCCGATCGCCACATTGGACGCCCCTCGCGCCACCAACGTGAGCACCTCGCGTTCCCGAGCACTCAACTGCCCAAGCAGCCGATGGGCCTGGGCGAACCGCCGCGGATCGATGCTGGTGAACTGCGCCAGCACCAGCCTGGTCAGTCGAGGTGACAGGATCGCCTCACCCCCAGCCACCACCCGCACCGCGTAGAGCAACTCGTCCGCCCCGGCATCCTTGAGCACGAACCCGGCCACCCCCGCCCGCATGGCCCGATGCACAAACCCAGCCATACCAGCGCCATCGGCCTCGTGTCCGGACCCGCCCACACCCGCACAAGCGGTGTGGTGCACGGATCCGGCCCCGCCAGCACAAGCAGTCTGGTGCCCGGACCCGGCTGCGCCCAGGCACCTGGCCTGGCGCCCAGACTCGCCCGCACCGGCGCAAGCGGCCTGGTGCATGGACGCGGCCATACCAATGCAACCGATCTGGTGTGCGGACGCGGCCACACCAGCGCCAGCGGTCTGCTGTGTGGACCCACCCGCCACCGCACAGGTGGCCTGCTGACCGGACCCGCCCGCCCCGGCGCAAGGAGCGTGACGACCGGCCCCGCCCGCGCCAGCGCACGCGGTCTGGTGCCAGGATCCGCCGGTGCCGGTGCCGGTGCCGGTGCCGGTGTCCGTGCCGCCACCGGTGTCCGTGCCCGTTCCCGTTCCCGTGCCCGCGCACGTGGCCTGGCAGGTGGATACGCCCGTGCCCGCGCAGGTGCCCTGGTGCGCAAGCCCGCCCGTGTCCGCGCCCACCGCCCGGCGCAGGTGGCCAACCTGCTCGGCCGCGGTCGGCTCGAACGCGGTCAGCACCACCACCGCGGTCTCCGGTACCTGCTCCCGGACCGCCTCGATCGCGGACAACCCGTCCTGGCCGGGCATCCGAAGATCCATCAGCAGTACCCGCGGCCGCTGCTGCCTGGCCAGCCGCACCGCGGCCGCACCATCCCCGGCCTCGCCCACCACCCGCAGATCCGGCGCGCTTTCCAGGATGCCGCGGATGCCGTACCGGGCCAGGGTTTCATCGACGATGCCCACGGTGATCACGAGACCCGCCGAATCAGGAATCGCGGTGAGCGAGTGTGCACAATTCCAGAAAACGCTCCTTCTTGCTTATTGTCCGACAATTGCCGCCGGTCAGGGAAAATGTGGCGGGCATGGTTCCGGAAATGTCGTCCCAAGGTTCCGTCCGGCCCGCTCGGATGTCACGTCAGGTCACCAGCGCCTCGACCGTACCACGGTCGCGCAGGCGCTCTGTACTGCGCAGACGTTTCACTCCGCGAACTGAACAGATTTGCCGGACAGGTCTGCCCGGCATACTACTTTCCTCCTAGTCGGCGCCTCGGTTCAATACCAGAAAGTATGACCCATCAATACCCGCCAGTGTGATTGTTCGGCCATCCTGCGCACCTAGGCTTGCTGTCAGGTGGGCCATGGTCCACTGTGGCTGGTGGCGGGTCCCGATGCCGACCAGTTCGCCGGGTTCTCCCGTAGCGATATCACTCCGACACTGATGAGGAACCCACCGCCATGGGCGCACGGAAGACAGCAGCAGTACTGGGCGCGGTCCTGCTGACCCTGGCCACCGCCGCACCAGCGGCCGCCGCGCCAACCGACGAGCTGTCCGACTCCGTCCGCAATCAGTCCACTATGGACACACCGGCGACCGGTGACCTGGTCGCGATCGCCAGGGAGATCGTCGCCCGCGACCTGGTCCGGGGACAACGATGAGACCGGGCAACCGGGTCGGCCTCGGCGGGGCGCTGCTGGTGTTGCTCGGCGTGCTGGCCATGACCTTCGGCCCCGACCTGATCAACGCCACCGTCCCGTCCCGGACCCCACCGGTGCAGGCCGGTGACACCAGGGTGATCAACACGGGGGAGGCCAGGGTGAGCCTGGATCTGACCCCGCTGGCGGGCTGGACCCAGTCACCGGGCACCAACCCCACCGGCTTCACCCTCACCCGCTCCGCCGACCGGCTCAGCGTCGAGGTGAAGTCGGGCGTGCAGAACGGCCGGATCGCACTGGAGCGGTACCTGCGCGGCCTGGGCGTCACCGAACCCGCACTGCGCTGGCAACTCACCGGCGAAGTGCGCACCACCACCGGACTCACCGGCCACCAGGCCGGGTTCGACCTCCGGGAACGGCACGGCACGGTGTGGCTACTCGGCCGGGACAGCACCGCGGTGATCCTCAACCTGGTCGGCCCGCGCGACACCGAACCCGGCATCGGCACCCTGCTGGACCTGGTGGAGGTGACCGGGTGAGACACCCGCCGCCAATCGCACGCCACCGTCGGCGAGGTGCGGGCGCGGTCCCCGACTTCACGGGCGATCGACCGCAGCTCCCCAGCGAGCAGGCAGCCCGTCCTGGCGTCCGCGGAGGTCCCGGCCATGAAGGAAGGTAACGCCATCAGCGCGCTCCAGGCCCGCGCATTCTGGCAGCCCCGGCGCGCGATGCTGTGGGTCTATTTGGTGATCGTGGTGATCTGCCTGCCACTGCTTGCTCTGACCTTCGCCCCGTTCGCCGCGGCCTCCCCGGTCGCGCTGGGCATCGCGCTGGCCGGGCAGCTGGTGCTCGGCGTGCTGCTCTACACGCTGATCCGCTGGATCGACCTGTTCGAGAAGGAACCCCGCACGCTGCTTGCCGCGGCCTTCCTGTGGGGCGTGGCGATGACCGCCCTGGCCGGCAGCCCGAACGGCGCGATCGGCCAGCTGGTGGCCAAACTCGGCGGCCACGAGTTCGCGGTGGAGTGGTACGCCGCCATCGCGGGCCCCACCACCGAGGAAACGCTCAAGGCGCTCGGCGTGATCGCGATCGTGGTGATCGGCCGCGAACAGGTCCAGCGCACCCTGGACGGCCTGGTGTACGGCGCGATGGTCGGCCTCGGCTTCCAGCTCGCCGAGAACGTCACCTACGTGCTGAGCAACGCGATCGAGAACCCCAACAGCGATGTCCAGGGCGGGATCGGGGTGCTGCTGGCCCGGTTCCTCACCGGCCTGGCCACGCACACCGTGTACAGCGGCGTGGTCGGGCTGGGCATCGGGTACGCGCTGACCAGGGTGGACCGATCCTGGGCCCGGCGGGTGCTGGTGGCGTTCGCGCTGTTCCTGGGCGGCTGGGGCCTGCACTTCCTGTGGAACTCGCCGCTGCTCGGCGAATCCGGCCTGGTGACCATCATCGTGAAGCAGGGCCTGATCGTGCTCTTCTTCATCCTGGCCATCCGCTACGGCGCGCGGCACGAGTACCGCTGGTTCGTCAGCACCCTGCGCGCCGAACCAGCCGAGATGATCAGCCCCGCGGAACTCGGCGCCCTGCGCACCCGCCGATCCCGCCGCCGCGCCCGCAGACACGCCGCCGCCCAGCTCGGCCCGCCGGGCCCAATGCTGCTCCGGCGATTGCAGGACGCCCAGCTCGCGCTGGCCGTGGCCAAGGACTGGGCGGCCGACCCGGCCACCGATCCGGAGGTGGCCGCGACCCGGCAGGCGATCGGCCGCGCCCGCGCCGAGCTGGCACGACGTGGTCAGGAGGTCAGCCTGGGCGGGCGATGAGTTCGACCATGGTGCGGATCGGGGTGAACCTCGGCAGCTCGGCGAAGGCGTCCCGGTGCTCGACGACGAACCCGGCCCGGCGCACCGCGGCCTCGGTGTCCCGGTTGGGGCGACAGCCCGCGGCCAGCCGCCGCCACAGCGGGTCCACCCGGTCCTGCCACCTGGCCAGCCCACCGCTGCCGCGCACGTGCTCCAGCACCACCAGCCGGCCACCCGGCGCCAGCACCCGCCTGGCCTCGGTCAGCGCCCGGTCCGGATGCGCGACCGTGCACAGCACCAGCGTGCAGACCACCGCGTCCACGCTGGCATCGGGCAGGGCAAGGGCCTCGGCGGGGGAGTCCAGCACCTCCACCGGCACCCGCGCGCGATTCACCCTGCGAGCGAGGCGCTGCCGCATGTGCGGATCCGGCTCGGTAGCCAGCACCCGCGCCGCACTGGCGAAATGCGGCAGGTTGACCCCGGTGCCCGCCCCGACGTCCAGCACCACCCCGGTCAGCCCACCCAGCAGCCTGGCCCGCCGGGCGGCCAGCACCCGCCGTTCCATCGCGGCCGTCATCCGGTCGTAGACCATCGCGAAAAGCCGGTGACCAGGCATATCGCCCATCATCCCAGAACAGCGTCGGCTTGCTCACTCGTTCCGCGCTTGAAAGTTCGGCCAGCCGAACTTTAGTCTTCCAAGGACCGAACTCGGCACTGGGAGGCGCGGAACACGCATGCGGAACACACCCTCGCGGTTAACGCGCACCTGGCTGGCCACGATCGCCGTCCTCGCCCTGGCCGCGACCGGCTGCACCGCCCGCACCGCCGCCGACCCCGCCGACAGCCGCCCGGTCGTGCTGACCACCTTCACCGTGCTCGCCGACATCGCGAGCAACGTGGCAGGCGACAAACTGCGGGTCGAGTCGATCACCAAGGCCGGCGCGGAGATCCACGGCTACGAGCCCACCCCCGCCGACATCCGCAAGGCCACCCAGGCCAAGCTGATCCTGGACAACGGCCTCAACCTGGAGGCCTGGTTCACCAAGTTCGTCGCCGAACTCGACGTGCCACACGCGGTGGTCAGCGAGGGCGTGCAGCCGGTGGACATCGCCGAGGACGCCTACCGCGGCAAGCCCAACCCGCACGCCTGGATGTCCCCGCTGAACGTGCGCACCTACGCCGACAACATG
Source organism: Crossiella sp. S99.2 (assembly GCF_023094165.1). GTDB lineage: Bacteria > Actinomycetota > Actinomycetes > Mycobacteriales > Pseudonocardiaceae > Crossiella. The sequence goes on along the minus strand of NZ_JALMDK010000003.1, from coordinate 779,823 downwards.
GCCAAGGCCTTCGCCAAGCTCGCCCCGGCGCACGCGGCCGAGTTCACCGCCAACGCCGAGAAGTACAAGCAGCAGCTGACCGAGGTCCAGCAACGGCTCACTGGCGCACTCGGCAAGCTGCCCAAGGAACAGCGCGCACTGGTCACCTGCGAGGGCGCTTTCTCCTACCTGGCAAGGGATGCGGGCCTGACCGAGCGGTACCTGTGGGCGGTCAACGCCGAACAGCAGGCCACCCCGCAGCAGATCGCCGGCGCCATCGAGTTCGTCCGGCAGAACAAGGTGCCCGCGGTGTTCTGCGAGTCCACCGTCTCCGACGCGCCGATGAAACAGGTCGTCTCGGCCACCGGCGCCCGCTTCGGCGGCGTGCTCTACGTGGACTCGCTCTCCGAGGCAGGCGGCCCGGTGCCGACCTACCTGGACCTGATCCGGCACGACGTGGACACCATCGTCGCGGGGCTGACCAAGTGAGGGCCGCGGTCCGGGTCGAGGACGTCACCGTGCACTACGGCGAGGTGCAGGCGCTCAACGGCGTCAGCCTCACCCTGGAACAGGGCCGGGTGCACGCGCTGATCGGGGTCAACGGCTCCGGCAAGTCCACCCTGTTCAAGACCATCATGGGCGTGCTGCGCCCGGACTCCGGCACCGTCGAGGTGGACGGCCAGACCCCGGCCCGCGCCCGCAAGTCCGGCGCGATCGGCTATGTGCCGCAAAGTGAAACGGTCGACTGGGCGTTCCCGCTCTCCGTCCGCGATGTGGTGATGACGGGTCGTTATGGGCACCTGGGCTTCACCCGCCGCGCGCGCCGCGCCGACCACGAGGCGGTCAACGCCGCGCTGGCCAGGGTCGAGCTGACCGACCTGGCCGACCGGCAGATCGGCCAGCTCTCCGGCGGCCAGCGCAAACGCGCCTTCCTGGCCCGCGGCATCGCCCAGCACGCCCGGATCCTGTTGCTGGACGAGCCGTTCGCGGGTGTGGACAAGCCCTCGGAGGCCACCATCACGCGGCAACTCCGCGCACTGGCCGCCGACGGCGTCACCATCCTGATCTCCACCCACGACCTGGCCGCCGTGCCCGGCCTGGCCGATGAGGTCCTGCTGCTGATGCGCCGGATCCTGGCCCGCGGCGAACCCGCCGAGGTCCTCTCCCCGGAGAACCTGGCCCTGGCCTTCGGCCTCGACGTCTCCCAGGAGCGGGTGTGAACATCCTCGACCTGCTGGCCGAACCCCTCGGCTACAGCTTCATGGTCCGCGCGCTGGTGGCCACCGTGATCGCCGCGGTGGTGTGCGCGGTGCTGTCCTGCTGGCTGGTGCTCATCGGCTGGTCGCTGATGGGCGACGCGGTCTCGCACGCGGTGCTGCCCGGCGTGGTGCTGGCCTATGTGCTCGGCGCGCCGTTCGCGGTGGGCGCGCTGGTGTTCGGCTTCCTGGCGGTGGCGCTGATCGGGGTGGTGCGCGACACCAGCCGGATCAAGGAGGACGCGGCCATCGGCATCGTGTTCACCACGCTGTTCGCCCTGGGCCTGGTGCTGATCTCGGTGACCCCGAGCCAGACCGACCTCAACCACATCGTCTTCGGCAACCTGCTGGGCGTGGCCACCACCGACGTCATCCAGATCGCCGTGCTGGGCGCGCTGGCCCTGACCGTACTGGTGCTCAAACGCCGCGATTTCACCCTGTACGCCTTCGACCCGACGCACGCGCACGCCATCGGCCTGAGCCCCCGGGTGCTCGGCGCCGCGCTGCTGGCCCTGCTCGCCTTGACCTCGGTGGTGGCCCTGCAGGTGGTCGGGGTGATCCTGGTGGTGGCGATGCTGATCATCCCGGGCGCCACCGCGTACCTGCTGACCAACCGCTTCCAGCGAATGCTGATCATCGCCCCGGTGCTGTCCGCACTGGCCGCGGTCACCGGCCTGTACCTGAGCTACTACCTGGACACCGCCTCCGGCGGCATGATCGTCCTGGTCCAGGGCGCGGTGTTCACCCTGGCCTACCTGTTCGGCCCGGAACACGGAATTCTGGGCCGCCGGCTGGCCGCGCGTCGGCGTGCGGCCGTCCGGACGTGACCGTGCGCGGATACCCTGCCCGCATGTCGGTGTCCGAGCTGTCCGAGAGCACCCAGAACTACCTCAAGGTGGTCTGGGCGCTGCAGGAGTGGTCCGAGGAGCCGGTCACCACGTCGGTGATCGCCCAGCGCCTCGGCCTGCGGCTGTCCTCGGTGTCCGAGTCGGTCCGCCGGCTGACCGAACAGGGCCTGCTGGAACACCCGCGCTACGGCAGCGTCGGCCTGACCGAGGCCGGCCGGGCGCACGCGGTGGCCATGGTCCGCCGCCACCGCCTGATCGAGACCTTCCTGGTCAACGCGCTGAACTACCGCTGGGACGAGGTGCACGAGGAGGCCGAGCAACTCGAACACGTGGTCTCGGACCTGATGGTCACCCGCATCGACGAGTTCCTCGGCAAACCCACCCGCGACCCGCACGGCGACCCCATCCCCGCCGCCGACGGCACCGTGCACCGCCCCGACGCCCGCCAGCTCACCGGCATGCCGCCCGGAACCCGCTGCCGGGTCGAACGCATCTCCGACGCCGACGCCGCCCGCCTGCAGTACTTCGCCGACAACGGCCTGGTCATCGACACCGAACTCCTGGTCCTGGACTCCGCCACCGGCGCCGACACCCTCACCATCCGCGTCGCCGATCGCACCGACCACCTGAGCCTCGGCCCAGCCGCCACCGACGCGGTCTGGGTCTCCCACCAGCCGTAGCCCCGCCGCCGCTGTCAACAGGACGTGCACAGAACATCCGCACCCGGCTGAGAGTGTCCAGGTGTGCTCACCAGGCGAACCTTCACCAAAATCCTCACCGCCGGGGCGGCCACCGCCTCGCTGACCGCCGTCTCCACCGGCGCGGCCGCTGCCAGGAACGAGCCGCGGACTGCCGCCGCCCGCGACGAGCAGCGAACGACCACCGCTGAAGACAAGCCACCAACCAGCGGTGCCCCGGGTTGGCGCAGGCTGGGCCCGATCCGGCAGGTACGCACCGAGTTGCTGGACATCGCCTACCACGAGTCCGGACCGGCCACCGGCCCCGTCGTGCTGCTCGGCTACGGCTGGCCGTACTCACCACTTGCCTACGCCGAGGTGGCTCCCGCACTGGCCCGTCGCGGCTACCGCGTGCTCATCCCTTACTTGCGTGGCCAGGGCGCGACCCGGTTCCGGTCACCGAGCACCAAACGTTCCGGGCAACAGGCCGCCCTCGGTTCGGACTGGATCGCGTTCATGGACGCACTCAAGATCCCCAAGGCCGTCTTCGGCGGCTACGACTGGGGCGGCCGCGGCCTGTGCGTGGCCGCCGCCCTGTGGCCGCAACGCTGCCTCGGCCTGGTCTCGGTGAACAACTACCTGGTGCAGGACTTGGCACTGGCCAGGATGCCGCTGGCACCGTCCATCGAATCGGCGCAGTGGTACTTCTATTACTTCCTTACTGAGCGCGGCCGCAACGGCCTGACCACCAACACCAAGGAACTGACCCGCGTGGTCTGGCAACGGAACTCCCCAACCTGGCGATTCACCGAGCAGGACCTGGATGAGGCGGTCTCGATCTTCCGCAACCCCGACTACGTCGACATCGTGCTGCACAACTACCGCCACCGCCTGCTCACCGAACCCGGCGACCCACGCTACGACGACCTGGAGGCCAAGCTGCTCACCCAGCCCCGGATCACCGTGCCCACAGTGACCCTGGACGGCCTGGACGACGGCAACTTCCCACCCACTAACGGCACTCCGTCAGCGAAGTTCTTCACCGGCCCGCGGGTGCACCACCAGGTCCCCGGCGCAGGCCACAACCTCCCACAGGAACGCCCCAAAGCCTTCCTGAACGCGATCCTGGAGGTCACCCGCCTCCGCTCGTGACCTGTCCCCAGTGCGAGGTCTTTCCCTTCACTTTCACCAGGCCGTGATTCCACTGTGGACAGGGTGAACCGAACAACCAGCCGACCATTCGCCCAAGCCAAGGCCCTCGGCCTGGCAATCACCCTCGCGTTCACCCTGACTCCACTCGCGACGGCAACGCCAGCCGCGACAGCAACCCCAGCGGCAGCGGCAACCCCACCCGCAATGGCAACTCCAGCCGCCGTCGCACCCGTCGCACCGGTCGCTGCGGCACCAGGCACGGTTACCCGCCACAGCTTCGGCAACAACGCCGGCAGGCGTGAGTACGGCCTCTACCAGCCCGCCGGCGGAGCCCGCCCCGGCCGACCACTGATCGTGTTCCTGCACGGCTGCGGCGGCGCGAGCCCCGAGGAGGCGGTCCGGCAGTCCGGCCTGACCACCCTCGCCGACCAGCACGGCTTCCTGGTGGCCGCACCCGCACAGCCCAGCTTGACAGGGTTCAACGGGTGCTGGAGCTGGTTCCTGCCCTGGCAACAGCAGCGCGACGCCGGAGAACCGTCGATCATCGCGGGCATCACCCGGGAGGTGGCGCGGCAAGAGCAGGCCGACCCAGCCCGTATCTACGTCGCCGGATTCTCCGCCGGTGGGGCGATGAGCACGGTTATGGCCGCGACCTACCCGGACCTGTACGCCGCCGTGGCGACCTTCGCCGGCTGCGGGTACCCCACCTGCGTTGACGGCACCGGCCTGCTCGCCCGACTACGCATGGGCGGTCTCGCCAGGCCAATGCCGGTGCTGCTCGGACAGGGCGAACTGGACCCGATCAGCGTGTATCCGCTGGGACGCCTGCACCTGCGCCAGTGGCTCAATGCCAACACGTTGGCCGGCGGCGGTGGCCCGTGGCTGGGTCCGGACCGGGTAGACCGCAACCAGTACTTCGACCGGGAGACCTACCTCGATCCGCGCGGCTGCGCGCTGGTGGAGTTCCTCACCGTGCACGGCGGCGGACACACCTACTTCACCGGGCTGCCGGACTATCCCGCCGAGCTGACCAGTTTCCTGCTGCGACAACGACTGGGTGCGGCACCCGCGGTCCCCGCAGCCTCCGTAGCCCCAACGTCCCCGCAGCCTCCGCGGACTGCCGGTGAACGCCACTGCGGAACCACGTCCCCGGCGCTGCTGGGATAGCGGATGGAGGCGGGACAACAACGTCGGAGCTTGGGCGGCGGATAGTCAGCGGGAAAGCAGCGGGCCTGGACCGCCTGCGGCTGCTGCAAACCGGCACCGACGGCTTCGCCGGTAGAACATCACCGCGCCCGACCTGGACGCCTCCGCGCTGATGGCGTTGCCGGACAACCTGATCGTCGAGCAGCAGGACCTCACCAGCCCTAGCAGGGCGGCGACGACCTGGTGCTGCGCTGGTCCCGCCACATGCTGTACCGGCTCGCCACCACCGGTCTGTCCGAAGTGGACTTCCGACTGCTCGACCAAGAGCACTTCTCGGACATCTCGCAGATGATCATCGCAGCCTGGGCCGCCGCCCACACTGAGGTCACCGTTGTCGTTGATTTCACCGCCGCTACGCGGAAACCACCACTGCCGCTTGGAGTCCACTACCGCCACGCTGGGCGCTCAGGGGCCGGACGCCTCGGCCAGGTCCTTGAGGTGCTCGTTGCGGGTGCTGATCAACCGCCGCATGTAGTGATCAAGCACCAGCAACTCCGCGAGCCGGCCCAGCGGACCGAGCGGCGCAGCGAAGTCGATCACATCGCGCATCAGCGTGCCGCCCCGGCCGTCCGGCTCGAAGTGGTGCGCGTGATGCCAGCGCCGGAACGGACCACGCTCCTGCTCATCGACGAAGTACCCCGGCGGGTCGTACGCACTGATCCGCGAGGTCATCCGCCAACTCAGCCCGAAGTGCTTTGCCTGCCAGGTAACGGTGTCGCCCAGGGCGAGCCGCCCGGAGGTGACCCCGTCGATCGCACGCTCGGTGGAGCCCGCCATCGAGCTGGTGTGCACCTCGACCTCCAGCGAGAGGTCGAAGACCCGCTGCGGCGGCGCGGCGATGCTGGTGCTGACCTCGAAACGCGGCATGCCTCGACCCTACGTCCAGCCGCCACCGGTGGCAGTCAGCTGGCATCGACCTCCGCCGGGACACCCGGACTCAGGGACGCCGGACCAGGTGACCGCCGATCTGCAGCTGATCACGCAGCAGCCCTTGGGTTCGAGTCACCTCCTCCTCTGTGCAATCGATCAGTACCTTGATCTCGACGTCCCGCTTGACCAGATCCGCGGTGAGCAGCACCCCGCACACACCCACGCCGGCAGCGCTGCCCAGGAACATATCGATTCCCTCGCCATCGCCGCTGCTGGTCGAATCCAGGTGGCCGTAGTCGAGCGGGTAGATCACATCGGGAAATCGCGGATGCGGTTGGCCACGTGGGCGGTCGACCACGATGGTCGAGGCCGCGACCAGCTGGTCGAGCCGGTCGAAGAACCCCAGCAGGTCACTTGGTTGGCGTCCGGGAGAGGTAGGCACCCGGACATCCTCGTTCACCCCGGCCTCCGGCCAGAATCATTACTCTGGCCGGGGCCGTGGGGTTGCCGACGGGGGGAGAACGATCGTGCCAACGACCAGGGAGTTGCTCCGGAACGTACGGCGGCGGCCTGGCATGTATCTGAGGCAGTCTGAGCTGTCGTATGGGGGATTGGCCGACTTCGTGATGGGCCTGGACCTGGGCACCGACGGCGCCCTGCTCGATGGGTTTCGCGAGTTCCTGGTGCTCAAGCTCGACTACGGAGACAATCTCGCCTGGTCCGCGCTGGTCTGGCACCTGTCCCGCAACGGGACGGAGACCTTGGCCGACCAGACTGCGGCCGACCAGACTGCGGTTGACTGCCTCTTCGATCTGCTGGACGAGTTCCTGGCCGAGGTCAGTGACCGGCGACGTCGGCACCGCATCCACCACGAGTACGTGCAGTGGCTGCAACGGCAGTCCTGGTACGACCAGGATCTGGCGCGGTTCGGCAGTTCCCCGCCACCTGAGATGCTCGACGTGGATCAGGTGCGCGCGATGCTCGGCATGGACCGGGCGGCGCTCTTCGACCTCGTGGCGACCGGGCAACTCCAGTTGTCGCGGGCTGGGGCGGACGTGCTGTTCTACCGGCGAGAGGTCGAACGACTGGTCCCGTGACCCGCTGGGCTGGGAGAAGATCAGGGCATGAGCGATCTGTTGTTGCGGGACGGGCTTGTGCTGGACGTGCGCTCTGGTGACTACTCCGAGGCGAGCCTCCGTTGTGTGGATGGCCGGATCGCCGAGATCGGCCGGGGCCTGACCGCCTCGGCGGAGGCCAGGGTCGTTGACCTGGCCGGTGCGGTGGTGCTGCCAGGGCTGATCGACGCGCATGTGCACGTCACCGCGGCGACCGCGGCGCTTGGGGAACTGCCGACCTGGCCTCCGTCCTATGTGGCCGCACACGCCGCCCGGATCATGGGGTCGATGTTGCGGCGCGGGTTCACCACCGTGCGGGATGCGGCCGGTGCGGACTACGGGCTGGCTGACGCCCAGGCGGAGGGCCTGATCGTCGGACCTCGGCTGGCCTTTTGCGGCAAGGCGTTGAGCCAGACCGGCGGTCACGGGGATCTGCGGGGGCGAGGCGCCTCGGCCTCGGACGATCATCCATGCTGCGCGGGGCTCGGGCAGGTTGCGGATGGGGTGGACGCGGTTCGGGTGGCGGCCCGGAACGAACTGCGCAAGGGGGCGCACCACATCAAGGTGATGGCCTCCGGTGGGGTGGCTTCGCCGACTGACCGGATCGACTCCACGCAGTACTCGATGGAGGAGTTGCGGGCGGTGGTGGAGGAGGCCGAGGCGGCCAATCGGTATGTGGCGGCGCATGCCTACACCGCGCGGGCGGTGAACCGCGCGCTGGAGGCCGGGGTGCGGTCGATCGAGCACGGCAACCTGATCGATGAGCGCAGCGTCGAGTTGTTCCTCGCGCATGACGCCTATCTGGTGCCGACGCTGGTTACGTACTGGGCGTTGAAACAGGAGGGCGAGGCGCACGGCCTGCCGGCGGACAGCCACCGCAAGGTGGACGAGGTGCTGGAAGGTGGACTGCGCGCGCTGGAACGCGCGGCCCGGAGTGGGGTGAAGCTGGTGTACGGCAGCGATTTGCTCGGCGGAATGCACCGCTACCAGAGTCACGAGTTCCTCCTTCGAGGTGAGGTTCAGCAACCGATCGATGTCATCCGGGCAGCCACGGTCACCGCGGCTGAGCTACTCGGTCTCGCCGGGGAGATCGGCGAGGTGCGGGTGGGGGCACAGGCCGATCTGGTTGTGCTGGAACGGGATCCGCTGGTGGAGGTGGGGGTGTTGGCGGTCACACGTCATATCGTGCAGGTGGTGCAGGAGGGCCGCATCGTCTCTGACGGCAGAGCCGTATAGGCGGAAAGTCGTACCTGGCTCTGCCCTCCTCGCTGATGTCCCGAAGCCCCCGACCGACGATCGTGGAAATCGCGCTTCGGACGGAGGGACAAACAGTGATCATCGCTGAGGGCTTGACGAAACAGTACGGCGGCGGCGTCGGTGTGGACGACCTGTCCTTCGCCGTGCGGCCCGGCGTGGTCACCGGGTTCCTCGGTCCGAACGGGGCCGGTAAGTCGACCACGATCAAACTGATGCTCGGCCTGGTGTGCGGCGCGGGCCGCACCACCTTCACCGGCCACACCTACCTGGAACTGGCCGATCCGCTGCGCACGGTCGGCGTGCTGGTCGACCCGGGCGCGGTGCACCCGTCCCGCTCGGCAGCCGGGCACCTGCGGATGGTGGCCGCCGGCGGCGGGTTGCCGATGCGCCGGGTGCCCGAGGTGCTGTCCCTGGTGGGCCTGGACTCGGTGGCGGACAAGGCGGTCGGGAAGTTCAGCCTGGGCATGCGGCAGCGACTGGGGCTGGCGACCGCGCTGCTCGGCGATCCGGAGTACTTGATCCTGGACGAACCGGCCAACGGGCTTGATCCTGACGGGGTGCGCTGGATCCGGCGGTTCCTGCGTGGCCTGGCCGCGCAGGGGCGGACCGTGCTGGCCTCCTCGCATCTGCTGGCGGAGATGGCACAGCTCGCTGACGACCTGATCGTCATCGGCGCGGGCCGGTTGATCTCGGCCGGGCCGCTGGCGGACTTCGTCGACCAGCACACCCGCAGCACCGTGGTGGTGCGCGGGCCCGAGAGTGCGCGGTTACTGGTGGCCTTGGGGCGCAACGGGTTACGCGTGTGGCAGGGCACCGCCGAGGAGCTGGTGGTCGACACCGACAACACCGAACTGGTCGCCAGAGTGGCCGCCCAGGCAGGCACGCCGGTCCGGGAACTGTTCGTGCGGCGGTCCGATCTGGAAGAGGCATACCTGGCCGCGACCGCGCATACCGTTCAACTCCGAGGAGAACCGTCGTGAACACAGCGGTGGCCTATGAATGGCACCGGGCCCGCAGTCTGCGCTCGACCTGGGCGCTGCTGCTGGCGGCCGGATTACTGGCTTTCGCATCCGGGCTGTACTGGGGTGCCAAGACCGATCTGGGGACGCTGGACGCCTTCGACTCCTCGCTCGGGCTCCCGCTGACCCTGGGTGCCGCGCTGATCGCCGCGGTGGGCGTGTGCGCGTTCGGACTGGATTATCAGCACGGCACGATGCACACCACCCGGCTGGTGCTGCGGTTCCCGGCTCGGATCGTGGCGGCCAAGGCGGTGGTGGCCGGCGGGTTGAGCCTGGTCGGCGGCGTGCTGGTGACCGGGCTCGCGGCCGCCGGGGTATTACTGGCCGGTGGTTCACCCGGTGGTGGGGTGACGCATGTGCTGCTGCGGGGCGTCGGCGTGCTGTTACTGGCGCTGCTGTCCGGGTTGGTCGGGCTCGCGCTCGGCGGGCTGCTGCGGCATACCGCGGTCGGGACCGGGGTCTTCCTGGTGTGGACGTTGGTGGCCGAGACCGCGCTGGGTGGGTTCCTGGAGGTGCCGCTGACCTCATTGCCGTTTCGCGGCACCGCGTTACTGTTCGCCGGTAGTGCCCCGCCGTGGTTCGCGGCGCTGCTGTTCGCGCTGGTGGCGGCGGTCGGGCTGACCGCGGTGGGATTCACCCTGGCACGTCGGGACAGCTGACGGTCAATGATCACGTGGCCGCCTACAGTGGGCGTCGTGGGGTCCGAGAAGCGTGTGCAAGGCAGATGGGCCTGGTGGGACGGTCGGCTCAGCCTGGTGGCGCTGGACATCCTGGTGTTCGCCATCGTGTTCACGTTTGAGCTGGTCAGCGCTCGGAACCAGGACAAGCTGGACAACCCGTACTACCAGGTCGCGCTGGTCACGCTGATCTGCACGCTGCCGCAGTTGCGTCGGCGGTTCCCGATGGTGGTGCTGGTAGTGGCGCTGGCCGGTATTCCGGCTGGGCTGACCCTGGTCCCGGCGACCGTGGCGGTCTACTCGGTCGCGGCCCGGCACGGACTGAGCTGGAGCACCGGCATCGCGGTCCTGCTGACAACGGCTGTGGAGTTCATCCAGCGGAAGCCGTTTCGGGTGGAGGACCTGGCGCCGATGGCGTTCGCCTTCGCCCTGATGGTGGCGGCACCAGTGCTCGCCGGGCTGTGGATGCATCAGCGGGCGACCCTGCTCGCCGTGCTGCAGGACCGGGCCGAGGAGGCGGAGCGCACCCGCACCCTGCTCGCCGAGCAGGCTGTGTCGGCCGAACGCCGGCGTATCGCCAGGGAAATGCACGACGTGGTCGCGCACCGAGTCACCGCGATCGCATTGCAGGCGGGCGCGCTGTCGGTGAACGCGCCGGACGGGCGGACTGAACGGGCCGCGGAGACGATCCGCACCGTGAGCGTGACCGCACTGGATGAGTTGCGCGGCATTCTGCGGGTGCTGCGCGATGAGGCCGACGAAGGTGAGCCGCCGCCGACACGGGCCACCGGGAGCGGGTTGTTCGGCTCGATCGAGCACCTGGTGGCGGAGGTGCTGGCCACCGGCGGGCGGGTCGAGCTGGAACTGCCGGATCCGGCGCCGGAGGTGCCCGAGGTGGTGGAGCGGGCGGTGTACCGGGTGGTGCAGGAATCACTGACCAACGCCGGTAAGCACGCCCCGCACGCGGACGTGCGGGTGCGGGTCAGCGCGACGGCTGAGCTGCTGGTCGTGGAGATCAGCAATCCGCTGGCCCCGCGTCCGGCGGACGTGCCCGGCTCCGGTTACGGTCTGCTGGGTATGCGGGAACGGGTCGAACTGGCCGGTGGGCGGCTCAGCGCGGGCCGTGTCGAAGGCGGAGTGTTCCGGGTGACCGCGCGGTTCCCGCTGGAGGAGACGACAACGTGACGGTGAAGGTGGTCCTGCTGGAGGACGAGGAGATCGTCCGCAGCGGGGTCCGGATGATCCTGGAGTCCGCCTCGGACATCGAGGTCGTGGCCGAGGGCGAGGACGGCTCGCAGGCGATCGAGCTGACCGATCGGTTCCGGCCAGATGTGGTGCTCACCGACATCCAGATGCCCAAGGTCGACGGCATCGAGGTCACCCGCCAGCTGACCGCTCGGCCCGAGGCTCCTGCGGTGGTCATCCTCACCACCTTCGACGTCGACGAGTACGTGCATGCCGCACTGCGATACGGCGCCGCCGGCTTCCTGCTCAAGGACAGCCCACCGTTGGAACTGGTCACCGCGGTCCGGGTGATCGCCTCCGGTGAGGCCATGATCTCGCCCCGGATCACCAAGCGCCTGCTGTCCCGCTTCGCCACCGGCGCGGCCGAAGAGGCGGCACTCGCCCGGCTGGCCGCGCTCACCCCACGGGAACGCGAGGTGGCGGTGCAGATCGGGCACGGGTTGAGCAACGTGGAGATCGGGGGTGTGCTGTTCATGAGCGAGTCCACCGTGAAGGTCCACATTGGACGGATCAAGATCAAGCTGCGAGCAGCAAACCGCACCCAGGTGGCAATCCTGGTGCACGACGCGGGTTTGCTCTGACGAGGCAGGGCATCAGGAGTGGTGGGGCAGCGGGCAACCGGGCTGTGGGACGACCGGGCGACGAGGCGATCGGGCGACGAGGTGACCGGCTCGCGAGGTGGCGAGGCTGTGAGGCGACTGGGCTGTGAGGCGACTGGGCCGTGAGGCGACTGGGCCGCGAAGTTACTGGGCCACCAGTTGACCGGGTCGCGAGGCGCCCAGGTGACGAGGTGACCGGGTCACGAAGTGGCAGGTCTGCGAAGTGGTTGGTCCGTGCGCTGACGGGACCTGGTTTGCATTGGCGGGGGCGGGTTTGCCCTGGCGTGCCTGGGAGTGTTCTGAACTGCCCGCGCTTGGTCTTGTGATGCTGGGCGAGCCTGGCGTGACGGAGCCGCTGGCCTCCTTGTTGGAGGGATTGTCAGCGGGCGTCGCCGTAGGCGCTGGTGCGCCCGAACAGGAACCACAGCAGGGGGCCCAGGAACGGGGCGCAGAAGGTGAAGACCACCCAGACCAGGGTCATGCCGCCGTGCAAGGGGCTTCGTAGGACGCTGATCAGTGCGGCCAGGAAGAGCACGAATCCGGCGATGATGGTCAGGGCGATGGCTGCGGCGGCTCCGTATGCCCAGTACTGCTCGGTCATGGTGACTTCTCCTGTGGGTTGGGAGCGGTGGCAGCCGAAGTGGGCGGCGGTGTTGAGGGGCGTGGGGGCGGACCAGGTGGTGTTGGTCTGGGGGACTGGGAACGGGGTGTGGGCGGTCACCTGGGCGAGAACAAGCTGGGGGCTCCGGTTGGTGGGTGTGGGTGGGAATGCCGTGGTGGGGCCCAGTTTTGTTCGTGGGGTGGGGGTGCGCATCAGACGTGACGGCGGGGTGGGTAGTACCAGAGTCGTAGGGGGAGATGGCTAGGTGGATGAGGGGTGCCGCGGAATTTCACTCCTGGGAGGGAGACGCCGTTCTGCGGCGGGGATTTGTGGCTGGTAGTGGCGTTGGGGCGGGCTGGTTTGTGGCTTGGGAGACCGGTTTTCCTGGATTTGCCCGCACAGCGGACGGGACAGGTCCCGTGGGCGGACAAGTAGCCTGCGAGGCGTGAGCCGAATTTCGGATCGATCGCACCCTGATCTACCCGTGAACACCTGCAGCCGGACCCGGTTCGCCGCCGGGATCATTGGCGCCCTGCTCATCCTCGCCACCGGCACGATCGTCATCGGCCTGATCGTCCGGCTCGTCTTCCCGGTGCAGTTCAGCGCCGGGGACCACTACCGGCTATCGCCGTTCGGGGTCGGCTTCGGCGTCAGCGCGATCTACCTCGCCTGGCTTGGCTATCTGGCGCTGCGCCGGCGGCACTGACCCACGGGCGGCTCCCGGCCAGGCGCCGCGGCCGAGCAGGCACAGCACCAGCGCGGCGATGTTCCACGAATCGTCGTCGCCGCGGTGGTGGCGGCCCTGCAACGGCAGTCCGGCGATCTCCAGCGCGCGGGCCATGCCGGCGGGGCGGCGCAGGCCAAAGGCGGTGGCGAAGACCGCTTTGGCGTTGGTGTGCAGCGGGCTGAGTGGGTAGGCGGCGGCGTGGGGCGGATTGAGTGGGTGGGCGGCGATGTGGGGCGGATTGAGTGGGTGGGCGGCAGTGTGGGGCGGGCTGAGTGGGTGGGCGGCAGTGTGGGGCGGGCTGAGTGGGTGGGCGGCGGTGTGGTCGGGGTTGAGCGGGTGGGCGTTGGTGGGCCGTGGGTTGCTTGGGCTGGCGGTGGGGGTGCACTGGCGGTGGAACTGCTTGCGGTCGTAGTCGCCCCAGCTGGTCCAGGCGCGTTTGGCCGCGGCGTGTTCGGTGGCCAGAAGCGCGCAGGCCTCGGCGAAGTCGACGCCGGTGTCGACCTCGGTCTGGGTGAGTCCAGTCAGCTCAGTGCAGAACTCGCTGACCGCGGACTGCCGTGGGCGCACCAGGATCCGGTGTTTGCGCAGGCGTTCGGCGGTGGCGAGGTTGACCACGGTCAGGCCGATCTCGATGATCTCGCTGATCTGGCCGGGCGGCGGGGTGCCGGGCCAGCAGGTGGCCTCGACGTCGATGACGTTCAGTAGGCCGGGCTCGCCGTTCATCCGCCGAGGTTAGCCGGTGCGGCCGATGACGCGGGCGGCGTCGGCGGTGTCGGCGACGTGGGTGGGGTTGGTGACGTCGTGGGGGCGAGCCGGTAACGCTTGCGGCACGCCGGTCCAGCTCGGCTAACGACGAAGAGTAGCGACTCGACTACGGGCAGGTGACCAAGCTCGACTACTACGGCGCTATCCAGTGGCTGTTGAACGTCCTGCGGATTCCGGTCGATGTGACCGGGCTGGCCGGGGACGATCTTGGGCCGTTGTGGGCGTTGTTGATCTTGGTGTGGCTGGTGTTCGTGCCTTACTCGATCATCCGGTGGTGGTCTGGCCGGACGTTGAGTCACGAGTTGCTCAGCGAGAACCTGGGCACCTTGCCGTTCCTGCACTTCGGGTTGCTGGTGCTCTCCTTCGGGCTGGCCGGCCAGCCCGGCGATGCCGTCACCGAGGCGGTGGTCAAGCTGGTCAGCGAGAAGCTGCCGGAGACGGCGCCGGTCGCGGTGCTCACCCAGATGGCGCTCACCTTGCTGTTCTGGCTGGTGTTCACCCACCTGCTGGCAGTGCCCTGGCACACCCGGGCGACGCCGGTCCTGCAGTTGGTCAGCCAGATCTCCAGTCTGGGCACGGTATTTGTGCTCACCGCGGCCTGGATGGGGGTGGGGCCGTTCCAGCGGGTGGGCGAGCCGGACTACTGGCTGACGGGCCTGCTGGTGACGCCGGCCATCCTGATCCCGGTCTACCTGCACTGGGTTGCCTACAACCCGCCCGAGGACGAGGAACCGTGGTGGACCCGGCTGCTCGCGCCACCGGGCTGGCTGCTGTGGCGGACCCTGCGCGCGGCCCTGGGCTACGCCGGGATCGGCGTGCTGTTCAGTCTTCCGTTCTGGTACGGGATCTTTCCGCCGCCCACGTTCGCGGCGGTGCTGGGCGTGCAGGCGTTCGTGTTGTCGATCAGCTTTCTGTTGTGGTGCAACAGGTGGACCGAGTCGATGCTGGACGAGCAGGACCCGGACATCCCGGCCGCGCTGCCGCGGTTCGTGCACCTGAGCCTCGCGTTGTCCGCTGGTGCGCTGGGGGTGGCGAGCCTGCCGTCGTCCGGGCCGAACCAGGTCTGGTTGCTGGGTGTGGGGCTGCCGGTGCTGGTCGCGGTGCTGCTGTACCTGGCGCGGGTCAACCGGGAACGCGGGCGCACCGACCGCTGGCAGGCCTGCCTGGTGGCGGCGCTGGCCGGGGCCGTGTTGGTGGTGCCAGTGAAGCTTGGACTCACCGCGTTGCTCACCGTGGTGACCGGAGCCTGACCCAGTGCCGGGTGAGTTCAGGAAGCGGTGATGTCCAGCACCGCGGTGTTCTCGCGGTGGCCGGCGAGTCTGAGCTTGATGGTGGTGCCGGGCTTGCCGAAGGAGCCCTCGCTGTCCGCACCCAGTCGCAGCAGACCGGAGTCGTGGGTGACGGTGACACCGGAGGGGGCGACGGTGATCTTGAACTTGAAGTCGCGCAGGGAGAGTTCGGCAGTGTCGGTGACCTGGATCTGGCACTTGCCGGACTGGCAGGCGGCCAGGTTGGTGCCGTTGGCGGCGGCGGGCAGGGCGGCTGGGGACGCGGGCGGCTCGCAGTTCGGGGCGAGGCCGTGCGCGGTGGCCAGCTCCGGGGTGGGGGCGGCCAGCTCAGCCAGGGACGGGGGTTGTGGTTTGAGCGCGGTGAGGATGTGGGCGACCTGGGTGGCCTGCTCCTTCAGTTCGTTGAGCGGGGCCGAGTTGAGCGGGGGCCGGTTGTAGCCGTAGTTGGGCAGCTTGGGCAGGGCGTCCTCGACGGCGGCGAGCACGTTCGCCCGGTGGTCGTCGGCGGCCTTGATCCCGGTGGGCGGCAGTGGTTTGAGTTGCTTGACGACCTGGGCGGGGGTCTCCCGGGCGCTGCGCAGGTACTGGTCCAGCGTGATGTCGGCGACCCGGGCGAAGCGCGGATCGGTGAGGGTGGGGTCGTTGAGCGGGTCGGTGCGCATGGCGGCCAGCGACCTGGTGGTCTCGCACATGGTGTTCATCCAGCTCAGCAGCGTGCGGGCGCGGTCGTCCCGATTCTTGCCCGGGGCGCAGTGCGGCGCCAGGTTGTGTGAGCTGAGGAGTTCGGGCGTGCGCTCGGCCAGGCCGGTCAGCTTGGCGAGCTGTGGTTCGATCGCGGTGAGGTGGTCGCCGATCTGCTTGGCCTTGGCCTTCTTCTCCTCGTCCGGATCCCGGAGGATCAGTGCCGCGTCCCTGGCACTCGGCAGCTTTGGCTGGAGGTCCCGCAGGGTCTTGGTCAGCGCGGCGAGGTGCTGGTCGGCGGCGGCGATCTTGCTGGGTTCGAGCTTCGTCAGCGCCTTGACGATGCCTTCGACCTTGCTCGCCGCGCCGGTGACCGCGCCGACGAGGGGGAAGGCAGCGGTGTCGGGGCCGGGCCCGGTCGGGCTGCCCGGTTTGGGGAGCCGGTCGAACTGGGCTCGTAGTTCGTCGAACTGGGCGGCCTGTGCGCAGGCGGTGCCGGCCCAGGCCACCAGTGCCCGGGTGGCGGGCGCCGGTGGTGGTGCGGCCGGGGGCTCCGGCGGTGTGGTGCAGCCGCCCGCGAGCAGTCCGAGTCCCACTGCCGTCAGCCATCCCGTGCGCATCGCCCTGTGCTTCACGGGCGCACCGTAACGGGGCTGGGGTGGGAGAGGTCCCGGGCGGCAGGTTGCGGACACGGGTACGGAAACGCACCCGGGCAGTAGCCGGTTCGGGCTCCGGTGGCCGCCAGTGCACAACCGGGTCGCGCCTTGATCCACCGGGTGGCGTAGGCGTGCGCCGGGTGATCCTGGATGCTGAGCGCATGGCACGTAAGTTCCAGGTGGTTGTCGACTGCCACAACCCGGACCGGATGGCCGCTTTCTGGTCCGTCGCGCTCGGCTATCCCATCCAGAGACCGCTGGACGGCCACCGGAGCTGGCTGGACTACCAGCTCGCCAAGGGTTTCCCGGCCAACGAGCAGGCCAGGTTCGCCGCGATCGCCGATCCGGACAGCGGTGACCGGGTCTGTTTCCTCGGTGTGCCCGAGGCCAAGGACGGCAAGAACCGGCTGCACCTGGACATCCAGGCCACCGCCCCCGGCGACGCGCTGCCCGCCAAGATCGCTAAGGTGGACGCACTGGTGGCCGAACTGCGCGGGCAGGGCGGATCGGTGTTGCGCACCGGCCGGGAACGCGGCCAGTACTTCGTGACCATGGCCGATGTGGAAGGCAACGAGTTCTGCGTGCACTGACGTCCCACCCGGATCCGCTGGCCGGCGCGGTCAGGCGCGCGGGCCGGCGGCTGTTGCCGTTCATGGCGTTGCTGTTCTTCGTGAACTACCTGGACCGGGTCAACGTGGGCATCGCCGCGGTCCGGATGAACGCCGATCTCGGTTTCAGCGCAACGGTGTTCGGCCTGGGCGCCGGTCTGCTCTTCGTCGGCTACACCCTCTTCGAGCTGCCCAGCAACCTGGTGCTGCGCCGGGTCGGCGCCCGCCGCTGGATCGCCGCGATCACCCTGGGCTGGGGCATCTGCGCCGCGTCCACCGCGTTCATCCAGGACGAGACCGGCTTCTACCTGCTGCGCTTCCTGCTCGGCGTGTGCGAGGCCGGTTTCCTGCCCGGCATGATTCTGTACCTGACCGAGTGGTTCCCCCGGCACCAGCGCGGCCGCTACACCGCGCTGTTCATGCTCGCGGTGCCGGTCACGGTGGCCATCGGCACCCCGATCTCCACCGTGCTCATGGAGGTCAACGCCTTCGGCCTGGCCGGCTGGCGGTTCATGCTGCTGGCCGAGGGCATCCCGGCGATCCTGCTCAGCGCCCTGGTGCTGAAGCTGTTGCCGGACCGGCCTGAACAGGCCAGGTGGCTGCCTGCTGAGGAGACCGCCGCGCTGCGGGCCGCGCTCGACGCCGAACAGGCCGACATCCGCACCCACGGCCGCAGTTCGCTGCGTGCGGTCTTCCGGGACGGGCGGGTCTACGTCATCGCGCTGATCGGCTTCGGCATCAGCGGCGGCCTGTACGCGCTGACCTTCTTCCTGCCGCAAATCGTGGCCGGCTTCCACACCAGTTACGGCGGCCTGTCGACCTACGCGATCGGCCTGATCACCGCGATCCCCTCGGCGCTGGCCGCGGCCTCGATGTGGTTCTACGCGCGCAGATCCGACCGGGCGGGCGAACGCATCCGGCACATCGCGCTGCCGCTGATCCCGGCCGGGCTGGCGCTGGCCGCCGCGCTGTACCTGGAGTCACCGGTGCTGGTCATGGCGGCCATCACCATCACCACGGTCGGCGCCTTCATCACCCTGCCGGTGTGGTGGCAGCTTCCGGCCGGCATTCTCACCGGCCCGGCCGCCACCGGTGGCATCGCGCTGATCGCCTCGCTGGCCAACACCTCCGGTTTCCTGGCGCCCTACCTGACCGGCTGGCTCCGGGACCTCACCGGCGACTACCGGTCCGGCATGCTGGTGATTGCCGCGTTCATGCTCATCGCGGCCGTCGCCACCCTGTTGCTGGGCCGCACCGCGGCGTTCCGCGGCACATCCGGATCGCGTTGACCGCGTTTGTTTGTCCGGCCCGGATTTCCCAGCGTCACCACGGTGACCGGGCCGAATGCCGGTCACCACACTCGGGAACATGCTGCCCTGCACCCGGATCGTGTCTGGCGCTGATCGCCACGCCCGGCGGCTGCTGGCGCGCTCGCGCTGTGGTGGGCATCCCGCGCCGGTGTGCATCCCGGTTTCGCTGGGTGGCGAAAAACAGCAGGTAGCGCTTCAACGCATTTATACCTAGATATTGTTCGGCCGTTTTTTGGGTTGATGGATACACCATGTTACTGACGGCTCGCTCGATCGGCAGGTGGTTCCCTGTCGTGTGAACCCGATGGACGGAAATTGTCCGGACTGAAACACTCGCATGGTCAATTCGTCTACCGATTCCAGACAGGGGATGTTGACGGTGAGTTTGCGAAGTCGTGGGCTCGCGCTGCTGGGCAGCGTGGTGGCAATAGCGGCATTGTTGGCCGCATCGGGGGTATCGCAGGCGGTCGAGGGGCCGCGGGCGCAGGCCGGAGATGTTGATCTGTACCTGATGCGCGGCGGGGCGGAATTTGTTCCAGGTGGGTCAACGGATCGCGCCATGACGGTCATCAATCACGGGCGTGACATGGTCGGGAATGCGGAGCTATATTACACTACGCCCATTTTCGTCAATGTCGACAGTGCCAAGAAGTTGCCGACCGGATGCGTCATGTATTACCAGAACAAGGATTACCGGGTCCCGGAGGTCGTCAAGTGCACTATCGCGCCACTCAAGCGTAATGCGCGGGTGGAAGTGACTTTGCCGCTGAAGATCTACCAGGGCGCGCCCGCCGTGCCCACCTATGGTGTCGCGATCGTGCGTTCCGCCCAGGCGCACAGCGACCCCGAGCGCAACATCACCGACAACATCACCGTTCCCGGCGGGGTGATCTCCCTTCCGGTGCCTCCCGCGCCTGATTACGATCGACAGGTGCAGGCGGGGCCGCGAATCGCGTTGGCGGCCTCCACGGCCATTGTGTCGAGCAAGCCCTCCGAGGCCGCGTACCGGGTGTACAACATCGGGGATCAGGTCGCGTACAAGGTCCGTCTGCAACTGATCACCGCACTGTATGTGAACACGAGTACGGCCGGCTCGCTGCCGGCCGGTTGCAGCATGACCCTCAAGGACGCCGACCCGGCGGTGCCGGAGATCGTCGACTGCGAAATCGGGAATCTCGAGCCCGGCAAATTCAAGGAGTTTCGCATCCCGGTCAAAGCCGTCCCCAACGGCCCGAGAGGGCAGATGCACGGCATGGCCCTGGTAACCAGGAGTGCGGCACCACGGGACGGCCTGCAAGATGTACTTTCGGCTGAACTGCAGCTCACTGGCGCGTCGCTAGGTGCCAACGGCGCCCAGTAACTCCACCGGCAATTGACACAGCGTGGCTGCCGGCCGGTCGGATCCGCGACCGGCCGGCCATCGCGTGCGGGTGCGGGCAGCACCGCATCCGCCCCTCCTGCTGGTTGTACGGTGGCTCAGGACGGACAGCAGGGGAGTGGCGTGGAACTGGATCTCGGCGCGGTCCGGGCCTTCGTCGCGATCGCGGACGAGCAGCACTTCGGCGCGGCCGCCGACCAGCTCGGCCTGACCCAGCAGGCGGTCTCCAAGCGGATCGCCAAGCTGGAGGCGGGACTGGGCACCGCGTTGCTGCACCGCGGTCGCACCGGCACCGGGCTCACCGAGGACGGCGCGGCCTTCCTGCCGCCCGCCCGCGCCCTGCTCGCCCTGGCCGACCAGGCCGTCACCGCGGTGCGCCGCCGGGACCGGCCGCTGCGGGTGGACGTGCTCGGCGCCCGGCTCGCCCCGACCGAGCTGATCAGGGAGTTCCACGAGGCCAACCCGGACGTCGAGATCGACATCGTGGCGGCGAAGGGCCTGCGCACCGGGGTATCCGCGTTGCTGGACGGCACCGTGGACGTGGCCTTCGCCCGGATCGCCGGACCGCTCGACCCGGCCATCGAGCACACCCCGGCCCTGCTGGAGCCGTTCCACTTCCTGGCCGGCCGCAAGCACCGGCTGGCCACTCGCCGGAAGGTGCGGCCCGTCGAGCTGGCCGACTCGATCGCCTGGATGCCCGGCAACGAGCCCGGCAGCGAGTGGGCCGACTACTACGAGGCCTATCGCGCCGACTTCGGCCTCACCATCGACCCCTCGGGCCCCAGTTTCGGCCTGGAGCACATGTTGGACCGGCTCGCCACCGACCCGGACCGCTTCATGTTCGGCTCCGAACGCATGCGGGTGCCCTGGCATCCCGGCATCGCGCGCATCCCGGTCGTGCACCCGATTCCGCTGTACCCGTGGTCCGTGCTCTGGCGCCGCAGCAACCGCCATCCGGTGCTGCCCAGGCTGATCGAGCACCTCAGCGCGGGTTTCCGGCCCTTCGACCCGGACCGGCAGTGGCTGCCCGCCGCGGATCTCCGGGTGCTGCGCGGCGGTTGATGAAGATGTGCTCATCTTGGGCTCATCGAGTCTCCAGGTCCCGCGGCGAAGCTAGGTGCTATGAACACAAACCACCGAGCCCGATACCTGGCCGCGACCACCGGCGTCCTCGGCCTGTTGCTCGGCGGCTGCTCTGCCGCGGCCGCCCCCAGCACGCCGGGCCAGCCCGCACCGCTGACCGGCATCCCCGGTATCAACACCCCGGTCCCCGCGCCCGCCCCGGTCGTCGCACAGCCCAAGCTGCTCGCCCCGGTGTCCTTCCCGCGCACCGAAATCGACGCCGACGACCAGCGCGGTGACGGCAAGCAGGTGCTGATCGAGGAGTCCGAACTGCCGGTCGCCGGTCACCTGGTGGTCTTCGACCTCAGTGGCAAGCTGCTCGGCTCCACCCCGATCCAGCCGGGCGCGCACCGCAACGTCCCGGTCACCCTCGACCCCGCGCTGGGTCAGGGCACGCACTCGCTGCGCGCGCTGCTGACCGTGGACGACGGCGACGGCAAGTTCAACGCGGACAAGGACGCCCCGGTCCGCGAGGACGACGATGACGACCCGGAAATCGAGGACGAAGGGTTCCGTTACACCGTGGGCTGATCGTGGCCGACGGTTGTTAGGGTCGCATTGGTTCACAGTGCGAAGGAGCCCGATGACCGCGCCACAGCAGCAGGCCGCCGACCCCGGTGAGCTGTCCGCAGTGCTGGCCCGCATCCTCACCGAGGTCGGCCCGAGCGCGGGCCGGGCCGGCCGGGTGGCGGACTACATCCCGGCGTTGTCCGCGGTGGACCCGGCCACGTTCGGGTTCGCCGCGACCGACCTCACCGGGCACACCATCGGCGTGGGTGAATGGCAGATCCCGTTCTCCATCCAGAGCGTGTCCAAGGTGTTCTCACTGGCGCTGGTGCTGGCCATCGAGGGTGATCAACTGTGGCGGCGGGTCGGGCGGGAGCCCTCGGGCAACCCGTTCAACTCGCTGGTGCAGCTGGAGCACGAGAGCGGGATCCCGCGCAATCCGCTGATCAACGCGGGCGCGCTGGTGGTCACCGACCGGCTGCTCACCCTCACCGGCGACGCCCGTGGCGCGGTGCGGGACTTCCTGCGCGCGGAGAGCGGCGACGACCGGGTCGACTTCGACGCCGCGGTGGCCCGTTCCGAGGCCGAGCACGGCGACCGCAATGCCGCCCTGGCCCACCTGATGGCCAGCTACGGCAACCTGGAGAACCCGGTCGCCGACGTCCTGGAGCACTACTTCTGGCAGTGCTCGATCGCGATGAGCTGCCGCGACCTCGCCCTGGCCGGTTCCTTCCTGGCCCGGCACGGCGTGCGCGCCGACGGCTCCCGGCTGCTTTCCCGCAGCGAGGCCAAACGGGTCAACTCGGTGCTGCTCACCTGTGGCGCGTACGACGCCGCAGGTGAGTTCGCCTACCGGGTCGGGCTGCCGGGCAAGAGCGGGGTCGGCGGCGGCATCCTGGCCGTGGTGCCGGGCCGGTACTCGCTGTGCACCTGGAGCCCGGCCCTGGACGAGCGCGGCAACTCGGTGGCGGGCGTGGCCGCACTGGACCACTTCACCACCCTCACTGGCCTCTCCGTGTTCTGACCTAGCGCTGGTGCAGCAGCCCCTGGAGCAGCAGTTCGATCAGGCGGCGCGGGTCGTAGTCCGGGTTGTCATCCCGCCCGGCGCACAGGTTGCCGATGCCGCGCATCAGCTCGTAGCCCTTGATGCCGGGCTTGATCTCACCGGATTCCTCGGCGGCGCCGAGCAGGTTCTCGCAGGCGGGCACCAGCCGGTCCAGGAAGAAGGCGTGCAGCGCGTCGTAGCCACTGTTGGGCTGCATGACGTCGGCGAGTCCGTGCTTGGTGACCAGGAAGTCCACGAACAGGTCAACCCACTGCCGGAGCGCCTCGAACGGTGAACTGGCACTGGCCAGCAGGGTCCCGCCGGCTTCGACACATGCCTCGACCTGGTGGCGGTAGACGGCGACCACGAGATCCGCCCTGGTCGGGAAGTTGCGGTAGATGGTGCCCATACCGACGCCCGCCTTGGCCGCGATCTCCCGGATCGGCGCGTCCACGCCCGAGGTGACGAACACCGCGGCGGCGGCGGCCAGCAGCGTTTGCTGGTTGCGCAGGGCATCGGCCCGCTTGCTCCGGGCCGGGACCTGCTCCGGCTGGCTGGGCTTGGACACCGCGCACTCCTTGAGGATCTGGCCGTTTGACAAAGCGGAACGCTGCTCCGTATCGTCGGTTCCGGAACGCCGCTCCGCTTGAGCGTACTTGAACGGACCGCTCCTGTCCGTCCTACCCTCCTGCCAAGGGACCAATCTGCCATGAATGCTGTGCCGCACCCCGTCCTGTCGATCAGTCCGGTCGTGTTGCCGACCCCCGGCCGCGCCGTGGACCTCCAACTCCGGATTTCCGCGCCCCAGCAGGGAACCGGGCTGCCGATCATCCTGCTCTCACACGGCCAGGGCTACTCGAACCACCTCTCCTCGCTCAACGGCTACGCCCCGCTCGCGCACTACTGGGCAGCGCACGGCTTCACCGTCATCCAGCCCACCCATCTCAGCTCCCGCAGCCTGAACCTGGACCCCACCACCCCTGGCGCACCGCTGTACTGGCGCTCCCGGGCCGAGGACATGACCCGGATCCTGGACCGCCTGGACGACATCGAGACCGCCGTTCCGCACCTGCGCGGCCGCCTGGACCGCGACCGGGTCGCGGTGGCCGGGCACTCGATGGGCGGCCACACGGCAAGCCTGCTGCTGGGCGCGAAGATCACCGATCCCGACCTGAACCTGGCCGATTCCCGGATCAAGGCAGGCGTCCTGCTCGCCGCGCCCGGCCGGGGTGGCGAGGCCCTCGCCGAGTCCGCGACCGAGCTGCTGTCCTTCGTCACCGCCACCGACCTCACCACCATGACCACCCCCGCCCTGGTGGTCGCCGGCGACAAGGACATCTCCACCCACCTCACCGTCGAGGGCGCGGACTGGCACGCCGACCCGTACCGCCTCGCCCCAGCCCCGAAGACCCTGCTCACCCTGTTCGGCGCGGAACACGGTCTCGGCGGCGTCTCCGGTTACGACGTGGCCGAGACCACCGACGAAAACCCGGACCGGGTAGCCGCGGTGCAGCGGCTCACCTGGGCCTACCTCCGCAGCGAGCTGTACCCCGAAGACCCCGCCTGGCAGTCCGCCCGCGCCGACCTGCTGACCGGACCTGACGCGGTGGGACGGGTCGAAGCCAAGTAGCCCAGCAGGCGCGCGGTCACGAGTGAGCGGTGACAGGCCGCCGCGTCGCGCTCGACGCAGAACAGCGCGGTTGCGTTTGCCCACGCCCTGGCGATCGTCCTCGCGGTACTGGAGCTGGCGTAGTTCGGTGGTGGGCGCCAGATCCTTCAGGTGGCGGTAGCCGATGTTCGCCGCGGCGCTGGCGGAGGTCGAGCAGCAGGCCCACGCCCTCGTCGGTGAGCCTTTGCAGGAAGGTCTCGGCGGTGTCGCCGTAGACGCCGATCGTGATGATTCGTCTCATCGCTGTCCCCGTGCGGTGCGGTGGGCCCGGACGGGCCAAGCCCACCGCAGTCCCGCTACGGCAGAAGTACCGGCTGATCCACGGTCCACAGCCAGGTGCCGTCGGGCTGGCGACGGGCGATCTCCACGGTGATCTCGCCGTTGTCCAGGGTGCACGCGGTGAGGGCCTGGTCGCCGTTCACCAGTGCGGCGTGCTGCCTGCCGGGTGTGAGCACGGGTGCGGCGGCGAGGAACTGTTCGTACACCTTGCGGATTTCGGCGTGGCCGGTGGCGAGGTTGCCGGGTGGGAAGGCCAGCACGGCGTCCGGCTCGTACAACGCCACCAGTCCGTCCACATCGCCCGCGTTGCCGCGTTCGATGAAGAACCTGCCCAGATCGTTCGGCTCGGTGGCCACTGTCTTGCTTGTCATGGGAAGGAGCCTGTCAACCAATCACGACATCTTGTGTCGTGTATTTCCGTAGACTTGTGGCATGCGTGCCGACCGGTTGGTGTCGCTGGTGCTGTTGCTGCGCCGGCACGGGCGGCTGTCCGCGACCGCGCTGGCCCGGGAGCTGGAGGTGTCCACGCGCACGGTGCTGCGCGATATCGAGGCGTTGTCCGCGGCCGGTGTGCCGGTGTACGCCGAACGCGGGCGGCTCGGTGGGTTCGCGTTGCTGCCCGGGTTCCAGACCGAACTCACCGGGCTGAACCACGACGAGGCGCTGGCGTTGCTGGTGGCCGGATCGCGGCGGGGCGGACAGGCGTTCGGACTGGGCTCGGCGCTGGCTTCGGCCATGCGCAAGGTGGTGGACGCGCTGCCGGAGAGCAATCGGACCACCGCGGCCGGGGCGGCCCAGAGACTGCTCATCGAACCGGAGACCGATCTGCTCGCGCGTCGGCAGGTCGCCGAGGAGGTGCCGGCTGCCGTGGTGGCCGAGGTCCGGCGCGCGGTGTTCGCCGGGCACAAGCTGCGCATCCACTACGCGGCCGCGGACCAGGCCGCGCGGTGGCGCACGGTGGATCCGATCGGACTGGTCACCGTGCGCGGGCAGGGTTATCTGCTGGCCACCCGGTCCGGCGCGGATCGCACCTATCGGCTGTCCCGGATCCTGGCCGCCGAGGAACTCGACGAGCCCGCCCAGCGACCGGACCGGGTTGATCTGGACCGGGCCTGGCAGGAACGCAGCACCCGGTTCCGGACCGGCGGCGACCAGATCACCGTGCTGCTGCGGCTCAATCCGGCGCGGCGGACGGACCTGGTGGGCACCGCGCTGACCGTCCGCGCCGAGGACACCGGCGAGGTCGACGCGGACGGCTGGCTGCGGCTGGCGGCGACCTTCCAGGACGCGCGGCACGCCGAATGGGCGTTGTGGCAGCTCGCGACGAACGCGGAAGCCCTGGCGCCGCAGTGGTTGCGCACCACGCTGCGGGAGCGCGCCACCGCGGTCCTCAGCTGCTATGGACAGCCTCGACCAGGCTGACACCGTTGCGGCGCACCGCTGTGGTGACGGTGAGGTCGGCGCGGGCACAGAGTTGCTCGAACTCGGCGCGGGTGCGTTCCCGGCCGCCGTAGAGCACCATCATCCGGATGTCGGTCAGGCCGGGATCCCTGGGCTGGTCCGGGTTTCCGCGTTCCGGCAGGACCTCGTCGACGATCAGGATCCGGCCGTCCGCGGGCAGTGCGGCCCGGCAGTTGGCCAGGATCCGGACGGCCTGGTCATCGTCCCAGTCGTGCAGGATCCACTTGAGCACGAACAGATCCGCGCCGCGCGGGACCTCGGCGAAGAAGTCACCGGCCTGGGTGGCGCAGCGATCGCCCAGCCCGGCCTGACGGACCGCCTCGGCGGCCTCGGGGACGGCGGCCTGGGTGTCGAAGACCAGGCCGCGCAACTCCGGGAAGCGGTGCAGCAGGGTGATGAGCAGGCTGCCGTTGCCGCCGCCGACATCGGTGATCGAGCTGCACCGGCTGAAGTCGTAGAGGTCGGGCAGGGCGTTGGCGATGTGCCGGGTGGGCTGGCCCATGGCCGAGTTGTAGAGGGTGGCCAGTTCCGGGTCGGCGGCGAAGTACTCGAACACCTCCTTGCCGAAGACCTCCGGGAAGGCCGCGCGACCGGTGCGCAGGCTGAAGTCCAGGCGGGACAGCGGTTCCAGGCCGGTGGGGTGCGAGGCGAGCAGGGCGTAGGCCCGCAGTGAACCGTCCACATCGGACCGGAGCAGGGTGCCCGCCTCGGTGGCGGTGAAGCCGCTGTCGCCCTCAGTGCACAGGCCGAGGTCGGCCAGCGCGCGGAGTAGCCGGATCACTTGCGGGGCGGGGATTCCGCAGGTGGCGGCGATGTTGTCGGCGGTGCGTGGGGTGTGGTCCAGGGCGTCGGGCAGGCCGAGACGGGTGGCGGTGCCGACCACCATGGTCCGGGCCGCACCGGAGAGCAGGTGGGTCACGGTCTGGAACGGGGTCGCTGCTTGGGCAGGGGCCGTCGGGTGGGCCGGGGTTACTGACTGGGACTGGGTCATCGGGGGGCTCCTTCCTGGTCGCGGGTGGCAATGCGCCAGCCGCGGGCGTGGATGAACTGCTGATGGATGCGGGCGAAGGCGCCGCCGGTGCCGAGGAGTTCCGCCGGCGCGCCGGTTTCGACCACCCGGCCGGCGTCCAGGGCGATCACCTGGTCGGCGGCGGCCAGGGTGCTGGGGCGGTGCGCGATGACCACCACGGTGCGGTCCGGGTCCCGGGCGAGTTCGGTGATGGCCGCGCTGATCGCGGCCTCGTTGGCGGCGTCCAGGGCGGAGGCGGCCTCGTCGATGAGCACGATCGGGGCCTGTTTCAGGAAGGCGCGGGCGATGGCCACCCGCTGGCGTTCGCCGCCGGAGAGTTGCGCCCCGGCCTCGCCGACCCGGGTCCGCCAGCCCTGGGGCAGCCGGTCGACCACCTCGTCCAGGCGGGCGGCGCGGGCCGCGGCGGTGAGTTCGGCGTGGGTGGCGCTCGGGCGGGCCAGGCGGAGGTTGTCCTCGATGGTGGTGTCGAACAGGTAGACGTCCTGGAAGACGATGGCCAGGTGGCTGAGCAGGTCGGGGTGGTCGTAGTCGCGGACGTCCAGGCCACCGAGGCGCACCGAACCCTCGGTGGTGTTCAGGAAACGGGCGATCAGGCGGATCACCGTGGTCTTGCCGGAGCCGGAGGGGCCGACCAGCGCGGTGGTGGAGCCGGGTGGGCAGTGGAAGGTCACGCCGGCGAGGGCCGGGCGGTCCGGGCCGTAGGTGTGGGTGATGTCGATCAGGTCGATGCCGGTGTGCGGGAGCCGGCGGATCGGGTTGGCGGGGGCGGGAAGTCGCGGCGTGCGCAGCAGCTGCTGCACCCGGTCCAGGCCGTAGTCCAGGGCGCCCAGGCCGTGCACGTGGCCGGCGAGTGCGCCCAGGGGTTCCAGGAAGCGGACCGCGAGCACGAGCAGGGCGACGGTGTCCGCGACCGCGAGGGCGCCGGAGGTGAGCAGGTGCACGCCCAGGGCCAGCACCGCGAGGAAACCGAGGGTGACCACGCCGGTGACCGACAGGGTGGGCAGCAGGGATTCGTTGAGGGCGCGGGCATAGCGGCGGTGGTGCTCGGTGAGGGCGGTGTCGAGTTGCCGGGTGCCGGTCCGGGACTGACCGGCTGCCCGCAGCACCGGCTGGGCCTGGCCGTACTCGATGGCGCGGGCGGCGATCTCGTTGGCCGCCACCTCCATGTCCACGCACGCCGCGGCGGTCTTGCGGCGACAGTGCCGCAGCAGCAGGAACGCGACCGGCAGGGTGGCCAGCAGCGCCAGGCCGAGCCGCCAGTCCACGGCCAGGGTGATCGCGGTGACGGTGACCGGGACCAGCGTGCAGGTGATCACCGGGCCGCCGACCACCACGCACAGCCGGGAGACCGAGGTGGCCACGGAGGTCACCGTGCGCACGAAGGTGCCTTTGCGTTCGGCGGTGAACCAGCCCAGCGGCAACGTGGTCAGGTGGCCCATCAGCCGCATCCGCAGTGCCATCCCGAGTTCTCCGCTGGCGGCGAAGCCGACCGGGGTGGCGAGGACGCTGAGCAGCCAGTGCAGCAGCACCCCGGCGGCGCCGAAAAGCAGCCACGGGGTGGCGGCGGCGAAATCCGGTTCCGGGCGCAGCACCGCGCGCAGGATCGGGAACAGCAGGCCCAGCAGCAGGCCCTGGAGCACCGCGAGCGCGGCTTGCAGCGCGGCGAAACGGTGCAGTGGCGCGGGTTCCGGCCACAACCGGTGCAGCTGGCGGATCATGCCTGGCCTCCGTTCCGCTGGGCCCGCCACAGGCGCGCGTAGAGCCCGTCCTGGGCGAGGAGTTCGTGGTGGTCGCCGCGTTCGACCAGGTGGCCTTCGTCCAGGACCAGGATTTGATCTGCGGTGGCGATGGTGTGCAGGCGGTGCGCGATGACCAGCACGGTGCGCCCGGCGACGAGCGCGGACAGCGCGTCCTGCACGGCCGCCTCGCTGTCCGGGTCCAGGGCCGCGGTGGCCTCGTCGAGGATCACGATCGGGGCCTCGGACAGGATCGCGCGGGCAATGGTGAGCCGTTGCCGTTCGCCGCCGGAGAGGCCGCCCTCGCCGGAGTCCAGCACGGTGTCGTAGCCCCGGGGCAGCGCGGCCAGCACGTGGTGGATCTGCGCGGCCTCGGCCGCCGCGCGCACCTGGGCGTCGGTGGCTGAGGGGCAGGCGATGCGGATGTTCTCGGTGACCGTGTCCCGCAATAGCACCACGTCCTGGAACACCAGTCCCAGCAAGGACAACAGGTCGGCAGAGGCGATCTCGCGGATGTCGGCCCCGCCGATCCGGATCGCGCCGTCGGTGACCTCGTGGAAGCGCGGCAACAACGCGGCGAGGGTGGACTTCCCGGCGCCGGAGGGCCCGACCAGCGCGGTGACCGTGCCCGGTTCGCAGGTGGCGCTGAGGTCGCTGAGCACGTTGGTGACGCCGTCGTAGGAGAAGCTGACCCGGTCGAACTCGATCCGATGTCCTTGCGGGCGTTGGGGTTTCGCCGGTTCCGGCAGGCCGGGACGGGTCAGCAGCGCGTCGATGTGCCCGGCGGCCAGACGGGCGGTGCGCAGGCCGATGCCGCCGTGGATCATCGGCAGCACCGCGTTCGGCAGCACCAGCCCGACCACCAGGAACGGCAGCAGATCCGGTGCGGGCAGGGACTTCGCGGCCACCAGGGGCAGTCCGACGGCCAGCACCACCGCGAGCACGGTCAGCTCGGAGCCGAGCACCCGGTTGAATGCGGAGCTGTACCTGACCTCGTCCACCCAGACCCGGAAGGCCCGCTGCTGCTCGCGCACGGCGGCGTGGAAGCGGTCCAGCACCCGGCCGCCCGCGCCGAAGGTCTTGGCCACCGCGATGCCGTCGCCGTACTCCACCGCGGCGGCGCTGACCTCGCGCTCGGCGGTGATCAGCCGGGCCACGTGCTGCGGCATGGACCGCATCGAGATCCGGTAGCAGAGCAGCGCCAGCGCCGGGACCAGCACGGTGACCAGGGCGAGCCGCCAGTCCACCAGCAGCAGATAGCCCAGGCCGCAGCCGATCGCGGTGGCCGCGCCGAGGATCTCGCCGAGGGAGTGCGCGAACAGGTTGTGCATGTCCTCCAGGTCGTCCGTCATCGCCTTCTTGATCTGGCCGGAGCCGGCGGTCCGGAACCAGCCCAGCGGCAGCACACCCAGCCGCCGGACCAGGCCGCGCCGCAGGTGGTGCAGCATGCGCGCGTCGGCGTGGTGCCCGAGGTGCGAGGACAGCGCGAGCAACACCAGCCGCAGCACCGCCCCGGCCGCCCCGGCCACCGCCCACCACAGCACGCCGCCGGACCCGGTCAACGCCGACCGCGCGATCTCGGCCACCGCCAGGTAGGGCGCCAACCCCGCCGCCTCGCCCAGCGCGGACAGCACCGCGCAGGTGATCAGGTGCCCGCGCACCGGTCGCAACATCCGTCCCGCCGCGCGAATTCCGATCAACCGCGGCCCGACGTCGACGCTCATCCTCAACCCCCTAGGAAGGTTAGCCTTACCTAGGGCGAAAGGTTGCCGGTTCAAGTCGACTTGATGTCAACTGGAGCGGTGACTCCACCCGCCGTCGCCATCAGCGAAGCCGCCGCCCTGTACGACCTGCCGCCCTCGACCCTGCGCTGGTGGGAGGAACGCGGCCTGCTCGGCCCACCCCCGCGCGACGCCGGCCGCCGCCGCTATCGCGAGGCCGACCTGCGTCGCCTCGGCGTGGCCTACCTGTGTTGCGTCACCGGCCTGATGCCGCTGGCCCAGGCCGCGGTGGTGGCCGCGGGCCAGGCCAGGCGGGAGGATTGGCAGGGCACCGTCGCCGGGCAGATCGGCGCGCTGGCCGACCGCATCGACCAGTTGACCGCCGCCCGCGACTACCTCCAGCACCTGCTCCAGTGCGAGGACGCGGACATGACCGACTGCCCGTACCTGGAACGCGAGCTGGCCGAGCGGACGCCGCGGGGACGGTTGCCGCAGGAGGATCTGGTGTCGGCGGCTCGGGCGGCGAAGGCCGGCGGGAGTGATGAAAAGGCCGAGTCGGGTGACGAAACGCGGTGTGTGAGTTGCGCGCGGGTGGTGGGGGAGGGGGTGCGGGGGCGGCCGCGGCGGTATTGCTCGGCGGCCTGTCGGCAGCGCGCCTACCGGGCCCGGCGGCGGTCGGGGTGAGGGGTGGGGCACCAACATCCGGCGAGTTGGGCCAACTGGTACGCCGGTTTGGCTCAAGTGGGCGTACCAGTTGGCCCAAGTGGTACGCCGGGGCCGGGTTAGGGGGTGGGGCGGTTGCGGAGGCGGGCGGTGAGAGTGGCGAGGCGGGAGGGGCGGGGGGTTCGGGGTGGGAGGTTGCCTGCGATGGCGTCCGCTAGCAGCGTTCCCACCGTCTCGGCTGCGCAGGCCTTGTTTGCGCCGATTCCGCCGGTGGGGCCGCGTTTGATCCAGCCGACCACGTAGGTGCCCGGCTGGACGCGGCCACCCTCGTGCGGGATCGTGCCGGTGTCGGGGGCAAAAGGCAGGCCTGGCAACGGGTTTCCGCGATAGCCGACTGCTCGGATCACCTGGCCGGTGGCGATCTCGATCTCCCCGTCCGGGCCGGTGACGCGCAGGCCGCGTACCTCGGTGTCGCCGACGATCTCCAGTGGCGCCGAGTGGAATCGGAGCACGATCCGCCTTCGTCCTGGCGCGGGTGGGGCGGACCAGTCCACTGTCTGCCGGGTAATCCCTTGCAGCAGTGCGGCTTTGCCGTCACCGGCGTCGACTGCCTGGGTGGTGCGGGGGTCCTGGTCGTCGAGCACCAGGTCGAGGTCGGCTCGCTCGGTGAGGGCGAGTAGTTCCGGCATGGTGTAGGCCGCGTCGGCCGGGCCGCGGCGGGCCAGCAGCACTACCTCGCGGACCTTGCTGGAGGTCAGTTGGGCCAGTGCGGCAGGGGCGATCGTGGTGCCGGTCAACGTGTTCGGGTCGGCGGCGAGGATGCGGGCGACGTCCAGGGCGACGTTGCCGTTGCCCACCAGCACAACGCGTTCGGCCGAAAGATCCACCGCGGTGGCGGGGACGTCGGGGTGGCCGTTGTACCAGGCGACCACGGTGGTGGCGGCCAGGCTGCCTGGGAGGTCTTCGCCGGGGATGTCCAGGGTGCGGGCGGCGGAGGCGCCGACGGCGTAGATCACCGCGTCGTACTGGGCGGACAGGTCAGCGGGGGAGAGGTCCGCGCCGACCTGGACGCCCAGGCGCAGGGTCAGGCGGGGGTGCTGGTGGAAGCGGGCGAAGGTTTCGGCGATCTTCTTGGTGGACGGGTGGTCCGGGGCCACGCCGTAGCGGATCAGGCCGCCGGTGACCGGGAGGCGGTCGATCAGGGTGACCCTGGCGTTGGTGTGCAGCAACAGGTCCGCGACGGTGTACATGCCCGCGGGGCCGGTGCCGACCACCGCGATGTCCAGTGGCGCGAAGTCGGCGGGGATGGTGCGGGTGAACTCCGGCGGGCTCCAGGCATGGAACATCGGCGCGGGCGCGGTCTCCGCCGGGGCGCGGTCGGTGTAGTAGTCGGCGTTGATCCGGGCGTAGGGCTGGAGGTCGGCGGGCAGTTCGGCCACCGGGAAGATCGCGTCCACGGGGCAGGCGTCCGCGCAGGCGCCGCAGTCGATGCAGGCAGTCGGATCCACGTAGAGCAGGTCGGTGGTGCCGAAATCCGGCTCGTCAGGGGTCGGGTGGATGCAGTTGACGGGGCAGACCGCGATGCAGGACGCGTCGGCGCAGCAGGT
This sequence comes from Crossiella sp. S99.2, assembly GCF_023094165.1. Lineage (GTDB taxonomy): Bacteria > Actinomycetota > Actinomycetes > Mycobacteriales > Pseudonocardiaceae > Crossiella. Next base: position 747,068 of record NZ_JALMDK010000003.1, on the reverse strand, counting down.
CTGGGTGATCGCGAAGGCCATGGCTCAGATCAGGTTCGCTCGCTGGTAGAACCAGGTCGCGGCCTTGGTGAGCAGGCCGGCCGAGTTGAGGAACTCCATCAGGCCCGCGCAGCTGGACCGCATCATCGACTTGTAGTTCTGGTTCGCCTTGGCCTCGCGCAGTGCCCGCCTGGTGTCGAGTCCGGCGTTGGCGTAGACCTTCGGGCTGACCATGCTGGTGACGATGCAGTAGGACACGATGGCCACGACCAGGCCGTTGATCTGCTTGCGCAGCCAGCCCGCGCCCCGCAGCCGTTCCAGGGTCTCCTCCCTGGCGAACTTCATGTGCCGGGATTCCTCGACCACGTGGATGTTGTTGATGGTGCGGACAAACGGCGCCACCCGGTCATCGCGCATCCAGTCCCGCTGCATGACGTCGAGGACCTCCTCGGCGACCAGGATCGAGGCGTAGGCGGCCTCGCCGTAGGCGACCGTCTTGAAGGCCCGGCCGAGTTCGATCACCAGCCGCTTCGGCCGGTACGCGGGTGCGCCCAGTTTCGCCGAGCCGCGGGCGAACATGATCGAGTGGCGGCATTCGTCGGCGATCTCGGTCAGCGCCCACTGGAAGGCCGGGTCGGTGGGGTCCTTGGCGTAGAAGTCCCGCAGGATCATCTGCTGCAGGATCATCTCGAACCAGATCCCGGTGCTCGCGACCGAGGCTGACTCCTGGCGGGTCAGTTCGCGCTGTTGTTCCGGGGACATCTCCGCCCAGTACGCGGTGCCGTAGAGGCTGCACCATTCCGGGCTCATGCCGTGGTGCGCCGCGTCCAGCGGGGTCTCCCAATCCACCTCGGTCGCCGGGTCGTAGGACAACTCCGACGACGAGTCCAGCAGCCTGCGTGCCACGGCCTGGCGGTCGGGTCGGGCTTCAACGGTGGCCATTCGCGGACTCCTTGTAAGCCGAGTAGCTGTTACTCAAGGTTACTGTAACCAAAAGTAACACATATGTCCGGTCTCGCCCAGACCCCGTGAGCAGCCAGGACGGCGGGCGCTCTGCCACCCGGGTTGCATCCGGCGCTGGACATCGACACCGGGCGGGCCCTCGGTCACGATCAGAGTCGGAAATCCCTCCACCAGAAGGGGGCCCGACATGGCAACCACCAACATCTCCCGCCGCGCCCTGCTGCGCGCCGCGGCCGTGCTCGGGGTGTCCGCGCCGCTGCTCGGCGCCTGTGTCACCGGCGGCGGGCCGGGCGCCGGTCCGGGTGAGCGCGGGGAGCGCAGTGCGCGCAACCCGTTCGGGGTCAAGGCCGGGTCACCGCTGGAGGTGGTGGTCTTCAAGGGCGGCTACGGCGACGACTACGTGCTGGCCGCGGAGAAGGTCTACCTGGAGCGGTACCCGGGCAGCGCGATCGAGCACCGGGGCATCCAGCAGGTCGGCGACACCCTGCGGCCGCGGTTCGTGGCCAACACCCCGCCGGACGTCGTCGACAACACCGGGGCCGGCGCGCTGGACATCTCCGCACTCGCCGCCGCCGGTCAGCTCACCAACCTGGCCGAACTGCTCGACGCCCCCTCCTGGGACGACCCCAACGTCACCGTGCGGAACACCCTGCTGCCCGGCGTGGTCGAGGACGGTGAACGCGACGGCGTCTGCGTGCACCTGAACTACACCTTCACCGTGTGGGGCCTGTGGTACTCGAAGTCGTTGTTCGCCAAGCAGGGCTGGACCTACCCGGCCACCTGGGAGGCCATGCTCGCGCTGTGCGCGGAGATCAAGAAAACCGGCATCGCGCCCTGGACCTACCAGGGCAAATATCCGGACTACATCACCGATCCACTGCTCACCATGGCCGCCAAGACCGGTGGCATGGACCTGGTGCGGGCCCTGGACAACCTGGAACCCGGCGCCTGGCGGCATGAAGCGCTACGCGGTGCGGCCGAGGCGTTCGCCGAACTGGCCGGGCGCGGCTACTTCATGCCCGGCTCGGAAGCGTTGTCGCACACCGAAGCCCAAGCAGCCTGGTGCCAGGGCAAGGCCGCGTTCATCCCATCCGGCTCCTGGCTGGAGAGCGAACAGCGCGAGGTCACCCCGCCGGGCTTCGACATGACCCTGGGCGTGTTGCCCGCGCGCACCGCCGCCGACAAGCTCAAACCCACCGCGCTGGAAGCCTCCAGCACCGAGTCCTACCTGGTTCCGGCCAAGGCCAAGAACATCGCCGGCGGACTGGACTTCCTGCGGATGCTGTTCTCCCGCAACGCCTGCCGCGAGTTCGCCCGGACCGCGGGCACCCTGCCCTCGGTCGCCGGGGCCACCGACGGACTGACCCTGTCCAGCGGACTCGGCTCGGTCAGCGCCGCCGTGCGCGCGGCCGGGACGGAGCTGATCAGCTTCCGGCACCGCGGCTGGTATCCGCAGCTGCGCAAGGCCACCGACGACGCGGTCGGTGAGCTGATCACCCGGCGACTCACCCCGGCGGCCTTCGCCGACCGCCTGCAACTGGCGGCCGACGCACTGGCCAAGGACTCCGGCGTCAAGAAGTACACCCGCAAATGAGGCGGCGGGGTCTGGGTTTTGTCGCCTGCGCCCTGCTGCCCGCGTTGCTGCTGCACGTGGTGTTCGTGCTTTCCCCGTACGCGCAGGCGTTCTACCTCTCGCTCACCGACTGGAACGGGGTGGCCGGGCAGGCGCGGTTCGTCGGGCTGGACAACTTCGTCCAGCTCGGCTCGGATCCGCTGTTCCTGGCTGCGGTGCGCAACAACCTGGTGCTGCTGCTGACCCTGCCGCTGGGCACCATCGCGCTGGGCCTGTTCCTGGCCACCGCGCTCAAGTTCGGCTCTCGCGGTGGCCGCTCCGGGGTGCGCGGGGCCCGGTTCTACTCGATCGTGTTCTTCTTCCCGCAGCTGCTCTCGGTGGCGATCGTGGCCGTGCTGTGGGGATTCGCCTACAACCCGAACAGCGGACTGATCAACGGTGGGCTGCGCGCACTCGGCCTGGACGGGCTGGCGCGCAGCTGGCTGGCCGAGCCAGGACTGGCCCTGTTCGCGGTGCTGGCGGTGCTGATCTGGTCCGGCGTGGGCTTCTACCTGGTGCTGTTCAGTGCGGCCATGGACGCCATCCCGCGGGAGTTCTACGAGGCCGCGCTGCTGGACGGCGCCGGGCAGTGGACCACCTTCCGGCGGATCACCTTGCCGCTGCTGTGGGACAACGTGCAGGTGGCCTTCGTCTACCTGGGCATGGCCGCGCTGGACGGCTTCGCGCTGGTGCAGATCATGACCGTGGGACCCGGCGGACCGGACGGGGCCACTGAGGTCATCGGGCTTTCGTTGTACCGCAACGCCTTCAGCTTCAGCCGGTTCGGCTACGCGGCCGCGATGGGGGTGGCGTTGTTCTTCGGCACCCTGGTCTTCGCGGTGCTGGCGTTGCGCGCGGGCCGCCGGGAGCGGGTGGAGCTGGCATGAGACGGATCCCGCTGCACCTGGCGCTGCTGGGCTGGACCCTGGTCACCGGGTTCCCGTTGCTGTGGGCCGCGCTGAGCGCGCTCAAGACCGACCGGGAGATCCTGACCAGCCCGTGGTCGCTGCCGGAGAGTCCACAGTGGACGAACTTCGGCCGGGCCTGGACCGAGGCCGATATCGGCCGCTACTTCCTCAACTCGGTGCTGGTGGTCGGCGGCGCGCTGGCGCTGACCATGCTGCTGGGCGCGCTGGCCGCCTACGCGCTGGCCCGCTATCCCTTCCGCGGCAACAGGTTCGTCTACTACCTGTTCGTCGCCTCGATGTTCTTCCCGACCTTCCTGGCGCTCGTGCCGCTGTTCTTCACCGTGCAGCAGCTGGGCTTGCTCGGCACCCACCTCGGACTGATCCTGGTCTACACCGCCTTCGCCACCCCGTTCACCATCTTCTTCCTGCACGCCTTCTTCCGTGGCCTGCCCAGCGCGGTGGCCGAGGCCGCGTTCCTCGACGGCTGCTCGCACGCCGGGGTGTTCTTCCGGATCATGCTGCCGATGGCCCGCCCCGGCCTGATCTCGGTGGCCATCTTCAACTTCCTCGGTCTGTGGAACCAGTACCTGCTGCCGCTGGTGCTCAACCCGGACCCGGACAACTACGTGCTCGCCCAGGGCCTGGCCGCGCTGTCCACCAGCCAGGGCTACCGCGGGGACTGGAGTGGGCTGTTCGCCGGGCTGACCATCGCGATGCTGCCGGTGCTGGTGGCCTATGTGGTGTTCCAGCGGCAGATCCAGGCCGGGGCCACCGCGGGCGCGCTCCGCTGACTGTGGTCTGGGTCACTTTGGGCAACCTAGATCAAGACTCCAGTGTGTACATGAGGAGCCACGCGCGGTGGGCGCGCGGGCAGTCGAGGGGGAACAGCGCATGGGGTCGTTGTCATCAGCGCGCGTGCTGACCGGCGCGGTCGTGTTGTCGTTGGCAGCCAGTGGGTTGGTCGCGGGCCCGGCCGCCGCGGTGGAGGGGCCGGACATCCGCAGCACGGTCTCGGTGCCCAGCGGGACCTACCTGCCGGGAGATCCGATCACCGTCAAGCTCACCGTGACCAACGTCGGTAACCAGGGTGCCTACTACCTGCGCAAGGACGAGCGGCCGATCTCCGGAACCTCGTTCTACATCGCGGACATGAGCGACTGGGGTGATCTCGGGCCGGGCGGGCTCGGCGCGAGCTACCTGCCGGGGCAGTCCCGGGAGTACACGCTGCGCGGGCATCTCGGCGGGTGGGGCGGCGGGGACGCCCGGTTCAAACTGGGCGCGTTGTCGCCCCGCGATGTGAACCCGGCCGACGACCTCGGCGAGGCACTGGTGCCGGTGGTCTCGCCGGAGACCAAGGTGGTGGTGAGCGGGCAGATCTACGGCGACGCCGACCTGAACGGCGAGCCCTCGGCGGGGGAGGGCCTGGCCGGGGCGACGGTGGAGCTGCGCAACAACGAGGGCGCGCGCACCGCGGTCACCGGCACTGACGGCGGGTACTCCTTCCCTGGGGCGGCCACCGGCAAGTACTCGGTGAGCGTGCAGAGCCTGCCGGGCGGCTGGATCAGCCACGGGTACCAGGAACTGCGGTTGGACGGCGCGACGCCCGAGGTCAAGGTGCCGTTCCGGGCGATGCGCCCGCTCTCCGAGTCCCTGCGGGCCACCGTCGCGCTGGATCAGGCGAGCTACCCGGTCGGCGCTGAGGCCGAGATCCGCCTGACCCTGACGAACACCGGGACCCGGCCGCTGACCGGGATCCACGTGGCCTGCGACCGGATGGACAACCGCCTGCAGCTGGAGGTCCCGCCGGCGGGCTGGGGCGAACTCGGCTACGACGCGGCCGGTGCGACGGTCCAGCCGGGACAGACCCGCGAGTTCCGGGTGCGTGGCACGGTGCCCGCGCACGGCGGGGTGCGCGGCTACCTGTACCAGAGCTGCGACTTCTACCAGCTGGAGGAGCACTCCGACGGGCAGCCCAGCGGACTGCTGGTGGCCAAGGTGACCGGGCGGGACGGGGCCGTCAGCGGCACGCTGTTCGACGACCGGAACAACAATGGCACCGTCGACGCGGGTGAGGGGCTGGTCAACCAGGAGGTCCGGCTGATCGACCTGGACAACGGGCACGAGTTCACCGCGCAGACCGACGGCGCGGGCCTGGTCAAGCTGGCCGGTCCGGCCGGGCGGTACCGGATGACCGTGCAGGGCTGGGGATTCGTGCGCAAGGACGTGGTGTTCGACGTGGTCGCGCCGCCGAATGACTTCAGCGGCTGGGCACACGTGCTCCGGCCGATTCCGGGCCGCTGAACGTGCGAAGGGGGACCGGCGAACTCGCCGATCCCCCTTCGCGGGTCAGGATTCTCAGTGCATGGCCGGTGCGGCCGGGGCGCTGCCCGGCTGCTTGGCGCGGACGAAGAACGATCCGGCCAGGGCGACCAGGCCGATCACACCCGCCACCAGGAACGCCATGTGCAGGCCCTCGACGTCCGGGCTGCCGGTGGAGCGGTCCACACTGCCCACGGTGGCCACGGTGATGAACACCGCGGTGCCGAGCGCGCCTGCCACCTGCTGGAGCGTGGCCAGGATCGCGCTGCCGTGCGAGTAGAGCTGCTCCGGCAGCGAGCCAAGGGACTCGGTCATCAGCGGGGTCATCATCAGGCCGAGGCCGATCATCAGCAGCACGTGGATGCCGATCACCGCGAGCAGCGGCGAACCCGGGCCGAGCAAGGAGAACAGCCACAGCGAGACCGCCATGGACAGCGCGCCGGGGATGACCAGCGGGCGGGCGCCCACCTTGTCGAACAGCTTGCCCACCGGGCGGCCGAGCAGACCGAGCACCAGACCGCCGGGCAGCACCGCGAGGCCGCTGACGAAGGTCGAGGTGTGCAGCACGGTCTGCAGGTACAGCGGCAGCAGGATCGCGCCCGCGCCGATCAGGCAGACGAACAGCAGTGCGCTGAGCACCAGCCCGACCACGAACGAGCGGTGCGTGAACGGCCGCAGGTCCAGCAGCGCCTTGTCCTCGCGCTGCAGGCGCAGCTGCCGCCAGCCGAAGATCAGCAGCGACACCGCGCCGACGAGCACCGAAAGCCACGGCGGCACCGGCGCATGCCCGCCCGCGGACTCACCGCTGGCGGAGAGACCGTAGAGCAGACCGCCGAAACCGAGCGCGGACAGCAGCACCGAGAACAGGTCCAGCGGCACCGGGCGGGTCTCGGTGTGGATGCGCAGCAGAGCCAGGCCGGCCACCAGGGCGCCGACCGCCAGCGGCAGCACGATCAGGAACATCCACCGCCAGCCCAGCGAGGAGAGCACCGCGCCACCGATGGTCGGCCCGACGGCCGGGGCCACCGCGATGACGATGGTGATCGTGCCCATGGTCGCCCCGCGCCGCTCCAGCGGCACCAGGCGCATCACGGTGGTCATCAGCAGCGGCAGCATCATCGCGGTGCCGACGGCCTGCACGACCCGGCCGGTCAGCAGCACCTCGAAACCGGGTGCGATGCCGCAGAGCAGGGTGCCCAAGGAGAACGCGGTCAGCGAGACCGCGAAGACCTGGCGCGGAGTGAAGCGTTCGAGCAGGAAGCCGGTGGTCGGGATGACCACGGCCATGGTCAGCAGGAAGCCACTGGTCAGCCACTGGATCGTGGTGGTGGGCACCTTGAGGTCTACGGTGAGGTCCCGCAGCGCGACGCTCATGATGGTCTCGTTGAGGATCATCACGAACGCGGAGAGGACTAGCACCCCGATCAGCAGACCGGGGCGCGCCGGAGCTTGCTCCGGGCGCGGCGGGGCGGTGGTGGTGCTGGTCGTCATGGGGAGTGCTCCTGGCGGATCCGAGCCTGCGGTGATCAGGGAGGATGGGGAAACGATGGGCGACGGGCCCGGACAGCCCCCCAGCGTCACCTAATTAGGGTAACCGTTCTCCCGATCTGGTTCTTCCCAATTAGCTGACGGCTGAAAGAGGCGCGGATCACAGCGCGGATCAGCGTTTCCCGTGCACAAAAGGATCCAGTTCGGCGGCGAAGGCGGCCTCGCCGACCCGCTGGCCAATGCTCTGGCCACCCGCCACCTGTAGCCCGCGCGGGCAGTGGTTCTCACTTCCGGGCAGGGTGAACTGCCCGATTTTCCGCCCGGTCCGGGCTTCGAGCACGGTGAAGCTGTAGCGGGCCGGCACGATGTCCACCGCGCGCGGCCGTTTGGTCTCCTGGTCGGCGCAGTCGCAGGTGCCGGTGCGCTGGGTGCCCGCCGGGGTGGGCAGGAACGCGCAGACCACCAGGGTCACCCGGTTCCGGTCGAACTGGTCGGACATGGCCGGGTACCACCGCCGGGGTAGCAGTGGGGCGCCCGGACTCAGCGTGCTGACCAGCCAGCTTCCGCTGGGCAGCGCGGCCACGGTGGCCAGGTGCGGGCCGGGACCGCGGTACTCGGGGCTGCGCGGGTTGTACGGGACGCCGTCGTAGCACCACTGCCGTTCCGGCACGGTCTCGGTGGGCTGGGGTTTGCCCGAGGTGGGTGCTGCCACAGCTGTGGTGGCAGGCGGCGGGGGCACGCAGCCGGGGAACAGCAACAGCACGCAGACCACCGCCGCGACCCGGGCGGTCGTCACGATCTTCATCCGAGGATCGCACCACGGCTGGTGTGGTGGGTGTCCAGGGTTGGCAGGGTCCGGCCAGTCGAACACAGTTTTGAGCGAGTGCTCAATTATGTTGTACGGTGGTGCCATGAAGATCGTGCTGCCCGGGGGAGCCGGGCACATCGGCGGATTTCTGGGTCGTGCGCTGGTCGCGCTTGGCCATGAGGTGCTGGTGCTGAGCCGGCGTCCCGCGCCCGCGCCGGGGATCGAGTGGCTGCACTGGGACGGTCGAACGCTGGGGCCGTGGGCCGAGCGGATCGACGGCTGCGACGCGGTGATCAACCTGGCCGGGCGCAGTGTGAGTTGCCGCTACACCGCGGCCAACCTGCGCGAGATGATGGACTCCCGGGTGCACTCCACCCGCGTGGTCGGCGAGGCCATCGCCCAGGCTGAACGGCCGCCGGCGACCTGGTTGCAGATGAGCACCGCCACCATCTACGCGCACCGGTTCGACCAGGCCAACGACGAGACCACCGGCGAGATCGGCGGCGGCGAAGCAGGAGTGCCGGACTACTGGGCCTACAGCGTGCGGATCGCGGAGAACTGGGAGGCGGCGCAACGGGAATCCGTCACCCCGGACACCCGCCAGGTCGCGCTGCGCACCGCGATCGTGATGAGCCCGGAACGCGGCGGCGCCTTCCACGTGCTGCGGCGGCTGACCCGGCTCGGCCTGGGCGGCCCGGTCGCCGGCGGGAAGCAGTACGTGTCCTGGATCCACGGCCAGGACCTGGTCCGCGCCGTGTCCTTCCTGCTGGAGCACCCGGAGCTGACCGGCCCGGTCAACCTGGCCGCGCCCAACCCGCTGCCGCACCGGGACCTCATGCGCGCACTGCGTGCGGCACAAGGGATCCCGGTGGGCCTGCCGGCTGCGAAGTGGATGACCGAACTGGGTGCGTTCGCCCTCCGCTCCGACACCGAACTACTGCTGAAAAGCAGGCGGGTGGTGCCAGGACGCCTCCTGGAGGCGGGTTTTCGCTTCGACTTCCCGGACTGGCCCGCCGCGGTGGCGGACCTGCTGGGCCGGGAACCGCGTCACCACAACGCCGTGATGCCGTAGGTGGCCGCGGCCACCGCGGCCGAACCGGGCAGGGTCAGCACCCAGCCCTTGGCGATATCGGCCGCCACCGACCAGCGCACCGCCGAACGCCGGGTGGTCGCCCCGACGCCCATCACCGCCGAGGTGATCACGTGCGTGGTGGAGATCGGCGCGGCGAAGACGAACGCGGTCAGGTACAGCACCGAGGAGGCGGCCAGTTCGGCGGCCAGACCGTGCGGCGGGGTCAGGTGGAAGATCCGCCTGCCCAGCGTGCGCATGATCCGCAGGCCGCCCGCGTAGGTGCCGGCGGCCAGCGCCAGCGCGCAGGCCACCACCACCCAGAACGGGACGTGGAAACCGACCTGCTGACCGCCGATGACCAGCGCCAGCACGATCACGCCCATGCTCTTCTGCGCGTCCTGCAGGCCGTGGCCCAGCGCCAGGCTGGACGCGGAGACGATCTGCGCCCGGCGCATGCCGCGGCCGACCTTGTGCGCGTTGCCGTTGCGGAAGGCCCACATGATCCCGGTCATCACCAGGTAGCCCAGGGTCAGCCCGACCAGCGGTGAGACCACCATCGGCACCACCACCTTGATCAGCACCCCGGACCAGTGCACGTTGGTGGCCGAGGCCAGCGCCGCGCCGACCAGGCCGCCGATCAGCGCGTGCGAGGAGGAGGACGGCAGCCCGAAGTACCAGGTGATCAGGTTCCACACGGTGGCCCCGACCAAGGCGGCCAGCACCACCCGCAACCCGTGGTCGCCGACCGGGGTGTCGATCACCCCGGAGGCCACGGTGACCGCGACCGCCGTGCCCAGCAGCGCGCCGATCAGGTTCATCACCGCCGCCAGGGCCAGGGCCGCGCGCAGGGTGAGCGCCCTGGTGGACACCGCGGAGGCGATGGCGTTGGCCGCGTCGTGGAAACCGTTGGTGTAGTCGAAGGCCAGTGCGAGCACGACCACCACCACAAGCATGGTGGTGAGCATCAGGATTCCTTGACCGCGATGGTGCGCACCACGTCGGCGACGTGCTCGAAGGCGTCCGCGGCGGCCTCCAGCTGGTCGACGATCTCCTTGAGCTTCATGACTTCCAGGGCTTCCAGCCGCCCGTCGTAGAGTCGGGAGAGCAGTCGCCGGTAGGCCTTGTCCGCCTCGTTCTCCAGCGAGTTGATCTCGACCCAGTAGTCGGTGAGCCCCTGCGGGTCGGCCAGCCTGGGCAGCGCCTCGGCGGTGAGCTGGGCGGCCCGGCTGAGCAGCTCGACCTGGTCGTCCACGCCCTCGGGCAGCACGTCCACCCGGTACAGCATGGTCAGGTCGACCGCGGCGTCGATGTCGTCGACCACGTCGTCGAGGCGGATCGCGAGGCGGTAGATGTCCTCGCGATCGAAGGGGGTGACGAAGGACCGGTCCAGGTGCTCGATGATCGCGTGCGTGGCACGGTCACCGACGTGCTCCAGCTCGTGCAGGCGCTCGGCCAGCTCGGCGCGCCGCTCATCGGGCGCGCGCACGAACTCCCGCAGCACGTCCACGCTCGCGGCGATGTTCGAACCAGCTTCGGAGAACAGCTCGAAGAACCGCCGACTGGTGGGCTTCCGGCTTAGTCGCATTGTTGGTCAGCCACCCCGTCGTGGTTGGTGCTTGGTCATGCGCGCAACTTAATACGCGGTATCCGGCGGGTTCCGCGTGGGTTAACGGGAGCTGTCCGAGTGCTGGGCGAGCAGTCGGGCGAGGTCCCGGGCGGGGGCATCCGCGATCTTGTCGGCCTGTGCGGCCAGGGCCCAGCGGTTGGGTTCGTCGGCCGGATTCCATTTGTCCGCGGTGTCCAGATGGTGCCGGGTCAGCCGGGCCAAAGCGGCCTGGCAGGCGGCCTCGCCGTCGGTGATGAGGGCCTGGGCGCGGGCGGCGCGGCGCAGTGGTCCGCGCAGCCGGTAGCGGCCCTCGGCCACCGGCTCCAGCAGGTGCGCCTCGACCAGGGCGTCCAGGAGGTCTTCGGTGCTGGCCGGGTCGGCGTCCAGGAGGGCCGCGGCGGCGGGCAGGGTGGTGCTGTCGCCGTCGGGCACGGCGAGCAGCCGCAGCGCCCGGCCCTGGTCGGCGGGAAGCGCTTGCAGGGTGGCGGCGTAAGGATCCTCGGCCGATGGCACGGCTGGGGCGGTGAGGCGGCGGACCGCGGTGGCCAGGCTCCAGTCCGGGCGGGCGGCCAGCCGGGCGGCCACGTTGTGCAGCACCTGGGGCAGGCCGTCGGCGTGCGCGAGCAGGGCCCGCACCGACTCGGGGTCGGTTTCCAGACGGTCCGCGCCGATCGTGCGGGCCAGCAGTTCCCGCTGCTCTCCCGGGTCGAGGCCGGGCAGGGTGTGCCAGCGGGCGTGCGCGAGGCCGTGGAGGCGTTGCCGCGCGGTGAGCAGCACCGCGGGGCCGCCGGTGCCGGGCAGTACGGCGCGCACCTGGTGGTCCTCGATCGCGTCGTCCACCACCAGCAGGATCCGCCGCCCGCAGGTCAGGGTGCGCCACAGCGCGGAGCGTTCCGTCCGGTCCGCGGGCACCTCGGTGACGCCGAGCGCGTGCAGCAGCACCGGCAGCGGACAGGGCGCGGCCCGCAGGTACACGTAGAACTGCCCATCCGGGAACTCCGCGGCCACCTGGTGCGCCAGGTGCACGGCGGCGCTGGTCTTGCCGATGCCGGGCGCGCCGGTCAAGGCGTGCACCGGCACCCCGCCCTCCAGCGGCCGCAGCTCGCCGGCGATCCGGGCCAGCAGCGCCTGGTGGCCGGTGAACTCGGGCAGGTCCGGCGGTAGCTGCATGGGCAGGCGGGCGCGTTCGGCCGAGGACAGCGGGCGCACCGGGGTGGGTCCGGTCAGGCCGGGGTCGGCGCGCAGGATGCGGCGCTGCATCTCGCGTAGTTCCGCGCCGGGGTCCAGGCCCAGTTCGTCGGTGAAGCGGCGCACCGCGTCCTGGTACAGCTCCAGTGCCTCGGCCTGCCTGCCGGAGCGGTAGAGCCCCAGCATGATCAGCATCCGGGCGCGTTCCCGCAGCGGCTCCTCGATGATCAGCGGGGTGAGCGCGGAGACCGCCTCGACGTGCCTGCCCAGCTCCAGGTCGGCCGCGGCCAGGTCCTCCACCGCGGTCAGCCGCAACTGCCGCAACCGTTCGCGTTCCCGCTCGGCGTACTCCCCGCGCACCCCGGCCAGGGGCAGGCCCTGCCAGAGCGCGAGCGCGGCCCGCAGCGCGGTGGCCTCGGCCTCGAGTTCGCCGGTGCGGCGGGCCTCGCGGGCGGCGGAGAGCTGCTGCTGGAAGTCGGCCAGGTCGAGCTGACCGGGTTCGGTGGCCAGCGCGTAGCCCCCGGCCACCGACCGGATCACCGAGGCCGGCCGGGCATCGCCGAGCGCGCGGCGTAGCCGGGAGATGTAGGAGCGCACCATCCCGCCGACCGCCGGCGGCGGCTGAGCACCCCACACCGCCTCGACCAGCACATCCTGGGTGGCCACCGCGCCCTCGTGCAGCAACAGCACCCCCAGCAGCGCGCGTTGCTGCGGCGCGCCCAGATCGGTCTCGGCCCCGTCCAGCCAGGCACGCACCGGACCCAGCAACTCGAACCGCAGCCGTCTGCTCACCGCCCCCACCCTAGGCCCGATCGGCCTAGTGCCCGGCCCCGCCGCCACCGTCGACTTGGGCAAAGTGGTACGCCCAATTGGGCCAACTTGGCGTACGACTTGGGCCAACTGGGCGGCGGGGTGGGTTGGTGACCGGGTCTGGAGCTGGGCGTCAACAAGTCGTTCGCGGGGAGTGTGCACGTGGCTGGTCAGGTGGTCGGCATGACAGCGACCGAGTACACCGCCGCCGTGACCGTGACCGGCGAGGGCCGCAACGGCGGCCGCGCCGTGGCAGCCGACGGCGCCCTGGACGTCCGTTTCGCCATCCCGAAGGAGCTGGGTGGCGCGGGTGGCGCGACCAACCCCGAGCAGCTGCTCGCCGCGGGCTGGGCCTCCTGCTTCCTGGGCGCCACCCGCCGCGCCGCCACCGCCGCCAAGGTGCCGCTGAAGGATCTCGCCGTGGTGGCCGAGGTGACCCTGCACCACGACGGGGCTGGCTCGTTCACCCTCAGTGCCGCCCTGCACCTGGAGGTCACCGGCATCGACCAGGACACCGCCGAGCAACTGGGCCGGGAGGCCCACCAGATCTGCCCTTACTCGAAGGCACTCGGCCCGACCATCCCGGTGACCATCGACGCCACCGTCGCCTGAGCCGCCGCGCTCAGCCGGCCGTCGCCGCGGCCGGCTGGGCCCCGAACCGGACAACCGGCAGTCTTGTTCACTTCCGCTTTGTGGCAGATCTGGTGCGAATCGGGGTAGGGGTGGTGTAAGGCAGCCCACCCTTTGTAGGTTCCCTACAAAGCGACGGCCCCGGCATGCGCGATCCGGGACATAGGTTCGCGCGACTCGGATCCAGCAGGGTATGTACTCGGTGCAGGCGACGCTCCGGGACCCGGACGTCGCCTTCCGCACGCGCGTATTTGGGAGGCTCTGCCGGTGTTCAGTCGTGTCGCCATCGTCAACCGTGGAGAGGCCGCGATGCGGCTCATCCACGCCGTCCGGGATCTCTCGGCGGAAACCGGGAAGCGGATCGAGACGGTCGCGCTCTACACCGACGCCGACCGCAACGCGACCTTCGTCCGGGAGGCCGATCTCACCTACCCGCTCGGCCCGGCCGCGAACCGCCCCTACCTCGACCTGGCCGTGCTGGAGCGCGCGCTGGTCGAGTCCGGCGCGGACGCCGCCTGGGTCGGCTGGGGCTTCGTCGCCGAGGACCCGGCCTTCGCCGAACTCTGTGCGAAGGTCGGCGTCACCTTCGTCGGCCCCAGCGCCGAGGCCATGCGCAAACTCGGCGACAAGATCGGCGCGAAGCTGATCGCTGAGGAGGTCGGCGTGCCGGTCGCGCCGTGGAGCCGCGGCGAGGTCGCCACCCTGGAAGACGCGCTGCGCGCCGGGGACGAGATCGGCTACCCGCTGATGCTCAAGGCCACCGCGGGCGGCGGTGGGCGCGGTATCCGGATGGTCGCCTCCGGTGAGGATCTGGCCGAGGCCTACGAGCGCACCAGCCAGGAAGCGTTGCGCTCCTTCGGTTCCGGCGTGGTGTTCCTGGAACGCCTGGTCACCGGGGCGCGGCACGTGGAGGTCCAGGTCATCTCCGACGGGGAGACCGCCTGGGCGCTGGGTGTGCGCGACTGCTCGGTGCAGCGGCGCAACCAGAAGATCATCGAGGAGTCCGCCTCCCCGCTGCTGTCCCCGGCACAGACCGCCGAACTGAAGGCCTCCGCCGAGCGGCTGGCCGTGCGGGTGGGCTACCGCGGCGCCTGCACGGTGGAGTTCCTCTACCACCCCGGCGAGAAGCTGTTCGCCTTCCTGGAGGTCAACACCCGGCTCCAGGTCGAGCACCCGATCACCGAGATCACCACCGGCACCGACCTGGTCCGCCTCCAGCTGCACGTGGCCGGTGGCGGCAAGCTCGAAGGCGAGCAGCCCGCCGAACTCGGCCACGCGGTGGAGGCCCGGCTCAACGCCGAGGACCCGGACCGCGACTTCGCCCCCGCCCCCGGCCGGATCGCCCGCCTGGTGCTGCCCGCCGGACCCGGCATCCGGGTGGACACCGGCGTCAGCGAGGGCGACACCATCCCCGGTGACTTCGACTCGATGATCGCCAAGATCATCGCCTACGGCCAGGACCGCGAGCAGGCCCTCGGCCGGTTGCGCCGGGCCATGGCCGAGACCACGGTGATCATCGAGGGCGGCGCGACCAACAAGAGCTTCGTGCTCGACCTGCTCGACCAGCCCGAGGTGATCGACGCCAGCGCGGACACCGGCTGGATCGACCGGGTGCGCGCGCAGGGCCGCCTGGTCAACCACCGGCACTCCGCCATCGCACTGGCCGCCGCCGCCATCGAGGCATACCTGGACGAAGAAGAGGTCGGCCGCCAGCGGCTGCTCTCCACCGCGCACGGCGGCCGCCCGCAGGTCCAGCACGAGGCCGGTCGCCCCCTGGACCTCAAGCTGCGTGGCGTCGGCTACCGGGTCTCGGTGGCCCGCACCGGCCCGAACCGCTTCCGCGCCGGCATCTCCGGCGGCGGCGACGTGCACACCGCCGAGATCGAGGTGGAGCGCTTCGACGAGCACTTCGGCCAGATCGTGGTCAACGGCCGCCGGTTCCGGCTGGTCTCGGCCACCCACGGCCCGATCCACCTGGTCGAGGTCGACGGTGTCACGCACCGGATCAGCCGCGACGAGGGCGGCGTGGTCCGCGCCCCCGCCCCCGCGCTGGTGGTCGCCACCCCCCTGGCCGCCGGTGACGAGGTCGAGTCCGGCGCGCCGATCCTGGTGCTGGAAAGCATGAAGATGGAAATGGTGCTGCGCGCGCCGTTCCGGGCCAGGGTCCGCGAATGCCCGGTGTCGGTGGGCAGCCAGGTCGAGACCGGCACCCCGCTGCTGCGCCTGGAGCCGCTCGCCGAGGAAGGCGCCGAGGAAGCCGCCGCCGAGGAGACCGGCACGGTCGAGATCGACCTGCCCACCGAGCGCTCCGGGGTTTCCGCGGCACACCGGGCCGAGCGCGGCCTGCAGGACCTGCGCAGCCTGCTGCTGGGCTTCGACGTCGACCCGCACGACAACGGCCGGGTGCTGGCCGACTACCTGGCCGCCCGCGCCGAACTGGGCAGCAGGCCGCTGCCCGGCGAGCTGGACCTGCTCACCGTCTTCGCCGACCTCTCCGAGCTGAGCCGCAACAAGCCGGGCAACGAACTCGAGGTCGAACCGCACAGCCCGGTGCACAGCCCGCGCGAGTACTTCCACAGCTACCTGCAAAGCCTGGACGTGGAACGGGCCGGGGTCACCGAGGACTTCCAGGCCAACTTGCGCCGGGTGCTCGGCCACTACGGCGTCACCGACCTGGACCGCACCCCGGAGCTGGAGGCCGCGGTCTTCCGGATCTTCCTTGCCCAGCAACGGATGTCGGTCGACGTCGCGATCGTCTCCGAACTGCTGCGCCAGTGGCTGGCAGGCGCCGCGCCGCTGGAATCGCTGCGGGAAAGTTCCGGCCTGGCGCTGGAACACCTGGTGCAGGCCACCCAGGTGCGCTTCCCCGCGGTGTCCGACCTGGCCCGCGGCGTGGTGTTCCGCTGGTACGCCCAGCCGCTGCTGCGCCGCACCAGGGCCAAGGTCTACGCCGAGATCCGGGACGAACTGCGCCACCTGGACCGCAACCCGGACGCCGCCGACCGCGCCGAGCGGATCCAGGCCATGGTCGCCTGCTCCGAACCGCTGGTCCGGCTGATCGGCCAGCGCATCGGCCGCCCCGGCCGCGATCACGCGCCACTGCTGGAAGTCCTGACCCGCCGCTACTACGGCAACCGCGGCCTGTCCGAGGTCACCGCCACCGACACCGCGGGCTGCCGGTTCGTCACCGCCGAGCACACCGGGGACGACGGCGCGGCCCGGCTGGTCACCACCGCGGTGGACATCGCCGCGCTGCCCGAGGCCATCGCCGCCCTCGGCGGATTCGCCAACGGGGTGGCCGAGCACGCGCTGGTCGCCGACCTCTACGTCACCTGGGAGGACCAGCCGGACGCGGACGCGATGGCGGTGCGGCTGGGCGAACTGCTCGCCGCGCACCCGCCGCCGGTCGCGGTCCGCCGGATCACCACCACGGTGGCCGGCACCAGCGGCGCGGTCATGCACCACCACTTCACCTTCCGCCCCGAGGCCGACGGGTTCGCCGAGGACCGGCTGATCCGCGGACTGCACCCGCAGATCGCCCAGCGGCTGCAGCTGGAGCGGCTGCGTGAGTTCGACCTCACCCGGCTGCCCTCGGCCGATGAGGAGATCTACCTGTTCAAGGCGGTGGCCAAGAGCAACCCGGCCGACGAGCGGCTGATCGCGATGGGCCAGATCCGCGACCTCACCCCGCTGCGCGAGTCCGAGGGCCGCCTGGTCGCGCTGCCCGCGGTGGAGGACGGCGTCAACGCCTGCCTGGGCGCGATCCGCAACATCCAGGCGCAGCGCCCGCAGAACAAGCGCTTCGACACCAACCGGATCATGATGTACGTCTGGCCCTCCACCGAGCTGGCCACCGACGAGCTGAACCAGCTGGTGCAGCGGATCCTGCCGACCGCGACCGGCGCCGGGCTGGAGGAGGTCCAGTTCCTGGCCCGCCGCCGCAAGTCCAGCGGCGAGCTGACCGAGGTCTCGGTGCGGATCACCCTGGACCCTGGCAACGGCGCGCGGCTGCACGTGGGCGAGCCGGACACCGAACCGGTGCGGCCGCTGGATGACTACCGGCAGAAGGTGCTGCGCGCGGCCCGCCGCGGCAACACCTACCCGTACGAGCTGACCGACCTGCTCGCCGGGCCCACTGGCGCCTTCGTCGAGCACGACCTGGACGAGCAGGGCGTGCTGGTCCCGGTGGAGCGGCCCAAGGGCAAGAACTCCGCGGCGCTGGTGGCCGGTGTGGTGCGCACGCCGACCGAGCGGGTGCCCGAGGGCGTGACCCGGGTGCTGCTGCTGGGCGACCCGACCAAGGCACTCGGCGCGCTCTCGGAACCGGAGTGCTCGCGGATCATCGCCGCGCTGGACCTGGCCGAGCGGATGCAGGTCCCCCTCGAATGGTTCGCGCTGTCGGCCGGTGCGCGGATCTCGATGACCTCGGGCACCGAGAACATGGACTGGGTGGCCGCCGCGCTCAAGCGGATCGTGGAGTTCACCCAGGCCGGTGGCGAGATCAACATCGTGGTCGCCGGGATCACCGTGGGCGCACAGCCGTACTGGAACGCCGAAGCCACCATGCTCATGCACACCAAGGGCATCCTGGTGATGACGCCGGATTCGGCGATGGTGCTCACCGGCAAGCAGTCGCTGGACTTCTCCGGTGGCGTCTCGGCCGAGGACAACTTCGGCATCGGCGGCTACGACCGGGTGATGGGGCCCAACGGCCAGGCGCAGTACTGGGCGCCGAACCTGCCCGGCGCGCGCGATGTGCTGATGGGGCACTACGACCACACCTATGTGGTGCCGGGCGAGACCGCGCCGCGCCGGGCGGTCACCGGCGACCCGGCCAACCGGGACGTCACGCCGTACCCGCACGCGATCGTGGACAGCGAGTTCAAGACCGTCGGGGAGATCTTCTCCAGCACGCACAACCCGGACCGCAAGAAGCCGTTCGACATCCGCACCGTGATGCGGGCGCTCTCCGACCAGGACCACCCGGTGCTGGAGCGCTGGGCGGGCATGGCCGACGCGGACACCTCGGCGGTGCAGGACGTGCACATCGGCGGCTGGCCGGTCTGCCTGATCGGCATCGAGTCCAAGTCGGTGCCGCGCCGCGGTTTCCCGCCCACCGACGGCCCGGACACCTACACCGCGGGCACCCTGTTCCCGCGCTCGTCCAAGAAGACCGCGCGGGCGATCAACTCCGCCTCGGGCAACCGGCCGCTGGTGGTGCTGGCGAACCTGTCCGGCTTCGACGGCTCGCCGGAGTCCATGCGCAAGCTGCAGCTGGAGTACGGCGCGGAGATCGGCCGGGCGATCGTCAACTTCGAGGGCCCGATCGTGTTCTGCGTGATCTCCCGCTACCACGGCGGCGCGTTCGTGGTCTTCTCCAAGGCGCTCAACCCGAACATGACCGTGCTCGCCCTGGAGGGCTCCTTCGCCTCCGTGCTCGGCGGCGCGCCGGCGGCGGCCGTGGTGTTCTCCGGCGAGGTCAACAACCGCACCGCCACCGACCCGCGGGTAGTCGAGTTGCAGGCGCTGGTCTCGGCGGCCAGTGGCGCCGAACGGGCCGGGCTGACCACCCAGCTGGCCGAGGTGCGCTCCTCGGTCCGGGCGGAGAAGCTCGGCGAGGTAGCGGCGGAGTTCGACCGGGTGCACAGCATCCAGCGCGCGGTCGAGGTCGGCTCGGTGGACGCGATCATCAGCGCCGCCGAACTGCGGCCGCGGATCATCGAGGCCATCGAACACGGCATGAAGCGCTGAACCCCGTCCCGGCAGCCGACCGCGCGGTCGGCTGCCGGTGCGTAGCTTTGCGGATTTCCCCGACGACGGTCGATGTGCCAAGTTCTCGGGGTGCCCGAGACCACGGTCGTGACCACCCGGCGCCTGCTCGCCCACGCACTCGTGCAGGTGCTCACCGCGGGTGTGGTGGGCGCGGTGGGCGTGATCTTCGGCCTGTCCGTGGTGGTGGCCAGCGTGCTGGTGCTCGGCCCCGCGGGTGCGCTGGTGGGCCTGGTGGTGATCCCGGCCGGGATCGCGCTGCTCTACCTGATGGCCACGCTGACCCCCGCCGCCTCCGCGCTGACCGACACCAGAGCCGGCCGGATCTGCTGGTCGGTGCTGGTCGGCGGCGTGGGCGGGCTGGGCTGGTGGCTCAGCGTCACGGTCAGCGAGGGCGTGCTGAGCGCCGGCCGCACCGGCCTGCTGCTGGGCGGGGTGCCCTTCGCCCTGGTGGCCGGAATGCTGTTGCGCCGCTGGTACCTGTCGCTCGGGTTCCTCGCGCTGACCCTGGCCATCGCCTACGGCTTCCTGCACATCCTCGCGGCCGCCAGCCCGGAGCTGAGCGAGCCCGACCGCCGACTGGCCGCCGCCCGCCACACTCGCGCCGAACTGGCGATCACCGATCTCCCCGGCTACCACCGGACCCTGGGCGACCGCGGCTGGCAACTCACGCCCGTCGACCCGGCGGCGAACCGGCCCGAGCACCGCGTCTCGATCATCGGCAGCACGAGCTGGGATCCCGGTTCCTGCGCCACCCAGACCAGACCCGGCGGGCCGCTGCGGGAGTGTGTCGTGGAACAGCCCGGTCTGGAGTACCGGCGGGGGGAGGACTGGCATGAGTACCGGCGGGACGGCGTGCGGGCGGCGGTGCGTGGGGGGCTTGGGGTGGATCGGGGCGTGCTGCGGGAGGCGGCGTCGCGGGCTCGGGTGGTGACGGACGCGGAGATCCTGGCGTTGTTCCCGCCCGCGCCGCCGGAGCCGGAGACGGTGGTGGAGGCGGTGCGGAAGTTCGCCAGGTGGATCGCGGGGTAGCCCGTTCGTTCGCGCCGACGGATTCCGCGTCCCAGATTCGTCCGCTGCCACGAGGTGCCCGCCTCCGCCCGTGCCTAGCGTTGGTCGTGATCCAGGTCACGTCAGGGCGAAGGGCGAAGGGCGCGGATGTCGAAGCTTGCGGAGATCGACGGCTGGCTGCGGGAGCGGCTGCCGGAACTGCTGGTCGCGCACGAGGTGCCGGCGGCGAGTGTGGCGGTGCTGGCCGGGGACGCGGTGGTCGAGGCCGCGGCCGGGGTGCTGAACCAGAACACCGGGGTCGGGGCGACCACGGATTCGGTGTTCCAGATCGGGTCGATCACCAAGGTGTGGACGGCGACGCTGGTCCTGCAACTGGTGGATGACGGGCTGGTGGAGCTGGACGCGCCGGTGCGGACCTACCTGCCGGAGTTCCGGCTGGCGGCGGAGACCGCGGCGGCGCGGATCACGGTGCGGCAGTTGCTCAGCCACACGGCGGGCTTCGAGGGCGACATCATGACCGACACCGGGCGCGGGGACGACTGCGTGGCGAAGTACGTGGACCAGCTCCGGGACGTCGCGCAGGTCTTCGAGCCGGGGGAGTTGTTCGGGTACAACAACGCCGGGTACTCGGTGCTCGGGCGGATCGTGGAGGTGCTGCGCGGGAAGTGCTGGGAGGACTGCCTGCGGGAGCACCTGTTCCAGCCGCTGGGGCTGACGCACGCCGCGGCCGGGCCGTACGAGGCAATCCTGCACCGGGTCGCGGTCGGGCACCTGCGGCCGGATCCGGCGCGGCCGCAACGGGTCGCGCCGGTGTGGGGCATGTTGCGCTCCAACGGTCCGGCCGGGTCGATGCTGGCGATGACCGCCAGGGACCTGATCGCCTTCGCCCGGATGCACCTCGCCGACGGCCTCGCGGCCGATGGCGCCCGGGTGCTCTCGGCGGTGAGCGCGCGGGCGATGCGGGCGGTGCAGGTGGAGTTGCCGGAGCTGCGGGTGGTGGGTGATTCCTGGGGGCTGGGCTGGGAACTTTTCCACCGTCCACAAGGGACAGTCATTGGACACGACGGTGGGACCATCGGGCAGTCCGCGTTCCTGCGGCTGGCGCCGGAGCACGGGGTCGCGGTGGCGTTGCTGACCAACGGGGGCAATCCGTTGGGGCTGGCCGAGAACATCGTGACCCGGCTGGTGCGCGACCTCACCGGGGTGGAGCTGCCAGGGCTGCCCGAACCCGATCCGGCCCCGGCCCCGGTCGAGGCGGCGCGGTACCTGGGCAAGTACTCCTCCTCGGTGGTGGACCGGGTGGTGAGCCAGGACGCGGACGGGCGGCTGTGGCTGACCATGACGCCCAAGGGGCTGATCGCGGAAATGCAGGGCCGTGGGGAGCAGCGGAAGGAGCTGTTGCCCTGGCAGCGGGATGTGTTCCTGGTGGCCGAACCGGCCATCGGCGGGTACCTGCCGCACGCGTTTGTCGGGGATGACGGGCAGGGGCGGGCGAAGTTCCTGCACACCACCCGGGCGGATCGGCGGGTGTCGGCATGAGCGACATCGTCGAGCGGATCACCGAGGTGTTCACCGCGGCGGGCGCCCGGGGCTTCGTGCACGCCCGCGAGGTCGGGGTGGCCGGTGGGGCGGAGGTCTCGGTCGGCGCGGACGAACCGGTGGTGCTGGCCTCGGTGTTCAAGATTCCGGTGGCGGTGGCCTACGCCAGGGAGGTCGCGGCCGGACGCCTAGATGAGACCGAGCGGACCGTGGTCACCGCGCGGTACCGGATCGGCGGGATCGGCACCGCGGGCAGTGCGGACGACGTCGAGATGAGCTGGCGGGACCTGGCCCGGTTCATGATGATCATGAGTGACAACGCGGCCACCGACGTGATCTATCAGCGGGTCGGCCAGGCCGCGATCGACGCCGTGCTCAGTGATCTGGACCTGCGGCGCACCCGGCTGATCGGCGACTGCCAGGGCCTGTTCGACTCGGCGTACGCCGAACTGGACATGGACGGCCTGGACCTGGAGCAGGGATTTGCCCAGCTCCCACCGGAACTGGTCTGGAAACTGTCCATTGTGGACCCCGAGCGGACCACCTCCTCCATCCCGCGGGAGATCACCGCGCTGCTGGACGCGGTGTGGACCGATCACGCCGGACCCCCGGAAGCCTGCGAGCGGGTCCGGAAGATCATGGCGGAGCAGATCTGGCCGCACCGGCTCACCTCCGGGTTCGCCTCTGAGGTCAAGCTGGCGGCCAAAACCGGCACGCTGCCCGCGGTCCGCAACGAAGCCGGGGTGATCACCTACCCGGACGGGCGCCGCTACGCGGTCGCCGTGTTCACCCGCGCGCACACCCTCGACGAGCGGTTGCCCGCGGTGGACGCCTCGATCGGCCGGGCCGCCCGGCTCGCCGTCGACCACCTCCGCGCCGGTTGACACCCGACCCAGTCCGGGAGAAGACAATGAGATCAGTGCGCACCGCGATCGCCGTGCTCGGCATCGCCGCCCTCGGGGCCGCCGGCTGCGGCGCGCCGGGTGATTCGACCGCAGGGAACCGGAAACTGGCCGAGGGCAAGACCTTCACCATCGCCATCGCGGTGGAGCCGGGCACCCTGGACCCCGCGATCACCTCGCTGGCGGTGGCCCGCGGCGTGGGCGCCTTCCTCTACAGCAGGCTGATCACCCTCGGGCCGCGCGGCGAGTTCCTCACCGGCCTCGCGGCCAAGTGGGAGGCCGACACCAAGACCGCCAAGTTCACCCTGCGTCCCGGCATCACCTGCTCCGATGGCGCGCCGCTGACCGCGCAGGACGTGGCCGCCAACATCGCGCACATCGGCGATCCGAAGAACAACTCGCCGCTGATCGGACTCCAGGTGATGCCCGGCACCACGGCCACCGCGGACCCGGCCACCGGCACGGTGACGGTGACCAGTGGCAGGCCGGATGCCTTCCTGCTCAACAACATCGGCACCCTGCCGATCGTCTGCGGCAAGGGACTGGCCGACCGGTCCAGGCTGGCCAAGGGCGAACAGGGCTCGGGCATGTACGTGCTGTCGGAGATCGTGCCCAACGACCACTACACCCTCACCCGCCGCAAGGACTTCGCCTGGGGACCGGGGGACTGGCCGCCGAACCAGCCAGGACTGCCGGACAAGATCATCTTCCGGGTGATCCCGAACGAGGCCACCGCGGCGAACCTGTTGGCGTCCGGGCAGATCAACGCGGCCACCGTGCTCGGCCCCGACCAGCAGCGGCTGACCGCGCTCAAACTCGCGCACGCCGACCAGAAGGTGCCGATCGGGATGCTCTCCTTCAACCAGGCCGCCGGGCATCCCGGTCAGGATCCGGCGGTGCGCCGGGCCCTGATCCAGGCCGTGGACCTCAACGAGATCGGCAAGGTGCTCACCAACGGCGCGGGCAAACCCTCCCGCGGCGTGGTCACCTACGACGGACGGCCGTGCACCGGGGACAACGTCACCGGCAACCTGCCAGCCCCCGACCCGGCCGCGGCCGCCAAGGCCCTGGACGCCGCGGGCTGGCCGGCCGGACCGGACGGGATCCGCAGCAAGAACGGGAAACCGTTGGCCATCAAGGTGATCCAGCCCACCGTGCTCGGCCCGACGCTGGCCGCCGCGGCGGAACTGATGCAGCAACGCTGGCAGGCCGTCGGCGCGCGGGTGCAGATCCAGCCGGTGGACGCCGCCGGAATGAACCAGGCCCTGTTCAGCACCGGGGACTGGGAGGTGTCCATGGCACCACTGACCTTCACCCTGCCCAGCCAGCTGCTCCCGTTCTTCTCCGGCACCCGGCCACCGCAGGGCGTGAACTACGGGCACCTGGACAACAAGGAGTTCACCGATCTCTCCCGGCAGGCCGCGGCCCAGCCCGGCGCCAGCGGTTGCGCGCTGTGGGAACGGGCCGAGGCGGCGCTGGTGAAGTCCCTGGACATGGTGCCCTACTTCGATTCGGTGCGGCCCACCTTCATGAAGGGCGCCGAGTTCTACCTCGCCGAGGGCATCGAACCGACCTCGATCCGGATGTTCGCCGGATGAACCGCGACCGGAGAGGCGGAGTCCGATGACCAGTGCGACAACGGTTCCCGTGGCCGCCGGGCGGCGGCGGGGCGGCCCGTGGCTGGCCTTCGCCCGGCGGCGGGTGCCGCGCTTCCTGCTCTCGCTGTGGGTGGTGATCACCGCCGCCTTCCTGATGATCCACCTGGTCCCCGGCGACCCGGTGCGCGCGGCGCTGGGCCTGACCGCCTCACCGGAACTGGTCGCCGCCCGCCGCGCCGCGCTCGGCCTGGACCAGCCACTGCCGGTGCAGTACTGGCACTACCTCGGCAACCTGTTCCGCGGTGAGTTCGGCACCTCGATGCTCAGCGGCCTGCCGGTGTCCGAACTGATCACCGACCGGCTGCCCGCCACCGTCGAACTCGCGGTGCTGGCCTTCCTGGTGGTGCTGGTGGTGGCGGTGCCGGTGGGCGTGCTGATGGCGGTGTGCACCAAGGGCGGCCGCCGCCGGGGCGCCGAACTCGGCTTCACCACCACCAGCGTGTTCCTGGCCGCCATCCCGGAGTTCCTGCTCGCGGTGGGCCTGATGAGCCTGTTCGCGGTGCAGCTGGAGTGGCTGCCGGTGGCCGGCCGGGAGCAGGCCGGGTCGACGGTGCTGCCGGTGCTGGCCATGGCGGTCGGTCCGGCGGCGGTGCTGGCCCGGATCGTCCGGGTCGAGCTGCTCTCGGTGCTGGGCAACGACTTCATCCGCACCGCGCGGGCGAAACGGTTGCCCGCCAGGCTGATCTACCTGCGGCACGCGCTGCCCAACGCGCTCACCGCCAGTCTCACCCTGGCCGGGATGCTGCTGCCCGCCCTGGTCGCCGGGACCGTGCTGGTGGAGAACGTCTTCGCCTGGCCCGGCCTGGGTTCGACCATCGTCAGCTCGATCCAGCAGCAGGACTACCCGGCGGTGCAGGCCATCGTGCTGGTCTACGGCGCGGGCGTGCTGCTGGTGAACCTGCTGGTGGACGCGCTGTTGGCGTTGCTTGATCCCCGTTCCGAGATCCGGGAGGCATGATGCGCGCGGGTAGATCCGGCGCCCTGGCGGCGCTGCGCACCCCGGTCGGCGCGACCTCGGCCGCGCTGCTGGTCCTGCTGGTGGCCACAGCGGTGTTCGCGCCGATGCTGTGGGCCGAGCGGGCCGCCGCGGTGGACACCAACGCCCTGCAGGAAGGGGCCTCGGCGAGTCACCTGTTCGGCACGGACACGCTGGGCCGGGACATCTTCCACCGGGTCCTGGTCGCCACCCGGCTGTCCCTGGGCCTGGCCGTGCTGGCCACCCTGCTCGGCGTGCTCACCGGCGTGATCCTCGGCGCGGCGCCCACGGTCCTGCCACCCTGGGCCGGCCGCCTGGTCACCTCGGCGGTGAACATCGCGGTGGCTTTTCCCGGGCTGCTGCTGGCGCTGTTCTTCGCGGTGATCTTCGGCATCGGCACCGTGGGCGCGGTGCTGGCCATTGGTTTCGCGGTGGCGCCCAGTTTTGCCCGGCTCACGCACACCCTGACCGCCTCGGTGAGTGGACGCGGCTACATCGCGGCGGCGCGGGTGTCCGGGGTGGGCAGGCTGCGGATCCTGGTGCGGCACGTGCTGCCCAACATCGCCGAACCGCTGGTGATCAACGCGACCATCGCGGCCGGCTCGGTGCTCACCGCCTTCGCCGGACTGTCTTTCCTGGGCATCGGTGTGCAGGCCCCGGCCTACGACTGGGGCAGGCTGCTCGGCGAGGGGCTCAACCGGATCTACCTGAGCCCATGGTCGGCCCTCGGCCCGGCCCTCGCGGTGATCATCGCGGGGCTGGCGTTCAACCTGTTCGGCGAGGCCGCCGCCGCGGCGGCCGGTGGCCGGGAACGCTTGGACCACAAGGCCGTGCCACCCAAGAAGTCCACTGTGGACAGTGTCGGGCCGGCTTCGGACGGGGTGCTCGCGGTGGACAACCTGCGAGTGTCCTTCCCTGGTCCGGCCGGATGGGTCATGCCGGTGCGCGGGTTGCGGTTCACCGTCCACAGTGGAGAGATGATCGGGGTGGTCGGCGAGTCCGGTTCGGGCAAGAGCCTGACCGCGCTGGCCGTCTCCCGGCTGATCGAGTCCCCTGGCGTGGTCACCGCCGACCGCCTGGACTTTCGTGGCACGCCACTGCTGACCCGCTCCGAACGCGAGTTGCGGCCGTTGCTGGGCACCTCCCTGGCCATGGTGTTCCAGGACCCGATGACCTCCTTCAACCCCACTCAGCGGATCGGCAGGCAGCTCGCCGAGGTCGCCGAACAGCACCACGGGCAGTCCCGGCGGGCCGCGCTGGAACGGGCGGTGGACCGGTTGGACTCGGTGCGCATCCCGGACGCGGCCAAGCGGGCCAGGCAGTACCCGCACGAGTTCTCCGGCGGCATGCGGCAGCGCGCGATGATCGCGATGGGACTGATGGGCGAACCGGCCCTGGTCATCGCGGACGAGCCGACCACCGCGCTGGACGTCACCGTGCAACGGGAAGTCCTGCGGCTGCTGGCCCGGATCCGGGCCGAGCATGACGCGGCGATCCTGTTGATCAGCCACGACATCACCGTGGTCGCGCAGACCTGCAACCGGGTGCTGGTGATGTACGCCGGACGGATCGTGGAGGACCTGCCCGCCGCCGAGTTGTTCACCGCGGCCCGGCACCCCTACACCAGGGCGCTGCTGGCCGCGGTGCCCGATCTGGACACCGACCGGGACGCACCTTTGGCCGTCATCCCCGGCCGCCCGCCCGAACCCGGGGATCTCCCGGAGGGCTGCCCGTTCGCGCAGCGTTGTGCCAGTGCCGACGAGCAGTGCCGCACCGAGGAACCCGCGTTGGTCCAGCTAGGCAGCGGAAATCGCCTGGGCTGCTGGCACCCCGAAGAGTCCGAAGTAGACGGACGTGCACCGGCTAACGTCAGCGGGGGAGGGACCGAATGAGTGAGCTGGAGTTCGACCGGGTCAGCGTGCACTACGGGAGCAGGCAGGCCGGACTGCGCGCGGTGGACGAGGTCAGCCTGACCGTGGCGCCGGGTGAGATCCTCGGCCTGGTCGGCGAATCGGGCTCGGGCAAGTCCACCCTGGCCGGCACCGCGGCCGGCCTCGTCCCGGTCAGCGGCGGGCAGGTCCGCCTGGACGGCCAGGACATCCGGCGGTTACGACCGCGGGAGCGCCGGTTGCAGATGGTGTTCCAGGATCCGTACTCCTCCCTCGACCCGCGGATGCGCATTGGCGAGTCCATCATGGAGGCCATGCCCAAGGGCGCGCACGGCGGCAAAGCCGGTCGGCAGGCCGAGGTGGCCCGATTGCTGGAACTGGTGAACCTGGACCCCGGGCGCGCCGCGATGCTGCCCGCCCGGCTCTCCGGCGGGCAGCGGCAGCGGGTCGCCCTGGCCAGGGCACTGGCCGGACAGCCCAAGGTGATCATCGCCGATGAGATCACCTCCGCGCTGGACGTCTCGGTGCAGGGCGCGGTGCTCAACCTGGTCCGCGCCCTGCACCGCGAGCTGGGCCTCACCATGCTGTTCATCTCGCACAACCTCGCCGTGGTGCGCTATCTCAGCGACCGGATCGCGGTGATGCGGCACGGCCGCATCGTGGAAACCGGTCCGGCGCAACAGGTTCTCGACGACCCCCAACACCCCTACACCCGCGAACTGCTGGCCGCCGCACCGTCCCGGCACACCAGGCTGTTCGCCGAGGAGGCAACCCGATGACCGAAGACCTGCACCGGCGCAGCGTGGTCGCGGACACGCACAACGACCTGCTCTGCTCGGTCGTCGGCCGCCCGGTCGAGCGCTGGTCGCCCTACTTCCGCGAGCAGTGGCTGCCGCAACTGCGCCAGGGCGGGGTGAACCTGCAGGTGCTGCCGGTGTTCATCGACGACCTGTACCGGCCCGAGGGCGCGCTGCGGCAGACCCTGCGCATGATCGAGGCCGCGCACCGCATCGCCGAGGGCAACCCGGACGCGGTCGAGTTGTGCTGTGACGGCAACGACATCGACCACGCCCTGGGCGCGGACCGGATCGCGCTGGTGCTTGCCCTGGAGAGCGCGCCGGGCATCGGCGAGGACGTCGAACTGCTGGAAACCCTGTCCCGCCTTGGCGTGCGGATCGCCTCGCTGGCGCACTTCGGCCGCACCGCGCTGGCCGACGGCAGCGGCGAGGACCACACCGGCAGCAAACTCACCAGGGCCGGGATCGCCGCGGTGGCCGAGATGGAACGGCTCGGCATGCTCTTCGACGTCAGCCACCTCGGCGCGGCGGGCGTGGACCACGTGCTGGAACTGTCCACCCGCCCGGTGATCGCCACCCACTCCAGCGCCCGCGCCCTGCGCGATCACCACCGCAACCTCACCGACGAGCAGCTCCGGGCCATCGCCGCCAACGGGGGCGTGGTGTGCGTGAACTTCTTCGCACCCTTCCTGCACGAGACCGACTACCGGATCGACCGGCTGATCGACCACATCGAGCACATCGCCGGAGTCATGGGCGTGGACAAGGTGGGCCTGGGACCGGACTTCGTCAAGGAGGTCCTCGCCGACGTCGTCATGCCCTGCTGCGAGGCGGCCGAGGTCGAAGGCGTGCCCACCGACCAGTTCCTGCCCGGCCTGGAAGGCCCGGCCGGACTGCCGCTGGTCACCGAGGCGCTGCTGGCCCGCGGCTGGGCCGAGGACGACATCGTGAAAGTGCTGGGCGGCAACGTGCTGGCCCTGTTCCGCGCCCAACTCGGCCGCCCCACCCACTGACGAGGAGCTGTCGCACCATGAGCAAGCGAGTCACCATCGAGGACCTGTACGGGTTCGCGCTGCCGGAACAGCCCGCGGTCTCCCCGGACGGCACCCGGATCGTCTACGTGCTGCGCACCACCGACCGGGCCGCTGACCGCGATATCCGTACACTGTGGACGGTCCCGGTCGCGGGCGGCGAACCCCGGCAGCTCACCAGAGGCACCGCCGACGGGTCACCCGCCTGGTCCCCGGACGGCACCCGGATCGCCTTCCTGCGTGCCCAGGACGGACCGGCCCAGCTCTGGCTGCTGCCCGCCGACGGCGGCGAACCCGAACAGCTCACCACGCTGCCACTGGGCGCGGGCGCCCCGGTGTGGCGACCGGATGGCGGCGCGCTGGCCTTCAGCACCGCGGTGGACCTGGCCGCCACCGACGGCGAGGACGAGGCCGCCCGCACCGCCCGCGGCACCGCCCCGGTGGTGTCCGATCGCCTGGGGTACAAGGCCGACGGCACCGGACTGCTGCGCACCTACCGCAGCCACCTGCATGTCCTCGACCTGGCCACCAAGGAAGTCCGGCAGCTCAGCACGGGCGACTGGCACGCGAGCAGCGTGGCCTGGTCCCCGGACGGCGCCCGGCTGGCCTTCGCCGCCGCCCAGGACGTCGACGCCGACCTCAGCTTCCGCACCCCGGTGCACGTGCTGGCCGCTGATCAGCCTGGCGCGCAACCGGAATTGGCCGGACTGCCCACCGGCGTCGCGGGCACGGTGAGCTGGACCGCCGACGGCGCGGCACTGCTGGTGACCGGCCGCGACGACACCTCCGCCGGCCACCAGAACCTGCTCCGGGTGGACCTCGGCGGCGACGTGCACGACCTGTCCGCGCCCTTGGACCGCAACGTGATGGCCGGCCTGCCCGGCTACCCCGGCGGCACGCCGACCCTGATCGACGAGGGCCAGACGGTGCTGTTCTGCGCCAGGGACCGCGGCTACACCCACCTCTACGCCGTCGGCGTGGACGGTGGCGCCCCGCGGCTGCTGATCGGCGGTGAGCAGACGGTGTCCGGACTGTCGGTCAGCGGCGATATCGCGGCCGTCGTGCTCGGCACCCGTTCCTCCTACGCCGAGATCGCCGTGCTCAACCTGGCCACCGGCGAACTCGCGGTCCGCACCGGGCACAGCGAGTCCGCGGCCGAGCTGTTCCTGCGTGAGGAACGCGAGTTCACCATCTCCGACGGCGTGGTCGTGCACGGCTGGCTGCTGCGCGACCCCGACCGCACCGGCCCGCTGCCACTGCTGCTGGACATCCACGGCGGCCCGCACAACGCCTGGAACGGCGCGGCCGACCCAGTGCACCTCTACCACCAGGTCCTGGTCGCCCAGGGCTGGGCGGTGCTGCTGCTCAACCCGCGCGCCAGCGACGGCTACGGCGAAGCCTTCTACACCGCCGCGCTCGGCGCCTGGGGCGTGGACGACGCGCGTGATTTCCTGGAACCACTGGACGATCTGGTCGCCGAGGGCATCGCCGACCCGCGGCGGCTGGCCGTCACCGGGTACAGCTACGGCGGCTTCATGACCTGCTACCTGACCAGCCGGGACCCGCGTTTCGCCGCCGCGGTCGCCGGCGGCGTGGTCAGCGACCTCACCAGCATGGCCGGGACCTCCGACGCCGCGCACTACCTCACCGAACTGGAACTGGGCAGCACGGCCGAAGTCGGGCCGATGTCGCCGCTGACCAAGGTCGGCCAGGTGCGCACCCCAACGCTGATCCTGCACGGTGAGGCGGACGATCGCTGCCCGGTGGGCCAGGCCGAACAGTGGTTCACCGCGTTGCGCGAACAGGGCGTGCCGACCCGGCTGGTGCGCTACCCCGGCGGCGACCACCTGTTCATCCTCAACGGGAAACCCAGTCACCGGGCCGATTTCAACCAGCGGGTGGCCGACTGGGTCCGCCAGTACGCGGTCGAACCCGGCCGGCCGCGGCGCGCGCCGATCGACGCCGCGCACTGGCAGCGGCGACTGTCCGCACTGTGTAAGGAATACGGCGTTCCCGGTGCTGGACTGGGCATCCTGCGGCTGGACGGCGCCGCCGAGGTGGTCCAGGCCAGTCACGGCGTGCTCAGCACCGCCACCGGCGTGCCGGTCACCGACGATTCGGTGTTCCAGATCGGCTCGATCAGCAAGGTGTGGACCGCCACCCAGGTGCTGCGCCTGGTCGATGAGGGCAATCTGGACCTGGACGCGCCCATTGCCGACGTGCTGCCCGAATTGCGGCTGGCCGATCCGATCGCGGCCGGCAAGGTCACCATGCGGCATCTGCTCAGCCACACCAGCGGCATCGACGGCGACGTGTTCACCGACACCGGCCGCGGCGACGAATGCCTTGCGCGCTATGTCGATCTGCTCGCCGAGGTCAAGCACAACCATCCGCTGGGCGTGACCTTCTCCTACTGCAACTCCGGCTTCATCCTGGCCGGCCGGGTGATCGAGAAACTGACTGGGCTGACCTGGGACGCGGCCCTGCGCGAGCAGCTGATCGAGCCACTCGGCCTGACCCACACCGGCACCCTGCCCGAGGAAGCCCTGCTGTACCGGGCCGCGGTCGGCCACGTCGGCGAAGGCGAGGCCAAGCCCGCCCCGGCCTGGACGCTGCCGCGGTCCTGCGGACCGGCCGGGCTGATCTTCGCCAGCACCGCCGATGTGCTCACTTTCGCCCGCATGCACCTGTCCGGGGGGCTCGCCGCCGACGGCACCCGGGTGCTCTCCGCCGAGTCCGCGCTGGCCATGACCGACAAGCAGACCGAGGTGCCGGACCCGCACGTGCTCGGCGATTCCTGGGGCCTGGGCTGGATCCGGTTCGGCTGGGACGGGCACCGGCTGATCGGCCACGACGGCAACACCATCGGCCAGTCCGCGTTCCTGCGAGTGCTGCCCGAGGCCGGCATCGCGGTCACCCTGCTCACCAACGGCGGCCAGACCAGGGACCTGTTCCTGGCGCTGTACCGGGAGATCTTCGCCGAACTGGCCGGAATCACCATGCCCGCACCGCTGGAACCCGCGCCGGAACCGCCGGTGGTCAACGCCGCCCGGCACCTCGGCCGGTACGAGCGGGCAGGCCAGCTGATCGAGGTGTTCGAGGGCGATACGGGACTGCGGCTGCGGATGACGATCACCGGGCCGATGGCCGAGCTGGCCCCGGAACCACCGCGGGAGTTCGACCTGACGCCGATCACCGATTCGCTGTTCGTCTGCCGGATGCCGGGAGCCAAGGCGTGGATGTCGGTGACCTTCTACGCGCTGCCCACCGGTGAGCCGTACGTGCACCTCGGCGTGCGGGCCACTCCCAAGGTGTCCTAAGTGGACACATCAACCGGGTTCGCCATCCGGCAGCTCGACGACTTCGGCGAACTCCTTGCCGTCCAACGGTTGTACGAGCAGATCTGGCGGCCCGCGGCCGGGCAGCACCCGCCGATCACCGCCGAACTGCTGCGGGCGCTGACCAAGTCGGGCGGCTACGTCGCGGGCGCCTTCGACGGAGGGGAGCTGGTCGGCGCCTGCGCCGGGTTCTGCTCCCCGCCCGCCGAACGCTCGCTGCACAGCCACATCGCCGGGGTGGCGGCGCACCAGCGTGGCCGCGACGTGGGATACGCGCTCAAACTGGATCAGCGGGCCTGGGCGTTGCGGCACGGGATCACCGAGGTGTGCTGGACCTTCGACCCGCTGGTCCGCCGCAACGCCTACTTCAACCTGGGCAAACTCGCCGCGGGCGTGGCCGAGTACCTGCCCGACTTCTACGGCCACCTGCGCGATGACCTCAACGGCACCGGGGCCAGCGACCGGCTGCTGGTGCGCTGGCGGCTGACCGACCCCGCGGTCATCGCGGCCAGTGCCGGGCGCCGGCGGCAGGTCGACACCACCGGTGCGGCCATCGGGCTCGGCATCTCCGACTGTGGGATGCCGTTGCGCGGCAACGACTCCGGCCGCCGGACCGTGCTGGTCGCGGTGCCCGCGGACATCGAGGCGTTGCGGGTGGCCGATCCGGTGGCCGCGGCGCAGTGGCGACTGGCCGTGCGCGAGGTGCTCGGCGGGCTGCTCGCCGAAGGCGCCCGAGTTACCGGATTCGATCGAACAGGCTGGTACGTAGTGGAAAGGAACGCGGAATCGTGAAACTCCTCGGCGTGGAACTGCGGCGGATCGAACTGCCCCTGGTCGCCCCGTTCCGCACCTCCTTCGGCACCCAGACCACGCGCTCGACCCTGCTGCTGCGCGTGGTCACCGACGAGGCCGAAGGCTGGGGCGAATGCCCGGCGATGGTTGATCCGGTGTACTCGCCGGAATACCTCGACGGCTGCGTGGACGTGCTCCGCCAGTTCCTGCTCCCCGCCCTGGCCCGCCGCGAACACCTGGACGCCACCGCGGTCGCACCCGCCCTGGCCAAGTACCACGGGCACCGGATGGCCAAGGGAGCACTGGAAATGGCCGTCCTGGACGCCGAGCTGCGCGCCAGGGGAGTGCCGCTGTCCCGGGAACTGGGCGCGGTGCGGGACCGGGTGCCCTGCGGAGTGTCGGTGGGCATCATGGACTCCATCCCGGAACTCCTGGAGGCGGTTGGCGGCTACCTGGACCAGGGCTACCGGCGGATCAAACTCAAGATCGAACCCGGCTGGGACGTCGAGCCGGTGCGGGCGGTCCGCGAGCACTTCGGCGACGAATTCCCGCTCCAGGTCGACGCCAACACCGCCTACACCCTCGCCGACGCCCGCCACCTGGCCCGGCTGGACCCATTCGACCTGCTGCTGATCGAACAACCACTGCCCGAGGAACAGATCCTCGCGCACGCCCACCTGGCCAAGCTCATCCGCACCCCGGTCTGCCTGGACGAGTCGATCACCTCCGCGCAGACCGCCGCGGACGCGATCACCCTGGGCGCCTGCCAGATCGTCAACATCAAACCCGCCAGGGTCGGCGGCTACCTGGAGGCCCGCCGGATCCACGACCTCTGCGCGGCGCACGGGATCGCGGTGTGGCGCGGCGGCATGCTGGAAACCGGACTGGGCCGGGCCGCGAACGTGGCGCTGGCCGCGCTGCCCGGATTCACCCTGCCCGGCGACACCTCGGCCTCCGACCGCTACTACCGCACCGACATCACCGAACCGTTCGTGCTCCAGGACGGGCACCTCAGTGTCCCCAGCGGACCGGGCCTCGGCGTCACCCCGATCCCGGACGCCCTCGCGGCGGTCACCGTCGGGACCGAGTGGGTTCCTTTGTAGCGGAGATGGCGGACAATCAGCTGATGGGCAGCCCCCGGGCCGGACTCGGCCGCGTACTGGACGACCTCGGCAGCACCCTCGTCGACCTGGTCTGCGGCGACCCCGGCCCGGCCGGGCAGCTCGGCGGGGTGGTGATCCACGATCCGCTGGACGACCAGGGCCTGCCGCGCCAGGCCCTGGTGCTCGGCGTCGGCCTGCACACCTCGGCCGAGATCGTCACCCGGCTGGACGCGCTGGGCAGGCAGGGCGCGGCCGCGCTGGTGGTGCGTGGGCCGGTGGCGGTGGACGCGGACATCGCCGCGGCCGTGCGCCGGTCCGGGGTGGTCCTGCTCGGCCTGGCCCGCGGCGCCTCCTGGACCCAGCTCGCCGCCATGCTGCGCTCGCTCATCGCCGAGGGCGAGGTGGGCGAAGCCGGCCCGGAAACCCTCGGCGGCATGCCGTCCGGGGACCTGTTCGCGCTGGCCAACGCGGTCGCCGCGCTGCTGGACGCACCGGTGACCATCGAGGACCGCAGCTCCCGGGTACTGGCCTTCTCCGGGCGGCAGGAACAGGCCGACCCATCCCGGGTGGAGACCATCCTGGGCAGGCAGGTGCCCGCCCGGTTCGCCCAGATCCTGGCCGACCGCGGCGTGTTCCAACAGCTCTACCGCAGCGAACGGCCGGTGTTCGTGGACGCCATGCCCAGCGAGGAACCCGGCGCGCTCACCCTGCCCCGGATGGCGGTGGCCGTGCGCGCGGGCGATGAGGTCCTCGGCTCCATCTGGGCCGCGGTCCGCGAACCCTTCGCCGACGACCGCGCGCAAACCCTGTGCGACGCGGCCAAACTGGTCGCCCTGCACCTGATGCGGTTGCGCGCGGGCGCCGACGTGCAACGCAGGCTGCGCGCCGACCTGGTCAGCACCGCGATGGAAGGTGGCCCCGGCGCGGCCGAGGCGGTGCGCAGGCTGGGCCTCGCCGATCAGTCCGCGGTGGTGCTCGCCCTCGCCCTGGCCGAGTCACACGGTGACGACCCGGCCCAGCACGCCCAGCTGGTCGCCGAACGCCAGCAGATCGCCGACGCCCTGGCCATGCACCTCAGCGCCGTGCACCCACGCGCCGCCGCCGCCCTCGTCGGCGATGTCGCCTACGCGATCCTGCCGGTGCCCCAAGATGATCCGGCCGCCGAGGAGCGGGTGCACCGCATCGCCACCGACTTCCACGGCCGGGTCGGCGACCGGCTGCCCATCCTGGTCGGCATCGGCCCGCTCGCCGTGGACGGCATGGCCCTGACTCGCTCCCGCGCCGGCGCCGACCTGGTGCTGCGGGTGCTGCGGGCCGGCCGAGGCAGGCACCCGGTGGCGCGGGTCAGCGAGGTGCACAGCGAGGGCCTGCTACTCGAACTCGCCGACCTGATCGCCGAACGCGGCGACACCCTCATCGGCCCCGTCGCCCGCCTGCTGGCCTACGACCGCAAACACAACAGCGCACTGGTGGAAACCCTCAGCGCCTGGCTGGACGCCTTCGGCGACGTGGCAGCCGCCTCCGCCGCGGTCTTCGTGCACCCCAACACCTTCCGCTACCGCCTGCGCCGCCTGGCCGAGGTAGGCGACCTCGACCTCACCGACCCCGCAGCCCGCTTCGCCGCCATGCTCCAACTCCGCCTCTGGCGCGGCTAACCACCCACCGTGTTGGCCGCTAAGGGCGGCGTGTTGGCCGTTGTCGTACCCAGTCTTGGCCGAACTCGTACCACTTGGCCCAACTGGTACGCCCACTTGGGCCAAACTGGCGTACCAGTTTGGCCAACTCGCCGTCCGGAACGGCCAACACGCCGGAGGGTTCGCGCAGGAGCCGTCCGCGGCGGCGCTGCCAGGCAAGATCGGGATTGTCGGTGGTCGCCGCTACGTTCTGCGTTGTCCCCGCCACAGGGTGTGGAGACGGGTCCTCGCAGGGAGATGGTGCGTTGTCAGACTGGGAGAGGGCGAGCACTGCCCGGGTGTTACCGCCCGCGCGGCCGCGCAAGCTCGCCAAGGTGCCGTTCGTCGAGCTGGCCGACGGGCGGTTGCAGGGGGTGGTGTCCAGTGGGTCGGACATCGGCCGGGTCTACGTGTCCTCGGTGGCGGTGGGGACGTACGCGTTTTCCTGTAGCACCAACAACAACCGGCCGTGTGGCGGTGCCCGCGGGATGTTCTGCAACCACATCCAGGCGCTGATCACCGAGTCGGTGCTGCAGTACGGCGCGGTGCGGGTGGCGAGGTATCTGCGGGTGGAGGTCGCGGGCGAGGAACTCGACGCCCAGGCCATTGCCTGGGGCATGAGCGGCACCCACCCCGCACAGGCGGACAGTGCCGCGGCGGCCCAGGTGTTCAGCCGGTTCCTGCGTCATCTGGCCTATCTGGAACTGGCCCCGACCACCGCGCCGTTGCCGGAGATGCAGTGGTTCCCGGCGAGTCGGGCGGTGCCGTGATGCGGGCCGATCTGCTGGTGGAGCCGATCGCGGGGCTGGCCGAGGCACTGGCCGCGCTCGATGCGGCGGACCGGGCGCTGGTCACCGGGTTGCTGCGGCCGCAGGTCGCTGACCTGGCCGAACTCGCCGATGCCGTGGCGGGATCGCCGTTGGCGGGCCGGGTGGCCGAGGCGGCGGAGAAGGCGGTGGCCGGGGCGGCGGGGGAGGAGCACTTCCTCGCTCTCGCTGCCGCGCGGACCGCGTTGTCCGGCTCGGTGCACGACGCGTTGCTGGACCGGGTGGCCGAGGCCACCGGACGGACCGGCGGTGCGGAGTTCGAACAACAGTCCACTGTGGACTCGGTGCCGAATGTATTGCTGGCGGCCCGATCCTGGCTGTCCGATCTGGCGCGGGCCGGCTGGCGGGGGATCGACCAGGATCTGATTTCCGGTGCGGCGCCGGTCATCTCGGCCCTGCTGCCGGACCCCGCCCTGCGTCGCCTGGCCGCGCTGCTGGACGGATTCGCCGCCGAACTCGGCGCGTCCTGCCCCGGCTCGGCGCTGGAGCGCGTGCCAGCCCGCCGCTGGGGCGATCTGTGGTCGCGGGCCATGCTGCTGACGCTGTCCGTTGCCACGCCGGAGATCGGCGCCGTCACTGGCCGACTGCTGCCGCTCGGGGTGGACCTGCACGAGCACGCCACCGCGGCGCAGGCCCAGGTGCACGCGATCCTCGAACCCGCCGACGGCGGACCGGCCCGGCTGGTGCGGGCCAGCGTGTCCACGCCCAAGCCGGACACCGTGATCGGCGCCGGGATCTGGCAGCTGCTCCGCCCGCACCTGTCCCTCCTGGCAGCACTCGGCGAGGGCCGTTCGATGGACCTCACCACCATGCCGATCACCGCCGAAGGCGACCTCATCTGGCGGGACGAGCACGCCCGCACCGGCGAACCCGCCGACGCCTTCGTCACCGCGCGGGTGGCCCTGCCCACCGCGATCAACTCGCCCGCCGCACCCCTGGACCGGCATCCGGCCAGCCTGGCCGTCCCGGTGTTCCTGGAGGGCTACGCCGTCGAACGCGAGGACGACACGGTGACCTTCGTCGTCGCCGGAGCGCGGCTGAGCGTGGCCGCAGACCGGGTCCCGGCCGCCGGGCCGCTCACCCCGGCTGCGGTCGCGACCTCCACCGCCTGCCTCGGGCTGCTGCGCTGGGACGCCGGGGAATTCAGCGTTCAGCCGCTCGCCGTGGAGACCACCGCGCGCAAGAAAACCGTTGCCCTGCATGCGGGTGCGTGGGCCGGGGGTACCACGGACAAGGCCGGTGTGAAGGCCGAGAAGGCCGCCACCGAGGCCACCGCGGTGCTGCGGGAGCGCGCCGGAAGGCTGTTGCGGAAATGACTCAGACGCACGAGAACCGCCGCCAGGTCCTGTACTGGCGGCTGCTCGCCCGGCTGTTCGACCAGGATGAGCAGGCGAGTCTGGAATCGGCCAGCCTGGCCGTGGTCGAGGACATCGGCCTGCCGCCTGCCCTGCTGGACCCGCAGGTCGCGGTGGACTCGATCGTGCAGCGGCACCCGGAGCTGGCCGCGGAGTTCGACGGTCTGATGCTGCCCGCGGCCCAGGACGAACGCGATGGCGCGGCCGAGGTGCGGCGGGCGGCGCTGGTGTCCAAGGTGCTGCTCAACGTGTTCAACACCGGCACCGGCACGGTCAGCGCCGGGCAACTCTCCCGCTGGCAGGCCGACGCCGGCTGGCTGGAACGGGCGCTGGGCTGCAAGCCGGGGGAGTTGCGCGGCAACCGTTCCGGGGGCCGCGGGGTCAGCCCGACCGGCACCGGTGGCGCGCCCACCCCCGACCTCAGCACGCTGTTGCCGGAGATCGGGCCGGAACTCGGCGCGCTGGAAGGCGATCTGGTCAAGCGCATGCACCTGCGCGAGGTGCTGGCCGATCCGGTGCTGGCCGCGCGACTCACCCCGAGCATGTCGCTGATCGAACAACTGTTGCGGGACAAGGACAATCTCTCCGGAGTGGCGCTGGCCAACGCCAAGGCGCTGATCCGCCGGTTCGTCGACGAGGTGGCCGAGGTGCTGCGCACCCAGGTGCAGAAGGCCACCGTCGGCGCGCTGGACCGCTCGGTGCCGCCCAAGCGGGTCTTCCGCAACCTCGACCTCGATCGCACCATCTGGAAGAACCTGACCAACTGGAGTCCGGAGGAGGAGCGACTCTACGTCGACCGCCTCTACTACCGGCACACCGCGCGCAAAACCACGCCACAGCGGCTGATCGCGGTGGTGGACCAGTCCGGTTCCATGGTCGACTCGATGGTCAACTGCACCATTCTGGCCTCGATCTTCGCCGGACTGCCCAGGGTGGACGTGCACCTCATCGCCTACGACACCCAGGCCCTGGACCTCACCCCGTGGGTGGCGGATCCGTTCGAGACGTTGCTGCGCACCAATCTCGGCGGCGGCACCGACGGCACGGTGGCCATGACGCTGGCCCAGCCCAAGATCGCCGAACCGCGCAACACCGTGGTGGTGTGGATCTCCGACTTCTACGAGTGGCACGGCGAGCAGCTCTTCGAGAGCATGGCCGCCATCCACCGCTCCGGGGCCAAATTCATCCCGGTGGGCTCGGTGACCAGCTCCGGCCGCGGCAGCGTGAACCCGTGGTTCCGGGAGCGGTTCAAGGACCTGGGCACCCCGGTGATCTCCGGCCACATCAAGAAGCTCGTGCACGAACTCAAGACCTTCCTGACTTCCTGAAAGGCACCACGATGTCCGACCTGTTGCGCGCACCGGCCGAACTCAAGTACGCGGAGGAGCTGGACTGGCTGGAGTCCATCGACGACAGCCCCAAGCCGTTCTCCTGGCGGCTGTCCCCGAAGATGGTGCGCTTGTTCGTGCTGGGCGCCGAACGCGCCGACGGCCTGGACCGCCCGGTGGCGCAGAAGTGGTTCGGCGACCGCGGCATCGTCGAGCGGGCCATTGTCACGCTGGCCTCCGACCGCGGTCTGCTGCTCATCGGCGACCCCGGCACCGGCAAGAGCTGGCTGGCCGAACTGCTCGCCGCGGCCATCTCCCGCAACTCCACCCTGGTCGTGCAGGGCACCGCCGGGACCACCGAGGACCACATCAAGTACTCCTGGAACGTCTCCATGGTCATCGCCAAGGGCCAGTCCAGGGCCTCGATGATCCCCTCGCCGATCATGACCGCGATGGAGACCGGTCAGCTGGGCCGGTTCGAGGAACTGACCCGCTCCACCAGCGATGTGCAGGACGCGCTGATCTCCATCCTGTCCGAGAAGTACATCTCCGTGCCCGAACTGGACAGCGACAGTATTGTCTTCGCCAAGCCCGGTTTCTCCATCATCGCCACCGCCAACAGCCGGGACCGCGGCGTCAACGACCTGTCCTCCGCGCTCAAGCGCCGGTTCAACTTCGTGCGCATCCCGGTGGTGACCAACAAGAAGAGCGAGACCGAGATCGTCCGCTTCCGCACCGAGGAACTGTTGCGGCGGCACCAGATCGAGCTGGACGTGCCGCCCACCCTGCTGGATGTGCTGCTGCGCAGTTTCGCCGACCTGCGGGCCTCGGCTGCCGCGGCGGGCAGTGACGACGAGAAGCTGGAGTCCGCGCTGTCCACCGCGGAGCAGATCGGCGTGCTGGAGGACGCCATCCTGCACAGCAACTTCTTCGGCCAGCAGGCGCTGACCGCCCGCACCCTGGCCTCCTCGCTGGTCGGCTCGCTGGCCCGGCGGGAACCGGAGGATCTGGCCATCCTCAACAAGTACCTGCACGGCGTGGTCGAACCGCGCAGCAAGGACGAGGGCGGGGACTGGCCGGAGTTCCTGGAGGGCGGTCGGGACGCGATCGCCAGCCTCGCGTGAGCGCGGCGGAGGGCGGCGCGTTCGCCGCGCTGCGCGGCCAGCTCAGCGGTGCCGCGGCCGAGTTCGCCGACGGACCCGGTGCGCTGGAAGGGATCCTGCTCGGCATCGTGGACGATGTGGACCGCGCGGTGCGCGAGCCGCTGGAGATCTTCCCGGTCTGCCACCACTCCCCGGCCTCGGCCGTGGCGATGGCCCGGCGGCTGCGCGAGAAACAGCCCAAGGTGGTCTACCTGGAGCTGTGCGAGGACCTGGCCCCGCTGCTGACCGAACTGCGCAACTGCCGGCTGCCGGTGGCGGTGCAGGCATTCGCCACCGAGGTCGACGGCTTCCCGGCCGAGTGGGCGCCGCTGTCAGTGGTCGCGCCGATCACCGAGGCATCCGCGGAGTACCAGGCCATCGCCTACGCCCTGGACACCCCAGGCGTGGAACTGGTCCTGGTCGACCGCTCCGCCGACCACGTCTTCCAGTGGGAGGAAAGGGAAACACCCGCCCTCGACCCGGACGCGCCGCCTGCGGAGGAGGAAGCCGCGCTGCACGGCGACGCGATCGGCGTGGAGATCGGCGACCTGCGACCGCGCTTCGGCGAACTGGAGGAGCACCTGCTGCGGCACGGGCGGGTGCGGCACTGGTCGGAGTGGTGGCACCAGTACGTGGAACTGCCGCTGGGCGACAGCGATCACGACACCTACCGGCAGGTGATGCTGTTGATCGGCAGCCTGTTCCGGCGGCTGGCACCCGGTGATCCGCACCGGGTGCGGGTGGATGAGGACCGCGAGCGCTACATGTGGACCCGGATGCGGGAGCACTTGGCCGCCACCGGTACGGATCCCGCCGACTGCCTCTACGTCTGCGGCGCCTTCCACGCGGCCAGCCGGGTCGCGGAGTTCGGCATCGAGGGCACGGATGAGTTCGTGATCAGCCCGCCGAGCGCGAGCACCTGGCAGTACGGGCTGATCCCGTCCAGCCACGCCGCGATCGAGGCGCAGTTCGGTCTGGCCGCGGGTTCGGTGTCGATCGCGGCCACCGAATGGGCCAAGAACGTCAAGCGCACCAAGGTGCCCCCGTTCCAGCTCGACGGCCAGGTCGGTGGCAGCAAACGGAAGAAGCCCGCCACCCTGCCAAACCCGGTGCCCGCCGTCGACACCGCCGACCAGCTCACCGGCTTCCTGCGACGGCCTGCCGTGCTCGACGAGGTGGACCAGGCCGAGTTGCTGGGCTGGTCGGTGGAGATCGTCCGCGCGGCCCGCCGCAACGGCTACCTGGCCTCCACCGCGGACGCGATCTCGGTGTACGAGACCTCGATCCTGCTGGCCGGGATGCGTGATCGGGCCAAGCCGACACCGTATGACTTCCAGGACGCGGCGGTCACCTGCATCGAGAAGGACGTGGTGCCGGGCAGGCGCGATGTGCGCCGCATCGTGGAGATCATGATGGGCGGCGACCGGATCGGCCAGGTCGGCTATGACGCGCTGCCGCCACTGGCCCGCGACGTGCACGACCGCCTCGCGCCGCTCAACCTCAAGCTCCAGCAGCGTGGTGTGCAACGAGCCCTGCTCGACATCGCCGGTCAGCCCGAGCTGGAGCGGTGTTCGGATGTGCTGTGGATGCTGCGCTACCTGATGCCGCACGGCGCGGCCCGCCCGATCATGGGTCAGCGCAGCCTCGGCGAACGCCCGATCCAGGAGTCCTGGGACCTGGCCCTTGGCACCCACCAGCGGGCGCTGATCGAACTCGGCTACGAGGGCGTCAGCCTGGAACAGGTCCTGGAACAACGCCTGCGCCGCAACGCCTACCACCCTCGGGCCACCGCGGCCGACGTCCTCGAAGCCGTCGAGGACGCCACGCTGTACCTGCGCAGCCACCGCCTGGCAGGCGAACTCGGCACCCGCGCGCTGGAGGTGCTGGCCACCGAACGCACCGTGGACGGTGCCCCCGACGTCCTGCGCCGGGTCCGCCGCCTGCTCTCCTACTACCGCACCAGCCAACCGGCCCTGCCGGCCTGGATCGAGTCCTTCGTCAAGACCGGCTACGCCCACTACTGCACCCTGCTGCCGACCGCCTTCACCGATGAGGACGCGGGCGTGGACCAGGTCGCGGCCATGCTCGGCTTCCTGTTCAGCATGGAAACCCTGGCCCTGTCCCTGGGCTGCGACCGCACCCAGCTCGAACTCGCCATCGCCCAGTCCCACCCGCGGGACCCGGCCAAGGTCGCCCTGCTGTGGGCCGCCCAGGTCCAGCTCGGCACCCTGTCCCGCGCCGAGCTGCGCACCCGCTGCGACGACCTGCTGGCCAACCCCCTGGTGCTGCCCGCCTACCCCCGCTACCTCAGCGGCTTCGTACACGCCCTGGAACCGGCCCCCGGCCTGGCCGACTTCGTGGTGGAGGCCATCTCCAACGCCTTCGCCCGCCTGCCCGACCACCTGCTGCTGCCCTGGCTGCCCACCCTGATCACCACCCTGCGCGCCCGCGGCAGCCAACTGGTGCCGGTGCTGAGCCGGGAAGCGGGCCGGGTTTTCCCCGGCAGGCTGGCGGCACTGGACGAGTGGGTGCCGCCCTGGCGCGCCCAGCCGGAACCGGTACCGGTGCGGCGGTCGGCGAGTGGTCAGGGCAGCACGTTGCTGGCGGCGCATCCCGCTGCCTGCGACGTGGTGGCGAGTCTGCTGGGCTGCACGGACCCTTGGGCGGCAACGGGTTCAGCCCCGGCGGGCGCGGAGTTGATCAGCCGCCACCCGGACACGGCGGTGGCATTGGCGGAGGTGCTGGCCGCGTTGTGAGCCGGTGCGCCCTCAGCGGGCGACGAGCCGGGCGAACAAACCCCGGCGGGGGAGCAGCCAGTCGGCGATGTCGGCGACCACCGCCGGATCAACGTGCCGGGGTGATTCGTAGTCCGCCGGGGTGGACGGCCCGGACCCGGCGAAGAACAGGTGGTCGTCCGCCTCGTGCACCCGGATGACCACGTCCGCCCGGTGCGCCAGCCCCGCCCGCCAACCGGCGAGATCCTCGGCCTCGGTCACCTGGTAGTCGCGGCCGCCCTGCAGGATGAGCATCGGCTTGTCCAGGGCGGCCGCGGTGCCGACCGGGTCGTAGGCACGCAGGTCCAGCCAGTAGGAGGCAGGCCAGCCGAGCGGCAGATCGGCGGCGGGGGTGGCCGGTGACAGGTCGGGGTCGTCGATGAGCGCGGCCTGCCGGGTCAAGGACGCCAGCATGGCCGCCGAGCCGGGCCCGGGATCCAACTCGGCCAGGTAGCGCGCGACCCGGACGACCGCCCGCGGCAACGGCACCGTGTCCCCGGCCAGGATCACCAGCCCGGCCACCGAGCCCTCGGCCGCCGCGACCCGCGGCGCCGCCTTGCCGCCCCCGCTGTGCCCCAGCACAAACACCCGCGCCGGATCCACCCCCGGCTGTTGCTGGAGCAGCCGAACCGCCGCCACCGCGTGCGGCACGTACTCCTCGACCATGGTGAAGCCGGGTGCCAGCGCGGCCTGTCCGTGCACGTAGGTGACCTTGTCGAAGCGGAGCACGGCCACCCCGCGACTGGCCAGTCCCCAGGCCAGGTCCTTGAACGGCTTGTTCGGCCCGGTGGTCAGGTCCCGGTCGAACGGCCCCGCGGTGAGCATCACCACCGCCGGATGCGGACCGGACCCGCGCGGCAGGGTCAGCGTGCCGGGCACCGCCAGCGGCCCGGAGCCGACCGTGATCTCCTGCTCAGTGAACTTCCGCGGCGTGGCATAACGCGGTGGCGCCCACGCCGCGGCCGGTGGCCGGAGCACCAGATCGTGCAAGCTGCCGTCGTCGTCCACCGACAACACCACGGTGAGCCCACCGCGCGCACAGGTCACCGGGACACTCGCCCGCACCAGCCCGGCCCCCGCGGGCTCGCACACCGGGTCCCCGACCGAGACGATCGCCCCGACCTTGGCGAGCTGCCCCTCCCACCCCACCCGCAACGCCGGTGACGGTGCGGCCGCGCGCAACCGCGGCGAGAACAACTCCTCGACCTCCGCGAACCGCCCCTCCCGCGCCATCGCCACCACCGTTGTCGCCAGCACCACCGGATCCGCGCCCATGGTCATCCCCTCGTCAACCGTTCTCATCCTTTGCGAACGGTAGCACGACATGAGATCGTTCTCGGGTGGACACCCTGGAACTGCTGGCCCACCCGGTACGCCTGCGGATCGTGCACGCCATGAGCGGCGGCCGGGAACTCACCACCGCCCAGCTGTGCGCCCGCCTCCCGGACACCTCGAAAGCCATGGTCTACCGCCACGTCGACCTGCTCGCGACCGCGGGAATCCTGGAGGTGGCCGAGGAACGCCGGGTCCGCGGCGCGGTCGAACGCCGCTACCGCCTCCGCCACGACCGCGCCGCCGTCGAC
Organism: Crossiella sp. S99.2; assembly: GCF_023094165.1. Classification (GTDB taxonomy): domain Bacteria; phylum Actinomycetota; class Actinomycetes; order Mycobacteriales; family Pseudonocardiaceae; genus Crossiella. Next base: position 702,198 of record NZ_JALMDK010000003.1, on the reverse strand, counting down.
GCCGAAGCAGTGGCGGCAGCCACCTCCGAGGACCACCGCCGCGTGTTCGCCACGGCGATGGCTGTTTTGGTCGCCGAGTTCAACGCCTACCTGGACCGGGAGAACAGCAACCCGACGGCGGACCTGGTCGGCTACCGGCAACACGCGGTGTGGCTCAGCCGGGAGGAACTGGAAGAGATGATCGGCGAATTGCGCCGGGTGCTGCTGCCCCGGCTGACCAACCAACCGGCAGCGGACCGCGCGCAGTACCTGCTCAGCCCGATCATGTTCCCGGTTGAGCCGTCAGGGTGACGGGCGCTGGGACTCCGGTTCGAGCACGGTGGCCGCGCGATGCCGGCGCCCGGTGTGCCAGGCGATCGCGCCGCACAGCAGCGCCAGCCCCGCGACCGCCAGCAGCACATCGGTCACCGAGGACACGATCAGCGCCAGGACCACCGGGCCGGTCAGGCCGCCGAGGCGGTTGAAGAAGGACACCGTGCCGGTGGCGCGGCCGCGGCGTTGTGGGTCGGCCAGGTCGGCGGCGATGGGGAGGAAGACCGCGGCCATGGTGTTGACCGCGAACAGGGCGGCGGCCAGGACCGCGGCGGAGAGCCAGGAGACGGCTGCGGTGAGGCCGGAGGCGGTGAGGGCGAGCAGGAGGGCGGCGGTGCACAGGGCCAGGCGGACGGCCAGGGGGATGGGGCCGGTGCGGCGGTAGATCAGGGCGAGCAGCACCGCGCAGGGGACCATGACGACCGCGACCGCGGTGAGCAGGGCGTTGGCGGTGGTGAGGGTGAGGCCGCTGGCCCTGGCCAGGGAGGGGACCCAGGTGGTGAGGCCGAAGGTGAGCAGGCCGACGGTGGCGGCGTAGAGCCATTGCAGGCGGGCGCCGAAGGCGTTGCGGGCGTGGCGCTGGGGGTGGGTTTCCGGGGTGGGCTGGGTGGTGCGGTCGGGGACCAGGAAGGTGGCCAGGACCAGGAGCAGGCCGGTGGGGGCGCCGATGAGCCACAGCACCCGCCAGCCGTAGGTGGGTTCCAGCCAGAGCGCGGAGCCGGAGGCGATGAGGTAGCCGATCGCGGTGGCCACCATGGACAAACCGGCGACCACCGGGCCGCGGGCGCCGCCGGGGAACAGGTCGGCGAGCATGGTGATCAGCAGTGGGGCCAGGCCGCCGACGGCGGTGCCCATCAGGAAGCACATCACCACGTTGCCGGCGAAGGTGGGCATGCAGCCGCACATGCTGGTCGCGGTGAAGGCGAGCACGGCGATGAGGTAGGAGTTGCGGCGGCCGATCCGTTCGGCCAGGCGGGTGAACAGCAGGGCGCCGGTGGCGGTACCGGCCAGGCCGCCGACCGCGAGCAGCGAGGCTGTCTGCGGACTGATGCCGTACTCCAGGCGCATGCCGGGGATGACGAAGCCCAGGGTGGAGGTTTTGCTGATGTCGATGGCCAGTGCGGCGGTGGCCACCAGCGCGACCAAAGCCCGGCTGCGGGTTCCGGTGGCGACGCGGGCGGGTTCGCGCACCGTGCCCTGCCACACCGCGGCGGCCAGGGTGGCCAGGATTCCCGCGCCTGCCAGGAACATCTCCGGCATCTCGGCCAGTGGCATGCCGTGCAGGATGCTGTCGCCGGGGGCGGCCATCCCTGGCATGGGCATGCCGGTGGTGTCCATCAGGAACGCGCGGAAGAACCCGACGATCGAGCAGATGATGGTGGTCGCCGCACCGGCCACCATGATCGCTTGGTAGGGCCGCGTTGGCGGGGACAGCGCGACGGACATCCGGACCTCGCTCTCGCTGCTCGGCCTACTTCCTTGCCGGACAACGGTATTGCCGGGATCGGGTTTCGCCATCGCCCGTCCGCGCTAGTCCGATTGCACCGAGAAATCGGTGGCGCGTCCGGAAATAGCCCTGCAGGTCCATGTGTCCACTGTGGACATTCGAAGGTGCTGCGGCAGCCCAGGAAGTGAGCCTCAGCCGGCGGCGCGCAGCCGGGGTGTGCTCAGCTGCCCGAGCCCGTGCTCCAGCTCGGCGGCCTCGGTGCGGGCCCACCCGAGCAACCCGGCCACGTCGATCCGGTACGGCGGATCCTGCCGGTACGCCTCGATGTTCCCGGCGCCGCGCTGCAGCAGGCTGAACGCGCCGGTCCGGTTGCCGCGGGCGGCGTGGGTGGCGCCCACCGCCAGCTGCGCCAGGCCCTTCCACAGCATCCGGTGTTCCTCGGCGGAGGACTTCCAGGCGTCCTCCAGGATCTCGTGCGCGTGGAAGGGCATGCCCGCGTCAAGGAGCCGTTGCGCCTCGGTCAGCGTCACCTCCGGTGTGCGGACGACTCCCTCGGGCAGGCGCTCGATGCCGGGTGCGCCGTGCGGGAGTGGTCTGCCCAGGCCGTCCCGTGGGCGGGCGTTGCGGGCGCGGCCTTCGTCGTCGCGGTCGCGGTCGAGCTGCTGCGCACTGCCATCCGTACTCACCCGCCCATCATCCCACCGCCGGGCGCTCAGGCGCCGAAGGTGCGCCGGTAGGCCGACGGGGTGGTGCTCAGCGCGCGGCGGAAGTGCTGGCGCAGCAGCTGGCCGGTGGCGAATCCGGTGCGCTCGGCAATGCGGTCCACGGTGAGGTCGGTGGTCTCCAGGAGTTCCCTGGCCGCGGTCAGCCGCTGCTGGTTGAGCCAGCGCAGCGGGGTGAGGCCGACCTGCCGGGTGAAGTGCCGTCCGAAGGTCCGGGTGCTCATCGCGGCCCGCTCGGCGAACTGCCGCAACGTCAACGGCTCGTGCAGCCGGTGCAGCGCCCAGTCCAGCACCGAGCCCAGACTGTCGGTGTGCCCCGCGAGCGCGGCGGGCGGCGGGATGTACTGGGTCTGATCGCCGTCCCGGTGCGGGGCGATCACCATCCGCCGCCCGACCTCGGCGGCGATCGCGGTGCCGAAGTCCTTGCGCACGATGTGCAGGCACAGGTCAATCCCGGCCGCGGTGCCGCCGCTGGTGAGGATGTCGCCGTCGTCGGTGTACAGCGCGCTCTCCGCCACCCGGATGCCCGGGTACTCCCGCCGCAACCGCTCGGCGTACATCCAGTGCGTGGTCACCGTCCGGCCTTCCAGCAACCCGGCCGCGGCCAGCACGAACACCCCCGAGCACACCGCGGCCAGCCGCGCGCCGCGGCGATGGGCCCGCCGCAGCGCGTGCAGCAGCGATTCCGGCGGCCGCGAGGAGATGCCGGCCGGGACCACCACCAGATCGGCCGCCTCCAGCGCGGCCAGGCCCTCCGGCGCCTCCAGCCGCAGCCCGTCCGGGGTGCGCCGCGGCCCGGGATCGGCCTGGCACAGCGTCAACTCGTACCAGCGCGGGGTCAGATCCACCCGGTCGCAGCCGAACACCTCGCACGGCACCGCCAGCTCGAACAACCCCACCCCGCCCAGCAACGGCACCACCACCCGCAGGCGTCGCCCCCCGGTCACCAGCATGGCGCGAATCTATCGAGAGCTGACCGCCAGCACCCTTACCCCGAGGTAGCGCGGCACTCAACCTGGAGGGGGATGGGTCAAGGGGGAAAGTGTGCTGCACATGGTGAGTTTCGCTCTGCTGGGCGCGATCGAGATGTACTCGGGCAACCGCCGGATTCACCTGGGTCACGCCAAACAACGCGTGGTCCTGGCGGCCCTGCTGGCCGAGGCCGGCCGCCCGGTTCCGTTGCCAGTACTGGAAGATCGTCTCTGGGGTGACCACCGGCCACCCAGCAGCCGAGCCACCCTGTACTCCTACCTCTCCAGACTGCGCGCGATCCTGGCCGAGGCAGGTGGGGCCGCGATCGAACGCAGCACCGGCGGCTACCTGCTCGCCACCCCCGAACCCGCACTGGACCTGCACTGCTTCCAGGACCTGCTCCGCCGCGCCCGCGCCGAACCGGACCCCGACCGCGCGACCACCCGGTTCGAGCAGGCGCTCGCGCTGTGGCGGGGCGAGTTCTGCGCCGGAGTGGACCTGCCCTGGTTCAACAGCCTGCGCGACACCCTGCACGCCCAACGCCTGATCGCCGAACTGGACCACGCCGACCTCGCCCTGTGCCAGGGCCGCCACTCCGAGCTGCTGCCCGCCCTCACCGGCAGGGCCACCGCCCGCCCACTGGACGAACGCGCCGCCGCTCAACTGATGACCGCGCTCTGGCAGTCCGGCCGGGCGGCCGAGGCCCTGGAGCGCTTCGCGGTGCTGCGCACCAGGCTGGTGACCGAGCTGGGCGTGGATCCCGGTGCGCCGCTTCGGGAACTGCACTGCCGGATCCTGCGCGGCCTGGCCCCGTGGCCCGGTGAGCGCGTTGGCTGGGGCTGGCGCAGGCAACCGGCCCACACCGGCCCCAGGCAGTACGCCGGAGTTCAGTCCCGGTTGAAGTAGGCGTTCTGCTGACCCTGGCAGTCCCACTGCTCGGCGACCGCCCCGTTGGCCATGCTGCGCCCGGCGATCTGCAGGCACTTCCCGCTGTAGACGTTGCGCAGGTAGAAGTATCGCGGGTCGTTCTCCTTCTGGCGCAACTCCCAGTACGCCTCGGCCTGGCCCGCGCAGGTGTACAGCTCGGCCCTCGCGCCGTTGGCCTTGCTGGGCCCGGCGATCTTGAGGCACTGGCCGGGGTGCTCCCGGTGCTGGATCCACACGCCCTTCGCGGGGTCCAGGTTGAAGATCCAGTACGCGGCGGGTTGCGCCAGGCAGTCCCATTGCTGGACCCGGGCCCCGTTGTGCCCGGCGTTGTTGGCGGTCTCCAGGCACTTCCCGCTGTGCAGGAACTTCATGTGCGCGGTGAACGGCGGCGGCGCCGCGGCGGAGGCCGTTGTTCCGGCGCTGAGGATGACCATGGTGACTATCGCGACGAAGATCGCGATTTTGCTGTGTGTTCGCATGGGAGCACCGTGCCGGAGTCGCCATGGGCAGTTCTTGGAGAATTCTTGGATCCATTGCGGAAAGGGGATTGACCCGCGCCCGGCGGTCGGTAATGATGAACGCACACCACGAGCGAGGAGGGGACATGACCAGTATGCGGCGTCACTCCCGACGATCCTCGTCAAGCAGCACCGGCTCCCCGCCATGACGTGCACCGCGTCGTGTCCAGGGAGCCGCCCATCGGGAAACCGATAAGGGCGGCTTCTCTTATTTGGTGTGCCTGAATGTATTTCTGTTTACCCTTGTAGCTCAGTTGGACAGAGCGCCGCACTACGAATGCGGAGGTCCCAGGTTCGAGTCCTGGCAGGGGTGCGGGTAATGGAGGGCTGGCCGAGTGGTTAAGGCACCGGCTTGCTAAGCCGAGGTCCGGAGCAATCCGGCGCGCGTTCGATCCGCGCGCCCTCCGCGCGCAACAAGGAGAATTGGCCGAGTGGGAAGGCAGCCGTCTCGAAAACGGTGGTCGGCGTGATGAGCGTCGCGCAGGTTCGATCCCTGCATTCTCCGCAGCACCGCAAGCGTCGCCCCGTGGCGCAGCGGCGTGTTTCATCCCAGCCCTCATGGTCCAACGGAGAAGATGCCGCCCTCCGAAGGCGGCGATGCAGGTTCGATTCCTGCTGAGGGCACGGCCCGCCCGGTCCGGGCGGGCACCGCGCGCGGCTCGGCAGCCAGCCGGGAGTCATGATCCCGGCGCACGTGGGTCGGCACCACGGCGCGCGACCATCACGGCCAGTTCGCGGTCACCTCGCCGATGGCCTGGTCGAGAATCTCCAGTCCCAGTCCCAGTTCCTGCTCGGTGGCGGTCAGCGCCGGCGCGATCCGGAACACCCCGCCCATCCCCGGCAGCTGCACGATGTTCATGTGCAGCCCCAGTTCCAGGCACCGCTGGGTCACCGCCGCGCCGAGCGCGTCCGAGCCCTGCTTGGTCTCCCGGTCCACCACCAGTTCCAGCCCCACCAGCAACCCGCGGCCACGCACATCGCCGACCACCTGGTGCCGCTGCGCCAACTCGTGCAACCCCGCCCGCAACAGCTCGCCCAGCCGCACCGCCCGCTGGTCCAGGCCATCGCGTTCCAGCACGTCGAGCACGGTGTTGCCGACCGCGGCGACCAGCGGGTCGGAGACATGCGTGGTGAAGAACAGGTAGCCGCGGTCGTGCGCCTCCTGTTCGATCTCCGCGCTGGTGATCACCGCGGCCAGCGGCAGTCCGGCGCCCAGGGTTTTGGACAGGGTCAGGATGTCGGGGACGATGCCGTCGCGTTCGAAGGCGTACCAGGTGCCGGTGCGGCACAGGCCGGTCTGGGCTTCGTCCAGGATCAGCAGCATGCCCCGTTCGCGGCACTTCGCGCGCAGGGCGGCGAAGTAGCCGGGCGGGGGTTCGAGCACGCCGCCGGAGGACAGGATCGGTTCGACCAGGCAGGCGGCCAGGTTGCCGGTGGACTGGGCATCGATCAGGTCGAAGCCGAAGTCCAGCTGCCGCCGCCAGTCCAGGGTGCCGTCGGCGGCGAGGAAGTCCGGGCGGTAGGTGTTGGGCGCCGGGATGGCGAAGTTGCCGGGCGCGGCCGGACCGTAGCCACGGCGGCCCGCGCTGTAGGTGGCGCCGGCCGCGGCCTGGGTCATGCCGTGCCAGGACCGGGCGAAGGAGACGATCTCGTGCTTGCCGGTGACCAGTTTCGCCATGCGCAGCGCGGCCTCGTTGGACTCCGCGCCGGTGGTCAGCAGCTGCACCTTCTCCAGCGGCGCGGGCAGCGTCCCGGCCAGGCGGCGGGCCAGCTCGACCACCGGGCGGCTGAGCATGCCGCTGAACAGGTGGTCCAGGGTGCCGATCTGGCGGCGCACCGTCTCGACGATGGCCGGGTGCGAGTGGCCGAGGATCGCGCTCATCTGCCCTGAGGTGAAGTCCAGGATCCGGCGGCCATCCTCGGTGCGTAGGAAGCTGCCTTCCGCGCTGGCGATGATCTCGGGGGTGAACGTGCCGCCGTAACGCACCAGGTGGCGGTCGACGTCGGCCCAGAACTCGGTGACCGGGGTACCGGTGGTCGGAGCAGCCATGACCTCGACGCTACGACCGCCCGAGCAACGGGTCCAGCTCACAATTCCAACTGTCCTGTTCGGCGGAACCGAACAACAATGGCGGCATGCTGAACCCGTGGCGGCTGCGACTGCTGAGCCAGCTGGACACCCTGGGCACCGTGCGCGCGGTCGCCCAGGCGGCCAGCCAGAGCGCCTCCAGCGTGTCCCAGCAACTCGCCGTGCTGGAAACGGAAACCCGCACTCAGCTGCTGGAACGCACCGGCCGCCGGGTCCGGCTGACCCCGGCCGGGCAGCTGCTGGCCCGGCACGCGCGGTCGATCCTGGACCACATGGACACCGTCGAGGCCGAACTGCGCGTGCTCGGCGAGGAACCCACCGGCCTGGTCCGGCTGGGCGCCTTCCAGAGCGCCATCCACAGCCTGGCCGTGCCCGCGGCCACCCAGCTCGCCCGCACCCACCCGCACCTGGAGATCGAACTCTTGGAGCTGGAACCGCACGAGAGCATCCCGGCCCTGCGGGTCGGCGAGGTCGACCTGATCATCACCACCCCGGACTTCGTGGAGATCCCACTGGGCCCGGACGTCGACGTGGTGCCCCTGGCCGTGGACCCGGTGGTGCTGGTGGTCCCACCCGAGCAGGCCGGACACGGCCCGGTGGACCTGGCCACCTGCGCGGGCGAGCCGTGGGCCTTCGACATGCCCGGCTCCTACATGGCCAACGTGACCACCCGGCTGTGCCGCCAGGCCGGGTTCGAGCCGAGGGTGGTGTGCCGGTTCAGCAACTACCTGATGACCCTGCAGCACGTGGAGGCCGGCCTGTCGGTGGCACTGCTGCCCGCACTGGCCGTCGACCACCGCTACCGGGTCGCCACCCGCGAACTGAGCCCGGCCGTCACCCGCACCATCACCGCGGTGCTGCGCCAGGGCGCCCGGCCGCGCCCCGCGGTGAACCTGCTGCTGGAAACCATCCGCCGCCTGCCGGTGCCCGCGGGACTGTCCGGCCCCTAGCGCCATTCCTCGACGGTGACCGCATCGCCGACGGCGATTGAGCCGGGGCGGAGCACAGCCGCCTTCAGCCCGAAGCTCACCCCGTCGGGTTCCCGGCGGTAGGTGGCCAGGGTGCGCAACGGCTCGGGTCCGACCCGCGTCCCGACAGACTGGTCGACCAGGGTGACCGCGCAGCGGATGGCCAGCTCGCCAAAGCCGATCCGGGCGCCACCGACGGTCATCCGCTCCACCCGATCCTCGGTGTGCGGCTCGGGCCAGCCGCTGATGACGATGTTGGGCCGGAACCGGTCCATCGGCACCGGATCGGCCCCCCGCTCCAGGATCCGCTCGTTCAGACCATCCAAAGAGGACAGTGAGAGCACCAGCAACGCGGTCGGATCGACCCCGGTCCGACTCGCCCTGGCAGGCTCACGCACCAGCCGGACCGGCTGACCGACCACCCCGGACACCCACTCAGCGGCCTCCTCGCCCTGGTCGATCCCGGCCCCCGGCCACTTCTCCACCTCGACCGGCCGAGCCGCCCCGTCCACGTCCACATCCAGCACCAGCTCACCTGCGCCGGGCGCGCTCAACGCCAGCTTCGCGCCCTCGTGCCGCAACTGACCGCGGATCACCGCCAGTCGCGGTGTCGCACCCTGCCAGCAGGTGTCCCCGTCCGGCCCGACCACCGCGAACAGCCGGTCGTGGGCCAACCCGGTCGGCGTCACCTCGGCCCGCTCCAGGACAACCCCGGCACACCCCTTGATCGGGTACACCGCCAGCGAGTGCACGATTGCCATGCGCCCCAAGGTACTAGGGCCTCCTCCGCGGAGGAGGCCCTAGGAAGTCCTGGCAGATTGGGTTGTTCTTGAGTCGAGGCCGGCGGATGACGCTGCACGCGATCCGGGACCAGTCGATCAACCCGGCTGCGCTGGGCCAGACCAACCTCCCGCGGGGGACTGTTCGTGGGGTCCAGCGCAGAAGTGCAGGCCCAGCAGGTCGATGCCCTCAGGTGAGAGCAGCGCAGCCGCGGCGATGCCTCACTGAGGCTGCCGGCAGTGCCCGCACTGTTCGCGCAAACCAGGTTGCGCGAACAGGCAGAGGTGCCGGGGCCGTCGTTGAATCAGAGGTGGGATCTGCCTACCTTCGCAGCATGCCGTCGTTGTACTGGGACGCCGACGTGGTGATCGTGGGCGGTGGTGTCGCCGGTGCCAGCACCGCGCACGCGCTGGCCACCGTTGGCGTGTCCTCGATCGTGCTGGAACGTTCGGCCGACTTCCCCGAACTCAACCGGGGTGACGTCATCCAGCCCCTGTCGCTGGGGCTGCTCGACAAGTGGGGCGTGTTGCCGCACATCCACGGTTATCAGGTGGTGGCCTCGGGTATCCACCACCGGGTGCACGGATTCCTTGGCGAGTGGGGCTTCGCGGACCTGGAGATCGATCATCCACATCAGACGGTGTTGCGGCACACCAACATCCACCGTGCCCTGCACGCCGCCTTCGCCGGGCACGGCGATCTGGTGTCGGTGCGGCGGGGCGCGCGAGTGTCCGCGCCACTGTTCGACGACCGCGACGGCGCGCTGCGCGGGGTCACCGGCACGATCGGGGGCGAGCCGTTCCGGGCGCTCGGCCGGATCGTGGTGGCCGCCGACGGCCCCGCCTCGCGGTTGCGCCGGGCCGCCGGTATCCGGTTCGAGCAGCGGTACCGCTACGACCACGTGCACCTGATGACCACCTGCCCGCGCCCGGACGCGCCGCAGCTGGACCACCGCACCGCACGTTATGTCGGCACGGACGGGATCACCATGATCATCCCGCTCGACGGTGGCACGCAGGTGCGGGTCGCCGTGCAGCTCCCGGTGGCCGAGGAGATGGCATGGCGGGCCCTGGAACCGGGGCGGCTGTGGCGGCGGATGGTGGCCCGAGCCCCGATGCTGGCCGGTGCGCCCTCGGCGTTGGCGGGCGACCCGCACACCTACCGCGCCCACCTCGCGCACGCCGAGCGCTACGTCCAGGGCAACCTCTGCCTGGTCGGCGACGCGGCCCACGTGGTCCCGCCGACCCTGGGACAGGGCATGAACATGGCGATGCTGGACGCGGACGTGCTGGCCGCCGTGGTGCGGCGCACCCTGGACGGCGCGGCGACCCTGGATCTCTACGACCGGTTGCGCCGCCCGGCGAACGAGATCGTGCTGGCCTCCTCGCACGAACAGACCCTGGTCCAGACCGCGACCGGTCCCGAGGTGGACGAGCACGTGCTGCGGAACTACGCCTGGCTGGCCGATCCGGTGCGCCGTCGCGAGGTCGCCGAACGCGTCGCGGGCCTGCATAACAAGACGGCCGAGCAACTCGGCATCCTCAACCTGGCGGGAGACTGTCGCCGATGACCAGTACGGTCAACCACGGCGCGCTGATCGCGGCGCGCATCGACCGGCTGCCGGTGTCCAGGCTGACCGTCCGGGCGCGGCTGGTGATCGGCGCGGTCACCTTCTTCGACGGCTTCGACCAGCTGCTCATCGCCTACGCCTTGCCCGCCCTGCGGTCCGAGTACCACCTGGGCGCGGTCGCGACCACGTTCACCATCACCGTCGGCTCGGTCGGCATGCTGCTCGGCGCGCTGCTCACCGGCAGGCTGGCCGACCGCTTCGGCCGGGTGCCGGTGGTGCTGTGGTGCCTGCTGCTGTACTCCCTGAGCAGCCTGTTCGCCGCGCTCGCGCCGGGCATCGAATGGTTGCAGGCAGCCAGATTCCTGCAGGGCATCGGCATCGGCGGCGAGGTGCTGGTGGCCGCCACCTACATCAGCGAGATCATCGGCCCGCGCTCGCGCGGCAGGTTCGTGCTCGTCTACGAACTGGCTTTCGTGGCGGGGCTCGCGGCCGCCTCGCTGGTCTCCGCCTGGGTGGTGCCCGTCTTCGGCTGGCGGGTCCTGTTCGCGGTGGGCGCGCTGCCGGTGCTGCTGGCGATCGCGTTGCGGACGGTGCCCGAATCGCCCCGGTGGCTGGCCGCCCGAGGCCGCCACCAGGAGGCCGAGGCGGTCGTGGACCGGTTCGAGGCGTCGGCGCGCAGGCAGTTCGGCCCGCTGCCCGATCCCGCGGCGGCGCCGGCGCCGCCGGTCAGCGCCGGTGATTCCGCGAGCGTGCTGGATCTGTTCCGGGGCAGGTATCTGCGCCGCACGGTCGTGGTCTCGGTGCTGTGGTTCGTCTCGTTCCTGGTGAACTACGGCCTCACCTCCTGGCTGCCCACGATCTACACCAGCGTCTTCCACCTGGACGTGGGCACCTCGCTCACCTACAGCATGATCACCACTGTCGCCGGGTTCGCCGGCAGCATCCTGATCGCCGTCTCCGTCGACCGGGTGGGCAGACGAGCCGGTCTGATCACGGGATTGTCCGGCGGGGCGGTGGTGCTCACGGCGGCCGCGCTGGTCGCACCGGCGACCGGCCTGGGCGTGCTGCTGTTCGTCTCCACCGCCGCGTTCTTCGTCTTCGCGGTCAACCTGGCACTCAACCTCTACGGCCCCGAGCTGTACCCCACCCGATCGCGCGCGGCGGGCGCGAGCATCGGTGGCGTGTTCGCCCGCCTCGGCGTCATCACCGGCCCGATCATCACCGGCCTGGCGGTCGGCACCGGCGGCGGCATCACCCCGGTGTTCGCCGTGCTGGCCGTGGCCAGCGTCCTCGGCGCGCTCACCGTCGCCCTCTACGGCGTGGAAACCGCCCGCCGCCCGCTGGAAACCCTGTCTCCATGAGGACCTGATGTGGAAGGCCACTGCTGACGTCGGCTCAAGAACAACCCAATCTGCCAGGACTGCTAAGGCGCCGGGCTGTCGATCACCGAGTCGAACCGCAACCCGCTGGACCCCTGACCGCGCCCGGTGCCCCGCCGCACCCCCAGCCACACCACCACCCGCCCGTCCCGCCAGCGGGTGCGCTGGAAGGACAATGCGAGCCGGGTGCCGGTCTGGGTGACCTCCTCCTCGTTCACGAAGTACGGCTCACCCCGGTCCAGGCCCTCGCGCAACAGGTCGGTGCGCGGGCGCACCACCGCGCGCGGCTGGGCCGGGTCGGCCTGGCGGATCGCGCTGGGCAGGGCGGCCCGTTGCAGGTGGATGGAGCGGCGGGTGTTGTCCTGATGCACTGGCACGAACGGGATCCAGTGCTCCGGCACGGTGTTCATCACCTCGTAGGACACCGGGGCGAGTGGTGGTCCCGGCGGCTGGGTGGGTTGGTGGCGTTGCCGCCAGGCCACGGATTCAGCGGCGATCTCGCTGCCGCGGCGGGGTTCGCCGGTGGCCATCCGCACGGTCTGTTCCACGCCCCACACCAGGTTCGCGTTCTCATCCCGCAGCAGCACCACCTCTTCCAGGGCCGGGCCTTCGGCGATCTTGGGCACGCTGGCGGGCAGTAGCAGGCTGGTGTCGGCGGCCACCGGGTCGGCGCCGAGGGTGTCCAGGCTGAACATGGACCAGCGCCGCCAGTCCTCGTCCGGGCCGGCGTTGGCGGGCTCGACCACCGTGGCAATGCCGAACGTGTCGGTGACGGTGACGTTTTCCAGCGTGGCCAGGGATCCGGCTGGCAGGTCGCAGGGCAGCTGGTACCAGTCGTTGCCGTAGACCAGGGCGAATTCCAGGAAGATCAGCCGGGCCAGGTCGGTGCTGTCCGGGGTGACCGCGGCGAAGTTGGTGCGCCCGTCCTCCACCGCCCACCAGCGGGGCAGCGGCATCCCGGCGTAGCGCACCGGGGCCGGGAACACGGTGCGGCGGAAGGGTTGTGGCGGTCGGGTGCCGCCGAGCGGGAGGTTGGCGTCCACGGAGAAGGCGTGCCAGTCCAGGGTGCCGCCGGGGTATTCGCGGGCGGTGAGAGTCTTCTGCTGACCACCGGGCAGGGTGGTGCCGACGGCGAAGTTGTGCTCCAGATGCCTGCCGTCCCAGGCGTCCTCGCCGGTGGGCTTCAGCTCGGGCTGGATGTTGGCGGGCTGCTGGATGAGCGTGTCGAACCAGTCCCGCAGTTCCAGGCCCAGCCGGATGATGGCCTGTTTGTGCAGGGCGAGGCCGAGTAGTTCCTCGATGCCGTCGTAGGCGGTGCCGCCGCGGTACTTGATGTGGTCGTAGAGCTGGTAGCCGTCCAGGTAGCGCCCGGCCATGGCCTGCATGCTGGCCCACACCTCGGGGTGGGCCAGGCGTGGACTGTCCTTGTCCTGCAACGGATCCGGCAACGCGATCGGGTAGCGTTTGATGTACTGCGCCCGGAAGGAGGCGAGCAGTTCGCCCAGTCCCAGCGGCAGGGTGGCGAGCAGTTTGAACCAGCGGCGGCCGATGGCCAGGCGCAGGTCGAAGGAGACCCGTTCGGTGCCCGAGGTGAAGCGCAGCGCGCGTCGTTCGGCCAGTGCTTCCACCGGCAGTGGTTGTTCCGGCGGCAGTTCCACCGGGTTGCCGTCGAACGGCTTGAACCGGCTCACACTCGATGCCTGCACGGTGTAGGAGGCGGTGACCGGGGAGCCGCCGTCGGAGGCCTGGAACTCGCCGAGTTGCCACTGCCGGGTGAGCAGCCACAGCGGATCGCGGATCTCCGCGCGCAGCGCCCGGTCGAAGTCGGTGGTGCGCGGGCGGCCTTCCAGGCGGTTCCACACGCCGACGGTGGGTTCGGTGCGGGAGGTGAGGTCGCGCGGGAAGTCGAACGGCACGGGTTCAGTCATGGTCGGCCTTCCAGCGCAGGTTGGCGAGCGCGAGATCGGTGCTGATGGTGATTTGCTGCCGGGTCGCGGACATCACGGTGGCTGGCAGCAGCTGCGCGTACGCGGTGTCGTCGAGCTGGGCGGGTTCCACCGCCCGGCTGCGGGCCAGGGCGAAGGTGTCCCGGATGGCGTTGACCAGATGCGCCCGCTGCCAGTTCTGCGGCGGGTCGGTGACCACCGGCGGCGCGACGAGCAGCATGGCCTGCGGTGGCTCGGAATCGGGGCCGTCGTAGTGCACGGCGATGCCGGTGGTCTCGGTCTCGGCCGGGATCACCTCGGTCCACTCGTCCAGCAGCAGTCCGGCCCTGGTCTGGCCGAGCAGCGCGCCGGTGGCGTAGTGCGCGGTGTAGAGCACCTTGTCCTCGGTGATCGGCACCGGCTTGCCCGCACTGTCCCTTTTGAACTCCAGAGCCAGCCAGGAGTCGTTTTCCCGGTAGGGCAGTTGGATCGGGGTGAGCGCGGGTTCCCGCCAGGGCGCCATGCCGAGCAGGCCGGGGCCGCTGAACAGCACATCGCCCAGGGCGATCGCCTTTTCCCAGCGGCGGGGCTGTTCGCGCACCCTGGCCACGCCGTGCAGCCAGTCGTCCACCGGGAAACGCCGGGCTTCCAGGTGTTCGAGGAGTTCGCGGCTGTCGAAGTGGGCGTCCCGCCACTGGTCGACCAGGTCGTCGGACGGGGTGAATTCGGGCACCACCAGGACGTCCTCGCCGAGCATGGCCTTGAGCGCGTCGGTGGCGGCGGTGACCTTGTCCGGTCCGGTGATCGCGGCGTCGTAGGCCAGCAAAGCCTTGTCCGCCAAGCCGGTTCGATCCTCGATGTCCTTCTTCAGTTGGGCGGCTCTGCCCAGGAGGTCGCGGCCGAAGTCCACCACCCGTTGCTGGAACGGGGTCAGGTCCAAGCCCACCGGGTCGATCGCGGACAGCGGTGGCAGGGCGGCGATCTCGGCGAACAGGCCGCTGAGAGTGACCTTGGTGGTGTTCGCGGTGCGCGCGATGGCGTCCATTGTGGACTTGAAGGTGCCGCGGCGGTTGCCCACGGTGGTGCGCAGGGTGCGCGGCCGATCGGGGCGAGGGCTGGTGATGGTGGTGCTGAGCAGGCGTTCGGCCTGTTCCAGCAACCGGAATCGTTCCTCGTCGGTGGCCGTGGCCGGCAGTCCGTCGTACTTGGTGATCAGCGCGTCGGCTTCCTTGAGCACCAGGTCCAGGCGTTTGGCGGTGCCGTCCAGGGCGGTGAGCAGTTCGGCGAACAGCGTGCCGCGCCACAGCGTCAGCTCGCCCCAGCCACTGCGCACCAGGCCGAACCGGCCCGCGGTGCCGATCAGGTCGGCGTAGCGGATGAGGAAGGTGTCGATGTTCTTGAGCAGGTCGGCGGTTTTCGGCCCGGCGGGTGGGTAGAGCGCGCCGAGGTCGGTGCCGTAGGTGGTGGTGCTGGTGAGCAGGGCGCCCAGGGCCTTGCGCACCGCGGCCGGGCGGTCCCGCGGGATGCTGATCGCGGCGTCGGCGGCGCGGTCCACGGTGGCCACGCCCGCGCCGGGCACCAGGTCGGTGGGCCGGACCGGGCGGGCCGTGGTGAGCAGCGTGCGCAGCGCGTTGATCAGCGGGGACAGCTCGAAGAAGGTGATCCGGCCGTTGACCCGGGTGGTGAACTCGATCTTCGGCCGGACGTCCGGGCGCGGGGTGTCCGCCTTGAACACCGCACCCAGGATCCGGTCCTCCAGCTCGGATTGGGTGGCCGTCTCGCCGACCGGGCGGACTGTCCACAGTAGATCGATGGGTTGCAGGCCGAGGTCGCCCATGGACACCGCGCGGCTGTCGTTCCGCTTGCGGATCGGGTCGAACCAGGTGACCTGGGCGACCAGGTTGTCCGCCCGGGGCAGCAGGTGCGGCAGCCAGTCGTTGACCGCGGGTTCGGCCTGGGCGCGCGGGGTGGCGGACAGGCCGGGGGACAGGCCGGCCCGCAGTTGCAGGGCGAACCGGTGGGTCAGCGTGGTGCCGCTGCGCGGGGTTTCCACGATCGCGGGCTCGGGCGGGAAACCGGCCTTGGCGTAGGCGTCCAGGGTGGCGGCGGCGCGTTCGTGGTTGCCGAGCAGGGCCTGGTGGGTGCCTTCGGCCACCGCGAGGTCGGCCAGCGCGTCGTGCAGGTTGCGCAGGTTCTCCACCTCGGCGTGGATCGCGATCAGGTCTTCTCGCGGCGGATTCGGCGGCAGGCCGGTCTTGCCGAAAGGGTAGACCCGGTGCGCTGGGTTGGTGGCCCTGGTGACGGTGCGGTGCAGTTCCAGGCCGTCCACGACCACCCGGGCCTCGTGCTCGGCGAACTCCGGCGGCGCGCCGGTCGTCGGCTCGTCGAGCTTGCCGAAGCGCAACGGGAAGGCCGCGCGCAGTGATGCGAGGTACTTGTCCAGTTCGCGTTCGGGGTGGCCCTCGTGCAGGCCGCGTTCGAACCGGTAGCCCAGCAGTGCGCCCAGGGATTGGCCCTGGCGCAGGCCGTCCAGGAGTTCCAGGGCGACCCGGACCCGGTCGGAGCTGAGGTTGACCGCGAACTCGCCGCGTTCGGTGGTGCGGTTGGCCAGGTAGCCCGAGCGCAGCACCGCGGCGGTGCGGGCCTGCGCCGGGGACGGGGTGTGGATGTAGCCGCCGTTGTCGGTCGGCGACAGGTCGGGTTTGACGTTTTCCAGCCAGCCGTAGGCGCCCAGGTGGATGCCCTGTGCGGCCCCGGGCTGGGCGCGCAGTTCGGTGAGGCGTTCGGTGGCCAGGCCGAGCCGCCAGGCGTCCAGGCGGTAGGTGGCCAGGTCCAGGTGTTCGGCCAGCACCCGTTCCAACCGGGCGGTCGGGGCGGCCGCGAGGACTTCCACCGCGTCGAGTTGTTCCTTGAGCGCGGCGGTGTCGGGGTTGGTGGCCAGCACGGTGCTGATGTGTTTGGCCACGGTGATATCGGTGCTGCCGGTGATCAGCGGATCGCTGGAGTACAGGCGGCGGTACCGGCTTTCGCTGTCCAGCACACCGGTTCCGGTGGTGAAGTGCTTGACGTGCACGAACAACGGGTCCCGGTCGGCCAGGTCTTTGGGGTCGGCCACCCCGGCGCGGATGGCCAGGCGGCGGGCGGCGTCGGCGAAACCGAGTAGCACGGCGTGCCGGGCCAGGTAGTACAGCAGCGCGGCCGGTGCGGTTCCGGCGAAGCCGGTTTCGTTGCGGATCGCGGTCAGGTCGGTCTTGGCGTTGGCGGTCAGCCAGCCCAGGTAGTTGCGGCCCTCGAGGTCGTAGGCCCGGATCGGGTCCACTTCGGACAGTGGGCGGTCATCGACCAGCGGAGCCAGCAGCGGGTGCTGGCTGTCTACGAACAGGCGGCGTAGCAGGTCCGGATCCGGGTTGGTGGCACCAAGTTTGGTGAGCAGGGCCTGGATGGGCGGGGCCATCTGCAAGCGGCGCAACGCGTCCAGGATGCCCGCGCCGGCCGCGCCCAGGTTGGCCCGGTTGAACAGGTCTTCCACGCTTTGCGCGTACCGCTGGTGGTACTCGGCCGAACCCGGGTGCAAGGCCAGGATGTCCAGGAGCTTCTGGTGTGGGTCGCCGCCGGGCTTGTGCAGGTGCTGGACTTTGTCCGCGGCCACCCGGTCCCAGTCGGCGGCCGCCGCGTCCAGGACCTTCTTGAGTGCGTGGCGGTGAGTGTTGGCCGCAGGCCAGCTCAGCGCGCGGAAGTCGGTGGTGGGCACGATGCCGTAGGGCTGGCGGCCGATCTTGAGCACCGGCAGTGGGCCGCGGCCGGAGACGTTGCGGACGAAGAACTCCCTGGTCTTGGCCACCGCGTCGTCGTCGAGCAGCGGGTGCAGGGTGTGCCGCAGGAAACTGCCCCAGGTGGCGGGCCACAGCGCGATGTTGGCCGCCGTGGCCTCCTGCTGGTCGGTGCCGTCCGCGCCGGGCAGGCCGGGCAACTGGGCCAGATCGAGACCCAGCAGTGCGGCGAGTTGCGGTCCGTCCTTTGTGGACTTCCAGTCGGCGGCGGCGAAGGTGGCGCCCGCCGCGCGCCGGGCTGCCTCGGCCTGGTCGCCGGGACCGGCCGGGAGTTGCTCGGTGTTGTTGGTCGGGGTGCCCTGGGGCAGCAGGCTGAGCCCGGAGGTGCTGCGCAGTTGCCGTTGCAGCTGCTGGGTGAGGGCGGCGGCAGTGCCCGCGGCGTCCGGGTTCTCGCGCAGGCCGTACACCAGCAGGGTCGGGATCCCGGCGTCGATCCGCGCGTTGCGCGCGATCCGCACGCCCAGGCCGCGTCGGTGCGCCTCCTCGAAGTTGGTGAGCCACTTCAGCGCGTCCGGCACGTGCAGGTCGCCGGTGGTTTCGTTGATCTTCGGTTTGTCCTGGGCGCCGGGGTCGGGGCTGACCGCGAACGGGCCGAGCACCGGTTCGCTGGTCAGCTCGAAGATCTGGGTGTCGCCGTCCAGGGCGAGCACGGTGAACCGGTCCGGCAGCAGCCGCGCGGTGGCCGGGGTGGTCCAGGACTTGGCAGCGATCTTGTCCGGCGGATACGGGGCCAGCACCAGGAAGGCCACCACCACCGTGTTGTTCGGACTCAGCTCGGCACCGTCCACTCCGGACGGTCGCCGGGACCGGATCGTGTTGGCCCGGCTGGAACCGACCGCGGTGATCAGGGCGCGGTCGGCCGCCTGGATCTTCTCCCGGTCGCCGTGCGCCAGCCAGATCGCGGTCCAGTAGGTGATGGTGGGCTGGCGGTCGGGCGCGGGCACCGGCGTGGCGGTGACCACCGGCAGCACCACCGCTCCGGCGGGTGCGGTGCTCGGGCGCTCGGTTTCGTTGGCGGGCTTGCGTTCGGTGAGCAGCCAGGTGGCCCGGCCCGGCGGGATCCGCCCGGCGAGTTCGCGCCAGGCGGCCTGCTGGGCCACCGCGGAGCTGCCCGCGCGCCACAGTGCGGTCCAGTAGGCGTCCAGGGCGTCGAGTTCGGCCGGGCTGACCTTGGGCTCGAACTTGTCCACCGCCCATTCGTCCGGGTAGATCCGGATGAGCAGTTCGGTTGCGGTGAACCGGGTTTCCAGGCGGACCGGGCCGAGCAGGACCGGGTGCCGGTTACTGAGTGGCGTCGTCATCGGGCAGCATCTCCTGAGCGTGTACGGCCATCAGCACCGGGGCCTGGAAGAGGATGTAGGCGAACTCGGCGGAGCTGAGCCCGGCGTGCCAGGCGGGCAGCTGCACGTCTTCGAGGCGTTGCGGCACCTTCTCATCGTCGTCCCGCACATCGCTGAGCTGCGCCGACAGCGGCACCGTCGGGGTGGCCGACAGGTTGAGGAAACCCTTGGGCGGCACGGCGTTGTCCACGTCCGGCCAGGACAGGTCGTTCCACACCTCGACGTCCTCGGCCTTGGTCTCGTCCAGCCCGAACCGCGGATCGCCGGGCCGTTCCTTGATCACGAAGAACCAGCCGGAGCCGTCCTCGCCGGGATCGGTGGTGCGGCCTTCGGCCTCGGCCTCGGAGAGCGGGAAGCCCAGCAGGTACAGGTCCGGTTCCACCTTGGCCTCATAGATCGGCAGCCGGATCTCGGTGACCGGGCTGGGCCGGTTCGGGTCGGCCAGGTCCACCGGTTTGCGTTCCTGGTCCTTGAGGATCTCGCCGGTGACCGGATCCCGTTGCCAGCGGGCCTTGTGCGCGTAGATGGCCGCGTTCGGGTACTTCTTGAGCAGTTCGCCGCGGATGACCAGGACCAGGTTCTCCTCCTGCGGGCGGCCGAGTCCCGCGTCCCTGGCGTCGTTCTCGCCCAGCTTGGCCGTTGCCGGCCACTGGTGGATGGGCTTGATGTCGTAGGTGGCCTCCCTGGACTGGCCGGGCTGCCCGATCGGCGTCCAGAACTGGCGGAACGGGGTGCCGCGCTGGTCGGTCGGGTACTCCCGCCACAGCAGTTCCCTGGCGAGTTCGTGGTTGAGGCCGACCATGAACGCCTCGATGTAGGCCTGGTCGGTGAGCAGCAGGGTGATCGTGTTCGGCGGCACCAGCCCGAGGCTGGGCACGAACGCCTCCACGTCCAGGTCGCGCAGGGCCTGGTACATGGGCAGATCGATGCGAGGGTAGGCCAGCGCCTCGGTCAGTCGCGGGGTCTCGCCGGTCAGCCGGCCGGGCACCTTGACCGAGTCCTGCAACCGCTTGAGCACGGTGCTGTCCGATCGGATGTTGTCCAAAGTGGACTGTGCGGTGCCGGTGACGCCGAGCTGCGGGCGTTCCGGCACCCTGGCTCCGGCGAAGGACCCAGTCCAGCCTTGGTAGAGCGAGCTGATCGCCTTCTTGAAGTTCAGCGCCTCATCGCTGTCCCGGTCGCCGGGTGGGGTGGTCTCCAGGTCGTTCAGGTCGCGGAGCCTGAACTGGTTGTTCTTGGGCAGGCCCGGGACCGGGTCCGGCGGCGGGTCGTTCGGATCGGCCGCCAGCAAGGTGGGAGCGCCCTCGACGTCCTTGGGGGTGACCAGTGAGACCGGCTTGCGCTTCGGCACGGCCGCGGTCACGCCTGCCGGATCATCCATGCGCGGCAACAGTTCCTCGGCACCGGGACCCGCGGCGTCGAGCGCGCCGGGCACGGGCGGTGGGAAGAGTGTGCGCATCAGCCGGGAGGCGGGCCGGGTGGCGCGGCGCATGGCCGGGGACACCGGCGCGCCCGCGATCCGGGAGCGGGCCACCCGGAAGCCGACCGCGACCCGTTCGGCCGGGGCCGCGTCGGCGCTGTCACCTTCGGCGGTGACCCTGGTGTGCACTGGAGCGGTCCAGGTCAGCTTGCGACCCGGCCGCGGGGTGGCATCGAGGAGTTGCTCCTCCCGGGTTTCCGGCTCGAAGTGCTTTTGCTGCAAGGAGTGCCCGACCTCGCGGTGCAACTGGGCGGCCCGGATCCGGGCATTGCCTTCCAGGACCTCGCCGACCTGTTGCCAGGCCGCGGCCATGAACTCCTCCTGGCGGTCTTGCACGATCCGGGTGCCGAAGTTGGCGGCCACCCGGTAGCGCGGGTCCAGGTTGAGCGTGTGCAGCCAGTTCGGGTTGGCCGGATCCGGTACCAGTGATTCGCCGGTGCGGCCGGTGAGCAGCCGGGAGGTCAGTGCGGGCCAGCGTCCGTACAGCGGCGGGGTGATCACCGGGTCGGCGGGTTCGGGCAGTGCGGTCAGGCCCGCGTTGGCCTGCACCGGGGCGGTGGTGAGGTAGTCGTCGGCCAGGTTGATCAGCTCGGCCAGTTTTTCCTGGAACGGGTGTGGGAACGCTTCGGCCCAGCGGTCGAAGATGTCCAGGGGCCGGTCGGTTTGCAGTGCCCCGCCCAGTTTGAGCAGGCCGCGGGTGGGCGCCAGGATCGGTGGCAGGTCGTAGCCGGGGGAGCGGCTGACGTCGATGTCCCGGCGGGCGATCTTCGGATCGGCGAAGCGTGGTTCCAGGATGCGCACCAGGTACTCGAAATCGCCCGCGGTGCCGGTCTGGAAGAACCAGCGGTGGTAGTAGGGCAGCGCCCCACCGGCCCCGCCCCAGCTCGGCGCGAGCGCGTCGGCCGCGGGGAACTGGCCCAGCCCGGCCAGGCGGCCGTTCTCGAAGGCGGGGACCAGGAACGCGTGGTAGCCGGTGTTGGGCTGGAGGTGGCGTGGGCAGACCAGCCGGGAGCAGGCCAGGTCCGGGTTCTCCCGCAACACCCGCTCCAGCGCGGCCAGGGGTCCGCCCGCGGCCGGGGCGAGCACCGCTCCGGACAGGTCGCCGTTGACGTGCACGTGCGCCCAGGCGCCCAGTTCCAGTGGCGGGGGCAGGGTTTTCGCCGGATCCAGCACGGTGATCGCGGGCAGTGGCGCGCCGGGCACGGAGATCTCGGTGAACTCATCGCCCTCGCCGGGACTGCTGGCCCCGGCCAGCACCACCAGCGCCAGCCACGGCCGCACCCGCCCGGCGGTGCCGGTGTGCCGGTCCGGGCTGTACCGCCAGGGGAAGTCCTCCTCGTAGAACTCGATGTGCGCCAGGTAGTTCGGCTCGAAGTTGGTGATCCAGGGCAGTGGTTCGACCCGGGAGATGGCCCGCTGATCGATCCCGATCACATCGCCAGGCCCGTACAGCGCGATGGTGCGGGAGACCGGTTTGAAGGGCTTGGGATCGTGGGGTTTGAGTGGTTCGCCCTTGATCTCCAGCTCGACCGGGATGCTGATCCGTGCGTTGAGCACCACGGCGTCTTCGTCGATGTGCGTGGCCAGCCCGGCCCGCAGCCAGGGCAGGAAGGAGTAGCCGCTCATCACGGACCGTCCACTGTGTACACCTCGGTGACCGCGGTGAGTTCGGCGGTGCCGGGGGCGGCCGCGGTCAGCCCGGCGCGCACGACGCCGCCGGTGACCACGACCCGTTTCCCGTCGGACAGCGCCACCGCGCCCAGGTCCCAGCGGGCCTGTTCCGGGAGGCCAGCGTCGTCCCAGGCGCCGGTGGCCAGGTTGAACAGCAATGCCCTGGCGTAGCCGGTGTCCCCGCGCGCCCCGCCGGTGCCGCCCACGATGAGCACCCGGTTGCCGCTGACGGCGATCGCGCGGTGTGCGGCCCGGCCGCCGGGCATGGGCAGGGCCACCGGGGTCCAGCTGCCGCCGGTCGGGTCGAAGAGTTCGGCGGTGGCCCGGTGGAACGGGTCGAAGCCGCCGTCGGGGGTCATGCCCGGCGCGCTGCCGCCGGTGACCAGGACCTTGCCGCCGACCAGGGTGGCCTGGTGCTGGGCCCGGGGTTCGCCGAGCACGCCGGTGGTGGCGGTCCAGGTGTCGGTGTCCGGGTTGTAGACCTCGCAGTAGGCCAGCGCGGCTTCCTGGTCCCGGCGGATCGGCACCGCGCCGCCGACCACCAGCACGTGCCCGTTGGGCAGGCGCAGCGCGGCGTGGCCGGTACGCGCGTCCAGCATGGGTTTCTTGGTGGTCCAGGTCTTGTCTGCCGGATCGAACAGCTCGACCCGGTTGAGTGCTTGTTCGGAGTTGGCGGTGCGGGTGGTGCTGCCGCCGGTCACCAGTACTTTGCCGTTGCTCAGCAGTACCGCGCTGTGTCCCCAGCGCGGCCCGGCCATCTGGTTGACCACCGGTTCCCACTTGCTGCTCGTGGGGTTGTACAGCTCGGCGGTGGGCAGTCCGGCCGCCGGGAACTGGCCGCCGCCGGCGATACCGCCGATCACCAGCACCTGGCCGCCGGTGAGCGCGGTGGTGCTGTGCGCGCGCCGGGCGGTGGTCAGTTTGGCCAGCGCGGTCCAGGTCTCGGTGCCGCTGTCATAGCTGGCGGTGTCCGCGCGGGCCCCGGCGGTGGTGCCGTCCGAGCCGCCCGCGATCACCACCCGGTCCGGTTTCCCGGTCTCGGTGACCAGCACCGCGCCGTCGGTGCGGCCGTTCCAGCTGCTCGCCACGGGCGCGTCCGGCACGCTCTTCCAGGCGCCGACGGCGGCCAGGATGGGACTGGTCATGGCAGGTACTCCTTCATGCGCCCGGTCACGGGATGTAGGTCTCGGTGCCGGCGGTGATCGCGCCGCCGTGGGTGCGGCCGCCGATGATCAGGACCCGGCCGTCGCCCAGTTCCACCACGGCGGCGTCCCAGCGGCCGGTGCGCAGCGCGCCCGCGGCCACCCAGGTGTTGCTGTTCGGGTCGTAGGCGGTGACGTTGCGGAAGCCGGTGCCGCGGGCGGCCAGGCTGGTGCCGCCGATGACCAGCAGCCGCCCGGTGCGCAGCGCCACCGCCCGGTGTCCGGTGCGACCGCCGGGCAACTCGGCCTGTGGGCTCCAGGCGTTGTCGGACAAGGCTTCCACGCCGGTGAGTCCGTCCGGCCGGTACGGCGGGTCCAGGTGTGCGGGCACGTGCAGGCGGGGTGCGATCGGGTCGCCGCCGGTGACCAGCACCCGCTCGCCCAGTGCGGTGGCCTGGTGGCCGCTGCGGGGCAGGGCCAGGGCCGGTGCGGCGGACCAGGTTCCGGTGGTCAGGTCGTAGCTCTCGCAGCTGGTGCGGGCGCTGTCCGGGCCGCCGGTGTCGAAGGCGCCGCCGATCACCAGCACGGTCTGGTCCCGCACCAAGGCATGGTGGCCGGTGCGGGTGTCCAGCATGGGTTTGGCCTGGGCCCACTTGCCGTCCGCGCCGAGTAATTCCACTGTGGACAGTGTGCGGGTGTCCCGGCCGCCGGTGATCAGGGCGGAGCCGTCGGGCAACGCGGTCGCGGTGTGTCCGGCGCGGGCGCCCTGCATCGCGGGCAACGTGGTCCAGGAGCCGGAGATCGGGTCGTACAGCTCGGCGGACTTGAGCGCTTTGCCGGTGCTGTCCAGGCCGCCCGCGACCAGCACCCGGCCGGTGGCCAGGAGGGTGGTGGTGTGCTGGACGCGGGCGGTGCTCAAGGGTTTGGCGGGCAGCCAGGCGTCCGCGGCCGGGTCGAACACCGCTGCCTCGGCCACTGGGACGCCGTCCGCGCCGGTGCCGCCGACCAGCAGCAC
This sequence comes from Crossiella sp. S99.2, assembly GCF_023094165.1. Lineage (GTDB taxonomy): Bacteria > Actinomycetota > Actinomycetes > Mycobacteriales > Pseudonocardiaceae > Crossiella. The sequence continues at coordinate 678,111 of NZ_JALMDK010000003.1, read as the reverse complement.
CTTGCCGTTGCCCAGCCGGACCGCGCCCGCCCCGGCCACCGCCAGGGGTGCGGCGGGGGAGTCCGACCAGGTGCCCGATGCGGCGAGTGGACCGGCGAGTTCGGCCAGCGGGATGACGTGCAGGGTGTCCGCCAGCCGCGGGTCGGCGTTGATCCACTCGGCCAGCGCGTCCCTGGCCGTGGTGAGGCTGCGGAATTCCGGTTCGCGCAGTGGCGCGCCCAGCGGCGGGAACGCCTGGGCGTTGTCGCGTTTTTTGGTGATGACGTAACGCTGGTCCTGGATCCGCACGGTGTCGGTGGCGGCGAAGGGCTGCAACTGGTTGGCCTGCTGGGCGGAGAGCGGGGAGCGGGCGGTGCTGCTGCCCGCGATCAGGTGCTCGAACACCGCCGGGCTGATGCTCACCAGCCGTTTGCGCACCGGCGTGGCCAGCGCCTCGGCCGCGGACATCCGTGCCACGCCCGGGATGCCGCGCTTCTTGTCGGTGATGATCTCCTCGTACCGCGCGCTGCGCCGCACCACCAGGGAGCTGAGCAGGTTCGCCTCGCCCGCGGCCAGTTCCAGGCCGGCGTTCTGCGTTTCGTAGGCGGGCCGGGACAGCTTCTCGGCGTCTTCCAGTTGCTGGAACTGGGCCATGGCGAACTTCTCGCCGGTGCTGGCCACCCGGCGCAACCCGCTGTTCTGCTTGGGTTCGAAGGTGAACCGGTTGCCGTCGCTGGGCGCTTGCTGGCCCACCTTGTCGATGCGCACGTCCAGGGGCAGTGCCCGTTGCCGGATGAACAGGCTGCCCAACGGGTGCAGCACCAGGTTGTCCAGGGGGTTCGCCGGATCCAGGGTGCGCAGGGTGACCAGCGCCCTGGTGCCCCCAGAAGGCAGCCGGGTTTCCCAGCCTTCGGTTTTGCTGAGTTCGGTGCCGAGCAGTTCCAGCACGGACACCGGCGGCAGCGTGGTGTCCCGTTTCTCGCCCCAGCTGATGTCGAAGTCGGCGGAGATCTCGAAGAACAGCAACGAGATCGAGCCGCGCCCGGCGGCCCGCCACGGGGCAGGGCCTTCCAGCTGGAAGCGCAGATCGATGCCGAACAGGCCCACCCCGAACGCCTTGAGGCTGACCCCGGCGGAGATGGAGATGACGAAGGAGAACGGGGAGAAGCGGAACAACGCGTCAAAGGCCAGGTGCCCGTGCAGGCCGAAATCGCTGAACCCCAGGCGTAATTCGGCTTTGGCGCCGAACTGGGCGGAGTTGCTGGTGATGGCGAAGTAGCCGGAGACCCGGATCAGCGCGGTGGGCTGGTTCAGGATGTCCACCGACAGCCGCGGCGGCACCGGGAACGGCAGCGGCGGCGGGGTGAAGGAGGGGTGGAAACCGCCCACGGTCAACACGAACTCGGGGTGGTCGCCCCAGGCCACCAGCAGGCCCATGCCACCGTCGATGGTCATGGTCAGGATGCGCGAGTCGAACAGCTGGGCGTAGAACCAGAGCCGGGACTTGTCCGGCTCGAACGCGCCGACGAAGGCCACCTGCACTTGGATCAGCGGCAATGCCTTGTGCGGCAGGATGCACTTGAGCACACCCAGGATCGCGATGGTGCCCGGCGGGATTTCCACGATCACCCCGAGCGAGACGCTGACCAGTGTGGGCGTGCCCCAGCCGATCTTGGCCATCGGGCCGATCAGGAAATGGCCTTTCTCCGGCGGGAAGAACCGGCGCAGGTCGGAGATGATCCGCGGCGCGTTGGCCACCACGTCCTGAGGGAACATCACCGATTCGATCGACCCGGTGCGCACGCCCTCGGTCAGCGCCTGCAGGTCCATGCCGCGGTTGAGCCCGATCAGCCCGCCCACCGCGAGCAGGGTGAAGCCGTAGCCCAGCTGGATCCCGCCGCCGCCGAATTCGGTGGCGATCACGATCAACAGCGAGAATCCGCTGTCGCCATCAGGGAATCGGGTGCTGATCAACCCGATCGCGTTCAGCTCGATGAACCCGGCGAACTCCAGCGACAGTGCGCCCGCGTACTCCCCGCGGTCCGGGTCGGCGTAGAGGAATCCACCGCCGGCGATCAGTCCGGCGTTCACCGAGAGCCCGATGCCGTTGGGCGCCTTGAACCGGAACCCCACATCCACCGGCCCGAGGTTGCCGCCACCGCCGGGGAACCGCACGTCCGCGATCACCCCGAGCCGTTCCACGGTCGCCTTGATCGGCCCCAGCTCGGCCTTGAACGAGCCGGACAGCTCCACCGGCGCCGCGTCGTCGGTGATGCCCACCCCGATGAACAGGGTGGTGATCTCGATCGGCCCCAGCCCGACGTTGATCGGCAGTGCCAGGTCCAGGGATCCGCTGCCTTCCAGGCGTAATCCGGTCGAGGGCGACCACAGCGCGCGCAGCTCGAACCCGGATTCGATCTTCGCGCCGCGGGTGATGGTTTTGATGAACCCGTCTGCCTTGGACAGGTCGATGACCACCCGCCCGCCTTCGAGGCGTAGCTGCACGGTCGGTTCCGCCCCGGAGCCGGCCTGCACCTGGAGGCCGAGGGCGAGCGCGAAGCGGGCGATCTCCAGCCGGGAGGCCCCGGTCTGGCCGAGCAGCACGATGGGTTCGTCGTTGGGCCGCTTGGCTTCCAGGGACACCTCGGCGTCCAGTGCGCCACCGGCGCCGGGTTCGATGGAGATGGCCAGCGGCGGGGTGATCCGGCCCTGGACCCGGCCGGTCAGCCGGGAGCGGCTGGTGAACTTCAGTGTCCACAGTGGACCGAGTTGCACGGTGTGGGTGAAGTCGGCGGTGGTCTGGGCCTGGGTGTCCAGGCGCAGCGACGGGGGAGTGCTGCCCGGGTCCACGGTCAGGGTGCTGCCTTCGGCCTGGAATCCGCGGGCGCCGCCGGGGAATTTCAGGTGCTGGAAGCCGCGGTGCTGGGCGGCCAGGTAGTTGGCCAGCCGGATGAACAGTTCGGAGCCGTCGAAGTCCGGCCTGCCGAAGCCGAGTGCCTCGCGCAGCATGGTCGCCGGATCGGTGATCAGCTTGAGTAGCCGGTCGAAGTGCAGCACCCGGTAGCGCACCGGCACCACGGTCGGATCGGCCGGGTTGGCGGGCACCGCCACCCGGTCCACGATGCCCAGCACGGAGAGCAGGTCGGCCAGGGTCTGGTTGGTGCGTTCCAGGTGGGTGACCGCGGCGTAGTCGATCAGCCGCTTGGGCAGTGCCCGAACCTCCCGGACCAGCCGTTCCTTCTGTGCCGGGGTGAGCCCGGCCGCCGCTGACACCACCGATTCCAGTGCCGGCCCGAGCGCGTCCACCGCGCTGAGCGTGGACTTGATCGCCCCGATCAGGGTCACGCCTTCGGCGAGGATCGCGGGGGCGTCGCCGGAGTTGATCGCCCCGGCCAGCCGCTGCACGATCGGCGCCAGTCCACCGGCCTGCACCACCACCGTGCCGATGGCCCCGGCCGCGGCGCCCAGTCCGCCCGGCGCCCACACGCCCAGCTCGCTCAGCAGGAACTGCTCCCTGGTCTCCGGCGCGAGCCGATCGGCCAGCGGGCGCAACGCCTCGCCGAGTTCACGGGCGAGCAGTTCCAGGGTTCCGGCGGACATCACGCCTCATTCCGGGGTAGCTGGTCGTAGTCGTCGGCGGGCACCCCGGGCACGGCGAGCACGAACTCCCGGTACTGCGCGATGTCGGCCCGCAGTTCCGGCCCGGCGAACGGGATCAGCTCGTCGAGCAGCCGGGCCAGTCCGGCCGCGACCGGTTTGCCGCCCAGCCGCGCCGGAATCGGGATCCGGTGGCACTGTTCGCTGTGCAGGGCCAGCCGCACCAGCTGCGGACCGTGCAGCCGCAGCCAGGCCACCAGCAGCCGCCGATGGAGGTGGATCAGGCGCTGGATCTCCGGCGCGTGGGTGCCGATCAGCTTGCCCAGCAACCGTCCGGCCTCGGTGTGCTCCACCCTGGCCCGCAACGCCGCCAGCAACTCGGTCACCGGTTCCTGGGCGGTGACATAGGCGGCGGTGGGCAGCACCAGCGGTTCGTCCGCCGTCAGCGTGGCGCCGATGCTGGCCTTGGCCTTGGCCACCGCCTTCTCCGCGTTGACCTTCCCCGCGCCCCAGCCGCTGTCCGGCGGCGGCGGATCCGGCACGCCGTCCGGCTTGTCGCAGGTCTCCCGGAGGAACTGGGCGATCTTGTCGTGGCCGAGGTTTCCGTTGGCCTCCAACATCAGCGCGACCACTCCGGTCACGTACGGGGCGGCCTGGCTGCTGCCGCTCTGCTCGACGTAGCGCTCCTTGCCCTTGCCCCGGGCGCCTGCCCTGGCGGAGAGGATGGCGATGCCCGGCGCGCTCACATCGGGTTTGGGGGTGGGGCGGACGTCGGTGGTGGGGCCGCGGCCGGAGAACTCACCGCGGGTGCCGGTCGGGCCGTGGTAGGCGCCGACGGTGATCACGTTGTGCGCCGTGCCCGGGTTCTCCACCGTGGTGGTCGGATCCTGCTTGTCGAACTCGAACAGGAAGTGCCGGTCCTGCCCGGTGTACATGCCCCAGACGTGGTACGGGGTACTGGCGTTCTCCAGTTGCCGCAGCACCAGTAGCCAGTTCCCGGGCAGCACGGTGCCGTTGGCGCGCGGCCGGACCTTCAACCAGATGTGCCGCTTGCCGCTGGGCAGGTTGTTGATCGTGGACGAGGCCTGGACGGCGTGCCCGGCCAGGTTCACCGCCACCGGTGGCGGGTCCGGGAACTTCCCGTCGAGGGGATCGGGACCGGTGCCGGGGAGGATCGGCGTGGCCAGGGTGGGCCCGAATCCGGGGAACCGGCCGGCGGCGCCGCCGGGCAGCGGGACGGCCAGGTCCAGGGAGATCCGGCCGGGACCGCTGTACCAGACGTGCAGTTCCAGCAGCTGGGTGTGGTTGTCCGGCACGATGATCGTGTGTTTGTTCTCGGTGCCGGCCGGCACCGTGCCCACGGTGTGCATGCCGCCGCGGGGCTGGGGGGTGCTCTTGCGGTAGAGATCATCGTCCTCGACCTTGGCGGCCTCGTTGCCCGCCGCCACCACGATCACCCGACCCTTGGTGTTCGCGACCAGCTTGTCCAGCTCCAGTTCCAGCCTGCTGGTGCCGTCATGCGGACCGTCGCTGCCGCCGATGCTCAGGTTGGCCACGGCCGGTTTGGCCGTGCTGCCAGGGGCTCGCCACGGCTGGTCCAGGATGAACCGGATGGCCTCGACGATCTCGTTGTCATCACCGAGACTGGTGCGCACGGCGACCAGCTCGGCCTGCTTGGCGATGCCCACCACGGTGTCGGCGCTGGAGGAGTCGTCCAGCTCGACCGAATTGCCCGCGGCGATGCCCATCACGTGTGAGCCGTGCCCCGAGCCGCCGTCCCGGGAGTAGAACGGGTCCACCGCACCGGTCAGCGCCGTGTTGATCTCCTGCTGGGTGTACTCCCGGCCGAACTTGATGGTCGGCGTCCAGTTCGAGCCGCCGGGCTGCACCCCGATCGAGTCCAGGCTGTAGGGATCGAAGGTGGCCGCGGCATAGATGCCGATGAAGTCGATGACCAGGGCTTGGTCCGGGAACGGGCCGCCGCTGACCTGCACGTCGGCGGCTGGGATCCGGCCGGGCTGGATCAGCTGGGCCTGCAAGGTCTCCTTGGTCAGCGGGAAGGTCAGCACATCGGTGCGGAACCCCGTCGCGGCGCCGGGCACCGTCCAGCTGATCCGCACGGTGGACCCGGGCGCGACCGGTCCGTCGCGGCCGAGGGTCTGCCGGGTGGTGATGACCTGATCAAGCAACCGCACGATCCGGGTCGGCCCGGTCGGACTGGTCCGGAACGCGGCGTGATGCACGTCGATCCCGCTGTCCACCACCCCCACCACCACACCCTTGCCGGTGTGGTCGGGCGCCGCGGCTTGCCGAGGCGGATTGCTCATCCGCGCCACCTCCCAGCTCGTGACCGAGAGTCGGGGGGCGCACGGGTGAGGTCAACCGATCGGTGGACTGACTGCCTCAAAGGGTGCCCGGCTGGACAGCGGTCACCGCCCAGGCGGCAGGTCAAGTTCGACGGTGCCGCCGGTGGTCGCGGTGACGGTGCCCGCGGTCTGCTCGGCCAGCCACTGCCGGAACGCCTCCACCCCGGCCTCGGGCACGTGCACGGTGAGCCGCACGCTGCTGCCGTACCCGACGTCGGCGATCCGGTGCCCGGCCGCGCGCAACGTGTGTTCCAGCCGCCCCGCCTCGGCGTGCGCGGCGCTGATCTCCAGGGTGCGGAACCGTCCCCGGCGCAGCGTGCCCACCGCGTCCACCGCCTCCGACACCGCCCGCCCGTAGGCCCGGACCAGCCCGCCCGCGCCGAGTTTGGTGCCGCCGAAGTACCGGGTCACCACCGCCACCACATCGGTCAGCTCCCGCCGGGCGAGGACCTCCAGCATCGGCACTCCGGCGGTGCCCGCGGGCTCCCCGTCGTCACTGGAGCGCTGCGCGCCGGAGCCGAGCCGGAACGCCGAGCAGTTGTGGCTGGCGTCCCAGTGTTCCTTGCGCACCCCGGCGACGAACTCCGTCGCGGCCTCCTCAGTCTCCACCCTGGCCAGGCTGCACCGGAACCGGGATCGCTGGATCTCGATCTCGTGCACGCCGTCACGGGCGATCACGGTGGTGGCCGGGGCGTCGGTCATGCCAGCACGGTACGCGGGGTGTCCGTGCGCTGAGTGATCAGGCGACGGCGCGCTTGAGCGGGATGCCGGGGTCGGCGAGCCGAGTGGGGTCCAGCGGCAGGTCGTTCTGCATGATCTTGCGCGCGTGCAGGATGTCCTGGGGTGCGTTGACCGCCAGGATGGCGCGCAGCCGGTCCGCGCGCAGCCAGCAGGCGCTCCAGCGTGGGTCGGTGGGTGCGCCGCGCCAGAGCGGTTCGTCGCCGGGGTCGTGGTGGCCGAGGAACTGCACCCGGTGGCCGAACTGCTCGGACCAGCCGTAGGGCACCGGATCGTAGACGCCGTCCTTGCCGTTGAGGTTCTGCCCGACCACCACCGCGGAGTTCTGCGCGTCGGCGAAGTGCTCGCAGCGCAGCAGGCGGGCGTAGCGCCGCGACTGGTAGCTGGCCACATCGCCGGCTGCGTACACGCCGTCGAGGTTGGTGCGCAGGTGCGGGTCGACCAGCACGCCGCCGTCGACCCGTACCGCCGAGCCCGCCAGCCAGTCCACCGCGGGCCGGGCGCCCACCCCGACCAGCACGGCGGTGGCCGGGAAGACCTCGCCGGTGGTGGTGATCACCGCGTCCGGTTCGACCGCGGCCACCTGCCGCCCGAGCCGCAGTTCGATTCCGTGCTCGGCGTACCAGCGGGCGAAGACCGCGCTCACCTCCGCCCCGGCCAGCTCGACCTGCGGCGCGGCGCCCGAGTCCAGCACGGTGACCCGGCAGCCCAGCGCGCGGGCGGCGGTGGCGGCCTCCGCGCCGATCCACCCGGCCCCGACGATCACCAGCTCCCCGGCCCGCGCCATCAGCCCGCGCAACCGGCAGGCGTCCGCGTGCGTGCGCAGCAGGTACGGCGTCCCGGCGCCGGGCAGCCGGATGGGGGTGGCGCCGGTGGCGATCACCAAGTGGTGGTAGGGAAAGCGGCCGCGTTCGGTGTGCACCACACCGTCGTGCAGCGCGGTCGCCGTCTCATCCAGGCGTAGCGTGATGTCCAGCCCGGTCCAGTCCACCGGCAACGTGGGCGGGGTCAGGTCGCCGTCCAGCAGGACCTGTTTGGACAGTGGGGTCCGGTCGTAGGGCGGCAGTTTTTCCCTGGACAGCACGGTGATCGGGCCCGGGTAGCCGAACTTGCGGGCCGCGACCGCGGAGTTCGCGGCCGCGACCCCGCCGCCTACGACGAGGAGCACGGTGGCAGCTCCACCCAGACCACGCCCTCGTCCACCCGCACCGGGTAGGACTGCAACGCGCAGGTCGCCGGGTTGAGGCCGCGACCACTGCGCACGTCGAACTCCCACAGGTGGTTGCCGCAGGTGAGGGTGTCGCCGTCCAGATCGCCCTCGTGCAGCGGCCAGTTCTGGTGCGGGCACTGGTTGCGGTAGGCGCACACCTCGCCGTCCAGGTTGATCAGCAGCACCTGGTGCCCGGCCAGTTCCACACCGGTCATGTCGCCCTCCCACAGCTCGTCCACCGGCAGCGCGCTGACCCACTGCCCGGCCACCTGTTCCGGGGCGCTCACCGCGGTACCGCCCGCACCCCGGCCCGTGCCCACAGCGCGGTGCGCGCGGCCGTGCAGCCCAGGGCGAGCACCTCGGCCGCGTCGGGATCCTCGGGTTCGAGCACGGTAGCCAGCGCCCGCACCGCGGCGTCGGCCAGCGGCGCCCTGGCCCGCGCCCATTCCGCGATGGCCTCGGCGGCCACGGGACTGCGGGCGTTGGCGTAGCCGACCACGGCCGCGCTCCAGCGGTCCCGCCGTGCGGAGTCGGCGGCCAGGTTTTCCAGCAGCAGCCAGGTGAGCTGGTCGCCCGCCTCCCTGGCGGCCGCGCCCAGGCCGTCGAGCAGCAGGGCGTCCAGGGTGGGCAGCAGCACCAGGTTGGCGGTGGTGAACGCCTCGCCCCAGTCGTAGGTGGCCAGCGCCTCCTCCATCGCCCGACGTGCGGGCTGCCAGGCCGGATCCGACTGCCACAGGTGCCGTTCGGTGCTGCCGAACCCGTCCAGCGGCCAGGCGGTCTGCAATTCCCTGGTGCGGTAGGCGATGTGCGAGGTGCGGCGTAGCTGGTCGGCCATAGCGAAGGAGGCCGCGTTGGTCAGGTAGGAGGTGGGGGCCAGCAGCGCGAGATAGGACTGGAGCAGCTGGGCGGCGTGGCAGTGGTAGCGGGTGGTGGTGAACAACAATCGCAGCCGCTGCCGCCACTGGGGGGACAGCGTGGCGTCGTGCCCGGCGTCGGCGAACTCCGCGAGCAGGTTGGCCACCGCGGTCTCCCGGTCGCGGGCCTCGGCGACGTAGCGGCGGTAGGTCAGCGCGTCCGGATCGCGGAAGGCGCTCCAGTCCGAGGTCTGCAACCGGGACTGGTCGCGGTAGGTGGTCAGCCACAGGTTGGCGGGGGAGGTGGGGCTCTGTTCCAGTGGGGCCGAGCGGATCCGCCGGGTGGTGTAGTTGGTTTCGTGGCTGACGATCTCGTACTCGCTGGGCTTGCGCCGGTTCTGGGCCAGCGCGCTCCAGGTGCGCAGGGGACTCATGGGTTCGCCTCTCCCGAGCTGTCCGTGCGGAAGGACCACTGCACCTCGGTGCTGCTGATGGAGATGCGCCCGGCGAAGGAGGTGGTCATCGCCTCCAGCATGCGCAGCTCGAAGTGCTGGTCCACGTGCTCGCGCAGGGTCGCCAGCCGCAACCGCAGGAACCCCGGCCCCTCCACCCGCAGGTAGGAACCCTGGTCCCGCACCACCACCTCGACCTCCGGGTTGTCCGCCACGATCGCGGCCAGCACCCGGTCGGTGTCGGCCAGCCGCAACAGCACCGGGCCCACCGGCGGGCTCACGTCTGCTCCTGGTAGGCCACCAGCAGATGGTCGAAGGCCACGATGCCACAGTCGGCCACAGTGGACTCAGCCGGTTGTGGTTTGCCTTGGTGGTACACGACTTTGGCGCGGTCCTGGGCGGGCAGCCGCAGTCCCTCGGAGTGCACGGCGATCTTGGCCGCGACCTCGGCCATGGTGTCCACTGTGGACAGCACGATCAGCAGTTGCAGGAAGTCGCCCTCGAAGATGGCGTTGACCGGCACCGGTTCGGCGGACATCAGGCCACCCCCGCCCCGGTCCGGCCGTAGGCGGGGATCCAGGACTCGCCGGTGGCGTCCGAGCCCATCGATTGGGCGTCCAAGCCCATGTAGGCCAGCACGCCCGGCAGGTCGGGTGGCTGGATCTCGCCGAAGAGCAACCGGTCGGTCAACGTGTTGAGGTTCAACGTGTCCCGGTCGTCCCACCAGTATTGGCGGCAGGCCCTGGAACAGAAGTGGTGGGTGCGGCCGTTGTGCCGCAACGACCAGTCCCGCACCAGCCGCCGCCCGTCATAGCCCCGGGTAGGGCAGAGGTTGGGCAGGTGGCAGTTGGAACATAGCCACGGCAGCGTGGTCAGCCCGCCGGCCGCGCTCACCCCGTTCTGCAGGTTGGTCGCCATGAGGTCCCATTTGGCGCCGAAGAGGTTCTGCCAGTCGGGGTACTTCTCGCGCAGCCAGTCCCGTTCGTCATCCGAGACCCCGGCGGGGCTGTTCCACCACACGGTCGGGCGCAGCAGCCAGAAGCCCAGGTGCATGCCGTGGTGCCAGGTGTCCAGGCCCTGCATGAAGTCGTCCCAGTACCAGGGGGTGCCGATGCCGTAGTCGGCCAGCGAGCGTTTGTACTGCCCGACCACCCACTCCTCGATGAACTCCCGGTAGCAGTGGGTGCGGCTGTCCAGGGGCGAGTAGTAGTCCATCACCGGCCCGGTCAATGCGGCGAAAGCCCTGGCGGCCAGCCAGAACATCTTGTGGATCAACCGTTCGGCCCGCACCGGGTCGTGTTCCAGGAGGATCTCCAGGGTGGGCCCGCCCTGCTGGGAGTGCCGGGCCTCGTCGGTCTGGATGGAGCCGACCATGTTGGAGAAGCCGATGTCCCCGGCCCGCAGCGCATCCGCGGACAGGGCCACGAACTGCAGGTTGGTGAAGCCGCTTTCCAGGGTGAAGGGCAGCTGGATGGCGACGTCGACCGCGCTGGCCGAGGAGATCATGCGGTCCAGCAGGCAGCGCATGGCGATGGTGACCCAGTTGTCGGTGTGATACGCCTTCTGCGCCCAGTCGTACTGCGGGTCCAGGTGGATGAAGGTGTGCGCCAGCGCCAGGGTGATCTGGGTGTGCCGGATCTCGTCCAGCACGCCGAAGACGGCCATGTTGCGCCAGGACCCGGACAGCCCGAACCGGGCCATCCGCAGTTCGCCGAGCGCGGCCAGGTACTCCAGTGAGGACACCCCGCCGAAGTGCATCTTGGTCGCGGACTTCCAGCCCTCGGTCAGGTCGTCATAGACCGAGGATCGGCGCATGGCCTCCATCACCGCGTAGGCCGCGGTCTCCTTCTCCGCCTGCGAGGTGGCGTAATCCCGGAAGGTGGTGTGGTAATCCTCCCGCCATCGCTCCCAGTCGGCTTCGGGCACCTCGCCGCCGCCGGAAAGCCATTCCGGGTAGATCATGTCGCGGTCGACGTAGCTGATGTCCCATTCGACATCACGCAGGATCGGGTCCCATTCCTCGCGGTTGATGACGGCCATCACCGACCTCCGTTCAGTTGACTTCGTGATAGCCGAGCTGACGCCCGAGGTCGCTGTTGCACCAGTACGCGGTGACCGCCCCGATCAATCCGTCGGCGGCCATGCGCAGGATGAACAACTGCCGGGACTCGAAACTGCGCCCCTGGCAGGGTATGTTTCCCCACGGCAATTTCTGGGTGCCCGCGAGCACCACTTTCGCCGCCACGTTCGCGGTGTGGTCGGAGACCAGGCTGCGAAGGTCGACGGTCAGGTCGGGAAAGGCCATGATGAGTCCGCTCCACAGCGGTCGGCCAATGGTGCGAACGTGCCCGTCGGCGCGCAGCACCCTGGTTTTCCCCGGTATTTCGAAAGCGGGATAGTCCAGGCGGGCGCGGGTGCCGCACAGGGCCACCATCGCCTCGGTGTCGTGCCGGGCGAAGGCGGCGAAGAACGCTTTCGCCAGGGTGCACGCGGGGGTGGTCATACCGGCACCTCGATCGGCTCGGGCAGTGCGGTGTCCTGGACGCCCAGCTCACGCAGCAGCAGGCCGTGGCACCAGCGCGCGTCCCAGGCGGTGATCCGCTCGCCGTCGTGGTCGAGGACCCAGGCGGTGCGGAACTCGATGTGCCGCCGCTGTTCGGGCGCGCCGAGGAAGGCGGCGAACTGGGTGCCGCCGATCGACAGCTCCAGCACCTCGGCGCCGTCCCCGGCGAACCCGGACCGGGGCCGTAGTCGCAGGTCGGGGAAGGCGTGCAGCAGGTGGCTCAGGAAGGCGCGGCCGACGGTGCGCACCGGCCCGTCCAGGCCGAGCGGTTCCAGGCACACCGTGGCCGCCGGGTCGAACAGGGCCAGCGCCGAGTCGAGATCGCGGTGACCGAGGTGGTGCACCAGCCTGCCGCCGAGGGTCTCGGGAAGCTGCCCACCCCTGGCCGGGGGCGCGGGGGCGGCCGGGGGTGGGCAGCCGGGCAGGCCGAGGCGGGTGAGCAGGGCATGCGCCACCGGCCCGGCCGACTCCGGGTTCTGGCCGGTCAGCAGCCCGCGATCGGTCACAACGTGCGCGATCCAGGAGCCAGGGCCCTCCTCGTACAGGGCGCCTGCCTGCTTCAGCGCGGACTCCGGCTCGGTGTCCTCGGCGGCCTCGGGCAGTTGCCTGGCCTCGTCGTTGCTGAGCGCGGTGAGCCGGTGGCCCTCGAACCACCAGTGCCCGTCCGGCCGCGGCCCGGCGGCCAGCAGCGCGGCCGGGCCCTGACCCAGCGCGCCGATCGGCCGGCCGGCCGCGTGCAGCAGCCGGAGCACCCGGCCGACCTCGGGATCCGCGCCCAGTTCGGTGCGCACCCCGCGTCCGCCGGGCAGCAGCAGCGCGTCGAAGGCCAGCACCTCGGCCTCGGTCAGCGTGGCCAGGGCGCTCGGCGCGATCAACTCCGGCGCGGCCCCGATGGCGGCCGCGGTGGCCTCGGCCGTGGTGGTGGCCTCGGCGCTGACCTGCTCGATCTCCGCGTGCACCGCCGCGGGGCCGAGTGGGTCGGCCAGCCGGGTCTCGGCGAGCACCTCGGCCAGGTCGCGGCCGGTGCGCCGGGCGATGTCCACCGCCCGGCCCAGGCGAGGCCAGGCTTCCCGCACGGGCACCCCGGCCTCGATCATCGCCGCGTGCACCGACCGGGCCGCGGGCAGGTTGAGTTCGGCCCACTGGCGCCTGGTCAGCCGCACCCATTCAGCATTCTCGCGGAATGTCCGGATCAGCGCGCGGACAAAAGCGATGTCCGCCCAATGGTGATGCCAGGCGGGTGTCAGGCTTTCCGGATCCGGCTGCGGCAGATCGCCATTCGGGGTGGCGATCGTGAAGTCGACGCCGGCCCGGCGGAAACACCGGATCGGTATCAGTAGATCGGAGGCCCAATACCCGGCGGAATCCGGGCGTGAGCCGCTGACAACGCAGAGTACTCGCGTCAACGTAGCTCCATTCTCAAGACTGTCGCGCTTGGCGAACGGTCTGGAGGTGCACGCATATTGTCGACCCGGGGCAGAACGAGACGTAACCGCCGTCAGTGGAGTGAGCCCCCTCACCCCATCAGGTGGCGGAAATGCGTTTTTATACGCCGCGTCACCAGTTGGCTAGACAACGCGGTAGCACTTCTGGGGGACCCTCGGTAGAGGTAAGATCAATAAGGCAAAGCTGCTTTTCCTGGCACGTTGATCGGGTCTAGAGTTTTCGGCGATTCCCTTGGAGGGCGAATGCGCCTGTTCGGAAAGCCAAAACCCGGCATCGTGGTCATCGGCGGCGGAGCCTGCGCCGCCTCGGCGGTCGGCACATTGCGCGAACAGGGCTACGACGGCAAGGTCACCGTGGTCAGCGATGAGGCCGAGTACCCCTACGAACGCCCGCTGCTGTCCAAGAAGTACCTGCTGGACAACGACTCCGGGTCCACCGGCATCCACACCCGGCAGCCCGGCTGGTACCAGGAGAACGAGATCGAGCTGCTCTTCGACACCCGGGTGCGCCGGATCGACCCCAAGGCCCGCCGGGTGCAGCTGGCCGGCGGGCGAGACCTGCCCTATTCCCGGCTGCTGATCGCCACCGGCGGCCGGGCCCGCCGACTGCCCGGCCCCCGCAGCGACCGACTGCTCTACCTGCGCACCAGGGCGGATGCCCAGCACCTCGGCGAGCAGCTGAAAGCAGGGCAGCACCTGGTGATCCTGGGCGCCGGGTTCATCGGCTGCGAGGTGGCCGCCGCGGCCCGGCAGCGCGGCCTGCGGGTCACCCTGATCGACATGCGCGCCGGACCGCTCAACCGGGACCTCGGTGACCGGCTCGGCGGGGTGCTGGCCGAGATCCACCGGGACAACGGGGCCGAACTGCGCACGGGGGAACGCATCCGCACGGTCACCGAGACCCCGGCCGGGCTGGTGGTGGAGACCGACAAGTCCCGGCTGGACTGCGATGTGGTGCTGGCCGCCCTGGGCATGCAGCCCAACTCCGACCCCTTCGCCGACACCGGCCTGGAGATCGCCGACGGGCTGGTGGTCGACGAGTACGGCCGGACCAACGCCGACGATGTCTTCGCCGCCGGGGATGTCGCCTCGCAGTACAACCCGACCTTCGGGCGCAGGCTGCGGGTGGAGCACTTCGACAACGCGGTCAAGGCAGGCGCCTCGGCCGCGACCAACATGATCGGCAAACCCGCGCCGTTGGTGGACCCGCTGTGGTTCTGGACGGACCAATACGGCCACAACATCCAGGCGGTCGGCCAGCTCGGCCGCGGCTGCACCGAGGTGGTCCGCGGGGAGGTGGACGAGCTGCGGTTCTCGGTGTTCTACCTGCGTGACGGCCTGGTCCGCGCGGTGCTCGCGCTCAACCGGCCGCGGGATGTGCTGCACGGGCGCAAGCTGGTGCTCAACGAGATCCCGGTCAGCGCCGAGGTCCTGGCCGACCCGGGCACCGACCTGGCCGCCCTGCTCCGGGCCCACCGTCCACCCCGTTGAGCCCCGGTGGAACTGGACACCACCCAGGTCGTCATCGCGCTGGTGGCGTTGATCGGCGGCGGGATCGTCACCGCCATCGGATCCATGCTGCGGACCAGTTTCGAGGCCAGGACCGCGGGCAGGCTGATCTACGCCGAGCTGACCCGCAACGCCGCCGCGGTCGCCTTCTTCCGCCGCTCCGGCGCCTGGCCGGCCACCGTGATCAGCTACACCGCCTGGGACCAGTGCGGCAAGGAGATCGCGCAACTGCGGGACAACAGCACCTTCGAGGCCGTGCACCGGGGCTACAACGCCTTGGAGGCCATCCAGTTCGTCGCCGCGGACACCTCCCTGGACCCGCGGCAGAAGACCGACCTGATCAACGGCGCGGTGCTGGAACTGGGCAACGGCATCCGGGCCATCGGGGCCAAGGCGCGGGTGCCGACCGCCCGGCTGGAAACCGAGATCCGGCGACTGTCCGCCCGGCCGATGACCGCCCGCTGGGAAATGGACGTGCTGGAGGTCGGCGGCGCGGTGCCGCCCGCCCTGCTGGCGGCCATCATCGACCACGCCGGCGACGCCGAGACCAGCGTCAGCCGCACGGCCAAGCCCGCCCGGAACGCCGCGAACGCCGTGCCCAGGGCCGACTGCACGGTCTACGACGCCGCCGGTGGCCAGCCACTGCCCGGCCGCGCGGTGCGGACCGCGGGCGATCCGCCGACCGGAGACCCGGCCGCGGACGAGACCTACGAGGCGCTGGTGCTGGTCGCCGAGTTCTGCCACGAGGTGCTCGGCCGCTGGTCCCTGGACGACAACGGGATGGAACTCAGCGCCGTGGTGCACCACGCGGACGGCGTGGGCAACGTGCGACTCCAGGCCGGGCGGGTGGTGGTCGGCGACGGCGACGGCCTGGTCTTCGGCCGGTTCAGCGCCGCCGCCGAAGTGGTGGCGGGGGAGCTGTGGCAGCGCATGCCCGAGATCGCCGCACTCCACCCCACCGGCCAGGCGGGCGCGCTCGGCCAGGCGCTGCGGGATGTCTTCGGCCTGCTGTGCGCGCAGTACGGCGCGGACGAGACCGCGGCGACCGCGGACTGGGTGGTGGGCAAGGGATTGCTGCTGCCCGGCGTGTACGGCGTCGGCCTGCGCTCACTGGCCGAACCGGGCACCGCCTACGACGATCCGGTGCTGGGCGCGGACGAACAGGTCGCGCACCTGGCCGAGTACCTCGCCGACGGCCCGGCCCAGCTCAACAGCGGCATCCCCGGCCACGCCTTCTACCTGACCGCCACCGAACTGGGCGGCCAGTCCTGGATGCGCGCAGGCCGGATCTGGTACGAAGCCCTCACCTCCGCCGACCTGCCCCCGGACGTCGACTTCGCCACCTTCGCCCGCCGCACGGTCGACCAGGCCGCCCGCATCTACGGCCCAGGCAGCCTGGAACACACCGCCACCACCGGCGCCTGGGACACGGTCGGCGTCCCCACCACCCCGGCCTGACCCACCCTCCCGTCCCACTTGGCCCAACTGGTACGCCCGCTTGGGCAAAACCGGCGTACCAGTTGGCCCAAGTCGGCGGGCGGGCGTTCCCGTCAGCGGGACTCGGGTGTGCCGGGCTGGTCGTGGGTGGCGCAGTGGATGCCGCCGCCACCGCCGGCGATGTTGTTGATGGCCACCGGCACGATCTCCCGGCCGGGGAAGTGGTCGCGCAGTACCTGCTGGGCGCGGTCGTCGGCCTGGCGGTCGCCGAAGCGGGGCACGATCAGCGCCTTGTTGGCCACGTAGAAGTTGACGTAGGAGATCACGCTGGTGTCCCGGTAGCCGGCCACCTGGTCCGGGTCTGGCTGGACCAGTTCGACGACTTCGAGCTTCTTGCCGTTGGCGTCGGTGGCGTCCTTGAGCACGGTCTTGGCCTGGGCGGCCGAGCGGGACCAGGAGTCCGGCGGGGTGCCGGGGGCGGCCTGGTCCAGCAGCACCGCGCCGGAGGCGGCGAAGCGGACCAGCGAGTCCACGTGCGCGTCGGTGATGTCCTCGCCGCGGACGCCGGCGAACCAGATCACCTTGCGCACGCCGAGCGCCTTCTTCAGCTCGGCCTCGATCTGGTCCCGGCTCATGCCGGGGTTGCGGTTGTCGTTGACCATCGAACTCTCGGTCACCATCAGCGTGCCCTGGCCGTCGGTCTCGAACGAGCCGCCCTCGCCGACCAGCGGGGTGGCCACCCCGGGGATGCCGTACTTGGCCAGCACCGCGGCCGCGACCTTGCCGTCCCGGTCGTGCTGCTGCTTCTTGCCCCAGCCGTTGAAGTGGAAGTCGACGCCGGAGACCTTGCCGCCCTCCTCGACGAAGACCGGCACGGTGTCCCGAGCCCACAGGTCGTCCACCGGGATCGGCACCACTTCGACGTCCTTGCCGCAGGCCCGCTGGGCGGCCTCGGCCTGCTCCGGCCGGGCCAGCAGCACCACCGGTTCGAAGCCCGCGATGGCCTGGGCCAGCCGGGCGATGTCCGCGCGCACCCCGCCCAGGTCCTCGCCCCAGATCCCGGTGGAGGCGGGCCAGGACATGAAGGTGCGGGCGTGCGGCTCCCATTCGGCGCCGAACCGGCGGGACGGGGCCGCGGCCTGTTCCGGCGTGCCACTGGGGGCGCTCGACGGGGCGGGGGCGTCCGGGTTGGAGCAGGCCGAGGCGAGGGCGAGGGCGCCCAGGCCGGTGAGGCCGTGCAGCAGGGTCCGGCGGGACATCGGGTTCGGTCGCAAGTGCTCACTCCACTGTGGGCCGGTCGGCGGGCAGCCATTTACTGAAATTTTAGTCAGTCTAGCGGAGCCGGGTGACAGCCGCGCTCAGGTGGGGTTGGCGACACAGCCCGCCCCGGTGGTCAGGCCCAGTTTCCGGCGCACCGCGTCCAGGTAGGCGCAGCCGTCCCGCTTGTTCGGCTCGACGTATCCGCCCTCGTGCCACTCGTTCCAGGCGTAGAGCGAGACGAAGTTGTCCACGGTGGACGGCCGGGTGGACTCGGCGATGTCGGTGCGCACGTTGTCCAGCAGCCGCTCGAACCCGGGCAGGTCGGCGTCGGGGTACCAGCGGAACCGCTCGCGCAGCTTGGCCGGATCGGGCCCGGGGTCGGGGATGGAGATGGCGATCCGCGGCCGCTCGTCGAAGTCCGAGGTCGCGCAGCGCAGCAGGGTTCCCGGGTAGTTGTGGAAGAAGCCGCGCTGGTTGTCGGCGTAGCGCTGGTAGGAACGGGAGTCGTCGAACTGGCCGAGGCAGTCGCTGCCGTCGAAGCCCGCCTCGGCGGGCGGCACCCCGTTCAGCGTGATCAGCACCTCCTCACCCAGTTTCTCCCTGGCCCGCGCCCGCATCGCGTCGGTGAACCGGCGGGTGTCCGCGACGTGCAGCCCGGTGGCGGTGCCGTTGCCGACGCCGCGGGCGTCGCACACGCCGATGATCGGCCTGCCGTCGTTGGCGCGCAGGTAGTTGGACTTGGTGAGGTAGCTGTCCACGATGGTGTTCGCGGCCTTGGTGATCTGTTCCAGGGGCAGCTTCAGCGACACCGGGCCGTCGGTCCAGGGGTGCAGGCAGGTGAGGATGGTGAAGTCGATATCGGTGCGGTTGCTCGCGGCCAGGTAGGCGCGCAGGCCCTCGATGTAGTTCTCCGCGCCGCCGTCGGCCGGGTTCCAGTACCAGTAGAAGCTGAAGTACCGCAGTCCGGCGCCCGCGGCCTGGGCGACCTGTTTGCGCAGGGTGTCCGGGTTGGCGTCGTCGTAGAAGCCGATGGCCGGTTCGCGGTCGGTGAAGTCCTCCTGCGGCCAGTGCCAGGCGTTGCGCGGCACCCCCGACCCGGCGAAGTCCCGCAGCCCGCCCCACCAGTCGTTGTCCCGCTGGTACACCCGTTTGACCCCGGCGATCAGGGACTGGTTGCCCTTGGCGTCGAAGGTGCCGAAGTAGATCGCCCCGGTCCGGTGGAACGCGGGCCAGACGTAACCCAGCGGCCCGTCGGTCCGGTACCCCTGCGCGAGGAAGTCGGCCTGCTTGCGGGCGGGCACCGCGCGCCACTCGGCGCCGTTGGACATCCGGTACAGCACCTCGGTCCCCGGCTGCCGGGTCGCGCCGGTGTGGCCGAGCACGCCACCCTCGGTGAACCGGCCGGAGTCGAGCAGGCTCTGCCGCTCACTGGCCGAGGCGGTCAGCAGGTACGCCGACCGGTCGGCCACCCGCAGCCGGTACAGGGGCTGACTGCCCGGAAATGCCTGCCGTCGCAGGAAACCCAGCCGGGTGTGCTGCCGGGCCATCCCGAACTGTCCTTCGGCGGCGTTGCCCTCGGCCTGGGACAACGTCCAGAACCAGCCGGCCTGTCCCGCGGTGCGGTACTCCAGCAGCGGCACCGGATCGGTGACCTTGCCCTCGGCGTTGGCCACCGCCCCCGTCGCGGCCGGGGCGGTGAGCAGGGTGGCCAGCAAACACAGCACGAGCAGGGCGCAGCGTGTGATCACGGGTGCAGCTTCCCGGCCGCCTGGGTGCCCCGCAACCCGGCCGACCGCACCCACGCTCCTCGCCACCGCGGCCCCGCCACGCTCAGCCGAGTGCCAGCCGGGGCCAGTGCGCGAGTTCGGTCAGCAACCCGCGATCGTGGGTGGCCACGACTACCGCGGCGCTGGTGCCGGCCATCGCCGCGGTGAGTTCGTCGACCAGGGCGGGGGAGAGGTGGTTGGTCGGCTCGTCGAAGATCACCAGGTCCGGGCGGGCGGCCAGGCGCAGGGCCAGGTCCAGTCGCCGTTGCTGGCCAAGGGATAGCCGGGCCACCGGGGTGCGCGCGGCCTCCCGGTCCAGCAGCCCGGAGGAGGTCGGCGAACCGGGCAGGGCCTGCCGCTCGAACAGTTGCCAGGCGGTCAGTTCCCCCGGCCAGTCCGGGACCTCCTGGGCGATCAGCTCGATCCGCGCGCCCGGCAGGTGCCGCACCTGGCCCTGGCTCGGGGCCAGCACTCCGGCGAGCAGGCCGAGCAGGGTGGACTTGCCGGTGCCGTTGCCGCCGGTGACCAGCAGCCGGTCGCCGCCGTCCAGGGTGTGGCTGACCGGCTGATCGAGCCGCCCGGTCACCCGCACCGCGTCCACCCGGACTAGCCCGGCGCCGGTGCGGGTGCGTGCTTCCGGCCAGCGCAGGGTGAGCGGCGGTTCGGGCACGGTGACCCGGTGCGCGGCCAGGGCCTCCTGCGCGCGGTTGAGCGCCTGCACCACCCCCGGCGTGCGGGACTGCCGAAGATGCCTGGGGGTGCCCTTGTCCGGCCGCCACCCCGTGCTCAACCGGGACCTGACCTGGTCCAGGGCGGTGGCCAGGCCACGCTGTTCGGCCTGCTGCTCCTCGTACTCCTGCACCCATCGCGCCCGGTCCCGGCGGCGGCCGTCCACCCAGGCCTGGTAGCCGCCTGCGTACCGGCGGGGCCTGCCGTCCTGGGTTGGGTCCAGGTCGAGGAACTCGTGTGCCACCTCGCGCAGCAGGGTGCGGTCGTGGCTGACCAGGGCCAGTCCGCCGCGGTGTGTCCGCAGCCGCTCGGCCAGGAAGGTCAGGCCGCCCGCGTCGAGGTGGTTGCTGGGCTCGTCCAGCAACAGCAGGTCGTGCCCGGCGCTGAGCAGACAGGCCAGCCGCACCCGGTAGCGCTGCCCGACCGAGAGGGTGCGCAGTTCGCGCTCCCGGTCGGGGCAGGCGTCGAGCCCGGCCAGGGCGATGTCCAGGCGGCGCTCGGCATCCCAGGCATCGAGGCGGGTGGCCGACTCCAGGGCGCGGGTGTACTGCTGCTCGGCCTCGGCGAGGCCCCGGGTGAGGCCGTCGGTGGCTTCGTCGAGGTCGCGCAACGCGGTGCGGGCGGCGTGCAGGGCTTCGTCGGTCAGCGAGCCGACCGTCTCACCCGGACCGGCGGGCAATGCCTGCTGGGACAGGCCGAAGCTGCCCGCGCGGTGCACCGAACCCCGGTCGGGGAGGCGCAGTCCGGCGAGCACGTGCAGCAGGGTGGTTTTGCCGCGCCCGTTCTCGCCGACGATGGCCAGCCGGGACCGGGTCGAGACGGTGACGGAGACGTCGGTGAGCAGCACGCGACCGCCCAGGGTGACGGAGATATCGGTGGCGCGCAGATGTGGGGAAATGGACAAGTGAATGCTCCGCAGCTCTCGGGGGAGCCGGGCAGCACAAAGTGGCGCCGCCCGGCGATGGCCGGAACGGCGGGCAGGGAGGAAGTGCTCGGTGCGCCGCCGTCAGGCGGCGATGCGGGGCGGCATCGCCGTGTTGATCGCGGCGTAGCCGGTACTGGTGCACATGACGGCGAGGTTAGTCCGCGTCCCGCTGGTGGCCAACCGAGTTTCCGGGAGTCAGGCCGCCCGCGAACGGCGTGCCGCGCCAGGGGTCGAGGGTGGGCGTCACGTACTCCACGATGGCGGGCATTTGCGGCGCGAGTGCGAGGAAAGCGATGCCGCGCAACATGCCTACGGCGTTGACGAACCTCAGCACGTCCGCGCGCAACGCCCGCAGGCCGTTGCGCTGGGCGCCGCGGTTGTAGGCCGCTTCCAGGTCGGGTCCGAGCGCGGCCAGGTCCCATTCGACCGGGCCCAGGGTGACCAGCTCGAAGTCGGCGTAGCGGTCGCCGTCCGCACCGGCGAAGATGTTGGCTGGCGGGGAATCGCCGTGGATGGGCTGCAGGTCGATCCCGGGGAACGCCTGCTCGAATGCCGTCCGCGAGCGCACCGGCGGCTCCAGCACCTGCCATTCGCGGCGAGCGCGGTCCAGGTCAGCCGCATCGAGCAGATCGGGCTGATTACCCAGCAGCGCAAGGCCTTCGGTGATGAACTCCGGTTCGGCCGCGGACAGGAACGACAGCGGGCCTGGGTAGTCGCGCAGCGCGGCGTGCAGGGCGGCGGTGCTCTCGGCGTTGGCCGCGTAGTCGGGTTCCTTGCCCCGGTCCTCCGCGACGAGCTGCCAGAACGTCATGGAGAACCCGTTGCGCTGCACGGGTTTCCGCGGCACCAGCGGACTGGGCGGGAGCACCGGGACGCCCTGGTCGGCCAGCCATCGGGTCACGTCCAGCTCCGCCTGCTGGCGGTGCGCCAGCGCGTCCAGGCCCGCGGATTCCGGCAGCACAACGGGAATCCGGGCCACCACCGGCGCCGGCGCGAGGTGGACCACGACGGAGAACAGGTCGTGCAGCACCCTGGCCTCGGTGACGGCGAGACCAAGATCCCGTCCGGCGCCCACCGCCGCGTCCACCGCGGCGGCGGTACGGCGGGTTATGTCGGACTGGGTGAGGAATGTGGTCATGACTCGATCTTCTCTGTCGGGGCAACCCATTACTCTGCCGCGGTGACACTCAGGGAGATCGACGACAGCTGGATCGGGGACAACCTCGACGACCTGCTCGCCTACTTCGAGGCGGACCCGCCCGAGTTCGGCGCGCACCGGGTGGTGGTGGCCCGCTGCGCCGACTGCGCCGGTCAGGTCTTCGTGCTGGAGACCGACGAATCCGGCACTTGCGTGCGCCGCACCTGCGCCGGCTGCGACCGCACCGTGCCCATGCTCGACTCGGCCGAGCACTGGCCGACCCTCGACGAGGAGGCCGAGGCGCGCTACTTCGTCGAGTGCGTCTGCGGCGAGGACAACTTCGAGACCGCGGTCGGGTTCACTTTCCGGGACACCACCCCGACCGCGGACGTGCACTGGATCAACATCGCGATCCGTTGCGTGGCCGACGGCAGGCTGGGCTACTGCGCGAGCTGGCGGATCAGCTACGGACCCTCACATCACCTGGTCGACTCGGTCTGACCGGGTTCGAGCAACTGCCACCAGGGCACCACCGGCGCGGGCGCGGCCACGTCCACCCGCTCACCGGGCCGCGGGATCGCCACCGCGACCTCGCGTGCCTTCGCCTCCGCCCACAGCCGGTCGACCGGCTCGGCCCAGTCCTGCACGCCCAGGGTGAAGGTCGCCCAGTGCACCGGTACCAGGAGGCCGCCGCGCAGGTCCTGGTGCGCGGTCACGCCCTCCTCCGGGGTCATGTGGATGTCCGGCCAGGTGTCCACGTACGCGCCGATCTGCACCAGGGTGGCGTCGAACGGGCCGTGCTGCGCGCCGATCTCGGCGAAGCCGGGGAAGTAGCCGGTGTCGCCGGTGTAGAAGACCCGGTGTTCGGGGCCGATCAGCGCGTAGGAGGCCCACAGCGTGTCGTCCCGTTTCAACGCCCGCCCGGAGAAGTGCTGGGCCGGGGTGGCGATGATCTCCACCCCGCCCGCGGTGACCGACTCCGACCAGTCCAGCTCGATGATCCGGTCCGCGGGCACCCGCCAGCGCCGCAGGTGCGCGCCCACGCCCAGCGGCACCACGAACGGCGCGGTCTGGGTGCGCACCAGTGCCCGCACCGTGGCCAGGTCCAGGTGGTCGTAGTGGTCGTGCGAGATGATCACCGCGTCCACCTGCGGCAATGACTCCACCGGCACCGGCGGCCGGTGCAGCCGCCGTGGTCCGCCGAAGGGCAGCGGCGAGACCCGCTCGCCCCACACCGGATCGAGCAGGATCAGCCCGCCGTCCAGCTCCACCAGCGCGCTGGAGTGCCCGTACCAAGTCAGGTGCACGCCCTGCCCGGACGGCGGCTGCGGCTCTACGAGGGGCACCGGTCCGGCCGGTTTGCGCTGCTGTTTGCCCAGCACCAGCTCGCGCAGGATCTTCGCCCGGCCCGTCGGCGCGGCCAGGGTGCGGGCGCGGTTGCGGAAGGCGCCGTCGCGGTACTGCGGGGACCGGGTCACCCGGTCGCCGCCCGCCCGGCCGCCGAACTGGGCGGGCAGTTCGCGCAGCACCCACACCAGGGCCGCGGCCAGCGCGCCGAGCAGGTATCGGATCATGCGACCGATCTTCCCGCATCGAACCTGTGGCGGCTCTCAGCAGCGCGTCCGCTGTGGACTGTCGGTGGGCGGCACTATGTTGAGCGCCGTGAACGCTGGGGAACGCATCCGGGAACTCGCTGATCAGATCGTCGCGCTGCGCGACGCCTACTACCGCGGCTCGCCGCTGGTGGCCGACGCCGAGTACGACGCGATCGAGGACGAACTGCGTGCCTTGATCGAGTCCAACCCGGAGCTGACCCCAGATCCGAATCCCCTCGATCAGGTCGGCGCGCCCACCGTGCTGCACGCCCCGGTCCGGCACTCCCGTCCGATGCTCTCCCTGGAAAAGGCCACCAAACCCGAGCAGGTGGTGGCCTTCTTCGACCGCTTCCCCGGCCAGCCGGTGGTGGTCATGCCCAAACTGGACGGGCTCTCCCTCGCCCTGGTCTATGAGGAAGGCAGGCTGGCGCGAGCGGTCACCCGCGGCGACGGCACCACCGGCGACGACGTGACCCCGCTGGTCCGCGCCCTGGTCGACGGGGTGCCCGAGCGGGTGGACGCGCCCGGCCGGGTCGAGGTGCGCGGCGAGGCGGTCATGCTGCGCTCCACCTTCGCCGCCTACAACATCGCGCACCCGGACAAACCGCTGATCAACCCGCGCAACGCGGCCGCCGGCACGTTGCGCGCCAAGGACCCGGCCACGGTGTCCGAACGGCGGCTGCGCTTCTTCGCCTTCGACCTGGACACCTCCGATGCGGACAGCGCCGCCGCCGACCTGGGCGAGGGCCTGCGCCAGCTGGGGCTCTCCGGCGCGGACATGCGGCTGTGCGCCGACGCCGAGCAGGCCCAGGCGGTGATCACCGAGATCGAAGCGGGCCGCAACGACCTGGACTACGACCTCGACGGCGCGGTGCTGCGCCTGGCCAACCGGGACGCCTACCGCGCCGCGGGCACCCGGTCCAGCTCCCCGCGCGGCGCGCTGGCGTTCAAGTTCGCCGCCGAGGAGAAGACCACCGTGCTCGCCGACGTGGTCTGGGACGTCGGCAAAACCGGCAAGATCGCCCCGGTGGCGCACCTGGAACCGGTGTTCGTCGGCGGCACCACGGTCACCAAGGCCACCCTGGCCAACCAGGAGGTCATCCGGGCCCGCGGCATCCGGATCGGCGACACCGTGCTGGTGCGCCGCGCCGGTGACGTGATCCCGTTCGTGGCCGGGGTGCTGGACGAGTCCAAGCGCACCGGCGCCGAGCGCGAGATCGTGCCGCCCACCACCTGCCCGTCCTGCGCGGAACCGCTCACCGAACAGGGCAACAGCCGGGAACTGTTCTGCACCAACGTCTCCTGCCCCGCCCAGACCGTGCGCAGGCTGATCCACTGGGCCTCCCGCGCCGCCGCCGACATCGAGGCGGTCGGTCCGAAGTGGATCGAACGCCTCGCCGAGGCCGGGCTGCTGGAGAACCCCTCGGACTTCTACACCCTCACCGAGGCGCACCTGCTGGAGTTCGACCGGATCGCCGAGGTCTCCGCGGCCCGCATGATCGACTCCATCGCCACCAGCCGCAAGGTCGGCCTGCGCCGCGCCCTGATCGGCCTGGCCATCCCGATGGCCTCCGAGGGCACCGCCACCCGCCTGTGCCGCGCCGGTTTCGGCTCCCTGGAAGAGATCGCGGACGCGGGCGAGGAACGCCTGGTCGCGGTGGAGGACATCGGCCCGAAGGTCGCCGCCTCACTGACCGAACACCTCACCCGGCTACGCCCCGAGATCGACCGCCTGCGCGAATGGGGCGTGTCCCTGGACGTGCGCGAGGAAGACCTGCCGCCCGTGGTCGCCGCCGACGCGCCCCTGGCAGGCAAGACCGTGGTGGTCACCGGCGCGATCAACGACCCGCGCTCCGGCGAGAAGGTGCCCCGCCCGGCCTTCCAGCGTCTATGCGAGAAAGCCGGCGCAACCATCGCCTCCTCGGTCTCGGCCAGCACCGATCTGCTGATCACCGGCGCCGACGTCGGCGCGAGCAAACTCGCCAAGGCGGAGAAACTCGAGGTCGAGGTCATCGACGCAGGCGAGATCTGGCAACAGCTCATCGCGGCCGGCCTGGCCTAGAGCCGTCGAGTTGGCCCAAGCGGCACGCCCAGTTGTGCCAACTCGGCGTACGACTTGGGCCAACTCGACGTGGCGGGTGCTAGGGGTGGCGGGCTTCGACAAGCCAGGCGCGCGAGTCGAAGTGCACGCCGTCGGGGGTGGTGTGTGCGTCGAGGGTGGCGCGCAAGCGGATGCGGGCCTGTTCGGCTTCGGCGGGGTCGAGGGTGTTGAGCACGTCCTGGAGTTTCAGCTGGTGGAGCACGGCGTCGTAGGCGGTGGCGCTGTCCGGGCCGTAGTAGACCGGTTCGCGCACGTCGGTGAACTTGATGTCGGCGAACCCGGCCGCGGTCAGGATGCCTTCGGTGACCGCCGGGTCGCCGAGCGAGAACGTGCTGGGACCGCTGGGGGTGGCCGGTGCGGCGGTGTAGGTCTGGCGGATCGCGGTGGCCCACTCGTTGCGGTCCTGCCCTTGCCAGACCAGCAGCACCAGCCGGGCCCCCGGCCGCAGCGCGCGACCGATGTTGGTGAACGCGGCGACCGGGTCGGCGAAGAACATCGTGCCGAACCGGCTGATGCACAGGTCAAAACGCCCCGGCGGGAACTGGTGCACCTGGGCGTCCGCCTGCTCGAAGGTGACGTTGGCCAGTCCCTGCTCGGCGCTGAGCTGACGGGCCCGCGCCAGCATCGGCACCGA
The DNA here is from genome assembly GCF_023094165.1 of Crossiella sp. S99.2. GTDB lineage: Bacteria > Actinomycetota > Actinomycetes > Mycobacteriales > Pseudonocardiaceae > Crossiella. The sequence continues at coordinate 651,813 of NZ_JALMDK010000003.1, read as the reverse complement.
GATGTCCACGCCCACCGCACTTCCGTCGACCGCGGCGCGAGCGGCCTCGCGGGTGGCCTGGCCGGTGCCGCAGCCAACGTCGAGCACGTGGTCCCCGGCGTCAACGCGGGCCGCGGCGCGCAGGAGTTCGTTGTGCCGACGCAGTTCCGCGTCATAGTCGAACAGGGTGGCCATCACCTGGTCCTCTCGATAGCGAGGTCGGCCGGCCCGTCGCGGAGCACGCCCCGCACCTGGTCCAGCGACACCGTTTCCGGCTCGAACTCCGCCAGCCACCAGGTGGCGCCCGCCGCGGCGTAGGGCGCCGGATCGGTGCCGGGTGGCAGGGGGACGGCGATGTCGTACCGGGTCATCTGCTGCTGGCGAAGATCAGTGATGGTAGTGACGATCTCGGCGAGCTGGTCCGGGTTTTCCAGATTCACCGGGAAGAAGCCGTCCTGCCGGGCCGCCCGGCGCAGCGGTTTCGCGTTGCCGGGACGTCCAGCGGCCCACACCGGCACCCCGGGCCGCTGCACCGGCGCAGGCAGGAACTCGATGCCGTCGACGGTGTAGTGCCTGCCGCGGTGGTGCACCGGCGCACCGGACCACGCGGCGGCGAGGATCTCCAGCGACTCGTCGAGCAGCTCGCCCCGCCGCCGATCGTCGAGTTCCTCCCCGGTCGCACTCAGTTCGCCCGCGAAGCGATCACTGCCCAGTCCGACGCCGAGGGTGAGGCGGCCACCGCTGAGCCGGTCCAGGGTCGCGGTTTCCTTGGCGAGTTTGGCCGGCCGGCGGCGGGCCAGCGGGGTGACCATGGGGCCGAAGCGGAGGCGTTCGGTGGCGGTGGCGATCGCGGCCAGGGTGATCCACGGGTCGGCCACCTGCCGGACCGGCGCCCGCCAGCGCAGGTGGTCCCAGACGAAGACCCCGTGCCAGCCCACTTCCTCTGCCTCCGCGGCCAGCCGGGCGATGGCCGCCGGGTCGGCGAGTTCGTCGAAGAGTGGCAGCCAGAGCGCCGAGCGCAACCCGGTCATGGCCGCCCGCCCGCGGTGTGCTGGAGCAGCGCTGGGACGAAGATGTCCCACAGCGGCCGCGGCAGATCGTGCCCGGCGCCGGCCAGGATCAGCAGCTCCGCCCCGGGAATCGCCTCGTGCACGGCGTGTCCGTGCGGGAGCGGGCACACCGGGTCGAGATCGCCGTGCACCACCAGCGTCGGCGCCGTGATCGCGGCCCACTCGCGGGAGGACCCGTCGAAGCTGATCGCGTAGTGGTTGCCCAGCATGGCCGCGAGATCGCGGGTGCGGGCCACGTCCCGCTCGACCAGCGCGCGCACGGCGGTCTCGTCGAAGTAGGGCGAGCCCCCCGAACACGCTTTCGCTGACGCGACAACGAAATCCACCACCGCACCGGGATCGGCGGGATCCGGGTTGGCGGGGATGCCGCTGCCGAGTTCGTCCGAGGACGGCGGGAGTCCGTCCGCGCCGGTGGAGGTGGAGACGAAGGTCAGCGAGGCCACCCGGTCGGGGTGATCCACGCCGAGCAGCAGCCCGATCCCGCCCGACATCGACCGGCAGACGACGTGCGCCTGCTTGATGTCCAGGGCGTCCAGGATGCCGAGCGCGTCCGCGGCCAGGTCGGGGTAGGCGTACCCCGGCCGCCCCGGCGGGTAGCTGGTGGATCGGCCGGTGTCCCGGTTGTCGTAGCGGATCACGAACCGGCCGCGGTGCGCGAGTTGTTGGCACAGCTCGGTTTCCCACCACAGCATCGAGGCAGTCGCGCCGTCGACGAGCAGGATCGCCGGGTGCGCGGGGTTGCCGAAGGTCTCCACGCACAGCTCGACATCGTTGATCTCGACGAGCTGTTCGCCGGGGGAGTGGTGATCGGTCATGAGCGTCAGGTTAGGTCCGGGAAGACATCGGTAAAAGCGATGGATACCGATCAGGTTGATCGGCCGCGGCGATGTTTATCCGGGTAGAGTGTGCCCATGTCCGACGTCGAACTGCGGCATCTCGCCGCGCTGGCCGCCGTGGTGGACGAGGGCTCGTTCGGACGGGCGGCCGCGCGGCTCGGGTACACCCAGTCCACGGTGAGCCAGCAGATCGCGGCCCTGGAGAAGGCCGTCGGCGGCGCCGTGTTCGACCGGCCGGGCGGGCCGCGACCGGTGCAGTCCACCCCGCTGGGCAAGGTGGTGCTGGCCCACGGACGCGAGTTGCTGGCGAAGGCCCTGGCGTTGGTTACGGCCGTCGACCGGTTCCAGGCCGGGGGCGGCCGGGTCGACATCGGCACCTTCCAGAGCGTGTCCAACGTGATCCTGCCGCAGGTCATCCGCGGCCTGCGGGCCGAGCAGCCCGACTGCGACATCAGGCTGTTCGAGGAGGAAGTGGACCAGCCGCAGGTGCAGGACCTGGACCTGATGTTCTTCGACGGGCGCGTCGACGGCGAGGTCGAACACCGCAAACTACTCGACGATCCCTACCTGCTGGTGGCCCGCCGCGACACCTTCCCCGACGGCCCGGTGCGCGTGGACCGGCTCGACGGCGCGCCGATGGTGGCGCACCCGCCGATCTGCGACCAGGCCCGGCTGGAACAGGTGCTCACCCGGCGCGGAGTGCGGCCGGACATCGTGTGCCGTACCGCGGGCAACGAAACCGTGCTGTCGATGGTGCGGGCCGGCATGGGGTCGGCGATCCTGCCGCGACTCATCGTGCACAGCGCCGACATCGGCGCCGATGCCTCGCTGAGTGTGCACGAGCTGAAGCCCGCGCTGCCGCCGCGCGAGATTTTCCTGCTGTGGCAGGCGAATCGCACCCGGTCGCCACTCGCACAGCGGGCGATCGAGATCGCGGTGGAGGTCGCGGATTCGCTGGACGCGGAACTGGCCTACTGAGGCCGACCCGGCCAGCTGTAGGCGTAGGTCAGGGAGAAGGTGCGGTCGATCCAGTCCCGCGTTTCCTCGCCCGGCGCCGGGCGGGTGGCTGTCGCGGCGACCGCCGCCCGGACCTCGGCCAGCGCGGCGGAACAGTCGGTGGCGCTGAGCAGTGCCCCAGCCTGGAAGGTCAGTTCCCGGACGTCCGGGTACAGCCAGGCCGGGCGGAATCCCATGGTGAGGTAGGGGCGGTCGGCGAGGTTGCCCCGGCCGATCAGCAGGCGACCGGTGAAGTCGATCGGTAGCTCCAGCCCCCGGTAGTGCCAGCTCTCGTCCTCGTCCTGGCGCGGTCGTACCCCGGCGAGTGGCGGAGGTTCCGCCGCCGACCCGAGCTGGAGTTCGCGCAGTGTCAGCCGCTGCTCGACGACTGCGTACCGGCCGACGTGGCCGTGGTAGCAGGAGGTGCTGATCGCCCGCGGTGCCATGCCGTGCGCGGCCGGGTCGAACAGGCCCGTGCCGTCCACCGCGGTCACTGCGAAACTGCCGCCCTCGATGAACACCTCATCGGGCTCCTGCGCTGTCATGCCGAGAACCCTAAGAACTCCCCGCCGTGTTGGCCGTTGTCGTACCCAGTCTTGGCCGAACTTGTACCACTTGGCCCAACTGGTACGCCCACTTGGGCCAAATTGGCGTACCAGTTGGGCCAACTCGGCGTCCACAACGGCCAACACGGCGTCCGGAACGGCCAACACGGCGGTGGGTGGGTGAGCTGTCGTTCAGCTGTCGAGGGGAGCTTGGCTCTTCCCATAGTTCTATTGATACATGTACCTTTCGAACTATGAAGGAAAGCCGGATCGAAGATGATCTGCTGGATGCGGCGGGAGTGCTGGCCCAGGCCGGGCTCGTGTCGGCCTTCGGCCATGTGTCCGCGCTGGTGGAGGACGGGTCGCTGCTCATCACCCCGCCCCGCCCGCTGGGCTCGCTCACCCCCGCCGACCGCGCGATGGTCATCGCGCCGGGCGCCACCGAACTCCCCGAGGGCACGCCGCGGGAGGCGTGGATCCACCTCGCGATCTACCGGGCCCGCCCGGATGTGCGGGCGATCTGCCGGGCCCAGCCCGAGACTGCCACCGCACTGGCCGGCGCGGACCTGCCGATCCGCCCGTTGCACGGCCAGGGCGCGTTTCTCGGCACCGAGGTGCCGGTTTTCCCCGATGTCCGCCTGGTGCGGGACCGGGACCGAGCAGAGTCACTGGCCGCGGCACTCGGCGCGTCGCCCGCACTGCTGTTGCGCGGCAACGGCGCGGTCACCGTGGGCGCGGACCTCGGTCAGGCGGTGGCCCGGATGTGGCTGCTGGAGTCCTCGGCCCGGATCAACTCCCACGCCGCGGCCGGTCGGCCGCGCCCGCTGACCCAGGACGAGCAGGACGCCTGGCTGGCCGCCGAGACCGAACTGCTCGGCCGCCTCTGGACCCACCTCCGCACCGGCTACTCGAAGGGACGACCGTGATCACGCTGCACGACATCGCCTACGTACGGTCCGGCACCGCGGACGCCGCCACCGCGGTCGGCTTCGCCGTCGACGTGGTCGGCATGGAACTCGTCGGGCACGAGGACGGGGTCTGGTACCTGCGGGCCGACCAGCGTCACCACTGCCTGGCCTTCGAGGAGGGCGAGGCGGGCGTGCTGGCCTCCGGGTTCAGCGTCGCCGACGCCGACGCGCTGGCCGACGCCGAGAACCAGCTCACCGCCGCTGGCATCACGGTGGTGCGCGGCAATGCCAAGCAGGCCAGGTCCCGGCGGGTCGAGGACTTCCTGGCCTTCGACGATCCCTTCGGCAACCGGGTCGAACTGGTCACCGGTCAGGTCCAGCTCGCCCGCCCGCCGCACTTCGGCCGCCCCGCGGGCATCACCGAGTTCGGCCACCTCTGCCTGGACGCGCCCGATGTGCGCGAGGCGTACCGGTTCTGGTCCACCCTGTTCAACATCAAGGTCTCGGACTGGATCGGGGATCTGGCCTGTCTGATGCGGTTCGACCCGGTGCACCACAAGCTGGCCGTGTTCCGCGGCAGCGAACCCGGCCTGTGCCACATCAACTTCCAGGTCGACTCGCTCGACGACGTGATGCGCAACTGGCGGTTCCTGCAGGAGCGCGGGGTGGAGATCGAGATGGGGCCGGGCCGCCACCCACAATCCACCGCGATCTTCGTCTACTTCAAGGGCCCCGAGGGCCTCACCTACGAGTACTCCTACGGCGTGCGCCGGATCGAGGAGGCGGACTGGGTGCCGAGGGTGTTCGACCCCAGCGAACCCGACGCGATCGACATGTGGCGCGGGCCGACCCAGCGCCCGTCCACCCAGGCCCAGGTACACCGCGCGCTCGACGCGTGATCCGCGGAATCCCGACGGCATAAGGAGCCCGTCTTGCCTGCTTCCACCCTGACCGGTCCCCGGGCGCGGCTAGTGATCATCGTCCTGTGCGGCCTGGCCCTCGCCTTCGACGGCTACGACCTGGTGGTCTACGGGACCACCATCCAGGCCCTGCGCGCCGAATGGGGCATCACCGCCTCGACAGCGGGGACCATTGGCAGCGCCGCCCTGGTCGGCATGCTGGTCGGCGCGCTGCTGGCCGGCACGCTCACCGACACCTGGGGCCGCCGCAAGACCTTCCTGCTCTGCGTGACCTGGTTCTCTGTGCTGACCGCCCTGTGCGCGGCGGCCCCCTCGCCCGAGGTGTTCCTGGCACTGCGGTTCCTGGCCGGGATCGGGCTGGGCGGGCTAATGCCCACCGCGGCCACCCTGACCATCGAGTACGCCGACGCCAAACACCGCACTTTCACTTACGCCGCAATGCAATCCGGCTACGCCGTCGGTGGCATCCTGGCCGCGACCCTGGCCATCCCGCTGCTGCCCACCGCGGGCTGGCGGGTGATGTACCTGGTCGGCGCCGCCCCGCTGATCCTGGTGCTGCCACTGGCGTGGCGGCACCTGCCCGAATCACTGGAATACCTGGTCTCGCACGGCAGACAGGCCGAGGCCGAGGCCCTGGCCGCGCGGCTCGGCGTGCCGGTGCCGCCGCCCGCCGAACGCCGCGCCGGTGGCCTCAGCGGGGTGAAGGCCCTCATCGAGCGGACCTACCTGCGCCGGACCGTGTTGTTCTGGCTGGCCTCCTTCTGTGCGCTGCTGCTGGTCTACGGGCTCAACACCTGGCTGCCGGAGATCATGCGCGCCTCCGGCTACCCGCTGGGTTCGGCGCTGGGCTTCCTGCTCGCGTTCAACCTGGGTTCGGTGGCCGGGGCTTTGCTGGGCGGGCGGCTCTCCGACCGGCACGGGGCGCGGCCGGTGCTGCTCGGCTCGTTCGCGCTGGCCGCGGTGTGCTCGGCGGCGCTGAGCGTCAACCCGGGGCAGACCGTGATCTATGTGCTGGTGGCGGTGTCCGGCTACGGCACGATCGGCACGATGCACATGCTCAACGCCCATGTGACCAGGTCATATCCGGCGAGCATGCGAGCGACCGGGATCGGCTGGGCACTGGGTGTCGGGCGGCTCGGCGCGATCCTCGGCCCGACCCTGGGCGGCTGGGTCCTGGACTCGGAGCTGGGCCCGGACTGGAACTTCTACCTCTTCACCGTGGTCGCCGTGCTCGGCGCCCTCGCCATCACCGCGCTGCCCCGCCGCCTCAGCGTCCCGGTCGCGGCTGAACCCACTGGAGTGACGTCGTGACCGCCACCGCATCGTGGACCGTCGAACACGCAGCCGAGGAGCTGCTCCGCCGCGAGGACACCCGCACCGACGGCGCACCGCTGAGCGACAGCTGGCCCGAACTCGATCTCGACACCGCCTACGCGATCCAGGACGAGACGCTGCGACTGCGACTGGCCCGCGGCGAGACCCTGATCGGGGTCAAGCTGGGCCTGACCTCACGGGCCAAGCAGCAGCGGATGAACGTGGACTCACCGCTGGTCGCCTGGCTCACCGACGCCATGATCCTGCCCGCGGGCGCACCAGTGCCCCGGGAACGGCTGATCCACCCACGAGCCGAACCGGAGATCGCCTTCGTCATGGGCCGCTCGCTCACCGGGCCCGGGGTGTCCGCCGCGACCGCGATCTGCGCGGTGGACCAGGTCTTCGCCGGGATCGAGATCATCGACAGCCGGTACCGGGACTTCCGCTTCACCCTGCCGGATGTGGTGGCGGACAACGCTTCCTCGGGCGCCTTCGTCACCGGCGCGCTGGGCCGCGACCCCGGCGAACTCAACCTCGCCCTGGAGGGCTGTGTGGTGGAATCCGGCGGCACGGTGGTGCACACCGCCACCGGCGCCGCCGTACAGGGCCACCCGGCCGAGGCCCTCGCCCTGGCCGCCAACACCCTCGCCCGCCGCGGCCACCGGATCGAGGCCGGCTGGCTGGTGCTCACCGGCGGCGTCACCGACGCGGTGCCGCTGCCGCCGGGCGGCTACGTCACCACCGAGTTCACCGGCCTGGGCCGGATCACGGTGGGGGGCTGAGATGCCGATCGTGCGCATCGACCTCGCCGAGGGCCGCGACCCGGACACCCTGCGCGCCTGCCTGCACGCCGTGCACGCCGCGATCCGGGACAGCCTCGGCGTCCGGGACGAACAGATCCGGGTGCTGCTCAACGAGATCCCGCCCCGGCTGTGGAGCGCGGGCGGACAGACCCTGGCCGAGAAGACCACCCACACCGAACGGGAGCAGGAGCGATGACCGAGATCAAGCATGTGATCGACGGCGCCGAGGTCGACTCGGCCGACGGCGCGGTGTTCCACGACATCGACCCCTACACCAGGGAAAGCTACGCCACCGTCGCCCTCGGCGGCGCCCGCGAGGCCGACCTCGCGGTGGACGCGGCCCGCCGCGCCTTCGACGACGGGCCTTGGCCACGGCTGTCCTTCGAACAGCGTGGCAAACTGCTGCACCGGCTCGCCGACCTGATGGAGGAGAACGGGGCCGAATTGGCCCTGGCCGACACCCAGGACATGGGCAAACCACTCACCGCGGCCATCGGCAAGGACGTGCCGCGCTCGGCGCACAACTTCCGCTTCTTCGCCGACCACGCCCGGCTGGCCGAATCCCAGCACCTGCCCTCGCCCACCGGCCACCACGTCTACAGCGAACACGCCCCCGCCGGAGTGGTGGCCGCGATCGCGCCGTGGAACTTCCCGCTGATGCTGGAAACCTGGAAGGTCGCCCCCGCGCTGGCCTGGGGCAACACCGTGGTGCTCAAACCGGCCGAGGACACCCCGCATTCGGCGTACCTGCTTGCCAAACTGGCCCTGGAGGCCGGTCTGCCGCCCGGGGTGCTCAACGTGGTGCACGGCTTCGGCCCCGACTCCGCGGGCGAGGCGCTCACCGTCAACCCGGCGGTGGACCGGATCACCTTCACCGGCGAGTCCGGCACCGGCCGGGCCATCGCCAGAGCCGCCGCGGCCAACCTCACCCCGGTCAGCTTCGAGCTGGGCGGCAAGGGCTGCAACCTGATCTTCGACGACGCCGACCTGGACAACGCGGTGACCTGGGCGATCGAGGCCGCCTTCGGCAACTCCGGTCAGGTCTGCCTGGCCGGATCCCGGCTGTACGTGCAGCGCGGGGTGTACGAGGAGTTCACCGCCCGCTTCGCCGACGCCGCCGCGGCCATGACCCTCGGCGACCCGAAGGACCCGGCCACCCGGCTCGGCCCGCTGGCCAGCGAGGAGCACTACCGCAAGGTCACCGGCTACCTCGACCCGGCGGCCACCGGCGGCGCCAAGGTGCTCGGCGGTGGCGGCGCGCCAGGCTGGTTCGTCCGCCCCAGCATCGTGCTCGACCCGCCGCGGGAGGCCCGCGTGCTGCGCGAGGAGGTGTTCGGGCCGGTGGTCACGCTCACCCCGTTCGACACCGAGGAGGAAGCGGTCGCGCTGGCCAACGACAGCCGGTATGGCCTGTCCGCCATGGTCTTCACCGACAACCTGCACCGCGCGCACCGGGTCGCGGGCAGCCTGCGCAGCGGCAACGTGTGGGTCAACTGCTTCTTCGTCCGCGACCTGCGCGCGCCCTTCGGCGGCATGGGTGACTCCGGCCTCGGCCGCGAGGGCGGGCTGTTCAGCCGCGAGTTCTTCACCGAGGCCCGGACCGTGACCATGCGGATCGACCGATGAGGATACTAAGGTCGATACATGTCGATTCAGCACGTTCTGCTGGGAGTGCTCGAGGCCAGGCCGATGAGCGGCTACGAACTCACCCAGCTCTTCAGCGCCAGCACCCGATGGGTCTGGTCGGCCCCGCAGAGCCAGATCTACCCGGCGCTCAAGACCATGGAGGCCGGTGGCCTGATCACCGGCGAGCAGCTGAAGACCGGCGGCCGGGTCCGCACGGTGTACTCGATCACCGAGCAGGGGCTGGCCGAACTGCGGCAGTGGATCGGCACCGCGCACCCCAGCCCGCCCTCCAGGGACGCCCTGGACGTGCAGGCGCTCTACTTCGACCTGGTGGAACCGGAAGCGGCCAAGCGGGTGCTGACCGAGTTCATCGCCGAGCAAGAGGCGGCGGCCGAGCACGCGACCGCGCACAGCGCCCGGCTGCTGGCCAAGGACACCGAACTGCTCAAGGAACGCCTCAGCCACCGCCCACCCGGCGAGCACGACCGGATGGCCCGGTTGAAGGCACACGTCTTCGCCGGCCAGGCGGCCGTGGCCGAGACCAGGATCGCCTGGGCCCGGGAAGGGCTGCGCTTGCTCGACGAGGCCTAGGCCCGGCAGTCGCCTGGGCCCACATCCCCAGGAGGCACCCATGAACGCCGATATCGTCAAGGCCGCCGACGCACTGGCCGAGGCCGCCCGCACCGGCATCGCCTGCCCGCCCGTGCGCTCGCTGTTCGCCGACGGCGACGTGACCGCCGCCTACGCTGTGCAGCGCACCAACGTGGCCGCCGCGGTCACCGCTGGACGGCGGATCACCGGCCGCAAGATCGGCCTCACCAACCCGGCCGTGCAACGCCAGCTCGGCGTGGACCAGCCCGACTTCGGTGCGCTCTTCGCCGACACCGAGGTCGCCGACCGCGGTGTGGTCGCACCCGGCAGGCTGTTGCAGCCCAAGGTGGAGGCGGAAGTCGCGCTGATCCTGGACCAGGATCTGCCCGGCACCGAGTACCGGCCGGAGGACATCCGCCGGGCCGTGCGGTACGTGCTGCCCGCGCTGGAGATCGTGGACAGCCGGATCGCGGGCTGGGACATCAGCTTCGTGGACACCGTGGCGGACAACGCCTCCGCCGGGCTCTACGTGCTCGGCACCCCCGTCCCGCTGGGTGAGCTGGACCTGCGCACGGTGCTGATGTCCATGCGCCGCAACGGCAAGGAGGCCTCCACCGGCATCGGCGCCAACTGCCTGGACGACCCGCTGCTTGCCGCGGCCTGGCTGGCCAACACCCTGGCCGCGCTCGGCGACCCGGTGCGCGCGGGCGATGTGGTGCTGACCGGCGCACTGGGCCCGGTGGTCAACGCGGTCCCCGGCGACCACTTCGCCGCCGAGATCACCGGCCTCGGCGGCGTGAGTGTCTACTTTGGACAGTCGGAAGGAGATCAGGCATGACCACGAAAACAGCCATCATCGGCTCCGGCAACATCGGCACCGACCTGATGATGAAAATCCGCCGGCTTTCCGGCGACCTGGAGATCACCGCGCTGGCCGGGATCGACCCGGACTCCGACGGACTGGCCAGGGCGCGCAGGCTCAAGATCGCCACCACCGCGGGCGGCATCGACGGACTGGTGGCCCTGGACGAGTTCGCCGGCATCGACCTGGTCTTCGACGCCACCTCCGCCGGCGCGCACCGCCACCACGACGAGGTGCTGCGCGGACTCGGCCGCACCCTGATCGACCTGACCCCGGCCGCCATTGGCCCCTACGTCGTCCCGGCCGTCAACCCGGAGGCGGCCGGCGGAGCGCGCAACGTCAACATGGTCACCTGCGGCGGCCAGGCCACCATCCCGATCGTGTCCGCGGTGTCCGCGGTGACCCCGGTGCACTACGCCGAGATCGTCGCCTCGATCGCCTCCCGCTCGGCCGGCCCCGGCACCCGCGCCAACATCGACGAGTTCACACAAACCACCGCCGGCGCCCTGGAACAGGTCGGCGGGGCGGCCAGGGCCAGGGCGATCATCGTGCTCAACCCCGCCGAACCACCCATGATCATGCGCGACACGGTGTACTGCCTGGTCTCCGCCTGCGACACCGCGGCGGTGGCAGCCTCGGTCGAGCACATGGTGGACAACGTGCGGCAGTACGTGCCCGGCTACCGCCTCAAGCAGCGGGTGCAGTTCGCCACCGTGGCCGCCGACGACCCACTGCGCGCCCTTGGCCCAGCAGGCGAACTGGTGCGGGTCTCGGTCTACCTCGAAGTCGAGGGCGCCGCGCACTACCTGCCCGCCTACGCCGGAAACCTGGACATCATGACCTCCGCTGCCCTGCGCACCGCGGAACGGATCGCCAGCACCCGCACGCAGGAGGTGTCCGCATGAGCACGCCGCTCTATCTCACCGATGTCACGCTGCGGGACGGCATGCACGCCGTCCGGCACCGCTACACCGTCGAGCAGGTCCGCACCATCGCTCAGCGCCTGGACGCGGCGGGCGTGACCGCCATCGAGGTCGCGCACGGCGACGGCCTGGCCGGGTCCAGCATCAACTACGGCATTGGCGCGCACACCGACTGGGAATGGATCGAGGCGGTCACCGGCGTGGTCCAGCACGCCGTGCCGACCACGCTGTTGCTGCCCGGCATCGGCACCGTGCGCGACCTCAAACAGGCGCACGCGCTCGGCATCCGCGCGGTCCGGGTGGCCACCCACTGCACCGAGGCCGATGTGGCCGCCCAGCACCTGGCCGCCGCGCGCGAGCTGGGCATGGACACCGCGGGCTTCCTGATGATGTCCCACCTGGCCGAACCCGCCGAACTCGCCCGCCAGGCCAAGCTGATGGAATCCTATGGCGCGCAGTGCGTTTACGTCACCGACTCCGGCGGCCGGCTCACCATGGACGGCGTCCGCGACCGCGTCCGCGCCTACCGCGACACCCTCGACCCGGCCACCGAGATCGGCATCCACGCCCACCACAACCTGGGCCTGGGCGTGGCGAATTCGGTGGTGGCGGTGGAATCCGGCGCCACCCGGGTGGACGCTTCCCTTGCCGGACAAGGCGCGGGCGCGGGCAACTGCCCCCTGGAAGCCTTCGTCGCGGTGGCCGACCTGACCGGCTGGCAGCACGGCTGCGACCTGTTCGCGTTGATGGACGCCGCCGACGACCTGGTCCGCCCACTCCAGGACCGCCCGGTCCGGATCGACCGGGAAACCCTCACCCTCGGCTACGCGGGCGCGTACTCCAGCTTTCTGCGGCACGCCGAAACCGCCGCCGCCCACCATGGTCTGGACACCCGGAGCATCCTGGTCGAGGTCGGCCGCCGCAGACTGGTCGGCGGCCAGGAGGACCTCATCGCCGATATCGCACTGGACCTGGTGGCGGCCCGGGATCAGCGGGTCTCCTGATCGTCGAGGCGGCTGCGGTAGGCGTGGCGCTCCGGACTGTCCGGCCGGAGCGCACGGTCATCGCGCATCAGCCTGCGGACGGCGTTGAGCAGGGGTTCGGGGGTGATCGCGGCCAGCGCGGCGAGCCCGCCGACGTAGCCGGGCACCGCGATCTCGGCCCGGCGCGAGCGCACCGAACCCAGCACGGCCCTGGCGATGTCCGCGGGCTGCACCTTGGGGATGGGCTTCATGTCCAGGCCCGCGGACAGCCCGGTGTCCACCGCCGAGGGCAGCACGGTGCTGATGCTGACCCCGCGGGCGGCGTACTCGCGCCGGGTGGCCGCGCTCAGCAAGACCACGGCGAACTTGCTCGCGTTGTACATGGCCAGGCCCGGCACCGGGAACTTCCCGGCCAGCGAGGCCACGTTGACGATGTGCCCACGGCCCCTGGCCAGCATGCCGGGCAGCACCAGGCGCATCCCGTGCACCACCCCGAACAGATTGACCTCGATCATCAACCGGTTGGTGCGCTCGTCCAGGTCGAGGAAACCACCGTTGGGCATGATCCCGGCATTGTTGACCAGCACGGCCGGTTCACCGTGCGCGGCAGCGGCCTCGGCCAGGAAGACCCGGAAGGACTCCGGATCGCCGACGTCCAGCCGGTGCGCGGTGCCGCCGAGTTCGGCGGCGGTTTCCTTGGCCAGGTCGAAGTCCAGGTCGCCGATCGCCACCCGGGCGCCGCGGCGGGCGAAGGCGCCTGCGGTCGCCCGGCCGATCCCTTGTGCGCCACCGGTGATCGCGACACAGGCCCCGGTGAGGTCGAGGGGCGGAAAGCGGGTCATGCGGCGACTCCGTTGCTGATCGCCGCGCGCACGCGGGTGGGTGTGTGCAGCCGGGAAACGTCCACTGTGGACTGTCTGCGGCGCAGGTCCATGAAGTTGGCGCCCATCGCGGCGAGTTCGGCCGGTCCGGGTTCGACCCGGATCACCCGGGTGCCCGCCGCGCGCAGCTGTCGGACCTCGCGGTCCAGGCCGCGGGTCATCCGCTTGCGCAGCAACCGTTCCAGCCGGGACAGGCCGGTGGCCGGGACCGGGTGTTCGCTGGTCATCGGGGCCAGCACGACGACCTCATCCAGTTCGAGGGGGACGAGCAGATCGGCTGAGACCGAGGAGATCGTGCCACCGTCCACGTGCTCGCGGCCCGCGATCCGGACCGGCGGGAACCAGCCGGGGATCGCCCAGGACGCAGCGATTGCCTGGCCCAGCACGGTTTCCGGCGCGGTGGGGGAGCCGAACGCGGTCCGGCTGCCAGTGGCGGCGTCGGCCGCGACGATCCAGGTGGCGGGATGGGCAACCCAGCCACCGGCCAGCTGGTCACCGAGTTCGCGCAGCCACCCGGCATCACCCCGGCCCTTGGGTAACAGCCCGGCCAATCCCGCCGTCAGATCCACCTCGCCCCGCAGTCCACTGCTGACGAGGCCACGCGCGGGCCAGCCCCACCCCGGCAACGGCGGCCGCATCCCCGGATGCCGCGCCAGATGCCCGGCGAGCACCGCATCCTCGCCCGACCCGTCCAACGCGGCCACGATGCTGTCCGCGGACCGCCCGGATCCCAGCAACGCCACCATTTCCGCCCCCGCCGAGGTGCCGAGCAACACCTCCGCGGTCCGCGCGTCCCAGTCCAGTTGCCGTTGCACCGACTGCAAAGCGATCGCCGTCCAGGCGAACCCCAGCGTGCCACCGCAGCCGATGGCCAGCCCGCGCCTAGGCATAGCTGTAGTCGTTCAACGGGAAGCGGACTGCCTCGCGTTGCGCGTTGCGGGTGGAGGTCGGCCGGAGCAGAGTGGCCTCGCCGTGCTGGTTGAAGTAGTAGCTGTTCGCGGTGGCGCACTGGCCGAGCGCGAACACCGAATCGCCGACCTTGTCCCGCATCAGCGCCAGGAACCGGTCGTTGGCCTCCTGGCTGACCTCGAACACCGTGGCGTTGCGGGCGCGCATCGCCCGGAACAGCCGATCGAGGTGCTGCATCTGGCATTCGATGGTGGTGAAGTAGGACAGTCCGCTGTAGGAGTACGGGCTGTTCAGCGAGATCAGGTTGGGAAAGCCGGGCACGGTGACGCCCTCATAGGCCTGGAACCGGTTCTCCCGCCACCACTTGCCCAGGTTTTTCCCAGCACGGCCGATGATCTCGATGGCCGGGAAGTTGACGTCCCACAGGTTGAAGCCGGTGGCCAGCAACAGCACGTCGATCTCGGTGCGGCGGCCGTCCGCGGTGACGATCGCCTGCTCCTCGACCCGCTCGATCCGGCTGGTCTCCAGGTGCACGTGCGGCCGGGTGAAGGCACGGAAGTAGGTGTTGGAGAAGGTGGGCCGCTTGCAGCCGAAGGAGTAGTCCGGGGTGAGTTTGCGACGCAGCTCCGGATCGCGGACCTGGCGGAACAGGTGCGCCCGGCAGTACCGCTCGGCAATCCGGTTGGTGATCCGCAGCCGCCGGTAGTGCACCACGCCGGAGATCATCAGCAGTTCCAGCAACACGTTGCCGACCGTCCGCACCACCCGCTGGGCAAGGGGGATCCGGGCGAACAGGCGGCGTAACCGCGGTGGGATCCGGTAGTCCGGCTTCGGGCTGACCCAGATCGGGGTGCGCTGGTACACGGTCAGGTCCGCGGCCACCTTGGCCACCTCCGGGATCAGCTGCACCGCGGTCGCGCCGGTGCCGATGATCGCCGCCCGCTTGCCGGTCAGGTCGTAGTCGTCGTCCCAGGCCGTGGTGTGGATGACCTTGCCGCCGAAGTTCTCGATGCCCTCGATGTCGGGCACCTTGGGCTGGGAGAGGAAACCGGTCGCGGTGCACAGGTAGGTCGCGGTGACGCTGTCCCCGCCCGCGATGCCGATCCGCCAGTGCGACTCGTCCTCGACCCAGTGCGCCCCGGTCACCGTCGTGCCGAAGCGCATGTGCGGCCGCAGTTCATATTTGGTCGCCACGTGCTCGGCGTACTGCTTCAGCTCCGCACCCGGCGCGAACAGCCGGGACCAGTGCGGGTTGGGCTCGAAGGAGTAGGAGTAGGTGGCCGACGGGATGTCCACGGCCAGGCCGGGATAGCGGTTCACGTGCCAGGTGCCGCCGAGGTCGTCCTCCCGTTCCAGGATGAGCAGCCTGCGGTGGCCGAGCCGGTGGAGCTGGATCGCCGCACCCATCCCGCCGAAGCCGGCTCCGACGATCACGGCGTCGTACTGGGCAGCCATAGGTGACCCTCCGTAACGGAATGTGGTGTCACTAGCGGAACGATATGTCATTCCCGGGTGGGCGGCAATAAGCTGTGACCATGACGTCCAGTGCCACGCCGGTCAGCCGCGCCGAGCGCAAGAAGCAGGAGCTGCGCCGCGAGATCATCGACGCGGCCTTCGACTGCTTTGCCGAGCGCGGCTACCACGCGACCGCGATCGCCGACATCGCCACCCGGCTGGGCATCGGGCACGGCACCTTCTACCGCTACTTCGAGAACAAGCGGGACATCGTCGACCACGTGATCACCGACCTGGTCGACCGGGTCAAGGTCGCGCTCACCGCGGAGAACGCGCCGGACGCGGTGTCCACTTTGGACGATTATCGGGCGCAGACCGCCCGGATCGGCGAGTCACTGGCGCGGATCTTCCACGAGGATCCCCGGGTGCCGCGGATGCTGCTGTTCGAGGCGGCGGGCATCGACAAGGCCATGGCCGAGCGGGTGCTGGACTTCTTCGACCTGGCCACCGCACTCACCGCCAGCTACCTCTCCCACGGTGTGCGACTGGGCTACCTGCGCACCGACCTGGACGTGGACAACACCGCCAGCGCGATCACCGGCATGATCCTGGCCTCGGCGCTGTCCTCGCTACGCAAACCCGAGGGCGAGCACCAGCGCAAACTCAGCGAGGCGGTCCGCCGCCTGATGTACGACGGCATCGCCGCCCAGCCCTGACCCACCCACCGCCGAGTTGGCCCAACTGGTACGCCGGGTTGGCCCAAGTGGGCGTGCCAGTTGGCCCAAGTGGTACGGGGATGGGTCAGAACACCACCGGCAGCGCGAACAGGCCGCGGATGATCGGACTCGGCCACCAGCGCAGCTGCTCTTCGGGTTCGGCCAGGGCCAGGTCCGGGAACCGGCGCAGCAGCGCGCCGAGCACGGTGGCGCCCTGGATCCGGGCCAGCGCCGCACCCAGGCAGGCGTGCCTGCCGCGGCCGAAGGCCAGGTGGTCCTCGGGATCGCGGTCCAGCCGGAAGGCGTCCGGATCGGCGAAGCGCTCGGCGTCCCGGTTGGCCGCCAGGATGGACAGCAGCACCGGATCGCCGGGTTGCAGGTCCTGGCCGCCCAGGCGCATCGGCTCGGTGGGGAAGCGCCAGCTGACGTTGCGCACCGGGCAGTCCCGGCGCAGCGACTCCTCCACGAAGACAGCCAGCTCGCCCTGGTCAGCGCGGATGCGGGCGGCGAGGTCCGGGTGGGTGAGCGCGGCCAGCGTCGCGCTGCCGACCAGGGCGGTGGTGGTCTCGTGCCCGGCGATCAGGATGAGGAAGGCGGTGGAGGTCAGCTCCTCGTCGGTCATCTCGCCGCGGTGCCGCTGCCGGATCATGTCGCTCATCAGGTCATCGCCCGGCTCGGCCTTCTTGTGCGCGAGCAGCGCGGCCAGGTACTCGTCGATGGCGTCGGTGGCCGCGACCAGGTCGTCCCGGTCACTGCCGTCGGAGGCGTCGATGACCGCCGCCCAGCGCTGCACCCGCGCTCGATCCTCGGCCGGGATGCCGATGAGTTCGCAGATGATCGTGGTGGAGATCGGGTAGGCCACGTCCGCCACGAGGTCGGCCCGGCCCAGCGGCGCGATCCCATCGAGGACCTGCTCGGTGACCTGCCGGACCCGGGCCTCCAACGCGCCCAGGCGTTGCGGGCTGAACTGTCCGGCGGCCAGTCGCCGCAGGTCCTGGTGCCGGGGCGGGTCGGTGTTGGTCATGTGCTGGGCCAGCGAGGGCCGGTGATCCAGCGGCAGGCCCATGCCCGACTCCCGCCACACCGGGCAGCCCCGGGCCGGGTCCTTGACCAGCCGCGGGTCGGCCAGCGCGGCGACCACGTCCGCGTACCGGGTGACCAGCCAGGCCGACAGCTCCGGCCCGAACTCCACCCGGTGCACCGGGGAGTGCTCTCGGAGCCAGTGATAGGCGGGCGCCGGGTCGCGGTCGAACCCGGGGCCGTACAGCGGTGGTGCCTCGCCGGATGTCATCTCTGCCTCCCGGCTGGGCATCGTACGTCTCCGCCCCTGACGAAAGCCTTACCGCGAACCCAAAACCCACCGGTGTGTTGGCCGTTGTCGTACCCAGTCTTGGCCGAACTGGGTGGAGGCGTTCAGCTGATCGGTGGGGTGGGTCAGCCGATTGGTGGGGTGGTGGGTTCAGCCGGTGGTTCCGGACATGGGCTGATGTGTGCGGTGGCGCCGGATTGGGAGTCTGACGGCCTCCGAACCGGAACGGGAGTCACAGATGGCAAGCAGGACAAATCCGCCCGAGGGCGCAGGGGTGAGCAGGCGTGGGCTGCTCGTGGGGGCCGGGGCGGTGGCGGTCACCGCGCTGGGCGCCGGGGCGGTCAGCGCGCAGGCGGCCGGGAC
Source organism: Crossiella sp. S99.2 (assembly GCF_023094165.1). Classification (GTDB taxonomy): domain Bacteria; phylum Actinomycetota; class Actinomycetes; order Mycobacteriales; family Pseudonocardiaceae; genus Crossiella. The sequence goes on along the minus strand of NZ_JALMDK010000003.1, from coordinate 633,824 downwards.
GGCGGCGGACTTCGGGCCGGTGACCGTGCGACCCGGTGATCTCCGCTACGAGAACCTGCTGCGCGGCAACAACTTCCGCTTCGTGAACAGCCCGGACGAGATCCGGGTGGTCGCCTCCACCGAGCAGGTGGTGCGGGCGGTGGGTGAGGCGGTGCGCGCGGGCAAGCGGGTCGCGGTGCGCAGTGGCGGACACTGCTTCGAGAATCTCACCGCCGACCCGGCGGTGCGCGTGCTGCTGGACCTCTCGCCCATGGACGAGGTCACCTACGACCCCGCCCGGCGGGCCTTCTCCGTGCAACCGGGAGCCACCCTCGGGCAGGTGTACCGGCGGCTGCTCACCGGCTGGGGCGTGACCATCCCCGGCGGCGGCTGCCCGGAGGTCGGCGCGGGCGGGCACTTCGCCGGTGGCGGATACGGGCCGCTGTCCCGGCGGTACGGCTCGGTGGTGGACCACCTGTACGCGGTCGAGGTGGTGGTCGTGGACAAGGACGGCACCGCCCGCGCGGTGGTCGCCACCCGCGAACCCGACGACCCGAACCGAGACCTGTGGTGGGCGCACACCGGTGGTGGCGGCGGCAACTTCGGCGTGGTCACCCGGTTCTGGCTGCGCTCACCCGGTGCCACCGGCACCGACCCGGCCAAACTCCTGCCCGCCTCACCCCAGCAGATGCGGCAACACGTCCTCATCTGGCCCTGGGCCGCGATGACCGAGCGGCAGCTCACCGGGCTGCTGCGCAACTTCGGCCGCTGGCACGAGCGGAACAGCGCACCGGGCCGTCCGCAGAACGGGTTGTACGGCGTGCTGCAGGCCGGGCACAAGGCGAGCGGCAGTGTGCTGCTGGCGGTGCAGGCTGACGCGGACCTGCCCGGCGTGGACGCGATGATGACCGAGTTGATCACCGCGGTCACCGCGGGCCTTGACCTGCCCACCCCGCTGGTGGACCTGCGCCGCAGCCTGCCCTGGCTGCACCGGATGACCTGGCCGGGCAGCGGCGAACCGGGCGACGTGATCGTCCGGCGATACAAGATCAAGGCCGGCTACTTGCGCCGCTCGTTCACCGAGTCCCAGCTCGCCACCATCCACCGCCACCTGATCAACGACAGCGGCGGCCCGCACGCCGGCATGCTGCTGATCAGCTACGGCGGCCAGGCCAACGCGGTCGCGCCGGGGGCCACCGCAATCGCCCAGCGGGACGTGATCATGAAGGCGGTCTACCAGACGATCTGGCGCGACGACACCGAGGACAAGGCCAACCTCAAGTGGGTGCGCGAGTTCTACCGGGACGTCTACATCGAGACCGGCGGCGTGCCCGTGCCCGGCCCGGTCAACGACGGCTCCTACATCAACTACGCCGACGCCGACCTGGCCGACCCGGTCTGGAACACCTCGGGCGTGTCCGCGCAGACGCTGTACTACAAGGACAACTACCCGCGGCTACGCCGGATCAAGGCCAAGTGGGACCCACGTAACGTCTTCCGGCACTCGCTGTCGGTCGAAGCTGGCTAGATTGTCCACAGTGGCCGGGGGAGGAGAACGCGGATGAGCGAGCCAGTGCCGCGGTGGTCCCTGGTGACCTCCGCCGGACCGTACGCGTTGCTGGCCTTCCTCGCCGTGATCACGGTGCCGATCAAGCACAAGATCGGCGAATCCCCGGTCCCGGACCTCCTCGTGTGCGCCCTGCTGGCGGCCTGGATGCTGGGCATGTTCACCCTGCGCCCGGCCTGGCGCACGAACGCGCCGAGGATGGCGGTGTTCGTGGCCGGGGTGGTGCTGTGCTCGCTGTTCCTGGTGGTCAGCTCGCCCTGGTTCGGGTTCCTCAGTCCCGTCGGCTACCTCTACGCGCTGCGGCTGCTGCGCTGGCCGTGGCAACTGGCCGGCGTGGCTGGGGTGGCGGTGGCCGCGGGCACCGCGCAGGCTTCCGGCGTGGACAAGAGCACCGCGTTCGGCGTGCTCATCTACCTCGCCGTGCTGGCCGCCAACGTGCTGCCCATGTGCGGTTACGCCGCGTTCGCCCGGCGGGCCGCCCGCAAGGAGGAGGAGCGGGAGCACGCCCTGGGCGAGGCCCGCGAGGCCAACCGTCGACTCGCGGCCTCGCTGGCGGAGAACGCGGCCCTGCACGAGCAGCTGCTCACTCAGGCCCGCGACGCCGGGGTCCGGGAGGAACGGCAGCGGATGGCCAGGGAGATCCACGACACCCTGGCCCAGGGGCTGACCGGCATCATCAGCCAGCTCCGCGCGGCCGACACCACGGACCCGGCAGCCTGCCGCAAACACGTTGCCGCGGCGGACAAACTCGCTCGGGAGAGCCTGACCGAGGCCCGCCGCTCAGTGCACGCGCTGCGCCCCGAACCACTGCGCGTGGCCAGGCTGAGCGAGGCACTGGCCGGGGTCGCGCAGCGCTGGTCCGCACTGCACGAGATCCCGGTCCGGGTCACCACCACCGGCGCGGCGCGGCCGATCCGGCCCGAGGCGGAGGCCGCGCTGCTCCGGATCGCGCAGGAAGCCCTGGCCAACGTGGCCCAGCACGCGCGAGCGGGCCGGGTCGGCCTGACCCTGTCCTACCTGGAACAGGAAGCCGCCCTGGACATCCGGGACGACGGCGACGGTTTTGACCCGGCCCGCATCGAGGACCCGCGACCCGATCGCGGCGGCTTCGGCCTGATCGCGATGCGGCAGCGGGTGACCGAGCTGTCCGGCACCCTGCAGGTGGAATCCGAACCGGGCCTGGGCACCGGGATCTCGGCCCGGGTGCCCTTGGAACTGGCGGAGGTGTGCGCGTGAACAAGCCGATCGGACTGCTGGTCGTCGACGATCACCCGGTGGTCCGGGACGGGCTGACCGGCATGTTCGCCCGCGACCCGGAGTTCGCGGTGCTCGGCGAGGCCGCGGACGGGGCCGAGGCGGTCCGGCTGGCCCGGCGGCTGCGCCCGGACGTGATCCTGATGGACCTGCGGATGCCCGGCCTGGACGGGGTCAGCGCGATCCGGGAACTGGCCGGGCAGGCGCCGGAGTGCCGGGTGCTGGTGCTCACCACCTACGACACCGACAGCTACGTGCTCCCGGCGATCGAGGCCGGCGCCACCGGCTACCTGCTCAAGGACGCGCCCCGGGACGAGCTGCTGCGCGCGGTGCGGGCCGCGGCCAGGGGCGAGCCGGTGCTCGCGCCCTCGGTGGCCGCGCTGCTGATGAACCGGGTGCGCAAACCCGCGCCCGGACCGCTGAGCCCGCGTGAGGTAGAGGTCCTGGAACTGGTGGCGGGCGGGGCCACCAATCGGGCGGCGGCGGCCGAGTTGTTCCTCACCGAGGCCACCGTCAAATCCCACCTGCTCAACATCTACGCCAAGCTCGGGGTGAACGACCGTGCCGCCGCCATCACCGAGGCGTTCCACCGCGGCCTGTTGGTTCCACGCAAGCAGGACTGACCCGGTCGGCAGTCCCGCGATAGACCACCGCGAGGTTGCCCGCGCTGTCCTGCCCGACCTCGGCGTCCACCTCGAAGACCTCGCGCAGCAGCCGTGCGGTCAGCACCTCTTGCGGCGCACCGGCCGCGACCAGCTTGCCCTGGTGCAGCAGCACGAGCTGGTCGCAGAAGCGGGCCGCAAGGGACAGGTCGTGCAGGGCGACCAGCACGGTCTGTTCGGTGCGCGCGAGGAGGTCCAGGAGTTCCAGCTGGTGCCGGATGTCCAGGTGGTTGGTCGGCTCGTCGAGCAGGATCGCCCACGGCTGCTGGGCCAGCGCGCGGGCGATGTGCGCGCGCTGCCGTTCACCGCCGGAGAGGGTCTGCCAGTGCCGGTCGCGCAGCTCGATGAGATCCAGCCGGTCCAGGGCGGCCTCGACGACGGCGTGATCGTGCGCGCCCGGCGCCCGCCAGCCCGGCCGGAACGGGGTGCGGCCCAGGGCGACCACCTCGGCCACCCGCAGATCGCTGTCGGTGTCCCCGGCCTGTTCCACGAAAGCCAGCTGCTGGGCGATCTTGCGCGGTGTCCAGCCGCCGATGTCCTTGCCGTCAAAGCGGATCACACCCGCGGTGGGCTTGCGCAGCCCGGCGACACAGCGCAGCAGCGAGGACTTCCCTGAGCCATTCGGGCCGATGAGGCCCACGGTCTGTCCGGAGTGGACGGTGAAGTCCACGTTGTCCACAATGGTCTTGCCCGGCACCGACCAGGACACCGAGTGCACGCCGATCCTCACAGCTCACCCCGCCTGCGCAGCACCAGCAGGAACAACGGCACGCCGACCAGCGCGGTGAACACCCCCACCGGCACCTCCCTTGGCGCGAAGGCGATCCGGGCCAGCGCGTCGGTCCAGACCAGGAACACCGCCCCGGCCACCGCGGTCACCGGCAGCAGCACCCGGTGCGTCGGCCCGACCAGGAACCGCACCCCGTGCGGCACGATCAGGCCGACGAAACCGATCGCGCCGACCGAGGCCACCGCCACCGAGGTCAGCAACGCGGTGGCCACCAGCAGCACCAGGCGGGTGGTCCGCACGTTCACCCCCAGTGAGGCCGCGGTGTCCGAGCCGAAGGAGAAGCCGTCCAACGCGGTGGCGCACAACCAGATCACCACCATCCCGATGACACCGGCGATGGCGCAGATCAGCACCGCTTCCCAGCGCGCCGAGGCCATCGACCCGAGCAGCCAGTAGGTGATCGCCCTGGTGGTGTCGGCATCGGCGGAGGCCATCAGGATCAGCGAGGTGATCGCGGCGAACAGCTGCCCGACCAGCACACCGGTGAGCACGATCCGCACCGGGTGCATCCCGCTGCGGCGCAACAACAACAGCATCAACCCGAAGGACAGCAGCGCGCCCGCGAGCGCGCCGCCGGTCACCCCGAGCGCACCGGCGCCGAAGCCGAGCACGACCACGGCGACCGCACCCGCGGAGGCCCCGTTGGACACGCCCAGCAGGTACGGATCGGCCAGCGCGTTGCGGGTCACGCCCTGCAGCGCGGCCCCGCACACCGCCAGCGCCGCGCCGACCAGCGCGGCCAGCAGCACCCGCGGCACCCGCAGCTCCCAGATCAGCGAGTCCAGCAGCCGGGGCAACGGCGTCACCGGCAGACCGAGCCGGACGCCGAGGGTCCGCCCGATCTCGGCAAAACCCACGCCGCTGACGCCGATCCGGACCGCGAGCCCCATCGAGACGATCAGCACCACGATCCCGAGCAGGAGCACCGCGGTGGTGGACCAGCCCGATCGGCCGCGCGGCCGGGGGAGTGGCGGTTCCGGGCGGGAGCGGGCGGCGGGGTGCAGCAGGTCCGGCTCAGACACCGAGTGCCTTCAAGCCCTCGCCCAGCAGCCGCAGCGTGTTCGCGCTGCGCACGGTCGGGTCGAGTTCGATGCCGGGCACCTCGATGATCCGGTTCTGCCGCACCGCGGTCAGCTGGGACACCACCGGGTGCTCGCGCATCATCTTGAGCTTCTCCGCGGCGCTGTCACCCGGCGCGCCGCGGTCGGAGAGGTCGCCGACCACGATCACGGTGGGATCGCGTTTGGCGATCTCCTCCCACGACATCTCCGGCCACTCCTCGTTGATGTCGTCAAAAGCGTTGGGCGCGTTCAGGATCCGGCTCATGTCGCTGGGCATCCCGTTGTGCCCCGCGACATAGGGCAGGCCCTTGAACACCGAGTACACGTACACCACGGTCGGCTTGCCGGGCCGGCCCGCGCGCACCGCCCCGGCCTGCTGCACCACCTCGCGTTGCTTGGCGGTCAGCGCGGCGGCCCGGTCGGCCACGCCGAAGACCTTGCCGTAGTTCTCGTAGTCGCGGAACAGCCGCTCGAACGGGGTCAGGCCCGGCTCGTGCTCCGGGCAGTCCACCGCGCTGACATAGGACGGCAGCCCCAGCGCCTGCAACTCCGCGCGGGTGCCCGCCTTGTCCTTGGTGAAGTTGCTCGCGAAGGAACTCACCACCAGGTCCGGCGCGGCCGCGCGCAACTGCTCGCCGGAGAGCGCCTTGGGGTTGAGCACCGGGATCTTGTCGTAGGCCGCCTGGTACTCGGGCAGAATCCTCCCTGCCCGGTACGCGGTGCCCGCCATCCGCTCGCCCAGCCCCAGTGCGAGCAGCGTCTCGGTGGAGGACTGCTCCAGCGTCACGGCCCGCTGCGGGGAGTGCTCGAAGCGCAGCTGCTGCCCACAACTGGACACGGTGACCGCGGCCTGACCTGCGGACGGAGCGTTGGCGGGCGCTGCGCACGAGGCCACCGCGACCACGGCGGCGAGTGCGCAGCCCAGGCGGGCGCGGTGGGACAAGCTGACCTCCAGCTGGACTGATGCGAGGATCTTGCAACAGCAACTAAGTTGCGATAGACACCGTAGTACATTGACAACGATTTCCAATAGGGCGAGGAGAGCAACCTGTCCACCGTGCTCCGGGACCGGGCCTTCCTGCGGCTGTGGACCGGCACCACCGCGTCCGGACTGGCCACTTGGGCGCTGCCCTTCATCCTCGGCCTGGCCGTGCTCGACCGGAGTCTGACCGCGGTCGGACTCGGCGTGCTGCTGGCCGCGCGGACCGTCGGCTTCCTGATCGCCGTGCCCCTGGGCGGCGTGCTCGCCGACCGGCATTCCCGGCGCGGCGTGGTGCTGGTCTCCGGCCTGCTCGCGGCCGCCGCCACCCCGGTGATCGCCTGGGGCCTGGGCGATTCCCTCGTGCTCACCGCGACCGCCGCGGCCCTGGTCGGCGCGGGCCAGGGCGCCTGCCGACCCGCCTTCCAGGCACTGACCGCGGAGGTCGTCGACCCCGATCAGCGGCAGCAGGCCAACGCCGCGATGACCCTGGCGGTCCGGGTCAGCACCCTGCTCGGACCGGGGCTGACCGCGTTGCTGGCCACCGTGCTGGACCTGTCCGCCCTGCTCTGGGGCACCGCGCTGCTGTGGCTGGTCGCCGCCCTGCTCCCACCCCGGGGCGCGGCGGGAACGCCGACGGAGCGCACCCACCTGGTCCGCGAGTTCGCCGACGGCCTGCGCGAGGCCCGCAGGCACCCCTGGTTCCTGGCCGGCCTGGGCGCGCTGACCGCGGTGATCGCGACTGGCTACTCGGCCACCGGCGTCGCACTGCCGCTGATCAGCCGGGACCGCTACGGCTCCGAGCTGGTGCTGGCCTCGGCGCTCACCGGGTACACCGCGGGCGCGCTGGCCGGCGCACTGATCATCGCCCGCTGGCGGCCCCGCTCCCAGGGCTGGGCCGCGCTGGCCGGATTGGCCCTGTACGGCCTGGCCCCACTGAGCCTGATCGCCGACGTGCACCCCGCGGTCGTGATCGCCGCCTACGTCGTCACCGGAGTGGGAATCGAGTTGTTCAACGTGCCCTGGTTCACCGCGACCCAGCGCGAGGTCGACCCCCGCCTGCTCGCCCGGGTGTCCTCAGTGGACTTCCTGTTCTCCTACGGCCTCGCCCCGGTCGGCCTGGCCCTGATCGCCCCGGCCATCGAGGCTTTCGGCGTGACCGCGGTGCTCGCCGGCTGCGCGCTCGTCTGCTTCGCCGCCCCCGCCCTGGCCGCCCTGGCCCCCACCGCCCGGAGGTTCGCCCGATGACCACGCTCGGCATTGTGCCGCAACGCCACGACGTCAACGCCGTGACCGAAGCCCGCACCGCTCTGGCCACCGACGGCGCGGTCCTGCTCACCGGCCTGCCCGCCACCGCCGACGCACTCGTCGTCGCGGCCGCGAGCGTGCTCGGCCCGCGCCTGCGCCGGCTGTTCCCACTGCGTGAACGCCCAAGCCAGGACGGCGGCCCGGTGGACCTGCACGCGGACAGCTTCAACCTGGTCGTGGACCTCGCGGGCATCCCCACCCCGCGCCGCGACCCGGACGAGGATTTTGTGTTCGTGCAATGTGTTCAGCCCGCACCCAGCGGCGGTGACTCCTTCCTCGCCGACGCCTACTGCTTCGTCGACGAGCACGCCGAGCCGGAGCTGCGCGAGTTCCTCACCACCGTCGACGTGGACCTCTACGGCAAGTGGGGCGCCATCCGCGGCGTGCCCGCGCTGCCCAGGGTGGCCCGGCACGTCGAGTACACCCGCACCGGCCGCCGGATCGTGCGCCGCACCGACGGCGCCGTGCCCCTGCACCGCGATCCGGGCGCCGAGCACGCCGACCGGATGCTGGCCGCCTTCACCGAAGCCGTGCAACAGATCCAGCCCGGACTGCCGAGGTTCCGCCCCACGGCAGGAGAGATCCTGGTGGTGGACAACTACCGCTGCTGGCACGGCCGGGACCCGCACCCCGGCGACCGCCTGGTCCGCATCCTGACCGTGCGTACCGCCGACGCCCGCTGATCACCCAGCCAGGGCCGCGAGTAGTTCGCCCAGGTCTTCCAGGGCCGCGGCCCGGCCCTCGGTCAGGTGCACCCCGGCGGTGTTGAGCACCACCTCGTCTGCCCCGGCCGCCCGGTACCGGTCCAGGCCCTCGGCGATCTCGGCCACCGTGCCGGTCACGAAGGTCCCCGAGGACACCAGGGCCCGCGCGCTCAACGGGACCTGCGACGGGTGCACCCGCAACCCGGCCCGCCGCAACATGTCCGTGTAGTGCGGGGCGGCCAGGTGCTCGCGGGATCCGTTGAGCGCCACCAGGTGTGGATCGCGCCCGGGCCGCCGCACCGCGACCTGCACCACCGTCACCACCCGCGGCGCCGCCCGCCCGGCCGCCCCGGCCGCGGCGCGCAGTTCCGGCAGCAGCACCTCGCCCAGGTAGGACGGCGGGGTGAGCCAGGTGATCGCGGCATCGGCCAGCTCACCGGCCACCCGGGCCATGCCGGGCCGCAACACCCCCAGCCCCAGGGACACCGGCGGATGCTCGAACTCCGGCAGCCCGCCGCGCATCGTGTCGTAGCGGCCGTCGTGGTGCACGGGTTTGCCGTCCAGGAGGCCGCGCAGGATGGTGAGCTGGTCGCGGGCCGCGGTCAGCGGACTGCCGTAGGGCCGCCCGCGCAGCGCCGCCACCAGCTCCGGGGTGCCGGTGCCCAGGCCCAGCACCACGTCATGCCCGGTGAGCCGAGCCAGCGAGCGGGCCTGCAACGCCGTCTCGTACGGGTGGCGCAGGGCGGTGAGGGTGACGCTGGTGCCGACCGGCACCCGCAGGCCGCGCCCGGCCAGGTAGGCGAAGCCCTGGAAGGTCTCCAGGGCCAGCGACTGGCCCTGCCACAACCGGTGCGCGCCGGTGTCGACGAGCAGTTGGGCGTAGGCGGGCAGGTGTTCGGGCTCGTGCGGCATGACCGGCACCATCAGCGAGAGTTTCATCCGGGCCCGACCACCTCGGCGGCCGGTTCCGGCTGGTATCCGGCGGCCTGCAGGTTGAACAGGTAGGCGTAGTGCCCGTCCTGGCGCATCAACTCGGCGTGCGTGCCCTGTTCGATCAGCCGGCCGCCCTCGATGACGATGATCCGGTCCGCGATGCGCACGGTGGAGAACCGGTGCGCCACCAGCAAACTCGTGGAGGTGCTGGCGATGGTGCGGAAGCGGCCGAAGATCTCCGCCTCCGCCTCGGCGTCGATGGCCGCGGTCGGCTCGTCCAGCACCACCACCGGCGCGCCGCGCATGAACGCCCGCGCCAGGGCCACCTTCTGCCACTGCCCGCCGGAGAGCTGGCTGCCGTGCTCGAAATGCCTGCCCAGCATGGCGTCATAGCCATCCGGCAGAGTGTCCACAATGGAATCCGCGCCACTGGCCCCGGCGGCCGCGCGGACCCGGCCGGTGTCGTCGAGGTGTTCCACCGCGCCGAACCCGATGTTGTGCCGCACGCTCATCTCGTAGCGGATGTAGTCCTGGAAGATCACTCCCAGGTTGCGGCGCAGGTCGGTCAGGTCGTACTCCTGGATCGGCACCCCGTCGATCAGGATCTCCCCGCCGGTCGGCTCGTACAGCCGGGTCAGCAGCTTCACCAGGGTGGTCTTGCCCGCCCCGTTCTGGCCGACCAGCGCCACGCAGTTCCCGGCGGGCAGGGTGAAACTGACCCGATCGAGGACCTGTTCGGTGGTGCCGGGGTAGGTGAAGCTGACCTCCCGGAACTCGATTCCCGTGCTCAGCCGCGCGGGGAATTTCCGTTGCCCGCCCCGGATCTGTCGCTCCGGCAGGTCGAACAGCTCGAACAGGTTGCTCACGAACAGCTTGTTCTGGAACAGCATCGCCAGCCCGACCAGCAGCGCGTGCCCCGACCCCTGCACCACACCGATCGCCTGCAGATAACCCGCGAGCTGACCGATCTCGCCGGTGCGCGTGGTGGCCAGCATCGCGTAGATCAGCGCCCCGCCCGCGGCCAGCACGCTGATCAGGCCGAGCAGTCCGAAGGCCAGTGACTGCCTGCGGTTGAGCGAGCGGTCCACCTTGAGGAAGCGCTGCACCAGTTCCCGGTACCGGCCGATGAAGAAGTCGCCGAGCTGGAACAGCCGGACTTCCTTGAAGGTGTGGTCGGTGGTGGTGAGGAACTGGAAGTACATCAGCCGCCGCCGGTCCGCGGCCCGGTCGTACTCGATCTCGTACATTTTCTTGCCGTACCACATCTGCGCCAGCGCGGAGGGGATCGGCGCCAGCAGGATCAGCAGCGCGATCCACGGGTGCCAGGAGAACAGCACCGCGGAGACCGACACGATGGTGATCAGCTCGCGGGCGAAGTTGAGCGTGTCGGCGAAAAGCTGGTGGACGTTGGACCCGCTGCTCTCCTGGAAGGCCCGCTGCAACTTGTCGTAGGACTCGGCGTTCTCGTAGTCCTGCAGATCCATCCGGGTGCCCTTGCGCATCACCTGCTCACCGACCGCGGTGGCCAGGTGCAGGCGCAGCACCGCGTCCAGGTACTGGTGCCACACCCCGAACAGGTGCGCGGCGACACTGACCCCCACGATCAGCAGGCCCACCAACAAAATCCGCCCGGTGAACCCGTCGGTGCTGCCCGCGGCGACCGCGTCGGCCACCGACTGCACCGCGCTCGCGGTGAGCTGGAGCTGCACCGCGGGCACCACCGACACCGCGAAGGTCACCAGGATCAGCGCGCTCACCCGCACCGGGCTCAGCCGCCACAGCATGGCCGCGATGCGCAGCCAGTCGTTGTCCCGCAACCGCTTTGTCCCCGGCATCTCAGGACTCCCCTCGGAGGTGCGCCGGGCGACCGCCGACCGCGCGCAGGATGTGCCGCCACAGCGCGTAGCAGTGCTGCTCCCGCGGCAGGTCCACCGGCAGCAACCGGTTGATCTGCATGTGCGCCAGGCTGCCCAGCACAGTGGATTCGGTGCCCCACAACGTGTCCGCGCCCATCGCCGCGTGGACCGCCGACGCCGCCGCGGCCACCGCCCCGGCCTGCGGGGCGAGGATCTCGTTGATCAGGTCGTGGTGCGCCCGGCCCTGCTCGTGCGGCCGGAAATCCCACGGCAGCACCAGTTCACCGAGGTAGTCGCGGTGGGCGTGGAACTCCTTGCGCACTGCCTCGGTCTCGGCCACCGGCGGGATCAGCGCCGGACGCTCGTTCGGCGCCAGGCCCCACTGCCGGTAGAGCGTGTCCACCACGGCGATCGCCACGAACTCCGGGCGCAGCTTGGGTTCGCTCCGCTGCAACAGGGCGACAAGGTCGGCGGTGACGTCGCTGTTGACGGTGAAGAGGTCCTCCACCGCCTCGAAGGTCCGCGGCCCGCCGTAGCGCTCGATCTCCGGCAGGTAGGTCGCCACCCCGGTGTCGAAGGCCAGGTCACTGTCCACCACCTCGCGGCCCCAGGCCATCAGCTGGTGCAGCACCTCGGTGGCCGCGCCCGGTTCGCCTGCCCGGCAGCGGATCCGCAGGTGTGGCTGGGGATCGGCGTAACGCAGATAGAACCAGCGGTCGATCAGACCTTGTTCGCGCAGGGCTGCGATGTGTTGCCGCAGCGGTCCGGCGATGATCTCATCGTGCCTGCTGAAGGCCGCGTACACCTTGAGGTAGGCCCATTCCTCGCCGGGCAGGTGCCGTCGCCGCAGACTGCGGCTGGCGCCGACCTCGGTGATCGACTCCAGCCTGCCGGAGAGCGGCACCGGGCTGCGCGCGGTGTCCGCGGCCGAATGCGCCACCACCGGCACCACGATCTCCTCCAGGTACTTCGCACCGTCCACATCGGACAGCCACAGGTCGTCGAAGGCGGGCAGCATCTCGTGCAGCACCGCCTGGCCGCGCCCGTCCCGGAAGTCACCGGCCAGCTCGTCCAGACCCAGCGGGTGATCCAGGTCGAGCAGCAGCCGGTTGTCCTCATCGACCAGGTAGACGTACCGCGGCACCCGCCAGCGCTGCCGCCATTCCCTGACCGCGGCCGGGAAATCCCCGGTGACATCCTCGCCGCGCAGCGTCCACTGCGCCGGCCGCAGCACCACGTTGCCGCGGGTGACCCTGGGCAGGAACGGCAGGTTCTCCAGTGGGCCCCAACGGAAACCGGTGGGCATGGCGTAACCGTCCTGGGAGACCTCCAGCACAAACCGGGCCGCGTTGGGCCCCAGGTGCGGGCCGAGCATGTGCCCCTGCGAGACCACCACCTCCCGGCCCAGGGTGCGCGACCACAGGTAGAACCGGTTCCCGGCCACGCCCACGTGCAGGTCGGCCAGGCTGATGGTGCGTTCGGAGCGGGCCGAGGGCGTGGCGTTGACCGGCACCTCGTACTCGTGCAGCAAGGGCCGGAACGCCACGTTGGCCGCCCGCCCGGAGGTGGGCAGGAAGCACAGTTCGGCGTGCACCGCCTCGGGTTGCAGGCTGGTCATCCGCCGGGTGTGCTCGCGCAGGTGGTCCAGGGCGTCCTCGCCGAGCAGGTCGAAGAAGCGCCCTGCGGTGCGCCCGCCGTAGGCCAGGCTGAGTTCGCGCAGCACCAGCCGCCACTGCCCGTCGTCCACCCGGCCGTCCGGGTCGGTGAGCTGGAGTTGCGCGTAGACATCCAGCGCGGGGTAGAGGCCCAGCGCGGGTTTCTCGGTGGCCGGGGCGATCCGGTCCAGCCAGGCGTCGGTGAGTTCCACCGAGATCTCGCCGGACCACCAGGCCTGCGCGGCGAACTCGGTCAGCAGCCGGTCATAGTCCACTGTGGACGGTTCGGGAGTGTTGTGCGGCACCGGGGTGGACCGCGGTGGTTCGAGGTAGTTGTACGGCGCGTCCAGGCCGGTGTCCGGGCTGAGCACCTCCAGCACCGGGACCAGGGCCTGATCGCCGTAGCGCTCGACGAAGGCGTCCCGGTACTGCACCAGGTGGTGGTTGTGCCCCGGCAGCGCGGCGGCCAGCCGCATCAGGCAGTCCATCGCCCCGGCCACGGCCTGCCCGACCGCCCGGCCGAGCCCGGACTCGCGCAGGTCCAGCGCGGAGTCCAGCTGGAAGGAGTCGCCCTCGTGTCCTGGCACCAGCGCGCGCTGGGCGGCCCGCAACTCCCGCAGCGGCGCGGCGTCGCTCGCGGCGGCGGCCCGGTGGGTGAGGTCGACGATCTCGCGCAGTGCCTCGCTCGTGGCCGCGGCGGCCTCGATCCCGGTGAGCCGCTTGGCCAAGTGCTGTTCCGGGAACGGACTGGACTGCGGCGGGCGCAGGTCGCTGATGAGGAAGTTCAGTTCCCGCAACTGTTCCACCAGCCCGGCGACCCGGTCCGCGGCCACCTCCGGGAACTCCTGGGCGAGTCCGGCGACCAGCGTGTCGGCCGTGGTCGGGGTGGCGGCCAGCCGCAGCACCGCGGTGACCGCGGGAGTAGCCCGTACCCGCACGGCGCGGTTGTCGCCGCTGCCGTAGATGTCGGCGTAGGGCAGCACCAGCCGGTCCCCGCTCAGGTGCGCGGCGGCGTTGCGGACCAGCCGCAACTGCGGGCGCAGCACCGGATCCTGTTCCAGGTCCTTGATCAGCGCCAGCAGCCAGCCCATATCGGCCCGCACCCGGGCTCGCTGCACCGCGGGCGCGCCGAGCCGGAGCGTGGTGTGCTCGCCGAACTCGCCCAGCGCGATGCCGGAGAAGGCGCCGAACGGGGTGGGGCGGGTGGACATCCGGGTCAGATAGCGCAACAGCCGGGAGTGCGCCCGTTTGCTCTTCTTGCCACTGCCGTCGGGGCCGAGCCGGTCCAGCGCGTCCAGCAGGTCGGTGCTGGCCACCGACAGCGCCCGGCGCACCCGCGGCGTCGCGGCCAGCTCGCGCAGCCGGGTCCAGGCCACGGTGCGGCGCTGCTCGTCGGTGCCCTCGCCGGCCAGCAGCTCGCGGAAGGTGTCCGCGGGCAGCGCGGGCGCGCGCACCAGGTAGAAATCGGTCGCGCGGTAACGGGACTCGGTCATCGGGGGCTCACCTCGTGAGGAAGGCGCGGAACCAGGACGGACGGCGCGGCGCGGTCGCGGCCAGCAGGGCCAGCGCGATCCCGGCCGACCCGGACAGCAACGACGGACTGTCCACGAACACCCCGGGCTCCTCCTCGTCGCGGAACAGCACCGGCAGCTCCGGATCGGCCTGGGCCAGCAACAACTCCAGCAACCGGGGCGTCCAGTCGGCGGCGAGCGCGCTGCCGTGCGCGGCGAATTCCAGGCACAGCACCAGCACCCCGGCGATGCCGTGGCAGAAGGTGGGGGAGCGCACCGGGCGCTCGGCGAAGCGGCTCAGCACGGCCTCGAAGGACTCGACGGCCAGCTTGCGCAGCGACTCATCGCCCAGCGCCTCGGCCACCGGGAGCAGCGCGACGGCCACCCCGGCGGTGCCGTAGCACCAGGCGATCTGGTCCGCGGGCTGACTGGGCCGGGTCTCGGCGCCGGCGTCGTCGATGGGCACCTCGCTGGGCCAGACCGGGCCGTGTTCGTCGGTGCGGCGCAGGCTCTGCACCCAGCCCAGCACCAGGCGCAGCGCGGCCTCCTGCCCAGGCTGCCGGTAGCCGGCCAGCCAGGCGGTGGCCAGCGCGGCCAGCGGGCCGGGGATGCCGTGCGCCAGGCCCATGTTGAGGTGGCCGTTGGGGTAGTCGCGGTCGCCGCGGCACAGGTCGGGGGTGATCAGCCAGCGGCGGGTCAGCGTGAGATCGCGCGGGGGAGCGCCCAGCCACACCAGGTAGTCGATGAGGTGCTCGGCCGCGGCGCGCACGGCCGGACCGGGATCGGCGATGCCGCACAGGTAGGACAGGAGGCCCGCGGCGCCGCTGACCATGTCGTAGTCGACATCGCTCACCCCGCGCTCCACCCGCGGCAACGGCAGCTCCAGGACCTGGGCGGCCAGCTGTTCGTGCAACCGGTCCAGGCTCGGGCCGAACCGCGGCTCGGCCCGCGCGCAGGCGGCCAGGCCCAGCGCGAGTCCGCTGGTGCCGGAGAGCACGCCGGGTTCGGTCAGCGGGGCGCCCGCGGTACCGGCCACCGCCTCCCGGATGTAGGTGAACGCGGCGGCCAGGGCCTCGCGGCGATCGGACTCGTCGGCGGCCGCTTCGGCGGTGAGCACGTGCAGCAGCGCGAGTCCGGCGTGCCCGTGCGCGAAGCCGTGATAGGCCCAGCCGTTGGGGTGCACGGCCTGCTCGGCGGCGGCCATGACCAGGTCGATGACCCGCTCCGGATCGGCGCAACGACGCGCGATCTCCAGCGCGGTCGCGGTGGCCTTGTCGGCCAATTCTGCCGGAACCGTGCCGTGCCAGCTGGTCACCGTGCCGGTCGTGGCGCCCGGGTCAACCGCGGCGTGCTCGGACAACTGGCGCACGAATACCCCCAATTTGTGGAAAGGAATGCGGTAATTTGGCGAGTGGGTGCTGCCGTGTCTTCCACACACGGCAGCACCCTTTCCTCAGCGCGTGCTGCCCGAGGTGCAGAGCGGCGTGCAGGTGCGGCTGCACTGGCAGGTCGTCTTGGAGCAGACCGGGGTGCGCGAGCAGGCCAGCTTGCTGATGATCGACAGCGGCCCGGCGGCCCCGTCGGCTCCGGCCGGGGTGGTGATCCGGACGTCCAGATCGAATGCGTCCATGTGTTCGTCTCCTATTCGGCGAATTCACCGGCCGGAATCGACCGGTGCGGATCTGCGTTATTCGCAGCGCCTCGGCACAACGTAGAACCGGCGGCGTACGCGGTTCTGACGGTCGCGTACACAGCGCTGTCACAGCCCTGTCAGCGCGCTGGACGAGCAGTTCAGCCGGGCCAACCAGCTGCCAGAACGGGTCCTCGCGGCTACGGTGGCGTGATCACGGGCACGAACTGGGGGGTGGCTGTGGCATCGCAACACGCGCTGTACTTCGGCGTTCTGGGTCCGGTGGCCGCCTGGCGCGGAGAACACCGGATCGACCTGGGCTGGACCCGGCAACAGGCCGTGCTCGCGGTGCTGCTGCTGGAGGTGAACCGGCCGGTGCCGGTGAGCACGCTGATCGACGCGGTGTGGGGCGAGGCGCCGCCGCAGGGCGTGCGCAACACCGTGCAGACCAACATCAGCCGGTTGCGCCGGGCCCTGCGAGAGGATCCGGCCGCGGACCGGGACGGCCTGGTGCAGCGCACCGACGCCGGCTACCTGCTGCGCGCCGAACCGGGCCAGGTGGACCTGGTCTCCTTCGAGCAGGAGCTGGACGCGGCGCGGGCACACCGGCGGGCCGGGGACCTCAGTGCTGCGGCCACCGCGGTGGAGTCGGCGCTGCGGCGCTGGCGCGGCGACCCGTTCACCGGCCTGGACAGCCCGTACCTGCACACCCAGCGGCTGCGGCTGGCCGAATGCCGGCTGGCCGCCCGGGAACTGTGGGCGGAACTGCTGCTGGGCCGCGGTGAGCACCAGCCGGTGGTGGCCGAGCTGACCGGCCTGGTCAGCGCGCACCCACTGCGGGAACGGTTGCGGGAGTTGCTGATGCTCGCGCTGTGCCGGGCGGGCCGGCAGGCCGAGGCGCTGGCCGCCTACCAGGACGCGCGGACCACCCTGGCCGACCGGCTCGGCACCGACCCCGGACCGCGACTACGCGAGCTGTACCAACGAATCCTGGCCGCCGACCCGGAACCCTGCCCACCCCCGGCGGCCCGGGTGCTGGCCGGTACAGCCACCCGGCCGACCGCCCCGCCAGTAGCCGCCGTGCCCGCGCAGCTGCCCGCCGCGGTGCCCGCCTTCACCGGTCGCACCACGGAACTGCGGCAGCTGCACGCGGCCGCGGCCGCCGCGGCCGATCCGCACCGGCAGGACTGCGAGATCATCGCCATCGACGGCATGCCGGGCGTGGGCAAGACCGCGCTCGCCGTGCAGGCCGCCCGCGCGGTGGCCGGACAATTCCCCGACGGCCAGATCTGGTTGCGGCTGGGCGCGTTCGCCACCGACCAGCCGCCGATGGACCCCCGCGAAGCACTCGCCGAACTGCTGCACGCCGTGGGCGTGCCCGGTGCGGAGATCCCCGAGTGCCTGCAGGCCCGCGCCGCGCTGTGGCGGGCCTGCGTGCGCGAGCGGCGGCTGCTGCTGGTCTTCGACGATGCCACCGGCCACGAACAACTCCGGCCGCTGCTGCCCGGCCCGGGGCACTGCCTGGTCCTGATCACCAGCCGCCGCAGGCTCACCGCGCTGGAAGGCCCGTGCACCCTGGAACTCGACCCGCTGCCCGCCGCGGACGCGGACACCCTGTTCCTGCGCCTGGCCGGCCGCGAGCAGGACCCGGATCCGGCCGCGCTGGCCGAACTCACCGCGCGCTGCGGACGGCTGCCACTGGCGATCACCTTGCTGGCCGGGCGATTGCGGCACCGTCCACGATGGACACTGCGGTACCTGCTGGACCTGCTGGCCTCCTCCTGCACCATGCTCGGCGAGCTGTGCGCGGAGAACGTCACGCTTACCGCCGCGTTCGAGCTGTCCTATCGCGGCCTCAACCCGGTGCAGCAGCGGCTGTTCCGGTCCCTGGCCCTGTTCCCCGGCACCGAGATCGAGGTGCCCGCCATCGCCGCGATGGCCGGTCAGGACCCGAGGGACATCCGGCGCGAACTGGAGCAGCTCTACGACAACCACCTGCTCACCGAATCCGCGCCCGGCCGGTACGCGCAGCACGACCTGGTCCGGGAGTACGCCCGCACCCTCGCCGAAGCCGACGGCCCCGCGCCGGGGGAGGCCGCGCTCGGCCGGCTGCTGGAGTACTACCTGCACACCACCACCCTGATCAGCACCCGGGTGCTCGCGGCAGCGCCACTGACCGTGCCCGCCCTGCCCAACCGGTTCGCCCCCGACCCCGCCGCGGACACCGCCACCGACGCGGGCGCGCTCGCCTGGCTGGACCGGGAAAGCGCTAGCCTGATCGCCTGCCTGACCAGCCCACCGGTCCGCGGGCACACCGCCCTGGTCATCGCGCTCACCACCGCCCTGCACCCCTACCTGTGCAGCCGCGGCCGCTGGTACCAGTCGATCAGCCTGCACCAGACCGCACTGGCCCTGGCCCAGGACACCGCCGACGAACCCGGCCGCGCCGCCGCCCTGCACCACCTCGGCACGTTGCGGCGGCTCACCGGCGACTACCCGGGCGCACAACGCGATCTCGGCGAAGCCCTGGCGAGCTACCGCGCCCTCGGGCACCTCCGCGGCGAGGCAGGCGCCCGCACCGAACTCGGCGTGCTGCACACGCTCACCGGCGACCACGAGTCCGCCGCCACCCACCTCGCCGCCGCCGAGCGCGGCCACCTGCTGCTCAACAGCAGACTCGGCCTGGCCCACATCCAGTTACACCAAGGCATCCTGCACCACCGGCGCGCCGACCTGCCCGCCGCCGCGGCCAGTCTCGACCGCGCCCAGCGCGGCTACCGGGAACTGGGCAACCAACTCGGCCAAGCGCACGCGCTCACCGCCCTGGGCCGACTCCGCGCCGACACCGGCGACCACCAAGCGGCCATCACCACGCTGACCGAGGCCCTGTCCGGCTACCGCACCCTTGGCGACCAACTCGGCCAGGCCACCACCCTGCGCCTGCTCGGCGACAGCCACCGCCAGACCGGCGATCCCGTTGCCGCACACCGCCACCACATCCAGGCCCTGACCTACTACACCGGCGCCGATGACCCGCAGAGCCAAGCAGCCGCCCGCCACCACCTGGCCATCCTGCACCTGGGCGCGGGCCGGGACCGGGAAACCCCACCGCCGCCCCGGCCGGCCCCCGACCTCGCCCAGTCACCCGCGGTGGCCACCTCCTGACCCGGTGCCGTGGTGGGCGGGACAGGCCCGCCCACCACGTTGCCGCTACCGGGTGTACCGGGTCTCGCTGCCGTACAGCTCCCTGGTGAAGCCGGAGATGTAGCTCGCCGA
The DNA here is from genome assembly GCF_023094165.1 of Crossiella sp. S99.2. GTDB lineage: Bacteria > Actinomycetota > Actinomycetes > Mycobacteriales > Pseudonocardiaceae > Crossiella. The sequence goes on along the minus strand of NZ_JALMDK010000003.1, from coordinate 614,659 downwards.
GTCGGCGGCGCCCAGGTTGTAGGTCAGGAACACGCCGTAGCCCTCGCTCTTGGTGCGCCGGGCCAGGCTGGCCGTGGTGCTCGCCGCGGTCCGGCCGATCTCCACGGCGGCGGGGGAGAGGCGTTCCTTGGGCAGACCGACGTTCGGCACGCCCCAGGTCCCGTAGTACGGGTTCCAGGCGTAGTTGAACTTGGTGCCGATGTGCACCCCGCCGTAGGAGAGCCGGGAGGCCGCCGGACCGATGTTGTACAGCGAGATGATCTTGTTGGGCAGGGTGTTGCGCAGCGCGGTGACGAGGTGCACGAACGAACTGGCGTTGGGCTGCCCGGTGCCATTCTCGCCGTACTTGGCGTACTCGTCATCGAAGTCAATGCCATCCAGCCCATACCGCGTCACCGCGTCGGAGAGCTGCTTGGCAAACGCCTCAGCCGCCGCCTTGGTCGGGAAGTTCGCGAACCCGGCGCCCTGGTGATTGCCCAGCACGGACAACACCACCTTGATTCCCTTGGCCTGCAACGGCCGGATCTGGGTGGCCGCGTTGTCCAGCACCCGCTGCACGTTCTCGTTGAAGTGCAGGTAGGCGGACTTCTTCGCGGTGTCGTAGTTGATGTTGGCGGCGAAGATGACGCCGATGTCGAACACGTTGGCGCCGCCATTGGCCAGCGTGTACTTGCCGACGTTGAGCATGCTGTTGTTGTTGACCTCGACATAGGCCACCGAGATCGGCCCGTTCTTGGCCCGTGGCGCCGTGCTGTCCGCGGCGGCGCCGGTCGCCGCGGCCCCGGGTGCGGTCACCCCGGCCGCGAGCGTGGCCGCGGCCAGGAGTGCGAGCGCGGCCGACCGCGCGGTGATCCGACCGAACTTGACCATCGTTGATCAAACTCCCGTCGCCTGAGCTGCTGGATCGGTACTGGTCCAGGCAACTATCAGCGGCGATGCTGGTCTGGGCCACCCTCATTAGTGGGGAGGCCAGCCCGAATACGGACGCCAGCCCGCGTGCGGCGTTCAGGCGCCCGGGGCCGCGGAGCGCCTGCGCCGCAGGTGATGCGCGATGGCCACCACTACCCCGGTCGCCACCACGACTCCCGTGGCGACCGGCGGCAGGTACTTGGTCAGGCTCGGCTGCTGGCTCGGCCCGAGCAGCCACATCGCCAGCGGCACGCCGTAGGCGGTGAGCGCGGCGGCGTTCCACCAGCCGAGTGCGTGCAGCCGGGCGTCGCGCAGGCTGCCGACCAGCATGACGATCAGCGGGATGCCGGAGAGCAGTGCGAATCCGCCGAGCACCATGGCCGGGAAGGCCCAGGCCGCGATGAGGACCGACCGCGAGGTGCGGTTCGTGCGGGTGCGCTGCGGGTTGGTGGTGGTCATCGTCTGCTCCTGCTCACTCGGCTGCTCTACCGGGGCCGGTTAGCCACTCTCGCGTTAGTTAGAAGCTATAACGCGCAAGCCGTGAGCGTCAATAGCTAAAGTGAGAGGCTCTAACTAGACTTCGACGGCGTCACACCGACCAGGAAGGAGCAGCCGATGACCGAGGCCGAGGGTCAGGGCTCCCGGGAGCGCTACCGGGCACAGGTACGCGAGGAGATCAAGCAGCACGCCTGGCGGCAGATCGCCACCGCGGGGGTGAACGCGTTGTCCCTCAACGCGATCGCCAAACAGGTCGGCATGAGCGGCCCCGCCCTGTACCGCTACTTCGCCAGCCGCGACGACCTGATCACCGCGCTGATCCGGGACGCCTACCAAAGCCTTGCCGACACCGTCCGCGCCACCGACACGGGCGCCGCCAACGCCGCCACCGGCACAGGCGTCCCCATCATCGGCAAGGGCCCCGCCGCCGGCCCGGCCACCAAGATCGGTGCCAACGCCGCCAACGCCGACGCCGCGAAAGCCAACGCCGCTGCCACCACCAAAACCGGCACTGCCGCCGACGCCGACACCAGCGCCGGTGCCAACCTGGCCCGACTGGCCCACGCCATCCGCGACTGGGCCCGCGCCGACCCCCAGCGCTACTTCCTCATCTACGGCACCCCGGTCCCCGGCTACCACGCCCCCGAGGACACCACCGCGATCTCCGCCCAGGTCATGGCCGTGCTGCTGGACGCCTGCGCCGTCCTCCCGCCGGCAACCACCCCGGCCACCCCCTTCGACACCCACCTGGTGACCCACCGCGAGTGGGCCGATCACCCGGCCCCGGCCGCCACCCTGCACCGCGCGCTGTCCTTCTGGACCCGCCTGCACGGCGTGCTCTCCCTGGAACTCGCCGGCCACTTCACCGGCATGAAGTTCGACCCCGACCTGCTGATCACCGACGAACTCAACGCCCTGCTCGACCAGTGACCCCGCCCGCGCGCCCCGGTCAGGACTCGTCGCGGAAGTGGTTGACCTGGCTGTTCGTCCCGCCCTGATTGAGCTGCACCCCACGAGCCCCGCGCAGGTCGACCGCGCCCGGCGGCGGCTCGGCCGGCTCGATCCGCCGTGGCCGCACCAGGTACGGCAGCACCAGCGCGGTCACCGCGGCCAAGGCCCCGAGCACGCTGGCGATCTTGTCCGCCCGCTCCAGCCCGACCGACACCAGGTAGACCGCCAGCCCGGCCACGATCACCGCGGCGACCACCCGGCCCGCCCAGATCCATCCAGCGCTACGCCTCGGCATGGCTCCCAGCATGACACTTCGGGCCTGCTTTGCTGCCCCTTGCGGGCAGATCCGCCCGCGTGGTTGCCAAGCGGCATACAGTATCCGCAATCAGGGAGTTGTTCACCTGATGCCGAAGCACCCTGGATCTGCCCGCAGGGCTTGACGCTCGCTGGACGCGGTTGTCGCCTCCATCGCGCCTGGGCGTCAAAACCGCCGCCGTCCTGCGGTCAGGCGGTGCGGACGCCCGGCACCGGCGCACCGCCGCGCGCCGGCCGGGCGTCCCTCCGCCGGCTCAGCCCCCGGTCTCGGCCCGCATCCGCGCGCTGTCCGCGGTGACCTTGCGCGCCGCGCCGAACAGCCCGATCGAGGTCAGCAGCAGACCCAGCGGGATCACGATCATCAGGCTCTGACTCAGCCCCTCCGCCGCCGCCCGCGCCGGGCTCAGCCCGACCGCCGCCGCGGCGAACCGGTCCGAGAGCGCACCCGCGATCACCGGCCCGGTGAACCCGCCCAGCAGGTAGAAGGCGGCGAAGAAGACCGAGATCGCGGTGGCCCGCAACCGCGGCTCGACCACATCGGCCAGCGCCGGGTAGACCGAGGTGTAGTACATGTACTGCAACAGCCAGCCCGCCGAGAACAGCAGCACGAACCAGCCAACCGAGTCCGGGCCCAGGGAGAGCGCGGCGAAGGTCAGCGGCGCGGCCAGCAGCAGCGCGATCGCGCCGGTGTAGACGCGGCCGGCGGGGGAGTGGCGGCTGGCCCGGTCGGCGAGCTTGCCGCCGATGACGAGTCCAGCCAGCCCGGTCAGGCCGATCACCACGCCGGTGAGCATGCCGCCGGTGGCCAGGGTGGTGCCGAAGTAGCGCTGGAACAGCGGCACGCTGAAGGTCGCCACCGCATAGGCCGCGATCTGCGCGCCGACCCCGGCCAGGGTCAGCCACCACAGCGTCCGGATCCGCAGCACCTTGCGGAAGGCCTGGGCCACCACACCCGGCGGCGGCGCGACCGGTTCGGCGGCGCCGCGGGCGGGTTCGCGGATGAACAGCATCAGCGCCGCGACGAACAGCCCCGGCACGGCGGCGATGAAGAACGCGGTGCGCCAGGTGCCGGACAGCTCGGTGATCGGCCCGACCGTGAAGAAGGCCAGCACCAGCCCCAGCGGCAACCCGAGCTGCAGCAACGCGGTGGCGCGGGCCCGGCGCCGCGCCGGATAGAGGTCGGCCAGCACCGAGTTGGCCGCCGGCGCGAAGCTCGCCTCACCCACCCCGACCAGCATCCGCACCACCAGCAGACTGATGAACCCGCCCACCAGGCCGGTCGCCGCGGTGAGCAGGCTCCAGAAAAGCAGCCCGGTGACCAGGATGGTGCGCCGCGAACCGCGGTCGGCCAGCCGGCCCAGCGGGATACCGAACAGCGCGTAGACCACGGTGAACGCGCCGCTGAGCACGCCGATGTGGGTGTCGGTCAGGAGGAACTCGGCCTTGAGCGGCTCCACCACGATGGCCGGGATGGTCCGGTCGTAGAAGTTGAGCAGGTTGGCCGCGAACAGCAGACTGAGGATGCCCCCGGGGCTGGACACCCCCCGGCCCGGCGGGCTGGCGAGTAAAGCGTCGGTCCGGTTGTCCTTCGCCGCCATGGTTCCTCCAAGTGCATCTGGAACATCGTCGTTCCGCACTGCGTGGGGAGGACTAACGTAGGCGATGGACAGGCATCCAGGTAAGGGCGAAAAGTGGCCAAACCAGTGCAGGCAGTGGCCAGGCGGGGCGAGACCTACGGCGGTCGGTCCCGGCGGGAACGCGAGGCCGACCGGCGGGAGCGGATCGTCACCGCCGCGGTCCGGCTCTTCGCCGCCCGGGAGTACGACGCGGTGACGGTGGCCGAGGTGTGCGCGCAGGCGAAGGTGGCCAAGCGCTACTTCTACGACTACTTCACCGACCGCCAGGAGCTGCTCCGCCAGGTCCACCGCGAGCAGAACGACTGGCTGCTCAACGAGATCACCACCGCCGCCCCCAAGAACCCGGCGACCCTGACCGACCTGCTCGCCCCGATGATGACCACCCTGGTGCGCCGCCTGCTGGACCACCCGGACCGGGCCAGGGTCATCTACCTCAACGCCCCGCGGATGGAGTCCCGCCGCCGGGCCACCCTGCGCCGCGACGCCGAGTTGCTGGGCCGCCTGGTCCGCCGGATCGCGGACCGCCCACCCGACCGGTTACGCCACGACCGCCTGCTGCTGGCCGCGGTCGCCGGCATCAGCGAAATCGTCATCGACTGGCTCACCCGCGGCCAGACGGACCCACCCGACCCGCTGGCCGAACACCTCACCGACCTCACGGTGGCGATCCTCAGTCCATGAGGAACGCCACCGTTCCCACCCTGCTCAGCAGTTGCGCAGGAACCGGTCCAGCACCCGGGTGCCGAACTGCAGCGCGTCCACCGGCACCCGCTCGTCCACCCCGTGGAAGAGCGCGGAGAAGTCCAGATCCGCCGGCAACCGCAACGGCGCGAACCCGAAGCAGCGAATCCCCATCCGGCTGAACGCCTTCGCGTCCGTACCGCCGGAGAGCATGTAGGGCACCAGCTTCGCCCCCGGATCCTCGGCCAGGATCGAGGCCGACATGGTGTCCACCAGCGCCCCGTCGAAGGTCGTCTCCACCGCGGGCAGACTCGCGATCCACTCCCGCTCCACCTCCGGCCCGAGCACCGCGTCCAGTTCCCGCTCGAACGCCGCCTGGCGTCCCGGCAGGATCCGGCAGTCCACCGTGGCCTCGGCCATGCTCGGGATGACGTTGGCCTTGTACCCGGCGTCCAACATCGTCGGATTCGCCGTGTCCCGCAAGGTCGCCCCGATCATCCGGGCCATGTTCCCCAGCTTCGCCACGGTCCCATCGAGATCGTCCTCCGGGAACTCCAGCCCCGTCAGCTCACTGATCCCGGCCAGGAACTCCCGCACCGAATCCGTCATCACGATCGGGAACCGATGCCGCCCCAACCGCGCCACCGCCTCCGCCAGCTTGGTGACCGCGTTGTCCTCATGCACCATCGACCCGTGCCCCGCGCGGGCCCGAACCCGCAACCGCATCCAGGCAATGCCCTTCTCCGCGGTCTCGATCAGATAGGCCCGAACCCCGTCCTTGACAGTGATCGAGAACCCGCCGACCTCCCCAATGGCCTCGGTAACCCCCTCGAACAACTCCGGCCGATGATCCACCAGCCACTGCGCGCCCTGCAGCCCACCGGCCTCCTCATCAGCCAGGAACGCGAACACGATGTCCCGCGGCGGCACCACCCCGTCCCGCTTCAACCGCCGCGCGGTGGCCACCGTCATGGCCACCATGTCCTTCATGTCAACAGCCCCCCGCCCCCACACATACCCGTCCTGCACCGCCCCCGAGAACGGATGCACAGACCACTCGGAAGCATCAGCCGGCACCACATCCAGATGCCCATGCACCAGCAACGCCCCCCGGCTGGGATCAGCCCCGGCCAACCGGGCCACCACGTTCCCCCGCCCCCGGGCCCCCGACTCGACATAGGTCGTCTCGAACCCCACATCGGCCAGCTGCGCGGCGACATACTCCGCCGCCGCCCGCTCACCCACGAGAGTGGCAGGATCCCCCGTATTGGTGCTGTCGATCCGAATCAACTCACTGGCGAGGCTGACCACCTCGTCCTCGGCGACCCGCTGACTCCCGGCTACCCGATGCTCGCTCACCAGGCCTTTCTATCACCGCAACCCCCACCAGACCCGCCCATCCCAGCTGATTTGGACCCGCGCCAGTTGATCAGCTAACCTTCTCCTGCCTGGCGGGACACCGCCAAGTCCGGGTGGCGGAATGGCAGACGCGCTAGCTTGAGGTGCTAGTCCCCGAAAGGGGGTGGGGGTTCAAGTCCCCCCTCGGACACTCCATTACCCCACGGATTCTCAAGTCCGTCGGGTAGGTCGACGTCGAGGCGAGTTGCTCATGATCCGGTGATAGCGCATCCCGGGTCCTGATCACTACAGATGCGGAACGATCTGTCTGGGCAGCGTCTGGCTTCCAGTCCAGACCGAGGGCTGCTTGGCCGAGTGTGGCTAACGGGCTGATGATCTCTGGCTGTGCTGTCCGCCTGAGATGTCGACTCTGGTAGCCACAGACGATCTCCAGCCCGTGCCGACGAGGGTGCTCGGCGGCGCTGAGCGGTACTGCCTCAGCGGTCTGGGGGTCTCCGAACAGGCAGGGTGGCACCTCGAAGAGCTGGTCCTCACGGACGTAGGTGTTGTGAGCCGCCTCACCGGGCCGGGGCGTGCCGGTGGTGTAACCGGCGGCATCGATAGCCGGGCCGGTTGTGAACCCAGTGAGCGTCCATCCGACGACCACACACCCCGCGCACCACCAACCCGGCCAACGCGTACTCTCGTCTGTCGCCGTCCTTGGTGAGCCGACCAGCCCGGATTCCCTGAATCGCAACGAACGTGGCCTCATCCACCAACGGGACGTGAGCCAGACTCTCCGAGACCTCCCACTCCTGCACCAGATTCACACTCACCTTTCCGGCGCCCCTGCCACCAGGTTCGGCTGGGTCACCACCGACTACCAGCTGCCGACTCCGCGGCCAGGGCGTCAGCGACTGAGCGGGCTTCGACTTGCCTGCGTTACGCGAACTCTGCAAGACCTGGTACCAGGGGCGATACGCCAGCGAGCACCCCTGAGGACCAAGTCGAAGCCCATCTGCGGGTCAGATGCCTGCGCGACCGCACCAGAACGCGCTTGTGGGCCTGAACAACTGGGCTGTGGCGGAAGCCGTGGCGGCACACCTCCATCGGCCTGGTTGCTGCGCCGGGTCGGTACGTGCGGCAACCGGCCAAATCCGAACCTCGAAGGTCCGGGCGACAATTGCTCCGATGCCGCTCCGTCTTCGTAATCAGTCTGTCCATAGGTGACAGCGACGGAACCAGTGCGTCGACGGCGCCCTGTGCACAGGCGATCCGATCACCTGAACTGGATCGCTCACCAAGTGCTCACCAGCTTTCGAACCTCGTGGTCAACGTCGAGGCCGCGTACGGCAGCGGAGATGGCGCAGTCCAATACCGCGCTCGCCTGAGCGAACACCGCCGAGGAGGACTCGATCTCGTCAAAAGCGGCCCGATCCAGCCGAAGCACGCCAGGTGGCAGTGTCGGCGAAGCCGGGTCACCGGTCAGGACGGACAGCACGGATGTGGCGAACTCGGCTGGAAGGCCGGCGATGTACGGCCAGTTCGGACTCAGCCTGCTCGGCACCGCCGGGCCAGTCGAGGCCGCGACCAGCGTATCGTAGGACATTCCCCCCAGGACCTCGACGGCGGTTTCCGTGCGGTGCTGGGCGGTGAACTCTCCGCCCAGCACCGCACGGGGGGCTATGCCGCCGAACCGGCGCTGCACCTCGACCATCGCCCGCACTGTCGGCACCCCATCGCCGACGAGTGCTGGTCTTGCCCCGGACAGTTTCTCGACAGTCTGGTAGATCGCGCGTGGCTCGTCCTGGTGCAGTTCCACGGCGACCAGGCCGTGCCGCGACACGTCGACAGTGATCATCTTGGCGGCAGTCCGTTCATCTTGCGGATGTATGGCCCAAAGGATTCGAACCGGTCAATAAGGTCAAGATCGTAGTTCTTGCCAACAGGATGGGTCTTCATCGCTTCCTTGTGTGCGCAGGTGTAGCACCTGCCCTGATTCATCAGCGCCAGCTCAGTCGTCTCGTGGCGCATGAAGTTCGCTTGGGCCTCGGTCAGTGTCTTCCCCTCAGTCAGGGCGTTCCTGATGCGCTCCATCATGATGTCGTTCGCCTCGAAGGGGTCCAGGACCGGGTTTGACAAGTGGTCGCGTACCCGGTCTACATCCTTGACGGAGTATCCGCTGGGATGGGCGACCGTCGCCGCCTCCTGAGCCGCGGCCCGTTCGCCGGCCCCCGCGCCTCGTTGCGAGAGACTCCTGATCCCTGTGGCGAGGCCACCGGTCGCGGCACCGATGACCGCGCCGGTCGCGGCTTCCTCGCCAACATTGCCGCCGTTGAGAGCGCCGCTCACAGTGCCGCCGGCTGCGCCGGCAGCGCCGGCACAGGCAACCGTCGACACGCCTGCGGTAAGCGGACCTGTGATCGCAGTGCAGCCCGCGAACACGACCACGTCAGTGAGCACCACCGCGGCCATGATCAGCACTGGGCGGAACCCGCGCATCAGTGAGCCCGGATTGGGTTTGAAGTTCGGCGAGTGGTTCTTGTTCGCCCGGCTTCCCTGCTGATTGATGCAGTGACGATCCCATTTGCAGCCTTCGGCTGCAGCGGTGTTCAGCGTGGGGTCATGAACTTTTCCGCCGTAATAGTGGTTGGCGCAGTCGGGAGTAGTGGCGTTCTTGCACCACTCCATGAGCGGTTCCAGGCCGGTCGGGTCCGACTTGGTGATCGGCGAGTTGTTGGCGTAGTTGTAGCCGTTCCACTGTTGCGGGTCCGCGGGGTTGAGGATTGGGTCGACCGAGATGAACCGGCCGATCGTCGGGTCGTACTCGCGGGCGCCGATGTGGATGAGTTCGGTGCTGGCGTCAATCGTGCCGCCGACGAAGCCCTTCTCACCAGGGAAGGCCACCTTCGGGCCTCGTGGTTCACCGAAGGGGGTCTGTCTGCGCCGTACTGCGTTGAGCGTCTCGGAGTTGACCGCGAACTGCGCAGTGCCCTGGTGATCTTGAGCCAGCCAGATCAGTGCCTGGTCGACTCGCATGGCCACTGACTGTCCAGCATGGGTGTAGTAGCGGGTCACGGTGGTGCGCCCGCTTGCCTTGTCGAAGCGCACCTCCTGGCCAGGCAGGTACAGGGTGGAGCCGCCAGGATCCCGGCGGATGAGACGGGTGCCGTCCGGGTCGTAAACAGCCTCGGTAACGTTGGCGCCCTCGGTGTTCTTGGCCAGGCGTCCCTCGGCGTCCCAGTCCAGGATGTGCTGGGTGCCGTTGGCCAACTTGCGGCCGGTGGTGTTGCCGATCTGGTCGTAGTTGAACTCATCCAGGCGCTGGCCCTGTGAGCCTTCGGTGTGCACCGATCGCAACAGATGCGGCTTCGGTTGGCCCGGAGCCGGATAGGTGTAGCGCCGGACCGTCTCGCCTTCGGGAGCGTGCCGGGTGTCGGTCAGCCGGTTTCCTGCCGGGTCGTAGGTGTAGGACAGCCAATACGGTGCGACTCCGCCCAATGTCTTGGCATCAGGCGCAGTTGCGCAGCCGACCGGTGTGGTCCAGGCCCGGGTGAGCCGCTGGAGGTGGTCATAACTGAAACACTGGGCATCGACGAACTGGCTACCGGACTGATCCGCGATGGTGGTGATGTTGCCCGAGTCGTCGTGGGTGTAGTTGAGGTCTGCCTGCATCGGCTGGGGGACCTCGGCGTCGATGATCGTCCGTTTCAGCCGTCGGCTGTGGTCGTCGAAGTAGCTCGACAGCCACGTGCGCTTGCCACCATCGCCCAGTTGTACCCGCTGCTTCTCTCCGTAGCGGGTGTACTGGGTGTCGGTCACGATGTTGACCTGATTGGCATAGGTGGTGAGCGGCCTGCCGACGTCGTCGTAGCCGAAGTTGTAGGTCTCGGCCGCGAGCGTGCCGGCCTTGGCGTAGACCACGGCCCGCTGACTGCCGTTCTGGTTGTAGGAGGCAGCCGAGTTGTAGGTGCCGGCAAGGCCAGTCTCCGCACCAGGAATGATCCAATCCCAGCTGACCTTGTTGCCCAGGCCGTCGTATGCCTCGACCTTCATGGTGTACGCCTTGCCGCTCGCGAACCGGGTGGAGGTCGCGAGCAGGCCGCGGCCCCCGATCGCGGTGTCGTAGGTGCGTTCGGCAAGGGTGACGCTGGTGTTGTCCTGCTTGCGGTGCTCGGTCTTGGTCCTACGTCCGAGGTCGTCGTAGCTGTGCACCAGCGTGACCCCCCGGGCGTCGGTCATGCTGGTGAGCTGGTCGGCGTTGTCGTAGGTCATGGTCGATTCGCCCTTGTCGGGGTCGTCGATCCTGACCTGACGGCCGCGGAGATCGTGTCCGAATCGCCAGGTGTTGCCTGCCGGATCGATCATCGACTCTGGCCGCCCGGCGGCGGTGTAGCTGTAGCGCGTGCGGTCGAACTCGCCTGTCGGTGTGGAGCCCTTGTACTGCCGGAGTTCCACGGTCTGCCCGCGAGAGTCGGTGATCGTGGTGGTGGGAGTGCCGCCCGCCGGTGGGGTGACATGCACGCGGTCGCCGCCGTACTGGCTGACGGTGGTCCACTTCGGGGTGCCACCACCGTTGAAGGTCTGAGCGATTTGCCTACCCGCCCCGTCGTACTGGGTGACTATGGTGCCGGGGATGTCGGCGTCGGCGGCGCGCCAGAGGTTGTTGTCGACCGCGGCCTCGTTGAAGTAGGGCTGGGTCTTCCTGACCGCTCGCCCTTGTGAGTCGTACCGGACATCGCTGATCAGGCGCCCGCCGCCGACAGCGGGTGCTTGTGACTGCCGGGTGCGGAGCAGGCCGTCGTAAAGGATGTTGCTGCTGGTGTAGTTCCCGTTGGGACCCAGACTGGTGGTGGTGACCACATTGGGTCCATCCCGCCGCACCTCGTAGCTGTAGTAGGCGCTTCCCCGTCCCTTGGTGCGTGCCCGCATCGGGGACCACACCTCAGTGGTGCGGCCCAGCGCGTCATAGGTCATCTCCGTGACCCGGCGGTTGGCATCTACGACCTTCAGGGGCTGCCCCCAGGCAGGCTCCAGCGTGGTTGCGGTGGTGTGGCCGAGCGCATTGGTGGTCGTGGACTGGGTCACCGGCCCACCGGATTCCGGGAGATAGGCGAGCGTGCTGGCGCGATTGAGCGCGTCGGTGGTCTTCAGCGGCCTGCCGTAGGTGTCGTAGGTGGCGGTGCTGACTGTGACGTAGTCCGGTCCGACCGCGGGCCGTTCGCCTGCGACCTCGACCTTGGTCAGTGTGCCCCTGATCGGAGGCTCTCCAGGATTGCGCCCGTCGTAGGAACTGCGAACATCGCTGAGCGAGTGGCCGGGAAAGACCGGCGTTGCTCCACAGTGGACGGACACGGACTCGACCCTGACGGGCAAGGTCAGCAGCCAGGTGTCGGTGTTGCGGGCGTAAGTCGTGCGTGCGCACCGGTCGTCGGTTGCAGTCCCGATGTCGCCGAGGTCGTTGACCTGCTTGGCCAGGCCGCGGTCGTCGTAGTCGGTCTCGGTCCGGGTGGCGCGCCAGCCGCCTGCCTCCAGTGCGGTATAGGCGCGCACCACGCCGGGGCGGACGATGTAGGCCTTCAACTCACCCCTGGCTGCGGTCGGTCCCTGCCACACGGGTTCAGTGATGGTCTTACTGACCACACGGTCGGTGTCGCCGTCGAACACCAACTGCTCCCGGAGCACGCCGTTCAGCCAGTCCTCGTCGTTCTCCTTGCCCTTTTCGGAATCGGTGACCGATGCCTCGCGCTTGCCGCTGGGCAGCTTGTCCCCGTGCATCCCGCGGTAGAACACCTGCTGCGTCTTGGTTTTCGGACCGTCATGGCCGCTGCCCTTGCGGATAGTGACCCGTCCGAATCCGCGGAAGTCGGTCCAGGTCTTCTTCACGTCGGTGACGATGTCCGACTCGTCACCGTGCCAGGCCGCACCATCGTGGTATTCGTAACTGACCACGTCGGCGACCGAACTGCTGATCTGGTCGTGATTGCTCACCGATTCGACCACGTACTTGTGGAAGTAGTCGGTACGTTCGGTGCCACCGGGCGCCGACCAGCGCACTGGGTAGCAGAGCAGGGTGTTGAACTCTGGCTTGGCCGGCATGGTCGAGCCGACGCAGTCTGGGTCGCGGTACTTGATCGAGGTGACGCCACCGGACTCGGAGACGATCGCGTTCATCCGGAACCGGATCAGCGCGGCGTTGCCACTGTCTGTGCTGGCTCGGTTCGGTTTGCGGACGCCCTCGAAGGTGACTTCGGGCAGGCTGATCGGCGCGCCGCCGACGTGTCCGGTGTGGATGATCGAACGCAGCCACAACGCGGCGCGTTCGCCGTCGCCAGGGTCGGGAAGCTCGTGCTTGAGGGTCCAGGAGTCGACATCGGTCAGCTCCGTGCCGCGCCGCACCTTGGTTATGATCTTGTCGAGCCGTTTGGTGCTCCAGAACGTCGGCGACCACTTGTCCTTGCATTTGGCGTCATCACACTTGAGGCCCAGTGGCACATCCGGGAGGTTCTGCGGCTTCTCCAACTTGCACTCTGAGCCGGGTACGCATCGGTCGGTCGTCTCGAACACCACGCTACCCACGGCGGGCACATTCTGGTCGGACCGCAGGCCGTAGTCCGCACGGGCGAGCCAACCACCTCGGATGTAGGAGGCGGCCGCACTGCTCTTGTTGCGGCCATAGGAGTTGGTCTCGGTCTCGTACTGGTAGGTCAGCATGTTGCCGAAGCGGTCGACGACCTTGTCCAGGTTCCACCGGTAGGCCCGGTTGCACCAGGAGGTGTCGAAGGTGGCGCCGTTGCAGGCTTCACCCTTGTTCTTGCCGAAGACCGGGACTGTCCAGGTCGATTTGGCCTCTGGACGGGACCCGAAGAAGTACTGGGTGCCATCGGGTTTGGTCACTCGCCAGTACTGCTTCTCGTGGTCGCCGTTGTCCACTCCATCGAAGCGCTCGACCCGCGAGCCGTCATCGCTACGGGGCCGCCACACCTTCGTGGTGTCATCCTTGATCAGCTTTGAGCCAGAGCCGTTGAACGACATCGTCGCGTTGTCGTTTTTCCAACACAGGTCACCGGGCTTGTCCCGTTCGCTGCCCGGCATGCTCTCCGCGCAGGCGGCGTAGGAGCGTTCGATGTAGCCCGGCCACATGTTCCAGCCGTCGCCAACCCAGGATGCCTGGTTGTTGGTGGTGCTGGTGAGTCCATCGACGGTGCCGGAGGAGTACGACAGTCCAAGTTCCGGCTGCAGGCCACCGGGGGCGGGTGGTACCCGAAGCGGATAGCTCCAGGTGAAGTCGCCGGTCTGGGCGGAGACCTCCCAACTCGCCGAGGGGGTCAGCGACGTGGCGGAGTAGCTCCCGGTGCCCGGCTTGGCGTTGGCCCCGCCCACTGGCTGGTCGCCGTTCCTGGCCAGCTTGCCCACCTCGTCCTGACCACGGGAGGCCATGGTCTCCTTGGATACGCCGACTGAGCCGGTCCGTGGCAGCGGCACTGACGGTCCGTCTGCGGCTACCGCTGGCGCTGGGGACACCACGGCCTGCACTGTCGCCGCCAGCACGACCAGGCACATCACTCTGGCCAGGCCACGCCACCCCGGTTGGTTCCTCGAACCACCGCGGCGCCGGCCAGGCCCCCCTTGCCAGGTGCGTCCCACGATTCCTCCATGTGCCACGAAGTTGTCCACGTCCAGAATTGGCGCCCAGCGCTGTTTGCAACGACACTGGGCGCGTGGGTAGGCGATGCCTCAGGCAGTCGCCACCGGGTAGCTGTCCAGGATTCGCTGAGGAATCACCCGCACAGGGTCGCCCCATTCAGTGATGGCCCAGCGTTTGCCACCCTGGATGCGCCACACCTGGGTTGCCTCCGGCACACGGACCAGGGTGCCGTCAGCCACTGTCGTGGACAGGCCGCCGAGCACCCGCCACGGAATCACCACGGTCTCCGCAGGCGAACGACCGATTCTGGTCATCTCCTGGTTGGACGCCAGCCACAACCGCGCGCCACCAACGACAAGGAACGTCGCCTGCGGATCCGGCGCGTCAGCCGCACGGAGCATGGCATTGTCGGGAATGCGCAACGGCATCTGCTCGACCACCCGCCAGGGCAGCTGGACGACCTCCTCCCAACGGCGTCCCGCATCGGTGAACTCCTTGCCGGTGTCGAACCCCGCCCTGGCACCCCGGACGACCACCCACACGGTCTGAGGTGTACTCGGTGAATCCAGGGAACGGAGCACGGTGCCGTCCAGGATGTCGGTTGGCAGCAGCAGCAGAACCTTCTCGGGTACCGGGCGGACATCCGCCCACCGGTATCCGGAGTCGAGCAGCTCCTTCTCACTGCCGAACTTGACTCGGGCACCGCCGGCGATCACCCATACCGACGTCGGCCTTCCGATCACCGCATCCGGCGCCCTGAGCAGGGTTCCGTTGGTGGGCTTGCGGTTCATGTGGTTGAAGGTGTCCAGACTCGGGTCGGTCAAGGGCACCGGCGTGCCACAGGGAGCACCGCAGTCGTCGACCCGCACCGGGGCTCCGCCGACGAACATGTAGACCCGATTTCGTTCGTCCTTGGCCGTGGCACCAGTGCTGGGCACGGCGTTCATGTGGTTCAGTTCGTCCACCGAACGGTCGTTGACCCGCACCGGGGTGCCGCAGCCCGCATTGCAGTTGGCCAGCTGGACTGGCGCACCGCCGACGACCTTGTAGATCCGGTGGCGCTCGTCAGTCATCGTGGCGCCATCGGCGGGCACCGCGTTCATCGAGTCCAGTTGGTCGATACGCCAGTTCGGGATGTGCGCCGGCGTGCCGCAGTCCACCGCGCAACTGCTCAACCAGACGGGCGCACCGCCGACGAACTTGAAGACAGC
Source organism: Crossiella sp. S99.2 (assembly GCF_023094165.1). Taxonomy (GTDB): domain Bacteria; phylum Actinomycetota; class Actinomycetes; order Mycobacteriales; family Pseudonocardiaceae; genus Crossiella. The sequence goes on along the minus strand of NZ_JALMDK010000003.1, from coordinate 599,471 downwards.
TCCCCGTTCATCCCGGACCGTCACGCCGTCCGCGGGTACTGCCTTCGGCACCGGCTTGGCACTGGCGTCGGCATAGGACTGGTACATCGTCGAAATCCGTTGCCGGTCGAGGCCTCCGGTGTAAAGCCGGACATCATCAACGCTGCCCGGCCAATACTGCTCATACGCGCTGGAGGCCTTGGCACGACCGATCTGAAGACCACCACCTGCCTGCCATGGCGTGTTGAGCGTGCCGTCGCCGATGCGGTCGCCGTTGACGTACAGCCACAGCTTCTTGGTCTGCTTCTCATAGACACCGACCAGGTGCACCCAGGTGTCAAGCTCGGTCTTGAGTGTGGACAGCGCCGCTTTGGTCACCGGCGCGTTCTCCGCGTCGGATTCGGGCATCTCGAAAACCCACGCGCCAAGAGGTCGTTCGTCCCCGTCCACGACATGCCCGAGACGGAACTTGCTGGTGAGCTTGCCGTCCATGCTGACGGCGGTCACCTGACCGTTCTTGTTCTTGAGGTTGACCCATGCGGTGACGGTGAAGCTGTCGTCGGTGCGCAGGTCCGCCCCCTTGGTCGAGACGTGTGCGGTCGTACCGTTGAGCGTGACCGCGTTGCCAGCCCGGCCGGAGGTGAAGGTGGCGCCGCCGCCAAGTGTGCCGGGGCGGGCACCAGTGGAGTCCGCGGCGGTGGCTCCATGGGGTTCGTCCAGGCGTAGGTTGTGCACGAGGCTGAGATCTCGACCGGCCAGCAGTCGGGCCTCGTCCTCGAACAGGGCGCGGCTGTAGGTTTTCACGTTGTCCACGGCACCAGGGAAATAGTCCAGCCAACTTGTACGCCACCGCGCCCGCCCGATGTCGAACTCCTCGGTAGCGGCGAATCCACCGGCGAAGGCACCGGATGCGGCCAGCACACCGTTGACGTAGAGCCGGGCCTGCCCGGCATGGGCGTCGTACACCCCGGCCAGGTGGGTCCACACTCCCTGCTGCACCGCCTGCGGTGTCTCCAGCCGGACCACCGACGAAGGGTTGTCGCTGTCCGAGCCGTGCAGGGCGAACACCCAGCGGTCCAGGTCCTTACCGGTGTAGCCGAGGTTGAAGGCGGAAGTCACCTTTCCGTTCGCGCTTACCACCGATGCCCATTGGGCGCGCTTGTCAGTGAGCTTCACCCAGCCAGCGACAGAAAAACTCTTACTGGTGTCCGCTGGGACCGGGGCGACGACGTGGTCATCGACCCCGTCAAGGTGGATCGCCAGCCGCCGCGGATCCGGGGAATCCCCCTGGCCCGCAGTCCATCCGGGCACACCACGTGCGGCGGCATGCCTGCCACGTCCGGATTCGTCGTCAGTGTTACCGTCGAACTGCCACGATGAGGCGGCGACGTCGTCACGGCTGACGATGCCGCGGATCTCCTCCTCCACCAGGCTCCGGCTGTACAGCCGGAGTTCGTCTACCGCGCCCGCTAGATGATCGACGGATCCCCCACCGAAGGTGGCCCTGCCCACCACCAGTGGCCCGGTCGAGTTCCAGCCGTCGATGACCTGACCGGCGCCGACCTGCTGACCATTGACCGAGAGCCGGATCTCCTTGCTTGGATGGTCATAGACACCAACAAGATGGGTCCACACTCCGACCTGCGCGGTGTCAGCAGCGGAAGCGGCATACCCGGCCCACTGACCACCAGTGGACTTGAGCATGCCGAACATCCAGCTGGTTCCCCGTTGTTGCAGCATGAACCCGCTGTTCTGCTCGCCATCCTGGCTGATCACTGTGGCCGCGCCACCGTCGGCGGCCAGACGATCGAGCTTGACCCATGCACTGACCGTGAAGCTGCGATCGGTGTCAACTACGGAGGTGTGGGTACGTACGAAGTCGTCGACACCGTCAAGTTTGACCGCGCCCCCAATCGCGCCCCCACGGTCCTGGAAGAAGGCACCGTTGACGAGTTGGCCGATCTGACCGCTGTCGACCACGTTACGAGCGGTGGTGCCGTCCTTGTCATCAAACTTCCAGTGGCCTAGCTGGACATTGTCCCTGCTGACCAACGCGCGAATGGACGCTGCGGACAGGACCCTGTCATGTACACGGACCTCGTCGATACAACCGGCCCAGTACCCGGTATGGCCGCCCCGCCACTTTCCTCGCCCGATCTGGAGATCGCCAGCGGCGTTCCAACGCCCTGTATAGCGCACTGTGTCGGCGAGTGTTCCGTTGACGTACAACGAGATCCGCTGGGCGCTGAGGTCGGCCACACCGGCAACATGTGCCCACTGGCCGGGCCTGGCCGATCCTGCTGCCATGGCAGTGGCCCGGTGGGCGGCGTCGCCTTCATCACCGTCACCACCGGGCGCCACGAACTGCCAACGACCTTCCTTGCTCAATTGCAGAAGGAACCCGCCGACCCGGTTGCCGTCCTGAGAAATCACGGTCTGGTCCGCTGGGCCGATCCGCTCAGGACGAACCCAGGCTGAGACGGTGAAGCTCGCCGCGGTGTTCACCGTGTGCGCCGCGCTGATCGCGGCATCCGAGCCGTTGAACCCGGCCGCGGCGCCCACTGCTCCCGGCGCCCAGGTGAGCTGACCGTGCACGGTGCCGTGCCGTCCGCCCAGTGGGGAGTCGTCCTTGGCGTTGCCCTCCAACGCCCACTGTGAAGCGGGACCGCCGCCGGGACGGACGTAGAAGTGGTAAGTCTTGGTCGGGCTGCGCCGCCCTGCTCGGTCCACGCTCTGCACATACAGGTCGACGGGACCGTCCCGCGGCGGCGTGATCTGAATGGAAGCCTTGCCGCCCAAGGCATCGGCGTCTACCGGGGTAGATGGCGGATCGGCGAATCCGTACACGTAGTGGTCGATGTCGCTGACACCGTTGGCGGTGAAGGTAAAGGTGTCCGGCACATCGACACCGCCATGCCAGGCGTTGTCCTCCTGGTACAGCACGCCAGCTACCACTGGTGGCTTGTCTGGGCTAACCCGGTCGACAGCGAAGCTCGGCCCGTCAGAGATCGGGCCATCCTTCTCACCATCGTTGCCGCGCACCCGCCAGTTCACGGTCCGGTCATGCAGGCCGCGCAGGTCCAGCGCCGTGCTGTACACCGAGTTGGCCCCCAGCCACTGCTCACGCCACTGGTGCTCGGGTGTGGCGATATCCCAGATAGCGCGCAGCTGCCCACCGTCGGGGTCGTCGATCTTGGCATTGAGGTTGATCCAGTCGTTGCCAGTCCACCGCACGCCGTCGCACCAACGGCAGGCGCGCAGATCCGGATCGGTCGCTACCCACTGGGGAGCGTGCGGGGGCCGGTTGAACTCGATGTGCAGCCGCGGATAGTAGCGGTAGCCGTCCTGAACCTTGCTGTGAAATCTCTTCCAACCCGCGTAGCTGGTTTCGTTGCTGGCCCGCATACCGAGGTTAATGCCGCCCCAGCTCTCATTGGCGACCTTCTGGATCATGCCTCCGATACCGAAACTGACCCAGTCCGGCCCGCAGGACTGCCCGAGCTTGGCAGTGGTACGGATCGAGGACAGCGGCTCGCCGAGCAGCGGAGGCTGGTTGTTCCAGGAGGATCCGGGTCCCATGTCGCCGGCCAGATACAGCAGCACCGGATCCACCGTGCTCGGGTCGCAGGTGTTGGTTTCCTTCCACGTCTGGAAAACCTGGAAAGCGGTTGTTCGACCTTCAATCCTGGCTCCGCGCAACAGGTTCGGATCGAGATCGAACTTGAAGAAGGAGCGGTCGAGGTAGGTGCCGTTCTGGTCGGTCTCCCGCCCGACCCGCACCACACCCTTGATCCGCTCGTCCTCGTCCCTGGGTTCGATGTTCCAGTTCTGCTGTCCCGCATGGGAGCGCCGGGTCAATGTCCAGCCCGCCCGTTCCGGGGTGATGTAGGACATGTCTGGGTCGATCACCAACGGAAACCGGATGTCCGGGTTGTTGAGCAGCTCACGGTCTGGCAGCAGGGTGAGCTGCCCGGCGTCGAGCCGAACGTCCACTCTGGACCGCCGCGGACTCTCTGAGGAATCCCACATCTCCGGCGCTGGCGCCTGGTAGACCAGCGCACCAGCGTCATCGAGTGCCTGAAGATTCCCAGCCTCGTCGGCGACCAACCGAACACCTGTCACACCCACGTCGAACGTCACGGCGGCCAATGCGGGATCGAGTGCCGCCGTACGGGTCTTCACCACGAGTTCGTGTGCGAACCCACGAAGTGTGGCACGCACCCGGAGATCGACCCCGGGGAGTACCTCAGCGTAGGTCGCGGTCTCACCAGCCAGACTCGGTGCAGGCAGTTCTCCCCGCCAGCCAAGCCTGATCTCCTTGCCAGCGTTGGAGATCCGCAACAACGGTCCACTCCCACCAGCGGAGAAGCTGACCTCACCGAGCGTGGCCTTCGGGCGGACCGATCCGTCGGCATGCCGCATAAGGGTCGCGTCGACGTCGGCCCACCGGCCGCCCTGTCGAACCCGGTTCGGCATCACCGACTGTTCCAGCGTGAAAGTCCCAGTCGGGTTGGCATAGACCTTGGTGCTTTCAGTGGCATGTGCGGCCACTTCGACCCGGAAGCCTTGTGCCAGTGCGGCCTGCATCGCAGCCGCTTCGGTAGGCGCCTCAGCAACGGCCGGCTTGGCCATCTCCGGCACCGCCGAGGAAGGTACAACAACTATGGCTAGAACAGCCGAACCAACGAGAGCAGCCGACAGCAGCGCGCGGACAGGCGCACGCCGCGACGCAGAGCGTCGCGTCATGTGTTCCCCCCTGTGGGTGTGATGACCGCGTGTCCCCCGACACCACGTGACCCAAAGCGCTCGAAGTGTTGGCGTAAGACACCAGCCTCGACAAGGGCCATTCGAGTGCAAGTGACCCATGTCACATCGCCGTAGTGGTGTCGACGACTCCACTGCCGCGCTCCGCGGGCGTTCAACCATTGTCCGGTTCTGTTGTTCGCTCTATCGTCCCTGCGGACGACAACAGGGGGCGGTTGACGATGCGTGGATGTTTTCTGGCGTGGCTGTGCTTGGCACTGGCCCTCAGCGGTTGTTCAAGTCCCGTATCCGTGCCCACCGGCCTGCCGGCCTCAGCGACGGCATCCACGGCCTCGCCTGCCCTCAGCACGCCTGCTCGGTTGACTCAGGCAATGCTGACCACAGAGTCCATGGACCAGCAGGGCTATCACGCGGGCACCCAGCCGTCGGCTTTTGTCGAGGCCGAGAACTCCAAATTCGCACTCGTTAGTGCCTGCGGAGCGCGATCGACTGCGGATCTGCGAATCGACCACGCCATGCAAGCAGAGTGGGTCCCGCGTAACCGTGGCTCGTCTCTGATCGTCCTGCAACACTTGGTGGTGCATTACACCAAAGCCGCTCCGATGGAGGCTATCGCCGGAGCCAGGGAACTGGTGGCGTGCGGCAGCTTTCGAGACTCTCAGCTGACTTACACCTTCAGTGACGAGTTGACACCTGATCCACTCGCCGAGGCACGAGCCCAGTTCACCTTCTGCGGGCAGGCCAAGCCCGAGTTCCACTCCTGCGCACTGCTGGTGGCCAAGGACGATGTCGCCACGGCTGTCCAAATTCGCGGTACCTCGCCCGGTTCAGTCCGATCCGAGATCACCAGAATGATCCCAACCGTCGTCGCCGCGCTCAACAGGATCTGACCCCGAGGCTCCCGGAGTATCGAGTCGAAAGCACCCCGAACACTCGGAGGCCGCTGGCTTCGCTGCCGAAGCCTTGCAGCGCAACAGGGTCGTGCTGTTCACCGCTCGCGGAATCACCACTCGTACTGCGCGCTCTGATCAAGGATGTCCTCAGCCGGAACGTGCAGCTCACCGACCTCGGCCACATTCGCGTGATCGAGCGCCACCCCGCTCTCGCGGCGCTGATCACTCGTGACCACGCTCTCCTGCACGGTGTCAGCCGATCGGGCCGAACCGCCACGTGGCCGTCCGGACCGATCGGGAACTGAAGTTTCGCAAGGCCGTGCTCAAGCCGCGCAACGTCGTCCCCGGACACCCCGCGACGTGACCTGACCAGCGCCATCGGCACGAACATCAAGGGAGCCGCAGGTCGGTGGCGTGCACCAGGTTGGGGATATGGTTCAACTCCGTCGGACACTCCCTTACCCTACGAATTCCCAAGTCCGTCGGGGTCTACAGCAGGGCGACGTCGTCGTGCCTCAAGACAAGTGCATCGCCGTTTCTGACCACCACCGATGCGCGACAGCCCGTCTCAGTACCAGTTGGGTTCCAGTCCAGCTCCAGCGCAGCTTGACCAAGCGCGGCCAACGGACCGACCACCTCCGGTTTCACTGCCGGCCTGAGATGCCAACGCTGGCCCCCGCAAACGATCTCCAGCCCACGCCGACGAAGGTCTTCGGCCGCACTCACCGGCGCTGCCGCCGGCTCGGCGTCCCCGAGCAAGCCCGGTAACGCCTCAACGAGATGGTCCTGGCGTACGTAGACATTGCCCGCGGCACCAACCGGCCGAGGCGTACCACTGGTGTAGCCATGCCGACAGCGGTAACCAGCACGGTCGTGAACCCAGTGCGCGTCCAGCCGGCGACCACACACCCCGCACACCACCAACCCGGCCAACGCGTATTCCCGCCGGTCCCCGTCCTTGGTAAGCCTCGCAGCCCGGACCCCTTGGATCGCCACGAACACGGCCTCATCCACCAGCGGGACGTGGGCCAGGCGCTCGGACACCTCCCACTCCTGGACAGGATTGACACTCACCTTCCCCGAGCCCCTGCCACCGGCCCGTCCGCCGGCGCCATGGCCTTTGCTGCCCTGCCGGTTCCAGACCTGACGGCCCGTGTACCGCGGATTGTCCAGAATCTCCGCCACCGTCCGCACAATCCACTGCTTCCCCGACCGATGCCGGTTCCGCGCCCGGTCCACACGCGACGGACACGGCACCCCGCGCTCGTTCAACTCCCGCGCCAGCGACGCCACCGACCGCCCGGCAGCGCGCTGGGCGAACATCCACCGCACCCACGGCGCCGTCACCGGGTCAGGCTCCAGCACCTGCAGTCGCCGCCCCCACCGCGCGTGGATGGCGTTCGGGTGCGGCCCCGCGTCGGCCAGCCGGTACCCATACGGCGGGCGACCGCCCAGAAAGCGGCCCTGCAGCCTGGCCTGCGCCCGCATGGCCGCCACCACCCGCTGCCGGGCTCGCGCGACCTCGCGCCGGGCATGCGCACCCAGCAGCACCATCAGCGCCTGGTGCACCGGGCTGTCCAGCTCCACCGGACCACCGGCCTCCGGCAACCACACCTGCACACCCAGCTCGGTCAACCGCCCCAGCACCCGCCGGAACTGATCACCCTCGAAGGCACGCTCGTACTCTCCCACCACGATCGCGTCGAACTCGCGATCCGGACGCTCCGCGGCCGCCAGCAACGCAGCGGCCGCCGGCCTGTCCCACCATGACCACCGCCTCGACCGGCCCTCGTCGAAATAGTCGACCACGACCTCGCCGGCACCTTCAACCAGCTCATCCGAAATCGCCCGCTGCCAAGCTCGCGATGTCTGCGGTTCCTGGAACTCAGTCGTCGACATCCGGCCGTAGAAGGCAAACCGGACACCACCGGCCGACCCGCTGGACGGGCTGGCAGATCCGCGACGACGAGCGGCAACCGCCCCCACAAACTCCGCACCAGTCCACAGCGCCATCTCGGCTCCTTCCCTGCGCAGGGCCGAGACAGCAACCAGCCACCCCGTATGACGTCGGAGGTTCCAGCGCTACCTGAACGGACCAGTCCAATCGACAGGGTTCTCCGGACGCCCGCTCGCGCCCCAGCAGAGCGGTCTCCTGGACCGGATCGCGGCGGCGCGAACAACCCCGGTCAGGGTGTGGTCAGCGAGGTGATCGCCCGGCACAGCGCCTCGGTGTCGGCGATGGCCTGCCGGCAGATCGTCTCAGTGATCGTCAGCCGTTGGCCGATCCGGACCTGGCTGGCCGGCACCTTGGCCAGGTACTTGGCATCGACCAGGCCGTCGGTGTGGGTGAACACATGGCGCGCAGCCCAGATCTCCACCAGTCGCTGCCAGATTGCTGGGTCGAGCGTGCTCCGCAGGTCGGGGTATCCGGCGGCGGCGAACAACTCCGCGGTGTCGTCGAGCCGCTGGAAGATGTTGCCCTTGCCCTTCAACTTGGCAGCCGAGTCGGCCACAGCGTCCTGGAACACCGCGGCAGCCAGGGTCTCCACGACCGTGACCAGGTTCTCCAACGTGTCCACCCACATGCGGGTGAAGACGCCCTGCTCTCGGAGGGGTGCCGCGGTGTCTGCGGGCAGTTGAGCCAGGCAGTCGAGCCGGGCGGTGTCAGCGCCGAGCGCGTCCAGCGCCACGACCTCGGCCGGCAACTGCCCGCAGACGGGGCAGAACCGATGCTCGCCGAACACCGCGTAGCGAAGCGCGCAGCCACCGCAGGTTCGAACGCGGATGAGCCGTTCCTCGTTGATGTCGGGCAGCGGCTGCGGGCGGTACGGGGCGGATCGATAGCTGATGTCGATACCGAACGTCCTCCCGCGAGGTGCTGGGCGCCGCCTGGCAGTCCGCCGGAAGGCATCCTCAAGGCCGTTGCGCACCATCTGCAACCCGAGCTCACGGGCCGCCCGCACGAGCCTCTCCTGCTGTTGCTGGGTAACGAAATCACCGTGGTCGGCGTGATGGCCGCAGTACACGCACCACAGTTCGCAGTCGTCCGGAAGCGCCGCGTAGTCGTCGGAGTCGACCCGGAACACCGCCTCGCAGGCCGGGCACTGCCGGCCATGGAATCCCTGCTCGTCGGGCGGGATGGTGACCTGCATCCTGGTCACATCGCCCTGGGTTCCCAGGATCTCGGCGCCTGCGGGCATCCGGAATCCGCTGGCGCGCTTCCACATTCCGCCACCGCTGTACCGCATGGGAACAGTGTGCGCCCCGGGTCTGACATTCCGGCTCGTGGACACGGCGGTGGCACGGTTTCAGGACGCCGGAGACCGTTTCGTCACCGGGCCATGTCCGCTGTGAATGCGGCCCGGTCACGCGTTGGCAGCGGTCCTGACTCGCTTCCGCAGCCTGCGCTGAACTGTCGGTCCGCAGATTTATGATCACCGGCCATGAGCCCGGCACCGGAACCCGGCGCGATCATCAACCAGCGCCCACGCCCCCGCCTGCTTGTCCTGGGCTTCGACGGCCGCGAGGACCTGGTGGAGCAACTTCTCGCTCTCACACCGACTTCGCGAAAAATCGCCCGCGCCCACGACGTACGGCAGGCCGAGTGGGACATCCTGGTCACCGACGAGGGCTTCAGCTCCATCGATTCTCACCTCAGCGTGGTCTACCTGGCCGCGGAGACGCGTGTGTCCGACCACATCGAGAGCGACCCGGATTGGAACGCGTACTTCGGCTGGCGCAACTCCCACATCAGCGGAGAACTCCAGCGATTCCAATGCCTCCCGTCCCGTGTCGCCGCCCTAGTCCATGAAGGACTGGAGGAGGCCGTACTGGCTCGGCAAGATCGCCACTTCTACTTCACCGTGCTCCAGGACAGAGGTAACTGGTCGCGCGAGGTGCCTCTCCCGCCGCCGAACATGCCGCCGTTGCTGCCGTACTTGGCCACGGCCGGCGGCGCGGTGCTCGCTGGAAGCTACCGCCGCAGCGCGGAGTCCGAAACGTGGCTGTTGCCCCCGGACACCCCGGACCCGATCGCCTGGGTCAAGGCGGCTCTCGCGGAGTGGCATTCCCTTGCCCCAGCACGGTTTCCTGGGGTACCTGACTGGTCCCAGGCCGAGGAGTGGTCGACGAAGCAGGAGCGCTCGCTGCGCATCTCGTTGTCCGAGTTGGCGATCGCACGCGAGGAGATGCTGACCGAACTGGCCAAGCGGGAGGCAGCCGTGCGGGCCGAACTCCGCGAGGCGGTGGCCGCGGCTGACGGCTACGAACGCGCCTTGCTGACCTCCCAGTCCGACCAGCTCGTCCAGGCAGTCGCCCGAGCACTGCGCGAGTTCGGCTTCACCGTCACCGACGCCGACCTGACCGCAGCTCCGGGCGACTACCTGGAAGACCTCCACATCCAGGACCCCGACGACCCGGCCTGGATCGTGCTGTGCGAGGTCAAGGGCTACGGCAAGGGCGCCACGACCCAGGCAATGCTCCAGTGCCACCGCTTCACCAACCGCTACGTCCAACAGCACGGCGTCCTGCCCAGTGGCTGCTGGTACATCGTCAACCAATTCCGTGAACGGGATCCCGGCACCCGCCAGCCGGTGCTCAACGGCCGGGACCAGGACGTTGAGGTGTTCTCCAGCGCCGGCGGACTGGTCATTGACACGGTCGAACTCTTCCACCTGCTCCGCGCCGTTCACGAAGGCGAGGTTTCCCCGGAAACGGCGCGGCAGACCTTGCGCACGTCCCGTGGACGCCTGACTGGATGGGCGTCCCGCTCAACATCAACAAACGTCGCAGCACCCTGAAACGTCCTGCTGAGTTCCGCCGACCACCGCCAGGGACAGCACCAGCGGGGTCGCCGTGACCGCAGTGGTGATGCCGGGCAGCGCTCTGGCGCGCGCGACGCGGATGGCGTTGAGGATGACCAGCACCTCGGCCAGCTCGTGCACGAACACCACGGTGGCCAATCCCAGGACACCGAAGACAGCCAACGGGATCAGCATCCCGATGATGTCCAGGGGCAGACCGACGTTCTACAGCATGACTCGGCGCGCGGACCGGGCGTGGGCCAGCAACTGTGGAAGGTGCCGCAGATCCGCGCCCGTCAGCGCGATCTGGGCGGTCTCGATGGCCAAGCCGATCAGCCGCCGCGCGGATTCTCCACCAGGACGGCCTTGTCCTCGGGTCGCAGGTCGGCGTGCCCGGTGCCGATCCCGGCCTCGGCGGCCAGGGCAACAGCGGTGGAGGGACGCTGGCCAACCTCCCGAAGCCACCACCTGGACGAACCTGCAGGTCAGCGGATACTCTTATGCCCATGAACACCTGCCATGCGCAGGTGTGCCACGTTTGGGGGTTCGAGTCCCCCCTCGGACACCAGCAGATAGTGTTCCCCCTAGATCAGCCGTTGTCGTGTTCAAGCACGCTTGAGCACCCCGCCGCTGCCTCTGGCGACATGCCCCACCGCTGCTTGTGGCGGTGGTCGTCATGACCGGCAGCCTGATCGCTCCGCTCATCCCGCCGACCGTCGCATCAGGACGGTCCGGCTATCCAGCCCGGCGTCCTGGCGCTCAGGGTGCCGGTGGTCGGAAGCTGCCGCTGGCCACCGTGACCAGCCCACCGGCCCGCACCGCCACCACCCTGTACCGGCTCTCCGCGGTGGACTGCAACGGCTACGTCCTCAACCGTGCCATCCTCACCGCGCTCACCTGGCCGGCAGGAACCCGGCTGTCCGCGCGCATGGCCCGGAGCCTGCTGGTGCTCACCGCGGACCAGGCCGGTGCGTTCGCGATCTGCAACCAGGGCGCTCTCTGGCTTCCGATCACCGTGCGCCGTGCCTGCGGGCTGGTCACCGGTGACCGGGTCCTGCTGGCCGCCGACCCGCCCCTGGGACGGCTGGTGCTGGTCCCGCCCGCCCAGCTGGACCAGATGCTCACTCGCTCCTACCGCGAAGAGTTGGGTGGTGAGCCGAGATGAACCCCCACCACGCCAACGCGGCGACCGTCGTGGAGACCGTGGAGCGCGTCCGGCGCCAGGTGGATGTGTTGCTGTGGACCGGGATCGTGCTCGGGCTGTTGTTCACCATGGCCAACGTCCAGCACTTCGCCGCCGCAGGCGCCCCCGCCTTCTCGCTGATCTGGTGGGCGGCCTGGTTGCTGGACCCGATGGTCAGCCTGGTGTTGATCGCGATCTTGCGCGCTGAGCAGGTCACCGCCCGCCACCAGGTCGCTGTGGGCCCGTGGGTACGGCGGGCCAAGTGGGCGACGCTGGCCGCGACCTACGCTATGAACACCTGGACTGCTTGGGCTGGGGATGCCTGGGGCCCGGTGCTGTTGCACTCGGTGCCGGTGATGGTGGTCTTCCTGGCCGCCGAGGCACTGACCGACCTCAACGAAAAACTCACCCAAGCCAGCACGAACGTGTTCACCACCACGACCAACACCCCGTTCACCGACACCGCGGCCACACCGTTCATGAACCCGGCCGCACCCTCGGTGAACGCCAGCAACGGCACCGCCACCAACACCGCGGCGGCCGTTCATGAACAGGCTTCCGGGGACGTTCATGAACATGCCCGTTCTCACAGGCGCGGCCGTGGTCGGCAGAAGTCCACTGCCCGGGTCACCTTCGACGACTACCTGAACACCGCCCGCCGTGAACGCACCCCCGAGACGGTGGTCACCCCGGCCTGGGTGCGGGAGGTCACCGCTTGTTCCCGTGGCCTGTCCTCCAGACTCGCCGCCACCCTCCTCACCGAACCCACACCACCCCCGACCACCCGCACCACGCCGGAGTCCAACGGCGCCCGAACCGTACTCGTGAACGCCATGACCACAGGGGAGGCACGGCCATGAACACCCCCGCCCCCGTCACGGACGCGGCCAAACTCGATGCCGCCCGCGTGCTGCTGGACACCATGGGTATCTCCGTAACGGACTTGCTCAACAAGCCTGTGGACCAGCCGCCGGTCCCCACCTTCGACGAGTACATCCTCAAGATCGTCGACGCGGTCGGCGAGGGTACCCGCCGCAACTACGGCACCTACTGGAAACGCATCAGCGCCCGCTGGGGTAATCGCCGCCTGGATGAGCCGACCCCGACTGAGATCGAGCTGCTGGCCCAGGAGATCAGGGCGTCGGCGTTGGTGCGGCGTAACTCCCGCGGTGGGCGTAGCGCGGCCGAACACTTCATCGCCGCCCTGCGCTGCTTGTACCGGCGCGCCGAAATCGACGAACTCATCCCGACCGGGAGCAACCCGGCACTGAAGGTGCCCAAGCCCCGGCGGCTGCCCTCGACCCGGTGCGCGGTGGCCAACGACCGGCTCGCCGAGATCAACCAGGTCGCCGCCACCACCGGCAACGACCCCGAGTTGGACATGCTGATCCTGCGGTTGCACACCGAAACCGCCTGCCGCCGCAGCGGTGCTCTCACCCTGCGACCCCTGGATCTCGACGAAACCCAGTGCCTGGTCTACCTGCGGGAGAAGGGCGAGACCGCCCGCTGGCAACCAGTTCACCCACCCTCATGCGCGCCTTGGTCCGGCACGGCGAACAACGCGGCGCACCCAAGGACGGTCAGTTGCTCCGCTACGTCACCGGTCGCCCGATCACCCGGCGCCGCTATGACTACCTGTGGACCCGGATCGGCAAGCACCTGCCGTGGGCGGCGGCCCAGCAGGTGTCGATCCACTGGCTGCGGCACACCACCCTGACCTGGGTGGAGCGCAACTTCGGCTACGGGATCGCGCACGCCTTCGCCGGCCACACCGACGAGGCCGGAGACACCGGGGCCACCACAACCTACATCCGAGGCCAACAACAGGAGGTCGCCACCGCCCTGTCGACGCTGACTGGAGAACCTCACCCGTTGGCGCTGGCCGCGTAGTTCAATCCGGTGGGGTGGCCCTCCTGGCACCAGCCAGGAGGGCCACCCCACCGGCTATGCTGAAATCCGGACTGGCTCGGCGGTCGTGCCGCGGAGCTACCGAACCAATCATCTCGCCACGGCCCTGGCGTCAGGGCCTGTTTGGCGACGCGGAAGTTCGGGAGAGATCCGTTGACCAGCTACAGCGTCCTACCGGTCGGCCCCGGGTTCACCATCCTGGCGACCTGGTCCTGCCAGTGGTCCGACCTGTCCACCAAGGTGACCACTCTCAACGACTACGACCAGGCATCGCTGCTGGCCGCCGCACTCACGCAGTTGTCGGAGAACGCCTGGGACGGGTCCGCCTGGTTGGATACCGCCCCGGCCATCGAGGCCGGGATCAGCACGGTCATCGAGCATCTGCGAGGCACGGCCGAGGTGATCCCATTGATCCCGCTGAGCGCCGATCCCTCGGCCCGGCATACCGAGCAGTGGAGCTTCACCGACACCCACGACCTGCTGACCACCGACCTGCCCGAGAACCTCACCAAGCTGCGCCGCACCCAGCGGTTGACCATCGCCGACGAACTCGCCACCGACGCCGCCGCCCGCGCCGAGGTACTGGCCCGCGTCCGCACCGGACTGGACCCCGAATCCGAGACCTCCCGGGGCTGGCAGCTGTGCGAGATCACCCGCGCCGAACGCAACGGACTCACCGGCGAACTACCCGAAGCAGGTGCGGGCTGGATCGTGCGCGGCTGGGGTCCGTACCTGGTGTCCCCGACCGAACGGTGGGCGGCCCGGGACCGCCTGCTCCGGCTCGAACAGCTCGCCGCCGCCTGCGAAGCCCGCGGCGGAAGCGCCGAGACCGACATCGACCCGCTGCATGCCCACCTGGTCCTGCCCGGCCACGATGACCTGGCCGGCGGCCAGGTCTATGTGGTGACCGTGCACGAGGACGTCGGGAATCCCCAGGACACCGACCCGTCGGCCCCCATGATCGTGCTGAACGAAAGTTCCGGGACGGACAGGGAGGTGCTCGGCAAGCTTGATCCGGGCGACGACGACGGGTTCGCGGCGTTGCTGGGCGACTGGACCCGGCTCGTACCGTTCCGGCTCTAAGCTTGCCTTGAAGCTGTTCGGCGGGCCTTTCATTCCCTTCTTGTGGTGGACCGGTCGGCTGTATGCCTGACCTGTGACTGCGGCGCGACTGACGTCAAAGCGTTGCGCGACAACGCGTTTTCGATCTGCTCTGTCGCGTTCAGAGATTCTTGTTCAAGGTCGCCCCAGCGGGGCTGTGCTGTCGCTACGGGCACGGCGGCCAGCACTCGGAGACCGGTGAAAAGCGTGGGAACGATGGTCAGGCAGCTGCGGCGGCCGGTTGATCCGGCTCGATGAATCCGGGGTACCAGCGGCCGAAGTCAGCGGCGAGGTCCCGGTTGAGCACCCGGGTCCGGAACGCCTGCTGCTTCTGGTCGGGTTGGTCCAGGCACTCGAAGTCCTCGACCAGGTCACCGAGCAGGGCCAAGGCGCGGTTGACGAGCCATCCCGTGATCACCTAGCTGATGCCTGTGGGTGACCCCTGTAGTAGCTACTGTCGAGGTCATGGCGAATACATGCACTCCCTGTAATGGAACCGGAATGGTCGCGCTGGACTCGAATTCGCAGATCGACAAGGGGAGACGGTTCGATAACTGCCACCCCTGTATGGGGACGGGGGACGCACCAGTAGGACGGGTGAAGCCCGCACCGCGGGGAAGGGACCTCCGGTGCGGTCGATGCAAAGGCTCTGGTCAGCTTGCTGACGGTGCGTGCTCGCTGTGCGGGGGTCTCGGTTGGCGGTAGCCGTACAGCTGTCCCGACAAGATCTTCTCATCGTGGAACGTGGTCGCGCTCGGTCACCGGTGAGTGCCATTGCTGGCGGCCAGCAAGCGCGCGGATTGACGTAATTGCTGTTACCGGCCACAGCCCGCCGCACTGAACAGGGCAAACGCGATTCGGGTCCGTTATCACCCGAGCAAATACCCTGAATGTCCGGTTATGCCGGTGCCCATGCATCGTCATGCGGTCACTCCCCGTCGACCTCCAGCATCGCCCGGACCACCGCCGGAGATCATCTTCACGGCGGTGCCCGGGGAGCGCGGGCTCCGGCCACACTCGGACCCGTGCCCGAGGACGGCCCACCCGCCACCGCGGTCTCCTACCAGCTGCGAGTGGTGCTGGCCGGGATCAGCCCGCTGATCTGGCGGCGCCTACTGGTGGCCGGGGACACCACGATCACGCAGCTGCACGAGATCCTCCAGGCCGCCTTCGGCTGGAGCGATGAGCACCTGCACCGCTTCACTATCCACGGCATCGACTAGGGCCTGAACCGCCCCGGCACGCCCGGCTTCCCGCACAACCCGCACACCATCCGGCTCGCCGACTTCGCCTTCCGCACCGGCGAGCGGTGGATCTACGAGTACGACTTCATCGACTGCTGGCGCCACGAGCTGCGCGTGGAGAAGATCATGGCCCCGCAGCGCGGGAAGCGGTACCCGGCCTGCACCGGTGGCGCCCGGACCGCGCCCCCGGAGGACTGCGGCGGTCCGGCCGCGTTCCTGGCCCTGCGCCAGCGGCACGCCGGCGTTCACACCAGGTTCCGGATCGCCGAGATCCTGCACGAACTCCTCGACCTGCCCGACGAGGCGGCCCGCGACTTCCTCACCGAGCACCACGACGAGCTGACCGCCCTGAACTTCTGGGGCCGGATCGACGAGTTCGACCGCGCCGCCTGCAACCACGCCCTGAACGCCCTCGCCCCGACAGGAGGCCCACGGTGAAGCTCACTCTCCAGATCGTCCTGGACTCCGAGGACGGCACCGCCCCGACCACCCGCGAGGCCGGCTTCCTCCACCGGGGTGAACTTGGCCCGGCCACCGCCGGGCTGCGCTTGGCCGAGGCGCATGAGGTCCTGGCCACCCTGCAACAGCACCTGCTCGCCGCCTAGGCCGCCGCGGCGAACTCCGCGGCCGCGGCCTGTCCGGACTGCGGCACGGTGTGGCCCTCGCAAGGACTCGCGCACGATCGTGCTGCGCACCCTATTCGGCACGCTGCACCTGCCCAGCCCCCGGTACAAGAGCTGCCCGTGCACCGCCGCCGAGGCGGCCACGGTCAGTTCGCTGGCCCGGTTGCTGCCCGAGCGCACCACTCCCGAACTGCTGTTCTGGGAGGCCAAGTACGCCGCGCTGACCTCCTACGGCACCGCCGCCACCCTGCTCACCGAGACCTTCCCGCTCGGCCGCGACCTGGAGACCATGCCCCGCCCGGACCTGCCGCTGGTGGTCGGCCTGGACGGCGGCTACGCCCACTCCAGCCAGCAGACCTCCCGCCGCGACGGCTGGTTCGAGGTCGTCACCGGCCGCTCCACCCCGAGCGGCGGCAGGCCGGGCAAATGCTTCGCCTTCGTCCAGACCTACGACACCAAACCCAAACGGCGGCTGCATGAAACCCTTCGGGCACAAGGGCTGCAGGACAACCAGCAGGTCACCTTCTTCACTGACGGCGGCGAGGACATCCGCGACCTGCCTCGCTACCTCAACCCCCAGGCCGAGCACTACCTGGACTGGTTCCACATCACCATGCGCCTGACCGTGCTGCGCCAGATGACCCGCTCCCTGCCTGAACCCCCACCTGAGCAGGATGAGGAGTTCCCGGTCCCGGCCGGTGTTGCCCCCGGTGCGGCCGACGCGACGCTGGATCGGATCAAGCACTTCCTGTGGCACGGCAACACCTTCCGCGCCCCGGACCTGCTCAGCGACCTGGTCGCGGACTTCGAGTGCCTGGCCGAGCCCGCCCAGCGGCAGCAGGCGTTCCTGGCCAGGCTGGCCGAGTTCCGGGGCTACATCGCCAACAACGCCAACAAGATCCCCAACTACGGCGAGCGCCGCCGCAACGGCGACGTGGTCTCCAGCGCCATGGCCGAGGCCACGGTCAACTTGGTGGTCAGTCGCCGCATGGTGAAAAAGCAGCAAATGCGCTGGTCGCCACGCGGCGCGCACCTGCTGCTCCAGCTCCAGACCCGGGTGCTCAACCGGGACCTCGCCGCAGACTTCGGCCGCTGGTACCCCGGATTCACCACGTCGGATCAACCGGCCGCCGCGGCTGCCTGACCATCGTTCCCACGCTTTTCACCGGTCTCCATCCCGCTCGGTGGCACGCTGGCGCCGCGCGGTTAGGCACTGCAGCAGGATACCGACCCCGCCGGCGGCCGCGGCCACCTCCACTCCCAGGAGTTGGCCGCGACGATCTGCTAGCCCGGCGGGTTTCCGTTCGGCCACACACACGGCGACACCGCGCCGATGGTCAGCAGCCCCTTGTCGTTGCCCTGGATGCTCATCCGGAACTCATCCGGCTGGTGCTGCACCCACAGGTACCAGTCTTTGGGCCGGGAATCGTCCAGGACGATGAAGCCGTTGCGGGTCCAGTAGTCTTTGATCTTGTCGAAGTACTGGTTGAACTCCGACACCGGCACCATCTTGGTCTCATAGCTGGTGAACGCGATGACTCGTCCCTGGGGTCCGTTGTCCGACGGCAGGGAGCAGTTGTTGATGTCGGCCTCGTACTTGGTGAATTTTGCCTCGGCGGGGAGCTGGGCGATGGCCGCGCGAGTGTAGGCATCAGCACGTTCGGCAGCTTCTTGCTGGGTGATGGTCGGCTGCATTCCAGTCCTCTTCCACGTGTGAACGACCAACGCGGCCACACCGAGCGCCACCACGACGCCCAGTATGAGCAGGCCCTTAGCTTGTCGGCTGACCGGCAATGATCTTCCCCATGTTCGTCAGTGACTTGCTCCCGGGTTCCCAGTACTCCATGTGCGCCGCGAGGCTCGGCAGACCCCAGTTGGAAGTCCCCGGGTCAGAGGTGAAGGGCTTGCCGCCGAAGGCCTTAGCCGCCGGATCCGGGCCATGAGGATCCAGGATGACAGGGGGATGGCCAAGTCCCCCACCCAGCGGGATAGGGACGTTGGCCATGTTGATGATGTCGTTGTCAGCAACGCTGGCGTGCACGTGCTCCGGCGAGATGTTCAGCTGGTCGGCCCGGTTCACTCCGACCCCGGGGCTACCGATGAACACCAGCTCGTCGGCTTTCACCCCCAGATCACGAGCGGCGTGACCGACCAGGGTGGAGCCGTAGCTGTGCCCCACCACCGTGTTGTGCGAGGGCTGCCCTTCATGGGTGACTCGCAGTCCTTCCTGGAAACGAGCGAGCGCCTGCTTGCCCTCGGCGGCGTACCCGGTGCTCGCCGCTTCCGCGAGGTTCTGCGGGGCGTCATAGCCCACCCAGCTGATCACCGCCGTCGATTCCGACCCCGCAGCTCGTGCGGCGGCCACCATCCGGTCCGCCCGCTGCAAGTAGCTCTCGCCTGTGGCCAGGTTGGATTCCGTACCGGGCACTAGGGTGGCCACGTTGGCAGCGGTGTCCGGGTTGCCCATCGCGACGATGGCCCGTCCGTTCCCGTCCGCGCTGATCCCCATCAGGAACGCCTGCTGCTGTGCCGGGCCATCCGCTGACGGCTGCGGATTCGGTGGCTCCAGCCGCTTCGCCACGGCACCGAGCCCCTCCAACTTCTTGGTCAACTCCTCCAGCCGGTCCTCGTCGTCACTAGTCCGGCGTGTCTTGGCCTCCAACCGGGTTTTCTCCTCGGACAGGCTCGCGTGCAACTCGGCCAGCACCACCCGGTTCGCCCGGTCACGGACCACCACCGGGATGCCGTCCAGTGCCCCGATGCGGGCGCTTTCGGTGGCCAGCAGGGACTCCCGGTCGGGGATACTCAGCCCGTCCCACCACTTTTTCACCTCGGCCGGGGAGGTGCCCGCCGCCGGGATGCTCGCTTTGAGGTGGCCGCAGAACGGGATGCCGCCGGGCGTGACACCGGTGGCGTCCTGGGTGAGCCGGCGTAGCGCCGCCGCGGCTTCGGCGTCCACGGCGGCGGCTTGGCGCAGGATGTCGCGGATGGTGGTGGTCAGCGGAGCGGACAGGTAGTTGTCGCCGTCCACCTGGCCGTCACTGGCCACCCACAGCCGGTACAGCTGAGCCTGGGCCAGCGCGGTGCGCAACTCCGTCTGCAATCGGGTCAGTTGCTCGCCGGCACCGCGCAGCACCGGCGGGATGCCGGTGAGGCCGCGGGCGAGCTCCTCCAGGCGAGTGCGGTGGCCTCTGAGCTGTCCCTTGGCCGTATCGGCGGCAGACCCACGCCAGTCGGCCAGCATGCGCAGTGCGTAGATGGTTTCCTGGGAGCGGCCGGTCATCGAGTCAGCTAGGCCCTGCCAGCGCTGGGCGGCGCGGATGAACACCGTGGGTTCGGCGTCGCGCAGTTCCTCGACCGTGGTCATCGCGGCTGGAAACCGCCCTGTGCGGCGGCTTCGGCCTCGGCGTAGGTGCGCGCGTTGAGCTCCAGGTTGTCCCCGGCCACGGCGATTTTGGTGGCCACCCCGGCGAGTGCCTCCGACCAGGTGTCCTCGCACTGCGCCAAGGCCTGGGCCACGGCGAAGGAGGTGTTGGCCGCCGCGTCGCCGTCCTGGGCGCCGCCGTTGCTGCGGATGTCCCGTTGTGCGTGGTCAGCGATGGTCACCAGGTGCTTGCCGACACTCTTGAGTTGGTCCGCGCTGACCGCGAGCTTCTCTGTCACGTTTCCCCCTTGATCGGGCCTTCTTGCCGAACGTGGTGCGCAAGCCCTGACCAGACCGATGGCGACCGCACCTCCCCAGCGAGCACCCTGTCCGCGCCGCCGAAGTCGGCTTTCGGCATGTGGGTCTGGCTGTCGCGGTGCAGGGCGGTGGCATCCTCAGCAGCCCGGTGGTTCTGCTGTGTCCATCCGCGCAGGTCGCTGATCTCCACAGCGATCGAGGCCATGCGGTCTCCGGAGGTTCGTGGTGAAGGGGACGGCCGAGCCGCTGACCGGGTGCGCCAGGTCTTCCCCGGCAGGCCACGGCGGCCGGGTCCGGCGGGGCGAGGTGCTGTTTGCACCGCGGCGGCAGGGCTCCGCCCGGTCCTGGCAGGCCCCGACGCCCCGGCCTGGTCAGCCTGTTCTCCGGCCTCGGGGTCAGCATTCGGCGAGCTCGCGGAGCCGGGCCACGACCTGGGCGTGCCCGGCCGGAGTCAGGGTGGAGAAGTCGCCCTGCTCGGCGCGCAGGAACAGCCCCTGGTCGGTGGTGTGCCAGCGCACCCGATCCGGCAACCGCCTGATCCCGCCGTGGCCGTCGGAGAGGGCGATCCGGAACTCGCCCCGGTCACCCACCCCGCGCAGGGCATGGGCGGCCGCCCGGACCTGCCCATCCGGCTCGCCGTCGTCGATCAGGTCCTCGACCACCGCGGCCAGCTTGTCCGCGGCCGCGGCGGTGACAAGTTGCTCCACCACCTCAGCGGGCAGCCGGGCTCCTGCGGTGCGCGGCCGCTGATCCCGGCCGGTCAATTCCGCCAGCGCCGGCAGCACGGCGTGGTCAGAAAGGTGGTGCAGCCGCACCTGCGTGCCGATCAGCACCGCCAGCACCGCGTCCTCGCCGCGCACACCCGCCCGCGCTGAGAACCTCGGCTCACCACGGGGGTAGAACCAGGCGTCGACGGCCCACGAGGGGGCGGCGAGCATCTGCAACGCCCACTCCAGCCACGGCCCCGGACCGGGGGCCGCGGCCAGACCGCGCCGGGCCAGCGCGGAGAGCGCCTCCCGTTCCAGGACTCGCCGCTGTATGTCGGTCTCCCCCGGGCTCGGCAGGCTCAGCGGGTACGGCAACTCCCCCAGATCCAGTCTGTCCCAGCAGACCTCGAACTCCGTGGTCGCAACCTCCACTGGCTCGGTTGCCACCGCGATCACGACTCCTCCGGGTCGCTATGGCCGGAGGCGTAGAACCGGGAACGCTCGCCCCCGCCGATCACCCTCGGGGCGGGCGGCGGACCCGGGTCCAGGGCGAAGAACTCGTCGGAGGGCTGCCCGTAGCGGCGCTTGTGCTCCTTGTCTTCCTCATCTCCGCGGCCGGCGCCGCCCGTCGGCGGCGGGGACGGCAGGTGGCTGCCCGGCCCCGCTCCGGCCACACCAGGTCGCGGCGCACCCGGCAGTCCCGCGGGGCCGGCACCGACCCCGGCCCGGCCACCCGGCGATGGCGTCGTTCCCGCCCCTCTACCCGCGCCGGCTCCGTAGCCACCGACCGCACCCAGGCCGCCGCCGAGCATCCCGCCCACAAGCCCACCCGTCAGGCCACCACCCAAGCCGGGCCCGCCGCCCACGCCACCGGGCTGCGGGAACCCCGGACCGCCGGCACCGCCGCCGGGAAGAGTGGGCTGGACCAGACTGGGGTCGACCTGATCGAACCCACCCGGCGGGGGAGGGAGGACAGGTGGCGGGGTCACCGGCGGCCGCAGCAGGGGCGGATCGTGGGGCGGCCGGTTCCCGAAACCAGGCTCGCCGCTGTCCCCACCGCGCCCCCGCACGCCGTGGTGGGTCGTCGTGGTGGTGCGGACCGAGTCATCGGAGTCAGAGCGGAGTTCCTCTGCCTTCAGTCTGTCCGGATCGGCAGGTGGTGAGGCGTAGGGGAGCTGGCTGACCATGCGCTGGGAGGCCGCCAGATAGCTCTCCAACGCCGCCGTGGCGTCCTGGTCGAGCTGGCGGCGTTCCTCCTCCTTCTTAACAGGATCCGTGATCAGCCACAGGTTGGCGAGCCTCTCGGCGATCATCTCGCCCTTGTTTGATGCCTCCTGCGCAGCGTTCTGATGGCCACGGAAGAGCCCGGCGGCAGTCTGGGCGTTGCCGGACAATTCTGCTGCCCGAGCACTGTGCTGCCGAATGGAACTTTGGGCCAGATCTGACGCTTCCGACACCCACTCGCCCCCCAGCCGGGTGGCATAGGTTCGCAGCACCGCGTCGGATTCCTCCAGCAGCTTCTCCATTGCGTCCGCCACGACGTGAAGATGGGAACTGCTTTCCGGGGATTGCTGTTGAAGGAACTGAACCTTCAACTCAGGTGCGATTCCGGGTAGTCGCAGACCCCGGAGCAGATCCTCATTGATGGCCCCCGGGATCCCGAAAGTTTCAGCCGGAACAAGCCGATCTATGAGGTTGAGCTGAGGAAGATCCGGCAGATCCTCGGGCTTCTTGCCGAAACCTTGGGTGATCGCATCTTCGGTGAACTTGCTCTCACGCGCGGTCTCCTTCAGTTTCTCGACCGCGTCACCCAGGGTGACTAGCGCGTAGCGCTTGATCTGGTTGACCAGCGAGCCGGTACCTGTCACCAACTTCTGCTGAACGACCTCCATCAGGATCCCGCTGGCCGGAAACCGAAGCTCGGGCTCGAATCTCAGCTTCGCCGACATGTTCGCCACGTTGACATAGATGTTTTCGGAGACGTGGCGCACCGCAGCCCCCAGTTTCAGTACCCCTTCCGGGCCAATCCTGAAACTTCCACCGTTCCAGTGGTAGATCTGCCTCTCGTCGAACGCCTGCGGCCTGCCGTGCTCGCTCATCCCCTGGACTCCATTGTGTTCGATCCCGCCCTCAGAGGCATCACCATACCTGCGACGCGCGCCCGAATGAAGCAGTTCCCGCGACCGAACAATGCTTCCGAAGTTCATCCGAACGAACGATAGAAGAGGCGTTCTCCATGTATGAGAAAACGATTTCCAAATATCTAGACATATTGCACTAGCGTGGGTCAGTGATGCTCCTTTTCTGCACCGATCGGTTCCCATTGTCCTCAGGATTCCCGGGATGCACGCTCTCTCGGCGTGTATCCCCAGGAAACAGCGCACACAGTTCCCGCCTGGCTCCCCTTGGTCGTCGGCGCCAGTTCTTCGCCACTGCGGCCACGGCTGTACTTCAGTGCAACAGCGACTGGTTCCGGTGTCGCGCCGGGCATGGCCGACCATCGAAGCGACAGACCTCGCAGCCCCGCGGCTGCGGGGCGGAGTTCACCGAGCAGCCGAGCGTGCCGTGCCGGTTGAGTACCAGCGCCAGGTTCTCCGTCCCGCCCGGCCGCCAGCGCACTCGGTGCCCCCCTGCCTCCAGCACTCTGGAGGCAGGAGGGAGTCAGTCCGGGGGCGGTGTTGTGCGCTACTGCGGCGCAAGCACTCGTTGCCCTGGTCAACCGTGGAGGCGACGAGTACGAAGCGCTGGAACAAGCATGCAAGGAGTTCTTCGCCGCCAACGGCGTCAACCCTGATGACCTCATTCCCCACTGACCAACCTTGGGTGACGGGGGTCCCGGTAGTTATGGCGGAGGCGTTGGCGCCGGTCTGCGCGGTGTGCAGGGCGGCGGTCTCCGGCCCGGCGACCGGGCACCCGCGCGCGTACTGCAGCAGGGGCCGTCAGGAGCGTGCCTACCGCGACCGGCAGCACCACGTCCCCGTTCAGGCTCGGATTCTGTCCGTATAGCTGCTGGTCAGACCCTAAAACATTGGAAACACCCCGGGTTGTCCTGGCACCCCAAGACGGCGGCCGCAACCAGCTGGGTGACCGGACCACATTCGTCCTGCCGCCGGCTTCGGTGGCACTCCACTGGCCGATCCCATGGAATTCATCGGTCTCCCACTCCCTGAGTTGCGCTGGGCGCCGGCCGCTGGGCGCCGAAGTCGCTGAGGGGTGGGTGGCCCAGGGTTCGCATGCTCCCGTCGCCCCCCCGAGGGCAACCACGCGCATCAAGGAGCAGCCCCAGCGTGGCGCCCATCGAATCTGGAGGGAACCGCCCTTGACGGGAGTGGCTGGGGCGAGCCCGGTCGGCGGGAGGACGCGAGCCCCTTTCGTTGGTGGAGGGGAAGAACCCGGTGTCGAGGGCGGTGAGGGTGTAGGAGCGCAGGGCGGTTGATATCCAGCCGGCTGGTGTACTGCCCAGCGAGGTTGCGAACGGTCCGACACGTGATCGGATGATCTTGGAATGAGGGAGGGCCTCCAGGTTCGGTGTGGATTGCGACATCTGCACCGGCTAGCCAGGAGGCCCTCGATTACTCACGCTAACGCACCACTGTCCGAGCTGGGCAGGCTGCGCCTGGCCCGGTGTGTCATCGACGACGGCTGGCCACTACGACGGGCCGCCGAGCGGTTCCAGGTTTCAGTCAGCACCGCGCAACGCTGGGCCGGCCGCTACCGCGAGCTGGGTGTGGCGGGCATGGCCGATCGGTCCTCACGTCCGCTGTCAAGCCCGCGTCGGACCTCGACCCGGACCGAACGGCGGATCATCAAACTCCGGCTGGCGCGACGGTGGGGACCGGCGCGGATCGCCTACCTGCTGAGGTTGGTGCCCTCGACCGTGCACCGGGTCCTGACCCGCTACGGCCTGGCCCGCTTGAGGCACGTGGACCGAGCCACCGGGCAGCCGGTGCGGCGCTATGAACGCGCCACGCCCGGCGAACTCGTCCACGTCGACATCAAAAAGCTGGGCAACATTCCCGACGGCGGCGGCCACAAGATCCACGGCAGAGGCACAGGCAAGCGCAACAGTTCCGCACACCGGGACCCCACCCGACCTCGCAAGATCAGCAGCCGCGCCAACCTCGGCTACAGCTACCTGCACAACGCCGTCGACGACCACTCCCGCCTAGCCTACACCGAGATCCTCGCCGATGAGACCAAGGAAACCGCCACCGGATTCTGGCAACGAGCACAGACCTTCTTCCACGCCAACGGAATCATCGTCGAACGGGTCCTGACCGACAACGGTTCCTGCTACCGCTCACGGCTCTGGCGCGACACCCTCGCCGAGGCGGGCATCACCCACAAACGCACCCGTCCCTACCGGCCACAAACCAACGGCAAGGTCGAACGCTTCAACCGCACCCTGCGCGAGGAATGGGCCTACGCCCGCCCCTACCGCACCGAGACCCAACGCCGCGAGGCGTTCCCGCAGTGGCTACATCTCTACAATCACCACCGCGGTCACACCGCACTCAAAGGCCTACCACCCGCCAGCCGCATTCCTAACCTCTCCGGTCAGTACAGCTAGCCCCCGGCGGCGAGGTCAGGACGTAGTACGGAACTCCGCGTCCTGGACCTGACGCCTACCTGATCAAGGTGTTCTGTTGTGGCGGGGACGCTGGTCCACCAGGGGGGAGGAGGTGGACCAGCGCTCCCCAGGAGGGCCCATCCGGGGGGCGTCCAGGGTAGTCGGGCATACGCCCAGCCTGGTGTGAAGCCGGTGACCTCGCCCGACCGAGCCAACGCGGCGCGTCTACCGGTGCGAGCAGGCGATGATGCGGACGTCCGGTCCGCTCATGTCGACCCGTACCACTTCCAGGCGCACGATGTCGGCCATGGTGGTGATGCCCGCGTCTCCGAGACCAGGCTTCCCCGCGCCGAGCAACGCGGGTGCCCGTAGTTGATCACCCGATCGATCACGCCCATGGAGACAAACGAACCGGCCAAAGTTGGCCCACGCTCAAGGAGCACGGCCTGCACGCCGCGTTCGTACAACCCGGCCAGAAGAGCACGAACGTCAAGGCCGCGCCCAGTGCGAAGCAGTTGCAGCAGTTCGGCTCGAACTTCTCCTCTGTCTATAGTGCACGTAGTGCGGACCTGGCTGATCTCCGGCTATCAAGCGACGAAGGACCTGTTGCGGGACAACAGATTCACCCGTCATCTCCCTGAACAACACGGACAGCTCACCGGGCCGGCCCTGCGGATGTCGATCACCGAGATGGACCCGCCCCGGCACACCGAGATCCGCACCCTCATCGGCGGTGCGTTCTCCGCCCGCCGGGTGGAGGCGCTCCGGCCGGTGATCACCGCATACGCCGAAGACCTGCTCGCCCAGGCCCGCGGCCGCAGCCAGGCAGGCGACCTACTCACCGAGTACTGCACCCCGCTGACCTTCGCCGCCCAGTGCGAGCTACTCGGCGTGCCAGGACACCGGCGCGCAGCCGTACGCGACCTGGCCGAGGCACGTCTACGGGTCGCGGGCCGGGATCCGGCAGCCACCCACCTGGCCGAACTCGGCTTGCACGCCGAGATCACCGACCTGCTCGCAGACCAGCAGTGCCCGCCGACCGGCCTGTTCGCTGACCTGCTGATCGCCCACCGTGACGGCGGCCTCAGCCACGAGGATCTCACCGGCCTGGCGGCCTCCCTGTTCTTCGACGGCCATGCGCTCTCCGCCGCCCAGATTGGCCACGCGGCACTGTGCCTGTTGCGCCGCCCCGAACTGTGGGAGCGGCTGCGGGCCGACCCGGCGATGCTCTCCGGCGTGGTGGAGGAGAACTTCCGGCATAGCCCAGCGGCCAACCACACCATGTCCCGGGTGGCCACGACTGGCCTAGAACTTGGCGACATCCGGGTCGTCGCTGGCGACCGCGTCGTGGCCGCGCTGCCTCTGGCCAACCGTGACCCGACCGCCATCGACGACCCGGACGCCTTCCTGACCACCCGCGACCACCCCCGTCACCTGTCCTTCGGCCACGGCACCCATCACTGCCTTGGTGCGCACCTGGCCAGGGTGGAAGTCCAGGTCGCCCTGGAGGTGCTGCTCCGCGGGGCACCTGGCCTGCGTCTGGCGGATCCGTGCGTCGAACCGACCCAGGTGGTGACACCGATGATGCGGGCGCTCACCGCCTTGCCCGTCCATTGGTGAGCACCTCCGCGGAGGTGGAAGACCGCTGAAAACCACGGGACGGCGGTCTCCAGGAGGCAGGACGGCACGAACGTCCACTGGTGCCCAGGTCCGCGGCACCGAGCCCACCGCGTCGGGCGGGAACCAGTAGGCCACCACCCGGGCTCCGTACGCGCGGTCCAGCTTGACCAGCGGCAGCGCGCGATCACGGCGTCCGGGTTGGTGTTGTCCATGGCCACGTCTCAGCCCTCGGCCAATGCCTCCTCGATCAGGCGGAGCTGGCTGCGCTGCCAGTGCCGGGCGCGCGGATAGTCGTTTTGGCTGACGGGCTCGTGCATGGCAGTTAGGCCTTGTCTGTAGAACGTCGTCTTGCCCGAGGCCTCTAGCGCGATGAGAATTGCCAGCTCCATCCCGGGAACGCTCACCGCTGGGCGATATCAGCACATGTGCCGATGTCTTCCCCTCCGCCGCGCTGCTCTCCTTGCCCCTCGGCCGTACCGCGGAGGGGAACATGACCGAACCGGAGATCACCCAGCCCATCAGACCCCGGATCCGACGAACGCTGGTCTTCGGCGGAATCGGCTTGGTGCTCGCGCTGGTGGCCGGGCTGACCGTCTGGCTGACCTGGCCAGCCCCAGCACGGGACCGGTCGGCCTTCGAGCAGGCGGTGGCCGCACTCTCCGCGGCCAGAGGGGTGCGCTACACCGACGCCACGGTCGCCAGGCTCGGGAAACGGGACATCACGACCACCGAGTACGGGCACCAGTTCGGCACCTTCGACTGGATGGGCAGCAAGCGGGAAGTGCTGACCGTCGACGGCATGTTCTACGCCAAACCCACACCCGAGGCGAGCCAAACCCGACCAGCCCTGCCCAACGAGAAGAAGTGGCGAACCGGGGATGCCTCGGACTACTCGGTCTACGGTGAACCGCTCGCGGAGTTCGGGTCGCCGATCAAGCTGGCCGAGCGCCTGTCCACCGCCTTGGACGAGCTACCCGACCTGCCATCCCCGGACGACGCAGACCTTCCCTCCTACACCGCGAACGGCGTCGAGGCGCTGCGCGCCGAGACCTCGGCAGGCAGCCTGTTTGTAGCCAAGCACGCCCCCTACCGCGTGCTGCGCCTGGAACCGTACGGCCTGCTGAACCTGCCGCCGTCACGACTCATCTCGATGACGGCGGTCCCGACCAGAGCGGACCCGCTCATCTCCGGCTCCGAAGGCGTCGACCTGACCCCCATCGTGGAGGCCGACCTCGTCGACCGGATGTACGACACCCTGGCCGAGAGGACCAAGCAGCTCGCCGACGCCGTGGACGGCAGCTTCCGCTTCGACGTCGCCAACAAGGCCGGCGATGTGGAGTGCAGCCTCGCGGGCTGCACGGCGATGGCGTCGTTTACCGGGAAGCTGGACCCGCGCAGTCCCAATGTCCGCGTCGCCTCCGGTCAGGTCACGGTCACCATGAGCGTGGCTTTCACCGTCAACGGCCGCAACGCGGGCTCCTGCACCAGCCCACCGGCCTCTGTCCCCGTCGCCGGGAACACCGTCAGCGCCCAGATGTCCTGCTCCGCCCCCCAGGGCGGCGCGATCATCGCCGACCTCAAGGCCCAGGCCGAAGCACAGTCAAGGGCCACCGGCCGTGCGGTCCCGTACAACTGGATCGGACGGAGCCAGGTCCAGGTCACCGCACTGGCCTCGGCCCGAACCGAGATCGACGGACTCCTCAGTCAACAAGAGGAGGAGAGGAACTCCCCGGCGTGCGACGAGTCCAACAGCTTTGTCGCCGGCACACTGGTCCTGCTCGCCGATGGCACCACTCGCCCGATCGAACAGGTCACCGCCGGTACCCAGGTCCGCGCCACCGATCCCAACACCGGCTCCACCACCGCCCGTCCCGTCCTCGCCCAGATCACCGGCACCGGCCAGAAACAACTCGCCCAACTCACCCTTTCTGATGGCCAACACACCGCCACCCTCACCGCGACCAGTAACCATCCGTTCTTCGACGCCGAACTACGGGCCTGGATCAAGGCCGGCGACCTGCGCCCCGGCAAAACACTCACCAGCCTCCCCGGCAACAGACCCGTCCGCGTCATCGACAACCTTGCCTATCAGGCTCCCCAGACTGTCTACAACCTGACCGTCTCCACATTCCACACGTACTACGTGCGTGCTGGTGAGTTCGAGCTGCTGGCACACAACGACACCTGCTCGAAGAACGCCCGCGAGCTCGCCAAGAATCTCGCGAAGCAGGGCGAGACCAGGCCCGGACCCGGTTGGCAGGCACACCACATCGTGCCGAGCACGGCGAAGAAGGCGGCGCCCGCGCAGGCCTTGCTGAAGAGGTTCGGTATCGACATCAACGACGCCCGCAACGGCATCTACCTGCCGCAGAACCCGCAGATCTCCAACCCGAAGGGAGTAGGAACGCACAACAAGACCTTCCGCGACGCCTACTACAAGGCGGTCAACAACGAACTGGCTCAGGCGAGATCGGCCGACGAGGTCTTCGAGATCCTGGCTAAAATCAGGAACTCCCTGAAGGTCGGTAACTGGCCGTGACCAAGGAGAGTTCATGAGGATCTTCGTCGCAGCGCCTCGCACCGACTTCGAATGGGCCATGCCCGTGCACGAGGACGACCACGAACGCCTGCGTCTCGAGGCCGTTCCGCTGGCGAACGCCTGGGAGCCCGTCGATATGGAGCCGGTGCGGGAGAAGGGTGACGGGCCGTCGGACTTTCCCTGGTACATGTCGCTGACACTGCTGCTGAAGGATCGGGCGATCGACGTGCTCGCGCCGTTGCTCGCCGAGTTCGGGGAACTGCTGCCCGCGCGGTTCCCCGACGCCCGGCTGGCTCTGCTCAACGTGCTGAACGTGGTTGACGCACTGGACGAGGAGGCCTCGGAGATCATCCGGTTCCAGAGTTCCGGGCGGATCATGCGAATCGAGACTCCGGTGTTCCGGCCGGAGCTCGTCCCGCCGCGTTCCGTGTTCAAGATTCCGCAGATGCCTGCCGGGGAGATCTTCTACACCGAAGAGATCGTGCGTGAGTTCGAGAAGTCCGGGTTCGCCGGGCTGTGGTTCAAAGCCCTGTGGGACACCGAACACGGGTCCTACGGGCGCCGGTTGGACGAGCAGATTCTCCAGGTCGACCGGTCCCTGTGAGTTGTCGGGCCAACGGTTGGGAGAGGGGCGCCCTGAGTTCCTCACGCAGCGTCGGCACGAGAGTGAAGCGGCCGGGGCGGTACTTCGCCGCGACCGTCCCCGCGCGGGTCCGGCGCGCATTGCCCGGCGGGGCCGCGCACAGCGGGCAGGCGAGCCGTTTGACGGCCGCGGCGGCCGTCCCCCCAGGGCAATGACGTTCTGGGCAGGCCCTCTGTCGGCTACTTCCCGCGTATGACCGAACAGGAGGCGTGGGAGGCGGGCAGGGGAGTGCGGAAGATGGCGGCGGAGAAGGCCGCGCGACAGCGCTTCGCGCTTATCGTCGGCGAGGGCCTGGTGCGCGCCGTTGCCGAGATCATCGGCACCAGCCCCACGAGACCGCCAGCGGGACGCGGGTGGCCTTGGAAGGCGACCTCCTGCCCGAAGACCACCCGGTGCATTAGGAGACTGGTGAACTCCGTGGGAACGGCGGTCAGGCCGCGAGTTCGGCCGGTTGATCCGGGGCGGTGAAGCCGGGGTACCAGCGGCCGAAGTCCGCGGCCAGGTCGTGGTTCAGCACCCGGGTGCGCCGCTGGGGCAGCAGGTGCGCGCCGCGCGGTGACCAGCGCATCTGCTGCTTCTTCACCATGCGCTTTAGCCGGACTAACACGCGCTGGTGCCGAGTGTCATTCCCTTGTGAGGGGCGTGATTCTGTGGCTGAAGTGGGCGTTGGCCTCATTGATGGTCGCGGCCAAGGGGCGGTCTGAGGTCAGGGAGTCCATGACCTGGGCGGTTTGGATCAGGCAGATGGCGATGAGCACCAGGTCGGGCTGCGCGGGCCGCTCGACATAGCTCCGCAACACCCTGGTGGTCTCAAGATCGAGGTAGGCCTCGGTGCCCTTCGCGCTGGGGTGGACGTGCGCGGAGAGCATGCGGTAGGCGATGTAGGAGTCCTTGGCCCCGTAGCGGGCGCAGAGCGCGGCGAAGCTCAGCATGGTCTGCGGGACCGGCTCCGCGCGCGAGATGTCGTCGGGGATGGTCCAGTTCTGTGCCTGCGCGTCGTCGAACAGTTTCCGCTGGTTGTCGTCAGCCTTGGCGCTGATGGCCGCCCTGGCCGCGTCCTCATCGTCGAGGACCCACTGCATGAACACGGCGTGCTCCAGGATCGACCGGACGTTCGGGGCTGCTTCGTGCCCGCGGCCGTTGTCGTGGGCCAGCAGGACGAGCTTGCTGTTGTTGTTGATCCAGGCCCACCAGCCGAACAGCTCGGTGAACATCTGCTCGCGGCTGGCCTGGACCGTCCATTGGCCCGCGTTGACCTGGGAGTCGAAGGCGGTGATCAACGTGTTGATCGCAGCACGGGCTTGCTCGGCACTGATCTCGGAGTTCGGCTCGCTGGCCGGGTTGTTGTTGGCCGTCATGCTTCCTCCGCCGTCGCGTGGCCAGGACCGAGCACCGGGATGCCGAGAAGAACGCGTCCTCCTCCGGTCCCGCGTTCCATCATGCGGTCCAGGCTGACAAGTTTGCTGCTGGCGGCGTTGAGGCTCGCCTTCAGACCTGCGACCTCACCCAGCCAGCCGTTGAGCTTGGCCTCCTCGATGCGGTCGCGGAGGTTGGCGACGATCTCGACCAGCCGCGGCCGGGCTCGTGTGTCGAGGCGGAGGCTCGGGCAGCGGATGCAGGCGTGCTTGTGCTTGCAGGGCGTGCCGTAGGGCCGGCCGCACTCACCCAGCTCCAGCTTGCGGAGCTGGAAGTGCGGTTGGAACTCCCGCCACTCCTCCTCGGTCGGTTCGCGGTATTCGGCTTCGGGCCGCTGGGAACGGCGGTTGTCGAGGAAGGCCCGGTAGGAGCGGACGAGCTGCTCGTCGAAGATCGCCATGTAGGCCTGGGTGGTGTTGATGTTCCGGTGGTCCAGCAGCCGGCCAACGATGTGGACGGGAAGCCCGCTGCCGACGGCGTCCGAGGCGAAGATCCTCCGGAAGTCGTGGGCGGTGTAGCGCAGCGGCTGGCCGGCGGCGTCGGTGAGATTCAACCGGGCCAATGCCTGCGTGATGCACTTCTGAATGGTGTTCTGGCTGGGGACTTCCCAGCGCCAGCCGCGACGGTGTTGGAGCAGGTGTGGCAGCGCTGGCCCGGTGGTGCATTCGTGTGGGTCGTAGCGGGTGGTGAGGGCACTGTTCCGCCGTTCTCGGTCCGCAGGCGGGTGATGACGGTGGCCAGGACACTCGCGAGTTCCGGGCCGACGAGAAGAAGCCGTTCCTCGTTGCTCTTCGAGGGAACGACCTGCAACATCGGCACGATCTCGCCGGTGTCCGGCAGCTTGTAGGACACCAACTCGAGGTGGGTGATCTCCAGCAACTCCTCGATCCGGACACCGGTGTGCCGCAAGACCTCGATGCTTGCCCAGGCCCAAAAAGCATCGTGTTCCCTCTTGCTGACGTCGATGATCTCGCCGGTGGTCAGGTCCTCGACCTGGACCGGTGGAACGCAGTGTCCAGGCCGCGGGGGCAGGTCTCGATGAAGCTGAACCGCTCCTCGTCGAGTTCGTCCTCCAGACGCTGGGCGAGCTGGTGGGCGCGGTGCCGGATCGCGGTGCCGTCCAGGTCGCGGCCGAGCGGGAAGGTCTCGGTGAGCAGGGTGGCGGCGGTGCCGTAGGAGGTCAGCGCGGCGTACTTGGCCTCCCAGAACAGCAGTTCGGGAGTGGTGCGCTCGGGCAGCAACCGGGCCAGCGAACTGACCGTGGCCGCCTCGGCGGCGGTGCACGGGCAGCTCTTGTACCGGGGGCTGGGCAGGTGCAGCGTGCCGAATAGGGTGCGCAGCACGATCGTGCGCGAGTCCTTGCGGGGGCGCGCCTTCGACTTCCACCGGGTCGCGCACTACCTGTCCAGCCGCGCCGTAGCGTCGGCACTGCAAGACCAGATGGCACACTGAGCCAACCAAGCGCGTGATAGTCGTGGCTGGTGGCCGAAGCTTCTGCTTATGAGCTAAAATGTCCGCATGAACCCGTGGACTCCTCGGGGACACTATGCGTGGGGGTTCAAGTCCCCCCTCGGACACGTACCATAACCCGCAATTGTGCGGGTCGAGATTCGTCTCGGCTCGCACAATTCGTTTGCCGGGCTGGCAGGTAAGCCGGAGTCCGAGTTGTCAGTACACCTCTGCTTCGTCCGCGCGGTTGGCCTTCTCCAGTACATCTCGAATGTCTCCCAGCGTCGTGATGAGCGTCTGGATCTCCTCCATGGTCATTCGCCGCTTCCCGCTGACCGTCTGTGACCGCGTCGCAGCCTCGGTGCGGCGGGCCTGGGTGTCGGCTATCCGCTGGGCTACCAGCACCGCGGGGCACCGGCTTCCAGCGCCGCGCGGTGACGGGCGAGCTTCTGGTCGTAATCCTCGATCACGCGGGTCGCGGCCAGTGCGGCAGGGTCGTGTCGAGGTCGGGCTGGGCGTTGTGGAGCGTGGTGGCCGTCTCGTCGAACCGGTGTGTTGCCAAGCAGCGGCTCAGCCACTGGTCGAGAGGGCTGAGCATTTCTCGTTCGGCGAGATAAATGTTGCGTGGGTGTTCGAGTTTGTTCGCCAGCCCGTGCTCGGCAGGGAATCTGCACCGGTAGTACAACGCTCGCTTGCTTTGCTGGCCTTGCATCCGCCGGCCGCACAGTCCCTAGTGCGGCAGGCCGCGTAGCCCGCTGCGTACCTCGACGTGTTGACCGCCGCGATAGCGCCCCCACGTGCTGTTGCACGACGGCTGAGCTCGAGTCGGCCTCCCTGCACGCCGAGTCTACTGACGGCCGTGCATCTGTAGGGACCCGGCGGCATCAGACGTGTCACGACATGCGCACAGACCGCAAGCGAGCCAAGATCAACCGGGTCTCCGCCGACCGCCCATTCTTCTCCAGCAGGTACACAACGCGCGGGATCACAGTCCCACGGATCCCGCGGGTGGCTGCCCTTGGTGCCGTGGAGTGGGGTCTGCGGTCGCGAAGCACGGCACTCGGCGGTGGGTAACGCGAAGAGGCTTGAGCACGACGTGATTTGCAGCTCCAGATCATCAGATGGGAGGCAGCGGATGAGGGACGTCTCGGTGGTAGACCGGTTGGGTGGGCTGATCGCGCCCATGAGGCCAGCGATCCACCACGTCACCCGTGGTTCGAGCAAGCGGGCTTCCGACGGCAGCCCCTTCGATTCTGAGCACCGACGCTCCCCGATCGCCACGTTTGCGAGATGAGCTGGACAAACCGTCGTTCCTGGGCAACGCACCTCTCGGAAACGCACACGACGACCCAAAAGATCAACCTAGGATGAGGCACGTGTCGGCGCCAAGGATGTTGAACGAGGAGCGAGGTTGAGCGAGATCATCGATGGGCGCTTCGCCATCGGCAAGTCTCCCGTAACCCAAGGTGGTCACGCCAAGCTGTTCAAGGGAACGGATCTCTCCAACGACCATATGCCGGTTGCGGTCAAGATGTTCACACCGGCTAGAGTGCAGGACGACCGCGTGCTCCGGGCCTCGTGGAACAACGAGCTCAGCGCGTACCAGGAGCTCGGCGACCATCCAAACCTCGCACGCCTCATCGATTGGGGCCGACGTGAGGACAGCTCGCCATACCTCGTGTTCGAGTGGCTCGAGGCCGACCTCTTCAATCAGCTCGGCGAGGTGAAGCTCGACGGCTGGGACGACTTCTGGCCGATTGCCCGTGATGTGCTGACCGGGCTGGAACTGTTGCACGCACAGGGCTATGTTCACCGCGACGTCAAGCCAGAGAACGTCCTCGTCAGCGGTGACGGCCGTTACAAGCTGGCCGACTTCGGAACCGCCCGAATCGTGGAGTCCGTTCGGCTCGGCCTCACTATGGCCGACCTCGGCACGATTCCTTACTCCCCGCCTGAGCGCGGGACCCGGACACCCACCCCCGCGTACGACGTCTTCTCATTCGGCGCAATGGCCGTCGTCTGCCTCTCCGGCGAGGTACCCACCAACACCGAGGCACTGCGGTCCTTCTTCGACCAGCTCGATCTCCCCCCGGACATCGCAGAGCTCATTAGCAGCTGCCTTGAGGCCGATCCTGAGCTTCGCCCGGAGAGCGCGGGCACGGCAAAGGCACAGTTCGCCGCCGTGCAGCAACAGCGCGAGGCCAGACGCCAAAAACGAACCGAAGTCTTCCTCGACATACCGAAACACATCGTCGACCAATACCGGAATCGGTACAATCTTGAAGGCGTAACCCTGGATCGCATCCTCGAAGACGTCGACAGCGTCAAAGGGTTCGCGTTCCGGCCGAAACAACAGTCGGACACGGAATTGCAGATCGCCGGGCAAACACTGATCCTGCACGCCAAGCACACTCCTCCGGGGGCCTCAACGATCCAGATCGGCCGCATCGGCAGGCCGCCGTCCCATGTCCTCGAACTCGCGCGCACGACTTGGTTCCGGCCGGCGGTGACGCTGCGGCTGTCCACCCCGACCGACCAGGTCAAGGCCGCCAGTGTGCTGTCGGACCTCTTCGAGACCGTGATCGCAGCGGACGTGGCACGGACGGAGGAAGAGGAACGGTCCCAGGAGAACGAGGTCTTCGCGACCTGGCGCTCGACCTTGAAGGCAAAGTTCAAGATCGAGAACCAAAGAGGCGTTCCGCTCGAGTACGCGAGCTACCGTCAAGACGGCAACCGGGTCGTATTCCGGGTTAACGGACGCGCCACACCAGAGCTGGAAGAAGCTCGTCTGGTGCGAAACAGGGACCGCCGCGTCCTCTGGGGTGAGATCGAGCGCGTCGAAGGCAACGAGATCACCCTGTACGTCACCCGCGGCGTGGCAAAGGACCTGCCGCAGTCAGGGCGACTGGAGTTCGACGCCGAGGCATCCAAGTCCAAGCTCCGCAGGGAGCAGGCAGCCTTGGACCGGATCATCGGCCGCACCTCCGTGCGCCGCGATCTCAGGTCGCTCCTACTCGAACCCGGGAAAAGCAGGACTCCCGAACCCACCACGATCGAGTCGTACGTCCAGGACGGGCTGGATGACGCGAAGAAGAGCGCAGTCGCGGCGGCCCTCACAGCGCCGGACTTCGCACTCGTCACCGGACCGCCCGGTACTGGCAAGACCACCTTCATCTCCGAGCTGGTCGCGCAGACGCTGGAGCAGAATCCTGGTGCACGGATCGTCCTCGCCTCACAGACACACATCGCGCTGGACAACGCCCTGGCTAGGCTCGGCGAGTTGCTCCCCACCACCCCGATGCTGAGACTCGGTGCGGCGGACAGGCTCGGAGCCGACGTCGAAGCTCTATCCGTCCCCGCCCAGCTGGAAACGTGGCGATCCCAGGTGATCACGCAGACCAGGGCATTCGTCAGGGAGTATGCGGCGCAGCTGGGGATAACGCTCGACGCGAAAGACATCAAGGGCATGGCCGCCGAGTTGCAACGTCGCCGCAGGCGAATCCATGAGCTCAGGTCGAAATTGTCATTGCGGCAGGCTGAACGCCGGCAGGTCACGACCAAGCTGGAGGAGCTCAACGCCCAATCCCAGGAGGTGCTCGACCTGGCCGCGGGCATCGAAGTGGTCGCCTCCACGGGCGGGTCCGACGATCTTGCCATAGCCGCGCGGAGGTTCGTCCAGGCAGGTGTCGAACTGGCTTCACGTTTGGAAACGGGCGGCAAGCTAGGCGATCAGCTGATCCAGCTGGAAGCGACCCTTGCTATCTGGCGCGAGGAGCTGCGTGACAGCCAGGAAGCAGAACGCAACAGTGCCACCCTGCTCTCCGCAGCTCTCAGTGTTCCCGACTCGACCTCAGCCGAGGAGTTGCTGCGCCAGGCAGGCGAGCGGGCCGATCCCGACGACCCTCGTCTCCGAGCCCTGCAGGAGATCGCGGACGAGTGGGAAGAGCGCGTTGGCAGGGGCAGAGAGTTCCTGTCAGTGCTCATCTCCAGGACGAATGTGGTCGCCGCGACCTGCGTCGGATTGACTGGGCTAAAAGGTATGGAAGACGTCCCCTTCGACCTCTGCATCATCGACGAGGCGTCCAAGGCCACCTCCACCGAATGCCTCGTGCCCCTGGCCAACAGCCGGCGCTGGGTGCTCGTGGGCGATGAGAAGCAGCTGCCGCCGTTCGTGGACAGGTCGTTAGAGGAAACGCGTTTGCTGGAGGAGTTCTCCCTGACAAGCAAGCAGGTCAGGGAGACGCTTTTCTCAGTGTTGGCCGAGCGGCTACCCGACACCTGCCGGTTCGCGCTTACGCACCAGCACCGCATGCATCCCGTCGTGGGCCAGCTGATCAGCGACTGCTTCTACGATCGCACGCTCACCTCGGAACCTCGCGACATTCGCGGTTCCGTGCAGCTGGCATTGACAGCCCCCGTGGTGTGGCTGGACACAAGCGGTCGTCGCGACAAAGCCGAGCGCAAATCCGGTACCAGCGCCCGCAACAAAGGCGAGGCCAGGGTTATCGCCAATATGCTCGACAAGCTCCAATGGGTGGCGGACCTGCAAAAGGACACGTTGTCCGTCGCGGTGTTGACAGGCTACGACGCTCAGCGTCAGGAAATCCTGGACACCTTGGCGCCAGGAGAACTTGAACGTCCCCGCCTGAACGTTCGGGTGGCGACCGTCGACTCCTACCAGGGGCAGGAGGCTGACGTTGCCATCTTCAGTGTGACCCGCTCCAACGGGGACAAGGAATTCGGGTTCCTGCGCAGCGAGGAACGCATCAACGTCGCCCTGTCGCGGGCGAGGGATGCCCTGATCGTGATCGGCGACGCCGACTTCATCGATTCCGCCCCGGACCCGTCCGGGAACCCACTTCTGCGGGTGCTCAACTACATCAGGTCGACTGACTCCTGCGTTCTCGAAAGGGTTGACTAGACGTGCCCGAAACCAAGGTCGAGGACGTGGTCCAGCGGCTGTCTCGAAGGCCCGGTTACCGCCTGATCACTTACCGGGAGGTCGCGATCCCTCACTGGGACGTGCCTCTTCAGTGCCGAGTGCTGGCCAGGAAACCTCTTCCGCCACTCGACGAGTTCTCGCTCCGCTCGATCGAGGCAGGCCTGCACACCAGCGATGAGGTGACGCGCTTCTTGGGTGTTCCCGCCAACGTGGTTGAGGCGACCCTGGGGAAACTCCTGTCACACGGCCACATCGCACCGACGCCGGTCGCGTCGGACACGTCCGTGCTCAAGTACTTCACCACTGAGAGCGGCAAGAAGTTACTTCGCGACATGTCCGAGATCTCCATCCAGGACAAGACAATCAACATTCCGTACGACGGTCTAACGAACCAGTACAAGATAGTTGACAACACGCTTCGCTGGCGTCCGCGCGACCTGCGTGACGAGAATGTGCTCGAAATTCCAGCTTTCCCCGCCGATCCACCAGAGGTGTATGCATCTGACACAGCCGCGATCGCCGGCGCGATCAAGGAGATCACAAACAAGATCGACATCGAGGTGATCACCGTAACCGGAGTGGACGGGAGGCGAAGCCGGTTCTTCGTGCGCGGCATCGCACTCGTGTTCCAGTCAGTCGACAGTCCCAACGAGTTCCAGGTGCGTTTCGCGATCGACGGCAGGCCCAGCGAGGAACATGATCTGGCGTTCGCCAGGGCGGAGGGAATGCGCAAGCTCGGCATCACCGACGCGTTGAAGCAGTCGGCGATGGCTGCTGAGAAAGTCCTGTCCCAGGACCTTCTCAGCCAGCGGCTCGACGAGACGCAGGTGTCCTCGCTCCGGCGGACCACTGAGTTGCTCAAGGCCCAACTCAACACGCTCGAGGAGAAGGGCGCGGTCGCCACCGAACCGGACTCTGACGCGGGTGAGATGCTGACCGATGAGGTGGCGGATCTAGCATCGAGGCTCGACGACGCGCAGGCCGCGCTTGAACGAGCACCCGTCCGGATCCTCGAGGTGCACGAGCACCCCTCGGTTCTAGAGGACGCGCTGGGCACCGCGAGAAACCGTCTCCTCATCATCTCTCCGTGGATCCGGGCAGCGGTGGTGGACGACGCGTTCGTCAGAAGCGTGCGCATCCTGCTGGAGTCGGGTGTGCAGGTCTCCATCGGGTACGGCATCGACGACGGAAAAGGTGCTTTCGACAGGGACAGGGCTGCGGAGGGCAAGTTGCAGCAGCTCTCCGAGAACTTCGAGAACTTTCACTTCGCGCGCCTCGGCGACACCCACGCCAAGGTGCTGGTCGTTGATGACCGGCACGCCGTAGTGACGAGCTTCAACTGGCTTTCGTTCCGCGGTCACCCCAACCGCCCGTTTCGGGACGAGCGTGGCACCCTGGTCACGGTCGGCCGCGAGA
The DNA here is from genome assembly GCF_023094165.1 of Crossiella sp. S99.2. Lineage (GTDB taxonomy): Bacteria > Actinomycetota > Actinomycetes > Mycobacteriales > Pseudonocardiaceae > Crossiella. Next base: position 559,990 of record NZ_JALMDK010000003.1, on the reverse strand, counting down.
TCGAACGCCTATACACCGACTACCTCGGCCGTATACGTGTGGCTACGGCGGTAGGAACGATCTCCTGATCCCGCTTCCGTGATCCCCGCCGCGTTGAAACGATGCAGTGGGGCGAGGGACACGAGCCAGCAGCGGACGAGCCGCGAATTCCGATTGTCCTACAGAACAGGTCAGGGACCGTTGAAAGTTCGGTGCAACTCCCGATCATTGACAGAATCTGAGACCTATGGATACAAGGGGCCGCTGGCTCATTCTAAGCGAGCTATGTCGATGTGGATCTCATTTCCCGGAAATTGAGCTGCAGGCATTCGGATCCATGCTTCGAGCTGAATATCCAAGAGACTTAGATATCTTGGATATTTGTAAAAATAGAGGTGATGTTGTTTTTTCGGGCCAGATGGGATTGTGTGAGGTGGCTGCGCCTCCCGTAGATCTAATTGCCATGACGCTGGATGAAGAGCGTCATTACCAGTTCATTCGGACAACTGGTGCTCAACTTCTGTCCGGTGACGGTTCTACCCGAGCCGCTGAGTAGCAGGACGCGTGACGGCGTCACGGTTGAGTCCGTTCGCGATCGCCCGGCCACCCCGTCCACTCAGCTACTTGGCACAGATCCAGCCGACCGCCTTAACACACGACTCAACGATCGATAGCGCCCTCAAGCAGTAGCCCAGGGCGGGCCTTGCTGGGATGCAGTTGACCGCCGCATATCCGGACGACGCGTGACCACCATGATGTCGTCCTTCATTGACCGCTTGGGTACCCTTGGTGAGCTTTCCTCCAAACACCGATGCCGAACTCAGTCTGCTGTCGTAAGCGCGCCTTGGTCAGCCGACGGCGACATGGTGGAACGATTGTCGGATGCTCGTCACCCCGTATTCCGGCACAGACATCTCCAACCTGCGCATGGTACTGGAGCGAGTGCGCATGGCCGCGCAGAACGTGGTCAGGGGAACCGATCCGAAGCAGTACCTCCGCGACTACCGCCGATGGGTAATTAACTCTTACCGCCTGCTGCGCAGCCCAATTGACGAGGGAGACATCTCGCGACTGGTGATGACAAAACGCTAAGACCGCCTGCTGGCCGAACCCGGGTCGATCTCCGAAGCCTCCTCCATCGCAGACCTCGCCGCCCTCGAACTCGACGAGCGAGTGGCCATACTCGAAGACGCCCGTACGGCTCTTGTCCGCGAACGAGCACGCTGGAAACGCCCGGGGGTGTTCGTCATGCCAGACGCCAATGTCTACCTCCACTACAAGAACAAGATCAGGGATATCGACTTCGCGGCCGAGGTCGACATGCCGGGCTCTCCGGTGCAAGTGATCGTGCCCCCTGTGGTCGTAGACGAACTTGACCAGCTCAGGCGCAACAGCAACCACCGCAGGCGAGCCGGATTAACCTTGTCGGTCCTCAGCCGCGAGCTCGCCGAACCCGATACCAGTGGGCGACTGCGCGAACCCGTCGGCTCTGGCAACTCGCCGCCCCCTGTCGGCCACCCCGATGACACCATCGAGTTGCTGCTCGACCCACCTGGACATGTGCGACACGACCGCGCTGACGCGGAGATCATCGCCAGAGCTCTCGTCGTCGAGATATGGCTGGGACGCAAGATCAAGCTGGTGACATTTGACATCGGAATGGCACTGCGAGCGCGAGCCGAAGGGCTCGCCGTAATCACGCTGTCCACGCCGCCTGACGAGGATCCGCCTCCAGGCAAGGCAAGTTCACCACGTTGTGGCGACAGGGAGTCGACGACCTGACCTCACAGGCCGCCCGTCGGTACCCGCCATCATGCCGCAAATTCTCACGGAGACCACAACCGTGGCACTGCGCGGGTTCACTCAGAGAGAACGTGGTGGCGAGCCGGGTGGATAGTGTGCAACTCGCCCCTCGGACACAATCTCGTGGCGTTCACGGTGCATCTGACGTTGTCGTGTGCAAGCACGCTTGAACACCCCGCCGCATCGTCTGGCGGCACCCATCCCACTGTCTGCGGTGGTGGTCTTGGCCGGCACCCTGATCGCACCGGGACGAGCCGGGCCAACGTTCTGGGTGTCGGTGACATGTCCCCGGCATGAACACGATCGCGCCTGCGCGGGTTCCGCGTCCACCCCGGCCTGCCCTGTGTTTGGTCGGCTCCCGTCGTGTGCCGAGCCGCAGCTCGGAATTCGTTGCCCCTGTGGGCAGTCACGAGGGCAACACCGTCCATTGTGGCCGGTGCGGTCCTAGGGTGCCCGCCATGGGGAGGACGACGCGCGCCACGATGCTGGTGCTGTTGCTGGGTGGACTGGGTTTGGCCGTGCCTGCTGTCGCGGTGGCGGCGGAGACGCCGGTGGAGGTGGCGATCCAGAGCCGGGCGGAGGGTGGCGGGCCGGGTGAGCTGACCATGACGGTGACCAACCGGGGTGCGCGGCCGTGCAAGCTGGCCGCCACGCCGGCGGGCACGGTGGAGGTGCTGTCGGTCACCAGGGATGGGCAGCCGGTCGAGCCCGAGTTCATCCAGACCGCTTACCACGCCGGGTTTGACGCGATGTTCGCCGCCGCGACCCGCGAGGTGGCGCCGGGGCAGAGCCTGTCCTTTCCGCTGGCCGAGGGTGGTGCGCTGGACACGGTGACCCCGGTTCCCGGCGGCGGCCTCGGCGCGCACTGGGCGCTGGAGCAGGCGGGCCGGTACGCGGTGACCGCCGCCTACCGGATGCCGCGGGACGTGGAGACCGGCGAGGGTTCGGTGTGCGCGGGGGCGGGTGCGCCGGTCACGGCCGCGCTCGCGGTGGGGCAGCCCAGTGCGAACGGCTTGTCCTGGTTGGTGATCGGCGGGATCGGGGCCGGTGTGCTGGTACTGGTGCTGTTGCTCGCGTTGCTGTTGCGGCGGCGCCGGCGTACCGGGGTCGCGGTGCTGGTGTTGCTGGCCGCGGTGGCCGGGCAGCTCGCGCCGACCCGGACGGCACAGGCGAGCTTCAAGGTTGTCGCGGGTGATGACGGGTTCGGGGCCGCGGTGGCCGGCTGCCTGTCGCTGTTCCGGGGCAACGATCCCAAGGGGCCGCCGCGTGGGCCGCTGGACCCGGCGAAGATCATGCCGTTCCTGGACGGCAGCTACAAGGTGTGGATCAAACCGGCCAAGGGCCAGACCAACGTAGAGACCCGCGGCACCGCGGACTGGTCATCCATCTACTGGGATCCCAGCGACAACAGTCCGATCATCGGCGATCCCGCCGTCTCCTACCATCCCTGCGCGGCGCTGTACCACGAGCTGACGCACGCTTTCGACGCCGGCAACAACCAGCTGCCCGAAGGGGAATGCGCCGCGGCCAAGCCCACCAAGGCAGGAAAACGGGTGCCCACCAAGGATGTCCGGGCGGTCCGGGCGGAGAACGAGTTCCGGGCCAGCCAGGGTTTGCCGCCGCGCAACAACTACGGTGGCGCGCAACTCCCGCCCGGCAAGGAGCTGGACGCGGCGAAGATCAAGGGCGAATGCGGCGAGGACAAGACCAAGACACCGGCCAAGGGCGGGCCGCAGCGGAGCAAGCTGGTACCGGGCGGCAGTGTCGGCGATCCGCACCTGACCACGTTCGACCGCAGGGAGTACGACTTCCAGGCGGTCGGCGAGTTCGTGCTCGCCAAGTCACCGCAGTGGGAGGTGCAGGTCCGGCAGAGCCCGCTGGCGGGCAGCCGCACCGTCTCGGTCAACCAGCAGGTCGCGTTGCGCGCCGGTGCAGACCGGGTGGTCTTCGACCTCGCCGCCGACTCGGGTGTGCAGCGGATCCTGGTCAACGGCAAGCAGCTCAGCCCCGCCGACGAGCGGCTGCCCGGCGGTGGGCGGATCGTGGCCACCGACTCGGGGCACACCGTGAGCTTCCCGGACGGCAGCGAGGCCGACATCGATCCGATCGGCCGCTGGGGCCTGCACGTGCTGCTGTTCCCGCGTCCGGAACTGGCCGGGAAGCTCACCGGCCTGCTCGGTGACCTCAACGGCGATCCGGCCAACGATCTGTCCACTAAGGATGGTCGACCGCTGCCGGAGAAACCTTCCAGGGAACAGCTTTACGGCGAGTTCGCCGACCGTTGGCGGGTCGGCACCGAGTCGCTGCTGGACTACCCGGCCGGGCGCGGCACCGCCGACTACACCGACCGGTCCTTCCCGGACAAGGAGGTCGTGGTCGCCGATCTGCCCGCGCCGCGCCGGGAGGCCGCAGCCCGTCGCTGCGCCGCACTGGGCCTGTCCGGCCCGGCCCTGGACGGCTGCACGCTGGACCTGGCGCTCACCGGCCAGCCCGCCTTCGCCCGCAGCGCCGCCACGATGGCCGACACCCTCGCCCGCGGCCCGGAACCCAAGCCGGTCAAGGGCGAGCAGGGGGTGCTGCGCGACGGTTCGACCGTGTCCGGCCGGGTGAGCAAACCCGGCATGGTGCACACCTATCGCCTGGAACTGGGCGAGGCCACCGTGTTCCGGCTGCACGAGGTCCGCGGCGAACTCCTGGACCGCGGCAAACTGTCGATCAAGCTTGACGGCGTCTACGACCCGGACTCTCCCGGCTTCACCATCACCAGCGTGTACCAGTACCGGATCATCAAGGGCGGCAAGTACACCTTGACGGTGACCAGTGACGACGGCGCGACCGGGACCTTCGCCTTCCGGCTCGACACCGCCAAGGAGCGGCGCATCCCGGTCCGCCTCGGCGAGACGGTGCGGGGCAGGCTGGACGTGCCGGGCCGGGTTGACCTGTATTCCTTCCAGGCCACCGAGGAAGTGCAGCTGGTGCCCGCCGACGGCACCGGCTGCGAGATCACCATGGCCCTGGTTGAGGACAGCCCGGCGCCGTCGGCGCACACACCGCACGGGGTCTGTTACGGCGTCGGGATGGGCCGGTTGGAGCCGGGGCGGCGGTACCTGCTGGCGGTGTGGTCGGCGGAGGGGCGGACCGGGGCGTACTCGTTCAAGCTGACCGGCGAAGGCTGAGCGGTCAGCTCCAGGGCCGCGATCATCGCGCGGATTCACGCACCGTGGAATCCGTGGCGTGCGCGGGTTCGCTGGCCTAGCCTTGATCGCGTGTTGATCGGCGTGAACGTCCCGAACTTCGGTCCCGGCACCAGCCCGGCCGTGCTGCGCGACTGGGCGCGGACAGCGGAGGGCCTGGGCTTCGACCTGCTCATGGTGTCCGACCACGTGGTGGTGACGCCCGATGTGGCGCAGCAGTACCCGGCGCCGTTCTACGAGCCGTTCACCACGCTGTCCTGGCTGGCCGGGGTCACCGAACGGATCAGGCTGGGCACCACCGTGCTGATCGCGCCGTACCGGCATCCGCTGCTGGTCGCGCGGATGGCGGCGAACCTGAGTGAGCTGAGCGGCGACCGGCTCGTGCTCGGGGTGGGAATCGGCTGGGCGCGCCAGGAGTTCGAGGTGCTCGGGGTTCCGTTCCAGCGCCGCGGAAAGCTGACCGACGAGCTGATCACGACCGTGCGCGAGGCGTGGCTGGACGCGGGTTACCGCGCGGGCCGCATCCCGATCTGGGTGGGCGGGCACAGCGACGGTGCGCTGCGGCGCGCGGTCCGGCTCGGCGACGCCTGGCACCCCCTGCGGCAGAGCGCCGGGCAGTGGCGGGAGTCCTTGGCGCGGCTGGCAACGGTCGCCGCCGACGAGGACCGCCCGCTGCCCGAGTTGACGCCGCGCATCCTGCTCCGGCTGACCGAGGAGCCACTCGCGGACCGGCGGCTGGGCGAGGGCACCCTCGATCAGGTCGTCGGCGACCTGGAACTGCTGCGCGCGGACGGCGCGCGGGCCGTGGTGCTGGACCCGTTCCTCGGCGACCCGGAGGAGACGCGGCACCCGGAGGCTGCCTGGCACGCACTGGCCGCGGTACGAAAGGAATTCCGGTGAACGAAGAACACTTGCGGCGGGCCATCACACTGGCGGCCGAGGCTCGGGCAGGCGGAAACCCGCCGTTCGGATCACTGCTGGTCGGGCCGGAGGGATCAGTGCTCGCCGAGGAACGCAACTCCAGCCTCACCGACGACGACATCACCGCCCATCCCGAGCTGAAGCTGGCCCGCTGGGCTGCCCAGTCGCTGGACGCGGCCACGGCCGCCGGCACCACGATGTACACCAGTTGCCAGCCGTGCGGGATGTGCGCGGGGGCGTTGGCGCGGTCGGGGATCGGGCAGGTGGTGTTCGCGCTGTCGGGCGAGCAGCTCAACGGGTTGAAGACCACTGGCGGCTTCTCCGAGGTGCCGACCGACGGGCCGCATCTGTACGACGAGGCGAAGGTCCCGGTCGAGGGGTACTACGCCTAGCAGCCGCGCCGCCGCCGTCGGGCACGCGTGGCCGGAGCGGGCAACGTTAGACGAGGCCGTCGAGCACATCGGCGCGGGGGTCACCGCGGTGGCCGGTGACATCACCGATCCCGCCGACCTGGACCGGCTCTACGACACGGTCCGCGCGCACGGCCGGGGCCTGGACGTGGTGTTCGCCAACGCGGCCACCGCCTCGTTCGCGACGGTGGATCAGATCACCGAGCAGGACTACGACCGGATCTTCGACGTCAATGTCAAGGGCACGCTGCGCACCGTGCAGAAGGCGTTGCCGCTACTGAACGACGGCGCCTCGGTGATCTTGAACGCCGCCACCGCAGCCGAGAACGGCACCCCGGCCTTCAGTGTGTTCGCGGCGTCCAAGGCCGCCGTCCGGTCCTTCGCCCGGACCTGGGCCAATGAACTCAAGGACCGGGGCATCCGGGTCAACGCGATCTCGCCGGGCCCGATCGACACCTCCGGGATCACCGAACTCGTCGACCCGGGGAACGCGGCCGCCGCCGTGGCGTTCCTCGCCACCGCGGACAGCAGCTACATGATCGGCGCCAACCTGTACGTCGACGGCGGGGAGAACCAGATCTGACGCCGTGTCATGCGCCGGACGCATCCCGGTGATCCGCGATTCGCGTTGGTGGCCGGCTGATCCGCGGTGAACGCTGACGCGCATGACGCAGTACGAGGGCATCACCAGACGCGGCCTGCTCGGCGGCCTGGTCGGCACCGCGGCCGCGGCCGCCACCGTCCCGCTGGGCAGCGGGGACGCCGGGGCACAGAGCGCGCCGACTGGGGAGGTCACCGTGCGCCTGACGGTCAACGGGGCGGCCACCTCGCTGACCGTGGACCCGCGGGTGACCCTGCTGGACGCGGTGCGGGAGCGGCTGCGGTTGCCTGGCACCAAAAAGGGCTGCGACCGCGGGCAATGCGGCGCGTGCACCGTGCACGTCGACGGGCGGCGGGTGCTGTCCTGCCTGACCCTGCTGGCCACAGTGGACGGTGCGGCGGTGACCACAATCGAAGGGCTGGCCGACGGCGATCGGCTGCATCCGTTGCAGCGGGCGTTCATCGAGCAGGACGGCCTCCAGTGCGGGTTCTGCACCCCGGGGCAGATCATGTCCGCGGCCGCGATCATCGGCGACGGGCGCGCGGGCACGGACGCGGAGATCCGCGAGCAGATGTCCGGCAACATCTGCCGGTGCAGTGCCTACCCGGGCATCCTGGCCGCGATCCGCCAGGCCCGGACGGAGCTGAGCTGATGCGCCCCTACGTGTTCGAGCGTCCCGGCACCGTCGAGGACGCGGTGCGCCGGTCCGGCGACGGCACCGCGTTCCTCGCGGGCGGGACAACGCTGGTGGACCTGATGAAACTCGAAGTGATGACGCCCGGTCGCGTGCTCGACCTCAATCGCCTGCCACTACACGGGATCGAGGCGGCGGGTGACGGACTACGGATCGGTGCGCTGGAAAGGATGAGCGAGGTGGCGGCGGATCCCCGCGTCCGCCGCGGCTACCCGATGCTGAGCCAGGCACTGGAGTCGAGCGCGTCCGGCCAGCTCCGCAACATGGCCAGCATCGGCGGGAACCTGTTGCAGCGCACCAGGTGCGGCTACTTCCGCGAGGTGAGCACGCCGTGCAACAAGCGGCAGCCGGGCAGCGGATGCCTGGCGATCAACGGGGAGAACCGGATGCACGCCGTGCTGGGCACCAGCGACTCCTGCGTGGCCACCCACCCCAGCGACCTGGCCGTGGCGCTGGTCGCGCTGGATGCCAAGGTGCGGCTGCGCGGCCGGGACGGCGGGCGCACCGTCGAGCTGCGAGACTTCTACCCGCTGCCAGGCGACACCCCCCACCGCGAACATGACCTGCGGCCGGGCGAACTCCTCACCGAGGTCCTGGTGCCGCGGCTGGACTGGGCCCGGCACTCGCTCTATCTGAAGGTCCGCGACCGGCAGTCCTACGAGTTCGCGCTCTCCTCCGCGGCGGTGGCGGTTCGCACGGCAGGCAACACCATCGTCGAATCGCGGGTGGCGGTGGGCGGCATGGGCACCCGGCCCTGGCGATTGCCCGCGGTGGAACGGGCGCTGGCCGGTCGACCGGCGACCGAGGCCAGCTACACGGCAGCGGCCGCCACCGCCGTGGACGGGGCACGGCCGTTGCGGCACAACGCTTTCAAGCCGGCGCTGATGAAACGCACCATCGTGCGCGCCCTGCTGGAACTGGAGCGGACCCGATGACCACCTCTCCGCTGGGACGCGAGATCGATCGCGTCGACGGACCGCCGAAGGTCACCGGCAGCGCGCCCTACGCCGCCGACTACCGTCCCGACGGCCTGGTGCACGGCTACCTCGTGCAGGCCACCGTCGGCCGCGGCACCGTGCGCGCCATGGAGGTCGCCCGCGCCGAGGCCGCACCCGGGGTGCTCGCCGTCTTCACGCCCTTCCGCCCGCTCCCGCTCAACCCGCCGAACGGGGGCGGCGGTGAGAACTACAGTGCGTTGCAGGACACCGCGGTGCGCTTCCGCGGTCAGATCATCGGCCTGGTCGTGGCCGACACCTTCGAACACGCCAGGGACGCGGCCGCGCTGGTCTCCGCCGACTACGCGGTCACTCCGTCGCGGACCTCCCTGGCCGGGGCGAGCCCGGGTGTGTCCCAGGGTGTCGTGCAGAAGCTCGCGCCGGGAGTGCCCTCCATCGAGGCCGCGCTGGCCGCCAGCCCGGTCACCGTCACCACCTCGGTCAGCCAGCCCGCCCACCACCACATCGCGATGGAACCGCACGCCACCACGGCGGTGTGGGTGGACGACCAGCTCACCGTCTACTGCGGGGCGCAGGCGCCGCAACGGGCCGCCGCCACGATCGCCGATCGCCTCGGGGTGGAGCGGGCCAAGGTCCGGCTGATCTGCCGGCACACCGGCGGCGGTTTCGGCCAGCGCTCACCGGTGTGGAACGAGGCGCTGCTGTGCGCCGCCGCCGCCCGCGCGCTGCGGCGGCCGGTGAAACTGGTGCTGAGCCGCGAACAGGTGTTCACCGCCATCGGCCACCGCGGCGCCGTCCGGCAGACGATCCGGCTCGGCGCGGAGGCCGACGGCAGGCTGCGCGCGCTCAGCCACGACAGCGACGGTGAACTGCCCGCGGCGGGCGGCTGGCAGATGATGCCCGGCCGGGACACCTCGGCGGTGACCTACCGCACGCCGAACATCCGCATCGACCAGCGGCTGGTCACCCTGGACACCCCGCCGACCTGGTCGATGCGGGCGCCCGCCGAGTCACCCGGCATGTTCGCGCTGGAGACCGCGATGGACGAACTCGCCGTGCGCACCGGCGTCGATCCGGTGGAACTGCGGCTGCGCAACTACGCGACGGAAGACCCGGTGGAGGGCCGCCGCTTCTCCAGCAAGCACCTCGACGAGTGCTACCGGGCCGGGGCCGAGCGATTCGGCTGGAAGCGCCGCCAGGCGCGTCCCCGGTCCCGGACCGAAGGCGACTGGCTGATCGGGATGGGCATGGCCAGCGCGATCTACCCGGCCTGGCGCCAGTTCGCCACGGCGCGGGCCCGGTTCCGCGACGACGGTTTCGTCGCCGTCGCCTCGGCCACCTCCGACATCGGCACCGGCGCCCTCACCATGCTGGCGGCGGTCGGGGCGGACGAGCTGGGCCTGCCGGTCAGCGCCATCGCGGCCGAGGCAGGCGATTCCGCCCTCCCACCCGGCGGCGTCGGCGCGTACGGATCCAGCGTCACCACCAGCACGGTGCCCGCGGTGCAGGCCGCCTGCCGGGCCGCCGTCACCGCGCTCATCCAGGCGGCCGTGGCCAACCCGCGGTCCCCGTTCGCCGGCCTCGATCCCGCGACCGTGCGCTATCGACGGGGCCGGATCGAGGCGTCGGGGAGAGCGGTTGATTTCGGCACCCTGTTGCGCACCATGGGTGTGCCCTCGGTGGAGGCGGTCAGCACCTCGGCGCCGGCGGCCGGCGCGGACCAGTACCGGTTCCACTGCTTCGGCGCGCACTTCTGCGAGGTGCGGGTGAACCGGCTGACCGGTGAACCGCGGGTCAACCGGTTCACCTCGGTGTTCGACGTGGGCCGGGTGGTCAACGCCAAGGCGGCCCGCGGCCAGCTGGTGGGCTCGATCATCTGGGGCATCGGGCACGCCCTGCTGGAGGCCGACCCGATCGAACCGGACGGCCGGTTCGCCGCGGCGAGTCTGGCCGACTACCTGGTCCCGGTGCACGCCGACACCCCGGAGATCGACGTGCACTGGCTGGACCGCCCGGACCCGCACATCAGCGAGTTCGGCGCCAAGGGGCTGGGCGAGATCGGCCTGGTCTCGGCCGCCGCGGCGATCGGCAACGCCGTGTACAACGCGACCGGGATCCGCGTGCACGACCTGCCGATCACCCTCGACAAGCTGCTGTGAGACAGCAGTGGTCAGCCGGTCAGGTCCCGCGCCGCCGCCCGGATCATCTCGCGCAACCAGGAGTGCATCGGATCGGATTCCAGGCGGGCGTGCCAGATCATCCCGTACGGGAACGCGTCGAACCCCTCCGGCGCCTCGACCAGCCGCACCCGCGGATCAGTGGCCGCCTGCGGTTCGGCGAGCCGCCGCGGAATCGTGGCCACCAACGTTGTGCCGGGCAGGGCGCCGAACGCCGCGCTGAAGTGCGTCAGCCGCACCGCGGCCGTCCGGTGGTGGCCGACTGCCTGCAACCACCGTTCGATCATGGGTTGCTCGCGTTCGATCAGGGCGACGACCACGTGCCGGGCCGCGACGTAGTCGGCCAGCTCGAAGCGGTCCCGCACCGGGTGATCGCGGTCCACCGCGCACACCACATCGTCGGTGAACAGCCGTTCCCAGCGCAGCGGGGTGGCCGGGCGGAGCACGGACAACGCGAGGTCGGCCCGCCCGCGTTCGAGGTCGGCGTAGGAGTCCTGGTCCCGCGGTTCGATCCGGATCTCCAGCTCGGGCGCGGCCAGGTGCAGCCGGGGCAGCAGGTGCGGTCCCAGTGTCGCGGTGGAGTAGTCGGTGCCGATGATGCGCACGATCCCGGTCGCCGTGGCCGGATCGAAGACCCGGCCGGCCACCAGACTCTCCAGCCGGGGCAGCAGCAGGGCCAGTTCGCGCTGCATGTCCCGCGCCCGCGGGGTCAGCTCGTAGTCGCCGCCGGACCGGACCAGCAGCTCGTCCCCGAACAGCGTGCGCAGCCGCTGCAGCGTCCGGCTCATCGAGGACTGGCTCAGGTGAAACCGCACCGCGGCCCGGGTCACGTTGCGTTCCTCCAGCAGGATCGAGAGCGCACGCAGTTCGTGCAACAACCCGAGATCACTATGCGGCATGCGCATAGTATGCACCCGCATAACGCGTTGGCGGCGCCGGACACGGCTCGGCAGACTTACTGACGTGTTTCGGACCTCGGTCGCGGTGCCGAAATGCCCGTGAAATACCAGGCTGTTCTCAAAAGGCGTGCGGAATACCCGACCGGCCTGGGCGGCAAAGCTGTGCGAAAGGTTGATGTGCTGTGCCTGATGATACTGCTGCTGATGACGCTGAGCTGGATATCGCCACCGCGCTTTACTTCAGCGCGGCTGAGCCCTACGTGCGAATCCTGGGCCGGCTCGCCGCCGATGCGCCACACCAGCTCGCCATCAGTTGTGCCGGCGAGACGATCACGCGGGCCGAACTGGCGGCCCGGTCGAACCGGCTCGCGCGGGCGTTCGCCACACTCGGCGCCGGGTACGGCGACTTCGTCACCATCGGCCTGCCCAACTCGATCGACTTCTTCGTGACCGTGCTCGCCTGCTGGAAACTCGGCGCGGTGCCCCAGCCGATCTCCGCACGGCTGCCCGCCGCCGAGCGCGCGGCGATCGTCGACCTCGCCGACTCCGCGCTTGTCATCGGCGCCGACCCGGCCGAGCACCCCGGCCGGACCTGCGTCGCCGCGGACTTCCAGCCCGATCCGGCCCTGGCCGACGGGCCGCTGCCGGAGGTGGTGTCGCCGTCCTGGAAGGCGCAGACCTCCGGCGGCAGCACCGGCCGGCCCAAACTGATCGTGGCCGGCGCCGCCGCTGAGGGCACCCCGGAGCTGGCCGCAGCCGTGGCCCGGATGCGGCCGACAGACAGCCAGTTGGTCGCGGGCCCGCTGCACCACAACTCCCCGTTCACCGCCGCGTTCACCGGGCTGCTCGTGGGTCAGCACCTGGTGCTGCTGCCCAGGTTCGACGCCGGGCGCGCGCTCGCGGCGATCGCCGGGCACCGGGTCGGCTGGGTGCAACTCGTGCCCACGATGATGCTGCGGATGCTGCGGCTGATCGAGGAAAGCCCTGGTACGTATGACGTGTCCTCGCTGCACGCGCTGTGGCACGGGGCCTCGGCCTGTCCGCCGTGGCTCAAGGAAGCCTGGATCACCCTGCTCGGTGCCGACAAGGTCTTCGAGATGTACGGCGGCACCGAGTCGCAGGCCGCCACGCTCATCACCGGCGAGGAGTGGCTCACCCATCGAGGCTCGGTCGGCAGGGCCGCGCTCGGCGAGATCGTGGTGCTCGACGCGGAAGGCGAACGCGCACCGACCGGCGAGGTCGGCGAGATCTACCTGCGCGGACCAGCTGGGGCCCCGCCCAGCTACCGCTACATCGGCGCGGAGGCCAAGAAGCGGGACGACTGGGAGTCGCTCGGCGACCTCGGCTGGCTGGACGCCGAGGGCTATCTCTACCTCAGCGGCCGACGCACCGACCTGATCATCGCCGGCGGCGCGAACATCTACCCCGCCGAGGTGGAAGCCGCCATCGACGCCCACCCACTCGTGCTGTCCAGCGTGGTGGTCGGACTGCCCGATGACGACCTCGGCGAGCGGGTGCACGCATTGGTGCAGGCCAAGCCCGGACTGACCGTCGACGACCTGATCGAGCACCTCGGCGCGCGCCTGGTGCGGTACAAGGTCCCGCGCTCGGTGGAGTTCATCGACGAGCCGCTGCGCGATGACGCGGGCAAGGTCCGGCACGGCGCGATGAGAGAAGCCGCCATTGCGCGGATGACGAATGTACTAGGAGGTTAGGTGCTCGGCATTCAGGAAATTTCCGACCGGTTGGAGATCCAGGAACTGATCGTGGCGTACGCGACCGCGATCGACAGCCGGGATTACGACGCGCTGGACGAGGTGTTCGTGGACGGCGCCCCCATCGACTACCGGGCCTTCGGTGGTATCTCGGGTACCTTCCCCGAAATCAAGGAATGGCTCGGCCAGAGCATGGCGCAGTTCCCCGCGTTCCAGCACCTGATGGTCAACCCGCAAATCCGCGTGGACGGCGACCGGGCGACCGGGCGGGTGATGTGCCTGAACTCGATGGCGTTGCCGGTCGGGGCCGAGGGCGGCGAGCCGCGGATCGCGCTGCTGGGCATGTGGTACACCGACGAGTACGTCCGCACCCCGCGCGGCTGGCGGATTTCCCGCCGCGGCCAGCAGCGCAGCTGGGTACAGGGACTCGACCTCACCGCCGCACCCGCGAGCTGACCCGGCCGTTCCCGGCCTGGCCCGCGGCAGACCGGGCTGACGCCGACGGCCTACCGCCGCAGGTTCGCCGTCTGAGCCGCTGTCAACGGGTTCATGCACCGCTGAAACCCTTGTCCAGCACGGGTTTCGCCTCGCTATGTTCGGATGGAATCCGATCTTGTGGAGGCAGACATGCGCATGTCCAAGCTCGCCGCCGCCGCTTCGGCGCTGGCCCTGACCGCCACCGGGCTGTTCGCGGGGGCCGCGAGCGCCGCGCCCGCGGCGGACCCGTGCGGCTACTTCGAGCGCGGTGCCGACGCGCTGTACAACCACTGTCCCCACGACGAGTGGCCGGTCGAGGTCTACATCGACAACCACGACGGCTCCAAGCGGCAGACCTGCGTGAACACCGGCACCACCAGGATCGGCGAGGCCAAGGTCATCGCGTTCGCCTGGTCCAACCGGAGCGCCTGCCGGGTCTGACCCCTGCGGGTGAGCCGGTTCCCACCTCGGCGGGAGCCGGCGCACCCGGTTCCGGACGACCCTTGCCCTGACGGCATAGAGGGGAGTCAGGATGATCGGGACGGTGTTGGCGGCGGCGTTGCTGGCGCTGCCGGGGGCGCCCGTGGGGGCCTCGGTGACTGGGACGGCGCTGATCCAGATGCAGGACCCGGTCAGCGTGTTCGAGGTGACCGTGGCCGCCAGAGGTGACGCGGGCACGATCCGGGTGGCGCACCACTACCAGGGCGAATCGGGCTGGCTGACCGGGATTGTGGACTGCGTGCGGACCGGGGGACCGGTGGGCGTGGTGACCGGGAAGGTCGACCGGGTGCACGGGATCGGGTGGCTCAAGCCGGGGGACCGGTTCAGCCTGAGCGTGTACGACCGCGGGCGGCGGGACCTGATCGGGATGGCCTGGCAGGCGGAGGCGGCGCACTGCCTCGGCCCGGCCCCGGACCGGGCGATCACCGGCGGGAACCTCAAGGTCGGGGCCGCGGCGGCGGACTAGACTTCGGGCACATGGGACTGGGGGGACCGGAAACCGTGGCCGAGGGCGTGCCGCCCGAGCTGACCCTGCTGGGCCGGGTTTCCTTCCGCGGCAACGAGATCACCGGCCCGCGGATCCACGGGCTGCTCGCGTTGCTGGCCGGGGACCTGCGCTCCGGACGCAGTGTGGGCTCGCTGGTCGCGGGGCTGTGGCCGGAGGTCCGGCCCGAGCACCCGGTGAAGGCGGTGCAGATCCTGGTGTCCCGGGCGCGGGCGCAACTCGGCGCGGAGGTCATCGCCAGCACCCCGACCGGATACCGGCTGGCGCTGGGCGAATCGCGGGTGGACGCGGCCGCGGTACTGGCCAACGCCGAGGCCGCCCGCCGGTGCGCACAGGCCGGGGAGCACCTGGCGGCGCTGACCGCGGCGGAGGCCGGATTGGCGCTGTGCCAGGGGATCGAGCCCGCGGACGGGGACGATCCCGTGGCCCGGTTGCGGACCGAGCGGGCGGCCACGGGGGTGGAGCTGGGCCGGATCCGAGCGATGGCGCTGGCGCGGCTGGGCCGGTTCGCCGCCGCGGTGGGACCGCTGAGCGAGCTGGCCGGGCAGCGGCCGCGGGATGAGGAACTGCTCCTGGAACTGCTGCGCGCCGAGCAGGCCACCGCCGGGGTGTCCGCGGCACTGGCCCGGTACGAGGACTACCGGCGCGGGCTGCGCGAAGAACTGGGCACCGAGCCGGGTGCGGCACTGCGACGGCTGCACAGTGAGTTGTTGCGGGCTACCCAGCCCGCGGTGCGGCGTGGCGTGCCGCACGAGCCGAACCCGTTGCTGGGACGGGAAGAGGACCTCGCCCGGGTGGCCGAACTGCTGCGCGGATCCCGGGTCACCTCGATCGTCGGGACCGGCGGACTCGGCAAGACCCGGCTGGCCTACGCGGTCAGCCGGGCCGCCGACCACCGCCTGGTCCACATCGTCGGACTGGCCGGGATCGGCGCGGACGAGGAGGTCGCGCTCACCGTGGCCGCCGCCCTCGGCGCGGACCGCGCCGACCCGGTGCGCGGGATCGCCAGGGTCCTGGCCGGCGGCTCGGCATTGCTGGTGCTGGACAACTGCGAGCACGTGGTGCGCGGGGTCGCCGAACTGGTGCGCGCGCTGGTCGCGCTGACCCCCGAGGCCCGGTTCCTGACCACCACCCGCACCCCGCTCGGCCTGTCCTCCGAGGCGGTCTACCCACTGCCCGAACTGAGCCCGGCGGCCACCGTGGCGCTGTTCACCCAGCGCGCCCGCGCGGCCCGGCCCACGGTGCCACTGCCCGCCGACACCGTGGCCGAGCTGTGCCAGCGCCTGGACGGCCTGCCGCTGGCGGTGGAACTGGCCGCGGCCCGGGTCCGGGTGCTCTCGGTGCCCGAGATCGCCCGCCGCCTGGACGACCGGTTTTCCTTGCTGGCCGGGGGATCCCGGGACGCCCCGCCCCGCCACCACACCCTGCGCGCGGCCCTGGACTGGAGCTGGACGCTGCTCGAACCCGCCGGACAGGCCGCGCTGCGGGCACTGTCGATCTTCCCAGGCGGGTTCACCGCGGCCGGTGCGGCCGAGTTGCTCGACGCGCCGGATGTGCTTGCCGTGCTGGAACACCTGGTCGACCAGTCGCTGCTGAAGGTGGTCGACACCCCGCTGGGCGCGCGGTTCCGGATGCTGGCCGCGGTACGCGAATTCGGTGCGGCCCAACGCGCCGAAGCGGGGGAGCAGCAGCAGGTCAGCGCCGGATTCCTGCGCTGGGCCACCGAATTCGGCCGCCGCCACCACGAAGAGGTGTTCCAGGACAACCCGGCCGAGACGGCCGAACTGATCCGCGCCGAACAGGACAACCTCACCCACGCGCTGCGCCTGGCGACGGAACTGGCCGACGGTCCGGCCACCGTGGCCGCGACCGCCCTGCTGTCCATCCTGGGCCTGCTGGACAACAACCTGCTCCGGCTGCTGCAGGTGGTCGAGCTGTCCGGCCCGGTGCTCAGCCGCTACCGCCCGTCCCCGGAGCTGACCGAACTCACCCGGACCGCGCTGACCCTGTGCTCGCTCCACAACTTCCAGGGCAGCGGCCTGCGCGCCGGGCGGGCCCTGCTGGCCCTGCGCCGGCTGCCACCCGGTCCGCCGGACTCGCCGATCCGCGCCTTGGCCCAGGTGCTCACCGTCCTGGTCCAGGTCAGCGGCGCGGACGACCCGCTGCTGCGCGCGCTCTGCGAACGCCCGGAGCCGCTGCTGGCCGCGACCGCGGAATTCCTGGCCGGCTACCTGTGGGAGCGCGACGGCGTGCCGGAACGGGCCCTGCGCTGCACCGAGAAGATGCTGGCCACGCTGCCGGCACAGGTTCCGCTGCTGGTGGTGCTGGCCCGCGGCCGGCTGGCCGAACTGCACCTGCAACTCGACCGCGCCGACCTCGCGCTCACCCAGCTGCGCACCGCGCTGGCCGAACTGGACGCGCTGCGGCTGAGCCCGGACTTCGTCGGCACCAGGGCCGGATTGATGCTGGCCAGCCTGCACCTGGGCGCGCTGGAAGAGGCCGAGGAGTGGCTGCCCCCTGGTGTGCCCGGCGACCAGGCCGACTACCAGGAAGCCTTCCGGCTCGGCGTGCGCGCGGAGATCCTGTTGTCCCGCGGCGAGATCGAGATCGCCCTGCGCCAGTACCGCGACCTCGCCGGCCCGCCCGAACCAGCCGCGGTGGAGCCCTGGGCGTTGCTGGCCCAGGGGGTCGCGGTGGTCGCGCACGCCCAGCACGGGCGCCTGGACCAGGTGGCCGGGCTGGTCCAGACACTGCCCGCGCGGCTCTCGGCGGTGCTGGCCACCCCGGCCAGTCCACGCACCACGGTGGAGGAGTTCCCGGCGGCCGGGGTGCTGCTGGTGGCACTGGCGCTGGTGCGGCTGGACCGCGGTGACCCGGCGGTGGCCGCCCGGCTGATCGCACTGGCCGAACGGTTCCGGTACTCCCGCGCGTTCCAGCCGACCATGTCCGCCGAACGGATCAGGGACACCGCGGTACGGGCCGATCCGGCGGCCTACGCCGAGGCGGTGCTGGCCTACGCGGGCCGCTCGCAGCACGAGTTGCAGGCGGCGGCCCGCGCGCTGGTCGAGCTGTGCCTCACCGGGTGAGCAGCGGCAGCGTGCGCACGCCCAGGGTCTCCGGGTTGGGCATGAACTCGGCCGGGCGGTCCGGATCGGCGCGCAGCTTCGGGAACCGGTCGAACAGGATGTCCAGCACCACCCGCCCCTCCAGCCGGGCCAGCGGCGCGCCCAGGCAGAAGTGCATGCCCCGCCCCCAGGCCAGGTGCGGGTTCGGGTCCCGGCCTGCGTCGAAGCGATGCGGGTCGGTGAACACCTTCGGATCGCGGTTGGCCGCGGCGGTCCACAGCCGCACCATCTGCCCTGCCGGGATCGTCTCGGCCCCGACCTGCACCTCGGCGGTGGTGACCCGGTAACCGGTGGCGAACGGGCTGAGCATCCGCACCGCCTCCTCGATGGCCAGCGGGATCAGCGACCGGTCGGCCCGCACCCGCGCGCCCTGCTCCGGGTTGGCGTCCAGCAGCAGCACGGTGTTGCCCAGCATCATGGTGGTGGTGATGTGCCCGGCCAGCAGCAGCAGACAGCCGAAGGTGGCGATCTGCCGGTCGGTGAGCCGCTCACCGTCGACCTCGGCCTGCACCAGCTCGGTGAGCAGGTCGGCCCGCGGCTTGCGGCGCCGTTCGACGGCATGCTCGGTCATGTACGCGCCGAGCTGGGCGGTCAGCTCGTACTGCCGCTGCCCGATCGCCTGCTGGGCCTCGGCGTCCTCGGGGTTGAGCGAGAGTTCCATGTCCCCGCTGAAGCGCTCGTCCACCCAGGACCGGAACATCTCCTTGTCACCGCTGGGCACCCCGAGCAGATCGGCGATGATCGTCACCGGCAGCGGGTAGGCCAGCTCCGCCACCCACTCGAAACCGTCCCGCCCGTCCACCTCATCCAGCATCTGGTGCGTGAGCTGGGCGATCCGGGGCTCCAGATCGGCCACGGTTTTCGGCGTGAACGCATGGCTGATCAGCCGTTTCAGCTGGCGGTGGGCGGGCGCGTCGGTCTGCAGCAGGTTGCCGTCGCCGAACTCCGCGGCCGCCTCCTCGCCGGCGACCAGCTTGAGGGTGTTGGCGGAGAAGTTCTCGTTGTCGCCGAGCACCTCGACGATCTCGGCGTGGGTGAAGACCTCCCACAGGCCCAGCTTGGCGTTGAAGCGGACGGACTCCTCGGGCTGCTCGTCGCGCATCCACGGGAACTGCTGGTGCACGGTGGTCAGGACGGAATTCGTGGTCATGCCGCCGAGGCTGTCGGCCACCGGTTTCACCGTGGTTTCAGCGCGGCTTCCCGAGTCGGCCGGTTGACCGGTCGCGGCCGGATCGCTAACCTCTGTTCCAACCAATCGATTGGTTGGAACCAGGGCCGAAAGGAGCAACGTGCGCGATGCCGAGTGGGAGCCCCGGCGGCTGGCGGCGGTGGCGGTGGCCCTGCCGGACGGGGTCACGCCGTCCGGGACGCGCGGCCGGATCCTGCACGCCGCGCTCGGCCTGTTCGCGGAGTGGGGATTCCACGGCACCTCGATCCGCAAGATCGGCGCGGCCGTGGGCATCAACTCCGCCACGCTCTACGCGCACTACCCGTCCAAGGAACAGGTGCTGGCCGACCTGGTCCAGATCGGGCACGCCGAGTTGCACCACCGGCTCACCGAGGCGGTGCGCGCGGGCGGCACCCCGGCCGCGCGGCTGGCCGCGCTGATGCGCGCGCACGTGCTGGCGCACACCGATTTCCCGCTGCTGTCGGTGGTGACCAACAGCGAACTGCACGCGCTCTCCGCCGAACTGGCCGCACCCGCGCTGGCGCTGGGCGTGGCCTCCGAACAGCTGCTGCTCGACGTGCTGGCGGCCGGCATCGAGGACGGCAGTTTCGACCTGCCCGACGTGCGACTGGCCGCCCGTGCGATCGGCGGCATGGGCCAGCGGGTCGGGAACTGGTTCGGACCCGACCAGCCACACACCCGCACCCAGGTGGCCGAGGCGTTCGTCAGCTTCGCCCTGCGCATCGCCGGGATCACCACCCCGATCCCGCCGGCCTGACCCCCAGACCCCGGCAGCACCCAGGAGAGCGCCCGACCATGGACACCCTCGTCAGCACCCGGCACGGCGACGTCCGCGGCACCCGCACCGCGGCAGGCATCCTTGAATTCAAAGGCATTTCCTATGCCGCGCCCCCGGTCGGCCCGAACCGGTTCCAGCCGCCGCGCCCGCCGCTGCCCTGGTCGGAGCCGCGGGAGGCCACCGAATACGGCCCGACCGCCCCGCAGAACCCGCCGGAAGACCCCGCGCTGGCCCTGCTGCCCCGGGTGGTGATCCCTGGCGAGGACTACCTCAACCTCAACGTCTGGACCCCGGGCACCGACGAGCGCCGCCCGGTCATGGTCTTCATCCACGGCGGCTCGTTCACCGGCGGATCCGGCTCGGTGCCCTGCTACGACGGCGCCGCCTTCGCCAGGGACGGCGTGGTGCTGGTGACCATCAACTACCGGCTCGGCGCCGACGGGTTCCTGTGGTTCGGTCAGGGCGCGCCCAACCTCGGGCTGCTGGACCAGATCGCGGCCCTGGCCTGGGTCCGGGACAACATCGCCGGGTTCGGCGGGGACCCGGCCAACGTCACCATCTTCGGTGAGTCCGCGGGTGGGATGAGCGTGTGCACCCTGCTGGCGATGCCCGCCGCCCGCGGGCTGTTCCGTCGCGCCATCGCCCAATCCGGCGCGGGCCACTCGGTGATCAGCCCGTCGACCGCCGCGCTCATCGGCACCCGGCTGGCCCAGATCCTCGGCGTCGCGCCCAGCCGGGAGGCGATCGCCGAGGTCGAACCGGCCCGCCTGGTCGCGGCCCAGGAACAGCTGGCGCAGGAGGTCGTGGCCAAGCCGGACCCCGCGCTCTGGGGCGAGGTGACCCGCAACCTGATGCCGTTCGAACCGGTCGTTGACGGCGACCTGCTCTCCGCGCCACCGCACGAATGCATCGCCGCCGGCGCGAGCGCGGACATCGACATCCTCATCGGCAGCAACACCGAGGAAGCCCGGCTGTTCCTGGTGCCCACCGGCCTGCTCGGCCTGGCCCCCGAACCGTTCCTGCTCGCCGCGGCGGCGGGCTACCGGCTGCCCGCCGAGGGCCTGGCCCGGTACCGCGCCAACCGGCCGGGGGAGAGCCCGGGGGAGTTGGTGGCCGCGATCATGACCGACTGGTTCTACCGGATCCCGTTGCTGCGCATCGCCGAGACCCACCCCAGCACGCACGTGTACGAGTTCGCCTGGCGTTCCCCGGCCTACGAGGGCACGCTCGGCTCCTGCCACGCCGTCGAACTCGGGTTCGTCTTCGACACCCTGGCCGATCCCGGGCTGGGCCGGATCCTGGGTGATCAGGCCCCGCAGGCACTGGCCGACAGCATGCACCGGGCCTGGGTCGACTTCGCCACCACCGGCGATCCCGGCTGGCCCGCCTACCGCCCGGACAACCGGGTCAGCAGGCTCTTCAACACCGTCTCGTCGATCACCACCGACGACCGGGCAGACGAACGGGCGGTCTGGGACGGTCACCGCTGACGGCAGGCCGTCGCGGCTGGAACACTGGCCGGACAATCGGGGTGAGGGGTGTCGGATGAGTTCGGCGGATCGCTACGAGCAGGCCGCGCACCGAGGCATCGACTGGCTGCTGTCCCAGCTCAAGCCGGACGGCTCCTACGGCGAGGCCGACCTCGCCTGCTACTACAAGTCCCCCTCGGCCCTGGCCCTGGCCGGGCACCCACGTCAGGCCCGCCGCCTGCTGGCGGTCGCGGTCGAGCGGTTCCGCACCGAGGACGGCGACTTCGTCACCAGCGCGGGCGTGAAAAGCGCGAACCCGATCTTCGGCGAGTTCTGGTCCTACCCCAACGGCTGGCTGGCCCTGGGCGCGGCCAGACTCGGCTGGCTGGGCGTGGCCCACGAGGCATACGCGCACCTGCGGAAGTACCGGACACCCGACGGCGCGTTCAGCGCCAACGACTCCGGTATCCCGGACGCCATCAGCACCGCCCACCTGGGCTACCTGGCACTGACCCTCGGCGACCTGGACACCGCCGCGACCGCGGCCACCTGGCTGTTCCACCTGCTCGCCCAACCGGATCCGGCCGCCCGGTTCTACCTGCGCACCGACGAGAACGGCCCGCGCCAGTCCGACGACTCACCACTGCACGTGCTCAGCACCGGCGCCCCGGACCAGCCCTACTTCATGATCGGCTACCCGCTGGCCTTCCTGACCCGCCTGCACCAGGTCAGCGGGCACCCGGACCACCTGGTCGCGGCGCAGAGCTACGCCGAGTACGCGCACCTCTGCGGCGACAACCTCATCCGCACCCCGTTCAGCCACAAGGTCGGCTGGGGCGCGGCGATCCTGGCCCGGCACACCGGCGACCAGCGCCACCAAGCACTGGCCACCGGCATCGCCGACCACCTGCTGTCCCTCCAGGGCCCCAACGGAAACTGGTCCCCGGACGGCCCGGCCCACGCCACCTTCGACGACACCGCCGAGATCGCGCACTGGCTCCTGGAGATCGCCGCCGAACTCCCCGGCTAGAAGGCGGGAATCTTTGTCGTCGAAGCGTTTCCGCCGACCACCGGGGTCAGCGTGATCTGCCAGTGCGCGTTCCCGCTGAAGGACTGGTCGAACTTCTGGAACGCGCAGTCCCTGGTGAATCCGCGCCGCTTGCCGTCCCAGTCGGCGCCGGACTTGAAGTAGACCTCGTAGGTCCCGGCCAGGCTGGACAGGGTGGCCTTTGACTTGGCCCGCACGTAGATCGTGGCCCGCGGGTTGTCCGGCTTGCCCACCACCGCCGAGACCGCGACATCCGAGTCACCGTCGTTGCTGATGTCCAGCCGGGCCCGGCCCTTGGGGCCGCTGCGGTGCACCACCTCGCCGTTCTTGGCCTGCCGGTTCTGCTCCGCCGGCTCCTCGACCTCGGCCGGGATCAGGTTGCCCAGCTTGAGGTTCTGCTTGTCCAGCTCCTCGGCCACCCCGGTCAGCGCGGTGTGCAGCGCGGTCCGCACGTACCGCTTCACCTGGGCCAGATGGACCTCCGGCCCCGGCGCGATCCCGCATTCGTTCGCTTCGACCTCCGGCTTGGGCGTGACCCGCAACTGCGGCGCCACCGCGACGAACGCGGCGAACCGGGTGTGCGCCTGCTTGGCCGCGGCCGGCGGCACGATCTTGTCGATCTCCCCGCGTTTGACGTCGAGCAGCTTGGCCAGTTCCTCCCGGGCCGCGGCGAGATCCTCGACCGATCCGGCCCCGCTGATCCGCTCGATCAACGGCCGCGCCGCCTGCTCCACCCCGGTCAGCACGGCCTGGTACTCCGGCGCCGACATCCCGGCCACCGTGGCCGAGGTGCTCGGCGACGTGGTCCCCTCGCCCTCTCCAGCGCCACACCCGGCCACGGCGACCAGCACCCCGGCCAGCACAGCGATCACGGGCAGCCTGCTACCCAGCACGATTCCCAAATCCCCCACCCCCACTGAACTTCCAACTGGCGGAAGCCTATCGAGGGTGGCCAACGGAAATCGGACTTCGTGTCCGGTTCGTGCCCAACCACTTGCTCAGGCGTACAGACCGCCGTCGATGCGCAGCACGGCCCCGGAGACGTAGCCGGCACTGGGACCCGCCAGGTAGGCGATCGCGTCGGCGATGTCCTCGGGGGTGCCGATGCGGCGCAACGGAATGCTGGGCAGCGCGGCCTCGGCTCCCGCGCGGTCGAGCATGTCGGTGTCCACAGCCCCGGGCCGGATGCTGTTCACGGTGATGCCGCGCGGTCCGAACTCGTGTGTCCAGGCCCGCCCGTAGGCTTCCAGCGCCGCCTTGGACGCGGCGTAGTCCCCGACCAGCAGGCCGTTGCTGCGGTCCGAGCCCGCGGTGCTGATCAGGATGATCCGCCCGCCCTGGCCAAGGTGCGCGGCCGCGGCCCTGGTCCCGGCCACCACACCGTGCAGGTTGGTGCGGAACTGCCGGGCCAGCAGTGCCTCGTCCCGCCCGGGATCGGTGAGCGCGCCGCCGTGGAACAGCCCGGCGTTGTGCACCAGGATGTCCAGCCTGCCGAACCGGCCCACGGTGTCCTCAACTAGGCGGACCATCTCGGCGTCATTGCCCACATCCGCGCGGAAGGCTGCCGAACCCGGCGCCGACGCGGCGACCTCCCTGGCCTTGTCCGCGGCGTTGAGGTAACTGAACGCCACCCGCGCGCCATCCCGGGTCAGCCGGCGAACCGTAGCCGCGCCAACGCCCCTGGACCCACCGGTCACCAGCGCCACCCGCCCGTTCAGCGGGCCGGCGATGATCGTCTTTTCGCTCATGCCCCCACGCTGACAGCGCGCCGCGGGCCGCGCCTGCCCCTGCGCTGGGTACCCAGGCCGCGGGAACCCTAGGCCGGTTCGCCCGTGCGCACGGCCAGTCCACCGGGCTCAACCCGCCGGCCGTCCTTGGTGACAAAGCACAACTCGACCTCTTCGCCGGTCTCCGCGTCGGTGTAGACCGGCGTGGTCCCGGCCTCCACCGGCCGGTGCTGCTGACCCCAGCGGGCCAGTCCGGCCAGCACGAACACCAGGTCGTGTCCGGCCGCGGTGAGCACGTACTCCTCGCGGGCCCTGGCCCCGGTCACCTGGTAGGTGCGCCGCTCCAGCACGCCCTCGTGCACCAGCGCGGCCAGCCGGTTGGCCAGCACATCCGGCGCAACGCCGAGGTTCTTGCGGAAGTCGGAGAAGCGGGTGCGGCCCCAGAAGGCCTCCCGCGTGATCATCAGAACCCATTTCTCGCCGAGCAGGTCAACGCCGCGGGCCACCGCGCACCGCGCCTGCCTGCTGATTGCCTGCGTCATGGGGCAGAGGTTACCCCACTGGGTTGGCCACTCCTATTTAGTGGTCTAGGTTGGCGATACCTACTCAGAGGGAGCGATGATGGATCTGCACGATCGAGCGGGCGTGGTCACCGGAGCCGGCAGCGGGATCGGCCGGGCGCTGGCAGTGGAACTGGGCCGCCGCAACGGCGAACTCCTCCTGGTCGGCCGCCGCGAGCACCTGCTCCAGGAGACCGCGGACCTCACCGCCGAGGGCGCGATCGAAGCGATCACCACCGCCGCCGAGGGGTCAGCCTCGCCGTGGACGGACTCCGCGCCCGCTGACCCTCAGCGGCCCTTGCGCTTGATCTTGATGTCCCGCATGTCGGTGACCGCCACCTTGTACCCCTCGCGCACCGGAAGCCCGTGCGCGGCAAGCACATCCAGGGCCTTCAGCTCGGCCACCTCGTCATCGTCGTCCGGCTCGGCGGGCAGCTGGCAGCGGAAGGTGAACACGGTCGCGCCCGGATCGTGGCTGAACGCTCCCGCCTCGGTGAACCCGATCCCGCTGGCCGCGGCCAGCGCTGCCCGCTGCGCCTCGGACAACGGCTCGAACTTCCCCCGGATACTGACCCGAAACACCACTCTGTCCTCTCGTACGGCATAACCCAGCACTCGATCCCCGAGCACGTCCTGCACCCCGTCCAGCAGCCGGAGCACCGCGGCGCCGATGGTCGCCGGACGCTGCCCGGCCACCACCCGCCGCCCGATCTCGCCGAAGACCAGCGCGTGCGCCCAGCCGATCTGCTCCGCCACCAGCCGGGGCAGCAGCCCACGGTCGCCGGTCTCCCGAACCAGTTGCGCGGCAAGCGAATCCACCATCTCCGCACCCAGCCGCTCCAGCCGGGCGGCCAGGGTCGGCGCGGCCAGCATCATCGGCAGCACCCGGCCGAAGCCCTCGGTCAGCCCGACCGCCCGGTCCCGCCGCCGCACCTCGGCCCGCAGCTGCGCGAGCACGGCCCGCGCCGCCGACATCCCGGCCGGCCGGACCCGCACGATCTCGGTCAGCCGGTCCGGCGAGGCCTGATCCGGCGGCAGCACCAGGTCTTCCTTGGCAGGGAAGTAGTTGTAGACGGTGTTCACCGAGACCTCCGCCGCCTCGGCGAC
This sequence comes from Crossiella sp. S99.2, assembly GCF_023094165.1. Lineage (GTDB taxonomy): Bacteria > Actinomycetota > Actinomycetes > Mycobacteriales > Pseudonocardiaceae > Crossiella. The sequence continues at coordinate 534,155 of NZ_JALMDK010000003.1, read as the reverse complement.
CTCGGCCACGGTCACCCGGTCGAAGCCCCGGGCCACGAACAGCTCCAGCGCCACGTCGGTGATCCGTTGCGCGGTCTGCCGCTTCTTCCGCTCGCGCAGCCCCGGCGTGCTCACCATCGAAGTGAAACACACCCCAAACTTGGAGTGCACCCCAATATTCGTGCTCGTTGCCAAACCCACGACCAGGGGATGTGCGCCGACTCGCCGTAACCGATCCACCCGGACTTCGTTAAGGCCGACATGAGCGAAGCCCTGCTCCTCGAAGACGGAACCGTGCTGAACCTGCTCCGCCGCGGCGACCCGGCCGCCCCGCTGACCGTGCTGTTCGCCCACGGCTACGCCCTGGACCACCGGGAATGGCACCGCCAGCTCGACGTGCTGGAAACCGCGGTGGCCCGGCCGGTGCAACTGCTCGCCTACGACCACCGCGGCCACGGCGAGTCCAGCCCCGCCACCCCGGAGACCGCCACCATCGACCAGCTGGCCGACGACCTGGCCGTGGTCATCGAACGCGCCGTGCCCAGCGGCCGGGTGGTGCTGGTCGCGCACTCCATGGGCGGGATGGCCGCGCTCGCGCTGGCGGTGCGGCGCCCGAGGCTGTTCTCCCAGCGGATCGGCGGCCTGGTGCTGCTCTCCACCGCGGCCGGCGGCTTCGCCGAGACCAACCTGGGCCTGGCCCAGCCGGTGGGCAGGCTGGTGCACGAGCTGGAACGGCTGTTCGGCCCGGTGGTGCGCAAGGTCCGGGAGAAGATCGAACCGGCCAAGACCGCCGGCCTGCGCTGGTTCCTCTTCGGTGCGGCCCCCCGGGCCGAGGACGTGGAACTGACCGCGGACATGGTGTGGTCGAACTGGCCGGAGACGGTGGCCCAGTTCAAACCCGCGCTGGACCGGCACGACCGGCAGGCCGCGATGGCGGTGGTCGAGGGCGCCTCGCTGGGCGGCGCGGAGATCGTGATCATGACCGGCGACCAGGACCGGCTGTGCCCGACCAGCCACGTCGCGGAGATCGCGAAGGTGCTCGGGGGAGGGGAGCAGGTGATCGTCCAGGGTGCGGGTCACATGCTGCCCCTGGAGCACCCGGATGAGGTCACCGGCCGAATCGCGACCCTGGTAGACCTGCTGCCCTAGTCGATCAAGCCGCTGACCAGGGCCGATCTCGCTCGGCTTGTGTTCTTTGCTATCTCGATTGCTTCAGTGATGGCTGAAATCAAGCGAAGAAAGGCAAAAGGAACCCAAGCCGCCGCGAACAGGGGAGTGGCCCGGCGCCTACCGCTCCTCGTCCTGCTGCCCGGGCCGCGCGATCGGAAAGAAGATCGGGCTCACCAGGTACGGAGCCCGGTCCGCCGCGGCCTGGTTGCCCGCCCGCGCCCGCAGCAACGCCACCATCTCACCCGCCAGCTCCGTCACCTCCGCCGTGCTCAACCACAGCGTCCCCTGCTTGTACCCCACCCCATCAGCGGGCGGATTGGCCCCGTCGCGGTCCAGGTACGCGTTGAACTCCGCCAGCAGTGCCGCCATCGCCGCGGCGAAGCCGTGCCGGTGATCATCCAGCGTCATCGCCGCGGCGGCCGCGGGATCGACCACGGTGCGGTCCTGGCGAAGCCGGTAGTGGCGTTCGACCGCGCCGTGCACGCGTTGTTCGTCGGCGACCTCCAGGATGCCGCCCTCGGCGAGTAGGCCGACATGCCGGTACAGGGTGGTTTTGGGCACGTCGGGCAGCTGGGCGCACAGGTCGGAGGTGGTGACGGTGCGGCCACCGGACAGGCACCAGGTGATGCGCAGCCGGACCGGGTGCAGCAGCAGGTCGAGGGTGTCCACCCGGCCTACGATCCCACATCTGGTACCGTTCCCAAAGTTGGAAACGCACAGAGGGGGATCCCGGTGAGCACGAACATCTCCAGCCAGGCCAGGCTCAGTGACGCGGCGGTGCTGCCATTGCACACGCTCGATCCGGCCGCGCCATTCGACGATCTGGCCTGGCTGGACGAGGTGATCGGCGACGCGCGAGTGGTCGCGATCGGCGAAAGCTCGCACTACAGCACCGAGTTCCCGCGGCTGCGGCACCGCGTGCTGCGCTACCTGGTGCAGCGGCACGGGTTTGTCGCCGGCACCGAGGAGAACGGGTTCGTCCAGGGACAGCTGGTGCACGACTGGATCAACGGCGGCCCCGGCGCGGTGGGCACGGTCCTGGCCGACGGGTTCGGCTCGCTGACCGGGTTGTGGCGGCCGGTCCGGCTTCAGCTGGAATGGCTGCGCGAGCACAACCGCACCGCCGCGGAGCCGGTCCGCTACTACGGCATCGACCTCGGCGGCTCCAACGTGACCCCGCTGCCCAGCCTGGACGCCGTGCTCGGCTACCTCGCCGAGGCCGATCCCGGCTACCGGCCCGACCCGGTGCTCCGCGAGATCGCGCTGACCTTCGCCGCCACCTCAGCCTTCGGCATCCCGGCCGCGGTGGGCGGGTACGGCGCACTCGAACCGGAGCGCAAGAACGCGCTCACCGCCGGACTCGCCGGGCTGCTCGCGCGCCTGTCCGCCAAGCGGATCGACTACACCGCCCGCACCGGCGCCGAGTGCTACCAGCGGGCCCAGCGCGCGCTGCACGCCGCCATCACCCTGGACGTGATGGTGCGCGCGATGGCCCAGGGCGACCTGGAAACCGCCTCGCTCAGCCGCGAGGCCACCCTGGCTGACACCGTGGAGTGGGTGCTGGGCCGGGAGGACCGGATCGTGCTCGGCGCGCACAACGGGCACGTGCAACGGGTCCCCGGCGCGATCCCGGGCACGCCGCCGATGACCGGCCTTGGCGTGCACCTGGCCGACCGGCTGGGCGCGGACTACCGGACCATCGGCACCACCTCGGGCCGCGGCCAGGTGCTGGGCAGCGGCTTCTTCGCCGGCGACTTCTTCGAAGAGCTGCCCGAACCCCAGCCCGGCAGCCTGGACGCGCTGCTCGCCGCCAGCCACGACGGCCCCTTCGCCGTCAACCTGCGCACGCTGGGCGAGGCCGACCGGCAGGCCGTGCGAGCCGCCAACCAGCACCGCCACGGCACCTACTACAACGAGCTGGACCCCCTGGTCGCCTACGACGCGCTGGTGCACGTCCCGGTGGTCAGCGCGGGCGAACCGGACGCCGAGGCACTGGCCGCCTCGCCGCCGGAGGTGCGCGAGATGTTCGCCAAGTGGCAGGGGAGTGGTGGCTGATCGGCCAGAATCGCGGTCATGCGCGAGGTCGAAGCACGCACGGTGACCCTGCCCGACGGACGGCGGCTGGGCTACTACGAGTTCGGCGACCCGGCGGGCCTGCCCTGCGTGTACTCGCCGGGCTGGCCCGCCTCCGGTCTGCTGGGCGGGGTCTACGACGAGACGGCCCGGGAGGCCGGGGTCCGCTGGCTCTCGGTGGACAAACCTGGTTGCGGCGCCTCGGATTTTGACCCGCGCCGCTCCCTGGCCCGCTACGCCGCCGACCTCGCGACCCTGGCCGATCACCTCGGGCTGGCCAGGTTCGCCGCGGTAGGGGAGTCCGGCGGCGGTCCGCACGCCCTGGCCCTCGCGCACGCGCTGCCGGACCGGCTGACCACCACGATCCTGCTGGCCGCCCTCGGCCCAGGGCACGAAAGCCAGGTGCGCCAAGGCATGCGCGGCGGCAACCGCTGGCTGTTCCTGCTCGCCCAGCACGCGCCCTGGCTGCTGCGCCTACAGCTGGGCGGGCTGAGCCGGCTGGTGCGCGACCCGGCCAGGGCCCGCAGGTTCGAGCAGTCGATGCTGCGCCGCGCCTCGCCAGCGGACCGCGCCGCCCTCGACGGCGTGGACACCGGCTGGCTGGCCGGGGCAGCCGCGGGCGCGTTGCGGGACGGCGGCCGCGCGGCGGCCCAGGAACTGGTCATGATCGCCCGGCCGTGGGGGTTCGCGCTGGGGGAGATCACCGCGCCGGTGCTGGCCTGGCACGGTGATCAGGACACCAACGTGCCGCTGTCAGTGGCCCGGCGGCTGGCGGACACACTGCCGGACTGCACGCTGCGAGTGATCCAGGGCCAGGCGCACGGCGTCGGCCTGGTGGTCCGGGACGAGGTGCTGGCCGCGATCCGGGCCGCGGGCTAGTTCCGCACCCCCGACCAGCAACAACACCGCCTCTGCCCGATCTAAAATTCTCTTGCCACGATGGCTTCAGTGTCGAGTGAAATCAATCCCAGCGAACCAAGTGCAACCCCAAAACCCGCCGGGGAGCACACAAATCGGCTTGCCCTCGCCGCGATGATCGACCCATGGCTCAACCCACCCTGCACACCCCGCGGCTCACCCTCGTGCCGCTGGCCGAGGAGCACCTCGACCTGGAGATCGAGCTGGACGCCGACCCCGAGGTGATGCGCTACCTCGGCGGGGCAGCCTCCCGCGCCGTGGTCGAGCAGTCGCACCGCAGGCGGCTCGCCGCGGCACGAAAGGTGCCCGGCCTCGGGTTCTGGGTTGGCTTCGCGGAGGACGGTTTCGTCGGCTGGTGGATCCTGCAGCCGCCACACGGGCCGGACCAGCCCGAGGTCGACGGCGAGGCCGACCTCGGCTACCGGTTGCTGCGCAGCCGATGGCGCCGCGGCTACGCCAGCGAAGGCGCGCGCGAACTGATCCGCTACGGCTTCACCGAGGTCGGGCTCGACCGGATCTTCGCCCAGACCCTGGCCGGCAACACCGCCTCCCGGGCGACCATGACCAGCGTCGGGCTCACGTTCGTCCGGGCCTTCCACTCCGGCGGACAGGACGAGGTCGAGTACGAGATCACCCAGACCACCTGGCAGCGCGGCGCACCGGCCTCCCCCTGACGCGGGAGCCACTTCGCCCCGTGGCGGCAGCCTGGACGGTTGGGAATGCGGGCCTGAACCAGGTGCTCGACGGTCCGTGGATCGTCCTCGGCCTGCCGCCGGAGTACCTGGACGAGATCGAGGGCTTGGTGAACGCGCCCGGCCTCTTCTCCTCCACCAGGACGGCCACGGAAGCGCTGCGGGACAAGCTCGAGTACCCGTTCCCGCGCCCGGACGACCCGCTGGCCTCCGCCCGGCAGAAGGCGGTGAACTCGCGTGGTGGCAACGGCTTCCGGACCGTCGCCGCCACGCACGCCGCCGCTCGCTACGGCGGCTTCATCAGGGCCTCACTCCCGCCGTTCTGGACGACCTACGACCCCGAGGTGGTCCGCAGCGCCCTCAAGCGCCTGGACGAGGCCCGGACCCGGTGATCCGCTCGACCAACTCGTCGCGGTAGGCCTGAGCGTCCTGCAGTTCCGGTTCGGAGCCGTCGGTCCGTTTGAGTGCGCCTTCGAGGATCCTCAACGCCTGCTGTTCGTCGCCCTTCGCGTCCGCCAGCCGGGCCGCGTTCTCCATGGCTTTCGCGAGCTTGGTGCGCGCCTCGGGTTCCTCGGCGGACTTGTTGATCCGGATCCAGTTGCCACCCGGATCGATGACGGCGAACCCGGTGTACCGGTCGTTGCGCAGCCGAGGCCTGGTCATGCGCGGAATGCCGGAGATGAGCAACTTCCCGTGCACAGCGCGCATCCCCGCCGCGAACGCCTCGAACAACGGCCCGGTGTCCTGCACGATGATCAGGCACGTGCTGTGCGACTGCTCCGGAACGTGGCCGTCCATCCCGTAGAAGTGCAGGTTGATGTCCTCGCGCTGCAAGGCGATGTGCGGGTTCGGCCGCGTCTGCCGATAGGTGATCGAGAAGCCGAGCATCTCGTAGAAGGACGCGATTTCGTCGATGTCTCGACAGGGCAGGAGCGGAATCGTCAGTTCGTTTGCCACCGCCCGAAACTAAGCCCGGACCCGCCGAAACGACACGGAGCTATTTGCTCAAGCGAACATCGGAACGGCTCCCCGGCAAGAGCAACGCCGACCCCACGGCGATGACGAGCACCCGCCCACGTGACGTCCCCGCGTGCTTTCCCGTTCGCCCAGCGCCGTGCGCATAATTCTTTCTTAGCTCGATAAATTCAGTGTCAACTGAAGTCAATCCCTCAAGAACCAAGAAAAAGCCCAGCCCAGAGGCAGGCGAGTGCCAGACTGCGTCGGTGGTTTCCGAATACGCCCAGTGCGACCAATTCCGCGGTGCCCGTATCCACCTGTGCGATCTCGCCGGCCTGGAGATCCGGGATTGCGAGGTGGACGGCCTGAAGATCGTCGACTGCTACGGCAGCGAGGTCTACCTCGGTGGTGACTTCGAGCGCGTCGTGGTCAACGACGTCGACGTGACCGCCTACGTCGAGGCCGAGCTGGACCGCCTGCACCCCGCACGGGTGCTGGCGCGGGATGCGGCGTCCCCCGAGGACTACCGGGCCACGTGGCAGGCCGTCGAGTCCCTGTGGGGTGCGACGCTGGACCGGGCGAAGCTGTTGCCCGAGGCGAAATTGCACGAGCGGGTCAACGGCGAGTGGTCCCTGGTGGAGACCCAGCGGCATCTGCTGTTCGCCAGTGATGCCTGGCTCGGCAGCGCCGTGCTGGCGGAGGAATCGCCCTACCACCCGTTGGGCTTCCCGGCCGGGGGGATGCCGCCTGAGGCGGCGGCGAAGCTCGGCCTCACCCTCGATGCCACCCCGACTCTGGAGGAGGTGCTCGCGCCGCGGCTCGCCCGGATGGCCGTGATGCGGCGGGTTGTCGACGGGCTCACCGCGGCCGAGTTGGACCGGGTGTGCGGTCGTAAGCCGGCGGAGCCGTATCCCGACCAGGAGTACGTCGTGCGCCGCTGCCTCAAGGTGGTGCTGAAGGAAGAGGCCGAGCACCACCGTTACGCGGTGCGTGACCTCGCGGTGCTTGAGGCAGGTGTGTCCGGTGAGCCTTCGGCCCGGGGGTGAAGGCCGGGCTAGATGATGATCCCGGGTAGGCCGGCGTGCGCCGGTCGGCGTTTGCGGCGGAGCCAGATCTTGCGGGTGCCGTCGGAGAACAGCAGTACCCTGGACAGCTCCCACCCGGCGAACTCGGCGTGGATGGCGAGCTGGGTGGCCGCCGCGCGCCGGGAGACTCCCGGGGGGATGCGCAGCGGCTGGTACTCCCAGTCTCCGTCGACCACCGCCTCGTTGGCAGCAGCACTCATGGTTGCACCACCTGTACCCCTCCTCCGTCCGCGGAGGCGACCAGTACGCGTCCGCTCTTCGGATCCACCGTCACCGAGTTGGGCTGGTGCACGGTGGCAAAGCGATACTTCTCCTCCGGCGAGCCGGAGGCGACGTTGTAGCCGACCACCTCGTCGCGTTCGGTGAGGGTGATCCACGCGAGGTCCCTGGTGCGGTCGTAGGCGATCCCGTAGGGCGCACCTGGCACGGGGTAGCGCTGGCGCATGATCAATGGGTTCGTGGAGAAGGCGAGTAGTTCGCCGCCGCGGGTGTCCACGGCCAGGACGCGGCCGAAGCGGTCGGTGACCGCGTGTGTGGTGGCGTCGCCGGCGCGCAGGCCGGCGCCGAGTTCGCCGGTGGCGGGGTCGACCTCGATGACGGCGGTGCGCAGTTCGTCCAGGACGACGACCTTCTTGCCGGCGGGCAGGACGGCGCTGACGCCGCGGAAGCCTTCGTTGATGGTGCGTTCGAGTTTGCCGGCGGCGTTGAGTACGGCGATGCCCTGGCCGGGTTCACGCAGCGCGACGATGGTGCGGTCGCCGACCTGGGTGGCCGCGAGCGGGCCGCCGTTGACCTCGAAGGTCTCGGCGGTGCCTGCGGGCAGGGTGATGCGGAGGAGTTTTCCGTTGGCGCGCACCGGGGCGAGGAGTTTTCCGTCCACAAGGGAGAGTTGGTCGACCGGGCCGGGCAGCGGGATTTCCCGCGGGGTGGCGGTGAGGTTGTCGGCCGGGTAGAGCAGCAATCGGGCGGGGTCGGTGACCGCGATGGCGACCGTTCGGGTGGTCTCGTCCAGGGTGAGGGCGGTGGCCTTGCCCGGGAGCGGGGTGACGGTGCCGGCGGGGATCGCGCCGCGGGCCGCGGCGATCGCGGGGCCTGCGGGGATGACCTCGTCGGGTGGCTGTTCGTTGGTGCTGCTCTGGCTCGTTGAACAGGCCGTGAGCAGGACTGTTCCGGTAAGCAGGGCCGCCATCAGCCGACGCACTCGTTTCCTCCCGTGTTGACCGCGGTGCGTTCAGCATCCCGGAAGTTCACGCGCTCGTCACGTTCCGGGTGTGAACAACTCCACGACTTGTAACTCGTAGTAGTTGTTGAACGAAGTATTACCGTGTTGGCCGTATCCGCCCCGAACCGCCCCACCCGTTGAAGGAGCCCTCGATGAACAGCACCGGCTCGCGGGGTTCCTTTGTGCTGGAGGGGTTGCGGGTGGGGGAGCACGCGCACGGTCACGGGCACCTGGTCGATGGCCGGGAGTTCTCGTTCGTGTTGCGGCACGGGGTCGCCCGGTTGGTGGTTTATCGGGCGGATGCGCCCGCGGTGCCGGGGCGGGCGCATGTGGAGCTGAGCAGGGAGGCTCCGGTGGACGGGGTGGAGCCGAGGGACCGGCGGGCGGTGGGGGCGTTGTTGCGGTCGATGCTCACGGCAGCGGGCGTTCCGGGTAGCTGAGTTCGACGGCGCTGACGTCGTCGAGGGCGGCGCGGATGGCCGGGGGCAGGGTGAGTTCCTCGGCGGCGAGGCAGCCGGTGAGCTGGGCGGTGTCGCGGGCGCCGATGACGGGGGCGATGACCTGGGGGCGGTCCCGGACCCAGGCGAGGGCGACGGCCAGGGGTGAGGTGCCGAGGCCGTCGGCTGCGGTGGCCACGGCCTGGACGATGCGGGCGGTGCGTTCGGTGCGGTGGTGTTCGACGTAGGGGGCGTAGTGCGGGCTGGCGCCGCGGGAGTCGGCTGGGGTGCCGTTGCGGTATTTGCCGGTGAGCACGCCGCGGCCGAGTGGGGCCCAGGGGAGCAGGCCGAGGCCGTGGTGGGTGGCGGCGGGGATGACTTCGCGTTCGACGCCGCGTTCCAGGAGTGAGTATTCGACCTGGGTGGAGATCAGTGGGGCTGGGCTGTGCTGGGCGTGCTGGCGGGCGGCGGCGGTGGCGGTTTGCCAGCCGGAGTAGTTGGAGATGCCGGTGTAGCGGACTTTGCCGCTGGTGACGGCGGTGTCGAGGGCGGCGAGGGTTTCCTCGATGGGGGTGCTGGCGTCCCAGGCGTGCAGTTGCCAGAGGTCGATGTGGTCGGTGCCCAGGCGGCGCAGTGAGTCGTTGAGGGCGGTGAGCAGGGCGCCGCGGGAGGCGCCGCCGCCGAAGGGGCCTTCGGTGCGGCGGGCGACGGCTTTGGTGGCCAGCACGATGTCGGTGCGCGGGATGGCTTCGGCGAGCAGGTTGCCGAGGATTTCCTCGGCGAGTCCGTCGTTGTAGACATCGGCGGTGTCGACGAGGGTGCCGCCGGCTTCGCAGAAGGCGAGCAGCAGGTTGGCGGCTTCGTCGGCGTCGGTGTCGCGTCCCCAGGACATGGTGCCGAGGGCCGTGCGGGAGACCCGGAGGCCGCTGCGGCCGAGCTGTCGCTGTTCCACGGCGATTTACCCTAGGTGGTTCGTGAGCCGGTTGTGGGTAGCTGGGGCGTGGTGGCGAGTCACTCGGTCGTGTGACCGGTGTCACGGTGGCCTACCCGGTTTGTTACTAGCGAGTAAGGTTCGGCGGGTGCGACTTGGGCTGAACCTCGGATATTGGGGCGCCGGTAACGACGCCGAGAACCTCGACCTGGCCAAGGAGGCCGACCGGCTCGGCTACTCCGTGGTCTGGGCCGCGGAAGCCTATGGCTCCGACGCGCCCACCGTGCTGAGCTGGATCGCCGCGCAGACCGAACGCATCGACGTCGGTTCCGCGGTCTTCCAGATCCCGGCGCGGACCCCGGCGATGGCCGCGATGACCGCGGCGACCCTGGACACCCTCTCCGACGGCCGGTTCCGGATGGGACTGGGCGTGTCCGGACCGCAGGTCTCGGAGGGCTGGCACGGCGTGCGTTTCGACAAGCCGCTGGGCCGGACCCGGGAGTACGTGGAGATCGTGCGCAAGGCACTGGCCAGGGAGCGGCTGAAGTACGAGGGGCAGCACTACACGCTGCCGCTGCCGGATGGCCCCGGCAAGGCGCTGACGCTGACCGTGCACCCGGCGCGCGAGCACATCCCGATCTACCTGGCCTCCATCGGTCCGAAGAACCTGGAGCTGACCGGCGAGATCGCCGATGGCTGGCTCGGGGTGTTCTTCTCCCCGGAGCACTCCGCGGAAAGCCTGGAGTCGATCCGGGTCGGCCGCGAGCGCGCCGGCAAGACGATGGAGGGCTTCGACGTCGTGCCGACCGTGCCGCTGGTGGTGGGGGAGGACTGGCAGGCCTGCGCGGACAAGGTCCGGCCGTATGCCTCGCTGTACCTGGGCGGGATGGGCAGCAAGCAGAAGAACTTCTACAAGGACCTGGCCACCCGGATGGGCTTTGGCGCGCAGGCCCAGGAGGTCCAGGACAAGTTCCTGGCCAAGGACTACGAGGGCGCCCTTGCCGCGGTGCCGCTGGAGTTCATCGACGCCACCTCGCTGCTGGGCCCCCAGGAGCGGATCACCGAGCGGATCAAGGCTTTCGCGCAGGCGGGGGTCACCACGCTGACCGTTTCGGCGATGCTGCAAGATCTTGACGAGGCGACGCTGTCCCTTCGCGTCGCGGTCGAAGCCTTGGAAGCAGCTGGAGTGGGGTAAGTGGCGCATCATCTCGCGGTCGCCGACCGGGTCATCGAATCAGTTGGCGACCGCGGGATGGTGGTCTGAGCCATGACCTGGCTGGAAGCCCTCGTCCTTGGCGTGGTCCAGGGGCTGACCGAGATGCTGCCGATCTCCAGTTCCGGTCACCTGCGGATCGTCTCGGAGTTGTTCTTCGGGCGGGACGCGGGCGCGAGTTTCACCGCGGTGACCCAACTGGGCACCGAGGCCGCGGTGCTGATTTATTTCGCCAAGGACATCTTCCGGCTGGTCGGCACCTGGTTCCGCGGGTTCGGCAACGCCGCGGTGCGCCAGACCCAGGACTACCGGCTGGCCTGGTACGTGATCATCGGCACCATCCCGATCAGTGTGCTGGGGCTGCTGTTCAAGGAGCAGATCCGCACCAGCGGCCGCAACCTGTGGGTTGTGGGCACCACACTGGTGGTGTTCGGTCTGGTGCTGGGCGCCGCGGAGCTGTACGGCAGGCAGAAGCGCACGGTGGAGCAGATGACGCTCAAGGACGGCCTGATCATGGGCTGTGCGCAGGCGATGGCGCTGGTCCCCGGGGTGTCGCGCTCCGGTGGCACGATCACGGCGGGTCTGTTCATCGGGTTGAACCGGGCGGCGGCGACCCGGTATTCGTTCCTGCTGGCCATCCCGGCTGTGGTGGCGGCGGGGATTTTCTCGCTGCCGGATGTCTTCGAGCGGGCCGGGGCGAACGCGCCGAGCATCGCGCAGATGATCGTGGCCACCGCGGTGGCCTTCGCCATCGGCTATGTGACCATCGCCTGGCTGCTGAAGTTCGTGGCCAAGCACAGCGTGTACGTCTTCGTCTGGTACCGGGTGGTGCTGGGCCTGTTCGTGCTGGCGATGCTGTCCTCGGGCTACATGTCGGCGACCTGACCGTCCGCGCGGCGGGTGCAGGTGCCCAGGCAGCGCCGGTAGGCCTGCTCGGCCCGGGCCCGGCAGGCCCGGTTCTGTTCCCGGCACTTGACCGCGGACGTTCCGCCGCGCAGGCAGCGGTCGTAGGCGAGGTCGCAGTTGCGGCGGCCGTCCTCGTACTTGCGGCGGCAGTTGTCCGTGCACGGGCCGGCGGCCAGGTCCTCGGCGCAGGCGGGTGCGGGGGCGGCGGGGGCCGCGGCCGCCGCCGGTGCGGTGAAGAGCGCGCCGAAGGCGGCGAGGGCGAGCAGGCCACGGGCCAGGCGAGTGCTGTTCGACATGTCTTCGTTCCTAGCAGTCGGGTCCGGCGAGCGTGCGGTGAAATGGCCGATCCTCACCCGCTGGGTGCCTGGAACCGGTGGCGTGGGTGGTGGCACGTAAGCTGCCGGGGTGGCGACGCTCATCCTTCTGCGGCATGCACGATCGGTGGCCAACGGTTCCGGGACCCTGGCCGGACGTGCCGAAGGAGTGGGCCTGCACGAGGACGGCCTGGCGCAGGCGCAGGGTTTGGTGGAGCGGTTCGCCGGGGTGCCAATCGCCGAGATCGTCTCCTCGCCGTTGCAGCGCTGTGCCGAGACCCTGGCCCCGCTGGCAGCCGCGCGGGAGCTGCCCCCACTGGCCGAGCCGCGACTGTCCGAAGTGGACTATGGCGAGTGGACCGGCAAGGCGATCACCGATCTGCTCAAGGAACCGCTGTGGAAGGTCGTGCAGCAGCACCCCTCCGCGGCGGTCTTCCCCGGCGGTGAGGGTCTGGCCGCGGTGTCGGCGCGGGCGGTGGCCGCGGTCCGCGAGCACGACGCGCGGATCAGTGCCGCGCACGGGGCCGAGGCGATCTGGGTGGCGTGCAGTCACGGTGATGTGATCAAGGCGATCCTGGCCGACGCGCTGGGCTCGCACCTGGACGCCTTCCAGCGGATCCTGGTCGATCCGGGGGCGGCCTCGGTGATCCACTACACCGAGCACCGGCCGTATGTGTGGAAGGTCAACGACTCGGGTGCGCTGGCCGGGCTGGTGCGGGCGGAACGGCCCAGTGAAGACGCCACGGTGGGTGGGTCAACCGGTGGCCAGACCGCTCCCGCCGAGACCGCTCCCGTCGGGTAGGGCCGGGTTCGCGGGCAGTTCCAGGGTGATGATCGCGCCGCCGTCTTCGGCGTTGGCGAAGGTCAGGGTGCCGCCGAGCACGCGGGTCTGGGCGGCGGCGATGGTCAGGCCGAGGCCGTGTCCGGTGCCGCGGTCGCTGCTGCCGGTGCGGAAGCGGCTGGGTCCGTCGCGGAGCAGGTCGGTGCCGAAGCCGGGTCCGTGATCGCGGACCCGCAGGGTGCGCCCGTCGACGTGGACCTCCACGGGGGGTTTGCCGTGGCGGCGGGCGTTGATCAGCAGGTTGACCAGGACTCGTTCCAGGCGGCGGGGGTCGGTGAGCACGGTCTGGGACTCGCCGCTGACCTGGGCTTCGGGGGTGAGGGCGGTGACCCGGCGCTGGACGAAGGTGAGCAGGTCGAACTCGGTGAGTTCGGCCTTTTCGGTGGCGGTGTCCAGGCGGGCGACTTCGAGGACGTCCTCGACCAGTCCGCGCAGGGCTTTGATGCGGTCGCGGACCATTTCGGCTGGGCGGCCCGGCGGCAGGAGTTCGGCGGCGGTGACCAGTCCGGTGACCGGGGTGCGGAGTTCGTGCGCGATGTCGGCGGTGACGCGTTGTTCGGCGGCCAGGCGTTCCTGCAGGGCGTCGGCCATGGCGTCCACGGCCTGGGCGAGTTCGGCGGTCTCATCGGCTGGGCGGCCGCCGATGGCGTCGCGGACCCGGACCTCGGTGTCACCGTCGGCGACCTGGCGGGCCGCGGTGGCGGCCAGGCGCAGCCGGCGGGACAGGCGGGCCCCGAGGATCACGCCGAGCAGGGTGCCGAGCACGACGACCGCGGCCGAGCCGATGACCAGGACCTGGTCGAGCTGGTCGAGGGCGTCGTCCTTGTCGGCGTAGGAGGTGCGGATGGAGAGGATCTTGCCGTCGGTTTCCGCGGCGGCCCAGATCCAGGCCTGGCCGGGGCGGCGTTCCAGGTAGGTGGCGCGCTGGCCGCCGTGCACGGCCTCGCGGAGTTCGCGGGGCAGGTCGGGGGAGTCCAGGTCGGCGCCCAGGGTGGCGGTGCCGGACATGGCGTAGTCGCGCACGACCAGTTGGATGCGTTCGTCCTGCAGGCGGCGGGCGTCGGTGAGTTGCATGCGGGCGAACTCGGTGCGCACCAGCACGCTCAAGCCGATCGCGACCAGGGCGCCGACCACGGCGATGACCGCGCTCAGTCGCCAGCGCAGGGTTGTCGGGAACACCGGCTCAGCCCCGTAGCTTGTAGCCGAAGCCGCGCACGGTCTCGATCCGGTCCTGCCCGATCTTGACCCGCAGCCGTTGCACGTGCACGTCCACCACCCGGGAGTCCCCGCCCCACTGGTAGTCCCACACCTGTTCCAGCAGCACGTCGCGGGTGAGCACGTTGCCGGGGGATTCGGCGAAGCAGAGCAGCAGCCGCAGTTCGGTCGGCGTCAGCTCGACCTGTTCGCCGGCGAGGCGGACTTCCAGGCCGTTCTTGTGGATCTCCAGGTCGCCGAAGCGCAGCACGGTGTCCTCGACTTCGCGGCCGGCGCGCACCATCCGGCGGACCACCGCGCGGATGCGGGCGACCAGCACGGTGGAGTCGAAGGGTTTGGTCACGTAGTCATCGGCGCCGGCCTCCAGTCCCAGGACCACGTCGATGGGGTCGGCGCGGGCGGACATCATGATCACCGGGGTGGGGCCTTCCTCGCGGATCTGGCGGCACAGGCTGACCCCGTTGAGGCCGGGCAGCATGATGTCGAGCAGCGCGACGTCGGGTCGCGCTTCGCGGTAGGCGGCCAGGCCGGCCAGGCCGTCGGCGGCCACGGTGACGGTGAAGCCGTCGCGTTCCAGGGTCAGCTGGGTGGCCTCGCGGATGACGTCGTCGTCCTCGACCAGCAGCACGTGCAAGCCGCTCACTTCTTGAACTCCTCGAAGGCGGTTCCGGTCCAGCGGTAGACGGTGATCTCTTCGCCGCTGGGGCAGCAGCTGCGGTCGGCGGGCTCGTAGACGGGGTGGCTGAGCACGAACCCGATGCTGGGTTCGACCTTGATCACGTTGCCGGGTTCCTCGGTGCCGAACAGCCGGCGCGGCGGGGTGGCGGTCAGCTCGTAGATGTAGCTGCCCAGCACCCCGCGACCCGGGTAGACGCCGGATACGCTGCCTGCGCAGGCGCGGATGGAGGCCAGCAGTTCGGCGTTGCCGTCCCCGGTGAGGTCGATGAAACGGACATCCACCGCGTACCGGCTGTCCCCACACGGTTTGAGCTGGAGTTTGATCTTCTCCCCGACCTGGGGGTCGGCGCGCAGGATCGCGATGGCATCGGCGCTGGGGGCGGTGCCGCTGCTGGTGGGCGGGCTGGTCGGGGGTGGTTTGACCTGGCTGGCCGGGCCCTCCAGCTGGACGCCGCCGACCGTGGCGCACCCGGCTGTGACACACCCGGCGGCCAGCAGGGCGGCGCCCAGGGCCGCCGCGGGGCCGATCCGCCTTCGCATGCCGCTCATTGTGCCCAGGCAACCACGCCCCGGCGTCGACGGCACACCTGCCCCACCGGGTGTTACGTGCCTGGTGGGGGAGTGCCGGGCGGCTGTTACAGAACCGTCGGACGGCCATGACAAAGCGCGCTTAGCGTCGGAAACGTCCTGCTCAGACAACTTTCGGGGAGTTGTTCACATGCTCAAGCGTCTCGGTCCGTTCCGTTACGTGGCCGCGGCTGTGCTCGCGTTGATCGTGGTGGCGCTGCTGCTCAACCGGAACACCGCCGGGACCCCCGAACCCGCCGCGAGCAGCCCCGGCCCGGAGTCCACGGACAAATCCCCGGATCCGGCGCCGCGCCCGGTGCCCAGTGGCGAGCCGGCCAAGGTGGTCTACAAGGTCGACACCCAGGACCGGGTGGTGTTCCTGACCATCGACGACGGCGCCACCCGCCGCCCCGACATGATCGACATTCTCAAGCGCAACGGGGTCAAGGCGACGTTCTTCCTGACCAACTCCTACGTCAAGCAGGACCCCGGCTTCTACAAGAAGCTCCGGGATGAGACCGGCGGCGCGATCGAGAACCACACCGAGTCCCACCCCAACCTCAAGGGCCGCTCGCTGGAGGCCCAGCGCACCGAGATCGGCCCGGTCTCCGACACCTACGCCACCGAGTTCGGCGCCCGCCCGACCCTGTTCCGCCCGCCGTTTGGCAACTTCGACGACAACACGCTCAAGGCCGCCGGTGAGGCCGGGATCAAGTGGGTCGTGCACTGGGGCTCGGAGATCATCAACGGCAAGGTGCAGTTCAGCGGGCCGCACGAGTTCCGGCCCGGCTCCATCGTGCTCATGCACTTCCGCAACACCTTCGAGCAGGACGTCCAGGCATTCGTGGACCAGGCCCGCGCGAACAACCTGACCCCCGCCCTGCTCACCGACTACCTGAAATGAGCGCGATGAACGCGAAAAAGTCCACCTCGACTCGCCGGGTGCTGACCGGGATAGGCAAGACCGGCCTGGTGCTGGTCTCCGTCGCCGCGCTCACCGCCACCGCCGCCGGCTACCTGACCTACCGGCAGGCCACCGTCGGCCTGGCCACCGACAACGTCATCACCGACGACAAGGGCGAGCCGGTGCTGCCCAAGGCCCCCGGCACCGACACCAACATCCTCCTGGTCGGGGTGGACTCGCGTACCGACGCCCAGGGCCGCCCGCTCTCCCGTGAAGTCCTGGACGCGTTGCAGGCCGGGGATGCCAACGGGGAGCAGAACACCGACACCATGATGCTGGTGCACGTCCCGGCCGATCCGAACAAGAAGGCATTCGCCGTCTCGCTGCCGCGGGATTCCTATGTGGACATCGCGGGCGGGTTCGGCAAGCACAAGCTCAACTCCGCCTACGCCCGCGGCAAACTCGCCAAGGCCAAGGAACTGCGCGGCCAGGGCAAGGACGCGGCCACGGTGGAGAAGGAGTCGGTGACCGCGGGCCGCAAGAACCTGATCAACACCATCGGCAAGCTCACCGGGCTGACCGTGGATCACTACGCCGAGATCAACCTCTACGGCTTCAGCGAGATCACCAAGGCCGTCGGCGGCATCCCGGTCTGCCTGAACAAGCCGGTCAAGGACGACTTCTCCGGCGCGAACTTCCCCGCGGGCAAGCAGACCCTGGAAGGGGTGGACGCGCTGAAGTTCGTCCGCCAGCGCCACGGCCTGCCCGCCGGCGACCTGGACCGGGTACGCCGTCAGCAGGCGTTCCTGGCTGGGCTGGCCAACCAGGTGCTCAGCGCGGGCACGCTGACCGACCCCGGCAAGGTCAAGGACCTCATCGACGCGCTGACCCGCTCGGTGGTGCTGGATCAGGGCTGGGACCTGCTCGGTTTCGCCCAGCAGGTCCAGGGGCTCTCCGGCGGCAAGATCCAGTTCCACACCATCCCGACCCTGCGCTCCAACCTGGCCACCCCCGGCGACGGCGTCGCGGTGGAGGTCGACCCGAACAAGGTCAAGGGCTTCGTGCAGGGCCTGCTCACCGGGGACGGCACCCCCGCCAGCGCCTCGGGCGCCGGCACTTCGGCTGGCAAGGTGCGGCCGGTGGCCAACACCGCCCAGCAGCCCATCGACGCCGCCGGGATCCCCTGTGTCAACTGACCCCCACACTCGCGCGGGCGAGCAGCACCCGAGCGCCACTCGCCCGCGCGTCCCCTTCTGGGCCGCCATCCTGATCGCCTATCTGCCCGGCGCCGCCGGTGGTCTGCTCGGCGGGTACTGGTTGCCCGCGGGGATCGGACTGGGCTGTGTGGCCGCCGCCCTGCTGGTGGCACCCGGTGGCCTGTTCACCGCAGCCGTGCAGCCTCCGCTGATCACCGCGGCCGTGGTGGCCACCGTCGTCGCAACGGGCACCCCGCTGCTGGCCGCGGTGTCTGACCTGGTGAAGACCTTCCCCTGGCTGGCGGCCACCACGGCTGTGGTGATCGCGATCGTGCTGGGCCGGGTGAACCGCGCACGGCGGACCTGCGTAGTCAGGAGAGCCTCGCCCGGCGCAGTGAACCGGCGTGAGACGCGCGTGAAGGCGGGCTCGACCTCCCGGAGCGGGCGGTCGGAATGGTTGCGTGGTGGCAGGGAAGGGGTGAGCGCCGATGAGTCTGAGAGCACGCCACGCCCGGCGTCTGGCCAGTCTGCTGACCGCCCGCACCGGCGCCTACGTGCTGGTGCGCTACGACCGGTCAGCCGCTCGGTACCAGGTGCAGTGGAGCGGCGGTCCTGATCGCGACGCCATGCGCGAGCTGGCCGCCGAATACACCGAGGAGGTCGCCGAACTCGAGCTGGCCGAGCTGATCTGGCTGCGCAGCAGCGGCTGAGGCAAGGCGTTGTCCGCTTCCCGCCGCCGTGGGAGGTTCCCGATGATCGTGCTCAGTCTGGAGATCGGCAGCGACGCGCACCGGCTGCCCGCCGTGCGCGCCGAGGTGGATCCGGTGCTGCGCCGCCTGTTCCCGCCCGCCGAGGCCGAGCAGCTGGGCCAGGCGGTGCGGGAGGCGGTGGCCAATGCCATCCAGCACGGCAACGCCGCCGACCCGCGTGCCGCGGTCGGCATCACCCTGGCCCTGGCCGAGGACGAACTGCTGATCCAGATCAGCGACCAGGGCGAAGGGTTCGTGCCCGCCGCCACCGCAGGCCCGGACTACCCGCCGGCGTTGTTGCGCCCGCACGGCGGCGGCCTGACCCTGATCCTGGCCGCGGTCACCGGCCTGGACGTCACCCGCGCCGGCGGCCGTTTCCAGCTCACCCTGCGCGCGGCCTTACCGGCCCCGCAGTCCGACGCCGCCTGACTCAGGTGGGCGGGTCGAGCTGGGCGGTGACCGCCGCCCGGACCTCGGCCCGCAACACCGCCCGGTCCCGCCCGCCCACACTGCTCCACTCGCCGTGCAGCGGGAAGACCTGCGCCAACGGCGCCGCCACCACCGCATCGTCGTACCCGGCCACCCGGCAGATCCAGTCCACCGCGGCCAGCACCTGCTCCTCGGTGACCAGCCCGTCCGCACACCGCCGGGCCACCGCGGTGAACACCACCCGCGCCGCCGCCCCCAGGTCCGGTTCCGGCGCCCCGGCCTCTACCAGGGCCCAGGGCAGCACCGAGCGGACCTCCTCCAGATCCTGCCCACTCATCCCGGCGAGCATGCGCAGGTCGGTGCCGTCGAGATCCTCGGTGAGCCAGTGCGCCGCCCACCGCGGCATGCGCTCCGGCGGCGCGATGCCCAGCCGCAGTCCGGCGGCCGCCAGCTCCGGCGTCGGCGTCTCCTCGAACAGCGGCATCATCGCCGCGCCGCCAGATCCGGTCCCTTGACCAGCTCACCCAGCCACCCCGGCACCGCGTCCGCCCACTCCGCCAGCGCGGACTCATCAGCCCCGAGCAGGGCGCGTTCCCAGGCCAGCGCCCGGCTGATCGCGCCGAGCCGGGTGGTCAGCGCGAGGGTGCGGCCCAGTTCGGCCGGGGAGCCCAGATCCGACCACGGCTCCAGATAGGCATCCCGCAACCGCAGCATCTCCGGCGCCGTCTGGTCCAGCTCGAACTTGCGGGCGGCCACCCGCAAGGAGACCAGCAACGTGGTGAACGGGTGCGCGATGCTCGCATCGCCCCAGTCGAAGAACCGGTACCGGCCCCGCACGTCGACCAGGACGTTGGCATCGTGCAGGTCATCGTGCTGCAACCCCAGCGGCACCGGCGATCCGGCCAGCTCGGCGCACCAGTCCAGGAACCGCGGCCGCGCCGCGGCGACCTCGGGCAGCTCGTGTTCGCCGAGCAGCCGGTCCAGGTGGGCGGGCAGGGCGGCGGGGGAGAGGTCGGGCACGCCCAGCCCCAGGAAGTCCGCCGTGTGCGGCGCCAGTTCACGTTGCAGCCCGGCGTACTCGCCCAGCAACCGCGCCCAGGCCGCGAGCCCGTCCTGCGCCGATTCCCGTAGCGTCGTGCCGCCGTCGGGCAGCAGCGCCCAGCCTCGCTCGACGTCCACGGCCAGGGGCGTGATCACCCGATCTGGCGCCAGCGAGCCGAGCGCGCGCAGCAATCCCGCCTCGTAGCGCAGACCCGGGCCGTTGGCCTTGAACCACACCGGACCCGTCGTGGTGGGCACGGTGGCCACCGTGGACCACGGCCGTTCCCGCACCCGTTCGATCTCGCCGGTGCGCACCCGGCCGTCCAGGTTCGCCTCGATCCAGGCCACCGCCTGCGGCCACCACCCGGGTTCGCTCATGGCGGGCACCGTAGAGGAACTAGTACTCCCAGTTCATCCCAGTTCCCTGGTACTCCGCCACCGGGATGGACTCCGCCTCGGTGCGCATCCGCTCCGGGTAGAGCACCCCGTGCAGATGATCCACTTCGTGCGCGATCAGCCGCGCCACCCCGTGGCTGAAGATCGTGATCCGCCGCGCGCCGGAGAGTTCCTGGTGTTCCACGTGCAGCGCCAGTGGGCGGGTCACCAGGCCGCGGACGTCGAAAAAGCTCAGGCAGCCCTCGTATTGCTCGTCGGTCTGGTCCCCGATCTCGATGATGCGCGGGTTGAGCAGCATGATCAGGTCCTCGCTGCCCGGCGGCAGCACCAGTGCGGCGGCGCGGTCGATGCCGAGCTGGTTGGCGGCCAGTCCCATGCCCTTGCCGAAGGTGTGCGCGCGACAGATCCGCTTGGCCGCGGTGCGCAACTCGTGCAGCACCCGGCGCGCATCCTCGGCCTCATCGGGCAGGACGAACGGGCGGGCCGGGCGGTGTAACAACGGGTCGTCGCGTTGCAGCACACCCAATGCCTGCATGACTTCACTGGGACGCTGCTGTCGGGCTTCCGCGGCGATGCGGGCGGCGGCCCGGAAATGCCATTCGAGGCGGTAGCGGGCATGTAAAGGAGGGTCCTCGGTGGCCCAGGAGTACACCCGTCGGCCCTGCTCGTGGCGCTCGTCGATCGCGGTGCGAAACGGCATCGCCTCGGCGGTCATCGAGGTGTGCAGCCCCCACACGGTGGGTTCCAGCTCGGCCGGGAAGTCCAGCCGCATGGACAGGCGTTTGGTGGGCAGCCGGACCGCGCGGCGGAACCACGGGCCCCACTTCTCCGCGCGCACCGAGTAGGTGTACTCGATCCAGGTGCTCTGCCCCGGATACAGCGGGAAGTGGCCGCTGTCGTTGGCGAAGAGCAGCCAGAGTTCTTTGAAAGCGTCCCGGTCGTGCTGGGCCACCCAGTGCATCGGCTCGGCCCTGCCCTCGCCCCACCAGGCGGTCAGCGCCAGCTCGTTCCAGGTCAGCGGGTTGTCCCGGTACAGCCGGTTGGACTGCTCCGGGTTGTCCGGGTAGCGGTCCACCGCGATCCGGATCAGGTAGCGGGTGATCGGCTCGGTGCCGGAGTTGACCAGCTTGCGGCGCATGGTCGCCCGGTAGGAGTGCCCGTCGAAGTGCAGTTCGGCGTCATCGTGCTCGACCAGCAGGCTGGAGCCGGTGGCCGCCTCCACCCCGACCTCGGGGCTGGGCTGGATCAGCCGGATCGCCACCGGCCGGTTGGTGTCGTAGTCCCGCCAGGCCCGCCGCAACGCCCCCGCCGCCCGCAACGCCTCATCGGCGGCCTTGGCGAACTCCCGGGAGGGACGCTCGTGCGCGCTCTCCACCTTCGAGACATAGGATCGGCTGTAGCCCATGGCGTTGGCCAGCGCCGTGCGAGAGAGTCCGCGCACGTCACGCCACCGCCGTAGCTCGGCGATGAACGCATCCAGATGCGCGACATCCTCGCCCGGGGGCTCCTCGTCAGACACCATGCCGCCGCCTCCACCGCTGAGGCGTGAGTCGGCGTGAGAGGCGCGTGAGTCCACGCACATCTTCCGTTAGCCGGCCCACCACTGGTCTGCTCTAACCACAGATAGCACACAAGCGACCGCGCGGAGTGTTCAGGAGGGCTTCTGTTATGGAACTTGTCCAGCGGGTGCTTCGCGCGGTTCCCAGCGGAATGAGCACCATGAGCCACCGAGCCCGCAGTGCCCGACGTCTCGCGACGCTGCTGTCCACGCGCTCGGGGGTGTCGGTCTCGGTGCGCTACGACCGGGAGCTGCGCCGCTATCGGGTGGTGTGGGCCAGTGGCCCTGACCAGGCCCAGATGCAGACCCTGGCGGTCACCAGCGTGGCCGCGGTCCCCGACTTCACCGTCGGCGAGCTGTTCTGGCACCGAACTCCCGCGTAGGCGCCACAAGCCACTACGCGGGGAAGCCGCCCCGGTGGCGGCGGGTTTTCCGGGCCTGCAACCCGGCCGCCACCGGTTCGGCAACCACCCTGCTTCATCCCGTCACCCTGCGGGAGCCCTCCGAGCTGTCTGCCGGGACAGCTCAGGCGACCACCAGCCGGTCGAGCAACGCCGCCAGCTCGACCGGCTTGGTGGCCATCGGCCAGTGCCCGGTCGCGATCTCCGCGCGCACCCAGTCCCGCCCGTAGTGCGGCAGCTCGTGCGCAGGCCCATCACCCGTGCAGTGCACGAAGACCCGCGGTACCGGTGAGCTGTCCGGGGTGGCCAGGGTGATCACCTCGCGGTGGGTGGCGATCGGCACCCCGTGGGCATGCTTGCGCAGCCAGCCCAGGTGCTGGCCGGTCAGCCCGTGCTCGCCGTAGTAGAGGTCCAGGGTCTCATCGCTGATGAACGGGATCCGCCAGCCCTCGCCTTCGGCGTCGGCCATGGCCTGCATGATCTCCTCCACCCCCGGGATCAGGTCGAACAGCCGCTTGCCGTGCTCCGGGGTCACCCCGGCCACATAGATCACCTTGGCCAGCCGCTCCGGGATGCGGTCGGCGACCACGGTGGCCACCGATCCGGCGTAGCTGTGCCCGACCAGCACCACATCGGTCAGCTCCTCGGCCTCGATCGCCGCGATCACGTCCTGGACGTGATCGGACAGGTTCGTCTCCGGGGTGCCCAGGTGGGCGCGGTCGCCGAAACCGGTCAGCGTCACCGGGTAGACCTGGTGCCCGGCCGCCCGCAGTTCCGGGGTGACCGCCCGCCACGCCCAGGCGCCGATCCAGGCCCCGCCCACCAGCACGATGTTCGCCATTGTGATCTCCCAGCTTCGTGATTCCGGTTGTTTCCGCTGGTGAGAACGCTAGAATCACATCCGGACAGAATCCGCCCGGATTAACTGTGAGAGTGGCCCGTGTCACACCCGACCACCCGGATCCTGGCGCTGCTGGAACTGCTCCAGGCCCACCACCGGCTCACCGGCGCCGACCTCGCCCAGCGCCTGGACGTCGACGAACGCACCATCCGCCGCTACGCCACCCGCCTGGCCGAACTCGGCATCCCGGTGCAGGCCGACCGCGGCCGCTACGGCGGCTACCACCTGCTGCCCGGCTACAAACTCCCGCCGCTGATGTTCACTGACGAGGAAGCCGTCGCCGTCGTGCTCGGCCTGCTCGCCGGCGCCCGGCTGGGCCTGGCCACCACCGCACCCGCGGTGGACAGCGCCCTGGCCAAGGTCCAACGCGTGCTGCCCGCCCAGCTACGCGAACGCACCGCCGCGGTACGCGAGGCCCTGGACTTCACCCTGGCCCCGCGCGAGGCCCGCGCCCCCGGCACCGGCACCCTGCTCGTGCTGGGCGAGGCCACCAGCCGGCGCCGCCGGATCCGCCTGACCTACCGCTCCTACCAAGGGCAGGACAGCGAACGCGAACTCGACCCCTACGGCCTGGTCTTCCACCACGGCCGCTGGTACGTCACCGGCTACGACCACCACCGCGCCGACCTGCGCACCTTCCGGCTGGACCGCATCGGCGAGGCCACCATCACCGAACACACCTTCACCCCGCCCGCCGACTTCAACCCGGTCCAGCACGTCACCCAGTCCCTGGCCGGCGTGCCCTATGCCTGGGAGGTCCAGGTCACCCTGCACACCACCCTGGACGAAGCCCGCAAGCGCATCCCGGCCAGCACCGCCACCCTGACCGACACCGAGGACGGCGTGCTGCTGCGCACCAGGGCCGAACGCCTGGACGGAATGGCGATGATGCTGGCCGGACTCGGCTGGAATTTCCGCATCCACCACCCGGCGGAGCTGAAGGAAGAAGTCAGATTGCACGCGGCGCGGCTGGTGGCGGCCAGCGAACACTGAGCCAGCCCGGCCCCGGCGAGGGAAGTCGGGGGGTAGCTTCCCTCGCCGGGGCACCGGCTTCTGGTCGGAGTAACGCCCGACCGCCAGGTTCGTCGTTCGGCGCAGCGTGAGCGTTACACCACGGAGCGAGAAATCCGGCCCGGAAGTCCGCACACTTGACCCTCACGCGACGTGAGGCCACAGGCTCGGAGCCGTCAACGAAAGGAGCGGGGAAGGTGAGTCACTCGGTCGGCCAGGTCTCCCGGTTCGCCGGCGTCACGGTGCGCACACTGCACCACTACGACGAGATCGGCCTGCTCAGCCCGAGCGGCCGCACCCTGGCCGGCTACCGCCGCTACGAACAGGACGACCTGGACCGTCTCCAGCAGATCCTGTTCTACCGCGAACTCGGCTTCCCCCTGGACGAGATCTCGACCCTGCTGGACGACCCGACGGTCGACGCGCGCGAACACCTGCGCCGTCAGCACGCGTTGCTGAGCGACCGGATCGAACGCCTCCAGCAGATGGTCAAGGCCGTCGAACACACGATGGAGGCACGAGCCATGGGAACAAACCTGACCCCGGAAGAGCAGTTCGAGGTCTTCGGCGCCTGGCGCCCCGGCCCCGGCTACGCCGAACGCGCCGAAACCCGCTGGGGCCACACCCAGGAATGGCGGGAAGGCATGCCCAAGGCCGCGGCCATGACCAAGGAGGAATGGGTCGCCGACCAGCAGCGTGTCGCCGACTGGCTCACCGACCTGGAAGCCCTTCTGGACAGCGGAGCCGCCCCCGACAGTGGTGCCGCGCTGGCCCTGGCCGAACGGCACCGCGACATGCTGAAGAAGTTCTTCGACTGCTCCTACCCGGTCCAGGTCAGCATCGCCGAAAGCTACGTCACCGACCCGGAGCAGTTCGCCTTCCTGGTCCGCCCGGAACGGCAGCGTCCCGGCATGGCCGAGTTCATCCGCGACGCGGTCAAGGCCAACGCCGCCAACGCCGGGTAGTTCACGGGTCAGTCCGCCGCCAGCCAGTCCGCGACCAGGTGGTGACCGATCGAGTCCACCCGGAACGCCGCCGGATCCGCCGCCACCCGCGCCCGGATCTCCGCCGCGGTGAACCACCGGGCCTCGATCAACTCCTGCTCATCCACCGCGATCGCCGCATCCACCGCGGTGGCCTGAAACCCGACCATCAACCCCGCCGGGAACGGCCAGGCCTGCGACGCCAGATACCGCACCGGCCCCACCGCCACCCCAGCCTCCTCGGCGACCTCCCGGCGGACCGCGTCCTCCAGACTCTCGCCGATCTCCACAAACCCGGCCAGGGTCGAGAACGCCCCCTCCGCCGCGCCCCGGTGCCGCCCCAACAGGCAGCGCCGGGGCGCGTCCGGGGCTGTGACCAGCACAATCACCGCAGGTTCGATCCGAGGGAACAACAACCGTCCGCACCCATCCGCCCCGCACACCCGCAGATGCCCGCCCTCGCGAACCTCGGTCCCGTGCCCACAGGCGCCGCAGAACCGCTGGGTCCGATGCCAGTGCAGGATGCCCTTGGCGTAGGCGAGCAGCGCGGACTCGGTCGCGGACAACACGGGGAAGAGCGCCCGAACGTCCACAGCGGACTCCGCGCCACTCAGTCGCAGCGCCTCCGCCTCGTCCACATCGGACAGATCAACCGCGAACCGCCCGCAATCCCCATCCAGCGCAAGGAAAACCAGCTCCCGCTCACCCAGGGATGCAGCCCGCACGCCGTTCCGTCCACTGTGGCCAGCGGAATCGGACTGGGCATCATCCCGGCCCGCATCATCCCGGCCCACGCCGTCCCGGGCCACGCCGTTGTGGGCTGCGGCGTCTGGGCCACTACCCCCGCCCACCACACCGTTGCCCGCTGCGCCCGCGCGCCCGACGGCACCGTCGCCCACCACGCCCACCACGCCCACCACGCCCACCACGCCCACGGTGCCCACTGCGCCCACGGTGCCCGGCTGTCCGGCCCCGTCCCGCTTTCTGGCCCCACCCCAGTGCCCGACCGCCGCGGGCAGTGCCACCGGCACCCCATCCCGCACCAGGCACCGATCCCGCCACAGCGCCAGCACCGTCGACCCCGCCCGCTCCCGCACCCCCGCCAGCCAATCCGGATCGGCGCGATGCTTGCCCGCACGGTCCAGCGAGAGTCCGTTGTAGGCGATGGCCAGGTCAGACACGGTTCGGCTCCAGGCGTTCGTCGGCGGTGACGGGCCCAACTCCACCGTCCGCGACCCCGACCGTCAAGATGATTAGGTGCCAGCCAGCGACCGCCCGAGACAAGCCACCGGCCACGGCCACGGGCATGGTCACGGCCCCGCCGAACCGGTCTCCCGCCGCGTCCGCACCCTGCTCACCATCCTGCTCGCCCCGCTGGCGCTGGCCGCGGTGCTCGGCGGCATCCTGCTCTACCCCTTCGGCAGCCAGCAGGCCACCGGCGGCGACCTGGGCCTGCACCGCACCCCCGTGCACGCCGACGTCAAAGCCGTCGCCCAGCAACCCTGCGCCACCGGCGGCCAGGGCGACAACTGCCAGGTCGTCACCGTCACCCTCACCGACGGCCCCGGCGCAGGCGCCACCGTGCGCGTCCCAGTGCCACTGGGTCCCAGCGCCCCGAAGTTCACCATCGGCGACGCCGTGGTCCTGGCCTTCTCCGGTGAGGGCAACCCCCGCGACGGCGCCGCCTACGAACTCGTCGACTTCCAGCGCGGCCTGCCCCTGGGCGTACTCGCCGCGATCTTCGCCCTCGCTGTGCTCATCCTGGCCCGCTGGCGCGGCCTGGCCGCCCTGGGCGCCCTCGCGCTGAGCTTCCTGGTCCTGATGTACTTCATGCTCCCGGCCATCCTCGCCGGCAAAAGCCCACTGGCCGTGGCCGTGGTCGGCGCCGGCATCATCATGTTCGCCGCCCTGTACCTGACCCACGGCTTCAGCGCCCGGACCTCCACCGCTGTCCTCGGCACCCTGGTCAGCCTGGTCCTCATCGGCCTGCTCGGCGCCTCCTTCGTCGCCCTGACCCACCTGACCGGCCTGGACGAGGAATCCACCAACCTGATCACCCTGCTCGGCCGCCCCGTGGACACCCGCGGCCTGCTCCTGGCCGGCATCATCATCGGCGCCCTGGGCGTACTCGACGACGTCACCGTCACCCAGGCCAGCGCCGTCTGGGAACTCCGCCGCGCCAACCCCAGCCTCAACTGGCGCAAGCTCTACGCCGCCGGCCTGCGCATCGGCCGCGACCACGCGGGCTCCGCGGTCAACACTCTGTTCATGGCCTACGCAGGCGCCGCCCTGCCCATGCTCATCACCTTCTCCGTCTCCGGCCGCACCTTCACCGAAATCGCCACCACCCAAACCCTCGCCCAGGAAATCGTCCGAACCCTCATCGGCAGCATCGGCCTGGTAGCCGCGGTCCCCGTCACCACCCTGCTCGCCGCCCTGGTCGCCGTCCGCGAACCCGTCGACACCCCACCCGACCCCGACCCCCTCGAGCCCATCCCAGCCCCCGAACCCCTCCACCCAGCACCCACCACCGGCCCCCAGCCCCGCCTGGCACCACCGCCAGACACCGGAACCCAGCCACGCCGATCACCGCCTCCGGACACCGGCTCCCAGCCTCGCCTGCCGCAACCATCGGCCACCGGCACACACCCGCGTCTCCCCGGACCGCCGAGCACTGGCGCGACTCACCAACCCCCGGCGACCACGACGGGCCGCCATCCGCGACCGTCTTCCCCGGCCACAGGCACCCAGCCAAGGCTGCCCGCACCGGCTGCCGCAGATCCGAGGATCCGTCCCGCCACCCCCAGCACCACGCCACCCGGCAATGCCCCGCCCGGCATCACCCCGCCCGCCACCACAGCCCCCGGCAACGCCCCACACCCTGGTCACACGTCGCCCGCCCCGGCTCACCCCAGCGAGCACTCGAACCCGGCCCTCAACCCAGCCTCCGGCCGCTGGCCCGCCCCCACACACCCGCACAACCTTCCCAACAGCCCCACCATCGCGCCTGCGCCTAACCCCAATCGCGTCCCCGCCTCCGCTCCTGGCCCCACACCCACCCATGGCCCTGCTTCTGCCCCGATCCCCGCCACCGGCCCTGGTCCTGGTCCCACTCCGGCTCCAGGTCTCGCCCAGGGCGCCAGTCCAGGCACCGGCCAGTGGCCAGTCCCCGAGTGGACAACCTCCGACCAGCCGTGGTCAGCCCCAGCCCAGCCCAGGCCACCCCACTCGACCTCACCCCACCCCGCCCCACCCCCCAGCGAGCCGCCCCACCCCACACACGAGCAGCGGCGACCCCCACCGCCGCCCTCGCAACAGTGGGAATCGCCGCCCGCCGACCACCCGGCACCGGACCACCCGACCCCGCCGCGCCGGTCCCGACACCGGCGCGACTGATCAGGCCCGGCCCGGTCTCACTCCCGGCACCGCTTGTTCTTGTTGATGCAGTTGACCACCCGGTTCATGATCGACTGCGACATCACGTTGGCGAAGTCGTCGTGGTCGGAGAAGGGGTTGTGCTTCTCCTCCGGGAAGGAGTCCACCGCGAACCGGCGCTGTTGCTGGATGTCCTGCGGGATGTTGTAGGTCAGGGAGATCCGCAGCTGCGGCACCGCGCGAGTGCCCCGCGGGCAACGCCCGGAGCCGGCATCGGCGAACTTGATGTGGTCGCGGTGGTTGGTGCTGTCGATGTTCTGACCGTCCCAGCAACTCGGGAAGTCGTGCACCCGCTTGATCTTGCTGCCCTGTGGGCAGATCGGATACTTGTTGAGCAGCCGATCCTCAAAGCCGGTGCAGGTCCAGGAGGCGCGGGCGTTCTTGGTGCCGTTGGTGGAGACCTTCGCGTCGCCGTAGAGGATGCGCAGGAAACGCGGCATCGCCGAGACCTTGCCGGTGGGGCTGCCGCGGAAGGTCAGGTCGACCACCTCCGGCCGCTGGATCTCCCCGCCGTTGCCGGGCAGCTCGTTGTTGCCGTCGGCATCGAGCAGGCTGGCCTTGGGGGACTCGAAGACCTCGGCGTTGTCCGGCTTGACCTCGCACTGGGCCAGCCCGTCCAGCTCCGGCTGCTGACCGTTGCGGGCGGCCTCCTGCTTGATCCCGTCGATGGCCACCTCGCGCTGCTGTGCCAGCGGCGCGAGCACCTCCTGCTGCACCTGACCCTGGTTGGCCAGGTCCACACCGCGGAGTTTCTCGTTGGCCTCCTCGACCTGTCCGTCGAGCTGGTCCAGCCGCGTTTCCACCGCGGGCTGGGACTCATCCGGCACGTCCTCCAGCTTGCTGGCCACGTCCGGGCAGGTCACCACATCGGCCTTGACCTGCTTGGCGTTGGTGCCGCCGCGCTGGCCCTTCTGGTTCTGCGCGTCGTCGTCACGGTCGATGCGCACCACCGGCCAGAAGTAGGTCGACTTGTCGCCGTTCTTGCAGGTCGTGCCTGCTCGTTTCAGGCTTTCATTCGTGGAGTCCGCATTCGTGGAAAGGTTTCCAACATAGTCGTGCAGGTGCTGGGCGCCGTTGCGCACGCCAGGCTGGGCGATGAAGTTGTCCGGATTGAAGTGGCCGTTCTCGTTGCGGCCGCAGTTGACCGTGAACGTGCCTTTTGTCGCGTCGTTCTCCCCTCGGGGTGTGCGTACGTTCGGTCTGACCTTCTGGATGTCGACATACTGGTCTTCCGGCCCCTGTCCGTCAGCCAGCGCCGAGCCCGGCTGCACCGAGGAGGTGATCACGGCGACCACTCCGGCGAGCAGCGTCATCGTGATGCACGCGGCGAGGAAAGCGGCCCGTCGGGACGGGAGTCTGTGCAAGGCCATGCGAGGTCACCTCACAGGTCAAGGTGCATGAAAAACATGCGTGTGCATAACTTCGCCGGGATTCCTGGGCACCCGTGAACCCGACATGGGAAATACGGGTCGGAACCTGCGAAAGCTCACCTCGTTGCCTCGCGTTATCAAACTGTTATTTCAGGCGTACTCCTTCCTCGGCTGCCACCAGCCGCGACTCCGACACCCACCGCCGCAGCGGCAGGATGGTCACCAGCATCACCACCGCGCACCCGGCGAAGACCGCCTGCGCGGGCACCAGCACGGCCAGCAACCCGCCCAGCGCCGCGCCGATCGGCGTGCTGCCGTAATTGATCATCCGGAACGCGCCGCCGACCCGGCCCAGCTCGGCCCGGACCACCGTGCGCTGCTGGACCGACATCGACACCGCCTGCCACATCCCGCCCAGCACACTGGCCAGCGTCATCACCGCACCCAGCACCCAGCCCTGCAGCACCAGCGGCGCGGCGAAGTACACCGCCCAGCCCACCCGGGTGAGCTGCAACAGCCGCGCCCGGCCCCACCACCGCTCACACCGCCCGGACAGCAACGACCCCACCGCGGCGCCCACACCGGCCGCCCCGAGCACCAGCCCGTACCCGGTCTCGCTCAGCCCCAGCACATCACGCGCGTACCCGAGGAACGGGACCAGGAACGCCGCGTAAGCCGCCATCGCTGTGCCGCTGACACCGAAGAGCGCCAACAGGATCGGCTGGCGCAACACCGGCCGGAACCCGGACCGCAGCCCAGGTCTGCCGCGGGCCACCGGCGCCGAGGGCAACGCGATCCCGCGCAACAACCATGCCGCCGCCAGGCAGGCCAGGCCCGCCGCCACCGCGGGCAACCCGATCGCCAGACTCGCCGCCACGCCGGCCACCACCGGCCCCAAAGCCTGCTGCGACAACCGGGTCGCCACCGACATCGCACCATTGGCGCCGGTCAGCTTCTCCGGAGGAACCAGCTCCGGAATGGTCACCTCGGCGGCGGTGTCGGACAACAACTGCAGACACACGACGAGGAAGACCGAGATCACCAGCACCGGTACCGGCGAGATGCCGGTGCTGAGCAACAACCCGGTTACTAGCAATACCAGACCGCGGCCCAGTTGGGCCAATCGGAGCAACCGGCCGCGGTCGGTGGAATCCACCAGCACGCCGCCGGGCACCGCGAACAGCAGCCAGGGCAGGCTGGCCGCCGTGCTCACCGCGGCCACCGCCAGCGGTGATCCGGTGCTGGCCTGCGCGATCAGCGTGCCCGCCACGATCACCACCCCGGTCGCGGAGTCCGACAACGCCGTGGTGCCGAGCAGACGCTGGAAGGGGGCGATCGGCATGACCCGAGCCTGCCAGGTGACAAGCCCTGGTCAGAGCGATTAAGGGGTCACCGCGGGGGCAGCGGCAAGGGCAGTGCTGGCAACCCGTCGATGCTGGTGCCGTTGGTCGGCACCCGCTCGCAATAGGTGGCGAAATCGGCGTCGGCGCGCCGGCCGAAGTAGTCCGCGTGCAGGGTGCGCTCGGCCCGGAAATCCAGCAGTGGCACCGCGAATCCGCAGCTGTCGCTGACCCGCTGCACCGCCACCAGGATCACCGCGCGCAACCCCGGCCCGTCCGCCTCGCCGAAACCCGCGACCAGGTCGGCGAACCGCGGGTCGTCGCGGAAGACCG
Source organism: Crossiella sp. S99.2 (assembly GCF_023094165.1). GTDB lineage: Bacteria > Actinomycetota > Actinomycetes > Mycobacteriales > Pseudonocardiaceae > Crossiella. The sequence continues at coordinate 502,910 of NZ_JALMDK010000003.1, read as the reverse complement.
GCTCGCCGGCGCCGTGCACCCGCAGCACCATCGGCGGACCGCTGAAAGCGCACCACATCAGCGTGATCCGGCCGTTCTCCCGCAGGTGCGCGATGGTCTCGGCGTGACTGCCGCCGAAGTCCAGGAAGGCCACCGTGTGCTCGTCCAGCACCCGCAGTGTGCCGGCCCGGCCCTTGGGTGAGAGGTTGACGTGCCCCGACTCGGCCAGCGGCGCCGTGGCCACGAAGAACAGTGGCTGCTCGTCGATAAAGCGTCGCAGCCTGGCATCGAGTCCGTCATAGTTCCGCCCCATGATCGGCAGTCTCGGTCCTGCCGCTGGCAATCCGCTGACGCCGCTTGCCGACCAGCCCGGCCACCCTCTAGCATTGTGATATCACTTTTCTGGGGAGGAACCTCGCATGGCGCACATCCTCTGTCTCGCCCCCGGTGCGGCGGGACACGTCAACCCCCTGCTCGGCGTGGTCAGCGAACTGAGCGCGCGCGGGCACCGGATCAGCTTCGCCACCACCAAGGACTACGCCGCCCGGGTCGCCGACGCGGGCGCGGAACCGGTGGTCTACCAGTCCGTCATCGAGGAGTCCTGGGGCGATGCGGACCCACCGGACTTCACCGGCGAGGAACTCATCCGGCTGATGCAACTGGGGGTCACCGAGACCGAGACCCAGCTGCCGGTGCTGGAACAGGCACTGGCCGGCGACGAACCCGACCTGGTGCTCTACGACGGCATGCAGATGCTGCGCTGGGTCGGACCGTTCCTGGGGGATCACTGGGGCGTGCCGACGGTGCAGAGCTGCCCGTCACTGGTCAGCAACCAGCACTGGTCGATGACCGACGAACACGTCGAATTCGACCCGGAACACCCCGGTTTCGCCGAGGTCCTGACCAGACTCGGAACCCTTGCCGCGCAACGGAAAGCCAGCTTCGACTTCGGTGGCCTGTTCGACGACTCGCTCAGCGCGCGGCACCTGGTGTTCCTGCCCAGGGAGTTCCAGCCCGCGGGGGAGACCTTCGACCAGCGCTACCACTTCGTCGGCCCGTGCCTGAGTCAACGCTCTTTCCAGGGCGAGTGGGAACCGCCGAACTCGGTGCGCCCCAGGGTGTTCATCTCCCTGGGCACCGCCTACAACCGGCGGCCGGAGTTCTTCCGCACCTGCATGGACGCCTTCGACGGACTGCCGATCCACGTCGTGCTGGCCATCGGCGACCAGGTCGACCGCGCCGCCCTGGGCACCGTGCCCACCCACGTCGAGGTTCACCAGTTCGTGCCACAGCTGTCCGTGCTGGAACAGGTCGACCTGTTCGTCACGCACGCGGGCATGGGCAGCACGATGGAGGGCCTGCACCTGGGGGTGCCGCTGCTCGCGGTGCCGCAGATGGCCGAACAGCGGGTCAACGCCGACCGGATCGAGGCACTTGGACTGGGTCGTCAGCTCGCGCCCGGCGAGGTCACCGCGGAGAGCCTGCTCGCGGCCGCGCTGGCCGTGCTCGGCGACGGCGCGATGGCCAAACGTGTTGCGGCGTACCGTAAGCGCTCGCAGGCTGCAGGCGGTGCGCCGGTGGCCGCGGACGTGGTGGAGGAACTGCTGTGACCGAGCAGGTCGGTGAGCTGGTGCGGGACTGGGTGCACGGCTGGGCGCGCTGCCGCGAGGTCGCGCCGCCGGTGGCCGTGCCCGAGGGGTACCGGCTGCGCGTGGACCGGCCCGGACACCTGGTCCGCCATGTCCTGCCCGGCTTCGATCCGGTGGGGCTGCGGGAGCTGGCCGCCGGACTGACCACTGTGGACACCTGGCTGAAGGTCTGCGGACCACCCGATCAGGTCACAGCCTGCCTGTCCAGGCAGTGGTCGGTGGGCGCGCCGGAGTTCCTGATGAGCCTGGACCTCACACCGGAGCGGGCGCCGGTGACCACCTATCCGATCGAGGTCGCCGAGGGTGCGGACGTGGTCGACGTGCGACTGCGCGCCCCGGACGGCTCGGTCGCGGCCAGCGGGCGGATCGGGCTGACCGGGACGGCCGCCGTGGTCGACCAGGTCGAGACCGCGCCCGCGCACCGGCGCCGTGGCCTGGGCCGGGTGGTCATGGCCGGCCTCGGCGCGCAAGCCCTGGTCAGGGGCGCGCGCCGGGCCGTGTTGGTGGCCACCGAGGACGGCCAGGGCCTCTACCACGCCCTCGGCTGGACCACCCGCTCCTCGGTCACTGCCGCCCGCCGCACCGCCTGACCTGCGCATTTGCCAGTCGAGGTGACCTGGACTACATTCAACCCAGCGGTTAATTAACGAGGCGGTTGAATACATGACTGGCAACGCGAGCCCCGATACCGAGGACCAGCTCAGTGTGGTGTTCGCGGCGCTGTCCGACCCCACCCGCCGGGCCATCCTGGCCCGGTTGGCGGAGGGGGAGGCCACGGTCAACCAGATCGCCGAACCGTTCGCGATGAGCCTGCCCGCGGTCTCCAAGCACCTCAAAGTGCTGGAGCGCGCCGGGCTGATCACCCGCGGACGCGAGGCCCAGTGGCGGCCCTGCCGGTTGGACGCACGTCCGCTGGCCGGGGCCACCGACTGGCTGGAGCGGTACCGGAAGTTCTGGTCCGACAGCTTCGACCGCCTCGACGACCACCTGCGCCGGCTGCAGGAGCAGGCGCCCCAACAGAAAGGACAGGACGATGACTGAGGTAGCAGTCGCCAGGGAGTTCACCCTCACCCGCGTCTTCCACGCTCCGCGCGAGCTGGTGTACCGCTCCTGGACCGACCCGGACGAGGCCACCCACTGGTGGGGTCCGCACGGTTTCACCACCCCCCGCGCCACCATGGCCTTCGACGTCCGCCCCGGCGGCGAATGGCAGGCGTGCATGATCGAGGACGCCACCGGCAAGCAGTTCCTCAGCAGCGGTGTCTACCGCGAGGTCGTGCCCAACGAGAAGCTCGTGTTCAGCTGGGGCGAGCAGGGCGACGCCGACGAGGACAAGCCGGTCATCACCATCGACTTCAACGACCTGGGCGAGCGCACCGAGATGGTCTTCCACCAGGTCGGCCTGCTCCCGGAGGACGCCTTACTGGAAATGGAGGACGGCTGGAGCCAGTGCATCGAACGCAGCATGACCCACCTGAGCCGCTGACCCCACCAGCACAACCTCACCGTCAGCACCACCGCGCTCCACCCCAGCACAACCCGCGCCCGCTCTACCGGCAACCACCGCCACCCGGCTGACCACCGGCACCACAGCTCGATGGTGACAGCGATCCACCGCCCGGATCGCCGCCGAGTCCCACCCGGCGCCCACACCGTCGACCAGCCCAGCACAGTTCCCAGGCCAGCCGCGACCAGCGCCGCCGCGTGGTCGCCCAGGGAACACCAGCTCCGCGGATGACACCCCACCGAGCACGCGGCAAGCGGGCACACCAGTCCCTGCCCAGCTCAGCCACAGCCCAGCGTCGCCGCCGCTGACCACGCGCGCTCGTCATCCACGGTCGGCCCGCCTCGCCCTCGCCGAGGCACCACGGTCCAACCACGCCAACCACTTGCGGCACAACCATGCCCGCCAACAACCACAGCGGAGGTGAACCTGCACTCTCACGCACTCGAATCCCAGCCCGCCGGAACACCACGCCCCCGGCACTGACCGTGCTCGCCGCCGACCCCACCTCGGCACTTGCCCACCTCCAGCCTGGGTCCGCCCGCCTTCGCTGAACTGGGCACCGAATCGCCCCAAAGACCATTCCAAGTAGGACAGGAGGTGTCCGCATGGGTTGAGATGATGTGGCCATGACCGACACACCGGGCCGACTGCTCACCCTGCTCTCGCTGTTGCAGACGCCGCGGGAGTGGTCGGGCACGGTGCTCGCCGACCGGCTGGGTGTCACCACCCGGACGATCCGGCGGGACATCGAGCGGCTGCGCGAGCTGGGCTACCCGGTGCAGGCCACGCTGGGCGCAGAGGGCGGGTACCGGCTGGTGGCGGGAGCGGCGATGCCGCCACTGCTGCTGGATGACGAGGAGGCGGTGGCGATCGCGGTCGGGCTGCGGACCGCGGCGGGTCAGGCGGTGCAGGGGATCGAGGAGGCATCGGTCCGGGCGCTGACCAAGCTGGAGCAGGTGCTGCCGTCCCGGTTGCGGCGGCAGGTGGCGAGCTTGGGCAGCGCCACGGTGCCGATGTACGGGCCGCCTGCGGCGCTGGTGGATCCGGAGAACCTCACCGTGCTGGCCGCGGCGGTGGCCAATCGCGAGCGGGTGCGGTTCGGCTACCAGGCCGGTGACGGCGCCGAATCGAAACGCCTCGTAGAGCCGCATCGACTGGTCTCCTCCGGTCGGCGGTGGTACCTGGTCGCCTTTGACGTCGACCGGGATGACTGGCGGATCTTCCGGGTGGACCGGGTCGCCGAGCCCAGGGCCATCGGGGCGCGTTCGCTGGAACGGACCTTGCCCGCGGCCGATGCCGCCGAGTACGTGACCAACAAGCTGTACTCGCTGGTGCCGACCTACCGCGCGGTGGCCACCATCCACGCCCCGGCCAGTCGGCTGGCCGGAGTGCTGGGTGACCGGCCGGCCGATCTGGAGGTGGTGGATGAGAACACCTGCCGGTTGCACAGCCACACCGACACCCTGGAATGGCTGGCCTTCCGGCTGGCGATGCTGGGCTGTGAGTTCGAGGTGCATTCGCCGCCGGAGCTGGCGCAGTACCTGCGTGAGCTGGCTGGGCGGGTCACCAGGGCAGTCGCCGGGACCCCGTCGGCGGGGTGAGTGTGATCCACTGACTGGCAGCGCACCTGCCAGTGGATCATCGGTCAGGACGGTTCGGCGATGTCCAGGGTGACCTTGGCCAGTGGGCAGCCCACGCAGGTCAGGACGTAGCCGTCGGCCTTCTGTTGTGGGGTCAGGCAGTTCGGTTCGTTCATCCTGACCTGGCCGGTGCGGAGTTTCACCATGCAGTCTCCGCAGTTGCCGACCGTGCAGGAGTAGGGCATCGGCAGGCCCGCCGCGAGACCGGCGTCCAGGAGCGTCTGGCCTGGTTCGACCACCACGGAGCCGACTTCGTGCGCGCCGTCCTCGACCACCATCTCCTGCGGTGCGGTGGTTGTGCCGGCGGTGTCCGCTCCGCTGGCGTAGCGCTCCTGGTGCACGTGGGCTTCAGGCACGCCGCGTTCGGTCAGGACGCCCTGGACCGTGTCCATCAGCGGTTCGGGGCCGCACAGGTAGTACCGGGCGGTTTCGGCGGGGTTCAGCTCGGTGAGCCAGCTGTGCGTGCCCGGGGCGTCGAGCCGTCCGTGCTGCTGGGTGAGGATGTGGGTGACCGACAGGCGTTCGGGGTTTTCCGTTGCCAGCCGGTGGAGTTCGTCGGCGAAGATGATGTCCGGTTCGGTGCGATTGCTGTACAGCAGCGTGATCCGGCTGGTCGCCGGTGCGGCCAGCAGGGTGCGGATCATGCTCATCATCGGGGTGACGCCGCTGCCCGCAGCGATCAGCACGACCTCGTGTGCTGCCGCCGGGTCGGTGTGGAAGACGCCGGAGGGGCCGCGGAGCGACAGCCGGTCCCCGGTGCGCAGGGTGCGGTGGACGTGGGTGGAGAACCGGCCGCCGTTGACCTGCTTGACCGTGACCTCCAGCCGTGGCGTCCCGGGTGCGGAGGAGGCGGAGTAGGCGCGCCGTACCGGCCGGCCGTCGATGTCGGTGATCAGGGTGAAGAACTGTCCGGGGCGGAAGTGGAAGGGGGCGGGGTCGTTGGCGTCCTCCAGCGCCAGGGTGATCGTGCTGGGCGTCTCCTGGCGAACCTCGGCGATCCGCACCTCCCGCACCGGGTGCTCCGCCGCGGGCCCGGCGGCGGGACGCTGGTCTCGCCCGGCGCGGCGGGAGCCGACCTCGACGTCCTGGTAGCCCTCCTTCTGCAGTGCGGACCGGTAGGCGCGGTTCATCACCAGCCGCAACAACCGGTTGATCCCAGGGATCTTCATGACGACCTGGAACACCCGAGCGAGCCGACTGCCCTCGGCCTTGGCCAGGTTCGTGGCGAGGTGGTCTCCGGCCAGCGCCATCAGGTCAGGCACCGTGCCACGCACCAGGTGCGCGGCCGCGGTCCACGGCCGGGACCGTGCCAGGGCGGGGCCCGCGGTCACTTCGGCGTGGTCAACCTCGATGAGCAGGGCCGCGTGCGGGGGTGTGCCACGCAAGGCCATCGTCGCCAGCAACGCCGGATCGTCGGTGATCGAGCCGCGGCCGCGCACGTGCAGCACGCCGGTGCGGCCCGGGACGAGGGCGGCGAAGGAGAGCCGGTTGTCCTGGAGGAGGTTGTGCAGGCTGTCCGTGCGTTTGTTGCCCTTGCGGTCCGGGATGGCGAGGGTCCGGCTGTCCAGGATCCGCGCGACGGTCCGCCAGTCCCCGCGTGGACTGGTGTCGCTGCCGCCGGAGGCGTCCCAGGTGGACAGTGCGAGGAATGGGGCGGCGGCCAGGAAATCGGCCACGCCAGGGCCGCGCAGCGGGCCGTCATCGCCGCCGCCGTTGGCATTGCTGGCGCTGTCGCCGCTGGTGCCATTGCCGTTGTCGCCGCTGGTGCCAGCGCTGTCGCTGTCGCCGTTGGCGTCGTTGCCGTTGCCGCCGCCGTCATCGCCGCCGTTGGCGCTGTTGCCGTCGCTGCCACCGCCGTCGTTGGCGGGCTCGAAGTCGGGAACGGGTGCGGGGTCGGTGGGAGCTGGGGGCTGCCACAGGCGGGAGCGGATGACTGCCTGGGCGCAGTGCACGTACGCCTCGTGCACGTCGACGAAGGTCTCGGCGCCCTTGCGCTTGACCACGGAACCGTTGACGCGCAACGTTTCCCCGACGCCCGGCAGAAGGAACAGGAACGACACCGGGCCGTGCGCCTGGCCATCGGGCAGAGCGAAGGAGATCCGGGTGGGCGAGTGGACGCGGATGAAGCCGGGGGTGCCGCCGAGGAACGTCGTGCGGCTGACGCCTTCCGCGTCGCGGTAGCCGAAGGCGGCGAGCGGACTGTGCGCCAGGATGCTCCGGCAGCCTTCGTCGAGGGCGCTGATCTGCTTCATCATGATCACCGCCGGTGGCGGTCCCACGGTCGCCTCGACTTCGGCGACCGTGGACATCCGGCGTAATGCGCTCAACTGCATGGGAATCCCCCTCATCCCGGCGTGGACCGGCCGTGCCGCTGGCAACCTGCGCGCCAGATGCCGCCGGGCACCTTGTCTGCGCAGCTCATAGCACTATTGTGAGCATTAGCTCAGGTATTTGCTACTCGCTTTTGCCGCCATCGAGGAGGACCAGCATGCCATCGGCGGACCGTCGCTTGGAACCACGTCGCAAGCCCCGTCAGGTGCGTGCCGAACTCACCCGCGAGCGCATCCTCACCGCGGCTGCTCACGTTTTCGCCGAGCACGGCTACGCCGCGGGCACCACCAACCGCATCGCCGAGCGCGCCCGCATCTCCATCGGCTCGCTCTACCAGTACTTCCCGAACAAGGACGCCATCCTCGCCGAACTGCTCATCCAGCACATCGACCGCGGCACCTGGACCAGCGCCGCCGAACTCGACCTCTCGCCAGGGACGCTGGAAGCCACCGTGCGGGCCTTGATCCGCGACGCGATCGACAACCACAGCGACGATCCCCGGCTGCTCCGGGTGATGATCGAGGAGGCGCCGGTCTCCCAGGAGCTGCTCGACACCATCGACCGGCACGGCAAGCTGCGCACGGCCCAGGTCCGCGATGTCCTGCTCCGGCACCCCGACATCCGGGTGGGCGATGCCGATGTGGCCGCGGAGATCATCCTGTTCACCGTGGAGATGAACACCCACAAGTTCATGGCCGCGCCGCGGACCAGCCCGGTCGAGACCTTCGAGCGCGAACTGGTCGCCATGGTGACCCGGTACCTGCGCGGGGACCGGTAGCCGGGGCGGGTTGTCACAGGCCGAGCTTGGTCACCGCGTTGTCTTCCAACGGGTTCGCGGTGCGGATGTAGCGGTGCACGGTGCGCGGGTTGGACCAGCGGCCCTGGCGCATGATCTCCCGGTCGCTGGCGCCGCCGAGGGCAGCCTGGGTGGCGAAACCCGCGCGGAGGGAGTGGCCGGAGAACAGGGCCGGGTCCAGACCCGCGCGCGCGGCATAGCGCTTGACCAGTTCGGCGACCGCGCGGCCGGAGATGGGGGTGCCGCCCAGGTGGCCGTGCTTGGTGATGGCGGGGAAGAGGGGGTGCGCGGAGCCATTGGCCAGGGAGGTGCCTCGGTAGGCGTGGCAGGTGTGCACCGTGGCGGAGAGGGAGGGGGATCGAGGGGGCGCTGGGGGCTGTGGGCCGGTTGGGGGCTGCGAGCCAACCAAGGACTGGGTACTGGCTGGGGATCGGGTGGTTGCCGGGGGTTGCGGGGCAGTGGATTGGGCGACAGCCGGGGACTGCGGGGCGAGGTGGTCCTGGAGGGCGGTGGAACCGTTGGTGGCGTTGACTTCCAGCAGGGCCACCCAGTTGGCGAAGGCGCACACGGGGCAGGTGTGCGGGCGTTGGCCCCTGGGGAGGGCGACGCGTTGTTCGTGGATGCCGGTGGGGTCGGTTTTGGTGCTGGCCAGGTGGACCAGCAGGAGGGGTTCGCCGGTGCTGAGGTCGGTGTCGACGGTGACGTCGTCCAGGGTCAGGGCCGCCAGTTCGCTGCGGCGCAGGGCGCCGGCGAAGCCGACCAGGAGCAGCAGCTGGTCTCGGCGGCGGGCTGGTTCGGTGGGCCAGCCCGGGGCGGGCAGCCCGGCGAGCAACTCTTCCAGGGTGTGCAGCAGGACGGGGCGTTTGCGGGTGGGCTGGGTGCGGCGGGTGCGGCGGATACCGCGCAACGTCAGGCGGACCACGTCCGAGCGGGTGGGGCTGGGCAGGCCGTTGGCGGCGTGCACGGCGGCGATGGCGGCGGACTTGCGTTCCAGGGTCGCGGGGCTGAAGGCGGGCTGGCCGGTGGGTTTGCGGGTGTCGGCGGCCGCGGCGAGGTAGACCGCGACGTCGAGCGGGTCGGCGGGCAGGGCCTGGCGGCCCTCGGCGGCGCACCAGGCCGACCAGGCCAGCCAGTCCGAACGGTAGGCGCGCAGGGTGTTGGGGGACTGGCTGGCTTCCAGGTAGCGGGCCAGGGACTCGGACTGTTCGGCGTCGAAGCGGGCGCGCACCGCCAGCAACTGCTGGGTGTCCACCAGCACGCTGCGCGGGCCCTGCTCCAGGCGGGCGCGCACGAGCTGGGGCAGGCGATCGACGACCTGGGACGCTGCGCCGGGGTGCTCCACCCGACCAGCCTGCCACAGCGGGATGTCATGATCGACTCCGTAGACCGGTGACACGGAAGGGAACTGCGGTGGCCGAGTTGTCCGGAGTGGCCTCGACCGAGGCGGGGATGCTGGCGATCTGGGCGCCTGAGGAGTTCGCCGGGATCGTTGATCAGCCCAGCTGGGCGGCGGAACTGGGGACCGAGGACGGGATCCGGGCGCGGATCGAGGCGGGCGGGCTGGTGCCGATCAACATCGGCGGCAACGGGGCCTGGCAGGTGGTGCTGCGAGCCGGTGGGCCGGAGGCGCCCGGTGGCGGCCTGGGGTTGAGCGCGCCGGAGATGCCCGGTGGCGGGGCCGGATTGAGTGCGCGGGAGGAGCGTTATGTGATGCTCAGTTCCGAGCCCTACCTGTTGGTGTGCCACGGGATGGTGCACGTTGGCGGCATCGAGGAGGTGTCCGGGCGGCCCGCCGACACCGGGCTGCCGTTGCCACCCGGGCGCTACTCCGTCTCCATTCACCTCATCGAATGGGACGCCGAACCGGGCAGCCGGGACGCCCAGGGGCAGCCGACCGAGGACGCGTTGCCGGACTTCGTCGTGTTGCTGGAACTGGACTATCGGCTCGGGGCGCGGGTGCCGCCCGCGGGGTCGGCGCTGGCGCCGGTGTACCGGCGGGAGTTGCTGACCTTCGGGGCCGCGGGGTGAGTCAGGCCAGGGCTAGGTAGACCGCGGTGGCGATCGGGGCCAGCGGCAGGGCCGGGAGCAGGTTGGCCACGGCGATCTCGCGGAGTTCCAGCATGCGCAGGCTGATCGCCAGGATCAGGATGCCGCCGACCGCGGTCAGGGAGCCGATCACGGCGGGGACCATCACGGTGCTCAGCACCGAGGCCAGCGCGGTCAGGCCACCCTGGTAGACCAGCACCGCGGCGGCGGACAGGCCCACGCCCCAGCCCAGGTTGGCGGCGAAGGCCAGGGCGATGAAGCCGTCCAGGATGGACTTGATCGCCAGGATGCCGGGGTCGCCCTGCACGCCGTCGGCGAAGGCGCCCAGCACCGCCATCGGGCCCACGCAGAACAGCAGGGTGGCGGTGACGAAGCCGGTGGCGAAACGGTGGTCCTCGGCGCCGCCGCGGGAGAAACGGCGTTGCAGCCAGCCGCCCATGGTGTCCAGGCGGGACTCGATGTCGAGGGCCGAACCCAGGCCGCCGCCCAGCACCAGGGCGGCCAGGATGAGGATGGTGGCGGCGCCGCCCGCGGCGGTGGCGAACTCGCCGGTGAAAGCCTGCATGGCCTGGTAGACGCCCATGGCCAGCAGGAACAGGGCCAGTGAGGAGACCATGAGTTCGCGCCAGCGTTTGGGCAGGCGGTCGCCGAGCACCGCGCCCAGGCTGGTGCCCACCAGGATCGCCAGGACGTTGATGCCCGTACCCAGACCAGTCACCGCAACAGCCTAGGTGGGCAGGAGCCCGCGGAAAGCGTGCTCCTGCCCACAGCAGGGACTGTCCACGAAGGACAGTCAGGAGGCCGGCACCGGACTACCTGGTGAGATACCGGCCGGTCCGGCTGGCCGGATTTGCCGCGATCTCCTCCGGGGTGCCGGTGGCCACCACCTGGCCGCCGCCGTCACCGCCTGCCGGACCCAGGTCGATCACCCAGTCCGCGGTACGCACCACCTCGCTGTGGTGCGAGACGGTGATCACCGTGTGCCCCTTGGCCACCAGCCGGTGCAGCACCCCCATCAACCTGGCCACGTCGCTCGCGTGCAGACCCGTGGTCGGCTCATCCAGCAGGTACAGCGTGTGCTTGCCGGGTCTGCGCTGCAGTTCCGCGGCCAGCTTGACCCGCTGCGCCTCCCCGCCGGAGAGCGTGTTCGCCGCCTGGCCCAGCCGCAGATAACCCAGCCCCACCTCGCACAACGTGCGCAGCGGACCGGCGATGGCCGGGGCCGCGGCGAAGAACTCCGCCGCGGCCTCGATCGGCAGGTCCAGCACGTCGGCGATGGTGCGATTCCGGTAGGTCACCTTCAGCGTGTCCGCGTCGTAGCGGGTGCCGTGACAGCTGTCGCACTCCAGGAACACATCGGGCAGGAAGTACATCTCGATGCGCACCGTGCCGTCCCCGGCACACGCCTCACACCGGCCGCCGGGGGAGTTGAAGGAGAACCGGCCCGGGGTGAAACCCAGCTCCTTGGCCGTGCTGGTCTGGGCGAACAGCTTGCGGATGGAGTCCAGGATCCCGGTGTAGGTCGCCGGGGTGGACCGGCCGGAGCGGCCGATCGGGGTCTGGTCGACCCGGATCACCCGGTCCACCAGGCCGAGTCCGTCGACCCCGTCGTGCTCGCCCGGGGGCAGCGCCTCCGTGCCGAGGGCCTTGGCCGCGGCCCGGTAGAGGATGGTGTCGACCAGGGTGGACTTGCCGGCGCCGGAGACCCCGCTGACCGCGACGAAACACCCCAGCGGGAAGGTCACGTCCAGGCCGGTGAGGTTGTTCTCCCTGGCCCCGCGCACCGTCAGCGCCCGCCCCGGCACCGGCCTGCGGCGGCGGTCCGGGCGATGGCCGGTGCGGCGGCCACTGAGATAGGCCCCGGTCAGCGACTCCGGATCGGCCAGCATCTCCGGCGCGGTGCCGGTGAAGATGAGCTGCCCGCCGTGCTCGCCCGCGGCCGGACCCAGTTCGACCACCCAGTCCGCGGCCCGGATCAGGTGCTCGTCGTGTTCCACCACGATCAGGGTGTTCCCCCGGTCCCGCAACGACTTCAGCGTGCCGATCAGCTCCTCGACGTCCTGCGGGTGCAGGCCGGCGGTGGGCTCGTCCAGCACGTACAACAGCCCGAACAACCGGGTGCCGAGCTGGGTGGCCAGCCGGATCCGCTGCGACTCGCCCCCGGACAGGGTGCGCGCCGGGCGGTCCAGGCTGAGGTAGCCCAGGCCGACCTCGGTGAGGTAGCGCAGCCGGTCAGTGATCTCGATCAGCGCCTGGTCCAGGACCTGCCGCTGCCGTTCGGAGAAGGACAGTTCAGCGAACCAGCGCAGGCACTGCGCCACCGGCAGCGCGGTCACCTCCGCGATGCTCCGGCCGCCGACCCGCACTCCCAGTTGGGCGGGCCGAAGACGTGCGCCACCACAACTGGCGCACAACCGGAGCCGGGTGCTCTCCTCCTCGGCCGCCGAGCCCAGGCCCTGGCAGTCCGGGCACTGGCCGAAGGGCAGGTTGAAGGAGAAGGAGCGGTTGTACAGCTCGGGCAACTCGGTCTCGTGCCCGTCCAGGCAGACCAGGACTCCGTTGTCCGGCAACAGTTCTTCGTCACACACCGTGCAGTGCGGCAGGCCGGCGGTGGCCCACACCACCCGCATCAGGTCATACACCTCGGTCACCGTGCCCACCGTGGAGCGCGGGCTGCGGGTGGCCGAGGAACGCTGGTCCACCGCCACCGCCGAACACAGGCCCTCCAGCCGGTCCAGGTCGGGCTTGCCCATCTCGTCCATGAACTGCCGGGCGAAGGTGGACAGCGACTGCACCTGACGCCGTTGCGCCTCGGCGTAGAGGGTGTCGAAGGCGAGCGAGGACTTGCCGGAGCCGGAGACCCCGGTGAACACGATCAGCTTGCGGTGCGGCAGGTCGAGGTCGACGCCGCGCAGGTTGTGCACGCGCGCGCCACGCACGATCAGTCGGTCGGGGAGCAGGGTGTCGGTCGAGTCGAGGACGTCGACTGAGGTCACGGTGCCCTTTCTGGACTTCTCTGAAAAGGAGATCAGGCGGAGAGTTTGCGGATCGCGCGCAGGGCGAAGGCGGTGGCTCCGGCGCCACCGACCACTACGATGCCCACCGAGATCAGGATCGAGGGATGGCTGAAGTTCCCGGCGAAGAGCGCGCGTTCGGCGTTGACCACGTGGGTCAGCGGGTTGATCCGGGAGAGCACGAACAGCCAGCCCGGCGCGGTGTCCATCGGCAGCAACATGCCCGCGGTCAGCATCAGCGGCAGGATCGCGGTCTGCACCGCGGTGTAGAACAGGTACGCCTGCTTGATCACCAGCCCCAGGCCGAGGGAGGCGATGCCCACCGCCGCGGAGAGCAGGATCAGCATCACCAGCCCCAGGAACGTGCCCAGCGGATCCACCGAGAGCCCGAAGGGCAGCACCACCACGATCAGCACCAGCGCCTGCACCAGCAGTGTGCTGACCTGCCTGCCGACCTGCCCGATCAGCAGCGCGATCCGGCTCACCGGCGAGGCCAGCAGCCGTTCCAGCGAGCCCATGTCCCGCTCGTACATCAGGTCTGCCCCGGCGAAGGCGGTGCCGAACAGGGTGGTGAAGACCAGCATGCCCGGGATGAACCAGGCCCACGGGGTGCCGCCGCCGGGCACCCCGGGCAGGCTGAAGGTGGACAGCAGCGGACCGAACAGCGCCACGTACAGCAGCGGCTGGAGCAGTCCGGTGATGATCGCCATCGGATTGCGCAGCGTCGGCCGCATCTCCCTGGCGTAGATGACACCGGTCGCGGTGATCAGGTTCATGCCGACTCCTCACGCAGGCTGCGGCCGGTCAGGGACAGGAAGACGTCGTCGAGACTGGGCCGGGAGACATTCAGCCCGCGCAGCCGGATCTCCGCGGTGTCCAGGGCGCGGACCAGCATCGGCAGCGCCTCGTCACCGTGCTCGACCCGCAAGGTGAGCCGACTGCCCTCGGCGTTGACCTCGTGCGCGCCGGGCAGGGCCTCGCCGATGGCCACCGCGCGGGCGGCGGCCTCGGGCTCGCCGAACTCCACGGTGACCAGGTCGCCGGAGACCTTGGCCTTGAGCTGGTCCGGGGTGCCCTCGGCGATGATCCGGCCGTGGTCGATGACGATCACCCGCTCGGCCGCGGTGTCGGCCTCGTCCAGGTAGTGGGTGGTCAGGAAGATGGTCGTGCCGTACTGCTCGCGCAGCCCGGTGATATGCGTCCACAGGTTCGCCCGGCTGTGCGGGTCGAGACCGGTCGAGGGCTCGTCCAAGAACAGCAGGTCCGGGCGGTGGATCAGCCCGAGCGCCACGTCCAGCCTGCGCTTCTGCCCGCCGGAGAGGGTGGCCACGTACCGTTTGGCCTGCTCGGCCAGTTCCAGCTGGTCGAGCAGCTCATCGGCCCGCTTGCCCGCATCCACCGAGCCGAGCCCGTAGATGCGGCCCTGCGCGACCAGCTCGTCGCGGACCTGCTGGCCCTCGCTGGCCCCGTGCTTCTGCCCGATGTAGCCGATCCGGCCGCGCACCGCGTCCGGGTTGGCGCGCACGTCGAACCCGGCCACCTTCGCCTCGCCGGAGGTGGCGGGCAGCAGTGTGGTCAGCATGCGCAGTGTGGTGCTCTTGCCTGCCCCGTTCGGGCCGAGGAAGGCGACGATCTCGCCTTGCACTACGTCCAGGTCAACGCCCTGGACAGCCTTCACTACCTCCCCTTTTGCCTTGAAGTGACGGACCAGATCCCTGGTGTGGATCATCCCCAGCTCCCTACTCAAACTTGAGTCGCCGGGCGAGGGTAGGGCAAAACGGACCCTACATACAAGTTTGAGTGGAGGAAAAGTTTCAGCCGCAGCTGATGTCGGGACGCGGCCGGGGCCGGGGTGTGCCGTCACTGTTGAAGGTGGCGCCGCCGGGCATGCCGAAGACGTGCGGGGCCTCGCCGGCGAAGGTGTGCTCCCCGGCCTCGATCCGCTCCACCAGGTCCTGGGTCCAGGCGATGCTGCTGTCCGCCGAGCGCCGCCAGACCCCGAACAACTCGCTCATGTGCGCGGGTTCGGTCAGGTCCCCGGCCTGCCCGGCGACCTGGGCCCGGTTGACCTCCAGCGCGGCCAGCCGCTCCTTGAGCAGCGAGATCACCTCATCGCGCGGCAGGGTCGGCATCAGCACCAGGGCGGCGGCGAGCAGATCGGGCTTGTGCTGCTCCGGTTCGCGCAGGGTGGCCCGCAGCAGTCGCAGGAACTCCGCGTCGCCTGCCTCGGTCAGCGCGTAGTCGACCCGGCCCACGTTGGTCGCCGGCGAGGCGGCGGTCATCAGCTCCTGCTTGGTGAGCTGTTTGAGGCCGTGATAGATCGAGCCCCACTTGATGTTGGCCCACTCGTGCGCCCACCAGGACTCCAGCTCGGCGCGCACCAGATAGCCGTGTGCGGTCCCGCACCAGCGCACCACACCGAGCAGCAGCAGCCTCGTCGCCGACATTGTCTCCCTGTTCAGTCACGCCCACCTACCGTGACCAGGTTATCCCTGCTGGATCGAGGCTCGCCGCAGGTCCGCCACAGCCAGGCACAAGATGGCCCCGATCAGCTCCAGTGCGGCGCAGAGCAGATAGGCGGGCAGCACCCCGAAGGCATCCACCGCCAGGCCGAACAAACCGATGGCCAGCGGCGCGATGCCCAGGCTGCACAGGGTGTGCACGCTGCTCACCCGGCCGCGGAAGGCATCCGGCGTGCGGGCCTGCATGAGGGTGCGCACCGCGATCCCGCACGGCGCGCCGCCCAGTCCGACCAGCACCGCCGCGAACACCGCCACCGGCAGACTCGGCCACACCGCCATCGCCACCATGGCCACCGCCTCGGCCAGCGCGGCCACCGCGACGATCAGCCCGAGCCGGGTGCGCAGGTGCACCCGCAGCAGCACCAGCGCGCCCAGCGCCGCGCCGCCGCCGAACCCGGCCACCAGCAACCCGATCCCGACCGACCCCCAGCCGCGGTACTCCGCCAGCACCGCGATGCCCAGGTTCATCGGCCCGACAAAGCCCAGGTTGATCACCAGCGCGGCCAGGATCACCGTGCGCAGCACCCGGTCCCCGCGCAGGAAGGCGAAACCCGAGCGCATCGCGGCGAACATCGGCTCACCGCTGGGCTGGACCTCCCGGCGCGGCCGGGCCGAGGCCACCGCGACCATGGAGAGCACGAAGGTCACCGCGTTGACCACACAGGCCAGCGGCAACCCGCCGACAGCCACCAGCACGCCGCCCAGTGGCGCGCCCAGCAGCAGCGCGGCCCTGGCCGCCACCTCGTTGAGCGCGGCGCCGGAGGAGAGCTGCCCGAGTTCCAGCAGCCGCGGTTGCAGCGAGCCGGCCGCGGGCAGGAACACCGCGTCGGCGATGCCGAAGGCCAGCGCGACCAGCACCAGCCACAGCACGCTGGGCGAGGTGAAGGCCAGTACCGCGGCCAGCACCATGACCACCGTGCGGGCCAGATCGCTACCGATCATCAACCGCCGCGCGTCGAAGCGATCGGCCAGCGCGCCGCCCAGCAGCATCAGCGCCAGCCTCGGCACCGAGGCGACGGTCATGATCAGACCGGCCACGCCGGGGGAGGCCAGCTGCACCGCGGAGTAGGACAGCGCCACATGCCAGACCTGATCACCCAGCAGCGAGGTGCCATGTCCGGCGAGGTAACGCAGGTAGGCGGGTTCGCGGTAGGCCGGGCGAACGGCGAGGGCGGTGCTCACGGGCGCTCCGGGAAGGCGTGCAGGAACAGGAACACGTGCTCGCGACCGTCCTCGGCCTCGGGCCCGGCCGGGAGGTCCTTGCGCGGTTCGCGCCACTTGGTGATCACCGCGTGCAGCTCGTCCTCCAGCTCGCGCAGTTCGGTGTCGGTCAGGCGCAGGTAGTTGTTGGAGACGAAGGCCGAGGTGTTCCACTGCCCTTCCCAGCCGTCCCGGGTCTGCTGGAAGGCACGCGAGCGCTCGAACTGGTTGGTCACCATCTGGGCCAGCGCCGCGGTGGCCACCGTGCGGGCCTCCGGGGTGGTGAAGTCGGTCCAGGCCCAGGACTGGTTCTCCCCGGTGGCCCGGTACCAGCGCTCGCGGCGGTCCCTGGCCAGCTCGGGCGCGGCCACGATGTAGCCCGCCTTGGCCAGCTCGCGCAGGTGGTAGCTGACCAGGCCGGGATCGGTGTCCACCCGCTTGGCCAGCGCGCTCACCGTGGCCGGGCCGGTCTGGGTCAGCAGCTGGTAGAGCTGCTGCCGCAGTGGCTGGGCCAGGCCCTTGAGCACCTCGGGATCGGTGATGCGACGGTTCCCCATGTTCCAGAAGATAAGTTCCAGAAGAAATCTTCCGCAACTGGTTTCGGCAATACCTGCCAGAACGTGTCAGTCTCTGCTGGCACGGTGACCGGCATGAGCAAGCCACTGAACGGCAAGATCGCCCTGGTCGCCGGCGCCACCCGCAACGCCGGTCGGGGCATCGCCATCGAACTGGGCGCGGCGGGCGCCACCGTCTACCTCACCGGCCGCACCGCGGGCGGGGCGAAGTCGCCGGAGAACCGCGCCGAGTCCCTGGAGGAGACCGCGGCGATGATCGAGGCCGAGGGCGGCACCGCGGTGATCGTGCCGGTGGACCACCTCGACCCGGCCCAGGTGCACGCCCTGATCCAGCGCATCGACGCCGAACAGGGCCGCCTCGATGTCCTGGTCAACGCGATCTTCGGCGGGAATTCCTTGCTGGAGTGGGAAAGGCCGATCTGGGAGCACAACCTCGACGGCGGACTGAAGATGCTGCGGCTGGCGGTGGACACCCACCTGATCACCGCGCACCACGCGCTGCCGCTGATGCTGCGCCACCCCGGCAGCCTGCTGATCGAGCTGACCGACGGCACCACCGCCTACAACCAGGACAACTACCGGGTCAGCACCTACTTCGACCTGACCAAGGCCAACTGCAACCGGATCGCCTTCACCCTGGGCCATGAGATGAAGGCCAAGGGCGGCACCGCGGTCGCGCTCACCCCGGGCTGGCTGCGCTCGGAGATGATGCTGGAGGCCTACGGGGTCACTGAGGCGAACTGGCGGGACGCCCTGGTCAAGGAACCGCATTTCGCGATCTCCGAGACCACCCGCTACGGCGGCCGGGCGGTGGCCGCGCTGGCCGGCGATCCCGAGGTGGCCCGGTTCAACCAGCAGTCCCTGGACGCGGGCAGCCTGGCCCAGGTCTACGGCTTCACCGACCTGGACGGCTCCCAGCCCGACGCCTGGCGCTACCTGGTCGAGGTGCAGGACCCGGGCAAGCCCGCCGACACCACCGGCTACCGCTGATCGAGGGTCCAGCCCCGCATAACGGATCGGGCGCACCGGCCCGGCTCATCGCCCATGCTGACGTAGAGCGCGGTCAGCATGGGCACGCCGCTGCCCAGGGTCTGGCGGGGGAGCGGGCCGTTGGCCACCAGGGAGACCAGGCCGTGCGCGATGGCCCAGCTCTGGGTGGCCAGTTCCAGCGGCACCACCTCGGCCCGGAACCGCTCGGCCACGCGGCCCCGGTCGGCGGCCTGGACCAGGTACTCCAGGGTC
This sequence comes from Crossiella sp. S99.2, assembly GCF_023094165.1. GTDB lineage: Bacteria > Actinomycetota > Actinomycetes > Mycobacteriales > Pseudonocardiaceae > Crossiella. The sequence goes on along the minus strand of NZ_JALMDK010000003.1, from coordinate 484,409 downwards.
GCGTCGGCGGCCTTGAGGTCCTCCAGGTCAAAACTGGCGTCGAACATGACCCGGTACAGGTCGGGGTGATCCAGGGCGTTGCCGAGGTAGGCGGCCACCAGCGCGGTCAGGTCCGCGACCGGATCCTTGGACATGGTCAGGGTGGCGAAGCGGGCGGCCAGGTGGGTGAAACCCTCCTGCCGCAACGCTTTCCACAGTCCGTCCATGCCGCCGAAGTAGGTGTAGACGGCCATGGTGGACACACCGGTCCCGGCCACCAGCGTGCGCAGCGTGACCGGTTCGCGGGTGCGCAGCAGCTGCGCCGCCCGCTCCAGCAGCAGGGTGCGCACCGCTGGATCCTTCGTCCTGGCCATGGGCCCAGGATACATAGCATTGCAATGTTATGTATTGTCGCGGCATGGCTATCACCCTGGTTAACCCCGCCGGACTGCCCAAGGTCGACCTCTACCGGCAGGTCGCCGTGGCCACCGGCTCCAGAATGGTCTTCATCGCCGGCCAGGTCGCCCGCGACGCCGAGGGCCGCAAGATCGGCGAAGGCGACCTGGCCGCCCAGGTCGAGCAGTGCTACCTCAACCTCGGCATCGCCCTGGCCGAGGTCGGCGCCACCTTCGACGACGTGGCGAAAGTGACCGTGTACTTCGTCGGCTGGAACCCGGACCTGATCGCGCACTACGTCGAAGGCGCCGAGCGGGCCGCGGCGAAGCTGGGCATCACCGCGTTGCCGCCGCTGACCGGGATCGGCGTGGCCGCACTGGCCGAGCCGGATCTGCTGGTGGAGATCGAGGCGACCGCGGTGCTGGACTGAGTTACCCGGCCAGGAACCCGGAAACCACTGAGGTGAACGGGTCGGGGGCGTCCAGCCACGGCCAGTGCCCGCAGCCGGGGAGTACGGCGAGGACCCCGGCCGGGTGCAGGTCGGCGACCAGCTTGGCCGGGGTCAGTCCGGCGATGCCGTCCTCGGCCCCGGCCACCGCGAGCACCGGATGCGGCAGCGCCTTGGCCTGGTGCTCGACGTAGAACGCGCCCCGCAGCCAGCCCGGCGGACTGCCGTTCTCCGCCGGTTCCTGGGTGCGCACCCCTCTGGCCTGGATCCGGGCCACCTCTTCGGCGTCCGGCTCGCGCGACCCGCGACCGGCTGGGGCGACGAGCACCAGCCGCCGGACCCGCCGGGGTTCGGCGGCGGCGTAGGCCTGGGCGGTCAGGGTGCCCGCGGAGTGCGCCAGCAGGTCGATCTGGCGCATCCCGAGGTGGGCGCGTAACGCCTCGATGTCCTTGACCTGGGCGGGAAACGCGCAGCTGGCCTGGTCCTGGGGGATCTCGGAGTCCCCGCCCGCCCTGGCGTCCAGCCGGATGAGCGTGTGGTGCTCGGCCAGTCCACCGAGGTCACCCAGGCTGGTGGCGTCCGCGCCGGGTCCGCCGGAGAGGCAGATCAGCGGCGGGCCTGCGCCGAGTGTGGTGTAGGACAGCCGAAGTCCGTCATAGCTCTCGAAATGCGGCATCCCGCCCAGGTTGCCACAACTCGCCGCTGCGCCGGTGTCGATTCCGCGAGCCCGTGCCCGTCGGGTGGGGGAGAGTCGGAATCGGCCGAAGGAGGAGTGGGTGAAGTACCTGCTGATGATCTGCGCGGAGACACCCGCGGACACACCGGAGTTCGCGGCCTGGCTGCGCGAACTCGACGCGCGGGGCGCGAGCCGGACCGGACTGCCACTGGCCGCGCCGGCGGAGGCGGTGACGGTGCGGGTTCGCGGTGCCGAGCGCCAGCTTGTGGACGGCCAGTTCGGCGAGATCAACCCGTTGTCCGTGGAGATCATCGACTGCGCTGACCTGGACACCGCGGTGGCCATCGCCGCCGCGCATCCGGCCGCGGGCCGGGGTCCGATCGAAGTTCGCGCGTACTGGGAGGACTGAGTAATGAAGTACCTGATGTTCGTGCGCGTGGACGACGCACTGGTCGGCACGGTCGAGGACAACGCGGAGGACTGGGTGGACACCACCCCGCAACGCCTGGACGGAGACCGGCTCCGGCCGACCGCGGAAGCGAGAACTGTGCGCTCGCGGGCCCTGGTCAGCGACGGACCGTTCGCCGAGACCAAGGAGTGGATCGCCGGATTCGACCTCCTGGACTGCGCGAGCCTGGACGAGGCGATCGCGATCGCCGCCCGGCATCCGGTGGCCCGCTTCGGTGCGATCGAGCTTCGTCAGGTCGGCTGAAGCTGATCGACCAGCGCCAGGGCGTCCTGCACCGAGCCCGCCGCGTCCGGGATCGGGTAGAGCACCGAACGCACGATCCGCTGCCGGTCCACCACCAGGGTCAGCCGCTTGAGCCGGTCCACCCCGCCGGCCCGGAAAGTGGGTAGCCGCAACGCGGTGACCAGCGCCAGTTCGGCATCGGAGAACAGTGGGAAGGGCAGGGACTCGGCGGCGGTGAAGGCGGCCAGTTCGTCCGGGCGCTGGGTGGAGACCCCGTGCACGGTGGCCCCGCGCGCGGCGAACTCGGTGTGCCGGTCGCGGTAGGCGCATGCCTCCAGGGTGCAGCCGGGGGCGCCGGGGATCTGGTCCCAGCCCGGCGGGTGGGTGCCGCCCGCGCCGGGGAAGAAGTAGACAACAGTGCTGGTGGAGTCGGCGATCGGGTCCCGGCGGGTGCTGTCCGCGGCGGGCAGCAGCAGGTCCGGGACCCGGGCGCCGACCAGGTCACGCACCCGGCGGGCTTCGGCCGAGTCCGGTGCGCTGGTGGCGGAGAGGGTGCCGTCGCCGAGCAGCCAGGTCGCGCCCCAGTCCTGCAGGGCCACCAGCACCGGCAGCAGTGCGCGGCCCCGGTCAGTCAGCCGGTACTCGTAGCGCGGCGGGTGCTCGTGGTAGCGCTCGCGCCGCAGCACGCCATGATCCAGGAGCCAGCGCAGCCGTTCGGCCAGCACCTTGCGGGACATGCCCAGTTCGGTGCACAACGCCTCGAAGCGGTGCACGCCGCGGGCCACATCGCGCACCACCAGCAGCGTCCACCAGTCGCCGACCACATCCAGGGCCTGCGCGATGGCGCAGTCGGCGTCGGAGAGGTCCGTGCGGCGCACCCAGTCCTCCTTGACTCGCGCTTCCCTTGCCCAGCATAGTGCGTTCCCAGAAGGAACTCACTACATCCTGGGGGCAGGACATGCGTACAAAACCGGCTGGCGACTTCGACTACGAGACCCACGGCTCCGGCTACGCCCAGCACCGCCGCACCGACCCGCGTATCGCCGAACTGGTGCACGCCGCCCTCGGCGAGGCCCGCACGGTGGTCAACGTCGGCGCGGGCGCGGGCTCCTACGAACCGCTGGACCGGCACGTGATCGCGATCGAACCCGCCGCCGCCATGCGGGCCCAGCGGCCGTCACACCTGGTTCCGGCGATCAACGGCATCGCCGAGGAACTGCCCCTGGACGACGGCAGCGTGGACGCGGCCATGGCCACCATCACCGTGCACCAGTGGTCCGACGCCGAGCGCGGCCTGCGCGAGCTGCGGCGGGTCAGCCGCGGCCGGGTGGTGATCCTGACCATCGACGGTCCGGCCCTGGCCCAGGGCTGGTTCGCCGAGTACGCGCCGGAGGTGGTCAGCGTCGAACGCGGCCGCTACCTGCCCGTGGAGCGGATGGCCGAGATCCTCGGCGGCGCCACCGTCACCCCGGTCCCGGTGGCACTGGACTGCGTGGACGGGTTCACCGACGCCTACTACGGCCGCCCGGAACGCTTCCTCGACCCCGCGGTGCGCCGCGCCCAGTCCGGCTGGGGCTTTGTCGGACCCGAGGCCGAGGCGCGGATCGTCGCCACCCTGGCCGCGGACCTGGAGTCGGGGGAGTGGGACCGGCGATTCGGCCACCTGCGCACCCAACCGGAGTACGCCAGCGCGCTGCGGCTGGTCGTGGCGGAGTAACTAGGCCAGCCGGGGGTATCCGAGGTCACCGGGTGTCGGTGCGCACATCCGTTGCGCGAGCTGGGAAAACGCCAAACGGCGGACGCTAGCCTCAGGTGTTTTGTCCTGACCTGGCTGGAGGTTTCGCACAGGTGGCTGGCTTGTCTGTTTCCGCACTCGTCGACCTGGTCCGCGAGCGCTCCCCCTACTACCGGGAACTCTACGCGGAGCTGCCACCCGCGCCGGACCTGACCGACCTGCCGATCGTGGACCACGCCGGGTACTGGGCGGCGAACACCTTGCGGGACAACCGGTTGCACACCGGCGAGCACGTCGGCGGTCTGGTGTTCAAGACCGGCGGCACCACCAGCGCGCCGCGGGTGTCGGTCTACACCCGCGCGGAGTGGCGGGAGATGAGCGAGACCTTCTCCACCGGTCTCGTCGGCGCGGGACTGGTCGACGGGGACCGGGTGGCGAACCTGTTCTACGCCGGGGAGCTGTACTCCAGCTTCATCTTCACCCTCAACACCCTGCAGGACGCGCCGGTGGACACCGTGCAGCTGCCCATCGCCGGCTCGGCTCCGCTGGAGTTCGTGGCCAAGACCCTGGAAGAGTTCGGCGCGACCGTGCTGGCCGCGCCGCCCACCTCGCTGTGCCAGCTGGCCCAGCACGTGGTGGACACCGTGGGTTCGCTGCCGCTGGTGCGGATCGTGCTGTTCAGCGGCGAGGCTTTCTACGGCGACCAGCGGGCGCTGATCAACGCCGCTTTCCCCGGCGCGCAGGTCCGCTCGATCGGCTACGCCAGCGTGGACGGCGGCATCCTGGGCGGGCCGGTCGAGGGTGAGCAGGACGCGCGGATCCACCGGGTCTTCCCTGGGCGGATCATGGAGATCCTGGACATCGACTCCGGCGAGCCGATCCAGGAGGCGGGCCGGCCAGGGCGGGTGGTGGTGACCGACCTGGTGCGCACCCTGCAGCCGGTGGTGCGGTACCCGGTGGGCGATCTGGCCGAGTGGACCGATTTCGAGTCGCGGACCTTCCGGCTGCTCGGGCGTTCCGACGAGGGCGCGCGGGTCGGACCGGTGACCGTCTACCTGGACGATCTGCGTTCCATTGTGGAGGGTGCGGCGGCCGGGCAGTCCATCACCGGCATCCAGGTGGTGTTGCGGCGCAAGGACGCCAAGGACCAGCTCGTGCTCCGGCTTGGCGGCACGGTCACCGGACAGGAGGAGCTGGCCAAGGCGATCGCGGTGTCCCTGGACGAGCTGCGGCCGATGTTCGCCGACCACGTCGAGCGCGGCCTGATCCAGCCCCTAGCGGTGGAATGGGCGGGCCCGGACGGGCTCAAGATCAACCCGCGGACCGGCAAGCTGGTCCGGCTGCTCGATGAGCGCGGCGCCTGATGTTATTGCGCAACAAGAACTTCGCCCTGGTCTGGGTGGGCCAGGTGCTCTCCCAAGGCGGCACCCGGGTCTACCAGATCGCGCTGCTGTGGTGGCTGCTGGGCAGCCTGCCCGCCGACACCCGAGGGCTGGCCTCCGGGGCGTTCCTGGTGCTGGGCGCGCTGCCGCCGCTGCTGCTGGTCCGCCAGATCGGCCGCCGCCTGGACCGCCGCCCCAGCCGCACGGTGATGCTGCGCGCGGAACTCATCGCCTGCGCGGTGGTCACCGTGCTGGCGATCCTGGCCACCCAGGACGCGGTCGCGCCGTGGATGGTCTACCCGGTGGCGCTGGTGCTGGCCACCTGCCAGGCGTTCTTCGACCCCTGCCTGCTCAAGGCACTGCCGGAACTGGTGGCGGGCAAGGACATCGAACGCGCGGTCGGCTTCGGCGCGGCCACCCAGTCGGTGGCCAACTTCGCCGGCGCGGCCTTCGGCGCGGTGCTGCTGGCCACGGTCGGCTTCACCGGCGCGATCTGGCTCAACGCGGCCAGCTACGCCATCGCCGCGCTGTGCCTGACCGCGGCCAAGTTCACCCCGGTCCCGGCCCCGCCCGCACGCCCGGCGGACGCACCCGCGGCCGACGGTGGCACCTGGCACTTCCTGGGTTCGATGCCCGGGGTGCGGCCGCTACTGGTGTGCTTCGCCGCCGCCAACTTCTTCTCCGCGCCGACCCTGCTGGTGCTGCCGCTCTACACCAAACTCGTGCTGGCACAGGGCGCGGGCACCCTGGCGATCCTGGAAGCCGCGCTGTGGCTGGGTTTGCTGCTGGGCGCCTTCCTCGCGGCGAGCATCCCCACCGGTAGCCGCACCACCCGCTTCGGCGCGGTCTGCATCGCCCTGTTCGGGCTGTGCCTGGCGGTGCCGGGGCTGCTGGTGGACCAGTGGCTCTACGCGATCGCACTCGCGGCCAGCGGCTGGTTCCTCGGCGTCTCCAACGTCAAGTTCACCGCGCTGTTCCAGCAGGTGGTGCCGAATGAGGTCAAGGGCAGGTTCTTCGCCGCGCTGCAGGCCGCGATCAGCGCCACCTTCCCGATCGCCTTCCTGGCCTTCGGCGCGTTCGGCGACGCGGTCAGCCCGCAGCTGCTGACCCTGGCCCAGGCCGGTGGACTGCTGGTGCTCGCGGTCGCGCTGGCCCAGCTGCGCGAGCCGAAACCGGTGATGGCGTAACGGATTCAGCCGCCCTCGGCGACCAGTGCTTCAAGGTCCGTGCGGGCGTAGTGGCCATGTTTCTGGAGTAGGCCCCGCCGCTGCGCGAACTCCAGGAACTGGTCCTGCCGCTGCCAGCCCAGCGCCGTGGCCGCGTCCGCGATCGAGAGGCCAGCCACGATCCACGCGATGCGCTCGGCCACCACCGCGGCCAGTGCTGCGGCCTGCTCGGCGGCCACGCGGTCCAGCTGCGCCGGTGCGAACAGGTCGTGCGAGCGGTCGTTGCTGGTGTATCTCGCGGCGACGGTGAGCAGGCCCTGCTCGGCCAGCGCGGCCACGTCGGCCGGGGTGACGTCCAGGCCGCTGAGTACGGCCAGCCTGCCCGCCGCGCGTTGCCCGCCGATCGGGTACTCGGCGCCCACCGCCGCGCGGATGCGGTCGGCCTCGCCGGTGAGCGCGGCGGCCGTGGTGGCGGACCAGCGCGGGTCCAGGTCCGGTGCGGGGATCAGGCCGAACTCGCGGCCCACCGCGACCTGCCAGGCCCGTAGGCCAAGGTGTTCAGCCAGCTCGGCCTGGTTGTAGCCGGGCGGTGTCGTCTCGCTTGTACCCATCAGCAGTGCTCGGTGATCAGCACCAGCCGGGCGCCGGTGGCACTGCGCCACATGCTCACGCCGTAGCTCAGCTCGTGCTGGACGGTCGCCTCGCCGTCCACCCGGCCCGCCACCCGCTCGGCCCAGAACCCCGGCCGCGCGGCCGGATCCAGCCAGGTCAGCTCGGGATCGGCCGATTCCACCGCGACCAGTGTCGAGCCGCGCAGCACGAACCGCCGCGCGTCCCGCTCGGGCAGCCAGCGTGGCTTGCTCCGGAACCACTCCCGGCCCTGGTGATCAATCCAGCTCTCCCGGGCAGACCGCCACAGCTCGGTCATCAGCCGATCCGCGCTTCGTGTTCGGCGCGGGCCGCGAGGACTTCCGGCAGGTGCTCATCGGCCCAGGTGCAACAGGTCTCCAGCAACCCGAGCAGCGAGCGGCCCAGCCCGGTCAGCTCGTACTCCACCCGCGGCGGGATCTCCGGGTAGTGCGTGCGGGTCAGCATGCCGTCGCGTTCCATCGCGCGCAGCGTCTCGGTGAGCACCTTCGGGGTCACCCTGGCCATCGGCACCCGCAGTTCGGTGAACCGGCGCGGCCCGTCCTCCAGACAGCGGATGACCATCGCGGTCCACTTGTCACCGATCCGGAACGGCAGCGCGCTGGTGGGGCAGGCCGGGTCGAACAGGTCCGGACGCAGTGGCTTGGTCACTTCCGAAACGGTAGCCAAGTACCTTTGAAGTAACAAGTATGTCGTGGATAGCGTCCAGGTCAGCGCCGTGATCAGCACGGTCCTGACGAACTGGGGAACCCATGAGCAAGATCATCGTTTTCGGCGCCGGTGGCCGGGTCGGCCGGCTGGTGGTGGCCGAGGCGCTGGCCCGCGGTCACCAGGTGACCTCGGTGGTCCGCGATCCGGCCCGGCACCCCGACCTGCCCGGCCAGGTGGTCACCGGAGACGTCACCGACGCCGCCTCGGTGGCCGCGCTGGTCCCCGGCCACGACGTCGCGGTCAGCACGGTCTACGACCTCAGCGCCGACCCGGCCGCCTTCTACACCGCCGCCGCCCAGGCCCTGGCCGCGGTGCCCGGGGTGCGGGTGCTGGTGCTGGGCATCGCGGTGCTGCTGGAGTCCGCGCCGGGGGTGCGGCTGATGGACGTGCCGGAGTTCCCGGCGGAGTTCAAGCCGTTCTGCCTGGGGCACCTGGCCGGGACGGAGGTGCTGGCCAAGACCGACGGCCTTGATTGGCTGGTGCTGAGCCCGATCGGGGAGTTCGACTTCGAGGCCGGGCGCACGGGGCATCGCACTGACGGCGGGCTGGTCGCGCCGGGCTGGCCGCGGACCGAGGGCGCGTTGTCCGCGCTGGACTTCGCCGCCGCGGTGGTCGAGGAGATCGAGACACCCCGCCACCGCGGTCAGCAGGTCGCGGTGCACCCGGTCTGAGATCAGGTCAGGGCGCGGGTGAAGAACTTGATCACCTCGTCCACGGCCCGGCCACGCTGCCGCTGCTCGTCGAGCTGCTTGACCACGGCGCCGGACTGGGGTTCCCGGCACTGGCCCTCGGGCAGCGGCGGGTTCTCCTCCCGGCCGGGCGCGTCGTCATAGGCGTGCTGCTGACCGCTGCCCGGCGACCACTGGGTGTTGAAGAAGTTGTGGTTGCCGCCGGTGTAGGTGCTGACCGCGGCCGGATACCGGGTGCCGGCGGCCAGCGCGTCGCGGACGTAACCGCGGCCGGCCTCGCCCACCGCGCCGTCGCAGGTGCTCACCAGCACCCGGACCGGCGCGGTAGTCACCAGTCCGTCGCTGATATCGCCCTCCACCAGGGGGAAGTACACCGGTGCGACCGGCAGCACCGCGCGGATCCGGACGCCGGCCGGGACCTTGGCCCGTTCCCGGTCGGCGGCCTGCCACATGATGCCCTTGCCGCCCCGGGAGTGGCCCAGGGTGCCGACCCTGGTGAGGTCGGCCCGGCCGCGGAAGTCGACCTCGCGGGCGGCGCCGGTGTCCGGATCGGTGAACCGCCCGGCCAGTTCGCCGTCCCCGGTGGCGGCCAGCCGCTGCCACATCGCCAGGTGCTTGTTGATCAGGTCCGCGCGGGCCTGGTACGGCTGCATCGGCTGGGCCGGGCCGCTGCCGCCGGGCCGGTTCCACTGGCCCTCGATCGCGTTGGCCGCGATGGAGATCGCGATGATCCCGCGTTCGGCCAGCGCCCGGCCGAGGTAGTCGTAACCGCGGTGGCTGGGCATCGGCGCGGAGCTGGCGCAGGGCCAGGCCGCGTCGTCGGCGCAGGAGTGCCAGGAGCCGTGCAGCATCAACACCACCGGCGCGGGCCGGGAACTGCGCCGCACCGGGTAGTGCACCACCGCGGTCAGCTCCAGGGGCTCGGGCATGGCCGGGGTGCGGAAAGCCGCCCGCCCCAGGTCGTAGGCCACCACGCCCACGCCCTGGCCTTCCGCCTCGGCCTGGGCGAGCACCGGACTCAGCGTCAGCAGGAGTGCGGCGACGGTGGACACGGCGGGTTTGCGCAGGGGCACAGCGGATCCCTTCGGCGGTGGAGTGGCCGTCACCGACGGTAGGGGTGAGTTGTCAGGAAGTTGTGAACCGGTTGTCAGCCGGTAGTGGCCCCGACCTCAGTTCGGATTCACAACTCAAGGGTAGGCTGAGGGCATGTCCGAAGTCGCCGAGGTCAGCACCGACAACTGCTCAGTGGCGCGCACGCTCGCCGTGGTCGGGGAGAAGTGGTCACTGCTGGTGCTGCGTGAGGCGTTCTTCGGCACCACCCGCTTCGAGGAGTTCCAGCGCCGGATCGGCTGCGCCCGCAACCTGCTCACCCAGCGCCTGGCCACCCTGGTCGAACACGGCATCCTGCACCGCGACAGCTACCGGGAACCCGGCCAGCGCGCCCGCCCCGAGTACCACCTCACCGGCAAGGGCCGCGAGCTGTACCCGGTGCTGGTGGCGTTGATGCAGTGGGGCGATCAGCACGTGGCCGACCCGGCCGGGCCGTCGGTGCTGCTGACCCACCACGACTGCGGCCAGCCGGTGCACGCGGTGCTGACCTGCGGCGCCGGTCACGACCAGCTGACCAGGACCGACCTGGACATCACCCCCGGCCCCGGGGCACACACCGCCTGATCAGGCGCGGCTGAAACTCATGTCCAGCCAGTGCGTCCACTCCCCGCGCACCAGGCGTTCCCACCGCGCGGCCATCACCGATTCGGCGATCCGCAGCGTGGCCCTGGTGTCCGGACCGAGGAAGGTCCACACGCCCTCGGCGTCCACCCGCGCGATCATCTCCGCGAGCACCCCGCGGTTGTCGAAGGCCCGCATCGGGTAGCCGCCGGTGGCCGGATCGTAGGGGCCGATCATTTCCAGGACCTCGACGTGCTCACCGCCGAACCGCACATCCACCCGGTGCACCAGGAAATGCTCGCCGGCGAACCAGGTGTACTCGTCAGTGCCGATGATCCGCACCGGCGGGCTGTCCAGGGTCTCCCCACTGGAGCGCCACAGGCCGAGCAGTGCGTTGAGGGGGGCGTTCTCCGCGGTGGGCATCGGGCCGGCTCCTCATCGGTAAGGTGGGCTGACGTGCGGATCGGAGAGTTGTCGGAGCGTACGGGCACCCCCCGGCGGTTGCTGCGCTACTACGAGGAGCAGGGCCTCATCCTGGCCGAGCGCTGCCAGAACGGCTACCGCTCCTACGACGAGACCTACGTGGACCGGGTCCTACAGATCCGCGGCCTCCTCGACGCCGGGCTGCCCACCCGGCTGATCAAGCAGATCCTGCCCTGCCTGAACAAACCCCGCACCATCCACTTCCCGGACGCCACCCCGGAGATGATCACCACCCTGGAACGTGAGCGGGACCGGATGTCGGGGCGGATCGAGGCGCTGGTGCGCAACCGGGACGCCATCGCGGAGTACCTGGACGCGGTCCGGGACGGGAATCCGCCTGACGCCTAGCGTCCCCGTCCCGGCCGCGGTGGTCAGCGCTTCGGTTCGTCCAGGTTCAGGCCAGGCAGGTCGGCCGCGGTGATCCTGGCCAGCAGCCCCGGATAGTCGTGCCGCCCCTTGGCCTCCTCGATCAGCCGCTCCCGTTCGGCGCCCTCGGGCGTGCCGACGAGCTTGGCCGCGGCGTCGGCCGGCGCGTTCCCCTCGGCGATCAAGCCACGCCAGGACTCGCCGGTCGACTGCTCCAGCAGCCTGCCGATCGCCGCGCCCACGGCGTAACTGCGGTTGCCAGCCAGGTGGAAGAACAACCCCCGCCGGTCCTCCGGGGTGCGGTCCTCGTGCACGACGGTCTGCCCGCCGAGTTCGACGTAGCGGTCCTCGGCGAACCGGGCCGTGCCCTCCCACTGGTCCTGCTGCCGCTCCAGGTCCACCACCGCGGGTACCTGGGCGTAGCGGGTGGCGCGGATGGCCAGGAAGGTGCGCAGCCGCTCGCGCGCCGGGCCGGGCGCGGCCAGCACCCGGTCCTCCAGCAGCGCCAGGGCGTGCACCGCCGCGGGACCCCTCGGGAAGTCCCTCGGGTTCGGCTGGCCCGGCACCGCGGGGCGGAAGGTGGACTGGAAGTGGTGGAAGGCCTCGTGCACATCGATCCGGGACAGCAGCCAGGTGCCCGGGTCGAACGAGGCCCCCGTCCCGTAGTTGAAGTGCACCACGGCGGCGTCGTCGACCTCGTAGAAGGGGAGATCGCGCAACTTGTCCAACGCGGGCCCGTCCGAGATCCGGTGCACCGCGGGCAGTCCCAGCTCCCGGGGGAGATCCACCGGCGTCGCGGCGCCCAGCTTCGCCGGATCCGGGTGACCGATCGCGTAGGCATACCGCGGCCGCGTCCCGGGCCCGGCGCCCTCGGGCAGGGCCCCGACCACGCGGGCCATCCGGTCGGGGCGGAACGACGGGGACCAGACCCCCGCCGCATGCCCGTCGAAGGTGGTGGAGACGTGCGCGAACTGGGTGAACAGCTGCCGATCGGACTGCGGCAGCGCCCGCCAGCCCGGTGAGTCGAACACCAGCGGTTGGACCGCGGGGATCGAGGCCGCCGAGGCCGGTGCCGCACCGGTCAGGGTCGCGACCGCGCTGCCGGCCAGCAACCAGGACGTGGCCAGCCGGGTTCGGCCGCGGGCAGTTCGAGACAGAATCGCCATGCGCCCCACCCTGGCCGAGCCGGCGTGCGCACCCCTCGTACTTTCAGCCAGCACTGCCGGCGTTACTCGTTCTTTCGGCGGTCAGCGCAGCAGCGGCAGGAAGATCGTGTCGACGATCTCCGCCAGCACCCGGTCGGGCACCGAGGTGAAGGTCACCAGGATCTCGTGCCGCAGCAGGTCGAACGGCAGGTTCTTGACGCGGTCGCTGAGGTTCTTGCCGGTGATCTCGCCGCGGCTGATCGCGCGCTCGAAGAGCAGGGTGAGGTCGGTGTCCTCGCCGGTGTCGAGCAGGTCGCCGGGGCTGGCGCCGGTCTGCTGGTGGTACCCGGCCAGGTGCGCGCTCATCACGATGATCAGCTGGACCCGGGTGGCGTTGATCTCCCGCAGGAGCGCGAGGACATCGCCGCGCAGGCTGCCGGTGTCGGGCAGGGCGAGCCGGGACCGGGCCAGGACATGGCTGATGGTCGCCCGGACGAGGGCCTCGCGGTCGGACCAGCGGCGGTAGAGCACCGGCGGGCTGGTGCCCGCGCGCTGGACCACGCCGTCCATGGTGAATCTGGCGTAACCGTTGGCCGTGAGTTCCGCCCAGGCCGCGTCCAGCAGCGCCTGCTCCAGTGCCGCCCCGCGGCGTCGCTCGGCCACCCGCACCCCTCCACTAGATAGACTTGCCTATCTTAACTCAGTGTCCTACCGTGAGGTGCGATAAGATACATCGATCTATCTTAAAGAGGTTGCCGGATGTCGACGTCGCTGGACTACGACGTGCTGGTGGCGGGCGGCGGGCCGGTCGGCCTGATGCTCGCCACCGAACTGCGGTTGGCCGGGGTGCGAGTGCTCGTCGTCGAACGGCTGAGCGAACTCGACACCACGAACAAGGCTGGGGCGATCAACACCGCCGCCGTGGAGGCATTCGAGCGGCGTGGACTGCTCCCGGCACTGATGGCCGCGGCCGAGCAGTCGCCGTTCCTGGACAAGGGAAAGCGGTCGCCGTTCGTCGGGCACTTCGGCGGGATCCTGGTCCCGGCCGCGCCCATCGACCTGGACGATCCCAGCCTGCGCGGGCGCGGTCCGGACTGGTACCTGCACATCCAGCAGATCGAGGTGGAGCGCTTCCTCGGTCAGCACGCGACGGAGCTGGGGGTGGAAGTCCGGCGCGGGGTCGAGGTGAGCGGGTTCGACGCCGATGCGGACGGGGTCACCGTGCACCTGGACAGTGGCGAGGTCCGGGTGGCCTGGCTGGTCGGCTGCGATGGCGGCCGCAGCCTGGTGCGCCGGCAGGCGGGCTTCGACTTCCCCGGCGCCGAACCGACGATGACCGCCCGCCAGGCCGCGGGCACCGTGGTGGGAGCGGAACTGCTGGGGAGCGGCTGGCAGCACACGCCGACCGGCATGTACGTCTACGGGCCGAAACCGGGCTGGATGCGCACCTTCGAGCTGGACGGGCTCCCGGCCGACCGCACCGCACCCGTCACCGCGGCCGAGATGGAGGCCAGTCTGCGGCGGGTCAGCGGCCGCGACGTCCGGGTCACCGACCTCGCCCCCGGCGGCACCCGCTTCACCGACCACACGCGGCAGACCAGCACCTACCGGCGCGGCCGGGTGCTGCTCTGCGGGGACGCCGCGCATGTGCACCCGCCGTTCAGCGGCCAGGGCCTCAACCTTGGCCTGGGCGACGCGGTCAACCTGGGCTGGAAGCTCGCCGCCACCATCCGCGGGTGGGCGCCCGAGGGCCTGCTCGACACCTACACCAGCGAACGGCACCCGATCGGCGCCTGGGTGCTGGAGTGGACCCGGTCCCAGGTGGCGGTGATGCGCGGCGACGCCTACAGCACCGCCCTGCGCGGCCTGGTCACCGACTTCCTCGGCACCCGGGACGGGGCAACCTACTACGCACGGCGGGTCTCCGGTCTGTGGCAGCACTACGAGCTGGGCGAGGGCCATCCGCTGACCGGCGCGATGATGCCCGCCCTCCAACTCGACGACGGCACCTGGCTCGCCGAGCACACCCACAGCGGCCGGTCCCTGCTCGTCGACCTCACCGAGGACGAGGACCTCGCGGCGCTGGCCAAGCCCTACACCGACCGCCTGGACCTGGTGCGGGGCAAGGCAGACGGCGCCGGGCTGAGCGGACTGTTCGTGCGTCCCGACGGTTTCGTGGCCTGGGCCGCGGACACCGGCGATCTCGACGGTCTGGCGGTCGCCCTCAAGCGCTGGCTGGGCACTGTCTAAAAAGGAGGAAGGGCGGACCGGGCTCGGGGTTCCGGCCCGCCCTTCGCGCGCTCAGCTGTTGCGAGCGCGCCGGTCGACCACCGCGACCAGCTTGCCGCTGGCCCCGGTCCGGTCGAAGGTGGTCGGATCGGTCAGCTGCACGTGCAGGTCCACCAGGTTGTCCCGGACCGCGGTGACGGTCAGCTCCGGGTAGCGGGCCAGGAACTCCGCCTGCACCGCGTTCGGGTCCAGGTTGGCCCGGCCCCGCTCCAGGCGGATGGTCAGGCTCTCCCGCTCGTCCTGCTCGTCCAGCACGATCTGCAGATCACCGGCGTAGGCGAAGGCCTCATCGGCCACCGCGACGAACCGCCGGTAGTTGAGGAAGTGCCCGCCACTGCGGAAAACATCCCCGGAACGGCCCAGCAACTCGAACCGCGGCGTCCGCCGACCGCACGGGCAGTCCTCGGCCAGCCAGCGGCCCAGATCGCCGATCTCGTAGCGGTCCAGGCGCTGGCCGCGGCGGGTGTGCGCGGTGAAGACCAGGCGGCCGGTCTCGCCGGGGCCGACCGGGCGATCCTCTTCCCGGTCCAGGATCTCCAGGGTCTGGATGCCGGCGAAGAGGTGGTGCACCCGAGCGGGGGAGTCCGGGCACTGGTAGCCCAGCGGGCCGCCGTCCACACTGCCGTAGGCGGCGCTGCGGATGAGTTCGACGCCGAACTCCTCGGTCAGCCACTGCCGCTGGGCCTCGCTGAAGTGCTCGCCGCCGTAGAAGATCTTGCGCACACCCCGGTAGTTGCGCAGGGTGTCGCCGGACTCGTCGAAGAGGCGCAGCAGGTAGCTGGGCATGCCGAGCAGGGTGTCCACCCGATTGTCCACAATGGACTTGGCCACCAGGTCGTGCAGGTTCTGCTGGCCGGCCATCGGGAACTGCACCGCGCCCAGGCGTTCCAGCGCGGAGAAGAAGCTGAGGAACCCGCCGTAGAGCTGGCCGCCGAAGAACAGGTTCATCGTGCGGTCGGTACGCGGGTCCAGCCCGGCGGCGAGGAGGCCCTCGGCGCCGTGCCGCATGTGCTCGTCGTAGTCGGCCCAGCTGAACGCGGACAGCTTGGGCTCGCCGGTGGTGCCGCCGCTGCGGAAGAACACCTCGGCCCGGCTCAGGTCGGTCTGCAACTCATCGAAGCGCGCCTTGGTGGTCACCGGCACGGCGGGCGGCGGCAGCGGGCGGGAGGAGACCAGATCGTCCAGGCAGGCGTGCCCGGTGAACCGCGCGTCCAGCTGCACGTCGACCCGGCGGCTGTAGCGCTGCAACGCGTAGACGCCGTCGTGCGGTTCGCCGTCGTAGCTGCCCAGCATCCGGCCGGGCATGGTGATCCGCTGCACGCCCGCGCCGATCAGCGCGCGGGTCAGCGCGGCCACCTCGTCGCGGTCCGCGCCAAGGCCCACGGTCTGCAGGTAGCGGCGCATCGGCCGCAGCACCTGGCCGATGTTCTTGCGGGACAATGATTTCACCCACACCGTGCGGAACAGCGGGGAAGCCCGCAGCGCGGAGCGGGTGTCGGCGAGCACCCGCCAGGACCCGTCCGCGGCGGCGTGCACCTTGGTCAGCCCGAGGTGCTCTTCCAGCTCGGTGACCAGCACGGTGTTGGTGATCTCTGCCCATTCCGGGTCACTGGGCGCGCGGACCTCGGTGGCGGCCACGGTCTCGGCCAGCACCGCGGCGAAGCGCTCGGCGAAGGCGAAGACCTCCGCCTCGTCCTCGGTGTCGAGGTAGATCACCTGCGGGCTGGAGCAGGCCTGCTGGTCAAGCAGGCACACGTCTCCGGCCACCGCGCGCAGGGTGTCCGGCTCGGCCCAGGTGGCGGTGGTGAGGTAGGCGAAGGACAGCTTCGGGCCCCAGTCGACCAGGCGGCAGCCGGGTCGCAGCACCGAGGCCACCCCGGCGAGGGCTTCCTCGCCGCCCCAGGCGGCAACCGCGTCAGCCGGTGCGCACATCCGCTCCAGCCAGTCCTTGCGGCTGGAGGAGTAGTGCAGCACGATCACCCGGCGGGCGATCTGCCCGGTCGGATCGGCCTCGGCCAGCGCGGCCAGGAGTTCGGCGGTGAACCGGGAGTCGTCCCCACTGGTCTTGATCACGTTGAGGTTGCCCGAGAGCAGCCCTTCCAGACCGCTCATCGCGCCGGCGGCGGGGGCGTTGCCGGGGGCGATGTGCGCGAGCAGCCCGACCGGCGCCCACGCCTCGAAGATCTCCTGCCGGAAGTCGACCCGGGTCAGCCGGCCCGGGTCGATGCCGCCGAGTTCGCGGACGACCTTGCGCTCCAAGGTTTCCCGGCTCAGCGCGCCGGTGAGCTGGGCCAGGGTCGCCTCGATCTCGGCCGCGGGCACGTGCCACGCCGCCAGCCGGTCGGCCAGGCGTTGCCGCACCGGGCTGTTCGCGTCACGGAGCTGGCTGACCAGCTTGTCCGCGGCGGCCAGCACCAGCAGCGGGCTCAGCGGTTCGCCGCCGAGCACCTGCTGGGTCAGCTCCTCCAGGGTGTCCAGCCTGCGGTCGGCCTCGGCGTCGGTGACCCACTCGCCCTGCCAGTAGTGCTGGTTCACGACTTGTCCTTCAGGAGTTCGGCGGCGGCGATGGCGCAGCTCTTGTTCCGGCTCAACCCGGCGCGGCCCAGGATCCGGATCCACGGGGTCGGGGCGCCACAGCCGCATTCGGCAGGGGTGTGCAGCGAGGCGAGATCGCCCATCAGCACGCTCTGCGCGGGTGCGGAGGTGATGAACGGGGAGACGAACTGGAGGTAACCGGGTTCGCCGTAGCCCAGCGGGGACAGGTCGCGGACCGAGCGGATCAGCACCCGGGACCAGACCGGCACGTGCATGTTGTGGCGGGCGCATTCCATATACGGCACCGAATGCTCCACCGAGCCGAAGCCGTCCCGGATCCGCTCGTCCGGGATGCCCAGCTGCTCGGCGATCTTGCCGTACAGCTCGGGCTTGCTGATCTGCTTGTCCGCGTTGCCCTTCCAGCCGCCGCCGAAGACCACCAGCGAGGCCGGGTCCAGCCGGATCGGCTTCATGCCCATGGTGCGCATCCGGTCCAGGGTGAAGGACAGGAACGCCGGGAAGCCCAGAATCCTTACCGGCACACCGTCTTCGGCCGAGCGCAGCAGGGAGCGGATCGCGCCGAAGGCGTCGAACTCGTGCCCGGTGCCGGTGCTGGGCAGGGCGTGCTCGACCCGGTTGACCGGGGCGAACTCGCACAGGTAGTTGTCGGTGAAGGAGGCGCCCAGGTTCAGGCCCGGCCGGGGCTGGTAGGTGTAGATCAGGTAGTCCACCGCGCGGCTGTCGTCGATCCAGCCGTAGTGGTCGAAGATCCGCGCCACCATCCGCTGCCCGGCGCGCAGGGTCCACTCGTCGAAGAACATCTGCGACTTCTGACCCGTGGTGCCGGAGGAGGTCACGTGCAGCTTGACCTCATCGCGCGGGATGGAGACGACCTCGTGCATCTTGAAGAAGTTGGCGTGCACGAACGGCTGCCGCGCCAAGTCCACAATGGACTCCAGCACAGCGCGGCCCTTGCTCTGCCACAGCGAGTCGAAGAACGGCGAGCGCTCGGCGTGCCAGGCGTTGGACTCGTTCATCGCCGCCACGAACAACTCGTCCGCGTCGGCGCCTGCCGCGTACGGCGCGGCCAGGTCGCACAGCCGCTGCACCGCGTCCAGCGCGGCCGGGTCGGGGACCGTGACCGGTCCGAGGTAGGAACTCACCGGAACACCCCGCGTGTGTTGAGATACATCTGTTTCCAGGCTTCGATGTACTGCTCGGTGAACGGCTGGAAGGCCGCGTCGATGGCCAGGCCCCGGAAGTCCAGGGGCTGCATGGTGCGCGCCATGACCACGTAGTCGCGGAACAGCTCACCGTCGCGGCGCATCGCCGGGTAGGCGGCCGCGGGCAGGAAGCCGTGCGCGAGCAGCTGGCCCAGTTCGTCGAAGGCGTGCAGTGGCACCAGGGTCTCGATGTAGAAGGCGCCGTAGTCGTTGAGCTGCTCGATGAGCAGGTCCAGGTGCCGGGCCACCGCCATCGCGTCCGGGTTGGCCCCGATCAGCGTGCAGTAGCCGTCGTTGCCGGACAGGTGCGCGAACACCTCGTAGGAGCCGTCGGCCGCGGCCAGCAGCACGTTCGGGGTGTGGAAGGGGTAGAAGCGCCGGTCGGCGTTGGTGAGCTGCTCGTTGTAGCGGCGCAGCACGAACCGGGGTGCGCTGATCAGCTCGACCTCCGGCGCACTCTCCCCGCGCCGCACCGGCACCTCCGCATCGGGCACCAGCTCGGGCCGGACGGGCAGGCCCACGACCTTGTCCACCGCGTCCAGCAGCGGGCCGAGACTGGCCGGGACCCGCTCCACCGGGTGCCGCTGTTCGAGCACGCCCTCTTGGTGCCGGGCCAGCAGCACCATGGTTTCGTGCCGGGCGGCCTTGCGCAGGTTCGGGAAGATGCCCAGTGCCTTGAACCCGCTGCGCAGGCAGACCCGTTGCGGGGCGGTGGAGGTGGTGCGCGCGGTGCCGTAGACGGAGTCCGCGCGCCCGTCGGAGAGGATCAGCTCCGCGAGGGAGCTGACCGCCTGCTGGGCCAGGCCGCCACCGCGGTGCTCGGGGTGCACCACCAGGCCCTGCATCTTGCCGAGCCGGTCGGCGGGTTCGACGTTGCCGACGATGGAGGCGACCAGGTCGCCGTTGTCCCTGGCCACCAGCCAGCTCGTCCGGTCGGAGGTGATCTCGGCGGCCATCACCTGCGGATCGGTGCCCAGCGGCAGCGCGTAGGCGCGGCCGTAGACCTTGCGGTAGAGCCGGAGTAACTCGTCGATGTCCTCGACGCTCGCCCGCTCGAACACCGGCCCCAAGGCAGTTCTCCGTTCTCGTTCCCCAGATGTTTCGCAGAATTCGGCCGGGACCGCGCAGTCGACCGGAGCCATCGGAAGACTAGCTGCCCAGCAGGCTTGACCATGATTTGATAAAGCCCTGACCTGCGAAGATGTCCTGATGGGGCGATCAGGCTCACATGCGGATACGACCGGATGTCGCAATTAGTGAGAGGTCTTCGAACCAGGGCAACACGGATAGGCCGGAAGTTGCAGACCGGAGGCGGCCTTGGTGGTGAGTTTGTTGAAGAATCCGCTCAACCGCGGCGAGGCCAGTGCCTTGTACATCAGGTTGCGCCGCCGGATGCCGAAGGCGGTGCGCGGGGCCAGGAACGCCCCGGCGTTGTCCGAGGTCTTCTGACACCCAGTCGCGTACTCCCGGATGATCCGCTCGTAGGCCCGGAACGCCACCCGGTGATCACCGCCGGCGGCCCGGAGTTCTCCGGCGAGCACGTGCGCGCACACCACGGCCAGCCCGGTGCCCAGCCCGCCGCAGGTCGCCCCGTACCCGGCATCGCCGAGCAGCACGATCCGCCCCTGGGAGAGCCGGTCGAGGTGGATCTGGCTGATCGAGTCGAAGTAGAAGTCCGGCGCCGCCCACATGGCATCGATGATCTTGGGCACCTGCCAGCCCATCCCGGCGTAGGCCCGCTCGACGATCTTCATCTGCTGCCGCGGGTCCCGCCGGTCGTACTCCAGGGGGTCGCTGGCGAAGACCAGCAGCGCGCCTGCCTCGACGCCGCCGAGCGCGACACCGCGGCCGGGTTCGTTGTAGAGGCGGTTGTGTTTGTCCGGGCCGGGGTGGCCGGGCATGGAGAAGCCGCACACGTAGTAGCCGAGGTGGCGCAGGAACCGCTCCTCCGCGCCGAAGGCCAGGCGGCGGACGTTGGAGTGCAGCCCGTCCGCGCCGACGACCAGGTCGAAGGTGCGCGGCGCACCGCGTTCGAAGGTCACCTCGACGCCGTCGGGGGTCTCGGTGAGCGAGGTGATCGAGTCGCCGAAGACGTACTCCACGTCGTCCTTGGTGCGGTCGTGGATGATCCGGCTCAGGTCGCCGCGCAGGATCTCCACCTCGCCCGCGGTGAGGTAGGCGGGCAGCCTGGCCTGCTGCCGCCCGTCCCGGTCCACCACGATCATCTCGCCCGCGTCGGTCTGGTTGGCCCGGACCTCCGCCAGGATGTCCATCCGGCGCAACACCTCCAGGTGCACCGGGCCGCGGAAGTCCACCGCGAACCCGCCGGGACGCAGCACGGGCGCGCGTTCGACGACGGTGGGGTTGAAGCCATAGCGGCGCAGCCAGAAGGCCAGGGCGGGTCCGGCGATGCTGGCGCCGGAGATCAGGACGTTGCGGTTGCTGGTCATGGCGGCAGCCTGGCCGGGCCCGCTGACCAACCACGCACCATCGACTGACGGTGCTGGTCAGCGCCCACGCGCAGGGCCATCCAGGTGAGTTCGGGGCCAGGAAGAAATGCCCGGCCGCTCCGGCGCGAAGCACTGCGGGGATGGCCTCGTGCCTAGGGGAGGCGCGATGGATCTCAAGCTGGCGGCCACACTGGCGGCGATCGCCGCTCCGGTGGCCACCGGAGGGGACGGCCGGGGGCGCGCGTGGGTCCCTCGGTCGCCTTCCTGCTGCCCAAACCGGGCCAGTATCCGTTCAGACCGTGATGACCTGCCGGTAGACGTTGACCCGGTAGGCCAAGGTCATGCCCAGGGACTCGTACAGCCGGTAGACGCCGGTCGGGTTGGTGGTGTCCACGCCCAGCCCGACCTTGCTCCGGCCCTCGGCCGTGTACCCGGCGAAGGCGGCGCGCAGCAGAGCCGAGGCCAGGCCGCGGCCGCGGTGTCCGGGCAGCGGGTGGGCGGTCTCGGCGAAGGTGGCGCACACCAGTTCGTGGCAGGCACGCAGTTCCTCGGTCCGCAGCGGCCGGATGGTGTAGCCCGGCACGGGGTCGGGTGGTTGCTCGGTCCCGGTCAGCGCCGCGGTCACCTCGGACTCGTCGAAGTCGGGGAATCCCACCGCGGCGACATCACTGGCGTGCACCAGGGCGAGGATCTCCGGAACCTCGGCGAGCGTCGGCCGTTGCAGGGAGTAGCCGTCGGGAAGGCGCATCGGGCCAGTGAAGTCCGGGCCCGGCGGGGGAGTCCAACCACTAACGCCGGGTCTACCCCTTCGGGCGGAGCCCGTGCACCCCGGCGAGCACCAGATCGACGCCGGCCAGGAACTGCTCGCGGTCGTCGTGCTCACGCATCTGCCCGGCCACGGCCCGCAGGAACGAGTACTCCTCGGGATCGAGCTTGTCCCACTCCGCCTCGGCGGTCGCCAGGAACTCGGCCCGGTCGGCATCTGGTCCGAGCACTCCGGCGTTCGCGGCGTTCTGGCCCGCGGCGCCGAGGATGTAGTGCACCAGTGCGGAGGTCGCGGTGAACCAGCTGTGCTCGGGCACGTCGAGCGCGCGGATCTGGCGGCCGATGCGCTCGAAGATCCGCGGTGTCACCGCGCCCCACGGGTTGCCGGAGAGCTGCGCGGAGAGCTGGGTGGCCAGCCACGGATGCTGCTCGATCGCCTCGAACAGACCGAGCGCGACCGCCCGGATCTCCGCCTGCGGCGAGTCTGCGGGTTCGGTGGTCAGGGCGGCGGTGATGACGGCCTCGGTCGCGGCGCCGACCAGCTCGCCCTTGTTCGCCACATGCCAGTAGATCGCCCCCGGCCCGGTGGCCAGGCGCTCGGTCAGCACCCGGAAGGTCAGCCCGCTCTCGCCGGCCGCGTCGAGCAGTTCGACGGCGGCGGCCACGATGCGCTCCCGGGAGAGCGCCTCGGTACGTCGCTGGGACCGGCCCGACCGCGTTGCCATGCCGCCATCTTGACACATCTGGAATGTCGTTCCAACATTGGAACGACATTCCAGAGAGGGGTTTCATGGCCACCCACGTCACGATCATCGGCGCCGGACTCGGCGGACTCACCCTGGCCCGGGTGCTGCACCTGCACGGGATTCCGGCCACCGTCTACGAGGCCGAGCCCGCGCCGAGCGCCCGAGCGCAGGGCGGCATGCTCGACATCCACGACTACAACGGCCAGCTCGCGTTACAGGCCGCGGACCTGATGGACGAGTTCCGCGGCCTGATCCTGGACGGCCGCCAGGCAATGCGGATCCTCGACCGCGACGGAACCGTGCTGTTCGAGAAGGTCGACGACGGCACCGGCGGCCGCCCCGAGGTGCAGCGCGGTGACCTGCGTCAGCTGCTCCTCGACTCGCTCCCCGCCGGGACCGTCCGCTGGGGCCACCAGGTCAGCGCCGCCCGCACCCTCGACGACGGCCGGCACGAGGTGACCTTCGCCGACGGCGATACCGTCCGCACCGGCCTGCTGATCGGCGCGGACGGCGCGTGGTCCCGGATCCGTCCGCTGCTCTCCGCCGCCACCCCCGAATACACCGGCACCTCCTTCGTCGAGACCTACCTGTTCCAGGCCGACACCCGGCACTCCGCCGCGGCGAAAGCGGTCGGCGGCGGGTCGCTGATGGCTGTCGGACCGGACCGGGAGATCCACGCGCACCGGGAAAGCGGCGACACCCTGCACACCTACGTGCTGCTCACCAGGCCCCTGGACTGGTTCGCCGCCATCGATTTCACCGATGCCGCCGCGGCCACCGCCCGGATCGCCCAGGAGTTCCACGATTGGACCCCCGAGCTGACCGCGCTGATCACCGACGGCGACACCGCGCCGGTCCACCGCCCGCACTACGCGTTGCCGGAGGAGCATCGGTGGGACCGGCTGCCGGGGGTGACCCTGCTCGGCGACGCCGCCCACCTCACCGCCCCCAACGGCGAAGGCGCGAACCTGGCCATGCTCGACGGCGCCGACCTCGGCCAGGCCCTGGCCGCACACCCCGGCGACGTCGAGTCCGCGCTCACCGCCTACGAACAGACCATGTTCCCGCGCACCGCCGACACCGAAGCCGATACCGCCCGGCTCCAGCAGTCCCTCTTCGGCGACGAGGCCCCGCCCGCCCGGCAAACCCGTCCCTGACTCGCCGGCGTGTTGGCCGTTGTCGTACCCAGTCTTGGCCGAACTCGTACCACTTGGGCCAACTGGTACGCCCACTTTGGCCAACTCGGCGTACCAGTTGGGCCAACTCGCCGTCCAGAACGGCCAACACGGAGTTAGGCGGAGCGGAGCAGTTCGATGACCCGGGCCCAGCCGTCGCTGCCGTGGCCCTGGGCGACCGCGCGCTTCGCGTAGTCCCGCAACAACTTCGGCAGCGCGGCGTCGATGCCGCGGACCTCGCTGGCGTGCACCAGGTGCTCGATGGTGGCCGCCTGCACGTCGATGGTCGCGTCAAAGCCGGGGTAGGCGCGCTCGTCGACCTGCTGGGCGTAGGCGTTGACGAAACCGCTGACATCGCCGAGCCAGCGGATGGCCAGGGGAGTGAACTCGGCGGCGGTGGCGCCGTCGGCGGTGACCAGCGCGGCGGCGTGCAGCCAGCCGGTCATGGTCGCCCACATGATCCCCAGCAGCGCGGTGTCATACAGCGAGGCCACGCCGGGGTCCTCGCCGAGGTGGATCGCCTCGCCGAAGGCGGACAGCAGTTTCTCGGAGTCGGTGAAGGCGGTCCGGGGGCCGCTGTAGAGCAGCATGGAGGCCGGGTTGCCGATGCCGGGCGGGGTGATCATGATCCCGCCGTCGAGGTAGCCGATCCCGTGCCGCGCCGCCCAGGCCGCGGTCTCGCGGGCCTGTTCGGGGGAGCCGGAGGTGAGGTTGACCAGGGTGCGCCCGGCCAGGGTGGCCGGGTCCAGGATCTCGTGCAGGGCCGGGTAGTCGAGCACGCAGGCGATGATCACCGGGCTGGCGGCCTGAGCCTGCGCCGCGGTGGCCGCGACCTGCGCGCCCTCGGCGGCCAGGGCGGTGCTCTTGGCGGTGGTGCGGTTCCACACGGTAGTCTGGTGACCGGCGCGCAGCAATGCGGCGGCCAATGCCGAGCCCATCTGACCCAGGCCCAGCACGGTCACATCGGAGTGAGGCATGATGTTGTCCCCCAAGGGTTTCGCTGACTGACCCGATCAGCCTCACACCCGCCGTTCTCGATCAACAGTGGCAGAAATGCCGACATCCGCACGATTACTGCCATAGGCTGGCGGCATGACCGTGGGAACCGTGGCGATCCTGGTGACCGATGACCACGCGCCCACGCTGTGGGACGTCTACGAGGTCGGCCTGGCCTGCGTGGTCTTCGGCGTCGAGTACCCCGACCTGGCCGACCCCTGGTACCAGATGCGCCTGTGCGGCACCCGCCCCGACCTGCCCCGGGCCGGCCGCGGCTTCGTGCTCAACCCCGAACACGGCCTGGAGGGCCTGCACGGCGCGGACACCATCCTGGTGCCCTCGGTCCCCGAAGCCGTGCTCAACGGCGCCGAACCCCTGGATCCGTTGCTGGTCAAGGAACTCCAGGCCGCCGCGGACAACGGCGCCCGGATCGCCGCGCTGTGCAACGGCGCGTTCGTGCTCGCCGAGGCCGGGCTGCTGGACGGCCGCCGGGCCACCGCGCACTGGTCCTACACCGCCGAACTCGCCCGCCGCTATCCCAAGGTCGAGGTCGACGATTCGGTGCTCTACATCGACGAGGGCCAGATCCTGACCAGCGCGGGCGCGGCCGCCGGACTCGACCTGTGCCTGTACCTGGTGCGCCAGGACCTCGGCGCGCACGTGGCCAACCAGCTCGCCCGGCGGCTGTGCGTGCCCGCGCACCGCACCGGCGGCCAGGCCCAGTTCGTCACCCGGCACGTGCCCGCCACCGACGACGACAGCATCGCCCCGGTGCTGGAATGGGCCACCCATCACCTGGACCGCCCGTTGACCGTGGCGGAGTTGGCCCGCCGCGCCGGGATGAGTCAGCGCACCTTCTTCCGCCGCCTGCACGAAGCCACCGGCACCACCCCGCTGCAATGGCTGCTCAGCCAGCGCCTCGCACACGCCCAGGCCCTGCTGGAGACCACGGCGCTCTCGGTCGAACAGGTCGGCGAACGCTGCGGACTCGGCTCGGGGGCGAACCTGCGCCGGCATTTCACCGCGCACGTCGGCGTCGCACCCACCGACTACCGGCGCGCCTTCACCGCTTGACCTCGACCTAACTGGAGGTAGTGGACTTCCAGTCATGACAACCAAAACAATGCGGGCCGCCGCGGCCACCAGGTTCGGCGGGATCGAAGTCCTGGACGTGGTGGAGATCCCGCTGCCGGAACCGGGCCCCGGTCAGGTCCGGGTGCGCGTGCGGGCGGCCGGGATCCAGCCCTTCGATCTGGCTGTGCGCGCCGGCTGGACCCCGCCCTACGGCTCGGTGACCTTTCCCCAGCCGCTGGGCAACGAGTTCGCCGGGGTGATCGACGCGGTGGGGGAGCAGGTCACCGGGATCGAACCGGGCGCGGAGGTGCTGGGCTTCTCCGTGCTCAACGCCCAGGCCGAGTACGTGGTGGTCCCGGCCGACGCGATCACCCCCAAACCGCCGGAGATGCCCTGGGAGGTCGCCGGTGGCTTCACCGCGGGCACCCAGACCGCCACCCTCGCCCTGGACCAGCTCGACATCAAACCCGGGGACACCGTGCTGGTGCACGCCGCCGCCGGTTCGGTCGGCACCGCCGCCGTACAGCTTGCCCAGTTGCGCGGCGCCAAGGTGATCGGCACCGCCAGTGCCGCCAACCAGGACTACCTGCGCTCCCTGGGTGCCACCCCGGTGATCTACGGCGAGACCCTGGCCGCCCAGCTCAAGGACCTCGTCCCGGACGGGGTGGACGCGGTGCTCGACGGCGCCGGGGGAGCAGCCCTGGACCTGTCCCTGACCCTGGTCGCCAACCCGCAGCAGATCGTCACCCTGGTGGAACACGGCAAGGCGGCTGACCTGGGAGTTCAGCTCGTCAACGGCACCAGGTCCGCCGAACGCCTCGGCACCCTCGCCACGCTCTACGCCGAGGGCAAGCTCCAGTTCCCGGTCCGCCGGGCCTACCCGATGCACCAGATCCAGGACGCCCACCGCGAGGTCGAGACCGGCCACGGCCGCGGCAAGGTCGTGCTGACCCTGGACTGAGATCAGCCGCCGACGAGGCGGCGCACGGCTTCCCGGATCGCCTCCCGGTGCCGGGACACCCGCGCCGCCTCATCGTCCGCACTCTCGGTCACTGCGGCGCCGAAGTGGGTGAACCAGGCCATCGCCAGCCCGATCACCAGGATCAGCAGGTCCTCCGGATCCAGCCCGGCGTCCACGGAGCCCGCCTGCTGCGCGGCGGCGAGGGGCGCCTGCTTGTACGCGAGATCCGCCATCCGCTCGGCCGCGGTCAATGGCCGTTCCAGCTGCCGCCAGGAGTTGAGCCGCAACACATCCTGGTTGACCAGCAGCGCGTCGAAGAGCCGGACCGCGTAGTCCGGCAGATCCTCCGGGGTGAACGGGACCAGATCGGAGATGGCCGCGGTGGAGCGGGCCAGGACGATGTCGAACAGCTCGTCCTTGTTGCCGAAGTAGACGTAGATCAGCCGCTTGTTCGCCTTGGCCTGCTCCGCGATCCGGTCCACCCGGGCGCCGGCGATGCCGTAGCGGGTGAACTCGGCACTGGCCGCGTCCAGCAGACGGGCCTTGGTCGCGGTGGAGTCCGGTGGCATACCGGGAGCCTACCCGGTCAACAGGGGTAACTAACCGGTTATGGACACAATCCGGATCCTGTGCTTATCTGTAACTACCCAGTTAGGTACGTCTCCTGAAGAGGTCCCCATGTCTGCCAGCACCTGGTTCATCACCGGCACCTCCACCGGCTTCGGCCGCGTGCTCACCGAACAACTCCTGGCCCGCGGCCACCGGGTCGCGGCCACCCTGCGCCGCCCCGAACAGCTCGACGAACTCGCCGCCCGCCACGGCGAGCAGCTGTGGGTGCGCCGCCTGGACGTCACCGACACCGCCGAACTGCGCGCGGTGGTCGACGCGGCCTTCGCCGAGCTGGGCCGGATCGACGTGGTGGTCAGCAACGCGGGCTACGGCGTGCTCGGCGCCACCGAGGAGTTCACCGACGAGCAGCTCACCCGCCAGCTGGACACCAACCTGCTCGGCTCCATCCAGCTCGCCCGCGCCGCGCTGCCGCACCTGCGCGCCCAGGGTGGCGGGCACCTGGTGCAGCTCTCCAGCATGGGCGGCCAGATGGCCTTCGCCGGGTCCAGCCCGTACCACGCCAGCAAATGGGGCATCGAAGGCTTCTACGAGAGCCTGGCTCCGGAGATCGCCCCGTTCGGCATCCGCACCACCCTGGTCGAGCCCGGCGGCACCGCCACCGAGTTCATCGGCGCGGGCATGGCGGTGACCGAGGAAATGCCGGCCTACGCCGACGGCCCGGTGGCCCAGCTGCGCGCACTGCTCTCCGGCAGCGGCGACTACGAGTTCGGCGACCCGGCCCGCTACGCCGAGGCGATCATCGAGGCGGTGGCCAGCCCGGAACCGCCGACCCGGCTGCTGCTGGGCGCGGACGCCTACGAGCAGGTCACCACCGCGCTGGCGGCCCGGCTGGCCCAGGCCGAGGCGCAGCGGGAGACCGCGATCGGCCTCAGGAAGCCGGCAGCGACCGGTCGTTGACCACCCGCTTCATCACCAGGGTGGAGTTGAGCCGCTGCACCCCGGGCAGCGCGGAGAGCACATCGTCCTCCAGCTGCTGGTAAGCGGCCAGGTCGGCGGTGACGATCCGCAGCAGGTAGTCGGGATCACCGAAAAGGCGTTGGGCCAGCAGCACATTCGGGATCCGGGTGAGCGCGTCCTCGAAACTCAGCAGCGTCTCCCGGTCCTCCTGGCGCATGGTGACGAAGACCAGCGCCTCGAAGTTCAGGCCCAGCGCCGCCGGGTCCACCACCGCGCGGTACCCGCGGATGGTGCCATCGCGTTCCAGCGCCCGCAGCCGCCGGTGACAGGGCGACACGCTCAGCTGGACGCGCTGGGCCAGCTCGGTGAGCGTCAATCGCCCCTCCTCCTGCAACACGGCAAGGATCTTCCGGTCTACAGCGTCCACGGGGAAGATTCTTCCACAAACGTTGTGGCCAGCGACAATAGTTGGAAGCACCTTTGGCGAGTTGACGCATAGCTTTTCAGGCACACCCGGTCC
The DNA here is from genome assembly GCF_023094165.1 of Crossiella sp. S99.2. Taxonomy (GTDB): domain Bacteria; phylum Actinomycetota; class Actinomycetes; order Mycobacteriales; family Pseudonocardiaceae; genus Crossiella. Next base: position 455,962 of record NZ_JALMDK010000003.1, on the reverse strand, counting down.
CCGCGGAAAGAAGAAGCCCCGTGCCTGTCGCTTCCCTGCTCGCCTTCTGGGGCGTGGCCGCCCTGCTCATCGCGGTGCCCGGCCCCGACTGGGCCTTCGCCATCAACGCCGGCCTGCGCCGCCAGGTGCTCCCGGCCGCCGGCGGCATCGTGCTCGGCTACCTGGCGATGACCCTGGTCGTCGCGGCTGGCCTGGGCCTGGTCATTTCCGCCACCCCGGCGGCGCTGGCCACGCTGACCATCGCCGGCGGGGTGTACCTGGTGTGGCTGGGCTCCAAGATCGTCCGGAGTCCGGCCACACCACCCGGCGCGGCCGTGCCCCAGCCCGGCGGCAAGCTGCGCACAGTCGCCCAGGGCATGGCCGTCAGCGGCCTCAACCCCAAGGGCCTACTGGTTTTCGTGGCCATGCTGCCCCAGTTCACCGACCCCGCCGCGAGCTGGCCGCTACCCCTCCAGCTCGCCGCCCTGGGCCTGACCTTCACCGCCACCTGCGGCGCGGTGTACCTGGCGGTCGGCGCCGCCGCCGACGGCCTGCTGCGCGCCCGGCCAGCGGCCGCCCGCCTGGTCTCCCGGATCTCCGGCGTGGCAATGATCCTCATCGGCGCCCTGCTGTTGCTGGAACGGCTGCTCTGAGAACCTGGCCAGAAGTCCGGTCCGTAACCCCTCCAGCGACGGCCGACGCCGGCAACCCGCTCAGGTGCGGGACGCCGGCGCGGTGCGCAGGAACTCCAGCACCGGCAAGCAGGCCATCGGCACGTAGTGGCCGGTCCCCGGCGACAGGTACACCTTCGCCTGCGGCACGAACTCGGCCAGCCTGCTCCGGGTCTGCGCCGAGTCCAGCAGCACGTCCCGCCCGCCGATCCCGACCAGCATCGGCATGTCCAGGCCACTCAGTTCCGCGTCGGTGGCCACCGAGATCCGGTCCGTGCGTGGCCGGAAGTTCCGGTTGACGAAGAGCAGGTACTCCTCGACCTCCGCGGGCAGCGTCGTCGTGCCCATGATCATCCGGAACAGCTTGCGCCGCCCGGCTTCGCCCTGCAGGCCGAACCACAGCGCCTTGGGCAGCCAGCCGAAAGTCTGCCTGCCGATGCCGCTGGGGCTCAGCAACGCCAGCCGTTCCACCTGGTCCGGCCGGTGCACCGCCTGGTCCAGCGCGATCCGCCCGCCCAGGGAACTGGCCACGAACGCGGCTCGCCGCACCCCCAGCGCGCCGAGCACCTCCGTCAGCCAGCGCACGTGTCCGCCGGAGGTCAGCGGCATCCGGTTCGGGTTGCTCAGGCCGGGTTCGCCAGGGATGTCGATGGCGTGCAGCCGGAAGTGCTGGGACCACTCCGCGGCCACCTCCAGCCAGGCGCCGGCATTGCCGCTGGAACCGTGCAACAGCACCAGCGGCGGTGCTTCGGCAGGGCCGCTGGAGATGACGAAGGTGTCACCGTCCGAAGTGGACACCGTCTCCTGGTCGGCCGGGACCGGCCAGCGGCTCAGCAGGGCGCGGTAGCGCTCGACGAGCAGGCGTTCGCTGTCCGGGGTGCGGTAAATGCCGCTCATCGGGTCAGCAGGTGGTTGACGAGGTCGAGCAGGGCGGCGGTGTCGCCGACCGGCCCGTTGAGGATGATCTTCATGCTGGCCCGTTCCTGGTCGTAGTAGGTCTGCACCCGCATCGGCTGCGCGTTGAAGTCGCGGCCCTGCAGGGAGCCGGTGATGGCGCCGCTGACCGCGCTCATCAACTCGAAGCTGATCGCCTCGATCTGCACCACGGTGGAAGCCTCGGCGTGCCGGTGCCGCACCGCGGTGTCCCTGGCCGGCGGTTCCGCGGTGCGGCCGGTGAAGGCCTCCAGGTCCCGGCGGGCGATGCGGTACTGCTTGCCGATCCGGACCGCCTTGAGCCGTCCCTCACGCACGTAGTTGCGCACGGTCTTCACGTGCAGCCCGAGCACGTCGGCGACGTGATCCACGGTGTACAGCTCGTCGTCCACAACAACTCCCTTGGTTCCCGTACGAACGCCACCATAGCACGTGATAGGGAAGATTAGGGAAGTATGGGGCAGTCTTGGTGGCCGAGCGGTGAATTCCGGCGGTCAGGCTGGTCTGACTCAGTGCGGAACATGGCCCTGACTAGGCATCGGAGGCGACAATGCGCACTACCGGCAAGACTGTTCAGGCTGGGGTTTCTTCCCCCCGAACGAGGCTGAGGACCATGACCAAGAAGGACGACGCCGTCCGCACCGCGACCGGCCGTGACTGGACCGAGTGGCTCTCCCTGCTGGATGCCGCGGGCGCCGCCGACTGGGACCACAAGGGCATCGTCGCGCACCTGGCCGCGGTGTACCCGCAGGTCAGCAGCTGGTGGCAGCAGTCGATCACGGTGGCTTACGAGCAGGCGCGCGGCAAGCGGGCGGTCGGGCAGACACCGACGGGGTTCCAGGTCGGCGTGCAGCGCAGTGTGTCCGCGGGTGCGGACGTGGTGTGGAAGGTGATCACCGAGCGCCCGGAGCTGTGGCTGGGCGGCCCGGTCCGCTTCGAGCCGGGCAACCGGTACGAGGGCGGCGGGGTCAGCGGCGAGATCCGGGTGGTCAAACCGGTGGACCGGGTCCGCTTCACCTGGCAGCCCGCCGGCTGGGACACTCCGGCGACGGTGCAGGTCAGCCTGCTCGGCGAGGGTAAGACCGCGGTGCACGCCCAGGTGGAGAAGCTGCCGGACGCCGAGGCCCGGGAGTGGGCGCGTGAGCAGTGGCGGGCCGCCCTGGACCGCATCGCCGCCGAGGCCGGCGCTTAGCGGCGCAGCTCGACCAGGTCGGCCAGTTCGGCGTCGGTGAGTTCGGTGAAGGCGGCCTCGCCGGCGGAGAGCACCGAGTCGGCCAGGTCCTTCTTGGCCGCGATCAGCTCGGCGATCCGGTCCTCCACCGTGCCCTCGGCGATCAGCCGGTGCACCTGGACGGGACGGGTCTGGCCGATCCGGTAGGCGCGGTCGGTGGCCTGGTCCTCCACCGCCGGGTTCCACCACCGGTCGTAGTGCACCACGTGATCGGCCCTGGTGAGGTTGAGCCCGGTGCCGGCGGCCTTGAGCGACAACAGGAACACCGGCACCTCGCCGTCCTGGAACCGCTGTACCAGCTGCTCGCGCTGCGGCACCGGGGTGCCGCCGTGCAGCAGCTGGGTTGGGATGCCGCGGGCGGCCAGGTGTTGTTCGAGCAGGCGGGCCATGGTCACGTACTGGGTGAAGACCAGCACCGCACCGTCCTCGGCCAGGATGGTCGCCAGGAGTTCGTCGAGCAGCTCCAGCTTGCCGGAGCGGTTCTCCAGCTTGGGGTCGGTCTCCTTGAGGAACTGCGCCGGGTGGTTGCAGATCTGCTTGAGCGCGATCAGCAGCGAGACGATCCGGCCCCGCCGTGCCATCGGCCCGTCGCTGTCCTTGATCGCGGCCAGGCTCTCCCGCACGGTCGCCTGGTAGAGCGCGGCCTGTTCCCTGGTCAGCGAGACCGGCTGGTCGGTCTCGGCCTTGGGCGGCAGCTCGGGGGCGATGCCGGGATCGGATTTGCGGCGGCGCAACAGGAATGGCCGGACTAGGCGGGCGAATCGGTCGGCCACCGCGGTGTCCTTGGCGCCCTCGATCCGTTTGGCCCACCGGGTGCGGAAGGCGGGCAGGGTGCCGAGCAGCCCCGGCGTGGTCCAGTCCAGCACGGCCCACAGTTCGGCGAGGGTGTTCTCCACCGGGGTGCCGGTCAGCGCGACCCGCGCCGGGGCCGGGATGGTGCGCAACGCCTTGGCCGTGCCCGAGCGCGGGTTCTTCACGTGCTGGGCCTCATCGGCGACCACCAGACCCCAGGAGAACCCGGCCAGCACGGCGGAGTCCAGGCGCATGGTGCCGTAGGTGGTGAGCACGAACCCACCCTCCACACCGTCCAGAGTCCGCGCGTTCCCGTGGTACCGGCGGACTTCGACCCCGGGTGCGAACCGGTGGATCTCCCGCTCCCAGTTGCCCAGCAGCGAGGCCGGGCACACCACCAGCGTCGGCCCGGGAAAGTCGTTGCGGCGGTGCAGGTGCAGCGCGATCACCGTGATCGTCTTGCCCAGCCCCATGTCATCGGCCAGGCAGCCGCCGAGTCCGAGTTCGGTCATCCGGGCCAGCCAGCGCAACCCGCGCAGCTGGTAGTCCCGCAGGGTCGCGGCCAGTTCGGCCGGTGGCTGCACGGGTTCGCGGCCGGTGTCGGGCTCGGCGATCCGCCCGCGCATCTGCTCCAGCCACCCGCCGGCCCGCACCGGCAGCCGCTGCCCGGCCACCACCGCCGACCCGGTGAGCGCGACCTCCAGGGCGTCCATCCCGCCGAGCACCGCGATGGTCGGCTTGTCGGCCTTGCGCCGCAGGTCCGGCGGCACCAGCGTCCACTGGTCGCGCAGCCGCACCACCGGGCGCCGCGATTCGGTGAGCTGTTCCAGTTCGGCCTCGGTCAACGGGTCATCGCCGAGGGCGAGCCGCCAGTGGAAGGCGAAAGCCTTGTCCCCGCCGAAAAACGACGGCCGTTCCGCGGTGGCCGCCACTTCCGCCCGCGCGCTCAGCCCACGCCCCAGCTCCTTGGGCCAGTGCACCTCGATCCCGGGCACTCCGCCGAGTAGCCGCAGCACCTCCTCGTCGGCGAGCTGGATGTCCTCGGGCGCCTCGGTGTCCAGCAGTCGCCCCACCGGTGGCCAGGCCGCCGCGCTGCGCCGGATCGCGGCCAGCACCCCGCCCCTGACCTCCGGCCCCAGCCCGTGCACCCGCCCCGCCCACACTTCGGCGGCATCGGCGACCAGCGCCGGGTCGATGAGACTGTGCACCTGCAGCACCGCGCGGAACAGGCGGGTGCGCCCGAACTCGATCCGCAGCGACACCCGCACCTCGGGCGCCACCGGCGGCTCCGGCTTGGGTTTCCAGGAGGTCAGCTCGGCCAGCGAGGTCAGCGCGGGCAGGGAGGGCAGCACCGGCGCGGCCGCGTTCATGCCGTCGGCCACCGCGTCCAGGAACTCCCGGACCAGGTCCACCGGATCGCCGAACCCGGCCCGTTCCGGCATCGCCTCGGCAAAGCGCCGCACCCGCTCCTCATCGGCCGGGGTCAGCGCGTTGGCCCGGCCCGCGGTGACCAGTTGCAGCCCGAAAACCGCCACCGTGCCCCAGTAGGCCGCGGCCGGATGCGCCGCCGGGTTGCGCCGGGCCCGGCTGAGCACCGGCAACGCCTCGGCCACCGGCAGCCACTCGTCCTCGGCCAGCCGCACCCGCCCGGTGCGCGGCGGCGAGCCGGGCCGGAACTCCGCCACCCACTGCCCGAGTTCTTCCTCAGTCAGCCGCACAACCGATCCCTACTCGAACTCGCCGTGCCGGCCGGCCCCGGCGCTGAACCGCCGCGCGCCGTCCAGGGTGTCCGCGGCCAGGGAGACCAGGCCGTGTCGCAGTTCGGTGGTGATCGCGGCCTCCTCGGTCAGGCCGTCCTGCTCCAGCATGGACAACCGGTCCTGGCGCAGGCAGGTCTGCGGGAACCGGGCCAGTTGCGCGGCCAGTTCCTCGGCCGCCGCCCGCGCTTGCCCCGGCGGCACCACCCGGTTGGCCAGCCCGATCCGCTCGGCCTCGGCCGCGTCCACCGGCCGTCCGGTGAGGATGAGGTCCATCGCCCGGGAGGCGCCGATCAGCCGGGGTAGCCGGACCGTGCCGCCGTCGATCAACGGCACGCCCCAGCGGCGGCAGAACACGCCGAAGGTGGCATCGGCCTCGACCACCCGCAGATCGCACCACAGCGCCAGTTCCAGCCCGCCGGCCACCGCGTACCCGCTGACCGCGGCGATCACCGGCTTGCCCAGCCGCAGCCGGGTCGGGCCCATCGGCCCGTCCCCGTCCGCGCTGACCTGGTTGCCGCGCTCGGTGCCGATCGCGGTGAGATCCGCGCCGGCGCAGAACGTGCCGCCTTCGCCCCACAGCACGGCCACCGCCGCCGCGGGATCGGCGTCGAACTCCCGGAAGGCCGCGGTCAGCGCCGCCGCGGTCGGTCCGTCGACCGCGTTGCGCTTGTCCGGCCGGGACAGCACCACCGTGCTGACCGGCCCTTGCCGCTCCACGCGCACCGACATGCGGAAACCCTAATGGCTAGCAGGTCGTGCCCGCCGCCACCCCGGCGAAGCGGTCCTTGACCCAGCGTGCCTGCTCGGCCGCGGACTCCGGCAGCACCCCGTCATGCCCGCCCGGGTACTCCCGGTAGGTCACCGCCGTGCCCTGCCGGCACTGCTGTTTGGCCTCCGCCGCGATGGTGTCGGCGGCGACGTCCTTGTCCGTGGCCCCGGCGACGACGAAGATCGGCCCGGCCAGGGGAGCGGTGGCGTAGCGGTTGCCCTCGACAAAGGCGCGGGCGGCCGGGTGCGCGGACCAGTTGGGGCGCAACAACTCCCGCGGCGTGCCGGTGCCGCTGACCACCCGGCCGTAGCCCCAGCAGCCCTGGGTCAGGTACTTGTCATAGTCCCGCAGCCCGGCCTCGGTGAGCATGTCAGCGGGCTTGAAGTCCTTGTGCTGCAAGGCAATCGAGCTGGACACATACGCCAGGTACTGGCCCTGCCCCTGGTTGTCCGCCACCCGCTCCTGCAGCCGGTCATACGGGGTGACCGGGGCCAGCGCCACCGAGCCGAGGAACTTCCCGGTTGGCTCGGCCACCTCCTGCCGCGCCACACCCCACACCGTCTGCCCGCCCTGGGAATGCCCGACCGCGACCCAGCGCGCCCCCAGCTCGGGCATCGCTGTGCGCGCCGCGGCGACCGCGTACCGGACATCGCGGGCGTTGGCGGTCAGCGTCAGGTACTCGTGCCCCTCACCCGCGCCCAGTCCCGAGTAGTCCGCGGCCACCACCGCGTAGCCCTGACCGAGCCAGTCGGCGAAAATTTCCGGGTAGTAGAGGTCCTGCATCAGCGAGGGCGCGCACTGCCGGGCCACTCCGCTGGTGCCGTGTGCCCAGGCGATCACCGGCCAGCCCCCGGCCGGCGGCGTCCCGGCCGGGGTGAGCACCGCCGCCGAGGCCGCCACCGGCCGATCCTGGGCCGACCGCGAGTTGTAGACCAGCCGGGTCCCGGTCGCACCGGCCGGGACCCGCCACCCGGTGAACTTCTCCGCGCGCAGCACCCTGCCCGCCGCACCATCCGGGCTGACCTCGTAGAACGCGTCGCGGGGGAGTGCGTTCGCGGCCTCCTCGGCCTTCGCCTGGCCCACCGGATCCGCCGGCGGCGGGGCGCACCCGGCCAGGAGTCCGCCCGCCAGGAGTCCGCCCGCCAGCACCGCCGCCACCCACCGCGCACCGTTTCGCATGCGCCCCAGGAAAGAGATCACCCACGCTAACGTCAATGCCGTTGACATAAGCTCGCCCGGTGCCAGCCAAGCGTGTCCCCGAGCACCGCACCCGCCGCCGTCGCACCCACTCCGGCCAGCTGCTGTCGCCCGAGTTGATCGTGGACACCGCGCTGCGACTGATCGAGTTGCACGGCCCGGACGGCTTGTCCCTGCGCAGGCTCGGCGCGGCCCTGGGCGCGGACGCCACCGCCGTCTACCGCTACTTCACCGGCAAACACGACCTGTTGCTGGCCATCACCGACGAGCTGATCGGCCGCACCTTCACCGGCTACACCCGCACCGGCGACTGCGTCACCGATCTCCGCGCCCTGGGCATCCGGATCTACGAAGCCAACCGCGCCCACCCCCGGGCCGCTGCCCTGGTCACCGCCAGGATCACCGGCCGCGAACACGAGATCGCCGCGGTGGAGACCATCCTGGGCGTCCTGCGCGGCGCCGGTTTCGACCCGGCCACCGCGGTCCGGCACTACCGCTGTTTCATCGGCATCGCACTGTCCTTCGCCGCCCTGGACTCCGCCGTGCACACCACCGATCCCGGGCAGGCCGAGGTCGAGGCGGCGACCTGGCGGGAGGTCTACGACACCCTGCCCGCCCAGCGCTACCCGAACATCACCGCCAGCGCGGCCGAACTCGTCGCGCAGATGCCGGAAACCCCGTTCTACCTGACCCTGGAACTGTTTCTGAGCACGCTCGCTACCGCAGCACCCGGTCCAGGTGGTAGCGCATCGTGTCACTCGCCTCGGCCGCGTTGAGCTGCCCGCAGGCCAGTTCAATGGTCAGCGCGTCGGCCAGCGACCAGATGATCCGCGCCTCCCGCTCCGGATCCAGCCCGGCCGCCCGGCCCTGGGACTGGGCGATCCGCACCACGTAGGCGGCCAGCGCGCGCAGTTCGGCGTTGTCCTGGAAGAGCACGTCGGCGATTTGGGTGTCCTCCATGGCCCGCCCGAGGAAGGCCACGTTGACCCGGATCGCCTGCCGGGTGTCCTGGTCGTCGCCGAGCACCTCGTCCAATGCGGCCCGCAACAGCTGCTCCGGCGACCCGGCCAGTCCGATCAGCCGGTCCGCGATCCGGGTCTCCATCCGCTGCCCGGCCAGTGTCAGCCCGTAGAGCAGCATCGCGTCCTTGGACCGGAAGTAGTGCTGCACCCGCCCGACCGACACGCCGGCCTCGGCCGCCACCTCGCGCACGCTCACCGCCTCCAGCCCGGCGCGGGCGGCCAGCCGCCACAGCGCCTCGGCGATCTGCGCCTTCTGCTCCTCGACATCGGTCCGTGCCACCGGCCCAGCCTACCAATACGTCCGTATTGAAGATCCACGCGGTCTGCCCTACAGTACGACCGTATTGACCCGAGGGAGGAGAGCACATGGCCAAGAGCGTCAGCGCGATCGACGGTGTCCAGGGGGTGATCGCGCTGGTCGGGATCACCTTGGGCGGGGTGCCACTGGTCCGCTGGTTCATCGAGGGGCAGCACAGCGGGCCGTTCCGGTGGCTCTTCGGCGAGCAGACCGGAACCATGGGTTATGTGGCGCCGCTGCTGGTGATCGGGGTCGCGATCGGCCTGATCGCGGTGCTGGAACGGCGCAAGCGGGCCTGAAAATCGCTTGGCCGGGGTCCAATAATCGGACCTGATGACGTTGATCGAGGTACCGCCCGCCTTCGCCGCCCTGCACGAGCAACACGACGGGGCCGACGGCCTGGCGTGGATCAAGGCCCTGCCCGCCCTGGTCGCGGACTTCCTGGACCGCTGGGACCTGCGCCGCGACGGCGATCCAGCGCACGGCATGGCCTCGCTGGTGCTGCCGGTGCGCCAGGCCGACGACAGCCTGGCCGTGCTGAAACTGCAGCGGGTCAACGAGGAGAACATTGGCGAACCCATCGGGCTGCGGCTCTGGGACGGCGACGGCATGGTGCGGCTGCTCCGGCACGACGAGCCCACCTGCACCATGCTGCTCGAACGCCTGGACGCCGCCCGCCCGCTCTCCGTCCTGCCCGATGACGAGCAGGCCCTGACCATCCTCACCGGCCTGCTCGGCCGCCTGGTCAGCCTGCCCGCCCCGGCCGGGCTGCGGCGGCTGGCCGACATCGCCGCGGCCATGGTCGCCGACACCCCGGCCGCGGCCGCCCAGTTGCCCGACCCCGCCGAGGCCGAACTGCTGCGCGGGTACGCGGCCGCGGTCGCCGAGGTGCTCGACGAGCCCGGCGACCGGCTGCTGCACTGGGACCTGCACTACGACAACGTGCTGGCCCCGCTACCCGGCGCCGACCGCGAACCCTGGCTCGCGATCGACCCGAAACCCCTGGCCGGCGACCCGTGTTTCGACCTGCAACCCGCGCTGAGCAACCGCTGGACCGACCTGGTGGCCACCGGCGACGTGCACCGCGCGCTGCGCCGCCGCTTCGACCTGATGACCAGTCAGCTCGGCCTGGACCGGGCCAGGGCCACCCGCTGGACGCTGGGCCGGGTGCTGCAGAACTGCCTGTGGGACATCGAGGACGGCAAGCTCCGCCTCGACCCGGAACAGCGCGCCATCGCCCAAGCGTTGACCCCATACCGGGGCTGACCACTCCAACCCGATCGTGGCTGGCGTGCCACCCCGGCACAGCGCAGGCTCGGACCAGACCCGCCCACCCAGCCCCGAACGGACCCCCATGCCAGACCGCAACCCCGCCATCGTCTTCACCGAACACGGCGGCCCCGAGGTACTGCACCCCGCCGAGATCGACCGGCCCGAACCCGGCCCCGGTCAGGTCCGCCTCCGGGTGAAGGCCGCGGGCGTCAATCCCTTCGACAGCAAGGTCCGCAGCGGCGCCTTCCCCGGCCTGCCCGCCGCGTTCCCCGCCGTGCCCGGCTCCGACGTGGCCGGGGTGATCGACGCCGTCGGCCCCGGCGTCACCGAGTTCGCCGTGGGCGATGAGGTGCTCGGCTCGGCCGCCACCGGCAGCTACGCCACCTACACCCTGGCCAGCCCGGCCAAACTCACCAGGAAACCCGCCGAACTCGACTGGGCCACCGCCGCCGGCCTGCCCGTGGTGGCCACCACCGCCTACCGGGTGCTCGCCCTGGTCGGCGCGCAGCCGGGGGAGACGGTGCTCCTCGACGGCGCCGCGGGCGGCGTCGGCACCCTCACCGTGCAGCTGGCCCGGCACCTGGGCCTGATCGTGATCGGCACCGCCGGCGAAGCCAACCACGACTACCTGCGCGAACTCGGCGCGATCCCGGTCAGCTACGGCCCCGGCCTGGTGGACCGGGTCAAGGACATCGCCCCACTGGGCGTGGACGCGGCCATCGACCTCTCCGGCCGCGGCGGCCTGCCCGCCCTGCTCACCCTGGCCGGCGGCCCGGACCGGGTGGTCACCATCGCCGACGGCCAAGCCGCCGACTTCGGCGTCCGGGCCAGCTACGGCGGCCCTGCCGAAGAGGTCCCCGAGGCCCTGGCCGGCGCGGTCGCCCTGGTCGCCGCCGGCAAGATCACCCTGCCGATCGCGCGCACCTACCCGCTCAAGGACGCGGCCAGCGCACACCGGGACAGCGACAGCGGCCACGTCCGCGGCAAACTCGTCCTGCTGGTGGACTGACAAATCAAGTTGCCGACCCCGGGCGCCGCCGACACGCTGCACGCATGACTGCCGCCCGGGTCGAACTGCTGCTCAAACAGCTCGACATCGCCTGGTCCCTGTTCGAGCACCACCTCACCGACCTGGACGACGCCGCCTGTCTGTGGGAGCCCGCCCCCAGCAGCTGGTCGGTCCGCCCGGACCAGACCGGAACCTGGCACGCCGACTGGGCCGAACCCGAACCCAGCCCCGCCCCACCCACCACCATCGGCTGGCTCACCTGGCACATCGGCTTCTGGTGGACCACCACCCACGGCCACGTGTTCGCCAACGGCGCCCCGCCCCGCGAGCAGATCACCTGGCCCGGCACCGCCGAGTCCACCATCACCTGGCTCCGTGGCCTCAAAGACACCTGGCGCGCCAGCCTGCTCCCACTCACCGACGCCGAACTGGACTCCAAGGACCGCACGGCGACCCTGCCCTGGGGCCCGGACTTCACCCTGATCGACATCGCCGGCTGGGTCACCGTCGAACTGACCAAGAACGTCGCCGAAATCGGCCAACTCCGCCACCTGCACCAAGCCCGCACCGCGCGCTGACGTACCCCGGCACGTACACCCGTACGTCGAAACGCGTACCCCACCCGAGATCCACAACGGACGCCAACCCGCCCCGAACTCCCTACCGTTCTGGACACCAACACCCAGAACACCCAGGGGGACCCCATGAACCGCGCCCGCCTCGCCAGCACCGTCTCGATCACCTACGTCTGGGTCGCGATGATCGCCTGCGGCGGTGTGCTGGTCGAGACCGCCCTGCTCTACCCCAACATCTTCCGCGACCCACCGGCCTCCCTCGCCGAGTCGATGGCCTTCTTCCAGGTCGTCGGCCCCGGGCACATCTTCCGGCCGCTCGGCATGGCCACCACGCTCACCGCGGTGCTCGCGGCGATCACCCTGTGGCGGCGGCCGCGGGCCCGCTGGTGGTTCGTGGCCAGCCTGATCACCTTGCTGGCAGGGGAGTTCGTGTTCTCCGCGCTGTACTTCTGGCCGCGCAACACGATCATGTTCACCGAGGGCCTGGCCGTGCACTCGGCGGAGTTCCTGCGCCAGACCGCCGCGGAGTTCGTCTTCGGCCACTACTTCCGGATCGCTTTCACCGTCGCCACCGCCGCGCTGGCCTTCACCGGCCTGCTCCGCTTCCAGCGCGGCCGGGACATGGCGTGAGCACCGGCTCTGGTCCACAGTGGACACCATGCTGACCCGCCGCCCGCTGCTGACCGACGCGGCACTGGCGGTGCTGGTGGTGATCGCGGTCAGCGCACCGATCATCGCCAACACCGGCCGCACCGGCCAGCCCAGCCCGCTCGCCTTCGCCTTCGTCGGCGTGCTGGCCGGACTGATGTTCCTGCGCCGCCGCTACCCGGTGCTGATCATGCTGCTCAGCACGGCCACGCTGATCGGCTACTACACCCTGGAACTGCCGCCGATCGGCCTGGCCGTGCCGCTGGCCGCCCCGCTGTACTCCGCCGCCGAACAGGGCCGAACCCGCGCGGCCATCGGCGTGGCGGCCGCGGTGATGGTGATCTCCACGGTGGCCCGGCTCGGCGAGGGCGACGACCCGGCCTACGTGCTGGGCCTGGACTTCGGCGGCTGGATCGCCCTGTTCGCCGCGGTGATCGCCCTGGGCGACGCGGTCCGCTCCCGCCGCGGCTGGCGCGCCGAACTGGCCAAACAAGCCCGCGCGGCCGAGCAGGAACGCGAGCGCGAGGCCGCCGCCCGGGTCGAGCAGGAACGGCTACGCATTGCCCGCGACCTGCACGACCTGCTCGCGCACACCGTCGCGGTGATCTCCCTGCACACCGATGTGGCCAGGGAAACCCTGCGCGAGGACCCCGATCGCGCCGAACGCTCGCTCACCGCCGCCCGCACCGCCTGCAGCGAGGTCGTCCAGGAACTCCGCGCCACCCTGGGCGCCCTGCGCGCGGGCGAGTCCGACCCGGACGCCCCGGTGCCCGGCCTGGCCAGGCTGTCCGAACTCACCGACTCGGCCACCACCGCGGGCCTGACCGTGCGAGTGCACACCGAAGGCACCCCGAGCCCGCTGCCCGCATTGGCCGACGCCACCGCCTACCGCGTGCTCCAGGAAGCACTGAGCAACATCCGCCGCCACGCCGCGGCCCGCACCGTGGAGATCACCCTGACCTACCGTCCCGAACACCTGCACCTGAGCATCCGCGACGACGGCCAGGGCCCGTCGGCCACCACCGACGGCGGCGGCTGGGGCATCATGGGCATGCGCGAGCGCCTGGCCCTGCTCGGCGGCGAGTTGCGCACCAGCGCGCCGAGCAGGGGAGGATTCCTGGTGGAGGCACAGATCCCGGTGCGGGGCAGGCCATGATCCGGGTCGCCCTGGTCGACGACCAGTACCTGGTCCGCGAAGGTCTGCGCGCACTGCTCGACCGCGCCGAAGACATCACCGTGATCGGCGACGCCGACAGCGGCGACTCCGGTCTGTCCCTGGTCCGCCAGGAACGCCCGGACGTGGTGCTGATGGACATCCGCATGCCAGGCTCCGACGGCCTGACCGCCACCCGCAAGATCGTCGCCGACCCGGCCCTGCGCGAGGTCAAGGTCATCGTGCTGACCACCTTCGACACCGACGACCACCTCCTGGAAGCCGTCCGCGCCGGCGCCGCCGGCTTCCTGCTCAAGGACACCGGCCCGGACGAACTCCGCGCCGCGGTCCGCATCGTGGCTGGCGGCGACGCCCTGCTCTCCCCGGCCGTCACCCGCCGCGTCATGCAGGCCGCCGCCGCCAGCCCACCCCGCCCCGACCCCAACCGGCTGGCCACCCTGACCGAGCGCGAACGCGAGGTGCTGGCCAAGGTCGGCGCGGGCTGCTCCAACGACGAGATGGCCGCACTGCTGCACATCAGCCCCGCCACCGCCCGCACCCACGTGAGCAGGCTGCTGGCCAAACTGCACGCCCGCGACCGGGCCCAGCTCGTCGTACTGGCCTACGAAACCGGCCTGATCACCCCGGGCGGCCAGTAGTCAGCAACACCTTCCCCCGCACCAGCCCCGCCGCACTGAGCCGATGCACCTCAGCCATATCGGCCAGCCCGCGCACCGCCCCCACCTCCACCGACACCACCCGCAGCAACTCAGCCAGCTGCCCCCGATCCGGCCGCGCCACCACATGCCGCGCGTTCGGCGCGTCCACCACCGTCGCCGCCGACACCAGCCGCTGTCCCAGCCCCGCCAGCCGAACCCCCTCCGCAGCGCTGACCGGCATCAGGTTCAGCACCACATCCACCGGCACCGCCACCGCCGCCACGGTGTAGTCGACCACCTCATCGGCCCCCAACCGCCGCACCGCCTCAGCACTCCGCGCACTGGCCGTGGCGATCACATACGCCCCAGCCCGCTTGGCCAACTGCACCACGAACCCGCCAATCCCACCCCCAGCCCCGTTCACCAGAACCCGTTGCCCCGCAACAATTCCCGCGGCCTCCACCACCTGCCAGGCAGTCAACCCGGCCAACGGAACCCCCGCCGCCACCACCAGCTCGACCTCGTCAGGAACCCGCACCAACCGATCCACCGGAGCCACCACGAACTCCGCCGCCGCACCCCCATCCACCCACCCCGCGACTCGATCCCCAACCGAGAACTCCGCCACCCCATCCCCAAGCGCCGCAACAACTCCCGAGACATCCCACCCCAGCGTGAAGGGCAGCGGCACCGGGAACAACTCCCGCAACGCCCCACTCCGCAACGCCACCTCAGTCGGATTGAACGAGGTCGCCACCACCGCCACCAGCACCGCCCCCGGACCGGGCGCCGGCGTCGGCACCTCATCCAGCCGGATCACCGACGCATCACCGTGCTCATGCACGCGCACACTCAACACACACCGAACCTAGAAGCCCCACCAAAGACGAACCATGTGCCCAAAGCTCGTTTTCCTACGCGATCGTCTCCTACCCTGACTCGCGTGGACGTACTCAGCGACGTGATCACCGCCCTGCGCACCGGCACCCCACGCTCGGCGCACGTGACCTGGCACGGCCAGTGGCGCCAGCACTACGCCGAGGTCCCCGGCGCGATCGGCTTCCACGTGATCCTGGACGGCACCTGCCAACTCCAGTCACCCGAGACAGTCGACCTGTCCACCGGCGACATCCTGTTCCTACCCCGCAGCCCCGCCCACACCCTGGCGGTCAGCTCCGAAGTCACCCCACCCAAACCCACCGTTCCCGCGACCCCCGCCCCGCTGGTCTCCGCCGCCCCCGGCCACATCCGCGCCACCACCCCCGGCTCCGGCCCCATCACCACCAGCACCCTCTGCGGTGCCTACGAACTCACCCCCACCCAAACCCACCCCCTCCTCCCCACCCTCCCGCCCGTCATCCACCTCCCCGCCACCACCCAATCCCCGGAACTCACCGCCGCCCGCACCCTGCTGGCCCACGAACTCACCACCCCCACCCAGGGCACCACCGCGCTGATCCCCGCCCTACTCGACACCCTGCTGCTCTACCTGCTCCGCGCCACCCTCACCGCCGCCACCACCCCCGGCTGGTCCGCCGCCCTGCGCGACCCCGCGACCGCCGCAGCCCTCCAGGCCATCCACCAGAACCCGGCCCACCCCTGGACCGTCGCAAAACTCGCCGCCGAGGCCAGGCTCTCCCGCGCGCCCTTCGCCCGCCGCTTCACCACGCTGGTCGGCCAGCCCCCGCTGACCTACCTCACCTGGTGGCGGATGACCACCGCCGCCCGCCTGCTGCGCACCTCCGCCGACCCGCTGACCAGCATCGCCGCCCGGGTCGGCTACACCTCCGAGTTCGCCTTCGCCACCGCGTTCAAGCGCGCCTTCGGCACCCCGCCCGGCCGGTACCGCCGCGGCTAACCCTTGTGCCGCTGGTAATAGCGGGCCACCCGGGCCCGATTCCCGCAGCGTTGCGCCGAGCACCACCGCCGCCGCGGATGCGCGGGCAGGAACAGCAGCACGCAGTCCTCGCTCTCGCACTCGCGCACGCTCTCCACTGGCCCGGCGAGCAACTCGGCCACTGCCTGCGCCAGTTCCGCGCCCACCCGCCGCGCCGCCGACCCCGCCCGCTCCGGTGTGGCCACCACCCCGTCAGCCCAGCTCAACGCCAGGAACACCGGCGCGGCCCGCTGCACCTCGGTCAACCCGGTCAGCACCGACTCCGGCGGCGGCTTTCCCTGCCGCAGCGCGGACAACCCGGTCGCGGCCAGCTCCCGCACCGCCAGCACCACCTCGCGCACCGACTCGGCGTCCGCCGGCGCCGACACCCGGTCGGCCTGGATGGCCAGCCATTCGCGCAGTCCTGCCGGGGTGGCCAGCAGATCCACCGGACCCGTTGGCAGCCGCGGCCGGGTGTTGACCAGGTCCAATGCCAGCTGCTCGCCGGTCAGCGGGAAGTCCACCATGCCTCTAATGCTACCGCACCGACTTGACCCATTAGGGGCCCACCGGCTATGACTAATGCATCGGACCACTCGAAAGGCATGTGACATGACCGCGCTGACCCTGCCCCAGATCGCCCACCGCCACGTCGAGGTGGACGGGCTGCGGATCTTCTACCGCGAGGCCGGACCGGCCGACGCCCCGACTTTGCTGCTGCTGCACGGCTTCCCGACCAGCTCGCACCAGTTCCGCCGCCTGTTCGAGTCTCTCGGCACCGACTACCACTTGATCGCCCCGGACCTGCCCGGTTTCGGCCACAGCGACACCCCCGACCCGGCGGAGTTCGCCTACACCTTCGACCACCTCGCCGAGGTGATCACCGGCTTCGTCGACGTCCTCGACCTGCGCAGCTACGCCCTCTACGTCTTCGACTACGGCGCCCCGGTCGGCTTCCGGCTGGCCCAGGCCCGCCCCGACCGGGTCACCGGGCTGATCGTGCAGAACGGCAACGCCTACCAGGAGGGCATCTCCGAACTGTTCCAGCAGCTCCTGGACCTGCGCCCGGACCAGCCCGGCGCGGAGGAGATCATCCGCCGCGAACTGACCAGGGCGGGCCTGGACTTCCAGTACCTCACCGGGGTGCGGAACCCGGAACTGGTCGACCCGGACAGCTCCGCACTCGACCTGCGCCTGCTCGACCTGCCGCTCAACCAGCGCGTCCAGGTCGCGCTGACCTTCGACTACCACCACAACCTGACCCGCTACCCGGACTGGCAGCAGTGGCTGCGCACGCACACCCCGCCCACCCTGATCACCTGGGGCCGGCACGACCCGTTCTTCACCGAGGCCGGCGCCCGCGCCTACCTGCGCGACCTGCCCGACGCGCAGTTCCACCTGTTCGAGACCGGCCACTTCGCCCTGGAAGAGCACCTGCAGGAGATCGCCACCCTGATCGCGGAGTTCCTGGACAAGCTCGCCGCCGGCTGAGCCGGGCTTGCTCTGAAGCGCGCTCCAGCCCCTAGCGTCGAGCCATGACCACCGCCCAGCACAAGATCGGCTCGAGGTTCGACGCGACCAGCACGGCCACCGAAGTCCTCGCCGGAATCGACCTCTCCGGCAAGTTCGCCCTGGTCACCGGCGGCTATTCGGGCATCGGCCTGGAAACCACCCGGGCCCTGACCGCTGCCGGCGCCCAGGTGCTCGTCCCGGCCCGCCGCCCAGCCGTGGCCAGGGCGGCGCTGGCCGGGATCCCCGCTGTCGAGGTCGACGAACTTGATCTCGCCGACCTCGACAGCGTGCGCACCTTCAGTGAACGCCTCCTGGCCACCGGCCGCGGCCTGGACATCGTGATCACCAACGCCGGCCTGATGGCCGCACCCCAGACCACGGTCGGCCCCGGCTGGGAAACCATGTTCGCCACCAACCACCTCGGCCACTTCGCCCTGGTCAACCGGCTCTGGCCGGCGGTGCGACCTGGCGCGCGGATCGTCTCGGTCTCCTCCCGCGGCCACTTCTACAGCGGTATCCGCTGGGACGATCTGCACTTCGAGCAGGGCTATGAGAAATGGGCGGCCTACGGCCAGTCCAAAACCGCGAACTCACTGCTGGCGGTCCACCTGGACGCCCTGGCCAAAGAGCACGGCATCCGCGCCTTTGCCCTGCACCCCGGCCTGATCCAGACCCCGTTGATCCGGCACCTCAGCCGGGAGGAGTTGCGCGCGCACCCGGCCACCGACGAGGAGGGCAACTTCGTCGGCGCGGTCAAGACCGTCGAGCAGGGCGCGGCCACCCAGGTCTGGGCCGCGACCGCGCCCCGGCTCGACGGACTCGGCGGGGTCTACCTGGAGGACTGCGAGATCGCCGGACCCGCTCCGGCCGACGGCACCCGGGCAGGCGTGCGCGACTACGCGATCGACCCCGTCCAGGCCGCCCGGCTGTGGACGCTCTCCGCCGAACTCACCGGCGTGAACGCCTTCGCCTGATCCACTCTCAACCCTCTCACCTGCACTGATGGCTTGGACAGTGCAAGTATTGCGCTGTCCACGCCATCTACGTACACTCATACGTATAGCAAGCCAGGCAATGGGGGCTAGGATGCAGTCGTGCCG
Organism: Crossiella sp. S99.2; assembly: GCF_023094165.1. Lineage (GTDB taxonomy): Bacteria > Actinomycetota > Actinomycetes > Mycobacteriales > Pseudonocardiaceae > Crossiella. The sequence goes on along the minus strand of NZ_JALMDK010000003.1, from coordinate 437,506 downwards.
AACAAAACGATCTACGTGTCCGGTGAGGATCTGGAGCTGTTCCAGCGAGCACAGGCACTCGCCGGGGGCAGTCTGTCCGCCGCGATCGTGGCCGCCCTGCGGCGGTACGTAGACATCGAAGAGGGCCGGGCCGCGGGCTTCGACGAGATCGTGGTCAAGGTCGGCCCCGGAGTCGGCCGCAAGGTGCGTTTCTCCGGGGTACTGCTCGGGGAGTGGGGTGCGGCCTCCGATCAGCGGATGGAGGTCTACCGCGTCTACCGCTCCCGCACCGGCAAGTTCGTGCTGCACGTGGACCGCTCGCCGGACTGGACCTCCAACTGGACGCCGACCGACCCGACCGGGGCGAGTGCGACCACGGGCGGCTGGCGCGGCCTGATCGGCATGGGCAAGAACCAGAGCTGGACCAGCTTCCTCGGACTCGGCGAGCAGACCTGGGGTTTCGCCGAGGGGGAGGCCACCCTGGAGGTGGTCGAGACCGTGGAGCAGTTGCGGGAGAAGATCCCGGAGGAGCTGTACACGCTGATCGCCCGCGCCGCCGAACACCCGCCGGTCGAGGACCTCGACATCTGATCCGCTGCTACACCAGCGGTTTCTCCACACGGCCGTGAGCACGGCCGATAAACCAGGTTTCTTCGCGCTGCCCTGAGTTCGCCGTGTCCGCACTGGCGACGCCGGTTCAACGCGCCCATCGACATTCGCAAACGTAAACGAAATGGGTTCATCATGACCATCCCGACCGGCCGGTCGGCGATCACCGCCACCGGTCTGCGCAAGTCCTACGGCGACCACCTCGTGCTCGACGGCCTGGACCTGGACGTCGCCGAGGGCACGATCTACGCCCTGCTCGGCCCGAACGGGGCAGGCAAGACCACCGCGGTCCGCATCCTGTCCACCCTGATCAGCCCGGACGGCGGACAGCTGCGGGTGGCCGGGCACGACGTGGTCACCGAGGCGGCCAAGGTGCGCACCGCGATCGGCGTCACCGGGCAGTTCTCCGCGGTGGACAACCTGCTCACCGGCCGGGAGAACCTCCAGCTGATGGCCGATCTCAACCACCTCGCCCCGGCCGCGGGCCGTCGCCGCGCCGCCGGGTTGCTGGAGCGGTTCGACCTGGTCAAGGCCGGGGACAAGATCGTGGCCGGCTACTCCGGCGGCATGCGCAGGCGGCTGGACCTGGCCATGACCCTGGTCGGCTCACCCCGGGTGATCTTCCTCGACGAGCCCACCACCGGACTGGACCCGCGCAGCAGGCACACCATGTGGCAGATCATCCGGGACCTGGTCGCCGACCAGGGCGTGACACTGCTGCTGACCACCCAGTACCTGGACGAGGCCGACCAGCTGGCCGACCGGATCGGCGTGCTCGACCACGGCAGGCTGGTCGCCGAGGGCACCGCGGACGAGCTGAAGCGCCGCATCCCCGGCGGGTTCGTCCGTCTCCAGTTCCCCACCGGCGAGGAGCTGGCCGCCGCCGCGCGGATCTTCCCGGCCGGCAGCAGCGACCCGGACCAGCGCACCCTGCAGATCCCCAGTGACGGCAGCGTGACCGAGTTGCGCGCGGTGCTGGACCGCCTGGACGGCCATTCGGTCGAGGTCGACCGGCTCACCGTGCACACCCCCGACCTCGACGACGTCTTCTTCGCCCTCACCGGCCACCCGGCCGACACTGACAAGGAACTGGCCCGATGACCACCATGTCCTACGCCGTCCGCGATTCGGTGACCATGCTGCGGCGCGATCTCCGGCACGCCCAGCGCTACCCGCTGATGACGGTCATGAGCATCATGATGCCGCTGCTGATGATGCTGTTGTTCGTCTTCGTCTTCGGCAACGCGATGTCCCCAGTCGCCCGCACCGGCAACTACCTGGACTACCTGACGCCGGGCATCATCGTGATGGCCATCGGCAGCGCCAGCGGCAGTGCGGTGGCGATCAAGGTGTGCACCGACATGCAGGAGGGCATCATCGCCCGGTTCCGCACCATGTCGATCAGCCGCGGCTCGGTGCTCAGCGGTCAGGTGCTGGGCAGCCTGATCCGCACCCTCATCAGCGTCACGCTGATCATCCTGCTGGCCGTGCTCATGGGTTTCCGGCCGACCGCGGGCGTGGGGGAGTGGCTGGCCGTGCTCGGCCTGCTCTCGCTGGTGATCATCGCCTTCACCTGGCTCGCGGTGGCCATCGGCCTGGCCACCAAGACCGTGGGCGGCGCCAACACCGCGGCCTTCCCACTCCAGTTCCTGCCGTTCCTCAGCAGCGCGTTCATCCCGACCTCGGCCATGTCCGACGGGGTGGCCCTGGTCGCCCAGCACCAGCCGTTCACGCCGATCATCGACACCCTGCGCGGGCTGCTGACCGGCACGCCGATCGGCACCAGCTGGATCTTCGCCATCGGCTGGTGCCTGCTGCTGACCGGCATCGGCTACTTCTTCGCGCTCCGTCGCTACAACAGTGATACGTCGCAATAACGTTTCGTCACATCAACGAAACGCAAACCAAAGCCAGTCCGGCTGACCACCTCAACCCAGCCCTGGTTGACCCCCGATAATGTTCACTTATCGGAGGTCAACCAGGGCTTTCGTCTGCGTCGCCCACGCCACCCTCATCCGGTTTCGTTTCGTGTCGTTACGTGTATTTGCGACGAAAGTAACGCTACGATTTACCGGTGAACGCCGAAGTGACCCGCGAGGCCGGAATATGCAACTACCCGGGCTGTAGTCGCCCGATCGCCCGCACCGGTGGCCCAGGACGCCCCTCGGAGTACTGCGACCTGCCCGAACACACCCGCTGGCGGGCCTGGCGCGAACGTCAACGCCAGCAACAGGGCGAAGAAGCTGCGGAATCCATCGTCACCGTGACGAAACAAGCCGGACCCGTCACCACGGCCCGACTACGCGCTGACGAGCTTCTCGCGCAGTTCCGCACCCTGGCCGGCCAGCTCAACCAGACCCTCAACTCGGCGGTCACCGAACTGTCCACCCTGGCCGACCCCAGCGCCGCCGAGGCACAGGTGCAGGCGGTCCAGGCCGACGCCGCCCGCCGCATCGCCGAGGCCGAGTCCACCGCGGTCGCCGCCGAAGGGGCCCGCCGCGAAGCCGAGTCAGCCCGTGCCCAGGCCGAAGCCGCCGCCGACGACGCGGCCGGCGCCGCCGAGGCCGCCGAACAGGAGGCGATCACCGCCCTGGCCGCCCGCGACCACGCCGAAGCCGAAGCTCAAACCGCCACCCGCCAGGCCACCGAAGAAGTCCTCGCCGCCCGCAACGAAGCCGAAGTCCTCATCCAGGGCGTGCGCCGGGACGCCGCCGCCGAAATCGACCGCGCCCGTGAGGAATCGGTGGCCCAGGCCGAACAAGCCCGCCGCCAGGCAGCCAAGGACGTCGAACAAGCCCAGCGCGACGCCGCCGCCTCCATCGAGGCGGTGCAACGCGACGCCGCGGCCGCGGTGGACCGCGCCCAGCGCGAGGCCACCAACACCATCGCCCAGATCAAACAGGAAGCCGCCACCGCCACCCAGCACGCCGAACGCACCGCCCAAATCCAGATCACCAAGGCCGAACAAGCCCGCACCGAGGCCATCACCCGGGCCGACCGCGCCGACCAGTCCGCCAAGGACGCCCGCGAGGAACTCGACCACACCCGCGCCGAACTCCGCGCCCTGCGCGAAACCCACACCAGGGACCTGGCCGCCGCGGTCGAGTCCGCCCGCACCACCGCCGAGGAACGCCTGGCCGCCCTGGACGAAGCCCGCGCCCAAACCCTGGCCCGCGCCGAACGCGCCGAACGCCAACTGGACCAGCTCATGGCCAAGTGACCTCGCGCCTCACGCCAAGAGAGTGCCCGGAACCGGTTGGTACGGCTGGAAGAAGTCGTTGGCGCTCGCCCCGGCCAGGGTGAGCGCCAGCGTCGGCACCGCAACCCCGTCGATCTGCTCGCGGATGATGTCGGCGTGCCCCGCGTGCCGGGCAAGTTCCTCGACCAGGTGCACCAGGAAGTAGCGAGCGTGAATCGGCCGGGCGTCGAAGATCCCGTGCCACGGCGCGGGCGGTGCCATGGTGTCGCCGGCCGGATCGGTCGCGGCGACCGCGGCCAGCAGCTCAGCCCGCACCTGGTCGAAATCCTCGATGGTCCCGGCCACCGTTTCGTCCGCGCGCACAGTGAAGCTGTCGGTGAACGCCGCGTACGCCGCCCCGTCGACCGGCTGCTCGGTGACCTCGGTGCGCAACCGCTCCAGCGCTCCGTGCAGGACGTAGGCCGCGTGCTTGATGATGCCCCCGACCGACAGCGCACTCCGGCACGGCGTCTCCCGTGCCTGCTCCTCGGTCAGGCCGAACGCGGCCGCCCGGACGGCCGTGAGCTGCTCGTCGATGTAGTTGACCAGGCCGGTGACCTCGTCGTGCTGGGCAGGTGCGTACATTGCTCGACCTCCAGGCTCCATGATGGTGCTGTGGAGCCAATTCTGCCGACCATATAGGTCAGTTCCTGTCCGCCTTGGCTCGCGTCGAACGCCACCGCGCCTGGTAGGCCTGGGCGAGGTGGTCCTGGCAGCGGGCATGGCGGAACTGGTAGGCCGATCCGGCCTGGCGCAGCACACCCCGGTGGTGGGCGTCGGCCAGGAAGGCGGGCAGTGACCACGGCAGCCTGCCGGTCAGCGGCAGCCACACCCGGGACAGGGCCAGCCACTGCCCCCAGGCGGTCGCGCTGAGCACATAGCCGGACGCGGCGCTGAGACCGGTGCTGGCGCCCACCATCAGTGCGAGGGGGAGATCCCAGAGGACGCCGATCCCGAACTCGGCCGCGGGTGCGCGGATGAGTGCGACCACAGCTCCGGTGCCCAACCCCATCACCAGCAAGAACACCGGGACCACGACGACCAGCCGGATGGTCTCGTGCTCCCGGCAGGTCCGCAGCAGGGAGGTCGGGCTGAGGGCGGCTTTGGCGTCCAGCGGGGTTTCCAGCCAGCCCGTGACCAGGGCCGTGGCCGCACCGGCGAACCCGAACAGCGGCACGTAGACGATCGCGTCCACGACCAGGACGCCGAACGGCTCGAAGGCGCCCAGGACCAGGGCGGTCTGGACCTGGCGCACGCAGGCGGACGCCACGCCGAAGAGCAGCCCGATCGCCAGCGCCCACCGCACGCGCTGGCGGAGTTGCGCGCGCGGCAGGCCGGGCGGCCCGCGCAGTCGCATCCGCACCCGGGCCGGTTCCAGTGCGCCGGGGGCGAGCCACAGCGCCCCCCAGTGCACGACGCCGAACGCGATCCCGGTCAGCAACCCCTGCAACAGCCCGTGGGCCAGTCCGCGCACGCTCCCGGTCCCGAGAGTGTCCATGACCGCGATCATCAGCCCGGTCGCCAGACCGGACACCAGGCCGACCACCAGTGCCCGGGTCCGGCGACGGAGGGAGTCGCCCAGTTGCCACCACTGGAGGTCGGGTTTGCCAAGCCGGTTCAGGTGCCAGGCGAGGTAGCCCAGCCAGTGTTCGGCGAGTTCGGGATCCCAGCGCCGGTGGCCCGGCCCCGGCGGGCGCTGGTAGGCGGCGGTGGTGAAGGCGCCGATGAGGTAGGTCTCGATGGCCTCGCTGGAACCGAACCGGCCGCGGTCCAGCAGTTCGGCCGGGTCCTTGCCGGGCACATCGCTGTAGACACCGCGGACCATCGCGACCATCAACGGGGTGCTCAGCACCGCGGCCAGCTCCGCGCCCGCCGCGCTCCGGGGGTTGCCGTGCAGCACGCGGAGGACCGCCGCCCACCCACCGTCGGTGCGGGCTATCCGCGGCAGGTAGGCGGTCAGGTCCGCTGGGGTCAGGTCGGCCAGCTCGACCACGGCGGCGGCGGAGAGCACCTGGGCACCGGCCACCGCCGCCGCGTACTGCTCGCTGCGGCCGGTGAGCAGCAGCGGTATGGCGGTGGCGTTCAGCTCGGCCAGCGCGGCGGCGTGCAGGCCGTGGGCGATCTCGTCGAACCCGTCCAGCACCGGCAGCACACGGCGATCCTTGACCAGCTCGGCGGCTGATGACTGCCCAGCGGCGAGTACCGGGTAGTCGTTCCGCAGCCGGCTGACCAGCCAGTCCTCCAGCGTGATCGCGGTGGGATCCCAGGCGGCCAGGCTGAAGATGATCGGCACAGCGTCGGCGCCGGTGCGGTTATCCAGCAGGTCCAGGACGAATCGCAGGGTCAGGATCGTCTTGCCCGATCCGGGTTTGCCCAGCACCACCAGCCGTCCGGACGGCACCCGGCGGTAGACCTCCACGATCTTGGCCAGTTCGCCGTCCAGCGGCAGCGGGCCGGCGGTGGCTCCGGCGGGCCGGCAGCGGATGTTGGCCCAGTGGTCGGTCGGCACCTCGTCCGCGCGCCGCCACCGGACCGGCAGTGGGAACGGCGCCGAGATCCGCAGCCGGTTTTCCTCAGCTCGCCACTGGGCCCGCACCGCACGTGCCAGGTCCTCGGCGGCCTCGCGCAGCGGGTCGGCGGGTGCGGGGACCGGCTGGTAGAAGTGCTGGCCACCGTGTACCGCGCCGATCATCCACACATCGGCCACCGTGTTCGCGGTGATCTCGTTGTGCGACCGGTCCGGCTCTGGCTCCGCCACCAAGCGTTTCCCCCTCAGGCCCGCTCAGTTCCATCCTCCCGCCCGCACCCCGGAGCGGGTTGGGCCGATCAGGCGACTCGGGGCACCCACGGGGTGGTTCCGGCTGGTCGCCTGGGTTTCCCCGGAGGGGAAGAAGAAGGCACTCAAGTTCGCGCCGGGCCAAGATCAAGCGCAAGGACTTCGGACTCGGCGCCAAGTAGGGGTCCGGGTTTGCCCGAACCCCCGACAGCGCAGGTCAGCGCGACCTAGCATCCGGCCATGATGCTTCGACGGGTATTACGCGCGTTCACGGCCGCCGCGCTGGCCGTTCCGCTCGCCCTCACCGGTGTCACCGGGACGGCCTCGGCGGAGACCCCGGCACGGCAGCTGTTGTTCTTCAACCACGGTTACGGGGTGCTGGACCGGGAGACCGCTGACGCGATCGAGCACTCCCCGTACATGAAGGAGTTCTCCAACTTCACGGTGCAGACCAACACCGGCGCCGGCGGCCAGAAGTGGACCGGTCGCTACCTGATGGGCCGGGAGACCTACGTCGAACTGTTCGGCGTGGGCGATCTGCCGGGCTCGGACGGCAAGCTCGGGGCCACCGGTTTCGGTGTCTCCCCCGACCACGCCGGCGACCTCAAGACGGTGCGCCAGCGCCTGGTGGACCAGGGGGTCAAGCCGGTCGACTTCCAGCAGACCAGGGACTTCGGCGACGGCAAGCCGGTGCCGTGGTTCGACGCCATCTTCACCAGCCCCGAACCGTATGAGTCGTTGAACGCGTGGGGCATGGAGTACCGGGAGGAGTTCCTGTCCGACCCGCGCACCAAGATCGGCCCGCCCGCCTACCCCGGTGATGTCAGCCGGGACCGCTACCTGTCCGAGAAGTACCGCGACTTCCTGATGCGGGATGTCTCCGCCATCCACCTTGCCATCACCTCGCGGGACCTGAACGTGACGTTGCCGCTGCTCAAGACGGGTGGCTTCGTGGTCGTGCCGACTCCCGGCGGGGTGCTGGCGACCCGTGGCGGCACCACGATGCGCCTGGACGCGGTGCCGCTGGCCGAGATCGGCCTGCGAAGCATCGACTTCACCCTGAACCGGACCGTGGGGGCCCGGCAGGAGCACCGGATCGGCCGCTCGACCCTCGCTGTCGGCCCCGGCGCCCGCGCCACCTGGACCTTCCAGCGGTGATCCGCGATCACTGAGTTGACCGGGGTGGTGGCCGCGCTGGACCGAGGTGCGGCGGTGGTCCTGCCCAATCCGTATCCGTTGACCTCGGTGGTGGCCGCCACCACCGCCGAGGCCGTCAACACCGCCAAGAACCGCCCCGTCGACCAGGCGGTGGCGTTGTGGCTGGTCGAGGACGGGCCGTGGGCGGAACTGGCCGCGGTCCTGGACCTCGATCCGCGCGGTGTCGCCCTGGCCAGGAAGCTCCTGGTCGAGGAGCGGGTGACGGCGTTGCTCCCGATCACCCCGGCCGCGCCGCGCTGGATCCTGGACGCGGCGCGGCACGGGTTCGTGCTGGTGTTCGGCTCGTGCTGGGCGCCGTTGCGGCCGCTGCTCACCCACCCGCTGCGGGTGAGCAGCGCCAACCGCACCGGCCGCCCACCAGTGGCCGGTGCGGCGGCCGCGCGGGCGGAGTTTCCACCGGATGTGTCTGTCCTGGACGCGGGAGACGGCCACCCTGGCCGGGACCGGCGTGCCACCACCACTCTGCGCGTCACCCGGGCCGGGATCGAGCACGTCCGGCCCGGGGCCCAGTGCCACGCCCACGGCGGACCCGCGGCCTACCTCGCCCACCTGAGCGGCAAGTAGGCGTGAGCAGGTCGCCGAAACTTGGTCCGCCGCGGATGTCGAGAATGGCCGGTGGGCTTCGTCCCAGGGACATCAGCGGCCGGCACCGGCCGCGCGAGGCAGGAGGCGAATCACCATGGCGATTCAGCGGATGGACCACGTCGGCGTTGTGGTCGAGGACCTCAAGGCCGCCATCGCGTTCTTCGTCGAACTGGGCATGGAACTGGAGGGCGAGGCAGCCGTCGAGGGCCGCTGGCTGGACGGCGTTGTCGGACTGGAGCGGGTCCAGGTCGAGGTCGCGATGGTGCGCACGGCAGACGGCCAAGGCAAACTCGAACTGACGAAGTTCCGCTCCCCGCGGGTGCGCGCCGGTGAACCGGACGCCCCGGCGAACACGCTGGGCCTGCGCCGCATCATGTTCACCGTCGACGACATCGAGGACACCATCACCCGCCTGCGGGCCCATGGCGCGGAACTCATCGGCGAGGTGACGCGGTTCGAGAACCTGTTCCGGCTCTGCTACCTGCGCGGCCCCGCGGGCATCATCGTCGCCCTGGCCGAGCAGATCAGCTGATCTTGTCGCAGAAGACCAGGTTGACCAGCTTCTCCTGCGCCTTCTGGAACTCCACCGCCGGGTTGATCGCGGCGTCCCCCGCGGTCAGCGATGCCTCCAGGGTCCGGCTGCCGTCGGGTGTGCTGTAGAGCAGCGCGCCGGAGCCGTTGACGCCACCGTTGTGGTACAGCAGGGTGCCGCCGCAGGTCGGGCCCGCCGCCAGCACCCGCAGACCGAGGCCGAAACCGCTCTTGGGGTGCGGAGTCCGCATCTGGGCCAGCAGTGGGGCCGGGAGCAGTTTCCCGCCCAGCAGTCCGGCGAAGAAGGTGCGCAGGTCCTTGGTGGTGGAGATCATGTCACCGGCGCTGGAGATCCAGGACGGGTTCTGCCGGGTGACGTCGATCGTCTTCCACTGCCCGGCATCCTGGTACCGGTAGTAGCTGTGCGCGTGCGGCCCGGGGATCTCCGGCGAGGCGCCCGGCGACACGGTGTCCCGCAGTCCGAGCGGTCGCAGGATCCGCCGCTGCAGCTCCTCGGCGAACGGGCGGCCGGTGACCTGCTCGACCAGCAGCCTGGCCACCACGTAGTTGGTGTTGGAGTAGTTCCAGTCCGCGCCCGGCGCGAACCGCGGCGGCTTGGACAGGGCGAACCGGACCAGCTCCGCGGGCTGGTAGGTGTGGAAGCGCTTGTCCACCCATTCCTTGCCCTGCCAGGGGATTCCCGGCACCACCGTGCCGTCGGGGTAGTACTCGCCGGTGTGGTCGAACAGTCCGCTGGTGTGCGCCAGCAGCATCCGCACGGTGATCCGCCGGTCCAGGGCGAACTGCGGCAGGTACTCCACCGCCGGGGCGTCCAGGCCGATCCGGCCCTCGGCCACCAGGTGCAGCACCAGGGTGGCGGTGAAGACCTTGGCGTTGCTGCCGATCCGGAACCGCCCGTTGGTCGGCGGCTTCGCGGTCTCGCCCAGCTTGCGCACCCCGGCGCTGCCGACCCAGTCGCCGCGCTCATCGTGCACGCGCAGCTGCACTCCGCCGAAACCGTTGTCCACCAGCGATTCGATGGCCTGCTGCAGCTCGGGGCGGTTCGGCTGGGCGGCCGCCGGCAGTGCGCTGCCGACGGCCGCCCCGGCCACCAGGGTGACGGCCAGCGCGGTGGCCCCCACTCGCCGGAAGGTCCGTGAGTTGATGTTGTTGGGTGTCATGCGGTCAGCGTTCAGCTTGACCTTGGGTCAAGGTCAAGCGCAGCGGTCAGTAGGCCACGGTGAACCGGCCGCGATGCCGGGGCTGCTCGGCCTCGTCCAGCAGTGCCACCGCGAAGTCCTCCATGGAGATCGCGGAATCGCCCTGCTCGTCGATCAGCAGGTCGTCCTTGCCGACCCGGTAGCGGCCGGTGCGCACCCCGGGTTCCAGCAGCATGGGCGGGCTCAGGTAGGTCCAGTCCACCCCGGTGCTCGCCTCGGCCACGGCCAGCTGGTCCTTGCAGGCCAGCGCGATCGGCCGCAAGTGCGCGGGGAAGTCGGCGGTGTCCACCAGCAGTTCGCCGGTGGCCACCCGCAGGCTGGCCGAGCCGCCGACCAGCAGCAGCCGGACGCCACGGTCGCGCAGGCCGGTGAACAGGGCTTCGGTGACCTGGACCAGTTCCGGTTCCCGGCCCGGTCGTGGGCGGGTCGCGGTGATCACCAAGTCCTGGTCGGCGGACAGGGCGGCGATGGCGGCCGGGTCGGTGGCATCGGCGGCGCGGTGGGTGGCCTCGGGGTGCAGGTCCGGGAAGCGGGCTGCCGAGCGGGCCACGGCGGTGACCTGGTGGCCGCGGGCAAGGGCCTCGGTGACCACGCGGCTGCCGGTGGCTCCGGTGGCGCCGAAAACGGTGATGCGCAAGGGAAATCAGCTCCTGACGAGAGTGCGGGAGGGGAGTTGGGCGGTGACCACCGCGGCCAGTACGACGAGACCGCCGAGGCCCTGGACCGGGGTGAGCTGCTGGCCGAGCACGAGCCAGCCGAGCAGGGTGGCGACCAGTGGGCTGAGCAGGCCGAGGAAGGTGACCTCGGTGGGGGAGAGGGCGTGGATGCCGCGGAACCACAGCGCGTAGGCGATGGCCGAACCGATGATGGCCAGGTAGGCGTAGCCGAGCAGGTTGGGCCCGGTCAGCACCGCCGGCGGCGGGCCTTCCACGAGCAGGGTGACCGGGACCAGCAGCAGTCCGCCTGCGGCGAGTTGCCAGCCGGTGACCGCGAGCATCGGGGCGTCGGCCCGCCAGCGTTTGCTCAGCACCACGCCCAGGGCCATCACCACCGCGCCGGCCAGTGCGGCCGCGATGCCGACGCCGTCCAGCTCGGCGTCGGCGCGCAGTACCAGCAGGCTGACCCCGGCGAACCCGGCCAGCCCGGCGACCAGGGTGCGGGTGGTGAGCTTCTGGCCGAGCAGTCCGGCGGCGAAACCGGCCACCAGCAGCGGCTGGATCGCGCCCAGGGTGGCCGCGACACCCCCGGGCAGCCGGTAGGCGGCGATGAACAGCATCGCGTTGAACACGCCGATGTTGAGTGCGCCCAGCACCGCCGCCCGCCACCACCACTGACCGCGCGGTAATCGCCGGGTGATCAGGATGAGCAGTAAACCCGCTGGCAGCGCGCGGAGCACCGAGGCCAGCAGTGGCCGGTCGGGCGGGAGCAGTTCGGTGGTGACGAGGTAGGTGGATCCCCAGACTGCGGGGGCGAGTGCGGTGGCCAGCACGACCCCCAGGCGATTGCTTAGCACTAAGACAATGTATCTCATCGCTAAGACATCTAGAATGGACTTGTGACAGATCACGTCGACCGCGTGCTCGCCCAGTGGGCCGCCCAGCGTCCTGACCTCGATGTCTCACCCATGGCCGTGCTCGGCAGACTCGCCAGGGCCAACCGGCTCACCGGCGCTTCGATGGACAAGACCTTCGCCGCCCACGGCCTGGACCGGCCCTCCTTCGACGTGCTGGCCACCCTGCGCCGCAACAACCCGCCGCACCGGCTCACCCCGGCCGAACTCATGCGCTCCTCGATGGTCACCTCCGGCGCGATCACCCAGCGCCTGGACCGCCTGCAGGCCCGCGGCCTGATCACCCGCGAACCCAGCCCCACCGACGGGCGGGTGGTGCACGTCCAGCTCACCGCCGAGGGCAAACAGCTCATCGACCAGGCGCTGCCTGACCACCTCGCCACTGAGGAGTACCTGCTCGCCGCGCTCACCCCGGCGCAGCGCGCCGAACTCGCCGCCATCCTGCGCACGCTGCTGGTCTCCTTGGGCGACAGCGTGTTCTGAGCTGTGAGGGCTCTCAGCAACACCTCGGTAGCGTCGGCCCGTGAGATCAACTCCCCGCCGGCTCGCAGCACTGCTGCTCACCTTCGTCAGCCTCACCGTGGCCCTGCCCGGCACCGCGGTGGCCGGGGTCCGCCCGGAACTCCAGCGGGAACTGGACGGCATGGTCGCCGCTGGGGTGCCCGGCGTGGTGCTCACCGTGCGCGACGGCGACCGGGTGCACCGGGCGAAGGCGGGGGTGGCCGACCTGGACACCGGCGCGCCACTGCCCGCCGACGGGCGGTTCCGGATCGCCAGCCTGACCAAACCGCTGGTCGCCACCGTGCTGCTGGGACTCGTGCACGAGGGCCGACTCGCGCTGACCGACACCCTGGGCCACCGGTTGCCCGGCGTGGTCCCCGGCGGCGACGGCATCCGGATCGAGCAGCTGCTGCACAACACCAGCGGCCTGACCGACTACACGGCCGCGCCCGAGTTCGCCGACCCGGCGGTCTACACCCAGCGCCACCACTCGCCGGCGGCTCTGGTGCGCGCCGCCAACGCCCTGGGCCATGGCCCGCCCGGCGCCTGGAAATACAGCAACACCAACTACATCCTGCTCGGCATGATCATCGAACGGGCCACCGGCGACACCCTGGACAACCAGTTGCGGCAGCGGGTGTTCCGGCCCGCCGGCATGCACGCCAGCGAACTGCCCCGGCACCCGCGCCTGTGGGGTCCGCATGCCTCCGGCCACTACCGGATCGACCCTGGCCCTCGGGTCGAGCTGACCGAGCTGGACCCGTCCTTCGCCTGGGCCGCCTACGGCGTGGTCTCCACCGCGGGCGACCTCCAGCGCTTCCACACCGCCCTGCACAGCGGCGTCCTGCTGCCACCCGGGCTGGCCGAGCGGATGCGCACCGACGCGGTGGCCACCACGAATCCGGTGTGGCCGCGCTACGGCCTGGGCATCGAGGAGATGAGCACGACCTGCGGCGTCCGGTTGTGGGGCCACACCGGCGCGATCCCCGGCTACTCGACCATGGCCTTCGCCACCGCCGACGCGCGCAGGCAGGTGATCCTGTCCAGCTCGCTGTTCAGCCCGAAGGACGGCAAGCAGGTCCTGCACATGGTGAACGTGATCAACTGGGAGTTCTGCGGCGAACCATGGCGGCCGCCGAGCTGAGGCGGCAGGCTGGTCCGTCGTGCGCATCCTGTTCACCTTCGCCGGCGGCAACGGCCACTTCGAACCGTTGATCCCGCTGGCGACTGCGGCACTCGCGGCCGGGCACACCGTCGCTTTCGCCAGCGGTCCCGGGCTGCGCGCGGCGGTCACCGCGGCCGGGTTCACCGCCTTCGCGGTCGGCTCCGGCGGACCGGACAACGCCGCCACGATCACCGCGCTGGCGCCCCTGGACCCGGAACGCGAACGCCGGGATCTGCGGGAGGGCTTCGCCCGGCGGGCCACCGGCGAACGCCTGCCCGGCCTGCTGGCGCTACTCGCGGAGTGGCAGCCGGAGGTCCTGGTCCGGGACGAAACCGACTACGCGGCGGCCATCGCGGCCGACCAGCTCGGGCTGCCCTGCGCCACGATGACCTGCATGCCCGCGGGCGGTTTCGCCACCGACGAGGTCGTCGGCGGTCCCTTGCACGAGTGGCGAGCCGCTCAGGGTCTGCCGCCAGACCCAGGGCTGAGCATGGTGCGCCGCCTGGTCCTGTCCGGGTTGCCGCTGTCCTTCCGCGATCCGGCCGACCCGCTGCCCGCCACCGCCCGCGCCTTCCGCCCGCTCATCCCACGGCAGCCGACCGAGGTCCCGGACTGGATCATCCCCGGCCGGCCGGCCGTCTACTTCACCCTGGGCACGATCTTCAACCGCGAGTCCGGCGACCTGTTCACCCGGGTGCTGGCCGGACTGCGTGAACTGGACGCCGCGGTGCTGGTCACCGTGGGCCGTCAGCTCGACCCGGCCGACCTCGGACCACAGCCCGCGCACGTGCGCGTCGAGCGCTACCGCCCGCAGGCCGAGATCCTGCCGCACTGCGCCCTCGTGGTTTCCCAGGGGGGATCCGGCGCGGTCACCGGCACCCTCGCGCACGGCCTGCCCGCGCTGCTGCTGCCCATGGGCGCCGACCAGCCGTACAACGCCCAGCGGTGCGCCGCACTCGGCTTCGCCAGGGTGCTCGACCCCACCACCGCTACTCCAGACCAGGTGCGTGCCAATGCCGCCGCACTGCTCACCGATCCTGGGTATGCGCGCCGTACCCAGGAGTTCGCCCGGGAGATCGCCGCGTTGCCGGGTCCGGACATCGCCCTGGAATGGATCACCGCACTGCGCTGAGGACGTGTTCAATGGCGGCGACAGTGATCCACAAGGTTAAGGAAGTGCGGATGCGGACCCGGCGATCGTTTCTCGGACTGGCCACCGGCGCGGCCCTGGCCGCCGCCATCCCCGGCGGGATCGCGTCCGCCGCGACCCCGGGCGTGACCGGCCGGCTGCGCGAGCTGGAACGGGCACACGGCGCCCGGCTGGGCGTCTACGGCCGCAACCTCGGCACCGGCCGGACCGTGGCCTACCGGGCCGACGAGCTGTTCCCGCTCTGCTCCAGCTGGAAGCCCCTGGTCTCGGCCGCGATCCTGCGCGACCTGGACCAGCACGGCGAGGTGCTAGCCAAGCGGATCCACTACACCCAGGCCGAGCTGGTCACCTACTCGCCGATCACCGGCACCCCCGAACACCTGGCCAACGGCATGACCATCGCCGAACTCAGCGCGGCCAGCATCTGCTACAGCGACAACTCCGCGGCCAACTTCCTGCTCCGCGAGATCGGCGGCCCCACCGGCATCACGAAGTTCTGCCGCTCCATTGGCGATCACCGCACCCGGCTTGACCGGTGGGAGACCGAGCTGAACTCCGCCGAACCCTGGCGGATCACCGACACCACCAGCCCACGCGCCATCGCCACCACCTACCGCCGCCTGCTGCTCGGCGACGCCCTCACCCCGCCCGACCGGCAGCGGGTCACCGACTGGATGCTGGCCAACACCACCAGCGGCGACCGCTTCCGCGCCGGACTGCCCACGGACTGGAAGCTGGCAGACAAGACCGGCACCGGATCCTACGGCACCAACAACGACGTCGGCATCGCCTGGACCCCGGCAGGCACGCCGATCCTGCTCGCGGTCTACAGCACCAAACCGGAGCAAGCGGCCAAGCCGGACAGTCCCCTGGTCGCCAAGGCTGCCGCGATACTGGCCGACACACTGGGCTGAGTTGCCCGGCACGGGGTGTCGATCTGCGGCAGGCTCGTTCGTCGGGTGAGCGACACCCGAACCCGGAAGGGACCTCCGATGACCGAGCCGCAGATCCAGACCCGCGCCGCCCAGCCCTACCTGGGCGTGACCGCCACCGTCACCATGACCACCTTCCACCTCGTCGCCGACCGGATCGGCGAGATCGTCGGCCTGATCCTGAGCCGTGGACAGGAGATCGCCGGCGCCCCGTTCCTCCGGTACCACGTGATCGACATGGACGCTGAGCTGGTGGTGGAGGCCGGGGTGCCGGTGGCCGAACCGCAGCCCGGCGAGGGCGAGATCAAGCCGGGCGAGCTGCCCGCCGGGCGCTACGTCACCCTCACCCACCACGGCCATCTGGACGGGCTGATCGAGACGATCACCGGCATGTTCAGCTGGGCCGAGGCCCAGGGCCTGCCCTGGGACATGACCACCTCCGCACTGGGTGAGCACTGGGGCTGCCGGATGGAGAGCTACCTGACCAACCCGCAGGTCGAGCCGGACATGAACAACTGGGACACCGAGCTGGCCTACCGGCTCGCGGACTGAAGGCGCCCGAGCATGCCGAACACGGTGACCGTCAACGGCGTCCCCACCTGGTACGACGTCCGCGGCGACGGCGAAGCGCTGGTGCTGCTGCACGGCGGCATGACCGACGCCCGCTGCTTCGCGGGCAACCTGGACGGCCTGGCCGAGCACTTCCAGGTCTACCTGCCCGAACGTCGCGGCCACGGCCACACCCCCGACGTCGACGGGCCGATCAGTCACGACCTCATGGCCGAGGACATGATCGCCTTCATCGACACCGTCATCGGCGCCCCGGTGCATCTGGCCGGGTACAGCGACGGCGCGGTGGTCGCGTTGCTGCTGGCCCACCGGCGGCCGGACCTGGTCCGCAAACTGGTGCTGGTCAGCGGGGTGCACGACCACACGGGCTGGCTGTTCCAGCCCGAACCGGGCGGCGAGATCCCCGAGGTGATCACCCGCGCCTACGCTGAGGTGGCCCCGCACCCACCGGAGCACCTGCACGTCGTGGTGGGCAAGCTCGCCGAGTCCGCCCGGGACGAAACCCTGCTCAGCACCGCGGACCTGGCCGGGATCAGCGCGCGCACCCTGGTGCTGGCCGCCGATGACGACATCATCAGCCTGGAACACACCCTCGCCCTCTACCGCGGCATCCCCACCGCCGAACTGGCCGTGGTGCCCGGCGCCTCGCACGCGTTGCTGGCGGAGAAACCCCTGCTGTGCCGGGAGATCGTCGGCGAGTTCCTGCGTAATGAGGCCGTGTCCACCTGGATACCGATCCGACGCGCGGGCTGAACACGCGAGGTGGATGATCTCGCCCATGGGCGATGTCGCGATCGAGATCGACAGCCTCACCAAGGACTACGGTCGGCGGCGCGCACTGGACGCGCTGACCCTGCAGGTCCGCACCGGTGAGGTTTTCGGTTTCCTGGGTCCCAACGGGGCCGGTAAGACCACCACCATCAGGATCCTGCTCGATCTACTGCGCCCCACGTCCGGCCGGGCCACCGTGCTCGGCCTGGACGTGCGGCGGCAGGCGATGGCCCTGCACCAGCGAATCGCCTACGTGCCAGGCGATGTCGCGCTCTGGCCGCAGCTCACCGGTGGCCAGGCCATCGACGCCCTGCTGCACCTGCACGGCACCCCCGGTGACCAGGCCCGCCGCGCCGAGCTGATCGAACGTTTCCAGCTCGACCCGTCGCTGCGCTGCCGCACCTACTCCAAGGGCAACCGGCAGAAGGTCGCCCTGGTCGCCGCGTTCGCCACCGGCGCCGAACTGCTCATCCTGGACGAGCCGACCAGCGGGCTGGATCCGTTGATGGGGGAGACCTTCCGGGAGTGCGTGCGCGAGGCCCGCGCCGACGGCCGGACGTTGTTCCTGTCCTCGCACATCCTCGGCGAGGTCGAGTCCATCTGCGACCGGGTCGGCGTGGTCCGCGCCGGACAACTGGTGGACAGCGGCACGTTGACCGACCTGCGGCACCTCTCCGCCTACACCGTGGAGGCCGAACTGGCCGGGCCGGTGCAGGTCGACGGTCTGCCCGGGGTCACCGATCCGATCCTCACCGAACCCGAGAGCGGGCGCTACCGGCTCACCTGCCGCGCCCAGCCCGGCACCATGGACCGGTTGCTGGCCGCGCTGACCACCGCGGGCGTGCACACCCTGACCAGCCGTCCGCCCACCCTGGAGGAGCTGTTCCTCGGCTACTACACCGAGGCGGAGAAGTGAACGCGCTGTTGCTGCGGCTGACCCTGGGCCGGGTCTGGGTGCGCACCCTGTCCTGGGGCGCGGCCATCGCGGTGCTGATGATCGTGGGCATCGCCGCCTACCAGGAGGCTTTCCCCGACCCGGCCCAGCGCGAGGCCGCCATCGCCGGACTGGCCAGCCAGCCCGCGCTGTACGCCACCCTGGGCAAACCGGGCGACATCGGCAGCCTCGGCGGATTTGTCAGCTGGCGGATGGGTCAGTTCGAGTGCGTGGTCATCGCGCTCTACGCCGCCCTCACCCTCGCCCTGCTGACCAGGGGCGATGAGGAGAACGGACTGCGCGAGGCGGTGTGGGCCGGATCGGTGCGCCGCACCGCCCCGCTGACCGCCGCACTGCTCGTGGTCGGCGCCGGCACCCTGTTGCTGGGCGCGGTGATCACCCTGGTCATGCTCGTCGAGGGCACCCCCGCGCTGGGCGCGGTGCTCTTCGGCGCGGCCTGCGCCGGGGCCGGACTCGCCCACCTGGGGATCGCCGCGCTGTTCAGTCAGCTGGCCACCTCGCGGCGCGCGGTCAGCGGCCTCACCGGCGGGGCGCTGGCCACCGGGTATGTGCTGCGCGTCCTGGCCGATGCCAACACCGACGTGTCCTGGCTGCGCTGGCTCAGCCCGCTCGGCTGGGCACAGTACGTGGACGCCTACACCACCAACCGCGCCTGGCCACTGCTGTTGCTCTTCGGCCTGGCCGTGCTGACCGCCGCCGCCGCGCTGGTCCTGGAGGCCCGCCGCGATCTGGGCGCCGGACTCCTGCACGCCCGCCCCGGTCCCGCACACGGCCGCTCGCTGCGCACCATCGAACTTCTCACCCTGCGCCTGCACACCGGCATGATCCTGGGCTGGGCCGCCGGACTGGGGGTGCTGGCCGCCTCCATCGGCGCGATCGTGGACGGCGTCTCCACCGTGCTGGCGAGCAACCCGCAGCTCAGCGCCATGCTCGCGGCCGTGGCCGGTGGCGAGCGCCGGTTCACCGAGGCGTTCCTGGCCACCCTGTTCCAGATCATCGGCCTGCTCATCGCGCTGGTCGCCGCCCAGGGCGTGGTCAGCGCCAGGGAGGCCGAACGCACCGGCCAGGCCGAGGTGCTGCTGGCCCGCCCGCTGACCAGGGCCCGCTGGCTCGGCGCCCACCTGCTCACCGGGCTGCTGTCGGCGACCTTGGTGGCCACCCTCGCAGGGTCGGCGGCCGCGTTGTCCTGGTGGGCCACCGGCGGCCACGACACCTCGGTGCTGGTGGCCGCGGCGCTGAACAGTCTGCCCGCGGCCGCGGTCTTCGCCGGGCTGGCCACCCTGCTCATCGCGGTGCTGCCGCGCTGGGCGGTCTCCCTGGGCACCACGCTGCCGCTGGCCGGGTTCGTGCTCGCCCTGTTCGGCCCGCTGATCGACCTGCCGACCTGGCTGCTGGACCTCTCCCCGTTCCGGCACCTGGCGCTGTTGCC
Organism: Crossiella sp. S99.2; assembly: GCF_023094165.1. Lineage (GTDB taxonomy): Bacteria > Actinomycetota > Actinomycetes > Mycobacteriales > Pseudonocardiaceae > Crossiella. The sequence goes on along the minus strand of NZ_JALMDK010000003.1, from coordinate 418,307 downwards.
AGCCGAATCCTTCGACGGCGCCTCCACGCTGGTCCTGCTGGGAGTGGCGGCGCTGCTCGCGGCCGCGGGCCTGGTCCTGGTGCAGCGCAGGGACCTGCGGATCGGCTGAGCCGGAAACCCGGTTGAGCACCACGGGTGGGGTTGGTTGGCTGCGCGCATGCTCCCCGACCCCACCCGCGCGGACGCCGCGATCACCCTCATCGGCGAATGGACCAGCACAGACCCCACCGCCGAACTCGACCGGCTCGCCGCCGAACCACTGCCCGAGGGCTGCCTGGCCGCGGCCTGCTACCGGGGCGTGGACGGGGTGAGCCTGCTGCACTACTCGCAGTGGAGCACCAGCGCGGCCGCCCGCGCACACGCCGCCACCGCACCGATCCCACTCGCCGAGTACCGGCGCTACCGCAGCCAGGTCGACGCCACCGGACCCGCCGGGTGCGTGGTGATCGCCGCGATCGACAGTCCGATTCCGGACGCGCGGTGGCAGCGTGATTTCGTGGACGGGATGTTCGAGGCGGGCGAGCAGGCCGAGGCCGAGGGCGTGGTCATCCCCGGGCTGCTGGCCGCGCATTTCCACCTCAGCGCCGACGGCACCGGTGTCCGAAACTACGCCGAGTGGACCGACGTGGCCGCCCACCAGGCATTCACCGGAACCGGCCACAGTCCCGCCTGGAAACGCTATCTTCCACACCACGCCCGCACGCTCTGAAAAACAAGCGACCAAAGGGCCATGTTCCGTTCACCTGTTCCCCTCCTACGGTCGGCACAATCCCGCCGTTCCCGACTGGAGGAGGCAGGTAGCAGGTGAATCTCATCGACAACGGCGATGTCGAACGCGGCACCGGCGGCGCGGGGGAGCCAACCCCGGCCGTGCCGGGCTGGCAGACCGTGGAAGGCGCGCCCGCGATCATCCGGTACGCCGCGGGCGGCGGCTACCCCACCGCGCTGGACCCGGGCCCGGCCGAACGCGGCGCCCAGTTCCTCGGCGGCGGCACCAGCCCGCGCACCCGGCTCACCCAGACCGTGCGGCTGCCCGCCGGCGCGGTCTTCCGGTTCTCCGGCTGGCTCGGCGGGTTCGCCACCCAGCAGGACGGGGTCCGGCTGTCGGTGGAGTTCCTCGACCGCACCGGCTACCCGATCGGCCTGGCCGTGCTCGGCCCGGTCACCGCTCAGGAACGCGGCCTGCGCACCGGTTTGTTCGAGCAGACCACCACCGGACCGGTGCCCGCGGGCAGCACGCACGCCCGGATCACGCTGCTGTTCACCCGCTCCGGCAGTGGCAGCTCCAACGACGGCTACGCCGACAACCTCAGCCTGACCGTGGGAGCCCGCTGATGCTGAACCGACGCACCCTGCTCCGCGGCGCGGCCACCGCGGGCGCCCTCGGCGCCGTCTGGCCGCTCTCGGCCGCGCTCAGTCCGGCCCAGGCCTACGCCGCCGCGGCCGACCTCGGCGTCAGCTGGGACCCCAAGCCGTTCACCCTCGGCGTGGCCTCCGGCGACCCGATGCCCACCAGCGTGGTGCTGTGGACCCGGCTGGCCCCGGACCCCCTCGCGGCCGAACAGCCGCTGCCGGCCGCGGTCGAGGTCAAGTGGACCGTGGCCGAGGACCGCGAACTACGCCGCAAGGTCGTCTGCGGCACCGCCCCGGCCACCTCGCTGCTGGGCCACGCCGTGCACGTCCCGGTGCACGGGCTGCGCCCCGGCCGCACCTACTACTACGCCTTCGAGGCCCTCGGCCAGCGCAGCCGGGTCGGCCGCACCCGCACCGCCCCGGTCGGCACGGTGGACAAGGTCCGGTTCGCCTCGGCCAACTGCCAGGCCTTCCACGACGGCCTCTACGCCGCGCACCGCGGCATCGCCAGGGAGAACCTGGACTTCGTGGTGCACCTGGGCGACTACATCTACGAGCACGGCAAGGTCGGCGGCAGCCACATCCGCGACCACGACGGCCCGGAGATCCTCACCCTGGCCGACTACCGCAAGCGGCACGCCCTCTACAAGGGCGACCCGTCGCTGCGCGAGGCGCACGCCGCGCACCCGTGGTTCCTGACCTGGGACGACCACGAGGTGGTCAACGACCACAGCGGCACCACCGGCGACGCCCCGTTCGTCAAGCGCCGCGCCGCGGCCTACCAGGCCTGGTACGAGCACATGCCGGCGCGGGCCGAGACCGGCCTGCCCGACATCCAGATCCACAAGCAGCGCCGCTGGGGCGATCTGCTCGACCTGACCATCCTGGACCTGCGCCAGTACCGCTCGGCGCAGAACCTGCCCGACGGCACCATCCTGGGCGCCGAGCAGCGCGCCTGGCTGGGCCGCCAGATCGACTCACCCAGCGACGCCTGGCACTGCTGGGTCAACTCGATCATGCTCAGCCAGCTGGCCAGAACCGGTGGCGGCTACTACTTCACCGACCAGTGGGACGGCTTCCGCACCGAGCGCGACAGCGTGCTCGGCCAGGCCCACCAGAAGGGCCTGGAGGACCTGGTGGTGATCACCGGCGACTGGCACTCCGCCTTCGTCGACGACATCCGCCCGGACTTCGACAACCCCGAGTCCCCGGTGATCGGCACCGAGTTCACCGCGCACTCGGTCACCTCGGGCGCCTACTCCGCGGAGTGGAACGCCACCAACGGGCCGGTGATGGGCAAGGCCAACCCGCACCTGAAGTACTTCGAGGGCAACCGCTACGGCTACGACGTCTACGAGGTCACGCCACAGCGCTGGTCCACGCACATGCGGGTGATCGGCGACCGGAAGGTGGCCGACTCGCCGGTGAGCACGCTGACCACCTTCCACGTCGACCGCGGCAAGGCGGGCAGCTACGAGGACCCGGCCACCGCAGGCTCGGCCGCGCAGTACCGGCGGCGCTGAACCCCGGGTCACGATGGCCGTCACGCCGAGGCGCGCACGGCCATCGTGACCCCCAGGACCAGCATGGTCACCGCGATCAGCGAGTCCAGCACCCGCCAGGCGACCGGCTTGGCGAACAACCCGGACAGCGAGCGCGCGCCGAAGCCGAGCGCGCCGAACCAGAGCAGGCTGCCCGCGACCGCGCCTGCGGCGAAGATCCAGCGGGCCGCGCCGTAGCCGTTGCCGACCGAGCCGAGCAGCAGCACCGTGTCCAGGTAGACGTGCGGGTTGAGCCAGGTCAGCGCCAGGCAGGTGAGGATCGCCGCGCGCACTGAGCCGCCATCGGTGGTCCCGGCTTGTAAAGCCGACGGACGCAGGGCACGGCGGGCGGCGAGCAGGCCGTAGCCGAGCAGGAAGACCGCACCGGCCCAGCCGACCACGGTCAGCGCACTCGGCCACAGCTGGACCAGGCCGCCGATGCCGCTGACCCCGGCCACGATGAGCACCGCGTCGGAGATCCCGCAGATGGCCACCACCGGCAGCACGTGCTCGCGGCGCAGCCCTTGGCGCAGCACGAAGGCGTTCTGCGAGCCGATCGCGATGATGAGGGACAGGCCGGTGCCCAGACCGGCGGCCAGCGGCGTCAAGTATCCGTACACGTTCTTGACGCTAAGGAGCGAAGATCCAGCAGACCAGCTAAAGATTCTTCACTATCATTAGCTGTTGTGATGGACGAGTTGCCGTTCGACCAGGTCCGCACCCTGCTCGCCGCGGTCGACGAGGGCACCTTCGAGGCCGCCGCACGCGCCCTGCACGTCACCCCGTCCGCGGTGAGCCAGCGGATCAAGGCCCTGGAACAGCGGGTCGGCCGGGTGCTGCTGCAACGCGCCAAACCGGTCCGGCTCACCGAGTCCGGCGAGGTGGTGGCCCGGTTCGGGCGGCAACTCGCGCTGCTGGCCCACGACGCCCGCGCCGAGCTGGGCCTGCCCGAGGACGGACGGCCGAGCGTGCTGCCGGTGGCGGTCAACGCCGACTCACTGGCCACCTGGTTCCTCACCGCGCTGACCAGGGTTCCCGAGCACCTCCAGGTGTGCTTCGCGCTGCGCCGGGAGGACCAGGACCACACCACCGACCTGCTGCGCGAGGGCCTGGTGCTGGCCGCGGTCACCTCCACCGTCGAACCCGTGCAGGGCTGCTCGGTGCGTCCGCTGGGCCGGATGCGCTACCGGGCGATGGCCAGCCCGGCCTTCCTCCGGCGCTGGCTCACCGGCGGCCCGCTGGCCGAGCTGCTGCCCGCGGCGCCGGTGGTGGTCTTCGACGGCAAGGACGACCTGCAGCACCGCTTCGCCCGCGACCTGACCCAGCGCGAGCCGAGCAGTCGTCAGCACCTGGTGCCCGCCTCGGATGTGTTCCTGGCCGCGGTGGTGCAGGGCCTGGGCTGGGGGATGATCCCGGACGGGCAAGCCGGCGAGCACGCCGCCCGCGGCACGCTGGTCGACCTCGCCCCGCCGCACCCGGTGGACGTGCCGCTGTACTGGCAGCAGTGGAAGCTGGACTCGCCCCCGCTGTCCGCGCTGGCCGAGGCGGTGGTCCGCACCGCGGCCGAACACCTCACTCCACTGCCTTGACCTCCACCACGCTGGAGGTAGCACCCTGCTGACATGCCGATTTCCGAGGATCTCCCACCGGATACCCCAGCTGTGGTGGCCGAGTACTGGTTCGCCCTGGAATGCCCCTGGCTCGGCTGGTTCGAGCCCGCGACCGGCGCCGACCTGTCCGCGGTCGCCTGAGTCGATATTGAGCGGCGCCGCCCGCCCGGACTGCCTACGCTGCGGCCATGCGTGATCTGCTGACGCTGCCCAAGACCCACCTGCACGTGCACCTGGAAAGCACCCTGCGCCGGGAGACCCTCCGGGAGATCGCCACCAAACATGGCATCTCCCTGTCGGCCAGTCTCACCAGTGACGGCGCTTCCTTCCAGGGCTTCCGCGCCTTCGCCGATGCCAACTCGCACATCCGCGACTGTCTGCGCGACCCCGCCGACTTCCGCCGGATGGCCCGCGAGTTCTGCGCGGACGAAGCCGCCCAGGGCACCCGCTACGCCGAAATCCGGTTCACCGCCGCCGCGCACGGCGAACGTCTCGGCGACCTGGCCATGCCGCTGACCGCCATGCTCGAAGGACTCGATGCGGGCCAGGCCGAACACGGCATCGAGGTCCAGGTCATCCTGGACCACTCCCGCCGCCGCTCGGTCGAACGCGCCCAGCGCACCCTGGACCTGGCCCGCCGCTTCCCCGGCCGGGTCATCGGCCTGGACATGGCGGGGGAGGAGAGCTACTCCCTCGCGCCGTTCGCCCAGGTCATCGCGGAAGCCAAGGACGCGGGCCTGCACCTGGTGCACCACGCGGGTGAGAGCTGCGGACCGCCCAGCATCCGCGAAGCCCTCACTCTCGGACGCACCGAACGCCTCGGCCACGGCTTCCGCATCCTGGAGGACCGCGAACTCGCCGCCGAGATCGCCGACCGCGGCATCCCCCTGGAAGTCAGCCCCTCCTCCAACGTCACCCTCGGCCTGGTCCCCGACCTGCCCAGCCACCCACTGCCCGACCTGCTGGCCGCCGGCCTGGTCGTCACCCTCAACACCGACATCCCCAACTTCACCGGCGTCACCCTCACCGAGGAGTACCAGCGGGTCCGGGACACCTTCGGCCTCACCGACCCGCAACTGGCCGACCTGGCCCGGGACGCCGCGGACGCCTCCTTCGCCCCGCCGGAGACCAAGGCAGCGCTACACCGCGGCATCGATGCCTGGAGCGCCGCACCACCGGTGACCGCGATGCGATAAACAAGGCGCCGTGCCCAACCTCGTGCTCGGACCGCTGCTGCGCCACGTCGACGACAACTCGGCCACCGTCTGGGTGGAGACCGACGGCCCCGGCACCGTCCGGGTGCTCGACGCCGAAAGCGGCACCTTCCAGGTCGGCGGCCACCACTACGCGCTGATCGTGCTCAGCGGCCTGGCCCCGGACACCGAACACGAGTACCAGGTCCACCTCGACGGCCAAGCGGTGTGGCCGCTGCCGGAGTCCCACTACCCGCCCAGCGTCATCCGCACCCTGCCCGACCGGCCCGACCACCCGATGCGGGTCTCCTTCGGTTCCTGCCGCTTCGCCCGGCCCGAGGACCCGGCCCAGCGCGCCAAGGTCGGCTACTGCGCGCTGTCCGCACTGGCCAACCGCCTGCGCGACCTGCCGGTGCGGGAACGCCCCGAGGCGCTGCTGCTGCTCGGCGACCAGATCTACGCCGACGAGACCACCGACCGCACCCAGCAGTACCTCAAGCAGCGCCGCGACCTGGCCGAACCGCCCGGCATCGAGGTCGCCGACTACGAGGAGTACACCCAGCTCTACCACGAGAGCTGGTCCGAACCCGAGATCCGCTGGCTGTTCTCCACCGTGCCGACCTCGATGATCTTCGACGACCACGACGTCCGCGACGACTGGAACACCTCCGAGACCTGGCGTACCGAGATGGCGGCCAAGTCCTGGTGGGCCAAGCGGGTCCGCGGCGCGCTGGCCTCCTACTGGGTGTACCAGCACCTGGGCAACCTCAGCCCCGCCGCACTGACCAAGGACGAGGTGTACCAGCAGGTCCAGGCCCTGCACGGGGCGGACGCCCAGGAGCTGCTGGAATCGCACGCGCAGCGCTGGGACACCGAGATCGGCGAACACAAGCAGGCCCAGTGGAGCTTCTGCCGCGACTTCGGCCCGGTCCGCCTGCTCATGGTGGACAGCCGGGCCGGCCGCATCCTGCGCGACGGCCGCCGCAAAATGCTCGACGACGCGGAATTCGCCTGGCTCACCGCCCAGCTGGCCGGGGCCGGCACCGAGTACCGCCACCTGCTGCTGGGCAGCTCCCTGCCCTGGCTGCTGCCCCCGGTGATCCACCACCTGCAGGCCCGCAACGAACACGCCGCCACCCGCCCCGGCTGGCGCGGCCGGCTGGCCGAACGCATCCGCCAGCTCGGCGACTTCGATCACTGGGCCAGCTTCCGCGAGTCCTTCGACCAGCTCGCCCAGGTCCTGCACGAGGCAGCGGGCAAGACCGAGGGCACGGTCGCGGTGCTCTCCGGCGACGTCCACCACAGCTACGTCGCCCGCACCACCGGCGACACCCCGGTGCACCAGCTGACCTGCTCACCCCTGCGCAACGCCGAACCCGCGATGTTCAAACCGGCCCTGCACGTGGGCTGGTGGCGCCTGCCCACGGCGCTCATGCACGCCTGGACCCGCCTCTCCGGCGTCCCGGCCCAGCCCACCCGCTGGCGCAAAACCGCGGGCCCCTACTTCGGCAACCTGCTCGCCACCCTGGACCTGACCAGCACCGAGGCCACCATCACCTTCGAACGCGCCACCGAGACCACCCTGACCGAGGTAGCCCGCCTGCCCCTGCGCTGAGACCCAGTCCGGCAGGCCCCGGCAGCTCTGACAGGCCCGGCCACCGTCCACACCGGCCCACCCACCTCAGGCGCGCCCCAGCTCCTCGGGCAGGTGCAGCACTGTCGGCCGGTCAGCCGCGAACGCCCGCGCCAGCTCCACCCGCAACGACTCGGCGTCGGCCACCCGAACCCCGTGGCACCCCAGCGCGCGCCCCAGCGCCGCGAAGTCCGGCGACGGCAGATCCACCGCGTGCACCGGATCCTCCCGCTCCACCATCTCCGCCCGGATCTCCCCGTATCCGGCGTTGTCCACCACCAGCACCGGCAACGCCAGCCCGAGCTGCGCCGCGGTGGCCAGCTCCGCCACGGTGAACATCACCCCACCGTCCCCGAGCAACGCCGCCGTGCGCACTCCCGGGCACGCCACCGCCGCTCCGATGGCAGCAGGCAACCCATACCCCAGGGTGCCGAACCCGGTCGGATACAAAAACCCACCCGGCCGCTGCACCGGCAGATTCGTCAGCGCCCCGTAATAGCAGGCCATCGCACTGTCGGCGCCCAGAATCCCGTCCCCGAGGGCCTCGCCGAGCACCTCCAGCAACCACAACCACCGAGCCCCCTCGGCGCGCCCCTGCTCCCGCAACCGCTCCCGCCACCAAGCCGCCCGCTCCGCCCCGTCCCCGCGTTCTCCTCCGGCGAGCCGGGGGAGTAGCTCGGCCAGTACCGCTCCGACATCTCCCACCACCTCCACCTCCGGCGCGGCGTTGACCCGCAGCTGCCCCGGATCCACATCCACCCGCACCAGGCACCCCGGCCGGGCCAGCGGCTCCACCCAGAAGTCACTGGGCGCCAGCTCACTGCCCAGGACCACCAGCACATCGCAGTCCCGCACGAACTCCACGACCCCCGGCAAGTGCACCCCAGCCCCCAGGCTCAACGGATGCCCCTCAGCCAGGACCCCCTTCCCGTTGGCCGTGCTGACCACCGGTGCCCCCACCAACTCCGCCAGCTCCCGAACCAGCCCCGCCGCCCCCTTGGCCCCACCGCCCACCAGCAGCCCAGGCCGCCGAGCCGCCCCCAGCACCTCGACCACCCGAGCCAGCACCGCCGCTTCCGGCAGCACCCGCCCCACCGCCACCGGCCCCCCGACCGCGACCTCGGCAACCTCCCCCAGCACGTCCACCGGCACCTCCAGGTGCACCGGCCGAGGCCGCCCCGCCCGGAAGTACGCGAACGCCTCCGCCACCGCCCCCGGGATCTCCGCCACCGAGGTCACCCGCAGGCTGTACCCGGCGATCGCGTGCATTGCCGCGGACTGGTCCTTCATCTCGTGCAGGTAGCCGTTGCCCCGGCCCGGATGCCGCAGCGGCAGCCCGGGGGAGATCAGCAGCACCGGCACCGAGTCGGAGTAGGCCTGCCCGATCGCCGCCGCGGCGTTCAAGGTCGCCGGCCCCGAGGTCACCACGCACACCCCCGGCCGCCCACTGGCCCGCGCGTACCCATCGGCGGCATAGGCGGCGCCCTGCTCGTGCCGGGTGCTCACATGCCGCACCCCCTCGGCCGCCAGATGCCGATAGATCTCCAGGTTGTGCGTGCCCGGAATCCCGAACACGGTGTCCACCCCGTGCGCGGCCAGCGCCTGCACCACAGCCTGACCGCCGGTCACCTTCACCGCGTCACCTCCGGCATCCGCTCTCCCGGCCCACTCAGGCCCCCGTCTTCCAGTCCACTCAGCCCCACACCACTCGCCCCAAGCCCAGCCCCGCTCGCCCAAGTCGCGTCCGTCCCACCCTCGTTCGACAGCCGATCCCGCCGTGCCATCGGCACCAGCAGCGCGTCCACCGCGACCGCCCCCAACGGCCCGACCCGCAACGGGTTGATCTCGCCTTCCGCCAGGTCGACCCGCGTCAGCGCCACCCGTGACACCGCGGCCACCACCTGGGCCGCGGCCTCGACGTCCACCGCCGGGCGGCCCCGCCACCCCGCCAGCAACGGCCACCCCCGCAACCGCCGCAGCATCGTCACGGCCAGCTCCGCGTCCACCGGCGCCAGTTCCACCGTGACGTCGCGGTACACCTCAGCCAACGTGCCTCCGATCCCGACCAGCACCACCGGCCCGAACGCCGGATCCCGCCGGAATCCCACGATCAGCTCGACCACACCCGCACGCTGATCCTGCACCTCGACCACGTACCCGTGCTCGCCGAGCCGCCCCGCCAGCTCGTCGTACCCGGCCAGCACCGCCACCGGATCCGCCAGTCCCACCCGCACCGCGTCCTGCTCGGTGCGGTGCTCGATCCAGCTCGCCTTGAGCACGAACGGCCCGCGCAACCGCGCGGTCGCGGCCAGCAGCTCGGTCCGGGAGGCCACTGGTTGAGCGGCCGGATACGGCACGCCGAACGCGGACAGCAACTCCCGGGCACTCCAGTAGGTGATGACACTTGGCACTGAGCCACTCCAGGGGGTGTTCACCGTTGCCGTGGTGCTCCGGGATTCCTCACCCACGGTCCTGGAGTCCGCGCCGCGCGCCGACAGGTTCCGCGCGGCCCTGGCCCGCCACTGGGCAGCCAGGCCGAGGGCCTCGACCGCCATGTCGATCTCGGCGTGCACGGTCACACCGCCGGCCCGCAGCACAGCCACCGCGGGCGCGCGCGGATCGTGGGCGGCCATGCTGTGCACCACCAGCGGACACCCGCCACGACCGAGTTCGACCAGGCGTTGCGCCACCGCGATCTCGGTGGCGGCCAGTCCCGGCGAGTCCACCGCGTACCGGCCGAAGTAGCCGGTCAGCAGCACGGCGTCGATGTCCCCGCAGCCGAGTACCCGCTCGACGGCCGCCGCGTAGCTGCCCAGGTCCGCTTCGCCCGCCCCGGCCAGGTCGACCGGGATGCCCGGCGTCAGTCCGGCCTCGCTCACCAGGTCGGCGGCCAGCGCGCCCTGACCGCCGCTGTCGCTGACCACGCCGACGCGGTCGCCGCGCGGGATCCCCGCGGCGAGCTGGGCGGCGGCCCGCACCGCCTCGGCCGGGGTGCGGGCCAGGATCGCGCCCGCCGAGCGCAGGGCCGCGCGCACCACATCGGTGGTGGAGCTGAGCGCGCCGGTGTGCGAGCGGACCGCGGCCGCGCCGACCGGGCTGGCCCCCGCGGTCAGCACCACGACCGGTTTACCGGCCGCGCGCAGCCGGGCGAGGGCCGCGAGCACCGCGCGGCCGTCCCCGAAGCCCTCCAGGTACAGCAGCACCACCCGGGTGCGGGCGTGACCGGCCAGGCCGTGCAGCAGGTCGGTCGCGGTGACATCGCACTGGGCGCCCACCGAGACGAACCGCGACACCCCCAGCCCCGCCGCGGCGGCCAGGCCGGCCACTTCCAGCCCGAGCTGACCGCTCTGCGAGACGATGGCCAGTGCACCCGGCGCGCATTCGCCCCACAGCAGCCGCAGCTCGGCGTCGGCGTCGTAGAGACCGAGGCAGCTCGGGCCGAGCAGCCGGGCCCCAGCCCGCCGGACCCGGTCGGCCAGAGCCGCCTCAGCCGCGGGGGTGAACCCGCTGGTGATCACCAGGAACGCCCGCACCCCCAGTGCGAGGGCGTCCTCGACCACCTCTGGCACGGCCCGCGCCGGCACGCAGACCGCCACCAGCTCCGGCGCCTCGGGCAGCGCCTGCACACTGGTCAGGCACTCCAGCCCGGCGACCTGGCCACCACGGTGGTTGACCAGGTGCACCCGTCGCCGGTGCCCGCCCGCGAGCGCGCCCAGGGCCAGCCAGTGACCCCATTTGGCCGGGTCGGCCGAAGCACCGACCACCGCCACCGAGGCCGGGTCGGTGAACCGGGCCAGCGTGCTCACCTCGGCCTGGCCAGCGACCTGGCGATGATCAGCCGCTGGATGTCGGAGGTGCCCTCCTCGATCTCCTCCAGCTTGGCGTCACGCAGCCACTTCTCGACCAGGAACTCCCGCGAGTACCCCCAGCCGCCCAGCGTCTGCACCGCCGCCCAGGCACACCACATGGCGTTCTCCGAGGCGGTGACCTTGGCGATCGCCGACTCCGCCGCGACCGGCTCGCCCCGGTCGAACAGCTGGGCCGCCCGCACGGTCAGCAGGTGCGAGATGTCGACCTTGGCCGCCATATCGGCCAGCCGGAAGCCGACCGCCTGGTGCTCGATGATGGGCGTGCCGAACTGCACCCGCTGCCGGGCGTAGTCGGTGGCCGTGTCCAGGGCGGCCCTGGACAGGCCGGTGCAGGCCGCGCCGATGAGGATCCGCGAGGCGTCGAAGGTCCGCATGAGCCCGCGGAATGCCTCGCCCTCCCCACCGAGCCGGTGCTCGACCGGCACCCGCACCTCGTCCAGGAAGACCTCGGCGTTGACGATCGCCCGCTGCCCGAGCTTGCGCATGGGCGGGCCGACCGTCAGCCCCGGCCGGTCTCGTTCCACCACGAAGGCGGTGACGCCGCGCGAGCGCAGCGCCGGGTCCACCGTCGCGAACACCACGAAGAACTCGGCGTAGGGCGCGTTGGAGATCCAGGTCTTCTGCCCGGTCAGCACGTACTCTCCGCCGTCGCGCACGGCCCGGGTCCGCAGGCCGGCGGCGTCGGAGCCGATGTCCGGTTCGGTCACCGCGACCGCGGTCAGCGGCGGGTTCTTCCCGCACAGCGGCGTCAGCCAGCGGGCCTGCTGCTCCGGCGTGCCCAGTGCGAGCAACGGACCGGCGGTGAACCCGCTGGAGGTCAGCAGGTTGCCGATGCCGATGTCGCCGTAGCAGAGTTCCTGCTGGATGAGGGCCTGGGTGAGCAGGTCCTCGATCCCGCCACCGCCCAGCCGGGCGGGCAGCATCAGGTCGGTCAGGCCCAGCGCCGCGGCACGAGTCCACAGTTCAAGCGGGCTCTCCGTGTCAGCCTCATCCACCGTGCGCGCCACCGGACGGATTTCCGTCGCGGCGAAATCCCGGGCGAGGCTGATGAAGTCCCGTTGTTCCGCGGTGAGATCGAGCCCGTCCCGCACCTGCCGCACAGCCACCTCCGCCACTAAGTGACTGATCAATCAGTCAGCAGCAATCTGGTATGGCTGTAGCGGGATGTCAAGAGGGACGGAGACCCATGCTCGACCACCTCGTGCTGGCGACGCCGGACCTGGCCGGCACCGTTGACCTGATCCACCTCCTTTCCGGCGACCGCCCGGTACCAGGCGGTCGCCACGTTGAGTTCGGAACCGCGAACTACTTACTCGGCCTGGGTGAGCAGGCCTACTTGGAGATCATCGGACCGGATCCGGCGCGCGAGGCCGAGCCGACGATCTTCGGACTCGGCACGCTGACCGGCCCCAGCCTGGTGACCTGGGCCGCCCGCACCACCGACATCGATGCGAGCGTGGCCGCCGCCCGTGCCCGCGGCGCCGATCCGGGCACACCGCAGGCGATGGGGCGGCTCACCACCGACGGACGACAACTGAGCTGGCGGCTCACCCCGCCAGGCGCTGGAGTCGTCCCGTTCCTGATTGACTGGGGCGGCACAACACACCCGGCCAGGAACCTTCCGATGGCGACGTTGGTGGAGCTGCACGCGTGGTCTCCGGATCCAGACCCGCTGCGCGCCACCCTGGCTGCACTGGACGAGGCACTGCCGATCCGTCCAGCCAACCGCGTCGGCCTGAGAGCAGTTGTACACGGCCGGAAGGGCCAATTCGACCTGACTACAGCTCCCTGAGCCTTTCCGCCCTGATCGGGTTATTCAGCGTTCACCCTGGGCGGAATGGCAGGCGAGAATCGAAGCGCAGCGTGTTCAGTCGAGGCATGCGCGCCCATTATGATGACATCGCGGACTGGTACGAGCACGACTTCCTCGCCGCCCAGCAAGGCTCCGACCTGCTGGAACTGGCCAGACTGCTGGCCGACCTGCTTGGCCCCGGAAGTGGCCCCTGCCTGGAAATAGGCTGCGGAACCGGTGCGCACGCGGGCCGGCTCCGGGCGCTGGGCTGGAACCCGGTCGGGCTCGACATTTCCTGCGGTATGCTGGGTCACGCGTCGGCGAAATTGCCCGTGGCCCAGGCCGACGCCGAATCTCTCCCGATCGCCGACAGTTCCCTGGCGGCCGTGGTGACGGTGCTGACCCACACCGATATGCCCGGCTACCCGGCGGTGCTCCGCGAGGTGGCCCGAGTCCTGCGCCCAGGCGGCGTGTTCGTCCACCTCGGGGTGCACCCGTGTTTCTGTGGCGGTTTTGCCGACCGGTCTGAGCCGGCGGCCATAGTGATCAACCCCGGCTACCGGGACACCTACTGGACAACCGCGTCGTGGACTGCTGACGGTCTGCGCGACAAGGTCGGCGCCACCCACCGGCCACTGCCCGATCTGCTGAACGAGTTCCTGGCCGCGGGCCTGGTGCTCGAACGTTTCGCGGAGGGCGGCTCGCCGACACCGGTGGTGCTGGGGATACGGACCCGAAAGGAGTGAACTCTGGCCATGACGGCTCTGGCGCCGCGACCCGTAACGGGGTCGGGTGGCCGGTGGTCATGCCGCCGTCCACGGTGAAGGTGCTGCCGGTGAGGTAGGAAGCCGCGTCCGAACACAGCCAGGCCGCGGATCCATGTCGTCGATGGACAGCATGGTGAACTCAGGGACGCACAACCGGTGAGCAGTCCGGCGAATAGACCCGCAATGCCGGCACCGGCTGGTGACGAGATTCCGCCCGCGGTTCAGTCCTTCGCTTCGCGGACGTCCTTTCCGTGCTCGGCGAACGCCTTGAAGTCCTGCATGTGCTGTAGCGACTGCTTGCGGAAGGTGCCGGGCATCAAGAGCGCCACCAGCCGCATCAGCACGCTGCTGAACCGGTACTCGTTCTCGCTCACCCAGAGCGTCGTCTCCAGTTCGGTTTCGGTAAAGCGTTCGCGCGCGGCGCTCCACATGCCATTGCCGACGATCTCGCGGTCGTAATGGACGACGCTCTCCCGCGCGATCCCGTGCAGGTCCACCGGTTCCCGGCGGGTGATGGTCTCGGTGCACTCCATCTGCTGCTGCCCCGTCTGCAGCACAACTCGCGACTTGGTGCCGACCTGCCCGTGCACCCCACTCAGCGGCTCGTGCAGCACCAAGCCCCGCAGCCACTTCGGCAGGTGTTCCGGGTCGGCGAGCAGCTGGACCACCCTCTCCCGCGGCATGGCGATCTCCATCGAGACGGTGTACTTCATGGCGGAGCGCTCCAGTTCTCGAGTGAATGGAGGCACACTAACAGCTTCGCCTTTTATCTGAATTTGCGCTAATTCAGCGTCGCGCTGGCCAAGGCGCCGCTGCACGAGCACGACGCTATAGCGTGGTTCGAGAGGTCTGATCTTGCGGACCGCGGCTCGCCACGAGATTAGGGCACTGATCAACGCTGATCGGGTGTGAACAGGTGGTCCAGGTGATCGCGGAGTACGTGTTCGGCGGCTTCGGCGTCGCGCTGGCCGGCGATCACGCTGGAGACCAGGCCGCCGGTGAGGGCCGTCAGCGCGGTGGCGAGCAGGGCCGGGTCGCGGTCCGGGGCGATCTCGCCTAACTGCTGGGCCTGGCTGATCTGGTCGGTCAGGTAGCGCTCCATCTTGTCCGGAGTGGTGCCGAGGTTGCGGTTGGCGAAGGCCGGGTCGGTGATCATCAGCGTCTGGAAGGCGACGAAGGTGAGCTGGACGCGGTGGCTCTCCTCGTCGGTGGGCAGCAGGCCGGTCAGCGCCGCGTACAGGATGCTGCGCGGAGTCGGGGGCAGGCCCGCGGCGCGGATGCGCTCGATCATGCGGTCGTTGAGTTTGCCGACCAGGCGGGTCATGCCGTCGAGCAGCAGTTCTTCCTTGGTGTGGAAGTAGTACTGCACCAGGCGCAGGGACACGCCGGCCTCGGCGGCGACCTCGCGCATGCTCGCGGCGTGCAGGCCGCGGGTGCCCGCGATGCGTAGCAGTGCCTCCGCGATCTCGGTGCGGCGCTGCTCATGATCAACCCGTTTTGGCACGGCGCACACCCTACGACAACTCGACTTCTGATACGCTCGTATCATAACCGAGAGTGATGGGGGATCACGTGGGCAAGGAGCGAGTGGGACGGTTTACGAGCGAGCGGGCCCGGCAGGAGTTCATCCGGGTCCATGACGAGCTGATGGACGAGTACTGGCCGTCCGCCCGGGATTTTGTGGAGGTCGAGACCTCCTTCGGTCGCACCCGGGTACAGCGCAACGGCTCCGGTGGTGGGGTGCCGGTGGTGTTGCTGACCGGGGCCGGCGGGACGCCGCTGGGGTTCCGGTCGGTCATCCGGCAGCTCAGTGCCGTGCATCCGGTGCTGTCGCTGGAGACCATCGGCGAGCCCGGCCACCACCCGCAGGAGAAGCCGGTGCTCGACTTCGCCGACCTGGCGAGCTGGCTGGTCGAGGTGCTCGACGCGCTGGGCGTCGAGCGCGCGCATCTGGTGGGCTGTTCCTACGGAGCGTTGATCTCGATGCACACCGCGCTGCACGCGCCGGAGCGGGTGGCCTCGGCGACCCTGATCGATCCGCCCGCGCTGGAGCGGTTGGGCTGGCGGGCCATCCGCTGGCTGCTCCTCTGCGCGCTGTGCACCCCGATGCCCAGGCCGATCCGGGCGTGGGCGGCTCGACGGCTGCCCAACGCGACGCTGCTGGAGGGCTGGCTGCCGCGGCTGTTCCCGAAGATGATCGGGTATCGGCGGGTGCTGCCGGACGCGGTGGTCTTCACCGACGCCCAACTGGCCGCGTTGTCGGTGCCGTCGCTGTTCCTCTTCGGTGAGCGCAGTGTTCTGCACGATGCGGCAGCCGCACGGGCGCGAGTGGCCGCCTTTGCGAACATCGCCGGCGCCGTGGTCGTGCCAGGGGCCGGTCACGTGGTGCATATTGATGATCCAGAACGGACGGTCGGGCTGGTGCTGGACTTCGTCGGATCGCGCGTCGGCCGGCCCGGCGACTCAACGGTGGGGACTCATGACGACTGACTACGTGGGCCGGTTTCCGAGCGAGGCCGTGCGGCAGGAGTACATCCGCGGCTACGACCGGCTGCTGGCCGAGCACTGGCCGCCGCTGACAGTGACCACCGACGTGCCGACCTCCTTCGGCACCACCCGGGTGCACCGCAGCGGTCAGGAGTGCGGGGTGCCGCTGGTGCTGCTGCCGGGGTCGGGCGGGGCGCCGTTGCTGTTCCGCGGTCTGGTGCACCAGCTCAGCGCGGCCCATCCGGTGTTCGCGGTGGAGGCGATCGGCGAGCCGGGGCACCATCACCAGGACAAGCCGGTGCGCGATGGCCGGGACCTGGCGGACTGGCTGGTCGAGGTGCTCGACGGGCTGGGCGTGGCGCGCGCCAGTCTGGTGGGGTCCTCCTACGGGGCCTGGACGGCGATCCACACCGCGCTGCACGCCCCGGAGCGGGTGGCCTCGATCTCGCTGCTGGACCCGCCAGGGTTCGAGCAGGTCGGGGTGCGGTTCGTGTCCTGGGCGATGGCCTGCTCGGCGTTTTTCGGGGCGCCGCGGGAGATGCGGGAGTGGGCGGCGCGATCGCTGACCAACGCGGCGCTGACCGAGGACTGGCTGATGCCGTTGGCGCCGGCCATGTTCGCTTTCCGCCGGGTGCTGCCCAACCCGCCGGTGTTCACCGACGAGGAACTGCTGGGGTTGAGCGTGCCCAGCCTGTTCCTGCTCGGGGAACGCAGCCAGATGCACGACTCTGCACTGGCCAGGCAACGCCTGGAGGGGATGTCGAGCGTGACCAGGGTCGAGGTGCTGCCGGGCACCGGGCACTCGATGTCCCTCGATGATCCGGAGACGGTGCTGGCCCGGGTGCTGGAGTTCGTGGGCAGCCTGGTCCGGGCCTGATCCGGACTCGGTTCGGCGCCGCGGGTGGCGTCGAACCGAGTCCAGTCCGGGTCAGGCGCGGATGCGGGTGCCCTTGGGGTCGAACAGCGGGTCGCGTTCGACCACGCCGGGCACCCAGCGGCCGAAGATCTCCACCTCGACCTCGGTGCCGATCTTGACCCGGTCCACCGGCAGGTAGCAGAAGGCGATGGCGCGGCCCACGCTGTAGCCATAGCCGCCGGTGGTCACCCGACCCAGCACCTCGCCGCCGACGCGGACCGCCTCGCTGCCCAGCGGCCAGGCCAGCGGATCGTCCAGGGTGAGGCAGCGCAGGCGGTGGGTGAAGCCGGCTTCCTTGCGGCGCAACAGGGCTTCGCGACCGTGGAAGCCGCCGGGCTTGTCCGGTTTGACGCAGAAGCCCAGGCCAGCCTCATACGGCGTGCGTTCCGGGGTGAGGTCCGAGCCCCAGAGCCGGTAGCCCTTCTCCAAGCGCAGGCTGTCGATGGCCCGGTAGCCGCCGGCGATGACGCCGTGCTCCTGCCCGGCTTCCCACAGCGTGCGCCACAGCGCGGCGCCGTACTCGCTGGAGCAGTACAACTCCCAGCCCAGCTCACCGGCGAAGGTCACCCGCAGCGCGCGGACCGGCACGTCGCCGACGGTGGTCTCCTGGGCGGTGAGGTACGGGAACGCCTCGTTGTCCAGGGCGGCGGGGGTGAGTCCGGCCAGGATCTCCCGGGAGCGCGGGCCCCACAGGGCGAAGCAGGACCAGGCGCCGGTGACATCGGCGATGCGGACCGAGCCGTCGGCCGGGGCGTGCCTGCGCAGCCAGGCCGCGTCGTGCGAGCCGAAGGCGGTGCCGGTGACCACCTGGAACTCGTGTTCGCCCCAGCGGGTGACGGTGAAATCGCATTCGATGCCGCCGCGGGCGTTGAGCGCCTGGGTGTAGGTGATCGCGCCGACCGGGCCGGCGACCTCGTTGGCGCACACCCAGTCCAGCAGCTTCGCCGCGCCAGGGCCGGTGACCTCGATCTTGGCGAAGGAGGACTCGTCGAACAGGCCCGCGCGTTCCCTGGTGCCCAGGTGTTCGGCGCCGATGGCCGGGGACCAGTTGCGGCCTGCCCAGCCGTGCGGGCGCCAGGACTCCTGACCGGCGGCGGCGTTGCGCTCGTAGTGGTTGACCCGTTCCCAGCCGGACTTCTCCCCGAAGCTGGCCTCGTGTTCGCGATGCCAGGGGTAGGCCGAGGACACCCGCAGCGGTCGCCCGGCGCCGCGTTCGCGGTGCGGGAACGGGATGTCGTAGTAGGTCTCGTAGTTCTCCACCGTGCGCTTGCGGGTGTAGCCAGGCGAGCGGTACTGGCGGCCGAAGCGGCGGATGTCCATGTGCGAGAGGTCGAACTCCGGTTCCCCGGCCACGATCCACTCGGCCATCACCTTGCCGATGCCGCCCGCTCCGGCGATGCCGTGCGCGCAGAACCCTGCGGCCACGAAGAATCCGCCGACCTCGGTCTCCCCGAGGCAGAACTCGTTGTCCGGGGTGAACGCCTCCGGGCCGTTGATCATCTTGCGGATGCCGGCGGTGGCCATGGTCGGCACCCGCAGCTGGGCGGCCTCGGCGATCTCGGCGAAGCGGTCCCAGTCCTCGGGCAGCAGCTTGCCGTTGAAGTCCGGCGGCACCGCCTCGAAGTTCGCCCCGGTCTGCGCCCAGGGCGCGGAGTCGCGCTCGTAGCCGCCCATGAGCAGCCCGTCGACCTCCTCGCGGAAGTAGACCAGGTTGTCCGGGTCGCGCAGGGTCGGCAGGTGGCTGCCATCGCGCGGGCGGACCGGCTCGGTGATCAGGTACTGGTGCGACATGGGCACGATCGGCACCCGCACCCCGGCCAGCCTGCCGATCTCGGCGGCGAACATGCCGCCGCAGTTGACCACGATCTCGGCCTCGATATCGCCGCGTTCGGTGCGCACACCGCGGACCCGGCCCTCGCGCACGTCGATGCCCAGCACCCTGGTGTGTGGGAAGATCCGCACCCCACCTGCGCGGGCGCCCGCGGCCAGGGAGTAGGTGAGCTGGGCCGGGTCGACGTAGCCGTCGGTGGCCAGGTAGGTGCCGCCGAGCACGCCGGAAGTGTCCAGCAGTGGGAACAGTTCCTTGGCCTCGGCCGGGCTGATTTCCTGCAGCGGCAGGTCAACGGTGCGGGACCAGCCTATCTGCCGCCGCGCCTCGTCCATCCGCTCAGGGGTGCAGGCCAGCCGGATGCCGCCGCAGGGCACGAACCCGACCGGGTTCTCCCCGGCCTCCAGTTCGGCGTAGAGCTGGGCGGAGTAGATGTTCATCCGGGTCAGGGTCACATCGGCGCGCAGCTGACCGACGAGTCCCGCCGAGTGGAAGGTCGAGCCGCTGGTCAGCTCGTCGCGGTCGAGCAGCACGACGTCTCGTTCGCCGAGTTTGGCGAGGTGGTAGGCGATGCTGGTTCCGCCGACGCCGCCGCCGATCACGACGATGCGGGCGCGGGCTGGGAGCGTTCGGTCCACGGACACGAGTCCTTGGTAGCGCAGGTGGGCCGGTCGGGGGAACCAGGCGGCCGCGTGTCTTGACGGACAAGTGTGCGCGCCAACACACTCGGCGACTATGTCGGCGACCGTGCAGGACGCGATCAGTCAGGTCCCGGCGTGGACGGGGCGGCGGGTGGAGCTGCTGCCGATGACCGGCGGACTCAGCCACCAGGTCGCGCACCTGCGGGTGGACGGCGTCGATCAGGTGCTGCGGGTGCTCGACCCCGCGGTGGCCGAGGCCGGGCTCGGCGTGCCCTTGGAGCAGGAGATCGCCAACACCGTGGTGGCCGCGGAATCCGGTGCGGGGCCGCGGGTTCTGCACATCATCGAGGCGCTGCCCGCGCTGGTGCTGGAGTTCCTGCCCGGTCGCACGCTGAACTTCGACGACACCCGCGAACCCGGCCGCATCCCGCAGCTGGCCGCGGCCTGTCGCCGGTTGCACGCCGCGCCGCGGCCCTTCGTCAACGACTTCGACATCTTCGCCAAACAGCAGCAGCTGCTCGACCTCTGCCGCCGCCACGAACTGACCCTGTTCGAGGACTACCTGACCCACCTGCCGCTGGCCCAGCAGCTGCGGACGGTGCTGAGCGCGGACCCCTTGCCGGTGCGGCCGTGCCACAACGACCTGCTGGCGGAGAACTTCATCGCCGAACCCGGCGGCATCCGGATCGTGGACTACCAGCTCAGCGGCAACGGCGACCCCGGCTTCGAGCTGGGCAACATCTGCGCCGAAGGCCAGTTCGACCCCGACCGGGTGGCCCTGCTCGCCGAGACCTACTTCGGCGGCGGCGACCCACGGCTGACCGCCAGGGTCCGGCTGTTCCAGGCGATGTCGGACTTCACCTGGACGCTGTGGTTCTGCATCCACCACGGCCTGCTCAGCAAGCCCGGCAGCACCTTCGATTACTGGGGTGAGGCCGCGGGCAAATGGGGGCGGGCCAAGGCCGCCCTGACCGATCCAGGGCTGGGCCGGCTGCTGGAACTGGCCCGCTGAGGGCTTGACAGGGTTTGTAACCTCGCTCACAAATATGGGCAATGGTCTGACCGTTGACCAATCAGCCGCTGTCCGGACCGCAGGTGGAGGCGCGCGTGAGCACAGAACAGCCCAAAAGCGGGGGAGTGGACTACACCCACGTCGAGGCGGCCTACCTGGAGCAACGCCAGCTCAAGAAGGGCGCGGCGGGCTGGGTGCTGCTCGCCGGGCTCGGCGTCTCCTACGTCATCTCCGGGGACTTCTCCGGCTGGAACTCCGGCCTGGCCCAGGGCGGGTTCGGCGGTCTGCTGATCGCCACCATCCTGATGGCGGTGATGTACACCTGCATGGTCTTCGGCCTGGCCGAAATGGCCTCGGCGATGCCGGTGGCCGGGGCGGGCTACGGCTTCGCCCGGCGGGCGCTCGGCCCGCTGGGCGGGTTCGCCACCGGCACCGCGATCCTGATCGAGTACACCATCGCGCCCGCGGCCATCTCGGTGTTCATCGGCGGCTACGTCCAGGCGCTCGGACTGTTCGGGCTGACCAACGGCTGGCCGGTCTACCTGGCCTGTTACGCCATCTTCGTCGGCGTGCACCTCTACGGCGTCGGCGAGGCGCTGCGGCTGATGTTCGTCATCACCGCCATCGCCGTGGTCGGTCTGGTGATCTTCGTGGTGGCCATGATCCCGATGATCGACCTGTCCCGGCTCACCGACATCCCGCCCACCGACGCGGCCGGGGCCAGCGCGTTCCTGCCGTTTGGCTACGCGGGGATCCTGGCCGCCTTCGTCTACGGCATCTGGTTCTTCCTGGCTATCGAGGGCGTGCCGCTGGCCGCGGAGGAGGCGCGGAACCCGCGCAAGGACATGCCCAAGGGCATCGTGGCCGCGATGCTGGTGCTGCTGGTCTTCGCCGCGCTGATCCTGATCGCCGCGCCGGGCGGGGCGGGCAGCAACGCGCTGAAGTCCTCGGACAACCCGCTGCCCGCGGCCCTGCGCGCGGTCTACGGCAGCAACGCGGTGATCGCCGACATCGTCAACTACATCGGCCTGGCCGGCCTGGTGGCCAGCTTCTTCTCCATCATCTACGGCTACTCCCGCCAGCTCTTCGCCCTGTCCAGGGCCGGCTACCTGCCGCGGAAGCTGTCGGTGACCGGCAAGCGCAAGACGCCGATCCTGGCGCTGCTGGTGCCCGGCGCGATCGGGTTCATCCTGGCCGCGATCACCCAGAACGGCGCGAAGCTGATCAACATCGCGGTCTTCGGCGCTGCCGTGTCCTATGTGCTGATGATGGTCTCGCACATCGTGCTGCGGGTCCGCGAGCCGAACCTGCCGCGCCCCTACCGCACCCCGGGCGGGGTGGTCACCACGAGCATCGCGCTGGTGCTGGCCGCCGCGGCGGTGGTGGCCACCTTCCTGGTGGACATCCTGGCCGCCGGGGTGATGGCCGGGATCTTCCTGCTGGCCCTGGCCTACTTCTGGTTCTACAGCCGCCACCACCTGGTGGCAGAGGCCCCGGAAGAGGAGTTCGAGGCGGTGCGTCGCGCCACCGCCGAACTGGAGGACCCGTGAGATCGTGGCGCTCATGAGTTCCGAACCGGAGCCACCGGCCACCTTGGCGGACCAGGCGGTCTTCCGCCCGGTCCGCAGTGGCAACGCCTTCGAGGAGGCGGTGGAGCGGATCCTGCAGGCGATCAAGCTCGGCGTGGTCGGCCCGGGTGAGCGACTGCCCGCCGAGCGGGATCTGGCGGTGCGGCTGGGGGTGAGCCGGATGACGCTGCGGGAGGCGATCCGGGCGTTGCAGCAGTCCGGGTACGTGGAGTCCCGGCGCGGGCGCTTCGGCGGCACCTTCGTGGTCAGCAGGGCCGAGGACGCCCCGCGCGGCAAGGCCAGGCTGCGCAAGCTGGTGGTCGGCATGGGCTCGGTCGGGCTGGAGGACACGCTGACCTTCCGCGAGGTGCTGGAGACCGGCGCGGCCTGCGCGGCGGCCACCCGGCCGTTGCCGGAGCCGGAGCGGGCGCTGCTGCGCGCGGTGCACGAGCAGGTCCGCACCGCCACCCCGGAGACCTACCGGCACCTGGACTCCCGGTTCCACCTGGCCATCGCGCAGATCACCGGCTCGCCCTCGCTGGCCTCGGCGGTGGCGGACAACCGGATGCGGATCAACGAGCTGCTGGACGCGATCCCGTTGCTGGGACACAACATCGAGCACTCGCACGAACAGCACGAGCGGATCGTGGCTGCGGTGCTGGCCGGGGACGGCCCGGCGGCGCGGGCGGCGATGGCCGAGCACCTGGCCGGCACCGCGGCGCTGCTGCGGGCCTTCCTGAGCTGACCCGGTCCGAGCCGGCTGACCTGCGCGCTTGACAGTGGCGCCGGTCACCCACCATCCTGCAAAGGTCCAATCGCAGACCATTACGGAGGCGGTCGTGTCGCAGTCGGGAACCACAGCCCCGCTCTCGCTGGCCCGCCTGCGCGAGCTGGTCGACCTGGGTGAGATCGACACCGTGCTGCTGGCCATGACCGACATGCAGGGCCGGTTGCAGGGCAAGCGGATCGCCGCCCGGCACTTCCTCGACGACGTCGTCCCGCACGCCGCCGAGGCCTGCAACTACCTGCTCGCCGTCGATGTGGACATGAACACCGTCGGCGGGTACCGGATGTCCTCCTGGGAAACCGGCTACGGCGACTTCACCCTGCGCCCGGACCTGGACACGCTGCGCCTGGCCACCTGGCACCCGGCCACCGCGCTGGTGCTGGCCGACGTGGTCTGGGCCGACGGCTCCCCGGTCACCGCCTCGCCGCGGCAGATCCTGCGCCGCCAGCTGGACCGGCTCGCCGAACGGGGCCTGGTCGCCCAGGTCGGCACCGAGCTGGAGTTCATCGTCTTCGACGACAGCTTCGAGCAGGCCTGGAACACCGGCTACCGCAACATGACCCCGAGCAACCAGTACAACGTGGACTACTCGCTGCTGGGCACCTCCCGGATCGAGCCGCTGCTGCGCCGCATCCGCAACGAGATGACCGCGGCCGGACTGCGGGTGGAATCGGCCAAGGGCGAGTGCAACCCCGGCCAGCACGAGATCGCCTTCCGCTACGCCGAGGCGCTGACCAGCTGCGACAACCACAGCATCTACAAGACCGCCGCGAAGGAGATCGCCGCCCAGGAGGGCAAGAGCCTGACCTTCATGGCCAAGTACAACCAGCGCGAGGGCAACTCCTGCCACATCCACATCAGCCTGCGCGGCGCCGACGGCAGCCTGGTCTTCGCCGGCGATCGCCGGCACGGCATGTCCGCGCTGGCTGAGCACTTCCTGGCCGGGCAGCTGGCCCACCTGCGTGAGCTGACCCTGCTCTTCGCGCCGAACATCAACTCCTACAAGCGGTTCGTGCCCGGCAGCTTCGCCCCCACCGCGGTGGCCTGGGGCCCGGACAACCGCACCTGCGCCCTGCGCCTGGTCGGGCACGGCGGGGCCAGCCTGCGGGTGGAGAACCGGGTGCCCGGCGGCGACGTCAACCCGTACCTGGCCACCGCCGCGCTGATCGCGGCCGGGCTGGACGGCATTGACAACGCACTCCCGCTGGGCGAGGCGCTCACCGGCAACGCCTACGCCAGCGAGGCCGAGCACGTGCCCTCGACCCTGCCCGAGGCGGTGGAAGCCTTCGCGGGCAGCGAGCTGGCCCGCGCGGCCTTCGGTGAGGACGTGGTGGCGCACTACCTCAACGCCGCGCGCATCGAGATCGCCGCCTACCAGGCCGCCGTCACCGACTGGGAGCTGTTCCGTGGCTTCGAACGCCTCTGACGCGCCCGTCATCGGGATCAGCTGCTACCGGGAGAGCGCGGCCTGGGGCGTGTGGGAACGCCCGGCCGCCCTGCTGCCCGCCACCTATCTCGACGCGGTCAGCGCCGCGGGCGGCATCCCGGTGCTGTTGCCACCGGGTGCCAGCGCCGCCCGGGTGCTGCCCCGGCTGGACGGGCTGATCCTGGCCGGCGGCGCCGATATCGACCCCCAGCGCTACCAGGCACCACCGCACGAGCACAGCACCGGCATCCGCCCGGACCGGGACAGCGGCGAACTCGCGCTGCTCTACCACGCCCTGGACCGGCGCACCCCGCTGCTGGCGATCTGCCGGGGCGCGCAACTGCTCAACGTCGGCCTCGGCGGCACCCTGCACCAGCACCTGCCCGAGGTGCTCGGGCACCGCGACCACCAGCCAGCGCCCGGCCGCTTCGGCCGCACCACGGTGCGCCTGGAACCGGGCTGCCCGCCGGCCACCCTGCTCGGGGAGAAGATCGAGGTCTCCTGCTACCACCACCAGGCCATCGACCGGCTCGCCCCGGGCCTGGAGGCGGTCGGGCACGCCGCCGACGGCACCATCGAGGCCGTCCGCCAACCCAGCCACCCGTTCGCGCTCGGGGTGCAATGGCATCCCGAGGAGGACACCACCGACCCCGCACACCCCAGCGCGCCGCTGTTCGCCGCGCTGGTGACCGCAGCCCGAGGAGCGACCGCGTGAGCGCCACCCACGACCTGATCAACCCGGCCACCGGCGCGGTCTTCGACACCGTCGCGCTGGCCGATGCGGCCGCCACCGACGCCGCGATCGAGCGCGCGGCCAAGGCATTCCCGGCCTGGCGCGCGGTCAGCCCCGGCGACCGGGCCCGGCTACTGCACCGCTTCGCCGAAGCCGTGGACGCCGACCTGGAGCACCTGGCCGCGCTGGAGGTCCGCAACGCCGGGCACACCATCGGCAACGCCCGCTGGGAGGCGGGCAACGCCAGGGACGTGATCCGCTACTACGCCGGCGCCCCCGAACGGCACTTCGGCCGCCAGATCCCGGTGGCGGGCGGCCTCAACGTCACCTTCCACGAACCCCTGGGCGTGATCGGGGTGATCGTGCCGTGGAACTTCCCGATGCCGATCGCCGCCTGGGGCTTCGCCCCCGCACTCGCGGCCGGGAACACCGTGGTGCTCAAGCCCGCTGAGCTGACCCCGCTCACCGCGGTCCGGCTGGCCGAACTGGCCCACCAGGCCGGGATCCCCGAGGACGTCTTCCAGGTGCTGCCCGGCGCCGGCCGGGTGGTCGGCCAGCGGTTCGTCACCCACCCCAGTGTGCGCAAGGTGGTCTTCACCGGGTCCACCGCGGTCGGCAAACAGATCATGGCCGGCTGCGCGGACCAGGTGAAACGCCTGACCCTGGAACTCGGCGGGAAGAGCGCCAACATCGTCTTCGCCGACGCCGACCTGGACAAGGCCGCGGCCACCGCCCCGTACGGGGTGTTCGACAACGCGGGCCAGGACTGCTGCGCCCGCTCCCGGATCCTGGTCCAGCGCGAGGTCTACGACCGGTTCCTGGAACTCCTGGAGCCCGCGGTCAAGGGCGTGGTGGTCGGCGATCCGGCCGACGCGGCCACCGAGATGGGCCCGCTGATCACCGCCGCGCACCGCGACCGGGTCGCCTCCTACGTGGATGAGACCACCGTGGCCTACCGCGGCCAGGCCCCCGCAGGCGACGGGTTCTGGTATCCGGCCACCGTGCTGCTGCCCCGGGACGAGCGGGACCGGGCCTGGCGGGAGGAGATCTTCGGGCCGGTGGTCTCGGTGCTGCCCTTCACCGACGAGGCCGACGCGCTGCGGCTGGCCAACGACACCGAGTACGGCCTGTCCGGCTCGATCTGGACCCGCGATGCCGGCCGCGCGCTGCGGGTGGCCCGCGGGGTGGAGGCCGGGAACCTCTCGGTCAACTCGCACTCCTCGGTGCGCTACTGGACGCCGTTCGGCGGGTTCAAGCAGTCCGGACTCGGCCGTGAGCTGGGCCCGGACGCCCTGGACGGGTTCACCGAGGTCAAGAACGTGTTCGTCAGCACTGAGGAGAACTGATGGGACGGCTCACCGACCGCGTCGCGGTCATCACCGGCGCGGCCAGCGGCATCGGCCTGGCCACCACCCGCCGCTTCGCGGAGGAGGGCGCCACGGTGGTGGTCGTCGACATCGACGAGGCCACCGGCAAGCAGGTCGCCGACGAGGTCAGCGGCCTGTTCGTGCGGGCCGATGTCACCAGCGCCACCGACGTCGAGGCGCTCTATGCCACGGTGTTCGAGAAGTACGGGCGCATCGACATCGCCTTCAACAACGCCGGCATCTCCCCGCCGGAGGACGACTCGATCCTGACCACCGGCCTGGATGCCTGGCGCAAGGTGCAGGAGGTCAACCTGACCTCGGTGTACCTGTGCTGCAAGCACGTGCTGCCCTACATGCAGCGCGCGGGCAAGGGCTCCATCATCAACACCGCCTCCTTCGTGGCGGTGATGGGCGCGGCCACCAGCCAGATCTCCTACACCGCCTCCAAGGGCGGCGTGCTGGCGATGTCCAGGGAACTGGGTGTGCAGTTCGCCCGCGAGGGCATCCGGGTCAACGCCCTGTGCCCCGGCCCGGTGAACACCCCGCTGTTGCAGGAACTCTTCGCCAAGGACCCCGAACGCGCCGCCCGCCGCCTGGTGCACATCCCGATGGGCCGCTTCGCCGAGCCCGCCGAGATCGCCGCCGCGGTGACCTTCCTGGCCAGCGACGACTCCAGCTTCATCACCGCCTCCCAGTTCCTCGTCGACGGCGGCCTCACCGGCGCCTACGTCACCCCGCTGTAGCCCTGACGTGTGCCTCCCACCCCGGTCCCAGTGGTGTGGGAGGCACACGCTCCGGCTCCCCGCCCGATCAGGGCAGGTGCAGCAACCGGTTCGGAGAGTCGGGTCCGCCGTTGCGCACCACACCCGTGGTGGAGCCGGAGATCAGTGCGGCCTGGACCTGCGCCGGGGTTGCCGACGGGTGGGCCGAGAGGTACCGCGCGACCGCGCCCGCCACGTGCGGGGCGGCCTGCGAGGTGCCGTCATAACTCGTGCTGGCCGTGTCGCTGGTCTTGAACGCCGAGACGATGCCGACGCCCGGTGCGAACAGGTCCACGCAGGCGCCGTGGTTGGCGAAGTCGCCCTTCACATCGGTCCGGCTGGTGGCCGAGACGGTGATCGCCTCGGGCAGGCGGGCCGGGGACTGCTTGCAGGCGTCGATCGGGTTGCCGTGCTCGGTGTGCCCTCGGGTGGGTTGCGCGCGTTGCTGGGGCCGCCGAAACCGCGGGGCAGCAAGGTCCGGCGCTCGCACATGCAGCCCATCGGCGCGCCGGTGCGGCTGAGCGCGGCCACCCAGGCGTTGCTGGCGCAGGTCGACACCAGTTCGGATGCCGCGCTGACCCGGATCAGCCAGCACGATGTGTGCGTGATCGGCGCGGACCGGCGCAAACGTTCGCTGCGGGTCCGCCAGATCCTGCGCGCCGACCGGCAGGGCGCGGACCGCTGGGTGGTCGCCTACTTCGTCGACACCGAGCGCGACCAGCTGCCCGAACTGCTTCCGGTGCGTGGGTGCGCGGTGGGCAAGCAGGTCACCGACCTCGACGCGGGCATCCTGGTCGCCGAGCTGCTCTTCGACGTGCCACTGGCCCGCGGCGACACCTTGATCATGGAGCACGAGTTCCGCTACCACCGCGCGCCGGCGTTGACCGCGACCGAGGACAGCTACACCCGGGGCCTGCGGCTGCCGACCCGCGAGTACGTCTTGGAGGTGCACTTCGACCCCGCGGTCCTGCCCGCCGACTGCCAGGAACACCGCCGGGACGCCGACGGCGGCCCCGCCGCCTGCCGCAAACTCGAGCCGGACCGGCACGGGCGGGTGCACGCGCTGGCACTGGGCTACGGGCCGGGGGAGTTCGGCATCCGCTGGAGCTGGCCGGGCTGACCTCAGCGCCGTCGCCGGGTCCCCGCCGCCCGGCCAGGTCGCGCCGTAGGGGCAGTGGTGCTCCAGTGGGTGGGCCGGTCCAGCCCGGCGGGCAGCCGGGTCGCGGTGTCGCCCTGGGCGGCGTTGACCTGGAACTGGGTCAGGAACAACGCCTCGGACAAGTCCGCGCCCCGTAGGTCGGCGCCGCGCAGGTCAGCCCCGATCAGATCGGCCAGACCCAGGTCGACCTCGCGCAGGTTGGCCCCGATCAGATAAGCGCCACGCAGGTTCGCCCCGCGCAGCCGTTTGCGGCGCAGGTCCGCGCCGATGAGATCGGCCCCGCGCCGCTCCGGGCCCGGCGCCTCGGCCCGGACCAGTTCGCTGACCCGGGACAGCAGTGGATCCGCCCGCTGCCACCGCGAAGCCACATCCAACGCGAGCAACTCGGCCGGGGGCAGCCCGGCCAGCCGCGCCAGCTCAACGCGCAGCTCGTCGAGTTCGGTGTGCAGGGACAGCGCGGCGGGGTGGCGCTGGGCCTCGGTGAGATGCCAGAGCAGTTCGTGCAGTTCCCGCACGATGGGGAAGACCGCGAACATCTCCTGGGCGTGTTCGGGGGAGGAGCGCCAGTCCTGGCCGCCGTAGGTGTGCTGGGCGACCTGCTGGCCGGCGCCGAAGCAGTCGTAGACGGTGCAGCCGGGGAAACCGCGGTCACGAAGCTGGGTGTGGATGCCGCAGCGGAAGTCGGCGAGCAGGTTCGGGCAGGGCGTGCCGGCGGGTTTGGTGATGGCGAAATCAGCCGAGGCTGCATAGGCGGGCACAACACAGCACAGTCCGAAACAGTTGGCGCAATCGGCTCGCAACATCACCCCGCGACTCTAGGCCGCCGGTTGCTTCGGCCCGCGCCGAAGGGTCCCGGTCCTAGCGTCACCGCCATGCGCACCATCCACCCGAAGATCCTCTACTTCGGCACCCCGGTCGTCCTGCTGAGCACGGAGAACCCCGACGGCAGCGCCAACCTGGCCCCGATGTCCTCGGCCTGGGCCCTGGGCCACACCATCGTGCTCGGCCTGGGCGAGCAGGGGCAGACCGCCCGGAACCTGCGCGCGCGGCCCGAACTGGTGATCAACCTGCCCGGACCTGACCTGTGGCAGGCGGTGGAACGACTCGCCCCGCTCACCGGCCGTGACCCGGTCCCGCCCGGCAAACCCGGCCACCGCTTCGAGCCGGCCAAGTTCGCCGCCGCCGGACTGACCGAGCTGCCCGCGCTCAAGGTCCGGCCGCCCCGGGTGGCCGAATGCCCGCTCCAGCTCGAAGCCGTCGCCACCGAGCTGCGGCCCGGCGGCGACGGGGACTTCGTGATCGTGCAAACCCAGGTGCTCGCCGTGCACGCCGACCCCGAACTGGTCGTGCCCGGCACCGAGCACATCGACCCGGCCCGGTGGCAGCCGCTGATCTACAACTTCCGCCACTACTTCGGCCTCGGCGAGCACCTGGGCCACTCCTACCGCTCCGAGACCGCCCGCTCGCCCGCCAGCACCCGCTGAGCCGCGAACCCAGCCACCAGCGCCACACCGGCCAGCCCGGCACTGACCCACAACGGCGCCCGGTACCCGTACCCGGCCGCGATGGCCAGCCCGCCGGCCCACGGACCCAGCGCCGCGCCGACGTTGAACGCGGCCGTCGCACCAGCCCCGGCCAGCCTCGGCGCACCGGCGGCGGCGTAGAGCGCCTGGGAGATCAACGTGGAGCCGACCGCGAAGGACAACGTCCCCTGCACCAGCACCAGGACCAGCGCGAGCACCGGCTCGCCCGCCGTCAGCGCGAACAGCACCCACCCACACACCAGCGCCACCCCGCCCCCGGCCAGCACCAGCCGCGGCCGGGAATCCGCGATCCGCCCACCCAGGCTCACCCCCAGGAAGGAGCCGATCCCGAACAGCGCCAGCACCGCGGGCACCCAGCCGGCATCGATCCCGGCGACCTCGGTGACCGTCGGCGCGAGATAGGTGAACGTGCAGAAGGTAGCGCCGTTGACCAGCGCGCCCAGCACCAACATCAGCCCCAGTCGCGGCCGCCGCAACGCACGCAGCTCACCGAGCACCCCCGGCGCGTTCCCGGCCCGGCCCGCCGGGACCCAGCGCAGGATCGCCACCAGCGCCGGCGCCGAAGCCAGGGCCACCGCCCAGAACGCCGAGCGCCACCCCCATGCCTGACCCAGCAACGCCCCCGCGGGCACCCCCGCCACACAGGCCAGGGTCACCCCGCCCAGCAGCACCGCGGTCGCCCGGCCCTTGGCGTTGGCCGCCACCAGACCGGTCGCGGTCGCCAGGGCCACCGCGAGGAAACCGGCATTGGCCAGCGCCGCCACCACCCTGGTGGCCAGCAGCACCGGATAACTCGTGGTCAGCGCCCCCAGCACGTGCACCACCAGGAACACCGACAGGAAGGCCAGCAGCGCGTGCCGGGGCGGCCAGCGCAGACTCAGGATCGCCATCAACGGCGCGCCCACGATCATCCCGGCGGCAAACGCCGAGGTCAGCGCACCAGCGGCCGGGATGGTGACATGCAGATCAGCGGCGAGGTCCGGCAACAGACCGGACAACATGAACTCCGAGGTGCCCTGCGCGAACACAGCGAGGGCAAGCAGATACAACACAACAGGCACAGCAGGACTCCGCAACCACAGTGGATCGACAAGGAAGATCGACCGCGGTCCGGCCGGTGGCCGTGCAGGAGCACGCCACCGGGGGACCGGTGGCTACCGTCTGGAAGCCTCGGGGCTGCGCACGAGCGGCAGGCTACAACCCTGGCCAAAACCCGGTCGACGGAATTACCACCCGGACTAAGGTTTGATCATGTTGACCGGAGCGATCACCCTGCCCGACGGAGCGGTCGTGCGCGGCCGGGGCCTGCGCCACCCCATCCCCGACGGCCCACAACCCGATTTCGGCCTCTACCTGGGCAGCCCCCGCCTGCGCGCCCGCCACGACGACACCCTGACCTGGCCCCGGCACTGGCTGGAGTGGCCCGACTTCCGGCTGCCCCGCGACCACGCCGAGGCCATCCGCCGGATCACCGCCCTGCACGCCGCCGCCCGCTCCGGACAGCGGGTGGAGGTCGCCTGCAACGGCGGCGTCGGCCGCACCGGCACCGTCATCGCCTGCCTGGCCATCCTGGCCGGCGTGCCACCCACCGAGGCGGTGGCCTGGGCACGCGCGCACCACAACAAGCACGCGGTGGAAACCCCGTGGCAGAAGCGCTGGGTCAGTCGCTTCCCCGGGTAGCCCCCGGCCGCAGCACCAGCTCGGTCGCGCACGCCTCGCGTGGCGCGGCCAGCACCGCGCGCACGGTCTCGGCCACGGTGGCGGGGGAGAGGTAGCGCTCCGGCTGGTACCGCAGCCCCTCC
Source organism: Crossiella sp. S99.2 (assembly GCF_023094165.1). Classification (GTDB taxonomy): domain Bacteria; phylum Actinomycetota; class Actinomycetes; order Mycobacteriales; family Pseudonocardiaceae; genus Crossiella. The sequence continues at coordinate 386,518 of NZ_JALMDK010000003.1, read as the reverse complement.
ACCGCGCACACATCCCGCTGCATGTCGGTGGCCACCCGCCCCAGGAACACCGTGGTCACCCGCAACCGCGGCTCCTCGGCGCGCAGCGAGTCGGCGAAGGCACGCAGCGCGTACTTGCTCGCCGAGTACGCCCCGCGCGCCGCGTTGGCCTGCAACCCGGCGGTGGAGTTGATCAGCACCACGTGCCCGCCCGCCTTGCGCAACGCAGGCAGCAGCAGCCGGGTCAGCTCGACCACGGCGAACACGTTGACCTCGAAGGTCCGCCGCCACAGCCCACCGTCGCACTCCTCGATCCGCCCGGTGGCCAGAACCCCGGCGTTGTGGATCAGCGCGTCCAGCCGCTCGATCCCGGGCGGCACGTGCAGCGCGCGCGGATCGGCCAGGTTCACCGGCCACGCCTGGGCATCCGGCAACTCCCTGGCCAGCCGGGTCAGCGCGGGCGATCCCCGGCCACCCAGCACCAGCCGGTGGCTGTCCCCCAGCGCGGCGGCGATCCGCGCGCCGATGCCCCGGGAAGCGCCCGTGACCACCGCCGTCGGCTGGTCCTGAGCGCGGGTCGGCGGCACCGGCGCCCCTTCTCCCTCGATGAGCACGGGCAAGTCTGAGTTCGTGCCCCTGCCAGGCGGAAGACTCCCGATGGGTGGTGCCGCCAACCACCCGTTCGACGCCTGTCCGTTACGTCCCCAGCGCGCCATTCTTGTACTCGCACCGGGCTGACAACGTTGTCAGCACCGTCGAGGAGGACGCGTGAGAACTCGCAACCGTCGCGCTGTCATCGGCGCACTCGCCGCCATCACCCTGCTGGCCACCGCCATCCCCGGCGCCGCCGCGGCCGAGGACACCCTCATCGCCGACCCCACCCAGCACGTCGACCCCATGATCGGCACCGGCAAAGGCGGCCCGGTCGTCGGCGAGATCAACACCTTCCCCGGCCCCACCGCCCCGTTCGGGATGATCCAGTGGAGCCCGGACAACGGCAACTACGCAGGCTACAACTACCACCTCGGCCCGATCCGCGGCTTCAGCCTCACCCACGCCTCCGTCGGCTGCGGCGCCTTCGGCGACATCCCGATCCTCCCGGTCGCCGGCGAGATCGGCGCGACCCCATGGAACCGCACCGAGAAGTTCTCCCACCGCACCGAACGCGCCGAGGTCGCCCACTACGGCGTCACCCTCGAAGACTCCGACATCCGCGCCGAACTCACCGCCAGCACCCGCGCCGGACTGGGCACCTTCACCTACCCCGAAGGCGCCACCGCCCAGGTCCTGGTCAAAACCGGCGCCAGCCTGGCAGGCAACAGCGCCGCCACCGTGCGGATCAGCGCCCCCGACGAGATCACCGGATCCGCCACCACCGGCCGGTTCTGCGGCGAGAGCGGCAACCAGTACACCGTCTACTTCGCCCTCAAATTCGACCGCCCCTTCACCGCACACGGCACCTGGGACGGCAGCACCGTCACCCCCGGCGGCACCAGCGCCAACCACCCCAAATCAGGCGCCTACCTCACCTTCGACACCAGCCGGAACCGGCAACTGCGCGCCAAGGTCGCCCTCTCCTACGTCAGCGCCGACGGCGCCCGCGCCAACCTGGCCGAAATCCCCGGCTGGCACCCCGAACCGGTCCGCGCCGCCACCCGCGCCCAGTGGCGCGAACACCTCGGCCGCATCCGGATCGGCGGCGGCACCCCAGCCCACCGCAAGACCTTCTACACCGCCCTCTACCACTCCCTGATCCACCCCAACACCTTCAACGACCTCGACGGCCGCTACATCGGCTTCGACAGCAAAGTCCACCAGGTCGAACCAGGACGCACCCACTACGCCAACTTCTCCGACTGGGACACCTACCGCAGCCTCGCCCCACTACACGGCTGGCTCTACCCCGACCGCGCCGGCGACATGGCGCAAAGCCTCGTGCTCGCCGCCGCGCAAGGCGGCTGGCTACCGCGCTGGCCCATGGCGAATGGCTACACCAGCGTGATGAACGGCGACAACAGCGTCCCGCTCCTGGTCAACCTGCACGCCTACGGCGCCACCGGCTTCGACACCCGCACCGCCCTGAAATACATGCTCAAAGGCGCCACCAAAGCCGAACCCGTCCAGTGGGGCTACGTCGAACGCCAGGGCATCGAGGACTACCAGAAACTCGGCTACGTCCCCAACGACCGCGCCCTGGTCGGCCACGTCCGCAAAGGCGCCTCCCAAACCCTCGAATACGCCGTCGACGACTTCGCCATCTCCCGCTTCGCCCGCACCCTCGGCGACCCCGCCACCGCCGCCACCTACGCCAAACGCGGCGAGTACTGGCGCAACCTGTTCGACCCCAGCACCGGCTACCTGCGCCCCAAGGACAGCAACGGCCAGTTCCCGGCCGGACCCGGCTTCGTGCCACCCCCGCCCGGCCAGTTCGGCCAGGACGGCTTCGAGGAGGGCAACGCCGCCCAGTACCGCTGGTTCGTCCCACACAACATCGCCGGACTCATCACCGCCCTCGGCGGCAAGACCAAAGCCCAGCCGCTGATGGACGAGTTCTTCACCAAGGTCAACGTCGGCCCCAACCAGCCCTACCAGTGGTCCGGCAACGAGGTCGACTTCTCCACCCCCTGGCTCTACAACTACATCGGCCAGCCCTGGAAGAGCCAGGCCGTCATCCGCCGCATCCAGAGCGAACTCTTCGCCCCCACCCCCGACGGCCTGCCCGGCAACGACGACCTCGGCGCCCAGTCCTCCTGGTACGTCTGGTCCGCCCTCGGCCTCTACCCGGTCACCCCCGGCACCGCCGACCTCTCCGTGCACACCCCGCTGTTCCCCGCCATCCAGCTCCGCCCGCACAACGCCGGCGAACTCCACATCACCGCACCCGGCGCCGGATCAGCCCGCCCCTACATCACCCAGCTCCACCTCAACGGCGAGAACTGGGCCCGCACCTGGCTGCCCCAAAACCTCGTGCGCACCGGCGGCCACCTCGACTTCCGCCTGCGCGCCACCCCCGACCCCGACTGGGCGAACACCCCCGACGCGGCGCCACCGTCCTACCAATGACAGACCTGACCGAGATGATGCTTCCGGGCCGATGAGTTTCCGCTCCCGGAAGGGTCTCTACTGCTATGACAACCACGCACACCCTCGAGTTCGCCGGCGCCCAGCTCGTCTACGACGTGCACGGAGAACTGCCCACCGCCGACGGGCGGGCGCCGCTGTTCATGATCGGCCAGCCCATGGCCGCCGACGGCTTCCGGGCCCTGATCTCCTACCTGCCCGAGCGCACCGTGATCACCTACGACCCCCGCGGCCTCGGCCGCAGCACCCGCCAGGACGGCCAGGTGGACCACACGCCCACCGGCCAGGCCGAGGACGTGCACGCCATCATCGAAGCCCTCGGCGCGGGCCCGGTGGAGATGTTCGCCAGCAGCGGCGGCGCGGTCACCGCCCTCGCCCTGGTCGCCGCCCACCCCGACGCCGTGACCACCCTGGTGGCCCACGAACCGCCACTGATCCAGCTCCTGCCCGACGCCGCGGCCGCCGAACGCGCCGCCGACGGCTGGAAGCAGGCATACCACGCCAAGGGCTGGGGCGCGGGCATGGCCGGCTTCATCGCCGTGACCTCCTGGATCGGGGAGTTCACCGACGAGTACTTCGCCCTGCCCCCGGCCGACCCCGCCCAGTTCGGCATGCCCACCGAGGATGACGGCAAGCGCGACGACCCACTGCTCTCCGGCCGCTCCGAGGCGGTCATCCGCTACCAGGCCGACGTCGCCGCCCTGCTCGCCGCATCCACTAGGGTGCTCATCGCCGTGGGGGAGGAGACCGGCGACGCCCTCACCGGACGCACCTCAGTGGCCGCCGCCGCCCTGCTCGGCCAGGAAGCCACCGTCTTCCCCAGCCACCACGGCGGCTTCCTCGACGGCGAATACGGCTACCCCGGACAGCCCGAGGCATTCGCCGCCACACTCCGCGAGGTACTCGGCTGAATCCGTTGCACCCCAACGAGTCCACAAACCGCAGCAGCGGAAAAGGTCGCGGCGGCCCCGGGGAATTCCCCGCGGGCTACCGCGCCCGCCGCTGCACCGGAACCGACCTGGCCGCACAACGCGCACACGCCACCGGCTCGTCCAACAACCAGCCCGCCGCCGACAACCACGCCACCACCGGCCCCGGCAAATCCGGCCCCGCCGCACACACCAACGGGCCATCACCACAACCCTGGCATTCCACATTCAGCACCGGGCCACGCGGCGCACAACCCACACAGAAACGCCGCACCCGCACCACACCCGCCGCATCCACCAGCAGCCACACCACGGACAGGTCAGCGCGCAGCTGTTCCCTTTCCATCCGGTGCGAAACAACCCGGCCACATTCCGGACACGACCGGAGAACCGCGGTCGAACCCTGCGTCAAGCCGTGCCCTGGGCTGGTCACGGCGCCACCTCCAGAGGAACGGGGGAGCGTCACAACTGTGGTTACCCAACCACGATAAGTGACGATCACCCCATTCCCAAGCATCTTTTCCGCAACTCGGTGAACAACGACCGTAATCCGACCCAATTCCGGATGAAACCCACCCAGGATCAGTCCCCGACAACCGGCTCACCACCCACCCCGGCCGCCTCGGCAAGCGCCCGGTAAGTGCGGTTGCCCAGCACCGCCGCCCGCTGTTCCCGCCCCGTCGCCTCGATGTAGTTCTGGCTCGTATTCAGGTTCGCATGCCCCAGCAACGCCATAATCTCCGCCGCGTTCGCCCCGTCCTCGGCCAACCGGGTGGCAAAGGTGTGCCGCAACGCGTGCAGGTTCGCCCCCGTCGGCACCCGATCGTGAATACCAGCCGACCGATAACAACAGCTCACCAGATACTGCAACGCACCCCGCCCGATCGGCTCACCCTGCAGATCCAGCAACAACGCCGACTCCCGCCCGAACCGGGCATGCGGAAACCGCCCCCGGCACGACGCCAGATACCGCGCCACCACCGCCTCCATCGGCGCACTGATCGGAATCGACCGCTCCCGGCTGCCCTTGCCCCGCACATGCAACCGCTGCTCACCCGGCCGCCCCACCACACTGCTCACCAGCAACGCCCGCATCTCCGCCGACCGCAACCCGGTCACCAAACCCAGCCCCACCACCAGCAAATCCCGCTCCGGCCACGGATCCCGCGACTTCCGCTCACCCGAAGCCACCGCCGAGAGCAACTGCTCCGGCGTGTCCTCACCCCGCAACGGCTTCGGCATCGACACCCCAGGCCGCGGCCGCGCCACCGCCCCCATCGGATTCCCCGCCACCAGACCATCAGCCACACAGAAATTCATGAACTGATTCCACGTCGACCAGGCCCGCGACACCGACGTCTTGGCATGGGTCTCCGCGAACGACCCGAACGCCTCCCGCAACGCCCCCGCACCCACCTGCGCCAGCTCCAGCGCCGGGGGAGCGCACCCGGCGGCCCCGGCCAGCAACACCGAGATCCCCGCCAGATCACGCCGATACGCGGCAGTGGTGTGCGGCGAGTCCTTACGGGACCGCCGCGCGAGGAAGAACGACTCCTGGGCCTGCGACAACAACACACCCAGAGGAATACCGCACACCACCGACAAAGATCGACACGGCCGGTGACCAACCCCCTACCCACCCCCGGCCCCGCTCACCCAGCGTCAACACCGACACCCACGCCGCCACACCCCCGAACCACCCCGCATTCGCCCGCCCCATCGGTTACGTTGACCGCGCAAGCGTCCGACACCCACACGGCTGGATGGTGGAGATGCAGGGCATCGAGGACTTCTGGCACTGGTGGCAGCAGGAAGGCGCCACCCTGCTCGCCAACGCCATCCACTCCGGCGACTTCGCCGACCTGCCCGAACAGATGGCCCACCTGGTCAACGCCATCAACAAGGACCTGCAATGGGAACTCGGCCCCGGCCGGGACGCCCAGCACTCACTCTGCGTCACCGCCAACGGCGACCCGGCCCTGCGCCCCCTCACCGAACGCTGGCTACGCGCCGCCCCCGCCCCCGACGCCACCTGGGAATACCGCGCCGCCCGCCAGGCCGACCCCAACGTGCTCAACCAGCAACTCGACTTCGCCGACTGGGAACTCGACCTCGAACAAACCCGGCTCTCCCTCACCGTCGACGAACAATCCCTGCTCGTCGACGTCACCGTGCACCACCCGCAGTTCCCCAACATGCCCGAGGACGCCGCCCTCCAGATCGCCTTCCTCACCCTCACCTGGCTGCTCGGCGAAGACGACCTCGAACGCTGGATCGGCGAGGTCAACACCGCCGCCGAACAACCAGCCGACGCCCTCCCCGCCGACGCCCTGCCGGAAACCGTGCACGCCATGGCCGCCCGCCACCCCGAACCCAGCTGGGTGGTCATGGAAGGCGAAGGCCAGGACGGCGCCCGCCTCACCGCCATCGCCATGCGCCCCATGCGCTGGATCGACCACCCACTGCTGGACCTGCACGCGGGCATCACCCTGCGCTACCCGACCCAGGACCCCCGCGACCTGCCCACCAGCGCCGGCCTCACCGACCTGCAGGACCTCGAAGACGACCTCATGCGCCGGCTCGACGGCGCCGCCCTGCTGGTCGCCCACGAAACCGGCCGCGGCAACCGCACCCTGCACCTCTACTGCGACTCCACCGACACCGCCGCACTGGCCACCATCACCACCTGGGTGCACGGCCAGCCCACCGCCACCCTGGACACCCAGTCCGACCCAGCCTGGGACCAGGTCGGCCACCTCCGCTGACCCAGCCCAGCGGGGGAGTCACAGCTCCGAGGCGCCCCACTCCAGCACCGACAACTCATCGCCGACCGAGAGCTTCCCGGACCGCAGCACGGCGAACTTCACCCCGAAGGCCACCCCGCCCTGCGCCGCCCGCCGGTACTTCGCCAGCGACCGCAACGGCTCCGGCCCCCGCTTCACCCCGGACTCCTGGTCCACCGTGGTCACCGCGCACCGGATGGCCAGCTTGGTGTACCCCAGCTCCACATCCCCGATCCGCAACCGCCGCAGCCCATCCTCCGCATGCGGATCAGCCCACCCGTCGACCACGATGTTCGGCCGGAACCGCGCCATCGGCAACGCCACCGCCCCCGCGGCCACCATCCGCTCGTTCAACCCGGCCAACGAATCCACCGACAACAGGTGCACCGCACTGCTGTCGGCGAAACCCGAGGTCCCCGGCGTCAACCCGTCCGTGGCCCGATCATGCTCCGGCGGCACCCGCACCAACCGGCACGGATCACCCACCACCGCCGACAACCACGCCGCCGCGACCTCACCCTGATCGATCGCCCGATACGGATCGCCGAACATCTCCACCGGCCGCCGCGGACCCACCGCGTCCACCACGACGTCCACCGACTCGAACCCCTCGGCCGACAACCGCAGCACCTCACCGCCGCCCAGCACCTGCGGGCACACCAGCGCCAGCCGCGGATCCCGCCGCTGCGACCGGAACACCCCCTCCGGACTGACCACCATGAAACTGCGGTCGTAGGACAGCCCCGCCGGGTTCACCAGCGCATCCGGCACCGAGACGCCCGCGCAGCCCTTGATCGGGAAGTAGTTCAACTCCAACACCCTCGCCACCACCCGGACGCTACCGGCCGACCCCGTCAACGCGATCCGAATATCGCCGCATTCACCTCCGGCAGAACTAGATCCTCCACCGCACCCGGCCTAGCCCAACAACTCCACCACCGGCCCCGCCCGCCGCACCGACCCGGGGGAGACCCCGGCGATCCGCTTGAACGCCCGGCTGAACGCCGCCTCCGACTGGTACCCCAGCTGCCGCGCCACCGCGGCCACCGACGCCTCCCCGGACCGCAACCGCCCCACCGCCACATGCATCCGCCACCGCGTCACGTACTGCATCACCGGCTCACCCACCAGCTCGGTGAACCGCGCCGCGAACGCCGAGCGCGACATCGCCACCGCCGAAGCCAGACTCGCCACCGTCCACGCCCGCGCCGGCTCCCGGTGCACCAGCGCCACCGCCCGCCCCACCTGCGGATCCCGCAACGCCCCCAGCCACCCCGCCCGCGCCGCCGGATCACTGCCCAGCCAGCTCCGGATCGCCTGGATCACCAGCACATCTGCCAGCCGGGTGATCACCGTCTCGCCCCCTGGCCGCAGCTCCCGCGCCTCGGCCGCCAGCAACCGCAACGTGGCATCCAGCGCCGGATCGGCCACCGCCATCAACCGGGGGAGCCGCGCCATCAGCCCATACCCGGTCGGATGATCAAAGCGCACCGCCCCGCACACCAGACTGGTCGGCACACCACCACCGCCATGCCGCAGGATCGCGTACCGCTCGCTGACGTACTCGTGCGGGATGTCCTGGATCACCGGGGGAGCAGGCAGCCCCGGCTCACTGCACAGCTCATGCCCTTGCCCGTGCGGCACCAGCACCAGCTCGCCGGGGGAGACCTGCCGCGGCGGCTGGCCCGGCACGGACAGCCAGTACCGGCCCGCGGTGACGACGTGGAACCACAGACAGTCAGCCATCGGCGGCAGGTCCAGCCGCCACGGCTCGGTCAGCTCGGACCGGAAGTACCAGGCCCCGTCCATCCGCAGGTGGTGCAGGGCCGCGCCGAGCGGATCGGCGGGCGGCGCCGGGGGAGAGGTGAGGTCCACCCGTCCGAGTATCCGCACCCGGCTGGCCCAGCGTCCACGCCGGCTGGACGAAGGAGCAGGAAACCGCGCGCATCAAGCATGGATCATCCGCCATCTGAGACTCAAACTGGACGCACTGCACAACACTGGGAGGACACCATGATCGCGCTGACCGTCATCGCCGAGACCACCACCGCCATCCTGACCGGCCTGTTCTTCACCTTCTCCGCCGTGGTGATGCCCGCGCTGGCCAAACGCCCGGCCCCGGAGGCCGCCGCGGTCATGCAGCAGATCAACCGCACCATCGTGAACCCGCTGTTCCTGCTGGCCTTCCTGGGCGCCCCGATCACCAGCGCGGTGCTGGCCGTGCTCAACGGCTTCCCGCTGCTGCCCACCATCGCCGCCGTGCTGGTAGTAGGGGGGATGCTCGCGGTGACGGCCATCGTGAACGTGCCGATGAACAACGCCCTGGACGCCGCCGACCCGGCCACCCCGGCGGGGCAGGAGCTGTGGCGCGGCTTCCTGCGCCGCTGGACCGGGTGGAACCACCTGCGCACGATCGCCTGCCTCGGTGCCACGGTGCTGTACGCCCTGGCGTGACGAAATCCGCCAGACTGCTGACTCCCCCGCGATTTTTCTGGTTTCGTGCATAATAGCGGTTATGCACGAAACACCCATCTGACCAGCGCCGATACCGACTCCATGCCCTGCGGGGGATGCGTTCGCCCGTTGGCTGCCCGAGTTCGCCAGAACGCTCGCTCCGACGAAACTCCGCTGACGCACCGACCCGACCTGCCACTGGACGGCTCTGACTGGACGGCCTGGCGGAGACCGTCGGGGGAACGTGTCGCCGCAGAACCTGGGATCACCTCGAATCCGCAAGGTTCCGGGGTCAACTAGCGTCACAGTGACGTAATGACCCGGTATGCCCGGGTTACCCGGAAACGACAAGCTGAGGCTTCAGTGGCCGCCGAAGGCACCCATCGGCTTGGCCGGTCAGTAGAACGCTCGCCCATCGCCGCGCCGCCTGGCATTCCGGCCGCGTGCCGAGCGCGACGGCCGGACCGCGGGTCGGCTCGTCAGCGACGCGACTGAGCGACGGCGCGTGAAGCCAGCGCGCACGTTGACGAGCAAGCCAGAAATCAGCCTGATCTGCCCCTCTCGGCGCCTGCTGGTTTCTGACCGATAATCTACATTATGTTAAGTAGCGGTTCTGGAGCCCACTCCTTCGAGTGAAGCCGCTGCCCAAGCCGGTGAAGTCCACTTGTGTCGTTTCCCTTCCCTGCCGTTCGTCGGACTACCGACAACAACCGCACCAGAGGGAGGAAACCCATGGCTGGCAAGGTGACCGGCGCGCGGACCGAGGTCGAACTGACCGTCGAAGTCTCGCCGGAGAAACTATGGGAGATCATCACCGACGTGTCCCGGATCGGCGAGTTCAGCCCGGAGTGCAAGGGCGGGGCCTGGCTCGACCACGACTCCCCCGGCCCCCGGGTCGGCGCCCGATTCTCCGGTCGCAACGAGTTCGGGAACGGCTTTGTCGGCGAGGTGACCTGTGTGGTGACCGAGTCGGAGCCGGGCCGGGTCTTCACCTGGGTGGTCCTCGACGGCGAGGAGGATCCGGCGCGACCGGGCACGACCTGGCGTTATGAACTGTCCGCCGCCGAGTTCGGCGGCACGATGGTCCGGCAGACCTTCGTGCACGGGCCTGGGGACACCGGACTGAGGGTGATGGTCGCGGAGTTGACGCCGGCAGCGGCCGAAGCCGGGGTCCAGGAGCGGCTGGATCAGATCCGGGAGCACATGACCGAGACGATCACCGCGATGGCCGAGCGGGGTTGAGCCGAGCGGCAGCCAGACGACAGCGAAGCTTCAGACCGGCCAGATACCGTTTACTTCATGATCAGACACGGCCTGGCCAGGTGTGGGGTGCTGCTGGTGACGGCGGCGCTGGCCGGGTGCGCGGGCCCCAGCCGTGGGGCCACTCCCCCGGGCACGCCGCCGGTGCCGGTGTTCGAGCAGGACCGGCTGGAGTTCGCGGTGCGGTCGGTGCTGGTGGACAAGTACGAGGTGACCGGGCTGGAGATGGTGCGCTGTCCTGGCCGGCAGCCGATCGAGGACGCGCGGGTTTTCTCCTGCCTGGCTGTGCTGTCCGGGCAGTCCAAGCAGGTGCGGGTGACGGTGCGCGGGGCCAATGGGACCTTCGAGGTGGATCGGCCCGGGTAAAGCGTTCGTCCCGGACGGGTGAGCTTTGTTAGGGTTCCGGCACGCTCTCCGAGCCGAGGAAAGGGAGGTGGTAACCGTGATCGCACGTCCGTTGTTGATCTGGTGCTCCCCCTTCGCTGCGAGGGCGTCGAAGTTCTGACTGGGGAGCGCTGAGCTTTCCGAAGGGACTTCATTTCATGACCGATCTGGTCATTCGTTCGATCGAGCCCGGCGAGGAGCGGCTGTTCGCCTCGCTCCCGGATCCTGCCCTGGTGGGCAGGGCGCGGTTCGGACAGGACTACCTCACCATGGCCGCTACCGGCGCTTACCGGCCGGAGTGGACCTGGGTGGCGTTGCGGGACGACGTGGTCGTGGCGCGCGCTGCCTGGTGGGGTGGTCCGAAGGACAGCAAGCCGATCATGCTCGACTGGTTCGACTTCACCGATGCCGAGGCCGCGGCGAAGCTGTTGACCACCGCTCCCCTGCGCGCGGAGTACGAGCTGCGGTTGCCGCCGGGCTGGCGGGCTGATCCGGCGGCGCGGGCCGCTGGTGAGGGCCGGATCGCCGCGGCGGAGGTGGCCGGGTACCGGGTGCTGGTGGAGCGGTTCCGGTACCTGTGGACGCCGGAGTGCGGGGTGCCGGAACGGCCTGGCCGGTTGGTGTTCCGGCCTGCTCCGGATGAGGAGTCCGTGCTGCAGGCGTTCCGGTTGATCCATCAGGGCAGCCTGGACGCGCATGTGCGGCTGCGGATCGAGGAGGACGGCCTGGAGGCGGCGGCGCAGGAGGAGCTGGACTACCTCAAGTGGCTGCCGAGTCCGCGCAGTGCCTGGTTGCTGGCGTACACGCCCGCGGGTGAGCTGGTGGGTATCACGGTGCCCGGTCATACCCCGTCGGACCCGGTTGTCGGGTACATCGGGGTGGTGCCGGAACAACGCGGGCATGGTTATGCGTTTGACCTGTTGGTCGAGGCGACGCAGGTGCATGCCGCGGCCGGGGTGGACCGCATCGCGGCCGCCACCGATCAGACGAACACGCCGATGGCGGCGACGTTCGCCCGTGCCGGGTATCCGGTGCAGATGGAGCGCGTCGACCTGGTGTGAGTGTGCGGGGCGGTCCTTCGGGGCCGCCCCGCACTGCTGTCTGGGGCAGGATGCGCGGTATGCGGTTCGCGATCTATGTGCCCTGTTATGGCCCGTATGGGGATCCGGCGTTGCTGGTGGAGTTGGCGGTGGCCGCCGAGCAGGCCGGGTGGGACGGGTTCTTCATGTGGGATCACCTGGTGGCGGCGCCGCCGGTGGCTGATCCGTGGGTGACGCTGGGTGCGGTGGCGGCGCGGACCAGCCGGATCCGGTTCGGGCCGATGATCGTGCCGCTCCCCCGTCGGCGGCCGTGGAAGCTGGCGGCCGAGGCGGGCACGTTGCAGCGGTTGTCCGGTGGGCGGTTGCTGCTGGGGCTGGGCATGGGGGTGCCGCGGGATTACGCGCAGTTCGGTGAGGCTGAGCCCGCCGCGGCGCGGGCCGGGCGGTTCCGCGAGGGCGTGGAGTTGCTGGAGCGGTTCTTCGCCGGTGAGCGGGTGCGGCATGAGGGGGTGAATTTCCAGGTCAGTGACGTGGAGTTCGCGCCGGTGCGGGTGCCGTTGTGGACGAGTGGGTTGTGGCCGCGCAAGGCGCCGTTCCTGTCCGCGGCGCGGGTGGACGGGTTGTTCCCGATCATCCGGGATGAGGAGGGGTTCGTGTTGCCGACGCCGGAGCAGGCGGGGCGGATCAAGGCGGACTTTGTCGCCTCGGGTGGCCGGGCGGAGGCGGATCTGGCGTTGTGGGGCAGCGGGGTGCAGCCGTCGGCGGGGTTGGTGGCGGAGTACGCCGAGGCCGGGGTGAGCTGGTTGTTGTGGGATGGGTGGCGGCGTTCGGTGGCGGAGTTGCGGGCGGTGGTGGCCGCCGGTCCCCCACGGTGAGACTGTCTTGGGTTGAGCCCGATTCCGATGCCCTGCCCCAACAGTTGACGGGAGTCACACGTGCAGTTGCTTCGTCTTGACCGGGAGCCGTCCGGGTTGGCTGTGCTGACCATCGACGCGCCGCCGTTGAACCTCTACACCGCGCAGCTGCAGGAGGAGTTGCTCTCGGCCGTGGACGCGTTGGCGGTGGATCCGCCGCGGGCGGCGTTGCTGCGGGCGGCGGGCAAGGTGGTCAGTGGCGGGGTGGATGTGTCGCTGTTCGCCGAGCAGGCCGATGCGGGGCAGGCGAAGGTGTTGTTCGACCGGATGCTGGAGCTGCCGGAGCGGATCGCGGCGTTGCCGTTCCCGACGGTGTTCGCCGCGCACGGGTTGTGCCTGACGTGGACCTTCGAGGTGGCGCTGGCCTGTGACCTGCTGGTGGCCAGTGAGCGGGCGAGTTTTGGCCTGGTGGAGAACGTGATCGGGTTGACTCCGACGATGGGTGGCACGCAGCGGCTGGCGGCGCGGGCCGGGGTGGCGCGGGCGAAGGAGTTCGTGTTCACCGGGGACCGGTATCCGGCGGAGACGTTGCGGGAGTGGGGTGTGGTGAACCGAGTGCTGCCGGCGGAGGGGTTCGCGGAGGCGGCGGTGGCGCTGGCGACGCGGTTGGCGGGTGGGCCGACCCGGGCGCATGCGGCGACCAAGCGGGTGCTGGCGCATTTCGAGCGTGGTGGGGTGGCGGAGGCGAACCGGGAGGTCACCGGGATCGCGGCGGCGTTGTTCGACACCGAGGATCTGCGGGCTGGGGTGCGGTCGTTCCTGAGTGAGGGTCCGGGGAAGGCCACATTCACTGGTAGGTGAGGTGCGGGACTCCCCCGTGGCGGCTTGGCGCAACCTGTGCTGGTGCCGGCACGTCCAGTGATCATGGGGCTGGGTGCGGGTTTTGCCAGGTTGTGGGTGGTGGGCACGGTCTCGGCGGTCGGCGATGGGGTGACGATGGTGGCCGGGCCGTTGCTGGCGGCGGCGTTGACCAGGGATCCGGTGCAGGTGGCCGGGCTGGCGGTGGCGCAGCAGTCGGCGGGGCTGGTGTTCGGGTTGCCGGGTGGGGTGCTGGTGGATCGGGTGGGCCGGCGGCGGGTGCTGGTGGTGGCGGCGCTGGTGCGGTCGGTGGTGCTGGCGGTGCTGGGGTTGGTGTTGCTGGCCGGGCAGGCGTCGTTGTGGTTGCTGTACCTGGTGTTCTTCGTGGTCGGGTGTGCGGGGGTGGTGTTCGAGAACGCGGCGAGCACGCTGGTGCCCGCGCTGGTGGCGCCCGCGGGGTTGGCGCGGGCGCACGGGCGGTTGCTGGGGTCGGCGGTGGTGGGGCGGGATCTGCTGGCCAAGCCGGTGGGCGCGGTGTTGTTCGCGGTGGCGGTGTGGGTGCCGTTCCTGGTGGATGCCGGGGTGTTGTTGCTGGTGGCGGCGTTGTGTGTGCGGTTGCCGGCGGGGGTGGCGGGGCGGGGTGGGCCGCGGGGGTCGCTGTGGGCTGAGCTGGTCGGTGGGGTGCGGTGGTTGGTGCGGCACCGGGTGTTGCGGATGTTGACGGCGGTGATCGCGGTGTCGAATGTGGCGCTGGGGGCGATGGCGGCGGTGCTGGTGCTGATCGCGCGGGAGCGGCTGGGGCTCGGGGAGGTCGGGTTCAGCCTGTTGCTGGTGGCCGTGGCGGTGGGTGGGTTGCTGGGTGGGTTGCTGGCGGATCGCCTGATCGGGTGGCTTGGCGTGCCGGTGTTCCTGCGGGCGGGGTTCGGGCTGGAGGCGGTGGCGCACCTGGTGCTGGCGGTGAGCCGGGAGGTGCTCGTGGTGGCGGCGGCGCTGGTGGTTTTCGGGGGTTATCTGGTGGTGTCCTCGACGGTGGGGGCGGCGTTGCGGCAGTCGTTGGTGCCCGCTGAGCTGCTGGGACGGGTGCACAGCAGTTATCGGTGGCTGTCCGGGGCGGCGATGCTGGCGGGGTCCGCGCTGGGTGGGGTGCTGGCCCGGTATTTTGGGTTGGCCGCGCCGTTCTGGTTGGGTGCGGCAGGGGTCGGGTTGCTGGTGGTGGTGTTCCCGGTGCGGGTGTTCCGGGGGGTCACCCTCGCCACCACCAGGTGAATCCATTTTTGATTATATAAACCCCATGGTATGTTGCTCATGTGCCAGCCCCATTCGAAGTACTCGCCGAACCCACCCGCCGCCGCATCCTCGACCTGCTCCTGGAACGCCCCCGCCTGGTCGGTGAGCTGACCGAGCAACTCGGCCTCACCCAGCCCGGCACGTCCAAGCACCTGCGCGTGCTGCGCGAGGCCGGCCTGGTCAACGTCCGCCCGGAGGCCCAGCGCCGCTGGTACGAGCTGCGCCCGGAGCCCCTGGCCGAGATCGACGCCTGGATCGCCCCGTACCGCAAGCTCTGGACCGAGCGGCTCGGCATCCTGGAACAGCACCTCGACACCCTGCCCGAAGGCCAGACCCCCAAGCCCCGCAAGGAAAACTCATGACCACCCCCTCCTCCCCCGGCGACACCACCCGCCTGCCCGATGGCCGCCTCGCCCTGCGCCTGGAACGCCACCTGTCCCACTCCAGGGAGAAGGTCTGGCACGCCCTCACAGCACCGGAACACCTCAGCGTCTGGTACCCCTTCCCCGCGGTCGAACTGGACCTGCGCCCCGGCGGCGTGATCCGCTTCGACAACGGCGAGGGCGGCACCCTGGACGGCGAGGTGCTGGAGGTGGATCCGCCGAGGGTGTTCGCCTTCCGTGAGGTGGACGACCAGTTGCGGTTGGAGCTGTTCGAGGAGCCCGCCGGGTGCCGTCTGGTGCTCACGCACACCTTCGCCGAGACCGCGGGCTACGAGAACTACACCACCGGCTGGATCAACTGCCTGGACGCCCTCACCGCCAACCTCACCACCCTGTCCTCCCCCACCTGACCGCCGGGGCGCCCAGGTGCCGGCCCTGCCTCCGGTCCCCTCCCCCATCGCTGCCGCCGGTCCGCGTGCCCAAGCTCCGGCCCGCCCCCTCCGGCAAGTCCCAGTCGGAGGGTGGCAATCCCGCGCGTGGTTCTGCCGGGAGAATCGCGCAGGCGGCCGACGGCGTCACGTCGGCTCCGGTTGCCCGTGCCGCATCCGCCAGCCCGGCCCGGTCGTCGGAGCCGAAGGTGCGGTAACGGATCAGCCCACCCCGGCGCAGCGCGTCCGGCCAGAACCGCAACCGCCGGATCACGGCCGCTGACCCGATCCTCCGCACGAGCACCGTGCTGCCCCCGGGGTCCGGATGTGGGCGGCGGGATCACCGGCAGGTGAATCAACGCGATTCGCCCGCGTACCAAAGGAAAGTTGTGATCGGTAGTCGGACCCGCCAACCAGACTGCTTCCTGGCCGGGGCCCGGAGGAGACCATCGGCCGCGCCTTGAGGGGGACGTTGGCGGTGACCTGGGGGAAGTGGCAGAACTACTGGTGGCGTCTGATGATGCTGGAGGACAACGGGTACGGGGGCTGGCAGCCAATGCGGTCCGAACGCCCATTGCTCAAAGTGCCCAACGCCGATATGGCGCGCATGTCGCTGGAGACGTGGGTGGAGGCGATCCTCGAAGACGCGGCGGACAGCTTCAGCGAGTTCGACGGGGAGGTGCGGGTGGAATGCTTCACGGTGCCTGATCCGGGACCCGATGACGTTCCGGTGATCTCGAAGCAGATGCGGATCTACGAGGAGAACTGACGCAGTTTTCCTACGGTGGCACCGTAGCCACCCCGAAGGACGTGCACGACTGCGACGCGGTCGAGACCGCCGCTGACTTCGTCGCCTACCTGGCGCTGCTCGCCGAGGACATCGAGCCGCAGGAACAGGCCCGGCACGCGGCGATCGCGGCCGGGTACCTACGTGGGGGCCGCCGGGATATGGGAGAGACCTGCCAAGCGGCCGTCACCGGTGCTCAGCGCGCCATTGCGGCGCGAGCACCGACCATACCTCGAGGTCAAAGCGCTTTCCCCGGTGCAGCATGGCTTCGCGGAGCACGCCGTCGCGGGTCATGCCCAGTCGGCGGGCCACCGCGATGCTCGCCAGGTTGCCCGTCTTGACCTGCCACTCCACCCGGTGCGCGCCCCTGGTGTGCACCGCCCAGTCGATGATCGCGCGGGCGGCCCGGGTGGCCAGGCCCTTCCCGGTGCCCGCCGGCTCGAGCCAGCAGCCCACCTCGACGACTTCGTGCTTGAGGTCCATTCTGCGGAACAACACGCCGCCCACCAGGGTGTTGCCGGTCCAGATGCCGTAGATCCGGCCGGTGTCGGTGGCCGCCTTGTCCGCGTACGCGCGCAGCAGTGCCCGGCTGGAGTCCAGATCCGTCGCGCCGTCGGCAAGGGCGATGTACTGCCCGATGAACTCCCTGCCACGATCGAGGTGGGCCAGGAACTCCTCGGCGTGCCACGGTTCGAGCGGGCCCAAGCGGGTGCCATCAGGGCCAAGCGGGACCGAGAACATCACGGGCCTCCATGATCGACAGGATCCTGCCGGGACGCCGGCCCTCGGGGATCATGCGGGAAAACTGGGTTTCGACCGGCGGCGCTTGGGCCGGGTCGTTCGACACCAGCAGGCGGCTGGGCCTTGGCCACTCCTGCTTGGTGGCCGTTCACAGGTCGATGACGACGTGTCCGCGTGCCCGGGAAACGCAGGGGGTGAGCATGTCGTTCCGTTCGTCGTCGGTGAGGACCGAATCACGGTGGTCTATGGTCCCGGATGAGTATTCGAGGACACACGTGCCGCATTCGCCCTTTTCGCAGGAGTAGTCGATGGGCACTCCTTCCCGGAGCAGTGCCCGCAGCATGGTTTCGCGTGCTCCGACCCGCACCACGCGCGCGGGCTCGGCGGTGAAGCGGACCTCGAACGACTCACAGTCAGCCGGTTCCGGGTCCGCGGGCGTGAAACTTTCGCCGCGTACGCGGCCGGTGGGCCAGTCGGCTGTCGCCATGGTGATCGCGTCCATCAGTCCCTGGGGACCGCAGTGATAGACCGTCGAGCCGGTGGGCAGGGACCGGACCAGTTCCGCCACATTCAGGCGAACGCCTGCCGCACTGTCATACACAATGATCCGCCCGCTCGACTCCCGCAGTGCATCGAGATACGGGGCGCTCGCCAGGCCACGCACGCAGTAGTGCGTCTCTGTCGTCGCCCCTTCGGGAAGGGCTTGCAGAAGTCCGAGAATCGGGGTCAGGCCAATGCCACCGGCGATGAAGACGTGATGACTTGCCGAGGTGTCGATCTGCATTCCGTCGACCGGCGGTGAGATGGACAGCTGGTCACCGATCGTCAGATCGTCGTGGAACGCCACCGAACCGCCGCGTCCATCGGCACGCCTGCGGATCGCGATCCGATACCGGGTCAGGTTATCCGGGCAGCTGATCAGCGAGTACTGGCGGCGGACTCCCCTGGGGTGGCGAACCTGGATGTGGGCTCCTGGAGTGAATCCGGGCAGCTCTCCGCCGGCGGCCGGGGACAACGTCAGTTCTCGGACATCGGCGGCGGGGAAATCCTCGGCCCGCACCACCACGGGGATCGCCGGGTCAGGCACTGTCCAGTCCGTTCGCTGTCATCGCCGCCGCGGTGGCTCGCTCAGCCAGAGTTCCGTTCGCCAGACCGCGAATCACCCCGGAGCGATCTTCGGCGGAACGGTTCTGACTCAGCTTCGCCTTGCCGATGACGCGATCGATCCGCAGTTCCACTCCCACGATCCCCCGCAGTTGCATGGCGATGAACTTCTCCGGGGCATCGGTGACCTGCCATTCCGTGGGGCGGCCCGCCTCGTGGCGCCTGGTCAACTCGGTGACGTGGTCCAGCAGCCATTCCTTGTCCTCGTGCGCGTCGAGCTGCCCGTACACGTAGAGCACCTCGTAGTTCCAGGTCGGAACCACCTTGGGGCGGACCGGCTTCGACGGGTAGTACTCAGGCGTGACATAGGCGTCCGTCCCGGGGACAACGGCCAGTGATTCGGCGTGGCCGGTGTACTTCCAGTGTGGATTCGCCCGGGCGACGTGACCGACGAGCGAGTGGTTGGTTTCGTTGTACAGCAACGGCATCGACGTCACCTCGAGTCCCTCCGGTCCGGGTGTGACGAGGTGGCCGAAGGTGCGGGCGTGTAGCGCGGCCACGATCGCCTCCTCCGGCAGCGCGTAGTGGTCGGACAGCTCCATGGTTCTCCCTCCCGCCGCAGTCACCCGACCGCGGCCCGGTTTGTCACGTGACAAAGAGTCAAGCACAGGATTGGCGCTTTTGTCACGTGCCAATAGACTGGCGGCGTGAGTGACGCAGCGGAACCACACGTGCCGCCAGGCATCGCCGGCACCACCGCGGGAGAGATCTCCGGCAGCGTCCGCGACCTGGTCGATGCGGGCAGGCTCCGCCCCGGGGATGCGCTACCCCCGATCCGGGATCTGGCGGATGGTCTGGGGGTGCATCGCAACACCGTGGCCATCTCCTACCGGCTGCTCGTCGCCGCCGGTGTCGCGGAAACGCGTGGTCGCCACGGCACCCTGATCCGCGCGTTGCCCGCGCTGGAAGCCGAAGGCGGGACAGCGTCCGCTGGCCAGGTCGACCTGGCCAGCGGCAACCCCGACCCCCGGCTCCTGCCTGACCTGATGGGCGCGTTGGCGACGATGTCGTATTCGGCACCGCTATACGGGGTGCCGACTACTGACCCGGCCCTGGAGGACTGGGCCCGGGACACGATGGGCGCCGACCTGCCGCACTCCTCGTTCGGGGTGACCGTCACCAACGGCTCCGTCGACGCCGTGGAACGACTCCTGACCGCCCGGCTCACCCGAGGTGACGCGGTGGCGATCGAGGATCCGTGCTTCCTGGCCAGCGTCGGTACCCTACGGATCAACGGCTTCCGCCCCCTGCCCGTCGCGGTGGACACCGAAGGCCCCACTCCCGACGGACTGCGCCGAGCCCTGCAAGACGGCGCCCGAGCGGTGGTGCTCACACCCCGCGCGCACAACCCGACAGGAATGAGCCGCACCGCCGCCCGCACGGCTGAGGTGCGCGCCGTACTGGCCGACTATCCGCACGCCATGATCATCGAAGACGACCACTTCTCCGCCATCTCCCACCAGCCCTACCACCGCCTCATCACCGACCAGACCTCCCAGTGGGCACTGGTCCGGTCGGTGTCCAAGTTCCTCGGACCAGACCTGCGCCTGGCCATCGTGGCCTCCGACCTCGACTCGGCAGCGCAGCTGAACGCCCGCCTGCGGCCCGGCACCACCTGGGTCAGCCACCTCCTGCAGCGACTGACCGCCACCCTGCTCACCGATCCACGGGTGGCATCGCGGCTCAGCCAAGCACGACGCGCCTACACCCAGCGCAGTGCCACGCTCGCGGAATCCCTGGCCGACAACGGCATCACCGTCCACACGCCGACAGATGGCGTGAACCTGTGGATTCCGCTCGAAGTCGAGTCATCGGCCGTCATCAAGGGCCTGGAGGACCAAGGGTGGACGGTTCGCGACGGCGCCCAGTTCGCGGCCACGCCGACGTCGTCCCACAACGCGATCCGGGTGACAACCGCCGCGATCACCCCGGCGCAAGCGCGACGATTCGCCGCGGCACTGGCGCACACACTGCGGGAGCAATGACCTCCTCGGTCAGCGGCGATCGCCCCGGCACTGGGGTGCCGGGGCGATCGCGGAGCAGGCGGGCCCGGGGTCAGCCGCAGGTGCCCGGGGTGATCTTCGGGTTGAGTGGGTCCCGGTAGTCCAGGGTGGTGGTGGAGTGGCACTCCGGGTGGGTGATCTCCAGGAAGCCCTCGTGGCCGCGGCTGCGCAGGATCGGGCCGGAGACCAGCGGTGCGGCGGACCAGTGCGGCTGGGCCTGGCCGTCGATGGACTTGATCAGGGTGTCGTAGTTGTCGGTGGTGTTGAGCTTGAACTGGTAGCGGTGGCCGTCGGCGGTGGTCATGACACCGGCCTCCTGGGTGCTGATCTCGTTGGTGAGGTTGGGATTGCGCTCCCGGGTGCGGGTGTGGAAGGCGGTGAAGTCCATGGTGGTGGACTCGACGGCGTGCAGGACGCCGACCACGCCGTGTGCGGCGCTGGCCTTGTCCACGGAGTTGAGTGCGACGTAGACGCCCAGGTTGCCGCAGGCGGGGGTGTTGAGGTTGAGGAACTCCCAGCGGGCCTCGACCACGCGCTGGGCGCACTCGCGCAGGAACTGGGGCACCACCAGGCGCAGGCCGCAGGCGAAGCCGCCTGCCACGCAGGTGTTGACCCGGTCGCGGTCGGCGGGGCCGCCGCTGTTGTGGAAGCCGTCGAAGCGGATCAGGTCGTCGGTGCGGGTCTCCCGGCCCGGGGTGTTGCGGGTGGGCATCAGGGTGGTGGCCTGGGCGCGGCCGTAGAGCTTGCTGCCGCGGACCTCGTCCATGCCGTAGCCGCTGTTGCCCCAGATCCCGCCCGCGGTGAGCTGGAAGGACGGGGAGCTGGCGTAGATCTCCACCCCGGGCATGGCCGAGTCGGCGGAGAAGCTCAGCTTCGGGCGCGGGCCGTGCTGGAAGGAATGCTGGTAGCCGACGGACTTGTCCATAGCGCGCTGGATCGCCGCCCGCGGCGGCACATAGCCGGAGACGCCGACGATGAGGGCCTCGCCGCTGAACTGGGGCGGGATGTGGTCGCCGGTGTTGGCCAGCAGGCCGGTCCAGAGCTGGAAGAAGCCGGTCTGCGGGTCGGAGTTGGCCGCGTAGTAGCTCTGGTTGTCCGCATCGGCGCGGTCGGCGATGCGGCGGAACGGGCCCGCGCGGCGCAGCTGGTTGCTGCTGAGGGCGAACTTGGTGGTGGCGTAGTCGAGCACGATCTGGGCCGCGGTGCGGATGGCCGGGTCCTGGGCGTGGTCGAACAGGTTGAGCAGCGCGTTGAGCGAGTACCGCTGGTAGGGGCGGGCGTTGTACTCCATGAAGTCGTGCTTGGCGAAGGTCTGCAACTGGCGCAGCAGGTGCTCGCGCAGCCCGTTGGCGGCGTTGTCGTAGCGGGCCTCGCCGGTGGCCTCGCGCAGGCGCTGGTTGCTCAGGTAGCGGGAGCTTTCGATGAGCAGCCGGTGGTTCTCGGTCTCGGGCACATCGACCAGCCCGCAGACGGTGATCTTCTCGTCGTCGACCGAGTGCGGTCCGTTCTCGGTGAGCAGGTGCTGCAGCAGGTGTTTGCGGGTCAGCGGGTAGAGCAGGTCCCAGTACTTGCTGCTGATCACGACCAGACTTTTGAGCACGGCGTCGTAGTCGGCGTCGCGGTGACAGGTGGGGATGTCGTCGGTGGAGGAGCCGGTCATGTACGGCTGGGTGTGCCGCAGGGCCCGGTTGACGAGTTCCTGGCTGGGGGCCTGGTTTCCGCACTGGCTGGTCACGCCCTTGCGGCGGAGCCGGTCCAGGTGCGCCATGAACGCGATGCCGGTGTTCTCCCCGGCCTTCTCCCCCGTCGGGCTGAGCACGCTCTGGCAGGCCTGGTACTCGGTGACCAGCTCGCGGCGCTTGTCCAGGTGCCGGGGCGCCTCAGCGGGCTGGGTGGCGGTGAAACCGCGCAGGTCGACCCCGCCGGAGAAGCGGACGGTGGTGGCGGCGCGCTGGGTCCAGCCCTGTTTGCACTGGGCGCCGCCGATGGCGTTGTCGCAGCCCTGGAGTTCGACCTGGATCTCCCCCGCGACCTCGGCGTCGAAGCTGAAGTGGCCCTCGCGGCGGCGGTCCTGCCGGTACTTCACGTCGGCCTGGCGGGGATCGCGGCCGGGCTGGTACCAGCGCACGATGAAGAAGTCGTAGAAGAACCCGTCGGTGGGGCCCCACTCGACGTAGACCCGGTTCTGCACCGAGTAGGTGGCCACCACCAGGTTGCCGCCCTGCGCCGGTGATTCGGCGAGCTGGCCGTGTGCGAAGCCCTGCACCCGGCCCTTGGGGCCGGTGAAGGCCGCGCCGGTGGGGCAGCCGAGTTTGCCGGTGGCACCGCCCAGTTCCCGCCAGCGGCGGCCCAGGTTGCCCTCGACCGCGGGCCCGGGACAGCCGGTGGGGGTGCCTGCCAGGTCAGGCAGGGTGACGCTGACCGGGATGGCCGCGCCCTGGCTGCACTTGAAGCCGGACTGGCCGGGGCGTTTGTCGCAGCCGGTGACGGTGAAGTCGTAGCGGCCGGGGCCGCGGGTCAGCGGCATGGTGAAGGTGCCCCAGGTGCGCGGGCCGCCATAGACGTCCTCCACCCGGGACAGCCCCTGGTGGAACCAGCTGATCAGGAAGCCGTCGTAGCTCCACGGATCGTTGGTGGGGCCCCAGTCCACGGTGACGTCGTTATGCACCCGGTAGGCCGAGACGACCAGGTTCGGGCCCTGGTCAGGGGACCAGACGACCTCGCCGCGCTCGAAGCTCTGCTTGCGGCCGCGACGGCCGGGCACGTCCTGTTCCGGGCCGGTCGGGCAGCCCAGCGGTCCGGCTTCGGCGTTGAGGGCCTGCCAGCGCTCGCCGATCAGGCCACCCGCGGTGATCGCGCAGGCGAGCGCGGTGGCCGGCTGGGCGGGGGTGGGTGGTGGCGGTGGTGTGGTGGGTGCGGCCGCGGCGCTGGGCACGAGCATCCCGGCCGCCAGCGCCGGTGCGAGCAGCAGCCCCCACCAGCGCCGCACGCGCTGTCCTGACACGGTGGTCTCCCCTTGGTCATCCCTGGGCGCGAACTCGCGCATCCTCCGAGTTTTCCCACCGGAAGTGCGCTGCGGCGAGGAGATGCCGTATTCCGTTTTCCCGGGAAACTCGGGATACCGGGGCGGAGCTGGGGAAAGCGGGATCTACGGGGCCGGTCCCGTGGGTGCCGGGACCGGCCCCGTAGAGGCTTACTTGATCACATCGGGAGCTGGTCGCGGAAGAAGTTCCGCACATCCGACACGAAAAGGTCTGGTTCCTCCATCGCCGCGAAATGCCCGCCGCGCGGCATTTCCGTCCACCGGGTCAGGGTCGGGAACTGCTTCTCCGCGAGTCGCCGGACCGGCTGGGTCAGGTCGTGCGGGAAGACCGCCACGGCCAGCGGCTGGGTGAGCGGGGGCTGGCTGCCCCAGCTGCGCGCGGACTCGTAGTAGAGCCGGGCCGAGGAGCCGGCGGTGCCGGTGAGCCAGTACAGCATCACGTTGGTCAGCAGGTGGTCGCGGTCCACCGCGTCCTCGGGCACCGACTTGGAGTCGGT
Source organism: Crossiella sp. S99.2 (assembly GCF_023094165.1). Lineage (GTDB taxonomy): Bacteria > Actinomycetota > Actinomycetes > Mycobacteriales > Pseudonocardiaceae > Crossiella. Next base: position 362,563 of record NZ_JALMDK010000003.1, on the reverse strand, counting down.
CCACTCCTTGAACTTCTCCGCGATCCAGGCCAGCTGGCCCACCGGGGAGTCGGTGAGGCCGTAGGAAAGGGTCTGCGGCCGGGTGGACTGGATCTTCATGTACCCGGACAGCTCGTCCTGGTAGCGGTGGAGCGTGGCCAGTTTGGCCAGCTCTTCCTCGGTCAGGTCGGTGACCTCGGGGTCGGGGCGGGTGATGAGCATGTTCAGGTGCACCGCGTGCACGTGCGCGGGGTCGGCGATGGCGATGGCCTGGCTGATCGCCGAGCCCCAGTCCCCGCCCTGCACGCCGTAGCGGTCATAGCCCAGGCGGCGCATCAGCTCGGCGAAGGCGGTGGCGATCCGGGCGACATTCCAGCCGGTCTCGCGGGTGGGGCCGGAGAAGCCGTAGCCGGGGATGGAGGGCAGCACCAGGTGGAAGGCGGGGCTGCCCGCGGGCGCGCCGTGGCCGCTGGGGTCGGTCAGCGGGCCGATGACGTCGAGGAATTCCACGATCGAGCCCGGCCAGCCGTGGGTCATGATCAGCGGCACCGCGTCCGGCTCCAGTGAGCGGATGTGCAGGAAGTGCAGGTGCTGGCCGTCGATCTCGGTGGTGAACTGGGGGAAGGAGTTGAGCCGCCGCTCGTGTGCGCGCCAGTCGTAGCCGTGCCGCCAGTACTCGGCCAGCTCGCGCAGGTAGTCGAGCGGGACCCCGTAGTCCCAGCCCGTGCCGGGCAGCTCCTCCGGCCAGCGGGTCAGGTCCAGCCGCGCGTGCAGGTCGTCGAGCTGGGACTGCGGGATGTCGATGCGGAAGGGGTCGATCTCGCTCATAACCCCACGCTAGCCACCGAAGAGGACAACTTCGGTCCTCTTCAGTCAGCGGTTAAGCCTTGGCCGCGGCTTTGGCCGCTTTCTTGAACTCGCGGACCTCGGTCAGGGTCACGGTGTCCACCACGTCGGCCACACTGCGGCGCGAGCCGTCCTCGCCATAGGCGCCCGCGGCCGTACGCCAGCCGGCCGGGGTCACGCCGCGCTGTTTGCCCAGCAGCGCCAGGAAGATCCGGGCCTTCTGATCGCCGAAGCCAGGCAGCGCCTTGAGCCGCTTGAGGACTTCCTTGCCGTCCGGCTTGCCTTCGGTCCACAGGCGTTCGACCTGGCCGTCGTAGTGTTCGACCAGGTAGCGGGCCAGGTCTTGGAGGCGTTTGCCCATCGAGCCTGGGAAGCGGTGCACGGCGGGAACCTGGGACATCACCGCGGCGAAGGCCTCGGGGTCCAGCTCGGCGATCTGCCGCACGTCCAGCTGGCCGAGCCGGTCGGCGAGCACCCGCGGGCCCTTGAACGCCTTCTCCATCGGGATTTGCTGGTCCAGCAGCATGCCGAACAGCAGCGCCAGGTGGCTCTCGGTGAGCAGGGCGTCCGCGGCCGGGTCCTGGGCCAGGCACAGCGTGCGAGTCATGGCGACAAGGATGGCAGTAGCCTCCGGCGGGTGCGTCCCTTGGGTGTGCTCCAGTGCCTCGTCCTCCACTGCCCGGCCCCGCGCCGGCTGGCCGCCTTCTACCAGGAGCTGCTGGGTGGGGAGGTCAACCGGCCCGATCGGCGGTGGGCGGTCAACGCCGACTGGTCCACGTTGCACCTGCCCGATGGCCGGGTGCTCTGTTTCCAGCGTCAGCCGGGCCATCGGCGACCGGTCTGGGGTGATGAGCGGCGGCCGCAGCTGGCGCATCTGGACATCGATGTGGCCGATCTGGCCGCCGCGCACGAGCGGGTGCTGGAGCTGGGCGCGACCTTGCTGGACAGCGCGCTGGGCCGGGGCTGGCAGGTCTACGCCGATCCGGCCGGGCACCCGTTCTGCCTGCTGGGCCACTGAAACCGCCACGGGTGTGGCACCACGGCTGGGGTGGTCAGCCGGCCAGGCCGCGCACGATGAGCTCCAGGCCCTGCCGGTAGCGGCGGTCGAAGTCGCTGAACAGTTCCTTGCCCGCGGCCACCGTCAGCGGGGTCGCGGCGGCGTCCATCCGGGCGGTGCGGGCGGCGAAGTCATAGCGCGGGTCCCGTTCGGCCGGGGTGGGCTGCACGGCCTGTTCCTCGATCACGAAGCCCACGGTGAAGTGGTAGATCGTGGTCAGCCCGGAGATCGCCGCGGACAGGCTGAACCCGGCTGTGGTGAAGGTCGACAGCGCCCGTTCCATCGACTCGTAGGCGCTGGTGTCGGTGAGGTGGGTGCCGGCGACCATGCGCGCGCCGTCGCGGTGGGCCAGCAGCGCGCGGCGCAGGGTGACCCCGCTGCGCCGGGCGATCTCCCGCCAGTCCAGACCGTCCTCGGGGGCCTCGTAGGTGGCGCGCAGCACCTGGGTGGCCATCTCGTCGACGAGTTCCTGCTTGTTCTTGAAGTGCCAGTACAGCGCCGGGGCCTGGACTTCGAGGCGGGTGGCGATGCGGCGCAGGGTCAGCGCGTCCAGGCCGACCTCGTCGAGCACCTCGAGCGCGGTGCGCACCACAGTGTCGCGATCCAAAGCCATGCTTGACAGCTTAACGCCGTTCAAGCAACCTTAACGCCGTTAAATTTAACGACGTTAAGGAGTTGTCATGGACCCCGTGCTGATCGTGGGCGCCGGACCCACCGGCCTGACCCTGGCCGTCGACCTGGCCCGCCGCGGTGTGTCGTTCCGCCTGGTCGAGGCCAGGACCGAACCCTTCCCCGGCTCCCGCGGCAAGGGCATCCAGCCCCGCACCCAGGAGGTCTTCGAGGACCTCGGCCTGCTCGACGCGCTGGTCGCGCACGGCGGCCCGTACCCGGTGATCCGCGCCTACCGCGGCCGCGAGGTGCTCCATGACCAGCGCATCGACGAGCTGCGCGAGCCGACCGAGCAGGTGCCTTACCCGAACATCCTGATGAGCCCGCAGTGGCGCACCGAGCAGCTGCTGCGCGACCGGCTGGCCGAACTCGGCGGCCGGGTCGAGTTCGACACCCCGCTGACCGGGGTCACCCAGGACGCCGAGGGCGTCACCGCGACCGTGGGCGGTCGGTCGATGCGCGCGGCCTACCTGGTCGGCGCGGACGGCGGCCGCAGCTTCGTGCGCAAGACCCTGGGCGTGGACTTCCTCGGCGAGACCCTGGAAACCCAGCGCATGCTGGTCGGCGATGTCCGGCTCACCGGGCTGGACCGCGAGTTCTGGCACGCCTGGCCCGGCGAGTCCGGGGCACTGGCGCTGTGCCCGCTGCCCGGCACCGACACCTTCCAGATCTACGCCCCGCCCCCAGGCGACGGCGCCGAGCTGCCCACCCTGCCCGCGCTGCAGGACCTGGTCAGCGCCGCCAGCGGCCGGGAGGAGCTGCGGCTGACCGAACTCGTGTGGCTCTCGCTGTACCGGGCCAACGTGCGCATGGTCGACCGGTACCGGGTCGGGCGGGTGTTCCTGGCCGGGGACGCCGCGCACGTGCACTCCCCCGCGGGCGGCCAGGGCCTCAACACCGGCGTGCAGGACGCCTACAACCTCGGCTGGAAACTGGCCGCCGGATCCGAGGAGCTGCTGGCGAGCTACGAGCGGGAACGGCTGCCGGTGGCCGCGGCGGTGCTGGGACTGAGTTCCCGCCTGGTCCAGCGCGACGCCACCGAAGGGATGCGGCGCGGCAAGGAAACCCACCAGCTCGACCTCAGCTACCACGGCGGACCCCTTGCTCCCGCCGGGGTGGAGACGGCGACCGGGCTGGCTGCCGGGGACCGCGCGCCGGATGCCCGGCTGGCCGGCGGCGGCCGGTTGTTCGAGCTGTTCCGGGGCCCGCACCAGACCCGGCTGATCTTCGGCGGGTCACGGCCCGGCGCGGACAGCCCCGGCGAGCGCAGCGTGGTCATCGCCGAGGACTCGGTCCGCGCGATCTACGGCGTGCCGGTGGGCTCGACCGTGCTGGTCCGCCCGGACGGCTACCTCGGCGCGATCGAGGTTCCGGCGCTGACCGGTCAGGGCGCGGGCTGATAGGTGCCGAAGCACCACACGTTGCCCTCGGCGTCGGTGACCGCGTACTCCCGCGAACCGTAGGGCTGGTCGGTCAGCGGCATGCTCACCTGCGCGCCGGCCGCGACCGCCTTCCTGTGGTGAGCGTCCGGATCGGCCACCGCCAGGTAAAGCACCGAACGGCCGGTGTCGAACGGGCTGGGCTCGGCCGAGCGCTGGCCGATCATGATCATCCCGTTGCCCCAGGACAGTTCGGCGTGGCTGATCACGCCCTCGGGCGAGCGGGAGACCATCTTCTCGCCGAAGCCGAGTACCGAGGTCAGGTAGCTGACCGCGGCATCGGCGTCGGTGTAGCGCAGGGTCGGGTAGATGCTGGGCAGGTTCGGATCGGTCATGGCTCTGACGGTAGGCCCGCTGCCGGGTGATCGCTTGAACGAATGGCAGCTCAGAGGTGGCGGCGGAACCAGGTGGTCAGCCCGGTGTCGACCACGCGGGCCAGGGGCAGCTGGGGTGCAGGTTCAATGCCGGGTTCCTCAGCCAGTGGGTGCGCCAGGCCGGGGATGGAGAGCAGTTCGGCTCGGTCCCCGGCCGCCTCGACGAGTTCGAGCGCGTCGGCCCGCAGCGCCGGGTGGTCCAGTTCGCCGCTGACGACCAGCAGCGGCGCCCGCCCGGCGAGGACCTGGGCCTGGGGGATGAAGTCCAGGCTGTCGACGGCTTTCGTGGACTCTTCGTCGTAGGGGTAGTCGCCGGGGAACAGGTCGACGACCGAGCGCATCCGGATGGCGGCGTTGACCACGGCGGCGGCGAAGATCGGGGTGTCGGTCTCGGCGAGCACCCGCAGTGCGACGGCCCCGCCCAGCGAGCCGCCGAGCACGCCGATCGGGCCGTCGGTCACCGGCAGCTGCTCGCGGAGCGCGGCGAGCGCGGCCGGGAACTCCTCGGTCGCTTGCTTGACGAAGGCGTGCAGGAAGGACATCAGCGGGTCCTCGCGGATCAGCGCCAGGCCGGCGTCCATGCTGCCGTCGACCATCCGCGCCCCGCACATCGGCATGCCCAGGTGCACCCGCCAGGCGGGCAGCTCGTGCATCGGCAACGCGGCGGCGAAGGCGGCGTCCGAGCGCGGCGCGTCCAGCATGTGCCAGGTGACGATCAGCGGCGCGGGGCCATCACTGGCCGGGGGCAGGGCGGTGTACGGCACGCCGGCGGCCGTGCCCGTGATCGGTGAGTGCATACGGCCACCGTAGATCCACTGCCGCGGCCCCGGGATCGGTTACGCCACCAGCGGAATCGCCTGGCTCAGTTGAGCGGGACCCACCCGCTGCGCGGCCGGGTGGGGAGGGGCGTTACCCGGCGGGCGGGCCCGGCCGCGGTGCCGGGCACCACCGCGGCGAAGCCGATGGCGCTGAGCACGTGCACGATGCCGGTCTGGATCCGGGTGGAGGTGGACGGGCTGTAGGCGGGCCCGGAGCAGAACCCGCCGCTGCACACCGTCGGCTGCTCCGCCGCGCAGCCGGTGGCGCCCAGCAGCATCGTTGTCGTGAGCACGGTCGCGGACATCCAGCCTCGCCGCATCGGGACCCCTCCCCTTCGTCTGTGGCTACCGTGCCGGACGTTAACCATGGTGCAAGGGGAGGGGTCCCGATGGACACAGCGGTGCGCACACCACGGGGACTGACCGCGGCCAGGGTGATCATGTTCGCCCAGGCGGTGGCCTCGCTGGGCACCTGGGTGGTGCAGCTGCTGACCATCTCCACCCGCCTCGACCACGGCCAGACCGTCACCGGGTTCGCCTGGGTGGTGGTCGTGGCCAACCCGCTGATCGCGCTGCTGGTCTTCCTGGCCGCGCTCAGGCTGCTCGCCAGCCCGGCCTGGGCCCGGCCGCTGGCGGTGACGATGCAGGTGGTCGGCATGGTCACCGCGGCGATCACCGCGTTCACCGGCTTCTACCAGGGCGTGCTCGCGATCGGGCTGGCCATCGCGGTGATCGTGCTGATCAGCCGCCACCCTGCCGACTAGAACAGGCTGATCTGCCGCGGTTTGCGCTTGCGCGGCACCGCCTCGCCGTGCCGTTCCAACAGGTCCGGGCCCAGCACCGCCAGGAACGGGGAGACCGGCAGGTTCCGGTCCGCGCCGTGGCGGTGCCGCTGGGCGGCGTGGCTGAGGTAGAGCCGGTCCTGGGCCCTGGTCATGCCGACGAAGAACAGCCGCCGCTCCTCGTTGACGTGCTCGGCGTCCAGGTCGGTCGCGCCCTGCCAGCGCAGCGGCAGCAGACCGTCCTCGCAGCCGATGAGGAAGACCACCGGGAACTCCAGGCCCTTGGCCGCGTGCAGGGTCAGCAGCGAGACCCGGTCGGCCCGCGGATCCATCGAGTCGACCTCCGCGCCCAGGGACAGCTCGGTGCGGAAGGCGTCCAGGTCGTGTTCGTGCGCCCGGCTCAGCGGGGCCAGCAGATCCAGCGCGGTGTGGATGTCCACGGCCCGTTCGTCCAGCTCGGCCGCCGGGATCCGGCTCAGCGCGGCCTCGGCGGCGGCCCGCACCCTGGCCGGGACATCGGTGGCCTGCTCGGGGCCGACGAAACTCAGCTCGCGCAGGATCTCCGCGACGCCGGGGCGGTGCAGCAGCCGGTCGTGCGAGCGTTTCTGGAACGGCACCCCGGCCCTGGTCAGCGCCTCCACCACGGCGCGGGCCTGGCTGTCGGTGCGGTAGAGCACGGCGAAATCGCTGAAGGACAGGCCACCGTCGCCATCCCCCTGGACCCGGCCGCTGTCCAGGGAGTGGAAGGAGGATCCGCCGAGCAGCTGGTCGATGGTGCGGGCGAGGAAGGCGGCCTCGGTGGTCTCGTCGGCGGCGGTGTGCAGGCCGATCAGCGCGTGCTCGGCGTGGCTGCCGCAGGCGAGCAGTTCCCGGCCCGGCACCAGGGTGGTGGGTTCGATCGCCTGGCGGGCGCCGGTGATGATGTGCTTGCCGGAGCGGTAGTTGCGGGTGAGCTGCACGGTCGCCGCGCCGGGGAAGTCCTGCCGGAACCGCAGGAAGAAGCCGACGTCGGCGCCGCGGAAGCGGTAGATGGCCTGGTCGGGGTCGCCGATGGCGGTCAGGTTGGCCCGTTCCCCCGCCAGCAGCCGCAGCAGCCGGTACTGGAGTTCGTCCACGTCCTGGTACTCATCCACCGAGATCCACCGGTACCGGTCGCGGTAGGACTCGGCCAGTTCCGGATCGGCTTCGAGCAGGGCGACTGGCTGGGTGATCAGGTCGTCGAAGTCGACCAGGTCCCTGGCGCGCAGGGTTTTGGTGTAGCGGTCGCGCAGGTCCGCATCCCATTCGGTCTTGCCGTCGAGGAGTTCGCGGGCGGTCTTCTCCGCGCCGGTGATCTCGGTGAGGATCGCGAGCTGGTGCTCGGTGCCGGCGATGGTGAAGTTGGCCGACAGGCCGAGGCGTTCGTGCAGCTCACGCAGGAAACGCACACCCAGCGCGTGGAAGGTGCAGATGGTCAGCCGCCCGGCGTGCCCGGGGGCGAGGGCGGCGAGGCGTTCGCGCATCTCCTCGGCGGCGCGGCGGGTGAAGGTGATCGCCAGGCACTGTTCCGGTGGCACGTCGTGCGCGGTGACCAGGTGGGCGAGGCGGTGGGTCAGGGTGCGGGTCTTGCCGGTGCCGGGTCCGGCGATGATCAGCAGCGGGCCGCCAAGGCGTTCGGCGGCGGCGCGCTGATCGGGGTCCAGGCCGTCGAGCAGGGACGGCACGGCCACGGGATCGGACTCAGTGGCGGCTTCCGGCGCGAGATCGGCGGGTTCAGTCGTCTCGGGCTCGGGTTCCGGCTCGGCGAACAGGTCCGGTTCCGGGTCGGCGCGGCGGGCGGGTGCGGTGGGTTCCGGCGCGAAGAGGGAGTCCTCGAACAGGGCGAAGGTGTTGGCCTCGGTGCGGCGGCGCAGTTCGCCCGGCTCGAACATCCGGATCACGCCGTACTCGCCGTCGAAGCCGGAATCGCGGAAGACCTTGCCCTGCCGCAACCGGCCGATCGCCTCGCCCAGCAGCTCGTGCTGTTCGGCGATCAGGTGCAGCGGCACCTCGTCCAGGATGGCCAGTTCCGGGCCGAGCGCGGTGGTCAGCGCGTTCAGCTCGGTCTGCACCTTCTTCGACTTCGGCCCGACCCCGACGATCTCGCTCATGATCTCCGGCAGCGGCACCAGGTTGCGGAACCCGGCCGCGCCCTCGGGCCGGAAGCCCAGCGGCCGGTCGGCCAGATCGTTGATCCGGCTCAGCACGCCGACGGTGAGCGGCTTCTTGCACTCCGGGCAGCGGCCCTGGTGCGCGCGGGTCTGCGCCGGGTCGAAGCGCACATCGCATTTGCGGTGCCCGTCGAGGTGGTACTTGCCCTCCTCGGGGAAGAACTCCGCGGTCCCGGCGAAGCCCTCGCCGGTCTCCAGGGCGCGGCGCAGCGCGAAGTAGTCCAGGTCGGTGTCGAAGACGGTGGCCTCCCGGCCCAGCATCGGCGGGGAGTGCGCGTCGCTGTTGCTGACCAGGCGGTACTTGTCCAGGCCGGAGACCTGCCAGTTCATCTCCGGGTCGCTGGACAGGCCGGTCTCCACCGCGAAGATGTGCTGGGCCAGGTCGAGGTAGCAGTCCTCGATGGCGTCGAAGCCGGATTTGGAGCCCAGCACCGCGAACCACGGCGTCCACACGTGCGCTGGCACCAGGTAGGCGTCCGGGCTGGCCTCCAGGGTGATCTCCAGCAGGTCGCGGGAGTCCAGGCCGAGGATGGGGCGGCCGTCCGAGCCGAGGTTGCCGATCTTGCCCAGGCGCTGGTTGAACCGGGCAGCGGCCTCAAGGTCCGGCATGTAGATGAGGTGGTGGACCTTGCGGGTCTTGTCGCCGCGCTTGTAGATGGTGGAGATCTCCACCGAGAGCATGAACCGGACCTCGGTGCCCGCGCAGCTACCGGGCAGGGTCCGGTTGATGTCGCGGTCGAGGTCGGGTTTGAGCCGGTACAGCCCGGGTTCGGCGGGCTCCAGGGTCTCGGTGAGGTGCGCGTACCAGGCGGGGTGGGTGAAGTCGCCGGTGCCGACCAGGGCGATGCCCTTGCGTCTGGCCCACCAGGTCAGGTGTTCCAGGTCGCAGTCGCGGCTGCAGGCGCGGGAGTACTTCGAGTGGATGTGCAGGTCAGCGTAGAAGCGCACACGGCGATCTTGCCAGCCCGCACCGACACCCTCGTCTTCAGACTTCCCGACGGCGCAACGTGATCACCGGGATCGTCCTGGCCCCGGCCCTGACCTGGTACTCCGCCAGCGCGGGGGTGCGGCGGACCGCGGTGGACCAGATCCGGTACCGCTCCGGGCCGGTGGTGACCGCGGCGACGGCGGGGAAGGTCTCGCCGTCGAGTTCGACGGTGACCTCCGGGTGGGTGAGGACCTGGTGGAACCAGTCCGGGTGCTGGGGCGCCCCACCGACGGCGGCGAAGACGACCAGGCGGTCACCATCGGTGTGGTAGGTCAGCTTCGGCCGTTCCGGGCCCGCGGCGAGCGTCAGCGTGCGCTCGGCGGCGTTCGCGCTGCTCAGGTAGGTCATGGCGGCAGCGTAGGCGGCGGCCCTGACGCCGCGCTTACCGCGAACACAACGCCGGGACAGCCCGCGCAACGTCTAGAGTCCGCCCGCCACCCGGACCACCGCACCGGTGGTGAAGGAGGAATCCGGGCCCAGCAGCCAGGCGATGGCCGCCGCGATCTCGCCGGGCTCGCCGGGCCGTCCGGCCGGGATGCGCCCGGCCAGGCGTTGCGGGCGGTCCGGATCGCCCATGGCGGCGTGGATCTCGGTCTGGATGATGCCAGGGGCGACCGCGTTGACCCGGATGCCCTCGGGCGCGAGTTCCTTGGCCAGGCCCACGGTCATCGAGTCCACCGCGCCCTTGGTCGCGGCGTAGTGCACGTACTCGTTGGGGCTGCCCAGGGTGGCCGCGGCCGAGGAGATGTTCACGATCGCCCCGCCCGCCCCGCCCGCGGAGGCGGCCATCTGCCGGGCGGCGCGCTGGGCGCAGAGCAGGTAGCCGACCACGTTGACCTCCACCACCCGGCGCAGGGTGTCCCCGGACAGGTCGGCCAGCCTGCCCAGCGGTCCGGTGATGCCGGCGTTGTTGACCAGCCCGGTGACCACGCCCAGCTCCTGCCCGGCCAGGTCGAAGAGCCGGTCCACATCGGCTTGCACGGTGGTGTCGGCGCGCACCGCCACGCAGCGGCCGCCCGCGCCCGCGATCTCCCTGGCCAGTTCCTCGGCCGGTCCGCTGGCCTGGACGTAGCTGATGGCGACCCGGTGGCCGTCGGCGCTGAGGCGGCGGGCGGTGGCCGCCCCGATGCCGCGACTGCCCCCGGTGATCACGGTGACGGGTGGCATGGGCTGCTCCAATCGGTTGCGCGCGTGGACGCCTGGTGTCAAGACCGAAACACAACGGTTCTGCTGGTGCACGTTTTGCGTAGTTTGGGACTGGCTTGTCTCAGGCACACTCATGTGATGACGCCTGGGGGCCAGCAACCACGCCGGCCGGGTCGCCCGGCCAGGTTGACACGAGAGGCGGTGGTCGCCGCCGCGGTGGCCATCGCCACCGAGGAGGGGCTCGCGGGGGTGAGCATGCGCCGGGTCGCCGAGCGGATGCGCTGCTCCCCGATGGCCCTGTACCGCCACATCAAGGACAAGGAGGAACTGGTCGAACTGGTGCGCACCCGGTTACCCGATGATCACTCCAAGCGGTAGAGCAGGCTCTCCCGCTGGCTTTGCTCGACCATCGCGATGGTGATCTCGGGCGAGCGCAGGTGCGCGTGGGTGACCTCGGCCGGAGTGGGCTGGGTGCTGGGATCGGGCCAGCCCTCCGGCTGCCAGGCCTTCGAGCGCACGAACGCCTTGGGGCAGTGCGCGTAGACCTCCTCGGCCCGCAGCACCAGCGCGGTGCGCGGGGGCTTGCCGACGGCGGTGAGGGAGTCCAGGAGTTCCGGGCGGGCGCTGATGCAGGCGGCGCCGTTGATCCGCAGGGTCTGCCCGCGGCCGGGGATGACGAAGAGCAGCCCGGCCCGCCCGGTCTCCAGCACGTTGTGCCAGGTGTCCAGGCGCTTGTTGCCGGTGGCGTCCGGGATGGCCAGGTGCTTGTCGTCGAGCACGGTGACGAAGCCGGCCGGGCCGCCGCGCGGGGTGACATCGCAGTCGCCCGCCGCGCTGGTGCTGGAGAGGAACACCAGTGGGGAGCAGGCGATGAACCGGTGGGCCATCTCGTCGATCTCGCTGATCTGCTTGCGCGCGGCCAGCGGCGAGGGCGCCTCGTAGATCGCGCGCAGCGCCTCGGGTGAGCGGATGGCGTCGGTGAACAGGTCCCCAGTCATGCCGCCCAGGCTAGCCGCGGATGATCGGATGGCACGCGCCGGTTTCCCGCACAAGTCCCCGCCGCCGATGATCACAAGATCGGGTGATCTTGCGCCGGGTACGCCCCCGGATGCGTTTCGATTCGGCGTGAGCGGACCCGCCTCGGGGTCGATCGCAGGAGCGAAAGGCGCCGACGCGCAGATGACCGACGTCCTGGTGCAGGCGAGTCCGCCCGCCGAACTGCTGGCCCGCCGGGCCAGTGATCCCTACCCGTACTTCCGCTGGCTGCGCGAGCACGCCCCGGTCTTCGCCGAACGCAAACGCGACGGCCGCCTCATCTGGCACATCTCCCGCCACGACGACGTCCGCGCCCTGCTCGGCGATGAGCGCCTGAGCAAGAACCCCGACGCCGTCCCCGGCTACCGGCCGGGACCCGAGGGGCTCAACAAGCACCTCGTGCACGCCGACCCGCCCGAGCACACCCGGTTGCGCCGCCTGGTCAGCACCGCGTTCCTGCCCCGCCGGATCGCCGCGCTGGAACCCTTCATCCAGCGCACCGCCGAGGACCTGCTGGACCGCCTCGACCCGGACACCGGCATCGACCTCATCGGCGAGTTCGCGCTGCTGCTGACCTTCACCCTGATCTGCACCATCCTCGGTGTGCCCGAGCAGCTGAACACCCCCGCGACGCGGACCCTGCTCACCAACACCGTGGTGCCCACCGCGGGCCGGCGCACCGACGACCGGCTGCGCGCCTTCCTCGCCGAACTCATCGCGCACAAACGCCACCAGCGCACCGGCGAACTCGACCTGCTGGGCGCCCTGGTCGGCGCGCGGGAGCAGCTCTCCGAGGAAGAGCTGGCCGGCACCGCCTACCTGCTGCTGCTCGTCGGCCACGACACCACGGTCAACCTCATCGGCAACGGCATGCTCGCCCTGCTCCGCCACCCCGGCCAGCTCCAGGCGCTGCGTGCCGACCCGGCCCTGATCGGCACCGGCCTGGAAGAGCTGCTGCGCTACGACTCCCCGGTCCGCGACGCCACCTTCCGGGTGGCCGCCCAGCCGATCCGCCTGCACGACCGCCTCATCCAGCCCGACGACATCGTCAGCCTGCTGATCGGCTCGGCCAACCGGGACCCGGCCCGTTTCCCCGACCCCGACCGCCTGAACCTGACCCGAGACCCCAACGACCACCTGACCTTCGGCCGCGGCCCGCACTTCTGCATCGGCGCCGCACTGTCCAGAATGGAGGGTGCGCTCGCGGTGAACCTGGTGCTGCACAAGCTGGGCGAGATCCGCCTGGCCGCCCCCGAACACGAACTGCGCTGGCGCCCCTTCCGCGTCATGCGCGGATTGGAGAGCCTGCCGGTGGTGCGCCGATGACCGTCAACACCGAGACCGTGGACACCGTCCTGGTCATCACCCTCAACCGTCCCCAGGCCCGCAACGCCATCAACCACGCCACCGCCCTCGCGGTCAGCGCCGCCCTGGACCGCCTGGAGTCCGACCCCAGCCTCACCGCCGCCGTCCTGCACGGCGCGGGCGGCCACTTCTGCGCCGGCATGGACCTCCGCGCCTTCGCCGCGGGCGAGGACATCCCGGTGATCGGCGAGCAGGGCCTGGCCGGCCTGACCCGCCGCCCCCTCACCAAACCCCTGCTCGCCGCCGTCGAGGGCTACGCGGTGGCAGGCGGTTTCGAGCTGGCCCTGGCCTGCGACCTCATCATCGCCGCCCAATCCGCCCAGTTCGGCCTCCCCGAGGTCAAACGCGGCCTGATCGCCGGCGAAGGCGGCGTCACCCGCCTCCCCCAACGCCTCCCCCACCACATCGCGATGGAACTCCTGCTCACCAGCGACCCCCTGCCCGCCGCCACGGCGGCGAGTTACGGCCTGGTCAACCGCGTGGTGCCCGACGGCGAAGCTCTGGCCGTGGCCCTGGAGCTGGCGGCCCGGATCAGCCGGAACGCGCCGCTCGCGCTGGCCGCGGTGAAACAGATCGTGCGTCCGGCGATCGAGCGGGACGCGTTCGCGATCCAGGATCCTTGGTATCACAAGGTTTCGGCGTCGATGGATGCCCGGGAGGGGGCGGCGGCGTTCAGCGAGAAACGGGCGCCGCGGTGGCAGGGCTGTTGATCAGCCACCCGCGCCGGTCACCGCGCACGACCATCGCGGACGGCCCAGCGCCGCCACCCACCGCCGAGGGTGCACACTGACGTCGTGACCAGCGAGAACACCGTCACGGAGCGCGCATGACCGGCTGCGCGGCGTGGCTGGCCGAGCCGGTGGCGGCCACCGGGCCGACTGCCGCGACCTGGCTCTGCCTGGAACAGCCCGGCCCCTGGGGGCGCAAGGCGCTGCTGGAAAGCCGGCTTGATCCGGCGCTCGGGGCGGAGCTGATCCGGCGCACTGAGGGCACCGGGGTCAAGGTGTTGTTGATTCGCTCGCCTGGGCGCAGCGATCCCGCGCGGCCGCGGCGGGTGTTCCTGGCGCGGACCACACCCGGCGCGACCAGCCTGCACACCGCCACCCTCGCCGACCCGCGTGCGCTGCTCGACCTGGACTTCGCCGACCCCCGCCTGGGTGAGCCCACCGCCGAGCCGCTGCTGCTGATCTGCACCAACGGCCGGCGGGATCGGTGTTGCACCCAGCTGGGCCGGCCCATCGCCGAGGAACTTGACCAGGGGTTCCGGCCCGCGATCTGGGAGTGCAGTCACCTTGGCGGGCACCGGTTCGCGCCCACCGGGCTGGTGCTGCCCACCGGGTACAGCTACGGCCGGCTCGATCTGGCCACCGCCCAGGCCGCGTTGCTGGGGGCGCGTAAGGGGCAGGTCGAGACCGCGGGGTTGCGGGGGCGGAGCACGTGGAGCCGGCGGGGGCAAGCCGCGGAACTCGCGGTGCGGGCGGCCTCGGCCGAGCTGGATCCGGATGCGCTCACGGTGTTCGAGGAACAGGATGAACCGGTCCGGGTCGAGCACCTGGACGGGCGGCGATGGCTGGTGGAGGTCGCGGAACGGCCGTTGCCCGCGGCGCCGGCCAGTTGTGGTGAGGAACCCGCGCCGCGGTCCGCCTTCGCCGCGGTCCGGCTGCGACCGGTCTGACCTGCGCGGAGATTACTTTGTGCGGGCAGGTCGGTCATAACTGGTGACGCGCCGGACAGCGGCGCACGTAACCCGGGGAGGCGTTGTGGACGTCGCGGTCACCATGAACGAGCAGGACTTCGGACAGCTCGTCGAACGGCACCGGCACGAGCTGCGGGTGCACTGCTACCGGATGGTCGGCTCCTTCGAGGAGTCCGAGGACCTGGTCCAGGAGACCTTCCTGCGGGCCTGGCACCGCCGGGAGACCTACCAGGGGCGGGCCACCTTGCGGGCCTGGCTGTACAAGATCGCCACCAACGCCAGCCTGGACGCCATCGCCAAGCGGCCGGCCCCGCAGCAGACCGCGGTGGCCGATCCGGAACTGGCCACCACCAGTGAGGTGTCCTGGCTGCAGCCCTACCCCGATCAGCTCCTGGAGCCGGCCGCGCCCGCCGCGGACGAACCCGACGCCGTGGTGGTGGCCCGGGAGACCATCGAGCTGGCCTACCTCACCGCGCTGCAGCACCTGCCGCCCCGCCAGCGGGCCGTGCTGATCCTGCGTGATGTGCTCGGCTGGGCCGCCGCCGAGACCGCCAAGGCCCTGGACACCACCGTCGCCTCGGCCAACAGCGCCCTGCAGCGCGCCCGCGCCACCCTCAAGGAACACCTGCCCCGGCGGCGCGCGGACTGGACAGTGCCCGCCGAACCCTCCGCCGAGGAACGCGACATCCTGGCCCGCTTCATCGCCGCCACCGAATCCGCCGACATGACCGCGATGGCCCAGCTGCTGCACGCCGACGCGCTGCACACGATGCCGCCGCACCCGTTCTCGATGCGCGGCCGGGACGAACTCATCGCCCAGTGGAGCACCGTCATGCCCGGCGGCTCCGACTCCTGGGGCCAGTGGGCCGCGCTGCCCACCTGGGTCAACCGGCAGCCCGCGGTGGCCAACTACGTGCTCAAGCCCGGCGCGACCGAGTACACGGTGGCCGCCCTGGACGTGCTGCGGGTGGAGGACGGGCTGGTCGCCGAGGTGACCACCTTCGAGGGGAAGTTGATCACCGCCTTTGGTCTGCCCGCGACACTGCCGATCACCCGCTAAGCCCAGACGAAGGTCAGCTGCCCGCTCGACTTTGGGCAACTGACGGAGTGACCTGCGCTTTTCTACCGTTGTGTCATGTTTGAGGCAGAGAACGTCAGCAAGCGGTTCGGGCGCCGCACGGTGTTGGACGGGGTGTCCTTCGCCGCGGCGCCCGGACAGGTCACCGCACTGGTCGGGCACAACGGCGCGGGCAAGACCACCCTGATGCGCAGCGCGCTGCGGCTGGCCCGGCCCGACGCAGGCCGGCTGCTCGTGCTCGGCAAGAACGTCCGCGACTACCCCTCGGTCGGGCGGGTCGTGGGCAGTTCCCTGGACGCCTCCGCGTTGCCGCCCAACTGGACCGGCAGGCTCGCGGCCACCCTCATCGCCGACCTGCTCGGCCTGCCCGCGCACGCCGCCGAGGACATGCTCGCCCGAGTCGACCTCACCAAGGCCGCCGGGGACCGCATCCGCACCTACTCCCTGGGCATGCGCCAGCGCCTGGCCCTCGGGCTCGCCCTGCTCGGCGACCGGCCGGTGCTGCTGCTGGACGAACCCACCAACGGCCTGGACCCGGTGGCCCAGCGCTTCGTCCGGGACACCCTGGCCGAACGCGCGCTGGCCGGGGCGACCGTGCTCGTCTCCAGCCACGACCTGCTCGCCCTGGAGACCTACGTCGACCGGGTGGTGCTCATCCGGGAAGGCCGGATCGTGCTGGACGAGTCGATCCAGGTGCTGCGCGCCGCAGGCGCCAGCCTGGAAGAGCTGTACCTGCAGGCCCACGACACGGAGCTGAGGAAAGCCGGATGACCACCCTGACCCCTGCGCCCATCGGCCTGCCGCTGCTGGTCAAAACCCACCTCGGCACCCTCCGGGCGCACCGCGCCGGACTGCTCGCGCTGCTGCTGCCCGCGGCGCTGGGCACCGCCGTGCTGATCACGGTGCTGGCCAACATCAGCTCGTTCACCCCGGAGAAGCAGACCACCGGGCTCGCGCTCTACCTGAGTCTGCTGGTGCTGCTCGCCCCGGTCGCCGGGGCCGTGCTCGCGGTCGACCCGTGGGCCCGCCGCGGCGTGGCCGTGGTGCTGGGCGTCAGCTCCGACCGCGGCCGCTGGTTCAGCGCCCAGGCCATCTCCGCGCTGCTGGCAGGCGTGCTCGGCTTCGGCCTGGCCACCGCGCTCGGCGGGATCACCGTCGCGGGATTCGCCGCCGCGGGCGGGCAGAGCGTGGGCAGTCTGGACGCGCTGCTGCTGGAGGGCTTCGGCAGCCTGCTGCTGGCCTACGCCTTCGGTTTCGCCCTCGGCGCGGCCACCCGCAGCGTGCTGTTCAGCCTGCTCATCGCGATCGCGGTGCCGTTCGTGCTCAGCGCCGTGCAGGGCCTGGCCACCCTCTCCCCGCTGGCCACCGACATCCTGTCCTGGCTCAACATCAACGCCGCCTTCTCCCGGCTGTTCAACCCGGGCGAGCTGCCGCTGTGGCAGGCGATCACGCTGACGGTGCTGGCCATCGGCGGGCCGCTGGCCATCGCGGTGAGCCGCAACGCCACCGCCGACCTGCGCTGAAACTAGACTGCCCAGATGGACACCACTGCCCGGCAGCCGTGGTTGGGCATCTCCGGCTGGCGGCAGTGGACCCTGGAAAGCGGGCTCTACCTGCTGGTCGGGATCTCCGTGCTGCTGCTGCCGCCCTGGCCGCTGGCCACCGAGGTCGCCATCCCGGCCGTGACGGTCACCGCGGTCTCGCTGTTCCTGCGCCGCCGCTTCCCGGCCACCGCGCTGGTCGTGGGCGCGCTCGGGGTGGGCGCGGTGGGCATCCCGCTGGCCTACGCGGCGGGCAGGCGGATCGGACCGCTGTACAAGCTGCTCGCCGCCGCCCTCGGCCACTTCGCGGTGGCCGCCGCGGTCTCCCCGCTCTACGGGGAGAGCGTGGTGTCCAGCATGATGGTCCTGGGCTTCAACGTGATCATGACGTTGTGGTTCATCCTGCTGCCCGCGGTGCTGGGCCGCAGCAGCGCCCGGCGCAGCCTGCTGGTGGAGGCGTTGCGGGAACGCGCGGTGTACCTGGAGCGGGAACGCCGCTCGCTGGTCGCCGAGGCGCGGATCCGGGAACGCACCCGGATCGCGGTGGACATGCACGACAGCCTGGGCCACCACCTCACCCTGATCTCCCTGCAAGCGGGCGGGCTCAAGCTCGCGGCGAGCCAGGATCCGGCCCAGGCCGAGGCCGCCGGGATCCTGCACGACACCGCGCGGCGGGCCATGGAGGAGCTGCGGGAGATCATCGGCGTGCTCGGCCAGGACAGCCAGGACGTGCCACTGCACGCCCGCCGCCTGGACCAGCTGCCCGAACTGCTGGAATCCGCGCGCAGCAGTGGCGCCAGGGTCAGTCAGGCCGAGACCGGCCAGGCGGTGCCGCTGCCCCGGCCGATCGAGAACGCGATCTACCGGGTCACCCAGGAGGGCCTGACCAACGCGCTGCGGCACGCCCCCGGCGGCGCGGTCACCGTCCGGCTCAACTACGAGTCCGACGCGGTGATCATCGAGGTGGTCAACACCGCCGCCACCGCCGCGCCGCGGGGTGGCGGCAGCGGGCAGGGGCTGACCGGGTTGCGGGAGCGGGTGCGGCTGGCCGGGGGCGTGCTGCACGCCGCGCACACCGCCGACGGCGGGTTCCGGGTCGCCGCGGTGCTGCCCTTCGAGGGCGAGCCGGCCGCCGAGACCGAGGAGGACCTCGACGCCCCGCTGACCACCGTGCCCGCCACCCATCCGCTGGCCCGCACCGAGGTCAGCACCCTGATGCAGACCATCCGGCACCGCCCGGTGCTCACCGGCCTTGCCATCAGCGGACTCGTCCTGTTCAGCCTGATCTCCTTCGTCGGGGCCATCGTGTGGGTGATCATCCGCAACGGCGAGATGCTGGTGCCCGAGCGGTTCCACGAGGCCAGGCTCGGGGAGACCGAACAGGTCATGGTGGAACGCTTCGGCGAGGCCAGTGTGGGGGCCGAGACGCGCATCGGCGACCAGGCCGGCCCGCCGCCGGAGGGCACGCGCTGCCGGTACTACTACGTGGAGGGCTCCGAGTTGCCGGAGAACCGGACCGAGGCGTTCCGGTTCTGCTTCCGGGACGGGCAGTTGACCCAGAAAGATCGGTTGGTCGTCAAGCGGCCGTTCTGATGTGCCCCGTCGCTGCCGCTCGCCCCGGCTGGATCATTTCCCCGTCGCCGCAGCTCGCCCAGGTCGAGTGTGCGAGCATCTCCCAGCACAGGGCGAGGGCCGGGCGCGGCCAAGTGGGAGGCACACGTGGTCCGGGTGATCGTCGCCGATGACGAACCGCTGGTGCGTGCGGGCATCAAGCTCGTGCTGTCCGCGGCCGAGGACATCGAGGTGATCGCCGAGGCCGGTGACGGCCGTGCGGCCATCGCCGAGGTCACCGCGCGCTCCGCCGACGTGCTGCTGCTCGACATCCGGATGCCCGGCATGGATGGCCTCTCCGCACTGGCCGAGCTGACCAGGCTCGCCCCGGACACCCGGGTCGTCATCCTCACCACCTTCGGCGAGTCCGAGTACATCGGCCGGGCGCTGGACGCCGGGGCCGCCGGGTTCCTGCTCAAGGACTCCGCGCCCGAGGAACTCATCCGCGCCGTGCAGGTGGTGGCCGCCGGTGAGGCCTACCTGTCCCCGTCGGTGACCAAGTGGGTGATCGGCCGGGTCTCGGCCACCGGCGGCACCGCGAAGGCGGTGGACGCCCAGCGTCGCCTGGACGTGCTCACCGACCGCGAACGCGAGGTTCTCGAACTGCTCGCCCAGGGCTTGTCCAACGCCGACATCGGCGGGCGGCTCTACATGAGCGAGGCCACGGTCAAGATGTACGTCAGCCGGGTGCTGGGCAAACTCGACTGCTCGAACCGGGTGCAGGCCGCGATCCTGGCGCATGAGGCCGGGCTCGGTGGCACCTGAGATGGATCCCGGGGTAGACCTTCGTGAGCGCGGCCCCAGACTTCAGAGTGATGTGGTCAGCGCCCCCGCCGGAGGAGTCTGGCTGAGTCGGCGGCAGTGGTGGGGGAAGGAACAGTCGGGGTGATGAACCGGAGAGTCCGCAACGCCATGGGGATCGGTGTGGGCGTGGTGCTGACGGTGACCCTGGTCGCCTTCATCGCCGGCTGCTGGATCCTCAAGGCCTGGGACGGCATGGCCCTGGAGCGCAGCACCTACGACGCGGTCAGCGTGGGCCAGAGCAAGGCCGAGGCGGACCGGATCCTGCCGCACGGCAGTTCCAAGATGCTGGCCCGCTACCGCCAGCAGGGACCGCCGAAACCACGCGGGGCCAACTGCAGGCACTTCCTGTCCAAGGACGAGCAGCCCAGCGGGCGCGGCGGGATCGTGGTGTACCGGTTCTGCTTTGTCACCAACACCGTGGTGGAGAAGAGCCGGTTCGAGGCGGTCAAGGACAACCACAAGAACCCCCGCCCCTGAGGCCCCGCGCCCGGATTGTCGGTGGCGGCTGCCATAGTCCGCGCCGTGGGGATGAACATCGTCATTACCGACGCGACACCGACCGGGCAGGAGACCGCCCGGCTGCTGCTGGCCGGGGTGCCCAGCCCGATCACGCTGCGGGAGCTGATCCGCTTCCGGGTCCGGGAGGAGGTCGCCCGGCACAACGCGCGTCCGGCGGCCCGCTTCGCCGGGCTGGTCACGCCGTCGGCGGCGGAGACCGCGCTCAACGGCTACCGGTCCCGGCGGCCGCGCCGGCTGGACTGGGAGGCCGCCGCGGACACCGCGGTGCGGGCGTTCGGGCGCAACGGGTTCTTCGTTTTCGTCGGCGACCGCCAGGTCGGTGACCTGGACGAGCCGCTGACCCTGACCGAGGCCGATGAGGTGAGTTTTGTCCGGCTGGTTCCGCTGGTGGGGGGCTGAGGTGTCCTGGAAGGACCACGAGAACCGGGCCAGGGACCTGATGGTCCCGCTGCGCGAGGGCCGGTTCGAGGGCTGGGCGCTGGGGCTGGCCGAGGAGCCGCCGGAGCGGATCGGGTCGGTGCTGATGACGCTGGTGCGCCTGACCGCGAGTGGGCTGGTGAGCAACGGTCACTGGTGGGAGCTGCGCGAACTGGTCACCTCGGTGCTGCGCGTGCCGTTCACCGTCACCCCGGAGGACGCCGAACAGGCCGCCGCGGTGGCGATCAAGGCCAAGCACGGGGATGTCCTGGTGCCCTTCCGGGTCGCCGCGGCGCTGGCCCGGCAGGCCGGGTCGGTGGCGGCCACCCGGGCGTTGCTGGCCGCGCTGAACCAGCGGGCCGATCTGGCCCCGGAGGACCGCGGTTCGTTGCGGTCCCGGCTGGCCGCGGCACTGCCCGAGGAACAGGGCGCGGAGCTGGATCTCTCGGTGCTCTTCGGCGAGGACGGCTGGGCGATCGCGGTGCGCGCGGAGCTGGCCGGGCACGACCCGGCGGCCGCCACCGCCGTGCTGCGCCAGCTGGCCACCGCGACCGGCAGCAAACCCACCAAGACCTGGACCACCGGCACCGCAACGGTGTTCGCCCAGCCCGGCACTCTGGCGGTGCTGCGCACCCTGCTGGACCGGGTGGCCGACGCCGAACCCGTGCCGGTGGACTGCGTCTGGGGCGAGCAGCTGCCCATCGTCGTGCACGACCGCAACGCCGACCTGGTCCGCGCCGCGGCCTGGGCGGCCGGTCAGCTGCGGCCGGACTGGGCGGTGACCGCGCTGGTGCGAGTGGCCCAGCGATCGCTGAGCACCGGGGACGGGTGGATCACCAGCCAGAAGGTGCCCAACTCCGCCTACTTCGCGCTCGGCCTACTCGGCAGCGCCGAGGCTGTGCAGGCGTTGCTGCGTCTGGACGCGGCCACCCGCAACAACGGCGACCGCAAACTCATCGCCGCCGCGCTGACCGCGGCAGGCGCGCGCCTGGGGCTCTCCCCCGGGCAGCTGGCCGAGCGGCTGGTGGACGACGCCGGATTCGACGCCGACGGTGTGGTCGAGCTGGACCGCAACGACGTGCGGGCGCGAGTGCTGCTCGGCGAGGATCTCGGGATCACCGTGCGCTGGCAGGACGGCGCGGACTGGGTGGCCAAACCGCCCGCGGCGGCCGAGGAGTCGGCGGTGCGGGCGCTCAAGCGGCGGATCACCGAGGTCAAGGCCGTCCTCGCGGGCGAGCGGCGCCGGCTGGAGGGTCTCTTCGCCGAGGACCGCGAATGGGACCAGGCCGAGTGGCGGCAGTACTACCTGGACCACCCGCTAACCGGCCGGATCGCCGCCCGCCTGCTGTGGACCGTCGGCGAGACCACCGGACTGCCCCAGCACGGGCGGCTGCTCACCCTGGACGGCGAGATCGACTTCCCGGCGGGCCCGGTGCGGCTGTGGCACCCGGCGCGGGCCGCCACCGAGCAGGTCGCGGCCTGGCGGACCTGGTTGCTGGCCAAGGAATTCCGGCAGCCGTTCAAGCAGGCATTCCGCGAGGTCTACCTGCTCACCGACGCCGAACGCGCCACCGGAACCTACTCGAACCGGTTCGCCGCGCACGTGCTGCGCTACGCCCAGACCTACGCGCTGTTCAAGGAACGCGGCTGGGTCGCCAACTACCTCGGCCCCTACGACGGCGGCTACGAGGGCCGGGCCCGCCGGGAGTTCCGGGACGCCGGCCTGGTCGCGGTCTTCGAGCACTTCCCCACCGACGCCAACGCGCACGGCCCGGCCGAACTGTGCTCCACCGACCGGATCTGGTTCCACCGCGCCACCGACCGCGCCAAGACCCCGCTCACCCTGGACGAGGTCCCCGAACTGGTCTTCACCGAGGCCATGCGCGACGCGGACCTGTTCGTCGGCGTGTGCTCGATCGCCCTGGACCCCAACTGGGTGGACCGCGGCGAGGACCCGCACTTCGGCTACTGGCAACAGGTCAGTTTCGGCGAGCTGAGCGCGCGGGCCCAGGTCCGCCGGGAAGTCCTAGCTCACCTGCTGCCCAAACTCGCGGTGGCCGACCGGGTCGAGCTGACCGAGCGGTTCGTCCGGGTGCGCGGCAACCTGGCCAGCTACCGGGTGCACCTGGGCTCGACGAACGTGCTCATCGAGCCCGACGACCGCTACCTGTGCATCGTGCCCGGCAACCGCGGCAAGGGCGGCAAGGTGCTGCTGCCCTTCGACGGCGACGACCAGCTCAGCGTGATCCTGTCCAAGGTGCTGTTGCTGGCCAAGGACGACCGGATCACCGACCCCACCATCACCAGCCAGCTGAACAACCGGGTTTAGGCGTCGCCGCTGACCACGGTCGGCACCGGCTCGCACGGCAGATCCATCACCACCACGGTCGGCCCACCAGCCGGGCTGGTCACCATGACCCGCCCGTCGAAGGCGGACAGCCGCCGTTCGATGCCGCGCAGGCCGGTGCCGCCACTGGGGTTCGCCCCGCCCTGCCCGTCATCGCCGACCAGCACGTGCAGCTGGCCCTCGGAGTGGGTCACCCGCACCCACGCCTTGGCCGCGCCGCTGTGCTTGACCACGTTGGTCAGCGCCTCGGCCACCGCGAAGTAGGCCGCCGACTCCACCGGCGCGGGCAACCGGCCAGGCAGTTCGATCTCCACATCGGTGGGCAGCGGATTGGCCAGCACCAGCGCCTGCACCGCCCCGGCCAGCCCGCGGTCGGCCAGCACCGGCGGGTGGATGCCGCGCACCAGGTCCCGCAGCTCCGAGAGCGCCTGGGTGTTGGCCTGCCGGGCCTCGGCCAGCAGTTCCTGCGCGGCCTTCGGATCCTTCGCCATGAGTTGCTCGGCCATACCCAGACTCATGCCCATGGCGACCATCCGGGCCTGCGCCCCGTCGTGCAGGTCGCGTTCGATCCGGCGCAGTTCGGCGGCCTGGGTGTCCACCGCGTCCGCCCGCGATTCGGCCAGCTCACGCACCCGGGTGACCAGCATGGTCTTCTCGGTGGGGGCCAGCAGCGCCCTGGCCAGGATGGCGTAGCCGCGGAAGATCCACTGGCTGCCGATGTACCACAGCGCCAGGTAGACCAGGCCGTGTCCGGTGCCGACGAAGAAGGCCGAGACCCAGGAGTCGATGGTCCAGAAGGTCAGGGTGAAGCTGGTGCCCTCGGGCAGGAACGGCCAGATGAACCAGGGCAGTGCGATGATCCCGCCCAGCCCGGCGAAGAACAGGGCCAGCACGATCGCGCAGACCGCGATGCCGACCAGGAGGTTCAGCGGCAGCCAGGCGAAGTCCCGCCAGCTCGCCGGATCGCTGACCACGTGCCGCAGCAGCCGAAAGAACCCCTTGTCGGTGCGCGGCCGGTACGGGCGGCCGATCCGGACGCCGAGCACGGCGCCCGCCCAGCGGCGGTGCAGGTCGGTGTAGCCGCGCAGGATCGCGAAGCACAGGATCGACATGGGCAGGCCCAGCCACACCGTGTACAAGGCGAAGGAGGCCACCACCAGACCGAACAGCGCGATGCCCAGTCCCGCGTAGACGACCAGCGGAATCGTCCAGCTCAGCAGGGCGAACCTGCCCACGCGGTGTGCCACGGCCATCCGTCAGTTCCTCCCCAGTGCGACTGTTGCCCGCTCATTCTCGCTGGTCGCCCCAGACCGGCGCAGTGGTGGTGGACCTACCGTCATGGTGGTGCGGGGATCCCTCCGGTTACCTTTGCCCGCCCGCTCCCGTCATACCGGCGACACCGACAGTGGAGTGGAGGACCAGGATGCTGAAGAACATCATGTTCGTGACGGTCTGCGTCACCGATCAGGACCGGGCGCTGGAGTTCTACACCGAGGGACTCGGCCTGGAGAAACAGATCGACTACCCGGGGGCGGAGGGCCGCTTCCTCACCGTGGGCGTGCCCGGCGGTCCGGTCCAGATCATCCTGTGGTCGCACGAGCCGGACCCGCGGGTCGAGGCGTGGCAGCTCGCCGCGCCCGGTCCGCTGGTCCTGGAGTCCGACGATCTGCGCAAGGATTTCGAGGTGATGCGCGGGCGTGGCGTGACCTTCGACCGGTCCGAACCGGAGGACTACCCCTTCGGCGTGCGCATCGCGGCGGTGGACCCGGACGGCAACCGGATCTCGCTGCGCGAACCGCGCCGGGCCCGGTGACCTGATGACCGACCCCAGCCAGGCGAACCTGGTGGCCGCGGCGTTCCAGGCCCAGCGCGACCGGCTGCGCGCCCTCGCCTACCGCGTGCTCGGCTCGCACGCCGACGCCGAGGACGCGGTTCAGGAGGCCTGGCTGCGGGTCGCCCGCCAGGACACCGCGACCATCGACAATCTGGCGGGCTGGCTGACCACGGTGGTCGGCCGGATCAGCCTGGACGTCCTGCGCTCCCGCCAGACCCGCCCGGAGACCGTCTACGGCGACCAGGTGCCCGGATACGTGATCACCGTCGATGACGGCCCCGAACCGGCCGAGCACGTCGCGCTGGCCGACTCGGTCGGGCTCGCGCTGCTGATCGTCCTGGACTCACTCGGACCGGGCGAGCGGCTGGCCTTCGTGCTGCACGACCTGTTCGGGGTGCCCTTCGCCGAGATCGGCCAGATCCTGGGCAAATCCGCCGACGCCACCAAGATGATCGCCAGCCGGGCCCGCCGGAAGGTGCGGGCCACCGAGCCGCCGACGGCGCCCAGCCGGGAGCAGCGCGCGGTGGTCCAGGCCTTCCGCGCGGCCGCGGCCGGTGGCGATTTCGCGGCGCTGCTGCGCGTGCTCGACCCGGATGTGCGGCTGGCGGTGGACACCCCGGGCGGGGTGGTCGTCACCCTGGGCGCCACCGCGGTCGCCGCCGGCGCGCGCCTGGCCGCGGGTGCGGTCGCCCGCCATCAGGCGGTGCTCGTCAACGGCCTGCCCGGGTACGTCTCCTGGCGGGAGGACGGCACCCCGCTCTCGCTGATCTCCTTCACCGTGGCCGACGGCCGGATCATCGCCATCGCGATCCTGGTCGATCCGGCCCGGCTCGCCGCCCTGCGTCTTCCGGACAGTGGTGGTGGGGAACGGCCCGGCGTTGTCGGTGCCGACCGCTAGGTTGCCCGGGTGGCCTTACGGGGGATCTTCATCAAGGACGACTACCTGCCCGAGTACGGTACCCTGGTGCTGATCGACGCCTTCCGCGGCGGTGATCCGGAGCCGCCCGAGGGCGGCGAGCAGCTCACCGACGGCGCCCTGGACCTGCAGCCGGGCGGGACGGTGGCGGTGGCCGGGTGGGGGTGGCTGCACGGCAACGCCTTCGACGGCTACCACCGGGTCGCCCTCGAACTGCACGACGCGGCCCCGCCGCCGGAGCGGGTGGCCTGGACCGAGGTGGTCGAGACGCCCTACCTGAGCTACTCCGGGTTCGTCGGGCTGACCTTCCTCACCGGCGGACTCATCGAGGAGGGCCTGGACCTGGGTGCGCCGGGTGCCTACCGGGTCCGGGTGTCCAGCCGGGCCGCCGAGGACGAGGGGCTGCTGTGGCGGTTGCAGTTCTGGCCGGCCGAACCGGAACCGCCGCGCTGGCACGCCCGCGGCGAGCGCAGCGCGGACCGGCCGAAGTGGTTCGTCACCGACCTGATCATGATGGGCGCGTGGAGCGAGCTGACCGGGCGGCGCTGGCGGCTGGCCGAACTGGCCGAGTGGCTGCTGGTGGACCGCGCCACCGTGCTCGACGCGCTCGAACAGGTCGCCGACCGGGGCACCGTGGTGGCCACCGGGGACCTGCTGGGCGAGTTCGCGCTGACCACGAACCCGCCCCGGGAACCCGGCTACACCAGCGGCGTCACCCAGCTGCCGCCGCCCGGCGCGCCCTGGGACTCCCCCGGGTACCGGCCGCCGCCGGGTCCGCCACCGCTGGCCGGGCTCCTCGGCCAGGACGGCACGCTGACCCGCTGGGTCGACGGCGAGACGGTCACCTGCCCGACCGTGCCCAATCCCCGGCGGGCCCTGGACACCCCGTACGGCGTGGTCGTCTTCGGCGAGCAGACCGTGCTGGTGCGGCCCGGCGGCGAACTGCTGCGGCTGGGTAGCGGGCACCTACCCGGCACGGCACGGCTGGACCCGGACGGCAGGCGGCTGTGCGTGGACGAGCACCACATCGGCCGCCAGTCCTACCGGCGGCGGCATCACCTGGACCTCCTCGACGGCGCGCGCAGGCTGGAGTGGCTGCCCGAGTACGAGTGGCCGACCGGGCCGGTCAGCCAGGCCGACTCGCGGTCCGGGCTGATGCTCACCGTGGCCTCCGCCGACGATGTGGTGCTCACCGGGCCCGGCGGGCTGCGCCGGGAACTGTGGCTGCCCAGCACGGTGCGGCTGGCGCCCGGCGGCGCGGGCCTGTTCACCACCAGCCACGCCCCGCCCGCGCTGACCTGGTTCGACCTGGCCGAAACCGATCCCACCGGGGTGGTGCGCTGGCTGCCCGGCGGGATCCCACCCGACCGCGGACTCGTCTGGGAGACACCCACGCAGGTGGTGGTGACGGTGGAGCTACGGGACTGGGCGCAGGTCGGGGCCCGGCTGCTCCGGGTCGAGTTGCGGCGCGGCGAGTACCAGGCCGTGCCCGGGGAGGGCGTGCTGGTGGTGGAGCCATGGTTCAGCGTGGGCTAAAAGAATTTGCCGCCGGCGGCCCCGGGGCGATGCTGCTCGCATGATCGCCCCGACCACGCCGTTCGAGCGGCTCACCCCGGCTGACCTGCCCGCCTGCACCGCGCTGGCCCTCGACCGCGAGTGGCCGCGGGAGGAACGCAAGTGGCGGTTCCTGATGGGCGTCGGCGAGGTGCACGCGCTGCGCGCCCCCGACGGCGGCCTGGCCGGGACCGTGGTGCTCACCCGCTACCGGGCCGAGCTGATCGCGGTCAGCATGGTCCTGGTCGCCGCCCGCTTCGCCCGCCAGGGCCTGGGTAAACGCCTCATGCGGCACGCCATCGACCAGGCGGACGGGGCCACCCTGGCGCTGACCGCCACCGTACAGGCCTCGGCCTGTACGAGCAGCTCGGCTTCACCTCGCACGGCCGGATCCAGTCCCACCGGGGCCGGTTCCAGGCCGAACCCGGCGCCGCCGGGCACAGCCGCGCGGCCATCCCGGCCGACCTCACCGCGATCCTGGAACTGGACCTCGCGGTGTTCGGCGCCGACCGCTCCCCGGTGCTGCGCCGCCTGCACGCCTTCGCCGAACATCTCCGGGTGATCGAGGTCGACGGCAGGCTGGCCGGGTTCGCCTCGGCCTGGCGCAACGACGACCACCTGATGCTCGGCCCGGTGGTGGCCCAGCGCCCCGAACTGGCCAAGGCCCTGCTCACCGACCTCGCCCTGGCCGCGGGCGAGGCCGAGGTGCGCATCGACGTCGACGACGTGCACACCGGCCTGGCCGACTGGGTGGTGGCCCGCGGACTGACGCCAGGGTTCGCCTCGACGATCATGACCCACGGTGGCCCGCTGCCCGCTGACCGGAGTCGCCTCTACAGCCCCCTGATGCAGGCACTGGGCTGAGCCATCCGGCCGCATCATTTCCCGGTGACCTGCGGATATCGAAAATCCAACTTATTTCGATGGCAGCCACCCTGGGAGTTGGGCATTATTGGTGTTGCACCACATTGTTTGGTGACAACAGAACTGGGGAGCGTTTCCATGGGGGAAAAATGGGGATCGCTCGGCAATGCCAGGGGAAGGCAGAGCCGGCGGGCGCGACAGCACACGCGGGGCTGGGACCAGTCAGCCCGTAAGAGCAGGCAGAGGGGTGAAAGGTGACCAGCACCTGACCTGACCTGAACTGCCGAGCCGGCGGCCGGGAAATGCACGTTGCGTTTTTCCGGCCGCCGGAAACGGTGATCTATTCGTTACTCAAGCTTGGCAACCTTTTATCAACCAGCGGTGTCGTCATTATGTTCCGCAGGTAATCCGGCCAACGTGGCCAGGTCGAGGTTCTCCAGGGTGTCGCGGAAGACGCGTCGGGGGCCTGGCTCGACCGGCACCTCACACGGCACCACCAGCACCGTGCACCCGGCCGCGGCCGCCGAGGCCGCGCCGGTGGGCGAATCCTCCACCACCACGCAGTCGGCGGGGGCGACCCCGAGGCGGGCGGCCGCGGTCAGGTACGGCTCCGGATGCGGTTTGGTCCGGCTGACCTCGTCACCGCACAGGGTGAAATCGAAGAACTCCCGGCCGATGCTGTCCAGGGCCACCTCGGTCAGCTCCCGCTGGGTGGAGGTCACCAGCGCGGTCGGCAACCCGCTCGCGCGCACCATCCGCAGCGCCGCCAGGGCGCCGGGCCGCCAGGGCAGGCCCAGGGTGAACAGCTCGGCGGTGCGCTTGGTCAGCCAGGCCGAGGCCGCGGCCAGCTCCGGCTCGACGTGGTCGAGGCCGAGTTCGGTGAACAGCATCGCGATGGTGCGCTCCTGGCTGGAGCCGACCATGGCCTGCCGGGTGGGCAGGGACAGCGCGCCACCGAGTTCGGCGGCCAGATCGTCCAGGGCGATGTCCCAGACCTTCTCCGAGTCGACCAGGGTGCCGTCCATGTCCCACAGCACGGCGGCCGGGAAACCCATGGTCCTGGCGGGTCGCGGCAGGGCTTCTAACAGCGGCGACACGTCATGATCAGACATGCCGACAGCCTACGGGCCCGCACCGGGGGTGCTGGGCCTTAGTCTTGCCCGGTGACAGATCCCGAAGAGCGCCCCGCAGCATCCGAGGACACCCAGGCTGACCCGCCGACCCTCGTCAACCCGGTGCTCATCGCGGCTTTCGAAGGGTGGAACGACGCAGGTGACGCGGCCAGCACCGCGATTGAGCACCTCCAGCTCACCTGGGACGCCACCCCACTGGCGGAGATCGACCCGGACGACTACTACGACTTCCAGGTGACCAGGCCCACTGTGCACATGGTGGACGGGGTCACCCGGCGGGTCGAGTGGCCCACCACCAGGCTGTCGGTGTGCCGCCCGCCCGGCGCGGACTTCGACGTGGTGCTCATGCACGGCATAGAGCCGAACATGCGCTGGCGGGCCTTCTGCGCCGAGCTGCTGCACCACGTGGAGAGCCTGGGCGTGACCACGGTGGTGACCCTGGGCGCGCTGCTGATGGACATCGCGCACACCCGTCCCGTGCAGGTCACCGGCACCGCCTACGACGCGGAGTCGGCGGCCACCTTCGGGCTGGAACGCTCCCGCTACGAAGGGGCCACCGGCATCGTCGGGGTCTTCCAGGACGCGTGCGTGCAGATGGGCGTGCCCGCGATCTCCTTCTGGGCCGCGGTGCCGCACTACGTCTCCCAGCCGCCCTCACCCAAGGCCACCCTGGCGCTGCTGCACCGGGTGGAGGAGGTCCTGGACCTGGAGGTGCCCCTGGGCGCACTGCCGGAACAGGCCGAGGAGTGGGAGCGCACGGTCTCGGAGATGGCCGAGGAGGACGAGGACGTGGCCAGCTACGTCCGGTCCCTTGAGGAGCGCGGCGACCCCGACGGCGACATGAACGACCGGCTCACCGAGCTGAGCGGGGACGCCATCGCGGCGGACTTCGAGCGGTACCTGCGCCGTCGCGGCGGCCGGGGCGGACGCGGTGATCAGCCGGGGCCGCACGGTCCGGGCGCGCGCTGAGCGGGTTACCCGGGCGCCTCGCGGTCGCCGGGCTGTACGCGGGCGGGTTCCTTGGCCCGTTCGGCGGCGGCGTGGTGGCCTCGATGCTGCCGGAGCTGGGCGAGGCGTTCCAGCTCTCCGCCGGGGCCGCCTCGGCCTCGCTCACGGTGTACATGATCCCTTTTGCCGGGTTCATGCTGTTCTCCGGCACCTGGGGTCAGCGCTGGGGCGCCCGCCGCACGGTGATCACCGCCTACCTGGTGTACGTGGCCGCCTCGCTGGGCTGCGGGCTGGCCCAGGACGAGTACCTGTTCCTGGCCGGGCGCGCGGTGCAGGGGGCGGCCAACGCCTTCGTCACTCCCCTGCTGCTGGGCGCGCTGGCCGCGATCACCCCGCCGACCCGGCTGGGCCGCACGCTGGGCTGGTTCGCCTCCATGCAGGCCGCCGGGCAGACCTCCGCGCCGCTGATCGGTGGGCTGGCGGCCGAGGTGAGCTGGCGTTATGCCTTCCTCGGCGTGGCCGTGGTGGCGGCCGGGCTGGCCGTGCTGGGCTTGCCGGGCGGCGAGTCCGGACCGCGGCGCTCGGCCAGTCTGCGCACCGCGTGGCGACCGGCGGTGCTGCGCGCCGGCCTGGTCGCCGGGATCGGCTGGGGCTGCCTGGGCGGGCTGTCCTACCTGGTGGCGCTGCGCCTCGACGATGACTTCCAGCTCTCCGCCGGCACCAGGGGACTGGTGCTGACCGGGTTCGGCCTGACCGGGATCCTCACCGCGCGGGCGGTCGGCCGGGCCATCGACCGCTTCGGCGCCCGCCGCTGCGTGCTGACCGGCACGGTGCTCGGCGGCGTGCTGCTGGCCGGGGTCGGCCTGGTGCCCTCGCTGCTCGCGGTCGGTCTGCTGTGGGCGGCGGCCGGACCGGCCATGCAACTGATCATGGTCGGGCTGAACGCGCTGGTCCTGGCCGGAAACGGCGACAACCGCGGCGGAGCCGTGTCCGTGGTGCAGTCCCTGCGCTTCGGCGGCGGCGCCCTGTCCCCCGTGGCCTTCGTCCCCGTCTACCACCTGGACCCCCTGGCCGCGTTCCTGCTGCCCGCGGCCCTGCTGCTGACCACCGCACCTGTGGTACTTCCGCGGATACCGCCTGGTCAGGGCACTGGAAAATAGCTCGCCACAGTCGTGGTGACGCACTAGCCTGCCCCTCGTGGCCGATCTTGGACGTGACCCATTCCCGCTGCGCGGCCGAGTCGCCCTGGTGACCGGCGTGAGCCGGGTCGCCGGCATCGGCTACGCCACCGCCCGCCGCCTGCACGCCTACGGCGCCGACCTGCTGCTGCACCACCACAGCCCGCACGACGCCGACCAGCCTTGGGGCGCGCAGCCCCTGGCCGAGGTCCTCGACGGGGTGCGCGCGGCCGGCCAGGGCCGGGTCGAGGAGATCAGCGGCGACCTGGTCGTCCCGGACGCGCCGGCCCGGATCGTGGACGCGGCCATCGAACGGTTCGGCCGCCTCGACATCCTGGTCTGCAACCATGCCCGCAGCGGCGGCGACGGCACCCTGCGCGAGATGACCGCGGCCAAGCTCGACGAGCACTACGCGGTGAACACCCGCTCCACCCTGCTGCTCACCCAGCGCTTCGCCCACCACTTCCAGGCAGGCCACGGTGGCCGGGTGGTGTTCCTGACCTCCGGCCAGCAACTCGGCCCGATGCGCGGCGAGGTGGCCTATGCTGCGGCCAAGGGCGCGCTGGCCGCGATCACCGCCACGGTCTCCGATGAACTGGCCGAGGCGGGCATCACGGTCAACGCGGTCAACCCGGGCCCGGTGGACACCGGCTGGGCCACTCCCGACCTGGCCGAGTTCGTCGCGAAGAGTTCCCCCGCCGGCCGCTGGGGCCACCCGGACGATCCGGCCCGGCTGATCGCCTGGCTGGCCACCGACGAGGCCGAGTGGATCACCGGCCAGGTGCTCAACAGCGAGGGCGGCTTCCGCCGCGGCTAACGCGGGTGAATGCCGTCCAGGGCGAGGGTCAGCAACCGGCTCGCGGTGGCCGCGCCGTCCGGCGCCTGCTCGGTGAGCAAGGAGATCGCGCTGACCAGCGTCAGCAGATCCCCGAGCCCCACCTCGTTCCGCACCGCCCCGGCCCGCTGCGCCCGCCGCAACAACTCACCCCCCGCTTCGCTGATCATCGCGTGCCACCCCACCCTGTCCCCCACCGCGGGCAACACCGAGGCCGCCAGTCCGCGGTTGGCCGTGGCCAGCGCCGCGAAGTCCTGCAACCAGCTCACCAGCGCCGCCCCCGGCTCCAGGGTCCCGGCCAGCACCTCGGCCCGAGCACACAACCCCTGGACCCGATCCCGGAACACCGCTTCCAGCAAGGCACGGCGAGCCGGGAAATGCCGGTGCAACGTCGCCGACCCAACCCCGGCCTGCCGGGCGATCTCCTCCAGAGACGCCTCGGCACCGTCCCGGGCGAAGGCCACCTCGGCCGCGGCGAGAATCCGGTCATAGTTGCGTTGCGCGTCCGCGCGCATCGGCCGCTCCGGCACAGAGGTCATCCTAACCATGATCAGAACCGATACCGGAGCAGCCTGCTGACCCGCCGCAACGGCCCGAACCGATCCGCGAACCGCGCCGCGAGCTGGTAGAGGTGCGGCAGCCGGTTAAGCCCCCGCAACCGCACCGCAGCCACCTCCTCAGCCAACCGAACCCCTGGCACCAGCCGCTCCAACTCCCGCGCGTCGTCCAGGCCCCACCGGAACCGCGCCCCCATCCGCCGGAGCAGCGGACTGAGGTTCCCGACCCGGGTGCTGAGCCGGTTCATCGCGTCGAAGTGGAGTTCGCCGCGCGGGAAACGGCCGGTGACCCGGCGCAGGAGGGGCAGTAGTTCGGCTTCGGTGAGGTACATGGTCAGGCCCTCGGCGACCATCAGGCCGGGGCGGCCGGTGGGGAGCTGGTCGAACCAGGCGGGGTCGGTGACGGAGGCGCCGACCAGGTGGTAGCCGGCTTGCGCGGCCGGCGGGAAGAGCCTGCGGCGCAGGTCGACGACATCAGGAAAGTCCACCTCAAACCAGTCCACAGTGGACGGTGGAGCCAGCCGCAGGTACCGGCTGTCCAAGCCACAGGCCAGGTGCAACACCACGGCATCCGGATACCGCCGCAGGAAGGTCCCCACCCACTCGTCGAACTGCCGGGCCCGCATCGCCACCGCCATCGCCGAGGCCCGGTCGACCCGCAACCCGCCGAAGTCGTAGTCGATCCGCGCCACCAGCCGCTCAGCCACCTCATCCCGCAGAATCGGCTCCGGCTCCCGGCTGTGCAACGCCCGCCCGTAGAGCGTCACGAGATTGGTCTCCCGCACCTCGCGATAGTCGATCTTCTCCCGGTCCACCCACCCGATGATCGTCGCGTTCGCACCGCCCCGCATCCCCGGCGCCCTCGGTTTCGGGATTTTTCGCGGATGGTGGGAACCTGGGGGGCGGGGCGGACAGGAGGGGGTGTGGGGATATCCATTCGGGCTCGGTTGCGTGCGGGTGATCCGGACGCCTTTGCGGAGTTGTTCGATGAGCATGCGGGGGTGGTGCATCGCCATGCGGCCCGGGTCACCGGGAATGCGTCGGTGGCTGAGGATGTGGTGTCGTTGACCTTTCTGGAGGCTTGGCGGGCCCGGGCCCGGCTGGATCCGGAGGGGGAGTCGGTACGGCCCTGGTTGTTCGGGATCGCGACCAATGTGCTGCGCAATGTGACCAGGGCGGCTCGGCGGCATCAGGTCGCGCTGGGGAAACTGCCGCCGCCGGAGGTGGTGCCGGACTTCTCCGAAGAGCTGGTCGGGCGGTTGCATGACGGGGAGTTGGTGGCTCGGGTGACCGCGGCGCTGAAGAAGTTGCGGCGGGCTGAGCGGGAGGTGTTCACCTTGTGCGTGTGGGCGGGGCTCGACTACGCCGAGACCGCCTCGGCACTGGGAATTCCGGTGGGGACGGTGCGGTCCCGGCTTTCCCGGGCGCGGACCCGGTTGCGGGCCTGGGTGGCGGAACCGGGGGGCCGGGGCGGACAGGTAGCCGGTGACCTGGGACTTTCACCTGTGGAGAGTGGACTGTGAGCCTTGATCAGGAGCGGGCCGAGTTGACCCGTCTGTTGCCACCGCCGGGGGATCCGGAACTGTCCGAGCAGCGGCATGCCGAGTTGCGGGCGGAGTTTCTGCGCCGGGTGCACTCCCCCGCGCCGCGGTTGCGGTGGGCGCGGGTGCGGTGGCCGGTGCTGGCGATTCCGTTCGTGGTGGCGGGTTTGGTGGCCGCGGTGGTGTTGGTGGCGCCGGCGATTCGGGACGCGCCGCCGGTGGGGTCGAACTCGCAGCTGGCGCGGCCGCCGGTGCGGAATGCGGCCGAGTTGCTGAGCAAGGCCATCGAGGCGGTGCGGGCCCGGCCGTTGGTGGTCCGGCCCGATCAGTACCTCTACGTGGACAGCTTCAATCAGTGGCGAGGGAGGCTGGTGGGCGAGGACGGGAACGTCCAGGAGCTTCCCGGACCGGAGTTCAACCGGCTGGAGAAGTGGTACCCGGGCGCCACGAGCGTCCGGGGCGCGTCTCGGGATGACGGTGGTGAACTGCGGGAAGGGCAGAGCTGGGACGAGTCGGACCGGAACATTCCCCCGGTCAGCACGCTGCCCACCGACCCGGACAAGCTACTCGCCCAGTTCTACGGGGAGGTCCAGCCGGATCAGCAGCCCAGGGACTGGCGGGTGTTCAAGCGGATTCACGAGTTGCTGATGATGGGGAACGTGCCGCCGGATGTGCTGGTCGGGCTGTACCAGGCGGCGGCCCGGATTCCCGGGGTGCACCTGGTGGGCGAGACGATGGACGTGAAGAGGCGGGCCGCGGTCGCGGTCGGGTTCGTTGTTGGCGACGTGCGGGTCGACTGGTTGTTCGACCGGACCACCTTCGAGTACCTCGGGCAGCACAGTGTGGCGCTCAAGGCTGACCAGTACCACCAGGAGGGGCAGAGCTTCGGGCCGGTGCTGATCATGCGGCGGGCTGTGGTGGATCGGCCGGGGCAGACGGCGTGATCACCTCATCGGGTCACGGGGCGGGCTGAGCCTGCTCGCAAATTTGCGTACAGGTATACGTGGGGTCATGTCCAGCCCGAAGCACGCCATCCTGCCTGGGCGCAGTGTCGGCGGTGAACTCCGCGCCCTGCGCAAACAGCGTGGGCTGACCTGCGTCCAGGTGGCCGCGGAACTGGGCTGGCAGGCCTCCAAGATCTCCCGGATGGAGACCGGCAAACAGGGCGTGACCCCGGCGGACGCGGCCTCCATGCTGGCCATCTACCGGGTGGTCGGGGTGGAGCGGCAGCGGTTGCTGACGCTGGCCGAACGCGATGGCGAGGACGCCTGGTGGGAGCTGAGCGGGCCGCTGTCGGAGGAGGTCAAGACGCTCATCCGGCTGGAGAACGAGGCGATCCGGATCGACAGTTGCCAGCCGCTGCTGGTGCCGGGGCTGTTGCAGACCGCCGACTACACCCGGGCGCTGATGAAGGCGGGCGGCCTGCCGGAGACCGAGGTCGAAGGGCGGGTGGCAGTGCGGATGGGGCGGCAGGCGGTGCTCAGCCGGGACGTGCCGCCGGAGTACCACGCGATCATGGACGAGATGGCGTTGCGGCGGGTGCTGGGCAATCCGCGGGTGATGGCCCGCCAGCTCCGCCAGCTGGTGGACACCGCCGAGCGACCCTCGGTGACCCTGCAGGTGCTGCCCTTCGACCTGGGTGGGCACGCGGGCCTGGACGGGCCGTTCACCCTGCTCGACTTCGCCGAGCAGGGGCCAGTGGCCTTCCTCGATCACAAGATCTCCGGGTTGTTCCTGGACAAACCGGAGGAGCTGGCCTTCTTCCAGCACGAGGTGGACAAGCTGATCGAGGTCGCGTTGAGCCCCGCCAGGTCGGTGGAGTTCATCGCCGGCCTGGCCAGGCAGTACGAACAGGCGTGAAGGAGCCGCACCGATGGACGAGCGCGCGCCGGCGGGTCTTACTCAGCTCGGTTCCCGCCACATGCCGAACAGCGGTGGCGCCGCCGGCGGCAGGTCGAGTTTCTCGGTGACGGTGAAGCCGAACCGCTCGTAGTAGCCGACGTTGTCCCGCACGCATTCCAGGTAGGCGGGCGCGCGCAGGCCGGTGAGGCGGGCGCGCAGCAGCGCGCCGCCCACGCCGGAGCGCTGCCGGTCCGGGTCGGCGGCCAGCAGGGACAGGTACCAGTGCGGCTCGGCTGGGCGGGCGGCGGCCAGGGCGTGATCGACCGCCTTGCCGCGGCGGAGGAACTCGCGGAAGTTGCCGGGGCCCATGGCGGTCAGGATGGCCGGGATCAGCAGGAGTTTGTGCCATCGGCCGCCGTGGGCCGGGCCGGGTGGGGCCCACACGCCGCCGCCGAGTAATCGGTCCTGTTCGTCGAGTGCGACCTGCACGCCGCCGCCGGGCAGGTACTGGCGGCGCAACGCCTCGGCGGTCAGGCCGCCGTGCACCCGCGGGCGGCTGGGCGGGTCGAGGTAGACCCAGGTGATGAACTCGTCCTGGGCGAAGGCGCGGACCAGCAGGCCGGTCAGGGCCGGGAGGTCGCCGGGTTCGGCGGGGCGGATGTGGATCTCGGTCACGGGGCGGCTCGTTCCGCCTGCCAGCGGGTGATCAGGTTGGGCAGTTGCTCACGCAGGTAGGCCAGGAACTCGCCGGTGACCGCCATCCGCCTGCCCGCGGGGGTGTCCGGGCCGAGCGCGGCGGTGCCCTCGGTGGCCGCGGCCAGCAGATCGTCCAGGGCCCGGTTCTTGCGGGAGAGGGTGTCGTACCAGAACTCCTCGCCGACCCGGAAGACATCGCGGCGCTGCCCCGGCTCCCGGTCCCGGATGACCAGGCGGGTCTCGGTCAGGAAGCGCACCGCCCCGGACACCGCGGCCGGGCTGATCTCCAGCCGCTGGGCGATCTCCGCCGCGGTGTGCGCGCCCTGTTCGGAGGCCATGATCAGGGCGAAGACCCTGGCCGCCATCCTGGGCATGCCGCCCTCGGTCATGAGCAGGGCGAAGCGCTCCACGAACCGCGCCACCGCCTCCTCATCGCGCGGCCGCTCGGCCTCGGCGAACTCCGCCGCGCTCACGGGTGCCGCCGCAGCAACAGCACCGGGATGCGGCGGCTGGTGCCCGCCTCGTACTCGGCGAAGGACTGGTTGCGCGCCACCGCCTTGGCGTACCAGCGGACCCGCTCGGGCTCCTCGGCGATCTCGGTCGCGGTGAAGGCGAAGGTCTCCGCGCCGATCTCGGCGGTGCCGACCGGGTTGGCCTTGAGATTGTGGTACCAGGCCGGGTGCTGGTCCGCGCCGCCGTTGGAGGCCACCACGCCGAGCTGGTCGCCCTCCTGGAAGTACAGCGTCGGGCTGGTGCGGGGCAGCCCCGATCTGGCCCCGGTGGTGGTGAGCAGGACGAGGTCGGCCCCGGCGAACATGCCGCCGACCTGGCCCGCGTTGGCCCGGAACTCCTCGATCAGCTTCCGGTTGAACTCGTTCATACCCAGGGTTTACCACGATCAACGAGACGGTGGCGGCGGTTGTCCACAGGCCAGGAACCTGTCCACAACTTCGCGGAACCAGTTGCAGAGAAATGTGTGCACAGATTCCTTTGCACAGGTATGGTCACTGGCATGACCGAGTCTCCCCGGGAGCTGACCGACCCAGCGGCGCTGAAGGCCTACGCGCATCCGCTGCGGCAGCGCATCCTGCGGGAGCTGCACCGCAACGGACCGGCCACCGCGACCACCCTGGCCACCGCGCTCGGGCAGAACACCGGGGCCACCAGCTACCACCTGCGCCAGCTCGCCCGGCACGACTTCGTCCGCGAGGACACCGAACTGGGCCACGGCAAGGAACGCTGGTGGCGGCCGGTCTCGAACGACATCCGCTTCCCGCGGTCGGCGGGTCAGTCGCCGGAGGTGCAGGCCGTGCTGGCCAAGCTCGCCGACGACGGACTGGCCGCGGACCTGGCCACCTACGCGCGCTTTGCCGAGCGTCGCGCGGAGTTCGGCGAGTGGGCCGACGCGGTGCCCTACTCGCGGGGCGCGGTCACGCTGACCCCGGCGGAGCTGACCCGGTTCTTCGCCGACTACCTCGACCTGCTCAACCGGTACCGGGCCGAGCACGATCCGGACGCCCCGAACTCCCGCCGGCTGCTGGTCAGGTGGGTCGCCTTCCCCGATCCGGGGGACGGCTGAGAAAGAAGTAAGGCCGGTGTCGCCGAGTTGCCGCTCGGCGACACCGGAACAACGGAAGCACGCGCCATTTCCCGTGTACGCAACCTCCGCAAGGAAAGGAGAGCACTCCGTGCTGCTCCGGATCAAGCTCGCCACGCTGCTGGCGACCGTCGCCACCCTCGCGTCCTGCCCACCCTTATACGCACAGCCTGTGCATGCCCAACCAGCGGCCAAGGCGGAGCAGACCAGTTTCACCAGGGACGGCCTGTCTTTCCCGGCCATCGTCACCTCCCCCGTCACCCCCGGCCGCCACCCGGCGGTGGTGCTGATCAGCGGTTCCGGGGCCACCGAGGCGGACAACATGCTGCCCGAGGCACAGGCCTTCGCCAGAGCCGGGATCGTCGCGCTGACCTACCGCAAGCGCACCGAGGGCTACTCGAAGGTGCACCGCGACTACACCCAGCTCGCCGATGACGCCCTGGCAGGGATGACGCAACTGTTGAAGAACCGCCCGGATGTGGATCCGGCCCGGATCGGCCTGCTCGGCTTCTCCGAGGGCGGCTGGGTGGCGCCCCTCGCGGCGACCCGCTCGGACGCGGTGAAGTTCCTGATCACCGTGGGCGCCAACGGATTGACCCCGGCCCGGCAGGAGACCTGGGCGGTGGCCAACCGGGTCCGCTGGCACGGCATCCAGGGCTCGATGGGGCGCATGCTGCACACCGCGATGCGCCAGGTCACCGAGGGCGGGGTGTTCCCGGAGCCGTTCTACGACCCGGTGCCCACCCTGGCCAAGGTGACCGTGCCGGTGCTCGCGGTCTGGGGCGGCCACGACGTGCTGACCCCGCCGGGAGAATCCCTGGAGGTCTACCGGGACACCTTCGCCCGCACCGGGCACCGCCACCACACGCTCAAGACCTACCCGGACGGTCAGCACCGGATCCTGGGCACCGACGACCGCGGCTTCACCAAACGCGCGGACTACCAGCCCGGCTACCTGAACCTGTTGGGCGAGTGGGTGAACACGGTCGCCTTCGGCCCGCCAGTGTCCACTGTGGACGCTCCGGCCAAGCAGGACGCGCGCGCCCTGCCGCGGGAGCCGCTCGGCTGGTGGGAGGCGGGCTGGTTGCAGCTGGCCGTGCTGGCGCTGCTGCTGATCGCCTTCCTGGGTTACGGGATCGGCGCGCTGCGGCGCACCCGCTCGGTCCGCCCGGCGCGCTGGCTGGCCGGACTCGGCTCGGCCGCGGTGCTCGGCGCGCTCGGCTATGTGGGATTCCTGTTCACCAGCAACGCTTTCCACGTGGGTGGTCCGATCATCCTGGGTCGTCCGCTGCCCTGGCTGGCCGTGCAGCTGCTGTGGGTGGCGACTGTGGTGGCCGGGGTGTGCACCGCACTGGCCTGGCGGCGGGAGAAGGCGACGGTGACCGCGCGGTTCCGGCTGCCGCTGCTGCTGGCCGGGACCGCGGTGCTGGTGCCGTTCGGCCTGTACTGGGGCCTGTTGCTGCCCTGATCCGCAACCGCTGAACGGCGCTACCGTGCCCCGGACACCTCATGTTAGGAACTGACTGTTCCTGCGGCAAGGTTGCCAATGGGTAACCATGCCGTGCCGTCCCCCACCACGGCAGGTGTCCATGCGGAGAACACTGTTACGTCCCTTGGTCGTCGGCGGCGTCGCGTTAGCGGCGACGCTGTCGGCGACCCCGGCCGCGCTGGCCGATTCCAGCCGCTGCACCGCGGACGCGGCGTGTGCGGGCAAGGCGAGTTTCAAGTCCCTCGGCGAGGTCTTCACCCTCACCGACCAGGTCGGCGACGGGCACTCCGCGGTGCTCCTGTACTGGCTGCCCGACGGCACCGGCCCGCACCTGGTGTGGAACCCCAACGGCAAGGGCACCAGCGTCACCGCGAATCTCGAACTGGGCGAGGGCAGCTGGGTGCACTACCGGGTCTGCCTCGGCGAACACGGCAGCAAGGACGTCCTGGAGAACACCTGCGGCGCCCCCATCACCGACCGAGCCTGACCGGAGGATCCCGATGTCGCTGAACCGTCGCCTGTTCCTGGTCACCGGCCTGGCCGCCACCGGAGCCCTGGCCGCTCCCGGAATCGGACTCTCCGACGCCCCCGCCCGCAGGCTCGCGCCGCTGGCCGACCCCTTCACCCTGGGTGTCGGCTCCGGCGAACCGCGGCCGGACGGCATGGTGCTGTGGACCCGCCTCGCGCAGAACCCCCTGGACCCCGACGGTGGCATGGGCGCCGCCGCGGTGGAGGTCGAATGGCAGCTGGCCACCGATGCCGCGATGACCGCGATCGTGGCCTCCGGCAAGGAAACCGCGATCGCCGCCGAGGGCCACAGCGTGCACGCCGAACCACGCGGCCTGCAGCCGGGCCGGGAGTACTTCTACCGCTTCAAGGCAGGCACCGCCCTCTCCCCCGTCGGCCGCACCCGCACCGCGCCCGCCGCGGGCACCGAACCGGCCAAGCTGACCTTCTCCTTCGCCTCCTGCGCGCACTTCGAGGAGGGCTGGTACCACGCCTACCGCTACCTGGCCGCCGACCGCCCCGACCTGGTGCTCTTCCTCGGCGACTACATGTACGAGAAGCCGTCCGGGCAGGCCACGAAGGTGCGTGGCTACACCGATTTCGACGAGACCGACACCCTCGGCGAGTACCGGATCCGCTACGCCCAGCACCGCCTGGACCCGATGCTGCGGGCCGCGCACGCCGCCGCGCCCTGGCTGGTCGTCTTCGACGATCACGAGCTGCGCAACAACTGGGCAGGTGGGCACACCGAACCGGCCGCGGCCCGCAGGCAGGCCTCGTTCCAGGCGTTCTGGGAGAACATGCCGTTGCCCAAGGCGATGAAACCGGCCAGCGGCAAGATCAACCTGTACCGGGGTGTGGCCTGGGGTTCGCTGGCCCGCTTCCACATGATGGACACCCGGCAGCACCGCTGGTTGCAGGCCCCGGCGGGCAGTTGCGCGGAGATCACCAAGGAGGCCCGCACGCTCACCGGCGCGGCCCAGGAGAAATGGCTCCTCGACCGGCTGGCGGTCAAGGACTCGCGCTGGGACATCCTGGGACAGCAGGTGTTCTTCGCCCAGCGCGACACCGACGGCGCGGCCGGGACCTGCGATGTCAGCACCGACGCCTGGGACGGCTACCGGCGCAACCGGGAACGCCTCACCCAGGGCTGGATCGACCGCGGCGTGCGCAACCCGGTGGTGCTCACCGGCGATGTGCACCGGGCCTGGGCGAACAACCTGCGGCTCAACTACTTCCAGCACTCCTCGCCGATCGTGGGCGCCGAACTGGTCACCACCTCCATCACCTCGCACAGCTCCACCACCGTGCCGGGCGGGCTGGCCAAGAACCCGCACCTCAACTACGTCGGGCACACCCGCGGCTACGTGCGGGCCACGCTGACCCCTGCCCAGCTCACCGCGGAGTTCATGCAGGTCTCCTCGGTGCTGGAGAAGGATCCGGCGAAGGTGACGCTGTCGGTGGCGCGCCGGTTCGCGGTGCTGGACGGCAAGCCGGGCGTGCAGCGGCTCTGAGGCGGTTACCGTGGGGACATGGCACAGCTCGGTGAACTGTTCCCCAGCCGCAAGCTCGGCAAGGTGACCTCGGACGAGGACGACAACGGCGAGAAGTTCGAACGCGGACCCCTGGACCTGGAGTCCGGTGTCGTGCGGTTCGGCCGCCCCGCACCCCGCAAGGCGGCCGAACCCACGGACAACCAGGAGAGTTAGGCCGGGCGCTGGCCGATGACCACGGTGGCGCCCGCCTCCTCGTCCTCGGCGATCTCCGGGACCAGGCCGTGCCGGGCGAAGGTGGCCGCGGTGTGCGGGGCCTGGCGGCTGCTGGTCTCCATCAGCAGGTGACCGCCGGGAGCCAGCCACTCCAGGGCGTCGGCGGCGACCCGGCGTTGCACGTCCAGGCCGTCCGGTCCGCCGTCCAGGGCCACCCACGGTTCGTGCAGCCGGGCCTCGGCAGGCAGCAGGCCGATCGCGTCGGTGGGCACGTACGGCGCGTTGGCGACCAGCACGTCGATGCGTCCGCGCAGGTCGGCGGGCAGTGGCTGGTACAGATCGCCCTCGTACA
The DNA here is from genome assembly GCF_023094165.1 of Crossiella sp. S99.2. Lineage (GTDB taxonomy): Bacteria > Actinomycetota > Actinomycetes > Mycobacteriales > Pseudonocardiaceae > Crossiella. Next base: position 320,311 of record NZ_JALMDK010000003.1, on the reverse strand, counting down.
CCGCGCCGAGCAGGTTGCGGCGGGCGCAGCGCACCGCGGCCGGGTCGATGTCGGCGGCGTGCGCCTCGACCTCGCCGAGTTCGGCCTCGATGGCCGCGGCGACCGCGCCGGAACCGCAGCACAGGTCCACCAGCACTGCCCCGGTCTTGGCCAGGGCCACGGCGCGGCTGACCAGGAACTCGGTGCGCCGGCGCGGCACGAACACACCGCGGTCCACCACGATGCGCAGCCCGTGGAACTCCGCCCAGCCCAGCACGTGCTCCAGGGGTTCACCGGCGATCCGGCGCAGCACCATGGCCTCGACCTCGGCCGGGCCGGTGGCGGTGTCGTGGATGAGCCGGGCTTCGTCCTCGGCGTAGACGCAACCCGCGGCACGCAGCCGGGCAATGGTGCTGAGGGTGGTTCGAGCAGAGAGGGTCGTCATGAACGCGCCTTTCGGGATGCCGATAGGGGCGCTCGGGATCGACGCGGTCAGGCGGACCGCGGGACCGGGTGGCGAGAGCACCCCGCTGCACAAGCGGTAATGGGTCCCACCTCCTCGGTCGATCCGGTGTTGAGGCGGCCAAGGCTACACCAGCGCCGCCCTACGGTCCCAGGTGGTCAGGCGCGGGCCGGGTCGGTGATCAGCAGCGGATTGCCGATGGCGAGTCCGGCGAGCACGGTGTCCGCGCCGTGCTCGCGGATCCGGGTTTGTTCGGCCGGAGTGAGGCCGACGGCCTGCAGGAACAGCACCTTGCCGTTGGGGGTGGCCAGTTCGCCCAGGTCGGGGTCCACGGTGAGGGCGTAGCCGGTCAGGCCGGTGGGCGGGGCGTCCGGCAGGGTGGGGTGACCGGTGGCGGGGCGGCGCAGGTCGAGGCGGTGGCCGGGTTCCAGGATGACCAGGCGGGTGTTCACGTGCCGGGCCAGGTGCTGCACGATCTCGAACGGCCAGCCAGGGGCGGTGGTTTCCGGGCCGCGGCGCACCCGCAGGGTCAGCTCGAAGCCCCAGCCGGAGAACTCCGGGTCCTCCTCGGGACCGGCCTGGTGCAGTTCGCTGAGGCCGTAGCCGATGTAGTGCCAGTGCCCGTCGGCCGGATAGGCCACGCAGCCGGCGAGTGCGCCACCGGGTTCGCCGCGGCCGGGCCGGTAGCCGACCCGGCGCGGCACCCGGTCCGGGTAGAGCCGGGCCAGGGCGGCCTCGATCGCGTCCTGGCCGGGCGCCGGGCGGTCGGTCATCGGCGCATCATGCCGGTTCAGCCGGTCCGGCGCAGGAAGCCGCGCACGGCCGCGGCGAATCCGGCCGGATCGTCGTCGTGGATCCAGTGCCCGCACCCGGGCAGCTCGACCAATTCCACCCCGGGCCGGACCATGTCGGCGGCCAGTGCGGCGGGCAGCATCGGGCTGTGTTGCCCGCGCAGCAACAGGATCGGGCAGCGCACGGCCAGCCAGTCCGGCCAGTGGTCGCCGAGTCCGCCGCGCTGGGTGGCGGCCAGATCGGCGTAGTCGAAGCACAACCGCCAGCCCTGGGCGGTCTCGATCGCGCTGGCCATGAAGTAGTCCACCACCGGCACCAGCCTGGCCACCGCCGCCCGCAACTCCGCCGCGGAGCCGGCCAGCAGCGGCCAGCCGGTGAGGTCCAGTTCGGGGTGTTCGACCTCGGGTGTCCGCATGACCGCGCCGAAGTCCTCGACGATGAGCGAGCTGACCAGGTCCGGGTGCCGGGCGGCGAGCTGGAAGGCGTTGAGCCCGCCCAGGGAGTGACCCAGCACCGGCAGCGGCCCCAGATCGAGGTGGCGCAGGAACTCCGCCGCGTCAGCCACGAACTCCGCCCGTCCGAAGTCGCCGCCGTGCGCGCTGTTCCCGTGTCCGCGCTGGTCCAGCGCGAGCACCCGGAACTCCTCGCCCAGCTCGGCCGCCAGTCGCGCGAACTGGCTGCCCCGCCCGAAACTCCCGTGCAGGGCCAGCACCGGCCGTCCCGGACCGCCGAAGTCGACGTGACCGAACCGCCGTCCCTGGAGGTCCACAGTGGACTCGATCATGCCGAGGCTCCGGGCAGCAGCGTGCACAGGCCGCGGATCACGTTGCGCCGGAAGGAGACGAACTCGTGCCCGCCCGGCGCCTCGACGTAGTCGACCCGGTTTCCCTTGGCCCGCAACACGGTCCGGAAGTGCCGGTTGGCCGCGCGCGGGTCGACGCCGGGGATCCACGGCACGTTCCCGGCTTCCAGGATCCCGCAGTCCAGCCAGAACCGGACCGGCACGGCGGGCGCGTCGGCGTACTGCCGGGTGAGCCATTCCGGTTCGCCGTCCTTGCCGCCGAGGGTGGCGGCGATCGGGTGGTCGGCGTAGCCCCACCAGAAGGAACCGGAGCTGGACAGCACGTTGCCGTAGACCTCGGGCCGTTCGAGGGCGGTGTAGGCCGCGGCCAGTCCGGTGAGGCTGTTGCCGGCCAGGACGGTGCGGGCCGGGTCGGTGGTGACGTCGAACTCGCGCAGCAGCGGCGGCAGTTCGTCGGCGAGCAGCATGGTCAGCGCCGGGTTGCAGGTGCTCTCCCGCAGCCGCGCGGTCGGCCGGTCCGCGACCTCCGGGGTGTGCACGAAGGCGACCACGGCCGGGGCGAGCGTGCCGTCGGCGATCCGGTTGTCCAGCGCGGTCGGCAGAGCGGCGACCCGGGTCCAGCACTCCCCGTCGAGCATGACCACCAGCGGGAACGGCCCCTCGCCGACCGCGGGCCGGTACACGGTGACCCGCCGCTCGTTGCCGAGTGCGGCCGAGGTCAGCCGCAGTTCGGTCAGGGTGCCCGCGGGCGCGCCTGCCGGGGTGAACCAGGGGGCGGGTTCGGTGCCGGGGAGTTCCAGGATCGAGTCCCACTGGTGCTCGGGCAGGTCCAGGCGGCCGGCGATGAGGCCGGTCTGCGGGTAGAGCCGCTTGGCGTTGAAGGGATCCGCCCGCCAGCAGTCGACCTGGCGGCGCAGCGCCTCGAAGGCGTCGCCGATCAGGTCACCGGCGGGCGGTTCGTCCACAATGTACTGATAGCTGCTGGTGACCTCGGCGGGCACGGTGGTGGACAGGTGCCAGATGTCGGTGCCCTCGACGCGGTGCATCGGGTGCGAGGGCGCGAGGTGGTCGGGGAAGAGCTGGCCGGCGCGGATCGAGACGCGTTCGGCGGGGCCCAGCCAGACGAAGGTGACGAGCACGGAGCCGGGGGCGCCGGGGGCGGCTTCGATCAGCGGGCCGCCTGCGGTGCGGAGGTGGGCGGCGAGGTCGTCGGGGGTGGCGGCGAGCGCGGCGAGCGTCGGGCTGGTGATCGTCACGGCGGTCTACCTTCGGGCACCGGCGGCCGTGGCGCAACCGGGTTCCGGGCTAGCTGAGTCCGGCCAGGAACTCCGCCGCACGCCGCATGCCCAGCAAGCTGCCGACCTGCCGGAACTGCTCCGCCGCCCGCTCCCCCAGTTCAACGGCCTTCGCGATGGCACCGAGGGCCGCGTGCACCTCGGCGCACTCCAGCACCGCCCGCGTGGCGAATACCCTGGGGTCCGACCGGCCGGACTGGTGCTGGGCAGGCTCGATGATCGGCAATGCCTCCCGCGCCCGGCCCATCGCGCGCAGCGTCTCCGACAACCGGATCCGAGTCTCGCCGAGGATGCCTCCGGTGTCGCGGTCGAGTTCGGCGAAAGCCTCCTGGTGACAGCCCAGGGCTTCGGCGAGGCGACCGGCTCGGCGGTGCAACACGCCGAAGACGTTGAGTGCCCCTGCCCGCAACCGATGGTCGTGGGCGTCAGCGATCCGGTCGTATACCTCGTGTGCGATGGCGTGGGCCTCAGCGTCTTGTCCGACTTCGGCCAGGACTTCGGCGAGCCAGATCTTCATCGACATGGCGCTGTGCCAGAACTCGCCCTGATCGGTGATCTCGACGGCCTCACGGAGTCTGGCGATGGCGGGTTCGAACCGACCACTTTCCCAGTGCCCGGTGGCCAGACAGGCCAGGAAACCGGACCGGTCGCCCACGTTGGACTCCAGGGTCAGGCCCAGTTCGGCCTGGCGGATGAGTTCATCGATCTCACCTACCGCCCACAGCCCGTTGACCAGGGTGTAGATCGCCCGGACCTGCGCGTCGACATCCCCGGCCGCGGCGCAGCGCCTGCCGAGTTCGCCTGCTTGAGCGAGCAACTCGGGCGACCAGCCGTGCCGGAACCCGGCGATCAGCAGTCGACTGGACTCGACGGTGCGTTGCGCGGGCTGTCCCTCGGTCAGCTCGTAGGCGCGGTCGATCAGGTCGGCGGCGAGGTCGTTGGAACCGAGGGTGATCAGGTGTTCGCCCAGGTTGAGCGCCAGTTGGGCCTCGGCGTCCGGATCGCCGTCCTTGGCCGCGGCCTGGTGCCCGGCGGCACAGACCGCGGTCAGCTCACTGGAGAGGCCATGGCGCAGCAGATCCGGCACCATCGCGGCGGCCAGCTGGTGGCAGGCGCGGTAGGGGCCTTGCTGAGTGGCGTGCTCCACGGTGGCCAGCAGGACCGCGCGTTCGGCGACCAGCCACTGCGGGGAGGCAGCTGTCGCCGCACTGGCGTAGTGATCGACGAGCCCGTCCAGCGCTTCCGGGCCGTCCACGTCCGCCGCACCGAGTTCCGCGGCGTAGAGGCGCAGCAGGTCGTGGCTGGTGTGCCGGTCGTGTTCGGCGGTGAGCAGACCCGCGGTGGTCAACTCGGCCAGCAGCGGGCCGGCGTCAGCGCCGCAGAGCGCGGTGGCGGCCGGAGTGGTGATGTCCGGACCCGGGATGAGGCCGAAGAGGCGGAACAGGCGGCGGGCGGCTGGGCTGAGGCGTTGGTAGGACTGGGCGAAGACGCCGCGGACGGCGGCGTCGGGGTCGCCGGTGATGGACAGCGCGGAGAGCCGGTTGCCCGCACGCAGCCGGGTGACGTGGGTGGCCAGGTCGGCTTCGTCCAGGGCGTTGGCGGCGGCGATGCGCAGGGCCAGCGGCAGGCGGCCGCACAGGTCCAGGAGGTCGCGGGCGGCGTCGGGTTCGGCGCTGACCGCCTCGCCGAGCAGGCTGGTGAGCAGGTCCAGGGATTCCTCGGTGGTGAGGATGCCGACCGGGCAGGCGTGCGCGCGGGGCAGGGCGAGTTCGGCGCGACTGGTGGCCAGCACGGCACAGTCACCCAGGTCGGGCAGCAGGTCCGGGTCGGCGAGGTTGTCCAGCAGGACCAGCAGTCGCCTGCCCGCGGTGACCTCGTGCAGCAGGGCGGCCAGCGCGGGGGCGTCGGCAGGGAGTTCGGCCGGGGGCAGGCCGAGGGCGCGCAGCAGGCGGGCCAGCACCTGGGCCGGGTCGGTGATGGCGCCGGTGGTGTAGCCGCGCAGGTTGACGTGCAGCAGGCCGTCGGGGAACCGGGCGCGCAGGCGGTGGGCCAGGTGCACGGCCAGTGCGGTCTTGCCGACGCCGGGCGGGCCGGAGAGCAGCACGGTGGCGCCGGGGCGCAGCGCGCTGTCCAGGTCGGCGAGCAGGCCGGTGCGGCCGATGAACGCGCCAATATCGCCGGGCAGCTGGTTGACCGGCCGCCAGGCAGGGGCGGGGGTGGCCTCGCCGGTGAGGATGGCCTGGTGAGCGGCGCGCAGGGCCGGACCGGGTTCGGCGCCCAGTTCGGCGGTCAGCAGGGCGCGGGCGCGCTGGTAAGCGGTGAGTGCCTCGCCCTGGCGGTCGCCTTGGCGCAGGGCGAGCATGAGCAGCCGCCAGAAACCCTCGTGCAGTGGGTGCCGGGCGGTGAGCACCTGGAGTTCGGCCACCAGGTCGGCGTGCTGCCCGGCGGCCAGGTCCAGTTCGATCCGGCGTTCCAGGGCCCGCAGGCGATCGGCTTCCAGGCGGGGGGCTTCGAGTTCGTGCAGGCCGTCGGCCGGAATGCCCTGCAACGCGGGTCCGCGCCACAGTTCCAGGGCCTCGTGCAGCCGCTGCCGCTCCCCCGGCCCCTCGGTCAGCAGCGCCCGGAACCGGTGCACATCCAGGGTTTCCGGCGGCACCGCGAGCCGGTATCCGGTGGGCTCGGTGTGCAGCAGATCCGCGCCGAGCTGCCTGCGCAGCCGGGACACGTAGGTCTGCACGGTCGCCTTGGCCCGCGCACCGGCGCCCTCGGGCCAGAGTTCGCGGACCAGGTCGCCGACCGGGACCGTGCGGCCCGCCCGCAGCAGCAGGCAGGCCAGCACGATCCGGTGCTTGCTGGCGTTGATCTCGACCGGCCGCCCGTCGATGATCACCTCAAGCGGGCCGAGCAGGCGGAAGTCGAGAGCGGGCACGAAGGCTAGAGTGCCACGCCCAGCAGCGCGTCGACCGCCGCCCGCACCAGCGCGGGCGCGCCAGGGTCGCCGCCGGCCCGCTGTTCCAGGGCTTGCGCCGCCCAGGCGTCCACGGCGGCGAGCGCGCGCGGGGTGTCCAGGTCGTCGGCGAGGTGGTCGCGCAGCCGGTCCACCAGGGCCTGGCCGTCGGGCCCGGCGGCCAGGGCGACCGCGGCCCGCCAGGTGTCCAGGCGTCGCTGGGCGGTCTGCAACAGCGTGTCGCTCCACGGCCGGTCGGCGCGGTAGTGGTCGGCGAGCAGGCCAAGGCGCACGGCCATCGAGTCGACCTTGTCCGCGCGCAGCCGGGAGACGAAGACCAGGTTGCCGCGGGACTTGGACATCTTCTCCCCGTCCAGCCCGATCATCCCGGCGTGGCTGTAGTGCCGGGCGAAGGGCTGGAACCCGGTGAGCGCCTCGGCGTGCGCGGCGCTGTACTCGTGGTGCGGGAAGATCAGGTCGGACCCGCCGCCCTGCACGTCCGGGCCCGCGCCGAGCCGGTTGAGCGCGATCACCGAACACTCGATGTGCCAGCCGGGACGGCCACGGCCGAACTCGGAGTCCCAGGCGGGCTCGCCCGGTCGGTCCAGCCGCCACAGCAACGCGTCCAGGGGGTGCCGCTTGCCAGGGCGGTCGGGGTCGCCGCCGCGTTCGGCGAAGTAGCCGAGCATGGTCGGCTCGTCGTAGTTGGACTCGTAGCCGAAGCGGCCGGTGGCGTTGTGGTCGAAGTAGATGTCGGCGTACTCGTCGTCATCGACCCGGTAGGCCGCGCCGGCGGCGAGCAGTTTGCCGATGGCCTCGGTGATCTCCGGGATGGCCTCCACCGCGCCGACGTAGTGCCGCGGCGGCAGCACCCGCAGCGCCTCCATGTCCTCCCGGAACAACGCGGTCTCCCGCATCCCGAGCACCACCCAGTCGTCCTGGTCCCGGATGGCGCGTTCCAGCAGCGGGTCGTCGATGTCGGTGACGTTCTGCACGTAGTGCACGTCGTGCCCGTTGTCCAGCCACAGCCGGTGCACCAAGTCGAAGGCCAGGTAGGTGGCGGCGTGGCCGAGGTGGGTGGCGTCGTAGGGGGTGATGCCGCAGACGTAGAGCCGGGCGGTGTCGCCCGGGGTCGTCGGCCGGACCTCCGCGGTGGCGGTGTCGTAGAGCCGCAGCGGGCGGGGGGAACCGGGGAGCCGGGGTACCGGAATTGACGACCAGGTCTGCATTCCTCAGACGATAATCAACAGTTCCGCATGAGTCACAGCCCACCGCGCTTCCGCGTGATCCTCCCAACATCAGGGAATTAGCAGTTACATTGGCGCGCTCCGCGCGCTGGATTTTTCGCTCTTGAGTCGCCTCGTCGTGTACCCGCCGCACGCGAAGCAAGCTTCGGATGCGTCGGGCACACGACAAGGCAACGCGAAAAATCGGCACCCCGCCGCCGGTTAACAGCCCGCCGTGTCGCTGCGCGCCACGCCTTTTCGCGAGCCGTTCCTAGCGACGTACGGCAGCCACTGGTAGAGAGCGGCCCAGCAGCGGCAGCGCGGCGGTGGCCAGGGCGAGGACCCCGGCGAGCACCAGCCACGGAATCGCCGGGCCGAACGCGGTCAGGCCGATCACCGCGGGCGCGACCACGTTGGACACGCCGAAGGAGTACTGGAAAGTGGCCACGTACCGGCCGCGCGCGCCGGGCGGGGCGCCGGCCTCGGCCAGGGCGGTGGAGGTGGGCGCGTGCACCAGGTTGCCCACGCAGAACACCAGGGTGATCACCAGCAGGTAGGCCAGGTTCCACGGCGCGGGCACCAGCAGCGCGGCCGCGGTGGCCAGCGCCCACACGATCCACAGCACCCCGGCGCCGAACAGGGCGGTGGTGCGCGGGATGTCGCGCAGCCAGTGCACCACGGCGACCTGGAAGAGCAGCCGGAACACGGTGCTGACGATGATCACCGCGCCGATCGTCCAGGCCGGGGCGCCCAGCACCAGGCGCAGGTAGACCGGGACGCCGAGCACGAACAGGTCGACGGCGAGCGCGAAGGCGAAGTTGACCAGGATCAGGCTCAGGTAGGGCCGGTCGCGCAGCAGCTGCCGGAAGCCGCCGTCGCCGGGTTCGCTGGGCACGTGCGCGACCGGCCGGACATAGCGCAACAGGATGGCCGCGCACGCCAGGAAACTGATCGCGTTGCCCGCCGCGACCACCCGATATGCCCAGTCGCCCTGCCCGATCAGCAACCCGGCCACCCCCGCGCCCACCCCGAAGCACACCGACATGATGACCCCGGCCAGCGCGAACGGCCGGTCCTTGGCGATCTCGGTGGACAGGTCGGCGATGAGCACGAACACCGAGCAGTAGAAGCCGCGCTGCCCGGTCGCCAGCAGCGCCGCGGCCAGGAACGCCTCCGGCACACTTGTCGCGACCAGGTACAACACCGCCCCTGCGGCCTGCACGAGTTGCGCGGTGACCAGCACGGTCCGCGGTCCCCACCGGTCGACCAGGTGCCCGGCCAGCGGGGGCACCAGCAGGCCGACCGCGGTGGCGGCGGCGCCGATGATCCCGGCGGTCGGCAGGTCCAGGCCGATGACGAAGGTCAGGTACAGCACCGTGATCGGCAGGAACACCCCGGTGCCGAAGGAATCCACCCCGAGCGCGACCAGCAGCGCTTTTCTCCCCATGTTGCCCAGACAACCAGATCGGTCAGGGCGTGCCGGGCGTCGGCCCCGCGGGATGTCCGTACAGGCCGGGCCCGTCCACCCGCAGCCCGGACAGGAACTCGGTGCACTCGGCGTAGGAGCTGGCGATCAGCTCGCTGGTGAACCGGAAGTCCAGTGGGGTGACCGGGCGGGCGGGGGCGCCGGGCAGGTAGACGATCGGTGTGGACTCCGCGCACCGGGTCGCCTCCAGCACGGCCTGGTTGCGGGTGGCCAGGGTGGCCCAGAACAGCAGGGTCTCCGGCAGTGAGCCGGGCACGCCGGGCAGGTGGCCGGGGAAGGCGCAGTCGAGCACGATCAACGATTTCGCGCCCATGCTCAGCGCTTGCCGCACGGGCACGTTGGCCAGCACTCCCCCGTCGTAGAGCACCTGCTCGCCAATGCGCACCGGCGGGTAGATGCCGGGAATGGCGGCACTGGCCAGGATCGCCGGGACCAGGTCACCCTCGTGCAGCAGGACCGGCAACGCGGTGACCGCGTCCACCGCGACCGCACCGAAGGGCAGTGCCAGGTCGCTGAACCGGGTCGCCCCGTCCAGTCCTTCGGCGAGCACCTCGGCCAGGCCGGTGTTGCGGAAGAGGTGATTGCGCCCGGCCCGCAGTGTGCGCAGTTGCTTGAGCGGGCCGCCGGGGAAGACCCGGGAGCGGGTCATCTTCGCCCACATCCGGGTGAGTCGTCCCGCCGCGTGCTCCGGGTCCAGGGCCAGCAGCGAGCCGTTGACCGAACCGACCGAGGTGCCGATCACCAGATCGGGGCGGATGCCGTGTTCGGCCAGCGCGCGCAGCATGCCGACCTGGATGGCGCCCAGGCTTCCGCCGCCGCCGAGGACAAAACCGACCGGGGTCGGCAGGCCGTGATCCAGCACGGCGAGCATCGTCTCATGTGGACTGGACGAAATAGGGTTGCGGCGCGATCCGGGCGGTCCTAACGTAGAACGCGTCCCATTGCCGTCCCAGGGAGTACAGGTTGACCGGCTGAGGTTACGAGTCACCGCGACGTTGAGGCATGTCCGCCTCCGCCCGTGCTCGGACCTGGCCGCTCCCTTCTTGGACGCGTTGCCTCCCTCCTGAGTTGTGCCGTCGCCGTGCGCTCGTCCGTCGCCCCCTTCTTTTTTTCGCGACGACTGCCCGGGAGGTGCGCATGAGCGCATCCATTGTGTGTTCCGCGCTCGGATTCCGTTGGCCGGACGGGGATTCCGTCTTCACCGACCTCAACCTGCTCATCGGCGAAGGCCGCACCGGGCTGATCGGGGTCAACGGTTCCGGGAAATCCACCCTGCTGCGGCTGCTCGCCGGTGAGCTGACCCCGGCCGCCGGGTCGATCAGCATCGCCGGCGACCTCGGCTACCTGCCGCAGACCATCACGTTGGACGCCACCAGGAGGATCGATGACGTACTCGGTATCACGGCGCAGCGCCAAGCCCTCGCGGCGATCGAGTCCGGTCGCGGCACCGAAGCCGACTTCGGGATCGTCGGGGAGGACTGGGACGTCGAGGAACGCACCAGGGCCACCCTCGACCGGCTCGGCCTCGGCCACCTCGACCTCGACCGCACCGTCGGAGCCGTCTCCGGAGGTGAGTCCGTCCTGCTCGCGCTTGCCGCGCTGCTGGTGCGACGGCCGCCGGTCCTGTTGCTCGACGAACCGACCAACAACCTGGACCTTCGTGCCCGCCGCCTGGTGCACCGCGCCGTAGCGGACTGGCCAGGGGTGCTGGTGGTGGTCTCGCACGACCGGGAACTCCTCGATCTGGTGGACCGGATCGCGGACCTGCGCGAGGGCGAAGTCCGGTACTACGGCGGCAATTTCTCCGACTACGAGGCCGCGGTGGCCGCCGAGCAGGAGACCGCGCAGCGGCTGGTGCGCGCGGCCGAGCAGGACCTGCGGCGGCAGCAGCGGGAACTGGTCGAGGCGCGCACCAAACTGGACCGGCGGCAGCGCTACGGACAGAAGATGAATGAGCAGAAACGGGAGCCCAAGATCGTGATGGGCAACCGGAAGCGGGCCGCGGAGGTCTCGGCGGGCAAGCACCGGAACATGCATCTGGAGAAGCTGGCCGAGGCCAAGGACCGGGTCAAGGAGGCCGAGGAGGCGGTGCGGGTGGATGAGGAGATCCGCATCCGGTTGCCGCACACCGAGGTCCCGCCCGGCCGCGAGGTGCTGCGACTGTCCACAGTGGAATTGCGCAACGGTCCGGTGCTCGATCTGGACCTGCGCGGGCCGGAGCGGATCGCGCTGGTCGGGGCGAACGGCTCCGGCAAGACGACCTTGCTGCGCACCATCGCGGGCACCCTGGCACCGGTGTCCGGGGAGGTGGCGCTGAAGGTGCCGATGCGCTGGCTGCCACAGCGCCTGGATGTGCTCGACGACCGGTTGTCCACGATCGACAATGTGGCCGCGGCCGCCCCGGATGCCTCGGCGCAGTCGATCAGGGCGCAGCTGGCCAAGTTCCTGCTGCGCGGCCGCAAAGCCGAACAGCGGGCAGGCACGCTCTCCGGCGGCGAACGGTTCCGGGCCTCACTGGCCACCCTGTTGCTCGCCGAACCCGCCCCGCAGCTGTTCCTGCTGGACGAACCGACGAACAATCTGGACCTGGCCAGCGTCGCCCAGCTCACCCAGGCCCTGACCGCCTACGCGGGCGCTCTGGTGGTGTCCAGCCACGACATTCCGTTCCTGCGCGGCCTGGGCATCACCCGCTGGCTGCACCTGGACGGCGACCTGACGGAGGTGGACCCGATGTGACCCACCCACAACGGCGAACACTCGCGCGGGCGGCGGAGCCCGAGTTGGAACTGGTCGCGGGCAACCGCGGCCGCACCCAGCTCGGGCTCGCCGTTCAGTCGGTCTTGGTGCCCGGCGGGTATCCCTGCTTCGGGTCCCACGGTTCCGGCCGCTTGCCCGCGAACAAATGCACGTGGCCACACGATTCGCAGATCAGGCCGAGTGCCGACCGGTTGGCCCAGGCCAGGCCGAGGAACTCCGCGCCAGTGGTGTTGAGCTTCACCTCACGGGACCAGAACTCCCGGTCCCCGCAGACCAGACAGCGCAACGCGCGCCCACGTACGGTGGCGAGCCGAGAAGTCGACATACCCCACATCATGCCAGAACGCGCCTTCACGGTGATCAAGGAAAGCGGTGCCGGCCGCTTCCGCTTGACCTTCACATTGATGTGACGGTCGCAGACTCGCCGGGCGGCTGGGACTCGGCCGCTGTGCACCCGTGCTGAGGAGGACCCGTGATGGTCTCGATCGATGTCCCCGCCTTCTACCGGGAATGGGCGACCCGCAGCGGCGAGGTCATCAACGCGGCCGCCGGAGAAGGGTCCGCCACCCTGGCGGACACCCGGCTCGCCTACCGGAAGTTCTTCCAGGACAGCTTCCCGGCGCCCGACGGGGTGACCTTCGACGCTGTCGACGCCGACGGGGTGGCCGCCGAGTGGGCGACCCCAGCGGACGCCGTCACCGGCCGGCACCTGATCTACCTGCACGGTGGCGCCTACCTCGTGGGAGATCCGCAGGGCTATCGCGGTCTGGTCGGCACTATCGCCCAGCGCCTGCGTGCCCGCGTCCTGGTGCCGGACTACCGGCTCGCGCCGGAGGCGGTCTTCCCCGCCGCGGTCGAGGACGCCGTCACGGCCTACCGCTGGCTGCTGGCACAGGGCGCCCGGCCGGAGCACGTGGTGGTCGCCGGCGACTCCGCCGGCGGCGCGATGGCGATCAGCGCCCTGGTCGCGGCCCGGGACCAGGGGCTCCCCCTGCCCGCTGCCTCGATCGCGCTGTCCCCCTGGGCGAACCTCGAACACACCGGGGCCACAATGCGCACCCTCGACGGCATCGACCCGTCGGTCAACCGGGCCGGACTGCGCCGCGCCGCGGACCTCGTCCTGGGCAACACCCCACCGAACAGCCCCCTGGCCTCACCGGTCTTCGCCGACACCCGCGGACTGCCACCGGTCCTGATCCAGATCGGCGGTCACGAGGTCATGCTCAGCGACGCCATCCGGCTCGCCGCCAAACTGGCCGAGGACGCCGTCCCCGTCCGCCTGGACATCGCACCCCGCATGGGACACGTCTGGCACCTGCTCACCGGCCACCTCCCCGCCGCCGACAAGGCAATCGCCAACGCCATCACCTTCGCCCAAGACCACCTGCCAGCCCCCTGACCTCCCGGCGTGTTGGCCGTTCTCGTACGGGGCGTTGGCCGTTGTGGGTCAGCGGGCGCGGCGGTTGCGGAGGTAGTCCGAGACCACCGCGGCGCCCAGCCCGTCCAGGTCCGGGGCGACCACCCGGCCGTTGCTGCGCCGGGCCATCAGGTCCACGAACCGGGTCAGCCGCGGGTCCTCGCCGAGCCGGAACACGGTGAGGTTGCTGCCCAGTCTGGCCAGCGCGTCGAGTTCGGCCAGGGTGCGGGCCAGGGTTTCCGGGCGGGGCGGGTAGTCGAAGACCGCCTCGCCGTCGGGTTCCAGGTGCGCGGTCGGCTCGCCGTCGGTGACGACCAGGACCACCGGCTGCGCGTCGGGATGGCGGCGCAGGTGCCGGCCGGCCAGCAGGAGCGCGTGGTGCAGGTTGGTGCCCTGTTCCCACGCGCCTTCCAGGGCGGTCAGCTCGCCGATCCCGGTGGTGGCCGCCTCCCGGCCGAAGGTGATGACCTGCAAGGCATCCGCGCGGAAGCGGGTGCTGATCAGGTGGTGCAGGGCCAGCGCGGTGCGTTTCATCGGCAGCCACCGCCCGTCCTGCACCATCGACCAGGAGGTGTCCACGCACAACGCGACCGCGGCCCTGGACCGGTGTTCGGTCTCGGCGATCTCCACATCGGCCACGTCCAGGCGCACCGCCCGGTCCCGCTGGGCGGCGGCGGTGCGCAGCACGGCGTTGCGCACGGTCCGGCCGACGTCCCACGGTTCGGTGTCGCCGAAACGCCACTGCCGGGTGGCGCCGCTGAGTTCCCCGGCGGCGCCCGCGGCCTGGCTGGCCCGGTCGCCGCGGCGGGTGCGGATCTGGTCGAGCACATCGCGCAACGCGGTGTCGCCGAGCTGCCGCATGGCCTTGGGCGTGAGCCGCAGGTCGCCGTCGGGGGCGCGTTCGAGCAGGCCGCGGTCGCGGAGCTGGCGTTCGAGTTCGGCCAGCCGCCGCATGTCCACGGTGGATTCCCGGCCGAGCTGGCGGGCCAACGCTTCCAGGTCGATGTCCTCCAGGCGCGCGCCGGGGTAGGACTGGGCGAGTTGTTCGGCGAGCTGGTCGAGTTCGGCCAGGTCCTGCAGGGCGGCCGCGCCCTCGGCCATCCCGAGTGGATTCTCGCCGCGGAACCGGCCGCGTCCGGTCCAGTCCTGGCCGGGCCGGAGTTGCCGGAGCTGGTTGTCGAGCTGTTGCAGGGACTGGGCCAGGCGCGGGTCGCCGAAGGCCTGCTGGGAGAGCTGGGCGAGTTCCTCGCGTTGCCGCTGGGACAGCGAGTTGAGCAGTCGCTGGGCGGCCGCGGCCCTGGCGGCGAGCAGGTCGACGAGTTCGTCGACGGTGCGCGGGTTCTCCGGGAAGAACTCGCCGTGCTTGGCCATGAACTCGGCGAACTTGTCCTCGATGTCGGGTGCGCCCTGGGCACGCTGGCCGAGCAGCGCGGACAGGTCGTCGAGCATTTCCCGCACCCGTTCGACGTCCTCGGGTGTGGTGGCCTTGAGCGCCTCGCTCATGCCACGGAAGCGCTGGTCGAGGGCCTCCTGCCCGAGCAGCCGCTGGATCTCCTGGTAGCTCTCGCGGGCCTCGCTGGAGCGCCATTCGTATTCGGCGAGTTCGCGCACGGCCCCGGCCGGGCTGCTGGGCAGTTCGTCGAGCTGGAACTCCTGGAACCGGGCGTTGTCGTCCAGATCCCGCGCGAGGGCCTGCCGTTCCTTGGTCAGCGCCTGCTGCAGCAGCTCCCTGACCTGTTCCAGGGTGCCGTCCAGGCGGTGTCGTCGTTGCAGTTCACTGCGCTTGCGCCAGAGCCGCTGGGTGATCTCGTCGAGGCCGTGCTGCTCGGGCAGGCCGCGGCGGAGCAGTTCGCGCAGCGCGGCATCGGGCGAGCGGCCCTCCATGACGTCCCGGCCGATCTCCTCCAGCGCCGCGCGCAGGTCGGGCGGTGGCGCCAGCGGGTCGGGCCCGCCGGAGAACGGCCCGTACCGGTAGCGCCGAACCGGATCGCTCATGTCCGTCAGCCTACGCCTGCCGATCCCCCGCCCCGCAACGGAAAAACGGCAGGCCACCGCGGGGACGGCGGCCTGCCGCGCGCGGGTTACCGGCGGCCGACCGGGAAGTCGAAGTAGGTGCCAGGGAAGGGTTCGTTGTTGAGGGTGAAGTGCCACCATTCCTCGGCCAGGTTGCGGAACCCGGCGGCGATCAGGGTGCCGCGCAGCAGGTCGCGGTGCACCCGGGCCGGGCCGGTGATGGCCGGATTGTCGGTGTGCGACAACGGGTCGAAGCAGTCGTAGCCGGTGCCCATGTCCACCGTGTTGTCCGGGAACCGCTGCCCCACCGGCGCGAAGCACGGCACCAGGGGCTCGCCGGGCCGGTAGGGGCGCTGCGGGCGGGCCGGGAGCTTGACCAGGGTGACATCGAGGGTGCTGCCGCGGCTGTGCCCGGACTTCTCCGCGATGTAGCCGTCGGCGAAGAGCCGGGACTTGTCCACGTTGGGGTAGAACTCGGGTTTCATCCGCTCGTCGGCGAGGTCTTTGGCCCAGCGCACGAAGTGGTCCACGGCCCGCTGCGGCCGGTAGCAGTCGTAGACCTTGAGCGTGTAGCCCTGCCGCAGCAGGGTCCGCTGGGCGGTGCGCAACGCGGTGGCGGCCTGCCGGGTGAGCACGCACAGCGGTTGCCGGTAGCCGTCGATGCGGTCGCCGACGAAGTTGTGCCGCCCGAAGTAGCGGATGTCGTGCCGGATGGTCGGGTCGACCTCGTGCAGGTTGACGAAGCCCGGCGGCAGCCCGCCCCCGGCCGCGGTGGCCGGGGGTGTGAGCGTGGCGCAGGCGGCCAGGGCGAGCAGGGCGGAGCCGAGGGCTCGGCGCAA
Organism: Crossiella sp. S99.2; assembly: GCF_023094165.1. Taxonomy (GTDB): domain Bacteria; phylum Actinomycetota; class Actinomycetes; order Mycobacteriales; family Pseudonocardiaceae; genus Crossiella. Next base: position 304,295 of record NZ_JALMDK010000003.1, on the reverse strand, counting down.
ACGCGGGGACATCGGCCTGTTCTACCAGCCCCGGCCCGGTTTCAGCCGCCGTAGACAGCGTCTCCTGATTCCACGTCCTTGGCGAGGTTCCGGGACAGGTAGAGCGACTCCAGGGCCAGTTCGACCACGGCGGCGATCCGGCCGGGCGGGTCGGTGGCCTCGACGCCGAAGCGGGCGGCGACCTCGTGCAGCACCGGCAGTTCGGGCAGCGCGGCGAGGACCTCGGCGGCGCGCACGCGCGGTCCGGTGCGCACCGGGTGTCCCTCGGCGACGGCCTCCACCAGCGAGCGCAGGTCGATCCCGGCCAGTGAGGTGCGGGCGGTTTCGGCCAGGGAGCGGCGCAGCAGGTGGGTGAGCAGCTCCTCGGCCTCCTCTTCCAGGCCGGCGTGGAATTCGAGCTTGCCGCGCAGCACCGGGGTCACCGCGTCCAGGTCCACCGGCCGGGCCACCGCGGGCCACTCGCCGGTGCGGGCGGCGCGTTGCAGGGCCGCGGCGGCCACGGTCTCGGCGGCGGCGACGGCGAAGCGGGCCGAGACCCCGGAGCGCTGGTCGACCGCGCTGGACTCGCGCAGGTGTCCGACGAAGCGGGCCAGGACCTCCAGGAGCGGGTCGCCGACCTCGGCGACCAGGTCGGCTTCCTGGCGGACCAGGTTGATCTCGTCGTCGAGTTCGCTGAGGTAGTGGGTGCGGATCTCGGCGCCGAAGCGGTCCTTGAGCGGGGTGATGATGCGGCCGCGGTTGGTGTAGTCCTCGGGGTTGGCGGTGGCCACCAGCAGCAAGTCCAGGGGCAGCCGCAGGGTGTAGCCGCGGACCTGGATATCGCGTTCCTCCATCACGTTGAGCAGCGCGACCTGGATGCGTTCGGCCAGGTCGGGCAGCTCGTTGATGGCCACGATGCCGCGGTGGGCGCGCGGGATGAGCCCGAAATGGATGGTCTCCGGGTCGCCAAGGCTGCGGCCTTCGGCGACCTTGACCGGGTCGACGTCGCCGACCAGGTCGCCGACGGAGGTGTCGGGGGTGGCGAGTTTCTCGGCGTAGCGCAGCGAGCGGTGCAGCCAGGCCACCGGCAGCTCGTCGCCGAGTTCGGCGGCGCGGCGGCGGGAGGCGGGGGTGATCGGGTCCAGGGGATGTTCGGCGAGTTCGGCGCCCTCGATCACCGGCGTCCACTCGTCCAGGAGATCGGTGAGGGTGCGGGCCAGGCGGGTCTTGCCCTGGCCGCGCTCACCGAGCAGCACCACGTGGTGGCCGGCCAGCAGGGCGCGTTCCAGCTGCGGCAACACGGTTTCGTCGAAGCCGACGATGCCGCGCCACACCGGACGCTGTTCGCTCAGCGCGGCCAGCAGGTTGGTCCGGATCTCCTCGGCCACACCGCGCGGCTGGTGCCCGGCGGCGCGCAGGGCGCCCGCGGTGCGCGGCAGATCGGCGGGAGCCGTAGGCACACTGGTGTTCACTCGCGCGACGGTACGCCTGTCCGCGGGCTGCCCGCCGCTGGATATCGATGATCAACCTTGGGGGTGCCCGTGCGTCCTGGGGACATGCGGAAGTTCCGACCTCGCCGGTGGCTGGTGTGGACCCTGGTGATCATCCTGGTGGTGTCCGGTTCGCTGTGGGGCACCTGGGAGCTGTCCAGCGCGCGCTCGTTCCAGTTCTACGGCGGGCTCACCGACCGGGTGGACACCGGGGAGAAGGTGGTGGCGCTGACCTTCGACGACGGCCCCACCGAGCGCACCCCGGAGGTCCTCGCCGCGCTGGCGGCGGCGAAGGTGCGGGCCACCTTCTTCGTCACCGGCCGGGAACTGGCGGCCAATCCCGGGCAGGGGGAGGCGATCGTGCGGGCCGGGCACGAACTGGGCAACCACAGCTACTCGCACGAGCGGATGGTGCTGGTCGGCGAGGACTTCGTGCGTTCGGAGGTGGAGCGCACCGACGCGTTGATCCGGGCGGCCGGGCACACCGGGCCGATCCATTTCCGGCCGCCGAATGGGAAGAAGCTGATCACGCTGCCGCGGTACCTGGCCGCGCACCAGCGTCAGACGATCATGTGGGATGTGGAGCCGGAGTCCGACGGCACCAACGCCGCCGACCCCGCCGCGATCTCCCAATCAGTGCTGGACAAGACCCGCCCGGGGTCGATCATCCTGTTGCACGTGATGTACCCGGTGCGTCAACCGTCCCTGGCCGCGGTGCCAGGGCTGATCTCCGGGTTGACCGCACGCGGCTACCGCTTCGTCACGGTCTCCGAGTTGCTCGCCCTGCGTCGCTGACCGGGCGGCAACGGCAGCGCGACCGGGGCTTCGACGACCCGGCCACGCTGTGCCGCGGGGTGTTTCCACCAGCCCGAGCACCCCTGGGTGCACGGGTGGGACAGTTGCGCGAACCGGAAACTCCCGTCCGCCTGGGGCACCGGCTGACTCCACGTGATGAACCCGGTGTCCGCACACCAATGGCATTGCGGCACTAAATCGGGGTCACTGCTTGGGGATGTCTCCGGTTCCACCGCATCTCCCGCATGGGCCGTAGTCGTTGTCGACGTCCACTCCGGAACCCGCACACCGGGGGCAGGTCTCGAACTCGAACCGCATCCTCTCACCCACATCCGCCTTGGAGCCGTTGCCGCGCAGTCACGATCGGGTCGAAAACACGCCACGGCCCACACCACGTTTCGTGCATGAGACGCCGGGCTTTCCCGGGAATGACGACCACGTATGGGTGAAGCGTCCCTTACCCGGGTGGACGGGATTCGAACACGGCATGCTGTCGGCATGGCCACCAAGGTGACGCGCACCCAGGCCCTGGCGTACCGGATGGCCGCCCAGGGCCTGCACCGCGAACACACCCAAGCACGCGAACTGGACGTGCTGTCCCTCGGCGTGCAGGACTCCCGGGGTTCGGCCCGGCTGGCCCTGGCCGCCCGATTGCCGGGCCTGCCAGAGCTGACCGATGACCTGGCGCTGCTCTGGTCGGTCCGCGGCGCCCCGCACCTGCACCGCCGCGCGGACCTGGCCGAGCTGTCCGCGCACCTGTGGCCGCGCGAGGAGAAGGACGCCTTCGCCCGGCTGGCCGCGGAGCGGAAACCGTTGAAGGAAGCCGGAATCCCGTCGCTGACCGCGTTCGGTGAAGCGAGCGCCGCGCTACGTCAGGCGGTCACCGGGCCGATGTCCAAGGGCGAGGTCAGCGGCGCGGTCACGCGTCTGTTGCCCCCGGCCTACTCCTATGACTGCCGGACCTGTCAGTCCCGGCACATCTACGGCGGCCTGTTCCAGACCATCGGCCTGTTCGCGGGCGTGCGCCACGACCTGACCAGCACCACCCTGGTCGTCAGCCCCCTTGAGGACCGCGCGCCCATCCCGGAGAACTCCGCCGGCGCCACCCCGCTGATCACCGCGTACCTGCGCCTGCACGGCCCCGCCACCAAGGCCGACGCCGCCGCCTACCTCGGCACCTCCCAATCCGCGCTCACCCCGGTCTGGCCCACCGACCTGGCCGAGATCGACCTGGACGGCGCCCAGACCTGGCTGCCCGCCGACGCCCTGCCCCTGCTGCGCGAGCCACCCCAGGACACGATCGTCCGCCTGCTGCCCCCGCTGGATCCCTACCTCCAATCCCGCGACCGGGAACGCCTGGTGCCGATGGAGGCGCACCGCAAGGAGATCTGGAAGATGATCGGCAACCCGGGCGCGGTGCTGGTCAACGGCGAGATCACCGGCATCTGGCGCGCGAAGACCACCAGCAAGCGCCTGGACCTGACCAGCACCGCCTTCCAGCCGATCACCAAGTCGCACCGCGCCGCCGTGGACCGGGAGGCCGAACTGATGGCCACCGTCCGCGGCCTGCCCGAAGTCCGCGTCACCCACGCCTGACCCTTGACACGCAACCAGGCGGTTGCCTAATCTTGCCGCCAGAAAGGCAACCGCCTGGTTGCCAATGGAGGCGCCCGGATGGACTTCGACGCGGTGTTCAAGGCCCTGGCCGACCCCACCCGCCGCCGCCTCCTGGACGCCCTGCACACGCACGACGGCCAGCGCCTGCACGAACTGTGCGCGGGCACCGGCCTCACCCGGCAGGCGGTGACCAAACACCTGGCCATCCTGGAGGCCGCCAACCTGGTCGCGACCACTCGCTCCGGCCGGGAAAAACTGCACTACCTCAATCCGGCCCCGCTCAACGACATCACCAACCGGTGGCTCGGCAAATACAACCGGCAACACCTACAGGCCCTGGCCACCCTCAAGAAAGCCTTGGAGGACAACGATGAGTGACCTCGACTTCATCTACGTCACCTACATCAAAACCACCCCGGACACCTTGTGGACCGCCCTGACCACCGGCGAATTCACCGAGCAGTACTACGGCGTGCACCTGGTCTCGGACTGGCGGCCCGGCTCCCCCATCCACTGGCGCAACGAGGACGGCAGCCTGGGCACCTCCGGCGAGACCGTCCTGGAAGCCGATCCGCCACACCGCCTCAGCTACACCTTCAAGGTTGGCGCGGACTACCCAGACCTGCACGCCGAGGACACCTCCCGGGTCACCTTCACCCTGGAACCCGACGGCGAGACGGTGAAACTCACCCTCACCCACGACCGGTTCGACCCGCGCGGTCAGGTGCGCGCCTCGGTCTCGCAGGGCTGGCCCGCGATCCTCTCCGGCCTCAAAACCCTTCTGGAAACCGGCGAACGCCTGCCCTGACAGTGCCCGTGGCTATCGTGTCGAGGTGACCACGGACGTCCTGCTCAGCCACCCCGGCCTGGACCTGGCGGCCCCGGCGATCGTCGACGGCCTCCTGGAACCGGGCGCGCAGTCCGCGCAGGCGCTGCTGGTGCTGGGCAAGATCGCCCGCACCCGGTTCTGGCTGCCGCCGGCGATGGTGAACCGGCTCATCGCCGAGTCCGACCCGGTGTTCACCGCGGACGGGCGGATCCTGCGCGCCGAGTCCTTCTCTCCCTGCTGCGGCGTGCACGCCCGTCTGGACCTGCGCCCGGTCGGGCAGATCGGCACCGGCTGCACCAACGTCGAGTTGTCCGAGTCGACCCGCTCGGTGCTGGCGGGCGTGGCGGGCCAGGAACCACTGCACCTGACCGTGCGCGGCGACGGCATCGCCCTACGCACCCTGGACGGCGCCGAGCAGGAGTCCCGGGTGCCGCTGCCCGATCGCTGGGTGGCCGGCTTCGCCGAGATCGCCGCGGTCACCGCCCACGCCACCCCGCGCGCCGAACTGGGTCAGGCCGAAGCCCGCGCGTTCCTGCGCCGGCTCCCGACCAAGCCCACCACCACCTGGGCGGTCCGCTCCGGCCGCGGCCTGCGACTCACCGCCAGAGGCGGCCCGGAGGCCATCCCGGCCACCGGCCTGCACCGGCTGCGCGTGATCGACCCCCTGGTCCGCTTCACCGAGGGCCTCTCTGTCTACACCACCCCCGGCGCCGAGGTCGCCAGCTGGGTGCTGCACCTGGACCGCGCCCGCCTGACCGTGACCCTGTCCCCCACCCCGTCCCGCGGTTTCTCCGGCGAGGGCGGCTGGCTGACCGCACTGGCCGCGGGCCTGGCCGCCGAGGACGACCTGGTCACCGGCCGCACCGGCCACGACGTCGTCGACGGCACCTGGTTCGCCCGCCCGCTGCCCTCGGGCCGGGCCCCCGGCAACGCCCGCCTGACCAAGGCGAAAGCCCTGGTCGAGGCGGGCGCGGTGCGCGCGCTGCCGGAAGGCGGTTACGAGATCGCGCACGGCAGCTCGGTGCAACGCGTCCGCCTCGACCCCGCGGGCTGCACCTGCGCCTGGTTCGCCGACCACCAGGAGAGCCGGGGCCCGTGCTCGCACCTGCTGGCCGCCCGGTTGTCAGCGGGCCAGTCGTGAAGCCGCCTTCGCCGCCTTCGACGACCCACTGAACCCGCCCAGCCACTCCCTGGTCTCCACGCTGATCGCCCCGGCGCCCCACTCGACCTGGTCCGCGGCCAGTTCCAGCAACGCGAACACCCCGCGCAGCCCCGGATCCAGCGCGGGCAGCAGAGCGTCCACAGTGGACAGAACCGCGGCCGGATGCTCCCCAGCCACCACCGACAACCGCTTGACCAGCCGCGTCGGCGTCAGCTCCGCACCCAGCACACCCAGCGCGCGCCCCAGGGCCCGCGGCCCCAGCAACCGCTGCTCGAACAACGCCACCGCGACGTCCACCCCCAGCTGAGCGCCCTCCTCACGCCGGGTGTTGAGCGCGGCCGCGATCATCATCACCCCGGCGAACCCCGGCGCCGAGGGCCGGTCCAGATACGGCGTCAGCCCGGCCACCTCGGTGGGACTGGCGACCTCGAAGTCGTAGTAGAACAGGTGCTGCGCCACCGAGGCGTCCACCCAGTCCCGGTCATAGGGCGAGGCCAGCACCTCATGCGGCAGGGTGAACCCGTCCCACACCCCGTCCCACGGCCACTCGGTCGCCCAGCCCAGCCACTGCCCCTTGGGCCACACCGGCTCCGGGCTCTCCTCGAAGAACAACTTGGTCAGCCCGTAGGAGTCCTTGCCCACCCGCGCCGACCACACCACCTCCGGCCGCGGCTCGCCCCGCAGCGCGGCGAGCGGATCAGCCGCCGCCGGATACCGCGCCCGGGTCGCCGCCAGCCCCACCCAGTCCTCCGCGACCACGCCGTCCCCACCCAGCGCGTACCGCACAACCTCCGCGTAAGTCCCGCTCAACCCGGCCGCCAGCGCCAGCGCCTCGGCCCGCCCCTCCGGCGCCAACCGCAGCAACGCGTCCACCACATCGTCCTGGGCCGCCTCCGGGTGTTCGATCATCCGCGTCACGAACACCACCGGATCCAGCCAGCCACCCTCATGCGTGGCCGCCGACACCGGCACCGCGGTCCCCGCCAGCACCGCCGCCACCCGATGCCGCAACGGCCGCTGCCACCCCGAGCCCAGCTCCGGCGGCGCGACCTCCTGCCCCGCCAACCCCAGCACCAACGAGCCCACCAGGTGCTGCATCAGACTCGGCTGCCGCGCACCCAGCACCTTCTTGGCCCGCTTCACCAACGGCGCCAACGCCCCCGCGACATCCCCACTGACCCGCTGCGCCCCGTCCAACACCGCCAGGAACAAATCCGCCTGTCCCTCATCGGCCAGCAACGAGGAAAGCCCCTCCGCCAACGCAGCGGGCGAGTCCGGCACCACCAACGGCCGCACCAGCATCCGCCGCTGAGCCCACGGCACCACCACCGGCTCCGGATACTCCGCGACCGTCACCGGCGCCGGCGCCTCCCGCGGCACATCCAACCGCACCGCCGCCAGCTCCCGCACATCCGAGGCCTCATGCCCCATCCCAGCCCGAAACACCTCAGCCGCAACGCCGGCCAGTTCCGGTCGCCGCCGCACCACACCCCCCGCCAACCGCACCGCGAGCTTGGCCGTCCCAGTCCCCCGCCCCGCGGCCGCCGCGGGCAGATGCTGCAACACAACCTCGTCATCCAGCAGCCCAGCCTTGTTCACCGCGACCAGTGCCTTCACCGCGAAGGACACCGTCCGCGGCAACCCACTCCCACACAACCGCGCATACCGGTGCTGCAACTCGGCCCGCTCGGCCGGGGTAGGCGCCAACGCCTCATGCAACGCCGCATACCACTGAGCCCGATACGCCGTGAAGTCCCGCCCCAGCACATCCACGGTCAGTGCCAGCAACCGCCCGCGGTCAACATCCCCACTCCGGCTCAACTCCACCAGCGCGGGCGCCCACTTCTCCTGCTCCGCCACATACTTGTCATAGGCGGCAAAACTCGAATCCCCCGCCCCCTCCACCAGCAACAACTCCCACACCTCGGCCAAGGCCCCCGGCTCCCCCCGCAACCGATCAGCCAGCCTCGCCTCCCCCTGCCCCCAAGGCCACGCGAACCACCCCGCGAAGTACTCCGCGGTCCGCACCGGCTCAAGCTCCCCAGCCCGAACCAACTCCCGCACAACCCCCCACCCCACCGGCCCCCGCACCGCCCGCTCAGCCAGCACCGCCCGCTCGGCAGGGGCCTGCTCCAGCAACACCCGCCGCAAGATCCCCGGATCCCCGACCCGCAACTCCCCCCACAACGGATCCCGCGCCGAAACGGCCACCATCAACGCCACCGACGCCCGCTCGGCTCCCTGGGGATCCCGCGCGCCAAAGGTCCCCGGCGGCCCCTCGACAATCTCCCACCCGTCCCGCAACACGGCCGTCAACTCCGGCACCAGTTCCCGCCGCCGATCCCGCGACAACCCCAGCACCCGGGTCAGCACATCCGCGGGCCCACCAGCCAACACCTCACTCAGCAGCACCCGGCCAACCTAACCCCCAGCCCCGACAAGAGCCCGCGCAATCACCCAGGTCACAGCCCCGACCACGGCCCGCACATCCCACCCGGCAGACCCCACCCGGCACACGCCACCCAGCGCGCCCCACATCCGCACACCCATCCCCGCACGCCTCGCCCGTCATCCGGCCGCTGGCGCCGGAGCCGACAGCCCTCCCCACGGCCGACCGAGCCTGCCGACCTCGGCCATCTCCCACTCGGCCAGCTCCCATGACTCACCCGAGCCCGAATCTGAGCCCGAATCTGAGCCCGAGCACCAGCCGATCCGAGCCTCCGGCCCTCCGCCCCGCCACCGCTCACTAGCGGAACGCTCAAACCCCCGTTTTGGTTGCCTCGCCGTCTGGATCTTCTACCCCGAACGGGTGAAAGATCCTCAGCGACCTGGGCCTAAGCACCGCCACAACACCCAGATTCCTCGAAACCCACGCGAACTCCGAGCGTCCCACCAGCACGTCAGCATCCGCAAATTCGCCGCCCACCTGAGCCAATGCTCAGCTGAGCCAACACCTGAGCCAGCCCGAGTCAGCACCCACCCAAGCCAGCCCCCAGACCGCCTAAACCAGACCGTCCAAACCCGATCGCCTAAAAAGCAGGCCAAGGAATCGGCGGCCAGTCACCACCCGGCGCCGGAAAAACCCCAGCCCCCAGCAATTTCTCCGTCCGTTCAGCCAGCATCCGCACCTCGGTGATCGTCAGGTGCTCGTGCAACGACTCCCCGAACTCCCCACCCAGCCCGGCCAGCAACCGCCGCAATCCATCCACCGCCGCATCCCCCAGCGGCTCCCCCAGCCACCCCCACAACACCGTCCGCAACTTGTCCTCGGCGTTGAGGCAAATCCCGTGATCGACCCCGTACACCGCGCCGCCGACCTCGTGCAGCACGTGTCCGCCCTTGCGGTCGGCGTTGTTCACCACCACGTCCAGCGCGGCCAGCAACCGCATCCGCGGGTGGTCGGCATGCGCCAGCGCCGCGGGGTCGCCGTAGCGGTCGTGCGCGCGCAGCACTTCCTTCCAGCCCGGCGGCACCTCCGCGGGCGGCAGCAGGTCGACCAGGTCCGCCTCGGGTTCGGTGTCGACCCACAGCTGGACCATGCCCTCGCCGAACGGGCCTGGCCGCAGGATGGTCGGCGGCACCAGCCCGAAACCGGCCGCCTCCGACACCAGGTAGGTCGCCACCTCGCGGCCGGCCAGGGTGCCGTCCGGGAAGTCCCACAGCGGGCGTTCGCCGCGGATCGGTTTGTACACGCACTGCGCCTGCACACCGTTGTGCTCGATGCCGCAGAACAGCGTCGCGTTGGAGGCGTCGACCAGCCTGCCCTGCACGTCCAGTGTCCCACGGGTCAGCAGTTCGACCGCGCCGTCATCCCCAGGCCGCACCGGCGTGCTCAGCTCGGCTCGCCGCGGCGGTAGCCGTTCTGCCGCGGGCACACGTGGCCTTCGGCGTCGAGCGGCTCGTTGCACAGCGGACAGGGTTTGCGGCCTGCGCCCACCACTCGTTCGGCGCGCTGGGCGAACGCCCTGGCCTGCACCGGGGTGAGGAAGACCCGGACGGCGTCGGGACCCTCCTCGGTGTCGTCGAGCACGACCGACTCGTCGATCTCCTCCTCGGTGACGGCGAGCAGTTCGACGACGACAGCGCTGGCTTCGGCGTCCCAGCCCAGACCCATGGTGCCGACGCGGAACTCCTCCTCGAGGGGCACTTCGAGGGGTTCGGTGTCGACGAGGTCGTCCGGCGCGTCGGGCGGCACCTCGGCGCTGAAGCGCCGTTGTACCTCCTCAAGCAGCGCGCCCAGCCGTTCGGCCAGCACCGACACCTGCTGCTTCTCCAGCAACACGCTGACGGTACGGCCGTTCTCGCTGGCCTGGAGGTAGAACGAGCGGTCGCCTGGTTGCCCGACGGTTCCGGCGATGAACCGTTCGGGCTGGCGGAAGAGGTGAATGACACGTGCCATGGCACCACTGACCCTAGGCCACGGCCCCGAGCGCGGCAGAGGCATCCCCACCATCCGGGATCCGCGACGCGAATTCACCTGCTGACGATCACTCCGGTGATCTTCTGTCGACATCGGACGGTAGCCGGTTAGGCTCGCGATCGTGGTCACCGTACTGGGGTATGGCAACTGGACATCGCCGATCAGCGCCGCCGACGCGAGCGCCGTCACCGCGCCGCCGCACTGGGTGCGCGCGCACGGTGGCTTCACCTACTGGACCGAGGGCAGGCCCACCGAGGGCGGCCGGGTCACCCTGCTGCGCGGCCGGGCCGGCGAGCAGGCCGAGCAGGTGCTGGCGGCGCCGTGGAGCGCGCGCAACCGGCTGCACGAGTACGGCGGCGCGCCCTACACGGTGCTGACCACCGGCGACGGTGACCGGGTGGCCTTCACCGACTGGGCCGACCAGCGGATCCACCTGGTCGACGCGGCCAGCGGCGAGCCGGTCCCGCTGACCCCGGTGCCCGAGCGCGAGCACGGCTTCCGCTACGGCGACCTGCGTCCCGGCCCTGACGGCGCCGAGATCTGGTGCGTCCGGGAGACCATCACCGGCGACCAGCCCACCGACCTGCTGCGCGAGCTGATCGCGATCCCGGTCTCCGGCGCGGCCGCCACCGACCCCGCCGCGATCCGGGTGCTGGCCGCCAGCCACCGGTTCATGAGCGCGCCCCAGGCCAGTCCGGACGGTCGTCACCTGGCCTGGATCGGCTGGAACCACCCAGCCATGCCCTGGGACGGCACCGAACTGTGCGTGGCCGAGCTGACCGGCGACGGAACCGCCGGACCGCACCAGGTGGTGGCGGGCGGACCGGCCGAGTCGGTCTGCCAGTTCGAGTGGGCCGACGACCACTCGCTGTACGCGATGACCGACCCGGACGGCTGGTGGAACCTCCACCGAGTGAGCCTGGACGGCACTCAGCGCGCCCTGCACCGGGTCGAAGCCGACTACGGCGGTCCACTGTGGACACTCGGCGCGAGCTGGTTCGTCCCGCTCGACGACGGCAGACACCTGTTGCGCGGCAGACACGGACTCGCCGTGCTGACCGAGGACACCGGCGAGCTGACCGCGCTGGACCTGCCGCTTCCGGTGTGGCGCACCACGTTCGCCCGGGACGGCCACCTGGTCACCGGCGTCGCCGCGGGCCCGGCCGCCGCACCCGCCGTCGCCCAGGTCGACCTGCGCACCGGGCAGCTGACCACGCTCACCGGCCAGCCCGCGGGACTGCCCGACCCGGCCTACCTGCCACCGGTGGTCGAGCGGATCTTCGCGGGCCCGGACGGCGTCGGCATCCCCGCCTACGTCTACCTGCCGCACAACCCCGACTTCACCGCGCCGGAGGGCGAGCGCCCGCCGTTCCTGGTGCACGTGCACGGCGGCCCCACCGGCGAGGTCTCCCCCACGCTGAGCGCCGATTTCGCCTACTTCACCAGCCGCGGCATCGGCGTGGTCGCGGTCAACTACGGCGGCTCCAGCGGCTACGGCCGCGCCTTCCGGGACCGGCTGCGCGAGGCATGGGGCGTGGTCGACGTCCAGGACTGCGCCACCGTGGCCGAGGCCCTGGCAGCCGAGGGCACCGCCGACCCGCTACGGCTGGGCATTCGCGGCGGCAGCGCCGGCGGCTGGACCACCGCTGCCTCACTGACCTCGGTGGCCACCTACCGGGGTGGGGCGGCCTACTTCCCGGTGCTGGACCTGCTGTCCTTCGCCGGTGGCGGCACCCACGACTTCGAGTCCCGCTACCTCGACGGCCTGGTCGGCGCACTGCCTGAAGCAGAGGCCCGCTACCGGGAGCGCTCCCCGTCCAACCGGGTGGACCAGCTCGCCGGGCCGATCCTGCTGCTGCAGGGCCTGGAGGACCAGGTGTGCCCGCCGGAACAGTGCGACCGGTTTCTGGAAGCCTTGGCGGGCAAGGGGATCCCGCACGCCTACCGCAGTTTCGAGGGTGAGCAGCACGGGTTCCGGCGGGCGGAGAACATCCAGGCCGCCCTAGAAGCCGAGCTGTCCTTCTTCGGCCAGACCCTCGGGTTCAGCCCGGCCGGAGTGCCCGCGCTGGAATTGCGTTCGTGAGCGGGTTGCGGCGACCGCCACGGGTGCCGCGCGCCGGTCACGTGGCGGTGATCGCGCCGGCCGGGCCGGTCCCCCCTGCCCAGCTCGACACCGGCATCGAACAGCTCCAGTCCTGGGGACTGACGGTCTCGGTCGGCGCACACGTCCGGGACACCCACCCGGAGCTGGACTACCTGGCCGGTCTGGACGCCGACCGGGCCGCGGACTTCGTGTGGGCGTGGACGCGGCCGGAGATCGACGCGGTGCTGTGCGCCCGCGGCGGCTACGGTTGTCAGCGGATGGTCGACCTGGTGCCGTGGGCGGAGCTGAAGTCGTTGCCGCCCAAGGTGTTCGCCGGGTCCAGCGATGTCACCGCACTGCACACCCGGATCGCGGCCGAACTGGATCAGGTCACCCTGTTCGCACCGATGACCGCCAGCGCCATGTTCACCGACGACCTGCCCGCCCGCGAACACCTGCGCTGGTCGCTGCTGGATCCGGCCGCGGTCGGCAAACTCGGGCGCGGGGCCGAGCCGATCACCGGCGGCCAGGCGCGCGGGGTCACCGTCGGCGGCACACTCAGCCTGCTCGCCGCCGACCTCGGCCTGCCCACCGGGCACGGTTGGCGGCCGCCGCCGGGGTCCCTGGCGGTGCTGGAGGACGTCACCGAGGACCCGTACCGGCTGGACGGCCTGCTCACCCACCTGCTGCGATCGGGCTGGTTCGACGGGGTCACCGGCATCGCGCTCGGCTCCTGGACCTCCTGCGGACCGATGCCGGAGGTGCGGGCGGTGCTGGCCGACCGGCTCGGCGGACTGGGTGTGCCGGTGGCCTGGGAAGTCGGGTTCGGCCACTGCACGAACCAGCTCACCGTGCCGCTGGGTGTGTCCGCGTTGCTGGACGCCGACGCGGGCACCCTGCTGCTGGACGAGCCCGCGCTGATCTAGAGATCCCGGCCGGAAGCTACGCCACGTGAGCGGTGCCGCCGCTGAACGGCTCAGCCGGGTAGTGACCGATGGTCAACGACAACGCACGCGCCCGCTTGCCCGTCCGCGTGAACCCCACCGGTTCAAACCTCGAATTCGCCTGCAACTACCCGCGCGAGTCCACCACACTGGATGACCTGAGCCCTGCTTTTTCATCCGGTGCGGTGGACTCGCGGGCACTCTGCGCAATGGACACCGGTGTTGCGTTACTCCACGCCCCAGCCCCGCTCCGTCGGGGAATGCCCAGTTCGCGCCGACAAGACCACGCTCGGTAGGTGGGAACTCACCCCTCCGTCGACCGATCGGGGAAGTCATGAAACGCACGGCCCGAGTACTCGCCGCCGCGGCGCTCCTGGTTCTCGCCGCGTCCACCACCGCCGTCGCCGCGCCCTTACCGGCCAAACCCGCGCCCAGCCCGGTGACCAGCACCAGTCCAGAGATCATCCCGGACCAGTTCATCGTGACCCTGGCCAAGGGCGGCACCCTGGACACGTTGGACAAGCTGATCGACCGGTTCGGGCTCGGCATCGAGGTGAAGTTCCGCTACAGCGGCCTGTTCCTCGGCTTCGCGGCCAAGATCAGCTCGCTGGTGGTGCCGCTGCTGCGCGAGCTGCCGGAGGTCGAGACGGTGGTGGCGGACGCCGAGATCAAACTCGATCTGCCGCCGGCCAACGGCGCGTCGCCCCGGGCCGTCGGCTCCTGGGGCCTGGACCGGATCAACCAGCGATCGCTGCCCCTGGACGGCGCGTACACCGTGTCCCGCAACGGATCCGGCGTCACCGCCTACATCGTGGACACCGGCATCCAGTTCAGCCACCCGGACTTCCAGGGCCGGGCGCGCCCCGGTTTCGACGCGATCGGCGACGGCCGCAACGGCAACGACTGCAACGGCCACGGCACGCATGTGGCGGGCACGGTCGGCGGCCAGGTCTTCGGCGTGGCCAAGGCGACCAGGCTGGTGTCGGTGCGGGTGCTGGGTTGTGACGGCCGAGGCAGCTGGTCGGGCATCATCGCCGGCCTGGACTGGATCGGCGCGAACGCGGTGCGGCCCGCCGTGGCCAACCTGTCCCTGGGCGGCACCCCGGGCATCGCCCAGGTCGACGACGCGGCGAACCGCTTGTCCGACAAGGGCGTTTTCGTGGCGGTGGCCGGCGGCAACTCCACCGACGACGCCTGCAAGTACAGCCCGGCGCGTGCGGCCCGGCCGATCACCATCGGCGCCACCACCCGCACCGACGGCTACGCCACCTACAGCAACCGCGGCCAGTGCATCCAGCTGCTGGCCCCCGGCACCGACATCACCTCGACCTGGCTCAACAACCAGGCCATGACGATCAGCGGCACCAGCATGGCGACCCCGCACGTGGCCGGCGCGGCGGCGCTGTTCAAGCACACCTTCGGCGACCGGTCCCAGAACGAGATCATGAACTGGCTGTGGAACAACGGCACCCCCGACAAGATCGGCGGCACCCCCGCCGCGACCCCGAACCGACTGCTCTACACCGGCGGCCTGTGATCAGGCGCGGCGCCAGGGCGGAGGCGCGAGCGACCGCGCCTCCGCCCCACTTCTCAGCCTGTCAGCGCCCCAGCTCGGCGAGCACCCCGTCGTTGAACGGCGTCCACGCCGCCACCGCCCACGGCCCGAAATCGCGGTCGGTCAGCGCCACACACGCGACCCCCGCCGCCGGATCCACCCACAGGAAGGTCCCGGCCTGCCCGAAGTGGCCATAGGTCCGCGGCGAGTTCCGCAACCCGGTCCAATGCGGCGACTTCTCCCCCCGGATCTCCAACCCCAGCCCCCAGTCACAGGGCTTCTTCATGCCATAACCAGGCACAACACCGTTGAGCCCGGGAAAGGCCACCGAGGTCGCCTCAGCCACGGTCGCCGCCGACACCAACGTCGGCCGCTGCAACTCGGCGGCGAACCGGGCCAGATCAGCACACGTCGACACCGCCCCGGACCCAGCCGACCCGGTCAACACCGACCCGGTCATCCCCAACGGCGCGAACACCGCCTCCTGGAGATACTCGGGAAACCCGATCCCGGAACTCTTCTCCAGGGTCTCCGCCAGCACCTCGAACCCGGTGTTGGAGTAGATCCGCCGAGCCCCCGGCTGCGCCTGCACCGCCGCGGAGTCAAAGGCCAGCCCCGAAGTGTGCGCGGCCAGATGCCGGACAGTCGCCCCCACGGGCCCCGCGGGCTGATCCCACTCCAGCGCCCCCTCCTCCACCGCGACCAGCACGGCGTAGGCGGTCAACGGCTTGGTCACCGAGGCCAGCCGAAAACTCCGATCCTGCGGTCCGTAGGTGCCCAGGACCGCGCCGTCCGCACGGACCACAGCCGCCGCGGCATGCTCCACCGGCCACTGTGCGAGGACACCCAGACTCGTCAGGCTGCTCATGCCCCTCAACCTAGGCAAGCACCCGCGAGGTCGCCCGTTCGGGGGTCAACGCACGCTCCACCTGCGGGCCTCCGCGCCAAAGCCAGTACCACCAATCCCACCCGGCTCACCCGCCCGCCGCATCTAGCCCACCTGCCTCACCCCAACGCCAGCTCAACCGCCGCCATCGCATGCAGCCGGGTAGTCGGAAACAACGGCAACTCCGAGTCACCCTCCGCCACCAGCAACTCGATCTCGGTGCACCCCAGGATGATCCCCTCCACCCCAGCCGCAGCCAACCGAGCCATGACCTCCCGAAACGCGACCCGCGACGCCGCCAGCACAACCCCCCGGCACAACTCCTCGTAGATCACCCGATGCACCAACTCCCGGTCCGCGGCCCCCGGCACCACCACCTCAAGCCCATGCCCCGCCAACCGCTCCCGGTAGAACTCCTGCTCCATCGTGAACGCCGTCCCCAGCAACCCGACCCGCCGCACACCCCGCGCGAGCACCGCCGCCGCGGTGGTGTCCCCCAGGTGCAGCAACGGAATGTCCACGGCGGCGGCGATCTGGTCCGCGACCTTGTGCATTGTGTTCGTGCACACCACCACGAAGTCCGCCCCGGCCCGCTCCAAGGCCCTGGCCGCCAGCCCGAGCCGCTCCCCGGCGCCATCCCAGTCCTGCACCCGCTGGAGTTCCTCGATCTCGGCGAAGTCCACCGAGTACAACACGCACCGCGCCGAGTGCAGGCCCCCGAGCCGATCCCGGACCAGTTCGTTGACCAGGCGGTAGTAGATCGCGGAGGACTCCCAGCTCATGCCGCCGAGCAGGCCGATAGTGCGCATGCCCGCCACGGTAGCCGCTGCCCGACTCGATGATCACGACCGCGGTCGCGGGTGCACGAACACACCCACCCGCGTGCACTCGCGCCGGCACACACGGACCACCACCGGCCACCACCGGCGACCAGCGACGCCCGAATCCCGGCTCGGCGCAACGCCGAGCACAACCAGATTCAACCAGCATCCACGAGCAGCGACGTGGTCTCGGCCGTGACGGTCTCGGTCGCCCAACCGCGCCTCCGGCCCTCCGCCCCGCACACCGCTCTCTAGCGGAACGCGGAAACCCGCGTTTTGGTTGCCTTCATGTTTCACTTTCCCACTCAATCAGGTGATCCATCTCCCTCCATCCCAAGCCCGACCAGCCAAAACCCCACCTCAACTACCGCCGTTCGAGAATCATCGGCAGCGACACCGGATGATGTGTTGTATAGGCCACCGACCGCACCCGATACCCCGGCACCGACCGCACCCGCCACCCCGCCGCGATCGTCGCCGTCGCGATCATCATCTCCGCGATCGCGAACCGCTCCCCGATGCACCTGTGCCGCCCCCCGCCAAATGGCAGATAGGTACCTGGCGCGGGCGGACTCGCCCACCGGTCCGGATCGAACACCAGCGGTCGCGGGTGATAGCGGGGATCGCGATGGAGTGCCAGCGGGCTGTACACCACCTCGGTGCCGGGGCGGGCCAGCGCCGGACCGAGTTGGACCTCTGCCTGGGCGGCGCGCATCGACATCGGCACCGGGTTGTGCAGCCGTAACGTCTCGTCGACCACCCGGCGCAGGTACGGCAGGCGGGGCAGGTCGGCGAAGGTGATCGACTGGCCGGCCAGGACGGTGTCCAGTTCGGTGTGGAGCTGGGATTCGACCGCCGGGTGCCGGGACAGTTCCAGGAACAACCAGGACAGTGTGACCGCCGCGGTCTCGGTTCCTGCGACGAGCAGGGTCATGATCTCGTCGCGGGCCTGTTGGCGGCTCATGCCCTTGCCGGTGTCGTCGTGGCGGGCGTTGAGCAGCATGGACAACAGGTCGCCACCGTCGGTGTCGTCGTGGGCGTGGCTGGACACGATGCGGTCGATGATCGCGTTGAGGCGCCGGCCGGCTTCGTCGTAGTGGCGGGACAGCGCGGCGGGCAGCCAGGGCAGCGGGTTCAGTGAGCGGGTGACCGCGCCGCGCAGCACCAGGGGCAGTGACCGGTGGATCTCCGCGGCGGCCTCCTCACCCAGGTCGCTGCCGAAAAGGGTTTTGCCGATGATGTGCGGGGTCACCGCGTACATGGCCTGTTCCCAGGCGATCCGCTGCCCCGGCTTCCACCCCTTGATCATCCGCTCCACCTCGGCGCGCATCACCTCGCCGTACCCGGCCAGGCGCTGCTGGTGGAAGGCCGGGCTCATCAGTCTGCGCTGACGTAGGTGGAACTCGCCGTCGGAGGTGGCCACGCCATTGCCGAAGAACGGGCGGGTCTTGCGGAAGATGCGGCCCTTGGCGAACTTGTCCGCCTCGGTGACGAGCACCTGGTGGATCAGCGCCGGATCGGTCAGCAGCAACGCTTCCATCGGGCCGAAGTAGATGCGCACCACCGGTCCGAGATCGCGCAGCGAGGAGTAGAAGCCAACCTGGTCACGCGCCAGATAGGGCAGGTGACCGAGGCCGGGCAGCCGGTGGGGGGCGACGGGAAGGATGCTGGTCATGGCCGGTCAGGTCTGGGCGAGCCAGTTCTGCGCCAGGGTGCTGGCGCCGACACCTTCGGGATCGTCGCCGACGTAGGTCTCGCGGCTGGCCGCGAGCCATTCCTGGCGGCTGATCTTGCCGTCGCCGTCGGTGTCGATCTGCTGGAACAGCGCGGTCGCGCCCTCCTTGGGCAGGCCGCTGGCGACGTAGAGCGTGACCAGCTCCTCCTCATCGAGAACTTCGTCACCGTCCGTGTCCGCCGCGTCGAAAGCGGTCAGTCCGACCGAGAGCACCCGGTCCAGGTACCCGGGCTCGGCCATCATGCCCTTCTCGAAAGCGGCGATGAACGAGGGCCGGTCCACCCTGCCGATGTCGCCGTGGCCGGCGTCGTGCTGCAGCTGTGCCCACCACCGTCGATAAGCCTGCAGGTAGAGCACGCATTTCGGGTCTTCGACGGTCATCCCGAGGCGGGCGATCACGGTCAGCGCGATGCGCTCCATGTCCGCCCACTCAATGCGGCCGAGACCGCTGTGGTCGAACACGTCGAACAGCGCGCCGATGTTCTCGCGCTGCAACGCACTGAGCATGGTCGTCTCCTGAAGCCGTGGCGAACTGGTCACGCAGAGATACAGCATGCCAAGACTCAGTGACGTGTTCGAGCGCTGAGCGGGTCAACCGCGTCATCCGCCCGCATCAGGTGAACGTGGACTCCCCGATCAGCTTATGAACGGAAGATGCACGCCATCAATGGCGAAGAACCACGTGCTCCAGTCGGGAAAACGGCGACTCAGACGCTGGAAGTGGTCACTGAGCGCATCCGGATAGCTCCAGTCACCCAGCAGCAGCTCCGCGCCGGCCACGATTTCCGGCAGATCGGCGGCGAATCGGGCCTGGCTCATGCTGGGCGCGCGAGGCCCGCCGGGCTCCTCGACCAGGTCGGGATCGGCGGCGAACATGCTGTAGCAGGGGAACCGATCCTGGTCGGGCAGCACCGAGTAGAACGGCACGCCGTTGAAGTAGTACTCGGGCCACCGGTTCCCGGACAGCGCCAGCCACGGCACACCGAGGGTGCCCGCGGTGAAGGAGAAACCCGAGTGCGGGGACACCAGCAGGTCGCAGGAGGCCAGCGCGCCCAGTTGTTCGACCAGGGGCACGTCCACCGCGGCCACACTGGGGAAGGCGGTGCGCAACCGGTCGAGTTCGCCGGCGCCGAAGCTGGTGCCGGTGCGCCCGTCCCCGGTGTCGAGCTTGCCCAGGAAGCAGAACCGCGCGCCAGGGAACTTCTCCGCCAGCCCACCGAGGATGAGCTCCCAGGAGGCGATCGACGGGTAGTACTCGCGGGGCGCGCTGCCGCCGGGCAGCACCGCGATCTTCACCGGCGCGTCGCCCAGCAGCGCCGCGCCCCGGTCCAGCTCGGCCTGGGGCAGGCGCAGGCGCAGTTCCTGGTGGGGCAGGTAGGACGGGCCGATCTTGACCAGGCCCGCGTAGCCGGTGCCCTTGACCGCGCGGAAGTGGGTGGCGGCGGTGTCGTAGTAGCGGGCCAGGCCGGGGAACAGCTCCCGCTGGACGTCCTGGGTGCCGCGGAGGTCGCCGACCACCCAGTCCCAGTCCCGCGGGGTCCCGGCCAGCGCGGCCGCGGCGTCGAACTCGCCGTCGAAGAGGTCCACCTCGACCTCGAACACCTGGTCCACGCAGTCACAGCAGGAGGCCAGCTCGACCGGGGTCTTCTTGTTCAGCACCAACGCGATCCGCCGATCCGGATCGGCCAGGTGGTAGCCGTGCGCGTAGTGCAACGCCTCGATCGCGTGGCCGACGTTGTGGGCATAAACGAAATTCACCAGAACGGACTCGGTAGCCATCGCCGCCGATCATGCTCCCGCCGTCCGGCCGGAGCCAACCGAGTTTCCGCCACCCTAGGATCGCGAGATGAGTGCGGCGGACTTCGGCAGCAGCGACTGGGCCTGGCTCAACGAGCCACCCAAATGGAGTGTGGCGGACGGGCGGCTGACCGTGCGGACGGCATCGGACACCGACTTCTGGCGCGTCACCCATTACGGTTTCATCCGCGACACCGGGCACTTTCTCGGCCGCCGGGTCGCCGGGGATTTCACCGCGTCGGTGACCTTCCGCGGCGACTACCACGACCGCTACGACCAGGCCGGGTTGATGATCCGCCTCGACGAGCGGAACTGGATCAAGACCGGCATTGAGCTGGACGGCCGGCTGTGGCTGAGCGCGGTCGCCACCAGGGAGTTCTCCGACTGGTCGGTGCTGCCCGCGCCGAGCGGACTGCGCGAGGTGCGGTTGTCGGTGGAGCGCTCCGGCGACGCGGTGACCGTGCGCTACGGCGTGGACGGCGCGGCCCCGGAGACCATGTTGCGCCTGGCCTACCTGCCGCCGAAACGGCCGGCCTGGGTCGGCCCGATGTGCGCCTCCCCGGACGGCACCGGGTTCACCGCCACCTTCACCGATTTCACCCTGAGCACCTAGAGGCTGTGCCATAGTGGCCGACGTCAACCATTAGTCAGCGCCAGGTCGGTTGGTGGAGCGCGCTGGGACCTTGAGAGAGGACCAGTATGTCCACCAACCAGTTCGACTCGCTCGACGCCGCCTATGTGCCGAATCCCGCGGTCGAGATTCCGCCGCTGATCGAGGCTTTCCTGACCTGGCTCGCCGAGCGGGTCCCCGGGTTCGACCCGGCCGCGACCAGGGCGCTGGGCGCGGAATTGGCCGCGGCCCAGTCCCATCGGATCGTGGATGAGGCGGCTCGGCACAACCTCGCGCTGACCACCATGGTGGTGGCCGCTTTCCGCCTGCTGCCAGGCGAGATCGACCGGCACACGCTGGTGCGGCGTGCGCTGGCCGAGCCGCTCGCCGAGCAGATCGCCCAGGGCACCCGGTACGCCCTGGACTACGCCGAGGACGCGTTCAGCACCATGGTCGCGATCAGCAAAGCCCGGGAGGAACACGCCTTCGGCGCCGGTTTCGCCTTCCACCGCGCGGCCGATGACGACCGCGAGTATCTGCTGGAAGTGCGGCAGTGCTTCTACCACGAGGTGCTCAAGGCGCACGATGCCGCGGAGCTGACGCCGGCGCTGTGCGCCTTCGACGAGAGCTGGATCGGCGCGATCGATCCGGACCGGCACGGCCTGACCTTCGAACGGTCGACCACGCTGGGCCTGGGCGGCACGCACTGCCCGTTCTCGTTCCGGCGTAGCTGAGCCCAGAACCGGATCCGGAATGTCCATTGTGGACATTCCGGACCCGGTTCCTCACTGTCTAGCCCTTGTACTTCTTCAGTTCCCGCCGCGCCAGCGAGGCCAGGTGCACCTCGTCCGGACCGTCGGCCAGTCGCAGCGTGCGGCCCTGGGCCCACAGGTGCGCCAGTGGCAGGTCCTGGCTGACCCCGCCCGCGCCGTGCGCCTGGATCGCCTTGTCCACCACCCATTCGGTCATCCGCGGGGTGGCGATCTTGATCGCCTGGATCTCGGTGTGCGCGCCCTTGTTGCCCACGGTGTCCATCAGCCACGCGGTCTTGAGCACCAGCAGGCGGGTCTGCTCGATGCGCACCCGGGATTCGGCGATCCACTCCCGCACCACGCCCTGCTCGGCCAGGGGTTTGCCGAAGGCGACCCGGTCCAGTGCCCGCCGGCACATCAGTTCCAGGGCACGCTCGGCCATGCCGACCAGGCGCATGCAGTGGTGGATCCGGCCGGGCCCGAGCCGGGCCTGCGCGATGGCGAACCCGTCACCCTCGCCGGCGACCAGGTTCTCCACGGGCACCCGGACGTTGGTGAACACCACCTCGGCGTGCCCGCCGTGCGCGCCGTCGGTGTAGCCGAAGACGTGCATGCCGCGCTTGATGTCCACGCCGGGGGTGTCCGACGGGACAATGATCATGCTCTGCTGGCGGTGCCGTTCCGCGCCGGGGTCGGTCTTGCCCATGACGATGAGCACCGCGCAGTCCGGGCTCATCGCACCGGAGGCGTACCACTTGCGGCCGTTGACCACGTAATGGTCGCCGTCGCGCTCGATCCGGGTGGCGATGTTGCTCGCGTCAGAGGAGGCCACCTCCGGCTCGGTCATGCAGAACGCGGAGCGGATCTGCCCGCCCAGCAACGGTTCCAGCCACCGCCGCTGCTGCGTCTCGGAGCCGAACTCGGCCAGCAGTTCCATGTTGCCGGTGTCCGGCGCGGCGCAGTTGAGCGCCTCCGGGGCCAGGCTCGGGCTGTGGCCGGTGATCTCGGCCAGCGAGGCGTACTGGAGGTTGGTCAGCCCCGCGCCGTGCGCGCCGGGCAGGAACAGGTTCCACAGGCCACGCCTGCGCGCCTCCTCCTTGAGGTCTTCCATCACCGACGGCCGGTCCCACTCCGCGCCGGGCGCGACGTCCTTGCCGAGCAGCTCCTGCTCGGCCGGGTAGATGTGGGAATCCATGAACGCCAGCAGCTTCTCGCGCAGTTCGAGGGTCCGCTCGTCGAGGGCGAAGTCCATCTAGCTCTCCTCTGCCAGTGCGTTCAGCCCGCTGCTCACCAGCAGGGGCGTGAGTTTGCCGATCTTGTCGAAGCCCGCGCCGACGGTTTTGCCGGCCACGAACCGGAAGTGGATGCCCTCCACGATCACTGCGAGCTTGAAGAAGCTCAGCGCCACGTACCAGTTCAGCCGGCCGACGTCGCGGCCGCCGTGCTGGGCGTAGTGCGCGATCAGCTCGTCGGTGCCGGCCAGTCCGGGCACGGAGTTGCTGCCGGAGATCTCCTCACCGGCCGCGCCGAGGTCGTGGTTGTAGACCACCAGCAGTCCCAGGTCGGTCAGCGGATCGCCCAGGGTGGACATCTCCCAGTCCAGCACTCCGGTGATGCCCAGCGGATCCGCGCCGACCAGGACGTTGCCCAGCCGATAGTCGCCGTGCAGGATCGCGGGTGCTCCGGATTCCGGGATCCGCGCGCCGAGCTGGGCGTGCAGGTCGTCGATCCCGGCCAGTTCCCTGCTCCGCGAGGCGTCCAGCTGCTTCTTCCACCGGTTGACTTGCCGGGTCAGGAACCCGTCCGGCCGCCCGAAATCCGCCAGGCCCACCGACTCGGGCGCCACGGCGTGCAGGTCTGCCAGGACCTCCACCAGTTCCAGCGACAACGCCCGAGCCTGTTCCGGCCGCAGCCAGGCGGCGTCGGACCGCGTGCGCAACACCTGCCCAGGCGTCCGGTCCATGAGGTAGAAGGGCGCGCCCAGCACCTCCGGATCGGCGCAGAGCAGCACGGTGGTGGGCACCGGCACCGCGGTGTCCCGCAACGCGGTGATCACCCGGTACTCCCGGCCCATGTCGTGCGCGGTGGCCAGCACATGCCCGAGCGGCGGCCGCCGCAACACCCAGTCGTGCACTCCGTCACTGACGGAGTAGGTCAGGTTGGACCGCCCGCCCGCGATGAGTTCGGCGGTCAGCTCCCCGGCGCGCAGTCCGGGCCGCTGCTCGTCGAGGTAAGCGCGGAATCGCCCGAGATCAAGGCCCGGCAGCTCCCCTGATCCGCCCGCGGGGACTCCGGAGGATTCGCCCGCGGAGGCTCCGGACCCCTCCAGGGTCCTGGGCTTGCCCGTGTTCTCCGGTCCACTCATGCCGATCCTCCCGCCAGCGCCGGCGCGAGCGCCGTCACCGCCGCGATGGTGCTGGCCGCGTCGGTGTGCCACACCGCGTGCATGCCCACCGCCCGCGCACCCAGCACGTTCGGCTCCGCGTCGTCGACGAACACGCAGCGCCCCGCGGGCAGCCCCAGCCGCTCCAGGGTGTGCTCGTAGATCGCCGCGTCGGGTTTACGCAGCCCGACCTCGCCGCTGATCACGATCACCTCGCACAGCTCGCGCAGCCGCTCCATCGGGTAGCCGCCGCCCCAGCTGTTGGACAGCAGCGCGGTACGCAGCCCGGCCTCGCGGGCATCCCGCAACAGGTCGAGCATCGCCTCATCCGGACCCACCCCGGCGAACATCCGCCGGATCAGTCCCTTCGAGTCGATGGCCCGGCCGTCCACGGAGGTGAGCCGGGCGGCCAGATGCCGCTCGAACTCGCCGGTGTCCAGCTCGCCGGTCTCCAGCAGATGGATCGGGTTGCCGGGCTCGGCCCGCGCGCCCAGCCAGTCGCCGAGCAAGCCGCGCAGGCTGTCCTGGGTGATGCCGTCGGCCTCGCACCAGTCGCGGAAGGACGACCGGATCGAGGTGGTCAGCACCCCGCCGTAGTCCACCACCAGCGCGTCGATCTCTCGGGTGTCCGTCAATGCCACCCCACGGAGGTTACCGACCGGTTGGAATGTCGGCAATGCCGCTCATCGGGTGCAGTGAATCACCCCAGTTAGTGGCAGTATCAGCACTGTGTCAGCACGATCCGAGTCCGCACCGACCGACCGGTTTGTCCCGGAACGACTGGTCGAGGCCGCAACGCGCCTGTTCGCCGACAAGGGCTACCCGGCCACCTCGGTCCAGGAGATCGCCGACGCCGCCGGGGTGACCAAGGGCGGGCTCTACCACTACTTCAAGTCCAAGGCAGAGCTACTGCACGAGGTCTACCGGCGCCTGCTGTTCCTGCAGACGTACCGCCTCGAACAGATCGCGACCAGCTCCGGCTCGCCAGCCGAACGCCTGCGCGCCGCCGCCGAGGACGTGGTGACCAGCAGCGCGAACAGCCTGCGCGAGGTGACGGTGTTCTTCCGCGAGATGCACCACCTCCCGCCGACCACCCTGGCCACGGTCCGCGCCGAACGCCGCCGCTACCACGAGCGCTTCCGTGGCCTGGTCGAAGAAGGCCAGCGCGCCGGCGAGTTCCGCCCGGACATCTCGGCGGACCTGGTGACGCACTCCTTCTTCGGCGCCATCCACCACATGGCGGTCTGGTACCGCCCAAGCGGCCCGAAGAGCGTCACCGAGATCGGCGCGGACTTCACCGAGCTGCTGCTCAGCTCACTCCGCCCGGTCACCCCGGCCAACTGAGCAGCACCGGCGAGGTCACCTCAGCCAAGCCCGCCACAGGCTCCGGCTCGGCACAGGCTCCAGCTCCGGCTCGGCACCGCCTGCACAGTCCCGCCGCCCTGGCCTAGGCCGATCCGGCCTTCGACCAATCCACCGAGACCACTCACCCAGTGCGCGACTCTGGCGAACTCGATCATGTCCGCCGCCACGCAGGTCTGACCTGCGACAGTGGCTCGCGACCAGCCACGCCCTGACCAGTCGCTGCCCGAGCAAGTCGCGCCGACGCACCTGACTCGGCCAAACGCCGCCAGTCCCAGCCCTGCGCCAGTCCAACAAGCGACGACGATCCGCCAGGCGGAAGCGCCCTGGAACCCAGCCCAGCACGGCCCGCACCGCACTGGCCCTTCGTCAGCCTGGTCGCCGCCCGCCGCCCTGACCGCCGTCCGCGCTGACGGTCATGTCCACGACGGTCACCGGCCCGTCAGCTCAGGCCCTCGCCACCGGAACGTGTCACCAGAGTGGTCGCAGTCCGACCGGTCGCTCTGAATTTCGCACGTAGGCCCAGAGCGCGAATCGCACCTCCTCCAGCGCCTGCTTACCAACCAGTTGTTCCCAACGTTCCTCCTCCTCCAGCCACATCAGCTCGACTTCCTGGATGCACTGCCTGCCTCGTTCGGTCAGTTCGACGATCTTGGCGCGGCCATCGCCCGGGTGTGGGCGCCGCGCCACAAAGCCCTGGTTCTCCAGTTCCTCGACGAGCTGCACCGCCGCCTGTTTGGTGACCCCAAGATGGATGGCCAGCGCCACCGCGGTCGTCGTGGGGTTGTGGGACAGGAAGTTGAAGGCGTATCCGTAGGCGGGCCGCAGCCCGGGATATCCCTGCTCGTCCATCCGCGCGTGCACGCGGTCGTTCATCAACCGGAACACCATCGCGAGCGTCACGGGAAGCTGCCTCTCGGCCATGGCGCCACCCTAGATCCGCTCGTTCGCCCGTCTGCATTCAACACCGACTTGCGCGATGTGGTCAAGCTGCTTTACCTTCAATCTCGACAAGCCGCTTGACCATCTCGCTGGAGGGACAGATGAACAGGACCTACCCCGGACCGACGTTCTCCCTGGGCGCCAACACATTCCATCCCGTCTCCACCCCGAGCCTCGGCGGCCGGGAGCTGGCGGTGTGCTGGCTGGAGCTGGGCGCCGGCAGCGCGGGCGAGGCGCACACGGTCGATCGTGAGGAGGTCTTCGTGCCCGTGGACGGCCCGCTGACCGCGACCGTGGACGGGGTCGAACGGGTGGTCCCGCCGGGCATGGCGCTGACCATCGCGCCCGGCGAGCTGTTCGCCTTACGCAACACCGCCGAGTGCCCGCTCTCGGTCCTGGTGTGCACGAGCGCGGGCATCTCGACGGAGCTGAACGGTCAGGTGTTCGCGCCCCCGTGGGCGCAGTGAGGAGGCAGACGATGAACCCGATCAACTGAGTCGGTCAACCCCGCCGCGCGCGCAACACGGTCTCGGTCGCCTCGTCGGCGGGAAAGAACGACTCGATCGCCAGTTCGGAGACGGTGATGTCCGCCGGTGTGCCGAACGTGGCGACCATGCTGAAGAAGGTCAGCTCCTGGCCCTCGTGGCGCACGCGTAGCGGCACCACGACCTCGCCCGGTCCGGGCAGCTCGATCTCCGGCTCCGGCTCGGCGCACGGATAGCCGGACAGTTCCTCGTACAACTCGGTCAACACCGGATCGGCGGTCATCGCCACCTGCCGCCGCAGCCGGCCCAGCAGATGTGCCCGCCACTCCCCCAGGTTCGCGATCCGCGGCGCGAGCCCTTCGGGATGCAGGCTGGCACGCAGCACGTTCACCGGTGGCACCAGCAGGTCCGGTCGCACCGACTCGGTCAGCACGCCGATGCTGGTGTTGGCCTCGACCATGGTCCAGGCCCGGTCGACGACGACGGCCGGGTAAGGCTCATGGGCGGTGAGGATCTGCCGCACCGCGGTCCGGACCGCGGTCATGTGCGGCGAATCCAGTGCCGACTCGGCGTAGACCGGCGCGTATCCAGCGGCGAGAAGGAGGTGATTGCGTTCCCGTAGTGGCAGGTCCAGGTGCTCGGCCAGGTGCAGGAGCATGTCCCGGCTTGGCTTGGATCGCCCGGTCTCCACGAAGCTGAGGTGCCGGGTGGAGATGTCGGCCCGCACCGACAACTCGAGCTGGCTGAGCCGCCTGCGGTCCCGCCACTCACGGAGCAGTTCGCCGACCGGCCGCGTGGCCTGGGTCGTGGTGGCCACACGACCTGGTCCAGGCCGGGAACGCTGAACCGTGCCCGTGAGGGTCGTGACCGAGGCGGACGGCGGCACCGCGGTCGCGTCGCCTTCGTGCCAGCCATTCCTGGCCGCGGCGGTCCTGCCGCCGGTGGCCGGCTCGCCGCGGCTGTCACGGGTGAGACTGTCTCGGGCGGGACTCCTCGGCCCCCGCCTACCGGAAGTCGTCGGCATGATCGGCCGCCCATCGCGCGTAGGTGCGAGCGGGCCGGTTCAGCACCCGCTCGACGTCATCGGTCAACTCCGCCGCCCCCACCAAATCCGATTCGGAGACAGGAGCGTCCTCTGGCCCCAGCATCCACTCTACGAAAGTCCGGCCATAGCCCTGGGCCAGCCAGTCCGCCCGCGCCTGGTCCGGGCTGATCGCCTCGAAGCGCAGGTCGCGCCCGATCGCCGCGCCGATCGCGGCGACCTGCTCCGGCGGGGTGATCAGCTCGGGTCCGGTGAGCACGTACTTGGCGCCGTGGTGTCCGTCCTCGGTGAGCGCCGCGATCGCGACCGCGGCGATATCCGCCTCGTGCACCATTCCGGAGGCGATCTTGCCGAAGGGCGAGCGCACCACACCCGTGGTCCGGATGGCGGGTGCCCAGTCCAGTGTGTTGGCCATGAACTCCCCGGCCCGCACGTGTGTCCACTCAACCCCGGCGGCCTCCACCGCCTGTTCCACGGTCACCTCGTCGGCGTGGTGGTAGTCGGCGTCCCCGTAGCCGGGTTCGTCCTCCACCACCGCACCCGAGGACAGCGTCACGATCCGTCGCAGACCGGCGGCGGTCGCGGTCACCAGCACGTCGTTCACCGTTGCCGACACAGCGAAAGCAGGTGCCAGAAAGAGCCGATCCACGTTCTCGAACACCCCGGTGAGCGTCTCCGGGGCGGTCAGGTCCCCGCGGAGGACCTCGGCAGCCTCGGGCAGGCCGGCCCGGCCCGGATCCCGAGTGAGTGCTCGCACCGTGTGCCCGGCGGCGAGCAGTTGCCGCAGTACCTCGCCGCCGACGGTTCCGCTGGCCCCGGTGACCAGAATCCGCATGACTCCCCCATTACTCAAGTTTGAATGGAGCGCCACTGTAGCGACCACCGAGGCCCTGGACAAGTCACGGGACTAGCGGGCGGACCGGCGCAGCCCGATCACCTGCAGCTCCGCGAACACCGCTACCGCCGCAGCCTGGACCAGCACAAACGCTACTCCCAAGCTGGTCGTCGGCAGGGTGACGGCGATCGCGACGCTGGCCGCGACCCACAGTGCGTTGATCACCACGATCTCCCAGGCACCAACCCGGCTGAGCTGCCGCCGCATCCCCACGGTGGCGACCCCGGCCGCGAACACGACCAGCACCACACCCGCCCCGAGCAGCAGTCCGGCGGGCAGGCCCAGCAACTCAGCGAGGAAGGAGCTGCCCAGCAGCAGAAGCACACCCATAGCGCCGGAGGCCACCGCGTCCAGCCGCAGGGCGAGGCGGAGCAGACCGGTGGGATTGGCGGTGGCGGCGGAAACCTGAGTGGTCATCGTGACTCCTTGATCGGAAGTTCGGCTGTCCTTGTGGACATGACGATCTCCCGTCACAGGTCAAGCTGTCGATTACCTCAGAGGTAATGCCGCAGGTCAGGACCTCACAAGTCCCTGATCACCCGGCACGGGTTGCCGACGGCCAGCACCCGCTCGGGCAAATCCCTGGTCACCACGCTGCCCGCGCCGACCACGGTGTTCGCGCCGATGGTCACGCCGGGGCAGACGATGACCCCACCGCCGAGCCAGGCGTTGTCCCCGATGATGATCGGTGCCGCGGTCTCCCAGCGTTGCCGCCGCTGCTCGTGATCCTCGATCGGGTGCAACGAGGTGAGCAGCTGAGCCCGCGGGCCGATGGACACGTCGTTGCCGATGGTGATCGGCGCGCAGTCCATCAGGATCGCGTCGTAGTTGATGAAACTGTTGTCCCCCATGCGAATGAGGTAGCCAAAGTCACACTGGAACCGTGGCATGATCCACGATCCGGCGCCGATCCCGCCGAGCAGCTCGGTCAGGATCTGTTGCCGCGCCTCGTCCTCACCGGAGCGGGTCGCGTTGAACCGGTCCACCAACTGCTGGCAATGCCTGCGCTCGGCGACCAGCACGGGATCGTTGTCGCGGTACAGCTCGCCGCGCAGCATGCGTTCCTTTTGCTCGCTCATGATCACCCACACTAGCCAGCCAGATTGCCGGGCGGGCTCGGATCCCGTGATCGGGAACGCGCGGGCACCGGGAAGTTCGGCCACTCTCGGGGGCGGAGGGAGGAGGAGTTCGACCACCCGGCGCCGGTGTGGCCCGGACTAGGGTGCGTGTGTGCCGCGCGGCGTGGATCGCGTGGTTGGCGTCGTGCGACCGGGCTTGGCTCGACCGGCTAGGTGCGGTGGCCAGCGTGCCATTCAGGGCGCTGCGGTGGGATCCGTGGCGATGGGATCCGGATCCGTGACCACGGCATCCGTAGCCGCGGTGGCTGAGACCGTGATGGCGTCGCCCGCGGCCGTGGTGGCCGTGGTGGCCGTGGCCATGATGCCTTCGAGCGCGGTGGCCTTGCCCGGCGTGCCCGTGAGCGCGGACAGGGTTTCCGTGAAACCGGTCCAGGCTTGTTCGGTGTCCGCGGTTCGGGTGTGAGGGGAGCGGAACCAGTGCAGGAAGGCCGACAGGTCGTCGAGGGCCCAGCGTAGGCGGTACAGCTCCAGGGTCGAGCGATCGACCGGGCGGCCGCTGATCTCGGTGTAGTGGGCCAGGTCCGCATCGTCCTGGGCGACCAGCCAGAGATCGCGTTCGGGGACTGCCAGGCCGACAGTGTCCCAGTCGAGCAGGATGTGGCGGTTTTCCAGGCGCATCAGGTTGCCGGGGTGGGGTTCGCCGTGGGTGATCACGAGAGTGCCATGCGGGGTGGCGGTTCTGCGGTCGAACTCGGTCAGGCGGTGGTGCAGGTGGGTGGCGTGCTGGGCGGTCAGGGCGCGGGCGGGTTCGGCGAAGGGGCCGCCGGTCCAGGGGGTGTGCAGGGTGGTCAGGGCTGCGGTGAGGGTGGCGCGGGAGGGCAGGGCCGGTGGGCAGATTGGGGTGGTGGCTGGGGGTTTGGTGCGGTGGAGGTGGGCCAGCAGGGTGAGGATCGCGGTGCGGTCGGGGCGGTTGACGGGGTCGCCGAAGTGGCCGGCGGTGCCGTCCAGGAATGGGAAAACGCTGAGGGCGTAGCGGGTTCCGAGGCGGCGGAGGGTGTCGCCGTCGGGGGTGGGCACCGGGGCGGCGATGAAGTCCAGGGGGAGGGTGGCCGCGGTGGTCATGGCTTGGTGGAGGCCGTGCCAGGCGGTGGCGGGGGTGGGGCCGCAGTGGGGTTTGGCGGTGAGGTCCGCGACGGTGATGAACCAGCGGCGGGTGTGCTGGTCGGTGGCGGTCCAGTGGTGGTCGCCGAAGCCGACGGGGGCGTGGGTGAGGCTGGTGGCGGTGATGTTCCAGGCTTGCAGGGCCTGGTGCAGGGTGTGGTCGTCCAGGTCCGATGGCCGGGATTTCATGGCGGGGAAGCTAGCCGGTGGGGGCCGGTCAGGGCGCGCGTTTTTTGGGCGGGCGCGTAGCCGTGAGGCTGGCGAGGTGGCGCGGCTGGGTGGCACGGGACTGGCTGGTGTGGGGATCGGGCGGTGGACCGGGTGGGCTGCTGGTGGGGGCTGGGGGTCAGACGGGGTAGTGCAGGGCGATGTCGCGTTCGGTTTTGCCGCCGTCGAAGTCGGGGGCCCGGCTGGTGTCCTTGGCGGGGCTGGTTTCCGACAGGGGGATGCGGTCGGGGAGTGTGGCGAACTTCGGGTCTGGCTTGTGCTCGGTCATGGACTCACCCCTTTTCTTTCGAGGTTAGCCGACGCGCAGGCCCAGCGCCGTAACGATGACCAGGGCTTGTTCCGGGTCGATCAGGGCGCCTTCGAGTTCGGCGTTGCGGGGGTCCAGGGCGGACAGGTCGGTGCCGCGGAGGTCGGCTCGGGTGAGGTCCACGCGGTGCAGCAGGGCGTCGGTCAGGTCGACTCGGTGCAGGGTGGCGCCGGGGAGGCGGGCGGCGGTGAGGTCGGCCTCGTGCAGGCGGGTGCCGGTGAAGGTGGCGCGGCTGAGGTTGGCGCCGGGGAGGCCGACGTAGGACCAGTCGCCGCCGCTGACCTTGAACAGCTCGAAGGTGCAGTTGTCGAACATGCTGCCGGTGAGTTTGCAGTCGGTGAAGGTGGTGTCGAAGAAGCGGCTGCGGGTGAAGGTGCAGTTCAGGAAGGCGCTGCCGGTGTGCTCGGCGGCGTTGAAACGACACTGCCGGAAGTTGCAGTCGACAAAACTCGCCTGGCGGCTGGACATCTCGGACAGGTCGACGTCGAGGAAGGCGACTCTGGTGAAGGTCTGGCCGTCGAGGTCCTGGTCGATGTCCCAGTCGCGGTTGTGGACCGTGGTGTCGGTGGCGGGGGCGGGTTTGCCGCCGAGGCGCTCAGCCATGGGCGGGGATGACGCGCAAGCCGGTGGGACTCTCGGTCAGGGCGGTGACCGGGTCGGGGGCGTCCAGGGTGAGGTTGTACTCGGCCAGGGAACGGGTGAGGCGTTCGGCGGCGTTGCGGCGGCCGGCGGGGCTGACCGCCATCACCAGGCTCACGGTCACCCCGCCGGGGGTGGTGTCGACGCGGAAGGTGCCGGCGCGCATGGCGCGCAGCGCGTGCTGGACTAGCTCGACGGGGA
Organism: Crossiella sp. S99.2; assembly: GCF_023094165.1. Classification (GTDB taxonomy): domain Bacteria; phylum Actinomycetota; class Actinomycetes; order Mycobacteriales; family Pseudonocardiaceae; genus Crossiella. Next base: position 272,096 of record NZ_JALMDK010000003.1, on the reverse strand, counting down.
TGGCGGGTTCCGGTGGCACGGGTTCAGAATGCCCTGACCTGGATCTCAGCCGCGCACGGGGGCGGCGGCCAGGTGGCAGGCGACCTCGATGTCGGCCTGGCCGGTGAGGATGGGCAGGTCGCGGCGGCGGCAGGACTCGGCCACCGGGTCGGCGATTCCGCTGGCCAGGGCGGGGCATCGGGGGTGGAAGCGGCAGCCGCCGGGCACGCGGGTCGGGTCGGGGGCCTCGCCGGTGAGCACCGTCGGGGTCTCGCCGAGCACGGAGAGCAGCGCCTGGGTGTAGGGGTGCTGGGGGTGGGTGAGGACCTGCTCGACCGGGCCCACCTCGACGATCCGGCCCAGGTACATCACCGCGACCCGGTCGGCGATGTTCCAGGCCAGGCCCAGGTCGTGGGTGACGACCAGCGCGGCCAGGTCGAGGTCGGCGCGGAGTTTGAGCAGCAGGGCCAGGATCTCGCCGCGGACGGAGGCGTCCAGGGAGGCCACCGGCTCGTCGGCGATGAGCAGGCGGGGGTGCAGGGCGAGGGCGCCGGCGATGACCACGCGCTGGCGCTGGCCGCCGGAGAGTTCGTGCGGGAAGGCGCGGAAGAACCGTTCGGGTGGGCGCAGGCCGGCCCGGGACAGGGCGTCGGCGACCTGGTCGGCCTCGTTGCCGGGGGTGCGGTGGATGCGCAGGCCCTCGGCGACGGCCTCGTAGACGGTCTGGCGCGGGTTGAGCGCGCCGGTGGGGTCCTGCAGGACGAGCTGGACCTGGCGGCGGTAGGCGCGCAGGCCCTTGGTGGTGTACGGCAGCGGCTCGCCCTCGAAGCTGACCCGGCCGCGGGTGGGGCGTTCCAGACCGAGCAGGGTGCGGGCCAGAGTCGTTTTGCCGCAGCCGGATTCGCCGACCAGGGCGGTGATCTCGCCGGCGTTGACGGTGAGGTTGACCCCATCCACGGCGCGGGCGGTGGCGCCGTTGCGGGAGCGGAAGTGCACCGCGAGGTCCTCGGCGCGCAGCAGCGGGCTCATCGGGCGGCCTCCGGGGCGGGGACGTGGGCGTGCACGCAGGCGGCGGTGTGTTCGGGTCCGGCGGGCCGCAACTGGAGGTCCTGGGTGGCGCATTCCGGTTGGGAGACACCGCATCTGGGGTGGAACGGGCAGCCGCCGGGCAGGTCGGCCGGGTCGGGCGGGTCGCCGGGCAGGCCGCGCGGGGCCATCCGGGAGGCCGGGTCGCCGACGGTGGGGAAAGCGGCCGAGAGCGCCGCGCTGTAGGGGTGCACGGGGGCGGTGGTGACCTGGTGGGACGGGCCGAGTTCGACGATGCGGCCGGCGTACATCACGGCCAGCCGCTGGCAGGTCTGGGCGAGCACGGACAGGTCGTGGCTGATCATCATCAGGCCGATGCCGCGTTCGGCGACCAGTTCGGCCAGCAGGTCCAGGACCTGGGCCTGCACCATGACATCCAGGGCGGTGGTGGGTTCGTCGGCGATGACCAGTCGTGGGGAGCAGGCCAGCGCGAGCGCGATCATCACGCGTTGTTTCTGCCCGCCGGAGAGTTCGTGCGGGTAGGCGCGGGCGTGCCGGGCGGGCAGTCCGACGCGTTCCAGGAGTTCGGCCACTGCTCTGTCCACATCGGACTGTCGGCTGGAGGCCGCACCCGCGCCGTTGTGCAGCAGGATGGGTTCGGCGATCTGCTCGCCGATGCGCCGCACCGGGTTGAGCGCGTGCATCGCGCCCTGGAACACCACCGAGGCGGCGGCCCAGCGAACCGCGCGCAGCCGTCCCCAGGACATGCCGGTGACGTCCTCCCCGTCCAGGAGGATCTGGCCGCCGATGGTGGTGCTGCGGGGCAGCAGCCGCAGGATGGACATGGCCACGGTGGACTTCCCGCAGCCGGACTCCCCCGCCATGCCGAGGGTCTGCCCCGCGTCCAGGGACAGGTTCACCCCGCGCACGGCGGGCACCGGGCCGCGGGCGGAGGCGTAGGTGATGGTGAGGTCGCGGAGTTCGAGCAGGGTCATCTCAGCGTCCCCCCGAGGTCCGCAGCCGTGGGTTGAGCACGGTTTCCAGGGCCCGCCCGCACAGGGTGAAGGCCAGCACTACCAGCACGATGCCGATACCGGGCGGGATCACGTACCACCATGCCCCGGCGGAGACCGCGCCGCTGTTGAGCGCGTTGCGCAGCATCGATCCCCAGGTGACCTGGGTCGGATCGCCCAGGCCGAGGAAGGACAGGGTGGACTCGGCCACGATCGCGCTGGCCACCTGCAGTGTGGTGTCGGCGAAGACCAGCGGCAGGGTGGAGGGCAGCACGTGTTTGGTGATCAGGTGGGTGTGGCCGCCGCCGAGGGCGCGGGCACGTTCGATGTAGGGCCGGGCCTCCACCGCGAGGGTCTGCGCGCGGACCAGGCGGGCGGCGCTGGGCCAGGAGGTCAGGCCGATGGCGAAGACGATGGTGACCAGGCCGCGGTCGAGCACGCTGCTCAGCGCGATGGCCAGCACCAGGGAGGGCAGCACCAGGAAGAAGTCGGTGAAGCGCATCAGCACCGCCGACACCCAGCCGCCGAAGTGCCCGGCGAGCAGGCCGACCACGGTGCCGATGAGCATGGTCAGCACCGCCGCGGCCAGGCCGACGGTCAGCGAGATCCGGGCCCCGCCGAGCACGAGCAGCAGCACCGAACGCCCGGTCTCGTCGGTGCCGAGCAGGTAGTCCGCGCCCGGACCCTGCAACGGCCGCCCGGTGGTCTTGGTGACGTCGAGATCGGCCGGGTCGGTGAACAGCGGCGCGGCCACGGCCAGCAGCGCGAACAGGATCAGCCCGAGCAGGCCGACCAGGCCGCCGCGGTCGGTGCGGAACTGCCGCCAGGCGCGACTGGCGGCTTCGCGGCGGCGGGCCCAGGCCAGGGCGCGCGCGGTCTGCGGGGCGCTCACGAGGCACGCACCCTGGGGTCGAGCACCCGGTAGAGCAGGTCGGCGGCCACGTTCATGGCCACCACGGTTCCGGCGAGCACGGTGAACACCCCTTGCAGCAGCGGCAGATCGGGCACGCTGAGCCCGTCGTAGAGCAGCAGGCCCAGTCCGGGCCAGGAGAACACGGTCTCCACGGTCACCGCGCCCTGCACCACCAGGCCCAGCCGCAGGAACACCAGGGTCACCGTGGGCAGCATGGCATTGGGCACGGCGTGGCGGCGGCGGACCGCGTCGTCGGTCAATCCCTTGGCACGCGCGGTGTTGAGGTAGTCCGCGCCCATCTCCTCCAGCAGCGCCGAACGCATCACCAGCTGGTACTGGGCGAAGACCACCGCGACGAAGGTCAGGCAGGGCAGCACCATGTGGTGGGCGATGTCGAGCACCTGCGGGAAGAACTCGTCCGGAGTGGACGGATCGAGCATGCCCCGGGACGGGAAGGCGTTGCCGGTGGCCATCATCAGGATCAGGCCGAGCCAGAACGTGGGCACCGACCACAGGGTCAGCGAGATCCCGGTGGAGAACTGGTCGAAGCGGCTGCCGTGCCGCCAGGCGCTGCGGATGCCCAGGCTCAGCCCGATGACCACCGCGATCAGCGTGCCGGTGCCCACCAGCAACACGGTGGGCCCCAGGCGTTCCAGGATCAGCTCCCCCACCGGGCGCCGGTAGGTGTAGGAGGTGCCCAGCTCGCCCTGGAACAGCCCGCCGAGGTAGTCCAGGAACTGCATCCACAGTGGACGGTCCAGGCCGAATTCGGCGCGCAGCTGGGCGATCTGCTCGGCCCCGACCGGGCGGCCGCGGGTCATGGTCTGCACGGGGTCGCCGGGAATGACCCGGAACAGCAGGAACCCGAGCACCGCCACGAAGAACACGCTGAGCAGCGCGCCACCGAGCTTGCCGAGCAGATAGCGCGCGGTGCCGGTGGACTTCCTGGTCTTCTGGGCGGCTGGGTCCAGCTGCTCGGCCGGGGCGAGCAGGTCGCTCACGCGCTCACTCCCGGTCGTCGGCGCCGGCCTTGCGGCGGCGGGTCACCAGCAGCACGGCGCCACCGCCGAGCACGAGCACGCCGACCACGATGCCGATGATCAGCCCGGTGTTGCTGCCGGATCCGCTGTCTCCGGCGGCGCCTGCCGGGGTGGCGCTGTAGTAGCCCCACATGCCGTTCTGCTCCCGGATGACCCCGCCGGTGCTGGGCTGCAGGGCGAAGGCGGCGAACTTGTCGCTGCGGTATGCCTCCAGCGCGTTCTCGTAGTACAGGACGATGCTGGCGGCCTGGTCGACGGCGACCTTCTGCATCCGCTTGACCAGTTCGCCGCGCTTGGCCCGGTCGAACTCGCTGAGCTGGGCCTTGTACAGCTCGTCGTAGGTCTTGTCGCACAGGTAGGCGTCGGTGGTGGCGCCCTTGCCGTCCGGGCCGGGCCGCTGGTCGCAGGTGTGCAGGCCGAGGATGAAGTCCGGGTCGGGGTTGGTGCCCCAGCCGGAGAAGGCGATGTCGTACTGGCCGCCGGTGGTGCGCTCGTTCATCTGGTTGCTGGAGATGGTCTGCAGCTCCACGCCGACGCCGATGTCGGCCAGCCAGCTCTTGATGAACTCCGCGCCGGTGATGTCGTTGGGCCGGTCGTTGCGGGCGTAGAGCCGGAAGGTCAGCGGCTTGCCGTCGGGGCCGACGCGGATGTTGTTGGCGCCCTTGGCATAGCCGGCGGCGTCCAGGGCGGCGTTGGCCGCGCCCGGGTCGAACTTGGCGCCGGCGGCCTCGGGGGTGAGGTGGAAGTCGGGGAAGACCGGGGGCAGGAATCCGCCGCCGACCTGGCCGAAGCCCTGCAACACCCGGTCGACCAGGGCCTTGGGGTCGATGGCCTTGGCGATGGCCTGGCGGACCCGGAGGTCCTTGAGCGCGGGGTGCCCGTCACCGATGGGCGCGCCGGTCTTGGTGGCCGCGCCGGGGTTGAGCACCAGTTCGGAGAAGCGGCGGCCGTTGGCCTTGTTCAGCGTGACCGTGCTGTCGCCCTGCAGGGACTGGTACTGGGCGGCGGTGAGCCGGTTGACCAGGTCCACCTCGCCCTTGCGCAGGGCCTGCACGGCGGCGTCGCTGTTCTTGAAGTAGAGGAAGTGCAGCTCGTCGATCTTGGGGGCGCCGCGCCAGTAGTTCTTGTTGGCCTTGAGCTTCACGTGCTGCTCAGGCTTGTGTTCCAGCAGGGTGAACGGCCCGCTGGAGACCACCGGCTGGGTCTCGTTGGTGAAGTCCTTGAGGTTGTTCACCTTGGACCAGACGTGCTCGGGCACGATCGGCACGTCCAGGGCGAGCATGGTGGCCTGCGGCGTCTTGGTCTTGATCACCACCTGCTTGCCGTCGGCGGAGGCGGTCACCGACTCGAAGTTGGCGACGAAGTTGCCGTTGGCGGTGGCCGCGACCGGGTCGCGCATCATCAGGTTGTAGGTGTAGGCGACGTCCTTGGCCGTGATCGGCGCGTCGTCGGACCACTTCGCGTTGTCCCGGAGGGTGAAGGTCCAGGTCAGCTTGTCCGGCGCGGTGGTCCACTCCTTCGCCAGACCCTCGCCTGGGCTGTTGTCCTCGACCTTGTAGGAGGTGAGGAAGTCATACATCAGCCTGCCGATCTCCGTGGAGGACTGCAGGCTGGCCAGGAACGGGTTGAGCGAGTCGATGCCCTGCAACAGCCCCACCCGCAGAACACTGCTCGCGGGTTGCTGCGCGGTGGCGGCGGGCGCTCCCGCGAGCATGGCGGGCGCGGCCATCACCGCACCGGCGAGCATCGCGCCGAGCAGTCCGCGCACCCTGCGTGCCGAGGTCATCGACTTCCCCTTCCAGGCTGGTGCCAAGAAATAACCATCTCGCCACATAACAAGTCAACGAGTACCGCGAAGTACTGACCAGGTCGTAACGTGATCAACCGTGCGCATTCTGATCTCGGCCGATATGGAGGGCGTCACCGGGGTGACCTGGGGCGCCGACGTCAAGCCCGGCACTCCCGGCTGGGAGCGGTTCCGGCCGGTGTTCACCGGTGATGTCAACGCCTGCATCGCCGGCCTGGCCGCCGGTGGTGCCACCGACATCCTGGTCAATGAGGCCCACTCCTCGCAGCGGAATCTGCTGATCGAGGACCTGGATGTGCGGGCGCGGCTGCTCACCGGGCGGCACAAGCCGCTGTCGATGATGCAGGGCATCGACTCCGGGGTGGACGGGGTGGTGTTCCTGGGCTACCACGCCGCGGCCGGCCAGCAGGGCGTGCTGGCGCACACCTACCTGGAAAACTCCATCACCGGGGTGTGGCTGGACGGGGCGCTGGCCAGCGAGGGCAGGCTCAACGCGGCCCTGGCCGCCGAGCACGGCGTCCCGGTGCTCATGATCACCGGGGACGACCGGTGCTGCGCGGATGCCGCCGAGTACGTGCCGGAGGCCGAGCATGTGGCGGTCAAGGAGTGCGTGAGCCGCTACGCCGCGATCTGCCTGCCGCCCACCCTGTCCTGGGAACTGATCACCACTGGGGCCCGGCGCTCGATGAACCTGGCCGGCCGCCGGGCGGTCGCGCCGGGGCCGCACCGGATCGAGGTGGAGTTCGACGCGGCACACCTGGCGATGGCCGCGGCGGTGATCCCCACCGTGGAACAGATCGGCGTGCTGCGGGTGGGTTTCGACGCGCCGGACATGACCGAGGCGATGAAGTGCTTCAAGATCGTCACCGCCATCGCGGGCGGGGCGACCGAGCCGGACTGGGGCTGAGTCAGCGGGACCCGGCGGGCGCGGTGACCGGGTAGTCGGGCAGGTCGACGGCGTGCGCGGCGCGCTGGATCTGCTCGTGCATCTTGGCCGCGATCCGGTTGCGGGCGCCCGACGGGGTGAACTTGAGCAGCCGGAAGGAGAGTCCGCGCAGGCGGCGCTGCCAGGCGGTGTCGGTGATCATGCCCTTGGCGCCGTCCACGCCGAGCTGCTGGTTGGCCTCGACGTAGGGCCGCATGATCCGCTCGTAGGCGGCGAAGGCGCTCGTGTGGTCGGCCTGCCTGGCCAGTTCGCCCGCCAGCACGTAGGCGCCGACCAGGGCCAGGCTGGTGCCCTGGCCGGAGGCGGGTGAGGCGCAGTAACCGGCGTCGCCGAGCAGCACGATCCGGCCGGTGCTCCAGCGCGGCAGGTGGATCTGGGCGACGGCGTCGAAGTAGAAGTCCGGCGCGCTCACCATCTCGGCCAGCAGCTTGGGCGCCTGCCAGCCGATCCCGGCGAAGGCGGTGCGCAGGGCCTGCTGCTGGGCGGCGACGTCCCGGCCCACCTGGAGGTCCCCGGCGCCGAACATGAGCAGGCCCTTGGCCGGCTCGCCGACGCCGGTGCGGTAGATGCAGGCGGTGCCGCCGACGCCGTTGTGGAACAGCTCCCAGCGATCCAGGTCCATGTGGTGCCGGGTGGTGAAGATCGAGATGTAGCGGCCGAGGTGGCGCAGGTAGTCCGACTCCGGGCCGAAGGCCAGCGCGCGAGTCGTGGAGTGCAGGCCGTCGGCGCCCACGACCAGGTCGAAGGTGCGTGACGCGCCGTGCTCGAAAGTGACCTCCACACCCTGGCCGGTCTCGGTGAAGGCGGTGGCGGAGTCGCCGTAGACGAACTCGACCTCGTCCCCGCAGGCCTGCACCAGGATGCGGCTGAGGTCGCCGCGCCAGAGTTCGGCGTCGCCGGTGCCGCGGCCGTACATGAAGTCGGCCTCCATGGTGGCGATCGGCTTGTTCTTCTCGGTCACGAAGGTGACGCCGCGGACCTTGGTGTCCACCGCCTCGATGGCCGCGCGGATGCCCATGCGCTCGCACACGGTGATCGCCGCGCCGCGGACGTCGATCTTGTAGCCGCCTTCGCGCGGGGCCGGGGCGCGCTCCACGACGGTGGGGCGGAAGCCGTGACGGCGCAGCCAGTAGGCGAGGGCGGGGCCGGCGATGCTGGCGCCGGAGATGAGCACGGTCTTGGTCATGGCGAGAATCATACGAACGTCTAGCACTTCTGTCTAGTACATCTGTCTAAGACGTTCGTCTGGGACATGTGCGAGGATGCTGACCATGACCAACAACCGGGAATCGCTGCTGGTGGGGGCCAAGCAGTGCCTGTACGACAAGGGCTATGCCCGCACCACCGCCCGGGACATCGCCCGCGCCTCCGGAGTGAGCCTGGCCGCGATCGGCTACCACTTCGGCTCCACCCAGGAACTGCTGAACCAGGCCCTCTACGCCGCCATCCAGGAGTGGGGCGACGAACTGGAGGCCACCCTGGCCGCCGAACTGGACCCGGAAGCCACGGTGCGGCAACGGTTCGAGACCTACTGGGAGCGGGTGCTGGGCAGTTTCCACACGCACCGGCGGATGTGGGTGGCCACCTTCGAGATCTTCCCGCTCATCGACGAACTGCCCCAGGTGCGCGCCAATCTGGCCCAGGGCATGGAGCACGCCCGCCTCGGCCTGGCCGAGTTGCTGCAACAGGTCGGCGCGGGCAGCGGGGACGCCCGGCAGGTCGGCGCGATCCACCAGGCGCTGCTCAGTGGCATCCTGGCCCAGTGGCTGATCGACCCCGAGGCCGCGCCCAGCGCCGCCGAACTCTCCGCCGGGCTGCGCCGGATCGCCCAGGACCTCGCCGATGACTGAGCTACGGGTGGCGCACACCGCCGACCTGGACCCCGGCACCCGGCGCGCGCTGCGGGAGTTGCTGGAGCTGACCTTCGACGGCGGATTCACCGACGAGGACTGGTCGCACACCCTGGGCGGCATGCACGCGCTGCTCTACGCCGAGGACACGCTGATCGGGCACGCCGCGGTGGTGCAACGCCAGCTCCTGCACGCCGACCGGGTCCTGCGCACCGGCTACGTCGAAGGCGTCGCGGTGCACCCCGGCCACCAGCGCCAAGGCCACGGCGGCCGGCTGATGGCGCCCCTGGAACGGATCATCCGCGACGGCTACGAACTCGGCGCGCTCGGCGCGGCCGAGGACGCCCAGCGCCTCTACCGCGGCCGCGGCTGGCTACCCTGGCTGGGACCGACCGCGGCACTGACCCCCACCGGGATCGTGCGCACCCCGGCCGAAGACGACGCCATCCACGTCCTGCCCGTGGGGCCGGCCCTGGATCGCACGAGCGAGCTGACCTGCGACTGGCGAGTGGGCGACGTGTGGTGAAAGTTCACCCGATCGCCGGATGTACGTAGTTACACCGACGCGACCACCCCCCGACTGGGACGAGCATTCACCGGTGCCACCAGTCCGGGAGGGATCCGCCATGACCAGCACATTCATCGGCCACGACCTCGGCACGCTGCGCCCCGTCCCGCAGGTGGCGACCTGGGCGCCGACCGGCCACCCCGGCCTGCCCGAAGAACTGCCCGAACCCGGTGTGCTCGGCGCCCACGACGGATTTCACTACACCGTGGATCCGGCCACCCCACGGTGGCTGCGTGCTCACCACCCGCAGTCACTGCTCCCGGACCCCGACCTGGACATCCCGCTGGGCCCGGCCCCGCTGCCGCTGACCGGGATCCGCGGCGGCCTGCTCACCCCGAACTCCCGCGTCCTGCTCATCGCCGCCGACCCGAACGCGGTGTTCTGCTTCGACCTGCTGCACGTCCCCGGCCAACCGCGCCCGGTCGGGGTGTGCACCGGCGCCCGGCTGCTGCCGGAGGTGCCGGGCCGGGCCATCGGGCTGGTGCTGCGGCCGTGGTGGCACGGCGGGGAGTACACGCCGCTGCACGTGCTCACCGCGCACGGCGGCGCACACGGACTGGCCGTGCCGGAGCCGATCGAGCTGTAAAACGCCGATACCGCGCCCGATGTCCGTAGTTTCCACGACGCACGGGCGCACACCGATGACAGAAGCTTGATGTGGTGGAGTCGCCCGCGCTTGGGGGTGGCGGGCGCCTCCCCATGTCAGCGCCGGCGCGGAAGGACCGTCATGGCCGAGTACAGCACAGAAACCCAGCCGCCCGGCTTGGCGCCCCCCGATGTGTCCGACTGGACCGAGGTCCGCACCGGCTCCGTGAGCTGCGACCACGTCTGCTGGTACCTGCCCACCAGCGCCGCCGGCGGCCGGGCCCTGGGCGCGCACGCCCACGACGGCGAGAACCTCGGTCTGCTGCACCCCGCCCCGTCCGTGCTGGCCACCGCGGGCGGCTTCGGCGCCCCGGTCTCCCACCGCGGCCACCTCGACGTCCCCGTCACCGGCCCCGCAGGCATCTGGCGACTACGCCCCGACGGCACCGGCCAGAGCTGGCTGCCCGCGAAGGAACTGCCGGAGGAGGGCCTGTTCACCTGGTGTGGCAACCAACTCGGCCTGCTCTACACCAGCGCCACCCGCCACCCGCGCACCCTGCGCGCCTACGACCCCACCACCCTGAGTCACCTCCCCTACTGGGACATCGACCTGGGCCCCAGTCCCCTGCCGCTGACCGACATCCGCGGCGGCGTCTTCACCCCCAACCGCCGCCTGCTGCTCGTCGGCGGCGGCCCCGAGGGCGTGAACACCCTGGCCTGCTTCGACCTGGTGCAGAACCCCCGGCACCATCGGCGACCGCTGTCCGCCCGGTGCAGCGGAGCGAGGCTGCTGCCCGAGATCACCGGCGAGATCGCCGGTCTGGCCATCCGCCCGGTGTGGATCGGCGACACCTACGCCCCCGTGCACATCCTGTCCACCGCGGGCTTCCCCGCGCACAGCTTCCGCGTGCCCGACCCCGACAACCTGTGACCCGGCTTCGGTTACGGTCTGGGCGTGCCGGCCCAGCCTGACCCCGACCACCGCCCGCTTCCCGCACCCGCGGAGTCGACGTGGCTGACGGTCCCGGTCCGCCGCCGGGTCCTGTTCATCGCGCACAACCTCACCACCGCCACCCGGCTGCTGGACGTCCTGCCGATCTTCGAGTCCGACTTCCGGGTGCAGCTCACCTTCACCTGGCCGGAAACCGACCCTTTCCGCCACGGACTTCCCGAATTCCTGGAAAGCCACGGCTTTCTCACCATGCCGTGGGCGGAAGCGTGTGCCGCTCCGTTCGACCTGGCCATCACGGCTAGCCATCATGCCGGGATCGACCAGGTCAGCGCACCGCTGGTGATCTTGTCTCACGGAATCGGCTACACTAAAAAGTCACCCGAATCCCGAATCCCGAATCCCGAATCCCGAATCCGGCACCGCGGCCCCCGCAACACCCCCGCCGATCCCGCCCCCGCCCCGGACGAACTTCCACCCGTCCCTGCCTGCCCCGGCGAAGCGCACTCCGCCGCGCCACTCCGCACCGGTGAGTGCCCCGAAGCTCCCCCACCGGACGACGTCTTCGGCCTCTCCGACGAGTGGGTCCTGCGCGACGGCGCCCCCTTCGCCAAAGCCCTCGTCTTCTCCCACCCCGAACAAATCACCCGCCTGACCCCCGCCGCCCGCCCGGCAGCCGTCCTCGCCGGCGACCCCTGCTACGACCGCATACTCGCCAGCCGCCACCTGACTCCCCGCTACCGCGCCGCCCTGGCCGCCCCCGCAGGCCGAACCCTCATCGCGGTCACCTCGACCTGGTCCCCCACCGCCCTGTTCGCCACCCCGGACCTGATCCGCCGCCTGCTCGCCGAACTCCCCGCCGACACCCACCAGCTGGCCCTGATCCTGCACCCCAACATCTGGCACCACCACGGCCCCCGCCAGCTCCACACCTGGCTCGCCGACTGCCTCCGCGCCGGCCTGCTCCTGCTCCCCGAACACGAAGGCTGGCGCGCCACTCTCCTCGCCGCCGACCTGGTCATCGGCGACCACGGCTCGGTAACCTGCTACGCCGCCGCCCTGGACCGCCCGGTTCTGCTGGCCGCCTTCCCGGCCGACCGCGTGGCCCCGGGCTCCCCCGTCGCCCGCCTCGGCGAACTCGCGCCCCACCTCGACCTGGCGGCACCGCTGCGGCCCCAGCTCGAGCGCGCCATCGCCGGCCACCGGGCGCTGGCCGCGGGGCCGGTGCGCGAACCGGCGGGCGGCCCAGCGCGCGATGGCGACGCGGATCGCCGAGGGCACCCCGGCCGCGCGTCCAGCCGCGATGGCGAGTGCCCCGCTCCCGACGCTCCCGCCAGTCCCACGCCCGCCAGTTCCGCTCCTGCGAGTCCCGTTCCCGCGAGTCCCGAGAGTTCCGCGACGAGCGCGGATCCAGGCGAGGCCGGGCAGGATCCGCGCGCTGCGGGCCGCTACGCCGAGGTGGCGGAGCTGGTGACCTCGGCGCCCGGCGAGTCGGCCCGGCTGTTGCGGGCGCTCTGCTACCGACTGCTGCACCTGCCGGAACCGGACGCCGAACCGCCGGTCCCGGTCCTGCCACCGCCATCGGCCACCGGCGCACTCAACGCGCCCGGCTCGCCCAATTCGCCCGGCGCGCTCGTCGCGGCCGCGGCGAGCCCGGGGCTCACCGCCGTCGGGCCCGAAGCCGCGGGCCTGGCGAGCGGCCGGCTCCGGCGCGAGCGGTCCGGTGGTGGCGGGCAGCTGGCCGGCTTCCTGCCCGGGGCTCCTGCCACGCCTCCTGCCGGGCCCCCTAGTCCTCGGCCGGTGCTGCAGGCCTCCTGGGTGACCTGTTCGCTGGTGCCGCCCCGTGCCGGGTCCGCCGCCGCCACCGTTCCTCTGCGGAACGCGGAAACGGGCGTTTTGGTTGCCTTGGCGTTTCTGTCGCGTCACCCGGCCGAGTTAACCGAGGCTCCGGACCATGCCCATCTCGTTGTCCACGCCGACCATCCGCTGCCCAGCCTGCGCAACGCGGCCGATGTGCTGTTCATCCAGGTCAGCGAGTTGCGGGAGACTCCGGAGGAGTGGCTCGCCCTCACCTTAGCGGCTCGGCCGGGGGCTGTTGTGGCGGCGGTGGTGGATGGCCGGCACTGCTGGATTCTCACCCGGAATGGGGACCAAGCCGTGTTCATCGCGGCGGGTGCTGACGATCCGGTGTGCTGGGCTTCGGTGGCGTACGCGGCGGTATTGGGTGGGCGGCGACTCGCTGAACTGGCGGGGGCGGTGCTGCGGTTCGAGTGACGAGTGAGCGGCGGGCGGCGGGTTAGGACTGCTCGTCGAGTTCTTGGCGCAGGGCGTCGAGTTCGGACTGGGCCTCCTCGCGCTTGTCCGGGATGTCGGCGGCGATCAGCTGGGCCAGGGCGTCCCGATACGCGGTTTCCGCTTCGGAGCGTTCGCCCAGGGCGCGGTGGACTCGGGCGCGTTCCAGGCGGATTCGGGCCAGGTTGCCGGTGTCGGTGGCTGTGAAACGGCACTTGGCCTCGTCGAGTTTGGTGGCGGCGGTGTGCGGGTCGCCGGCTTTGCGGGCGATGCGGCCGTGGTGCATGGCGTAGAGCGCCAGCGCGCGTGGGCGGGTGGGGCCGGCCGCGGTTTCTTCGGCTTCGGCGAACAGGGCGGCGGCCCTGGTGTAGTGGGCGGACTGCTCGGTGGCGAGGTCGGCGGCCCTGGACTGCTCGCCTGCTGCCTCGGCGGCGCGGCGGGCGGTGGCAGACTGGTCGCCCTGCTGTTCGGCGGCGAGGCCGAGTCCTTCCAGGCAGGCGGCCAGGTAGCGCGGGTGCCGGAGTTCGCGGGCCGGGGTCAGGGAGTCCTCGAAGGCGGCGGTGGCCTCGGCGGGGCGGCCCAGACCTTCGTGGCCGTGGCCCAGTTCGTTCAGCAACACCATGCGCGCCAACGGATCCTCGGTCACCGACAGCGCGAACCGGCGGGTGTCGACCAGTTCCTCATAGCGGTTGGTGTCGTAGTACCAGCGGCACAACGCGTGGCTGACCTGCCAGATCAGGTCACCCCGGCCGAGCCGCTGGGCCAGCGCCTGCATCTCGCGCAGGGTCACCGCGTCCGCGTCCAGCTCCCGCCGCGCGACCTGGGCATCGACCTCGGCCGGCGGGATCTCGGCGGCGAGCGGGCCCTCCAGCTCGCGGTCCGGGTAGAGCGCCTTGGCCAGCGCGATCGTCCGGCGGGCATGCCTTTCGACGATGCCGGTCTGGATCCGGGTGATCTCCTGCGGCAGCTCGACCAGGTAGGCCCGTGCCACCGACTCGGCGTACTGGGCGGTCAGCCGGTGCCAGGAGAACCGCTTCTGCTCCCGATGGAGCACGAACGCCCGTTCCAGCTCCCGCAGCACCGCGTCCCGGGCCGCCTCCTCCAGTCCCAGCAACTCGGTCACGGTGCACAGCCCGAACCGGGTGCCGGGCAGGAAGGCCAGCAGCCGGCACGCCTGCGCCGCCGCCGGGGACAACTCGGTGAAGGTGACGCGCAGGATCGCCTCGACCGGCTTCTCCCCGTCCACTTCCAGACCGCCCGCGCCGTCCTGCCGGATCCGCGCGATGTACTCCCGCATCGGCACTTCCGACCAGGTGTGCAGGTATGCCGCGGCCGCGCGCAAGGCCAGCGGCAACCGGCCGCACACCTCGACCAGCTCGCGCACCTCGGCGGGTTCACCGGTCCGCGCGATCATCGAGCTGACCATCTCCACCGCGGCGTCCTCGCTGAACTCGGTCAGCCGCAACTCGGCGAAACCGTGGAAGGCCAACGCCTCCAGCTTCTGCCGACAGGACAACAACACCGCGCATCCCTTGAGCGCGGGCAGCAATCCGGTGAACTGACCGGCGACGCGCACGTCGTCCAGCACCACCAGCACCCGCGACCCCGCGCACCGGCGCCGGATCAGCGCGATCCGCGCCGGATCGCTCACCGGGAGGTCGTCCTCGGCCACGTCCAGCTGCCGCAGCAACTCGGCGTAGACGTCAGCGGGCGGCACCGCACCCTCGAAAGAGCCGTACAGCACCCGCTCGAAGTCCGCGCCCAGCCGGTCGGCGAGTTCCAGCTGCAGCACCGACTTGCCGATCCCGGCCGGACCGGTCAGCGCCACCCACTTCTGCGCCCCGGTCAGCCACTCCCGCACCTGGTCCAGCTCGTCATACCGGTTGTGAAACGCGCTCATCGCCCAGCACCCCCTACCGCCCGACCCTACCGGCCCTCGGTCGCGGTGCGCGACCGGATCAGCACACCCGGTCAACGACCAGTTCCGCCACCCGCGCCACCGCCCCCTCCGCCACGATCCGCTCCCGCAACACCGCCGCCCGCGACCGCATCCCGGCATCCCCCGCCACCCGGGTCACCGCCCGGTACAGCCCCGCCGCCCGCACCGGCGCGGCCACCGGAACCGCCAGCCCCAGCTCGACCAGGCGCCGCGCCGTGCCCTTCTGATCCCCCGCCCGCGGTGTCACCACCATCGGCACCCCCGCGGCGAGGGATTCCAGCACCGAGTTCATCCCGGCGTGGGTCACGAACACCTCGGTGTGCGCCAGCACCGCCCGCTGCGGCAGCCGGCGTCGCGCGATCACGTTGTCCGGCAACCAGCCCAGCTCACCCGGATCGGTCGCGCCGGTGGCCAGCAACACCAGCCAGTCGGTGTCGGCGAAGGCATCGGCGGCCGCGCGGAAGAACTCCGGGCCGCGCGCGAACACCGTCCCCGGCGACACCAGCACCACCGGCCGCGCCTCGATCTCCTGCCACGGCAACGGATCCGGCCCGCGATCCGGCTCGCGCAGCAGCGGGCCGACGAAGTGGAAGCGTGGCGGGAAACTCGCCCGTTCCGGCTGCAACTCCGGCAACGTGGTCACCAGCACCGGTTCCGTGCCCCGGCCCGACGGGTGCAGGCGGCTCAGCCTGGACCGTCCGGCCACCGCGGCCACCAGCGCGCCGTAGCGGTGCCGGGTCGTCTCGGCCAGCACCGCGTCGTTGACCGCGTACGTCGTGCTCCACACCATCGAGGGCACCCCGGCCGCCCGCGCGATCCGGCCCGCCCAGCCACCCAGCACATCCCACACCACCAGACCCGGCCGATCCGCGCGGATCACGTTACGCAGCAAGGCTTTGCTCGCCTGATCCGCACGCAACCGGGTCCGCACCGACCGCCCGATCCGCGGTAACTCGGCCCAGCGGACACGGTCCGGCACCCAGGTGTCGAACCCCACCGGCACCGTGAGCACCTCCGCGCCGGTGGCGGCGATCGCCTCGGCGAAGGCCGGGCCGACCAGTACCCGCACCCGCGCGCCACGGGCCACCAGGTCCCGCAACACCGGCAGCAACGGGTTCACATGGCCGTGTGCCGAGTACGGCACGAACATCACATCGATCACACCAACCGACCGTAATCGGTCCGTCCAGCACTGGTGGCAGGATGGGCGAGTGCCCACTCAACACGCCGTCGTCCTCGGCGGCGGTCTCGCCGGGATGCTCGCCGCGCACGTGCTCGCCGAGCACGTCGACGCGGTCACCATCATCGACCGCGACGAGCTGCCCGACGGCCCCGACCACCGCAAGGGCACCCCGCAGGCCCGGCACACGCACGTCTTCGTCGAGGGCGGCTACGCCGCGCTGGAAGACCTGCTGCCCGGCATCGTCGAGGAACTGACCGGGCTCGGCGCGCAGCGACTCGACCACCCCACCACCATCCTCATGCGCAACCCCGCGGGCTGGCGCGAACGCCTGTCCCCGGAGGCCGGGGTGATCAGCGCCAGCCGCTCGCTCACCGACTGGGTGGTCCGCCGCCGCGTGCTCGCCCACCCCCGCATCACGGTGGCCGCACCGGCCACAGTGGTCGGTCTGCTCGGCGATCGGCGCCGGGTCAGCGGCGTCCGGCTGCGCGACCGCGGCGCCACCGACACCCGGCGCCTCACCGCCGACCTGGTCGTCGACGCCACCGGCCGCTCCTCGCACACCCACGAGTGGCTGGCCGAGTTCAAGATGCCGACCGTGCACCGCGAGCACATCGACTCCGGCATCCGCTACTCCACCCGCGTCTACCAGGCCCCGCCCGGCACCCCGGCCGGATTCCCGTTGCTGGTCGTGCAATCCGACCCGCACTCCAATCGCCCCGCGGTGGCCGGGATGCTCTCGCCCATCGAGCACGACCGCTGGATCGTCACCGTGGTCGGCCCGAAACACGATCCGCCGCCCACCACCGAAGCCGAGTATCAGCCGTTCCTGCGTGGACTGCCTGATCCGGTGCTGGCCGACCTGGTCGCCGCGGCCACCCCGCTGACCCCGCCGCACGGCTTCGCCAACACCGCCAACCACCGTCACTTCTACGAACGCGCCCGGTTCTGGCCGGACGGTCTGCTGGTGCTCGGCGACGCCTACGCCACCTTCAATCCGATCTACGGCCACGGCATGGCCACCGCCGCGCTGGCCGCCCGCGCACTGCGCCAGCGGTGGCAGCGGCACCATCCGCTGCTGCCCGGGTCGGCCCGCCGCGCCCAGCGCACCGTCGCCCGGGTCACCGAACCGGCCTGGCGGCTGGCCACCGCGCAGGACCTGCGGCTGCCACACACCACGACCACCGGCCGGCCACCGGGCAAGCTGGCCCGGCTCAACTACCGCTACGCCGACCGGATGGTGGCCGCCATCCCCGGCCGCCCGGACATCCTGCGCACCAACCTGCGCGTGCTCACCCTGCTCGCCTCGCCGTTGCGGCTGTTCAGCCCGCGGATGATCTGGCAGGTCCTGCGCGGCCCGCGCGGCGGCTACCTGCCCGAGGTTCCACTGACCGCGGAGGAGCGCAAGATCCTCATTCCGGCGAACGGAACGACCGCCGATAGCTAGCCGGGGACACCCCGACCAGCAGCCGGAATCGGTCCCGGAACGCCGTCGGTGAGCCAAAACCGACCTGCGCGGCGATCCGGTCCACCGAGTGTCCGGTGGTTTCCAGCAGGTGCTGGGCCCGCCGCAACCGCTCCCGCATGATCCATTGCAACGGGGTGGTGCCGGTCTGCTCGCGGAAGCGGCGGCTCAGCGTCCGGGTGCTCAACCGCGCCTGCCGGGCCAGTTCGACCAGGCTCAGCCGCCGTTCCAGGTTTTCCGCCAGCCACACCAGCAACGGTTGCAGCGAGCCGCCGTCGGGGGCTGGGTCGGAGTGCGCGATGAACTGGGCCTGCCCGCCCGCGCGTTCCAGGGGCATCACCGAGACCCTGGCGATGTCGGCGGCCACCGCGGCCCCGTGGTCTTTGCGCACCATGTGCAGGCACAGGTCCATGCCCGCGGCCGCGCCCGCGGAGGTCAGGATCTGGCCGTTGTCCACAAAAAGCACATCCGGATCGACCTCGATCGAGGGATAGCGGGTCGCCAGCGCGGCCGCGCCCAGCCAGTGCGTGGTGGCCCGCGTCCCGTCCAGCAATCCGGCCTCGGCCAGCACGAACGCCCCCGAGCAGACCGAGGCGATGCGCACCCCGGCGGCCGCGGCGGTGCGCAGGGCGGCCAGCACCGCGGGGTCAGCCGGAACGGTGACATCGCGGACGCCGGGAACTATCACGGTGTCCGCGCCGGCCAGCCCGCTCAGGTCCCAGCGGGTGCGCAACTCGAACAACCCGGCATCCACCACGCCATCGGCCGAGCACACCCGCACCTGGTAGGCGGGATGCCCGTCGGGCAACCGGGTTCGCTCGAACACCTCGCACGGAATGGCCAGATCCGAGGGCACCACATCGTTCAACGCCACAATGGCCACCACCCGCATGGAGCCACACCCTACTCATCACCGCAGTTCAGCGACTTGGCTGAAACTCGGTGATTATTGGCTTTCCAGCCACTCCTCTCCCGGCCCCGCGCCAGCCAAGGTGGTCACCGACCCCGAGGGGAAAGGATCACCATGCTCGTCCAGATCGTCCTGTTCGACGGCGTCGACCCACTCGACGCGATCGGCCCGCACGAGGTGTTCGCCGCCGCGAGCCAGTACACCCCGAGCCCGCTCACCGCCGAACTCGTCACCACCGGCGAAGCCCGGCCGGTGCTCAGCGGAACCGGCGTCACCCTGCACGCCCAAGCGGCCCTGGACCCCGGCCGCGCCGACCTCCTGATCGTGCCCGGCACCGCGGGCTCCCTGGCCGAGGACGCCGCGGAGATCACCCACCGACTCACCGCCGCCCTCACCCCCGAGCTGCACCAGGCACTGCACGCCTTCGCCGCCCGCGCGGACACCGTGCTCGCCGCCGTCTGCGGTGGCTCCCTGCTGCTCGGCGCGGCCGGCCTGCTCACCCATCGCCCCGCGGTGACCCACCGCAGCGCCATGGCCCGGCTCGCCGACTTCGGCGCCACCGCCGTCCCGGCCCGGGTGGTCGACGACGGCGACCTGGTCACCGCCGGTGGCGTCACCTCCGGCCTGGACCTCGCACTGCACCTGGTCGAACGATTCCACGGCGCACCAACGGCAATCGCCGTGGAAACCTTGTTCGAGCACGAACGCCGTGGCGTGGTATGGCGGGCCAACGCAGCGATGGCGGGCTGAGCCGATGACGAAGTTCCTGCTCAGCGTGCACGTGCTGGCCGCCATCGTGCTCATCGGCCCGGTCACCGTCGCCGCCAGCCTGTTCCCCCGCTACGCCGGCGCGGCCCTGCGCGCGGAGGCCAGCGCGGTGCCGGTGACGTTGCTGCTGCGGCGCATCACCCGGGGTTACCTGGTCGCCGGGATCGTGGTGCCGGTCTTCGGCCTGGCCACCGCGGTGCAGATGAACGTGCTCGGCGATGTGTGGCTGATCGTCTCGATCATCCTGACCGCACTGGCCGCGGCGGTGCTCGCGCTGGTGGTCGTGCCGGCGCAGAACACCCTGGTCAACGCCCTGCCGCAGGCCGAGGGCGAGCAGCCGTGGCGCGGACTGCTGAGCCGGCTGCGGATGGGCACCGGCGTGTTCAACCTGCTGTGGGCGGTGGTCGTGGTCCTGATGATCGTCCGCCCCGGCTCGACCACCGGAGCGTGAGATGCGCCTGCTGCGCTACGCCGCCCTGGCCGAGATGATCACCGTCGCCGTCCTGCTGCTCAACCTGGTCACCGTGCACTGGCGCCCCGTCAGTGCCCTGACCGGCCCCCTGCACGGAACGGCCTACTTGCTGGTCATCGCCGCTTGCCTGCTCCGGGAGAACACCCCGCCCCGAACCCGCCTGCTCGCCTTGATCCCCGCCATCGGCGGCTACCTCGCGCTGCGCCGCCTCCAGCAGAGCTAGGTCCACCAGATCCTTACGTGGTGGGCGATGCGGGTGCCCTTCTTGGCCGTGTTGGGTTTTGCGGGTGGAGAGGGATTAGTTTTGATTGTCACTGAAATTATCAGAAGGGATGAGCTTTTTTAGGAAGACCGACGCCATGGCTTGAATGCCGGACATATCAGCCCGGTACGGTGGGGAGGGGGCACCGTTTGGTGAAGGGGGACAGGCGATGTGGACTGAGGCTGAGTGGACTGAGGCCGAGCTTGTGGGCTTCGTGGTGGGCTGGATCGGCGCGATCATCGGCATGATCCTGCTTGCCTTGTGGATCATCCGCGACGCGGAAAAGTAGCCGCCGTTAGACTCCGGGCATGGCGCCGATCGTCACCGAGTTCGCCGGACGACTGGCCGGGTTCGAGTGGATCACTGACGTGTTCGTCGCGGGGTCACTGGCGACCGGCGACTACCTCCCAGGGGTCAGCGATCTTGACCTGGTCGCGCTGGTCGACGGTCCGGTGGACGCGCCTCGACAGGCCGCGTTAGCCGCGGTGCACCGGGACATCGACGCGGGGGCCGGCGCCGGGCTCGACCTCGGGTGTGTCTACGTGGACTCCGCCACGCTCGCCGAGGTCGGAGTGAAGCACCCGACCTGGACGCACGGGTTGCTGGTCCAGCGGATCCTCTCCGGTGTCACCAGGGCCGAGCTTGTGCTGCACGGGTATGCCGTGGCCGGGCGGGCCCCACAGGCGGTGTTGCCCGCGGTGCGTGCTGACGATGTCCGGGCGGCGGCCCGGGCCGAGTTGACCGGGTACTGGGCGTGGGCCGCCCGGCGGCCCTGGTTGTGGCTGAACCCGGTTATCGCCGACCTGGGGCTCACCTCGATGGCCCGGGCCCGGCACGCCTTGCGCACCGGGACCCTGCTCACGAAAAGCGACGCGGTCGAGCAGGCTGCCGCGCCGGGATGGCTGATCGATCAGCTGCGGGCCCGGCGCCGCGGGGGTGCGCTGGCCTCGCCACGGTGGCGGACGGCGTTGATCGCGTGGCGCGATGCTCGTCGTACCGTCGCCGGAGCGCGCACGCCCGGCGGTTGAGGACAGTTCCACGCCGGGCCGGTGGCAAGGGCATCGGCGATCGTGTTGTGGTCAGCCGAAGCGGGCCTCGATGGCGGTGAGGTTTTCGGTGGTCATCGCGGTGGCGGCGGTTCGGGGGAGTTCGCCGGTGGTGCGGGAGCGGGTCAGGATCTGGGTGACCAGGTGGCGCATCTGGGTGCGGACCTTGGTGAAGGACTCGGGGGCGTTGGGGTTGATGTCGCCGAAGAGAGTCCACCACCACCAGGAGTTGGTGGCGGAGTTGGCCACGAAGTCGGGGATGACCACCACTCCCCTGGCGGCCAGGGCCGCTTCTGCCTCGGGGGTGACCGGCATGTTGGCGGCTTCGACGATCAGCCTGGCGGCGACCCGGGAGTGGTTGGCGGTGTTGACGCAGTAGGAGACCGCGGCGGGGACCAGGACTTCGGTGTCCAGGGTGAGCCAGGCTTCTCTGGGGAGTTCCTGGTCGGTGGGGCGGAGTTGGGTGCGGTCGATGGCGCCGAAGGGGTCTCGGGTGAGCAGGAGGCGTTCTACGTCCAGGCCTTCGGGGTTGGCGATGGTGCCGTGCACATCGGCGATGCCGACCACACGCAGGCCTGCTTCGGCGAGGAATCTCGCGGTGGCGCCGCCCATGGAGCCGAAGCCCTGGATGACTACGCGGGCGCCGTCCTGGGGCAGGTTCAGTTCCGCCATGGCGGTGAGGGCGGCTTGGGCCACGCCCGCGCCGCCGACCAGCTCGTCCAGGGAGATGCCGTCGACCTTGACCGCGAAGGCGTCGGCGAGACGTTGGATGGCGGCGGGTTCGTCGTCCAGGAGTGGGAAGACGGCTTGGATGGAGCTGCGCAGGCCGACTTCGGCGACGACCTCGTCCAGGGTGTCCTGGCGCAGGCCCAGGTCCTCCCCGGTGGTCCAGGACCGTTCCAGGTACGGGCGGACCGCCTGCAGATAGCGGCGCAGGACGGCCCTGGACTCCGGGTCGTAGGGACTGCAGTCGATGCCGCCCTTGGCCCCGCCCAAGGGCAGGTACCGGGCGGCGGGGTCATAGTTGAGGGCCTCTTTGGCGGTCATGCCGCGGGCCAGCCCTCGGACCTCTGCCAGCGTGCAGCCCTCGCGCATGCGCAGGCCGCCGCTGCACACGCCGCGGACCAGGCGGTCGATGACCAGGAAACCGCGTTTGCCGGTGATCGGGTCGGTCCAGGTCAGTTCGAGCAGCGGCGGACGCGGACCGGTCTGCTCCTCGGCCGGGGCGACCGGCTGCTGGACGACCTCGACCATGGACCACTCCTCACCACAACGACACCTGGCTGACTAACCAGACAGTCAACATAGTATCGATCATCGCTGGCCGGTGTCGACCGCCGCCCGCCGGTTCTGACGGGAACTGGACAGGTATATCCAGGTATCAGTCACTATCCCAGAGCCGTGGGCTGTGAGCCTCGACAACCGCCCCTACCCTGCGCAAACACTCCTCCACCGGCATGGCGTCCAGGCGACGGCCGTCACGCAGGCGCAGCGCGACCCGGTGTTCGGCGACCTCCCGGGCGCCCAGGATCGCCTGATACGGGACCAAGCGGGCATTGCGGATCCGGGCGCCGAGCGACCCCTCCCCCGCGCTGATCACCTCGGCGCGCAGGCCCACCTCCCGGCAGTGCCGCAGCAGGTCGTGCGCGGCGGGTTCCTCCGCCTCCGAGATGGGCAGGATGGCCACCTGGCGGGGGGCTAGCCAGGCCGGGAACGCGCCGCCGTGGCGTTCGATGAGGTGGGCCACCGCGCGTTCGACGCTGCCGATCACGCTGCGGTGCACCATCACCGGGCGGTGCCTGCCGCCGTCGGCGCCGATGTAGTGCAGGTCGAACTGCTCCGGCTGGTAGAAGTCGACCTGGACGGTGGACAGGGTGGACTCGCGGCCGGCGCTGTCGGTGATCTGGATGTCGATTTTGGGGCCGTAGAAGGCGGCCTCGCCCTCGGCCTCGTCGTAGTCGATCCCGGCGGAGTCCAGGACCTCGCGCAGCAGGGCGCTGGCGCGCTGCCACAGCTCGGGGGCGGCCACGTATTTGCCGCCGGGGCCGGGCAGGGAGAGGCGGTAGCGGGCGTCCTGGATGTCCAGTGCCGCATAGGCTTTCCGGATCAGGGCGAGGGCGCCCGCGGCCTCCTCGGCGACCTGGTCGAGGGTGCAGAAGATGTGCGCGTCGTTGAGCTGGATGGCGCGCACCCTGGTCAGGCCGCCGAGCACGCCGGAGAGTTCGGCCCGGTACATGCCGCCGAGTTCGGCCATCCGCAGCGGCAGCTCGCGGTAGCTGTGCGCGCGGGAGCGGTAGATCAGCGCGTGGTGCGGGCACAGGCTGGGCCGCAGCACGACCTGCTCGCCGCCGAGGTCCATCGGCGGGAACATGTCCTCGCGGTAGTGCGCCCAATGCCCGGAGCGTTCGTACAGCTCGCGTTTGGCCAGCACCGGGGAGTAGACGTGCTGGTAGCCGGCGCGGGTCTCGGCGGCGCGGACGTACTCCTCCAGCCGGTGGCGGATGATCGCGCCGTCGGGCAGCCAGTAGGGCAGGCCAGCGCCGATGAGCGGGTCGGAGTCGAACAGGTTCAGCTCGCGGCCGAGCTTGCGGTGATCGGGCATCGTGGTCTCCTCGCTGGTGGGCGAGCGGGTGACCACATGGCGAAGCCCCGGGGCACCCGCCCCGGGGCTTCGCGTCAAGTCAAGCTGTCAGCGCGCCGGGACGATCTCCGGCGTCGTGGTGACGTTGGCGCGCTGCATGCGGCAGACCGTAACAGACCGGCTCAGACCAGCGCGCTGAGTTTGTCCGCGCTGATGCCCAGCTCCCTGGCCACCGCCTCGTGCATCCACCCGGTGAGGTCCTCGGGCTGGACGGTGCCCTGGCGGGCCACCAGCTGCACGGCCAGGCCGTCGAGCAGGGAGGTCATCCGCCAGGCCGCGCCGCGCGGGTCGGGGCAGACGAACTCGCCGTCGGCCACGCCCTCCCGGATGAGTTCCTCCACCACGGCGCGCCAGCGCAGGTCCAGGTTCTGGGCGACCTTGCGCAGGTTGTCATCGTGCAGGGCGGCGGCCCAGCCCTCGATCCAGAGCACCCAGCCCGCGGCGTCGCCGGTGGGGGCGTAGAAGCGCAGCACCGCGGAGAGCCGGACCAGGGCGCTGCCCGCGGTGCGGAGTTCCTCCAGGCGGCCGAGGTCGTGCTCGGCGGCGGCGGAGAACGCCTCGGTGATCAGGTTCTCGATGGTGCCGAAGTGGTAGAAGACCAATGCCGTGCTGATACCGAGGGACGCGGCGATGTCCGCGGGCCGCGTGGCAGCGATTCCCCTGGTGCGGATGTGTTCGATCGTCGCGCCGAGGATGTCGTGCCGGCGTCCACCGTTTTGCCTGTTCGACACGCGATCACTCTAACCGTTCCGGCCGCTGCGCTCTTGGGTTGGGGGTTGTGGTGGTCGGACGATTAATTTCACTCGACACTGAAGTTATCGGGAGCATGAAGATTTTTGCCACTGCGGAAGGACTTTTGCCAGGGGTGGGGCTGGGTCAGCTCACGGCGTCGCGGATGGCGTTGTAGACGCCCAGGACCGCGCCTGCGAGGGGACCACCGAGATGAGCAGGGTGTATTCGAGGGCGTCGAGCAGGCGGGCGCCCTGCGGGGAGTGTTTGCCGCGGACGACGCGGCCGGCGTAGCTGACCGAGACTCCCCCGGCGACGGCGAGCACGGCGGCGGTGGCCAGCAGCCACGGGGTGGGCAGGGCGTGGCCGAGCCAGACGCCCAGCACGCCGAGCGCGCCCAGGCCCGCGGCTACTACGACGATGCGTTGCAGGGTGCCGGCGTAGCCGCGGGAGCGCAGGATCCAGGCCAGGCCGGTGACGCCGACCAGCAGCGCGGGCCACATCGACGGCGACTGGGTCAGCACTACCGCGCTGCCGAGCACGAGCGCGCCGAAGGCGGCGAGCAGCCCGGTGAGGATCTCTTCGGCGGCGGTGGTCTGGCCCAGCACGTCGGGGCCGAGGGCGGGTTTCTCGTCGGCGCGGAAGGATTTCATGTCGGCGGGCACGGTGGGCAGCGGGAGCCGGGCGAAGCGCAACGCGATCATGGGGGCGGCGGCGCCCAGCGCGGTGGCCACGGGCAGGGCGACCGCGGCGGCGTGCACCGGGTCCAGGTCGAAGAGCAGCACCGTGGCGGCGGTGAGCGCGCCGAGGGCGGCGGCGGTGGCCAGGGCGCCGAACCAGGCCAGGCGGTGCGCCAGGAGCACGGCGGCGATGGCGGCATGGAGGGTCAGCGCGGCCAGGCCCAGGGCCAGGGAGTCCGCCCGCAGCGGCAGCGGGTTGTGCGGTGGCAGCGCGGTCATCCCGGCCAGCAGGGCCGCAGTGGCGCCGGTGGCGGTGCAGGCGCTGCCCGCGCGCTCGTCGGCGTAGGCCCGGGTGAGGGCGGCGCCGATGAGCAGCAGGGCCACCGCGAGCACCCCGGTGACGATGGGGGCGAAGAAGTTTCCGGCCAGCGCGGCGGTGGCCAGCAGGGTGGCCGCGGTGAACAGGATCGCGGCCGCGGACAGGCCCAGGGTGCGGCCGACAGTGGGCTGCCAGGCCCCGGAGTGGGCGGTGGCGGAGCTGGCGATGGCGTCCACGACATCGTCGAAGAGCAGCGGGGTCTCATACCGTTCGCGCGGGCTGAGGTAGAGCACCTCGCCGTCGCGCACGGCCGCGGCGGCCACGGTGAGCCCGGGGGCGAGCGCGGCCTCGCCCAGCCGGGACAGGCCCCAGCCCGGACCGGGTCCGGTGGGATGGTCCTGGGCCCCGGCCAGGCGGACCAGCTGGGGCAGGAGTTCGGCGACCGTGCTGGCCATGGGCAGCGCCAGGTCCATCCGGGCGCGCGGGGTCACCACGGTGACCCGCCGTGCCGTCGACGTCATGCGTGTCGTCCCTGTCAGAGCCGGGCTGGTCAGAACTGGAAATTCTCCGAGCGGGAGGCCGATTCGATCACCGGCGCGAACCGGGCGGTGCTGGCCTCGGCGACCTTGCGCAGCCCGTCGTTGACCGCCTCCACCACGAACTCCCCCAGCGCCCTGGCATCGCCCTGGCGCAGCACCCTGGGGTCGATGGTGACCTCGGTGAGCCTGCCGGTGCCCTGCACGGTGACGCTGACCTCGTCCCGCTGGGAGCGGCCCTGCACCAGCATGGACTCCACGTTGCGCTGGATCCGCTCGATCTCCTCCTGCTGACGGCGGACCCGTTCGAGCAGGTCGTCGACCTGGGGGGTGTCGCCGCGATCGAAGGCGGCGAAGGGATCGGGCTGCATGTGACCGTCCTTAGTGGAGTGTTACTGGGTGACCGAACCGCGCTGGCGCAGTTCGTTCAGCCGGGTCGGGTCGGTGATGTACTGGCGGATCACCTCGGGGGTGAGCTGGTCGGGCGGGACCTGGCCGAAGAGCTGGATGCCCATCTCCACCGCGTACTGGTCGGCCGGGTCGGTCCAGTGCCCGCTGGCCAGATCGGCCGCGTTGGCGCCCTGGTGCAGCTCGAAGGAGTTGAACCCGGCCGCGGTGCCGACGTAGCCGTAGTGCAGGTTGGACCAGAAGTCGTGCCGGATCTGCAGGTTGGTGCCGTCGACCGAGGTGAGGAACCCGGTTTGCCGGTTCATCCCCATCATCTGCCGGATCTCGCCCTTGTGGTCCCACGGGCCGCCCGGCCGGACCAGCCAGGTGAACAGGCCGAGCGCGTGCGCCTTGTTACGGGCGGAGTCCAGGGGTTCGAGCAGCGCGCCCCAGCCGGGGTTGTTCAGCCGGTGCAGGCCCGCGCTGGTCTGGGAGCGGCCGTTGTAGGCCATCTCGTTGCCGATGTAGTCGACCAGGCGCTGGAACGGGGTGCGCAGCGAGGCCGCGGAGGCCGGGCCGTGGTGCGGGAACAGGCCGGTGAGTTCGGCGCCGAGCTGGGCGACGATCTTGCGGGCGGCCAGCACCGCGACCTCGCCCATGGCGTTGGCGTGCACCAGATAGGGCCGGTAGTCGCCGCCGTGGATGGCCGCGGAGACCGACAGGCGTTCGACGTTGCGGCCGCGTTCGGTGAAGTCGGCGACCACCTTGTCCATTGCGGTGCGGGCCTTGCGCAGCGCGGTCGCGGCCGAGCGCAGCCGGTCGGCCTGCTGGCGCAGCTCCTGTTCGGCGCCCAGCCGCACGGCCACGCTCCAGCGTTCGACGAGGGCGAGGAAGGCGGCGTAGGCCGGGCCGCGCCAGCCGCTGTTGGCCTTGCGCGCGGCTTCCAGGGTCGAACTGGCCACTGTGGACAGTCGATCGGCCAGGCCGAGCAAGCGGGTGGCTTCGGTTTCCAGGGCGGCCGGGTTGCCGGTGACGATGACCTGGAACTGGCGCAGCGCGGCGGCGTAGCCGGCCAGAACGGCCGAGACCGGGCTGCCCAGCTGGGTGGTCATGCCGACACCTTGCCGTCACCGTCGCCGTCGATGGCGACCTTGATCGGCGTGTTGCCGACGGTGGCGTTGACGATGGTGTCCCGCCCCGAGGGCGCGGTCACCGTGGCGCTGCCTTCGCCGGTGGTGACCGTGACGCTCACCCCGCCGCCCGCGCCGTGACCGCTGGGGACGGACGGGGCGGGGGCCGGGGGTCCGGGCGGTGGTCCGCTCGGGGCGGGAGTTCCGGGTGCGGGCGCGGCCGGGTCGACCGGGATCCACATGTTCTGCCCGTTGCCCGGCGCGGTGGCGCCGAGGGCGGGCGGCTGGTAGCCGGTGAAGTCCTTGGCGGGCAAGGTGGTCGGCTGTTGCCCGGCCGGGGCCGGGACCTGCTGGCCGCCGGGTGCGGAGCCCGCGCCGGTGGCAGGGTCCTTGCCGGTGACCAGGCCGACCAGCTTCTCCAGGTGACCGATGACCTCGGCCATGGTGGTCAGTTTCGCGGCCAACTCCACCGCGCCCAGGGACTTCAGCAACGCGCCGAGCGCGGCCAGGAAGCCCTTGAGCGCGCCGCTGGTGGCGGTGGACAGGGCGACCGCGGCGGCGTAGGTCCACGGGTTGGACATGAGTCCGGACACCGTGGGGTTGATCGCGGCGACGATGCTCTTGAAGGCCAGCTGGGCCTTCTGGATGATCGAGGCGGCCAGGCCGAGCTTCTGCGCGACCTCCTTCACCACCGAGATGATCTTGGTGAAGGAGTCCAGCAGGGTGGTGATCTTCTTGCTGGCCGCGCCGGAGGCCGGGCCGCGCCAGACCTTGCGCAACTGCTCGCCCGCCTGCTTGAGCTGGTCGTAGAGCTGGGCGAACTCGTTGGCCTTGGCCAGCAGATCGGTGACCTGCTTGAGGATCTGGCTCGGATTGCCGTTGATGATCCAGTTGAGGAAGGTGCCCGGCCCGCCGCCGGTGGCCGTGGCGTCCATGGCGGCGCTGACGGGAAAAGTCATCGCGGTCACGCGGATCTCCTCTGCTTCGCCGGTGCCGGGTTCAGGACGCCGAGATCGGGCGGTACACCCGGGTGTCGGCGAGTCCGCTGAAACTGGGCTGCACCAGGCCGTGGTTGTAGAGCTGCCCGCGGTCGCCGACCACGGCGATCACCGGGTCCGGGCCGCGGTCGAAGGCCAGCACCACGATGTCCCCGGAGCGGACCCCGCCCGGCACGTCGCCGAGGTCGCGGGCCAGTCCCGCGTACACCCCGATCACGCCGGTGGCCTGCTGGTTCGCCGGTCCGGCGTCCAGCCAGCGGGCGAAGGCGACCGCGTCGGCGAAGCTGCGTGACTGCTGATCGCCGATGCCGGCGCTGCGCAGGTAGCCGAGCACGTTGTCCACCGAACCGGGTTGCGCGGTGGCCGAGAGGCTGGCACCGGTCGCGGCGGCGGCCAGCCTCTCAGCACTCGGAGAACTCCACAGGGTGGAGGACACCGCGGCCAGTTCGGTCTGCCGGCCCGCGTAGGCGTCGGCGATCCGCCGATCCTGGTCCTGATAGGTGTCCGCGACCTTGCGCACGTTGTCGTTGAACTCCTGCAACAACGACAGCAGCGTGTTCAGCGAGCTGACCTGACTGGCCTCCAGCTTGGCGTTCATCGCGGCTACTGCGGCACCGAGGGTGGAGAAGTCCGAGGGATTCACCTTCATCGAGCGCAGCGCGCTGACGGCGTTGGCCGCCTGCATGATGATGCCGCTGAGGTTGCCCGCCACGGACCGCATCTCCTCGGGGCTGGCGTCGAACCCAGGCAGGCTCACGGCCATCTCACCCTCCCACGTCTGCCGGTCACGTTCTCCGTGGTGAGCCTAAGTTCGGCAGGGCCTGCGCACAGACGGCAAAAGTACCCACCACCGCGACGGCCGAAGTGACCAGAATCGGGTGCGTGCAGACCGCGCGGAAGAGTCGACGCCTGCCCGAGCCCGCGGCCGGGGAGATCACCCTGCAGTCCCCGCCCATGCTGGCCAAGGGCGGCAACCAGGGCATGATGGGCCTGCTGTTCATGCTGCCGATGATGCTGGGCATGGGCGCCATGTCCTTCGTCTACATCGGCCGCGGCGGCGGCGTGATGACCTATGTCTTCGGCGGTCTGTTCGTCGTGGTGATGATCGGCATGATCGTGATGTCCCTCGCCCAGGGGCGCTCGCAGAACAAGGCCAAGATCAACGAGGAGCGGCGGGACTACCAGCAGTACCTGGCCAATCTGCGCAAGCAGGTCCGCGAGGTGGCCGGCGCGCAGCGGGCCTATCTGGTCGAGGCCCATCCCGAGCCGGGGGATCTGTGGACCTTCGCCGCCGGGGACCGGTTGTGGGAACGGCGGCGCTCGGAGCCCGAGTTCGGGCAGTTGCGGGCCGGGCGGGGGCCGCAGCGGCTGGCCACGCCGTTGCGCGCGCCGCAGACGGTGCCCCTGGAGGAACTGGACCCGGTGTCCTCGACCTCGTTGCGGCATTTCATCCGCGCCTACTCCACCGTGCCGGACCTGCCGGTGTCGGTGTCGCTGCGGTCCTTCGCCCGGATCGGCATCAGCGGGCAGCGACCGGTCGTGCTGGATCTGGCGCGGGCGGTGCTGGCCCAGGCGGTGGTGTTCCACTCCCCCGCCGACCTGCGCATCGCGGTCTGTGTGGCCGCGGATCGGCGCGGTGAGTGGGAGTGGGTGAAGTGGCTGCCGCACGCCCAGGACGCCACCGCCGCGGACGCGGTCGGCCCGGCCCGCCTGGTCGCCGGCGATCTGACCACCCTGGCTGATCTGCTGGGCAAGGATCTCGGCGATCGGGCGCCGTTCACCAAACGCGCCGGGATGGGTTTTGAGCAGCCGCACATTCTCCTGATCGTGGACGGTGGGCGCACCTTCGGTGATCCGCGCCTGGCCCCCGCCGGTGGGCAGCACGGGGTGACGGTCCTGGACGTCAGCCACGAGGTGCCCCTGGACACCCCCGGCACCGAAAGCCTGCGGTTGCACGTCTCGCCGCGGCGGATGGGCATGGTCACCGGCGAGGGCTCGGAAGCCAGGGTCGCCTACCTCGGCGAGCCCGACGTCCTGGACGTCGCCGCCGCCGAAGCCCTCGCCCGCTCGCTCACCCCGCGCTTCCAGGGCGTGGCGAGCACCGCCGAAGCCCCGGTCAACACCTCCTTCGGCCTGGCCGGACTGCTCGGCCTCGGCGATCCGCGCGACGTCGACCCCGCCGTCACCTGGCGGCCGCGCACCCCGCGTGAACGCCTGCGCCTGCCCCTGGGACTGGATCCGGAGGGCAGGCCGATCGAGCTGGACCTCAAGGAGTCCGCCGAGAACGGCATGGGACCGCACGGCCTGGTGGTCGGCGCGACCGGGTCTGGCAAGAGCGAACTGCTGCGCACCCTGGTCACCGGTCTGGCCGTCACGCACTCCTCGGAGACGCTGAACCTGGCGCTGATCGACTTCAAGGGCGGGGCGACCTTCGCCGGGATGACCGGGCTGCCGCACACCTGCGCGGTGATCACCAACCTCTCCGACGACCTCACCCTGGTCGACCGGATGGCCGACGCGCTCAACGGGGAAATGCTGCGCCGCCAGGAACTGCTGCGCGCGGCCGGGAACTTCGCCTCGGTCCGGGACTACGAACGCGCCCGCGAGAACGGCGCGCCCCTGGCACCGCTGCCCTCACTGCTGCTGATCATCGACGAGTTCAGCGAACTGCTCTCCAGCCGCCCCGAGTTCGTGGATCTGTTCGTCATGATCGGCCGCCTCGGCCGCAGCCTCGCCGTGCACCTCCTCCTTGCCTCACAACGCCTGGAGGAAGGCCGGTTGCGTGGCCTGGAAGCGCACCTGTCCTACCGGATCGGGCTGCGCACCTTCTCCGCCGCGGAAAGCCGCACCGTGCTCGGCGTGCCGGATGCCTACCACCTGCCCGCGATCCCCGGCTCGGCCTACCTCAAGAGCGATACCGAGACGCTGCAACGGTTCAAGGCCGCCTACGTTTCCGGCGACCTGCCACCGCGGGAGATCAGCGACAGCGGCAGCACCAGTACCCCGGGCCGCCAGGTGCTGTTCTACTCCCTGGACCGGGTGGAGATCATCGAACCGGTGCACGCCGAGACCGCCGCGGTGGTGCAGGCCACCACCGGAGAGACGATCATGGGTGCGATGGTCGACCGCCTGGTCGGCAAAGGCCCGGCCGCACACCAGATCTGGCTGCCCCCGCTGGACGAACCACCCACCCTGGACCACCTGCTGCCGCCGCTGGGCGAGGACCCCGACCGCGGACTGGCCCCGATCGGCTGGGGCGGCAACGGGAAACTCACCGTGCCACTGGCCATTGTGGACAAACCCTTCGAACAGCGCCGCGACCTCATGTGGGCCGACCTGGCAGGCGCGGGTGGACACGTGCTGCTGGTCGGGGCGCCACAGAGCGGCAAAAGCACCTTCCTGCGCAGCCTGCTCGGCGTCCTGGCACTCACCCACACCCCCGCCGAAGTCCAGTTCTTCCTCCTCGACATGGGCGGCGGCGCCCTCGGCCCGGTCGCCGGACTTCCCCATGTCAGCGGCTACGCCGTGCGCCGGGACGCCGACTCCTGCCGCCGCCTGGTCGCCGAACTCAGCACCCTCCTCGCCCAGCGCGAGGCCCTCTTCGCCCAGCACGCGGTCGACTCGATGGCCACCTTCCGCCAGCGCCGCAACGAGATCCAGGAGAGCGAACTCGGTGACCGGGAGTTCGGCGACGTGTTCCTGGTCGTCGACGGCTGGACCACCGTGCGCGAGGAGTACGAACAGCTAGAGGAGGCGATCACCCGGCTGGCCGCCCGCGGCCTCGGCTTCGGCATCCACGTGGTCATCGCCGCCAACTACTGGATGGCCGTGCGGCCACCACTGCGCGACTCCATCAGCACCCGCTACGAACTCCGCCTCGGCGACCCCGGCGACTCCGCCATCGACCGCCGCGCCGCCCAGAACGTGCCAGCCGACGCGCCGGGACGCGGCCTCACCCCGGACAAACTGCACTTCCTCGGCGCCCTCCCCCGCATCGACGGCGTGCAGCTGGCCGACTCCACCACCGCGGGCACCGGCGACCTCGTCAAACAGATCACCGCCGCCTGGACCGGCGACCCCGCACCCCGGGTCCGGCTGCTCCCGCACGAATTCCCGGCGAGTGACCTGCCCGATGTGGTGGCGCACCCGGGTAAGCAGATCCCGTTCGGCATCGCCGAAGCCGACCTGAAAGCGGTGTTCCTGGACTTCCAGACCGAACCGCACTTCCTGGCCTTCAGCGATGTCGAAGGCGGCAAATCGGGGCTGCTGCGCACCATCGCCGACGGCATCATGGCCCGCTACACCCCCCAGGAAGCCGCGATCCTGGTCGTGGACTACCGCCGCGGCCTGCTCGGCGCCGTCCACGGCGACCACCTCCTCGGCTACGCCGGCAGCGCGCCGGTGCTGGAAGGACTACTCGCCGAGGTCACCCAGGCCATGCGCGCCCGCCTGCCCGGCCCCGAGGTCACCCCCGACCAGCTCCGCCGCCGCGACTGGTGGAGCGGCCCCGAACTGTTCGTGCTCATCGACGACTACGAACTCGTCGCCACCCAGGGCGGTGTTGGGCACCCGCTGCTGCAACTGGTCGAATTCCTGCCCCAGGCCAGGGATATCGGCCTCCATGTGGTCCTCGCCAGGGGCAGCGGTGGCGCGGCGCGCGGCATCTACGACCCGGTGCTGATGCGTATCAAGGAACTCGGCTCCCCCGGCCTGATCATGTCCGGCTCCCGCGACGAAGGCGTGCTGCTCGGCGACGTCCGCAGCAGCCCGCAACCACCGGGACGCGGCCAGCTTGTCTCACGGCGCAACGGAAACCAGCTCGTCCAGGTCGCCTGGACACCCGGAAGTTGACCTCTGTGGGTACAAGTACCGGCAGCACAACCGGCACTTGTGCCGTTGGGCGGCAACATCACCCGACCTAGGCTCGAAACCAGGAAACACCCCGGTGAATGAGAGGAGGTGGTTCGCCCATGGCCGGTCCCGGCTTTGAGGCAGATGCCGCCGCGATGACCAAGGCGATCAGCGGCTTCCACCAGTCCGCCACCGCCACCAAGTCCACCATGTCGGGTCTGCAGAGCGACCTCGGCTGGGCGCTGAGCAACAGCTACCAGGGCAACCAGGCCGCAGCCTTCCAGCAGCTGCACACCACGCTGCAGGAGAAGATGGCCAAGGCCACCGGGGCCCTGGACCGCATGTCCAGCCTGATGACCGACGTGAGCCGGAACTACAACACCGGTGACAGCAACGCCACCGACGATATCAACAAGGTGGCCAGCGCCGCGACCAACAGCGCGGCCGGATCCGTCTTCAACCGCCTCGCCGGCGGGGCCTGAACCCGGAGAGGAGAGAGACGCCAATGCATTCCCAGGGCAACGGTGGAGACGTCGTCTCCGTCAACTTCAGCCAGCTCGCCAGCAGCTCGGAGTCGCTCAGCAACCGCGCCAACGCGCTGGAACGGCACATGCACGAGCTGGACGGCTCCCTCGCCTACCTGCGCAACACCTGGTACCAGTCCGGCAGTGCCGCGGGCGCGCAGGCCCAGCAGGCCGAGAACGACCTGCGGGCCGCGATCGGCGAGATGGTCGCGGTGATCCGCAACTTCTCCGCCAACACCGGCAAGGCCATGACCGACCAGATGGCCATGGAGCGCACCAACGCCAACCTGTTCCCCGGCGGCTGATTTAGGCCCCCGCCTGCCGCCGGGGCCCCTGTCCAGGGCAGACCCGGAAACTTCGCCCTGGACAGGGGGCCGCGGCCGCGTGAGAACCAACAGCAATCGAAGGGGGCAGGGGTGAGCACCGAGAACAACTCCTTCGCCGTGCACCTCGCGTCGCTGGTGGACTTCGCCCGCGAGCTGGGCACCCAGCTCACCGGCATGTCCCAGCCGTTGGCGCACCTGGGCGGCCTGGCCGAACGCGAGGTCCAGCTAGGCGCGTTCAGCGAGGCCAGCACCCTGGGCACACAGCACCTGGCCGCGGCGGAGGAGATGCACGCGTTGCTGGGCCGGGCCGGGCAGGCCATCGACTTCGCCGAGGACGTCACGCACACCATCGCCGAGGCCTACCGCAGGCTCGACCAGCAGGCCGGGCAGTCGCTGCTGAACCTGGGCAACGTGTTGCACATCAACGATCCGCGCACCGATCCCGGGAGGATGTGAGACCCGTGGAGATCGTCAGCGCGACCGACTTCGCCCGCTACAGCCATCGTCAGCTCTACGACATGCTGCACGCCGGGCAGCCCAAGACCATGCGCGCGGCCGCGGACTCCTGGGACGCGGTGGGTTCCCGGCTGCACGAGCAGGCGGGCAACCTGGAGCAGCAGCTCAGCCGGTTCCGGCACCAGTGGCGTGGTGGCGCCGCCGAGCAGTACCAGGCGATGATCACCGACCTGGCCGCCGGACTGCGCCGCACCGCCGAGGCCGCGCACGCCATGCGCAACCTGGCGCACGATTCGGCCGAGGCGCTCATCCGCGCCCAGGCCACCATGCCGCCGCCCACCGAGGTCCCCGAGGTCTCCGCGGCGACCCTGCGGTTGGCGGGCACCCCGATCCAGCTCGGCCCCGGCACCTCCCCCGAACTCGCCGCTCGCGTGGCCACCCAGCAGGCCGAGGCGGTCGCGGCGGTGCGTCAGCAGCAGCAGGCGGCGCAGGTGGCCAACGCCAGTCACGCGCGCGCGGTGCTGATCATGGAGGACCTGGCCAACCGCTACCGGGTCGCCCAGGCGTCCATCCCCGACTCCCCCGCCGGTCAGGTCCCGTCCGGGACTCCCGGCACCGATCACCCCGGTTCCGGCGCGACCCAGTCCCGGCCGCCGTTGTTCGGCGGCATGTTCACCGCCGGGCTGGCGGCGGCCTCGGCCGCGGCGGCCGGCCGGTTCGCCGGGACACTGCCCAAAATCCCGGACTGGGCGAAGAAACCCGATCCGCAGACCGGTCTGCCCGCACCCGGCGCGGGTGCGGAGGCGGCCAAACTCGGCGCGGGCGCGGCAGCGGGCGGCGCCGGACTCGGCGCGGGTCTGGGCAAGGTCAGCGGCGGTGGCGGACTCGGCAAGGTCCCCGGCCCCGGTGGCCAGGGTCCGCAAGCGGCGGCCGGACTCGCCGGTGCGGTCGGCGCGGCCGCGGCTGCCCGCGGGATCGCCGGTGCGATGGGCGCGGCCGCCGGTGCGGCGCAGGGCATGGCCGGTGGCATGCCCATGATGCCCATGATGCCGATGGGCGGTGGTCAGGGCGGCGATCTGGGCGGTGGCCGCCGGATCCCGCCGTGGCTGGTCGAAACCGAGGACGTGTGGGGCGAATCCTCGGTGATCACCCCCCAAGTAATCGGCGAGGAACCCGAGAACCGTCCCGAACCACCCTCGTCCTTCCGCTACTAGGAGGTCCCGGCGATGCCCAGGCTCACCGACCAGGAGATCGCACAGCACGCCTGGGACGCCGGGTTCCGCGGCGACAATCTCAACACCGCGGTCGCGGTCGCACTGGCCGAATCCCGCGGCCGCACCGACGCCCTGGGCGATATCTCCCTGCAGAACAACACCTGGGGACCGTCGGTGGGGTTGTGGCAGATCCGCTCGCTCAACCCCGGCCACGGCACCGCCCTGGAACGCACCCAGCGGGACCAGACCGCCAACCTGGACCCGGCGACCAACGCGGCCAACGCCTTCGCCATCTCGGACAGCGGCGCCAGTTTCCGGGCCTGGTCGACCTTCACCAACGGCGACTACCGGCAGTTCCTGGACCGGGCCCGCACCGCTTCCGGCCTGGTCAACGGCGACCCGGTCCAGCCGGTCCACCAGACCGAACCCGCTCCCGCGCCGGTCCCGGCCCCAGCACTTGCCCGCCCACCGGCCCCGGCACGGGGTGGCACTGGGCAGTCCTTCCACGCCAGCGGCGGCACCCTCGGGCCACTGGCCCGGACCCTGCACACCGGCGCGGCCGAGCTGCGCACCCTGCGCGGGAACCTGACCGCCGCCCCGCTACCGGCTGACACCTTCGGTCAGATCCCCGAGTCCGGCCAGGCCGCCCAGGCGCACACCGCGACGCTGAACCGCCTGGCCGGAACCCTCGGCGAGGCTGCGGAGGAGATCGACCGCACCGGCACCAACGTGACCACGGCGCGGGAGAACTACCTGCGCCAGGACCGCCACCATGCTGACCAGTACCGCAAGCTGATCCTGGACCTGTTCACCCGCGATCCGCGCTAGCCCGCGTGTACAGCCGCCAGCCAGGGGTCCCGGTCTGTGCCACCCGCTGGGCCTCGCCGCTGAGCCGTTCGTCCCGGCTGTTGAGGGCCTGCCAGTAGCGGCGGCCGTCGGCGGTGAAGTCCGCAATGGACACCGGGGTGCCGTTGGCGCGCAGTACGGTCAGGTCCGCGAAACTGACGGTGCCCTCGATGCAGTAGCCGCCGTCGGTACGTCCGCATTCGTTGAACCAGTACAGCTCCCGCGCCCCGGTGTCGGGTCCACAGTGGACGGTGAGGCTGGGTTCGGCGGGCCAGTCCGCGGTGAGTGCCGGCTCGTCCAGGAATCGCCACCCGTACATCTGCCCGGACCAGGTGAGCCCGGCGAAGAACTCCTCCACCGCGGCCAGGTCCGCCAGCGGGAGCGCCGGCCCGAACCCTCCGTCCGGCAGGGACTTCCGTAGCAGCACCCGCACTCGCGCGGGCGCGTTCAGGCGCAGAATCCGGCGGGCGTCGGGGTCGATCGGACCGGATTCCGGCAGCGCGAGCACGTGCACCAGCAGCTCACACCACTCCGCCGAGGACCCGATCCGCAGACCGAGCACGTCGGCTTCGTTGAGCGCTGTCTCCACGGCCGTCCGGCCCTGTTCGTCCCACCGCATTGGGCCATCCTCCGGCACCGGCGCGGTGGCCGCTAACCAATTCGCCAGCCGCGTGCCCGCCCGCGCCGCACCGCCACGGTGGCCACCACCGCTACCCCGGCCGCCAGCACACCGAGCACCGTCAGCGCCCCGGCCAGCCGATCGTGTTTGGGCGCCGCCGCTGGTCCGGCCGCGATCACCACGGTCGGCTTGGGTCCGGCGCTGGGCCGCTCCCCCACTACTGGGGCCGCGATCCCTTCGGGCAGTTCCGCGGTGACCGCCGAGTACGCGTCGAGGACACCCCAGCCCAGCAGCGGATCGTGTGCCCCGCCCGCGCCGCCTGCGGTGACCAGCAACCGGGTCCGCACCTGTTCGGCGGTCAACTCGGTCCGGTAGCCGCGCACCAGTGCCGCCGCCCCGGCTACGTAGGCCACCGCGAACGCGGGTGCGCCCACGCCCCACCGGTGTCCGCGCCCACCGGCGGACACGCTGACCAGGTCGGCTCCTGGCGCGGCCAGGGACAGGTGCTCGCCG
Source organism: Crossiella sp. S99.2 (assembly GCF_023094165.1). Classification (GTDB taxonomy): domain Bacteria; phylum Actinomycetota; class Actinomycetes; order Mycobacteriales; family Pseudonocardiaceae; genus Crossiella. The sequence continues at coordinate 234,317 of NZ_JALMDK010000003.1, read as the reverse complement.
GATTCCGCCGACACCGGCGATCCGTTCGCGTCGATCCCACCGACGGCCAGGACGCCCGGCAACGCGCCGGGGAAAGTCCGGGTTCCCGGCTTCTCCCCCGCCGCCGCGGCGACCACGACCACGTTGCGGGACAAGGCGTTGCGCACCGCCGCGGACAGCGCGCCGCTGCCGCTGGCCGAGGGGCTGACCACAGCGATCACGGTCGCCCCGCCTTCCACCGCGCGGGTGATCCCGGCGGCCAGGGAGTCCGGATCGCCCTGCGGGACCCGCACCCCAAGCACTTGGCTGCCCGGCGCGATCCCGGCGAAGGTGGTGCCCGGATCGGTTGGCGCGGCGATGATCCCGGCCGCGAACGTGCCCCGCCCGTCGCAGTCGCTCTGGGCTTCCCGCACCCGCCCGGCGAGCTGCCCGGCCGCCTCCACCCCGCCGGGGGCGACTACCGCGATCCGCTGTCCGGCCCCGTCGGTCAGCGGCCACACCCGTTCCGCCCCGACCAGGCGTTGCGCCCAGTTGACCGGACCGGTGTAGTTCCCGGCCGGGGCCGCGCACTGCTGCGCCAGGGCGACCGGCGTGAACCCGAAGGCGCACAACGAACACACCGCCACCAGTCCGGCGGCCCGGCGGCTCATCGCGGCACCCACAAGGTCACCCGGGTGCCCCCAGAAGGCCGCGAGTCGACCATGGCCGTGCCGCCGACCTCGCCCAGTCGCGCGGTGATCGACTCCCGGATGCCGAACCCGGCGGGCCGGTCCGCCGGGCTGAATCCGGTGCCGTAGTCCCGGGTGGTCACCGCGATCCCGCCATCCCGTTCCTCCACCCGCACCACGACCTCACCGCCGCCACCGTGTTTGACCGAGTTCCGCAGCGCTTCCCTGGTGGCGTCCCGGATCGCGGCCCGCCGCACCTGGGTCAGCGAGTCGTTGATCTCGGAGAGCACCAGCCGGGCCCGCAGGCCGTCCCCGGCCATATCGGCCACCAGTTCGGCCAGGTCCTCGCTCAACCGCACCGCCGCCGCGCCCACCCCTGGCCGTTCCAGGTTGCGCCGCAACCGGGCCGCCTCCCGTCGGGCCAACTGCCTCAGCTCGCTCAGCGCCTCGGTCGCGCGGGTCGTGTCGGCAGGGGTGGTCATGGCCATGACTTCCAGGGCCTGCAGCACGGTGTCGTGGATCTGCCGGGCGCCGCGCACCCGTTCGGCGTCCCGGCCGCGGATGATGCCGACCGAGATGGCCAGCCGCACCGCGAGCCCGACGTAGAACAGCAGGCAGGCACCCACCACCACGGCCAGCAGGAAGTCCACCGCCCAACCGGCGGCCAGGGTCCACTCGCCCGGCGGCAGCAACAGCATCGCGCCGAGCACCGCCACCGCGGCCCCGAACACCACTCCGCGCAGCACCGTCCACAGGAACACCAGGCCCAGGAAGTAGGCGCCCACCACGGTGATCGCGTCTAGGAACACTTCTCCGGTGCTGAGCAGCCACACGCCGAGCACCGCGCTCATCCCCAGCGCCAGGTCGGCCCACAGCGCCGCGTGCACGGCTTCCTTGCGCATGCCGCTGTAGACCACGAACCGCACCGCCACGGCCACGTTCAGCCCGAGGGCCAGCACCGTGAACACCGCGACCGGCCAGGCGGCGGCAATGCCTTGGCGCACCAGCACGATCGCGCCCAACAGCGGCAACCCGACCAGGCGGGCCAGCACCGCGACCAGCAGCACGTAGCGGGCCGAGCGGGTCAGCACGCTCTCCACCGGCGCCCGGCAGTAGGAGCCCACCATCAGCCACATCCGCTCCGCGCCGGACATCCCGGCCGGGTCGACGACCTGCTCGACCCGGTCCTCCGGCGGCGCGGCCACCGTGTGCATGCCGCTGAGCATCAGTCCGGACAGGTAGGTCGAGATCCCGACGGCGGGCGCCATCAGCTACGGCCCGCCCAGTCCGTCGGCGTGCTGTGCGCCAGCCCTTCCTCGATCGCGTACCGGGTCAGCTCCGGCCGCCGCCTGCAGCCGGTCTTGTCCCGGATCCGGTCCAGGTAGGACCGCACGGTGCGCACGCTGATCGCCATCGCCTCGGCGATGTCCTGATCCCGCTCCCCTGCCGCCAGCAACGCCAGCACCTGACGTTCCCGCACCGACAACTCGATCACCGGACCGTTGTTGCGGTCCCGGGAGGCGTTGAGCACGTAGGAGGCCAGGATTGGCGAGACGTAACTGTTCCCGGCCGCGATCTCCCGCACCGCACGTAAAATCTCGTCCCCGTCGCTGTCCTTGGACAGATATCCCCTGGCCCCGGCCGCGATCGCGCCCAGCACCTCCGATTGCCCGGCGTGCGCCGAGACCACCAGGACCCGGTGGCCCATGCCGACGACCTCCATCACCGCGGCCGCGTCCCGCACCCCCGGCAACTTCAGGTCCAGCACCACCACCGAACCCGATCCGGTGCGCCGGGCGGCGAACTGCGCCACCGACTCGGCGATGCCGTCCACCTCGATATCGGGGGCATCGGCCAGCACCCTGGCCACCGCGGCCCGGTACAGCGGGTGATCCTCGATCACCCCGACCCTGATCGGCTCCCTGTTCACCGTGCCATCACCTCCTGCGCCCTGGCGCGGTCGAGCACCGGTCCGGTTCGGAACAACGCCAGCACACTCGCCGGCACCGGCTGCCGCGCCACCGCCCCATATCCCAACGCCTGCACCGATTCCCCGCCTGTGATCGGAAATTTCCAGCCCGCATCGGTCACCAGGAACACCGCGCCGGAGGAGGCCCCCGGCGCGGGCTGGTCGGCCACCAGGGCACCGGCGCCACCGGGCACCCGCGCCACATCCGCCACCCGCCCCCGATCGTCCACTGTGGACGGTGTGGTCGAGGTGTCGCCATAGGTCAGTTTCGCGCCGGTGGCCGCGAAATCGGTCGCGCACACCGTGCGTGGCAACCCGCCGAGGGACACCGGTTCCGGCCGCCGCAACGGATATCCGGTCGGTTCCCGCTCGGCCGGGGTCTCCGCCCGCGGCGCCTCGGCCAGTTCGGCCGCGGGCACCGCCAGCACCCGGCTCCGCCGGTCCGGATAGGCCGCGGCGTTGCCGGGTGCGGCCAGGGCCAGTCGTGCCTCGGTCTCGCTCACCGGCGACACCCCGTCGGCACGCACCAGGTAGAAGCCGTCCGCGACGCCTTCGGCGCGCAGCACCTGCCCGACCCGGGTGTCCACAGTGCCCAGCCGCGGCCCCGGCGCACCGGCCTGCCGCACCGCCACCACCGCCAGATCCCGGCCAACCGGCACCGTGTTCAGCCAGTTGCGTGCCACCGGCAACGCCTGCACCGCCTCATACCCCAGCGCCGCCGCGGCCCGGTCATCGGCCAGCTTGAACCGGTGCCCGCCGGTCAGCAGGAACCGCTCCCCGCTGCCCAGCCGCACCAGAAGTCCTTGTCCCGCACCGAGTTCCCGGCCACCGGGCGAGCGTCCGATGGAGACACTCGACCCCGGTTCCACGTTCGCGGGCAGATCGGTCGAGCCCCGCGAGCAGGTCGTCCACGGCCCGGTCAGCAACCGGCCCGGCTCCGGCAACGAGTCCGGCGCGCCAGGGATGCCCACGGTGACCCCGCGCGGCAGATCCGCCAGGGTCTTGGCGGGCACGGTCACGGTGCGATCCCCGTTGCCGCCGGAGAGCAGCCGGGCCGAGGCGAAGTTGAGCACCGGGTGCAGGACATCGCCCTCACCCAGCACGAACCGGGCGCCGGTCTCCTTCTCCACGATGACCTGGCCGCCCTGTTTCCACTCCGCGGCACGAGCGGGGCTGAGCACGCCGATGATCCCGAACACCGCGGTGACCAGCAGCGCCACCGCCAGTCCGAGCACCGTGCCCAGCAGCAACCGCCTGCTCGGCGACACCGGGTGATTGGCGTCCCCGGCCACCAGCGCGGACACCAGTCGCCTGCGCAGGAACTGGTATGCCTGCACCTGGTCCTTCTGCGTCCACACCGCCGCTGCCCCCTCGCGCCATTCTCTGCTGGGCCATACTATCGATCACCACTGTCACTTCCTGTGGTTCGTTGGCCGGAATCCTTGTGCCGCAAGGCTTTCCCAAACTCTCGGTGGTGCATGCGGATGAGCGTTCCCTCGACCGGTCGGCGGGGACGGGTGGTGCCGTTGGGCGCGGGCACAATTGCCGTGGTGGAAATCGCGGCGTTGGCCGTGCTGGCCACCGCGGTCCCCTTCGGACCGGTGAGCATCGCCGCCATCACCGTCGCCACCCTCGCCCTCGCCGTTACCCTGCTCCGGATCCGCGGCCTGCCGCCGTACCGCTGGGCAGCCCTCTACCTGCGCTTCCTTCGCCGCAGGCCCCGGCTGGCCGCCCGCGAGGCGGCCACCCCGCTGCGGGCCCTGTTACCGGACCTGTCCGTGCATACCCAGGTGGACCGGGCGGGCAACAGGGTAGGAGTGGCAACTCTTGAGGCAGAGGCCTCTTTCTGCACGATGGTGCGGATCGCACCGGCGGCACACCCTACGCCGGACGCGCTGATCCGCTTACTGCAAGAGGTCTACGAGCGTTCCGACATCCGGCTCAGCAGCGCCCAGCTGGTGGTCTGGGCCCTGCCCGGACTGCCCGCCAGCACCGGCGCGGCCACCCCGATCCGGGTGCACTGGCTGTCCCTGCGCTACCGCCCCGCCGAGGCCCCACTGGCCGCGCTGGCCCGCGGCGGCGGCCAGGAAGGCAGCAGGCGCGCGGTGGCCAGCGCCGCACACCGACTGGTGAGCCGCCTCGCCGAGGCCGGATATCCGGCGACCGCCCTGGATACCCTGGAACTGCACCAGGAACTCCTGGTCGCCGTCGGCGCCGACCCGGAGGTCGTCTCCGGCCCGGTCGCGCACGACGGCACCGCCCGGCACCGGGTCACCGAGTCCTGGCGGGATGTCTCGGTGGGCAGGCTGCGCCAGGCCTGCTTCGTGCCCAAGGACCCGGCCGACGCGGTGGCCCTGCTCGGCCGCTGCGCCCCGGAGGCGATGTTCACCTGCACCTCCTACACGCTGTCCCGCACGGCCCGCGGCGACCTGGTCGCCCAGGCCCGCGCCCGGGTCGGCGTGGCGGCCGGTGGGCTGTGGCTGAGTCCGCAGCGGGCCTCGCAGAGCCTGGGCGTGCCGGTGGTCCCGGTGGACGGCCGCCAGGACGAGCACACCAAAGCCACCCTGCCCCTGGCCTTGACGCCTTAGCCGGTCAGGCAGCCAGGTCCAGCCATTCCCCGACCGCCAGCACCCGTGCCCGCCCGCCTGCGTGCGTGCGGAACTCGGCCTCCGGGTCGGTGACCTCGACGTAGCCCGGGATCTTGTCCGGCTGCTCGGCCTCGTAGTGCATCGGCACCGCGTGCCGGGCGTCGAGGATCGCCGCGGCCGCGGCGGCCTGCCTGGGGTCCAGCGCGGCGGGCAGCGGACTCGGCGGCTGGAGGTGCGGCGCGTCGACCACCGCGCCGTTGGCGGGCAGGAACACCGCGTCGACCGGGCTGAACCGGCGCGCGATGAGCCACCAGTAGCCGTGGAACATGGTGTCACCGCCGTGGAAGACCCGCTGTCCGTCGGCCTGCACCACCCAGTTCAGCTGCGGGTCGCCCAGCCCGTCGACGGCGGGGACCGCGGTGACCCGGAACGGTCCGAGTTCGCGGGTGGACCAGGCGTCCAGGACCTCGGCGGCCAGTTCGTGCCGGACCAGTGCGCGCTCGGCGGGCAGGGTTGTCACGTTGTCCAGGTCGTCGCCGTGGCCGGGCGCCGGTCGCAGCACCGGCGCGCCCGGGGTCAGCACGTCGGCGAGTGCGGCCGCGTCGGTGTGGTCGCGGTGCAGGTGGGTGAGCAGTGCGGCGGCCACCTTCCCACTCGGCCTGACCAGTCCCGCACCGGGCTGCCACCCGGTGAACAGCGGTGACAGGTCCCGCACGTAGTCGATCACCAGTCGCTGGCCGCCTGCCTCGATCTCCACGCCGGCCCAGCCCAGTCGTCGCACCCGCATCTCGCACTCCCTCGTTCCGGTGGCTACCGCGGAAGTTAGCGTACGGGCGTTCTCTAAATCAATAGCGAACGCCCGTACGCTATTCTCGTCACATGTCACCACGACGCTCAGCGGCCGAAGCCCAGGCCACCCGGGGCCGGATCCTCGACCGCGCCGCCGAGATCGCCTCCGAGGAGGGCCTGGACGGCATCACCATCGGCCGGCTCGCCGAGGAGCTGGAGATGAGCAAGTCCGGGGTGCACAAGCATTTCGGCACCAAGGAGACGTTGCAGATCTCCACCCTGGACAAGGCGTTCGTGGACTTCTGGCACCGGGTGGTCGAGCCCGCACTGGCCGAGCCGCCGGGTCTGGCACGGCTGCGCGCGGTGTGCGCGAACTCCGTGGACTACCTGGAGGCGCCGCTGCTGCCCGGCGGCTGCCTGATGACCGCGGCGCTCACCGAGTACGACGGCCGCCCCGGCCGGGTCCGCGACGCGGTGGCCGAGGTGTGGTCGCGCTGGCGGGACCAGCTGCGGGCGGACCTGGTCGCGGCGGTGGACAACGGCGAGCTGCCCGCCGGGTTCGATCTCGACCAGGCGCTGTTCGAGATCATCGCCGCCGGGCTGGCGTTGAACGCGGCCATGCAACTCCAGCACGACCAGACGGCCGCGAACCGGGCCCGCCGCGCGATCGAACGGGCCCTGGACCAGTCCTGACCCACACGATCCTGTTGCCGCGCAACGCCTATCCGCGCAGCCGCCAGGCCAGCGCGGTGTGCCTGCGCCCGGCCCCGACCGTGCGCACCGCCTGACCGATCGCCCGCCGCGACCCGACCAGCACCACGATCCGCTTCGCCCGGGTCACCGCCGTGTACAGCAGATTGCGCTGCAACATCATCCACGAACTCGTCGTCAGCGGAACCACCACCACCGGATACTCGCTGCCCTGGCTGCGGTGGATGGTCACCGCGTAGGCATGCGTCAGCTCGTCCAATTCGCCGAACTCGTAGTCGACGTCCTCGTCCTCATCGGTGCGCACGGTCAGCTTCTGCTCGTCGTTGTCCAGCGCCACCACCACACCCAGGGTGCCGTTGAACACGCCGTTGGCGCCCTTGTCGTAGTTGTTGCGGATCTGGGTCACCTTGTCCCCCACCCGGAACACCCGCCCGCCGAAGCGGCGTTCCGGCACCTCCGGGCGGCTGGGCGTCAACGCCTCCTGCAGCACCAGGTTCAACGCCCCCGCACCGGCCGGACCGCGGTGCATCGGCGCCAGCACCTGCACATCCCGCCGCGGGTTCACCCCGAACTTCTTCGGCAACCGCCGCGCCACCACATCCACCGTCAACTCCGCGGCGGCCTCGGCTTCTTCCACCGGGAACAGGAAAAAATCGTCCAGGCCGTCGGTGATCGGCTGTTCGCCCGCGTTGATCCGGTGCGCGTTGGTCACCACCCCGGACTGTTGCGCCTGCCGGAAAACCTGGGTCAGCCGCACATGCGGGATCGGACTGTCCGCGGCCAGGAGATCACGCAGCACCTCCCCCGCCCCCACCGACGGCAACTGGTCCACATCGCCGACCAGCAGCAGGTGCGCGCCGGGCCCGATGGCCTTGACCAACTTGTTGGCCAGCAACAGATCCAGCATGGACGCCTCGTCCACCACGACCAGGTCCGCGGGCAGCGGCCGGTCCCGGTCGAAGGCCGCGTCACCACCGGGTCGCAGCTCCAGCAACCGGTGCACGGTCGCGGCCGGGTGCCCGGTCAGCTCGGTGAGGCGCTTGGCCGCGCGGCCGGTCGGCGCGGCCAGGACCACCCTGGCGTTCTTGGCCCGTGCCAGGGAGACGATGGAGCGCACGGTGAAGCTCTTGCCGCAGCCGGGTCCGCCGGTGAGCACCGCGACCTTCTCGGTCAGCGCCAGCTTCACCGCCTCTTCCTGTGCCCCGGCCAGTTCGGTGTTGTTCTGCCGCCGCAACCAGGCCAGGGCCTTGGTCCAGTCCACCGCGGCGAACTCCGGCATCCGGTCCTCGCCGGTGCGCAGCAGCCGCAGCAGCGCGGCGGCCAGGCTGATTTCCGCGCGGTGGAAGGGAACCAGGTAGATCGCGCCCACCGGGGTCTGCGCGTCCTCGCCCGGTACCTGTTCGCGGACCACGCCTTCCTCGGCGATGAGTTCGGCCAGGCAGTCGATCACCAGGCCGGTGTCCACCTGGAGGATCTTGATCGCCTCGCTGATGAGTTCCTGTTCGGGCAGGAAGCAGTTGCCGTTGCCGGTGGCCTCGGACAGGGTGAACTGCAGGCCGGCCTTGACCCGTTGCGGGCTGTCGTGCGGGATGCCGACCGACTTGGCGATGGTGTCGGCGGTGCGGAACCCGATCCCCCACACGTCGGTGGCCAGCCGGTAGGGCTCGGTGCGCACCACGTCGATGGACTTCTCCGCGTACTGCTTGTAGATCCGCACCGCCAGGGAGGTCGACACCCCGACCCCTTGCAGGAAGATCATCACTTCCTTGATGGCCTTCTGTTCCTCCCAAGCGGCGGCGATCAGCTTGGTGCGCTTGGGTCCGAGCTTGGGCACCTCGATCAGCCGCTGCGGGGTCTGCTCGATCACGTCCAGGGCGTCCACGCCGAAGTGGGTGACGATCCGGTCTGCCAGCACCGGTCCGATGCCCTTGATCAGCCCGGAACCCAGGTAGCGCCGGATGCCCTGGATGGTCGCGGGCAGCACCGTCGTGTAGTCCTCGACGTGGAACTGCTTGCCGTACTGGGTATGCGAGCCCCACCGCCCGCGCATCCGCAGCGACTCACCGGGTTGCGCGCCCAGCAGCGCGCCGACCACGGTCAGCAGATCGTTGGCGCCGCGCCCGGTGTCCACCCTGGCCACGGTGTAGCCGGTGTCCTCGTTGGCGAAGGTGATCCGTTCGAGGACCCCCTCCAGCACCGCGTGCTTGAACGGTTCGCCCCCGTTCATCCCCGCCACCCCTCGCCGTGTCCACGCCGGGACAACACCTATCACAGCCCCGGCTGACGCGAGGGCACGGCAGCCGGGCAGCGGGGTGCCGCGCTGGTGACGTTGACACACTCATCGCATGACAGGTTTGACCGCCGAACTCGTGGTCGAGGGGCACGTCCCGCAGACCCCGGCTATCGCGCCGAACGGGCAGCTGCTCTGCTACGTTCTCGCGCCCACCAGCCGAATCGGTGACCACCTCGACACCACACTCTGGCTCGCCGACCTCGAAGGCGACGGTGGGTGGCGCCGGGCGACCAGCGACACCGCGACGGAGTCCCGGCCGCGCTGGTCCGCGGACTCGCGCACGCTGTACTTCCTGTCCGACCGCGCCGAACGTGGCACCGCGCAGGTGCACCGGCTTACCCGCACCCATGACGTGGTGATCGCGTTGACCACCTGGCGCGCCGGCATCATCGACCACCTGCCGCTCGCCGATCCCAACCTGGTCGCGTTGCTCGCCGAAGACGAGCCCACCGAGCAGGACGCGCGTCGCGTCCAGGACCGCGATGACGCCATTGTCGTCGGTGAGCGCGAACCGCGGGCCCGGCTGCGCCTGCTCGACCTGCGCACCGGCCAGGTCAGCACCCCGAGCGTGTTCGGCCACCGGCACGTCGTCGAACTGCGGCAACGACCCGACGGTGGCCCGCTCGCCGTGCTCACCCAGGCCAGCGCCGACCAGGACTACGGCCCCCGCACCGGCCGCCTGCACCTGTTCGACCCCGCAACGGGGACCGCGGCGGACCTCGGACCGGTCGAGGCCGACGCGCACTCGCTGGCCTGGTGGCCGGGCGAGGACGGTTGGCACCTCGGCTATGTCGCGCTCACCCCACCGGTCCTGCAGGCCGGCGCCGCCGTGTTCGACCTGGCCCTGGGCAGCCGCGTCCGACGCAACCGCACCGCCGGCCTGCCGATGTGCCCCACCGAACTGAGCCAGACCGACGCCGCCCCGCTGGTGGTGTTCGCCGACGGCCTGAACACGACCCTGGCCCGGCTCGACCCCGACGGTCCCACCCCACTGTCGCAGCACCCCGGCCGCCTCGACGACCTCACCACCACCCCCGCGGGCACGGTGATCGCGGTACTGACCGGCACCCGTTACCAAGCCACGAACGTTCACCTCGGACCACCAGCCGGACCGCTGCGGAAGATCACCGACACCCGGCCCGAACTGGACGGCATCACCTTCGGCACCCAGCGACCGCTGGCCTATCGCGCCGCCGACGGCCTCGATCTGGACGGTCTGCTCGTACTGCCAGCCGGGAAATCCGCTTCGGACGGCCCGTTCCCGCTCGTCACGATCGCGCACGGAGGCCCCTACGACCGGTACGCCGATCGGCTCCAGCTGTTCTGGTTCCCCAGCGCGCAGTGGCTGGCCACCGCCGGATACGCGGTGTTCCTGCCCAACCCACGCGGCGGCCAGGGCCACGGCCACCAGTTCGCCGCCAGCGTCGCCGGCCGGGTCGGCCAGGAGGAATGGACCGACATCCAGACCGGCATCGACCTGCTCATCGCCGAGGGCATCGCTGATCCCGATCGGCTGGGCATCGCCGGCGGGAGCCACGGCGGCTTCCTGGCCGCCTGGGCGATCGGGCAGACCGAGCGGTTTCGCGCCGCGCTGGTCAACGCTGGCGTCACCGACTGGGGGATGCTCGCCGCGACCGGGGAGAACGGCCAGTTCGAGGCCGCGCTCGGCGGCAGCACCGGGTGGCACGGAATCGGCCCACACCGCCATGACGCGGTCAGCCCGGTCTCCTTCGCCGGCCGCGTCCGCACCCCGGTGCTCATCCTGCACGGGGCCCAGGACACCAACGTCCCCCTCGGCCAGGCCGTGTACTTCCACCGGGCACTGCGCCACTTCGGCGCCGAGCACGAGTTCGTGATCTACCCCAGAGAGGGCCACTCGATCCGGGAACGCAACCACCAACTCGACCTCCTGCGCCGCACCCGGGCCTGGTTCGACCGCTGGCTCCGACCCTGACCAACAACTCCCGGTAATCGATTGACCACATAACGTTTGAGACATCTGTCCTTACGGTTCGCGGCGCCTGACTAGCGTCGAATCATGGGTCGATCACGCAGCGCGGCCATCCGCCTGGTCCGCGAACTGATGTCCCGGCCGGAACAGCACGACCGGCCGACCAGCCGCGGCTACCCGGTGCTGGTGGTGGCCGGGTCCCGGGGCAGCGGCAAAACCACCCTGCTCACCGACCTGGCCCGGCGGCTGGACCAGCACGTGCCCTACGCCCGCCTGGACCTGGAAGCAGGCAAACACGCCTCCATCCCGCAGCTGCTCTCCGCGCTGGCCTCGCAGCTCAACCGCTGGTGCCGCGGCTACGGCCACCTGCGCTTCCCCCGGCTGGCCGCCGCGACCGTGGTGATGGCCCTGGACCTGCCCGAGGACCGTCCGGCTGCCCGCCGCCAGGTCCTCGCGGTGCTGCAACAACGCCGCCGCCTGGACACCCTGGCCCAGATCCTGGAGACCGCGGCTGGCGAAGCCCTCGGCACGGTCGAACTGCCACCGGGGGTGCCGCCCGGTCCGCTGGGCAGGCTGGCCGGTTCGCTGGTGGGCTGGGCCTCGGGCTGGCGGTGGACCAGGGTGGTGCTCGGCCGCTTCCTGGGCTGGTTCAAGCACCAGGACCGCGACCTCGACGAGGACGCCCTCGAAGTGCTGGTCGACATCAACGAATGGGCCCGCGACCCCGACCACGAACAAGGCCAGTACCTCCTGGAACAGTTGCTGTGCCGGGCATTCCTGGCCGACCTGCGCGCCGGGTTCGGCACCCGCCGCGCCGCCGAGTGGTCGCTGAACTGCGTGGCCCTACTGGACAACGCGGACACCCCGGTCGGCCGCCGGTTCCTGCTCCGCCTCACCGACACCCGCAAGCAGACCGCCCCCGACCCGCTCACCCTGGTCGTCACCAGCCGCGGCCCGCTGCTGGACCGGATCGACCCCGCCGACGTGGCCACCCTGACCCCGCGCGACCGCACTTACGCCGAGCTGCAACGACGCGTCGACCCGCAACATCCGCGCTGGCTGCACCTGCGGCTGCCCGACCTCACCGAGGACGAGGTGCGCGAACTGCTCGCCACGCTCGGCGCCCGGGTCGGCGATGACCGGCGGATCGCACACACCGTGCACCGCTTCACCGGCGGCCACCCCGCCGCGGCCCGGCTGCTCGTCGACGCCCTGCGCGCACACGCCGAGGCGCGCCCGGAAATCGCCGAACTGCTCACCAAACGGGAACCGCACGGCCTGGAACAGGACACCCCGCTGTGCGTGGCCGACCGCCTGCTGCACCGCCTACTCCAGGACTACCCGGTCGAACTGGACTTCCCCGACCTCACCGTGCTGACCGACCTGGTCACCTGCGCCGCCGCCCGCACCGAGGACGACGGCCTCTGGCTGGCCGGCCAGGCCGAACTCCGCGCCAGGGACCGCACCTCGCTGCCCGAGATCGAGGCCACCCACCTGTGGTCCGGCAGCGGAAACCTGTTGCGCCGCCTGCTGTTGCACCGCCTGGCCCGCCGCGCCCCCACCGATCCCGCCCCCTGGTCCAGGGTCTTCGACACCCTGCGCAGGCACAGCCTGGAGGGCTCGGTCGCCGCCCGCTACTACGCCCTGGCCGCCGAGGACCTCGCCGGGGTCGCCGCGGCCGAAACCCAGCGCCTCAAGCACCTGGACACCACTACCTGGCTGGCCGAACTGCACCAGGTCACCGCCGCCCCCAACCGCCTGCCCCACCGCCTGCCCGCGGTGGACGAGGTGGCCACGCTGCTGCACAACCTGGGCCCGGCCGGCGACACCCAGCACACCGTCGCCGGCCTGATCGCCGCCCTGTGGCTGGACACCGACCCCCTGCACCGGGACACCCGCGGCCGCCTGCACCAGGAGATCGCCACCCACTTCACCACCCTGGCCACCTATTCGGGGGCCTCGCCCACGGTGCTCCTCGATGAGTCCCGCCGCTACCAGCGACTCGCGGAGCAGTCATGACCGACCTGGACACCATCGATTTCACGCCCCCGCCCACCAAAGCGGGCCGGCGGCGGCGGATCCGCAACCTCGGCGTGCTCACCGCCGTCGTGCTGCTGGTGGCCGCGGGCGCGATCTGGATCGGCGACCGGCTGCTCGGCGCCTGCGGCGGACCGTCCTCCGGGGTGTCCGAAGTGGACGGTGAATGCGTCGGCGTCACCGACGGCTCCTACGAGTTCCACCCGGATCTGGCCGAGGTGCAACGGAAAATCGTCGCCGAGAACGAGTGGGTGCTAGCCCAGAACAAGCCCTACGTCAGCGTCGCGTTGTTGTCCCCGTTGACCTGGAACGACACCAGCGCGCTCAACGGACCCAAGATCCTGCGCCTGCTACAGGGCAGTTTCGTCGGCCAGCAACGAGTCAACCGCGGTTCCCTGGCCGGTGATCCGCAGCCGCTGATCCGATTGCTGCTGGCCAACGCCGGTTCCGGGATGACGCACTGGGAACCGGTGGTGACCGCACTGGCCGAGCGGGTCACCAGCGACGATCGACTGGTGGCGGTGTCCGGGCTGGGCATGAGCGTGGCGCAGACCGCGGCGGCCGCGACCCGCCTGTCCGAGCTGCGCCTGCCCATGATCGGCGCGCTGATCACCGCCGACGGCCTGGACCACGAGCACATCAACGGCCTCATCCGGGCCAATGCCACCAACACCGACTACGTCGCCGCGCTGGCCCGCTACCTGTCCGGCCGCGCGGATCTGCGGGACGGGCTGCTGGTCTACGACGCCAACCAGCCCGACCTCTACACCCGCACCCTCAAACAGGCCATCGAGCGGCAGTTCACCGAACGCGGCGGCTATCTCCGTTATCCGCCACAGAGTTTCGTCGGCGCGTCCATCCCGGGCGCGGCCACGCCCAACATGTTCGACGGCATCACCAAGAACATCTGCACCGTGCACCCGCAGCTGGTCTTCTACGCGGGCCGGGAAGGCGACCTGGTCAGTTTCATCGAGGCGCTCAGTCACCGGGTGTGCCGGGCCGAACCGCTCACCGTGCTCACCGGCGCGACCGGGTTCGGGCTGGTCAAGGTGCTCACCGGCAAACTGGTCGCGGCCAACGTGACCGCGGTCTACGCGTCCTCTGTGGACGATGAGCGGTGGCGGGCCGGGGCGTCGGAAGCGCCGAACTACCGCGATTTCCACGCCGCCTTCACCGCGCACTTCAGCCCCGCCTCCCTGGACGACGGGTACGCGGTGATGCACCACGACGCGATGGTCACCGCCGCCCGCGCCATCCGGCTGGCCGCCGAGCAGTCCGGCGCGGCCCGCGGCCGGCCCAGCCCCGCGGACGTGCTCAGCCAGCTGCTCAACCTCAACAACGCCTACCAGGTCCCCGCGGCCAGCGGCCTGATCTCCTTCAGCGCCAAGACAAAAGGCAACCCCGGCGGCAAACCGGTGCCGGTGCTCCAGGTGCCGCCGCCCCCGGTCGGGCCGCCGACCACCCCGTACTTCACGCCGAGTGGCTGACCCCGGCCCGCCGGGCCACGTGCAGCACCGGGGTGACGTCCACGCCGGTGATCTCCGGCAGCGCGCCCAGGGTGCCGGTCAGCAGCTCGTAGAGGTCCTCGCCGTCCCGGCACACCACCGCGACCAGGAGGTTGCTCGGTCCGCTGGTGGTGGCGGCCATCCGGGTGGCCGGGTGCGCGGCCAGCACCTTGGCCACCTTGCCGAGCCCGGCGGGCTGGATGGTCAGCCACAGCAACGCTTCCAGGTGGTAGCCGAGCAGGCGCGGGTCGACCTCAGTGGTGATGGCGATGGCGCCCTCACGCAGCAGAGCGTCCACCTTGCGGCGGGCGGTGGACTCCGAGACGTTGCTGTGCCGGGCGAGTTCGGTGAACCCCATCCGCCCGTCCTTGACCAGCAACGCGGTCAGCCGCCGGTCCACCTCGTCCAGGGTGGGCAGCGGCCGGGTCGCCGGCAACGGCACCACCTCGCCCAGCCGGGCCTTCTCCTCGGCCGACAGCAGCGGGGCCTGCCAGCCCAGCGCGTCCGGGAAGATCCACAGCAGCCGCCGGGTCTGCCAGGAGTCGATCGAGGAGGTCTTGGGAAGTTCCTTGAGCAGCAACAGTTTCAGCCGGTCCGGCGTGCTCACCCACAGCGTCGCGGCGATCTCGTCGCCGCCCTCCAGGATGAGCACCTGCCACGCCTCGGGCAACGCGGCCAGGGCCTCGGCCACCGGCGGCGTCCGGCCGGGGCGGCAGCGCACGCGCAGGACCAGACCGGTGAGGTCGGGGTCGAGCACCGGGTTGGGGATCGCGCTCACCCGCACCGTGCCACCGGCCAGCAGCGGAGCCAGCCGCCGGGTGACGGTGCGCTCGGAGACCCCGACCGCCGCCGCGACACTCGACCAGGTGGCCCGACCGTTCACCTGCAGCGCGGCGACCAGTCTACTGTCAAGATCATCCATATGCGTTCGCCGGTTCTCGTCGACTGGGGCCGCCACTTCGCGGGATTTCGTCGTTTCAGCGTACGGGACGACCGGTTCCAGGCAAGTCCGCGCTGAAGTGGAGGGCGAACACCAGGACACGGGAGGCCGAAGTGGCACAGGTGAACAGGCGGATGGCACTGGGACTGGCCGGCGGCGCGATGCTGACCGCCGCGGTGCCGGGGGTGGCCGCGGCGGCCGACGCGGAGGTGGTCGCGACCACCCCGCTCGGCAGGCTGCGCGGGCAACGCGCGGGCGAGATCACGGTGTGGCGCGGCATCCGCTACGCCGAGCCGCCCACCGGGGAGCACCGGTTCACCGCACCCCGCCCGGTGCGACCGTGGAGCGGGATCAAGGACGCCACCGAGTTCGGCGCGGCCGCCCTGCAACTGGCCGGACCGCCCCGCCCGCCGGGTCCGCAGAGTGAGGACTGCCTGTTCCTCAACGTCTACTCCCGCGGCACCAGCGGTCGCCGGCCGGTGGTGGTGTGGATCCACGGCGGCGCGTTCATCAGCGGCGCGGGCAGCGACTACGACGGCACGGTCTTCGCCGAGCGCAACGACATCGTCCTGGTCACGATCAACTACCGCCTGCACGCCTTCGGCTACCTGCACCTGGCAGGCCGGCCAGGGTCGGGCAACGCCGCCCTGCTGGACCAGATCGAGGCCCTGCGCTGGGTGCGGCGGTGTATCAGCGGCTTCGGCGGCGATCCCCGCACCATCACGGTGATGGGCGAGTCCGCGGGCGGCATGTCCATCGGCAGCCTGCTGGGCGCGCCCGCCGCGACCGGCCTGTTCCGCCGCGCGGTGACCCAAAGCGGTGGCGCCCGCCCCCACTTCACCCCCGGCCAAGCCCAGCGCACCACCAACTACGTGCTCAAGCAGCTCGGCATCCCCGACCCCAACTCACCCAAGCTGTTCACCGTGCCCGCCGCCGACCTGGTCGCCGCGGCCGCGGCCGCCACCCAGGCCCCCGAGCTGAACGGCGAGGTCTTCCACCAGGTCCTGGACGGCCACGTGCTGCCCACCCACCCGCTACGCAGGCTCTCCCCCGCCGTCGACCTCATGATCGGCACCTGCCGCGACGAGTCAAAACAACTCGCCCAGCTCTTCCCCCTCTTCGCCCCCGGCCTGGAAGCCAAGCTCGAATCAGTAGTCGGCGACGTCCGCTTCGCACAAATCCAGGCCACCTACCGCAAACACAGCCCTGCAGGCCGCGACCCGCGCTTGGACCTGGTCAGCGACACCTTCGTCGGCCTCCCCTCGATCTGGCTGGCCGAAGCCGCCCAGCGCGCCGGGGCCCGCGCCTGGACCTACCGCTTCGACTACGCGGACGCCTCCCCGCTGGGCCCGGTGCACGCCTCCGACCTGGCCTTCACCTTCGGCAAGGTCCGCCAGGAGCAACTCCATCCCCAGGCCAACCTCAAGTTCGCCCAGCGCCTGGCCACCCAGCTCAACGACTCGCTGTGTGCCTTCGCCCGCTCCGGCGACCCCCGCCTGCCCGATCTCCCCCGCTGGCGCCCGTTCGAACCCGGCGCCCGCGACACCATGATCTTCACCCGCCACCCGTACGTCCGGGAGGACCGGGTACCCGCCGAGATCCGCACCGCCTGGACCGGCGTGCCACCCACGGCATTCTGATCGCAGACTACACAGCCAGGCTGTAGAGTTGCGGGTATGCGACTCACCAAGTACGGCCACGCCTGCGTCCGGGTCGAGCACGAGGGCGAGACCATCGTGCTCGACCCGGGCGCCTTCACCGAGCCGGAGGCGCTCACCGGCGCCACCGCGGTGCTGATCACCCACGAGCACTTCGACCACTTCGACGGCGACCGCCTGCGCCAGGCCCTGGACGCCAACCCGGCGCTGCGGGTGTGGACCACGGCCTCGGTCGCGGCCCAGCTCACCGGCCTGGCCGGCCGGGTCACCGCGGTCGGGCACGGCGACCGGTTCGACCTCGGCGCGGTCGAGGTCGAGGTGCACGGCACCTGGCACGCCGAGATCCACCCGGACCTGCCCCTGGTGCCCAACAGCGGTTTCCTGCTCGGCGGCACGGTCTTCCACCCCGGCGACGCGCTCACCGTGCCCGACCGCCCGGTGGACACCCTGCTGCTGCCGTTGCACGCGCCCTGGTCCCGGGTCGCGCACCTGATCGACTACGTGCGCGCGGTCAAGCCACGCCAGGCATACCAGGTGCACGACGTGCTGCTCAGCGACATCGGCCGCACCCTGACCAGCAGCATGCTCGGCGAACGCGGCCCCGGCACCGGCGCGCCGCTGACCCTGCTGGCCACCGGTGAGAGCGTCGAACTGCCCGCCTGACCCCGGCGGTGATCATCGCGACGGATACGCTGCGTCCGGTGATCGCTACGGATCGGGGGTTCGGTGGGCTTCGCGGTGGTGGACGTCGAGACCACGGGCTTCGCCGCAGGCCGCGACCGGGTCATCGAGATCGCCGTGGTCCAGGTCAACGCCCAGGGCGCCATCACCGGCGAGTGGTGCACCCTGGTCAACCCACGCCGTGACCTGGGCCCGCAGCACATCCACCGCATCACCACCCGCGAGGTCCTGCCCGCACCCACCTTCGAGAAGATCACCGGCGACCTGATCACCCGCCTGACCGGCCGGGTCCTGGTCGCGCACAACCTGACCTTCGACGCCAGATTCCTCCAGGCCGAGCTGACCGCCGCCGGCGTCCTGCCCCCGGCCGAGGCCCTCAACGGCCTGTGCACCATGACCCTGGCCCCGCGCTACCTCACCACCGACCGCCGCAACCTGGCCGCCTGCTGCGCCGCCGCGGGCATCCCGCTGACCAACGCGCACTCGGCCCTCTACGACGCCCGCGCCACCGCGGCCCTGCTCGCGCACTACCTGGCCGCGGGCCACGACGACTGGTCCCCACTGCTCGCAGCGGCCCGCTCCCGCCCCTGGCCATTCGCCCCCGCCCTGGACACCCCGGTCGTGCACCGGAGCGCGCCCGGCCACCCGGTCGCCCGCCGCCCCCGCCGGGACGGCGCCCCCAGCTACCGCCGGGCGAGCCGAAACCCGGCCGTGTTCCGCACCAGCACGGCACCCAGCCCCGCCCCTGTCCCCCGCTCCGCCGAGGACGACCGCCCCACCGGCGCGGAACTGCCCGCCGGATTCCGCCTGGACGCCGGCGACCGCATCGCCTTCACCGGCCAGACCGACCAACCCCGCGAACAGCTCCAGGCCCACGCGGCCGCCGCCGGGCTGGTCACCCACCCGGAGAACGTCTGCCGCTGGACCAAGGTCGTGGTCGCCGCGGACCCGGATTCCCTGTCTACCAAGGCACGCAAGGCACGCGACTACCAGATCCCGATCATCACCGAACCGGTGTTCGCCCGCCTGCTCGCCGAGCTGCGCACGCCAGGATGACCAGCAACCCCAGGTACTGCCCCAGCGCCGCCGGTCCGAAGGCGCTGGGGCATGAACATCAGGGCCGCGAACGGCGAGACGTGGTGGCGAGACGTGGTGGCGAGGCAGGGGCCGGGGCGGGGCGGAACGCGGTGGCAAGGCAACCACCCAAGGCAACCGCTCAGGGCAGGACGTAGTGGCTGGGGCGACCGGCCCGGTGCACGAGCCGCGCGCCCAGTTGTTCGGCCTCGATCCGCTTCATCAGGGTGAAGCCACTGGGCTCGCGCACGGCCACCGCGTGCCAGGGGGTGAGCCAGGCGTCCGGGGTGCGGCCGAGCAGCAGGCCGAGTTTGGCCGCGCCGCAGGGCTGCGGGTGGATGGACAGCCGCACCGCGTCCGGGAACCGGGCGCCGACCAGATCGCCCCAGGCCCGGCTTCGGGCGACCACACCATAGGCCCGGTGGCGGCTTTCCCGTTGCAGGGCCGAGCGGGTGCCCGAGTAGCCGGGGCCGTGCCGGTCCTCCAGCAGGAAGCGAACAATGCCCAGGTACATGGCGCGCAGGTCGGCGTCGGCCCGGATCCGCGCGCGCAGTTCCGCGATCGGTTCGGTGTACTCCGCATCGAGCAGGCGGCGCAGTGATTCCGGGCCGGAACCGGGCGCGTAGTCGTCCAATGTGTACAGATCGAGCCGGTCCGACCCGGTGGCCCGGATGAGCGCGGCCATCTCCTGCTGGTAGGCGGTGATCGCCTCATCCGGCACGCCGATCAGGTCGCCGAAGACCCGGCCGTCGGAACAGATGGTGAGCCGGGCGCCCGGTGGATACAGCTCGGTCAGCTCCGCGCACAGGTCGCTGAGGAAACCGACGGCGAGTTCCTCGGCCAGGTCGGGCAGGTGGCCGAGAACCTTGTCCCGGTTGGGCGATTTGGCCGGAAAGGCGGGCAGCACGAACTGAATCGGCCGGTTCTGCCCAATTGCCCGGATCACCGCGGGCAGGTGCGCGGAAAGGCACCGGGGGCACGGACTCGGTCCGCACGGCCCGCCATTGCGTGCTTTCCGCTGGTGCGCAAGCACAAGTTCGAGCACCCGCGTGGCCAGCCGCGCCGGTGTCGTGGAGGACAACATGCAACTCATTAGAATTTGAACAATTCGGCGGGGGCCACTGACACCTCGCCATGACCGCAAGACATGGTTCGACCGGTCAGGGGACGATCAGCGGCTACGCGGCCAGGTCAGCGGGTCCTAGCATCGAGATCATGGACGTGGAGATCCGGCACCTGCGGATGATTGGGGCCATCAGCGAGGCGGGCAGTCTCAGCGGCGCCGCCACCCGGCTCGGCCTGACCCAGCCGGCCCTGACCCGCCAGCTACAGCGCCTAGAGCGCGCCTTCGGCGGCATGCTGTTCCACCGCGACCGCAACGGAACCCGTCCGACCGCGCTGGGCGAGCTGGTGGTGCAACGGGTGCGGGTCCTGGTGCCCTCGGTGGACGAGCTGATCGAGGAGGCCCGCCAGCACGGTGCCCCGCTGTCCGACGGCCCGGCCCGGATCCGCGTTGTGGCCCACCCGACCCCGCTACCGGGTCCGATCACCGAACACCTGCACGAACTGGCCCCGGAGGCCGACATCACCCTGCGGCAGGAACGCTGCGGCCAGACCGCGATGGAACTTCTGGCGGGTGGCGCGGCGGACTTGGGTGTGCTCGCCGAGCACCCGGGCATGCCCCTGGACCGCCCGCCGGGCGTGACGGTGCACACCATCGCCACCGAACCGCTGTTCATCGCCGTCGCAACAGGACATTCGCTAGCAAACGAATTCGAGATCGCCCTGGCCGACCTTTCCGAGGAGAACTGGATCCTCCCCCAGGGCTTGGAAATCCGCTGCGCCGAATACCTCCGCGGCATCTGTGCCAATGCCGGTTTCATCCCCCGCATCGCCTACCGCCTGGACAGCTTCAACGCCCGCGACTTCCTCCGCCGCGGCCTGGGCGTGATGCTCGCCCAAGCCACTTTCCGTCTGGAGGAGGGCATCTCGGTCCGCCCCTTCGCCGGCGCCCGCCCGGACTTCCGCCACATCCTGGCCTTCCGCACCGACAGCCCCCTGGCCGCCCTGACCGACACCCTGGTCAGCAGCGCGATCCGCGCCTACTGGGCCAAGGCGGACCAGGCCCCGGTCTACCGAAGCTGGCTGTCCCGCACCGACGAACTGGCCGGCTGACCCCACCCGCCACCGTCCCAACACCCCGGTCATCCCGGACCCGACACCCCGGTCGTTCCGAGGCAAACGACCGAACCCGTGCCACCGCATCAGCCGCGCCGCACAACCCGCGTGACCCACGCCAGGCATCACGCACCACCAGCCGCCCTCACGCATCACCTGCCACCCTTGCTCACCACCTGCCGTCCTCACTCACCACCTGCCGCCCTTGCTCGCCGGCAGCCGCCCCTGCACACCGCCAGCCATCCTTGGGCGCCACCAGCCGCCCTGCCGCCAGGCCGCGAGCACCCCGAACACCAGCGCGATCAGCACCGCCAGCCGCCCACATGCGCCTGCGGCCACCCTGCGCCACCCGTGCCCTCCGAGGCCCGGTCTCAGACCGTCCCCGCCGCGCCAACTGCCTGCTGCACCCAACTGCCCGCTGCATCATCCAATTGCCCGCTGCACCCACTGCCCGCTGCACCCACTGCCCGCTGCACCCGTTGCCGCCACGTCCCTTCACCGCCGCGGCGAGCACGGCTGCCCACCGCGCTCATCCCACGGCACCCGCGCGCCTCATCCCGAGCCACCCGCACGCCGCCACCTGCCCGGCACCTCGCGCCGCCACCGCCAGGAAGGCGAGCCCGCTCGCACGCCCCGACAGCGACATCCGGCCTACGCCGCCCGGTGCCATCGCAGGTCCGGACCCTCGTCCACACCGCCGTCCCTGACCACCGCTCGTAGGACCTGTGCACCTACGTGGCAGGCGACACACTCTGACGAGCGACTCGGCCCCACCGCCGCGGATGACACAATCCGCGCCATGACGATGAACGGGCGCCTGTACGAGATCCGCTCTGGCCGGCACACCGCGGTGGTGGCCGGAGTGGCCGCCACGCTGCTGTCCTGGCGGGTTGACGGCGTCGAGCGGCTGCTCACCCACGCCGCTGACGAACTCGGCGACAGCTATCAGGGCAAGACCATCGTGCCGTGGCCCAACCGGATCGAGGACGGGGCATACACCTTCGGCGGGGTGCGGCACCAGGTCCCGCTGAACGAGCCGGACCGGGGCGCTGCCCTGCACGGGCTGCTGAGCTGGACCGAGTGGTCGCTGGTCGAGCACACCGAGGACCGCGTGGTGCTGACCCAGGACCAACGTCCGCAGTACGGCTATCCGTTCGCACTCTCCTTCCGTATCGAGCACCAGGTTGACGCCGATGGCGTCCGAATCACCTTGCAGGCCACCAACACCGGCTCGGCACCGGCGCCCTTCGGCGCGGCGCACCACCCGTACCTGGCCACCACCGGGCCGGTCGAACTGACCGTGCCTGCGGCCACCTACTACCCCACCGACAACCGCCTGCTGCCCATCGGCAAGGAGTCGGTGACCGGCACCGCGCTGGACTTCCGCGCCGCCCGCTCACTCGGTTCGGCGGCTCTGGACACCGCCTTCACCGACCTGGTCCGGGACGAGCGGGGACACGCCGTGGCCCGGGTGGCCGACGCGACCGGCACGGCCACCGAGCTGTGGCTGGACGGCGGCTACGACTACCTGCAGGTCTACACCGACGACTACGCCCCGGCGGCACGCACGCCGCGCTCTGGCATCACCATCGAGCCGATGACCTGCGCGCCGAACGCCTTCAACAGCGGTGACGGGCTGATCGTGCTGGAACCGGGTCAGAACTGGAACGGCTCCTGGGGGTACCGGTCCATCGCCTCCAGCTCCTCCAACGCGGCCTCTGCCTCGGCCTGATCCTCCGGGGTCTGGTTGGCCAGTATGCCGAGCAACTGCAGGCGGTCGTGGCTGACGGTGCCGGGCTCGGCGGAGTAGACCAGTAAACGCTGGTCGTGCTCGGGGGTCAGCAGGATCTCGCAATGCACCTCGATCAGTCCCATCTCGGGGTGCAGGAAGCGTTTCTCATCCGATCGGCGCACGGCCACGACGTGTTCGTCCCAGAGTTCGGCGAACTCGGCGCTGCTGGCGCGCAGGGCCCGGACGAACTCCAGCACGTCCTTGTCCTTGGCTCTGCGGGCCACGGTGGCCCGCAGATCCGCCACGTGCACCCGCGAGTGGTGCGGGTGGTCCTCGGCCGGGAACAGCGCGCGGGTCTCCGGGCGGGCGAACCAGCGCCAGTAGAAGCTGCGGTCCCAGCCGTGCGCCGAGACCAGATCACCCATCAGGGCGACCGAGAGCGGGTTCTGCGCGAGCACGACACCAAGGTCGGAGACCACCTGGGCGGGGTTGTCCCACAGGCGGCCCAGCAGCGACCGCAGGCTGGGCCGGATCGTGGTGGTGGGCTCCTGCGGGACCGGTGGCTCGTGCCCGGCGAGCAGGTACAGGTGGTCTCGTTCATCGTCGGTCAGTCGGAGCGCGCGGGCCAGGCTGGCCAGCACCTGGGTGGTCGGATGTCGGCCTCTGCACTGTTCAAGGCGGGTGTAGGTGTCGGTGGAGACACCGGCGAGGCGGGCCACCTCCTCGCGGCGCAGGCCGGGGGTGCGGCGGCGGGTCAGGTCGAGGCCGGCCACCTCGGCGGGCTGCACGCGGGCCCGGCAGCGGCGGAGGAAGTCGGCGAGTTGGGTTCGGTCCACGGCTCCACCCTGCCCTGCCGCACCGACAGTTATCCAGGGACTCCGAGTCCCTGGGACGCCCAGTCCCTGGGACTCGGAGTCCTCTCCTCAACTCGGCGCCGGCGGGGCAGGCTCGGGTCAGCGGCAGCTTCGCCGCGGAACCGACTGGAGGCCCCACCGTCATGAACACCCGTCCCCTCGGCGCCACCGGCCCGGCCGTCGGCGCGCTCGGCCTCGGCTGCATGGGCATGTCCGACCTGTACGGCCCGGCCGACCGGACCGAGAGCATCGCCACCATCCACGCCGCCCTGGACTCGGGCCTCACCGTGCTGGACACCGGCGACTTCTACGGCATGGGCCACAACGAGCTGCTCATCGCCGAGGCACTGCGTGGCCGCGACCGCGAGCAGGCCGTCATCAGCGTCAAGTTCGGCGCGTTGCGCGATGCCGACAACAACTGGCTGGGCGTCGACGCCAGACCGGCCGCGGTGCGGAACTTCGCCGCGTACACGCTGCAGCGGCTGGGCACCGACCACATCGACGTCTACCGGCCGGCCCGGCTCGACCCGGCCGTGCCGATCGAGGACACCATCGGCGCGATCGCCGAGCTGGTGCGGGCCGGGCACGTACGGCACATCGGGCTCTCCGAGGTCGGTGCGGAGACCCTGCGCCGGGCCGCCGCGGTGCACCCGATCGTGGATCTGCAGATCGAGTACTCGCTGATCTCCCGCGGGATCGAGGCGGAGATCCTGCCGGTCTGCCGCGAACTGGGCATCGGCGTCACCGCCTATGGCGTGCTGTCCCGGGGCCTGCTGTCCGGACACTGGGCGGCCGGGCGGGCGATGCCGGCCGGGGACTTCCGCGCGCACAGCCCGCGATTCGCGCCGGAGAACCTTGGGCACAACCTGGGCCTGGCCGAGGCATTACGTGCGGTGGCCGAGCCCCGGGGCGCCACTCCCGCCCAGGTGGCCATCGCGTGGGTGCTGCACCAGGGGCAGGACATCGTGCCGCTGGTGGGCGCGCGCAGGCGGGAGCGTCTGGCCGAGGCGATCGGCGCCCTGGATCTGGAACTGTCCGATGTGGACCTCCAGGCGATCGAACGCGCGGTGCCGGCGGATGCCGCTGCCGGAGCACGCTATCCGGAGCCGTTGATGGCGCACCTGGACAGTGAGCGGTGACCCCGGATCGGCCCATGTCGCCCGGCGGGGCGGGTGGGCCATGATGGAGGCTCCCCGTCGAGGAGTCCGCCATGACCGCACCCGGGCCCGGATCCCTGTACTGGCGTTACGCGGGTGACCGCCGTTCGCTGCTGCTGCTCGGGCGGGTCGGTCTGCTGGAACTGATGTTCCCGGCGCTGGGCGCGGGCGTGGTGGAGCACTCGGCGTTCTACACCGAGCCGTGGGCGCGCACCCTGCGGTCGATCCCGCAGATCGCCGGGGTGGTCTACGACGGTCCGGCGGCCGGGGCGACCGCGCACGGCATCCGCGAGTTGCACCACGGCATCACCGGCCGGGATGCCCAGGGGCGGCGGTACCACGCCCTGGATCCGGAGGTGTGGTTCTGGGCGCACGCGACCATGTTCGACGTGGTGCTGCAGATCGCGGAGGTCTTCGACCGGCCGTTGACCGAGGCTGAGCGAGAGCAGCTCTACGCCGAGTCGGTGCTGATCTACCGGCGGTACGGGGTGAGCGATCGGCCGGTGCCCGGCGATTGGGCGGAGTTCCAGGCCTACTTCGAGCGGGTGTGCGCCGAGCAGCTGGAACTCACCCCGGCGGCGCGGGCGTTGCTGGCCTTCGTGCACCGGCCGGAGACGATGGCGCAGCCGTGGCTGCCCGCTCCGCTGTGGCGGCTGGTCGCACCGCTGGTGGGCCGGGTGCTGTGGTTCCTGACCCGCGGGTTGTTGCCGCCGGTGGCGCGGGCCAGGATCGGCGCGTCCTGGCGGCCGGTGGACGAGCGGCGGTTCCGGCCGTTCGCGGTGGTGGTGGCGCGGGTCTGGCCGTTGCTGCCGTACCGGCTCCGCTACCTGCCGCGGGCGCGGGCCGCCTTCGCCAGGGCCGACCTGGCCGCGGGCGAGGACGTGCGCGGCAACCGAGGCTGCGGCAAGCGAGAAGGCCGCAACAGCCGAGATAGCGGCGAGCAGCGAGAAGGCGGCGGCCACCGCGGTGACAGGGAAGGCGATGCTGGGCGAGGCGGTGGCGGCCGCGCGGACGGCAACCGGCAGTCTTGGCGTCCTCGCAGGTCAGCGTCGTTCGCGGATGCGCGTTCCCGGTCCGGCGGCTAGCGTCGCGAGACGGGAGGCGCGGCGAGCGGAGGAGGGGGACTTGCCGGTCCAACAGGTGGTGTTCGCCGCGGAGCTGGCCGAGGCCGGGCTGGAATCGGCCATCGAGGAGTTCCTGCGGACGCGTGGCGACAGCGATGTGCGGGCCGGGGTCGATCCGGCGGTGGTGCGGGCCCTGACCGAGTTGGCGCTGGCCGGCGGCAAGCGGATCCGGCCGGCCTTCGCCTGGTGGGGCTGGCGGGCCGCGGGCGGTGATCCGGCCGGGGAACGCGCGGACTCGGTGGTGCGGGCGCTGGTGGCCCTGGAGTTGTTGCAGTGCAGCGCGTTGGTGCATGACGACGTGATGGACCGGTCCTCGACCCGGCGTGGGCAGCCCGCGGCGCAGGTGGTGTTCGCGGGTCGGCATCGGACGGCCGGCTGGTCAGGTTGCGCGGAACGCTTCGGCGACGGGGTGGCGATCCTGATCGGCGATCTGGCGCTGGCCTGGGCGGATGACGCGCTGGTCGGTTCCGGGGTCAGCCATGACATGTTGCGGCGGGCCTGGCGGCCGTGGCAGGCGATGCGCAGTGAGATGGTGGCCGGTCAGTACCTCGATCTGCGGGCGCATGCCAAGGGCGAGGACTCCGTGCCCGCGTTGTTGCGGGTGGCCCGGTTGAAAACGGCCAGCTACACCATCGAGCGGCCGTTGCAGCTGGGCGCCGAGCTGGCCGGGGCGGCCGAGCCGATGATGAGCCGGTTGCGGGCGTTCGGGCGGTCGCTGGGTGTGGCCTTCCAGCTCCGCGATGACCTGCTGGGGGTCTTCGGCGATCCGGCGGTCACCGGCAAACCGGTGGGCGATGACCTGCGCGAGGGCAAGCGGACCCCGCTGCTGGTGCTGGGGCTGCACCTGGCTGAGCGGACCGGGCGGCGCGCGGTGACCGAGCTGCTGACCGGGATCCTGCGCGGCAGCGGGGAAAACCCGGTGGAGGAGTCCACTGTGGACCGGGTTCGCCAGGCGCTGACCGAGGTCGGGGCGGTGGACGCGGTGGAGCGGATGATCGCCGAGCACACCGCGGCCGCGCTGGCGGCGCTGGCCGCGGCGGACCTTCGTGCGGGCCCGGCCGGGCAACTGGGTACGTTGGCCAGGGTGCTGACCGAACGCGATCACTGACGGGTTCGGCAGCCGGCGGACGACCGAACGGAGTGCGGCCATGCGGCGGGTGACCGGACGGAGCGACCACGTCCTGGTCGTCGGCGGCGGGCTGGCCGGGTTGTCCGCGGCCCTGCACCTGCGCGGCAGCGGCCGCGAGGTGACCGTGGTGGAACGCGAGCCGCATCCGGGCGGGCGGGCCGGGCGGCTGGATGTGGACGGGTTCCGGCTGGACACCGGACCGACCGTGCTGACCATGCCGGAACTCATCGACGAGGCATTGCACGCCGTCGGCGACTCGCTGGACCGACGGCTGGAGCTGCTGCCGCTGCACCCGGCCTACCGGGCCCGGTTCGCCGACGGCAGCAGTCTGGACGTGCACACCGGGGCCGAGGCGATGGCCGAGGAGGTGCGCCGGTTCGCCGGGCCGGCCGAGGCGCAGGGCTACCTGCGGCTGCGGGAGTGGCTGGGCCGGTTGTACGCGGTGGAGCGGGACCGGTTCATCGGCGCGAACTTCGACTCGCCGCTGGATCTGGCCGGCGCCTCGCTGGCGAAGCTGGCGGCGATGGGCGGGTTCGGGCGGCTGGGGCCCGCGGTGGGGCGGTTCATCCGGGATCCGCGGCTGCGGCGGGTGTTCTCCTTCCAGTCCCTCTACGCCGGGGTGCCGCCGCAGCGCGCGCTGGCTGCCTACGCGGTGATCGCCTACATGGACACCGTGGCCGGGGTGTGGTTCCCGCGCGGCGGTATGCGCGCTCTCCCCCAGGCCATGGCCGAGGCCGCCGCGGCCGCCGGGGTGCGGTTCCGCTACGGCGAAACGGTGGAATCCCTGGAGGGCCGGGGCGGGCGGGTGCTGGCCGCGCACACCGCCACCGACCGGATCACCTGTGACGCGGTGGTGCTGACCACCGACCTGGCCGCCACCTACGACCTGCTCGGCCACCAGCCGCGCCGCCCGGTGCCACTGCGCTGGTCGCCCTCGGCGGTCGTGGTGCACCTGGCCGCCGAGCAGACCTCGCCGGACCTGGCGCACCACACAATCAGCTTCGGCGAGGCGTGGGAACAGACCTTCGCCGAGATCACCAGTGGCGGCCGGCTGATGTCGGATCCCTCGCTGCTGCTGACCACCCCGTCGCTGACCGATCCGACGCTCGCCCCGCCTGGCCGGGCCGGGCACTTCCTGCTCGCGCCCTGCCCGAACCTGGCCGACGCACCCCTGGAGTGGGACCGGATCGGCCCGCACTACGCCGAGGAGATCGTGACGGTGCTGGCCAAGCGCGGCCTGCTGCCGGACCGGGCCGCGGTCACCCGGCTGTCGCTGGTGACCCCGGCGGACTGGGCGCGGCAGGGGCTGTCCGCGGGCACGCCGTTCTCGCTGGCGCACACCTTCGCCCAGACCGGCCCGTTCCGGCCGGGGAACCTGCCGAGGGCATTCGCGAACGTGGTGCTGGCGGGGGCGGGCACCACGCCCGGGGTGGGGATTCCGCCGGTGCTGATCTCCGGTCGGCTGGCCGCCCAGCGCATCACGGGCTGACCAGCGCCACGAGCGCGGCTGCCCGCCGGACAGGCCGCACAGCGGAGACTGACCACCGCCGTGGCGGCTCCCCGGCCGCAGGAGCGGCTGCCCGCCGGACAGGCTGGACGCGGGGCCGATCACCGCTGCGCCGCCCCAGCGACCGCGACCGGCCCGGCCGCATTCCGCACGTCGGCGACCGGCGACCGGCGACCGGCGACCGGCGACCGGCGACCGGCGACCGGCGACCGGCGACCATACGCCGCCTAGGCGACCGTGATGTCGCTCAGTTCCAGGGTGATGCCGGCGATGCTGAGGTCCGCCGTGTTGTCCGGATTGCGCCGGTACACCCGCCGGCTGGTCGGGAACACCAGTCCGCCCACCGTGCGGTGTTCCCCGGTGTAGTGCGCGACCAGCACGTCCGCGTTGACGTCGACCGTGTAGTCCAGGCGGCGGAGCAGGCCGTCGGGGCCGTAGTAGAAGGTCTGCTCGGCGGTGTGGGTGGCCAGGTCGGCGGGGAAGGTGACGTGCAGCCGCCGCCAGGTCTCGCCGTTCTCCCGCCAGGTCTCGCCTTCCTCGGCGCGGACGCCGTCGAAGGTGAACAGGTAGGGCGTGACCAGGTAGTTCCACATGGCGTAGCCCAGGAAGTAGCCGACCTGCAGCGGCTGCCACGGGGACAGCGCGTCGTTGCCGCGGTAGGTGCCGCGCGGTTCGGTCAGGCGGTCCACCACCGCGCCCGCACTGTCCCGCAGGGTGACCTCGTTGGGCCGGAAGGTCAGGTTGTGCCCGGGGTCGAGCCAGGGCGTGATCACGTGGTGCTGGCGGTGCGGGTCGATGACCAGGGTCTGGCTGGTGAAGGCGTCCGGGTAGCCGCGCAGGCCCCAGAACGGTCCGCCCGCGTTCAGGTGCGCGGTGATCTCGGTGGTGTGCTGCCAGGCGGTCAGGCCGCCGTGCTTTTCCAGCACGAAGTCGAGCAGGTCACTCATTGTCGGTCGCCTTTCAGTGGAACGCGAGCTGGTTGCCGAGGAATCGGTCGGCCTGGCTGACGAACAGTTCCGGGTACTGGAACAGGGCGCCGTGGCCGGATTCGGGGTAAATGCTGAGCTGGGCGTTGGGCAGGTGCCGGGCGAGGTCGTAGGAGTTGATCGTGGGCACCATGACGTCCTCGCGCCCGTTGACCACCAGGGTCGGTTGGGTGATGCGGGCGAGGTCGGCGAAGCGGTCCGCGCCGTCGGCCTGCCAGGTCGCCGTGGCGATGCCCTGGGCCTGCATGGTCTGCGCGCCCGAGGGCGGGTCGGCGTCGGCGCGGGCGGTGCGGCGGTCCCAGAACTCGCGGCCGGCGGCCTGGCTGGCCGCGGCGGGGTCGAAGAAGAGGAACAGGAAGTCCGCCAGTTCCGGCACCGCGTTGCGGGTGGCCACGTGCGGGTAGTCCGGGTGCGCGCCCTCGCTGGTGCCGCCCTTGGCCCGGGTGCCGACCAGGATCAGCCTGCGCACCAGGTCGGCGTGTCGCAGGGCCAGTTCCTGGGCGACCATGCCGCCGATAGAGAAGCCCAGCACGTCCACGGTGCGCAGGCCCAGTCCGCCCAGTGCGGCCGCGACCCCGTCGGCGTGGCCCTCGATGGTGTCGGGGGTCTGGCCGGTGGAGGCGCCGACGCCGGCGTAGTTGACCAGCAGCACCGGGCGGTGTGCGGCCAGGCCGTCGGTGATCGCCGGGTCCCAGTTGTCCAGGCCGCCGCGGAAGTGCTGGAGGAAGACCAGCGGGGTGCCGGTGTCCGCGCCGAAACGGCGGTAGGCGTACCGGGTCCCGTCGGCCTCGAC
This sequence comes from Crossiella sp. S99.2, assembly GCF_023094165.1. Lineage (GTDB taxonomy): Bacteria > Actinomycetota > Actinomycetes > Mycobacteriales > Pseudonocardiaceae > Crossiella. The sequence goes on along the minus strand of NZ_JALMDK010000003.1, from coordinate 204,014 downwards.
GAATTGTGTCGGCGCGGTGACATGCGTGCTGGCGGTCATGCCCGTTGTCCTTTCCTGAGCCCAGCCGATCCAGGTAAACCGATCGGTACCGCAGACGTTAGCACCAGATGGAAACCGATCGGTACCCGCTTTCCTGTGATCGGCGACACGCGATTTTCCGGAACAGGAAAACGAGCGGTACCCTGAACGCATGACCACCCAGGCCAGCCCGCGCGAGCGCATCCTCGGCGCGACCAGCGCACTGTTCTACCGGCAGGGCATCCAGGCCACCGGCGTGGAGGAACTGGCCGAGGCCGCGGCGGTCTCCAAGCGCACCCTCTACAAGCTGTTCGGCAGCAAGGACAACCTGGTCACCGCCTACCTAGAGCAGCTGACCACCAGATCCCTCGGCAACGAGGCCGGCCTGGCCCGCGCCGATCTGTCCGCCCGGGATCGGCTGATCGCCCTGTTCGACCGCCCGGACCAGGCCCTCGGCTTCCGCGGCTGCCCCCTGCACAACGCCGCGGTCGAACTGGCCGAGGCCAACCAGGCCGCGCACGCGGTGATCCACCGCCACAAGCTCGACTTCCTGCGCCACCTGACCGAGACCGCCCGCGAGGCCGGGGCGGCGGATCCGGACGAGCTGGGCCGCCAGCTGTTCGTGCTGTTCGAGGGCTCGATGGCACTGGCCACCTCCCTCGATGACGACGCCGCCTTCGACTACGCCCGCCCGGCCGCGCTCAACCTGATCGCCACCGCCACCGGCAGCTGACCGGAATCACTTTGAGCAATCGCTCAACATGTGCTTAGAATTGAGCACTCGCTCAATCCTGGAGGCACAGCATGGAAACCTCACTCCCGGCCCCCGTCTGGCGGATCGTCGCCACGGCGGTGGCCGCGGTGGTCATGGCGGCCACCACGCTCACGCGGATCTCGGAAACGACCCGCGTCGACCCAACCGAGCAGTACCTGGTGGTGATGTCGCTGGTCGGATTCGTCCCGCTCTTCTTCATCGGCAACGAGTACGCGTTCCGGGTGGCCTGCCTAGTGGTCGCGGTCAGTCCCGGCCTGACCGTGCCAATCCTGTTCATGGGTCCCGGTCTGCTCCTGCTCGGAGTCGCCCTGTCCGGCCGGTCCTGGCTGGCCAGGGTGCCGTTCATCGTGCTCGGTGCGGCCGGCGGCTACCAGATCATCGCCTTGATCATTTACCGCTTCCACGGGCTGTCATGACAGCCCCGCCGCGCTGGCTGTGGCGGCTGATGGCGCTGCCGGTCACCGTCTCGATGGCCGTCGGCGTGCTGATGTCGATCGCCCTCGGCCCGGCCAGCCCGTTCTTCCTGGCCCTGGCCCTGTTCGGCTTCCTGCCCCTGGCTGCCCGCAGCACCACCCAGCTCGGCATCCTGTGCCTGCTGACCGGCGGCGTCCAGGTGGCTGTGGGTGTGCTGCCGTTCCTGGTCCTGTTCGCCGCCAGCGGCGGGGTCATGATGCTGGTGGGACTGGTGGCCTTCGTCAGCCGGCCACAGCGGGCACCGGCAGGGTGAACTCCGGCCGGGACCAGGTCACCCGGGGCGGCGACGGCGGCAGGATCCGGACCTGCTGCGCGCCCTGCCGACGGTAGAACTCGGCCGCGGGCGGGTGCGAGACGATCCGCACCGCGGTCAGCCCGCGTTGCCCCGCCTCGGCCAGCATGTGCCGGAGCAGCCGCGCTCCCAGACCCAGTCCCTGCGCGTGATCGGCCACGAACAGCAGGTCCAGCTCCGGCGGATCCAGGATGAGCCGGTAGAAGCCCAGCGGCTGCCGCTCGCGCATGGCGACGAAGGTGGGTTCGGCGGTCAGGTCCGCCGCGGTGAGCCGGAAGTCGTGCAGGATCGAGGCGTACTCACCCCGGTAGGCCGAACAGGCGTACATCAGTTCGGTCAACTCATCGGCCTGACCGGGGTCGGCGGGGCGTATGACGGTCACCTCCGGCAGCGTAGGCGGGGGCACCGACAGCGCTACAGGTACAGCAGCGCGGTCAGGGTCAGGCCGCCGAGGGCGATCAGCCAGGTGTAGGGCAGCGTGGACAGCATCACCCGTTCCGGGCGGGTGCCGGCGTACTGGGCACTCCACACGGTCTGTGTGCTGGTCGGATCGGACACGCCGAGCACCTGGCCGAGGGAGGACATCAGGCCCAGCACCGCGGTCTGCGGGTACACCCCGCCGGAGATCAGCACCCCGGCCACGCCCGCGCCGAGGCCGTAGATGTTGAGCGGCCCCCGGTACAGCGACAGCGGCGCCAGCACCGCGAAGACCACCACGAACAGCACCGGACCGGCCGGGCTGACGGCTTGCACGATCGGATTCAGCGCCGCGACCGCACCCGGTAGCCGCACCGCGGACAACAGCATGCCGATGGCCACGAACAGCACGATCGGCGGCGCGGCCACCTCGAAGGCCCGGTACAGCGTGCGCAGCGCGCGTTCCTTGGCCCCGCCGCGCCGGTAGGTGCTGACCAGGCAGTAGAGCAGTCCGGCAAGCAGGGCGGGCACGATCGGCAGGTCGAAGCCGAGCGCGAGCACGATCGGCACCAGCGGGGTGAGCAGGGCGTACCAGGGCGCGTCGCCGCGGCGGGCCCGTCGCCGGGTGGCGGCGCGCACCGCCCAGGCGTGCCGCACGCCCTTGCGCCGGGTTTCGATGAGCACGTAGGCGATTCCGATGACCAGCACGATCGGGAACAGCCGCAGCTGGAAGGAGCGGACCTGCTCGATCGGCATCCGTAGCGCGTCGGCCAGAAACTGCCAGCCGATCAGTTCCAGGGGCAGTCCGGCGGAGATGCCCATCAGCACAGTGCCCGCGGCGACCACCTTGGGCACGCCGACCGCGATCATCGCCGGGATCCCCACCACCCCGGCCAGCAGTGCCGCGGGCGCCGAGCCGGTGATGGTGCCGACCAGCAGCGACACCCCGAACACGCCCACTGCCACCAGCGCGGGCCGTTCCCCGCCGAACTCGACGATCTTGCGCACCAGGGTCGCGGCGATGCCGGTCTCCTCCAGCAGCGCACCGAGCCAGGAGCCGAGCAGGATGGCGATCATGGTGGCGGCCAGCAGCGGCGCGCCGGTCTGCAGCACGGTGGTGGCCACGCTGGTGGTCTTGCCGAGCAGGCTGGCCCCGGACAGCAATCCGATGGCCACGGCGAGAAAGCCGAGGGTGAACGCGGTGGGCAGCAACCGGGTGAGCATCAGCAGCACACCCAGGGCCATCACGGCCACGATGACAAAGCCCATGGTCAACTCCGGGTGGCGGCGAGGTGGCGGCTGAGGGTCTGGGTGAGGCGCAGCGGGCAGTGCCGCCCGCCCAGGACGTGCCGGGCGTAGCTGTGCGCGGCGATCTCGTCCGCGCCGAGGACGTGGCCACGTAAGCGAATCCGGCCCAGGGTCAGTGCGGTATGGTCGAGGCGGTGGCGTAGTTCCCGGCCCGCCGCGCCGTGCAGGCGGTGGTGGGCCTGCTCATGGGCGATCGCGGCTGCCTCGACGATCTCCGGCGGGAACGTCTCGTGTTGTCCCTGGTCGCGCAGGATGTCCTGGACCGCGGTGAGCGCGTCGGTGTAGAGCAGGATCCTGGGACGGTTGGGCCGGTATTCGGCGAGCACCAGCTCGTCCGGGTGGTGGCCGCCCCCGACCCGGTGCACCGGGATGTCCAGCGGTGGCGCGGCGTTGGCGAGTTCGCGGCCGAAGTCTAGGGCGATGCGGGCCCAGCGGCGCAGGGTCTGCTCCTCGCGGTGCTCATGGGTCGGGGTGGCCCGCAGCAGCCACACGGCCCGGTCGAGTTCGGTCATCGCCGTTCCTCCATGATCGCCACCAGCGTTTCACCCGGTGCGCGGGTGCGGAGTTCGGTGTCGATCAGGGCGAGCAGCGCGTCCACGGCGAGCACGCCGCTGAGGTCGATCACCTTGGCGCCCACCAGCAATCGCACCGCGGGGGCGCGAGCGCCGCCGTCGCCGTAGCGGGTGCGGTCGCGGATGAGTTCCAGGAGTCTGGCCGGGGCTTGCGCGACGGTCAGCGCGTCCACGTGCGCGTCGGAGCTGTGCACGCGGACCACGCCCTCGGCGTCGACCACGCGCACCGCGAGCCGCGGTCGCCGGAGCAGGCCGCGCTTGCGGGTGTGGCCGAAGACGCGGTAGTTGCCGTTGTGCGCCAACGACCGCACCTCGGCGACCGGTGCGTCCAGGCTGCGCGCGGCGATCTCGCCCGCCCGCTGATCGTCCACTGTGGACGCGCGGTCCTTGGTGCGCAGGTCGGTGGCGCCGGTGGCGATGGCGCGGACCAGGTTGCGCTGCGGGTCCACCAGGACCTCCACCTCGACCCCGGCCGGGTCCGCGCCCTGGGCGACCACGGCGGCTTCGGCCTCGGCGCGCACGGCCAGCACGTCGGCGTGCCCGGGGTTGGGCACGATCCGCTCGACCGATTCCCGGACCAGGGCCAGTGCGACGCCGAGCGGGCTGATGACCTCGCTGTGCGCGGCGATCCGCCAGTCCAGCCCGGTTTCGGCGCCTAGGTGCGGGGTGACGGTGGCCGCTCCCCCACCGCCGCCGACCAGGGTGAGCAGGTCCCGGTCCAGCCGGTAGTCGGCCACCAGGGCGTCGAGGACGGCCCGGACCGGGCGGATCGCCTGGTCGAGCACGGCCCGCGCGGCGGTCTCGACCGGCACGCCCAGGGCCAGCGCCAGTGGGGTCAGCGCGAGCCGGGCGAGGGCGGGATCGGCGTGCGCGTGATCGCCCGGTGGGACCACGCCGAGTGCGTTGGCCGCGCAGGTCAGGGTGATCGCGTAGCGCCCGCCCGCGGCCTCGATGGCCAGGTAGTCATCGGGGTCCTCCGGTCGTGGGCGCAGGGTGATGAGCCTGGCCGCGGCGAGTTCGGCTGCGGTGGCGAAGCAGGCGTAGGGCAGGCCGGCGATGTGCGCGCTGCGCGGTCCGACCTCGGCGATCTCCCGCTGTCCTGGGGCGAGCCGGATCATCGAGCCGCCGCCGACGCCGACCGTGCGCACGTCCAGCGCGGACAGGTAGGTGTCCCGGCCACCCAGGCGGGCGTGCCGGATCTGCACCCGGCCGCGGCGGATCACGCTGATGTCGGTGGAGGTGCCGCCGGTTTCCAGGAAGATCCCCTCGCTGATCCGCTCGGCCAGCAGCGCACCCGCCACCCCGGCGGCGGGGCCGGACAGCACGGTGAGCAGTGGGCGGCTGCGCATCTCGGCCAGGGACATCACCCCGCCATCGCAGCGCATGACCATCAGCGGCGCGGTGATCCCGGCCGCGGCGATGCCGCGTTCGACCAGGGTGGCGGTCTCCAGCATGCGCGGCATGATCCCGGCGTTGAGCACGGCGGTGCGGGCGCGTTTGGTCAGCCCGTACAGCTTGGAGATCTCGTGGGTGGCGGTGGCGGGGATGCCGGCTTCGGCCGCGGCGGCGAGCACGGCCTGTTCGCCGAGTGGGTCGTCCACGCTGAACGGTTCGACCGCGACCAGCACTTCCGCGCCCGCTTTTCGCAGCGTGGCCACGGCGGTGGCGGCCTCGGCAGGGTCGCGGGCGGCGGCGTAGCTGACCGGCAGGGTGCGGCCGGGGGCGAGTTTCAGCTTGCCCAGGGCGCGCAGTCGCGCGGTGGCCCAGCCGTCGAAACCCTTGCCCACGCCGACGATCCCGACCTGGGCGACGTCGCCTTCGAGTAGGGCGTTGGTGGCCTGGGTGGTGCCGTGGGCGAGGAAGCCGACTTCGGCTGCGGCCACCCCGACCTGGTCCAGCAGTGCGGTCAGCGCGGCCACGATGCCGTGTGCCACGCCGTCGGGGTGGTGGTGGCTGGTCGGCACCTTGACCTGGCCGAGCAGCTCGAAGGTGCGGGCGCTGACCGCGACCGCGTCGGTGAAGGTGCCGCCGACGTCGATGCCGACCCTGATCCGTCCCACCGTTCCGCCTTCCGGTGTCCGCATGGTCAGTACCCGCGGATGTCCGGCCAGCGGCGTTCGACGCCGGCGCGGTCCAGTTCCTGGGTGAAGCTCTCCAGCAGCTTGGTTTCGGCGTGCACCTGGTGCGGTTCGACTCCGTTGCGTAGTGCGAAGCCCGCCAGGTGCCCGGAAACCTCTCCCACATTCCACTCGACGGGGTGGAGTCGGAAGCAGCCGTTGGTTATGTGCGTGGTGCCCAGATTTTTCGCCGCCGGGAGCAGGTTCCGGACCCGTTGCGGCAGCAGCGCGCCGAGCGGGATCTCGAACGGAACGCTTGCCACGTCTATGTAATTGTCGCCGCCGGTGGAGGGGTGAAGATCGATCCGGTAGCTGCCGACGCCGACCGAGTCCGGGTACCTGGTGCCACCGGCCGGACCGACCAGTTCCAGGGCCACATCACGTTCGGTGACTGTCCTTTTGGCACGGACGCGCCGGGATTCGCGGATATATGGTGCTTTCGCGAGACCATCAGCCGTTCCGGTGATGTCGTTACGCAGCTTCAGTCCGGGGAAGCCGGTTCCGCCGTCGTGGCGTGGAGCTTCGGTCTGCAGCCAGTACAGTACGGACAGCGACAGTTGCTTGGCCTCGTGCAGGGCAGTACGGACTTCCGCGGCGTCGACCCCGCCGTCGATCTCCAGGGCAGGCATGAGCCAGTAGTCGTTGAGTGGCCAGTTGACCAGGGTGATGTCGGAGTCGAAGCTGCCGGGCCGGTGCAGGCCGCGCGCGAGGATGCGCCGGAAGCCCCACAGCTCCTTGTCCCCGGCGTCCGCGCTCTGGTCCGCGCTGACCGCGAGCGGATCGGTGTCCGGGTTCGGGCGGAAGGTGCGTTCGGTCGGTTCGAGCGTGCGTGGATCCGGTGCGCTGAAACCGATCAGCGGGCCGGGCCAGAACTCCGGCCGGTAGGTGCGCCAGAACGAGTACATCTCCGGCCGGTCGATGACGTGGTTCTCGCCCTGGTGGTGGGACAACGCGAAGCAGTAGGTGATGCCTTGGAGGTTCAGTGGATCAGCGAGATCGGGCGCGTGCGGCTCATCGTGTTCGGCGGCCGCCTCGGCCCCCGTGACGTGTTCGACGCCGGCCATCGGCAGCAGGTCGCCGGATTCGGTGGCGTCCAGGATGTAGGCGGCGCGCACGGTGGTCTCGGCGCCGTCCGGCCCGGCGAGGGTGACCGCCTCGACCAGGTCGCCGTGCACGTGCGCGCGGATCGGCCTGTGTCGCAACAGGATGGTCAGTAGTCCGGCGGCGATCAGCGGCTGGCACAGCTCCTGGAGCACGGCCAGGGCGACCCGCGGTTCGTGGCAGAGTTTGCTGACCCGCCCGGCGCCCGGGTTCAGCTCGCGCTGCCGGAGTGCCTCGGCGCGCAGCGGGTAGGCGCGCCGGTAGTAGGCGCGGATGCCCTCGCGGAGTTCGCGATAGCTCGCGGTGCAGCCGAAGCGCTCGATCCACGGGTGCTCATCCGGTGGCACGGCCTGCGCGGTGAGCTGGCCGCCGATCCAGTCGGTCTCCTCGGTCAGCACCACGGTGTGCCCGGCCCGGGTGGCGGCCAGGGCCGCGGCGACCCCGCCGAGGCCGCCGCCGACGACCAGGATCTCTGTTTCACGCTCGGACAATGCTCAGGACCTTTCGGAAGGAGTCAGCGATGGGGTGCCGGACCGGTGGTGTCGCCGGTGCGCGGTGCGCACGGCAGCAGGTGCTGGTGCGGTGGGTGATCCGCCCCGGTGACCAGGTCGACCAGCAGCCGGACCGCGGCGCGGGACATCTCGTGCCGGGGCACGGCGAAGCCGCTGATCCGCCGGTCCCGCCAGCCGGTGACCGGTGGCGCGCCGAGCAGGGCCAGGGACACCTCGCCGGGGCAGTCCGCGCCGAGGGTGTCCAGGGCTCTGGTCAGGGCGGTGAACACGGCTCCGGTGTCGGTCTCCTCGGTGACCAAAGCGGTGACGCCCGCGGCCAGCCAGCTCGCGAGGAGGCCGGGCGTGATCCCGGCGGCGTCGGCGCGGTGCACCAGGCCGTCGTGGTCGGCGCCGATGCTCGCGGCGGCCCGGCGGACGCCGAGTTCGCGGTCAGCCGAGGACGGGGCCTCGTCCCGCTCGCGGACATAGCGGAAGTGCCGGTGCCCCAGGGCGTGCAGGCCGTGCACGACCTCGGCGGCGGCGCTGACGTAGTCCGCGCCGACGTAGGGGATGCGGCCGTCCAGCTCGTCCCGGCGTCCGATGTGGACGAACGGGTAGTCCTCGGCGAGCAGCACCGCCAGCTGGTCCTCGGGCACGTGCCTGCCCAGGAACAGGCAGCCGTCGGCGACCCGGACCCGGCGCAGGATGTCCTGGCCCGCGCCGCTGGAACCGGTGAACAGCAGCACATCCTGGCCCTGGGCGGCGGCCTCGGCCTCCACGCCGGCCAGCGAGGGGTAGTAGGAGTGTTCGACGCCGGTGGGGAAGGTCGCGGTGAAGGTGTAGAGGCCGAGGATGTTGTTGCGGGCCAGGGCAAGCCGGGTCGCCACCGGGTCTGGCGCGTAGCCCAGGGTCTGCGCGGCGGCCAGTACCCGGCGGCGGGTGGTCTCGGCCAGGCAGATGCCGGACTTGTTGCCGCTGAGCACCAGCGACACCGTGGTCTGGGAGACCCCGGCCAGCCGGGCCACATCCGACTGCGACGGACGTCTGCGTCCTCTCGCGGCCAACCGGCACCTCCGGATCTCCAGCGCTAATGCGGATTAGCACCGAACTGTCGTCAGCGCCGGCCGGACAAGTCAAGGAGCTGACCGAAATGGGTCAGACCGCCGTACTAATACGTATTAGGTCCTTGACCGGCCGGTATGGGCCGAGCACACTCCCCCGCCAACGCCGTGGTTTCGCAAAGGAGCGAACGACATGGACGACACCGCGCACCACCCGGCGACCTTCACCCGCCGCACCCTGCTCGGCGGCGCCGCCGCACTGGGCTCAGCCGTCGTGCTCGGCGGGCTCCCCACCCCGGGCTCCGCGGCCCCACTCGGCGGCGCGGCCGCGCCGGGTTCGGCCGCCGCGGCCCCAGGCGGCTTCCCCGACTACCGCTACCTGAAGCTGGCCTTCGACAAGGCCACGCTGACCTATCCCCCGGCCCGCCGCGAGGTGATCTTCCCGTGCGTGCGGGGCACCGCGGGCCGGATCGCCAACCCGCTGGGCCGCTTCTACCTCTACTACGCCCCGCACGACGCCCCCGGCGGGATCTGCCTGAGCTACGCCGACTCCCTGGAGGGCCCGTTCCGGGAGTACGGCGGCAATCCACTCGTGCGACGGGAATGGCCACCGCACTACGACTTCGTCACGCACGTGTCCAGCCCGCACGTGCTGTGGAACAGCCGGGCCAAGGAGATGTGGCTGTACTTCCACGGGGAGAACACCACCACCCGGCTGGCCCGCTCCACCGACGGCATCACCTTCCGCTACGACAAGATCGTGCTGTCCACCGACATGCTGCCCGCCAGCACCAGGGAGACCAGCTACGCCAGGGTGTTCGAGCACAGCATCCCGGCGCGCGGGGCGAACTACATCATGGTCTTCATGATCAATACCACCGCGAACCGGCGATCGATCGGCTGGGGCTGGTCGGCCGACGGCCGGAACTGGAGCTTCGACCAGCAACCGCTGATCCGGCCGGAGGAGGTCGGGCGGACCAACCTGTCCGGGCCGCACGTGTTGTTCCGCAACGACTCCGCCTACGTCGTCTACCACACCGACCAGGGCGGGATGCGGATCACCGAGGTAGGCAAGGACTTCAGTCGGCGCAACCACCTGGGCGCCTTCCACACCCCCCTGAACACCGCACCGGACAACGGCCGGTCCGCGGCCCCGTCCTTCGGTTCCGACGGCGGACGGGAGTACATGTTCTACGAGGCCGGGGACCGGCTCGGTGGCAACATCGCGATCGCGCGGGCGGTGTGACATGCGCGGGTGGACCACAGTGCCGGCGGCGGTGCTGACAGCGGTGCTGACGCTGATGTCGGCACCGGTGGCACAGGCCGTCGCGCCCGCGGGGACGGCTGCGCACTGGGTCGCGACCTGGGGCACGGCCATGAGTGAGGGCAGCGCCGAACTGTCCTCCTGGCCGAGCTACACCGTCCGACATTTCCCGCACACCAGCGTCGGCGGGTCCACAGTCCGGGTCCGACTGTCCAATGTGTACGGAGAAGGGGCGGCTCGCTTCGGCCGGGTCACCGTCGCGGTGGCCAGCGCCACCAGTCCCCGCCGGCCGGTCGGCACCCCGCGCGAGCTGACCTTCGGCGGACGGCGATCGGTGACCGTGGCCGCGGGCGGAATGGCGGTGAGCGATCCACTGCCGTTCACCATCGCGGCGGGCTCGGACCTGGTGGTGAGCATGTTCCTGGACCGCCCACCCGGCCTGGCCACCCGGCACCGGGCGGCCTACGCGCACAACCACCTGGCCGCCGGGGACCAGTCCGGGGCGCTGGATCCGGCGGTGTTCACCCGCAGCACCACCTCCTGGTACTTCCTCTCCGATGTGGAGGTCGACGCCCCCGGCGGCGCGGTGGTGGCCTTCGGCGACTCGATCACCGACGGCGCCGGGTCCGCGGTCGGCGCCAACCACCGCTGGCCGGACCGGCTCGCCGCGCGGGATCGCCGATCAGGTGTGGTCAACGCCGGGATCAGCGGCAACAAGGTCCTGGTGGACAACCCGGGCTACGGGCCCGCCGGGGTCTCCCGCGCACAGCGGGACATCGCGAACCGGGCCGGGGTGCGCACCGCGATCCTCCTGGAGGGCACCAACGACATCCGGCAGGACGACCCGCCCACCGTGGCGGAGTTGTGGCAGGGCTACCAACGGATCGTGGCCACCGCGCATGCCCGTGGCATCCGGGTGCTCGGCGGCACGATCACCCCCTTCAAGGGCTCGGCCAGGTTCACCGCGGCCAGGGAATCCTTACGGCAGCAGGTGAATCAGCGGATCCGGTCCGGTCAGCTCTTCGACGGGGTGGTCGATTTCGACGCGGCCGTGCGGGATCCGGCTGATCCGGCCCGATTACGGGCGGAGTTCCACAGCGGCGACTGGTTACACCCCAGCGACGCGGGCCACCAGGCCCTTGCCGGAGCGGTGCCGCTCAGCGAGTTACCCGCACCGGCAGCGGCCGGGACCAGGTCTGGCCGATGAGGTCCTTGCCGAAGCTGTGATGCTTGTCCTCGCTGACCAGCTCGAACCCGAACTCCTGGTAGATCTTGCGGGCCGAGGTGAGGACGTCGTTGGTCCACAGGGTGATCGCGGAGTAGCCGGCGCGTTCGGCGAAGCGCAGGCATTCCTCGACCAGGCGGGAGCCGATGCCCAGGCCCCGGGCGTTCGGTTCGACCAGCAGCAGCCGCAGCCGGGCGGTGTGCTCGTCCTCGGTCACGCAGAACACGCAGCCGACCGGTTCGCCGTCGACCTCGGCGATCCAGCCCGCCTCCCGAGAAGGGTCGTGATAACCCGCGAAGTCAGCGATGATCTTGGCGACCAGGGCTTCGTAACTCTGGTCCCAGCCGAACTGCTCGGCGTAGAGCACGGCGTTGCGGCTGATCACCCAGCCGTAGTCGCCGGGGCGCAGTGCGCGCAGCACCACAGCGCGCGGGCGGGAGCGGGCCGGTTCCAGCACCTCGCGCACCGTGTTCATGGCTGCCACCAGGCGTTCCTGGTCCGCTTCGGAGAGGTCGCCGAGCAGGCCGAGGACCTGCTCGGCCGAGCGGGCGTCCAGGTCGGCGAAGACGGCGCGGCCGGCTTCGGTCAGGCGCAGCACCTGGCGGCGGGCGTCGGCGGCGGACTTCTCCTTGACCAGGAGTCCGTCGGCGGCGAAGCGGCCGACGATGCGGCTGAGGTAGCCGGCGTCCAGGGCGAGGTCGCGGCGCAGGTCGGCCACGTCCACGGTGTCGCGCTGGCCCAACTCGAAGAGCACCCGGGCCTCGGTGAGTGTGTACGGGGTACGCAGCAGGCCCTCGTCGAGCACGCCCAGCTGCGCGGTGTAGCACCGGGTGAAGGCCCGGACCGCGGTGATCCGCTCCTGCCGCACACTCGACATCGTTCCCCAGTCCGCTAGTTAGTTGACTGAGTCAAACATATCATGGGGTTGACCTGGAGTCCGCTCCAGCACCTAGGGTCCGGCGCAGAGATCACCAGACTGGGGAGCAGCACTTATGCGTTACCGCACACTCGGCGGGACCGGCATCGAGGTCAGCGTGCACTGCCTGGGCGCGATGATGTTCGGCGCGGTCGGCAACTCCGATCACGGCGACAGCGCCCGGATCATCCACGCCGCACTGGACACCGGCATCAACTTCGTGGACACCGCGGACATGTACTCCACCGGAGAATCGGAGGAGATCGTCGGCAAGGCCCTGGCCGGCCGGCGCGAGGACGTGGTGCTGGCCACCAAGTTCCACTTCCCGATGGGCGAGGGACCCAACCGGGGCGGCAACTCCCGGCGCTGGATCACCCGCGCGATCGAGGACAGCCTGCGCCGCCTGCGCACCGACTGGATCGACCTGTACCAGGTGCACCGCCCCGACCGGAGCACCGACATCGAGGAAACCCTGGGCGCGCTGACCGACCTGGTCCGCCAGGGCAAGATCCGCGCCTTCGGCTGCTCCAGCTTCCCGGCCCAGGACATCGCCGAGGCCCACCACGTCGCCGAGCGCCGGGGCCTGTACCGCTTCCGCACCGAACAGCCGCCGTACTCGCTGCTGGCCAGGGGCGTGGAGACCAACCTGCTGCCCACCGCCCAGCGCTACGGCATGGGCGTGCTGACCTGGAGCCCCCTGGCCTCCGGCTTCCTCTCCGGCAAGATCCGCAAGAACCAGCCGGTGGACCTGGGCACCGGCCGGGCCGCGCTGACCCCGTTCCGCTTCGACCCGGCCCTGCCGGAGAACGCGGCCAAGTTCGACGCTCTGGAAAAGCTGACCGAACTGGCCCAGGACCTGGGCGTGAGCCTGCCGGAGCTGGCGGTGGCCTTCCCGGCCGTGCACCCGGCGGTGACCTCGGTGATCATCGGGCCGCGCACGATGGAGCAGTTCGAGTCGCTGACCAAGGGCGCCGGGCTGGTCCTGGACGACGCGACCCTGGACCGGATCGACGAGATCGTGCCGCCCGGGACAGACCTGTACCGGGCGGACGGGGCGTGGCAGCCGCCGTCGCTGGAGCCGGCGCGTCGGCGGCGTCCGGTGGCCGAGCGCGCGGCGGACTGAGCGAACGGGTCGCGGTCGGGTGGGCGGCGGCGGGTCAGGGTTGGGTGGTGGGGTTTGTCGAGGCTGACCACTCTTCCCTGGTGAGCTGGTATTCGACGTCGCCCTGCTCGCTGCCGTCGATCTCCGCGCCCTCCCAGTCCATGAAGAAGGTCCGCACGAACCGCAGCCCGGCCTTCTCCATCACCCGCCGCGACCCCGCGTTCACCGTCATGGTGTTCGCGGTGACCATCCGGACCCCGTGCTCGCGAAATGCCTTGTCCACCAACGCGATCGAACCCTCGCTCGCCAGGCCCTGGCCCCAGGCGGTGGTGGCGAGGCGGTAGCCGAGTTCGACGACTGACGAGTCGGCCTCGCTGGGGAACAGCTCGAACCAGCCGAGGAACTCGCCGGTCTCGCGGCGGCGGGCGATCCAGTAGCCGAGGTCGCGGGGGTAGCCGCGGCTCATCCTGGTGGCGAACCCCGCTTCGGTCTCGGCCGCGGTCTGGGGTGCGCTGAGGTAGCGCATGACCGCCGGGTCGCTGTGCAGGGCGATCACGTCGGGAAGGTCGGCGGGCGCCGGGGCGGTGAGGACCAGGCGTTCGGTGGTCAGGAAGCTCGCCATGGGGTCAGTGTGCGGGATCGGGGCAACTGATTTCCGGTGCAACCAGGTTGGTGCTTTCGGCGTAGAGGGGGCATGCGAGTACGTCTGTGGCTGCCGGTGGGGCTGGTTGTCGCGGTGGTGGCCACGGTGCTGATCACCTCGTTCGGGCGGGATCCGTGGCGAACCGGGTGCACCGGGCCGCTGACCGCGCCGGGGACCGCGACCGGGTCGGGGGCCGCGGTGCGCAAGGCGGTGGAGGAGGCCGGGCGCGGGGTGACCATCGGCTACGAGGTGGTCGACCTGTCCTCCTGCCAGGTGGTGGCCGGAGTGAACGCGCAGCAGCGGTTCGCCTCGGCCTCGGTGGTGAAACTGCTGATCGCGCTGGACGCGCTGGAGCGGCAGGGCGAGGCGGCCGAGGACCTAGTGGAACGGATGCTCACGGTCAGCGACGACAACGCGGCCAGTGCGCTGTGGACCGCGCAGGGCGGTCCGCAGATCGTGCAGCGGATGGCCGACAAGCTCAAACTGGGCGGGGTGCGGCCGCCGAAGAAGGCCGGGCAGTGGGGCGACACCCAGCTCACCGCGCACGATGTCGCGCTGGTGTACCGGCACATCTCCGCGGTGGCCTCCCGGGAACACCGGCAGGTGCTGACTGCGGCGATGGCCGCGGCCCCGCGCACCGCCGCGGACGGCTTCGACCAGCACTTCGGCATCCCCGACGGCATGCCGGGCGCCCGGTGGGCGATCAAACAGGGCTGGGGCAGCAGCGCGGAGCGGACCATGGTGCACAGCACCGGGCTGGTGGGAGGCGATCACCAGTACGTGGTGGTGCTGCTGTCGAGCTGGCCGGAGGGCATGGACCGGATGGCGGCCGGCCGGGCGCTGACCGCGGGCGCCGGGCGGATGAGCGAACCGGCATCGCCCGCCTGACCGGGCACGGGTCGGCGAGCCGGGGAGCAAGCGGGAGCGGGCGCCTGACGCTTTGACCGGCCGGGGCCGGGGTATCCGGTCGTGGTGAACGCCACCAGACATCGAGTCGTCATTGTCGGCGGAGGGTTCGGCGGACTGGCCGCGGCACGCGCGCTGCGCAAGTCCGATGTGGACGTTGTGCTGATCGACCGGATGAACCACCACCTGTTCCAGCCACTGCTCTACCAGGTGGCCACCGCGCTGCTCGCCCCCGGCGACATCGCCCCCGCCCTGCGCGATGTGCTGCGCAAGCAGCGCAACGCGCGGGTGGTGCTGGGCAACGCGACCGAACTGGACGTGCGGGCCCGCACCGTCCGGGTGGAACTGCCCGACCGCAGACACGAGGTGGTCGGCTACGACAGTCTCGTGGTCGCCGCCGGATCAGCGGACAGCTACTTCGGCCATGAGCAGTGGCGCGAGGTGGCGTTGCCGATGAAGACCCTCTCCGATGCGGTGCGGCTGCGGTCCCGGCTGCTCACCGCCTTCGAGAACGCCGCCAACGCGCACGATCCGGCCGAGCGGGCCCGGTGGCTGACCATCGCGATCGTCGGCGCCGGGCCGACCGGGGTGGAGCTGGCCGGGCAGGTGGCCGCGATGGCCAGGACCGGGCTGCGGCACCAGTTCCGCGATATCGACCCGGCCTCGGCGCGGGTGGTGCTGATCGACGCGGTGGACACCGTGTTGCCGCCCTTCGCCGAATCGCTGCGCGCGCACACCGCGAAGAAGCTGGGCAGGCTCGGCGTGGAGGTGGTGCTGAACAGGATGGTCGCCGAGGTCGACCAGGAGGGCGTGCTGTTGCGCGCCAAGGACGACAGCCAGGGGCGGCTGTCCGCGCGGACGGTGGTGTGGGCGGCCGGGGTTCGGCCGGCCGACTTCGCCGATCAGCTGGTCAAGGCCACCGCGGTGCCCACCGACAAGAAGGGCCGGGTCAGGGTCGAGCCGGACTGCTCACTGCCGGGTCATCCCGAGATCTTCGCGGTCGGCGATCTGGCCAATCTGGACGATCTGCCGGGACTGGCCGCACCGGCCATCCAGCAGGGCGGCCACGTCGGCGAGGTGATCCGGGCCCGGCTGGGCGAGCGGACCGCGCCGCCCCGGTTCCGCTACCGGGATCGCGGCACCATGGCCACCGTCTCCCCCGGTGACGCCGTGGCCGACCTGCGCGGGCTGACACTCCGCGGCCTGATCGGCAAGGCGGCCTGGATCGCGGTGCACCTGGCCTTCCTGGTGGGCTGGCGCAACCGGATCGCGGTGCTGGCCGAATGGGGCTGGCTGCTCACCACCGGCCGCCGTTCGCAACGGATCATCCTGGAGGCCGCCGACGAGGGCATGGCGCGGAGGAAGTCTTGACCACTACCGAGAGCCGGGCGGTGAACCGACTATCCACTGTGGACACTGCGACCGTGCTGCCGTTGGCGCTGCCCAGCCCGGCAGTGTGATCGCCCTGGCGGCCCGGCGGAGCAGGGCGCGGCCGGGCCGCCAGGGCGCTCAACCAGGTCGCGCTCAGCCGGCGCGACTGAGCGCGGCAGCCGCGCGAGCACGGGCACGCGCTGATCAGCGCTGCCGGAACGGCACCAGGAACCACAGCACGCCGAAGCCGATGGCCGCGGCCACACCGAGTGCGATGCCCGCCCAACCCCCGATGATCACCTCACCGAGCAGGAGCACCGTGCCGGTCAGCGCGAAGGCCAGCGCGCCCAGGCCGAGCACGGTGAACCTGTTGGCCGCGTTGATGATCCGCTCTCGCTTGCCGCGCCGGAACAGCACCCGGTGCCAGGCCGCGGGCGCGGTCAGCAGGGCGACCGCGGCCGCGGCGAACAGGATCGTGATCAGGTGCGTGACCCGGATCGCGAGGCCGACCTGGGTGTAGCGTTCGGTGAAGGTGATCGAGAGCAGGAACCCGAACAGGATCTGCACCCCGGCCTGGGCGACCCGTAGTTCCTGGAGCAACTCGTTGAGGTTGCGGGTCAACCGTTCCTCGGCGTCGGCCTCCGGTTCGCTCATACCAGGTCAATACCCGCTGACCGGCTGTTTCACCCGGTCCGCGCAGAGCGTGCGCACGCACGATTGTGCCGCCCCCGGTGGTGGCTGGGGGGCGGCACAATCGTTTCCGGTGCGGCGGCCGGGCCCTGCTTCCCGGCCGCGCGCGTGCTACCTGGTAGTCGGGTCCTCGACCGGCCGGACCTCGCCGCGCCAGCCACCGGTCTCCTGACCGCGATGCTCGATGAACTCCTTGAACCGGCTCAGATCGCCGCGAACCCTGGTCTGCACGAGGCCGAACGTGTCACCGATTTTCTCGGTGGCGCCGGTCGGCTCGAACTCGATCCGCAACGACACCTTGGTCTCGGCGCCGTGCGGGGTGAAGGAGACGGTCCCGCGGTGCTGGGGCCCGGACACCACGGTCCAGGAGATCCGCTCGTCGGGGACCTGGTGCAGGATCTCGGCGTCGAACTCGCGCTCCACCCCGGCGATGCTGGTCTTCCAGTGGGTCAGCGTGTTCGACACCTGATCGACCCGTTCGACGCCCTTCATGAACTCCGGGAACGTCTCGAACTGGGTCCACTGGTCGTAGACGGCGCGTACCGGCGCGTGGACTTCCACGCGTTCCTCGATCACGCTCACTGTCCTGACAACTCCTCTCTCGTGTCGGTCACGCCCTCTTCGGCTACCCGCCGGGCCCGGCCGGAAACGTGCGGCGGCGAAGAAATCGGGAACCCGGTTCCTGTGCTCGACACCGCTGCCACCCGCCACTACCGTCCCGGCTGCTCGGCCGCTGAGTCCACTGTAGACAGAGGTGCTACCTGGGCAGGTTCCCCAGCGGGGGCGGCTCAGCCGAGGCGCTGGGTGAGCACCAGGGGGCCGTCCTCGGTGATGGCGATGGTGTGCTCGGAGTGGGCGGTGCGCGAGCCGTCGGCCGAGCGGATGGTCCAGCCGTCGGGGTCGAGCACGATCTGGCCGGTGGTGCGGGCGAACCAGGGTTCCAGTGCCAGGGTCATGCCCGCGCGGAGCTTGAGCCCGCGGCCTGCGCGGCCTTTGTTGGAGACGTGCGGGTCCTCGTGCATGGTCCGGCCCAGGCCGTGCCCGCCGAACTCGGTGTTGACCGGGTAGCCGTGGCCGGTGGCGACGGCCTCGATGGCCGCGGAGACATCGCCCATCCGGTTGCCGGGCCGGGCGGCCGCGATGCCGGCTTCGAGGGCTTGTTCGGTGGCGCGGACGAGTCGCAGGTCCTGCTCGGCCGGGGTGCCCACGATGACGGTGCGCGCGGAGTCGGCGACCCAGCCGTCGATGCCGACCGCGAGATCCATGGTGAGGACGTCGCCGTCGCGCAGCGGGTAGTCGTGCGGCAGTCCGTGCAGCACCGCGTCGTTGACCGACAGGCAGATCATGTTGCGGAAGGGGCCGTTGCCGAAGGACGGGGCGTAGTCCCAGTAGCAGGACTGTGCCCCGCGGTCCCGGATCCGGCCGCGGACGTGCTGTTCCAGCTCAAGCAGGTTGACGCCGACCTGGGCCAGTTCGCCGACCTCGGTGAGGATCTGGGCGACGAACTGCCCGGTGGTGCGCATCCGCTCGATCTCCGCGGACGACTTCAACTCGATCATGCACACCCTCACCTCGTCGGTATAATAATACCAACGTAGCAGTTGCGGTATTAAAATACCACCGGTACTCTGATGCCGTGGTTCGCACTCCGCTCACACCCGAACAGATCGAGGCAGGCAGGCGCCTCGGACGCATGCTGCGGGCGGCGCGGGCCGACCGGGATCTCACCGAGGTGGCGCACCTGGCCGGCATGTCGCCGGAGACCTTGCGCAAGATCGAGACCGGCCGGTTGCCCAGCCCCGCGTTCGGCACCATCGTCCGCCTCAGCGAGGCACTCGACCTGCCGATCCAGGACCTGGCCGCCGCCTGGCGCGACGACCAGCGACTTGAGGCAGCGTCCTGACCTACGCCCTGGCGGGGGATTGACGATGTAAACGCTTTCATGGTTAATGGAGGCAGCCGTCGCCGCACGTTCCCCCACCACGAACGAGGTGCACGGATGTCTGCACGCAACTGGCTCATCGCCATACTGACCAGCGGATTCGCCCTGACCACCGCCATCCCGGCGCAGGCGGCGGTGATCTGGGACGGCGATGCCTCCCGCGGCACCGGGGTCTTCGAGGACATCGCCAAGGGCGAATGCGAGGCGCCCGGCAGTGTCACCGCGGTGGACGATGCCACGCACGGCAAGGTGTGGCGCTTCCACAAACCCGCCGGCGACCGCCGCTGCGAGAGCCGCGGCATCCGGGTCGGCGGCGGCAAGTACACCTTCCGCAACAACACCACGGTCTACCTGGGCTGGCGCAGCAAACTCTCCAGCACGGTCAACAACAACGCGATCTTCCAATGGAAGTCCTACGCCAGCCACATCCAGAACTTCCCGGTGGTGCTCAAGGTGATCAACGGCCGGATCAGCATGCTGCAACGCCAGCCCGGCCCCTCGGAGAAGATCATCTGGTCCCAGCCAATCACCGCGAACAGCTGGAACCACTACGTGATCGGGCTCGGCCTGTCCTCGGCGACCAGGGGCGGCTGGGTCGAACTCTGGTTCAACGGCGTGCGGCAGAGCTTCACCGACGGCACCCAACGCTATGCCTGCCGCACCTTCGACAGCCAGAACGACCCGAAATGGGGCATCTACGGCGCTTCCGGCACCACCGTCACCAACTACGTCGACGGACTCAAGGTCGGCACCGGCTACGCCGATGTGGCCGCGACCGCCGGTTCCAGGCAGTAGACCTGGTAAGCGCTCTTGATCACCGGCTGGGCCACGTTGCGCACCCGCACCCCACCAGGGGTGCTGCCGTGCTCGGTGCCGAAGTGGGCGTGCCCGTGCACGGCCAGATCCGCGCCCGCGCTGTCGATGGCCTCGGCCAGCAGATACGAACCCAGGAACGGGTAGATCTCCGGCGGCTCGCCCTTGAGCGTGTCGGTCACCGGCGAATAGTGGGTCAGCGCGACCGTGATATCGCAGTCCAGGCCGTGCAACGCGTCGGCGAGCCGCTCGGAGATCCCGGTGGTGTGGTTGATGAACGTCTTCATCTCCCGCTCCCCGAACGCACTGCCGCACTTGCCGGCGAATCCGCCGCCGAAGCCCTTGACCCCGGCCACGCCCAACCTGCACCCCCCGACCGTCAGCGTCACCGCCGCACCCTCCAGCACGGTGATCCCGTGCCCGGTCAGCAGTTCGGCGACCTGCTCGGGCACATCGGCGTGGTGGTCGTGGTTGCCCAGCACCGCCAGCACCGGCACCGGCAGCTCGGCGAACTCCTCGGCCACCACCAGAGCCTCGTCCAGGCTGCCATGCTTGGTCAGATCCCCCGCCAGCAACAACACATCCGCGCACCCGCCGAGCTGTTCCAGGGCGGGACGCAGGTGTCCGGCGGCGTCCGGCCCCAGGTGCACGTCGCCGACCGCGGCTATCCGGATCACCGCAACTCCTCCCGTCCGGCCGGGGCGCCCGCGCCGGCCACGTGGGTGTCGTTGTGCACCACCAGATCCGGCGCCAGCTCCCCGATCACCTCGGCCAGGTTGCGCCGCCGTTGCTCGCTGGCGACCTCGCCGACCAGGAACACGTGCTGCCCGCGCACGGTGACCTTGACCCCCTGCTCGGCGGTGCGGGGGTCCGCCACCAGCGCCCGGCGCAACCGGCTGACCTCATACTGCGGTGTGCTGGCTTCGTTCACCCTGTCCTCCTCGATGGCCGAGCGCGCCGAGGGCCGGGGCGATCCGCAGTCGCTTGGCCAGCAACAGGAATGCCTCGGCGTACGGCGAACCGGCGGTGTCGGTGGCGACCCGTTCCCAGTCGACCTGCTCGCGCAGCGCCCTGGTCATCGGCAGCAACTCGGTGAAGTCGCAGCGATGCGGCCCGAGCACCAGCAGCTTGTCGATCACCAGGTCGGTGGCGCGGGCCACCGGGGCGTTGACCGAGCCGACCCGCAGATCCTCGGCGGTAGCGAGTTGTTCCCTGGTGACCGGCCGGTCGTTGGGCCGGAAGATCAGGTCGATCAGCCGGTCCCCGTCATAGGCCTTGAGCAGCCAGTCCTCCGGCGGCTGCGCCCCACGCATCCCGTTGTCCATCAACGCCTGCACCGCGCGGCGGGCGTCCTCGGCGGTGACCAGCAGGTCGATATCGTGATCGGAGGCCGCCCCGCCCCTGGCGTAGGCCGCGGCGCCGCCGGTGACGGCGAACGGGATGTCCTTGGCGCGCAACGTGGTCACCACCTTGACCAGGGTGCGCAGCAACGCCTCCGGATCGGCGGTGGGCGGCTGATCCGGCGGATCTTCCAGCGGTAACGGCGGCAGTTCCGCGCTCATCACTGCTCGATCCGCAACGCGAGCTGTTCCGGCGCACCGGATTCCCCCTGCCGCCCGGCACCCGGCTCGGACTCGCCGAGATCGGGATCCTCCCCCGGTGGCGCGGTGTCGATGGTCTCGTCCAGGTCCTCATCCGGGGTGTCGGCCCAAGGCCGCCCGGCCACTTCCGGGGCCTGGTCCGGGATTTCCCCGGCGAGCCGGTCGGCCAGGGGTTCGCCGTCGGCCATCTCCCGGGCGGTGGTGCCGAACCGGTCCGCCTCGGCCCAGCCCTCCGGCGGCTCCACGCCTTCTTCCAGGGGATCCACGCCGATGCGGTCCTCGTCGAGATTCTCCGCGGTGGTGTCACCGCGCTGCTCCTCGGGGCTGTACTCGTGTGCTGTCATGGCTTTCGCTCCTCTCCGGCCAGTGTGGTCGCGGGGCCGCGGGCAGCACGTGCTCGGACCGGTTGTCGCCCGGTTACCCACCGCCGCCCAACTCACACACCGCCACGACCGGACGAAACCGGTGTACGCGCGCGTCTGTCTGGGTAAACCGCGGGCATGAGAACGATGTGGCGGGGCCGGAATTCGTCTCCGCCGACCAGACCCGCCTAGCCGATGGGCGACCTCACCGACTACCGGCGCACCCGGGATGCCACCCGCACCCCCGAACCAGTGCCCAGCGGACACGATGACACCTTCGTCATCCAGGAACACCACGCCGGCCGCCCGCACTGGGACATCCGCCTGGAACGCGGCGGGGTCCTGGTCTCCTGGGCGGTGCCCAAGGGCCTGCCCGCCGAACCCGGCGTGCCCCGCCTGGCCATCCGCACCGAGGACCACCCACTGGCCTACGCCACCTTCGCCGGGCAGATCCCGCGCGGCGAGCACGGCGCGGGCCGCATGACCATCTGGGACACCGGCCACTACGAAACCCGCCACTGGACCGGCTCCCGGGTCGAGATCGTGCTGCACGGCGACCGGGCCAACGGCCGGTTCCTGTTCACCCGCAAGGGCGAGAACTGGCTGCTGCACCGCCTGGATCGCCCGGCCGACCCCTCCTGGACACCGCTGCCCGAGGCGATCGCACCCATGCTGGCCACCCCCGGCACCCTGCCGCCCACCGAAGAGGACGAGCAGTGGTCCTATGAGTTCAACTGGGACGGGGTGCGCGCGCTCGCCCGGGTGGAGGGCGGTCGCCTCACCCTGTTCTCCCGCAACGGCGACGAGATCACCGCCGGCTACCCGGAAATCCACGGCCTCGCCGAGCAACTCGGCAGCACCCAGGCCCTCCTGGACGGCGAACTGATCGCCTTCCAGGACGGCAAACCCAGTTTCGCCGCCCTGCAACGCCGCATGCACCTGCGCGAGGCCGCCGCCATCCGCCGCCACACCCAATCCCAGCCGGTGCACTACCTCGTCTTCGACCTGCTGCACCTGGACGGACAGTCCACAATGGACCTACGGCACGCCGAACGCCGCCGCCTGCTCGACGAACTCGCCCTCTCCGGCCCCCGCTGGCTGACCCCGCCCGCCTACCCCGGCGCCGGCGCCGCGGTGCTGCGCGCCGCCCAGGACGCCGGACTGGAAGGCGTGGTGGCCAAACGACTCTCCGCCCGCTACCACCCCGGCCGCCGCAGCCCGAGCTGGGTGAAGGTGACCGACCTGCGCACCCAGGAAGTGGTCATCGGCGGCTGGCGCACCGGCCACGGCCGCCGGGAGGGCCTGGTCGGTTCGCTGATGCTCGGCGTGCCCGCCGGCGGCGGACTGCGCTATATCGGCCAGGTCGGCACCGGCTTCACCCAGGACATGCTGCAACTGCTCACCCGCCAGCTCACCGCACTGGCCAGGAAAACCTCCCCGTTCACCGGCGCCGTCCCGGCCGACCGCGCCCGCGCCACGCACTGGGTCACCCCGTCCGTGGTCGGCGAGGTCACCTTCCGCGAGTGGTCCAGGGACGGCCGGTTGCGCACCCCGTCCTGGCGCGGCCTGCGGCCGGATCGCGACCCGGCCGACATCACCGCACCACCTCCGCTGCACTAGGATTGACCTGCGGAAAGGGGGATCCGGATGGACCGGGACATACGCGATGTGGACGATGTGCTGCGCCTGCTGGACGGCCTGTTCACCCGCGAGGCCGACCGCTGGACCAGCGACGCCGGATCGACCTGGTGGGACGGCTTCTACGCCGACCGGGACAAGCCCGTGCCCTTCTTCGCCGCCAAACCCGACGAGAACCTGGTCTCCTACCTCGACCGCGAGCTGTTCACCCCCGGCCGGGCCCTGGACCTGGGCTGCGGACCGGGCCGCAACGCCGTGCACCTGGCCGCCGCGGGCTTCACCGTGGACGCCATCGACCTCTCCCCCACCGCCCTGGACTGGGCCCGCGACCGGGCCCGCGAAGCCGACGTCGAGGTCAATTTCCGGTGCGGGGACGCCTTTTCCACCGACCTGACCGGCCCGTACGAGCTGATCTACGACTCCGGCTGCCTGCACCACCTGCCCCCGCACCGCCGGATCAGCTACCTCGCCCTGCTCGACCGGCTACTGGCCCCCGGCGGACACTTCGCGCTGACCTGTTTCGCTTCCGGCGCCATGGGTTCGGAGCTGTCCGACACCGAGCTGTACCACCAGGGCGGCCTCGGCGGCGGACTCGCCTTCACCCCGGAGTCACTGCGCTGGATCTTCGCCGATCTCACCGAGGTCGAACTGCGCCGCATGCGCGAGGAACCCGCCGACTCCGCCGGCTTCGGCGAATCCTTCCTCTGGACCGCGCTGTTCCGCCGACCCACTACAGTCAATCCGCGTGACGCACGGTAACCACAACGCGGGCTCGGTCGGCGGCCACCTGGTCCAGGCCGGCTCGATCACCGGCGACATCTACCTGGGCGCCACCCCACTGCCGATCCCCCGCCAACTCCCACCCGCCCCGACGGCTTTTGTCGGCCGCGCCCCGGAACTGTCCGCCCTCACCACTGCCCTGGGCGGCAACGCGACCGTGGCCATCACCGCGCTGGCCGGGACCGGCGGCATCGGCAAAACCGCACTCGCCCTGCACTGGGCACACCAGCGGATCGCGGACTTCCCGGACGGCCAGCTCTTCGTCGACCTGCGCGGCTTCAGCCCCGACAGCGACCCCCTCACCCCCGCCACCGCCGTCCGCGGTTTCCTGGACGCCCTCGGCCAGGACCCGGCCCACCAGCCCGCCGACCCGTTCGCGCACTACCGCAGCCTGGTCGCGGGCAAACGCCTGCTGATCATCCTGGACAACGCCGTGGACACCGCCCAGGTCCTCCCCCTGCTCCCCGGCAGCCCGACCTGCACGGTGCTGGTCACCAGCCGCAACCACCTGCCCGGCCTGATCGGCGCGCACGGCGCCCAGCACGTCGCCCTCGACGTCCTGCCCCGGCCGGACGCGCACGAACTGCTCGCCACCAGACTTGGCCACGCCGACCCAGCCGACCTGCGCGAACTCGGCGAACTCTGCGGCGGACTGCCCCTGGCCCTCAACATCGTCGCCGGCCGCGCCCGCACCCAACCGCACCTGCCGCTGTCCGAGGTCATCGCCGAACTCCGCGACACCGGCCTGGACGAGGACGACCCGACCGCCAGCGTCACCGCCGTGCTCTCCTGGTCCCACCGCGCCCTGGGCACCGAAGCGGCCCGCGTCTTCGGCCTGCTCGGCATCGCCCCCGGCCCCGACATCAGCCTGACCGCAGCCACCGCCCTTACCGGCTCACCCGACACCCGCCGCACGCTGCGCGCCCTGGAACAGGCATCCCTGGTGCACCGAGACGCCAACAACCGCTGGCGCATGCACGACCTGGTCCGCAACTTCGCCGCCACCACCGCCACCGACCGGGACCTGGGCGGCCTCACCGACTTCTACCTGCACACCGCCCTGGCCGCCCACCACCACCTCGACCAGCTGCACGTGCTCCCCCTGCCACCCGGCCCACCCCGCACCCCGCCCCTGGATATGCCCGACGAACAGAGCGCGCTGGCCTGGTTCGACGCCGAACACCGCGCCCTGTTCGACACCGTGCGACTCGACGACAACCCGCTGCTGACCTGGCAACTCGCCTGGGCCCTGACCACCTACCAGCAACGCCGCGGCCACCAGGCCCTCCACCTCATGACCTGGGGCCTTGGCCTGGTCGCCGCCGACTACCTCGATCACCCAGAAGCCCGCTACACCGCACTCCGGCTGCTCGGCCGCGCCAGCCTGCGCCTCGGCCACCCCCAGCAAGCACTCGACTGCCTGCGCCGCGCGGTCGGACTGGCCACCGAAGCCGGCGACCTGGCCGGGCAGGCGCACGCCCAGCGCGCGCTCGCCCTCGCCTGGCAGGCCCTCGGTGATCACCAGCAGGCCCTGGAGGCCGCCACCCACGCCCTGGATGCCTTCGAGCAGCTCGGCGCCCCGGAGTGGCGGGCCAAGGCGCTCAAGGGATATGGCTGGCACCTGGCCAACCTCGGCCTGGAACTCAAGGCTGTCGACTACTTCACCACCGCCCTGGAACTCTCCCGCGTCCACCACTACCGGGACGGCGAGGCCGGCGCCCTGCACAGCCTCGGCAGCATCGCGCTCAAACTGGGCCGCCACCACGATGCCATCGACTACCTGCACCAAGCCCTGACCCAGTACCGGGAACTCGGCGACGCCTACGAACAGGCCGACATCCTGCGCCGCCTCGGCAGCGCGCACACCGCCCTCGGCCAGACCGACCAAGCGGCCACCGCCTGGCGTGAATCCCTTGTCCTGCACCGCGCCCAGCACCGAGAACAGCAGGTCGCCTGGCTACTTGCCCGCCTCGGCGAAAGCTGAGGCCAACCGCTCCGCACCCGCCCCGGACAAACCCGCCAGCCCCGCCGCCCGCCCGGTCGCCAGCAACAACAACTCCCCCACCGGACCACGCACCTCATCAGCCCCCTCCCCCGAGATCCACTCGGCGTCGGTCGCGACCAGACGCAGCCCGCGGAACCGCTTGCGCGCACCGTAAAACGCGCTCTTCAGGACGTGTTCCAGGGCCGCGACCGTCGGCTCCACCGGCATCACCCGCACCCGGCCCAGCGGCCGCGCGATGTCCTGGGTGTGCACCAACGCATCGGTCAACGGGTCCAGCAAACCCGAACCGGGCGTGCGCTTGGCCGAGCCCGCGTGCTCCCGCACCTGCGCGATCAACTCCGCCGGACTGAACCGCGCCGCCCGTTCGATCGCCAGGGTCGCCTCCATCCGGTCGAAGCTGCCCCGCGCCCGGATCGCGGCCTTGGCCAGACCGACGAAGGTCATCCGGGTGGAGATCGTCATGTGCGCGGCCACCTCATAGACCGTCCACTCCGGACAGAGCGACCGGGCCTGCCACTCCGATTCGGGCAGACTCTCCAGGAAATCCGCCAGGTGCAAGCGCTGCTGAGTGGTCCAGTCGAGGATCTGGTCACGGTCCATGGTTGTTCCCCTCCAGGGCGACAAGTCGGTCGCGCAGGTGCGCGCGTTCAGGTTCAGTGCCCGCCAGCTCCAGGGCTTCCCGGTACGCGGTGGCGGCCTCGTCGTTGCGGCCCAGGCGTTCCAGCAGGTCCGCGCGGGCCAGCGGGTACAGGTGGTAGCCGCGGAGTTTCGGCTCCCCGGCCAGTTCATCGAGCAGGGCCAGACCGGCGGCGGGACCGTCCCGCATGGCCACCGCGGCCGCCCGGTTCAGCGCCACCACCGGCGACGGCATGATCGTCAGCAGCACGTCGTAGAGGGCCACGATCTGCGGCCAGTCCGTGCTCGCGAAATCGGCGGCCTCATCGTGCAGCGCGGCGATCGCGGCCTGCACCCCGTACCGCCCCGCCGGACCGCCGGACAGCGCGGCGACCACCAGCGGCTCGCCCTCGGCGATCATCGCCCGGTCCCAGCGCGACCGGTCCTGATCGGCCAGCAACATCAGCTCGCCGTGCCCGCCGGTGCGCGCCGCCCGGCGGGCGTGGGTCAGCAGCAGCAACGCGAGCAGCCCGGTCACCTCCCGCTCCCCGGGCAACAGCCGGTGCAGGATCCGCACCAGCCGGATCGCCTCCTCGGCCAGGTCCAGCCGCTGCAACTCCGGCCCGGAACTGGCCGCGTACCCCTCAGTGAAGATCGAGTACAGCACCTGCAGCACCCCGGGCAGCCGCTCCGGCAACTCATCCGCGCCGGGCACCCGGAACGGGATCCGCGCCTCCCGGATCTTCTTCTTCGCCCGCACGATCCGCTGCGCCATCGTCGCCGAGGGCACCAGGTAGGCCCGCGCCACCTCTGGGGTGGTCAGCCCGGCCAGGCAACGCAAGGTCAGCGCGCCGCGATCCTCCGCGGGCAGCGCCGGGTGCGCGCAGGTGAAGAACAACTGCAACCGGTCATCCGGCAGATCCCCACCCACATCGGCGGCCGGAGCCGGATCGGACCGGTCCGCCTCCACCTGCAGGATGGCCAGCCGGGCCGCGTAAGCCTGGTCCCGCCGCAGCCGGTCCACCGCCTTGCGCCGGGCCGTGGTCAGCAACCACGCCCCCGGCTTGTTCGGCACCCCGTCCACGGGCCAGTGCGTCAGCGCCGCCTCGATCGCCTCCGCGGCGACCTCCTCGGCCAGGTCCAGATCACCGAAACGGCGCACCAGCGAGGCCAGCAGCCTGCCGTGCTCCTCCCGGAAGATTGACTCGACCGAGGAGGACGCCTGCTCGCTCATGACGATCAGTTCCCGAAGTCCGCGACCGGCCGCACCACGACCGCCCCGCCACCCCAGGACCCCGGGCAGCGCGCCGCCCACTTCAGCGCCTCGTCCAGATCAGGCACGTCGATGATGTCGTACCCACCGAGCACCTCCCGGGTCTCCGCGAACGGCCCATCGGTGACCGTCCGCTCCCCCGCCGCGCTGACCTGCACCGTCGTCGCGGTCACCAGGTCGGCCAGGGCGTGCCCGCTGACCCACACCCCCGCGTCCTTGAGCTCCTTCTCATAGGCCACCCAGTCCTCGAACGTGCAGCCGTTGTCCGCGTCCTTGTCCGCGGCCATGATCATCAGCATGTACTTCATCGTCGTGCTCCCGTCAGTTCTGGTGCTGGCGTACACCATGACGACGAATGGCCGCCGGCGATATCGACACGCCCCAGCGAACTTTTTCCGGTAGCCCCCGCGCCAACGGGGTACCCGGGTCCGATGAGCACCGACAACATCGTGGTCGCGGTCCAGGACCGCCGGGTGCGCCTGACCAACCTGGACCAGGTGCTCTACCCGTGGAGCCGCACCACCAAGTCCGAGGTCATCGACTACTACGCGCACATCGCCCCGGTCCTGCTCCCGCACCTCCAGGACCGCCCGGCCACCCTGCGCCGCTTCCCCGACGGCGTCACCGGCGAGTCCCGTTACGAAAAAGACGTCTCCCGGCACGCCCCCGGCTGGGTACGCACCGCCCAGGTGCCCACCCCGCGCAGCAGCCGCGGCCGGGACAGCGTCCACCTCCCCGTGCTCGACGACCTGGCCACCCTGATGTGGGCGGCCAACCTCGCCGCCCTCGAACTGCACGTTCCACAGTGGACAGTCGGCCCACCAGGCGGCATCCGGCCACCGGACCGCCTGGTCTTCGACCTCGAACCCGGCCCGCCCGCCGGCCTGGGCCTGTGCTGCCGGGTCGCCGAACACCTGCGCGCCGTGCTCGCCGAGGACGGCCTCACCGCCTACCCCAAGGTCAGCGGCGGCAACGGACTCCAGCTCTACCTGCCGGTCCGGGTCACCGCCCCCGAACACACCAGCGCCTACGCCAAGACCATCGCCCAGCGACTCGCCAGACAGCTCCCCAACCTGGTCGTGCACCGCATGACCAGGGCCGAACGCACCGGCCGGGTGCTCATCGACTGGAGCCGGAACAACCCGGCCAAGACCACCGTCGCCCCATACTCCCTGCGCGCCCAGCCCCAGCCGACCGTGTCCCTGCCGGTGACCTGGGCCGAGATCGAGGACTGCACCCAGCCCGGCCAACTACGGTTCGGCCCGGAGCAGGCCCTGGACCGCATCGAGCAGGACGGTGACCTGTGGGCGCCGCTGCTGGATCCGGACCGGGCCGCGGTGCTGCCCCGCTAGATCCGGTCGCCGGGACCGAGGCGGCGCGGCGGGTAGTAGCCGTCGAAGTCCTTGGGGTCATTGGGGTTCGAGCTGGTGTGCAGCTGATCCGGGAACACCACCACCGCGGTGGTGCGGGTGAAATCCAGGCCCTCGGCCGGGCCGAACCACTCCTCGCCGACGCCGGTGTGGTGGATGCCCGCGCACAGGATGACCACCCGATTCGCGTCGATCGCGCAGGCCAGCAGTTCGACCAGGACCTCCGGCGGGGTGCCGGTGAACCGGTAGCGGAAGTTGACCGCCGAACCCCGCTCCGGGACCTGCGGATGCGGCCGGACCTCCCAGCTGAGGATCTCCGCGGTCATCGGATAGGTCCGGTCGCCACGGACCACGGTCACCTTCTGCCCCGGCACCCCCAGCCTGGGCGGCTCCGGCGCGCCACAGCCGGCCAGGCCGATGAGCAGCACAATCCCGATCAGCAGTGATCCCCCACGCATGCGCCAAGCCTAGGCGGTTGACATGCAGCCGTTTGGCTGCCTATCGTTCAGGCAGCCAAACGGCTGCATGTGCGAGAGGATCCGATGGACGAGGTGTTCAAGGCACTGGCCGATCCCAGTCGCCGCCGGTTACTGGACAGCCTGAACAGCCGGAACGGACAGACCCTGCGGGAGCTGTGCGCCGGACTGGAGATGGCCCGCCAGTCGGTGAGCAAGCACCTGGCGGTGCTGGCGGCTGCCGAACTGGTGACCACCCAGTGGCGCGGCCGGGAGAAGTTGCACTACCTCAACGCCGCGCCGATCAACGCCATCGCCGACCGCTGGATCACCCACTACCACCGTCCCCGCGCCCAGGCACTGGCCGACCTGAAAACCGCATTGGAGCAAGGACCCATGGACCCCTTCGTCTACACCACCTACATCCGCACCACCCCCGAACAGCTGTGGGCGGCCCTGACCACCCCGTCCTTCACCCAGCAGTACTGGGGCGCGACCCTGGAATCCGACTGGCGCCCCGGCTCCACCATCACCTGGACCCAGGGCGACTGGTCGCACAGCGACCCGGAGCAGGTGGTCCTGGAGGCCGATCCGCACCGCAGGCTGGCCTACACCTGGCACACCTTCACCCCGGAGTTCGCCCCCAGCGTCGGCCTGGACCCGGAGCTGGGCGCGAAGCTGGCTGCGGAACCGCGGTCGAAGGCGAGCTTCGACATCGAGGCACTGGGCGAGCTGGTGAAGCTGACGGTGACCCATGACGGGTTCGCGCCGGACTCGGTGCTGCGCGGCATGATCAGCGAAGGCTGGGTGCACATCATCGCCAACCTGAAGACGTTGCTGGAGACGGGTTCGGTGTTGCCGGAGCCGGCGCCGCAGGACGCCTGACCCAGCCTGGCCAGGGCACCGCCGCCACACTCGCGAGGCCCTGGCCTGCCCGACCTCTTCTCGGCAGGTTTCGTCTCTTTTCGTCCAGCGGCATTGATTTCACTCGACACTGAAGTTATCGACACAATAATGATGCAGGGCCGACCTGTTCGCGCCGATGACCGCGGGTGAGCTATCGCCTGGCGGTTGACCACGTCATCCGGTCAACCCCAACGCCACCACACGGTGCGCCTGCCACGCCGCGCCACCCGGCCCGCCACCCGCCACCCACCAACCTGGCGCCGCCTCTCGCCGCCGCCTGCCGCCCGGCCCACCCGCCGACTCGGCGCCACCTCTCGTCCGCCGCGCGACCGCAACCCCCGGCGCCATCGCAGTGCCCCTCCCCCGCGCCACTCCCCTCTGTGCCCGGGTTGTGCTCGTCGCCCCATCGCACCAGTTTCGCTCGCCACTGAAACCATCACGACCATCAACCACTGAGTTTGATCCCCACCCCACCTGTGCCTACGATGCGGTCGCCTTGTCGACGGCAACGGGAATCCGACACGTTCGGAGCGGTCGCGCCACTGTGAAGCCAGACCCCGTGCCGTCCACACCGCCACCTAGCGGGTCGCGTCAGCCCGGGGAGGTTTCACGTCGTGCGTCGTTCCCTGACCGGCCTGGTGCTGCTCGCGTTGACGGCGTTGTTGCTGGTCGCGACCGCCTTCTCCGCCTCCGTCGGCGCTGAGCAACTCCCCATCGGCGCCGTGCTCGACGTGCTCGGCGCGCGGCTCACCGGCTCCCCCGGCACCGATCTCACCTTCGACACCATCGTCTGGAACCTGCGCGTCCCCCGCAGTCTGCTCGCCCTGATCGTCGGCGCCGGACTGGCCATCGCGGGCGCGGCGATCCAGACCCTGGTGCGCAACCCGCTCGCCGATCCCTACCTGCTCGGGGTGTCCTCCGGCGCGGGTGTCGGGGCGACCGCGGTTATCACCTCCGGGTTGTTCGCGGGGGCCGGGGTGTGGGCGTTGTCGGCGGGGGCACTGGTCGGCGCGCTCGGGGCGGCCGCGCTGGTGTTCGCGATCGCCGCGGCCCAAGGCGGGTTGACGCCGTTGCGGTTGGTGCTCACCGGAACCGTGCTGGGGTCGGCGTTCTCGGCCATCGCCAGCTATCTCGTGTTCCGCAGTGCGCAGCCGGGAGCGGCCGAATCCGTGCTGTTCTGGCTGCTGGGCAGCCTGGCCGGCGCGGACTGGGACCGCCTCGGACTGCCCCTTGCAGTGGTGCTGCTACTGGGTTTGTTGCTGGTGGCCGGGAGTGGGTGGCTGGACGCCCTCGCCATGGGGCCGGACACCGCGGCGGCGCTGGGGGTGCCGGTGCGGGGGTTGCGGAACTCGTTGTTCGTCGCGCTGGCCGTGCTGGTCGCGGTACTGGTGGCGGTGTCCGGCGGGATCGGGTTCGTGGGACTGGTGATTCCACACATCGCGCGACTGCTGGTCGGGGCGCGGCATCGGGCGATGCTGCCGGTGGCGGCGTTGACGGGGGCGTTGTTCCTGCTGTGCGTGGACATGGCGGCACGAGTGCTGGTCCGGCCGGTGGAGGTGCCGTTGAGCGTGGTCACCGGGCTGATCGGCGCGCCGGTGTTCCTGCTGCTGCTCGGACGGCGGCGGTACCGGTTCGGGAGCGAGGGATGAGACTGCGGGCGACAGGGCTGGACTGCGCGATCGGCGGGCGGACCATCCTGCGCGGGGTCGATCTCGCCGTCGAACCCGGTGAGGTGCTGGGATTTGTCGGGCCCAACGGCAGCGGCAAGTCCACCCTGCTGCGGGTACTGGCCGGGATCCGGCCGGCCGCGGCGGGGCAGATCCTCCTGGACGGCCAGCCGCTGTCGGCGTTCTC
Organism: Crossiella sp. S99.2; assembly: GCF_023094165.1. Lineage (GTDB taxonomy): Bacteria > Actinomycetota > Actinomycetes > Mycobacteriales > Pseudonocardiaceae > Crossiella. The sequence goes on along the minus strand of NZ_JALMDK010000003.1, from coordinate 171,657 downwards.
CGCGCGGCAGCGGGCGCGGCGGATCGCCATGGTGGGCCAGGAAGAGGAACTGCCAGCCGATCTGCTCGTCGGCGAACTCGTCGCACTCGGGCTCGTCCCGCACCGCGCGCCCTGGGCCGGGGGCGACCGGCGGGAACGCGAGACCGTCCTTAAAGCACTGTCCACAGTGGACCTCGCGGACGCGGTGGACCGGCCGGCGGAACAGCTTTCCGGCGGTGAACGGCGCCGGGTCCTGCTGGCTCGCGGACTCGCCCAGGACGCGCCGCTGCTGGTGCTGGACGAACCCACCAACCACCTCGACATCCGGCACCAGCTGCACCTCCTGGACCTGGTCCGCGGGCTGGACCGGACCGTGCTGCTGGCCCTGCACGACCTCAACCTGGCCGCCGACGTCTGCGACCGCGTAGTGGTCCTGCACGACGGCCAGGCCCGCCCGGCCGCCGCCCCGGCGCAAGCCCTGACTCCGCGACTGGTGCACGAGGTCTTCGGGGTCCGGGCCACCCGGGTCACCCACCCGGACACCGGGCGGCCGCACCTGCTGTTCACCCCCACCCTGGAGCGCCCATGAGCCGTCCCGTCCCCCTGCTGATCGGCGCCATCACGCTACTCGCCCTGCCGGCCTGCGGCAGCGGCCCGGCCGCGCAGCCCGCCGCGGGCACCGTCACGATCACCAACTGCGGCACCCCGGTCAGCTTCCCGGCGCTGGCAAAGCGGCTGTTCGTCAACGACGGCAACCTGATCGCGATGACCCTCGCCCTCGGCGCGCAGGAGCAGATCGCGGCGGTCTCCAGCGTGCAGCGGGACGCCCCCACCCTCAAGCGGCACTACGGCGCGGTGGTGGACAAGCTCAACTCGGTCTCCCCCGAATACCCGGCCAGGGAAACCGTGCTCGCCCAGCGCCCGGACGTGATGGTGGCCGGCTGGAGTTACGGCTACGCCGAGGAGAAGCAGCTCACCCCGGCCACCCTGCGCCAGCAGAACGTGGCCGCCTATGTGCTCACCGAGAGCTGCCGCCAGAGCGACGGCAAGGCCGCCCGCGGTGTGGTCGAACCCTGGCAGGCACTGCGCGAGGACCTGGCCAACCTGGGCAAGATCACCGGCCGCACGACCGAGGCGGACCAGGTCACCGCCGATCTGGACGGCCGGCTCAAAACCCTGCGCGACGCACCGAAAGCGGCCAAGGCGCCCACCGTGTTCCTCTTCGACAGCGGCACCGACAGCGTGTACTCCAGCGGCCGCTTCGGCGCGCCCGAGGCGATCATCAGCGATGCCGGGGCCCGCAACGCGCTCACCGATGTGGACGACACCTGGACCAAGGTCTCCTGGGAACGGGTCGCCGCGGCCAAACCGGACGCCTTCCTGTTCGTGGACTACCCGCCGCAGAGCTACGCCGACAAGGTCGCGCTGCTCAAGGCCCGAGCCGGGATCAACGAGCTGCCCGCGGTCAAGGAGAACCGGTTCCTCAACCTGCCCTACGCGCTGTGGACCTCCGGGCCGCTCAACATCGACGCCGCCGAACAGGTCCGCAAGGCCCTGGAAGGCTGGCGGCTGGTGCCTACCTCCGGTGTCACCCCGAAGTTTGACGACCGGCCCGGGAACTGAGCACATCCGCCGATCCGATGGCACGATGGCGGCATGAGCTTCCTGGACAAGGCGAAAGAGCTGGCTGAGCAGGCCAAGGAGAAGGCGGCCGAGTTCGCGCAGAGCCCCGCGGGGGACAAGGCGCGCGAACTCGCCGCCAAGGGCGTGGACGCCGCGGCCAGCGGGATCGACAAGGTCACCGGTGGCAAGTACACCGACAAGATCGAGAATGTCAGCAACAAGGTCGAGGGTTTTCTGGACAAGGACGGCAAGCCGGAGGGTGACGCCAAACCCTGACCCGGCAGACTGACCGGATGCTGCGGACCGATCACGGGCTCGTCCACTCCCCGACCGACCTGGTCGACCTCATGGAGTGCGGGCACCGCAGTCGGCTCAACCAGGCCCTCGCGCTCGGCCTGCCCGGCGCGCCCACGCCCGAACGCGGATCCGAGGCCCTGGTGGCCAAGCACGGCCTCGCGCACGAGCAGGCGGTGCTGGCCCGGCTCAAGCGACGGTACGGGGCCGGGGTGGTCGAGATCGACACCCCGGCCCCAACCCCGGAGGCGCTGACCGCGGCCGCCGAACACACCCGGCAGGCCCTCGCCGCCGGGGCTCCGGTGGTCTACCAGGGTGTGTTCTACGACGGGGAGTTCTCCGGCCGCGCCGACTTCCTCATCGCCACCGACGACGGCGCCTACGAACCACACGACGCCAAACTCGCCCGGCACGCCCGCCCGTCCGCGGTGCTCCAGCTCACCGCCTACGCGCAGGCGCTCACCCAGACCGGGTTCACCGCCGGGCCGCTGATGCACCTGCTGCTCGGCGACGGCAGCGCGCATTCCTTGCGGGTACAGGAATTCCTGCCGCTGCTGGCCCACCTCCGGGACCGCCTGCGCACCCGCCTCGGCGAGCAGGCCACGCTGCCCGAGCGACTGTGGGACGACGAACGCCCGGCCTGCGCGACCTGCCGGTTCGCCCAGCACTGCGCCCAGGGCCGCTCGGCCGCCCGGGATCTGTCCCTGGTCGCGGGCCTGCGCACGGACCAGCGGCGCAAACTCGCCGCCGCCGGGATCGGCACCATCGAGGCCCTCGCCGCGGCCACCGAGACCGAACGCCCGCCCACCCTGTCGGCGGCCACCTTCACCGGATTGCGCGCCCAGGCCACCCTCCAGGTGCAACAGGACCTCACCCGCACCCCGGAAGACCCGATCGGCAAGGTCTCCTACGAGATCCTCGCCCCGGACGAGCTGGCCGGGCTGCCGCAGCCCAGTCCGGGCGACGTGTTCTTCGACATGGAGGGCGATCCGTTCGCACTGGACTCCGACGGCCTGGAGTACCTCTTCGGCGCGATCACCCTCACCCCCGGCGGCCTGGAGCAGTTCACCCCGTTCTGGGCGCACAGCCGGGTCCAGGAGAAACGCGCGTTCGAGTCCTTTGTGGACTTCGTGACCGAACGCCTTGCCGAGCACCCGGACCTGCACGTCTACCACTACGCGCCCTATGAGACCAACGCGCTGAAGAAACTGGCCGCGTTGCACGGCACCCGGGAGGAGGAGGTCGACACGCTGCTGCGCGGCGGGGTGCTGGTCGACCTGTACACCGTGGTGCGCAAGGGACTCCGGGTCTCCCAGCGCTCCTACTCGATCAAGTACCTGGAACCGTTGTACATGCCCGAATCCCGGGCCGGGGACGTGCAGAACGCGGTGTCCAGCATCGAGGCATACGAGGACTATCTCACCCTGGCCGAGGTCGGCGACACCGATCGCGCGGCCGGGGTGCTGCGCGGCATCGCCGACTACAACGAGTACGACTGCGTGTCCACCAACCGCCTTTACCGCTTCCTCCTGGACATCCGCGCCGAGGCTGGGATCGAACCCACGCCGCCGATCGATCCGTCCACATTGGACGCCGCCATCGATTCCGCCGCCGACGAACTGGCCGCGCAACGCCGGGCCGAACGCGCAGCCAAGCTCGCCGCCCTGATCGACCCGCTGCTGGACGAGCTACCGGAGAACCCGGCCGTCTTCACCCCCGACCACCGCACCCGGTCCCTGCTGGCCGCCTCGGTCGGTTACCACCGGCGGGAGACCAACCCGGCGTGGTGGGAGTTCTTCCGCCAGGTCGCCGCGCCACTCACCGATCTGGAGTCCGACAACACCTGCGCCGTCCCGGTGTCAGTGTCCACACAGGACTGGACCGCGCCGTCGGGCCGGGTGCGCAACGCCAAACGCGAGGTCCGGCTGGCCTGCGACCCAGACCGGCCGCACCCGTTCGCCCCCGGCGACACCGTGCGCCTGCTCTACCCCGGCCACCGCACCAGGGACGCCCTGGTCGTCGACGCCGGGGCCGACGGCCTGACCGTGCAGGAAAGCGCCAAACCCGCCGAACTCGACGGGTTCGACGGCCGCCCCGCCGCGGTGCTGCCCGGCAGTCCGGTACGACCCAGCCCCAAGGACGAGGCCGTGGCCGACCTGGCCCGGATCACCGTGGACACCCTGCCGGTGCTGCCCGCGCACCCCGGCCTGGACCTGCTGCGCCGCCGCCCCCGCCTGCGCGGCAACCGGGATCTCCCTTCCCCCAACGACTTCGACGGCGACCTGGTGGCCACCGTGATCGCCGCCGTGGACGCCCTGGACGGCTCCACCCTGGCCGTGCAGGGCCCGCCGGGCGCGGGCAAGACCTACCTCGCCGGACGGTTGATCGCGCACCTGGTCGCCAACGGGCGCAGCGTCGGCGTGACCTCCAACAGCCACAAGGCGGTGGAGAACGTGCTCACCGCCGCCCGCGGCGCGGCGCGAGCGACCGGGGTGGCGCTGCCGATGGCCAAGCGCCCCAAGAAAACCCCCGAACCGGACTGCCTGTGGGAACAGCCCAAGTCCAACAACGACCTGGCCCGCTGGCGGGAGGAGCAGGGCGGTGGGCACCTGGTCGGCGGCACCGCCTGGACCTTCGCCAACGCCGCGCTGCGCGCCCAGCCCTTCGACGTGCTGATCATCGACGAGGCCGGCCAGTTCGCCCTCGCGGACGCCCTCGCCGTCTCGCTGTGCACGCGGAACCTGGTGCTGCTGGGCGATCCGCAGCAACTCCCCCAGGTCGTGCAGGGCACCCACCCGGCCGGTGCGGATGCCTCCGCGCTCGGCCACCTCATCGGCGCCGCCGACGTGATGCCGCCCGCGCTCGGCTATTTCCTGGACCAGTCCCGCCGCATGCACCCCGCGGTCTGCCTGCCCATCTCCAACCTGTCCTACGCCGGCCTGCTGCACGCCCACCCCAGTGCCGCCGGACGCGGGATCGACGGCGTGGCACCGGGTCTGCACCTGCGCGAGGTCGACCACCGGCACAACCTGGCCTCCTCCCCCGAGGAAGCCGCGGTGATCGTCGACCTCACCCGCGACCTGCTCGGCCGCACCTGGACCGACGGCGCGGAGTCCCGGCCGCTCACCGAGTCCGACATCCTGGTGGTGGCCCCGTACAACCTCCAGGTCCGGGTGGTCCGGCGGGCGCTGGAACGCGCGGGCTACCCGGAGGTGCGGGTCGGCACGGTGGACAAGTTCCAGGGCCAGGAAGCCCCGGTCGTCCTGGCCACCATGACCAGCTCCGCCGCCGCCGATCTGCCCCGCGGACTCGACTTCCTGTTGTCCCGCAACCGGTTGAACGTCGCCCTCTCCCGCGCGCAGGTCCTGGCCGTGCTGATCTGCTCACCGCGGCTGGTCGAGGCCGACATCCGCAACGTCGAACACATGCGCCTGGTCGCCGGAATGCTCGGCCTGCTCGCCGAGGCCCGGCCCTGGCCTACCAGGTGACCGGCAGCCCGTCCACGCCACCGCCCAGCTTCACCGCCTCCGGATCCACGTTCATCGGAATCTCGTGCACCGGCACGGTCAGCGCCAGCCCCGGCAGCCGGGCGATGAGCGCGCTGAAGGTCTCGCTGAGCTGGACCTTGGCCAGCGGGGCGCCGATGCAGTGACTGATGCCGTGGCTGAAGGCCAGGTGCGGGTTGGGGGCGCGGGTGATGTCGAAGCGCTCGGAATCGGGGAACACCAGCTCGTCGTAGTTGGCCGAATAGTGGTCGCACAGCACGAGTTCGCCCGCGCGAATGGTGACCCCACTGATCTCGATGTCGGACTCGGCGTAACGCGGCATCACCGACTCCACCACCTGCCCCATCCGCAACACCTCGTCCACCGCGGTCTCGATCAGTCCAGGATCACGCGCGAGCAGATCCCGCTGCTCCGGGTGCGCGGCGAACAGTCCGATGCCCACGCTCTGCACGCCCGGGGTGACCAGGAACGGGAAACTGATCGTGGACACCAGCGACACGATCTGCTCCACCGGCACCCCTGCCTCGGCGAGCGCGGTGATGATGTCCGGCCCCGGATGCGCCATCCGCCAGGTCACCGCCTCGACCAGGTGCCCGAACACCGCGCCCACCGACGCCTCGTCGTCCACCGCCAGCAGCAGGCTGATGAAGGTCCGCTCGTCCGGCACGCCCAGCAGATCGCTCAACACGCCGTGCGACAACGGCAGCGAGAACTCGCTGTGCAGATCGGCGGGCGGCCCCTGCTCGATCAGTTGGTCCAGCAGCGCGTGCACCCGGGCCCGGATGCCCTCGCGCAGCACAGCCACCCGGCGGGCGGAGAACAACGGGGTGAGTGCGGACCGGAAGTCCCGGTGCAGTTGATTGGCCTCGGTGAAATCAGTGCCGAGCAGGTTGTAGTCGAACACCGGACTGTCCAGATAACGCGGCCGGTTCGCCGGATCCGGATGCGCGTTCTCCAACCGCCCGTCCAGCAACAGCTTCTTGAGTTCGGCATGCCTGCTCACCAGCCAGGCTTCGTCCCCGGCCCGGGTCCGGACCTTGGTGATCGGCCCGCGCGACTGGAGTTCCCGGAGCACCGGGTCCAGCCTGCCGACCACGGGCTGCGTGCACAGCAGCAGCGGTAGTTCCTCCAGGTTTGGCGCAGTCGTCACTCCGGCAGCCTCCAGCTCGGTTACGGATGGCGGTTCGAAACCGTTGCGATGAGAAGTTACCTACCCGAATTGCCGGAATTCACTGGTTTATGGCGTGTTAATGTCACGCGCCCCGGATTCGCGTCACCACACAATTCCCCGACCGTCAACCAGCACGCCTGGCCAGAACTCGCCATCGGCATTCAACCCGTTGATCACGCGCCGCGCGCCGCGCGCCGCACGCTGGCACCGGCGCCGCGCGGCGCTGGCGCCCAGCGCCGAGGCGGGGGCCCGGGATCGCGGGCCGGGCGGCACGGGCGCCCAGCGCCAGGGGCCAGGGGCCGGGCGGCGCGGACGCCCAGCGCCGGAGATCGGGGATCGGGGATCGGGGATCGGGGATCGGGGATCGGCCGTTGCGGATCGGGCGGTCAGCGGCACGCCACCAGCGTCGGGCTCCGGGTGCCTGCCATGCCTGCTCACCTCACCAGCCTGCTCACCCTACCGGTCCTGCTCACCTCACCGGTCCTGCTCACCTCGCCTGGCCACCTCATTACCTGGCCGGTTCAGCATCACCTGGCCGACTCAGTCAGGCGGGGCCCGGTCGATGGTCGCCTCTCCCCCGCCCCGCGCACCGCTTCTTTCTGCGGAACGAAACGATCAGCGGCCAAAGTTCCCCGAGCGACACATCTCTTGGCGAACAGCCTCAGCCCAGCATCCACGCCCAGGTCACCGGCCTCGGCCGCACACTAAGGGATGACGCCGCCCAGGAAACCCAGCACCAGTGTAGACAGGTGGGCCTGGGTGAACTAAGCGGCCGGCGTCGCGCTCCCCGATACCGCGCTCCCCAGCGTCGTGCTGATCTCCGGCCGACCGAACCCCTGGCCGCCTTTTCGCCTGATTGACAGGCCGATCCGGGTGCTGCTCTACTCGTTTTCGTCTTTCCCGCAGGCGCCGCCGCCGTATCACCCCATACGACGACGGAGATCGCCTCATGCGAAATGTTCAGCCCGCTGAACCCTCCCGCCGCACATTCCTCCTGGGCACCCTCGGCGCGTTCGCGGCCGCTCCCCTGTTGCCGGGAACCGCGTTTGCCGCGCCGGACTGGTCGGTGTCGGTGGTCGACTCGACGATGGCCCGCTTCACCCCGGCCACCCTGGGTGGCTGGACCTATGAACGTGGGCTTTACCTCTACGGGCAGTACCTGGTGTACAAGCGCACCGGCAACGCGCGTTATCTCGACTATGTCCGGCAGTGGATGGACCGGCATGTCGATGCCAACGGCAACTTCGCCAACCGGCTCAACGATCTGGACGCCTTCCGGCCCGGCTACCTGTTGCCGTTGCTGCACCAGGAAACCGGGCAGCAGCGGTACAAGATCGCGGCGGACCGGATCCGGGACCGCTTCCCGAGCTATCCGCGGACCAGTGACGGCGGCATGTGGCATGCCACCGGCAAGGTCGGCGAGCTGTGGGCGGACGGGGTGTACATGGCCCAGCCCTTCATCGCGCTGCACTCCCAGCGCTACGGCCAGACCTACGGTTTCGACGAGTCCACCCGGAACATGCTGACCTATCACACCAGGTTGAAGGCACCCAGCGGGTTGCTCTTCCACGCCTACGACGCTGACGGCTCCGCCGGGTGGGCGCCGGATCCGCACCGGCACTCCGCGCACCACTGGGCGCGGGCGATCGGCTGGTACGCGATGGCCGCGATGGACATCCTGGATGTGTTGCCCGCCAACCACTCCCGCCGGACGGCGCTACTGGACACGGTGCGGCAGCTGGCGGTGGCGTTGCAGCGGTTCCAGGATCCGGCCAGTGGGCGCTGGTTCCAGGTGGTCGATCGGGGCAGCACGGCGGGGAACTGGACCGAGACCTCGGCCTCGGCGATGTTCACCTTCATGCTCTCCCGCGGCGTGGAGAAGGGGTACCTGGAGCCGGGCTACCGCGCGGTGGCGGCCAAGGGCTATCAGGGTGTGCTGCAACGGATCTCGCTGGGCACGGACGGGCGGACGAACCTGCGGGAGATCTGTGTCGGCACCGGGCCCGGTGATCTCAACTACTACTTCAACCGGCCGCGCAGCACCAACGATCTGCACGGCCTCGGCGCGTTCCTGATCATGAACGAGCAACTGCTCCGGACCGGCTGACCACGCCGCCGAGTTGGCCCAACTCGTACGCCCGCTTGGGCACACTCGTACGCCGAGTTGGGCCAACTCGCACGCTCTCCGCCCACTTGGGCCAACTCGGCGTACCACTTGGGCCAACTGGGCGTACGAGAACGGCCAACACTCGGGGCTTGCCGGGCGCCCGGCCCTCGGCGGAGGGGCGGGCGCGGGCAACGGGGTCAGGCCGGGTTGTTGGCGTGGGTCAGGGTTTGCCAGGCGACGAAGAGGATGTTGGTGCCCGCCGGGCGCCGGGACTCCACCAGGCGCTGGGTGTTGGCCATGGTGTGGCCCATCCGGTTGGCCAGTGCGTTGTAGCCGACCTCGGAGACCGGGCCGACGCCGCGCTTGATGGTGCCGCCGCACAGCCACCCCGGGGCAGGCTCGCCGAGTTCGTACTTGGCGTGGAAGCCCAGCGCGTGCCGCAGCCGGTCGCCGATCTCCGGGTACAGGTCCTGGCCCTGATGCCGGGTGGTCTCGGCGAAGTTGGCGATGCTGGCCAGGCCGTAGCCGGTGTGGGTGAAGTCGCGGCAGGTCTCCTGGCTCAGCCCGTCCACGAAGGTGGACTGGTTGTGCCAGTAGCGGATGATCTCCTCCCTGGTGTCGATGCCGCTGCCCACCGGGCCCTTGGCGTAGGCGCCGTCACCGGTGACGTAGAGGAACGCGGGCACCCGCTGGCGGAACTTGGTCACCGCCCGGTCGTAGGCGCTCCGGTCCTCCAGGAACACCGCGATGCCGATGGATGCCTCCATCATGGTGAGTTCCCAGTTGCCGTTGCTGGTGGCGTGGCCGTTGATCACCTTGGGCAGGTAGACGTTGCGCAGCATGGTGCTGAACCGGGTCACCCCGGCCGCCGACCAGCCGCCGCCGGTGTGCCGGATGATCTCCGCTGCCTTGGCCCAGGACACCCCGGCCCAGGCGGTCTGCAGCGGGGCATTGCTGTTGGTGTGGTCGCGAATGGTGGCCGACCAGGCGTCCATGATCTGGATGGCCTTGGTCGCATAACGCTGATCCCTGGTGATGTACCAGTTCAACGCGTTGGTGAAGGCCGCGATGGCGTCCTGCCGCTCATCGGTGCAGCCGAGGTTCGGGTTCGAGTACGGACCGCACTCGACCACGGCCCGTGGTTTCGGATTTCGGGACAACGAGGCAAGGGCATGCCCGTTCATCTGGTCATAGGCAGCCTTCCATGGCTGCGCGCCGGCCTGGACCTTGCCCCGCACGAAGTCGAGCTGGCCCCGGCTCACGTACACGCCGGGGTGGGTGAACGTGGGTGGGGCGAGCGCGGCCGCCGGGGCAGGGTTGGCGGCCGGTGCGGGTTCCGCGAGCGTAGGCGAGGCGCCTACCAGCAGGAATGATGCGGTGATCGAGGCGAGCGCGGCGACGATTGTCCGGCGTCGATGCTGGGCGGTCATCGGTCTCCTCAGGGATGGATACCCGGGTTGCGCGTCGCGGCGAGAAGCGCGGATAACGCAAACGATGGTGTGGTCCAGACCACGCCGCGGTCAATACGCCGATATTCGTAAATCGCCGGAAAACGGCATCGCCCTAGTTCACAACCATGAATTTTCACGGTTGTGAACTAGGGCGATGTATTTACCGGATGCGCTTACTGGAATGGAATTGTCAACACCGACTGCTGGCCCTGGCCCGCGGTCGCGTTGACCCGCAGCGTGGTCGGGCCGGTGCCGATCGCGCTCCACACCTCCAGCCGCACACAGCCGTTGCGCAGCTCGCTGAAGCCGCCCGAGCTGGAGTGCTGGGCGCCCGCGGTGTAGTTCTCCCACCCGGTGACCGGGTCGGTGGCGAAGTAGCGGTAGGTCTCCACCCGGCCGTAGTTTCCGGAGCCGGTGAAGTCGTAGGAGACCCGCGCCTGCACTCCGTTGGCCACGCCGGTGCCGGAATCGACGAACAGGCTGAACCCGGTCTGCCGGGCCGGATCATGGGTCCCGGACAGGCCGCAGGCGGTGTAGGTCTGGGCGTTGCGCGGGACGCCGTCGTTGTTGCCGCCACCCGCGCCGGCGATCGTGTCGGTCCGGGCCCCGGCGGACTCGGTGAGGCTGAGCGCGCCGGGGTTGTTGACGAAGAACCTGTTGCCGCGCACCGGCGGCGGCCCTGTCGTGGTTGTCGTGGTGCCGGTCGTGGTCGTCGTGGTGGAGCTGCTGCTGGTGGTGGGCTGGCCGCCAGAGCCGCTGCCGCCGCTCCAGGTGATCGCGCCGGTGGTGGCCGTCTTGCCGGCGCCCACGGTGAGTGTGGTGCCGTTGGAGAAGGTCACCGTGATCGGCTGGTTGGAGATGTTGGCCGCCACATAGGTTTTCGCGCCGTTGCGGGTGAACACCGCGTGCAGCGGGTGGTTCGCGGTGACCGTGCGGTCCACCTGACCCAGCGCGCTGAGGTTGCGCAGCCACTGGAAGGTGCGGGCCTTGGTCTCGCCCTCCTCCACGGTGTAGTTGCCAGCGCGGAATTCCGCGAGTGCGGTGTCCGGTTTGGACAGTGCCTGGAAGGACCAGATGATGTCCCGCCACACCGTGGGCGGGCCGCCGTTGTTGGTCACCAGCTCGCGCAGGTTGCGGTCGATGTAGGCCGGATCATGGCCCAGGTACAGGGATCCGCCGTTGATCGGCAGCATGTTGATGCCCTGGATCATCTCCGGTTCGGCGCTGAACCAGGTCGAGTACGCACCGCCGTCGCCCCACACCATGCCGACCGTGGAGTGCTGGAAGGCGCTGGGGAAGTTGACGTCCCGGTTGTCGAACCAGTACTCCTTGATCGCCTCGCCCTGGGTGGTGTACATGAACAACCCGGCGTCGCGGGCCGCGGTGTCGCCGGTGGCCAGGCCCCACTGGATCACCGCGTTGGCGAAGTTCATGCCCTCGGAGCTGGATTCCTGGTTGTTCCCGGCGAAGAAGGCGCCGTGCCCGGCCGCCCAGTCGTGGCCGGCGTAGATGTCGAAGTCACGCAGGAACGGGAACATGGTGTCGTTGCGGTTGAACCCGTTGGCGTCCCTGATCAACAGGTTGACCATGCCGCCGTACTGGCCCGCCGAGGCCCAGGCCGGATCGAACTTGGCCAGGGTGGCCGCGGCGGAGATGTAGTAGCCGTAGTGGAAGTGGTGGTCGTTGAGGTCGGTGTCCGAGCCGTAGGAAGCCGGGAAACCGGTCAGCGAACCCCAGTTGCGGTCGTAGTAGAAGACCCGCTCGTTCTTGCCGTTGGGCGCGGTGAACCAGTCGGTGAGCCGGGTGCGGATGGCGCCGATCAGCTTGTCCCGCACCGCCAGGTTGCCCACCTGGTCAGCGATCTCGATCATCCGCGCGGCCCGGCCGAGAGCCTTGCCGGTCCAGTAGGTGTCGTTGTTGAACCCGCCGAACGGGTCACCGGCGGACGCCTCGTTGAGGTAGTTGTTCAGCGTGGTCAGGTCACCGCCGGTCATGCCGACCTGGGGCAGTTCGGGCAGCACGCCCTGGTAGCGGATGGCGGTGGTGAACGCCGAGGCGCCGACCAGGGTTTTGAGCTGACCACGGGGCGAGACATAGGTTTGCGCGATCGGCGTGCTGCCACTGAGGTTCTGCCACTGGTGCGGGTACAGCGCGACCACGGTGCCGCTCTGGCCGCCCTCCATGGCCTGGGTGGTGTAGCGGTAGGTGGCGCGCACCGTGCTGGCCGCCTGGTCGTAGGCCCACTCCACCTTGGTGCCGGTGACGTGGGCGTGCGCGTGCCGCCCGTAGGAACTCAGCAGCGCCTGCCGGTCCGCCGCACTGCTGGCCGGGGTGGTCGGCAGCACCGCCACCGAGAAGAAACCCTTGCCCGCCAAGGAAGAGGTGATGGCGTTGCCGCCCACGTTCCAGGTCGAGCCGGACGGCGCGTAGGCCACGTAGTCGTGTCCCTCGGCGGTGAAACCGATGGTGGCCCCGGTGTTGGACCACACGGTCGGCGCGGCCGGGAAGCCCAGCCGCGCGTCGCCGCCGGTGACCCTGGCGTAGACGAAGGGCAGGCCGTGGCCGATGGTGGTGCGCAGGGTGCGCGCGCCGTCGCTGAAGTACGGGCTGACCGTCCAGTCGGTCCAGCCGTCCACCTTGACATCCGGCGAGTTCAGCCCGGTCACGCCCAGGGTGAAGTCGGTGGAGTACGGGTAGTGGTACTCGCCGACACCGGTGGCGGTGCCGCTGATGGTGACGTTGGTGGCGTAGTCGACGCCGAGGCCGTTCGCGCTGGTGTTGAAGGAGAACGGGTGCGCCATCAGGTTGTCGGAGTACGCGCAGTTGTTGCGCTTGAAGATCAGCGAGGACCACCAGTCGTTGGTCGGCACCGCGCCCGCCGGGGCGTTGCCGGTGACGTACTGGCGGGGGTTGCGCGGGATCTCCCCGCAGGCGGTGGGCAGGACCGCGCCCGCGGGCAGGGTGGTGGTGTAGCTGCCCGCGCCGATCGGCTCGGCCTGGGCCGACCCCGTGCCGACCGCGACGGCCAGCGGGACTAACACGCCTAACGTGAGGACCGCGGTGGCAGCGGCCAGCCCACGGCTGAGCAAACTCATGGTTCCTCCAAGCAGGGGGTGGTGAACCACTGGTTTGAAACCGGTTTCAAACGCGTTTCGGGAATGTAACATCCGTCACAGGGGCGGTCAACGCCCAGGTGAATGGGGAGGGTGGGGCTGGTGGCTGGCAGGAAGGCGACGATCACCGACATCGCGGCGCGGGCCGGGGTGTCCAAGGCGACGGTGTCCCGGGTGCTCACCGGCAACGCCGTGGTCGCCCCGGAGAAACGGGACGCCGTGCTGTCCGCGATGGCCGATCTGAGCTACCGCCCCAACCTGATGGCCAAGGGCCTGGCCTGGGGCCGCACCTTCACCGTCGGCGTGCTCACCCCCGACCTGGCCAGCCCGCTCTACGGCCTGATCATGGCCGGGGTGGAGGCCGAACTGCACGGCCTTGGCTACCAAGCCCTCTTCGCCAGCGGCGCCTTCGAGACCGAGACCGAACGCCGCGCGCTGGAGCACCTGGTGCAGCGCCAGGCCGACGCGCTGATCGTGCTGGGCGGTCGCCTGCCCGGCCCGGATCTTGTTGCGGCGGCGGGAGATCTGCCCCTGGTCACGGTGCTGCGCGGCGCGCCGGGTCATCCGGCGATCACCCTGGACAACCACCACGGCGCGCGGGTGGCCACCGAACACCTGGTCTCCCTTGGGCATCGGGACATCGTGCACATCTGCGGCGAGGCCGGGCAGCAGGACACCGAGGAACGGCTGCGCGGGTACCGGGACGCGATGACGGCGGCCGGGCTCACCCCGGTCGCGGTGCCCGGCGGGTACCACGAGGACGACGGACAGCGGGCGGTGCACCTGGTGGCGGGCACGGGAATCCGGTGCACGGCGGTGGTCGCGGCGAACGACCAGGTGGCGATGGGGGCGCGGCTGGCCTTGGCGGAGCAGGGGTTGCGGGTGCCGGAGGACGTGTCCCTGGTGGGGTTCGACGACCTGCCGAGCGTGCGGTACGCGGTGCCGCCGCTGACCACGGTGCGCCAGCCCGCCAGGGAGATGGGGCGGGCGGCGGCACGCGCGGTGCTCGGCCTGCTGGACGGCGCCGAGCCGGAGCTGCCCGCCTTCGCCGCGGAGCTGGTGGTGCGCGGCTCCACCGCGCCGCCGCGCGCCTGACCCGGCGGCTACCGGCCGCCGCCGAACTTGCGCAGCCGCATGCTGTTGGACACCACGAACGCCGAGGACAACGCCATCGCGGCCCCGGCGATCAGCGGGTTGAGCAGGCCGAGGGCGGCCACCGGCAGTGCGGCCACGTTGTAGCCGAAGGCCCACCACAGGTTGCCGCGGATGGTGTTCAGCGTGGCGCGGGCCAGCCGGATGGCGTCCGGGACGGCGATCAGGTTGTCCCGCACCAGGATCAGGTCGGCGGCGTGCAGGGCGACGTCCGCGCCGGTGCCCATGGCCATGGCCAGGTCGGCGGCGGCCAGCGCCGGGCCGTCGTTGACACCGTCACCGACCATGGCCACCCGGCGGCCCTGGGCCTGCAATGCCCGCACCACCTCGACCTTGCCCTGGGGCAGCACCCCGGCGTGCACCTCCTCGATGCCGACCGCCTCGGCGACCAGGCGGGCGGTGGCCTCGTTGTCGCCGGTGAGCAGCACCGGGGTCAACCCGAGTGCGCGCAACGCCTTGATCGCACCTGGCGCGGATTCCTTGACCGTGTCCAGCACCGCCAGGAGACCACGGGCCGCGCCGTCCCAGCCCGCCACCACGACGGTTCGGCCCAGCTTTTCCCATTCCGCGCAGCGTTCCGCCAATTCCGGCTCGACGGTCCAACCGCGTTCGGCGAACAACAACAACCGGCCGATGAGCACTTCCGCGCCGTCCACCCGGCCGCTGGCGCCGAGCCCTGGCAGCGCGGCGAACTCGGCGACCTCGGGCAGTTCGGGGAATTCCGCGCGGGCGGCGGCGGTGATCGCGGCGGCGATGGCGTGTTCGGAGGCGGATTCGACCGCGCCGGCGTAGCGCAGCAGCTCGGCCGGGTCGCCGTCGCAGTAGGTCTCGGCCAGGGACATCCGGCCAGTCGTCACCGTGCCGGTCTTGTCCAGCAGCACCGTGTCCACCGCGCGGGTGGATTCCAGGGCCTGGGCGCTACGCAGCAGGATGCCGAGCTGGGCGCCGCGGCCGGTGGCCACCAGCAACGCGGTCGGCGTGGCCAGGCCGAGGGCGCACGGGCAGGCGATGATCAGCACCGCCAGGGCCGCGCCGAAGGCCGATTCGGTGGACCCGCCGGCCAGCAGCCAGACCGCGAGGGTGAGCGCGGCCAGTACCAGGACCACCGGCACGAACACCCCGGCCACCCGGTCGGCCAGCCGTTGCGCACCGGACTTGCCCGCCTGGGCGGCTTCGACCAGCGCGGTCATCCGGGCCAGCTGGGTGTCCGCGCCGACGCCGGTGGCGCGCACGATCAGTCGGCCGCTGTGCGAGATCGTGCCGCCGATGACGGTCGCGCCGGTCTCCACCTCCACCGGCACCGACTCGCCGGTGACCATGCTCAGGTCGACCACGGACCGCCCGGACTCGACCACCCCGTCGGTGGCGATCTTCTCCCCCGGCGGCACCACGAACAGGTCGCCGACCAGCAGCTGCCCGACCGGGACCCGCACCTCTTTCCCCTTGCGCAGCAACAACACGTCCTTGGCCGCGAGCAGGGACAGCGAGCGCAGCGCGTCCCCGGCCATCCGCCGGGCTCGGGCCTCGAAGTAGCGGCCGGCGAGCAGGAAGGTGGTCACCCCGGCGGCGACCTCCAGGTAGATGCCGCCGGTGACCGTGGTGCTGAACATCGCGTAGGTGGACCAGCCGAACGCGCTGAGCACCCCCAATGAGACCAGCGTGTCCATCGAGGCCGCGCCGTGCCGGGCGTTGCGCAGCGCGGCCCGGTGGAAGGGCAGCGCGGCCCACAGCACGACCGGCGCGGCCAGGCCCAGGCACACCCACTGCCAGCCGGGGAAGCGCAGCCAGGGCACCCAGGCCATGGCCAGCGCGAGATCGGCGAGCGGGAAGGTGAGCAGCACCGACACGACCAGCCGGCGCCACAGCGCGCGCACCGGGTCCGGGGTGTCGGTTGCCGTCGTCTCCTGGACCTCTCGCGCGCTGTAACCAGCGGCGGTGACCGCCTCGACCAGGCGGGGGATGTCGACGGCGGGCGGGAAGGAGACCGCGGCACGCTCGGTGGCGTAGTTGACCACGGCGTGCACACCGTCGATCTTGTTGAGTTTGCGTTCGATCCGGGCCGCGCAGGCGGCGCAGGTCATGCCGCTCAGGGCCAGTTCGACCGTGCCCAGCCGGGTGCCGGGCCCGTCGTCTTCGGCCTGGTTACCCGCGGTCGCGCTGGTCGCGACACCTTGCTGCACTGCTCACTCCAGGGGACGCCGCCGACTGCTGTGGACGGTGGCCGGCTCCGCGAGGCGGTGCGTGCACACCGCGCGGAGCCGACCACGCCAGTCAGGTCGGTCAGCTGGTCCACCTGGTTCCCCCCTGTGACCTGAGCCACCCGGCAATCCGCTAGTCGCACCGCTTCCAGGAGAAGTGGTAGGTGGTGCGAATGCTGCCATCCGTGGAGTCCATCGTCATAAAGCTGGTCGTCGTCGATGGATTCGAGGACCCCGCCTGCACACGCAGCTCGGTGTTGACGTTGAGGTTCCTGGTCTCGCCACAGGGAGCGTAGATCAGGTTGGGACCTTCGGAGGTGTCGGTTGCCTGCCAGCTATCCGCCCACGGACCGTTGAACCAATGGCTCCGCGACTCGGTGGCCGACATTCCCTGGAAGTAGTAGTTCGCCCGCTGGAGTCCGCGCGCCCCTGGCTGGAGATTCGCGTAACCCCGGTAATCCGCTTTCTGGATCGCGTAGCTGAAGCCCTGCGGGTAGTGGATCCGCAGGGCGAGCTGGCAGTTCTTGCGAACGTCGGTCGGTTTCGCGCCCACGCCGACCTGGGCGAGATAGTCGCTGTAGGTCACGGTAAAGGCGGTCTTGTCGTGGGCGACGGCGACAGCGGACGTGCCGGGCGGACAGCCGGATCCGTTCGCTGTGACCACCTCGACGGTCACCTTGTCCGGCGGCGCTGAATCGGCCGCCGGCACCGGAGAGGCAAGCAGGGAAAAAGCCATTCCAGCCGCGGCCAGCATGGTAATCATGGAATCCCTTCCCAATCGTCTCAATTTATCGACGACGGCGACCCACGATATCGTAAACGGGAGTATTCAACAGCGGCCGTATGGGGCAACTACGAAAGTAGTGCGACCGACTGAGATCACATTTGGGGATCCCATGTGCCCATGAACCCACGAGCGGTAAATGGCTTCTGGACTCATTGTATGTGACTGCATTCTCTGACGCCAGGGATTACGGTGGGCCGGGTGAGCGAGTTGCTGGGGATCGGCCAGGTGGCACGCCTGTTCGGGCTGCGCGCCTCGGCGTTGCGCTACTACGACGAGATCGGCCTGGTGCCGCCGGCCGGGCAGGATCGCGGGAAACGCTGGTACGGCGAGGCGGAGTTGCGCCGGCTGGCCCTGGTGCTGACGCTGCAACGCACCGGGATGCTCAGTCTGGAGGACATCCGGCAGCTCCTCGACGCGAGCCAGGGCGAGAGCGCGCGGAGCGTGCTGGCCGGGCGGGCGGCCGAACTGGCCGAGCGGGTGCGCGAGTTGCGGCAGGCCCAGGAGTACCTGGAGCACCTGCTGACCTGCCCGCGGGCGCACCCGGTGCGGGACTGCGCGCACCTGGCGGCGCGGCTGGACGGGCAGGTGCGGGAGCTGACCGCGGAGGTTGACTTCAAGTCGGCTTGAACCCGCACGCTGCGCGGGTGATCATCACCAGAACCTTCCTGACCGCGTTGTTCCTGTGCACCGCGCTGGCCTTGTTCGGCACCACCGTGATCGGCGTGGCCCTGCCTGCGATCCAGCGGGACCTGGGGGCCGGGGTGGACGGTCTGCAATGGATCGTCAACGCCTACACCGTGTGCCTGGCCGGACTCACCCTCACCGGCGGCGCGCTGGGCGATAGGTACGGGCGGAAACGGTTGCTGCTGCTGGGAATCCTGGTGTTCCTGCTGGGATCGCTGGTCAGCGCGCTGGCCGACGGCGTGGGCCTGGTGATCGCGGGCCGGGTCGGGCAGGGCGTCGGGGCCGCGGTGCTGCTGCCCGGGTCACTGTCCATTCTGGCCAGGAGCACCCCGGATCCGGTGCGGCGCGCGGCGTTGCTGGGTTGGTGGGGGTTGTTCGGCGGGCTGGCCGCGGCGCTGGGGCCGGTGCTCGGCGGACTGCTGGTGGACGGCTTCGGCTGGTGGAGCGTGTTCCTGCTCAACCTGCCGCTCGGACTGGCCGCGCTGGTCGCGGTGTGGGTGGCGGTGCCGGAATCGGCGGATCCGGCGCACACCGCCCTGGACCCGCTGGGGCAGCTGCTGGGCATCGCCTGGCCGGCCGCGCTGAGCCTGGGCCTGATCCGCGCGGGCCGGCACGGCCTGGATCTGGGGGTGTGGATAACTGTCGGGCTCGCCGTGCTGGCGGCGGTACTCTTCGTGGTGGTGGAACTGCGGCAGCCGCGGCCGATGGTGCCGGTGCGGTTGTTCGCGGATCGGGCGTTCGCGGTGGCCAACTACGCCTCGTTCGCGCTGGGTTTCGGGCCCTACGCGGCGTTCGTGTTGCTGGCGCTGTACCTGCAGCAGGGCCGGGGCCTGGGCGCGGCGGAGTCGGCGCTGTGGTTGCTGCCGCTGTCGGTGGCCATGCTGGTGGCCTCCCCGGTGGCGGGCCGGTTGACCGCGCGACTGGGTGGCGCGGCGGCGATGGCGCTCGGCTACGGCGTGGCCGCGCTGGGCCTGGCCGGCTGCCTGTTGCTGGGCGCCGGGACCCCGTTCGCGTTGGCGGCGCTGGTGTTCGCGTTGGTGGGCCTCGGCATGGGGCTGGCCATGACACCGACCAACGTGACCGCCTTCGGCGCGGTGCCGATCGAACGGTCCGGGCTGGCCTCGGCGGTGGTGAACACCACCCGGCAGACCGGCACGGTGGTCGGGGTGGCGCTGCTGGGCGCGCTCTACGCGGCGGGCACCGCGGGCACGGATGTGTTGCCGGGCCTGCGGATCGCGCTGGCGGTGGCGGCCGGGGTGACCCTGCTCGCCGCACTCGCGGCGACACTGCTGCGCGTCCGCGACAAGGCGCACGCCTCGGCGCGCTGACCGCACCCCTTCGAGCCCGCCCCGTACCACTTGGGCCAACTGGTACGCCCACTTGAGCCAAACCGGCGTACCGGTTGGGCCAACTCGACGGGGACTTGCGCCGTCGGTATTCAGCGATACTATGTACCGGTAGTCAGTGACACCAAGTAGTCTGGGAAGGCGCGGTTCGTGGGGAAGCAGATGACGGAGATGCTCAAGGGCGTGCTGGAGGGCATCGTCCTGGCGATCCTGTCCGGCAGGCCCGCCTACGGCTACGAGATCACCGCGTGGCTGCGCGATCAGGGCTTCGCCGACATCGCCGAGGGCACTGTCTACGCGCTGCTGGTCCGGATCGAACAGCGCGGCCTGGTCGACGTGGCGAAGGTCCCGTCGGAGAAGGGGCCGCCGCGCAAGGTGTATTCGCTGAACACGCAGGGCGGGCAGCACCTCGACGAGTTCTGGAGGACCTGGAGCTTCCTCGCGGAACGGCTCGGACAGCTCCATGAAGGGGGTAGATGATCATGTCCATCTCGAAGATCATCGAGACGGTGGTCGGCGACAAACGCCGGTGGTGGCAGTACAAGGCGCGGGTGAAGAAGCTGCCCGAGCACTATCGCGTGGCGGTCGAGGCGCTGGAGCGGTACGTGATGTATTTCGGTCCCTCCGACGGCGACAGCGCGGCGTCGATGTATGAGGACCTGGCTGATCTCTTCGAGCAGGCCGCGGCGGACGGCAAGCTGATCCGCGAGATCGTCGGCGAGGACCCGGTGGAATTCGCCGAGATCTTCCTCGCGAACTACACGGGTGGCGGCTGGGTCAACCGGGAGCGGACCCGGCTGACCAGCGCGATCGAGCGTGCCGAGGAAGCGGGCGGGGGGCCGCGGTCATGACGGCCGGACCCGCGATCCGGGTGCGCGGCCTGGAGAAGTCCTATCCGAAGCTGCCGGTGCTGCGCGGGGTGGACTTCGAGGTGGCGCCGGGCCACATCTTCGCGCTGCTCGGTTCCAACGGGGCGGGCAAGACCACGGTGGTGAAGATCCTGTCCACCCTGCTCAAGGCGGACGCGGGCGCGGCCAGCGTGGCCGGTTTCGACGTGGCCGCGCAGCCGGCGCGGGTGCGCGAGTCCATCAGCCTCACCGGACAGTTCGCCGCCGTGGACGAGATCCTCAGCGGGCGGGAGAACCTGGTGCTCATCGCCCGGCTGCGGCACCAAAAGCAGCCCGGCAAGATCGCGGCGGACCTGCTGGCCCGGTTCTCGCTGACCGAGGCGGCCGACCGGAAGGTCGCCACCTACTCCGGTGGCATGCGCCGCCGCCTGGACATCGCGATGAGCCTCATCGGGAATCCGCCGGTGATCTTCCTGGACGAGCCCACCACCGGACTCGACCCGGAGGCCCGCCTGGAGGTGTGGGCCGCGGTGAAGAGCCTGGCCGCACGCGGCACCACGGTGCTGCTGACCACGCAGTACCTGGAGGAGGCCGAACAGCTCGCGGACCGGATCGCGATCCTGCACCAGGGCCGGATCATCGTCAACGGCACCCTCACCGAACTCAAAGGACTGCTCCCGCCCGCCGAGGTCGAATACGTGGAGAAGCAGCCGACCCTGGAAGACGTCTTCTTCGCCCTCGTCGGCGCCAAGGAATCACCATGACCACACACTTAGTCAGCGATGTCACCGTCCTTTTCGGACGGTCCCTCAAACACGTCACGCGCAGCCTGGACACCATCATCACCACCGCGATCATGCCGGTGGCGATGATGCTGATGTTCGTCTACGTCTTCGGCGGCGCGATCAACACCGGGTCGGGCTCCTACATCGACTACATGCTGCCCGGCATCCTGCTGATCACCGTCGCCTCCGGCGTCGCCTACACCGCGTTCCGGCTGTTCAACGACTTGCGCGGCGGGATCTTCGAGCGCTTCCAGTCGCTGCCGATCGCCCGCTCGGGCGTGCTGTGGGCGCACGTGCTGACCTCGCTGATCGCCAACCTGCTCTCACTGGTGATCGTCGTGGGCGTGGCCCTGATCATGGGTTTCCGCTCCGGGGCCGGCGTGCTGGCCTGGCTCGCGGTGGCCGGCATCCTGATCCTGTTCACCCTGGCGCTGACCTGGCTGGCGGTGATCGCCGGGCTGTCCGCGAAGTCGGTGGACGGCGCGAGCGCGTTCTCCTACCCGCTCATCTTCCTGCCGTTCCTCAGCTCCGCGTTCGTGCCCACCGGCACGATGCCCGGCCCGGTGCGCGCCTTCGCCGAGCACCAGCCGGTGACCTCCATCGTCAACACCATCCGCGGCCTGTTCACCCAGCAGCCCGCCGGGAACGACATCTGGATCGCGCTGGCCTGGTGTGCCGGCATCCTGCTCGTGGCCTACCTCCTGGCCACGGCGACCTACCGGCGCCGGATCTCCTGACCTCCACGCCGGAGCAGCTACAACCCTTACCGCACAACATCTTCGCCCTGGGCCGGGCTTGTTCGCCGCACCCGTTTCCAGGACACCCGAAAGGATTCCATCATGGAACACACGACCAGCAACCCCGAGTGCGTCGAGCCAGGCTGGGGCAAGGTCGCCGACGTCTTCCACGCCAACTTCGAGGGAGACGGCGAGATCGGCGCCGCGTGCAGCGTCTACGTGGGCGGCCGCCCCGTAGTCAACCTGTGGCGCGGCCTGGCCGATCGCGAAGCGAACCTGCCGTGGCGCGCGGACACCGTCATCCAGGTCGCCTCCACCACCAAGGGCGCCACCGCGATCTGCGCGCACATCCTGGTACAGCGCGGATTGCTGGACCTGGACGCCCCGGTGGTCCAGTACTGGCCGGAGTTCGGCGCCAACGGCAAGGAACACATCAAGGTGCGCTGGCTGCTCTCGCACCAGGCCGGTCTGCCCCTCGTGGACGGACCGCTGACCTTCGCGGAGGCCTGCGCCTGGGACCCGGTCATCCGGGCCCTGGAAGCACAGCCTCCACTGTGGACTCCCGGTACCGAACACGCCTACCACGCCGTCACCTACGGGTTCCTGGTCGGCGAACTCGTGCGCCGGATCACCGGTAAGTCGCTCGGCACGTTCTTCGCCGAGGAGGTCGCCCGTCCGCTCGGGCTCAGCGCCTGGATCGGGCTGCCCGAGGAAGACGAGCAGCGGGTGTCCAAGCTGCACTTCGCCGCGCCGTTCAGCCTGCCGGAGCTGATCGCCGGGATGGTCAAGCTGACCGGCCTCGACGCGGACACCGTCACCGCCTGGGTGAACGCCTTGTACAGCCCGGATTCGGTCCAGATGAAGGCGGGCTCACTCGGCGGCGCCCTGGACAACACGAGCGACTACTTCACCACCCGGGCCTGGCGGGCGGCGGAGTTCCCGGCCGCGAACATGGTCGCGGACGCGCACTCGCTGGCCCGGATGTACGCCGCCACGGTGAGCGAGGTCGACGGGACGCGGCTGCTGAACCCGGCCACGGTCGAGCAGATGTCCGTCGTGCACACCGACAAGACGCCGATGCACGGGCTGCCGCCGGAGCTGAACATCCCGGCCGACCGCTCCTTCTACATGTCGCTCGGATTCATGCGGGCCGCCCCGATCATGCCGCTGACCGGGCCTGGCGCCTTCGGTCACCCGGGTTCCGGCGGCTCGATCGGTTTTGGCGACCCCGATGCCGAGGTCGGCTTCGGCTACGTCACCAACCTGTGGAACTTCCGGCCGGACGACCCGCGGGCGGTGCGGCTGGCCACCGCGGTCCGGGCCTGCCTGGACTGAGGCCGGGATCGGGCGCGGGCGAGCGAATTCGCCCGCGCCCGGCGGTCAGCCGGTCAGCTCCCGCATGGCCTCGGCCAGCAACTCCCGCTGCTGGAACCGGTCCGCCGGGAACGGCATCGCGACCACCCGTTCCGCCCCGGCCTCGGCGTAGGCGGCCAGTTGCGCCGCGGCCTGCGCGGGCGTGCCGACCACGATCGCCTGGCGGGCCTCGGCCTCGCTGACCCCGTAGTCGCTCAGCCCACGCACCCGATCGGCCACCACCGACGGATCGACCGCGCCGAGTCCGACGCTGACCCCGACCGTCACCGGGGCCTCGATCCCGCGGTCCCGGAGCTGCCGGATCCCCCCGGCCACCACCGAGGGCGGCACGAACGCCGGGTACCAGCCCGCGCCGAGCCGGTCGATCCGCCGCCACGCCGCCGGGCCGCTGCCGCCGATCAGCAGCGGCGGCACAGTGGCGCCAGGCGACATCCGCACGGTCTCGCCGTCGATGGCCGCGTCCTTCCCCGCGATCAGGTCAGGCAGCACGGCCAGGATCGCGTCGGTGCGCTTGCCGCGGTCGGCGAAGGGCACGCCGATCGCGCGCCAGGCCGCGTCACCGTGTGGTTCGCCGCCGGTGCCGATGCCGACGATCAGCCGGTCGCCGGAGAGATGTTGCAGGGTGGCGATCTGCTTGGCCGCCCAGGCCGCGCCGCGCAGAGCCGGGATCAAAACGCCGAAGCCGAGCTTGATCCTGGTCGTGCTCGCCGCGACGGTGGCCTGGACCAGGGTGCTGTCCAGGTAGGGCAGGGCGGGGATGAGGTGGTCGCCGGTCCACACCGATTCCAGGCCGAGGCCCTCGGCGTGCCGGGCGTGCTCGGCCGCGGTGGCCGAGGGATCCACGCCGAAGGAGGGCAGTTGCACGCCGATCTTCACTTGACCTCCAGCAGGGTCTTGCCGATGGTGCCGCGGTTGGCGATGGCGGTGTGCGCGGCGGCGGCCTCGGCGAGGGGGAAGCGCTGGCCGATCACCGGGTGCAGGCGTCCGGCGGCGGCCTCGGCGAGCACGTGCCGGGTGCTCTCCCGCACCAGCTCCGGCGAGGGCCGCAACGACACCAGGGTGACGCCGCGTTCGGCCGCGGTCTCCTCGGCGATGCCCGCCCATTCGCCGCTGGCCAGGCCGTAGCTGATCATCCGGCCGCCCTGGCCGAGCAGGTCGAAGGCGGCCCGGCCGATCTCGCCGCCGACCCCGTCGAAGACCACGTCCACCGGTGCGATCCGTTGTGCCCAGCCGGGTTCGGTGTAGTCGGCCACCTCGGCCGCGCCGAGCGAGGCGGCCAGTTCGGTCTTGTGCGCGCCACCCGCGGCCGCGACCACGGTGGCCCCGGCCGCGACGGCCAGTTGCACCAGCAGCGAGCCGACCCCGCCCGCGGCCGCCTCGACCAGGACCCGCTCCCCCGGCTTGACTTCGGTGGCCCGCAGCAGCATCGCCGCGGTCCGGCCGTCGGCCAGCAGCGCGACCGCGCTGTCCAGGGGCAGTTCCGCCGGGACCCGGTGCAGGGTGGCGGCCGCGGCCACCGCGAGTTCGGCGTAGCCACCGGACCCGGTCAGGCTGCTGATCACCCGCTCCCCCACCAGGTCCGGGTCGACGCTGGGGCCGGTGGCCAGCACCGTGCCGCCGACCCCGTTGCCCGGGATGACCGGCAGTTCCACCCGGAACGGGCTGTCGCCGCCGGCCCGGAACTGGGTCTCCACGAAGGTGATGTTCGCGTAGGCCACCTCGATCAGCACCTGACCCTGGCCGGGCACCGGATCAGGGGCGTCGCCGAGCTGGAGCACCTCGGGTCCGCCGAACTCGCGTAACCACACCGCACGCATCTGTGTTTCCCCTCAGTAGGTCTGGCCTGCCCAGCCAACAAGCTCGACCTAACTGGAGGTCAACCCCCGGTGCGCATGACTTCGAACACACCGGAGGCGCTCTCCTGCCCGTTCCCGGCCGCGATCCGCTTGCGCACCAGGTCGACGGTGGGCACGTGGAAGCCGGGGTCCACGCCCGCGGTGCGGCTGGCCGCGACGATGTTCTCCAGCGCGAACAGGTTGATGTCCAGGCTGGACTCGCCGGTGCTGTAGTCCCCGGTCTCGGTCTCCCTGGCGATCTCGCTGAGGAAGGCGACCATGCCGTTGAGCCACGGCACGGCCAGCGCGAGGAACTCGGTCGGGCGAACGCCCGCGGAGTCCAGCATCGCGGTGCCGTGCAGGAAGCCGAACAGGGTGCCGTACCCGGCGCTGAGCAGGGCGTAGCTGTACAGCTCGGCCACCCCGGGGTCCTCGCCGACATACCGGGCCGCGCCGAGCACGCCGAGCTGCTCGCCGTAGCTGTCGAAGGCGGCCGGGGAGCCGCTGTAGAGGACCTGGGCGTCCGCGGTGCCGATGGCCTGCGGCACCGCCATCACCGCACCGTCCAGGTAGTCCGCGCCATGGCCTTGCGCCCAGGTGGCGAGCTTGCGGATGTCCTCAGGGGTGCTGGAGCTGATGTTGAGCAGGGTCCGGCCGCTGAGGCTGCCGACCACCGGGTCGAGCAGTTCGCGCACCGCGCCGTGGTGGGCGAGGACGGTCAGCACCAGCGGGCTGGCCTCGATCGCCTTGGTCAGCGAACCGGCCACGGTCGCGCCCTGGGCGGCGAGGTGCTCGGACTTGCCCGGCGAGCGGTTCCACACCGTGGTCGGGTGCCCTGCGGCCAGGAACGCCTCGGCGAGCGCGGCGCCGAGGCGGCCGAGTCCGATGACGCTGACCGGGGTTTTGCTGCTGGTCACGATGATCACTCCTTGATCGCTGCTGCCTGTGCCATCACCATGTCTGCCTGCGCTTTCGATTCGCTGGCGATGCGCTGTCGGTGCACCGCCAGCGGGTACGGTTGCCGGGTGCGATTCGGGGTGCTCGGTCCGCTGACCGCCTGGACGGCGGACGGGACACCGGCGCCGGTCCAGGAGTCGAAGGTGCGCGCCCTGCTGGCCGCGCTGCTCGCCCAGGGCGGACAGGCGGTCTCGGCGGACCGCCTGGTGCTGGACCTGTGGGGCGATGAGGTGCCCGCGAATCCGCTGGGCGCGTTGCAGACCAAGGTGTCCCGGCTGCGGCGGGCGATCGGCCGGGACCTGGTCGAGTCCGGACCGGCCGGGTACCGGCTACGCGCCGGGGTGGACGCGACGGAGTTCGCCGAGCTGCTGACCGCCGCCCAGGACGCCCCGCCCCGGGAACGGGCCGAACTGCTGGTGCGTGCCCTGGAACTGTGGCGGGGACCGGCGTACGCGGAGTTCGCCGACGAGGACTTCGCCCGCCCCGTCGCCGAGCGCCTGGAGGAGCAGCGCCTGGTCGCGCTCGAACTGCTCGGCGCGACCCGGCTGGAACTGGGTGAAGTGGCCGAGGCACTCGCCGGGATCGACGACCCAGTAAGGCGGCACCCGCTGCGCGAACGGCTGCGCGCGGTGCAGCTGCGCGCGCTCTACCTGGCCGGACGGCAGGCCGAGGCGCTCACCGAGTATGCCGAACTGCGCACTCGGCTGGCCACCGAACTCGGCGCCGACCCCGGCCCGGAACTGGCCGCACTGCACGAGTCGATGCTGCGGCAGGACCCCGGGCTGCGGGTCGCGGTGCGCGCCCGCACCAACCTGCCCGCCGCGCTCACCGAGCTGATCGGCCGCGAGCACACCGTCCGCGCGGTCCGCGCCCTGCTCGCCCGGCACCGCCTGGTCACGCTGACCGGGCCGGGCGGGGTCGGCAAGACCAGCCTCGCCCTATCCGCCGCCGAGCCGGGACCGGAGTACCCGGACGGGGTGTGGCTGGTCGAACTGGCCGGCCATCCCGGCCCGACCGCCTGCACCGCGGCCGAGGTCGCCGAATCGGTCGCCGGTGTGCTGCACGTGCGCGACGATTCCGGCGCCGGGCTGGCCGCGCACCTGGCCGAGGCGCTCCTGGACCAGCAATTGTTGCTGGTCCTGGACAACTGCGAACACGCCCTCGCCCCGGCCGCCGACCTCATCGCGCACCTGCTGCGCGCCGCGCCCGGCCTGCGGGTGCTGGCCACCAGCCGCGAAGGACTCGGCGTGCCCGGCGAACGCCTGGAAGTGGTGCCGCCGCTGGCCCCGGCCGACGCGGTCCGCCTGCTCACCCAGCGCGCCGAAGCCGCCGGCGCGGACCTCAGCGCCGCCACCCCGGAACAGCTGTCCGCGCTGTGCCTGCGCCTGGACAGCCTGCCGCTGGCCCTGGAACTGGCCGCGCCCCGGCTGCGCGTGCTCGGACTGACCGAACTGCTGTCCAGAGTGGACGATCGATTCCGGCTGCTCACCACTGGCGGCCGACTGGTCCCGCCGCGCCAGCGCACGCTGCGCGCGGTGATCGACTGGAGCTGGGATCTGCTCACCGAACCGGAGCGGATCGTGTTGCGCCGCCTGGCTGTGCACGCCGAAGGCGCCACCCTGGCCGCCGCCGAAGCGGTCAGCGCCGCCCCGCCCGTCCTCCTCGAAGACGTCCTGGATCTGGTGGCCCGCCTGGTTGATCGCTCCCTGGTGGTCGTCGCCGACGGGCCGCGCTACCGGCTCCTCGAATCCATCGCCGACTACGCGCGCACCCGCCTGACCGAGTCGGGCGAGCTGGCCGAAGTCCGCGACCGGCACCTGACCTGCTACCTCCACCTGGCCGAGCGTGCCCGCCTGCGCGATGCCGGACAACGCGAATGGCTGCCCCGGCTGGACCGGGAATCGGCCAACCTGCGCCGGGCCCTGGACACCGCGGTGGACACCGCCGACACCGACCGCGCGCTCCGCCTGGTCCGGGCACAGACCTGGTACTGGTACCTGCGTGGCAGGCTCAGCGAGGCTGAACGCCAGCTCCGCCTGGCCCTGTCCGTCCCCGGCGAACACCCGTTGCGGGACACCGTCACCGCCCTGCTCACCGGGATCACTCTGCTCCGCCGGGGCGCCACCGACCCGGACCTCCGCCGCCAGGCCGGCGAACAGTCCACAGTGGACGCCGACACCACCTGGTTCCTGAGTTTCTGCCTCGGCTACACCGGCGCCGACCTGGCCGCCAGCGCCCGCCGCCTCGCCGAAGTGTCCACTGTGGACCCCTGGCTGCGCGCGATCTCCCTGGCGACAACCTCGTTCCTGACCATCATGCGCGGCGACCTGCGCATCGCGGCCGAGCAGGCCGCCGAGGCACTGGCGGTCTTCGTCGACCTCGGCGAGGTCTGGGGCCGCTCGCAGGCCACCTTCGCGCTGTCCACCATCGCCGAGATCACCGGCGACTACCCCAGGTCCGCCGAACTGCGCGGCACCGCCCTGGAACTGGCCCAGGAGCACGGTCTGTGGCCCGATGTGGCCGACCAGCTGACCGGCCTGGCCCGCCTGGATCTGTTGACCGGCAACCATTCTCGCGCCCAGGCCCGGCACGAGCAGGCCCGCCGCCTCGCCGTCGAACACGGCTACCACACCGGCGTCATCCACGCCGAACTCGGCCTGGCCCTGGGCGCCCGCCGCACCGGCGACCTGGACACCGCGGCCAAGTTGTTCCACCGCGTGCTGTCCTGGCATCAGGATGTCAGCTACGCCCCCGGCATCGCCCTGTCCCACGCCGAACTGGGCTTCATCGCCGAACTCCGCGACAATCCCGACGAAGCCCTGGCCGCGCACACCAGGTCCTTGACCGCCGCCCACCTCAGCGGCGATCCCCGCGCGGTCGCCCTGGCCAAGGAAGGCATGGCCGGCGCCCATGCCCTGGCAGGCGACCACGACCAGGCCAGGGCCCTGCTCGCCGAAGCCGCCACGCTCCGCGCCGCCGCCGGCGCCCCACTGCCCCCGGCCGAACGCGGCGACGTGGACCGGATCACCGCCCGGATCGCCGCCTCAGTCCCAGGGCAGCGCTAATCCCGCGTCCTCGGTCACCGAGTGCAACGGCGTCACGGTAGGACATCCCTGCGCCAGCAAGGCGACATCGCTGCCGTCCTCGACCGCGCCCTCGGACTCCACGGTCACCAGCTCCAGGCCGCCGCCGTCCAGGTGCCGGACCCTGGACTGCACGGTGCCGTGCGCGGCCAGCGTGGCCCGCCGCAACGGCCCCAGCTTGCTGACCGGGACATTGGGCACGTTCAGGTTGAGCACACTGCCCGGCGGCAACTCCCACAACAACTTCAGCACCGTCTCCGCCACCTCCACCGCGGTCTCCCAGTGCTGCTCGCCGACCCCTCGCCCCACATCCAGCGAGACGGCCAAGGCCCGGATCCCGTTGATCCCCGCGGTCAGCGCCGCCCCCACGGTCCCCGAATGCAGTACCGCCCGCCCCACATTGGCCCCGCGATTGACTCCGGACAACACCACATCCGGCCGCCCGCCGAACGCACCCTTGGCCGCCAGCAACGCGATCAACCCCGGATGCCCGGCCACCGCGTACCCAGGCACCTCCGGCAACCCCTCCAGGCTCCGCCGCCGCACCGCCACCCGCCGCTTGTCCTCCGCCGCGGTCAGCCCGGCACTCGTGCCGCTGGCCTCGGTGGCGGGGGCGGCGACCACGGTGGTCAGCCCCGTCCGGTCGGCCAGACCCGCCAGCGCGGCGAGTCCGGGGGCGAGGATGCCGTCGTCGTTGGTGATCAGTGCGAGCTGCGTGGTCATGAGCTGCCCTTCATCGCCGGAGATGCTCCTCGCACCTCACCTTGCCGAAGGGTGGGCTGGGTGGCAATGCGGGGGCGTGGCGGCGGCCTCGCCACCCGCCCCCGTTCCGCCGCCGGTTACCGCAGCACCGCGCACTGACCGGTGGCCGGACCGGACCCGGTGATCGGCGCGCCCAGGTTGTCCGGAGCGGTCGCGTTGCCCCGGCACTGCACCGGCCCGGTGACCGCCACACCCGCGAGCACCGGCCCACGATCGGTCGCCGTGGAGTCCGAGACCCGCAGCGCGCCCACGATCCGGCCGCCGACCACGGTCACATCGCCGGTGGTGCCGGTCAGCGCGGTGGGGCCGACGATGGTGGAGTTCAGCAGGTGCACGCCGACCGCTCGGTCGGTACGGACCGGGCCGGTGATCGTCGACTCGGTGGCGACCAGCGTGGCGCCGGGGCTGACCGTGAGTGGGCCGGTGACGGTGGCAGCGTTCAGGCAGGTGACGCCGGTGTTCACGACCAGGGGGCCGGTGTGCCGGCCGGTGATCGTGGTGGTGCAGGCCGGGGGTTCGCGGAGCAGGGTGACGGCGAAGCGGCCGGGGGTACCGGTGTTGCCCGCGGGGTCGATGGCCCGGTAGTCGATGGTGTGGCGGCCGTAGCCGGGGGGCACATTGTCCCAGGGAGACAGCCTGGGGGTGCCGAGTTTGCCGTAGATCAGGTCGTCGATGTTGGTGCCGTTGGGGGTGAACCGGAACGGGGCGCTGGCGTCGGTGGGCCAGCCGAAGTAGTTGTACCAACCGTCGCCGTTGGTGCGGAATTCCGGGACCACGAAGCCCTGGGTGTCGTCGGTGGCCTTCAGGCGCATGGTGAACGGCGCGTTGAACACGTACTCCGGATCACCGGTCGGGGAGGTCCTGGTCAGCAGGGGTTTGGACAGCTCGAAGCTGGTGGCCGGGGCCTGGGCGTCGACGGTCCAGGTGCGGGTGGCCGCGCCGGTGGTGGCGGTGAGGGTGTGGCGTCCCGGGGTGAGTTTGAGGGACTTGAGGTTGAGGTCGCGGTTGTCGACGGCGGTGCTCACCTGGCGGCCGTCCAGGGTCCAGGTGACCGGGGGTTCCTGGGCGGCGGGGCGGGTGGTTTGCACGTAGACCACGTCACCGCCGCCTACCGGACGGTTGGTAGGGGTGTGTGCGAGGAAGTCGGCGGGGACGTTCGGGCGCGGGGTGGTGAGGCTGGTGTCGATCGTCCAGGTGCGGGTGCGGGTCAGCGCGGCGGAGGCGCGGATGGCCGGGTCGCGGACGAACTCGGTGGGGTCGGTGACCGTGGCGAGGAGGGTGTGGCGGCCGGGGGTCAGGTTCTGCTTGGTCAGGTCGACCGAACGGGAGCCGTTGGTGGACAACGGTGTGCCGTCCAGGGTCCAGGTGACGGTGAGGCTGTGGCTGACCGGGTGCAGGGGTTCGGCCCACACCACGCGGTCCGCGCCGATGGGTGCGGTGTTCGGGGTGCTGTCCTGCAGGATGCTGGTCTTGCCGGAGAGGCGTTCGACCATGCGTTCCCTGGTGGGCTGGTCGAAGTAGTAGCCCAGGGTCTTCATCATCGAGTGCTTGCTGGGCCGCCACACGCCGGTGCTGGCATACATCCCGGCCTCGAACCGGCCGATCATGCCGCCGGACTCGCTGGGCTCGCCGAGCCAGCGCCACCACTTCTTCTTCTGGTCCCGCATCTGCGCTTCGGTGAGCAGGGAGTGGTGCACCGAGTCGGGTTCGCCGCCGGTGTAGGCGCCGCCGCGCACGCCGCGGTTGAGGTAGTCGTACTCGTCCTGCAGCCCGCCAAGGGAGTGGCCCAGCTCGTGCGGGGTGATCAGCGCGGACAGCGCGTTGCCCCCAGAGGCGGTGGCGTAGGTGCCGCCCGCGCCGCCGTAGGTGTCGCTGTTGGCGATGGCCAGGATCTGCCGGTTGGCAGCGGTGGTGCCGGGCACCAGGTTGGCGTAGTTGACCACCGCGGTGCTGTCCACGGTGAGCAGGCGGCGCACGCCGCTGGGGTTGCAGCCGCCCCAGAAACCCATCCGCAGCGGGGTGTTGCGGCGCGGCGAGCTGATGTCCGGATCGCAGCTGACGCCGGACTCCGGGGAGGCGATCTCCACCGTGTAGACGTTGAGGTAGCTGCGGTAGGACTTGAACGGCTCGATCGTCCACAGCACGTTGAGGTGCTTGTCCACGTGTTCGCGGAACTTGGGCAGGTCGGCGCTGGTGTAGCCGTCCGGCACGATCACCAGGTTGAACCGCTTGGCCGGGTCGCCGGTGACCTGCACGGGCACCACGGTTCCCGGCGGCGCGGCGGGATCGGCCTGGGCCGGACCGGCGGCCAGCAACACACTCGCGGCCAGGGCCAGCGCGCCCAGCAGCGCGGCGGTTCGTCTCACCATGGTCGGCAGCCTAGAACGCCCCGGCCCCGGCTCAGCAGTGCCGCCCGTCGCCAGTGTTGAACTGTTTTTGGCCAAGTAGGCCACCTGGACCAGCGCGGATCAGCCAGGCGTCACAGCTCGCCCAGCTCGGTGAGCACCCGTTGCGCCACGGCGTAGGCGGCGTTGGCCGCGGGCACCCCGGCGTAGACCCCGGTGTGCAGCAGCACCTCGCCGATCTCGGCCGCGGACAGGCCGTTGCGCACGGCCGCGCGCACGTGCATGGCCAGTTCCTCATGCTGGCCGAGGGCGGTGAGCAGGGCCAGGGTAAGGCAGCTGCGGGTCCGCCGGTCCAGACCGTCCCTGGTCCACACCGAGCCCCAGGCGGCGCGGGTGATGTAGTCCTGGAAGGGCGCGGTGAACTCGGTTGTGTCGGCCACCGCGCGGTCCACGTGCGCGTCGCCGAGCACCTCCCGCCGCACCCGCATGCCTTCGGCGTACTGCTCGTCAGACATCGAGTGCTCCCAGGTGGTCCAGGATGAGTCGGGTGAATTCCGCGGGCTGCTCCACGCTGCCCAGGTGCGCGGCCTGCTCGACCAGGGCGAACCGGGCGCCGGGGATTCGGTCCGCGATCAGCCGGCCGTGGTCGGGCGGGGTGGCAGGGTCCTCGGCGCCGGAGATCACCAGGGTCGGCGCGCTGATCGCAGGCAGCAGCGGGAGCAGGTCCATCCGCTCGATCGCCCCGCAGCAGGCCGCGTACCCCTCGGCGGGGGTCGCGGCGACCATCCCGCGCAACTCCGCGGCGAACTCCGGCTCCCGCTGGGCGTGGGCAGGGGTGAGCCAGCGGCTGACCACCGCCTCGGCGACCGCACCGGTGCCTTCGGCGCGGACCAGGCGCGCCCGGTCCGCCCACCCCGATCGGGGGTTGAGATCGGCCGAGGTGCAGCACAGCACCAGGCCACGCACCCGGTCCGGCCGGTGCGCGGCCAGCCACATGCCGACCATCCCGCCCAGGGACAGCCCGGCGAAGTGCGCGTCCGGGAGGTCCAGCTCGTCCAGCAACGCCGCCGCGTCGGCGGCCAGGTCTCCCATTTCATAGGGCCCCGGCGGGGTCAGCGAGGCCCCGTGCCCGCGGTGGTCATAGGAGATGACCCGGTACCCGGCCGCGGCCAGCGCACTCGCCTGCGGTCGCCACATGCGGTGATCGCTGCCGAGCGAACCGGACAGCACCACGGGTGTCCCGTCCGCGGGCCCGTCCACCACGTACGCGGGAAGGATCGTCACCTGACCTCCTCGTGCCACGCGGCCAGCGCGCGATCGACGAATACCCCGGCGCTGCCCAGATAGCCCGCCGGGTCCAGCAATTCCACGATCCGCTGCCGCGACAGCTGTGCCGCCACCACCGGATCCGCGCCGAGCACCGCGGCAAAATCCTCCCCCGCCACCGCCCGCCGCGCACACCAGCCGACCACGTCATGCGCGACCAGTCGTCCCACCCGCCCGGTCAGCGCGGCCGTGACCCGTTCGGCCAGCAGCACTCCCCCGGTGCAGTCCAGGTTCGCCCGCATCCGCTCGGGATCCACCCGCAACCGGTCCAGGCTCTCCGCCAGCCAGTGCGCCGCGGCTCCGGTCACCCGGACCAGTTCGGACAGGGGTCGCCACTCGGCATGCCAATGCCCAGCGGCCCGCTGATACTCCTGCGCCCGCACCGAGAACAACGTCCCCACCAGTCCCGGGGCCTGGGCGGCGGCGCCGGCGGCGAGTACGGCGGCCACCGGGTTGTGCTTGTGTGGCAAGGTGGATGAGCCACCGCTGCCCGGTGGGCCGTCCTCGTGGACCTCGCCGATCTCGGTCTGGGCGAGCAGGGTGATGGTGCGGGCGATGCCGGCCACCGCGCCCGCGAGGTCGCCGAGGGCGGCGGCGATGGTGGTGACGCGGGATCGCTCGGTGTGCCAGGGGAGGGCGGGTTCGTCGAGGTCGAGCACTCGGGCCAGGGCGGCGAGCACTGCCGGGCCGGTGGGTGGGGTTGGGCCAGCGGGCACTGACGACCCAGCGGTCGTCGCCCAGCCAGCACTCGCCGCCGGATCGGTGGTCGCCGCCGGATCGGTGGTCGCGGCAGCGGTCGCCGTGGGCCTCGCGAGTCCCGTCTGGCCAACCTCCGCCAGCGAGGCCAGGGTCCCCGCCGCCCCGCCCAGCTGCACCGCGAACCGCAACCCGCGCAACCGTTCCCGGGCAGCCGTCAGCGCGGACAGCCACCCCGCCGCCGTCAGCCCGAAGGTCACCGGCAACGCCTGCTGCCCCAGCGTCCGCCCGGCCTGCGGCGTGTCCCGGTACCGCGCCGCCAACTCCGCCGCCCGCGCGCCCGCTCTGTCCACAATGGACAACAGCTCGCCGGCCGCGCCACGCAGCACCAGCATGGACGCGGTGTCCAGCACGTCCTGGCTGGTCGCGCCCAGGTGCACGTACCGGGCCGCCTCACCGCCCACCTCGGCGGTGAGGGCGCGGACCAGTGGTGCGGCCGGGTTGCCGACGCCAGTCGCCGCCGCGCCGATCCCGGCCGGGTCGTAGCGGGCCGGATCACAGGCTGCCGCAATGGCTTTGGCGTGCTCCGGGGCCAGCAGACCGGCTTCGGACTGGGCCTGGGCGAGGGCGCGTTCGAAGTCGAGCATGGCGTGCAGCCAGGCTTGGTCCTCGACCGCGGCTCGGACCGGGCCGGCGGCGGAGAGCGGGTCGAACAGGTCAGACATCGAAGAACACGGTCTCCTGGTCGCCCTGCAGGCGGATGTCGAACCGGTAGCCGTCCTCGGTGCGCGCGGCGATCAGCGTGGCTCGCCGATCTTGCGGAACCGTGCGCAGGACGGGGTCGGACTGGTGTTGCTCGGCATGCTCCGGGAAGTACACGCGCGTCACCACCCGGTGCAGCAAACCGCGGGCCAGCACCGAGATGTCGATGTGCGGCGCCTGAGCCTGCCCTTGCTCAGCCGATCCCACCTCGACGGGTACCGCACCCGGCACCACGGTGCGCACACCGTAGTCGCCCTCGGCGTTGGTCGTGCACCGGCCGAATCCGCGAAACCCTGGCGCCGCAACGGCTCCGCGCGGATCTGCCGGATGGTTGAAACGTCCGTCGGCGTCGGCCTGCCAGGTTTCCACCACCGCGTCCGGGACCGGCTCGCCCGCGCCGTCCCGCACCGTGCCACGCAACCATACCGCATCAGGCATACTCGGTGCCACCACGTCCGGGCCGTCCGTCCATTCCAGACCCAGCGCGAGGTAGGGGCCGACGGTTTGCGAGGGGGTGCTCATTCGTCCTCCTCGTCCTCGAAGACCGAGGAGTCGTTGCCGCGCAACACGATGTCGAACTCGAAGGCCAGGGCCCAGTTCGGCTGGGTGCGGTCCAGGTCGAAGCGGGAGATCATGCGTTGCCTGGCCTTCGGGTCGGGCACGGAGTTGAAGATGGGGTCCTGGGCGGAGAGCGGATCGTCCGGGAAGTACATCTGGGTGACCAGGCGCTGGGTGAACGCGGCGCCGAAGACGGAGAAGTGGATGTGCGCGGGACGCCAGGCGTTGTCGTGGTTCTGCCACGGGTACGCGCCGGGTTTGATCGTGGTGAACTCGTAGCGGCCCTCGTCGTCGGTGAGGGTGCGGCCGGTGCCGTCGAAGTTGGGGTCGACCGGGGCGGGCCAGCGGTCACGCACGTGCTTGTACCGCCCCGCCGCGTTGGCCTGCCACAGCTCCACCAGGGAATTGCGCACCGGTTTGCCGTTGCCGTCGAGCAGGCGGCCGTGCACGATGATCCGCTGCCCGTGCGGTTCGCCGGGGTGCTGGCGGGTGAGGTCGTTGTCCAGGGGGCCGATCCGGCCGGGGCCGAGCAGCGGTCCGGTCACCTCGGTCAGCCGGTGTGGTAGAACAACAAGGGGTTGCTTCGGGTGGCGGAGCGCGGTGGACCCGTAGGCCGGGCTGTCCAGCGGTGGATGGGTGCCTGGTGGGTCCCGGTGGTAGCGCGGCAGCGCGAGCCGGTGCCCTTCGGTCGTCGACATCGTCTCCCCTTCTGACTTCAGCGACTTCTGACCTCAGCAGCCGATCGGCAGACCGGCGTAGTTCTGGGCCAGCTCGGTGGCCGCGGCGGTGGAGCTGCGCACCGCGTCGAGCTGGGCGAGTTGCAGGCGGGCGTCGAAGTCGTCGCCGTGCCGGTGCAGCATGGTGGTCATCCACCAGGAGAAGTGCGTGCACCGCCAGACCCGGCGCAGCGCGGTGTCCGAATAGGACTCGGCCAGCTCCGGTTTGCCGTCCAGGAGCCAGGAAACCAGCGCGCGGTGCAGCAGCACCACGTCGGCCACGGCCAGGTTGAGGCCCTTGGCGCCGGTGGGCGGCACGATGTGCCCGGCGTCGCCTGCCAGGAAGAGCCTGCCGTGCCGGAGCGGGGTGGCGACAAAACTGCGCATGGGCAGCACGCTTTTCTCGGTGATCGGCCCGGTGGTGAGCTGCCAGCCGCCGTCCTGCGCGCCGAGCCGGGTGGCCAGCGCGGTCCAGATCCGTTCGTCCGGCCATTCCGCCGGGTCCTCGCCGGGCCGGACCTGGAGGTAGAACCGGCTGATGGTGCTGGATCGCATGCTGTGCATGGCGAATCCGTCCCGGTGCCAGGCGTAGATCAGCTCGTCGGTGGACGGCGGCACCTCGGCGAGCACGCCGAGCCAGGCGAACGGGTAGTCCCGGGTCCAGGTCTGGCGCAGCGACGCGGGCAGGGCCTGACGGCTGGGGCCGTGGTGGCCGTCGCAGCCCGCGATGACCCGCGCCTCGACCCGGCGCGGCTGCCCGTCGGCGTCGACGAAGGTGACATACGGCCGATCGGTGTCCACCTCGTGCAGTTCGACCTGGCTGGCCCCATAGAACACCGGCCGGTCGGCGCGTGCGCGGGCGGCCATCAGGTCCTTGGTGACCTCGGTCTGCCCGTACACCGACACCGAGCGGCCGATCAGGTCGACGAAGTCCACGTGCTCGCGATGGCCGGGCCACTGGAGGTAGATCCCGCGGTGCCGCAAGGCTTCCGCACCCAGTCGCTCGCCCACTCCGGCCTCGCGCAGCACCTCGACGGTGCCCGCTTCCAGGATCCCGGCGCGGATGCGGGACTGCACGTGTTCGGCGCTCTGGCGTTCGATCAGCACCGAGTCGACGTCGTCCAGCCCGAGCAGGTGCGAGAGCAGCAGCCCGGCGGGCCCGGCGCCGATGATGACCACCTGGGTGCGCATCCACTCCCCTTTCTCCGTGGACGCACCTTGACCGCCGCGACCAGCGCGGAGCTACCTCACTTTCATTGAATGAGACACTAGTGGCGCGCCGAGGGCTCGGGATATCCCCCGGGCGGCGGTGCGCAGCGCGGGCAGGTGGCCTGCGACCTGGGCGTCGTCGGGCACGATCACCGCGAGCGCGGCGGCCACCTCGTTGTCCGGACCGCGCACCGGGGCGGCGATGCCGGTGACGCCGTCGTCGATGAACCCGCGGCAGAGCGCGAATCCGCCGCGCCGGACATCGGCCAGAAAAGCCCGCAGCCGGCCGGGATCGGTGATGGTGCGCCGGGTGTAGGCGCGCAGCGGGCCAGCCAGCACGGATTCCTGCAGTTCGACCGGGGCGTGCGCGAGCAGCACCAGCCCGGCCGAGTTGACGTGCAGTGGCAGCCGCCCGGCGATCCGGATGACGTTGTCCACCGCGCCCGGCGCGGACAGCCGTTCCAGGAACAGCACCTCGCGGCCTTCGAGCACGCCGAGCTGGGTGTGGTGGCCGACCACGGCTTGCAGGTCCTCCATGAACGGCATGGCCGCCTCGCGCAGGTTCAGCGCGGGCGAGGCCCGGGAGGCCAGCTCCCAGATCCGCAGGCCCAGCCGCACGCTGCGGTCGGGTTCGCGGTGCAGCCAGCCGTGTCCCACCAGCTCCTCGATCAGGCGGGAGGCGGTGGGCACGGGCAGCCCGGCGCGGCGGGCGATCTCCGAGACCCGCAGCGCCGGGGTGTCCGTGCCGAAGGTCTCGAAGATGCGCACCACCCGCGCCAGCACCGATTCCCCGGCGGGCGAGTTGGCCATGCTCAGCCCTGGTCGGGGTAAAGCCCGTGCAGCCAGACCCGCCAGGCCTCGTTGGTGGCGGGCTGTTCGGCCGGGACGTAGAAGTGGTGGCCGACCGCGATGGTCATGCCGAGCGGGGCGCGGCCGTGGAAGCGGTAGAGCGCGTCCGCGGTGCGCACCGCGAGGAAGGGGCTGTCCTCGCCCTCGAACCAGTCCACCTCGCCGTCGATGGCGGGCAGGCCTTCGGGTGTGAGGCGCACCCGCTCGCCCAGGGCGGGGTTGTGGTCCAGGCCGAGGCCGCGCAGCAGCACCGCCCACGCCTCGGGTTTGGCGGTGGCCTCCGGACCCTCCGCGGTGACGTAGACCGCGGGCCTGCCGGCGAAGTGCGCGAGGTACAGCGCGAGGGTGTGCAGGTACATGTCCCAGCCGCGGGCGGTCATGCCCTCGAACTCCGCGCCCCAGTCATCGCTGAGGAAGCCGCTGTGCACGAAGCGGAGCACGGTGCTGCCGCCGTCCCTGGCCTCGATCAGGTACTCGAAGGCGTGAAAGGAGCCGTCCGGTCCCGCGGGCGTGGTGATCGACAGGTGTTCGCCCGGCTGCCAGACCTCGCAGGCGCCCTCCTCCGGCGCGGGCTGGGACATGAACCAGGCTTCCAGGCCGGGTCCGGTGGAGATCGCGTCCCACACCTGCTGCGGCGTGGCCGCCAGCTCGACTTCCTTGCGCAGCTCGAACTTCCGGCCCATTACGACTCCTTGTCAGTGTTGTTGTCAGGGGGATCCAGCACCGGCTGGACGCTCGGGTGCACGGCCACCAGCACCCGGTGGGCCCGGCCGCCCGCCGCGGTCTCATCGTGGTACTTGCCCACCAGCCCGGCCACCGCAGCGGCCAGTTCCCGGGCGAAAGCAGCCCGATCGGTGGCGGAGGCGAAGCGGATCTCGCCGTCGAGGGCGAAGGTCGCCAGGGGTTTCCCGGCCTTGCGGCTGCCGGTGATGAGCCTGCCGACGTCGCGCACGAGGCGGGCGGCCAGGGCCAGCAACCAGCGCGCGGACAGCTGGTCCGGCGCGCGGGCCGGATCGGGCTGCACCGCGGACAGGGCGTCGGGCGAGATCACGTAGGAGGCGGCGGTGGCCCGCAGCACCCGCTCGGTGAAGTTGCCCTTGCGCCGTTCCTCGACCAGCTCCACCAGGCCGTGTTTCTCCAGCTCACGCAGGTGGTAGTTGACTTTCTGCCGCGGGATGCCGACCCGGGCGGCCAGGGTGCTGGCCGAACCAGGCTCGACGAGTTCGGCAAGCAGACGCGATCGCAGCGGATCCAATGAGATCTCCGCCGCGGCCGCGTCCTCGATCACCGCTACCTCAAGCATGCGGCAATACTGGCTTGGACAAATTTTTTTGTCAAGGCTCCCGGATGATCAGCACCCGGAGGTGGCGGGCACCCCGGCGAAGCGGTCGGCGAGGAAGCGGTGCGCGGCCTCGTTGCCGGTGTAGACCAGGGTGATGTGGTCACTGGGATAGCCCTGCCAGCGCGCGTTGACGCCGAGCCGGCAGTAGTCCGCGAACAGCTCCTTGGCCTGCGGCTGGTGCACCAGTTCGTCGTTGTCGGCGTGGTACTGGAACACCGGCGCCGGGATCTTCTTCGTGCCGAGCTTGTTCTCCCGGACCCTGGCCAGCCACTGCGGGGTCAGCACCGGACTGCTGGTGGTGTGCTCGCTGAGCTTGCCCTTCGGATACCAGGTAAGCAGTTCGAAGGTGCAAGCCTCGCGCCGCATCCGGGCGAACTCGGTGCGCCCCTTGTCATTGAGGTAGTCGTTGAGCTTCAGCTCCGGGTATGCCTGGTCCAGGCCCATCAGCGCGTAGGCGAGCACGCCGTAGCCGGGCTTGCCCTCCAGAGGCAGCGCCACCTGGATCAGGTCCGCGGGCACGCCGCCGCCGACCACGCCGACCAGGTTCAGCTCCGGCGCGTAACTCGGCTGGGTCTCCCCCGCCCACATGGCCGCGCCGCCACCCTGGGAGTAGCCGCGGAAGGCGACCTTGGCCCTGGCCGACAACCCGGCCGCGGGCAGTCGCAGTGCGGCCCGGACCACGTCGATCACCGCGGCGCCCATGGAGCGCCCGACGATGTAGGTGGTGCGCGGTTCGGGCGTGTAGCCCTCGTAGTCGGTGATCGCGACCGCGTAGCCGCGAGCCAGCAGGTCGTTCACCGCGGGCTGTTCGTAGAGCGCGCCGACGTTGACCATCGCCGAGGGGGTGCAGCGGAAGGCCGGTCCGTGCGTGCCCACGGCCAGGCCGACCACCGGCGCGGTCTTCGGGTCGACGTTCTTGGGCACCAGCACCGTGCCGGTCACCGCGTGCCGCTGCCCGAGGGCGTTGGTGGACAGGTACATCACCTGCCAGGCCTTGGCCTTGTCCCGGCTGGGCGGGTTGTCCGAGACCCGGGAGCGCACCAGGTCGCCGGGCGCGCCGGCGGGCAACGGGTCCGGCGGCTGGTAGAAACTGTCCGCGAGCGCCACCGGCGACGGCAGCAGTGCCGCCACCAGCAGGGCGCCGGACAACGCCAGCAGGACACGGCGAATGGAACGTGACATCGCTCGACCTCCGAGCCGCACGACTAGACTGAAAACAGGGAATTGGCCAGCTGGCCGACCCCGCAAAACTACCACTCAGCCCGGTACGCCCGAAGTACTATTCTTTGTCACCGGCTCACAAAAACCGGTTCCGGAAACGCGCACCTGCACACGACGACCTCACACGAACAGGCGACGTCGCCTGACAGAGAAATGTTCACATTTGACAGAAATGCCGGATACTCGGCTAATACACGGTATGCGTTTGGCGAGTCGACTGTGGTCGACCATCCCGAAGGAGTTCGCCCGCCCGTTCCGCCCGCACGTGGCACGCATGACCGCGGACATGATCCAGGAGATCCGGCGGGCGGTGCCGGAGTACGAGGCACTGCTGGGCAGCCAGCACGAACCGATCATCGTCGAGGCCATCGAGAAGGCCATCCTGCACTGCATCGACAACCTCGGCGACCCGCAATTCCGCAGCGACGAATGGGCGGGCTACCTGCGCCACCGGGGCCGGGTGGAGTTCCAGGAGGGCCGCAGCGCGAATGCCTTGCAGACCGCCTACCGGGTCGGCGGCAAGGTCGCCTGGCGGCACGTCTGCGCGGTCGGCCAGAACCTGGGCTTCCCGTCCGAGCTGCTGTTCGTGGCCGCCGAGGCGATCTTCGCCTACGTCGAGGAGCTGTCCGCGCTGGCCGTGGAGGGCTACACCGAGGCCCAGCGGCAGGCCGCGGGCAGCCGGGAGCGCCGCCGGCGGCGATTGCTGGAGCTGATCCTGACCGAACCGCCACCGTCCCGGCGGGTCCTGGTCGAGCACGCCGAGGCGGCCCGGTGGACCATGCCGGACTCGGTGGTCGCGGTCGCCCTGGAGCCCCGCGGCGACCAGCACACGCTCAGCCCGCCCGCGCTGGACCCGGAGGTGCTGGTCGACCTGGAGGGCGAGGTGCCCTGCCTGGTCACCGCCAACCCGGAACGGCACCTGCGCAACCTGGCCCGCAACCTCAACGGCTGGCGGGCCGCGGTCGGCCTGCCGGTGCCACTGGCCGAGGCGGCGATGTCCCTGCGTGGCGCGCGGCGGGCACTGCGGCTGCTCCAGCGGGACCTGCTGCCGGACCGCCCGGTCACCTGGTGCGCGGACGAACTGCCCACGCTGTGCCTGTTCGCCGACGAGTTCCTCATCGGCGAACTGGCCCGCCGCTGCCTGACCCCCCTGGACGACCTCACCCCCAAGCAGCGCCGCCGCCTGGCCGACACCCTGCTGGCCTGGCTGAGCAGTCGCCGCAACGCCCTGGAGATCGCCGCCGACCTGGACGTGCACCCGCAGACCGTGCGCTACCGGTTGCACCAGCTGGAACGCCTCTTCGGCGACCGCCTCACCGACCCGGACCAGCGCCTGGCCCTCGAACTGGCCCTGCGCGCGGAGCGCCTCCTGCACCCGAGTCCGTGACCGCCGGCCCGCCCACTTGGGCCAACTCGTACGCCCAGTGTGGCCAACTTGGCGTACGAGTTGGGCCAACTGGGCGGGCGGGTCAGTGGTACTCGACGCTCATGGACTCCGCGCACATGGTCAGCTCGGCGATGGCGACCTGGTCGTGGCGGGTGTCGAAGCTGGGGGCGGCGATCCGGGTCGGGTAGGCGCTGCGCACCCGCCAGGTGACCAGCAGCTCGGGGCCCGGATCGTTGGTCAGGCTGATCGCCAGGTCCCGCTCGGCGACCCGGTCGCCCCAGGCCGAGCCCAGCCAGTCCCACAGCTCACCGCGTGCCGCGCAGACCCCTCGGGTCAGGGTGAAATCGACGTTGTGCCTGCGTGCGCCGATCGGTTCGCGCCCGGTCTGCAGGCCAGTGACCCGGACGAACGCCATGACGTCGCCCTCCACCGCCACCCGGAACCGATAGGACGGCATCGGGGGACGCCTGGTGGTCAGTTCGGCCGACGTGCGCATGGGGAGCCCTCTCACCTGGAAGAAGATCAGGCCCCAGCATGCGACGACGCTGCGTGACGCCGCCGTGACGTGGCGCACAAACCGGCGTCACGGACGCAACCGCAATGTGGTGATCACCCGGTTGTCCGGCCCGGCGACCAGGCCGGTGAACAGCGGACTCAGGTCTTCCCGGACGCCGCAGCCGGTGAACGGCGGGATTTCGAAGACCGAGGTGTAGCGGTAGTCGGTGTTCGGCAGGATCGGCAGCTCGCCGAGGAGCCGGAACACCGCGGGCGCGCTGGTCCGGCAGTGCGCGCCGACCTCCACCGGCACGGTGTCCTGGCGGACGTCCCGCAGCCGGATGCGCAGCGGCACGGTGATGTCGAGTTTGCCGCCGGGGAGGGTGCCGGTGGCGGGGCCGTCGGGCTCGAACTCGAGGGTGGCGGTGTGCGGGACGAAGCCGAGCACGATGAAGTACGACCTGGTCGGCGGGATGGCCAGGGTGCCGGAGAGCTTGCCGGTGCCGAGGTTCACGGTGGTGTTCATGAGGCCGGGGGTGGTGGTGACCTCGGAGCGGAGTTTGCGGATGGTGGCGGTGGTGCGGACGTCGTGGCGGAGTTCGATCTCGGCGTCCGGGGCGGCGCCGGGGATCAGCGGGGGCGGGGCCGGGCAGGGCGCTGGGCTGGTGGACGGGCCGGGGCTCGGGCTGGGCCGGGTGGTCGGGGGCGGCGAGAGGTGGCTCGTGGGTGGCGGGCTGGACGGGGTGGGGCTGGGGCTGGGGCTGGTCTGCGCGGACGTGGTGGCGCTGGTGGTGGCGGGGTCCGGGTCGGTGGCACCCGGCTGAGCCAGGACCTGGGGCTGGATCGCGGCGCGCGATCCAGCCTCCGGCGGACCGGCGGGGGGTGCCTGCGCCGATCCCGGAGTCGTCGGAGACCCCGGGATCGGCGCGGCCTTGCGGTCGGCCGGCGGCTCGATGGCGGACCGAGCCGCCGACCGGTCACCGGGCAGTGGTGCCCGGCGTTGTGGGGCCGGGGTGGCGGCGCCGGTCGGGCAGGGACTTGCCTGACCGGCGCCGCTCGCGGCCGGATCGGGACTGCGTGGCGGGTTCTGGTCGGCGGGTGCGGCCCCGGCGGTGATCACCACGGCCGTGGTGGCCAGCACGGTGGCGAGTCCGGTCAACCGCCACCGCCAGGTGTGCGGCGCGGGGCCGGGGCTCATTTCGGGGCCGGGAGCTTGGGGAACTCGGCCAGCTGGTCGGGCGTTGGCGGGTCCACCACAACCGGGGCACCCCAGTCGTGGAAGTCCGCCGAGACAGCGCCGATCGAGGCCCGCACCGGCCGGTCATTGCCGTCCACCGACAACAGGACACTGTGCCCAGCCGGCACGGCAACCTCGTAGCGCACACCTTCGGGTGCGGTCTTGGCCGAGGCCAGGCTGGCGCCCGCCGGGACCAGCTTGCGCGGATCGGACAGGTCGCGGATGCGCTCGGCCACCTCCGCCATCGGTTTGGCCAGCTCGGCGCCGTCGCCGGTGAGCCGCAGCCAGGATTTGGCGCCCGGTGCGCGGTGGTCATCGGGGATCCGGACGTAGGACGCGCCGGGCAGGAACGCGTACGTCACGGGCTGACCACCGGGTTTGGTCAGTTCGCACCGGGCGCTGGTGATGTCCCGGCGGCACACGGCCTTGCCGGTCACCCCCAGATCGAGGTCGACCGCCACCGACTTCTGCGTGTCGGCGACGGTGCTGATGGCCCTGGCCAGGGCCTGCGCGTCCGGGTGGCCGGGCGCGGCGGCGGGCGTGCTGCTGCACGCGGTGACCGCGAGCAGTAAGAGCAGAGCGGGGATGGTGCGCATCAAGGCCTCCGGCAGGCAGGGGTGGGACCCGGGTGCGGACGGGCTGGCGGCGAACGCCGTCCGCACCCGGGGGCTGGTTACGCCTTCTTCAGGTCGAGCGAGATCGTGTTGCCGGGACCGGAGGTCACGGCGCTGACCACGTCGGTGATGAAGGCGCCACACCCGGCGAAGGCCGGGATCTCGTAGTCGCCGGTGAGCGTGCCGCCGACCATCGGGTTGAAGTTCGGACCCGAGTTGAGCGCGATGTCGGCCGGCTTGGTGGTCTGGCAGGTGTTGCCGAGGACCA
This sequence comes from Crossiella sp. S99.2, assembly GCF_023094165.1. GTDB lineage: Bacteria > Actinomycetota > Actinomycetes > Mycobacteriales > Pseudonocardiaceae > Crossiella. The sequence goes on along the minus strand of NZ_JALMDK010000003.1, from coordinate 126,840 downwards.
CCGGGATGCCCCAGATCCGGATGTCGGGCAGCCGGACGGTGACCTTGGAATTCGACTTCACCACGCCGCCGGTGAAGGTGCCGGTGGTCTTGCCGACGGGCAGCAGTTCCACCACGGACTCGGTGGGAATGAACCCGAAGAGCTTGAAGCTGGCCTTGGTCTTGGGCAGGGACAGGTCGCCGGTGAGCGCGCCGGAGGTCAGGTTGACCTTGGCGGCGAACTCACCGGGGCCGAGCACGACCGGGGTGTTGAGCTTCTTGATGTGGGACTTGCCGTTGAGGCTGTAGCTGATCTCCAGGTCCGCGGGCGGCGGGGTGGTGGAGGTCGAGGTCGGGCTGGTCGTGGTGCTCGACGGGCTGGTCGTGGTGCTGGTCGGCTTGGTGGTGCTGCTGGAGGTGGTGGTGGTGCCGCTGCTCGTCGTGGTGGTGGTCCCACCCGGCGGCAGCACGTCGACCTCGTACAGCCTGGTCTTCTGCGGCGGCTCGGTCGCCTTGATCGTGCAGGCCGAGTCGAAGGTGCCCAGACCGGTCGGCGTGCCGTCGGCCTTGAGCGGGGTGAGCGTGGTGAGGAAGTTGCCGACGTCGATCGTGGTGCGGCCCGGGTTGGGCAGCGCGAAGGACGGGGCCTTGCCCTTGGCGATGACGTCGAAGGGACCCGAATCCGGGATCGGGGTCTTCGGGAAGGTCATCGGCACTTTGAGGTCGAGGGCGAGTCCGGCGTTGTCCAGCTTGGTGTCCGCGACCGCCTTGCCCTCGATGGTGGCCGCCGAGACCAGTTTCAGTCCGGCGGTGGCATCAGCGGGCACGGTGGCCACCGCGGTCACGTCCACCTCGGGGGTGGGCTGACCGGCCACCGGCTTCTCCGGCAGACCGGTCACGGTGATCTTGACCGACATGTCCTTCACGCCGATCAACGGGAACGGGCAGCTGTACACCAGGGTCAGCTCGGCCGGGGGCGCGGCGATGCCGGTGCCCGCGCCCGCCAGCACGCCGGCCGTGGTCAGCATCGCCCCGACGGTCACCGTGGCCAGTGCCCCGGCAAGCCTGCTGCGATTGTTCATCTTCATTGACTCCTCATCGCACGGGATTGGCTCACCCCACCCAACGCCATTCTCGGAAGCAAGGTTACGCGGCAATTTCTGGAATTCGTTTTCTTGTCAGCGCCCGCTAAACCTTGATCATCACGTTTGTCATCGGATGCGCATCAGAGAAAGGCCCGACGTTCGGGTGTTGACCAGGTTCATTATGCGGCAATAACGTCCGGCGGACCCTGAGCCGATTCGAAAGGCCATTTCCCATGCCCGAACTAGCGATACCGGCGGCGGTGGACGCCGACGAGGTGCTGGCCGAGGTCACCGTGATGATCCGGACCCTGCTGGAGCACTACGGACTCGACGATGTGGCCATCGGCCGCTGGTGCCGGTTCCACGACGACCTGGACCTGGAGAGCATCGATCTGGTCAAGCTGGCCACCGCGCTGCGGGACCGCTACGGCGAGCCGGTGAACCTGGCCGCCTTCCTGGCCGGGCTGGACCTGGACGCGCTGATCGGGCTGACCGTCGGGCACCTGGTCGACTACCTCGTCGCCGCGCTGCGGGCGGCCGGGACGGAGCGGCGCCGGTGACCCTGTTGACGGTCTGCGGACTCGACGTGCACGTGCAGCGCCTGCTCCCCCGCGGCGACGGCCGCGAGGCGCCGATGGTGGTGTGCGTGCACGGCATCCTCACCGACAGCCTGGCCAGCTACTACTTCACCCTCGGCCCCGCACTGGCCGCGGCCGGGTACGAGGTGCTGATGTACGACCTGCGCGGGCACGGCCGCAGCCACCGACCCGCCAGCGGCTACCAGCTGGAACGTTTCGTCGGCGATCTGCGGCATCTGCTGGACCGGTTGAACGTGCGCCGCCCGGTGCACCTGATCGGCAACTCCTTCGGCGGCACAGTCGCCTTCGGCCTGGCCACGGCCAACCCGGAACTGGTGGCCAGCCTGGCCTTCATCGAATCCGAACCGGCGCTGGCGCCCTGGCAGCCGAAGATGGCGAGCAACCTGGCGCGGGCCAAGCGGGAACTGGTGCGCGAGGAATCCCTGGCCTGGATCGCCGCCGAGTACAACCCGCACACCGCGCGGCTGGCCAAGGGTGCGGCGAAGTTGTTGCACAGCACCACGATCGCCGAGGACATCCCGGCCAGCCAGGTGCTCACCGAGGCCGAGGTGGCCGCGATCGAGGCGCCGGTGTTCGGCATCTACGGCGACCGGTCCGACCTGGCCGCACAGGCCCCCTGGCTGGAGAAATTGCTGCCGCGCTGCCGGACCGTGGTCATCCCGGACCAGGAGCATTCAGTGCTGATCGAACGCACCCCGCTGACCAGGGCGTTGTTACTGGAGTGGCTGGGCGAGCACGCGCTCAGCGCACCGGCAGATCGCGTTCGGCCCATTCGGCCATCGCGGTGAAGACGGTCTGCAACCGGTAACCCGCCTCGGTCAGTTCGTACTCGACCCGGGGCGGGACCTCGGCGTACGGGGTGCGGGTGAGCAGGCCGGTCCGCTCCAGTCCCTTCAACCGCGCGGACAGGGTTTTCGGGCTGATCCCGGGCAGTGCGGCCCGCAGCTCGGTGAACCGGCGTGGCCCCATGAGCAGCTCCCGGACGACCAGGGTGGCCCACGGGCCTTCCAGCACGGTCAGGAACCGGGCGATCGGACACTCCGGCAAAGTGTGGTCCGGCTCACTCATCCAAACTCCATTAGTTCATTTGAGGAAACTGATTCCCCGTCGGAACTATAGCGGCATGACCTACCTCGTGCACGGCGCCACCGGCGCCCAGGGCGGCCCCGTCGCGGCGCTGCTGAAGGCCACTGGCCACGACGTCCGCCCGCTCACCCGCGCGGTCGCACAACTCGACGACATCCCCTCTCTGACCAGCGCCTACGCCGGGGTCGAAGCCGCGTTCATCCACTTCCCGATCACCCCGGACCCGGCCGCGCCCGGTCGCTGGGCCAAGGCACTGGCCACCGCCGTGCTGGCCGCCAAGCCGCGCCAGGTGGTCATCTCCACCAGCGGCGGCGTCGGCGACGACCGCCTCGCCGCGATCTCCGGCCTGGCCGCCGAGCTGCGGGCAGGCGGGGTGCCCGCCACCCTGCTCGCGCCCCGGCTGTTCCGGGAGAACCTGCTGCTGCCGCCCATCCAGGACCGGCTGCGCGCCGAGGACACCCTGGTCTACCCGGTGCGCGCGGACCAGCCGATCGCCTGGGTCAGCCACCTGGACGTGGCCGAGGCCGCCGTGGCCGCGCTGACTCAGGCGAACCCGCCCGAAGAGGTGCACCTGGGTGAGACCGTCACCGGCCCGGAACTGGCCGCCGGGTTCGCCGCGCACCACGGCCGCCCGGTGCGCTACCAGCAGCTCACCCCCGCCGAATTCCAGGTACTCCTCGCCCCGCTGCTCGGCGAGGCCGCCGCCGCGGGCGTCGCCGCCTCCTACGGCGACATCGCCACCCTGCCGCACCTGAGCTTCCCCGCCGAGCAGGGCGGGAAAGCGCTGCTGGGCGCCGAACCGCGGGGCACCGCGGCCTGGCTGGCCGAGCTGGGCATCCCGGCCTGAGCCACCCCGGCGCCGGGCGCCACGAACACGAAGTGCAACAGCTCACCCAGCCCCGGCCCCTCCTCTGGCGGGTCTGCTAGGCCGACCGTGCGTAGGGTGTTGCGGGTGAGTACACATTTCGATGTCGTGGTGCTCGGCGCCGGACCCGGCGGGTACGTCGCGGCGATCCGAGCCGCGCAACTCGGCCTGCGGACCGCGGTGATCGAGGAGCGCTACTGGGGCGGGGTCTGTCTCAACGTGGGCTGCATCCCGTCGAAGGCGCTGCTGCGCAACGCCGAGCTGGCGCACATCTTCCAGCACGAGGCGCAGGAGTACGGCTTCTCCGTCGAGGGCGGGAAGGTCAGCGTCGACTACGGCGCCGCCTACCGCCGCAGCCGCCAGGTCGCCGACGGCCGGGTCAAGGGCGTGCACTTCCTGATGCGCAAGAACGGCATCACCGAGTTCACCGGCCGCGGCGCGTTCCTGGACGCCAAGCGGATCCAGGTCGCCCTGGCCGACGGCGGCACCGAGACGATCAGCTTCGAGCACTGCATCATCGCCGCCGGGGCCTCCCCGCGGCTGCTGCCCGGGACCACGCTGTCCGACCGCGTGGTCACCTACGAGGAGCAGATCCTGGCCGAGGAGCTGCCCGGCAGCGTGGTGATCGCCGGGGCCGGCGCGATCGGCGTCGAGTTCGCCTATGTGCTGGTCAACTACGGGGTCGAGGTCACCATCGTCGAGTTCCTGGACCGCCTGGTCCCCCTGGAGGACGAGGAGGTGTCCAAGGAGCTGGCCAAGCACTACCGCAAACTGGGCATCACGGTGCGCACCAGCACCAGGGTGGACCGGATCGACGACTCCGGCGAGCAGGTGCGGATCGAGGTCACCGGGCCGAAGGGCGCGGAGACGCTGCACGCGGACAAGGTGTTGCAGGCCATCGGTTTCGCCCCCAACACCACCGGCTACGGCCTGGAGAACACCGGGGTGGCGCTCACCGAACGCGGCGCGATCCAGATCGACGGCCGCGGCCGCACGAACGTGCCCGGCATCTACGCCATCGGCGATGTCACCGCGAAGCTGATGCTCGCGCACGCCGCCGAGGCCATGGGCGTGATCGCGGCCGAGACCATCGCGAACGTGGAGACCATGGAGCTGGACTTCACCATGATCCCGCGCGCGACCTACTGCCAGCCGCAGATCGCCAGCTTCGGCCTGACCGAGGCGCAGGCGCGGGAGGCCGGGTACGAGGTCAAGGTGGCCAAGTTCCCGTTCACCGCCAACGGCAAGGCGCCGGGGCTCAACGACACCCGCGGCTTCGTCAAGCTGATCTCCGACGCCAAGTACGGCGAGTTCCTCGGCGGTCACCTGATCGGCCCTGAGGTCACCGAACTGCTGCCGGAGCTGACCCTGGCCCAGCAGTGGGACCTGACCGTGCACGAGGTCGCCCGCAACGTGCACGCGCACCCGACGCTGGGCGAGGCGGTCAAGGAGGCCATCCACGGCCTCGCCGGACACATGATCAATATGTGACAACGGGTGTTCCCCCGGGGTATCGCACTCCGGGGGAACACTCAGTCGAACATCCTCTTGGCGGTGTGCCTTGCGGCGCGGGAAGATCTGGGTCCGCTCTTCACCGCCATGGGGGTGTCTCGGTGCCTGATCCGGGCTCGCGCGGAATCCATCGTGACGACCGGACCGGCCACGGGCCGCGGGTGCTGGTCATCGACGATGAGGAACCGGTGCTGCGCGAGCTGCTGCACCTGTTGCGCCAGGATTCCCGGCTCGGGCCGGTGGACGGGGCCACCCAGAGCCTGACCGCGTTGCGCTATCTGGCCCAGGCCACCGAGGCGGGCACGCCGCCGGACGCGGTGTTCCTGGATGTGCGGATGCCCGGACTGAGCGGGCCGGACCTGGCCCGGCTGCTGTCCCGGTTCGCCACTCCCCCGGTGATCGTCTTCGTCACCGGGCACGGGGATTTCGCGGTGGACGCCTTCGAGTTGAAGGCAGTGGACTACCTGCTCAAACCAGTGCGGACGGAACGACTGGCCGAAGCGGTGCACCGGGTGCTGCTCGCCTTGGCACAGCGCGCCGTCCCGGACTCGCCGTTGCCGCCGCCGCCCCGGCCCGCCGCGGACGAGCTGATCTCGGTGGAGCTGGCCGGGATCACCCGGACCGTGCCGTTGTCGGCGGTGCGCTGGGCCGAGGCGCAGGGCGACTACGTCCGGCTGCACACCGCCCAGGGCAGCCACCTGGTGCGGGCGGCGCTGGCCACCCTGGAGAAGCGGTGGGCGGATGCGGGGTTCGTGCGGATCCACCGGAGCAGGCTGGTCGCGGTGCGGGCGATCACCGCGTTGCGGATGGAGGGCGGGGCGATGACGGTGTGCCTGGACGAGGTGGTGCTCGCGGTCAGCAGGCGACACGCCGGCCAGGTGCGGGATCTGCTGATGCGGCAGGCCGGGATCAGTTCGCGGCGACGCTGAGCACGCGGCGCTTTCCCCGGCGCCACAACGGGATCAGGTACCGGCAGCAGACGCGAGGGTGGCTGGGCTTGCCGATGCGGGGCAGCACCGCGGGGGCGGCCAAGGGTTGACCGCGCCCGTGGCGACACCACCGTCCACTTAGGACTTCGGGTCCTGCAGCGCTGGCGCGAACTGGGCCAGGGACACCTCGACCGCCGCGGCCAGTTCCTCCTCGGTCGCGGTGCCCGACTCGCGCACGATCTGTTCCCAGGCCCGCACCGAGCCCAGGGAGAAGGTCTGGCCCTCGGTGGAGTTGGCCGCGGCCACCGGGTCCTCGGTCCGCTCGCCCGCCAGGTACAGGGCCAGGCCGAGGAAGGCGCCGTCCCAGCCGGGTCCGACGTAGAGCGCGCCCGCGCCGCTGCCCGCCATCTCCTTGGGCACCGTGTGGTCCAGTTCCAGCACGGTGGTCTCCGGCTTGCCGCCCTCGGTCAGGGTGAGGGTGACCAGGCTGACCGGGCCGCCGAAAGTGACCTTGAGCAGCCGGGGCGCCTGGCAGGTCAGGATGTCCCCGCCCGCGTTGCCCTCCAGCTGGAACGCGCCGCCCTCGCGGAGGTCGCCGGACAGCGGCAGGAACCAGCGGCGCACCCGGTCCGGATCGGTGACGGCGTCCCAGACGTCGGCGATCTCGGCCTCGTACTCCCGGCGCAGGGTCACCGCGACCACGTCACTCTCGTCCAGGGTGCGGTTGCCGACCGCACGGTGGATCGCGGCCAGCTGCTGGGCGATGTCGATCATTGCTTGTCCTTTGGTTCGGCGAGGCGGCGGGCCCGTTTTCCCCGGGCCAGTTCGGTGGCGAGGGCGTCCAGGTGCTGGTTCCAGAATCCGCGGAACTGGTCCAGCCACCCGTCGACCTCCCGCAGCGGCGCCGGGTCCACCGCGTACAGGCGACGGGCCCCTTCGGCGCGCACCGTGGTGAACCCGTTGTCCCGCAACACCCGCAGGTGCTGGGAGACGCCGGGCTGGGAGATCCCGAACTCGGCGCGGATGATCGCGGTCAGCTCTCCCGAACTCTGCTCACCACTGGCGAGCAGCTCCAGGATCCGCCTGCGGACCGGGTCACCGAGTACGTCGAACGCGTGCACCCGGCCATCATCACCGCAGCCGCTTATATAAGTCAATACTTAAATGAGTGCGGGCTGCTCGGACCGGACCACCTCCGCGGCCAGGAGATCCAGCACCGCGTCCGGCCCGCCGGCGGCCGCCGCGCGCTGCCGGTCCGCGCCGATTCCCCTGGTGCGGACCAGTTCCAGCAGACTGCGCACCAGTTCCAGGTCGCCCAGCTCGGCCAGGGCCGGGCGGACCCAGTTGAGCAACTCGGTGAGCAGATCGGTGGCGGGCAGCCGTTCCTCGTAGATCGGGTGCACGGCCAGTCCGCGCAGGCCGTAGCGGGCAGCCGACCACAGCGCCGCCGCGGCGACTTGCTCGCCCAGTGCGGGCGCGGGCCGGCCGGCGTCCACTTCGGACAGTCCGGTGTGCACCAGTGCCCGGCTCAGCGCGGCCTGCAGCAGTGCGTCGGCGGCGGTGGGCACCGCGTCGGCGACCCGGAACTCCAGGGTCGGGTACCGCGGCGAGGGGCGCAGCAGCCAGAAGGTCATCTCCGGATCGACCAGCACCCCGCAGTCGACCAGTCGGGCCACCTCGGCGTCGTACTCGGCGGCGGAGTCGAATCGCGGCGGCAGGCCCGAGCCGGGGAACCGGGATTGGCACACGGTCCGCCAGCTCGCGTAGCCGGTGTCCCGGCCGGCCCAGAACACCGAGTTGCCGGCGAGCGCGAGCAGCGTGGGCAGCCAGGGCCGGACGTGGTTCAGCACCGCCACCGCGGTCTCCCGGTCCGGCACCCCGACGTGCACGTGACAGCCGGAGACCTGGAAATCGGCGGCGATCCCGGCGTAGCGCAGGCCGATCTCGGCGAACCGCTCCCCCTCGGCCAGGCCGGGCGGCGCGCCGTCCAGCACCGGCGTCCCGGTGGAGAGCAGCAGCAGCCCCTCCGCCCTTGCCGCCGCGTCCAGGCAGGTGCGGGCCTCGGTCAGCTGCGCACCGAGTTCGGTCAGTCCGGCACAGACCCCGGTGGCGGCCTCGACCTGGGTGTTCATCAGTTCGGTGTGCAGGTGACCGGACTCGAACGAGGCGGCCCGGTCCAGCACCGCCCCGGCAGCGCGGATCGGCCGTCCAGAGGCCGGATCCACCAGCAGAAACTCCTCCTCGACCCCGACTGTCAGCGTCATCGCACCCGGGTACCCACTCCCGCCGATCCGCAAGACCGGACTTCCGGCCCACTGACTTGCCTGGCGCTATCCAGACGTCGACGGCCGGCACGCCGAGGGGTGACCGGGTGGCCCCGGCCGGCGTGCCGGTCGTCTGGGACGCGGGGCCCGGGAGGTCGTCCCGGGCCCCGCTGGTCACTGCCGTGTGGTCAGCCCGTGCGGTGGGGTCACACCACGAAGGACCGCTCGAACGAGCAGTTCAGCACCCGGGTGTACAGACCGGTGCACTGACGAGGGGCCTGCCGCCACACCTGGCCCTGCGGTGCGACCACTGTGGTGGTGTAGCCCAGGATCTGCTCGGCGCCACGGGTAACCGGGTTGTAGCTGCCGGCGCTCAGGCCCTGGTACAGGTAGGCGAAGCCGAACCGCGGGCCGACCTGTTCGACCTGGCGGGTCTCGTTGTAGAGGGCCGCCTGGCCGGTCATGATCATCGGGGCGCCGCAGTTCGTGCGGCCCTGGAAGGCGATCCGCACGTTCGCGGTGTCCGAGGGCCACTGCGCCCGCAGTTGGATGGAACAGATGGTGGCGACCGTGCCGCTCTGGGCGCGGACCTGGAACTGGTCGGTGATCACCGTGTCCGGGATCGGGGCGGCGTTGGCGGACACGCCGGTGACCAGGGTGGTCAGGCCGACGAACGCGGCGACTACCAATGCGCGCAACCGCATGACTTTCAACCTCCGAAAATGGCGGCGAACTTACGAACGTTCCCCATTAGGCAGGACATCGGCGCCGCGGTCCAGGATTTCCCGTTGCGATCAATCGGGGATACCGCGCGTCTGTGTGCAAACAATTATCTGGGCTGGATGTCGAAAACCGGCCCGGTGGCCGCTTCGAGTACGCACTGATTGGCGTAAGTGTGCTGGAAACGGACCTGGCTGCCCTGCCAGTGCCCGCTGGCGGTGACCGTCACCGGCCGGTAGTCCCGCGGACAGCCCGGGTGCCGCGGATCACCGGGCAGACGACGGAAGTCGCCGTTCGCCCTGGTCAGATCAACGCAGGCGGCGACGGCCCGAGGGTGGTCGCCGCCGGGCGGCTGGCAGGTCAGGGTGCGGCGGTACGCGACCGGGGTCGGGTCCTCGCCCTGCGCGATGGTCAGCGTCAGGCGGCTGGCCTGGACCGGTTCCGCATTCGAGGTGCCGGCGGTCAGGCCAGTCACACAGAACAGCGCGGCGAATGCGGCGGTCGCGAACAAGCGTTGGCGCATAGTGGTGCCTCCACACAGAAAACCGACGGGAGCGGTTCTCGCTCCCGTCGGTATACGCGTGGCGGATTGGAAAGCTCGCGGGTAAAACCGAGGAACCCACTGAAAGCAGGAACTCAGACCGTGTGCGCGTGTTCCCGGTAGGCGGCCAGCCCGCGCGCCAGCTCCGCCCGCGGCACCCGGCGCGGCTGCGGCGGCACCGGCTGTCCGAGCCGGTGCTCGCCCGCTCGGACGTCCGCGACGAAGCCCACGACCTCGGCGGGCGCGGGCAACAGGGAGTCGCCGAGGTAGGCCAGGGTGATCAGTTCCTCGCCGGTGCGGGATTCCAGGGCGGCGTGCCAGCCGAGGCGTTCCTCCCACAGCAGCGCCAGATCCAGTCCGGGGAAACGATCGAGCCGCCAGTCCAGGGCCAGGTAGGCCCAGGCCGGGGGCTCGGGGTCGATCGTGCAGGACTCCAGACCGACGCCGAGCAGTCGCGCGACCTCGGCGACGTAACCTTCCAGGCCGCGGGCGAAGGCGTGGTCAGTGTCCATCACCGCACCGGTCATGAAGCCCCTCTTTCGACTTGTCGTCCGACGTTGGTGTCCGAGGGGTTGACCGGATGCCCGTACCGCAAACCCTTGCGGTGGAGAACTTCGGTGTTCCTGATCACCGTCCGGGCCGGCGGGCGGCGCGGCCGCCGGCACGAGCAGGTCAGGTGGTCAGGGGATCAGTACACGTAGACGCTGTTGGCCTTGATCGGGATGTTCGGGTGACCACTGCCGGCGTCGATCGGGTACGGCCTGCCGGTGCAGTCCCGGCTGGTGAACAGCGACGCGGTGCGCGCGCCGTTGTTGAAGCCGGACTTGGCCCGGCCCTCGCCCCACTTGTGGTCGAACAGGTCGACACAGGTGCCGACCGCGGGGTCGAGCGCCCGGACGTTGAACGGGTTGCCCTGGTAGTTCGCCTGGTCCCACAGGCACAACGCGCCCGAGTGCGGACAGGGCGAACCTGGCGCCGCGGCGGCGGTGCCGGCCAGTGTTGATCCGGCCAGTGTTGATCCAGCCAGGGCGGTCACCGCGAGCACGGTGAAGGCGAGCACGGTGCAGGCGAGCCGGGTGGTGCGGGATACGGACTTGCGCACAACGACCTCCAGACACGGCCCCGTCCCTGGGAACATCGGCGGCCGTTCCCTGGGACCGGGGAGTGGATTCCTCGGTGCTGAACTGTGAGCAAGGCAGGGGGAATCACGCCGCTGCCGCATCAGGCAATGGATTGCAGTCCCCCAGGACCTCACCTCCGAGACTGGCACGAACCGGACCTCGCGTCCATGCCCGGAGAGTTAAGCACCGAAGTGGACGAATGGTCCCCAGACCGCGATGGACAGGCCGTGCCGGTGCCCGGCGCTGACCACCTCGGCCAGGGAACACGCGCCGGGGACGCCGATCAGCGCGCGGTGCAGGTGACCGAGGAGTTCGGCGGTGCCGTCCGGGTCAGGCAGCGGCCAGAGCGCTCCCACCACCGGCAGGGTGTCGAACTGGACGGAGTCGAAGCTGCTCAGGCGTCCCCCGGACACGACAACCAGAGGTGCGGATCGGTCCGGCGCGGACCGGTCAGCTGACGGGGACCGGTCCGGTGACAGGGGCCGGTGGCCGAGCAGGACTGAGCTGCGCCAGGGCTCGTCCGAGTCCAGGATCCCGTGGCAGGTCCGGCGTTCCACCACCGGATCACGCAGGTCGCGCGGGTTCCCCTGGACCGCGTTCCGCTCCGGCGCCGGGTGGCCGACCGGGACCGGCACCGTGGCCGGGGCGTGCAGCGGCACCCGGACCGCCAGGTCCAGCACCGTGCAGGCGGGGGCGTCCTCGATCAGCGCTGTGTGCAGGGGCAGGTACAGCAGGTCGCCGACCGGGGCCAGTTCGACCCGGTCGGTGCGCAGGTCCGGCCATTCCGCCAGCACCGGCGCCCAGATCCGGCGGCCGGTCTCGGCCAGGGCGTGACTGAGCAGGGCCATCCGGACCGCGGGGTCCAGGTCGGGGCCGGGGGCGGTGGCGGCGGTGAGGGCGTGCACGGCTTCGGTGACCGCGGCGGTGCTCAGGCCGGGCAGGTCGACGGTGCCCGCGATGGCGCCGGTGTCGCCGCCCACCGCCTGGCGCACCGCGACCCCGGCGCTGGGCCCGGCCATCAGGTACAGCAGGGTGCGCCGGGCCGGTTCGGCGATCTTGGCTCGCCCCGGCCGGAACCACGACACACCGGTCCCCCTCCACCTCGACTGTCCACTGTGGACACACATTCGATCTGGTCCGCGTTTCGCCGCCAGCATCGGCGAGGGTGGCCGAGATCCGCGACGGCCGGACACCTCATCGGTATGCCACGCGGGGTTTCCTGCCCTCATCGCCGCCCCATCGGGCAGGCGGTTCACCTGTCCGGTCCCGGCCATTAGCTTTGATTACCCCGATCCGGCTCCGGTAGCTGTTCAGGACATGTCCCGCGGAAGCGTCCTCGCCCTGCTGCTCAGCGCCGCGCTCGCGGCCAGTCCGGTCACGCCCGTGGTCGCCGCCCCGGCGACCGACCTGTCCCGCGCCGTGGTGGATTCCACGATGCGCCGTCACTCCCCCGCCACCCTGGGCGGCTGGGCCTACACCCAGGGCCTCTACCTGCACGGGCAGTACCTGGTCTACAAACGCACCGGCGACCGCCGTTACCTGGATTACCTGCGTGCCTGGACCGACCGGTTCGTCAATCCGGACGGGGAGATGAGCATCCGGTTCGACAACCTGGACGCCATGCGCGCGGGCACCCTGCTGATCGTGTTGCACGCCGAGACCGGGGACCCGCGCTACAAGCGTGCCGCGGACCGGATCCGGGGAGCCATCACCGGCTATCCCAGGACCGGCGACGGCGGCATGTGGCACAACAACGGCTTCGCAGGCCAGCTCTGGGCCGATGGGGTGTACATGGCGCAACCCTTCCTGGCCATGTACGGCAAGGCTTACGGCGACGAGACGTACGCCTACACCGAGGCCCTGGACAACCTGGCCGTCTACTTCCGGCACCTCAACGCGCCCAACGGCCTGCTCTTCCACGCCTACGACGAGCAGGGCGACACCTCGTGGTCGCAGAACCCGGCCAAACGTTCCGGGGAGCACTGGGCGCGGGCGATCGGCTGGTTCGGCATGGCCGCGGTGGACCTCCTGGACATCCTGCCCGGCACCCATCCCCGCCGCGGTGAGCTGATCGGCTACGTGCGCCACCTCGCCCAGGGCTTCGCCCGCTACCAGGACCGGGACACCGGCCGCTGGTTCCAGGTGGTGGACAAGGCCGCGGATCCCCGGAACTGGACCGAGACCTCGGCATCGGCCATGTACACCTACCTGCTGTCCAAGGGAGTTCAGCAGGGTTACCTGGATCGCCGTCACCTGGACAACGCGCAGCGTGGGTACCGCGGGGTGCTGGCGAAGGTGGTCGTGGACTCGCGCGGGGTGGCCGATGTGCAGGACATCGTGGAGGGCACTGGCGTGGGCGATGCCGGGTACTACTACCAGCGCAAGCGGATCACCAACGATCCGCACGGCCTCGGCGCGTTCCTGATCATGAACGAACAGCTCGCGCCCGGTCGATGATCGCCTTGACCTCCAGTCCGGCGGGCAGGGTGCCGAAGGCGTGGCCCCAATCGCCGCCCAGCCTGCTCGCGCAGAACGCCTCGGCCACCGCCGGGCTGCCGTGCCGAACCAGCTGAACTCCTTGTAGCAGCAACGCCATCCGCTCCACCACGCGCCGGGCGCGGGCCTCGATGTCGGTGAGGTCCGTCAGCTCGGCGCGCACCTTGTCGGCGAAGGCGTCCAGACGTGGGTCCAGGCCGTGCGCGGTGTCCACCTCGGCGAAGAACGCGTGCACGGTCTCGGGCTGGCGGCCCATGGCGCGCAGCGCGTCCAGCGCGGCCACGTTGCCCGAGCCCTCCCAGATGGAGAGCAGCGGGGCCTCGCGGTAGAGCCGGGGCATGCCGGACTCCTCCACGTACCCGTTGCCGCCCAGGCATTCCAGCGCCTCGGCGGCATGGGAGGGCCCGCGTTTGCACAGCCAGTACTTGGCCACCGCCAGCCCGATCCGGCGGAACAACGCCTCCTGCTCGTCGCCGCGCTGGGCCCGGTCGGTGGCCCCGGCCAGCCGCAGTGCCAGGCTGGTGGCGGCCTCGGACTCGACCACCAGGTCGGCCAGCACGGTCGCCATCAGCGGCTGGTCCACCAGGGCTTTGCCGAAGGCCCAGCGGTGGGTGGCGTGGTGCACGGCCTGGACCACCGCGGCCCGCATCCCGGCCGCCGCGCCCAGGCAGCAATCGAGGCGGGTCATGTTGACCATCTCGATGATGGTGCGGACCCCGCGGCCCTCCTCGCCGACCAGCCAGCCCGCCGCCTGGTCGTACTCGATCTCGGCGGAGGCGTTGGACTTGTTGCCCAGCTTGTCCTTGAGCCGCTGCAACTGGATCCGGTTGCGGGAGCCGTCCGGCAGGACTCTGGGCAGCACGAAGCAGGACAGGCCGCCGGGGGCCTGGGCCAGGGTGAGGAACAGGTCCGACATCGGCGCGCTGGTGAACCACTTGTGCCCCACCAGGCTGTACTCGCCGCCGCCGGACGGGGTGGCCCGGGTGGTGTTGGCCCGGACGTCGGAACCACCCTGCTTCTCCGTCATCGACATGCCCGCGATCAGCCCGCGCTTGCCGGACGGTTCGCGCAGCCCGAAGTCATAGACCGGGGCGGACAGCAGCGGCTCATAGCGGGCGGCCAGTTCCGGGGTGGCGCGCAGCGCGGGCACCGCGGCGTAGGTCATCGAGATCGGGCAGCCGTGCCCGGCCTCGACCTGGCTCCAGGCCAGGAACTTGGCCGCACGGGCCACATGCGCGCCCGGCCGCTGATCGGCCCAGGGCGCGGCGTGCAGGCCGTGGCCGACCGCGACGGTCATCAGCTGGTGCCAGGCCGGGTGGAACTCGACCTCGTCGATGCGGTGCCCGTACCGGTCGTGCGTGCGCAGCACCGGCGGGTGCTCCTCGGCCTGACGGCCCCATTCCTGGGCCTGCGCACTCCCGGCCAGCTCGCCCAGCTCGTGCAGTTCGGGTTCGGCCCAGCCGGCGCCCTCCCGGTGCAGCCCGTCCAGCAGCGCCGGGTCGGCGGCGGTGTCGTGGCCGGTCAGCGGCGGGACCTGGTTGGTGACCTCATGGGTGGACGGCATCGTCGACTCCGATCGCGCGTAAGCAGAAGGAGATCAGGTTCGGGATGGTGTCGGGGGTGGCGTGTCCGGCGGCCAGGGGGCCGACCAGGACTTCGCCGACCGCGCCGACCAGCGCGGCCGCGGTGACCGCCGGGTTCTGCGGCGGCAGCTCGCCGTCGCGGACCGCCCGGTCCAGGACCTCGGCCACGATGTCCCGGAAGGCGATCCGGAAGCGCAGCCGCTCCCGTTCCACCGCGGCGTCAATGGGTTCGGCCAGCAGCGCGTAGGCCAGCCGGGGTGCTTTCAGCGCGCGGCCGGCGAAGGTCTCCACCACCGCGATCACCCCGGCCCGGTGGTCCGGGGCGGCCAGCACCGCCTGCGCCACCGCCTCGACCTCGTGCCGCACCACCAAACGGAACGCCTCGGCGAGCAGGTCGGCCTTGGTCGGGAAGTGCAGGTACACCGAGCCCGCCGCGACCCCGGCCCGCTTGGCCACGGCCGCGATCGAGCACCCGGCGTACCCGGACTCGGCGAGGAGTTCCCTGGTCACGCCGAGGACGCGGTCCCTGGTCGCGGCGCGGCGCGCGTCGACCGAGGGCGTGCGGCGGTAGGCCATGCAAGGAGTGAACCGCGATTCAGTCCTTCACGCAAGCCAGTCCCAGGGAGGTCCACACGACCACGCCGCCGTCCCCGGTCGGGGTGTGCCCGGACACCGTGTCCTGCCAGGCGGGCACCGTCAGCTCGGCGTCGCCACGCAGCAGCCCGCGCACCGAGACCACCATCCGCTGCACATCCGTCCAGAACTGCAGCGTCACGCACTCGCCGCGTTCGGCGGCGATGTGCGCGATCAGGTCCGCGGCCACCGGCGGCAGCACTTGAGTGAGTCCGGGCAGCCGCCAGCTGTGGCAGACCTGCTCAGCCGCGGCCCTGGCCAGCAACTCCCCCGAGGGCGAGGCGGGCACCGGTAGTCGCAGTCGCCGGGCGCGCGGACCGGTCTCCAGCGCGGCCATCGCCTGGGGCACGCTGTCGCAGACCAGCACCCGCTCGGGCAGTCCGGCCGCGGCGAAGATCAGTCGCACCGCGGGGCTGGAGATGACCAGCAGCACCGGCACGCCAGGCCATTCCGCGGTCTCGGCCGCGACCACGTCGAAGACCACCAGCAACGCGGGCGAGACCACCCTGATCTCGCCCAGCTCCACCACCAGCGCCCGCGGGCGCTCCACCGCCAGCCCCAGTAGCAGCTCGCGTACCTCGTAACACGCGATCCGGTCCAGCTCGCCGCGTAGTCCGACGACCCGTACCCGCGCCTCGTCCCGAACCTCGACATCCAGAAAACCGGTGCCGTCCACCGGGCGCCTCCTGTGAGTTGCCCTGCCTTGCGGTACCGGAACGGTCACACGGAGTCGCCGACCGGCACATCGGGAGTACTACTGCATTTTGTGATATTTGCAGTTTGCATGTATCTGGAACCAACCACAAGAAAATGATCTTCTACGGAGAGTGCCGTAATGTGCACGCAATGTCCTCGGCGGCTCCGCTCGGCAACCTGCCGGTCGACATGACCAGCTTTGTGGACCGCACCCGGGAGACGGCCAGGGCCAGGCAGCTGCTGCACGACCACCGTCTCGTCACATTCACCGGACCGGGCGGGGTGGGCAAGAGCAGGCTCGCGGTGCGGGTGGCCGCACAGAACCGGCGGGCCTACCCCGACGGCGTCTGGCACGTCGAACTGGCCCCCCTGGACGATCCGCGGCTGCTCGCCCAGACCGTGTCCGACCGCCTGGGCGCCGAACGCTCCAGCGAACCGCCGCTGACCGCGATGCGCGAGTTCCTGCGCACCCGGCGGTTGCTGCTGGTGCTGGACAACTGCGAACACCTCATCGACGCCTGCGCCGAACTGGTCAGCGCGCTGCTGGCCTGCGCGCCCGGCCTGACCGTGCTGGCCACCGGCCGCCAGCCGCTCGGCATCGACGGCGAACACCTGCTGCCGGTGCCACCACTGGCCGTGCCGCCCGCGGACCGGCGGCTGACCCTGGCCGAGTTACGCGAGTACGGCGCGGTCCGGCTGCTGCTCATCCGCGGCGGACTCACCGTGCACGCGGCCAACCGGGAGCCGATCGCCCAGCTCTGCCGCCGCCTGGAAGGCATTCCCCTGGCCATCGAACTGGCCGCGGCCCGGCTGCCCGGCTGCGGCCCCGAAGCCCTGCTGGACCGCTTGGACCAGCGCTTCGAACCGCGCGCGGGCAGCGGCCCGGCCAACCCCCGGCAGCAGACCATGCTGGCCACCGTGGCCTGGAGCTTCGGGCTGTGCTCGGCCGCCGAGGGCCTGCTGTGGGAACGGCTCTCGGTCTGCGCGGGCGGGTTCGACCTGGCCGCCGCCGAGCAGATCGCCACCGGCCCCGGCCTACCCGGATCACAGGTGCTGGACACGCTCACCGGGCTGGTCGACAAATCCGTGGTGACCAGGGAGAACGACGGGCACCGCACCCGCTACCGGATGCTGGAGACCATCCGCCAGTACGGCCGGGACCGGCTGCTCGGCCGCGCGGAGCTGACCGGCAGGCGGCGCGCGCACCGGGACCACTACCTGGCCATGGCCCTGGACTTCCAGTCCGAATGGCACGGCCCCGACCAGGCCCGGTGGAGCCGGCGCTGCGACGCCGACCTGGGCAACCTGCGGGCCGCCCTGGAGTTCAGCCTGTCCGAACCGGGGGACGCGCCCGAGGCGCTGCGCCTGGTCACCGCGCTCGGCTGGTACTGGGCGGCCTGCGGGGCCGTGCAGGAGGGCCAGCTGTGGCTGAACCGGTGCCTGGCCGCCGCGCCGGAGCCGACCGAGCTGCGGGCGGGCGCGCTGTGGGTGGCCGCGCTGACCGCGCTGGTGTGCGGCGATCTGCCCACCGCGCGACTGCGGGTGGACGAGGGCGAGGCGCTGGCCCGCGGACTGGGCTCGGCGGCCACCCTGGCCTACGCGATCCAGTACCAGGCCACCATGGCGATGTACCAGGGCGAGACCGCCCGCGCCCTGGACCTCTACCGCGAGGCCCTCGACCGGCACCGGCGGGGACAGGACGCACTGGCGATCTGCCTCACCCAGATCAAGGCCGCGCTGTGCCACAGCACGCGCGCCACCCCCGGGTCGGCGGACCTGACCGCGGCGATCGCGCTGAGCCGGGCGGCCATCGCCGACGCCGAGGCGGCCGGCGAGGTGTGGCTGCGGTCCTGGGGCCAGACCCTGATGGGCCTGGCGCTGTGGGTGTCCGGGCGGCCGGCCGAGGCGGGACCGTTGCTGCTGGAGAGCATCCGGGCCAAACGCGCCTTCGCCGACCGGGTCGGCCTCGGCATGAGCCTGGAGGTGCTGATGTGGAGCGCCGCCGCGGCCGGGCGGGCGGCCGAGGCGGCCTGCCTGACCGGCGCGGTGGAGTCGGTGCTGACCCCGATCGGCACCAGCTTCTTCGCCATCCCCACCATGGTCCGCTACCGCGACCAGGCCACCGCGCGGATCCGGAAGTCCTTGTCCGCCAGGGAGTTCGACGCGGCCCGGCGGCGCGGTCTGCGGTTCGACCTGGCCCAGGCGGTGGCCTACGCCGAGGAGCTGCTCAGCACGCCACCGGCCCCGCAGGCGCTGACCCGGCGGCAGCTGGAGGTGGCCGAGCTGGTCGCGCTGGGGTTGAGCAACAAGGAGATCGCCCGCGAGCTGACCATCGCGCAGCGCACCGCGGAGGCGCACCTGGAGCACATCCTGGCCCGGCTGGGACTGCGGTCGCGGTCCCAGGTGGCGGCCTGGGTGGCCCAGCGGATCAGGCGGTGATCACCCTGGCCTTGTTCTCCCCCACCGCGACCACGTCGCCGTCGTGCAACTGCGCGCCACGCCGGGTCTCCAGGCGCCCGTTCACGGTGACCTCTTCCTCCTCGATCAGCGTCTTCGCCTCGCCGCCGTCCTCGGCCAGCCCGGCCAGTTTGAGGAACTGACCGAGCCGGATCATGTTGTCGCGGATCTCCACCGTGCGGATGCTGCCCATGTGCCCATCATTTCAGGTGCTCAGCCATTCGGCGGCAGCGCGGGCGGCTTCCAGGGTCAGCTGGTGCCCGCCTGGGTGGCGGAACGGGGTGACGGCGGCGCCGCGCGCCCGGAGCAGCGTGTCCAGGCGGTCGACCGAGTCGAGTGGGGCCATCTGGTCGGCGGTGCCGTTGGCCAGGAACACCCGGCTGTTGCCGAGGTCCGTGCCCGGATCGTCGGGCAGCGGGCACATCCCGGCGAACAGGGCGGCCTCGGACAGCACCTCCGGGCGCAGCAGCGCGGTGGCGGCGGCGATGTTGGCGCCGTTGGAGAAACCGACCGCGACCAGCCGTCGCCCGCTCAACCCGTACTCCTGCTGGGCGGCCAGGATGAACTCGGCCAGGTCGTGCGCGCGGCGGCGGACGTCCTCGTGGTCGAAGACGCCCTCGGCCAGCCGGCGGAACCAGCGGGCCATGCCGTGTTCGGACACGGGTCCGCGCGGGGCGAGCACCGCGGCCGCCGGGTCGAGGTGCCCGGCCAGGCCGAGGAGGTCGTCCGGGCCGCCGCCGGTGCCGTGCAACAGCAGCAGCACCGGTGCGGCCGGATCGCCCGAGCGGAACTGGTGTTCGAGGTTCATGCCGGCAGCCGCAGGGTCGGTAGCGCGTGCTGGATCTGCTCGCGGCTGGGCTCCAGCCACGGCGGCAGTTTCAGCGCGCGACCCAGTTCCAGCAACGGTTCGTCGGCGGCGAAACCGGGTCCGTCGGTGGCGACTTCGAGGAGGGTGCCGCCGGGTTCGCGGAAGTAGATGGAGCGGAAGTACTGCCGGTCCAGGATCTCGGTGACCCGCACGCCGCGGTCGAGGAGTTCGTCCCGCCAGGACACCTGGGTGGCCTCGTCCGGCACCCGCCAGGCCACGTGGTGCACGGTGCCCACCGCGACCACCCCGCGCTCCCCCTTGGGCTGCACGAGCACGTCGACGAGTGCGCCGGGACCGCCTTCGCCGGCCTCGAACCGCAGCCGATTGCCTTCCTGGCCAAGGAAACGCAGGCCGAGATCCTCGGTGAGGGTGCCCGCGGTGGCCTGTTCGGCGGTGACCGACAGGGTCACCGAGTGCAGGCCGCGAATGGCGTGCTCGGGCGGCACCAGGCCGTGGTCCCACGGATCACGCGGGTCTTCCTGGGGGTGCGCGACCAGGGACAGCTCCAGGCCGTCGGGATCGCGGAAGAGCAACGCCTCCTCGCCATCACGCCCCTTGATATCGCTGACCTGGGCGCCCGCCGCGGCCAGATGCTGCCGCCACCAGCCCAGCGAGGACTCGGGCACGGAGAACGACGTGGTGGTCGCCTGGCCAGTGCCGATCCGGCCCTGGGGAGCGTCCTTCCACGGGAAGAAGGTGATGAGCGAGCCCGGCCGGCCGGAGCCGTCACCGTAGTAGAGGTGGTAGGTGCCAGGGTCGTCGAAGTTGACCGTGGTCTTGACCAGGCGCAGACCCAGTGCGCGCAGGTAGAAGTCGACGTTGCGCTGGGGGTCGCCACCGATCGCCGTCACATGGTGCAACCCGCTGGTCTGGATGCTCATGGCGGCAACGCTACGCCCTATTTATCTTCCATGCAAGATACTTCTACGGAAGCTGTTCCCTGGCTAGACTGGCGGGCATGAGCAAGCCGGAGGACATCGCCGACGACGAGATCATCACCTGGTGGGGCTTGGTGATCGAGGGTTACCTGGCCACCCAGGAGCGGCTGATGAGCGAGATCGCGGCGAAGTTCGGCCTGCAACCGGCGCCCTTCGACATCCTGCTGCGCCTGGTCCGCTCCCCCGGCCACCGGATGCAGATGACCCGCCTGGCCACCGAGGCCGCGCTCACCAGCGGCGGGTTCACCAAGGTGGCCGACCGCATGGTCAAGGCCGGGCTGATCCGCCGGGAGCCGTGCGAGAACGACCGCAGGGTCACCTACGCGGCGCTCACCGAACACGGCCTGGAGGTGGCGGCGGCGGCCCGCCAGACGGGCGCGGACAACCTGCGCCGCACCGTGCTCACCCCGCTCGGGTCCGAGCAGGCCGCCGCCCTCGCCGAAGCCATGCGCACGCTGCGCGAGACCAACAGCACGCGCTCGACGGTGAGCTGAGGGGAAACGTCTCCCAGGACCGGGCCGGGCCTCAACGGGGTGGGGGCGCGGCGCTGGTGCGCGGGATCACCGCGTCAGCGCCTCGATGCCGTGCCACACCGGAAATCACCCGGTCGGGGAGCTTAATACTGTCTGCCCGTGGTCCCTGAGATCGTCGAGACCGGGGCGTTATTACGAAACGAGTCAGTCCAGTCCGCGGACAATGTGCGGCTCGAACGTGTCGTCGTCGATCAGCCACTGCGGGATCGGGCTGCGGCCCCGTCCCCCTGACCTGGGCGCACGCTCGGCCTGGACCGGGAGTCCGACCGTAGGCGCCGGCTCGGTGCGTTCTCGGACCTGTTCCATCATCTCGGCTACCGCCTTTCGTGTGTGTCGGCTATCACGTTAGAGGAAGAGTGGCCTTTCGCGCGCGGGTATATGCAGAACACTGGTCGAAATACGGATCGTTTATCACTCCTTCCGCCGCACGAGGTGGAGTCGGTTGATCATCTTCCGCGGGCACCCCATAGGGTGTTCGCGCAGACACGGAAGGTGGGCGGGATCGTGGGCGCGGTCGACTACTACGAGCTGCTTGGCGTCGGCCGGACCGCGACCGCGGCGGAGATCAAAACCGCCTACCGGGCGCTGGCCAAGGTCATGCATCCGGACGCCGGGGGCACCTCCGGCTCGTTCCGGTTGCTGCGCGAGGCATACGAGACCCTCAACGACCCGGACCGGCGCGCGGACTACGACCGCGGCGAGACCGAGGACGACTGGGACGAAGAAGAAGACTGGATCGACGAGTCCGACATCGAGGTCACCGTCGAGACCCCGGAGCCGCCGCGCCGCGGCACCCGGCAGCGCGCCCGGCCGTGGCCGCGCACCGGATCCACCCGGCGCACCAGGACTTTCGGCCCGGATCCCGAGTTCACCCCCGGCATGCCGCGGCTGGACCCGGACACGATCCCGTGGTGGCCCGAGGTGGACCCGGTGGAGCGGATCCGCCTGGTGCCGCCCACCGGTCCCGGCCACGGCCCCGCGTTCGGCTCGCTGGCCGTGTGGCTGCTGATGTGGGTGCTGTTGCCGGTGCTGACCGGGTCGGCGTGGCTGATCGGGTTGTGGCTGGCGGTCTTCGCCGTGGTCACCGGGGTCACCCTGCACCTGTGGCGCAACCAGCTGGCGGCCAGCCGCACCGACCGGGAGTTCACCGCGGAGTTCGGCATCCGCACCGTGTTCGGCCGTCCTGGCGCGGAGGAGGGCGATGTCGCCGAACAGCTCACCGCGCGGCTGCTCGGCCGGTATCTGACCCGGCTGCCCGGGGTGCGCATCTTCCACGGGCTGGCCTGGCCGGATTCGGTGTTCGCCGACATCGACCACGCCGTGCTGTGCGGGCGGCGCCTGGTGCTGATCGAGTCGAAGCTGTGGCTGCCGGGGCACTACACCGCCGATGACACGGGTGGCCTGCGGCGCAACGGACATGCCTACCGCGGTGGCGGCACCCGGCTGCCCGAGGGGGTGGAGGCATTCCGCGATCTGCTGCCCGAGGTGGAGGTGCGCGGCGTGCTGGTGCTGTACCCGAACCGGGCCGGGGAGATCACCACCGGCGAGGCGCCCGAGGTGCCCGCGCCGCCGATGAGTCCGGAGCAGTTCGTCACCGAGATCGGGCAGTGGCTGGCCGCGGAGCCGAGCACGGTGGACCGGGACCTGTTCCGGGTGGTGCTGGGTCAGGTCGTGCGGCCGGAGGGCGTGGCCGCGCCGCCCCGGCCACGGGAGGAGCCGTGACCGGGGCGGGCGGTCAGCGCACGGCTTCGGCGCGCCGGCGGGCCACCCCGGCGGTGTAGCCGGCCTGCTCGGCCTCGGCGACCGAGGCGAACCAGATGTCGCCCTTGGTGCGGTTGAAGTAGGGCGAATCCTCGGTGTGGTACCGCTTGGTGCGGGTGTTGCCCTTCACCGTCGCCTGGACCGGCTCGGGGATCACCTGGGCCGGGATCGCCTGCTCCGCCAAGGACAACGGCGGCTCCGGCGCGGGCGCCGGTTCCGGTGCTGCGGCGGGTGCGGCGGCGGGTGCGGCGGCGCGGCGTTCGGCGAGCGGGCGGACCAGGAGCAGCCAGCTCACCAGCCCGCCGATCAGGAAGGCGGCCAGGCACAGCAGGAAGACCTGCCAGAACAACCACATCATCGTTGCAGCTCCTAGCTGACGGTGACCCGCGCGCGGCGCAGGTGCGGGACGAAGGTCTCGGGGCCGGGCTCGACCCTGGCGACCGTGCTGACCAGTTCGCGCGGAACCCCTTGGGCCACCACGAGATCGCGCACCAGGTCGGCCCGGCGGCCGGCCAGGCGGCGCGGGTCCACGCCGGGCGGCTGTTCCTCGGAGGCCCAGGCGGTCACCGTGATCAGTGATTTGGGCGCCACCCGCAGCAGCCTGCCGATCCGCTCGACCAGGGCGGCGCCGTGGCCTTCGCCCCAGCGCACGGTGGCGGCCTCGAAGTTGACCCCGCCACTGCCGTCGATCATCCGCCCCACCGCGGCATCGAGGGCTCGAATGTCCACAGTGGACGGATGTGGCGGCGGTCCGACGGTCAGCCCGCCCGCGTGCACCGGGCCGAACTCGCTGCCGCGCAACCGTTCCAGGAGCACGTTGCGCTGGTCGGCGTCGGCGACCACGCCGCGTACGGTGACGCCGTCGGGCCGGATGGCCACGGTGAGGTCCGCGCCCCTGGCCTCGGCGGCGGCCTGGGCGACCGCGGCCAGCGCGGTGGTGGCGTAGGCGGGTCCGGTGCCGGGGACGGCCAGGGTCAGGTCGGTGACGCGGTGGCCGGGGCAGCGGGCGCTGATCTCCTCCAGCAGCCTGCCGGTGGCCAGCACGCTGTGCCCAGTGGCCGAGACGAGCAGTTCGCCGTCGCGGACCCGCAGCAGCACCGGGGTCGGCGCGAGTTCGCGCACCACCACCGAGTCCACCCCGGGCAGGTTGGCCACCATGGTGCTCACCGCGGCCAGCCGGTCGCCAGGTAACCCGGCCAGGCTCAGCTCCCGGCCCACCGCGGACACCTGGGCGTCCGGGTGCCCGGCGGTGCCGAGGGCGCCCTCGGCGGTGTGGGTCAGTTCGGCTTCGATCCGGGGGCCGGCCACCGCCACGCCGAGTCCGGCCAGCAGCGCGGGCACCGTGACCGCGGTCAGGGTCCAGCCGATCCACTGTGGACGGGGATGGTGCGGTGGCGGGTCTGCTGCTGTCTGGTCCATGGGGACCGGGTTGTAGCGAAACGCGCCAGGATTGCGCCAGCTCGCTCCGGGCTATCCTGGTGACACGCCGGAGAGTTCACCTGGTTCAGCGATCAGTGCGCCGGGAACCGTTGTCCGGTCAAGGAGTGGGGGAGGTCGGGTGCTCGTTCTCGGGGTGGCGCTGCTCGCACTGGGCGGACTGGCGTTCTGGCGGCTGGATTCCACCGTGCTGTGGATGGCGCCGAACACGGTGGGCATCGTGCTGACCGTCCTGGGCGGACTGGCCCTGATCGGTGGGATCATCCGCACAATCCGCCGTCGCAAGGGCCTGGGTTCGCCGAGCACGGTGCAGCGGGTGCGGGCGTTGCCGCGGATGCTGCGCGCGATGCGTCAGCGCCGTTATCCGGCGCCGCCGTGGTCCAAGCGGTTGTTCTGGATCGCCGGGATCATCTACATCATCTCCCCGATCGACCTGTTGCCCGAGGTGTTCCTGCCGATCATCGGCCTGACCGACGATGTGGGCCTTGGCGCGTTCCTGCTGGCCCAGTTGCGGGCGGAGACCGGCCGGTTCGTCGAGGTGGAGCGCGGAGGGCCCGTCCCCCCACTGAATTGAGGGAACGGGCCGCGCCCTGGGTCACCAGCCGGTGCGGCCGGAGCCGAACTGGTAGAGCGGGTTGCCGTACACCGGCGGCACGGGCCGTCCGGCGTCGATGTGCGCCCGGATCTCGGCGCGCTGGGCCGGGGTGGCGCCCAGGTCGTACGGGAGGTCCCAGGCTTCGTTGGCGTCTTCGAGGATGTCCTGGCCGCCGGGGCGGAGCACGTCGGAGAGCAGTCGGGGCAGCTGCCACGGCAACTTGCCGCTGGGTTGGAAGTCGCCGAAGAGCAGACTGGCCAAAGCCGGGCCCATCTCCTCGCCGCCGCGGTAGGTGAGCACGATCGCGCCGACCTGGTCCTGCCATTCGGTGATCACGTACGGCCTGGGCATGACCAGCGCGACCACCACCGGGATGCCGCGGCGCCGGAAGTCCTGGATCAGCGCGAGCTGGTCCGGGGGCAGGAACGGCTGTTCCTTCACCCAGTTCGTGCCGTGTGTGTAGGAGGTCTCCCCCACCGCGACCACGGCGAGTCTCGGGTTGGGCGCGGTGTCCAGGTGCACGGTGACCCCGGCCGCCTCGGCGCGGGCGCGGATCGCGGCGAGCATGGTCTGCGAGCCGTACTCCTCGTGGAAGAAGCTGGTCCAGATGCAGCAGGCGGCCTCGTCGTCGGCGCGGGGTCCGGCCACCACGATGTTGTCGCCGCGGGTGAGCCGCAGTGGCAGCACGCCGTCGTTCCTGAGCAGGGTCAGGGCTTCGCGGGCGGCTTGGTTGGCCAGCTGGACGTGGCCGGGCTGGTGGAACCGGTACGGGCCGTTGACCGGATCGCCGTAGGGGGCCTCGAAGATGCCGAGCCGGAACTTCAGCGACAGCACCCGCCGCACCGCGTCGTCGATGCGGGCCAGGGGCACGCCGGCGATGAACTGGCCGATGGAGTAGCCGGGTGCGCCGGGGTCGGCGCCGCCCATCACATCGGAGCCGGCGTTGGCCGCGCCGACCCAGGAACCGGACGGCAGCCAGTCGGTGGTGATCAGTCCGGTGTAGCCGAGTTCGCGCCGCAGGTAGGCCAGGATCTTGGCGCT
This sequence comes from Crossiella sp. S99.2, assembly GCF_023094165.1. Taxonomy (GTDB): domain Bacteria; phylum Actinomycetota; class Actinomycetes; order Mycobacteriales; family Pseudonocardiaceae; genus Crossiella. The sequence continues at coordinate 101,102 of NZ_JALMDK010000003.1, read as the reverse complement.
GTCGCCCGCGCCGGGGCCGCCGGGATCGAGGAAGGAGCTGCCCGCGTAGCCGGGCATGATGTTCACCGCGCCCGCTTCCAGCGCGGCCCGGAACGGGATCAGGTGGTACTTGATGGTCACCCCGTCGTAGACGATCAGCGCCTCCCCACCCGCGCCCTCGCCCGGCCAGTGCTTCACGGTGGCCAGCACCGAGTTCGGGTTCAGTTCGGGGCCGCCCTGCAGGCCGGAGACGAGCGCGCGGACCTGGGCGGCGGCCACCTGGGCGTCCTCGCCGTTGCCCTCCTGGATCCGTGGGTAGAGCACCTTGGTGCCGACCTCGGCGATCGGTCCGAGGGTGCCGCGGGCGCCGACCTCCAGTTGTTCGCGGCGTTGCATATCGCCGAGCCGGTGGGTCAACAGGTGGTTCCCGGCGGCGGCGAGTCCGCTCTGGGTGGGGTAGGTGGTCTGGTAGCCGCTGACGGTGTCCCCGGCGGTGACGAACGGGATACCGAGGCGGGTTCCGCCGGCCGCCAGGAGGGTGTTGTGCAGATCCTGGGCGTCGGCGGGCCCGAAGTGCCAGCCGGAGTTGGGGAAGCGCTGGGCGTTGTAGAACAGCTGATACGCCTTCTCCTCGGTGGTCATCCGGCCGAGCAGGTCGTCCACCCTGGCCTGCACCGGCAGCCGCCAGTTCTCATACGGCTGGATCGCGCCGTCCCGGTTGAGGTCCCGGCTGCCGCCGATCAGGCCGATGCCGTCGGCGACGGTTTCCAGGGCAGGCCGGTAGAGGCTGAAGGTGTGCGTGGCCGAGACCTGGGTGCCGCCGCCGGTCACCGCGAGGACGTGCCAGCGGTAGGTCCAGCGGTCCGGGATGTCCCAGGCCGGGGTGTAGTTCGGCGTGGTGGTCTCGGCGACCTTGGTGTGCAGGTCCAGGAGGTTGCCGGGGGCGGTGTAGTCGTAGTCGGCGCGGCTGACGTTGAGCCACAGCTCATAGCGGGTCGCGCCGGGCACCGCGGCCCAGCGGAACTCCGGGCGGCGGGTGTCGGTGATCATGGCTTGGTCGCCGGGGGTGTGCAGGGCGAACCGGGCCGGGCCGCCGGGCGGGCGGGTCGGCGGGGACAGCAGCGGCGGGGTGCTGGCGGTGTTGTCCACGGTGCCGAGCACCTGGAGTTCCCACAGCGAATAGCCGTACCCGGTCGCCCTGGTGACGCCGGTCCAGCGCAGGTACCGGCCACTGCCCGCGGCGCTGATCCGTTCCACGCCGCCGGTGCCCTCGGCCGTGCTGTGCAGGGGCCGCCAGGCGTTGCCGTCGTCGGAGAGTTCGAGGCGATGTGCCTTGGCGTAGGCGCCTTCCCAGTGCAGCACCACGCCGGTGAGCTGGGCGCGGCCGCCGAAGTCGATCCGCAGCCACTCGTGGTCGTTGCCGAACTGACTGGACCAGCGGGTGCCCAGGCGTCCGTCCAGTGCGGCGGCCGGGGCGTTGCCGCCCTCGTGCGAGGAGGCGCTCACCTGGGCGTAGGCGGCGATGTTGGCACTGGGCGCGGCGCCGTAGACCTGGAACTCCCACAGCGAGTAGCCGTACCCGGTGGCGCGGCTGAGCCCGACCCAGCGCACGTACCGGGCCACGCCCGCCACGGCCAGGTTCTGCACGCCGGGGGTGCCCGCGCCGGTGTGCGGGCTGGTCCAGGCCGAGCCGTCGGTGGAGAACTCGATCCGGAACCGGGTGGCGTAGGCGGCCTCCCAGTGCAGGGTGATCCGGTCCACCGTCACCGGGGCGCCCAGGTCGACCTGGAGCCACTGCGCGTCGGCGGCCTGGCTGGACCAGCGGGTGCCCAGATCGCCGTCGGTGGCCGCGGCGGCCACCATGACCGCGTTCTCCACCGAGGAGGCGATGGTCGGTTTCCCTTGGGAGACAAGGACTCCCTCGGCTCGGGCGGCCCGGCCGCCGGCGAGCAGCCCGCCGCCGATCAGGGCGAGCAACAGGGTGAACACCAGCGCGGGATGACGGAGTGACCCGGGATGGGGTGCGGGGGGCATGGCGACTCCAGGCGTTCGACGACGATGTCGGCACACTGCTGAGAGCGCTCTCTCCGCGATTCTGGGCCGTGCTGAATCGAGTCGTCAACCGGTTCCGCCAAGGTTGCCGCGTTTGGCCGAAGTGCCTACGGCCGGGCGTCGAACTCCGCGCGGTGGCGCTCGATCCGCGGCGCGGTGCCCACGGCCCAGTCCGAGAGCGCGGACAGCGGGATCAGGAGGCTGCGACCCAGTTCGGTCAGCTCGTACTCCACCCCCGGCGGCACGGTCGGGAACACGGTGCGGGCCACGAGTCCGTCGCGTTCCAGGGCGCGCAGGGTGCGGGTGAGCATGCGGCGGCTGAGGCCTTCCATGGCGCGGTGCAACTCGTTGTACCGGTGTGGGCGCTGGTTCAGCAGGACCAGCACCAGCACGCTCCAGCGGTCGCCAATGCGCTGGAACACCTCGGAGACCGGACAACTCGCCTGCTCGTCCAGGGGCACCGGAGCGGGCAGTCGCGCGGTGAGCATCGAGGGCGGGACGGACATGGCTCCAGGTTAATTCACCGAACAAAAAGTAGACTGACCAGTTTCTGTTTTCGGTGCGCCGATTAGCCCGAAGGGACGCACCCCGGCCGCGTCCGCGGTGCGTAGAGTCGATCGGCGGATCATCGATTGCACTTGCGGTTTCGTGTCCTGACGTCGTACGCGGGGTCGACAGGACCCGGAACCGATAAGTCCGGTGACCACTTCACCCCTCCAGGGTACGGACCGGTCCGGACCAGGCGCCGGTCCCAGCTGCCCCCTTGGGCAGCGGAATGCGACCAAAGGAGCACCCACTGCCCCGAACGACAACGTTCGTAGGGACTTGAGGGGGCCGAAAGGCGTTTCTCTCACCTGAACCGACCATCCAGTCAGTACCGTTCTCGGTGTGCAGGCACCTTCCCGCCGGCCATGGTGGCCACCGCGCCGGGCTAGACCCGTGGACGCGGCGGCCGCGCTTGCCCTGCTCGCCATCGGACTGCTCCCCCCACTACTCGGTTCACTGTGGTGGCCCGCGGACGCCTACCCGCCCGCCGGGGTGCTGCTGCAGGCCGTGGCCAGCGTGCTGGTCTTCGCCCGCGCCACCACTCCCGCTGTGGCCACTTTCGGCCTCACCGGCGCCGCGGTCGCCGAACTGGCCCTCCCCGGCCTGCTCCTCCCACCCGACCTCCTCGCGGTCCCCTGGCTGGCCGCCGCCCTCACCGTCGCCGCCGTCACCATCCCCCGCCCACTCCAGGCGTACTGGTGGCCCCTGGTCGCCGCGGCCGCTGTACTGGCCGCCCGCCCGTGGCAACCGGAACTCGCCGAGATCACCACCGGCATCCTGCTCACCCTGGTCCCCGTGCTCCTGGGCAGGCACCTGCTGGCTCGCCGCGCCCTGGCCCGCGCCGAGTCCGAACGCGCCGAACGCGCCGCCACCGAGTCCCGCCTGCTGGCCGAACAGGCCCGCGCCGACCAGCGCGTCCGCCTGGCCGGCGAGATGCACGACGTGCTGACCCACCGAGTCAGCCTGATGGTCCTGCAAGCGGGCGCCCTCCGGATGACCGCTCCCGACGAGGCCACCCGCCAGGCCGCCGAAGACCTCCGCGCCGCGGGCTGCCACGCCCTGGACGAACTCCGCGACCTGGTCGGCGTCCTGCGCACCCTCCCCGCCAAGAGCGCCAACGGCGAAGCGGCGGTAGAAGCCCCCGCCACCGCCCTCCCCGACCTGTCCGCCCTGGTCGCCGAAACGGTCTCGGTGGGCATCGGCGTCGACCTGGTCCAGGACGGCTCCCCCGTGCACACCTCCCCCGTGGTGGGCCGCACCGCCTTCCGCATCGTGCAAGAGGCCCTGGCCAACGTCCGCAAACACGCGCCAGGCACCCAGGTCCGCGTCCAGGTCCGCTACGGCGCCGACCGGGTCTGGCTCAGCATCCGCAACAGCGCCCCACCCCGCCCGCCAACCCCGATCCACCTGGCCAAATCCCCCGGCCCCGCCACCGGCGGCGGCCTGCTCGGCCTACGCCAGCGAGTAGCCCTGGTCAGCGGCACCATCAACGCGGGCCCTCGCCCCGACGGCGGCTTCTCGGTAGACGCCATCCTCCCCGCCTACATGCCCTCCGGCTCCCACGCCGACCTAGCCCGCCACGTCCGCTAACCCCACCCCACCCCACCCGGCGTGTTGGCCGTTGTCGTACGGCGAGTTGGCCCAACTCGTACGCCCGGTTGGCCGAAGTGGGCGTACGAGTTGGGCCAAGTGGCACGGCCAACACTCGGGTGGCGGGCTGTCGGGCGGGCTGGGACCGCTCGCCCGACAGCACGCGATCAGCGGATTTCGCTGCGCAGGATCCGGTCGGAGCCGGGGCCCTGGCCGCCGTTGCCGTCGGCGTTGGTGGTGCCGATCCAGATGGCGTTGGCGCCCGGCACCTTCACCACCGAACGCAACCGGCCGAAGGTGGTGAAGTGGGCCGTGGTCGCGCCGGCGCTGGTGCCGTTCAGCTCGACCCGCCAGAGCCGCTGCCCACGCAGTGCCGCGACATAGGCTGTGTCGTTCACGATCGCCAGGGAGCTGGGCGAAGCCTCGGCGGTGGTCCAGGTCCGCTTCGGGTTCTCCATCCCGGCGACCCCGCAGTTGCCCTCGCACTGCGGCCAGCCGTAGTTGCGACCGGGCAGGATCAGGTTCAGCTCATCCGTAGAGACGTTGCCCAGTTCCGCCGACCACAGCCGACCTGCCGAGTCCCAGGCCAGGCCCTGGGCGTTGCGGTGCCCGTAGCTGTAGACCAGCGAGTTGAACGGGTTGCCGGGCGCGGGGGCGCCGGTGCGGGTGAAGCGCAGGACCTTGCCGGCCGGGCTGTTCAGGTTCTGCGCCAGGCTGGTGTTCTGCGCGTCACCGGTGGTGGCGTACAGGAACCCGTCCGGGCCGAACTTGAGCTGGCCGCCGTTGTGGAACCGGCTGGACGGCAGGTTGTTGACGATGATCTGGCGGTTGCTCAACGTGGTGCCGTTGAAGCTCATCCGCACGATCCGGTTCGCCTGCGCGCCACCGTCGTTGGAGGTGTGGAAGAAGAACACGTCCTGATCGCTGGCGCCGTTCCAGCCGGGCGAGACCGCCACGCCCATCAGGCCGCCCTCACCGCCGGTGGTGGTGCTGTTGGGCACCGTGCCGACCTGGGTCTTGCTGCCGTTGAGCCCGGCCCGGAACACCCGGAACGTGTCCCGCTCGGTCACCAGCGCCGACTGGCCGTCGGGCAGGAAGGAGACCGCCCACGGGATGGACCAGCCGGTGCTGACGTTGGCCGGGGGCTGCGGGTTGCCGCGGCCGGGCACCGGCGCGGTGTCCACGTCCAGGGCGTCCAGGTTGGGGCCGCCGGTGGCGGTGGCCCCGGTGGCCCGGATGGTGTTGGCCCCGGCGTTGAGCGCGGCGTTGACCGTCACGCTCTGGTAGTTCGTCCAGCCGTTGCTGGGGAAGGCCAGATCATTCGACACCAGGTTGCCGTTGACCGTGATGTCCAGTGGCCGGTTGGCGCCGCTGCCGTTGGCGTAGCGGAAGGCGAGCACCGCGTTGCCGGTGGCGGACGGGGCGTTCACCGTCCACTCGACGTAGCTGCCCGCCACGTTGTCGTTGTTGACGAAACCCGCGCCGCTGAACCCGGCGTGGTTGGACTCCACCAGTCCCTGGGAGATGGTGGCGTTCTCGGCCTCGTACCGGACCGGCGCCGCGCCCGCGGACAGGGCAGGCAGGACCAGGCCACCCGCCAGGACCACCACCGGCAGCGCCACTCTGGTAAGCGCTTTCAAGCCAGTTCTCATAACCGTTCCTCTCAAGGTGTGCAGTGAGGGAAAGCGGTTTCCCGTGGCGGCGGGAGTGTGCGGGAGAACCGTGCTACATGGTGCGGCAGCCGGACCGGCCGCCGCACCCGCCATTCGTCAGGTACCAGACCGGATCTGACGGATGGTGTCCCGGTACCAGAGCGCGCTGCGCTTGGGCGTGCGCTGCTGGGTCTGGTAGTCGACGCGGACGATGCCGAAGCGCTTGTCGTAGCCGTAGGACCACTCGAAGTTGTCCATCAGCGACCAGGCGAAGTAGCCTCGGATGTCCGCGCCCTGGTTGCGCGCGGCCGCGACCGCGCCGATGTGCGAGCGGAAGTAGTCGGTGCGGCCCTCGTCCTCGACGAAGTCCTCCGCGTCCGGCACGTCCACGAAGGCCGAGCCGTTCTCGGTGATCACCATTGGCACGCCGGGATAGTCCTTGCTCAGTCGCACCAGCAGTTCGGTGAACCGCTCGGGCACGATCTCCCAGCCCATCGCGGTGACCGGTTTGCCTTGCGGGATCTGGCGTTCCACCGGGTTGCCGTCGGCGTCGCGGGTGTTGCCGTGCTCGTCCCGGCCGGAGAAGACGTGGCCGGAGTAGAAGTTCACCCCGAGCACGTCGATGGGCTGGGCGATGATCTCCAGATCACCGTCCCGAACCGGCAGTTCGATCTTGCGCTCGGCCAGGTCGGCCACGATGTCGGCCGGGTACTGCCCGCGCAGCAACGGGTCCAGGTAGATCCGCGCGCCGAGGCCATCGGCGCGGCGGGCGGCCTCCCGGTCCTCGATGGCGTCGGTGGCCGGGGTGGCGGTGCCCATGTTGAGCGTGATGCCGAACTCGTGTTCCGGCTTGCCCGCGGCGCGCATCCGTTGGGTGGCAAGGCCGTGGCCGAGCAGCAGGTGGTGCACGGCGTGGATGGCGTCGGGGAAGTTCTGCCGTCCCGGCGCCTGGCGGCCTTCCCAGTAGCCGAGCATGGCCGAGCACCAGGGCTCGTTGAGTGTGGTCCACTCGCGCACCCGGTCCTGCAGTTTGTCAAAGACCAGCATGGCGTAGTCGGCGAAACGGTAGGCGGTGTCGCGCACCGGCCAGCCGCCCGCGTCCTCCAGCTCCTGGGGCAGATCCCAGTGGTACAGCGTCACCCAGGGCGCGATGTCCTTGGCCAGCAGCTCGTCGACCAGGCGGTCGTAGAAGCCGAGTCCCTTGAGGTTGACCGGGCCGGTGCCGCCGGGCTGGACGCGGGGCCAGGACACCGAGAAGCGGTAGGTGTCCACGCCGAGGGAGCGGATCAGCTCGACGTCCTCGGGCATCCGGTGGTAGTGGTCGCAGGCGACGTCGCCGTGGTCGCCCTCGTGCACCATGCCGGGGGTGCGGCAGTAGGTGTCCCAGATCGAGGCGGTGCGCCCGTCCTCGAACGCGGCCCCCTCGATCTGGTAGGCCGAGGTGGCCACGCCCCACCGGAAGGACGGCGGCAGGGTCCGGATCTGCTGCTCCGCCAGGCTTCCGGCCGGGGCCGCGGTGGTGATGTCCACGCTGTCTCCTTCTCGCTCAGGTCGGAACTCGGTCGCCCACGTGCACATGGCACGCCACGGTGCGTTCGGCGGTGCCGGCTGGCGGGCCGAGCACGGGAACCCGTTGCGCGCACGGCTCGAACGCCTGTGGACAGCGGGGGTGGAACGAGCATCCGCTGGGCAGCGCCCGGGGGTCCGGTGGCGAACCCGGGATCCCGGTCAGCTCCCGGCGCGGTCCGCGCAGGGCGGGGAAGGAGTGCAGCAGGCCGTCGCTGTAAGGGTGCAGCGAGTCCCGGTAGAGCTGCGTCGAGGGGGCCTGCTCGACGATGCGTCCGCCGTACATGACCGCGATCCGGTCGGCGAACTCCACCAGCAACGACAGGTCGTGCGTGATGAACAGGACGGAGAAGTCGAGTCGTTCGCGGAGGTCGACGAGCTGGCGCAGGATCTGCCGCTGGGTGACCACGTCCAGCGCGGTGGTCGGCTCGTCCATGATCACGATCTGCGGTTGCAGCGCCAGCGCCATGCCGATCATGACGCGCTGGCGCATGCCGCCGGAGAGCTGGTGCGGGTAGGCGTCGAGGCGATCCGCCGCGATGCCCACGAGATCCAGCAGTTCTTTCGCGCGGGCCCGGCGGGCGGCACGGGTGCTGCCCGGGTCGTGCGCCTTGATCACGTCGGTGAGCTGGGTGGAGACCTTGTGCACGGGGTTGAGCGAGTTCATCGCGCCCTGGAAGACCAGCGAGGTCTCCGCCCACCGGAACCTGCGCAGTTCGGGGACGGAGAGCCGCAGGATGTCCACGGGTTCGCCATCAGGGTCGTGGTAGATCACCTGGCCGCTGCGCACCACGCCGGGCGGGGGCAGCAGCCGGGTGAGTCCGTAGGCCAGGGTGGACTTGCCGCTGCCGCTCTCCCCGGCCAGGCCGAGCACCTCGCCGCGGTGCAGGGTCAGGCTGACCTCGCGGACCGCGCGCACGGCGTTGTCGCCCACGCCGTAGTCGACGTTGAGATCCTTGATCTCCAGCACCGGTTTGCTCATCGCGCACCGTCCTTTGCAGACTCCCCGAGGACGGGGGTGAAGCCGACCCGCATCCGGACCACCTTGCCGTCGGGCCCGCGGGCGCGCCGGCCGCCGGAGCTGCGCAGGCGGGGGCTGACGAACTCGTCGATGCCGAAGTTCAGCAGCGACAACGCGGTGCCCAGCAAGGCGATGGCGAGTCCGGCCGGCACGAACCACCACCAGGCGCCTTGGGCCAGGGCCTGCTGGCTCTGCGCCCAGAACAGGATGGTGCCCCAGTTCCACTCGGAGATGCCGGCGACGCCGATGAAGGCCAGGGTGATCTCCGACATCACCGCGAAGATCACCGTGCCGACGAAGTTGGAGGCGATCACCGCGGACAGGTTGGGCATGATCTCGAACAGGATGATCCGCCAGGTCGGCTCGCCGGTGGCGCGCGCGGCTTCGACATAGTCCCTGCGCCGCAACGACAAGGTCTGCGCGCGCAGCACTCTGGCGCCCCAGGCCCAGGAGGTGCAGCCGATGACCATGGCCACGGTGATGTCGCCGGTGCCGGGCAGGGTCGCGGTCACGATGATCACCAGGGGCAGCGCGGGCAGCACCAGGAAGACGTTGGACAGCATGGACAGGCTTTCGCCGACGGCGCCGGAGAGGTAGCCGGAGGTGACGCCGACGAGCACGGCGAGCACCGCGGCCACTCCCCCGGCGAGGAAGCCGACCAGGATGACGCTGCGCGCGCCGACCAGGATCTGGCTGAAGATGTCCTGGCCGATGTGGGTGGTGCCGAACCAGTGCGCGGCCGAGGGCGGTTCCAGCAACGCCGAGCTGCGCTGGGACGGGTCGTACGGCGCGATCCACGGCCCGATGATGGCCAGCAGCACGAAGAAGCCGAGGATGGTGAGGCCGATGAGGGTTTTGCTGTTGCTGGCGAAGCGGAATCGGCGCTTCTTACCCGCGAGGAGTCCTTCGCCCGGTGGCTGCGCGGCCGCGGCGAGCAGGTCGGTGGTGGGCATGGCCATGGCTCAGCCCTCCTTGCGGGTGCGCGGGTCGAGGGCGAGGTAGGCCAGGTCGGCGAGGAGGTTGGCGACCAGCACGGACAGCGTGATCACCAGGAAGATACCCTGCAGCAGCGGGTAGTCCTTGGCGCCGACGGCCTGGAAGAGCTGGAAGCCCACGCCGGGGTAGGAGAAGACGATCTCGACCAGCAGGGTGCCGCCGACGATGAACCCGAGGGACAGCGCGAGGCCGGAAACGTTGGGCAGCACCGCGTTGCGCGCGGCGTAGCTCAGGGCGACCCGGCTTTCGGAGAGGCCCTTGGCGTGCGCGACGGTGACGTAGTCCTCGGCGGCCACGGTGACCATCATGTTGCGCATGCTCAGGATCCAGCCGCTCATCGAGGAGATGATGATCGTCACCGCGGGCAGGATGCTGTGGTAGAGCGCGCTGCCGAGGAACTCCAGATCCCAGCCCGGCACCAGTCCCGCCTCGAATCCACCCGAGGCCGGGAAGGCGCCGTCGATGCCGGCGAAGAGGGTGATCGCGATCAGGCCGAGCCAGAAGTAGGGCACCGAGGACAGGAAGGTGGTCACCGGCAGCACCAGGTCCACCCAGGAGCCGCGCCGCCATCCGGCGAGCACGCCGAGGCCGGTGCCGATGAGGAAGCTGGCGATGGTGGTGATGCCGACCAGGATCACCGTCCACGGCAGGCTTTGCGCGAGCACGTCGGAGACCGGGGTGGGGAAGAAAGTGAAGGACAGGCCCAGGTCGCCGCTGAGCAACTGGGCGACGTAGTCCAGGTACTGCTCGAAGATGCTCTGATCGCCGTCGAGTCCAAAGAGGACATACAGCGACTGGATGTTCTCCGCGCTCATCGCGCCCTGCTGGCGGGAGATCAGCGAGGTGACCGGGTCGCCGGGGATGAGCCGGGGGATGAAGAAGTTGATGGTCACCGCGGCCCAGGCGGTGAACAGGTAGAACGCCAGGCGCTGGAGCACGAATCTCACGAGACCGGCTCCCCCGCGGGTTCCCCGGCCGATTCACGGGCCGGATCGTCCACCGCGTACAGCCAGCAGGCGGCCCAGTGACCGGCACCGTCGCCGATGTCGAAGCGGGGCGGGACCTCGGTGCGGCAGCGGGCCATCGCCTGCGGACAGCGCGGATGGAACCGGCAGCCCGCCGGCGGGTCGATCAGGCTGGGCGGCTCACTGCGCGCGGTGTCCTTGCCCAGTGCGGCCAGCGAATCCACCTTCTCCGGCACGTCCTGCTCGTGCACGCCGCGGTCCGGGTCGGGGGCGGAGTCGATGAGCAGCCGGGTGTAGGGGTGCGCGGGGCGCTGGGTGAGCGTCTCGCTGTCCCCGCCCTCCACGATCCGGCCCGCGTACATCACCAGGGTCTCGTCGGCGAAGTAGCGGGCCGAGGCGATGTCGTGGGTGATGTAGAGGATGGCCAGCTGGAGGCGTTCTTTGAGGTCCCGCAACAGGTTCAGCACGCCGAGCCGGATGGAGACGTCCAGCATGGACACTGGTTCGTCGGCAAGCAGCGCGTCCGGGTCAGCGCCCAGGGCGCGGGCGATGGCCACCCGCTGGCGCTGGCCGCCGGAGAGTTCGTGCGGGAACTTGTCGAGGTAGCGTTCCGGCGGGGTCAGCGAAACCCGGGTGAGCAGTTCCCGCAACGCGGTCTCCAGCTCGGCCCGGTTCGCACCGCCGTTGCCGTGGATCTTCAGGGCCCGGCCGAGGTGGTAGCGCACGGTGTGCACCGGGTTCAGCGAGGCGAACGGGTCCTGGAAGATCAGCTGCACTTTTTTGCTGTAGGCGCGGAACTTCCGGCCGCCGCGCACGGTGACCGGCTCGCCGTGCAGCCGGATCTCGCCGCTGGTGCGCGGGTAGAGCTGGGCCAGCAGCCTGGCCACGGTGGACTTGCCCGAACCGGACTCGCCCACCAGTGCGGTGACCCGGCCCCGGCGCAGTCGCACCGTGACCTCATCCACCGCGTGCACGGTTCGCGCCGTGCGGGTGAGCACCTCCCTGGCCGCTCTGCGGACCGGGAAGTGTTTGGTCAGGGCCTCGGCTTCCAGCACCACCGCCGTAGTGCCGGAAGCCGAGGCAATCGTGCTCTCACTCATCCCCGTGAGTCCTCCTGTCCTTCCCAGGCGCCGCTCAGGAGGCGGGTTTGAGGTGGAGCACGACATCCAGTGAGGTGCGCAGGCTCGGCTGAGCCGGCGCGTAGGGGTTGCTGTCCTCGGGCCAGCCGACCCAGTTCTTGGTGCTGTACATGCCACCCAGGTTGGCCGCGCCGGTGACCGCGACCGGCTGCTGCTCGATCATGATGCGCTGCACGGTGTTCAGCGCGGCCGCGCGGGCCGCGTCGTCACTGGCGTTGGCGTACTGGCGCAGCGCGGCGGTGGCCTCGGCGTTGCGGAAGCGGCCGTAGTTGCCGATGGTCTGCCCGGTGCCCAGCGGCTTGTACAGCTCGCTGTCCATCATGTAGCGGTAGGCCTGGTACGGGGTGGGGCCGTCCTCGGTCCAGTGCATGACGGCGTCGAAGTTGCCCGCCTCCACCGCCTCGGTCCAGGCGTCCTGGTTGGTCTTGTCCACGGTGGCGGTGACGCCGAGCCCGGACAGGTTGTCCTTGATGATCTCCAGCGTGGTCACGTAGTCCGACCAGCCGGAGGGCACCGACATGGTCAGCTTGACCGGCTTGCCCGCCGGGTCGAGCAGGGTGTTGCCGTCATAGCGGAACCCGGCGTCGGTGACCAGCTTCTTGGCCTCGGTCACGTTCGGGATCAGCGTCTTGCCCTTGTGCTCCGGCGCGATGAAGGAGTCCCCGTTGGGCGTGGGGATGCCGGTGACGTTGTCCACCTTGGGGTAGAAGTACCCGGCCTCGGCCTGGGTGAAGATGTCCTCGCGGTTGATCACCAGGTTGATCGCCCGGCGCAGCGCCGCGTTGTCGAAGGGCGCCTTCTCGGTGTTGAACCACAGGCCGTGGATACCGAGGGAGGCGGGGAACCACAGCTTGTGGTGCTGCGGGTTCTTGCTGGTGTAGACGGCCTTGTAGTTCGGGATGAACACGAAGGCCCACTCCGAGGCGCCGGAGGCCAGCGCGGTGGTCTGCGCGTTGTTGTCGTTGTAGGAGGTGTACCGGAGTTCCTTGACCTTGGGCAGTTCCTGCCAGTAGCTGTCCCGCGCGGTGAGCGTGACGGTCTGCTGGGTGAAGGACTTCAACGTGTACGGGCCGGTGCCGACCGGGTTCTTGTTCAGCTCCTGGGAGGGATCCTTGACCTGCTCCCAGATGTGCTTGGGCACCACCGCGGCCTCCAGGATCATCACCTGGTTGGTGTACTGGGACCGGGGGAAGGTCACCGTCACCGTGTTGCCGCTGGGGGTGATGTCGCCGAAGGGGATGGCGTGCAGGTTGAACGCCGGGTTCTTCTTGAGCAGCCCGAGGCTGAAGGCGACGTCCTCGGCGGTCATCGGCTTGCCGTCGGAGAACTTGACGTTGTCCCGGACGGTCAGGGTGAGCTTGGTGAAGTTGTCCGCCCACTCCCACTTGCTGGCCAGCCACGGCTTGCTGGGGTCGGTGGGGCGGACCTTGTTCCGCATGCCGAGCGGCTCGTAGATCATCCACCGGTAGCCGAGCGAGCCGGCCGCGGAGGTCTCCAGGAACGGGTTGTGGTTCTCCGGCTGCGGCCCGTTGGGCGCGCCGATGTTGAGCACCGCGCCCGGGTTGCCCCCGGCGCCGCTGTTGCCGGTGCCGCAGGCGACCAGGCCCAGGGCAAGGATTCCCGTGAGGGTCAAGGCCGCGATGCGCTTGACTCGCATGGGACCTCCTTCGACGTCGGTGGCGGTAAGCCGTTGCCCGCCAGTGGTAGAGCGCTCTCGCAGGTCAGCTTGTGCGAGGAGTCAACCGGCCGCACCCGGCCACGTCAATAACGAGAACATAACGTATCCCGTCTAAATTTAAGCCATGAAGTAAGCAGGACGGCGTGCCTGGGCGCGGGAGTTCCCCGTTTGGCCCACACTGGGCGCAGAGGTTGTTCACATACTTGGTTCATGTCGTGACAAATGGTCACGGCCCAGGTGCGGGAGGGGGGGATGAAGTCATCATGACGGCACGACGTTCCACGGTGCGGGATCTGCGCCGCAGCAACCGGTCGATGCTGCTGTCCAAGCTGTTCTTCGACGGTCCGCTCAGCCGTCAGGAGCTGAGCCAGCAGACCGGTCTGAGTGCGGCCACGGTCAGCAACGTCACCGCGGAGCTGGCGGAGGAGCGGCTCATCGTCGAGGCGGGACTGGTCGAGTCCGACGGCGGCAGGCCACGGGTGTTGCTCCGGGTGGACCCGGAATACGCCCATGTGGTGGGCATCGACGTCGGCGAGACCGGGGTAAAAGTCGAACTGTTCGACCTGGCGATGACCAGGCTGGCGGCGGTGGACCACGCACTGCCGTCCTCCCGGCCACGTCCGGCCGCGGTGGTCACCCAGGTGGTCTCCGGCCTGCGCGAGGTGATGGCGGCGGCCGGGGTCGGCGCGTCGAGCATGCTCGGCGTGGGCATCGGGGTGCCCGGCACGGTGGAGCAGGGCAGCACCCTGCGGGTGCACGCCCAGACCATCGGCTGGGACGGCGTGGAGCTGGTGAACCTGTTGCGCGCCAAGGGGGTCGAGCTGCCGCTGTTCATCGACAACGGCGCCAAGACCCAGGGCCAGGCCGAGCTGTGGTTCGGTGCGGGCAAGGGCGCCCGGCACGCGGTGATCGCGCTGCTGGGCTCCGGCGTCGGCGCGGCGGTGATCACCGACGGCGCCACCTACCGCGGTTCCACCTCCAGCGCGGGCGAGTGGGGCCACACCACCATCGTCTACAACGGCCTGGAATGCCGTTGCGGGGCAAGGGGTTGCCTGGAGGCCTACGTCGGCGCCGAGGCGATCCTGGAGCGCTACCGCAAGGCCAGGGGCGGCCGCGCGGTGCCCGGCGCGGATGAGCAGAGCAGCCTGGCCGCCCTGCTCACCGCGGCCGAACGCTCCCGCACCGCGGCCAAGGTCCTGGAGGAGACCGCGGGCTACCTGGGCGCGGGCATCGCGAACCTGGTCAACCTGTTCAACCCCGAGCGCATCGTGCTCGGCGGCTGGGCCGGCCTGTCCCTGGGCGCGGCGCTACTGCCGTTGATCGAGCAGTCCACCGCCGCGCACGCGCTGCGGCATCCCTACGGCCAGACCACGATCGAGGTCGGCCAGCTGGGCCCCGACGCGGTGGCGGTCGGCGCGGCCACCCTGCCGGTGGCCGCGATGCTGGATCAGGGCAGCGATCCACGGGAGGCGGCGGGCGACGACGCGGCCTGAAGCAGTTCCAGTCCGGTCGCGAAGGCGTCCTCGGCGCTGGTCTCGACATCCGGGAGCACGCCAACCCCTTCCCAGTTCGTCCCGGTGACCGGGTTGACCGCACGGGCGACCGGCACGGTCACCTCCAGGTGCGGATGCACCCGGAAACCCTCCCGAGGGTGCGCGCCGCCACGCGTACGCTCGCCCACCACGGTCGCCCGCCCCAGGTGCTTGAGGTCATAGGCCAGCTCCTCCCCGCCGGAGAAGGTCGCCGAACCGGTCAGCACCACAACGGGTTTCACGCCACCGAACCGCGGCCCCGGCACATGCGGCAACGTCCAGGACTGGGTGATCCGGTCCCCCGCCCGCTCGTGCATCGAGTTCAGGTGCGTCCGCTCGTCCAACAGGTAACTGCACACCAACGCCACCCCGTCCGGCGACCCACCCCGAACCCCACGCAGATCCAGCAACAACCCCCGCGTCCCCGCGACCAGATTCATCGCCGCCACCAACTCCTCCGCCCTGATCCCCGGATCCATCAGCAACGGCCCCAACTCCACATGCCCCACCACCCCCGGCAACAACCGCACCCCCAGCACGCCACCCATGGTCCGCTCCGCCTCCCGCCGGACCACCACCTCGAACAACTCCCCCGGTTCCGCGGGCAACTCCTCCCCGTGATGCAACAACCGCAGATGCAGGTCCTGGTTGCCTGCCTGGAGGTCCCTGGTGACCGCCGCCGCGAGCCCTTCGGCGCCGTCCACGTCGTCATACCGCCCCGCCGCGAGATTGCCGGTCAGCCGTTCACTCGCCGCCTGCCCCACCTCGGCGAACACGTAGTTCCGCGCCACAAGCCGAGCGGTCTCGGCCACGATCCGATGAATCTCATTGGTCTCCACGGCCCGGGAGTGAACCAGCCCCCTCGACAAAGCGTCAAGAACATTAGACACTTTCCCCCGTGCCCCGCCTCCCCCAGGACGAGGTGCTGGCGGTATCCACCCCAGCCCAGTTCAAAGCCATGGCCCACCCACTTCGCCAGCGCCTGCTGTTCGCGCTCGTACAGACCCCGGCGACGATCAGCCAGCTGGCCGGGTCGCTGTCGGTGGCCAAGGGCAGCGTGGCGCACCATCTGAAGGTGCTGCGGGAGGCCGGCATGGTGCGGATCGTGGAGACCCGGCAGGTCCGGGGCGGGACCGAGCAGTACTACCAGCGCTCGGCGCGGCGGCTGGAGGTGCCGGACGGGCTGGCGGGGCCGACGACGGCGTTGCTGCACGCGGTGGCGGAGGAGGTGGTGAGGTCACCGGATCCGATGCTGACGGTGCGGCACCTGCGGTTGACGGCCGAGCAGGCGGCGGAGTTCCGGGGGCGGCTGGAGGGGCTGGTGGATTCGTTGCGGGATGCGGGTGACGGGGAGACGGGGTACGGGGTGCTGGTCACGATGTACGAGAGCGGCTGACCCAGCTTCCACTTTGCCCATCAGGAAGCCAGGAGCCGACAACCCGATGCCCGTACTCGGCAAGGAGTACGGGCATCGGTCGCTGCTCACACCAGGTCGGCCTCGAACGTGAGGCTATGACTTCGTCGGTGCCCAGTTTCCAACGAAGAAGTACTCAATCTGCCTATCTGCACTCTCGTGCTCAAGCCCGACACCTTCCGTCATGGACAATAAGAAATGGACACACCTGACGAAGGCATGCAGATCTCCAGTCAGAGCATCATCAAGCCCGTTGATCACGATGGCAATCGGACCTCGATCCTCCGAGCGCTGCAGATCCCAAAGTCGACCACTATAAGCTGCCCAACTTCCGGCACCCAGTTCAGAAAATCCCAACACCCTACTTAGCTCAACAAGTAGAGCCCTCTCGATGTTTGTGTGTCTATCGGGGACCTCAGCCACGAAAACATGGAAGCCGAACCCAGGCAAAGCTTCGATCAAACGACCGCCGTCGGCAGTGTCGACGAGATACGGACGGGACCCCAGCCACGGCAGACTCGCCTCAAGGTCTACCCACAAGCTTGCGCTACCCGACTCTCTAACAACCACAGCACGGCCCTCAATTTGCGCGAATCCATCATCGTAGTGCCTAGCGTACCAAATTTCACCTCGACCACTGAAAACTAGTCGACCACTCGACTCCCTTGTTTCCCCAGGTCGAGTCGACAGAATGTCTGTCCTCACGTAGCGTTTTGACGAAACGGCAGGAAGACATTGCCGTCCATAGATGCCTGGATTCTTTCTCCTTCCACCTTGCCATACTCCAGAGGATAAGAAGCCGTCCTTGTCCATTAACCAGCCGACGACCGACTCTGTACACCGAGCGCTCGACCCAGGTTTCCGGGCGTGCCGAACAGTTGCCACAGAGGCGACCAGACCCAGAAATGAGCGGGCACCCGTCAAACTACGGATGCCCGCTCATCTGCTACTCAAATGGTCTCGCTCTTTTCGCTCGCTTCGTTTGCAAAGCGGCCGCAATCCACTAGCCGTGTCAGGAATTCCTCAAAGGATCCTGCGATTCGACGTGGGACTCGATCCTCATCGACGTATACAACAGCCGGCTCGCCATCAGGACCAGATTCTGAGTAGTCGAGCATCACCGTGTCATGACCAGCCGAGGGGGTATCGCAAATGACAACGCCGATTTCCGGTTAACCCCACTCGGCAATCATATCGGGACTCCCCTGGCCGGACGAGGAGTTGATTCCCCACTCGCCCTCTATGCCAAGAATTGCGCTGATCTGAATGTGGTCAGGAGCCCAGGAAGTCCCGAACTCCGTAGGACAGCAACGACTACGAGGGACTCCGCCGTTACGCTGGTACAGCACCTCAACGTAGCTACTGGGCAGGCGTGCACCCAGGTCATCCTCAGCCCTACGTATCATGTCGGCTTCCAAGGGTGGGCCCGTGTAGTAGTCATCATCCTCGAAGAGTCCAGTCATGATCTACCTACCTCCAGAGAACCCGCTGGTGTGCCCCGTTAGCCTATGCGGCCCTCTCTCAACGATTTGCATCAGGCCAGCATCTTGGTAATGATTCCAAGTGTAGCCGGCTGGAGTGCCACTTAATCTGGCTGCCCGATTAGCAAGAGTCTCATCTCTTGTACGGTTACCCGTCAGGTTGGTCCGAACGTCAGCCACACAAGGATGCCGAATACTTGAGAAGTCGGGGAGCCCGTTGTTATCGAAGGGAATACCAGTCTTCGGGTGGACACTCCCTGCCAGAGACCCGTTTCGAACATCCGGCACCCCATTCGACGCACAATTACACTTTGTCGGATGCCCTTGAACCGCCCCACCATAGTTGTGCACCAGCACCGACGTGGTACCAGTCACCACATAGTACGTCACGATGTAAGAAACCCGCTGACTCAGGCTACACAGACACCTAACTGCACTACACCGAATGCTCACCGGACCGAAATTCTTCAACCTCGGCCCATTCCCAGCGGACAATGTCTCCGAGATTCTGAACAGTTGCCCAAAGGAATTGCGCCGACTCGCCCACTGGAACATGCACGGCAACATGACGGTCGCCACTCCACTCAGCAACCGCCCCAGACTCGGCCAACACGGACAGAACCTGCCCCCGGCCGGACTGGAAGAGTGAATCTACCACCGACACGGGGAAAAATATCCGCAGAATTCGATTCCCAGAAGCGCGCACCAGTCGCACTACATGCTTACCGTCCTCGTCAAGGGAAACAATATCTCCCAACGAAAGTCCGTAAACCCTGAAAGGAAGGCAACAGACTTCATACTCACCATCACCGACAGGGCGAAGCCAAAGCTGCTCCATCATTCCCGCGAAGCCGAACGGGGCCAGGTCAACCATCGCCGCATACCCCTGCTCAGGCCTATTAGCAGGGTCATCATGCACGATATAGGCGATATCCGGGCTCATCAATACCTCTCACAGTGCCAGGGGTGCAGATCTGTCACTATACTGGACCGTCGCAACAGATCCACACCCCAGTCATTAAGCTACCTTCTTTGCACGTGCGGCGGCCAGTGCGGCGGAGGCCAGGGACCATGATAGTTCGGCGGAAAATTCAGCGGAGCACCATTATCCCTCTTGGAGCTGTTGCAATGCTTACAGACTGGCGTCAGGTTTAGATCAGTCCGGTCGCCGCCTCTAACACGTGGCTGCACGTGATCCACCGCCTGAGCCGGATTCTGTCTGCAATATGAGCACAACGGCGTCGGAAGACTCGGGTCCGCATTGACTCCAATGTTGTAATCCCGAAGATCACCTGGAGAAATGCGCTGCCCAGCCCCGAAACCGCCACTGGAACCCGCTGGGATGTCATAAATTGGTTCGCCGTTTGGACCACAACCACTTGGGGTGTTGACATTGTGCGACAAGATCGGCGTACTCGCCGCGAGAACGTAGTAGGTATGGATGCCATCCACTGTCAGGTTGTGCACCCGCTGAACGGCAGCCCGATACTGAGCCCCAACCACTGTGGCTCGCACGCCTTGCGAGTCAAGTACCGCATCGCCAGGTCGCAAGTCAGCCGCATCTGTCCAACGGCCCTGGTCGTCAACCCAGAACGGGTGCTTGTCCGTCGCAACGACCTTGCCCACCGCGTCACCGCTCGGGCCATCGGTGTCCACAGTGATCTCGACCAGATTCTTCAAACCCGCGCTGGTGAGCGTCGCTACGACTTCCCGTGCCTCGGTACGCCCGGTCTCCGGATCGGTCGCCAGCACCGTGTCCCCGAGCACCAGGTCCTCAATCGCCCGAGTAGTCCCATCCGCGAGCAACACCAGCGTCCCTGGCACAAAGCTGTGGCACGGCGGCTTGGCGCGTTTCCCCGCGCTGGCGGCCGCATCCGCGGCGGTGTCCAGCGTCTTGACCGCCGGGCCGAGTCCCCTCGTACCCAGAATCACCTCGGCCACGGTGCCCACCGTGAGACCCGCGAGCCTGCCGTACTCGCCGTTCTCCCACGCCATCTTGAACGGCTCGATCATCGTGTCGATGACCTTGCCCGGATCCTCGATCATCGCCACGACGCCCTCGGCCATCTGCGAACACGTGGTACCGCCGATCGCCGCGACCGATCCCGAGCCGGCGCCCATGCCACAGTCCGCCGCAGCGGTAGCTACGGCGTAAACCCCCTGGACCGCGTTCACCGCGACCTCGCCAACACCCTCCACGAAGTCGAGGGTGTGATCCCAGAAGGACTCCGGCTTCGGCTTGTAGACCATCATTCGGATCGTCTTGGGCGATGGCGACGGCGACGGGGCGGCGTCGCCGGGTCGGTAACGCGCGTTGCGCTGGGACCGGGCGATACGGGTGTTCTCCCCCGCGACTCGCTGAGCCCGGCTCACCCCCGGCGGGGTGACCACGTTGTGGTTGACCCCGCCCTCGTAGCAGTTCGGCCGGCAATCCATCGCCAGGCCGCTGGGGTCGGAGAAGGTCACCGGGTTGCCGTTGGCGTAGGAGTAGCCGTGCATCTGTTGCGGATCCGCCAGGTCCATCAGCGGGTCCACCGAGATGAACCGGCCCAGGGACGCGTCGTACTCCCGGGCGCCGATGTGGGTCAGTCCGGTGGCGTCCCTGGTGCCGCCGACGAATCCCTTGTCGTCGGGCCAGGAACCGGGTTCGGTGCCGCGTGGGATGCCGAACGGGTCCTGGTATCGCTTGTCCACCGCCAGGGTCGTGGCGTTCACCGACACCCCGGAGGTGCCCTGGTGGTCGTTGAACATCAACGACAGGCCCGAGACCGAGCCGCGGACCGCGACGGTGGCGCCGCCGTGGGAGTAATAGCGCTTGGCGGTCACCTCGCCGTTGTCCGGCAGGCTCAGCTCTGTTCCCGGCAGGTACAGGGTGGTCCGGCCGGGTTCGCGCTTCAGCAGCCGGCCGCCGTCCGGTCCGTACTCATAGGTCGAGGACTTGCCGTCAGCCTCGGTGACCTTGGCCAGCCGACCCTCCGCGGTCCAGTCCATGGTCTGGAGGGAGCCGGAGACCTTCCTGGTCGCCGTGTTGCCGGTGGCGTCGTAGGTGAACTCGTCCTTCGCCGTGCCGTTCGGGCCTTCCCTGGTGACGCCGCGCACGGTGTGCGGCTGCGGCTTCGTCGGGTCGGGGTGCTGGAAACGGCGGGTCACCGGGCCCTGCGCGGTGTGCTGGGTCTCGCTGGTGCGGTTGCCGACCACGTCGTAACCGAAGTCCGACCAGTACGGCGCGGCGCCGCCGAGTTCGCCGACCTGTCGCGGATCGGTGCGGCAGTCGCCGGTGCCCGGGGTGAACGCCTTGGTCATCCTGCGCAGGTGGTCGTAGCGGAAGCACTGCGTGTCCCACTTGCCGCCCTCGGGCACGTCGGCGATGCGGGTGATGTTGCCGACCGGGTCGTAGGTGTAGTTCCGGTCCGCCATCCGCGAGCCCGGCTTGGCGTTGCGGTCGAGCACCGAGCGTTCCAGCCGGTGGGTGCTCGGGTCGTAGAAGTTGGTCAGGAACGCGACGTTGGCGCCTTCGCCCAGGGTCACCCCCCGGGTTTCCCCGAAGGCCGTGTAGAGATGTTCCTGGGCGTAGGTGTTGATGCCGCTGGTCTCGGTCGGCATCCCGATGTCGTTGTAGCTGTGGGTGATGCGCTCCAGTGGCAGGCCGCCGGCCTCGGGCAGGATCGTGGCCCCGACCTGTCCGGTGACCGGCTTGTACTCGGTCCGGAAGGTGTAGTCGCCGGCGAGTTTGCCCTCCTGCGCGGGGATGTTGACCACGGTGCTCAGCGGTCTGCCGGTGTCGTCGTACTTGCCGACCCGGGTGGTGTACGCCTGGCCGCCGATGTAGCGGGTCGAACTGGTGGGCAGTCCCTTCTTGAGGGTGTCGTAGGTCCATTCGGCCTGCAGGACCGGACCGGACGCGGTCTCCTCGTGCAGCGCCCGCTTGCGGTTGACGTCGTCGTAGCGGTACGAGAGCGTCTTCTGCCGAGCGTCGGTGGTGGCGGCCAGCCGGTCGTACTGGTCGTAGCGGTAGATCGTCCGGCCGCGGTCGGGGTCGTGGTCCTCGGTCTTGCGACCGAGCTGGTCGAACTTGTACTCCCAGACGTTGCCCGCGGCGTCGGTGACCTTGGTCAGTTCACCGAAGGTGGTGTAGCCATAGGTCATGGCGTCGTAGCCGCCGGTGGGCTGCCCACCGTGGTACTGACGGCGTTCGACGATCTGGCCGCGGGCGTCGGAGATCACCGTCGTCGCCACGCCACCCGCCGGCGGAGTGACGTGGGTGCGATCGCCTTCGTAGCGGGTGGTGGTCTGCCACAGCGGTTCATCGTGCTTGCGCTGGACCGACGCGGTGACCCGCCCCAGCCCGTCGTACTCGGTCGTGTTCTGGTTGGGGATCAGGTTGTCCTTGACCCCGTGCAGGGCCTTCGAGACCGGATGCTCGTTGTGGTAGGCGCCGTTGGTCCTGACCACGAGCCCACGCGAGTCGTGCCAGGTGTCGGTGATGATCCGGCCGGTCTCGGTAGCCTGGTGCTGGGCCTGGCGCTCCCGGAGCAGACCGTCGTAGAGCTTGTAGGACTCGGAGTAGGACCCGTTCTCGCGAATGGCCTTGGTGGTCACCACCGTCGGCCCGTCGGTCCGCAACTCGTAGCTGAACTCGGTGCTCGGCTTGTCCGGGTTGGCCAACTTCGGCCGGATCGGCGTCCAGACCTTCAGCACCCGGCCGAGCGGATCGTGCTTGAGGTCCGACCGCTCACCATTGGCGCCGATCTCGGCGACCGGTGTGCCCCAGGCAGGCTCCAGGATTCGCTTGTTCTGGTGGCCCAGCGGGTTGGTGACCGTGATCTCCTTGACCGGCTTGCCCTCGGCCGGGCTGTAGCTGGTCCTGCTGCGCACCCCCTTGACGTCGACGGCTTCGGTGGACCGGCCGTAGACGTCGTAGGAGGTCGCGGTGAGCTGCTGGTACTTCGTTCCGTCCCAGCGTTCGGTCGCGGTGACCAGGCCGCTGGTCACCGCGACGCCGAAGTCCTTGTTGTCGTAGCGGGACCGCACGTCGCTGACCAGATCGCCGGGTTTGCCGGTGCCCGCGGCGCAAGGCAGCGCCACGGTGTGCACGCGAGAGGCCAGGCCGAGCACCCAGTTGCCCTCGTTGCGGGCGTAGCTGGTGCGGGTGCACCGTTCATCGCCGGTGACGGCGAGGTCGCCGCTCTCCTCGACCATCTCGGCGATGCCGAACTTGTCGAAGGACGTCGTGGTGCTCGTTCGTCGCCAGGTGCCGTCGCCCAGCAGGGTGCGGTGGCGCACCGCGCCGATGTTGACGATGAAGGACTGATCGTCGCCGTGGGTCGCGGTCGGCCCCTTCAGCTCGGGCACGTTGATCGACCCGGCCACGGCCTTGCCCTCGTTGTACTGGATCGCCTCCAGCACCTGTCCCTGCAGCAGATCGTGGTCCACGGTAGGGCGTTTCTCCGAGTCCAGCACCGAGACCTTGCGCTTGCCGCCGGGCTGGAAATCACCGTCCATGCCGCGTAGGTAGAAGGTGTCCGTGATCGACTGGGTCGTGCCCGGATCGCCGCTGATCGTGCGGATCTCGCCGTGCCCGCGCCAGGAGGACCAGGTGCGGTGCTCCGGTTTGGCGAACTCGTTGTCGTCGTAGTGCCAGGCGGCGTCGTTGTCCTTGTACCGGTACGCGGTCGTCACCGGCCTGGATCCACCGGTACGGTCGTCGTCGACGACGACCTCCACCACGTACTTGTGGAACCAGTCCAGGATCGGGTCGACCGCACCCGGTGGCGCCCACCAGATCGGGTAGCACCGCTGGGTGTTCGACTCGGGCTTGGCCGGCATTCGGTCGGCCCGGCGGCAGTCCGCATCGGTGTACTTGATCTCAGTGTGTCCACCGGCTTCACCGGTGATCGAGGTCAGGCGGTACCGGGTGAGCGGTGGAATGCCTTCGGTGGCGTCTACCCGGTTGGCCTTGGACGTGCCGCCGAACTTCACCTCCGGCTTGGCCACCGTGCCGTCGACGTGCCCGGTGTGGGTGACGCCGGCCAGCCACAGTGCCGGGGCAAGTCCGTCACCCGCGGCGGGGAAGGTGTGCCGCAAGGTCCAGGAGTCGACCGGCCGGTAGTCCTGCGGGCCGGTGGCATTGTCCTTGCGCAGTTCGGTGACGATCTTGGCCAGCCGTTTGCGGCTGAAGAACGAGGGCGCGTAGTTCCCCGTGCATTCCTTGCCAGGATCGCAGATCTGCTCGAACGGCACGTCCGGCCAGGACTTGGCGTTGTCCTTGTTCAGCTGGCCGGGGTCGCAGGTGATGGCGCCCTCGGGCACACAGCGCTCGGCGGGCTCGAACCGGATCCGCATGGGCGCGTCCTGGTACACGCCGCCTGCGCGCAACCCGTACTCGATCCGGTTGATGTTGCCGGCCCGAACGTACTTGGTGGGGGCGTCCAGCGACATATCGCGCGAGTAGTGGTTGATCTCGGTGTCGTAGTAGTAGGTGGTGACGTTGCCGAGCCGGTCCACCACGTAGTCGAGGTTCCAGCGCCAGGCCTGCTGGCAGAAGGACTCCGGGTAGGAGTTCCGGACGTGGCAGGGCTCCTTGTCGTGGTTGCCGTAGACCGGGGTGGTCCAGGTCGAGTTGGTCTCGTCCTTGCCCTCGGTCCAGCCAGGCAGCCGGTTGCGTCCGAGGAAGAACTGGGTGCCGTCGGTCGTGGTGACCTTCCAGTGCTCACCGTCATTGTCACCGTTGGTCGCGCCCTTGAGCAGCTCGACGTAGGAGCCGTCGTCCTTCTTGGGACGCCAGCGGTTGTTCGCCTCGTCCTTGACCAGTTCGGACGAGGTGCCGCCGAGCACCAGGGTCGCGTTGTCCTCCACCCAGCAGGAGTCCCCGGTCTCCCGGCTGCCCTGGTTGCCGCCCTTGTCCTCGAAACAGCTCTTGTACCGCCGTTCGATGAACCCGCCGGGACTGAGGTCCCAGCCGTCACCGGCCCAGGAACTCTGGTTGTTCGTGGCGCTGGTGCGCCCGTCCAGTGATCCCGACGAGTAGCCGAGGGTCACCTGCGGTGGGGCGCCGCCGATGGCCGGTGGCACCCGGATCGGCAGCGAGTAGCCGAAGTCACCGCTGGAGCTGCCGGCGGACCAGCTGCCGGAGGGCGCGAGCGAGGTGGCTTTGTAGGTGCCGGCCGAGCCCTTCGGCGCGGCGGTGGCCGCGAGCACGGATCCGCCCGCGGCGGCACCGGCCGATCGACCCTCCACAGTGGACTGATCGAGCGGAATCCGGGCGGTGACCTTGCGATCACTCGCGTGGTTGTCGGTGCGGACCGGGGTCACCACCCGGCATTCCCGCTTCTCCGGCGTGGTCAGCACACAGCCTGGTAACTGCACCAGGCGGAGCCGGGTGCCGTAGTCACCACCGAAGGCGTCGGCGAAGCCGCCGTAGTCGACCTGAACCGACACGGTCGAACCCGCGGCGCCCCCGGCGTCGGTGACCTTGAGCAGAACCCCGTTGAGACCGGCCTTCTCCGTCGCCTTCTGGTCGAAGGTCTCGACCTTGACCTTGCTCTCGACCGCGCTCCTGGCCTGCTGGTTCCGCTGCACCAGGCCGATCGCCACCGGTAGTGCGCCTGCCTTGCGATGTTCGATGCCCGAGGGCTGTGGTTCGGCGGCCCGCCCTTGCGGTGGCATGTCCGCGGGCAGCACGACCTCGGCGGCGCCGTTGGCGGGCCAGGTCGGTTTGGGCAGCGACTTGACGAGTTTCTTGTCCGACTCGCTGTGCGGCATCGGCCGCACCGGAACCGGGCCGCCGGGGATGGACACGTCCTTCTGGAGTTCCGGCCGGACGCCTTGCCCCGGCGCCGCGGCGGGCGCCGCGACTGCCGAGACCGTGGTGGAGAACAACACGAGGCCGAGCGCGACGCAGGTCGAGCGGCGGAACAAGGTTCGTCGTCCCATCAGGAACGCACCGCCAGCTGCCGCAGTTCATTGCGCGTCGGGATACCGGAGAAGATCTTCACGTCGTCCACGGAGCCCTTCCAGTAGTTGGTTCGCTGCCGCTCCCACTGGGCCCGGCCGATCAGTAGTTCGGCGCCGGCGCCATGCCAGCCGGTGACGTTCTCCACCGAGCCGACCGGATCGCCATTGAGGTAGACGTGTGCTTTGCCGCTCGCCAGGTCGTAGACACCGGCCACATGCACCCAGGTGTTCGTCTGTGCCTGTCCGGGGGCACTCAGGGCGTGCCACCCGCAGGCCCGGTCACCGGCGCAGGAGACCAGGAAGCCCCATTGCTTCTCCTCGTGCCGGTACTCCAGGACGAATGGCGAGAAATTCGGATCGCCCAGGCTGACCGCCGCCTGTGCGTGCTCGGTCAACTCCTCCAGGCGCACCCAGGCCATCACGGTGTACGAGCGGTCGGTGCGGATCGCCGGTCGCGGCGCGGTGATGTGCCCGCCGTTGGGGCCCGTTTCCCCGTTGAAGCGCACCTCGGTGTAGTCGTCGCTGACCCAGGTGGAGCCGCCGTGCAGCGTGCCGGTGCCACCGGTCACCCGGTCCCGGGTTGTCGTGCCGCTGCCCTCGTTCATCGCGTAGTGGGAGCGCAGCACCGCCTGGTTGGCCAGGGTGGCGGCCTCGGCGGGGATCAGCAGCCGGTCGTAGACCCTGACGTCGTCGATCTGCCCTGGGAAGTGGTCCACTGTGTTGCCGCCGAACTTGGCCGCGCCGACGACCAGGTCGCCGGTGGCGTTCCAGCCCTGCACGACCGCCTCGCCCTGCTTGACGCCGTTGACGTAGAGGACCAGCTTGCCGTTGGCGGCGTCGTAGGCGCCGATGAGATGGGTCCACGCGCCCAGTTGCGGCGGATTCGCCGACTCCACCCGCGGTCCGCCCGGCCTGCTGTCATCGGTCATGGCGAAGGCCCACCGGTCCGGGCCGTCGGCGTACTGCAGGTAGAAGCTGCTGGCAGGCCGATCCGCGGCGTGGCTCTCCTGGCTGATCACGGTGCCCCAGCGGTCGTCCTTGTCGAGTTTCACCCAGGCCGAGACCGAGAAGCTCTTCGCGGTGTCCACGAAGGCGGGCCTGCGGAGGTGCTCGCTGCTGCCGTTGAGGGTCGCCGACTTGCCGAGGTAGCCCTCGGCGGTGGTGGAGGGAGCGCCTGATGCCGACAGTGGGCGGTTCTTGCCGGAAGCGTCGGCGAGGTCGCCGTCCAGTCGCCAGTGCGCGGCCAGACCGGCAATGGCCGGCTCATGCCTGGCCACGGTGAACTCGTAGCGGATGATGGGCGAGACGTTGCCTGCCCGGTCGACCGAGACCACCGACAACCACTGTGGCCGTTCCAGGGTCGGGGTGAACCGGATCGCGGCGTCGCCACCGATCCGGTCGGCGTTCACCCGGATGCTCGGCTGGTGACCGCCCTGCTGTTCGGTGAAGTCGTAGAGGTAGTGCTCGACGTCGTTGGTGCCGTTGGCCTTGAGGTGGAAAGTCCCGGTCTGGCCCGCACCACCTGACGGCTGGCCTGCCGGGTAGTCACCTGAGGACACCGCGGGCGGGCCCGGCTTGACGTTGTCGATGGTGAACTCGCACATCTCCGACCAGGAGCTGGCCTCGTAGTCGCCCGACCACAGGTGCCAGGTGTAAACCTCGCCGTCAGTGATCACCCCCGGTGGCACCCGCACCTCCGCGAAGGATCCGGACGGCACGTTGCCGATCTTGGTCTCGTTGCCGTCCCAGGTGTGCTGCTCCGGAGTGCCCTTCAGTACCCGGAAACCGGCATCGAGCATGCCACCGTCCTGATCGGACAGTCGTGCCCGCAGCCTGGGCGTCTTGGTGAACACGACCGGTCGGTTCTCGCCCCGCACACACGGGATGAGCCCGGTCTCCATGCCGAGTTCCACCGGCGGGTTGGGCGGGGTGTTGTAGTTGACGATCAGTCGCGGGTTCAGGTCGAACCGCCGCCAGTGGTCCTCATTGCCCTCGTTGGCGGCTTGGAGCAGGAAGGTGAGGTTCGACCACCGTTCCTGCACACCGGTCCGCACCAGATCGGTCACCTTGATCTCGGCGCCGCTGGCTCCTGGGCAGTGCTGACGGTTGTTGACGTTGGTGAAGTCACCGAGGTGGCCGGTCCGCCGCGGCTGCGCGTTCCAGGTCGTGCCGGGATCGATGCCACTGGTCACGTGGACCTGGGTGGGCCTGTCCGCCGCACAGCCACCGGAGTGGATCACGTCGGCGTTGAACCACGCGTCGTGAATGATCTTGCCGTGCATGTCGCTCAGCTTCAGCTCGACGTAGGAGCGCGACTTGACCCACTTGCGGGCCTCATAGTCATAGGCGTAGCCGGCTTTGAGATCACTCAGCTTGCCGTCGGTGCGGTCGAAGTTGCGCTCGTTCGGCCACTGGTCCTGCACCACCACGTGATGGTTGCGCTGCCCGGTCCACCAGTACTCGGGATCGACATAGACCGGGAACTTCGTCTCGGCAGCGGCGAGGAACCCCGCATCGGGAACCACGGCCAGCTTGGTCCCGGACAGTTCGACGCCCATCGCCGCCTCGCGGCCGCCCTCCCCCGGGCCGGTCAACCGGTCGGCGTGAGTCCCGGTGCCGGTGGAATCCCACATGCGGGACGCCTCGCCGGAGAACACCAGCTTTCCGTCGCTGTCGACCGCCTTCAGGTCGGTACCGGTCTGCACCGGCGTGTTGCCGCGGCCGGTCGGAGTGGCCAGTCCGAGGGTGACGTTCCTGGTGTGGGAGTTGAAGACCACCCTGCGCACCTTGGGGTTCTTCGCCGCCTCGGCGTTCTTGACCACCAGCAATTGGCTGAACCCGGTCAGCGTGGCCCGTACGACGAGATCCGCGCCGGGCAGGACCTCCCGGTAGGTGGCGGTCCGCCCGTCCAGCACCGGGGCGGGCAGGACGCCTTCCCAGCCGAGCCCGACCTCGCGGCCGTCGCGACCCAGCGTCGCGAGCGCCTGGGCGCCACCGCCGGACAGCCGCAGGTCCACCGGAGAGGCGGCCGGTTCGACCAGACCGTCCGCACGCGTGCGCAGGGACAGGTCGATCGGCACCCAGGTGTCACCACGCTTGGCCCGCACCGGCTTGATGTGCTCGGTCAAGGTGAAGCTGCCATCCGGGTTGGCCACGACCTCAGTGGTCTCCGTGGTCTTCGCGGTGACCTTGACCGGCTGGTTCTGCCTTCTGGCGGCGTTGCTCGCCGCGGTCTCGGTGGCAGCTTCCCGGACCGGCGCCGCGGGTGCGGCGACGGCCGGTGTGGCCACTGTGGACAGTGCTACCGCAGCCGCCGTCGTGATGACGGCAGCACGAATCACGCGCTGCACAAGGCAGCGCTGCGCGCCGAACCTCAAACCAGCTCCCCCTCAAGAACCACGTGGTCTCAACGACCAGAACGTGGCTGCGCCCCCCAGACGCGCGGCCAGAAACCGCGGGGCGAACTATAGGCAGCTTGTTCGCACAGTTGCGATAGACCGAACAGGGTAACTACGCGAAGCTACGACGATTGCCACAGCGTGTAACGAACACCTTCGTAGCTACAACGCGACGTCGCTGCCTGCCAGCCTGACCGGGACCCGTACCCGACGAAGGGGCCAGACCGTGTTACGAGCCGTAGCCCTGGGAATCGCGCTGACCGCCACCCTGGCAACCCCCGCCACCGCCACCCCCACCACGCCCCCGCACTGCCCGCCGCTCATCCAGGGCACCGGCCCCAGCATCCATCCCGAGGGCGTCGCCTACGACGCCGTGCGCGCCAGGTTCCTCATCGGCTCGATCACCCACGGCACCGTCTCCACCGTCGGACCGGACAACCGCGCCGTCACCCTGGTCGACGACCAGCGCCTCATCACCACCATGGGCCTGGCCGTGGACAACCTGCGTGGCCGCGTCCTGGTCACCAACGCCGACCTCGGCCGCGGCGACCGCACCACCCCGGAAACCAGGAACCAGCTCGCCAGCCTTGGCATCTACGACCTGCGCACCGGCAAGGCGCTGCACTACCTCGATCTCGGCAAGCTCATCCCCGACACCCAGAACTTCGCCAACGACGTCGCGCTCGGCCCCGACGGCACCGCCTACGTGACCGACTCGCTCGCGGGCGCGGTCTACCGGGTCACCCCTGACGGGCGGGCCGACGTCCTGGTCCGCGATCCGCAGCTGGCGGGTGCGGTGGGGGCGGGCTGGGGGCTCAACGGGATCGTGTGGACGCCGCACGGGCTCGTCGGCGCGTTGTCGGCCAAGGGCGCCCTGGTGCGGATTCCGTTCCGCGACCCGGCGAAGTTCCACCTGGTCACCCTGGACGCCTCGATCGGGAAGCCGGACGGACTGCTGGTGCGGCCGGGGAACCG
Organism: Crossiella sp. S99.2; assembly: GCF_023094165.1. Lineage (GTDB taxonomy): Bacteria > Actinomycetota > Actinomycetes > Mycobacteriales > Pseudonocardiaceae > Crossiella. The sequence continues at coordinate 71,165 of NZ_JALMDK010000003.1, read as the reverse complement.
GTTGCTGGCGGTGGACAACACCACGGCGAACCGGATTGTGGAGGTGCGTTCGGCCGATGGCTGGCGGACGGCGAGCGTGACCGGGTCCACGCCGTGGGCGGACAAGGCGCCGACCACCATGGTCAGCACGCACTGCGGGCCGTACGCGCTGGCCGGGCGCCTGGATGTGCTGCTCGGGGGTGGGCGCAGTGACGAGTTCGTGCTGCGCCGGCTGGGCTAGACAACTTTGCCGATCGGGTAACGGCGGTGGGCAGGCGGGTGGCGGGGTGACCGCGGGTCACCGCACGGGCTGATTCCGGCGCACGGCGGCGTTGTCGACGGTGCGGACGAGCGACATCCTCTTCTGCGTCACTTTCGCGGGCCGGAAACATCGGGGCGGCCGACCATCCGCCTGGACGTGGAGGGACCGTGAACCAGTCACCGACCCCAGCCGCCCGCCACCGCACCTGGTCCTGGATCGCGGCGGGGGTGCTGTTCGCCGCGTTGCTGCCCGCGTTGCCCGCCTCCGCCACCTCCACCCCCGCTCCCCCGGTCGCCTGCACCGCCGAGGAACGGGCCGAGGACCTCCGCAAGGAACGGGACCGGGTACTGCCCGCGCTCGAACAGGTGCGCACCGTGCGGAACTGGGCGCAGCTCGGGCTGCTCGCGGCGACCGGGTGGGGTGCGCTCGGGCACGGGTTCATCAGCTTCAAGGGCGCGGGGGTGGCCATCGCGCGGACCGACTCTCCGTTGAGCGGATCACACGTGGTGATCCCGTTGCCGGTCGGGTCAAAACCGTTGCTGCCGTTGAACATGCCGGATCTGCTCTTCTACGCGCCGAACCCGGAGTCCGGCACCGTCCTGCACCCGCACAGCCCCGACTTCCCCTACACCCTGGCCGGCTGGGGCTATTGGGACCTCTACCACCTGGAGCGGCATCCCACCGGGCGCGGACCCCTCTGCCTGACCCGGCGGGACTGGCACGTGCACGAGCGGGGCATCCACGACTTCGCCACCTTCGGCTTCGTGCCGGTGCCGCCGCGGGAGAGCTTCCAGGGTGAGTCCAGTGGGGCGGAATTGGTGCCGCCGTGGGAGTTGCTGCGCAATCCCGGGATCGTCCACAAGCGAGCGTGGAACACCCACCTGTGGCTCACCCCGGACGCGACGACGGTGACCCCCGCCTTCGCCAACCCACATCAGCACATCCGCGGCCAGGAGCTGCGCTACGGCGAGTGGTTCTTCCCACCGCCGAGCCGGTGATCGGCGCTCGCCGAGCCATGTCAAGATGGTGGCATGGGGTGGAGCAGGGGCGGGCGGCTGGGGGCCGTCGCGATCGGTGCCGGTCTGTTGCTGGCGGTGGCCGCTGACGGGTCCGGGGTGGCCGCGAGCAGGGCGAGCGGATTTGGCGAGCAGGTGCTGGCGCGGGCCGAGACCTGGTACCGGCAGAACCTCCAGTACTCCCAGGAACGCTGCTACCAGACGGGAATCGGCTATGCCGACATCGACTGGGGCGGACCCCTGGGTGGCTGCCGGTGGCCGTACTACCGCACCGACTGCTCCGGGTTCGTCTCCATGACCTGGGGCCTGCGGTCCAGCTACGCCACCCCGCGCCCCGGCGACAGTCCGGATCTGGCCGATGTCGCGCACCGGATCCAGCTACCGCAGCTGCGCGCCGGGGACATCCTGGTCGCCGACGGCAAGCACGTCCGGCTCTTCGAGCGCTGGCTGGACTACGCCGCGGGCCGGTACCGCGCCTACGATTTCGGCTCCACGCCGGTGAAACACCAGGACTACGTGTGGGGCGCACCGGGCGAACACGCTTACCGCCCGATGCGCACCAACGCTCATCCTTAGCTCGTGACGTAGAACCGGTACTCGGTCACCGGGGACAGGTTGCCCGCGCGATCCTTGGCGTAGACCCGCATCCGCTGGCCGTGCGCCTGGGTCGGCGCGTACTCCACGGTCAGCGTGCCGTCGGCGTTCGCGGGCGTGCTGCGCATCCGGTCGCCGACACCCCAGTAGTAGGCGGCGATATCGCTGACACCGTTGGGACTGAAGGTGAACTTGCCGGTCACGCCGATGCCGCCGTGGCCCGGTTCCTCGTCACCGGCCGGGTAATCCGTGGACACCACGCCGGGCGCCTTGTCCGGGCGGGTGAAGTCGGTGCTGAACCGGCAGGGCACGCTCGGCGGCGAGATCGCGTTGAACGGGTCCGCCGCACGCAGGGTGAGTTCGTAGGTCTCGTTGTCCCGCAGGAAGTTCGCCGGCACGTAGCCGTGCGCGTAGTCGGTGGACCGGAAGTCCCCGTCCACCTCCACCCGGTGTGCCGGGTCGGTGGTCGAGGCCAGGGTGAACTTGGCGAGGAGCTGTTCGTTCGGGTCCGGATCCGACATGGTGCCGATCATCCGCGGCTTGGGGTCGCTGATGAACTGGTGCTCGGCCACGCAATCCCGCTTGGTGGACCCGGTCATCAGCGCCAGCCCGGTCGGCGCGTTCGGCGCCCGGTTGTAGCGCACCACCAGTGCGAGCCGCTCGTAGGACCGACTGTCGGCCGGGTTGAGCTGCGCGGCGCCGGACATCCGCAGCGCCAGGGTGATGCTGGATTTGCCGGAGTTCACCGCCTCGCGCACCAGCTCGTCGGCGGGCCAGCCCACAAAAACACCGGCGCACGGGCCGACGGAGTTGGGCCCGGCCAGTTTCCTCCGCTCCCTTGGCGGGTTCAGCCAGGTCGGCTCGCCGTGCCCGTCGACAACCCACGCCTCGGTGACCCTGGTCCGCTCGCAGTCGCCCGCGGTCTCGATCGCGGACAGGTGCGCGGTCAGCAGCTCCGCGCCGTGCATGCCGGTCAGGTCGAAGGTGAGGTAGACCTTCGCGGAGTGGAAACCCTGGTCCAGCCAGGAACCCACCCGCGCCTTGTCCTCGGTGACCGGGAACGTGCGCAGTGGCTCGGCGAGGTCGGTGTGCACCATCTTGGCCGCCTTGAGCGCGGCGTAACTCCCCCCGCTGGGCAACGGATCCGCCGGCGCGGCCTGCGCCGGGACGGCCAGCCCCGCGCTCAGCGCCGCGGCCACCACCGCGACGGAGATCAAACGAGCCCTCATGTGTTGCTCCTCCCCTGACCGCCCACGCTCGGGCGGTTCCGGGGAGTAGCACCCCAAAGGCGAACCCCGGGTTGCCCAGACAACCCGGGGTTCACTCGTTCAGCCTAGGAAGGGTGCGCGGCGAGATGGTTGAGGAGCAACGGAATCGTCTGATTGGCGCATTCCTCGGGCAGCCAGTGACTCGCCCCGGCCAGGATCTCCAGGCGGTAGGGCGCGTCCACGAACTCGCCGGTGCGCAGCGCGGCGCCCCGGCCCAGCGCGCGGTCCGCCGAGCCCCACAGGTACAGCGTGGGCGTGCGGATCCGGCCCGCCGGGATGGTGAGTTTCTCGTCCACCGCGCGGTACCAGTTCAGGGTGGCGGTCAGCGCGCCCGGTTCGGACAGCCTGCGCACGTTGCGCGCCACCAGGTCCGCGGCCACTTTGCCCTCGTAGGCCGCGCGCAGCCGGGCCGCGTCCTCGGCCAGCAGGCTGGCCTCGGCCTGGCCGTCGGGGAGCTGGAAAAAGCGGACGTAGTCCAGGCGGCTGTGCTGGTCCGGGTCGGTCTCCTGTTGCTGTTGCAGCGCAACGGGATGCGGGGTGGCCAGCACGGAGAGCGAGCGCAGCCGTTCGGGGTGCGCAGAGGCCAGCGCCCAGGCGATGAGGCCGCCCCAGTCGTGCGCGATCAGGTGGAAGCGGGCCGCGCCGAGCGTGTCGGCGAACGACAGCGCGTCGGCGACCAGCAACGGGACCGTGTAATCGGTGATCTCGGGTGGGCGGGCGCCGACGGCGTAACCGCGCTGGTCCACCGCCACCGCCCGGTAGCCCGCCGCGGCCAGGGCGCGCACGTGTTCGGTCCAGCAGTCGGCGAACTCCGGCCAGCCGTGCAGCAGCAGCACCAGTTCGCCGTCGGCGGGGCCCGCGGCGATGGCGCTGTGCCGGTGCGGGCCGTTGTCCAGGGTCAGGTGTTCGATCACGCGGTGCCCACCAGGTCTCGGATGTGGTTCAGCCAGGTCTCATGATCACTCGCGCGGCGCATCAGGTGATCTTGCACTTCGGGGTGCGGCAGGATCAACAGCCGTTCGTCGGCCATCCCCGTGATCACCGTCTCGGCGACGCGCTCCGGGTCGGCAGGGGAACTCGGGCAGACGCAGGACACCCGCACATTGTCCTTGGCGTGGTTGAGGTTGAGCCACTCGGCCAGTGCCACCGCGGCGTGCTGGACCACGGTGTGCACCAGGGCCGAGGGCTGGGTCAGCAACCCGGCCGCCGAGGCGGCGAGCACCAGGTAACCGCCCGTCAACCGCATCCGGGGCACCAGCGCCCGCGCCGCCCACACTGGGGAGAGCACGTGCGCCCGCCACAGGGTGTCCCAGATGTCGTCTGCCACCTCCGCGCCACCGGGCGGGCCGGTCAGGCCCGGGTTGGCGCAGTAGACGTCGATATCGCCGTTGCGGCGGACCGCGCCGTTGATCAGCGCCAGCACCTCGGACTCGTGCCCGGCGTCGAAGCGGTGCGCGGTCACCACCGGACCGGCCGCCGCGGCCACCGCGCGCGCCCCGGCCAGGTCGAAGTCCGCGGCCACCACCGCCCGCGCCTCTGCCCGCGCGAACCGGTGCACCAGCGCGGCGCCGAGCGGACTGGCCGCCCCGGTCACCACGATGTGCTTCCCGCTGATCCGCATGCGGGCACACGGTACGAGCGTGGCCGGAACCGGTCGAGCCGCCCTCGTTGTGCCGCTGCGACATTCTCGAACCCGGTGGTCGGACCGCTGCTCCGGCAGGACCAGCGGAAAGCGTTTCCTCCGTTGGTAGGACACGACCTTGCCGGAACTGCCCGCACACACGTGTGCATCGCGCGGAAACGGGCGGTGCGCAGCAACTTCCCTGAAGTCGAATCTGTCCGGAAGTGCCAGTCACAGCGCACCTCGGCTCGTCAAGACGGCTTACCCCGAACGGCCGCAGCGTCCACGAATCGTCCCGGTGTCTGAGATGAAACCGGCGCCTCTCCCGGCGGCGGGTGGCCGTGATTACCGTCCCCGGCCATGACCGAACCGCGGCCCGCCCGCGCGATCAGCGAGGACTGGCTGTCCGTCCTCATCGGACTCGCGCTGCTCGTCCTCGCCCTGACCGGGGTCATCCCGCCCGGACTGGTGCCGTGATGACCACCACCGCCCCCACCCGCTCCCGCACCCTCGGCTACGCCGCGCTCGGCGTGCTCGTGGTGCTCGCCCTGTCCGCGCTGACCCGCTACCTCTCCAGTGCCGTGCCCGCGCTGACCAAGGGCACCGCGCTGGCCGGGATCGGCGCCTCGATCGAGTTCCCGGTGTACGCGATCCTGCTGGGGCTGCTGGGCAACGCGGTGCTCTCGGCCACCGGCCTGCGCGAGCGGCTCTCCGGTGGGTTCCGCACCGAGTTCTTCATCAAGACCGGTCTGGTGCTGTTGGGCGCCTCGATCAACCTGGCCGTGATCGTGCAGGCCGCCGGACCGGCGATCATCCAGTCGCTGCTGCTGATCACCATCGTCTTCGGCTTCAGCTGGTGGCTGGGCGGGCGGCTCGGCCTGGAGGACAAGCTGCGCGCGCTGCTGTCCAGCGCGGTGGCCATCTGCGGGGTGAGCGCGGCCATCGCGGCCGCGGGTGCGGTGCAGGCCAAGAAGGAACAGCTGGCCTACAGCGCCAGCCTGGTGATCGTCTTCGCGCTGCCCTCGATCTTCGTGCTGCCCTGGGCGGCGGCCGCGCTCGGCCTGCCGCCGGAGGTCGCCGGGGCCTGGATCGGCGGCAACATCGACACCACCGCCGCGGTCACCGCGGCCGGCTCACTCACCGGACAGAAGGCGCTGGAGATCGCCACCATCGTCAAGGTCACCCAGAACGCGCTGCTGGGTGTGGTCGCGGTGGCGCTGACCGCCTACTTCGCGCTGAAGGTGGAACGCAGCGGACCCAGCGCGCGCTCGGCGGGAAGCCAGCTGTGGCAACGGTTCCCGAAGTTCGTGCTCGGTTTCCTGGCCGCCTCGGTCCTCACGACCGTCTACATCGGACTGGTGCCCGCGGCGGAGAGCAAGGCGGCCATCGGCGTTGCCAACGACCTGCGCACCTGGTTCCTGATCCTGGCCTTCGTCAGCATCGGCCTGGAGTTCCGGGCGGGCGCATTGCGTGCGGCGGGCTGGCGGCCGGTGGGTGTCTTCGGCGCGGCGACGGTGGTCAACATCGTCGCCGCCCTCGGCCTCGCGTTGCTGCTGTTCGGTTAGGTGAACAGCCGCTGCACGAAGGTGATCACCGACTCGGCGGCACTGCGGAGCATGCCCAGGATGCCGTGCACGCCACCGGCGGCACCTGTGGGGTCGTTGACGATCAAGTAGATCACCAGAATGACCGCCAACACCACGATCAGCTTCTTCACGTTCACCGGCTCGAGTCCATCCTCATCACTGCCCGTCAACTCAGGACGCGCAACAGCCTCCCATCGAGGGACCGCGAACGTCGAACCGACACCCCGTTGGCTTGCACACACCCGTCTGGGGGAGAGTCTAATTTGAAACCGGTCCTCATCGGGTGGAATTCAGGATTCCAGATCCACAACCCCCGTCGGCGATCATCCATCCGACCATCGGACAATGCCCTGACCTGCGGCGATGATCGTTCGACAGTAACTGATTGCGGATGAAAACAGGTTTTTCCTCCCGCTAGTTCCATTCCACCGATGCAACAACTCGACCGAACGGGTCGGTCTCTGCCACAAAGACCGGATGCTCTCCCCCGTCCCGGTGCACGCCCAGGTGGCGGCCGGTCCCTGGCAGGCACGTCAGTGGTTCTGGCTCAGCTGCGGCGTCTTCGGTGTGCTCGGCTTCGGCAGCGCCCTGCTCGGCCCGACCCTGGGCGACCTGGCGCAGACCCTGGCCATCACACTGCCACTGGCCGGGTCGATCCGCTCCGGCCGCCAGCTCGGCCAGTTCCTCGCCTCGGTGAGCTGCGCCTGGCTGGGCGCCAGGCTGTCCACCGCGCTGCTCGGACTGGCCGGGTTCCTCTGCTACTCCGCCGGACTCCTGCTGCTGCTCCTGCCCGCCGGGCTGCCGGTCGCGGTCCTGGCCGCCGTGTTGTGGGGCCTGGGCCAGGGCGGACTGCACGTGGTGTGCAACGCCGAGGTGGTGGCCCGGATGGGCGATCAGGCGCCGCGGCACGTGGCTCAGCTGCACTTCTGGTACTCCCTGGGCTCCATCGCCGGACCGCTGCTGGTCTACCTGTGCCGGCTCACCGGGCACTGGGGCGCGGCCTACGCGCTGGCCGCTGGCACCATGGCGGTGCTGGGCAGCCGTCTGTTCCGGCACCAGGCCACGCCCGTTTCGGAACTGAACCGGGCAGCCAAGCCGCGGCTGCCGATCGGGCTCGCGGTGCTCGCCGCGCCGATGGTGGCGGTCTCCGCGGTGAACATGATGAACGCCGGACTGGCCGACTGGTCCTACCAGAACGCGGTGCTGGTCGCGTCCGCCGGACCGGCCGCGGCCACCGCGGTGACCTCGGCGTTCTGGATCAGCGTGGCGGTGGGCAGGCTGATCTCGGTGCGCCTGGTGGACCTGCTGGGCACCGGCCCGCTGCTGGTCGCCTCGGCCGCGGTGGCCACCGTCGGCACCGGCGGCATCGTGCTGTGGGGGCCGCACATCCCCAGCCTCACCGCGGCCACCGCGCTCGCCGGACTCGGCATCGCCCCGCTGTACCCGCTGGTCACCGCCCTGGGTGCGGCCGCGACCGACTCCCCCACCACCGCCGCGGGGGTGCTGTCCGCGGCCGCGGCGGCCTCCGCGGCACTCGGGCCGATGGCGCAGGGCTTCCTCGGCGGCGGACAGGACGGCGGGATGGTGCTGGTCGCCGCGCTGGCGCTGCCGCTGGTGATCGGCGTGGTGCTCACCGTGCGCCAGGACCGGGCGCGAAAAGTCACCCTCCCGGGTGCTCATGGAGCAGGTCCGGGCCGCCACCCGGGCGCCTAGATCACGCGAAACAGGCAGCAGGCCGGGCCAGGTGGATCGATTACCTGGGGAAACCCCAGGTCCGACGCGGCCAAGACGGGCAGCAAACGGGCATAACCACGCCAGGCTGTGGCGCTGGCCACAGCGTTTCAGTGGTGTTACACCTATGCACCAAGCCCGAACGGGCACAGTCGAGCCCGGGTTCGACGCCCGAACGGACAAGGAGGTCTGGATGCAGGCGGAAGACCGCAAGCGACGCATCCTGGCCAGGGCCCGAGCCGACGGCAAGGTCGACGTGATGGCCATGGCCAGCGAGTTCGGGGTCGCGCCGGAAACGGTGCGCCGCGACCTCAAGACCCTCGGCGAACACGGGCTGCTGCGCCGCACGCACGGCGGCGCGCTGCCGGTGGAAAGCGCCGGGTTCGAGACCGGACTGGCCTTCCGGGCCGCGTCCATGGTCCCGGAGAAGCAGCGCATCGCCCGGGCCGCGGCCGACCGCCTGGACGAGGCCGAGACGGTGTTCATCGACGAGGGCTTCACCCCGCACCTCATCGCCGAACACCTGCCTGCCAACCGGCCGCTGACCGTGGTCACCGCCTCGCTGCCGACCGCGGCGGCGATGTCGGAGCAGCCCAGCGTCACCGTGCTGTTGCTCGGTGGGCGGGTCCGCGGCCGCACCAAGGCCACCGTGGACCACTGGGCGATCCGGATGCTGAGCGAACTGGTCATCGACCTGGCCTACATCGGCGCCAACGGCATCTCCCGCGAACACGGGCTGACCACCCCGGACCCGGTGGTCAGCGCGGTCAAGGCACAGGCCATGCGGTCCTCCCGGCGGAAGATCTTCGTCGGCGTGCACACCAAGTTCGGCGTGGCCAGCTTCAGCAAGTTCGCCTCCGTCGGCGACTTCGAGGCGATCATCACCGACACCACGCTGTCCCCGACCGAGGCCCACCGCTACGCCCTACTGGGCCCCAAGGTCCACCGCGTCTGACCCACCCACCCCACTGGCCGTTCTCCTACGCCGACTTGGCCCAACTGGTACACCCACTTGGGCCAACTCGGCGTACGACTTGGGCCAACTCGTCACACTTGAAAGGAAGACGATGAGGTCTCCTCTCCCACGCAGGCTCGGGGCGATCGCGGCGTGTTCGCTACTGCTGACCGCGGGATGCGCGGGCGCGGGCGGCGTCGGCGATCCGGACGACCCGAACTCGATCAACGTGCTGATGGTGAACAACCCGCAGATGCTGGACATCCAGCGGCTCACCGCCCAGCACTTCACCAGCCGCTCCGGGGTGAAGGTGAATCTCACCGTGCTGCCGGAGAACGACGTCCGGGACAAGATCAGCCAGGACTTCACCAGCCAGGCCGGGCAGTACGACATCGCCACCCTGTCCAACTACGAGGTGCCGATCTACGCCAAGAACAAGTGGCTGGCGCCCCTGGACCCGTTCATCGCCGCCGATCCCGGCTTCGACCAGCAGGACATCCTGGAGCCGATCCGGCAGTCGCTGACCGCCGCCGACGGCAAGGTCTATGCCCAGCCCTTCTACGGCGAGTCCTCCTTCCTGATGTACCGCAAGGACATCCTGGCCGCCAAGAACCTCACCATGCCCGATAAGCCCACCTGGCAACAGGTCGCCGACATCGCGTCCAAAGTAGACGGTGCGGAAGCTGGCATGAAAGGCATCTGCCTGCGCGGCCAGCCCGGCTGGGGACAGCTGATGGCGCCGCTGACCACCGTGGTCAACACCTTCGGCGGCACCTGGTTCACCCAGGACTGGCAGGCGAAACTGGACTCCCCCGAGTTCACCGAGGCCACCAAGTTCTACGTCGACCTGGTCCGCGACCACGGTGAAGCCGGTGCCCCGCAAGCCGGTTTCGCCGAATGCCTGAACAACATGACCCAGGGCAAGACGGCCATGTGGTACGACGCCACCTCCGCCGCCGGGCTCCTGGAGGCCGCGGACTCCCCGGTGCGCGGCAAACTCGGCTTCGCCCAGGCCCCGGTGGTCAAGACCAAGAGTTCCGGCTGGCTCTACACCTGGGCCTTCGCCGTGCAGCAGGCGTCCAAGAAGCAGCAGGCGGCCTGGAAGTTCCTGTCCTGGGCCAGCGGCAAGGACTACGAAACCGTGGCCGGGCAACAACTCGGCTGGTCCAAGGTCCCCGACGGCAAACGCGCCTCCACCTACCAGCGACCGGAATACCTGAAGCTGGGCGGTTCCTACGCCGATGCCACCCGCACCGCCATCGCCACCGCCGACCCGCGCAACCCCGGTGTGCAACCCCGCCCCGCCTACGGCATCCAGTTCGTCGGCATCCCCGAGTTCACCAACCTCGGCACCCAGGTCTCCCAGGAGATCAGCTCGGCCATCGCCGGGCGGGAGAGCGTGGACGAGGCCCTGAAGTCCGCGCAAGGCCTGGCGGACAAGGTCGCCGCCAAGTACCGGAAGTCCTGAGAGGAGGAACGATGACCACCCTCGACACCCGCCCCAGCCCGGTCACCGGGCCGCCCGCCCAGCCACGCGGACTGTCCACGGCGGCCCGCTGGGCCCGGCGCGCGCCCCTGCTGCCCGCGCTGATCTTCACCATCGCGGTCACCCAGCTCCCGTTCGTGGCCACCCTGGTGATCTCCTTCCTGCAGTGGAACTCCCTGGCTCCGGAGAACCGCGGCTTCGCCTGGCTGGACAACTACCTGGCCGTGGTCACCGACCCGAACCTGCGGTCCTCGGTGCTCACCACCATCCTGCTCACCGCCAGCGTGGTGCTGGTCAGCCTGATCCTCGGGCTAGGGCTGGCCCTGTTGCTGGACAACAAGTTCCGCGGCCGCGGCCTGGTCCGCACCATGCTGATCGCGCCGTTCCTGGTGGTCCCGGTGGCCGCCGCGCTGCTGTGGAAACACGCGCTGTACAACCCGGAATACGGGCTGTTCAACGGGATCCTCGGCATTGAGCTGGACTGGATCAGCGAGATGCCGCTGATCGCGGTGATCGCCTCGCTGGTCTGGCAGTGGACGCCGTTCATGATGCTGATCCTGTTGGCGGGCCTGCAATCCCGTCCACTGGACGCGGTGGAGGCGGCCTCCATCGACGGCGCCAGCGGCTTCCAGGTCTTCCGCTACCTGACCCTGCCGCACCTGCGCCAGTACCTGGAACTGGGCGGGCTGCTCGGCTCGATCTACATCGTGCAGAACTTCGACGCGGTCTTCACCATCACCTCCGGCGGCCTGGACACCGCGAACCTGCCCTACACCATCTACCAGACCTTCTACCAGGCACACGATTACGGAGCGGCCTCCGCGGCCGGGGTGGTCGTGGTGATCGGCTCGATCATCATCGCCACCTTCGCCCTGCGCGCGGTGTCCTCCCTGCTGAAAGACGAGGTGACCCGATGACCCGCCGCGCCTGGCGCCCGTGGGGCGCGCTGGCCTGGTTCGCCGGCATCCTGTTCTTCCTGCCGGTGGCCTGGATGGTGCTGACCTCGCTGCACAGCGAGTCCGACGCGGCGACCAACCCACCGTCGGTGCTGGCCCCGCTCACCTTCAGCGGGTACGCGGAGTTCTTCGGCGCGGACGGCGGCGCGAGCCCCTGGCCGCCACTGCTCAACTCGGTCACCGCCAGCGTCGGCTCGACGATTCTCGTTCTGCTGCTTGCCGTTCCGGCCGCCTACGCGCTCTCCATCCGGCCGGTGCGGAAGTGGAGCGATGTGCTCTTCTTCTTCCTCTCCACCAAAATGCTGCCGGTGGTCGCCGGACTGCTGCCGATCTACCTGATCGCCCAGTACACCGGACTGCTGGACAACATCTCCTTCCTGGTGGTGCTCTACACCTCGATGAACCTGCCGATCGCGGTGTGGCTGATGCGTTCCTTCCTGGCCGAGATCCCCAGGGAGATGCTGGAGGCCGCCGCCCTGGACGGCGCGGGCCTGATCACCACGCTGCGCCGGGTGGTCGCCCCGGTGGCCATGCCCGGCATCGCGGCCACCGCGTTGATCTGCTTCATCTTCAGCTGGAACGAGCTGCTCTTCGCCCGGGTGCTGACCGGGGTCGTCGCGGGCACCGCGCCGGTCTTCCTCACCGGGTTCGTCACCAGCCAGGGCCTGTTCCTGGCCAAGATGTGCGCCGCGGCCACCGTGGTGTCACTGCCGGTGCTGATCGCCGGTTTCGCCGCCCAGGACAAGCTGGTCCAGGGCCTGTCGTTGGGAGCTGTGAAGTAATGAAGGCCGCCGTCATCACCGGAGTCGGTCAGGTCGAGGTCACCACGGTGCCCGATCCCACTCCCGGCCCCCGTGAGGTCGTCGTCGAGGTCTCCGCCTGCGGCCTGTGCGGCACCGATCTGCATATCCTGCAAGGGGAGTTCGCGCCCACCCTGCCGGTGATCCCCGGGCACGAGTTCGCCGGTGTGGTGGTGGAGACCGGCAAGGACGTCACCGAGGTCCGCGCCGGCGACCGGGTCGCGGTGGACCCTTCGCTGTACTGCCACGAATGCCGCTACTGCCGGCTGGGCCGCAACAACCTGTGCGAGCGCTGGGCCGCCATCGGCGTGACCAATCCCGGTGGCGCGGCCCAGTTCGCGGTGGCCCCGGTGGCCAACTGCGTCAAGCTGCCCGAGCACGTGCGCACCGAGGACGCGGCGCTGATCGAACCGCTCTCCTGCGCGGTCCGCGGCTACGACATCCTCAACTCCCAGCTGGCCAGCCGGGTGCTCATCTACGGCTCCGGCACCATGGGCCTGATGATGCTCGAACTGGGCAAGCGCACCGGCGCGGCCAGCATCGAGGTGGTCGACCTCAACCCGGACCGGCTGGCCACCGCGGCGCAGCTCGGCGTCACCGGCACCGCCACCAACGCCGACGAGCTGGACCGGCCGCAGGGCTGGGACGTGGTCATCGACGCCACCGGCAACGAGAAGGCCATCCAGGACGGCCTCGGCCGGGTCGCCAAGGGCGGCACCTTCCTGCAGTTCGGCGTCTCCGACTACTCCGCGCGGGCGGTGATCGAGCCGTACAAGATCTACAACCAGGAGATCACCATCACCGGCTCGATGGCCGTGCTGCACTCCTACGAACGCGCCGCCGACCTGTTCGCCGCCGGCGTGCTGGACCCGGAGATCTTCATCAGCCACCGCCTGCCCCTGGCCGACTACGCCGAGGCGCTGGAGTCCTTCCGGCGCGGCGAGGGCCGCAAGATCCAGGTCCTGCCCGGCGCCTGATCCGAGGGCGCCCCCGCTGTCCGCCGCGGTGGGGGCGCTCCGGCCACCGCCTCAGAGGAACATGATCGAACCCCGCCGGGACACGTCCAGGGTCACGTCCTTCAACGTGATCTGGCGGCCGCTGGCCGACACGGTCCGGTACTGGCACTTGAACTCGGTCTTCTTGCCCGGCTCGACCAGCTGCGCGGCCGGCAGCTGGTCGCAGCGCAGCTCATCGCCCCGCCGCTGGTACTGCTCGGCGAACAGCGCGTGCACCGCCTCGGCCTGCAGCACGCCCTTGAGCGGCTTCAGCGTGTACTTGACCAGCATGTCCGACTCCTTGAAGTCGTCGGAGACGGTGATCTGCCACGGCACCTGCAGGCCGTTGTAGGTGACCGTGCAGTCGGTGATCCCGCCGGCCTTGAACACGATCTTGTCGTCCTTGCAGGAGCCGGCGACCTCGCCGCGGAACTGCACCATGATCAGGGTCTGCAGGCGCAGCTCCTGCACCATCTTCTTCAGCGGCGGCGCGTCGAGCGGCTCGTCCGGGACGAGCTTGCGCGCCTCCTCCGACTTCAGCGGCGCCGCCTTGCCCGGTGTGATCAGCACGGCCCGCGGCGTGCCCTCGATCGGCACCGCCTCGGCCGCGCCCACGATGGCCCGGGTGCCGCAACCGGTCAGTGCCAGCAAGGCCAGCGCCAGTGCACCGGCGATCCCCCCATAACGCATGGTCAGAGCCTAGACGAAGGACCGGCCGAGCCGGCGCCGGGCACCCGGTGCGGGATACTGGACGCATGACCAGAAAACTTCCCGGGTACCTGACCGCGCGCGAGCCGGTGGAAGCCGATCACGCCAAGGTCACCGTGGCCCTGTCCACCTGGTGGGGCGGCCTGGGCGGGGCCGCCGGCGAGCAGCAGCGGGCGTTGCTGGTGCCCCGGCTGATGTTCCAGCACTTCGCCACCAGCAGCACGGTGCTCGAACGCGACGGGCGGATCGCCGCGTTCCTGATCGGGTTCCTGTCCCAGTCCCGGCCGGAGGAGAGCTACATCCACTTCGTCGGGGTCGACCCGGCCCTGCGCGGCCTGGGGGTCGGCGGCTGGCTCTACGAGCGGTTCTTCGCGCACAGCAGGGCCAACGGGCGCACCGTGGTGCGGGCGATCACCTCCCCGACCAACGCGGGCTCGCACGCCTTCCACACCCGGATGGGCTTCGTCACCGAGCCCGGACCGGCCGAGTTCGAGGGCCGCCCGGTGCAGCCCGACTACGACGGCCCCGGCCTGGACCGCCTCAGCTTCCGGCTCGACCTGGGCGATTCACCCGCGCCGTGACCCGAGGTCCGGGCACACTCAGCCGGTGATCATCCGAACACTGGCCGCCGCGGTCGCGCTGACCGCCACCGGCCTGCACCCAGCCGCGGCCGCCCCCGCGGCGATCGAACCGTGTTCCGCGGTCTCCGTCGGACCCGCCCAGGTCGTGGTGGACAACGCCACCCGGCTCGGCCTGGGCCTGAAGGGCTGGCCGGACACCGCCTTCGGGGTGCTGCCCGAGGGCGGCGGCCAGTACCGGTTCCTGTCCGTCTCCGCGCTGGTCCCCTCCGGCAACACCAACCAGAGCATCTCGACCACCCGCGGCACCCTGGACAATCCGGTGGCCGGCGGGGCCAAACACGGACAGGTGCAGAACATCCCGGCGGGCTACCAGTATGCGGGCGGCGGCCCGGTCTTCCGCGATCCGGGCAGTGGCCTGGTGCTGCAGATGCTGCACCTGGAACGCAGCCTGGACGGGCCGAATCACCAGTTCTACTCCGACCTGCACCTGGGCCTGCACGACCCGGCCACCGGCCACACCCGGCGGCTCGGCGAGATCATCGCCCCGGACATGGAGTTCGCCACCGCGCACCAGCACAAGCTGACCGCCGACATCGGCACGTCCAGCTTCGTGCTGCGCGACGGTTTCCTCTACGCCTACTTCCCGGATTACTCCTTCGACAACGGCAAGTGGGTCAACACCCCGCTGTCGGTGGCCCGCGCCCCACTGGCCGAGGTGATCGCGGCGGCCAAGCAGGGCAAGGCCAGCGAGTGGAAGAAGTACCACCAGGGCGCCTGGAACTCCCCCGGCCGCAACGGGCCTTCCAGCGCGGTCCGTGAGCAGGGCGTCGGCGCCTGGCACCCCAGTGTGGTCAAGACCACCCGCGGCGGCACGATCATGGTGGCGGGCAACAGCATCACCGAGTTCGTACTGGCCACCTCGCCGGACGGGATCACCGGCTGGTCCGGCCCGACCACCCTGTTCCGCGACCCCGAACGCGGCAACGCCTACCCCACCATCGTCGGCACCGGCGCCGATCCGTCCATTGTGGACAACGAGTTCTACCTGTACTACCTGCAGTGGGCCAAGGCCGGTGACTGGGCGAACGCGGTCGCGATGCGCCGGCACGTCACCTGCGTCGCGGGCCGCACCCTGCCGAGGACCACGCTGACCGGCTACGTCAACGGCGCCCAGCACCGCACCAGCACCGTCCTGGACCGCACCCCGGGCTTCGCACCCGAACCGGGTCGACTGTGGCAGCTGGACACCGCGGCGGCCCCGGGCACCGTGCCGCTGTATGGCTGCCGCAACGGCGCCGACCACTACCTGTCCCTGGCCGCGGGCTGTGACTCGCCGCAACACGCGGCACTCCAGAGCGAGGGCCGGATCTACACCGCACCCCCAGCCACGCCGTCAACCCCGTTGTACCGCTGCAAATCCGGCGGCGACCACTTCACCTCGACCGCGGCGGACTGCGAGGGCCGCGGCACCCAGGACCAGGTCCTCGGCCACGCCCTGACCACCACCCAGCGGGCGTTCAGCCGGTTCTACGACGGCCGCGAGCACTGGGACACCAGCGGCCCGGTCACCGCCAAGTACACCCTGGAACACCGCTGGTTCCTGGAAACCGCGGCCAAACCGGGGACCGTCGCGCTGTACGGCTGCGCCTACACCAGCGTGAAGGGCCGCAACCACTTCGTCTCCACCCAGTCCGGCTGCGAGAACCAGACCGCGCTGCGCACCGAGGGCTGGGCCTACCTGGAGCAGCCCAGCGCACCGTCGATCCCGCTGCACCGGTGCTACTGGCCGGAGCAGGACGACCATTTCCTGTCCCCGCACGAGAACTGCGAGGGCGTCCCCGGCGGCCGCAACGAAGGCCGCCTCGGCTACGCGCTGACCTGAGCCACACCCCGGTACCACTTGGGCCAACTGGTACGCCCACTTGAGCCAACCCGGCGTACCAGTTGGCCCAACTCGCCGGAAGATCGGCACGCCGTGGCGCCGCGGACGTGCCAGCCACCCGCCCCCGTCAACCCCGCCCGCAGTCTGCCGCTCCCCCACTCACCGCTCCGCCGGCCGCCCCGCCCACTCCCGCACCGCCGACACCAGCACCTCGGCCAGCTCCGCCAACCGCTCCCCCACGCTTTCCCGCCGCCCCGCCAGCGACACCGCCCCCACCACGGCTCCCTCGGCCCACACCGGCGCCGCCACCGCCGCGATCCCGCGCAGCATCGGCCCGCTGTCCCCCAGTGAGAACCCGTCCTCCCGGATCTCCGCCAGCTCCCCCAGCAACCCCAGCGCGGCCTGCGCCTCGCCACCCACGTGCGCGCTCACCACCTCGTGCCGCTCCCGCTCCGGCAGGTGCGCCAGCAGCACCCGCCCCACCGCGGTCTCCGGCAACGGCGTGCGCAACTGCCGCACCGTCAGGTAGTTGAACGGATCGTCCGTGCCCGCCCAGTCCACGTACACCGAGGCGTCCCCCAGCCGCACCGCCAGCACCGCACTGCACCGGTGTTCCCGGGACAGCGTCACCAGGTCCGCGTGCCGCACCACCCTGGCCGGCACCCGTCCGGCCCGCAGCGACAGCAGGTACGGCGCGGCGCCCAGGGTGAAGCGGTGGTCGGTTTCGTCCAGGTAGCCGACCGCGACCAGTCCGTTGACCAGCTTCTGGATCGAGGAGACCGGGGCGTCCAGGCGCAACGCGAGCTGGGTCAGCCCCAGTCCCTGGGGCTCGGTGGCCACGGTTTCCAGGATCGCGGCGATCCGGTCGACCGCGCGGTGATGTGGGCGTTTGGCGGCGAGATCGGACATCGCGACTCCTTACCTATATGGATAGCACCGTATCACATTGCGTAAGATCCTTAGCCTGCCTAAGTTCGGAGGTGACCGGAGCACAACGAGGAAGGACCGTGATGACCGAGAACAGGGGCGCGCTCGACGGGATCCGGATCATCGACCTCTCCACCGTGGTGATGGGCCCGTACGCGACCCAGATCCTCGGCGACCTGGGCGCCGATGTGATCAAGGTGGAGGCGCCGGCCGGGGACATGAGCAGGCTGTCCACCCCGGCGCGCAACGCGGGCATGGGCGCGCTGGCGCTCAACGTCAACCGGAACAAGCGGGCCATCGCGCTCGATCTCAAGCAGGCACAGGGCAAAGAGGTCTTCCTCGACCTGGTGCGCACCGCCGACGCGCTGGTCACCAACATGCGTCCCGGCGCACTCACCCGCCTCGGCCTGGGCTACCAGGACCTCACCGCGGTCAACCCGAACCTGGTGTACTGCAACGCCCAGGGCTTCCGCAGCGACTCATCCCTGGCCGGCCGGGCCGCCTACGACGAGATCGTGCAGGCCACCTCCGGCACCGCCGATCTGATGCGCCGCGCCACCGGCGCCCCCACCTACATGCCGACCATCCTCGGCGACAAGGTCAGCGGGCTGACCATCGTCTACGCGGTGCTCGCCGCGCTGCTGCACCGGCAGCGCACCGGCGAGGGCCAGCAGGTCGAGGTGCCGATGACCGACACCATGCTGGCCTTCAACCTGGTCGAGCACCTCGCGGGCCGCACTTTCGAGCCCGCGCAAGGACTCCTGGGCTTCCCGCGCTCACTCGCGCCCGGCCACCGCGCCGTGCGCACCGCCGACGGCTGGGCCTGCATCCTGCCCTACAGCCGCAAGAACCTCCTCGACTTCTTCACCGAGGCCGGCGCGCCCGAACTGGCCGAGGATCCCCGGTTCAGCACGGCCGAGTCCCTCGCCGAGCACTTCGGCGATCTCTACGAGCTGATCGAGAAGTTCGCCCTGCGACGCGACACCGCGGACTGGGAGGCGGCCTGCGCGCGGCTGAGCATCCCGTTCGCCCCGGTGCTGGACCTGGATCAGGTGACCGAGGACGGCTACGTCCGCGAGGTCGGCCTGCTGGAGACCGCCGAGCACCCCACCGAGGGCGCCTACCGGGTGATCGGCTCGCCGGTGCGCTTCTCCGCCACCCCGGCCGGTCTGCGCAGGCACGCGCCGCGGCTGGGCCAGGACAACGACGAGGTGCTGGCCGAACTCGGCTACCCGCCGGAACAGCGCCGCGCGCTCGCCGAGAACGGAGTCACCGCGTCATGAAGGCAGCCGATGTGGCCCGCAGGCTGGCCACCCCGCTCACCGCACCCGCCTACCCGGCCGCGCGCACCCGCTTCCGCGACCGCGAGTACCTGAACATCGTGTACCGCACCGACCCGGACGCGCTGCGTGCCGTGGTCCCGGAACCCCTCCAGATCGAGGAACCGCTGGTGCGCTTCGAGATCATGCGGATGAACCAGGCCAGCAACTACGGTCCCTACACCGAGGCGGGCCAGGTCATCCCGGTCCGCTTCGGCGCCGAACGCGGCGAGTACCTGCACCAGATGTACCTCGACAGCTTCGCCGCCACCGCCGCCGGGCGCGAACTGGCCGCCTATCCCAAGTCGATGGGCTCGCCCGCGCTCTTCACCGAGCACGGCGCGCTGGTCGGCACCCTGGACCTCGGCTCGCAGCGGGTGGCCACCGCGACCATGGGCTACCAGCACCGACCCTTGGACTTCGAGCTGGCCAGGGCCGAGATCGCGGTGCCCACGTACATGCTCAAGATCGTCCCCGGCTACGACGGCAAGCCCCGGATCTGCGAGCTGGCCCGCACCCAGATCACCGACCTGACAATCAAGGACGCCTGGACCGGTCCCGCCCGCCTGCAGCTCTTCGAGCACGTGCTCGCGCCACTGGCCGACCTGCCGGTCCGCGAGATCGTCTCGGCCAGCCACATCATCACCGACCTCACGCTCGCCCCGCTCCGGCCGGTGCACGACTACCTGCGAGGGAGCCAGTCATGAGCCGCACCATCGCGGTCGTCGGCGCCGGCGTCATCGGCCTGTCCTGGACGACCCTGTTCCTGGCCAAGGGTTTCCGGGTCCGGCTGTGCGACCCACGCCCCGACCTGACCCAGATCACCACCACCGCCATCCCCGAACTCGCGCCCACCGTCCCCGGCTTCACCGGCGACCCGGCCGAACTGCTCACCCGCCTGGAGTGCACCGCGGACACGCTCAACGCCGTGCGGGATGTGCACGCCGTGCAGGAGAACGGCCCGGAGGACCTGGAGTTCAAGCAGAACCTGTTCGCCGCACTGGAAAAAGCGGCCCCGCCGGACGCGCTGCTGCTCTCCTCCACCTCCGGCCTGGTGCCCAGCCTGCTCGGCGCGCGCATGGCCGACCCGGGCCGGATCCTGGTCGGCCACCCGTTCAACCCACCGCACCTGCTGCCCCTGGTCGAACTGGTCCCGCACCCGGACACCGCCGCCGAGCTGGTCGAGCGCGCCGCCGGGTTCTACCGCGACCTCGGCAAGGTCCCGGTCACCCTGCGCACCGAGAGCCGCGGTTTTGTGGCCAACCGGTTGCAGGGCGCGCTGTTCGCCGAGGCGGTCACCCTGGTCCAGGACGGCGTGGTCACCCCGGCCGAGCTGGACCTGATCGTGCGCAACTCCCTCGGCATCCGCTGGGCCGCGGTCGGCCCGTTCGAGGCCCTGCACCTGGGCGGCGGCCCCGGCGGCCTGCGGCACCTGCTCACCCACCTCGGCCCCGGCATGGCCCGCGGCTGGGCCCAGCGCCGCACCCCCGTCCTCGATGAGTCCACAGTGGACACTCTCGCCACCGCGGCCGACCAAGACTTCGGCAGCGCCGACTACCCCGGCCGCACCCGGCGCCGCGACGACCGGCAACTGGCGATCCTGGCCGCGCTCACCACCACCGAAGGAGCCTGACATGACCACCGAACCCGACCTGCTCACCGGCGACTTCTACGGCTTCCAGCACCTCCTGGACGACCGCGAGCAGGACATCGTGCGCCGCACCAGGGAATTCCTGGCCGCCGAGGTCGCCCCCATCGCCAACGCCGCCTGGGCCACCGCCGAATTCCCGCACGAGGTCGTCAAGGGCTTCGCCGGACTGGACATCGCGGGCCTGGCCTACCGCGGCGAACGCAGCCTGCTCACCGGTTTCCTGGCCATGGAACTCAACCGCGTCGACCCGTCCCTGGCCACCTTCTTCGGTGTCCACAGTGGACTGGCCATGGGCAGCGTCAACCGCTGCGGCAGCGAGGAGCAGAAGCAGCGCTGGTTGCCGGCGATGGCCCGGATGGAGCAGATCGGCGCGTTCGCCCTCACCGAACCCGAAGGCGGCTCCGACGTCTCCGGCGGCATGCGCACCACCGCCCGCCGCGAGGGAGACACCTGGATCCTCAACGGCGCCAAGCGCTGGATCGGCAACGCCACCTTCGCCGACCTGATCGTGGTCTGGGCCAGGGACGAGGCCGACAACAAGGTCAAGGGCTTCGTGGTCGAACGCGGCACTCCCGGTTTCACCGCCACCCGGATCGAACACAAGGTCGCCCTGCGCACCGTGCAGAACGCCGACATCACCCTCACCGACTGCCGGGTCCCCGAGGCCAACCGCCTGCAACGCGCCACCGGCTTCCGCGACACCGCCGACATCCTGCGCCAGACCCGCGGCGGCGTCGCCTGGCAGGCCGTCGGCGTGATGATGGGCGCCTACGAGAAGGCCCTGGCCTACGCCACCCAGCGGGAACAGTTCGGCCGCCCCATCGCCGGCTTCCAACTGGTCCAGGACCTCCTGGTCCGCATCCTGGCCAACGTCACCACCAGCCTCGCCCTGGTGGTCCGCCTGGCCCAGCTCCAGGACGAGGGCGTCTACCGCGACGAGCACTCCGCCCTGGCCAAGGCCGTCTGCACGGTCCGGATGCGCGAAGCGGTCGGCTGGGCCAGGGAAATCCTCGGCGGCAACGGCATCGTCCTCGACTACGACGTGGCCCGCTTCGTCGCCGACGCCGAGGCCATCTACTCCTACGAAGGCACCCGGGAAATGAACACCCTGATCGTCGGCCGAGCCATCACCGGCCACAGCGCCTTCGTCTAACCCACCCTCCCCGGCGTGTTGGCCGTTCTGGTACGCCACGTTGGCCGTTACGGACGCCGAGTTGGCCGTTACGGACGCCGGACCGGGCGGCTCAGCGCCGCGAGCACGCCCGAACAGACGCCCGCTCAAACACAGTCACCCCCGGCTAGCCTGATCGGATTACAACGTTGGCAGTCCATTTCCGGCCATAGTTCGGTCAGTTCTTGACTGCTCATGATCGGCTGCTGTTAATGGGAGCGGTTCCACATCGGGGTGGGCACGCTGCTCGCCGCCATGGCGCGCCCACCCCACCTTCGGTTGTGCTCCCCCGCCAGGAGGTAGGCGCCCCATGCCCCGTTCCCGATTGCGCACCGCTGCACTGGTAGCCGCGCTGGCCCTGGTCGCCGCCTCGGCGTCGACGATCACCCCACCGGCGGCCCAGGCGGCCCCGGCGGAGCGCACCGTCACCGGCCAGGTCCGCGACGCGGTCACCGGCGCCCCGGTGGCCGGGGCGGTGGTGCACGCGGCGGCCCAGAGCACCAGCGTGCGCACCGGCGTCGACGGCCGGTTCAGCCTGCCCAGGGTGCCCGCGGACGCGATCGGCGTGGTCGCGGCCAAACAGGGCTACGCCTTCCGCTGGCTGCCCCTGGAATCCCGCGGCGACACCGCGGTCACCCTGCGCCTGGACCGGGAGACCGCACGCTCGCTGCCGCACCCGGACTACCCGCGCCCCGACCTGGACCGCCGCGCCGGGGCGGACGGGAAATGGCTCAACCTCAACGGAACCTGGTCGCTGAGCTTCGACCCGCGCGATGTCGGCCGCACCGAGAACTGGGCCGCGGGCGGGCACGAATGGCAGCACGCCGTGCGCGTCCCGTTCAGCTACACCTCCCTGGCCGGCGTGGGCGAGGAGGCCCGCGCCAACAACCAGGTCTACGCCAGCCAGTTCGAGGCCAACCGGGGCGCGGTCTGGTACCAGCGCCAGGTCACCGTGCCCGCCGACTGGCCTGCCGACCGCAACGTGCTGCTGCGCTTCGGCGCGGTGGAGTGGAACGCCGTGGTGTTCCTGAACGGTGTGCAGCGGGCCGAACACGACGGCGGCTACTCCCCGTTCGAGGTCGATCTGGGCCGCCTCGCGCCGGGCTCCACCCATTCACTGGTGGTCCGCGCCTTCGCCCCGGACAACAGCGACCGCACGCCGTACCCGCAGGGCAAGCAGATGGGCTGGTACGCCGACACCGGCGGCATCTGGCAGTCGGTCTGGCTGGAACCGGCCGATCCCGCCCGCCTGGACACCGTGCACGTCACCCCGAAGCTGACCTTCGCCGGTGACCGCCTGACCAGTGCCAAGGCCGAGGTCGCGATCACCGGCAACCCCGCGGCGGCCGGGTCCACCGCGAAGATCACCATCCGCGAGCAGGCCGGCAAGCCCGGTGTCGAACAGCGCGGCCTGGACCTGCCCAAGCCGGTGGAACCCAAGGCGGGCCGGATCGTCGCCACCAGCACGCTGACTCTCGGCGGCAGCACCGGAAAGTCCACTGTGGACATCCCGGAGGCCCGGCTGTGGTCGCCGAACACGCCCTGGCTCTACCAGGTCCAGGTCGAACTGACCGGCGGCCAGGGCCGGGACGCCCTGCACACCTGGACCGGTCTGCGCACCATCTCCCGGGACTGGGCGCCCGGCCACTCCCCGGCCGAGCAGTCCGATCCCCAGCAGCAGTACCAATACCTGCACCTGAACAACAAGCCGATCTACCTGCGCTCCGCGCTCGACCAGGCGTTCAACCCCTGGGGCACCTACTCCTACACCGGCCTCTACCAGGGCGGCGACCTGCGAGCCGGCTCGGTTGGCGACCCACGCAAGGGATCGGTGCTCTTCGACCTCGCGCTGGCCAAGCAACTCGGCCTGAACTCCACCCGCCTGCACATCAAGATCAACGATCCGCTGTACTACCACTGGGCCGACGTGATGGGCCTGATGGTCTGGTACGACCAGCCGAACTTCGGCTACAACGGCTACCAGGCCCGCGCGGAGAAGCTGTTCGAGAGCGTGCTGCACGACGCGGTCAAGCGGGACTACAACCACCCGTCGATCGTGATCTGGGACGTCTTCAACGAGGGCTGGGGCATCACCGACGGCAACGGCATGCGTGAGGACGCCAAGCCGTGGGTGGAACGCATGGTGCAGCTCACCAAGCAACTCACCCAGGGCGGCAGGCTGATCGTGGACAACTCGCCCTGCTGCAACAACCACCACCCCAGTGAGAGCACGGACTTACTCGACTTCCACGGCTATCTGTCCACATGGGAGGAATGGAAGTCCACTGTGGACCACATCGTGCGCAACACCTATCCCGGCTCGACCTTCAACATGGAGGAGGGCAAGAAACAAGCTGGCCAGCCACTGCTGAACTCCGAGTTCGGCCCGTGGTCCGGCGGCCGGGAGAAGGACCAGGACGTCGCCGCGCCGTTCCGCTACACCACCGAACTCTTCCGCAACCAGCCCAAGATGAACGGCTACCTGTTCACCGAACTGGCCGACATCGAGTGGGAGTGGAACGGCTGGTCCGCCTATGATCGCACGCTCCAGGTGCCCGGTTACCTTGACGCCGAAGGGAAACAGGGCGGCGTGCACCTGGCCAACGCCGACGACGTGCTGTTCTTCGACGCCCGCCCGGTACAGCGGGTCACCCCGGGACAGCCGGTCTCGCTGACCGCGAAGTCCTCGCTGTTCTCCGGCCGCGACCTCGGCGCCACCGAGTTGCGCTGGCGGATCTCCGGCACCGACCAGACCGGCGCGCCGGTCCGCGGCACCGAGTGGGCGCGGAAACCGGTGTCCCCCAAGAAGTACACCACCAGCGACCTGGGCAAGGTCGAGGTGACCGTGCCCGCCGAGCTGACCCACGGCCGGCTGGACATCCAGCTAGTGCGCGGCCGGGACGTGCTGGCCACCGGCCAGACCTTCCTCGCGGACTGGAGCACCCGCACCGACCGGGCCACCGTGCTCGGCGAGCAGCGCACCAGTCCGTCCAGGGTGGCCGGCACCATCCGGCTGGATCCGGCCGCGGCCAAGGCGAACTGGCCGCAGGGCCACGACACCTTCCGCAACGACGGTTCCAGCGCCGCCTGGGGCTACGGCGACGGCGAGTTCCAGTGGGACGTCGAGTTGCCCGACGAGCTGCGCGAGGGCCGCTGGAACACCGCTCAACTGGTCCTGGAGGCATCCGCGTCCCGGCCAGGCTCGCCCCGCACCCGGTTCCCGCAGACCTCCGAACGCCGCTACCCCACCACGTTCCGGGCCTTTGTGGACGGTGTGTCCACCAAGGCCGTTGTGCTGCCGGATGATCCGGCCGACGCGCGCGGCGCGCTGTCCAACGAGTCCGGCTTCGACCCCGGCCAGTACGGCTACCGGGTGGTCCTGGACCTGGACGCGCGCACACTCAAGGAGGCCGCCGCCGACGGCAAATTCACCTTGTCCCTCACCGGTTCCGGCGGCGGGCTGACCGTGCACGGACCGCGCACCGGCCGGTTCGGGATCAGTCCGCAACTCGTGCTGTCCCAGGGTCGCGGCGTGTCCGGACCGCCGGTGCAGCAGTCGGAGTCCTATGTCGGCACCACCGAGGGCGCGGGAGTCAACACGCACTTCGTGCCGGGCACGCTGAAGGACGGTCAGGCCACCCCGGCGAGTGTGCTGGTGGTCAACGACTCACCGCGCACGGTCCGCCAGGTCCGCCCCGAACTGGTGCTGCCCGCGGGCTGGCGAGCCGAACCGGTCGGCGAAGTGTCCACAGTGGACCTCCGCCCCGGCGAGTCCACGGTGGCGCGGTATCGGCTCGTGCCCGGCAGTGTCGGCGAGTCCCAGGTGACCACCAGGGCCTTCTACAGCAACGATTCCGGGCGTCAGGTGGTCGACGAGCCGTGGCTGGTGACCGTGCCGGTGCCGGAACCGACCGAGGCGAACTACCCCAAGCGCACCATCCTCGACGGTTTCGACTCCGACACCAGCGCGCACTACCGCGGTCACCAGCCCTTCAGCGGCGAGGCAGCGCCAGGACCCACGGTGTCGGACTCCAAGCTGAAGGTCAGTCACCCCAGCCAGTTCTTTACCATGATCGGCTCCAACGCCACCCCCTCGGCCAATCCGGCGGTGACCATCGTGGAGGTCGGCGAACTGGCCGGCGGCAGCATGCGGGAGAACAGCCTGTTCACCGGTCTGGTCAAGGACAAGGACACCTATGTGGTGGCCTGGTACAACCACTTCCGCAAACAGACCGGCTTGGACATCCGGCTCAACGGCCAGTTCCTGCAAGGAAATCCGACCGCCCGCCTGGACCTGCAACCCGGTGACAAGTTCGCGCTCGTGGTGGCCGGGAAGTCCCTGGACATCTTCCACGGCCGCGACGGGCGCTGGACCTCGGTGCGCACCGGGTCGGTCGATCCGAGACTGAACCTGTCCGATCCCTCGGTGCTCAGCCAGTTCCGGCACGGCGTGGCCATGCGCGGCGACGGCGGCACCGTGTCCATCGACTCCCTGGAGGGCCGCACCCGCTGACCGGGCACCGGGCCGCCTCCGTCCACTTCGGACGGAGGCGGCCCGGTCAGCCCGGTCGCTCCCACTCCCCGATGTGCTCATGATCGGTCCGGCGCAACTGCCGGTACCGTCCCGCCGACACCCCGTACTCCCGCTTGAACGCGTTGGCGAAGGCGAACTGCGAACCGTAGCCACAGCGATCCGCGATCACCGCCAGGGTCGCATCAGTGGTGCGCAACATCCGCGCTGCCAAGGCCAACCGCCACCAGGTCAAGTAGCCCAACGGCGGCTGTCCGACCAGCTGGGTGAACCGGCGCGCGAACGCGGCCCGGGACAGCCCCGCCTCCGCACCCATCCCCTCCACTGTCCACGGAGCCGCCGGATCCTGGTGAATGGCTCGCAACGCCGTGCCCACCACCGGATCCCGCATCGCGGCATCCCAGTTCCGCCCGTCGCCGTGCTCGTCCATCCAGGCCCGCAACAGGTAGACGAGCAGCACCTCCAGCAACGACGGCAGCACCGCGTCCCGCCCCGCCCGCACCTCGGCCAGTTCCGCCCCCAGCACCGAGATGATCCCCTGCAACGGCGCGTGCTCACCGGGCCGCGCGGTCTGGACCAGCAACTCGGGCAACTCGGCCAGCAACGGGTGCGGCCGGGCCTGCTCCAGCTGGAACGCCCCGCACAGCAACCGGGTGCGCACCCCCGCGTCGACCAGCTCGTGCGCGGCGCCCCGCGGCAACACCACCGCGTCCCCCGGCCCCAGCAGCACCGGCTCTCGCCCAGGCAGCACCACCTTGATCGCACCGACCAGCACCACGTGCAGCCTGGCCCCGGCGAAATCGGGGAACGCCCGCGACCAGCGCCCGTCCGCCTCGGTCAACGCCGAGTACGGCCGGCCACTGCGCATGGCCGCGATCGCGTCACTGAGCACATCCATCCGCGGACCCCCGACGATCAAGACGAAGACGTAAACACCCAAGACCCTGGATCATTCCCGACCCGGCACCGCCGAACCTAGCGTGATCGGCATGAGCACCATCACCCTCGGCGACGTCGAGATCAGCAGGGTCACCGAGTGGCACGGCCCCTTCGCCCCCACCGCGACTCTCTTCCCCACCCTGTCCCGCGATCACTGGCAGGCCAACAGTTCCTGGCTCAGCCCCGACCACTGGGACCCCGCCACGGACATGTACCTGGCCCGCACCCAGTCCTGGGTGCTGCGCAGCGAGGGCCGGATCATCCTGGTGGACACCGGCATCGGCGATGACAAGGAGCGCCGGGTCCCCGCCTTCCACCACCTCCGGACCGGTTTCCTGGACCGCCTGGCAGCAGCGGGCGTGCGACCGGAAGACGTCGACCTGGTCGTCAACACCCACGCGCACGCCGACCACGTCGGCTGGAACACCCGCCTGCACCACGGCGAGTGGATCCCCACCTTCCCCAACGCCCAGTACCTGCTCAGCACCCCCGAGAACACTTTCGCCAACCCCGCCAACAACAGCCCCCGCCACTCCCCCTTCGGCGGCGCGGCCCGCGACGACGCCCAGATCCACCTCGACAGCATCGCCCCACTCCAGCACACCGGCCAACTGTCCACCTGGGACGGACCAACCCACCGCATCGACGCCAACCTGACCCTGGAACTCGCCCCCGGCCACACCCCGGGCTCCGCCGTGCTACGCCTGGCCTCCGGCACCGACCGGGCCCTGTTCATCGGCGACATCGCGCACACCCCACTGCAACTGATCGAACCCGACCACGAGCCCTGCCTCAGCGAGGACGAACCAGCCGCCATCGCCACCCGCCGCCGACTGCTCGCCGAGGCCGCCGACACCAACGCCCTGATCATCCCGGCCCACTTCGGCGGCAGCGGCGCGGCCGAGGTCACCCGCGACGGCTCGAAGTTCGCCATCACCGGCTGGGCGGCGTTCAGCAAATGAACACCGTGCACACAGCCCAGGGCCCCGTCCAGGGCGAGCACCGCGCCGAGGTGACCGTCTACCACGCCGTGCCCTACGCCGCCCCGGTCCACGCCACCCCACACGACCACCCTCCGGCCGCCCCGCCAACCCCAACCCACATCGCTGCATCGTCCAGCCCAACCCAGCTACCTCCCGGCAGCGCACGCCCTGCCACCACCCCATCTCTCGCTGAGCCGGACATCCGGGCCACCACACCCGACACCCGCTTCGCCACCCCAACCCCACCCTCTCCCCGCGTCGGCATCCACGACGCCACCACCCCCGGCTCCACCGCCCCAGCCCCACACCGCCTCACCCTCGGCCGCCTCAACCTCACCCCCCTCAACTCCCCCACCACCCCCGGCCCCGACTACCGCACCCTCACCATCTGGACCCCACCCACCGCCACCACCCCCCGCCCCGTCCTCGTCTTCCTGCACGGCGGCGGCTTCCAGACCGGCTCCGGCTCCGCCCCGCTCTACGACGGCACGGCCTTCGCCCGCGACGGCATCCTGCTGGTCACCGTCAACTACCGCCTCGGCGCGCCCGGCTGGCTGCACCTGCCCGACGCCCCGGCCAACCGCGGCCTGCTGGATGTCATCGCCGCGCTGGAATGGTTGCGGGACAACATCTCCGCCTTCGGTGGCGATCCGCACAACATCACCGTGGCCGGTCAGTCCGCCGGGGCGATGCTGGCCACCGGGCTGCTCGCCGCGCCCCGCGCACACGGACTGTTCCAGCGGGTGATCAGCCAGAGCGGCAACCCGGCCGCCGTGCTCACCCCGGAGCAGGCGTACCGGGTCACCGAGGCGCTCGCGACCGAACTCGGGGTCGCGGCGACCGCGGCCGGGTTCGCCGGCGTGGCGGATGCGGACCTCATCGCGGGCCTCGGCCGGATTCCGCTGCCGTCGGACGGTCCATTGCGTGGCATCACACCGTTCGGCCTGGTCCTGGACCCGGACACGCTGCCGCGGCCACCCACCGAGGCGGTGCTGCCGCCGGTGGACCTGCTGATCGGGATCAACACCGACGAGGCGAACCTCTACCTGGTCCCCACCGGCCGCCAGGCACCCTGGCTCACCACCGAAGCGCTCTTCGGCGCGGGCAGTCGGCAGCTGGCCCAAGCACACGCGACGCAGCTACCAGGTCGAACGCATCGGTACAGGTTCGCCTGGCGATCCGATGCCTTCGACGGGGCCCTGGGCGCCTGCCACTGCGTTGAATTGCCGTTCGTCTTCGCCAACACAGCCGTTCAGGAACTACACGGCGTCGAGTCCCTGCTCGGCCCGACCCCGCCCTCGCCGACGCTGGTGGCGCGCACGCACGCCGCCTGGAGCCGATTCGTCAGCACCGGCGATCCGGGCTGGCCCGCCTATACCGCCGCCACCCCGCACAGCATGCGGATCGACGAGCAGTGGACGCTCACCACTCCGGCGGAGTGAGTCCCAGCGAGACCACCAGATCCCGCAACTCGTAGCCGTACAGCTCGGCGCTCTGGCCGGTCTGCGCGCCCAGGTGGCCGTAGATCTCCAGGGCGACCAGGCCGTGCATCCGGCCCCACACCCGCAGTGCGAGGGCCACCCCGGCCGGCGGCAGCTTCGGGAAGTCGGCGCGGACCACACTCACCAGTCCGGAGTCGAAGTCGGCCCACCGGTACCCGCCCCCGCCCTGCCGGAGTTCCGCGCTGGGCCAGGCCGCCGCGACCAGCTCCACCAGTCCGGAACAGGCCCGGTGCGCGGGCCCGGGTGCGGCGCCGCCCTCCGGCACCGCGTAGCCCGGCACCGGGTCGCCGTAGATGAGCCGGAAGCCCTGTGGATTGGCCACCGACCAGCCCCGGAACGCCTCGCCCCACGCGATGATCCGTCCGGCCGTGTCCTCGGCCGGACGGGCGTCCCGCGCCGTCTCCACCGCGTCCACCAGGTCGCCGTAGACACCCTGGATCAGCGTGGTGATCAACTCGTCCCTGGTCGCGAAGTAGCCGTAGATCGCGCCAGCGGTCATGCCCATCTCGCGGGCGATGGCGCGCAGCGTGACCGCGTCCGGCCCACCCCCGGCCAGCAACCGCAGGGCGATCGCCTGGATCTCCTCGGTCGTCTCGGCCCGCAGCCGAGCCCGCCGGTTCCGCGTCACATCTCGCACCCTTGACACTCTAAGCCGTGCGGATAGTATCCACCGTGCACTTACTACACGCCGTTCAGTTCCCGAACAGCGTGTATCACACTGGGGAGACAATCATGCGCATCGGCGTGTTCGGCGCCACCGGCGTCATCGGCAGCCGCATCGTCCGCGAGGCGGCCACCCGCGGCCACGAGGTCACCGCCATCAGCAGATCCACCGCTCCCGCCGAGCCAGGCCCGGTGACCTGGCGACAGGCCGAGATCAGCGACCCAGCCGCGGTCGCCGAATTACTGCCCGGCATGGACGTACTGGTCAACGCGATCAACGCGGGCCGCGACATCGACGACACCATCCGCAACGCCGACGCACTGCCCACAGCGGCCCGTTCCCTGTTGCGCGCCTTGGAATCCCACCCACGCACCCGACTGATCGTCATCGGCGGCGCGGGCAGCCTGGAGATCAGCCCCGGTCACCAGATCGCGGACCTCGACGGCATCGCCGAGTCCCTCCCCGCCGACCTGGGCACCCCTCCGGAGTACCTCCGGGTAATCCACGCCCACCGCGAGGCACTCAACCTGTACCGCCTGTCCAACCGTGACTGGACCTACCTGAGCCCCTCGGCCCAGGCGGTACCGGCCGGGCGAACGCACCGGCCGGTACCGCCTGGGCCGCAACGAGCTACTGGTCCGCGCCGACGGCACCAGCGCGATCTCCGCGGAAGACCTGGCGGTCGCGGTACTGGACGAGGCCGAACACCCGCGGCACGTGGGCCTGCGTTTCACCGTCGGCTACTGAACAGGCGGACCATCCGGTTGCCCCGCGCGCACGGGAAAACCGGATGGCCACCCGTTTCGGCCGCCGTGTCCCACCATGGATCGCGTCGGCGCACGCACGGTACCAAGCCCCCGCACCCGACCTAACCACCTTCAGTCGTACCTAAAGCCCACCGCCGCCACCCCGGGAAGAAGGTCCGGAAATAGCGGAAGCCGCCCGGTCCGGCAATGCGGAGGGCGGCTTCCCGATGATGAACGGCGATCACGTCGGGGTAGCGCGGCAGGCGCAATGGCGTGACATCAGATCGACGCCAACGCCCGCGCAGCTCCCCGGAGCCGTTCATCGTAACGCTGTGAGGTGGAGTTGTTCTGCCACCAGAGTGACGCACCAACCCGGATGTCGCAACGTATTTACCAAAGTTAGTCACACAAGGTACCCCGCCCCCAGCCCGCCGACCGCCCAGCCAGGCCGCCGAAGGCCACCACGTCCCGCCGGATCCACGCCCGCAACACCCCACCCCGCGCCCCGGCGACCGCCGCCAGCCGCCCCTGTGACCAGCGACAGTGCCCGGCGCACTGCCCAGCAACCAGGTCACTCCAGTGCCATCGCAGCCGGTAGCGCCATCGCCGCTCCGGTCGGCTTCAGCCGAAACCGAGGGCCGTCGAGCCTCGGCTGCCTGCGACGCCGACCGCGCCAGCTATCCGCCCCATGCCCCATGCGGCGAGCGGCGGGTTCTGCGGTGAGGGTCCGCTCCACCAGGCCGTCGCCACCTGCTCGCCGGACCGGGAGCGATGCCGTCGTATCCCGTGTCGAGCGCACTCCGCCCCCGTGTCGGCTGGCCCCTCATCCACTCGGGCCGCCTGACCCTTGACTGGCGGCGCCTGTTCCTCGATCGCTGGACCGTGTGGTGCCCGCGCCGCCCACCGCTTTCTTCTGCGGTAACGAAACGATCAGCGGCTGAGGTTCCGCGGGCTGTTCTGCTATGAGCGAACAGCGGATCGGGCCCGCGTCTGGAGTCTGGATGGCAAGGGGCACAACGGGAACTGGGCATGCGACAACGTCGGCCACGCCCTGGGTGGGCGTGGCCGACGTTGGGGGTTGCGGTGTGGGGCGATCAGTGCGCCGGCTCCGTGAGGGGCTTCAGGCGGGCCGCGGAAGTGCCCAGGCCGGTGGGGCCGCCGAGCGACCGTGAACTGGTCGTGCTGGGTGCGGCGGTTGCCAGGGCGGCAGCGGCTGGCGGCGCTGAAACTGGCGGGGCTGGGATTGCCGGGGCCGGGGCTGAGAGAGCTGGGACTGGCGGGGCCAGGCCGGGGTGAGTAGTGGGAGTGGTTGCCGCAGGTTCGGCCGGGGCGTTGTGGCGGAGGAGGTCTGGTTCGTTGTAGCGGATGCAGTCCTCGTGCCAGATGCGGATGCCGGCCATCCAGCGTTTGAGTTCTTCGGCGTAGCCCAGGAGGACCTTCTGGGCTTTGCGGTCCAGCTTGTGGTCGCGGAACAGGGCCGGGAACTCGACGGCGAGGATGTGCTCGAACTGTTGCATGCGTTCGGTCATCAGCTTGTTGACCAGCTGCGCGGCGCGGTCGCGGTCACAGTCCAGGAAGTTCTGCACGACGAGCACCGCGTTGTGCAGCTCGCCCTCGAACTGGATCTCCTTCTGGTAGGAGAACATGTCGTTCATCATGCAGGAGTAGTCCTGGGCGGACTTCTCCAGCGCCTGCACCGGTCTGGAGCGGTAGATCTCCTCGGGCACGGCCTGGCCCAGTTGCAGGCGGCACAGCGCCATCGTCATGTCGGAGCCGAAGGTGGCGCGGCGCATCTCCACGTAGTCGACCGGGTCCGGGATGCGGTTGGCGAACTGGTTCTCCAGTTCCCACACCCAGCTCTCGGTCATGTCCTCATTGGCCTTGCGGAAGACCTTGCGGTGCGCAGTGGTCATCGGCCCCGCGGTGCGGCTCCACAGGTCGGCCAGACCGCGTTCCATCGCGTTGACCGGGGTCTCGGTCTGCACGGCGTCCAGCGGCATGAACAGCTTGAAGCGTTCGGTCTGGACCCGGGCGGCGGCCAGGTTGCGCGGGTGGCCGAAGGCCAGGGGGTAGCAGTCGTCGCCGTAGGTGCCCCAGGCCAACCAGGCGGAGCTGATGTCCAGACCCTCGGGGGTGGCGTCGGGGTGGATGCCCGCGGCGCACAGCGGCAGGTCGTAGTCGCGGATCTTCTGCTCGCTCCACACGGTCCGCTCGGGCCAGAGCGGGTGCGGCTCGTCCAGGATGCCCATCTCCTTGGCCCAGCTGACCACGTTCTCCCTGGCCTGGTCCAGATGCGGGCTGAGGGTGGTGTTGAACGGCAGGTAGAAGTCCGGGCGCGGGAGCGGGCCGCATTGCTGGAATGGCACATTGGCGAAGCTGCGCAGGCGTTGCGGCATGGTGCGCGCGATGGACGGGATGATCTGCGCCGCCGAGGTGCCCAGGCCGTTCGGACCGCTGAAGGCCGACGGGGACGCCTTGCCGCCCTTGTTCATGTACCGGCTCGACCGCATGTGCCACTCGTGCCCGCCGGACTGCCAGTCCTGCAGCCCCTTCACATACGCCAGCACCTCCAGGCGCTGCTGCGGGGTGACCGCGAAGCGCTCGAACAGCGGCGGCAACTCGACCAGCGCGGTGTGCTCGAACTGGTGCAGCCGCGAGGTGAGCAGGTCGTTGACCGCCTCGGCCGCCTCCTGGGTGGGGATCTCCAGGAACCGCTCGAACACCAGCACGCCGTTGCTGAGTTCGCCCTCGTCGAGCACCTCGCGCTCGTAGGAGAACAGGTCGTTGCGCAGGTGCACCGCGTCGGAGAAGGTGTCCCGCAGCACTTCCAGCGGCCGCGCGGCGGCGATGATCTCGGGCACCTCGACCCCGGCGGCGTGTTCGATCAGGTTGGCCGACCAGGGCGCGCCGCCGACCTTGCGGCGCATCTCGATGTACTCGATCGGGTTGGACACCCGCTCGGCGTTGATGTTGGACAGTTCCCACATCGACTCGTCGAGCAGGTTCTTGGTGCTTTCCACGAACCGCCGCCGCCAGTCCGCCGAATGCGAGGGCACCGTGCGGTTCCAGAGGTCTTGCAGGCCCTTCTCCACCGGGTTGGTCGGTGTTTCGGTGATCGGCCCGGTGATCGGCATGAACAGGCGCAGCCGGTCGAGGTAGTCGACCGCGTTCTGCATGTCGTGCGAGCGCTTGTACATCTCCAGGAAGTGGTCGTCGAAGTAGAAGACCCAGACGTACCAGTCGGTGATGAGGTTGAGCGTCTCGGTGTCGCAGTCGGGGTGGGTGTAGCTGCACAGCAGGGCGTAGTCGTGCGAGTCGAGGTCGTGTTCGTCCCAGATGGGCACGCCGTGCTGGGGCACGTCGATCATGTCCATCTCATACGCCCACGCCTTGCTGTGGACGCGCGCCGCCTCCAGGCTGGGGTTCAGCCGGGCAGGGTAGGGCATGTAGAACTCAGGCAGCTCGAATGGCTGCATAACCTCGCACCTTTGCCTTCTTGCGCGGACGACCGGAACCGGCGACGCAGGGTTCGCCTGGGGCCAGGCAACCAGCCGGGTCGGCCGGTCTCAACCACTCCAGGGCGGTTGCACACTTTCGGGAGTGGTGATCGCTCGACCAGCCCAACCGGCGGTCATGGCGATGACGGAAGGTGCCGGGAGTGGACCTCAGCTGTCCGGCTTTGATCATGCAAAACCCACACCAGGTGGCGGTACCAGAGGTGTTTACCCAGGTCGCCCGTTTCTGGGACGGTCACCTGTTCGGTGTGAGCAAGGTGGCGCCCCGCGAGACGGGGGCGCGGGCGCGGGGCGCCACCTGGGTCAGGGATCCGCAATCGTTGGGGCCGTGCGGAAACGCTGGGAAGACCATGACTCACGAACGGCCTGGGTGATTGCTCCCGCAACACGTTCGTGTCCTGATCGAGGCGGCCGCGCAGCCTGCGGTTGCGGTCGTGTCCACGGTTGCCCAGTTGCTGTTCGCTGTTGTTGGACACGATGTTAAATCAACGCCGCTACCGGCCCCGGCGCCACTCGTGGACCAGCAGCCACACCAGGTACAGCCCGCCGATCCCGCCGGTGATGATGCCCACCGGGAGCTGCACCGGCGCGAAGATCCGTTGCACCGCAAGGTCGCTGACCAACAGCAGCGCGGCGCCCATCAGCGCGGAGGCGAACAGGTTGGGGCCCGGCGCGGCGGTGAGTCGGCGGGCCAGCTGCGGGGCGGCCAGTGCCACGAACGCGATCGGCCCGGCCGCGGCGGTGGCCAGCGCGGCCAGGGTGACGCTGATGCCGAGCAGCACCAGGCGGGTGGGTTCGACCCGCACCCCCAGCGTGGCCGCGATCTCATCGCCCATCTCCAGCGCCGACAGCCTGCGCCCGTAGTACAGCGCGACCGGCAGCAGCACCGCCATGGCCACGATCAGCGGCAGCAAGTGGTTCCAGGTGCGGCCGTTGAGGGTGCCGGTCTGCCATGCCTCCGCGGCCAGCGCCAGGTGCAGGCTCGCGCTGGTGATCAGGTACAGGTTGACCGAGAGCAGCAGGCTGCTCAGCCCGATGCCGACCAGCACGAGCCTGAATCCCTGCACGCCACGGGAGAACGCGAGCAGGTAGGCGACGACCATGGTCAGCCCGCCGCCGACCAGCGCGCCGAGGGAGATCGCGGCCATGCTGCCCTGGAACCAGACGATGACCAGGATGGCGCCGGTGGCCGAGCCGGTGGTGAACCCCATGAAATCGGGGCTGCCCAACGGGTTCCGGGTCAGGCTTTGCAGCACCGCGCCGCTGACCGCCAGCGCCGCGCCGACCAGCAGTCCGGCCACCACCCTGGGCAGGCGCAGGGTCACCACGATGAACTCGGTGGGACCGTCGCCCAGTCCCAGCAGGGCGTTGACCACCTCGCCGGGGGTGAGCGGGAAGTCGCCGGTGGTCATGCCGAACACGCCGGCGGTGGCCATGACGAAGGCGAGCAGCAGGCACATGAGCAGCGTTCGCGGGGCCACCCGCACCGACAACCAGCCCCTGTGGATACGCAACACCCGGCCCCGGATCGGCGTGGTACGTTCCTGAAGGCGGGTCATGAGTGCACCAGCTTCCGGCGGCGGCACAGGGCGAGGAACACGGGCGCGCCAAGGAAAGCGGTCACGATCCCGACCGCCAGCTCGGCGGGCGCGACGAGCAGGCGACCGAGGATGTCCGCGCCCAGCAACAATATCGGCGCGAGCACCGCGGAGTAGGGCAGCACCCAGCGCTGGTCGGCGCCGACCAGCAGCCGGGCCAGGTGTGGCACGGCGAGGCCGAGGAAGCTGATGGGTCCGGCCGCCGCGGTGGCCGCGCCGCACAACACGGTGATGGCGAGCGCGCCGAGCCAGCGGGTCCGTCCCATGTGGACGCCGAGGGCGCGGCCGGTCTCCTCGCCGAGGGCGAGTCCGTTGAGCGGGCGGGCCAGTCCGAGGGCGAGCAGGATGCCCGCGCCCAGGAACGGGGCGACCACGGTCAGCACGTCCATCCGGCGGCCGGCCAGCGAGCCCGCGTTCCAGTAGCGGAACTGGTTGAACGAGGCCGGGTCCAGCAGCAGCACGGCGGTGTTGAAGGCGAGCAGCACCGCGGTGATCGCCGCTCCGGCCATGATCAGCCGGTCCGGCGTGACCGCGGCCCGGCCGGTCGAACCGAGCACGTAGACAACGAGGGAGGCGATAGCGGCGCCGGCGAAGCCGAGCACGATGGAGCCGGTGGTGCCGGACACACCGAGGAAGGCGATGCCGATCACCACCGTGGTGGAGGCGCCCATGGTCACCCCGAGCAGTCCGGGATCGGCCAGGGCGTTGCGGGACAACGCCTGCATCAGGGCGCCGGAGAGTCCGAGCGCGGCGCCGACGAGCAGGCCGAGCAGCGTGCGCGGGATGCGCAGCTCGTGCACGATCACCGCTTCGGCGCTGCCGTTGTTGTGCCACAACACCGACCAGATCTCAGCGAAGGGAATCGACTTCAGCCCGAACCACACACTGAGCAGGCAGACCACCGCGAGCGCGGCGAGCGCGAGCAACAGTCCACCGGCACGCACCGCGATCCCGCGAGCACGGGCCGTGCGCGGCGGCGAACTCCCGTGTGTGGCGAGCACCTCGACCATTTGATCTCCATCCCCAGTCGTACTCCGTTACCGTAGCCTTACCTAACTGGGAGGTGACGGGGTGCCCGTCGGAACAACGTCGGGCCGCGCCGTCCTGACTCGCGCGATCCTCGGCCAACGCGGCTTGACCGGGTCCTCCGCCGTGCTGGCGGCCAGCCATCAGACCGGCGAGGCACTGGTGCCGGTGCTGATCGGCGTGGTGATCGACCAGGCTGTCTCCACCGGTTCGCTCAGCACGCTGCTGTGGTGGCTGGGTGTGCTCGTGCTGGACTTCGTGCTGCTGTCGCTGAGCTTCCGGTTCAGCGCGCGGCTCGGCGAACGGGCAGCGGAGCGGGCCGCGCACCGGCTGCGGATCGAGTTGACCGAGCGGGTGCTGGACCCCCGCGGCGGCGCGGAGACCGGGCGGTTGTCGGGCGAGCTGACCAGTGTGGCGACCGGGGACGCGCAGCGGGTCGGGGCGCTGAACATGGGTCTGCCCGCCGGATTGGCCGCGGTGGTGGCGCTGGTGGTCGGCGCGGTGGCGTTGCTGCGGGCGTCCTGGATTCTGGGCGCGCTGGTGCTGGTGGCCGCGCCGTTGTTGCTGTGGGCGGCGCGGGCGCTGGGACGGCCCCTGGAACGACGCAGCCACGCCGAGCAGGACCGGGCCGCGCTTGCCTCCGGGGTCGCGGCGGATCTGGTGGCCGGGCTCCGGGCGTTGAAGGGCATCGGCGCCGAACAGGCCGCGACCGCGCGGTACGCCACGATCAGCGGCGAGTCGATGGCGGCCGCGGTGCGCGCGGCACGGGCGCAGTCCTGGCTGGACGGTTCGATGACCATGCTCACCGGGATTTTCCTCGCGGTGGTCGCCCTGGTCGGGGCGAACCTGGCCGCGAACGGGACGATCACCGTCGGCGAACTGGTCACCGCGGTCGGACTGGCCCAGTTCCTGTTGTGGCCGTTGACGTTGTTCTCCTGGGTGAGCAAGAACTTCGCCCAGGGCCGGAGTTCGGCCGACCGCATCGCGGCAGTGCTGTCCACTCCCCCGCTGCTGCCCGCCGCGACCGCCGTGCTGCCGGCGAATCCGGCCGGTTCGCTGGCTGTGGACAGCCGGAGTGGATCACTGGATTTCAGTGCTATCGTCAAGGCGGGCGAGTTCCTGGGCGTGGTGGCCGTGGACCCGGCCGAGGCGGCGATGCTGGTGCGCTGCTTGGGTCGTGAGGTGGAACCCGAGTCGGGCGAGCTGTGGCTCGACGGGGTCGCACTGTCCACTGTGGACGCTCGACTGGCGCGGTCGGCGGTGCTGGTGGCGGCGCACGACGCGGAGCTGTTCGAGGGCACGGTGCTGGAGAACGTCCAGGCCGCGGCCGCGACGAAGCCGGGCTCGGCGGGCGCCGTGGCGGCTCCGGCTGCGCCGGGTGTCCGGGCGGTTCCCGACCCGCCAGGTGCCGTGGCGGTTTCGGCCACGCCGGGTGCTGTGGCAGTTCCCGCCGCACCGGATGTCCGGGCGGTTCCCGCCGCGCCGGGTGCTGTGGCGAATTCGGCCGCGTCGGCACCGGATCCCGTTGACGGTGGGTCGATTCCGCCTGAGCTGGCCAGGGTATTGGTCGCGGCCGGAGTGGACAGCGTGGCCGAGGTGTTGCCCGCGGGGCTGGACACCCCGGTGAGTGAGCGTGGGCGGTCGTTGTCGGGCGGGCAGCGGCAGCGGGTCGCGCTGGCTCGGGCGCTGGCGGCGGATCCCGTAGTGCTGGTGCTGGACGAACCGACCACCGCGGTGGACGCGGTGACCGAGGCTCGGCTGGCGACCGGGATCCGGGACGTGCGGCGCGGGCGCACCACGGTGGTGGTGGCGTCCAGTCCGGCGTTGCTGGCCGTGGCTGATCGGGTGTTGCTGGTGACGCGGGGGCGGGTTGTGGCGCAGGGGCGGCATGTGGAGCTGGCGGCGGGTAACGCCGACTACCGGGCGGCGGTGCTGGGATGAGGGAACTGCTGCCGGTCGCGGATGGGCGGCGGACCTGGGCCGCGGTGTGGGGTTTGCTGCGAGCGCACCGGGGGCTGGCCCTCGGCGGGTTCGTGGTGTTGTTGCTGGGTACCGCGGTCGGGTTGGTGACGCCCTGGTTGCTGGGGCGGATCGTCGACCTGGTGGCGGGGCGGGATCCGGCCGATGCCATCGCCTGGTCGGTGGGGTGGCTGGTGGTGGTGGCCCTCGTCCAGGGGGTGGCCACCGCGGGTGGGGTGGCCATGGTGGCGCGGCTGGGCGAGGGCATGCTGGCCCGGTTGCGGGAACGCTTTGTCGCGCGGGCCCTGGAGCTGCCACTGGGTGAGGTGGAGCGGGCCGGGTCCGGCGACTTGACCGCCCGGGTCACCCGGGATGTGGCCGTGGTGGCGGACGCGGTGCGCAACGCGGTGCCGGTGCTGGCCAAGTCGGGGCTGGCGATCGTGTTGACGCTGGCCGGGTTCGCGGTGCTGGACTGGCGGTTCCTGCTCGCCGCCTTGCTCGCGTTGCCGGTGCAGGTGCAGGCCGTGCGCTGGTACGGCGGGCGGGCGTTGCGGGTCTACGCCGAGCACCGGGTGGCGGTCGGGGCTCAGCAACAGCAACTGCTGGACACCATTGGCGGGGCTTCGACGGTGCGGGCGCTGGGAATGGGTGGTCAGCAGCTCGGCCGGGTGCGGGAGCGGTCGGAGTCCGCGGTGTCGCTGGCGTTGCGCGGGATCCGGTTGGTCACGCAGTTCTACGGTCGGGTCAACACGGCTGAGCTGATCGGGCTGGGCGCGGTGCTGGTGACCGGATTTGTGTTGGTGGCACAGGGATCGGTGTCGCTGGGCACGGCGACGGCGGCCGCGTTGTACGCGCACAACCTGTTCAACCCGGTGGGCGCGGCACTGGCTTTGGCCGACGACGCGCAGTCGGCGGCGGCGAGCCTGGCCCGGCTGGTGGGCGTGGCGGACCGACCCGCGGTGGCAGAGCCCGCGGGGGCGGTGGTTCCGGTGGACACCACGGTCAAGGTCAGCGGCGTGACCTTCGGGTATGTCCAGGGCCACGAGGTGTTGCACGGAGTTGACCTGGAACTGGCGCCGGGTGAGCGGGTGGCGCTGGTCGGCGAGAGCGGGGCGGGCAAGACCACCCTGGCCAAGTTGATCGCGGGAGTGCGCGAGCCGACCGGCGGCACGGTGACGGTGGGCGGATTGCCGTTGGCCGAGCTGGCGTTAC
Source organism: Crossiella sp. S99.2 (assembly GCF_023094165.1). Lineage (GTDB taxonomy): Bacteria > Actinomycetota > Actinomycetes > Mycobacteriales > Pseudonocardiaceae > Crossiella. The sequence goes on along the minus strand of NZ_JALMDK010000003.1, from coordinate 31,002 downwards.
GGCGGACAGTGGCCCTGGTGACCCAGGAAGTGCACGTGTTCGCCGGGTCGCTGGCGGCGGATCTGCGCCTGGCCCGGCCCGAGGCGTCCGAGGCGGAGTTACGCTCGGCGCTGGCTCGGGTGGGCGCACTGACGTGGGCCGAGGGACTGCCGGACGGACTGTCCACTGTGGTCGGTGAGGGCGGCCATCGCCTGACCGTGGCCCAGGCCCAGCAGCTGGCACTGGCCCGACTGGTGCTGGCGGACCCACCGGTGGTCATCCTGGACGAGGCCACGGCCGAGGCGGGCAGCGCGGGCGCCCGGGTGCTGGAGCAGGCGGCGATGGCGGCACTGGCCGGACGGACGGCGCTGGTGGTGGCGCACCGGTTGACGCAGGCCGCCGCGGCGGACCGGGTGGTGGTGCTGGCCGGCGGACGGGTGGTGGAGTCCGGGGCGCACGCGGAGTTGTTGCGGGCCGGTGGTCGGTACGCTGAGTTGTGGGCTGCCTGGTCGGACGGGCGCGGTGGTGACGGGAGCGCGGCTTAGCCGGGTCTGGACGATGGTGCGGCGAGGGTGAGCTGCGGGTTTGGGGCTGTTCGCTCAGAGCAGAATCGCTCGCGGAACTTCGGTCGCTGATCGTTTCGTTCCGCAGATAGAAGCGGTGCGCGGGGCGGGGCGAAGTGGCCGGCCGGAGTGAAGGCCAGCCGGGCCGGGCCGTGGCGCGGTGGAGACGGAAGCGGTGCGCCGGGAAGCCGGCAGCGGCACGCCGACCCGGAGCCAGCCGGCGCGAAGGTGGAAGCGGTGCGTGGGCTGGGCTGGTGTGGATCCGGCTGCCGGGCCGCGGCTGATGCGCTGGCCGGCAGCCGGATCCACGGTGGTTACGTCCTCGCGGTGGTTACTTCTTCGCGTTCACGAGCAGGGGCACCAGGTGTTCCAGGGCGTAGGGCATGCTCAGGACCGTGTTGAAGGAGATGGCGGCGCCGATGGGGGGTTCGTTGTAGGGGACGTACATGTCGCGCTTGTCCTGGAAGACCTTGAGGCGCTGGTAGACCGGGTCGGCCTTGACCTTCTTCTCCAGGTTGGCGTCCTCGGTGAGCCAGATCAGGCGGTCGACCTCGAACAGGTCGGGGAGGCCTTCGGAGCCGATCTCGATGATGTTCTGTTCCTTCGGGGCCTGGCGCAGGCGGTCTGGGGTTTGGAAGCCCAGGTCCAGGAGGAACGCGAGCTTGGGGTCGTGGGCGGCGAAGGCGGCGTAGACGCCGGGCTGGGCGGTGTCGGCGACCAGGGCGGTTTGCTTGGCCCACTCGGGGTGGTCGGCGCGGATCTTGGCGAAGCGGTCCTTCAGCGCGGTGATCTTGGCGTCGAGTTCCTTGTCCTTGCCCAGGGCCTTGCCGATGGTGCGGGCCATCTCCTCCCACGGCGTGGCGTAGTCGGGGTGCTTGGCCGACTGGGCCACCACGGGGATGTTGAGCTTGGTCAGGGTCTCGTACTGCTCCTTCTTGATTCCCGAGTAGCCCGCGATCACCAGGTCCGGGCGCAGCGAGGCGACCTTCTCCATGTTGATGTCGTCGCGTTCGCCGACGATGGTGGGCTCGGTGCCGGCCCACTTCTCCTTCTGCCACGGGAAAACGCCGAAGGGGCGTTCCTTGAACCAGTCCACGACGCCGACCGGCTTGACGTCCAGCGCCAGCGCCGTCTCGTGGTCGGACAGGCCCAGGGTGACCACGCGCTGGGGGCGCTTGGTGATCTCGGTGGTGCCGTACTTGTGCTCGATCTTCACCGGGAAGACGCCGTCTCCCCCGCCCTGCTCCGCCGGGGAATTCGTACCCGCCGATCCGCAGGCGCCGGCCACCAACGTGGCAGCCAGGGCGAGGGCCACGGCGGGCAGGGTTGTTCTCTTGGACATGTGCTTCCTCCCAGTAACGTGCTTAGGGAAGCCTAACCTTTGACTTGGGGTGCGCCGAGGTGGCCCCGGGCGATCAGTTCGACCGTGACCAGCACCGCGATCGCCTCCACCGCCAGTAATCCGATGAGCACAACCAGTTGGGTGGCACCGGCTGCCAGCGGGGTGGCGCCGCCGAGCAGCATGCCGACGAACGCGCCGGGCAGGGTCACCAGGCCGACCGTGCGGGTCTGGTCCAGGGCGGGCAGCAAGGCCTGGCCCGCGGTGGGGCGGCACAGTTCGAGGACCGCGTCGCGGGGTGGCAGGCCCAGGGCGAGGGCGGCTTCGTACTCGCCGTGCCGGGTGTGCCACTCGTGCCGGGCCCGCCGGCCGGCCAGGCTGGTGGCGGTCATCGCGCCGCCGATGAGGATGCCGGCGGTGGGCAGCACCGCGATCGGTTGCGGCGGCACGATTCCGGTGAGCACCAGCAGGATCAGCACCGGTAGCGCGCCGCCGGCGATGGCCAGGGCGAGCCAGCCGCTGTGCCGCAGGCCGCCGAGTCGGCGGGCCGAGGTGAGCACCGCGACCGCGCACATCACGGTGATGAACAGCGCGGTCCAGCCGGTCGAGCGCAGCACGGCCAGCAGCACCAGCGAGATCAGCGTGAGTTGCAGGACCGCGCGGGCCGCGGCGGTGAGCACCGGGCGGGCCGGGCCGAGGCCGCCGAGGCGGACCACCGCGGCGGCGGCCACGGTCAGCAGCAAGAGCACGACCGCCAGTGACGGTCCGAGGTCAACGCGCACCGGCGCAGTCTCCCGCGCCGGGTCTGATGGTCGCGGCAGGTCAGGCGATCACTCCGGGGCAGACGGCGCGCCGGGCCAGACGCTCACGGCGGGGCGAACGGTCTCGCCGGGCCGGACGGGCGCGCCGGGTCAGACCGTGAGGAAGCCCTCCGCCCACTGGTCTGAGTTGACCCGGTACTCCGCGATGTGGAAGCCGCTGGGCTCCTCCCGGAAACCGGGTAGCGCGCGCGAGCGCTCCACCCTGGCCTCGGCCTCGGTGCGGGTCGCGTAGACGCCCAGCAACTTCTCGTCCCGGCCACCGAAATGACTGGTGTGCCACAACAGGTAGACGTACATCAGTGGGTGCGTCCCCTTCCGGACGGGGGTGGCGGTCCCTGGTACGGCGGCCAGGCCACCGCGGGTGGGTAGGGTGGTGGTGTCTGCGACACCTCGGATGCGCGGCGCTCGCGCCGGCGGCGTTGCCACCACAGCAGGCCGATCACCCCGAGTGCCAGCGGCACGAAGGCGATCAGCGCGAACAGCAACCAGGATCCGAGGCCACCGTCGCCGGTGTCCTCCTCAAGTGCCGGGTTGCGTTCGCCGAGCCGGTCGATCAGCTCAGCCCGGTCGGCGCGGGCGACCAGCATCCCGTCGAGGGTGATCTCCAGCTCGTCGATCCGGCGCGGGAAGGTGTCCCAGACGACCTTGGCGATGCTCTGCGCGGTCTGTTCCGGGTCGGCGCGCCGGTCCCGCTGCTGTGCCTGGACGCGCAGCCGGAGGAGCCCAGTCGACTCGGTGGACTGGTGCGTGGAGACCTGCTCCACGCCGGCCTTCTCGATTCGCTGGCTCAGTTTCACCAGTTCGGTCAGCGCCGCACAACCGGTGATTGTGAGCGCACACAACGCCACCACCAGGCCGAGCAGCCGGCGGAAACGGCCGGGGCGCTCGGTGATCGACGGCGTGGGTGTGGACACGGCACCAGTGTTACCGGGGAAATGGCCCGGACGCTTGTGTTGGGGTCATAGGGAAAGCGGCACGAGATCGGACCGTCATCTTTCGGGCTCTCAGGCGTGCCGCAACACCGATCGGCAAAGTTTGCGTCGCGGTACGGACACGTATGGACCTTTTTCCCGCTTCCAGGACGTAAGCCTCTAGCTCTGGACGAGCCCCAGGAGGACACCCGTGCCGGTCCACGGTCTGTGCACCCCGCGTTTCGCCGGGGTGCGCGCCGAGTTCGAGCGCAATCTGGCCGAACGCGGCGAGGTGGGCGCCTCGGTGCACCTGACCGTGGACGGGGAGACCGTGGTCGACCTGTGGGGCGGGCTGGCCGATCCCGCGCAGGGCAGACGCTGGACGGACTACACCTTCACCCACGTCTGGACCGCCACCCAGGGCGCGACCGCGTTGTGCGCACACCTGCTCGCGGTGCGTGGTCAGCTCGACCTGCTCGCCCCGGTGAGCCGGTACTGGCCGGAGTTCGGCAAGGGCGGCAAGGACTCCGTGCTCGTCGGCCAGCTGCTCGACCACCAGGCCGGGTTGCCCGGGTTGCGGGAGGTGTTGCCGCGCGGGGCCTTCTACAACTGGGAGCTGATGACCGAGCGGCTGGCCGCGGCCGAACCGCTGTGGACCCCGGGCGCCCGGCACGGTTTCCACGCCTTCACCTTCGGCTTCCTCATCGGCGAACTCGTCCGGCGGATCACCGGCGGCTCCCTGGCCCAGTTCTTCGAGCGTGAACTCGCCGGGCCACTCGATCTGGACTTCTGGCTGACCCTGCCGCCGGATCTGGACGAGGCGGCCGCGCCGATGGTTCCGCAGCCGCAGTTGTCCGAGCTGATCCCCACCATGCAGCTGACCGCCATCACCGATCCCGACTCCCCTGCAGGCCGGGTGCTGCTCAACAACGGCGGCTACCTGGCCCCCGGCGAGGCCGACTCGCGGGCCGCCCGCGCGGCGGTGCTGGGCGGCACCGGCGGACTGACCAACGCGCGCGGCCTGTCCCTGCTGTACCGGCCACTCGCGGTGGGCGGCAGCGTGGACGGGTTGCGGTTGCTGGACCGGGCCGCGGTGGCACGGGCCGGGGCGGTGAGTTCAGCCGGGTCCCTGGACGCGGTGACGCTGGTGCCCAGCCGGTACTCGCTCGGGTTCAGCAAGGCTTGCGACAACCGGCATCTGCCGCCCGCGGACCGGGAGGGGGTGCTGTGGTCGGAGCAGGCGTTTGGCGCCTGCGGGATGGGCGGGGCGGTCGGCTTCGCCGATCCCGGGGCGCGGATGTCGTTCGGGTATGTGATGAACCGGCAGGGGCCGGGGCTGGGCGTGAACGAACGCGGTCAGGCGTTGATCGACGCGGCGTACCGGGGGCTGGGGTATCACCGGGTGAACGGCGGGATCTGGTTCCGCTGACCGACCCAAACCCGCAGCCAGTGCTAGCCGTTGTCGTACGGGCTGTTGGCCGAACTGACACGCGGTCTCCACGTCAGGCCAAGGCCACCGGCACGTGGCGGCCAAGCCGGGGTACGACGTCGGCGAACACGGCATGCCGGATCGGCCAGCGCTCCGGAACAGTCAGGCGTCAGCGCCTAATTCGGCCGGAATTCGGGTCTGGTCACCAGATCGACGACCTGGTCGGCAGTTAGTGGCACCCGGCCCAGGGGCTTCCCACCATGCCAGAAGATGGCTCGGGCAGGGTCGGCACGGTCGGTGGCCCGTGCGCTGGCGACAAGGTAGGACTCGGTGTTGAAGCGCTCGGCCGAGATAGTCAGGCCCGCCGTGTCCATGCCGAGGGCGCTGCGATCGGTGAGCGCCACCGCACCCTCTTGACGATCGAGGATCCGGCACACCTGCTTGTCCGGCGGCAGACAGCCTGGCGTGCCGCGAGTAAACGGCGGCGCGGCGAAACTCACCGTCACAGAGCCAAATCCACCCTCAGCGTCGCCTACCAGTGCGCCGACCTGGTAGCTGGCCGAGCCGCCCACGCGCTGCACCGACGAGGCTAGCTTCGCCACTCGGACTACCGACTCCAGTACCGCGCGGAGCCGGGCTTCCAGCCATTCCGCACGGGTGGAATCAGGAACTGGCGGCACGTCAGCCACAGCCGTGGGCCAGGGCTCAGACCAGCGACCGGCGACCGGTTCGGACACGGTGCGAGTGGGCCGATCAGCCTCGCTTCCCGGGCCGGGACCCGTACAGGCCGCCAGCACGGCGACGAGTGTAAGAGCAGTCCCGACCCGGGAGAACGACATGCCTACCTACCCTGGAAATGCGTCATGATGCTTCGTGAGACCACGGTACCGGGTTTGTTCACGTCCGGAGGCCGTAGTAGTTCGCCCGACTCAACGGCGCGGCCGCCAGCACCAAGGAAAGTGGGTGATCGAACCGGTCTTCGGTGTGATATGTCAGCAAGATCTGATTCGGAGAGGTTCCCTCCTTGCGACTGACCATCATTGTGTGATCAAGACGCCCGTCCGGGGCCGGCTGCCCTTCCGCGTTATTCCAGTCAGCCTGCAAGATATCACCAATGGACAGTTCCTCAAAATAGCGCAGAGGAGTCGCTCGACGCGATTCGTCACGAGCGAAGAAGTACAGCTCGTGCGAAATAGACCACGTGCGACTCCAGTAGTGAATCGCAGAAGATTGATAATGATACCAGTTCTTCGGATCCCTTGCCGGATATCCCGAGGATGGGTCCAGCGCAATCTCCCAACCTCCGGCACGCAAAGCTTGGGAAACAAAGTTCGCACAGTCATTGTCAAACCGTGGATATTGCGGGTTTCTTGCGTACGCCCACTGCCGGGCGTAGTTCACCATGGCGGTGTAGTCATATCCCAGTTTGGCTTGGCCGGTCGGTGGCTCGGCCGAGGTGGAACGGTCCCACAACTTCATCGACTGGTCCGTAATCGCCCGCGTGTTCAACCGCTCGCTCAGCGGTGTCGCCCGGCCCTGCGCCACATAGGTGAACGGCGAAAGCGGTCCGCCTGGCAGGTTGACGGAGTCAGCATCCAGCACCCACGCGCCGTGCTCGCGTACAACGGAGAAACGGTGACTCAGCGTGTAGTCGAGATGCTGAGGAGCCTGATCACTACTGGGATTCCGATAGTGCAGCCGGGTCTGTTCAAGCAGGGTAACGGCAGCAGCCGCCACGCCGAGGTGGTTGACGAGAACGTCGCGAACTCGCACCTCAGCGCGCTTGAAGGCGCCGCCAAGTTCGAGATATCTACTGCGCCGGGCATCCAACTCGGCAGCTTCGGCCGCGAGTCTTCCTCCTAGCAGCCGACTGACTGTTACCGAGGTCAGCCTGGCCGGGTCATTCGGTACCGCAAGCGTGCTGCTTTGCGTAACCCGGTTCGCCCGGTCAGCGAGGTAAACCGTCAGCAATCGCTGGATTTGCCCACGATCCTTTTCGGCAAGATCAACCAAGGCTGCCGCAGACCCTGCGGAGCCAACAAGAAAACCAGCAGCAAGCACCAAACTCAGCGCATGCCGCAATGGACGTCCCCGTAGGAACATAGTCCCCCCTTATTGAGTTTTCTTCCCCCTTCTCCACCTAAGGAAATGTGGCGGAGAGTTGGCGAAGACAATATTGCCGACGCCACTGCTCGCCGTACCACCATCCAGGTGATGATGACTCGCTGTTCAGATCCCGCATGTGCAGGCTGCGATCACGCGCCGGTGACGCCGTCGATGGCCTCGCGCAGGAAGTCGGCGTGGCCGTTGTGCCGGGCGTACTCGTGGATCATGTGCAGCATGATCATCCGCAGCGACACGTGCTCGCCCCAGCGCGGCTGGTAGCCGGTGACCTCCAGGGATTCCGCGGCCAGTTCGATCCGCCGGGAGTGCTCGATTTCGTTCTCCCAGGCGGCGAATGCCTCCTCCCGGGTGCAGTCGGTGGCGTCGTAGGCGGCTTGGAAGTCGAAGCTGTCCGACCACACCAGGGGGATGTCCTCGGCGTTGATGACGCGGCGGAACCAGGTGCGTTCGACCTCGGCCATATGCCGCACCAGACCCAGCAGGGACAGGGTCGAGGGTGGGGAGGATTGGCGGCGGAGGTCCTCTGTGGACAGATCCGCGCATTTCATGGCCAGGGTGGCGCGGTGGAAGTCCAGGTAGACGCGCAGGGTTTCGCGTTCGTCGCCCTGGCGGGGCGGGTCCGGACGTTCGGTGATCACGGGGGCAGGGTAACCGGCGGCGCCTGCGGGCGCCGCCGGTTTACCGCTCAGGCCGCCTTGATCAGGTCAGCGCACTTCTCGCCGATCATCATGGTGGTAATGCACGGGTTGACGGTGACCAGGAACGGCATCACCGAGCCGTCCGCCACCCGCAGGCCCTCGATCCCCTTGACCCGCAGCTGCGGATCGAGTGGGGCCTGGGTGTCACCGGGGGCGCCCATCCGGACCGTGCTGGAGGGGTGGTAGACGGTGTTGTGGGTGCGGCGGATGTAGTCGAGCAGTTGCTCGTCGGTGGTGTTGTCCGGGCCGGGGAACAGTTCCGGGCCTGCCCAGGCCGACATGGCGGGCTGGTCGACGATCTTGCGGGCCAGGCGCAGGCCGTGGTTCATCACGCGTTCGTCGTGCGGGTGGCTGAAGTAGCGTGGGTCGACCATGGGCTTGTCCCGGAAATCCCTGCTGCGCAACCTAACCGTGCCCAGGGATCGGCTGCGGGTGACGTTGGGAGTCAGGCAGAAGCCGTTCTCCGTGGTCGGGTAGCCGTGCCGCAGCGTGTTCATGTCGAAGGGCACCGAACCGTAGTGGAACATCAGGTCCGGCCGGTCGAGGCCGTCCTCGGTGGTGGTGAAGATGCCGATTTCCCACCACTGGGTGGATTTCTGGGTCATCGGCTGCTTCGCCTGCCACTGGATCACGCCCTCGGGGTGGTCCTGCAGGTTCTCCCCCACCCCCGGCGAGTCCACCAGCACGTCGATTCCGTGCCGGCGCAGGTGATCGGCCGGGCCGATGCCGGAGAGCATCAGCAGTTTCGGGGTGTCGATGGAGCCGCAGCTCACCACGACCTCCCGGCGGGCGTGTGCCTGGAGGCTGTGCTGCCCGTCCGCGGCCAGGTATTCCACGCCGGTGCACCGCTTCTGCTCGTCGATCAGCAGGCGCTTGACCCGGACTCCGGTGCGGATCTCCAGGTTGGGCCGCCGGCCGATGATCGGGTGCAGGTAGGACACCGAGGAGGAGGCGCGGACGCCTTCCTTGGTGGAGTTGATCTGGAACCAGTTGGCGCCGTTGACCACGGTGCGGCCGCTGTTGAACGGTGTGGTCGGAATCCCGGCCTGGGCACAAGCTTCCAGCAGCGCGGCGCCGCACGGGTCCTCGCCGGGCACGGTCATGATGTTGACCGGGCCGGAGCGGCCGTGGTGCTCGCCGGGGGCGTCGTTGGTCTCCAGCCGTTGGTACAGCGGGAAAACCTCGGCCGCGCTCCAGCCGGCGCAGCCCATGGACGCCCACTCGTCCAGGTCCTCCGCGGGCGCCCAGAAGGCGATGCAGGAGTTGTGCGAGGAGCAGCCGCCGAGCACCTTGGCGCGGGCGTGCCGGAGGAAGGAGTTGCCGGTGGACTGCGGTTCGACCGGGTAGTCCCAGTCATAGCCGGACTCCAGCAACGACATCCACTTGTCCAGCCGCAGGATCGCCGGATCGTCCACATCGGACGGTCCGGCCTCCAGCAGGCAGACCCGGACATCCGGGTTCTCCGAGAGCCGGGCGGCGACCACCGCACCGGCCGTGCCGCCGCCCGCGACGACGTAGTCGAACTCCTCCATCAGCGCACCTCCGGCACTGCGGCGGCCTCGGTCGGCGTGTGCGCGTGGTCGGCCAGCACCCCGCTGCGGTGGCGCTGGACGAACCAGTAGTACGCGAAGCCGACGAGCGTGACCGCCCCGACGAACAGGACCGCGCCCCACTGCAGGTACCAGTGGAACGGCGGGCTCGGGTTGTAGATGGCCTGTCGTGGCCACAACAGGTTCACCACCATGGCCGCGCCCCACAGCACGGCGACGATGTTGATCGGCAAACCCCACTTGCCAAGCCCGAAGCGGGGTTCCTGACCCTCCACTGTGTCCAGTGGCCAGCGCCCGCGCAACCGGGCGATCAGCAGTGGCACGGTGACGAGCAGGTAGGCCAGGTAGATCAGGATGATCGCGATGCTGGTGACCACCGAGAAAATCTGCGGCTGACCGATGTTGATCATCAGGAAGGCGATGCCGAAGGCGCCGATCAGCAGTGCGGGCAGCACCGGGGTCTGGAAGCGCGCGCTCACCTTGGCCAGTTTCTGGCCGCCGGGCAGGTTGTTGTCCCTGGCCATGGCGAACATCATCCGGATCGCCGCGGTGTGCACCGCCAGCACGCACACCACGATCGCGATGGCCACGGTGACCAGGAAGATCTTGCCGACCACCGGGCCGAGCACGTCCAGCACGATGTACTGCAATCCGACCGTGCCGAGTTCCGGCGCGTTGATGTCGCGCACCGCCATCAGCGCGAACAGCAACAGCAGTCCGCCGATGAGGAAGGAGGCGATCACCGCGCGCAGGATGGATTTGGGCGCGTTGCGGGTCGGGTCCACCGACTCCTCACCGAGCGAGGCCGCGGTGTCGAAGCCGTACATCACATACAGCGAGGCCAGCGAGGCGGCCAGGAATGCGCCCATGTAGCCGAGCGAGTGGCCCTCGCCGGTGCCGTGGGTTTCCAGCACCACCTCGGGTCCGCGCACCGCGAAGGCGGCCAGCACGATCACCATGATCACCGCGGCGATCAGTTCGATGAGCACGCCGGCGCTGTTGATCCGGGCCATCAGCTTGACCCCGCAGGCGTTGATCGCGGTGGTGAACACGATCAGGATGCTGGCCAGCAGCACCGCGTTGGTCGGGTTGTCCGACACCAGCTGGAAGCCGTCCCAGATCTGCGGCAAGGTGATCTGCAGGGCCAGCGCGGTGGCGGAGACCGTGGTGGCGGAGGCGGCCAGCATCAGCCAGCCGGCCAGCCAGGACACGTGCGGGTTGCTGAGCCGTTTGGCCCAGTTGTAGATCGAGCCCGCGATCGGGTAGCGCGCGGCCAGTTCGGCGAAGCAGAGCGCCACCATGAGCTGGCCGGCGAAGACCATCGGCCAGGACCACCAGTAGGACGGGCCGCCCTGGGCGAAACCCAGGTAGAACAGTTGGAACGTGCCGGTCAGGATGGAGATGTAGCTGATCCCGGCGGCGAAGGTGTGGAAGTTTCCGAGTGTGCGCTTCAGTTCCTGGCGGTAGCCGAACTCCTGCAGTTCAGCATCGTCGGAGCGGACGGTCGTCATGGCAACCTCCGGGCGTGGTGGGAAGCGGGGATGCGGGCATGGGCCTCCGGTCATTCACCAGGGCAGGGTCACTCGCCGGAGAACCACTTCTGTGGCGCCGGCCGAAGGTTGTGCCAGATGTGCTTGGGCTCGCGGTACTCGCTGAGTCCGCTCGGGCCTAGTTCGCGGCCGATGCCGGACCGCTTGAAACCACCCCATTCCGCCTGCGGCAGATACGGGTGGTAGTCGTTGATCCAGATGGTGCCGTGCCGCAGTCGCGCGGCCACCCGCTCGGCCCGGCCCGCGTCACCGGTCCACACCGCGCCGGCCAGGCCGTAGTCGGTGTCGTTGCCGATCCGGATCGCGTCTTCCTCGTCGGTGAAGGTCTCCACCGTGAGCACCGGACCGAAGGATTCCTCGCGCAGCACCGACATCCCGGAGGTGCAACCGTCCAAAATGGTCGGTGGGTAGTAGTAGCCGTCGGCCAGCGCCGGGTCCTCCGGACGTTTGCCGCCGCAGCGCAGCACCGCGCCCTCGGCGATCCCGGCGGCCACGTAGGCCTCGACCTTGTCCCGGTGCGCGGCGGAGATCAGCGGGCCGGTCTCGGCGCGTTCGTCGAACGGCCCGCCGAGGCGGATCTTGTTCGCCCGTTCGACCAGGGCGTCCACGAACCGGTCGTGCCACTGCTCCTGGATGATCAGGCGCGCACCGGCGGAACAGACCTGGCCGGAGTGCAGGAAGATCGCGGTGAGCGCGTAGTCCAGCGCGGTGTCGAAATCGCTGTCGGCGAAGACGATGTTCGGGTTCTTGCCGCCCAGTTCCAGCGCGACCTTCTTGACCGTGCCCGCGGCGGTGGCCATGATCCGCTGCCCGGTGGACAGGCCACCGGTGAAGGACACCAGGTCCACATCGGGGTGTTCGGCCAGCGGCGCGCCCGCCTCGGGGCCCGCGCCGAGGATGAGGTTGCCCGCGCCGTGCGGCAGTCCGGCCTCCACCAGCAGGCGCATCAGGATGATCGCGGTGCTGGGGGTCAGCTCGCTGGGCTTGAGCACGAAGGTGTTGCCCGCGACCAGCGCCGGGGCCACCTTCCACGCGGTCTGCAGCAGCGGGTAGTTCCACGGGGTGATCAGCCCGCACACGCCGACCGGCTCGTAGACGACCTTGCTGGTGGCGTCCGGGTTGCCGGTGTCGACCACCCGGCCCGCCTCGCCCGCGCCGATCGAGCCGTAGTACCGGAAGGTGTTGGTGACGTCGTCGATGTCGTACTCGGCCTCGACCAAACGTTTTCCGGTGTCCATGGACTCGGCGCGGGCCAGCGCCACCTTGTCCCGTTGCAGCAGATCGGCCACCCGGAGCAGCAGCCGAGCGCGTTCGGCGGCCGGGGTGCGCGGCCAGGGGCCGGTGTCGAAGGCGGTGCGCGCGGCCTGGATGGCCAGCTCGGTGTCCGCGCGGCTCGCCTCGGCCACGGTGGCCACGACCGAGCCGTCCGCGGGGCACCGGATCTCCCGCCGGCCCCCCTGTTGGGAGTCCAGCCATCTGCCGCCGATGAACAGCTCGGCCATACAACCTCCTAGAGATGTCTGGCCGCTATCTAATTCAATCTTCGCGCTGAGCGCACCCCGAAGAGGGAGGGAAGTTGCCGATTCGCGCCTGAACCCACTGGTGAAAGGCCCCGATGTGATGTTCGCTTGGCACGAGTACGCCACCGCCGCGGTAGGCGCGGGAGGACATCGCGGGCTGTGTCCTTTCGCATGCCTCGAAGTCCTGCTCGTTCACCCGGTGGAACAACTCGACCGAGCGCGAGACGTCCTTGCCTGCGGCCACCACCTCGTTGGTGTAGAGCCAGTCGCATTCCACCACCGTGCGGTCCGCGGCCAGCGGGAACATCCGGTGGAAGATGATGTGGTCGGGCACCAGGTTGATGAAGACCTGGGGTTTCACCGTGATCGCGTAGTAGCGCCGGTCCTGATCCTCCCCCAGCCCTGGCAGCGGGTCGAACCCGGGGCTGCCGTCCACGGTGAACCCCTGGATCTCCGCGCCGAACTCGGCGCCGTGGCCCACGTAGTACTGGGCGGCGTAGCCGTCGGCGAACTCGGGCAGCACCTCGGTGAGTTCGGGGTGGATGGTGGCGCAGTGGTAGCACTCCATGAAGTTCTCCACGATCAGCTTCCAGTTCGCGCGCACCTCGTAGACGATGCGACGGCCCACCGTCAACTGGTCGATGGTGTAGGAGTCGATGGCCGCCAGGGAACCGAGGCGTTCGGTGACCGCCTGCTGCACAGTGTCCGCAAAGGACGGTGGTTCCGGCGCGAGGCACACCCAGAGGTAGCCCAGCCATTCCCTGACATGCGCGGTGACCAGGCCGTACTCGACGCGGTCGAGGTCGGGCATCTTGGTCAGGTTGGGCGCGGCGATGAGCTTGCCGTCCAGGTCGTAGGTCCAGGCGTGATAAGAACACTGGAAATTGCGTTTGACCGCACCCTGTTCCTGGGTACAGATCCGGGCTCCTCGGTGGCGGCAGATGTTGAGGAAGGCCCTGGGCTGCCCGGCCCGGTTGCGGGTGACGATCACGCTCTCCCGTCCGATCTGGACGGTGCGGAAGCTGCCCGGACCGTCCAGATCGGACATTCGGATCGCGCAGAACCACATCGTCTCGAACAGTTTTTCCTGTTCGGCGGCGAAGGTGGCCGGGTCGGTGTAGGCGCTGCCGGGCAGGGTGGCCAGCAGGCTCGGGGGCAGGCCGGTGGTGGTCACGGGGTCACCTCGGCGAGTCGCTCGGGACGGAACAGGTCGATGGGGTGCGCGGTCGTGCCGGTGAGCGCGAGATCGGCCAGGATCTCGCCCACCACCGGCACGAACTTGAAGCCGTGCCCGGAGAATCCGCAGGCCACGGTGACCTGCTCGTGCGCGGGGTGGGTGGCGATCACGAAGTGCTCGTCGGCGGTGTTGGTGTACATGCAGGTGGCCGCGCGCAGGAACTCCCCCGGCAGGCTGGGGATGCGCGGCAGCATTTGTCCGCGCATGGCCTCGACCTCGTGCGGGTGCACGGTGCGGTCGATGGTGTCGGGGGTGCAGGTCTGGCCGCCGCGGAAGAAGGCGACCTTGGCGCCGCCGTCGGGTCCGTCACTGGCCGGGAAACCGTAGGCCTGGATGCCGTCGGCGGCCTCCCAGATGTAGATGGGGTGCACGTCGGGCTGGAACGGGTCGAGGCCGCCGGTGGGGGCGAACCAGTACTGGACCTGGCGTTCGATCACGAACGGGATGCCCAGGTCGGCGAGTAGTTGCGGGGCCCAGGCGCCGGGGCAGATCACCAGTTTTTCCGCGGTGTACTCCCCCGCCGCTGTCCGGACCCGGACACCGGTGGCGGTGCTGGTCCAGTCCAGGACTGGTTCGTGGTAATGGAGTTCGGCTCCGGCCTGGTCGGCCAGGTCGAGGTGTGCGCCCACTGTCGCTTCCGGACGGACGAAGCCGGCCTTCTCCTCGTACAGCGCGACCTCGTCCGCGGCCGGGGTCAGGGTCGGGAAGCGACGGCGGATTTCCCGCGCGTCCAGCATTTCGTGCGGCAGGTTCCAGGTCTCGGCGGAGAGTTTGCTGCCCGCGACGGTGAGGCAGTCCGGGCGGCCGATCATCACCCCGCCGGTCACCGTGAGCACCTCGCGGCCGGAGTCGTTGGCCAGCTTGTCGAACAGTTCGTAGGAGCGCAGCAGCAGTGGCACGTAGGCCGGGTCCTCGAAGTAGGACTGGCGGATGATCCGGGAGCCGCCGTGGCTGGATCCGTTGCTGTGCGCGGGCCCGAAACGGTCCAGGCCGAGCACCCGGCTGCCGCGCGCGGCCAGGTGGTAGGCGGCGGCGCTGCCCATGCCGCCGAGGCCGATCACGATCACGTCGTACATCGGGCTGATCTCCCTCACGTCACCGGCGGATGCGGGCCATCTCAGGGTCGAACAACGGTTCGGCGGCCACGGTGGCGTTCAGCCTGCGGCCGAAGTACTCGATCTGCACCGCGGTGCCGGGGGTGGCGGCGTCGGCGGGCAGCCAGGCGTAGGCGATCGGACTGTCCACTGTGTACCCGTAGGCGGCCGAGGTGACATAGCCGACCGGCTTTCCTTGGTGGAACACGGGTTCTTTGCCCAGGACGTTGGCGCCGCGGTCGTCCAGGGTGAGGCAGGACAGGCGGCGAGCGGGCTGTTCGGGGTCAAGCTTGGTCAGGGCTTCGCGGCCGAGGAACTCGCCCTTGTCCATGCGGACGGCGAAGGCGAGGCCGGACTCGTAGGGGTCGTGTTCGTCGGTCATGTCGGTTCCCCAGGCGCGGTAGCCCTTTTCCAGGCGCAGGCTGTTGAACGCGCTGCGCCCGGCGGCGATCACTCCATGTTGCCGGCCGGCCTGCCAGAGGTCGTCCCAGAGGCGCAGGCCGAGTTCGGCGCTGGTGTACAGCTCCCAGCCGAGTTCGCCCACATAGGACAGTCGCAGCGCGGTCACCGGGATCATCCCGACGTGGATCTTCTTGGCCCGGAAGTAGCCGAATGCCTTGTGCGCCAGGTTCTCCCGGACCAGTGGCTGGAGCAGCTCGCGGGCCAGCGGGCCCCACAGGCCGATGCAGCAGGTGCCGCCGGTGATGTCCTTGATCTGCACGGTGGGATCGGTGTTCTGCCGGAGCAGCCAGTCCAGGTCGAGGTTTCCGTTGGCGCCGACCTGGAAGTGATCCGGACCGAGCCGGGCCACGGTGAGATCGCTGCGCACGCCGCCGCTGTGGTCCAGCAGCAGGGTGTAGGTGACCGCGCCGGGTTTCTTGTCCAGCTGGTTGGTGGTCAGGCGCTGCAACAGTTCCAGTGCGCCGGGGCCGGTGACCTCCAGGCGTTTCAACGGAGTCATGTCGTACATGGCCACGTGTTCGCGGGTGTGCCGGGCCTCGGCGGCGGCGATCGGCGACCAGTAGCGGGCGGCCCAGTCGTCGCGCTCGGGCAGGTCGATGCCCTCGGCGAGGTGCGCGTTGGCCTCGTACCAGTGCGGGCGTTCCCAGGCCGCGGCCTCCAGGAAGAAGGCGCCCAGCTCCTGTTGCCTGGGGTAGAACGGACTGGTGCGCAACGGACGCGGGTGTTCCATGGGCTGCAAGGGGTGCAGCACGTCGTAGACCTCGACGAAGTTCTGCGCGCCGCGGGCCTCGATGAAGTCCGGGCTGAGCTGGACCTCCTCGAACCGGTGCAGATCGCATTCATGGAGGTCCAGCTCGGATTTGCCGTCGATCAGCCATTGCGCGAGTGCGCGGGCCACGCCGGCGGAGTGGGTGACCCAGACCGCCTCGGCCGTCCAGAATCCCTTGACCTCGCGGTGTTCACCCAGCAGCGGGAAGCCGTCCGGGGTGAAGGAGAACACCCCGTTGAATCCTTCGTCCACTGTGGACTGACCGAGGGCGGGCAGCAGGTCGACGGCGTCGGCCCAGGCCGGGTCGAAGTCGGCCTGGGTGAAGGCCAGCATCGAGGGCATCTCGGACTGGTCAGGGCCGGGCAGCTCGTCCAGGCGGACCGGCATCGGGCGGTGCGCGTAGGAGCCGATGCCGATCCGGTCGGTGTGCTCGCGGAAGTACAGATCGCGGTCCTGGTGGCGCAGAATCGGCCGGATCGCCTCGTCGGCCGGGTTGATGGTTCCGGCCAGTTCGGGCAGGGCGGAGGTGCGGACGTATTGGTGCGCAAGGGGAAGCAGCGGCACGGTGAGTCCGACGAGTGCGCCGATCTTGGGGCCCCAGAACCCGGCCGCGCACACCACGATGTCAGCCGGGAACTCGCCCTGGTCGGTGCGCACCCCGCTGACCCGGTCGCCGGTGGTCAGGATCTCCAGGACCTGGTGGTGGGCCAGGAACTTCGCGCCGCGGTCCATTGCCCGGCGGGCCTGGGCCTCACCGGCCCGCAGGGCGCTGGCCAGGCCGTCATCGGGCACATGCAGGCCGCCGAGCACCCGCTCGCGGTCCAGCATCGGCCACAGCTTGAGGCATTCCTCGGTGTCCAGCAGCCGGGACTCCACCCCCCAGGCGGTGGCCCAGCCCTGCTTGCGGTGCAGGTCAGTCCAGCGTTCGGGCGTGGTGGCCACCTCCAGGCCGCCGACCTTGCGGAAGCACCACCGGTCGGCCAAGGTCAGCTGGTCGTACTTGCGCACCGTGTAGGCGGCGAAGGCGGTCATCGTCTTTGCCGGATTGGTCTGGAACACCAGGCCGGGGGCGTGCGAGCTGGAGCCGCCCGCGGCGAACAGGGGTCCCTGTTCGAGCACGGTGACCGAGGTCCAGCCGCGTTCGGTCAGCTCGTCCGCGAGGGCGCAGCCCACGATCCCGGCCCCGATGACGACCACGTTCGGCTGCACGGCTCACTCCTCTCCGCCCGGTGGCGGGGTGGTGGATGGAGTTGCGTATTACGCATCGGGTTGTGCGATGCGAAACACGGTGCGGCCGCGCGGGCGTGCTTGTCAAGACCGGATCGCGCTGATGGCGCAGCGATGCCCAGTGAGGTGAACAGCCTGTAACAGCAACAGGATGCGGGTCAGGCCCAGCCCATCCGGCGGGAGACCTCGGCGCCGGCGGCGACCACCTGTTCGGCGACTTTCGGAAGTCGGTCCGGGGTGAGTCGATAGGACGGGCCGGAGACGCTGATCGCGGCGATCACCGCGCCCTCATAGGACCGGATCGGGGCGGCCAGGGCGTTGAGCCCGATCTCCAGCTCCTCGACACAGGAGGCGAACCCGCGTTGCGCGACGACGGCCAGCTCCGCGCGGAGCTTGCGGGTGGAGGTGATGGTCGCGTCGGTGAAGCCCTCCAGCCGACGGCCCAGCACCCGGCGCACCTCCTCGGGGCGCATGTGCGCGAGCAGCACCTTGCCGCTGGAGGTGGCGTGCAGCGGAGTGCGCCTGCCGACCCAGTTCTGGCTGGTCACGGCGGCGGTGCCGCGGGCCTGGGTGATGTTGACCGCGGCCGCGGCCTCCAGGTCGGAGATGGCCACGTTGACCGTCTCGCCCAGGTCGTGGGCCAGTTCGACGCACACCTCGCGGCTTTCCAGGGTGACGTCCAGCCGGGCCGCGGTGGCCCCGGCCAGCCGGATGATGCCCAGGCCCAGGTGGTATTTGCCGCGGTCCTCGGTCTGCGCGACCAGTCCGCGCTCCTCCAGCACGCCGAGCAACCGGAACGCGGTGGACTTGTGCACGCCCAGCTCAGCGGCTATCTCGGTGACCCCGACCTCGCCCTCCCGGGCCAGGATTTCCAGCACACTCACCGCCCGGTCGACGGACTGCACGGAACTCGCGGCACGGGGTTCCCGGTCGCAATCGCTGGCCATGGTCCCCACGGTAACCACTCTGCCGAACGGACGCCGTCCGAACGCGCAACGCGTTGGCAACACATTTCCCCGGTTTCACCTCTTGACGGAACCCGGCATCGGGACCGACTCTGTTGCGTATAGCACATCGCGTCGCGCACTACGCAACAACTCAACCTCGCCTCGACGCCGTCCCGCCGGTCGCGTCGGACCGAGGAGCTGTACTCCCCGAGCCGTTTCACACCGCATGGAGGGCGTGATGATCGCCGTCTGCCGCCTCGACGAACTGCCACCCGGAGAGGCCGTGCGACTGCTTGCCGACGTGCCGGTCGCCGTGTTCAACGTCGAAGGCGAGTTCTACGCCATCGACGACACCTGCACCCACCAGGACGCCAGCCTGTCCGAGGGTTACCTGGAGGGCTGCCTGGTGGAATGTCCGCTGCACGCGGCCAGTTTCGACCTCCGGACCGGCCGGCCGACCTGCCTGCCCGCGAAGAAACCGGTGCGCACGCACCAGGTCACCGTGCTGGACGGAATGATCTACCTGCACACCGCCGCCGAGCAGGAGGTGGCATGAGATCCGTCGCGGTCATCGGCGGCGCGCTGGCCGGCCTGTCGGCGGCCAGGGCGTTGCGGGACCAGGGTTTCCAGGGCCGGCTGACCGTCATCGGGGCCGAACCGCACCAACCATACGACCGGCCGCCGCTGTCCAAGAACTTCCTGCTCGGCACGATCGGCGCGGCTGATCTGGCGCTGGCCGAGGAGTCGGATCTGGCCGAGTTGGAGGCCGAATGGCTGCTCGGCCAGAGCGCCAGCCACCTCTCCCCTGGGCTGGGCTCGGTGGAGCTGGCCGATGGGCGGCGGTTGCGCTGCGACGGGGTGGTGCTGGCCACCGGCGCGACGCCGCGGAGCTTGCCAGGGGCGGAGTTTCTGGCCGGGGTGCACGTGTTGCGCACGCTGGACGACGCGATCGGGTTGCGGGCGGATCTGGTTGAGGGGTCGCCGCGGGTGGTTGTGGTGGGGGCCGGGTTCATCGGGGCCGAGGTCGCGGCGACCTGCGCCACGTTGGGGCTGCACGTGACCATCGTGGAGGCGGCGCCGTTGCCGCTCGCGCCGGTGCTGGGGCGGGAGATGGCGGCGCATTGTCTTGGGCTGCATGCTGATCATGGGGTTCGGCTGATCTGCGGGGTCGGGGTTTCCGCGTTGCTGGGGCAGGGGCGGGTGACCGGGGTTGAGCTGAGTGACGGGCGGCGGTTGCAGGCCGATGTGGTGGTGGTCGGGATTGGGGTGCGGCCCAATACCGGGTGGTTGGCGGGGTCGGGGCTGGACCTGGACAACGGGGTCAGCTGTGATGCGGGTGGGGTGACCCGGGTGCCCACTGTGGTCGCGGTGGGGGATGTGGCCAATCTGGGTGGGCGGCGGGTTGAGCATTGGACGAACGCGGCTGAGCAGCCCGCGGTCGCGGTGGCCAACCTGCTGGCGGGGCGGACTGTGCACACCGGGCGGGCCGCGCCGTATTTCTGGTCGGATCAGTACGGGGTGCGGATTCAGTTCGCGGGGCATACCCGGCCGGGAGATCAGGTTCGGATCGCCGAGGGCGAACCGGATTCGCGCAGCTTCCTGGCCATCTACGAACGGGACGGGCAAGCGGTCGCGGCCCTGGCCCTCAACCGGGCCAAACCCTTCACCCGGATCCGCCGCTCCCTGGCCCCCGCCTAGCCCCGCCCGGCGACTTGGGCCAACTGGTACGCCGGTTTTGCCCAAGCGGGCGTACCAGTTGGGCCAAGTGGTACGCGAGAGCGGATCGCGCCGCCGATTCGGCGGCAGGGCCGTGCGACAACGGCCAACGTGGCGTACGAGAACGGCCAACTCGCCGTCCGCAACGGCCAACACGCGGGGTGGGGTGGGGTTATTGGAAGATGGCTATGGGGAGGACTGTTAGTTCTTGGGTTTCGGGGTGCCAGGATTGGACTTTGCCTAGGCAGCGGGCTTGGAACCAGCCTTCGGGGACCTGGTCGTAGCGGAGGTCGTCGGGGTGGCAGTCCAGGCGCATGGTGGCTGTGATGGTGGTGGTTTCGGGGGTGCCGTAGGCGGCCTGGAAGGTGGCGGGGGCGCCGGTGCGGTTGAGTAGGCGGAATTGGCCTCGGATGGAGACGTAGCGGTCCAGGTGGCGGAGTTGGGTTTGGTTTGGGATGTGGTCTGGGTCGAGGCTGGATAGGGCGTTGGACAGGGCTTCGTTGCGGCGGATGGTGCCTCGGCGGAGGTCTACGTGGACTACGCCGTTGGCGGATTCCAGGGCGCGGAGGACGTCGCCGATGACGGCGATGGGCTGGTTCTGGGCTATGTAGCGGGTGACCACCTCGCGGCCGGCACTGTTGTTGGCGCCCGCGCCGGCGCGGAAGAGTTTGAGGCCGAACCAGCGGGATTTCGCGGTGTCCACCTTTTCCTGGACCTCCCGGCGCAGGGCGTCGCCGTAGCCGCCGGAGAGGTAGAGGTTCATCACCGACTTCTCGTGCAGGTAGAAGGCCAGGTCGGGGAAGGCCGCGGGGCGGCGGTTGGCGCGTACGGCCAGGGCCAGGGTGACCAGCATGATCAGCACTGCCGCGGCGGCGGCCAGCCAGATCATCGCCCAGATGCCCCAGACCGACCACCACAGTTCGTTATCCACAGCCCCGGATCTCCTTCACCGCCGCGAGCAGGGAGGTCTGGGCGGCGTCCACCATCCGGCCGCCGGTGGCCTGTGCCGCCCTGGTCAGTTCCACCGGATCGGCGGTGCCGAACCGGATCGCGTACGTGCGCAGGGGCTTCCCGCCGGGCGACTGCTCCCGGTTGCGCAGGAACTCGGCCAGGCCGATGCCCGCGTTGTTCTCGCCGTCGGTCATCAGCACGATCGAGGCCTCGCCCTTGACCGTGCGGTAGGCGTGTTCCAGCGCGGACCAGATCGCGGTGCCCTTGCCCAGTTCCCCGGTGGCGAGCAGGCGGTTCACCGTGTCCAGATCCCCAGGGCCGGACACGGTGACCGTCTTCTCCTCCAGCACCTGCCCGGCGAAGCGGAGCACGGTGATGGTCTCGCCGCGGTGGAAGCGGTCGAAGCCGCCCGCGCCGCTGAGTTCCTTGAACGCCGCCCGCAGCGCCTCGATCCGGCCGCCCGCCATGGAGGCGGAGAAGTCCAGCACGAACACCACCTGCCTGCCTGCCCCGCTGGTGGCCCGGTCGTAGGCGGCGAGCAGGGTGTCCAGGACTTCCTGGCGGTCCGGGAAGTACAGCGAGTTGCCGATCTCCGGGCGGAGTTGTTCGGTGCGGGGCAGTGCGGGGTCGATGGGGCGCCGGGCGGTCCGCTCCATGATCATCCGTTGCGCCCGTTCGGACCGCAGCCATTCGGTCAGCCGGTCGTAGGCGGCGCGTTTGTCGTTGTCCAGCAACAGGAGTGGGTAGTCGGCGAGGACGATGCCGTCCCGTGGGTAGAGGATCTCCAGGGGCTCCTTGAGTTTTCCGGTGGAGTGGAGGGAGAGCAGTACTGATTCGTAGCTGATGACGGCGTCGACCTCGGCCTGGCGCTTGACGTACTCCTCGGTCAGGGCGGGGGTGCTCTGTGCGGTGAAGGCCCGGCCGGTGAAGAAGCCGCGTAGCTTGTCGCAGGCCACGTCCTCGGGTCGCAGGGAGACCCCGGTGCCGGCGGCGGCGGTGGCCACGCCGATCAGTGCGGCCAGTCCGCTGCCGGTGACGTGCGGGTCAGCCAGGCCGAACCGGAACTCGCCCGCCGCGGCCCGCGCGGCCAGATCGGCCCAGGTGGGTTGGCCGCCGGGCACGCTCTCCCGCAGTTTCTTCGCCTTGCTCGCGGGCAGGCCGACGACCAGCGGGGACAGCATGGTGCGAGTCGCCAGGGGGGCCGGGCCGTGGTTGCCGGTCTTGCGGGTGCGCAGCTGGAAGAACCGGTCGGAGGACAGCCAGGCCAGGTCGTGTTTGTACTGGCCGGGGGTCAGCGAGTTGCCGGCCTCGACCGTGCCGCGGTAGTCCATGGCCAGGTCGATGCCGGTGTCCTTCTTCAACTCGGCCAGCACCGGCGCGAGATCGGCCAGCTCGGAGCTGGCCAGCACGGACAGCCTCACCGGCTCAGGTGCGCTGCCGGTGCACCCGGCCACCAGCCCGAGCACGAGTCCGGCCGCGAGCAGTCGTCTCACCGGGGCACCTCGGGGCACTCGCCGACCCGGGTGATCATCTTCTCCAGCAGGGGGACCGAGGGCAGGAAGGTCTCGGTGTCGCCGACCCCGGTCAGCGGCACCGGTAGCCCGCTGCGGCTGAGTTGTTCGGAGAGCTGGCCGTTGGACAGCGTGCCGTCGGGTTCGAGTACCCGCAAGCCCAGCGCCAGGGCGCGGGCGCGCAGTTCGGGCAGGGTCGCGATCAGCTCGCCGAGCCTGGCCCCCTCGGGGGTGAGCGCGATCAGCTCGGGCACGGTCTGCAGCTGCGCCTCCGGGTAGAGCAGCACCCGCTGCTCGTCCAGGGCGCCGGTCTGCTCCTTGACCCGCATCTGGTGGGCCAGGAACTGGTGTTCGTAGATCACCGCCACCGGGGCCAGGCCACGGCCCTCCGGCGCGAAGTACAGCCGGGCGACCTCCTCGTTGGCCAGGCCCTGGCTGGTCAGCCAGGGTTTGATCCGGTCGGCCAGTCGGAGCGCCTCGGCCTCGGTCACCGGGACCTGGTTGCCGTTGGCCACGAAGGCGATCAGCCCCAGGTACACCCCGGCCGAGTTGGACCAGCACACGTCCGAACTCTGCGCCAGCACCCGGTTCCCGTTGGGCAGCCCCAGATCCGCCCAGGTCCGCCGGTCCTCCATCAGCCCGACGAACTTGGCCACGTTCAGGTTGAAGTAGTACTCCTTGGCCACCTCCGGCCCCTGCTGGCCGGTGGCCGCCTTGCCCACCGCTGCCAGCTTCTCCGCGTAACTCCGGAAGGTGGCCAGGATCAGCGGGCTGAAGAAGGGCTTGAACACCTTGAAGTACTGCTTGTCCCGCTGCCGCTGGTTGCGGATCAGCACCGCGGCGGGCTGGCCGGAGGGGAAGACGAAGTCGTAGCCGCTGACGTCGTTGTTCGCGATGTCCCGGGAGCCCGCCTTGGTCAGGTGGACCTGGAGGCCGTGCCGCATCAGGATCCGCTGCACCTCCGGGTCAGCGAAGAACTCCGACTTGGAGGCCAGTTTGCCCTCCAGCACCACCGTCCGGTTGAACGGCAGCGTGATCGCGCCGGAGATGACCAGCGTGATCGTGCCCGCGAGGGCGATCAGGGCGGCCGCCCAGAAGGGCACCAGGAAGCGTCGTCGCCGGAAGGCCGACCGGGGCGGGTCGACAATGCGCAGGGCCGGATCATCGGTTGTCGTCTGGTTCGCCACCACCAACTCCCCCAAGGGATTGACAGTCCCGGCTGAGCGTCGTGTGGCCGAGGCTATCCGTTACCCCCGACAGCCAAACCGACATCTCCATCAACTTTCAGAACTGTTTGAAACTTCAGATCGATAGGCGTACGGTAGGCCGGGTGAAGCGCACGGAGTTGCACGAGTACGCCGACGAGGTGGGCCTGTTCTTCCAGGAACAGGGCGTGCCGCTGATGCCGGGACGGGTGCTGGGCTGGCTGCTGGTGTGCGATCCGCCGCAGCAGTCGGCCGAGGAGATCGCCGAGGCGGTCCAGGCCAGTCGCGGCGCGATCAGCATGGCCATGCAGATGCTGCAGACCGCGGGCGCGGTGGAGCGGGTGAAGGTGGCCGGGACCCGGCGGATCTTCTACCGGCTGCGGCCGGGGTTCTGGCTGCGGGAGGCCGAGGAGAAGGCCAGGGTGGCCAGGGACTGGCACACGCTGATGGCGCGCGGGCTGAAGCTGATGGGCGAGCAGGACGAAGAGCAGCGGCAACGGGTGCGGGAGGCGCACGACATGTACGAGTTCCTGGCCGCGGAGTACAGCCAGATCAAGGACCGCTGGGCGGCCCGGAGGGCGGAGTCGTGAACGTGATCGAGGTCAGCGACCTGACCTTCGGCTACCCGAAGACGGCCGAGCCGACCGTGCGCGGGATGAGCTTTTCCGTTGCCAGGGGCGAGGTTTTCGGGTTCCTCGGGCCGAGCGGGGCGGGCAAGTCGACCACGCAGAAGATCCTGATCGGCCTGCTCACCGGGTACGGCGGGCAGGTGTCGGTGTGGGGGCGCAGCCCGGTGGACTGGGGTGCGGAGTACTACCGGCGGATCGGGGTGTCCTTCGAGCTGCCGAATCACTACCAGAAGCTCACCGCGCTGGAGAACCTGGAGTTCTTCTCCTCCCTCTACAATGGACAGACCCAGGACCCGATGGCGGTGCTGGAGATGGTGGATCTCACCGCCGCCGCGCACACCAGGGTGAGCGCGTTCTCCAAGGGCATGCAGATGCGGCTGGTGTTCGCCCGCGCGCTGTTGCACCGCCCCGAACTGCTGTTCCTGGACGAGCCGACCTCCGGCCTGGACCCGGTGAACGCCCGCCGGGTCAAGGACATCGTGCTGCGGCTGCGCGCGGAGGGCACCACGGTGTTCCTCACCACGCACGACATGGCCACCGCGGACGAGCTGTGCGACCGGGTCGCCTTCGTCGACCAGGGCGTGATCGCGGCCCTGGACTCCCCCGCCGAGCACAAGGTCCGGCGCAGCCGCCGCACCGTCCGGGTCACCTACCGCGAGGACGACGGATCGTTGCGGGACCAGGACTTTCCCCTGGACGGGTTCGCCGACGACGCCGGTTTCCGGGCGCTGGCAGCGCGGATCGAGGCGGTGCACAGTCAGGAAGCCAGCCTGGAGGACGTGTTCGCCGATGTCACCGGAAGGTCGCTGGTATGAGCGCGACCACCGCCGCGCTGCGGCTGGACCTGAAGTTGCAGCGGCGCTACGGTTTCCTCTACGCGGCGGCGTTCGCGGCCGTGCTGTGGATCGTGGTGCTCAACCTGTTGCCCGCCAAGGTACTCGGCGCGGCACTGCCGTACGCGCTGTTCGGGGACCTGGCCATCGTCGGGTTCTTCTTCATCGCCGGCGCGGTGTTCTTCGAGAAGGGCGAACGCACCCTGTTCGCCTTGCTCAGCACGCCGTTGCGGTTCCGCGAGTACCTCCTGGCCAAACTCGGCACGCTCACCATGATCGCGGTCGCGGTGAGCCTGGCGGTGGTGATCTCGGTGCGCGGCCTGGACTTCCACCCGCTGACCTTCCTGGCCGGGATCGTGCTGACCTCGCTGCTGATGATCCTGCTCGGCTTCGTCACCGCCGCCCCCTACCCCTCGGTCAGCGAATGGCTGATGCCCGCGCTGGTGCCGCTGGTGATCGTCAACGTGCCGCTGTTGAGCTACTCGGGGGTGTGGCCGGAACCGTTGCTGTACCTCATTCCCACCCACGGTTCGCTGCTGCTGCTCGGCGCGGCCTTCGACCAGATCGCGCTGAGCTGGCCGCAGTTGCTCTACGCCCTCGGCTACCAGCTGCTCTGGATCGCCGGGCTGTTCTTCTTGGCGCGCAAGGTGTTCGAGCGGTTCGTGATCTCCAGGGAAGGCGCGTCATGACCACGCTGATCCGCAGCTTCGGCCGCAACGACCTGCGTGCCATCCGCGGCGACACCGTGCTGGTGACCGTGTTGCTGGCCCCGGTGCTCTACGCGGTGAGCCTGTGGGCGGTGCCCGCGGTCACCCGCTTCGCCGCCGCCACCTGGGACTTCGACCTGACCCCGTACCACCCGCTGCTGGTCAGCGCCTTCGGCGTGCTCGGCCCGGCCATGGTGCTGGGCAGCCTGTGCGGCCTGCTGCTGCTCGACGACAAGGACCAGCGCACCCTGCTCGCCCTCCAGGTGACCCCGGCCCCGCGTGCCGCCTACCCGGCCTACCGCGCGGGCGCGACGATCCTGCTGGTGACCATCGCGGTCGAGGCCACCCTCGCGCTGTCCGGCCTGGTGACCGGCGCCGCGCTGGCCAAGGGCCTGGCGATCGGAGTGCTGACCGGTCTGCTGTCCGTCCTCATCGGACTGACCATGGGCACCCTGGCCGGCAACAAGGTCGAGGGCATCGCGATCCTCAAGGGCCTCGGCATGCTGGTCTCGGCGATCCCGCTGATCCCGTTCTTCTTCCTGGATTCCCCGTGGCAACTGGCTTTCGGCCTGCTGCCCTCCTACTGGCCGGCCCGCGCGCTGTGGGCGGCGATGGACGGCGGCGTGTTCTGGCCGTACCTGCTCGGCGGGCTGGTCTACAACTCGCTGCTCGCCGTGGTGCTGCTGCGCTGGACCGCCCGGCGCGGGTAGCGCGGGCCCGGCCCGGATCACCCGATCCTGGGCCGGACCGCACCCGCCGATCAGCTCATCACGCGCTCGAACATGCCCGGCTGGTAGGAACCCGCCGGGTTGCGCACGATCACGTTCAGCCGGTTCGCCGCGTTGATCAGGGCGACCATGATGACCAGCGCGGCGACCTGGTCCTCGTCGTAGTGCTCGCGCACCGCGGCCCAGGTCGCGTCGGAGACGCCGTCGTGCGTGTCGGCCAGCCGGGTGCCCTCCTCGGCCAGCGCCAGCGCGGCCCGTTCGGCCGGGGTGAACACGGTGGCCTCGCGCCAGGCGGCGACCAGGTGCAGCCGGACCGCGGTCTCCCCGGCGGCGGTCGCCTCCTTGGTGTGCATGTCCAGACAGAATCCGCAGCCGTTGATCTGACTGGCGCGCAACGACACCAGCTCCCTGGTGGACCGCGGCAGCGTCGTCTCCTCGAGCAGCAGGCCCGCACTGGCGAACCGCTTGGCGAACTTGACTGCGATCTCGTTGCCGAACAGGTTGAATCGAGCGCTCATGATCTTGTCCTCACTAGTGGTGCCAGGTGAACGAACACGAGATGCCGGTGCCCCGATCCCTGTGACACCCCGGGAACGTGACCTACGCCACCGCAATGCCGGGCCGCCGGGTGTCACAATCCGGCGGGCTCCGGCGTCAGGTGGGTGAGCAGGCGCAGCGAGCAGAGGAGCCAGTCATGGCAGGCAGCCAGGAGGACCGTCCGGACCTCGCCACCGAGGTGTTCCTCGCCCACCGCAACCTGCTGTTCACCGTCGCCTACGAGATGCTCGGCTCGGCCGCCGACGCCGAGGACGTGCTGCAGGAGACCTGGTTGCGCTGGGCCGCCGTGGATCTGGCCGAGGTGCGGGAACAGCGTGCCTACCTGGTCCGGATCACCACTCGCCTGGCGCTCACCCGGCTGCGCACGCTGGGCAGGCGCCGGGAGTCCTACGTCGGCACCTGGCTGCCCGAACCGCTGCTGACCGCGCCCGATGTGGCCGAGGACGTCGAGCTGGCGGAGAGCGTCTCGATGGCGATGCTGCTGGTGCTGGAGACCCTCGCGCCGACCGAGCGGGCGGTGTTCGTGCTGCGCGAGGTGTTCGACCTCGGCTACCCGGAGATCGCCGAGGCCGTGGGCAAGAGCCCGGTCGCGGTCCGCCAGATCGCGCACCGGGCGCGGGCGCACGTGGCCGCGCGCCGGCCGCGCGGGGTCGCTTCCCCGGCCCAGACCCGTGGTGCGCTGGCGGCCTTCCAGCACGCGGTGCGCACCGGCGATCTGCGGGGCCTGCTCGACCTGCTCGCGCCGGAGGTCGTGCTGCTCGGTGACGGTGGCGGCGTCAAACAGGCCGTGCCGCGTCCCATCGTGGGCGCGGACAAGGTGGCCAGGGTGCTGACCGCCGGACTGGGCAGGCTGGCCGCCACCGCCTCGCTGCAGCCGGTGCAGGTCAACGGCCACCCGGCACTGTTGCTCCGGTTCGACGGCGAGATCGACACCGTGCTGGCGCTGCGGGTCGAGGACGGCCTGATCACCGGGCTGTACGCCGTGCGCAACCCGGCGAAGCTGTCGCATCTGGTGCGGGAGACCACATTGAGCCGCTGAACATCCGGTGATCATGTGTGTAGCCTCGGGGCCATGACGCCCTCGCCTCCGGTCCTGTCCCGCCGTCTTTTCCTAGGCGCCGCAGCACTTCTGCCGCTGGCCGGATGCGCCCAGAGCCCGTCACCCGCCGCTCCGCCGCCCTCCGCCGCGCCCAGCACCATGGCGGCCGAGCGGCACGACAAACTCGTTGAGCTGGAACAGAAGTACGGTGCCCGCCTGGGCTTGTACGCCCTGGCCACCGGCAGCGGCAAGGCCATCGCGCACCGGGCGGACGAGCGGTTCGCCTTCTGCTCCACCTTCAAGGGCCTGGCCGCCGCGGCGATCCTGCACCGCAACCCGATGTCCCACCTGGACACCGTGGTCCGGTACGGCAAGGAGGACCTGCTCAAGAACGGGGTCATCACCAAGAACAACGTCGGCACAGGCATGACCATCCGGCAGCTCTGCGACGCCGCGGTGCGCTACAGCGACGGCACCGCGGGCAACCTGCTGCTGCGGGATCTCGGCGGCCCGGCCCAGCTCACCGCGTACGCCCGGAGTCTGGGCGACGAGGTGACCCGGATGGACCGGATCGAACCCGCGATCACCGAGGCCACCCCGGGCGATCCGCGGGACACCACCTCGCCCCGCGCGTTCGGCGAGAACTATCGCAAGATCGTGCTGGGCGACGCGCTGCCGCCGGAGCAGCGGGCGTTCCTGCGGGATCTGTTGGAGCGCAACACCACCGGCGGTGAACGCATCCGGGCCGGGCTGCCCAAGGACTGGAAAGTCGCGGACAAGACCGGCACCGGCGACTACGGCACGCTCAACGATTTCGGCATCGCCTGGCCGCCCGGCGGCGAGCCCCTGGTCATCGCGATCATGTCCAGCAAACCGGACCGGGAGGCCAGGTACCAGCAGAGCCTGCTCGCCGAGGCCGCCGCCTATGTGGCCGCCACGCTGCGCTGAGGCTCAGGGCGGGGTGAGCGCGCGCAGCCGGGCCGCGTCCTGGCTCGGCGGCGCGCCGAACTGACGCCGGTACTCCCGGCTGAACTGCGACGGGCTGTCATAGCCCACGCTGTGCCCCACCCCGGCCACATCCCCTGGCCGGGTGGCCAGCAGCAACCGGGCCTCCTGCAACCGGATCTGCTTCTGGAACTGGATCGGGCTCATCGCGGTGACCGCCTGGAAGTTGCGGTAGAACGCCGACACGCTCATGCCCGCGCGCCGGGCCACGTCCTCCACCTGGAAGGACTGCCGGTAGTGGTCGCGGATCCAGCCGACCGCGCGGGCGATGTGCGCCAGACCGCTGTCGGCCAGGCCGAGCTGGCCGACCGTGGCGCCCTGCTCGCCGGTGATCAGCCGCCACAGGATCTCCCGCTTGTACAGCGGGGCCAGCACCCCGCGGTCCCGCGGCTCGTCCAGCAGGCGCAGCAGCCGGAGCACCGCGTCCAGCAGCTCGTCCGAGGCGGTGCTGACCGCCAGACCGAGTGGCGGGATGCCGCTGACCCGGGGCAGCTCCGCCGGTTCGGCGCGCAGCAGCAGCTCGGCCACCGAGGCCGGGTCCAGGGTCAGGCCGAAGCCCAGCGCCGGGTGCTCCGCGCTGGAGTCGATGAAGTGGCCGTTCACCGGCAGGTCGACCGAGGCCACCAGGTACTGCCCGGCCTCGTACTCATACACCCGGTCCCCCAGCGCGATGCGTTTCGCGCCCTGGGCGATCAGCGCGAACACGGTGCCGGACATCGACGCCGACGGTTCGGACGGCCGGTCGATCCGGGAGATCAGCACGCCGTCGATGGCGGTGGTCCCGTCGGGTCGCGCGTGCCGGTCCAGCAGCGTGCGGAGTTGATCCAGGAGCATGCCCAGATTCAAACATCCGAGCCAAATTCATTCCTGCCGAGTGGAGGATCAGGCAAGAGCGCGGGAGCATCGATCTATGGTTTCCGCAGGTCGCGGTGATGTGATGGAGCGGTCCGATTCCCACAGATGAACAGGTAGGCAAGCCATGCGGATCGCCCTCGTCACCGGCGCCAGCTCCGGTATCGGCCAGAGCGCGGCTGTTCAACTCGCCCGGCGCGGCACCGGTGTGATCCTGACCTACGGCGCCAACAAGGCCGGCGCGCAGGACACCGTCAGCGCCATCGAAGCGGCCGGCGGCACCGCGGTCGCGCTGCCGCTGGACCTCGGCGAGGCCGGCGCCTTCCCGGCCTTCCGCGAGGCGGTGACCGCGGCACTGCGCGAGCAGTGGGGCCGGGACAGCTTCGACGTGCTGGTCAACAACGCCGGTTTCGCCGAGTCCGCGCTGTTCGCCGAGACCACCGAGGAACTCTTCGACCGGCTGCACCGGGTGCTGTTCAAGGGCCCGTACTTCCTCACCCAGACCCTGCTGCCGCTGCTCGCCGACCACGGCGCGATCATCAACATCGGCAGCAACTCCGCGCTGAACTCGGGCATGGAACCGGGCTACTCGGCCTACGCCTCGATGAAGGGCGCGCTCACCGTGCTGAGCCGCTACCTGGCCAAGGAGCTGAGTCCGCGCGGCATCCGGGTCAACTCGATCTCCCCCGGCGCCACCCGGACCCGCCTGGGCGACAACGCTTTCGAGCGCTTCCCCGAGGTGGTCCCGATGATCGCGGCCCGCACCGCACTCGGCCGGGTCGGCGAACCCGACGACATCGGCATGATGATCGCCGTACTCGCCTCCGAAGAAGGCCGCTGGCTCACCGCCCAGGACCTCGAGATCGCCGGCGGCTACAACCTCTAACCCGTGTTGGCCGTTCTCGTACGCCGAGTTGGCCGTTCCGGACGGCGAGTTGGCCCAACTGGTACTGACGTGCCCCGAAAAATCCGGACTCGACCCAAAAGGAAAATATCACGCCGCCGACTGGTTCACAAACCACCCGGCCAGAACCTCCGCAGGAGGTCG
>NZ_JALMDK010000039.1 GCF_023094165.1 Crossiella sp. S99.2 | reverse complement strand
GGTGGTTTCTAGGGGTCGTTGCATCGTCTGAGGTCAGGAAGCACGATGACCTTCCCGATCCGCCCCGACCGCACACCTCACGGCTGTGCCCCGCTACTGGCCGAACGTGCTGAATACTTCCGGCTGGTGAACCTCGGGCACAGCAACCGGCAGGCCTGCCACCACATCGGCATCCATCCCAGCACCGGCAACCGCTGGCGCAACGGCCGCAGCCCCTCCTGCGGCCGGCCGGCCCTGCCCCCGGTCCCCGACCCCACACCCCCAGCCACGAACCCCGATGGCCCCAGCCGGTATCTGACCCTGCCCGAACGCCTCCACATCGCCGATCTGCTCCGCCAGGACACCCCCAGCCCCCAGATCGCCACCACACTGGGACGGCACCGGACAACCATCACCCGGGAGATCACCCGCAACCGCGACCCCCACACCCACAACTACCAGCCCTACCGGGCCCATGACCGCGCCCTGCAACGCCTGCCCCGCCCCAAACCCGGAAAGATCGCCACCCATCCCGAACTCCGTGCCCTCATCCAGGCCGGACTCGATGAGCAGTGGAGCCCGCAACAGATCAGCCAGACTCTCCACCGAGACTTCCCCGACCGGCCGGAGATGCAGGTGTGCCACGAAACCCTCTACCAGGCCCTCTACTGCCAGGGCCGGGGCGAGCTTCGCCGTGAACTCACCCGGGCCTTGCGCACCGGCCGCGCCCGGCGCCGCCCCCACAGCACCGGGCGCACACCCCGCTTCACCGACATGGTCATGATCAGCGACCGGCCCGCCGACATCGAGGACCGGGCGGTGCCAGGGCACTGGGAAGGCGATCTGATCCTGGGCAAAAACTCTGCCTCGGCGATCGCGACCCTGGTCGAGCGGCACACCCGCTACATTCTGCTGGCCCACCTGCCCCAGGGGCGGGACGCAATCTCAGTGCGTGATGCCCTGCTCACGGTGATGGCCACCCTGCCCGCGCAGCTGACCCAGTCACTGACCTGGGACCAAGGCGCGGAAATGGCCCGGCATCACGAGTTCACCCTGGCCAGTGACATCCCGGTCTACTTCTGTGATCCGGGCAGTCCCTGGCAGCGCGGATCCAATGAGAACACCAACGGCCTGCTCCGCCAGTATTTTCCCAAGGGCACCGACCTGTCGGTGCACACCGCCGAGGACCTCGCCCTGATCGCGCAACGACTCAACCGGAGACCACGTATGACGTTGGGCTGGGACAGTCCAGCCCAACGCATGCACACCCTGCTCACCAAGCATCGCTAGCCCACCACGATGCAACCACCACTAGAAACCGCC
>NZ_JALMDK010000038.1 GCF_023094165.1 Crossiella sp. S99.2 | reverse complement strand
GTGAACTGCTCCCCGGAAGTTGGACTCGGTAACTGAGAGTCTAGGCAGCGAGGGTCTGTGCCCGGTATCGCACCGGGCTCAGACCCTCGCAGTGTGTGTGGCCCCGGCTGGTGTTGAACCAGGTGATGTAGTCGGCCAGCGCGGTGGTGAACGCCTCGATGCTCAGGTAGCTGGTGTGGTGGAACATCTCTTCCTTGAGGTGACCGAAGAAGCTCTCGATCACGGCGTTGTCGTAGCAGTTGGCCTTGCGTGACATCGACTGCGTGGCGCCCGCCTCTGCCAGCAGGCCTCGCCAGGACTGGTGCTGGTATTGAAAGCCCTGGTCGGAATGCACCAGCGGCGTCTGGCCCGTCTCCAGAGTCGCCAGCGCGTCCCGCAGGCAGGAGTTGGTCAACTCCAGACTGGGTGAGGGGCTGACCGCGTAGGAGATGATCTGCCGGTCGAACAGGTCCATCATCGGCGAGAGGTAGACCTTGCGGTCCCCGATGCCGAACTCGGTGACGTCGGTGACCCACTTCTGGTTCGGGGCGGTGGCGGTGAACTCCCGGTTCAACACGTTGTCCGCGACCGCGCCGACCGTGCCCTGGTAGGAGACATAGCGTCGTCGCCGGCGGATCGTGCAGACCAGGTCCAGTTCACGCATCAGCGTGAGCACGGTCTTCTTCGCGACCCGCCACCCGGCTTCACGCAGTGCGTGGTGCACGACGCGATGCCCGCGGCGCCTGGTGGCCTCGAAGGTCGTGGTGATCGCCTCTTTGAGCCTCGCCTGGGGATCGGGCCGCCCCTGGCGGGCCTGGTGGTGGAAGAACGTCGAGCGGGCCAGCCCTGAGACAGCCAGCAACAGCTCCAGGGAGTGTTCAGCCTTGAGAGACAGGACGGCGTGGACCTTCACCGCTGTCCTTGTTCCCTCAAGGCCCGCAGTTTTCCCAGGTAGGCGACCTCCGCCTGGAGCCTGGCGTTCTCCTGCCGCAGCCG
Source organism: Crossiella sp. S99.2 (assembly GCF_023094165.1). GTDB lineage: Bacteria > Actinomycetota > Actinomycetes > Mycobacteriales > Pseudonocardiaceae > Crossiella. Next base: position 461 of record NZ_JALMDK010000038.1, on the reverse strand, counting down.
TTCCAGCTCGCTGACCTGGCCAGGCGTGTTATCCGATGCGCGTGGTGGCCTGCCTTTCGGCTTCGGGCGCAGTCCGTCCTGCCCGTCACGCCGGTAGGTCCGCGCCCACGTCTTGAGCAAGGTGGGAGAGGACAGCCCCAGCTCGGCGGCCAGCTCCGTGGCTGCCTCGCCTCCCAGGAAACGCCGCACCGCGTCGAGCTTGAACTCGAAGGAGAACGACCGCTTGGCAGGCTTACTCACCAGCGCAAGCCTGCCATGGAGCTTCCACCGTTGATACAGCCTCCGCACCGGCCAGCGCGCCACGCCCAGCGACCTCGCGGCCGCGTTGTCACCCCAGCCACGCTCGAACAACGCCACAGCCGCCTCGCGCTGCGCTTCCGACAACGAACTCCGTGCGTCCATACGACTGCTCCCCGGAAGCTGGAACTGAATTCTCAGTCCAACTTCCGGGGAGCAGTTCA
>NZ_JALMDK010000037.1 GCF_023094165.1 Crossiella sp. S99.2 | reverse complement strand
TACGACTCTGTTGGCGAATTGGTGGGGTGGTCAGGCGGCGGTGCGCAGGGCCTGGAACCGGGTGATGCGGGTTTTGCCGTGCGGGACCTCCCGGAGCCAGGCATCGATGCGGACCAGGTTGATCGCGATCGCGGTCAGCACCAGCTGGAGATGGGTCTTGGCCAACCCGATGTAGCGGGTCCGGCGTAGCCCGAAAGCCCGCACCGCCTGGGAGATCGTGCCCTCCACTCCGGCACGTGCGTGGTAGCGCCGCCGCCACTGCGGCGTGGCCTGCTCGGCGCGGGCCGCGGTGACAAGCTCGTGTTCGGCACGGGGACGCGCCATCACCTGCCTGCCCCGCGTCTTGGAGCGAGTGCAGTCGGTGCGGACCAGGCAAGCCCGGCAGTCCCGGGCAGGGAAACGGATGTGGATCTCGGTGTAGCCGGTGGGACGAGCGTGGGAGATCCAGCTGCTGGATGCCTTGCCCTGCGGGCAGGTGGCCGTGTTCTGGTCGAAGTCCAGGGCGAAGCCGGTGATGTCGAATCCTTTGCCTGCCTGGGCTTGCCAGCTGGTGTCCGGGCGCAGCGGTCCTACCAGGTCCACTCCGCGGCGGCGGCTGGTCAGCAGGGTCTGGCCGTCGACATAACCGGTGTCAAGCAGGTGGGTCCGGGGCAGCAGAGCCGCCTCGGTGAGATCCTGGTGGATCGTGGTGGTCATGCCCAGATCCGGCACCGGGGCAGGGGTGGTGGCCACGTGGGTGATCACATGCGGGGTGTCGGGGTCGCAGGTCTCGGACAGGTGTGCCCGGTAGCCGCGCCAGAGCAGGTCGCCTTTGACGCTGGTGCGGGCCTGCGGGTCGTGGGGGGTGTCCAGGCGCAGCGTGGCGGGGGGCGTGCCCTGGTCTTTCGGGTCCCGGGGCCGGATCTTTCCGTGCCGGTCACGGTAGAACTGCTGGACCCAGACCTGCCGCAGGGTCTGCAGGGCGGGTAGCTGGGCCAGGTAGGCCTTCTCCGGCGTGGTGGTGATCATGTCCCAGAGTTGTTGTCCGTCGGCCCCGGTCTGGGTGGCCAGGGCGCGGCGTTTCGTCTCGGTTTTCGGGAGCCGGTAGGCATCCGGGCGGGGGCCGTAGCGGTCAAACCACTCATCTGGCACCCAGGATCGCAGCCAGTCCGGTTCGGCTGTGGTGAGGGCTTCCAGGGCGTGGCGCAGGGTCTCGATGAGGTTTTCCAGGCGGTTGAGCGTGCGGGCCGCGCTGAGTATGTGGGTGGAGTCGGTGCGGGCGTCTCCGCCCGGGGTGAGCAGGTTGTGCTCCCGTAGTTGGGTGAGCAGTGCTGTGAGCAGGCGTTGTTCGGCTGCTCCGGTGATCAGCCGGTCCCGGAACTCGGAGAGCACCGAGAAATCGAAGCCGGGGTCGGTCAGTTCCAGGGCGAGGGCGTATTTCCAGTCCAGGCGGGCGCGGACCTGCTCGGCGGCCTGCCGGTCGGTCAGGCCCTCGGCGTATTGCAGGATGAGGACCAGGGCCAGCCGGGCGGGTGAGGTGGCGGGCTGGCCCCGGTGGGAGAACAGTGGGGCGAAGTCCTCATCGGTGAAGACCGGGCCGAGTGTGTCGCGGATCTGCATGCACAGGCTGGGTTTACGGTGCGCGGCCTTGGCCACCCGGGCGGTCTCGGCGGGGATGGTCATCAGTGAGTGTGGGCGCAGCACCATGCTGACCGAGGTTAGCCCGGGTGATCACCCGGCCGACACCCCCATCCAATTCGCCAACAGAGTCGTC
>NZ_JALMDK010000036.1 GCF_023094165.1 Crossiella sp. S99.2 | reverse complement strand
AGCCCGCAGCCCGCAGCCCGCAGCCCGCAGCCCGCAGCCCGCAGCCCGCAGCCCGCAGCCCGCAGCCCGCAGCCCGCGCAGCAGGGCGGCTGGCGGCTCAGGGCACGCCGCAGGCGCTGGTGCCCTGGAGCGTGCCGGTGCGGAACACGCCGACCCGTTCAAACCCGGTCGCCAGGCCATGGCCGCCGGTGTCGCGGGCCGCGTAGTCGAAGCCCAGCAGCACCTGCACGGCCTCGTCCAGATCGCCTGGTGACAGGCCGAAGGAACTCTCGGTCGGTCGCAGCACCGAGCCGGTGTACGCCCCAGCCAGGCACAGCGCCTGCTGCCCGGACCGTTGCTCGCCGACCGGGCGGCCCAGGGCCGCAAGCGCGGCCAAGCCGTAGCGGGTCGCCAGCAGGGTGCCGGTGGCGTAGTCGCCGATCTCGGTGTGCAGGGCGGTGGCCCGGTCCACGTCGATCGAGATCGACCCGTCCTGGCAGTAGGCGATCGGGCCCTGTGTTCCCGGCGAGCACTCGCCGTTCACCGTGCCCCGCCGCACCAGCGGCGCCTGCCACGTGCGCCCGGCCTTGGTGACCAGCTCGCCGAAGTAGGCGGACAGGTTCGGGGTGACCGCGTCGAGCATGTCCTTGAACGGCAGGTTGCCGCCGCGCGCCCGATCTACGAAGTCGGTGAAGGCCCGCTGGGTGAACTGGCGGTTCTGCACCGTCATCCGCCCGCACAACGCGGCTCCTTCCCGGTAACCGTCCTGAAAGGCGGCCACCCGGTCAAAGGCGTTGCCGTGCGCCGCGTCATCGCTTTCCGAGGTGCCGACAGGATCCCGGAAGGAGATCAACGCGCGTAGCGCGGAGTCCAGTTGGTCGGCGGTGACCCGCAGGTGCGGCGCCTTGCCGTCGGACACCCACCGGACGAACGTTCCGGCGTAGCAATCGGCCATGGCCTCCATCAGGATCGTCGGATACTGCTCGGGTTGCTTGCGTTGTTCCTCCGCGCCCACACCAGCCCGGTGGTGCACCGCGTGCCCGACCTCGTGGGCGAGCACGAGCACGACGGCGGCGTCGCCGTACTTGTCCCGCAACACCGGCAACAGCGCGGAGCGATCCCAGGCGATCGCATCCACCGAGGCGCAGTAGAAGGCGTTGCCCTCCACCTCCATGGCCTGCGCCGCGCACGGTGGCGGCTTGGCGGACCGGTCGGTCGTGTCGACCGAGTAGTAGCCGCCGGCCAGCTCCTGCCACTGTTTGCCGAACGTGGCCGGATAAGCCTGCCGCCAGTACTCGCCGATGTCGGTCACCGCGGTCGCGGCGAGCCGGTCGACCAGCCCGCCGTCAGTGCCCCGGACGAATCCGGGATCCACCGCGACCGAGTCGGTGGCGGCGACCGGACTGCCCGCCACCGCCACACTGCACCCGGCGACCAGCGCCGTGGTCAGGGCGAGCACAGCGAGACTGGGCCGCAACGATCGTCGCCGGAGTGGTGGCCGCACCGGACCATTGTGCCGAGAACGGCGGCTGTTGTGGCCGATGCGGTAGCCATCAACATTCGCCGCGTCCGGCTTTCGGTCGCGATGGCCCGCTCGTTCAGGTGGTTTCCGCCGGTGGTGCGGACTGCCGACGGGAATCGGCGGAAGCCTGGCCGGGCAAGGCCTGTGGTGCGTCGCGACTGATGCACGTGGTGGGTTTCGCGGTGCTCAGTCGCGCGGTCGTCTGCTGGCGGATTGGTCAGGCACTCGGCTGGGGCACCGCGACCAGACTGTCGGGCGTGGCGGCCACCTCCTCTCGGGCGAGGATGCGGCGCAGCGTGGTGGTCAGCGTCGCGGTCGGGTCAGAGCTGGTCAGGTCGGAGTTGGTGGTGTCGGAGTTTGTGCTGTGTGAGCGCCAGGCGACGAAGCCGTCCGGGCGGATGAGCAGTGCGCCGTCCTGCGGGAGACCGGTCGCGGTGAGCCACCTTCCTTTCTCGTCGAGTACGGGACCGTGGTGTGGGTGGAGCAGATGCGCCGTCACCGGTATGCCGAGGGACTCGGCCGCCGCGTCAGCCGCCGCGTACCAGGCCTGACCTGCCGGGCCGGCCAGGACGGTGAACCGGGACGCCACCAGGTCGAGGGTGGAGACCTGGACTTCGTTGTGGCGTAACCACACGTGTGGCGCCCTGGTGCCGGGCGAGCCGTCGAGCACCACCTCGGTGAGCGAGGGCAAGGTGGTGCGGGGTGAGATCACCGCTCCGGCGGCGTAATGGTGCCCCACCTGAGCCACCAGGATCTCGGCGATGCCGAGTTCACTGCGTTCGGCGATCTTGCTGAAGTCCCAGTGCAGCCGCCGGTTGACGCTGCGTAAGAGGACCTGCTCCATGGTGAACAGCGCCAACGGCCTGCGTTCGGCGTCGTAGCTGTTCAGCAGCGCGGGCCCGGCCTGCCCGCGGTGCGCCATCGCGAGCTTCCAGGCCAGGTTCTCCGCGTCGGCGATCCCGGTGTTCAGACCGAAGCCGCCGGTCGGTGGCACCACGTGCGCGGCGTCGCCGATGAGGAAGACCCGTCCGGTGGAGAACTGGTCGGCTACCAGCGCGGTGGATTGCCAGGGCAGCACGCTGAGAACCTCCGCGGGCAGATCCGTCCGGCCGATCGCCGCCTCGACCAGCTCCTGGCAGCGCTCGAGTGGGAAGTCAGCCGGGCTCTGGCCGGCGGCCGGGTCGTAGGCGATGTGCAGGGCGTAGCGGTCCTGGCCGTCGACGGAGAACAGGGGACCGGAGACCCGCGGATTCCTGATCTCGTACATCCCGCCAGGCCGGTTGGCCAGCAGTGAACTCAGCTCGGCGCGGAACAGAATGTTGATCATGTGCCCGCCCAGTGGCCCCGGTCCGGTGGTGGTGATGCCGGCCCAGGCGCGGACACGGCTGTGCGCACCGTCCGCGGCCACCAGGTAGCGGGCGCGGATCCGGCCGCGTTCGCCGGTGGCGTGGTCGAGCACGATCGCGGTCACACCGTCCTCGTCCGGTTCGATCGCGCACAGTTCGACGCCGAATCGCACGGTCGCGCCCTGGCTGACGGCGGCCTCGAAAAGCACCGGGTCCAGCTGGTCCTGCGCCCGGTCGCCACCGGTGACCGGACTGATCTCCTCGGCGGCGGCCATCAGTCCGAAGAAGCCGGACTCGGTGGCCGTGGGCGGCTCCAGCGCGGGCACCTCGGCGAGCGAGGTGACGGTGACCCGGCCGGTCGGGGAAGGGCGGGACCGGGTCGTGTGAATCGCCGGTTCGAGACCGGCGGCGCGCAGGGGTTCGAGGCCGCGCAGGCTCACGCCGAGTGCGCGCGGGTGGTTGGACAGACCGCCGCGCCGTTCGACGACCAAGGGTTGGATTCCTTGTCTGGCAAGGAATACGGCCATTGACAGGCCGACCGTGCCCGCGCCGGCCACCAGCACGGTGACTTCTTCGTAGGTCATGTCCCATCCCTTCGCTGGGAACGGCGTTCCCGACTTGGCAACACTGTGCCCTTCGGCTAGGGTGGCTGTCAACCCGGCGGGACTGAGGACGAGCAATGAGTGGTGCGGACAACCCGCTGCCAAGGGCCGACGTGGTGTGGACTCGCATTCCAGTGGTGGTGGAGCGGGCTCGCAGGCCGGTCTTGACGGTGGCGCGGATGGTGGACGCGGCGGTACGGGTCGCGGACGCCGAAGGGGTGGACGCGGTGTCGATGCGGCGCCTGGCCACCGAACTGGAGACAGGTACGACATCGCTGTACCGGCAACTGTCCGGAAAGGAGGATCTGCTTGAACTGATGGTCGACCACGTCTACGGCGAGTGTGAGTTGCCGGAGCAGCCCTCCGGTGACTGGCGGGCGGACCTGCACTTGGTCGCCACCGCGGGACGGCGGTTGATGCTGCGGCACTCCTGGCTCGTGTCCGTGCTGGGCAGTCGCCCGCCGATCGGTCCGAATGCGTTGCGGCACATGGACTTTGCCCTTGCCGCGGCACGCGGAGCGACCGACGACGCGACCGAGGCATGCGGATTGGTCGACGCCGTGTCGAGCCTGGTGCTCGGCGGTGTGGTCAACGAGGTCGCGGAGCGAGAAGCTCAGCGGCGCACCGGGCAGGATGAGCAGCAATGGCGCGACACCGTGGGGCCCTACATCCAGCAGGTGGTGGAGAGCGGTCGGTATCCGGAGGTCACCCGGCGGGTGCTTGAGGCCACGGACCGGACGCACGATCAGCAGTTCGAGCTTGGGCTTGGGCTGTTGCTGGATGGGATCGCGATGCGGATCGCCGCCGGCCAGCGGGCTTAGCATCCTTCGCTGCGGGCTGCGGGCTGCGGGCTGCGGGCTGCGGGCTGCGGGCTGCGGGCTGCGGGCTGCGGGCTGCGGGCTGCGGGCTGCGGGCTGCGGGC
>NZ_JALMDK010000035.1:1797-4629 GCF_023094165.1 Crossiella sp. S99.2 | reverse complement strand
TGTGTATCTAGTTGGTTCTTTCAGAACCACACAGTGGACGCGTAGCAACTTTGTGAGCAAGCCCTCGGCCTATTAGTACCCGTCAACTCCACCCATTACTGAGCTTCCATCTCGGGCCTATCAACCCCATCGTCTATAGGGGGCCTTAACCTCTCTAAGGAGGTGGGAGACCTCATCTCGAAACAGGCTTCCCGCTTAGATGCCTTCAGCGGTTATCCCTTCCGAACGTAGCCAACCAGCCATGCCCTTGGCAGAACAACTGGCACACCAGAGGTTCGTCCGTCCCGGTCCTCTCGTACTAGGGACAGCCTTCCTCAAGTCTCCAACGCGCGCGGCGGATAGGGACCGAACTGTCTCACGACGTTCTAAACCCAGCTCGCGTGCCGCTTTAATGGGCGAACAGCCCAACCCTTGGGACCTACTCCAGCCCCAGGATGCGACGAGCCGACATCGAGGTGCCAAACCATGCCGTCGATATGGACTCTTGGGCAAGATCAGCCTGTTATCCCCGGGGTACCTTTTATCCGTTGAGCGACACCGCTTCCACAAGCCAGTGCCGGATCACTAGTCCCGACTTTCGTCCCTGCTCGACCCGTCAGTCTCACAGTCAAGCTCCCTTGTGCACTTACACTCAACACCTGATTGCCAACCAGGCTGAGGGAACCTTTGGGCGCCTCCGTTACCCTTTGGGAGGCAACCGCCCCAGTTAAACTACCCACCAGGCACTGTCCCTGAACCGGATCACGGTCCGAGGTTAGATATCCAGTACGACCAGAGTGGTATTTCAACGATGACTCCACCACAACTAGCGTCGCAGCTTCACAGTCTCCCACCTATCCTACACAAGCCGAACCAAACACCAATACCAAGCTATAGTAAAGGTCCCGGGGTCTTTCCGTCCTGCCGCGCGTAACGAGCATCTTTACTCGTAATGCAATTTCACCGGGCCTGTGGTTGAGACAGCGGAGAAGTCGTTACGCCATTCGTGCAGGTCGGAACTTACCCGACAAGGAATTTCGCTACCTTAGGATGGTTATAGTTACCACCGCCGTTTACTGGCGCTTAAGTTCTCAGCTTCGCCACACAAGTGTGACTAACCGGTCCCCTTAACGTTCCAGCACCGGGCAGGCGTCAGTCCGTATACATCGTCTTGCGACTTCGCACGGACCTGTGTTTTTAGTAAACAGTCGCTTCTCCCTGGTCTCTGCGGCCAACCAACCCTAGCCCGTAAAGAGCTTCAAGTCAGCGGGCCCCCCTTCTCCCGAAGTTACGGGGGCATTTTGCCGAGTTCCTTAACCACAGTTCACCCGAACGCCTCGGTATTCTCTACCTGACCACCTGTGTCGGTTTGGGGTACGGGCCGCATGAACACTCACTAGAGGCTTTTCTCGGCAGCATAGGATCACTCTACTTCGCCTCAATCGGCTACGCATCACGTCTCAGCCTTACATGGATGACGGATTTGCCTATCACCCGGCCTACACGCTTACACCAGTACTACCACTCACTGGCGGAGCTACCTTCCTGCGTCACCCCATCGCTTGACTACTACCAGATCAGATCCCACGCTCACTCAACTCCGTCCGAAGACTCGGCATCGCTCGGGTGGTTAGTATCCCTGGCCTCACCATGGGCGCATTCACACGGGTACGGGAATATCAACCCGTTGTCCATCGACTACGCCTGTCGGCCTCGCCTTAGGTCCCGACTTACCCTGGGCGGATTAACCTGGCCCAGGAACCCTTGGTCATCCGGCGGCAGAGGTTCTCACTCTGCAATCGCTACTCATGCCTGCATTCTCACTCGCACACCCTCCACAACTCGCTCACGCGGCTGCTTCCCTGGATGCACGACGCTCCCCTACCCATCCACACGACTAGACACTCACCTCAAGGATGAGAGCCGATCTATAGTGTGAATGACACGGCTTCGGCGGTACGCTTAAGCCCCGCTACATTGTCGGCGCGGAACCACTTGACCAGTGAGCTATTACGCACTCTTTAAAGGGTGGCTGCTTCTAAGCCAACCTCCTGGTTGTCTAAGCGACCCCACATCCTTTCCCACTTAGCGCACACTTAGGGGCCTTAGCCGGTGTTCTGGGCTGTTTCCCTCTCGACTACGAAGCTTATCCCCCGCAGTCTCACTGCCACACTTCACACACCGGCATTCGGAGTTTGGCTGATTTCAGTAAGCTTGTAGGCCCCCTAGACCATCCAGTAGCTCTACCTCCGGCGTGAAACATGTGACGCTGCACCTAAATGCATTTCGGGGAGAACCAGCTATCACGGAGTTTGATTGGCCTTTCACCCCTACCCACAGCTCATCCCCCAGGTTTTCAACCCTGGTGGGTTCGGGCCTCCACGACGTCTTACCGTCGCTTCACCCTGGCCATGGGTAGATCACTCCGCTTCGGGTCTAGAGCACGCGACTATTTCGCCCTATTCAGACTCGCTTTCGCTACGGCTACCCCACACGGGTTAACCTCGCCACGCACCACTAACTCGCAGGCTCATTCTTCAAAAGGCACGCCATCACCCGAAGGCTCTGACGGATTGTAAGCACACGGTTTCAGGTACTCTTTCACTCCCCTCCCGGGGTACTTTTCACCTTTCCCTCACGGTACTAGTCCGCTATCGGTCACCAGGGAGTATTTAGGCTTAGCGGGTGGTCCCGCCAGATTCACAGCAAATTCCACGAGCTCGCTGCTACTTGGGAACACCATCAGAAGACCATCACGTTTTCGCCTACAGGACTCTCACCCTCTACGGTCGCCCTTCCCAGAGCGTTCAACTAACGCGATGCTTTCTTACTTCTTGCCAGACCGGCAGATCC
>NZ_JALMDK010000034.1 GCF_023094165.1 Crossiella sp. S99.2 | reverse complement strand
ACCGAGCCACCGGCCAGCCCGTGACCAGATCCCTGACCGCCTACGACCACTGACCGAGTTAGGACTTACTCATCTAGTTGCCGCCCACCCCGGCTCTCACGCCACTGGTGTGCGCCCACGGCCCGATCCTGGCCACAGAGGCCGCGCTGTTCTGCGTGCCCCTGAACTGGTTGCACACCACCCTGTTCACAATCGGTATCCCCGCCGGTGACCTCGACATCGAGACCCGGACGCGGCTGATCGAGACGCTCCGGCAGTGCCTGGCCGAGCAGGATGCCTTCCCGCTCCCTGCCGTTCCTGCCCTGGCCACCGCCTCGCCCGTGGTGCTCGACTGCTTCCCGGATGAGCGCTGGCTGCGCCTGCGCGCGGCCGCTGCGGACGCGGTCACCGCCGTGCTCGGCGAGAACGGGGCGGGCTTCGCCGTCGACGATCGTCCCCACATCACCCTGGCCTGTGGCGTCGGCACCGCCGATGCCGGCGCGGTGCAGAGCCGCCTGCGCCTCGCCATCGGTGCCCGAGTCGAGCTGCTCCTCGACCAGCTCTGCCTGGTCGAGGTCGCCTAATTCTCACTGCGGGGGGTTGCCGGTGGACCACGCTGGCCACCCTGCCCCTGCGAGCAGCCCGCCGCTGACCAGCGCACGGAATGCGCTGGCTACCAGCTGTCGGCGCCCAGCCTGGCGTAGATGTCGGAGGGCGCGCCCCAGGTGCTGGTGACCGCGAGGGTGGCGGTGGTGTAGCTGTCGCCGAAGGCGCGCAGGGTCACTGTCGTCGGCAGCGGGATGTCATGGGAGCGGGCGCGCAGGGCAGCCGACACCGCCACCGAGGGCACCATCGTCCAGGGCACCCTCCCCGTTTCGGTTCCGGGGCAGGTGATCTCCATGCGCAGGCCGGACCAGCGGTGCAGCAGGCACCGATCCGGCCACACCACCGCCGCGGTGCGCCGGATGGCGGGCGGGGTGGCCAGCTCGCGCTGAATCCATTCCTCGGCCTCGGCAGTGCTGAGGCCGGGGTCGGCCAGGCGGAGCAGGATTTCGCAGGTGTCCCAGACCCGGGTGATCACAGCGGATCGGCGGGCAGAGACGGCGGTGAGGGTGCCTGGGTCCAGGGCCACCAGCGTGCTGGGTTCGGACCAGAACACGGTGGGCGCTTCTACCGGCAGCCGCAGCACCAGCGCCAGCGGTGGCTGATCGTCCTGCTCCAGCCACAGCACACTGTCCCGGGCGGCGCCGTCGTGTTCCAGCGGCCGCGGCCATCTCCACGTCCCGGGCCCCGGCATCAGCTCGTCCAGCACTGCCTGGCGCCCGATCGGACAGTGGGCGGCGAAGGTGACCGAAACGCCGGCGACCAGCAGTTCGGCGTGTACCTGGCCGACTTCGCGGGCGGGGAGGCACCGCAGGTTGCCAGCAGCCACCGCCCGGCTAGTGCGCCGGACGGACGGGCCGGAGCGGGCGAGCAGTCCGACAGCCACTTCTTCGGCGTAGGGGCCGTCCTCCCAGGACACTCGGATCGCCTGGCCGTCCAGGCGGTAGGCGAGCCGCCGGGCTCCCCCCATCATGCCCAGGTCACTCAGGGCCAGGGCGAGGTACCCGGCCACTCGCTGCTGGTTGCTGTCCACAATCAGTCACCCTAGGCCCGGTGGCCGTGCGTGTGGGTTCGCCAGCGCGGCCAGTTCACCCTGGCTGAGGGCCCAGCACGGCGCGGACCCGGTCGGGGCCGGCGTCGGCGAGCAGGTCCAGCAGCGCCACGGTCAGTTCCTGCGTGGCTGTCCAGGTCCGCAGCACGGGCCCGAGCACGGTGTGGATGGCAGTCTCCAGTGTGCCGTGCTGGGCGTGTTCGCGGAGCTGGGCCACCGTGTCCTGGACGGGTCCGCGCCGAAGGGGGTGGCGCATCGGGGTGTCCAGATGGTTGGCCACCCTGGCGGCCTGCCAGCACACACTGATCACGCCTGTGGCCCCGAAATCGTTGTGTAGCACAGCGATCCGCCCGGCCGCAGCCTCCCTGCGGCCATCGAGCCAGTCACCCACGATGTCGGCGAACACCGCGGTGACGGTCGCAGTCGCCGCGTCAGCGGCGGCACCGGTCAGCGGCGGGATGTGATTGTGCAGCGGCGAAAGCATGATCAAACAGGGTAGAGCAAGCGTGCACCGGGTTCGCCCACGGTGTCCACCTCGTGCAATCGGACGGGCGGCACCATGGATAAGCCGGACCCGGACAGGTGGACGGGGGTTTCGGGCGTGGGTGGGAGACTGGCGCCGGTGACCCACCGTCACTGCTTGGGTTTCCGCCGTCAGCAGGACCGCCCTGGTGGCCGGCCTCAACCACAAAAAAGGGGAGATCGTGAACAAGCACCCGGCAAGCGGGATCGACGCGGACATCCTCCGGCAGTACATGCCGCCGGAGATCCTGCAGCGCACCGGGCTGATGAGATCCTGGTCGATGCGCATGGTGCTGGCCATGATGGGGCGCCAGCCCGCTGCACTGGCCGACTACGCCACCCGGATCGCGCGCTTCGACGACAATCAGGTCTGGGCCGCCAGCCCCCATGCCGCTTCCCGTCCGGGCACCCGCTTCGCCTTCGCAGTGGACCAGGTCCTCAACCAGATCAGCATGTCGATCAGCGTCGCCGAGCGCACCGGCACCACCTCGGCGACCACCGAGGGCTCGTTGACCAACGCAGCCATGATCGGGGGCGCCCGGCAGCTGATCACCGAGCTGGTGGCCATTGAGCACCAGCAGGAGGCGCTGGACGCCGCGGACCGGCTGCCCGCCGCGGCCCGCTTCGGCACCCTGCCCCTGGATTCCCACCGTGCGCAGCTCGGCGAGCTGTACCTGGTTACTGCGATCGCGGCCTGGATCTGTGAGCGGCCGGAGATCATGCCCGTCCGCCACAAGGCCCGGCGGGTGCTGCTGTCCGACATCCGCCGGGCGGAGGCCACCGCCTGGGGCGTTCCCGAAGCCGAACGGATCGATGTCACCGAGCAGGCCGCCCTGGCCCTGCTGGATGCGCTCCTGGCCAACGACAGCACCCTGAACGCCGTGCTGGGGATCCCTGCCGGACAGTCCTCCATCCCCCGCGATCGCAGCCAGCGCACGCTGATGCACGCCGGCGTCGTCGAGGCGGCGAAAGCCCACCTGATCGAGTACCCGGTGCGCAGCCGCGACAGCGACGTTGCGCTGCTGAATGTCATCGCCGAGGTCCTCGACCTCGAACGGGCCGCCGGGCCGGGGGCGGGCATGACCCCGACCGAGCAGCGCCGGGCCGCGAAACTCGCCGCCCGCGAGCAGCGGCGCGGCGGGACGGGCAAGCGCGGCCGCAGGTAGCGGCCGCGCAGATGCCACCAAGGTAAAACGCGGGGAGCGGCGAGGCTGGTCAGGGCTGCCAGCGCAGTGTCTCCAGCTCGTCTTCGACCAGGTCCACCTCGTAGGACTGCCGACCATGTTCGCCGCGCAGTCGGTGCAGCGTGGCGGCCAGGTCCTGGCGGCTCTACCCGATCTGCACCACCTGCGCGGTGTTCTCCGCCCAGCTCAGGCCGCCGCCGTCGAGGGGAAGGTATCGACGTCGAGAACGTCCACCTCGGCGACCGGCACCAGCTGCGGACGCACCAGCTGCCCGGCCAGGGGGGCGCGGGTCAGCGCCGAACCCAGTGTCTCGGAGGCGAAATCGGCCTCGGCGTAGGCGTAGCTGACGTGCAGCCGGAACGGCACAGCGGGCTCCGGTGCGGTGCCACCGCCGAGGACTTCCCTGCGGGCACGGGCACGGCGAGCGGCCGCAGCCAGGGCGGCCGGCCACAGGTCCGGATCGACGTAGACCTCCACCGCACACGTGGCCAGCAACGCCGGGCCGCACCGGACGGTGAACGCCTCCAGCCCGGCCACCTCCAGCATTGGCACAGTGGCCAGGTCCTGCCGCTGCCCGGCGGTCACCGTGCTGAAGACCTGATCCAGCCAGGCCAGCATGATGTGCCGGTACTGGGGTGTGACCGCGGGCAGCGCCTGGTCACGGGTCAGGTTCGTGCCATGCTCGCCGCGCTCTCACCAGGTGTCAATGCACTTCAGATAGGCCTGCTGCACTCTGGCCAGCCCCGGTGTGACCACGTCGCTGTGCGGCCGTGCCCCGCGCGGTGACCAGGCGCGGTCCTGAAAGTTGCGCACGATCCTGCCCTCTCTTCTCCCCCGGACGGCGGACTTGTCCGGGCTGGTCGCACGCTAGCCTCGGGCCCGCTCCGGTGAGCAGCCGACTTCGGCGGGATCACCAACTCGGGCGAGTAGCCGTAGAATGCCCCGGCTTCTCGCTGGGGTCAGGTTGGATACGACGGTGGAGCCTTCCCTCAATACCCCGATCGAGCTAATCACGTACGGGCGGCGACGGCCCGGCGGTGCCCCGGACGCCGAACAGCACGTCATCGCCGACAATGTACGCGGGCCAGGCAGTGCGGCCATTCACCACCTGACCGGCCTGGACTCGCACTGCCAGGAGACCGTGCTGGCTTGGCCTGGGGCGGCGTTGGCAGTGGAGCTGATCGTAGAGGTGGCACGTGCCCTGCCCGCCACCGGACTGCGGCGGGTAGCAGTGCGTTGCTCAGCCGGGACACACCGCTCGCCTGCGCTCGCGGAACGGGCAGCCAGCATGCTCCGGCAGATGGGGTACCTAGTGCGGGTCCGGCACCTGCACGTGCACTTGCCCGCGTTGCTGCCCCTGGGCACCACGACACTGGACCCGTGAATGCCTGTGTCCTTCTGTTGCGGGGCCACGGGTTGAGAGCCCAGCGAGGAGGTTCTCACTGGGCTGCAGCGCCCACTGTTCGATAAGCGCGGCGTCTTGATGCCGGTCGTGCCTCCACTTGGAACGGGTGCACCGTAGCGCCGCCGGCCTGGTACTACAGCGTGACCAGGATCGGGTAGTTGTCGCTGGCGGTGGGCAATTCCGGGTCGAAGCTCAGGTCGTTGAGGACCCGATAGCTTCGCACGGCCATAGAGGGAGTGCGCCAGGCTTGGCTCAGCCGCCGCAAGGGATCGCTCGGATCGTAGTAGCCCGCCGTAGGCTGGCGCTGCGGGTCGAACTCCGCGCCGACATCCAGCAGGCCAGCGGAGGCCAGTGCCTCCAGAGGCGTCCGGTCCACTGTGGATTGGCCGGGCAAAATCTGATTTCCCCGCTTGTTCAGCGGCACCTTGTTAATGTCGGGTTCGGGATCTCCTGGCGGTGTGCAGTTGGCGTTCATCAGAATCAGCACCTGACGGTTCAGGGCAATGGCGTTGCGCAGTGCCGAAATCTCCATGTGCCGGGTGATGGGGTCGAACGGGTGCAGGTGTGCGGTGATGATGTCTACTGGGCCCAGCTTCGGTATCCGGTAGGTCATACGCATGTATCCGTGCCACAGCGCTTCCTCCTGCGGTTGCGACTCCTCACTGATCAGGATGCTGCTGTCACGCGTCCACACCGCCATGTCGCCCCCGGTTTTCGCGCCGTGCAGAGTGATCTCGTCCCAGGTCCCGAATAGTCTGTGGGTCTCCTCGAGCTCCTGGCCCTGGCTTGTCATCCACCTCCAGCACTCGGTGGTGACCAGGATGTCCGGGGCGTGGCGGGCGATCACCGCCGCCTGCTGCTCCCGACGTGTCCGGCCGTCGGCCAGCAGAACACGAGGTGATGCGTAGAGATTCCAGAACATCACAGTGACCATGCCCTACACCATCGTCACTGCAAGGAAGTCCCTGTAGTCCCGTTGTTGTCAGGTGCCGCAGGCCAGAGGTCCTGTTTTCTAGACGCCGCCACCGAAACGCTCGGCTGGCACCGCCGGCTCGGTCGCCAGCTGCCAACAAGCGCATGGCCGGCCCTGTCGTGTGAACGGCCCATGGTCCTCTCCCGTCGAACTTCTTGCGCCTGTCCCGCCTCGCCACCGAGATCTGAACAGCCGAGATCGGCGGTGCTCCGCTGGGCAGGGTGTTCTGGTCGTTGGGCAGCCTTGGGCGCGAAGCTGGTGCAGGTCGAAGGGGGCCTCGGTGGCTTGCTGCACGGCGAATGCCTTGGCTATCACCAGGGTGTAGCTGTTCCCGGACTTCACTCCGACCATTCCGGGACGGTCTGGGATCGAGGCTCTGACACAGTCGGCAAGCCCCGCCAGCGGCTAGGCGCGGCCGTGGGCGAAGTCCGGGCACAGCCTCCACATCAGCAGGATGTCTGTCTTCGTAGGGCTGGGGTGAGCTTGGGTCGCGTCGACGGCTTCGATGCTGGTGTAGCCCTTGACTTTCTCCGGCAGTCCGCAGGCGGCAGCGACCCTGCCGAGCTTGTCGAAGCGGTCTTGCAGCGGGGTCGGCACTGGGATTTCGGCGCCAGCGGTGGTGGTGTTGTTGTCCTTGACATCGTGGGAAAACCACGACAGCGCCCGTTTGATGCGCTCCTCGCGTGTGTTCGGCCCGGTGCTCCAGATGGCCGTGGCCGCTTATTCCAGGTCGCCGGCGCGTACCCGTCCTTGCACCTGGGCAGCTCAGTTTGATGGATTTGCTGAGCCGAACTCTGCGACACCCTTGGCCCAACGCGGCCGGGTGGCTCCGACCACCGGTGTTCTGCTGGCTGAGGCCGATGCCTGCAATGGCAGGTTCGGCAAGGTGCTGCAAGCGAAGAGGTGATGGCCTCGATCTACTTCAGCACGACCGTTAGTGACCGGATTCCGTTGCGCCGAAAGGGCTTCCGGCGGCCACCCCCGGTTCGCACGCATCCTCAGGGACGTCCTGGATCGGTTGGGGGTTGTCAGTCTCTGATGGCTGTCTGGGTGGCTAGGGAGTGACGGTGCCGGTTGGATCGTGCTCGTGCAGCGCTGCGGCGACCTGGCGTGCCGATGCCCGTTCAGCGGCCGGACACATCGAACGCATCGAACGCCGCAGGAGAGGGTGGAGTTCTACTGTGTCGCACCGATCCCAGGTGAGCAGGCTGCCCCGGCTCAGGCAGGACATGCCGTCCAGGGCCATGGTGGCATCGACCGGGCGCCGCACCGAGTTGGTGAGATAGCCGGTGACCAGCGGGGAGGTGAACAGGCTGGCCGGGATGGGTTCGCCGGGCTGGCCAAGGAAGCTGGCCAGGCGTAGCAAGGGGCTAGCCAGCCCTATCGGGCGCATCGCATCGGCCAGCGCGATCCACTGAGCCCATTCGTCCTGCCCCGGCCCTGTGGCGGGCACGTCCGGGTCGTGCTGGGTGGTCAGCATGGCGGTGTATTCGGCGCAGGTGATGCTGTGCTCGGCGATCTCGGTCACCGCGGTGGCCAGGGCGCGCGGGAGGTGCCCGAGGGCTTCGGCCAGTTCGGTGGCTCCGGTGAGTCGGTGTGGTGTGTGGGTCAGGGCGCGGATCAGGTAGGCGCGTGACTCCGGGGCGTTCCACGGGGGCAACTCGACCCGGCGCCCGCGGAGTGAGCCGTCCCGGCGGCGCGTGGTGATCAGGGTGGCGCCGGTGGGACTGGCTGGGGGCCACAGCTCGTGGAGATCGCCGGGTTGTTCCAGCCCGTCGAGCACGATCAGCCAGCGGATCAGGGTCTGTTCCAGCCAGGTCCGAAATCCGAATTCGGGAGGGCCCCGGTGGTCCAGTTCGATGCCGGGGATGGCCTGCACAGCCTCGCTGAAGGCCCGCTTGATCGCCTTCCTCGAGCCCGCGTCGACCCACAGGCACAGATCCAGCGTTGCTTGCCGCCACCACTGGTGCGCCAGCGCTGCGGCCAGTTGGGTCATCCCTGTCCCTCCTATCCCGGTGATCCGGACCGCCGAGCCGGTCAGGGCCAGGGTGGCGACCGCCTCAGCCTGGGTGGGGCGGGCACGGTAGCCAGGACAAGGTGCCGGGAGTGTCCCGAGCAGTAGCGGCCAGGATGCCGGTCCCAGGAGGGTGGTTGCGTCGAGGTGGAGTACCCGGGCCAGGACACCGACGTCCACGGCAGTGAGTAGCTGTGACCGGCCGGTGGCCACGCGCCGGCGAGCACGATCTCGGTCAGCGCCGGCGCGCCCGCGGTAGCGCACAGCGCTGCCAGGTCAGTCCAGGAGCGCCTGGTGGCCGCGTGTGCCTGCCGCAGGGCCTCTGCCTGTACTCGGTATCGCGGCGGGCTCGGCCAGGTGTTCACCGCAGAGCCTCCAACGGAAGCATCGAGTGCCGTCCTCGCCCACCGGCATCGCGGGCGACCATCGGCCTCTATGGGGCGGGGAAGGGGGCGGGCCACCGAAGGCTACCTGCCGCACTGTCGCAACCGTCTCGGCAATCGTGATCTGCCGTCCGTGGCTGGCCGGCGTCAGCTGTCGCGCGCGACCGCACTGACAGCTGAGTCAGTGCTGTGCGACAGCCGCGGTCATGCGGGTGCCAGGCAGGCCGTCAGCAGTGGGCGCGTCGGCCCCCTCCTAGCCTGGCTCCGCTGCACCTGCCTGCTCGTGCAGGGCTAGTGTCCTGCGCCTGAAATCCGCTGGCAATATCGTGCGAGTGAGTCGATGATCTCTTCGGCGGTCTTCTGCCAC
>NZ_JALMDK010000033.1 GCF_023094165.1 Crossiella sp. S99.2 | reverse complement strand
AAGGATGGCCTCGCCGGCCGGGCAGACCACCGGAGGGGTGGGGCAGATCAAACCCCGGGTCCAGCAGGTTGCGGGGCTGGGTCTGGGCTGCCGGGGCCGGATCCAGCGTGGCTCCGAGGGCTCGTGTCTTCTCCGCACGGCCTTCCGCCAGCCAACCACACCCCGAGGAGCGGCCCCGTCACCTTGGGAGGCAAGGGTTACCCAGGTTGCCGGGGCCACTCATCGGGGCGCGGTCTGCATGCTCCAGGCCGTACGGAGAAGACACGAGAACCCTCGTCGTGGGGTTTTCACCCCCCGCCCCGTCCCACAACAGCCAACTCGCCGTCCACAACAGCCAACTCGCCGTCCATAACGGCCAACTCGGCGTCCATAACGGCCAACTCGGCGTACGACAACGGCCAACACTCGGGGCGTGTCGGGTGTTGGCCGTTGTGGTTAGCGGTCGCCGGGGGTGGTGAGGAGGGGGAAGGAGAGGGGGCGTTCGTCGAGGACTCCCGCTGCGGCCAGGGCTCGGGCGGCCAGTTGCATGAGGGGGTGGAAGCGGTAGCGGAAGTAGGCGCTGTGGTTGGCTGGTTCGGCTGAGGCGACCTCGGCGAGCTGGAACTCCACCAGGCGCTCCAGGACCGCTTCCGCGGCCTCCTCGTCCACGTTGAGGGCCAGGGCGGCCTGTTCCACCGAGATCGGGCCGCCGGGCAGGGAGCCGAGGCGGACGAAGGCGGTGCGGTAGCGGCCGGCGAGGAGCCGGAAGTTGGCTTCCACGCTGGCGCGCACGTCGAGTTTGCCGCTGGCCAGCTCGCGCAGCCGCTGGTCCTCGGAGACCAGGCGGTCGGTGAGGCGGCCGATGGACCAGTGCGGGCGCAGGGTCAGCCGGGTGGCCGCGGCCAGCAGCGCCAGGGGCAGGCCGCCGCACAGGTCCACCAGGGTCTGCGCGGAGACGGGGTCCTGGGCGACCCTGGGTGCGCCGATGACGGACTTGAGCAGTTCCAGGGACTCGGGGGCGCCCAGGGGAGCCAGGTCGACGGTGAGGGCGGCGCCGCGGAAGGGGACCCGGCGGCGGCAGGCGACCAGCACCGCGCAGCCTTGGCCGCTGGGCACCAGGGGGGCGATCTGGGCGGCGCTGCACGCGTTGTCCAGGACCACGATGACCTTGCGCTGCACTGTCCAACTGCGGAAGAGCTGACTGCGTTCGCGGAGTTCGGTGGGCAGCGGGGTGTTCGGGCCGCGGATGGCGCGCAGGAACCCGGCCAGTGCCTCCTCCGGCTCGGTCTCGCCCAGGTCGGCGTAGAGCTGGCCGTGCGGGAAGCGGGTGCGCACCCGGTTGGCCACGTGCGTGCAGAACGCCGACTTGCCCACCCCGGGCGGCCCGACCACCGAGACCACCGGCGGCGCGCTCTGCGGTCCGGCGGTCAGCAGTGCCTCGGCCTCGGCGAGTTCCCTGGCCCGGCCGACGAAGGAGGGCAGGTCGGGCGGCAGCTGCGCCGGGGGTTCGGCCCAGCTGGGCGCCGGGCGGACCTGGGTGGTCAGCGGCGGCGCGGGTTCGGTCTCGTCCCCGCCGTTGAGCAGGGTGCGGTGCAACCGCTGCAACTCCGGGCCCGGTTCCAGGCCGAGGCGGTCCACCAGGGTGGCGCGCAGCCGCTGGAAGACCCGTAACGCCTCGGAGCGGCGGCCGGAGCGGTGCAGGGCCAGCATCAGCTTGGTGTGCAGGCCCTCATGCGTCGGGTGCGCCTCGGCGAGGGTGGTCAGCTCGCCGATGAGCTGGTGGTGGCGGCCGAGCATCAGCTCGACCTCCATCCGCTGGTCGGTCACGCTGGCCCGGCTTTCCGCCAGCCGCGCCACGTGCCCGCGCAGCACCGGCCCCGGGTCCACATCGGACAGCGCGGGGCCGCGCCAGACCGCCAGCGCGCCACGCAGCGAGTCGGCGGCCTCGTCCAGGAGGCCGTTCTCCAGTTCGCCGCGGCCGCGCTGGGCCAGTTCGGTGAAGCGCTGCACGTCCAGGGTTCCCGACGGCATCGTCAGGGAATACCCGACGCGGTGCGTGTGCAGCACCACGGAGGCGGATTCGGGGGCGTTGCGACCGGTGGCCCCGAACAGCTTGCGCAGGTGGGAGACGTAGGTCTGCAGGGTGGTGGTGGCTGTCGGCGGAGGGGTTCCGTCCCACAGCTCGGCCATCAACTCGTCCACGCGCACGACACTGTTCGCGCTGACCGCGAGAAGAGCTAGCACTTGACGCAGTTTTGGTGGGCTCGGCGTGATGGCCACCCCGCCGCGCAGCACCTCCAACTGGCCGAGCACGGACACTTGGATGTTCATCTACCTCCACGTTCCGGACCCCCTCGGGGGCACAGCACGCACTGGTATATCGCAGTTACTCACTCGATTGGTGCAATTGTGCCGGTTCAATCGAGTGAAGGGAAATCATCCCTGATCGAACATCGGGTGTCATGCGAGATGCTTAGAGATTCTTTAAGCCCGAGATCACCCGAAAGAGCCGACGTCAGGGGGTTCCCATTGTGCGGAATCCGCGCTAGGACGCCGGCTCTGCCGTCATCGGTTGTTAACAAGTGCGTGCTTTTGCTGCTCCCAGCATATGCCTGATCGCCCGCTCAGGCGGCGAGGACCTGTCCGTCGGCCACCTTGACGGTGACCGGGGTGAGTCCGGTCTCAGCCGGTCCCTTCCGCTTGGCCCCGGTCTTGGCGTCGAACTGGCTGCCGTGGTTCGAGCAGGTGACGATGCCGTTGACCGGGGCGTCCACCGGGGTGCCGGCGTGCGGGCAGGCCGCGTTGAACGCCTTGACCTCGGTCTCGGAGGCCCGGACGAGCAACAGCGGCCCGTTGGGTCCGGTGACCACGGCGCCCTTGCCGACCGGGATGTCGGCCAGCTTGGCCAGGGCCCCGCCGGGTGCGGGTGGCGCGCCGGTGCCCGGCTGGCCGGTGCCCGCGGGCGCGCCGGGACTGCACGCCGAGATGAGCGCGCCGGGGGCCAGCAGGGCGGCGGCCAGTCCGCACAGCACGGTGCGTCGACTGGGCCCTGACAGCTCGGAAGCGGGCACGGGGAACCTCCTGTGGTGGGTGGACGGTCCGGTTCGTGCCCTGTACTACGAGACCTCCCCCGGACGGGTTCAGGCGCTGGCGAGCTTGATGATTTCCTCGGCGACCAGTTTCGGCGCCTGTTCCGGAATCCAGTGCGTGATGCCCTCGACCTCGACGAACCGGTACTCGCCGGTGACGTGCTGGACACAGCGCTCTGCCCCCGCGCGGCCGAGTGCGCGGTCCTGGGTGCTCCAGATGTAGGTGGTGGGCACGGTGGAGGGGCCGAGGTCGCCGAGGCTGGGGTTGATCGCCCGGTACCAGTTGAGCGCGCCGGTGAGCGCGGGCCGGTTGCCCAGCAGGGCCAGGTGCGGGGCGGCCTGGTCGGCGGTCAGCGGCGGGGTGAGGGTCTGCTTGAGCCGTTCGCCGTCCTCGGCCAGGAGCACGTCCTCGGCCTTGCCCTCGGTGCGGAACAGGTCGATGTAGGTGGAGCGCTGCTGCTGGTCGGGGTCGTTCTCCCGGGCCCAGGCGAAGGCGGCCGGGTGCGGCACGGACAGCGCGGTCAGGGTCAGCGCCCGCTCGGGATAACGGACGGCGACGTTCCAGGCCACGATGGCGCCCCAGTCGTGGCCGACGATGTGCGCCTGGGGCAGGTCGAGGGCGTCCAGGATGCCGACCGCGTCGGCGGCCAGCAGCGGGATGTCGTAGTCGGCGACGGCGGCCGGGCGGGCGCCCGGGGAGTAGCCGCGCTGGTCGGGGGCGATGGTGCGGTAGCCGCCGGCGTTGAGCTGCGCCACGACTTCGTCCCAGCAGTGGTGCGACTGGGGGAAGCCGTGCAGCAGCAGTACCGCGGGCCCGTCGGCCGGGCCGGACACGGCGACGTCGAAAGTCAGCTCACCGAGACGGATCTCCATGTGCCCCAACGTATCCGGTTCTCACTCCGGTCGCGCGGCCGCGTACCTCGCCCGCAGAATCCGGATCGCCTTGACGGCACGCGGACCGTCCCAGGACTGGATGGCGATGGCCGGGTAGTGCTCGTCGTGCGGCAGGTCGAGCTTGGCGAAGTAGGCCTTGTCCGGGAAGGAGATGCCGAGGATCTCGGTCCAGGCCAGCTGTTTGCGGGCGATGAACCCGCGCACGTCCACGCCGTCCTCGGTGATGATCAGCCGCGGCCGGGTGAGCACCAGGGCGCCGGCGGCCAGCAGCAGGCCGACGATGACCATGGCGACCTGGTCGGAGATCCGGAAGTGCGCGCCGGTGTAGGTGACCCGCATGAAGATCCCGGCGCTGCCGAAGGCGATGGCCAGGATCGGGGCCAGGGTGAAGCCGATGATCCGGATCAGGTGCGGGCGGAGCACGACGGTCGCCGCCTTGGCCGGTTCCGTCTTTGTCTGTTCAGCCACGACCGTCATTTTCCACCCCGCAGTTCGCGCAGGGTCACCGCGGTGTCGATGGCGGCCACGCAGGCCTCGAAGCCCTTGTCCTCGGCGCTGCCGGGCCGCCCGGAACGATCGAGGGCCTGGTCGAGGGTGTCGCAGGTGAGCACGCCGTTGCCGACCGGGGTGGACTCGTCCAGGGCGATCCGGGTGAGGCCGTCGGTGACCGCGTCGCAGACGTACTCGAAGTGTGGGGTGCCGCCGCGGATGACCACGCCGAGGGCGACCACGGCGTCGTAGCGGCGGGCCAGTTCCTGGCAGACCACGGGCAGTTCGATGGCCCCGGCGACCCGGACCACGGTGGGTTCGGGCACCCCGGCCTTGGCCGCGGCGGCCAGGGCGCGTTCCACCAGCAGGTCGGTGATCTCCGGGTGCCAGCGGGTGGCGGCGATGGCCACGCTGAGCCCACCCGCCTCCGGGACCTCGATCTCCGGCCGTCCTGCCCCGCTCATGCCCGGTCTCCCGTCTCCGCCCCGAGGTTCTCGAGGTCGTACAGCTCGTGGCCCATCCGGTCGCGTTTGGTGCGCAGGTAGCGCAGGTTCTCCGGGTTGGGCCGGATCGGCATCGGCACCCGGTCGGCCACCCGCAGGCCGTAGCCCTCCAGGCCGACGCGTTTGGCCGGGTTGTTGGTGAGCAGCCGCATGGAGCGGATGCCCAGGTCGGAGAGGATCTGCGCGCCGGTGCCGTAGTCGCGGGCGTCGGCAGGCTGGCCGAGGGCGAGGTTGGCGTCCACAGTGTCCGCACCGGCGTCCTGCAGCTGGTAGGCCTGGAGTTTGTGCATCAGGCCGATGCCGCGGCCTTCGTGGCCACGCATGTAGAGCACCACGCCGCGGCCTTCGGCGGCCACCGCGGCCAGCGCGGCGTCCAGCTGGGGCCCGCAGTCGCAGCGCAGCGAGGCGAACACGTCGCCGGTGAGGCATTCGGAGTGCACCCGGACCAGGACGTCCTCGCCGTCGCCGATCTCGCCGGTGACCAGGGCCACGTGCTCGATGCCGTCCAGCAGGCTGTCGTAGCCGACGGCGCGGAATTCGCCGTGCACGGTGGGGATGCGGGCTTCGGCGACCCGCTGGACCTGCTTCTCGAAGCGGCGGCGGTAGGCGATGAGCCCGGCGATGCTGATCAGTTTGAGGTCGTGTTCGGCGGCGAAGACCTCGAGTTCCTCACGGCGGGCCATGTCGCCGTCGTCCTTCTGGCTGACCACCTCGCACAGCACCCCGGCGGGCCGCAGACCGGCGAGCCGGGCCAGGTCCACAGCGGCCTCGGTGTGCCCGGGACGGCGCAGCACGCCGCCTTCCTTGGCGCGCAGCGGGACCACGTGGCCGGGCCGGTTGAAGTCGGCGGCGGTGGACTCGGCGTCGGCGAGCAGCCGGATGGTGCGGGCCCGGTCGGCGGCGGAGATGCCGGTGGAGACACCGGTGCGGGCGTCCACGGTGACGGTGTACGCGGTGCCTCGGGCGTCCTGGTTGGTGTGGTACATCGGCGGCAGGTCAAGGCGATCGCAGTCGGCCTCGGGCAGTGGCACGCAGATGTAGCCGGAGGTGTAGCGCACGGTGAAGGCGATCAGCTCCGGGGTGGCCTTCTCCGCGGCGAAGATGATGTCGCCTTCGTTCTCCCGGTCCTCATCGTCGACCACGATGACGGGACGGCCCGCCGCGATGTCGGCGATGGCTGCCTCGATGGTGTCGAATTCGGTCACCGGGTCTCCTTGGTAGCGGCCTCGATGGCCCCGCTGGCGAGCTTCTCGACGTACTTCGCGAGCACGTCCACTTCCAGGTTGACCTGGTCCCCTGGCTGACGGATACCAAGTGTGGTCAAGTCGAGGGTGGTGGGGATGAGGCTGACGGTGAAGTAGTCGGCGCCGACCTCGACCACGGTGAGCGAGACGCCGTCGATGGCCACCGAGCCCTTCTCGACCAGGTAGCGGGACAGCGCCGGGGGGATGGAGACCCGGACGATCTCCCAGTGCTCGGAGGGTTCGCGGGCGGCGATGCTGCCGGTGCCGTCGACGTGGCCCTGCATGATGTGCCCGCCCAGGCGCTGGCCCAGGGCGGCGGCGCGTTCCAGGTTGACCGGGTCGCCCGCGGCGGCCTTGCCGAGGTTGCTGCGCTGCAGGGTTTCCCGCATGACGTCGGCAGTGAAGGTGCCGTCAACGGCCTCGACCACGGTCAGGCAGACGCCGTTGACCGCGATCGAGTCGCCGTGCTTGGCGTCGGAGGTGACCAGCGGTCCGGCCACGGTGATCCGCGCCGCGTCGGTGAGCTGCTCGACCGCGACGAGATGGCCTCGTTCCTCCACGATCCCGGTGAACACGTCGTCACTCCTGTGTTGTCTCAGTCGGCCTGGCGCGGGAACACCGCGCTGATCCGCACGTCCGGTCCGCTCATGCCGACCTCTTCGAACTGCAACCGCACGGTGTCCTCGATCGTTCCCACCCCGGCCTCGGCGAGCGCGGCCGGACCGGCGCCGAGCAGGCCGGGGGCGAGGTAGAGCAGCACCCGATCGACGAGTCCGGCGGCGACGAAGGCCCCGGCGAGGCGCGGTCCGCCTTCCAGGAGCACGTCCACCACGCCGCGGGCGGCGAGTTCGGCGAGCACCATCTTGGGCTCGTGCGTGCGCAGGTGCAGGGTTTCCGCGAAATCGTTGCGCACCCGGGCGCCGACCGGCAGTTCTCCCGCCCCGACGACCACCCGGAGAGGCTGCCGGTCGGCGAGGCCGCCGTCCTGCGCACGGGCGGTGAGGTCGGGGTCGTCGGCGAGCACGGTGCCGCGGCCGACCATGATCGCGTCGACCTGGCGGCGGAGTTCGTGCACTTCGGCGCGGGATTCGGGGGAGCTGATCCAGCGGCTGGTGCTGTCCGCGGCGGCGACCCGCCCGTCCAGGGTGGCGGCGTATTTCCAGGTGACGTGCGGGCGGCCGGTGCGGGCGTAGTGCAGCCAGGCCCGCAGTGGTCCACGCCGGACCTGCTCTTCGAGGAGGCCGCTGCTGACCTCGACGCCGTGCGCGCGCAACCGGTCCGCGCCACCGGCGGCCTTGGGGTTGGGGTCGGCGACGGCGAAGTGCACCTCGGCGACCCCGGCTTCCAGGAGGCCGTCGACGCAGGGTGGGGTGCGGCCGGTGTGGTTGCAGGGTTCGAGGGTGACCACGGCGCAGCCGCCACGGGCCTTCTCCCCCGCTTCGCGCAGGGCCATGACCTCGGCGTGCGGGCCACCGGCAGGCTGGGTGGCGCCCACCCCGACCACGGTGCCGTCAGCGGCCAGGATGACCGCGCCGACCGGCGGGTTGGGGCTGGTGGTGCCGAGCACGGCGGTGCTGGCGGCGATGGCCGTGCGCATCGCCTCGACCAGGGGTAGCCGGTCCTGGGGGCTCATCCCCGGACCGCGGCGGCCTTGGCGCGCAGCGCGCTGACGGCGGCGGCCGGGTCCTGCGCGCCGTAGACGGCGGAGCCGGCCACGAAACAGTCCACCCCGGCTTCGGCGGCGGCTTCGATGGTGTCGTCGTTGATGCCGCCGTCGATCTCCACCACCAGGGTGAGGTGGCCGGTGTCGACCAGGCGGCGCGCGGTGCGCACCTTGTCCAGCACCTCGGGCATGAAGGACTGGCCGCCGAAACCGGGTTCGACGGACATCACCAGGAGCGTGTCGTAGTGCTTGAGCACCTCAAGGTAGGGCTCCAGGGGGGTGCCGGGTTTGACCGACAGCCCGGCCTTGGCCCCGGCCGCCTTGAGGTTGCGGGCCAGGGCGATCGGGTCCTTGGCCGCTTCGACGTGCACGGTGACGTTGTAGGCCCCGGCCTCGGCGTAGCCGATGGCCCACCGGTCCGGGTCCTCGATCATCAGGTGGCAGTCGATCGGGATGTCGGTCGCCTTGAGCAGGGACTGCACGACCGGCAGGCCGAGGGTCAGGTTCGGCACGAAGTGCGCGTCCATCACGTCGACATGCAGCCAGTCGGCGCCGCGCACGGCGGCGGTCTCCTCGGCGAGACGGGCGAAATCGGCGGAGAGGATCGACGGCGCGATCATCGGCTGGCGGCACACGCCGGGCAGTCTATGCCGCCCGCTGACGCCGCCTGGACAGCAGGTATGCGCCCACGAGCATGAGCAGGAACGGGACCCCGGCCAGCCAGGCGGTGGCGAACTGCTCGGTGAAGGCGGTGGTGACCAGGACCGCGGCGACGAAGAGCATGGCGGCGACGGTGGTGTAGGGCGCGCCGGGCAGCCGCACCGGCGAGGGCGGCAGACCGGCGGCGGCGCGCTTGCGCCGGAAGGCCAGCTGAGTGGCGAAGATCAGGATCCAGGCGACCAGGGCTCCGAACAGCGCCAGGCCCACGAGCAGCGGAAACGCCTCGGTCGGGGAGATGATGGAGACCAGCACGGCGATCACCAGGCCGAGCGCGCAGACGGCCAGGGCGCGGGTCGGCGAGCCGCGGTCGGAGACCTTGGCCAGGGCCCGCGGGGCGAGTCCGTCGCGTGCTAGGGAGTAGAGCATCCGGGAGCTGAGGTAGAGGTTGGTGTTCATCGCGGAGAGGGCGGCGGTGAGGATGACGAAGTTCATGATCCCGGCCGCGGCGGGGATGCCGGCGAAGGTGAACAACCTCACGAACGGACTTTCGGTGATGCCCTGCGCGGAGGCGGTTTCCCGCCAGGGCACCACGCTGACCACCACGGCCATGCCGAGCACGTAGAACAGCACCAGCCGGGCGACCATGGTGCGGGCGGCGCGGGGCACGTCCCGGCCGGGGTTCTTGGATTCGGCGGCGGTGACCGCGACCGCTTCGGTGCCCAGGTAGGAGAAGGTGACCACGGCCACGGCCAGCCAGACCGCGCCGAGCCCGTTGGGCGCGAAGCCACCGTCGTTCCAGGCGGACAGGCCGGGCGAGGGGTGACCGGGCAGGCCGAAGGCCAGGTAGGCCGCGCCGAGCAGGACGAACACCACGATGGTGGCGACCTTGATCATGGCGAACCAGTACTCGAACTCGCCGAAGAACTTCACCGAGGCGAAGTTGACCGCGAGCACGCCGAGGGAGAACAGCAGCACGGGCAGCCACAGCGGCAGTTGCGGGAACCAGAACCGCGCGTAGAGCCCGGCGGCGACGACCTCGCTGCCGATGTTGACCACCTGGGCGGCCACGTAGATCCAGCGTTGCACGAACCCGGCCATCGGTCCGAGATAGCGGTGCGCGACAGTGCCGAAGCCGCCGGGTTCGGGATGCACCACGGTCATCTCGGCCAGGGCGTAGGCCAGGGCCAGCGCGGCCACCGCGGCGAGCACATAGGCCAGCACCACCGCCGGTCCGGCCAGGGAGATGGCCAGTCCGGAGCCGAGGAACAGCCCGGTGCCGATGGCCCCGCCGATGGCGATCATGCCGACCTGCCTGCCGGTCAGCTCTCTGCGCAGCCCCTGCTCTTCCACGTCCGTCGCCTCTCTCTGACAGCGGATGGCGGGACCGCTGGCGCATGTGCTCCAGAGGAGCATGCTGCCTGGCGACGCAGCGTGAGCGACGGGTGGGGCCTGATTGTGCCGTTGGTCACTCTCCAGGGTGCACTGTCCACTGTGGACTAGACGAGTTGGTAGCCCGCGCGGGGGACGGTGCGGATCACGTTGGGCTGGCCCAGTTTGCGGCGCAGGGTCATCACCGCCATCCGGACCGCGTTGGTGAACGGGTCGGCGTGTTCGTCCCAGGCCTTTTCCAGGAGTTCCTCGGTGCTGACCACGCCACCCTGGGCGCGCAGCAGCACTTCGAGGACGGCGAATTCCTTGGGGGACAACAGCAACGGCGTGCCGTCGCGCAGCGCACGGTGCCGGGGCAGGTCCAGGACCAGGCCGCCGTGTTCGAGCACCGGCGGCAGCGCCGGGCTGGATCGTCGGGCCAGCGCGCGGATCCTGGCGAGCAGTTCGGCGAAGGCGTAGGGCCGGGCCAGGCAGTCGTCGGCGCCTAATTCCAGTCCCTGGATGCGATCCCGCACCCCAGGGCCGGTGACCAGCAGCAGCCGGGAGCCCGGGGACAGCACGGATGCCTTGGCGCACAGGAATTCCCAGCCGAGCAGTTCCTGGCCGATGACGAGCACGTCGTAGTCGTGCACGCCGACCCGCTCTAGGACCGCGCCCATGTTCCGGCAGTGGTCGACCGCGATCGCCAGTCGCCGCAACGACTCCACCTCGTCCGCGACCCCCCGGTGCCCGGCCTCGCCCAACAGCACCCGCATCCCGACCCCTGTTCTGTCAGCGATCCATAAAGATCGTCCTTAGCGGCCCGATAACCGCCGCCACATACACCTGACTCCGCAGCCGGCCGTGTGTTGCGTCCGGAGTGGAGGGTGGAGGTGGCCGATGCACGCCACACTGGCGAAACTGTGGCGCAGCCCACTCGGGCGCGCCGGGATCGTGCTGGCGAATCTGGTGGCGCTGACCGCATTGGTGGTGCGCTGGGGTGATCAGGGACTGTTCCTGTTCACCACGCCGATCGATCTGGACGTGTACCGGATCGGCGCGCAGGTGTGGCTGGACGGCGGCGAGCTGTACGGCCAGCTGCCGATCACCCAGGCCGGGGTGGCGTTGCCGTTCACCTATCCCCCACTGGCCGCGATGTTGTTCGTGCCGTTGACCTGGATGTCCTGGGACACCGCGGCTTTGCTGCTGGACGCGGTGACCGCCGGGCTGCTCGCCCTGGTGCTGGCGCTGGTGCTCAAGCGACTCGGGATCAGTTCGCCGGGCCGGGTACCGTGGGCGCTGCTCACCGTGTTCCCCTTGGCACTGGCCCTGGATCCGGTTCGCGGCACCGCCGGGTTCGGGCAGATCAACGCGATCCTGATGGCCATGGTGGCCCTGGACTGCCTGGTCCGCGCCCCGCGCTGGCCACGTGGTCTGCTGATCGGCGTGGCGGCCGCGATCAAGCTCACCCCCGCGGTGTTCCTGCTGTTCTTCCTGCTGAACAAGGACCGGCGGGCCGCGGTGGTCACGGTGCTCAGCTTCCTCGGCGCGACCGCGCTCGGTTTCGCGCTGTCCGCGCGGGATTCGGTGCAGTACTGGACCTCGACCCTGTTCGACACCGGCCGGATCGGCGGCGCCACCTACCCCGGCAACCAGTCGCTCAAGGGTTTCCTGGCCCGCACCGGCCTGGAGGGCGCCGCGCTGAACATCCTGTGGCTGCTGCTGTGCCTGGGCGTGCTTGTCTTGCTGCTGCGCGGAATGCGGCACGCGCTGGACACCGTGGGCCTGCCGTGGGCGCTGTCGCTGAACGCTCTGGGCGGGTTGCTGGTCTCGCCGGTGTCCTGGTCGCACCACTGGGTGTGGGCCGCCCCGGCGCTGCTGTGCCTGGTGGTGCACGGCGTCCGGAGCGGCAATCGGCTGCCGTTGTGGCTGGCCGGCGGGTTCGGTCTGGTCACCGTGTTGTCACCGCACTGGTGGTTCTCCTACTACGACCACCTCGGCTGGAACCTGTTCCAGCACGTGCTCGGCAACAGCTACTCGGTCCTAGCAGTGGTGATCCTGGTCGCCGCGCCGAAGCTGTTCGTGCCCAAGCCGACCGAGCTGTCCGGCCCGGCCGACCAGGTCACGCTCACCCCGGCCGGCCGGTGAGCGCCTATTCCGCCGGGCGGCGGAGCAGCGCGCAGAACATCGCGTCGGTGCCGTGCCGGTGGGGCCACAGCTGGACCGACGGCCCGGCGCCGAGGTGGGGCACGCCGGGGAAGAACTCCCGGGTGTCCAGGGTTTCCGCGCCGGTGCGGCGGGCGATCTCGGTGACCACGCTGACCGTTTCCCGCACGTGCGGGGAGCACACCACGTAGGCGACGATCCCACCCGGGCGGACCAGGCCCAGCGCGGCGGTGAGCAGTTCGCGTTGCAGCTTGGTCAGCTCGGTGAGGTCGTCCGGGCGTCGCCGCCACCGCGCTTCGGGGCGGCGGCGCAGCGCGCCCAGGCCGGTGCAGGGCGCGTCGACCAGCACCCGGTCGTAGTGGCCGGTGGGCAGGCCGGAATCGCGGCCGTCGCCGACGTGCACGGTGATGGGCAGCCCGGTGGTGGCCTTGCGGACCAGGTCGGCGCGGTGCGGTGCCTTCTCCACCGCGTCCAGCACGCCGCCCTGCATGCTGACCAGGGAGGCGAGCAGCGCGGCCTTGCCGCCGGGTCCGGCGCACAGGTCGAGCCAGGTCTCGTCCGGGCCTTCGAGGGGCACCCGGGTGAGGGCGAGGGCGCAGAGCTGGCTGCCCTCGTCCTGCACGGCGGCCAGGCCTTCGCGCAGCGCGTCCAGGTCGCCGGGGTCGCCCGAGCCGGGGTCCAGGTGCACGCCGTAGGGCGAGTAGGGGGCTTCTTCGCCGCCGGTGATGGCGGCGAGTTCCTCGGCGCTGACCTCGCCGGGGCGGGCGGCCAGGTGCACGGCGGGCCGGGCGTCGTCGGCGGCGAGGGCGTCGGCGAGTTCGGCCTTGTCGGTGGCCAGGGCCTCGGTGAAGGCCTGCGCGATCCACTTGGGGTGGGCGTGGGTGAAGGCGAGGTGCCCGACCGGGTCGGTGTCGGGGTCCGGGGCCAGTTCGGTGACCCAGGCCTCCTCGTCCTGCTGGGCGACCCGGCGCAGCACCGCGTTGACGAAGCCGCCGGCGCCGGTGCCGAGTTCCAGGCGGACCAGGTCCACTGTGGAAGCGACCGCGGCGTGCGCGGGGACGCGGGTGCGCAGCAGCTGGTAGGCGCCCAGCCGCAACGCGTCCAGGGCGACACCGTCCACTTCGGACAGTGGCCGGTCGCTGCACGCCTGCAGCACCGCGTCCAGGAGGCCCTGGGCGCGGCAGGCGCCGTAGGTGAGTTCGGTGGCCAGGCCGGCGTCCCGGCCGTGCAGCCGCCGGTCACGGAGCAGGCCGGGCAGCACCAGGTTGGCGTAGGCGTCGCGTTCGCGGACGGCGGTGAGGGTGTCCAGGGCGGCCTTGCGGGCGGGGTCGGTCTCCGGCGGACGGCGCGGCCCCGAGCGCCGGCGCGGGGGTCCGCTGCGATCCGAGCGGGCCTGCCGACGGTTGGGCTGGTGCATCATCCGAGCCGTTCTCCCTGTTCCGGCCGCACGCCCCGAGCCCAGTCGGTGGCGGCCATCCGTTTCTTTCCCTGTGCCTGGACCTCGCCGAGGGCGACCGGGCTGGTGGCGGTGCCCACGAGCACCCGCTTGCGTTCGACCTTCAGCTCGCCGGGTGGCAGCGTCTCGGCCTCGACGAGGGTGAGTGGGCCCAGTTTGAGTCGTTCACCGCGGAATTCCGCCCAGGCCCCCGGTTCGGGGGTGACCGAGCGGACCAGGCGGTCCACCGCGAGGGCGGGCAGGCCGAAGTCGGCCTTGGCGTCCTCGACGGTGACCTTGCCCGCGTAGCTGACGCCGTCCGCCGGCTGCGGCCGGGCTTCCACGGTGCCGGCGGCGATGCCGTCCATGGTCGCGGCCAGCAGCGCGGCGCCGGAGATGGAGAGGCGTTCGAGCAGCTCACCGGCGGTGTCGGTGGGCCGGACGGTTTCGGTGACCACGCCGAAGACGGGTCCGGCGTCCATGGGTTTGACGATGCGGAACACGCTGGCCCCGGTGACCTCGTCGCCCGCGCGGACCGCGGCCTGCACGGGGGCCGCGCCGCGCCAGGCGGGCAGCAGCGAGAAGTGCAGGTTCACCCAGCCGTGTTTGGGGATGTCCAGGGTGCGCTGGGGCAGCATCGCCCCGTAGGCGACCACCGGGCAGCAGTCGGGTTCGAGTTCGCGCAGCCGGTCCAGGAACTCCGGCTCGCCGGCCTTCTCCGGGGTGAGCACCTCGATGCCGTGCTCGTCGGCGAGCGCGCCGATCGGGGAGCGGTGCAGCGTGCGGCCACGGCCCGCGGGCGCGTCCGGGCGGGTGACGACCGCGATGACCTCGTGCTCCGGGGAGTCGATCAGCGTGCGCAGGGAGGGCAGGGCGACCTCGGGGGTGCCTGCGAAGATCAGCCGCATGTCAGCGACCACCGCCGAAGAGCGGGTGCGGGCTCTGCTTGATCACGGGTGCGCTGTTCTCCTGCCCGAACCAGTCGGCTTCGCGGATCTGTTTGAGGGCGAGTTTGCGGGTCTGCGCGTCGAGCCGGTCCACGAAGAGCACGCCGTCGAGGTGGTCGGACTCGTGCTGGATGCAGCGCGCGAGCAAGTTGCTGCCCTCGACCTCGACGGGTTCGCCGTGCATGTTCCAGCCCTTGGCGACCACGTGCAGGTGGCGGCGGCAGTCCCAGCGCAGGCCGGGGATGGACAGGCAGCCTTCGGGGCCGTCCTGTTCCTCCTCGCCGACCACGTCGAAGCTGGGGTTGATCAGGTGTCCGGCGAAGCCGTCGCAGTGGTAGGTGAACACGCGCAGCCCGACCCCGATCTGCGGGGCGGCCAGCCCGGCCCCGCCCTGGCCCTCCATGGTGTCCCAGAGGTCCTTGACCAGGTGTCGCAGCTCGGCGTCGAAGTCGACCACCTCGGTGGCCGGGGTCCGCAGCACGGGGTCCCCGAATAGCCTGATCGGCTGGACTGTCACACGGCTCCCTTCAGGACGGTTCGGACTGGTCGAGTCTAGTGGTTGAAATTTAGCTGCAACGCCGGACGCCGATCGGTCACTTACCCATGTGACCGCGTTCGTGAGACAGAACTGGGGTGCGATGGTCTTGGCGCAACCTGTCGGCCAACCCGAGCCGGTGCCACGAGCGGACGGCAAGGACGACGACCGCGTGCTGTGGCAGCGGGCGGCGGCCGATGACCGCAACGCCTTCGGCGAGCTGTTCGAGCGGCACGCCGAAGCGGTGTGGAACCACGCCTACCGGTTGACCGGGTCGTGGTCGGCGGCGGAGGACCTCACCTCCACCACCTTCCTCACGGCCTGGCGCAAACGGGCGGAGCTGACCCTGGTCCGGGAGTCGGCGCTGCCCTGGCTGTACACGGTCGCGGGCAACCTGGCCCGGACGGAGTTCCGCAGGCTGGGCCGCTTCCGCAAGGCGCTGGCCCGGATGCCCGCGTTGCACGTGGTGCGCGATCACGCCGAGGAGGTCGTGGACCAGGTCGACGGGGACCGGCGGTTGCAGAAGGTCCTGGCGGCGATCGACGAGTTGCCCAAGGCGGAACGGGAGGCCGTGCAGTTGTGCCTGCTCGGTGAGTTGTCGATCCCGGAGGCCGCGGAGGCGCTGGGTGTGGCCGAGGTGAGTGTGCGTTCCCGGATATCGCGTGCCCGCAGCAGACTGCGTGGCCTGGTCGAGGAGGAGCTGTGATGGACGACAAGTTCGAGCTGCCTCCGCGGCGGGAGCTGCCGGAGGACATCAAGGACCGGATGCGCGCCACGGTGCGGATGCGGATGGACGACCCGGAGTTCGAGCCGCAGGGCCGGGGCCGCCGGTTCCTGGCCGCGGCGGCGGCGATCATGGTGGTCGCGGTGGGCGCGGCGGTGGTGGTGCAGTCCGCGCAGGACGAGGGCGCGGCCAACGATCCGAGCACGACCACCTCGCCGAGCCAGACCGGCGGGTTCCAGGCGGGCAACCAGGCCACCGCGGATCCCGCGCTGGTGGACCGGTGCTGGCGGGCGGCGATGCTGTCGCCGCAGGCCGCGCGGTACCCGAAGCGCCGCGAGGAGTGGATGGGCGGCAGGCAGATGACCTGGGGCGGGGTGAAGCAGGTCGGGCTGCGCCTTGGTCAGTTGATCGCGGGCTGTGAGGTGAGCGAGACCACGGTGTGGCTGTCGGATCCGCAGACACCGCTGGCCCCGGATGACCCCACCCAGGTCAAGATGATGATGATGACCCCGAACGGTGGTTCGGCGCTCAACGTCCGGGCCGGGGTCGGCAAGGTCGTGGTCGGCGTGGACCAGTCCGCCCGGGGCGGCGCGCCGTACTCCCTGGAGCCCTACGACATGTTCTACGGCGTGCGCTCGGGCGAGCCACGGCAGTTGCCAGGGGGCGCGAGGATTCACGTCGGGGTCGAGGACCTGGAGACGCGCAAGTTCCGCGATGTGCGGTACGAGCAGGTGCCCGCGCCGATGGTGACCGTGGTCGACCAGCCGAAACCACCGGGTGAGCGCACCTCGCAGGCCGGGAAGAAGCTGGCCGAGTGCATCACGACGGAGCGGACCAAGCGATTCAACCCGCTGGTGGACGCGGAGCTGCTGGTGCCCGGCGCCTACGCCGAGTACCCGGCCTCGGGGCAGTGGACGGTGGTCGGCCGGTACCAGGATCAGGTGGTGACCTGTAGCTGGGACCGGGCCGACGGGAGCTACCGGATGGAGATGGACCGCTGGGGGTACGCCCTGACACCGGAGCCCGCGAATGAGTTCGTCCGGTACACCGACGTGATCCAGTTCGACGAGAACCGGGTGCCGGAGAAGGACCGGCGCAAGGACCAGCTCGCCGGTTTCGCCGGCGCGGTGGCCGAGCAGGTCGCGGAGCTGAGCCTGAACCTGCCCAACGGCAAGCCGATGCGGGTCACCGTCGCCAAGGGCACCTTCATCGCCTACCTCGACGGCCCGCCGATGACCTCCGAGGAGATGAAACTCGACCGGGCCACCTACGTCGCCAAGGACGCGAAGGGCAAGGTGCTCGGCTCGGGGCCGCTCTACCAGCGGTAGCGGCTCAGAGCAGTTCGAGTGGATCGAGCCGGACCCGCACCAGGTCCGGCTCTTTTCGCGCGGTGCGGGCGGCCACCGCGTCGTGCAGGGCGGCGGCCAGCGCGCGGCCGTCGGTGCGCGGGGCGCGGATGAGGGCGCGTTCGCGTTCCTCCTCCTGGCCGCGGGTCTCCAGGGTGACCGGGCCGAGGATCTGGGCGCTGGGCGGCAGGGTGAGGCCGTCGAGGAACTCGTTGACCGCGGCGGGGGTGCCGTCCACGGTGGCGATGCGCACGGCGGGTGGGAAGCCGAGTTCGGTGCGCGCGTCCAGTTCGGTCCCGGCGTGCCAGACCGGGTCCCAGCGGACCAGGGCCTGCACCACCGGCAGGCTGGAGTCGGCGATGACCACCACCCGCCCGCCCTCGGCGGCGCCGCGGACCAGGGCGGCGGCGGTGAGCCAGCGGCGCAGCGCCTCCTCGCCGGCGCGCAGGTCGGAGCGGGCCAGCATGGCCCAGCCGTCCAGCAGCAGCGCGGCCCCATAGCCTTGCGGCACAAAGGGTTCCGCCCCCGGGGTGGCCACCACGAGGGCCGGTTTCGCGGGCACCTCGGACAGCACTTCCTCCGCGCCGGAGGTGCGCACCGGGAAGCCGGGGAAGGCCCGGCCGAGTTCCTCGGCGGTGCGTTTGGCGCCGACCACGACGAACCGCAGCCGCCGCGATCCGCAAGCGGGACAAGAGAATCCGGCCTCGGCCGCACCACACCAGCGGCAGGCGGCCAGCCGGGGCACGTCCTCACCGCCGGCGGGCAGCGCGAGTGGTCCGGAGCAGCGGCGGCAGCGGGCCGGGGCCCGGCAGCCACCGCAGGCCAGCGCGGGCACGTAGCCCCGGCGCGGCACCTGCACCAGCACCGGCAGTCCGGCGGCGAGGGCCTCGCGGGCTGCGGCGAAGGCCACCGAGGGCAGCCGGGCGGCCCGCGCGGCCGGGTCCCGCTCCTCCTGGCGGTCGTCCTCACCGATGGAGGTGACCCGCGGCGCGGCGGCCCGCAGTTGTTCCCTGGCGGCCACGATCTCGTGCGCCCAGCCCGTGCGTACCAGCAGCGCGGCCTCCGCGGTCCGGGCGAATCCGGCGACCAGCAGCGCCGCCCCGCTGGCGTGCGCCCGCAGCATCAGCACATCCCTGGTGTGCGGGTAGGGCATCCGCTGGTCGGCGTGCAGGTCGTCCCCGTCGTCCCACACCACCACCAGGCCGGGGTCGGCCACCGGCGCGAACGCCGCCGCCCTGGTGCCCACCACGACCTTGACCGCGCCACGCCGCACCGCCAGCCACCGCTTGTACCGCTCCGAGGGCCCCAGGTCGGCGGCCAGCGCCACCACCCCGGCCTCGCCCAGCACCCGCACACAGGCCGTGTGCACCCGCGCCAGATCCCGGTGATCGGGCACCACCAGCACCGCGCCCCGTCCGGCCGCCGCGACCTGCGCCGCCGCCTCGGCCAGCCGCGCGGGCCAGTCCTCCCCCGGCAACGCCTGCCACACCGCGTGCGCCGGCCGCGCCCCCCGCAACGCCTCCAGGAACGCCCCGCCACGCGGATACCGCGCCCACCCGGCCGGATCGGGGGGCTCCGGCAGCGGCGCGGCCTCCCGCGGCTCCGCCGCCTCGGCCTTGGCGTGCCGAGGTGGGATGGCCAGCCGCAACACGTCGATCAGGGTGCCCGCGTACCGGTCGGCCACCGCCCGCGCCAGGCTGAGGATCTCCGGCGACAGCACCGGTTCCGCCGAGGTCACCCGCTCCAGATAGGCCAGTTTGCCCTGGTGCCCGGACTCCGCGACCCGCTCCAGCACGAACCCGTCCACCAGCTGCCCGGCGAAGCGCACCCGCACCCGGCACCCGGGCACCGCGTCCTCGGCGAACTTGTCCGGCACCAGGTAGTCGAAGGGCCGGTCCAGGTGCGCGAGCGGGACGTCCACGCAGATCCGCGCCACCGGTTCGATGGCGGCGGGCTGCTGTTCGCCCCGTCGGTACCCGCCTGGTTTGCCCACCCACCTGGTCTATCAGACGAGCGCCCTCAGCCCGGCATCGCCCGCCCAAGATCGCCCGCCAGAACCGCCACCCGCCCCGCCGCGGCCCGCTCCCCGATCCCGGTCACCTGCCTGCCGCGCACCAACTTCCGCCGCGGTCCACAGTGGACAACAACGGCCAACCAGGCGTACGACAACGGCCAACACTCCGGCGGGTGTCTCCACCCCTCGGCGTGTTGGCCGTTCTCGTACGGGGTCTTGGCCGTTCTCGTACTGAGGTGCCCCGAGTTTTCCGGACACGTCCCCAAGTAGAATTGACGGAGAGTCCGGAGGGAACGAGACGTG
>NZ_JALMDK010000032.1 GCF_023094165.1 Crossiella sp. S99.2 | reverse complement strand
GCCGGGTGGTTTGTGAACCAGTCGGCGGCGTGATATTTTCCTTTTGGGTCGAGTCCAGATTTTTCGGGGCACGTCAGTACGAGTTCGGCCAACTCGGCGTACGAGTTCGGCCAACACGCCGGGGGGTGGGGTTAGTCGCTGGCTGAGGTGACGTCCGCGTAGAGGGCCAGGGTGCTGTCCAGGCCGGTGCTGGTGATGGCCCGTTTCACGATGCCCTCGACGCAGACCACGCGCAGTTCGCGTTCCTGTTCCTTGGCCTGCTGGTGCACCTGCACGAGCAGCGCCAGGCCGCTGGAGTCGAGGAAGTCGACCTGGGACAGGTCCACGACGAGGCGGCGGCTCGCGGCCACCGACTCGGTGCGCAGGCAGTCCTCCAGCAGCGGCGCGGTGTACATGTCGACCTCGCCGCTGACCGCGACCACCGCGGTGTCCGCGTCCCCGGTCCGCACTTCCAGGCTGATCAGCTCTTCTGGGTCGCCTTCGGCGTACGGGGGCGCGATCGGTGCGCCACTGCCCGTGGCGTTGGAGCCGTGCGGCTCCACGACGTCCGGCTGCTCCACTCCGGTTCCCCTGTCCCTCACTCGCGCGCTGCTTGCCACCCTAGACCGCCGCGTACCGCCTCGGCAGCAGGCCCTGCTCGTCAACTCGGGGGAATACCGGCCGCGGGGCTGCGCTCGGGCTCGTCCGGTTGACTGGCCACCACCATCACCTCGGCCACCGCGTGCAGGCCGGTGTTGGCCAGCACGTACGCCGCCGAGCTGCCGGTGGCCGCGTGCACGTGCAGGCGGCAGCCCGCGGTGCTGGCCTGGTGGGCCAGCTCGAACAGCAGGGTCACCCCGGCGCTGGACAGGTGCCCCACCTGGGACAGGTCCACCGACAGCGGGACGGTGCCGCCGCAGGTGAGGTTGGCCAGCTGGCGGCCGAGCACCTCGGTGGCCGCGCCGTCCAGTTCGCCGGAGAGCCAGGCGTGCACCCGTTCCCCGACGTAGGCGGTGCGCAGGTCCGCGCCCGCCGGCAGCCGGTTGGCCTCCTGCGGCGTGCCGAACCCGGTGCCGGGGCCGTCGTCCTGCTCGGCCACGTCCAGTCCGCGCAGCCGGTGCCGCAGGCAGAC
Source organism: Crossiella sp. S99.2 (assembly GCF_023094165.1). Taxonomy (GTDB): domain Bacteria; phylum Actinomycetota; class Actinomycetes; order Mycobacteriales; family Pseudonocardiaceae; genus Crossiella. Next base: position 19,046 of record NZ_JALMDK010000032.1, on the reverse strand, counting down.
CGAGGTGCCGTGTCCGGTCGGGGACACCCGCAGTTCGTCCACGCACTGCCGCATCAGCAGCAGGCCGCGGCCGCGGGAGCCGCGATCGTGCCGGGGCGCGACCCAGCCGCCCTGGTCGGTGATGTCGACCTGCACGGTGCCGTCCGGGTCGAGCCGGGCCCGGAACTCGACCTGGCCCGCGGTGCCGGGCGGGTAGGCGTGCTCGATCGCGTTGGTCATCGCCTCGCCCGAGGTGAGCTGCAGGATCTCCACGTCCTGCTGGCTGGCCCCGGCCGCGCTCAGCCAGTCCTGGAACTGCCTGCGCACCGGTCGCAGCTGGTCCGGCCGCGCGGGCACCACCATGGTCAGCGGCGCCGGCACGCTCGGCCGCAGCCGGGCGGCCAGCAGCACGGCCTCGTCGCGCAGCTGCCGGGAGCCGGCCAGGTCCTCGATGATGGCCCGCCCGGCCTGTTCCACGGTCAGCCCGGACTCGGTGAGCCGGGCCCCGGCGCGGCGCAGCAGCAGGTGCGCGTTGCGTTCGGCGTCCGGGCCGGGCAGCCAGAGCAGTCCGTTGGTGTGCAACAGGACCGTGTCGGCTTCGGTGAGCTGGGCGGTCTGCGCCCGGTAGCCGCCGTCGCCGTAGCCCAGCGGGGCGCCGCCGGTGCGGGCCAGCGCCCGGCTGCCGCCGTCGGCGCCGATCAGCAGCGGCGGCGGGTGCCCGGCGGTGACGTAGTCCAGGCGCAGGCTGCCCGGGTCGAGCACGGCCAGGCTGGCGGTGCTGCCCGCCGCGCCGGCGGTGCGCCCGGCGAAGCGGCCCAGGTTGGCCATGACCTCTTCCACGCCCATGCCGGCCAGCAGGTAGGCCAGCAGCGCGCCACGCAGCCGGGTCATCGCGCCCGCGGTGTCCTCGCCCTGGCCGACATCCCCGACCGCCAGGGCGATCCGGCCGCCGTCGAGTGGGATGGCCTCGTAGAAGTCGCCGGCGGTGGCGGACAGGCTGGCGTTGACCCGGTGCACCCCGGCCACCGCCACCCCGGGCACGGTGTGCGCCTCGGGCACCTCCGCGCCGGGGCGCAGTGCCTCGGCCAGGTCGGCCAGCACGACCAGCACCGCGGAGTCCCCGCCCAGCAGCGGGGTGACCGCGCCGGCGTGCAGTTCCAGGGTGACCCGGGTGGCCTGACCGGTGAGCGCGGCCTCGGTGACGGCGGCCCGGAGTTCCGGACCGCCGAAGGGCCCGGCGCCGTGCGCGCGGGCGGCCGCGTTCGCGCCGAGGGGCTGGTTGCGCAGCCCGTCGACCAGCCAGACCAGCAAGGGGGCCGACTCGAACGCGGCGAGCGCGGTCAGCCCTACGTTCCGGGACACCCTTTCTTGAGGGTCGCCCAGTTGCTCTGTCACGTTCAGTGCCCCAAAGGTGGTGCGTGCACGTTCCCCAGTGTCGTCTACCCACTGGGTTTCGATGCTAAGCCTCGATGCCGAGTGGATCGGTGTCCGTGTCGAGGTAGCTGGCGATCAACCGGATCAGGTGTTCGGTGTCCACCGGTTTGGTCACGTAGTCGGTGGCCCCGGAGGCCAGGCTCTTCTCCCGGTCGCCCTTCATCGCCTTCGCGGTGACCGCGATGATCGGCAGATCCTCATAGGCCGACATCTCCCGGATCGCGGCCATGGTCGCGTTGCCGTCCAGCTCGGGCATCATGATGTCCATCAGCACCAGCGCGATGTCGTCGTACTGTTCCAGCGCGCGCACCCCGGCGACCCCGTTGTCGGCGTAGACCACGTGCAGCCCGTGCAGTTCGAGCACGCTGGTCAGCGCGAAGACGTTGCGCAGGTCGTCGTCCACGACCAGCACCTTCTCGCCGTGGAAGCGGATCGGGGTCTCGCTGCCGCGGTCCTCCCTTGGCAGGCGGACCTGCACCGGCAGCGGCGCCCGCGCCGGCACCGGGGTCTCGTCCTCGAACGGGTCTTCCTCGCCGGAACCCGCGGCCAGGGACCGGATCACCGGCTCGACCGGCGGTTCGACCCGCACCGCGGGCACGGTGATCTCGTGCGCCGGTTCGACCGGCAGGATCAGGGTGAAGGTGGAGCCGTGTCCCGGCGCGCTGCGCACCTGCAGCTCACCGCCGAGCAGATCGGTCAGCTCCCGGCTGATGGACAGGCCGAGGCCGGTGCCGCCGTACTTGCGGCTGGTGGTGCCGTCGGCCTGCTGGAACGCCTCGAAGATCACGCCCAGCTTGTCCGCGGCGATGCCGATGCCGGTGTCCTGCACAGCGAAGGCCACGAGCGAGCGCTGTCCGCGCAGGGCGGAGCGGCGCACCTCGGCCACGTCGGCGTTGCGGATCTCCAGCCGGATCCGGCCCTCGTGGGTGAACTTGACCGCGTTGGAGAGCAGGTTGCGCAGGATCTGCTGCAGCCGGTGCTCGTCGGTGTGCAGCACCTCGGGCACGGCCGGGTCGACCAGGACGGCGAAGTCCAGGCCCTTCTCCACGGTGAGCGGGCGGCACAGCGCCTCGACGTAGCGGACCAGTTCGGTGACGGCCACCTCGGCGGGTTGCAGCAGCAGGTGCCCGGCCTCGACCTTGGTCAGGTCCAGGATGTCGTTGATCAGCTGGAGCAGGTCGCTGCCCGCGTCGTGGATGGTGCGGGCGTAGTCGACCTGCTTGTCGGTGAGGTTGTTCTCCAGGTTGTCCGCGAGCAGCTTGGCCAGGATGAGCAGGCTGTTCAGCGGGGTGCGCAGCTCGTGGCTCATGTTGGCCATGAACTCCGACTTGTACTTGGAGGCCAGCGAGAGCTGCTGGGCGCGTTCCTCCAGCTCCTGGCGACCGCGTTCGATCTCGATGTTCTTGATCTCGATATCGCGGTTCTGGGTGGCCAGCAGGGTGGCCTTCTCGGCCAGCTCGGTGTTGGAGCGCTGGAGTTCCTCCTGCTGGGCCTGGAGCTGTTCGGAGCGGGCGCGCAGTTCCTGGGCCAGTCGCTGGGACTCGGCCAGCAGCAGGTCGGTGCGCGAGTTGGCCAGGATGGTGTTGACGTTGACGCCGATCAGGTCGCGCAGCTGTTCCAGGAGGTCCTGGTGCACGCTGGTGAACTCGCTGACCGAGGCCAGTTCGATCACTCCTAGGGTGCTGCCCTCGAACAGCACCGGCAGCACGGCCACGTTGACCGGCGCGGTGGAGCCCAGTCCGGAGCTGATCCGCAGGTAGTCCGGCGGCGCCCCGGACACCATGATCGTCTTCTTCTCGATGGCGACCTGGCCGATCAGCGATTCGCCGAGGCCGAACCGCAGTGGCTCCTCGGCCCGCGCGCGGTAGCCGTAGCCGGCGGTCAACTCCAGCACCGTGTCCTCCTCCTCCAGCTGCCTGGCGAGGAAGAACGCGCCCTGTTGCGCGGACACCACCGGGGTCAGCTCACTCATGATGAGCTGTGCCACGGTGGCAAGGTCGCGCTGTCCCTGCATCAATGAGGTGATTCTGGCCAGGTTGGTCTTGAGCCAGTCCTGATCCCGGTTGGCCGTGGTGGTGGCCTTCAGGTTGCCGATCATCTGGTTGATGTTGTCCTTCAGATCGGCCATCTCGCCCTCGGCGTCGACGGTGATCTGCCGGGTCAGGTCACCGGCGGTCACCGCGGTGGCCACCGCGGCGATGGCCCGGACCTGGGTGGTGAGGTTGCCAGCCAGCTGGTTCACGTTCTCGGTGAGCCGCCGCCAGATGCCCGCGACGCCTTCCACCTGGGCCTGACCGCCGAGCTTGCCGTCGGTGCCGACCTCGCGGGCCACCCGGGTGACCTCGGCTGCGAAGGAGGAGAGCTGGTCGACCATGGTGTTGACGGTGGTCTTCAGCTCCAGGATCTCGCCGCGCGCGTCCACGTCGATCTTCTTGGACAGGTCGCCCTTGGCCACCGCGGTGGTGACGATGGCGATGTTGCGGACCTGGGCGGTCAGGTTGTCCGCCATGAAGTTGACGTTCTCGGTGAGGTCCTTCCAGGTCCCGGCCACGTTGGGCACGGTGGCCTGACCGCCGAGGATGCCCTCGGTGCCGACCTCGCGGGCGACCCGGGTGACCTCGTCGGCGAAGGCGCGCAGCGTGTCCACCATGCTGTTGATGGTGGAGGCCAGCGCGTTGACCTCGCCCTTGGCCTCGACCGCGATCTTCTTGGACAGGTCGCCGCCGGCCACCGCGGTGGCCACCGTGGCGATCGAGCGGACCTGCACGGTCAGGTTGTCCGCCATGACGTTGACGTTGTCGGTCAGGTTCTTCCAGGTGCCCGCCACCCCGCGGACCTGCGCCTGACCACCCAGTTTGCCGTCGGTGCCGACCTCACGGGCGACCCGGGTGACCTCGTCGGCGAACGCGGAGAGCTGGTCCACCATCGTGTTGATGGTGTTCTTCAGCTCCAGGATCTCGCCGCGCGCGTCCACGGTGATCTTCTGACTCAGGTCGCCCTTGGCGACGGCGGTGGTGACCTCGGCGATCGAGCGGACCTGCGAGGTCAGGTTGTTCGCCATGAAGTTCACGTTGTCGGTCAGGTCCCGCCAGGTGCCGGCGACCCCGGCGACCTGCGCCTGACCGCCCAGCCGCCCGTCCCCGCCCACCTCACGGGCGACCCGGGTGACCTCGTCGGCGAAGGAGGAGAGCTGGTCCACCATGGTGTTCACGGTGTTCTTCAGCTCCTGGATCTCCCCGCGCGCGTCCACGGTGATCTTCTTGCCCAGGTCGCCCTTGGCCACCGCGGTGGTCACCTCGGCGATCGAGCGGACCTGCGAGGTCAGGTTGTTCGCCATGAAGTTCACCGACTCGGTCAGGTCCCGCCAGGTCCCGGCGACCCCCGGCACCTGCGCCTGACCACCGAGGATGCCCTCGGTGCCGACCTCACGGGCGACCCGGGTGACCTCGTCGGCGAAGGAGGACAGCTGGTCCACCATGGTGTTCACGGTGTTCTTCAGCCCGAGCAGCTCGCCGGAGACCTCGACGGTGATCTTGCGGCTCAGGTCGCCGGTGGCCACCGCGGTGGTCACCTCGGCGATGTTGCGCATCTGCGAGGTCAGGTTCTGCGCCATGAAGTTGACGTTCTCGGTGAGGTCCTTCCAGGTCCCCGCCACGCCCGGCACCTGGGCCTGACCGCCCAGCCGTCCCTCGGTGCCGATCTCGCGCGCGACCCTGGTGACCTCGCCGGCGAAGGTGCGCAGCGTGCCGGTCATCGAGTTGAGCGTGTCGGCCAGTGCCGCCACCTCACCGCTGGCGTTGACCGTGATCTGCTGGGTCAGGTCGCCGTTGGCCACCGCCCCGGCCATCGAGGAGATGTCCCGCACCTGACTGGTCAGGTTGGAGGCCATCAGGTTCACCGAGTCGGTCAGCGCCCGCCACTGCCCGGCCGCGCCCGGCACATCGGCCTGCGCGCCCAGCTTGCCCTCGGTGCCCACCTCGCGGGCGACCCTGGTGACCTCGGAGGCGAACAGTGAGAGCTGCGACAACAGCCCGTTCACGGTGGTCGCCAGCCGGGCGAACTCGCCGCGCAGCGGCCGCCGCTCGGTCTGCTCGGTCATCCGCTGGGACAGGTCGCCCTGGGAGGCCGCGGCCAGCACCCGGCTGAGTTCCTCGGTGGGCTGCATGAGGTCCTCGATCAGCCCGTTGACCTCGTCGATGGCCTGCGCCCAGCCGCCCTGCGGGCCACCGTCGCCACTGGCCAGCCGCTCATGCAGGCGACCTTCCTCGGCCACCGCCTGGCGCACCCGGACGAGTTCCCCGATCAGCCACTGCTTGCGCGCCGCGACCTGGTTGAACACCTCCGCGATCCGGGCCGAGGTGCCGTTGGTGCCCGCCACCAGCCGTCGACGGAAGTTCCCATCCCGCAGGTCCTCCATCGCATCGAGCAGTCGCTCGAGGAACGGCTCGTCCACGCCGGCCTCCTGGTCCTGTGTCGATCGCAGTCGGTCATCGGTTACGAGCATCTAGCCTCCCATGCCGAGCCGTGTGTCACGACCGAGCGGTGCGTGGTCACCGGGCGCGGCTAGACTGATCACCCGATCCTTGTCCTCCAGCGAACGGGAAGTGCTCGCGGTGAGCTACCCGGACCGCCCGCCCACGGCACACGTCCCCAGCGTGGAAACGGGGATGTGGCAGGCGCTGCTGGACGGGGTCGAGGACGCGGTGCTGGTGCACGACGAGCACAACGTGGTGCACCTGCTCAACCAGGCCGCCTGCACCCTGTTCCCCAAACTGCACCCGGGCGGGTCGCTGGCCGACCTGGACATCCGCACCCTGACCGCGGGCCAGGCCAGGGACACCGAACTGGTGGAGTTCCAGCACGACGGCCGTCGGCTCAAGGCCCGCCACCGCCGCCTGGGCGAGACCCACTACGCCTGGTACATCCACAACGTCACCGACGAGATCGACCACGTGGCCGAGCTGCTGGTGCAGCGGTCCCAGGTGGGTTTCCTGGCCGAGGCCAGCCGCCAGCTCGGCTCCTCGCTGCAACGCGGCCGCACCCTGCGCTCCATCGCCCAGCTCGCGGTGCCCACCCTGGCCGACAGCGCCACCGTGCTGCTGCCCGCCCGTCGCGGCCTGTTCGAGTGGTGGCGCTGCTCCGCCGCGGCCAGCCCACCCGACCGCGGCCGGGCCGGCCGCCGGGTCCTGCGCACCATGCCCGGCCTGGCCGAAGCCCTCGCCGGCACCGCCACCGAACTGGACCCCGCGCACCTCCCCCCGGACGCCGCCTGGGCCTTACCCGAGGCCGCCGAGGGCTTCGGCCAGATCCTCCTCGCCCCCATGACCCACGACGCCCGCACCGTGGGCGTCCTGGTGCTGTCCCGGCGCAAGGCCAGAGGCGGCTTCGCCCCCGAGGAACAGGCCCTGATCGAGGACTTCACCACCCGGGCGGCCCTGGCGCTGGCCCAGGCCGCCAGCTATGCCGAGCAGGTCAACACCTCAGCCACCCTGCAAGCGGAACTGATCCCGCCACCCCTGCCCTCGGTGCCCGGCGCGGTCCTGGCCGCCTGCTACCGACCGGCGCGCGAACCCCTGCGGGTGGGCGGCGACTTCTACGAGGTGCACCCCCGCCCCGACGGCAGCGCGATGTTCCTGCTCGGCGACGTCTGCGGCAACGGCGTGGAGGCGGCTGCCCTGGCCGGCCGGGTCCGGCACTCCCTGCACGCCCTGCGCCTGGTCGAATCCGCCCCCGCCCGCCTGCTGCACCTGGTGAACCAGGCGGTGCTCTCCCACGGCGGCAACAGGTTCACCACCATGCTGGTCGGCTCCATGACCCCCGAACCCAGCGGCGAACTGGACCTGACCCTGGGCGGCGGCGGCCACCCCAACCCCATGGTGGTCAGAACAAACGGCGCCGTGGAGGAAATCGACGTGCCCGGCGCTCTGGTGGGAATCCTGCCCGACGCCAGATTCGGCGAAACAAGCCTGACCCTGGCCCCCAGTGAAGTCTGCGTCCTGTACAGCGATGGCGTGACCGAAGCCAGAGGCGGCGCCACCGGCCGAGAACTATTCGGCACCGAAAGACTGCGATCCGCGCTCCGCGATTTCGCGGGCCTGCCCGCCAGCACCCTGATCCACCGCGTGGAACAGCGCATCGACGCCTGGCTGGACGGCCGGGACCACGACGACATCGCCCTGCTGGCGGTCCAGGCAGCGCCGATGACGACCGCGGAACTCAGCTAATCGCAAGCCGGAATGCTTTAAAACCAAATCATTCACACCATCGCCCACTGGTGTTCACATACCAGAACCCGACGACGCGAAGTAGTCCGGCGGCGGGAGCTGAAAAGAAATAGTCTTGGCTCCTGTGAAATTTAACCCAACCTAAGGCCGTTGTCCCTGCCCGCACACCCACGCACAATGACCCCCGCCGCAATACACCCGCCGCGCCACCGCCAACCGCCACCCTGCGGAGGGGTCATGCCCACCACCCGCACCACCACCGCCACCAGCCCGGCCACCCGCTCGACCCGCACCACCGCCGACCCGGAGTCCACCGCCACCCGCCTGGCCAAGGCGCTCCGCACCGGCCCGTTCAGCCTCGCCCTGCGCCTGGCCGTCCGCCAATCCGGCCTCAGCCTGGACCGCCTGCAATCCCACCTGCACACCCGGGGCACCCCCGCCAGCAAAACCGCGCTCAGCTACTGGCAACACGGCCACACCCGCCCCGAACGCCCCGAATCCCTGCGCGCGGTCACCACCCTGGAGGAGATCCTCGGCCTCGACCCCGAAGCCCTGACCTCGCTGCTGGGCCCGCGCCGCCCCCGCGGCCGCTGGCTGCACCACCGCTCCGGCACGCTGCCGCCGGATCGCGCCTGGGCCCGCCCGGACGGCCTGGCCCGCGCGCTGGCCCACCTGGACGCCCGCCCCGAGTTCCTGCACCACCTCAGCCGGGTCGCCAGCCATCTCACCATCTCCGTCGACGCCGACCGCCGCCTGCACGCGATCACCCATCACCACCTGCTGCGCGCCGAACGCGACACCGACCGCTACCTGGTCGCCTTCCGCAGCGACCACCCCACCGGCCCGCTGCAGCTGCCCGAATCCCGCGGCTGCCGCCCCGGCCGCCAGCGCGCCGACGACACCACCGGCTTCCGGGTGCTGGAACTGCTCCTGGATCGCCCGTTGCGGGCGGGCGAACTCACCGTGCTCGACTACACGGTCCTGCCCGGCCGATTGCCCGACGCGGAACACACCGTGCGGATCGGCCAGGCCGTCCGGGACCTGTCGATCCAGGTGCAGTTCGCGCCGGGCAACCTCCCTGCCCAGGTCGTCCGCGGCTACCGCCGCTCAGTCGGCGAGCCGGACACGGTGGCCGAACTCTGGGTCGGCGCCAGCCGCACCGCCCAGCTCACCGCGGTCGACCCCGCGCCAGGGATCTACCGGGTGCGGTGGGACTGGTCCTAACCCTTCGCGTGACAGCTGCCGGTGAACGAGTCCTTATAGGACTGTCCGCTCACCGGCACGAAGTCACCCTTGTACCCGGTCCCGGACAACGTCAGCTTCAGCACCCCGTTCGATTTGGCGTCCTTGGCCTCCACGTTGGGGATAGTCCGGCTGAAGTTGTAGTTCGACTTGCCACCGGTCCCGACCAGCACCTGCCGCAACCCGGCCGGATCCGCCTTGCCGTCCGGGCTCTGCGGCGCGAACCGCTGGTAGTTGTGGTCGTGCCCGACGAGCACCAGATCCGCCTTGGCGTCGTACAGCGCCTGCCACAGCGGCCTGGCCTTGGTCTCACCGCTGTGCGAGCCCAGGGTGAACAACGGGTGGTGCCAGTACGCGGCCACACACTGCTTGGTGTTGGTGCGCAACCGATCCTTCAGCCAGGCCAGCTGCGCGGCACTGTCGATCTTGCTGAAGTTGCTGTTCAGCGCGATGAACTTCCAGGAGCCGATTTCCCAGTCGTAGTAACCCTTCGACCGGTCCCCGGCCCGGCCGTTCTGGACCCCGACCCCGTTGAAGTAGTCGAAGTACCCGGATGCCTTGGACGTGTTGTACTCGTGGTTGCCCGGACTCGGATAGGTGATCGTCTTGTACTTGCCCCAGGTCGGGTCGTACCGCGTCCGGTACTCCGACAAGGTGCCGCTGTCATAGGCGTTGTCGCCCGCGGTGAGCACCGCGGACGGGTTGATCTGCCCGACCACCGCGGCGGTGGCCTTGCAGTTGGATCCGCAGATGTCTCCGGCCGCGACCACGGTGATGTCAGCCGCCGGGTTGGCGACCGCCGCGACCGGTGCCGCGACCGGACGAGTAGCCTGGGGTGCAAGGGATACCGCGCCCAGGCCCAATAGCAGGGCACCGCCTAACGCGTAGGCGGCCAGGGGATGGCGCATCTGGTCAGCTCCTCTTTCTGGTGGTGGGAGGTGCTTTCCCACCGCACCGTATTGCCCGCTCGCGCACTTTCAACGGCCGGAACGTCCGCCCGGTGTATTCCCGGAACACCTGACCCCGCGACCTGCCGGAAGACCCCGGATACCCGGACCGTTCCGAGAATTGCCAACACCAGCTGAACAGCGGTTTCCCCAGCTCACCGGCAGCACCCCGGCGCGAGCGCCGCGCATACTCCCCGGCATGGGACAGCATGCGACCGATTCCGACCTGTCCACAGTGGACTCCGATGCCCGGGTGGCCCGCCGGGTGCGCCTGGTCGTCGCCTGGGTGCTCACCCCGGTGATCATCATCGCGGTGACCGCCATGGTGCTGCTGTGGCCCGACCGCGGCGGCATCGTGCAGGACGTGCTCGACGCGCCGCGCGGCGCCGGCACCGTGCAGGAACTCACCCCCTGCACGGTCGCCCCGAAGGACTGCGACATCGCCACCCTCGCCCTCACCGACGGCCCCGGCGCGGGCAGCACCGTCTCGGCCGTGGTGCCGCGCAGCAGTGGCGTCAAGGTCTCCGTCGGCCAGACCGCGCTGGTCGCGCACTACCCCAGCCGCCTGGTCGAATGGGAGCGCTACGAGGTCGAGGGCCCGGACCGGTCACTGCCGCTGGCCCTGCTGGCGCTGGTGTTCTGCCTGGCCGTGATCGCGCTGTCCCGCTGGCGCGGACTGGCCGCGCTCGGCGCGCTGGGCCTGTGCCTGGCCGGGCTCACCGAGTTCGTGATGCCCGCGATCATCCACGGCGCCAACCCGTTGCTGGTCGCGGTGGTCGGCGGCACGGTGATCATGGTGGCCGCGTTGTTCCTCACGCACGGCTTCAACGCGCGCACCGCGGTCGCCGTGCTCGGCACCGCCGCCGGCCTCACCCTCACCGGCGTGCTCGGCTACGGATCACTGGAACTGGCCGGGATCACCGGTCTGGGCAGCGACAACGTCGGCTTCCTCAGCGGCTACCTGGAAGGCGTCGATCTCCAGGGATTGTTGCTGGCGGGCCTGGTGATCGGCGCGCTGGGCGTGCTCGACGACGTCACCGTCACCCAGGCCACCGTGGTCTGGGAACTGGCCGCCGCCGACCCGACCGCCACGCGCGCCAAGCTGTTCAGCGCCGGCCTCCGGGTCGGCCGGGCGCACGTCGCCTCCACGGTGAACACCCTGGTGCTGGCCTACGCGGGCGTGGCACTGCCGCTGCTGATGCTCTTCGCCATCCGCGGCATGCCCGGCCAGCACGTGATTTCCAGCGCCCCGATCGCCGAGGAGGTGGTGCGCGCGCTGGTCGGCAGCCTGGGCATCATCGCCGCGGTGCCGCTGACGACGCTACTCGCCGCCCTCGCCGTTGGCGGGCGCGGTGCTGCTGTCGTCCAGGTGCCGCAACAGGATCCCCTCCCGGAGACCCCACGGGCAGATCTCCACGCGGGGCACGTCCAGTAGTTCCAGCAGGATCCGCGCGAGGACCGCGCCCGCCACGATGGTGCGGGCGCGGGCCAGCGAGATCCCGGGCAGGGCGGCGCGTTCGGCGGTGGTCATCCGGGCCAGCTTCGGGATCCAGCGCCGCAACTCCCGGTATTCCAGCACCAGCGGCCCTTCGGCCTCCGGCACCGCGGTGAGCTTGGCGAGCTGGGTGAAGATCTTGGACACCGCTACCACGAGCTGCGGTTCCGGCTGTTCCCGGAACGCGGCAATCGTCGGCGCCAGCACTTCGCGCAGCCGCCGCCGCAGTTTTTTGATCTCCTGCGCGGTCGGCGGGTCCTGGCTCAGGTACCGGCGGGTGAGCCGCCAGGCGCCCAGCGGCAGCGACACCGCCAGCTCCGGCTCCTCGCCGCGGCCGATGGCCAGTTCCACCGTGCCGCCGCCGATGTCCAGCATCAGCATCCGGCCGCTCTGCCAGCCGTACCAGCGGCGCGCGGCCAGGAAGGTCAGGCCGGCCTCGGCCTCGCCGCTGAAGAAGGACATGTCCACCCCGGTGGCGCGGCGGATCCGGGTGCACGCCTCGATCCGGTTCGGCGCGTCCCGCACCGAGGAGGTGCCGAAGGGGACCAGCTCGGCCACCCCGTATGCCTCGGCCTCGGCCACGCACTCCCGCACCGCCTGCACCAGCCGGTCCAGCCCGTCCGGGCTGATCACGCCGTGCCGGTCGATGTCCTCGGACAGCCCGATCTGCGCCTTCACCGAGTGCAACGGCGCGGGCGAGCCACCCGGGTACACGTCCACGACCTGCAGGTGCGCGGTGTTGGACCCCACGTCGAGCACCCCGAGCCGCACCGCCTGGGAGAGGGCGGGCGTCGGATCGTCAGTCGTCCTGCTCACCCACACCCTCCATCCTGAATTTCGCCCCGTCGCTCCGCTCGCCCCGCCACAGTCCGGATGATCCGATCAACCAGCGGATCCGCGAACAGCTCCCGCACGGTCGCGGGAAGCGGTATCCGCCAATTGGGATAGACGTCCACGGTGCCCGGCAGGTTGGGCTGACGTGGCTCACGCAACACGTCATAGGGCGAGATCAGCACGAACCGGCTGGGCGTGGCGGCCAGGAACGCGTGCATCGCCACCACCACCTCCTCCTCGTCCGGTTCTCCTTGCCCGCCAAGGAATCCCTCCGCGCGCAACAGTCCGATCAGCTCGTCCCGGTCGGCCGCGGCCCGCGCCCGTTCGTCTTCGACGGACCCGGTGAGCACGCCAAGCTCCGCGCGCACCCGGACCTGTTCGCCACGCAGGAAACCCGCCGCCGTCGGCAGGTCGTGGGTGGACACACTGGCGGCCGCCTCCGCGGGCCAGCGCGCGCTCGGCAACATCGGCTCACCCGTGCTGTCGGCATCCCGCTGGAACCACAACACCGCCGAGCCCAGAATGTTGTGCGCTCGCAGGGAATCGGTGACCTGCGGCAGCACCGTGCCCAGATCCTCGCCGATCACCACCGCGCCGGCGCGCTCGGCTTCCAGGGCGAGGATGCCGAGCATCGCCTCTGGATCATAGTGGACATAGGCGCCCCGTTTGGGCGATTCGCCCGGTGGCACCCACCACAGCCGCCACAGTCCCAGGATGTGGTCGACCCGGATCCCGTCGGAATGCCGCAACACCGCCCGCAACATGTCCCGGTAAGCCGCGTACCCCGTGGCCACCAACCGATCCGGCCGCCACGGCGGCAATGCCCAGTCCTGCCCCTGCTGGTTGAACGCATCCGGCGGCGCCCCCACGGTCACCCCCGCCGCGAGCACATCCTGCAAGGCCCAGGAGTCGGCCCCCTCCGCCGCCACCCCCACGGCGAGGTCATGCACCAGCCCCACAGCCATCCCAGCCGCGCGCGCGGCCGCCTGCACCTCACCCAGCTGCCGCGCGCACAACCCTTGCAGCCACACGTGAAACGCCACCCGATCGGCCAGCTCCACCCGAGCCGCCGCCACCGCGGGCGAGGACGGATGTTGCAGCTCAACCGGCCAGCTCCGCCACCGAGCCCCATACCGCTCAGCCAGAGCGCAGAACGTGGCGAAGTCCAGCAGCCCGGCCTCCACCGGCTCCCCGGACCGCTCCGCCAACGGCCACAACACTTCCAGCGCCGCGAGCTTGCTCTCCCACACCGCGGCATAGTTGATCAGCGGCGTGTCCGAAGCCGGCCGGACCGCGTCAACCTCAAGCCGCACAGCGGGTTCCGCCGCCCGGTACTCGGCGAGATCCTCGATCCGCAGGTACAACGGAGTGGCGAACCGCCGGCTCGACGGCGAGTAGGGCGATACCTCCACCGGCCGCACCGGCGTCACCGCGTGCAACGGGTTCAGCAGAACAACATCCGCTCCCCGGGCCCCCGCCAGCTCAACGAACTCGGAAAGATCAGCCAGATCCCCAACCCCCCAGGACCCGTTCCCCCGCAACGCATAAAGCTGCACCATCCAGCCCCAGGCCCGCGCGGGCCGGGGCAGCGAGCGCGGCGCGACCACCAACGTGATCTCGGTGCCGTCCACCCGCAACGTGTGCCACCCCAACGGCACATCCCCCGGAATCCCATCCGGCAACACCCGCCGGGTCCCATCCTCCAGGATCAGCTCAGCGGTACGCCCCAGCACCCGCTCCTGCCCCTCCCGAAGCACCAGGGTCCCCGGCAACACTCCAGCCTCGCGCCGAGCCCGAGCCGAGGCCAGCCCCGCCCGAACCGCCGCCGCACTGGAGGCATCCACGCCAAGCTGAGCCAGCACGGCGACCACAACATCGGCCTCGATGTCGACCCGCCGCCGCCCACTGCCCTCGTACCAGGTGGACACCCCGTGCGCCTCGGCAAGTGCGGCCAACTCGGCGTCCACGGGCCTCCTTCTGTTCACCTGTCCGTTATTTCCACTTTCCCAGCTAACCACTCCGAGACCGTCATCAATTTGACGATTTGAGCGAATTTCTTACGTCGAACGGCCCACAACCCACCCAGAGTTCACCCGAAGTGACCACAGGTAACCCCGCCCACCGCCTGCTTACCCAGCCACCTCGTCCGCGGCCCCGTCCTCGTCCCGAAGATCGTCAAGCTGGTCGACCGCCCACGCCGCCCAGTCCCGGATCGCCGCGAAATGCCGCCGCCCCAACTCCGCCGCGATCCGCCCGAACGCCGTGTTCTCCGGCCCGGACATCTCCTCGATCTTCTCGATCTCCGCCCCGATCGCCACGATCTCCCGCTCGCTGTAGGCGATCTCCTCCCGCAACAACTCCTGCGCCGCCCCCGGCTCCAACGCGGTGATCAAGAAAATCCGCAACAACGCCTTGTTGCGCACCGTGTTCACCGTCTCCAGCCGCCCCGCCCCCAGCCACGCCTGGAGTTCGGCCCGCCCCGCCTCGGTGACCACGTAGTCCCGCCGCCCTCGCGCCCCCTCCGCCACGGCCGCGACCAGCCCGTCCTCCGCCAGCTTGTTCAGCTCGGTGTAGATCTGGTTGTGCCGCGCGCTCCAGGCATACCGGCCAATGCTGCCCTCGAAGTGCTTGGCCAGGTCGTAACCACTGGCCTCGGGACGCAGCGCCAGCATGCCGAGCAGGGCATGACGCAGGGACATAACCGTTCCTCACCTCGCAAGATCGCCCCGAGCCTAGACGCTCCCCCGGTCCGGCCGCCCCGACCAGTCCAGCCCCGCCAACCCTTCTCGCACTCCACCCTTGACATGTCAAAAATGACACGTCATAAATTACCTATGACCTCCACCCTCCGCCACCTCTCCGGCGCCATGGCCCCCGTCCCCGACGAACACACCGCCCAGGACCTCCCCATCACCGGCGCCCTCCCCCCGGAACTCGACGGCCGCTACTTCCGCAACGGCCCCAACCCCCTCCCCGGCTCCCCCGCCGGTCACTGGTTCACCGGCGCCGGCATGATCCACGGCATCCGCATCAGCGACGGCCGCGCGCAGTGGTACCGGAATCGCTGGATCAAAACCCCCGCCGCGACCGGCGACGACCGCCCCTACCTCCGCGAAGACGGCACCGTCGACCTCACCGCGACCTCCGCCAACACCCACGTCATCCCGCACGCCGGCCGCATCCTCGCCCTGGTCGAGGCCGGACTCCCCTACGAACTCACCCCGGACCTCGACACCGTCGGGCCCTGCGACTTCGGCGGGCAACTCACCACCGCGATGACCGCGCACCCCAAGGAAGACCCCGTCACCGGGGAGCTGCACTTCTTCGGGTACTCGCTGCGGCCGCCGTTCCTGACCTACCACGTGCTGTCCGCGGCGGGAGACCTCATCCGCAGCACGCCGATCGACGTGCTCGGGCCAAGCATGATGCATGACTTCGCGATCACCGCGAACCACGTGCTCTGGCTGGATCTGCCGATGACCGCCAGCCCGGAACTGATGGTGGCCGGGGGAATGCCGTTCGCCTGGAACGACAACTACCCGGCGCGGATCGGGGTGATGCCGCGGCACGGGTCGAGTGCTGACGTCCGGTGGATCGAGGTCGACTCCTGCTACGTCTTCCACGTGGCCAACGCGGCCGAGAACCCGGACGGCACCATCACCTTCGACGCGGTGCGCTACACCCCGGCGATGATCCAGAAGGTCTGGCACGGCATCGGCGGGCACGCCGAGCTGACCAACGCCCAGGCCAACGCGCCGACGTCCCTGCACCGGTGGGTCCTGGACCCGGCGCGCGGGACGGCGCGGGAATCGGCGCTGGGGGCGGAGTCGGTGGAGTTTCCGACCATTGACGACGGGCTCACCGGGTTGCCGCACCGGTTCGTCTACACCGTGGGCAGCAATCTGGCCGATGGAGTGCGCGGGATCGTGAAATACGACCTGCGGGACGGGACCACCGATCGGCACCTGCTCGAGAACACCTGGCAGCCGGGGGAGGCGGTGTTCGTGCCCGCCGCCGACGGCGACACCGAGGACGCGGGGTGGTTGTTGTCGGTCAGCAGCAGTGACACCGGGGCGCCCTCGGAACTGCTGGTGCTGGACGCCACCGACCTGGCGGCCGGACCGGTGGCGTCCGTGCACCTGCCCCGCCGGGTGCCGTCCGGCTTCCACGGCTCGTGGATCACCGACGCGGAACTGGCGGGTTGAGAATCCGAGCGGGGCGGCTCCCCAGGGCCGCGGCGGGACCGGCCCCGGGGAGCTGCCTCGCCCTCGCGTCTCCGCGAGAGTTTTCTGGCGGCCGAAGGTCCTCGGTGACCTGCCCCTAACCTGCCCTCAACACGGCGAGCCGTCAATAGGTCTAGACCAAATTAGCCCGATCTGGACAGACAACTCCGACCTGACAGACTGCTGCCCATGGCAGAGCGCAGGCCGCCCACGCTGGCACTTTCCGACCTGCACCGCAGGCACGGGAGCGGTCCGCGCAGCGTGCACGCGCTGCGCGGAGTAACCCTGACGGTGGACCCCGGACGGCTGGTGGCGGTGATGGGGCCCAGCGGTTCGGGCAAGTCCACCCTGCTGAACCTGGCAGGCGGACTCGACTCCCCGACCGCGGGCAGCGTGCTGATCAACGGGCGGGACCTGGCCACCCTGCGCGCCTCGGAGCTGGCGGCCTTGCGGCGCAACACCATCGGCTACGTCTTCCAGGAGTACAACCTGGTGCCCGCGCTCACCGCCGCGGAGAACGTGGCCCTGCCCAGGGAACTGGACGGGATCCCGGCCCGGACGGCGCGCGTCGAGGCACAGGAGACGTTGACCCAGCTGGGCATCGCCGACATCGGCGACCTGTTCCCTGACCAGCTCTCCGGCGGGCAGCAGCAGCGCATCGCCATCGCCCGCGCGGTGGTCGGGCCGCGGCAGCTCATCCTGGCCGACGAACCCACCGGCGCGCTGGACTCCGACAGCGGCGAGGCGGTGCTGCGGCTGCTGCGGGCCCGCTGCGACGCGGGCGCGGCGGGGGTGCTGGTGACGCACGAGGCCCGCCATGCGGCGTGGGCCGATCAGGTGATCTTCCTTCAGGACGGGCGACTGGTGGACGAAACGGGATACACGCTGGACCCGGAGTCCCTGCTCAGCTGAGTGGGGCGGTTTCGCGTGACTGTCGTCACCCGTTCTGCCCTGTCCGGTCGCTCACCAAGATCCCTAGGCTCGGCAGCAGTCGAGTGCTGGGGAGAGTTGTGGTGCCACAGGGCAGGGTCGCGGCCATCGAATGCGGCGCTGACTCCATCCAGCTGCTGGTCGCCGATCTGGCGGCCGCGGACGGGCAGGGCCTGACCGAGGTCACCCGGCGGTTCGAGCCGCTGTGCCCCGGCGAGGAGGCGCTGCCCAGGACCCGCGCGGTGCTGGCCGACTACGCCGAGGTCATCGCCCGGCTCCAGGTGCACCGGGTGCGCCTGTGCGGCACCGGGGCGGACGAGTCGCTGGCCGCGATCGCGCTGGACACCCTCGGCGTCAAACCGGACACGCTGACCGGGGCCGAATGCGCCGAACTGGCCTTCGCCGGCGCGGTGGGCGATCTGCCCGGCGCCGGGCAGGTGAGCCACCTGGTGGTCGACATCGGCAACCACAGCACCCAGTTCGCCCTCGGAGTGTCCACTGTGGACCGCATTGCCTCGGTGGACCTGGGCTGCGCGGCCATCGCGGAACGCTACTTCCAGCACGATCCGCCGACCGAGGACGAGATCGAGCAGGCCAGGCAGGACATGACCTTCGTGGTCGACCACGCGCTGGCCGCGGTGCCGGGCTGGCGGACCGCGCGACTGGTCGGAGTGTCCGAGACGGTGGCCGGCATCGCCGCGTTCGTGCTGGGCGACCGGCCGGGCCCGGAACAGCCGTTGCACCACGCGGTGATCACCGAGGAAGAGGTCAGCGTGGCCACCGCGGAACTGCTGACCATGCCAGCGGACACCCGCCGCGCCCTGGTCACGCCCTATCCGCACCTGGCCGACGTGCTGCCCTCCTGTGCGCTGGCCGTGCAGCTGCTCATGCAGCGCGCGGGTCAGCAGCGTCTGATCGTGAGCAGGCACGACATCCTGCACGGCCTGGCCCGGTACACAGGATGAGCCCGATCACCAGCAGCCACAGGGTGAACGGATAACTCGCCAGCCGTTCCATCGCCCCGGCGCCGAGCCCGAAGTAGAGCACCGGCACCGAGTACTGCCCGGCGGAGAACAGCATCGAGGCGATCACCGTCACCCCGGCCACCAGGTAGCCGAACGCGCTGATCCAGCGGGCCTGGTCCACGATGGCCAGGCTGACCAGGAAGATCGCGATGCCGCCGATGGGCAGGTGCAGCGCGGCGATGAGGTGCACGGTGCGGCTGATGTTCTCCGGCACCAGCCCGGTCAGCGCCTCCAGCACGCCGGTGGTCAGCATCAGCACGTACGCGGTGCCGCCAGCCCAGCCACCCGGCCACAGCCTGCGCAGCAACAACGCGCCGCCGATGATCCCCAGTCCGGCCAGCACCAGCGCGGTGTTCAGCAGCGCGTACAGCGGTGAGCAGACGAACTGCGGTGGTCCGTGTGATTCCAGGAACAGCCCGCAGTCGGTGTTGCCGAGGTGGCTGAGCAGGTCCTGGTCCCAGGAGTAGGGCGTTTCCCAGGCCGCGGCGGCCACCAGTTGCCCGCCCACGCGCAGCACCGCCGAGCAGAGCCACAGCAGCGCACCGAGCACGACCATGCGACCCACTATGGCCGGTACGCGCCTCCCGGTGCGGGAGGCGCGTCACACTCGCCCCAACCAACCCGCGTGTTGGCCGCTGGGCGGTTTCTAGTGGTGGTTGCATCGTGGTGGGCTAGCGATGCTTGGTGAGCAGGGTGTGCATGCGTTGGGCTGG
>NZ_JALMDK010000031.1 GCF_023094165.1 Crossiella sp. S99.2 | reverse complement strand
CCTCACCTACCAAGAACCCACGATCCCGATCATCTCCAACCTCACCGGAACCCTTGCCACCCAAGAACAACTCACCGACCCCGGCTACTGGGCCGAACTCATCCGCCAACCAGTCCACTTCGGACCCGGCATCACCACCCTCGAAACCCTCGGCGCCACGACCTACCTCGAACTGGGTCCCGACACCACCCTGACCACCCTCGCAAACCACAACACCACCGCCCTGATCACCTCAACCTTGGACCGCCGCCACCCGGAACCCACCACCCTCGCCACCGCGCTGGCCCAGGTCCACCTCCACGGCCACCCCCTCAACTGGAACGCCCTCCTCGAACCCCACCAGCCGCAGCAGGTCGAGCTGCCCACCTACCCGTTCCAGCGTTCGCACTACTGGCTGACCAGCACGGAAACCGGCGATCCCAGCCCAACTCGGCCAGCAGTCCGCCGAACACCCGATCCTCAGCGCGGTCGTCGACCTCCCCGCCAACGGCACGGTGTTCACCGGCCGGATCGGACTGCCCACCCACCCCTGGATCAGCGACCACCGAGTCCACGACACCGCCCTGCTCCCCGGCACCGCCTTCCTCGACCTGGCGATCTACGCCGCCCGCCACGCAGACCTCAACCACATCAACGAACTCACCCTGCACGCCCCACTGGCTCTCGGCGAAACAGCCTCGGTCCAGCTGCAAGTACACCTGGCCGCACCCGACGACGACGGCGGCCACCCGCTCACCATCCACTCCCGCCAAGAGCCGGACCACGAGTGGACCCTGCACGCCACCGCCCTGCTCTCCACCACCCACCAGCCACCCCCACCCGCAATCCCCTGGCCCCCGGCCGCCACCCCACTGCCCACCGACGACCTCTACGACCAGCTCGCCGACACCGGCCTCAACTACGGCCCCGTCTTCCAGGGTCTGCACACCGCCTGGCAGAACCACACCGGCGTGCAAGCCGACATCGCCCTGCCCGCCGACCCGGACACCTTCCACCTCCACCCCGCGCTACTCGACGCGGCCCTGCACACCCTCGCCCTGGCCACCCCGCTCAGCACCCCGCGGCTGCCGTTCGCCTGGACTGACATCCACCTGCACACCACCGAACCCACCCGCGCCACGGCATTACGCGTCCACAGCACTCCCCTGGACAACGCCCAGAGCCTGACCATCGCCGGAGCCAATGGCGAGGCCCTGCTCACCATCGGCAGCCTCACCCTCCGCCCCCTGCCCGCCGGCCAGCTCACCAACCCACACCGCAACAGCCTGTTCCACCTCGCCTGGCGCCCGCACCCGCTCGACGAAACGGACAAGTCCGACTGGTCGGTACTGGCCACCGGCACCGACCACGCCGACCTGCACACCACCCTGGCCACCCACCTCAGCACCACCACCGGCCCGGCCCGCGCGGCCGTTCTCCCGGTAACCGGCAACCCGGGCAACAACAGCCCCGCCGACCAGGCCATCGAACTCACCACTGCTCTGCTCGCCCACCTGCAACAGTGGCTCGCCGACGACGACAGCCCGCAGCTGGTCGTACTGACCCGCGGAGCCGTGGCCACCCACCCCGGCGACAACATCACCGACCTCGCCGCTACCGCTGCCTGGGGCCTCATCCGCTCCACCCAAACCGAACACCCCGGCCGCATCCTCATCGCCGACCTCGACGAGGACCCCGACACCCTCACCACCCTGCCCACCGCACTGACCACCGCCCTCGCCCACGGCGAAGACCAGATCGCCATCCGCCACGGCGATCTCCTCATCCCACGCCTCACTCGCACCACAGACCAGTCCACAAAGGACACAGAACTCAACCGCGGCACCATCCTGATCACCGGCGGCACCGGCACCCTCGGCACCGCCCTCGCCCGCCACCTGATCACGGACCACCACGCCGAACGCCTGCTGCTGGCCTCCCGCCGGGGCCCCGAAGCCCCCGGCGCGCAGGAGCTGCACGACGAACTCACCAACACCGGCGCCCAGGTCGACATCGTCAGCTGCGACCTCACCAACGCCCAGTCCGTAGCCGCGCTACTGGAGGACATTCCCGCCGAGCACCCACTCACCGCGGTCTTCCACACCGCCGGGGTCCTCGACGACGCCACCGTCGCCGAACTCACCGCCGCCCAACTGGATCGAGTGCTGGCAGCCAAAGCCCGCAGCGCCTACCTCCTCTACGAAGCCACCCGCCACCACAACCTGACCGAGTTCGTCCTGTACTCCTCACTGGCCGGAATCCTCGGCGGCCCAGGACAAGCCAACTACGCCGCGGCGAACACCTTCCTCGACGCCCTCGCCCACCACCGCCACAACCAAGGACTGCCAGCCACCAGCCTCGCCTGGGGCCTCTGGGCAGAAACCAGCGGCATGACCGGACAACTGTCCACAGTGGACCAAAAGCGGCTAGCCAACACCGGCATCACTCCGCTCGAAACCGATCAGGCGCTGGCCCTGCTCGACACCAGCCTCACCCACGCCAGCCCACTCGTCATCGCGGCGCAGCTCAACCCGGCCCGCCTCACCACGAGCTACCCACGCCCGCTGCTGGCCGACCTCACCCCTGCCCGCACCCGGCCCACCGTCACCACCGCGGCCAAGTTGCAGACCCAGCTCGCCCAGCAAACCCCGGCAGAGCAACAGCAAACCCTACTCACCCTCGTCCACACCCACGCGCTCACCGTCCTGGTCCACCCCGCCGGCCACCACCTCGACCCCGAGAGCGCCTTCCAGGAACTGGGCTTCGACTCGCTCACCGCGGTCGAACTCCGCAACAACCTCACCACCGCCACCGGCCATCGCCTGCCCGCCACCGCGATCTTCGACCACCCCACCCTCACCGCCCTGGCCCGCCACCTGCGCGACCAGCTCTTCCCCAACACCAACGGGCACAACGCCCCCACGGAACCCGCCACCAACTCAAGTGATCTTGAGCAGGAGAGCGTGCTGCACAACGCCAGCCTGGACGATCTGGTCCGCATAGCACTGTCCGGCAACAAGTCCTGACCATCGGCTGATACGGAGAGAACTGAGATGGGGAACGCCGACGAGCAGGTCGTTGCGGCACTGCGCACGTCCCTGCTGGAGAACGAGCGGCTGCGCAAGCTCAACCAGCGACTGGTGGACGGCCCCAGGGAGCCCATCGCGATCGTGGGGATGAGCTGCCGCTACCCGGGTGGCGTCACCTCCCCGGACGAACTGTGGCAGCTCGTCCGCACGGAAACCGATGCCATCTCCGGACTTCCGGTCAACCGCGGCTGGCCGATCGAAGACCTCTACGACCCCGATCCGGACCGGTCCGGGAAGATGTACGTCCGCGAGGCCGGATTCCTGCATGAGGCCAACGAGTTCGACGCGGAGTTCTTCGGCATCAGCCCGCGCGAGGCTCTCGCCATGGACCCGCAACAGCGACTCCTGCTGGAAATCGCCTGGGAAGCCCTGGAACAGGCGGGCATCGACCCCACCAGCCTGCGGGAAAGTCCGGTCGGCGTGTTCACCGGCATCATGCAGAACGACTACGCCACCAGCATGTCCCGGGTTCCCCAGGATCTGGAGGGCTACCTCGGCATCGGCACCACATCGAGCGTGGCCTCGGGCCGGATCGCCTACACCCTTGGCCTGCAAGGCCCAGCAGTCAGCATCGACACCGCCTGCTCCTCCTCACTGGTCGCCATCCACCAGGCCGTGCACGCCCTCCGTGCGGGCGAGTGCACGATGGCCCTGGCCGGTGGCGTGACCATCATGACCAGCCCGGCCACCCTCACCGAGTTCAGCCGCCAGCGCGGCCTGGCCCCGGACGGCCGCTGCAAGTCCTTCGCCGCCTCCGCCGACGGCACCAGCTTCGCCGAAGGCGCTGGACTCGTTGTGCTGCAACCCCTCTCGGCCGCACTGAGTGAGGGCCGCCAGATCCTGGCCGTCATCCGCGGCTCTGCCGTCAACCAGGACGGCGCCTCCAACGGCCTCACCGCCCCCAACGGCCCCGCCCAGCAACGCGTCATCCAGGCTGCCCTCGCCAACGCCCGCCTCACCCCGGACCAGGTCGACGCAGTAGAAGCCCACGGCACCGGCACCACCCTCGGCGACCCCATCGAAGCCCAGGCCCTGCTGGACACCTATGGCAGGCACCGCAACGGCAATCCGCTCCACCTCGGCTCGATCAAGTCCAACATCGGCCACACCCAGGCCGCCGCGGGCATCGCCAGCGTAATCAAAATGATCTACGCCCTGAACCACGCCACCCTCCCCAAAACCCTGCATGTCGACGAGCCTTCCCCACACATCGACTGGTCCAGCGGCACCCTGCGTTTGCTCACCGAAGCCACCCCCTGGCCGGACACCGATCACCCTCGCCGGGCGGGTGTGTCGTCCTTCGGCATCAGCGGCACCAACGCCCACCTCATCCTCGAACAACCCCCAGCCACCGACACCCCGGCCGAACCTGCGGCCGATGTCGTTGTCCCCTGGGTACTTTCCGCCAAGACCGACCAGGCCCTGCGTGCCCAAGCCAGAAACCTGGCCCACCTCACCGACCAGCACCCCACCGACGTAGCCCACGCCCTGGCCACCACCCGCACCCACTTCCCACATCGGGCAGCGGTGATCTCCAGTGACAGCAAGGAATTCGCGGCAGCACTCGAAGACCTCGCCGCCGGTCGCCCACACCCCGCACTCCTGACCCACCAGCTCAATACCGCGACCAGCTCAACGGGCGGAGTGGTGTTCGTCTTCCCCGGCCAGGGCGGTCAGTGGTTAGGCATGGGCGCCGAGTTGCACGCCCACTCCCCCGTCTTCCGCAAACACCTCGAAGCCTGCGCCAAGGCCATCGACCAGTTCACCGACTGGTCCCTACTCGACGTCATCCTGCAACAGCCCGGCGCCGCGTCACTGGACCGCGTCGACGTCGTTCAGCCCGCCCTGTTCGCGATCATGGTCTCCCTCGCCCGACTCTGGGAACACCACGGCGTCACGCCGCAAGCCGTCATCGGCCACTCCCAGGGCGAAATCGCCGCGGCCCACATCAGCGGCACCCTGTCGCTCACCGACGCCGCCCGGGTGGTGGCACTCCGCAGCCAGTTGCTGATCCGCCTTGCCGGAACCGGCGGCATGGCCGCCCTTCCCCTGCCGGTCGAACAAGCACGCGACCTGCTCGCCGAGTACCCGGGTCTGTCCATCGCCGCGATCAACGGCCCGGCCACCACCATCATCTCCGGCCCCACCCAGGCACTGGACCGCCTGCTCGCTCACCTCACCGAACAAGGCGTCCGGGCCCGCGCCATCAAGGTGGACTACGCCTCCCACTGCGCCGAAGTCGACGTCCTCGCCGAGGATATCCACACCGCCCTGGCCCCCATTGCCCCGCAAGAGTCCAGCATCCCCTTCTACTCCACCCTCACCGGCGACCTGATCGACACCACCACGCTCACCGCGACCTACTGGCACAACAACCTGCGCAACACCGTCCGGTTCGACCAGGCAGTGCACGCCCTCTTACGGGACGGCTACCGCAGTTTCCTCGAATCCAGCCCGCACCCGGTCCTGATCCCCACCCTCCAGGACACCCTCACCGAGCACCCGCACACGCACACCCTGACCACCCTGCGCCGCGACCAGCCCGAGGTCCACACCTTCACCACCGCACTCGCCCAGGCCCACCTGCACGGCCATGACCTCGACTGGCAGACCGTCCTCGGCGCAACGAACCCCCGCCGGGTTTCCCTGCCCACCTACGCCTTCCAACGGTCGCCCTACTGGCTCACCAGCACCGAAAGCGGTGACCCCACCCAACTCGGCCAGCAGCCCGCCGAACACCCCCTGCTCAGCGCGGTGATCGATCTGCCCGGCAGCGGCACGGTGTTCACCGGCCGGATCTCCCTGGCCACCCACCCCTGGATCGCCGACCACCGCGTCCAGGACAGCGTCCTCCTGCCGGGTACCGCGTTCCTGGACCTGGCGATGTACGCCGCCCGCCGCACCGAGTGCAACCACATCAACGAACTCACCCTGCACGCCCCACTCATCCTCGGCGAGACGGACACGGTCCAGCTGCACGCACACCTGGCCGCGCCCGACCCGGCGGACGAGCACACCCTCACCATCCACTCCCGACCGGCCCACGACGGCGAGTCGCCCCAGGGCTGGACCCTGCACGCCACCGCCGTGCTGTCCACCACCCACCAGCCACCACCACCCGCCACGCCCTGGCCGCCCGCCGCAATGCCGTTGCCCACCGACGACCTCTACGACCAGCTCGCCGACACCGGCCTCAATTACGGCCCCCGCTTCCAGGGCCTGCACACCGCCTGGCACAACGGAACCACCACCTACGGCGAGGTCACCCTGCCCGCCGACCCGGACACCTTCCACCTCCACCCCGCCCTGCTCGACGCCGCCCTGCACACAACGGCGCTGACCACCCCGGCAACCGCCCCGCAACTGCCGTTCGCCTGGCACGACATCCACCTGCACACCACCGATCCCACCCAGGCAACGGCCCTGCGCGTCCACAACACCACACTGTCCACAAAGGACACTAGCCTCAGCCTGACCATCACCGGAACCGACGGCGCAGCCCTGCTGACCATCGGCAACCTCACCCTCCGCCCCCTCCCCACCGGCCAGCTCACCACCCACCGCAACAGCCTGTTCCACCTCACCTGGCCCACCCAGGACCTCGACGAGGTGACCGAGGCCAGCTGGACCGTGCTGGACGCCAACACCGACCACGCGAACCTGCACACCACCCTGACCAAGCACCTCAACTCCACCACCGGCAAAGCCCGCGCAGCCGTCCTCGCGCTGACCGGCGCCCCGAGCGACGACAACCCCGCCGACCAAGCCGTCGAACTCACCACCGCCCTGCTCACCCACCTCCAGAACTGGCTCACCACCAGCGAAAACCCGCACCTGGTCGTGGTGACCCGCGGCGCGATCGCCATCCACACCGGCGACACCATCACCGATCTCCCCGCAGCCGCTGCCTGGGGCCTCATCCGCAGCACCCAAACCGAACACCCCGGCCGAGTGTCCATTCTGGACATCGACGACCACCCCGACACCCGCACCGCCCTGGCCGCCACACTGACCACCGCCCTCAACCACGGCGAAGACCAGCTCGCCCTGCGCGGCGGCACCCTGCACACCCCACGCCTGACCCGCACCACCAAAACCAGCACCAGCGCGGGTGCCGAGGACGTGCTGATCCCGCCCGCGGACGCCGAGTCCTGGCACCTGGACGTCACCCAGCCCGGCACCCTGGACAACTTCACCCTCACCCCCGACACCACCGAGCCCCTGCCACCCGGGCAGATCCGCATCGCGGTACACGCCACCGGCTTGAACTTCCGGGATGTGCTGATGGCGCTGGGCATGTACCCGGGTGACATCTCCCTGGGCGGGGAAGCGGCCGGAATCGTGCTCGACACGGCACCCGATGTCACCACGCACCAGCCCGGCGACCGCGTCCTGGGGCTGTTCCCGCAGGCCGTCGCGCGCACGGCCTGCACCGACCAGCATCTCGCCGCGCCCATCCCGGCCGGCTGGACCTACCTCCAGGCAGCCACCACCCCGGTCGCCTTCCTCACCGCCTACTACGGCCTGCACGAACTCGCCCAGGCGCAACCCGGCGAGACCATCCTCATCCACGCCGCCACCGGAGGCGTCGGCCAGGCCGCGCTCCAGCTCGCCCGCCATTTCCACCTCGACGTCTACGCCACCGCCAGCCCAGGCAAGTGGCCGGCCTTGCGCGCCCTCGGCGTCCCCGCGGACCGGATCTTCAACTCGCGCACCCTCGACTTCGAGGAGCAGGTCCGGACGGCCACCGGCGGTCGCGGGGTGGACATCGTGCTCAACGCGCTCGCCCACGAGTACACCGACGCCTCACTGCGCCTGCTCGCGCCCGGCGGACGCTTCCTGGAAATGGGCAAGACCGACATCCGCGATCCGGAAACCCTCGACGTCACCTACCGGGCCTTCGACCTCATCAACGCCGGTCCCACCCGCATCCACCAGATGCTCACCGATCTCACCGACCTCTGCGCCGCCGGCGTCCTGAAGCCGCTGCCCGTCACGCCCTACCCCGTGCACCGCGCGCCGCAGGCCCTGCGCCACCTCAGCCAGGCCCGGCACACCGGCAAGCTCGCCCTCACCTACCCCCAGCCGCTCAATCCCCACGGCACCACCCTGATCACCGGCGGCACCGGCGTACTCGGCGCAGCGCTGGCCCGCCACCTGGTCGCCCAGTACAACACCCGGCACCTGCTCCTGGTCTCCCGCCGAGGCATCAGTGCCCCAGGCGCCCAAGAACTACACGACGAACTCACCAAAGCCGGTGCCCACGTCGACATCACCAGCTGCGACCTCACCAACTCCCGGGCCGTGGCCGCGTTGCTGGACAACATCTCCACCGAACACCCGCTCACCGCGATCTTCCACACCGCGGGCGTGCTCGACGACGCCACCGTCACCTCACTCACCCCCGCCCAACTGGCCGGTGTGGTGACGTCCAAGGCCCGCAGCGCCTACCTGCTGCACCACCACACCCGCCACCACGACCTGAGCGCGTTCGTGCTGTATTCCTCGCTGGCCGGCATCCTCGGCGGCCCCGGGCAGGCCAACTACGCCGCCGCCAACACCTTCTGCGACGCCCTGGCCCACCAGCGCCACCGCGAGGGCCGAGTTGCCACCAGCCTCGCCTGGGGCCTCTGGGCCGAAGCCAGCGGCATGACCGGCCAACTGTCCATAATGGACCACCAGCGCCTCACCAACACCGGCATCACCCCGCTGACCACCGAGCACGCCCTCACCCTGCTCGACAGCAGCCTCAGCCACCCGGACCCGCTCACCGTCCCCGCGCACCTCAACCCGGCCCGGCTCACGGGCAGCAACCCACGCGCCCTGCTGACCAACCTCGCCCCCACCCGCACCCGGCCGGCCACCAGCTCGACCACGTTGCAAACCCAACTCGCCCAGCAAACCCCGGCCGAGCAAGAACAAACCCTGCTCGCCCTCATCCACGCCCACGCGCTGACCGTGCTGGGCCACCCGGCAACCCACCGCCTCGACCCACAAACCGCCTTCCAGCAACTCGGTTTCGACTCCCTCACCGCAGTCGAACTCCGCAACAACCTCACCGCCGCCACCGGCCACCGCCTGCCCACCACGGCGATCTTCGACCACCCCACCCTCACCGCGCTGGCCCACTTCCTGCGCGACCAGCTCCTCCCCAGCCAGCCCGTCGCCGTGGCGCCCACCGCGGTGCAGATCAACGAGCCCATCGCGATCGTCGGCATCGGCTGCCGTTTCCCACACGGCGTCGCCAACGGCGAAGACCTCTGGCAGCTGGTGGCCAACGGCGCCGACGCCATCGGCGACTTCCCCGAGGACCGCGGCTGGCACGCCGACCTCTACCACCCCGACCCAGACCACCCGGGCACCAGCTACAGCCGCCAGGCTGGATTCGTGCACGAGGCCGGCGAGTTCGACGCCGAGTTCTTCGGCATCAGCCCCCGCGAAGCCCTCGCCATGGACCCCCAGCAACGACTCCTGCTGGAAATCGCTTGGGAAGCCTTGGAACACGCGGGCATCGACCCCACCACACTCCGCGAAACCAGCACCGGCGTGTTCACCGGCATCATGCAGGACGACTACGCCAGCCGCCTGTCCCGGGTGTCCCCGGACCTGGAGGGCTACCTCGGCACCGGCAGCGGCCTCAGCGTCGCCTCCGGCCGGATCGCCTACACCCTTGGGCTGCAAGGGCCCGCGGTCAGCATCGACACCGCCTGCTCCTCCTCACTAGTGGCCATGCACCAGGCAATGCAGGCGTTGCGCAGCGGCGAATGCACGATGGCCCTAGCAGGTGGCGTGACCGTCATGGTCACCCCGGCAGTGCTGACCGAGTTCAGCCGCCAGCGCGGCCTGGCCCCAGACGGGCGCTGCAAATCCTTCGCCGCTGGGGCCGACGGCACCAGCTTCGCCGAAGGCGCCGGACTCGTGGTCCTGCAACCCCTCTCCGCGGCCCTCCAGCAAGGCCGCCGAGTCCTGGCCATCATCCGAGGCTCGGCCATCAACCAGGACGGCGCCTCCAACGGCCTCACCGCCCCCAACGGCCCCGCCCAGCAGCAGGTGATCCACTCTGCCCTCGCCAACGCAGGTCTGACCCCCGACGAGGTCGACGCGGTCGAGGCCCACGGCACCGGCACCACCCTGGGCGACCCGATCGAGGCACAGGCATTGCTGGCCACCTACGGCGAACACCACCACGACCGGCCGCTCTACCTCGGCTCACTCAAGTCCAACATCGGCCACACCCAAGCCGCCGCGGGCATCGCCGGTGTGATCAAGATGATCTACGCCCTGAACCACGCCACCCTGCCCAAAACCCTGCACGTCGACGAGCCCTCCCCACACATCGACTGGTCCAGCGGCACCCTGAACCTGCTCACCGAGACCACCCCCTGGCCACAAACCGGTAGGCCACGCCGCGCAGGTGTCTCCTCCTTCGGCATCAGCGGCACCAACGCCCACCTCATCCTCGAACAACCCCCCACCACCGACGTCCCGACCGAACCCGCGGCCGATGTCGTTGTGCCCTGGGTACTTTCCGCCAAGACCGACGCAGCCCTACGCACCCAAGCCGCCAACCTGGCCAAGCTGACCGACCTGCACCCCGTCGACGTGGCCCACGCCTTGTCCACCCGCACCCAGTTCTCCCACCGAGCCGCGGTAATCGCCAGCGACAGCAAGGAGTTCGCGGCCGCACTGGAAGAACTCGCCGCAGGCCGATCACACCCAACGCTCGTGAGTAACCGGCACGACGGCACCGCCCGCGGGCTGGTGTTCATGTTCTCCGGCCAAGGCAGCCAACACCCAGGCATGGGCAGCCAGCTCTACGAGGCACACCCCGTCTTCGCCCAAGCCCTGGACGAAATCTGCGCCGAACTCGACCCACACCTGGACCACCCTCTGCGCGAGGTGATGTTCGGCCAACACACCGCGCTCCTGGAACAAACCCGCTACACCCAAACCGCGCTATTCGCCCTGGAACTGGCCCTCTTCAGACTGATCACCCACTACGGACTCCAGCCCGACTACCTCATCGGCCACTCCATCGGCGAACTCACCGCCGCCTGCGCCGCCGACGTCCTCACCCTCCCCGACGCATGCAGCCTCGTCGCCACCCGAGCCCGCCTGATGAACACCCTGCCACCCGGCGCAATGCTCAACATCAACGGCACAACCGAACTACCAGACCACATCGACATCGCCGCCTACAACAGCCCAACCCACACCGTCGCCTCCGGATCAATCGAACACATCGACCAACTCGCAGAACACCTGCAAGCACAGGGAATCAAGACCCGAAGGCTGCACGTCGCACACGCCTTCCACTCAGCCCACACCGAAAGCATCCTGCCGGAGTTCACCAAGCACGCAGCCAGCCTCACCTACCAAGAACCCACGATCCCGATCATCTCCAACCTCACCGGAACCCTTGCCACCCAAGAACAACTCACCGACCCCGGCTACTGGGCCGAACTCATCCGCCAACCAGTCCACTTCGGACCCGGCATCACCACCCTCGAAACCCTCGGCGCCACGACCTACCTCGAACTGGGTCCCGACACCACCCTGACCACCCTCGCAAACCACAACACCACCGCCCTGATCACCTCAACCTTGGACCGCCGCCACCCGGAACCCACCACCCTCGCCACCGCGCTGGCCCAGGTCCACCTCCACGGCCACCCCCTCAACTGGAACGCCCTCCTCGAACCCCACCAGCCGCAGCAGGTCGAGCTGCCCACCTACCCGTTCCAGCGTTCGCACTACTGGCTGACCAGCACGGAAACCGGCGATCCCACCCAGCTCGGCCTGCAATCCGCCGAACACCCAATCCTCAGCGCGGTCGTCGACCTCCCCGCCAACGGCACGGTGTTCACCGGCCGGATCGGACTGCCCACCCACCCCTGGATCAGCGACCACCGCATCCAGGACAGCGTCCTGCTCCCAGGTACCGCCTTCCTGGACCTGGCGATGCACGCGGCTCGCCACCTCGGCTGCAACCACATCACCGAGCTGACCCTGCACGCCCCACTGGTCCTGGGCACAACAGACACCGTCCAGCTACACGTCCACGTGGCGGCACCCGACACCGACGGCGGGCACGCCCTGACCATCCACTCCCGCCCCCAGACTCCGGGCACCGACGGCTGGGTCCTGCACAGCTCCGGACTGCTCTCCACCACTCACCAGCCACCGCCACCCGCAACACCCTGGCCACCCACCGCCACCCCACTGCCCACCGCCGACCTCTACCCCCAACTCGCCGACACCGGCCTCAACTACGGCCCCCTCTTCCAGGGCCTGCACACCGCCTGGCAGAACGGAACCGGCCTCTACGCCGACATCACCCTCCCACCCAACACCGAGCCGGACACCTTCCACCTCCATCCGGCGCTGCTCGACGCGGCCTTACACAGCACCGCGCTGTCCACCCCGCTCAGCACACCCTGCCTGCCGTTCGCCTGGACCGACATCCACCTGCACACCACCGAACCCACCCGCGCCACCACCCTGCGCGTCCACAACTCGCCACTGTCCACAAAGGACGATGGCCACAGCCTGAGCCTGACGGTCGCCGGAGCCGACGGCGCCGCCCTGCTCACCATCGGCAACCTCACCCTCCGCCCCCTGCCCGCCGGCCAGCTCACCAACCCACACCGCAACGCCCTCTTCGAGTTCACCTGGCACACGCACGCCCTGCTCGACGAACCGAGACACGCTGACTGGGTCGTACTGACCAACCCCGACACCGACCACACGGGCCTGCACACCACCCTCGCCGGTCACCTCAACACCACCACTGACCCCGGCGCCGCCCGCGCGGTCGTGCTCCCACTGACCGGCAACCCCGAGCACGACAACCCCGCCGACCAGGCCATCGAGCTGACCACCGCCCTGCTCACCCACCTCCAGAACTGGCTCGCCACCAGCGACACCCCGCCGCTGATCGTGCTGACCCAGGGCGCCATCGCCACCCACACCGGCGACAACGTCACCGACCTCGCCGCCGCCGCTGCCTGGGGCCTGCTGCGCAGCGCGCAAACCGAGCACCCGCAACGGATCCTCATCGCCGACCTCGACGATCACCCGGACACCCTCGCCACCCTGCACCAGTCCCTCAGCACCGCGCTGGCTGACGGCGAGGACCAGCTCGCGCTGCGGGCAGGCAGCCTGTTCACCGCCCGCGTCACCCACCCCAGCACCGACGTGCTGACCCCGCCGGTGGACGCCAGGTCCTGGCACCTGGACGTCACCCAGCCCGGCACCCTGGACAACTTCGCCCTCACCCCCGACAGCATCGACCCCTTGTCACCCGGTCAGGTCCGGGTGGCCGTGCACGCCACCGGCCTGAACTTCCGGGATGTCCTGATGGCACTGGGCATGTACCCCGGCGCCACCTCCCTCGGCGGTGAGGCGGCGGGCGTCGTCCTCGACACCGCGGCCGACGTCACCACCCTCAAGCCCGGCGACCGCGTGATGGGTTTGTTCGGCAACGCCGTCGCCCCCATCGCCATCACCGACCAGCAGCTGATCACCACCATCCCGGCCGGCTGGACCTTCCTCCGCGCGGCCACCACGCCGATCGCGTTCCTCACCGCCTACTACGCCCTGCACGACCTCGCCCAAGCACAACCCGGCGAGGCCATCCTCATCCACTCAGCCACCGGCGGCGTCGGCCAGGCCGCCCTGCAACTCGCCCGCCACTTCAACCTCGACGTGCACGCCACCGCCAGCCCCGGCAAGTGGGCCACGCTGCGCGCTCTGGGCGTCCCGCAGGACCGGATCGCCAACTCCCGCACCCTGGACTTCGAGCCCGAGATCCTGGCCGCCACCGGCGGACGCGGCGCGGACATCGTGCTCAGCGCGCTCGCCCGCGAGTACACCGACGCGTCCCTTCGCCTGCTCGCACCAGGCGGACGCTTCCTGGAAATGGGCAAGACCAACATCCGCGAGCCGGAAGACCTCGACCCCGGCATCCACTACCGGGCCTTCGACCTCATCGACGCCGGACCGGCCCGTATCCAGCAGATGCTGCGCGAACTCACCGACCTGTTCGCCCGCGGCGCCCTGCACCCACTGCCCACCACGCCCTACCCCGTGCACCACGCACCGCGCGCACTGCGCCACCTCAGCCAGGCCCGGCACACCGGCAAACTCGCCCTCACCATCCCGCAGCCCCTGGACCCCCAGGGCACGGTCCTGATCACCGGCGGCACCGGCACCCTGGGCGCCGCCCTGGCCCGCCACTTGCTCACCCAGCACAACGCCCGGCACCTGCTCCTGGCCTCCCGCCGCGGCCTCAAAGCCCCAGGTGCCAACGAGTTGCGCGCCGAACTCACCGAAGCCGGAGCACACGTCGAGATCGTCAGCTGCGACCTCACCGACACCGCGGCCGTAGCTGCCTTGGTGGACAACATCTCCGCCGAGCATCCGCTCACCGCGATCTTCCACACCGCAGGCGTGCTCGACGACGCCACCCTCACCGAACTCAGCTCCGCACAACTGGATCGCGTGCTGGCGGCCAAGGCCCGCAGTGCCTTCCTGCTCCACCAGCACACCCGCCGGCACGACCTGACCGCGTTCGTCCTGTATTCGTCACTGGCGGGCATCATGGGCGGCCCCGGACAGGCCAACTACGCCGCGGCCAACACCTTCCTCGACGCCCTGGCTCACCACCGCCACCACCACGGCCTGCCCGCCACCAGCCTCGCCTGGGGCCTCTGGGCACAAACCAGCGGCATGACCGGCCAACTGTCCACAGTGGACCAGCAGCGACTCGCCAACACCGGCATCACCCCGCTGAGCACGGACCGGGCACTGGCCCTGCTCGACTCCACCCTGGCCCACCCTGAGCCGCTGACCATTGCCGCGCAACTGAATCCGGCCCGGCTCACCAGCAGCAACCCACGACCGCTACTGGCCGAACTGGCCCCGACCCGGCCCACCACCACAACGGTCACCAGCACAGCCGCACTGCAATCCCAGCTGGCCGGGCAAACCCCGGCGGAGCAACAGCGAACCCTGCTCGCGCTTGTGCACACCCACGCCGTCACCGTGCTGGGACATCCCGCCGGACACCAGCTCGACCCCGAACACGCCTTCCAGGAACTGGGTTTCGACTCCCTCACCGCGGTCGAACTCCGCAACAGCCTGACCGCGGCCACCGGGCACCGGCTGCCGGCCACCGCGATCTTCGACCACCCCACCCTCACCGCGCTGACCCGCTACCTGCGCGAGCAGCTCAGCCCGGAGAAGTCCATTAGCGCCAACACAATCGCGCCCGCGCTGTCCGAACTGGACCGACTGGAGGCCGCGCTGTTCGCGGTCATGCCGGAGGACAACGCGCACGAGGCGATCACGGCCCGGCTGGAGTCTCTGGTGGCGCGGTGGCGGCAGGTCACGCTGCCAGCGGACGGTGACGCGGTGGAGGCGATGCAGGACGCGACCGCGGAGGAAGTACTCGACTTCATCGACAAGAACCTCAGGAACTCCTAGCAGCACCTCGGACACGGAGAGCGGATCCCCTATGGCAACCCAAGAAAAGCTGGTCGACTACCTCAAGTGGGTCACCGCCGATCTCCAGAAGACGCGACAGCGGCTCCAGGACCTCGAAGCGACCAGGTATGAGCCGATCGCGATCGTGGGGATGAGTTGCCGCTACCCCGGCGGGGTCAGCTCTCCGGACGAGCTGTGGGAACTCGTGCTCGGCGAAACCGACGCGATGTCCGACTTCCCGGCCGACCGCGGCTGGCCGGTCGGGGAACTCTACGACCCCGACCCGGAGCAGACCGGCAAGGTCTACGCCCGGCAGGCCGGTTTCCTGTCCGAGGTCGGTGATTTTGACGCCGAGTTCTTCGGCATCAGCCCGCGCGAGGCCCTCGCCATGGACCCGCAGCAACGACTGCTGCTGGAAATCGCCTGGGAGGCCCTGGAGCACGCCGGCATCGACCCCACTTCGTTGCGGGAGAGCGTGACCGGCGTGTTCACCGGGGTCATGCAGAGCGACTACGCCACCCGGATGTCCCAGGTCTCCCCCGAGCTGGAGGGCTACCTCGGCACCGGCACCAGCCTGAGTGTGGCCTCCGGCCGGATCGCCTACACCCTTGGCCTGCAAGGGCCCGCGGTCAGCATCGACACCGCGTGCTCCTCTTCCCTGGTGGCCCTGCACCAGGCCGTGCAGGCGCTCCGGGCCGGGGAATGCGCGATGGCCCTGGCCGGTGGGGTGACCGTGATGGCGAGCCCGGCCACGCTGACCGAGTTCAGCCGCCAGCGTGGCCTGGCCCCGGACGGCCGTTGCAAGTCCTTCGCCGCGGCCGCCGACGGCACCAGCTTCGCCGAAGGCGCCGGACTCCTTGTGCTGCAACCCCTCGCGGCAGCGCTCCAGCAAGGCCGCCGGGTGCTGGCCGTGATCCGGGGCTCGGCCATCAACCAGGACGGCGCCTCCAACGGCCTCACCGCCCCGAACGGCCCCTCGCAGCAACGGGTGATCCAGGCGGCCCTGACCAACGCCGGGCTGAGCCCCGAGCAGATCGACGCGGTCGAGGCGCACGGCACCGGCACCACCCTCGGCGACCCGATCGAGGCCCAGGCGCTGCTGGCCGCGTACGGCGAGCACCACCAGGAGCGGCCGCTGTACCTCGGGTCGCTCAAGTCGAACATCGGGCACACCCAGGCCGCGGCCGGGGTCGGCAGCGTGATCAAGATGGTCTACGCCCTCAACCACGCCACCCTGCCCAAAACCCTGCACGTCGACCGGCCGTCCCCGCACATCGACTGGTCCAGCGGCACCCTGAGCCTGCTCACCGAGGCCACCCCCTGGCCGGACACCGGCCAGCCCCGCCGGGCAGCCGTCTCCTCCTTCGGGCTCAGCGGCACCAACGCCCACCTCATCCTCGAACAGCCCCCAGCCACCGAAACCCCGGCCGAACCCGCGACCAATGTCGTTGTGCCCTGGGTACTTTCCGCCAAATCCGACGCGGCCCTGCGCGCCCAGGCCAGAAACCTCGCCCGCCTGACCCACCTGCCGCCCGCCGACGTGGCCCACGCACTGGCCACCACCCGCGCACACCTGCCGCACCGAGCCGCGGTGATCTCCCACGACAGCAAGGAATTCGCGGCCGCACTGGAAGAACTCGCCGCGGGCCGTCCGCACGCCGCACTGGTGAGCCACCGACTCGACCAGGCAGCCAACGAGAACGGCGTGGTGTTCGTCTTCCCCGGCCAGGGCGGACAGTGGGCCGGCATGGGCGCCGAACTCCACGCCCACTTCCCCGTCTTCCGCGAACACCTGGAAGCCTGTGCCAAGGCCATCGACGAGTTCACCGACTGGTCCCTGCTCGACGTCCTGCTGCAACGCCCCGGTGCCGCATCGCTGGAACGCGTCGACGTCGTCCAGCCCGCGTTGTTCGCGATCATGGTCTCGCTGGCCAGGCTCTGGGAGCACCACGGCTTGCGACCTCGCGCCGTTATCGGCCACTCCCAAGGGGAAATCGCCGCCGCCCACATCAGCGGTGCGCTGAGCCTGTCCGACGCCGCCCGCGTGGTGACCTTGCGCAGTCAGCTGCTGATCCGACTGGCCGGTACCGGCGGCATGGCCGCACTCGCCCTTCCCGCCGACGAAACCCGGCAGCTCCTCACCAACCACCCGGATCTCGCCATCGCCGCGATCAACGGCCCGGCCACCACCATCATCTCCGGCCCCACCCCAGCCCTCGACAGCCTCCTCGCCCAACTCACCGAACAAGGCGTGCGAGCCCGCGCCATCAAGGTGGACTACGCCTCGCACTGTGCCCAGGTCGACGTGCTCGCCGACGACATCCAGTCCGCCCTGGCCCCCATCACCCCGCAGCCGGCGAGCATCCCCTTCTACTCCACGCTCACCGGCGACAAGATCGACACCAGCACGCTCACCGCTGAGTACTGGCACAACAACCTGCGCAACACGGTCCTGTTCGACCAGGCCGTGCACGCCCTGCTGCGTGACGGCTACCGCGGTTTCCTG
The DNA here is from genome assembly GCF_023094165.1 of Crossiella sp. S99.2. Lineage (GTDB taxonomy): Bacteria > Actinomycetota > Actinomycetes > Mycobacteriales > Pseudonocardiaceae > Crossiella. The sequence goes on along the minus strand of NZ_JALMDK010000031.1, from coordinate 4,939 downwards.
GAGTCCAGCCCGCACCCGGTGCTGATCCCCACCCTCCAGGACGCCCTCGCCGACCAGCCGCAGGCCCACACCCTGACCACCCTGCGCCGCGAGCAGCCCGAGGTGCACACCTTCACCACCGCACTCGCCCAGGCGCACCTGCACGGCCACGACCTGGACTGGCAAGCCCTGCTCGGGTCGGCTGCCCGCCAGGTTGCCCTGCCCACGTACGCCTTCCAGCGTTCCCGTTATTGGCTGACCGCCACCGAAAGCGGCGATCCCAGCCAGCTGGGTCAACAGTCCGCCGGGCACCCACTGCTCAGCGCGGTGATCGACCTGCCCGACGGCGACGGCGTCACGGTGTTCACCGGCAGGATCTCGCTGGCCACCCACCCCTGGATCGGCGAGCACCGGGTGCACGACACCGCGTTGCTGCCCGGCACGGCGTTCGTGGACATGACGCTGCACGCCGCCCGGCATGCCGGCCACAACCACATCGACGAACTCACCCTGCACGCCCCACTGGTCCTCGGCGAGACCGACCAGGTCCAGCTGCACCTGCGCCTGGCCGAGGGCGGACAGGCCCTGACCATCCACTCTCGCGGTGCGTCCGACTGGGTGCTGCACGCCAGCGCAGTGCTGTCCACCGCCGACCAGGCACCGCCGGCGACCATGCCCTGGCCACCCGCCGCCACCCCACTGCCGACCGAGGGCCTCTACGACCAGTTCGCCGACGCGGGCCTCCACTACGGCCCGCTCTTCCAGGGCCTGCACTCCGCCTGGCACAACGGAACCGGGCTCTACGCCGACCTCGACCTGCCCGCGGGCACCGGCCCTGGCGACTTCCACCTCCACCCGGCCCTGCTCGACGCCGCCCTGCACACCACGGCCCTGACCGCCCCACCGGACACCCCGCAGCTTCCGTTCGCCTGGCGGGACATCCACCTGCACACCACCGAGCCCACCCAGGCCACCGCGCTGCGCGTGCACGCGGCTGGACCGGGCCTGACGGTCGCCGGAACCGACGGCACCACCCTGCTCACCATCGGCAACCTCACCCTGCGGCCGCTGCCCGCGGGCCAGCTCACCGGCGCACACCGCAACAGCCTGTTCCAGCTCACCTGGCTCCCCCAGGACCTCGCCGAGGTGACCAACGCCGACTGGACCGTGCTGGCCACCAACGCCGACCTGCACACCACCCTGGCCAACCACCTCGGCACGCGCGCCGTCGTGCTGCCGCTGACCACCACCCCTGGCAACGCCAACCCGGCCGATCAGGCCATCGAGCTGACCACCGCCCTGCTCACCCACCTCCAGAACTGGCTCGCCACCAGCGACAACCCGCGACTGGTCGTGGTGACCCGAGGCGCGATCGCCACCCACCCCGGCGAGGACGTCACCGACCTCGCCGCCGCCGCTGCCTGGGGCCTGATCCGCAGCACCCAAACCGAACACCCCGACCGAGTGTCCATCGTGGACATCGACGACCACCCCGACACCCTCGCCGCCCTGCCCGCCGCGCTCAGCCATGGCGAGGACCAGCTCGCGGTCCGCAACGGAACCATCCTCGCCCCCCGCCTCGCCCGCGCGGAGTCCACTGTGGACACTCCCGCCGCGCTCGACCACGGCACGGTCCTGATCACCGGCGGCACCGGCACCCTCGGCGCCGCACTGGCCCACCACCTGGTCGCCCAGCACAACACCCGGCACCTGCTACTGGTCTCCCGCCGCGGCCCCGAAGCCCCCGGTGCCAACGAGTTGCGCGACGAACTCCGCGAGGCGGGCGCCCAGGTCGACATCATCGCCTGCGATCTCACCGACTCCACAGCCGTAGCCGCGCTGGTGGACAACATCCCACTCACCGCGGTCTTCCACACCGCAGGCGTCCTTGACGACGCCACCCTCACCGAACTCACCCCCGCCCAACTCAGCCGGGTCCTCGCAGCCAAGGCCCGCAGCGCCTACCTGCTCCACGAACACACCCGCCACCACGACCTGACCGCCTTCGTCCTGTACTCCTCGCTGGCGGGCATCATGGGCGGCCCCGGACAGGCCAACTACGCCGCCGCCAACACCTTCCTCGACGCCCTCGCCCACCACCGCCACCACCACGGCCTGCCTGCCACCAGCCTCGCCTGGGGCCTCTGGGCCGACACCAGCGACATGACGTCCACAGTGGACAGTCAGCGCCTCGTCAACACCGGCATCACCCCGCTGACCACCGAGCACGCCCTTGCCCTGCTCGACCTCAGCCTGGCTCACCCGGACCCACTCACCATCCCCGCCCACCTCAACCCAGCCCGCCTCAACAGCACCAACCCACGGCCACTGCTCGTCGCGCTCGTTCCCACCCGCACCAGCGGCACCGCGGTCACCAGCGCGGGCGCACTGCGGTCCCAGCTGGCCCGGCAATCCCCTGCCGAGCAGGAGAAAACCCTCCTGGCGCTCGTGCACACCCACGCCCTGACCGTGCTGGGCCATCCCGCCGAACACCGGCTCGCCCCACAAACCGCCTTCCAGCAACTCGGTTTCGACTCCCTCACCGCCGTCGAACTCCGCAACAACCTCACCACCGCTACCGGCCACCGACTCCCCGCCACCGCGATCTTCGACCACCCCACCCTCACCGCCCTGACCCACTACCTGCGCGACCAGCTCGCCCCCGCACACCCCACCACCACAGCCACGGCGGAACCCTTGCGGCTGAACGAACCCATCGCGATCGTGGGCATCGGCTGCCGCTACCCCGGCGGCGTCACGTCGCCGGACGAACTGTGGCAACTCGTACTCGACGAAACCGATGCGATCTCCGGGCTGCCGGCCGACCGCGGCTGGTCGGTCGAGGACCTCTACGACCCCGACCCGGAAGCAGCGGGCAAGGTCTATACCCGGCACACCGGTTTCCTGCCCGAGGCCGGTGACTTCGACGCCGAGTTCTTCGGCATCAGCCCCCGCGAAGCCCTCGCCATGGACCCCCAGCAACGACTCCTCCTGGAAACCGCTTGGGAGACCCTGGAACACGCGGGCATCGACCCCACCACCCTCCGCGAAACCAGCACCGGCGTGTTCACCGGGCTCATGCAGAGCGACTACGCCACCCGGCTCACCCAGGTGCCCGCGGACCTGGAGGGCTACCTCGGCACCGGCACCAGCCTGAGCGTGGCCTCCGGCCGGATCGCCTACACCCTTGGCCTGCAAGGCCCAGCGGTCAGCATCGACACCGCCTGCTCCTCCTCACTGGTCGCCATCCACCAGGCCGTGCAGGCGTTGCGCACCGGCGAGTGCACGATGGCCCTGGCCGGCGGGGTAACCGTGATGGCCTCCCCCGGCACCCTCACCGAGTTCAGCCGCCAGCGCGGCCTGGCCCCCGGCGGCCGCTGCAAGTCCTTCGCCGCCACCGCCGACGGCACCGGCTTCGCCGAAGGCGCGGGCCTGGTCCTGCTCCAGCCCCTGTCGACCGCACTCCAGCTGGGACGCCGGGTCCTGGCCGTCATCCGAGGCACCGCCGTCAACCAGGACGGCGCCTCCAACGGCCTCACCGCCCCGAACGGCCCCGCCCAGCAACGAGTCATCCACGCTGCCCTGACCAACGCGGGACTGACTCCCGACCAGATCGACGCGGTCGAGGCGCACGGCACCGGCACCACCCTCGGCGACCCCATCGAAGCCCAGGCCCTACTGGACACCTACGGCCGGCACCACCACGACCGGCCGCTCTACCTCGGCTCACTCAAGTCCAACATCGGCCACGCCCAAGCCGCAGCCGGTATCGCCGGACTCATCAAGATGATCTACGCCATCAACCACGCCACCCTGCCCAAAACCCTGCACGTCGACGAACCTTCCCCGCACATCGACTGGTCCCACGGCAGCCTGCACCTGCTCACCGAAAGCATCCCCTGGCCCGACACCGATCGCCCACGCCGGGCAGGCGTCTCCTCCTTCGGCATCAGCGGCACCAACGCCCACCTCATCCTCGAACAGCCGCCCACCACCGAAATTCCCGCCGATTCGCCAAGCGATGCCGTCGTGCCCTGGGTCCTCTTCGCCAAGTCCGACAAGGCATTGCGCGCCCAAGCCGCCAACCTGGCCAAGCTGACCGACCTGCGGCCCGCCAACGTGGCCCACGCCCTGGCCACCCGCACCCAGTTCCCCCACCGAGCCGCAGTCGTCGCCAGTGACAGCAAGGAATTCGCGGCCGCACTGGAAGAACTCGCCGCCGGACGCCCGCACCCCGCATTGATCAGTCAGGTCGAGGACGGCGGCCAGGGCAAGTTGGTGTTCATGTTCTCCGGCCAGGGCAGCCAGCACCCCGGCATGGGCCGCCAGCTCTACGAAACGCACCTCGTCTTCGCTGCAGCCCTGGACGAAATCTGCGCCGAGTTCAACCAACACCTGGACCACCCATTGCGCGAGGTGATGTTCGACCGTCAAAGCAAGCTCCTGGAACAAACCCTCTACACCCAAACCGCCCTGTTCGCCCTGGAACTGGCCCTCTTCCGACTGATCACCCACTACGGACTCCAGCCCGACTACCTCATCGGCCACTCCATCGGCGAACTCACCGCGGCAGCCGCCGCCGAAGTCCTCACCCTCCCCGACGCCTGCAGCCTCGTCGCCACCCGAGCCCGGCTCATGAACACCCTCCCACCCGGCGCAATGCTCAACATCAACGGCACCGCCGACCTGCTCGACCAGATCGACATCGCCGCCTACAACAGCCCCACCCACACCGTCGCCTCCGGCTCACCCAAGGACATCGACCAGCTCTCAAAGCTGTTGGAAGACAAGGGCATCAAGACTCGAATGCTGCACGTCGCCCACGCCTTCCACTCCGCACACACCGAACAAATCCTGCCCGAGTTCACCAGACACGCCGCCACCCTCACCTACCAAGAACCCACGATCCCGATCATCTCCAACCTCACCGGAACCCTTGCCACCCAAGAACAACTCACCG
>NZ_JALMDK010000030.1 GCF_023094165.1 Crossiella sp. S99.2 | reverse complement strand
CGACCTTGGACCGTCCACGACCCGCCATCGCCGAATCCTACAATTAGATAGCGGATTTCAGGCGCAGGACACTAGCGTCTGCGAGTCGCGTGAGCGGCGAGCGCCGGGATGGTGGCGATCTTCTCCTCGCTCAACTGCTCCCACAACACACCAGCCGGCCGCGGCGACGGGCCACACTCGATGACTTCCTCCGGCGTGACGATCAGATTCATGCGGAAATCGTGTGCCGCTTCCGGAAACGGTTCATCCAGCACCTGCAACGGATGCACAGTTGTCACGATCATTGTGGCCGGTCCGATCAGCCCGGCCTCCTGCAGGAACGCCAACTCCAGATCGGCGTATCCGGCGCCCTTGCCCAGCCGGGCACCCGCCCGGTTCACCGCCACACTGCCGCAGACCACCAAGTCCACCGCCGACATGGTGTCGACCCCGACCTTCGGCGCGACACTGGCTGCCCCCTCATTCGATGCCACCTCGGTAAACGGGGCCTTCAACTCTCTCGGGTCAAGCTTGTAGAACGGCAGCCTGTGCGCCAGCTTGGACACCGCCATGTAGACAAGCTTGCCGTCCTCCAGTGCCCGCACCCGCACCGGCAACTGCGGCCTGTCCGGAACGGCCTTGATCACCCGGGCCCGCTGCCACACCGACAGTTGCGCCAGGCGCTGCGCCGCCTCCGTAGCACCCTGAAAGTCAGGAATGCGGCCGTGGGCACCCCGCGGTGCCGCTACCGCGGCCTGGTCGAGGGTGTTCCAGACGCGTTCGCGGATTGCCTGTTTGACTCGATCGAGCTCACCGCTCACGCTGCACTCCTCAGCTGGGGATCATCAAGGCGTGCAACCGATCGTAGAGGTCCAGCACACCCGGCTGGTTCCGCCACGGCCGCAGTTCACCAGCCGCTGTGAAGATCACGTTGAGACCGCCCCCACCCCGGGTCTGCTCCACCTCCTCGATAGCGGTGGTCAGGGTGGCGGTGGCCGCGTCCAGGTTGGCCTGTCGCAGGTAGGCCAGGGTCAGGTTGCCCAGCACGATGGCCCGGGACTTCTGTCGATCCTGCAAGCTGCGTGCCACCCGCTCGAGGATCACCTGCGCCTGCTGGTGTTTTCCGAGGAAGAGATAGCAGGACCCGGCCAAGCGGTCGAACTGGTGCTCGGAAAACAGCTCGGCTGCGGCATCATGGGAATCGATCAGCTCCAACCGGCCGGCCGCCACACGTAGCTCCTGCTCACACGCCCCTGCCTGGCCCAGCATCGCGCGGGCTTCCGCGCTGTGCAGCAACGCCAGACCGCTGAGTACCCGGCTGCTGCCCTCGGCGACGCTGGCGGCTTGCCCGGCCAGACTCAGGCCCAGCTTCGGATCTTTCACCCCGTAGAGGGCAACGAAACTCTGCCGCAGCAGGGCATGCCCCTCCGCTACCGGATCACCTAGCCGTTGAGCGGCGGCGATCGCTTGGTCAAAGTAGGTCCGGGCACTGCCGTGATCCCGACGTTGCGAGGCATCCCAGACCAGTTGGCCCATCAGCGTGGCCGCCGCAGCCTCTGCCGCCACCAGCTCCCGCCGTACACGAGGTCGCTGCACGCGTTGCTGGATGAATCCGATCTGTCCCAGGCACTGTCCGGCTTCTGCGAGCAGTGACGCCGAGGGCACTCGGTCATAGCGCTCACCAAGACCATGAACGGTTTCGGACAGCGCGGCGACGTCCACCAGATCAACCGCCTCGGCAAGGCCGGCGGACATCCCCGCAGACGATGCCTGGCGCCGCAGTGGGCCGGCTTCCAGCAGTGCCGCGAGGGCCTCGGCAGGCAACTGCAGCAGGCGCGCCATGGTTGGCCTCAGCCGTATGTGCGGAACGGTTAGGCCGGTCTCCCACCGAGTGACCGTCGTCCGTTCGACACCAAGTGCTTCCGCGAAGGTCTCCTGGGTGAACCCGAGCAGGCTCCGTCTCTGTGCGAGACCATCCCGTTTGGACGCCACGGTCACCCCCCGTCGTCCCAGTCGACTCTAGCCCAATCTCATCCTTGCAGGTCATAGAGCCTCGTGCGTCAGGAATGCGTCAAGGATGCAACACCCGTGCGCTGGTCAACCCCGCCCGATCGGCGTTGGCTTCACCCCGGCACTCACCGCCGGGCCACCTTCCCGCCGGTGCACCAGAATCTCACCGCGGTTCTCGCGCTCTGGTGGCGACTACCCCGCCCCGGCGGTGGGTGCCGTCCACGGACACGACAGTCCACACTGGACGGAGGCGCATCCACCATGACCACGACCCAGATTCCCAGCACACCCACACCCTCGGTCCCTGTCCCGGACCGGGACCACACTGCCGAGCAGATCGCGCAGGACCCCGAGGCATGTGTGTTGGACATCGTGACGATCCAGGCCTTCAACACCCACATTCCGCAGGAGCCTTCGGCTCTGTGCGTGATTTGCGGCCAGGAGTGGCCCTGCGAAGTCTCCCGGCGGGCCTTCCGCTTGCGCGAGGGGATCTAGCCCCATGCTCCAGTCCAGGACCACTACACGGCTACAAGAACTCCACCCAGCGCAGATGGGCTGGCCTGGGTCACTGACCCTGCCGCAGACAGATACGCGCCCTGGCGGGTTGTTGCGTGGGGTTGCCGGGCCACCGGCGCTCTATGGCTACAACCGGGTTCCGAAGCAGGCCATTGCCCAGTCCGAACGCGTGCGCCTTGCACTGGCCACATGGTGCCGGGCCCAGCACTACACGCTCCGCGTCGTCTTCACAGACTGGGGTGCCCCACCCGCGGAAGCGGAGGCCCCCGGCTTGCGTCGCCTGCTGACCGTCCTTGCCCAGCAAGACGCCCCCGGCGTCGTGGTACCGGCGCTGGAGCACCTCAGCCCTCACCCAGACGGACAAGCCCGCATCCGGCAGTACATCACCGGCTGCGGGGCCCACCTTGTCGTCATGACCACGATCGCTAACCAGCCACATGCTCATCTCCTCGGAGCGTGAGCGACAGTGCTGGTCGACTTCCTCTCCGCACTGGGCCACCTGCTCACCCTCGGGCTGATCATCACCATTGCCATCGTGCCCACACTGGCCTTCTCCGCACTGGGCGAAACAGAGCGGCCAGCACAACCCGGGGCCGACAGGACCCGCGCCACAGCGCGACAAACAGGTCGGCACAGGCTCCGGTGACCGATGCGCTACTCTGCCTCGACCCGGTCGGCGCGCGAGGTGCCGGTCGTCAGCCGTGAGAACCACCCGGACGGTTACCACCTCACCGGCGACAAGGCGCGGGACGCGCCTACCTCGACGCTCCACTGCGGCAACACCCCAGCGTGAACTGGTGTCCCCTCAACCCTTGTCACGCCGTCCGGGCGGTGTGGCAACCAAGGATCACCATGTCTCGCTCACCCCGCGCCCTCGCCAGAGATCTCCGCGCCGCCTACACGCGTGAACCCAAGCAAGTCGCCGGTGCCTGACTCGGCCGTGGCAACACCCACGGCCTGGACGACTGCACCGATTCCCAGCGTGCCTTCCGCGCCCACCTGGCCCTGATGCTGCTCAACCACAACACCGGTGCCCGCCTCGGCCGAGGATTCGACGTCTGCGACGCACACCAGCTCCTCGATGAAGACCTCTCCGTCTCACCCGCCTATGACGAGCTCACCCTGTACACCCCACGTCCGCACCGCCTTCTCCGTATGCTCCTGCCCGATCCCGACCATGTACGGCACGGGATCCTCGGCCTGCGCTGCCTCGACTCCGACCCCGACGGCACCTGGTACCGCCTCCTGCATCTACCCATCGGCGGCCACCTCCGCCTGCATTACCCAGTCGACCGGCCCCGCCACCACGAGTCCGAGAACACCCCGCCGCCGCAGTGGAATCCCGACCCCGCCAGGCATCGCCTCACCCGGCACGAAGAACTCGCTTTCGGCTACCTGCCCGCGATGACCGGGGAGGAGGAAAGCCTGCTCGCCGCACTGCTGGCACGACTGAGCACTCACGACCCCGACCGAGGATGGGCTCTCGGAGCCTTCAGCTCCGATCCCCTCGACCGCAGTCTGCCCGGGGCCCTGGTCGACCGCAGCCACCTATGGGGAGACGAGGGATCCTGGCGCTTGTACTACAACCGGTTCACCCCACCCCACGACGTCGCAGCAGCCCTGACCGATCCGAACATCGGTCTCCGCGGTGCCGAGGCCGAGATGAGCTCCGACACCGAAGCCCGTCTCCGCTACGGCGACACGACGTTGACGGTCACCCGCTACGGAGCACCGTATGACCTGATCAGAGGCAGGCCGTCTCCGTCTGGAAGGTGAGCGGATGGTGGTGTCGGCGGTGTTCGCGCGGTGATCGCGGCAGACCGGCAGGGGCCTGGTCTGGCTCCGTGGATCGGATCCAAGCGTCTGGGGCGGTTGTGTGGCAGCGACGATCACCGGTGGCTTGTGCCCAGGTCCTGCAGTCTGGTCACGAGGGTCAGCCGAGCGGAACTCACTTCTGCTGGCCAGCAGGTACAAGCCGGCGCGGCTGCATCCGCAGGCATCACCTACGGGAGGCAGCTTGCCCCCTCACCGCGGCGACCACCTCATCGAACAGATCGACATCCAGTCCCGTGGTCGCGTGGCAGCGCAACGGCTCCTCCCCGCACATGACATGACTTGACTCCACCCCACGTGACGAGCTTTCAACCAGACCTGTCACTGCCAACCTGGCGCACGCCCCGAGCGCGGCATTCTCCGCTGTCCACGAGCAAGCCGTTGGTGGTTCAACGAACGACACGGCGGACCTCTGCTCCCTGCCTCACGTTCGCGCCCCGTCACCTGTTCAGTCTCGACGGACTTGCCGCGGCCATTCGATGAGTTGGCACACCGGCGCATCGACCTGGTGCAAGCCTCGCTCAAGCCGATGCCGCAGGCCTCGGGGACCCCGCAACACCTCCTGCGGGGAGGGGGCAGTGACAAGAGGCGTGTCAGGAAATACTCACTGGTACCCCTGTCCACCCTTGTCGAGTCGGAGACCGCCCCACGGTACTTCGGCCCTCGCGGTTCCTGTTTAGTGCCAAGGGTTCTCACACACTGTCGGCGCAGGTGGTGACGAGACGACACACCACCTGATGCAGACGACAGAGGGGTGGGCAGTGGGGCTGTGGAGGTGAGGTGACCTAGCTGTGAAGGCAGAACAGCTGTGGTCGCTGGTTCGCCGCGGTGTACGTGCTCACCAATGCTGTGATCAGTGCCCAACAGTGACACGGCCGCGGCATCACGGCATGGGCGGTGGCATCACCATGGTGGCCGGGCATGACATCGCTGTGCCCTGCTGCGTGGCCCTGAGCAGAACAGCCGCTGCTGTCCTCTGCCTAGGGGGTCGCGATGGCCATCGCACGTCACAGGTGTGTGCTCTGTGCCGGAAAGCAAATGCTGCGGTGACACTCTGCCGTGCAGCCAAGCGATTAGGACGGCAACACATGATCTCATGGCAGTGTATTCGCTCGAAGATAGAGTGACGAGGCCATTCGGCGCATCAGTGATGCATGCTGCCGCCGGTGTCGCAATTTCAGGTACCCGATATTCCGCCGGCGGTCCCAGCGGCGGCTCGTGGCAAGTTGGCCTGACCGATGCCGAGGCATCCTCACGCGGGAGGCACCCACACGAGACGGGGTATGCACCACGCAGACACTGTGTGCCCACAGTGCTGTGGCCAGCTGTGACCGTCCTGTGTGGAAGTCATGAGCAGCCAGCCGGGCCCGCAGTGGGAAGCTGCAGGGGCCAGAACACCGCAGGCGAGTGCACGGCCCACCGGAGGACTTCCCACCGGTTCCAGCCTGACGCTCCTGTTTCCCAGGCATTGCCGATATCGATATCCGGGGATATTCACACAATGGGGTGCGTGCGGGCTTTCGATTGGAGCGCTTGATCTACTGTGCGCTAGGGTGCGGCATCGTCGATTTTCCTGAGTGACCAGCCGTGTGCTGCGTTGACGGGCAAGGCCGTCCCTGCTGTAGGAGAAACCAATGGAACGTGAGATCCCACCCTGGCTCCGCCCGTGGACCCGAGGCGGATGCTGGGCAGCCGGAGGTGAGCCGGAAGTCCTGCGCCGCCTGGAATCCGGCTCGCTGACGGTCAAGGATCTCCGCGCTCTGCTGCTGGTGCCACTGGGTGAGATGGGTCAGCTGCGCTCGCGCCTGCTCGATTACGTCAGCAGCCAGCCGCACCTGGCACCGGGCATCTTCGCCGTCCAGTCGCAGTTCACCGGATGGCCGCAGCCCACCATCGCGGTGCACCCAGTCGTCACTGGCGACGGCGCGGCCTTCAGAGCCCAGGCAGGGCTCCATCTCCGGCAAGGCCAGATCATGGGGGAGTGGCACACCGGCCCCAACAAGAAGACGGTGTCGCAGGTCAGCTGCCTCAGCCTGCTGGGACGCCTGGTCGACATCCCGATGCCGCGGGCCCAGGCCTCAGCGCCCACGACCACGGCTGCCACACCACCGCGACCGCGGCAGCCACTCACCATCCAGCCCTGCCCGGACCGCTGGGTGTCCCTCAACGACAAGGCATTCCTGGACGTCCTCACCGCGGCAGTCGTTCACGAGCAGCTCGATGAACATCTCATCGCGCATACCCTGGTGCGGGCCCGTGCTGGGCTGCTGACTGCCAAACACCTCAACACTGTGCTGATCCACAAGCCGTCACGGGTCTGGGACGGTGTGCTGCGCGCAGCTCTGCTGGCCGCGACCCGGATCCCACCGCGACTGGCCGAGTTCCTCAACGGCTACAGCGCCTCAACCGGCTCGCCGACCGGCGAGTTCACCGACCAACTTCACCCTGACGGCATGAAGTCGGCCAGCGTGCGCCTGGTCGTCGACGGTCAGGACAGGACCTTCGGACCGTGCCGGGCCGTGTCCAGAGCTGCGGCACGTCAGGCCGTCCGGCTGGCAGCTCTTGCCGAACTCGCCGGCCTGCCGCCCCGCGAGCACTGGAGCGAGCAGGAGAAGGTGCCGTCCGGCTGGCTCGTGCTGACCGCGGACCGCACCCCGATCCAGGTACTGGAAGACTCCGCCACCCGCACCAAGACCACGCTGCGCTGGCAGGACCGCAGCGAGCCAGGGCACCTGCGGTTCCAGCTGGACTACCGCTGGGCCGGACGCACCTTCACCGCCACCGCGGAAGCCCCCGGCATCCAGCAGACCAGGCAGACCGCGGCAGCCTCGATCATGCTCCAGGTCAACATGAGCCACGGGCGCGCCACCCCAGCCGCACCGGCTACGCGGGTCGAGTTGGCCGCGGCGACTGTGACGGTTCCGCAACCCCAACGCCGTGACCGGCACGCTGCGGCCGACAACGACCCTGCCCCACCAGCCTCACTGGTGAGGCAGGAACCTGGCACTCCCCACCCTGCTCCGCCAGAGTCCGACGCCGCAGCCGTGCCACCCGAGCCGACGGTTCCTGCCCGCGAGAGCGACTACGAGGTCCCGTCCGCGGCGGCACCACCGCTGCACGGCACCGTCACCGTGGAGGCGCCAGCACGCCTCGCAGGGGGCCACAAGGCCTTCCGCGCGGCGCTGACCGCCGGGCACGGCTTCGCCTTCGACAGCACCGCTGCCCTCCCCCAGGCCGGGCTCGTCTGCCTCGGCGTGCCCGAAGGGGTGCCCACCGAGGTGCCCGTGGTCAGACATGAGGTCATGGACAGCCAGGGCGCCATCGGCATGGTGCGGTGCTGGCCGGTGGCCACCGGTGACGTGATCGATCTGCTGTCCGGGCCGCCACGGCAGGAGTGGAGCGCCTCGGCACGTCTGTGGGCTCAGGTTGTGCACCTGGTACTGACCATGGTTTCCCAGCACCGGGTGCGCCCCGGCCTGGCCGACACCGACGACCGGCGCCGGCGCTACCCGATGTGGCAGCTCGGCCCCTTCACCACCGGCCAGCAGCACACCGTGCAGACCCTGGCCACCGAGCTGGCCACCCAGACCCGTGTGGTCCGCGGGCTGATGGAGGAGGTCCCTGCCAAGGAGTCGGTGGATCTGCTCCGGTCGGTGCGGGCGATGGCCGACGTCCTGGCCCACCACCTCGTGATCTCCGCGGGCCGCCCCTACTTGCACGGCGGGGCGCCCTACACCGCTGAGGTCTACCTGGCCGACCCGCCCACCATCACCGCGGTGCAGCGCTGGGTCGACGACCTGGACGTCACCGCCGAGATGACCACCCCGCCCGCCGACGGGCCCTACCTGTGGCTGTGCATCAAACCACCGGTGCAGGGGCAGCCGGTGCTGGAAGGCACCCTGCGTCTGAGCATGCTGCCCGATAGCCCCGACTCGGCTGTGGATGCCGAATCGGTGTGGTGGAACCATCTCCTGCCTGACAACACCGTGATCCACGGCCCGGATCTACGAGAACAGGTCCGCCGGACCCTGCGCCTGGCCGGCCGCACCCTGCCCTGTCTGGAAGCCCTCGGCTCGGACCCCTACCCGGACCGGCTGTGGCTGGATCCCGCCGACGCCGCGGCCCTGTGCGGCAGCGCCGCACAGACCCTGCGGGAACTGGGAATCAGGGTGCAGTGGCACAAGGAGTGGGCCACCGAGCTGGCCGTGGAGGCCGTCGTCGGCCCCGCCGGCAGCACACAGCCGGTCACCGGCCGACTCGGACTGGGCGAGCTGTTCGACCGGCGCTGGCGGATCACCGCCGAGGGCACTGTTCTCACCGGCGCCGAACTGGACCGGCTGCGCGACGCGGAACTGCCATGGGTCATGGAACGCAACCGCTGGATCCTGGTAGACGACCTCACCCGCCAAACCCTGCGCCGACCCGCGGTCGAGACGATCCCGCGCTACCAAGGGATGCTGGAGGTCCTTGATGGCTGGGTCACCCTCGACGGCCGTGTCTACGCCTGCACTCCCGCGGCCGGCCTGGCCGCTCTTATCTCCCGGTTGCGCGAGACCGACTATGAGGAGGTGATCCGGCGGGAACGCGCGCACTGCCCGATCCGGCTTCGTGATCATCAGGTCCGCGCGCTGGCCTGGATCGCCGTGGTGAGCGCGCTGGGCTTTGGCTGTGTCCTGGCCGATGACATGGGCCTGGGCAAGACGATCACCGCGCTGGCCGCGCACCTGCGGCGTGATCGGGCAGGCGCGGACAAACCCACCTTGATCATCTGCCCGAACGAAGGTGTGCTCAACCACTGGGAGGGCGAGATCGCCCGGCACGCACCCACCGCCACGACGGTGCGTTACTGGCGTACCGAACGAACTCTGGGACTGCTGGGCCCGCGCACGATCGTGCTCACCACCTACGGGGTCATCGACGACCCACTGACCACAGTGGACTGGGGCCTGGTCGTGGCCGATGAGGCCCAGAAGACCAAGAACACCGCCACCGGTGCCGCGCGCCGCGTGCGTGCGCTGCGCTCGGAGACCCGGCTGGCGTTGACCGGCACACCCATGGAGAACCGGCCAGGAGAGCTGTGGGCGATCCTGGACTGGGTCAACGCCGGTCTGCTGGGCACTCCCGCGCACTTCCACGCCCAGTTCGTGCGCCCGATCCTGGACGCGCCCGACCCCGAAGCGGTGGAGCAGGCACGTCAGCGAGTCCAGCGCGTCGTGCGGCCCTTCGTGCTCCGGCGCCTCAAAATCGACCCCGCCCTGGGGTTGAACCTGCCGCCCAAGGTGGAAACCACCCACCTGGTGCACCTGAGTGAGCGCCAGCAAGGCCAGCTGGAGAGCCTGGACAACGCCAGCCGCCGACGCCTGCGACACAACTCCACCGGTGCCCCTATCGGCCAGCTGGTCAAGAAAATCACCCACGATCAACGCAAGATCGTCAACAGCCCGGCCCAGTTCCTGGAACAACCCCTGGACGATCCGGCCTTGGACTGGGACGAACTCGTGCACCAGTCACCGAAGCTGGCGCGTACCCGCGAACTGCTGCAGGCCCTGCGTGGCACCGGCGAACGGGCCTTGATCTTCACCAACTATGTCTACGCCGCCCAGATGGTCACAGCCTATGTGCAGCACCTGGGCTACCGCGCCGGCCTCTACATCGGCGAGGTCACCGAACCCGCCCGCAAAGCCCTCGTCGCTGACCTCACCGACGGAGGTATCCAGGTCCTGGTCGCGACGTTCACCACCGCGGCACTCGGTCTGGATCTGACCGCCGCCAACCATGTCATCCACTTCGAGCGGCACTGGAATCCCGCTGTCGAGGCCCAGGCCACCGACCGGGCCCACCGCATGAACCAACTCCGCCCGGTCCATGTGCACTACCTGGTCACCCGCAACAGCGTCGAAGACCGCCTCGCCGCGCTGGTGGCCGAGAAACGGGACCAAAGCGGCTTGTACCTGCCCGATGGCGAGATCGACTTCAGTCAACTCTCCGCCGACCAACTCATTCGTTTGGCCAACCTCACGACATGACCACCACACACACCACCCCACCCCAGTCCTCGACTACCGCAGCGATGGTGCCGACCCCTCCGTCCGGCTGTCCTGACACCACCGTCCTCACGGCCATGCTGGCCGATGCCGCTCGCCGGGCTGAAGGCCTGCTGCGTGGGACCAGCCGACACGAACAGGACCCGATCCTGGATCTGGTCCGCCTGATCCAGCAGGAACATGCCACACCTGAGACTGCTACCACCGCGGCAGAACAGCTCGGCCTCAGCGGTGCCGCACTCGGCCGACTCCGGCGCGCCTACACCTTCGGCGGCCTCGACGGCGTGCACACCGCACACCACAGCCACACCCCTGAGCCCAGCCTCATGCAGGCTGCCCGCACGAGCCTCCAGCAGCACTGCGGGCTCACTGAGAACACGATCACCCTCGACCTCAACAGGCTGACCGTGGACGGCAGCGATGTGCAGGTACGACTGAGTCGTCAAGGGCAGTGGTTTCCCTACACCCGCGCACACGAGATCTGGTCACCGGCCCGCGGACACTCCCCCGACCCGGTGCAGGCATACCGCGCGGCCCTCACCGCTCGCCGCAACCGCAACGGCTAACCGGTTCGCCGCCGCGCGGCGCCCACCCTGGGCGCCGCGCAGCGATCCCGTCAGGACCGGGCACAGCACACAGCACACAGCACGCAGCAGGAGAACCTAGTGGCGAGACGAGCACGATCCATACCTGCAGAGCCAGGCGACCCCAGTGTGGTGCGGCTGACATGCAAGTGGTGCGGACTGGGGTGGAACGCCTCGCGGAAGCGGCCCGGCACTCGCCCAGTGTGGTGCTCGGCCACCTGCCGGCAAGCGGCCTATCGTGCCCGCCATCCTGAACGTGCGCGTCAAGCCGCTCTCGCTGTCAACGCCGCGCGCCGTCACCGACGGCAGGTGGACCGGTTTCACCAGCAGTACCAGGAGATGGGCCCCCGTCACCGGTTGACCGTGGATGACGCGGAGCATCTGATGTGGGAGCTGGCGGGCGAGGACAACACAATCTGGACCAACCGGAAGAAAGGCTATCGCCTGGCCGCTCGACGCTGGCACCCCGACGTCAAGGGTGGCGACGAAACCGTCTTCAAACTCCTGCAGAGGGTGTACGGGGTCCTGGTGCAGTACAACCCAGAGTGGCGTTAGCCAGAACCCTGGCTAACGGGCAAGACACCGTGCGACCGCCGGCCACTCCACCGCCGGAATCGGGTCAGCCAGTACACCGGCCGCTGCCAACACGATTGGCCTCACACTGGCAGCCAGAACGGCAGCCGCCGCTCTGCGAACAGCCATTGAGGTGCCAGGGGCCGCGTCGGCGATGTCCCTCGATCCGCGACAGGCCTCCCACACATCGACACCGACATAGCGACCTTGGCATCATGCAGTGACGGATAGGGATTTCGTTGACCGCGCTGCGTTTTGGGTCGACCTCGCCGATCAGCGCCATCCGCGGGCTGCGCCGGTGCTGCTGGTGGTCCTCGTCGAACTCGACAGTGCCGACCGACATACATGCGGGCAGCTCGCGGTCGGATGATCAGGCGGGCCACCTTCTGCGTCACCGCCAGCTGGTGGGCCCTAGCCTGGTCACAGCGAGTCTAGGGGCGCTCCGGTCCACGTTGGGCTGGAGCGCGGTCCCGGCCACACTGGTTGCTCCGCACTGCTCTGCTCAGTGGTGAGCCCCAGTGTGATGTCAGAGCCTGAACGCCCGGCTACGCGCACCAGCGGGCATGCCTCGAGGAACTCGCGGAAGCGCTGGTACCCGTAGTTCGCCTCGTCGAAGGCCGGGTCCAGGCTGCACATCCGGATCTTGACCGCCGCCGCCGTTGGGGTCACAGCCGGGATTGCCTCGATCGCCCGCACCAGCAGGGCGTGCGCCGCCGCGAGATCGAAGACCATGGAGGTGTTCACCGCCGCGGTGGTGCTGGACGTGGCGGCGGGGTCAGCCTGGCGGACCAGTGTGGGCCAGAACTTGTACTGCGAGCACACCGACACGAGCCGCGAGCCGGCCGAGGTTTCGGTACCCACGCCGACAACGTGCTTGCCGAACTCGCGTAGCCGCTGCACGAGCGGGGTGAAGTCGCTATCGCCGGTGACCAGGATGAACACCCCGACCTCGGGGTGGGTGATGAGGGTTTCCATGGCGTCGACGGCCAAACGGATATCAGCGGCGTTCTTGTGGCTGCCGGGGGTGAAGCGGCCCATCTGCACCAGGTCCACACCGTTGGTGGCCAGGGCAGTCTCGTAGCGGCCGAAGCGTGAGTCGCGCCAGTCAGCGTAGGCGCGACGGATCGAGGCATTGCCGAAGCCCCGGCACAGCCACCGCAGCGCAGCATCTGGGATCGGCTCACCATGGGCCACACCGGCACCGACACCCAGAACGAGGTTCTCGAAGTCCAGGAACACCGCGACCGCGCCGTCGGTGTCCCGGTAGGGCACCGGGTCGTGTGCGAATTCGCCAACCACATCGATCATGCTCCTGCGTGTCACCACCAGTTCCCTTCCTCCACCGGACATTTCCAGGATCTCCTTCGCCGAATGACCTGGCCATGCTGACAGCACACGACGCCGATCTGGCCCCACCCCCGAGTCGTGTCACCAGATCGGGTACCAGTCCAGGCCACCGGGATCCGAAGGAGCACCGTCTCCGCTTCCCAGTCCAGGCAGAATGTCTTGCCTCACCGCGAAACATTGCCGTTCGGGGCCTTGGGCGGGCTGCGCCGACCCTGCCCTCGGGTGCGATCTGACAGAGCCACTCGGCATCCTGGCAATCGACGTGCTGCACATGATCTCCGACCAGGAGCAGCTCCAGGATGCCTTCACCACCCTGCGCCGACTCACAACCCTGGCACGATGCTGGCCGCCTCGGTCCTGAGCGACTGCAGCATCAGTCACAGCGTGGAGCAGCCTGTGGAGTTCTGGGCCGAGGAAGGCGGTCTGATACGGGTGTTCGTGCGGGCAGAACTTGCCCAGGTGCTGGCCGTGTGGCGGATGGTGACCGCGGTAAGCGATCTGGCCCCCGGTCTCGATTTGCCGGGTATCTGTGCACTGGTGAAGCGTTAGTCCACAATGGACGTTGATCGTGTTGCGCCACAGGACCTCAGTCGTCCGTATCGGTGTTGCCAACTGTTGTCTGGCGCAGGGGAACAGACTCGTCGGGCACGGACTTGTAGGGATCTGATAGTTGCTAGCCGCTGTGGGGATTCTGAGGACTTCAGCGGGTTCCCTCGACGACACCCCGGTAGTTCACGTGCTGCGACCCCTCATTGGGCGCCAGGGGACTGGTGGACGGCGACGAGTCGCTGCCGAATCGGCTGTAGCTGCCCCCTCGTTGGGGACATGAATGGCTCATCGCTCAACCGGTCCGGCCGCGGTTCCCGCTGTTGCCATCTCTCATTGGGCACATGAGCTCCGGAGATTCGGCGGCTATCGCAGGCCATCCTCACGTTGCCACCCCTCGTAGGGGACATGAGTACCAACTTGACGAGTGCGCGAACATCGTGCGCCTGCCGTTGCCACCCCTTGTAGGGGCCATGAGCGCCCGGCCCCGCTGCCGGACCCGATCGACCCCGGCTTGTTACCACCCCTCGTAGAGGAGATGAGCACCGGACCCAGCGGATCAGGGGACCCGTCAGGCAGGGATGTTGCCACTCCTTGTAGGGGAGATGAGCACCAGTCAAGCGACACAGCCCCGCACCTCTCCCTGCACGACACCGAACAGAACGCCCGCGCTCGCCTGGACCAGCTGCTCGACCGGCATGTCCATCCCACCCGCACGGTCTCCCAGGTCCGCTGGACCGTCGCCGCGCGCATTATCGCCGGAGGTACGACCGGGCTCATCCAATACGACCAGCTACTGTCCTACTCCGAACATCGGGCCCGACGGTGATCACTGTGGCCCATGCTGGTCGACATCCAGTCGCACTGTCGGCGGCGGGGAGTGTCCGGGCTGCGCCTTCCGCCTTGAACACCTGGAACAAGAAGTTCGGGGCCGGGCAAGCCGCCGAGGTGGCCTGCCCGGCCGACGTCATCGCGCTCGCCGTCAGTGGCTACTGAGCCGGTGGCAGCGTCACGGCGAAGAACTCATCCAGCTGCTCGGAGTTCACGAATCCGCCGTCCATGATCAGTGCCTGCCGCAGCGACGCCTTCGTCACCTTCGGGCTGATCTCCAGCTTCCGCTCGGCCTCACGCACGATGCTGCCGAACAACTGCGGCGCCCGGGACGGCTTGTGCTGGACGAACCAGCCCAGATGCTCGCCAGTGCGGCGCGAAAATGCCACGTAACGGTCGGCGACCACCGAATCGGTGGACAACTCCCACAGCACCGCATGCTCGATGGCCTCGGCCAGCGCGTCGAAGGGCACCACCGACTCCAGCTGCAACGCCGAGACCCAGCCAACGTGTTCGGCCACCGAGAGCACCGCCTTCTCGTTGCGGTGCGGCCGCGACCACCGGCGCTGAAACGCCGGCTGGCCCCACAGCTCCCGGAACGCTGACTCGGTCAGCCGTTTCCACAGGTTCCGCAGCCCCGGAGCGAGCTGCTCCTCGGCGTCGCCGCTGAGTACCGTGGCCAGGTTGGACGGATCTCGCCGCCGCTGCTCGACCCAGTCCTGCACCACCGGGCGGGACCATCGCCGCCGGTTGCCGTCGACCACCTGCGGCAGCGGAAGATCCGCCTCGTCCCGGGTGAGGTAGGCGCGCAGAGTCGAGGCAGCAATCCCGGCCTCCTGGGCGAACTCCTCCACCCCCAGCAGCGCGGCCTCGGCCAACTCGGGTGCGTTGAGCGCGACCACGCATCGTTCCAGCGGCCGCGCCTCGGCGCACTCGGTGTGCAACTTCGCCCACAGGGCGAAGTCGTGCCGCCACTGCTCGGTGGTCGCCGGGGTGCCCAGCTCCAGATTGAGGACCTTGCGGATCTCGCCGAGTTCGGCCTTGCAGCTGCTGTCGAGCATGTCCGCGGCGGTGATTGTGGTGGGGTGCGCCACAGGGCGACGCATGTAGCTTTCGCTGGCCCAGCTCAGCACCTGCTGAGGGCGGTACCAGGTGGTTCCGTCCCACCAGTAGCCGCCGGAGCGCACCGCCACCGGCCGCTCGTCGAACCAGTCGCCGTGCACCGAGGCGCTGCCGCCACCGGTGTAGACAGCGACGGTGCGCCCGTGCTCGGGGTGGTAGCGAACCACCCACTCCAGCGCGTGCCGCTGCGGATCGTTGGTGAAGGCGAACCAGGCGCCGGTGCGGGAGTCGGCGTCATAGCGGCCCCAGATGGTGGTGCCGGGGTGCCGACCGATGGCCTCGATGGCCTCGGGGTCCTCGATAGGGATGTGGCTGTCGTCGACGAAGGGCAGGCCGGGGATGGGATGGTCGGTGCGGATGCCGTTGGCGATGGGCTGATCATGCTGAGTCACGCAGAACCCCCTACTGGGTTGCTGTACCAAACTACAGCGTGCTGTATCAACGTACAGCAAAGTTGGTGGCCGCGCTGGCGAGCGCGGTCACCGTGGCTGGGTCGCAGGTCTCGTAGGTGGTGCGCTGAACAAGAGCGTGCACCCGGATCGCGCGGTGTGGATTGGCCGGGGTGTAGGTGATCAGGCTCATCCGGTGCAGGCACACCAGCGCGTCTTCGGCATCCTCGGCCTCTACCAGCCGGCCGCTCCGCCTGGCGAAGTAGGCCAGCACGGCCGGCGCGGTGATCAGGCCGTTGGGGATGCCGTTGGGGTCCAGCAACGACAGCAACTCCAGCAGCGGGCGAGCCAGCCCGGCCGGGGTCAGCTCGTTGGCCCGCTCGATCGACAGCGACCAGGTGGTGGTCACCGTCTCCCGGTGCTCGTCCGGGAGTTCGCCGGGAGCGGGCAGCACCGCGGCCAGCATCCGGCGCCGGTCGACCCACCGGGTGAGATAGCCGGCGCAGGTCAGGCTGGGGCGGTCGGCGACGTAGGCCGCGGACTGCGCCAGCGCCAACGGCAGGTGGCCAAGCCGCTCGGCTGGCTCGGCGGCCCTCTCTGCCTGCGGACCGAGCAGGGAGTTGAGGAAGGCCAGCGACTCGACCGGGGTGAACAACTCGACCTGGACCAGGCGGCGACTGGACCCGAACAGCGCAGCATCCCGGCGCCGGGTGGTCACCATGCTGCGCCCGCTCGGGGTATTCGGCGGCCACAACCCCGCTACGTCGACGGGTCCTGCACGTCGTCGAGCACGACCAGCCACCGCCGGTCCGTCCCGGCCAGCCACTCCAGGCACCGCACTGCGGCATCTTCGGCCAGGAGCGGCCCGCCGCTGCTACGCAACGGCCCATCCGCCGGGGCCGCCGCGCGGGCGTAGGCGATCGCGATCGCCTCGCGGCTGGTCGCCGAAACCCACATCAACACGTCGAGCTGCCCTGCGGACCACAGAGTGAGGGCACGATCGTCGGCAATCTGGGTCTTGTCGACCCCGCCCAGCCCGCGCTGATCAACAGGAAAGGCGCCACCCACAACAGGTGACGCCTCCCGAAACTATCCGTAACCACAGCGGTTTGGCCCATCTCAATGAGATCACCAGGGACCGTTCAGCGGTCTTCGCAACCTAGGATAGCCGAGGTGAACCCGGCTCACCAACCCTCATCAGCTGCGGTGTTGCGCCTGATGAGCGTGCCGCGGATGCACGACTACCTGGTGGCCTGCGGCCGAGACTCCCGTTCGGCCTTGGACCTCTACCGGTGGAACACTCACATCAGCGCCGCCTTCTGGGAGACCCTCAGCTACGCCGAGATCGCTTTCCGTAACGCCATGGCCGAGCGCTTGGCCCAGCGCCACCAGCGGCTGCAGCGTCGGGGAACCTGGCTGGACGATCCGGCCTGCGAACTGGACGTCCGGGCCCGCGAGGACATCTGCAAGGCCCGGAAACGAGTACGCCAGAAGAAGAAGGCGCCCAGCGACGGCCAGACCATCGCCGAGCTGACCTTCGGCTTCTGGCGGTTCCTGTTGGCCAAGCAGTACGCCACCAACCTCTGGCCCGACCTCGCCGCCGCCTTCCCCGGCGCCCAGCGTAACCGTGCCCGGGTGGAGCAACCGGTGAGCGAGCTACACGAATTCCGCAACCGCCTGGCCCACCACGAACCAACCTGGAACAAGGACCTCCGCGCTCGCCTCCACGACCTGGAAATCCTCCTCACTTACCTCGATCCTGGGCTGCAGCACAGGGTGACCTCGTCCTGCCGAGTGCGGGCGGCACTCACCACCTGCCCAGTGACACGGCCATACCGATAGTCGGCCAGCACCAACACCAACACCGCCAACACCGCCGCCGCCAACACCCTCGCCATCACGAACGTTACGTGCTCGTGGTGACCGACCTCGCCGAACAACGCCAGGGCGGAGGACAGCCACCGCGATGGATCCTTCCCCACCGTGGCCGCCAGGGCAGGGAACAGATTCGTGCTGCAGGATCGGCACATCCTGGTGACCAGTAACGCCCCGACCGCCTTCGGTATTGCAGCGCCCACCTACTCCTGCTCAGCCGGGTTCGCGGCTGAGGCAGTGGGTTTGCCACCGTCGCGCAGGCGAGCTGCGGCTGATGCGGCAGGCGGCGCTGGTGGTGCGGGGAGGCAGCCGGAACGGGCCGGGGTACTGGATGCCGCAGCGCACGCAGTGGGCGTAGTACAGCAGCGCCAGCGGTCCGGGAGTGTCGGAGGCCAGCACAGCCACGGTCGTACCGTCATCGCGGGTGACGACCAGCTCCGGCCAGGCCGGTCTGCAGGCACAGCCGGTGACCGTGGCGTTGGATTCGGCGGTCATGACGCCGTCCCGGTGTCGCTGGTGCGGGGCCGCGGCTGCCGCCCGATGCGCCGGGCCACGGTGGCGATCTCCTCGACGGTGTAGGCGCTCCGGATCCCCGAGATCGACATTCCCGTGGCCGCGGCCAGGTCCTTGAGCGGGTAGGGCTGAGGGGTGATGAACTCGCGCCCGTAGGCCACCAGCAGCCGCATTCGCGCCTCGGCCTCCAGCATGGCCTGGCGAGCCCGGTGGATCTCCTCCAACAGCGGGTCGACGTATGAGTCGGAGTGCTCTTCGGAGAACCGCAAGTTCTCCTCGAAGTCGCGCCGCTGGCCGGTGACCTGGTCGCACCAGGCTCCATGGCCGTCGCGGTCGTGCTCGTCGGCGTGCTCGGGCAGCGGGGCCGGCATCGGGAGGACGATGTCGACAATGTCGTCGATCCTGTCACGCTTCGCCATGTAGTGCACGATACGTCAGATGTTTCACTCATCGCAACACCGTGCAGTGGTCGCATTGATGTGCGACGTCCGTGTCGCTGTGGGGCTGGTCCGCGCCACCGCGGGCACCCAGGCACTTCTCGGCTGGCCCGGCTGCCCCATCGGGCAGAACCCAGAAAATCCTTCCGGCGGTGGTGAAGTCCAGCCCGGCGGCGGGCTGCCTAAGGGGTGAAGGTGCTTCACCCCGGCCGCCACCCGGTGGCCCGGTCCGCTCCAAGCAGGAAGGCAGCCCCCGTGCCGGTCCTTCACCGTCGAAGTACCAGCGCTCACACCTCGTGTCAGCCCCAGGGGCCTGTCCCTGGTGGCACCCCCCAGGGGGCACGACGTGACTGAGCCTCGAAAAACATTTGCCCAACTCGTCCGAGAGCAATGCGAGCAAAAGTACAGGGTCTACCTCAAGCCCGTGAGCGTTATTCACTGTGAGTAGATGGGCAGTCCTTGTAACCTGTATCGCCTTGGGGGGACACAATGCGATACAACGCGACCACGGGTCTGGCAGGAGAACAGCTCGATGAGCTGGTCAGCCGTGTGTGGACAGTGGATACCTCACCGCGGTGGAGGGGCAGGCGCCGGCCGATTCTGGGCTTGTACCGCTCGGTGATGCTCACCCTGGTATTGCTGCGGCAGAACATCAGCCAGATGGCCGCGGGTGACCTCTTCGGTGTTTCCCAGCCCACGGTCTCGCGGATCTGCCGGCATGTGGTGCCCGTGCTGCAGGCGGTGTGCCGGGCACACATTCCGGCGTTGGCAGAGGTGACCCGGGGCCGGATCGTGCTGGTGGATGGAACTGACGTGCCGACCGGGAACCGGGCGGGGCACAGCGGCAACTACTCCGGTCAGCGTCACCGTCACGGCGTGGTGATCCAGCTCGCCTGTGACACCGCTGGTGGTCTGCTCGCGGTCTCCGCGCCGCTGCCGGGCGCTACCCATGACCGTAAGGCCTTCGCCGACACCGGCTGGGAGCAGCTTCTGGCTACGGGGCCGGTCATCGCGGATGCGGCCTATCAGGGAACAGGTGTGATCACACCACGGCGGCGCCCACGCCGGGGACAGCTCTCCCCGGGGGACCGGGCCAACAATCGTGTGATCGCCGGCCTGCGCGCGGCGGTGGAGCGAGCCATCGCGCATTTCAAGAACTGGAAGATCATGGCGACAGGCTATCGAGGCCGCTTGTCCGAACTCGCGGGACTGATCCAGTTGGTGACCGGGTTGGAGTTCTACCGCCTGGGATGGAGCCAACACCCCAACTGAATAACGCTCAGTGCCGACCGACATATGCGCGGGTAGTTCGGTGGAGGGATGATCAGGTGGGCCACGTCCTGCGTCTCCGCCGGATGGTAGCTGACTGAGGTCTGGGCCGGATTGGGAGCAGGAATAGAAACTGAACCTCTGTGCACGGTTTGGACCTGTTGGGGCCGGGCTATCTGCCGTTCGAGTTCGACGGGACTCGGTGAACAGCCCCAGCGGCTGATCCGTTGTACCGGGGACGCCGTCACGGTCAACACTTCATGATCGCGCACGCCCCTACAGCAGTCACCCTCAAACACCGTCTACGACGGCGAATGGCTGGTGGAATTACCTAGCGAAACAGGGGGCTGGGCGCCCATTCGGATGAGTCATTGCCCGATGTTGTCCGGCTAAGTCTCCGGCGTAGGACACTAGAGCGTCCGTAAACGTGTTGGGGGGCAAATGAGCGGCCTGCGGCTGTGGCTCGCGGGGGCTCTGGCCCTGGTCGTCGGAGTCGTGACGGCCTACCTGGTGTGGCCGCCGTCAGCGCGGCTGCTGGCGTCATCGGCTGTGCAGGAGCTGCGGGCGTGGCGCGGCGTGGACCACGCGGGCGTTGTGGTGGACGGCAACGGACTGATCACCAGCCTGCGGATGACCGTGACCAGCGACGGCACGGCGCACGGTGTGCTGAGCCGCGGCAACGGGGCAGTCGCCGAAGTCGCGGTCAGCCCGGATCGCATGCTGTTGCGTGGCAACCGGGAGTGGTGGCTCCACGACATGCCGGGCAGTGCCGAGTCGTTGGCCGGCACCTGGATCGCGGATCCTCCCGGCAGCGTCACGGGCCTGCTGCCGACAGCCGTTCTCACGCCCGCCGAACTCGCCGTCAGGGTCTCCGGCTCGACGAACGACCAGTGGACACAGGCCGGGACCACCTCGGTCGGTGGTCGTGCGGCGCGGGTGCTGACCAACGGCGCACACCAGATCCTGGTGTCCGACTCGTCGCCGCACCGGCCGTTGTCGATCAGCCTCGCGCTCGACCACCGCGGCACGCCGCCGCCACCAGTCCAGCCCACCTCATCGCAGCGGGGTTCCGGCAAGGCCAAGCCCCCGGTCGGCCTCACCACCGCTATCAGCGAGGCCAGCGACGCGCAGATCGAGAGTGCGGCCGCGGCCGTCAAACGACTTGGTGAGGCTCAGCACACGCCGCCACAGCTCAGCGAACGCATCACGATCGCGCAGGAGGTCGCCGTCGACCTTCGCAACGAGTCGGGCAACCCCTGCACCACGCCGACCTGCACCAGCACCGTGACCGTCACCAACGCAGGTCCCGGCACTGCCAGCGGCACGCTCATGGTGTCCGTCGCGGGTCAGGCGGTGCTGAACACGCCCATCGTGGTGCCGCCGGGAGGCAGACGGTCGTACCCGGCGACCGCGGTCAACGCCGCGCCCGCGGACACATCGATCCCGGTCGTGTGGGTGGCCGTGCTCCACAACGCCGCCGTCATGGGCGATGATCCCGAGCTCGCCAAACGCGTCTACAGCCGTGGCATCGACATCAACAAGTCGGTGCTCGCCGATGTGCCCAACAGCAAGGCCATCCTCCAGTTGCTCGACGCGATGACCCCGGACATCACCGCGAACACCGACGATCGCCGCCGCAAGGACCGGATCCGTGATGCCACTAGCACGATCTCCGACCTGATCAGGCACCGCGCGCTCGGCCCGTTCTTCAACCTGGTCGTGCAGACCGACAACCTGAAGGTCACAGACTCCAACGGCGTCCGTGAGCTCGCGGAGAACGCCGCCACGCTGTCGGCCCCGCAGGAGATCCGGGTGTTGCGGCACGCGGAGGATCTCGCGCTGGCCGATCACACGGTCATCTGGAACACCACCTACCGCCCGAGCGGCTCGGGCAAGGGCTACCGGGCGCCGCTGCTGGACCTCACGACCAGGCAAACCTTCGTGGAAAAGGTCGTCACCGGTCACACCACCGAGGTCGAACACCGGCTCAAGGAGGCGGTGCGGCAGTTGTCGGGCGACATCACCCCGCCCGGCTTCGCGAAGGTCGCCCAGATCGACATCGAACCGGACGCCACGACGCCCCTGGCCTTCTTGTCCCGCGGCGAACTGCTGGCTGAACTGCGCGAACTCGACCTGCACAGGCACTGCGCGCCCGCGGGCGAACCGGTGGTCGACCGGGTGGTGATCACGAACTATCCACGCGGGCCGGACGGCGTGCCGAAGCGGATGACGAACGTGTTCGCCTGCGTCGACCTCCAAGCCGGGTCCACCACCGACGAGCAGCGACAGGTGCACGACGAGCACATCTGGAAAGCCAACAACGACCCGTCCTGGCGTGCTGAGCACTACCAGGACGACGGCCACCGCCGCAGCATCGCCGACACGGAGTACGGCTTCCTGCTGCCGGTGCTGACCAAGAGCACCGACAACACCTGGATCTCACGGGACGCGATGCCACCGGGAAAGGCCCCGGTCCGGGTCGACCGGACGGAGCTCGGCCGGGGGTCGGTGCCAGCTGACAAGGTCGCCGCGCTCGACAAAGTGGCGCTGGACCGCTGGGTGGCAGCGAGGCTCACCAACGCGCAGAAGGCGTCTGGCCAGAACCTGACCGAGCAGACGACACAGGAGCTCACCGCCGCGCAGCAGGCCTACCGCAAGCAACTCGGCGACCGTCCCAACAACAGCAAGATCGCCGAAGAGCTCGGTGAACAGGCGGCCGAGTTGCACGTCATCCCCACGGCGTTCCCCGGCGCCAACCGGGTCGAGCTCCCGAAGCCAGCCAACGGCGCGAGAAGCTTCGATCAGCTGTATCGGTTCGACGACGGCCGTCTGCTCATAGTCGAGGCGAAAGCTCCTAGCGGCGGCCTCACCTGCCGCCAGGGTGCCGGACCCACGCAGGGCATCATGGTCTGCCAGGGCACCGCCGAGTACATCCATACGATCATCCACGAGATGCGTGAACGCGGGTCCAAGTCGGCGGCGGAAGCGAGGCTGGCGGCGGAGCTGAGCGCGGCGATGGCGGCCGAGAAGGTCCAGTATGTTCTGGTGCAGGCGGCCGAGAACACGGGGACCTACACCGGGGCCGTGCTGGAGCACTTCAAGATCTTCTAGGAGCGCACGTGGTGACCAGCTTCGCCCGCCATACCTTCCCCGACGACGGCGCGCCCTACAGCCTGGAGATGCTTGCCACGACCCTGGAGCGCGTGCTGGCCGCGCTCGACAGGGCGAACAGTTTCATCTGGAACGAGGCAGTGAGCGCGAGCATCGTGCGGGCGCAGACGCGGTGCGCGGTGGACCCTCAGGCGACGAAGTTCGAGTCGTGGGAAGCGTGGGTCACCGCGATGCAGACCACCTCAGCGCTGTTCGCCGCGGCCACCGCGCCCGACGGCGTGACCGTGCGGATCAGGGAACAGCAGCATCGCCTGTCCGCGGCTGGCGCGGGGTCCTCGGCGCACGCCGGCCACTGGGTGACCGCCTGCTACCTCGCGCTGATCTGCCGGGAGGACGAGCGGCTCAACGCGTTGGCCCAGGTACCGGTGTCGCTGCTGCGCGCGTCGGGGGCGGTGTTCGACGAGTACATCTATTCCTGGGTCGAGACCCTGCAGAGCTTTTGGCTGGCCCGCGACGACATGAGCGACAAGCTGGTCGCCGCTGTCGACGGCACCAGCCCCGACCCGACCCGGTTGGTCGACAGCGACTATCTAGCGAAGATCCTCTATCCGCCGATCATCCTCTTCTACCGCTATCTGCAGCGCGACCAGGAACAGTTCACCATCGCGCTGGCCGACGCACTGCAGTGGCATCAGGAGTACTGGACCGCGACCGAGGCGCGAGCGGTGAGCGCCGGCGGTCTCGTCGCCGTCGGCCCTCTCGCCGTCGCCTGCCTCGCCCGTGACTCCGGTATGCCCATCGAGATCGAGTCCGAGTACCTGCCTAGGGCACTACTCGAGCACGCCTGGGCCGACGAGATCGACACCTGAGCGTTCCGCTGCGGCAAGCAGGGTGAGCGCCCCTCGTGGCTGGAACGCGAGTGCCCGGCGCACGAATTCGACCAGCCGTTGCTGGGCTGCGGTGTCTTGTTCGGCCTGCGCACCCAGCGTCTGGTGTTGCTCGCCCTGACTCTATTGGGTTGTTGCTAGCCACCGTTGGGGTTCTGAGCACTTCAGCGGGTCCCCGTGACAACCCCCAGGTCGGGCACGTGTGACGACCCCTCGTCGGGCACATGAGCACCATATCTGTGACCTGCCGGAGGCACCCGACCGCACATTGCTACCCCTCATAGGGGACCTGAGCCCGCGCTGGCACGTGCTGGCCGACGACAGCGTGATCTAGTTGCCAGCCCTCGTAGGGGAAATGAGCACCAACTCGACGAGTGCGCGAACATCGTGCGCCTCCCGTTGCAACCCCTCGTAGGGGACATGAGTGCTTTAGGCTTAGCGGGTGGTCCCGCCAGATTCACAGCAAGTTGCAACCTCTCGTAGGGGACATGAGTGCCCGATAGTAAAGGACAAGACACGACTCCGGATTTCTGTGCTAGTCAGTAGCCGCGCGGTCGTGTCCATGCACTTTCTCACGGTAGTCACGAGGTCGATCACAGTGTTGCCTCAGCACAGCCAGCCGTCGCGGCCCTCGCGACCCACCGATTGCAGCGGGCTCACGGTTGCGCAGCAGTAGGAACGCAACGCTGAGCCGGTCGCCCGATGGCACCGAGCATCAGGCGAACAGCGGATCGCCAAAACTGCCGGGCTAACTCGTCTCACCACCGACCACACGGTCGGTCAACACACGTGTAGCAGCGGTGACCCCGCTCAAGCTGTTGAAACCGGCCAGCACGACCACGTCGTCATCACTGCGCGCCGCGACGGATTCAGCACTCTCATCACCGACACTGACTTCCTCGGCTTGCTGCTGGTCTCCGACGGCGTCGACTAGGTGATCGAGGACAGGATGAGCGCCGGGATCCTCACCGAGACCGGCTACGACCCGCAGATGTGCGCCGAACTGCGTGCAGCCGCGGCCGTGCGGCTGAAAAGCGAAGACCTTGACAATGTCACCGCCCTCATCGTGGCCCCAGTCGGACACATTCGTTCCTATTCCGCTGTGATCGTTGACGCACGCCGTGATGCCGGATCATCGCTGCTATAGCTCGACCAGGTTCCGAACTGTGCTCAGAAGGTGCTGGGGTAGAACCCTCTCTCCAGATGAGTGGCTATGAGCCCGGTGGGCAGCAGGTACACGAGCACCAGTTGACCCAGCAGAGAAGCGATGCGCAACCTCCAAGAGCCGTGGCCGACCATGACACGACACTGTGATCACCACTTCCTGGCGGCATCAACAGCGAGGAATCGGACACGGCCATCGCCGCAGAATGGTCCGCCCCGTGCAGTCTTCGCCACTGACCACCCCTCAATCGCTACAACGCCGATCCCGGCCACGATCCCGCCGCACCTCCAGATCGGGGTGAGTCCTTAGCCCCGTCACAGGACACCGATCATGGCCTGCCCCCGTTGACCAGCGGCCGGGACAAGCTGCGGCTCACCGGAACCGCAGGCGAAAACAAGGTGGTTTGCGCCGCTATCACCCAATTGGCTCGTCAGTTCTGACGCATGCCTGAGCCGCCACCGCGATCCCACTACCTGCGGCGGCCTTGCAACCCGCTGTAGCCTGCCGTACCCGGCTCTTGTTGGCCCCGATCGACCGTTCGTCCTAAAAAGTCGACGTCAGGGCCTCACTGTGAGGCGAGAGCAGCTCCGCCGTCGTCGCTTCGACGACGTCTAGAACGGATCGCCCGGGGCCCCTAACGGAGGTTAGGGACAGCGCCGCACCACGGTCAGCCTCTCTAGCTATGACGGATTCACTCGATCGGCCCTGGCGTGGCAGGAATTGAGTGGACAGGCTGAAAGTGACGCTGGTCAACAAGAATCGTCCTTGCGATGGACTTGTCTGTGTAAAAGGGGGTGGCATGGATCCATTGACCGATGACCTGGTCTTAGTGGTCGAAGAGCTGACCGGGGTGCAGAATCGTACCGACTACCAGATGTCCGACGGGGCAGACGGTGACACCGGCGAAAACAGGGACGGCTAGCCGCGATACAGGGCGTACCTCCCGGGGCCTTGCGGCAGAAACTGTCGCTCGGCCCCACCTTTATGTCGAAATCTACTCATGAGGGGACGCGTGCGTCATCGACTGGTGGACTCGGTGGAGAAAGCATTCGGCTGGTCTGGATCTTCTCTGCTGGGCAAGTCCTTCGCCTGGGGAAAACTTCCAGAGACAGCTCTCTGTTCTCGCCTGCTGACTCCTGAACGGTTCATGGACCTGGTCATGCGACGCAGCCTGTCTCCACCACAATTTCGGTGCCTGCAGGGAGGACAGGACCTGCATCCCCGGGAGTACATGACCGCGATGCACACCCGCCGCGGGCAAGCGATCCCCATGGTGGACATGGACCGCTTCGGGCGCCTGGTCGCTGAAGGGGTGACCACTGTCCTGGACTCGACCAACACTTTCGATCCCACACTGGAGATAGCCTGCCGAGCATTGCAGTGGTGGTCGGGCGAGCTGGTGAAAGTCAACACCTACCTGACGACCAAAGACACCGCGGGTTTCGACCTGCACTGGGACGATCATGATGTCATCGTCGTGCAGCTGGCCGGGACCAAGAGCTGGGAAGTGCGCGGGGTGTCGCGAGTTGCCCCTATGTTCCGCGACGCCCAGCCCACCCTGGAGCCCAGCGACAGCGTCGTGTGGTCGGGAACGATGGTGGCTGGCGACGTGATGCACATTCCCCGCGGCTACTGGCATCAAGCAACCCGGGCCGATCGCCTCGACTCCGGTGCCGAGGAGGACTACTCGCTGCACGTGACCTTTGGTCTTGAACAGCGCACCGGGGTCGACTGGATCTCGTGGCTGACAGACCAGGCCCGTGAACACGAAATCTTCCGGCAGGACCTCGATCGCAATGCTGAAGCATCCACAATGGACAGACTGGTTGACGAGCTCACCAGACTGGCAGCCTCTCATCGGCCGGAGGACTTCCTGACAGCTCGGCAGCGGGTACAGCGCCCATCACGGCACAGGTACACGGGATCGACATTCGGCGCCCCTACGACGGTGGCGTGCATCACCGAGTTTCGGCCCGAACTCCACATCGCCGAGGACGGAAGTGTCGCTGTCGTCGCGGCCGGGCGCCGTATCCGATTCGCGGCCAGAGCACTGCCGGCACTGCGGCTGCTGCTCTCAGGCCATCCGGTGGTCGTGCAGGACGTGACAACCGCGACCGGCGTCAACGCCGCGGGAGTTGTCCAAACGTTGTTGCAGGAGAACATATGCGGCGAAGTGGGCGAGGACTTGCTCTCGGGCTACACCGATCTGCTCATCGGCGCTCACTCCTAGAGCATGCTCTCGCCGTCGGCGTGCGAGCACTCGACACCGCATACAACTACCGCAACTTCACGTCCCACCGGACGCTCTCCAGCGCCGCCAGCGATCTCCTGCAGCACTTCACGATCTCCACCAAGGTCGGTTTCATGCCCGGCCCCAACGGCACGCCACGCCACACTCTGTCCCCACCTCGGCTGCGTGAGGCCATCGACCGCACGGTGGAGACTCTCGGTGTCAGACCCGAGGTGATCTTCCTGCACAACCCCGAGCGAGCCTTGGACAGCGAGGTGGTCGACCCGGCCTCCCGGATCGACCACCTAGATGAGTAAGTCCTAAGTCTGGGTGGTGTCCGGAGACGGACGAAGGGTGTTCAAGATCAGTTTGTGAGGACCGA